>NZ_JBVMUU010000002.1:0-4800000 GCF_055632315.1 Streptomyces sp. PSU-S4-23 | reverse complement strand
GGAAATTTCACAGCCCCTGGGCACGGCGATCCGCCCCGCCGTGTACGACGGCGACACGCCGCCGGAAGAACGCGAATGGGTGCGCCAGTACGCCAACTACGTCCTCACCAACCCCGACATGCTGCACCGCGGCATACTGCCCTCGCACCCCCGCTGGTCCTCCTTCCTGCGCGCCCTGAAGTACGTGGTCATCGACGAGTGCCACACCTACCGGGGCGTCTTCGGCTCCCACGTCGCCCAGGTGCTGCGCCGTCTGCGCCGGCTGTGCGCCCGCTACGGTGCCTCGCCCGTGTTCCTGCTCGCCTCCGCGACCGCCGCCGAGCCCTCGGTGGCCGCCCGCCGTCTCACCGGTCTCCCGGTCGCCGAGGTCGCGGACGACGCGTCCCCGCGCGGCGAGATGGTCTTCGCCCTCTGGGAGCCTCCCCTCACCGAGCTGCACGGCGAGAAGGGCGCACCGGTCCGGCGCACCGCCACCGCCGAGACCGCAGATCTGCTGACCGACCTGGCCCTGCAGGGCGTGCGCTCGGTGGCCTTCGTCCGCTCCCGCCGCGGCGCCGAGCTGATCTCGGTGATCGCACAGGAGCGTCTGGCCGAGGTCGACCGCTCCCTGGCCCGGCGTGTGGCCGCGTACCGCGGCGGCTACCTCCCCGAGGAGCGCCGCGCCCTCGAACGCGCCCTGCACTCCGGCGAACTCCTCGGCCTCGCCGCCACCACCGCCCTGGAACTCGGCATCGACGTCTCGGGCCTCGACGCCGTTCTGATCGCCGGCTATCCCGGGACCCGGGCATCGCTGTGGCAGCAGGCGGGCCGCGCCGGCCGCGCCGGGCAGGGCGCCCTGGCGGTCCTGGTCGCCCGCGACGACCCGCTGGACACCTTCCTCGTCCACCATCCCGAGGCCCTCTTCGACCAGCCGGTGGAATCGACGGTCCTCGACCCGGACAACCCGTACGTCCTGGCCCCGCACCTGTGCGCGGCGGCTGCCGAGCTCCCGCTGACGGACGAGGACGCCGAGCTGTTCGGCCCCGCCTGCACGGAACTGCTGCCGCAGCTCGAGGCCGCGAAGCTGCTGCGGCGCCGGGCCAAGGCCTGGCACTGGACGCGCCGGGAACGGGCCGCCGACCTCACGGACATCCGCGGGGAGGGCGGGCGCCCCGTCCAGGTCGTCGAGGCCGGGACCGGGCGGCTGCTCGGCACGGTCGACGCGGGCGCCGCGCACACGACGGTGCACGAAGGAGCGGTGCATCTGCACCAGGGCCGCACGTATCTGGTGCGGACCCTCGACCTGGAGGACTGCGTCGCCCTGGTCGAGGAGGCCAGTCCGCCGTATTCGACGGTCGCCCGCGACACCACCTCCGTCTCCGTCCTGGAGACGGACGTCGAAGTCCCGTGGGGTGCGGGCCGGCTGTGCTACGGCTCCGTCGAGGTCACCAATCAGGTCGTCTCCTTTCTGCGTCGGCGTCTCATCACCGGTGAGGTGATGGGCGAGACGAAACTCGACCTCCCTCCGCGCACGCTGCGCACCCGGGCCGTGTGGTGGACGGTCACCGAGGATCAGCTGGACCAGGCCCGGATCGACCCGGAGATCCTCGGCGGCGCCCTGCACGCCGCCGAGCACGCGTCGATCGGCATGCTCCCGCTCTTCGCCACCTGCGACCGCTGGGACATCGGGGGCGTCTCCGTCCCGCTCCACCCGGACACCCTGCTGCCCACGGTCTTCGTGTACGACGGCCACCCGGGCGGCGCGGGCTTCGCGGAGCGCGCCTTCCACACGGCCCGCTCCTGGCTGACCGCCACCCGCCAGGCCATCGCATCCTGCGAGTGCGAGGCGGGCTGCCCGTCCTGCATCCAGTCCCCCAAGTGCGGCAACGGCAACGACCCGCTGCACAAGAGAGGGGCGGTGCGGTTGCTCACGGTGCTGCTGCGGGGGGCACCGGAAGAGGAGAGCGAGGAGGAGGACGAGGAGGACGAGGAGGACGAGGAGGACGAGGAGAGCGAGGAGAGCGAGGCGGCCGGCTGAGTCCGCGGATCCGGCGCCGGGTCACCTGCTCCTCTCCTCGGCCTCGGCGAGGGAGCGGGCGGAGACCCCGGCTCCTCGCGCACCCCGGCCCGCGCCGGCCCCGCCCTCGCCCTGACCTCGGCGGTGAACGGACCGGAGACCACCGCCGCCGTCACGTCCGCGACCTCGCCCGCTACGGCGCACCGGACGATCCGGCCGCCCTGCGCTGCCGCGACGCGGCCCGCGAGGACACACGCCGCCTCGCCTCCCTCCGTCCAGTGGTCCGCGGCCGCGAGCGCCGCCAGGTCGGCCGCGCCGGCCGCACGATGGCGGACCAGCACGGCTTCCCCCTGGGCCAGCAGCGCCCCGAACACGGTGCACACGGCACCGATCGCGCACACGACCCAGACGGTCGCCGAGCCGCGGTCCGACCGGGCCGCATCCCCGCAGGCGTCCGGGAACGCGAGGTGGGAACGCAGGGCACGCCCGCGTCTGCTCATCCGTTCACCCCCACCGTGTCCTCCGCCGACGCCACCGCCTCATGGCGCAGTCGGAAAGGCAGCGCGTCCGGGCCCGGCGGCCGGGCGACGACCACCACGTGGACCAGGTCGCCCTCCCGGCTCACCCTGACCCTCGCGCCGTCCGGCGCGGCCTGCCGGGCCACCCGCTGGACCACGCCTGGTGGCTCCTGCCGAGCGGCGGCCCTGGCCCCCGCGCGGGCCGCGTCCACGCACTGAATCTGCGCCGACGCGGCCAGCAGGGCCCAGACCAGTGCGGTCACGAAGAGCACCAGGGCGGGCAGGACGACCGCGGTCTCCGCCGTCACGAACCCGCGGTCCCGGCCGGGTCCCCGTCCAGGGCGCCGTCTGGCCATGTCACATGCGGACATCGAGCGCCCGCTTCACGATGGCCTGCAGTTCCGCGCTGACCTGCCCGCTCGTCAGCACCTTGTAGAGGAGCGCCGCGAACGCCACGGCCGCGATGATCCCCATGGCGTACTCGGACGTGACCATGCCCGCATCCCGGCGCGCCGGCCCCCGCACCCGGCGTACCCGCGCACACGCCCGGGCCCGTGCTCGTACTCCTGCTCGTGCGCGTGCTCGTACATCCACTCGTACTCGTACTGTCTTGCCCATTTCAGCCCCCGTGAGGTTCTCGTCATGCTGAGGCCCGGTCCGTTCGGCCGGGCCGTCCGGTTCACGTTCTTCACCGCATCCCGGGTGCCGTCATCCGTCACCTCCCCCCAGTAGCCCTCCCGCGAGCCCGATCACCACGGGCAGCACCCCGACCGCGATGAACGCGGGCAGGAAGCACAGGCCCACGGGGGCGGTCACCATGACCCCCGCCCGGCGCGCCCGGGCCGTCGCCGCGCGTCCCCACTCGGCGCGGGCCTCCGCCGCGAGGCGCCCGGCGGCCGCGGCGGCCGGTACGCCGGAGTCACCCGCCCGTTCCAGGAGCCGTGCCAGGGCCGCGGCGCCGGGGAGGTCGGCGAGCCGCCGCCAGGCGTCGGCCGGCTCGCTGCCGAGCCGCACCTCGGCCGCACCCCGGGCCAGTCGCTCCCCGACCGGTCCCCCCAACGCCTCGCCCACCGCCCGGGCGGCCGGCACGGGGCCCGCGCCCGCCGCGACGCACGCCGCCAGCAGGTCGGCCGCCAGAGGGAGTTGACGGGCCGCCTCGGCGGCGTCGTACCGCTGGGCGGACCGGCCCGGCTCCCGCCGCACGCTCCACCGCGACAGGCAGACCCCGGCGACCAGCCCGAGCGCCAGCCCGCCGATCCCCCCGGTCACCACCCAACCGGCACACAGTGCCCCGGCGACCGGCAGCCACCGTCGCCCGGCGTCCCGTCTTCCGGGCCGCCGCCCTCCGGCCTGCCGCACCCAGATCCGCCGCACGCCGGTCCGCCGCACGCCGGTCTCCCGCACGCCGGTCTCCCGCATCCCGATCCGCCGCCCCGCGGATACGGCGTCCCGCGCTGCGGAGTCCCGCTGCCCGGGCACCGCCTCTCCTGCCCTCACACCCCACCACCGGGGCGGCGGCGCGGGCCGCAGGCGAGACGTCCGGTCCCAGGACGCCACGTACGGCATCAGCACCGCACCCAGCCGACGCCGCGTCCTCCGCTCACGCCGGACGACGGCGAGCATCCACGCGGACCACCCCAGCGCCGCCGCTCCACACAGCATCCCCAGCCTGTGGACGAGATCCGCGTTCATGCCGCCTCCGCTTCCCGTACGATCCGCAGCGCCCACCACAGCCCCGCGCCCTCCAGCACTCCGCCGACGGCGAGACAGGCCGACCCCGCACCGGTGTGCAGCAGGACGTGCAGCGGGCGGGCGCCGAGTGCGCCGCCCAGGAGCAGACCGAGGACCGGCAGGCCCGCGAGCAGAACGGCCGTCGACCGGGCGCCCGCCAACTGGGCCCGCAGGTCCGCCCGTTGATCGCGTTCGGCGCGCAGGGCCGCCTCCAGCCGGTCGAGCCCGGCCGCCAGGCCCGCGCCCCGGTCCACGGCCACCCGCCAGCAGGCGGCGAGCCCCGACAACCCCTCGGCCCCCGGCTGCCGTGCCGCGTCGGCGAGCATCCCCGGTACGTCCCCGCCGAAGCGCGCCGCCGCCACCACCGCCGCGTGCGCCTCACCGAGTCCGCCCGAGTCATGTGCGGCACGCAGCAGCGCCTCGCCCGGCTGGCGCCCCGCACGGACCTCACCCGCGAGCGCCCCGCACAGCGCGATCACCGCCTCGCCGCGCCCGTCCCGGACCAGCCGTGCCTCCCGTGCCCGTCGCACCCTGCGCAGCGCGGGGACGCCGACGGCTCCGGCCAGCAGGGGCAGGACGGACGCGCCGAGCACCGCGGTCAGCACACCGAGGGCGAGGGACCACCATTCGGCCGGCAACCGCCGCAGCCGGGCGACGGCCCGCTCCCAGGGAGGCGGCCCGACCCCTGCCGCCGCTCCACCGCCCGCGCACAGCAACCGGGCGCGGCGCGCCGCCGCGTTCGGGCGGCCCGTCATCCACGCGGCCACGGCGGCACAGACCAGTCCCGCGCCCACCGACATCCGGCCGATCTCCGTCACAGAAGGTCACTCCCCTCGCGTCCGTCGCTCCCGTCCCGGAGCAGTTCGCGCAGCCGCTCCCAGCCCCGCTCGCGTGTGAACGCTCCCGGGCCCCAGCGCAGCGCGGGCACCGTCACCACCAGTCCCGACGGGTCCCGCTCCAGCACATGCACCTCCGCGACACGGCGCCGCCCCGTCCGGTCGCGCACCAGGTGGAGGACCACCGACAACGCGGCCGCCAGCTGGCTGTGCAGCGCGGCCCGGTCCAGGCCCGCCGCCGTGCCCAGGGCCTCCAGCCGTGCGGGCACCTGACCCGCCGCGTTGGCGTGGAGCGTGCCCGAGCCGCCCTCGTGGCCCGTGTTCAGCGCGGCCAGGAGGGACACCACCTCGGGGCCGCGCACCTCGCCGACGACGAGCCGGTCCGGTCTCATCCGCAGCGCCTGCCGCACCAGGTCGTGGAGCTCGACCAGGCCCACGCCCTCCTGGTTCGCGGGCCGCCCCTCCAGCCGCACCACGTGGGGATGCTCGGGCCGCAGCTCCGCCGAGTCCTCGGCCAGCACGATGCGTTCCGACGGCCCGACCACCCCCAGCAGCGCGCTCAGGAGCGTGGTCTTGCCCGAACCGGTTCCGCCGCTGATCACGTAGGAGAGCCGGGAGGCGATCAGCGCCCGCAGCACCCTGTCCCCGCCCGGCGGCACCGTGCCCGCCGCCACCAGTTCGCCGAGGGTGAAGGCCCGGGGCCGTACGACCCGCAGGGACAGGCACGTGCAGCCGACCGCGACAGGCGGCAGCACCGCGTGCAGCCGCGTGCCGTCCGGCAGTCGGGCGTCGGCCCACGGTCTGGCGTCGTCGAGCCGCCGCCCGGCCACGGCGGCCAGCCGCTGGGCGAGGCGCCGTACGGCCGCGGCGTCCGGAAAGGACACCCCTGTCAGCTCCAGTCCTCCGCCCCGGTCCACCCAAACGCGGTCCGGTGCCGACACCAGGACGTCGGTCACGGACGGGTCGGCGAGCAACGGCTCCAGAGGGCCGCTGCCGACCAGTTCCGAGCGCAACTGCCGGGCCGCACCCAGTACTTCCGCATCCCCGAGCACCCGGCCCTGCTCCCGCAGAGCCTGCGCCACGCGCGCGGGAGTGGGCTCGGCCCCGCTCTCGGCCAGCCACTTCCGCACACCGTCCAGCAGCCGCGTGGGTGCGCCCGGACCGGCCGTGCTGCCGGGTTCCCCGCCCGTCCGCGAACCAGCGGGGCCCGCGCCGCGGTCCGCCCTCGCCGTCGCGTTCCAGTCCATGGCCATGGCTCAGTCACCCGCCTCGGCCGACGCCCGCTCCCAGAAGGCCGAGCAGAACCGGGCGAGCGGCCCCCGCGCCGCTCCCCCGGGCGGCACGGAGCCGTCCGGCGGGGGTGTCTCGTGGGGCACTTCCCCGACCAGCGGCAGGTCCAGCAGCCGTGCCACCTCGCGGTCGTCGAGCCCGGGGGCGTACGGCCCCCGTACCGCGATGCGCAGGTCGCCCAGGACCATGCCCACGGCCGCCGCCACCCGTCGTGCGGCGGCGATGGCACGCAGGTCGGCGGGGATCACCAGCACTCCGACGTCCACCTGCGCGAGGGCCTCGGCGACGCCCTCGTCGACGCGCCGCGGGAGGTCGACGACGACAGCGCCGCCGCGGCGCCGGGCCGCGGCGAGGACCGCGCGGACCGCCTGGGGCGGCACGGCCACGGTGTCACCGCGGTCCCAGCTCAGTACGCGCAGCTCGTGCAGCCGGGGCAGGGACTCCTCCAGGGCTCCGCCGCCGACCCGGCCGCGGGATGCGGCGAAGGCCGGCCAGCGCAGCCCCTCGGCGGCTTCTCCGCCGAGGAGCACGTCGAGTCCACCGCCCAGCGGGTCCGCGTCGACGAGCAGGGTGCGCCTGCCCTGGCGTGCCGACGTGACGGCCAGGGCGCAGGCGAGCGTGGACGCCCCGGCCCCGCCGCGACCGCCGATCACCCCGACGGTGAGTGCGGGCCTGCCGACGCCCTCGGCCACGTCCGCGATGCGGTCGACCAGCCACTGCTCGCCTTCCGGCAGCAGCAGGACATGGTCGGCGCCGATCTCCACGGCCCGCCGCCAGACGCCGGGATCGTCCTGATCCCGCCCCACCAGCACCACTCCGCGCCTGCGCACGGCCCCGCGCACGCGGCGCGTGGCGTCGTCGCCGACGATGACGAGCGGCGCCGCCTCCCAGCCGCCCCGGTGTCGGGGCACCCCGGGGTGGACCTCCGGTCTGGCGCCCGCGGCCGCGCACAGACGCAGCAGGTCGTCGAGGAGTTCGGGGTCCTCGGTGACGATCAGCGGTCCGCTCCGCCGCCCCTCGGCGACGGCCGCTCCTTCGTGTGTGATGGCTCCCGCCACGATCTCCAGCCCCCTTCGCTGCTTCTTCGGCCCGGTCCGCGGGGCCACAGCGGCCCCGCGCTTCCCGGACGTGTGAAGAACCGGCAACCGGTCTCCATATGAACGGCCGATACAAACCGGCCATACGCACCCGACAAACCGGAGCGGTCATGAACTCACCGCCGGTGGAGGCGCTGGAATCACGGTGCCGCGATCCCGGAAATCGTGTGGATCTTGGTCGATAACTGTGGACAACTCAGCGGTTGTGAATATCGGTGTCACTCATCACGGTGACGCCTCGATACCTACCGCAGAGCAGCACGGCGACTACGCTCCGTATCCGATCACGGGCGTGCGGCAGCCGCGGCCACGAAGGCCGGGCTGAGGGCCTCGAAGCCCCGCGGACTACAGGAAAACCCACCCGGACATGCGACGACCCCCGCCGGGGGGGAGAGCGGGGGTCGTCCCCACGGCCGACTCGGGGGGGGAGGAGTCGGGCCGGGTTAGCACGGTCGCGAACGATCCGTGACTTCCATGGTGTACCCGAGAGCCTTCTCAGGCAAACCCACGCGCCCCACCTTACGCCGAATGGTGGGCGCATATGCTCGGGGCCGTGGAAAACCACTCCTTGCCCCGCACAGCGGCCTTCTTTGACCTGGACAAGACGGTCATTGCGAAGTCGAGCACGCTCACTTTCAGTAAGTCCTTCTACCAAGGCGGACTGATCAACCGCAGGGCCGTCCTGCGCACCGCATATGCGCAGTTCCTGTTCCTGGCGGGTGGCGCCGACCACGACCAGATGGAGCGGATGCGCGAGTACCTGTCCACCCTGTGCCGCGGGTGGAACGTCCAGCAGGTCAAGGAGATGGTCGCCGAGACGCTCCACGACCTGATCGACCCGATCATCTACGACGAGGCCGCCTCCCTCATCGAGGAGCACCACACCGCCGGGCGCGATGTCGTCATCGTGTCGACGTCGGGCGCCGAGGTGGTCGAGCCGATCGGCGAGATGCTCGGCGCGGACCGGGTGGTCGCCACCCGCATGGTCGTGGGCGACGACGGCTGCTTCACGGGGGAGGTGGAGTACTACGCGTACGGGCCGACGAAGGCCGAGGCGATCAAGGAACTGGCCGCGTCCGAGGGGTACGACCTCGCGCGCTGCTACGCCTACAGCGACTCCGTGACCGACCTGCCGATGCTGGAGTCCGTCGGTCATCCGCACGCCGTGAACCCGGACCGGGCGCTGCGCCGCGAGGCCCTCGCGCGCGGATGGCCGGTCCTGGACTTCCACCGTCCGGTCCGTCTGAAGCAGCGGCTGTCCGCGCCACCGCGGCCCGCGCTCGTCGCCGTGGCCGCGATCGGTGCGGCGGCGGCCACCGCGGGACTCGTCTGGTACGCGAGCCGACGCCGCACGCCGGCCGTGTGAACCGGCGTACGGCCCGAACGAGCACGGCCGCTCGCGCCCGCTTCGCACCCATGCGGGACCATGGGGAAAGAACCGCGACCGGGGCTTCCACTCGTCCCGGCCCAGGAGTAGAAAGGCATTGAGGCCCGAGAGACCAAAGGACATCCGAAAGGATCGCCTTGACGACGCTTTGGCCCCGCGGACCGTGCATGAACACTGGGCACCCACGCGACGTCGACCCGTCGATTACGGGCCAGCCGCACCAGGCGACGGGCAGAAGTTCCCGGCCTGATGGGCGACACATCGAGGACGCCTGGTAACCCGGTGAACATGCCAGCGGCGGTACGAGACCTCGTACCGCCGCAATCATGCGGAGCGTCGGAGGCTCCCTCCGCCCGGGAGTTACGCCGCCCCTCGCTGCAGCGCCTCGCAGACCGCGGTGGATTCGCGGACCCCCAGTTCGACCGCCTTCGCGCAGTGGGCGATCCACGCCGCCACGCCCTCCGCGGTTCCCGAGGCATAGCCTTCGAGGGCCGTGGCATAGGCCGCACCGCCCAGCTCCGCGTGACCGGCCTCCGCGGGGCAGATCGCCTTCGGGTCCAAGCCGCTGCCCACGAGGACGATACGTTCGGCCGCGCGCGCGACGAGGCCGTTGTGGGAGCCGAAGGGGCGGAGGGCGAGCAGTTCGCCGTGCACGACGGCCGCGGTCACGAGCGCGGGGGCCGAACCACCCGCGACGATCAGCTGTGACAGCCCCTCAAGGCGGCCTGAGACCTCGTCCGGGTCCGGAAGCGGCAGTTCCACGAGCGGCTCGTCCACGGGCTCGCCGTCCTGACGCGGACGCCCCACGCCGGGGTCGGAGCCCGCGGCCGCCACCAGGTGCAGCCGCGCCAGCACCCGCAGGGGCGACTGCCGCCAGACGGACAGCAGTTGTCCCGCCTCGGCGGTCAGCCGGAGGGCCGCACCGACCGTGCGGGCCTCGTCGTCCCCGCTGAAGTCGGTGCGCCGGCGCACCTCTTCCAGGGCCCAGTCGGCGCCCGCCAGGGCCGCCGAACCGCGGGCGCCGCGCAACGCCGCCTCGGAGGTGATCTCATTGCTGCGGCGCCGCATGATCCGGTGCCCGTAGACCCGGTCCACCGCCTTGCGCACGGACTCCACGGACTCCGGCACACCGGGCAGCGAGCCCAGGGCCGCGAGCGGATCGGGGGTCGCCCCTGTCGTACTCATGAGTACGACCCTACGCACCTCGGCGCCCCTCCTTCGAAGGAGTGGTCTTCTTCACGCCCTCTTGTTACTCAAAGCTACACTACGGCTACCCTTGGTGAATATGAAAATTGCTTTCGTCGGGAAGGGCGGCAGCGGCAAGACGACGCTGTCGTCCCTGTTCATCCGCCACCTCGCCGCCACCGGGGTGCCCGTCGTCGCCGTCGACGCCGACATCAACCAGCACCTCGGAGCCGCGCTCGGGCTCGACGAGGACGAGGCCGCGGCACTGCCCGCCATGGGCGAGCGGCTGCCGCTGATCAAGGAATGCCTGCGCGGCAGCAACCCGCGGATCACCTCCGCCGAGACAATGATCAAAACCACCCCTCCGGGAGAAGGCTCGCGGCTGCTGCGGGTGCAGGAGGACAATCCGGTCTACGACGCCTGCGCGCACCCGGTGCGGCTCGACGGCGGCACCGTCCGCCTGATGGTCACCGGCCCCTTCACGGACGCCGACCTGGGGGTCGCCTGCTACCACTCCAAGACGGGAGCGGTGGAGCTGTATCTGAACCACCTGGTGGACGGCCGCGACGAGTACGTGGTGGTCGACATGACGGCGGGTTCCGACTCCTTCGCCTCGGGCTTGTTCACCCGCTTCGACATCACGTTCCTCGTCGCCGAGCCGACCCGCAAAGGTGTCTCGGTCTACCGCCAGTACCGGCAGTACGCCCGCGACTTCGGAGTCGTCCTGAGAGTCGTCGGCAACAAGGTGCAGTGCCAGGACGACATCGACTTCCTGCGCGCCGAGGTCGGTGACGACCTGCTCGTGACGGTCGGGCACTCCGACTGGGTGCGCTCCATGGAGAAGGGCCGCCCGCTCCGGTTCGACCTCCTGGAGGACGCCGACCGCAGCGCGCTGCACGCCCTTCAGGTCGCGGCCGACGCCACGTACGAACTGCGCGACTGGGCGCACTACACGCGCCAGATGGTGCACTTCCACCTGAAGAACGCGACCAGTTGGGGCAACGAGCGCACGGGGGTCGATCTGGCGGCCCAGATCGACCCCGGATTCGTCCTCGACGAGGACGTGGCGGCCGCCGTGTGACCGACGCCCGTCCGGCCGCAACGACATGGCGGCCGGGCCCCGGCAACAGCAACAGCAACAGCAACAGCAACGACGGCAACGGCCGCTCGCTCCCGGCGGTGGGCGATCGCAGCCGCTCGGCGCCCGCCCCGCTCCCTACGGGCTCGCCGGCGGCGCCCCCGGAACGCCCCTCGGCGCCGGGGCGGGCCGGGCCGCCAGGAAGGACTCCCAGCCCTCCTCCGGGGCCTGGCCGACCCCGAGCGTGCGGAGCTTCCCGAGGGCCTGGGGGTCCTGTGCGTCCAGCCAGTCGACGAGCCGACGGAAGGAGACACAGCGCACCTCCCGCCGGGTGCAGACGCTCTCGACGACCTCCTGCACGGCACGCATGTAGGTGCCGCCGTTCCAGGACTCGAAGTGGTTGCCGATGACCAGGGGCGCACGGTTCCCTTCGTACGCCCGCCGGAAGCCCTGGAGCAGTGCATCGCGCATCTGGTCTCCCCACTCGCCGAACTTGCCGGAGTCGCCCTGTGTCTGGGTGCCCGATGTGCCCGACTGGTTGACCATGAAGTTGTAGTCCATGGCCAACTGCTCCTCGGGGTGGCCGGGGAAGGGGACGAGCTGCATCGACAGGTCCCACAGCCCCTGTGTCTTCTTCGGCCAGACCTGCTGGGCGACGCCGGAGGTGTCGTAGCGGAACCCCAGGCCGCGGGCCGCCTTGACGAAGTTCTCCCGCCCTTCGAGGCAGGGGGTCCGGGCGCCGACGAGCTCCTGGTCGTAGTCGAAGGGCAGCGGTGGTTCCCGCTTCAGGCCGGTGTTGGTCTTCCAGGACTTCACGAAGGCCCGCGCCTGGGCGATCTCGTCCTTCCACTCGTCGACCGACCACCGGCCGACCCCGCCGTCGTTCCCGCAGAAGTGGCCGTTGAAGTGCGTACCGATCTCGTTGCCGTCCAGCCACGCCAGGCGCAGCTGGTCAACGGTGTCCCTGATGCCGTTCTCGTCGTTGAAGCCGATGTCCGACCGGCCGGGCGCGTGCTGCGGCGGGTGGTACAGGTCGCGTTTCTCCTCCGGCAGCAGGTACACACCGCTGAGGAAGTACGTCATCGTCGCGTCGTTGGCCTTGGCCACCGTTCGGAAGCGGGAGAACAGCCTCTGGCCGTCCTCTCCCGCCCCGTCCCAGGAGAAGACGACGAACTGCGGCGGCCTCTGACCGGGCTTCAGCCGCTCGGGCCGGGGCAGATGCGGCTGGGCGCCGGTGTACGCGGTGGAGCCGTCGCCGATCAGACGGAGCGCGGTCCCCGGCGCGGGAGCGCCCGGGTCCTTCCTGGCGGCTCCCTTGGGCCCCGTGGCGCCGGCCGAGCAGCCGGCGAGCGTCGTGACGCAGGCCGCGGCCAGTGCGACGCCCGCGGCGATCCTCGGGGTGGCGGGCATCTTCCGTCCCTCTCCTTCCGCCGGTCGGGACCACGCTGACCAGGGGTTCTACGGCGCCGTACGTCCTGTAACCCGGGTACCGGCACGGTGGCACGCACGGTCGGACCAACGTCGCACAGAACCTCGCCCGAATTCATACGGAAAGCCGATGAAATCACCACTTCACCTCTTTGAGTGATTCATTGACCTGTTTGCTGCGTTTTGCGATACGTTCGCTTTACTCAGCATTACGATTCATTTACTGAGTGTTGGGATATCCCGCCGCTATTCGCCGTGACCCACGGCCGCGACCCACCCCGGCCCCGCAGCCGGGACCACCACCTCCGCGACCGCGCCGCACAGAAGGAGACGGGAACCATGTCTGCCTGCGTCCCCGCCCGCGCCGCCGACTCGACTCGGACCAACCGCGCGCACCAGCCCCACAGCCCACCGCCGCCCCGGCCCCGCCGCTTCCGCGTCGCGGGCGCCGACCTGTCGGCCTCCATCGCGGTCTTCCTGATCGCCCTCCCCCTGTCCCTCGGAATCGCCCTCGCCACCGACGCCCCGCTCCAGGCCGGTCTCGTCGCAGCAGCCGTCGGCGGACTCGTCGCCGGCCGGCTCGGCGGCTCCCCGCTCCAGGTCAGCGGCCCCGCCGCCGGACTCACTGTGGTCACCGCCGACCTCATCCACCGCTATGGATGGCGCACGACCTGCGCGGTCACCGTCCTCGCCGGGCTCGCCCAGCTGTGCCTCGGCTGCCTGCGCGTGGCGCGAACGGCTCTGGCCGTCAGCCCGGCCATCGTGCACGGCATGCTCGCGGGCATCGGCGTCACCATCGCCGTCGCCCAACTGCACATCGTGCTCGGCGGCACCCCGCAGAGCGCCGTCCTCGACAACGTCCGGGCGCTGCCCGCCCAGTTGGCGCACCTCCACCCCGCCGCCGTCTCGGTGAGCGCGCTCACCCTGGCCCTTCTGCTGCTCTGGCCCCGGCTTCCCGGACGGGCCGGGCGCCTCCTGCGCGGTATCCCGGCCGCCCTGGTGTCCGTCGTGGGTGCCACGTCGGCGGCCTCACTCGCGGGGCTGCACCTGGCCCGCGTGGATCTGCCCTCCTGGTCCAGCCACGCACTGCCGCAGCTGCCCGACGGCCCCGTGCTCGGCATCGCGACCGCCGTGCTCACCATCACGCTGGTCGGCAGTATCGAGTCCCTGCTCTCCGCCGTCGCCGTCGACAAGCTGGCCACCCTCCGCGGCACGGTGCGCCTCCCCCGCCCGGACCTCGACCGGGAGCTGCGCGGCCAGGGCGCCGCCAACATGATCTCCGGCGCCCTCGGCGGGCTGCCTGTCACCGGCGTAGCCGTGCGCAGCACGGCGAACGTGCACTCCGGTGCCGTCAGCAGGAACTCCACGATGCTGCACGGCGTGTGGGTGGTAGTGGCCGCGCTGCTGATGGTCCCAGTGCTGGAGCTGATCCCCCTCGCCTCGCTCGCCGCGCTGGTGATGGCCGTCGGCATCCAGATGGTGTCCCTGCACCACATCCGCACGGTCACCCGCCACCGAGAGGTGCTGGTGTACGCCGTCACCACACTCGGCGTCGTCTTCCTGGGAGTCCTGGAGGGCGTGGCACTGGGGGTGGCCGTCGCCGTCGCCGTCGCCCTGCACCGCCTCGCCCACACCCGCATCACCCACGAGGAGAGCGAAGGAGCCCACCATGTACGCGTAAGGGGGCAGTTGACGTTCCTCGCGGTGCCCCGGCTCAGCCGGGCGCTGCACCAGGTGCCCGCGGGCGCGGACGCCGTCGTGGAGCTGGACGGATCGTTCATGGACCACGCGGCGTACGAGTCCCTGCAGGACTGGCAGAGAACGCACCTCGCGCACGGCGGCACGGTCGATCTCACCGGCCGCACCGGGACGCGTATCGCGCTGTCCGCGCTGGGATCTCCCGCCTCCGAGGCAGGCCCGGGGCGCGCGGCGGCGTCGGCGTGCCGCTGCCGGCCCTGGACGCCATGGCGCAACCACCAGTGCGAGCGGCCGCCGACCGCGCCGCCCGGCGGTCATCCGGACGGGCCGGCCGACGCATCCGGACCGGGCGGACAGCGACTCGCACGCGGGATCAGCGCGTTCCAGCGGAACACCGCGCCGCTGGTACGCAGTGAGCTGGCCCGCCTCGCCCGTGAAGGACAGCGGCCGTCGCAGCTCTTCCTCACCTGCGCCGACTCACGACTCGTCACCTCGATGATCACCTCCAGCGGTCCGGGCGACCTCTTCGTCGTCCGCAACGTCGGCAATCTGGTGCCGCTGCCCGGCGCGGAGAGCGGCGACGACTCCGTGGCCGCGGCGATCGAGTACGCCGTGGACGTCCTGGGGGTGCGCTCGATCACGGTGTGCGGGCACTCCGGATGCGGGGCGATGCAGGCTCTCCTCGCCTCGGAGCCGGATGACGTGCGGACCCCGCTCCAGCGGTGGCTGCGGCACGGGCTGCCCAGCCTCCGGCGGATGGCCGACGACGAGCGGGCCTGGGCCCGGATCGCCGGGCGGGAGCCGGCCGACGCGGTCGAGCAGCTGTGCCTGACCAACGTCGTGCAGCAGCTGGAGCATCTGCGGGCGCACGAGGCCGTGAGCCGGGCGCTCGGCAAGGGCACCCTGGAACTGCACGGAATGTACTTCCACGTGGGCGAGGCACAGGCGTATCTGCTCTCCGCCCGAGAGGAGGAGGACGTCTTCGGCAGGGTCGGGGCGGCCGGGGACCTGCGCAGCCCGGCATGACACACGGTGGTGCGCGGCCCGCTCGGCCGGCCGCGCACCACCGCTCCGGCGGGCCGGGTTCATGTGCCGGGTGTGAGATGCGTCGCCATGTCGCCGGGTGAACCATGACGGTGGTGCGTACGTGACCGAAACGAGAGCTGTTCAGGACAGACTCGCAACAGGTCTAAACCAATTTCCGGCCGACCCTTGTCATCGAGCCCCCCGGTCTGGTGAGCTGT
This sequence comes from Streptomyces sp. PSU-S4-23, assembly GCF_055632315.1. NCBI lineage: Bacteria > Bacillati > Actinomycetota > Actinomycetes > Kitasatosporales > Streptomycetaceae > Streptomyces > Streptomyces sp. PSU-S4-23. The sequence continues at coordinate 4,784,512 of NZ_JBVMUU010000002.1, read as the reverse complement.
GGCCTGGGACACAACGGACACCCTGAGAAAGGGAGATGTCGTGAGCAACGAAAGCCTGGCCAACCTGCTGAAGGAAGAGCGCAGGTTCGCGCCCCCCGCCGAGCTGGCCGCGAACGCCAATGTCACGGCGGAGGCGTACGAACGGGCCAAGGCTGACAGGCTCGGCTTCTGGGCCGAGCAGGCCCGGCGGCTGACCTGGGCCACCGAGCCGACCGAGACGCTGGACTGGTCGAACCCGCCGTTCGCCAAGTGGTTCAAGGACGGCACGCTCAACGTCGCCTACAACTGCGTCGACCGGCACGTCGAGGCCGGCCACGGCGACCGGGTCGCGATCCACTTCGAGGGCGAGCCCGGTGACAGCCGCGCCATCACCTACGCCGAGCTCAAGGACGAGGTCTCCAAGGCCGCGAACGCCCTGCTGGAGCTGGGCGTCCGGAAGGGCGACCGGGTCGCCGTCTACATGCCGATGATCCCCGAGACCGCGGTCGCGATGCTGGCCTGCGCCCGCATCGGCGCCGCGCACTCCGTCGTCTTCGGCGGCTTCTCGGCGGACGCGCTCGCCACCCGCATCCAGGACGCCGACGCCAAGGTCATCATCACCGCCGACGGCGGCTACCGCCGCGGCAAGCCGTCCGCGCTCAAGCCGGCCGTCGACGACGCGATCGAGCGCGTGGACAACGTCGAGCACGTGCTCGTCGTGCGCCGCACCGGCCAGGAGGTCGCCTGGACCGAGGGCCGCGACCTGTGGTGGCACGAGCTCGTCGAGCGGCAGTCCGCCGAACACGCCCCGGAGGCGTTCGAGGCGGAGCAGCCGCTGTTCATCCTGTACACGTCCGGGACGACGGGCAAGCCGAAGGGCATCCTGCACACCTCGGGCGGCTACCTCACCCAGGTGTCGTACACCCACCACGCCGTCTTCGACCTCAAGCCCGAGACCGACGTCTACTGGTGCACCGCCGACGTCGGCTGGGTGACGGGGCACTCGTACATCGTGTACGGGCCGCTGGCCAACGGCGCGACCCAGGTCATGTACGAGGGCACCCCCGACACCCCCCACCAGGGCCGGTTCTGGGAGATCGTGCAGAAGTACGGGGTGAGCATCCTGTACACGGCCCCCACGGCCATCCGCACGTTCATGAAGTGGGGCGACGACATCCCCGCCAAGTTCGACCTGTCCTCCCTCAGGGTGCTCGGCTCCGTCGGCGAGCCCATCAACCCCGAGGCGTGGATCTGGTACCGCAAGCACATCGGCGCGGACCGGACACCCATCGTGGACACGTGGTGGCAGACGGAGACCGGCGCGATGATGATCTCGCCGCTGCCGGGCGTCACCGAGACCAAGCCGGGCTCCGCCCAGCGGCCGCTGCCGGGCATCTCCGCCACCGTCGTCGACGACGAGGCGGGCGAGGTGCCCAACGGAGGCGGCGGCTACCTGGTGCTCACCGAGCCCTGGCCCTCCATGCTGCGCACCATCTGGGGCGACGACCAGCGGTTCATCGACACCTACTGGTCGCGCTTCGAGGGCAAGTACTTCGCCGGCGACGGCGCCAAGAAGGACGATGACGGCGACATCTGGCTCCTGGGACGCGTCGACGACGTGATGCTCGTCTCCGGCCACAACATCTCCACCACGGAGGTCGAGTCGGCCCTGGTGTCGCACCCGTCGGTCGCCGAGGCGGCCGTGGTCGGTGCCGCCGACGAGACCACGGGCCAGGCCATCGTCGCCTTCGTGATCCTGCGCGGCACCGCCTCCGAGGACGACAAACTGGTCGCCGAGCTGCGCGACCACGTCGGAGCCACCCTCGGCCCGATCGCCAAGCCCAAGCGGATCCTGCCCGTCGCCGAACTGCCCAAGACCCGCTCCGGCAAGATCATGCGCCGGCTGCTGCGCGACGTCGCCGAGAACAGGCAGCTCGGAGACGTCACGACGCTGACCGACTCCACGGTGATGGACCTGATCCAGGCGAAGCTCCCGGCGGCGCCGAACGAGGACTGACGGTTCCCGACCCGGACATGGGGCGCCCGACGATACGTCGGGCGCCCTTTTCGCACCTTTTGCCTGATGCGAGCGATTCCGCCGGGTAAGGCTCCGGTAAAGTGGGGACCCAAGGTGTGCCGGGAAGTCTGGTCGGCAGGTCGTCCGAGGCTCGTGACGGCCTTATGACGCCACCCGACCTGGAGGTCCCCACCGTGGCCGCACCCCGCGCCCGCACCTTCCTCGGACGTCTCTCCCTGCCCGAGCGGAACTTCGTCGCGGACGCGCTGCGCACCGAGACCGTCGGCGGTGTGCTGCTCCTCCTCGGTGCGATCGCCGCGCTGGTCTGGGCGAACGTACCCGCGCTGCACGGCAGCTACGAGAGCCTCGGCCACTACCGCCTCGGGCCCGCCGCCCTGGGCCTGGACCTGTCCGTCGAGCACTGGGCGGCCGACGGGCTTCTCGCGGTCTTCTTCTTCGTCGCAGGTATCGAGCTGAAGCGGGAACTGGTCGCCGGAGAACTACGGGACCCTCGGACGGCAGTCCTCCCCGTCGTCGCCGCGCTGTGCGGCATGGCGGCACCCGCGGTCGTCTACACCGTCACCAATGCCGCCGGCGGCGGCTCCCTCGCCGGCTGGGCGGTCCCGACGGCCACCGACATCGCCTTCGCGCTCGCCGTACTGGCAGTCATCGGCACCTCCCTGCCGTCCGCCCTGCGCGCCTTCCTGCTCACCCTCGCCGTCGTCGACGACCTCTTCGCGATCCTGATCATCGCGGTCTTCTTCACGGACCGTGTGAACTTCGTGGCGCTCGGGGGCGCCGTCGCGGGCCTCGCCGTGTTCTGGGTGCTGCTGCGGGCGGGCGTCCGGGGATGGTACGTCTACGTCCCGCTCGCCCTGGTCGTCTGGGGGCTGATGTACACCAGCGGCATCCACGCCACCGTCGCCGGTGTGGCGATGGGCCTGATGCTGCGCTGCCACCGCCACGAAGGTGAGGACCGCTCCCCCGGCGAGCACATCGAGCATCTCGTGCGGCCCCTGTCGGCCGGTCTCGCCGTCCCGTTGTTCGCCCTGCTCAGCGCGGGGGTCACGGTCTCCGGTGGGGCGCTCGGGGACGTGTTCACCAAGCCGGAGACGCTCGGTGTCGTCCTCGGCCTCGTCCTCGGCAAGACCATCGGCATCTTCGGCGGCAGCTGGCTGACGGTCCGCTTCACCCGGGCCTCGCTCAGCGACGGCCTCGCCTGGGCCGACGTGTTCGCCGTCGCCTCCCTGGCCGGCATCGGCTTCACCGTCTCACTGCTCATCGGCGAACTGGCCTTCGACGGCGACGCGGTGCTCATGGACGAGGTCAAGGCCGCGGTCCTCATCGGATCGCTGATCGCGGCGGCGTGCGCGACCACGCTGCTGAAGATACGCAACGCCAAGTACCGCGCCCTGTGCGCCGACGAGGAACGGGACGAGGACCTCGACGGCATACCCGACATCTACGAGCAGGACAACCCCGCATACCACCTGCGCATGGCCGAGATCCACGAGCGCAAGGCCGCCGAGCACCGCAGGATCGCCGCGCTGAAGTCCACCGAGAGCGGGACGCGCACCGACACCGGGGACGGCGCACCCGGGGAGGACGAGAACCGCACGCCCGGCCGGGAAGAAAACGGCACGCCGGGCCGGGAAGAAAACGGCACGCCGGGCCGGGAAGGGAACGGCACGCTTGCCGAAGTGGCGGGCGGGGCAGGCGAGGAGAAGGAGCGTCCGGCATGATCTGACACATCCACAAAACTCCGCAGCAATCCGCGGAGCACGTACGCAGAGAGCAGGGAGACCGCGATGAGCGCACCCGACGGCAGCCCGGTCGGCGCCGAACGCAGCATCGGCCAGCTGTTCGCCTCGGCGACGACCGAGATGTCCGCACTGGTGCACGACGAGATCGCGCTGGCGAAGGCCCAGCTCAAGCAGGACGTCAAGCGCGGTGCGACCAGCGGTGGCGCGTTCTCGGCCGCGGGAGCCATGCTGCTGTTCTCCCTTCCCATGCTGAACTTCGCACTGGCGTATGGAATTCGGACCTGGAGCGGCTGGAACCTGGCCGTCTGTTTCCTCCTCTCCTTCACCGCGAACGTGTTGGTCGCCGGGATTCTCGCCCTCATCGGCGTGGCCTTCGCGAAGAAGGCCAAGAGGAGCAAGGGCCCGCAGAAGGTGGCCGCGTCGATGAAGGAGACCGCGGGGGTCCTGCAGAAGGCCAAGCCGCACCCCCGTCAGCCCAGCCGGGCCGACACGGGGGTCGAGGCTGTGGCACGCTCGTCCTCATGACGGACCCTGCCACTCCTTCGGCGCAACCCACCTCGGTCGTCCGGCTCGACGTGCCCGGCGGAAGAGAGGTGACGCACCGGGATGTCGCGGCCAATGGCGCGCGTTTCCACATCGCGGAACTGGGCGACGGTCCGCTGGTCCTGCTGTTGCACGGCTTCCCGCAGTTCTGGTGGACCTGGCGGCACCAGTTGGTCGCGCTCGCCGACGCCGGGTTCCGGGCCGTGGCGATGGATCTGCGGGGAGTCGGAGGCAGTGACCGCACGCCCCGCGGCTACGACCCGGCGAACCTCGCGCTCGACATCACCGGGGTCGTACGGTCCCTGGGCGAACCCGACGCCGCGCTCGTCGGCCATGACCTGGGCGGCTATCTCGCCTGGACGGCGGCCGCCATGCGCCCCAAGCTCGTACGGCGCCTGGTCGTCGCCTCGATGCCGCATCCGCGGCGCTGGCGCTCGGCGATGCTCGGTGACGTCAAGCAGACGGCCGCGAGTTCCTACATCTGGGGCTTCCAGCGGCCCTGGATCCCCGAACGCCGGCTCACCGCCGATGACGCGGCCCTGGTCGGTCGGCTCATCCGCGACTGGTCCGGGCCCCGGACGCCGGACGACGAGGCCGTGGAGACCTACCGGCGCGCCATGTGCATCCCGTCGACCGCGCACTGCTCGATCGAGCCCTACCGCTGGATGGTGCGCTCCCTGGCCCGCCCCGACGGCATCCAGTTCAACCGCCGGATGAAGCGGCCCGTACGGGTCCCGACGCTGCATCTGCACGGCTCGCTGGACCCCGTGATGCGGACGAGGAGCGCGGCCGGGTCCGGTGAGTACGTCGAGGCGCCGTACCGCTGGCGGCTGTTCGACGGGCTGGGGCACTTTCCGCACGAGGAGGACCCCCTCGCGTTCTCCTCCGAGCTGATCAACTGGCTCAGGGACCCCGAGCCCGACCGCTGAGCGGCCACCGGGACCGACACGGACGGCGGCACGAACCGGCTGGAACGCCATGAAACGGCCGGGACGACACGAAACGCTACGGACCGACATGAACCGGCCGGTCGACCGGAGGACTCCGAGTCCCGTCGGTGACCGCCCGAAAGCGCCCGGTATACGGGGAGGGGAACGCCTGTTCCCCGTGCGGCCACATGCCCGCCGCATAGGCCAATTGAGGGGTCCGGAGGCGGTTATCGACCTTGGGGCAGGGGCAGAGGTCGGGGTATGGGCTGGACGCACGACTACAGTGACGCAGCACGCGACCGCCGCTCGGCCACTGGTCCGGGCTCGCACCAGAGGGGCGCCCCGCGGTCGGCGGGCACGGATCCCCGAGTGGGCATTCCACACATTCTGCGCCGCCGGGCCCGCTGGGTCTCGGTACGTCTGCGTCACTCGCGCGGCTGACCGTTCACCCGGCTGCGGCCGCCCCGCCCTTGGGGTTCACAGCGCGCAGTTGTCGCTGTCCACCTGCTGGTTCGCCGTACGGCCCTGGACGATGTCCTGCTGGATCTCGTCGGCCGTGAGCGCGTACCCCGTGTTGGCGTCGTCGAGGGACTTGGCGAACACCACTCCGTAGACCCTGCCCTGGGTGGTGAGCAGCGGACCGCCGGAGTTGCCCTGGCGGACGGTCGCGTACAACGAGTACACATCGCGGCGGACCGTGCCACGGTGGTAGATGTCCGGGCCGTTGGCCGTGATGCGGCCGCGGACGCGCGCGGGCTGGACGTTGTACGACCCGTTCTCCGGGAAGCCCGCGACGATCGCGCTGCTGCCGCCGGCCGCGTCCGTGGACGTGAAGTGCAGTGCCGGCGCGCGCAGATCCGGCACGTCGAGCACGGCGATGTCGCGCCGCCAGTCGTAGAGAACGACCTTCGCGTCGTACTTCCTGCCCTCACCGCCTATCTGGACGGTGGGTTCGTCGACCCCGCCGACCACGTGCGCGTTGGTCATCACCCGGCGGTCGTCGAAGACGAAGCCCGTGCCTTCGAGGACCTTGCCGCAACTCTGGGCGGTGCCCATGACCTTGACGATGGAGCGTCGCGCGCGGGTGGCGACCGCGCTCCTCGCGAGGGCCGGGTCGGGGGGCCGGACCTCGGTGATGGGCTCGTTCGCGAACGGGCTGAAGACCTGCGGGAAGCCGTTCTGCGCGAGGACCGTGGAGAAGTCGGCGAACCAGGTGTCCGCCTGTGCGGGCAGCGCGCGGGAGACGCCCTGGAGCACCTTGGAGCCGCGGACCTCCTTGCCGAGCGTCGGCAGCGTCGTCCCCGCGAGGGCGGAACCGATCAGCCAGGCGACCAGGAGCATCGCCACCACGTTGACGAGGGCGCCGCCCGTGGCGTCCAGGGCGCGGGCCGGGGACCAGGTGATGTAGCGGCGCAGCTTGTTGCCGAGGTGGGTGGTCAGGGCCTGGCCGACGGAGGCGCAGACGATCACCACGACCACGGCGACGACGGCGACGGTCGTGCTCACCTTGTGGTCGCCCGTCGCCTTGTCCCAGACGAAGGGAAGCAGATAGACCGCGATGAGGCCGCCGCCCAGGAAACCGATCACCGACAGGATGCCGACGACGAAGCCCTGGCGGTAGCCGACGATCGCGAACCACACGGCGGCGACCAGCAACAGGATGTCCAGCACGTTCACTGCTTCAAGCCTCGCCTCGTCACTTTCCGGTCGCCGTCATCCGGCCGGGATCCCGGCCCGCCGGGCAGCGGCAACGGCACGGCGCCCCGGGAGAAAACCCAGCACGGGGGCAACCTTGTCATGCGCGCCAGTCGAGCGGGACCTGCTTGTCGCGGTCCCAGGGGCGCTCCCAGCCCGCGTAGTGGAGAAGGCGGTCGATCACACCGGCGGTGAAGCCCCAGACGAGGGCCGATTCGACCAGGAATGCCGGGCCCCGGTGACCACTGGGGTGGAGGGTGGTGGCCCTGTTGGCCGGATTCGTGAGATCCGCCACGGAAACGGTGAAGACCCGTGCCGTCTCGTTCGGATCGACGACGCCCACCGGGCTGGGCTCGCGCCACCAGCCGAGCACGGGCGTCACCACGAAGCGGCTGACCGGGATGTAGAGCCTGGGGAGCACGCCGAAGAGCTGGACACCGCCGGGGTCGAGCCCGGTCTCCTCCTCGGCCTCGCGGAGAGCGGCCCGCAACGGCCCGTCGGCCGTCGGGTCGCCGTCCTCGGGGTCGAGGGCCCCGCCGGGGAACGAGGGCTGCCCGGCGTGCGAGCGCAGCGTGCCGGACCGCTCCATCAGCAGCAGCTCGGGGCCGCGGTCGCCGTGACCGAAGAGGATCAGTACGGCCGACTGGCGCCCCTCTCCGTTCTCCGGCGGCAGGAAGCGGCTGAGCTGCAGCGGCTCGACGGTCTCCGCCACCTGCGCGACGGGGCCGAGCCACTCGGGCAGGCCCTCCGTGCTCAGCCGCAGCCGACCGCCGTCCGTGCCGCTCATGTGATCCGTATCGCTCGCGTGCGTCATCGCCACCCCCGTTCTGCCGGTCCCAACGCCCATGGGGTCACGGATCGTTCCGTACGTCCCCCGTACGGGTGTGCTGCCACGCGGCCCGACGGGAGGTGCCCCTCCCCCGTGTGAAGCGCACGTGCGCACACGCCCGTCACCCGGCGGCCCCCAGCGGCGGGGCCGGGATCCCGCCCGCGTCCAGGTACGCCTGCGGCGGCTTGAGGCGCTGGCCCGGGAAGCCGCCCTTCTCGTACTTGAGGAGCTTCTTCGCCTTCTCCGGGTCGGTCTCGCCCTCGCCGTACGCCGGGCAGAGCGGGGCGATCGGGCAGGCGCCGCAGGCCGGCTTGCGGGCGTGGCAGATGCGGCGGCCGTGGAAGATCACGTGATGCGAGAGCATCGTCCAGTCGCTCTTCGGGAAGAGCGCGCCGACGGCCGCCTCGATCTTGTCGGGGTCGGTCTCCTCGGTCCACTTCCAGCGGCGGACGAGCCGCTGGAAGTGCGTGTCGACGGTGATCCCGGGACGGCCGAAGGCGTTGCCCAGCACCACGAAGGCGGTCTTGCGCCCGACACCGGGCAGCTTGACGAGGTCGTCCAGGCGGCCGGGGACCTCCCCGCCGAACTGCTCCACCAGGGCCTTGGAGATCCCTATCACCGACCTGGTCTTGGCCCGGAAGAAGCCGGTCGGGCGCAGGATCCCCTCGACCTCCTCCGGGTCGGCCGCGGCGAGGTCCTCGGGAGTCGGGTACCTGGCGAACAGTGCCGGGGTGGTCTGGTTCACCCGCAGGTCGGTGGTCTGCGCGGACAGGACCGTGGCGACGATCAGCTGGAAGGGGTTCTCGAAATCCAGCTCGGGGTGGGCGTACGGATACACCTCGGCGAGCTCGCGGTCGATGCGGCGGGCGCGGCGGACGAGGGCGGTGCGGGACTCGTTCCCGGGCGGCTTCGGGGCGACGGTCTTCGAGGGCACGCTGCCCTGGACGGCGATCGTGGCCTTCGAGGCGATCGCCTTCACGGGAGCGGCCTTCCTGGCGGTGGCTTTCCTGCCGACGGCCTTCTTCGCGGTGGGCTTCTTCGCGGTGGGCTTCTTGACGGCGGTCCCGGTCTTCTCGGCGGCGGACGCGGCCTTCGAGGCGGCCGCCTTCTTCGCGGTGGCCTTTGCAGTGGCCTTCTTCGCGGCGGTCGTGGTCTCCCTGGCGGCGGCGGTCTTCCCGGCAGGCCGCTTCACCGACGTCCCACCGGATGCCGTTTGCGTCGTTTTTGCCGTTTTATTAACCTCATCGCGAGCCTGTTCGCCCACAGCGGAATCACGACGTGCAACCACCCGCTCAGCCCCCTTGGCCTGTGCTGTCACCGGGGATTTGGACACCCGGCCAGCCTAAGGCCCGTCACCCACATCCGCCGCGTACCCAGGGGATCGGCCCCCAATTGGACCCCTGCCGCGTACCCGGGCTCTTCAATGCGGCATCCTTGTGACAGATCACACTGTTTGGACCGTCCGGCAAAACGGGGAACACGGTCCCCTGGTAAACCGGGGAAGCAACATCCCCTGAGCAGGTCGACAAGGAGAGAACTCGTGGACGACGTTCTGCGGCGCGCCCCGCTCTTCGCGGCGCTCGATGACGAGCAGGCCGCGGAGCTGCGCGCCTCCATGAGTGAGGTGACCCTCGCCCGCGGCGACTCGCTGTTCCACGAGGGCGACCCCGGGGACCGCCTGTACGTGGTCATGGAGGGCAAGGTCAAGCTTCACCGCACCTCGCCCGACGGCCGCGAGAACATGCTGGCCGTACTCGGCCCCGGTGAGCTGATAGGCGAACTGTCGCTGTTCGACCCGGGCCCGCGGACGGCCACGGCGACCGCGCTGACCGAGGTCAAGCTGCTGGGGCTGGGCCACGGCGACCTCCAGCCGTGGCTGAACGCCCGGCCCGAGGTGGCGGCGGCGCTGCTGCGCGCCGTGGCGCGGCGGCTGCGCAAGACCAACGACCAGATGTCCGACCTGGTCTTCTCGGACGTGCCCGGCCGGGTGGCCCGCGCGCTGCTGGACCTCTCGCGACGGTTCGGCGTGCAGTCCGAGGAGGGCATCCACGTGGTGCACGACCTCACCCAGGAAGAGCTGGCCCAGCTGGTCGGCGCGTCGCGCGAGACGGTCAACAAGGCGCTGGCGGACTTCGCCCAGCGAGGATGGCTCCGCCTTGAGGCCCGCGCGGTGATCCTGCTGGACGTGGAGCGGCTGGCCAAGCGGTCCCGCTGACGCTCGGCCCCCTACGGCCCCCGGGCCCCGCCTCCCCTGTGGATGCGGGGCCCGTCGTCGCTCTGCGGGGTCCCGAGGTCCCGGCCCGGCACACTTGGCCCATGCCCGACTCGTCCCACCCCTCACCCCACCCCTCAGCACACCACGACGGGCCTGGCAGAGGTCTCGACGCCCAGGGCCACATCCGGCGTGAGGGAGCCCTCGGGCTGGTCACCCCGCCCTTCCGGCCCGTCGTCGCCGCCGCTCGGGAGCGGCTCCCCCGTGTCTTCGGGGCACGGATGACCGGCGCCTACCTCTACGGGTCGATTCCGCGCGGCACCGCGCGCGTGGGGCGCAGCGACCTCGACCTGCTGGTCGCGCTGGCCGCGGAGCCCACCGAGGCGGATCACCGTGCCGCCCGTGCGCTCGGGGACGCACTGGACCGGGAGTGCCCGCAGATCGACGGCGTGGGGACGCTCCTGTTCAGCCGTGCACGGCTGCTGAGCCCTCTGGAGACCTACGACCTGGGGTGGTTCGTCGCCTGCCTGTGCACGCCCCTGCTGGGCGAGGACCTGACCCCCCGCCTGCCCCGCTACCGGCCCGACTCCCGTCTCGCCAGGGAGACGAACGGCGACCTGGCACTGCACCTGCCGCGGTGGCGCACCCGCATGGCCGAGGCCACCACGCAGGACGCCCGCCGCACCCTCGTGCGCGGCATCTCCCGGCACCTCGTCCGCACCGGCTTCACCCTGGTCATGCCCCGCTGGAACGGCTGGACGAGCGACCTGCGGGAGATGGCCGAGGCATTCGCGGCCTTCTACCCGGAGCGGGCCGAGCAGATGCGCGCGGCGGCCGTGCTCGGGTACGAGCCCGACGGCGACCCGGCCGTCCTGCGGTCGTACGTCGACGATCTCGGCCCCTGGCTCGCCGGGGAGTACGCGCGCGTGCACGGGATCAAGGCCCCGCGCCCCCGGTGAGTCAGATCAGCCCGTGTTCGCGCAGATAGTCGAGCTGTGCCCGCACCGACAGCTCCGCCGCCGGCCACAGCGAGCGGTCGACGTCGGCGTACACATGGGCCACGACCTCGCTCGGTGCACGATGGCCGTTCTCGACCGCCGTCTCGACCTGCGCGAGGCGGTGTGCGCGGTGGGCCAGGTAGTACTCCACGGCGCCCTGGGCGTCCTCCAGGACGGGCCCGTGGCCTGGCAGCACGGTGTGGACGCCGTCGTCGACGGTGAGCGATCTGAGGCGGCGCAGGGAGTCCAGGTAGTCCCCCAGGCGTCCGTCCGGGTGCGCCACGACCGTCGTACCGCGGCCCAGGACGGTGTCCCCGGTCAGGACGGCCCCCTCGGCCGGGAGGTGGAAGCACAGGGAGTCCGAGGTGTGGCCAGGCGTCGGCACGACGCGCAGCTCCAGACCGCCGACGCGGACGACGTCCCCGTGGCCCAGGCCCTCGTCGCCGAGCCGGAGCGCCGGGTCCAGGGCGCGCACCTTGGTGCCCGTCAGCTCGGCGAACCGGGCGGCGCCCTCGGCGTGGTCCGGGTGGCCGTGCGTGAGCAGGGTGAGCGCGATCCGTCTGCCGGATCGCTCCGCGGTGTCGATCACGTTGCGCAGGTGCCCCTCGTCGAGCGGGCCGGGATCGACCACCACGGCCAGTTCAGAGCCGGGCTCGGCGAGGATCCACGTATTGGTGCCGTCGAGGGTCATCACCGACGGGTTGGGGGCGAGGACGTTCACGGCGCGCTCGGTGGCGGGACCGGACAGGACCGCGCCGCGGGGCCGGCCGGGAAGGGCTGCGGCGTCCGTCACGACCGGACACCTCCCACGTGGATCATGCCGGTGCTCCCCCCGTCCGGATGTGCTTGGTGAACTCCTCGTGTCCGGGCCAGGCCAGCACGATCTCACCGTCCTCCAGACGGGCCGTGGCCAGGACGGGCGTCAGGTCGCGGCCGGAGGCGGCGGTCAGGGCCTCGTCGGCGGTCGCGTAAGGGATCAGCTGGCGCAGGGTCGCGATCGTGGGCGGCATCATCAGCAGCTCGCCCGCGTCGTACGAGGCGGCCGCCCGGGCCGGGTGGATCCACACCGTGCGGTCGGCCTCCGTGGAGGCGTTGCGGGTGCGCTGCCCCTCGGGGAGCGCGGCCACGAAGAACCAGGTGTCGTAGCGGCGGGACTCGAACTCCGGGGTGATCCAGCGGGTCCAGGCGCCGAGCAGGTCGGAGCGCAGCACCAGCCCGCGGCGGTCGAGGAACTCGGCGAAGGACAGATCACGGGCGACCAGGGACGCGCGGTCGGCCTCCCAGTCCGGGGCCGTGGTGTCGCCGACGACCGACTCCGGGGTGGGGCCGGCGAGCAGGACACCGGCCTCCTCGTACGTCTCCCGCACGGCGGCGCACACGACGGCCTGGGCGGACGTCTCGTCGACGCCGAGGCGATCCGCCCACCACGCGCGCGTGGGGCCCGCCCAGCCGATCCGCAGGTCGTGGTCGCGGGGGTCCACGCCGCCGCCCGGGTAGGCGTACGCGCCTCCGGCGAACGCCATGGAGGCGCGCCTGCGCAGCATGTGGACGGCCGGAGCGCCGTCGCTGTCCTTCAGGAGCATGACGGTGGCCGCGCGTTTCGGCACGACCGGAGTGAGCGTGCCCTCCGCCAGCGCGCGGATCCGTTCCGGCCACTCCGGTGGAAACCACTGTCCATTCGCCATGGGCGGAGGCTATCCCGTAGTGCGCAGATGTTCGAGAGGGAATGATCGCCCGCTCCGGGCGGACGCCCACGTCACCGGCGGGACGCCCGCCGCGCCGGCCGCGGTCGGAGGAGGATCCGCAGCCACCGGTACAGAAGTCGGCAGCCGTCCACGGCGGAGGATCCGCAGCCACCGGTGCAGGAGCCGACAGCCGTCCGCGGCGCAGCAGCGGCAGCCACCCGTACAGAAGCCGGCAGCCGTCCGCGGCGGAGCAACGGCAGCCGTCCACGGGGAACCGGAAACCGCCGGTGAGGGGTCCAGCAGCTGCCCAGGGACGGGAAACCGTCCGCGGAGGGTCCGGAAGCCACCGGCGGAGCGGCCGACCCGAGAGGCCCCGCCCGGGGAGCCGCTCCTACGCCTCCGTGAGCTCCACCTGGACCTCGACCTCGACCGGCGCGTCCAGCGGGAGCACCGCCACGCCCACCGCGCTGCGCGCGTGCACGCCCTTGTCTCCGAGCACCTCGCCCAGCAGCTCGCTGGCGCCGTTGACGACGCCCGGCTGGCCCGTGAAGTCCGAGGCCGAGGCCACGAACCCGACGACCTTCACCACGCGCGCGACGCGGTCCAGGTCGCCCGCCACGGACTTCACCGCGGCGAGCGCGTTCAGGGCGCACGTCCGCGCCAGGTCCTTGGCCTCCTCGGCGGTGACCTCCGCGCCGACCTTGCCGGTGACGGGGAGCTTGCCCTCCACCATCGGCAGCTGGCCGGAGGTGTACACGTACGCCCCGGACCGCACGGCGGGCTGGTACGCGGCGAGCGGTGGCACGACCTCCGGCAGCGTCAGCCCGAGTTCGGCGAGCCGGGACTCGACCGCGCTCATGCCTGCTTCTCCCGCTTCAGGTAGGCCACCAGCTGCTCCGGGTTGTTCGGCCCGGGCACGACCTGGACGAGCTCCCAGCCGTCCTCGCCCCAGGTGTCCAGAATCTGCTTCGTGGCGTGGACGAGCAGCGGCACGGTTGCGTATTCCCACTTGGTCATGGGCCGACTGTAGCCGCTGTGGCCACCGGGTCACGCGGCCGGCCGCGGCGCCGGTGCGGTCGGCCGCGCGGCCGACCGTCGCGGCGGTTGTCCACAGCCTCCGGCGTGTGCCGAGCGCGGACTGGTTACGCTCGAAGACGTGAGCAGGCTCCAGGTCGTCAGCGGCAAGGGCGGGACCGGAAAGACCACGGTCGCCGCGGCACTCGCGCTCGCCCTCGCGACAGAAGGCAAACGCACCCTTCTGGTCGAGGTCGAGGGCAGACAGGGCATCGCGCAGCTCTTCGAGACGGAAGCGCTGCCGTACGAGGAACGGAAGATCGCCGTCGCCCCGGGTGGAGGCGAGGTGTACGCACTGGCCATCGACCCCGAGCTGGCACTGCTGGACTACCTGCAGATGTTCTACAAGCTGGGCGGCGCGGGACGGGCCCTGAAGAAGCTGGGCGCCATCGACTTCGCCACCACCATCGCGCCCGGCCTCAGGGACGTGCTGCTGACGGGCAAGGCGTGCGAGGCCGTCCGCAGGAAGGACCGCGGCGGCCGGTTCCTGTACGACTACGTGGTGATGGACGCCCCGCCCACCGGGCGCATCACCCGCTTCCTGAACGTGAACGACGAGGTGGCGGGTCTCGCCAAGATCGGCCCGATACACAATCAGGCCCAGGCGGTGATGCGGGTGCTGAAGTCCCCGGAGACGGCCGTGCACCTGGTGACGCTCCTTGAGGAGATGCCCGTCCAGGAGACCGCGGACGGCATCGCCGAGCTGCGCGCCGCCAGGCTGCCGGTGGGCCGGATCATCGTGAACATGGTGCGGCCCTCGGTCCTGGGCCAGTCGGAGCTGGAGCTGGCCCGCACGGCACCGCGGACGGCCATCGCCACGTCCCTGTCGGGCGCCGGGCTCGGCGGTGCGCGCCGCGGCGGGCTCTCGGAGCGGCTGGTCGGCCCGCTGCTGGAGCAGGCCGACGAGTACGCGGAGCGGTTCGCCCTGGAGCGCGAGCAGCGCGCGGTGCTCACGGAGCTGGGCCTGCCCCTGCACGAACTGCCGCTGCTCGCCGAGGGCATGGACCTCGCGGGCCTGTACGAACTTGCCACGGAACTGCGTCAGCAAGGGATCTCATGAGCTCGGACCCGGCCCCCACGCACGACGGCACGGCCTCCGCACCCGATGCGGCACACCCCCACGACACCGGCTCCGTGCGCGCGTTGAACCCCGTACCCGCCCTGGAGGTCGACGCCCTCCTCGACGACCCGACGACCCGGATCATCGTGTGCTGCGGCTCCGGCGGCGTCGGCAAGACGACCACGGCCGCGGCCCTGGGGCTGCGGGCCGCCGAGCGCGGCCGCAAGGTGGTCGTGCTCACCATCGACCCCGCCCGCCGCCTCGCCCAGTCGATGGGCATCGACGCGCTCGACAACACCCCGCGGCGGGTGAAGGGCGTCGAGGACGCGGAGGGCGGCGAGCTGCACGCCATGATGCTCGACATGAAGCGCACCTTCGACGAGATCGTCGAGGCGCACGCGGACCCCGATCGGGCGGCCGCCATCCTGGGCAATCCCTTCTACGAGTCGCTCTCCGCGGGCTTCGCCGGCACGCAGGAGTACATGGCGATGGAGAAGCTGGGGCAGCTGCGCGCGCGGGACGAGTGGGACCTGATCGTCGTCGACACACCGCCCTCACGCTCGGCGCTGGACTTCCTGGACGCTCCCAAGCGCCTCGGGTCCTTTCTGGACGGCAAGCTGATCAGGGTGCTGATGGCCCCCGCGAAGATGGGCGGCCGTGCGGGGATGAAGTTCCTGAACGTCGGGATGACGATGATGACGGGTGTCCTGGGGAAGCTGCTCGGGGGCCAGCTCCTGAAGGACGTCCAGACGTTCGTGGCCGCCATGGACACCATGTTCGGCGGGTTCCGCACGCGCGCCGACGCCACGTACAGGCTGCTGCAGGCGCCCGGCACCGCGTTCCTGGTGGTGGCGGCCCCCGAGCGGGACGCGCTGCGCGAGGCCGCGTACTTCGTGGAGCGCCTGGCCGCCGAGGACATGCCGCTGGCGGGTCTGGTGCTCAACCGGGTGCACGGCAGCGGCGCCGCCCATCTGTCGGCCGAGCGGGCACTGGCCGCCGCGGAGACCCTGGACCTCGCCGCCGATCCGCCCGGCGCCGAAAATCTTGAGGGGTCCCGCATTGTGGATCAGAAGGGCGGGAAAGCTGGACTTCGTAACTCTCCCGACACGCACGGAAGTTCAGAATCTCCCTCATCCGCTGCACCGGCTCCCGACGCAGGCTCCCCCGCCCCCACGGATCCGGATCGGAGCATCGAACAACTCACCGCGGGCTTGCTGCGGCTGCATGCGGAACGTATGCAGTTGCTCTCCCGCGAGCAGCGCACACGTGACCGCTTCACCGCACTCCACCCCGAGGTGGCCGTGGCGGAGGTGGCCGCACTGCCCGGCGACGTCCATGACCTCGCGGGCCTACGGGACATCGGGGACCGCCTCGCGGCCAACCGACCGGAGCGCCCGGAGACACGCGAGGCGCCCGCGTGAGGGCCCGGGATCGCCTGCCACGGCGGCGGCCGCCCAGCCGGCAGCGGCACGCGTTCCTCCTCGGCACGTGCGGCGCTTCCTCGGCAATGTCAGGCGCACGCGCGAGACGTCCGCGCGAGATGCCCGTAGTGAGGCGCGTGCACGCGGCTCCCGGTGAAGCGGGCTGCACCTGACGTCCGGTCTGCGGTCCCGTGCGGACCCGGCACCGGGCGCTCAGGGGCCAAGTCCCGAGCCCAGGGGCCCGAGACGGCACCGCATACGGGCCGTGGGCATGGCGCGAGGCCGTGGGGAATGCCCGAAGGGCCCGACTGCGGACGGCAGGAAGCGGCGTGACCGCGTGCCCGGGACGCCCATTGGTGTATGACCGCGCCGGCCGTGGCACACCTGCCGGCCGCGCTCCGGACTCCCCGCAGTGGACGCGCTCAGCTCACCGCCGCGTAGTTCTCGTACGCCTCTTCCTCGTCGAGGGGCAGTAGGCCCGCCCCGCGCTCGTACTCCGTACGCGCGGTCTCCAGCAGTCGACGCCACGACGTGACGGTCGGCCGCCTGCGCAGCAGTGCGCGGCGCTCCCGCTCCGTCATGCCACCCCACACGCCGAACTCGACGCGGTTGTCCAGCGCGTCGGCCAGGCACTCCGTGCGTACCGGGCACCCGGTGCACACCGCCTTCGCCCTGTTCTGCGCTGCTCCTTGAACGAACAGTTCATCCGGATCGGTAGTGCGGCAGGCCGCCTGCGCACTCCAGTCGGTTACCCAGCCCATACCGGCGCCGTCCTCTCCCGAATCGAGGCTCCCCCACGGCGGCAGCGGCATATTCACCGCCGCCAGTTGAGGACGTTACGGAAGGTGGGCACAGCGCAACACCCCCGAGGGGCCCAATCTTGAATGGCCCGAACGGACTATGGGTAAGCGGCAGATCACCCGGGGGAGTGAGCTGGCGACATACGCGACTTTCCGGGCAAACCGGGATGGTCCAGTGGCGTCACAACGGACGCCCGCTGACACACAAGGCGGATTCGGGCACGCACCCGACAAGAAATCGGGGGAACACCGGAACGATTCGGGGTCGCCGGACGTACTTGATACGTGGCCCTACTGCTGTGACAGTTGGGAGCAGCTTAGGCCAAGGCATATACGCGTGTCCGGCGAATGAGAACGTAGGCTGCCCTCATGCCAAAGAAGCGCTCGGGCGGGGGGCTGTCCCCCGTGCAGCAGGCCACCAAGTTCCTCGGCGTGAGTGTGCTCGCGGGGGCGGTGATGGCCGGCATCGCCCTGCCCGCCGCGGGTGCGCTCGGGCTCGCGGCCAAGGGATCGGTCCAGGGATTCGACGAGATCCCGGCCAACCTCAAGAGCCCGCAGCTCAGCCAGCGCACCACCATCCTGGACAACAAGGGCGGCCAGATCGCGACGGTCTACTCGCGCGACCGCACGGTGGTGGACCTCAAGGACGTCTCGCCGTACATGCAGAAGGCGATCGTCGCGATCGAGGACTCGCGGTTCTACCAGCACGGCGCGATCGACCTGAAGGGCGTCCTGCGCGCGCTGAACCAGAACGCGCAGAACGGCGGAGTGGCCCAGGGCGCCTCCACGCTCACCCAGCAGCTGGTGAAGAACTACTTCGTGGAGGAGGCCGGCGACGACCCGACGAAGGTCGCCCAGGCCACCCAGCAGACCATCGGCCGCAAGATCCGCGAGCTGAAGTACGCGATCCAGATCGAGAACACGCTCGGCAAGAAGAAGATCCTCGAGAACTACCTGAACATCACGTTCTTCGGCCAGCAGGCGTACGGCGTCGAGGCGGCCTCCCAGCGCTACTTCTCCAAGCACGCCAAGGACCTGAACCTCCAGGAGGCCGCGCTCCTCGCGGGCCTCGTCCAGTCGCCCACGCGGTACGACCCGGTGAACGACGAGGCGGAGGCCAAAAAGCGGCGCAACGTGGTGCTGCAGCGCATGGCCGATGTGCATGACATCTCGCAGGACGAGGCGGACAAGGCCAAGAAGACGGTCCTCGGGCTGCAGGTGAGCCGGCCGAAGAACGGCTGCATCACGGCGGTCAAGGGAGCGGGCTTCTTCTGCGACTACGTGCGCGAGGTGTTCCTGAACGACCCGGTGTTCGGCAAGACCCGGGAGACCCGGGCCAAGACCTGGAACCGCGGCGGTCTGACGATCCGTACGACGCTGGATCCGCAGGCGCAGGAATCGGTGCAGCAGTCCATCAAGGACCACGTCAACAAGAGCGACGACGTGGCCACGGCCGCGACCATCGTGGAACCCGGCACCGGAAAGATCCTCGGTATGGGCCAGTCCCGGCCGTACGGCTTCGGCAAGGACGAGACGCAGATCAACCTGTCGGTGGACAGGTCCATGGGCGGCGGCGCGGGCTACCAGCCCGGTTCGACGTTCAAGCCGATCGTGGCCGCGGCCGCCATCGAGGGCGGCAAGCCGGCGACCCAGGAGTACGCGTCGCCGTACGAGATGCCGTACCCGAGCCCGGTCGCGGCCTGCGACGGCAGGAAGTGGGTGAACACGGAGAACTCCAAGCTCACCAACGAGAACGAGTCGGAGCGCGGCCCTTACGCGATGAAGGAGGCGACCGCCAAGTCGGTCAACACCTACTACGTGCAGCTGATCAGCGACATCGGCATCTGCCCGGTGATAGACATGGCCGGCAAGATGGGCGCGAACCGCGCGGACGGCCGGAAGATCACCGAGGCCCCGTCGATCGCGCTCGGCACCCAGGAGATGTCGCCGCTGACGATGGCGAACGCGTACGCGACCTTCGCCTCCCGCGGGATGTACTGCACTCCGGTCGCCATCGAGTCGATCACGCAGACCGTCGGCGGCCAGCACAAGTCCCTGGACGTCCCGAAGTCGACGTGCACGCGCGCGATGTCGGAGAGCACCGCGGACACGGTCACCACCATCCTGAAGGGTGTCGTCGAGGACGGTACGGGTCAGCAGGCCGGCCTCGGCGATCGTCCCAGCGCGGGCAAGACCGGTACGACGGACTTCCGCTACGCCGCCTGGTTCGTCGGCTACACGCCGAACATGGCCGGCGCGGTGTGGGTCGGCGACCCGGCGCACAAGCGGCGCATGACCAACATCACCATCGGCGGTGTCACCTACGAGAAGGTCTTCGGCGGCCAGGTCCCGGGCCCGATCTGGCGCGACATGATGACGGGCGCCCTGGCGGGCAAGCCGGTCGAGGACTTCTCCCTCGTCGACATCCCCGACCCCATCCCCGACGGGGGCGACAAGAACGGTGACGGAAAGGGCAACGGCAACCGCAACGGCGGCCAGACCATCGGCGGCCTGATCACCGGAGGAGCCGGTGGCGGCGGGCTCCCGACGCCCAGCTTCTCGATCCCCGACGGATGGATCCAGGGGAACGGAAACGGCGGGAACGGAAACGGCGGACTGCGCGGATAGCTCGCTCCCGCGCTCGCGGATCTTCCCGCAGGCCCTCCCGAGGGCCTGCGGGGGGCTCTGAGGCTTCCGATACGTCCTGGACTTCTGTACTCCCTATGTTCCTGTACTTCCTGTGCTTCCTGTACGACGACGGGGCGCCCCTCGGCCGGAGGGGCGCCCCGTCGTCGTACGCGCTGACCAGGAGCGAACCGTCAGCCGCCCGCGAGGAGCTGCTTGACCACCGCGGCGACACGGCCGCCCTCCGCCTGACCGGCCACCTTCGGGTTCACGATCTTCATGACCTGGCCCATCGCGCGCGGGCCCTCGGCGCCGGCCGCCTTCGCCTCCTCCACGGCCTGGGCGACGATCTGCCGCAGCTCGTCGTCGGACAGCTGCTTGGGCAGGTACGCGGCGAGCACCTCGCCCTCCGCCTTCTCCCGCTCGGCCTGCGCGGTGCGCCCGCCCTGCGCGAAGGCATCGGCGGCCTCGCGGCGCTTCTTCGCCTCGCGGGTGATCACCTTGGTGACCTCCTCGTCGGAGAGCACGCGCTTCTCCTTGCCCGCGACCTCCTCCTTGGTGATCGCGGCGAGCGTCAGCCGGAGCGTCGAGGAGCGGAGCTCGTCGCGCTCCTTGATCGCGGCGTTGAGGTCTTCCTGCAGCTTCGACTTGAGCGTGGTCATGGCTTGATTGTCGCAGGCGTGACGGTGCATCCGCCCGCCGATTTCGAGGGGGCCGCGCGAGTCGTCCGACGGCCGCCGCCGACCGGCCGCGGTTGTCCACAGGCGTGCGCGGGCCCCCTTCTGGTTCTGACACGATGGTCATATGCGCGCGCGATACGGAGTACCCCTGGGAATCACGGCGGTCGCCGCCGCCGGACTGCTGTACTCGGCCGGGTTCGAGGTCCGTTCCTTCCGGCTGCGCCGGGCGACGGTCCCGGTGCTGCCCCCGGGGGCGCACCCGCTGCGCGTGCTCCAGGTCTCGGACATCCACATGGTGAGCGGGCAGCGCAAGAAGCAGCGCTGGCTGCGCTCACTGGCCGGCCTGCGCCCCGACTTCGTACTCAACACCGGGGACAACCTGTCCGACCCGGAGGGCGTGCCGGAGGTGCTGGACGCGCTGGGCCCGCTGATGGAGTTCCCCGGGGCCTACGTCTTCGGTTCGAACGACTACTACGGCCCCAAACTGCGCAACCCCGGCCGCTACTTGGTGGAGAAGGCGAGGGGCCGCCACGGCCTGAACGGCAACCCGCCCGTGGTCCGCGCCATCCACAACCCCTGGGAAGACCTGCGTGACGGCTTCGACGCGGCGGGCTGGCTGAACCTGACGAACACCCGGGGGACGCTGAAGATCGACGGCCTGGAGGTCGAGCTGACGGGCCTGGACGACCCCCACATCAGGCGCGACCGGTACGCCCATGTGGCGGGCGGCCCCTCCACGGCGGCGGACTTCTCCATGGGTGTGGTCCACGCTCCCTACCTGCGCGTCCTGGACGCGTTCACAGCGGACGGCTATCCGCTGGTCCTGGCGGGCCACACCCACGGCGGCCAGCTGTGCATCCCCTTCTACGGCGCCCTGGTCACCAACTGCGACCTCGACACCGACCGGGTGAAGGGCCTGTCGCGGCACACGGCGGAGGGCCGCACGTCATACCTGCATGTGTCGGCGGGCTGTGGGACGAACCGCTACACGCCGGTGCGGTTCGCGTGTCCGCCCGAGGCGACACTGCTGACGCTGATGCCGAGGGAATAGCGGCCTCCGCCCGGATTCAAGCGAAGGTAACCCACCCGGATCACCTGTATCGCCCGTTCTGCCCGATTCACTTAGCGTGAGGGCATGATCGCCCCGATACCCAAGGACATCCCGGACCTGCCCGCGGTACCGGGCATGCCGACGCTGCTGCCGTCCGACGTCCCCGCGGCGGCCGTGATGACCCCGGTCCGCCGCCCGGTGACAGCGGCCTACCGCCTGCTGGTGGCGCTCGCCACCGCGGCGGCCGTGGCGCTCGACCTGGTCCTCGGACCCAGTCCGGTCCGGGTGCTGAGCTACTTCACGATCCAGACCGGCGTGCTCGTCGCGCCGGTCTTCGCGCTGTCGGCGTGGCGGGCGTGGACGGCCCGCCGCCCGCTGCCGCCGCTGGTGACCGGCGGCACGCTGTTCTACACCCTGATCGCGGGCCTGCTCTACCACGTGGTCCTGGTGAACGAACCGGGCACGTTCTCGATGACCGGCCCCACCGACGCGCTCACAGGCTGGCCGGCTCTCGCCAACCAGATACTGCACACCGCGACCCCCGCCGCGGCGCTGCTGGACTGGCTCCTGCTGACCCACCCGGCCCCCCTGGGCCTGCGGCACGCGACACGATGGCTGCTGTACCCGGTGGCGTACCTGATCTTCTCCCTGACACGGGGAGCGCTGATCCCGCAGGGCCGGGAGGGCCGCTACCTCTATCCCTTCCTGGACGCCGGCCACCTCGGCTACAAGAGCGTCCTAGGCAACGCACTCCTGCTCGGCCTGGCGTTCTTCGTCGTGGCCCTCCTCCTGGTCGCCGCCGACCACGTCCGCCCGGACCCGATCCGCCGCCGCCCGAAAACCGGATTTCGTCTCCAGCCACCAGTGGGCTAAAGTAAACGACGTCGCCGCGAGAAGCAGCGACATCGGGGTGTAGCGCAGCTTGGCAGCGCGCTTCGTTCGGGACGAAGAGGTCGTGGGTTCAAATCCCGCCACCCCGACAGCCGAAACACCAGGTGAGGCACCTACCGGTCTTGGTAGGTGCCTCACCTGTTTCTGTGTGCGTGTCTATCTGCGTGACTACCGCTCCGAATCGCGCTTGAAGATGCCGTCCATGACCACAGCGCCGGTCTGGATCACGGGGCGGATCTGCTTCCGGTAGACCTCCTCGGTCACGGCCGTGCCGGAGTGCCCGACGAGCCGGGAGATCTCTTCCAGCGGGACACCCCGGTCGGAGAGCAGGGACACGAAGCTGTGCCGCAGCTCCCTCGGAGTCCACTCGTCGGCGTTGATCCCATCGATGCCCTTGAGCGCCTGCCGGAAGGCGCGGCGGACGTTGGCCGCATCGAGCGGCTTGCCCACGGCCGAGAACACGAGCCCGTGTTCCTCCCACTCCTCGTCGGCGGCGAGCCGATCCCATCCCTGATCTTCGAATTGCCGCCAGAGGGCTTCGACGCAGCGCGCCGACAGAGCGAGTGCGCCGGGACTTCCGGGTCTTGGTGTCCCCGCCCCGGCGGACCGAGCGCCACACCGCGATGTGCGGGGGCTGCGGCGGGTCGGCGTCCGGCTTGCCCTTCAGGAAGACGTGGTCCCAGGTGAGTGCCCGCAACTCCTCCGTGCGTGCACCGGTCAGCAGGGCGACGACGATGTACGCGTACATCGAGGTCCCCTCGGCGCCTTTGAGCACCGCCTCAGCCTGAGCGAAGGTGAACGCCTTGGAGGGGCGCCCCGGTTGCCCCTGGGGCACTGAGCACAGCTCCACGACGTTGCGCTTCACCTTGTCCCGGGCCATGGCCCGCTTGACCGCGCGGTTCAGGCAGGAGTGGATCGACTGAAGGGTACGGGTGCTGAGCGTCTTCGCCTTGGCGGCCAGCCATCGGTCGACGTCTTCCGCACTCAGGTCACGGAGCTTGCGAGCGCCAAGGGACGGGACGACGTGCGTCTGGCTCAGGATCGCGCAGGTCTTGGCCGTGCTGGGGTCGATGCCAACCAGGCCGTACGCGAGCCAGTCCGTCACCGCATCCTTGACCGTGTAGTTGGTGGGTGCGATCGCGAGGCTGTCGGCGCACCCGCCAACGTGGCTGACTGTCGTCCAGCTGAGGCTCAGACGGCTCACACGATGGCTACGCCCCCTGGACACCCCGCCTCACGAGTTCGTCATCGACAGCGCGAAGCCGCTGCCGCCACTCCCGCGCAGCCTTGGGGTTGCGACCCATGCCACGCGCCACGGCACCCTCGGCCCGCTGAGCGGCGAAGGCCCGCCGCTCCCGCAACTGCTCGACAGACAGGCCGGCCAGATCCGCGTACCAGTTGTCGTAGAGCTTCCAACGACTCATGACCCCAGGGTGCCGACCACCACGACCCGCCGCACACCAATTTCGGGCACCCGCGATCGCCTGTTGCCCGACGGCACCACAACCGCACCAGATCGAGCGGGGAACAGCGGGGAGTCATGGGGAAAAACCCGACGACGCCACAGCCAGACCGTTCGCCCAGGTCAGCCTCCGAACCAGCCCCAAATGCCCGCAGCTTCCCAACCTGATGGCGCTCTTCTCTGGGCTGCGCCATCGTCGGACCCATGTCAGAGTTCGCGTGGCCTCTGGAGTCGCCGCCACCTGAGGAAGTTCGTAAGTCTTGGCCCAAGACCGTGGCCGCTCTCCCCGCCGGCACCCACGTCACGGGGCGAGTCATCGGGCGACAGAGGTTCGGTGTCTTCGTCCAGATCGAGGGCCACGCCAACGCTGTCGGCCTCGCCGAGGTCGGAGGGAACATGCCCCACCACATGGAGTTGCCTGAGCTGGGGACTGAAGTCGGCGGGTGGGTCATTGACCACGCAGACCACAATCACCAGGTCAAGATCAGGCTTGATGAGTGGACGGCTGGTCCGGCAGGTCGCCAGGTGAGTGTCTAACTGCGTGACAACGCGGACGCACACCGGAGGACGAGCACGGACACCAGCGGACCAGCAGCGCAGGTGACGAGCACACCAGCCCAAGGCACAGCCCCCGCCCAAGTTGCTTCGGGACGAAGAGGTCGTGGGTTCAAATCCCGCCACCCCGACAGAGGAACACTAGGTCAGGGGCCTGATCCGCATCGCGGGTCGGGCCCCTGGGTGTTTCCGGGGGCCATTTCGGCAGCCATTTGGGAGCCGAGTTCGGAAGACGGCTCCCGGCGGTTCTCCCGAGAGCCTTCCTAATCTCCGGCCTCCGCCTTGCAGCAGAGTGTGCAGGTGATCCGTCCTCAGCAGCCCGCCGATGCGGCGGTGGCCTCCTGCGGGGAGCCCGGTCCCGTCTCCGGGCGGGCCGCACGGGATGCGGCGACCCGAGTTCGGCTCTCCTCCGCCTGAGGGCCCGGCTTCGAGCCCGACCTGGTGCGGGCACAAGCGTACGCGGGGCGGCTGATGGCGGATGGCCAGTGGATGGTGCACCAGTCGGTAAGCCTGGCGTTCACCGTGCATCCGGGCACCCGTACAGAAGCAGCCCGGCTGCAGCTGAACGGCCTGGGTGAGGAGAGCCGCTCCAGCCCACCGCCCGTGCCCCGGCCCAGTAGATGCGGACCCGGTCGAGCACCGCCACCGCCTGGGTGTGCTCCAGCACCTCCTGCACGCTGAGCAGGCAGCACCGCAGCCGGTCCTCCTCGTCGACGAGCACGACCGCGCACGGGCCCCTGGCGGCCAGGTGGGCAGGGCGCTCCCGAAGGGCGCGGCCCCGGCGAGGGCATCGGAGACGCCTTCGATCGCACCGAGCGCGGCGGCTGGGGCGCCGAGGGTCGAGGTCAGCAGGGACGGCAGTAGCGCAGTGGGGATCCCGTGGCCGACGTCGGCAAGGAAGCCGGCGGAGCCGATGCCTCTGACCCCGGGGGTGTGCCAGGGCTGATCTGGCTCGGGTGGCGGGTTCGGCGGGTGTGGGCTGGGTGGTCATCGGCGTGCGGCCCTCAGGCGGGGAGAGCGAGGGTGCGGGCGGGGTCGAAGGTGACGGCGACGGCCTGCTGCATGTGCGGTGGGCTGTGGTCGCGGGCGGGAGTGAGGACGGTCAGCGTGTTGTCGTCGGACAAGCGCAGGCGGATTCGGGTCAGGGGGCCTTCGGGGACGGCCTCGGTGACCGTACCGGCGAGGGTGCGGCCGTCGACAGGCGTGTCGCCACTGGTTTCACGTGATTGCAGTACGAGGTGTTCGGCCCGTGCGGCGATCATCGCTCTCGGGCCCGCATCAGCGGCGGGTAGGTGGAGGTGTTGGCCGCCTTCGAGCTCGTAGATCCCCGGACCGGTCCGGGTGGCGGGCAGGAGGTTGTCGTAGCCAAGGGCTCGGGCGGCTGCCGCGCTGGCCGGCCGGTCCATGACGTCGGCGACTGGGCCGCACTGGGCGGTGGTGCCGTCGAGGACGAGCGCCATGCGATCGCCGAGCGCATATGCCTCGGCCCTCTCGTGGGTGACGATCACGACCGGGATGCCCACCTCGCGCAGCAGTGTGCGCAGGTCCGAGCGGATGGAGGCCCTGGTGGGGGTGTCGAGGGCGGACAGCGGTTCGTCCAGGAGCAGCAGGTGCGGGTCGGTGGCCAGCGCCCGGGCCAGGGCGACGCGTTGGGCCTGGCCGCCGGAGACCTGGCCCGCTTTGCGGTCGGCCAGGCCGTGCAGGCCCATCAGATCGAGCAGCTCGGCAAGTCTCTTCGCCTTGCAGTCGCGGCGCATGCCGTAGGTGATGTTCGCCGCGACGGTCAGATGCGGGAAGAGCGCGTAGTCCTGGAAGAGGTATCCGACGCCGCGTTTCTGGACGGGCACGTGGATGCGGTCGGCCGAGTCGTACCAGGTCCGCCCGGCGCAGGTGATGCGGCCGGACTCGGGGGTGTGGAGCCCGGCGAGGACGCGCAGGATGGTGGTCTTGCCGCCGCCGGACGGCCCGAACAGCATCAGTGTCTCGCCCTCGGCCACAGTCAGGTCTGCGGTGATGGCCGGCCCACGCCGGTGCCGGGCCGTGAAGTGGGCCTGGAGCGCGAGATCTTCCTCTCGCGGGTTGGTGGCGGTGGCGGTGGCGCTGGTGAGGGTCATGGGGTGGCTCCTGCGTGGGTGAAGCGGCGCTGGAGGGTGTAGGTGGCGGCCAGCACGGCGAAGGAGAACACCAGTAGGGCGAGGCTGGTGCGGCCGGCCGCGGCGTAGTCCATGGCCTGCACGGAGTCGTAGATGGAGATGGAGACGGTACGGGTCTGGCCGGGCAGGTTGCCGCCCAGCATCAGCACGACGCCGAACTCGCCCACGGTGTGCGCGAAGGAGAGCACAGCGCCGGTCACGATCCCCGGCAGGGCCAGCGGGACGGCGATCCGGGCGAGCGTGGCGGTGCGGGATTCGCCCAACGACCAGGAGGCTTCCAGCAGTTTGCGGTCCACCCCCGCGAAGCCGGCCGCGATGGGCTGGACGGCGAAGGGCAGGCTGAACAGGACCGAGCCGACGAGCAGGCCGGCGAAGGAGAACGGCAGCAGGCTGCCGGTCAGGTCCTCGTACCAGCGGCCGACCGGGGACTTCGGGCCGAGGGCGACGAGTGCGTAGAAGCCCAGTACCGAGGGCGGCAGTACAAGGGGGAGGGCGACGACGGCCTCGATGCCGGTGCGCCACCAGCGGCGGGGTGCGTAGGCGAGCCAGGCGCCCAGCGGCAGCGCGATCAGCAGCAGGATGCCGGTGGTCGCCGCTGCCAGGCGCAGGCTCAGCACAACGGCCTGCCAGTCCACTTCCCGGCTCCCTACCGGCCGGGGAGGTAGAAGCCGTACGCCTTCAGCACCTCACGGGCCTTCGCCGAGCCGAGATAGGCGGTGAACGTCTTCGCGGCGTCGACATCGGCGGCCTTCTTCATGATCACGCCACCCTGGTCGATGCGCGGGTAGGAGGCCAGGCCGACCTCGGCGATGTCGCCCTTGTCCTTCATCGGGCCGGCCTTCGACAGCGACAGGGCGATCACGCCCGCGTCGGCGTTGCCGGAGGTGACGAACTCGGCGGCCTGGGCGATGTTGTCGCCCAGCACCAGCTTCGGCTTGACCTCGTCGTACACCCCGGCGCTCTTGAGCGCGGCGACCGCGGCGCGCCCGTAGGGGGCGTGCTCAGGGTTGGCGATGGCCACCTTGCGGATGCCGGGGTCGGTGAGCTTCTTCAGGCCCCCGGCGGCGATGCCGAACTTCTTGCCCTTGTCCGCCCAGACGACCAGCCGTCCGACCGCATAGTCGAACTGCGAGCCCTCCACCGTCAGCCCGGCCTTGGCCAGCTTGTCCGGGTAGGAGATGTCGGCGGACAGGAACACGTCGAAGGGGGCGCCGTTGGACAGCTGGGTGGCGAAGTTCCCCGACGAGCCGTAGGTGACCTCCACCTTCGTGCCCGGATTGTCCTTGTGGAAGCCCTTCAGCACATCCTCAAGAGCGAACTTCAAATCCGAGGCGGCGGCGACCTTCACCACCTTCGTACCGTTCTTGCCCGTATCCGCCTTCGCGGACGCGTCCTCGCCCGTACCACAGCCCGTCAGCGTGACGGCCGCGGCCAGCAGCCCGGCTATTCCTGCACCGGCGCGCTTCACTCGTTCACCTCTGTTCCGGCGCCGGCCAGCGTGTATCCGCCCAGCCGGCGCAACTGGGCACTCACCCGCGGCGAGCACCACACCTGCAACAACGTCGACATTCCCGGGTGCTCGGTGAACCGCCGGTCCACCCATAGCTGCACCACGTGCTCCTCGAACACGGTGAAATCCAGGCCCGCAGCCGACGCCGCCGCGGCCGTGGTCACCCCGGCAGCCACCTGCCCCGCAGCCGTCATCCGTGCCGACGCCACATGCCCCGACGCCACCGGCCCCACCACCTGCTCCTGTACCCCGGCCGCCACCAGCGCGCGGTGCAGGGCCTGCTCGGACGCGGCCTGGGCATCCCGGTGCGCCACCGGCACCCGGCCCGACCCCACCTCGGCCAGCGACGGCATGGAGTCCCGGTAGGCCAGGCCGACCGGCCATCGGGCCAGCTCCCACCGCGCCACGGGCTCCGGCACCGGCGGCAGGCCGTCGGCCGGGCCGTGCACCACCGCCGCGTGCACCCGTCCCGCGGCGAGCGCGGCGAGGGACCGGCCCGAGGAGGCATGCACCACGACCAGCCGCGCGGCCCCCTTACCGGGAGCGGCCATCGCCGCCATGCCCAGAGCAGGCTCGCACCCCGCCACCACGAACCCGTCACCGCTCGCACCGTCCAGCAGCTGCGGACCCTCCGCCGTCCACACGGCATCGGCCAGGCAGAAGCCGGAAGCGTCCGGCTCCGATATCGGCGACCACACCTGCGTGGAACCCACCCGGGCCACCACAAGCGGCGCCCCCGGCGAGGGCTCGGCATCGTCGGCCAGCACCGGCAGCACCGCGCGTGCGCCACCCCGCCCGAACAGTTCCTCCACTGTGCAGTCCAGCGCAGCCGCCAGCCCCAGCGCAGCCTCCACCGACGGGACCTGCCGTCCCGCCTCCACCGCCGCCACCGACTGCCGCGACATCCCCGCCGCAGCCGCCAGCTCGGCCTGCGACCAGCCGCGAAGCCGCCGCCGCTGCCGTACCCGCTCACCAGTCATGCCAGGAACCTAGCGCAAAGCCAGTATCCGAGCATAGCTCTTGTGGACAACTTCGACGCCCGGACACCACCCCGGGCCCCTGTGTTTGGACGAACCCTCCCGCCGAAGACCCAAGCGTGTCGGCGCAGCGCCTGGCCTGGCGCGGCTACGCGGCGATCGCGCCGAGGCCGGCCGCCCGCGAGTGGACGGTGAGTTTGTCGTGACGGCAGGCGGTCAGGTTCGCCGCACCGGTGCGGCGCCGGGTACGTATCAGGGAGCCGTCCAGCGGCGGTCACCACGACGCTCGCCCCCGGCAGGGTCACGGCGACCTCGGCCGTGGCGCAGGCACGCATCGGGCTGCCCGGTGCCTCTCACCGAGGTGTCCGGGCTCACCGCGACCTCCAGCAGCCAGTGCGGCAAGGCCACAGGAACGAACGGACGGCTTGCTGCCGGTCTTGATCCGTTCGGTCGGTGCTGATCGACTGAACCCATGGCCGTAGACCCCAGCGAGTACGAGAAGGCAATGCCGATCGTTGCAGCCAATCTCGCGAAGATCGAGCGGGCGGTGGACCGGACCCGCGCCTCACATGCGGGACAGCCGTTCACGGCGGTCCATCAGGCACTTGCCGAAGCGCTGCAAGACGAGGGCGCCCAACGTGTCGTGCCCCAGGTCGTCGAGGAGTTGGCGCGCCAGATCTCCGGTGCAGTGACTGGGCCATGAGAACGGCGCGGTGAGTGTCTGACTTGCTGCGTGATTACGGCCGATGGTGATCAGTGCCGAAGATGCGTCCATGACCACGGCACCGGCATGGATCACGGGCCGGAGCTGCTTCCGGTAGACCTCATCGGTGACGGCCGTACCAGAGTGGCCGACGAGCCGGGAGACTCCTCCAGCGGGACACCCCGAGCGGACAGCAAGGACACGAAGCTGTGCCGGAGCTCCCCAGGCGTCCATTCGGCGGCGTCGATCCCGTCTACGTCCTCGGCGCCTGGCGGAGGGCGCGCCAGACGTTGGCCCTGTCGAGCGGCTGGCCCACACCCGGGGAGAAGACGAGCCCGTGTTCCTCCCACTCGTCGTCAGCGGCGAGCCGATCCCGGCCCTGATCCTCGAACTGCTGCCGGAGCGCTTCCTGTCGGACCCGGCTGCGAAGATCGCACCCATGGATCTCGCTGACGCCCTCGCCGGCCTCGACGCCCACCCCTGGGCCTCCGTCTCGCACGCCTACGGCCCCGCCGAGGACCTGCCCGGCCTGCTGCGCGCGCTCGCCGAGGGCGGCGGGGATGCCGAGGAAGCGATCTCTGAGCTGTACTCGTGCATCCTCCACCAGGGCACGGTGTACTCCGCCAGCGTGGACGCCGTCCCGTACCTCGCCCGGATCGCCGCTGCCGCCCGGCCCGGGACGAGCGAAGTCCTCTGCCTGCTCGGCGGGCTGGCCGAGAGCGATGACGAGTGGGAGATCGCGCCGGGCGCCGTACGGGCCGCCGTCGCCACCCAAATACCGGTGCTGGCAACGCTGCTGGCGCATGAAGACGTGAACGTGCGGCTGCTCACCGCCTGGACGCTCGGCCACACCCGGAATACCGAGGCCGCCCCGGTCGCCCTGCGGAGCCGGTGGACGGCCGAGGCCGATCCCCGCGTCCGGGCCGAACTGCTCGTCGCCCTCGGCCGGGTGGACCTCTCCGGCGCCGCCGTCGAGACCCGCGCGCTGCTCGGCGCGGACACGCCCGCGCCACTGCGACTGGCCGCGCTCCTCGTCGCCCTGGCCGCCGGGGAGCCGTGGACCGGCGCCCACCACGAGACCGCGCTCGACCTGCTGCCTGCCCGCGAACTCGCCGTCGACCGGTACAGCATGCACCACCGCGAGCCGCTGCACGCGATCGTCGACAGCCTGCTGCGCCGCGAGACCGAGGCAGACCGCGAGGCCGCCTTCACCCTGCTGGACGCCGCCCTGCGCGACGCCCGCCCCGACGTGCGGGCCGAGGCGCTCTCCGCGGCCGACCACGCCTGCTACCTCTCCCGCAGCGCCCCCCAGCGGCTCGTCCCGGCCATCGCTCCACTCGCCGCCGAGTACCCGGCGTCAGCCCTGCTCGGGAAGCTCGGCCCGGCCGCCGCCGAGGCCGCGCCCGTCCTCGCCGAACTCGCCGCCGAGCCCGACGACGAGGCGGCTGACCGGGCATTGGCCGTGCTCGTCCGGGTCGCGCCCCGACAGGCCGCCCCGCTGCTGGCCCGAGACCTCGACCGGCGCCCCCGCGCGCTCGACGCCGCAGGCGACTTCCAGGCCCCCGCCTTCCCCTTCGACCCGGCCCTGCTCGCCGCCGTTCGCGCGCGCCTGGCCGCGGACGGGCTCGGCAACAACGAGACCGCCGACCTGGTCCACCTGCTGCGCCAGTGGGGCCCGCAGGCCGCCGCCGCCTTGCCCGAGCTGTACGCCGTGCTGCCCCGCTTCCAGTACGCGGCCACGGCCATCACCGCCGTTGCAGCTACCGGCCGAAAGGCCGAGCGCGAGCAGGCCGGCGCCGTGCTGCGGGCCGCCGCCGGGTCGCTGATGGTGGCGCGGGCCCACCACGACCTCACCGGCGAGACCGACGTCCTGCTCGACGCCGTCGCCAAGGCGCTCGCCGCCGGCCCGCGCGAGGTCGCCGAGGCCGCCCAGGCCGCCGCCGCCCTGGGCTCGACAGCCGCCGGACTGCTCCCCGCCCTGAGGGCCGCCGTCAGCGAGGACGCCGAGCCGACCACCCCGCAACTGGACCGCGACGTCGCGATCGCCACTGCCCTGTGGCAGATCGGCGGCGACGCCGAGGAAGCCGTCACGATCCTGGCCTCCGTCCTCGACCGCACCACTGGCAACCAGCTCTGGTACCGGTGGACCGTCGTCCGCGCCATCCGCGCCACGGCCCTCCTCGGCGCGGCCGCCCGGCCCCTGATCCCCCGGCTGGAACAACTGCTCGCCGACCCCGAAAAGGCCCCGGCCGCCGCCCTCGCCCTGCTCGCCATCACCGACCCCGACGTCGTCGACCTCAGGCGACTCGCCGAAGCCACCCTCCACTCCGCCGAAACCGGAGCGGACGTCTCCGGCGCCTGCGAAGCCCTCCAAGCCCTCGGTGCCACCGCCCTGAGCACCCGACAGCGCCTGCGCGTCACCGAACTCGCCGAGGGGGACCGGCGCATCGTCGGCTCAGGCGTCGCGAACAGCATCATCCGCGAGGACGAGCGGCTGCGCGCCGTCCTCACCGCCGTCTGAGCCCGAGGCCGGAGCGGACGAACAGTCGATCGCCGCCCCGGCCCGCCCCCGGACAGCGTGCCGACGGACGGATCCGGACGACGCTGCTGCCGCCGGGACGCCGCCGTGGTGCGCTCCCTCCTGCGGGGCGGTGCCAAGGGTGAGATCAACAGCACTGGACGCCGACGCTCATGCACGGCCCGGCACACTCATCTCGGCCACGCGGCGGCGCCGCAGGGCCGCGCTCGGATCGAACGCGGAGACAGGCCGCCGTACTCGGCCGGACCTGCGGGCGCAACGCATCGAGGGCACGCCCGCGGGCCGTGGAACGTCATACGATCACCGGCCATGGACTGGCTCGAGCGCACCGCCAAGCTGAGGCAGTGGACCAGGAGCGGGACGCGCGCCCCGCACAAGCCGCTGCTGCTCCTGTACGCCCTGGGCCGGTTCCAGGAAGACGCCGACGGCGAGCTGCGGTACAGCGCGGTGGAGGAGGACCTGCAACGGCTGCTGACCGAGTACGGCCCGCCGAACAGGACGTCACCCGCCTACCCGTTCCACCACTTGGTCGGCGACGGTGTGTGGGAGGTGCGCACCACCCGCGGGCCGGGCAGTCCGGGAAGCGGGGTACGGGATCTCCGGGAGACGGGTGCCGCCGGACGGCTCGTGCCGGAACTCAGGGCGGCACTCCGCCGCGAACCACCGCTGCTGGGCAGGATGGCGCGGTTGCTGCTCGATCTGCATTTCCCGCCCTCGCTCCACGGCGAACTGTGCGAAGCCGTCGGCCTGGATCTGGAACCGACGCAGGCCGAGCCGCTGTTGAGGGTGCGCAGACAACGGGACCGGCAGATGCGCGAGCTGGTGCTGACCGCGTACGAGTACCGGTGCGCCTTCTGCGGCTACGACGGCAGGGTCGGCGCGGTGCCCGTCGGGCTGGAAGCCGCGCACGTTCGTTGGTGGGCGTTCGACGGCCCGGACGACGTCGACAACGGTCTGTGTCTGTGCTCCCTGCACCACAAACTCTTCGACAAGGGTGTCCTCGGCATCGGCGACGGCCACCGCATCCTCGTCTCACAGCGCTTCGTCGGCCACAGCCCCGCCGCCCGTGCGCACGTCATAGCCCTCGCGGGCCGTCCACTCGTCGGCCCGCAGCCCGGCGCACGCCCCGTCGCGGCAGCCCACCGTGCCTGGCACATCGCCCAGGTGTTCCACGGCACCCCACGACCGGCCGCTGACACAGGCCGTGTCCCGTCGTAGTGGCCGGGTCGGCCGTCGAGCCCCATGAGGCGTCCGCGTCGAATGGATCAGGCCGACGGCACGGAGTCGAACACCGCCGGCATCCTGCGCAGAGCCTTTCCGGCCCGCCCCCCTCGTAGCAGAAGCAGCAGGGAACGGTGGCCGGGCCGCTTCAAACGGACGACCAGGTGCCCACCGAGGCCGCCTCGGCCTATGGCCTGCGCTCCGACGGGGGTGTCCATCGGCTCAGGTCCGATGGGTGAGTCGGCACGGGGTGTCCGGACGTTCGGCCCTATTTCCGGCTGTACCCCATAGCTATCGTTGAGGTGACCCAAGGAGGGGCAATGCGCGCCAAGGTAGTCGTTCTGGGCGGGAATTTCGGCGGTTTGACTGCCGCGATCGCGGTGAAGCACGAGTTGCACGGCGATGTGGACGTGACGGTGATCAGTGACCGGGACCGGTTCCTGTTCAACCCGTCGTTGATCTGGTTGCCGTTCGGCAAGCGAACCCCCGAGGACATCACGTTTCCGGTCGCCCCCACGTTCGAGGCGGCCGGGGTCGAGTTCGTCCAGGACGCCGCCGACCTGATCGACCCGGTCGCGAAGTCGGTCCGGACCGTCTCGGGGCGGGTGGAGCGGTACGACTACCTGATCATCGCGACAGGGACTCGGGAGAACCTGGACGCGGTCGAAGGACTGCGAGACAACTCGCACTGGATCACCTCGCTGGACGGCGCGGTGCGCACCGGTGAGGCGTGGCGGCGTTTCCGCGAGGAGCCCGGTGACATCGTCATCGGCGCTACCCAGGGGGCCAGCTGTTTCGGCGCCGCGTACGAGTTCCTGTTCAACACGTCCTACCAGCTGCGCAAGGCGGGCCTGAAGAAGAAGGCGTCGATCACGTACGTGACGGCGGAGCCGTTCCTCGGGCACTTCGGCATCGGCGGTCTGCCGCACGGCGAGCAGCTTCTGGGGATGTTCCTCCGCAAGGAGAACATCGCGTTCCGGACCGACACGGCGATGGCCACCGTCGATGACGGCGCGATCGTGACCAGCGGCGGGGAGAAGATCCCGTACAAGTTCGCGATGATCGTCCCGCCGTTCGCCGGGCAGGACTTCCTGCGCCGCACGGACGGGCTGACCAACGGCGGCGGGTACGTCGAGGTCCGCGACACGTACCAGAGCCAGCGGTATGACGACATCTACGCGGTCGGCCTGGCCGCGGCGGTACAGGCACCGTGGACGACCCCGACCCCGGTCGGCGTGCCGAAGACGGGCCTGCCGACCGAGCAGATGGCGCATGTCGCGGCCCGTAACGTCGCCGCGCAGATCCGTGGCGAGCAGCCGGCCAGCCACAAGAGTTTCGGTGACATCCCGGCGGTGTGCGTGATGGACGCCGGCAACAACGGTGTGCTGATCCTCGCGGACAAGATGCTGCCGCCGCGCAACCACGGTGTGCTGATCCCGGGGCCGCAGAACCACGCGTTCAAGCTCGCGTTCGAGAAGTACTACCTGTGGAAGATGAAGGGCGGCCACGTCAGCCTCCCGTAACCGCTCGCGGTGGTACCCCTCGGCCGTGATCCGCAGGGGTACCACCGCCGTATCGCCACCGTTCGGACGGTCCTCGCCGGGTCAGCGCCTGGCGGTGACCGCGATCAGGGGCGCCTCCAAGGCACGGGTGAGCCGGCCGGGGGCGGATCCGGACAGCGAGGGCTTGCGTCGGGCCGACGGCCCTCCGAGGTCGGGACGGACGGCGGTAGCCGGCGGTGGCGTGGGGCGGAGACAGTGAAAGTGGCCCGCCGCCGGCCTACGGCGGTGCGGGGCCCGAGCGGAGCGTGATCAAGGTGAGGGATGCGCATCGGCGCCCGGACGCGCGGTGCCCGTTGCGGCCCGGTCAGCCGTGCACCTTGTGCCAGCTGGATGTGACCGGTCCGCAGGACTGCCCACTGGTGTATCTGGTGATGCATGATCCGGATCTCCGCGAGGAGCTGCACAAGAACGCGCTACGGGCGGCGGCCAGTCGCGCTGACCGGCCGGACGACTCACCGGTGAGTGAGAGTTCGCGGTCCGGGCGGCAGAGCGGCTGACCGGGGACACCATGCCCGCTCGCCTCGACCGCCGTCGGGATCACGACACACGGCAGGCCATCACCCAGCGCGTCCCGGCGACCATGCTCCGTGTGCTCGCCCAGCGAGTGCGGGAGTTCCGGGAGGCCCGCGGATGGTCCCGTGACCGGCTCGCCGAGGAAGCGGGTGAGGTCGGGCGGTTCGCCTGACGGCGGCCGACCGGTTCCTGTGGTGATGGAGGCGCGGCAGGGGGTCGGTCGTGGCCGCCCGCCGCGGGAGGGAGAGGGGATGGCAACGACTGCGCGGTTCCTCCTTCTCGTCGCCGAGTTGGACTTCGATGACATCAGCTCCCTGCGGGAGGCGTTCCGGTCGCCCGAAGGTCAGGAGACCGCAGCGGATGTGGCCGTCCTGGCAGCGGGCGCCGGCGTCCACAGCATGGTCTACGAACCGGACGACCTCTGCTGAACTCCACGAGCCCATGACGGCAGGCTCGGCGAGGCCAGGCCGGTGCGCGTCACTCAGCGTCCCCCAGTGTCACTCACCGGCGGCGGAGGAGGCGAGCAGTCCTGCTCCGGCTCCCAGGACGACCAACTGCACGATGCCCGGAATGCGCCACCGCAGGACGAGGAGGCCACCGCCCGTGACGACCGCGCCGATGGCCAGGACCCACATTCCCTGCAAGGCCACCCTGGGCGCGCCGGGCGGATTGTCGCTGTCGTAGCTGTCGGCCCAGCCGGTCATCCCGTAGCGGAACCACAGCCAGGCGATGATCATCAGGTCG
Organism: Streptomyces sp. PSU-S4-23; assembly: GCF_055632315.1. Taxonomy (NCBI): domain Bacteria; kingdom Bacillati; phylum Actinomycetota; class Actinomycetes; order Kitasatosporales; family Streptomycetaceae; genus Streptomyces; species Streptomyces sp. PSU-S4-23. The sequence goes on along the minus strand of NZ_JBVMUU010000002.1, from coordinate 4,748,321 downwards.
ATGACGAGCAGCGCCGCGCTGACGCCCATCTGCTGGGCGGTCGACGGCCCGTTCCCGTGCCTCATACCCACCACCGTTGTCCTTGCGGGGGACGGTCGGTCATTCCCGTGTCACTCAGCATGCCGTCGTGGCGGGCACTGCACATGAGCATGGCTACTCAGATGCGCCTTCGGGCAACGGCGCCAGGACCACGGCCCCCGCGGGCCGTCGCCGTCACGGGACCGGCCCCCTGCCCTGGGGTTCTCCGCAGGCAGGGGGCCGGTCGCCGGGGTCAGCGTGGGGCGGGGGTCACTTGATGTAGACGAGGCCGTCGGTGGTGACGGTGGGGCGGCCGGCGGTGCCGACCACGACGATCTTCACGGTGTGCGTCGCGCTGCCGGACCAGGTCCTGGTCCAGATCGCCTGCCGGTACAGGGTGGTCGAGGACTTCAGGTCGACCGTGGCGACCTTGGTGCCGTCGACGTAGACGTACGCCTGACCGGAGCTGGAGGCACGCGAGACCACCCACGCGGCGGAGCGGCCGGTGAAGGTCCAGGTGAGGCTGGCGCCAGGGGAGCCGCTGGAGTAGGACTGGCCGCCGAGGTAGCTGGTGGAGGACCGGGCGGTCCAGCTGCCGTACTTGGTGGCGGCGCTCTCCTGCAGGATCACGGGGGTGTACGCCGGGGAGGACGTGCTGTAGTTGCCGGCGTAGTCGTAGGCGCGCATCGACCAGGTGGCGGCGGTGCCGGAGGCGGCGGTGCGGCTGGAGCTGGTGACGGTCGGGCCGAAGGTGGCCGTGGTCGGGGTCAGCAGCTTCACGTAGCGCAGGGCGGCGTTGTCGGTGGCCTTCCAGCCGAGGGTGACCGGTACGGCGCTGGTGTTGACGGTGCCGGTGCGCAGGGAGAGCTTCGGTGTGGTGGTGAAGGCCGGCGCGGTCGTCTCCGCGACGACGTTCACGGCGGCGCTGGTGGCGGTCTTGCCGGACTGGTGCACGGCCCGTACGGCGACGGTGTGGCTGCCCAGCGCCAGCGTGGTGCCGGCGGAGGTGGCGGTGCCCGAGGTGGTGGCGACGGTCCGGCCGTCGACGAGGAGTTCGTAGCCGGAGATGAGCGAGGCCGGCGTGGTGGCCGTCCAGGCCACGGTGATGGCGCCCTTGGTGTAGTACGTCGAGCCCGAAAGGCCCGCACCGCCGACCGAAGCGACCTTCAGTCCCTGGACGGGGCCGGACGCCCAGGCGCGGACGGTCGGCAGCTGGGCGTAGAGGGAGCTGCCGGGGCACTGGGTGTTGTAGCCGTTACGGTGGCCGGAGATCCGCTGGAAGGTGTAGGTGCTGCCCGCGGTGAAGCCGGTGCCGAAGTAGTTCGTCTGGGTGGCACCCGCGGTGAGCTGGGTGGTGCCGGCCGGGTCGGCGCCGTACTGGCCGAGCTTCCAGGCGGCCAGGCGGGCGATCGAGGTCAGCGCGGCGTTGGAGGCGCTGGTGGAGGTGTAGTTGCCGAGCACCGCGATGCCCGCGGACTCCCGGTTCCAGCCGTAGGTGTGGGCGCCGAGCACGGGCAGGTCGACACCGCCCTTGCGGCCCTCGAAGAGGGTGCCGCACTTGTCGACGAGGAAGTTGTAGCCGATGTCCTTCCAGCCGTTGACCTGCACGTGGTACGCGTAGATGCCCCGCACGATGGAGGCCGAGTCGGCGCAGGAGTAGTCGTTGGCCCCGTCGGTGTGGTGGACGAAGACGGCCTTCACATCCGCGTTGTACTCCGGCGCGTCGGGACTGATCGACTCGTCCGCGCCCCAGTCGGCGCGCGAGGTGATCGGCGGCTCGGGGACGGTGGACGGCGGGGCGGGCGGCACGGTGGGGGCCGGGCTCGTCGAGGGCGAGGCGGATCCCGAGTCGGTCGGTGCCGGCGATGTGGTGTCCGTCGGGGCGGGAGCCGTGGTGTCGGTGGGGGCGGGAACCGTGGTGTCCGTCGGGGTGACGCCGGTGCTGTCGGTGGGCGAGGCGCTCGCGGTGTCGGTGCTCGTCGCGGCGACGAAGCCGGCCGGTTCGCCGGGGGCGCCGGTCGCCTTGGTCTCGGCGGCGGTCACCACGCCCGGGTCGACCAGGTTGACCTCGAGTCCCTTGGGCAGCGACCTGGTGGTGCCGTTCTTGCGGAGCACCTGCACCTGGACGCCGTCGGAGGAGCCGACCCACAGCGGCTCGGAGGCGCCGCGCACACGCGCGTCGGGCTTCTCCAGCGGATCAACGTCCAGTTCGAGGTCGTGCCAGGCGCTCCACTCGCCGGTTTCGAGGCTGCGTGTGCGCACCTGCGCCCTGCCGTCGAGCCGCTCGGCGGCACCCGTCCAGGAAACGCCGAGCATGGAGAACTGCCGGGTGTCCGTGCGCGGCAGTTCCCGCTTGTCGGCCGATGCTCCGTGCAGCGCGAGGTCGTACACCTTCACCGGGCGCTTGGCCCGGCCCGACGCGCCGGGGTCGCCGGAGGGGCTGGCGACGGCATAGGTCACGACCCCGCCGCCTCCCAGCACCACCGCACCGAGTGTCAGCCACGCCCGTCGTTTCAGGCTCAGCGGTTTGTACGCATGCGACGTACGACGACTCACGACGAATTCCACCCCACAGAAGGCCCGGAAAGGCCACAGAAGAAAGTCACGTGGGGCACACCCGTCACAGGGTGGCCCATTTCCCCAGCGGAGCCGGGCCGGTGGACATCACAGGTGGCATGGACAAGAGTGATGCAGATCACCAGGTGACCGGTGGAAGGTGGGGCGTTCCGGACGGTCCGCACACCGGCGGGCGGTGCGGCCGTCGGCCCCGCGCGCTGGGGCGGCGGGATCCTCGTCGCCCGGCCGCCCGCCGCCCCCGGCCGCCCCTCGTCCGCAGACGGGCCGTTGTCCCCAGACAGGCCGTCGTCCACAGATGAGCCGTTGTCCACAGGCCGGCCCGTCCCGCTCCATGGCCGCTTACTCTCGTATCCATGCCAGCCCGCGCCCTGTCCCGCCCCGTGGGTACGGTGACGCGCGGGACCACCAACCCGAACCGACTGCGCCGGATGGACCGCTGGATCGCCGCGGTCCACGGCGCGGAGCTTCGCCGTACGGCGGATCCCGTGGCCGTCGACCTCGGTTACGGGGCCGCGCCGTGGACCGCGGTCGAGTTGCTCCACCGTCTGCGGTCCGCCGCGCCCCGCACCCGTGTGGTGGGCGTCGAGATAGAGCCCGCCCGGGTCGCGGCCGCGCAGCCGTACACCCGCGAGGGCCTGCTGTTCCGGCACGGTGGTTTCGAGGTGCCCGTGACGGGCCGCCCGTCCCTCATACGGGCCGCGAACGTCCTGCGCCAGTACGAGGAGGGCGAGGTCACCGCCGTCTGGGAACGGCTGTGCGCCCGGCTCGCCCCCGCCGACCCGGTGACCGGATCGCGCGGCGGGCTGCTCGTCGAGGGCACGTGCGACGAGATCGGCCGCCGTCATGTGTGGGTCGCCCTCGGCCCCGAGGGCCCGCGCACGGTCACCTTCGCCACCCGGCTCGGCTCCCTGGACCGGCCGTCCGACCTGGCCGAGCGGCTGCCGAAGGCGCTCATACACCGCAACGTCCCGGGCGAGCCCGTGCATGCCTTTCTGCGCGACTTCGACCGCGCCTGGGCCGCGGCCGCGCCCTACGCCTCGTACGGCGCGCGCCAGCGCTGGATACGCACCGTCCGCGGCCTCGCGGTGGACTGGCCGGTCACCGACGGCCCGGCGCGCTGGCGCCAGGGGGAAGTCACCGTGGCCTGGAGGGCGTTGGCGCCCCGCCGCTGAACCCGCTGACCTGCGGGGAACGATCTCCCTGAGTCGTTCGTCACATTCGCGGAAGATCGCCCTAGGGGGGCGCCCGGCGGGGGAGGGAGATCGTCATACGCGTGCGACAGGAGAGGGAGTTTTTTGCGCGGCTACGTCCCGCCTCTGTCGCTTTGCGCGTAGGCGTGGCACGATCCCGTGACGCCGGTAAGTTACTGACGGTAAATCAGCTTTGGGGGCGAAGTATGGCATCCGGGAAGCGGACCATGACCACTGCGGCCATCGCCCTGGTCTGCGCAGTCACCGTGCTGGCCGCACCCGGCGCCGCGTACGCGAGCCCCGGCCGGCCGGCCCCGACACCGGCCCCGGCCGACGGCACGACTCCCACGCCCGGCAAGGACCTCGAGGCGGTCCGCAAGAAGCTGGACGATCTGTACCATGACGCCGCGGTCGCGACCGATGCGTACAACGCCGCCCAGGAGAAGACCGAGAAGCAGTCTGCCGAGATCGTCCGGCTGGCCCGGGAGATCGTCAAGGGCCAGGAGAAGCTCGCCGAGTTGAAGGACCTCGCGGGCGCCGCGGCCCGGGCCCAGTACCGCGGCGGTGGCCTGCCGCCCGAGGTCCAGCTCTGGCTGAGCGACAACCCGCAGCAGTTCCTCGACGACGCGGGCACCGTCCGCCAGGGCGAACGCGCGACCAAAGGGCTGCTCGCCGAGATGACGCGCACCCAGGAGGACTTGCAGCAGTACGCGCGCGACGCCTCCGCGCAGTGGACGAGGCTCGAGGCCAACCGCAAGGCCAGGGAAGAGGCCAAGAAGAGGATCGAGAAGCAGATCGCCGCGGCGGAGAAGCTGGAGTCCCGGCTGAAGAAGCAGGAGCAGGAGCGGCTGCGGAAGCTGGAGGAGGAGGCCGCGTACAAGGCGCAGACCGCCTGGCTCAGCTCCGGCATACTCAAGGAGATCGGCGGCAAGGCGTCCGCGCAGGGTAAGAAGGCCGTGGAGTTCGCCACCGAGCAGATCGGCAAGCCGTACGTATGGGGCGCCGAGGGACCGGCGTCGTACGACTGCTCGGGGCTGACGTCCCAGGCGTGGGCGGCGGCCGGCACCGCCATTCCGCGCACCTCGCAGGAGCAGTGGAAACAGCTCAGGCACGTCGACATCAAGGACATGCGCCCCGGCGATCTGATCATCTACTTCGGCGACGCCAGCCACGTGGCGATGTACATCGGCGACGGCGCCATCGTGCACGCCCCGCGCCCGGGACGGACGGTGACGATCGCCGGCGCGGGCTCGATGCCGATCCTGGGAGTCGTACGCCCGGACGTATGAGAGGGGACGAGGAGCCGCCGGCCCGGGGCGCGAGCCCGGAGGGCACCGTCCGGGCCCGCGCCGGGTCCCCCGTCCGGGGCCCCCGGCCGGCCCCCGACCGATCCGGCCCTTCGGCCCGCCGGCCGAAGCCGTGCTCCGGGCCCCTGTCCCGGGGGAGAACCCCCAGTCCCCCATGGCCCAGTCCCCACAGACGTGATGGGCGCCCCGTGGCCTGCCCCACGGCGCGCGGGCGCACGCCCGTGACCCGCCCCGCAACCGGCGGCGAACCCCCCGTGACCTGCCCCACAACGCAACGGCGCCATCCGACCGTGGCCTCCCCCACCACCCGCGGCACACCCTCCGTGACCTGCCCCACGTGACCTGGAGCACTGTGTCCGCGCGTCAAACCTCCGCCGGCGTGACATTCGTCATTTCCGGTCGGGACGCGCGGTGTCCAACTGAGGTAGGGGATGCGGCATATGACGGTGGCCGGTTGCCCAACGCCACCCGATCGGGCATTCCGTTGCGGCCTCGGCTACCGCTAAGGTCCCCGTCGGTGGGGCGAGTCCCTCGCCCACCGCGCCCTCGGGGGGAGGGAAGGAACCCAAGACGATGCCCGTACCCGTACCGCGGCAGAGAGCGGCCGTGGAGAGTGGTCAGGCTCGAGCCGCGTCCCCGCCCGGGACGCCGGCCGGACAGGGGCCTGCCCGTACCAAGCCCCCGACCGACACACTCACCCTGCTGGTGATCGAGGAGGACCCGGCCGGTTCGCCGATCGTGCCCGAGGCGCTGGACGCGGGAGGCCGCCCCATCCGGCTGCGCACCGCGCGCAACCTCACCGAGGCCGAGCGGCTGCTCACCGACGACGTCCACTGCATCCTGCTGGACCTCGCGCTGCCCGCCCCCGGCCGCGCGGCGGAGGAGAACGACGAGCTGGCCGTGCTGCGGCACGTGCTGCACCTCGCGCCCCGCCACGCCGTGCTCGCGCTCACCACGTCCGGCGACGCCGAGCGCGGTGCGGAGGCGGTGCGCGTCGGGGCCCAGGACTATCTGTTCCGCGACGAGCTGGACGGGCGGCTGCTGAGCCGGGCGATCCGGTACGCGGTCGAGCGGAAGCGGTCCGACACGGCCGAGCGCCGGCTGACCGAGTCCAAGCTGCGGGCCCAGGAGAACGCCCGCCTGGAGCGCGGGCTGCTGCCCACCCCGCTGCTGGAGGGGTCCTCGCTGCGCTTCGCCGCCCGCTACCGCCCCGGACGCTCCCGCGCGCTGCTCGGCGGTGACTTCTACGACACGGTGCGCACGCCGGACGGCACGGTGCACGCGATGATCGGCGATGTCTGCGGGCACGGCCCGGACGAGGCGGCGCTGGGCGTGGAGCTGCGCATCGCCTGGCGCGCCCTGACCCTGGCGGGCCTGTGCGGCGACCAGTTGCTCTCCACGCTCCAGCAGGTCCTGGAGCACGAGCGCGAGAACGACGAGATCTTCGCGACGCTGTGCACGGTGGACATCACGCCGGACGGCCGCCGGGCCGGGCTGTGCCTGGCCGGTCACCCGTCCCCGCTGATCGTCCGCCCGCAGCGGCCTGCCGAGTTGCTGCCGTACGACGGCAACGGCCCCGCGCTCGGACTGCTGCCGCACGCCCGCTGGCCGCGCACACAGGTCGAGCTGGGCCCGGCCTGGAGCCTGATGCTGTACACCGACGGCCTGATCGAGGGCCGGGTCGGCCAGGGCGGCGAACGCCTCGGCCAGGACGGCCTGGTGGCGCTGGTCCGCCGCCGGCTGGCCGAAGGCCTGAACGGCGAGGAGCTGCTGCGCACGACGGTCAACGAGGTCCGCGACCTCAACGGCGGCGAGCTGACCGACGACATGGCGGTCGTCCTGCTCGACCGCGAGCCGTAGCCTCGCGCCGGGGCACCGCCCGGCCGGCTACCTTCCGCCGTTGTAGGGACCGTACGGACCGTCGCTGCTGCTTCCGCCGCGGCGGCCGCCGCCGGAGACCTGCTTCAGCGCGGGCCGCACGTCCACGATGTAGACGATGCTCGCGATGACGCCGATGATCGGCAGGAACGAGAAGAGCGAGAAGAGGTAGCTCACCACGAGGGCGAGCCCCAGGATGATCAGCCAGAACACCTTGTTCTGCTTGTCGGCGGCGCGGAAGGCGTCCTCGCGCCGGAAGGCGGCGTCGAACAGCCCGAACGCCGCGAGGGCCATCAGGACGATCTTCAACAGCCCCAAGAACCCCGCGAAGCCCAGCATCAGCATGGTGTCCACCGCCCGTTCCGCTCACTCCTACGCCGCCACCGTACCCGTAAGAACGGGCCGGACACCCCCAGGGTGCCCGGCCCGTCCCCGTGCTGCCTACTTGGCCGGCGGCGTGGTCTTCTTCGCGACCGGCTTGCGGGCCGCGGGGGCCTTCTTCACCGGGGTCTTCTTCGCCGCGGCGGCCGCGGCGGGCTCGGCCCTGACCTCGGTCCTGGCCTCGGCCGGCTTCCGCTCGTCCCTGACCTCGACGGGCTCCGGCTTGCCCTCGACGGCGACAGCGAGCTCCTCGATCTCCTCGGCGGCCTCGCCGCGCCAGGTCTTCACGGCCTGCTCGCCGTGCTCGGCCACCTTCTCGTAGGTCTCACGGGCCTTGACCGCGTACTCGGCGGCCACGCCGACGCCCCGCAGGGCCAGGTCCTGGGCGGTCTCACCGAGCTTCTTCAGATCGGCGTCGAGGGTGCTGCCGAGCTTCTTGATGTCGGCGTCGAGCGACCCGAAGAACTCGTGGACCCTGGCCTGGACGGACTCCTGGGTCTCCTTGGCGCGGGCGGTGGCCTTCTTGGCACGCTCGGCCGCCTTCTCCTGGACGGCCTTGGGGTCGGTGTTGCGCATGGCCTCGATGCGGGCCGGTGCCTCGGTGCGCAGCTGCTCGACCAGGGCCGGCACCTTCTTGGCCTGCTGGATGGCCAGGTCGGCGGTGCCGGCGGCGAAGTAGAGGGGGGTCGGGTCACTGAGGGTCTTGCGCAGGTCGTCGGTGATGGCCATGGCGATGGTCCTCCCGGTTCGGCTTTCGGCTGAGGGTTTCGGGTGGTCCGCGGGACGCCTGCCGGTCGTCCCGTCGATCCCTGTTGTGGCGGTCATCTCGGTCGTCCCGTCACCTGGCGGTCCGCCGCGGACCGGCATCGCTGCCGTCGGCCGTGCGGGGGCCGGGGGCGGCGGTGTCCTGGGCGTCGTCCGTGTCCTGGGCCTCCTGAGCCACCGGGCCGTTCTCGTCCGCCGTGCCCGCCCGGGCGATCCCGAAGCCGTTCTCCTTGCGGAAGGACTCGTAGATCTGGAGCAGCACCTGCTTCTGCCGCTCGGTGAGCGTGGTGTCGGCGAGGAGGGCGGCACGCGTCGCACCGTCGCGCTGCCACTCCTCGCGGTCCCGCTCGGCGTCGAGGATGCCGGCCCGCACGTACAGCGTCTCGGCGGAGATCCGCAGGGCCTTGGCGACCTGCTGCAGCACCTCCGCGCTCGGCTTGCGCAGCCCGCGCTCGATCTGGCTCAGATAGGGGTTGGACACGCCGGCCGCGTCGGCGAGCTGCCTGAGCGACAGCTGGGCGTTGCGCCGCTGTTCGCGCAGGTACTCACCGAGATTGCCGACGTTGAGCGATGCCATGCCTCCACTGTGCCCCAGGTCTGCTAACAATTGCAAGCAGGTGCTTGCAAAAGTGTGCTGCGCCACGCCGGGTACCGCACCACCGGCGTACATCCCATACCGGCGGCGCGCGGAACGCCGGGAGGCACCGCCGCGCAGACGGGTGACCGACGGCGACGAGGGCGATGGGCCCGCCGTTGCCACCACGGCGCGTACCCCACTACGGTGGCGCCATGACTGCCGGGTCGGCCTTGTGCCGTGAGCGAGTCGGGTGCCCGGCCTCTGAGTGAGGCGGGGGCGGGCCAGGGGCCCGCCACCACCCCTCTCGGCTACTACCCCGACAGCGGCGACCGCGTCCTCGTGATCGCGTCGGCCGGCGGCTCCCCCCGGCATCCGGACTGGTTCCGCAACCTCGTGGCCACCCCCCGGGTCACCGTGGAGACGGGTGTCTTCACCTACGAGGCGACCGCCGTCGTGCTGGATCGCGCCGCCCGCGAACTCGCCTTCGCGCGCCGTCGAGGCGGACCCCGGCTGGGCCGAGTACCAGGCGAAGACGGACCGGACCATTCCGGTCGTCGCGCTCCGGGAGAACGCCAGGCCGGGCCCGCCGGTCATCGACGCGTCCTCCCCCGGCGAGGCCATCAAGGCCGTCCACGATGTCTTCCGCCGTGAACTGGGCCTGATCCGCGCTGAGTTCGCGGCATCGGGCGGTGGCACGACGCTGGGTGCCCAGCTCCGCGTCAACTGCCTCACGCTCTGCGCGGGGCTCGGCAACCACCACACCGGGGAGGACACCGCCCTGTTCCCGTTCCTGGGCGACCGCCATCCGCATCTGGCGCCGGCCCTGGACCGGCTGCGCCGCGAACACGAGCGGATCACCGCCCTCCTCGACGGCCTGCGCCGGGTCGTGTCGCGACAGGACGCCGACCCCGTGCACGTGCTGCCCGAAGTGGAACGGCTCACCGCCGAGCTGGAGGCCCATCTCACCTACGAGGAGGAACAGCTGGTGCCGCTGCTGGGGTGCTCCCGGCGAGGCCGGGGCGGCCGGGCGCCGTCGAGGCGCCGGTGAGGGGTGAACGAGCCCTGGGGGGAGGGGAGTGAGGGCTCGCGTGAGCTCCGCCCTCACCGGCCCGCTCACGGTAACGGCGGAAGCGGCGGACCGGGTGCGGGCTCGGTCATGACTCGGTCCCCCTTCCGTAACACGGGTGCCCGAGACGGCGGATCACCACGGCAGCGGGCGCGTGTGCACCCCGTCCAGCCGGGACACCGCCCCGTCAGGACGACGTACAGGACGTACAGCCGGTGCAGCCCTCGAGCCTCCGCCTCCGCGAAGGGGGGCCCGCGGGGAGTTCGCGCAGATGCCCGGCCCGGCTGCTCGCCGGTGACGACCTGCTCGTCGGTGCCGTCGGTCATGGCGGCGAGGGCGGCGCGGCAGCGGTCGTGGTAGGCGCGTTCGCCGGTGGGGGCCTCTGGGCCGAGCCCGGGTGCTCCGCGGGCAGCCAGGTGCCCCGCCGCGCGGGTCCGGCGCGCGACGGAGGCCGTGGTCACCCCCGGGACGGGGCGCCCGGGCGCCGCCACCGGCTGAGCGACGACATGACCTCGCCCGCGGTCGGGACGGTGTCCAGGCCCAGCGGGCGCGCGGCGGCGGCCAGCACCTTCCGCAGCCTCACGGCCTCCTGTTCCCCTACAGGCCCGGCGGAATCCGGCCGGGCGTCGAGGACCTGGGTGGCACGGACGACGTCGGTGAACACGGACTGGGCCCGCTTGAAGTCGAGCAGTCTGGGCAGATCCTCCTCCCAGCCCTCCGTGCTCCCGCTCCGCTCCTCCTCCATCACCTCGCACCACCGCTTCGCCATCAGGTCGTGCTGCGCCTTCGGATAGCGCATCAGATACAGATGGGTGGCCAGGTCGTAGAGGGGGTCACCGACCATCGCCAGCTCCCAGTCGATGGTCCACAGCCGGCCCTGGAGGTCGACGACGAAGTTCTCCCGGTGCAGGTCCGCGTGGAGCAGGCAGAACGGACGCTCCCTCAGGCCGGCCACATGCCGTCTGAGCCGGGTGAAGCAGTCGTCGTCCAGGCCCAGCGAGGTGAACAGGCCGGGAAACCGCTCCAGGTTCTCCCGGTACACGCGCTCCTCGGCGAAACAGACGAGGCGCTCCAGGAATCCCGCGGTGTCCCCTTCGGCCGACCTGTCCTCGGGCCTGCACTCGCGTGCCACATCGAGGGATCCCGGCCCCACCCGGGCCAGTTGGCGGAACAGGTCGAGGATCTGGGCGGCGATGGAGTCGGGCACCTCGTGGCCGGACCGGTACAGCGAACCCAGTGTCCGCCCTTCGACGAACCGCTGCAGGCGCACGCCGTCCGCGACCTCGATGAGCTCGGGAATGCCCGTGATACGGCCCTGCAGGGCGCTCAGCAGTGTCTCCTCCGAGGCGAAACACCGGCGGTCGAACCAGAGCAGATCGCTGCGCGGCTCCCGGCACTTGCCCCGGCCCGGATGCGCGCCGGCGACCTCTGCGGGCAGCGGGATCACATACGTCTCGTGGTGGTAACCCCCGAGCGGCCCCTCGACCGCGCTCGGATCGCCGCTCATCTCGGCGGCGCGTTCTCGCACGGGAGATGAGACGTGTTCGGCTTGCATCGTTCGTTCCCTGGCATGAGAGCGCACCTGTGGTGCGGAAGTGAAGCACGGTACTCCCCCACGGGTGAGCATGGTGCCAGAAGAGATCGCTTCCCGTACCCGGTCCCCTTCGTGGCGCACGGAACTTCCCGGGACCGCACCCCGTGTGCCACGGCGTGTCCGTCAATGCGGAGTGCGCTCCCGCAGGACCCGCAGCACCGCGTCCAGTGACCTCACGGTCACCTCGGCGCCCGCGTCGCGCAGGAGTTTCTCCTTGCGTTCGTCACCCGCGTAACCCAGGAACCGCACACCCGCCTGTTCGGCGGCCCGGAGGTCCGAGGGGGTGTCGCCGATCATGAGGGCGGTGTCGGTGGCCGCTCCCATCGCCCGCAGGGCGCGGTTGAGGTGGTACGGGTCCGGCTTCTGCTGGTGGAGTTCGCGGGTACGGCCGTAGATGTGCGGGGTGAAGCAGTCGGCGAGTCCACGGCCGCCCAGGTACTCGGCGACCGTGCGCGCCGAGTTGTTCGTGGTGACCGCGAGCCGTGCGCCGAGGGCCGTCCAGGTGCGTATCAGCGGGTCCGCGTACGCGGTGGGCCGGGCGGAGGGGACGGCTCGCAGCTCCTGCTGGGTGAGCAGTTCCTCCAGTTCGGCCACGAGATCGCTGCCCTCGTGCCGCTGATGGACCGCGAGCAGGACGGCCTGAGGGTCGGGATGGCCCGTCTCCTCCTCGGTCAGCAGTCTGAGCAGCCCCTGCCGCGTCAGCCACTTCACCAGTTCCCGTGCGACCTCCACCGCCGAGTAGCCCGCGAACAGCCGGCAGATCGGCCCGTCGAAGTCGAAGAGGATGTGGCGCGCACCCGTGATCAGTGCCCGCAGTTCCTCTGTCCGTGCTGTCTTCGCCGCCGCCGGATCGGTGTGCGTCGTATCAGAAGTCACTAGGAGAGTGTCAGGTCCGTCGTGATGGTTTCCCAGAGGGCGTCGAACCACTTCTGGGACTGGTCCACGAACGCGGCGTCGCGCTGGCCCGCCCGGCGCTCGAAGGAGAACAGCAGGGACTTGGATCCGAGGGTGTCGTACATCTCCAGCGTCCGGCTCTCCACCTCCTCCTCACGCCTGGTGAGCATGTAGTAGGCGATCAGGGCCTCCGCCCCGTTGAGGAGGTACAGCTTCACCGGCGGGGTGAAGGGCAGCGCGCGGAACGTCACACGCACGTCGATGCCGTGGGACGAGCGCAGGGCCAGCAGGTTGTGGCGCAGGACGTGCCCCTGGGCGTTGCGCTGGCCGAGCCAGCGCTTGTGGACCGGGTCCTCGTCGCCGGGGTTCTCGACGGAGACCGGGAACGCCAGGTTGATCTCCCGGGAGGGCAGCAGGATCCGCACGTCGATCGACCTGGGCCGGATGCGCCCCTCGTGGATCAGCCGGACCGGTTCGCCGAGCGCCAGCATCAGGGTCTCGGCCGTCAGGCAGGCCGCGTCGATGCGGACGTGCGGCGCGGCGAACGCCTCCGTGAGCCTCGGCGCCAGTCCCACCATGGTCGGCTGTGGCTCGTCACTGACCGGCTGGGGTTCGGCGATCCGGGGCGGGCTTCCCTTGCTGACGTTGCTGAGCAGGCCGTCGTCCTGGAGGGCGCGCAGGGCCTGGCGGACCGTTCCCCGTTCCACGCCGAACTCCTCGGCCAGTTCGGCCTGGGTCGGCAGGCGCTCACCCGCCTTCAGGTCGCCGGTGCGGATGCGGTTCCGCAACGTGTCGGCGATCTCCTGCGGCGAGAGCCTTCTGCTGCCGTTCACTGCAACGTTCTCCTGTGTCACGACCAAACGCTACAACCCCCGTCCATCTATGGGGAGTTGTTTGAGGGTTGTTTATAAGCAGAGACCAACTGGGGATAACTTCAATGAAGTTGGTTACCAACTCGGCATAGTTGGCGGAGGGTTTGCCTCCTCTCACGCATCATCCGCAGGTAGTCACCTCATGCACATGTCTCGTTCCCCCTTGCCCCGCCGCCCGGCCCCCCGGGAGCCGACACTTCGGAAAGAGGTCCCACCGTGCCCGCCATAGCCCTCCTCTCCGCCGTCCTCGTCGTCGGCTTCGAGCAGTTCGTCCAGTGGCAGTACGGCCCCATGGGCATCGTCGGCCTGCTGCTGATCAGCGTGGGCGTCAAGGCCAAGAGCCCCGCCTGCAGCTCGCTCGGGGCCGTCGTCCTCGCCGTGATGGTCTCCCAGCCCGCCCTCTGACCGGCTAGTTCCCGAACTCCAGGTCGGAACTGATCGTCTCCCACAGCGCGTTGAACCACAGATGCGACTGCTCCACGAAGGTCGTGTCCCGCAGTCCGGCTCCCTGCGCGAAGGGGAACAGCATGGACTGCGTGCCCTCGGCGTCGTACATCTCCAGGTACTCGTGGTCGACCTCCTCACCGCGTCGCGTCACCGTGTAGTACGCGAACAGCGCCTCGGTCCCGTTGAGCAGGTACAGCTTCACCGGCGGGGTGAAGGGCAGCGCGCGGAAGGAGACATGGACGTCGACACCGTGCGTGCTGCGCAGCGCCAGCAGGTTGTGCCTGAGGACCTGGCCCTGCGCGTTGCGCTGGGCCAGCCAGCGCCGGCGCAGCCGCTCGCTGTCCGTGCCCTCCACCGGCGTGGGGAACGCCAGATCGATCCGGCCGCTCGGCAGCAGCACGCGCACGTCGACCTTGGCCGGTTTCATGCGCCCCGCGTGGATCTCACGCAACGGCTCGCCCATCGCCAGCGTCAGGGACACCGCGGTCAGGCACAGGGCGTCGATCTCCACGTGCGGCGCCGCGAACGCGGTGGATATACGGGGAGCGAGCGCCACCATCGTGGGCTGCGGCGGGACCTCGGGCCCGGCCGCCAGGGCCTCGCCCGCGTGCCGGGCGACGGTCGCCGGGCTTCCCTTGGACACGTTGGTGAGCAGGTGCTCCGACTGCAGGATGCGCAGCGCCTGGCGTACCGCCCCCCGCTCCACGCCGAACTCGTCCGCCAGCCTGGCCTGCGTGGGCATGCGCTGGCCCGGCTGCAGCACCCCGGACCTGATCCGGCTGCGCAGTTCGTCGGCCACCTCGTGGTGCGACCTCTGTGGCCGTTGTGACCTCTTCCGCCCATTGACGGCAGCGTGTTCCGGCTCCACGACCAAACACTACAACTTCACGCCATCTTCTGGCAGTTCAGAGGAAGGTGGTTATGAGACGTCTCCAAACGGAGATAAGTAAGCTGAAGTTGGTCACCAACTTCGCCCAAACACGGCGGGCCCTGGCAGTTCGGCCGACCGGGCTCCCTTCCGGAGGGGAGCCGGGAGCCTGGTCGGTCCGCACCATCCCGCACCATCACCACCACAACCGAATCACGGGACAAACAACCACAACCGAACAGCTACGGATGCACAGCACGGCACAGCACGCGCAGCCCACCCGCACGGAAGGAGCGCCACCCGGGGCCGGCGACGGCTCAGAACATGTCCGGGCACCACGGTCGCCTGGACGTACGCAGCAGGGCGTCGGCGACGGAGGCGGCGCCCTCTTGCTGTTCCCGCACACGTCCGAGCGCGGCGAGCCGCACCGCGGACTCGTCGCCCAGCCACAGGGTCGCCAAGTCGCCCACGGTGAGCGTCAGATGGGGCTCCCGGTCGGTACGCGCGCACGCGGCGCCGTCCGGGCCCGCCTCCAGCCGGTAGCGGCCGGCGGCCGGCCCCGTCTCGTCCACGACCTCCAGGACGAGCGTGCCAAGGGCCCCGTAGGTCCGCGCCTCCAGGGCGCGTACGACGTCCAGGATCCGCACCCACAGCCAGTCCGCGTACGTGGTCAGGCGTGCCGCGCGCGGGTCGGGCAGGAGGTGCGGCAGCAGGTCGTCCGGTGCGCGGTCGCCGGTCTTCACCGTGGTGATCCAGTCGATCGAGCAGAGGTAGTGCCACAGGGCCCGCTCGGCGGCCGGGCTCGTGGTGATCAGGCTCCTCACGGTCGCCGTGTTCTGGGGCCGCTTGTCGTCTCCCCAGTGGTCGTCGCACTCGTAGACGGCGAGGCCGTCGATCTCGCCGGACGCGGAGCGGTGGACGGCGTAGAAGGGTTCCGTCCAGGGTGTGCGGTCGAGCCGTACGGCGCCCGTGCTCACCTGCCACCAGCGGTCGTCGCGGGACACCGCGCCGGGCAGCCCGCGGCGGAGGCGTTCGTGCAGTTCCGGGCCCGACTTGCGGACCTCGGCCCCGTCGACGAGGTCGACTCGGCCCCCGTCGGGGTCCAGGGCGGGGCGGCGCGGGTCGAGACCCGTGCGGGGGACGTCGATGGTCCACTGCGCGGTGTGGGTGGCGGGGCCGAAGCCGTAGCGGCCGTAGATGGGGTACTCGGCGGCGATGAGCGTGGCGACGACGTCGCCGCGCTCCGCCGCGGCGGCGAGGTCGAGCGCCATCATCCGGGTCAGGAGCCCGCGGCGGCGGTGGGTGGCGGTCACCGTGACGTTGGTGATCGCGTCGGCGGGGACGGTCCTCCCGCCGACGGCGGTGAGCTCCTGGGGGAAGGAGCGGAAGGTGGCCGTGCAGCGGCCGCCGTCGAAGGCGGCGAGGGTACGGGACGGGACGATGTACGTACTGCGGTCGGCGACCTCGTCGTCGGACACGTGGGGGGAGCGGAGGAAGCCGGCGTTGAGGGCGCGGATCCAGTCCGGCATCTCGGATTCGGTGATGGCGCGTACGCCGAGGTCCTCTGGGCGGCTCATGGGACCACGCTAGGGGGACGGCGACGGGGGTGTCGCGCGGATTTCCGGTGCCCCGGGCCTCCGGAGCCGGGCGCGGGCGGGGGTGCGTGTGCGGCACTCGGCCCCCCGGGGCCGCCTCCGGGAACTGCGCGTCCCGGGCGCCCGGGACGGCGTCCCCGTGTCCCGGCTCAAGGATCCGGATCACCGCCCGGTCCGCCCCGGCCCGGCGGGCCCGCCGGTCCGCCCCGGCCCGGCGGGCCCGGCGGCCCCCTCGCCAGCGCCGGCGATGGGGCGGACGCGCCGGCCCCGGGGCAGAAACCGGGGCCCGGGGCAGAAACCGGGGCCGGTGGCGCCAGAACCGCGCTCGGGCCGCCGGGTTGTGCCCGGGAGGCCCGGTTCGCCGGGCCCGGTCGTCAGACGAGCAGGTCGTCGATCCGGGCTTCGCCCTCGCGGTATCTGCGGGCGATCTCGGCGCTGCAGTCGTCCGCGGTGCGCTGCAGCCGCTGCCGTCGCCGGGAGACCCGCTGCTCGTACCGGACGAGCCGGAGCATGCCGGCCCCCAGTTCGTCGTCCGTGCGCGCCTGGAGGTCCGACAGTTCGACCTCGGCGAGCATCTCGGCCGCCAGCCGCCGGTACTCCTCGCCGTGCGGTGGAGCGAGCGTCACATGACGCGCCGAGGAACGCTGACGGGCGGGCCCGTCCCTGAGGATCTCGGCGAGCCGCTCCATGACCCCCTCGGGTGCCCGCCCCCCGCGCCGGGCCAGTTCCGCCCGCAGGATGTCGATGCGGCCCTGCAGCAGCCGCCGTACATAACTGAGGTCGGCCTCGTCCCGCTGGGCGTCCCGGCGCAGCGCGCGCAGTTCGGGCAGCCGCAGCGCGGCCAGGTCGCGCGGCTGGGGGTACCCCCTGCTCGAAGAGCTCGGGGGGAGGTCCGCGGGCACGGGGCTGTCCGTGCGCTGCAAGGGCGGCCGGCACTCCCCCATGCCTGCCGTACGGGCGGACGCCACGACCCCGCGCGGCTGCCCGACACTCGATGTGCTCATGTACCTTTTACCGTCCCCTCGACCGGCGCGGCGCCCCCACGGATGCGCCACGACAGACGCATCGTGCCACCGCGCGGGGCCGCCGTGTGACCGAGTGCTCCCGATCGGCCCCGGATGGGGGGGTTAAGGGTTGATAAGAATCCCCTCATAAGAGATCATCGCCGAACGCACGGCATGATGGTCCCCATGCGTGCGGTGGTGCAGAGGGTGGACGGCGCGAGCGTCGTCGTGGACGGCGAGACGGTCGGCGAGATCAGCGGCGAGGGGCTGTGCGTGCTCGTCGGGGTCACGCATGAGGACACCAAGGAGAAGGCGGCCCAGCTGGCGCGCAAGCTGTGGTCGATCCGCATGCTGCACGACGAGAGGTCCTGCTCGGACATCGACGCGCCGCTGCTGGTCATCAGCCAGTTCACGCTCTACGGCGACGCCCGCAAGGGACGCCGCCCCACCTGGAACGCGGCGGCCCCGGGCGATGTCGCCGAGCCCCTCGTCGACGAGGTGGTCGCCCGGTTGCGGGCGCTGGGAGCGACGGTGGCGACGGGCCGGTTCGGTGCGCGGATGCGCGTGTCCCTGACGAACGACGGCCCGTTCACCGTGCTGCTGGAGATCTGACGGGATTTCCGACGGGCCCCCGAGCCCCGGCCCGGCGGTCCCTACGGCTCGACGACCACTTCCTGTGCCGCCGCCGTCGAGTCCGCGACCAGGCCGGCGTCCACCGGGACGTTCCGCTTGACCAGGGCGAGGGCGACGGGGCCCAGCTCGTGGTGGCGTACCGAGGTCGTCACGAAGCCGACCTTGCGGCCGTCCGGGCCGTCGTCCGCGAGGCGCAGCTCCGTACCGTGCGGCGGCAGATGGACCTCGCTGCCGTCCAGATGGAGGAAGACCAGGCGGCGCGGCGGCTTGCCCAGGTTCTGCACCCGGGCGACCGTCTCCTGGCCGCGGTAGCAGCCCTTCTGGAGGTGGACGGCCGAACCGATCCAGCCCAGTTCGTGCGGAATGGTGCGATGGTCGGTCTCGAAGCCGAGGCGCGGGCGGTGCTGTTCGACGCGCAGCGCCTCGTAGGCGAGGATCCCGGCCGGGGGGCCGTTCCGCCCGGCGTACGACTCCAGGTCCGCACGCGGCAGGAAGAGGTCGCGGCCGTACGGCGTCTCGCGGACCAGGACGCCCTCGGGGGGCTCGGCGATCGAACCGGCCGGCAGGTACACGATCGCGAAATCGTCCGTGCGGTCGGCGACGTCCACGCGGTAGAAGAACTTCATGGACTCCAGGTACGCGATCAGCGCGTCCTGGGTGCCCGGCTCGACGTGCGCCCAGACCGTGGTGCCGTCGTCGACCAGGTAGAGCGCGTGTTCGATGTGACCGTGTGCGGAGAGGATGAGCGCCTCGGTGGCCTGGTGCGGGGGCAGCTCGCTGACGTGCTGGCTGAGCAGCAGGTGCAGCCAGCTCAGCCGGTCCTCGCCGCTGACGGTGACGACACCGCGGTGCGAGAGGTCCACGAATCCGGAGCCCTCGGCAAGGGCACGCTGCTCACGGAACAAGTCGCCGTAGTGGGCGGCGACGCCTTCGTCCACGCCCTCGGCGGGAACGGCGCCGGGCAGGGACAGCAGGGGACTCTTCATGGTCCAAGCCTACGACTCGGTACTTGAACCCTTGAGGGAACAGTCCCTGCAACGGCCGAAGATCGCGAAGTGCTTCATGTCCGTGTCGAAGCCGAAGGTCTCGCGGAGCTTGGCGGTGAACTCGCCGGCCACCGAGAGGTCGGCCTCGATGACGCCGGTGCAGTCGCGGCACACCAGGTGGATGTGCTGGTGCCGGTCCGCGAGGTGGTAGGTCGGGGCACCGTGGCCCAGATGGGCGTGGCTGACCAGCCCGAGCTCCTCCAGGAGCTCCAGGGTCCGGTAGACGGTGGAAATGTTGACCCCCGACGCCGTCTTCCTCACTTCCACGAGGATGTCGTCGGGGGTGGCGTGCTCCAGGGCGTCCACGGCTTCGAGCACGAGTTGCCGCTGCGGGGTCAGCCGGTAGCCGCGCTGCCGCAGATCGCTCTTCCAGTCGGTGCTCACCACACTGAAGAGTCTAGGACTACTTGAAGAAGGCGATCCCGTCGTCGGGCAGGTCGTCCGGGAGCGCCTTGGCCCAGCGCTCGACGTCCTGAGGGGTGACGACCTTCTTCAGGTGGGCCGACATGTAGGGGCGCAGCGGGATGTCGGGGGTCTGCTTCTCGCCCACCCACATCAGGTCGCTGTCGACGTAGCCGTACAGCCGCTTGCCGCCGCTGTACGGGCCGGATGCCTCCGTCCGCGCCACGGCGTCCGTCGCGAGGTCGATCTGCGGCTTCTTGTCGGCCAGCTCGCCGTACCAGACCTCGACGACGCCGTCGCTGCGGACCATGGTGACCTCGACCTTGCGGTCCATGTCGATCCGCCAGTAACCGGACTCGGACTCCAGCGCCCTGACCTTGTTCCCCTCGCCGTCCAGCACCCATGTGTGGGAGTGGTACTCCAGGAAGTCCCGCCCGTCGTGGGTGAAGGAGACCTCCTGCCCGAAGTTGCACTTCTCGGAACCGGGGAAGTCGTGTACGCCGGCGCCCGCCCAGGTGCCGAACAGGAAGGCGAGCGGGACGAGGTCCTTGTGGAGGTCGGACGGGATCTCGATCATGAGTGGTCTCTGGTCGGGGACGTGGGAGGTGCGGAGGTCAGCGCTGGCCCTGGTACAGCTTCTTCACGGTCAGTCCGGCGAACGCGAGGACACCGACGCAGACCAGGATCAGCAGGGCTTCGAAGAAGATCTCCACGGGTGCTCCTCGGTTGAGCGGGGGTAATGCGGTACAAAGGCCGGGCCCCAGCTTACGCGGCCGGGGCCCGGCTCTCTCTCCGAGGTCCGCTCGTCCTCCGCGGGGCCGGCTCAGCCGAGCAGCTGGCTCTGCAGCACGACCGTCTGCTGGAACGGCACGGCCCTCGCGCCGCCCTTCCGCGACTGCACGATCAGCGCAAGGGTGTCGCCCGCGGACAGATACGCCTCACGCACCTGCTCACCGCCGTAGGGCCTGGCCTCCACGTACACGGTGCGGGTGACGTGCTCGACGTAGGCGGTGCCCGGGAACCGCTCGTCCCGGGTCACCTCCTCGGCACCGCGCACGGCGTACCGCGGAGACCCGAAGGACGTCAGCTCGTCGGACATCATCAGATGGTCGACGACGGCCGCGGTGTCGAACTGCAGCAGGTAGATTCGCGTGCGCGTGCCGTCCCGGGTGGTCCAGCCGCGGGCGGCGACATGCCGCAGGCCGTTGTCGGTCAGCAGCCGTCCGACGTCGTCGCGGTCGCCCTTGTGCGCGAACTCCGCGAGAAACGTCCCCAGGGGCAGCCAGCCGTCCGTGCCGCGCAGCGCCGGGTCGGCCTCCGCGCCCCGGGGCGCGGGCAGGAGCAGGGCCCGCAGGTCGGCGTAGTGTGCTCCGGCCTTGTTCTCCTCGACGAACGGCCCCGGGCTGCCGGACGGCAGCGGCGGCCTGGTCAGCTCCGGGTACTCCCAGCGCCCGTCGGAGACGGTGGCGAGTCCGGGGACGTCGGTGCGCTCCATCCGCGTGATCCCGTACGCGGCCGCGCCCCCGGCCACCGCGAAGACGGCCACGGCGGCGGTCCAGCGCAGGAGGGCACGCAGGACGCGGCGATCCTTCGCCGCGGGAGGTGCCGCGAGGGCTGGTGGTGCAGGCACCGGCGCCGCGGGCGCCGGCACCGCGGGCGTCGGCAGCTCGGGCGTCGGCAGCTCGGCCCCGGCGTCCTCCTGCCCGGCCCGGTCCGTCTGCTCGGTCATACCGCCTCCCCCGGGTCCGTGATGCGGTCGAGCTGGGTACGCAGCAAGAACGCGGCGCTCTTGGTGTCCAACGGCCTGGCCGCGGACGCCGTCGCGGTGACGAGCACGTCACCCTCGTACGCGGAGCAGAACATGCTGTCGAGCTTCTCGTCTGCCTTCTTCGGCGTCAGGAAGCAGTGCGCGTTCTTGTGGCCCTTGATCGAGGGTCCCTTGCGGAAGACGCCCAGGGCGTCCAGGAACGCGTTCTGGAAGGACGAGATGTCCCGCACGGCCGCGCGGCTCTGCAGCCGCGCCAGTGTGATCTCCATGGTGAACGCCCTGTCCGCGTAGGCCGTCGAACCGCCCGCCTCGGAGGTGCTGAGGTAGCTGCGCAGCGCCATGCCCTTGATGTGTTCCTTGTCGACCTGCCGCTCCAGACGCAGCCGCTGGGAGCGCGGCAGGTCGCGCAGAGACTCCTTGCGCAGGGCGGTGGCCTCGCGGCCGCTCAGGTCGGCGTCGGCGCCGTACCGGCCGATGTCGGGGCCCCGGCTGAACCCGTCGGTGCCGTACGGCACGAGCATGGCCGCGAGCCCGGTCCCGGAGGGCTTCCTCACCTCGGCGTCCTTCTTCTGCGCCGGGAACTTCCAGGTGGGCGCGCCCGCGTCCCGGTCGGCCCCGTCGACGGTCACCACGGTGAAGCCGATCCCCGCGACCAGGGCCGCGGCCAGCAGGACGCCTCCGGCGACGGCGGCGGCCCGTCCGCGACGCACCGGCCTGCCGGCCGGCGTCCGGTCGGGCAGGGCGACGGTCGCGCCCATGGGTTCCACGGGGCCGACCTGGCCGGCCTCGATGCTCTCGGCGTCGTCGGCCCTGTCGGCCTTCTCGGCGCCCTCGGCGTTCTCCCTGTTCTCACCGGTGTCGCTCACAGCCGTCCCATCTGCCGCTTCGCCAGATCCATGATCTTTTCCTTGGGGATCGGCTTCGTGTCGTAGACCCATATCTCCACGGCGATGTCGCCGCGCCAGGCATGTGCCTCCGCGCTGTACACGGACACGCCGTAGTCGGTCAGCGGCTTCGTGTGGACGTACGCCCTGCCGTCCCCCGTGCCGGGTATGGCCCAGCTGCGGGTGCCGCCTTCGCGAGCGGCCCAGTAGTGCCCGTCGTCGGCGGAGTCGGCGGCGGCGACCTTCTCCTCCTGGCGGTACTGCACGAGATGGATCTCGACGCTGTACGTGCTGCCCACCCGCCATTCGGCGACCGCGGCCCGGCGGAACTCGTCGGCGAGCTCACTGCTGAACACGCTGTCCGGCTCGGTGAAGCCCTCCGCGTACTGCGCGAGGCTCATCCAGCCGCCACGGCCGCTCGGAGACAGGGCCTTCCGGGCGCCGCTCGGCCGCTCCAGCAGCAGCCTGCGCAGATCGCCGTCGGTCCGGACCCGGCGGTCCTGCGCCGCCGACGGCGGCGCAGGAGCCGTGCCCTCGCGCTGGGCGAGTTCCGGCTGGGAGAGCGGCGGCAGGGCGGTGGGTGCGCGGCCGGCCTGGACGACGTAGCCCACGCAGGTGCCGGCGACGACGCCGAGCACGGCCGCCGCGGCGATCAGCAGTGCCGTACGCCCCTTCCGGCGTACGGCGGGCGCATCCGCGGCGGATGCGCCGGGGTCTTCGGACGGATCCGGATCAGGCACCGGTCTGGATGCGTCCGCGACTTCCGAGACTTCCAAGACGTCCCCCCAACAAGACGAAGCACGGATTCCGTAATCCATGCGCCCCCAAAGACCGATGAGCGCTGACCAGGGTTGTCCAGGGAGTCCGTCACGGTTCGGACTACCATGCGAGCCATGGCGAAGAAGCTCGTGATCAAGGTGACGGCCGGGGCGGACGCCCCGGAGCGCTGCTCCCAGGCGTTCACCGTGGCGGCCGTGGCCCTGGCCAGCGGGGTCGACGTGTCGCTCTGGCTGACCGGGGAGTCCTCCTGGTTCGCGCTGCCGGGCCGGGCCGCCGAGTTCGAGCTCCCGCACGCGGCGCCGCTGCCCGACCTGATCGAGTCGGTCCTGGCGGGCGGGCGGATCACCCTGTGCACCCAGTGCGCGGCCCGGCGTGACATCACGGAGAAGGACGTCATCGAGGGCGTGCGGATCGCGGGCGCCCAGGTGTTCGTCCAGGAGGCCGTGGCGGACGACACCCAGGCGCTCGTCTACTAGACGCTGGCAGGCGGGCCGGGGACGGGTGACCGGGGGGCCGACCGGGACGGCCCACGAAGCGGGGCGGCCCACCAAGCGGGTCGGCCCACGAAGCGACGGCCCGGGCTAGCGGCGTTTCTTGCCGTCCAGCTCGTCCCACCACTCGTCGGACTTCGGGTCCCCGGACGGGTCGTCCCACCAGCGGTCCTCGGGGCCGCGGCGGTTCGCCACCATCGCGGCCAGCGGCGGGATCACCATCGCGACCAGGCACATCGCCACGGCCGCGGGAACCGACCAGATGCGTACGACGCCCCAGGCCAGGACGAACAGCCCGATACAGGTGCCCATCATGGCGAAGTACAGGTGGCGCCGTCGCGCGTACATGTCTCCAGGTTAGGACGGGACATGCCGGAGGGCCGCACCCGGCCGGCAAGCGTCCAACCCCCGGCGGGTGCGGCCCTCCGGCCGCGTGTACGGTCCTGGGACCGTCATGGAGAACGCCGTCAGACGGCGATCGCGACCTCCGCGAGACCGCCCTTCTGGGCGACGACCGTACGGTCCGCGGTGCCGCCCGGCACCAGGGCGCGCACGGTCCAGGTGCCCTCGGCCGCGTAGAAGCGGAACTGTCCGGTCGCCGAGGTCGGGACCTCGGCGGTGAACTCGCCGGTCGAGTCCAGGAGGCGCACGTACCCGGTGACGGGCTCGCCGTCGCGGGTCACCTGGCCCTGGATCGTGGTCTCACCGGGCTTGATCGTCGAGGCGTCGGGGCCGCCGGCCTTCGCTCCACACATGGTTCTTCCTTCGGGGTAGGTCCGGGGATCCGGGATTACTTGGCGGCGCCGAGCTCGATCGGGACGCCGACGAGGGAGCCGTACTCGGTCCAGGAGCCGTCGTAGTTCTTGACGTTCCGGACGCCGAGCAGCTCGTGCAGCACGAACCAGGTCAGCGCGGAGCGCTCACCGATGCGGCAGTACGCGATGGTGTCCTTGGCGAGGTCGATGTCCTCCGCGGCGTAGAGCTCCTTGAGCTCCTCGTCCGACTTGAAGGTGCCGTCGTCGTTGGCGTTCTTCGACCACGGAATGTTGCGGGCGGTCGGGACGTGGCCCGGACGCTGCGACTGCTCCTGCGGCAGGTGCGCGGGGGCGAGCAGCTTGCCGGAGAACTCGTCGGGCGAGCGCACGTCCACCAGGTTCTGCGCGCCGATCGCGGCGACCACGTCGTCGCGGAAGGCGCGGATGGACCTGTCCTGCGGCTGGGCCCTGTAGTCGGTCGCGGGGCGCTCGGGCACCTCCTCGACCAGCTCGCGGGCGTCCAGCTCCCACTTCTTGCGGCCGCCGTCGAGCAGCTTGACGTTCTCGTGGCCGTACAGCTTGAAGTACCAGTAGGCGTACGACGCGAACCAGTTGTTGTTGCCGCCGTAGAGGATCACCAGCGTGTCGTTGGCGATGCCCTTCGCCGACAGGAGCTTCTCGAAGCCCTCCTGGTCGATGAAGTCGCGGCGGACCGGGTCCTGGAGGTCCTTGGTCCAGTCGATCCGGATCGCGTTCCGGATGTGGTTCTTGTCGTAGGCGGAGGTGTCCTCGTCGACCTCGACGACGGCGATGGCCGGTTCGTCCAGGTGCTCCTGCAGCCAGTCGGCGTCTACCAGGACGTCGCTACGGCTCATGTTGTCTCTCCTCCGGGGCAGTTGCGGCGGGATGTGCGGGTCAGAAGGGTGCGGGTGCGGGTACGCGGACGAGCGCGTACACGGCACACGGGTGGCCCTGAGTCAGAACGGGAAGGGGCCGTCGATACGGGAGCGCGTTCTCCCGCTCAGAAAGTGCGACAGAGCATGGCGGCGACGCGGCACAGGTCTACTGCCCGCCGCTTCGTGAGATCCGCCTGTCCTCGCGATCGGAGGACACTCGCCTGGCACTGCATGGCGTCGATCGTAGGGACGGACGGCCCGGCGTGCCACCGACATGTCGCATGGCGAGACGATATTGTCCGGGATTCGAGACGTAAGAGGTCTCACGGCCCTCGCCGCACGGCCCGTGGACGCCCGGCCGGTCATCGTATCTACGGTGCGGACGGGGCGTCTCGCCACGTGGACGCCGCACTCGGGGCGCCGTGTTCCGTTCGCGTCGCTCTTCTACCCCGCCAGCCGGACGTGCGAACCCTTCACGGTGATCTCCACCCCGTCCTTCGCCGCCTCGACCCTGTCGAGCCCGATACCGCCGGGAAGTTCGTCGATCTTCTGCTGGAAGTCGGTGATCGCCCGGATCCTGGTCTCGGCGATCTCGACCCCGCCGAACCTGGGCAGTGCGTCCGCGTGCACCCTGACGGTGTCGCCCCGGGCCGTGACCGAGCTGAGCACATAGACAGGCTTGGGCAGCGTCGCACCGAGGACCTTCGCCTCGATCGCGACCTTGATCTTGCCGTTGCCGCCGTCGGAGAGGCCGATCACCCGCGCGGTGACACCGGGCGCGACCCGGGTGGGCACGGACTTGGCCGTCTTGAGCAGCTCGTCGTACGCGATGAGGGCGGTGCCGGTGGCGGTGGCCGCGGTGGCGGAGCTGTAGTCCCCGGAGAAGCTGACGCCCTTCATCCGCGCGGTCAGGTCGTCGATCCGGATCTTCTCGGTGCCGTTGCCGGTGGCCGCCTCGTAGTTCTTGATGCCGACCTCGACGTCGTCCAGCTCCCCGCCGGCGACCTGGGTGAGGAACGGGAAGCCCTTGATGGACACGTCCGGCGTGGCGGCCAGGTTCTCGGTCGCCTTCAGCTTGTCGGCCGCCTCGCTCTCCGCGAAGTGGACGGCGACGCGGTCCGCGATCACGAAGAGGACGCCCAGGACGACGGCGACGGTCAGAAGTATTCGCAGCGCGCGCATGCTCGGTGTTCCCCCACCTCGGCGTCATCAACGACGGCAGCCACCGACGACCGGGTGGCCGTCGAGCGCGACTGTAACCGCGCTCGGCGCGGTGACCGCCGAATTGTCGATCAGCTGTGACACGGCCGCGGTCACACCCCGAGGGCGCGCCCCAGCAGATAGACCGCCGGCGCGGCCGCCGCCAGGGGCAGGGCCACACCCGCGGTGAAGTGCACGAACCGGGACGGATAGTCGTAGGAGGCGACCCGGTGGCCGATCAGGGCGCAGACGCCCGCGCCCAGGCCGAGGAAGGCACCGGAGGCGTCCATGCCCGTCGTGTTGCCCAGCGCGATGCCCGCACCCGCCGCCGCCAGCAGCGCCACGACCACGGAGGCCGCGGTCGGCAGGGGCAGCGCCCGCGCGAGGACCGCCACGGCGGCCGCGGCGGCGCCCACCGTGACCGCGTCCGGCGCGGCCGCGAGGTGCCCGGCCGCCAGGATCGACAGCGCGGCCGAGGCCACGGTCGCCATCAGGCCGTACATCCGCTCGTCCGGATCGGCGTGCGAACGCAGCTGGAGCACCAGCGCCAGCAGCACCCAGACGCCCAGGGTGCCCAGGATCGCCGCGGGGGCGTGCTCCCGGCCGGCCGCGAGCAGCGCGACGTCAGCGGTGAGCGCGCCCAGGAAGGCCAGCGCGATGCCCTGGCGGGCGGGCCACATGCCGTTCAGCCGGAACCACCCGGCGGCCGTCACCGCCTGCAGGACCACGAGCGGTACGACCAGGGCGTACGACCCGACGGCCGCGGCCCCGGCGAGCAGCGCGCCGAGCACCGCGGTGAGCGCGGCGGGCTGCAGCCCCGGCTCGATGACGGGGGAACGGCCCTCCAGCCGGGCCCGCTGGTTGGCGGGGAGCCGGGAGACATCGACGGCGGGCGCCGCGGGCGGGGCCGCGGTCCGCGTGCCGGCACCGCCCTGGGCGACGCCGGGGGCCATGTGGCCGTGCGGTTCGTACCCGGGGACTTCCGGGGGCAGCGGCTGCCCGTACCCCGTCGGCGGCGCCTGTCCGTCCCACTGCTGCTGGGGATACGGCTGGTGCTGGTGCGGATGCTGGTGCGGATGCTGGTGCGGGTACGGGTGCTGCTGCGGGTACGCGGCGTTCGGGTCGTACCACCCCTGCTGCTGCGGCTGCCGCTGGTGGTAGGGGTCGGGGGCCGCGTCATACCCCTCGTACGGCTGGTTGCTCATCGCTCATCCTCCTGCGAACGGCGGGAGCACCTCGACCGTGCCGCCCTCGGCCAGCCGTACCGTCTCGTGCTCGCGGGTCCCGACGGGCTCCCCGTCGACGAGGAAGGAGCATCGTTGCAGGACGTGGACGAGTTCGCCGGGGTGACGCTCGCGGGCCGTCGCGAGCGCCTCGGCCAGCGTGCCCGCGTCGTACGGCTCCTCGGCGACCCCGGCGGCCGCCTTGGCGGCGGCCCAGTAGCGCACCGTGCCCTTTGCCATCTGCTTCCCCAACTCCGTCGTCGTGAACACCGTCAGGCTAGCCTCCCGGGCGGGGCGGAGAGTCCCGGGCGGGCCCGTCCGCGCAACGGATCCGCCCCCGCGCGCCAGCGCCCCGCGGGTCCGGGCGAATGGCGCGCGATGTCGCCCTTTTCGCTTTCGGACCCGGAAAACCGCTTCGCCGCGAGCGCGGCATATGGAACTCTCGCGCACCCGTGGCGCCTGTTTGCGCGAAGAGCCCGGCCCTGCGACGACTTCGGACGGTCAGAGAATTCAGAGGAAATTCAGAGGTGACCCCGCAAGCCCCTTGTGCTGATTTCGCAAAAGAGAACATTCCCCCGCATTCCCACCGCTGATCGCCTTCGCGAAAACCCCGATCGCCGATACCGCTTCGTGTAACGTCTGCCGCCAAGCAGCGCGCTGGCCCCTCCGGGGAGGGGAATGTCCGCGGGCGGCCCGCCCTCCGGGCGCAGCTGCCGTCCCCTGCGTGAGTGCACTTTCGAGCGCGGCGGCCGACCCGCCCGTGCATTCGCAGGCACGTCGATGCGAGGAGCTCACACCATGCCCAGGGACAAGGTGCCGGCAAGGCGCACTTCCGCCCTCGCCACCCTCGTCAGATGTCTGGTCGCTGCCGTCATCGTATTCGGTTTCTGCGCACTCCCGAACGCCAGGGCCAGTGCGGCGGTACCGCCCATACCGGGATCGCCCCTGGACGCGTACCAGCACGACATTCCCTATGACGGGGGTGTCCACGAGATCGCTCGGCTGGCCGCGCTCATCGCCTATGTACTGATGGTCTCGACGGTCGTCCTCGGGGTGATGCTGCGGCTGCGGTTCATGCAGCGCGCCGTGAACCGGGCCACGTTCTACGGAGCCCACATGACGCTGGCGCTCTCGGCGATGATCTTCGGCGGCATCCACGGGCTGACGTTCCTCTACCAGCCGGTGTGGCGGATCGGATGGGACGAGCTGACGGTTCCGTTCACCGGCGGGGTCCAGCGCGTACCGGTGGGACTGGGCATCCTCGGGACGGAGCTGGCCATCGCCGTGGCGTGCTCGGTCTGGCTGCAGAACCGCCTCGGCTACCACCGCTGGCTGAGGGTCCATCAGTTCGCCTACGTTTCGTTCGCCCTCATCTGGCTGCACGTCTTTCTGGTCCACCCGGAACCGCGCCACCTGAACCTGGTCTCGGTCGGCGTCGCCACCGGTGCCGGAACGGTGCTTCTGGCGACCCTGATACGTGTCTTCCCGTCGCGCTCCAGGCTGCGCCGGCTCGACTTTCCCGGCGGCACCGGAGTCGCCAGGTGAACCATCCCCCGTCAGGACAGCCGACGCGGCACCTCCCCGCCGCGGTCCCGGGACAACGCCTCCCGGGGAGCGTGCCACCGGGTGTGCCGGCCGGACCGGTCCGGACGCCGGACGGCGTCACCGGCCCGGCCGGGGGGCCTCCGGCCGAGCTCGGGGCCGCTGCCGCGATCCCCGCTGACTGGTTCGACCTGCCGCGCCCCGTGCTGGTACCCGAGGGCGAGCCCGTCCGGGTCGGCGTGGACAACAACCGCTGCCACATCTACGGCATATGCCAGCAGGAGGCGCCCGAGGTCTTCCGGATCTCGGAGAGCGGTTCGCTCCACTACACCCGCGCGGTCCCGGCGGAGTTCGCGGCCAAGGCCCGCCAGGCCGCGCGCTGCTGCCCCATGCAGGCGATCGGCATCGAGGGCGGGGGCGGCACCGGGCCGGCCGGCGACCGGCGACCGGTGCGTCCCCCGCGCAGCGGCTCGGGAGCGCGCGCGGGACGCAAGCGCATCGTCGTCGCCGGCGCCGGACTGGCCGGCCTGAGCGCGGCCAGCCGGCTCAGGGAGCGCGGCTTCGACGGCGAACTGGTCATCGTGGGAGAGGAACCCCGCCGCCCCTACAGCCGTCCTCCCCTGTCCAAGCAGTTCCTCTCCGGTGAGCTGGGCCAGGACCACCTGACGTTCAGGGCGGAGGAGGAACTGGACGCCCACTGGCTGCTCGGCACACGGCTGGTCGGCCTCGACCTGTACGGGTCGGCCCTGGAGATGCCGGGCGGCGAGCGGCTTCCGTTCGAGGGACTGGTCGTGGCCACCGGGGTGGACGCCAGGCGCCTTCCCGAGGCCCCGCTCTTCAGCGAGCGGATCCGCACCATCCGCACCCTGGCGGACGCCACCGCGGTACGGCACGCGATGGACGCCGCGCGCGCCCGGCACGCAGTGATCCTGGGCGGCGGATTCGTCGGCTGTGAACTGGCCTGCACGCTGCGGGACCGCGGCCTCGACGTCACCCTCGTGGTGCACAGCGCGCCACTGCTGCGCCGGGTCCTGGGCGAGCGGGTCGGTGCCGTGGTCGCCGGCATCCAGAGCAGGGCGGGTGTCGACGTGCGGCTCGGCACACAGGTCACCGACTGGCAGGACCACGGTGACGTCCTCAGGCTGCGGCTGGACGACGGCGAGGCGATCGACTGCGACTTCGTCGTCCTGGGCCTGGGCAGCGAACCGCGCACGGAGTGGCTGCGCGGAAGCGGGCTGGAGGTCTCGGACGGAGTGCTGTGCGCTCCCACCTGCCACGCGGTCGACCTCTGGGGCCGCCCGACCCCGCATGTCGTCGCCGCCGGAGACGTGGCCCGCTGGCCGAACCTGCGCTTCGACTCCGAACCCCGCCGGATCGAGCACCTCATCCACGCCGTGGAGATGGGCCAGCACGCCGCGGACGCGCTGCTGCGCGGACCGGACCGGGCCGCCCGCTTCGCCCCGGTGCCGCGCTTCTGGTCCGAGCAGCACGGCACGCGGATACAGGCCGTGGGCATCCCGTCCCTCGGTACCGACGTCGAGATCACCGAGGGGTCGCTGCGCTCCGAGCGCTTCGTCGCCCGCTACACCCGCGACACCGCCCACGGCCCGCAGATCGTGGGCGCCGTCGCCTTCGACATGCCGCTGGAACTCCTCGACCACCGCGACCAGATAGGCCGATCCCGTCCGCGCTCGCGGACCGCGAACCGAAGGAGCCGACGATGAGCCGTGGTGGAGGGGCACGTGCCCGGCGTTCCGGGCGCCCGCCGTCCGGCGGACTGCTGGCCCGGGCGCTGGCCCTGCCCGCCCGTCTGCACCTGCGCTGGCTGGTGATCCTCGTGGTACTGGCGGCGGCGATGGGTGCCTACGCCCGGGTGATGGTCACCGCGTCGCCGATGCCGCCGGGCAAGGCACCGGCCGAGCGGCCCGCGGCGGGTCACGGCGCCCGCTCGGGCACGCCGCAGAGACCGGACGGCCGGTAGGGCCCGCGCCCCGGTGCCGCCCGTACGCGCCCCGCGTCAGCGACGGCCGGTATGCCGTCGGCGAGCCGCCGCACTGACCCGGGGTCACCACGATCATGGACAGTCACTGTTCTCTTGGTGACGATGGGTGGCAGTGAGTGGCAGTGGGTGGCAACGGGTGACGGCGGTCAGGACGGGCCCGGCTGATCGTCGCGAGGGTCACCTCGCTCTCGCGGCCACCCACCGTCCGATCCGTGCCACCAGTTCCCCGTCGCTGGCGTGCTCGGCGTGGCCCATGCCCGGCTCCAGCCACAGTTCGGCGTGGCCGGGGGCGGCGTCCGCCAGCATCCGGGGGTGGTCCAGGGGGAAGTAGCCGTCCCGGTCGCCGTGCACGATCAGCAGCGGCGTGGGGGCGATCAGCGGAACCGACTCGACCGGGGACGCCGGTACGGGATCCCAGTCCTGGTGGTGGATCCGGGTGCGCAGACCGTAGCGGCTCACCAGGCGGCCCCCGGGACGCGTCACCAGCCAGTGCAGCCGCCGCATGGGGGCCGTACCCCGGTAGAACCAGCGGGCCGGCGCGCTCACCGAGACGACCGCGTCCGTACCCGCCTGCGCGCGCCCCTCGTGCCCTCCGTGCTCCGGCGCGCGGAAGGCGAACGGCCCGGACGGCCCGGACGGCCCGTACAGCGCGGCGTGCCGCAGCGCCACGGAGCCGCCCATGGAGAAGCCGACCGTGGCCACGCACGTGTGCCCCAGCTCACGCGCCCAGCGCACCGCCGCCGCCAGGTCGTACACCTCGCGGTCGCCGACCGTCGACCGTCCCCCCGACGCCCCGTGCCCGCGGAAGGAGAACGTGACCACCGCCCCGTAGCGCGCGAGCACGCCCGCCACCCGGCGGACGTGGGGCCGCTCCAGATCGCCGGTGAAGCCGTGCGCGACGACGATCGCAAGATCCTTCAGATGGCCGGAGGGTGCACACGCGGTGTCGTACGCGGTGTCGTATACGGGGGACCCCGGATCGTATGCGGCGTCGATGGCGACGCCGTCGGCCGTGCGCAGAAAGGTGCGTACGCGCCCGCGACGGGCCGTCTCGCAGTGCGGACGAAGCGTGGATCCTGCCACACGACCTGCCGGACCAGTGCTCATGTGGGCTATTCTCCTGTGTATGAGGACTCGGGCAGCGTAGCCCCCGGGTCCTTTTGTGCTTTCGGGAGCGTTGTATACGAAGCGGGAAACCGCAGGTGTACCGGGCCGTCGATCGCGCAGCGGGTACACCGGACCCGCACCGTACGAAGCAGTGCCGCATACGTCCTGGCAGGGACCGAGGAGGAACCAGACGTTATGGGCGAGCGAACCGTGCACGGACGTGAGACGACCAAGGCAGGTGGGACGCGATGAGCTCTCTGTTGCTCCTGACCAACGCTCTTCAGCCGTCGACGGAGGTGCTTCCCGCCCTCGGCCTGCTCCTGCACAGCGTGCGAGTGGCTCCGGCGGAAGGGCCGGCCCTCGTCGACACCCCCGGCGCCGACGTCATCCTCGTCGACGGGCGGCGGGATCTCCCCCAGGTGCGCAGCCTGTGCCAACTGCTGCGCTCCACCGGGCCCGGCTGCCCGCTCGTCCTGGTCGTCACCGAGGGCGGTCTCGCGGCCGTCACCGCCGACTGGGGCATCGACGACGTCCTGCTGGACACCGCGGGCCCGGCCGAGGTGGAGGCCCGTCTGCGCCTGGCCATGGGCCGCCAGCAGATCGTGAACGACGACTCCCCCATGGAGATCCGCAACGGCGACCTGTCGGTCGACGAGGCGACCTACAGCGCCAAGCTCAAGGGGCGTGTGCTCGATCTCACCTTCAAGGAGTTCGAGCTCCTGAAGTACCTCGCGCAGCACCCGGGCCGCGTCTTCACCCGGGCCCAGCTGCTGCAGGAGGTCTGGGGCTACGACTACTTCGGCGGCACCCGCACGGTCGACGTCCACGTACGGC
Source organism: Streptomyces sp. PSU-S4-23 (assembly GCF_055632315.1). Lineage (NCBI taxonomy): Bacteria > Bacillati > Actinomycetota > Actinomycetes > Kitasatosporales > Streptomycetaceae > Streptomyces > Streptomyces sp. PSU-S4-23. Next base: position 4,715,725 of record NZ_JBVMUU010000002.1, on the reverse strand, counting down.
GGCTGCGCGCCAAACTCGGGCCCGAGCACGAGTCGCTGATCGGCACCGTTCGGAACGTCGGCTACCGCTTCGTCACCCCCGAGAAGGTGGAGCGGGCAGCCGAGGAGGCGAAGGCCAAGGCGGCCCGGGCGAGGGCGGAGGACGCGGGTGCGACGGCACCGGTGTCCGCGTCCGAGGTCACAGCTGAGGCATAGAACGCCGTACGCCCTGCCCAGGGGCGGGTCCATCCGCGTAGACTCCGCCGCGTGGCCAAGGTGACTCGGGACGATGTGGCGCGACTCGCGGGAACTTCCACCGCTGTCGTGAGCTACGTCATCAACAACGGACCCCGGCCGGTCGCCCCGGCCACGCGCGAGCGTGTCCTCGCCGCGATCAAGGAGCTGGGGTACCGGCCCGACCGGGTCGCCCAGGCCATGGCGTCGCGGCGCACGGACCTCATAGGCATGATCGTGCCGGACGCGCGCCAGCCCTTCTTCGGGGAGATGACGCACGCGGTCGAGCAGGCCGCCGCCGAGCGCGGGAAGATGGTGCTCGTCGGCAACACCGACTACGTGGCCGAGCGCGAGGTCCACTATCTGCGGGCCTTCCTCGGCATGCGCGTCGCCGGGCTGATCCTGGTCAGCCACGCGCTCAACGACCACGCCGCCGCCGAGATCGAGGCGTGGGACGCCCGGGTGGTGCTGCTGCACGAGCGGCCCGAGGCGATCGACGACGTCGCCGTCGTCACGGACGACCTCGGGGGCGCCGAGCTCGCCGTCCGCCACCTCCTGGAGCACGGCTACCCGTACGTCGCCTGTGTGGGCGGCACCGCCCAGACCCCGGCGGTCGGCGACCCCGTCTCCGACCACGTCGAGGGCTGGCGGCGCGCGATGCGGGAGGCCGGCATCTCCACGGAGGGCCGGCTCTTCGAGGCGCCGTACAACCGCTACGACGCCTACCGGGTGGGCCTGGAGCTGCTGTCCGGCCCGAACCGTCCGCCGGCCGTCTTCTGCTCCACGGACGACCAGGCGATCGGCGTGCTGCGCGCCGCGCGCGAGCTGCGCATCGACGTGCCGGGCGAGCTGGCCGTGGCCGGCTTCGACGACGTCAAGGAGGCGGCGCTCACCGATCCGCCGCTCACCACGGTCGCCTCGGACCGCCCGGCCATGGCCCGTGCGGCCGTCGACCTCGTCCTGGACGACGGCCTGCGGGTGGCGGGATCACGCCGCGAACGGGTGAAGCTGTTCCCCTCACGGCTCGTGGTGCGCCGGTCCTGCGGCTGCGCGGACTGACCGGGACCGTCGTCCCCGTCCTCCCCCGGCCGGGGCGGGCCCCGAGGCACCCTTATATCGGGCATACACGGTTCTGTCGGGCTTCTCAGGGGTGACTCAGGAAGCTCTCATGATCACGGGACACTCTCTATGCATGACCGAGAGTTTCCGCCGCAGCGGCGAGTACGAGTACCCCCAGGGTGACGGACAGCAGGCGGGCTCCCCCCTGCAGCCGGCGCATCCCCGGCAGCAGCACGCCTCCTCCCCGGTGAACCCGGAGTGGCCGGCCCCGCCGGCCCACCGGCCGGGCGACCGCGGAGACGGCGGCGGCGCGGGTACGGCTCAGCCCGCCGCCCCCGTGGGGGCGGCGGCTCCCGCCCCGACGAAGCGCACCAAGGGCCCGCTCGCCCTCCTGGCCGCCGTGGCGATCGTCGCCGCGGCCATAGGCGGCGGCACGGCCTACGGCATCCAGGAGCTGACCGGCAAGGACACGGTCGCCTCCAGCTCCACCAGCACCGCCGTGGTGCCCTCCAGCCTGAAGGGCACGGTGACCGGCGTCGCCAAGGCGGTCACCCCGAGCATCGTGGAGATCCGCGCCTCCTCCGCCGCCGGCGACTCGACCGGCTCCGGCGTCATCGTCACGGGCGACGGCGAGATCATCACCAACAACCACGTCGTCTCCGGTGCCTCCTCGGTCAAGGTGAGGACGAGCGACGGCAGGTCCTACACCGCGCGGGTCGTCGGCACCGACAGCAAGAAGGACCTGGCGCTGATCAAGCTGGAGAACGCCTCCGGCCTGAAGACCGCCACGCTCGGCGATTCCGACGGCCTCCGGGTCGGCGACCAGGTCGTCGCCATCGGCTCCCCCGAGGGGCTGACCGGCACCGTGACCAGCGGAATCGTCTCCGCCCTCGACCGCGACGTCACCGTCTCGACCGACGAGAGCCAGGGCCAGGGCGCGGACGGCCAGTGGCCGTTCGAGTTCCGCGGCAGGCAGTTCAACGGCGACACGGGCTCGTCCACGACGACGTACAAGGCGATCCAGACGGACGCGTCCCTCAACCCGGGCAACTCCGGCGGCGCCCTGATCGACATGAACGGCAACATCATCGGCATCAACTCGGCGATGTACTCGGCCGCCTCGGACTCGACCTCGTCGAGCGCCGGCAGCGTCGGCCTCGGCTTCGCCATCCCGGTCAACACCGTCAAGGCCGACCTGGCGGAACTGCGCTCCGGCTCCCAGAGCTGAACGGGCGCCCGTCGGGCCACTGCTAAAAGGAGGACGCCATGATCAAGCAGGTGCTGCACGAGTCGACCGCTCCCGTCGGACCCGCCGGGGTCTCCCTGGCCCTGGCCGTCGCGTACGAACTCCACACGCCGGTGATCCGCGCGCCGGAACCGCTCGAACTGCGCGCCCCCGTCCCCCGTACGCCGGAGGTCGCGGTCCCTCAGCTGATGGGCCTGCGGACCACCGCCGCGCGCCCCCGCCGCCGCAAGGTGCCGCTGCACCGGCTCACCGCGGCGCTGGGCTGAGCCGCCCGCCCCTGCCGGGGCCTCCCGGCGACGCACGCGCCGCTGGTCCGTCCGGGGCGGATCCCCGGCGACGGCCCCCGCCCCGCCCTTTCCGCCCCCGCCGGGAAACATGCGAGGCTGAGTGCGTTCAGCCCCGCCCACCGCACCTCGAGGAACCCCACACCCATGAGCCCCGCCGAAGGCGACCGTGAACCCCAGCGCATCCTGATCGTCGACGACGAGCCGGCGGTGCGCGAAGCACTCCAGCGCAGCCTCGCCTTCGAGGGCTACGGCACCGAGGTCGCCGTGGACGGCGCGGACGCGCTGGAGAAGGCCACGGCGTACCAGCCCGACCTGGTCGTCCTCGACATCCAGATGCCGCGCATGGACGGCCTCACCGCCGCCCGCCGGATGCGCGGGGCGGGCACCACCACCCCCATCCTCATGCTCACGGCCCGCGACACGGTCGGCGACCGCGTCACCGGACTCGACGCCGGGGCGGACGACTACCTGGTCAAGCCGTTCGAGCTGGACGAGCTGTTCGCCCGTATCCGGGCCCTGCTGCGCCGCAGCTCGTACGCGGCGGCGGTCGGCGCGCAGGAGGACGAGGCACTGACCTTCGCCGACCTGCGCATGGACCTGGCGACGCGCGAGGTCACGCGGCGCGGGCGGGCGGTGGAGCTGACCCGGACCGAGTTCACGCTCCTGGAGATGTTCATGGCACATCCGAGGCAGGTGCTGACGCGTGAGCAGATCCTGAAGGCGGTCTGGGGCTTCGACTTCGAGCCGTCGTCGAACTCGCTCGACGTGTACGTGATGTACCTGCGCCGCAAGACCGAGGCGGGCGGCGAGCCGCGGCTCGTGCACACGGTGCGCGGCGTGGGCTACGTCCTGCGAGAGGGCGGCGCCGGGTGATCAAGCGGTTCCGGTCCCTGCCGCTGCGCTCCCGGCTGGCCCTGCTGGTGGCGGCGGCGGTGGCGTTCGGCGTGGCGGCGGTCTCGCTGAGCTGCTGGTTCATCGTGCAGGGCAAGCTGTACGAGCAGGTGGACAGGGACCTGAAGAACGCGAGCGGCCCCGTCCGCCAGGTGGGCCTCGTCAACGTCCTGAGCAACTGCACCACCAATCCCTCACCGCCGGACGACCGGGGACCGCAGCCCACCACCTACTACATCCAGGTGGTCAGCGCCCAGGGCAAGCCGTGTGTCTTCCCGAACTCGGCGGGTCTCGTCGAGGTCACCGGCGACGACACCGGCATCGCCAAGAACCCCGGCCGGGACGTGGAAACCTTCCACAACGGCGCCGACAGCAGGGGCAACCCGGTGCGGGTGCTGACGTCCCCCCTGACCAGCCAGGGTCCGGAGGGCCTGCAGCTGTACTCCGACTACGCCCTGCTGGTGGCGTATCCGCTCAGGGACACCGACCGGACCCTCGACGACCTGGCCCTGCTCCTCCTGGTCGTCTCCGGCGTGGGCGTCGTGGGCGCCGGGGCCGCCGGCCTGGCCGTGGCCCGTGCCGGCCTGCGCCCGGTCGACAAGCTCACGGAGGCGGTCGAGCACATCGCCCGCACCGAGGACCTGACGACCCGCATCCCGGTGGACGAGGACAGCGAGGACGAGATCGCCCGTCTCTCCCGCTCGTTCAACTCGATGACCTCCGCGCTGGCGAGCTCCCGCGACCTGCAGCAGCAGCTCATCGCGGACGCGGGCCATGAACTGCGCACCCCGCTCACCTCGCTGCGCACCAACATCGAGCTCCTCACCCGCAGCGAGGAGATGGGCCGCCCCCTGCCCGCGGAGGACCGCAAGGCGCTGCTGGCGTCCGTGACGGCCCAGATGACGGAACTGGCGTCGCTGATCGGCGACCTGCAGGAGCTGTCGCGTCCGGAGCAGGGCCAGCACACCGGCAGGGTGCAGGTGCTGGCGTGGCAGGGCATCGTGGAATCCGCCCTGCGCCGCGCCCGGCTGCGCGGCCCGGAGCTGACGATCACGGCGGACCTGCGGCCCTGGTACGTGCGGGCCGAGCCGTCCGCGCTGGAGCGGGCGGTGGTGAACATCCTGGACAACGCGGTCAAGTTCAGCCCCGACGGCGCCGCCGTCGAGGTCGCGCTGGTGGACGGTGTCCTGACGGTCCGCGATCACGGCCCCGGCATCGCGGCCGAGGAACTCCCGCACGTCTTCGACCGCTTCTGGCGCTCCCCGTCGGCCCGCGCCCTGCCCGGCTCCGGCCTCGGCCTGTCCATCGTGGCGCGCACCGTGCAGCAGGCGGGCGGCGAGGTGTCCCTGACGCCGGCGGAGGGCGGCGGCACGGTGGCGACGGTACGCCTGCCGGGGGCGCCGACCCCGCCGCCGGAGACGACGCGGGAGGACCGTGCGTGAGCGGACGGCCCGCCCCGTCCGAGGGCCGGGGCGGGCCGTCCGGTCATCGCGCGGCCGTCACCGCGCGCCGGTCACCGCGCGCCTGTCACCATGGGCGGTCACCGCACCACCGTGATCCGGTCCGCCGTCGGTACCGGGTACGGCGCGGTGGCCGAGGAGTGGGCCGTCAGGTAGCTCTCGAAGGCCGCGAGGTCGTCACCGCCGACCAGGACGTTCGCCCCCTTGCCCAGTTCCGCGAAGCCGTCGCCGCCGCCCGCGAGGAAGGAGTTGACGGCGACGCGGTAGGTGGCGGCCGGGTCGATCGGCGAGCCGTTCAGCTTCACGGAGTCCACGACCACGCGCGCGGCGCCCGACTTCGTCAGGTCCAGGGTGTAGGTCAGGCCCCCGGACACTTGCAGGATCTTCGGCGACGCCTCGTTCACGCCGCTGACCTGCTGCTGCAGCGCCGTGATCAGCTGGGCGCCGGTGAGGTCGAGCAGGTTCACGGTGTTCGAGAACGGCTGGACCGTGTACGCCTCGCCGTACGTCACCACTCCGTCGCCCTCGGCGCCGCTCGCCGGGTAGGTGAGCGGTGCGCGGATGCCGCCCGGGTTCATGAGCGCGAGGTCCGCGCCGGGGTCCACGGACTTGGCGTACGCCAGCTGCGCGTCCGCGATCAGGTCGCCGAGCGGCGACTCGGTGCCGGTGTTGCCGATCTCGCCCGCGATGTAGCCGATGGGCCGGGAGGCGACGGGCGCGGCGCGCGTCTTCCACTTCGTGACCAGGTCCGTCATGTCGGGGGCCTTGGCGACGTCCCGGGTGACCACGTGGTTGGCGGACCTGACGGCCGTACGGGCGATGTCGCCGGTCCAGCGGTCGTACGTCAGCGTCGTGTCCGTGTACAGCCGGCCGAACGAGGAGGCCGAGGTCACCATGCGGGGGCGGCCCGCCGGGTCGTCGATCGTGCACACGTACGCCTGGTGGGTGTGGCCGGTGACCAGCGCGTCCACCGCCGGGGTGACGTGCTTGGCGATGTCGACGATCGGACCGGAGATGCCGTCGCCGGCGCCGGGGCTGTCGCAGTCGTAGTTGTAGGCGCTGGACGCGGGGGCTCCGCCCTCGTGGATCAGCGCGACGATCGACTGCACGCCCTGCCGCTGGAGCACCTTGGCGTACTTGTTGATGGTCTCGACCTCGTCGCCGAACTTCAGGCCCCTGACGCCCTCGGCGGAGACGATGTTCGGGGTGCCCTCCAGCGTCACGCCGATGAAGCCGACCTTGACGCCGTGCTTCTTCCACACCCAGTAGGGCTTGAGGATGGGCCGGCCGGTCTTCTCGTCCGTCACGTTCGCGGCGAGGTAGGGGAAGTTCGCTCCCTGGAACGTCTCGCCGTCGTCGTAGCAGCCGTCCTTCGGGTGACAGCCGCCGTTCTGCAGCCGCGCCAGTTCCACGGCGCCCTCGTCGAACTCGTGGTTGCCGACGCTGGTGACGTCCAGGTGCAGCTTGTTGAGCGCGTCGATGGTGGGCTCGTCGTGGAACAGCCCGGAGATCAGCGGCGAGGCGCCGACCATGTCACCGGCGCCGGCCGTGACGGAGTACGGGTGGCCGGCTCGCGCCTGCCGCAGGTGCGTGGCCAGGTACTCGACGCCGCCCGCGTCGATGGTCTTGGTGGTGCCGTCCTCCTCGTGCTCGGTGACCCGTCCCGAGGAGCCGGCCGGCGGCTCCAGGTTGCCGTGCAGGTCGTTGAAGGACAGCAGTTGCACATCCTGGTAGCGGCCCGGGTACCCGTGCCCGTGGCCCGGCCCGCCCCCGTGGGCGTCGGCCGGCAGCGCCGTCATCAGGGCGCCCACGGTGGCGAGGCCCGCGGCGGCCCCGAGGATGCGGTGAAGAGGTCTGAGCCGGAAGGTCGGCGGCATGTGCCCCCCTGTGTCGTGTCCTGTGTCGTGTTTCAAAGAGCGTGCCGAGACGGTCGTTCGCGCAGCCTAGGGTCAACGCGCGTAGCGCAACAGGGGGTTAGGGGTTACGAGCAGGTTGCCGTTGCCTCCCGTTTCCGGGGTCCGGCCCGTACCCTCGTACCCATGACCAGCGACGACACCGCCCGCCCGGCATCGCCCCGCTCCATCGAGACCGTCAGCGTGCTCTCCCCCGGCCAGGCCGGGGCGGTGCTCGCGCTGCTCGCGGAGGCCGCCCGGGTGGACGGGCAGCAGGCCGTGTCCGAGCAGGGGCGGCTGCAGTTGCGGGGCGGCGAGCGCGAGGGCGTGTCGCATCTGCTGCTGACGGTCGACGGCACACTCGTCGGATACGCGCAGCTGGAGGACACCGACCCGGTGGAGGCCCCCGCCGCCGAGCTGGTGGTCCACCCCTCGCACCGCGGCCACGGGCACGGCCGCGCCCTGGGCTCCGCGCTCCTGGCCGTCTCCGGCAAGCGGCTGCGGGTGTGGGCGCACGGCGGCCACCCCGCGGCCCGGCACCTCGCCCAGGTCCTCGGCCTCACCCTGTTCCGCGAACTGCGCCAGATGCGCTGCCCGTTGACCGGCATCGACCTGCCCGAGCCCACGCTGCCCGAGGGGGTCACCGTACGCACCTTCGTGCCCGGCCGGGACGACGCGGCCTGGCTCGCCGTCAACGCCGAGGCGTTCGCCCACCATCCGGAGCAGGGCTCCCTCACCCAGCGCGACCTCGACGACCGTATGGCCGAGCCGTGGTTCGACCCGCGCGGCTTCTTCCTCGCGGAGCGCCGGGGCGAGCAGGGCCCCGAGCTGATCGGCTTCCACTGGACCAAGGTCCACACGGAGGAGGGGCTCGGCGAGGTGTACGTCCTCGGCGTCCGTCCCGGCGCCCAGGGCGGCGGTCTGGGCCGCGCCCTCACCGCGATCGGCCTGCGGCACCTGGCCGCCCAGGGCCTGACGACCGCGATGCTGTACGTCGACGCGGACAACAAGGCGGCGCTCAGCGTGTACGAGCGTCTGGGCTTCACCACCTACGAGACCGATCTGATGTACCGGACGGAGACCTGAGCGGCAAGCCCGAGCGAACGCCCGAGCGGACGCCCGAGGGGCCCGGGCACCGGGCGGCCCGGGGCGGCGCATACACTCCCCTCCGGACCCGCCCCGGGGCGGCGGCGCCCGGCCGACCTCCGCGGGACCCTCCCCGCTATCCCGCACGTCATGTCGCCGTAACCATTGATTCAGACGGGCTTGCGACGCTCGGTCAATGAATGCCGCCGTGCCAGAGCCCTCGCCACCCCCCGACCAGGGTGCCGGTGGGCAGCGCGGGCGTTTCTTCGCCGCGCTGCCGCCCGCTCTCTCCGACGCGCCCGTCACCCGGTCGGCGCGGAAGAATGGGTTCATGAGCCAGCAGAACGCCCAGGCACAGGCCCACCCGTCCCCGGCCGCCCCGCGTGACGCGGAGCCCTCGAGTCGCGCGCCCCTGCAGAATCAGCAGCAGCCGTCCGTGGGGTCCATCGCCGCGCACCGCCCCCACACCAGGGGCCCGGCGGTCTCGGACCTGGACCCCGACCTCGACGCGGACCTCGACGGGTACGAGGAGACGGAGGGCGACCGGCTTCCCCAGGGCCGCTTCCTGGACCGGGAGCGCAGCTGGCTGCAGTTCAACGAGCGCGTGCTCGAACTGGCGGAGGACCCCGACACGCCCCTCCTGGAGCGGGCGAAGTTCCTGGCGATCTTCGCCGGCAACCTGGACGAGTTCTTCATGGTCCGGGTGGCCGGCCTCAAGCGCCGCATCGCCACCGGTGTCGCCACCCGGTCGGCCTCCGGCCTCCAGCCCCGCGAGGTGCTGGAGATGATCTGGGCCCGCTCCCGCGAGCTCATGGCCCGGCACGCGGCCTGCTTCCACGAGGACGTCGCCCCGGCGCTCGTGGAGGAGGGCATCCACCTGGTCCGCTGGAACGAGCTGACCGAGAAGGAGCAGGCCCGCCTGTTCACCCTCTTCCGCCACCAGATCTTCCCGGTCCTCACGCCGCTGGCCGTCGACCCCGCGCACCCCTTCCCGTACATCTCGGGGCTCTCGCTCAACCTCGCGGTCGTGGTGCGCAACCCGGTCTCCGGCCACCGCCACTTCGCGCGCGTCAAGGTGCCGCCGCTGCTCTCCCGCTTCCTGGAGGCGTCCCCGCAGCGGTACGTCCCCATCGAGGACGTCATCGCCGCGCATCTGGAGGAGCTGTTCCCGGGCATGGAGGTCCTGGAGCACCACACGTTCCGGATCACCCGCAACGAGGACCTGGAGGTCGAGGAGGACGACGCCGAGAACCTGCTGCAGGCCCTGGAGAAGGAGCTGATGCGGCGCCGCTTCGGGCCGCCGGTGCGACTGGAGGTCGAGGAGTCGATCGACCGGTACGTCCTGGACCTGCTCGTGCGCGAGCTGAAGATCTCCGAGGCCGAGGTGTACCCGCTGCCGGGCCCCCTGGACCTCACCGGCCTGTTCGGCATAGCGAACCTCGACCGGCCCGAGCTGAAGTACCCGAAGTTCGTCGCCGGCACCCACCGCGACCTCGCGGAGGTCGAGTCGGCCTCCGCGCCCGACATATTCGCCGCGCTGCGGGAGCGGGACGTACTGCTGCACCACCCGTACGACTCCTTCTCGACCTCCGTGCAGGCGTTCCTGGAGCAGGCGGCCGCCGACCCGGACGTGCTCGCCATCAAGCAGACGCTGTACCGGACCTCGGAGACCTCGCCGATCGTCGACGCGCTCATCGACGCCGCCGAGTCCGGCAAGCAGGTCCTCGTGCTGGTCGAGATCAAGGCCCGCTTCGACGAGCAGGCGAACATCAAGTGGGCCCGCAAGCTGGAGGAGGCGGGCTGCCATGTCGTCTGGGGGCTCGTCGGGCTGAAGACGCACTGCAAGCTGTCGCTGGTCGTGCGGCAGGAGGGGGACACGCTCCGCCGCTACAGCCACGTCGGCACGGGCAACTATCACCCGAAGACCGCACGCCTGTACGAGGACCTGGGGCTGCTGACCGCCGATCCGCAGGTCGGCGCGGACCTGTCCGACCTCTTCAACAGGCTGTCGGGCTACTCGCGCCGCGAGACCTACCGCCGGCTGCTGGTCGCCCCCAAGTCCCTGCGTGACGGTCTGGTCTCGCGGATCACCAAGGAGATCCAGCACCACCGTGCCGGCCGCCCCGCGTACGTGCGCATCAAGGTCAACTCGATGGTGGACGAGGCGATCGTCGACGCCCTCTACCGGGCCTCGCAGGCCGGCGTCCCGGTCGACGTGTGGGTGCGCGGCATCTGCGCGGTGCGCCCGGGCGTCCCCGGCCTGTCCGAGAACATGCGCGTGCGGTCCGTCCTCGGCCGCTTCCTCGAACACTCCCGCGTCTTCGCCTTCGGCAACGGCGGCGAGCCCGAGGTGTGGATCGGCAGCGCCGACATGATGCACCGCAACCTCGACCGCCGTATCGAGGCACTCGTCAGGGTCACCGACCCGGCCCACCGGGCGGCCCTCAACCGGCTCCTGGAGACCGGCATGTCCGACGCCACGGCCTCCTGGCACCTGGGTGAGGACGGCGAGTGGACCCGGCACGCGACCGACGCGGACGGCCAGCCCCTGCGGAACATCCAGGAGATGCTCATAGACGCCCGGAGGCGCCGGCGTGGCACAGCAACACCTTGATCCCCCCACCGGGCCCGTGGCCGGGCCCGTGGCCGGGCCCGTGGCCGGCGAGGCCGTCGCGGACTACCTGCGGGGCCAGGCCACGGAGTTCCTCCGGTCGCTGCGGCAGCACCGGGAGACCGGCGCCGACGGGGCCGGCGCCGCACGGGCGAGGACAAGGACGGGGGAGGGCGGCGCGGAGGAATCCGGCGACGCGGCGCGCGCGCTGCGCCGCTCGGCCCGCCGCATCAGCGGCACGCTGCACACCTTCCGCCCCCTGCTCGACGCCGACTGGTCCGAACGGATGCGCCCGGAACTCGCCTGGCTGTCGGGCACGCTGGCCCGTGAACACGCCTACGCCGCCCGGCTCGACCGGCTGCTCCTCGCGGTGCACCGGCTGTCGGGCTCCCCGGTCCTGCCCGCGCAGTCGGCGCGTGCGGCGGACTCCGCAGGCGGCGGCCCGCGCGCCCAGCCCACCGCGCCGGACCGCGGCAGCCTGACCGTCGGCGCGGCCAAGGCCGGCGCGCTTCTGGAGCGCCAGCTGACCCTGGCCCGCACCCGCGCCCACTCCGCGGCCCTGCAGGCGCTCGGGTCGAGCCGCTTCCACGCGGTGGCCGACAGCGTCGCCGTCCTGGCCAGCGAGGTTCCGCTCACGCCGGCGGCGGCCACCGCCGATCTGCGCCCCCTGGCCGCAGCCGCCGAGGAGCGGCTGAACGACGCGATCGCCGCGCTGCCGCTGGTCACCGCGGGGCACCCGTACAACGCGCAGGCCCTGATCCACGGCCTGTCCCCCGATCCGGCCCCGCACCCGCAGGACGCCCCCTGGCACCAGGTGCGGCTGCTGCTGCGGCTGCACCGCTACGCCCGCGAGGTGCTGGACGGCGAGCACGGCGGGCACGGCGAGCACGGCGGGCACGGCGGGCACGGCGGGCACGGCGGGCACTCGGATCCCGACGGGCGGCTGCCGGCGGCGGGCCGGGCGCTGAACCGGCACCGGGACGCCGCCGAGGCGGCCGCGGCGGCCGCCTCGGCGGCACGCACCCCGCGCATCGCCCCGGCGACGGCGTACGCGCTCGGCGTTCTGCACGCCGACCAGCGCCACGAGGTGGAGGCGGCCCGCTTCGCCTTCCAGCAGTCGTGGCAGAGGCAGGTGGCACCGACCCGGTAGGCGCCCCGGACCGCGGCAGGCGAGTGAGGAGCCATGAGTACCCGATGAGCGACGACACCATCCGCGCGGCGGGCTGCGTCCTGTGGCGCCGCTCCCCCGTAGACGGTGAGCTGGAGATATGTCTGGTTCACCGGCCGAAGTACGACGACTGGTCCCACCCCAAGGGCAAGCTCAAGCGCGGCGAGGACCCCCTCACGGGGGCGCTGCGGGAGGTCGGGGAGGAGACGGGGTACCTCGCCGTGCCGGGCGCGCCCCTGCCCACCGTCCGCTACGAGGCGCAGGGACGCCCCAAGCAGGTCCGCTACTGGGCGGCCGAGGCGGCGGGCGGTTCCTTCATCCCGAACCGCGAGGTCGACCGCGTCCTCTGGCTCCCGCCGGCCGCGGCGCGCAGGTGTTCGACCCAGCCCCACGACCGGGACCTGGTGGACGCCCTGCTGAACGCGCTCGACCCGAGGTGATCCCCGCGCGGGGGCGCGCGGAACGACACGGAAGGCGCTCGGTCCCCACAGGGGGCGCGCGGCGCCCCCTGTACGACCGCCAACGGCCCGCATCCCGCCGAAACCGCAGCTCATCCGCCCTGCCACGACCGGGTCCGCCGGAATGTCCCCGTGTCCGAGACGTAAGCCTTCCGTGACCTAACCACACCGTCCGCAGGGGTTCACCTCCCGTTCATTTTCGACCATCGGCCGCTTCACCTGTTCTGCCTAATTTCGGCCTTACCCGGTGCGAAGCACGCAGGAAGGCGTGCGAAGCACTTCCCCGCTCACGGCGGCCCCCGACCGGGCCGGCCACACTTCGCACGCCGCCCCAGGTCGGCGGCTCCTGGAAGGAACTCCCGAAAGTGAAGCTTCAGCGCAAGAACCGGCTTCGCGCCCTTTCCCTCGGTGCTGTCGCCGTCTCCGGCGCCCTGGCCCTGACGGCGTGCGGCTCCGACGACACCGGCAAGGACAAGGGCGCGGACAGCTCCGCCCCGGCGTCGAGCACCTCCTCCATCAAGTGCGACGACGCCAAGGGGCAGCTGCAGGCCTCCGGCTCTTCCGCGCAGAAGAACGCGATCGACGCCTGGGTCAAGCAGTACAGCGCGGCCTGCAAGGGCGTGCAGATCAACTACAACCCGACCGGTTCGGGCGCCGGTATCACCGCCTTCCTCGGTGGCCAGACCGCGTTCGCCGGCTCGGACTCCCCGCTCAAGCCGGAGGAGCTCACCCAGTCGAAGAAGGTCTGCTCCGGCGGCCAGGCCATCGACCTGCCGATGGTCGGCGGCCCGATCGCGATCGGCTTCAACGTGCCGGGCGTGGACAGCCTGACCCTCGACCCGTCGACCATCGCCAAGATCTTCAACGGCAAGATCACCAAGTGGAACGACGCGGCGATCGCGAAGCTGAACCCGAGCGCCAAGCTGCCCGACCTCAAGATCCAGGCGTTCCACCGCTCCGACGAGTCCGGCACCACGGACAACTTCACCAAGTACCTGATCGCCACCGCCAAGAGCGACTGGCCCTACGAGGGCGGCAAGGCGTGGCAGGCCAAGGGCGGCCAGTCCGCGCAGGGCTCCTCCGGCCTGGCCCAGCAGGTGAAGCAGACCTCGGGTGCCATCTCGTACTTCGAGCTCTCCTACGCCGCCGACGGCATCAAGACGGTCGACCTGAAGACCGGCGCCGCCACCCCGGCCAAGGCCACCGTCGAGAACGCCACCAAGGCCATCGCCGCCGCCCAGGTCGCCGGTACCGGCAAGGACCTGGCCCTGAAGCTGAACTACCAGCCGACCGCGGAGGGTGCCTACCCGCTCACCCTGGTCACCTACGAGATCGTCTGCGACAAGGGCAACAAGGCCGACACCCTGCCGACCGTGAAGTCCTTCCTCAGCTACATCGCGTCCGAGGACGGCCAGGGCCTGCTGGCCGACGCCAAGTACGCCCCGATCCCGTCCGAGATCAACTCGAAGGTCCGCGAGACCATCGCGGGTCTGAGCTGACCTGAAGCGCGGCCCGCTCCCCATCCGGAGCGGGCCGCACCGTCCGGTGCACCGCCGCCTGGAGCCGCCACCCACAACGGCTCCGCAGACCGGAGATCCTGATGGACATATCAACACAGAACACTGAAGCGCCTCCGCCCACCTCCCAGCCCTCCGTGGCCGAGCAGAAGCGCCCGAGCCGCGGCGCGACCCGCCCCGGAGACCGGATCTTCCTCGGTCTGTCCCGTGGATCCGGCATCTTCCTGCTGGTGATCATGGCCGCCGTCGCGGTCTTCCTCACCTACCGTGCGTCCCTCGCCATCAGCGACGACCACGGCAACTTCCTGACCACCTTCGAGTGGAACACCAACCTCAACCCGCCGGTCTTCGGCATCGCGGTGCTCGCCTTCGGCACGATCGTCTCCTCGATCGTCGCCATGGCCCTCGCGGTCCCGGTCGCGGTGGGCATCGCGCTGTTCCTGACGCACTACGCGCCGCGCAGGCTGGCCGGCCCCATCGCCTATGTGATCGACCTGCTCGCCGCCGTGCCGTCCATCGTCTACGGCCTGTGGGGCGCCCTCGTCCTCGTCCCCCACATGCAGGGCCTGTTCGGCTGGCTGGACCACTACTTCGGCTGGACCGGCATCTTCCAGTGGCAGGGCGGCGCCCCGCGCTCACTGCTCACGGTCGGCATCCTGCTCGCGATCATGATCCTCCCGATCATCACCAACGTGAGCCGCGAGGTCTTCCGGCAGGTCCCGCAGATGCACGAGGAGGCGGCCCTCGCCCTAGGCGCCACGCGCTGGGAGGTCATCCGCATGGCCGTCCTCCCGTTCGGCCGCTCCGGTGTGATCTCCGCGTCGATGCTGGGCCTGGGCCGCGCCCTCGGCGAGACCATGGCGGTCGCCACGGTCCTCTCCCCGACCTTCGACATCCAGGCCAGCCTGCTCGACCCGGGCGGCGGCACCTTCGCGCAGAACATCGCCAGCAAGTTCGGCGAGGCCACCGACCAGGGCCGTGACGCGCTCATCGCCTCCGGTCTGGTCCTCTTCGTCATCACCCTGCTGGTCAACGGCGCGGCGCGCATGATCATCGCCCGCCGCAAGGAGTACTCGGGGGCCAACGCATGAGCACCGCAGCCGTCCGCCACAAGCGCACGAGCACCCTGCGCGGCGCCACCCTGCCGAAGTGGATGCCCTGGGCGATCGCCGTGGGCTCCCTCGCCGTCGGCGTGGGCATCGGCCTGGGCGCCGGCCTCGGCAGCGAGATCCAGTGGGGCCTGATCGCTGCGGTCCTGTTCATCCTCGGCACCTACACCGTCGCCGCGCGCGTCGAGGGACGCCGACAGGCCAAGGACCGGGTCGCGACCAGCCTCGTCTGGGTCTGCTTCGTCCTCGCGGTCATCCCGCTGGCCTCCCTCGTCTGGGAGACCGTCAAACGGGGTGCGAAGGTCTTCGACGGATACTTCCTCAGCCACTCGATGGGCGTGGTCGCCGACACCGAGACCGGCGGCGGCATCTACCACGCGATCCTGGGCACCCTGGAGCAGGTCGGCCTCGCCACCGCGATCGCCGTGCCGGTCGGTGTGCTCACCGCCGTGTACCTGGTCGAGTACGGGCGCGGCAGGCTCGCCCAGGCCATCACCTTCTTCGTCGACGTCATGACGGGCATCCCGTCGATCGTCGCGGGTCTGTTCGTCCTCAGCTTCTGGATCCTCATCCTCGACATGGGCTACTCCGGCTTCGCCGGCTCGCTCGCCCTGTCGATCCTGATGATGCCCGTGGTGGTCCGCTCCACCGAGGAGATGCTCAAGCTCGTACCGAACGAGCTGCGCGAGGCGTCCCTCGCGCTCGGCGTCCCGAAGTGGCGCACCATCCTCAAGGTGGTCCTGCCGACGTCGATCGGCGGCATCACCACAGGCGTGATGCTCGCGATCGCGCGCATCACCGGTGAGACCGCTCCCGTACTGCTGCTGGTGTGGGGCACGAGCTTCATCAACAGCAACCCGTTCAAGGACCCGCAGGCCTCGCTGCCGCTGTACATCTACCAGCAGTACGCGAACAGCTCGGGCTCCGGCGCGGCCTACGACCGGGCGTGGGCGGCGGCGCTCACCCTCATCGGCTTCGTGATGATCCTCAACCTGGTGGCTCGCGGGATCGCCCGCTGGAAGGCCCCCAGGACCGGTCGCTGACGCGGCCACCCAGCGACTGATCCGTCCCACCTGGAAGTGACGTAAACATGGCCAAGCGAATCGACGTAAGCGGGCTCACCGCCTACTACGGCTCCCACAAGGCGATCGAGGACATCTCGATGACGGTCGAGCCGCGGTCGGTGACGGCGTTCATCGGCCCCTCCGGCTGCGGCAAGTCGACGTTCCTGCGCACGCTCAACCGTATGCACGAGGTGACCCCCGGCGGGCGCGTCGAGGGCAAGGTGCTGCTGGACGACGAGGACCTGTACGCGACCGGGATCGACCCGGTGGCGGTGCGCCGCGAGGTCGGCATGGTGTTCCAGCGCCCCAACCCGTTCCCGACCATGTCGATCTTCGACAACGTCGCCGCGGGTCTGCGCCTGAACGGCAGCCACAAGAAGCAGGACCTGGCGGACGTCGTCGAGAAGTCCCTCAAGGGCGCGAACCTCTGGAACGAGGTGAAGGACCGCCTGAACAAGCCGGGCTCGGGCCTGTCCGGCGGCCAGCAGCAGCGTCTGTGCATCGCGCGCGCCATCGCGGTCGAGCCGAAGGTCCTGCTGATGGACGAGCCGTGCTCCGCCCTGGACCCGATCTCGACGCTCGCCATCGAAGACCTGATCGGCGAGCTGAAGGAGCGCTTCACGATCGTCATCGTGACGCACAACATGCAGCAGGCGGCGCGTGTGTCGGACCGTACGGCGTTCTTCAACCTGGCGGCCGTGGGCCAGCCGGGCCGGCTGATCGAGATCGACGACACGGAGCGGATCTTCTCCAACCCGTCGGTCCAGGCCACGGAGGACTACATCTCCGGCCGCTTCGGCTGATCCGCCGAAGTCGAAGACCCCTCGCGGTGCTGCATGGCGGTGCCACCGCGAGGCCGAAGAGGGCCCGCCCCCGGCTCCCGGGGGCGGGCCCGTTCGTCATTCGGCGACTTCCGTCCGTTCCCACCAGCGGTAGACGGTCACCCGCCCCTCCTGCCGGTCCTCGTGGCGCGATGTCATCTTGTAGTGCTCGTATCCGCCGCGGAGAGGGATCTTGAGCTCTTGTCCCGGAGGAACGATCGGCACGACCTTGCCCGCCAGATCGTCCGGTCCGCCTTCGAGGAGTGCCTTGCTAGTCATAGCTCCAGTCTTGTCATGACGCGGACGCGCGCATCTCGAGACCGGACCACCCGCGCGGCAGGACGGGGCCGGCTGGGGCCAGGACGGCTGGGGCCGGGACGGCCGGGTGCGCTCCGCCCCCCGACACCCGCGGCCCCCGTCCGGGGCACGGGGCCGCGCCGGCGCCCTCGGCTACAGGAACGCCAGGTCGATCACCCAGAAGCCGCACGCGGCCACGACCGCCGCCGCCGGCATCGTGATGAACCAGCCCAGGACGATGTTCTTCGCCACGCCCCACCGCACGGCGTTCACCCGCTTCGTCGCGCCCACGCCCATGATCGCCGAGGTGATGACGTGCGTCGTGGAGATCGGTGCCTTGAACAGGAACGCCGTCGCGAACATGATCGAGGCACCGGTGGTCTCCGCCGCGAACCCCTGCGGCGGATCCAGTTCGATGATCTTGCGGCCCAGGGTGCGCATGATGCGCCAGCCGCCCGCGTACGTCCCCAGCGACAGCATCACCGCGGAGACGATCTTCACCCACACCGGGATCGGATCCCCGTACTTCTCGACGTCCGCGATGACCAGCGCCATCACCACGACGCCCATCGTCTTCTGAGCGTCCTGCAGGCCGTGGCCCAGCGCCATGCCGGCCGCCGACACCGTCTGCGCTATGCGGAAACCCCGCTTCGCCTTGTGCGGATTGGCCCGGCGGAAGATCCACATGATGGCCGTCATCACCAGATAGCCGACGATCACGCCGACCACGGGCGACAGGAACATGGGGGTGACGATCTTGTCCAGGACCCCGGACCAGTAGACCGTCGTGCCGCCCGCCAGCGCCGCTCCCACCATCCCGCCGAACAGCGCGTGCGACGAGGACGACGGCAGCCCGAAGTACCACGTGATCAGGTTCCAGGTGATGGCGCCGGTCAGCGCCGCGAAGAGGATGCCCATCCCCTTGCCGCCCTCGGGGGTCTGGATCAGTCCCTCACTGACCGTCTTCGCCACTCCGCTGCCGAGGAAGGCGCCCGCGAGGTTCATCACCGCCGCCATCGCCAGCGCCGCCCGCGGCGTGAGCGCGCGCGTCGACACCGATGTCGCGATGGCGTTCGCCGAGTCGTGGAAACCGTTCGTATACGCGAAGAAGAGCGCGACCAGGACAGTCACGATCAGAGCGAAGGTGTCCATGAACGACTCAGGACTCCTTGACCGCGATGGTCTCCACGGTGTTCGCCACGTGCTCGAAGGCGTCCGCCGCCTCCTCCAGCACATCCACGATCTGCTTGAGCTTCAGGACCTCGATCGCGTCGTACTTGCCGTTGAAGAGGTGGGCGAGCAGCTTGCGGTGGATCTGGTCCGCCTGGTTCTCCAGGCGGTTCACCTCGATCCAGTACTCGGTGAGGTTCTCCATCGTGCGGAGGTTCGGCATCGCCTCCGCCGTCAGCTCCGCCGCCCGCGCCAGCACCTCGATCTGCTGCTCGACGCCCTTCGGCAGTTCCTCGATGTTGTAGAGGACGACCAGGTCGACGGCCTCCTCCATGAAGTCCATGATGTCGTCGAGGGAACCGGCGAGGGAGTAGATGTCCTCGCGGTCGAACGGCGTGATGAACGAGGAGTTCAGCTGGTGGAAGATCGCGTGCGTGGCGTCGTCACCGGCGTGTTCCGCGGCCCGCATACGCTCTGCGATCTCGGCCCGGGCGGAGGCGTCCGCCCCGAGCAGTTCCATCAGGAGTTTCGAGCCCGTGACGATGTTGTCCGCGGAGGCGGCGAACATGTCGTAGAAGCTCGTCTCCCTGGGGGTCAGACGAAAGCGCACGTGGGGTCCTCGGGATGCTTCGGTTTCGGTCAGGCTGATGCTAAGGGCAACATCCGGCCACGGCTAAGGGGCCGTCCTCCAGTGTCGCCCATCGGCCACGGCCGTCGGCAGGGGGGCGGTGCGGGTGCGTCCGAGGCAGCGGCCAAGGGCCGTATACCCAGCAAAGTTCGTTACCATATACCCGCCAGGGGTATATGTCCGTTTCGGGATGCGCGGGGCCCGCACCCGGGGGCCGCCGGCCCCCCTCCGCATCCCCGGGCGACCGTCAACAGGAGGACGCGATGACGACCACCGAGGCCGGCGCGACAGCGCCCTCCGAGGGCGGCGGGAACGTGGTGACCGACCACGACCGCGGCATCCACGGCTACCACAAGCAGAAGGCCGAGCACCTCAAGCGGCTGCGCCGCATCGAGGGCCAGATCCGCGGTCTGCAGCGCATGGTGGACGAGGACGTGTACTGCATCGACATACTCACGCAGGTCTCCGCCTCCACCAAGGCCCTGCAGTCCTTCGCGCTGCAGCTGCTGGAGGAGCATCTGCGCCACTGCGTCGCGGACGCCGCGCTCAGGGGCGGTTCGGAGATCGACGCGAAGGTGGAGGAGGCCACGAAGGCGATCGGCCGCCTGCTGCGGACATGACCCGGGGCATGACCCGGAGCGCGGCTCACCCGCCGGAGGCGTCCCGTTCCTCGGCCACTCTCAGCACCTCGTCGATGCTCTCAAGACTGAGCCGGTCCTCGCGCGCCGCCGAGGCCGCGATCATCAGGTCACCGCACAGCTCGATCTCGGCGAGGGCCACGTGGTCCTGCACCGCCATACCACCGACCAGAGCCACGCGCATCACCTCTTTCTGCCGTCACCGACTCTAGGGTAGGGAGCGGCGCGCGGGCGGCGCATGGCACGGACGGACCATTTCCGGCCCCTCAGCCGCGCCACTTCCGGCCCGTGGGCCCGGTCCCCGCACCCCGGCTCCCGGCCCCTTCCACGGCGGGCGGCCCGGACGGCCGGCGCCCGGCGCGCCTCACTGCTGGGCGATCCTCCCGGCGTAGATGTCCCCGCCCGCCGGCAGTCGGATGTCGGCGGGCGTCCCGAAGTCGTACAGCAGGGTCGTCGAGGCCACCGCGACCGTGGTCTTCTGCTCCCCGTTGAGGAAGCTGAACCGGTGGCGCACCTTCCGGACGCGCCCCTCGTCGTCGAGGTAGGCGTCGAACGGGACCTCGGCCGTGGCGAACCCTTTCGCCGCCGCCCGCAGCGGCCCCCGGTTCCCGGCGGACGCGCTCCGCGCCGCGAGCCCGATGTCGGCGACCCCGCGATAGTGCCGCACCGGCGTCCCCGCGACCTCGGTCCTTCCCACGTACGTCGCCCTGCGGACCCCGCGCAGCAACTCGGCCGCCGCGAGCGGGTCGGTGGCGCCGCCGGTGACCAGGTTGCCGTCCGAGAGCGTGGTCGTGTCGACCCGGACCCACTTGTCGGCGGGCACGCCCGCGCCCCGGTTCTTCATGAACAGCGCGCCGGGAGCGAGCAGTTCCGTGATGGGCCGGTGCTCCTGGGCGCCCGCGGGATCCTGCGGCAGCGTCACCTTCAGCCGGCCGAGCCGGTCGCGGTAGTCGTAGACGCCCTCGCCGCGGATGGTGACCCGGGTGCCTCCGGTGGCCATCTCCATCGACGTCCGGGCCTTGGAACTGCCCGCGCGCACCAGGGCGCCGGCCGCCTGGTGGAGCACCTCCACCGCGTCCACTCCGGAACGCGCGTCCTCGGCGGCGGCCCCGCCGCCCGCGCAGCCGGAGAGCGAGCCGCCGCACAGGAGGAGTCCCACCGTCGCGACGGCCGCCGCGCCCGCCCGGCCGTGCTGCCGCACCTTCATCGCCTGCCTACCCCCAGCCGGTCCGTCCCGGTGTCCCTCCTGTCGTTCCGGTTAACGACCGGTAGGGAGACCCGTCACGCGGTCGGCATGGCGGTCCATGTGCCTTGGGTAACCTGTCGGAGTGGAGCAGCAGAAGGCCCCCCTCAGTCCGGATCAGCACCGCACGACGACGATCGAACAGGGCCGTTTCTGCGTAGCCCGCTGCACCTGCGGCTGGCGGGGGCCCGCGCGCAGGGCCCGCAGCCTGGCCCGGGCGGACGCAGCGGGGCACACGGCCGGCTAGCACCACCGGGAGCAGCCACACCGGGAGCGCCACACCGGGAGCACGCCCCCGCCCCGCCCGCCGTGGCCATTCCGTGGCACTTGCCGCGGAACCCCGGGTGATGGGACCCCGTCTGGTTCCACGGAACCCGAGGGAGGGCACATGCAACGGCGTATGTTCATCGGCCAGGCCACCGCCGTGCTCGCGGCGGCGGCCACCACCGCCTGCAACGGCCGTGCGAGCGGCGGCACATCGACGGCCACGGGCACGCCCCCGGGCCCCGCCACCACCGGCCCGCGCACCACCGGCTGGGCCGCCCTCGCCAAGGACCTGGCCGGCTCCCTGGTCCTGCCGGGCGACAGCGCCTGGCCCTCCGCGCACCAGCTCTACAACACGCGCTTCGACGGACTGAAGCCCGCGGCCGTCGCGTACGTGGCGCACGCCGAGGACGTCCGCACCGTCCTGGCGTACGCCCGCGCGCACCGCGTCAGGGTCGCCATACGCAACGGCGGCCACTCCTATGCCGGTTGGTCGTCCGGCGACGGCCGGCTGATCATCGACGTCTCGAAGCTGAACGGGATCCGCGCGAGCGGCGACGCGGCCGTCGTCGGCGCCGGTGCCAAGCTGATCGACGTGTACCGCGCGCTCACCGCGAAGGGCGTGACGATACCCGCGGGCTCCTGCCCCACCGTCGGCGTCTCCGGGCTCACCCTCGGCGGCGGTCACGGCGTGGTCTCCCGGGCGTACGGGCTGACCTGCGACAGCCTCACCCAGGCGACCCTGATCACGGCGGACGGCCGGCAACTCGTCGCCGGCGCCACGGAGAACAAGGACCTCTTCTGGGCCCTGCGGGGCGCGGGCAACGGCACCTTCGGCGTCGTCACCGAGCTGCACTTCACGACCCACCCGGCACCGCAGGCCGTGACCGCGTACCTGACCTGGCCCTGGTCCCGGGCGGCGGCCGTGCTGGGGGCCTGGCAGGAGTGGGGCCCGGCCCAGCCCGACGAGATCTGGTCCTCCTGCCATCTCTCGGGCACGGCGGGCGGCAGGCCCACCGTCTCCGTCTCCGCGTTCTCGCTGGGCACGTACGGCGAACTGCAGAACGCGGTCGACCGGCTGGCCGCGAGGATCGGCTCCTCGGCGTCCGGTGTCTCGCTCAAGCGGCGGTCCTACGAGGGTGCGATGGAGGTGTACGCCGGCTGCTCGTCCTTCTCCTCCGACGCCCAGTGCCATCTGCCGGGCCCGACACCGGGCCGGTCCCCGCAGGGCGCCCTCGGCCGCGAGACGTACGCGGCCCGCTCGGACTTCTTCGACCGCTCGATCCCGGAGGCCGGCATCCACACGCTCCTGCACCGGATGGAGTCGGTGCGGGGTGGCGCCGGCAGCGTCGCGTTCACCGCGCTCGGCGGCGCGGTCAACCGGGTGGCGCCCACGGCCACGGCGTTCGTCCACCGCCGTTCACGCATGCTGGCCCAGTACATCGCGAGCTGGCGGGCGGGCACGCCCGGCACGGCGGCCCAGTCCTGGCTGACGTCGGCCCACGCGTCCCTGCGCGGCTACGCGTCCGGGGCCGCGTACCAGAACTACACGGACCCCACCCTGGCGAACTGGCGCACGGCGTACTACGGGGACGCGGCCGCCCGCCTCGCGCAACTGAGGCGCCGCTACGACCCGACCGGCTTCTTCACGTTCCCGCAGTCGCCGTAGGAGGCCGCAGGCCCGCCTTGCGGCGCGCACCCCGCCACCCCCGCACCGCCCGGGGCGCACACCGCCCGCGGCGGCCCCTACGCCGCCAGATCCCGCTCCTGCGCGGCCGCGCCGGTCCGCGCCCCGGGGCTCAGCGGCTCCGTGGCACGCGCCCCGCGGGCCCGGACCAGCCACCCGGCCCGGGGCGAGCGCTCGACCGCCCTCACGAGCGGGGTGAGCAGCGCCATGGCGAGCGGGGAGAGCAGCAGGGCGACGGCGGTGCCGAGGGCGAACCCGCCGACCACGTCCGTCGGATAGTGCACGCCCATGTAGACCCGGCAGAACCCTTCGAGCAGGGCGAGCCCGAGGCCGACGAGCCCGAAGGTGCGGCTGGCCACGAACAGTCCGACCGCCATCGCCATGGTGAGCGTGGCGTGGTCGCTCACGAAGGAGTAGTCGGTCTTGCCGGTGACGAGGACATCGATGCCCTGGTGGTCGACGAACGGCCGCGGCCGCTCCACGAAGCCCCGGATGGGCACGTTCACCAGCACGGCGAGACCGGCGGCCAGCGGCGCCCAGACCAGCGCGGCCACGGACGACGCCGCCTCCTCACCGCCCCGCCGGCGCACGCTCCACCAGCACCACAGGACCAGCAGGACCATGGCGAGCAGCAGCCCGTACTCACCGACGAACTCCATGCCGCGGTCGAACCAGCGCGGGGCTTGCTTGGCCAGGCCATTGATGTCGTAGAGCAGATCGACGTCGGGGTTCGACCCGGATTCGGCGAGTCCAGCCATCGTGCGCGGCCCCTTCGTCGTCTGTCCCGTTGCCCGGGCGCGCCCGTGCGCGCGCCGCTTCCACCACCCCCGTGGCTGTAGATCCGCTCCACGTCAAGCCGGCTGCCGTCCGTCGACGCTCTACGTCAGAAGGAACGCACAGTCCTGTCTTCAACGTTCCGCACTCCACCGAATGATCACGCAGACGTTATCGAAGAGAGACTCGTCTTCGCAGCTCAGGGGGTGGGTGTAACGGAGGGTTCCGGCCAGCGGGGGCCGGCGCGTACGCCGTTCACACCCTGGTTCACACCGTCGTGGGCAACGCTTTCGCGCCATCTTCGGTGACACGCGTCGCGCCGAAGTAGTCGGATGTGTCGATCGGGTCGAAACGGATCACCGCACCGGTCCGGGGCGCGTCGATCATATAGCCACCACCGACATAAATCCCGACATGCCGGATGGCGCGGGAATCGGTCGGGTCGTCGGAGAAGAAGACCAAGTCACCCGGGAGCAGTTCGTCCCGTTTCGGATGGGGTCCGGCGTTGTACTGGTCGTTGGCGACGCGCGGCAGCGTGATGCCCACGCTCTCGTACGCGGCCTTGGTCAGCCCGGAGCAGTCGAAGCGCCCGCCCTGGTCGGCGGTCCCGTTGCCGCCCCACAGATACGGGGTGCCGAGCTTCTTCTGCGCGAAGTAGATGGCGCCGGCCGCCTGCTTCGAGGGGTCGACCCGCCGCACGGGCGCGGCGAAGCTCTTCTGCAGGGTGGTGATGGTCCTCACATAGTTCTGGGTCTCCTTGTACGGCGGCACGCCCCCGTACTTGATGACCGCGTACGCCCCCGCGTTGTAGGCCGCGAGCATGTTCTCCGTCTGGTTCCCGGGCGCGTCCTTCACGTACGAGGCGAGCTTGCAGTCGTAGGAGGCGGCCGACGGAATGGCGTCGCGCGGGTCCCAGACATCGCGGACGCCGTCGCCGTTGCCGTCGATGCCGTGGATGGCCCAGGTGCCGGGGATGAACTGCGCTATCCCCTCGGCCGCGGCGGGGCTCTTGGCGTTCGGGTTGAAGCCGCTCTCCTGGTAGAGCTGGGCGGCGAGCAGCGCGGGGTTGATCGCACTGCACAGGTTGCCCCACTTCTCCACGAGCGTCGCGTACGCGGCGGGCACCGCGTTCTTGGCGAGCGCGACGGACCCCTTGCCCAGGCCGCCGGCGAGGCTCCCGGCGACCAGGTAGACCCCGACGGCGAGCAGCATCACCAAGGAGAGCGCGGCGCCGACGGCAGCGGTCGCCCAGATCCACGCCTTACGCACCCTCAACCGCCCCTCGTCACACGGGAGTCCGCCGAGGGTCAGTGTAGGGGCGAGGCCGGGTCACGGACCCGGAAAAGACCTGGTCCGGCCGGGGGGAAGGGGCAGGATCGGCCAACACCGGCCCGCCATCGGCGCACTACCGGGCGTACCACCGGCGTGAACCGGTCCGCACCGGCCCGCACCGGTCCGCACCGGTCCGCACCGGCCCGCGGGCGCGGGCGGAAGGCCGCTACCCGCCCGAGGCGGTCCGGTACAGGGCCGCGGCCTCGTTCCCCAGGACCACGCTGTAGGAGACGCCCGGGGTGTCGCCGCCCTGTTCGTGGCCGCCGAGGACGCCCACGAGTTCGCCGTAGCCGTTCACCCAGGGGCTGCCGCTCGTGCCGCTGGTGAACCCCGGGCATTCGATGCGCTGTTGTGTACGGCTGCTGGCCGTCGGCTTGTTGACGCAGGTGATCGGGGTCTCCCGGGAGCTGGGGTACCCCGTGACGGTGAGGGCGGTGGCACCGGTCCTCCGCCCGGCGGCGAACCTGTTGGCCCCCACCACGTCCTCGATCCGCGCCCCGTCGAGGGGTGCGAGGGCGGCGAAGGCGACGTCGCTGTCCTCGTCCTGGTCGTTGCTCCAGGCGTCGGCGACGTACGTCCTGGTCACCTTCCACACCCCGTACGGTGCCCTGCCGTTCCGGTACCCGGGCACGAACCACAGGGGTCCGCCGCCCCCCAGGCAGTGGGCCGCGGTGATGATCAGGTCGCGGCGCTCGCTGTGCACCACGGAGGCGGTGCAGAAGTGGCCGCCCTCCAGGGCACCGCTCGTACCGAAGAGCGGGCCGATCCGCGACGAGGCCGAGGTGAGCCTCGCCTTGACGGTCTCACCCAGCGGTCCGGTACCGCGGTCGGCGGCGGCCACGGAGGACGTGGTGACCGCCAGCAGCACGACCGTGCTGAGGAACGCGTGGCCGCGGCTTCCGGAGGGACGTGTGATGCGGTTCATCACCTCTCACTGTGGCCCAGGAAGGTGAGAAAAGCCCTCCGAGCAACCTGAGATTTGCCTACGAGCTCCGGTTGCCGCAGGTCATCGCCGATATTCGGCCCCACAGCCAGGTCCCCCCTTCGGGTGCATCCGGTCCCTCCGAGCACGCATACCCCGACGAGCCGCCACACTCACGTTCGAGGCCCCCGAACCGGCGCGGTGGACGCGGGTGTGCGCGAGGGCTGGGGCCGGGGACCTGGGCCGGGCTGTCCCGCCGCCCCTGGAGGGCCGACGGAAAACCCATGGAAAACCTGTGAGTTGGGTCAAGCGGCCGCCAGCGACCGGTCATCGGGCGGCCATCGGCGCGTAAGGCGCAGACCGCGTTCGGCAAGGCGGAAGTCAGGATTCCAGAAGGCCCTTGTTGTCGCGTACTCAACAAGTCATCGTCGTCCGCGGGCCACTCGGCCCGTCGCCGGGGACACCGTACCGGCGTCCTGCACGCACCCGCACGCCCCTGTCACCCCACTCCCAGGAGGCAGTACGTTGCGCACCCCACCCTCTGACCGGACGAACAGAACCGCCCCCCGCGGCCGATGGCACCGCATCGGTTCCGCTGCCGCCGCCGCCGTCGCCCTCCTGTTCGCGGGCATCGGCACCGCCGCCCACGCGAACGCCGCGGCGAGCCCCACCTCCCCGAACGTGACGTGGACCCGCGCCTGCGCCGTCCCCGGCAAGGCCGGCGAGATGGCCTGCAAGGCACTGCGCGTGACCGGCGGACTCACCGCGTTCCAGAAGGCCCGGGCGGAGAAGGACGGCGTCACCCCGAAGGCCGCCGACGCCGCCACCCCCTCCGGCTACGGCCCCGGCGACCTCCAGTCCGCCTACGGGCTCACCTCCGCCGCCGCCTCCAACGGCTCCGGCGAGACCATCGCCATCGTCGACGCGTACAACGACCCCAACGCGGAGGCGGACCTCGCCACGTACCGCTCCTACTACGGCCTGCCGGCCTGCACCACCGCCAACGGCTGCTTCAAGAAGGTCAGCCAGACCGGCTCCACGACCTCCCTGCCGTCCTCCGACACCGGCTGGTCGGAGGAGATCTCCCTCGACCTCGACATGGCCAGCGCCGTCTGCCCGAACTGCCACATCCTGCTCGTCGAGGCCAAGTCCGCCACCATGGCCAACCTCGGCACCGCGGTGAACGAGGCCGTCACCCTGGGCGCGAAGTACGTCTCCAACAGCTACGGCGGCTCCGAGTCCTCCTCGGACTCGTCTTACGACACCTCGTACTTCAAGCACCCGGGCGTCGCGATCACGGTCAGCGCGGGCGACAGCGGCTACGGCGCCGAGTACCCGGCCGCCTCCCAGTACGTGACCGCCGTGGGCGGCACCGCCCTGTCCAAGAGCTCCACCGGCCGCGGCTGGACCGAGACCGTGTGGAAGACCAGCAGCACCGAGGGCACGGGCTCCGGCTGCTCCGCGTACGACACCAAGCCGTCCTGGCAGACCGACACCGGCTGCTCCAAGCGGACCATCTCCGACGTCGCGGCCGTCGCCGACCCGGCGACCGGGGTCTCCGTCTACGACTCCTACGGCATCACGGCAGGCTGGTACACCTTCGGCGGCACCAGCGCCTCGTCGCCGATCATCGCCGGCGTGTACGCCCTCGCCGGTACGCCGTCCAGCGGCTCCTACCCGGCGAAGTTCCCCTACAACGCGGCCGGCACCTCCGCGCTGAACGACGTGACCAGCGGCAACAACGGCTCCTGCACCACCACCTACCTGTGCACCGCGCAGTCGGGGTACGACGGCCCGACCGGGTGGGGAACCCCGGAGGGAGTCACAGCCTTCACGGGCTGATCCTCCGGGCACGGGAAAGCCGGTGGCGGGACACCGTGGGGGACTCGGCCACCGGCATCACAAGGAACGGGCCGCGGCATCCAGCCGCGGCCCGTTCCACGTCCTGGGGCCGCGTGGACGCCTGTGCGGACGGTCCGCCTGCGGACATGTGTGCCCGGCCGCGCCACGGCCACCCCGCGCAACAGGCCCCTCGGCCCGGGGATAGCCTTCCGCTCGTACGGGTGACACCCGGACGGAGCGGGCCGGACGGCCGGGCCGCGGCGCGCACCCACCGGGTCGTCGCGGCGCGGAAGAGGTCAACGAGAGAACCGCACAACAGGTTCCGCTTCGGCCTCATTGCCCGTCATGACCTGCCATGATACACAGAGTGACCATACGCCCCTTGATGGACCGCCATGCGCCCCCCATGAGGGTCCCGCGCGCGCCGGAGGCAAGGGACACGTACGAAACCCGCCAATCAATGACGTCAAGTCGACATGCGACAGCGCCATTGTCAGCGAGAATGATTCTGACCTCTGCGCGCGTGGCAGGGGATACGGAACTACCCACCAGGGGCGGTGACTTACATGCATCTCGCGGCCGAAAAAGGCGACATCAACACGATCATCGGCGGAATCGCCCCGAACTGGGGCCCGTTCGGCAGCCTGGGCAACGAGGCGCGGGTGATGGTCGAGGTCGTGATGGCCGTCGCCATCCTGCTCTGCCTGGCGATCGCGATCTGGGGCGCGGCCAAACAGCGCATCGGAGCGACGGCCCTGCGCGACACGTTCAGCGCGGAACAGGGCAAGGGCCTGATCATCGCCGGCCTGACCGGAGTCTTCATCATCGGCTCTCTGGGCACGCTGTTCACGATCGTGTACGGCATGGCCGTCTAGGCCCGGCCCCGGGCCGTCCCGCCGCACCAGGCGCACCGTCAGTCCCCGGCCGGGTGCGCCCGGCTGCTCCCTCCGACCCACCCGTCCGTCGTGCCCACCGGCTGAGGTTGCGTTTCCCTGATGTCGAGTCACCACACCGCGCCCGCGCGGGAACCAGCACGGCTACCGTCGTACTGCTACGGGTTTCCATTGGCCATGACGTCGAGGGGGCGTGCGCGGCGTGAGTCTCGGTGACGGTGCCTCCGGCGGGGGCGACGGAGAGTACGGCGGGGTCGGGCAGACACGGACGAGACTGCCGGACCGGGGTACCGACGTGTACGGCGGCGCGCGACGGGGCCGGTCCTCGTCGCGGAGCCTGGTGACCGTGGTCGGCGTGGTCGTTCTCCTGATCGCGGCGATCGCCTTCGCGAACCGCGGAGGCGGGGGCTCCTCGTCGGGCGACGACAACGGCGGAAAGGCGGACGCGGCCCCCACGGCAGCCTCCGGAACCCGCCCGGTCCGCACGAAGACGGACGGGATCCCTTCGGGGTTCGCGCGGGATGAGCAGGGGGTGCAGAGTGCGGCGGCGAACTATGCGGTGGTGCTGGGTTCTGACGGCATGTTCAACGCCGCCAAGCGGCACGAGATCGTCCAGGTCGTGGCGGATCCCAATGTGGTGAACCGGCTTCAATCCGGCTTCGACGCCGACTACTCAGCCGACTTGTTGAAGAAGATCGGCCTCAACAACGACGGCAGTGCTCCTTCCGGCAGCACCTTCGTCAACCGCACCCTGCCCGTGGGCACGAAGGTGACGTCGTACAGCTCCGCCGCAGCGACCGTCCAGGTCTGGTGCAACGGCTTGTTCGGGCTGGCAGGCGAGAGTTCCACCAACCCCGTGACCAGTAGCTGGTTCACCGTCACCGTGAAGTTGAACTGGGCCCAGGGCGACTGGAAGGTCACGGAGACCAGCCAGAAGACCGGCCCAACCCCCGTCAGCGGAGACAACCCCGTCTCCGGGGCTGACGAGATCAGCAAGGCGGTCGAGGAGTACGGAGGGTTCACGTATGCCCGCTAGCACGCCCCGCGCGCTCAGGGTCACCGGCCTCCTAGCGACAGCACAGACGGCGGCCGTGCTGCTGGCCTCCAACGCCTACGCGGCCCCAAGCCCGAAGCCCTCGTCGTCGAGCGACCCGTGTTCGTTGATCGCCGGCCCTGCCAAGAAGTACTGCGAAAAGGGCAACACCTCCGGAGGATCCGGCGGTGGTGGTTCCAACGATCTCACCTCCACCCTCGACCCCCTCTCCTCCCTCGCCAAGGGCTGTGCCGACGCCGCCTCCTGGACCGTGGACAAGCTCAGCGAGGCCGTGAAGGAGACCGCGAGCGTCGACTTCACCAACCAGAAGTTCCTCCAGCAGTACGCCATCGTCTTCGCCGCCTCCGCCGTCCTCACCCTGGTGCTGTGGCTGCTGGCCGTCGCCAAGCGGGCGGTGCGGGGCGTCCCGTTCACCACCGCCGTGACCGAGGCGATCGGCTTCCTCTGGCTCACGGTGCTGGCCTCCGCCTTCACCCCGCTGATCCTCTACACGGTGGTCTCGGCGACCGACGCCGTCAGCGACGTCCTCGCCAAGTCCACCGGCGACCAGACCGACGCGTTCTTCGGCACGTTCTCCGGCGCGCTGAGCAAGGGCACGGGCATCGGCGGCGGCCCCATCATGCTCATCCTGGTGTCGCTCGTCTCGATCCTCGCGGCGGGCGTCCTCTACCTGGAGCTGTTCCTGAGGGCCGTCCTGCTGTACGTCGGCGCGCTCCTCGGCGTCGTCGTGTACTCGGGCCTCGTGGACAAGAACCTCTGGGGCCACGTCCGCCGCTGGGCGGGCGTGATGATCGCCGTGATCCTCGTCAAACCGGTGATCGTCATCGTGCTCGGGCTGGCCGGCGCCCTGGCCTCGGACGGCGGACCGGACTCGCTCGCGGCCGTCGTCTCCGGGCTCGCCATCATCCTGCTCGCCATCTTCGCCAGCGCCATGATCTACCGGTTCGTGCCCGGTTTCGGCGACGAGATCGCCGCCTCCCGCAACAACCGCATCATGCAGGGCGCCGAGCGCAAGGCCGCGGCCGTCATCAGCTCCCCGGCGACCCTCGTCGCCCAGGGCATCAAGACCCACAGCACACGCGCCGACAGCAACAGCGGCGGCGCCGGCATCCAGCCGCCGCGCCCCGCCAACCCCGCGTCGGGCGGTGTGGCCGCGCACAGCACCCGCGCGCCGGGCGGCGGATCCGTCCCCTCCGCCGCACCCCCGCAGCGCACGAGCCCGGCCAACACCCCCCACGCCGGAAACACCCGCAACAGCAGTACCAACCGCACGGGAGGTGAAGGGCGTTGACGACCGAGTCCCACGTGTCGCATCCGGTCACGCCCCGCCGGACCTATCTGATCGGTCGCGCCCGGCCCAACGCGATCGTCGGCCGCAACCGCGAGTCCGGCGAGATCGCGCTGATCATCGCGGGCGCGTTCCTCGGCATGATGTGCGGGCTCCTCGTCCCCGTCCTGTCCCTGCGCATCGTGCTCCTGATGGGCTTCCCGCTGCTCGCGCTGGGCGCCGTGTACGTGCCGTACAAGCACCGTACGTTCTACAAGTGGTTCGAGATCAACCGCAGTTACAAGCGGACCCTGCGGCAGGGAGCCACATACCGCAGCGGTGTCATGGAAGCGGGCACGAGCCTCGACGGACGTGAGGTGGAGGTGGGCCCGCCGCCCGGTATCGGTCGGATCAGCTGGCTCGCCGCGCCGTTCGGCCCCGACGAGATCGCCGTGCTCCTGCACGCCGACCGGCGGACCGTCACCGCCGCCATCGAGATCGAGGGCCCGGGCGTCGGCCTGCGCGACAGCGAGGACCAGGAGGCCCTCGTCGACCGTTTCGGCACGCTCCTCAAGCACGTCGCGAACGGCGACGGCTTCGTCACCCGCCTCCAGATGCTGGCCCGCACCCTGCCGGCCGACCCGGACGCACACGCCAAGGACGTGGTCCAGCGCGGCGACGACCGCGCCCCGGGCTGGCTGCAGCGGTCGTACGACCAGTTGCAGTCCATGGTGTCGACGAGCAGCGAACAGCACCGCGCCTACCTCGTCGCCTGTATGCACTACACCCGCGAGCTGGCCGCCGAGGCCCAGGCCATGGCGCGCGCCGCGCGCCCCCATGGGGGCAAGGTCGACCGGGATGCCGGCCTCGCGGTCGTCATGGCGCGCGAGCTGACCGACATCTGCTCGCGGCTGCAGGAGGCCGACATCCGCGTGCGGCAGCCGCTGGGCCAGGGACGGCTCGCCTCACTGATCCACTCGATGTACGACCCCGACCACCCCATCGACCACATCCAGGCGATGACCCAGCGCAACGCCTGGCCCGCCGAGCTCGACGCCACGGAGCCCGGCTATCTGCAGGCGAAGACCCGCGAGTCGTCGACGCGCGCCCCCTGGTGCCATGCCACCGCGTGGGTCAAGGAGTGGCCGATGACGCCGGTGGGCGTGAACTTCCTGGCCCCCCTCCTGGTCCACACCCCGGACGTCATCCGGACGGTCGCCGTCACCATGGACCTCGAACCCACCGAGGTCGCCATCGAGCGCATGCTGACCGAGAAGACGAACGACGAGGCCGAGGCCAGCCGCGCCGCCAAGATGAACCGCACCGTCGACCCCCGTGACATCGCCGCCCACTCCCGTCTCGACCAGCGCGGCGAGGACCTCGCCAGCGGCGCCGCCGGCGTCAACCTGGTCGGCTACATCACCGTCTCCGCCCGCTCACCGGAAGCCCTGGCCCGTGACAAGCGGACCATCCGTGCCTCGGCCGGCAAGTCCTATCTGAAGCTGGAGTGGTGCGACCGCGAGCACCACCGGGCCTTCGTCAACACGCTCCCCTTCGCCACCGGCATTCGGAGGTAAGGCCTGATGCGGGATCCGCTGTCCGTCCTGACCGACGCCTTCACGTCCTTCCTCTTCGGCAAGGTCGAGACGACCCGGCTGCCCGTCCGCACGTCCACGGGCCAGGCCCAGGCCGTCTACCTGCCCACGGCCGCACCCGGCCTCGGTGACTCCGGCGTGATCATCGGCCGCGAGGTCTACTCCGGGAAGGGCTACATCTACGACCCCTTCCAGCTGTACGGCCAGCAGCTCCCCGCTCCGCACTGGCTCGTCCTCGGCGAGTCCGGCAACGGCAAGTCGGCGCTGGAGAAGACGTACGTCCTGCGCCAGCTGCGCTTCCGCGACCGGCAGGTCGTCGTGCTGGACGCCCAGGGCGAGGACGGCGTCGGCGAGTGGAACCTGATCGCGGAGGAGATGGGGATAACGCCCATCCGGCTGGACCCGACGGCGGCACTGGACCACGGCATCCGGCTCAACCCGCTCGACCCGTCGATCACCACGACCGGCCAGCTCGCGCTGCTCCGCACGATCATCGAGGTCGCGATGGGGCGCGGCCTGGACGAACGGTCCGGCTTCGCCCTGAAGGTCGCACACGCGTACGTCAACGAGACGATCGTCGAGCGGCAG
Organism: Streptomyces sp. PSU-S4-23; assembly: GCF_055632315.1. NCBI lineage: Bacteria > Bacillati > Actinomycetota > Actinomycetes > Kitasatosporales > Streptomycetaceae > Streptomyces > Streptomyces sp. PSU-S4-23. The sequence goes on along the minus strand of NZ_JBVMUU010000002.1, from coordinate 4,682,650 downwards.
CCGGTGCTGACCGACATCGTCGAGCAGTTGCGGCATCCCGAGCCGGAGTCGGCGGAGGCCATGAACGTCGCCCTGGACGACGTACGGGCCTGGGGCCTGGACGTGGCGCTGGTCCTGGACCGCCTGGTCGACGGCGACCTGCGGGGCATGTTCGACGGGCCCACCACGGTCGGCATCGACCTGGACGCGCCGCTGATCGTGTTCGACCTGAGCCACATCGACCGCAACTCGATCGCCATGCCGATCCTGATGGCGATCGTGGGTGTGTGGCTGGAGCACACCTGGATCCGTCCCGACCGGAAGAAGCGCATCTTCCTGGTCGAGGAGGCATGGCACATCATCAACAGCCCGTTCGTGGCCCAGTTGTTCCAGCGGCTGCTGAAGTTCGGCCGACGGCTCGGTCTGTCGTTCGTGGCGGTCGTGCACCATCTGAGCGACGTGGTGGACGGGGCGGCGGCCAAGGAGGCGGCCGCGATCCTGAAGATGGCCTCCACCAGGACGATTTATGCCCAGAAGGCGGACGAGGCCCGGGCCACCGGCCGGGTGCTCGGTCTGCCGAGGTGGGCGGTGGAGATCATCCCGACCCTGACGCCCGGCATCGCGGTGTGGGACGTCAACGGCAATGTCCAGGTGGTCAAGCATCTGGTCACGGAGACGGAACGGCCGCTGGTCTTCACCGACCGCGCGATGACGGAGTCGGCGAGCGACCGGGCGGACGACGTGCTGCGCGCCGCGGAGCGGGAGGCGGAGGAGCGGGCGGCGGCGTTCGTGGAACAGCGGTTGAGCGACCTGGACGGCTCGTCCGAGTCCACGGTGGCGTAGGCGGCGTAGACATGGGGTCCCGATGAGACCGGACAAGGAGCGGGAGCAGGAGCGCCACGGAGGCATCCCCGACGGCGTGCTGGTGGGCGTGCTCGCCTTCCTGCTCGGTGTGACGCTGATGGTGTGGACGGCCACGGGCCTCGCGGGCTGGTTCGCGCGGGGCGCCTGGCCGGAGGGCGTCCGCTTCAGCCGGACGCCGATGGCCATGCGCCATCTGTTCGCCCAGCCGCACGACGTCGCGGGCGCCTGGCCGGACACCCCGCCCGGCCGGCTGTCCGGGTACGGGCTTTTCTGGGGGTTGTTCATAGGGCAACTGATGGTGCTGTTCGTGCTGACCGTGTTCGCGATCGGCACCGTGGCGCGCTGGAAGGCCGTACGGGCGCGCCGGAAGGCCACGGCCCCGGCCTCCGGCCGGCTGCCCGGCAGCGGGAGCGGACACCCGACGGCCGGCGGCAGCCCCGCACGCCCGGGCGCCGCGGCGCCCCACGAGGTCCCGGTCCCGCACCAGGGTGCCGTGGCGCACGAGGTCTCCGCGCCGGACCCGTCGCCCGGTGCCGCCGGGACGCTGCCCCTGCTCACGGCATCCCGGCCGGCGCCCGCCGCCCCCGGCGCTCCTGAGGGTCCCGGCGCGCCCGCGGTCCCGGCGGCGGCCCATCCGACCACGGCGACCGCCGAGAGCCCGCCGGCCGGGGTCGGGGCCGGGGCCGCGCCCTGCATCATCCTGGGCACGCCCGAGGACCGTCGCCCCGCCGCCGCCCAGGCCGTGCACGACGCGGAGGGCCCCGCGCTCGTCGTCACCTCGGACCCCTCCCTGTGGTCGGAGACCAAGGACGCCCGGGCCAAGCTCGGCCCGGTCCTCCTCTACGACCCGTCCCACCTGTGCGACACCCCGGCCCGGCTGCACTGGTCCCCGACCTCCGGCTGCGAGGACAAGGCCACCGCCGCGGCCCGCGCGGTCGCGCTGCTCGCCCCGGTCCGCCCCACGGCCCGTATCGACCAGGCGGTCGCCGACGTGGCGGAGACGCTCCTGCGGAGCTATCTGCACGCCGCCGCCATAGAGGGCCGCACGATCAAGCACCTTCACCGCTGGGCCCAGGGCACCCAGGTCCAGGAGGCGGTACGGGCGCTGCGCACGAACCCCAAGGCGTCGTCCGGGGCGGCCGGCGAACTGGAGGCCGCGCTCACCTCGCACCCGGAACGCAGGGACATCGCACAGGAGCTGACCGCCCGAGCGCTGTCCGCCCTCTTCACGGTCAACATCCGCGAGGCGTGCACACCCAACCGAAATGACAGCCTCGCCTTGGATTCCTTCGTGAACGAAGGGGGCACGCTTTATGTGGTGGGTGAATCCATCGAGGACCCCAGGCAGCAGCCAGGCGCGATGCCGCTGCTGACGGCCCTCGCCTCAAGCGTGGTCGAGCGCGGCCGGCGCATGGCCGAACGGTCATCCTCCGGTCGCCTCGACCCACCACTCGCCCTGGTCCTGGACGACGTGGCGGCCGTCGCCCCCCTTCCCCAGCTCCCGGACCTCCTGTCCACCGGAGCGGACCGGGGGCTGCCGACCCTGGCCCTGCTCCGCTCGCGTGAACAGGCCCGTGCACGCTGGCCGCACCACGAGCTGCCGGTGTAGCAGCCGCTAGGGCCGCTCGATCACCAGCTCCAGTTCGGAATCCCCCGAGTCTCCCGTCAACGGCACGGTGACCCCGCTGGGCACGAATCCCACCTTGCGGTAGAACGCCCGGGCCCGGGCGTTGTCCTCGTGCACGATGAGCCGGACCCGCTCTGCGCCGCGCTCCCACGCCCACTCCAGGCCGGCGGCGAACAGCGCCTCGGTCAGTCCGGTTCCGCGCTGCTCGGGGCGTACGAACACGCCGACGACATGCCCCTGCTTCCGCTCGACCGTGAACCCGGCCCAGTCGGTCGTCCCGGGCTCCTCGACCAGCACGGTCAGGGTGCCGGCCCAGCTTCCGTCCGGGCCCTCGGCGATGAGCTGCCGAGCGGCGGCCGCCCCTTCGGCGGCGCCTTCCGCCCGCTCCCGCCAGAAGGAGTCCGGCCTGGCGAGGGCCTCCTCGTAGGTCTCCAGGAAAGCGAGGTGCGCGACCGGGTCCCGCAGCGCCACGAGCCGCAGCTCTTTCACCGCGCGCCATTCGTCCGGGCGTATGGGCCTGATCAGGTGACTCATGCGGCCACGGTAGCGGAATCCGGCCCCCTCGTTCCGAGGGGGCCGCCACGAACGCAAAAGAGCCCCAACTCACGGGATCGACCCGGAGTTGGGGCTCTTTTCAAAGATTGTTCGGCGGCGTCCTACTCTCCCACAGGGTCCCCCCTGCAGTACCATCGGCGCTGTAAGGCTTAGCTTCCGGGTTCGGAATGTAACCGGGCGTTTCCCTCACGCTATGACCACCGAAACACTACGAAACACACAACCCACCGCGTGACAGCGGGATTGTTCGTGGTTTCAGAACCAACACAGTGGACGCGAGCAACTGAGGACAAGCCCTCGGCCTATTAGTACCGGTCACCTCCACCTGTTACCAGGCTTCCAGATCCGGCCTATCAACCCAGTCGTCTACTGGGAGCCTTACCCCATCAAGTGGGTGGGAGTCCTCATCTCGAAGCAGGCTTCCCGCTTAGATGCTTTCAGCGGTTATCCCTCCCGAACGTAGCCAACCAGCCATGCCCTTGGCAGAACAACTGGCACACCAGAGGTTCGTCCGTCCCGGTCCTCTCGTACTAGGGACAGCCCTTCTCAAGACTCCTACGCGCACAGCGGATAGGGACCGAACTGTCTCACGACGTTCTAAACCCAGCTCGCGTACCGCTTTAATGGGCGAACAGCCCAACCCTTGGGACCGACTCCAGCCCCAGGATGCGACGAGCCGACATCGAGGTGCCAAACCATCCCGTCGATATGGACTCTTGGGGAAGATCAGCCTGTTATCCCCGGGGTACCTTTTATCCGTTGAGCGACGGCGCTTCCACAAGCCACCGCCGGATCACTAGTCCCGACTTTCGTCCCTGCTCGACCCGTCGGTCTCACAGTCAAGCTCCCTTGTGCACTTACACTCAACACCTGATTGCCAACCAGGCTGAGGGAACCTTTGGGCGCCTCCGTTACCCTTTAGGAGGCAACCGCCCCAGTTAAACTACCCATCAGACACTGTCCCCGATCCGGATCACGGACCCGGGTTAGACATCCAGCACGACCAGACTGGTATTTCAACGACGACTCCACCCCAACTGGCGTTGGAGCTTCACAGTCTCCCAGCTATCCTACACAAGCCGAACCGAACACCAATATCAAACTGTAGTAAAGGTCCCGGGGTCTTTCCGTCCTGCTGCGCGAAACGAGCATCTTTACTCGTAGTGCAATTTCACCGGGCCTATGGTTGAGACAGTCGAGAAGTCGTTACGCCATTCGTGCAGGTCGGAACTTACCCGACAAGGAATTTCGCTACCTTAGGATGGTTATAGTTACCACCGCCGTTTACTGGCGCTTAAGTTCTCAGCTTCGCCCACCCGAAAGTGAGCTAACCGGTCCCCTTAACGTTCCAGCACCGGGCAGGCGTCAGTCCGTATACATCGCCTTACGGCTTCGCACGGACCTGTGTTTTTAGTAAACAGTCGCTTCTCGCTGGTCTCTGCGGCCACCCCCAGCTCACGGAGTAAATCCGATCACCAGGCATGGCCCCCCTTCTCCCGAAGTTACGGGGGCATTTTGCCGAATTCCTTAACCATAGTTCACCCGAACGCCTCGGTATTCTCTACCTGACCACCTGAGTCGGTTTAGGGTACGGGCCGCCATGAAACTCGCTAGAGGCTTTTCTCGACAGCATAGGATCATCCACTTCACCACAATCGGCTCGGCATCAGGTCTCAGCCACACACAAGGCGGATTTACCTACCTTGCGGCCTACACCCTTACCCCGGGACAACCACCGCCCGGGATGGACTACCTTCCTGCGTCACCCCATCACTCACCTACTAACCGCTTGGTCCGGCGGCTCCACCACTCCGAGATTGTCCGAAGACGCACCCGGCGGCTTCACGGCCTTAGCATCACGATGCTCGATGTTTGACGCTCCACAGCGGGTACCGGAATATCAACCGGTTATCCATCGACTACGCCTGTCGGCCTCGCCTTAGGTCCCGACTTACCCTGGGCAGATCAGCTTGACCCAGGAACCCTTAGTCAATCGGCGCACACGTTTCCCACGTGTGAATCGCTACTCATGCCTGCATTCTCACTCGTCAACCGTCCACGACTACCTTCCAGTGCCGCTTCACCCGGCAGACGACGCTCCCCTACCCATCACAACAGGCGTTAACCCTCATGCTGCAATGACACGACTTCGGCGGTACGCTTGAGCCCCGCTACATTGTCGGCGCGGAATCACTAGACCAGTGAGCTATTACGCACTCTTTCAAGGGTGGCTGCTTCTAAGCCAACCTCCTGGTTGTCTGTGCGACTCCACATCCTTTCCCACTTAGCGTACGCTTAGGGGCCTTAGTCGATGCTCTGGGCTGTTTCCCTCTCGACCATGGAGCTTATCCCCCACAGTCTCACTGCCGCGCTCTCACTTACCGGCATTCGGAGTTTGGCTAAGGTCAGTAACCCGGTAGGGCCCATCGCCTATCCAGTGCTCTACCTCCGGCAAGAAACACACGACGCTGCACCTAAATGCATTTCGGGGAGAACCAGCTATCACGGAGTTTGATTGGCCTTTCACCCCTAACCACAGGTCATCCCCCAGGTTTTCAACCCTGGTGGGTTCGGTCCTCCACGAAGTCTTACCTCCGCTTCAACCTGCCCATGGCTAGATCACTCCGCTTCGGGTCTTGAGCGTGCTACTAAAAACGCCCTCTTCGGACTCGCTTTCGCTACGGCTACCCCACCCGGGTTAACCTCGCAACACACCGCAAACTCGCAGGCTCATTCTTCAAAAGGCACGCAGTCACGAGACACCAGCAAGCTGATGCCCGACGCTCCCACGGCTTGTAGGCACACGGTTTCAGGTACTATTTCACTCCCCTCCCGGGGTACTTTTCACCATTCCCTCACGGTACTATCCGCTATCGGTCACCAGGGAATATTTAGGCTTAGCGGGTGGTCCCGCCAGATTCACACGGGATTTCTCGGGCCCCGTGCTACTTGGGTATCTTCCAAACGAGCCGCTGACGTTTCGACTACGGGGGTCTTACCCTCTACGCCGGACCTTTCGCATGTCCTTCGCCTACATCAACGGTTTCTGACTCGTCCCACGGTCGGCAGACCGCAGAAGAAAGAACCCACAACCCCGCATGCGCAACCCCTGCCGGGTCTCACACACATACGGTTTGGCCTCATCCGGTTTCGCTCGCCACTACTCCCGGAATCACGGTTGTTTTCTCTTCCTGAGGGTACTGAGATGTTTCACTTCCCCTCGTTCCCTCCACACTGCCTATGTGTTCAGCAGTGGGTGACAGCCCATGACGACTGCCGGGTTTCCCCATTCGGAAACCCCCGGATCAAAGCCTGGTTGACGACTCCCCGGGGACTATCGCGGCCTCCCACGTCCTTCATCGGTTCCTGGTGCCAAGGCATCCACCGTGCGCCCTTAAAAACTTGGCCACAGATGCTCGCGTCCACTGTGCAGTTCTCAAACAACGACCAATCACCCACCACCCCGAACCAACAGGCTCGAGTTCACTGGGGCCGGCACCGAAGGAACAGGCTCACACCCGCACCCTCAGACACCCAACAGCGTGCCCGACACCCTCACCCCTCCACCTTCCGTTCCACGCCGAAGCAGTACTAGGAAGAAGAGCAAACCGAGTGTGCCGAGTAGTCAACGTTCCACCCATGAGCAACCAGCATCGGACACTCGCCGATGTACTGGCCTCTGGACCGCCGAAGCAGCCTAGAAGTGCTCCTTAGAAAGGAGGTGATCCAGCCGCACCTTCCGGTACGGCTACCTTGTTACGACTTCGTCCCAATCGCCAGTCCCACCTTCGACAGCTCCCTCCCACAAGGGGTTGGGCCACCGGCTTCGGGTGTTACCGACTTTCGTGACGTGACGGGCGGTGTGTACAAGGCCCGGGAACGTATTCACCGCAGCACTGCTGATCTGCGATTACTAGCGACTCCGACTTCATGGGGTCGAGTTGCAGACCCCAATCCGAACTGAGACCGGCTTTTTGAGATTCGCTCCACCTTGCGGTATCGCAGCTCATTGTACCGGCCATTGTAGCACGTGTGCAGCCCAAGACATAAGGGGCATGATGACTTGACGTCGTCCCCACCTTCCTCCGAGTTGACCCCGGCGGTCTCCCGTGAGTCCCCAGCACCACAAGGGCCTGCTGGCAACACGGGACAAGGGTTGCGCTCGTTGCGGGACTTAACCCAACATCTCACGACACGAGCTGACGACAGCCATGCACCACCTGTACACCGACCACAAGGGGGCACCCATCTCTGGATGTTTCCGGTGTATGTCAAGCCTTGGTAAGGTTCTTCGCGTTGCGTCGAATTAAGCCACATGCTCCGCCGCTTGTGCGGGCCCCCGTCAATTCCTTTGAGTTTTAGCCTTGCGGCCGTACTCCCCAGGCGGGGCACTTAATGCGTTAGCTGCGGCACGGACCACGTGGAATGTGGCCCACACCTAGTGCCCACCGTTTACGGCGTGGACTACCAGGGTATCTAATCCTGTTCGCTCCCCACGCTTTCGCTCCTCAGCGTCAGTATCGGCCCAGAGATCCGCCTTCGCCACCGGTGTTCCTCCTGATATCTGCGCATTTCACCGCTACACCAGGAATTCCGATCTCCCCTACCGAACTCTAGCCTGCCCGTATCGACTGCAGACCCGGGGTTAAGCCCCGGGCTTTCACAACCGACGCGACAAGCCGCCTACGAGCTCTTTACGCCCAATAATTCCGGACAACGCTTGCGCCCTACGTATTACCGCGGCTGCTGGCACGTAGTTAGCCGGCGCTTCTTCTGCAGGTACCGTCACTTGCGCTTCTTCCCTGCTGAAAGAGGTTTACAACCCGAAGGCCGTCATCCCTCACGCGGCGTCGCTGCATCAGGCTTGCGCCCATTGTGCAATATTCCCCACTGCTGCCTCCCGTAGGAGTCTGGGCCGTGTCTCAGTCCCAGTGTGGCCGGTCGCCCTCTCAGGCCGGCTACCCGTCGTCGCCTTGGTGAGCCGTTACCTCACCAACAAGCTGATAGGCCGCGGGCTCATCCTGCACCGCCGGAGCTTTCCACCCAAGGAGATGCCTCCCCGGGTCGTATCCGGTATTAGACCCCGTTTCCAGGGCTTGTCCCAGAGTGCAGGGCAGATTGCCCACGTGTTACTCACCCGTTCGCCACTAATCCACCCCGAAGGGCTTCATCGTTCGACTTGCATGTGTTAAGCACGCCGCCAGCGTTCGTCCTGAGCCAGGATCAAACTCTCCGTGAATGCTTACCCGGCCGGTAAATGAATACCACCGGTCGACACCACGAGAGCGGAACCACCAGAGGAATAACCCAGTGGTTCACAGCATCCTCGCTGTGTTGTTTCAAAGGAACCTCGACCATCGGAACACAAAGCTCCGACAGACGGGGCATCAACATATCTGGCGTTGACTTTTGGCACGCTGTTGAGTTCTCAAGGAACGGACGCTTCCTTCGTACTCACCACGAGAACCACTCTCACGGCTTTCCTCCGGGCGCTTCCCTTCGGTGTTTCCGACTCTATCAGATCTCTCTCGATCCGATTTCCTCGGCGCTTTCCGGCCTTTCGGCCTTCCGGCGTTGTCGACTCTACCAGACCCTTTCGGGCCCGATCCCTGTCAACCGGGTTTGTCCTCGCGGCCGTTGAGCCGTTCCGACGCCCCAGACCCTAGCGGATCCCTCCGGCGATTCCCAATCCGGTCGGACCGGGAGTCGTCGAACCCAAATCGATTTGAATTCGGGCACGCCGAAATTCAACCCCGTTGGGAGATCGAGCTGGATGGTTTGGGTGCCGCTGCTGCGGCGGGAGGTGCTGCCCCAGGACCGTTACGGCTCCGTGGCAACCCGAAGAACTTTACGGATCAGGGGATGGACTGTCAAGCATCCCCCGGGTTCGTCGGCGCCAAACCTCCGGTGGTGTCAGTCCAGGTCGTTGAGGCGGCCGCCGGCGTCCGGCTGGGCGTGCTCGACCCGGCGCAGCAGGCGTGTGAGCACGTCGCCCAGGACGGTGCGTTCCTGGGGGGAGAGGTCCTGGAGGAGGTCCTCCTCGAAGACGGAGGCGAGACGCATCGCCTCCAGCCACTTCTCGCGGCCTTCGGCGGTCAGCTCGACGATCACACGGACACGGTTGGTCTCGTCGCGCTCCCTGGTGACCAGCCCCTCGCTCACCATGCGGTCGATGCGGTGGGTCATCGCGGCCGGCGTCAGACCGAGTCGCTTGGCCAGCTCACCGGGGCCCATGCGGTAGGGGGCGCCGGAAAGGACGAGGGCCTTGAGGACCTCCCACTCGGCGTTGCTGATGCCGAGCCCGGCGGTCTGGCGGCCGTAGGCGACGTTCATCCGGCGGTTGAGGCGTGACAGGGCCGAGACGATCTTCTCGACCTGGGGGTCCAGGTCCCGGAACTCGCGCTGATAGGCGGCGATCTGCTCGTCGAGGGTCGGCTCGCTGACGCCGTGGGTGTCGCCCATGGCCCGCAGTATGGCATGCGACGCTTGGCGTCGAAGTCCTTCAGGGTGTACTGTTTAGTATCTAACTTTAGCTTCGAAGTCTTCAGGGTTAACTGCTTCAGAGGTAAGGCCCGCGGGGTCGGACCTCACCAGTGCCCTCCTTCCAAGGCAGGTGAACGTGACCAGGGCAAGGGGCGCAGCGATGCGCCGGATCCATGTGGGCAGCGCGCTCAGCGCGTTCGGCCTCGGCTTCACCGTCCCGTACCTGTACGTCTATGTGGCGCGGGTGCGGGAGCTCGGCGCGGTGACGGCGGGTCTCGTGCTCGCCGTCTTCGCCGTGGCCGCGCTCGTCGTGCTGCCGTTCGCCGGACGGGTCATCGTCCGGCGCGGCCCGCTTCCGGTGCTGCTCACCGCCCTGCTCACGACCGCGGCCGGCGCGCTGAGCCTGGGGCTCGCGGCCGGACCGGTGTCCGTGCTGCTGTCGGCGGCCGTGCTCGGCGCGGGTCAGGCCGTGATGCAGCCGGCGCTGGCCACGATGATCGTGGACTGCTCGACGGCTCAGACCCGGTCGCGGGCCTTCGCCGTGCAGTTCTTCCTGCAGAACCTGGGGCTCGGCGTGGGCGGGCTGATCGGCGGTCACCTGGTCGACGTCTCACGCGCCGCGTCCTTCACCCTGCTGTTCTCGATCGAGGCGGCGATGTTCCTGCTGCTCGTCGTGATCATGTCGACCGTACGGGTGCCACGGGCGCCGGCGCTCCAGTCCGCCGCTCCCCGGGGCGGCGGGGCGGGCTGGAGGCGGTTGGTGGGCGACCGGGCCATGGTGCGGTTGTCCGTGCTGGGCTTCGTGCTGTTCTTCGCCTGCTACGGACAGTTCGAGTCGGGGCTGAGCGCGTACGGCGTCGAGACGGCCGGGATCTCGACGTCCGCGCTGGGTACGGCGCTGGCGGCGAACACGGCGGTGATCGTGATCGCGCAGTTCGCGGTGCTGGGGTTCGTGGAGCGGCGCAAGCGGACACGGGTGATCGCGGCCGTGGGGCTGATCTGGGCCGCGGCGTGGGCCGTGGCGGGGTACGCGGGCCTGGGGGACGGCGGCCGGGCCACGGCGACCGCCGCGTTCGTCGCGACGTACGGGCTCTTCGGCCTCGGCGAGGCGATGCTGTCGCCGACGGTCGCGCCGCTGGTCGCCGACCTCGCGCCGCCGGGCCTGGCCGGCCAGTACAACGCGGCCTTCGCCCTGGTGAAGCAGCTCGCGCTCGCCCTGGGCCCCGCGGTGGGGGGCCCGCTCGCCGCGGCGCTGCCCGCGCCGTACATCGTGACGTTCCTGCTGTGCTCCCTGGGCATCACGTTCCTCGCGCTCAGGCTCGGGCGGCTGCTCACCCCGGTGCAGAACCAGCCGTCGGCGAGGAGCCGTGTGGTGGCGCAGGGGGGTGCCGCGGCGGGACACGCGACGGCGCGTGCCTGACCGGAGCGCGTCCGGGCCGGAGGGCCCGGACGCCACGGGCGGTCAGCCCGTCCCGCGCGGCAGTGCGAACTCGCACCAGACCGCCTTCCCGCCCCCCGGCGTCCGTCTCGACCCCCAGCTGGAGGCGATGGTCGCCACGATCGCGATCCCCCGCCCCGCCTCGTCCGCCGGCTCCGCCCGGCGGCGGCGGGGCAGCTGCTCGTCCCCGTCCGTCACCTCGATGATCAGCCGCCGGTCGGTGCGCCGCAGCCGCAGGCGCATCGGCGGAATCCCGTGCTGCAGCGAGTTCGCGACCAGCTCGCTCGCCGCCAGCACCCCCAGATCGTGCAGGTCCACCGGGAACCGCCAGCTCGTCAGCACCCCGGAGGCGAACGCACGCGCGCGTGGGGCCGCCTCCACGCCGCCGAGCAGCTCCAGCGCGGCGTTCCGGAAGAGGTCGCCGTCCGGGCCCGTGCGCGCCGGGTGCTGGAGGACGAGGACCGCCACGTCGTCGTCGTGCCCCGCCGTGACGCCCGCCGAGCGGACCAGGCGGTCGCAGATCACCTGCGGCGTGCCCGTGGCGCCCGCGAGCGCGCCCTCCAGGGCCGCGATGCCCTCGTCCAGGTCGGCGTCCCGGCGCTCGACCAGGCCGTCGGTGTAGAGCACGGCCGTGGAGCCGGGGCCCAGCGGCACCGAGCCCGAGGCGTGCATCCAGCCGCCGGTGCCCAGCGGCGGGCCGGTGGGTTCGTCGGCGCGCAGCACGTTGCCGTTCTCGTCGCGGACCAGGATCGGCAGATGGCCCGCCGAGGCGTACACCAGCCGGCCCTCGTTCGGGTCGTGGACGGCGTACACGCACGTGGCGATCTGGTTGGCGTCGATCTCCGCGGCGAGGCCGTCCAGGAGCTGCAGGACCTCGTGCGGGGGCAGGTCGAGGCGGGCGTAGGCGCGGACGGCGGTGCGGAGCTGGCCCATCACGGCGGCCGCCCGTACGCCCCTGCCCATGACGTCGCCGATGACGAGGGCCGTGCGGCCGCCGCCGAGGGTGATCACGTCGTACCAGTCGCCGCCGACCGCGGCCTCCGTGCCGCCGGGCTGGTAGGTGGCGGCGATGCGCAGGTCGTCGGGCTGCTCCAGCTCCTGGGGCAGCAGAGAGCGCTGGAGGGTCACCGCGGCCTCGCGCTGTTCGCGCTCACTGGCCCGCAGCCGCTCGGCGGCCTCCGCGTGGTCGGTGACGTCGGCGGCGAAGATCAGCACGCCCCTGGCCTTGTCGTCGCGTACGTCCACCGGCGTACAGGTGAACGTGTACGAACGGCCGCCGGGCGCCTTGCGGGACTTGACCGTGCGCGGCCTGGAACTGCGCAGCACCTGGTCCAGGAGCGGGAGGAGGCCGAGCTCGTCCAGCTCGGGCAGCGCCTCACGCGCGGGTGCGCCGGCCGGGCGGGTGCCGAAGGCCGCCGCATAGGCGTCGTTGACGTACGCGATGCGGTGGTCGGGGCCGTGCAGCAGGGCGACGAGGGCCGGAACACGGTCGAGGACCTCGCGCACCGGCAGTTCGTCGACCGCGGGCACGCTCGACGTGTCGTCGGTGGGCCGTTCGGCGCGGGCCGCGGGCACGGAGCCGTCCCCCCGCCGGTCCGGGGGGACCGCGTGCCCGGTCCGCGCTGCCGCGCGGCGCTGCGTTCCGGGGAGCCGGGCGCTCCAGCGCGTGAAGTTCACCGATTCCTTGCCTCGTCGTTGTCGTCTCCGGCCGGCTCCGGAACCGGTCGGGGTCCGGGGGCCTGCCCCCGGGGGGTGTGCAGCGCGGTGGGGAAAGCCTGATGGGTGCGTCGCGGCGGGGGTCGGCCCGCCCGTGGTCGGGGACCAGTCTGGCCGACCGGACCGACATCCGTCAGACGCCCGCCTCTCCGGCGGAGTTCCTGGATACGGTCAGGACGACCCCTTCGGGTTTCCTGAAGGCTTTCCACCGGCCGCGAGTTCGAACTCCGCACGGGGATGTTCGAGTGATCCGAGAGAGACGATCTCCCTCTTGAAGAGTCCCGCGAGCGTCCATTCGGCGAGCACGCGGGCCTTGCGGTTGAAGGTGGGAATCCTGCCGAGGTGGTACATGCGGTGCATCAGCCAGGCAGGGTAGCCCTTCAGCCTGCGCCCGTAGACGTGCGCAACGCCCTTGTGCAGTCCGAGGGAGGCGACGGAGCCGACGTACTTGTGCGCATACGTCTCCAGGGGCTCGCCGCGCAGCGCGTGCGCGATGTTGTCGCCGAGCATCTTCGCCTGGCGCACGGCGTGCTGGGCGTTGGGGGCGGTCTCCCCGCCCGGTTCGGCGGCGGTGACGTCGGGGACGGCGGCGGCGTCTCCCGCGCCCCACGCGTGCGTGACGCCGTCCACGGCCAGCTGGGGGGTGCACTTGAGCCGCCCGCGCCCGTCCAGCGGCAGGTCGCTGGCCGCGAGGACGGGGCTCGGCTTCACCCCGGCGGTCCACACGACCGTACGGGTGCGGAAGCGCGTGCCGTCGCTGAGGACGGCGACGCGGTCGACGCACGATTCGAGACGGGTGTGGAGGCGCACGTCGATGTTGCGGCGGCGCAGCTCGGTGACCGTGTACCGGCCCATCTCCTCACCGACCTCGGGCAGGATGCGGTCGGACGCCTCCACGAGGATCCACTTCATGTCCTCGGGCCTCAGGTTGCGGTAGTAGCGCGAGGCGTAGCGGGCCATGTCCTCCAGTTCGCCGAGCGCCTCCACGCCGGCGAAGCCGCCCCCCACGAAGACGAAGGTGAGGGCGGCCTCGCGGACGGCGGGGTCGCGGGTGGAGGAGGCGATGTCCATCTGCTCGATGACGTGGTTGCGCAGGCCGATGGCCTCCTCGACGGTCCTGAAGCCGATGCCGTGGTCGGCGAGACCGGGGATCGGGAGGGTGCGCGAGACGGAGCCGGGGGCGAGGACGAGTTCGTCGTAGGAGACCTGCGCCGTCTCCCCGGTCTCCTGGGTGGCGAGCGTGGCGACGGTCGCGGTGCGCTTGGCGTGGTCGATGGCCGTGACCTCACCGACGACGACCTGGCAGCCGTCCAGGACCCGGCGCAGCGGCACGACGAGGTGGCGCGGTGAGATGGCGCCGGCGGCCGCCTCCGGCAGGAATGGCTGGTACGTCATGTACGGGTTGGGCGAGACCAGCACGATCTCCGCCTCGCCCCGGCCGAGCTCCGCTTTCAGTTTCTGCTGCAGGCGCAGGGCCGTGTACAGACCGACGGAGCCACCGCCGACGATGAGGATGCGCACGCACTTCGAGGTTTCGGGGGGTGTCGCCCATTGGGATGCTGCCGTCACCATCCCATGACGCACCCGGCGCCGGGGTTTGTCCACAGGCCCAGCAAATTGTGTGACCGGACACAAGCTCCGGCCGGAGTTGACCGAATTGCCGGGGTGTGGAGAATCGGCGCAGGTCAGCGGGTATGAGGGGCACGAGGTCGGCAGGTACAAACGGGATGTAACCGGCCCGTACTCCGATCGGGGGGCGCTCCGTGCGGAACCTGCCCCTTCTGAATTGACTCCCGCTCAACTATGTTCGTGTGTCGACGGGGTGCGGGGGATGCGTTCGGCGGGTCCGCGACGGGCGGTCCGGCCGGATACGACGCTTGTTCCGTATGCTCCGGCTTCCGATGACGGGGAGTGTCTCCGGGGGGAGACGTCATTACCGGGGGAACGCTTATGCACATTCAGGACTCTCATTGGCCGTCCGCGTCCGCCGTCGCATCGGCGGGCGCGGTGGGTAACGGACGCGGGGACGGTGCGCGGACGGCACCGCTGCGCGTGGACGCACAGCGCAATCTGGAACATGTACTGCGCGCGGCGCGCGAGGTCTTCGGCGAGCTGGGGTACGGAGCGCCGATGGAAGACGTGGCGCGGCGCGCGAGGGTCGGCGTCGGCACGGTCTACCGGCGCTTTCCGAGCAAGGACGTCCTGGTGCGCCGGATAGCCGAGGAGGAGACCGCCCGGCTGACCGACCAGGCCCGGGCGGCACTCGGCCAGGAGCACGAGCCGTGGTCGGCCCTCTCCCGCTTCCTGCGCACGTCGGTGGCGTCGGGCGCCGGCCGGCTGCTGCCGCCGCAGGTGTTGCGCGTGGGGGTCGTCGAGGAGGGCGCCGAGAGGTCCGGCGCGGTGCCGGCGGAGGAGGCGCGGGTGCCGCAGCAGCGGCCCCAGCCGGCCGCCGAGCTGCGGCTCGTCGAACAGCGGACCGCCGCGGTGCTGGCCGACGCGGGTGCGGAGACGCTGCTGGAGGTCGTCGGACAGCTCGTGGAGCGGGCGCGTGCGGCGGGCGAGCTGCGGTCGGACGTCACCGTGTCGGACGTGCTGCTCGTGATCGCGACGGCGGCGCCCTCGCTGCCGGACCCCGCCCAGCAGGCGGCGGCCTCGTCCCGGCTGCTCGACATCCTCCTGGAGGGGCTGCGGTCACGCCCGGCGTGAGCGGGCGTCACCGCTGTCAGGCGTACCGGCGGCCGCGGGCGGGCCCCTGAGGTCCGGGGCCTCCCGGGCCGTCCGCGGTCCGTGCGCGGGTGCTGCGCCGCCCACCCGTGCGCGGGTCCGGTGCGGCCGGCGGGTCTGCCCGCGTCCGCGGGTCACGCCCGTCCGGTGGCTTCCGCCGGGGTCCCGTATCGCCCGTTTCGGTGATTTTCCACAGGACGAGGTCCGGGTGGGGTCCGTTCGATCCGGGGGCGCCCGCGAACGGCGCGGAGTCGTGGCTCACCCGACGTTCGCCCGACGGCGTGCGACGGGACAGGGCTCACCCGGTGGAAGGGTCCCCGGACGCCCGCGCCAGATCCCGTAGGACGTCGTCCGGGGTGAAGGCCGAGCCCTTCGCGCCTTCGGCGTCGAAGCGGGCCCGGCCCAGTGCCTCCAGGGCTGTGCGCCGCGTGCGCTCGGCCTGCGTGCGCTCCGGTTCGGCGCGCACGGAGCGCCCGCGCCAGCGGTCGGCGGCCGCCAGCAGCCGAACCGCAGCGGCGAGTTCGCCGCCGGTCGCCAGGACGTTCGCCGCGATGTCCACGAGCCCCGCCGTCACCGACTCCGCGCACCGGCTCGCCACGGCCCGGCCCAGCGCCTCGGCCAGCTTCGTCAGCCCCGGCTCCGGGCCCGACTCGGCGACCGTGACGAGCGCGTCCATGCCGTTCAGCGCGGCGATGAACTGCGGAGGCGGCGTGCCCCGGTGGCTCTCCGCCCGCGCGCGCTCCCACCATGCCCGCGCCCGGGCCGTCTCCCCCTCGTCCAGCGCCATCTGAGCACGCAGCAGGGACACGTAAGCGCGGGCGTCCTGCGTGGCGTGCCGGTCGGCGGCATCGCTCGCCTCGTCCAGCGCGGTCCGGGCGTCCGTCCGCTTGCCCTCGCGGTACGCGATCTCGCCGAGCCGGGCGAGCAGGAACGGCGCCTCCGCGTGCGCTCCCACCTCGTGGGCGAGCCTCAGCGCCTCCCCGTACTCGCTCTTCGCCTCCTCGAAGCAGCCGCGCGCCATCGCCGCCTCGCCCGCCGCGCTGCACACCTGGGCGCGCATCCAGCGGTCGCCGACACGGCGGCTGAGCGTGCGCAGCTCGGCCAGATCGCCGTCCACGTCGTGCACTCCGCCGGGGGAATCGACGCGCAGGTGCGTGCGCATCATGAGGGCGACGCCGACCTCCCAGTCGCCGCCGTGTCTGCGGCAGTCGGCCAGGACCGCGTCCATGGCGTGCCGTACCCGGTGCGGCTCGTCCAGGTGGTACACGGCCACCGGCCAGACCATGCCGGGCAGCCGGGCCGCGTCCGGGCCGCCCCGCTCGAAGGCCCGGCGGATCCGGGCGACGTACCGCTGCCACCGCTCGTCCCGCGCCGAGGCCGCCGGGCGCAACTCCACGACCAGGAACACATGCAGCATCCGCAGCCTCATCCGCATCGGGTGGAGGGGATGCGCCGTCCCGGCGTCCTCGTCGGCGAGGAACGCGTCGACGTGGTCGACCGCGGCGAGCTCCGTGAGGACGTCGGCAGCGGGACGCGCCGCGAAGGCGGCAGGACGCACCGCGGAGGCGGCGGGGACACCCGCGTCGCGGGGCCGGGACGCCGAGACGCCGGGGACGCCGGGGACGCCGGACGAGGCGGCCACCGGGCGGTCGTGCGCGTCCAGGGCCGCGCCCAGGCGCAGCACGCGGTCCGCCCACTCCGCGCCCTCGCGGCGGAAGTTGCGCAGCCACCAGAACCAGCCCGTCGCGAGAGCGATCGCGCCGGCCTCCTCCTCGGCGCCTGCGACGACGGCCCGGTACAGCCCGGCCCTGATGTTGTCCAGCTCCGTCTCCAGGCGCCGGATCCAGGGCAGTTGCTCGGCCGACCGCAGCTTCGGGTCGGCCTCCTCGACGAGCGCCCGCACCCATGCGCGGTGCCTGCGCTCCGCCGCCGCGCGCAGCTCGGGGACCTCCGCGGCGCGCTCGGTGGCGTACTCGTGGATGGTCTCCAGCATGCGGTAGCGCATGCCCGAAGCGCCGCCGTCACCGCCGTCACCGCCGTCACCGCTGCGGGCGTCACCGCCGTCACGGTCGTCACGGTCGTCGCGGTCGCCGCCCCCGACCGGAGTCGCGACGATCAGGGACTTGTCCACGAGCGCCCCGACGAGGTCGGCGGCGGGCCCGGTGCACACCGCCTCGGCCGCGGCGAGATCCCAGCCGCCGGCGAAGACGGCGGCCTCGCGCAGCATCGTGCGCTCGCGCTCGTCGAGCAGGTCCCAGGACCAGTCGACGACCGCGCGCAGGGTCTGCTGGCGGGGCAGGGCCGTGCGGCTCCCGGAGGTGAGGAGCCGGAAGCGGTCGTCGAGGCGGTCGGCGATCTGCCGGGGAGTCAGCAGCCGGAGGCGGGCGGCGGCCAGCTCGATGGCCAGGGGCAGACCGTCGAGGCGGCGGCAGATCTCGTCGACGGCCACCAGGTCGCCCGCGGGACCCGCGTCGGGGCGCACGGCCGCCGCACGCTCCAGGAAGAGGCGGCGCGCGGGATCGGGCGGCAGGGGGTCGACGGGGCGGACCGACTCGCCGGGCACGCCCAGGGGCTCACGGCTGGTGGCGAGGATCGTGAGGCCGGGGCAGTGCGTCAGGAGCGTCTCCGCGAGCTCGGCCGCGGCGTCGACCACATGCTCGCAGTTGTCGAGGATCAGCAGTTCGCGGCGCGGGGCGCAGTGCTCGATCAGAAGGGCGATCGGGTCGTCCTGCGGCACCGCCATCTCGTTGGTGACCAGCACGGTCTCCCGCAGGCCGAGGGCGCTGACCACCGCGGCGGGCACCGCCTCCGGCCGGTCGAGCGGGGCCAGCTCGGCCAGCCACGCCTGCGGCAGCCCGGTGGCGGCCTCCTCGGCGAGCCGGGTCTTCCCGGAGCCGCCCGGCCCGGTGAGGGTGACCAGTCGGGCCCTGCGCAGATCCGCGCGGATGGCGTCGAGTTCGCGTTCCCGCCCGACGAACGAGTTCAGCCGGGGGCGGAGATTGCCGCCGGTGCGGGCGGTGGGGGCAGCGTGGGCGGCCCGGGCGGTGGGAGAGGTGCCGGACGGCGCGGGGCCGGCACCGCGGTGGGTGTCCGGCGCTGGTGGGGGCGGGTCCGGGGACAGCAGCTCGGCGTGCAGCGCGCGCAGTTCCGGTCCCGGGTCGGCGCCCAGCCCCTCGGCGAGGGCGCGGCGTACCCCCTCGTAGGCCGTCAGGGCGTCCGCGCCGCGGCCCGTGGCGCGCAGGGCCCGGATGAGGAGGGCGTGGAGGCGTTCGTCGAACGGATGGGCGGTGGTCAGTTCGGTCAGCTCGGGTACGGCGTCGGCGGCGCGGCCCAGCCGCAGGTCGGCCTCGACGCGGGCGCGGGTCGCCTCCAGGCGCAGGGCCTCGGGGCGGGCGGCGGCCGCACGGTCGGGGAGGTCGGCGAGGGCGGGGCCGTGCCACAGGGCGAGCGCGGCGCGCAGTTCGCGGGCGGCGGTGTGCGCGTCGCCCCGGGCGAGGGCCGACGTACCGCGCCGGACGAGGTCCTCGAAGACGAAGAGGTCCACGCTGTCGCCGGCGGCGGCCAGCCGGTAGCCGCCGGGCCCGGAGACGACCGCGTCCCGGCCGACGGCACGGCGGAGCCGTCCGACCAGCGCCTGGAGGGCGGCGGTGGCGTCGAGCGGCCGGTCGCCGCCCCACACCTCGTCGATCAGGGTCTGCGGGTCGGCGGTACGGCCGGGGCGCAGGGCGAGCGCGGTGAGCAGCGCGCGGACCCGGGGTCCGCCGACGGGTACGGGGGTCCCCCGGTCGTCCTCCACCTGGGCAACTCCGAGAATCCTGTACCGCACCGCCCCATTCTCACCGGCGGCGGGTGGCATGGCACGGGGTTTGCGAGGGGGTGGGCGGCGGCGTGCCCGCGACCCCGGAACCGTTACGCCCCGGCACCCAGCGCCCGTCCCCGCGGGGCGATCCCCGCCGGTACCGCGCGGGCCCGGGCCGGCGTGCCCGTCCAGCAGGTGCCCCGGCGGGCCAGCAGCCGGCGCAGCCACAGTTCCAGGGCGACCAGGTCCGCCAGACCGTCCAGGGGGAGCGGTGCGCCCTCGGCCGCGGCCCGCACCGCCTTGCGCACCACCCGTGCCTCCACCAGGCCCGCCTCCGCCAGCAGCGGTGTGTCGAACAGCGCCATCAGGGAGTCCGCGGCCACCCGCAGGCCCGTGCGGGCCGCGGCCGCCGAGGAGGCGTGCGAGGGGGCACCCCAGCCGGGCGGCAGGCCGCCGACGCCCGCGCCCTCCAGGACGGTCCGCAGGATCGCGGCGCGCGCCCCGGGCTGCACCCGCAGGGCTTCGGGCAGCGCGCGGCACGCGCGGACGACCTGGTTGTCCAGGAACGGCGCGTGCAGCCGCTGGGAGCGGACCTCGGCCGCCTGTTCCAGGACGCGGAGGTCCGCCGCGTGCCGGGCCAGGGCCGTGCGCGCGCGGAAGTCGCCCGGGCGCTGCCCCGGGCCCACCCCCGTCCCGCCTGCGGCTCCTTGGAGGCGAACCGA
This sequence comes from Streptomyces sp. PSU-S4-23, assembly GCF_055632315.1. Taxonomy (NCBI): domain Bacteria; kingdom Bacillati; phylum Actinomycetota; class Actinomycetes; order Kitasatosporales; family Streptomycetaceae; genus Streptomyces; species Streptomyces sp. PSU-S4-23. The sequence goes on along the minus strand of NZ_JBVMUU010000002.1, from coordinate 4,662,743 downwards.
TACTTCAGCGAGGGCCTCACCGGTCAGCCAGCGCGCCGCGGGCCCGGGTCTGGCCCAGGTGAGCGCGGCGAGCGACGCCCCTACGGCGCCCCCGGGCTCCTCGAACCGCCGCCGCATCAGCCGGTCGGCGAGCGCGTCGACTCCGGCCCGGTACGGGGTGCGGGCGAGCTTCCGTGCCGCGCTGTACACGCGCGCGGGGACCAGCACCGAGCCGTCGGCCTTCGCCAGGGCGGCCACGGGGCGCACGAGATGGCGCCGCTTGCGGTCCATCAGCAGGTCCGCGAGCCGGGCCGGGTGGGCGTCGAGGACCTGCCGCGCGCCGTAGCCGGTGAAGTGGTCCGCGCTGCCCGACGCCAGCCGCGCCCGGTGCCTGGCGGCCGTCACCAGGGAGGGGCCGGGCTCGTCGGTCAGCGGCACCTCCAGGTCGGCGTAGGGGAGTACGTCCTCACCGCCGGTCACCACCACGTGGTGCAGACGGGGGTTCGCCGCCAGGGTGCCGGCCCGCTCCAGTTCGGCCTCGCGGCCCTGGACGGCGAGGTCGTTGAAGGTGACGGCCAGCAGGCGTTCGCCGGCCCCCGTGCCGTGCCCGAGCACCGTGCCGGGCCTGCCGGGGAGTCCGGCCGCCAGCAGCGCCAGCGTGCCCGAGGCCGGCCCTCCGGAGAGGTCGGCGCCGATGCCGGGCACGGGCATCCCGCGCGCGGCGCGCCGTTCCGCCGGTCCCATCCCGGGCACGGGCCCGGGGTCGATGTCGGTGCCCGGGACGTGCCGGGGTGCCGCCAGCCGGGCGCGTACGGCGTCGACGAGGGCGTCGCGCACCGCGTCCACCGCGTCGGCCGGGTCCGCCGGGGGCGCCGCGACGGCGAGGGACGCGACCGGCTCGTACCCGGCGATCTCGCGGGATCCCGCGCGCAGGATGAGCGCGTGCCCCGGAGGTATGCGCCGCACGCCGTCGTACGGGGTCGAGTCGTGCACCGCCGCCGGTACGTCGGGGGCGGCGAGGAGGGCCGCCAGGTGCCCGAAGTCCAGGTTGGCCTCGGTGAGGTCGGCGAGCGGCAGCGCGGCGGTCGCGTATGCGGTGCCGCCCGCCCAGGGCGTGTGGAACACGGGCCGCGCGCCCGCCAGGTCGCCGCACACGGTGATCCTGCGCCCCACCTGGACGACGGCGGTGTAGCTGCCGGGCCATGCGGTCAGATGGCGCAGGGCGCCTCCGCGGGCGGCGAACAGACCGACGCGCAGTTCCTCGTCGGAGGCCCCGCACGTGCCCAGGACCGCGATCCGGGTCTGCGGGTCGGCCTTCACGACGCGCACCTCGTCGGGGCGCCAGTCGCCGACCGCCCAGAGCGGATCGGGGTCGCCCCACAGGAGCTGGGAGCCCACCGGGTGAACGGTCTCGCCGTCGTATCCGGTGGCTCCGGCGGAGCCGGGCGCGAGGGCACCGGCGGCGGCGCTGCTCCATCCCACCAACCACCGCATCGACGCCTCCACAGGCTGTGGACAACCAGTGCACCGTACGAACGGCACCCATGCTGCCATGAAGAATGCGCCCCCGAGGGCGTGTGTTGTCGCTTGTGCGCCCGGGAACGCGCCCGCGCGGAGAGGTCCGCGGGCCGGTGGACTCAGGCTCCGGGCACGGCGGGAGGGAAGGGACAGCGACGCGAATGCGCCCCCGATACGCTCCCCAAGAACCCCCTTCGCGCCCTCAACAGCCATGGTCGGAGGCTTGATCGCCCCCGGAATCCGCCGTCGATTTTCGGCCAAATCGACTGAGGGTGGGCAGGCGTGCGCACGCTCCGTACAGGGCCCTGCGCAACGCACGGTCCGGGAGGCGGAGTTCGCCTCCCGGACCGGTCCGCCGCCCGCGGGGATGAAGGCGGCGGTGTCCCCCAGCCCACTGGATCCAGTACAGCGGGCCGACCCACGCACGGCCATGCAACCGCTCCCCGGGTGGCCGGAGAAGAGCGCACGGACGGGCGCACGGCCACACACCAGGAGCACGCCGCGACACTCCGTACTGAGGTACGGACCACAATCCCGCCATCCGGATTTACGCCCCTTAACGGCTGGGATGCGGCGAACTACGCTGGGTTTACGAATGCCGCGCGGTTATGCCACCGCCGTGGCAGCCGTCTGTGTCGAGGGGTGGCGCATGTCCAGGGAGCAACGCGGGCCGAACGAAAAGCTCGGCGCCGTTCTCGCCCTCGCGGGAATCAGCAACGCAGGACTCGCCCGGCGCGTCAACGACCTTGGCGCCCAACGCGGGTTGACTCTTCGCTACGACAAGACGTCGGTGGCGCGGTGGGTGTCCAAGGGCATGGTGCCGCAGGGCGCCGCGCCCCACCTCATCGCCGCGGCCATCGCCCAGAAGCTCGGCCGCCCCGTACCGCTCCACGAGATCGGTCTGGCGGACGCGGATCCCGCACCGGAAGTGGGCCTCGCCTTCCCCCGGGACGTGGGCCAGGCGGTGAAGTCGGCGACGGAGCTGTACCGCCTCGACCTCGCCGGACGCCGGGGCGGCAGTGGCGGCATCTGGCAGTCGCTGGCCGGATCGTTCGCCGTGAGCGCCTATGCGACCCCCGCCTCCCGCTGGCTGATCACCCCGGCCGACAGCTCGGTGGCGCGCGACCCCGGCCCCGGCGAGGGCCCCGGAGCGCCGCTGAAGGTGGGCCACAGCGATGTGCAGAAGCTGCGCGAGGCCGCGGAGGACGCCCGGCGCTGGGACTCCAAGTACGGCGGCGGCGACTGGCGTTCGTCGATGGTGCCCGAGTGCTTACGCGTGGAGGCCGCACCCCTGCTGCTCGGGTCGTACTCGGACGAGGTGGGCCGGGCCCTGTTCGGGGCCAGCGCCGAACTGACGCGCCTGGCCGGCTGGATGGCCTTCGACACGGGGCAGCAGGAGGCCGCCCAGCGCTACTACATCCAGGCGCTGCGCCTCGCGCGCGCGGCCGCCGACGTGCCCCTGGGTGGCTATGTCCTGGCCTCCATGTCACTGCAGGCGACCTACCGCGGTTTCGGCGACGAGGGCGTCGACCTCGCCCAGGCCGCCCTGGAGCGCAACCGCGGCCTGGCCACGGCCCGCACCATGAGCTTCTTCCGCCTCGTCGAGGCACGGGCGCACGCGCGCGCGGGGGACGCCCAGGCGGCCGGCGCGTCCCTGAAGGCGGCCGAGGGCTGGCTGGAGCGGGCCCGCGACGGCGACAACGACCCGTCCTGGCTCGGCTTCTACTCCTACGACCGCTTCGCGGCCGACGCCGCCGAGTGCTACCGCGACCTCAAGGCGCCCCGCCAGGTCCGCCGCTTCACCGAGCAGGCCCTGTCCCGGCCCACGGAGGAGTACGTGCGCTCCCACGGGCTGCGCCTGGTCGTGTCGGCGGTCGCCGAGCTGGAGTCGGGCAACCTGGACGCGGCGTGCGAGCAGGGGGTGCGGGCGGTGGAGGTCGCCGGGCGCATATCGTCGGCGCGCACCACCGAGTATGTGAGGGACCTCATACACCGGCTGGAGCCGTACGGCGACGAACCGCGCGTGGCGGAGCTGCGGGAGCGGGCACGGCCCCTGCTGATGGCTCCGGCCTAGGCCCGCACGGTTCCCCGTCGCCGGGTGACCGTGCCGGCCGCCGGCCCTCGGGCGCCTCCCGGGTTTGAGCGCACTGTCAGTGGCGCAGTGCACTATCGAAACCGGGAGGTGGAGCAGATGCGGAAGATCGCGTACGACTGCGACGTGCTGGTGGTCGGCGGCGGAATCGTCGGCCTGTCGACGGCGTATGCGATCACACGTGCCGCGCCGGGCACGCAGGTGACGGTCCTGGAGAAGGAGTCCGGCCCGGCCCGCCACCAGACGGGACGCAACAGCGGGGTCATCCACAGCGGTGTCTACTACCGCCCCGGTTCGCTCAAGGCCCGGTACGCGGTGCGGGGCGCCGCCGAGATGGTCAAGTTCTGCGCCGAGTACGACATCGCGCACGCCGTCACGGGCAAGCTGATCGTCGCGACGGAGCGTGACGAGCTGCCGCGGCTGCACGCGCTCGTCCAGCGCGGCCGGGAGAACGGCATCCCGGTCAGGGAACTGGGCCCGGCCCAGATCACGGAGTACGAGCCGGAGGTGCGCGGGCTCGCGGCCATCCACGTGGGCACGACGGGGATCTGCGACTTCGTGGCGGTCGCCCGGCAGCTGGGCGACGCCTCGGGGGCGGAGGTCCGGTACGGCGCACGGGTGGTGCGGATCGACCGGCGCCCCTCGCTCGGCGTCGCGGTGCGGACCGCGGACGGGACGGTGCTGCGGGCGCGGGTGCTCGTCAACTGCGCCGGGCTGCACTGCGACGAGGTGGCCCGGCTGACCGGCGACGACCCGGGCATGCGGATCGTGCCCTTCCGGGGCGAGTACTACGCCCTGGCACGGCCGGAGCTGGTGCGGGGGCTGGTGTACCCGGTGCCGGACCCGGCGTTCCCGTTCCTCGGGGTGCATCTGACGCGGGGGATCGACGCGCAGGTGCACATCGGGCCGAACGCGGTGCCGGCCCTGGCGCGCGAGGGGTACGGCCGGGGGACGCTGCGGCCGCGGGAGCTGGGGGCGACGCTGGTGTGGCCGGGGTCATGGCGGATAGCACGCCGGCACTGGCGGTACGGGGCGGGGGAGCTGCGGCGGTCGGTGTCGAAGAGGGCGTTCACACGGGCCGTGCGCAGACTGCTGCCCGCGGCCGGGGCGGCCGACCTCGTGCCGGCGGCTTCCGGGGTGCGGGCGCAGGCCGTGCTGCGGGACGGGACGCTGGTGGACGACTTCCTGATCCGGGAGGGCCCGCGGGCGGTGCATGTGCTGAACGCGCCCTCCCCCGCGGCGACCGCCTCCCTGCCGATCGGCCGGGAGGTGGCGCGCCGGGCGCTGGCGGCGCTGGCCCGGGACTGAGCGCCCGCCCACCGGACGGCCGGGTGCCGTCGTCCCTCCCCGTAAAATTGGCTGCACTGTGTCTGACTCCCTCGATGCCGCCCGCGAAGACGCCCAGGCCACACCCCGCGGCCGGGCCGCCGCTGCCCTCGCCGCCTCCGTCCCCCGCTCCCGGGCCAAGGGTGAGCCCCGCTTCCCCGGCGGGCCGAAGGCCGATCCCGCCGGGTCGCACTTCGAGCGGCGGATCCGCAGCTTCCAGCCCCGCCGGAGCCGGGTGACCACCGGGCAGGCGGATGCCCTGCAGCGACTGTGGCCCACATGGGGGCTGGACATCGACGGGCAGCGGGTGGTCGATCTCGCCGAGCTGTTCGGCGACACGAGACCCGTGGTGCTGGAGATCGGGTTCGGGATGGGCGAGGCCACCGCGCAGATGGCCGCCGCCGACCCGGACACCAACATCCTCGCGGTCGATGTGCACACGCCCGGCCAGGGCAACCTCCTCAACCTCGCCGAGCGGAACGGCCTGGCCAACATCCGGGTCGGGAACGGCGACGCGATCATCCTGCTCCGCGAGATGCTCGCACCGCACTCCCTCGACGGGCTGCGCGTCTACTTCCCCGACCCCTGGCCCAAGAAGCGCCACCACAAGCGGCGGCTCATCCAGCCGGAGTTCCTCACACTCGCCGCCACCCGTCTGCGGCCGGGCGCGCTGGTGCACTGCGCCACGGACTGGGAGCCGTACGCCGAGCAGATGCTCCAGGTGCTCACCGCCCACCCGGAGTTCGAGAACACCCAGCCGGGCGGCGGCTGTGCGGCTCGGCCCGCGTTCCGGCCGCTGACCCGTTTCGAGGGCCAGGGGCTGGACAAGGGTCATGCGGTGAACGATCTGTTGTTCCGGCGCGTACAGCACCGAGACCAGCCGGCCGCCGGCGGCTGAGCGCCCCGCGGGTCCACCGGGCACCGTCGCGGGCGGCGCCCCTGTCTCGTTAGGGTCGATGCCGTGACCACCCTTCCCCCGTACCCGACGTACCCCGACGGTCCCGTGGACGGGGGCGTGCTCTGGCACCCGCACTGGTGGCAGAGGCGGTGGGTGCGGTACGGGGCGCTGATCACCCTCCTCGCGCTGTCCGGGCTCGTGATCCTCGCCCTCGTGCGGCAGCAGACCGGCACCGAGGGCTTCCTGGTCGGGCTCGCCCTGGCCGTCCTGCCCGTGCCGCTGCTGGTGGCGGCCTTCCGCTGGCTGGACCGGGTCGAGCCCGGTCCCTGGCGGAACCTGGTCTTCGCCTTCGCGTGGGGCGCGTGCGCGGCCGCGCTCATAGCGATCGTCGCGAACAGCTTCGCGACGCGGTGGATAGCGACCACGACCGCCGACCCGAACGGCGCCGACACGCTCGGCGCGACGGTCATAGCGCCGTTCGTCGAGGAGTCCGCGAAGGCGGCGGCCGTGCTGCTCGTCTTCCTCTTCCGCAGACGGGACTTCACCGGGATCGTCGACGGGGTGGTGATAGCGGGGGTCACCGCGACCGGTTTCGCCTTCACCGAGAACATCCTCTATCTGGGCACGGCCTTCGGGACCGACCAGATGAGCGGGGGGCGAGGGCTCGCCTCCGTCACGGCCGCCACCTTCTTCGTGCGCGTGGTGATGTCGCCGTTCGCGCACCCGCTGTTCACCGTGCTCACGGGCATCGGCTTCGGGCTCGCCGCGCTCTCGGCGGAGCGCCAGCGCGTACGCCGGCTGCTGGCGCCGCTGGGCGGGCTGCTGCTCGCCATGGGCATGCACGCCATGTGGAACGGGTCGGCGATGTTCGGCGAGTACGGGTTCTTCGCGGTCTACGCGGCCTTCATGGCACCCGCGTTCGGGCTGCTGACCTGGCTGGTGATCTGGACCCGGCAGCGTGAGCTGAGGACCGTGCGGGAGGAGCTGCCCGCGTACGCGGCCGCAGGGTGGCTGGGACCGGTGGAGCCGTTCGTCCTCGGTTCCCTGCGGGCGCGGCGGCTGGCCCGGGAGTACGCGGGCCACCACTGCGGAAAGGAGGCGGCGCGCTCGGTCGCGGAGTACGAGGCGTTCGCGACGTCGGTGGCGTTCCTGCGCCACCGGGGGCGCCGGGGGCGGGCGGGGGCCGACTTCGTCGTGCGGGAGCGGGAGTTGCTCTGCGCGCTGTGGGCGCGCCGGACGGTGGCGCGGCCGGCGCTGGAGTACGCGGCGCGGGTCACGGCGCCGGTGGCACCCGCGACGGCGCCGCCGGTGTGGCACGGCCACGGGTATGCGCCGCCGCACGGAGTGCCGCTGTACGGGGCACCGCTGTACGGGGCGCCGCAGCACGGGCCGGCCGCACCGTATCCCGGGTACAACCCGTATCGCCGGTAGGGGCCGGGCCCGCTCGGCCGCGCCCCGCGCGGTCACGCGGACGCCGCCGTCGCTTCGCCGTCTCCTCGTCCGTCGGTGTCGGTACGGCCGGCAGCCCTGCCGTCGGGGGGGGTGTCGCCAGGGCTGCCGGGGTCAGGGGAGCGGCGCCTCGGGCCCGGGAACGGCCCGGACCCGGCGCCTCAGGGGGATGTCAGGGGTTGAGGCCCTTGCTGCGCAGCCACGCCAGCGGGTCGATGGCGTCGCCGCCGCCGGGGTGCACCTCCAGGTGCAGGTGCGGCCCGGTCACGTTGCCGGTCGCGCCCACGCGGCCGATGACGTCGCCGGTGGCCACCTTCTGCCCCGCGCTGACGCTGATCGAGGACTGGTGGCAGAACCACAGCTCGGTGCCGTCGTCGAGGGTGAGGATGGTGCGGTACCCGTAGGAACCGGCCCAGCCCGCCTCGGTGATGGTGCCGCTGTGGACCGCCTTGATGAGCGTGCCCGTCGGCGCGGCGAAGTCGAGTCCGGTGTGGTAGCCGGAGGACCACATGGAACCGGCGTCGCCGAAGCGGGAGGTCAGGGTGTACGAGGAGGTCGGCAGCGCGTACTGCTTGGCGAGCTCGGCCAGTCGCGCGGCCTCGGCCTTCTTCTTGGCCTCCTCGATCGCCTGCTGCTTCTCGGCCGCGGCCTTGGCCTCCGCGGCGTCCTGCGCCTTGACGGCGGCCTCGGCGGCCTTCTTCGCGGCGGCGTCCTCGGCGGCCTGTGCGGCCGCGCTGTCGATCCGGTCCTGCTGGGACTCGGCCTGCTGCAGGATCCGGGCGCGCAGTGCCTCGCCCGCGTCCGCGCTGCCCGCGGCGGCGTCGGCGGTGGTCAGGCCGGCGGAGCTGAGGGCGGTGGCGGAGCCCTTGGGGGCGCCGGAGTCCTCGCCGAGGAGTGCCTTGGCCGAGTCCGCGACCGAGGACAGGTCCGGCATGGATATCGACACCGGGGGCTTGCCGGTCTGCGCGGTGGCCATGCCGCCCGCGCCGACGGCGGCCATCACACCGACGCCCAGAACCGTGGAGCTGCGCGCGAGCCCGCCCCCGCGCTGCTTGGTGACGCGATGCCGGCCGCGTACGGGGCGGAGGGACTCCTCGGTGGGGTTCCACTCCTCCCAGGGGCCCTCGTCGGTACGGGGTGCGAAGCCGAACGTCTGAGTGCCGTTCGGAGCGAACGAGGTGCTCTGGGCAGGCCCGTTGGACGCCACGTGGGCGCACTCCTTCCTTCCTACTGGCCTACCGGGTTAGCTGACGGGTTCGGAGCAGGAAGGTCTCCTACGGGCGTCACCGGCCGTGCTGCCACGGCGGCTTCCGCCCGATTCACCCCAAGGTGGTGGTTCCCCGGCTCCCTTGCGGGATTCGGCACACGCGCACGGAGCCGCCTCTTGTGACGGCTGGGACGACCGCGCTGCGTTATCGAACGTTAATAGACGCGGGGCCCGGATTCCAAGCCGTTCCATCAGATCTCTGATGCTTTTGACCTGGACTTTCATGCCAGGAACGGGCTAAATGGGGCGACTTGGCCACGCCTCGGGGGCCCCACCGTTATTGACGGTGCATCAGTTGTTATGCGCAGGGGCGTCATCCGTTCACATGGCGTGACGACGCTGAGGGCCGGTCGGGCCGGTGCACGGCCAGCAGGGCGATGTCGTCCGTGGCGCGGCCGCCGGTGTGGCGGGCGACGTCCTCGGTGACGGCGGTCAGCAGGGCGCCCGGGCCGGTGCGGACGCGGCCGGCGAGACAGCCGACGGGATCGTAGAACCCGCCGCGCGCATCACGCGCCTCGAAGACGCCGTCGGTGCAGCACAGCAGCGTCGCCCCGGGCGGGAAGTCCCATTCCTCGGCACGGTCCGGCCGGCTGCCGAGGTCGCCGATGCCGAGCGGCAGCGCCGGCTCGTCGGGCTCGATCTCGCGCACCGTGCCGTCCGGGAGCAGCAGCAGCGGGGCCGGGTGGCCGCGGTTGACGACGCGGACGGTGTCACGGCCGTGCGGGATCTCCGCGAGGACGGCGGTGGTGAACCCCTCGAGGGCGTCCGGTCCGCCGCGCCGGACGCCCTCGCGCGACAGCGCCCGCTCCAGGCGCTGGGCCACGGCCTCCAGCGTGCACTCCTGCTCGGCGGCCTCCCGGAAGGCGCCGATGACGACGGCGACGGCGGCCACGGCCCCCATGCCCTTTCCGCGCACGTCCCCGACGACCAGCCGTACCCCGTGCGGGGAGTCCTGCACGGCGTACAGGTCCCCGCCGATGAAGGCGTCGGCCTGCGCCGCCTCGTACCGGGCCGCGATGTCGAGCCCGCCGATCCGCGCGGCGGGCTCGGGCAGCACGGCGCGCTGGGCGGCCTCGGCGATCTCGCGGGCGGAGGCGAGGCGTCTGTCGTTGCGGCGGACGAGCACGTTGAGGAGGACGGCGAGGGCGGCGACGGTCGCGACGGTGACCGCCTCGGTGATCTCGTTGACCTCCCCGAGGACGCCGAGCCCGAGGTGGACGGCGAGGATGGAGGCGACGGCGACCGCACCGGTCAGGACGGTGCCCCGCAGCGAGTACAGGGGCGCGGCGACGAGCGGTGCGGCGGTGAGCAGGGGGCCGGCGGTGAGGTCGGACGGGGTGAAGTAGTCGAAGCAGACACCGACGACGATGAGCAGCGCGGGCAGGGCCCGTACGGCCAGGCGCGCAGAGGGGATCCGGCGGGTGCCGGCCCCGAGGCGGGCCGGCGGCAGGACCTCTCCGGCACCGGCATCGGGCCCGGGGGCGCCGGACGGCCGGTCACCGGGCCGGTCACGCCCCGCGGGGGGCCGGACACCGGCCCGGTCGTACGCCGTTCCCGGCCGTCGCCCGCCGTCGTCCTGGTCGTTCGGCCGCTCGGACCGCCCCGTGCCTCCTTGCACCACCTGTCCAGGCTTCCCCGGAAGGGCGGCGGCGGGCGACCGCTGTGGGCCGACCGGCGTATGACCGGCGTATGGCGGGCGTATGGCGGGCGTATGGCGGGCGTATGGCCGGGGTGGCGGCGGGGCGGGGCCGCGGCGGGCCGTGGCACACGACGAGGGCCGGAGCCCTTTCGGACTCCGGCCCTCGGCCATCAGTAGCGGGGACAGGATTTGAACCTGCGACCTCTGGGTTATGAGCCCAGCGAGCTACCGAGCTGCTCCACCCCGCGTCGGTGAGATCAGTGTACGCCATGCGCGCTGAAGGAGGCACACGGGTTTTCCGCGCGGGGCCCTTCACCAGCGTTTTCCGGCCGTCCGCGGCCCTGGCGCGGCGCCGCGCCGGCGGTGGCGGGGCGGGGTGGGATGCGGTCCCCGGGCGTCATGTGCGGGTGGCCGGGGGCAGCAGATGGGCGTTGGGGGCCTTCGCCAGGTCCTCGTACTCCGGCAGCACCACCACGTCCACGCCCTGTGCCGCCAGCAGCGCGTTGCCGTCCGCGGACGCCACGAAGGTGTCCGGTTCACGCCAGGCGGTGACCACCCGTCGCACCCCGGCGTCGATGATCAGCCGGGCGCACGGCGCGGGCCGGGAGGCGCGGCGGGCGCACGGCTCCAGGCTGCTGTAGACCGTGGCGGCGGCCAGCCTGGGGTCCGCCGGGTCGAGCTTGGCCAGCGCCGCCTCCTCCGCGTGGACCACGGGGTCGCCGCCCTCCCGGGAGTGCGCCCGTGCCAGTTCCGTGCCGTCGGCCGCGACGATCACCGCTCCCACGCTGAAGGCCGTCCGGGACGGCGGGCACTGCGCCGCCAGCTCACAGGCGGCCTCCAGCCACCGCCGGTCCGCGGCGGAGGCCAGCCGCCCGGTCCCGGGTGCCGTGGGCACGTAGCGCATCAGGACCACGTCACCGACCGCCCGTGTCTCGACCAGCCGCATCCGCCCCGGGGGATAGGCCCCCGGCCCGAACATCCGCGGCGCGCCGGCCTCCCCCACGAACAGCGGCGCGACCGCGAGCTGCAGTTCGTCCGCGAGCCCCTGCCGCAGCAGCTGAGTGTGCACCTGCCCGCCGCCCTCGACCATCAGCCGCCGCACGCCCTTGACGTCCCCGAGGTGGCCGAGCACGTCCCGCCACTGCATGTCCGGCCCGAGCGCCACCACCTCCACGCCGGCCGGCAGCCGCCCGCGCAGCCGCTCGGCGCCCTTGCCGGTCGAGTAGACGGTCTTCGCCCCGCCGGTGTGCCAGAAGAGGGCCTCCGGGTCGAGGTCCCCGGACACACTGACGGTGACCTTCAGCGGGTACTCCGGCAGCCCCGCGGCGACCCGGGCCGCGCGCCGCCGCGCGGAGTTGACCAGCAGCCGCGGGTTGTCGGTGCGCACGGTGCCCGCGCCGACGAGGATCGCGTCGCTGCCCGCCCGGACCTCGTCGACCCGGTCGAAGTCCTCCGGCCCGGACAGCAGGAGCCGCTCGGGCCCGGTGTCGTCCAGGAAGCCGTCGAGGGAGACGGCGGCGGACAACAGGACGTAGGGGTGGGCCATGAGGTGCGCTCCAGTGGTCGGGATTCGCTGCGCCGGGACACAGCAGTCTGATCCGATGCGCCCCGGCGCGCACACTTGGTTCAACTTTTAAACAATAACTAGACTGCGGTCATGACGACCCGCTGGCTCACCCGCGAGGAACAGCGTGCCTGGCGCTCGTACCTCGCCGCGTCGTGGCTCCTGGAGGACGCGATCGACCGGCACCTCCAGCAGGAGGCCGGCATGCCGCACCTGTACTACTCCGTCCTGGCCAACCTCTCCGACGCGCCCGGCCACCGGATGCGGATGACCGACCTCGCCGAGAGCCTGAAGATCACCCGCAGCCGGCTGACGTACGCCGTCACCCGCCTGGAACGGGACGGCACGGTCCGCCGGGAGGGCTGCCCGACCGACCGGCGGGGCAGCATCGCGGTCCTGACGGACGCGGGGAGGGCGCTGCTGGAGCGTGCCGCGCCGGGTCATGCCGACACGGTCCGCGCGGCCGTCTTCGACCACCTGTCGCCGGAGCAGGTGGCCCAACTGGAGGCCATCTGCGGCCGGATCACGGAGGCGCTCCAGGGAGACGAGGAGCAATCGCCATGCGGCGCGCCGCCCTGGCGACGGCGTTCGTCGAGGGCGTAACTCCCCCAAAGTCCCCCCAAATCGATTGCTTGAACTTTAAAGCAGGGTTACTGTCTCCCACCGAGCTTGTGCTTCAAATCTGAAGCACAACGGCGCGTCCGACGCAGCGGAAGCGCATACCGGACCCGCGACCCGGCGGCCGGAGAAGGGTGACAGACATGCGCGAGCCAGGCGACGCGGCGGCATCCGATGCCGCCGCCGACAGCAGCCACTCGACCGACTCCCCCACCGCCACGGTCCGCACCCGCGTGACCGTCCCGTTCCGCTTCGGCGACGGCTACACGGTCACCGGAGACCTGGTCACCTTCCACGGACTCGCCGACGGCCAGGAGCACGTGGCCATGGTCCTCGGCGCACCCGAGGGCAGGCCGCCGCTGGTACGCCTGCACTCCGAGTGCCTGACCGGCGACATCTTCGGCTCGGCACGCTGCGACTGCGGACCCCAGCTGCGCGAGGCGGTCGAGCGCATCGCCGAGCACGGCGGCGTGCTGCTCTACCTCCGCCAGGAGGGCCGCGGCATCGGCCTCTACAACAAACTCGACGCCTACGCCCTCCAGGACCGGGGCCTGGACACCTACGAGGCGAACGCCGCGCTCGGCCTGCCCGAGGACGCCCGCGACTACACGGCCGCCGGACAGATGCTCCGCGCCCTCGGCATCGACGCCCTGGACCTGCTCTCCAACAACCCCGACAAGGCGGCCCAGCTCCGCGCCCTGGGCCTCACGGTCACCGACCGCGTCCCCACGGGCGTCTTCACCACCGCGCACAACGTCCGCTATCTGCGCGCGAAGGTGATCCACACACAGCACACGCTGCCGCTCACGAAGCTGACGGCCGGTTAGGGCTTGGCCGGCCGCGTGGACGCGCGAGCGCGTCCACGCGGTCCGCGCGGCGGCCACTCCTCTCGCCGGCCTCCCGAACCGGCGCTGTTCGTCTGCACGGACGACACCCTCGGCGCCGAGGAGACGTTCGCGGCGCTGGGGGCGGCCGCCGTCGCCGCCGCCCGGGGCGCGGCCTCGCTGGAGACCCCCGACCAGGAGGAGCGCCCGTGATCGTGCGGGGCCCGACCGGCCGGAGCGATCGCGAGCGGTCGCACGACGGCACCGCCCCATGCGGGTCGGGTACTCTCGTCGAGTGCGCTATTTCATCCAGTATCCGGCCGGAACCACGGATCTGGTGGCCGACGCCCTTTCGCATTTCGTCGATGATTTCAGCGCGCATTACAGCGACGACAGCGCCATGGTTTTCGACTCCACGTCGAGCCCGGAGCAGGTGGCGCGGATCCCCTTCGCCAAGAACGCGTTCGTGGTGCTCGCGACCACCCCGCGCAAAGACGTCGACCAGAGCGTCCGCCAGTTCTCCGGAATGCTCGGCAGGGAGCATTTTCCCGCACTGCCCGGCCGCACCCCCGGTTTCCGCGTCATGGCGCACGTGGACGGCGAGCTGACCTCCCTCGGCCCTGGGGCACGCAGGGACCTGGAGAAGGCGGTGTCCACGAGCACCGGCCGGCGGGTGGAGCCCGGGGGCAAGTGCCAGGAGTACTGGGTGATCGGCCGTCTCGACCTGCGAGAGCTGATGTTCTGCGCCCGGCTGCCGAAGCCCGCCAGGGCGAAGAAGGGCCGCGGCGCCGTGTCCCACGAACTGTCCTCGATGCTGGTTCTCGCCTCTCGGCCCGGCGCCGGGGACGTGTATCTCGACCCCTTCGCGGGCAGCGGCTCCTTCGTCCTGGCCCGGCTGGACATGCCGGCGCACCGGATCATCTGCTCCGACACGGATCTCAGATCCCATCGGGACGATTTCCCGGCCGAGCTGACCGGGGACCAGCGGGTGCGCCTTCAATCAGAGGACGCCCTGACTCTTCCCTCCATTTCCGACGGGGAAATCGACGTCATCGTCACGGACCCGCCGTGGGGCGAGTACGAAGAGCTCCCCATGCCCTATGCGGAATTCACGCGTGCCGTTTCCGAGTCCTTCGCCCGGGTGCTGGACGCGGAAACGGGCCGGTTCGTCCTGCTGTGCGCACGCCGCGGCGCCCCCGACTACCGCACGAGCCTCCTGGCCGCGGGACTCGCCGTCGAGGCGACCCACGAGATCCTCGTGAACGGCCACCCGGCCACGGTCTTCGTGGGCGGACGCCCCTGCGCCGGCGGGACGGAGCGGGAGCCGGAGCTGCGGCGGGACGACGAGCGCCGCGCGGCCTCCCGCCAGGGGCCGCTGCTCGTGGGCATGAGCACCTATCGCCGCACGATGCGCCGCTTCTCGCGGTAGGCGGCACCGACGGGGCCACGGCCCCGCAGGGCACGGCGGTCCACACGTGCGGGCCGTCCGGCAGAGCACCCGCGCCGGCGGGCGGTCAGGCAACCCGATCCGCTGCGGCGCGGGAAGCCCGCCGAACCGGCGCCGCCCAGCCCGTGGCCACCGACAAACGCGGGCGCGGAAGCGGCGCTGCGGCAGCCGGCCGTCGGGCGGCCGCGTTCCGTCGTGCCGGATCAGCGCAGCGCGTCGATGGCCTTCACGATCAGGGCGCGCGCCTCCGCTCCGTACACGGCCAGGGCCCGCAACTGCTCGAACGCCTTCAGGTACTCGGCCACCTCGGACGGCTGGCCGACGGTCACACGGGCCGTCAGCAGCTCTATCGCGACAAGGCTGTCGTCGTAGACGTGGAACGCCTCCAGGGGCCGAATGGGCCGCTCCGGCAGATCGGAGGGGATGACGCCCAACGACACGGCCGGCAGCGCACCCACCGTCAGCAGATGCCCGAGCTGCGCCGCCATCGCCTCGGAGTCGCCCATCCGGTAGTACAGCGCCGCCTCCTCCACGAGCAGCACGAACCGGCGGCCGGGTTCGTGGATGACCCGGGAACGCTGCAGGCGAGCGGCGGCGGCCTCGGCCGAGTCGTCCGGCGCACCGTGGAAGGCCGCGATGGTGTGCAGCAGCGCCGCCGCGTAGCCCTCCGTCTGCACCAGGCCGGGCACGATCCTCGACGAGTAGATGCGGAACAGGCGGGTCTTCCTGAACAGGTCTCCGTAGGACTCCTGCACCTGACGCAGCCCGGTACGGATCTTGCGGCGCCATTCGGTGTACATGGACTCGGCGTTGCGGGATGCGGCAACCAGGTCGGCCGCCTGGTCGCCGGCGTCGCATGCCTCGCACCAGGCCCGGATGTCGGCGACGGAGGGCGAGGTGCGGGCGTTCTCGATGCGGGAGGTCTTGGCGTAGTGCCAGCCGCACCGCTGGGCCAGTTGGACCACTGTCAGCCCGGCGTCCTGCCGCAGCTCTTTCAGTCGCCTTCCTACGGTCTCTCGCGCGGCCTGCGCCGACGTCGACGGTGATGCGGGCATGAAGTGGCCTGTCCCGGTGCGTGAATCAGTGGATCTCGTACTCGTCGTGCGGAATCGCCCGTCTCCACACCGCCTCGAACGCGGATGTGCACAGCTTCACAGTGGCCGGGTCCTCGTCGAGAGCATGGCCGACGAGGTCCCCCTCGCCGCTGAAGAACCCGAAGCGGACCAGCTTGCCGTCGAACAGCCAGAAGTCGTTGCCCGGCAGTGCGATGTCCGAGGCGCACCGGCGCGGCAGCCAGCGGACCTGCTCCCCGGCCGCAAGGTTGACCGGGGTACCGGCGTGCTCGTACCGGATGTAGTCGGTGACCGGCTCCGAGACGATCCGGGCCCGGCGCACGACCACGCCGCGGTCCACGGTCCGCCGTACGGCGTTCGTCCACTGCCTCCAGTAGTCCGCCTCCGGGTCGTCAGGACGCTCGCCGGTCCTCAGCCAGCGCTGGAACTCGCTGGTCTCTCTGGAGACGACGTAGACGTCCCGCATCTCCAGGTGCACCGCGGAGTGCCGGGTGGCATCGAGCAGTTCACCGATAGGCGGAACGTTCGAGGTCATCGCATGCCTTCCTGATGAGGTGCACCATGCGTGCGGGAATCCGGATGATCGTCTCGTGGGGCGGGACACCAGAAGCGTGCCCAGGAGCCGTGCCGGCCTCGCCGTAGATGCGCGCCTCCTCGTCCGGTGTGGCGGTCCAGCCCTGGAAGAGGAGCTCCTGCTTGTCCGTGTCGATCCACACCGTCGGACTGTCGCCGGTCTCGGTGTCGGGGTCGATCCCAACGAACTGTAGTGGCACGTCAGCCTCCCGCGATCGCTCTGTGCAGCCGTGTGCATGACCGTTTCGCCAGCCCGCCATGCCGTCAAGAGCGCGAAGCGGCCAGAGCCGGTGGCGCCTGAACTCGCGCGCAAAACCCTGCACATGTGTGGCGGACGGAGGCCGTCAGTTCCTAGCGTCGGGAGTTACGCAAAGAGCCCGCGACAACGTCCGGGGGCGTGGCCAACGCTGCGAAGGAGCGTCGACACCGTGCAACCGAACGTCCCGGCAGAACCCGGTGCCGAAATGACCATCCGCGTCTACCGGGTGGGCCGGGACGGCTCGGTCACGCGGGACGGCGGCACCGTGCTGAGCCTGCCGCACGGCTGCGAGCCCACGCCGGAGCGCTGCGCTCTGCCCTGCTGCCACGAGGGCGAGCGCCGGTGACGGGCACCGTGGAGGCCGCCGGCAGCACCGTGCCGCTGGACGTCGACACGATGCGCGCCACGGCACGCCGCCTGATCGCCGAGAGCACCGACCCGCCCGCGACCGGCGAGACGGAGCCCACCGAACTGCTGCGCGGTCACATGGCGCTGCTCATGCCCGAGGTGGAGCGGCTGGCCGCGCGCCTGCCGAAGGACAGCATCCCCCGCTACTGCGCGCTCGCCTGTCTGGGAGAGGCCCGCCAGAAACTCGCCGCCGCACCGAGCCCCGCGCCCGGCGGCGCCATCACCCACGCCCGGCGCCTGGCCCGCTCACTGAACGCCCTCGTCGACCACTACGAGACGCTCACCGGCGTCACGATGTGCCTCGCCTGCGACCAGCCGATCCGCGACGGCGACGAGTCGCGGCCCTACGACCACGTCGGCCCGTCCGGTGTCGCCGCCGGGTCGGGCCGCATCCACGCCCGCTGCGCCGACGCCGTGCGCCGCCGCTGAAGAGCCTTCGGCGACACCCGGTCCGGCGGCGGCCAGGAACCTGCCGAAAGGGCCGGCGGGGCAGCCGGGCCCCCGGGAGGGGAGGGGCGCCGGCGGCTTGCGGGGTGCGGCATCACGGGTATGACCGTCAGGCGGCGGCCCGGCGCCGCCTGCGCGCAGAAGCCGGCGGGTGGCCGATCAGGTCGCGGTAACCGAGCAGGGAGCGTGGCGAGTCGAGTGCGACCGCGCCGACCAGCACCGGGGTGCCGTCGGGTCCGGGGCGGGTGTATCCGGCGACCGTGCGGCGCTTGACGGGGTCGCCGTCGAGGATGGTCATGTCGGTGCCCAGGCCGGGCATGCCGACGGCCTGGATGCGTACGCCGTGCTGGTGGGACCAGAAGCGGGGCACCGGCGTGAACGGGGTGGCGGCCTGGGGCCCTTGGAGGAGGGCGTCGGCGGCGTGGCGGCCCATCTCGATGGCGTTGATCCAGTGCTCGACGCGGCGCGGGGTGTCGTCGAAGCGGAGGTTGGGCCAGCGGGCCACATCACCGGCGGCGACGATCCCGTCGATCGCGTACCCGTCGCCGCCCATTGCGTGGGTGGTCGGTCCGCACAGCACGCCGTCGGTCAGGTCCAGGCCGGTGTGCCACAGCCAGTCGGTGCGCGGCACCGTGCCCACACCGACCACGGCGGCGTCCGCCCGGACCCGCTCGCCGTCGTCCAGTTGCACGGTCACGCCGCGCTTGTCCTCCGACCAGCCGGAGACGCCGACGCCGAGGTGCAGCTTGACGCCGTGGTCGCGGTGCAGGTCGCCGACGGCCGCTCCCAGTGCCGGCCCCAGGGCGCGGTGCAGGAGGGTGGGGCTGACGTCGATGAGGGTGACGTCCAGGGCGCGGGTGCGGGCTGAGCAGGCGATCTCGCAGCCGATGAACCCGCCGCCGATCACCGCCACATGCCGAGCACCGGCGAGGGCGGCATCGACGTTGCGGGCGTCGGCCAGGGTGCGCAGCATCCACACCCGGTCCGAGTGCAGCGGGGCACCGGGAAGGTGGCGGGGTTCGACGCCGGAGGCGATGATCAGCCCGTCGAACGCCAGCCGCTCGTTCCCGGGCAGCAGCAGTTCCCGTCGTTCGATGTCCAGGTCCAGTGCGCGGGTGCCCGGGCGCCAGGCTGCGTCCAGCTCGGTGTACGTGGCCAGGGCCAGGTCGGGGGGCTGGCGGTCGCCGGTCAGGAGCTGCTTGGAGAGCGGGGTGCGGTTGTAGGGGCGGTGCGGCTCCTCGCCGATCATGGTGATCTCGCCGCGCCAGCCGATCTCGCGCAGCCGCTCGGCGGCGGACAGGCCGGCGAGGCCGGTGCCGACGACGGCGATCCGGTCGGTGGCCGCGCTCATCGCCCCTCCTCGGCGAGGGTGATGGCCTGCATCGGGCAGCAGCGGGCCGCCTGACGCACCGCCAGGGTCTGCGAGGCGTCAGGAGCGGTGTCGTAGCGCAGCCGGCCGTCGGGGCCGAGGTCGAAGACCTGCGAGGCTTCCTGCTGGCAGATGCCGTACAACTCGCAGTGGTTGTTGTCGACGCTGATCTTCACCGCCCGCACTGCCGCGGCGAGCGGGGCCTCAGCGGGGACGGCGATGTGCGGGCCGAAGGGGTTCACGGCCGTGTGGAAGCCGACGGCGTGGGATCCGGACACGTCACACCTCCTGCGGGGTGATGCGGGTGGCGACCGCGGTGGTCGCCGGCAGCAGCCGCAGCACGAACAGCAGGATCGGGGCGGCGGCGATGCCGAGCACGAAGATGCCGAGCAGGCCGAGCGCCTGGACCTCGGCGGAGGCGGTGATGGTGTGCAGCAGCGACAGGCCGAAGGCGGGGTAGGCGAGGTAGTGCACCAGGTGCCAGCGGCGGTAGCCGAGCCTGCGCTGGACCCAGATCGACACGGCGACCGCGAGGCCGAGTTCCAGGCCGATGATGCCGAAGGCGACCTCCGGCTCGCCGCCGTCGACGAACGGGATGACCACGTTGACGTAGGAGAAGTGCCGGCCGGTCTGGAAGGCGTAGGCGATGCCGTGGATCCAGCCGAAGGCCAGGCAGATCACCGCGAGCATCATGTGCCCGCCGTAGAGAGTCTCGCGGCGGACGCTGCGGCGGGCCCAGCCGGTGGTGGTCAGGATGCCGAAGCAGACCGCCAGCGCCATCAGCCCGTAGGAGAGGTAGCCGGCGAGGGTGGCGACATGCCGTACGCCCTGGTCGTAGGGGGTGTAGTGGCCCTCGGCGAGGGTGTCGGCGTGGGCGGCGGGCATCGCGGCCAGCGATATGGCGAGCGGCAGGGCCAGGGCGGCGGCCCGCGCCGTCCACCGGGTCGAAGCGGTCCGCGCGGTCGAAGCGGTCCGCGCGGTCGAAGCGGTCCGCGCGGTCGAAGCGGTCCGCGCGGTCGAAGCGGTCGAAGCCAAAACTGTTCTCCTTGGTGCCCGGGCGAGACGGAGTGCTTCACGGGAAGCCGGGAGCCCGCGAAGTCCTACACGCTGTGAGACTAGCCTGACTCCTACAGGATGTGCGACAAAGGACTGCCGCAGCCTCGTCACACGGGGCAGGAGAGAAGGAGCCGATCATGCCGAGCCCGCAGGACCAGCCGGCCACCGAGGCGAGCGCCAGGCGTCCGGCCGGGGCGTTGGAGGCCGAGGTCATGGCCACGCTGTGGGCCGAAGACGGGCCGATGACCGCCGCCCAGGTGCACACCGCGCTCGGAGGCGGCCTCGCCTACAAGACGGTGCTGACCGTACTCGGCCGACTGCACGCCAAGGGGCTGCTCGACCGAGAGCCCGCCGGACGCGCGCACGCCTACACCCCCAGCCGGGAAGCAGCGGAGTCGGCGGCGGAGGAGATGAACGCCGCCCTGCGCCGCACCGGCCGCCGCGCCGAGGTGCTGCAGCGCTTCGTCGGCGGCCTCGACAGTGACGAGCAGGCTGCGCTGCGGGCCCTGCTCGGTTCCGCGGACTGACCTGCCGGGAAAGGCGCTCTCGCTCGTGTACCTGACGGTCTACCTCCTGCTGCTGGCGCCCGCGGTCCTGGCCGCGGCCGGCCCCCGGCTGGCCCGACGGCTTGCGCCGGAACTCGCCGCCCGGACGCTGGCCACCACCGCCGTGATCGCGGCCGTGGCCACGGCATGGGGCCTGGTGGTGCTGGCCGCCGGTGGCCTGGGCCGCGTCGGCGAGGTCGTCGCCTACACACGCCCCGATCCGACCGCGCTCGCCGCCACCGACCCCGTCCCCCGCTCCCTGGGTGTGCCGGCCGCCGCCCTGCTCGCCTGCGGCCTGGCCCGGCTGGCCCGGGCCGCATGGCGGCGCCGTCGCGACGTGCGGGCCCTGGCCGCCCTGCGGAGCCTGCCGGCAGCGGGCGACCTGATCGTGCTGGACGACGACCACGCGGACGCCTGCGCCCTGCCCGGCCGACCGGGGCGCATCGTGGTCAGCTCCGGCATGCTGCGCGCCCTGCCTGCGGCGGAGCGCACGGTGCTGCTGGCCCACGAGCGCGCCCATGTGATCCACCGCCATCACCGCTACACCGCGCTCGGCGAGCTGGCCTGTGCCCTCAACCCCCTGCTGCGGCCGGTGCGGGACCAACTGGCCTTCGCGGTGGAACGCTGGGCGGACGAGGATGCCGCCCGGGCCGTGGCCGACCGCCCGCTCGCGGCCCGCTCCCTGGCCCGCGCCGCGCTGGCCACCGCCACTCGCCGAGGCGGTCCCGCCGCCGCGCTGGGCTACCTGCGCCACCAGGTCAGCGCCCGCGTGCGGGCCCTCCAGGGCGGCAGCCCGGAGACCCGCCGGGGCGCCGCCCTGCTCGCCGCCGCCCTGGTCGGCGTGACGGCCCTGGCGCTGGCCGACACCACCACCGCGCTCGGCCGCTTCCTGGAGATCCTGCACCCGTGACCGAACCCGCCACCGCAGCGCCTCAGTCCGGGAACCGCCCGGCGTGGCTGACCCGCAACGTCAAGGTGCTGTGCGGGGTGTCCTTCCTCCAGGACGCCGCCAGCGAACTCCTCTACCCGATCCTGCCGATCTTCCTGACCGCGGTCCTCGGCGCCCCGCCCGCCGCCGTCGGCGCCATCGAGGGCGCGGCCGAGGGCGCCGCCTCGATCACCAAGGTCGCCGCCGGACGGCTGGCCGACCGCTTCGCCCGCCGTCCCCTGATCGGCACCGGCTACGGGCTGGCCGCACTCGGCAAACTGCTCATCGCCCTCGCCACCGCCTGGCCCCTGGTCCTCGTCGCCCGCATCACCGACCGGCTGGGCAAAGGCATGCGCGGGGCACCCCGCGACGCCCTGCTCGTCGAAGACGTCCCGGGCGCCCAGCGCGGCAAGGTATTCGGACTGCACCGCGCCGCCGACACCGCCGGCGCGGTCGTCGGCCCGCTCGCGGGCCTGGCCCTGTATGAGGCACTCGACCACCACCTGCGGCCCCTGTTCTGGGTGGCGGTGATCCCGGCCATCGCCTCGGTCGCGCTGGTCGCCGCCGTCCGCGACCCACGGCACGCCCCGGACAAGGGCACCACCGGCAAAGCGGCCACCCGCGTGCCGTGGCGCACCCTGCCCCGCCCCTACTGGCGGGTGCTGGCCGTCCTGACCTGCTTCAACCTGGTCAACTTCCCCGACGCCCTGCTCCTGTTGCGCGCCCACGACCTCGGCCTGTCCACCGCCGGGGTCGTCGGGGCCTACGCCGTCTACAACCTCGCCTACGCCGCCCTCTCCTACCCGGCCGGGGCACTCTCCGACCGGCTGCCCCGCCCGCTCGTGTTCGCCGCCGGGCTGCTGTTCTTCGCCATCGGCTATCTCGGCCTCGGCCTCATCCACGCCCCCTGGGTGGTGTTCGTGGTGCTGCCGCTGTACGGCGGCTTCAACGCCTGCACCGACGGCGTCGGCAAAGCCTGGATCTCCACCCTCGTCCCTGACCGGGCGCAGGGCACCGCCCAGGGGCTCTACCAGGGCGCGATCGGCGCCGCCGTCCTCCTCGCCGGCCTGTGGGCCGGACTGGCCTGGGGTACCGACGGGCACATACCCCTGCTGGTCTCCGGCACCGCGGCGCTCGTCCTGGCTGCCGCCCTTCCCGTGCTCGGCCGCGCCGGCAGGGCCTCTCGATGACTGCCCGCGCAGCAGAGCCGAGAACGCTGCCGACCACCTCCAACCGCCCAGTGACACCTGGGAACCATTACCGAGGTGGCTGCGGAGAGCGCCGGCAGTCGTATCGACGGATTCTGACGCTCCGGCAGCCCACCATCACGCTGACCTCCGACACGTGCACGAGCCTGCTCCCTGAACTGGGCCGTGAAATCGCCGAGAAGGCGGCGAAGATGATCCCCCGGTCGCGTCCGGCAGCTGCCGAACCGTCCGCCCAAGCCGCAGCCGATCCGCAGGCCACGGACACATCCGCTCACGCATCGCTCACGCACGGGCCCGAAAACGAAGCAGCGCCCGAGCCGACCGAAGTCGGCCCGAGCGCTGCGTAGCAGGTCAGAGGGGTTAACCCCCGCCTACAGCCCGTAGGCCCTGTGGGACTCGAACCCACAACCAATGGATTAAAAGTCCACTGCTCTGCCAATTGAGCTAAGGGCCCTGGCGATGGTGCCTCCCCGAGCATAGCCGGAGGAAGGCGGGACGCCGATCGGGTATCGGTGTCCCGGCCACGCCGACGGCCGAGATCCTGCGAATGGGCCCACGCCCGGGGCGTGCCCGGCGCCCTGGCCCCCGGTTCCGCGGGGGCCACGGCGCTCGTGCCCGTGGGTGCCGTGCCGCCGGCTGAGCCGTCGGCCCGACCCCGCGTCAGCCGTTGCGCTTCCAGCGCGGCTTGTCCTCGCGGCGGCCGAACGTGCCCGTGCCGCGGTGGTCGTCACGGCGGCCGTAGGGGCGGTCGTAGGGGCGGTCGTGGGTGGCGGAGCGGAAGCCGGGGCGGTCGCCCTGGCGGTCGCGGTTGAACGGGCGGTCGCTGCCCCGGTGCCCGCCGCGCTCGTCGCGCCGCTCGAAGGGCCGCCGCTCGCCGTCACGGCGGAAACCGCCGCGGTCGTCACGCCGCTCGAACGGACGCCGCTCGCCGTCACGACGGTCACGGTCGAAGGGACGACGGTCACGATCACGGTCACGGTCGCCGCCACGGCGGAAGCCACCACGGTCGTCACGCCGCTCGAACGAACGCCCGCCACGATCGCGGTCACCGTCCCGGCGCTCGAAGCCACGGTCGCCACGGTCGCCACGGTCGCGGTCGAAGCGACGGTCCCGGTCGCGGTCACGGTCGCCGTCACGGCGGAAACCGCCACGGTCGTCACGCCGCTCGAACGAACGCCCGCCACGATCGCGGTCACCGTCCCGGCGCTCGAAGCCACGGTCGCCACGGTCGCGGTCGAAGCGACGGTCCCGGTCACGGTCACGGTCACGGTCGAAACCGCCCCGCTCGTCACGGCGCTCACGGCGCTCGTACGACCACGATCCGGCCGTGCGCTCCTCGCGCTCGCCCCGGCCGGCCCGCTCCGCCCGTCCGGCGTCCGGCGCCGTCGGCTGCTCCGGCAGGGACACCTCGGGGACCGGCGCCGCGTCCGCGGCCGGGTCCTCGTGGGCCGGTTCGACGGCGGCCGAAGCCGCCGCGAGCGCCGCCTCCGGGTCCTCGCCACGCTCCCGCGCGGCCCGCGCGGTCAACCGGTCGGCCTCACCGCGCAGTTCGGCGGCGCGCCGCGTGGCCCGCTCCAACTGCTTCGTGAGCTCGGCGACTTCACGTTCGGCCTGCTGGGCGGCGTTCCCGGCGGACTCGGCCTGCACCTCCGTCATGGAGCGGGCACCGGTGATGTCGGCGACCTCGGGGTCGAACGCGGCCCCGCCCTGGATGATGTGGCGCGAGGCGTCCACGCCCGCGTCCTCCATCAGCCGGAAGATCTGCCGCCGCTGGTGCGGCAGGGCGAGGGAGACGACCGTGCCCGTACGGCCCGCACGAGCCGTACGCCCGGCGCGGTGCAGATAGTCCTTGTGGTCCCCGGCGGGGTCCACGTTGAGCACGAGGTCGATCCCGTCGACGTGGATGCCGCGCGCCGCTACGTCGGTCGCGACGAGCACGCTGACGTAGCCCTCCTTGAAGTCGGCCAGCGTCCGGGTGCGCGCGCCCTGGGTCATGCCGCCGTGCAGCGCGTCCGCCCGCACACCGGCGTCGCGCAGCTGCTCGGCGACGCGGTCCGCGCCGAGCTGCGTGCGGACGAAGACGATGGTGCGTCCCTTGCGGGAGGCGATGGCGGCGGTGACCGGCGCCTTGTCCTTCGGCTTCACGATGAGGATGTGGTGCGACATGGTCGTCACGGCCCCCTGGGCCGCGTCCACCTCGTGGCTCACCGGCGCGTTCAGGTACCGGTCGACGAGCGTCCGGATCTCGTTCTCCATGGTGGCGGAGAAGAGCATCCGCTGGCCGCCGGCCGGGACCTGGTCGAGCAGTTCGGTGACCTCGGGCAGGAAGCCCAGGTCGGACATCTGGTCGGCCTCGTCGAGCACGGCGATCTGCACGTCCTCCAGGGAGCAGGCGCCGCGGTTGATGACGTCGCGCAGCCGGCCCGGCGTGGCGACCAGGACGTCCACCCCGCGCTCGAGGGCGTAGATCTGGTTGCCCATGGACGTGCCGCCGCAGACGACCTTCATCTTCAGCCCCAGCACGTCGCCGTAGGGCTGCAGCGCGTCCGCGACCTGCATGGCCAGCTCGCGGGTCGGCGTGAGGATCACGGCCCGCGGCCTCTTCTTCTCGGTGTGGCCGCCGGCCAGCGTGGCCAGGGCCGGCAGGCCGAAGGACAGCGTCTTGCCGGACCCGGTCCGGCCGCGGCCGAGGATGTCCTTGCCGGCCAGGGCGTCCGGGATGGTCGCGGCCTGGATCGGGAAGGGGACGGTCACACCGTTCTGTGCGAGCTTGCGGACGACGCCCTCGGGCAGTCCGAGATCGGCGAAGGTGATCTGGGGAGCGGTGTCGGCCGCCTCGGTGCCGGCCTCGGCGGCCTCGGTGGCCTCCGTGGTCTCGGTCAGGACGACGTGCTCACTACTGACGACAGACATGCGAAATGCGAACCTTCCGGAGTTCACGGCACGCGCCCAAACATCCGTGAAGTCGCAATCGACCGCCTCGATGCGGTCCGGCCACGGCAAGGGAGAGTACGCGCCACACGCGGCGCGTCTTTACCGGCGCCGGGCAAATGGGATCAAACGATCTACCACCATACGCACCCGCCCCCGCCCAGCGCAAACCGAGCCCTCCCCTCGGCGGGTGACCCCCACCACAGGACGCCCCGCGGAGGGCGCCCGGCCCGTCCGTCAGCCGGAGGCGGGACGCCGCGCCAGCCGCCGGCGGCCGCGGACCGGCTCCCCGGCCCGGGGTGCCGGCACCCGCGTGCGCAGCAGCTGCGCGGTCTGCTCATGGGCGGAGGACGACGGCTCCGCGGTCGTCGGGGGCGGCGACGAAGGATCCGGCACCTGTGTCGGCGAGGGATCCGCCGGCGTCTGCGTGGGGGTCGGCTGCTGATCCGTGGGCGCGGGCGGCGGCACCGCACCGCCGCCGCCCGTGCCGTTCTGCGCCGTCCCCTTGTCCGTCGGCCGACCCTTCCCGTCCTTGGCGCCGCGCCCGGACGCCGACGCGGACGGCGACCCGGAGCGCCCGGACTCGTCCGGCCCGGGTGAACCCCCCTTGGGCTGCGTGCCGTCCCGGTCCCCGATCCCGCGCCCGCCCATCCCCGGCGCCCCGCCCCGCGCGGCCCCGCCGTGCCGGCCCGCCGAGTGGGACGGGGAGGGGCTGCCCGCGTCGTCCCCCACGCTCATGCAGCCGACGGCCGCGGCGACGGCCATGACCGTGGCGGCCAGACGGACGGGTACGTTGCAGGCGCGCACGGGCAGCCACCTCCGATGGGGCTCTCCCGCTGGAGCGCGGCCGAGAGCTTGGGGAAGGTCCGGGAAGTCCCCCTGCCCAACTCCCGCCGTCCGTGCGAGGACACGCGCCCCGCACGGAGAACGTCAGGCGATCCGCAGACCGAGGTCACCCGTATCCGAGCGCGTGCAGCCGGGCATCGTCGATCCCGAAGTGATGCGCGATCTCGTGCACGACCGTCACCTCGGTCTCGGCCACCACGTCCTCGCGCGTCCCGCACATCCGCAGGGTCGGCCCCCGGTAGATCGTGATGCGGTCCGGCAGCACCCCCGCGTACCACTCCCCGCGGTCCGTCAGCGGGGTGCCTTCGTACAGCCCGAGCAGCTCGGGGTCGCCGGCGGGCGGTTCGTCCTCGACGAACACCGCCACGTTGTCCATCAGCCGCGTCAGCTCCGGCGGGATCCGGTCGAGCGCCTCGGCGACCAGTTCCTCGAACTCCTCGCGCGTCATCTCCAGCACAGGCCCATTGTCCTGTACGACGCCCTCGAAGGAGAGCCGCGAACCGTCCCGCATACCGAGCCCCGTACCTGGGCATAGGGGACCAATGGCCCGCGTCCCCGCCACAGCCCTGCACCGCATACGAAGGGCGCCAGGCACGTTCGCCCGGCGTTACCGATCGCTCCGCCCCCACCCGGCCGCCGAACTCGTCCCGCAGCCCCACCCCTGGCTCCGGGCCCTGGGCATGGTCGCCGTCGTGATCCTGGGCGGCTGGCTCGGCCTGCTGATCGTGGGCGACGTGCGCGTCCCGGTGGGTCCCATGAACACCACCATGACCCTGCGCCCCTCCCTCACCGGCGGCACGAAGATCAACGTGTCGCCGCTCGGCGCCCTGGAGCTGAAGAGCCACAGGGCCCCCGTCCGCCTCGACGTCAACGTCGACCAGCTCGACCCGGTCCGCGCCCAGGCCCTGGTCGACCACCCCGAGCGGATCTCCGGCCTCCAGCAGGAGATCACCCAGGACGTCGAGCACGGCACGCTGGACCTCGCCGCGCGCTCCTGTGTGGCGGTGGTCTCGGGCGCCACGGCCCTCGGACTGGCCGTCTACCGCCGCCCCCGCCGGGCCGTCGCCGCGGGCGGCCTGGCGCTCACCCTCCTCGCCGCCTCCGGAGCGACCGCGTACGCCACCTGGAACCCGAAGTCGGTCCTGGAGCCGAAGTTCTCCGGGCTGCTCTCCTCCGCCCCGTCCCTGGTCGGCAACGCGCGCAGCATCGTCACGGAATTCGACGTCTACCAGAAGGAGTTGGCACGCCTGGTGACGAACGTGACGAAGCTGTACGACGTCACGTCCACCCTCCCGGCGTACGAACCCGACCCCACGACGATCCGGGTCCTGCACGTCTCCGACATCCACCTCAACCCGGCGAGCTGGAAAATCATCGCCTCCCTGGTGCGCCAGTACGACGTCAACGTGATCGTCGACTCGGGCGACACCATGGACCACGGCACGGCGGCGGAGAACGGCTTCCTGGACCCCGTCGCGGACCTCGGAGCCCCGTACGTCTGGGTCCGCGGCAACCACGACTCCCGCACCACCCAGCGCTACCTGGAGCGCATCGGGAACGTCCGCGTCCTGGACGACGGCGGGGCGATCACGGTCGCGGGCCTGCGCTTCGCCGGGATCGGCGATCCGCAGTTCACCCCGGACCGCTCGGTCGCGCCGGGCGGCGAACGCGCGGAGGAGCTGGCGGGCGCGCGTCTGGCCTCCTCCCTGCGCGACCAGAGGGCCGCCGGGACGCCCGTCGACATCGCCGTCGCCCATGAGCCGACGGCCGCCCGCCAGACGGACGGCGAGGTACCGCTGGTCCTGGCCGGGCATCTGCACCACGAGGACATGGAGGTCATGAAGTACGGCACCCGGCTGCGCCTTGAGGGATCGACGGGCGGCAGCGGGCTGCGCGCGGTCGAGGGCAGCTACCCCGCCCCGATCGAGGCGTCGATCCTCTACCTGGACCGGGACACCCGCCGGCTCCAGGCGTGGGACGAGATCAGGCTCGGCGGGCTCGGCCGGACGACCGCGGAGGTGACCCGCCACCTGCCCGAGGAGAACCAGCCGGGCGCAAGCCCCGCCCCGGGCGCCACCGCCCCGGGCGGCGGACCCCCGACCGGCCCGGCCCGTACCCGCGCGACCCCCTCGCCGAGCACCCCGTAAACCGTTTTGGCGAACCCTCCCCCCATCCCATATGCTTCTCACGTCCCCGACGCGCTGAGAAGCGCCCAGGCGGGCCGATAGCCCTCATCGTCTAGCGGCCTAGGACGCCGCCCTTTCAAGGCGGTAGCACGGGTTCGAATCCCGTTGGGGGCACGCACAACCGTGTGCGACACTGTCGTACGCAATGCTTGGTCCTGTGGAGCAGTTTGGAGTGCTCGCCACCCTGTCAAGGTGGAGGCCGCGGGTTCAAATCCCGTCAGGACCGCTGGGGTTTCCTGTGAAGCCCCGTGGCTGGGTAGCTCAGTTGGTACGAGCGTCCGCCTGAAAAGCGGAAGGTCGCCGGTTCGACCCCGGCCCCAGCCACCGCATCGAAAGCCTCGCCCCTAGGGGACGGGGCTTTCGTCGTGATCGGGGCCCCGGACGGCCGAGCCGCGAGCCCCTCCCGCGCCCCCGGCGGCTTCCCCCGCGCCTGCTTGGCATGTCCCCTCCCAGGCGCTACGTTCTGCCCGTTCGGCGCAGTCGGGGGACACGGGGGAAGCATGGGCCAGAACGAGTCGGGCGTCGACCAGGATCTCGAACTGGAGAACACCAGGGCCCGCTACGGCCTGCTCGCGGTGATCATCAGCAATCTCGCGATCGCCGGTGTCGCGATCTTCGGCGTCTGGCGGCTGGGCGGCGACAAGTCGGTGATCGTGGGGGTGCTCACCGCCGCCTTCACCGCCGTCAGCGGCGTGACCACCGCGTACCTGGGCATCAAGGCCGTCTCCAACACCGCCAAGTCGATGGCCCGGGGGAGGACCGCGCACACCCCGGCCGCGCCCCCGGCCCCCCGGCATCCGGACGGCAGCTGAGCCGGCGCGGGACAGGGGCGGCGCGCAGCACACCCGGGGCCGAACCGCCGCGGGCAAATCGTTAGCCACGCATTTCACCGAGGTGAGATCCTGGACCGCGTATGTCTACGCATCCTGCCCCCGCTCTCGGCACCCTCGCCCCCCGCCTGACCGAGCTGTCCCTGCGCGACGCGCACCGCCTCGGCCGCAGGCTCGAAGGCGCGCGCAAGATCCGTAAGCCCGAGGCCCGGGCCGCCGTACTCGCCGAGATCGAGGCGGAGGTCG
Source organism: Streptomyces sp. PSU-S4-23 (assembly GCF_055632315.1). Lineage (NCBI taxonomy): Bacteria > Bacillati > Actinomycetota > Actinomycetes > Kitasatosporales > Streptomycetaceae > Streptomyces > Streptomyces sp. PSU-S4-23. The sequence continues at coordinate 4,633,217 of NZ_JBVMUU010000002.1, read as the reverse complement.
CCAAGGCCGAGGACAGGATCGCCGCGCGCACCGCCCGCGTGCCCTCCGTCACCTACCCGGAGCAGCTCCCCGTCAGCCAGAAGAGGGACGAGATCGCCGACGCCATACGCGACCACCAGGTCGTGATCGTGGCCGGCGAGACCGGCTCCGGCAAGACCACCCAGATCCCCAAGATCTGCCTGGAGCAAGGCCGCGGTGTCCGCGGCATGATCGGCCACACCCAGCCCCGCCGCATCGCCGCCCGCACCGTCGCCGAACGCGTCGCCGAGGAGCTCGACACCCCGCTCGGCGAGGCCGTCGGCTGGAAGGTCCGCTTCACCGACCAGGTGAACCAGGACGGCACCTTCATCAAGCTCATGACGGACGGCATCCTGCTCGCCGAGATCCAGACGGACCGCGAGCTGCGCGCCTACGACACGATCATCATCGACGAGGCCCACGAGCGGTCCCTCAACATCGACTTCCTGCTCGGTTACCTCGCCCAGCTGCTGCCCCGGCGCCCGGACCTCAAAGTCGTCATCACCTCGGCGACCATCGACCCGGAGCGCTTCTCACGCCACTTCGGCGACGCGCCGATCATCGAGGTCAGCGGCCGCACGTACCCGGTGGAGGTCCGCTACCGCCCCTTGCTCGAAGAGGACTCCGACGACGCCGACCGCGACCAGATCACCGCGATCACGGACGCCGTGGAGGAGCTGATGGCCGAAGGCCGGGGCGACATCCTGGTCTTCCTCTCCGGAGAGCGCGAGATCCGCGACACCGCGGACGCGCTCAGCAGGAAGCAGTACCCCCGCGCCGGAGGCGCTGACTGGCAGGGCACGGAGATCCTGCCGCTGTACGCCCGGCTCTCCCACGCCGAGCAGCACCGCGTCTTCCAGCCGCACTCGGGCCGCAGGATCGTGCTGGCCACCAACGTGGCCGAGACCTCGCTGACCGTTCCGGGCATCAAGTACGTCATCGACCCCGGCTTCGCCCGCATCTCCCGCTACAGCCACCGCACCAAGGTCCAGCGCCTGCCCATCGAGCCGGTCTCCCAGGCGAGCGCCAACCAGCGCAAGGGCCGCTGCGGCCGCACCAGCGACGGCATCTGCATCCGCCTGTACTCGGAAGAGGACTTCACCGCCCGCCCCGAGTTCACCGACGCCGAGATCCTCCGCACCAACCTCGCCTCCGTCATCCTCCAGATGACCGCGGCCGGCCTCGGCGACATCGAGAAGTTCCCCTTCATCGACCCGCCGGACCACCGCAACATCCGCGACGGCGTCCAGCTCCTGGAGGAACTGGGCGCCCTGGAACCGGCCCAGAAGGACCCCCGCAAGCGCCTGACCGACACCGGCCGCAAGCTCGCCCAGCTGCCGGTCGACCCCCGGCTCGCGCGCATGGTCCTGGAGGCGGACCGCAACGGCTGCGTCCGCGAGGTCATGGTGATCGCCGCCGCGTTGTCCATCCAGGACCCGCGTGAGCGCCCCGCCGACAAGCAGACCCAGGCCGACCAGCTGCACGCCCGCTTCAAGGACGAGTCCAGCGACTTCCTCGCCTACCTCAACCTGTGGCGCTACATCCGCGAGCAGCAGAAGGAGCGCGGCTCGTCGTCGTTCCGCCGGATGTGCAAGCAGGAGTTCCTGAACTTCCTGCGCATCCGCGAGTGGCAGGACATCTACGCGCAGCTGCGGACCGTCGCCAAGCAGATGGGCATCCACCTCAACGAGCAGGACGCCCCGGCCGACCACATCCACGTCTCACTCCTCGCCGGCCTGCTGTCGCACATCGGGATGAAGGACGTGAAGGAGTCCAAGGACTCCGGCCCCGGCGCGCGCAGGGACGGCGGCGGACGGGGCGAGTACCTCGGCGCCCGCAACGCCAAGTTCGCGATCTTCCCCGGCTCGGTCCTCTTCAAGAAGCCCCCGCGCTTCGTGATGTCCGCCGAACTCGTCGAGACCTCCCGGCTCTGGGCCCGCGTCAACGCGAAGATCGAGCCGGAGTGGGTGGAGCCCCTCGCCGGCCACCTCCTCAAGCGGACGTACAGCGAACCGCACTGGGAGAAGGACCAGGCGGCCGTGATGGCGTACGAGAAGGTCACGCTGTACGGCGTCCCGATCGTCGCCCAGCGGAAGGTGAACTACGGCCGCATCGACCCGGAGACGAGCCGCGAGCTGTTCATCCGCAACGCGCTCGTCGAGGGCGACTGGCGCACCCACCACAAGTTCTTCGCCGACAACCGCAGGCTCCTCACGGAGGTCGAGGAGCTGGAGCACCGCGCCCGGCGCCGCGACATCCTGGTCGACGACGAGACACTGTTCGACTTCTACGACCAGCGGGTGCCCGAGCACGTCGTGTCGGGTGCGCACTTCGACTCCTGGTGGAAGCACAAGCGGCACGAACAGCCCGACCACCTCGACTTCGAGCGCGAGATGCTCATCAACGAGAAGGCGGGGGCGGTCACCAAGGACGACTATCCCGACACCTGGCGCCAGGGCCGCCTCAAGTTCAAGGTCACCTACCAGTTCGAGCCGGGCGCGGACGCGGACGGCGTGACCGTCCACATCCCGCTGCAGGTCCTCAACCAGGTCACGGACGAGGGCTTCGACTGGCAGATCCCGGGCCTGCGGGAGGAAGTGGTCACCGAGCTGATCCGCTCCCTGCCCAAGCCGATCCGCCGCAACTACGTCCCGGCGCCCGACTACGCGAAGGCGTTCCTGGAGAAGTCGGTCCCCCTTCAGGAGCCGCTGACCGTGACCATGGCCCGGGAGCTGAGGCGCATGGTCGGCGTGCCGTTCGGGCCGGAGGACTTCGACTGGTCCAAGGTCCCCGACCACCTCAAGATCACCTTCCGGATCGTGGACGAACGGCGCCGCAGGCTCGCCGAGGACAAGGACATCGAGGCGCTGAAGCTCCGGCTGAAACCGAAGGCGCGCAAGGCCCTCTCGCAGGCCGCGGCGGCCACCGCCGAGCGGCGGGGCGGGGAGTCCCTGGAGCGCACGGGCCTCACGGACTGGACGATCGGCTCGCTCACCCGCGTCTTCGAGACCCGGCGCGCCGGCCAGCCGGTCAAGGCGTACCCGGCGCTCGTCGACGACGGCGACACCGTCTCCGTACGCCTCTTCGACACGGAGGAGGAGCAGGCGCAGGCGATGTGGAAGGGCACACGGCGGCTGATCCTGCGGAACATCCCGGTGAACCCGGCGAAGTTCGCGTCCGAGAAGCTGACGAACGCCCAGAAGCTCGCCCTCTCCGCGAACCCGCACGGCTCGGTCCAGGCCCTGTTCGGCGACTGCGCGACGGCGGCCGCGGACAAGCTGATCGGGGACCTGGGCGGACCGGCGTGGGACGAGGAGTCGTACCGGAAGCTGTACGACAGGGTGCGCGCGGAGATCGTCGACACGACGGTCCGCACGGTCGGGCAGGTGCAGCAGGTGCTGGCCGCGTGGCAGGCGTGCGAGCGCCGACTGAAGGCCGTACGGAGCCCGGCGCTGCTGCCGAACCTGGCGGACGTACGGGCGCAGCTTGACGCCCTCGTGAAGCCCGGCTTCGTCACGGAGGCGGGCGTACGGCGGCTGCCGGACCTGATGCGCTATCTGGTCGCCGCCGACCGCAGGCTGCAGCAGATGCCGACGAACGTCCAGCGGGACACGACGCGCATGGCGAAGGTGCACGAGATGCGGGACGAATACGCGTGGCTGCTGGAGCAGCTGCCGCAGGGACGGCCCGTTCCCGCGCCGGTGCTGGACATCCGCTGGATGATCGAGGAGCTGCGCGTCAGCTACTTCGCGCACGCGCTGGGCACCGCCTACCCGGTCTCCGACAAGCGCATCGTGAAGGCGATCGACGCCGCGGTTCCGTGACGGCCCGTTCACGCCGGGTGAGTTCGACCAGGCGCTCACCCTCCTGTACAGTCTCTTCTCGCAGCGCATCGCACGCAGTGCCGGTCATCGGGTCCGCGGGCGAGCGCGGCGACGCCAGGTCCTGTGGAGCAGTTTGGAGTGCTCGCCACCCTGTCAAGGTGGAGGCCGCGGGTTCAAATCCCGTCAGGACCGCCTCAAAGGAGCCCCTCGTCCTCGCGACGCGGGGCTTTTCGCATAAGCCGGCACCCGGCATCGAACACCACCCGGCGGCGCCGGACGGCGGCCGGGCACCGCGATCCGCTCGGCCCCTGAAGCGCAGCACACGCCTCCGGCGCTCCGGACCGGCCGAAGGCTCCGACCGGTCGGGGCCGGGCCCCCGGCGCCGCACGCCGGCACACGCGCCGCACGCCGGCACACGCGCCGGACGGCGGCGCCGGCCGTCCCGCACCCGGTGTCCCCCTGGACGCCGCCCGCACCGGCGGCCCCGTCAAGACCCCCTCGCCGGGGCGAGCCGGGGTCCGGCCCGGTGGCGTATGCGCTTCGGGGCGTCTTGACGGCGTCACATTCCGCCGGTACCCCGTAATTCAGGGCAGCGACTGTCCGGTCCCCGGGAGGTGGCGTATGGCGGCGTCCGCTCGGCATGAGACGCGTGCTCTGCTCCGTGCCCATCTGTCGGCCGCTTCCGGGTACCGCCATCTGACCCGGCGCTGTCCGGTCTGCCACCGGCTCCTGCGCCTGGCCATGGAGCCCTCCCAGCAGCCCGGCGAGGAGCGCACCGAGACGCCCTCCGTGGACGACACTCCCTCCGCCGTGTGACGTAGCAGTCCGGGAGGTTCGTACCGCCTCCGGGTGGGCACTCGTGGACGTACGTCCGCTCAACACCCGCCCCGCATCGGCGAGTTCTCATAGCAAAGGCCCCGCTCACGCAACAAGCATCCTGCGGTGTGACGGGTGTCACCACAGAAGTTTCGAAGAGTGCCCCACTTACCGCCCTCCTACAACCAGTCAATTTAATATGTGCAATTGCACCTCTGGTCCGAAGTCGCGCACAGGAGATCCGACACCCCTCCCCAGACTCCGACAAGGCCGCTCACAGACCGGCCCCCGCGCACGAACCGGGGCACAAAAAAGATCGCGCTGGACCCGGCGGAGTCCAGCGCGATCGACGACGCACCCTTGTCGTGCCTCTGATGAGCCCGGGCGAGGATCCTGTTGGGGCAGGACCCGCGTCGCATGGAGCTGTTGTCCGGACGTCGCGGCAGATTGGGGGAACCTGCCGGTGTGCCCGGCTATGCGGTTGTTCAGGCCTCGCTGCGCTGCTGCGGGATACCCGCGAGCAGGGCGCGGACCTCGGCCTCGCGATAGCGGCGGTGTCCGCCGAGGGTACGGATCGACGTGAGCTTGCCGGCCTTCGCCCACCGCGTGACCGTCTTCGGGTCGACGCGGAACATGGTGGCGACCTCAGCCGGGGTCAGCAGCGGCTCGGCATCAGGGGTGCGAGCGGTCATGAGCGGCCTCCTCGGGAGAACCGAACCTTCTCGGTTCTTTCCTCTAAATTCTGCACCTTGACCCGCGTTGCCCGAAATGGCGGACGCGAGTCGAGTCGGTTATAGGACGAACGGCTTGTCCTCGGCACTACAACTACACCATCTGTCCAGCCGCGTCGGCCAAACCGATGGAATTGCCCTCCCAGGTGTTCATCAGCGACGGAAGCCGATGGACCATGCCATAACGGACAGTCACGCCACTGTGACGATCAGTCACAGCGCGATCAGGAGGCGTCAGACCCCCCAAAGCCGGTAAATGCCGACTCTCCACCCATAGATGGATAGAGAGAGCACCTACCGGGCTCCTTGTCCTATTTTGGCACGAGGAGGGCCGTACGACGCAAGGTCCATGTAAGTGCCGTCCGTCACGCTTGACGGCATAAGCCCGGATCGAGCCCTACGTCCCCCGTAGGACCTGTGACAGGTCAACCATGGGCCAAGGGTCGTCACTTCACCATGTCACGCGGGTCACAATTCGTGCACTGGTTCGCTCGAGCCCCGGGCTCAGTTCGCCGACCGGCGGTCCCGCACGGCCCGCCAGCGCTCCACCAGCCGCCCGTAGGCCTCCCCGGCCGCCGCCCCGTCCCCCTGGCGCAGGGCCTCGATGCCCTCGGCGACGTCCGCCGCGGAATGGTCCCCGTCCAGCTCCGCGGCCGGCAGGACATGGACGAGCCCGCCGTAGTCCAGCTCGACCAGCGACCGCGGATGGAACTCCTCCAGCCAGCGCCCCACGTCCACCAGGCCGTCGATGAGCGGCCCCTCGTCGATCGTCTCCCGCAGCGTCCGCAGCGCTCGCGCGGTGCGGCGCCGCGCCTGCACCATGGGTGTGCGGTAGCTCAGCATCGGGGGAACCTCGCCGGAGCCCTTGTCATAGCGCCGTTCGGCGTCCGCGACCAGCACGAACCAGTTCAGCGGCACCTGCCAGGTCGCGGTGCGGATCCACGGGCGGGCATCCGGGTTGCCGGCGAGCCAGCGCTCGTAGTCCTGGGCGGCCTGGCGGCGCACGACGGGCGGCAGCACCGCGTCCAGGACCGGCGCCGGCAGTTCCTCCGCGAGCTCCCCCAGCGCCTGCCAGCCGCGCAGCCGGGTGCGCCAGGGGCAGACGTACAGCACCGCGTCGACCTCGGTCACGAAGGCGTCGCTGCTCTCGTGCACCGGCACCGGGACCGGCGGGGTGGGCAGCAAGTCCGCCAGGGACCGGCGCAGTTCGTCCTGGTACGAGGGGCGGTCGGGGCGCCGGGCGTAGCGCGCCCAGTGGTCGCGTTCCGGCTCGGGGAAGGCGGCCAGCGGCTCGTACACGCGCAAGTAGGACGCGTACGGGACGATCACCGAGGACACCTTGGGCACGCCTGCTCCCTCCCCATCGGACCGGACCCGAAACCCGTCCGAGCAGGGCCCGGGCGGGGTGGAAAACCACTGCAAATCGTCCCACGAACCCGCCCCGGCGTACTCCGAGGGAGGGTGTTCCCGGGCACTGCGCGGCCGGCCGGCGCGCTCACGCTCTACGCTCATGCCCACGGGACCCGCCACCCGCACGGGACCCGCCCGTCAATCGCCGCTACACCACCGGGAGTCACCACAGTGACCGACGTAACCGACGGCGTCCTGCACACCCTGTTCCGCTCGGATCAGGGAGGTCATGAGCAGGTCGTGCTCTGCCAGGACCGGGCCAGTGGCCTCAAGGCCGTCATCGCGATCCACTCCACCGCCCTGGGCCCCGCCCTCGGCGGTACGCGCTTCTACCCGTACGCGACCGAGGAGGCGGCCGTCGCCGACGCGCTGAACCTCGCGCGCGGGATGTCGTACAAGAACGCCATGGCCGGGCTCGACCACGGCGGCGGCAAGGCCGTGATCATCGGTGACCCCGAGCGGATCAAGACCGAGGAGCTGCTGCTGGCGTACGGCCGCTGCGTGGCCTCGCTGGGCGGGCGCTACGTCACCGCGTGCGACGTCGGCACCTATGTGGCCGACATGGACGTCGTGGCGCGGGTGTGCCCCTGGACCACCGGCCGTTCGCCGGAGAACGGCGGCGCGGGCGACTCCTCCGTCCTGACCGCGTTCGGCGTCTTCCAGGGCATGCGGGCCTCGGCCCAGCACCTGTGGGGCGACCCGACCCTGCGCGGCCGCACGGTCGGCGTCGCGGGCGTCGGCAAGGTCGGGCACTACCTGGTCGAGCACCTGCTGGAGGACGGTGCCCGGGTCGTGATCACGGATGTGCGGCCGGACGCCGTGCGCCGGGTCACCGACGCGCACCCCGAGGTCGCCGTGGCCGCCGACACCGACGCCCTGATCCGGGGCGGCCATCCCCTCGGGGCGCTGGACATCTACGCCCCGTGCGCGCTGGGCGGGGCGCTGAACGACGACTCCGTACCGGTGCTGACGGCCTCGGTCGTGTGCGGCGCGGCCAACAACCAGCTCGCGCACCCGGGCGTGGAGAAGGACCTCGCCGACCGCGGGATCCTGTACGCGCCGGACTACGTCGTCAACGCGGGCGGCGTCATCCAGGTCGCCGACGAGCTGCACGGCTTCGACTTCGAGCGCTGCAAGGCGAAGGCGGCGAAGATCTTCGACACCACGCTGGCCATATTCGCACGTGCGAAGGAGGACGGTATTCCGCCGGCCGCCGCGGCCGACCGGATCGCCGAACAGCGGATGGCGGAGGCACGCGGACGCTGATCCTCCCGGCCCGGCCCCCCGGGTTTGACCGGTACCCGCCGATGGGCAGTTAGAGAGAACTCTCACTCTTATCGGCGGGTCGTCCGCCAATAAGTGGTTAAAATCGGCCGTGACCAGCGAGGACAGGGCGCCTCGCCGGTCCTGGGCACACGCCCGTCCTGCGGGCGACGTACCGTATGGGCGCGGGCTCAGGTACCGTGGAAGCCCTACGGACCGGCCTCTCCACGGAGAGTCCGTTCCGGATCATGAACGCGTGTCAGACTCTGGGGCCGTTGAGCCCCGTCGTTGAGGGGGTCGAGCCATGGGGCGCGGCCGGGCCAAGGCCAAGCAGACGAAGGTCGCCCGCCAGCTGAAGTACAACAGCGGTGGGACGGACCTCTCACGCCTGGCCGAGGAGCTGGGCGCATCGACGTCGAACACGTCGCCGAACGGCGACCGGTTCGAGGACGATGAGCAGGACGACGACCTGTACGCACGGTACGCCGACCTCTACGAGGACGACGAGGAGGACGAGGACGACCAGTCCTCGCAGCACCGTCGCGGCGCTTGACCTTGCGCTGAGCTTTCACCCGGTCCGTGGCCCCGGCCACGGACCGGCTTCTGTGCTGTCCGCGAGGGCTCAGCTCGCGTAGTCACCGACCAGTGCCGCACCCGTACCGTGGTCGCCCCGGGCGGTGATCTCGCCCGCGACCCAGGCATGGACTCCGCGGTCGGCGAGGGCGGCCAGCGCGACCTCCGCCGATCCGTCGGGCACGACGGCGATCATGCCGACGCCCATGTTCAGGGTCTTCTCCAGCTCCAGCCGCTCGACATCGCCGGTCCTCCCGACGAGCTCGAACACCGGTGCGGGGGTCCAGGTGGAGCGGTCGACGACCGCGTGCAGGTCGTCCGGGACCACCCGGGCCAGGTTGGCCGCGAGTCCGCCGCCCGTGATGTGGCTGAACGCATGCACCTCGGCGGTGCGGATCAGGGCCAGGCAGTCCAGGGAGTAGATCTTCGTGGGCTCCAGCAGCTCCTCGCCGAGGGTGCGGCCGAAATCCTCGATGTGCCGGCCGAGATCGAGCTTCGCCCGGTCGAGGAGGACATGCCGGACGAGGGAGTACCCGTTCGAGTGAAGTCCGGAGGCCGCCATGGCGATCACCGCGTCACCCTCGCGGATGCGTTCCGCGCCGAGCAGCCGGTCGGCCTCCACGACGCCCGTACCGGCCCCGGCGACGTCGAAGTCGTCCGGACCGAGGAGGCCCGGGTGTTCGGCCGTCTCACCGCCCACCAGGGCGCAGCCGGCCAGCACACAGCCCTCGGCGATGCCCTTCACCATCGCGGCGACGCGCTCCGGGCGGACCTTGCCGACGCTGATGTAGTCGGTCATGAACAGCGGCTCGGCGCCGCACACCACGATGTCGTCCATGACCATGGCCACCAGGTCGTGGCCGATGGTGTCGTAGACGCCCATCCGGCGTGCGATGTCGACCTTCGTGCCCACGCCGTCGGTGGCGGAGGCGAGCAGCGGACGCTCGAAGCGCTTCAGGGCGGAGGCGTCGAAGAGGCCGGCGAAGCCGCCGAGGCCGCCGAGGACCTCGGGGCGCTGCGTCTTCTTCACCCACTCCTTCATCAGCTCGACGGCGCGGTCGCCCGCTTCGATGTCGACGCCCGCGGCTGCGTAGCTGGCACCTGTGGTCTCAGGCATGGCTGAAAACTTTCGTGTCGTACGGCAGGTCTTACGGGCCGTCTACGGGCGGCGGATCGCGTCGGTCGCGGCCGTGGCGGCCGGACCGGCCGCGAGCTCGGTCTCCAGCAGCTGCTTGCCCAGCAGCTCCGGATCGGGCAGTTCCATCGGGTACTCGCCGTCGAAACAGGCGCGGCACAGGTCGGGCTTGGCGATGGTGGTCGCCTCGATCATGCCGTCGGTGGAGATGTACGCCAGGGAGTCGGCGCCCAGCGAGGTGCCGATCTCCTCGATGCTCATGCCGTTGGCGATCAGCTCGGCGCGGGTGGCGAAGTCGATGCCGAAGAAGCAGGGCCACTTCACCGGCGGGGAGGAGATCCGGATGTGGACCTCCGCGGCACCCGCCTCGCGCAGCATCCGCACCAGGGCCCGCTGCGTGTTGCCGCGGACGATGGAGTCGTCCACGACGACCAGGCGCTTGCCCTTGATGACTTCCTTCAGCGGGTTCAGCTTCAGGCGGATGCCGAGCTGGCGGATGGTCTGCGAGGGCTGGATGAACGTGCGGCCGACGTACGCGTTCTTCACCAGGCCGGCGCCGAACGGGATGCCGGAGGCCTCCGCGTAGCCGATCGCGGCGGGCGTGCCGGACTCGGGCGTCGGTATGACCAGGTCGGCGTCGACGGGCGCCTCCTTGGCGAGGCGGCGGCCCATCTCCACCCGCGAGAGGTAGACGTTCCGCCCGGCGATGTCGGTGTCGGGGCGGGCCAGGTACACATACTCGAAGACACAGCCGCGCGGCTTCGCTTCCGCGAACCGGGATGTCCGCAGGCCGTTCTCGTCTATGGCGATGAACTCGCCCGGCTCGATCTCGCGCACGAAGCTGGCGCTGGTGATGTCGAGGGCGGCGGTCTCGGAGGCGACGACCCAGCCGCGCTCCAGGCGCCCGAGGACCAGCGGGCGGATGCCCTGCGGGTCGCGGGCGGCATAGAGCGTGCCCTCGTCCATGAAGACGAGCGAGAAGGCGCCCCTGACCTGCGGCAGCACCGTGACGGCCGCCTCCTCGACGGTCAGCGGCCTGCCGTCCTCGTCGTGCTGGCCGGCGAGGAGGGCGGTGATGAGGTCGGTGTCGTTGGTGGCGGCCACCTGTGGGGCGCGGCCGTTCTCCTTGGGGAGGTCGGCGACCGTCTCGGCGAGCTGCGCCGTGTTGACGAGGTTGCCGTTGTGGCCGAGCGCTATGGAGCCGTGCGCGGTGGCGCGGAACGTCGGCTGGGCGTTCTCCCAGACGGAGGCCCCGGTGGTCGAGTAGCGGGCGTGGCCGACCGCGATGTGACCCTGGAGGGAGCCGAGCGAGGTCTCGTCGAAGACCTGCGAGACCAGGCCCATGTCCTTGAAGACGAGGATCTGGGAGCCGTTGCTGACCGCGATACCCGCGGATTCCTGGCCCCGATGCTGGAGGGCGTACAGCCCGAAGTACGTGAGCTTTGCGACCTCTTCACCCGGAGCCCAGACACCGAAGACGCCACACGCGTCCTGGGGGCCTTTCTCGCCGGGGAGCAGATCGTGATTGAGTCGACCGTCACCACGTGGCACGCCACCGAGTGTAGGCGAGATCGCGCACTGGTCCGAATCCGGTCAACCGGCTCGTACGGCACCCCTGATGGGCGGCCGTCCGGGGTCACTGCTCCGCGACCGCGCTGACTCCCTTGCCGTTTTCGCTGGTCAGCGAGATGCCGCGATGCTCGATCCGGTAGGCGAGGGTCCCGTCGAAGAGCGTGCCCAGCGACTTCTCGGTGTCCATGAGTGAGCCGTCGCACATCCTGCGGGTGGTACGGGGAGCGCCCAGGGTGAGATGACCGTCGCGTACCGTCGCCTTCGCCGTGAACCGGTTGCAGCCCAGGCTGCCGGACGCCGTGCCGGCCTTCGCGTCGAGGACGAACCACGCCTTGCCTGTCGCCGCAGCGGGCAGCGAGGAGGCGACGCCGCCGTCGACCAGCGACGTCACCTGCCAGCGCGTGCCGTACAGCGGCGCGTCGCCCTCCTTGGTGAGGCGCACCCGGTCGCCGTCCTCGGTGGTGAGCGTCAGCCGGTCCCGGTCGACGGCCGCGGTGAGGGAACGTCCGGCGAGTGCGCGGGAGAAGGCCGCCTCGAACGCCATCGGGGCCTTCTCGCACGCCATCTCGGTGGACTGCGCGGGGCCGAAGTCGATGCGGTCGCCCCGGACCGTGGCGGAGGCGCCGAAGCTGTTGCAGCCGTAGTTGCCGTGGGCCTGCCCTTGGTCGTCGATCTGGAGGTAGGCGCCGTCGGGGGCGGCCTTGGTGGCGCCGCCGCTGGTGAGGCTGTCGACGCGCCAGTGGACGCCCGTGACGGCCGACGTGCCCGGGGCCGGGCCGGCGGAGCCGCTGCCGCCACCGGGGCCCGTCTGCGTTCCGCAGGCCACGGCGAGCGGGAGGAGCGTCAGGACGGTGAGGGTCAGTCGGTGCTTGTCCATGGAGGTGGGACGGGTGGGGGTACGGGGCGGTTCCGTGCGGTTCCCGGGCCGGGTGCCGCCCGGCGGGTCGCGCCGGGTGCCGCCCGGCGGGTCACGCCTGGCGCCGCGGCCGTCGGGGCCGGGCCGGTCGCACCGGGAGGCGGACGCCGAGCTGCCGCCCGGGGACGACGATCGGCATGTCCGTCCCGCGTCCGGAGGCCGTGACGAGGCCCTTCGACAGCGTGCCGTCCCACTCGTGGGACGGCACGCCGATCTCAGGTCTGCTGCGCGGTCAGCCGGGGAGAGCCCCGGCCGTCACGCCATGAGGGGCGGCGGTCACGCCATGAGGGGCAGCAGTCCGCTGAGGTCGGCTCGTTCGCCGCTCGCCGCGACCTTGGCGTCGGCGAGGGCGGAGTGCCAGTCCGTGCGGCCGGTCGCCAGCCGGATCCAGGTCAGCGGGTCGGTCTCGACGACGTTCGGCGGGGTGCCCCGGGTGTGGCGGGGGCCCTCGACGCACTGCACGACCGCGTACGGCGGGATGCGGACCTCCGTCGAGGCACCGGGCGCCTTCACGGCGAGCGCGTCGGCGAGCAGCCGGGTGCAGGCGGCGAGGGCCTGGCGGTCGTACGGGATGTCGAGCCCCGGGACGGCGGCGTTCAGGTCGTCGGTGTGGACGACGAGTTCGACGGTGCGGGTGACCAGGTAGTCGGCGAGGGTCATGGCACCGGTGCGGGCGGCGACCACCCGGGTCCCCGAAGCGGCGGCCAGGCGCTCGCCGAGCCGCTCCTCGGTGCGGGCGTACAGGGCGCCGAGGTCCGGGTTGTCCGCCGCGAGCCCGCGCGTGCCCTCGGCGATGTCGGCGGCGCGGACGGCGGTGGCGAAGGGCCACTCCAGGAGAGCGAGCTGCGGCTTCGGCGGCTCCTCCCGGTCGAGGTTGCGGCTGACGGTCTCCACGGCCATGGTCATGTGCGCGGCCAGCTCCCGCACGGTCCACTCCCCGAGCCGCGTGGGACGCGCGAACTGCTCGGGGGTGAGGGTGCCCACCGCCTTCCGCACGTTCCCGAACTGGGTGAGGACCGCGGAACGGATCATGGCGGAGTCATAGGTGCGTGCGCGCTTCTTCGCCGGGGGCATGGGACGAGCCTATGCCGTCAGGGCGCGGCGGTTCGGGCCGTTTCCGAACAGGCGCCGGCGCCAGGGCCGCCGGACGTGTGCCCGCCGGACGCCGTGCCCGCCGGACGAAGGCCCCGCCCGGCGAACCGGGCGGGGCCTTGACCGACGTGTCCGCCACCGCTTGCGGTGCGGTTACGCGAGCAGCGCCGGGATGGTCCCCTCGTGCGCCTCGCGCAGCTCCTCCAGGGACAGCTCGAACTCGCCCTGCACCTCGACCGTGGCACCGTCCACGACACCGATGCGGGTGGCGGGCAGGCCCCGCGCACCGCACATGTCGTTGAAGCGGACCTCCTCGGAGCGCGGCACGGCCACGATCGCGCGGCCGGCCGACTCGGAGAAGAGGAAGGTGAAGGCGTCGAGCCCGTCCGGCACGACCAGCCGCGCGCCCTTGCCGCCGAGCAGCGCCGACTCCACCACGGCCTGGACCAGACCGCCGTCGGACAGGTCGTGCGCCGAGTCGATCATCCCGTCACGGGAGGCCGAGATGAGGATCTCGGCCAGCAGCCGCTCGCGCTCCAGGTCCACCTTCGGCGGCAGACCGCCGAGGTGGTCGTGGATCACCTGCGACCAGGCCGAACCGCCGAACTCCTCACGCGTGTCGCCGAGGAGGTAGAGCAGCTGGCCCTCCTCCTGGAAGGCGACGGGCGTACGGCGGGCGACGTCGTCGATGACGCCCAGCACCGCCACCACGGGCGTGGGGTGGATGGCCGCCTCACCGGTCTGGTTGTAGAGGGAGACGTTGCCGCCGGTCACCGGGGTGCCCAGCTGCAGGCAGCCGTCCGCGAGCCCGCGCACGGCCTCCGCGAACTGCCACATCACGGCCGGGTCCTCGGGCGAGCCGAAGTTCAGGCAGTCGGACACGGCGAGCGGCCTGGCCCCCGTGGTCGCCACATTGCGGTACGCCTCGGCGAGCGCGAGCTGCGCGCCCGCGTACGGGTCGAGCTTCGCGTACCGGCCGTTGCCGTCGGTCGCCAGCGCGACGCCGAGCCCCGACTCCTCGTCGATGCGGATCATCCCGGAGTCCTCGGGCTGGGCGAGGACCGTGTTGCCCTGTACGAACCGGTCGTACTGGGAGGTGATCCAGTGCTTGGACGCCTGGTTGGGGGAGCCGACCAGTTTCAGGACCTGCTCGCGCAGCTCCTCGCCGGTGGCCGGGCGCGGCAGCTCGTTCGCGTCGTCCGCCTGCAGGGCGTCCTGCCACTCCGGACGGGCGTACGGGCGCTCGTACACCGGGCCCTCGTGTGCCACCGTCCGCGGGTCGACGTCGACGATCTTCCCGCCGTGCCAGAAGATCTCCAGCCGGTCCCCGTCCGTCACCTCGCCGATCACGGTGGCGATGACGTCCCACTTCTCGCAGATCTCCAGGAACCGGTCGACCTTCTCCGGTTCGACGACCGCGCACATCCTTTCCTGCGACTCGCTCATGAGGATCTCCTCCGGCGAGAGCGTCGAGTCGCGCAGGGGCACGTCGTCCAGGGTCACGCGCATACCGCCGGAGCCGTTGGAGGCCAGCTCGGAGGTGGCACACGACAGACCGGCCGCACCCAGGTCCTGGATGCCGACGACCAGCTTCTCCCTGAACGCCTCCAGGGTGCACTCGATGAGGAGCTTCTCCTGGAAGGGGTCGCCGACCTGGACGGCGGGGCGCTTGGACGGCTTCGCGTCGTCGAAGGTCTCGGAGGCGAGGATCGAGGCACCGCCGATGCCGTCGCCGCCCGTGCGGGCGCCGTACAGGACGACCTTGTTGCCCGCGCCGGACGCCTTCGCCAGGTGGATGTCCTCGTGCCGCATCACACCGACGCAGCCGGCGTTGACCAGCGGGTTGCCCTGGTAGCAGGCGTCGAAGACGACCTCGCCGCCGATGTTGGGCAGGCCCAGGCAGTTGCCGTAGCCGCCGATGCCCGCGACGACACCCGGCAGGACGCGCTTGGTGTCGGGGTGGTCGGCGGCGCCGAAGCGCAGCGGGTCCACGACGGCGACCGGGCGGGCGCCCATCGCGATGATGTCGCGCACGATGCCACCGACGCCGGTCGCGGCGCCCTGGTAGGGCTCCACGTACGACGGGTGGTTGTGCGACTCGACCTTGAAGGTCACGGCGTAGCCCTGGCCGACGTCCACGACACCGGCGTTCTCCCCGATGCCGACGAGCAGGGCGTCGTTCTGGGGTGCCTTCTCGCCGAACTGGCGGAGGTGGACCTTGGAGGACTTGTACGAGCAGTGCTCGGACCACATGACCGAGTACATGGCCAGCTCGGCGCCGGTGGGGCGGCGGCCCAGGATCTCGACGATCCGCTCGTACTCGTCCTTCTTCAGGCCGAGTTCGGCCCAGGGCAGCTCGACGTCGGGGGTCGCGGCCGCGTGCTCGACCGTGTCCAGAGGCGTCCGGCTCATGCGTTGACCAGCTTCTTGAGGATCGAGGTGAAGAACGGGAGGCCGTCTGTGCGGCCGGTGCCGATCAGCGGCTCGACGGCGTGCTCGGGGTGCGGCATGAGGCCCACGACGTTGCCGGCCTCGTTGGTGATGCCGGCGATGTCGCGGAGCGAGCCGTTGGGGTTGAAGTCGACGTAGCGGAAGGCGACCCGGCCCTCGGCCTCCAGCTTGTCGAGCGTGTACTCGTCGGCGACGTACCGGCCGTCCATGTTCTTCAGCGGAATGTGGATCTCCTGGCCGGCCGTGTAGTCGGCGGTCCACGTGGTCTCCGCGTTCTCCACCCGCAGCTTCTGGTCGCGGCAGATGAAGTGGAGGTGATTGTTGCCGAGCATCCCGCCCGGGAGGAGGTGGGCCTCGGTGAGGATCTGGAAGCCGTTGCAGATGCCGAGAACGGGGAGGCCGGCCTTCGCCTGCTCGATGACGGTCTCCATCACCGGCGAGAAGCGCGAGATGGCGCCGGCGCGCAGATAGTCGCCGTAGGAGAAACCGCCCGGCAGCACCACGGCGTCGACCTGCTTGAGGTCCTTGTCCTTGTGCCAGAGCACGACGGGTTCGGCGCCGGCGACACGGATCGCGCGCTGCGTGTCCCGGTCGTCCAGGCTGCCGGGGAAAGTGACGACGCCAATACGAGCGGTCACTTTGCGGCCTCCGCGACTTCCTCCACCTTGACGGTGAAGTCCTCGATCACGGTGTTGGCGAGGAAGGATTCCGCAAGATCATGGATGCGGGCGAGCGCGGCGTCGTCGACGGGCCCGTCCACCTCGAGTTCGAATCGCTTTCCCTGACGTACGTCGGAGATGCCTTCGAAACCCAGCCGCGGCAGTGCGCGCTGCACCGCCTGGCCCTGGGGGTCGAGGATCTCCGGCTTGAGCATGACGTCGACTACGACGCGTGCCACTGGCACTCCCGGTGTGTGGTGCTGAGCAGGTTCCTTCAGACTACCCGCCCAGAATTTCTACTCGCGTAGATTCGTAGCATCCTACGTGACCGCCATCACGATCCGGCATCGGCGCGGGCGCCCGCACGGAAAATCCTCGGAAAAATCGCAGAACAGCGACGGACGGTCATTGCACCCGGACACGCGGAAGTATTCAACCGGGCTTCCCAATGCAATGCCGAGCACTGTACAAAGGAAAAGGCAATAGCCGATACTTTGCTCAATTACTGCCGGACAGTCGACATCTCCTCGACATACCCCGGACGTCTGTGCACGTCATGGTGTGATCACGGAGGTGCCGCACGAAGGGACCGATATTCGTGGCGCAGCGTGTCGTGGTCACTCTCTTTGACGACATCGACGGCTCAGAAGCGGCGGAAACGATCGTCTTCGGACTGGACGGCAAGTCGTACGAGATCGACCTGAATCAAGCCAATGCCAAGAAACTGCGTAAGGCGCTGGCGCCCTACGTCGAGGCCGGCCGCAAGAAGGCCAAGTCCGGGAAGACCTACACGCACACGGCACTGACCCCCGACCCGGCCGCGGTCCGCGCCTGGGCACGCTCCCACCAGATGGACGTGCCGCCGCGGGGCCGTATCCCGAAGAAGGTGTACGAGGCGTTCGCGCAGGCGCACTGAGCCGTGCGGCGGCCGACGGAGCCGGTCGCCGGGCCCGGGCCCGGCGACCGGCTCCGTCGGGCCCCGAGTACCCCACCGGGCCCCGCTCACAACCGACTTGCGGAGCCCCCCTGGTGATCAGCTAGAGTCTGGAGCACGCCGAGGGGCGAGGCCGGAAGGCCGAGACCCCGGGAGTCGCGCGGGTGTAGTTCAGTAGTAGAACACCCCCTTTCCAAGGGGGAGGCGCAGTGTGCAATCCCTGTCACCCGCTCTACGGCATCGGTCCGACCACTCATGAGAGCCCCCTGCTCAGGCTTGTCGAGAGCCTGGGGGAGGATCAGGTAGGCTGGTGCCCGCACCGATCGGTGAAAGCCGGTCGGGAGCCGTGCGGACGTAGCTCAGTTGGTAGAGCGCAACCTTGCCAAGGTTGAGGTCGCGAGTTCGAGCCTCGTCGTCCGCTCCAGGGAGCAAGGGCCCCGGTCAGTCGACCGGGGCCCTTCTCGTATGTGCCTGCCCTTAACGCGGCGCCGATGCCACGCCGTTGCGGGCGCACGTGGCGGCGCGCCGTCGCGCCGCCGCGGCGGCGCCGAATCCTCATCTGCCGACCGCCGGACCGCTGGTGTGACGGTGACCACACCGCCGCGCACCGAACTGCCGGGGAAGCGGGCTCCCATCGTCACCGGCACGGGCGGCCGGCGCGTCCGGAGCCGGGCGCGGACGGCGGGTGTGCGCGGCTTCGTCCCGCAGTGCGTCCGTGCCGCAGCGGGTCGCGGAGATCCTCCGTGCGGTACGGGCGGAAACCGCCGCGGAGCACCCGAGTTGACCGCCGCCGCTCTCCGCGTCCGAGGCATCCCGGGCGGCCGTGTGGAAGGCCGCGGCAGGCGAATCCGCCGTCCGCGGGGCGACCGTGGCACGGCTCGCCGAGCGGACCGCGTGACCGCGCGGGACCGTACGCGGCGGCCTCCCGCCTGCCGCCCCGGGGCACGGGTCGGCGAACCGTCGTGCGGCGGTGCGTCCCGCGGGTGAGCGAGGTTGGGTATAGTTGCTGTCGCGCAGCGCGCAGTGCGGACGTAGCTCAGTTGGTAGAGCGCAACCTTGCCAAGGTTGAGGTCGCGAGTTCGAGCCTCGTCGTCCGCTCGTGACAAGAAGCCCCCCGGCCCAGGCCGGGGGGCTTCCTCGTGTGCGGTGTCCGGGGCGCCGGGTGGGGCCGGCTACGACCAGCGGAGGCCGGTCAGGCGCTCGTACGCCTCCACGTACTTCGCCCGGGTCGCCTCCACGATCTCCTGCGGCAGCGGCGGCGGGGGCTGCTCGCTGGTGCGGTCCCAGCCGGAGGCGGGGGAGGTGAGCCAGTCCCGTACGAACTGCTTGTCGAACGACGGCTGCGGGCGGCCCGGCTGCCACCGGTCGGCCGGCCAGAAGCGCGAGGAGTCGGGGGTGAGGACCTCGTCGGCGAGGACGAGGGTGTCGCCGTCGTAGCCGAACTCGAACTTGGTGTCCGCGAGGATGATCCCGCGGTCGCGGGCGATGTCGCGGGCACGGCCGTAGACGGCGAGGGTGGTCTGCCGCAGCTGGGCGGCGGTCTCGGGGCCGACCTGGCGGGCGACCTCCTCGTAGGAGACGTTCTCGTCGTGCTCCCCGACCGCGGCCTTGGTGGCGGGGGTGAAGATCGGCGCGGGCAGCTCCGACCCGTCGACCAGGCCCTCGGGCAGGGCGAGGCCGCAGACGGTACGGGACTCCTTGTACTCGGCGAGGCCGGAGCCGGTGAGGTAGCCGCGGGCCACGCACTCCACCGGGACCATCCGCAGCGACTTGCAGACCAGGGTGCGGCCCGCCCAGCCGGCGGGGGCGCCGGACGGGAGCTCGGTGCTCAGGACATGGCCCGGGGCCAGGTCGGAGAGCTGGTCGAACCACCACAGCGAGAGCTGGGTGAGGATCCGGCCCTTGTCCGGGATCTCGGTCGGCAGCACCCAGTCGAACGCCGACGTGCGGTCACTGGCGACCATGACGAGGTCGCCCGCCTCGTTCTGGTACAGCTCGCGCACCTTTCCGGTGTGCAGATGCACCAGACCCGGCACCTGGACGGGCTCGGGCTTTTCGACGAATCCGGACACGGTTCCTCCCCGCCGTTCTCTCCTGTTGACTCGATTCTCCCGTATACGGGCGGAGAGCCCATCCAGGGGGGCGGTACGGGCGGGGATTCAGTCCCGTTTGCAGATGCGGTCCAGAAGGTTCGCGGTCGCCTGCTGGACACGGGCGTCCACGTGGCCGGGGCGGTCCAGCGCGGGGGACCAGGCGAACGTTCCGGCCGCGAAGACCAGCGCGCCGGACGGGGCGCGGTAGAGGGAGGTCTCCTGGTGGCGCAGGACGCCCTCGCCGTCCCGGTAGGGGGAGTGGGCGAGCAGGATGCGGCCCCGGTGATCGGGCAGCGGCGCACGCGGGAAGTAACGATCCGCCTCTCCGGCGACCATCCCCTCCAGTTCGTCGCCCTCGTGGGCGCCCGCCGACTCCCACAGCCAGTGGTCGGCGTTGCGGACGACCAGGGGGTGGGGCTCGGGAACCCGGCCCGCGTACTGGATGCCCACCAGCTCCTGCTCGGGACGGTCGATCTCCCGCCACAGCACGGGCTTGCCGGGGCCCCGGCGCTTGCGGCAGGTGAGCAGCCGGTCGGGGACGCCGGACGGCGACGGGCCCAGCTCCACCTGCCAGTACATGGTGTTGGCGGAGAGGAAGACGAGCGAGGTGCCGTGGTCACGTGCGCGTTCCACGGTGCGGCGCATCGCGCTCGACCAGTACTCGTCGTGGCCCGGGAAGACGAGGCCGCGGTAGCGGGTGGGGTCGACGCGGCCGGCGTGCAGATCGCGCGCGTCGGCGTAGGCGAGGTCGTAGCCGTAGCGCTCGGCCCAGCGGATGACGTCGTAGGCGTGACCGACGTGCAGGGGCAGTCCCGCGCCGGCGTACGGGCGGTCGAAGGAGACCGTGGTGGCCGCGTCGGCCTCGCCGAGCAGCCGGCCGTGCTCGTCCCAGGCGTGGTACAGGCTGGCGCCGGTACGGCCGTCCTCCGGGTACAGGTTGTACGCCTGCCATGTGACGTCCGGGAGCAGCAGGAGCAGGTCCGCCGGGCGGCTGTCGCGCACCGTGAAGGGCACGTGGGAGCGGTAGCCGTCGGCGGTGGTGAGGACGGCGACGTACGCGCCGACGTTCCAGTACGACGGGATCTGCAGCCGCCAGGAGAGCCACCAGTGGTGGCAGGACACCGTCCGGTCCGCGGTGAGCGCCGGCGGCTGCACGATGCCGGAGAGACGGGGGCTGGTGGTGATCTTGGCTGCTCCGTCGCCGCCGTAGTGCCCGATCCGGTAGATGTCGACGGCGAACTCCTGGGGCGGGTCGACCGTGATCCGGAAGTCGATGGCCTCCCCGGGGGCGACCGCGCCGGTGGAGGTGAAGCCCTTGATCTGGCGGTGGACGTCGTCCGCGGAGCGCGGACCGCTGCTGCGGGGTGCCGGGATGCGCGCCCCGACGGAACCCTGGGCCGGGACGTGGGGCGGGGCCGGGTCCACGTACCAGGGGACCACGTGGCCCGTGTCGTCGAAGTACGTCTCGCTTCCCCGGAGCCAGGGCACCGGGCCCAGGCCGAAGGGGTCCGACACGGCGTGCGCGAGAGCGCCCGACTCCCAGCGGCGGATGTGCTCCGACCCCATGATGTCCCCTCCCTCATCCCCCGTGAGCGGTACCGACGTCCGTCGTGTGCTCGCGTGCCTCGCCTCGTGCGCGATCGGTCCCAGCACATCACATTACGCACCCACTCCGTCACCGTTCGTCGCGAATTGACGTGAACGGAGTGGGATCCTCCGGCCAGGAGTCGGGGTTGCGGTGGCGTGATGCGGGGTTTCGTCGCAGGTGAGGGGGGTTGAGGCGGGAAACGGCTGCCGATGGGCCCTGATCCGGGGTCGACGGGGATCGGCGCGGGATCGGCGCGGGATCGGCGCGGGATCGGCGCGGGATCGGGTGGGGGGATCGGCGGGGCCGGCGGACTTGGAAGGGGCTTGCGGGCGCGGGCGGTGGTGCGGGCGCGGGCGTGCGGGCGCGGGCGTGCGACGCGGCGGGTGCGGTGGTGGGACCTGCGGCGGCGGACGTGCCGTCGCCGGACGGAGGCGGGGTGGCCCGCCTGGTGGGGGCGCCGTCCTGGGCGGAGGGCCGTCCCTGGGCGGCGGAGGGGCCGGTCCCTAGCCTGCGCAGGGGCCGGCCTGGGCCGGAAGGCGCGGCCTGGGCGACGCCGCGGTGCCGCGGAGGGGCGGTGCCGCGGAGGGGCGGAGGGGCCCGTGTGGGGTGTCGCTGCCGCCGGCGGGGGCGGTCGGTGTCATACCAGCCGGACCGGCTTGTCGGGGCGTATGCCCAGGTGGAGGAGCCAGTTGCGCAGCGGGTCCGGGTCGCCCTCCTCGACGAGCGAGAGAACCTGGGGCGCCAGATCGGTCGCGCGTTCGCCCCTGACCAGGAGGGACGGGCCGTCCAGCCAGTCGAGCCCCGGCACCGCCCCCGCCGTGTCCATGGCGGCGCAGCACACCATCGCGGTGACGTGGTCGACGAGCAGCTCCCGGCCGGTGCGGGGCGGCTGGAGCGGGAACAGCGGGAGCGTCGCGTCGTCCCACAGCGCCCCGTCCGGCCCCGGCGGCTGCCCCGCGGAGTCGCTGCCCGGTATCGCGCCCTCGGCCGCCTCCTCCCGGGCCAGCTCGGCGCTGAGCCCGGCGGCGAGAACCGCCGTGCGCGCGCTCGCGACCGCGCCGTCGTCGTCGGGAGCGGCCTCGCCCTCCCGCACGCCCCCCTCGCCCTCGGTCGCCCGGACCGTCAGGTACTCCAGCACGCGCTCCAGCGTCGCCCCGTGCGCGTCCGGTGCGATGGTGCTGCGGGTGCGGCGGACGCCCAGGGCGTTGAGCACGCGGTGGAGGCGGGCCGCGTCCGTGCGCCACTTCCGGTCGACGACCTCGTCCGGGTACTCCTGCCAGTCCACCGGGGCCCAGTCGGGGCCGGACTCGGCCCGGCCCCCGTGGAAGAGGCGGGCCGCGAGCAGCGACGCGGCCTCGTCCACCGCGCCGGGCTCTTCGAGCAGGTCGCAGGCCGGGCGCTCCCCCAGGCGGGAGGCGAAGCCCTCGGCCAGCCGGTCCCGGCGGGACAGCTCGGTGAGCGCCGCGACCACTCCGGCGTCCAGGCGCGAGGGCCAGCGGCCCATCCGCCAGGCCGGCAGCGCGACCCTGGTCAGAAGCCGGTCCCAGCCCGCATAGGCCAGGCCCACCTGCTCCTGGGCGACGATCCGCAGTCCGTAGTCCACGGCCTGTGCGCGCTCGGCCGCGGCGGCCGCCACCCCCCGTTCCATCTCCGCCGCGTGTCCCCGGCAGCTCCGCAGCAGCAGGCGCGCCACGCAACCGGCCCCGGCGAGCACCGTACGGGTCACGGGGCCGCGCGCGGGCGCGGACGTCACCGCCACAGCGGCGTCCAGCCCTCGTATGAAACGGCGCGCCGCCGCTATGTCCGGATGCGCCGACGGTCCCGTACCCGCGACGACGGGGGCGAGGACCGCACGCAGTTCGCCCACCCGCATCCACCACAGGAACGGCGAGCCGATGACGAGCACGGGCGCGGCGGGGGCGCGATGGTGCCGGGCGGTCGGCAGGCCGCGTATCCCCCGCGGCCCCGATGTGCCGTCGCCGGATTCGGGCGGTGGCGGACCGTGGGCGGGGTGGGTGCGGTCCTCCAGCCAGCTGTCGCAGTCCGGCGTGAGCGCTATCGCCGACGGGGCGGGTACGTCGAGGCGGTCGGCCAGGTCACGGACCATCCGGTACAGATCGGGGGCCGCGGCCTCGCTGATCGGGACCGTGGGGCTCAGGGCCGGTCGTGCCCGGGTGACGACGAGGGCGATGCCTGCGGCGGAGAGCAGGACGACCGCGGCGACGCCGGTCATGACCCAGCGCGCGATCCCCCACCGTCCACCGCTGATGTGGCCGGTGGCACCCCCCGCGAGCAGCACGACGGCGACGGCGGCGGGCAGCAGGGCTACGGCCAGCGCCCTGCTGCGGATCCGCAGCACGGCGAGAGCCCGGGAACGCGCGGCCTGCGCGCCCGCTTCCACGGCCATACCGGTCACGATCGGACGTCACCCCCTCTGTCCCGCCTCTGATCCACGCGACGCACCCCGTGACGGTCTCCGTCACAGAGGTCGCCGGTGGATGCCCGTGCGTTGCTCACTCCCCCACTGTGGCACCCGTCACTGACATCGCAATGCCGGTGGGCCAAGTGCCGGAACGCTTGCGCCGCACCCTAGTTGGGGCCCCGGCCCTCGTCAGCCGGATGGGTCACTGCTCACTCGATGGAATGGCTTTGGGGAAAGGTGGATGACGCAGGGCATGGATCAGGCCCAGGGTCGCGTCGGTCCCCCGGCGCAGGCCGAGGGCCCCGATCCCGGAGACGGCTTCGGGCTCCACGGGGTTCATCGCCTCGGCCGGACCAGCGCGCGAGCGCCCGGCCTCGGCGCAGGGACCGAGGGCGGCACAGGGACCGAGCGCGGCACGGGACACCGGCTGGCCACGGCACGGGACACCGGCCCCGGCCCCGGCCCCAGCGGGGAGCGCCGAGCCGGGGCATGGGTCACCGGTCGCGGAGTCCGCTCCCCCGCGCAACGAGCCGCGGCGGCGCACCCGGCTGCCGCAGCGCCCGGCTGCCGCAGCGCCCGGCTCCGCAGCGCCCGGCTGCCGAGCGCTCGCCCGGCCACGGCGGGGAGATCAGGCGCCGGTTGCCGCAGCCTTGGCCGCGATGTCCGTACGGTGCTGGGAGCCGTCGAGTCCGATGCGGCCCACCGCGGCGTACGCACGGTGGCGTGCCTCGGCGAGGTCCGCGCCGGTCGCCGTGACCGACAGCACGCGGCCGCCGGCGCTCACCACCGTGTCGCCCTCACGCCTGGTCCCGGCGTGCAGGACATAGGCGTGCGGGGCGTCCTGGGCCGCCACCTCGTCGAGCCCGGTGATCGGGTCGCCGGTGCGCGGGGTGCCCGGGTAGTTCTGCGAGGCGACCACCACGGTGACCGCCGCGTCGTCGCTCCAGCGCAGGGGCTCCAGGTCGGCGAGGGTGCCGTTCGCCGCCGCCAGCAGCACCCCGGCCAGCGGGGTCTTCAGACGGGCGAGGACGACCTGGGTCTCGGGGTCGCCGAAGCGTGCGTTGAACTCGATGACCCGGACGCCCCGCGAGGTGATCGCCAGCCCCGCGTACAGCAGGCCGGAGAAGGGGGTGCCACGACGGCGCATCTCGTCGACGGTCGGCTGCAGAACGGTCTGCAGAACCTCCTCGACCAGCTTCGGGTCGGCCCACGGCAGCGGCGAGTACGCGCCCATGCCGCCGGTGTTGGGCCCCTCGTCGTCGTCCAGGGCCCGCTTGAAGTCCTGGGCGGGCTGGAGCGGGAGGACCGTCTCGCCGTCGGTGATCGCGAACAGGGACACCTCGGGGCCGTCGAGGAACTCCTCGATGACGACGCGCTCGCACCGGGCCGCGTGCACCTTCGCCGCCTCCAGGTCGGGCGTGACGACGACGCCCTTGCCCGCGGCGAGGCCGTCGTCCTTCACGACGTACGGGGCGCCGAAGGCGTCGAGGGCCTCAGCGACCTCGGCGGCGTTCGTGCAGACGTACGAACGGGCCGTCGGCACGCCCGCGGCCGCCATCACGTCCTTTGCGAAGGCCTTGGAGCCCTCCAGCTGCGCGGCCTGCCCGGACGGTCCGAAGACGGGGATGCCGGCCTCGCGCACGGCGTCGGCGACACCCGCGACGAGCGGCGCCTCCGGGCCGACGACGACCAGCCCGGCGTCGAGCTCGCCGGCCAGCGCGGCCACGGCCTTTCCGTCGAGGGCGTCGACCTGGTGCAGCCGGGCCACCTCGGCGATGCCGGCGTTGCCGGGGGCGCAGTGCAGCTCGGTGACGGCGGGATCGAGGGAGAGAGAACGGCACAGGGCGTGTTCGCGGGCACCGTTGCCGATGACGAGGACCTTCACGGGGTCAGCCTAATCCAGGGCGTAGGCAGCTCGGCCCGGTCCCCGCAAGGGGCCAGCGGGCGGCTTGCGACGGACAGCGGAACGCCTCCGGCCCCCACGGTCCCTGAGACCCGCTCTGAGACTGGCGTCGCTGTCCACCCAGTGGGTTCCGTGACGGTGACGTGGGCGTCGGGCAACGCCTGAAGTCAGCCTGGCCCGAGAGGCCTCCCGTTAGAGCGGCGAGGTCCGGCGCCTTCACCACCGCCACGGAACCCCACCGCCGTCCGTGCTTCGCGGTGATGACGCGGGCACCGGGCTGATGCCTCCGTTTCCCCGGGCCCTTCGAGGCCTCTGTCAAGAGCGGCACAGCCCGGTGTCTCGGTGAACGCCGCGAAACTCGCGGCGGCCGGCCGGACGTTGATCGTCACGGCGCGAGCCCGCCCCAGGGCCGACCTCTCGTTCCACTCCGCGAGCCCGCGAGCTCTGCAGAAAGACCGAGCCCCTGGGGTGCGCTGGTGTCGCGAACGGCTACTGAGATGGCGGACCGAAGAGTCCTGGGATTAGGGCGCCGCGTGACCCGCATGTGCTCGTGACCTGCACAAACGAACAGATCTAGGAGGACAGCTTGACCGTGTTCTGCGGCATCGACTGGGCGGAGCGCCACCACGACATCGCCGTCATCGACGACACCGGCACCCAGCTCGCCAAAGCCCGCATCACCGACGACGCGGCCGGCTATCACAAGCTCCTGGACCTCCTGGCCGAACACGGCGACAGCCCGGAGAACCCGATACCCGTCGCCATCGAGACCAGCCACGGCCTGCTCGTTGCCGCCCTGCGCACCGGCAGCCGCAAGGTCTTCGCGATCAACCCGCTCGCCGCCTCCCGCTACCGCGACCGGCACGGCGTCAGCCGCAAGAAGTCCGACCCCGGCGACGCTCTGGTCCTGGCGAACATCCTGCGCACCGACCTGCACGCCCACCGGCCGCTGCCTGCAGACAGCGAACTCGCCCAGGCCATCGCGGTGCTGGCCCGCGCCCAGCAGGACGCTGTCTGGAGCCGCCAGCAGGTCGCCAACCAGGTCCGCTCGCTGCTGCGCGAGTACTACCCCGCCGCCCTGCACGCCTTCCAGGGCAAGGAAGGCGGCCTGACCAGGGCAGACGCCCGGGTGATCCTGACCCTGGCCCCGACTCCGGCGAAGGCGGCCCAGCTCACCGTCGCCCAGATCCGGGCCGCCCTCAAACGCAGCGGGCGCACCCGGTCCTTCGACACCGAAGCCGAGCGCCTGCGAAGCGTCTTCCGCGCTGAGTACGCCCACCACCTCCCGGCCGTCGAGGGCGCCTTCGGCCAGCAGCTGCTGGCGCTGCTCAAGCAGCTGGACGCTGCCTGCCAGGCCGCGGACGATCTCGCCACGGCCACCGAGGCCGCCTTCCATCAGCACGCCGACAGCGAGATCCTGCTCAGCTTCCCCGGCCTCGGTCCCCAGCTCGCAGCCCGCGTCCTCGCCGAGATCGGCGACGACCGGGCCCGCTTCGCCGACGCCAGAGCACTCAAGTCCTACGCCGGCTCCGCCCCCATCACCCGCGCATCCGGCAAGAAACGCTTCGTCGGCCGCCGCTTCGTCAAGAACAACCGGCTCATGCACGCGGGTTTCCTCTGGGCCTTCTCAGCCCTCCAAGCCTCACCCGGAGCGAACGCCCACTACCGACGTCGACGCGAACACGGCGACTGGCACAACGCCGCCCAGCGCCACCTGCTCAACCGCTTTCTCGGACAGCTCCACCACTGCCTCCAGACCCGGCAGCCGTTCGACGAGCAACGCGCCTTCGCGCCACTCCTTCCAGCGCCTGCATGACCCGCGAACCCGCCCGGCTGAGTCAACGAGAACAACGGCACTTCGACAGATCCACGCTGTCGAGCGCGAACTCAATCAGAGGACGTGACCGGGGCTCGCAGGCCAAGCCACTGATCGGCGTCCCAGGCCCGGAACCGCTCCACTTCGGCGAACCCCAGCTTTGCCGCGAGGCGCATCGAACGGACGTTGGCCGTCTGGGTAGCGAGCACCACCGGCTCACCCGGAAGGACGTCTTCGAGCCAGTCCAGTGCCGCCGCGCACGCCTCGGCGGCATACCCGAATCCCCACGCCTGCGGCAGGAACAGATAGCCGAGATCGACCTTCCCTACGGCAGCGGGGCAAAGGTGCTCCGCTGCTCTCCTGAGCAGGATCTGGCCGATCATCGTCCCGTCGAGATCGACCACGAAACACCCGGGCCGCCGCCCGGGGACATCGGGCATCTCGCGCTCAAGTTCGTCACGCGGACGGGCGCCGCCAAGGTAGGTGTGTACCTCCGACGAGGCGTGCAGCTCGATGAACGCCGCACGGTCCCGAGCTTCGGGCTCACGCAACACGAGCCTCTCGGTCTTGATCGGTGCAGGCGGCCACGCGACGAGTCCGAGATCATTCATGTCGGCCAGCCAATCAGCGGCCTCAGTAGCGATCAAGAGTCGTGGTCCCACTTGACTTCTTATCCCCCTGAGATGTCTAACGGGCGGGGAAGGGTGGCCTTGTGGGGGCCGCCGAAGGCGGCGTGGGCGGTGGTTTGTGGCTTCGTCCAGGAAACGGACCGCCCGCCGCCCTCCGAGCCGGTGGCCCGCCCCGCCTGGCCCGCCCCTCCGGGACGGCCGCTCGTCGGACGGCCGCTCGTCCGGGACGGTGCCTACTCGTGGGAGATCTCCTCCACGACCGTGGCGCCCAGCTCCCGCACGATCAGTTCGTGGCCCGACAGCGCCGACTCGTCGAGATCCGGGTCGTCGTCCTCGGGCATGTCGTCCTCGGGCGCGACCACGTGCCGCTCCGGGACGGGTGGCGGCGCCGCGGCGGGGGCAGCCGGGGCCGCCGGAGCTGAGGGTGCGGCCGGACGCGTGGCCGGTGCGGACTGCTGCGGCTCGGGACGCGCAGCGGCCGGTGCGCCCGCGCCGTAGCGGCCGCCGGGTCCGCCGCCCGAGCCGCCTCCCCCGTTGAAGCCGCCGCCGAGGCCGGGGCCCGCGGCGGGCGGCGGGGCCGAGCCGCCGGACGGGTCGACGATCGCCTCGACCTTCCACTGCACGTTGAACTGCTCGGCCAGCGCCTGGCGCAGGACGTCCTCGCTGCCGCTGCTCGCGAAGTTGTCCCGCGCGCCCGCGTTCACGAAGCCGAGCTGCAGCGTCGTCCCGTCGAAGCCGGCGACCTGCGCGTTCTGGCTGAGCAGGATCCAGGTGAAGCGGCGGCGGTTCTTCACGGCCTCCAGGATGTTCGGCCACAGCATGCGGGGGTCGAGCCCGCCCGGTGCCGGCGCGGGCGCCGCGGCCGGAGCGGAGGCGGGGGGCGGGGTGGGCGCGGCCGTCGCCGGGGCGGACGCGGCCGGGGACTGCCGGCCGCCCGCGGGCGCCGCCGTGGGCCACCCGCCGGGCCGTCGGCCGCCCCCGGTGGGGGCAGCGGTGGGCCAGGCGCCGGGAGCCGCGGAAGCGGGGGCGGCCGCGGCCTGCGGCGGCGCGGGCGCGGGCGCGGGCGCGGGAGCGATGGGCGCGGGGTCCCGTGGCACGGTCGGCGGCCCCGAGGCGGGCATCCCCGCACCGTCGGCCGCACCGGCACCCGGGCCCGGACCCGGTGCGCCACCGGGGCCGGCGGCGCCCCCGGCCCCACCGTTCCGCACGGCGGCCCGGGCCGCCGCCATACCGCCGCCGGGTGCCACGGGCGCCGCCGCCTGCGGCCCCGGTCCCCCGGTCATCCCTCCGTGCACCTCTGGGCCAGGCGCATATCCCATGGCCGGTCCCGCACCGCCGCCGGAGAAGTTGACACCCCGCTCCAGCCGGTCCAGGCGGGCCATGACCGACCGCTCGTCCCCGTAGGCGGCGGGCAGCAGCACCCGTGCGCAGATCAGTTCGAGCTGCAGCCGGGGCGAGGTGGCCCCCCGCATCTCGGTGAGACCCTCATTGACGAGGTCGGCGGCGCGGCTCAGCTCGGCCGGGCCGAAGACGCCCGCCTGGGCCTGCATCCGCTCCAGTACGTCGGCCGGGGCGTCGATGAGGCCCTTCTCGGCGGCGTCGGGCACGGCGGCGAGGATCACCAGGTCCCGCAGCCGCTCCAGCAGATCGGCGACGAACCGCCGCGGATCGTTGCCCCCTTCGATCACCCGGTCGACGACCTCGAAGGCGGCGGCCCCGTCCCCGGCGGCGAATGCCTCGACGACGGAGTCGAGCAGCGACCCGTCCGTGTACCCGAGCAGCGAGGTGGCCATGGCGTAGGTCACGCCGTCGGCACCCGCGCCCGCCAGCAACTGGTCCATGACGGACATGGAGTCACGCACGGACCCGGCACCCGCCCGCACGACGAGGGGCAGGACCCCGTCCTCGACGGGGATGTCCTCCTTCTGGCAGACCTCGGCGAGGTAGTCGCGGAGGGTGCCCGGCGGGACGAGCCGGAACGGATAGTGGTGGGTCCGCGAACGGATGGTCCCGATGACCTTCTCGGGCTCGGTGGTGGCGAAGATGAACTTGAGGTGCTCGGGCGGCTCCTCGACGACCTTCAGCAGCGCGTTGAACCCCGCCGACGTGACCATGTGGGCCTCGTCGATGATGTAGATCTTGTACCGGCTGCTCGCGGGCCCGAAGAACGCCTTCTCCCGCAGGTCACGGGCGTCGTCGACACCACCGTGCGACGCGGCGTCGATCTCGATGACGTCGATGGACCCCGGCCCGTTCCTGGCCAGGTCCTGGCAGGACTGGCACTCGCCGCACGGCGTCGGTGTCGGTCCCTTCTCGCAGTTCAGGCACCGCGCCAGAATCCGCGCGCTGGTCGTCTTCCCGCAGCCGCGCGGCCCGCTGAACAGGTACGCGTGGTTGACCCGGTTGTTCCGCAGCGCCTGCTGCAGCGGGTCGGTGACATGCTCCTGCCCGATGACCTCGGCGAACGACTCCGGGCGATAGCGGCGGTACAGCGCGAGAGACGACACGCCTACGAGGTTATAGGCGCCCACCGACAACATGCCGCGCCCGAGCCCCTGCCCTCGGACCCCTCCCCGTGCGCCCCCGTACCCGGCAACGCAGAAGACCCCCCACGCACCCGCCAGAGCCGACCTACCCTTGCTGCCTTCCGGCCCTGGGGGAGTTCAGTCAGATAGCGCCGCGTGAGGGGCTGGGCCCCAGCGTACCCGATCGCGGAGGCGCTGAACGAGTTCGCTAGCACTCCCCGCCGTCATGTAATGTTTCCGGCGGAGGATTCGCCTAGAGGCCTAGGGCGCACGCTTGGAAAGCGTGTTGGGGGCAACCCCTCACGAGTTCGAATCTCGTATCCTCCGCACCCGCCCGCCTGGGCAAACGTCGGCCCGGACAGCCATGCTGCCCGGGCCGAGGTCGTTACAGGGTTGCAGTTTGGGTTGCAGTTGCTCGCGCTCAGGCAGCTCGACGACTCCCTTCGCGCAGAGGAAACCGGTCTGGTTCTTCTGCGCCGGCCTGGGCGCTCTGGCAAGGTGCCACGCATGGGGGTCTCCGAGAAGACGCGCAAGATCGTGTGGGCTGAAGCCGGCGGGAGATGCGCAATCTGCCGTGGCGAAGTGATTACCCCAGGAACGGACTGTGATGATCCATCCGTGTTCGGTGAAGAAGCACACATCGTGGCCCGTTCCCAGGGCGGTCCACGGGCGGGGAACCTCGACGATGACTCCAGGCACAGCCATACGAATCTGCTGCTGCTATGCAGCAAGCATCATAAGCAGATCGATGACCAACCAAACCACTTCACGGTTGAGCGACTCAGAGAGATCAAGGAGCAGCACGCTGCTTGGGTCCGTCGCTCGTTGGACGAGGAGGCTGCTGGCGGCCCGAGGCTCGTCTCCGATCCAGCCTTCCCACAGCCTCGGGTGCTGGCACTGATCACTCGTGGCAACCCGCTGTGGAACATGATCAAGGCGAGCGTGACGTTCGAGTACGCCTTGCCGGACGGCCTTCCTGACGATGACGAGTCGCTGATCGTGGAGTTCTTGGACCTCCTCCGGGACTACCTGGACATCGCCCCGGAGCTCCACAGCGTGCGGGAGAACCGGGACGCGGAGAAGTCGCTGGAGCACTACATTCGCGACCTCGCGGAGAAGGACTTTCTCGTGGGCGCACATGTCCGCCACATGCTTTACGTCGATGGTCGAGGCGACCCCATGGCATGGCCCATGCTGCGGGTCGAGGTTCAGCCTGCATCGCAGGCTGTCGTCGCGGACCAGGGCGGTCGGCCCTTCACCACCGGGCAAGGCGAAGCGCAGGTCGCCGAAGAGTAAGACTTCGGTGGCGTACGCATCCAGTTCGAAAGGGTCGGCCCGAAGCCAGATGTGTACGGGCCGACCCATTGCCGAACTGGGGCCCGCGGCGTCAGTCGGCGAGCGGCTTCTCAGCCAACGGCCAAAGCAGTCCGCCGACCTTATCGGCCGTGTCGGTGAGCACCCGGTTGGTCAGGTGCTGATAGCGGCGGCGCATGCGAGCGGACTGGCCGGGCTCCCAGCCCATGATCGCGTCGACGACGGTGTCGGGGACACCGAGGATCAGCAGGATGGTGCCCGCCGTGTGGCGGGCGTCGTGCAGTCGGCCGTCACGAAGACCGGCCGTCTCCAGAAGTTCCTTCCACTTGTGGTGGTCGGTGTTGGGGTTGAGCGGCTCGCCGGTCGGCGAGGTGAAGACGTAGCCCTTCTCCACCCACAGGTCGCGGGCGAGGCGGCGTTCGCGCTCCTGTTCGTCGCGGTGCTCCGCAAGGAGCTTCATCAGTTCCTCGGGGACGCCGATGGGCCGCCGTCCGGCACGGGACTTGGTCTCCTTGGTCTCGCGGCGGATGTTGACCTTCTGCGGGCAGTACCCGGGCTTGCGCCCGCAGCGGTCGCCGCAGCCGTGCCGGTACCGAGGCCGCAGCCGACCCCGGTGGACGACCAGCACCCCGAGGTCGAAGTCGACGTCCGCCCACTTGAGCCCGAGCACCTCGCCCTGCCGCAGGCCCAGGGCCAGGGCGATCACCCAACGCGCGGCGTTCCGCTGGCGGTTGGCCACCTCCAGGAGAAGCTGGACCTCCTCGACCGTGTAGGGCACCACCTCGTCCTCCACCAGGCGTGGGGCCTTGGCGATGCTGGCCGGGTTCTCGGTGAGGTGGCGGCGGCGCTTGGCCTCGTTGAGGGCGGCGCGCACGGTGCGGTGGGCCTGGTGCGCGGTACCGGGCGAACTGCCTTCGTCCTGCATCTTCTTGTAGAAGCGCTCCAGGTGTTCGGGCTGCAGCTTTGTGAGGCGGTGGGCGCCCAGGCCGGGTATGAGGTGGTGGTAGACCGCGACGCGGTAGCCGTCGATGGTGTTCTCGGAGACGTGCAGGGCCGCGATGTTCTCGACCCAGTGCACCAGCCAGGACTCGAGCGTCCAGGTCTGGCCGGCCTTCCGGACACGGCCCGCGTCGCGTTCCTTCTCCAGTTCGCGGACGGCCTTGGTCGCGTCGGCTCGAGTCTTGCGCTTGACGTGGCGGCGGTCGGGCCTGCCGTCATCCTTGACACCGACGGTGACGTAGCCGTGCCACTTTCCGTCCTTGCCGAGGTAGATCGTGGAGGCGCCGTTGGGCTGCCGGGACTTGGCCATGACCGCCCCCTCAGGCCGCGAGAGCGACGGTCGAACGGGCGGACTGGGTGCGGGTGGCGACGTAGTCCTTGAGCGCCTCGGCCGGGATGCGGCGCAGGCGGCCGATCGT
Organism: Streptomyces sp. PSU-S4-23; assembly: GCF_055632315.1. Taxonomy (NCBI): domain Bacteria; kingdom Bacillati; phylum Actinomycetota; class Actinomycetes; order Kitasatosporales; family Streptomycetaceae; genus Streptomyces; species Streptomyces sp. PSU-S4-23. The sequence goes on along the minus strand of NZ_JBVMUU010000002.1, from coordinate 4,600,115 downwards.
CACGGACGGGATCTCGCCGGAGGCGAGGAGCGCGTACATCGTGGTGCGGCCGACGCCGAGCCGACGAGCGGCTTCCTCGACGGTGAGTGCGACCAGCGTGGGGTCGGGCGCGGTGGAGACGTTGGCCTGGACGAGGCTGAGGAGCTGCTGCTGGGTGACGCCGAGCGCGTCCGCAAGCAGGGCGATGGGCATGGACGTTTCAGGCATGGGATACCTCTCGGCGGCGCGGGGGCAACGCGCCGTCGTGGTTGCTGTGCGGGATGGGCGGTGTGATGGGGTCCCTGGCGTGGCCCTCGGCGTTCGTAGCGCCGAGGGACCGAGGGGACGGCGGTGTGCCTACTTACTCGGCGTCCGGGGTGTCCGCGTCCTGGAGGAGCGGATCCCAGGGCGAGTTGGGGGCCGGGTAGAACGTGGGCCCCGGCGCATCATCGGTGGTGGTGTCGATGCCGAGGCGTTCGGCGATCTCGTCATACTCGCGCTCGGCCTCTTCGAGGCGGGCCTTGGCGGCGTCGGCGAGGTCCTGGGCGGTTCTCCACTCCTTCTCGAGGTCCTGGAGGCGGAAACCTGCCTCCTGGAGCTCATAGTGGGGATCGTCGGGGCTTGCCACGGCCTCGGCCATGAAGTGCTGGGCGGGCAGGTTCAGTGCCTTGGCGAGGCCGAGAACCTCGTCGAAGCGGATGGGCCGGGTGCCGTTCTCGATCTTGGCGATCTGGGTCTGGTGGAACTTGAAACCGAGGCGGTTCATGCGCTCGGCGAGGTCATCCTGGGACAGGCGGGCGGCCTTCCTCATGATCTTCAGGTTGTGAGCCACCAGTGCCTCCCCTTCGCGGGGGATGAGGCGGCGCGCCTTGGGCTGGTCCATGTTGACCTCCTCTCGTGTGAGCCGGCACTGCACCGGACCATGCATAAACGATACCAGCATGAGATTCCAAACCGTCAAGAGCATGAAACTGATAGTGGTGCAGGTCACACAAGGGCGTGAGCTGGCACTATGCGATGATGGAATTGAAAGTCCAACCGCTTTCCGGTTTGACTTCTGTGCACCGAGGGTAGTACAACAGTGGGTACAGCATGGGAATCCAAACCTGAAGGAGGTTGATGCCGGCGGTCGCGCCGCCAGAGAACGACAAAACCCCCGGCGCTACGAACACCGGGGGCTGATCGGAAACCTCTACACCGCCCATCCCTGGACAGCTGACCAACAACGGACCGGGTTGCCCCCCGGAGCCGTCGAGTGAGGAATCTCCATGAGCGAGAATACCCGCCCCAACCCCATCCACACAGCAGATCCCGGCCAGGACGCCGCCGCCGACGAGGGCGCGGCCCTCTTGGGCCGGCTCAAGGCGGCAATAGCCCGGTTCGTGATCCTGCCCAGCGAAGAGGCGTTGGACGCCACCGTGCTGTGGGTCGCCGCCACCCACCTGCAGGCGTCCTGGCAGCACGCCCCGCGCCTTGCGGTGGTCGGCCCAGCGAAGCGGTGCGGTAAGTCCCGCCTGCTCGACGTCCTGACCGAGACCGTCCATAACCCCGTCATCACGGTCAACTCCACTGCCGCCGCCGTCTTCCGCTCCATCACCGAGGAGCCCCCGACCCTGCTCGTGGACGAGGCCGACACCATCTTCGGCACCCCCAAGCAGGCCGAGAAAAACGAGGAGATGCGCGGCCTGCTCAACGCCGGTCACCAGCGTGACCGCTACGTCCTGCGGGTGGTCGGCAACGACCACACCCCGCACCGTTTCCACACCTTTGCCATGGCGGCGCTGGCCGGCATCGGCGACCTCCCCGACACGATCATGGACCGGTCGATCGTGATCCGGATGCGCCGCCGCGCCGAGGGCGAGCGCGTCAGCCCCTACCGCACCAAACGCGACAGCCCCGCCCTGCACCAACTGCGCGCCCATCTCGCGCAGTGGGCGACACCCCTCGCCGAGCGGGCCCTGGTCCTGGAGCCGTCCATGCCGGTGGAGGACCGCGCCGCCGACACCTGGGAACCCCTGGTGATCGTCGCCGACCTCGCGGGCGGCTCCTGGCCCAAACTCGCCCGCCACGCCTGCACGCGCATGGTCGCCGCCGAGGCCGAGGCCGAGCAGGACAGCCCGAGCAACGCCCGCATCCTCGCCGACATCCGCAGGATCTTCCACGCCAAGGGCGAGCAGGAGCAGCTGAGCACCGACGAGATCCTGTATGCCCTCAACGGGGACACTGAAGCCCCCTGGGCCGAGCACGGACGTGGCGGCCTCACCCCGCGCGGCCTCGGGGCGATGCTGCGCGAGTACGGCATCTCCTCGGGCAACGTGCGCGTCGGCGAGATCCAGCGCAAGGGCTACACCCGCGCCAAGTTCACCGATGCCTGGAAGCGCTACTGCCCTGCCGTCCACCCCCTCGGCGCTCCGCAGGCCGACGCGGGCTGAGGCGGGCTGACCAGCCGCCGGCCCCCGCAGCCCGCGCGATCACTGCGTCATCGGTGGGGACCGGCCCAAGCCACACATCCGTCTTCTGCCGTCCTTGCCGTCCCAGCCGAGAAACCGCAGGTCAAAGGCCCCTGGCGCGGGACGGCTATCGGTCCCAAGACGGATAGCGATCCGTCTCGACGCACCACAGGCCATCGCACGAACCGAGCCACCGGCTCGCCACATCGCGCGTCCTTGCCGTCCTGGACGTCACCCGACTCAGCCTGCAGTCCCGCCCTGACCTGCGGTTGCAACGGCAAGACGGCAAAGACGGCGCACCGCACCCACCCCCGCAGTCCACCCGCAAGGACACCTTCACCATGCCCGACACCGTCATACCCACCGCCGACCCGACAGGGCCGACCGGCCGCCACCACGCCACCTCGTGGGACCGGCTCGCCATCATCCTGCTCGGCGTCACCGGATGCGCCCTGTCCTATGACGCACTCCGGCAGATGGCCGGCGCCATCCACGTCCGCCCCACCCTGACCTACCTGTTCCCCGTCGTGATCGACGGCTTCATCGCATACGGCGTCCGCGCCCTGCTGGTCCTGCGCGAGGCTCCGCTGCCCGCGCGCCTGTATGCGTGGACCCTGTTCATCGCCGCCACCGCTGCCAGCATCTGGGCCAACGGTCTGCACGCCCTCGACCTCAACCAGCCCGGCGCCGTGGCCCTCCACCTCGACGACACCACCGTCACCGTCCTGTCCGCCATCGCCCCGCTCGCCCTGGCCGGAGCCACCCACCTGCACATCCTGATCACCCGCTACGGCGGCACCGACCCGGCGCGAACCCCGGCGTACCGAACCACTGCACCGGTTCCGTACCGGCAGCAGCAAGCCGACGCAACCCTTCTGACGGATTCGTACCAGCAGCCGAAGCGGCTTGAGCCGCACGACCTGCCTCACCCCCAACAGGCCGGGTTCGCGCAGACCGCCGAAGCAACAACTCCGGGCTCCCGGAGGTCCCGAAGCGTCGATCCGGACACCGGCACGGGAACCGTGACGCCGACCGACTCCCCGCAGAGCGAGCCCGAGGACGAGCCCGATGGCGCAGGCCAGGGGCAGGACGAGGGTTCCGTACCGCGCACCCAGAGCCAGGGCGGACGCCCACCCATGGCGACACTGGAGCGGCTCGCCGAGGTGATCGCCGCAGCCCACCCGGACCCGGACGCAATCACTCGCGACAGCGCCCGCAAGGCCGTGACCGAATCCGGACTCGGTGCCGGAACCGGCCGCCTGGCCGAGGCCATCACTCTGGTCCGCGGCGCCGCCCAGGCCCGCGAGCACCCCGACCAGCGACCCCTCGCCGACCGGACCTGAACCCATCAGGACATCCATAGCCCACCCGATCCAGCAGGCCGGCGCGGCTGCCGACACCCCGGCAGCCGCGCCACCAACAGCCCCCTATCCCAGAAACGCAGCACCGCCAAACCGCTGGTCGCCCGGACCATCCCACCCGTACGCCCCCGACAGCCCAGCAGCGCCCACAGCCCCGCGCGCCCCGACAGGAGACAATGCAGTGAGGAAAAGGCCGCACCTCGACGACAGCAACACCGAAGGTCCGGATCAGCCATCGAAGTACGTTGACGTCAAGGCCCTTTGGCGCCGGGCATTTGGTGAAGGGGCTCCTGGCGGAGCATCGAAGTACGTTGACGTCAAGGCCCTTTGGCGCCGGGCATTTGGTGAAGGGGCTCCTGGCGGAGCCAGTAGTACCGCGAGTCCGACTCGTGGCCGGACTCGCGGGATCTCCGCCCCAGGGGTGGCGGAGACGGCCCGGCACGAGGGCGCGCCGGGCCAGGAGGTCGGGGCCGAGGTCGGCACCGACCCGGACAAGCTCCTCGCCGCCCAGAAGCAGATCCTCGCCGGCCTCCACCCGACCGAGCCCGACAACAAGCCCGCCAGTGACGACGCCGACGAGAGCGCCGAACTGAAGAACCGCCGCCCCACCGGCACCAAGCGCGAAGAGCGCGTCGGCCCTCTGCGGTTCGAACCCGACGAGCAGCCCCGGCTGGGTGCGGCTGCCGCCGCCAACGGCTACCGAGGTCTGTCCGGGTTCGCCGCCGACGTCGTCCTGGCCTTCATCGACGGCCGGTTCTTCATCGACCTGCCGTTGGCGGAAGAACGTCGCCTCACGCACGAGTTCCGCGCCCGCGTCATGCGCCAGCTGGCCGGTGTCGCCAACAATGTCAACCAGATCGCCCGCGCCCTCAACGGCGGATACGACCCGCCCACCGACATCCGCCGCACCCTCGACGAACTGCACCGCCTGCTGACGCAGATCGCCGAGGCCCTGCGCCAGCCCGCCGACACCAGCGAGGTCTGACCGACGTGATAGCCGCCATCAAGGCGCCCGGCGCCAACACCCGCGGTCTGCTCGCTTACCTCTACGGCCGCGGAACCCACGACGAACACCTCGACCCGCACATCGTGGCCGGCTTTGCCATGCTCGGTATGCCCGACCCCGGCCGGAACGAGAACGCCACCCTGACCGAACTGGCCCACCACCTCGACGCGCCCGTCCGCCTGCGCAACAGCGAACTCGGCCGACCGATTACCGACCACGTCTGGCACTGCCCCGTCCGCGCCGCACCCGAGGACCGCTACCTCTCCGACGTCGAATGGTCCGAGATCGCCGAGCGCATCGTCCAGGCCGCCGGCATCGCGCCCAAGGGTGACGACCTCGCCTGCCGGTGGATCGCCGTGCGCCACGCGGATGATCACATTCACATCCTCGCCACCACGGTCCGCGAGGACGGGCGGCGCCCCAGGCTCCACAAGAGTGGCGAGCGCGTCGGCGCCGAGTGCCGAGAGATCGAGAAGGACTACGGGCTGCGCCAGCTGAAGAAGGGCGATCGCACCGGCGCCCGGCGCCCCACCCAGGCCGAGATGCACAAGGCCGAACGCCTCGGCTGGGACCAGACCAGCTGCGAATGGCTCCAGGACCGCATCCGGGCCGCCATCCCCAACACCACCAGCGCCGAGGAACTCCTCGCGTACCTCGAAGCCGGCGACGTCCTGGTCAAGCCCCGGCGCGGCCCATCCGGAGACCTTCTCGGCTACTCCGTCGGCCGCCCCGGGGACCTCAACAAGGACGGGAAACAGATCTTCCACCCCGGCGGGAAAATTGCCCCCGACCTGTCCCTGCCCAAACTCAAGGCCCGCCTCGAAAGCAGCGTGCCCGAGGAGCACCCCACCGCCCGCCGCAACCGGCCGACCACCCCCTGGCAGCAGGCCACCGAAGCCCTCGACACCCTTCAAGCCGAGATCACCGGCACCGGCGACAGTGGTGACGCGCGGGCACAGGCGCACATCACCGCCCTCGGGGAACTGATCGAGGCCACCGCCCAGAAGGCCCCTGCCGACCTGCGCGCCCAGCTACAAGCGGCCAGCACGGCATTCGCCCGTGCCCAGCGCTCGCAAATCCGGGCAGAAGACCGAGCCGCCCACACTCTGCGGACCGCAGCCCGCGACATCGTCAACACCGCCACCGGTCCCGACGGCAGCGCCCTCGCCGCCCTCACCGCCGCCCTGGTCTGGGCCGCCATCCTCGCCAGCCGCTGGCACGAAGCCAAGGGCCACGCTCACCAGACCGACGCCGCTCGCCAAACCGTCCTGCACCTCCAGGCAGCAGCTGATCACGCCCTCGCGCCCACGCTCACCGAACTCCAAGCCCGCCGGCCCAAGGAGGAGACCCGTCGCACCCTGGCCAGCGACGTACGCGCCGCCATCCCCGACCACGCCGACCGGATCCTCGCCGACCCCGCCTGGTCCGCCCTCGCCACCGTCCTCGCCGACGCCGAAGCCGGCGGGCACAAGCCCCACCAACTCCTCAAGGAAGCCGCCGCACAGCGCGAACTGACCACCGCTCGCCAACCGGCCGGCGTCCTGATCGCCCGCATCCAGCACACCAGCCGCAACCCCGTCCCCAACCGCCGCGCCGAAGCTGCCCGCCTGCGCTCCACCACCCTCGGCACTCTCCCCCAGCAGCGCACGCCCCAGCCGGCCGCGACTCCAGCCGCCCCGGCAGACAATCAGCAGCGCCGCCGCAGGTAGGACCAAGCCGGCGATGCCGGCTTGGCGTGATCTCCGGTGGTCGGGAATGGGCCCCGACCACCGGAGCCTTGTCGTCGTGCCCCGTCACCGACAAGGGGGTATCGCAGCGGATGCAACTCCCCAGGCCGGCACTGCACTCGGCCCAGTGCGTCAGTCCTCGACGCCGAGGCTTGCCCCGTTCTCAAGGTAGGCGGTTTCTGATCGTGCTCGGGCACTGATCGCCGCGTGGACTCGACGGGCCAGCCGAGGGATGAGTACTCCGTCGATCTGATCGGCCTCGTGGAACGCAAACTGGTCGACTTCCACCCCGTCCAGGGTGATCTGATCTCGCTCGCCGGCTGTGAGGATGCCTCCGTCGAAGACGAACAGCAGCTTGTCGCCCTCGGTCGGGTGGGGTGCCCAGTCCGCGATGAGGAGGCGGCCGATCGGCGGGGCGATGCCGATCTCCTCCTTGACCTCCCGAGCCGCGCCTTCGCTCGGAGTCTCGCCCGGGTTCAGGTAGCCGCCGGGGATCTCCCACCCCTGCTTGTACGTGGGCTTGACCAGGAGCACGCGTCCGGCCTCGTCGAAGAACAGCACGCCGGCGGCGGTGCGGGGCTGGGCTACCGCCTCGTGGGCTTCGGAGTCGCTCATGGCAGCGACTGTAGTCGTCGCGCAAGGATCACCCGATGACGCGCAGCCGCTGAGCCACCCCGGCCAGCAGATGGCTCGGCTTGCCCCGCTGCTGCCGGACCCAGGCGGTCACCAGGTGGCGGGAGATGAAGTGGTAGCGGACTTGCTCGGGCGCCAGTTCCTCCGCGTCCAGGACGAGGGAGAGCGCTTCGTCCGTGCGGTTCTGAGCACTGTACGCGCGGGCCAGTTCGAGGGCGTGCCGGACGCGGCGCTCCAAGGGCAGGGTGGAGGTGTCGACACGTGGCCCCTGGTCGACGGCGATCTGAACGTCGCCGAGTTCCATGGCCGTCGAGATGCGGTGGATAGCGACATTGGTCGGGCCGAACGCAGTCCACATGTGGTTGGCGTCATGTCCGAGACGCTGGGCCGTCTGTTCGGCCTCTGCGAGGAACTCGTTCACCATGGCCCGGTCCTCGATCTGGGCTGCGGCCATCGCTCCGACGAGGAAGAGCGTGCCGTAGATCGACAGGTACGTCGGCGAGGCGTCTGCAAGGCCGTTTTCCAGGTAGCTGGCGGAGGCCACCACAAGGTCCCGGGCGGCGGTGGGGCGGCCGTTGGCGAGCAGGCAGTGGGCAACCGACCTGAAGAGCGAGCCGGTGACGACGAGGTTGCCTGACTCCTGCGCTGCGGCCAGACCCCGATCGGCCGCCATCCACGCGAGGTCAGCTTCGCCGATCTTCGTCAGCACCATGGCCGCGCCCTGGTAGGCCATGGCGAGCAGGGCTTGGGCCTCCCGCTGCTGCTCGCCCTCGTAGACGCGGACAGCGTACTGGGCTGCCGCAAGGATGCCGGGCGTCAGACGGGTGGCTCGCGCGTATCTCGCGTCCTGATAGGCCGACCAGGTCGATCCGACTTCGGTACGCAGGATCTCCAGGTCCGGTGGCTGGTTGGTGGAATCGGATGCCAGCAGCGGGGACATCTGCTTGTAGTCCATCAGGGCTTCCCGCAGTTTCGGCACGGTGCCGCCCAGGGCGTCGGGCGTCCAGTCCAGAAGCGACGGCTCGGCGAGCAGGTCACCGAGTTGCACGTCGAGAGCGTCGGCCAGCGACTTGATCACGGACAGCCGGTCCAACTCGATGCGGCCGTTCTCCACTTTGCTCAACCAGTCGGCTGTCCGCCCGACGAGGCCGGCCAGTACCTCCTGCGGCATGCCGCGTCGGCGGCGGTACCAGGCGACGCGCTCGCCGACGCTCAACGTCTCGGTCATTCCTCGCATGACCCCCAGCCTGGAGCTGCATGGTTTCCCCACCCCGGAAGAATATTCCGGGTTCTCCTCCCTCCACCCTTTTAGCGTTCTGACGTGTCATCAAGCACAGCGGCGCTAGCCGCCTGTTATGGGGCAAGGAGGGACGAATGTCGATGGAACCTCATGGCCACGAGATCGGCGCGTCCACCGTCGAGGAGAAGACGGCGCCTTGCCTGGGCCCTGAGCGACTTCGCACCCTGCCGGTACCCCACAGCCCCCTCCAAGGCGACGGCAACATAGCGGCACCTGGCGCACAGGGCCAAGAACTCCGTCACGCGTCCATGCAGATGAGCTTCCTCCTGTCCGACCGATCCGTGCCCTTGATCCGGACGTCGGTCAGACGGATCGCGGACGCTTGGGGTCTCGATGCCCTGATCATCGACGATGCCGAGCTCGTTGCATCCGAACTCGTCACCAACGCCGTCCGGCACGCCCCGTGTCCCGAGGTCGGCTTCACCGCCACCTATGGCGAGGAGCTTCTTCTCATCCAGGTCCATGACGGCTCGGCCAACCCGCCGATCCTGCGTCACGGATCGGCGGGCAGCGCCGAGAGCGGGCGCGGGCTGGTCCTGGTCAGCTCCTTGACTCGCGACTGGGGCTGGATGCCGCACGGCGACGGCACGAAAAGCACCTGGGCCCTGATCGACGTACCGACGACAGACGACCCGTCCACTGGAGCGGAAGCCGCGAAGGCGGTGAACTTGTGACGGCCCACCACGCGCGCCCGTCGCGTTTCACCCTCCTGGTCCGCACCACTCGCCGATCTACCGCAGGCCGCCTCGACAGGCGCCACCCGGGCACCACCCGCGAGTTGCAGCCTGCTGGCCATCAGGCACCTGATTTCGCATCGGCGGCCGTTGAAGCGACAGACGATGGCGCACTCCGGCGCCTCCTGGAGGCCATGCGCCGCTGGCAGTCACAAGAGCCGAGCAGGCCGATGGAGATCACCCCGGCAGCCATCCGCAGCACGGTGGACTACGTGCTCAGTGCCCACCTGGACGAAGTGCCCGACGAAGACCTGACCGCCACAGTCCTCACCTTGCGTGAGTATCTGGCCGCCCTCTCGGAGGCGGCGGAGGAGCACTTGGACACCGGCCGGGTTGTCGTCGCACATATGGTGAACCGTGCTCGGGTGGTCGCGGACGACAACGCCCCTGCTTCACTGCGGGCCGCACGGCTCGCGGCATCGACCACCCGCGATCTGCTGCTCCTCCTCGATCAAGAGGGCTGGCCCGGTAGCCGCGCCGAGGTGGCGTCATGAAGATCATGATGCGGATGCGCACACGGCGCAGAGCGCCTATGTCCAACCGTGAGCGAAACATTCAGCGGATACTCCACCCGCCCGGCCCCTCGCTCTGCGAGCGGCTCACGCGCCCGCTGTGGGCCGCCGAGGAGTGGTGGTGCCGGCACGTCACACAACGCGAGCTGTACCGCCGCCTCGACGCCATGGGCCGCGCCTTCAGGGCGAGCCTGCCTACCGAGTGGGACGACCCGGGTTTCGCGGAGCGGGGGCTCCGCGAGATCAGGAGTGCCGTAGCCGCCGAACGCGAACAGGGCGGATAACCGACCAGCTTCCGCCGCCGGTGAGGGGCTTCCCAGAAGCATCGGTTCCTCCCAACACGACCGATAGCTCAACCAGTGGCGGGCTTGTCCGTGGCCACGGACAGGCATCCCCGGCCCGTTGGGGCTGGGTCCAATGAGAGAAGAAGGGGAGGGCACCATGCCCGAAAGCACGGAGACCACCGACCGCGGTGGGTTGGAGGTCATCGCGAGCGACACCCCGGCGACCGAGCCCGACGAGGCCGAGGTACTGGACCTGGTGGGCGGCCTGCTGGCCGCATAGCCAGGACCGGCCCAAGGCTCGTCCGTTCGCTTCACTCCAACATCCACTCCGCTTCGAGGAGACCCAGTGACAATCGCCGTCGAACAGCCGATCGCGCCGTGGGGCGCCGGCCGCCTGGCGCCGTACCCGACCACCATCCAGCGCCCGCACGCCTCAGTCACCGTCGACCCCGGCACGCAGCTCGGCGTGTTCCGCGACCGCGACGGCCTGGTGGTCGAAATGGGCGCGCACGGCACCAGCAAGGGCACCGAGACCTCGACCACCACGAACTCGGACTCCAAGAACGACCAGGGGCACGACCAGGACTCCGAGCAGGACTGACGACATGACCGAGGAGAGGCCGATCTTGGTGGCCACTGAGGCGGATGACCTGACCGCCGACATGGTGATCAGCGAACTCAACCGGCAGAACGTGCCCGTGGTCAGGTTCAATCCCGCGGACATCGGCGCCGGCCTGACGGTCTCGGCTCGGTTCGGCACCTGCCCGGCCTCCATGGCCGGGCAGGTGCGCACCCCGTCGAGGGCCGCCGACCTGACCCGCGTCCGAGCGGTCTACTGGCGCCGCCCCGAGTGGCCGGCCTTCTCGCACCTGGAGCCGGATGACGCCCGGTTCGCGGCTGCGCAGGTCCGCTTCGGGCTTGGGGGCACCCTCTACGCGATGGATTGCCCGCTCTGGGTCAATCACCCCCTGCGCATCGCCGCCGCCGACTACAAGCCCGCGCAACTCGCCCTCGCCCAGCGCCTCGGTTTCGCCGTGCCACCGACCCTGGTGACCAACGACCCGGAGAAGGCCCGAGAGTTCATCACCAACCAGGGCGACGTGATCTTCAAGACCTTGCGCTGGACCCCGTACACACGGGATGGTGTGCCGGTTACCGGCTGGGCTGATCCGGTGACTGCCGACGAGATCAACGAGAGCGTTCGCGTCGCCCCACACCTGTTCCAGTCCCGTGTGGACAAAGTCGCCGACCTCCGCGTGCTGGTCGTCGGCCGGCACACGTTCGCCGTACGCATCGACTCCGACATGCTGGACTGGCGCAAGGACTACAGCGCTCTCACCTACACCGTCGAACACCTCCCCGACCGGGTGAACAAGGCGCTGCACCTCTACCTGGAGTCCCTTGGCCTGGTATCGGGGAGCTTCGATCTCGCCGTGGATCGAACGGGCAACTACTGGTGGCTGGAGCTGAACCCGAACGGCCAGTGGGGGTGGCTGGAGACGGAGACCAGCCTCCCGATGTCCTCCGCATTCGCCGACCTGCTCACCCAAGGAGAAAGCTCATGACCGACTCCGCGCCCGAGCGCAGCCGCCTCGCCGCACTGCTGGCGCAGAACAGGGTCCTCACGTCCCCGTGGCTGCGCGGGGCCGTCGAAGCCGTGCCACGCGAACTGTTCCTTCACCCCGGGGTATTCCTCGACGAGGGCGGCACCTGGCGACCCATCACGGCTACTGGCACCGACCCGGCCGAGTGGCTCAAGACCGCTTACCGCTACGACACCCTGACCACCCAGCTCGACGGCCACCTGACCGCCGACCAGACCGCCGAACCCGTTGCGGGGGTACCCACCTCCTCCTCCACCACCCCGGCCACGGTGGTCGGAATGATCGAAAGCCTGGACTTGGAGGCAGGCAACCGGGTGCTGGAGATCGGCACCGGCACGGGCTACTCCTCCGCCCTGATGTGCCACTACCTCGGCGCGGACAACGTGACCACGGTCGAGGTCGACCCGGAAGTGGCGGAACGCGCGGACACCGCGCTGGAGACGCTCGGCTTCTCGGCCTGGACCGTCACCGGCGACGGCCTCCTCGGCTATCCCCGGAACGCTCCATACGATCGGGTGATCGCCACCTGCGCCGTTCGCCGCATCCCGCACACCTGGGTCCGCCAGACCAAGCCCGGCGGCATCATCCTGAGCACCGTGGGCTCTTGGCCGTACGGGACCGGCCTGGCCAAGGTCACCGTAGACGACAACGGCAACGCCGAGGGCCGGATCATCGGCAGGTCTTCGTTCATGCAGGCGCGTTCCCAAGCCGTCCTGCCGGTGGCCGGCGATCTGTCCGCCCGGACGGCCTACGCGGACAGCGAGCGGGAGACGAAGGTGCCCCCGACCCTGCTGGACGACTGGATGCCCGCCTTCCTCGCCCAGCTCGCCGCGCCCGGCGTACAACTCGTCCGCGCCGCCCGAAGCGACGGAACCCGCCTGCTCTACGTCTTCGACCCCGACCGGGAGTCTTTCGCAGAGTTCATCGCCCATGGTGACGGGTGGACGGTCCGGCAGGGCGGTCCCGCGCCCCTCTGGGACCGGATCGAGGAGGCGCTCGTCGCCTGGGAGGCTGCGGGGCACCCCGAGATCGACTCCGTTCAGCTCCGCATCACGCAGGCATCCCACCACTATTGGATCGCGGGAGCACCAGCTTTGAACTGGGAGCATCGTCTCGACTGACGCGAAGAGTCCGCCTCAGCAGAGGCGCTACCCTCGTCGATGAGCAGCCGTCGAGTCGTGAGGAAGCGGAATGGACGGCGAACCGCTGTCCGAGTGGGCGGAACGCCGTGACGCGAAGATCGGGCGGCTCCGCGCCATCCCGCTGGTGCCGGGCAACGGCCCCCAGGGCTCTCACCTAAACCCGGACGCGCCCCGCGTCATCCAGCGATGGAACGGGCACGCGTGGGAGCCCCATGGTTCGCCGCCAACCTTGCCGAGGCGAAGCGCATCGTGTACCCCCAGGCCAGCGAGCCTCCGACCTCAGTGCCGGCGCCCGAGCGCAAGCCGCTTGGCGCTGGCACCGGAAGGCACCGCAAACCCCAGGCGCCGGAACCGAGCAAGCGCTGACTCTCAGGAGCGCCTCGGCTGATCCGCTCCCGCCGGAGACAGCCGCCGGGCGCTCCACCGCCGCTGCCATCGCCAAGGGCAGGGTCCCCGGGAGAAATCCTGGGGTCGGCCAGGACAGGTGCAGGTCTCGGGCAGACTGGATGACGGTGGACCCAGCATCGCGTATCCGGGGCCCGGCGGCGCTGCGCAACTGCGTGGTGATCCGCGAGCCGGCCGGTATCTGCGGGATCTGCTCGGTGAACGACTTCCTCGGACACTGCGGCTCGCGGCAGTACCAGCGGCGCTTGTGCCAGCGAAATTCCAACCCGCCTTCCCCGTAGGGGAGATCACGAGGCCGGGTGATGGCTGAGCCCTTCACCCGGGAGGCGGTCACCCCGCAGGACAGGCAGGCCCGCGCGCCCTCGTCCGCGGTGGTCGGGTGCACCCGCCGGATGCCGTCCTCTTCAGTCCTGTGGAGTCATGAAGCCCTCACAGGGATGGAGACATCGGTAGCAGCGGACGTTACGGCCGTCAGGTTCTTCTCCCAAGCTGTGGGCGAGGAGTTGGGGATCGAGCTCGACTTTCATGATGCGGGCCAGCGGATCTCTCGGTTTGGGCACCAGACTTATTTCGTGGACCTGCATATCGGCCATGACTGCGTGAGGGTAAGCAGGCACGATTTCGCCATCGACGTGTGAACAGCTACGGCGCCCACATGCGTTGCATGTGCCGTCAGCAGTGCGCTGAATTTTGACCTCGTAAATTGTATCGAGCAAGTGTTCACACAGATCTAGGTCTTCTCCGCATAGAGAGAGGTGGCGTGTCGCAGTGAACCCGATAGACATTCCCCATCTGCGATGCATCAGCGAGAGCGGGCAAGTGTCCCAGTAGATATCCTCGCTGTACGTGATATCACAACCGAAGACGCCGCCAACCAGAGCGGCAATCTTGTGCACATGCTGGTGGGCAAGTTCGGCGAGCTCGGTGTCCTCCAGAAAATTGAAAGCATCGACTGCCCGCGCGAGGGACATTCGTGCCGAGCTCTCCAGGTCGTGCCACGGATCAACATGTACTTGCGCTCCAGGCTCCGCGTACAGCCCATTCGCCATCACCGCGTATTGCTGGTGATCGAGTTCATCGGCACGTAGAACTGAAGGGACGATGAGGAGCGGTGAAATGTGCGTACGCCGGTTGATCTCACGCCGCAGTCGACGTTCTGTCCTTGACCAAACCTCGATGAGGAATTCCCGCTGGGCTTTCATAGAATGGAGGTCGTGACTCTGGATGAACTCGTTTGTCGATTCCCATGAGGGTATCTGCGAAAGATCCAAACCCCAGGTCTGCGCCATACTGCGGCAGCACTGCCCGTACAGGCGCGCGGACTCCTTCAGCGCCTCTATACCGTCCTGATACATCATTGCCAGGCGGACCGGACCTGCCGCCGGAGGAAGGGGAACGCCGGCGCGGATGGCGCGACCATAAATCCTCATTCAGGCGCGTCCTCTGGTGCGGTGGTGTCTGAAGTTCTAGGGGGAAGCCGCGTCGGCCAGCTAGTGGCGACCGTATCCCTAATTATGCCTTCGACGTCTGCAACTCGGCTGGTGACTTCCAAGCCCCGGATGACGATCTCGTGATCGTTTCGCACGATCTCGGCGATTCTGACGGTCACATTCGCGGAGCCCACTTCCTCACGTGTGGATTCCGCCCCGATCGCCGAACGCGCCCGATGCCACACGGTCATGGCAATACCCTTAATCAAGTCACTAGTGAGGTTGCTTGCCACGGCGAGCGCGATCACTGCCACCACGTCAGCAGCGCCATATTCGCTGAGGTAGCGTCTGTCTTCCCGAGCGGAGGCAAAGTCAATGTCCACGCCGTGATACCTCAGGGTCTTGGCAAGGCCAGCCGCGTCATCCCTGTAGATGCCCACACCGTCAACCGTCTTATCAGGAAGCAGGAACAGACGGCTGTCCGCCGAAGTGGCCAAGACCTGTGTGGGCAGGTCCCCCACAGAGACATCCCAGCGCGTCACACGCTTCTGCGACGAATAGGCATCCGTCATCGCCGAGCCCCTCCGATTCTGCCAGCAGCAGTACCTGGAAGAGACTACTGCCGAAGCGATCGCCAGGGCGGGCTCGTGAAGAAGCCGTGTCATTTCGTCCACATTGGCCATACTGACCCCGACCTGCTCGGCGGCCTCCCGGCCCGAGTCGGCCACGACCTCCAAGGCTCGTACCGGCAATGAGGTCGATGTGGCGGTCGTCGGGGCGGCGTCCGGTCACGTCGGCCCTACCAGTGTCTCTGAAACGGGTGGCCCCAACTCGCGGCCCTTGGTGACGCAGGAGCCTTGTCCGAGTCGGCGACAGACCAGCTCATGATGTCGTCCCGCCGAGTGGTGTAGCCGATCAAGCTCACGGAATCCCCAGGTCGCGGCCCGAATCGCCCTCGCCGGAGGCCTTGTTGAGGCTCGCCGGGCCGGGACCAGCGGTGATCGTACGACGGCTGGCAGCGGCAGTAGCGGACGGCTCCAAAGTGGAAGCGACGGACCGTGATCGGCTACACCACGACCGGGGACACGACCCAGCTCATAGGTTCGCAGCTTCGCACCATTGGCAGTAGAGGAAGATGGCCGTCATGACGGGCGGGAAGAGTGCACTGAGCGAACTGTTCCATCGCGCCGGCCTTGAGGTAGTCGGGCATGGCCGGGTCTCCGATGTACGGCCCGCAGTGGCCGCCTGGCGGCCGGTGATCGCAGGGAACACAGAGCTTACGGTTGCTGTGCCGAGCGACCATCCCGACCTGGTCGCTGAGTTGAACCAGCAGTGGCAGCGGCTCGCTGTCGAGCACGACGTGATCAACACCGACGGGGAGTTCTTGATCAGCGTCGCCAACCAGGGCTGCACCTGCTGCGAGCGTGGCCACTGGACCAGAGTGCGGTTGGCGGAGCGCTGGGATCTGGCCGGGCTTCTCGGCCCGAAGCCGGGCCAACCGGAATTCGTGGCCATGTCCCTGGACGGAGAGAGCGTTCTGGGCGCCACCACCGAGGAGTACGCGGTCTGGTTCGTCGCCATCGCCCCGTTCACCGACTGGCTGGAATCGTCGGCACAGGCCCGGGCTGCGGAGAGCGCGGAGCAGCGCAAGGCCGACTGGAACACCATTCTGAGGTGTAATACCGCCCCGGCCGGGCTGCGCGGAGCATGGCGTGATGGGCTGGCCAGGAACCGCGCCGCGACCGCGCCCGTGCTGCTTCGTCTTCTCAACGTCGGCCCCGAGGAGCGGCTCCCGTCCTGGCTGATCTACCGGGAACTCCCCGAAGACGTGGTCCGGGCCTGGATCGCGCACCCGGAGTGGCGAGTACGCAAAAGGCTGGCGGAACGATGGCTGCTCAACGCCGAACAGCGCGCCGAACTCTTCCACGATGCCGAGCCCAATCATCGATGGATATTCCTCACGTGCGCCGTGGATGGCCGATCACCACTCACCGATGCGACGTACGCCCAGCTCGCCGCCGATCCCAGCCCGCGCGTACGCGCCGAACTGGCCCTCCACCGCGACCTGCCGGTGCGGCATCTTGCCGCACTCGCCGTCGACCCAGACCCCCAGGTGCGCGAGGCAGCCGCTCCGCGCGCCTGGACTCACCTGGCCCCCTCGGCGCAGGCAGCCCTCCTTGAGGACCCTGACGCCGGGGTGCGAGCCGAAGCCGTTCTGAGGCACCACTGCTCCACGCCACTCTCGGCGGCTGACTTCGCCGGACTCCCCAGCGACAGGCACCGAGAACGTGCCGCCCGTACCTGCATGCTCGCCCGCGAACTGGCCGAGGACCTGGTCCACGGCACCGGGACCGAACTGCACAGTGCTACGGCGCAGAACCCGAACCTGGACGCCGACCTGGTGGCCCTGCTCGGCCAGGACCCCGCCCCCCACGTCCGCTGGCTGATCTCCATCCGCCCGGATCTCACCGAAGCGGAACGCTCCCGAATAGCGATCGAGTTCAACCCCAAGGCCCGCTGCAGCCCGCTCCCGTGGGTCCGGGAACTGGAGGACGACGAAGAGGCCATGCGCCGCTGCGCCACCTCCGCACACGTGATGCTCCGCCGCAGCGCCGCCTGCGCGAAGAACCTGCCACCCGATGTCGTCGACCTGCTGGCGCACGACGAGGACTGGGTCGTCCGGCTCTTCCTGGCCGAACACTGCGCCCAGGCCCCGGCCGACGTACTACTGGAAATGGTGCAGAGCTGGAACGGCTACTCAGCCGCACGGATGGTCGACCACCCCAACTTCCCCCGACACGGGACCATGCGCTACGCGGACGATCCCAACCCCCTTGCGCGCGAGCTCGCTCTCCTCGATCCGGAGTCGACCGTCGAACTGGTGGAACGGTTCAGCAGAGACGCGGACCCAGGTGTCCGCTGGTGCGCCCTGCGCGACCAGCGCCTGTCCGCCGCATCCGTGATCCGCCTGCTCGACGACCCCCACCAGGGCATCAGGGACGAAGCAGTTGCCGATCCCCGCCTGCCCACCCGCGTCCTGGCCGCCCTCCTGCACGACACCGCAACCGCCGCCCGCGCCGCCGCGAACCCGGCTATTCCCGAGACCGTCATGCAACACCTGCTGGACCGGTAGCCGGGAGGCGCTGTCGGTGGCCACCGCTATGTTCTCGGCCGTGGCCAACTCCTACACCGTGCTGTGGACCAATGACCTGTGCCGTGAACTGATACGCGGAGGCTTCACGGGGCAGCGCCCGACGGTGCTGTTCGGCGGTCCCCATCAGTCGCGTCCGAGCTTCCGACGTGCCGGCGTCGTGCCTGGCGACCGGATCTTCGCCGTCCGAGCCTGGCAGGCCGCGCTGTACCCGGTCTGCTCGATGGAGGTCCAGCGGGTCGTCGACTACGGCAGGGCCGGCGCAGAGCTCGGCGACGAGGACTATCGCAAGCTGATCCACTGGCACCCGTTGAAGAGCGGCTGCATCTCCGAGGTCGTGCTGGGGCCGCCCGGCAGTCCGCTCAGGTTCGACCGACCGCTGCCCGGAAAGCACCTGGAAAGCCTCACCTTCACCTCGCGCCGGGGCGAGCGGAAGCTCAAGTACGTCGAGGACAGCCGGCTCGTGCGGGCGCTGAGCCTGCAGGGGATCTACCGACTCGCGCCAGAGTCTGCAGACGTCATCGCCCGGCATCTCACCATCGAAGAGGCAGTTGCATGAAAGACCTGCCCGAGTTGCTGCTGCGTGTGCGTGACCGCGCCGAGCAGGAGGTGGCGGGCCTTGCCCCCTCCGTCAGCGAACAGGACATCGCCGACGCCGAGCATGTACTCGGTTTCAGCCTGCCGCCGCTGCTGCGCCTGCTGTACCGGCAGGTGGCCAACGGCGGCTTCGGCCCTGAGTACACCCTTCTGCCGCTCGTCGGCGACGGGCGAACCGTCGTATCCGAGTACGGGCCGCTCCGGAACGCTCGCTCGGAATACTGGCCGTGCGGCGTGCTGCCGATCCTGGACTGGGGCTGCGGCATGTACGCCGCCGTGGACTGCCTCGATCCCGCCGTGCCCGTTCTGCTCTTCGAGCCGAACGCGGGCCCCGATGACTGGGCTGACGCCTGGTTTCTCGACTCGCCGTCCCTGGCGCAGTGGCTGAACTCGTGGCTGGAAGGGACCGGCTGGTGGGAGGAGGAGGTCATGATGGCCGAGGACGCGCAGGAACCCATGCCCTGGCCCGATGCCGCACAGCGTCTCGCAGCGGACGCTCAACAAGGCACAGAGTGATGACCGGCAAAAAGATCAACAGAGGGGGCAGGGGACCCGGTGACGGCAACCAAGCTGCGGCTCTTCGCGGACTACTTCCAGCTCCATGTGATGGACGAGAACGCCGAAGATGATCTGAGTGATGCCTGGACCGACGAGGCGGTGACGGATGCCCTCGCGGTCTCGGAGCAGATGCTCGGCATCGGAACCGCGGTCAACATGTACGTCGAGGTGACAGTCGAGCTTCTCGACCGGACGCCGGGCGATGCCGGTGACGACTTCGACCACGTGGTGGAGGCGAGCTTCGAGGTGTCCTCTGGCCGCATCGCCGTCCTGGGCTGCACCGACTATCTACCGGATGCCGCGCGCTTCGAGGTCCCCAAGGGCTTCGTGCGCGTCCGCGCCTCGCGCGCGAACCTGGCCAATGTCCGCCACCCGGGTGAAGAGGGCCACGATGCGACAGAAGCCGTCGAGCAGGTTCACCTCCAGATCTGGCCCGCACCCCACCGCTCGCCGGTCGTGATCAAGCGATGGGCGCCCGCTGACTGACCCGCGGGTGGGTTGCAGTTTGGGTTGCATTCAGCCCCGTTCATGGGTGTCCAAACGCTCCCGCGTCGGCCACCGCGCCGCAGGTCAGGACGCTGGCGAACCCATCCGGACCCCGGGACGAACAGTTGGAAAGCGTGTTGGGGGCAACCCCTCACGAGTTCGAATCTCGTATCCTCCGCCAGCTCAGAGGGCCGGACCACGAAAGTGGCCCGGCCTTCTGGCGTTCGTCCGTCTCGGTTTCCGTCTCATTCGCCTTTCCGGCCCGCGTCGGGCAGGCCCGGCGGCTCCCAGAGCGCGTCTCCGACCTGCTGCGCCACCTTCCGCAGCATCGTCCCCGTGATGTGCATGTACCGGGCCCGCATCCGGGCCGCTCCCCCGGGCTCCCATCCCATGATCGCGTCGACCACGACATCCGGGACGCCGAGGATGAGGAGTACGGTCGCGGCGGTGTGGCGAGCGTCATGCAGGCGACCGTCCCGCACGCCCGCGTCCCGCAGAAGCCGCTTCCAGACGTGATAGTCGGTGTTCGGGCTCAGCGGCCCGCCGACCGGCGAGGCGAAGACGTACCCCTTGCCCTCCCAGTCGACACCGGCGGCGATCCGCTCCCTCTCCTGCTCCTCCTCGTGCTGGCGCAGGAGCTTGATCAGCGGGTCGGGCAGACCGACCGTGCGGCGACCGGCCCGGGACTTGGTGCTCTTGTGCTCGCGCCGGATCTGCTCTCTCTTCGGGCAGTAACCGGCCTTACGCCCGCACGGCTCGTCGCCGCAACCGTGCCGGTACTTGGGCCGCAGCCGGTTCTTGCGGATGCGGACGTACCCCGCGTCGAGGTCGACGTCTTCCCAGTGGAGCCCGAGCGCTTCCCCCTGGCGGAGGCCCAGCGCCAGGGCGACGACCCACCGCGCGCTGTTCCGCAGCTTCGACGCCTCGACGAGCAGGCTTCGCACCTCCTCGATCGTGTACGGCTCGATGTCCTCCTCTTCGAGGCGCGGAGCCTTCGCGATCTCGGCCGCATTGGTGGAGACGTGCCCACGCCGCACCGCCTCACCGAGGGCGACCCGGATTGTCCGGTGGACGTGGTGAGCAGTGCCGGCGGAGCTCCCCGACGCTTGCATGCGGCGGTAGAAGCGCTCCAAGTGCTCGGGTTCCAGACGCTCAAGTCGGTGGGCCCCGAGGCCGGGCACGAGGTGAACCCGTACGTCCACCTCGTAGCCGTCGTAGGTGTTCTCGGAGACGTACGGCTTGGCGATGTTCTCGACCCAGTGCTCAAGCCAGCTCTGCACGGTCCAGCTCTTGCCGGGCTTCCTGAGTTTCCCGGCGTCCCGGGCCCGCTCCATGTCGCGGACAGCCTTGGTCACTTCCGCCCTGGTCTTGCGCTCGATGTGCCGACGGTCGGGCTTGCCGTCGTCCCGGACACCGATCGTGACCCGGCCGTGCCACTTGCCGTCCTTACCGAGGTAGATGGACGAGGCCCCGTTGGGCTGACGAGTGCGCTTCTGCTCTGCCATGCCGTCCCCCTCAAGCCGCTTCTGCGGACCGGTGGCGCAGCTTGGCCACGTAGGCGGGCACGGCGTCGGCGGGGACCCGGCGCAGCCGCCCGACCATGACCGACTCAATCTCTCCGGCGAGGACGAGCCGGAAGCACGTCGTACGGCCGATACGGAGCCGCCGGGCCGCCTCCTCGACGGTCAGGAGCACCAAGGAGGGGTCGGCCGTCTCCGGCAGGACAGCAGTCAGGCGAGAGTCAGGCATGGGTCGGTTCTCCTTCCGTTCCGGGGGCGGGTTCGAGGGAGGCTGCGAGCCAGGCTTCGCCCGTGCTGAGGCCGGTTCCGGCGAAGACCCAGTGGGCGAGGACGAGCGTCGTTTCGGTGTCCTGCGGGACGGGCGGGGCCGCTTGGGCTCGGCGCCATTCGGCGCGGGCGTCGCGGAGGGCGCCGAGGGTGGTGGAGTAGCGGCGGGACTTTGTGGAGAAGTGGCCGCGGAAGCAGAGCATGTGGGCCCAAGCCCTCAAGCGGAGGTCTGCCAGTTCGGGACGTGCACCGAGGGTCCAGGCGGTGCGGATCATGCGCCGGGCGTGGTCGGTGATGCGGGCTTGGGCCAGCTCGGCCAGGAAGCGGATCGGCCGGTCCAGGGTGCCGGTCGCTGTCTCGGCGCCTTTGGTGGCGTACTTGGCGATGTACGCGGCTACGGCCCGCTCGGTCAGCTCCTGGCCGTCGTCGAAGTCGGCGGAGCGGATCGTGCGGACGTCGAGCTGACGGCCGAAGACGAAGCGGTGCGCCCGGCCGTCGACCTCCGGTCCGTCGATGCGTGCGGCGGTGACGGCGGCCCGGATGGCGTCGGTCAGCAGCTCGGCGGTGGCCCAGGCCGGGGGTGGGGTGTCGCCGCCTTCCGGGCCGTCGAGGCGGATGACGGCGTGGAAGTGGACGGCGCCGCGCTTCTGGTACTCGGCCACCTTCGCGAAGGAGACCCGGGCATGGTGCCGGAACGCACGTTGGGTGAGTCCGGCACGCTTGGCGACCTCCCGGCGGAGGTAGATCGAGAAGCGCCGCCACAGCGCCCCGGCATGGGCGTTCCACAGCACGGCCGCTTCGTAGTCGTAGGTGTCCGGGTCGAGGGGCGTGCCCAGGGCAGCGTCGCTCTCGTCGTGCCGGGTGCCGCAGCGGCAGGCCCGGCCGCTGTTGGGGCGGTTGTGGACGGGGCCGAAGCTGGGGGCGGTGAAGGTGGCGAAGACACGCGGGTGTGTGGCGACCTGTTCGGGGGTGCCTTTGCCGCCGCGGAGTCCTGCGGTGATCAGGTGGTAGGTGTCGCGGCGGTAGGTCTCGGCGCAGGCCGCGCAGCGGGTGGCGCGGCGGTTGTTGCAGCGGACGAGGAGTTGTCCGGCGGGGAGGGCGGCGGAGTCCAGGTGGTGCAGGACGCGGCCGATCTCGCCGGTCGTGGTGTTGACCTCGTATGCGGTGCGGTGGCCGTCGAGGCGGACGGGGCGGGTGCAGCCGCCCAGGGTGGAGAGTTGGCGGGCCAGCTCGGGCAGAGTGCCCAGGGAGGCCAGCATGGCGAGTTCCGCCAGCGGGGGCGGAGTGTGCCGGGTGATGATGGTGGTTCCTTTCGGCTGTTTCGGTGGTTGGGAGGGACGGCCCCGGGGCAGCGGGATGCTTGGCGGCGTTGTTGCCGCCCCGGCGGCCGGTCAGCGTTTGTGGGCGCTGGTGACGAGGGAGCGCAGGACGACGGCGGCGATGGCCACGGACACGGCCGAGACGGCGACGGCCGCCAGTAGCGCGGTGAGGACGATGCCGACGACGACCACGGCGCCGACCGCGCCGACGCCGAGCCCCACGAACGGGGCGACCGGACGGCCGGTGGAGGCGGCCGGAGCCTGGCCCTGGTGGCGGGTGACGTGCGTGGTGAGGCTCGTGGGCAGAGGCGCGGGGTCGGGGAGTTTGGGGCGGAACACAGCGGGACTCCTTGTCAGTCGTGGGTGCCGTTGACGACGCCGACGCCGCTGCGGGTGCCGGTTTCGATGGCGGGGGCGAGGAAGGTGTGCGAGAGCCAGAAGCCGAACAGGGCGATCACGACGGCGACCCATAGGCGGATACCGAGGAACTTGATCGCGGCCCAGGCGATGACGCCCAGGACGAGGACGAGCGGCAGCGTGATGGTCACGGGTCCTCCCAGCGGATCAGCGGACGGCGCAGCGGTGGGTGCGGGCGGCCAGCTCGGCGGCGGCCCGGGTGTCGTAGTCCGTGGAGAAGCCGCAGCGCGGGGCGGTGCAGGCGGCGGTGTGCTTCTCGCGGCCCCGGCCGTCGTAGTACGTGGCGACCTGGACAGGGCCGATGCGGACGACGTTGCGGAAGCGGCGGTTGGCGGGCATCAGGCGGTCTCCTTCGGGTCCTGGTGGTTGTCGCCGGTGAAGTCGGTGACGTGCTCGGCGAGCCAGCGCAAGATCTCCTCGCCCTCATAGCTGTCGGCGGCGAGGATCACCGGTTCGGCGATCAGCACGGCTTCGGTGAGGCGGTTTTGTCGGGTCAGCTCGGCGGCGCGTTTGAGCGCGCGGAGCGTGGACGGACGCACAGTTGGAAGTCCTCCGGGGTCAGGTGAGGTGGGTGGCGATGGCTTCGGCGAGCGGCATGGGGATGCC
The DNA here is from genome assembly GCF_055632315.1 of Streptomyces sp. PSU-S4-23. Taxonomy (NCBI): domain Bacteria; kingdom Bacillati; phylum Actinomycetota; class Actinomycetes; order Kitasatosporales; family Streptomycetaceae; genus Streptomyces; species Streptomyces sp. PSU-S4-23. Next base: position 4,576,627 of record NZ_JBVMUU010000002.1, on the reverse strand, counting down.
GAGCCGGGCGCGAAGGGTCGGGGTGTCGATGGCTGTTCCGGTTCGGGCGTGGTGCTCGTCGGCGACCTTGCGCGCGAGCGTGACGAGGGCGGGTGGAACGGGAGTTGTCGCGGGCGGGGCCGATTCCGGCTTCGCGGCGGGCAGTTCGGGGGCAGTGGGCAGGACGGCGGGTGTCGGGGGTTCCAAGGCCGACGCCCCGCGCTCATCCGCTGGAACGCTTGCGGTTGCCTCGTGGGCGAGCAGTGTTCCGCCGAGGAAGGCGACAGCGGGCCAGCCGGCGACGAGGATGCGCAGCCAGGCAGGTACGGCGCCCAGGTCGAGCAGTCCGGCGGTGGCGACGTTGGCGCCGAGCGAGGCGGTCAGCGCGACGAGGAACCAGCACCACCCGGCCGCTTTCGCCCCGCCGGAGCGGAGCCGCCGCCAAGCCGCCACCAGCAGCAGGTCGACGGAGACCGGGTAGGCCCATGCCTTCCACCCGTGCTGTCCGGCGGCCGAGGCCAGGTCGTGCAGGTGGGCGAAGGACAGCGCGGCGGCGATCACCGCTTGGATGAGTACCGCGTCGAGGCGGACGGGCAGGGCACGCACGGCGCGACTCCTTCCGGCTTGAGGCATGGAGGGGGTAGGGACGTGGCACGGTCGGCCGTGCCGACCGTCGGATCGGGTGCGCTACTCGGTGGCCGGGAGGGGCGTGGCCACCGGCCCGGATTCCTTCACAGGCGGCGGGACGTACGGCCGGAAGGGCGTGAGGGCCGGTACGTCCGGGGCGAGGTCCGCCCTCTCGCGGCAGGTGGCCGCGGCATCGGCGAGGGACAGGTGGGGGGTGCGGATGCGGGACCAGCCGCCGGAGGTGTCGCCGACGACGGCCAGGCCGGGCAGCTCGGGGGCGATGGCGCAGGCCGCGAAGACGGCCTCAGGGGCGATATCGCCGAGCGCCATCTTGGCCGAGGCTTCATCGTTGACGCGGTGGCAGACACGGCCGGTGAGCTGGGCCCGGAGCATGGTCGCACCCTTGCCCAGCTCGGCACCGAAGCGCTGCCCGCACACCTCCAGGTAGATTCCCGCGGCCCGCCCGAGCTGAGCGAGCCGGATGAGCTGGGTGACCATCTCGTCGCGCCGTTCCTCCTCCTTCCTCGTGGCGACGAGGAACAGCTCGGCCACCTCGTCGATGAACAGCACGACGGGCGCGGGCCGTTCGTCTTCGGGCAGGCCCCAGATGTCCGAGGTGATCAGCTCTTCCGGGGTGCCGGGCTCGATGCCCTGCCGGGCCTTGATCAGGTCGTATCGGTCCTCCATTTCCTTCACCAGCACCGGAAGCAGCTCGGCAGCCTCGCCCGGGTCGGTCGCCAGCGCGGACAGCCGCGGGGCGAAGGGCGCCAGCTCCACGCCGCGCTTGCAGTCGATTCCCACCAGGACCACCGGCTGAGCGGCCAGCCCCGTGAGCAGGTTCCGCAGGTACATGGACTTGCCGGACAGCGTGGCGCCGAGAACGAGTTCATGCGGAACGGTCCGGTAGTCCCGCAGGAACGCGGTCGCGTCCTCCCGCAGCGCAACCGGCACCCGAAGCGGTCCACCTACGGCCCGGCGGGGCATCCGCACCTTCCGTAAGACGTCGAAGCCGACGAGCCGAAGTTCGACGACACCAGGCTTGACGTCCCGCACATGGACGGCGTGAACACCCCAGGCGTGCCGGAGCCGTTCGGCCGAGGCCGCCACGTCCGCCGGTTCCTGGCCCGCAGCCAGCCGGAGCCGGATGCGCAGACCGGTCGAGGTCGGCCGGATGATGCCCCGGCGGGGCGGCACCGGCCGAACCTCCCGACGCGTGGCCGCCCGGGTCACCAGCACCCGCCACCTGGAGGGAGCAACCGTCAGCCCACACGCGTCCATAGTCGAGGAATACGAGGCCATCAGCCGGACCACCGAGACCGGCAGCCCGACCGCGGACCAGTACGCCGCCGGATGCGCATGCCGGGCGTAGACCGCACCGCCTATCGCAGCGAGCGGCCCGCCCAGCTCGGCCAACGTCACCAGGTCGGTCACGGCGATCAGCCCGCCTGAGCCATCGGGAAGGCACCCGGCGCAACAGCGGTGGCCCGGTAGGCGATGCCATGCCGCTGCTGCCCGTTGAACACGCTCTCCCACGGCCGCGCCACCAGCCCCGGCAGCGACACCGGAGCACCGACCGTCAGCCCCTCCGTCACACCGCTCTCGGGAACGGTGACCTGAATCAGGGACGACTCCCCCTCATCGATGTAGACGACGCCGACCGTCATCAGCGCCTCACCGCTCACAGCGTCCTTCGCGATCTCACCGGTCTGCCGGTCGCGCACCTTCGGTGCCGGCGCTTCGGTGAGCAGGATCGTGGCGGACGAGGCATCCACACGGATTACACGCACAGAGATTTCCCTTCTGAGTCAGCCAACCCGTCACATGACAAGTTGACTTAGCAAGTTCGAAGCTAGGGATGCCAGGTTGACTTGTCAAGCGTGATCCGCAGGCAACTCGCCCATACGGGGGTTCACTTGAGGCGATAGCTGTCCTCCAGCTCCTGCCGGTCGGCAGGCAGCAGCAGATCGGAGACGTACAGCGCCTGCCCGGAAGCATCGGACGCGATGACGAGGACGCTGAGAACCGGAACCCCGTCCGGCAGCCCCAGCAGGGAAGCCTCTCCAGGCTCCGGCAGCCGGGCCGAGACACGCTCCGTCACACGGTCGAAGTGGACCTTCTTTCGCGCCTCCAGGTGTTCACGAACGCTCCCGTCCAAGGCGTCGGCGCTCTCCAGCGCCGTACCCTCGACGAGGCCGGCCGGGAAGTACGACGAGACCAACTCGACGGCTTCGCCGTCTTCTTCGACCAGGAAGCGACGCATGAGGACCTTCGTCCGCTTGGGTAGTCCAAGCGCCGAGGCAACCCGCGCCGGAACAGGTACACGCGTCACCTCGACCAGGCGTCCCGGCACACGTGACTCCTCACGCTCCAGCAGCTCACGGCCTCGGCGATCCTTCTGCTCGACGCCTTCAGGACGGCCCCTGACGATCGTGCCGTACCCCTGCCGGGATTCCAGCCAGCCGTCCCGCTTCAACATCTCCAGCGCCCGCACGACGGTCGGACGCGACATGCCGAACGCCTGCACCAACTGGTTCTCACTCGGAACCCGGGTGCCCGGCAGGTAGGTGCCGTCCTCGATGCGGCGCTGGATCGTCTGTGCGAGGCGCACGTACTTCGGTGCCGCCACTTCATACGCCATGGACGCCGCCCGTCGGAATCAGCCAAGTCAACTGGTCAACCAGACTAACGGCCTTCCCGTATCCGCAGTAGAGACGGGCGGTGCTCCGGTCACGACGACGGCCAGGCATCGGCCATCTCGAAGGAGACCACCGTTCCACCGAAGCGGCTGGAGCCAGAGCGCCACGAATGGGCGATGGAGTCGACCAGGAGGAGGCCGCGCCCGTGCGCGTCATCCGCCTCGGGGTGCCGCACCTGCACGTCCACGGGAAAGCCCGGGTTGTGGACCTCCACCCGCAGGGAGGTTCCTTGCCGGTACCACTCCACCCGCACCAGCCACGAGTCGTCGGCCCGGCCGTACAGGATGGCATTGGTGACCAGTTCCGAGATCATCAGCGTGCAGTCGTCGAGGGAGCAGGCGGGTTCGTGGACCGCGACGAACCTCCGGAACCACCGCCGCGCTCGGGGCACCGACTCGGCGGCCGGATGCAGGAGCAGTGCTCCGAGCCGAGTGGCGCCGGGAGCGCTGCCGTTGTCAGTCATGTTGCCCATCCGCGCTTACTCCTTGCCGCTGCCGTCGCAGTCGAGGCAGCGCCGTTTCGATGTGGCACGTACGCGGTCGTTGGCGGTGGCGAGCGCAAGAGCCGTGCGCGAACTGACGTGCTTCCAGCCCCGGCCTCGACATCCGCGACAGGCCCGACGTCTCTCCTGTTCGGGCCGTCGACTCGTCACGTCATGCCCCCTTCATCAGTAGTGGCTAAGGCCACTTTGTGGATGGTGGCATTAGCCACTTGGCGTAAGCAAGCAGAACCCAGGGATTCACAACCAAGGAGGGACACCGCCCACACGCGATCCGCCGGGGAGATGAGCCCGCTCACCGTGCACCGCCGGTCGGCCGGGCCGACAGCACATAGCGGCATACGCCATCGAAGATCGTGAAGGCGTACATCTCGCCCTGCGTAAGCGCGAACAGGGCCCGCTCATGCTCAGCGTCATCCCAGATCCAGGAGCGAGCCGGGCGGGCCTCGGCCATGTCGAGCTAGTCGGCGACATCACCGGCCCGGCCGCGCAGCCAACGTAAAGCGAGCCGAGGCGTGGTCGCCGGGTGCGAGCCGAGCCAGAAGGATCGGCCAGTGTCGGAGACGTACACCACCGCCTCACACCAGTAGCCGGCGCCGAGCGGCGATTCACGCAGCAGGTGCAGTTCATCCATGGTCAACATGAGCCGTCTCCGGTCTTGGGCATGGAAGTTCGACAGCCCGGCGCCGCTGACGCTCTGTGCGACACCGCCAGCCAAGTGGAATTAGCCACTTGATGGATGGTGGCATTAGCCACTTGTCTCGCGCAAGCAGTCAGCCAAGAAAGGTCACCCGTCAGGTCAGGGGATACCCCTGTTCGAACGCCCAGCGACCGGGAGGGTACGTGGCCTCTGCGAACTCCAACGGCCGATCCTGCAGGTCATAGACCACGTGATGCACGATCAACACCGCCGCGCCCGGAGCCAGCTTCAGGTCCGCCGCCTCCTCGTCGGTTGACGTACGCGCACACATCCGGTCCTCTGCGTAGCTTCCCTGACGTCCCGTCATCTTCTCGACGTACATCAAAGTGCCCTCCTGGATGCGCTCCGGATCCAGGAGCTTCGGCGCCCGCTGCCCGACGTCCGGCGTGAACCACGAGGTGGACAGCGTGATCGGACCGTCCTGGCTGTTGGTCACCCGTCGGCGATGCACCGCGCGGCGATCCTTGGCCAGTCCGAGGGCTTCTGCGACATGGTCCGGCGCGTCCATCCACCCGGCCGAGGTGATCACCGCGTACTCACCCGGGCTGTAGATCTTCCCGGTCTGCCGGGCCCGCCCGTAGAGCTCGCGCGCCCGCCGGTTGACCTCCAGACTCCGCACGTACGTCCCCGACCCCTGCCGCTTCTCCACCAGGCCCTGATGGCTCAGCGCCTGCAACGAGCGGGCAGCCGTCGGCCTCGACACGTTCCAGTCCGCCGCGAGCTGTCGCTCAGACGGAACCTCGTCGCCCGGCCGCAAGTCCCCCCGCAGAATCTGATCACGGATGTAGTGAGCGATCTGCAGGTACTTGGGCTGAGCCTCCTCGATCTGCGGCATCGTTCCCGTTCCCTCAAAGTGGCTATTACCTCATGCCACTATAGGGGCAGTGGCCAAGCCCTGACCCCGTACGCTGAACACGTGACGCGGTTGATTGTGGCTGCCGGAGGAGGGGGCGACGCCGTCGCCGCCGCGATGTTGGACGCCGCTCTGTACGGTGGCAAGGAACGAGCGGTGATCCTCACGTACGCGTGGGACCGCCTTCTGATCGACCCGGTACCGGGCCCGCGCGGGGCGGGCAACTTCACCGGCCTGGAGCAGATCACCCCGGCCGTCTGGGCGGTGCCGGCCGAGGCCCGACCGATCGCTCCCGCAGGCTCCACCCTCCCCCGCCTCGCGGCAGAGCTCCCGCACACCTTCGCGCTGATCGACCCTCACCACGGTGCCGAGGGCATCACGCGCCAACTCGAAGAGCTCATCAGCCACCTGATGCCCGATTCGATCGACCTCTTGGACGTAGGCGGGGACATCCTCGCCCAAGGCGACGAGCCGACGCTCAAGAGCCCACTTGCCGACGCCCTCACGCTCGCCGCCTGCTGCCAGGTGAACGCTTCAATCCGACTGCTCGTTGCCGGTCCCGGCCTTGATGGCGAAGTCCCCATCGACGAACTGCGCGGAGCGCTGGGCCCTGTCGTCCACACCCTCACCCCGAAGGACACCGACCCGATCAGTTCTGTCCTGGAGTGGCACCCGTCGGAGGTGACCGCAATGCTCGCAGCGACGGCCAGGGGCGTACGAGGGGTGTGCGAGGTACGGGATGCGGGACTTCCCGTGCCCCTCACCAGCGAAGGCCCGCGGGTCTACGACACAGAGCTGGACGACGCTCTCGGCAGGAACCGGTTGGCTCGCGCACTCCTGACGACAGAGAGCCTCGAAGAAGCCGAGCAGCACAGCCGAGAGATCTGCGGATACTCAGAGATCGACTACGAGCGCAACAAGGCAGCGTGGCTCAGCGAGCAGCAACCGTCAGCGAACCTCGACCCGGAAGCCGCTCTCGGGCAGGTCGACCAGTTCGAAGCGAAGGCCCGCGACCACGGAGCCACACACACGACCTTCCGCCGCATCACGGAAGCCATCGGCCTTCCAGGAAGCCAGCGTGAGGCCCTCAGGAAGATGCTCATCGAGAGCCGACCAGATCAGTACGTCGCGCCACTGTGGCGCATCAGCGCCACCTCCGCCGGCCCTGCGGAAATCGCCTCATGAGTGCCTTCAGCAGCGACCCCGACCTGAACGTGCGAGACGTGACCGGCAACGGCACCGAAGTCGACGTGGCCGTCAACCTGTTGACCGGCTCCATCAGGCTGTCGATCCTCTGGACACAAGAGGTCCTGCTGTCTGCAGACGACGCAGAACGGGTAGCCCAGTCCCTTCAACGAGCTGCGGACCAGTCCCGCAGAATCACAGGCCGCCAGGCCCGAGAGCACGACGAGCCTCAGCGGGATCAGCCGAAGCCTGAGTAACAACCCTCTTCACGGGTTCAAGTGCGGCTCGCTCCGCTTCCCGCGCGCGGCCCGGCCCCCGGCCGGGCCTGCGCTCCTGCCTTCGTCCCGCTCCAGCCCGGCTGGCGCCCGTGCCGCGCTCAGAGCAATCAGCGTGTGCTACCAGGGAGGGAGGAGAGGTACAACGCGGCTGGCGCGGTAGGCTCCGCAGCCCTCACGTAGCACATTCAGGCCTCGAACTGGATCTCTTGCACGAGAATGGACAGGCGCCTGCCCTATCCTTAGCTCATCTTGACCAGCGCCATGAGGGGGTTCTAATGACAGCAGAGCAGGACCAAGAAGCAATGCGGCGTCTGGTGTTTAGGCAGCGCGCCTCCTTGCTCAGCGGGGAACTTATCGAAAAGCGCCTCACGGAACAAACGCGCGGAGCGCGGCCTTCAGACGAAGAAATTAACGAACGGTACGACCGAGGCGAAATCAGGATCGTCACTGAGCAAGCTCGCTACCCTCTAGAATCCATCACGGGACTTCTTGAGTCTGGCAACTATAAGCTCGATCCAGAGTATCAGAGGCGTCACAGGTGGACGGTTGGCCAAAAGAGCAGGCTGGTCGAATCATTCATCATGAATGTGCCGGTTCCGCCAATTTTCCTCTACGAATATGATTTCAATCGCTACGAGGTGATGGACGGCCTTCAGCGCTTGACTGCACTAAAAGAATTCTACACAAACTCTTTCGAGCTGTCCGGTTTGGAATACTGGACCGAACTCGAAGGGATGCGCTATTCTCAGCTGCCGTCGAGAATCAAGGATGGAATCAGTCGCAGATACCTCTCTTCGATTGTTCTACTCAAAGAAACCACGCACGGGGGTGAGGATCCGGAGCGCCTGAAAAGGTTTGTATTCGGACGAATTAATACTGGCGGCGTTCAGCTATCACATCAAGAGGTGAGGAATGCCCTGTATGACGGACCCATGAACGTCCTATGTAAGAGCCTTGCTGAAACGCCTGCCCTACGTCGCCTTTGGGGAATCCCGGAAAATGTTGAGGAACTGGTCGGCGTGGCGGCAGTTGGTGAAGAAGAGCTAGAGAACTCGACCGATCTCTCCGTGGCGGAACTTGGTGAAGCGGCTGACATTCCTCGCGCATGGCGCGAAATGACGGACGTAGAGCTTGTGCTTCGATTCTTCGCCAACCGTCAGCGGTTGATTGTTTATCGCGACAATATCCGCGATTATCTTGACGCATACCTCCGGGCCGCGAATGATTTTGAGCCGCACACGCTCGCCCGCCTTAAGGGAATTTTCCTGGAGACGATCAACCTCGCTGAGGAGATCTTCGGTGAACAGGCATTTCGGCGATACCGTGTGCGCAGCTGGACTACCGTCCCTTACGTCTCAATTTACGACGCCGTAATGAATGTGCTTTCCCGACTCCTGGAAAGGAAGGAGGAGTTGCGACTCAAGCGAGACCAGATCCGGGACGGGCTACCTCACTTCTACCAGGAACACTCACGGGTGTTCAACCTTCGAGGCCAGAAGCGCCCAGATCTAATGACTCGCGAGATCGAATTGGAGAAGTATCTGCGCAGTTTCATTGACGCAGAAAGCTGATCCGGCATGTACATGAATCCGGCATGGCGCCGCTGTTCAGTGCGCTTCAATGAGGTTCGACAGTTCATTGATGCTTCCACTCAAGCTCTTCGTCAAGGGAACGGCCCTTCTGTGCGCTCCGACTTCTACGGAGCTTGGGTCTTGCTGGCATATGCATCGTGCCAATATTCCTTGGACGAGATCGGGCAAGGCTGCATGGGGTTCCTAGGGAATCGCCATAGGTATGCTCGATCCATGCCGGATGCAGTGTTTAATAATCACGAGAGGTTGACGCTCGACACCGCCCGTCGCATGACAGATGGGGATCCGCAAACTCGATCCCAAATAAAACAAGCGCTGCTCGAAATTTACTCGGCCAAATGGTCTGACAGTTCATCCCTCCTGAAACTGGAGCGAAATGTTTGGCCGTCGAATGTACGAGAGTGGCTGAAGCGCATCGGCGTAGAGGAGCGAGATATGTCCTGGATGAATGATCCCGCTTCTTCCGGAACTTCCGAGACTTATTCCTCTCGCTTGGCCGAACTCGTACAAGAGCGAAATCCGATTGCTCACGGTCAGTCTCCTCAAAGAGTGCTCTCTGCTTCGACCATGAAGTCCTGGCTTGCTGAATGCGAGGACTTCATGGAGCATTGTGCAATGACTGTCGAACTTCACTTGTCTCGGCATCATGTTCCTCGGCTTGCTCGACTCGGCGTACTCAATCGCAAACTCAAGCTGAGCAATAAGACGGTCGCGCTTACTGTGCTCAATCATCAGGCCCGGGTGGGTGACCATGTGCTGCTGGGTTCCCAATCTGAACGGAAGAAGATAGCCAAGATCGAAAGCATCATGTCCGGCGGGAGAGCTTTCAACGACTTGCCTGCCGGACACCAGCAAGTTGCGATTGGTTTGAGTAAGCCACATCAAGGTTCTGGCGTATACCTCACGCCTTAGCATTCGGATAGGTCAGGCCCCAATGTGTGGCCCGCGATAGGGGAAGTATCGGATCCGGCGGATAGCACGCGTAATGGAGGCGAGCAACTCGCTTGCCGCTAGGGTCCGCATTTGCTATGTCACAAGTCAGCCCAACAATCGCCCGCAAAAACGACGCCTTCCAAGCCGAGAGTTTTCAGAGCGGAGATCACGAGCCGCCTTCACGAGCCGCCTTCACGGGTCGGCCGTCGGGCCTTGCTCTGGTCGACGGCACTGGCAACGTGGCTGAGACCGGGGGGTGCAGCGAGGCACACGCGCGCCTGGTCGGTCGGCTGACGCGCCGTCGTGGCGGGCTTTCGTCGGCTGAGGCTGCAACGGGCCGCGACGAAGGTGCCGGCCGTCAGACGAGCGAGGCCCCGCACCGGGCAAGGCTGGGCCGTCCCTGGGCCGTCCGAGGTCGCTCAACAGCAGCCAATGACGACCAACGACGACCGCCAGGAGCACGAGTCCACCGCCCCGACCAGCAAGAACCCAGCTCACCAAGATCCCCGACAACACCCAGGGCAAGAAGAAGTGGCCCGAGTGGATCAGACTCCGCTATCTACCGGCATCCCTGCAGATGAGGGACCTGATGTGTGCCCGGTTCCCTATGTTCGCGATGCTCGCTTGCGGGGGCGTGACCACCTATGCCAGCGACCTGTGAAGAGCCGCTCAACGATCATCATCAGTACCAAGCTCGCGCCCACGATGCCGCAGCCCTGAAAGAACAGGGCGCTAAATAGTGCCTTCCGGAGGGTCATAGCAACTATGAGGCAGCCCACTACAAACGCGAGTGTGCCCACGAGTTGAAGCAGAACGTAGAGCGATGCACGCGCGTTGCGGACACTCCCATACGACTGAGGCTGTGGTTGCTCCCCATGCACGTGCACTGTCAGATGCTGATCACGTCCAGCCTGGTACACACGCCCGTCGCCCTCGGCATGACCATACATCTGCCGCCGAGAGCCTTCCTCGTCACGCTGGCCCGGGGCCATCACCATCGTCCTACCTGGCGCTCATCGCTCGCTGATGAATTGGTTCCCGCCTGCCTGGTACACCCGGCCGTGATCACGGGCCTCGGCGTTGAAGGTGATGTTCGTCCTGTGTGAGCCGGCTTCCGTGAGTTTGGACAGCAAGCCTTCGAACTCTGCCGCAGCGGCCCGATCCTCCAGGAAGAGCGTCAGCATGCGCCCCTGCCAGGCTGACTGAAGAGCCTGACGTATGGGTTGGATCTCCGTGTCGGGAGCGGCGAGCAGTGCAGAACGCGACGTCTCAAGGTCTCGTTCCAGCTCGACAGCGGAGTCTGGGCGGAATCGGCGCCACAGATCAACGACGCCTGATCGAAGTGTCTGCCAGCCGTCTGTAGCCATGGCCGATACGACGGCCGTACCGCCTGCGTTGGCCAAGGCGATGAGCGTCGGCTCCACGATCTTCCCTCCCCGTTTGGGCCCAGTGAACCGATCCTAGCGAGCAACTCCGGCATGCTGCGCGGCACTTCACGTGTGTCGCTGGTCGTTACTGACAACCGCACACCCTGGGCGACTCGGGCGACAACCCGGGGTTAGGGCGGAGGAGTGTGCCACATGCGTGCCAGATCGTGCGGGGAACACCGGGGACCAATCCAGTGGCCAAGCAGGCGCAGAGACCGCGTCACTGCAGGTCAGCCCAACAACCGGGCGTAGATCACCTTAGCTTCCCAAGCTGAGGTTCCTTCGTGAAGGCGGGTCTTGCTGTCAGACCTGCGCTGTACGGTCCGCTCCATGGCTGAGAGACCGACGACGAACTGGCGCAGGGGCATAGCCAAGGAGGCCGCGGAGCTTGCCGTCGGCACCCTGGATCCCGACTGCGCGTGCATGGTCGAGTTGTTCCCCGAAGAGCTCTTGCTGGAGACCGATGCCGTCCTCGACGTGTTCGAGGCCGAGTTGCCCACGCTCGCTGAAGGAGACGACGCACGGATCTTCGCCGCAGTGGAGCGCGTCGTCCTGGCCCTGAACGCCGTGAACGAGGCTCACGACGAGTGCGCCTTCGAAACCGATGAGCGCGAGCAGTTGTGCGCCTACATCGATGAGGCGCTCACCGAGCAGGGAGTCAACGTCGCGGCCCTGACCGCCAGGCACGGGCTCGGCCGGCACGAGCTCACGGACCGGTGGCGGGACTGGTGAGCAACCCCTCGTCGTGAGAGATCAGGGTCGCCTGTGGCCAGCGAGAGGAGTGTCTACGATCGCGCGATGAGCTACGACATCTACTTCTTGAGCCGACGCGACGGGCAGTCCTGGGATGAGGTCCTGGAGGCGATGGAAGACGCGGCCCAGCACAGCGAGCCGATCCCGGCCCGCCTCCTTGAAGCTTGGGAACGCATAGTCCCGCAGGCCCGGCTTCTGCTGGGCGAAGTGGACATCACGGAGTACGAACAGGAGTCGCGAGACCTCAGCCACTCGGGTACCGGCATCGACCTGTCCGTCTTCGGTGACGAGGTAAGCATCACCGTGCCCTACTGGCATGCAGGGGAAGATGCTGCGGTCGTGCTCGGCAAGATCTTTGCCCTGGCGGCCATCGTTGAGAAGGAAACGGGGCTGACTGCCTACGACCCCCAGACGGAACGTCCGCTGGCGGAGGCCCAACCGCAAGGCGCGATAGGGCTGATGTCGAGGGTCACCGAGGAATTGCGCAGCCGCTACGGTGGTTGATCAACCACCGACGGAGGCGTGGCGGAGGCCGGTGGGGGTGCAGCAAGGCACACGCGCGCCTGATCGGTCGGCGCACCCGCCGTCGTGGCGGACTGTCGTCGGCTGAGGTACAGGCCCCAACGATTCTCCGGCTCTGTTCAGTGTGAAGGCGTGAAGCCGGCGGACTGGTCGAGGTGGAACGCGGAGCCCAGAGCCGTCGGAGTCCAACCCTCTCGCAGAGCGAACTGAACAGCCGCGGCAACATCGGACGGCAGTACAGGCACAGTTCCTCGACCGATCCAGTTGCTCGGATGCGGCTGGTCGGTGGTGACCACGAGCGTCGTACCTGGGGTGTCCGCATGCTCGACCGCGAACGTGCAAGGCGACCATGCCAGGCCCTGGTCGTACGTCGGCCTGCCTCGCAGCCGCCAGCGGTAGGTCGTGCCGTCGACAACGATCCGTCGTGATCCCTTGCGGACCAGTGCCATGGTTCCCCCCTTCAACAGCGAAGATGCTAGCGAGCCTGCCCCCGCTGTCCGTCTCAGTTTCCGTCTCATTCAGCGCCGTTCACGGCCGTTCAGACGAGACCGAAGGCGGTAGCCGGACGCACGACCGGCCGTCGATGAACGCAGGTGAACGGCCCCGTCCGATGCCCCAGACCCCACCACCACAGTTGGAAAGCGTGTTGGGGGCAACCCCTCACGAGTTCGAATCTCGTATCCTCCGCAACCGCCCGCCTGGGCAGACGAAGGTCCCGACCGTTCAGCGGTCGGGACCTTCGTCGTTCTGTGGTTGCAGTTTTGGTTGCATTTCCCCGGCCGGTGCCTAGTCGGCATCGGCTGCGACCGGGGGCGGCCGACGCAACTGCGAGCGCGCCGATCAGTAGGCTGACTGCATGTGTGGCGGCCGTCACAGCGCCTCGGACAGGGCAGGACAGCTTCCCCAGCGTGCGTGTCGGGACCGGGCTGCACACCTGGAGCAGCCCGTGACGGTCATCACCCAGAGCACCTCGGAGGGGCCTCTGGTCGGGAGCAGCTGCGCAGACTCTGACGGATGCCGGCGGATGCCCGGCAAGAACTCGACGTCATGGTGATCGGCACGGCGGTGATAGACGGGGACCGGCGCCGGGAGGTGCGGGCCGAGGCCGTCGAGCGGATCCAGCACCGCCCACGCATCGTCGGTGAGGTCTCCCCTGCCGAGCACGGCCAGGCCCATGAGTCACATGATCGAGGAGACACGGCCTGGTGCTGGGCTCACTCGGGGATGCCCGCAGACGTCATCCGACCTGACGCGACGTCGCGGCGGCGCTGCGTCCCGGAGGTGTCTTCGTATTCTCCATCCCGTACCCGGCGTTCTTCAGCCGCGTGATCGTCGACGAAGGGCCAGGCGGTGAACGCTATCGGAAGGTCACCGGCCACCTCGGTCATGAGAAGCGGTGAGTCGAGTCCTTCGGTGGCCCGTCACCACCCCTACCACCAGCCGCTCTCCCCGCATCCCGGGGGAACCTCACCAGGATGAATGATCCATGACAGAAGCGAACAGTCGGGGATGGGAGACACCTAGCCTGACCCTACGCCGTGCCCAGGTCGTCGAACGGTCGGCGGATGCTCCCTTTCCCAACTCCAGAAAGGGTGACCGTTGGATTCCATCACTGTCATCCCTGGCGACGGCATCGGTCCTGAGGTGGTCGAGTGTGCGCTCAAGGTGCTGGATGCGCTTGATACCGGCCTGTCGATCGATGTCCTCGATCACGTCGACGCGGATCGTTACCGCCGTGAGGGCCAGGCACTGAGTGAGGCGGATCTGTCGCGGATATCCGCGAGTTCCGCTGTCCTGCTGGGGGCCATAGGACGGCCCGATGTGGAAGAGACCGACTATGTACGCGGTGTTCTGCTGCGTCTACGGCACAGCTTCGACCTGTATGCGAACTTCCGGCCGGTCCGACTGCTGCACGATCGGCTCAGCCCGCTGCGGGATCCGGCGCGCCGCGCGATCGACTGTGTGATCGTCCGCGAGAACACCGAGGGGCTCTACAGCGGCATCGGAGGCAACCTCCGTGTGTCCTCGCCCCAGGAGGTGGCCATCGACGCGGACGTCAACACCTGGCACGGCGTCTCCAGGATCCTGGACTTCGCGTTCTCCACCACGCGCCGCGAAGTCTGTCTCGTGGACAAGGCCAACGCGGTGCGAGCCGGTGGCCGTCTGTGGCAGGAGTGCTGGCGGCGCGCGGCGGATCAGCATCCCGGGACGGCCACCAGGCACCTCTACATCGATGCTGCCGCGATGAAGCTCGTCACCGAGCCGGACCGCTTCGACGTGATCGTGGCGAGCAACTCCTACGGCGACATCCTCAGCGATCTGGCGGCTGCGCTGGCCGGGGGATCGGTCTGGCGCCGTCGGCGAGTCTGAACCCCGAGACCGGTTTCGGCTTGTTCGAGCCGGTACACGGCTCGGCTCCCGACATTGCGGGAAAGGGCGAGGCCAACCCCTTCGCGTGCCTGCTCACCACGGCACTGCTGCTCCGGCATCTGGGACGCGAGGCCGAAGCGGCCGCGATCGACGCCGCAGTCGCCGGATCGATCGCGGCCGGGCGGGTCACCCCTGACCTGGGGGGCTCTCTGAGTACGGAGCAGGTGACCCGCGCGGTACTCGCCTCCCTGTGACGGGCGGTACCTGCGCTCAGGGCGCTGGGTACTCCTCGGGGTCCGCGCTGGAGCTGGCGCGGACGATCTCGGCGACGCTGAGTTCGAAGAACTTGTACCACTTGTCCCGGCCGAGCTGCTGGGCGTCCTGGTGCTCGGGGTCGTTGCGCCACTTCTCCAGGGTCTCGGGGTTCCGCCACCACACCAGGGCCAGGCGCTCGCCGTCCTCGGCGACATAGTTCTTGAGATGGACCAGGTCGTCGCCGGCCATCTCCCGGACCTTCTTCGCCAGGTACTCTTCCGTTGTTCCGTACGCGTCGTCGACCTGCTCGGAGAAACGCGACCTGAAGACGACCAGAATCACTGTGCCCTCCCGGCAATTCCTTCTTGGATGAACGTGCTTGACGCGCGGTACCAGCTCATTGGGCGGGGACGGACGCGCGTAGCTGCATATCGGGCAGGTCGGCGGCGGTGGAGCCGTGTCGGCTGAGTATCCGCCGGGCCAGCTCCCGCAGCTTCCTGTCCTCGGCGAGCGCGGTGCTGTAGCTCTCCTCGCTGAACGCGCAGCGCTCGTAGAGCGGCACGAACCGGTCCGGCATCAGGGCCACCAGCCGCCGGGCCACGGCCTCTTCGGCCTCGTGCCGGGGGTCGGGCAGCCGGGACATCGTTCTGTAGTGCTGGTAGGAGATGTCGGCTATTGCGTCGCCGTCGTTTTTCCGGGACCGCTCGTAGGCCGTGAACGCCCGCTGCCAGTCGCCCTCCCGGTCCAGGCAGCCCACGAGTGTGCGGACGTCCTCGAAGGCACAGTTCATGCCCTGTCCCATGAAAGGGGCCATGGCATGGCAGGAGTCGCCGACGAGTACGGCCCGGCCGCCTGAGGTCCATGTGTCGCAGCGGGTGAGCCGCACGGTGGAGACCGGCTTGGTGGCCAACTGCCGATCCAGGTCCGGAATGCCAGCAGCCAGGCCGGGGAAGACGTCGGCGAACTGCCGGGCCAGCGCGGGGCCGCCGACCGCGGCGGTGTAGGAGGGCGCGGGGCCGTCCTTCCGGAAGAACACCGAACCCGCGAACAGTTCGGAGGAGGCCAGAGGGAACGCTCCGAAGAGGGCGTCACCGGCCGGCCAGTAGTGCATGAGCCCTCGATCGCAGGAAGGGAGGTCGAGCACGATCTCCTGGTAGGCCAGCTCCAGGGTGCTCACCTGCTCGTGAGCGCCCTGCTCGACCAGGGCTGCACGGACCGCGGAGTGCACGCCGTCGCAGCCGATGACGTGCTGGCACTGGATCCACCGTTCGGCGGTGCCGGCTCGTACCAGTAACGCTGGTGTCTGAAGATCGACGGCGCGGACCGGGCGCTCGAAGTGGAGACCGACTCCCGGCTCGGCCTCGGCCGCGTCCAAGAGGAGGCGGTGCAGCCGGTGCCGTTCGACCGCCCAGATCGGTGCTCCGTTACGGCTGTAGAGGGTGATCACGGTACTTCCGTCCGGCAGATGACCGCAGCGGGCCGTGAGCGGCACACAGATCCGGCGTACGGCGTCCTCCAGGCCGAGTTCGCGCAGCACCGCCCATCCTCGATGCGACAGGATCACCATGAGGGACCGGCCCTGCCCGGCCGGGATGTGACGGGGGTCGGCATTCCGTTCCAGCACGGTGACCCGGCCGAACCGGCGGGCCAGGTAGATCGCGGCGACCGGGCCGGCCAGCCCGGCCCCGACCACCACGATGCCGCTCCTCGTCGCCGGTGCGTCCGTACGCGGGTCGTGCATGTTGGGCTCCTCCTGAGACGGGTCGGCACGGGGCCCGGCCGGCTACCAGGCCACCGGAAGCTCGCGGACGCCGTAGGCCACACCGTCGTACTTGAACGGGACGTCAGCGAAGTCGATGGCGAGCCGCAGGGTGGGGACGCGCCGATAGAGCGTGCCGTACACCGCCTGGAGTTCGAGGGTGGCGAGCGGGCGGCCGAGGCAGTGGTGGGGGCCGAAGCCGAAGGCCAGGTGGTGCGCAGCGTCGCGGGTGATGTCCAGGCGGTCGGGACGGGGGAAGTTCTCCGGGTCCCGGTTGGCCAGCTCGCTGGCGAGGATGATCCCCTCTCCGGCTCGGATGGTGGTGTCTCCGATAGTGATGTCCTCCAGGGCCACGCGCCGGCGGCCGGAGTGAGAGATGTTGAGGTAGCGGATCAGTTCGTCGACCGCGCCGTTGATCAGCGTCTGGTCCTCGGTCTCCCGCAGAAGCGCCAGCTGGTCGGGATTGCGCAGCAGGGCCAGCGTGCCCAGGGCGATCATGTTCCCGGTGGTCTCCAGCCCGGCGACCAGCAGCGTCATGGAGATGTACGACAGTTGCTCGGGGCTCAGCGCGCCGGTGCGTACCTGGGTCTCGATCACCGAGGAGATCAGGCCCTCGGCGGGCTCCTTGGTCTGCCGGTCTATCAGTTCCCTGAGATAGCCGCGCAGCGCCTCCTGGGCACCCACCACCATGTCGGGCGAGCTGTCCCGGTGCAGCATCAGAGTGCTCTGTTCCTGGAAGAACTCGTGGTCGGCGTACGGCACTCCGAGCATCCGGCAGATCACCTGGGTGGAGGTTGGGAAAGCGAACCGGCTGACGAGGTCGGCCGGGTTGGGCCCGGCAAGCAGGTCGTCGATGAGCCCGTCGACGATGGCGGTCACATCGCCCCTGAGCGCCTCAATGTTGCGGATGGCGAACGGTGAGGAGACCATGCGGCGTTGCCGGGCATGCTCAGGATCGTCCATGGCCACGAACGAGCGTCCGTCCTTGCGGCGCTCACGACTGCCCAGGTCGAAGTGCGGATAGCCGGGCTTGGTCGAGTCGGCACTGACCCGGGGGTCGACCAGGAGCTTACGTCCGAGGTCGTATCCGGTGATCAGCCAGGGGGTGCTGCCGTCCCAGAGCCTGACCTGCACCGGGTCGTCGAGCGCGCGCATGGTGGACGGCGGGTCGAAGGGGCAGGCCGGCTCCTTCAGGATCGGGAACTGGGCCAGTTTCTGCGTCACGGAACTCTCCATTCCTTGCCGTACCGGGGCCGCGGCCCCGGTACGGCCGTCCTTGGTGTGTCACCCGTTCAGGGACTGGGCGATCTCCCTCAGGTCCCGCGCCCCGAGCACCACCCGGATGGGCACGCGCACACCCAGCTCCTCGCGTAGCGAGCCGATCAGCCGCCCCGCGAGCAGGGAGTTGCCGCCCAGGTCGAAGAAGTTCGCCTCGGGGGCGGCCTCCGGCAGGCCGAGCAGCCGGGCGACCGTGTCGTACAGCCGGTCCTCCGGCGAGCGCGCCTCCTGGGAGGGGCCGGTCGGCTGCCGGGCAGCGGTGCCGTGCCGGCCCGTCAGGGCGCCTCGGTCGATCTTTCCGTTGGGCAGGGTGGGAAAGGCGTCGAGCACCTCGATGCGGGTCGGCACCATGAACTCCGGAAGGGCTGCGGCCAGCCGGGCGCGCAGATCGGAGGGAGCGACGGCAGTACCAGGACGGGCGGTGGCGTACGCGACGAGCCGGGCGTCGGCGAGTTCTCCCTCGACGACCACTGCGGCCAGATCGATGTCCGGCTGATCGGTGAGGAAGGCTTCGATCTCGCCCAGTTCGACGCGGAATCCCCGCAGTTTCACCTGGCCGTCGATCCGGCCAGCAAAGTGGAACCGGCCGTCGGCATCCCTTCGGCCGCGGTCACCGGAGCGGTACATGCGGCTGCCCGGCGGCCCGAAGGGGTCGGGCAGAAACCGCGCGGCGGTCAGCCCTGGACGACCCACATAACCGCGGGCCAGCCCGGAGCCCGCCAGGTACAGTTCGCCCTCTTCGCCGTCGGCCACGGGCCGCAGGTGCTCGTCGAGCACATAGACCCGGGCCCCGGCCCAGGGGACGCCGATGCCCACGCCGTCCGCCTCGGTGATCGGGCCGGCAATGGTGCAGCCGACCGTCACCTCGGTGGGGCCGTAGCCGTTGAACATGCGCCGCCCCGCTGCCCAGGTCCGCAGCAGCGCGGGGGTGCAGGCGTCGCCCGTGGACATGATCGTGCCCTGGGGCAGCACTCCCTGGCTGTCGGTGACGCTCAGCGCAGCCGGCGGCAGCACCGCGTGGTCGATCCGGTATTTGACCAGGGTCTCGTGCAGGGCGTCGCCCGGCAGCAAGTCCTCGTCTTCGGCCACCACCAGGGTGCCCCCGTGCAACAGGGCGAGCGCGATGTCCCAGAATCCCGCGTCGAAGCTGACCGAGGCCCAGGCCAGGACGCGCTCGCCGGAAGCCGGCCGGAAGCGGTCCGCCTGGGTGGCGACCAGATCTGCGACACCCTCATGGGTGACCGCGACGCCCTTCGGTGTCCCGGTCGAACCGGAGGTGTAGATCACGTACATGAGGTGCAGGTCCGACAGCGGCTCGGGGCGTTCGGACTGGCTCACGTCCGCGGTGCTGTACCGGGAGCAGGCTTCGGCGCACGCCTCGGAGTCGAGCACGACCTCGTCCAGTTCCGCCCTTTCGGCCGAGCCCGCTCCGGCACGCACGAGCAGGGTCGGGGCGGCATCCTGGACCATGAACGCCTTGCGGGCGGCCGGGTAGCGGGGATCGAGGGGAAGGTAGGCGCCGCCTGCCTTGAGGATCGCCAGCAGTGCCACGACCAGTTCGGGGGAGCGTGGCACGGCCAGCGCGACCAAGCGGTCCGGGCCAACGCCCCGGTCGATCAGCAGCCGGGCCAGCTGGTTGGCGCGCTGGTTGAGCGCGCGGTAGGTGAGCGAGGTGTCCTTGTACAGGACGGCCGGAGCGTCTGGGGTGCTCGCCGCCTGTATCTCGAACAGTTCGGGCATCGTGCGGCCGACGGGCCTCGCGGTCACCGCGTCCCGCCCAGGTGGGGGCGGACCTCGGACGCGAACAGCTTCAGGCTGCGTTCCATCGTCTCCAGGGGCTGCTGACCGTGGTCGAGCTGGAACAGAACGATGTCCGTCCCGAGTTCACTCTCGATCTGCCGCAGCTGCTCGACCGCCCTGTCGGGCGAGCCGATGACCGCGAGTCCTGCGGCCTCGCTCGGGCCGGTCTGATGCTTGTCGACCACAGCCTCGCGGTACCCCTGGTACGACGTGGAGGTACGGCTGCGCCACGAGGCGGCGGCCGAGCCGAAGGTGTCCCAGTGCCGACGTAGCGCCGCGGTGCCCTGCTCGACCGCTTCCTCGTCCGAGTCGGCCAGGTACAGCGCGACACTGATCGCGACCCGGGGCTGCTTGCCGGCGTTCTTCGGCGCCTTGCTGAACCTGCTGCGGTACACCTCGATCATCTCGCGCACCTGGTGCACCTGTTCCCGGCTCGGCGCCGAGGCGATCAGGAGGTTGTAGCCGGAGTCGCCGATCCACTCGAAGCTGGAACGGGTGAGGAGCGCGGCGGCCCACACGGGAGGGTGCGGGTCCTGGGTCGGCAGCGGCAGGGAGTTGGCGTTCTGGTAGCGGAAGTACGGCGTGTCCTCGCTCACGCCGGCTTCGGTCCACAGCCGGACGACGGCGTCGACGGTGGCGCGGAAGCGCTCCGTGCTGCCGTCCATCTCGATGCCGAAGGAGTCGAACTCGTAGGGCAGGAAAGCACGCGCGAAGCCGACGTCCAGCCGGCCGCCGCTGAGCGCGTCGAGCTGGGCGGTGCGTGCCGCGAGCTGGATCGGGTGGTGGAAGGAAGCCTGGATGCCCCCTGTCATCAACCGGATCCTGCTGGTGCGTGCCGCGACAGCCGACAGGAAGGCAAGCGGATCGGGGCAGTACCCGCCGTAGGAGTGCAGGTAGTGCTCGGTCATCTTGACGTAGTCGAGCCCGAGGTCCTCGGACAGCTCGGACACCGCCAGCAGGTTGGCGTAGTACTCCTGGGCACTGCGCTGCTCCGGGAGGGTGTCCGGCAACAGCGATATCCCGTAGCTCGTCATTTCTTCCTCTCGGGGTCCGAGTTCGAGGGGTATCCCGGCAGCGGGGTGAGGTGCGGCGCGGCGCCCGTGTGGGCCAGGGACCAGTACTCGCGCATCCCGTAGACCAGCGGGCGCGGCCGTGCGCTGTTCCCGGTGGTGACCCTGAAGACCTCACCGAAGACGACGACATGATCGGCGACGGGCACCGAGCCGGTGACCCGGCAGTCGGCGACGGAGTGTGCGTCGTGGGCGAGGTGTGGTCCGCCGCACCCCGGTCGGGCGGTCCACGCCACGTGCTCGAAGCGGTCCGGACCCCGGCTGGCGAACAGTTCGGCAACCGTGCGGGCCCGATCGTCCAGCAGGTTCACGGCGAAACGGCCGGTTCTGCTGAGGACCGCGAGGGTGCGGCTGGAGTGCTGGATGCAGACCAACAGCGTGGGCGGACTGACCGACACGCTGGAGACGGCGGTGCAGGTCATCCCGAACTGCTGTCCGTCCTCGTCGGCGGCGGTGACCACCGCGACGCCGGCCGGGAAGGCCGCCATCAGTGTTCTGTACGCGGTTGCGGAGACCGGTTTGGCCGCAGTGCGGCCGGCGGAATCTGCCTTGGACACAGGCATGGCGAAGGCACCTCCTGGCACGCCGTCAGGCACTTGGGACGAGGCGCCCGGTCATGGTGTCGTCGAATCCGGCGGCCTGGTGGACGAGGTACTCGTACTGACCGGGCAGCCGGTCGATCAGTGCCGCGGCCTGGCTGCGTACGCGCTGGAACTCGTGGCGCGCCGCGGTCGCGTCCAGCCGGCCGAGCGCGGGCAGTGGCCGCAGATCGAGTCCGCCGAGGCCGAGGATCATGGCCGTGTACGAGTACGGCTCGAAGCCGTGGAAGTGCGGGAAGACGGAGTTCTCGTCGGGCAGCGTGGAACGCCACTGTTCGAGGCGTTCGGCCAGGCCGTCGGGCATGGCGCGGGTCTTCGCGTCCCGCCAGTACGCGTTGTCCGAGCGGGCAGCGGCGTAGTAGTGCAGGAAAAGGAACTCCCGGACGCCGTCCATGACGTCGCCGACCTGGCGGTTGTAGGAGCGGCGCAGCAGTTCGTCGTCACGGGTGCCGGGGAACCGCTTGACCAGTTGCTCGACCGCGTTCTGGATGAAGAAGATCCCGGTGGACTCCAGCGGCTCGACGAAACCGCTGGACAAGCCTATGGCCACACAGTTCTTCACCCAGGACTCGGCGCTGCGGCCGATCCGCATCTTGATGTGGTTGGCGTCCAGATCGGCGGCCTCCGGCCCGACGAACGCGCGCAGCGTCCGTTCTGCCTCCTCGGGCGTGGTGTAGGCGCTGGAGTAGACGTAGCCGGTGCCGATCCGGTCGAGCAGGGGGATGGTCCAGATCCAGCCGGCGTCCTGGGCCGTGGCGGTCGTACACGGCCGCATGCCGCGGGTAGCAACGTCCACGGGCACGCGCAGAGCCACCGCGCTGTCGTTGGGCAGGGACTCCTGGTACGAGACGAACGGCACGCCCAGAGCCTTGTTCAGCAGCAGCCCGCGGAAGCCGGTGCAGTCGACGAACAGGTCGCCGGTGATCTCCCCGTGGTCCCTCGTCAGCACATCGGAGATGAAGCCGTCCTCGTCGAGGCGTACATCGAGGACGTCGTCCCGGATGTGCCGTACGCCGCGTTCCGCCCCGTACTCGCTGAGGAACTGGGCGAGCAGGGTGGCGTCGAAGTGGTAGGCGTACGGGAACTGGGTTCCATGGCCCTCCGGGATCGCGCGGGCCATGTCCCGCGCCTCCCCGGCCTCGAAGACCTCCTCGAACAGGCCACCGCCGAGATGGCGGGGCGAGCGCTGGGCGTCACACAGCGCGGCCAGCACCGAGCAGTCCTGGTCGAAGCGTTCGCTCGGGCCCTCGTGCAGCCACCAGTCGGCGAGCGAGAAACCGTCGACCACGCGCGGGCGCTCGAAGGGGTGGTAGAAGTGATGACCTTTCTCCCTCCAGTTCTCGAAGCGAATGGCCAGCTTGTACGACGCGTGGCAGCGGGGCATCCACTCGGGCTCGCTCAGCCCGAGATGCCGGAAGAAGTTCCGCACCGTGCTGAAGGTGGCCTCGCCGACGCCGATCGTGGAAACGGCCTTCGACTCCACGAGCGTGACGGCGGCCAGTCGGTCGCCGAAACTCGCCTTCAGGTACGTGGCTGTCATCCAGCCGGCTGTACCGCCGCCGACGATCACTATGTCCTTGATCATGATTTCCGTCCTGGTGGTGCGGTCAGATCCTTGGACGTTGCACGCAGACTTTCGCACGGGCCGGAGCAGGACCGTCCGGCAGAAAAAGATTTACGAAAGAACGTCCTCCGCCAGGCCGACCGGGCGAGCCCCCGGAGGCCGCGCTCACGGTTCGGGCAGCAGCCTGATGCACAGCCGCCTGAGCCGGGCGGGGTCCGCCACCAGCTCGTACTCTTTCACCGAGCCGTTCTCGATGCGGAAGCACACGGCGAGGCGAAGCCGGCCTCCGGGCGCCACGAGCAGACCGACCCGACCGTCTATCAGGGCGGGTTCCGAGTGCCGGGCCGCGCCCCCGAATTGGCTGATCTCATGGGCGACCGGGTCGACGCCCTGCACCCTGGCCGGGCGGTCCGACGGCAGAGCCGCCGCGTCGGCGCGCCGCACCACATCCGGTGCGAGGCGGGCGGCGATGATCCCGGTGTCCCCGGTGCAGGCCGCGGCCTGAAAGGCGGCCACGACCTCCCGATGCTGGTCCACCTCCACCAGATGCCGCTCACGCGGGGCGCGTACCTTGTGCCGGGCGCGGCTGGCCAGCTTCTTGGCGGTCGCCTGGGTGCGGTCCAGGATTCCGCCGATCTCGTCGAACGGCACGCCGAACATGTCATGCAGCACGAACGCCACTCGCTCGGCGGGGCTGAGGGTGTTGAGTACGACGAGCAGCGCGAGACCGACGGATTCGGCTTCGAGTACCTCGTGCTCGGGGTCGCCCTCGCCCGTGGCGACGGTGGCCGACGCCAGGCCATCGTCCCAGCACTCCTCGCGCCCCCCGTGCCGACTGCGCATCATGTCGAGGCAGACGCGGGACGTGACGGTGCGCAGCCAGCCTGGCAAGTTCCGCACCGCCGTCGTGTCGGCGCGTTCCAGGCGCAGCCAGGTCTCCTGCACCGCGTCTTCCGCCTCCTCGTGGGAGCCGAGCATGCGGTACGAGAGTCCGAGCAGGTCCCTGCGGTTCTCCTCGAAGAAATCTGCCAAGGATTGGCGCGCGTCCATCGGTCACCTTTCCGGTTCACAGTCCGTCGTACTCATGACCCGTGAATCGCGGGCTGTGTGACGCACAACCGGTAAGGAGAAGGCGGCATGACCGAAACCGTTTCCGAGAACATCCCTGGATACACCGCAGGGACCTGGACCATCGACAGTTCCGACTCGGAAGTCCGGTTCAGCGTTCGCCATCTGGGGGTGACCCGGGTACACGGTCGTTTCAATGTTTTCGACGGCACGATCCGCACCGGGGAGAGCGCCGAGGAGTCCTCGGTGACCGCCCGCATCGAGACGGGCAGCATCGACACCGGCTACGCCGCCCGGGACGGCTACATCCGCGGTGAGGACGTTCTGGCGGCGGACCAGCACAAGGAACTCGTGTTCCGCTCCACGCTCGTACGCCGGCACGACGACCGGCTCCTTATTGATGGCGAGCTGACCATGCGGGGAGTGACCAAGTCCGTCACCCTGGTGGCCGAGCCGGGTGGATTCGGTACCGACCCGGTGCGCAAGGTGCCGGTGCTCGGTGTCAGCGCCTCGGTGACGGTCAGCCGGGCCGACTTCGGTCTCGCCCCGCACATCCCCGCCGCTGTCGTGGGTGAGAGTGTACGGATCACCCTGGACATTCAGGCCTCGCTCTCGGACTCCTGACCATCGGGGCCCTGATATGGACAGCCCTCTGCCCGCGCGACCTGCGGGCAGAGGGCACACCGGAGCGATCGGCTGTTGCCACCAAGGCGCGATGCGTCAGTCGGCTGCAGCTTCGAGAATGTAACCCCGACCCCAGACAGTGCGGATACTGAGACCGACCGACACTATGCGGCGGCGCAGCCTCATGATCTGCAGGTCCAGGGCATTTCTGGAGATCTCCCCGTTAGCCTTCGACACGTGCTGTTCGAGCTCCGCCCGGTAGACCATTTCGTCGTAGTGGGCGACGAAATGCTCCATGATGCCGATCTGCGTACTGGAGATGGCCACCGAATCCGTGCCGAAATACAGGATTCCGGTGGAATCGACTGTGGGTTTCTTCCGCCCGTAGACACGCTGGGTCAGCGCCTGGATCCGTGCCTCGACGTCACCGCGGGGGGCCGGTGCTCGGATCCAGTCCTCCGTGGGGTCGACGCAGACAGGCGCGTCGTTGCCTGCCTCCACCACCAGCAGCCGGGGAATTCCGGCTCTTCTGCAGTAATTCCGCGCGTCGGCTTCCATGGGCCAGCGTATTAACTTGACACCTTTGCTCAAGAATGTCTCCCCGCAGCTAACAGGCAATCTTGCGATTTGACCTTGTTGATTCGGCGAAGGATGCGCCCAGATCCGGAACTGTCATGGCAATGCGGCCGGGCGCGGACCCACCGGCGTCCGCAGGCGGCATGGTTCGGGGACCGGTCGCGCATTTTCACTGACGCAGTTGTCAAGCCAGGCCCAGGGCGGCGTGCCCGCGCCTTCGTCCGGCGCGGGCACGCCGCCCTGGCGGATGGATCACCTCCCATCCTGCCCTCGCGGACCACCGATCCATCGTGATGTGGATCACCGACTCTGCCGGTGGGGTCCATTCCCGATCATCGTGGCCTCATGTTCCTGGGCCATCGCCTTCGGGCGCGTGACACCACCCGGCTGCCGGGTCCGATGCCGGAATCCCGTCCAGGCGAGTCCTGCTGCTACGGCGGTGCAGGCCGCAGCGATCCCCACGGCCAGCTGATAACCGTGCAGGAAGGAGTCGACGGTGGTCTGCCGGAACGAGGTGCCGAGCGTGTCCACCACCATGTGCACCCGGCCGCCACCCACGTTGTGCCCCTGACCGAGTGCCGCGTCGCGACGCGCGCCGTCCAGCCCGGACACCTTGCCCCGCCAGGCGGAGGAAGCCGCGTTCACGCCCACAGTGCCGAGCACCGCGAGGCACACCGATGAACCGACCTGCCGTGACGCGTTCAGCACCCCGGAGGCCGCGCCCGAGACACCGGAGGGCACGTCGCGCATCGCCACATGGGTCACGGCGGGCACGAACGTGCCGAAGCCACCGCCGTACAGCGCGTATCCGAGGGCGCTTACAGCAAAGGGGGTGGTTCCCGCCCGGCTGAGCAGAAACACACCAACGGCGGCTACCAGAGTCCCCCCAGCGGCCACCACCGATGACCGGAAGCGGGAGTCCAGCCGCCCGCCGAACTGCGCCATGGTCAGGAACGGGATGTTCATGAACAGCCACGACAGTCCCGTGCGCAGCACCGACCAGCCCGCGACGTTCTGGAAGTACAGCGTCACCCAGAAGAGCGCGCCGCTCATTCCGCCATAGGTCAGCATGTAGATGCCCGAGGCACTTACGAAGCTGCGTGCCTGCAGCAGGGCCGGCGGCAGCATGGCGTGCGGCGTGCGACGCTCCCACCAGAAGAAGGCGACCAGCAAGACCGCCCCAACAGCCAGGGGCACCGCCACCAGCGCCGCGCCCCAGGGCCGGTCGGACGATTCGACGAAGCCGAGCGTGAGGAAGACCAGTCCGAGGGAGCTGAGCACCATCCCCGGCAGGTCCAGCCTGCGGGCCCGGGGATTGCGCGACTCGCGGACCGCGACAGCCGTGCAGGCAATGCCCAGGGCCGCGAAGGGCAGGTTGATCCAGAACACCGACGGCCAGCCGAAGTATGTGAGCAGGATTCCGCCGCCGACGGGTCCGGCGCCGAAGCCGGTGCCGCCGATGGCTGCCCAGGCCCCGATGGCGCCGGCCCGCTGCTCCTGCGGATAGGTCTCCGTGATGATCGAGAGCCCCAGGGCGAGCATCGCGGCCCCGCCTACGCCCTGCACGGCACGGAATGCGATGAGGGAGGCCGCGTTCCAGGCCACGGCGCAGGCAATCACGCCGACCAGGAAGACGACCATGCCAGTCAGGAAGACCCGTTTGCGGCCGTATCGGTCGCCGAGCGCTCCGCTGGCCGGGATGATCGCGGCCAGGCTCAGTGAGTACGCGCTGATCACCCACTCCAGCTCCGCGGCACTCATGTGCAGTTCACTCTGCATCGACGGCAGTGCCACGTTCACGATGGTCAGGTCGAGTGAGGTCATGAACGTGGCCATGCACATCGCGAACAGGGTCAGCCGGCGCCGCCGCGGTTCGGTGAGAGAAAAGCTCATGTCAACCCCTCCTCGAAGTCCGTGTGATATGCAATGAAGTAGTGATCATCCGTGCTCCAAGTCGGGTCCACATGCATCGGGTCGGCTGACCGCCCACTAGTGACGACCCCTGGCGACCGAGGAGTGTGACCGTGCACGACGACGATCGGCTGGCGGAGCAGTTCGAGGGCTTCCGGCCGCACCTGAGGAATGTCGCGTACCGGATGCTGGGCTCGCATGCCGAGGCCGAGGACGCCGTACAGGAGGGCTGGATCAGACTCAGCCGCAGCAACGCGGACGAGGTGGACAACCTCCGCGCCTGGCTGACCACGGTGATCAGCCGGATCTGCCTGAACACCCTGAGGTCACGCGCTGCGCGGCCGGAGGATCCGGTCGGCGTGCACCTGCCGGACCCGGTCATCGGGCACGAGCCGTCCCGGAGTCCCGAGGACGAGGCGCTGTTGAACGACTCGGTCAGCCTCGCGCTACTGATCGTGCTGGACACGCTTGCCCCCGCGGAGCGGGTCGCCTTCGTGCTGCACGACATGTTCCATCTCACGTTCGACGAGATCGCGGCCGTCATCGGGCGGACGACGGTGGCGACCCGGAAGCTCGCCAGCCGGGCGCGAAGCAGAGTGAAAGGCGCCCAGGAGACGGACTCAGGCGGTGACTTCGCCACCCGGCGCATGCTGGTGGACGCGTTCTTCGCCGCGGCACGCGACGGCGACCTCGACGGGCTGGTGACCGTACTGGACCCGGACATCGAACTCCGCGCGGACGGCGGCCTGGCGCTCGCTTCTGCCACGGCCGCGATCCGTGGCCCCCACTACGTGGCGAAGCGAGCCGCACTGTTCCGTCAGCCTGGCGTGACGGTGACCGCGGTTCTCGTCAACGGCTCCCCCGGCGCCCTGGTCCATCGGGACGGCGCACCGGTGTCGGTGATGGGCTTCGCCGTCCGCCAGGACCGGATCACGCAGATTCAGATCCTGCTCGACCCGGAGCGCCTCGCCGCGATCGACTTCGCCGCATTCACGGCATAGGACGTAGGCCGAGCGTCTCCTCAGGAGGCGCCCGACAGTTCCCGTTCCCGCTGTAGACGCGCCCGCTCGTCATCATTGAGCGCGATGTGACGAACGGCCCGACGCAGTACCAGCGGTGCCATCAACGAGGTGCCGACCGCGATCAGTACCACGATGGTGTAGGAGGCGGTGTTCAGGACGCCCATCCGCAGGCCGATTCCGGCCACGATGATCTGGATGACTCCGCGCGCATTCATCCCGGCCCCGAGCACCAGGGCAGCATGGCGATCGAGGCCGACGACGCGGGCGCCAAGCAGCGCCCCGGCGAACTTGCCCACAATCGCCACGCCGAGCGCGCCCAGTGCGGCGAGCGCGATCATCGGTGTACCGAGGGCGAACAAGTTCATCCGCAGGCCGGCCTCAGCAAAGTAGAGAGGGGCGAGGACCGAGAGCGTGACAGCGCGCAGGGGCATCAGTGCCCTCGTCGTCTCCGGCCCGGCGGCACCGGCCAGCAGGCCGCCGATGAGAGCCCCGAAGGACGCCTCCATGTCCATAGCCTGCGTGGCCGCCGCACACCCGACGATCAGCAGGGTCGCCGTAGCCCTCACGGTGTGCGGGTCATGCGCCCTGGTCATCAGCCATCGGACCACCGGGCGGCCGAGCAGCACGGCACAGGCCGTGATCAGCACCAGCCGGATCAGTGGCACGGCGACCGATCCGAACGTAAACGCGCTCGCTGCCGTGGCCGAAGCCGCGGACAGCAGCATCCAGCCGGCGACGTCGTCGACCACACCCACCGCAATGGTCAGCTGGGCGATGTCCCGGTGCAGCAGCCGCATGTCCGACAGCATCTTGGCGATCACCGGCAGGGCGCTGACGCACATGGCCACGCCGATGAAGAAGACGAACAGGCCGCGGTCGCGGCCGGCCGGCAGCAGGGCGGACGGCGCCAGTAAGGCCCAAGCGCAGCCGAGTACCAGAGGGATCAAGAGGCCGAAGGCGCCCACGGTGAGGGACGTCCGGCCGGTACGCCGCACCAGAGTGAGGTCGATCTCCAGGGCGGTCGTCCCCACGAGGAGGATGACACCGAACTGGCCGACCGCGTCCAGGAGATGAACCTGGGACGGCTGTGACATCTGGAGCCAATGGTGGAAACCGGGGGCCACCCGGCCGACGCCTGAAGGGCCGAGCAGGACGCCGGCCGCCAACTCGCCTGACACGGCAGGAAGTTTCCACAGTACCGCGAGCCGCCCGAGCAGCAGTGCGGCGGCGAGCAGCAAGGACGCCTGGACCAGTAGAACCAGCAACGCGTGCCCGCCAAGCGGCGGGGCTATGACGTCCGGCACCCTGCCTAAGCCTCCGCGTCCTGCTGAACCGTGATCGCCCGTGAGGGGCAGACCTCAGCGGCACGGCGCACCCGGTCTCGGAGCGCATTCGGTACGTCCTCCCGCAGCAGGCGGACGGCACCGTCCTCCTCCCGCTGGTCGAACACCTCGCCCACGGCGAGGACGCACATTCCCGAGCCGATGCAGCGCTCCTGGTCGACCGTCACATGCATGTCGTTCCTCTTCTCGGTTCGCATTTCCGTCCCCTTGTCCGCCGTGCCGTCACCTCGGGAGAAAGCGCACCGGCAGCGAGCTGTAGCCGTTGAGGAAGTTG
Source organism: Streptomyces sp. PSU-S4-23 (assembly GCF_055632315.1). Taxonomy (NCBI): domain Bacteria; kingdom Bacillati; phylum Actinomycetota; class Actinomycetes; order Kitasatosporales; family Streptomycetaceae; genus Streptomyces; species Streptomyces sp. PSU-S4-23. The sequence goes on along the minus strand of NZ_JBVMUU010000002.1, from coordinate 4,547,070 downwards.
GACCCAATCCGAGTGGCCAGCCCGGTGATTTCCACGTCCCGAACGGTCCTGGCGAGGACACTCAGCAGGGCGCGCAGTTCGGCCCGGCCGAGAAAGGCTCCGAGGCAGTAGTGCGGACCGTGGCCCAGAGCGACGTGCTTGTTCGGGGAGCGAGACAGGTCGAGAGTGCGCGGTTCGACGAACGCCCGCTCGTCGTTGTTGGCGGAGATGTTCCACAGCGTCACAATGTCCCCCGCCCGTATCGGCCGACCCCCGATGACCTGGTCGCGGGTGGCGGTACGAGCGAAGTGGAACGAGGGCGTCGCCCAGCGCAGGGCTTCTTCCACGGCTGTGTCCAGATCGATGTCGCCAGCCCTCAGTGCCCGCCACTGCGCAGGATGCTCGGCGAGGGCCTTCACGGTGCTGATAGCGGAGACCCGTGAGGACTCGTCGCCGCCGATGATCAGGCTGTAGCAGTTGAGCGCGACCTCTTCGAGGCTCAGCGGGTCGCCCTGGATCAGCCCGGTGGCGATCGTGCTGATCACGTCGTCACCAGGGGCGTCGCGCCGCCGCTGGGCCAGGTCCATGAAGTACAGGACGAGTTCGTTGCGTGATTCCAGGGAGTCGAGTTCGTCGGCACCGGTCAGCGCCCCTTTGCTCCACCGGAGCAGATCGGGCCGTTCGGCCTCGGGGATCGACAGCAGATCGCAGATCGTGTTCATGGGCACGTGTTCCGCGACCTGGGTGGCGAAATCGAAGGTCTCCGGGCCGAGGGTGTCCTCGACGAGCGCGGCCGTACGCTCCTCGATCTTCAGAGCAACCCTGCCGAGCACCTTCGGTGACAGGGCGCGCCACATCAGGGCCCTCAGTTCCCGGTGGCGCGGCCGGTCGGTGACGGCCAGCATCTTCCCGCCGGCGGAGTCGTCGCCGCGCAGCAGCACGTCGAGCACGGTGCCCCTGCCCGAAGCCAAGGCTTCGCAAGCGCCGTAACAGGAGACGACGTCGGTGTACCCGGCCACCACCCAGAAGCCGGGTCTGCCGTCCGAGGAGGCGTGCCAGTACACGGGCTTGCTCGCCCTCACCTCGGCGAAGAACTCGAATGGATCGTGCTCCATGAATGTGCGTGAGTCGGTCAGATCGAGCGAGGCGACCGCTGTTCGGCTCATCGTCCGCAATCCCCACTGAAGACGGGAAACGCACTGCTCGCAGTGCCCGGCACCGGCTCCGGTAAGCGGATCATCACAGACGGCCGAACGGCCCGCCCCAGTTGTGTCAGAAGTCTTTCGCCGTCGGCAGGGAAGTGACGGAGAGCCGAAAGATTGCCCCGCCGGCCCGATGCGCCATGAGAACTTACGAACACATCCGAACCGGAGGAGTACATCCGAACCGGAGGAGCACCTCATGCTTCGTACACGCCGGGATCACTGCCTGCGGACGCTGGTTCAAGCATCCGCACCCATGGCTAGGCTGGTCTGCCTCCCACACTCCGGAGGCACCGCAGCGGGATACGGGGCATGGGCCGCCGCGCTCCCAACGGCTGTGGAACTTCTCGCGGTGCAGTACCCGGGGCACGGCGACCGCTTCGGCGAGCCGCTGTCGGCCGACGTACGCGCGCTGAGTTCGGAACTCTCCTCCGAGCTGCTGCGCCTGCCGCCGCTCCCCACCGTACTGTTCGGGCACAGCCTCGGTGCCCTCGTCGCCTACGAGACCTCCCTGACCCTCAGCACGCTGGGCAGAGGACCCCTTGGTCTGCTGACTTCGAGCTGCCCACCCCCCGGCGCGGCCGGCCAGGTCCGGGCCGGACAGCTCTCCGACGGTGAACTGTGGCACCTCATCGGCTCCCTGGGCGGCGTTGACCCCGACGTCGTCGACGAGCCGGAACTGATGGATGTGTTGCTGCCGGTACTGCGTGCGGACATCACGGCGCACGAGGAGTACCGGCCGGAGCCAGGGACCACCCTTCTACCCTGCCCCGTCCGTTGCTACCACGGCATCAGTGACCCCCTCGTGGATGCCGTCTTGCTGGCCGGCTGGTCTTCGGTGACCACTGGGCCGTTCAGCCTGCTCGAACGGGAAGGGCACCACTTCCATCTTTTCCAAAACGCCGAGCACCTCCTCGCCGACATCACCGCTTTCCTCGACACCGCACTCCACCCGGACTCACTGACGCGGAGCTGACCATGGCCGAGTTGAACTACTCCTCCTATCTCCAGACAGACCTACTGCTGTCTCTCCAGAAGACGCAGATACCCGAGTCGGCCGACCGGAGTGTGGTCCTGGCCGAGCACTTCTTCATCGTCGCCCACCAGTCCTGCGAGCTGTGGCTCAAGCAGGTCGTGGCGGATCTGAGCCTGGCCAGGGACCTGCTGTCCTCCGCCGGCGGGTCGGCCGAAGGGGTGGACACCAGCGTGGAAGTCCTCCGGCGCGCGGCCGAACTGCTCCGCGTCCTGCACGAACAGGTACTCGTCCTGGAACGCCTCCCACTGCACCATTTCGTCCAGTTCCGGCCCTACCTCGGAACGGCCAGCGGGGCACAGTCGGAGCAGTTCATGGAGCTCAGCGGACTGCTCGGAGATGGCGGAGGGGAGGGGGAGCTGTACCGGGCGTTCACAGCGAGCGCCAGCCGTCAGGGCCGCACGGTGGCCGATGTCTGCCGCCTCGGGATCGCCGGCGGCGGCCTGCACCGGGTGGCAGAGACGCTACTCGACATCGGCAACGGCTACTGGCGCTGGAAGGTGGCCCACCTTGGCCTGATGTCGAAGATGGTCGGAGGCCAGCAGGGCACCGGAGGAACGTCTGGGGAGGAGTTCCTCATGCGCCGGATCACTCTCCCCTTCCCCGAGCTGCGGCGTCTGCGCGGCGCCCTGCACTTGGAGGAACTCGCCCCCAGCCCCGCGTGAGACGCACGGCACAGGACCCTCACCCCTCCACGAGACGAAGGCGGGCTTTCCATGACAGCGGACAACGCCACCGGCCTCCACCACGTCGTCATCAACCTTGAGCGGCAGTACTCGGTCTGGCCCGCGGGCCAAGCCATCCCGGCGGGCTGGTCGCCCGTCGGGGTCACCAGCGCGCTGGACGAGTGCCTCTCTTGCATCGACCGCGAGTGGAAGGACCTACGACCCCACAGCCTTCGAGATTCCAGCTCGGTACGGCCCATCGCCGATGGAAACTGCTGATCCATGACGGACATCGACGTCGCGGACATGACCGTGCGGCAGCGCGAGCGGCTGTTGTTGTGGAGCGTGGTCCCCCGGCCGGTGGCCATGGTGAGCACAGTTTCCCCGCGCGGGGCGATCAACCTGGCCCCCTTCTCCTACTACACGGCGGTGGGATATTCCCCTATGGCCCTGCTGTTCTGCGTCGGCCGACGGGCCGACGGCACCGAGAAGGACTCGTGCCGCAACGCCAGGGTGCCGGCCGAAGGAGGTACGGGTGAGTTCACCATCAACGTGCTGATCGAAAAGCATGCGGAGGCCGCCACCGCCTCGGCGAAACCGCTGCCGTACGGACAGTCGGAGTACGAACCGGCGGGACTGCGGCCATTGCCCGGCCGGAGAGTCCGCTCCCCGCGCATCGACGGTTCCCCCATCGCCTTCGAGTGCCGGACGTCCGCGGTGGTCCCGGTCGGTGACCACTTCGTCGTCATCGGGGAAGTGGTCCATGTCACTGCGGACGAGGGGCTGATCGACGACACCGACTTCCACATTGACCTGGACCGGCTGGGATCCGTCGGGCGCATGGGCGCCGCGGACTACGTCCGCACGTCGGACCGCTACGTCGTGGGCGGGTAAGGCGTGATTTCACCACCCGGATGTCACCTCCGATCGTTTCGAACCGTTGAGAAGGGTGGGGCTGCCCGGCACAGGGAGCAGCAGCCCGACGGCGGTGAGGCGATACAGGAGGGTGTGGCCGTTGGATGTCTACGACGCGGTGTCCACTCGTCGGGCGGTGCGGGGGTTCACCTCTGATCACGTCCCCAAGGAAGTGCTTGAGAGAGTGCTCTCGGCTGCGTCCAGAGCACCGTCCGGGGCGAATCTGCAGCCGTGGCACACCTATGTCCTGACCGGTCAGCGGCTGGAGCATCTCAAGAAACAGGCTGTCGCGCGGGCTGCAGCGGGGGATCCAGGAGACGATCCTCAGTACACGATGTACCCACGCGATCTCAAGCCCCCCTACCGGGAGCGTCGTAGGACCGCCGCCGAGAAACGGTACGGCGCTCTCGGCATCCCCCGCGACGACCGAGCCGCACGGCGCAAGGCGGTCATCGCGAACTGGCACTGCTTCGGCGCGCCCACCGCTCTCTTCTCGTACATCGACCAGGATATGGGACCGGCCCAGTGGGCCGATGTCGGCATGTACCTGCAGACCATCATGCTGCTGCTGCGGGCCGAGGGACTGCACAGCTGCCCGCAGATGGCGTGGTCGATCTACCACCGCACGGTCGCCGAGGTCGTCTCTCCCGCCGATTCACTTGTCCTCTTCTGCGGCGTGTCAGTGGGCCATGCGGATCCGGCCGGACCGTGCATCCGCGTGGATCGCGCCCCGCTCGACGAGACGGTGACCTTCCTCGACTGACTGCCGGGCGCACTCCCCCTAGTCCCACTGAGCAGGTTCCAGCCCGGACGCGCCGCGACATCGAGCCTAGGGGATCCACGGGGGAGCGGCCCCTTCCCGCATTCGCACGACCGGGGAGCCCGAACCGCTCAGCTAGGCGATGTTGTTGAACTTGGTGCCTTCGCCCGCGTAGAGGTTGGTCGTCAGCCGGCTCAACGGGGCCGTCGTCGAGCCGGTCGAGCGGTAGACGTACGTGCCGTTCGGGCCGTAGGCAATCAGGTCGGGGCGTCCGTCGGCGGTGACGTCGCCGGCGCCGACGAGGTGGGAAAAGGCGTTCCAGCCGGAACCGATCCTGACGCGGGTGGTGAAGCTGCCTGTGCCGTTGCCCTGGTAGAGCCAGAGGACGCCGTAAGTGTCGCGGGCGACGAGGTCGCCGGCCGCGGTGCCCGCGATGTTGCCGACGGCGGTGATCTGGTTGTAGATCTGCCAGCCGCTGCCGAGGCGGACGCGGCCGGCAAAGGGGGCGGACGAGCTGCCGGTGCCCTTGTAGAGCCACAGGACGCCGGAGGCATCGGTGGCGAGGAGGTCGGATCGGCCCTCTCCGGTGAGGTCGCTGCCACCGGTGATCTTCTTGTAGATCTGCCAGCCGGTGCCGACCTTGACGCGGCTCGCGAAGGTGCCGTCGCCCCTGCCCAGGTACATCCAGAGGACGCCCGAGGTGTCGCGGGCGACGAGGTCGCCCGTCGAGGTGCCGGCGAGGTTCCCCGCGGCCTCGATCTGGTTGTAGACCTGCCAACCGGTGCCGATCCTCGTCCGCTTGGCCGTGGTCACCTTGCTGCCCGACGGCCAGTCGAAGAGGTCGTCCCGCCACAGCGCACCCGAGGCGTCCCGCGCGAGGACGTCCGTCGAGCCGTTGTTGTTGAAGTCGTGCGGGTTGGCCCGGCGCGAGACCTGGAAGCTCCCCTGGGCGGTTGCCGGGCCGCCGACGCCGTCGGTCGGGGTGGCGGTGATCTGCCAGGTGTAGGCGCCGTTCGGGGCGCTGATGCCCTCCAGGACGCCGTCCCAGACGAAGGCGAAGCGGCTGTCGGAGACCGGCTGGGGCAGGCGCCTGGTGAGCGTCTTGCCGGTGGCCGTGTGCGTGAGCGTGAGGTCCACGGTGGCGTTCGCGCGGGACAGGGTCCACTCCATCGGGACCGTGGTGCCCGGCTTCTCCAGGCTCACCGCGGTGGGGACCTTCGACTCGGTCACCTTGACGGCCAGGACCCGGCCCGTGCCCGCCACGAGCGTGGCGCTCGGGAGGCCGTCGTTCCCCTCCCAGATCCGGAACAGCCCGTCGGCGTCCGCCGTGGCGCCACGCACGAGCAGGCCGCCGTCCGGCGCGTGGGCCACGCTGGAGAAGTGCTCCAGGAGTTTGTACGGCGCGGCGGTGGAGTCGGTGATGCTCCGGGCGTACAGCGGGCTCAGCGTCTCGTCGGCCGCCTTGCCCGGGACCCCGTAGAGCAGCGTGTCCCTGGTGACGCCGGCGATGACGGCACCGCTCATGGAGCTGTCCATGGCGAATCTCTGGTGGACGTACGTCCCGTCCACGACGAGTTCGGTGGCCCCGGCCCGGTACTCGACCCACGCCTCGTAGTCGGCGGTGTAGGCGCCCGTGGACGCCTGGGTCCACGGGGCGATGTTCATCCTGCTGCCCGACTCGATCACCGCGTCGCTGTTGACGGTCGTGCGCGTCTTCCAGTACTCGGTCCGGAAGGTCGTCGAGCTCGGGAAGACCCGGTTGCTGCTCAGGACGAGCAGGGCGTCGCTTGTGGAAGCGACGACCTTGAAGTCCATGCTGTAGGAGTTGGATGAGCGCTTCGTCTTCTTGGCGACCCCGTCGACCTGGGCGAGCTGCCACAGCTCGTGGTAGTCCCCGCTGCCTGTCGGAACCTTCACGAAAAGGTTGTCGCCCACCACGCCGACGAGCTCCGCGCCGGGCTTGAACTCGGACGCGAGGTCGTAGGACGCGGACCAGGTGGCGCCTTCCCTCATGTCCCGCAGGAAGACCATGCTGCCGCCATCGCTGGTCACGACGATGTCGGAGTGGCTGTCGTAGCCGATGGTGCCCGTGCTGATCGGCAGCACCGAGCCGTCGGCGTACTTGTGCCACTCCAGGACCTTGTTGCCGGAGTCGTCCGTCCGGGACGTGAGGTATCCGGTGTCGCCAGTGCTGACGATTTCGGCACCGAGGGGCAGATTCGCCTCGATGGCCGTGGCGGTGGCGGCCGTGGCCCCGGTCATGGCAGCAGGAGCGGCCACGGCCCCGGGCGAGACCAGGACGCCGGCACCGACCGTCACGGCGAGAACGGTGGCGACGGAGGCGCCGAGACAGCGTCGGGTGGTGCGTAGGGGAGCCAAGGAAGTCCTTCCTGATGAGCCGAGCTGTACGCACATCCGTGCGTGCCGCTCGGTCGGACCTGCGAAGGGGGAGGGTGGTTGTACGAGTTGCTCGTGTTTTGCGGGACGACGAGCGGATCGGGAGCGCGGGGCACGCCTCACCTGGGACCGGCCGAGGTCCTGGCGAGTCTGGTGCAGGCGATGGCTGGTCCGCCGTTGCTCAGCTCCTGGGCGATGAGCTGATCGGAGCGTGCCTGCCACCCTGAAGGATCTTGGCGTAGAAGTAGAAGCGGAAGAGAACTGGTCCACTGGGACATGCCTGCATGCAGAAGCGAACACGGCACTTCGGCGAGGGGGGCCGGTTGTCCTGGTTCTCGTCCAGTGCGTGGATGGTCGGCGGTGTTCAGACCTCGCGCATGGTGATCAATCGGCGGCTGCGAGGCCGCCGCGGCCCTGAGCCCGGGCCTCGGCCGAGGCACGCCGTGGGACCGGCTGCCGGGGCGCCGCGGTCGGCTGGATGGCGATCAGGCAGGTGTCGTCGTCGGTGTCGGAGCTGCTCTGGCGGAGCAGGCCGTCCAGGAAGCCGTCCAGGTCGTCGACCTGGTGAGCGGCAGCCGCCAGCAGTCTGTCGATCTGGTCGTGCACGCTGCTGTCCCGGCGCTCGATCAGGCCGTCGGTGTACATCAGCAAGGTGTCGCGGGGGCGCAGGGCGAGCTCGTGCTCCTCGTACTCGGCGTCGGTGACCGCGCCCAGCAGCAGCCCGCGGGGCACCGGCAGGGCCTCCGCCGAGCCGTCCCGCACCAGCACCGGAGGCAGATGCCCGGCCCGCGCCCAGCGCAACGTGCGGGTCGCGGGGTCGAACAGGCCGCAGACCGCGGTGCCGGTGACGTCCCGGGTCAGCTCGTGCGTCACGGTGTTGAGCCAGGCGAGCAGTTGTCCCGGACCTGCGCCGGTGACGGCGAGCCCGCGCAGCGCATTGCGCAGCGTCACCATGCCGTTGGCTGCGTTGATGCCGTGTCCTGCGACGTCGCCGACGGTCAGCAGCACCTGGCCGCTGGGCAGCAGCACGGCGTCGTACCAGTCGCCGCCGACCCGGTTGTCCTTCTCGGCCGGGCGGTAGCGCACCGCCACCCGCACCTCAGGGGTCTGCACAGGCTGGTCCGCCGATGGCATGATCGCCTGCTGCAGCTGCCGGGCCAACCGGTAGCCGGCCGCGGCGTGCTGCTCGGCGCCGGCCAGCCGATCCCGGGCGGCGGCCAGCGCCACCTCCGTCCAGCGCTGGGAGGAGACGTCCAGATAGGCGCCGCGTACCGCCACCAGGACGCCGAGGGCGTCGCACAGCGGTTCGGCGACCACGCGCACATGGCGGACCACCCCGTCGGCGCGCTGCAACCGGAAGGTCACTGCGGCCTCCTCGCCGCGGTGCAGCACGGAGCGCAGGAAGCGACTGACGGCGTCCGCGTCATCCGGGTGGGCGTGCGCACCGAGGCGGCGCAGCGGAACCGGATGGGCGCCCGGTGGCAGCCCGTGCAGTGCGTACAGCTGCTCGCTCCAGATGACCTGACCAGTGGTCAGGTCCTCCTCGAAGCCACCGATCCGGCTCAGCCGCTGGGCATGCTGCAGCAGCGCGGCCGGCCCGTCGCCGCCCTCCGCCAACCGCCAGCTGAGCAGCACCGCGTCCCCGAGGCGGCTCAGGCCGACCCGGGCGGTCGAGGCTGCCCCGGGCCGTCCGGCCGGACCCGACAGTTCCGTGGTCTCGCGTCGCTGCGGCAGCCCGGTGGCGTAGACCCGCCGGACGGCGCCGAGCAGGCCGCCGCCGGCGGCGAGCGGGTAAGCCTGGCGAAGCGTCATCCCGACGACCGCCTGACGCGGCCGGCCGGCCGGGTCGGCGAACCGCTCGTTGGCGTAGGCGATGACGAAATCCGTGACCCGGCCGGCCCGGTCGCGCCGCGGCCGCAGCAGCACCGCGGAGTCCAGCAGCCCGTCGGCCAGAGCGGTCAGCCAGGCGGCGGGCGCCCCGGGAGCAGGCTCGGCCGCGGCGGCCTCTGCGGGCTCGGCCGCGGCGGAAGCGGTTCCGTGGCCGCCCAGGGTGAGGGCGCACAGATCGGCGAGTCCGTCGAGCTGCCGGCGCAGGGCGGGAGTGAGTGCCAGGCCGGCATCGGCCGACCGGGGCCAGCGGATCTCCAGGGCGCCCACCCGCCGCCCGTGCACCTGTGCCGGCAGCACCGCCCGGGTACCGCCGGTACCGCCTCCGATGGTGGGCAGCGGTACGTCGCTCGGCTCCGGCATCCAGAGCATCCGGTCCTCGGCGACGGCCTGCTGGGCAAGGGTGCCGAGTCCGGGCGGCACATACCGCCAGCTGCCCGCCTCGGCGGAACCGAAGCCGGCCTGGCCGGCCAGGGTGAGCGAGCCGTCGGTGGCCGCCGCCCAGACCGCGGCCGCCGTGGCGCCCAGGGGGCTGAGTGCACGGTCCAGCACCACCTGGACGACTGCCTGGGTGTCGTCCCCGGCCTGGGCGGCAGGCGCCGCCGAGCCGGCCGCCGGGGTACCCGCCCCGGCTGCGGGCTCCCGCCCGTCCTGGTCGCGCCGCTGGTCGTCCATGGGGTCCCACGCGTTCCTCACCGGTCCAGCATCCGGTGCAGAGCGCCGACGAGATCTTCGGCGTCGAGGGGCTTGGTGATGTAGTCGTCGGCGCCGGCCTGCAGGCTCTTCTCGCGGTCGCCCTGCATGGCCTTCGCGGTCACGGCGACGATCGGCACCCCGGCCCGGCCGGGCCTTCGGCGGATCGCGGCGGTGGCCGTGTAACCGTCCATCTCGGGCATCATCAGGTCCATCAGGACCAGGTCGACTTCCGGGTGGCGGTCCAGCATCTCGATGCCCGTGCGGCCGTTCGCCGCGTGCAGGACGCGGATGCCCTCCAGTTCCAGGATCCCGGTCATGGCGTAGACGTTGCGGGCGTCGTCGTCCACGATGAGCACGGTACGGCCGGCCAGGGTGCCGCCGGCCGGCCGCGCCTCTGGCTGTGGCCGCTCATCGCGCCGCACGCCGTTCGGCGGAGCCCCGCCGGGCTGCCCGGCGCTCAGGTGCAGGGCGATGCGGGCGCGCATCTCGTCAAGACTGGTCAGCACTTCCAGGGGATGCATGCCGGCGTGGGCACGCAGCCGCTGCTCCTCGGCCTGGGACGGCGGGCTGCCGCGCAGGCCCAGGACGGGCACGCGGCGCAGCGCGGGGTCGGTGTCGAGGATGTGCAGCAGCGCCTCCGCCCCACCGTCCCCCAGCAGGTCCAGGTCGAGCACCACGCAGTGAACGGTACGCCCGGTGAGCCGGTCCGCCACCTGTTCGGGGCCGGCAGCGGTGTCCACCCGCACCGGGAAGTCCGCGGCGGCCGCCTCGTCCGCGGCGCTCTCGGCGATCAGTGCCAGCAGCCCCCGGGCACGCCCCTCCACGACCAGGACCCGGCGCAGCGGCTCGGCCGGCGTCCCTGGGGAGACACCGGCGGACTGCTCGACGTCCGCGGTCTCCGTACGGACGTCCGCGGTCTCCGTACGGACGTCCGCGGTCTCCGTACGATCGGCGGGCCCGGACGGGCGCGGCACAGCGGGGTGTGTGATCGGCAGGTACAGCGTGAAGCAGCTTCCCTCTCCCGGGGTGCTGCGGGCCTGGATGGCGCCGCCGAGCAGATAGGCGATCTCCCGGCTGATCGACAGGCCGAGGCCGGTGCCGCCGTACCTGCGGTTGGTGGTGCCGTCGGCCTGCTGGAAGGCGCCGAAGATGCTCTCCAGATGCTGCTCGGCTATACCGATACCGGTGTCGCAGACCCTGAAGGCGAGGGCTGGGCCACCGCGGCGCACCGCGTCGGGGATGTCGGCGGCCGCCGGGTCGACCGGTTCGATCCGCAGCTCCACATGCCCGGCGTCGGTGAATTTCACCGCGTTGGAGAGCAGGTTGCGCAGCACCTGGCGCATCCGCGATTCGCCGGCCGTCGGCGACCGACTGGGGCTTCGCGCTCGCGGCGGTGGCGATGGGTCTGTTCGAGCCGTCCGGACCCGCGCCACCCCGCCCGCACGGCGTGCCGCGGTCCGCGGCGAGCGCCCCTCGGTGCGGGCGCCGGGGTTCAGGCGCCGTCCGGCTGGCAGCGTGGGCACCACACCGTGCCGCGGCCCGCGACACGGGACCGCCGCAGCGGGGCGCCGCAGCGGGGGCAGGCCGGGAGGGGGTCGTCGCGGTGGCCGGTGAGCCAGGAGTCGCGCGGCGGGACGCAGCCGGCGGTCACCGCGGAGCGCAGGGTGCGGCGCATCTCGGTGTACAGGCGGCGGCGTTGCGCCTCGGTGAGATCGGCCGCACGGCTCGCGGGCCAGACCCGCGCGCGCCACAGGATCTCGTCGGCGAGCAGATTGCCGAGCCCGGCCAGGGCGGACTGGTCGATGAGGACGGCCTTGACCCTGCCGCGGCGCGACGTCAGAACGGCGTCGAACTCCCCGCGGTCCACCGCCAGCGCGTCGGGGCCCAGACGCGCCAGCAGCCGTGCGACGCCGGAGTCGTCGTCGGCCAGCCAGAGGCCCTGGAGCTTGCGCTGATCGCGGTAGCGGAGCTCGCGGTCGCCCTCCACGGTGAACAGGACGCGGTCGTGCGCCTCGGGCGCGTCGCCGGGACGGCAGCAGACCAGTCCGCCGGTCATGCCGAAGTGCAGCATGAGGGTGGGGCCGTCGCCGGTGCGGGCGAGCAGCCACTTCCCGTGCCGCTCCGGTTCCGTGAAGCGCCGGCCCTCCAGTGCGCGGCGCAGCCGCCGCGCGCTCATCCCGCGCAGTACGCCCGTGTCGCGCACATGGACGCGGTGGACGGTCCTGCCCTTCGCGCAGGACCGGAGCACCTCGCGGAAGCCTTCCACATCGGGCAGTTCGGGCATGGGGGCGTCCTTCGGCGGGCTGGTGCAGCGAACCCGGCTGCTTCATCGAAGCACGGAAGCCGCCTTCGGCCCGCTGTGGCGGACGGCGTGTTGCCGTCCTCGCGAAACCGCCTCTCTATAGGGTCGAGCGGGCCGGCGGTGAACGGGCGGAGTGGACATGACCGGGGAGAAGCGCCGTGATCCGGGCCCGGGGGGCAAGCGCGGCCGGCCGGAGATCCACCCCTCTCTGCATGCCACCGCGACCGCCGCCGCCGGGGGAACGCTCGTCATCTGGTGGCCCGCGTTCACGCTCGGCGCGTACCGGGCCGTCTTCTTCGACGATGTGATGACCCTCTGGGCCGTGGCCACGGCCGTGCTGTTCACGGGCGTGATGCTGCACCGGAAGGTCGCCGTGCCCTGGGGCGGCTGGATCGTCCTGGTGGTGCCCTCGCTCTGGATCGTCCTGGCGATGGTGACGCCGAGGAGCTACAGCCATTACCTCCACTACCTCATGGTGGGGATCACCATGCTGGGCGCTCCGACGCTGACCTGGCTGCTGTCGAAGATCCTCCTGACCGACTACGCGCAACTGCCCGCGGGTCAGCGCCTCGCGGCCGTCGGCGTGACGGTCGCCATCGGGGTCCTGGCCTACCTGCTCGGCAGATTCAACTACCTGTTCCTCACCTGCGCCGACTTCGACGTCAGCGGCAACAACACGCCCCCCGGCTGCGCCCAGGGCCCGCCCTTCCATCTCACCTGAGACATCCGCCCTGCCTCAGCGGCCCAGGAGGAAGTCGAACACCGCCTGACGGCCCTTGTCGCTCACCGCTCTGCTCTGCACGGAGTGCGCGGCGCCCGGCACCACCACGACCCGGGCCCGCGGCGTCAGCCTCTTCTGGTCGTACAGCCACTCCAGCGGCGTCGACAGGTCCCGGTCCCCGCCGAGCAGCAGGACCGGTACGCCCGGGAGCCGGCGATGCCCCGGAGGCAGCGGCGACACCGGTGTGCGGGGCCAGTACAGACAGCTGAGCATCGTGCCGAGGCCCGTCGCCGTGGCGGCGTCGAACGGGCCGTAGTCGGCCGGTGTCAGCTCCGCGCCCGCCTTCTCCAGGGCCTCCCGGCGCCCGGCGGCCGGCGCGTCCGCCCTGCCCCACGGGTAGCGGCCGTCCAGGCACAGGGTCGAGGCGTGCAGCCCCTGGCTCAGCTCTTCCGCCGTCGCCGCGCTCCCCTGCCGTACGCCCGCGATGAGGGCTCGCAGCGGCGCGGGGTCCCCACCCGCGGCCGTGTGCAGGGCGTCGATCACCGCCGCGTAGTCGGGGTCCACGAACTCCCAGGTGGTCAGCGCGTCCAGCACATCCACGCCGTTGTGGTACCTCTCCACCACCTCGGCCAGGTCCGCCGCCGGGTCGGTGTGGCAGCCGATGGCCGCGCAGGCCGCCGTCAGCACGCGCGGCGCTGCGCGCAGGGCGGCCCGGTCCATCGGGTCGTAACCGGTCTGCGGCACCACGGAGTCCAGGACCAGCCGTGCCACGTGGCGCGGGTGCGCCAGGGCGTAGCGTTCGGCGGTGTACGTGCCGTACGAGACCCCGTCGAGCGTCATCTTCCGTACGTGCAGGGCCCGGCGCAGCAGTTCCAGGTCGGCGACGGTGTCACCGGTGCCGTAGAAGCGGCGGTCCGGACCGATGGCGGCGGCGCAGTCCGCCACCGCGCGCTCGGTGGGCGGGGTGAGATCGGACGACCCCATCTCCTTCTGCAGCCCGGGGCATTGCAGCGCGCCCGCGCCGGTGCCGCGCTGGTCGATCATCACCAGGCGGTAGTCCTTCAGCAACGGCGCCAGCCTCTTGGCCAGCCGGTCCACGAACGGCACACCCGGCTGGCCCGGACCACCCGTCAGGAACAGCAGGACGCCCTTCGGGGCCCGCGCGTTGTCCGCCATCGCCACCTTCAGGCCCAGCGTGCCCGCCGCACGGCCGCCGTGGTCGAGCGGAACCGTCAGGGTGGCGCAGCTGAAGCCCTGCACGCCGGGGCAGGGCGCCGTGCCGGAGAGTCCCCCGCTCTCCCCGGCAGGCGCCGCGGCCGCCCGGTCCTGCGCCGCCGACGTGCACGCCCCCGACAGCACCAGCGCGCCGGCGGCGGCCAGTGCGACCGCCGCCAGCGCCCTCGGCCTGCGCATCCTCCGTACCTCCCGGCCCGTCCGCGCCCCGCGGGTCCCGTGTGCCCTGCGCGTGCCCAGCATCCCCGTGCCTCCCCCGTGTCCCTCGCGTCGCCACGCCCCGTCCTCCGTGCCGGCCACCAAGATGCGCCGAGCGGCCCTGCCACGGCGAGCATCCGTGCCACGATTCGAGCAGGTTCGAAAGGACGCGCGGCACGGGACGCCCGGCACGGCATGGGCGGCACGGCACGGGCGGCACCAGGCAGGCGCAATCCGAGGCAGACACCGGGAGGGCCGTGATCGAACTCACCGTGGACGCCACCGGGCTGGCCAGATCCCGTTTCGCGGTCTCGCCGTTGCACGAGGTCGCGGCGACGCTGCTGCCGTGGGGGCTGCGCCCGGAGCGGACCGCCGATCCGTGGGTGGCGCGTGCCCGCAGGGTGCTGCGCCGGGCCCGGCTGCCGTTGCTGTCGGAGCTGGCCCTGGACACCGGCGGCTACGTGCCCGACTTCCTCAGCCCGCACCCGTCCGGGCCCTCGCCCACCGTCGAGGAGGAACTGGAGCGGGTCCGCTCCACCCCGCCGGGGCGTGTCATGGGCGAGCTGGCGGCGTTGCGCGACGGCCGCCCGGGCAACGGCCTGGCCGGCGCGGAACTGCCGCCGGAGGTGCGGCGGGCCATGGCCCGGGGCGGCGGGCATGTCGCCTGGCAGGCCGCGGAGGAACTGCGGCGCTACTGGGATCTGGCCTTCGCCCCGCACTGGGCGGCCGCGAAGGCCACCCTCGACTCGGAGGTCGACCGGTGCGCCGGGGTGCTGGCCCGGCACGGTGCGGCGCAGCTGTTCAACTCGCTGCACCCCGGCATCCGGTGGGCCGACGGCACGTTGCGCGTCGACAGCCGGTTCGCGGTGGAGCTGGCCGTGCCCCTGGTGGTCGTGGTGCCGTCGCTGGTGGCGGCCGGGCCGGGCGTGGCCGTGGACCCGGTGCGGGGCGGGCGGCGGCCGCCGATGGTGGCCTTTCCGGTACGCGGCGGAGCCATCGCGCCGGCGACCCCGTCCACCGAACTGGCCCGGCTGCTCGGGCCCACCCGCGCCGGGCTGCTGGCGGGGCTGGCGGGGCCGGCTTCCACGGGGGAGCTGGCGGCACGTCACTTTCTCAGTCCCGCCACGGTGTCGTACCACTTGGGTGTGCTGTACCGGTCGGGTCTCGTCTCCCGCGCCCGGTCCGGCCGGACGGTGCTGTATCACCGCACGCCGGCCGGGTCACGACTGGCGGGGGGCCAGGGGCCGCGGGGAGGGATCCCGGCGCGAAGGTGATCCGGGATCCGGCACGGGCCGCGGGAGACCGGCCCCCGGAGGGCCGCAGGGCGCCGGAGGGTCGGCGCGCCGGAAGGCGCCGGCGGGCCGGCTGCGGGGCCGCCGGACGCCAACGGGCCGGAGGGCCGCCAGACGCCAGCAGGCCGGAGAGCCGCCAGACGCCGGCAGGCCGGAGAGCCGCCAGACGCCGGCAGGCCGGAGGGCCGACGGCAGGTCGGCGGTCTCAGGAGAGCAGGTCGGTCTTCTGGCCGATGTCGTGCTGTTGCGCCCGCTGATAGGCGATCCAGGCCAGGGCGAGGTCCTGCCAGGGGAGCCCGACGGGAGCGTAGACGGAGCGGGCGGCGGCGGTGGTGCGCCCCGGGTGCTCGCCGCGCAGGATGTCGCCCAGGGTGGCGTCGGCCGCCGACGCGGCGAGACCGGCGGCGGCCAGTGCACCCGTGCCGGCGGCGAGTTCCCGGTCGTCGACGACCAGCAGCGCGGACGCGAGGAGATCGGCGGAGAGTTCCTGCTTGCCGGGCTCGTCGGCCCCCAGGCTCGTGAAGTGCTGTCCCGGCCGGGTGTCCGCCAGTCCGAGCAGCGGTGTGGTCGACCAGGTGGCCAGCAGAACGATGTCCGCGGCCGCGGCGACCCCGGCCGCGGAGGCCAGCACACGACCGCCGTGGCGGGCGGCGAAGCCGGCGGCACGGCCCGGGTCCGTGTCGTGGACGACGAGTCCGCCGTGGCCGCGCAGCGTGCTCAGGCCCCGCAGCATGAGCTCGGCCTGTGCGCCCGCTCCGATCACCCCGAGGATCGCGTCGTCCCCGGGCGCGGGTCCGGCGAGGAGGTGGGTGCCCAGGGCCGCGGCCAGGCCGGTGCGCCACGCCGTGACGGTGGCGGAGTCCATCAGCGCGAGAAGCTCGCCGTCGTGGCCGCTGTGCAGGCAGATCACCCCGCGCAGCGCCGGCCGGGCGTCCGGGAACTTGGCGTTGACCTTCACCGTGTACGCCTCGATGCCGGGCAGCACCCCGGGGATCAGGGCCGTGGCCGTGCCGGGGAAGGGCAGGCCGGTCCGGACCCGTTGCCCTGGCACCGGGAGGCCGGCGGCAGTGCGGAAGCCGTCGCCGAGTGCGGAAAGGCAGGACAGGGGGTCGAGCACGGCGTGCAGGTCGCTTCGCGTCAGGATGCGGGTCACTCCCCCATGGTCCGTCGCGCGCCTGCGGCTGCTCGTGACCCCGCCGGGTGCACTCGCGCGTCAACCCTGCGCAGCGACCGGCTCCCGTCGGCCGCAGGGTCGCGGACACGCGGTTCGGAGAGCGGGAAGGGTGCCGCAAGTCCCGTACGAAGTACGGCCGTTGGTCGTACCAGGAGGTAATCGCCGTGTGCTGGGGGGATCCTGTGCCGGTCCGCTCGAAGCCCTGCTGAGCAGGACACCGCTGAGTACACTCCGTCACCGTTGCAGAACCACGTGTATCGCGTGGCGAGGAGTGGGGCGGTTGCTCGTGACGCCAGAGGCCGGTGACAGGGTCGCTGACCGTTATCAGTTGCAGGAGCCCATCGGCAGCGGCGGAATGGGGGTCGTCTGGCGGGCGTGGGACGAACGGCTGGAGCGAGCGGTCGCCGTCAAGTGCGCGCGATTCGACGACTACTCGGCCGCGCGGCGGCTGATGAAGGAGGCGCGCAACGCCGGGCGGGTCAGCCATCCGAACATCGTGGCGGTCTTCGACTTCGAGACCAGGGACGACGCCTGCTGGATCGTCATGGAGTACGTGCCCTCACGCAGCCTGGCGCAGATCATGGCGGACCGCGGTCCCCTCACGCCCGAGGAGGCCGGGTCGATCGGCAGCCAGATCGCGGACGCGCTGGCCACGTCCCACGGCGAGGGCGTGGTGCACGGTGACGTGACGCCGGAGAACATCCTCGTCACCGACAAGGGCGTCGCCAGGCTGACCGACTTCGGGATCTCCCGGGCGCTGTGGAGCGAGGCCACCCAGACCACGACGGGCGGGGTGCGCGGCAAACCCCGCTACCTCGCTCCCGAGGTGGCGAGGGGCCGGTCGGCGGACATGGAGTCCGATGTGTTCTCGCTGGGCGCCACGCTGTTCGCGGCGGTCGAGGGCCAGTCGCCGTACGGCGAGTTCGAGCACGTCATGGGGTACTTGGCGCAGGCCCTGGAGGGCCGCGTCGAGCCACCGCGCCGGGCCGGCCCGCTCACCGGGCCGATCACCGCGATGCTGGAGGTGGACCCCCGGCGCCGCCCCGGCGCCGCCGAGGCGAAGAGGCTGCTGACCCGCGCCGCCCCGCCGCCCCCGCACATCCAGGAGTACGTCCGGGAACACCTGCGGGATCCCGGTCGGCAGGAGGGTGTCCTGCGTGCGGACGGCCATGGGGGACCGCGGGGTGGCCGCACCCTGCATCTCACGCCCTTCACTCTCCGGCTGCCGCGGCCCCCGCGCCGCGACCGCCGCCCCCTGGCGGTCGGCGCCACGGCGCTGGCCGCGGTGGCGGCCCTCGTGGCCGGTCTGGTCCTCTTCGGCCCGTGGCGTCCCGGCGACGGCACCGGCCGCAAGGCGGCCCCGCCGGACGGGGCCGGAGCGCGGCCCTCGGTCACCGCGCAGGCCGGCGCCATCGGCGACGCCCGCACGGCCGATCCCTGCACCCTGCTCGACGCCGCCTCGCTGAGCCGCTTCGGCGACACCGAACTCGACCCGGACTACGGCGAGCTGGACAGATGCGATGTGCTGGTGCGGGGGGACAGCGGGGACGACGTCGCCGACGTGGAGGTCAACTTCTCCCGTA
This sequence comes from Streptomyces sp. PSU-S4-23, assembly GCF_055632315.1. Taxonomy (NCBI): domain Bacteria; kingdom Bacillati; phylum Actinomycetota; class Actinomycetes; order Kitasatosporales; family Streptomycetaceae; genus Streptomyces; species Streptomyces sp. PSU-S4-23. The sequence continues at coordinate 4,529,033 of NZ_JBVMUU010000002.1, read as the reverse complement.
CACCGGAGCACTTCGACGGCGGTGTGGGCACCAGAAGGGCCGGCAACGTCCGGATCGCGTCGATGCGGCGCAACGGGGACAAGTGCCTGCGGTTCGTCGCGACCCCCGACCGCAAGCAGATCGTGGTCATCGGGAAGCGGCTGGCCTCCCCGGCGCCCGACCCGTGCGCCCTGGCCGACGCCGCCACCGATCATCTGGTCGGCGTGCTGGACGAGGGACCGGTGCCGCGGCGCTCGTCGTCGCCCGCCGCCGACTCCCTCGCCCGCCTGGACGCCTGCGCGCTGCTCGACGGGAGCGCGCTGAAGCGGCTTCCCGGCGTAGGGCGGCGGCCGTCGGACCGCGGATTCGGCGGCTGGTCCTGTGAGTGGGCGAGCCCGGACGGCGAATCCGCCTGGGTGCAGCTGCAGTTCACCCGTGACAACGACCTCAAGGACGACGGCGGTCCGGCGGCCGTGGCCGGCACGACGAGTTACGTGTCACCGAAGGAGGACGGTGACGACAGCTGCGTCGTACGCACACCGCACCGCACGTACACCAACTCCGTCGGCGACCGGACGATCGAGCTGTTCAGGCTGGCCGTGAGCGAACGGCAGCGGTCGGGCACCGGCGGAACCACGAAACTGTGCGGGGCCGCCCGGGAACTGTCGGCCGCGGTGGTGAAGAACATCGCGAGGAGCCTGCCGGGGAAATGAGCACGACAGGGACATCGCGCAGACCCCGCACATCCCGCATGCCCCGCGGCCCCCACGCCCCGCACGGGCGGCGCCTCGCCCTCGTGGTCGCCGCCGCGCTCACGGCGACCGCCGCCCTGGCCGCGCCCTCGCGCGCCGCCGCCGGCCCCGCCCCCGACTCCGCCTCCGCCCCCGGATCCGCTACGAGGTCGGCATCGACGCCCTCCTCCCGGCCGGGCTACGAGGGCCCGAAGCCCGGCGCCCCCTGACCGGCCGTGGTCAGCGCTCCCTCGGCTCCCGCACCACCGCGACCTCCCCCGGCCCCACCGTCACCGACCCCGGCACCGGCTTGCCGGTGAGGAGCTCCACCGCGTCCTGGGCCACCGGCACCTCCGCGCCCCGCCCGGCGTGGTCGATCACGAACAGGTAGTCCGCGGACGGGCCCCGGCGGCGCACCACCTCCACGCCGCCCGGAGCCGTGCGGACGGGGGCCACGCCCGCCTCCGTGCGGATGCGGTGCAGGAGGGACCCGAGAGTGGCCGGGTCCGGCTGTGTGGCCAGGTACCAGGTCGTACCGTCGCCGTGGGTGTGGCGCGTCACCGCGGGGACGCCCTTCAGCGGCCCCTCCGCGTACGAGGTCACCGCCTCCGCCCCCTCCGTGCGCAGGCGTTCCGACCACAGCCGTGCCGTGCCGCCCCCGCTCAGGGCGGGCGTATCGTCCGGCAGCAGCGGGAGGAGTTCGTCCGATCTGACCCCCAGGGCCTCCCGGAAGGCCCCGGGGTAACCGCCCAGCCGCACACGGCAGTTCCCGTCCACCGCCCCGCTGTGGAAGCCGACCGCCAGGGTGCCGCCGTGCTCGGCGAAGCCGGTGAGGTTCGCCGCGTCCTCGTCGTCGACGAGGTACAGGCTGGGCACCAGGACCAGGCGGTACGGCGACAGGTCCGCGTCCGGGCGGACGAAGTCCACCGCCACGCCCTCCCGCCACAGCGGCTCGTACCAGGACCGGACCAGGTCCTTGAATCGGAGTTCGGCGCTCGGCTGGGAGGGGGCCTCCAGGGCCCAGCGCGCGTTCCAGTCCCAGACGATCGCCGTCTCGGCCGTGCCGGTGCTGCCGCGGACCTCCGCGAGGGCCTTGAGGTCGGCGCCGAGGCGGACCACGTCCCGCCAGATGCGGCTGTCCTCTCCCGCGTGCGGCACCATCGCCGAGTGCCACTGCTCGGCGCCCGCCCTGGAGGCCCGCCACTGGAAGAAGGCGATGCCGTCCGCGCCCCGCGCCACGTGCGCCAGGGCGTTGCGGCGCAGTTCGCCCGGGCACTTGGCGCGGTTGACCGGCTGCCAGTTGACCGCGCCGGTGGAGTGTTCCATCAGCAGCCAGGGGCCGCCGGCGAGCGAGCGCGTCAGGTCGCCGCTGAGCGCGATGTCGATCTCCGGCTCGGGGTCGGTGGAGATCAGGTAGTGGTCGTTGGAGACCAGGTCCTGTTCCGGGGCCCAGCGCCAGTAGTCCAGCGCGTCGAAGTCCGGCATCACCATGAAGTTTGTGGTGGCGGGGATGTCCGGGGCGGCGGCGCGCAGGACGTCGCGCTCGGCCGTGTACAGCGCGAGCAGTTCGTCGGAGCAGAAGCGGCGCCAGTCCAGCCGGTGGGCCGGGTTGGGGACGGCGCCGGTGGCACGCGGCGGCAGGATCTCGTCCCAGTCGTGGTACCACTGGCTCCAGAAGGCGGTGCCCCAGGCGTGGTTGAGCGCGGCCAGGTCGTCGGCGTACCTCGTCCGCAGCCAGCGCCTGAAGGAGGCCGCGCTCGTGTCGCAGTAGCAGGCCGCGTTGTGGCAGCCGTACTCGTTGTGCACGTGCCACATCGCGACGGCCGGGTGGCCTGCGTACCGCTCGGCCAGCCTGCCCGCGATGCGCAGGGCGGCGGCACGGTAGGCGGGGCTTGAGGGGCAGAACGTCTGCCGGCTGCCGTAGGAGAGGGTGCGGCCGTCGGGGTCGGCCGGCAGCGCCTCGGGGTGGGCCCGGAAGAACCAGGCGGGCGGCGCGGCCGTCGGGGTGGCCAGATCGGCGGCGATGCCGCCCGCGTGCAGCAGGTCCAGGACGCGGTCCAGGCGCGAGAAGTCGTACACGCCCTCGGCGGGTTCCAGCAGCGCCCAGGAGAAGATGCCGACGCTGACCATGGTCACGCCGGCCTCACGCATCAGGCGCATGTCCTCGGCCCAGATCTCCTCGGGCCACTGCTCGGGGTTGTAGTCGCCGCCGTAGACGATGCCGGGGACGGACAGCGTGGGCGCGGGGTCGGGCGGGGTGACGGGGTGGGGCACGGTGGTTCTCTTTCGCACGAGGGGGGCCGGCCGCGGCCGCCCTGGGCCGGGCCGGGGCGTCAGCCCTTGCTGGCGCCCAGGGTCAGACCGCTGACGAACTGGCGCTGCAGCACGAAGTACACGACCAGCGTCGGGATCGCGGTGAGCAGGGCGCCGGCGGCGACCAGGTTGGGATCGGTGAAGTACTGACCGGACAGGTTCTTCAGGGCGGAGGTGATCGGCATGTTCTCGCCGGTGGAGATCAGCACGATCGCCCAGAAGAAGTCGTTGTAGATCCAGATGGACAGCAGTGTGGCCAGGGCCGCCATGGCGGGGCGGCACAGCGGCAGCACGATCTGCCAGTACATCCGCCACACCGACGCCCCGTCCACGAGCGCGGCCTCGGTCAGCTCGTGCGGCAGCATGCGCATGTAGTTGCTCAGCACGAAGGCGCAGAAGCCGGACTGGAACGCCACGTGGATGAGGACCAGGCCGAGCGCGGAGTCGTACAGCTTGCCGCTGACGGTGATGCCCGGCAGGTCGACCAGCAGGTAGAGGCGGTACAGCGGGGTGATGACGACCTGCTGCGGCAGCAGGTTGCCCGCCGTGAAGACCAGCAGCAGCGCCAGGTTGAGGCGGAAGTCGAAACGGCTGACGTAGAAGGCGACGCACGAGGACAGGAACAGCGTCAGCAGCACGGCCGGGACGGCGATCAGCAGCGTGTTGCCGAAGTAGTGCGTCATGTCGGACTGGGTGAACGCGCTCGTGAAGTTCCCGAGGCTCAGCTTGTCCGGCCAGGACACATAGCCCTTGGCGCTGGTCTCCGAGTACGGCCGCAGCGCCGCGTACATCGCCCACAGCAGCGGCGCGAGCCAGGCCAGCGCCGTCCCGGCGAGGAAGACGTGCAGCAGCACCCGGGCGGGACGGACGGGCGGACGCCGCCCCGGCGCCACGGCCGCCGTGGTCGTGGCGGTGGAGGTGCTCACGAGCGGCGCTCCTTCCGGAAGGTGCCGACCAGGTACGGAATGATCACACCGAGCGAGATCAGCAGCAGGACGACCGCGATCGCGGACCCGTATCCGATGCGGCTGGACTCACCGATGATGTTGTTCGTCACCAGGATCGACAGCAGTTCGGTGCCGTGGGCCCCGCCGTTGAAGACGAAGACGAGGTCGAAGGCGCGCAGGGCCTCGATGATGGTGACCACCAGGACGATGGTGTTGGTGGGCCGCAGCGTGGGGAAGATGACGTTCCTGAACGTCTGCCACTCGTTGGCCCCGTCCAGGGCCGATGCCTCGCGCAGGGACGGGTCGACGCCCTTCAGGCCGGCCAGGTAGAGGATCATCATGTAGCCGGTGTGCCGCCAGGAGGCGGCGATGAGGACGGCCCAGAGGTTGAGGTCCGGGTCGCCGATCCAGTCGATGTAGTGGCCCGGCTTGTTGGCCCCGATCAGGCTGTTGATCAGGCCCGTGTCGGGGTTGTAGACGAGCTGCCAGACGAATCCGATGACCGCGAAGGACACCACGACCGGCAGGAAGAACGCCGTCTGGTAGACCCTGCTGAACCGGATCCTCTTGTCCAGTTGCACGGCCAGGAAGAGGCCGAGCGGGGTGGGGATCAGGATCAGGACGACGAACCAGACGACGTTGTGCTGGACGGCGGGCCAGAACTGCGGGTTGCTGGTGAACAGTTCCCTGAAGTTCCGCAGCCCCACCCAGGTGATCGAGTCGAAGCCGATGCCGTCCCAGGTGGTGAAGGCCAGGGCGATGGAGGCGAGGGCCGTGAGCCACACGAGCGTGATGTGCAGGACCGTCGGCACGCCCGCCATCAGGCCCAGGGTGAGCCGGTCGCGGCGGGTGAGCAGGCGGCGGTGCCCTCGGGGGGCGCGTTTCTTCTCGCGCGCGCCCGGAGGCGGCACGGCGGCCGCCTCCGGGGTCCGGGTGCCGGTGTCGGTGGTCATGACGAGGTGAAGATCGTCTTCTTCTGGCGCTCGATGGACGAGAGCAGTCCGTCGACACCCTTCGGGTTGCGGACGAAGTTCTGCAGCGAGGGCTGCATCACCGTGGAGGTGAAGTCCGGGCGGCTGTCGCGGTCCATGAACTGGGTGAGGCTCTTGGCGCCGCTGATCATGTCGTACGCCTTCTTCTGCAGGGCGGTGTACGAGGAGGTGTCGGCCTTGCTGGAGGCGGCCACCACGCTGGAGTCGGACTTGAGGTAGATCTGCTCGGCGTCCGGAGTGCCCAGGTACTCCAGCAGTTTGAGGGCGCCCGCCTTGTTCTTCGGGGCCTTGCTGAGCATGAACCCGTCGGTGGGCGCCTCGACGGTGTCCTGGCCGTACGCCGGGTTGATCTCCGGGAAGGCGAAGAAGTCGAGGTCGTCCAGGTCGGCCTTGTCGGTGAACTGCTGCGCCACGAAGCTGCCCAGCAGATACATGCCGGCCTTCTTGGACACGAGCGTCTGGGCGGCGTCCTGCCAGGTGCGGCCGACCGCACCGTCCTGGTGGTACGGCAGCAGCTCGGCCCAGTGGTCGAAGGCGGCCTTCACCTTGGCGTCGGTCCAGGATGCCTTGCCGGCCATCAGCCGGACGTGGAAGTCGTAGCCGTTGAGGCGGAAGTTGATCTGGTCGAAGGTACCCATCGCGGGCCAGGCGTCCTTGTCGCCGAAGGCGATCGGGATCAGCCCGTCCTTCTTCATCTGCTTGCACAGGGCGACGAGTTGGTCCCAGGTGGTGGGTACCTGGTAGCCGTGCTGCTGGAAGACGCTCTTCCGGTAGAAGAGCGCCCAGGGGTACGTGTACAGCGGCACGAAGTAGTACTTGCCGTCCTCGCCCTTGCTCAGGGCCTTCATCGCGTCGGGGAAGTTGCCCCCGACCGTCTGCCACACCTCGTCGATCGGGGTGGCGAGCTTCTTCGCGGCGAAGAACTGCATGCGGTAGCCGGCGAACCAGGTGAACACGTCGTCAGGCGTGCCCTGGAGGTAGGAGTTGATCTGCTCCTGGAACGTGTTGTGGTCCTTGGTGTTCACGTCGACCGTGATCCCGGACTTCGTCTTGTAGGCCGCGTAGATGTCGGCGAACGCCTTCTTCGGCACGGCGTCCGAGGCGTTGGAGCCGAGGGTGACGGTCTTCGCGTCGCCCGCTCCGGTGCTGCCGCCGCAGGCGCTCAGCAGGGGTACGGCCGCGCCGAGCGCTGCGGCGCCGCCTATGCCGCGCAGCAGGGCGCGTCGGCTCGGGCCTGGGAGGGAGAGACCGGACGGAGAGGGGTGCATGACGGCTCCTGGAGGCAAGGATCGGTCGTCGCGATGTGTCATACCGAGTCAGTCAGAATCGATCAGAAACCAACCGGACCAAACATCGTGGCGTAATAAGAGCCGCACGTTCGGTAGCTCGTCAAGGGCTGGGGCCGGATTTGTGGAAACGTAATCGACATGGGCTTGATCGCTTCCGCTCACAATCGGACAGCGCACGATCGGCCCTCCCGAGTGGGCCCAACCTCCTGGGGAGCGCGGGTCCCACCGCCCCGCCGACCGCCCCCCGAGGCGGCCTTCTAGGCCTAAAACGCGGCCTAGCCGATCCGCACCGACCGCGAGACGGTGACCTGGTCGACGTCCGTCGTGCGGATCGTCGCCCTCATCGTCCAGGTGCCCGGCAGCGGGAGGTTCACCGAGCCCGCGGCCCAGTAGCCGCCCCGGTCGGTGAGTTTCGCGTCCAGGGGGCCGACGTCCCGCTCCTTGAGCGTGAAGGTCAGCCGCAGTTCGGGAACGGTCGCGATACCGCCGTCGGGTCCGTAGACCAGCGCCTGGACCGCGTTCTCACCCGCCCGCGCCGGGGTCAGTTCGATCTGCGCCCTGCCGTGGCCGCCGCGCGCGCCCATGTCGAAGGGAACCATGACGGTCAGGCCGACGGGCTGCTCGGCCGCGGCCCTCGACGCCGCCTCCTCGGCGGCCGCCCGGCCCGGCTGCGCACCCGTCAGCAGCGTCGTGATCACGAGCACCACGACCCCGGTCGCGGCCTCCGCCAGCACCGAGCGGCGCAGCGCCCGCCGGGCGGGCACCGGCTCCGCATCCGCCGGTACGTCCGCCGCCGCGCCGCCGTCCCCGCCCGCACCGCGGTCGCCCTCCGGGACGCGGTCACCCCCCGGGCCGCCGTCGCTCCCAGGGCCGCCGTCGCTCCCAGGGCCGCCGTCGCTCCCAGGGCCGCCGTCGCTCCCAGGGCCGCCGTCGCCGGCCGCCGCCCGGCCGTCACCCGGAACGGCCCCCGCGCGTCCCGTCGCCGCCACCACCGGCCGCCGCACCCGCTCCGGCAGCACGGTCCCCGCCGGCCCCGCCCCCGCCGCGGCCCACCGTGCCGTCCAGCGGCGCGAGGACGACGCCACCGCCAGCAGCACCACCACCGCGATCAACTTGGCCGTCAGCAGCCTGCCGTAGGCCGTGGAGGTGAGCGCGTCGAGGGAGCCGAGGCCCCGCCAGGACTGGTACGCGCCGGTGGCGGCCAGCACGGCGACCGCCGCGGAGGCCAGGCGCGAGAAACGGGCGACGGCTGACACCGGGAGGTCCTCGGGCGTCCGGTGCAGCGCCGTGAGCAGGGCCGCCAGACCTCCCAGCCACACCGCCATCGCCAGCAGGTGCAGCACTGCCGAGGTCATGGCCAGGGGAACCTGGATGCCGGCCGCGGCGTGCTCGGACACCGCCCAGGTGACGGCCAGGGCGAGCGACGACAGCCCCACGCCCGCCGTGTGCCACGCGCTGCCCCGCCGCGCCCCTCCGGCCCGGCCCAGGGCCACCGCCGCCAGCATCAGCACGGCCACCCGTGCCAGCAGGGCGAGCCCGGGGCGGCCCGTCACGGTGTCGCGCAGCACCACGGGATCGAGGGCCGCCGCCGGGCCGCGTCCCCTCTCGTAGGGGCCGCGCAGCAACAGCAGCGCCACCGTGGCGGCCATCAGCGTCCACCAGCCGCCCACCAGCAGTCCGCGGGCCGCGGCCGCACCGGTGACCCGGGTGAACACGGTTGCCCCCAGCAGCAGGGCGAGACCGCCGTAGGCGATGTAGCGGGCGAGGTCGTAGAGCATCGTGGAGGCCGCGTCCTGAGCCGTGTCGGACGGCAGGACGGCCGTCGTCGCGGACGGCTTGCCGACGGAGAACGTGAGGGCACCGGACGCGGGATGGCTGTCCGCCGACACCACCCGCCACGCCACGATGTACGTGCCCTGCGCGAGGTGGGCGGGGAGCGTGACACGCGCGGTGTTCGCCCGGCCGTCCGCGTGTTCCTGCCGACCGGTGTGCACCCGCCGGTTCCCCGGGTCGATCACCCGGACGGAGTCCTCCAGCAGCCCGACCGACTCGCTGAAGGTGAGGGTGACCGCCTTCGGCGCCGCCCTCAGCACGCTGCCGTCCACCGGGTCGGCGTTCTTCAGCACGGCGTGCGCGGACGCGGAACCGGCGCCCGCGAGAAGCAGGAGCGCGACGAGGGGGACCAGCAGCGGCACGAGCGCCGGGCGCCGCGTCCGCCACCCGCGCGCGACCGCCGCCGAACTCCCGCCGCCCCCGCCTGCTCCGCCCACGTCATGTCTCCCGCATCGCCTGTCCCGGGTCCCGGTTACGTACGGACGCGGGGAGCCCCGCGCTCAACACGGCGGCACCGGGCGCCCGTACGAGGGTCACGCCGGCATGGCCGGCGGCCGCGTCACCAGGTGGGCCGGGCCGACATCCCGCCGTCCACCACCAGGTCGTGGCCCGTGATCCAGGACGCGAGCGGCGAGGCCAGGAACACACAGGCGTCGCCGACGTCCTCCGGGCGCCCCAGCCGGCCGGTGGGCACCGCCCGCCTCCACCGCCGCACGCCCTCCGGCCAGTCCTCCGCCAGGCGGATGGGGGTCCCCCCTGCTCGAGCGGAGCCGAGAGCTTGGGGGAGGTTGAATGAGACCGGGCGAGACCGTGTTGACACGGATGCCGAAGGGGGCGTACTCGAGCGCCGCCGACCGCGCGTGCATGACGACGGCCGCCTTGGACGCGCAGTAGTGCGCGTGCATCGGAGCCGGCTGCGTGGCCTCGATGGAGGCGATGTGGGTGACGGTGCCGCCGCCCGCCTCCCGCATGACCTGCACCGCCGCCTGCGTGCACGCGAACACGCTCGACAGGTTGGTGTCCACCACGGCCCGCCAGTCGGCGGCCGTCATACCGGCCAGTTCCTGCACCGGCTGCACCCCGGCGTTGTTGACGAGGGCCGTCAGCCGGCCGCCGCCCCACTCGGCGGCGTCCCCCACCATGCGCCGGCACGCGTCCTCGACGGTGAGGTCGGCCTGGAGCACGACCGCCCGGCCGCCCGCCCCACCGATGCGCGCGGCGAGGTCACGCGCCGCCTCCACCGCCGTACGGCAGTGGACCGCGACGGCCGCGCCCTCCTCGGCGAACCGCAGGGCGATACCGCGGCCGATGCCGCCGCCCGCCCCGGTCACCAGGGCCACCTGTCCCTCCAGCAGGCCGCTCACGACCGGCACAGCCCGGCGATCCGGGCCGCCTCGGCCGGGTAGCGCGCGGTCAGTCCGGCCGCGTCGCCGTGCTCGTACCCGTCGTAGGTGAAGCCCGGCGCCATCGTGCAGCCGAACAGCGTCCAGGATCCGCCGGCGGCCACCCGCCCGCCCATCCACGTCCCGGCCGGCACGGTCGACTGGACCTGCTGGCCGCCGAGGACATCCGGTCCGAGGACGGCCGTACGGGCGCTGCCGTCCGGGGCCAGGAGCAGCAGCTCCAGCGGATCCCCGAGGTAGAAGTGCCAGACCTCGTCCGCCGGGAGGCGGTGCAGCGCCGAGTAGTCGTCCGGGGCGGCGGTCAGCAGGGCGACGATCGCGGTGCCCTCCGGCCGCCCGTCCGCCCGCATCGGCCCCGTCCAGGTCCGCCGGAACCGTCCGCCCTCACGCGGAATCGGTTCCAGCCCGTAGTGGGCGATCAGGTCATCAGGGGTCACGGCAGGCAGGCTAGTCTCCGAAGCCCGCCGCCATCCCCGTCCGAGGCGGCTGCGGGGCCTGGGAGCACCCCGGCCACCTGTGCGGCGCTGCCGAGGGTGACCCGTCAGCCGCCCGGACCCGCCCGGCTGGCGGCCCGTTCGTCCCCGGCCTCAGCATGGATCATGACCGAGGCATCGAGCGGCTCCTCCTGGAACCCGGAGTACGACGACCGGCGGGTGCACGCCCAGCGGGGTCAGCACCGGACCGCGCCCCCGGAACCCGAGGGCCCCGTCCACCTCCTGAGCCGTGCCGCCTGGCAGGCCGTCCTGATGACCGGCGTCGCGTCCCTGATCCTGGGGATCCTCGTCCTGGTCTGGCCGGGCCCGTCCCTGCTCGTGGCCGGGGTCCTGTTCGGGCTCTACCTGCTCATCAGCGGCATCCTCCAGCTGGTCGCCGCGTTCGGCACGCACAAGGCCACCTCGCTGCGCGTCCTGGCGTTCATCAGCGGCGCCCTGGCGATCCTGCTGGGCCTGTTCTGCTTCCGGGGCCCCATGGAGTCGATCCTCCTGCTCGCGCTGTGGATCGGCATCGGCTGGCTGATCCGCGGGATCACCCAGACGGTGGCCGCCGCCCACGACCCGACGGTGCCCGCGCGCGGCTGGCAGATCTTCCTCGGCATCGTCGCCTTCCTCGCCGGGGTCGTGCTGATCGTCTCCCCTTTCACCTCGCTGGCCGTGCTCACCCTGGTCGCCGGCTGGTGGCTGGTGGTCGTCGGTGTCGTCGAGGTCGTCACCGCGATCCGGATCCACGGCCGCGCCGAGGAGATCCCGCACGCGGTGTGACCCACGCCGCCCCCACCCGTATGACCAGCGTCAACCCCACACCCGACCGGTCCCTCGTGCGAGCGAACCTTACGGCCGACACGGTGAACGGGACGCGCCGGGCGGGGAGATGACTCCCATGAGCCCCGCCCCGCATGGCCCTCGCACCGTTCATCGGTATGCCTGGCTGCGGGTGCTCGTGGTGCTCGTCGCGCTGCTCGCGGCGGGCGCACACACCGAGGCGGTGCCGGCCCCGGCCGCCTCCGCGTCGGCCTCCACGGGGACGTGCGACGCCGAGCACGACGAGCTCGACGCGGCGCTGCGGCCCACGGCCCCCCAGGGGCAGGGCGGTGTGACACCGCAGCGCCCCGGGCCGCGGACCGGCGACATGCCGCCGGAGCCGGCCCCGCCGTCCCGCACCCCCGTGCGGCCGCCGTACTCCCCCGCCCTGCGGGCCCTGCACACCGTGGTCCTCCTCTGCTGACAGGTCCGGCTTCCGGACCATCACCCCCCACCAGCAAGGCGAGGACACCCTCATGCCCAGTGACCCCTACGCGGCTCTGCACGCCCTGGTGCTCGCGGAGGCCGTCCGCACCACGAAGCCGAACCCGGAACGGGACCCGGAGCCCGGGGAGGAGCCCCTGCCCCCGGCCGCCCCGGAGCAGGAACACGACTAGCACCACGGCGGCCGCCCGACCCCGTCGGGCGGCCGCCCTCACCTCCCCAACTTCGAGCGCCTGTTCCCTTTTTGCACCCGTTTACCGCATCTTTCCGGCGTCGCACTCGGTCGCCATGGCTGCGCCCGGAACGTCTTGACCGGTAGGCTTTCCGTGTGATCTTCAAGCGCATCGGAAACGGCCGGCCGTACCCCGACCACGGCCGGGAAAGCACCCGGCAGTGGGCGGACGTCGCGCCGCGCCCGGTCCGCCTCGATCAGCTCGTGACGACCAAGCAGCAGCTCGACCTGGAGACCCTCCTCGCCGAGGACTCGACGTTCTACGGCGACCTCTTCGCGCATGTCGTGAAGTGGCAGGGCGACCTGTACCTGGAGGACGGTCTCCACCGCGCGGTGCGCGCGGCGCTGCAGCAGCGCCAGGTCCTGCACGCGAGGGTCCTCGAACTCGACTGAGCGCCGCGGACGCGGACGCGCAGCCCGCCGCTTTGATCCTTTCGGGTTGGACTGTGCGGCATCCAATGATCATCTAGTAGGCATTGCCGCCCCGGCCCACTACGCTGCGCTCATGAGCATGCTGACTCCCCCTGGCATGGGCGGCCAGTACCGGATCACGGGGGACAAGTACCCGCGGATGCGCCGGCCGCGGCGCCGCGGCAGGCTCGTGTTGGCCGTCGTCGCGTCCGTCGCCGTCATCGGGCTGATCGGATGGGGAACCCTGCAGCTCATCGATGTCTTCACGGGCGGCAGCGGCACGTCCTCGGCGTCCGGCGCGAGGGCGGGCTGCGCGACCAGGACGAAGACCTCGCCGACGACCGCCGCACGGGCCCTGCCCCGGCCCGGCCAGATCACCGTCAACGTCTTCAACGCCACGACCCGCGCCGGCCTCGCCAAGGAGACCGCGGACGAGCTGAAGAAGCGCGGCTTCCGCATCGGCGACGTCGGCAACGCGACGAAGGAGTACGACAAGAAGGTCAAGGGCGCCGGGGTGCTGATCGGCCCCAAGACGTCCCTCGACACCTCGCTGCCGGTCGTCGGCACGCAGCTGGCGGGCGCCGAGCACCGCACGGACGCCCGCACGGGCACCGCCGTCGACCTGGTCCTGGGCGACCGGTTCACATCGCTGGCGGACAAGGCGGCCGCGGACAAGGCCCTGGCCGCGCTGACCACGTCGGCGAAGGCGGCTTCGGCGGGCGGCGGCAAGAAGAACTGCTGAGACCCGCGCGGGCCGGGCCGCGAACGGGGCGGCCGCGGGCGGCCGCACACCGTGCGGCCGCACCTCGTCCCGTCCGGCCGCCGCCCCCTCCTGGAGCCCGCCCCCTCCTGGAGTGCCTCGTCCTGCAGGCCGGTTCCGCCCCTACTCCGCCGCGCCGTAGAGCCGGTCCCCCGCGTCGCCCAGCCCCGGCACGATGTAGCCGCTCTCGTTGAGGCGCTCGTCGACCGCGGCCGTCACCACCGTGACCGGCCGCCCCGCCAGTTCGCGCTCCATGACCTCGACGCCCTCCGGGGCGGCGAGCAGCACCACGGCCGTCACATCGTCCGCGCCACGCCTGATCAGCTCCCGGATGGCCGCGACGAGCGTGCCGCCGGTCGCGAGCATCGGGTCCAGGACGTACACCTGACGCCCCGAGAGGTCCTCCGGCATGCGTGTCGCGTAGGTGGACGCCTTGAGCGTCTCCTCGTCGCGGATCATGCCCAGGAAGCCCACCTCGGCGGTCGGCAGCAGCCGGACCATGCCGTCCAGCATGCCGAGGCCGGCCCGCAGGATCGGCACGACCAGGGGGCGGGGATGGGAGAGCTTGACGCCGGTGGTGGGGGCGACCGGGGTCTCGATGTCGGCCTGCTCGGTGCGCACGTCCCGTGTGGCCTCGTAGGCGAGCAGGGTGACGAGTTCGTCGGCCAGCCGACGGAAGGTCGCGGAGTCGGTGCGCCGGTCGCGCAGCGTGGTGAGCTTGTGGGCGACCAACGGGTGGTCGACGACGTGGAGACGCATGTCCCCCACAGTAACGGGGCCCTCGGCGCCCGCCCGCGCCGCCGTACGACAGCGCATCCCGCCCCGCCGGCACACGTCACGCGCCGCCTGCGCCCCTTCCGTCCGGGCCTGCATCAATCCCCCCATCAGAGGGAAAGTGAAGGGGACGCGACCAGGGTGGTGTGCCTATGCCCGACGGGAAGTCCCACGAGCAAGCGGAAGCGCAGGAGACGGACGCCGAGCGCAGGCGGCGCCGGGCCCTGTTCCTGCGCGAACTCGCGGAGGCGCGGGAGTTGCGCGACCGCGTCCAGCCGCGGCGCGCCAAGGCCGCGCGGCTTCGTCACGCCCTGCGCATGCGCACATTCCGCTGGTAGCGGCGCGCCACCTGGGGGGTGGCCGTGCGACCAGACCGCCCCGGGCCGCGTACGATCCGCAGGTGGCGGCAATGAGTGCGCTGGTGAGCCGACCGCTTTGATCGGAGCGTCCGCGATCAAAACGGCCAGACACAGGGAGCCGAAGATGTCCCCTGAACGCCTTGTTTCTGCCACGATTCCGAGTGGGTGGGGCTCGGAGAAGCACTCCCCGCCCGCAACCTCCGCCGGGGGGACCCCCAACCGGCACGCCTATGACCAGTGGGAGAGTCACGGTGTACTTCGCCGCACTGCTCGCGCGCACCGAAGACGGGTGGGAAGCGAGCGACACAGAGCTCGACGATGTGGAAACCCTGTCGGATCTGACCGACCTGGCCCGTGACGCCTCCGTCGACGAGGACACGGTGCTCGTCCTCATCGAGCAGGAGGACGCCTGGTTCGGGGTGGTCCGCGTGGACGGCGAGGACGACCCTCGCATCTACGTCTCGGACGCCGCGGCCGCCGCCCGCAGCTCGTACGGCGAGATCCTGCTCACGGACGAACTGCTCGGCAGGGAGCCCGGCGACGACGGCGCCGACCTCGACTCCCTCGACCTCGACGGCACGGAGGACGGTGAGCCCGAGGGTGACGACGAGGACGGAGCCGGCGCGGACACCTCCGTGCCCCACGGACCCGTCGGAGACAGCGAGATCCTCGACGACCTCGGCGTCAGCGAGAAGGAACTGCGCGCCCTGGACGCCGAGGACGCGCTCAGCGCGATCGCCGAGGCCCTGGGCGCCTCGGAGGTCCTGGAGACCGTCCGCTAGGCACACGGGTGACGAACGACGGGACGCCGGCCCCCGATCCGGTGCGCGACCGGTGGCGGGCCGCGATGCGGCTCGCCCTGGACGAGGCGGAGCGGGCCGCCGACGGCGGTGACGTCCCGGTGGGTGCCGTCCTGCTGTCCCGGGACGGCTCGGTGCTCGCCACCGGGCACAACGAGCGCGAGGCCACGGGCGATCCGACGGCCCACGCGGAGATCCTCACGCTGCGCCGGGCCGCGAAGGCGCTCGGCGAATGGCGGCTGGCCGGCTGCACGCTCGTCGTCACCCTGGAACCGTGCACGATGTGCGCGGGTGCGCTGCAGCAGTCCCGCGTCGACCGGGTGGTCTACGGCGCGCGCGACGAGAAGGCCGGTGCGGTCGGTTCGTTGTGGGACCTGGTGCGCGACCGGCGCCTCAACCATCGGCCCGAGGTGATCGAGGGCGTGCTCGCCGACGCGTCCGCACGGCTCCTCACAGACTTCTTCCGGGCCCGCTGAGGCCCGCCCGGGGCGAACGGGGAAACGGATTTCAAAGCACGGCCCCCCGTGGGGTAGGGTCTCCCTCGGTAGCGTGTCCGAGCGGCCGAAGGAGCTCGCCTCGAAAGCGAGTGTGGCGCAAGTCACCGAGGGTTCAAATCCCTCCGCTACCGCCGAAGAAGGGCCCCGTCGAAGGACGGGGCCCTTCGCACGTCCGGGACCTTCTGCGCGTTCGGGAACCTCGGCCGCGAAGCCGCCGGCGAGGGGCCGCGCCGGGCCGGCGCCCTGAGCCGGGTCCAAGGTCCGCAGCCGCGGCAGATCGCGCGTCGGGGCCGGTGTCCAGGCCGCCCCCAAGACCCGTGTCCAGGGCGGACCGTGTCCGGGGGCGCAGCCGGGGCCGCGCGGGACCGGAGGGCACGGCGGGCGCCGTGGTGGGCGATCGACGTCCGGGCCCCGGTCACGCGTCGGCGGCGTTCAGCCAGGCGCCGACACCCGCCAGGGTCCCGTCTCCCGAGTCGGCTTCGACGTCGGCGGCCAGGTCCGCGATGGTGACGGCCCGCAGGGCTTCCCGCCGTGCCGCCTCCGCCGCGGCCATGGCACGGGCGATGGCGCAGGGCGCGGTGCACTCCTCGGGCGGCGCCGCCAGCGGGCCGCGCCGGCGTATCTCCGTGCACACGAACGCCGCGCCGGGCCCCTCCACCGCGTCGACGACGTCGAGCACCGTGATCTGCGCCGGGGACCGGGTCAGGACGTAGCCGCCCGACTTTCCCTGCACCGATCGCACGAGTCCGGCCCGCGAGAGGGCCTGGAGCTGCTTGGCGAGGTACGTGGGCGAGACGTCGTGCAGCCGCGCCAGTCGCGCGGCGGGCACCGGCTCCCGCACGGACGTCAGCACGACACAGCAGTGCAGGGCCCACTCCACGCCGCCGGACATCTTCACGTCGGCATCGTAACAACGCCGCCTTGACCCGGACACATGTTGTCCGAGTATCGTCTCGGACAAAAGATGTCCGAGTTGAAGCCCGGGCCACCACCCGGCTCCATAAGGTACATATCAGTCATAATGCATCGAGAGCAGGGGCAAGCCATGAAGATCGCAGTTGTCGGGGGAACCGGGCTGATCGGGTCGCGGGTCGTGGAGGACCTGAAGGCGGCCGGACACCGGGCCGTACCGCACTCCCTGTCCACAGGTGTCGACATCATCACAGGTCAGGGCCTGGACGATGCCGTGACGGGCGCCGACGTCGTCGTCAACCTGACCAACTCCCCGACGTTCGACGACGCCTCGCCCGACTTCTTCCGCACCTCCATGGCCAACCTTCTGACCGCGAGCGAGAAGGGCGGCGTCGGCCACTTCGTCGTGCTCTCCATCGTCGGCGTGGACCGGGTGCCCCAGTTGGCGTACTACCAGGCGAAGGCGCTCCAGGAGAACATCCTCGCCGGGGGCCCGATCCCGTACTCCATCGTCCGCGCCACGCAGTTCATGGAGTTCATGGACGCGGTCCTGTCCTGGACGGCGGACGCCGAGACGGTCCGCCTGCCGCGCACCCCGATCCAGCCGATCGCCGCCGCCGACGTCGCCGCCGCCGTCGCCGAAGTCGCCGCGGGCACGCCCCTGAACGGCATCCTCAACGTCGCGGGCCCCGACGTCTACACCCTCGACGAACTCGGCCGGATCACCCTCACCGCCAAGGGCGACGGGCGCTCGGTCGTCGTCGATGACACCGCCGGCATGTTCGCGGCCGTCGAGGGTGACGTCCTGATCGCCCACGGTGACGCCCGCATCGCCCCGACCCACTACGCCGACTGGCTCGCCTGAGTCCCTGCCCCCGGCCGGGGGACGCGTCAGGTTGTCCCCCGGCCGGGGAGCGCATCCGAGGCCCGCCACCGGAGCCGCCCGCCGGGACCGCCCGCCGGGCTCACCTCGGAACCGCCCGTCAGGGCCACCGCTCAGGACCGGACCGCCCATCAGGGCCACAGCTCAAGACCGGACCGCCCGTCAGGGCCACCGCTCAGGGCCGTCCGCCGGTCAGAACCATCCGCGGCCAGGACCGACGCCGGGTCCACCCAGAGCCGTCCGAGGCGCCCTGCGGATCGCCGACGGCGCGACGAAGCCCCGGCGCCGCTCGTTCGCCGGGGCTCCTTCCGGTTACGGGGAAGGCGACTACGGGGGTCAAGCCGCCTTCCCCGGTGAGGAATCGGGCCCCAAGCCCACGCCACGTCTTGGGGAAGCCCACGGCGCAGACCCCGCAGTCGGGTCCGGTCCCGGCCCTCGGGACTCCTGCCAGATCCGTCGGGTCCACACCATCCTGCGACTGCGGGGCGCCCCCGTGGGCGGGACAAAGGGCCCAGGCGACCGGGCCGTTGGTCCCTAAAGACCACATAAAGAAGATCGACGTGAGGACATGGTGCATACGTGATCTTTTGCGGGACCCGAACACCCGGCCGGGTTACACTCGGCCGCGGCAAGCCGGGCCCCGCGGGGCGGAGGAGACGGGGGAGGCCGCGGTGGCGGTACAGGGAAAGAAGATCGCACTGTACGTGCTCGTGGTCTTCGCGCTCTACGTGATCATCACCGACCCGGCCAAGGCCGCCGACTACGTGCAGATAGGGTTCGAGGGCATCTCGAGTGCCGCCAAGGCCGTCGGCCACTTCATGACGTGGCTCGCCGACGGGGCCAAGTGAGGCCTCCCGCCGCACCCACGGCCGGGCGGCCGCCGTCGTCGTACCCCTGGGAGCACCCGTGATCCGCCACCTGGTCCTCTTCAAGCTCAACGAGGGCGTCCAGCGCGACGACCCGCGCGTCGCCGAGGGGGTGCGCGCCTTCGAGTCCCTCGACGGCCTGATCGACGAGCTGCGCTTCTGGGAGTGCGCCTGGAACATCAGCGACCGGCCCATCGCCTACGACTTCGCGATCAATTCGGCGGTCGACGACGCGGACGCGCTGCGGCGCTACCTCGAGCACCCGGCGCACCAGGCGGGGGTCGCGCTGTGGCGCGAGTTCGCCACTTGGGTGATCGCCGACTACGAAATCTGAGCGACACCGCCCCCGGATTCCCGGGGGCGCAACCACGCGAGGCGCCCTCCACCGCAACGATGGTGATCGCCCACGTCCTCCGCATCAACTCGCCCTCAACACGGAGTTATGCGGTGCTTGCACACAGTGTCCATTTCTTGTGATGCTATGACCGCTTTTGACGTGAGTTGACGGTTGTGTGGACGGATGAAGAGGTGGCGTTGACCGTGTCGGCCAGTACTGCGCCACCCCAGGACGAGGCTCCGGCCCCGGCCCCCGACCAGGCACAGACATCCGCCACGGCTCCCGCCCATCCGGCTCCCGCCCACCCGGCTCCGGCCGCCGCCCGGAAGCGCCGGGGCGCCGATACCCGGGCCCTCACCCAGGTGCTCTTCGCCCAGCTCAAGGAACTGGAGCCGGGCACGCCGGAGCACCACCGCGTGCGCGGGGCGCTCATCGAGGCGAACCTCCCGCTCGTGCGCTACGCGGCCGCCCGGTTTCGCAGCCGCAACGAGCCCATGGAGGATGTCGTCCAGGTCGGCACCATCGGGCTGATCAACGCCATCGACCGCTTCGACCCCGACCGGGGCGTGCAGTTCCCGACCTTCGCGATGCCGACCGTCGTCGGGGAGATCAAGCGGTACTTCCGCGACAACGTCCGCACGGTCCACGTCCCGCGCCGGCTGCACGAGCTGTGGGTCCAGGTCAACAGCGCGACCGAGGACCTGACGACGGCGTACGGACGCTCTCCGACCACCTCCGAGATCGCCGAGCGGCTGCGCATCACCGAGGAGGAGGTGCTGTCCTGCATCGAGGCGGGCCGCTCCTACCACGCGACCTCCCTGGAGGCCGCCCAGGAGGGGGACGGCCTGCCCGGCCTGCTCGACCGGCTCGGCTACGAGGATCCCGCGCTCGACGGGGTCGAACACCGTGACCTCGTACGGCACCTGCTCGTCCAGCTGCCCGAGCGCGAGCAGCGGATCCTGCTGCTGCGCTACTACAGCAACCTCACCCAGTCACAGATCAGCGCCGAACTGGGCGTCTCCCAGATGCATGTGTCAAGGCTCCTCGCCAGGAGCTTCGCGCGGCTACGATCCGCAAACAGGATCGACGCATAGCTCACAAGAGCGAATCGCCCGAACCTTCCCCTGTCGGCGGTTCTGCGCTGAAAAACCCTCAGAACCCTTCCAACCAGGGCGCATTCGACTTTCACATGTCGACATGTCACTACAGCGTGTTGCCGACATGTGACATTCTTCCGGAAGCGCGTTTGCCGCAGCCTCGCGGCCGGTATTCAGGTGGAGGCTGCGTTCCTCCGACGGGAGCGTCCGCCGCGACCGTCCCGCGACCCAAAGGGGGTGGCATGTCCGCAGACCAGGGCAGCTCGAAGGTGCTCACGCTCGCGCAGAGCGACTCCGCGCCCGACGTGCTTCAGGACCTTCAGGCCCCTCAGGACCTCCCGGCCGCCGAGACCATCCCGGCCCCCGAGGCCCAGGACCTCCCGTCATCGGAAGCCATCGACACCCGCACCCTGTCCCGCTCCCTCTTCCTGCGGCTCGCCGCACTCGACGAGAACAGCCCGGAGCGCGCCTACGTCCGGGACACGCTCATCGAGCTGAACCTCCCGCTCGTGCGCTACGCGGCCGCCCGCTTCCGCAGCCGCAACGAGCCCATGGAGGACATCGTCCAGGTCGGAACCATCGGGCTGATCAAGGCGATCGACCGCTTCGACTGCGAACGGGGCGTGGAGTTCCCGACGTTCGCGATGCCGACGGTCGTCGGGGAGATCAAGCGGTTCTTCCGGGACACGTCGTGGTCGGTGCGGGTGCCGCGCCGCCTCCAGGAGCTGCGCCTGGCCCTCACCAAGGCCAGCGACGAGCTGTCCCAGAAGCTGGACCGCTCCCCGACGGTCACCGAACTCGCCTCCGTGCTGGGCGTGTCGGAGGAGGACGTGGTCGACGGCCTCGCCGTCGGCAACGCGTACACGGCGTCCTCGCTCGACTCCCCGGCCCCCGAGGACGACGGCGGCGAGGGCTCGCTCGCGGACCGGCTGGGCTACGAGGACTCGGCCCTGGAGGGCGTGGAGTACCGCGAGTCCCTCAAGCCGCTGCTGGCCAAACTCCCGCCCCGCGAGCGGCGGATCATCATGCTGCGGTTCTTCGCGAACATGACCCAGTCGCAGATCGGCGAGGAGGTCGGCATCTCGCAGATGCACGTCTCCCGGCTGCTGACCCGCACGCTGGCGCAACTGCGGGACGGGCTCATCTCCGACTGAGTACGCATGGCCCCGCGGGGCACGACGCCTCGCGGGGCACGACGCCCGGCCGGACGTCCGGCGCTCCGGCGCCCGGCCGGGGCTTCATGAGGTTCGCGGGCTTCCGAATTGACGGTCCGTCAGCGACACTGGCGCGATGCTGCGAGCGACATGGTTGCGGGGCCGTCGACGGGCCGTGATCGGTGCCTCCGCGGTTCTCGCGTGCCTGGCCGGACTGCCGGTCGCGTGCGCGGGCGGCGCGGGTGGTGACGGATACGTCGCGGTCGGACCGGCGGGCGGCACCCCCTCCGTCCCGGGCGCGGCGGTGGCGCCCACGGGAGATGTGACGCTGGTGCCGCTCCAAGGGACGGACCGGCCCGGTACCGCCGGCGGGCACGGGAGCCGTACCACCGGGACGGCCGGCTCATCGGCGGCCGGAGGGGATTCGCCGAGCGGCGGTTCGTCCACGGGCGTGCCGGGCGGCGGCGCGGGCGGTGCCCCGGTCGCGGGCGGCGCACCGGGCGGCGCGAGCGTCTCACCCCCCGCCACCGGGCCCGCCGGCGCGGACCCGGGACCGTCCTCCCCGACGCCGGCGCCTTCCCGTACGACACCCGCCGGACCCGCTGTGCTGAGCGTGGGCGAGCCCGTGCGGGAGGCCACGGAACAGCGGTGGTGCGAGAAGGTCACCGTCTCCTTCGCCAACACCGGCGGCAGCGCGGTGCGTTCGGGCACGGTGACCTTCGGGACGCACATCATCGGGGCGCTCGGGATCGACTGGGCGACGATCGAGTCCGCGCAGTCGCTGCCCGCGCCGATCGCCGCCGGGGCCACCGTGAAGAAGACCTGGACGGTATGCGTCGACGCCTGGCGGGTCCCGCTGGGGATGCACATCGAGACGCGCGACGTGTCCGTCCGGTGGACGTAGGGCTTCGCCCCGGCCGGCTTACTTCAGCGCGAGCCAGGCGACCGCGGCGACGATCGCCACGGCGACGACGACGCCGACGATCAGGCCGACGCGGGGGCCCGAGGAGGCCGCCTCCTGCCGGCCGCCCTGCGGAGCCTCGTCGACGAAGGCACGGAACATCTGGGTGCTGCCCGCGGGGTCGTGGTTGCCCTGGGGGCCCTGGGTGTTAGCCATGGCCCCGGACCCTAGCGAATACGTGCGGCCCCGCCCAAGTGGGGGCCCTGGCCCCGTGCCCCGCTTCGTCCCGAAAGGACTCGTCCTCGAACGGCCGAACCCTCCCGCCATCCACCATGCCACCTGTGGATTTACGTTCGCCAATACATGCCTTTGCCAACTTTTTAGCCCGGGCGTCGGGGACTTAATTTGCCTGCAGCAACCAATTTCTCCTATGGTGGTTGCCTTGAGCAACGAATTGGGGAGGCTGGGATGGCCGGGCGGGCGCAGTACGAGGAGCTGGCGCGTCAGCTCAGCGCCGCCGGTGCCGTGAAAAGGGACCTCGGACGGATCCTGCCGCCCGACTGCCCGGGCGGCTCCGCCGCCGTACTGACCCTGCTCGGCCGCCACGGCGACATGCGCATCAGCAGGCTCGCGGAGCTGCTCGCCGTCGACATGTCGGTCACCAGCCGCCATGTCGCGCACGTCGCGGACCGCGGCTGGATCGAACGCTCCCCCGACCCCGCGGACAAGCGCTCCCGCATCCTGCGCCTGACACCACCCGGCCGCGCCCAGCTCGACGAGTTGTCACGGCGCACCGCCGAACTGCTGGCCGAGCGGCTGAGCGACTGGTCCGACGACGACATCGGCCGGCTCACCCGGCTGCTGGCGCGGCTGCGGCAGAGCTTCGGCGACTGCCGCTCCGCACCGCATCTCGCGCCGGCCGTCCACGCCGCGGAGCCCGTTGCCGAAGGAACCCCCCGTACACCCGCAGACAGAACATAGGAAAAGGAAGCCCATGGCAACGACCACACCGGCCGGTGTGCGGGCCCACGCCAAACACGGGGGAGGCTCCCCCGACGGCACTCCGATGACGCACCGGCAGATCATGGAGGCCCTCTCCGGGCTGCTGCTCGGCATGTTCGTGGCGATCCTGTCGTCCACGATCGTCTCCAACGCGCTGCCGCACATCATCGGCGACCTCGGCGGCGGTCAGTCGGCCTACACCTGGGTCGTCACCGCCTCGCTGCTGGCCATGACCGCGACCACCCCGCTGTGGGGCAAACTCGCGGATCTCTACAGCAAGAAGGCGCTCGTCCAGATAGCCCTGGTCGTCTACGTACTGGGCTCGATGGCGGCGGGTCTGTCGCAGAACCCCGGCATGCTCATCGCCTGCCGGGTCGTCCAGGGCATCGGCGTCGGCGGCCTGTCCGCCCTGGCCCAGATCGTCATGGCCGCGATGATCTCCCCGCGCGAGCGCGGCCGTTACTCCGGATACCTCGGCGCCACCTTCGCCGTCGCCACCGTCGGCGGCCCGCTGCTCGGCGGCGTCATCACCGACACCCCGTGGCTCGGCTGGCGCTGGTGCTTCTACGTCGGCGTGCCCTTCGCGGTGATCGCCCTGATCGTGCTGCAGAAGACCCTCCACCTGCCCGTGGTGAGGCGGGACGTGAAGGTCGACTGGGCCGGCGCGTTCTTCGTCTCCACGGCGGTCAGCCTGCTGCTGATCTGGGTGACCTTCGCCGGTGACAAGTACGCGTGGCTGTCGTGGCAGACGTACGCGATGGTGGGCGGCGCGATCGTGCTCGGGCTGGTCTTCGTCCTCGTCGAGGCCAGGGCCGCGGAACCGATCATCCCGCTGCGGCTGTTCCGCAACCGCACCATCACCCTGTCGTCGCTCGCCTCGCTCTTCGTGGGCGTCGCGATGTTCACCGGCTCGATCTTCTTCGCGCAGTACTTCCAGCTGGCGCGGGACAAGTCCCCGACGATGTCCGGGGTGCTGACGATCCCGATGATCGGCGGCCTGTTCGTCTCCTCCACCGTCTCCGGCCAGGTCATCACCAAGACCGGCAAGTGGAAGGCGTGGCTGGTCAGCGGCGGCGTGCTGGTGACGGCCGGGCTGGGACTGCTGGGCACCGTCCGCTACGACACGGCCTACTGGAAGATGGCGGTCTTCATGGCGCTGCTGGGTCTCGGCATCGGCATGATGATGCAGAACCTGGTGCTGTCCACGCAGAACCAGGTGGCCCCGACGGACCTCGGCGCGGCCAGCTCCACGGTCACCTTCTTCCGGTCCCTGGGCGGTGCCGTGGGCGTCTCCGCGCTCGGCGCGGTCATGGCGCACCGGATCACCGACTACGTCAAGGACGGTCTCGCCGCCCTCGGCCCCAAGTACGCGGCCCTGGCCTCCGGTTCGGGTTCCAGCAGCTCCATCCCGGACATGGACAGCCTGCCCGCGCCGCTGCGCACGGTCATGGAGAGCGCGTACGGCCACGGCATCGCCGACGTCTTCCTGATCGCCGCCCCGATGGCGTTCCTCGCCTTCGTGATCACGCTGTTCATCAAGGAGGTCCCGCTGCGGACCAAGGGTGCCCTGGCGCAGGCGGCGGCCTCCGAGTCCACCGGGTCGCCGGCCGCGGCGGATTCCCCCGCTCCCGCCGAGGAGAAGGTCCCCACCGAGAAGGCCCCCGCCGAGGAGAAGGTGCCGAGCTGGGCGGTGGCGGGCCCGGAGCCGGGCGCCGAGGACACGGGCGCGCCCATGGGCACGGTCACGGGCGCGGGCACAGGCGCGGGCACAGGCACCCAGGAGCTCGCGGCCGTCGCCACGGTGGCCGCGCCGGACGAGCCAGCGCCCTCCGGCGGCATCCCGGTCCGCGGCTTCGTCCGGGACAGCGGGAACGCACCCGTCGCGGGGGCCGCCGTGACCCTGATCCCGCTCGGCGGACGGCAGTCGAGCCAGGCGGTCGCCCGGGCCGACGGTTCCTACGCGGTGGACGCGCCGGGCGCCGGCGGCTACGTCCTGATCGCCGCCGCCGACGGCTACCAGCCGCAGGCGTCCACGGTCGCCGTGCACGAGGACCCGCTGTCGTACGACGTCCTGCTCAGCGGCACCAGCGGGCTGACCGGCACGGTCCGGGCCGCCGGGACCGCGCTGCCCGTCAAGGACGCGATGGTGATCGTCACCGACGCCCGCGGTCACCTGCTCGCCACCCGGACCACCGGTGAGCGGGGCGAGTTCTCCTTCACCGGGCCGGCGTCGGGATCCGTGACCGTCGCGGTGAACGCCGCCGGGTTCCGCCCGCGGGCCCTGCCGGCCGAGATCGGGGCCGACGGGACCGCCCGGGTCGAGATCGGCCTCGCCGCCGACGTCCGGGTCCAGGGCGTCGTACGGGCCGCGCACGGTCCCCTCGCCGACGCCCGCGTGACACTGGTGGACGCGGCGGGCAACGTGGTCGGCACCGCCACCACCGGCGCGGACGGGGGGTACGCCTTCACCGGCCTGGACAGCGGCGAGTACACCGTCATCGCGACCGGTTACCCGCCCGTGGCGACGGCTGTGACGCTCTCCGGACGCGACGTCGACGACCACGACATCCGGCTCGCCCACCCGGCGGAGTAGTCCGGGCGCCGGCCCGTGGCGGCGCGTTCCGCGTGGCGGCGCGCCCCCGGGCCGGTTCTCCCGTCCCGACGAGCGCGGCCGCCGCCCGGTCCGGGCGTACGCACGGCAGGGTCACGCTCCGCGGCGGTCCGAGCCCCTAGGCTGCGTCCCATGGCACCGAACATCGCGACCAACACCGCTGTGACGCTGGACGAGCTGCTGGACTTCGTACGACCCCGTCACCGGGCGATCCTGCTGACGCGGCGCGCCGACGGGAGCCCCCAGGGGTCGCCCCTGACCTGCGGGGTCGACGACTCGGGGCGGATCGTGGTCTCCACGTACCCGGAACGCGCCAAGACGCGCAACGCCAAGCGGGATCCGCGGGTCAGCCTGATCGTGCTGAGCGACGACTGGAACGGGCCGTGGGTCCAGGTCGACGGCACCGCCGAGGTCATCGACACCCCGGACTCCGTCGAGCCTCTCGTCGAGTACTACCGCAACATCGCGGGCGAGCACCCGGACTGGGACGAGTACCGGCAGGCCATGGTCAAGCAGGGCAAGTCGATCATCCGGGTCACCCCGCAGCGGTGGGGACCGGTGGCGACGGGCGGCTTCCCGGCCCGCCTGGCGTCCTCGGACGACTAGGAACCCCCCTGGTCCCGGGCGACCATCGCCTCGATGCCCGCGACCAGCGTCTCCAGCGCGAACGTGAAGTCGCGTTCGCGCATCTCCTCCACCGTGTCTCCGCCGCGGGCCTGCATGAGGTCCGCGGAGCGGTGCACGGCCTCGCTCAGCTCGGGGCTCCGGGTCACCGCGCTCATGGCATGGCGGAAGTACTCGTCCTGGCTCATCCCGGCCGCGGCGCAGCGCGCGATGAAGTGGCCCTCGATCGTGCCGAAGCCGTACACGAACTGGAAGACCGCCGAGATCGCGCCCGTCTGGCCGTGCGCGGGCAGCCCGGTCAGCCGGATCACCCGCTGCACGGCGAGCGAGAAGTCGATGGAGTGCGGGCCGATGTTGAGGAAGGTTCCGGCGAGGGGCGACAGCCAGGGGTG
The DNA here is from genome assembly GCF_055632315.1 of Streptomyces sp. PSU-S4-23. Lineage (NCBI taxonomy): Bacteria > Bacillati > Actinomycetota > Actinomycetes > Kitasatosporales > Streptomycetaceae > Streptomyces > Streptomyces sp. PSU-S4-23. The sequence continues at coordinate 4,503,192 of NZ_JBVMUU010000002.1, read as the reverse complement.
GCGCACCAGCAGCGCCCGGTACTCTGTGGCGAGCGCCCGCAGTTGGTCGCGCCAGTCCTGGTCCGAGTCGGCGGCCGGCAGCCGCATCTCGCCGAAGACCGCGTCCAGCGCCAGCTCCAGCAGGTCGTCCTTGGTGTCCACGTACCAGTAGACCGACATGGCCGTGACGTTCAGCTCCGCGGCCAGGCGGCGCATGGAGAACCTGGCGAGACCCTCCGCGTCCAGCAGCCGTACGGTCGCCTCGGTGATCCGGCCGCGGTCCAGGCCCGAGGGCTGACCGTCGCCACCGCGCGCTCCACCGCCCCGAGGCGCCTTGCCCTCCAGCCAGACGCTGGTCCGCGCCGGGCGCCCCGCCCGCTGGGCTGCGTTGACCATGGCGCACCTTCCTCGACACTCCGACCGCTGGTCACGATGCTAGGCCCCCACCGGAACGCGAGGATCCGCACCTCGGCCACGAGCGTCCCGCGCTCGCCCGGCCACGCCGTGGTCCGGGCTTCCCGGCGACCGCCTCTTGCGAGTCTGCCCGCTGCACCCCGTGCGCCAACGCAGCCGCGAGAAGCCCGGTGGGCGGGGCACACGGGTGCCCCGCCCACCGCCGTCACCGCCGGACCGTCAACTCCCGCCCGTTTTGCGGGTCAGGTCGTAGAAGGTGGCCGAACCGGCCGTCACCTTGGTGAAGTTCTTCCCGACCCAGGTACTGATCTGCGAGGAGACCGAGGAACCGCCGTTGCCGTTGCCCCCGCCGCCGAAGCCGCCGCCCGCGATGAAGTAGTGGATCCGGCCCTCGGCCACGTACTTCTGGAACTGGGCGAGCGTCGGGGAGGGATCGCTGCCGTTGAACCCGCCGATCGCCATCACCGGGTCACCCGTGGCGAGCTGGTAACTGGCGGCGTTCTGGGAGCCGATGGACGCGGCCACCCAGGTGTAGTCCCCGGCGTCCTTCTCCAGCAGCTTCTTGGCCTCGGAGCCGACGTTCGCGCCGTTGAGCAGACCGCCGATGCCGCCTGCACCGCCCATGCCGCCCTCGCCCGTCCGGCCGCCGCCGAAGAGGCCGCCGCCCTGCTGGTTCGGGCCGGTGCCGTTGCCCTGCGGGTTCTGGCCGTTCTGGCCGTTCTGGCCGGGTATGCCACCGCCGGGAAAGCCTCCGGCGCCGCCGCCCGGGGGGCCGTTCGGAATCTGCGTGGTGCCGTTCGGCTGGGTCCGGCCCGGCATGCCGCCGCCGAAGCCTCCGCGCATACCGCCACCGCCCGGACCGCCCCGGCCGCCCCGGCCTCCCCTCATGCTTGCGCCCGCCGGACCGGCCGTGACGATGGAGCCGGTGTGGCCCTGGTTCACCGTGGTGAGGGTGTACGCGGCCGGGCCCGCCAGCGAGGCCGCCAGGCTCACGCCCACCGCCGCGAGGGCGAGCCGCCGCCCGAGCCGGCCCGCGAAGACCAGGCCGAGGGCACCGGCCAGACCGCCCACGAGGACCAGCCACTTCAGCCAGGGCAGATAGTCGGGCGTGCGGTTGAGAAGGACGTATCCCCACGCCGCCGTCGCCGTGACGGCGGCCGCGAGCGTGAGCGACGCCCATGTCCTCGACCGCTCCTCCCACAGGACCGTGACGCCCATGCCGACCAGGGCGGCGATGTAGGGGGCCAGCGCCACCGTGTAGTACTGGTGGAAGATGCCGGCCATGTAGCTGAAGACGGCCAGCGTCATCAGCAGCGAGCCGCCCCAGGCGAGGAACGCGCTGCGGACGGTGTCCGTCCGGGCGGTCATGGGGGTGCCCCCGCTCGAGCGAAGTCGAGAGTGGGGGAATGTGAGCACCAGGCCCGCGACGAGCAGGATCAGCGCGGCCGGGAGCAGCCAGGAGACCTGGCTGCCGATCTCGGAGTCGAACATCCGGTTCCAGCCGGTCTCCCCCCACTGGCCGCCGTTGCCGCCGCCTCCCCCGCCCCCGACGCTGCCGGTCTCGTCGCCGTTGATGCGGCCGAGGCCGTTGTAGCCGAAGGTCAGCTCCAGGAAGGAGTTGTTCTGCGAACCGCCGATGTACGGGCGGGACGACGCCGGCCACAGCTCGACGACCGCGACCCACCAGCCGCCCGCCACGACCAGCGCGACGGTCGCGAGGGCCAGCTGCGCGAGCCGCTTCATCGGCTTGACGGGTGCGCAGACGCCGTACACGACCGCCAGCGCCGGCAGGATCAGGAACGCCTGCAGGGTCTTGGTGAGGAAGGCGAAGCCGACCGCGACGCCCGCCCACACCAGCCACTTGGTGCGGCCGTCCTCCAGGCCCCGCAGCACGAAGTAGACCGTGAGCGCCATCAGCAGCGCGAGCAGCGCGTCCGGGTTGTTGAACCGGAACATCAGGGCCGCGACCGGCGTGAGCGCCAGCACCGCGCCCGCGATCAGGCCGGCCGCGGGGCTGAAGCGGCGCCGGACCGCCGCATACACGACGGCGACCGTGAGAACGCCCATGACGGCCTCGGGGACCAGGATCGCCCATGAGCCGAGGCCGAAGATCCGCACCGACAGCGCCATCGGCCACAGCGCGGCCGGGGGCTTGTCGACGGTGATCGCGTTGCCCGCGTCCAGCGAGCCGAAGAAGAACGCCTTCCACGACTTGCTGCCGGCCTGGACCGCCGCCGAGTAGAAGGAGTTGGCGTAGCCGGAGGCGCTCAGGCCGTACAGGTACAGCACCGCGGTGACGAGCAGCAGCCCCAGGAAGGCGGGGCGCGCCCAGCGCGGGTCCTCGGGCCGCCCGCGCCAAAGTCCGTACGCCGGCGGCGGCTGCTCGGGCTCATCTGCCGGGCGGGGCGGCGGCCCCCAGGAGGAGGGCGCCGTGTCCCCCGGAAAGGCCGTGCGGGGGTGGTCAGTTGCCATCGTGGTTCCTCGCATGGGTGGTGTGCGGGCGCACCGGCTGCAGTGGCATGGTCGCGTCCCTCCAGGTGGTGCGGTCCGCGTCGGCACCGGCGCGGAACCCGGTGGTGCCGTACGCGTCGTGGGCGGCGTACGGGTCCTGCTGGTGCTGCTGGTACTGGTGGTGCTGCTGGTGCTGCTGGTACTGGGGGTGCTGCTGGTACTGGGGGTGCAGGGGATGCTGCTGGGCGGCGGCGGGGTGCGGAGACGCCGGGAGGCCGTCGCGCCGCTCCGGGAACACCCACGCCCTGAAGAGCAGGAACCTCAGGACCGTCGCGGCGAGGTTGGCGGCGATCAGCACCGCCAGTTCCGTGGGGTGCGAGGGGTCGCTCGTCGCCGCGTTCAGGGCGGCGAGGGAGCCGCTGGTGAGGGCGAGGCCGATACCGAAGACCACCAGGCCCTGCGCCTGGTGGCGGACGACACCGCCGCGGCCCCGCACGCCGAAGGTGAGCCGGCGGTTGGCCGCCGTGTTGGCGACCGCGGAGACCAGCAGGGCGAGCGCGTTGGCGATCTGCGCGGCCGCGACCTGGCGGAAGAGGCTGTAGAGCGCCAGGTAGAACACGGTGGACAGACCGCCGACCACACAGAACCCGACGAGCTGGCGGGCCAGGCCCCGCGGCACGTCCTTGATCTCCCGGTCGCGCGGGTCGTCCCCGAAGGGCCGGGCGAGCCGGTCGAGCGGCAGCGAACCGGTGGCCAGGGCCCTGCCGATACGCCACACGCCTCTGAGGTCGTCGGTCGCCGTCTGCACGATGTGCACGGTGGAGTCGGGGTCGTCGACCCAGTCGACCGGCACCTCGTGGATGCGCAGACCCGCGCGCTCGGCGAGGACCAGCATCTCGGTGTCGAAGAACCAGCCGGTGTCCTCGACCAGCGGCAGCAGCACCCGGGCCACGTCACGGCGGATCGCCTTGAAGCCGCACTGCGCGTCCGAGAAGCGGGCCTGCAGCGAGCCGCGCAGGATCAGGTTGTACGCACGGCTGATGAACTCGCGCTTGGGACCCCGCACGACGCGGGAGGCGCGGGCGAGCCGGGAACCGATCGCCAGGTCGGAGTGGCCCGAGATCAGCGGGGCCACCAGGGGCAGCAGCGCGTTGAGATCCGTCGACAGGTCCACGTCCATGTAGGCGAGGACCGGCGCGTCGGAGGCGGACCAGACGGTCCGCAGCGCCCGGCCCCGGCCCTTCTGCTCCAGCCGGAAGCACGTCACCTCGGGGATCCGCGCCTCCAGCCGCGCGGCCACCTGCGGGGTCGTGTCGGTGGAGGCATTGTCCGCGACCGTGATGCGGAACGCGTACGGGAAGGTGCGCTTGAGGTGCTCGTGCAGTCTGAGCACGCACGGCTGGAGGTCCTTCTCCTCGTTGTAGACGGGGATGACTACGTCCAGGACAGGCGTACCGGCTCCGGCGGCCGGGAGGTGCTCCCGCGCCGGCAGGGTGCCGGGAGAGGAATCGGTTCGCATGGCACCGACTCTTCTCAAGCGCCCTGTCGCACCCATGTGCTGGCGCTGTGGTGCGGCTGTGAGTGACGTCGCGGTCCCGTTTCCGGGCCGCGCGGCGGCACCTCGGCGGTGAGCGCGGGCACGTGCACGGTGAACACGGTGCGGCCGGGCACGCTGTCCACGGTCACGGCACCGCCGTGCGCGGCCGCGACGGCCTGCACGATGGCGAGCCCGAGCCCCGTCGAGCCGGTGGACCGGGACCGTGCCGAGTCGCCGCGCGCGAACCGCTCGAAGACGTGCGGGAGCAGACCGGGCGGAATGCCCGGGCCGTCGTCCTGGACGTCCACGCACAGCCATGGCCCGCGTTGTTGCACGCGCGCCGTGACGGTCGTACCGGGAGGGGTGTGGTTGCGCGCGTTGGCGAGCAGGTTGACGAGGACCTGTTGGAGCCGTGCGGCGTCCGCCGACACGAGCGCGGGCTCGTCGGGCAGTTCGAGCCGCCAGCTGTGGTCCCGCCCGGCGGCGCGCGCATCGCTGACGGTGTCCACGACGAGCGGGACGAGGTCGGTCCGCTCGAACTGGAGCGGTCGCCCGGCATCCAGCCGCGCCAGCAGCAGCAGGTCCTCGACGAGCAGGGTCATGCGCCCTGCCTCGGACTCGATCCGTCCCAGGGCGTGCCGGGTGTCGGGGCCGGTCTCCTCCCGTCCCCGCCTGGTCAGCTCGGCGTATCCGCGGATGGAGGCGAGGGGCGTGCGCAGTTCGTGACTGGCGTCCGCGACGAACTGCCGTACGCGCATCTCGCTCTGCTGCCGCGCGTGCAGTGCGCCGTGGACGTGGTCGAGCATGCGGTTGAGCGCGGCCCCGACCTGTCCGACCTCGGTGTGCGGATCGGTCTCGGACTCCGGGACCCGCTCGTCGAGGGTCACCTCGCCGGCGTGCAGCGGCAGTTCGGAGACGCGGGTGGCGGTCGCGGCGACCTTGCGCAGGGGGCGCAGGGCGAGACCGACGAGCACGGAGCCCGCGATACCGGCCGCCACGAGACCGGCGGCCGTGACACTGACCTCGACGATGACGAGGGTGTCGATGGTGTTGGTGACGTCCGCGGTCGGTACGGCCGCGTAGAAGCTGCCGTTGACACCGGTCCGGTATTCGGCGCGGTACTCGCCCAGCCCGGGGATGTCCACGCTGTGCGGCCTGCCGTCCTCGGGGACGGAACCGAGCGCGGCGATCTGGGCCGCGCTCAGGGCGCGCGCACTGGACTGGGGGACGCCGTTGGCGTCCTTGTACCGCTTGCCGATCCTGGCCTCGGTGATGCCGCCGTTCCCGACCTTCGCGGCGATGGTGTTCATCGGCTGCGGGCCCCGGGCGACGAAGTCCTCCAGCGCGAACGCGTCGTTCCCGTGCTCGGGCGCGACCTCCTTGGGCCCGACCGGGGCTCCCATGGGCCCACCCGTCACCCCCGCCGCCACCTCGCCCAGCCGGCCGTCCAGCTGCCGGTACAGATGCTGCCCGAGCGCGATCGTCGTCACCGTACCGATCACGACGCACACCACGGCGATCAACGCCACCGCCGAGACGACCAGCCGCGTGCGCAGCGTGCGCGGCTGTCGTCCTCCCCCGCGGGTACGCGACCGCCGCCGCCCGCTCATGACGCGGCGGGCTTGATCAGGTAACCGGCGCCGCGCCGGGTGTGGATCATCGGCTCGCGTCCCGCGTCGATCTTCCGCCGCAGGTAGGAGATGTAGAGCTCGACGACGTTGGCCTGCCCGCCGAAGTCGTACGACCACACGCGGTCCAGGATCTGCGCCTTGCTGAGCACGCGCCGCGGGTTGCGCATCAGGAACCGGAGCAGTTCGAACTCGGTGGCGGTGAGGTGGATGTTCTCGCCGGCCCGCGACACCTCGTGGCTGTCCTCGTCGAGGGTGAGGTCGCCGACGACGAGCACGGAGTCCGAGCGGCGGTCGGCGGCACCGGAACGCCGGATCAGCCCGCGCAGCCGGGCCACGACCTCCTCGAGGCTGAACGGCTTGGTGACGTAGTCGTCGCCGCCCGCGGTCAGGCCCGCGATGCGGTCCTCGACGGCGTCCTTCGCGGTGAGGAAGAGGACGGGCACCTCGGGCAGTTCGCGCCGCAGCCGCCCCAGCACGGCCAGGCCGTCCATGTCCGGGAGCATCATGTCGAGGACGACGGCGTCGGGCCGGAACTCGCGCGCGGCCTGGATCGCGCCGTGTCCGTCACCCGCGCTGCGGATCTGCCAGCCCTCGTAGCGCAGGGCCATGGACAGCAGTTCGGTGATCGACAGCTCGTCGTCCACCACCAGCACTCGGACGGGGCTCCCGTCCGGCCTCAGCAGTTCGGTGCGCCCCTGGGGCGAGGTCGTGGTCATGCTCGACACCTTGTCGGGATCCCCTGAGAGCGCCCTTTCACCCGTCTGTGATTTCCCTGAGAAACACACAGGTGGCTCTCAGGAAACTCCTGGGAGACCGTGAAACCGCCGTGTACTGCGCATAGTTGACGGCCCGTCACTACAAGCCGGATCGGTGCCGCCGGGCGTGTCCCGGGCGTTTCACGCTTCTCCGTGCGCCCGCCGGAACGTGTGGCTGCGCTCGACCTTGGCGACGTGCAGCGAGTACGACTCGTACCAGCGCTCACGCCCCTGCTTCTGCGCCGCCCGGTGCTCCAGATCGCCCCGCCACTCCTCGATGGCGGCGAGGTCGCGGAAGTACCCGACGGTGATCGACAGCCCGCCCGGCGTCCGGGCGTGGTCCATCCCCAGGTACCCGGGGACCTCCTTGACCAGCTCCTCCATCCGCTCGGCGGTCTCCGCGTACCCGTCGTCGTCCTGGACCCTCACGGAGGTGAAGACGACGGCGTAGTACGGGGGTTCGTGGGCGGAGACGGGGACGGGGGCGGGCGCGGGGGCCCCGGGGGAGGGCGCGGACATGCCAGGCGCAACGCGGTGATCGCTCATGACTCCACGATCGGTGATCGGGCACCGTCGGTCCAGTCCCTTCCCGACGGGACCCACGGAGGATCGATCCGCCGGCGACGCCGTCACGGCGTCGCCGCCCCCTCAGAACAGCCCTTCCTGCGCCCCCGTGTCCCCGGCCTCGCGCACCGGCACGGTCACGTCGTCCCGGTCGGCGGCCGTCAGTGCCCATCCCGTCATCAGACGCGTGTCCAGGACGACCACCCCGCGCCCGGTGGCCAGATGGAGATCCGGCCCGGCGGCGGCCAGCACGTCCCCGCTCACCACCCCGCCCGCGACCAGCTCGCTCACCACGCCGTCCGTGCGCGGCAGCCCCTCGAACCCGAACACCGCGCTGTGGTCGACGGCCCGGAACGGCGCCCGCTCCAGCGACTCCGGCCATCCGTGGAGCGCCAGCGCCCGCGTATGCAGCTCCGCCAGTTCGGCCTCCCGTTCCCCGGGCGGCGGCAGGCCGGCCCGCACCGCCCGCTTGGCGGCGTACGGAATCCGGTCCGGCACCCGGAGCGCGGCCCGCAGCAGTTCCTCCGCGCGCCGCGCCGCCATCAGCGGCCCACGCCCCAGCCAGCTGAAGGTGACGGCGCCCTGCTCCAGCAGCCGCGCCGGTCCGCGCCCGACCGCGGTGATCCCGACCTTGACCATGCCGGGCCCGAACCACGCGAGGTAGACGCGGTACGGCCGCGGGTCGTCGGCGAGTGTGTCGGCGGCGACCGAGTGGGCCCGGTCGAGGCGCGCGCACTCCTCGCACCGCGCACCGGTGCTGCGTCCCGGCACCCCGGCCCGCGCCGGGCATCCGTGTCCGCGCGCACCCACACAGCTCCGCACGCCGCCCGCCACGACCGCGAAGGCCACCCGCTTGCCCCGCTCCAGACCACTGCGCCGCCCGCCTTCCCACGCCAACACGGGCACGCCGTCACCCCACCGCAGCCCCGCGCATCTCCACAGCTGTGTCATCACCGCCGAGCGTAGGGGCCGCCACTGACATCGATCCTCGTAGGCGGCTTCCGGCGGTCGTGGCCCGGCCGCTGACCGACGCCCGCAGCGGCGCTCCGTTCCGGACCTCTGGACCTCCGGACCTCCGGACCGCATGCAAGAGCTCTGCCTGAAGGCGCACGCAGGCGCGGAGCGCTCCTCGCCTCAGGTGAGGTCGGAGAGATCCTCTTGCGTGAGGACGATCTCCCCGGCGGCGGTGTTCTCCTCCAGATGGGCGAGGGAGCCGGTGCCGGGGATGGCCAGGGTGACAGGGGAGGAGCCGAGCAGCCAGGCCAGGGCGATCTGAGGGACCGTGGCGTTATACCGGTCCGCGACCTTGGCCATGCGGTCACCGGTGAGGTCGCTCAGGCCGCCGCCCAGCGGGAAGAACGGCACGTAGGCGATGCCGGCGTCCTCGCAGACCGCCAGGACCTCCGTGTCATCGCGCTTGGCGGCGTGGAAGTGGTTCTGGACGGCGGCGACGGGTGCGATCGCACGGGCCTCGGCGAGGTGGCCGGCGTCGACGTTGCTCAGGCCGAGGTGGCGGATCAGGCCCTCCTCGCGCAGCGCTGCCAGCGCCTCGAAGCGTTCGGCGACGGATTCACCGTGCGGTGGCGGCATGATGCCCCCGATGCGCAGATAGACCAGGTCGAGCCGGTCCACACCGAGGGTTTCGAGGTTCTCCTCGACCATGGGCCGCAGGACCGTGGGATCGGTGGTCGCGGCCAGGCCGCCGTCGGGGGTGCGGGCGGGGCCGACCTTGGTGGCGATGACCAGCCCGGCCGGGTAGGGGTGAAGAGCCTCCCGGATCAGGGCGTTGGCACGAACGCTGCCGTCGCCGCTGGTGTAGAAGGCGGCGGTGTCGATGTGGTTGACGCCCAGTTCCACGGCACGGCGCAGGACGGCGCGACCGGTCCCGGGATCGCGCGCCGGACCGTGGAAGCTGTTGGTGGGCAGGCGCATGGCCCCGAAGCCGATCCGGTCGATCAGAAGGTCGCCACCGAGGCGGAAGTCGTTTCCCATGTCCCCAGCCTGGACCGCGGGGGTGCGGCCCGCGAACCCGTGGCAGCTTGCTGCCATCGGGCAGAATGGCGGAGTGGCAGACATCGTGACGATCCGCGGTGACCTGGAACTCCTCGCTCGTACCGAGCATGTCTTCTCCGCTGTCCACGAGGAGTTCGTCTGTGCCGCCCGCGACCTCGACACCTGGTCCCGCCCCGAGGCCCGGCAGGCCGCCGGCGCCCGCCTCACGAACGGGGACCCCGGGCGGATCCGCAAGCTGTTCAGCCCGGCCTCGCTCGCCGACCAGCGCAGCCGCGAGCACCTCGGCAGGCTCGTCGACAAGGGCGCCCAGGTACGGATCGCCGCCACCGCTCTGCCTCACGAGACGATCGTCATCGACCGCCGGTTCGCGATCCTCGCCGGCGTGAACGCCCCCGGCGGCCGCGAATACACCCTGACCACCGCACCCACCCTGGTCGGCGGCGTATACGCGCTGTTCGAGGCCGCCTGGGAGACCGCCACCGGTCTCCATGCCTTCCTGCAGGGCGAGCACCCCCGTCTCGACGCCGAGAGCCGAACGGTCCTGCGCGCCCTGGGGTCGGGCGCCACGGACGAGACGGCCGCGCGCCGGCTGGGCATGTCCCTGCGCACCTACCGCCGCCGCGTCGCCGGCCTGCTCGACGCCCTCGACGCGGCCTCACGGTTCCAGGCCGGCGTGCGCGTCGGCGAGATGGGACTGAGTGACTGAGGGATCGGCCGAGCATCCGCCAGGCAGAGTGCTCTCGGCTTGGGAAGCTGCGATCATTTGCGACCTTCTGGCGCACCCGCAACCGGACTATGCCCCGTCGAGCGCCTGTACCTCAGCCGACGACAGTCCACCACGATGGCGGGTCCGCGGTCCGATCACGCGCGCGTGTGCCTCGCTCCACCCCCACCGGCCTCGCCTTCCCCGGCGGTTGATCAGCCACCGTAGCGGCTGCGCAACTCCTCGGCGATCCTCGACATCAGCCCTATCGCGCCCTCCGACCGCATCTCCGCCAGCGGACGTTCCGTCTGGGGGTCGTAGGCAGTCAGCCCCGTTTCCTTCTCGACGACGGCTGAAAGGGCGAAGACCTTGCCGAGCACGACCGCAGCATCGTTCCCCGCGTGCCAGTAGGGCACCGTGATGCTCACCTCTTCACCGAAGACGGACAGGTCGATGCCGGTGCCAGAGTGGCTGAGGTCTCGCGACTCCTGCTCGCACTCCGTGATGTCCACTTCGCCCAGCAGTACCCGGGCCTGCGGCACTATTCGGTCCCACGCTTCAAGGAGACGGGCAGGGATCGGTTCGCTGAGCTCGGCCGCGTCCTCCATCGCCTCCAGGACCTCATCCCAGGACCGCCCGTCGCCTCGGCTCAAGAAACAGACGTCGTAGCTCATCGAGTGATCGCAGACACTTCTCTCGCCGGCCGCAGTCGACCTGATCTTTCCTGAGGAGGGTTGCTCACCAGTCCCGCCACCGGTCCGTGAGCTCATGCCGACCGAGCCCGCTCCTGGCGGTCAGGGCCACGACGTCGACTCCCACGGCAGCTTCTCCGTCGCTCGTCGGTGATCGCGAGGAAGCGTAGGGGCAGCCGCTGACAATGGACCGGGAGCAGCGTCCTCATCTGTCCGCCGCGGATCCTTCGGGTCTGTGGGCAAGCGGCTCAGCGGGCGGTGTCGCGTGTGGCGGCCCGGCCTCGGATCTTGGTCCTGGCCAGGCGATAGGACTCGGTCCCGGTCTCGACGGGGGTGGCGTTGAAGGTGAGTTGAAGGTGAGCCGGTCCACGATCGCCGCGCAGAGCCGCGGGTCGTCCGTGGCGGGCGATGGTGTTGCCCGGCTGCTTGTCGTCTGCCGCCTCGACAAGCTCGTTCACCCGGGCTGCCGCTCAAGGGTTGCGCGAAGGGTGGCCAGGGTCGAGGCGATGCGGGCCAGGTCGCCAGGGGGAACCGCCACGGTCAGTGAGATGAGCTCGCTTTCGACAATGGGGCGGGAAGCGGCCAGGCACTTCTCACCCTCGGATGTGAGGCGGAGGACGGACGAACGGCGGTCCTGGGGGTGCGCGACCCGCAGGCACCAGCCCGCCGCCACCAGCCGGTCGACCGCCTTGCTGACGGCCCCCACGGTGATCGCCAGTTCGCCGACGATGTCGAGCACGCGGCACCCCGGCACGCGGTCGATGATCTCCAAGAGCTCGAACTGTCCCAGCCCCAGCCCTTGCTCGGCGCGCAACCGGGCGCTCACCGCGTTGTAGAGCCGGGTCTCGACGCGGACCAGATCGGTGAAGATCGGGGTGACATGGCTCACATTAACCTCCAATAGATTCTTGGGAATCATCTTCCTTGGAATCTGGTTGGGGGCAGGCAGATGGATTCCCAGGAATCCATCCTCGCACCCCGACCCATGGAGGCCCCACATGTCCCGACAGCAGCGCGACGCCCTGGACGCCGTACTCCGTTCAGCCCCTCGCAGCGAGATGCGGCCCACTCCCGAGGAGCAGCGCAGCGGTTTCACCGCGGCTGTCACCCGCCCCGCGCCGGAGGGCGTGGTCACCCGCAGGACCGTCCTGGGCGGGCGGCCGACCCTGGAGCTGGAGCCGGCCGAAGCCTCCGGCCGCGGCCGACTGCTCTACCTGCACGGCGGCGGCTACGTCATCGGCTCACCGGACACCCACGCAGGGCTGGTCGGTGAACTGGCCCGCCGGGCCGGGCTGCGCGCGACGTCGGTGGATTACCGGCTGGCGCCCGAGCACCCCTTCCCCGCGGCTGTCGACGACGGGCTCGCGGCCTACCGCGAGCTGCTGGCGTCGGGCACCGACCCACGGGACCTCGTCATGGCCGGTGACTCCGCCGGCGGCGGATTGAGCATCGCCACACTGCTCGCCGCCCGAAAGGCCGGGCTGCCGCAACCAGCCGCCGTGGTCGTCTTCTCCCCCTGGGTCGACCTCACCCTCGCTGGAGGAAGCATCCGTTCCAAGGAGAGCGCCGACCCCGTTTTCACCGAGGCCGACGTGCGCGCCTACGCCGATCTGTACGTCGGCGCAGGCGACAGGGCGCATCATCCCTTGGCCAGCCCGGTGTTCGCCGACCTCACCGGACTGCCCCCACTCCTCGTGCAGGTCGGGGCGAACGAGGTGCTCCTCGACGACGCGGTCCGGCTGGCCGCCCGCGCGGGCGCCGACGACGTCGAGGTCACGCTCGAAATCGGGCCCGGCCTCCCCCACGTCTTCCAGCACCACTACGGCCGCCTCGACGAGGCGGACGCCGCGCTCGACCGCGCCGCCCGCTTCCTCACCGCCCACCTGAGCGCCGGGCGCCCGAGCGCCGACCGTCTCGACCCGGTCCCCTGACACCGGCCCCGGCGGCTTCCGGTGCGGGGCAAGCGCGGCTGGCCCGGCACCCCCCGGACGTGGTGCCGGCCGACTGCGGCGCACGTTCGCCCGCCTGCGCTGGTTCCGCCGCCTGCGCTGGTTCCGCCGCCTGCGGATCCGCTGGGGGATCCGCGACGACATCCAGAAGCCTTCCTCACTCTCGGATGCGCACTCATCCGCCGGCGACGGCTGAACTCAGCCGCCACCCGCTAGCTTTTCTGCAGGGCGCGGGTGACACCCGCGATGACGGCGGTCGTCAGCACCCAGCCGAAGGCGATCAGCAGGTAGGCCAGCCCCTGGAGGCTCCCGTTCGACCAGTACCAGGCCGTGCGCTGACCCAGGGAACCGATGGGGATCAAGAGATCGAGTGTGTAGACGAGGGGTTGAAACGGGGCGCCTTCACCTGGTGCGACCGGGTTGGGGGAGTGAGTGCCGAAGGACAGCGTGCCCAGCAAAGTCAGCACGAGGAGCCAGACGCCGGCCAGCCAGGGGCGATAGCCATAACCGACGGTCACGTCGAGCAGGTGCCCCCACGCGCGCGCGGCCGGGGGCAGAGTTTGCCGCCGATGGCGCTGTCTGGCCAGGAGTACGCGGCGGGCGTCGTCGTCGTGGCCGGCCTTCCTGTACCAGCTCGCCAACTGCTCATAGGGCTGAGGGCTGTAGCCCGGGCTGCGTCGTATCCACGCCACGCGGTGGGCCACGGAGTCCCGCCGCCCCACTGCCTCCCGCCGCTCGCCCGCCTCGTCCACCTTGATGGAGCCGTAGACGAAGCCGTCCAGCTCCACCACGTCCGGCCAGCTGTGCTCGTTGTCGTGGAGGTAGGACACCTGCGCGCCCCGCAGATCCACGGCGGCGCACGGCGGCCGGGCGAGGGTGAAGTCGAAGTCGACGGCCTGCATCAGCAGGGCGGCCAAAGACGGGCCGTGGCCATCGGGCGGCCCGTTCAGCACGGCTCCTTCAAAGGACAGGTTGTCCGAGATCCGGGCACCCCGCAGCCGTACGGTCCCGTTCGCGATGAACCCGTCGGAGAAGTCGAGCGTCGAGGCCACGGCGTTGTCCAGGGCGAGCGCCACCCCGCGCTGGCCGGGGTGTTCCAGTAGTGCGCCACGCATGTGCAGTCCGCCGGGCAGCTGCGCGCCCATCAGACGGACTTCACCGCGGGCGACGAATCCGTCCCCGCAGTAGACGCCGCCCTCCGCGACCAGTCCGCCGGCAGACACTGCCCATTCCCCGGGTGCGGTGATCTCAGCGCCGCTGAGATTCACGGCGCCGCTCACGTGGGCGTTGATGAGCGACAAGGCGGTGACCCTGCGCTGGAAGGGCGAGGCAGAGCCGCTTTCCAGGCGAGAACGCCGCAGGTCGAGACGCCCCTCGATACGGATCAACCCGGCTTCCACGCCCGGCACTCGGCTGCCCACGATCGCAATCGACTGGGTCGACGCTCCAGAGAGGTCCACGCCCTCCTCGAACCAGCAGTCCTCAAGCCAGAGGGCGTGAGCGATCTGCGCGCCGGCCAGGTTGAGGTGCCCAGATATCCGCGCCCCGGCGAGCCCCAGACACGCGACGGCGCCCGGCTGCGCGGTGTTCGCGCCCTGGAGGAGCGCCACGATCACAGCGGCCCGAACCGTCCGCCCGGGGCCCCACTGCCCGCCCTCGGTGACACGGTCGTCCTCGGGCAGACCCGTGCGCAGGTCCACCCGGCGTCCCTCGGGGAACATATCCCACAACTCACGCTCCGGTGACGTCAACTCGTCGTAGGAAAGCACTCATGCAGAGTAGTGATCTTCCTTCGCACTCGCCTTGCCCTGCCGTGTGCGGATCGGAGGGCGGCCCATTCCGTCGGGAGCCCTCGGAGCTCCCAACGAAATGATCTTCGAGATGGTTTGATCACTCCAGGGCCGCCGCCACTCCCACCGGCGGCCACCGCAGGGACGTCACCCAACCGATACCGCTTCTCCAGGCCGTGCCGCCGGTGCGGGGCAAGCGCGGCCGGCCCCGGCGCGCCCGGACGTGGTACTGGCCGACCGCGGCGAAGGGGGACGACGCGGCGGGCCGCCGCCGACCGGATGGACGACGCGTTGAGGCTCGACGACGAGGGCGAGACGGAAGACGACAGCGCAGCCTGAGGGGCACTGCGCGAGGGCGTTGGTCGTTGTACTCCGCTGCCGGACCGGAAGCCTTCACCTCACCGCTGCAGTGAGGGCCGCGCTAACCGTGAACAGCGTCCCTGCACCCGGGCCTACGCCTGCTCTGCGTGCGCCCAGGAGTTGGGGTCTGACAGTCTTGGCGATGTTCTGACACGCGGCCTGTTGACGCCGGGTTCCACACGGCGTTGGATCGTCTCTGCCCGTGCGGGTGTCCGGGCAGAGAGCTGGGACGATGACCGAGGACGCCAGACCCGGGCTGATAAGGGTGGTGTACTTCCAGCAGATGTCCGCGCTGATGATGGGCGCGGGGGTGGTGCTGTCCGAAGGGTTGCTGCTGGTCTTGATCGGTACGGCTCACCGGCTGGAGACCCTCCTGGTGGGAGCAGTTGCGGTGGCTCTTGTGTCCCTGGTGCTGCTGCCGCTGCGTTTCCGTCTCCGCACCCGGCTTCGCCGCATGTACGAGCATGCCGCGTGGATTGACAGCACCGAGGAACAACCGCGCACCGGCCAGGACACAGCGCAGCGGCTGTCGCTACGGCGCACGGTCGGATTCGTGGGTGGAGCGGTCTGCTGGATGATGCTCATCGGCCTGACATCGCATCAGCTGATGCCGCCCCTCACGCTGGTTCCGGTGGCCGTGGCCCAGTGGGCACAGTCCCGGGCGACCGCGGAATGGGAGCGGGCGAACGGGGCAGACCTGTGGCAGACCGTGCCCGGGCTGCTGGGTGCCCGAGGCCCGGTGTTTCGTGTGCCGGCAGAGGGCGGTATCTGAAGCCACGGCCTCAGGGACAAGGCTGCCGTGCCCGCCACCGCTTTAGGAGAGGCAGGAGTGCAGTGCCGGTTCCCGGGGCTTTGATGACGGGCGAGACACCCGGCAACTTGACTGCTCGAACCCCTGGTTGACCGTGGCTGACCGCTGCATCTGGCACGACAGTGGCACGAACCTCAGCCGCCGGCAGCCAGCCACGACGGCGGGTGCGCCGACCGACCACGCGCGCGTATGCCTCGTCACACGGACACCCACACCCGTGTCCGCCACGACCGCATCGACCAATCCGGCCTGGTCACCCTGCGCGTCAGCGGCAAACTCCACCACATAGGCGTCGGACGGACCTACGCCCGAACCAACGTCATCCTGCTCGTCGACGATCTCCACGTCCACATCGTCAACGCCACCACCGGAGAACTCCTGCGCGAGCTGATCATCGACCCCACCCGCGACTACCAGCCCCAGCACCCCACCAACACGACGAAACCCCCGAACCCGTAGGTTCGAGGGTTTCCGATGTCCTGAGACATCACAGTGCGCACTCGGCAGGATTCGAACCTGCAACCTTCTGATCCGTAGTCAGATGCTCTATCCGTTAAGCTACGAGTGCTTGTTCTGTTTTCCTCCCCGCTCCTGGGCCCTTCCGGCCCGCTCGCGGCGACAGGAAGAACATTACATGACAGCCGCCGCCATGTGAAATCCGTTTGCCGTACCCCTTGTGACCTGCGGAAACGCCGTGCCGGACGGGTGAGGGCCAGGGCATGGAACGGGATGGGAACGTCGAAGCCCCGGCCGTACGGACCGGGGCTTCGGTGATCATGCGCGGAGGCGGAGGGATTTGAACCCTCGATGGGCTTTAAGGCCCAAACCGCATTAGCAGTGCGGCGCCATAGACCGGACTAGGCGACGCCTCCAGCACAACCGCCCGCGCGAGCGCGAGTGGTGCGTGCAGATGATGACACAGCCGAGCGGGGTGTCACCAATCGACGCCTACGGTACTAGGCAGAAAGCCCGCAGGGCAAAGCACTGGGCCGCAATCCGCGGGCGGGATGCCCTCCGGCGGCCGGGCCCGGAGGGGGTGGCGGGACGCCTCTTCCGCAGGGTGCTCCGGGGCCCGTCCCGCCGTGTCCGCAACCGTCACGCCCCGGCGCCGTTAGTCACGGCATGGTCCAGTTCACCTCCTGCGGCGTGCTCCTCGGTGCCGTCGCCCTCCTCTCCACGGCCGGGGCCGCGGCGCCGGCGTACGCACACGGGCGTCCGCCCGTTCCCCTCGGTGACCGGATCGTGGTCACCGTGAGCCATGCCGGGCGAGCCGACGGTACGTACGTGCTGCGGTGCCACCCGGGGGGCGGCAGTCATCCGGACCCCGTCGCCGCGTGCGACGCGCTCGACCGGCGGACCGTCTGGGGCCGGGACCCCTTCGCCCCGGTGCCGCCGCGCAGCCTGTGCACGATGCAGTACGGCGGCGCGGCCACCGCGCGGGTGACCGGCACCTGGGCGGGACGCCCGGTGGACGCGCGGTACGACCGCAGCGACGGCTGTCAGATCGCCCGCTGGGACGACCTGGTGCCCGTGCTGCCGGACGTCCGTTCGTAGGCTCGCGCGCCGCCGGATCAGGGCCGTCCCCGAGGGCGGCCTCCGGGTCCCGCGCGGCGACCTGCACGGTCACAGGTTCTGCGTCACTTCCGCGTGCGACCTCCCTCTCATCCGGCCTCGCGAGCTGGGCCGCTGCCCGTAGACTCCCTCGCGTGACACGCTGCGGGCCGGTTGGCAAGATGGCCTCCGCGGTGGGCAAGGTGCGGTAACAGGGAGGAAGCGTCGCGTGAGCAGCAGGCCATCCCGAGGCGCTGCTCGCCTCGCTGCCATACTGGACGCGCTGCCCGACGCGTTGGTCCTGGTCAACGCCAACGGGACCGTGGTCAACGCCAACACCATCGCCCTGGAGACCTTCGAGACGCCCGGCACGGCCCTGGTGGGGCGCGGGCTGCTCGATCTGCTGCCGCAGTTCGACTCGCGGCTGATCCCCGGATCCATGCGGCGCCCCGACTCCATGGACCCCCGCGGGCGGACCAAGCCGACGCGGATGATCGCCCGCCGCACGGACGGCAGCGAGTTCCCCGTCGAGGTCACCAGCGCCAACCTGGAGGATGGCCGGCAGGCCTACGACGGCTACGGCTACACCGGCGACGAACTGCTCATGCTGGTCGTCCGCGACCTGTCCGGCACCGTCGACACGGAGGCGGAACTCGCCCGGTCGCAGCGGCAGACCGAGATGATCCTCCGGGCGGCGGCCGAGGGTGTGGTGGGCACCGACACCGACGGGCGGATCGTGCTCGTCAACCCGGCCGCCGCCCAGATACTCGGATACCGGGCCAGTGACCTGGGCGGCAAGGAGCTGCACACCCTGGTGCTGCACTCCCGCGAGGACGGCTCTCCCTTCCCCTACACGGAGTCGCCGCTCCACGACACCCTGCGCTCCGGGCGCAAGCACCGTGTGCGCGGACAGGTGCTGTGGTCCAAGAGCGGGGACAAGGTGCCGGTCGATCTGACGACCGCGCCGGTGCGCGACGGCGACCAGCTCGTCGGCGCGGTGCTGACGTTCACCGACCGGCGGCCGTACGACGCGGTCGTCGCCGAGAAGGACGCGGCCGAGAAGCGGCACGGGCAAGAGCTGGAGCGGGTCACCGAGGAGCACGAGGCGGAGCTGGAGCGGCTGCGCGAGGAGCACGCCGCCGAGCTCGACGGGCTGAGGGAGCGGCACGCGGAGGAGATCGCGGCGGGCGACGAGCGGTACGCCGCGCTCGGCGAACGCGAGAAGGACCGGTACGAGGCGCTCGCCGCGCGGCACGATCAACTGCTGATCCTGCTCGGCCGGTCGCTGCGCGGCCCCCTGGACGAGCTGCGCGGTGAGCTGTCCAAGCTCGCCGCGGACGACGCCGGCCAGCTGTGGCCCGAGGCCAACCAGGTGCTGCACCACCTCGCGGCCGGCTACTCGCGCATCACCACCCTCGTGGACAACGTCCTCGGCTACCAGCGTCTGGACGCCGGAGAGGACGGCCTCGTCCGGACACCCGTCATGCTCGACGCGGTCGTCGCCGCCGGTGTCGAGGGTGCCGTCGAGCTGATCGGGCCCGGGCGTGTGCAGTTCGCGGTCCACGCCCCGCCCATCGAGGCCGAGGTCGACCCGCAGCGGCTCGCGCAGGCGCTCGCGCATCTCGTCGCGGACGTGGCGGGCGTGGACGCCACGGGCAACGCCCCCGTCTCGGCGGGCGGTTACATGGACAACACGGTCGTCGTGGCCGCCGCGCAGCGCGGCGAGGTGGTACGGATCGAGGTGCGCGGCCCGTACGCCGGGGGAGACCCGGTGCACCAGCCGATCGTCGGCGGCATCGTGCGCGCCCACGGCGGTGTGCTGCAGACGCACGAGGTGCCCGGCATGAGCGGCAGCGCGTATGTGCTGGAGGTGCCGCTCGGCGGTGGCGCCGGGGCGGTGGCGGCGCCCCCTGCCCCCGCGGAGGAGTCCGGGGCCGCGGCCGTCCCGCCCGAGCCGGCCGCGCAGCAGAGCGGCGGGCGGCGGCGGGCCCGCCGGTCGTCCGTGGACGCGTTCCTGGAGAGCGAGGTGGGCGCCGCCGCGGCCGCCTCCTCCGACACGGCCGCTGCTGCACCCACCGGGCGGCGCAGGCGGCGTGCGGCGGGGCCCGCGGCCGGGACGCCCGCCGCGGCGCAGACGACCGCGGCCGAGGACGCCGCGGAGACCGGGGGTGGCGGTACGGGACGGCGGCGTGGACGGCCGAACCCCGCCGAGGGCGCGGCCGAGGGTGCGGTGGTGACCGCCGCCGAGCACGCCGCGGGGGCGCCCGCCACCGGGCTGGGAGAGACCGTGCCGCCACAGGGGGTGCCCGCACCCTCCGGCCGGCGCGCCCGCCGTGTCGGCGACGGGCAGGCGCTGCCGCCCGCGCTGCCCGCGGCCTCCGGCACTCCGCCCGCGGAGGCCCCAGGGAACACGGGGAACGCGGGAAACACGGGGAGCGCGGGGAGCGCGGGAAACACGGGGAGCGCGGGGAGCGTGGGGACCGCCGCGGCTCCGACCGGGCGCCGCCGACGGGCCCTGGCCCCCGCGAACGACCGCGCCACCGCCGCGGATTCCGGTGCCCGTACCGTGTTCGCGCTGCCGCCGGCCGAGGCGGACCGCACACCCCAGCCGCCTGCTCCCGTCACCGCCTCCGGTCCCGTGCCCGGCCAGGTCGACGAGGGCCGTCATGACGCGGTGCCGCAGGACCCGGCCGAGGACCACACGCCGCCGCAGCCGCATCCGGTGGAGGTGCCCGCGGGCCGTCGCCACGCCCACCCGGCCGCCGTGCCCGGGCAGCCGCCGGCCGGGCCGGACGGGGCGGGCTCGACCGGGACACCCCTTGCCCAGGGTCTGCCCGGGGGGCCGATGACGCCGGCTGCGCCCGCCCCCGGTGTGCCCGTGCAGGAGGGCGCGCACGGCCCGCAGCCCGTGCCTGCGCAGGGCGTGCCCACGCCCACGGCCGGAGCCCAGGCGGTCCCTCCGCAGGGACTTCCGGTTCAGGCCGCACCGGCCGGGCAGGTGGCGCCCGGTCAGCCGGTGCCGGCCCAGCCGGCTCCTGGCCTGCCCGTTCCCGGACAGCCCGGTGCACCCGTTCCCCCTGTGCAGCCCGGCCCCGCACTGCCCGTCCCCGGTGCCCAGCCGGCGCCGGTGGCGCCGGCGCCCGGTCAGCCGGTTCCCGCCGCCACACCCGCTCAGCCCCTGCCCGGACAGCCCGCCCCCGTACCGCACCCCATGGCACCGGCGCGGCCGGGCCCGCAGACGGTCCCTCCGCAGGCCGCCGCCCCCGTCGGCGGGGTGCCCGGAACGGTCACTCCCGCACCGGGTACTCCGGTGCCGCCGCCCCCGCAGGCCGCGCAGCCGCAGGCATGGCCCGGCGCGGCCGACACCTCCGGGGCCGGTATGCCCGTACCGCAGCCCACCCCATCTGCAGGCACCCCGCTGCCCCCGGAGCACGCCGCTCAGCCACAGACCACTCAGCCGCAGGCCGCTCAGCCACAGACCGCCCGGCCACGGACCCCCCAGTCACGGACGGCCCAGCCGCTGCCCGCCGAGTCGGCCGCGCCGGTCGACCCCAACTCGACACAGGGGCGGGCGATCAGCGTTCGGACCCTCGGGCAGGGCGTTCCCTTCGCCCGTCAGGCGGCTGCCCAACCGCAGGCCCAGCCCCGCCCGCAGTCCCCGACGCCTCCGCCGCACCAGCCGGGCGGGGCGGGCCGCCGCCGCAAGCTCGGTACGCCCCCCGAGCCGGCGGGTGAACGCCAGGAGACGGCGGCGCGCCCGCATCCGCAGTCCGCGTCGGCTCCGCTGCCGGCACAGCCGTCCCTCGCCGGGCAGTCCCCTCTGAGCATGGTCTCCGAGGGCGCCGGACGGTCGTACGCCATCGGGGCTCCGGACGAGAACGCCGACGAAGGTCCCGAGCCCCTGGACGGTCCCGGCGGTGCCGTGGAGGTCGCCGACCAGCCCCATATGCGGCCGCTGGACGACGAGTTGCCTCCGGAACCGCTCGACAACCCGCGTCGGCTGCTTGTGTGGCCCGCGCCGGACGTGACGACCCAGCAGGCGCTCAGCGACCGTGGCTACCGGCCCGTCATCGTGAACTCCCGGGAGGAGGTCGACGCGCAGATCGCCGCCTTCCCGGCCGCCCTCTTCGTCGACCCTCTCACCGGCCCGATCACGCGGACCGCGCTCCAGTCGCTGCGCCAGGCCGCGGTGGCCGCCGAGGTTCCCGTGCTGGTCACGGCGGGCCTCGGGCAGGCGTCACGCGAGGCGGCGTACGGCGCCGACCCGGCCGTGCTCCTGAAGGCGCTCGCCCCGCGCGACTCCGAGCAGCACCCGCCACGCGTGCTCCTCATCGAGGAGCACGCGGAGATCGCGCTCGCGCTCACGGCGACACTGGAGCGGCGGGGAATGCAGGTCGCGCGGGCCGCGTCGGACGCGGACGCGGTCACGCTGGCCGCGCAGATGCGGCCGAACCTGGTGGTGATGGACCTGATGCAGGTACACCGTCGCCAGGCCGGAGTCGTCGACTGGTTGCGCGCGAACAGCCTGCTCAACCGCACCCCGCTCGTCATCTACACCGCCGCCGTCGACCAGGCCGATCTGCCCCGGCTGGTGTCGGGGGAGACGGTCCTGTTCCTCGCGGAGCGTTCGACCAGCCCCGAGGTGCAGGAGCGGATCGTGAATCTGCTGGCCCGGATCGGTACGAACTAGAACACATCAGGACATATAAGGGAGTCGGGGCGGTGTTTCACGTGAAACACGCCCCGACTCCCTTATGTCCGGCTTCAGATCATCGTGATGTCCAGGTCACCCGCCGCGTACTGCTGGCGGATCACCTTCTTGTCGAACTTGCCGACGCTGGTCTTGGGCACCGCCCCGATGACCGTCCAGCGCTCCGGGAGCTGCCACTTGGCGATCTTCCCCTCCTCGGCGAGGAACGCGCGCAGAGCGGTGAAGTCGGTGGTGGCGCCCTCCTTCAGGACGACGGTGGCGAGCGGACGTTCGCCCCACTTGTCGTCCGGGACGGCGACGACCGCGGCCTCGGCGACGTCCGGGTGGGACATCAGGGCGTTCTCCAGGTCGACGGACGAGATCCACTCACCCCCGGACTTGATCACGTCCTTGGCACGGTCGGTGAGGGTGAGGAAGCCATCGGGGCTGATGGTGCCCACATCGCCGGTCTTGAGCCAGCCGTCCTCGCTGAACTTGTCGGAGGGGCGCAGGGGTTCGGCGTCCGGGCCGTTGTAGTACGCGCCCGCGATCCACGGTCCGCGCACCTCCAGCTCGCCCGCGGACTCGCCGTCCCAGGGCAGCCGCTCGCCGCCCGGCCCGGTGAGCCGGGCCTCGACGCTCGCCGGGAAGCGTCCCTGGGTGAGCCGGTAGGCGAACTCCTCGTCGGTGCCCACCGCGTGGGCCGGCGGCCTCGCCACCGTGCCGAGCGGGGAGGTCTCGGTCATGCCCCAGGCGTGGCAGACACGCATCCCGAGCTTGTCGAACGCCTCCATGAGCGAGGGCGGGCAGGCCGAGCCGCCGATGGTGACCTGGGTGAGGGACGAGACGTCGCGGGGCCTGGCGGTCAGCTCGGCGAGCAGCCCCTGCCAGATGGTGGGGACGGCGGCGGCGTGCGTCGGGCGCTCCCGCTCGATCATCTCGGCGAGCGGCGCGGCCTGCAGGAAGCGGTCCGGCATCAGGAGGTTGACGCCGGTCATGAAGGTGGCGTGCGGCAGGCCCCAGGCATTGACGTGGAACTGCGGGACCACGACGAGGGACGTGTCCTGGTCGGTCAGGCCCATCGACTGGGTCATGTTGACCTGCATGGAGTGCAGATAGATCGAGCGGTGGGAGTAGACGACGCCCTTGGGGTCGCCGGTGGTGCCGGAGGTGTAGCACATGGCGGCGGCCTGGCGCTCGTCCAGCTCCGGCCAGTCGTATGTCGTCGGCTTGCCCGCGATCAGCTCCTCGTACTCGTGGATCCGCGCGTGGGCGCCCTCGAGGACGGAACGGTCACCCGGTCCCGAGACCACGACATGCTCGACCGTCGGCATCTTCGACAGCAGGGGCGCGAGCAGCGGAAGGAGCGAGCCGTTGACGATGATCACGCGGTCGGCGGCGTGGTTGACGATCCACACCAGTTGCTCGGCGGGGAGGCGGAGGTTGAGCGTGTGCAGGACGGCCCCCATGGAGGGGATCGCGAAGTACGCCTCGACGTGCTCGGCGTTGTTCCACATCAGCGTCGCGACCCGGTCGTCACCCCGGACGCCGAGGTCGTCGTGGAGGGCATGGGCCAGTTGCACCGCGCGCGTGCCCGCCTCGGCGAAGGTCCTGCGGCGCGGCTCGCCCTCATCGGTCCAGGTGATGATCTGGGACTGCCCGTGCACCAGCACACCGTGCACAAGGATGCGGGTGACGGTCAGCGGTACGTCCTGCATGGTGCTCAGCACGGTGTCCTCCCGGGGCGACACTGCCTACGCGGTGGTAAGGGGTTGCGCAGATTCTGCGCACATACCACGTGGTATGTCACTAGGCCCCGGAGGGATCGATCAGCGTTCGTGACGTGATGTTCAACGCACGGGCTCCAGCTCCGGGTCCTCCCGGAGCTTGCCGAGTGCGCGGGACACCGCCGACTTGACCGTGCCGACGGAGACGCCGAGCACCTCCGCCGTCTGGGCCTCGCTGAGATCCTCGTAGTAGCGCAGGACCACCATCGCCCGCTGGCGCGTGGGCAGCTTCAGGATCGCCCGCCACATGGCGTCGTGCAGCGCCTGCTCCTCGGCCGGGTCCGTGGCCGGTGCGCCCTCCGGCTCGGGCAGCTCGTCGCAGACGAACTCGTCGACCTTGCGCTTGCGCCACTGCGACGTCCGCGTGTTGAGCAGCGCCCGGCGGACGTACCCGTCGAGCGCGCGGTGGTCCTCGATCCGCTCCCAGGCGACGTATGTCTTCGCCAGTGCGGTCTGCAGCAGGTCCTCGGCGTCGCTCGGGTTCGCGGTCAGCGACCGGGCGGTGCGCAGCAGCACCGGCTGGCGGGCCCTCACGTACGACGAGAACGACGGGTACGCAAGAGTCCGCCTCGCCGAGGCAGCGGCGTTCGAAGCGCTGGTGCAGACGGGTGTGGTCATGGCTCCACGCTAGGTTCGCCCCGTGTTCCGGCGGATCGCCCGCAGGTCCCGAAGCGGCCTCCGCCTCAGGTTGTAGGCGGGGGGCTGCCCCCACCTACTGGAGGTGGACGATCCTCTGCGCACCCCTGAGGGGCCGCCCCTGAGGAGTCCGCCCCTGAACGGACCGCGTCCGTTCACCGGTCCGCGGTCAGGACGAGGCCCGAGGTGGGGACGCCGGTGCCCGCGGTGACCAGGGCGCGGGCTGTGCCGGGTATCTGGTTCACCGCCGTGCCGCGCAGTTGGCGTACGGCCTCCGCGATGCCGTTCATCCCGTGCAGATACGCCTCCCCCAGCTGCCCTCCGTGGGTGTTCAGCGGCAGGCTCCGCGCGGCCACGAAGTCCGCCCCGGCGCCCGGCTCGCAGAACCCGAACTCCTCCAACTGCATCAGGACGAACGGGGTGAAATGGTCGTAGAGGATTCCCACATCGATGTCCGTGGGTCCCATCCCCGAGCTCCGCCACAGCTGGCGGGCCACCACACCCATCTCGGGCAGACCGGTCAGGTCGCCCCGGTAGAAACCGGTCATCTGCTCCTGGCCGCGGCCCGCACCCTGCGCGGCGGCCGCGATCACCGCCGGCGGGCGCGGCAGGTCCCTCGCCCGCTCCACGGAGGTGACCACCAGTGCCTGCCCCCCGTCCGTCTCCTGGCAGCAGTCGAGCAGCCTGAGCGGCTCCGCGATCCAGCGCGAGGCGGCGTGGTCGGCGAGCGTGACCGGTCTGCCGTGGAAGTACGCCGCCGGGTTCGTCGCCGCGTACGCGCGGTCCACGACGGCCACATGACCGAAGGCCTCGGGCGTCAGCCCGTAGGTGTGCAGATACCGCTGGGCCGCCATCGCCACCCAGGACGCCGGGGTGAGCAGCCCGAACGGCAGTGACCAGCCCAGCGCGGCCCCCTCCGCCGTCGGTTCGCGATGCTGCACCCCGGAGCCGAAGCGGCGGCCGGAGCGTTCGTTGAACGCGCGGTAGCACACCACGACCTCGGCCACCCCGGCCGCGACCGCGAGCGCCGCCTGCTGGACCGTCGCGCAGGCCGCCCCGCCCCCGTAGTGGATCCGGGAGAAGAAGGACAGCTCGCCGATCCCCGCCGCCTGGGCCACGGTGATCTCGGGGCTGGTGTCCATCGTGAACGTGACCATGCCGTCCACGTCCGCCGGCCGCAGCCCCGCGTCGTCCAGTGCGGCCCGCACCGCCTCCGCCGCCAGCCGCAGCTCACTGCGCCCCGAGTCCTTGGAGAACTCGGTGGCCCCGATCCCGACGATCGCCGCCCGTCCGCCGAGGGCGTCCTTCGTGCGCACGCTCATCCGGCACCTCCGCCCGGAGCGGTGACCACGACGGTACCGGTGACATGCCGGCCGATGCCGTTGGTCCCGACCACCTTCACGACGGCCGTGTCCCCGTCGGCCTCCTCCACTGTGCCGGTCAGCACCATCGTGTCGCCCGGATAGTTGGGAGCGCCGAGCCGTATGGCCACCCTGCGCAGGAGGGCGTCCGGGCCGAAGTGGTCCGTGACGTAGCGCCCGACCAGGCCGTTGGTCGTCAGGATGTTCATGAAGATGTCGGGGGAGCCCTTGTGACGGGCCAGCTCCGCGTCATGGTGCACGTCCTGGTAGTCGCGGGACGCGATGGCCCCGGCCACGATCAGCGTGCGCGTGATCTCGATCTCCAGCGGCGGCAGCTCGGTCCCCGCCCGCACCGCGCCGGCCCGCGGTCCACCGGCCTTCATACGGCCTCCTCCCCACTCACGATCAACTCCCCCAGCTCCTGGAGCACTTCGCTCCCGCACCCGAGATGGGCGTCCAGCTGCCGTCCCCACAGGAAGTGCCGGTGGACCGGATGCTCCAGATCGGCCCCGGCTCCGCCGTGCAGATGCTGGCCCGTGTGCACGACCCGGGCGCCCGCCTCCGACGCCCACCAGGCGGCGGTCAGCGCGTGCGTGGCGTACGGCAGGCCCGCGTCGCGGCGCCAGGCCGCCTCGTACGCCGTCACGCGGATCGACTCGGTGTCCATGTACGCGTCGGCGGCCCGGAGCTGGACCCCTTGTCTGGCGGCGAGCGGACGCCCGAACTGCTCCCGGGTGTTGGTGTGCGCCACGGCCCGCGCCAGCGAGCCCGCGCACACCCCCGCCTGCAGGCCCGCGAAGGCGGTACGCGCGGTGGCGAGCACGTCGGCGTACGCGTCCGGTTGCCCCAGGGGCTCCGCCGGGGCGGCATCCAGCGTCAGCCGCCCCGCCGCCCAGGGCGCCGTCGACTCCACCGGCTCGCATCGGGCATCGGCCGTCCGCACCAGCCACAGCCGCCGCCGGCCGTCCCCCACGAGCACATGCGTCGCGTCCCTCAGCCAGGGCACGAGGGGCACCGTGCCGGTCAGCTCCCCGCGGGCATCCGCCCGTACGCCCCCGGTGGACGGCAGCGCCCCGGTCACCACCACCGCACCGTCCCCGATCGCCGGCAGCAGCCGCTCCCGTTGCTCCGCCGAGCCGTGCGCGGCCACCGCCAGCAGCCCGTACGCACAGCTCACCGCGAAGGGGACCTGCGCCGTCGTCCGTCCCTGCTCCTCCAGGAGGAGCACCAGGCCGAGCAGGCCGACGTCCGCCACCGCCGCGACCAGCCCGGCCGCGCACAGCTCCTTCCACAGCTCGGCGTCGCTGCCGGTGCCCGCCGCCGACAGTCGCTCCGGTGTCGAGAGGTCGCCGAAGATCCGCGCGGCGAGATCCCGGGCCGCCGCCTGCTCCTCGGTGGGCGTGAAGTCCATGTCAGCGCCCACCGCCCCGCTGCCCGTCACCGTCGGAGAGGCCGGCCGCCACGGCCGACACGCCCGTGCCGGAGCCAGGACCGGGACCGGAGCCAGGGCCGACACCGGAGCCGGGACCGGGACCGGAGCCGGGACCGGAGCCGGGACCGGAGCCGGGACCGGAGCCGGCTCCGGGCGTCTCCGGTGCCTCGTCCGGCCGGAAGACCGGGAGCTCCAACTCCTCGTCGTACCGCACGAACGCGAGGCGCACGGGCATGCCGATGCGCACCTTGTCGTACGGCACCCCGATGACGTTGCTGACGATCCGGACGCCCTCGGCCAGCTCGATCAGGCCGACCGCGTAGGGAGGGTCGAAGGCGGGGAAGGGCGGATGGTGCATGACGACGTACGAGTAGACCGTCCCCTCGCCGCTCGCCTCGACCGTGTCCCATTCCCCACAGCCGCACGCGTTGCACCCCGGCAGCCAGGGGAAGCGCAGGGTCCGGCAGGCGGCGCACCGCTGGATCAGCAACCGGTGCCGGCCGACCCCCTCCCAGAATCCCGCGTTGTCCCGGTTGATCACCGGTCGGGGCCGTCTACCGCCGGACTTCCCGCGCGTGGGTGCGGACGCCGCTGCCGCGGAGGCCGCGGATGCCGCGGATGCCGCGGGGGCCGGCGTCGCGGGGGCCGGCGTCGCGGGCGCGTACTTGAGGATCCGGAACCGGTGGGTCCCCACCGGCTCCCCGCCAACGCGGACGTCCATCCGGGTCGTGACGAAGTACCCCGTGCCGAGCTTCGTCCGCTTCCGGCCGGAGACGGACTCGATCACCGCGTCGAACGTGACCTCGTCGCCGGGCCGCAGCGGGCGCAGGTACTCCTGCTCGCAGTCGGTGGCGACGACCGACGCGCAGCCGGCCTCGTCGAGCAGTCCGAGCAGCTCGCCGTACGCCTCCGTGCGCCCCTCGTGACCGGAGAGGCCGCCCATCGTCCACACCTGCAGCATGGTGGGCGGGGCGATCGCGTCCGGGCCGGTGTACGCGGGATGCCCGTCGCCCATCGCCTCGCACCAGTGGCGGATCATCGGCTCGTTGACCCGGTCCTTGCCGACGCCCGCGACCGCGGCCGGCCGTCCCTCGTACGTCTTCAGCCGCGCGGCGAACTCCGCCTCCGCCTGCGCCTCCGTACTCACTGCGCCGCTCATCGCCGCCCCCTCCGCATCCCGAGCCGCATCGTCGCGACGATCTCCCGCTGCACCTCGCTCACTCCGCCCCCGAACGTGTTGATCTGTGCCGCCCGGTTGAGCCGCTCCAGCTCGCCGTCCCCGAACACCCCGGGTGAGCCGGCCCGCACCAGCGCCTGCACCCCGACGATCTCCTGACACAGGCGATACGTCGCGACAGTCGATTCCGTTCCCGCGAACTTCACCCCGCTGGCGTCACCGGGCGCCAGCCGGCCCGCCCCCACATCTCCCACCAGACGCCAGCTGAGCAGGCGGTTCGCCGCCAGCCGGGCGTGCACCTCGGCCAGCCGGGAACGCACCCACGGCTCGTCGATCCGGCGCCGCCCCGTCACCGGATCAGGGGTACGCGCCGCCTGCAGCGCGGCCGCGTAGAAGTCCTCCGCCTGCAGGCCGAGCGCGGCGAGCGCCACCCGCTCGTGGTTGAGCTGGCTGGTGATGAGCCGCCAGCCGCCGTTCTCCTCGCCGACTAGGTTCGCCGCCGGAACGGTGACCCCGTCGTAGTAGGTGGCCGTCGTCATCAGCCCGCCCACGGTCTCGATCGGCGTCCAGGAGAACCCGGGGGCGTCGGTCGGGACGAGGAGGATCGAGATGCCCTCGTGCCGGGGTGCGTCGGGATCCGTACGGCAGGCGAGCCATATCCAGTCGGCGTGCTGGGCGTTGGAGGTGAAGATCTTCTGGCCGTCGATCCGCCACCGCCCCGCGTCCGGACCGTCGGACCGTTCGTCGTGGGACTCCGCGCCGGCCCCACCGGGGCGGCTGTCCGCACCGCCGGCCGCACCGCCGTCCCCGGCCACCCGCACGGCCCGGGTCCGCAACGACGCCAGGTCCGTCCCGGCCGACGGCTCGCTGTAACCGATCGCGAACACGGTCTCACCGCTGAGGATCCGCGGCAGGAAGTACGCCTTCTGCTCCTCGCTCCCGTACGCCATCAGCGTCGGGCCGACGGTGTTCAGGGTGACCATCGACACCGGGGCACCCGCGCGGTACGCCTCGTCGAAGAACACGAACTGCTCGTCCGCGCCGCGCCCCTGACCGCCGTACGCGACGGGCCAGCCGAGACCGAGCAGACCGTCGGCGCCGATCCGGCGCAGCAGCGCCCGGCGGCGGGCGCCGTCGTCGGCGGGCGGCGGCCCGTCCGGCATGAGTTCGCGGAAGTAGGTGCGCAGTTCGGCGCGCAGCCGCTGCTGGCGCTCGGTGGGGGCGAGGTGCACGGCGGAGGCCTCCCGGACCTCGTACGACGAGGGGATCGCGAACGACCGAGGAGTTTCTGACTGTCCGTCAGATAAGGGCCGCTGTCAAGGTCCCCGCACCCCGGGACCTCCGCGCCGGGTGACCCGCGGGCACGCGCGCGCGGGCACGGACATCGAGAAGCGTCCGCGCGGCGGCACCG
Organism: Streptomyces sp. PSU-S4-23; assembly: GCF_055632315.1. Classification (NCBI taxonomy): domain Bacteria; kingdom Bacillati; phylum Actinomycetota; class Actinomycetes; order Kitasatosporales; family Streptomycetaceae; genus Streptomyces; species Streptomyces sp. PSU-S4-23. The sequence goes on along the minus strand of NZ_JBVMUU010000002.1, from coordinate 4,473,498 downwards.
GAGTACCGCCGCGCGGACGTCTGTGACCTGGAAAGCACACCCCGGAAGGGCGTGTCGGACGTCAGGGCCGACGGCGACGCATCGGCCCCTCGCTCACCACAGGTGGGTGAAGTGGATGACCACGTTCTCGCTCCTCTGGTTGATGGAGGTGAACGCGGAGCGGTTCACCTGGGCCGTGTTGTTCTGGTTCGAGGCACCGGAGCCGACCGCCTGCTGCTGCGTGGTGGACGAATTGCCGTGATTGTTGTGCCCGACCCCGCTGCGACTCACGCCCGCGACGGCCGCGTTCGATCCGTCGTCCGCGAACGCGCCGGTGTCCGCCGAGGCGACGCCCGCGAAGAGGGCGGCGGCGAGCGGCAGAGCCGTGACGGCGGCGAGGACGCGGGCGGTACGGATGCTTGCCATGTGATTCCTCCAGAACCCGGTGGGGTACCGGCCTGTTTCGCCGGGATGTACATGAAGTACCGCTTGCTCCAAGGCAGTTGGCCGACGGCCTTGGACGGTGTACGACGTCGCGCCTTCAGAGTTGCCCACCGGCTCCCACCGAATCACCCCTTAAGCCGTGATTCGCTCTCAAGCGTGAGGACATGCAGATAAACCCCTTTAGATGAGCTTCGTCGCCCATACCCATAGGACATAGCCGATACAGACCCGATCGGGGCGATACCCTCCAAGCACGCCAAGGGCTGAAGCGCTTCGGCACCCCACCGCCCCGCCCCTTCCCTCCACCACCCCACCCCTTCCCTTTTTCGAACGTGCGTACGAAAATGGAGGGCATGGCCACCATCGACCGGCAGGCCACCACCTTGGCCCTGGCCCATGCGCTGTCCGCCGCGGAGCGCGGACTGGCGGTGATCCCGCTGTCCCGGACGAAGCTGCCGGCCCTGCGCTCCCCCCACCGCGACGACCCCGATCCATCGGCCCGCGCCTGTCACGGCGAATGCGGCCGCGTCGGGCACGGGGTGTACGACGCCACGACCGACCCGCGCCGCATTCGCGAGCTGTTCGCCGCCGCTCCCTGGGCCACCGGCTACGGCATCGCCTGCGGTCTGCACCCCCACCACCTCATCGGCATCGATCTCGACACCAAGTCCGGAACCGACTCCTCCGCGGCCCTGCGCGAACTCGCGCTGCGCCATCTGTTCACCCTCCCCGAGACCGTGGTCGTACTGACCCCGAGCGGCGGCCGCCATCTGTGGCTGAGCGGCCCGCCGGACGTCGTCGTGCCCAACTCGGCGAGCCGGCTGGCCCCCGGTATCGACGTCCGGGGCGCCGGCGGATATCTGGTCGGCCCCGGTTCACGCACGGAACACGGCACCTACCGCACGGCACCGGGCACCGCCCAGCTGCCTCCGGCGCCCTGCCCGCCCGCACTGCTGCGCCTGCTCACGCCTCCGCCGCGCCACGCCCGTCACACCACGCCCGCATCGACGGGGCGGCACGGCCAGGGCCTGGTGCACTTCGTGCTCGCCGCGCACGAGGGCCAGCGCAACACCCGCCTCTTCTGGGCCGCCTGCCGGGCGTACGAGAACGGGATCGGCCCCGAGCTGACCCCCGCGCTGATCGACGCGGCGATGCGCACCGGTCTGACGGAACGCGAGGCCCGCTCGACGATCGCGTCGGCCGCCCGGATGACCGGGCAGCGGCTCTGAGCGCGGCGCGGCGCCGACCGGTGGGGACGCCGGGAGGCACGCGCATGCCGGCGGGAACCGGCTCACCCGGACAGGGAATGACCCCTCGACGGAATCGGCCACCGTCACCGGCCGCCTTCCCCAAAGCCCTGGGCCGTCCCTTTCCGGAATGCACGCCAAGCCCGACTTGTGCTGCATGACCAGCGTTTTACGCATGAAACGGAGCGCAGAGACCGCCCGAAGGTGAGGAAACGGTCACCGCCGGTAGCTCCAGTGACGCTTGTGACGCCCAGTCCGATGTGTCAGACATGGGGAATCTGCATGCGACTGATGCCGGTGGTGCGGATATCGCGAAGAAAGCGGTGGGCCATGTGATGGCCTTCCCCCCGACATGGCGGAAAGCGATGAATTCCTTACACGAGCGACGCGTAAGGGACTGCACGCAGTCAACGTGCGAACTTGGAGGTTTCGCGTGCGACCGTTCACCCTCAACTACGCCTTCCCGAAGGTGCTTCCGGCCGTGGTGACGCCGTACCGCTTCGACGAGTCGCGTCAACTGAACGTGCTTCCCGACGGCCGCCCGGCCGTCAGCGATCCCGACCTTCTCCTGGCGGTCGGCACGACGACGTCCACCGCGGGCTCCCAGACACATTTCGACGACTGACCGACGACCCGCAAGCGAATGACCGTACTGATCCTCACGTCCGAGGAGGACGTGACCGCCGACATGGTGGTCGCCCGGCTGCACGAGACGGGGACCCCCGTCATGCGGCTCGACCCGGCCGACCTGCCGGGCAAGGCCGTGCTGTCCGCCGACTACGCCTACGGCGACTTCGAGGGCCACCTGTCGGTGAACGGGCATGTGCTCAGCATGGGGGGCCTGCGTTCCGTATGGGTGCGCAGACCCGGCGAACCGGCGGCGCGAGCGGCACACCCCTCGCCGTGGCTGACCGCCGAGACCCGTCAGGCACTGTATGGAATGCTCTACTCCGCCCCTGCCCGCTGGATGAACCATCCATGCAACGCCGACCGCGCCCGCCTGAAACCCTGGCAGTTGAGGATCGCTCACCTCAGCGGGTTCGCCGTACCGCCCACGGTCTTCACCACCGCCCCGCGCCTGGCGCAGCAGTTCGCCGAGGAGCACACGAACGTGGTGGTGAAGTCCGCCTCGGGGCCGCCCCCCGGTGATCCCGGGCTGGCCCTGCCCACGACCCTGATCGGCCCCGGCGCGGACTTCTCCGCCGTCGCGGCCGGCCCCGCGCTGCTGCAGCGGTACGTACCGAAGCGCGCGGACATCCGCCTGACCTGTGTCGGTGGCCGGCTGTTCGCCGCGCGGAAGACGGCCGGGCCCGGCCAGGTCGACGGGCGATACGGCGACACCGAGCACGCCTGGGAGGCGGTCCTGGTGCCCGAACGCATCGGCAGGTCGGTGCACGAGTACCTCACCCTCGCCGGACTGGCCTACGCCGCCTTCGACTTCGCTGAGGACGAGGACGGCGTCTGGTGGTTCCTCGAGTGCAACCAGGGCGGCCAGTTCGGTTTCATCGAGCTGCAGACCGGCCAGCCGATCTCGGAGGCGGTCGCCCTGTGGCTGTCACAGGGCAAGGCCCGTACACCGCTACATCAGCCGTCGGCCGGTGCCGGGCCCGTATAGGGCGGTCCGCGCCCACCGGGCGCTGTCGGTGGCGGTGTCCGCTCGAGCGCCGGACCGATGATGCCGAGGCGGTGCTTTCCCCTCGAACAGTCGGCCGCTTCTCTCCAGTGAAACCGCCTGCCGGCAATCTTCTGCTTTTGCCTTTGAGGCAAATTCTCGACCGGAAGGACTCTTATCGAGCGATTCCCCTTCATACTGCGGAAGCTCGTCCCTCCCCATGGGGCTCGAGCCCCCGCACTGGGGAATGTGGTTTAGAAAGGAAACCTCGATGGCCCGTGACTCAGGCTCCGGTCGGACCCGCCACCGCGTGCTGATCGTCGGTGGAGGCACCGCCGGCATCACCACCGCTGCCCGGCTGCGGCGCGCAGGCGTGACCGACATCGCGCTGCTCGACCCCACCGACACCCACTGGTACCAGCCACTGTGGACGCTGGTCGGCGGGGGCCAGGCCCCGCTGGAGACCACTCGCCGTTCCGAGGCTTCGGTCATGCCCAAGGGCGTGAACTGGATACGCGAGGCAGCCACCGCCGTCGACCCCGAGGCGCAGACCGTCACCACCTCCACGGGTCGCACCATCGGCTACGACTACCTCGTGATGGCCCCCGGGATGCAGCTGGACTGGGGCAAGGTCCCCGGTCTGGAGGAGACCATCGGGAAGAACAACGTCGCCAGCAACTACTCCCATGAGTACGCCCCCCACACCTGGGAGCTCATCAAGAAGACCCGTTCGGGCACCGCGGTGTTCACCCAGCCCGCCGGCATGATCAAATGCGGTGGCGCTCCGCAGAAGATCGCCTATCTGGCCTGCGACTACTGGCGCAAGCAGGGCGTGCTCGACCGCATCCGGGTCATCCTCGTGCTGCCCGGCGATTCCATGTTCGGGGTGCCGGTCTGGCGCCGCGTTCTGGAAAAGGTCGCAGCCCGCTACGGCATCGAGGTGCGTTTCAGCTCTGAGATGGTCGCCATCGACGGCCCCGCCGGCAGGGTGACCATCGCCGACCGCGCCGCCGGCACCGAGGAGACCCTCGACTACGCCATGGTCCACGCGGTTCCGCCGATGAGCGCCCCGGACTGGGTCAAGGCCGGCCCGCTGTCCGACGGGACCCCCGTCGGCTACATCTCGGTCGACAAGCACTCCCTCCAGCACACCCGCTACAAGAACGTCTTCGCTCTGGGCGACGCCGCCAACCTGCCCACGGCGCGGACCGGTGCCGCCGTACGCAAGCAGGCTCCCACCGTGGTCGCCAACATGCTGGCCGAGATGAAGGGCGAGAGCCGGGCTCCGAAGAGCTACGACGGTTACACCTCGTGTCCGCTGGTCACGGCGCGCAACAAGATGCTGCTCGCCGAGTTCGACTACGAGCCGAAGCCCGTCCCCAGCATGCCGTTCATCAACACCACCAAGGAGCGCACCGACATGTGGGTGCTCAAGCGTTACGGTCTGCCCGTCCTCTACTGGCACGGCATGCTCAAGGGCCGCGCCTGACCGCACGCATCCTGCCGCCTCGCCCCGCGCTCACGTCACCGGCGGCGCCGATCGTCGGCGCCGCCGGCGGCACCCGCGCAGCGCGAGGCGGCAGCCGCGCGGAGCCGGCAGGGCCACCGGCCGTGGTCCGGATCACCGGGGGGACAGGCCTGCTCCATCGGCTTGGACATCGACCGCAGATCGTGGGACACGGCGCGAACCGGCCCATGCACGGGCGCGTCTGTCAGCGTCCTGAGCTCGTCGGGCTGCACGCAGGCCCCGCGCTCGGCAAGGTGCAGGCCGGCGGCCGTCACGTCGATGACCGCGAGGTCGGTGATGATGCGGTCGCCGACGGCCGCGCCGGTGAGCGGGAGAGTGCTCTCGTCAGGATCTTCGGTGTGCCGTCCTCGGCGACATGATCCACGAGGACGATGACCCGGCGGGTCAAGGACGAGGTCCATGGCCCGCCCATCTCTTCGCGGCGGTTCTCAGGGGACGGCTCGGCGTGCCGTCAGGCTCCGATCCGTCGACCGTGCCGTTCGGCAGAGGCGATCACGGCGGAGACGACGGCGGTCACGACCAGGCTCCCCATCATGACCATGCCCACGCCGACCACGAAGAGGCCGCTGGAATCGTCCGACCAGTCGCCGTAGGCGGCAACGGTCAGGCCGGTCGTGGTGCCCAGCACGGCGCCTGCGATGTAGCGCCGGGATGCCGCCCAGTACACCGGTGCCAGCAACGTCAGCACCAGCCCGATCACCTGCCACGCCTCGTACGGGCCGGTCGTCGTACCGTCCGGCTGCACATCGCGATGCTGGTCCCACCCCAGCCAGGCAGCCCACACCACCAGCGATACGCAGGTCAGCACGAGGATCGACAACAGCTGGAGAGCGGGCTTCCTCAGTCCTTGGCGCATGTCCCAAGCGTTGCGGCTCACCCCACCGCCGACCAGAGCGCACATACTCAGCCCCCACCCGAGTACCTGAGCACACCGCCTGTGCATGGGCGGCAAGTTTCCGTACGCGTAGGTGGGGCCCCGTCCTCTCACCGACGGGCCTCACCCCGGCGTGCCGGAAAGGGTCCGGCAAGAAAGACACCCCTGACCATATAGCCTGGTCAGGGGCCGCTCGCCTGCGCGGTGGGTGTGGGATGTGAACCCACGGCGGCTCGCGCCACGACGGTTTTCAAGATCTTTCGGCAATCACGGCTGCCGAGCCCGGGCGGACACGCGCTCGACCGACGAGGCGGGGAGGGCAGAACACGCGTCCGGGAGCCGGCTTGTGCCGCCCAAGACGATCACTTGGAAGGCAGCGCCGGCGTAGGCGGTCACGAAGCGGGAGATCCTGCGGATGCTGCGCATGGTAAGTCACCTGCCTGTTCGGGTCTGTAGGGCCGGTTCTTCGAGTACGCGCTCGGGCGTCACCAGTCGAGGGCGTCGTCCATCGACTGCTGCCAGTACGTGGCCTTGAGCGAGTCGTCGACGTAGACACCCGTCGCGGGCAGTGTCGGGTGAGCGCCCGCGCCGACACTCGCGTTGCCGGAGCGACCGCGGAAGTAGACGGTCAGCGAGTTCACGGTGTGGCCGTTCGAGCCGCTGCCGTCGGCGGCGGACAGGTTCACCGAGGCGTAGCCGGACTCGCCCGGCTCCAGCGTGACCACCGCCTGCGGCTGCGAGTCCTCGATGACCGGAGGCACGGCCTGGGCCTCGCCGAAGCGGACGGCGGGATAGCCGTAGAGGTAGCAGCTCTTGCCGCCGGTGTTGGTCACGGTGAGCAGCAGGTGGTTCACGGGGCGGTTCAGCGGGGCCGCGACCGTCTTGGTGTTGGACGCCTCGCAGGTGACCGGCTTGCCGGAGGGGACAGGCGCTTTCGACGCAGAGGTGGCAGAGGTGTCCGCGGCGGGCCTTGCGGTGCCGTCGGCGGTCCCTGCCCCCCGGGAGGAGAAGTCTGAGCCGGAGCCGGAAGACGAAGTACTGGACGGCAAAGGGCCGGAGGACGAGTTCACGGTCGGTGTGGTGGCCGCCGAGGCGCCCTCGTCGTGGACGCCTGTGCCGTCGCTGCACGCGGTCAGGGAGAGCGCGGCGAGAACGACGGTCGCGGCGGCGCCGACGAGACGAGTGCGGTAGGTGCGGAGGTCGGACATGTGGCCGTGCCCTTCGGTGTTCGGATGCGGGTAGTGATTGGATGACCGAAGCTTGTGAGGCGATCTGTCCCAACCGCCACACCCGGCGGGCAGTTGGGGATGCTGGAACGGCGGAATGCGCTCTGACCAGGGAGAAAGCAGTGGCCCTGGAACGCGGGACTGGAACACGAGAGGATGGGGAACGGGTGCCAGGGGCGACAGGGGCCGGCGGAACGGAGGCCTTCGCGCGGCTGCTGCGGGAACTCAAGGACCGCTCGGGACTGAGCTACGGAGCCCTCGCCAAGCGGCTGCACATGAGCACGTCGACGCTGCACCGCTACTGCAACGGCACAGCGGTGCCCATCGAGTACGCACCTGTGGAGCGCCTCGCAAGGGTCTGCCGCGCGACGCCGGACGAGCTGGTCGAGTTGCACCGGCGCTGGGTCCTGGCGGACGCGGCAAGAGGGAGCAGGGCGGATCAGGTCGCGGCGACGGGTTCGGCTCAGAGGGCCGGTTCGGCTCAGAGGGCCGGTTCGGCTGATGCGGCGGCGCAAACGGTCGACGAGGTGGAACCAGGATCGCCGGCACCGCACGGACGCGGCGAGGCCGAGGACGACGAACCGGCCGTCCTCGATGTGCCGCGCCGACTCGCACCGCCACGCCGTAGCGTGCTGATCGCCTCCCTCGCGGTGGTCGCCGTGCTGGGAGCCGTCGTGCTCACCGTGCGTCCGTTCGCCGCCGGAAAGGACACGGGCGGCCGGCAGGCGGCCGGTGCCACCGCCACGACCACCGGCACGGCGGACGCCGGGAAGCCGTCCGCCTCCCCGTCCCCGAGCGCGAAGGGACACGAACCGTCCGCATCGGCCTCCGCCGGCGCCACCGAGTCCGGGGGGCCCGGCACCCCGAAGGACGGCGGCAAGCAGGGCGGGGCCCTCGGCACCGACGGCAGCGCCGCCGACGCCCTCCCGCTCAACGTCGGCACCCGTCCCTACGTCTACGACGACCCGTGCAGCCAGCACTTCCTCGTCAACAGCGAACCCGAGCAGGTCGGCCCGCCGGCGAGCGAGCAGGACGCACCGCGCTGGGCCGCCGCGTACGGGGCGGTGTCCTCGGCCGATCAGGAGATCGCCCTCACCGTCCAGGGCACCGGCGAGGACACCGTCGTCCTGGAGGCGTTGCACGTGCGCGTCCTCAGCAAGGGCGCGCCACTCGCCTGGAACGACTACTCGATGGGCGTCGGCTGCGGCGGCAACGTCGACACGAAGTCGTTCGACATCGACCTCGACAACGGCAGTCCCACGGTCACCGTCAAGAACGGCCAGCGCGACTTCCCGTACAAGGTCAGCGAGTCCGACCCGGAGGTCTTCTACGTCACCGCCCACACCAAGGCCCACGACGTTCGCTGGGACCTCACCCTTGACTGGTCCAGCGGCAGCCGCCGCGGCACCGTCCACATCGACAACGACGGCACGCCGTTCCGCACCAGCGCCGACGTGGGCCGCCCGGGCTACGACTACCCGCTCGGCGGCAGCGAGTGGATCAAACGGGACAGCTGACAGAAGGACAGCCGCTCATGCACGGGGGCCGGCCTGAGTGCGAGCGCGAGAACCGCACTACGATCGTGTGGACCCGGCACTCCCGAGCGGTGGGCCGCCGGCAGGGTCGAAGGAGATGGCACCGGAGATCATGCGGTGCGGACGCCTTCTCGACATTGCCGGTGTGCGGCAATGTCCCGGTCATGGAACTGCAGCACGGGCCCCTGCCCGTACGGAACCGGACGGGCCACGCTGAACCGATGGTCCGCATCAGTCACTCGGTGATCGTCGAGTCCGTGCCCCGACTCTGGTTCGAGCAGGCTCTCCGCGTGCTGCACGGCGTGGCGCGGGAGACCCGCGCCGAGGGCGGGCGGGTACTGCTTCCCGACGGACGGACTGTGCCCCAGGTGCGGTTGGCAGAGGGGTGCCATCTGTCGCCCGGCGCGGTGTACGAGTCCGAGGACGAGCAGCAGTACACACGCCTCACTGTGCGGCAGTGGGGCAGCGCCCCGGCCCTGCGCCTGGAACACGCGCTCGCGGACGAAGGCGTCGTCGTGGTCCTGGAAGCCTCACTGCGCACCGTCGACCGGCCTGTCCAGGCCGAATTCAGTGGCTCTGTACAGGTCCACGGCCGATGGCGGTCGCTGAGGCATGCGCAGGGCGACGCCCGTGTCGACCTGCGTTCCTGGTGGGATGCGGCTGCGGGACGGCGCCCGACCGGCGCGCCGTTCGAGGCCCGTGTCAGACACCGTCTTGCCAGGGCCACCCTGCGGGCGACGCCTCGGCCGCACGGCGACGGCCGGTGGGAGGCGCGGCTCGTCCTGTCGCTGCGCGGACGCTCCTTCCTGCGTCCGGTGGCCGCCGCCGGCCTCCTGATGTTCCGTCGGCGCCTGCGCCAGGTCTTCACCGAAGCACTGGAGGAGACGGCCCGCCAGTGGAACGAGGCCGTTCCACAAGCCGTGGCCGAGGGTGTGAGCCGGCTACGCGAACGTATCCTGGACGCGGCTGGCCCCTGATCGGCTTCACCAGTAGCGCAGCAGTATCCGCTCGTGTGCCGCGGTGGTCCTGGTGGCGCAAGGTATTCAGGCCGCCTCGGGGTCCGTTTCCTCGAGTGCATCGGCAGCGGCGGCCTCACGGCCGACACCCTCGTCCCCCCGAGGGGGCCCGCACACCGGACAAGGCGTCGTCAACCGCATGGCCGCCATCGGCGTCACCGTCAGCCACGCCGTGGAGCAACCCGAGTCCCGGCAGGCCACCGCCGAGGAAGCCTCGCTGCTCGGCATCCAGAAGGCCGCTCTCGTCACCCACATCCGGCGGACCTACTACAGCGACCAGGGACGACCCGTCGAGACGGCGGACATCGTCGTGCCTGCCGCCCACTGCGAGATCGTGTACGAGATTCCCGTAACCGGTAGCCAGCAGCCCCTCAGGCCATGATCCAAGGCCCTCGGGTCGTGCCCCCAGGCGTGCCCCTTCCGTGCCCGACAGGGCGGGAAACCAGGGGGAACGGCGGTGTCCGGCGGGCAGCGCGTACGGCGACGGCCCCCGACCGTCTTGCCTGGTCAGGGGCCGTGATCGAGGTGCGGTGGGTGTGGGATTTGAACCCACGGTGGCTTGCGCCACGACGGTTTTCAAGACCGTTCCCTTAGGCCGCTCGGGCAACCCACCTCCCGCCCCGTCCACCAGGGGCGGAGCGGGTACAGCGTACCGGCCCCGGGCGTCTCGCGGGTTGCGTGGTCCGCACGGGCCCCCGGTTCTCAACCGGCTTTCGGTGCGGTGTACGAGGAGTCGTGGAAGTCGTACGCCGCCCAGTCGGACAGCGTGCGATAGCCGAGGCGCTGGTAGAGGGCGTTGCTGGTGGGGTTGGACAGGTCCGCGAACAGGACGACGTCCCTCGCGCCCGCCGCCAGCGCGGCCCGGCTCACCTCCGCCGTCACGGCGCCCGCGTAGCCGCGGCCGCGCAGGTGGGCCGGGGTGTAGACGATGTCCACCTGGATCTGGCCGCCGATCAACGGGTTCATGCCCGCGACAGAGACGGGAGTGCCGTCCGGGGTCTCCCAGAGCGTGTAGCGCTTGTCGGCGAAGCGGGTGCCGGCCCACGTGTCGGCGTCGACGGAGACGTCTTCCCCGACGGCCTTGGCGAACTCGCCGCACCAGAACATGGCTTGCTCAAGGTCCTGGTCGCCAAGGACCCGGCCCCGGCCCGCCGGCAGCGGCTCCGGCGGGGTGAGCGTGCCGAGGCGGTACAGGCGGAGCCGCGTGTCGTGAAGTGTCGGCGTCGTGCCGGTGTGCCGCTGCCATGCCTCGGCGAAAGCGGTGGCGGTGCTGTGGTCCGCGCTGACGCGGGGAAGGGAGTGCCCGAGGGCGGCCAGGCGGGCGGCGAGTGAGTCGGCCTGCTCGGGTGTGAGCGGGGAGAGGCCCAGACCACGGGGCGGAAGGCGGAAGAAGGTGGCGTGGATCTCGCCCGCTCGCTCCAGCATGCCGAAGACGGGGGTCTTGATGCCGAACGCGTCGGCCCCACGCGTTCGCACTCTCTCGGCCCACGTCAGCTGCATGACGTGCGGACCAGGCCGCGAGCGCAGGAAGTCCCCGGCTTGGGCGAGGAAGTCGTCGACGTCTTCGGTGAGGTGCCAGTCGTCCGGTCGCATGCCTCATGTTTTCGCATGCGGCAGGCGTGCGCCCGTGGTTCTTCTTCGAAGAACCCGTAGAACCGGCGGCGTAGGCCACTCGTCCGTGACCGGGCGCCAGAGGATGGCTGACCAGCGGGTATGCGGGTCCATGTCGCCAGGCCGCTGAGGCCGCTCGGGCGGCCCGCCCCGCGCCCGCCGCGCCCGCCGTGATCGGCGGGCGCGGGGACAAGGGGATCGGGTCGGCACGGGCGCCCGGGTATCCGGGGACCGGCCGCGGGGGTCAGCTGTCGCCGACGCGGGAGCCCAGCGTGAGTTCGACCGTGTGGGACTTGCCGTCACGCTCGTAGGTGACCGTGACCTTGTCGCCGGGCTGGTGGGTCCAGATCTCGCCGATCAGGGTCGGGCCGCTGTCGATCACCCTGTCGTCGAGCTTGGTGATCACATCGCCCGGCTTCAGGCCCGCCTTGTCCGCGGGGCCGCCGGATTCGACCGCGGCCGATCCGCTCACACCCTGGTCGGTGATCTTCGCCCCGTTGGTGCTGTCCTGCAGCGAGACGGAGGCACCGATCTTCGCGTAGACCGGCTTGCCCGTCTTGATGAGCTGCTGGGCGACGTACTTGGCCTGGTTGATCGGGATCGCGAAGCCCAGGCCGATCGAGCCGGACTGGCCGCTGCCGCCCAGGCCGCCGCCGTTGGTCGACTGGATCGCCGAGTTGATGCCGATGACCGCGCCGCTAGCGTCGAGAAGGGGTCCGCCGGAGTTGCCCGGGTTGATCGAGGCGTCCGTCTGCAGGGCGTTCATGTACGAGGCCCTGCTGGTGGCGCTGCCGTCGCTGGAGGCCACCGGGCGGTTCTTGGCGCTGATGATGCCCGTGGTCACCGTGTTCGACAGGCCGAAGGGCGCGCCGATCGCGATCGTCGAGTCGCCGACCGCCACCTTGTCCGAGTTGCCGAGGGGGAGGGGCTTGAGGCCCGACGGGGCGTTCTTGAGCTTGATGACGGCGACGTCGTAGCCCTGCGCGTGCCCGATGATCTCGGCGTCGTACTTCTTGCCGTCGGGGAACGTCGCCGTGAGCTTGCCGCCGTCGACCGCGTCCGCGACGACGTGGTTGTTGGTGACGATGTGTCCCTGCGTGTCGAAGACGAAGCCCGTGCCGGTGCCGCCCTGGCCGCTGGTGCTCTCGGCCTCGATCGTCACCGTGCTCGGCAGCGCTCTGGCGGCCACGTTCGCGATGGACCCGGTGGTGTGCTTGACATCACCGCCGCTGGTGGCGGCGGAGACGGTGGTCGAGCCGGTGGAGTCGTCGTTCCTGGCCAGCTGGTATCCGATGCCGCCGCCGACGCCGCCCGCGACCAGCGCGGCGACGATGACCGCGGCGACCAGCCCGCCGCGGCCCCTCTTCGGCTTCGGGGCGGGGTCCTGGTACGAGGCGCCCCAGGCGCCGCCCGCTCCGCCGCCTCCCGTGTACGCGGGAGTGGCCGGCGGAGGCGGCGGCCAGCCCGCCTCGGCGGCCGGGGAGGCCCCGGGCTGTCCCGGAGGCACGGGCGGGAGCTGCGCGGTCGGCGCGCCTTCCGGCTGCGGAGCGCCCGGGCCGGACGGTGCGCCGCCCACGGGTGGAGTGCTCCCCGCTGCCGGGCCGGCGGCCCCTGCGGAGGGCGCGTGGCCTTGGGGGACCGCGCCCGGCGCGGAAGCAGGAGCGTCCACCGGCACGGGAGGTGCAGACGGGGCCGGGGGTACCGCAGTGCCCTCGTTCTCGGTGCTCACAGCTCTTCTCCTCGTTCCACGGCTGGTCTACTGGGTCGCCCTCGCTCACGCTCGTCCGTCCTGGGCGGCGCCGGGCGCATTTCGGCTGCGCACGTCTCTGTGTACGCCGTCAAGCTTTTCCCACCGGGCGTCAGAGCACCATAAGCGGCGGCTGTGGGTCCCGGACCATCCTTTATATCGGACATGATGGAACAATATTCCTCATCCCCGACACCTTCCCGATGCTCTCGCATCGCCCTCCGATCCCACACGTTCCCCTCGACGGTGGCACCATGTCGCCGTGACCCACGCACGACAGCACCCGATCCAGGTCGTCGCCCACCGCGGGGCCTCCGAAGACGCCCCCGAGCACACCCTGGCCGCGTACAGGAAGGCGATCGAGGACGGTGCCGACGCCCTCGAGTGCGACGTCCGGCTCACGGCGGACGGGCACCTGGTCTGCGTGCACGACCGACGCGTCAACCGTACGTCCAACGGCCGCGGCGCGGTCTCCGCCCTGGAGCTCGCCGATCTCGCCGCCCTGGACTTCGGCTCCTGGAAGAGCCGCGACGAGGAACCCGACTGGGAGTACCGCCCGGAGGACCGCGAGCACACCTCCGTCCTCACCCTGGAGCGCCTGCTCGAACTCGTCGCGGACGCCGGACGCCCGATCGAGATGGCCATCGAGACCAAGCATCCGACGCGCTGGGCGGGACAGGTCGAGGAGCGGCTGCTGCTTCTGCTGAAGCGATTCGGCCTGGACGCCCCGGAGTCCCCGGGTGCGTCGACGGTGCGGATCATGAGCTTCTCGGCGCGGTCCCTGCAGCGCGTGCGGGCCGCCTCCCCCACCCTGCCGACGGTCTACCTGCTGCAGTTCCTCTCCCCTCGGCTGCGGGACGGGCGGCTGCCCGCGGGTGTCCGGATCGCGGGCCCTTCGATGCGGATCGTGCGCAGCAATCCGGCCTACGTCACGCGCCTGAAGCAGGCGGGCCGCCAGGTGCACGTCTGGACTGTGAACGACCCTGAGGACGTGCGGCTCTGCGCCGAACTGGGCGTCGACGCCATCATCACCAACCGTCCGCGGGCGGTGCTGAGCCAGCTCGGCCGCTGAACGACCCGCGCCTGCCGCCCCCTTCATTCCTCCGCATAAGCAGGGAAATCGAGCCACTCGACTACGAGGAGTGCACCGGCGCGTTCGTTCCGTGTTCGACCGGTGTGAGTGCGTCCGCAGCGGGACGGGGGTCGGTTTCCGGTCCGGTCCAAGGGGGCATTCACACCGTGGCGTGGGGCGAAGGAGGTCTCGGGGGTGGCGTTGGTGGTGGCACAGGAGGTGCCCACGTCGTCGAGCATGGCCGTGCCCCATGGTCCTGCGGGCGTGGGGGAGGCACGGCACCGGATGCGCGAGCAACTGCGTGCCGGTGGAGTGTCGGAATCGGTCATCGATGATGCCGTATTGATTCTTTCGGAACTGCTCAGCAATGCCTGTCGCCACGGCCGACCACTCGGCGACAGCCTGGCGGGGGACGGGGACGTGCGCGCCGCGTGGCGTGTCGACGTCTCCGGACGTGTCACGGTCGAGGTGACGGACGGCGGCGGACCGACCCGTCCGGTGCCCGCGACGCCCTCGGTCACCGCGCGCGGCGGCCGCGGGCTGAACATCATCACGGCACTGGCCAAGGACTGGGGCGTACGGGACGACGTCCACGGTGAGGTCACGGTGTGGGTCGTCGTCCAGGACGACGCCGCCTCGGCGAACCGGCGCGACGACTTCGCCACGCGCGTGACGGCACCCTCCGTGTCGGAGATGGCGAGGCTGGACTTCTCCGACGCGTTCGACGACCTGGACTGACCGGGTCCTGGGCGGGGCGTGCCTGAGGCGCCGGCACGAAGGGCTGCCTGGGCAAAACCCCGAGCGGGGTTCCCCGAGCAAGGTGCCGAGCGGGTTTCCGAGCAAGGTGCCGAGCGGGCTTTCCGGGCCGGCCCCCGGTCAGAGCTTCCGACCGGGGGCCACGAGCGCACAGGCACGGTGCGTCTGAATCGGCGTCAGGGCGGGCGGCCCGCCGCGGCGACTGGGCCGGGAGGACCACGCAGCCGGTTGCCCGTGCACACGGCTGCTCGTGCAACCGGCTGCCCGTGCATCCGGCTGCCCGTACGAACCCCGTCGTCACGGACGACCGTAGTTCCGGAGTCGCTCCGCCGCCCGTCCCGGCCCGGCACCACCGCGCACCGCACCACCGCGCACCGCACCACCGCACCCGCGGCCCGCCTGCCCGCTCTCGGGCACTGCCGCCAGGCGCTTCGAACCCCGTCGGCGGACGCCTCACGCGGACGACGCGGTGCGTTGTCCACAGGATCCCGTCGACCGTCGTACGAGCGGCTAGGCTCGCGCCCGTACGAAACGAGCCGTAACCGGGAGACACCCACGATGGCCAAGAAGCGACCCCAGACCAAGGCCAAGCGCCCGCAGTCCACCGACGGTGCCCGCGTCGCAGGTGCCGAGGGGAATGTTCCGGTCGTCGGCGCCCGGGAGCCCTGCCCCTGCGGCAGCGGCCGCCGCTACAAGGCATGTCACGGCCGGGCCGCCGCGCACGCGGCTACCGAGCTGGTGCAGCGCCCGTTCGAGGGACTTCCCGGCGAGTGCGACTGGGTGGCGCTGCGCGAGCTGGTGCCGGCGGCGACCGTCGAGCTGAAGCTCAGGGAAGGCATCGTCCCCGACGACGTGCCGTCGGTCACGCTCGCCACCGTCCTGCCCATGGCGTGGCCCGCGCTGCGCCGCGACGACGGCTCGGTCCTGCTCGGCCTGCAGAACGACACGGCGTCGGGCGACCTCAGCCGCGACCTCGCGGACACCCTTCAGCGCGCCCTCACCGCCGAACCGGGCTCCCCGGTCAAGGGCCGCCGCGCGCCCTCCGACAGTCCGCGCCTCCAGGACCTGCTGGACCCGGAAGGCGCCTTCGAGCCAGTCGTGCACAGCGGCTTCGAGTTCTGGGTCCCCGAGGTGGAGAACGCGACGCCCGAGGTGACCGCCTCCCTGGAGCGGGCCAACGCCGCCGCCATCCCCACCGTGAAGCTCAGGGGTGTCGACGCCGCGTACTGGTGCGAGACCCCGGACAAGAACCATCTGCGGTGGGTCATGCCGTACCCGGAGGAGCAGCTTCTGGACGCTCTCGCGCGGCTGCAGCCGGCCGGGCAGTCGGGCCTCGGCGAGGGCACGCGCCTGGTCGGGTCCTTCCGCGCGCACGGGCTCACGGTGCCGGTCTGGGACCTGCCGAGCGCGATGAGCGCGGAGGATGTCGAGAAGCCGGCCGCCGCGTTCGCCGAGCGCCTCACGGCCGCTCTGGCGTCGGACGCACCGCTCACCGCCGAGGAGCGCCGGGCCCGTGGCGGGCTGACCAACCGACAGGTGACGCTGAGCTGACCTCCGGACATCGCCCGACCGACCGGTCAGCCGGTACGGGAGTCTCCCCACGGGTGACTCCCGTCACAAGTACCCGTTGCGACAGGTAAATCCATGTCCGAATAGCCGAGATCGAATTTGCGAACCGCCGATCTCTTGTTACCGTTCCAGTAGCCCGGTTGCTGGTGCATCCCCCGTCGCCAGCAACCGGGTCTTTCCATGTGCACGCATGTGGACGAAACGGGTTGAGACGTCAACTGCCTTGGGGAGCCGCCCCGTTACTGTCCGCTCGGCCCGGTGGCGTCACTTCCGGAGCGCAGCATCAGCGGTCCGCTCCCGTCGCTGCGGGCGAACTCCACGACCGCCGAGTACGCGCTCGGAGCGCCCGCGACGCGCTGCCGCGGCGTCTCACAGGTCTTCGGGTCCTTCGCCGCGGCCACCGGGCAGCGCATCTCGATGGTGCGGCCACCGGGCCCCATGAAGCTCAGGACGGAGATCAGCCGGCCGCCCGTGGCGTTGCGGTAGTACGTGCGCGCCCAGGTCTCCCGGTCCTGCGTCATGACGCAGGTCTGCGCCTCGATGCCTTCCCGGGAGGACAGTTGGGGGCCGCAGCGGACCGCGGTGGCCGCACCGAGGCCCAGCCGCCTCGCGGAGGGGGCGGAGGTCGGCCGTTTCGCGTCATCGTGCGGGAGCGTGCGGATCGCGTCACGGTCCGCGTCACCCACCGGCCCGGCGGAGGCCACGGCGAGCGGCAGCGCGGCCACGACCGTCACCACGCCCATGAGCGCGAACAGGCGCAGCCTGTGCGGCTCGGGCCGGTCCTGGCCCGGCACGCCCGTCTCCTGCTCCTGTTTCCCGTGCCCCCCAGGACGAATCAGCATGAGCCGAAGATATCCGCCGATCACCGGCGCCCGGTTCCGCCGCGCGCCCGACACCTACAACTCGGGTGCGCTCACACCCGTACGAGTGAGGGCGTCGACGACCGCATCCACCACGGCCTCCACATCGGGCACCCAGGGCGCCGCCGAACCGGGCAGCGGCGCCCGCTCCCAGCGGATCTCCCCATGGCCGGTCTCGGAGGGGGGCAGCGCCAGATAGCCGCCCTCGCCGTGGAAGCGCAGCGATCCCGGTACGAAGTCCTTGGCGTAGAGCAGTTCGCCCAGTTGCTCCATCGAGTAGGGCGCCACGAGGATCGCCCAGCGGTGCGGCGCCGCCACGACCGGGCCGAGGCGCATGCCCTTCCGGTCGAGCGCGGCGAGGGCGCGTGAGGCCGCGAGGGCGGGCAGGCTCACGGCGCAGGGCGCCCGGCCTCCGGTGGCCAGCACGATCGGCGCGGTGGGCCGGTTGGTCCACCACCAGCGCACCATGCGCTCGTCCGTGGTGGCCGCCAGCAGCCCGGGGTCGAACGGGTGCGCGCCGGGAACCGTGCACTCGGGGTCGGGGCAGCCGCAGCGGGCTCGCCCCTGCGGATCCGGCGCCACACCCGGGAGAACGGGCCACCGCCATGCGGTCGCGAAGGTCAGGGCCGCGCTGATCGACTCGGGCCTCCCGTCGTTCCGCCTGGACAGGAGCCTGCGTCGCCTTCCGAGGATCTCGCGCATGAGCGCTCGTTCCTTTCCGTTGCACGCCTGGCAACACCGAGGACCACGTCACACCATGTGTCGATCACTTCACCGTGCGTACCTGCTGGCGCATCACACCCCTGTCTTGGACAAGGGGAACCCCTCTGGGCCGAGCGTTGGCTGCGTCCGCGTCCATACTGCGCCCATCACAATCATGGGCATGGCGTGGGGTGGCGGCGCCTGGCGATTTGCCGTCCCGCTCCTACTCGCCGCCTCCACCAGGGGAGGATGGGGCTCGGCCGTCGGTGGCTAAGACGCCCGGGTCCGGCGCCAGGTTCCGGATGGGTCCCAACCACCCCTGGCCTTCACCGAGTACGTACCCATCACGACCGCTGTGACGCTCTGTCGAACGAGGCCAGTCGACCGCAATGGAGCGATGCCCGAGGCTGTTTTAGGCCAACTTTGCTTTTCCGTAAGAGAGTAAGGGGTCCCACGGACACCAGGAATCCCAGCAGGACAATGCTGGACATCTCCTCACGAGTGCGTGTACATGTGGAGACACTGCTAGCGGCGCAGATTGACATGGGGGTTTGCGATGCTATCGAGCACTACGCACCGGTCCGAAGGCCGGTCACCATGAACGCCCCTCACCCTCCGAAAGTGGCTGGAATCGATTCAACGGTTCCCCCGCCCGCACACACTGTCGCGCCGACCTCTGCCGCCACGGACGTCCCTCCGGCCACCCCGCACGCCCCCGTCGCCCCGGAAACCCTGCTCCAGGACCGGCTCGCGGCCTGGGTCTCGGATCTCACGACCCTCCACGAACTCACCGAACGCCTGGCACGCACGGACTCACTCGCCGAAGCGCTCCAGGAACTACTGCGCGCCGGAGCCGCCCTCGTGGGCGCCCGGCGCGGTCTTGTCGTGCTGGAGCCCCACGACGGTCTCGGCCCCGACACGACGATCGGCCTGGGCCTGGCCCGCGCCGACCTCGGGCACATCGAGACCGTGCCGCGCAGTTCGATGTCGTACGGCAGGATCCTCGACGGTCTGCCGGGCGGCGAGCGCGAGATCGCCGAGCCCGACCTGTTCTCCGAGGACGGACTCGACCCCCGCCACCGCGAGGTGGCCGCCCGGCTCGGATACGCCGCGAGCTACGCACTCCCCCTGTCCACCGAGGCGGCCGGCCGGCTCGGTGCCGCCGTGTGGCTCTACGACGAGCCCGCGGAGCCGGTCGAGCGCCAGCGCCATCTCGCCGGCCACTACGCCCGCTACGCGACCGAGCATCTGGCGCGGCTCGTGGAGACCGACCGCACGCGCGCGTGCATGAGGACGATCGCCGAGGAACTGCTGCCCGCCCGGCTGCCCCGGATCGCCGGCGTGCAGCTCGCCGCGCGCCGCCGCACCGGCCCGCGTGGCGGCGGCGACTGGTACGACGCGCTGCCGCTGCCCGATGCCGCCCTCGGTCTGGCGGTCGGATCCGTGACCGGGTCGGGCCCCAGCGCGCTGGCCGCGATGGGCCGGCTGCGGGCCTCGCTGCGCGCGTACGCGGTGATGGAGGGCGAGGACCCGGTGGCGGTCCTCTCGGACCTGGAGCTGCTGCTGAGGCTCACCGAGCCCGCCCGCTCCGCCACCGCCCTGTTCGCCTACTGCGAGCCCGCGACGCGCAGGGTGACACTGGCCGGGGCCGGGCACAGCCCGCCGCTGCTGATCGGTCCCCACCGCACCGAGTTCGTGGAGACCTCGCTGTCGGCGCCCCTGGGAATGCTGGCCTGCTGGGAGGCGCCGAGCATCGACGTGGCCCTGGAGCCCGGCGAGACCGTGCTGCTCTACACCGACGGCCTGCTGCGCCGCACCGGGGACCCGATGGACCGCGCCTTCGCCCGGCTGCACGCGGCGGCCGCGGGCGTACCGAGGCCGGTGCGTACCGACCCGGGTGCGGTCGTGGACCACATCCTGCGGGCGATGCTGCCCGAGGAGCCGGCCGTCGCGGCGGCGCGCCCCGGCCGGGCGGCGCCGCGGCCGGGGGAGGACGGCGCGGAGGACGTGATCCTGCTGGCGGCGCGGTTCGAGTGATCCCCTGAGCGCCCGGCGGGCCCTGCCGAGCCGCTGACGAGCCCCCGCCGAGCCACTGACGAGCCTCCGCCAAGCCACTGACGAGCCCGCTGACGAGCCCCCGCCACGCCACCGCCGGGCCCCTCGGCGCGCGCCCCCGGCAGTTCCTCTTCCGCCCTGGGCCCCGCCCGTACGACCGTACGATGGACGGGGTCCAGTGCCGCATCTAGGAGGATGACCGTGGCAGAAGAGCTCCCGGAGACCCCGGAGACTGCCCAGGAGGAGCCCGTCAAGCAGCGCAAGAACGGCCTGTACCCGGGCGTGTCCGACGAGCTGGCCGAGAACATGAAGTCCGGCTGGGCCGACACCGAGCTGCACGACCTGCAGCCCATCGCCCAGGCCGCCGAGACCCGCGCCCGCCGCGCCGCGCTCTCCGCCCGCTTCCCGGGCGAGCGCCTGGTGATCCCCGCGGGCCGTCTGAAGACCCGCTCCAACGACACCGACTACCCCTTCCGGGCCTCCGTCGAATACGCGTACCTGACGGGCAACCAGACGGAGGACGGCGTCCTGGTGCTGGAGCCGGTGCCGGCCGCGGACGGGACGAGCGGCCACCGGGCGACGATCTACCTGCTGCCCCGGTCCAACCGTGAGAACGGCGAGTTCTGGCTCTCCGGCCAGGGCGAGCTGTGGGTCGGCCGCCGCAACTCGCTCGCCGAGGCGGAGCAGCTCCACGGCATCCCCGCCGCGGACGTGCGCGAACTGCCCGAGAAGCTCAGGGAGGCCACCGGCCCGGTGCGGGTGGTCCGCGGCCACGACGCGGGCATCGAGGCCGCGCTGCACGACAAGGTGACCGCCGAGCGCGACGAGGAACTGCGCGTCTTCCTCTCCGAGATGCGGCTGGTCAAGGACGCGTTCGAGATCGGGGAGCTGCAGAAGGCCGTCGACTCGACGGTGCGCGGCTTCGAGGACGTGGTGAAGGTCCTCGACCGGGCGGAGGCGACCAGCGAGCGCTACATCGAGGGAACGTTCTTCCTCCGTGCGCGCGTGGAGGGCAACGATGTCGGCTACGGCTCGATCTGCGCGGCCGGACCGCACGCCTGCACGCTGCACTGGGTGCGCAACGACGGGCCCGTCCGCTCCGGCGACCTGCTCCTGCTGGACGCCGGTGTGGAGACGCACACGTACTACACCGCCGACGTCACCCGCACGCTGCCGGTCGGCGGCACCTACAGCGAGATCCAGAAGAAGATCTACGACGCCGTCTACGAGGCCCAGGAGGCCGGCATCGCGGCGGTGAAGCCGGGCGCCAAGTACCGCGACTTCCACGACGCGGCGCAGCGCGTGCTCGCCGGGAAGCTGGTCGAGTGGGGCCTGGTCGAGGGCCCGGTGGAGCGCGTCCTGGAGCTGGGGCTGCAGCGCCGCTGGACCCTGCACGGCACGGGCCACATGCTCGGCATGGACGTCCACGACTGCGCGGCCGCCCGCACGGAGACGTACGTGGACGGCACGCTGGAGCCCGGCATGGTGCTCACGGTCGAGCCGGGTCTGTACTTCCAGGCGGACGACCTGACGGTTCCGGAGGAGTACCGCGGCATCGGCGTCCGCATCGAGGACGACATCCTCGTCACGCAGGACGGCAGCCGGAACCTCTCGGCGGCCCTGCCGCGGCGCTCCGACGAGGTCGTGGCGTGGATGGCGTCCCTGAAGGGCTGACAGGCAGGAGCGTGGCCGGGTGCCGACGGCGGTACCCGGCCTTCGCACGACCGGCCCGCCGGCTCTCGACCGGCCCCTCGCCGCTCCGCTGCGCGGCCGCCGTCTTTGCTACACCGCCACCAGAGGGGCGTCCTTCTTCCACTTGAGGATCTTGTCGAAGCTCACCACCGCCCCACCGCGCCCCGGCTTGTTGCCGATGTGGACGTGGTCGGCGAGTTCCTGGATGAGGCACAGGCCGCGGCCGTGCTCGGCGTCGACGCGGGCCGGGCGCAGCGCGGGGCGGGATCTGCCGGAGGGGAACCCGGGGCCCGCGTCGGTGACTTCGATGCGGCACTTCTCGCCGTCGAGGTAGGCCGTGACCCGGTACGCCCCGGACGTACCGCCGGGTGCGCCGTCGCCGCCGTGCTCGACCGCGTTGGCGCACGCCTCGCTGAGGGCGACGGAAAGGTCGTACGAGATGTCCGGGTCGACGCCCGCGGTCTCCATCGTGCCCATCAGGAGCCGTCGGGCGAGCGGCACGCTCGCAGCTTCGCGCCGCAGATGGAGTGACCACCAGATGCTCATGCTCCAGCCTCCTGGCCGCGGCTCGACATACCGTTACGTATTGCCACGCATGCCCGAGGGCATTCGCAGGATCCATGAGATCCCGCCCATACGGCGGATGCGCCGGGGCCGCGCGGGGTGTATGCGAGGGCCGCCCGCGCCAGAACATGATCTTCTGGATCGCCCATCCGATTACCGCATGTATGTCGCCTTGCGGACCTGCCGTACGGCGCCCGAGGGGCCAGTGCGATGATGAGGCCGCCATGAGTGCCCCCCTCCCGCGCACGGCGCGCACCGGATACGATCTCCGGTTTCTGCGGGCCGCGGTGTTCGCCGCGGTCTGCGTCGTGCTGGCCGCGACGGGGCACGGGCTCGCCTCCTGCGCCGCGGTTCCGGTGTGGACGCTGGGCGCCGGTTTCCTCGCCGTGTTCGCCGTCGCCGCCGGGCTCACCGGGCGGGAGCGCACCCTGCCCGGCATCGTCGCGTTCCTCGCCGTGGGCCAGACCCTGCTGCACACACTGTTCGAGCTCGGGCAGCAGTGGGGTGCCGTGCCGATGAGCGGGCACGCGACGCCGACGGCCGACGCCACGCTCGTGGAACGGGCCGCGCGCATCATGTGCGGAACCAGCGCCGCGGCGCTCTCTCCCGCGCGGGCCCAGAAGATCCTCGCCGACGCGCGGCTCGACACGGGCGTGGACGCGTCCACCGTGCACCACCCGGCGGACGCCCTGGCGACGATGGCCGGCCCGGGGTCGATGCTGCCGTCCGTGCCCATGCTGCTCGGTCACGTCCTCGCGGCCGTGGCCGCTGGCTGGGTGCTGCGCCGCGGTGACCTCGCGCTTCTGGGGCTCCTGCGGCTGTCGGCCCAGGAGCTCGCGGAGGGGGCGCTCGTACGGTCCCTGCGCGCGGCGTTCACGCTCGTGCGCGCCCTGCTGGGCGGGCTCTCCGGCGCGCCCGGGACCGGACCGCGCGCCCCCCGCACCGCCTTCCTCGTACCGCCGAAGCCGCCGGCGTCCGCCCTGCAGCACTCGGTGATCCGGCGCGGGCCGCCCTCCCCCACTCCGTACGTGCTCGCTGCCTGACGCGACGCGCCACTCCACTCGTCCGTGCGGAGGGGATGCCGTCGTGCGGCACGCGCGCGTGCCCGCGGGGCACCACGGCCGTGGCCGCCCCCGAGCACGCGCCCTTTCCCCCTACCGACTCCCACTCGGAGTGGAGTGCTCTTCATGAAGGCCATCTCGGCTTCCCCGAAGGCGTCGTCCCGCATCGCACGCCTCGCCGCGGCCGGTGCCGCCGCCGCGTCGGCCGTCCTCGTCCTGTCCGCACCCGCGTCCGCGCACGTCGACGTGCAGCCGAACGGCGAGGCCGTCCAGGGCGGATACACGACGGTCGGCTTCCAGGTCCCCAACGAGCGCGACAACGCCTCGACCACCCGGCTGGAGATCAGCCTCCCGCCCGACCATCCGCTCGCCTCGGTGATGGCGCAGCCCGTCGAGGGCTGGACCGTACGGATCACCAAGTCGAAGCTGGCCAAGCCGGTCGCGGTGCACGGCCTGACGATCGACGAGGCCGTCACCAAGGTCACCTGGACCGCGACCGGCAAGGGCATCGAGCCGGGCTACTTCCAGAATTTCCCGCTCTCGATCGGCCCGCTCCCGCAGGACACCGGCCGACTCGTCTTCAAGGCCCTGCAGACGTACTCAGACAACGAGGTCGTCCGCTGGATCGAGCCGCAGCAGGAGGGCCAGGAAGAGCCCCAGAACCCCGCCCCGGTGCTGGAGCTGACCGCCGCGTCCACCGGCCGCAACGGCGCCACGGCCGAGGACGCCTCCGCCACGTCGGCCGCCGGTGACACCCGGTCCGCGGCCTCCGGCGACGGTGACACCACCGCCCGCGCGCTCGGCGTCGCCGGCATCGCCGTGGGCGCGGTGGGCGTGGCGTACGGCGTGCTGGCCGGCCGCCGACGTACCACCGACTCCTGAGACCCCCTACCTCTGGGACGTTTTTCATGCGCAAGAAGAAACTCGCGGCCGTCGGCCTCCTCGCCGCCGCCGCGCTCACCCTCTCCGCCTGCGGATCCGGCGACGGCGGAGACAAGCCCGTCGTCCAGGTCTCCGCGGAGGACGGCTCGGACAAGGCCGCGACCGTGCTCGACCAGCCGTTCGAGAAGCCGGACCTCGTCCTCACCGACACCCAGGGCAAGAAGTACGACCTCCGCGCGGAGACCAAGGGCAAGCCCGCACTCGTCTACTTCGGCTACACCCACTGCCCCGACGTCTGCCCGCTGACGATGAACAACCTCGCCGTCGCCAAGAAGGAGCTCGCGGCGAACAAGCAGCTGAGCCAGGCGCAGAAGGACTCGCTGCGGATCGTGTTCATCACCACCGACCCGGACCGTGACACCCCTTCCGCCCTCGCCAAGTGGCTGAAGGGCATCGACCCCCAGGTCGTGGGCCTGACCGGTGACTTCGCCACCATCCAGGCCGGCGCCCGCGCCCTCGGCATCAGCATCGAGCCGCCCACGAAGGACAAGGACGGCACGATCGTGTCCACCCACGGCACCCAGGTCGTCGCGTTCTCACCGAAGACCGACGCCGGCTATGTGCTGTACAGCCAGGACGCCACCGTCGACGACTACATCAAGGACCTTCCGAAGATCATCAAGGGGGAGAACCCGTGAACCGCCGTCTCTTCTTCCCCACCCTGGCGATAGCGGCCGGACTGATGCTCGCGGGCTGCGGGAGCCCGGACGCCTCCGGCGGCTCCTCCGCGGCCAGGCCCGAGTTGAAGGTCAGCGGCGCCTACATGCCGGAGCCCGTCACCGGCGACATGGCCGCCGGCTACTTCACCGTCACCAACTCCGGCGGTGCCGACTCCCTCACCTCCGTCACCAGCGACCTGAGCGACGACATCACGCTGCACTCCACCACGGGTGGCGCGATGCGGGAGGAGAAGTCGTTCGCCGTGCCCGCGGACGGCAGGCTCGTCCTCGGCAGCGGCGGCAACCACCTGATGTTCGCAAAGCTCGGCCACAGGCCCAGGCAGGGCGAGAAGGTGTCGCTGCAGCTGCACTTCGCCAAGTCGGGAACGGTGACCGTCGAGATGCCGGTGAAGTCGGCGACGTACCAGCCGATGACCGGACACTGAGGGAGGCATCACCGTGACGCAGGCCATCGCTCCCGGCGGGCACGTCCGAGAGCACGTCCGGAGGAGGGTCCGTACGGCCGCCGGCCCCACGGCCCGGGTCCGGGCGGTCCGCGGGCTGCTGACGCTGCTGCTCGCCGTCGTGGGCGCGCTGTTCGGCGGGGCCGCGCCCGCCTCCGCGCACGCCGCGCTGATCGGCAGCGACCCCGCCCAGGGAACGGTGGTCGACAAGGCGCCCGACCAGGTCACGCTCACCTTCTCCGAGAAGGTCGCGTTCTCCGGCGACTCGCTGCGCGTCCTCGACCCCAGGGGGCAGCGCGTCGACACCGGCAGGGCGTTCAACCAGAGCGGCACGATGTACGGCGTGAAGGTGCAGGCGGGGCTGCCCCGCGGCACCTACACCGTCACCTACCAGGTGGTGTCCGCGGACAGCCACCCGGTCTCCGGCGCCTTCACCTTCTCCGTCGGCGCCCCGTCCGCGACCACGGTCACCCTCTCCGGCCCGACCGCGGGCGGCGGGGTGGTCGGCTGGCTCTATGGATTCGCGCGGTACGTCTCGTACGCCGGATTCATCGTCCTGGTCGGCGGCGCGGCCTTCGTGCTCGCCTGCTGGCAGCGGGGCGCCGGGGTGCGGGCCGTACAGCGGCTCGTGGTCTCCGGGTGGCTGGCGATCACCTCGGCGACACTCGCGCTGCTGCTCCTGCGTGGCTCGTACACGAGTTCGGGGAAGGTGGCCGACATCTTCGACCTGTCCCTGATGGGGCAGGTGCTGCAGACCAAGTCGGGGGCGGCCCTCGTCTCCCGGCTGCTGCTCCTCGCCGCGGGGGCGCTGTTCATCGCGGTGCTCTTCGGGGCGTACGTCAAACGGGACCCGGACGGCGAGGAGGCGACCGGCGGCAGCGGCAAGCCGCGTGGTGCCGGTGGCACGAAGGGCCAGTCCCGTGGCGGTGCCTTGGAGGAGGACGCCGACCTCGCCGCCGAGAAGCGGGACCTCACCTTCGGGCTGGCCGTCGGCGGGACCGTCGTGGCGGCCGGGCTGGCGGCGACCTGGGCCATGGCCGAGCACGCCTCGACCGGCCTCCAGACCGGCCTCGCGATGCCGGTCGACGTCCTGCACCTGCTCGCGGTCGCCGTCTGGCTGGGCGGCCTAGCGACCCTGCTCGTCGCGCTCTACCGGGCCCCGTTGATCGAGCCGGCGGCCGTGCGGCGCTTCTCGCGCGTCGCGTTCGCCGGCGTCGTGACGCTGGCCGCGACCGGCGTCTACCAGGCATGGCGCCAGCTCGGGTCGTGGTCGGCACTGACCGGAACGGCGTACGGACGGCTGCTGCTCGCCAAGGTCGGCCTGGTCGCCGTGCTCGTCGGCCTCGCCTGGGTCTCGCGGCGCTGGACGGCGCAGCTGACGGAGGCGTCGGCGTCCGCGGTGGCGGCGTGGCGTACGGCGGAACGCCGCCGCGCCGAGGAGAAGAAGCAGTCGGCGGTGGCGGCGAAGTCCCCGGCCAGGAGCGGTGCGTCCGCGAAGAGCGGGGGCTCCGCCAAGAACGGAGGCACCGGGGCTTCCGGCAAGGAGCGCGGCTCCGGGAGCCGGGCCTCCGGCACGTCCGGGCGCTCCGCGCGCGCCGCCCAGCTGGCCCGGCAGCAGGCCGCGGTGGCGACGGCGCGGGCCCGGCGGATGCGGGACGCCGACCCCGTCCGTTCGGGGCTGCGCCGCTCCGTGCTCACCGAGGCGGGGGTGACGATCGTGCTGCTCGCCGTCACCACCGCGCTCACGAGCACCGAACCGGGGCGCACAGAGGAGGCGGCCAGGGCGGCCACCGCGTCCACATCGCAGCCCTCCACCGGCTCCCTGGCACTGAAGTTCCCCTTCGACACCGGCGGCCAGGACGGCAAGGGAACCGTGGAACTCACCCTCGACCCGGCCCGCGCCGGCACCAACGAGATGCACCTCTACGTGGTGCGGCCGAACGCCAAGGCCTTCGACGTCCCCGAGGTGAAGGTCGCCTTCACGCTCAAGGCGAAAGGCATCGGCCCGCTGCCCGTCGTGCCCGACCACATCGCCGCCGGCCACTGGTCGGCGAGCGGCGTGCAGATCCCCATGGCGGGCGACTGGAGGATCGCGGTGACCGTGCGGACGTCCGACATCGACCAAGTGACCGTGAACAAGAACGCGCAGATCGGCTGAACCTCACCATGGCTGACCAGTCCACGCCCCCCGCGTCCTCCCAGGACGCCGGTCCCCGGAAGAACCAGGGCCGTCCCGGCGAGAAGCACTCCGCCGAGAAGGCCGCCCCCGGAAACGGCACCCCCGAAGAGACCGCCGCCCGCGCTCCCTCCCCCGGAGGGGCGATCTCGCGGCGGCGGCTCCTCGGCACCGCCGGCGCCACCGGGATCGTGCTGGGCACCGCGGGAGCGGTCGCCGGACACGCCGCGACACCCTCCGAGAAGGCCATCCCTCTGACGTCCCTCGGCACGGGCCGGGTGGCCTTCCACGGGACGCACCAGCCGGGCATCACCGACGCCCTCCAGGCCCGCGGCCACGTCGTCGCCTTCGACCTCGCGGCGGGCGCGGGCCGCAAGGAGGCCGCCGCGCTGCTGCGCCGCTGGTCGGCGACCGCCGAGCGGCTGATGGCGGGCGAGACCGCCGCGCACGACGACACCGGTGTCGCGCGCGACGCCGGACCGTCGTCCCTGACGATCACCTTCGGCTTCGGCAACAGCTTCTTCGCCCGTACGGGGCTGGAGAAGCAGCGCCCGCCCGCCCTGGACCCGCTGCCCGAGTTCTCCTCCGACCGCCTCGACCCCCGCCGCAGCAACGGCGACCTGTGGGTGCAGATCGGCGCCGACGACGCGCTCGTCGCCTTCCACGCCCTGCGCACCATCCAGAAGGAGGCCGGCGGCGCGGCGCGGCTGCGCTGGCAGATGAACGGCTTCAACCGCTCTCCCGGCGCGACCGCGCACCCCATGACGGCCCGGAACCTGATGGGCCAGATCGACGGCACACGGAATCCCAAGCCGGCCGAGCCCGACTTCGACCGGCGCATCTTCGTGCCCTCCTCCGGCGACCCGGCGTGGATGGCGAACGGCTCGTACGCCGTGGTGCGCCGCATCCGCATGCTCCTCGACGACTGGGAGAAGCTCCCGCTGCGGGCGCAGGAGGAGGTCATCGGGCGCCGCAAGTCCGACGGGGCACCGCTCAGCGGCGGCACCGAGACGACCACGATGGACCTGGAGCGGACCGGTGCCGACGGCAAGCCGGTCGTGCCGCTCACCGCGCACGCCCGCATCACCCGGCCCGACCAGAACGGGGGCGCGGCCATGCTGCGCCGCCCGTTCTCGTACCACGACGGCTTCGACGCGGACGGTACCCCTGACGCGGGCCTGCTGTTCGTCTGCTGGCAGGCGGACCCGCTGCGCGGCTTCGTCCCCGTGCAGCGCAAGCTCGACCGGGGGGATGCGCTGTCGCGGTTCATCCGCCACGAGGCGAGCGGCCTGTTCGCGGCTCCGGGCGGGGCCGCGAACGGGGAGTACGTGGGGCAGCGGCTGCTGGAGGGATGAGAGAGGGACGGACGGGAGAAGGACGGACGGGACGGGGCCCGGCGGGCCGTCCGGCGGGCCGCGGCCGTCACGGGTGCCCCGGCCGGGCGTGTGCCCAGGCAGGCCGCGGTTTCCACAGGGGTGAGCCGAGGTCCGCCGGGCCTATTAGGGTGAGGTCATGCCAGCCAGTTATGCGTATCTCGGTCCCGAGGGCACCTTCACCGAAGTCGCTCTCCGTACGCTGCCGGAGGCCGCCACCCGGGAGCTCGTCCCGATGGTGTCGGTTCCGGCCGCGCTCGACGCCGTCCGCGGCGGCGAGGCCGAGGCCGCGTTCGTACCGATCGAGAACTCGGTGGAGGGTGGCATCACGACCACCCTGGACGAGCTGGTCGCGGGCGAGCCGCTGATGATCTACCGCGAGGTGCTTCTCTCGATCACCTTCGCGCTGCTGGTCCGGCCCGGTACCAAGCTCTCGGAGATCAAGACGGTCACCGCGCACCCGGCCGCACAGCCGCAGGTGCGCAACTGGCTGAAGGACAACCTCCCGGACGCGGTCTGGGAGTCGGCGGCGTCCAACGCGGACGGCGCACGACTGGTGCAGGAGGGCCGGTACGACGCGGCGTTCGCGGGCGAGTTCGCCGCCGCGCGCTACGGCCTGGAGGCGCTGGAGACCGGGATCCACGACGCGGAGAACGCGCAGACGCGGTTCGTGCTGGTGGGCAAGCCCGCCCGGCCGGCCGCTCCGACCGGCGCCGACAAGACCTCCGTCGTCCTGTGGCAGCGCGACGACCACCCCGGGGCGCTGCGCGACCTGCTGGGCGAGTTCGCCGTGCGGGGGATCAACCTGATGCTGCTGCAGTCACGCCCGACGGGTGCGGGCATCGGGAACTACTGCTTCTGCATCGACGCCGAGGGTCATATCTCCGACCGCCGGGTCGCCGAGGCGCTGATGGGGCTGAAGCGGATCTGCCTGCAGGTGCGCTTCCTCGGCTCGTACCCGCGGGCGGACATCGAGCCGGGCGACGCGCGGGCCCTGCGGCCCGGTACGTCGGACGACGAGTTCGTGTCGGCCGCGGACTGGGTGGCACGCTGCCAGGACGGCCGGTTCTAGACTGTCGGCGTCAGGGCGCCCGGTCCTACCTGCAGATTGTCGCTGTCCACAGAAGTTATCCACAGGTGGGCTTCTCGACCTGGGGACAAGTCGACAACACGGCATCGCGAGGTCGACAAATCTTCCCAAGGCTCCTCCGCCCGTCCATCACCCCGTCCGTCACAGTTGTCCACCCGTTTCTTTCGACCAACACTTCGGGGCGACCCTTTTCCACCCGAAAGTGCATGCAATAGCGGTTTGAACCGGGAATTCTGCGCTTCCCGCAGGCCATTCGGATTGATCAACTCCACAGTCCACAGATCTTCCGCACAGCCTGTGGATAACCTTGGTCCGGCTGTGGATGCCTGTGGACAAGCACACTCCAAATCCCGCTCTGCACAGGGAAGTCGAGTCAACGAGACGCCCGGCCATTGCCCCCTTAAGGGGTGCATAACCCCTTTCATTGACACACGGAATAATTGCCGCATAGCGGACATGCCTCACTGATCGAAATAGGGAGTCGTGGGCCGGAACCCCGCACCGGTAGCCTTGAGGGGTGATTGACCTTCGCCTGCTCCGTGAGGACCCCGACCGTGTTCGCGCCTCCCAGCGCGCCCGTGGTGAGGATGTCGCGCTCGTCGACGCCCTGCTCTCCGCCGACGAGCGGCGCAGGTCGTCCGGCATCCGCTTCGACGAACTCCGCTCCGAGCAGAAGGCGCTCGGCAAGCTGATCCCCAAGGCCGCCGGCGACGAGAAGGCCCACCTGCTGGAGAGGGCCGGCCGGCTCGCCGCCGACGTCAAGGCGGCGGACGCCGAGCAGCACGAGGCCGAGGAGGAGACCAAGCGGCTCCTGCTCCAGCTCGGCAATGTGGTGCACCCCGACGTCCCGGTCGGCGGCGAGGAGGACTTCGTCGTCCTGGAGACGCACGGCACGATCCGTGACTTCGGCGCCGAGGGCTTCGAGCCGAAGGACCACCTGGAGCTCGGCGAGGCGCTCGGCGCGATCGACGTCGAGCGCGGTGCGAAGGTGTCCGGCTCGCGCTTCTACTACCTGACGGGCATCGGCGCCCTGCTGGAGCTGGCACTCGTCAACGCGGCGATGGCGCAGGCCGTGGAGGCCGGGTTCACGCCGATGCTGACGCCCGCCCTGGTCCGCCCGCGTGCCATGGAGGGCACGGGTTTCCTCGGCCAGGCCGCCGAGAACGTGTACCACCTGGAGAAGGACGACTTCTACCTGGTCGGCACCTCCGAGGTCCCGCTCGCCGCGTACCACATGGACGAGATCATCGACGCGGAGCGGCTGCCGCTGCGCTATGCCGGCTTCTCGCCGTGCTTCCGCCGCGAGGCCGGGACGTACGGCAAGGACACGCGGGGCATCTTCCGCGTGCACCAGTTCGACAAGGTCGAGATGTTCTCGTACGTCGCCCCCGAGGACGCCGAGAACGAGCACAGGCGGCTCCTGGAGTGGGAGAAGCAGTGGCTGACCTCTCTGGAGCTGCCGTTCCAGGTCATCGACGTGGCGACCGGCGACCTGGGCGCGTCGGCGTCGCGGAAGTACGACTGCGAGGCATGGATCCCCACCCAGGGCAAGTACCGTGAGCTGACCTCGGCGTCCAACTGCGACGGCTTCCAGGCCCGCCGGCTGTCGGTCCGCATGCGGGACGGCAAGAAGGTGCAGCCGCTGGCGACGCTGAACGGCACGCTGTGCGCGGTACCGCGCACGATCGTGGCGATCCTGGAGAACCACCAGCTGGCGGACGGCTCCGTCCGGGTGCCCGAGATCCTGCGCCCGTACCTCGGCGGCCGGGAGCTGCTGGAGCCCGAGGCCAGGTGAGCACGGCCGAGCCCTCCGATTCTCCCTACAAGCTGATAGCCACCGATCTCGACGGGACGCTGCTGCGCTCCGACGGGACGGTGTCGCAGCGCACGCGTGAGGCGCTCGCCGCGGCCGCCGCTGCGGGCGTCGCGCACATCGTGGTCACCGGACGCGCGGTCGCCTGGACCCGCCCGGTCCTCGACGACCTCGGCTACCGGGGCCTGGCGGTGTGCGGCCAGGGGGCCCAGGTGTACCACGCGGGGGAGCACAGGCTGCTGACATCGCTGACGCTGGACCGGCAGATCGCCGCTCTCGCCCTGGCGAAGATCGAGGCCGAGGTGGGCCCGCTGCTGCTGGCGGCGAGCCGGGACGGGCTGGACGGGGAGGTCCTGGCCGGCCCCGGCTACCGGTTCGGGGGACCGCTTCCGTACGGGCTCATCCAGGACGCCGCGGAGTTGTGGTCCGCCCCGCTGAGCAAGATCTACCTCCAGCACCCGACGCTGGGCGACGACGAACTGGCCGAGGCGGCGCAGCAGGCGGCCGGCGGCCTGGTCGGGGTGACGATGGCGGGCGAGGGCATCGTGGAGCTCCTCCCTCTCGGCCTGACCAAGGCGACGGGTCTGTCGCTGGCCGCCCGCCGCCTGGGGGTGAAGGCCGCGGACACGATCGCCTTCGGGGACATGCCGAACGACATCCCTATGTTCGCGTGGGCCGCGTACGGCGTGGCCATGGCCAACGCGCACGAGGACCTGGGGGCGGTCGCGGACGAGGTGACCCTCTCCAACGACGAGGACGGCATCGCCGTCGTCGTGGAGAGAATGCTGGGCTGAGTCGTTCGGCACCGGGTGTCCGGCGCCGGGTGCCGGGGCTCCGGCGCCAGGTGTCGGGGCTCCGGCGCCAGGTGTCGGGGCTCCGGCGCCAGGTGTCGGTCATCGGGTGTCGGTCATCGGGTCAGGTGTCGGAAGCACCCATTCGTTTGCGGAGGATGCGCGAATCGAACGCGCGCGGGCTTTCCAGGCCCGACCACGGCTTAGCAAGCCGGTGCCTTACCACTCGGCCAATCCTCCGGGTGGGCGGCCCGCGCGAAGGGAATCGCGCGCTCGAAGCGGCCGCCCCGGGCAGCTCCCGGGCGGGGCGGGCTCGACGGAGGGGTAACTACTCCGGAGCCTGCCGCGGGCTGCCCTGCCGGGAGTACGACGCACTGTCACTGGACATCGCCGGACTCCGCTCCCCGTGTGTGGCGCCGGCTTGGTCCGGCGTCGTGGACATCACCACTGTGCCGGTCCGCCGGAGCGGGCGCCACCGAATAAAACACGTCGTCGAACCCGCCGGCCTCACGTCACGGGGCCGCTACCGGCGGCGCCACCTGCGGCGGCGCGCCTTGCTGAAGAACCAGCCGGCGGGCGGCTCGTCGGAGCGCCACGGCTGAGGTTCGGGCGCCTGGTCGCGCCAGCGCGCCGCGAGCATCCGGGCGCGCGCGGACTGCTCCGTGGCCGACGCGGACCGTATGAAGTCCTCGTCGAACACGACGCCGTCCCACTCCTCTCCGGTCTCGCCCGCCGCCGCCCTGTCCGGCTCGTCGCCCCGCGGTGTCTGCGCTGCCATCCCCGTTCCTTCCGCCGCGCATCCCCTGCGCCCAGTCTGCCCGGGCGCAGATGAAGCCGCCGTCAAGAGAAGTCCCCCCACCGGGGGGACGGTCACTCCTCGCCCGCCAGCGTCAGCGTCCGCAGCTTCCGTCCCGCGTACCAGGTGGCGCCCACGGTCACCGCGACCAGCAGCACCGTCGCGGTGGGCAGCGTCACGTCCGAGGTGACCAGCGAGCTGTCGGACACCTTGTGGGCCACGGCGAGCGCCCACTGCTGGACGCTGAGGGTGCGCGCCCCGGAGATCAGCGAGCCGAACAGCGCCTCCCAGACGAGCGCGTAGACCAGGCCGAACACCACGGCGTGCCGGCTCACCGTGCCGAGCAGCAGGAACAGGGCCGCGTACGCGATGGAGGCGACCAGCGCCGCCACGGTGTAGGCGACGGCGATCTGCTGGCCGTTGCCGTTGAGGATCAGGCCCGCGACGAGCGTCGGCAGCGCGGAGAACGCCATGGTCACCGCGATGGCGACGATCAGTTTCGTGAAGATGATGGTGGGCCGCTTCACCGGCTTGGCCAGCAGATAGATCACGGAGCCGTCGTCGATCTCGGGGCCGATCGCGCCGGTGCCGGCGATGACGCCGATGATGGGCACCATCGTGGCGAGCGCGAACCCGCCGAGGACGTCGTGGGCGACCTGGTCGTCGGCGCCCGTCAGCGAGCGGACGACCGCGGAGATCACGATCAGCAGAACGGGCAGCGCACCGAGGATGAGGGCACGGCGGCGGCCGAGCAGGCCCCGGTAGGTGAGCCGGGCGACTGTGGGGTCGTACATCTTCGGCCTCCTACGCCGCGACCAGGTACGAGAACACGGATTCGAGCGACTCGTCGGACGGCGACACCGTGAGCAGCCGGACGCCGTGCTCGCGCGCGACCTTCGGCAGCAGGGCGGTGAAGCGGCCGAAGTCGACCGCCTGGATGCGCAACGCACCCTCGGCGAGGTCCACTTCGATGCCGGACGTCGACGGGTCGGCGATCAGCGCGGCCGCGAGGACGCGGTCGTCGCTGGAGCGCACCAGGTAGCGGTGCGGCCGGTCGGTCATCAGACGGCGGATCTTCCGGAAGTCGCCGCTCGCCGCGTGCCGTCCGGCGACGATGACCTCGATGTGCGTCGCCAGTTGCTCGACCTCTTCGAGGATGTGGGACGAGAACAGCACGGTGCGGCCCTCCGCGCCCATGTGCCGCAGCAGCTCCATGAGCTGCATGCGCTGGCGCGGGTCCATGCCGTTGAAGGGCTCGTCGAGCAGCAGCAGGGACGGATCGTGCACGAGGGCCGACGCCATCTTCACGCGCTGGCGCATGCCCTTGGAGTACGTGGCGATCCTGCGGTCCTGCGCGTACTCCATCTCCACGGTGGCGAGGGCGCGTTGGGCGGCCTTCGCGCCCAGCCCGTGCAGCTCCGCGTTGGCGACGACGAATTCGCGCCCGGTGAGGAAGTCGTACATCGCCTCCCGCTCGGGGACGATGCCGATGTGCCGGTAGATCTGCTCGTTGCGCCACACCGGCCGGCCGTCGAGGGTGACGGAGCCGGTGGAGGGGGCGAGGAAGCCTCCCATCATGTTGATGAGGGTGGACTTTCCCGCCCCGTTCGGGCCCAGCAGACCGGTCACGCCGGGGCCGATGGTCATCGTGATGTCGTTGACGGCCACCACGTTGCCGAACCAGCGCGAGACATGGTCGATGGAAAGCGTGCTCACAGTCCGGCCTTTCGGTAGCGGCGGATCAGCAGGCCGTAGCTGCCCGCGATGAGCCCCAGGACGACGAGGAGGAAGACGGCTCCCTGCGCCGCCGAGGGTCCTTCCCCTCCGGGGAAGGACGAGGTCGCGCCGAGGAAGGCGGTCTGCACACCGTCGATGAGCGTGACGGGCGAGAACAGCCCCATCCAGACGGCGGTGGCGGAGTTGCCGGAGTGCACGTCGGCGATGGCCTGGATGGTGGAGACGGCCCCGTACGAGATGGTCAGGACGGCGATGACGGCCGCGATTCCGAAGCCGCGCCGGGGTGTGGCCGCGGCGATGACCAGGCTGATCCCGGAGAACAGCAGGGAGAGCAGTGCCACGGAGACCAGCCCCTCGGCGAACCCCTTCGTCTGGTGGGAGAAGTCGAGCTTGGCGAGCAGCGCGCCCACGTACAGGACGAGCAGCGGCGTGCCCGTCAGCATGAACATCGCCGAGGCCAGGGCCGCGTACTTGGCGCGCACGTAGTCGGCGGTCTCGATGGGGCGCGAGAAGTACAGCGGAACCGTCTTGAAGCGCAGGTCGCGGGAGACCGACTGGGGCGCCTGGGAGGCGACGTAGAGTCCGATGACGGCCTGCATGATGATCGCGTAGCGGGTGTACTCGACCGGCAGGTCCTTCGCCTTGGTGGCGACCGCCACCGCGACCATGATGAGCGCGGGCGCGCACATCACCACGAACAGCAGCATCGGCAGCACCTTGGACTTGGCCGAGCGGCCGAGGCCGTAGGCGCCGCGCAGGGACTGCGAGTACAGGGAGCGCCGGGCGTAGGCGCGGCCCAGGCGCGGGCCGTCGTACGAGCGGTAGCCGATGTCGTGGATCCGGGTCTGCTCGGCCGCACGGGCCGTGGGCTGCTCAACCGCCATGGCCGACCGCCTCCTTCCGCTGCTCGTCACTGTCCTTGAAGACCTCCGCGATGTGGTGCCTGCGCTGCTCCATGCGGACCAGGCCGAGGCCGAGGTCGGCGACGACGTCCCGGATGAGGTCGTACGTCTGCTCACCCTCCGCGGTCAGCAGCAGGATGTGCCCGGCGCCCGGCAGTCCGCTGCCGTCGTGCGTGGTCACCCCGTGCGCGTGCAGGGCCTCGCGCACCGCGCGGGTGCCGTCCGGGTGCTCGTCGCTGTCGGTGACCTCGATCGCGAGGGTCGCGGTGGTCTGGGTGAAGTCCCTGGTGGAGCTGGAGCGCAGGAGCTTGCCGCCGTCGATGATGACGACGTGGTCGCAGGTGCGCTCCAGTTCGCCCAGCAGATGGGAGGTGACCAGGACCGAGATGCCGAAGTCGGTGTGGATGCGGCGGATCAGGCCGAGCATCTCGTCGCGGCCGACCGGGTCGAGGCCGTTGGTCGGCTCGTCGAGGAACACCAGCTGCGGGTCGTGGACCAGCGCCTGGGCGAGCTTCACCCGCTGCTTCATGCCGGTCGAGTAGCCGCCGATGGGGCGGTAGCGCTCCTCGTACAGGCCGACGTGGCGCAGGGTGTCCGCGGTGCGCTCCCGCGCGGCCGCCGCGGGCAGACCGGACATGCGGGCCATGTGCACGACGAACTCGGTGGCGGACACATCGGGCGGCAGGCAGTCGTGCTCGGGCATGTACCCGACGCGCTCACGGATGGCGCCGCCCTTGGTGGCGACGTCGAGTCCGAGCACCTCGGCTCGGCCCTCGCTGGCGGGGGACAGACCCAGCAGGATCTTGATCAGTGTGGACTTGCCGGCTCCGTTGGCGCCGACGAGCCCCGTCACACCGGGTCCGACGTCCACGGAGAGCCGGTCAAGAGCGGTCACCCTCGGGAACCGCTTGCTCAGGCTTTCGGTCGCGATCACAGTCACGTCGTCGACGGTAGTGACACGGGCCACTGCCGTCGTCAGACCGCAGAGCTGTCTGCGCCTCAGACTCCAGTCGTACAGGCCCGTAGGGGTCCCCCTGAAGTCGAACGACCGGATGGCCGCGTGGGCGGAGTCGCCCCTGTCGTCCTGGTCGTCCACAGGCCCCCGACCACCTGTTGACGAATTCTCTAACAACTGTCACATTCGCCTGTGTCACGTTACGGGCACGTAGTGCGGTCGGCGGCGCTGGACGGAGGACGGGTGACTCTCGAGGGGGCGCGCGAGCGCCGGGTGCGGACGGGCGGGATCGAGCTGTGCGTCGCCGAGCTGGGGGATCCGGCGCAGCCGACGGTCGTCCTGGTGCACGGCTACCCGGACAGCAAGGAGGTCTGGTCGGAGGTGGCGGACCGGCTCGCCGGCCGTTTCCACGTCGTGCTGTACGACGTCCGCGGCCACGGCCGGTCGACGGCGCCGAAGCCGCTGCGCGGCGGGTTCACGCTGGAGAAGCTGACGGACGACTTCCTCGCGGTCGTCGACGCAGTCAGCCCCGGCCGGCCGGTGCACCTCGTGGGGCACGACTGGGGATCGGTGCAGTCCTGGGAGTTCGTCACCGTGAAGCGCACCGAGGGCCGGATCGCGTCCTTCACGTCGATGTCCGGGCCGTCCCTCGACCACTTCGGGCACTGGATCACACAGCGGGTGCGGAGGCCGACCCCGCGCCGGGTGGGCCAGCTGCTGGGCCAGGGCGCCAAGTCCTGGTACGTGTACCTGCTGCACACCCCCGTCCTGCCGGAGCTGGCCTGGCGCGGGCCGCTCGGCAGACGCTGGCCCGGGATCCTGCGGCGCGTCGAGAAGGTGCCCGGCGGCGACTACCCGACCCGCTCGCTGCCCCGGGACGCGGCCCACGGCGCCTGGCTGTACCGCGACAACGTCCGGTCCCGGCTGCGCCGCCCACGCACCGACGCGTACGCCCACGCGCCCGTGCAGCTCATCACACCCCTGGGGGACGCGTTCCTGTCGGAGCGGCTGTATGACGGACTGGAGCGCTGGGTCCCACGGCTGACCCGCCGCACGCTGCCGGCCAAACACTGGATCCCGCGCACCCGGCCCGACCAACTGGCCTCCTGGATCACGGAGTTCGTGACCGCCGTCGAGGGCGGCCGGCCGGCACGGACGGCGGCCGGACGGTACGCGGAGCGGTTCGGCGGACAGCTCGTCCTGGTGACGGGCGCGGCCAGTGGCATCGGGCGGGCCACGGCGTACGCCTTCGCCGAGGCCGGCGCGCGCGTGGTGGCCGTCGACCGGGACGGGGACGGCGCGGTCCGCACGGCCGAGCGGGCCCGGCTGATCGGTGCCCCCGAGGCGTGGGCCGAGACGGTCGACGTCTCCGACGAAGAGGCCATGGAAAGACTCGCCAAGAAGGTCGCCGCCGCGTACGGGGTGGTGGACGTCCTGGTCAACAACGCCGGGATCGGCCTGTCCGGCTCCTTCTTCGACACCACCACCGAGGACTGGCGCAGGGTCCTCGACGTCAACCTGTGGAGCGTCCTCCACGGCTGCCGGCTCTTCGGGAAGCAGATGGCCGAGCGAGGGCAGGGCGGCCACATCGTCAACACGGCCTCGGCGGCCGCGTACCAGCCCTCGAAGTCGCTGCCCGCCTACAGCACCTCCAAGGCCGCGGTCCTCATGCTCAGCGAGTGCCTGCGCGCGGAGTTGGCCGGGCAGGGCATCGGGGTGTCGGCGATCTGCCCCGGTTTCGTCCACACGAACATCACATCGACCGCCCGCTTCACGGGCGTCGACGCCGAAGAGGAGAAACGGCGGCAGAAGCGGGCGGCCCGGCTGTACGGCCTGCGCGGGTATCCGCCGGAGAGGGTCGCGGACGCGATCCTGCGGGCCGTCGTGCGCAATCAGGCCGTTGTGCCTGTCACTCCGGAGGCGCGCGGCATGCGCTTCATGTCGCGTTTCGCACCACGGGCGCTGCGCGCGGTCGCTCGATGGCAACCGCCACTGTGAGCGGCGGGGTTGGCGGCCGGGCACCGGTCGCCGACCGCAATTGCGGCCGCCCCGAGCCGGATCGACGAGAAGGCCGGCCACATGGCCTGCGTCCGGCCGCAGTTGCCGGTCGCGGCCTCCATGAACCACCGGACCGTCTTGCGCCCGGCCCGGCGCTGCGGACAGGCCCGGGTGGACCTCACGCGCCGCTCACCGGATGGCGAACCCAGCTGGCCAACCCACGCTCTCCTGCGGCCCGTTGCCCCGTGCGCCGCGCAGGCCACGACCGTGAAGCACCGCCCGCGACCCGAATTCCCAAACCCGCCTGACAGGGGGCCGGTTGGCCTCAGCGAGTCCGGAGCGCGAGTGGTCGCCGGCACCAAAAGCGTCTGCCGGTCACGGGCATTGGACGGATGGCACATTTTGCGGTCAGGTCAGCAAAGTTGACCAAAGCGCCCCGATTCCAAGACCAGTTGTCCACAGAATCCTCAACTTGCCTGTGGATAACCGCACTTGCTTGTGGATCAAACATCCGGAGCAAAAATCACGTGCGTGATCCACGTCTCTCCCGCACGCTGGAGGGATGACGGAAAGGCACGACGAGAGACGCACCGTGAAGGTGTCGAAGTATCTCTCGAAACACCTGCGGCACCAGCCGGACCGGATCGGGCTCACGCTGGACGAAGGCGGCTGGGTCGAGATCGACACGCTGCTCGCCGCGGTGGCCGCGCACGGTTTCCGCGTCACACGCGAGGAACTGGACCATGTGGTCGCCATCAACGACAAGAAGCGGTTCGCGATCGAGGGCACCCGCATCCGCGCCAGCCAGGGCCACAGCATCGACGTCGACCTGGGGCTGCCTCCGGCGACCCCGCCGGCGTATCTCTACCACGGCACCGTGGCGCGGTCCCTGGAAGCGATCCGCACCGAGGGCCTCAGGCCCATGAACCGGCACGACGTCCACCTCTCACCGGACCGCGAGACCGCCACCCGCGTGGGTGCCCGCCGAGGCCGCCCGGTCGTCCTCGCCGTGGACGCCGGCGCC
This sequence comes from Streptomyces sp. PSU-S4-23, assembly GCF_055632315.1. Classification (NCBI taxonomy): domain Bacteria; kingdom Bacillati; phylum Actinomycetota; class Actinomycetes; order Kitasatosporales; family Streptomycetaceae; genus Streptomyces; species Streptomyces sp. PSU-S4-23. The sequence goes on along the minus strand of NZ_JBVMUU010000002.1, from coordinate 4,433,628 downwards.
ATGCACCGCGACGGCCATGTCTTCCGCGTCAGCGCGAACGGGGTGTGGCTCACCAGGGCCGTGCCACCGCGGTACCTGCGCTTTCCGGGGCCGCACTGAGGTCCCACCCGGATGCCCCGTGCCCGCGTCGGCCGGCGCGGGAGGTGACCGGCCTCCGCCGCCGCTTACGCTCGGAGCATGAGTCCGCGTCTGAGCACAGTGATCCTGCCTCACCGCCGCTGGAACGAAGGCGGCCGCGCGGCCTGGCAGCGCGCAGAGGAACTCGGTTTCCACACTGCGTACACCTACGACCACCTGTCCTGGCGGAGCTTCCGCGACGGCCCGTGGTTCGGTGCCGTGCCGACGCTGGCGGCCGCGGCCGCCGTCACCGACCGGCTGCGCCTCGGCACCCTGGTGACCTCGCCGAACTTCCGGCACCCGGTCACCCTCGCCAAGGAACTCATCTCCCTCGACGACATCTCCGGCGGCCGGGTCACACTCGGCATCGGCGCGGGCGGCACCGGCTTCGACGCCACCGTGCTCGGCCGGGAACCGTGGAGTCCGCGCGAGCGCGCCGACCGTTTCGGCGAGTTCGTCCCGCTGCTCGACCGGCTGCTCACCGAGGACTCCGTCTCGTACGTGGGCGACCACTACTCCGCGCACGAGGCACGCAACATCCCGGGGTGCGTCCAGCGCCCCAGGCTGCCGTTCGCGGTGGCCGCGACGGGGCCACGCGGTATGCGCCTCACCGCGCGCCACGGGCAGGCATGGGTGGCGACCGGCGTCCCCAAGCCGTACGAGGACGGCACTCCCGAGCAGTCGCTGCGGGCCCTGCGCGGGCAGACCGAGAAGCTGGCCGACGTGTGCGCCGCCATCGGCCGCGATGTGACCGGCCTCGACAGGATCCTGCTCACCGGCTTCACCCCGGACCGCGGGCGGCCGCTGGAATCCCTCGACGCGTTCGTCGACTTCGCCGGACGCCACGCGGAGTTGGGCTTCACCGACATCGTGCTCCACTGGCCGATTCCCGGCTCCGACTTCGCCGCCGACCAGAAGGTCTTCGAGCGGATCGCCATGGAGGCCCCCGCCCAACTGGCCTGATCATGACGGGGCGTGACGGTTCTGGTGAGCAGCGTCACCACTCACATGCGCGGACTCTCGCACGGCCGTGCGGGCATATGCGCGAGAATGGGCCGGTGACCTCAGCGACCCGGCAGCCCGAGACCCCGGCCTCCACCCATCCGCCCCGGCTGATCGCGACCGATCTCGACGGCACTCTCCTGCGTGACGACAAGTCGGTCTCCGAGCGGACGGTCGCCGCGCTGGCAGCGGCCGAGGACGCCGGGATCGAGGTGTTCTTCGTCACCGGCCGCCCGGCCCGCTGGATGGACGTCGTCAGCGAGCACGTGCACGGCCACGGACTGGCGATCTGCGGCAACGGCGCCGCCGTGGTCGATCTGCACGGCGGCCCCGGCGCCCACCGCTTCGTCAACGTCCGGGACCTGGCCCGGGCCAACGCCGTCGACACCGTGCGACTGCTGCGGGACGCCGCGCCCGGGACGGTGTACGCCGTCGAGCAGACCTACGGCTTCTACCAGGAACCGTCGTACCCGAAGCTGCACATGGAGGTGCCGGACCTGCTCGCGCCCGCCGAGGAACTGCTGGCGGCGGACGCGCCCGGCGCCCATGAGCCGGTCCTCAAGATCCTCGCCTACCACCCCGAGCTGGAACCGGACGCGTTCCTCACCCTGGCCCGGCTCGCCGTCGGCAGCCGCGCCACCATCACCCGCTCCAGCCCCAGCGCGCTGCTGGAGATCAGCGGACCGGGCGTCTCCAAGGCGAGCACGCTCGCGCTGTGCTGCGCCGAGCGCGGCATCTCCCACGAGGAGGTCATCGCCTTCGGCGACATGCCGAACGATGTGGAGATGCTCACCTGGGCGGGCCGGTCGTACGCGATGGGCAACGCTCACCCGGACGTGATCGCGGCGGCGTCCGCGGTGACGGTCGCCAACAACGAGGACGGAGTGGCCGTGGTCATCGAGCGGATCCTCGGGGAACGGCTGTAGGCAGGTCGCCCCGGTCGCCTCTCCCGATCGCCTCTCCCGGTCACGTTCCCCGGTCGCCTCCCTGACCGCGGCCCGCCGTCGCGTCCCGCGGGCGCGTCCCGTGGTCGCCCGTCCTAGTCGCCGGCGAGGACCGGACACATCGGGCTGTCGTCGGGCGTCCGTCCGCCCAGGAGGTCCCCACGGGCCTCCCGCTCCACCATCTCCCGCAACGGCCCCTCCACCGCCGACAGTTCCGCGAACGCGCCCCGCTGGACCACCTGTCCCTCCACCAGCACGATCACCTCGTCGACCGCCTCAAGGCCCGCCAGCCGGTGGGTGATCAGGAGCGTCGTCCGGCCCTCCGTGGCCGCCAGCAGATCCGTGGTGAGCGCGTCCGCCGTCGGCAGGTCGAGGTGTTCCGCGGGCTCGTCGAGGACGAGGACCGGGAAGTCGGCGAGCAGGGCGCGGGCCAGCGCGAGCCGCTGCCGCTGGCCCCCGGACAGCAGGGTGCCGTGCTCGCCGACCAGCGTGTCGAGGCCGGCGGGCAGCCCGTCGGCCCAGTCGAGCAGCCGCGCCCGTGCGAGCACGTCGCGCAGGTCCTCCTCGCTCGCATCCTTCCGCGCGAGCAGAAGGTTCTCCCGCACCGAGCTGTCGAAGAGATGCGCGTCCTGGGCGCACAGTCCGACCAGACGCCGTACGTCGTCGCCGTCGAGGGCGTACGCGTCCGTGCCGCCCAGCGTGTACGTGCCCGCGCTCGCGTCGAGGAACCGCAGCAGCACCTGGGCGAGGGTCGTCTTGCCGGACCCGGAGGGACCGACGACCGCGATCCTGCGCCCCTCGTCAAGGGTGAGACCGAGGCCGGTGAAGGCGTCCCTGTGCTGCCCCTGGTGACGGGCGGCGAGCCCGTCCACGACGAGGGGGAACGGGGAGGCCGGCGCCGGCCGCGGCCGTTCCGGTTCCCGTACGGGGTCGGGGGCGTCCAGCACCTCGTAGACCCGCTCGGCGCTCCTGCGGACCCGCTGCCGGTGCTGCACGGCGAGCGGCAGTCCCAGCACCGCCTCGAACGCGGCCAACGGGGTGAGCACCACGACGGCCATGGCCACGCCGCCGAGCCGCCCATCGGCGACGGCCTGCGCGCCCACGAGGGCGGCGACCGTCACGGTCAGCCCGGAAACCAGCGCGGTGAGCCCGTCGCCGAGCGCGGTGGCGGCGGCGGCACGGGCGGCGATGCGGGTGAGCACCCCGTCGGCCCGGCGCGCCTCGGCGGTCCGCGCGGGCAGCGCACCGGCGACCGTCAACTCGGCCGTACCGGTGAGCAGATCGGTCACCCGGGTGGCCAGCACGCCCCGGGCCGGCGCCAGTCTCCGCTCGGCGCGGCGTGCCACGGCGCCGGACACCAGGGGCACGCCGGCCCCGGCCGCCAGCAGCCCGGTGGCGAGGACGGCGCCGGCCTCCGGCAGCAGCCAGGCGGTGAAGCCCGCGGAGGCCGCCGACACCATGAGCGCCGCACCGGCGGGCAGCAGCCAGCGCAGCCAGTAGTCCTGCAACGCGTCCACGTCGGCGACCAGCCGTGAGAGCAGATCGCCGCGCCGGGCCGAGCGCAGCCCGGCCGGGGCCAGCCGCTCCAGGCGGCGGTAGACGGCGACCCGGGTGTCGGCGAGCATCCGCAGCACGGCGTCGTGCGACACGAGCCGCTCCGCGTACCGGAACACGGCCCGCCCGATGCCGAAGGCACGCGTGGCCGTCACGGCGACCATCAGATACAGCACGGGAGGCTGCTGGGACGCGCGTGAGATCAGCCAGCCGGAGGTGGCCATCAGCCCGACGGCGCTGCCGAGCGCGAGGCTGCCGAGCAGCAGCGCGAGCGCGAGCCGCCCACGGCGGGGCCCGGCCATGGCACGCACCCGGGCGAGCACATCGCCACGCCGCTCGGCGGACGATGCGGACGCCGGGTCGCCGGAGGCGGGTTCCGAGGCGGGTTCGGGGGCGAGTACGTCGTGGGGGGCGGGTACGGCGCTCTCCCGCGTCCCGGGCCGGAGTACGGGCGCCTCCGCGGCCGGGGCGGGAACGCTCGCCGTGGCGCGCTCCCGCACATCCAGCCGTACGACCCGGTCCGCCACCCCGAGCAGCGCGGGCCGGTGCACCACCAGCAGCACCGTCCGTCCGACGGCCAGCCGGCGCACCGCCGCCACGACCTCCGCCTCGGTCGCCCCGTCGAGGGACGCCGTGGGCTCGTCGAGCAGCAGCACCGGCCGGTCGGCGAGGAAGGCCCGTGCCAGGGCGAGCCGTTGCCGCTGACCGGCGGAGAGACCCGCCCCGTCCTCACCGAGCACGGTGCCGGCGCCGCCGGGCAGCGCGTCCACGAACTCCAGCGCGCCCGCGTCGACCAGCGCGCGCCGCACCGCCGCATCGTCCGCGTCCGGCCGGGCCAGCCGCACGTTCTCGGCGATGGTGCCCGCGTACAGATGCGGCCGCTGCGGCACCCAGGCGATCCGCGAGCGCCACTCCTCCAGGTCGGCCGAACCGAGGTCGACGCCCCCGACCCGCACCCGCCCCTCGGTGGGCCGCACGAATCCGAGCAGAACGTTCAGCAGGGTCGACTTGCCCGCGCCGCTGGGGCCGACGAGGGCGACCGTCTCGCCCGGTTCCACCGTCAAGGAGACCTGGGACACCGCGTCGGACGACCGCCCTGAGTACCGGACGGTCACTCCCTCGAAAGCGATCTCGCCTTCGGCAACGCGCCGTGTGCCGGAGGCCGGCACCGGCGTCTCCAGCACCGCGAAGATCTCCTCGGCAGCGGAGAGCCCCTCCGCTGCCGCGTGGTACTGCGCGCCCACCTGCCGCAACGGCAGATACGCCTCCGGCGCGAGGACGAGGATGACCAGTCCGGTGTACAGGTCCATGTCCCCATGGACGAGCCGCATCCCGATGGTCACCGCGACGAGCGCGACCGAGATCGTGGCCAGCAACTCCAGCGCGAACGACGACAGGAAGGCGATCCGCAGTGTCCGCATGGTGGCCCGGCGGTACTCGCCGGTGATCCGCTTGATGGACTCGGCCTGCGCCTTGGCCCGGCCGAACACCTTGAGCGTCGGAAGCCCCGCGACGACATCGAGGAAGTGTCCGGACAGCCGGGACAGCAGCCGCCACTGGCGGTCCATCTGGGCCTGCGTCGCCCAGCCGATGAGCATCATGAAGAGCGGAATCAGAGGCAGCGTGCCGACGATGACGGCCGCGGACACCCAGTCCTCGGTGACGATCCGCGCCAGCACGGCCACGGGGACGACGACCGCCAGGCCCAGTTGGGGCAGATAGCGGGAGAAGTAGTCGTCGAGGGCGTCGACTCCACGCGTGGCCAGGGCTACCAGCGATCCGGTCCGCTGCCCGCTCAGCCACCCCGGTCCCAGAGCCCCCGCCCGCTCCAGCAGCCGCCCCCGCAGCTCGGACTTCACCGCAGCGCTCGCCCGGTGGGCGGCGAGCTCGGTGAGCCACGAGACCAGCGCGCGACCGATCGCCACGGCCACCAGGAGCATCAGGGGGGTACGCAGGCCGGCGACCGAGTGGTGGTGCTGGAAGGCACCGACCACCACTTCGGCGATCAGCATCGCCTGGGCGATGACCAGGACCGCTCCGACGCCACCGAGGCCGACGACGGCCGCGAGGAAGAAGCGGGTGGCACGGGCGTGGCGAAGCAGTCGCGGGTCGATCGGTTTCACCTGGGACACCCCCCTCTTCCTGGAGCACGTTCCACGTGAAACATGCTCTTCGATCCCGGGTGGGTGTGTTTCACGTGAAACACACCCACCGGCCGGAATCAGTGCACCGCTTCCGCGGCGATGTGCTGCGTACCGATGCGCTTACGGAACACCCAGTACGTCCAGCCCTGGTAGAGCAGGACGATCGGCGTCGCGATCCCGGCGCACCACGTCATGATCTTCAGGGTGTAGGGGCTCGACGAGGCGTTGGTCACCGTCAGGCTCCAGTCGGCATTGAGCGTGGACGGCATGACGTTCGGGAAGAGCGTCAGGAAGAGCATCGCGACCGCCGCCACGATGGTGACCCCGGAGAGCGCGAACGACCAGCCCTCGCGCCCCGCCTGGTTCGCCACGAGCGCCGCGACCAGCGCGGCAACCGCCACGATCATGGCGACGAGGCTCCGGCCGTCGCCCTGGTCGATCTGCGCCCAGGCGAGGAAAAGCAGCGCCAGCACGGCGGTCACCAGCCCCACCCTCAGCGCCAGCTTCCGTGCCCGCTCACGGATGTCGCCGACGGTCTTCAGCGCTGTGAACACCGCCCCGTGGAAGGTGAACAGGCTGAGCGTCACCAGACCGCCGAGCAGCGCGAACGGGTTCAGCAGATCCCAGAAGGTACCCGCGTACTCCAGATGCCGGTCGATCTTGACACCGCGCACGATGTTGCCGAAGGCCACGCCCCACAGGAACGCCGGGATCAGCGAGGTCCAGAACAGCGCGGTCTCCCAGTTGCGCTGCCAGCGTTCCTCGGACCGCTTGGCCCGGTACTCGAAGGCCACACCGCGCACGATCAGGGAGACCAGGATGATCAGCAGCGGCAGATAGAAACCGGAGAAGAGGGTCGCGTACCACTCGGGGAACGCGGCGAAGGTCGCGCCGCCCGCGGTGAGCAGCCACACCTCGTTGCCGTCCCAGACGGGGCCGATCGTATTGATCAGCACGCGCTTCTCCGGGCGGCTTCGAGCCAGCAGCCTGGTGAGGATGCCGACCCCGAAGTCGAAGCCCTCCAGGAAGAAGTACCCGATCCAGAGAACCGCGATGAGGACGAACCAGACGTCGTGAAGTTGCATGTTGTCAGCGCTCCCTCGGCCTAGTAGGAGAAGGCCATCGGCTTGTCGGCGTCCTGGGAGTCGCCGCCGATCCTGGTGGGCGGGTTGAGATCCGCCTCGGTCAGCTCGGGCGGTCCCGCCTTGACGTACTTCACGAGCAGCTTGACCTCGATGACGGCCAAGATCGCGTAGAGCAGCGTGAACACGGTCATCGAGGTGATGACCTCGCCCTGGGAGACACCGGGGGAGACGGCGTCACTGGTGCGCAGCACGCCGTAGACGACCCACGGCTGCCGGCCCATCTCGGTGAAGATCCAGCCCCAGGAGTTGGCGATGAGCGGGAACGCCAGGGTCAGGATCGCGATGCGCCAGTACCACGTCGTGAGCGTCGGGCCGAGTGCCTTCTGCTTGAAGAGGACCAGATGCGGCACCTCGTCCTCACCGACGCGCAGGTGCTGCGGCAGCATGAACTTCTTGCGGGTGAGCCAGAGTCCGGCCAGGCCGATGGCGAAGGAGGCCATGCCGAAGCCGATCATCCAGCGGAAGGACCAGAAGGTGACGGGGATGATGGGGCGGTAGTCGCCGGCGCCGTACTTCTGCTGCTCGGCCTGGTTGGTGTCGTTGATGCCGGGGACGTAGGAGCTCGTGTCGTCGTTGGCGAGGAAGGACAGCAGGCCGGGGACGGACAGTTCGACGCTGTTGTGGCCCTTGCTGACATCTCCGTAGGCGAAGATCGAGAACGGCGCGGAGTTCTGGCCGTCCCAGAGCGCCTCGGCGGCGGCCATCTTCATCGGCTGCTGCTTGAACATGACCTTGCCGAGAAGGTCGCCGCTGATGGTGGTGAGCAGCCCGGCGATGATGACGGTCACCAGGCCGAGCCGCAGCGAGGTCTTCATCACGGCCACGTGCTTCTTGCGCAGCAGGAAGTAGGCGGCGATGCCGACCATGAACGCGCCACCCGTGAGGAAGGCCGCCGACAGGGTGTGGAAGACCTGGGTGAGCACGGTGTTCTGGGTCAGGACGTGCCAGAAGTCGGTGAGCTCCGCGCGCCCCTTCGCCTTGTTGAAGCGGTAGCCGACGGGGTGCTGCATCCAGGAGTTGGCCGCGAGGATGAAGTACGCCGACAGGATGGTGCCGATGGCGACCATCCACATGCAGGCGAGATGGAGCTTCTTCGGCAACTTGTCCCAGCCGAAGATCCACAGTCCGATGAAGGTGGACTCGAAGAAGAAGGCGATGAGAGCCTCGAACGCCAGCGGCGCACCGAAGATGTCACCGACGAAGCGCGAGTAGTCGGACCAGTTCATACCGAACTGGAACTCCTGGACGATGCCGGTGACGACACCCATCGCAATGTTGATCAGGAAGAGCTTGCCCCAGAACTTCGTCGCCCTGAGGTACTTCTCCTTCTCCGTTCGCACCCAGGCGGTCTGGAGGCCTGCCGTCAGGGCGGCAAGCGAGATCGTCAGCGGGACGAACAGAAAGTGGTAGACGGTGGTGATGCCGAACTGCCACCGAGCCAACGTTTCCGGCGCCAAAGCCAGGTCCACGTCGCCCCCTCCTTTCCTTACGTCGCCGAATCACGCGGACGTCCCGGCCCCGGTGGCACGCACGTCACAGGAGCAAAGCGCCTCGCGCTTGTGAACGCGTTCACATTCACAAGGCATTATTACCCATGAGTTCAGACGCTGAGAGGGCAGGGGGGTACCAAACCCGGGGCCGACAGGCCCCGGGTCGTGACCGCGCGGTGCGGCGATGCGCTCCGGGAGCGGACCGACGGGGGCTAGAGCTCCCTGTGGAACGCCTCCGCCACCTTCACGAAGATGTCGTTCGCCTCGGTCTCACCGATCGTCACCCGCACCCCTTCGCCCGGGAAGGGCCGCACGACCACGCCGGCCTGCTCGCAGGCGGCGGCGAAGTCGACCGTGCGCTCCCCCAGCCGCAGCCAGACGAAGTTCGCCTGGCTGTCGGGCACCTTCCAGCCCTGGGCGCGCAGCGCGTCCAGCACCCGCGTGCGCTCGCACACCAGCGAGCCGACCCGGCCGATCAGCTCGTCCTCCGCTCGCAGGGAGGCGATCGCCGCCTCCTGCGCCAACTGGCTCACCCCGAACGGAACCGCCGTCTTGCGCAGCGCCGCGGCCACCGGCTCATGGGCGATCGCGAAGCCGACGCGCAGCCCGGCGAGGCCGTACGCCTTGGAGAAGGTGCGCAGCACACAGACGTTCGGCCGCTCGCGGTACAGCTCTGTGCCGTCCGGTACCTGGACGTCACGGTTGAACTCCCGGTACGCCTCGTCCAGCACCACCAGCACATCGGCCGGCACCCGGTCGAGGAAGCGCTCCAGCTCCGCCCGGCGCACCACGGTGCCGGTCGGGTTGTTGGGATTGCAGACGAAGATCAGCCGGGTCCGGTCGGTGATCGCGTCCGCCATCGCATCCAGGTCGTGCACGTCTCCCGGGGTCAGCGGCACCTGCACCGATGTCGCACCGCTGATCTGCGTGATGATCGGGTACGCCTCGAAGGACCGCCAGGCGTAGATCACCTCGTCGCCCGGGCCGCTGGTGGCCTGCAGCAGCTGCTGGGCGACCCCGACCGATCCGGTGCCCGTCGAGAGGTGGGACTGGGGCACCCCGAAGCGCTCCGACAGCTCGCGCATCAGGCCCGAGCACGCCATGTCCGGGTAGCGGTTGAAGGACGCGGCCGCCGCGGTCACGCTCTCCAACACGCCCGGCAGCGGCGGGTACGGATTCTCGTTCGAGGACAGTTTGTAGGCCGCCGGGCCACCGGCAGCGGCAGGCTTGCCCGGCTTGTAGGTGGGGATACCCTCCAGCTCGGCACGCAGCCTCGGGCTCGTCTCGCTCACCGCAGTCCTCCTCGCGCAACCACCGGCTCATGACGGCCACCGGCTTCCAATGCTTCTCACCTTATGAGGATTCGGCGTCGCTGCGAATGGGCTGTGGACAACCTCCGGGGACATCACGGAAGAAACCCGGGCCATCACGGAACGAACCCGGGCGCATCACCGTAAGTAGGCGCATGAATCGAGGGGCGCGTCGCCCGTCGCCACGCGCGCCGGTGGCTCACGCCGTGGCGCGCATCCCTCGTGAAGGTGAGTTGAGACCTCTTCGCAATATCGCGACCTTGGCAGGCTTCTGCGGGCCGACAAGTCACGTACTGCCCTTGCATCACTCAAGTCCCTTGCATTGCAAGGCATTTGGAGGCCATTGACCATGCAGAAACGTGCCTCTCAATGAGTGCATATGCGTCCGCACTACCCCACCGCATGAGCCCTACTATCGGCTCGCCATGACAGCAGCAGGGAAGCACCAGGTGAGCCGCGCGGAAACCTCCCGCCGAGGCAGCCGGCCGGGCCGGGCGGGCATCAGAGACGTGGCGGCCGCCGCCGGGGTCTCCATCACGACCGTCTCCGACGCCCTCAACGGCAAGGGGCGGCTGCCGGACGCCACCCGACGCCACGTCCGCGAGGTCGCCGACCGGCTGGGCTACCGGCCCTCGGCCGCGGCCCGCACCCTCCGTACGGGCAAGTCGGGGCTGATCGGCCTGACCGTGACCACGTACGGGGATGAACCTTTCACCTTCACCGAGTTCGCGTACTTCGCGGAGATGGCCAGAGCCGCCACCTCGGCCGCGCTCGCCCGGGGCTACGCCCTGGTCATCCTCCCCGCGACCTCACGCCACGACGTGTGGTCGAACGTCGCCCTGGACGGCACGGTCGTCATCGATCCGTCCGACCAGGACCCCGTGGTCAGCGAACTGGTCCGGCAGGGATTACCGGTCGTCTCGGACGGCCGCCCGGCCGGCTCGCTCCCGGTCACCGCGTGGGTCGACAACGACCACGAGGCCGCGGTCCTGGGCATCCTCGACCACCTGGCCGAGGCGGGCGCCCGCCGGATCGGACTGCTGACCGGAACCACGACCGACACCTACACGCACCTGTCCACGACCGCGTACCTGAACTGGTGCGAGCGCGTGGGGCAGGACCCCGTCTACGAGGCGTACCCGGCCCACGACCCCTGCGCGGGCGCCGTCGCCGCCGACCGGCTGCTGGCCCGCCCCGACCGCCCCGACGCCGTCTACGGGCTCTTCGACCCGAACGGCACCGACCTGCTGGCCGCCGCCCGCCGCTACGGACTGCGCGTCCCCGACGACCTGCTGCTCGTCTGCTGCAGCGAGTCCACCGTGTACGCCAACACCGAACCGCCCGTCACCACCCTCTCGCTGAAGCCGCGCCGAATCGGCACCGCGGTGGTCCAGCTCCTCATCGACGCCATCGAGGGGGTGGACTCGGACCAGCCGGTCGAGCAGGTGATACCGACGGAACTGATCGTGCGCACATCGTCCGAGCGGCGCTCGCCCCGTACCACGATCAGCCCTCCCCGGTCGCCCGAAGGGAGGTAGCCCGCCGGTGACCCGCGGGTGACGCACCGGCTGCCCGCGGCCGGCCGTGGAAGGCTCCGCGCCCCAGGGGCACGAGCCCCGCCCAATCAGGGCGAAAGCCTCAGTGGACCGGGGTCTCTCCCGATTCACCACCCCTGGGTCATCACATGGCGCGATCCGCATTCCTATGATGGGCGCACGACACCGCGGGCCGCTGCGACCAGGCAGTCCGATGCGGTGCAGATGCGGCGCGATGGTGGAGGGGTCGATGACTCAGGGGGCCGGTCAGGGACCCGAGGTGGAGCGGACGGCTACGTTGCGCGACTTCCGGGTGCCCGCTTACGTCCACGAGACCGGTCCCTACCCGCAGAGCACGCCCCCGAGCGAGGTCCCCGGCCCCGGCGAGGCACCGGAGGGGTACCCCCAGGAGTACTCCGCCGCGTACACCCCCACCGAACGGGACCTCCCGGTCATCAACCGCGGTGACACGCTCCAGGTGACCGTCGACCCCGCGGCGGCACCCGCCCCGCAGCCCGCCGACGGACCCGGTCCGCTGTTCGTCGTCGGGGACGTCCACGGCTACCTCGACCAGTTGATGGCGGCGCTCCGGGAGAAGGGGCTCGTCGATGCGGCGGGCCGCTGGTCGGCGGGCACGACGCGGCTGTGGTTCCTGGGCGACTTCACCGACCGGGGGCCCGACGGCATCGGCGTCATCGACCTGGTGATGCGGCTGTCGGCGGAGGCGGCCGCGGCCGGCGGCTACTGCAAGGCGCTCATGGGCAACCACGAACTGCTGCTGCTCGGCGCGAAGCGGTTCGGCGACACGCCCGTCAACTCCGGGGCCGGCACCGCCACCTTCCAGGCGGCCTGGCTGCTCAACGGCGGCCAGAAGACCGACATGGACCGGCTCCAGGACCACCATCTGCAGTGGATGGCCCGCCTGGACGCGCTCGTGGAGGTCGACGGGCATCTGCTGGTCCACTCGGACACCACCGCCTACCTCGACTACGGCGACTCCATCGAGGCGGTCAACGACACCGTCCGGGAGACGCTCACGCGCAACGACGCGGACGAGGTGTGGGACCTCTTCAGGAAGTTCACGAAGCGCTTCGCCTTCCGCGACGAGGGCGGAGCCAACGCCGTACGGTCCCTCCTGGACACCTACGGCGGCAGTCGCGTCGTCCACGGCCACAGCCCCATTCCGTACCTCCTGGGCGAGGTCGGCTCCGAGGACGGCGAGGACGGCGCGGGCCCGGTGGTCGAGGGACCGCACGTCTACGCGGACGGGCTGGCGATCGCGATGGACGGCGGAGTGACCATGGCCGGAAAGCTGCTGGTCCAGCAACTTCCCATGGCTTCCTGAACGTTCACCGGGTAGCGATCCCCCGGCGAGGGACCGGCGGGGAACGGCGCAGGCATGGGGCAATTTCCGGAAACCCCCTGTCACCGTGTGCCGTCACCGCTCTACCATCGGCTTATCCGTAGCAGGCTCCCCTCCGTTTCTGCCCGACGGCTCGTCAGCATGCCGAGCCCCAAGCCCTACGGAGCATCGGGGGATGCACATGAACAGCGTTCCGCAGCACCTGATGAGCGAGGACCGCCAGGACTACGAGCGGATCCTCGATGAGGCGCTGCGCTCCGCACCACACCGCCCGGACCTGACCGCCGTGGGACAGCGGCTCAACCCCGAACAGCTGCGCACCATGGCGCTGAACGCCACCGCCCTGATCACCGCGGCGGCGGCCACCGAGTACCACTACTACGTGAAGGTGCGCGAGGAACTGCGCCGGCCGGCGCAGTCCACCCCGCCCGTCCAGGAGGACGCCGTCGGCTCCACGGGGCCGGACCCGGACGGGCTGGGGCTCGCCGCCGCCGTGGGAGAGGCCGCCGCGAGCGCCGGGGCCGGCGCCGTCGTCGCGGTGCTCGCCCCCTTCCTCGCCGGTGCCGCCGCGGCGATCTTCCTGCTCGTGGGCTACATCCTCAGGATGGTCAACCCGCGCCAGGCGTTCGCCCGGACCCTCCTGACCACCGGGTGGGTCTTCGGTGCGGTGACCGCGGCGGCGATACTGGTCGCCGCGGTCGGCCTCCTGCTCACCGCTCTGCGCAACGGCTCCTCCGCACATGAGGAGGGGTCCGGGGGCGAGTTGACGGCGGAGGTGGCCCGCGCCAGGGATGCCTGGCGCGAGGCCCTGCTGGAGCGCGGCATCCTGCCGTTCCTGCGCGACGCGCTCGCCGATCCGGGCGCGGCCGCGATGAGCCGGAAGACCCCGGAAACGACGCCCAGCCGTATACCGCACCTCGGCTACGACCGCCCGGGCTTCAGCAGCCCCGACAGCGGCCCCGCCGCGGGACCGCGCCCCAGCTTCTCCAGCCCGGACTTCACCAGCCCGGACTTCGGGGGGCCGGAGCACCGGCCGGAGTGACGGGGGCGGCCTCCGGCCGCCGCGGTCCTCGGACACCGGGTCCGGGAGGCGTCGGACGTGAGGACGTCGCACACCGGGCCGTCCACGGGGGACGGTACCGGTGTCTGCGGCGTGTGCCGGCGCGCGCGCCGGCGCTCCCTCATGTCCTCATGTCCTCACCTCACCGGGCGACGCGACGACGAAGACGTCCCGCTGTGACGCTTCCGCCGGCAGCTCCGCCCAGATCGTCTTGCCCTGTACGTGGTAGCGCGTCCCCCACTGGGTGGCGAGGGTCGCGATGATGAAGAGCCCTCGTCCCGTCTCGTCGACGGTACGGGCGTGCTGCACACGGGGAGCGCTGGTCGCCGCGTCGCTCACTTCGCAGGTCAGCATGCGGTCGCAGATCAGCCGCAGCCGGAGGGGCGGCGCCCCGTGGCGGACCGCGTTGCCGACCAGTTCGCTGACGATGAGCTCCGTGGTGAACGCGGTTTCCTCGTCCGTGCCCCAGCCCTCCAGCCGGCGCCGCACCGCCGCCCGGGCGATCGGGGCGGCCTCCGGGTCCATCGGCAGCGGGACGGTCAGGATCCGGTCCTTCGGCAACGCCTTCACGTGGGTGAGCAGCATGACCGTCTCGTGCGCCGCGTCACGGTCCCTCATGGCGTACGCGATGGTGTCGCACAGGTCCGTGACGGGCTGGCCGCCGCCACGGTCCAGGAGCGGGCGCAGAGCGCCGGACGGCGCCAGTACCTCCTCCGCGAGCGTGGACGTGCCCATCGCGAGGGTGCTTCCGCCGGGAAGAGCGACCGTCGTCGCGGGGAACGGGGCGTTGCCGGTTCCGGCGAGCAGAGGGCCCGGCGGAACGGGCAGGGTCTCCGAGGTGGCGTCCGGGAAGACGGCGACGGGCTCCGCGAGCCCGGCGCGGGCGATCGTACACGTCAGTTCGACAGGGTCGTAGACGGCGATCAGGCAGTCGGCGCTGAGCGGTTCGCGGTGCAGGGGGTCCCCGGGAGGCAGCGCGGCGCGCTCGGCGGCGAGACGGACGGCGGTGTCGTTCAGGCGGGCCAGCAGCTCGTCCGGCTGCAGGTCCAGGGCGGCCAGGGAGTGGATGACCGTCCGCAGCTGCCCCATCGTGGTGGCCGCTGCCATGCCTCGTCCGGCGACATCGCCCACGATCAGCGCGGTCCGTGCCCCGGGCAGCGAGATCACGTCGAACCAGGCCCCTCCGCCCTCGAGACCCGGAAGGTGCAGCTGGCAGACGTCCACGGTGGTCCGGTCTCCGGCCCCTTGGGGCAGGAGCCGGCGCTGGACCGTCGCGGCGATCGTCCGCTCGCGGGTGTACCTGCGGGCGTTGTCGATGCACAGCGCCGCGTGCGCGCACACGTCGGACGCCAATGCGACCTCTTCTTCCCCGAAAGGGTCCTCGGCCTCGTGGCGGTAGAAGCTCACCACGCCCAGCGCCGCACCGCGCAGGGCCAGGGGGACCACGATCAGGGAGTGAGCACCGGAACGCCGGATGGCCTCGGCCCGGGCCGGGTCCGCGGCGAGCCACCGGCTGTCCTCCTCCACGGAGACCAGACGCGGCCTGAGGTCGGACAGCACCCGTGAGAACGGGGTGCCGTAGGGCAGCCGGCGCACATCACCGACCGGGTGGGCCGACATGCGGCCCCGGAAGGCGGCCCGGCGCAGCAGGACGTCCCGGTGCACGGGGGCCGGCGGAGGCTCCTCCCCGCGGACCACGTCCTCGATCACCTCGACCACCGCGATGCCGGAGAAGGACGGGACGACCGCGCCGACGAACTCCTCGCAGACGGCGATGACGTCCAGCCGCTGTCCCACCTGGGTGCGGACCCTGTCCAGGACGGCCAGGCGCCACCGTGCGTTCTCCCGCTCGGTGACGTCGACGGCCGAGGCCACCAGACCCAGCACCTCTCCGCGGGCGTTCTCCAGGCGGATCAAGGACACCGAGTAGGTGCGCCGTCTGGGCCGGCTCGGGCCGTGGACGCCCCGGACGAGCCGGTTCACCACCGCCTCGCCGGTCTCCAGGACCTCGTGCGCCAGTGCCTCCTCCTCTTCGGCGTTCTCAAGGCCGTACGCCTCGGTGAAACGCCGGCCGAGCAGATGCCCGACCGGCCTGTCGTGCAGGGCGCGCGTCGCGGTGTTCATGCGGACCACGCGCAGCTGGTCGTCGAGCACGTGCAGGCCCACCGGGGACTGCGTGAACATCGCCCTCAGGATCGCCACGTCCTGCCCCGTCGCGGTGTCCGCCGCCGCGAACACCTCCCAGCCCACCGAGGCATCCCGCAGTACGGGCTTCACCAGCACCGGGGGGAGGTCCGCGAACCTTTCCCGGCGCCATGCGTCACCGGCCACGGCCTCGTGCATGAGCGCTGCCACGGGACGGCCCACGGCCTCCTCGGCGGACCATCCGAACCGCTCCTCGGCCGGACGCCGCCACTCGAGCACCCGCCCGCTCTCATCGACGAGCATGAGCACGTCGCCGCCAGCCATCGCAAGCACCTCCGGCGCATCCTTGCCCTCCCCGTCCGGACGGCAGGCTCGCTCGCCCCAGAGCTACGCCGATCAGCGGAGCACTCGGTGGAGCCGGCGATGCACCAGAGGGTTCCAGGCTCCCGGATTCCAGGACTCCCAGATTCCAGGGATCCCGGATTTCCAGGGATCCGGGGGCACGCCGGCTCCAGCCGCGGCTACTCGGCCAGGGGCAGATAGAGCCGGTTCCCGCTCGCCGCGAACTCCTTCGACTTCCGCAGCATCCCCTCGGCGATGTCGTCGGCCGTGGCGCCGTCGGCCCGCTCGCCTCCGAACCGCTCCGTGATGCTGTGGCTGATCTTCATCGAGCAGAACTTCGGTCCGCACATCGAGCAGAAGTGGGCCGTCTTGGCCGGCTCCGCCGGGAGCGTCTCGTCGTGGAAGTCCCGGGCCGTGTCCGGGTCGAGGGCCAGGTTGAACTGGTCCTCCCAGCGGAACTCGAAGCGCGCGTCGGACAGCGCGTCGTCCCAGTCCTGGGCACCGGGATGCCCCTTGGCGAGGTCGGCCGCATGAGCCGCGATCTTGTAGGTGATGACGCCGGTCTTGACGTCGTCGCGGTCGGGCAGGCCCAGGTGCTCCTTGGGTGTGACGTAGCAGAGCATGGCCGTGCCCCACCAGGCGATCATCGCGGCACCGATGCCGGAGGTGATGTGGTCGTACGCCGGCGCGACGTCCGTCGTCAGCGGGCCGAGCGTATAGAACGGAGCCTCATCGCAGATCTCCTGCTGCAGGTCGATGTTCTCCTTGATCTTGTGCATCGGGACGTGTCCCGGGCCCTCGATCATGGTCTGCACGTGGAAACGCCTGGCGATACGGTTGAGTTCCCCGAGAGTCCTCAGTTCCGCGAACTGCGCCTCGTCGTTGGCGTCCGCGATCGAGCCCGGCCGCAGGCCGTCGCCCAGCGAGTACGTGACGTCGTAGGCCGCGAGGATCTCGCACAGTTCCTCGAAGTTCTCGTACAGGAAGGACTCCTTGTGGTGCGCGAGGCACCACGCCGCCATGATCGAGCCGCCCCGCGACACGATGCCGGTCTTGCGGTTCGCGGTCAGCGGCACATACGCCAGGCGAACGCCCGCGTGGACCGTCATGTAGTCCACGCCCTGTTCGGCCTGCTCGATGACCGTGTCCTTGTAGATCTCCCAGGTCAGCTCCTCGGCCTTCCCGTCGACCTTTTCGAGGGCCTGGTAGAGCGGCACCGTGCCGATCGGCACGGGGGAGTTGCGCAGCACCCACTCGCGGGTGGTGTGGATGTTGCGGCCGGTGGACAGGTCCATGACCGTGTCGGCACCCCAGCGGGTCGCCCAGGTCATCTTCTCGACCTCCTCCTCGATGGAGGACGTCACCGCGGAGTTGCCGATGTTGGCGTTGACCTTCACCAGGAACCGCTTGCCGATGATCATCGGCTCGCTCTCCGGGTGGTTGACGTTGGCGGGGAGGACCGCACGGCCCGCCGCGACCTCCTCGCGGACGACCTCAGGGGAAACATTCTCCCGGATCGCCACGAACTCCATCTCCGGGGTGATCTCCCCCCGGCGTGCGTACGCGAGCTGTGTCACCGCCTGCCCGTCGCGGCCGCGGCGCGGCTGACGCGGCCGGCCCGGGAACACCGCGTCGAGGTTGCGCAGCCCCCCACGGGGCGAGGTGTGCCTGATCCCGTCGTCCTCGGGACGGACGGGACGGCCCGCGTACTCCTCGGTGTCACCGCGGGCGACGATCCAGTTCTCCCGCAGCGGCGCCAGGCCCCTGCGGACATCGGTCTCGACGAGTGGATCGGTGTACGGGCCCGAGGTGTCGTACAGGGTGACCGACTGCCCGTTGGTGAGATGCACCTGACGGACCGGCACCCGGAGGTCGGAGCGCGAGCCCTCGACATACCCCTTGTGCCAGCCGATGGACTTCCGGACCTCCTGGGACTGGTCTTCCTGAACGGAGGCAGGCGTGCGTGCGTCCTTGATGGTCATGAGACCTACTCCCTACGCCGGCATTACCCGGTAACAGGTTCAGCGGTCGACGCAGCGGTGTCCGCCCGCCGATGTTCCACGTGAAACATCGCGTCTGCGGAGGTCAGCGCCCTCTCAGCCCGGTGCTCCGAGCTCCCGCGTGTGCAAAGGTGGTCTCACGCTAGCGTCTCTTCGGGCAAGCTGAACAGTGGGCCTCACCCGCTCTTGCGATGATTCGGTCCGTGACCACGACACAGCACCCGCCTCCGTCCCTGCCCCCCGAGCCGCCCCACGGCCATGGCCCCGCCGACGGACACGGCCATTCCCACAGCCACGGACACGGCCCCGCCGCCCCCGTGTCGCACCATCTGCGCCGAGTCATCGCCGCGATCCTGATCCCGTTCACCGTGGCGGTCGCGATCGGTCTCGTGGTGCTGTGGCCCGACGGTGTCCCCTCGCACAAGCGCACCGGCGTCGGCTTCGACCGGCAGTCCCAGCAGGCCACGGTCACCAAGGTGGTGGCGTTGGACTGCGGGTCCGTGAACGCCTCGGGGGGCGCACCGACCGGTGACACCTCCGCCGCCGCGGGCTCCTCCGTTCTGCAGGAGCCCAAGGGCGCCTGCCACAAGGCGACGGTGCGCGTCGACACCGGCAGGGACAAGGGCCGTACCTTCACGGAGATAGTCCAGCCCGACCAGTCACGGCAGTTGCATCAGGGCGAGAAGGTCGTGGTCGCGTACGAACCCTCCGCGCCCAAGGACCTGCAGTACTCGGTGACCGACGTGAACCGCTCG
Source organism: Streptomyces sp. PSU-S4-23 (assembly GCF_055632315.1). Lineage (NCBI taxonomy): Bacteria > Bacillati > Actinomycetota > Actinomycetes > Kitasatosporales > Streptomycetaceae > Streptomyces > Streptomyces sp. PSU-S4-23. Next base: position 4,414,722 of record NZ_JBVMUU010000002.1, on the reverse strand, counting down.
TTCCCCATGGCGCTGCTCGCCGGCCTCTTCGCCGTCGCCGTGGTGGTCGTGGGCCGGATGCGTGGCGTGATGGCGCTCGTCGCGCTGGCGGCCAGCTTCCTGCTGCTGAGCCTGTTCATCCTGCCCGCGATCCTGCAGGGCTCGAATCCGCTGCTCGTGGCCGTGGTCGGGTCCAGCGCCATCATGCTGATCGCCCTCTACATGTGCCACGGCCTCTCGGCCCGCACCTCCGTGGCGGTGCTCGGCACGCTCATCTCCCTGTCGCTGATCGGTGTGCTGGGCTCATGGTTCATCGGCTGGGCGGCGCTGACCGGCAACACGGACGACAACACCGGTCTGATCCACGGCCTGTACCCGTCGATCGACATGAGCGGTCTGCTGCTGGCCGGCGTCATCATCGGCTCCCTGGGTGTCCTCGACGACGTGACGGTGACGCAGACCTCCGCGGTGTGGGAGCTGCACGAGGCCAATCCGTCGATGGGCTGGCGCGGTCTGTACCGGGCGGCCATCCGCATCGGCCGCGACCACATCGCCTCGGTCGTCAACACGCTCGTCCTGGCCTATGCGGGTGCCGCCCTGCCCCTGCTGCTGCTCTTCTCGATCGCGCAGAGCAGCGTCGTCACGGTCGCCGACAGCGAGCTGGTCGCCGAGGAGATCGTACGGACCCTCGTCGGCTCGATCGGTCTGGTCGCCTCGGTGCCGGTGACCACGGCGCTTGCCGCCCTCGTGGTCTCGGCGGACCGCCCGGCCACCGTCCCGGCCGCCCGGACCGCGGCGCCCGCCCGCGGGGGACGGGGCCGCCGCCGCAGGCACTGAGGTCGCCGTGCGCCCGGGGTCCACCGCGCCCTGGAGAGGGCCCTGCAGAAGCGTTACGGCACGCGGCTGGGGGTGTGGTAGCGCTGCGAGGAACCGTTACGGCGCCGTATGCCGCGTCAGCCCGCGCTCTGTTCCTCCGCCAGGATGCGGTCCAGGGCCTCCTCCAGATGAGCGTCGAAGTCCGCGAGGGAGCCCTCCTGTCCGAGGGGCACCAGCTTGTCCGTGCGGTCGAGGAACGCCACGAGGGGCACAGCCCCCGACCGGAACAGCGCCTGGTCGGCGCCCACCTGGAGCCGGATCAGCACATCGCCGAAGCTGTCCCGCTCGGCGGGAGAGATGCGCACATCCCCCTCCCCGCACGGCCGGCCCACCCCGTCGACCAGCAGCTCACGCCCGAAGGCCCAGGTCACGGGGGCATCACCGGGCAGATGGAACGTCAGCCGCACGGCATAGGGATCACACGTGTCGTAATGCAGTTCCACCGGAATGCGGAACGAGAGCTCCTCCGACACGAGAAAGCTCATCATGACCTCTGCCTGCACCGACTCGCGCATCGCCTACCCCGTCAGTAGCCGTCGACTGGCCAGGAATGATCGCCCTGACACCTGCTGAAAGTTTGCTGAAAGTACACGGCAGATCACAAGGAGTGAGTTTTCAGATGCTGATAGAGAGCGCGCGTGTCCCCAGCAGCCTGCCGGCCTCCGCCTGCAACCGGCGTGCCGCGGGCAGCAATCGGTCCGCCTGGCGGCACGGCAGGGAGATGGCCACCGCCGCTGCCGTCGCCCCCACGGTGAGGGGAATCGCGGCACAGACCGTCCCGAGCGCGTACTCCTGGCGCTCGATGACGGGTTCCATCCGCCCCAGGCCCCCCAGTCGCCGCAGCAGCGTCTGCTCGTCGCGCACGGTGTACGGGGTGATCGGCTGCACGGGGTAGCGGTCGAGGTGGTCCCGGCGGGCCTCCTCGTCCAGCTGGGAGAGCAGGCACTGGCCGATCGCGTGGGCGTGCGCGGTCTCGCGGAAGTCGGCCCACTCCGCGACCGCCGGACAGGCAGGGGAGTCGGCGACGCTGAGGACCTCGATCTCCCCCTCGCGGTAGACGGCGTAGTACACGGGTACGCCGATGGAATCACGCCATTGTGCGAGCGCTTCGTTCACCATGCTGCGACGTTTCTGCTGAGCCGCTGCGCCGCTCAGACGCTCGGCCGCCTCCCCCAGGAAGAACAGACCCTTCTCGCGGCGCAGATAGCCCTCGTGGGTCAGGGTCCGCAGCAGGTGGTACGCCGTGGGGAGGGCCAGGCCGACCTCGCGCGCCAGCTGCTTGGCGGGGGCCCCGTACTCGCGGGCGGCGACCGCCTCCAGCAGCCGCATCGCCCGCTGCACGGATCCGATGAGGGTGGTGGAGTGCGCTTGCACGGGCGGAAGGTGGGCCTCCGCCGGTGAGGTGCGCCGCTGTGCGGGCGGGGTGGGCGGGGCTGATGGGTTCACGGGTGCGGTGCCGACCGTGGCCAAGGTCACTCCCGGAGACGCGAGGAGGACCTCCCGTGCGGCGACACGGGAGGGGATGCGCCGCGCGCGGGGCCTGCCGCGCGTCGAGCTCCGGACTTTAACGGTCGGCCGCCGCCCGCAGACCGCGTCACCGTGAAAACTTCCCCCACCCGAGGGAACCTCAGATTCCTGTTACCGCACGCCCGTTACCGCACGCCCGGCGGCCCCGCGGGTTCAGGGCCGGCCGGCCTCACCAGTCGCCGCGTGACGACGAGCTCGACATGAACTTCCGCACGACGTAGATCAGACCGCCGACCAGCGCGACGAAGAGCAGCACCTTGAAGAGCAGCCCGATGACGATGCCGATGACGCTCACTATCACGCTGCCGAAGACGACCAGGGCGATGACCGGCACCGCGACCCACTTCACCCACCACGGCAAACCCGCGAAGATCTCTCGCATCGCCTCGTCCTCGTCTCTCCGCCCGTTGCCCCGCGACTCCTTCGGGGGCTGCGCTGTCCGGGTCCTTCGGTGTCCTGCCTTCGATGCTAGGGCCGCCAGGGGCCGGAACGGGCGACTCGCGTCCCTTGTCCTCCCCTGATCCTCCCCCTAGGGAACCCCGGGACGGGGCTCAGCTCTCGGGCGGAGAGAACACGACCAGAACCCTCAGGTCCTCGGTGATGTGGTGGAACTTGTGGGCGACCCCCGCGGGCACGTACACGACGCTGCCGCGGGCGACCTGGGTGGTCTCCAGGCCGACGGTGATGGAGGCGCGGCCGCTGACGACGAAGTACACCTCGTCCTGCTGGTGCGGGTTCTGGGGGTCGTGGTCACCCGCGTCGAGCGCGTACAGGCCGACCGACATGTTCCGCTCCCGGAGGAACTGGAGGTAGGCACCCTCGTTGGCGGCGCGCTCCGCCTCCAGTTCGTCCAGCCGGAATGCCTTCATCGTTCTTGCCCGCCCTCGCTCGGTACTCACCACGGATGCCGTCTGCCACGATCAGACACATGAAGAATTTCGTAGTCAAGACGATCGCCAACGCGGGGGCCCTGGCCGTCGCGGTCTGGCTGCTCGACAAGATCACCCTGACCGGTTCGAGCACCGGCAAGAAGGTCGGCACCCTGCTCGTCGTCGCCCTGCTCTTCGGCCTGGTGAACTTCCTGGTCAAGCCGGTCGTGAAGGTGCTGACGTTTCCCCTGTTCATCCTGACGCTCGGCCTCATAACCCTGGTCGTCAACGCCCTGATGCTGCTGCTCACCTCGTGGCTGGCGGGCAAGCTGGACCTGAGCTTCCACGTAGAGGGCTTCTGGACCGCCGTCCTCGGCGGCCTGATCATCTCGGTCGTCTCCTGGGCGCTGCACGTCGTCCTGCCCGACGAGGACTGAGTGAGCCGCATGCCCTATCGCGTCTGCTTCGTGTGCACCGGCAACATCTGCCGCTCCCCGATGGCCGAGTACGTCTTCCGCGCACAGGTCGAGGAGGCCGGTCTCGACGGCCTCGTGGAGGTCGACAGCGCGGGCACGGACGGCTGGCACGAAGGGGAGGGCGCCGATCCGCGCACCGTCGCCGTCCTGAGGGAGAACGGCTATGACAGCGATCACACCGCACGCCGCTTCCAGCCGTCCTGGTTCTCCCGCCTCGACCTGGTGATCGCCCTCGACGCGGGGCACCTCAAGGCCCTGCGCCGCCTCGCGCCCAGGCCCGAGGACGCGGCGAAGATCCGGCTGCTGCGCTCGTACGCCCGCCCGTCGCCCGAGGGCGCCGCGCAGGCCCCTTCCGTTCGCGCCGCCGACGACGACCTCGACGTGCCCGACCCGTACTACGGGGGGATGGACGGCTTCGAGGAGTGTCTTGAGATGGTGGAGGAAGCGAGCCTCGCTCTGCTCGCCGTGGTACAGGAGCACGTGGAAGGACGGGCGGCATGAACCCGGAGGACACCGGCTCGTCCGGCCAGGGCATCGGCGACGGCACACGCGCGGTACGGGCCGGGCTGCCCGAACCGGTCAAGTACGAGCCGGCCCTGCCGGGTCCCGTCTTCGCCGCGCACTACCACCTGCCCGGCGAGCCGACCGGCCCCTACACCTACGGGCGGGACGAGAACCCCACCTGGTCCCGACTGGAGCGCGCCATCGGCGAGCTGGAGGCACCCTGCGAAGACGGCGCCGAGACACTCGTTTTCGCCTCCGGCATGGCCGCGATCTCGGCCGTTCTCTTCTCCCAGCTGCGCGCCGGCGACGCCGTGGTGATGCCCGACGACGGGTATCAGGCACTGTCCCTGGCACGCGAGCAGCTGACCGCGTACGGCATCGAGGTACGGACCGCGCCGACCGGCGGCGACGCCCAGCTCGGCGTCCTCGACGGAGCACGGCTGCTGTGGGTCGAGACTCCTTCGAACCCCGGTCTCGACGTCTGCGACCTGCCGCGGCTGGTGGCCGCGGCGCACGCACAGGGCACCCTCGTCGCCGTCGACAACACGCTGGCGACCCCGCTGGGCCAGCGCCCCTTGGAGCTGGGCGCCGACTTCTCCGTGGCCAGCGGCACCAAGATGCTCACCGGGCACGGGGACCTCCTGCTCGGATACGTGGTGTCCCGGGACGCCGGCCTGATGGCCTCCGTACGGCGCTGGCGCAAGATCGCCGGCGCGATCCCGGGCCCCATGGAGGCATGGCTGGCGCACCGCTCCCTGGCCACGCTCCACTTGCGCGCCGACCGGCAGACGGCCAACGCCCTCGCGGTCGCCGAGGCGCTGCGCGGCCGGCCGGAGGTGACGGGACTGCGCCATCCCGGCCTTCCCGACGACCCCTCGCACAAGACCGCAGCGCAGCAGATGCGGCGCTTCGGATGCGTGGTGTCGTTCTGTCTGCCCTCACGCGCGCATGCCGACGGTTTTCTGGACGCGTTGCGCCTCGTAGACAGCGCGACGAGTTTCGGAGGCGTACGGTCCACCGCCGAGCGGCGTGGACGGTGGGGCGGTGACGCGGTGCCCGAAGGCTTCATCCGCTTCTCCGCGGGCGCCGAGGACCCGGAGGACCTGGTGGCGGATGTACTGCACGCCCTCGACGCGTCGGCGCGGTGACCAGGTCCCGAGCGGCGGCCGGTGCTCCGGCTGCGCACGGCGCGGACCGCGACTCGCTGCCTTCGTGGCCCCCGCTACGGACGGCGGACGGTCCGAGCCTCCCCCCTCGTGGCTCGGACCGTCCCGGTTCTGCGCGCGAAGAACCGCGCGAACTAGGCTAGTTGACTCTGTGTCAGTGTCCAATCACGCTAGCGACAGAGACCTATCGACTTATTTATAGTTGGCGCGGTCGGGGGTGCGGGGAGGGAAGGGAGCACCATGGATCTGGCCCTGCTGCGGACCTTTGTGACCGTGCACCGGGCCGGCTCCTTCACCCGCGCCGCCGCGCTCCTCGGCCTCTCCCAGCCGGCCGTCACCTCACAGATCCGCACCCTGGAACGGCAACTGGGCCGTCCCCTCTTCCTGCGCCAGGCGCGCGGGGTGACCCCCACGACCATCGGCGACGAACTCGCGCACAAGGCAGCACCCCACCTGGACGCCCTCGTGGAGATCGCCCAGACCGGTCTCGACGACCACGCGTCCGTGCGCACCCTCCACCTCGCCGGCCCCCCGGAGTTCACCGCCGAACGCGCCCTGCCCGCACTCGCGCAGCTGACCGGCGGCAACGGACCGGGACTCGCCCTGCGCGCCTCCTTCGGCAACGCCGACGAGACGCTGGAAGGACTCGCCGCCGGACACCACGATCTGGCCATCACCACGACCCGGCCACGTGGCGCCCTGCTCACGGCGACCCCGCTCTGCGACGAGGAGCACGTGCTGGTCGCCGCCCCGCGCCTGGCTTCCCGCGTCGGCCTCGGGAAGCTGCGCCGCAAGGGTGCGCCCGCCCTGGAGAACTTCCCGATGGCGGAGGTGCACGAGTCGCTGCCGTTCGTCTCCCGCTACTGGGCCTCCGTCTTCGACTCCCGTCCGGCCGCCTCCGGCACCGTGATCGTCCCCGATCTGCGTGCCGTCCTCGGCTGTGTCGCCACCGGTGCCGGACTCGCCGTACTGCCGCGCTACCTCTGCGCCATGGCACTGGAACGGGGCGACGTGGTGGCCCTCCACGAACCGGCGGTGCCCCCGCTGCGGACGTACTTCCTCGTGGTCCGCACCGGGACGCTGGCCATGCCGCACATCGCCCGGGCGCACGAGTGGCTGCTGCAGTCGGCGGCGGACTGGGACTGATCGCCCACGGGGAGTGACGGCGGAGAACACGGCGGCAAGCAGGCGCAGGACGGGTCTCCGACCAGTGCGTACGACGGCACGGGCCCTCCACCGTCCGGCATCGTCCAGCGTCATCCGGCGTTCACTCGGGGTTCGGCTCTATGTGGGGTCCGGGATGTTTCACGTGGAACGGGCTGGGCCACATTTCACCCATGACCGTTCGTCCCGTGGTCAAGCGCACCGCCCGCGCCATCCTGCTCGATGGCGAAGACCTCATCCTGATCAAGCGGACCAAGCCCGGCGTCGATCCCTACTGGGTCACCCCGGGTGGCGGGGTGGAGCCGTCGGACCCGACCGTCGTCGACGCGCTCCACCGGGAAGTGCACGAGGAACTCGGCGCAAAGATCACCGACGTGGTGCCCTGCTTCGTGGACACGGTCGAGCACATCGGCGAGGACGGCGGTGCGACCGGTGTGAAGGTCCAGCACTTCTTCGTCTGCCATCTGGAGTCCATGGACGAGCGACTCCGGCACGGTCCCGAGGTGGAAGAGCCCACCGGCGAGTACGAGATCGTGCGGGTCCCCTTCACCCGTGTCGGCATCGCGTCCGTCCATCTCGTACCGCTGTCGCTGCGGCACTACCTCGACGGCAACATCGAGGGCGTACGGGCCATGCACGCGCCTGACCTGGGTTGACCTCTCCACTGTCGTCTCGGGACACAGCAGGCTGGGTCTGCGCCGTTTCACGTGAAACATCCGCCGTGTACCGCATGTACCAGCACACCCTGGCTGAAAGCGTGTCCCTCAACCACAAAACGGTGGACGCCGCCCGTGGAGGTCGGACAGCCTGCCCTGCGTGCCGACGTCTTCTCTCGCCGCTCTGCCCATCCGCCGACTGACACCCCGGGACCTCACCGCCTGCGCCGACCTGTCCGAGGACCGGGGCTGGCCCCGGGAGGAACACAAGTGGGGCCTGCTCCTCACCGCTGGGAAGGGATACGGCATCGACGACCCCGAGAGCGGTCTGGTCACCGCCTGCGTCGTGACCGAGTACGGCTCCCGGCACACTCCGGATCTGTGCGGCATCGGCATGGTGCTCGTTGCCGAGCGGCATGCCCGCCAGGGCGTCGGCCGCCGGCTGATGCGGCATGTGATGGCAGAGTGTGGAACCTCCCCGCTCACCCTGTACGCGACCCCCAACGGCCGTCCCCTCTACGAGGAACTCGGCTTCAAGGTCACTGGCAGCTCCGAAATGGTGCGCGGGTACTTCACATCCGGTGGACGACCGTCCACCGTCGCCACCCGGCCCGCCACCGCCGACGACCTCACCACCCTGATCCGGCTCGACGGCGACGTCTTCGGCGTCGACCGCACACACATGATCACGCGACTGCCCGCCTTCGCCGACCATGTGCGGGTCGCCGAGGAGAACGGACGCATCACCGGGTACGCGGCCGCCTGGCCCAACATGGACACACAGGTCGTGGGCCCGCTCATCGCTCGCGACCCGGAGACGGCCAAGGCACTCGTCGCCTCCCTCGCCGCCGCCACGGACCGCCCACTGCGCACCGACGTCGATGTGCGGCACGCAGACCTGCTGGCATGGCTGAAGGAGCGCGGTCTCGCCTCCGTCGGCTGCAACGCGGTCATGACGCACGGTCTCCCGAAGCTGCCCGGCGACTGGAGACGGCGCTTCGCTCCCTTGACGGTGGCGGCGGGCTGAGGCCTCGGACGCACCCGTGCGCCCCGGCCGTCCGGGGGCACACGGTCCGGGCAGAGGGAGCAGCGGCCTCAAGCGGCAGCCCCAAGCAGCGGCCTCAGCAGCGGCCCCGCTCAGTGGCGGACGGCGGCCGGCCGCTCGCCGGACACGGCGCCCGCCGCCCCTGCGACGACCGTGCCGGAAGCCCGCTCACGGCGTTCGAGGGCGGCCGAGAGGAACGCGAGCAGCAAGGCGGACACGGCGAGGAGGGCACCGACCCAGTTGGGGGCGGTGTAGCCGAGACCGGCCGCGATGACGATCCCGCCGAGCCACGCCGACAGGGCGTTGCCGAGGTTGAAGGCACCGATGTTCGCGGCGGAGGCGAGGGTCGGGGCACCGTGCGCGTGGTCCAGCACCCGCTTCTGCAACGGAGGCACCGTCGCGAACCCGAGGGCACCGATCAGGGCGATGGTGAGCGCGGCGAGCACCTTGTGGTGCGCGGTCACGGTGAACAGCGCGAGCACCAGGGCGAGGCCGCCCAGCGAGGCGTACAGCATCGGCATCAGGGCGCGGTCCGCGTACCGGCCGCCGATGAGGTTGCCGCCGACCATGCCGAGGCCGAAGAGGACGAGCAGCCAGGTGACCGAGCCGTCGGCGAAGCCGGCGACGTGGGTCATCATCGGCGCGATGTAGGTGATGGCCGCGAACACTCCACCGAAACCGAGAACGGTCATCGCCATCGCGAGCAGTACCTGGACGTTCCTGAAGGCGGCCAGTTCGTGCCGCAGGTGAACGCCCTGAGGCCGCGGCATCTCGGGCACCAGTCGCGCAACGCCGAACAGCCCGAGCACGCCGAGCGCGGCGACAAGCGCGAAAGTGACGCGCCATCCGGCGGACTGCCCGACGAGCGTGCCGAGGGGGACACCGACGACATTGGCGACGGTCAGACCGCTGAACATCATCGAGATGGCTCCGGCCTTCTTCTCAGGAGCGACCAACTCGGCGGCCACCACGGAGCCGATGCCGAAGAACGCGCCGTGGGCGAGTGAGGCCACCACACGGCCCGCCAGCATCAGCGCGAAGGCCGGGGCGACCGCGGAAAGCAGATTGCCCAGGACGAACAGGCCCATCAGGACCATCAGCATCCGCTTGCGGGAGATCTTGGTGCCGAGCGCGGTCATGATCGGCGCGCCGGCCATCACGCCCAGGGCGTATCCGGTCACGAGCAGCCCGGCGGTGGGAACGGAGACCCCGAAGTCGTTCGCGACCTGGGGCAGCACACCCATGATCACGAACTCGGTGGTTCCGATTCCGAAGGCCCCGATCGCCAGGGCCAGAAGCGCGAGAGGCATGGGGTGCACCTTCCCAAAGGATTGCATGAGCGTTTTGCACTCGTCCACAATAATTGCACACGCTCTATATAAGCAATCGAAGGCTATTGCGGCGGTGCTCTACCCTGGAGGCGAGCCGCTCCGGGACGGAGGAGAACGCCATGACCGCGACGGACCCCTCACTCACCGCCCTCGCTCAGGGCTGGTGCGCCCTCTCCCTGCTGCACGGCAGGATCGAGAGCCATGTCGAACGCGCGCTGCAGGCCGGACACAGCCTGAGCGTGCGGGAGTACTCGCTGCTCGACGTACTCAGCCGACAGCACGACGGCGACGGCGGACATCTCCAGATGAAGCAGGTCGCCGACGCCGTGGTCCTCAGCCAGAGCGCCACCACCCGGCTGGTCACCCGGCTCGAGGACCGCGGCCTTCTTGCGCGCTACCTCTGCCCCACCGACCGTCGCGGCATCTACACCAACGTCACCGACGCCGGCCTCAGGATCCTGGAGGAGGCCCGTCCCACCCATGACGCCGCCTTGCGGGAGGCACTCGACGAGGCGGCGAAGAACCCCGAACTGGCACCGCTGGTACGCGTGGTCGAATCCTTGAGCGTGCCCGCCTGAGCACCGCTCGCTCCCAGTTCGCACAACGGCGGCACACCCCGCTTAAGGTGCCGTCATGGGAGATTTCGACATACGCCCCGCTGTCGCCGACGACATCCCGGCCATCGTCGCCATGCTCGCCGACGACCCCCTCGGCGCTCAGCGCGAGTCACCCGATGACCTGGCGCCGTACCTGAGCGCGCTGGAGAAGTTGCACGACGATCCGAACCAGCACCTCGTGGTCGCCGAGCGCGACGGCCGTGTCGTCGGCACCCTCCAACTCACGATCATCCCAGGGCTGTCCCGCACCGGCGCGACCCGCTCGCTCATCGAAGCCGTACGCATCCACGCCGACGAGCGCGGCGGCGGCCTCGGCACAGAACTCATCGAGTGGGCGATCGACACATCCCGACGCCACGGCTGCCAGCTGGTCCAGCTCACCTCCGACGCCACCCGTACCGACGCCCACCGCTTCTATGAGCGCCTGGGCTTCCAGGCATCGCACGTGGGCTTCAAACTGCCCCTCTGAGACCAGGACGAAGGGGCGCGGGACGAAGGGGCGTGTTCCACGTGAAACACGCCCCTTCCCACGACCGCATCCCCTATCGGATCCCGCTCCACCCCTCAGGATCCACACCACCGGGCACGGGAGCCCCCTCGTCATACGGCTGCCGCGTGAACACGAACGAGCCGAGGTCCAGATGACTCACAGACCCGTCCGGCCGCCGTACGGCCTTCAGTAACTCCCCCGCGTAGTAGCCGTCGAGCCCCGTCCAGGTGCCATCGCCATTGGACCGCAGACGCGACCGGCGGCCCACACCCGACATCGGGTCCAGTGAGACACCGCCGTCGGCCGTCAACCGCAGAACAAAGCCCTGCGTACCCCAGTACCACTGGCCCGCCAATTCCAGAACCGACCGGTCCACATCGGGCAGCGGCCGCCACGGCTCAGGGATCCGGGGTTCCGCCTCGGCCACGACACCGATGAGATCGGCTGCGACGGTGAAGGTCGAGGGCCCCGAGGTGCAGTTCGCCAGCACGACGGCCGCCACATCGTCCTCGACACTCAGAGCAAGACCTGCCAGGAAGCCCGGCAGAGAGCCGGAGTGCCCGGCAAGGAGACGCCCGTCCCGGCGCTCGAGCTGCAGCCCGAGACCGTACGCAGAACCGTCCACCACATCCGCCGCCTCGGCGGGCGCCGCAGGCATCCGCATCTCCGCAACGGACTCCGCACTCAGCACCCGCTCGTCGCCCCGCGCCAGAAAGACAGCGAAACGCGCCAAGTCACCCGTCGTCGACCAGAGCTGACCGGCTGACGCCATCCGCCCGAGATCCTCCGCAGGCTCCGGAAGCATCACGTCCGCCCACGGATGCACCGCCCAGCCACCCGCGTGCGGTGCCTGCGGCCGGCAACTCGTCCGCTGCAGCCCCAGCGGCTCCAGGACCTCATGCCGCAGCACCTCCTCCCACGAGGCACCACGCGCCTCCTCCACCAGCGCACCCAGAAGCGCGTAACCGGGGTTGGAGTAGTGAAACCTGCGCCCCACCGGGTGACGCAGCGGCCGCTCACCCAGCACATCCCCAAGCCGGGGGCGCAGCGAGCCAGGCGTACGCTCCCACCAGGGCGCGGGCGACTCAGCCGCCAGACCACCGGTGTGCGCGAGCAGTTCGGCGATGGTGGCCTCCCCCACACCGGTACCGGGCAGGTGCTTCTCCAGCGGGTCACCGAGATCCACGACACCCTCGTCCCGCAGCCGCAGCACCAGCACCGCCGTGAAGGTCTTGGTGATCGACCCGATGCGGTACTGGACGCTCTCGTCCGGGGCGTGACCCTCCACAGAGGTTCGCGAACCATGCCACACCGTCCGCCCGTCCCGTACGACCGCAGCCACCAGCGACGGCGCCCGCCCCTTCGCCTGAGCGACGGCGATACGGTGCAACAGGGCCCTGCGGGTGGCGGGCAGAAGCTCATCCTGGAATGACGTCATCACACCAGTCCACTCGGCCCGGCACCCCGCGTCGAGCGCTTTTGCCCCGGGTCGCCGGACTCGGACACGGCCGCCTCAGGTCTGCGCCATGTCCACAAAGCGCGAGTAGTGACCCTGGAAGGCCACCGTGATCGTCGCCGTCGGACCGTTGCGGTGCTTGCCGACGATGATGTCCGCCTCGCCCGCGCGCGGCGACTCCTTCTCGTACGCGTCCTCACGGTGCAGCAGGATCACCATGTCGGCGTCCTGCTCGATCGAGCCCGACTCACGCAGATCGGACACCATGGGCTTCTTGTCGGTGCGCTGCTCGGGACCTCGGTTGAGCTGCGAAAGCGCGATCACCGGCAGCTCCAGCTCCTTGGCCAGCAGCTTCAGGTTCCGGGACATCTCAGAGACCTCCTGCTGCCGGCTCTCCGACCGCTTGGAGCCGGACTGCATCAGCTGCAGATAGTCGATCACAACCAGCTTCAGGTCGTTGCGCTGCTTGAGGCGACGGCACTTGGCCCGGATCTCCATCATCGACAGGTTCGGCGAATCGTCGATGTAGAGCGGCGCGGCCGAGACGTCCGGCATGCGCCGCGCAAGCCGGGTCCAGTCCTCGTCCGTCATCGTGCCGGACCGCATGTGGTGCAGGGCCACACGGGCCTCCGCGGACAGCAGACGCATCGCGATCTCGTTGCGCCCCATCTCCAGCGAGAAGATGACGCTCGGCAGGTTGTGCTTGATGGACGCGGCGCGCGCGAAGTCCAGGGCCAGCGTCGACTTACCCATGGCAGGACGAGCGGCGATGATGATCATCTGGCCCGGGTGCAGACCGTTGGTGAGCTGATCCAGATCGGTGAAACCGGTCGGGACACCCGTCATCTCCCCGGACCGTGAGCCGATCGCCTCGATCTCGTCGAGCGCGCCCTCCATGATCTCGCTGAGAGGCAGATAGTCCTCGGCCGTGCGCTGCTCGGTGACCGCGAAGATCTCCGCCTGGGCACTGTTGACGATCTCGTCGATGTCGCCGTCTGCCGCGTACCCCATCTGTGTGATGCGCGTGCCCGCCTCGACCAGACGGCGCAGCACCGCGCGCTCGTGCACGATCTGCGCGTAGTACTCGGCGTTCGCCGCGGTCGGCACCGTCTGGACCAGCGTGTGCAGATAGGGGGCGCCGCCCACCTTGGTGATCTCGCCGCGCTTGGTCAGCTCGGCGGCGACCGTGATCGGGTCGGCCGGCTCGCCCTTCGCATACAGGTCGAGGATCGCCTGGTAGATCGTCTCGTGCGCGGGCCGGTAGAAGTCGTGGCCCTTGAGGACCTCGACGACGTCGGCGATCGCGTCCTTGGACAGGAGCATGCCGCCGAGGACGGACTGCTCGGCATCGAGGTCCTGAGGCGGGACACGCTCGAACGAGGCTCCTGCCCCCTCCCACGTACCGCTGTCGCGTCCCCGGTCATGCTGCTCGTCGCGGCCCCGGCCGTCGTCGCGGCGGCGGGAGGCGGGCACACGATCGCTGGGTCCGCTGTCGGCCCACGGATCGTCCAAGGGCTCGGAAATGGTCACCGGGCCGCCTCCTCCCGTCCGCCGAGCGGACCTCGCCGTGCACCCCAGTTCTAGGACACGACACTGACAAAGCGAGAAGCCCAGCTCCGGTTCAGACGCGTCGAACGAGCGCGTTTCCGAGGACGGATGGGAAGCGGGCGCCGGACCACGTTAGGCCCGCCGGCACCGTCAGCCAATCTGGTTATCCACAGGGCATGTGGATGACGAGCCCCAGGCTGTGGAGAACTCCGCAAAACCTGTGTACGACACGGTGGACAGCGCTGTGAACAAGCCCGCAGCCGTCACACCAGAGCGCCTCTGACCTGGGGATTTCCCGTCCACCGGTTGTGCAGAAGAAAAACTTTCCCGGTCGGATCAAGATCCTCACGAACGGTACACAGCGCCACGGCATCCCAGATTTACTGTAAGGACCACTAGCCGATTGCGTCTCTTACCTGTGGACGGTTAGATTGGTGGCCATGACACAGGCTCCCGCGCCACCCCGCGCCAGCCGACGCCGGTCAGACCGGGAGATCGTCGCTCTGGCCCTTCCGGCCTTCGGCGCACTCGTCTCAGAGCCCCTCTTCGTGATGGCCGACAGTGCGATCGTCGGCCATCTCGGCACCGCCCAGCTGGCCGGCCTCGGCGTCGCCTCGGCCCTCCTCACCACGGCGGTGAGTGTCTTCGTCTTCCTCGCCTACGCCACCACGGCCGCGGTCGCCCGCCGCGTGGGCGCGGGCGATCTGCGGGCCGCCATCCGCCAGGGCATGGACGGCATCTGGCTGGCACTCCTGCTCGGAGTGGCGGTCACCGCCGTCGTCCTGTTCTCGGCCCCCGCCGTCGTGGACCTCTTCGGCGCCTCGGGGACCGCCGCCCCGCATGCGACGGCCTACCTGCGGATCTCCGCGCTCGGCATCCCCGCGATGCTCATCGTGCTGGCGGCGACGGGGATCCTGCGGGGACTGCAGAACACGAGGACACCGCTGTACGTCGCCGTCGCGGGCTTCGTCGCGAACGCCGTCCTCAACGCCGGCCTGGTCTACGGCGCCGGTCTGGGTATCGCCGGCTCCGCCTGGGGAACCGTCATCGCCCAGTGCGGCATGGCCACCGTGTACCTCACCGTGGTCGTCCGGGGCGCCCGCCGGCACGGCGCCTCGCTCCGGCCCGACGCGACCGGCATCCGTGCCTGTGCCCGGGCCGGAGTCCCCCTGCTGGTCCGCACGCTCTCGCTGCGGGCGATCCTGGTGATCGCCACCGCCGTGGCCGCCCGGCTCGGTGACGTGGACATCGCCGCACACCAGATCGTCCTGTCCCTGTGGAACCTGCTCGCCTTCGCCCTGGACGCCATCGCCATCGCCGGGCAGGCCGTCATCGGACGCCATCTCGGCGCGAACGACGCCCAGGGGGCCCGTGACGCATGCCGCCGCATGGTCCAGTGGGGTGTCGGCACCGGGATCGGGCTCGGACTGCTGGTGCTCGCCGCCCGTCCGCTCGTCCTGCCCCTGTTCACCAGCGACCCGGCCGTCCATGACGCGGCCCTGCCCGTTCTGGTGCTCGTAGTCGTCACACAGCCCGTGTGCGGGGTCGTCTTCGTCCTGGACGGGGTGCTGATGGGGGCGGGGGACGGACGGTACCTCGCCTGGGCGATGCTGCTCACCCTGGCCGTCTTCGCCCCTGCGGCGTTGCTCGTTCCGGTCCTTGGCGGCGGGCTCGTGGCCCTGTGGGGGGCGATGATCCTGATGATGGTCGTGCGGATGCTCACGCTGTGGCTGCGCTCCCGTTCGGGGCAGTGGATCGTGACGGGCGCGACGCGCTGACCGAAGGCCGCCGTATCACGGTGTTTCACGTGAAACACCACCAACGCAGGGGGCCGCGCCCCGAAGGGTGCGGCCCCACCGTCGCTTCAGCGAGTGCTGCGCTTACGCCGCGACGACCTCGATGCTGACCTTGGCGGCCACCTCGGGGTGCAGACGCACGGACGTCTCGTGAGAGCCCAGCGTCTTGATCGGCGTGCCCAGCTCGATGCGGCGCTTGTCGACCTCGGGGCCGCCCGACGCCTTGATCGCCGAGGCGATGTCCGCGGGGGTGACGGAACCGAAGAGACGGCCGGAGTCGCCGGAGCGGACCGCCAGCCGGACCTTCACACCTTCGAGCTGGGCCTTGATCTGGTTGGCCTGCTCGATGGTCTGGATCTCGTGGATCTTGCGAGCACGACGGATCTGCTCGACGTCCTTCTCGCCACCCTTGGTCCAGCGGATCGCGAACTTCCGCGGGATGAGGTAGTTGCGAGCGTAACCGTCCTTGACCTCGACGACGTCGCCCGCGGCACCGAGGCCGGAGACCTCGTGGGTGAGGATGATCTTCATGAGTCGGTCACCCTTCCCTTAGCGCGCGGTGGAGGTGTAGGGCAGCAGCGCCATCTCACGGCTGTTCTTGACGGCCGTGGCGACGTCACGCTGGTGCTGCGTGCAGTTGCCGGTCACGCGACGGGCACGGATCTTGCCGCGGTCGGAAATGAACTTCCGCAGCATGTTCGTGTCCTTGTAGTCCACGTACGTGACCTTGTCCTTGCAGAAAGCGCAGACCTTCTTCTTCGGCTTGCGCACAGGCGGCTTCGCCATGGTGTTTCTCCTGTGTGATCAAGAAGTTGGGGTTTGCCCCGCCCTCGACCCGGCCCGGCCCCGGGGGCCCGGCCCGACGGTCTAGAAGGGGGGCTCGTCCGAGTAGCCGCCGCCTGAGCCGCCGGAGCCGCCGCCCCAGCCGCCACCGCCACCCTGGCCGCCGGCCGGAGCGCCGGTCGCCCACGGGTCGTCGGCCGGAGCGCCGCCCTGCTGGCCGCCGCCGGGGCCGCCGCCCCAGCCGCCGCCACCCTGGCCGCCACCGCCGCCGCCGTAACCGCCCTGGCCGCCGCGGCCGCTGGTCTTGGTGACCTTGGCCGTGGCATTGCGCAGGCTCGCTCCGACCTCGTCGACGTCGAGCTCGTAGACCGTGCGCTTGACGCCCTCGCGGTCCTCGTAGGACCGCTGCTTCAGCCGGCCCTGCACGATGACGCGCATGCCTCGCTGGAGCGACTCGGCGACGTTCTCCGCCGCCTGGCGCCAGACCGAGCAAGTCAGGAACAGGCTCTCGCCGTCCTTCCACTCGTTCGTCTGGCGGTCGAAGGTGCGGGGTGTGGACGCGACGCGGAACTTCGCGACCGCCGCACCGGACGGGGTGAAGCGCAGCTCGGGGTCGTCGACAAGATTGCCGACGACCGTGATGACGGTCTCGCCTGCCATGGGGGAACCTCTCGGCGGGTTTGCTGCTGGCTGCTTGTGCTGCTACTCGAATCCCGGGACCGGCTGAGCGTGGGCGCTCAGTGGGTCTCGGGGCGGAGGACCTTGGTCCGGAGGACCGACTCGTTCAGGTTCATCTGGCGGTCGAGCTCCTTGACGACCGCAGGCTGGGCCTGCAGGTCGATGACCGAGTAGATGCCCTCGGGCTTCTTCTTGATCTCGTACGCGAGACGACGACGGCCCCAGGTGTCGACCTTCTCGACCTTTCCGCCACCGTCACGGACGACGGAAAGGAAGTTCTCGATCAGCGGGGAGACAGCGCGCTCCTCGAGATCGGGGTCGAGGATGACCATCACCTCGTAGTGACGCATGTGGAACCCACCTCCTTTGGACTCAGCGGCCACGGTCGTTCCGTGGCAGGAGGGTTGTGATGCGTACGCAACGGTATCGGCCGCCACTGACAATCGGGGGCCGCTCGGCGGTTTCCCCGGGTTCGGCCTGGACAGACACCGGTGCAGACGGTACAGAGTACCCGCACACGACTTCCGGTTGAAATCCGGGCCCGAGGACCGTCAATCTGTACACATCGGGTGTGTATGGCGCTACGAAGCGCCGACTTCCGCAGGAGGTGCCCCATGGCACAGGTATTGCGACCCAGCACCACCGGTTCCCTCTTCGCCACGGACGGCAAGCCGCACCCCGTCCAGGACACCCTGCTCGGGGTGACCCTGGTCCTCGGGATCACGGCCCTGGTCACGGCGATGTTCCACAACCTGCATCTCATCAGCTCCTGGACCGGCCTGGTGGGGATCATCACCGGCGCATACGGGCAGTTCATCTCCGTGACGACCCGCGAGCGCTTCGGACTGATCCTGGGGCTCGGTGCCGCCGCCATCGGCTTCTTCCTCGGCATGGCGCACGGCGGCCTGTTCGGCGGAGTCGTCGGAGGCTGACCCTCGGGCCGCCGGACGGTCGCGGATCGTCCGGCGGTTCGACGCACAAAGGTTCCACACGGCCAGACGGGGCGCTCACAGGGCGCAGTAGGCTTCGGCGCGAGAGCCGGAGCCCCTGTACCCATGGGGACACACCAGCCCGAGGAGCGCCCCGAATGAGCCTGACCCTGAGGACGATCAGCCGCGAGCAGCATCTGGCGTACATCCAGAGTCTGCCGTCGGCGAGCCACATGCAGGTTCCGGCCTGGGCGGACGTCAAGGCGGAGTGGCGCTCCGAGAACCTCGGCTGGTTCGACAGGAACGGCGAGCTCGTCGGTGTCGGACTGGTGCTGTACCGCCAGCTGCCCAAGATCAAGCGGTATCTCGCGTACCTGCCCGAGGGCCCGGTCATCAACTGGTTCGCGCCGAATCTGGACGAGTGGATCCGGCCGATGCTCGCGCATCTGAAGCAGCAGGGTGCCTTCTCCGTGAAGATGGGCCCGCCGGTGATCATCCGGCGCTGGGAGGCCAACTCGATCAAGCAGGGCATCCAGAACCCGGATGTGAAGCGTCTGCGTGACATCGAGGCGGACTTCATAGAGCCGCGTGCCTTCGAGGTGGCCGACAAGCTGCGCCGGATGGGCTGGCAGCAGGGTGAGGACGGCGGCGCCGGCTTCGGCGACGTGCAGCCCCGGTACGTCTTCCAGGTGCCGCTCGCCAACCGTTCTCTGGAAGAGGTCCACAAGAACTTCAACCAGCTGTGGCGCCGCAACATCAAGAAGGCCGAGAAGGCGGGCGTCGAGGTCGTCCAGGGCGGCTACCAGGATCTCGAGGAGTGGCAGCGGCTGTACGAGATCACCGCTGTGCGCGACCACTTCCGGCCCCGCCCGCTGTCGTACTTCCAGCGCATGTGGACGGCCCTCAACACCGAGGACCCCAACCGCATGCGGCTCTACTTCGCCCGCCACAACGGGATGAATCTGTCCGCGGCGACGATGCTGGTCGTCGGCGGGCACGTCTGGTATTCCTACGGCGCCTCCGACAACGTCGGGCGCGAGGTCCGGCCCTCGAACGCGATGCAGTGGCGGATGCTGCGCGACGCCTACGCGCTCGGCGCCACCGTCTACGACCTGCGCGGCATCTCCGACTCGCTGGACGAGACGGATCACCTGTTCGGTCTGATCCAGTTCAAGGTGGGCACGGGCGGGCAGGCCGCCGAGTACCTCGGCGAGTGGGATTTCCCGCTCAACAAGCTCCTCCACAAGGCGCTCGACATCTATATGTCGCGCCGCTGACCTGCCGGAGCCGTGCCGGGGTTGCTCGGCTGCCGGGCATCGGGCCCCGCCGGCCGTGCGGATCCGTCACAATTCCCTTTCAGACCCTGACACACCGCAGCCACGAGAAAGGTTCCGGGACCGGCCATGGCGCTCACGCTCTACGTCGACACCGCGCGCTGGCGGGCACACCACAAGCACGTGCAGGAGCAGTTCCCGGGGCTCGTCCCCGTCTGCAAGGGCAACGGCTACGGCTTCGGCCACGAGCGGCTGGCGGAAGAGG
Organism: Streptomyces sp. PSU-S4-23; assembly: GCF_055632315.1. NCBI lineage: Bacteria > Bacillati > Actinomycetota > Actinomycetes > Kitasatosporales > Streptomycetaceae > Streptomyces > Streptomyces sp. PSU-S4-23. The sequence continues at coordinate 4,395,293 of NZ_JBVMUU010000002.1, read as the reverse complement.
CCACGCGCCTGGGCGCGGACATCCTCGCCGTGGGCACGACGTACGAGGCGGCCCGGATCAAGGACTGGTTCGGCGGTGACCTGCTGGTGCTGACCCCGTTCCGGAGGGGCGAGGAGCCCGTGCCGCTGCCCGACCGCGTCATCCGCTCGGTGTCGTCCGTGGACGGCGTGTACGGGCTCGTGGGCGCCCGTGTGGTCATCGAGGTGATGTCCTCGATGAAGCGGCACGGCGTGAGCGAGCAGGACCTGCCCCAGCTGCACGCCGCCATAGAGAACGTCCGTCTGGAGGGCTTCGCCATCCATCTGCCGCTGGACCGCACCGACGGCTCGGACGCCGTCGAGGAGGTCATCGGCTGGATGGACCGGTTGCGTGCGGCACGGCTGCCGCTGCACACGATGTTCGTCAGCCATCTCAAGGCGGAGGAGCTGGCGCGGCTGCAACAGCAGTTCCCGCAGACCCGCTTCCGGGCCCGTATCGGCACCCGGCTGTGGCTGGGGGACCATGAGGCGACCGAGTACCGCGGAGCCGTCCTGGACGTCACGCGCGTGTCCAAGGGCGACCGGTTCGGCTACCGGCAGCAGAAGGCGGCCTCCGACGGCTTCCTGGTCGTCGTGGCGGGCGGAACGTCGCACGGGGTGGGTCTGGAGGCCCCCAAGGCCCTGCACGGCGTCATGCCCCGCGCCAAGGGCGTCGCCCGGGCCGGCCTCGCGACGGTGAACCGGAACCTGTCCCCGTTCGTCTGGTCGGGAAAGCAGCGCTGGTTCGCCGAGCCCCCGCACATGCAGGTCTCGATCCTGTTCATCCCCGCGGACGCGACGGAGCCCAAGGTCGGTGACGAGCTGGTGGCCCATCTGCGGCATACGACGACGCAGTTCGACCGGCTTGTGGACCGGTAGGGCGCAGACCCGCTTCAAGCAAGTCCGTCCTCGATGACGCAGTGAGACCGAGTCGCTCTGTTGCCCGCCGGTGCACCTGAGGCTCAGCGGTGCGAACTTTGCGCTGCTTCACTCGTTGGTGGCGGACTGGCGCGTTCCGCTGGAGGGTCCGCCCCAGTTGACATACGGGCCCTCCACAGCGGGCGCCGCGTGCCGCGGCGGATGCGCTGCGGCGCCCAGCACGAAGACGTCCGGGGCGCCGTCCAGTACGCCGCCCGCCGGGTCGTCGTCGCCGGCCCGGCGCACCACGTCCCGTTCCGGCATGATGATGTCGCGTACGACGACGGCGCACAGGTAGAGCGTCCCGAGCAGGTGCACGGCGATGGCCAGCTGGTACCCGTCCGTCGGCAGACCCTTGTGGGCGTCTCCGCTGGTCGTGTACGCGAGGTACATCCAGATCCCCAGGAAGTACGCCACCTCGCATGCCTGCCAGATCAGGAAGTCCCGCCAGCGCGGCCGGGCCAGTGCGGCGAGGGGGACCAGCCACAGCACGTACTGCGGCGAGTAGACCTTGTTGGTGAGGATGAACGCGGCGACGATCAGAAAGGCGAGCTGAGCGAAGCGCGGCCGGCGCGGAGCCGTCAGCGTCATCGCGACGATGCCCAGGCAGACGAAGAGCATCATGATCATCGCCCAGGTGTTGGCCGTGTCCGGGGTGATCTGTACGTCGAACCAGCGCGAGACGAACAGGAACACCGACCCGAAGTCGACCCCGCGCTCCCGGCTGAAGCTGTAGAACTTGGCCCATCCCTCGGGGGCGAGGACCATGACGGGCAGATTGACCACGAGCCACGCGCCCGCGGCGGCCAGGGCCGCGGTCGAGAACTCGCGCCACTTGCCCGCCCGCCAGCACAGCACGAAGAGCGGTCCGAGCACCAGGAACGGATAGAACTTGGCGGCCGTGGCGAGCCCGACCAGCAGGCCGAAGGCGAGGGCGTTGCCGCGCGACCACATCAGCATCGCGGCGGCCAGCAGGGCCACGGCGAGCAGGTCCCAGTTGATGGTGGCCGTCAGTGCGAAGGCGGGCGCGAGGGCGACCAGGAGGCCGTCCCAGGGGCGTCGGCGGTGGATGCGGGCGGCGCACACGGCGATGACGGCGGCGCACACCATCAGCATCCCGGCGTTGACCATCCAGTAGGTCTGCTCACGGGACTGGAGTTCCCCGCCGCCCGGGGTGAGCCACGACGCGACCTCCATGAAGACACCGGTGAGGACCGGGTACTCCAGGTAGTCCATGTCGCCCGGGAGCTTGTCGAAGTAGGGCACGAGACCGTCGGCGAAGCCGCGCCCCTGGTAGAGGTGGGGGATGTCCGAGTAGCAGGCATGTGTGTACTGCGAACTGGCGCCGAAGAACCAGCCGCTGTCGTAGCAGGGCAGCTTCTGGACCATGCCGAGGGCGAACATGCCGATCGCGACGAGCGCCACGACCCGCACGGGTGTCCACCAGGACGTCCCGAGCAGTGCGCGTCGTCCGATGGGCCCCCCGATCAGCTCACTGCCGGCCGCGGCGACCTCGTCCTCCTTGGTCGGCCGCACCGTGTCCGGCTCGTGCACACTGGCTCGCGTCGTCTCTGCACTGGGCATGAAGGCCATCCTGCCGTACAGACCGAGGACACCGGGAAGGGAAGGACCGGTTCGTCCGCTCCTCCCACACCACCAGGCATCCGGCCGGTACCACCGGGCATCCGGCCGGTTCCTCGCCCCGGTGGACGACCTGCCAGGACACCGCGCAGGAGATCCCTGGTGCTGGTACGGCGGTACAGGGCCGCCTCGGCGCCTATTTCGCTGCCGCCCCCGGTCCGCCTGTGATCGAATAGAGCTTGCGCATCACCTGCTGCTTGCGCACTTTCACTGCAGCAAGCTTTTTCTCATTTCTCTTGATGAGCGCGCGCTGATACTGGACCTCTATGTCCGACCGCTTCTTGATGTAGTCCGTCTCGTTCTTGCACCTCACATCGGCCTCAGCCGTTCTGATTTCCTTTTCCGAGGGTGCGGGGAAGTACGGGGACGGCCCTTCTCTGGCTGTCTTCGCCTTCCGCCATGCCGGGTCATCCACAGCCGCGAGCGGATCGGGGTAGGTCATCCCCGATCTCTTCATGCAGGCGCTCCACCGGCGGTTCAGTTCCTTGGTCCTGGGATCCTTGCTGGTGGATGCGGATGCCTGCCAGAACAGGGTCTGCACGGTCATCATGTCTTCGTTGACCGAGTCGGCCATCGCCTGGCGCCGGGCTTCTCCGCTGCAGCCTCCTTCGGGTACACCGAGCGGTAGCCGAGCGGAGCCTCCTCTCCCGCTGTACACCCCCTCCATGGCAGGGGTGACCGCCTTCTGCTTCGCCTCGTACCTCTTCCTGAAGGAGATGGCCTCCTGCTTGCTGACTCCGTCCGGAAGCGGTGGCTTGTAACCGTAGACGTGAACCGACTCCAGATCCGTCACCCCGTACTTCCGGGCGTTCTCCGGTATGTTTCCCGGTGACGGCTCGTATTCCGGCCAGCTCAGATCAAATTTTTTCATACAGCGATTTACCAGAACACTGATGGCGCGATCCACCGTCTGGCGTTCTTCGATGTCGGTCATGAACGCGCTCAGGGGGTAGCCCTTGGGCGCGTGGGCAAAGGAACTGACGGAAGGCTGCGCACCGTTGTCCCGCTTGGCCTGCGGTGCCTGCTGACCGGTGCACGCCGTGGCGAGAAGCGTGACGCCTGCCGCGAGGGTGGCGACGCGACGTGCTCCAGCCCCGGAGTATGCCGGCAACCTCTTGCCACCAGGAACCGACGATGAAGAAACACCCCGGGTTTTCCTCTTTTGCACTTTATGACCTTTTCCCTTGAGAGAGCGCATGACTCGACGCACCGTCAAACACCTTATGAGTCAGATCAGTTGATGACATGCGGTGTTGACTTGGCATCGATCTTGATCACATACTCTCGGCGGCCGCCACAAAGCATGTCACTGCCTGTTTCCGGCGGCGAATCCGGATGAATGCAGAAGAAAGGTACAGTGTGAAGAAACGACGTGGCGCCCTCGCGATAGCGGTGATGACCGCTGCGGCCACGGCCTTCCTGGGCGCGATGACCTCCGCGCAGGCCGCCAGCTACGACGGCTCCTGCGACTACGACGAGGCCTGCCTGTACCGGTACCAGGACTACACCGGCGGCATATACGACACGCTTTACAGCAAGACGTCGTACACCGGTACGTACTACGGGACCTCGGTGGCCATCGACAACACGGTGAGTTCCGCCAAGAACAAGGATCCCAACAACAACCTGTGGCTGTACCAGTACAACAACTGGGCCGGTGACAGCTGGGGGCTGCCGGCCGGCGCCTCGACGAACTTCAGCGGGAGCTTCGACAACCTGGCCTCGTCACACTGCTGGAGCGGGGCGACGGCCGGATGTCCCGGAGGGTGAGGAAGGTTCACACCCCGCACGGTTGCGGTAACGGAGAACAGCCCCCGACCGGCGGGTCCGGTCAGGGGCTGTTCTTCTGCGTCGAGGGGCCGTCACACCCATGGGTGTGACGGCCCCTCTTCGATCGGTGTTTCACGTGAAACGGAGCGTTTCACGTGAAACACAGCCAGTGACGATCAGCCGTACGGGCCTCCGAAGAGGCCGCCGTTGCCATTGCCGCGTGAGTTTCCGCTGCTGAGGGTGGGCGACGGCGACGTGGTCACTCCGCCTGTGCTGCCGCCGGTGGTACCCCCGTTGCTGGTGCCGCCGTTGGTGTTGCAGTTCCAGCCGAAGTTGCCGCAGGTGAAGCTCGGCGTCGGCGTGGAGGGAACGGTCAGCGTCGGCGACGGCGTCGACGTCGGGGTGTCCGTCACCGTCTGGGTGGGCGTGGGCGTCACGCTCGGGCTCGGGGTGTCGTTGATGATCTCACCCACGGGCTCGGGCGTCGGGAAGGGCTCTGAGGGCTCGCCCTTGAGCGCCTCGCTCATGTAGTCGTGCCAGATCTCGGCCGGGAACGAAGCGCCATGGATGGTCTTTTGGCCACCTGTTCCGTACATCTCCAGGAAGGTGCGCGACTTGCTCTTCTCGTCGTCGTCCATGCGGTACATGCTGATCGCGGTCGACAACTGCGGGGTGTAGCCGACGAACCACGCGGACTTGTTGCCGTCGGTGGTTCCGGTCTTGCCCGCCACGTCGCGGCCGGGCAGCTTCGCCGTGGTACCGGTGCCCTTGTCCACCACGGTCTTCAGGACGTCGGTCACGTTGTCGGCCACCTTCGCAGTGAACGCCTCCTTGGTCCTGCTGCTGTGCTGGAAGACCGTCCCGTCCTTGCTGCTGACCATCTCCACCGAGAACGGGTCGTTCTGCTTGCCCCTGGCGGCGAAGGTGGAGTACGCGCTGGCCATACGGATCGCGCTGGGGTCGGAAATACCGATCGAGAACGACGGGAAGCTGGTGCCTGTCAGACTGCTCTTCAGGATGCCCGCGTCCAGGGCGGCCTGCTTGACCTTGTCCAGACCGACGTCCATGCCGAGTTGCACATAGGCGGAGTTCACCGAGAACTGCATCGCCTCACGCAGGTCGATCCTGTAGTTGGGCGGGCTTCCCTCCGACTTCTCGCCGTCGTTCGCCTGCAGCCACTCCTCCCCCTTCTCGTTCTTCCAGATCGTCCCGTCGTAATCCCTGATCTTGAGCCTGTTCTTGCCGCTGTACAGGCTCTTCGGGGAAGCGATGGTGCGCTCGTCCTGCGCCTGCTCCGGCGGTCCGTCGGGATTCCGCACACCCCACTGCATCGCGGCTGCCAGCACGAACGGCTTGAACGTCGACCCCACCTGGGCGCCGGTCGAGTCGGCGTTGTTGGTGAAGTGCTTGGTCGCGTCCGCACCTCCGTAGATGGCCTTGATGGCACCCGTCGCCGGGTCCACGGAAGCGCCGCCGAACTGGACGTGGGTATCCGTCTTCGGACGCTTCTTGGGATCGATGTTCGCCTTCTGGACCTTCTGTACCGCGGCCTCGAGTTCGTTGACCTTCTTCCTGTCGAAGGTCGTGTGGATGGAGAGTCCGCCCTGCTGCAGCTTGTTCGCGGTGATGTGGGTCTCGTCGCTATGAGTGACCAGGTAGCTGTTGGCCAGGTCGACGAGATAGCCGATCTGACCGCTGAGCCGGGTGTTGGACCGTGGGTTCTGGACGGTGGGGAGCTTGGTGTACTGGGCCCGCACCGACTGCTCCAGATGCCCGTACTGGACCATCTTGTCGAGGGTGTCCTGCATCTGCAGCAGGGCCCGCCTGCTGTTGGCCTCAGGAGTGGCGGCCGGGTCCAGCGACGTCGCGCCCGCCGGGTCGTAGTACGTGGCGCCCTTGAGCATCGCCGCAAGGAAGGCGCACTCGCCCGGGTTCAGCTTCACGGCCTCCTTGTTGAAGTACGCGCGGGCGGCCGCCTGGATGCCGTAGGCCCCGCGGCCGTAGTAGGCGGAGTTCAGGTAGCCGGCCAGGATCTCGTCCTTCGGGACGGTGGTTCCCACCTTGACCGAGATGAAGATCTCCTTGAACTTCCGGGAGATCGTCTGGGACTGGTCGTCCAGCCTGGCGTTCTTCACGTACTGCTGGGTGATGGTGGAGCCGCCCTGCGTCTGGCCGCCTGTGGCCATGTTGAAGACGGCGCGCGCGATGCCCTTGGGGTCGATGCCGCTGTCCGTGTAGAACGTCTTGTTCTCCTGGGAGATGACGGCGTACCGCATCGCCTTGGGGATCTGCGAGAGGTTGATGATCTGGCGGTTGGTCTCACCACCCGTGGCGACCATCTGGCTGCCGTCGGCCCAGTAGTAGACGTTGTTCTGCGCCGTCGCGGTGTCCGCCACCTGCGGGACGCTCACCATGGCGTACCCGATGCCCGCGACCGCCACCAGGCTTCCTATGAAGCCGATGAACAGCCCCGACACCAGCTTCCACGACGGCACCCAGCGCGCGGCTCCGTACCTGCCCGCGCGCGGATAGTCGATGAAGCGTTTCCTGGACGGATCGGGGCCGCGTCCCCTGCCGCGTCCCGGCCCGCTCGGGCTGCCGGGGCCGCCGGGACCGCCGCGGCGGCCTCCGCCGCCTCCGGCGCCGCGTCCCGCGCCGTCGGCCGCTCTGCGTCGGCCGCCCACACTTCTCTGTGCCGCCCGCCGGGCCTCGGCACGGCCCCCGTACGGGCGCCCCTCACCTCCGGCCCCATAGGAGTCGGAGGAAGACCCGGTGGCGCCTCGCGGTGCCGCTCGGCGGCCTGAGGACGCCGGCTGGCCGCGTCGGGCCGCGGCGCGTCCGCCTCCCTGCGGCTGCGGCGGTTTGCGACGGTGCTCGCTCATCGAACGATTACTCCTCGGGCAGGCGCATCCTGACGCGCCTGGAAACGGCGGCTGGTTTCCGGTCCCCCCGAAGTACGGATGCCGTCGTCGACGCATTCACCCGTACTGCACCGAGGACGAGGACGTCCCCTGTCGTCACTCGGTTCCCGGTGATGTGCATGGCGCACAGACTACGCACCGTCAAAACCTGCCGAGCCTCGAAGTTCCCCTCAAACCAGGCAACTCGCTGCCACGAATCGGTGATGTGACCGCGTTCACCGTGCTCCCTCTTGTCCCACCCGAAGCAGCGTTCTATCGTGCTGATGTATCGAGTCGATACATCAGCGCGGCATAAAGACCATGCGGACGGCACAGCGGCAGGAAGGGAGGCGCTTATGAGCCGGCGTTCCGGGATCCTCGAGTTCGCCGTCCTCGGCCTGCTCCGCGAGTCCCCGATGCACGGCTACGAGCTGCGCAAACGACTCAATACGTCACTGGGTGTATTCCGCGCCTTCAGCTACGGGACGCTGTACCCGTGCCTCAAGACGCTGGTCGCCAGCGGCTGGTTGACCGAGGAATCGGCCGGCACCGCCGACGACGCCCTCGCCGCTCCGCTCGCGGGGCGCCGAGCCAAGATCGTCTACCGGTTGACGGCGGACGGTAAGGAGCACTTCGAGGAGCTGCTCTCCCAGACCGGTCCCGACGCGTACGAGGACGAGCATTTCGCCGCTCGTTTCGCCTTCTTCGGGCAGACGTCCCGCGACGTGCGCATGCGCGTCCTCGAGGGCCGCCGGAGCCGGCTGGAGGAGCGTCTGGAGAAGATGCGCGCCTCCCTGGCCCGTACCCGGGAGCGCCTCGACGACTACACCCTCGAGCTCCAGCGCCACGGGATGGAGTCCGTGGAGCGCGAAGTGCGCTGGCTGAACGAGCTCATCGAGAGCGAGCGGGCCGGACGGGACCTCAGGGGTTCCGCTGCCGACGGCTCCGCTCACAACAGCACATCGGGAGAGACGGGCGGCCTGCCCCGGCACCGGGACAGCACCCGGCCGGATCCGTCCGACGACACCACCACGTGAGGCCCAGTCGGGGCTTCACCTCGTACACACAGGGAGCAACCGGAATGGGTTCGGTTCGCGTAGCCATCGTCGGCGTGGGCAACTGCTCCGCATCGCTGGTGCAGGGAGTCGAGTACTACAAGGACGCCGACCCGGCGTCCAGGGTCCCGGGTCTGATGCACGTCCAGTTCGGCGACTACCACGTCCGTGACGTGGAGTTCGTCGCCGCGTTCGACGTGGACGCCAAGAAGGTCGGCCTCGACCTGGCGGACGCCATCGGTGCCTCGGAGAACAACACCATCAAGATCTGCGACGTCCCGTCCACCGGTGTGACGGTGCAGCGCGGCCACACCCTCGACGGCCTGGGCAAGTACTACCGCGCCACCATCGAGGAGTCCGCCGAGGCCCCGGTCGACGTCGTCCAGGTGCTCAAGGACAAGCAGGTCGACGTCCTCGTCTGCTACCTGCCGGTCGGCTCCGAGCAGGCGGCGAAGTACTACGCCCAGTGCGCCATCGACGCCAAGGTCGCCTTCGTCAACGCCCTTCCGGTCTTCATCGCCGGCACCAAGGAATGGGCCGACAAGTTCACCGAGGCGGGTGTCCCGATCGTCGGCGACGACATCAAGTCGCAGGTCGGCGCCACCATCACGCACCGCGTCATGGCGAAGCTGTTCGAGGACCGGGGCGTCGTCCTGGACCGCACGATGCAGCTGAACGTCGGCGGCAACATGGACTTCAAGAACATGCTCGAGCGCGAGCGCCTGGAGTCCAAGAAGATCTCCAAGACGCAGGCCGTCACCTCCCAGATCCCCGACCGGGACCTCGGCGAGAAGAACGTCCACATCGGCCCGTCCGACTACGTGGCCTGGCTCGACGACCGCAAGTGGGCGTACGTCCGCCTCGAGGGCCGCGCCTTCGGTGACGTCCCGCTGAACCTGGAGTACAAGCTGGAGGTCTGGGACTCCCCGAACTCCGCGGGTGTCATCATCGACGCCCTGCGCGCCGCGAAGATCGCCAAGGACCGCGGCATCGGCGGCCCCGTGCTGTCCGCGTCGTCGTACTTCATGAAGTCCCCGCCGGTGCAGTACTTCGACGACGAGGCCCGCGAGAACGTCGAGAAGTTCATCAGGGGCGAGGTCGAGCGCTAGCCGGGCCGGGCGCACCCGCGCCGGGGCCGCTTCGCCGGGCTTCGCAGGGTTCCCGGGCGTATCGCCCGGGAACCCTGCGCGTATGTGGGCCGTGCGCCCCGGGAAGCCCGTGCTTGTGTGAGGCTGTGGCCCATGTCCGTCATGCGCGACCTGCGCGTCCTGCTGCGCTTCCGGGACTTCAGACGCCTGCTCGCCATACGGCTGCTGTCGCAGGGAGCCGACGGCGTCTACCAGGTCGCGCTCGCCACGTACGTCGTCTTCTCCCCGGAGAAGCAGACCTCGCCCGTCGCGATCGCCTCCGCGATGGCCGTACTGCTCCTTCCGTACTCCCTCGTCGGTCCGTTCGCGGGCGTCCTGCTGGACCGCTGGCGCCGCCGTCAGGTGTTCCTCTACGGCAACCTGCTGCGTGCCCTGCTGGCCTGCCTCACGGCCGTCGTCCTGATGCTCAGCCGTGTCCCGGACTGGCTCTTCTACGTCTCCGCGCTGTGCGTCACCGGGGTCAACCGCTTCGTCCTCGCCGGCCTGTCCGCGGCGCTGCCCCGCGTCGTCGACGCCGAACGTCTGGTGATGGCCAACTCCCTCTCCCCGACCGCCGGCACGCTCGCGGCGACCGCGGGCGGCGGACTCGCTTTCGCGGTACGCCTGGCGGTCTCGGACTCCGATGCCCCGGTGGTGCTGCTGGCCGCCGCCCTGTATCTGGGTTCGGCCCTCGTGTCGCTGAGCCTGCCGCCCGGACTGCTGGGTCCCGACCCGGGGTCGGTGCCGCCCCGGCTGGGCACGGCCTTCGTCGCGACCGGGCGCGACCTGGTGGCGGGGCTGCGGCATCTCCTGACGCCGCCGCGCCGGGAGGCCGCCTGGGCGCTCACCGCGATGACCTCGATGCGGTTCTGCTACGGGGCACTGCTGGTGCTGGTGCTGATGCTGTGCCGGTACGCCCTGTCCTCGGACTCGGAGCACGGCCTGGCCCTGCTGGGGCTGGCGGTGGGAGTGTCGGGCGCCGGATTCTTCGCCGCGGCCGTGGTGACGCCGTGGGCGGCGGGACGGCTCGGTCCCGGCCGCTGGATCGTCGTGTGCGCCGCGGCGGCCGCGGTCCTGGAACCCGCGCTCGGCCTCCCGTTCGCGACCGTACCCATGCTGGTCGCGGCCTTCGTCCTGGGGCTCGTCACGCAGGGCGCGAAGATCTCCACGGACACGATCGTCCAGTCCACCGTCGACGACGGCTTCCGGGGGCGGGTGTTCTCCGTCTACGACGTGCTCTTCAACGTCGCGTTCGTCGGCGCCGCCGGAGTGTCCGCCCTGATGCTGCCCCCTGACGGCCGGTCAGCCGCCCTGGTGATCACGGTCGCCGTTATCTACGCGGCGGTAGCTGTGACTATGTCCCGCTTTGAACGCCGGTAAGTGTCACATCAGTGCTACGGAGCCTCACTGGACTTCAGTGTTGTCAGTGGGGACCGATAGCTTACGGGCGTCTTATTTTGCGCCTTGCGCATCCACGTTCGAGGGGGGACCCCCAAAGTGACTACTCCGCCGCCCCAGGGCCAGAACCCGTACGCTCAGCAGCCTGCACCGCCCATGGGGCAGCAGCCCGGCCAGCCGGGAGTTCCGCCGCAGGGCGGCCCTTACGCGCCGTTCCCGAACCAGGGCGCTCCCGCGCCGGTGCCGCCGCAGAACGGCCGGGGGGGACGCGCGAGCAAGAAGATGCTGCGCATCGTCGGGATCATCGTCGTCGCCGTCATCATCGGCGTCATCAAGTTCGGCATCGGCTGGTGGGCGAACGAGACCGACGCGGAGACGACATCGGTGGGCGCCTGCATGCACAACGACGGCACGAACTCGAACCCCGACCTGAACGAGGTCGACTGCTCGTCCAGTGACGCCCAGTTCAAGGTCGTCGAGAAGTTCTCCGACACCAGCAACGACAGCAAGTGCGAGGCGGTCAAGGAGGCGACCGTCTCCTACGTCCAGTACGGCGGCGGCCACGATGTCGTGCTGTGCCTGAAGGAAACCAAGTAACGCCCTCAGCATGCACGAAGGGGCGGTGTTTCACGTGAAACACCGCCCCTTCGTGCGTCGCCCCCTGGGTCATGTTTCACGTGAAACATGACCCAGGTCCGCTCTCTCAGCTCTGCTCGGCCCACCATTCCTTGAGCGCCGCCACCGCCGCGTCGTGCTCCATCGGTCCGTTCTCCAGACGGAGTTCCAGCAGGAACTTGTACGCCTGGCCGATGACCGGGCCGGGGCCGACACCCAGGACCTCCATGATCTGGTTGCCGTCCAGGTCGGGCCGGATCGCGTCCAGCTCCTCCTTCTCCTGCAGCTGGGCGATACGCCGCTCCAGGCCGTCGTACGCACGCGAGAGCGCCATCGCCTTGCGCTTGTTGCGGGTGGTGCAGTCGGAACGGGTCAGCTTGTGGAGACGGTCCAGGAGCGGGCCCGCGTCACGCACGTACCGTCGTACCGCCGAGTCCGTCCACTCACCGGTGCCGTAGCCGTGGAAGCGCAGATGGAGTTCGACCAGGCGCGAGACATCCTTCACCAGGTCGTTGGGGTACTTCAGGGCCGTCATCCGCTTCTTGGTCATCTTGGCGCCGACCACCTCGTGATGGTGGAAGGAGACCCGGCCGTCCTTCTCGAAACGGCGCGTCCTCGGCTTGCCGATGTCGTGCAGCAGCGCGGCGAGCCGCAGGGTCAGATCGGGTCCGTCCTCCTCCAGCGCCATCGCCTGCTCCAGCACGATCAGCGTGTGGTCGTAGACGTCCTTGTGCCGGTGGTGCTCGTCACGCTCCAGACGCAGCGCAGGAAGCTCCGGCAGGACGTGGTCGGCCAGTCCGGTCTCGGCCAGCAGCGTCAGGCCCTTGCGCGGGTACGCCGACAGGACCAGCTTGTTCAGCTCCTCCCGCACACGCTCGGCCGACACGATCTCGATACGGCCGGCCATCTCCTTCATGGCCGCCACGACCTCGGGAGCGACCTCGAAGTCCAGCTGGGCCGCGAAACGCGCGGCCCGCATCATCCGCAGCGGGTCGTCCGAGAAGGACTCCTCGGGGGTGCCCGGGGTGCGCAGCAGCCGGCCGGCGAGATCCCCGAGCCCGCCGTAGGGATCGACGAACTCCTTCTCGGGCAGCGCGACGGCCATCGCGTTGACCGTGAAGTCGCGCCGGACCAGGTCCTCCTCGATGGAGTCGCCGTACGACACCTCGGGCTTGCGCGAGGTGCGGTCGTAGGCTTCGGACCGGTAGGTCGTGATCTCGATCTGAAAGCGTTGGACAGCGTCTCCGACGCGGGCGTCCTTCTGGGCGCCGACCGTTCCGAAGGCGATCCCGACCTCCCAGGTGGCGTCCGCCCACGGCCGCACGATCTTCAGCACGTCCTCGGGACGGGCGTCGGTGGTGAAGTCGAGGTCGTTGCCGAGCCGGCCGAGGAGGGCGTCCCGCACCGAGCCGCCGACCAGGGCGAGTGAGAACCCGGCCTGCTGGAAACGGCGGGCGAGGTCGTCGGCGACAGGGGACACCCGCAGCAGTTCACTCACCGCGCGGTGCTGCACCTGACTCAGGGCACGGGGATTGTCTTCGTTGGCGTTCGGCACAACAGAAAAGAGTACGTGCCCCGGGCCACGCCGAGCGCCTCCATTGAACCTGCACAAGCATTCCGTACACATACACAGGCGCCCCGTATACGCACCCGCCCTGGTATGCCTACATAAGGGACAGGCCAGGGGCCCCGTTTCGATCTTGTGGGGCCACCGCGGCACTTCCCCTCCGCCCGCATCGTTACCATGCGTGGACGCACATTCCGACGACCACTGACGACGACGAGGACGGGCGAACGCGTGGCCGAGGCGGCAGAATTCCAGGGGATGAGTTCCTCACCTGCCCGCCGGTGGCTCCGGCGCACCGGGGCACTGCTCGCGGGAGCGCCCCTGCTGGCCGGTCTGCTGCAGCTGCCCGCCGGCCCGACGGCCCAGGCTGCCGGGCAGCGGGCCGCCGCGGAGGCGAGCGGCTCCCACACGGTCACCGTGTCCCTCGACGCGCTCAGCCCCAGCGCGCCGGCCGACGACGACACCCTCACGGTCTCCGGCACGGTCACCAACCGCGGCAAGCGGACCGTCACGGACGCCCACGTGGGACTGCGCGTCGGCCCGTCCCTGAGCAGCCGCGCGTCCATCGACAGCGCCGCCCGGCGCACCGGCTATCTGCCGGGCGTCGACGGCTCGGAGGTCGGCGGCAAGTACATCGCGAAGTTCGCCGCACTCGCCCCGGGCGTCCCACAGGACTTCAGCATCTCCGTGCCGGTCAAGGAGCTCGACCTCGGCTCCGACGGGGTCTACCAGCTCGGTGTCTCGCTCTCCGGGCAGACCGCCGCGCAGCCCTACGAGCAGGTGCTCGGCTTCCAGCGGACGTTCCTGCCCTGGCAGCCCGACGGCACCGGCACCAAGACCAGGACGACCTACCTCTGGCCGTTGATCTCGACGGACCACATGACCGCGGAGACCCTTCCCGACCAGGAGCAGACGCCCGTCTTCCGCAACGACGACCTGGCCAAGGAGATCTCGCCGGGCGGCCGTCTCTCCCAGCTGCTGTCGCTGGGCCGGAACCTCGACGTCACCTGGGTGATCGACCCGGACCTGCTCGCCTCCGTCGACGCGATGACGGAGAGCTACAGCATCAAGGGCCCCGGCGACAGCGTCACGGCGGGCAGGAACCAGGCGGTGGCCAAGCAGTGGCTGGCCGACCTCGAGAAGGCGGTCCAGAACAAGGAGGTCGTCGCCCTCCCCTTCGCCGACCCGGACCTGGCCTCGCTGGCCCACAACGGCAAGAGCGTCACCGGCTCCCTGAGCCACCTCAAGGACGCCACGGACGTGGCCGCGAGCACCGTGCAGACCATCCTGCACGTGAAGCCCGACACGGACTTCGCCTGGCCCGTGGAGGGCGCGGTCGACCCGTCGATCGTCAAGGTCGCCACATCGGCCGGAGCGGACAAGGTGATCGCCCGCAGCGACAGCCTGAAGGAGAGCCGCTCCCTGCCGTACACGCCCACCGCGGCCCGCCCCATCGGCGGCGGTACCACGGCGGTGGTCGCGGACGACGGGCTGTCGACCGCGTTCGAGGGGGACATGACCTCGGCCGCCGGCTCCACTCTCGCCGTGCAGGAGTTCCTGGCCCAGAGCCTGATGATCAATCTGCAGGAGCCGCAGAAGGAACGCAGCATCGTGGTGGCCCCGCAGCGGATGCCGTCCGCGAGCCAGGCCCATGCGATGGCGCAGGCGCTGGCGGCGCTGCAGAGCAGCCCCTGGTCGCAGTCCGCCGAGCTGTCCGCGGCCGCCAGGGCCAAACCGGACCCGAGCGCCAGGACACAGGTGCCGTCCTCCTCCCACTACCCGTCCTCGCTGCGCCGGGCGGAACTGCCGCGGTCGGCGTTCCAGCAGATCGAGGACACGCAGGACAAGCTCGACAGCTTCAAGGTGATCCTCACCGGCCCCGCACGGGTCGTCACCCCCTTCGGGCGGGCCATAGACCGCGCCATGTCCGCTTCCTGGCGCGGTCACGCCACCCAGGCATCGGTCTTCCGCCAGACGGTGGAGTCGTACCTCGACGGGCTCATCGGCCAGGTACGGCTGATCGAGAAGTCCGAGACCAAGCTCTCGGGCCGCAGCGCCACGATCCCCGTGACCGTGCAGAACAACCTCGTACAAGGGGTCGAGCACCTCGTGCTTCGGCTCACCTCCCAGCAGCCGACCCGGCTGAAGATCGGCAGCGGTCCCTACGCGGAGCGGCGCATCACCGTCTCGGGCGGGCACAGCCAGTCCGTGAAGTTCACCACCACGGCCAACGCCAACGGCCGGGCCGCCGTGATCGCCCAGTTGTTCACGGAGGACGGCCAGGCGTACGGGCCCGCCGTCACCTTCGACGTGAACGTCACCGAGGTCACACCCACGGTGATGCTGGTCATCGCCGGCGGTGTGCTACTGCTGGTGCTCGCCGGGTTCCGCATGTACACCCAGCGCAAGCGCCTGGCCGCACGGCAGGGCGAGGAGGAGCAGCCGAGCACCCCGGAGGGCCCGGAGGCGGCCGCACAGGAGGGGGCGCTGAACGCGGCCGCGGACGGGACCGTAGACACTGGGGGCACCGAAAGCTCCGCCGATGCAACCGAAGGCTCCGTGACGGCATCCGAACAGGAGTCGGACGCGGAGTCCGGGGCAGGCGACCCGGAGCAGCCGAGTGACCCGGCACCGGACACCGCACCGGAAAGCGCAGACCCGTCCGGCACGGGTGAGAAAGTGGACCGTTGAGCGATGTCGTGGCCGGTGGGCCGGGGACGATGAGGTGGGGTAACCATGAACGCGCCGTACGACGGTGACCGCGGCCAGGGCGCCGCGGGCAGCTCGGGCTACCCCGAGGGCCCGCCGCAGGAGCCCGGCCCCGTGCCGCCGCAGCCTCCGGCCGACGCGTATCTCCAGGACGCCTACGACCAGGACCCCTACCGTGCTCAGGACCTCTCCGCCCAGGATCCGGTGACGGAGGCGCTCTACGACCGTGCCGCGCACCCCCCGCCGCCCCCGGGCACCTACCAGCCGCAGCAGCCGCTGTACGCGCGGCCTCCGACACCGCAGTACACCCCCGACCCCCGCGTGTGGGCCCGGCCGCCGGCGCCCGAGCCGGAGGGGCCGACACAGCACCTGCCGTACGGCGACGATCCCCGGGCGACGCAGTTCCTGGGGGTCGACGACCTGGTCACCCAGGCCGGCGAGGAGCACCACCGGCCGGACGCCTTCGCCCACCTCTTCCAGGACCAGCAGCAGGGCGGTGGACCGCCGTACGCGGAGCGGCCCTCCGTGCCCGGCCCGGCCGCCGCGCCGTCCCCGGCCCAGGGCCCGGCGGGGCCGTACGCCGGCCCCGTCCACGCGCCCGCGCAGGCCGGAGCGTACGCTCCCGTACCCCCGCCCGGCGCGGGGGCCGCACCGGCCCCCGCGCCCGCACCGGCCGCCGCCCCTCTGCCCGCGTCCGCCACGAAGAAGGGC
Source organism: Streptomyces sp. PSU-S4-23 (assembly GCF_055632315.1). Taxonomy (NCBI): domain Bacteria; kingdom Bacillati; phylum Actinomycetota; class Actinomycetes; order Kitasatosporales; family Streptomycetaceae; genus Streptomyces; species Streptomyces sp. PSU-S4-23. Next base: position 4,378,865 of record NZ_JBVMUU010000002.1, on the reverse strand, counting down.
GGGCGGGCCTCGGGCCTGCTGAAGTCGAGCGCGGTAATGGCGGCCGGCACGATGGTCTCCCGCCTCACCGGCTTCATCCGCTCCGCGCTGATCGTCTCGGCGCTGGGCGTCGGCCTGCTCGGCGACACCTTCCAGGTCGCCTATCAGCTCCCGACGATGATCTACATCCTCACCGTCGGCGGCGGCCTGAACTCCGTCTTCGTGCCGCAGCTCGTGCGGGCCATGAAGGAGGACGAGGACGGCGGCGAGGCGTACGCGAACCGGCTGCTGACCCTGGTCATGGTGGCCCTCGGCGCGCTGACGGTGCTCGCCGTCGTCGCGGCCCCGCTGCTGATCCGTCTGCTGTCCGACTCGGTCGCCGGCGACCCGGCGGCCAACGAGGTCGGCGTCACCTTCGTCCGCTACTTCCTGCCCTCGATCTTCTTCATGGGCATCCACGTGGTGATGGGGCAGATCCTCAACGCGCGGGGGAAGTTCGGCGCGATGATGTGGACCCCGGTCCTGAACAACGTCGTCATCATCGTGACGCTCGGCATGTTCATCTGGGTGTACGGCAGTGCGGCGAACTCCGGGATGAAGGTCACGAACATCCCGCCGGAAGGCCAGCGGCTGCTCGGCGTGGGCGTTCTGCTCGGCCTCGTCGTCCAGGCCCTCGCGATGATCCCGTATCTGCGGGAGACCGGGTTCCGGCTGCGGCTGCGCTTCGACTGGAGGGGCCACGGCCTGGGGAAGGCCGCCACGCTCGCGAAGTGGACCGTGCTGTTCGTCCTCGCGAACCAGGCGGGCGCGCTCGTCGTCTCCCAGCTGTCCACCGCGGCGGGCAAGAACTCCGCCGTCGACGGCACCGGCTTCGCCGCCTACGCCAACGCCCAGCTGATCTGGGGCCTGCCGCAGGCGATCATCACCGTCTCCCTGATGGCCGCCCTGCTGCCCCGCATCTCGCGTTCGGCCGCCGAGGGCGACGGCGGTGCCGTCCGCGACGACATCTCCCAGGGGCTGCGCACGACGGCCGTGGCGATCGTGCCGATCGCCTTCGGATTCGTCGCGCTCGGCATCCCGATGTGCACCCTGATCTTCGGCTCCTCCGGCACCGGCGCCGCCACCAACATGGGCTACATGCTGATGTCCTTCGGTCTCGGCCTCATCCCGTACTCCGTGCAGTACGTCGTGCTCCGCGCCTTCTACGCGTACGAGGACACCCGCACCCCCTTCTACAACACGGTCATCGTGGCCGCTGTGAACGCGGGCGCCTCCATCGCCTGCTACTTCCTGCTCCCGGCCCGCTGGGCCGTGATCGGCATGGCGGGGTCGTACGGCCTCGCGTACGCGATCGGCGTCGGGGTCGCCTGGGCCCGGCTGCGCAAGCGGCTGGGCGGCGACCTGGACGGTGCACGGGTGCTGCGCACCTACGCACGACTGGGGATCGCTTCGGTTCCGGCCGTTCTGCTGAGCGGAGCGGTCTGCTACGAAATCGGCCACACGCTGGGCCAGGGCGTCGGCGGCTCGCTCGTCGCCCTGCTCGGTGGTGGCGCCCTGCTCTTCGGTGTCTTCTACGTGGCCGCACGGAAGATGCGCATCGAGGAACTCAACTCAATGGTCGGCATGGTCCGCGGGCGCCTGGGGCGCTGAGGCGGGGGTACGCGCACAACCATCGTCCGCCGCCGTGTGTCGTGCATAGCGGCGGACTGTGGGCACAATTGGTTTCTGCGTCGGACAGCGCGCAACGGATGGGGAGGCAGGAACGACGGTGGCGGAACGGAGCACGGCTGCCGTCGACGTGGCAGACAACAGCGGCGACGAGCCGCTGACCGCCAAGGCGGACCAGTCCACGTCCGACGGGGTGGCCAAGGACCGGGAGCGGAACACGGACGGCGACGAGACGCGGGGGAGCGGCGGGACCGAGCGTCCCGGGAGCGCCTCACCGCCCGAACTGCACAGCGGCCACAAGCTCGCCAGACGCTACCGCCTCGAGGAGTGCGTCACCCGTCTGGACGGCTTCAGCAGTTGGCGTGCGGTGGACGAGAAACTCCGCCGCGCCGTCGGCGTCCACATCCTGCCCGCGGACCACGCCCGCGCCCGTTCCGTGCTGGCCGCGGCCCGATCCGCCGCGCTGCTCGGCGACCCCCGCTTCGTGCAGGTCCTGGACGCCGTCGAGGAGAACGACCTCGTCTATGTCGTCCACGAGTGGCTGCCCGACGCCACCGAGCTGACCGCGCTGCTCGTCACCGGGCCGCTGGAGGCGCACGACGCCTACCAGATGGTCACCCAGGTCTCCCAGGCGATGGCCGCCGCGCACCGCGAGGGTCTCTCCCATCTGCGCCTGAACCCGAGCACGGTGCTGCGCACCTCGTCCGGCCAGTGGCGCATCCGCGGCCTCGCCGTGAACGCCGCACTGCGCGGCATCGGCTCCGACACCCCCCAACGAGCGGACACGGAGGCCATCGGCGCGCTCCTGTACGCCGCGCTCACCCAGCGCTGGCCGTACGAGGACGACGCCTACGGCCTGTCCGGGCTGCCCAAGGGCGTCGGCCTGATCGCCCCCGACCAGGTGCGCGCCGGCGTCCACCGCGGACTGTCCGAGCTGGCCATGCGCGCGCTGGTCAACGACGGCGCCACCGCGTCCCGGCACGAGGCGCCCTGCACCACGCCCGAGGAGCTGGTGAAGGCGATCGGCGAGATGCCCCGCATCCGCCCGCCGGAGCCCTCCTTCACGGCACCGCCGGAGTACCAGCGCACGACGTACCAGCAGGGCACCTACGGCCGCCCCGCGCCCCACCCCGGTGTCACCCAGCCTGTGGCGCCCCCGCCGCCCCCACTGCAGAGCCGTACGGGCAAGGTCCTGAAGTGGGCCGTCTCGGCCCTGCTCATCGCCGCGCTGGGCCTCGGGAGCTGGCAGCTCGCGGAAGCGCTCATGGACGACGGCAAGTCCGAGAACACCAACCGGACGCACACGACGGACGGCAACGACAAGAACGGCGGCGCGACGAAGCCCGTCAAACCGGTCACGATCGAGAGCGCGGAGGAGTACGTCGCGAAGGGCAGCGCCCAGGCGCCGGAGGACGTCGCCAAGACGTATGACGGCAACAGCTCGACGTACTGGCGGACCAAGAGCTTCCAGGACGGTCCCGATATGAACCCGTCCTACAAGCCCGGTGTCGGCATCGTCTACGACCTCGGCTCGGCGCAGACGGTCTCGGCCGCGTCGATAGGGCTGCGGTATCCCGGCGACCACACGACGATCACGCTCTACGCGACGGACTCGATGAGTTCGTCCACGCCGCTCGGCTCGATGCGGAAGCTGGGGACGCTGACGACGACCGGTGTCTCTCCGACGGTGAAGGCCACCAAGCCGGTGAAGACCCGGTACGTCCTCGTGTGGCTCACCGCCCTGCCGCACGCCGATGGAGACAGCTACAGCGGCTCCGGCTACAAGCAGGCCATCACCGACGTGAAGTTCACGGGCTGAGCACGGGCTGGGGGGAGGGGCCCGATGGCCGATGGAGCCGGGTACGGCGGAACAAGCGATCAGGACCTCCTCACCCGTCATGTGGGGGGCGACCCCGACGCCTTCGGTGAACTCGTACGTCGCCACCGTGACCGGCTCTGGGCCGTGGCCCTGCGGACGCTGGGAGACCGGGAGGAGGCCGCCGACGCCGTTCAGGACGCCCTCGTCTCCGCCTACCGGGCCGCCCACACCTTTCGCGGCCGGTCAGCCGTCACCACCTGGCTGCACCGGATCACGGTGAACGCCTGCCTGGACCGCGCCCGCAAGGCGGCGTCCCGCAAGACCTCACCCGTCGACGACACGGAACGGCTGGAGCAGCTCCTGGAGCCGCATGAATCGGCGTCCGCGCCGGCCGAGCGCAACGATCTGCACCGCGAGTTGCTCGAAGCCCTGGGCACGCTGCCGGCCGACCAGCGTGCCGCCCTGGTCCTGGTGGACATGCAGGGCTACCCGGTGGCGGAGGCCGCCCGCATCCTGGAGGTGCCGACCGGGACGGTGAAGAGCCGCTGCGCCCGCGGCAGGGCCAGACTGCTGCCGCTGCTCACCCATCTCAGGACGGAGGGCGGCGGCCAGGACGGCAGGACGACGGGCCGTGGACGGAACCAGGCGCAGGGAGCATCCGTCCCACCCGCAGCGGAAGCACACGATGCAGGACCTGGCGATTCAGCTGCTGTGAAGGGCGGAGGTGGGCGAGCGTGACATCCACGACCGACGCGGCCGGGCATCCGGAAGTCGACGAGCTCTCCGACCTCGGCGAAGGTCTTCTTCCGCCCTCCCGCACCACGGACGTACGACGTCATCTGGACGGCTGCGTCCTCTGTGCCGACGTCTACGAGTCCTTGGAGGAGATCCGCGGCCTCCTGGGCACCCTTCCGGGGCCCTCCCGTATGCCGGGCGACGTGGCAAGCCGGATCGACGCCGCACTCGCCGCGGAGGCCCTGCTGGACTCGACCGCTCCCGGTCCCCCGGACGTCCCCTCCCCCGAGTCCTCCGTCGCGCATGTTTCACGTGAAACATCGCTCTCGTCACCGACCGGCCGCCCTTCGGGGCATGCCCGTGCGGGCACCGGGCCGGGTCGAGGGAAGCGTGGGCGCCGCGGCGTGCGGCGGACCGTGGCCCTGGGAGTCGTCTTCACGGCCGCCGCCCTGGGCCTGGGCACTCTCCTGGTGCAGACGCTGGGCGACGACCCCGGCAAGGCGTCCCAGACGGCCACACAGCAGCAGACCGACGCGGCGCACACCTACTCCGAGGGGACCCTTCAGAGCCAGGTGGCAACCCTCCTGGCCACGGGGACGAGCCGGGGCCGCACCGGCAGCGCCAAGCCCTGGGGCGTCGCGTCCGACGACGGCACGAGGAGTTCCACGGGCATGGAGTCGAACAAGACATTCGAGGGCACCACCGTCAGTGTGCCCCCCTGTATAGAGCAGGCGCTCAGCAACACAACCGTGCTGGCTGTGGATGAGGGCGTGTACCGCGGGAACGCCGTCTATCTCGTGGTGACGCCGGATGCCTCGGACCCCACGAAGGTCACGGCACGCATCGTCGACGCCGCGTGCGTGAAGCATGTCTCCGCGTCCCCCGGCAAGGTCCTGCTGACCCGCTCCTACGCCCGTTCCTGAGGTCCCCGCAGCGGACGGTTCCCACCCGGGTGTTCCTCTGGCATCTGTGTGCGGTGCCGTGTCTCCGTGTGCCCGGACACACCGGGAATGCGGGCCCCTTAGGATCCGTTGGGTGGGTGAGAGTAATGGGAGAGGCTCCCATGCGCAGCAGCAGTTTCCAGAGACGAGGAATGAAGCCGTGAGCGACGTCCGTAACGTGATCATCATCGGCTCCGGGCCCGCCGGCTACACGGCGGCGCTCTACACCGCGCGCGCGTCGCTGAAGCCGCTCGTTTTCGAGGGGGCCGTCACCGCGGGCGGTGCGCTGATGAACACCACCGAGGTGGAGAACTTCCCCGGCTTCCAGGACGGCATCATGGGCCCCGAGCTCATGGACAACATGCGCGCGCAGGCCGAACGCTTCGGCGCCGAGCTGGTTCCGGACGACATCGTGACCGTCGATCTCACGGGTGAGATCAAGACCGTCACGGACACTTCCGGTACGGTCCACAAGGCGAAGGCCGTCATCGTCGCCACCGGGTCCCAGCACCGCAAGCTGGGCCTGCCGAACGAGGACGCCCTGTCCGGACGCGGCGTCTCGTGGTGCGCGACCTGTGACGGCTTCTTCTTCAAGGACCAGGACATCGCCGTGGTCGGCGGCGGCGACACCGCGATGGAGGAGGCCACCTTCCTCTCGCGCTTCGCCAAGTCCGTCACCATCGTCCACCGCCGTGACACCCTGCGCGCGTCCAAGGCCATGCAGGACCGCGCCTTCGCCGACCCGAAGATCCGGTTCGTCTGGGACAGCGAGGTCGCCGAGATCAAGGGCGATCCCAAGCTGGAGGGCCTGACGCTGCGCAACCTGAAGACGGGGGAGCTCAGCGAACTGCCCGTGACGGGTCTGTTCATCGCGATCGGACACGACCCGCGCACCGAGCTCTTCAAGGGCCAGCTCGACCTCGACGAGGAGGGCTACCTGGAGGTCGGCGCGCCCTCCACCCGGACCAACCTCACCGGTGTCTTCGGCGCCGGCGACGTCGTCGACCACACCTACCGCCAGGCGATCACCGCGGCCGGCACCGGCTGCTCCGCTGCTCTCGACGCCGAACGCTTCCTGGCCGCCCTCGCGGACAGCGAGCAGCAGGCCGAACCCGAGAAGACCACCGTCTGACCCCCGTACGTACGATCGCTTCACCAAGTTAAGGAGCCCGCCGTGGCCGGCACTCTGAAGAACGTGACCGACGACTCCTTTGAGCAGGACGTCCTCAAGAGCGACAAGCCTGTCCTGGTGGACTTCTGGGCCGCCTGGTGCGGTCCCTGCCGCCAGATCGCCCCGTCGCTCGAGGCCATCGCTGCCGAGTACGGTGACAAGATCGAGATCGTCAAGCTCAACATCGACGAGAACCCGGGCACGGCCGCCAAGTACGGCGTCATGTCGATCCCGACCCTGAACGTCTACCAGGGCGGCGAGGTCGCGAAGACCATCGTCGGTGCCAAGCCGAAGGCCGCGATCCTCCGGGACCTCGAGGACTTCATCGCCGAGTAGTACGGTGCGGACGCCGCTGGACCAACGCGGCGACGTTTCACGTGAAACCCGAATGGGCCGACCCGTCAGGGTCGGCCCATTCGGGTGACCGGAACAGATGAGAGGGGACGGCCGCCCTCACAGCGGCCGCAGCGCCGGTTCCTTCTGCACTGCTCCCAGAAGGCGGTCCAGAGCCAGTTCGACGTCTTCCTTCCAGGAGAGCGTCGAACGCAACTCCAGCCTCAGCCGGGGGTAGGTGGGGTGCGGCCGTACCGTCTTGAAGCCGACCGCCAGGAGATGCTCGGCGGGCAGGAGGCAGGCCGGCTCCTGCCAGCGGGCGTCACCGAAGGCTTCGATCGCCTTGAAGCCGCGGCGCAGAAGATCCTTGGCCACCGTCTGGACCATCACACGGCCAAGCCCCTGACCCTGATAGCCCGGCATGATGAAGGCCGTGATCAACTGAACGGCGTCCGGTGACACCGGACTCGTCGGGAAGGCCGAGGAGCGCGGCACATACGCGGGTGGCGCGTAGAGCACGAAGCCCACCGGCACCTCGTCGACGTAGACCACCCGGCCACAGGAACCCCAGTCCAGCAGGACGGCGGAGATCCACGCCTCCTTCTCCAGCGCGGCCGTGCCGGCCTTTACCGCCGCCTCGCCGCTGACGGGATCCAGTTCCCAGAACACGCACCCCCGGCAGCGTTTCGGAAGGTCGGAAAGGTTGTCCAGCGTGAGCGGTACCAGCCGACGCCCCATGAAAGGAGTTCCTCGCTTCCTTCGCCCGCAGTACCTCGGGCGGCTGTCAGAGCGCTCCGCTCCCTGAGCAGGCCGCCGACGAACCCGCCGACCGCCCCCAGGCCCAGGCCCGCGGTCACCAGCCCGGTGCGGCTCATGGTCCGCATGGCCCCCGCCTCCCCGATGAAGGTGCCAGGTGGATGCGCCATACCCGTTCGCATCGTATCCACGATGCGATTCCATCGATACCGCCTGAAAGCAAAGAGCAGGCCGTGTTCCGGTACACACCGGACACGGCCCGCTCCAGTGGCCGGACGGCCATGGGACGTCGGCCCAGGGTCGAATCAGTCCTCCGACTCCTCATGGTCAGGGTCCAGAAGGCTCTTCTGAAGGACCGGTCCCTCACCAGGAGCAAGACTGCCGAGGATGCGCTCAAGATCCTCCATCGAGGCGAACTCGACAGTGATCTTTCCCTTCTTCTGGCCGAGGTCGACCTTCACCCGGGTCTCGAAGCGGTCCGACAGCCGGGTCGCCAGTTCGCTGAGCGCCGGAGAGACCCGGGTGCCGGCGCGTGGCCCCTTGGAACGGGGGGCGCTCTGCGGCCGTGACCCCATGAGAGTGACGATCTCCTCGACGGCTCGCACCGACAGCCCCTCGGCCACGATGCGGTGCGCCAGCCGGTCCTGTTCCTCCGAGTCCTCCACGGACAGCAGGGCCCGGGCATGGCCCGCCGAGAGCACTCCGGCGGCCACCCGACGCTGCACCGCAGGGGACAGCTTCAGCAATCGCAGGGTGTTGGAGACCTGTGGGCGGGACCGGCCGATGCGGTCGGCCAGCTGGTCGTGGGTGCAGTTGAAGTCCTTGAGGAGCTGGTCGTAGGCGGCAGCCTCTTCCAGCGGGTTCAGCTGGGCCCGGTGGAGGTTCTCCAGGAGGGCGTCCAGGAGCAGCTTCTCGTCGTCCGTGGCCCGCACGATCGCGGGGATGGCCTCCAGGCCGGCCTCGCGACAGGCCCGCCAGCGCCGCTCACCCATGATCAGCTCGTAGCGTGCCGGACCCATCTGCCGCACCACGATGGGCTGGAGAAGCCCCACCTCCTTGATGGAGGTGATCAGCTCAGCGAGGGCGTCCTCGTCGAACACCTCCCGAGGCTGCCGCGGATTGGGGGTGATGGAGTCGAGCGGCAGCTCGGCGAAGTGGGCGCCGAACGGGACCGCCGGGGTCTCCGAGGCACCGCTCGCCGACGGCTCCTCCGTTTCACGTGAAACAGGTGGGAGCGTCGCCACCTTCGCGGCCGCCACTCCCCGCTCCGCCGTCAGTACGGGCACCGTGGTCGGTGACACAGGCGCACCGCCGCCCACTCCAGCCGGGCCGGCCGCCTTCTCCCCCGTAGGAGCAGCAGGGATCAGTGCGCCGAGACCACGCCCCAGCCCCCTCCGTCGCTCGCTCACTGGATCCCCTCCACCATGCTCTGTTCCGTCTGGGCGCCGATGTGGGCATGTTGCACGTCGTACCGTACGCCCACGCCCTTCAGCGCGATTTCCCGTGCCGCCTCAAGATAGGAGAGAGCGCCGCTCGACCCCGGATCGTAGGTCAGCACGGTCTGTCCGTAGCTCGGCGCCTCGGAGATGCGGACCGAGCGGGGAATGCTCGTCCTCAGCACCTCGTCGCCGAAGTGGTTGCGCACCTCTTCCGCGACCTGGGACGCCAGGCGCGTCCGGCCGTCGTACATGGTGAGCAGGATGGTCGACACATGCAGGGCGGGGTTGAGGTGCCCCCGCACCAGGTCGACATTGCGCAGCAGCTGGCCCAGGCCCTCCAGCGCGTAGTACTCGCACTGGATCGGGATGAGGACCTCCTGCCCGGCGACCAGCGCGTTGACCGTCAGCAGGCCGAGCGAGGGCGGGCAGTCGATGAGGATGTAGTCCAGAGGCTGCTCATAGGACTGGATCGCCCGTTGCAGTCGGCTCTCCCGCGCCACCAGGGACACCAGCTCGATCTCCGCGCCGGCGAGATCGATCGTGGCCGGGGCGCAGAAGAGGCCCTCCACATCGGGGACCGGCTGGACGACCTCCGCGAGCGGCTTGCTCTCCACCAACACGTCGTAGATGGAAGGGACGTCGGCGTGATGGTCGATTCCCAGCGCAGTGGATGCATTGCCCTGAGGGTCGAGGTCGATGACGAGGACGCGCGCGCCGTGCAGGGCAAGGGACGCGGCAAGATTGACCGTTGTCGTGGTCTTGCCCACCCCGCCCTTCTGATTGGCAACCACCATGACCCGGGTGTGCTCGGGTCGTGGCAGACCCTCGCCGGCGCGCCCCAGTGCCTCCACCGCAAGTTGGGCAGCACGACCGATGGGAGTGTCGTCCATCGGGGGCGGTGTTTCACGTGAAACATCCTCCCCCATCGACTCGGTACGGGGACCGGGGACCGGATCGGTCATCGGTCCCGCGATGTTGGCGTCGGACCGCAAGGATTCACTCTCCTCGACTTCAGGCTCGCGATGAACAGAGCCTCCCATGTCTTCGGGGTCGTGAACCAGTGAGGTCTGGCCTTCTGTGGAGAAATCCACCTCTGTGGACAACTCCGTACCCTCCACGGGGGACCGGACACCGTGGGTGGACGGCTCTCCGAGGGATCCAAGGGGCTTACGGTCGCGGGGTTCGGCCGCAGCCCGGCCGCGACTGATGATGCCGTGCAGCAGTGAGCGACGTTTCACGTGAAACACGATGCACGGCAGTCCGGTTGGCACCTACACGACACCCCGGTATGCGTACGTTTGGCTTCTTGTGTGGAGTATGCCCACTCAATGACCGGCCCCCAGTAACGCCGACGGAGCCGCCGACGCAGAGAGGAATGGCCGCCAAGATGAGCCCGCCGGTGGAGGGCAGCCATGCGAACACAGCCTCACGCCACCGACGCAAGAACCACCCGCGCCGCCCGCGAGTGAGTGTGTTACGTCACGGCAAGAAGTGGCCACATCAGGAACCACGGCCCGGCCGTCACCCACGGACCAATACCGGCGAAATTTCGCTTCCGCTACACCGCAATTCGCGGGCATCACAATCTCAGCGTGCCTCCGATTTGCGAAGAGGTAATCAACCGGGCTTGACGAGAGAGCCAGGGCGAACTTGGCTCAAAACCGACAGCGTGACCCGAGGTCACCGCCGCTGAGCTGCCCAAATGTGTTTGACACCCCTTCCTCGGCTCGGCACTGTGTCTGCGACCGCCCCGGCTGCGGAATACGCATATATCCGCAACGCCGAGGCATCTTGCACTGCACACAAAACAGGGGAATCTCTATGCTCAGCACCAAGGTCTTTGCAAAAGGAGCAGTTGTCGCCGCTTTCTCCGCGGCCCTTTTGGGTGCCTCTCCGGCTTTCGGTGACGCCGGGGAGGACGTGACCTCCTCTTACGGCTTCACCAGGGCCGACGGCAAGAAGATCACGTGGGTCTCCGCCTGGAGCTATCAGAGCTCGGGCAACAAGACCGTGTCCGTCAAGGACGGCTACGCCGACGACCACGCCGTGTACACCCTGTACGACCGGAAGTCGTCCACAGGTCTGCGGCTGGACAATCACAGCGGCGCCGGCAAGACCGTCACCAGTGGCTCCTCCGCCAGCAACTATGTCGTCAAGGTGACGGCCTGCGTCAACATCCAGTTCGCTCCGGACCAGTGCGGTCCGGATGACCGTCCGGGCGACGGCCGCTGATGCGATGTGCCGCGGGGGCCTCCCCCCGCGGCACATCGCCGTACCCGCACCAGCAGCCGAAGCGAGATCACCGAGGGCCCCGTGAGCACAAGCAGGACCGAGTCCACCGGCGACCGCATGGTGAGCCGTGCGACAGCCCAAGGGCCCCGCCTCATCGCACTGCTTCTCGCCGCTCTGGTGATCGCGCTCGGTCTGGGCGCCGCGGCGGGCGTGCACGCCGTGTATCAGGGCAAGGACCGTCACCGCCAGGCCCGTACCCCCGTGCCGCAGGCTCCATGGCAGAAGTCCGGAAATGCGACGCGGTGGCTCGTCGGCTCCGACACATTGCAGGGCAAACGCCGCTTCAGTGTCGTCTACCTGTCTCCGCACTCCGGAAACGCGCCGCTGCCCCCGGGGGTACGTCACTGGCCGGCCCCCGGAGAGGCGGTGCTCTCTCCCGCCCTCCTGAAGGCGGGCGCGAACGAACACATCGAGCGACGCTACGGGAAGCCGACGGGAACCATCGGCCAGGAGGGTCTGGAGGATCCCGGAGAGTGGCTCGTCTATGTACGTCCGGCCACCGAGCTGAGTCCACGGCAGCCGACCGAGATCGTCACTGGTTTCGGCCCGTCAGCGGGCCCGATCTCCCGAGGACTTGAGCCCGGATCGGGGAGAGCCGACGACAAGCCGGAATGGATGTTCCTGGCCGCCGTGGCCGCCCTGCTGGTTCTGCCCGGTATCGCCCTGCTGATCGTGGCGGTGCGTCTCGGGGCGCACGCGCGACATGAGGGCACCGATACGGAGACCGGCAACCGCGGAGGTCACCGTGGCCGGGTTCTGGCGGCCGTCAGCGGAGCGTGGCAGCCCGTCCTCCTGGGAACCGTCGCCGCCGCCCTGCCTGTCACCGCACCCCTGCTGTGGGACGTCCGCGTGCCCCACACCGGCTATCTGCTCTCCTCCGCGGACCTGCGGCCCTACGGTTGGCTGCTCGCTCTGGGACCGGTGGCCGCAGCTGTCATCGTGCTGGGTGCGGCCGTACTGGCAGGTCTGCTTCCTCCCCGCCGGGCCTCCACTCGTCGGCTCCGCTCCTGGCTCGGTCACCGTGTCACCCAGCTGGCCGGGCTGTGCCCGATGATGGTTCTGCTGGCCATGCGCGGACCGGAACTCGTCTCCGACCCGCGGCTGCGCATGTGCCTCATCTGGGCCGGCACCATCGGTACCGCCCTCACACTGCCGGCGGTCGCGACCTGGGCCTCCGCCAAGCTCGGGCGTCGGCTCGTACGCCGAGGACAGGAGCGAGGAGGGGCGGGCACCGTGGCGGCCGGTCGGCTGGTCGCCGCATATCCGGGAACCCCCGCCCGCCTGGTCGCCGGCGTGACCGTCGCACTCATCGTCTTCCTGCAAGCGGTCGCATGGCAGGGCTTGTTCGGCTGGCGGAGCACCGAAGGCCAGGCGACCTTCGACCGGATCGGACGCAGCGTGGTCGAGGTCGTCCCGAACGGCAGGGTGACCACCGACCAGATGGCCTCCTTCCTTCACGGGCTCCCGGAAGCCGAATCCGTGCTCCTGACGCCTCCGTCCGACGGCCCCGAAGGCATGCTCTCCCTCCAGGGCGACTGCCCCGCCCTGGAGAACCTGCACCTGCCGTGTCCGGCCGAGCCCGTCCGCCTGGACCGTCTGCCTTCGGACACGCGTCTCCAGGAGCTGATCAAATGGCACCTGGGGAGCAGTTCCTTTGTGAAGGTCTCCCGGATCGGCACCGGCGACCTCGCGAAGCAGGCGGCAGACGACACCACCAGCACCCTGGCCCTGGTGCAGCCCGGCGGCCGGAACCTGGCCGTCCCCGTCCTCAAGGCCCTCGGCTACCGGGTCTTCCCCCGTGGGGCAGGGGTGAAGGCGCTCGGCGAGGAGAGCATCACGGCCGGCATCCCCGCTCGCGACCAGGGCCGCTGGGTCGTGCTCCTGGGGATCGCAGGGATCAGCGTGGTGTCCGTGGCCGCGGGATGCGCCGCCACCGACGTGTTCCTGCGCCGGGTCCGGGCGCTCGCCACACGGTCGACGACCGCCGGCCTCAGCCGGGTCATACGGGGCACGGCACTGTGGTCCGTGCTGTTCCCCCTGGCCGGCGCGGGCCTCGTCGGCCCCCTCGTGGCCGCCTGGCTCACCACGCCGGTCAGCGGGGGAGGCCAGACGTCCGTCTCCTCCGGGCTGCTGGTCACCTGCGGCACCGTCGTCGTGGTCGTGGCTCTGCTTGCGTGGCTGTGCTCCACGCTGACCGCCACTCGTCGCGCGCACTCATGGGTCCGGGCGGCCGATGCGCAGGCCGCCGAGGGCTGACGCGGCCGGATGCCGGGATCAGCGCCGCCGCCGGGCCCGTCCGGTCCTGGCCGCCTTCGCCCGCTTGGCCGCGAAGCGCACACCGCCCGGGCTCTCCCCGACCTCCACGCGCACCACGGTCGACGGCGGATCCACGATCCCCTCACCGACGTGGAGGATGGACGTCTCCACGGCTCCGAGCTTGCTCAGGGCGCTGGAGGCGCTCTTGAGCTCCTCCTCCGCGGTGTCCCCCTTGAGCGCCAGCATCTCCCCGTACGGGCGCAGCAGGGGAATCCCCCAGGCCGCCAGACGGTCCAGCGGGGCCACGGCCCGCGCGGTCACGACGTGGACCGGCGGAATCCTGCCCATGACCTCCTCGGCACGGCCACGAACGACGGTGACATGGTCAAGGCCCAGCAGCTCGACGACCTCGGTGAGGAAGTTGGTACGCCGCAGCAGCGGTTCGAGCAGCGTGATCTTCAGGTCGTCGCGGACCAGAGCGAGCGGGATACCGGGCAGTCCGGCGCCGGAGCCGACGTCGCACACGGTCACTCCCTCGGGCACGACCTCCGAGAGCACCGCACAGTTCAGCAGATGCCGCTCCCACAGTCGGGGCACTTCCCGTGGGCCGATCAGACCGCGCTGCACACCCGCCTCGGCGAGCAGTTCCGCGTAGCGGACCGCGTCCGCGAACCGATCGCCGAACACATCGCGGGCCTGCTCGGGCGCGGGGGGAAGCTCTGCTGCCTCCGTCACGGGGACCGTCCTTCCGTACGGCGGGGGAGCGCTCGGCGCACCCGGCCAGGACTATCAGGGACCATCGGCTGCCGGGACCGCAGCCGTGAGGGACTACCAGGCTGACAAAGTTCGGCCCCGTCTGCGCAACAGACGGGGCCGGAACAACGTACGGACCGGATCAAGCGGGCAGCACGACGACGAAGCGCTCCGGCTCCTCGCCCTCCGACTCGCTGCGCAGGCCCGCGGCCTTGACCGCGTCGTGCACCACCTTGCGCTCGAACGGCGTCATCGGCTTGAGCTTCACGGGCTCGCCGCTGCTCTTGACCTCGGCCGCCGCCTCGGCGCCCAGCTCCGAGAGCTCGGCACGCTTCTGGGCCCGGTAGCCCCCGATGTCCAGCATCAGCCGGCTGCGGTCGCCGGTCTCCCGGTGCACGGCCAGGCGCGTCAGCTCCTGGAGCGCCTCCAGCACCTCGCCGTCACGGCCGACCAGCTTCTGCAGGTCGCGGCTGCCCGTGTCGCTGATGATCGACACGGAGGCGCGGTCGGCCTCGACGTCCATGTCGATGTCGCCGTCCAGATCGGCGATGTCCAGCAGACCCTCTAGGTAGTCCGCCGCGATCTCGCCCTCCTGCTCCAGGCGGGTCAGGGTGTCTGCACCCTCGGCAGCGGCGGAGGTGGTGCCTTCCGTCACGGGATGGACTCCTTACTTACTTCTTGGACGGGGACTTGGGCCGCTGCGGACCCTTGCGCTGGCCGGACTGGGCCTTGCTGCGGGTGCCGGAGCCGGGCTGGGCGCCCGACTTCTTGGCGGAACCCGCGGCCGGCTTGGCGTCCTGCGGCTTGGTGTCCTTCGGTTCGGCGTCCTGCGGCTCGTCGGACTTGCTCAGCGACGGCGACGAGGAGGACATGGACTCGGAACCACCCGCCGGCTTGGACCCACCGGTCTGGCGCTGCGCCTTGCTCTGCCGCTTGGGCTGCTGGCGCCTGGGGGCGGGGGCGGGGGCGCCCGTGGTCGGCGCACCCTCCTCGACGGTGGCGACGGCCGCGGCCTCGCTCTTCACCACGGTCCCGTCGGGCTGGGCCGCGAGACCCGCCTTGGCCAGACCGTTGATGAACTTGCGCTCGAACTCGTTGCGGTCACGGCCCTTGATGACGATGGCCTTGACGATGGTCCGCTCACTCCGGCTACGGGTCCTGCCGTGGTGCGTCACGTGCTTGTACAGGCGCTCCAGGTAGGCGGCCTGGGCCTTG
Source organism: Streptomyces sp. PSU-S4-23 (assembly GCF_055632315.1). Taxonomy (NCBI): domain Bacteria; kingdom Bacillati; phylum Actinomycetota; class Actinomycetes; order Kitasatosporales; family Streptomycetaceae; genus Streptomyces; species Streptomyces sp. PSU-S4-23. The sequence goes on along the minus strand of NZ_JBVMUU010000002.1, from coordinate 4,363,508 downwards.
GAACCCGGGGTCGGGTTGTTGTGGATCACATACATCTGCTGGCCCATGGTCCACACGTTGGTGGTCAGCCAGTAGACCAGGACACCGACGGGGAAGTTGATGCCGAAGACGGCGAACATGACGGGGAAGACGTACATCAGCATCTTCTGCTGCTGCATGAACGGCGTCTTCACCGTCGTGTCGACGTTCTTCGTCATCAGCTGGCGCTGCGTGTAGAACTGCGACGCCGACATCAGGACGATCATGACCGCGGTGACGACCCGGACGTCGGTCAGCGAGGCGCCGAGCTGGGTCACCTTGTCCACGCTGTCCGTGAACTTGGCCGCCAGCGGGGCGCCGAAGATGTGTGCCTTCCGCGCGCTCTCCAGCAGCTGCTCGTCGATGACGCCGATCTTGTCACCCGACGCGATGCCGTTGAGCACGTGGTACAGGGCGAAGAAGAACGGGGACTGCGCCAGGATGGGAAGGCACGAGGAGAGCGGGTTGGTACCCGTCTCCTTGTACAGCTTCATCATCTCTTCGGACTGACGCTGCTTGTCGTTCTTGTAGCGCTCCTGGATCTTCTTCATCTCCGGTTGGAGCGTCTGCATCGCGCGCGTCGCCTTGATCTGCTTCACGAAGAGCGGGATCAGGGCGATACGGATCACTATCACCAGGGACACGATGGACAACCCCCAGGCCCACCCGGTATTGGGCCCGAAGATCGCGCCGTACACCGTGTGGAACTGGACGATGACCCAGGAGACGGGTGTCGTGATGAAGCTGAAGAGGCTGGCAATCGTGTCCACTAATCATGCTCCTTGGGCATGGGACGAGGTCTCTGCGGCCGGGCTCGACGGGATGGTGTCCCCCTCGGTGGCCGGCTCGGCGGCGGAGGGCCCGCCCTTGCGTGCACGCCAGGCGTTGCGCAGCAGCTCGTGCCACCGCGGACGCCTGCGCGGCGGGACATGGTCCACACCGCCGAGCGACCACGGATTGCACCGCAGAATGCGCCAGGCCGTGAGTGCCGTCCCCTTGACCGCGCCGTGCCGGTCTATGGCCGTGTAGCCGTAGTGAGAACACGAGGGGTAGTACTTGCAGACCGGTCCGAGCAATGGACTGATCGTCCACTGGTACAGCTTGATCAGAACCAGCAGTGGGTACTTCATCGCGCGCCCCCTCCTCCCAGCAGCCGTTGAAGGGCGGCATCCAGGTCTCGGGCCAACTGTGCATGGTCGGCGTCACCCGCACCGGGCAGCGCTCGTACGACTACCAGGCTACCGGGGGGCAAGAGGGCCACTCGGTCACGCATCAGATGGCGAAGCCGGCGCTTCACCTTGTTGCGTATGACCGCGCCACCCACCGCCTTGCTCACGACGAAACCCGCACGCGTCGGGGGAGCGCTCTCCCCAGGCGCGTGCGGGTCCGTGGCACCGCTGCGAAGGTGGACGACGAGAAGCGGGCGTCCGGCCCGACGTCCCCGGCGTACCGCGGTCGCGAAGTCCTCGCGCCGCCTCAGCCGATGCTCGGTAGGCAGCACGTCATGACCTGTCCGCGATCAGGCGGACAGTCGGGCGCGACCCTTGCTGCGGCGGGACGCCAGGATGGCGCGGCCGGCACGGGTGCGCATACGCAGCCGGAAGCCGTGGGTCTTCGCGCGACGACGGTTGTTCGGCTGGAAGGTGCGCTTGCTCACTCGGGGGCTCCAGTAATGATTCGGTGGGTGGCGGGGTGTCGCCTGGCTGTCACCGTGCGCCCACGAGTAGCTCGCATTACGCCCGAGTGCACCGCTTCCCGATCACCGAAATGTGCCCTGGTCGGGGCACTGGTGCGTGATCTGTGCCCATCGGAGGCAGGCGGCAGCAGCCATCGACAACTCGACCTGGTTACGGTACGCGGGGCCGCGGCATCCGGTCAAACCAGCGACCCGGGAGAGACACTTGTCCACAGGCTGGGGACAACAACTTGAACCGTACCCGTCGCGCTGACTACCGTGACTGGACTCCGATTCGTTCCCTTGTCCCCGGACCGGCTGATTCGTTCCCGGCCGTCCGCCCGACCGACATCCCGACCCGTCCCACGACCACTCCTTCGTGGGACCTGTGAGAGAGCGTGCCCTGTGGCTGACGTACCTGCCGATCTTGCCGCAGTGTGGCCACGAGTGCTCGAGCAGCTTCTCGGTGAGGGGCGCGGACCGGGTGTCGAGGCGAAGGACGAGCACTGGATCAGGCGCTGCCAGCCGCTGGCACTGGTCGCCGACACCGCCCTGCTCGCCGTGCCGAACGAATTCGCGAAGGGCGTCCTCGAGGGCAGGCTGGCCCCGGTCGTCAGCGACACGCTGAGCCGTGAGTGCGGCCGCCCCATCCGCATCGCGATCACCGTCGACGACTCCGTCGGCGAGTCCCCGGCTCCGGCCGCCACCGCCCCGCCGCGCTACGAGGAGCCCGAGCTCCCCACCCCCCAGAGCCGTGACACCTATGACGGCCATGACGGCCACGGGGGCTACGGCGGATACGGCCGCCACCGCGCCGACGACCACCGCGCCGGCCGGCCCGACCGGCTCCCCACGGGCCCCGGCGACCAGCTCCCCGCCCCCCGCACCGAACAGGTCCCGCCGTCCCGCGCGGACCAGCTGCCGCCCGCCCGGCCCGCGTACCCGGGCGAGTACCAGCGCTCCGAGCCCGGCGCCTGGCCGCGCTCCCCCCAGGACGACTACGGCTGGCAGCAGCAGCGGCTCGGCTTCCCCGAGCGCGACCCCTACGCCACGCCGCCGCCGGACTACCGCACACCGTCGCCGGCCCGGCCGCCGTACGAGCAGCAGCGCCCCGAGTACAGCGGCGGGCGCTCCGACTTCGACCAGCAGCGCCCCGACCGCCGCGACCTCCCGGAGCCGCCCGGCGGCGGCCAGCTGCACCGCGGCGGGCCCGCCGGGACGGGCCGGCCCACCGGCGGCGCCCCCGGTCCGCTTGGCGCGCAGCCCGCGCCGGCGACGGGCCCGGGCGAGCCCACCGCGCGCCTCAACCCGAAGTACCTCTTCGACACGTTCGTCATCGGCGCCTCCAACCGCTTCGCGCACGCAGCCGCGGTGGCCGTCGCCGAGGCACCGGCGAAGGCGTACAACCCCCTCTTCATCTACGGGGAGTCGGGGCTCGGCAAGACGCACCTGCTGCACGCCATCGGGCACTACGCGCGCAGCCTCTACCCGGGCACCCGGGTGCGGTACGTGAGCTCGGAGGAGTTCACCAACGAGTTCATCAACTCCATCCGCGACGGCAAGGCGGACGCGTTCCGCAAGCGCTACCGCGACATGGACATCCTGCTCGTCGACGACATCCAGTTCCTGGCGCAGAAGGAGTCGACGCAGGAGGAGTTCTTCCACACCTTCAACACGCTCCACAACGCCAACAAGCAGATCGTGCTGTCCTCGGACCGGCCGCCCAAGCAGCTGATCACCCTGGAGGACCGGCTGCGCAACCGCTTCGAGTGGGGTCTGATCACCGACGTCCAGCCGCCCGAGCTTGAGACGCGCATCGCGATCCTGCGCAAGAAGGCGGTCCAGGAGCAGCTGAACGCGCCGCCGGAGGTCCTGGAGTTCATCGCCTCCCGCATCTCCCGCAACATCCGCGAACTGGAGGGCGCGCTGATCCGGGTGACGGCGTTCGCGTCGCTCAACCGCCAGCCCGTGGACCTCGGCCTGACCGAGATCGTCCTCAAAGACCTGATCCCGGGCGGCGAGGACACGGCCCCCGAGATCACGGCGACCGCCATCATGGCCGCCACCGCCGACTACTTCGGGCTGACGGTCGAGGACCTCTGCGGCACCTCGCGCGGGCGTGCCCTGGTGACCGCCCGCCAGATCGCGATGTATCTGTGCCGTGAGCTGACGGACCTGTCGCTGCCGAAGATCGGCGCACAGTTCGGCGGCCGGGACCACACGACCGTGATGCACGCGGACCGCAAGATCCGCGCGCTGATGGCGGAGCGGCGCTCGATCTACAACCAGGTGACGGAGCTGACGAACCGCATCAAGAACGGCTGACGTCCGTCCGCGCGGACGACGCCGGACAAGGCGCCGAGGGCGCCCCGGGAGGTCCTCCCGGGGCGCCCTCACTCGTTCCGCGGCACCCACCCCGGCCCGTTCCGCGGCCGCCCCTGTTCGAATGCCCACCGGGTTACGGCCCCTCTCCACAGATTCCGCGACTTTCCTCCGTCCACATCCTGGGGACTGCGCAGTTGTCCAGACGGCGTCCACAGGTGGGGCGGCAGGATGCCGATCACACCAGCTCAGCCGCCTGTGGATTCGTGGACGGACGCTCTCCACAGACTGTGGACGGAGAGAAGATCCACAGGCTGTGCACGCAGTTGTCCACCGGCGGCCCACAGGCTGGAGGCGGTTGTCCCCAGCGATCCCCGGCTTCTCCACATCGCTGTCCACTGTTCGGCAACATGACGCGCCTCCTCACCGCGTCGAGTGAAAGGCGTCACACCAAGGTGCCGGGTTGGCCTGTGGGAAAGGCGGGTAAAGCTGGGGACGGCACTGGGGAGAAGTGCCCCGAGGCTGTGCACGGGATGTGCAGAACTTTCCGTTCTCCACAGACAGGGCCGGTTGTCCACGGCCGCCGCCCACAGGGCCCGTGGACAAAATCTCCGGTGTGACCTGGGCCTACGTGGTTATCCACGGTTTCCACAGGCCCTACTACTACTCCCAATCAGAGAGACCGGGGAATTCGCTTCGAAGCGGGTGCTGTGCACAACTCGCCCTCCGGCTCCCGGCCGCCCCTCGTCACGACTTGACCCCGACGGGCACCTACTGTCGGTGCCGTGCGTCAGACTGGTCCCCGGTGTCCTTCCCGCCCCAGGGGCCCGGGACACCACTCAGACGACGAAGGCGAAGCAGGGCGAGAACGCCGGCAACAGCAGGAGGCGGCTTACCGTGAAGATCCGGGTGGAACGCGACGTACTCGCGGAGGCAGTGGCCTGGGCGGCGCGCAGCCTCCCGGCCCGTCCGCCGGCGCCTGTGCTCGCCGGCCTGCTCCTGAAGGCCGAGGACGGGCAGCTGAGCCTGTCCAGCTTCGACTACGAGGTCTCCGCGCGCGTGTCCGTGGAGGCGGAGGTCGAGGAGGAGGGCACGGTCCTCGTCTCCGGCCGCCTCCTCGCCGACATCTCCCGCGCCCTCCCCAACCGCCCGGTGGAGATTTCCACAGACGGTGTACGGGCGACGGTGGTCTGCGGCTCCTCGCGGTTCACCCTCCACACCCTTCCCGTGGAGGAGTACCCCTCGCTGCCCCCGATGCCGAACGCGACGGGCACCGTCCCCGGCGAGGTCTTCGCCGCGGCCGCCGCCCAGGTCGCCATCGCGGCCGGGCGCGACGACACGCTGCCCGTGCTCACCGGTGTGCGCATCGAGATCGAGGGCGACACGGTGACGCTGGCCTCCACCGACCGCTACCGCTTCGCGGTCCGCGAGTTCCTCTGGAAGCCGGAGAACCCGGAGGCGTCCGCGGTCGCCCTGGTGCCCGCCAAGACGCTCCTGGACACCGCCAAGGCGCTGACCAGCGGCGACAGCGTGATCCTGGCGCTGTCCGGCTCGGGTGCGGGCGAGGGCCTGATCGGTTTCGAGGGCGCCGGGCGGCGTACGACGACCCGCCTCCTGGAGGGTGACCTCCCCAAGTACCGCACGCTGTTCCCGACGGAGTTCAACTCGGTCGCCACCATCGAGACGGCCCCCTTCGTCGAGGCCGTCAAGCGCGTCGCCCTGGTCGCCGAGCGCAACACCCCGGTGCGCCTCAGCTTCGAGCAGGGCGTGCTGATCCTGGAGGCCGGCTCCAGCGACGACGCACAGGCTGTGGAAAGGGTCGACGCCCAGCTGGAGGGCGACGACATCTCCATCGCGTTCAACCCGACCTTCCTGCTGGACGGCCTGAGCGCGATCGACTCCCCGGTGGCCCAGCTGTCCTTCACGACCTCCACGAAGCCCGCGCTGCTCAACGGGAAGCCGGCCGTGGACGCCGAGGCGGACGAGGCGTACAAGTACCTGATCATGCCGGTGCGGCTGAGCGGCTGAGCGGCTGTCCACAGCGCTTGCCGGCCCTGTTGATCGCGGGTGTGCCGGTCATCCCGGCCCGTCGGGTGAAGCCGCAGGTCGTGGCCACACGCTTGAGCGTGTATGCCCACAGATGTGCGTGAGCGTCCGGGTTTAGGCTCGGACGCGGGCACGAAAGTGCCCTCACGCCACATCGCAACCTAAGGAACAACTGATGGAGCTCGGTCTCGTCGGACTCGGCAAGATGGGCGGCAACATGCGCGAGCGGATACGCCGCGCGGGCCACACCGTCATCGGATACGACCGCAACCCGGACCTCGCGGACGCCCACAGCCTCGAAGAGCTGGTGGGCAAGCTCGCGGGCCCGCGCGTGGTGTGGGTGATGGTTCCGGCCGGTGCCCCGACCCAGTCCACGATCGACGAGCTGGCCGAGCTCCTGGAGCCCGGTGACGTGGTCGTGGACGGCGGGAACTCCCGCTGGACGGACGACGAGAAGCACGCCGGGCAGCTGGCGGCCAAGGGCATCGGCTTCGTCGACTGCGGCGTCTCCGGAGGCGTCTGGGGCCTGCAGAACGGCTATGCGCTGATGTACGGCGGGGACGCCGAGCACATCGCCAAGGTGCAGCCGTTCTTCGACGCGCTCAAGCCTGAGGGGCCGTACGGCTCGGTCCACGCGGGCAAGGTGGGGGCGGGCCACTTCTCGAAGATGGTCCACAACGGCATCGAGTACGCGATGATGCAGGCCTACGCCGAGGGCTGGGAGCTGCTGGAGAAGATCGACTCCGTGGACAACGTCCGCGAGGTCTTCCGCTCCTGGCAGGAGGGCACGGTCATCCGCTCCTGGCTGCTCGACCTCGCGGTCGGTGCCCTCGACGAGGACGAGCACCTGGACCGGCTGCGCGGCTACGCGCAGGACTCCGGCGAGGGACGCTGGACCGTGGAGGCCGCCATCGACAACGCGGTGCCGCTGCCGGCGATCACCGCGTCGCTGTTCGCGCGGTTCGCGTCCCGGCAGGACGACTCGCCGCAGATGAAGATGATCGCGGCGCTGCGCAACCAGTTCGGCGGGCACGCCGTCGAGACGAAGTGATCCACGGGGCCGCTCCGCGGTCCACAACCCTGGGGGAGGTCGGCGAACGACCATGCACGTCACGCACCTGTCGCTGGCCGACTTCCGCTCGTACGCCCGGGTCGAAGTCCCGCTCGACCCGGGCGTCACCGCCTTCGTCGGCCCCAACGGCCAGGGCAAGACGAACCTCGTCGAGGCGGTCGGCTACCTGGCCACCCTGGGCAGCCATCGCGTCTCCTCCGACGCCCCCCTCGTCCGCGTGGGCGCCGACCGAGCGATCGTCCGGGCCGCGGTGCGCCAGGGCGAGCGCCGGCAGCTGATCGAGCTGGAGCTGAACCCCGGCAAGGCCAACCGCGCCCGCATCAACAGGTCCTCCCAGGTCAGGCCGCGCGATGTGCTCGGCATCGTACGGTCGGTGCTGTTCGCGCCCGAAGACCTCGCGCTGGTCAAGGGCGACCCGGGCGAGCGGCGCCGCTTCCTCGACGAGCTGATCACCGCCCGCTCCCCGCGCATGGCGGGCGTCCGCTCCGACTACGACCGGGTGCTCAAGCAGCGCAACACCCTCCTCAAGTCGGCCGCCCTGGCCCGCCGCCACGGTGGCCGGTCCGTCGACCTGTCCACCCTCGACGTGTGGGACCAGCACCTCGCCCGCGCGGGCGCCGAGCTGCTCGCCCAGCGCCTCGACCTGATCGCCGCGATCCAGCCGCTCGCCGACAAGGCGTACGACCAGCTGGCGCCCGGCGGCGGCCCGGTCGTCCTGGAGTACCGGCCGTCCGCGCCCGGTGAGGCGTACACCCGTGAGGCGCTCTGCGAGCAGTTGACGGCCGCGCTCGCCGAGGCCCGCAAGCAGGAGATCGAGCGCGGCGTCACCCTGGTGGGACCCCACCGGGACGATCTGCTGCTCAGACTCGGCCGGCTGCCCGCCAAGGGATACGCGTCCCACGGGGAGTCCTGGTCCTGCGCGCTGGCGCTGCGCCTGGCGTCGTACGACCTCCTGCGCGCGGAGGGCAACGAACCGGTGCTCGTCCTCGACGATGTCTTCGCCGAGCTGGACACCCGCCGTCGTGAGCGCCTGGCGGAGCTGGTGGCGCCCGGGGAGCAGGTCCTGGTGACCGCCGCGGTCGACGACGACGTGCCACAAGCCCTGGCGGGGATCCGGTACACCGTGTCCGACGGCACCGTGGAGCGCGCATGAGCACCGACGAGCCCGCACCCGGCAAGACCCCCGGTCCCTCGGGCGTGGACCTCGCACGCGTGGCACTGAGGGCCGCGAAGGAACAGGCGCGCGCGCGTGGGGACGCGGCACAGCAGAAGAAGCAGGCGCGGCGCGGTGGCCTGCGCTCCGGGGCGCGCGCCGACCGCCGCGACCCGATGGCGCTCGGCGCGGCCATCAACCGGTTGATCACCGAGCGCGGCTGGGAGACGCCGGCCGCGGTGGGCGGCGTGATGGGCCGCTGGCCGCAGATCGTCGGCGAGGACCTCGCCAGGCACTGCGTCCCGCAGCGGTACGACGAGGACGAACGCGTTCTGGCCGTGCAGTGCGACTCCACGGCGTGGGCGACGCAGCTGCGGTTGCTGGCCCCGCAGCTGGTCGCGCGTCTCAACGAGGATCTCGGGCACGGGACGGTCCGGCTGATCAAGGTGCACGGCCCCGACGGGTCCGCCCGCCGCTTCGGTCCCCTGCGCGCCCCGGGGAGCACCGGGCCCGGCGACACCTATGGGTGACATACATCACCCGAGGCCGCCCGGAGCAGTCCTCGAGAGGTCCTCCGTCACGCCCCGCGCGGGGGCGGACACCGACCTGACTCCGCAGTAGCCAAGGGTTGACAGCCGGAAGCGCTGAGTGCCGCTCAGAGCCCCTTGGAGCCCCGTTCCGCATATGGGGAGTCGGGTGAGACCGGTTGAGGGCGGCACATGCGGACTCAGGTACCGGCAAACCCCCATCACTGTCGGCGCTACCGGTAGACTGGGAGACAATCCCGCCCCGATCGTGGGGACCGTCCGGGTAGAGCTGAGCAACGCTGATCAAGGCTTACCAACGCAACATGCCGCAGCCGCTCCGGCAACCGCCGACGAGCCTGGCTTGTGCTGTGCCAGAAAGGGCGCTTCGTGGCCGATTCCGGCAACCCCAACGAGAACATCCCGTCCACCGACGCCGGCGTGCACGCCGAGGTCACCTCGCCCACAGGCGAGGTGACCGCTTCGTACGACGCCAGCGCGATCACCGTCCTCGAGGGTCTGGACGCGGTCCGCAAGCGACCCGGTATGTACATCGGCTCGACCGGTGAGCGCGGTCTGCACCACCTCGTGTACGAGGTCGTCGACAACTCCGTCGACGAGGCGCTGGCCGGGCACGCGGACACCATCGACGTCACGATCCTTCCCGACGGCGGGGTACGGGTCGTCGACAACGGCCGTGGCATCCCGGTCGGCATCGTCCCCTCCGAGGGCAAGCCGGCCATCGAGGTCGTGCTGACGGTCCTGCACGCGGGCGGCAAGTTCGGCGGCGGCGGCTACGCGGTCTCCGGCGGTCTGCACGGCGTGGGCGTCTCCGTCGTGAACGCCCTCTCCAGCAGGGTCTCGGTCGAGGTCAGGACCGATGGCCACCGCTGGACGCAGGACTACAAGATGGGTGTCCCGACGGCCCCGCTCGCGCAGCACGAGGCCACGGTCGAGACCGGTACCTCCGTCACCTTCTGGGCCGACCCGGACATCTTCGAGACCACCGAGTACTCCTTCGAGACGCTCTCGCGGCGCTTCCAGGAGATGGCGTTCCTCAACAAGGGTTTGACGATCAAACTCACTGACGAGCGCGAGTCGGCGAAGGCCGTGACCGGTGCGGACGAGGCGGGCGCGGACGAGAAGGACGAGGTCAAGGCCGTCACGTATCACTACGAGGGCGGCATCGTCGACTTCGTGAAGTACCTCAACTCCCGCAAGGGAGACGTGGTGCACCCCACCGTCATCGACCTGGAGGCGGAGGACAAGGACAAGAGCCTGTCCCTCGAGGTCGCGATGCAGTGGAACAGCGGCTACAGCGAGGGCGTGTACTCCTTCGCCAACATCATCCACACGCACGAGGGCGGTACGCACGAGGAGGGCTTCCGCGCGGCCCTCACCAGCCTGATCAACAAGTACGCGCGCGACAAGAAGCTGCTGCGCGAGAAGGACGACAACCTCACCGGTGACGACATCCGTGAGGGGCTGACGGCGATCATCTCGGTCAAGCTGAGCGAGCCGCAGTTCGAGGGCCAGACGAAGACCAAGCTGGGCAACACGGAGGCGAAGACCTTCGTGCAGCGGGCGGTCTACGAGCACCTCAACGACTGGCTGGACCGCAACCCGGTCGAGGCCGCGGACATCATCCGCAAGGGCATCCAGGCGGCCACCGCGCGGGTGGCGGCCCGCAAGGCGCGTGACCTGACCCGGCGCAAGGGCCTCCTGGAGTCGGCGTCCCTGCCGGGCAAGCTGTCGGACTGCCAGTCGAACGACCCGACCAAGTGTGAGATCTTCATCGTCGAGGGTGACTCCGCCGGCGGCTCGGCCAAGTCCGGCCGCAACCCGCAGTACCAGGCGATCCTCCCGATCCGCGGCAAGATCCTCAATGTCGAGAAGGCCAGGATCGACAAGATCCTGCAGAACCAGGAGATCCAGGCGCTGATCTCCGCCTTCGGCACGGGTGTGCACGAGGACTTCGACATCGAGAAGCTCCGCTACCACAAGATCATCCTGATGGCGGACGCCGACGTCGACGGCCAGCACATCAGCACACTGCTGCTGACCTTCCTCTTCCGTTTCATGCGGCCGCTGGTCGAGGCCGGGCACGTGTACCTGTCCCGTCCCCCGCTGTACAAGATCAAGTGGGGCCGGGACGACGTCGAGTACGCCTACTCGGACCGCGAGCGCGACGCACTGATCGAGATGGGCCGCCAGCGCGGCAAGCGGGTCCGCGAGGACTCGATCCAGCGCTTCAAGGGCCTCGGCGAGATGAACGCCGAGGAGCTGCGCGTGACCACGATGGACCAGGAGCACCGGGTTCTCGGCCAGGTCACCCTGGACGACGCCGCCCAGGCCGACGACCTGTTCTCGGTCCTCATGGGCGAGGACGTCGAGGCGCGCCGCGCGTTCATCCAGCGCAACGCCAAGGACGTCCGTTTCCTCGACATCTGAGTCGGTCCCAGCTGACCGCACCAGGAAGGATCCCCACCGGCAATGGCCGACGAGAACATTCCAGTCACCCCTGAAGAGGGCGGCGAACTCGCGATGCGTGTCGAGCCCGTCGGGCTCGAGACGGAGATGCAGCGCTCGTACCTCGACTACGCGATGTCCGTCATCGTCTCGCGTGCGCTGCCCGACGTCCGGGACGGGCTCAAGCCCGTGCACCGCCGCGTCCTGTACGCGATGTACGACGGCGGCTACCGGCCCGAGCGCGGCTTCTACAAGTGCGCCCGCGTCGTCGGCGACGTCATGGGCAACTACCACCCGCACGGCGACTCCTCGATCTACGACGCGCTGGTCCGCCTGGCCCAGCCGTGGTCGATGCGGATGCCGCTGGTGGACTCCAACGGCAACTTCGGCTCCCCGGGCAACGACCCCGCCGCCGCCATGCGCTACACCGAGTGCAAGATGGCGCCGCTGTCCATGGAGATGGTCCGCGACATCGACGAGGAGACCGTCGACTTCACGGACAACTACGACGGCCGCTCCCAGGAGCCGACGGTCCTTCCGTCCCGCTTCCCGAACCTGCTGATCAACGGCTCCGCCGGTATCGCGGTGGGCATGGCCACCAACATCCCGCCGCACAACCTGCGCGAGGTGGCGGCCGGCGCCCAGTGGTACCTGGAGAACCCGGACGCCTCGCACGAGGAGCTGCTCGACGCCCTCATCGAGCGGATCAAGGGCCCGGACTTCCCGACGGGCGCCCTGGTGGTGGGCCGCAAGGGCATCGAGGAGGCCTACCGCACCGGGCGCGGCTCGATCACCATGCGCGCGGTCGTCGAGGTCGAGGAGATCCAGAACCGCCAGTGCCTGGTGGTCACCGAGCTGCCCTACCAGGTCAACCCGGACAACCTCGCGCAGAAGATCGCCGACCTGGTCAAGGACGGGAAGATCGGCGGCATCGCCGACGTCCGCGACGAGACGTCCTCGCGCACCGGCCAGCGGCTGGTCATCGTGCTCAAGCGGGACGCGGTCGCCAAGGTCGTCCTGAACAACCTCTACAAGCACACCGACCTGCAGACGAACTTCGGCGCCAACATGCTGGCGCTCGTCGACGGGGTGCCGCGCACCCTGTCCCTGGACGCGTTCATCCGTCACTGGGTGGCGCACCAGATCGAGGTCGTCGTCCGCCGTACGCGTTTCAGGCTGCGCAAGGCCGAGGAGCGTGCGCACATCCTGCGCGGCCTGCTGAAGGCCCTGGACGCCATCGACGAGGTCATCGCGCTGATCCGGCGCAGCGACACGGTCGAGATCGCCCGCGAGGGCCTGATGGGCCTGCTGGAGATCGACGAGATCCAGGCCAACGCCATCCTCGAGATGCAGCTGCGGCGCCTCGCCGCCCTGGAGCGACAGAAGATCGTCCAGGAGCACGACGAACTCCAGGCGAAGATCCGCGAGTACAACGAGATCCTCGCTTCGCCGGTCCGCCAGCGCGGCATCATCAGCGAGGAACTCGCCGCGATCGTCGAGAAGTTCGGCGACGACCGCCGCTCCAAGCTGGTGCCCTTCGACGGCGACATGTCCATCGAGGACCTGATCGCCGAAGAGGACATCGTCGTCACCATCACGCGCGGCGGCTACGTCAAGCGCACCAAGACGGACGACTACCGCTCGCAGAAGCGCGGCGGCAAGGGCGTGCGCGGCACGAAGCTCAAGGAAGACGACATCGTCGACCACTTCTTCGTGTCCACGACGCACCACTGGCTGCTGTTCTTCACCAACAAGGGCCGCGTCTACCGCGCGAAGGCGTACGAACTGCCCGACGCCGGCCGGGACGCCCGCGGCCAGCACGTCGCGAACCTGCTCGCCTTCCAGCCGGACGAGTCGATCGCGGAGATCCTCGCGATCCGCGACTACGAGGCCGCGCCGTACCTGGTGCTCGCCACCAAGGGCGGTCTGGTCAAGAAGACGCCTCTGAAGGATTACGATTCGCCGCGCTCCGGAGGCGTCATCGCGATCAATCTCCGCGAGACGGAGGACGGATCCGACGACGAACTGATCGGGGCCGAGCTGGTTTCGCCCTCGGACGATCTGCTCCTGATCAGCAGGAAGGCCCAGTCGATCCGGTTCACCGCGACCGACGAGTCCCTGCGGCCGATGGGCCGTGCCACCTCGGGCGTCAAGGGGATGAGTTTCCGTGAGGGCGACGAACTCCTCTCGATGAATGTTGTTCGACCCGGTACGTTCGTGTTCACTGCCACCGACGGCGGGTACGCGAAGCGGACCGCCGTCGACGAGTACCGCGTCCAGGGTCGCGGCGGCCTCGGCATCAAGGCCGCCAAGATCGTCGAGGACCGCGGCTCGCTCGTCGGCGCGCTGGTGGTCGAGGAGAGCGACGAGATCCTCGCCATCACGCTGTCCGGCGGTGTGATTCGTACGCGAGTCAACGAGGTCAGGGAGACGGGCCGTGACACCATGGGCGTCCAACTGATCAACCTGGGCAAGCGCGATGCCGTCGTCGGTATCGCACGTAACGCCGAGGCGGGACGCGAGGCGGAGGAAGTCGACGGCGAGGAGGCCGTGGACGAGATCGCCGAGGGTGCCGCGACGACCGGCACGGACGAGGGTGAAACGCCCTCGGCCGAGTAGCACGAGGAGTGAGTCAGCGTGAGCGGAGCCACGGGCGCCGGACCGACCGGTACGGAGACGGACGGCGGCCATGGCTCCGGCACGGATCAGACCGGCTCCCATCAGTCTCATGGATCCCAGGGGGGAACTGTGACGGACACCCGAGGCCCGCAGACCCAGCAGTACGTGGCTGGAGCGGGCCCGGCCGCTCCGGGCGCCGCGCCGGCCGCACCGGGCGTACAGCCGGCCCCGGGCCAGGGGCCGGCGGCCGCGTCCCCGCTGCCGGGCGAGCGGCAGCCGCAGCAGCCCGCGGGGCCCTACCACCCGCCGCAGGCCTACCCGGCGCAGACACCGGCGGGCGCCGTACGCCGCCCCCGCACCGGCGCGCGCACCACCCCCCGGACGCGCAAGGCGCGCCTCAGGGTGGCGAAGGCGGACCCGTGGTCGGTGATGAAGGTCAGCTTCCTGCTCTCCATCGCGCTCGGCATCTGCACGATCGTGGCGTCGGCGGTGCTGTGGATGGTCATGGACGCCATGGGCGTCTTCTCGACGGTCGGCGGCACGATCTCGGAGGCCACCGGCTCGAACGAGTCGAACGGCTTCGACCTGCAGTCGTTCCTGTCGCTGCCGAATGTCCTGATGTTCACGACGATCATCGCGGTCATCGACGTCGTGCTGGCGACCGCCCTGGCGACGCTCGGCGCGTTTATCTACAACCTCTCCGCGGGTTTCGTGGGCGGCGTCGAGCTGACGCTGGCGGAGGACGAGTAGCCGGGGTTCCCGGGCGCGCCCCCGAGGGACCCCTGGTTATCGATTTTGGGACTGCCCACGTCGTGCGCTAATCTTCAGGGGTCAGCGCGCGGGACGCACACCGCAGAGCGCGGCGGGGCTATAGCTCAGTTGGTTAGAGCGCATCCCTGATAAGGATGAGGCCACAGGTTCAAATCCTGTTAGCCCCACCAGCGAAGAGACCCCCGACCGGTCATGGTCGGGGGTCTTCGGCATTCCCGGCCGACGCCGACGGCCCGGCACCTTGGAACAGGTGCCGGGCCGTTCGCCGTGGAGGCGTCGTACGCAAGATCGCCCGAGATGTCGTCGTGGTGCCGGGGCCTACGGTGCCGGGGTCACAGCCGCAGGCGCACCGTCGGCTCGATCGAGGTGGCGGGTTCGTGCAGGCTCCTGAGGGCATGGCGGGCGATCGGGGTCGACGCGACGGCGGTCGTGCGCGCGCGGTGGCGGCAGGTCGGGGAGGCTCCGTGGGCCTCGGCGCTGATGCGTTGCTTCATCGTGGGGGGCAGGGACCGGTCGCGCGCCCAGCTGTCGGGAGCGGGCACCGGGAGCGTCGCCTGTGGGCCGCCGTCGTGTGCCGGCTGCGTCTGGGCCACGGCCGCCTCGGCGGTCGTGGTGGCGAATCCGAGCGCGGCGCACAGCGCCAGGAAGGCCGTGACGATGGCGGTCCACAGTTTCATGACCTTGTTCCCGGCCATGACCCCTCACTTTCGGGTTGGTCGATTTGCGTACTTTCCTCATGATGTGTAAGAGGGCTGGGAAGTGGTGGACCGACGCCCGTGGCGCGTCGATCTTCCGATGAACACCACCCGGACGGGCGCAAGAGGCCCCGAACATCCGGTTCGGGTGAGGAGGGCGGTGAACGTCACGTTCTGTGAGGTCTGATCACACGCAGATCGGAGCGTTGCCGTCCTGCCGTACTGGGGTGTGCGGGGCGGCAGTTGAGGGCCGGTGGAGCACCGACGCAGGTCACCGATCGATATCGGTCGGTGTGTATAGTCGGGCGCCAGAGGTCCCCTACGTCAAGGAAAGACGAGGTCGCGCGGTGAAGAAGCTTCTCCTGGTCGCACTGGCCGCCATCGGCGGGCTCCTCGTGTACCGCCAGATCCAGGCGGATCGCGCCGAGCAGGATCTGTGGACGGAGGCGACCGACTCCGTGCCCACGGGTTCCTGAGCCCGACGGACGACAGAATCAGAGCAGGCCCCGGCCGTCGATGCGGTCGGGGCCTTGTGTTGCCCCGGAGACGGGGCGGGTGTAGAGGGCGTCGGCATGGAGCACGCCCCTTGCCCGGTGTCCTGGGGAGGCCGTTTCGGCCGCTCGTACGCAATGCGCGGGTGCCGCCGTGTCGTGCGGTGCAGGATGGGCGACGGTCCGGGCGGCGTACGACGGGGGTGGCGGGTGATGAGGCGGCGCACGGAGCCTGGCTGCGGGGCGCTCCGGCGGGGCCGGACGCCGGCACGCGCGGCGGTCGCCCTGTGCACGGCGGTGCTCGGCGTGAGCGTGGCGCTCCCCGCGCGGGCCGCCACGACCGCCATGCCGGGGGCCGCCGCGCCTGCCCCGTACGCGTTCGACCCCGGCGCCCGGACCGTCGAGGGCGCCACCGGCACCGTGGGCGCCGTACGCCTGGACCCCGGGCGCACCTACCGGAGCAGCGTGCCCGCCGACGGCAAGCGCTACTACCGCCTCGACCTCGACGCCACCGCCACCGCCTACGTCTCCGCGACGGCCGTCCCCAGGGCAGGCGCTGCGGTCTCCTCCTCCGACGGTCTCAAGGTGTCCGTCCAGGACGCCGACGGCACCCTGTGCTCCTCGGGAACCACCCACGTCGGCCCCACCCAGAGCCCGCACCCCATCGCCGCGTGGGCGGCCCGGGAGACCGGTCCGGGCACCTATGTGTGCCGGCGGGCGGGGGTCTACTACGTGGTCGTCGAACAGCGCGACCTGTCCGCCCCCGCGTCCGGGGACTGGGACCTGGAGCTGGACTACGTGTCCGAACCCGCCCTGCGGCAGCCGGGCGGGACGGCCCCGCCCGGTGCCTGGGACTCGGCGACACCGCAGCCCCTCGCGGGTGACGCGACACGGCGCGCGGGCGGAGCCGGCTTCGCCACGGCGAGCGCCCTCGGGCAGGGCGTCTGGCAGGACGCGATACGGCCGGGGCAGACCCTCTTCTACAAGGTGCCCGTCGACTGGGGCCGGCAACTGTCCGCCACCGCCGAGCTGGGCGGCTCCACCGCAGGCTCCGGCTATGTGGGCACCGCCATGGTCATGTCGCTGTACAACCCGGTCCGCGCGCACGTCGACGACGCCGACGCCGGTTACAGCGGCGCCCCGGCATCGGCCGCGCTCGATCCGCTGCCGCCCGTCGAGTACGCCAACCGCCACGCCGTCGGCAGCAGGGCGAGCGGGATGCGGTTCGCCGGCTGGTACTACCTCGCGGTGCACCTGGGCGCACCGGTCGCGGACAGGTTCGGGCAGGGGCCGTTCACGCTGACGCTGCGCGTGCGGCTGAGCGGAACGCCGGCGTCCGGTCCGGCCTACGCGGGACGGCCGTCACCGCGGGACGTGTTCGAGGTGACGGCGGCGGACCGGCAGGAGGCGGCGGCCGGGGCGGAGGAGGGAGGCGGCGGGGGAGACCGCGCCGCCGGCACCGGGGGCGACGTGCCGCGGGCCGACGGCGACGGGGACGGCGGCAGCGGGAGCCGGAGCGAAGGCGGGGGACCGGACAGCCGCACGATGAAACTGGTCGCCGTGGGCGGCATCGGCACCGGGAGCGTCCTGGTCCTGGGGCTCGCGCTGTGGACCCTGGCCGCCCGGCGGCGGGTGCGCGGCGGCCGGCACGGATGACGACCGGGAGGCCGGCGCGGGCCGGGCGAGAGGGTGAGAAGGGCGAGTGGGGCCGGCGAGAGGCCGGGTGGCCGCTACAGCCGTGAGAGGGCCCAGAACCCCACCGCGAAGCACACGAGCGCGACGAGCAGGACCGGCACGGCGACCTTCGCAGGAGGCCCCGGCCGGCGTGCGGTGGGTCGCCTGTGGTGCCGTGTGATCTGCTGCGGCTGTGTGGGGGCGTACGAGGACGGGACGGCGTACGCGGCGTGGACGGACTGCGGCAGCGCCCTGCCGGGGACCGCGGGCGGACCGGGGGAGGACGAGGACGGCCGCGGGGGCTCGTGACGCGGACCGGGGGAGGACGAGGACGGCCGCGGGGGCTCATGACGCGGGACGGGGGAGGGAACCGTGGGCACCGCCGGTGCCGTGGGAACGGGGGCCGGGGCCATGGCCCCGGCGGACGGGGCGGGCGGCTGCCCGAGCGGGCCCTGCAGGGCACCCAGCGCCTCACGCGGCAACGGCGGCGGCAGATGGAAGCTCCCCGTGTCCGACATGGTCGACGGCTGCCGGGCCGGCGCCGGATCGACGGCGGGCCTGGGTGGTACGGCGGGAGGCGTGGAGTCCGGCCGCATCGCGCTGGGCGCAGCGCCGGGCGCCACCCCGGACGTGCTGTCGCCGGTGTTGGTGCCGGTGCCGGTGCCGTGTCCGCCGCCGGTGCCGGAGGCAGAGGCGGCCGGGGCGGTCGTGGGCCGCGGCGGTATCGGCCCGGTCGTGGGCCGTGCCGGTCCGCCGTCCGTTCCGGAGCCGTGGGCGTGCGGCGGCTGCGGCGCGGAACCCGCGCCGGCGGACGCCGTCACCGGCCGGCCGGACGGGCCGCCCGGCGCGCGGAGCGGGGCCACGGCCGATCCGTTCGTCACTCCCGATGCCGTACGCAGCGGTCCCTCGGGCCCGAACCCGGCGGGGAGCGGCCCGAGTTGGTCGAAGATCTCCACCTGCTCGTCATCGGGGCCGGGCTCGGGCAGCAGCTCCGCGGCAGTGGCGAGGGCCTTGCGCGCGCCCGTGGCGGTGCGGAACCGCGCGGCCGGGTCCGGCTGCAGCAGCGTTGCCACGACCTCCCACAGGGGCCCGGGAATCCCGCGGGGCGGCCCCGGTGTGCCGTTGGCCGTGAAGTGCGCGACGAGCGCCTTGGCGTCCGGCTTGGCGCCCTCCAGAAGGTAGAGCGCGACCAGGCCCACGGCGAACAGATCCGCCGTGAAGTCCGGGTCGGCGCCCATCAGCTGCTCGGGGGCGAGATAACCGGGCGTACCCACCACGTAGTCGGTCTCGGTCAGCCGCGGCTCGCCCAGGCGCATGGCGATGCCGAAGTCCGACAGCCGCAGCCGGGGGCGGGCGGTGCCGGTGGCCTCCAGGAGCACGTTGGCGGGCTTGATGTCGCGGTGCACGACCCCCTCCGCGTGCACGGCGGCGAGCCCGGACAGCAACTGGTCCAGCAGCACGCAGACGAAGCGCGGAGGCAGCGGGCCGTAGTCGCCGACGAGATGGACCAGCGAACCCCCGGTGACCAGGTCCATGGTGAACAGGACCTTGTCGTCGTCCGCGGCCCAGCTGGCGGGCGCGAGCACATGGGGGTGGTCGATCCGCAGCGCCTGCTCGCGCACGAACCGCAGCAGCGCGTGCGCGTCGCTCTGCTGCAGGACCTTGGCGGCCACATAGCGCCGCCGCCGGTGGTCCCAGGCGCGCCAGACCGCACCGACTCCCCCGCGCCCGATGGGATCGACCAGTTCGTACCGCCCGGCGAAGACCTCACCCATGGTCGTGCGTCGCTCCCCCTTCCGGCCTCCGGACGGCGCCGGGGACTCCCGCGCACCCCCCGGCGCGGGAGTCCCCGGCGGCCGGGGCGTCGGCTCAGCTCTGGTGGGACTGGTAGTGGGCGACGGCGTCGGAGGTACGGCCGGCGCCGTACACCCGGAGGAACTCTGCCAGCTCCGGGTGGGTCGGGGCGAGGGTGTCCGCCGCCTCGATGATGTCGCCGGCCGCCGCCACCGAGCGCAGCAGGGACTGGATCTCGCGCACCACCCGCTTGACCGTCGGCGCGCCCGAACTGCTCGTCGACTGCGTGGCGTTGCTCAGCACGGACCCCCCCTGCGACTTCCTGATCTCGTCCATCCGCTCGGTCGCCTCCGCGGCGCTCACGCTGCCGTCCGCGACCTGCCCCGCCAGGTCCTGCAGCAGCTGCACCCGCTGGACCACCGCGGGATTGCCGATCTTGGCGCGCTGACCACTCATCAGCTGCGACAGCATGGGAGCGGACAGTCCCAGCACCCCCGCGAGACGAGCCTGGTTGAGACCCAGATCGTCGATGAGCCTACGGAAGAGCGCCCCCAACGGCTCCCCGTACCAGTTCCGCTGCAGCTCCCGCGCTCTTGCGGTGGCTTCCTGCTGTGCGGCGTCCATTGCGTCTCCCCATCGCTTCCCCAACTACCGCGGTTCGCTGTAGCGAACCACGACGAGCATCTTACGGAGAGTGGTCGTCCACGGGGACCCCCTAACTTTTTGCGAGATACCGGGGGTGACCCGCTACGCTGGTGCGCAGCGCCCGCCGGTCCGCGTTCCGTCGGCCGGTAGCGCATCCCTCGGGGCCTTAGCTCAGTTGGTAGAGCGCTGTCTTTGCATGGCAGATGTCAGGGGTTCGACTCCCCTAGGCTCCACATCCCGGACCGGTCAGGTGCCCCTCGCGGCGGCTGGCCGGTTTTTTGTCGCGCGGTGACCCGGGTCACACGAAAGGTTTGCAGACATTGCATTCCTTTGCGCAAATGACCGTCGGTGCCGGGCCTCCCGGGCTCCCCGGCCGGGCGGTCGCCGGGGCGGCCGGGCGGTCCGTCGCGGGATGAGCGGCCTTGTGTACACGGGTACGGCCGCGGATGCGTAGTCGGGCGAATGCGCTACGCGACCGAAGTCTCCACGGAACGTGCACACGAGGGGCGTTGCAAACGTCATCGGGAGGGGAACGCGTGAACGCTTCCGCACCTCCCGGACGGCTCCGTGCGCGAAAACCGCCGTGGGGCGGGAGACGTTCGCGTCTCCCGCCCCACGGCTGGCCTCACGCTGCACGGCACCACAGGACCCGCGCCGGGCGAACCGGGCGCGGGTCCGTGGAGGTTCAGCGGCGGTCGTCGTGCTCGGGGGGATCGTCCTCGGTCTGCTTCGCCTGCACCTCGGGGTCGAGATCGCTGGGTCCGCTGCCGTCCACCGAGGTGAGGCGGTCGCTCTGCGGGGTCTCCGTGGCGGCGGGCGGCTCCACCAGCCAGTCGGGGTTCGCCTGCCTGTCCCACCACTTCCAGGCGGCGAAGGCGCCGGCGCTCAGGACGCCCATCAGCGCTAGCCTCTTGGCGCCGCGCCGGCACCGGGCCCGCCGCTCCTGCCGGCGCACCAGCCTGCGGATCTGCTGCGGCGAGACCTGGCCGCGCAGCGCGGCCAGCGCCGCGGCACCGCGGGCCACCGCCTCCTCGCGGGCCGGACCGGCCGCGGCGACCGCCTGCTCGATTCTCGGACGGGAGTAATCGGCCGCCTGGCGGGCAGCCTTGCGGGTGTAGAGGGCGGCTTCGTGGGCGGCCTGGTCCACCCTGGGCGGCACATGGGTGCGGGCCTGTTCCAGGCGCGGCGCGAGGTGGGCACCGTACTGGACGCGGGCCTGCTCGGCGGCCTGCGTCATCTTCGGCGCGATACGGACGCGTGCTTCGTGCGCGTAGTGCGCTGCCTTGTCCTTGGCCGTGTCGGCGTAGGGCGCCACCACTTCCGCGGCGTGCAGCACGCTGTCCTTCGCCGAGCCCGTCGCGGCGCGCACGCTGTCGATGCGGGTCACGGGTTCCTCCTCCTAGGTGGCGTACGTATTTCGACTTTCCAGCCTTTTACGGATCATGCCTCCCCAACACCTCCCGGGCATGCGAGGGAGGGCATCCGGGTCATGCGGCTCAAAAGGGGCCGCAGCGGGCCGTGCACCCACGGCGGCCGTCCGGCCTGTCCGTCCCCATCACTGGCCCATCAAGGGAACACTCCGTGCATGTCGGGCCAGAGGTGGCGGCCGGACGACCCACAGGGCGTACCGTGCGAGGATCGGGGGGTCACAGAGGACAACGGAAGGCAGATCGTGGCTGAGCAGCTTTACGCCACCCTGAAGACCAACCACGGCGACATCCAGGTCCGGCTGCTGCCGAACCATGCGCCCAAGACGGTCCGTAACTTCGTCGAGCTCGCCCAGGGCGAGCGCGAGTGGACGCACCCCGCGACCGGTGAGAAGTCCACCAAGAAGCTCTACGACGGCACGGTCTTCCACCGGGTGATCAGCGGTTTCATGATCCAGGGCGGTGACCCGCTGGGCAACGGCACCGGTGGTCCGGGATACCAGTTCGAGGACGAGTTCCACCCGGACCTCGCCTTCGACAAGCCGTACCTGCTGGCCATGGCCAACGCCGGCCCGGGCACCAACGGCTCCCAGTTCTTCATCACGGTCGCGCCCACGGCCTGGCTGAACCGCAAGCACACCATTTTCGGCGAGGTCACCGACGCGGCCAGCCAGAAGGTCGTGGACTCCATCGCCGGCGCCCAGACCAACCCGCGCACGGACCGCCCGGTCAACGACGTGGTCATCGAGTCGGTCGTCGTCGAGACCCGCCAGGGCTGAGTCCGAGGGCACACCGCACGAGGGAACAAAAGCGCCCCGCCCATCCGTCCAAGGAAGGGCGGGGCACCCCGTCGTACGGAAAGGTGAGGGACCCGATGGACCAGGCGCCAGGCAGCCCGCAGGGCCCGCAGAACCGAGAATCGCACGCGGCCCCGGAGCTGCCGGTCTGCTACCGGCACCCGGACCGGGAGAGCGGCATCCGCTGCACCCGCTGCGAGCGTCCCATCTGCCCGGAGTGCATGGTCAGCGCCTCGGTCGGCTTCCAGTGCCCGGAGTGCGTCCGCAGCGGTTCCGGCACCGGACACGCCCCGGGCGCCTCCCGGCCCCGTACGCTCGCCGGCGGCACCGTCACCCAGGACCCGCGCCTGGTCACCAAGGTGCTGATCGGCCTCAACCTGGCTCTCTTCCTGGTCCAGCTGTCGGTCGGCGATCGGTTCACCGAGTCGTTCGACCTTCTCGGCCAGGCGTATGTCTCGTTGTTCGGCTCCGTCGAGGGCGTCGCACAGGGCCAGTGGTACCGGCTGCTGACGGCGATGTTCCTGCACGACCCTCGCAGCTACCTCCACATCCTGTTCAACATGCTCAGCCTGTGGTGGATCGGCGGCCCGCTGGAGGCGGCCCTCGGCCGTGCCCGCTATCTCGCGCTCTACTTCACCTCCGGGCTGGCCGGCGGCGCGCTCACCTATCTGATCGCAGCGCCCAACCAGCCCTCGCTCGGTGCCTCCGGTGCGATCTTCGGGCTCTTCGGCGCCATGGCGGTGCTCATGCGGCGCCTCAACTACGACATGCGCCCCGTGATCGCCCTGCTGGTGATCAACCTGATCTTCACCTTCAACCCGGCGTTCAACATCGCCTGGCAGGCCCATATCGGCGGACTCGTCGCCGGTGTCGTGGTCGGGTACGCCATGGTCCACGCCCCGCGGAAGCGGCGGGCCCTCGTGCAGTACGGAACATGCGCACTGGTGCTGGCCGTCGTGGTGTTGATGACGCTGCTGAGAACCGCCCAGCTCACCTGAGCGGCGGACAGGCACAGGTCGTAGCCCGAGGTTGTACCCAGCGTTGTCCACAGTCAGTGGCGGATCTTGTGCATGCAGTGGGGAACAGCTGCGCCCCCTGTCACCGACCGGAGTTTTCCCAGGTCAGACAGGGGGCGAACAGGTTTGCGAAGCCGGGTGGATCTGTCATACCGGCGTCAACACCCGATGGGTTATCCACAGATCGTCGTTCTTTTTCCACTGGTCGCAAGCTCTGTGTACAGAGCTGTGGATAACTCGGTGCAGGTCGCGGCCGGCGCCGAGGGGATCCGGGTGGAGCGGGGCGCTACTTCCACTGGGTGGACACGCCGAACCCCGCCGCGATGAACCCGAAGCCCACCACGATGTTCCAGTTGCGCAGCGCGTGGATCGGCAGCGAGCCGTCGGTCACGTAGAAGACGACGATCCAGGCGAGACCGATGATGAACATGGCCAGCATCACCGGTGCCACCCAGCCGCGGCTCTCCAGCTTGAGGTTCGTCGCCTGCTTCGACGGCGGCGGCGTGTAGTCGGCCTTCTTGCGGATACGTGACTTCGGCACGAGGGTCTCTCCTGTCGATGCGCTGCGTGGCCGCGCAGGGATCTGGGGCGGGCTCCGGGCGAGCGTACAAGGGGACACTGAGTACTCCCCCGGGCGTCCGTTAGCGTAGTCCTTCCGTGGCGCCGAAGGAGATAAGGGTACGTTGAGCAATACGGCCGACTCCCCCCAGGAGGGTTCCCGTCCCCCGCAGACGGGGTCAGCGCCCTCCCGACCGCGCGGTGTGCGGCCCGTGCGGGTCCTCACCGTCGGCGTCTTCGCGCTCGCCGGGCTCCTCTTCATCACCAGCTTCAACACGGCCAAGGGCACCAACATCCGCACGGACTCCTCGCTGCTGAAGCTCTCGGACCTCATCCACGACCGCAGCCACAAGAACGCCCGGCTCGACGAGTCCAACGCAGCCCTGCGCAACGACGTCGAGGCCCTCGCCAAGCGCACCGCCGGCGGCACCAGCGAGGCCGACCAGGCGCGGCTCACTGCGCTGGAGAAGAACGCCGGTACCCGGAAACTCACCGGCAAGGCCGTCACGGTCACCCTCAACGACGCCCCGCCCAACGCGACCGCCAAGCTCCCCGGCTACCCGGAGCCGCAGCCCGACTACCTGGTCATCCACCAGCAGGACCTGCAGGCCGTGGTGAACGCCCTGTGGCAGGGCGGCGCCCAGGGCATCAAGGTGATGGACCAGCGGCTGATCTCCACCAGCGCCGTGCGCTGCGTCGGCAACACCCTGATCCTCCAGGGCCGCGTCTACTCGCCCCCGTACAAGATCACCGCGATAGGCGACCCGGACAGGCTCCAGAAGGCACTCGCCGACTCGCCCGCGATCCAGAACTACATGGTGTACGTCAACGTCTACGGTCTCGGCTGGAAAGTCACCGAGAACGGGACGGTGACTCTTCCCGGCTACTCGGGCACAGTGGATCTGCATTACGCGAAGCCTGTGGAGTAGGGCCCGGGAACGGCTGCCGCTGGGGGAACCTGTGCCGGTGCGTGTGATCGTCAGGACCGTCAGCGAACTGTGCATCACCGTCGGCGCCCTCATCGTTCTGTTCGTCGTCTACGTGCTCTTCTGGACGGGCGTGAAGGCGGACAGCGCCATGAACGACCAGATCGACCGGCTGCAGCGGCAGTGGGCGGCGGGGACGGTGCGCCAGGCCGCCGCTCCCGGGAGCCCGGCGAGCCCGAAGCGGCTGGCGCCGTACGCGCCGGGCAGGCCCTTCGCCGTGATGTACATCCCACGGCTCGGTTTCACGTGGAACAAGCCCGTGCTCGAGGACACCGCCGTGGGCACCCTCAAGAAGGGCCTCGGCCACTACACGGGCACCGCCCGGCTCGGCCAGGAGGGCAACTTCGCGGTCGCCGGTCACCGGCGCACCTACGGCGACCCCTTCAAGGACTTCCCCAGGCTGCGCCCCGGCGACGCGGTCGTCCTCACCGACGGAAGCACCTGGTTCACGTATCGGATCGACAAAGGGCCCTACAAAACCGTGCCGACGGACGTCGAGGTGATCGACCCTGTGCCACGTAAGTCCGGGTACACGCGTCCGGGCCGCTATCTGACGCTGACGACGTGCGATCCCGAGTGGGGGCACAGTCACCGGCTGATCGTCTGGGCGCATCTCGATTCCACCCAGCCTGTGGAGGCAGGGAAACCGGCGGCCCTCCGCCGTTAGTCTGGTGGCGTACGGCGTGAGTCTGGTGCCGTGGTGCGACGGAAGGGACGGCATGTACGGCTGGATCTGGCGGCATCTGCCGGGAAACGTATGGGTGAAGGCGCTGATTTCCGTCGTGCTGGCGCTCGCCGTGGTCTATGTCCTGTTCCAGTACGTCTTCCCGTGGGCCGAACCGCTGCTGCCCTTCAACGATGTGACGGTGGACAACCAGTGAGCGCGCGCATTCTCGTCGTCGACAACTACGACAGCTTCGTCTTCAACCTGGTCCAGTACCTGTACCAGCTGGGCGCGGAGTGCGAGGTGCTGCGCAACGACGAGGTGTCGCCCGAGCACGCCCAGGACGGCTTCGACGGTGTGCTGCTGTCCCCGGGCCCCGGCACCCCTGAGGAGGCCGGCGTCTGCGTCGACATGGTGCGTCACTGCGCCGCGACCGGCGTGCCCGTCTTCGGGGTCTGCCTGGGCATGCAGTCGATGCAGGTGGCCTACGGCGGCGTCGTCGGTCGCGCGCCGGAGCTGCTGCACGGCAAGACCTCGCTGGTCGAGCACGAGGGCAAGGGCGTCTTCGCGGACCTGCCCTCCCCGTTCACCGCGACCCGCTACCACTCGCTCGCCGCCGAGCCGGACACCGTGCCCGCCGAGCTGGAGGTCACGGCGCGGACGCACGACGGGATCATCATGGGGCTGCGGCACCGTGAACTCCCGGTCGAGGGCGTGCAGTTCCATCCCGAGTCGGTGCTCACCGAGCACGGTCACCGGATGCTGGCCAACTGGCTGGCGGAGTGCGGTGACCAGGAGGCCGTGGCGAGGTCGGCGGGGCTCGCCCCGGTGGTGGGCAGGGCCACGGCGTGACCGCGCTGCGTCCCGAGCGCGAGAGCGGTGCCGCCTACGGCGACGCCGCGGAACACGGGTCCCCGTACGGGCAGCAGCCCTACGACGGATCCGGCGCGTGGCAGGGACAGGGGTGGTCCGGCCAGCCCGCCCACACCGCGGGAGCGACCGTGGGACACGGGCAGCAGGCACCCCAGCCGGCGTACGACGCCACGGCGGTGCTCCCCCCGTACCAGGAACCCGCCGCCGCCCCCTCCTACGGGGGAGCCGCGGCCGCCGGGCCGTACGGCGTGGCGGCTCCCGGCGCGGCGGCCCGTGCCGACGGCCCCGTCTCCGTGGCCCCGGCCGCTCCCCTGGACAGCGAGACGGTCGCGCTGCGCGCCGCGGACGTCGAGGAGGCCCGTCGGGCCGCGGACCGCGCGCGGGAGCCCGTACCGGCGCCCGGGGGACGTGCTGCGCGACGCAAGGCGGCCAAGCGGCACGGCGGAGGGCACGGGCGGCACGGAGGCGGCCCGCAGACGCCCGGGAAGCCCGCCAGGGCGGCCGGAGAGGCGCCCCTGTCCCGTGTGGAGGCCCGGCGGGCCGCGCGGGCGCAGAAACCCGGTGCGGCGGTCGTCGCGAGCCGTCTGGTCGGCGAGCTGTTCATCACGACCGGTGTGCTGATGCTGCTGTTCGTGACGTACCAGCTGTGGTGGTCGAACGTGCGGGCCCACCAGGAGGCGGGCAGCGCCGCCCGGCACCTCCAGCAGGACTGGGCGAGCGGCAAACGGGAACCGGGAGTGTTCGCGCCCGGCCAGGGCTTCGCCATACTCCACATCCCGGCGCTGGACGTGGTCGCCCCGATCGCCGAGGGCACCAGCAAGACGAAGGTGCTCGACAAGGGCATGGTCGGCCACTACGGCGAGGGCAGCCTGAAGACGGCGATGCCGGACGCCAGGACGGGCAACTTCGGGCTCGCGGGGCACCGGAACACGCACGGGGAGCCGTTCCGGTACATCAACCGTCTCCAGAAGGGCGACGCCATCGTGGTGGAGACGCAGGACGCGTACTACGTCTACAGAATGGCCTCCATCCTTCCGGTGACGTCGCCGTCGAACACGAGTGTCCTCGACCCCGTCCCGAAGGGCTCGGGTTTCACCACGCCGGGCCGCTACATCACCCTCACCACCTGCACGCCGGAGTTCACCAGCAAGTACCGGCTCATCGTCTGGGGCAAGATGGTCGAGGAACGGCCGCGCAGCAAGGGCAAGCCGGACGCGCTCATCTCATAGGGCACGCGGAGTCGTGAGGCACGTGGAACAGACGGGGCAGATGCAGTGGGAGTGACGACCGACCAGGACGAGCAGACCGCCGCGCCGTCGCCGGGCTCCGACTCCCGGTCCGGGCGGCGCCGCCGCGGGCGCGGCAGGATCGCGCTGGCCGTCAGCGTCTTCGGGGAACTTCTCATCACGGCCGGGCTGGTGCTCGGGCTGTTCGTCGTCTACTCGCTGTGGTGGACGAACGTCCTCGCGGACCGGAAGGCGCACCAGGAGGGCGACAGGGTGCGCGACCACTGGGCGGCCGAGCCGGACAGCGGGCCGGGCGCGCTGGACACCAAGGACGGCATCGGCTTCCTGCACGTGCCCGCCATGGACAACGGCGAGGTCCTGGTGGAGAAGGGCACGTCGGCGAAGGTCCTGAACGACGGTGTGGCCGGCTACTACACGGACCCCGTCAAGGCGACCCTGCCGACGACGGGCAGGACCGGCAACTTCGCGCTGGCCGCGCACCGGGACGGGCACGGGGCGAAGTTCCACAACATCGACAAGCTGAAGAAGGGCGACCCGATCGTCTTCGAGACCAAGGACGACTGGTACGTCTACAAGGTCTTCGCCATCCTCCCGCAGACGTCGAAGTACAACGTGAAGGTCCTCACCGCCGTCCCGAAGGAGGCGGGCGTGAAGAAGCCGGGCCACTACATCACCCTGACGACCTGCACCCCCGTCTACACCTCGGAGTACCGCTACATCGTGTGGGGCGAACTCGTACGGGTCGACGGGGTGGACGCAGCGCGGACTCCGCCGCAGGAGCTGCGCTGAGGGTTGGGTTCACGGATCAGCTCATCGCCGTCTCGGAGTGACGAAGGGCCGGTGCCGCCTGCCGGAGCCGCCACGAATGAGCCCCGGCGGCCCTTCCGGGCCGCCGGGGCTCTGTTCGCCCGTAGGGGGTGTCAGCCGCTCGTTCCGCCGAAGAAGTTCGTCCCGCCGCTTCCCCCGTTGCCGCCGCCTCCGCCCGTGAACAGGTTCACCGTGGTGCCCTGGTTGACCGTGGAGCCCTGGGGCGGATTCGACGTGAGGACGATGGCGTTGTCGTCCTGGGAGCCGTTGACGTTGACCTGCAGTCCCGCCTGCTCCAGCAACTTCTTGGCGTCCTTCAGCCGCTGGCCCTGGACGTTCGGGACCGGGACCTGGGTGTTCTGGGCCTGCCTGCCGATCTGGATGGCGACGGTGGAGCCCTTCTTGACCGTGCTGTTCGCCGACGGCGAGGTCTGGATGACCTTGCCGACCTGGTTCGGGTCGCTGGTGTCCACCTCGGTGCAGTTGCCGGTCAGGTTGCTGGCCTGCATCTGCTGCTTGGCGGCGTCACAGGTCTGGTTTGTGACGTCCGGGACCGTGACCGTCTCCGGCGCCTTGGCGACGGTGAGGGTGATCGTGGAGCCCTTCTCCACCTTCGTGCCGAACGATGGGTCCGTCTCCAGCACCGTGCCCGCTTCCTGCGCGGACTCCCTGGTCTTGGTCTCGACCTTGAACTGGTAGCCGTCGCCTTCGAGCTTCGTCGTGGCGTCGTCGACGTTCTGGCCGACGACGTCCGGCACCGTCACCTTCGGGGCGCCCGTGGACACCACCAGGTTGACCGTGCTGCCCTTGTCGACCGTGGTGGTGGGGGTCGGGTCCTGGGTGCAGATGTTGCCCTGCTTCTGGTTCTCGCAGGGCTTGCTGGTGAAGGACAGCTTGAGTTCGGCGTTGGTCGCCAGCTGCTGGGCGTCGGTCTTCGTCTGGCCGACGAAGTTGGGCACGGCGACGGTGTCGTTGCCCACGCCGTTGCCGCTGAAGATCCACTTGCCGATGAGGATGGCGCCGACCAGCACGAGCACACCGGCCACGACCAGCAGGATCGTCGAGGTGTTCGACTTCTTCTGGCGGCGGCGGTCCGGGCGGTCGTCGTAGCCGTAGCCGCCGTCGTCCGGGTTCATCGGCGGCAGCATCGTGGTCGCGCCGACACCGGCCGGGCCGCCGCCCGCACGCAGGGCCGTCGTCGGCTGGTCGTCGGGGTAGGCCCCGTAGCCGACCGAGCCCATGGCCGCCGTGGCCGCGACGGGCTGGCCGTCGAGGCACGCCTCGATGTCGGCGCGCATCTCGTCGGCGGTCTGGTAGCGGTAGTCGGGGTCCTTGACCAGCGCCCTGAGCACGATCGCGTCCATCTCGGGCGTGATCTCGGGGTCGAAGACGCTCGGGGGCTGGGGCTCCTCGCGGACGTGCTGGTAGGCGACGGCCACGGGGGAGTCCCCGACGAACGGGGGCCGGACCGTCAGCAGCTCGTAGAGCAGGCAACCCGTCGAATACAGGTCCGACCGGGAGTCGACCTGCTCGCCCTTCGCCTGCTCCGGCGAGAGGTACTGGGCCGTGCCGATGACCGCCGCCGTCTGCGTCATGGTCATGCCAGCGTCACCCATGGCGCGGGCGATGCCGAAGTCCATCACCTTGACCTGGCCGTTGCGGGTCAGCATGACGTTCGCCGGCTTGATGTCACGGTGGACGATGCCGTTGCGGTGGGCGTACTCCAGGCCCTGGAGGATGCCGATGGTCATCTCCATGGCCCGCTCGGGCAGCAGCTTGCGGCCGCTGTGAAGAAGCTCACGGAGCGTGGAGCCGTCGACGTACTCCATCACGATGTACGGGATCGAGACCCCGTCGATGTAGTCCTCGCCGGTGTCGTACACCGCGACGATCGCGGGATGGTTCAGCGAGGCGGCCGACTGGGCCTCCCGGCGGAACCGGGCCTGGAAGGTGGGGTCGCGTGCGAGGTCCGCGCGCAGCGTCTTCACCGCCACGGTGCGGCCGAGCCGGGTGTCATGTGCCAGATAGACCTCGGCCATGCCACCACGGCCGAGCACCTGGCCCAGCTCGTACCGGCCGCCGAGGCGACGCGGCTCTTCCATAGCTTCCTACCAGCCCTCTCCGTCGGTCCCGACCACACCCGCGTGTGGTCCGGCGGTGTGCTGTCCGGGCATACGGTACCCGGCTCGCTTTGTGTGACCTGGCCACATCCGCCACCCGATACAGGACCGGTATCACAACGTGCACTGATGTGAAGGGGACGTGACAGGGGTCACTTCTTGCTGTTGATGACCGCCTCCATGACGTTCTTCGCGATGGGGGCGGCGAGACCGCCACCCGAGATGTCGTCACGGTTGGCGCTCTCGTCCTCGACCACCACGGCCACGGCGACCGGCGAGCTGCCGTCGGCGAGCTTGGCGTAGGAGATGAACCAGGCGTACGGCTTCTCGCTGTTGTTCAGGCCGTGCTGGGCGGTACCGGTCTTGCCTCCCACGGTGACACCGGGGATCTGCGCCTTGGTACCCGTGCCCTGCTTGACGACCGTCTCCATCATCGACTGCAGGATCTGCGCGTTCTGCTCCGACAGCGGCCGGCTCAGCTCCTCCGGCTGGGTCTGCGAGACCACGTCCAGGCTGGGCGCCTGCAGCTTGTCCACCATGTACGGCTTCATCAGCTTGCCGTCGTTGGCCACCGCCGAGGCGACCATGGCCATCTGCAGCGGCGTCGCGGCGGTCTCGTACTGCCCGATCGAGCTGAGCGCGGTCGACGGCCGGTTCATCTCCTTGGGGAAGTTGGAGGCCACGGCGCGCACCGGCGTGAACTGCTCGGAGTCGAAGCCGAACTTCTTCGCCTCCTCCAGCATCTTGTCCTTGCCGACGTCGACGCCCATCTTGCCGAAGACGGTGTTGCAGGAGTACTGCAGCGCGACCCGCATCGTCGCGTCCTTGCAGGGGATGTTGCCCTCGTTCTTCAGCGGGGTCGTGCTGTCCGGGAGGGTGTACGGCAGCGGCGAGTCGGTCTTCTGGTCCGCGCTCGTGTAGAGCCCGTTCTCCAGGGCGGCCGCCGCGGTGACCACCTTGAAGGTGGAGCCCGGCGGGTAGGTCTCGCGCAGCGCCCGGTTCAGCATCGGGTCGCCCGGGTTGTTCTTCTTCTGCAGGCTCGTCCACGCCTTGGAGTCGACCGAGGTGGAGTTGCCCGCGAACGACGACGGGTCGTAGGAGGGGTAGGAGGCCAGCGCCAGGATCGCGCCGGTCTGCGGGTCGAGCGCCACGGCGGCGCCCTTGCCGCCGACCTTCTTGAGCCCGTCGTAGGCGGCCTTCTGCGCGGCCCCGTTGAGCGTGGTGACGACGTTGCCGCCCGCCTTCTCCTTGCCGGTCAGCATGTCGAGGGTGTTGCGGAAGAACAGCCGGTCGTCGGTGCCGGTGAGGATGCCGTCCTCGATGGACTCCAGCTGGGTCGCGCCGAACGCCTGCGAGGCGTAGCCGGTGACCGGCGCCCACATCGGGCCGTTCTTGTAGGTGCGCTTGTAGGCGAAGTCGTTGAGGCTGTCGGTGGGGGTCTCCTTGGACCCGGTGATCGGTTCGCCGTCGACGACGATGTCGCCGCGCGGCGTGGAGTACCGCGCGATCAGCACCCGGCGGTTGCTCGGGTCGGTGCGCAGGGTGTCGGCCTGGACGTACTGGAGCCAGTTGTCGCGGATGAGGAGTGCGAGGACGAGGAGCCCGCAGAAGATCGCGATCCGGCGCAGGGGCTTGTTCACGGGCGGACCACCTGGGTCATCTCGGCGTCGGGGTTCGGGGCGGGAGACGGGGCGGGGCGGCGCGCGGTGTCGCTGATGCGGATCAGTACGCCGATCAGGGCCCAGTTGGCGATGACCGAGGAGCCGCCGGAGGCCAGGAAGGGCATCGTCATACCGGTCAGCGGGATCAGTCCCATGACACCGCCGGCCACCACGAAGACCTGGAGCGCGAAGGCGCCGGACAGGCCGACGGCGAGCAGCTTGCCGAACGGGTCGCGGGCGGCGAGGGCGGTGCGCACGCCGCGCTCCACGACCAGGGCGTAGATGAGCAGGATCGCCATGATGCCGGCCAGGCCCAGCTCCTCGCCGAAGGTGGCGAGGATGAAGTCGGAGTTGGCGGCGAACCGGATGAGGTCGGAGTGGCCCTGGCCCAGACCGGTGCCGAGGGTGCCGCCGGAGCCGAACGCCCACAGGGCCTGCATCGCCTGCTCGGAGTGCCCCCCCACGCCCTGCCGGCTCAGCGTGTATTCCTTCATCGGGTCGAGCCATGCCTGGACGCGCATCTTCACATGCGGCTCGAACGAGGCCACGCCCACGGCACCCGCCGCGGACATCAGCAGACCGAAGACGATCCAGCTGGTGCGCTCGGTGGCCACGTACAGCATGATCACGAACATGCCGAAGAACAGCAGGGAGGTACCGAGGTCGGTCTCGAAGACCAGGATGAGGATCGAGATCGCCCAGACGACGAGGATCGGGCCGAGGTCGCGGCCGCGCGGCAGGTACAGCCCCATGAAGCGGCGGCTGGCGAGCGCGAGCGCGTCCCGCTTCACCATCAGATAGCCGGCGAAGAAGATCGCCAGCACGATCTTCGCGAACTCACCGGGCTGGATGGAGAACCCGGCGACCGAGATCCAGATCTTCGCGCCGTAGATGTTGGCACCCAGGCCGGGGACCAGCGGCAGCAGCAGCAGGAGCAGCGCGCCGACCATGGAGATGTACGTGTAGCGCTGGAGGGTCCGGTGGTCCTTGAGGAAGATCAGCGCCACGACGAACAGCGCGACGCCCAGCGCCGTGTACATGAGCTGGCGCGGCGCCGCTCCGCCGGCCTGGTTGATGGACTGCAGCAGCTTCGACTGGTCGAGGCGCCAGATGATCACGAGCCCGAGCCCGTTCAGCAGCGTGGCCAGCGGCAGCAGCAGGGGGTCGGCGTACGGGGCGAACTTCCGTACGACGAGATGGCCCACACCGGCCAGCAGGCCGAGCCCGACGCCGTAGCCGAGCAGGCCGGGCGGCACCGTCTTGTTGATGGCGAGACCCACGTTGGCGTAGGCGAACACCGGGATGACGACCGCGAACACCAGCAACGCCAGTTCGGTGTTGCGGCGACTCGGTGTGCCGATCGAGCCGATCGTGGATGTGTGATGTGTCGTCGCGTTCGTACTGCTGCTCATGGTGTGACAGGGCCCCTCACGGCTTGCTTACTGCTTACCGCACAGTGAGACGACCTTCTGCTCTTCCTCCGAGAGGGTGGGGCCGGGTGTGGGAGTGGGTGCGGTCTGGGTCTTGCTCGGCGACGCCGACGAGCTCGGTTTCGGCGTCGATGTGGCCTTGGACGTCGCAGAGGTGGCCGTGGTTCCCGTGGTGCCTCCGGCCTGCCCCTCGCCGGTCCCGGCGGTGTTCTCGCTCTCGGCGGCGCGGCGCTGGGAGTCCTTCTTGCACGCGGACGCCTGCACGGCCAGCTCGGAGATCTTCGACTCGCCCGCCTGGAGACCGCCCTCGGTGATGGTCGCCCTGACCTGCTTCTGCTGGTACGGCGGCAGGTACTTGAGTTCGATCTCGGGGTGGTCCTTCTCCACCTTGGACAGCGACACCCAGGCCAGGTCCTGGCTGATGCCGCGGTACAGCGCGACATGCTCGCCGTTCGCGCCGACGTAGTACTGCGTCTGCGTCCACCGGTAGGCGCCGTAGCACCCTCCGCCGACGACGGCCAGCGCCAGGACCGTGTAGAAGGACCGCTTGAGCCATCTGCGGCCCTTCTTCGGCTTGACGAAGTCGTCGTCGGTGTAGGCGCCGAAGCTGCCCGCCGGGACGTAGCCGGTGGTGTCGCCGCTGCCGGGCGGGCCGAACTCGCCCCCGCCGCCCTGTCCGTGGCCCTGGCGGCCGAGGCCGGCCGCGCGGCCCGCGGGCGTCTGCATGATGCCGTTGTCGTGCAGGTGGTGCTGGTTCTCGGCGACCGCGCCCACCACGACCGGGGTGTCGGAGAGCTGCCCGGCGAGGGTGTCGCCGGTGTCCAGGTCGAGGACGTCGGCCACGATGACCGTGATGTTGTCCGGGCCGCCGCCGCGCAGCGCGAGCTGGATCAGCTCCTGCACGGTCTCCTGCGGGCCCTGGTAGCTGGCGAGGGTCTCCTCCATCGTCTGGTGGGAGACGACCCCGGACAGTCCGTCGGAGCAGATCAGGTACCGGTCGCCGGCGCGCACCTCGCGGATGGACAGATCGGGCTCGACGTGGTCGCCGCTGCCGAGCGCGCGCATCAGGAGGGACCGCTGCGGATGGGTCGTGGCCTCCTCCTCGGTGATACGGCCCTCGTCGACGAGCCGCTGCACCCAGGTGTGGTCCTGTGTGATCTGGGTCAGGACGCCGTCGCGCAGCAGGTAGGCGCGGGAGTCGCCGACGTGTACCAGGCCGAGCCGCTGACCGGTCCACAGCAGGGCGGTCAGGGTGGTTCCCATGCCCTCCAGCTGGGGGTCCTCCTCGACCATGGAGCGTAGCTGGTCGTTGGCGCGCTGCACGGCGGTACCGAGCGAGGTGAGGATGTCGGAGCCGGGGATGTCGTCGTCGAGCGCGACGATGGTGGAGATCACCTCGGAGGAGGCGACCTCGCCGGCGGCCTGGCCGCCCATGCCGTCGGCGATCGCGAGCAGGCGCGGACCGGCGTAGCCCGAGTCCTCGTTGCCCTCACGGATCATGCCTTTGTGCGATCCGGCGGCGAAGCGCAGTGACAGACTCATGCGCACCTCGCCCGTCGGCTCCGGGTACATCCGCACGGTGCCCACCCTCCGGTCGGGAGCGCGCCGGGGCCCGTCGTGTGGGCCGCCGCTGCGTGCTCGCTCCGCTCGCTCATTGTCGTACTACTTCCGCAGCTCGATGACGGTCTTGCCGATGCGGATCGGCGCGCCCAGCGGAATCGGCGTGGGGGTCGTCAGCCGCGTCCGGTCGAGATACGTGCCGTTGGTGGACCCGAGGTCTTCGACGATCCACTGGCCGTCCCGGTCGGGGTAGATCCTGGCGTGCCGGCTGGAGGCGTAGTCGTCGTCCAGCACGATCGTGCTGTCGTGTGCGCGGCCGAGCGTGATGGTCTGGCCCTGCAGCGCCACCGTCGTACCCGTCAGGGAGCCCTCCGAGACGACCAGTTTGGTGGGGGCGCCGCGGCGCTGGCGGCCGCCGGCCGGCTGCTGGCGCTGCTGCGGGGGTGTCGCCTGCCGGGCGGCCTGCTGCGGCCGTCCGCCGTCCCGGCGCGAGCCGCGCTGTGTGACGCGCGTACCGAACAGGTCGCTGCGGATGACCTGCACGGCCACGATCACGAACAGCCACAGTACGGCCAGGAAACCCAGCCGCATGACCGTGAGGGTCAGCTCTGACATTGCCCCCGCTTCACCCTTCGGCTTGCCGGTAAATGATGGTGGTGCTGCCCACGACGATCCGCGAGCCGTCGCGGAGCGTAGCGCGGGTGGTGTGCTGTCCGTCCACCACGATGCCGTTGGTGGACCCGAGATCCTGGATCGTCGAGGGCGTTCCGGTCCGGATCTCACAGTGCCGGCGGGAGACGCCGGGGTCGTCGATCCGCACGTCGGCGTCGGTGCTGCGGCCCAGCACCAGCGTCGGGCGGGAGATCTGATGGCGGGTGCCGTTGATCTCGATCCAGTGGCGGGTGCGCCCGCCGCCCATCGGGGCGGCCGCGGGCCGCTGCGCGGCGGGCTGCGGGTAGCCGTAGCCGCCGGGGCGCGCGCCGGGCGGCGGCACGGACGGCATGGGCGGAGCCCCCCCGGGGCCGGCGGGCGGGTAGCCGTAGCCGCCGGGGCCCTGCCGCCCGGCCGGGGCGGAGGCGGGAGCCTGCTGGTTGGTGGAGGAGGCGAGCGTACGGCTGCGCACCCGGTACAGGCCGGTGTCGAGGTCGTTCGCCTTCTCCAGATGGACGCGGATGGGGCCCATGAAGGTGTAGCGCTGCTGCTTGGCGTAGTCGCGCACCATGCCGGCGAGCTCGTCTCCGAGCTGGCCGGAGTAGGGGCTGAGGCGCTCGTAGTCCGGCGCGCTCAGCTCCACGATGAAGTCGTTGGGGACGACCGTCCGGTCGCGGTTCCAGATGGTCGCGTTGTTGTCGCACTCCCGCTGGAGCGCACCGGCGATCTCCACGGGCTGGACCTCGGATTTGAACACTTTGGCGAAGGTGCCGTTGACCAGACCTTCGAGACGCTGCTCGAAACGCTTCAGGACTCCCATGGGGCACCTCCTCCGTCGTTGCCGTCCTGCGTACTGCTTACCTGGTACTGCTTACTGATCGTATCCACGCGCCGGAAAATCGGCTGGTTCCCCCTGTCGGCCCCGTCGACGGGTGTCGACGCCTCCGGAGTTCCCTCCGGAGGACCCCTTCGAACTCCTCCTGGACACAGTCCCCGATCGTTCTCCTGGCATGGATCGTAGAGGTGGCCGAAGACCAGTGTCCCGCACCTGGCTGTGCACCTTGTCCGCCTCCTGGAGAGATGGGCGTCACCGGTACGAGGTTGATACGTGAACAGGCACACGTCGAGACGTTCCGCGGCGGGTCCGTGGGGCTCGGGAGGCGCCGGGGAGAGGGAGGGCGCGGCTGGAGGCGGCCCGGGGCTGGGCGGCCCCCCGGGCGGTGGCAGGGCGGTGGCAGGGCGGAGATCCGGGGCAGAGAGCCGGGGCGGAGATCCGGACGGTGGGCCGGGCGGAGGCCCGGGTGGCCGTCGAAGTGGCGGCCGGGCGGGGTTGCGGCGGACGCCGTGACACCGGGGGTGCCGCCGGGGCGGCCCCGGGGTGCTGAGGGCGCCGGTTCGGCCGGTATGCGGCCCCGGCCCGGCTCGGCTCGGCGGCCCGGGCTCGTCCGGAGCCGGGCAGCCGGGGACGGTGCCCGGGCGGGGGCGGGGCTGTCGCTGGTCGGGCGGCGGGCGGCCGGGGAGGGGCGGGATGGCGGGCGGAAAAGGGATGTGAAGGCACCCTCGCCAGCGTGCTAATGTTCTGGATGTCGGAGGGCGCCGACACCGCAAGGAAGCGACGCCGGAGGACACACCCAATGCGCGGGTGGCGGAATAGGCAGACGCGCTGGATTCAGGTTCCAGTGCCCGCAAGGGCGTGGGGGTTCAACTCCCCCCTCGCGCACCACGACGAAACGGTCGTCATCGGATCCCGATGGCGGCCGTTTCGCTGTGATGGGCGGCAGGGCTTCGCCGGGGAAGATGTGAGGAACGTCTCAGCCTCGCGGTGCTGACGTCTTCGCGGCTGAGCAGTGCTCAGGTTCCGGCGGCCCGGTCCCGGCGGTCCCTCCCCGGCGGCCCGGTCCCGGCGCCGATCGCCGTCGGCCGGACCCGGTCTGGCACAAGTGACCGGGTTTTCCACAGCCATGGAGTTGTCCACAAGGCCTGACGTTTCCCCCGCCACCGGCTGTACGGTCATCCGCGGTTGATGTTCGTACGGCTGCGGGACAGCGGGGGAGGCGGTCGGTATGACCGAGGCCGGTGCAGGGGCCGGGGCGGCGATGCCGCGGCAGGCGACCAGGATCTCCGAGGTGCGGGGCTTCGCGCGGTGGCCCGCGCACGGCTCGCCCAAGGAAGAGGGCAAGGCGCTCCGTGCCCGGGTGCGGCGCCGGGCGCACGCCGAGGTCGTCGTGGACGCCGACCGCCCGGACGCGGTCACCGCGGTCGAGGAGTCCAACCGCGGCCGGATTCCCGAGCTCACGCCGATACGTGTCGGCAGGATGGCGGCCACGCCCTTCGCGTTCCTGCGCGGCTCGGCGGGCCTCATGGCCCACGACCTGGCGCGCACCCCGGCGACGGGCATAGGCGCCCAGCTCTGCGGCGACGCGCACGCCGCGAACTTCGGCCTCTACGGCGACGCGCGCGGCCGCCTGGTCATCGACCTGAACGACTTCGACGAAACGGTGCACGGCCCCTGGGAGTGGGACCTGAAACGCCTCGTCGCGTCCCTGGTGCTCGCCGGCCGCGAGGCCGGGGCCGACGAGGACACCTGCCGGGCCGCGGCGCAGGACAGCGTGGGCGCGTACCGGCGCACCATGCGCCTGCTGGGCAGGCTCCCGGCCCTGGACGCGTGGAACGCGATCGCGGACGAGGAACTGGTCTCCCACACGGACGCCCACGATCTGCTCGGCACCCTGGAACGGGTCTCCGAGAAGGCGCGCGCCAACACGAGCGGGCGGTTCGCGGCGAAGTCGACGGAGCCGTTCGGGGACGGCGGCCGCCGCTTCGTGGACGCGCCGCCGGTGCTGCGCCGCATACCGGACGCGGAGGCGGCGGCGGTCGCGGCGTCGCTGGAGGAGTATCTGACGACGCTGTCGGAGGACCGCCTCCCGCTCCTGGCCCGGTACGCCGTGCACGACGTGGCGTTCCGGGTGGTCGGCACGGGCAGCGTCGGCACGCGCTCCTACGTGGTGCTGCTCCTCGACCACCGTGGCGAGCCGCTGATCCTCCAGGTCAAGGAGGCCCGCCCGTCCGCGCTGCTC
Organism: Streptomyces sp. PSU-S4-23; assembly: GCF_055632315.1. Lineage (NCBI taxonomy): Bacteria > Bacillati > Actinomycetota > Actinomycetes > Kitasatosporales > Streptomycetaceae > Streptomyces > Streptomyces sp. PSU-S4-23. Next base: position 4,324,666 of record NZ_JBVMUU010000002.1, on the reverse strand, counting down.
CCGCATCTGGCCACGCTCGGTCACCCGGTGCCGAAGGTGGAGCACGAGGGCCGCCGGGTCGTCCTCGGCCAGAAGCGCATGCAGGTGGTCAGTGACATCCTGCTCGGCTGGACATCGGTCGACGGACACCCGTACCAGGTACGGCAGTTCCGCAACCGCAAGGGCAGCGTCGACCCCGCGGCGCTGGCCGCCGACCAGATCGACGACTACGCCCGCATGACCGGAGCGCTGCTGGCCCGCGCCCACGCCCACAGCGCCGACCCGCGACTGATCTCCGGCTACTGCGGCAAGAACGAGGAACTGGACGAGGCGTTCGCCGCGTTCGCCGTGTCCTACGCGGACCGCACGGAGGCGGACCACGCGGAGCTGGTGGCCGCGGTGCGGAGCGGGCGGATCGCCGCGGAGATGGGGGTCTGAGGGAGGAAGAGGGCAGAGGGCGCCCCTGCGTCGCCGGGGCGGGGCACGGGCGGGACGGGAGCGGCCCCCGCCGCGTGTCTTAGGCTGGTCCGGTGACGACGCCCGAAGCCGAGCAGAGCGAGTCCGTGTCCGCTGCCGAGGAGCCGGTCGCCGAGAGCACCGGAGCCCATGAACCCGCGGGCACCGCGCCCGATGGGGCCGACGGCACCGGGGCCGCGGAGACCGCGGGCACCGGGACCGGAGGTGCCGCCGGCCCCGGCTCGGGCGGTGCCGCGGCCGGGGGGCGGCCCGAGGAGCGGCTCGAGCGGGCCGTGCGGGCCGCCGAGCAGGCGTTGATCGAGTACGAGATAGCCGTGGAGACCTTCCGCATCGAGATCGAGAACTTCTCGCGGCTGCACCACCAGAAGCTGGGGCCGATGTACACCCGCCTCGACGAGTTGGAGGCGGAGATCGCCGAGGCGCGGGCCGCCCTCTCCGGCGACCCCGAGGACATACGCCGCGCCCACGAGGCACGCGCCCGGGTCATGCCGATGCCGGGCGTCGAGGAGCTGTTCCACGGCTGGATGGACTCCGACGGACTGTTCCCGGAGGCCCAGGCCATGCTGACGGACCAGCCCGTGCGGACCCCGCCGCGCGTCCGCCCCAGCGAGGAGGCCCGCAAGCTCTACCGCGAGCTCGCCCGCAAGGCCCATCCCGACCTCGCTCAGGACGAGGAGGAACGCATGCGGCGCGATGAGTTCATCACCCGGGTCAACGCCGCGTACGCCCGCGGCGACGAGGCCCTGCTGCGCGAACTCTCCGCCGAGTGGGCCGCAGGGCCCGTGCCCGCGGAGCGCAGGCCGAGCCCCGGCGATGAGCTGTACGCCCGCCTCGAATGGCTCGCACAGCGCAAGGAAATGCTCACGCTCGTGGCCCGTGAGCTGGAGGAGAGCGCGATCGGCTCGATGCTCCGGCTCGCCCCCGACGACCCCGACGGCCTCCTCGACGAGATCGCGGAACAGCTGCTGGCCCAGGTCGCGGAGAAGGAAGCCGAGCTGCGGGCGCTGCACGGCTGATCCGGCCGCGGCGCACCCCGCGGTCCTGCCGGGTGGCGTCGCACCGTGCCTTTCGGAGCCGGTGTGCCCACGGTCGAGGTCGCAGACCTCAAGGACCGGCGACTTCCTGCCGGACGTCCGTGAGGACGAGGAGTGGCAGGCGGGTCACGCCGAGGGGACCCTGCGCCTTCCCCTCAGCGAGTTCGTGGCGCGATACGGCGAGGTCATGGAGGCGGCGCCGCAGGACGGGCGGGTCCATGTGATCTGCCGCTCCGGTGCCCGTTCCGCCCAGGTCGCGATGTACCTGGCCCGGCAGGGCGTCGACGCGGTGAACGTCGACGGTTGCATGCAGCTCTGGGCCGCCTCGGGCCACCGCGTCGTGGACGCCAGGGGTGAGCCCGGCGTCGTGCTGTAGTCCCAGGCCCGGACCGGGCGTGGACCGGCGTGGACCGGCGTGGACCGGGTGTGGCCGGGCCCGGGGGGTGTCTTCCCGCTCACCCCAGCGGATGCGCCGCCAGCAGGTCTCCCAGGGCCTCCTCGTGTGCCGGCGCTGGGCCTAGCGACAGTTCGAGATGCTTGGCCCAGGCGTGGTACCGGTGGAGGGGATAGTCGGTGTCGGCGCCGAAGCCCCCGTGCAGATGCTGCGCGGTCTGCACCACCCGCCGTACTCCCTCCGATGCCCAGATCTTCGCCACCGCCACGTCTCCGGCAGCAGGGAGCGCACCCGCGGCCCCGGAGCTGATCCGCCACGCGGCCTGCCAGAGCGTGGCCTCCATGGCGCGCAGGTCGATATACCGGTCGGCGGCCTGCACCGCGACCGCCTGGAACGTCGCGATCGGATACCCGAACTGCTCCCGCTTGCCGGTGTACTCGCTCGTCATCCTCAGCACACCGTCGCCCAGGCCGAGGGCGAGCGCGCACGTCCCGGTGGCAAGCAGCAGGCGCAGCGACTCCCACGCCCCGTCGGCGTCGAGTACGTACCGGCCCGCGATCCGCGCCGACTCCAGCCGGAGTTCCGCCAGACGCTCTCCCGTGGTGGAGATCTGCCCGGCCAGGGCGACCCCTTCGTGCGCCCGTGGCACCAGCGCGAGCACCGCGCGGCCGGAGTCCTCGGTGTGTGCCGGTACGAGGACGGCATCCGCGTTGTACGCCCACGGAACAGCCGTCTGCATGCCGTCCAGGACCCAGGTGCCGTCGGCGTCCCGCCGTGCGACCACCGCGAGTTCGGCGGGGTCGTGCCCGGTCCGGCCGTGCGCGGCCACCGTGAGCACCAGGTCCCCGCTGCCCGCCCGAGTGAGCACCTCCTCCTTCAACTCCGCTGTGCCGTAGGTCTGTACGGCGACGGCCGCCGCAGTGTTCTCCAGCAACGGCACCCGGGCCAGCGCCTTGGCGGACTCCCGCAGCACCAGGCAGAGGGCGATGGCGTCCAGCCCCGCTCCGCCGTGCCCGGGGTCCAGCAGCAGGCTCAGCAGGTCCGCGTCCGCGAGCCGTGCCCAGAGCGATCGGTCGAAGTCGTCGGCGACGGCGCCCGTGGTCAGCGCGGGACTGGGCACTCCGTCCGGCGCGACCCCGGCGAACACGGCCTTCGCCGCCTCGACCGCCGCCTGCTGCTCCTCACTGAAGGTGAAGTCCACGGCCTGTCCTCCTGGCGGGATCCGGTGATCTGACGGAGCGTCAAGATAGAACAGGTTCTACAAGAAGGGAACGCCCGGCCGGCGGCCCTCGGGAGGAAACCGCCGGCCGAGTCCACCGCTCACCGGTCGAAGTCCAGCTCCACCGTCTCCGTGACCGGGTGCGACTGGCACGCCAGGACGTATCCCGCGTCCGTCTCCTCCGGTTCCAGCGCGAAGTTGCGGTCCATCCGCACCTCGCCCGAGACCAGGAAGGCCCGGCATGTCCCGCACACCCCTCCCTTGCAGGCGTAGGGCGCGTCGGGCCGGTTGCGCAGCACGGTCTCCAGCAGGGACTCACCGTCCTGGACCGGCCACGTCCCCCCGCGCCCGTCGAGCCGCGCGGTCACCGTGCTGTGCGCGGGCGCCGGTACGGACGGCGCGGCCACCGTTCCGTCGTCCACGTGGAAGATCTCCTCATGGACCCGTGTGCGCGGCACCCCTAGTCCGCGCAGCGCCCGCTCCGCCGACTGCACCAGCCCGTACGGGCCGCACAGGAACCAGCCCGTGACCTTCTCCACCGGCAGCAGCGCCGGCAGCAGCTGCGCCAGCCGCTCCCGGTCGAGCCGTCCGGAGGGCAGCCCGGCCTGCTGCTCCTCCCGGGAGAGCGCCGTGACCAGCTGGAACCGCTCGGGGAAGCGGTCCTTGAGGTCGGCCACCTCCTCCAGGAACATGGTCGAGGCGGAGGTGCGGTCGCTGCGTATGAGGCAGAACCGCGCCGACGGTTCCCGGTCGAGCAGTGTGGCCACGATCGACAGCACGGGTGTGATGCCGCTGCCGCCGACCACCGCCGCGTACAGTCCGGGCGCGGGCTCCAGCGTGAACCGTCCCGCCGGCGTCATCACCTCCAGCTCGTCGCCGACGGCGACCTCCTTGAGCGCGTAGGTGGAGAACGACCCGCCCTCGACCAGCCGCACGCCGACGCGCAGCGTGCGCGGGCCTTCCTCCTCCGGAGCGGGCGCCGGGGAGCAGATCGAGTAGGTGCGCCGTATCTCCGTGCCGTCGGCGATGCGGCGCAGGGCGAGGTGCTGACCGGGCACGTAGCGGTACTCCTCGCGCAGTGCGGGCGGCACGGCGAAGGTCAGGGCCACAGAATCGTCGGTGAGCCGCTCGACCGCGGCCACCGGGAGCGGGTGGAAGCGCGCCATCACAACTCCTTGAAGTGGTCGAACGGTTCGCGGCAGTCCAGACAGCGGCGCAGCGCCTTGCACGCGGTGGAGGAGAAACGGCTCAGCAACTCGGTCTCGGCGGAACCGCAGTGCGGGCAGCGCACGGGTCCGTCGGCCTCGGGGGAGCCGGCGACCGTGCGGGTCGGACCGAGCCCCACCGTCACCGGCCCGGACGTCTCCCGGCCCCGCACGCGGGGCGGCGCTATCCCGAACTCCTTGAGCTTGCGGCGCCCTTCCTCGGTGATGTCGTCCGTCGACCAGGCGGGGGTGAGCACCTTGCGCACGACGACGTCCCGTACACCGTGCTCGTGCAGGACCCGCTCGATGTCCATGGACATGGCCTCGACCGCCGGGCAGCCCGTGTACGTCGGGGTCAGCTCGACCTCCACCGATTCCGTGCCGCGCGCGTGGACCGCCCGCACGACGCCCAGGTCCTCCAGTGTGAGGGCCGGAATCTCGGGGTCGGGGACGGAGCCGGCGAGCCGGCGCAGCTCCTCCTCCAGGGTCGTGGCCGTCACCATGACGCCCCCGGGTGGCTGCGGTGCAGATGCTGCATCTCGGCGAGCATCCGCCCGAAGGGCTCGGTGTGCAGTCCCTGCCGCCCGGCGCCCGCGGTCCACGCACCGGACTGCGGGCCCCGGGGGAGCTCCAGGGTGGCCCGGCGCATGATGTCGCCCAGCGAGTCGAGCCAGGCGGCCCGCAGTCCGGCCCAGTCGACGTCGACGCCTTCGATCGGCTCGAACATCTCGCCCGTGAACCGCCACAAAGCCTCGCACGCGTGCTGCATCCGCTCGTGGCTGACGTCCGTGCCGTCGCCGAGCCGCAGCGTCCACTGCTCGGCGTGGTCCTGGTGGTAGACGACCTCCTTGACCGCCTTCGCCGCGAGACCGGCGAACTCGCTCTGCCCGGCGGCGAGGTGGGTGTACAGCAGCCGCTGGTAGGTGGAGAAGTACAACTGGCGGGCGATCGTGTGGGCGAAGTCGCCGTTCGGCTGCTCCACCAGCTGGAGGTTGCGGAAGGCCCGCTCCTCGCGGAGGTACGCCAGCTCGTCCTCGTCGCCGGCCATGGACAGCAGCACCCGGGCCTGGCCCAGCAGGTCCAGGGCGATGTTGGCGAGGGCGACCTCCTCCTCGAGCGCCGGCGCGTGGCCCGCCCACTCCCCCAGGCGGTGCGAGAGCACCAGGGCGTCGTCGCCGAGGGCCAGGGCGGCCGCGGTGTGCACGGTGACGGTCACAGGTGCTTCACCCCCTCCGGGATGTCGTAGAACGTCGGGTGGCGGTACGGCTTGTCGGCGGCCGGTTCGAAGAACGGGTCCTTCTCGTCAGGCGAGGACGCGGTGATCGCGGCGGACGGCACGACCCAGATCGAGACGCCCTCGCCGCGCCGGGTGTACAGATCGCGCGCGTTGCGCAGGGCCAACTCGGCGTCCGGGGCATGCAGGCTGCCCGCGTGCGTGTGCGAGAGCCCACGGCGCGAGCGCACGAAGACCTCCCACAGCGGCCACTCTTCGGTCGTCATCCTCACGCCTTTCCGCTCTCGCCGGCCTGCTGTGCCGACGGTCCACCGGCCGCGTGCGCGGGCCCGTCGGCCGCGCCCGTGGCGCCCTTGTGCTTCGCCGCGTAGGCCGCGGCAGCCTCCCGTACCCACGCGCCCTCGTCGTGCGCCCGCCTGCGCTGGGTCATCCGCTGTTCGTTGCAGGGGCCGTTCCCCTTGATGACCTCCCAGAACTCCGTCCAGTCGATCGGGCCGAAGTCGTAGTGCCCCCGCTCCTCGTTCCACCTGAGCTCCGGGTCGGGGAGCGTCAGGCCGAGCGACTCCGCCTGGGGGACGCTGGCGTCCACGAAGCGCTGGCGCAGCTCGTCGTTCGAATGCCGCTTGATCTTCCAGGCCATCGACTGCGCGGAGTGCGCCGACTCGTCGTCGGGCGGGCCGAACATCATCAGGGACGGCCACCACCAGCGGTCGACCGCGTCCTGCGCCATGGCGTGCTGCTCGGGCGTGCCCTGGCTGAGGGCCATCAGCAGCTCGTACCCCTGGCGCTGGTGGAAGGACTCCTCCTTGCAGATGCGCACCATCGCGCGCCCGTACGGGCCGTAGGAGCAGCGGCACAGGGGAACCTGGTTGGTGATCGCGGCGCCGTCCACCAGCCAGCCGATCGCGCCCACGTCCGCCCAGGTCAGGGTGGGGTAGTTGAAGATCGATGAGTACTTCTGGCGGCCCGCGTGCAGTTTGTCGAGCAGCTCGTCGCGGCTGGTGCCGAGCGTCTCGGCCGCGCTGTACAGATACAGCCCGTGGCCCGCCTCGTCCTGGATCTTGGCCATCAGGATCGCCTTGCGGCGCAGCGAGGGCGCGCGCGTGATCCAGTTGGCCTCCGGCTGCATGCCGATGATCTCGGAGTGCGCGTGCTGGGCGATCTGCCGGATCAGGGTGGTGCGGTAGGCGTCGGGCATCCAGTCGCGGGGCTCGATGCGCTCGTCGGCGGCGATGGCCGCGTCGAAGAGGGCCTCGTACGCCGACGCGTCCGCCTCTGCCGTGCCGTCCGCGCGCGCCGTCCGCCGTGCCGCTGCCGTCGCCATACGGGCCCCCTTGATCTCTCGTCGTCTCCCGACCGATCGTTCGGTCCGTGTCGGTTCAATGGTGAGACGAGGCGCCGTAGGGTGTCAACCGCTGTGGACAACCTCCGAGCCGCTGCCGACGGTCGTGGCGACCGCGGTGCCGACCGCGTGCCGGCGGCGGTGCGGGCCGGGTTGTGCGGGCAATGGGCTGTGCGGGCAACGGGCTGTGCGGGGCGCATGGGTCTGAGTACCGTTCCGTGCGAACGCGGTGTGCTGCGAACAGGTGGCGCGGTGCGCGCGGCCCCGCGCTGCGAGCTGCGGGTGCACCAGGGCCGACGAGGCCGGACGGCATCGCACGGCTCGGTCACGGCCCGGTTGGCGTCGCACGGCGCAAGCGGCGGTGCACCGCGTCGCACGGCGGCAGGCGACATGGCCGGCATCGGCCGGCCTCTGGACACGGAAAGCTGGGGAGACGGGGCGGGATGGACGCGTACGACGAGGGACCGGAGCCGCGGCGGGAGCGGCCGGACGGCTCCGGCGGCCCGGTCTCCTCCCTGCCCGAGGGCACCACACGGGACGTCCCCGGAGATCCGGCGCCCGACGAGCCCACCGGGCCGGGGGGCCCCGGCGGGCCGGCTGCGGGCGATCCGGACTCGTCCGGCCCTCCACCCGCCTCCGGCGCGCCCCCCGAAGCGGCCGCGGAGCCGGCCACCGCCCCGGGCACCGGGATCGCCGCCCTCTCCCTCCGCTACCGGATCGCCGCAGCGCTGGCGCTCGCGGTCGTCGCCGTCGCCGCGTGTGTGCACCTCGGGATGGTCTTCCTGCACGTCGCGCCCGCGAACACCGTGACCAAGAAGCACGGTGAGGCGGTCGACGACTGGATATACCCGGAGTTCGAGCAGAACTGGAAGCTGTTCGCCCCCAACCCGCTGCAGCAGAACATCGACGTCCAGGTCCGGGCCGAGGTGCGCACCGGGGACGGCGGCGAGCGGACGACCGGCTGGTACGACCTGTCCGCGCTCGACGGCGCCGCCATCGACGGCAATCCGCTGCCCAGCCACACCCGTCAGAACGAACTGCGCCGCGCCTGGGACTTCTACGTCGCCTCGCACGACGGCGAGAACCGGCCCGTGGGCCTGCGCGGCGCCCTGTCCGAGGACTATCTGCGCCGCGTCGTCGTCCTGCACCTCGGCCGCGAGCACCCGGCCGGCCGGGGCGAGACCCTCGAACGCGTCCAGGTCCGCTCCCGCACCACCAACGTGCCGCCCCCCGCGTGGAGCGACGAGAAGATCTCCACCGCGCCCCAGTACCGCAGACTGCCCTGGTGGTCCATGCCGGAGGGCGAGCGGACGGGGGCGAGCGCCTGATGAACCGGTTCGCCCTGTCGGTCTCGCGTGGCATCGCCCGTGTCACCGAGGCTCCCCTCGCCCCGTACCAGAGCGCGGTCGTCCGGATCGGCTTCGCCGGCATCTGGCTGCTGTTCCTGCTGCGCGAGTTCCCGCACCGCCGGGAGATGTACGGTCCCGACGGGCCGTGGAGCTGGGATCTGGCCCAGCGGCTCATCGCGGACAACCACGCCTTCACGATCCTGATGTGGTCCGAGAGCGGGATGTGGTTCGAGGCGGTCTACGCCCTCGCCGTGCTCTCCAGCGCCCTGCTGCTGGTCGGCTGGCGCACCCGCACGATGTCCGTGCTGTTCATGGTGGGCGTGCTGTCGCTGCAGAACCGCAGCGTCTTCATGGGCGACGGCGGCGACAACGTCATCCATCTGATGGCCGTCTACCTGGTGTTCACGCGCTGCGGGCGGGTGTGGTCGCTGGACGAGCGGAGGGCCCGGCGCGAGGGTGCGGCACGCGCGCGTGGAGAGCGCCCCGGACCCGACCGGGTGGGTCCCGCGCTGTGGGGGACGCTCGGCCTCGCGCTGGCCCTGGCGACGGGCATGGGCCGGCTCGACGGCGGCTGGACGGCGGTGTTCTGGGGGCTGTGGGCCGTCCAGGGCCTGTGGTGGTACGTCGGCCGGCGCGCCCCTGCCACGGAGCCCCGCATCCTGCTGGACGTCATCGCGAACCTCGTCCACGGCGCCGCTCTGCTCGTGATGATGGCCGAAGCGTGTCTCATCTACTCGACCGCCGGCTGGTACAAGATCCAGGGCTCGCGCTGGCAGGACGGCACGGCCGTCTACTACCCGCTCCACCTCGACTACTTCTCGCCCTGGCCCGCCCTGTCCGACCTGCTGGCCTCGCACGGCACGATGGTGCTGCTGGTGACGTACGGGACGGTCGCCGCCCAGGTGGCGTTCCCCTTCACCCTTCTGAACCGGCGCGCCAAGAACGTCCTGCTGGCGTTCATGATGACCGAGCACGCGGTGATCGCCGTGGTCCTCGGGCTTCCGTTCTTCTCGCTCGCGATGATCGCCGCCGACTCCGTGTTCCTGCCGACGTCCTTCCTGCGGCGGCTGGGCGGATGGGCGGCGCGCGGGCGCGGACGGCTGCTCACACCCCGTGGTGCCCGTCCGGCGCCGCCCCGCCCGCGCGGGCCCCAGCCGCCCCCTGAGGACGCCACCGAGCAGGCGCACGTGAGTTCGACGGCGTGAGCGGTGCACGGGCTCCGCAAAGGCCGCCCGAACGGGCGGCCTGGCCCGCCCCGCACGTAGGCTGCAGCGCATGACGGACCCGCCCCGCGGCACCACCGGCACGCTGAGCACCTGGCACAGGCTCGCCGGGGGCTGCGTCCTGCTCGACGGCTTCCACGCGCTCAAGCACGCCCTGCGCTTCCACGCCCGGGTGCCGGTCGCCGTCACCACCGACCGGCGGGCCGCGCTCACCCTCGCCGATGACCTGGCCCCCGATGTACGCGACAGCCTGGAGGCACTGCTGACGGAGGTCCCGGAGGCCGCATACCGGTCTCTCGTGCCCCGGCCGCATCCCACCGGGGTCGCCGCCCTCGCCGTGCGCCCCTCGCGCGAGGCCAATCTCGAAACGCTCCGGCGCATGCCGCGCACGGCTCCCGTGGTCGTCCTCGACAACCCGCGCAACCTCGGCAACGCGGGGGCCGTGATCCGGCTCGCGGCCGGGTTCGGCGCGACCGGGGTGGTCACGACCGGCACCCTCGACCCCTGGCATCCCACGGTCGTCCGCGGCGGCGCGGGACTTCACTTCGCGACCGCCGTGGAGCGGCTGACCGTGCCCGAGCTGCCTCCGGGTCCGCTCTTCGCGCTGGACCCGGAGGGCGACGACCTTCGCGGGATGAAGCTGCCGGACGACGCCGTGCTCGCGTTCGGCTCCGAGCGCACCGGCCTGTCCGCTGGTCTCCGCGCCCGCACCGACCACCTGGTGTCCCTGCCGATGCGCCCCCAGGTGTCCAGCTACAACCTCGCGACCAGTGTGGCCATGACGCTGTACCACTGGAGCGCCACCGGGGGCGCAGCCGGCTGAGCCGTCCTACGCCTCCCGGCGCACCTCCACCACCCGGAAGCGGTTCGCCACGAACGCCCCGTCGGCCAGGGCCGCGTTGGCCGCCGGGTTGCCGCCCGAGCCGTGGAAGTCGGAGAAGGCCGCCGTCTGGTTGACGTACACCCCGCCCGTCAGGTTGAGGGAGAGCTGCGCGCACTCCTCCAGGCAGACCTCCTCGACGGCACGCTCCACCTCCTCCGAGGTGGTGTAGGCGCCGACGGTCATCGCGCCCTTGTCCCTGATGGTCCGCCGCAGCAGCTCCACCGCGTCCTGAGCGGAGTCGACCGCGACGGCGAAGGCGACCGGGCCGAAGCACTCGCTCATGTAGGCGGCCTCCGCGTCCGGCTTCGCGCCGTCGAGCTTCACGATCACCGGGGTGCGCACGACCGCCCGGGGGAAGTCCGGGTTGGCGACCTCCCGGGAGGCCAGGGCGACCTCGCCGAGGCCGGCCGCCGCCTCCAGGCGGGCCTTGACGTCCGGGTTCACGATCGCGCCCAGCAGCGCGTTCGCGCGCCCGTCGTCGCCCAGGAGCCCGCCGACCGACCGTGCGAGGTCGGCGACCACCTCGTCGTACGACTTGGGGCCCTCGTCCGTGGTGATGCCGTCCCGCGGGATCAGGAGGTTCTGCGGGGTGGTGCACATCTGGCCGCTGTACAGCGACAGGGAGAACGCCAGGTTCGACAGCATTCCCTTGTAGTTGCCGGTCGACTCCACGACGACCGTGTTGACCCCGGCCTTCTCCGTGTAGACCTGCGCCTGGCGGGCATGGGTCTCCAGCCAGTCGCCGAACGCGGTCGAGCCCGTGTAGTCGATGATCCGGATCTCCGGGCGCACCGCCAGCGTCTTGGCGATGCCCTCGCCCGGGCGCTCGGCGGCCAGCGCCACCAGGTTCGGGTCGAAGCCCGCTTCGGCGAGCACCTGACGGGCCACCTGCACGGTCAGCGCGAGCGGCAGCACCGCGCGCGGGTGCGGCTTGACCAGGACCGCGTTGCCGGTGGCCAGGGAGGCGAACAGGCCCGGGTAGCCGTTCCACGTCGGGAAGGTGTTGCAGCCGATGACCAGGGCGACGCCCCGCGGGACCGGCTTGAACGTCTTGGTGAGCGCCAGCGGGTCGCGCTTGCCCTGCGGCTTGGTCCACTCCGCGGTGTCGGGAGTGCGGACCTGCTCCACGTACGCGTAGGCCACCGCTTCCAGGCCGCGGTCCTGCGCGTGCGGGCCGCCCGCCTGAAAGGCCATCATGAAGGCCTGGCCGCTGGTGTGCATGACGGCGTGCGCGAACTCGTGCGTCCGGTCGCTGATCCGCTTGAGGATCTCCAGGCACACCACCGCGCGCATCTCGGCGCCCGCGTCGCGCCAGGCGCCCTGCCCCGCGCGCATGGCGGGCAGCAGCACATCGAGGTCCGCGTGGGGATAGGTGACCCCCAACTCGATCCCGTACGGCGACACCTCGCCGCCCGTCCAGTCGTCCGTGCCGGGCTGGCCGAGGTCCAGACGGCCGCCCAGGAGGGCGTCGAAGGCGGCCTTGCCCGCCGCCGCGTCCAGGCTGCCGTCCTCCCCGTATGCCTTGGGGTGCTCGGGGTGCGGGGACCAGTACGCCCGCGTGCGGATCGCTTCCAGCGCCCTGTCGAGGGTGGGCCGGTGCTGGGCGATCAGCTGGTGCGCGGTGAGTTCGGCGGCCATGCGGGACCAACTCCTCGTCTCGTGAGCTCTCCCTTGAGCTCGTGACCTGGGCAGGATTGAATCCGGAGGTGCGGTGCGACGCGCCTCGTACGGAGCGGTGGTGAAGCGACGGGGGCGACGGGCTGGGCGGACAGAGTTAGAGTAACCGAACGATCGGTCGGGACAAGGGGGTCCGCCGCATCTGTGGACAACGCCGTGCGGGAGGATCGCGAACATGACAGCACTCGACCTCAGCAGCCCCGTGGCCGTCGTGGGCACCGGCACCATGGGCCAGGGCATCGCCCAGGTCGCGCTGGTCGCGGGCCACCCCGTACGGCTGTACGACGCACTCCCCGGCCGTGCCCGCGAGGCGGCCGCCGCGATCGGTGCCCGCCTCGACCGGCTCGTCGAGAAGGACCGGCTCACCGGAGCCGAGCGGGACGCGGCCCGCGCCCGTCTCGTGCCCGCCGAGAGCCTGGCGGAGCTCGCGGACTGCTCCCTGGTCGTCGAGGCCGTCCTGGAGCGCCTGGAGGTGAAACAGCAGCTGCTGCGGGAGCTGGAGGACATCGTCGGCGACGACTGCCTCCTCGCCACCAACACCTCGTCGCTGTCCGTCACCGCGATCGGCGGCGCCCTGCGCAACGCGGGCCGGTTCGTCGGCCTGCACTTCTTCAACCCCGCCCCGCTGATGCCGCTCGTGGAGGTCGTCTCCGGGTTCGCCACCGACGTCACGTCGGCCACACGCGCGTACGAGACGGCCCGCGCGTGGGGCAAGACCCCGGTCGCCTGCGCGGACACCCCCGGTTTCATCGTCAACCGCATCGCGCGGCCCTTCTACGCGGAGGCGTTCGCCGTCTACGAGGCGCAGGTCGCCGACCCCGCCACGATCGACGCGGTCCTGCGCGAGTCGGGCGGCTTCCGGATGGGGGCGTTCGAGCTGACGGACCTGATCGGGCAGGACGTCAACGAGTCCGTCACCCGGTCGGTGTGGGAGTCCTTCTTCCAGGACGTGCGCTTCACCCCCTCGCTCGCCCAGCGCAGGCTGGTCGAGTCGGGCCGGCTCGGCCGCAAGACCGGTCAGGGCTGGTACGGCTACGGCGACGGCGCCGAGCGGCCCGAGCCGCACACCGCGGAGAAGGCGCAGCCGCCCGCGTACGTGGTCGCCGAGGGCGACCTGGGCCCCGCCGCCGACCTCCTCGCGCTCATCCGCGAGGCGGGCATCGTCGTCCGCGAGGACGACGAGGACGAAGGCACCCGTCTGGTGCTGCCCGGGGGCGGTCAGCTGGCCCTGGCCGACGGGCAGACCTCCGTCGAGTTCCGCGATGTCGTCTACTTCGACCTGGCGCTCGACTACCGCAGGGCGACCCGCATCGCGCTGTCCGCCTCCCAGGACACCTCCCCGCAGACCCTCGCCGAGGCCATCGGGCTCTTCCAGGCGCTCGGCAAGGACGTCAGCGTCATCGGGGACGCCCCCGGCATGATCGTCGCCCGCACGGTGGCCAGGATCGTGGACCTGGCGCACGACGCCGTCGCCAAGGGCGTGGCCACCGAGGAGGACATCGACACCGCGATGCGCCTCGGGGTCAACTACCCCCTGGGTCCCTTCGAGTGGAGCCGCAGGCTCGGCCGAGGCTGGGCCTACGAGCTGCTGGACGACCTGCACATGCGCGACCGCTCCGGGCGCTACGCCCCGTCCCTCGCGCTCTACCGGCACGCGTACGCCTCCGACAAGCGGGAGGGCACCTCATGACCACCGCCAAGCGCGACACGTACACGCCGGAGAGCCTGCTCTCCGTGGCCGTGCAGGTCTTCAACGAGCGCGGCTACGACGGCACCTCCATGGAGCACCTCTCCAAGGCGGCCGGCATCTCCAAGTCGTCGATCTACCACCACGTCTCGGGCAAGGAGGAACTGCTGCGCCGCGCCGTCAGCCGAGCGCTGGACGGCCTCTTCGCGATCCTCGACGAGGAGCACGCGCGCGTGGGGCGTACCGGGGACCGGCTGGAGTACGTCGTACGGCGCATGGTCGAGGTGCTCACGGCCGAGCTGCCGTATGTGACGCTGCTGCTGCGCGTGCGCGGCAACACCGGCACCGAGCGGTGGGCGCTGGAGCGGCGCCGCGAGTTCGACCACCGGGTCGCCGAACTGCTCAAGGCCGCGGCCGCCGACGGGGACGTGCGCGGGGACGTGGAGGTACGGCTGGCGACGCGGCTGGTCTTCGGAATGATCAACTCCATCGTGGAGTGGTACCGGCCGGACGGGCGTGGCGTGGGGGAGCGCGAAGTCGCCGACGCCGTGGTGCGGTTGGCCTTCTCCGGGCTGCGCGACAACCACTGATCCGGCCCGCGACGGACCCTGATCCGGCCCGCGCCGGACCGGACCCTTGAGACCGGCCCGCGCCGGACCACCGAGACCGGTCCTCCCGGTCCGGACCGCCCAGGTCAGCCCTCCGGCTCCAGGTCCTCCTCCTCGAACACCAGCAGGGTGCGGGTGCTGAGCACCTCGGGGATCGCCTGGAGCCGGGTGAGGACCAGCTCGCGCAGCGCCCTGTTGTCGGGCGTGTGCACCAGCAGCAGCACGTCGAAGTCCCCGCCGACCAGCGCGATGTGGGAGGCGCCCGGGAGCAGGCGCAGTTGCTCGCGGACCGCGCGCCAGGAGTTCTGCACGATTTTCAGGGTGATGTACGCCGAGGTCCCCTGACCGGCGCGTTCATGGTTCACCCGGGCTCCGAAGCCGCGGATCACACCGTCCTCGATGAGCCGGTTGATCCGCGCGTAGGCGTTGGCGCGCGAGACGTGGACGCGCTCCGAGACCGAGCGTATCGAGGCGCGGCCATCCGCTTGGAGTATCTGCAGGATGTCCCGGTCGATGGCGTCGAGGGTGCGCGGGGGCGGCAGCGAGGGACCGTGCTCCGATGGCTCGGCCATTTGTTCAGGTGCCATGCGCCCCCGCCTTCCTACCATGGACGTACTGCGTACATCTCAGGCTGTGGAGAACCGTTTGTCCACAGCCTGGAGCCGCCTGTAGCCAAAATGTGCCGGCGACCGAACAATCGGTTGGTGAGGCGCATCACACCCGTGACGCGCCTGAAGCCGCTCCCACGAGGAGGTGCCGTCATGACGGTCATGGAGCAGCGGGGCGCCTACCAGCCGACCCCGCCGCCCGCCTGGCAGCCCCGTACCGATCCCGCTCCGCTGCTGCCCGACGCACAGCCGTACCGCGTCCTCGGCACCGAGGCGGCCGCCAAGGCCGACCCGGAGCTGCTGCGCCGGCTGTACACGCAGCTGGTGCGCGGCCGCCGGTACAACGCGCAGGCAACGGCCCTCACCAAGCAGGGCCGCCTGGCCGTCTACCCCTCCAGCACCGGGCAGGAGGCCTGCGAGGTCGCCGCCGCGCTCGTCCTGGAGGAACGCGACTGGCTCTTCCCCAGCTACCGCGACACGCTCGCGGTCGTCACCCGCGGTGTCGACCCCGTCCAGGCCCTGACCCTGCTGCGCGGCGACTGGCACACCGGATACGACCCGTACGCGCACCGGGTGGCGCCCCTGTCCACCCCGCTCGCCACCCAGCTCCCGCACGCCGTGGGCCTCGCGCACGCGGCGCGTCTGAAGGGCGACGACGTGGTCGCGCTCGCGATGGTCGGCGACGGCGGCACCAGCGAGGGCGACTTCCACGAGGCCCTGAACTTCGCCGCGGTCTGGCAGGCGCCGGTCGTCTTCCTCGTCCAGAACAACGGCTTCGCGATCTCCGTGCCGCTCGCCAAGCAGACCGCGGCGCCCACCCTGGCCCACAAGGCCGTCGGCTACGGCATGCCGGGCCGCCTGGTCGACGGCAACGACGCGGCCGCCGTGCACGAGGTCCTCGGCGACGCCGTGCGCCACGCCCGCGCGGGCGGCGGCCCCACCCTCATCGAGGCCGTGACCTACCGGCTCGACGCCCACACCAACGCCGACGACGCGACCCGCTACCGCACCGACGCCGAGGTCGAGGCATGGCGCGCCCACGATCCGGTCGGGCTGCTGGAGCGGGAGCTGACGGACCGCGGCCTGCTCGACGACGACGGGATACGGGCCGCGCGCGAGGACGCCGAGGCGATGGCGGCGGACCTGCGGGCGCGGATGAACCAGGACCCGGCGCTCGACCCCATGGACCTCTTCGCCCATGTGTACGCCCGGCCCACCACCCAACTGCTCGAACAGGAAGCACAGCTGCGGGCCGAGCTGCAGGCCGAGGCCGCCGGAGCGGAAGGAGCCGGGCGATGACGACCGTTGCCCTCAAGCCGGCCACCATGGCGCAGGCCCTCACGCGCGCGTTGCGCGATGCCATGGCCGCCGACCCGTCCGTGCATGTCATGGGGGAGGACGTGGGCACGCTCGGCGGCGTCTTCCGGGTCACCGACGGACTCGCCGAGGAGTTCGGCGAGGACCGCTGCACCGACACACCGCTCGCCGAGGCGGGAATCCTCGGCACGGCCGTCGGCATGGCGATGTACGGGCTTCGGCCGGTCGTGGAGATGCAGTTCGACGCGTTCGCGTACCCGGCGTTCGAGCAACTGGTCAGCCATGTCTCCCGCATGCGCAACCGCACGCGCGGCGCGATGCCGCTGCCCCTGACGATCCGTGTCCCCTACGGGGGAGGCATCGGCGGTGTCGAGCACCACAGCGACTCCTCCGAGGCGTACTACATGGCGACTCCGGGCCTCCATGTCGTCACGCCCGCCACGGTCGCCGACGCGTACGGACTGCTGCGCGCCTCCATCGCCTCCGACGACCCGGTCGTCTTCCTCGAGCCCAAGCGGCTGTACTGGTCGAAGGACTCCTGGAACCCCGAGGAGCCCGCGGCCGTGGAGCCGATCGGCCGGGCCGTGGTGCGGCGCACGGGGCGCAGCGCCACGCTCATCACCTACGGCCCCTCGGTGTCCGTCTGCCTGGAGGCGGCCGAGGCGGCCCGTGCCGAGGGCTGGGACCTCGAGGTCGTCGATCTGCGCACACTGGTGCCCTTCGACGACGAGACGGTGACGGCATCCGTGCGTCGCACGGGCCGGGCCGTGGTGGTGCACGAGTCGACCGGCTTCGGCGGTCCCGGCGGGGAGATCGCCGCCCGGGTCACGGAGCGCTGCTTCCACCATCTGGAGGCTCCGGTACTGCGGGTGGCCGGATTCGACATCCCGTACCCGCCGCCGATGCTGGAGCGGCACCATCTGCCGGGCGTCGACCGGATCCTGGACGCCGTGGGGCGCCTGCAGTGGGAGGCGGAGAGCTGATGGCCCAGGTCCTGGAGTTCAGGCTGCCCGACCTCGGGGAGGGCCTCACCGAGGCGGAGATCGTCCGCTGGCTGGTGCAGGTCGGGGACGTCGTCACCGTCGATCAGCCGGTCGTCGAGGTGGAGACCGCCAAGGCGATGGTCGAGGTGCCGTGCCCCTACGGCGGCGTGGTCACGGCCCGCTTCGGCGAGGAGGGCACGGAACTTCCCGTGGGGGCGCCGTTGTTGACGGTGGCCGTCGGAGCCCCCACGGAGGCGGCGGAGGAGTCCTCCGGGAACGTC
Source organism: Streptomyces sp. PSU-S4-23 (assembly GCF_055632315.1). NCBI lineage: Bacteria > Bacillati > Actinomycetota > Actinomycetes > Kitasatosporales > Streptomycetaceae > Streptomyces > Streptomyces sp. PSU-S4-23. Next base: position 4,307,166 of record NZ_JBVMUU010000002.1, on the reverse strand, counting down.
CTGGTCGGGTACGGCACATCGGCGGCCCCCGCCCGGCGCCGGCGGGTGCGGCCGCCCCGGCACGGCGCGCGGCCCGCGGACGGGCCGCCGCGAGAGGCAGTGCCCGGGTCCGGGCCCGGGACGTCGCCGGCCGCGGAGGCCACCGGGGCGACGGCGGCCGCCGCCCTGGTCCGCACGCACCGTGAGGCCGCCCCGGAGCGCTCCGACGGCCCGATTCCGGTGATCTCCCCGCTGGTCCGCAGGCTTGCCCGCGACCATGGCGTGGACCTGCGTCAGCTGGCGGGTTCCGGGCCCGACGGGCTGATCATGAGGGCGGACGTGGAGGACGTGCTGAGGGCCACGGCCGCCCGCACGGGCACGGCGGGGACACCGGAGGCCGCGGCGGCAGCGGTCTCCCGGGGGAGCGGGGCGGTCACCGCCGAAGCGGCCTCCCAGGCGCCCGGGGCGGTCACCGGGGCTACCCGCATCCCCCTCAGGGGCGTCCGCGGCGCGGTCGCCGACAAGCTCTCCCGCAGCCGGCGGGAGATCCCGGACGCGACCTGCTGGGTGGACGCCGACGCGACGGAGCTCATGCGCGCGCGGGCGGCGATGAACGCGACCGGAGGGCCCAAGGTCTCCCTGCTCGCGCTGCTGGCCCGCATCTGCACCGCAGCGCTCGCCCGTTTCCCGGAGCTCAACTCCACCGTCGACGTGGAGGCCAGGGAGATCGTCCGGCTGGACCGGGTGCACCTCGGGTTCGCCGCGCAGACCGAGCGGGGACTCGTCGTGCCCGTCGTACGGGACGCGCACGCCCGGGACGCCGAGTCCCTGACCGCTGAGTTCGCGCGGCTGACCGAGGCGGCGCGCGCCGGGACCCTCACCCCGGGGGAGCTCACCGGTGGCACCTTCACGCTCAACAACTACGGGGTGTTCGGCGTCGACGGTTCCACACCGATCATCAACCACCCCGAGGCGGCCATGCTCGGCGTCGGGCGCATCGTTCCCAGGCCCTGGGTGCACGAGGGCGAGCTGGCCGTCAGGCAGGTCGTGCAGCTCTCGCTCACCTTCGACCACCGGGTGTGCGACGGCGGCACGGCGGGCGGGTTCCTGCGGTACGTGGCGGACTGCGTGGAACAACCGGCGGTGCTCCTGCGCACGCTGTGACCGGGGCCGCGGCGGGGGGCCCGGCGAGACGGTGAGGAAGCCCACGCCGCCGCCGCGCCCCCGGGGGTGGCAATGATCCGCGCGGCGCTCATACTCGGGTGCATGACCGCGTACAAGTCGCTCGGCGACCCCCGCACCGACCGGTACGACGCCGTCGTGCTGGCCGGCGGTGCCGCCCGGCGGCTCGGCGGGGCCGACAAGCCTGGCGTGCGCGTGGGTGGGCGGGCGCTGCTCGACCGCGTGCTGACGGCTTGCGCGGGCGCGGCCGGCACGGTCGTCGTGGCCGATCCCCGGCCCCTCGCGCGCCCCGTGACCTGGGCCCGCGAGGAGCCTTCCGGCGCGGGACCGGTCGCCGCGCTCGACGCGGGCCTGAGGCGGACCACGGCGGCGTACGTCGTCGTGCTCTCCGCCGATCTGCCGTTTCTGGAGGAGGGAACGGTGCGCCGGCTGCTGGGCGCCCTCCTGGCGAGCGGCTCCGACGGCGTGGTGCTCACCGACACCGAGGGCCGCGACCAGCCTCTCGTCGCCGCCTACCGCAGCGCGCCGCTGCGCCGTGAGCTGGAGCGGCTGTCCAGCGAGCACGCCGGGCTCACCGGTCTTCCGCTGCGCCGCCTGCTCGCGGGGCTCGGCCTCACCCGTATCTCCGATCCCGTCGCGTCATTCGACTGCGACACCTGGGACGACATCGCCACCGCCCGATCACGCATCAGGGAGCATGGGTACGTGTTGGATGAATGGATTTCCGCAGTCAAGGACGAGCTGGGCATCGATCTCGACGTCGACACCGGCGTCCTCCTCGACCTCGCTCGCGACGCCGCGCACGGGGTCGCCCGTCCCGCGGCCCCGCTGACGACGTTCCTCGTCGGCTACGCCGCCGCGCGGGCCGAGGGCGGGCCGGAGGCGGTCGCCGAGGCCGCCCGCAAGGCGGCCGCGCTGGCCCTGCGCTGGGCGGACGAGGACGCCGCCCCGGCCGAGCCGGACGCCGGATGACCGGGTGGGGCGTCCGGGGACGCCTGGACACCGAGTACCGGGACGGGGAGGAGGCACCGGGCGTGGCCGATGACAGCGGTCGGTGCGACGGTCCGCGGGAGACCCGGCCCGCCCGCGGACCCGGGGACCCGCACGGCGCCGAACGGCACGACGTGGACCGCCACGACGTGGGCCGGGACGACGTGGACCGGGACGACGCGGGCCGGCACGATCTGGACCTGGAAGAGGCCCTGGCCCTGGTGCGGGACCACCGCCCGGCGGACGCCGGTCCTTCCCCTTCGGCTGCCTCCGCCCCGACCGGCTCGGGCCACCACGCCCGTCACCGGGGGACCCCCTGGCCCGACGCCCGCGCGATCGCCGAACGCGCCGCGCTCTCCGCACCACGTCGGGAGCCGGTGGACGTTCCGCCCGAGGCCGCCCTCGGCCTGGTGCTGGCCGCACCGCTCACCGCCCTCACCGATCTCCCGTCCTTCGACTCCTCGGCCATGGACGGCTGGGCGGTCGCCGGCCCCGGACCCTGGGACGTGCGGGAGGAGGGCATCCTCGCCGGGCAGGCGGAGCCGACGGCACTCACCGACGGCGCCGCCGTGCGGATCGCCACCGGTGCCCGCGTCCCCGCGGACACCACCGCCGTCCTGCGCAGCGAACACGGACGCATCGACGACAAGGGGCGGCTGCACGCCACCGTCCCCCAGGCTCCCGGCTCCGCCCGAGCAGGGGGAACCTCCGCCGTCGTCCCCGGGCAGGACATCCGGCCACGGGGCCAGGAGTGCCACGCCGGCGACCAGTTGCTGCCCCCGGGCGTCCGGGTCTCCCCGGCGGTGCTCGGGCTCGCCGCGGCCGCCGGGTACGACACCCTGCGCGTGGTGCCCCGCCCCCGCGTCGACGTCCTCGTCCTCGGGGACGAGCTGCTCACCGAGGGTCTGCCCAAGGACGGGCTGATCCGGGACGCCCTCGGCCCGATGCTGCCGCCGTGGCTGCACGCGCTCGGGGCGGAGGTGGTGTCCGTGCGCAGGCTCGGCGACGACGCCGAGGCGCTGTTCGACGCGGTGAGGACGTCCGACGCCGACCTGATCGTCACCACCGGCGGCACGGCCTCGGGGCCCGTGGACCACGTCCACCCCGTCCTGCGCCGCGTCGGCGCTGAACTGCTGGTCGACGGCGTGAAGGTGCGCCCGGGCCACCCCATGCTCCTCGCCCGCACCCGCGAGGACCAGTACCTCGTCGGACTGCCCGGCAACCCCCTCGCGGCCGTCTCCGGGCTGCTCACGCTCGCCGAACCGCTGCTGCGCGTCCTCGCGGGCCGGGCGGCGCCGGAGCCGTATGCGCTGCCCCTGGAGGGCTCCGCCCACGGTCACCCGCACGACACCCGGCTCATCCCCGTCGTCGTGGGGGCCGACAGCGTCGTGCCGTTGCACTACAACGGGCCCGCCATGCTGCGGGGCATCGCCGCCGCCGATGCCCTCGCTGTGGTACCGCCGGGGGGTGCCCACTCCGGTCAGGAGCTGGAACTCCTGGACCTTCCCTGGGGGGTGGCAGGCTAGCCGGGCCGGGTGAGCAAGGACGGGGAGTGTTTCACGTGAAACTTCCGGGCCGGGACGTGATCGCCCGCCGGCCGGACGAACATCTCGTCAGTCACCGGGTGAGGCTTCCACGGCAGATCATCGCCACGCAGCGGGACGACACGGCCGTTCTCGTCACGCTGACCGCCCGCCGGCTCAACCGCGCGGCGAAGATCGTGGCGGCGGTGCGGGACGAGGAGAACGCTCCGCTGCTGCGGCAGTCCGGCGCCGACGTGGTGATCACCAGTGCCAGTGCCGCCGGACGGCTCCTCGGCCTCTCCGTGCACGATCGTGCGGGCCTCGCCGGGCACACAGGTGGCGCCGCAGACCCGACCGCTGCCACGGGACTGAGACGGCAGCGACCGGGGTGTGCGGCTGACGGGGCTCACTCCTGCTCAGCCCAGAGGACCGGTAGCGTCGGTCCCATGCATGCGATCAGCATCCCTGAACCGGGCGGACCCGAGGCGTTGGTGTGGGCCGAGGTCCCCGATCCCCTACCCGCCGAGGGCGAGGTGCTGGTCGACGTGGTGGCCAGTGCCGTCAACCGCGCCGACCTCCTCCAGCGGCAGGGCCTCTACAGCCCGCCGCCCGGTGCGTCCCCGTACCCCGGGCTCGAATGCTCCGGGCGGATCGCCGCGCTCGGCCCCGGCGTCTCGGGATGGGCCGTCGGCGACGAGGTGTGCGCGCTGCTGGCGGGCGGCGGGTACGCGGAGAAGGTCGCCGTCCCGGCCGGGCAGCTGCTGCCCGTGCCCGAGGGCATCGATGTGCGGCAGGCGGCGGCGCTGCCCGAGGTGACCTGCACGGTCTGGTCGAACGTGTTCATGGTCGCCCACCTGCGGCCGGGTGAGACGCTGCTCGTGCACGGCGGGTCCAGCGGCATCGGCACGATGGCGATCCAGCTGGCCAAGGCGGTGGGCGCGAAGGTCGCGGTCACGGCCGGCAGCAAGGAGAAGCTGGACCACTGCGCCGAACTGGGCGCGGACGTGCTGATCAACTACCGCGAGCAGGACTTCGTGGAGGAGATCCGGCAGGCCACGGCGGGGGCGGGCGCGGACGTCATCCTCGACAACATGGGCGCGAAGTACCTGGACCGCAATGTGCGGGCGCTCGCGGTGAACGGCCGGCTCGCGATCATCGGCCTGCAGGGCGGGGTGAAGGGCGAGCTGAACATCAACACGCTGCTGCGGAAGCAGGCGGCGATCACCGCGACCTCGCTGCGGGCGCGGCCGCTGGGTGAGAAGGCGTCGATCGTGGCGGCGGTGCGGGAACACGTGTGGCCGTTGATCGGCTCCGGGCATGTCCGCCCGGTCGTCGACCGCGAACTGCCGATGAGTGACGCGGCCACGGCCCACCGGGTGCTGGACGAGAGCGGGCACATCGGGAAGGTGCTGCTGGTGGTGCCCTGAGCGTGCCGCTGCCGAGTCGGTGCCCCGTCGGGGGCTTCGGCTACTCCCGGCGCAGCCGCAGGGCGAGAAGCGCGATCGCGAGGCCGAGACCGACGAGGATCAGGCCGCTGCCGAGGGGCAGTGTCTCCACCACGGGTTGAGAGGCGGCGGCCTGCCGGGCGGGGCCGGCGGAATGCGGGCGGGGGGCCGGGGAGGTCGCCGCGAGGCCGGCCGGACCGGTGGAGGGGTCGATGCCCGGATCAGGTGCCCCGGTGCCGCGGTCCGTCGGTTCCGGCGTCCGGTCCGGGATCGTCGGATCCTCGTCGGTGTACGCCGGCTCGTCCTCCGCGTTCTCGGGTTCGGGGTCCGGTCTCCCGGGCCGCACCCGTCCCTCTCCGGCCCGGCTTCCCGCGCTGGAGGGGCCGACGGAGGGCCGGGTGGCGGACGGGCGGGCGGCGGAGCGCTCCCGGGCGGAGCGATGTCTGGGGGAGCCGGACGCGGCGTGCTCCGGGTGGGATATCCGCGGGTGCCGGGCGGGGTCCCGGTGCCCGGGGTCACCGGACGGTGCCCTGGCGGGCGTAGCGTGCCGGGAGCCGGGCGAAGGGGCCGGGGGTGCGGTGCGGTGTTTCGGCTCGTGCGCGACCCGGGTGATGTCCGTTCGCGGTGCGGCCGCGTGACGGACGGGGCCGGTGAGTGGACCGGCGACGGGACCGGCGATGGGACCGGTGAGTGGACCGGCGACGGGACCGGCGATGGGGCCGGTGAGTGGACCAGCCGCGTACGGGGGCCGTGGGGCGTCGGCCGGCTGAGCGGCGTGACGGGTCTGGGCGGGCCGGCCGGACGGAGGGTATTGGCCGGACGGGGCGGTGTCCGTGGAGGCGACGGCGTACGAGGCGGGCCGGAGCACGGGACCGGGCCCGGTCCCGTACGCGGTGGATATGCCGAACGCGCCGAAGACGGCCGTCGTCGTGAGGACCGGTGGCAGGACGGCCGCACGGAGCGTGCGGGCCGTGGTCGGTGTGCGGAGCCATGGCGTCAAGCGCGTGACCCCCTCCGGTGATCGGGCGGCAAGATCAACGGCACAAGCGTCACACGGACTGCGGCGCCCGGCATCTCGGCCGCCGGCCCCGCGCGACCGCGCCGCCACGTCGGCGGCCCCGGCTGGCACTCCCCCGCCCGACCCGCTACAGATACCGGCATGTCGATACGCCACGGTCTGCTGGCGCTGCTGGAGCGGGGTCCCCGCCATGGCGCCAGGCTGCGCGCCGAGCTGGAGGCGCGGACCGGAGCGGTGTGGAGACTGGAGGCCGGGCAGGTCTGCACGGCTTTGGCACGACTGGAGCGCGACGGGCTGGTCGTCCAGCAGGGCCGGGATCCGAAGGGGCGCGTGGTGTACGCGATCAGCGACGCCGGGCGGGGCGAGGTGCGCGACTGGTACGCCCGTCCGGTGGAACGCACGGGGCCGCCGCGCGACGAGCTGGTGATCAAGCTGTCCATGGCCTTCGGGGCGTCCGGGGTCGACGTACGGGCCGTGGTCGACGTACAGCGCCGGCATCTGAGGGAGGCGCTGCGGGAGTACACCCGGCTGCGCTGCGAGGCCCTCGCCGAGCCGCCCGCCCACCAGGACGAGGTCGCCCGGCTGCTCGTCCTGGAACAGCTGGTGCTGCACACCGAGGCCGAGCTTCTCTGGCTCGACCACTGCGTGGTGAGACTGCAGCGCCTCGCCGGGACAGCGGCGGCGCAACCCCCTCCGCAGCCCGCCTGAGGGCGGCGGACACCCGTGGAGCGCTTCCGGTGGGGGGCGTCCGGGTGATGCGGTACCCGGGTGCGAGACAATGACGCCATGGAGATGCCGAGGAACGAAAGGTCGTCGGAGAACCCCCAGAAGATCCTGGTCGTGGGCCAGGACGGGATGGCTCTCGGCGGCACCGGAGATGACGACTCCCGCGAGGTCCCGGTGACGGAGCAGGTGGAGCAGCCCGCGAAGGTCATGCGCATCGGCAGCATGATCAAGCAGTTGCTGGAGGAGGTGCGTGCCGCTCCTCTCGACGAGGCGAGCCGTCAGCGCCTGAAGGAGATCCACGCCAGCTCGGTGAAGGAGCTGGAGGACGGCCTCGCCCCCGAACTCGTCGAGGAGCTTGAGCGGATCTCCCTGCCCTTCACCGACGAGACGATCCCGAGCGACGCGGAACTCCGCATCGCCCAGGCCCAGTTGGTGGGCTGGCTGGAGGGACTCTTCCACGGGATCCAGACCACCCTGTTCGCCCAGCAGATGGCGGCGCGGGCCCAGCTGGAGCAGATGCGCCGCGCCCTCCCGCCCGGCGTCGGGGTGCCCGAGGGCGAGGAGGACCGCCGCGCGGGCGGCCGCACGGGCGGCCCGTACCTGTAGCGGGCGGCCCGTACCTGTAGCGGGCGGCCCGTACCCGTAGAGCCCGGCCGGTCATGCGCGGGGCCCGGCACCACCGAGGTGCCGGGCCCCGCGCAACGTGGGATCAGGGGCGGCTCAGGAGGGGTTGCCGGTCGACACCTTGAGTTCGATCTCCGGCATGTTCTTCGGGTCGACGTCCGTACCGGCCGACGGGAACTGGTCCGTGATCATGTCCTGGCCCCAGGTGTTCTCGTCGACGGGGGTGACCTTCATCTGCCATCCCGCCGCCTGGAAGCAGCTCTTCACCGAGCCGAGGTACTTGTAGGTGAAGTCCGGGACCCGGATCTTCTTCGGGTCGTTGTACGACTCGTCCGGCTCCGTGCACTTCGTCGTCTCGATGGTCTTCGTGGTGTCCGGGCCCTTGTGACCCGCGACCGCCGAGGCGGAGGCGCTGGGGCTGCTGCCGCCGCCCCCGGAGCCGCCGCCGTTGCCGTTCAGCGACAGCGCGGTGATCAGGCCGCCGATCGCGGCCAGCGCGACCACGATCGAACCGATGATCACGGCGCGGTTGTTCTTCCCGCCCGAGCCGCCGGTCGCCGGGACTGGGGACTGCGGGGTGATGTTGTACGGCGGCGGGGTCGCCGCGGACTGCTGGGGGGCGTACGCGGCGGTCGGCTGCGGCGTCGGGTAGCCGCCCTGCTGCGGGTAGCCGTACGCGGGTGACTGGGGCGGCACGGGCGTCGGGCTGCCGTACGGGCCGGGCTGGTAGGGCGTCTGCACGGGCCCGGGCGGGGCCGACACCGACTGGTCGACGGGCGGGAAGACCGCGGAGCTCACCCCGGCGCCGCTCGACGTCTGCGCTCCCGGCACGATGCTCGGTGTGGCGGCCGTGAAGGACGCCGCCACGCGCAGGCACTCGTCGCGCATCGCCTCGGCGCTCGGGAACCGCTCGTTCGGGTTCTTCTTCAGCGCGCGGGCGACGAGCGCGTCCACCGCGGGCGGCAGCGAACGGTTGATCGAGGAGGGGGCGACCGGCTCCTCCTGCACGTGTGCGTATGCGATCGCCAGCGGCGAGTCCGCCTCGAACGGCAGCCGTCCGGTGACGAGTTGGAAGAGCATGATGCCGACCGAGTACAGGTCGGAGCGCGCGTCCACCCCTCGGCCGAGGGCCTGCTCGGGCGACAGGTACTGCGGTGTGCCGACCACCATGCCCGTCTGGGTCATCGAGGTGACGCCGGACTGCATGGCGCGGGCGATGCCGAAGTCCATCACCTTGACGACGTTCCGCTTCGTCACCATCACATTGCCCGGCTTGATGTCCCGGTGGACCAGGCCCATTTCATGGCTGATCTCCAGGGCCGCCAGCACGTCCGCGGTGACCTTCAGCGCCTTGTCCGCCGGCATCGCGCCGTACTGCCGGATGTCCGCGTCGAGGACGGAGCCGAGCGGCTTGCCCTCGATGTACTCCATGACGATGTACGGGGTCGTCATCCCGTCGATCTCGTCCTCGCCGGTGTCGAAGACCGAGACGATGTTCGTGTGCGTGAGCTTCGCCACGGACTGCGCCTCACGGCGGAACCGCTCCCGGAACGCCTGTTCACGGCCCAGCTCGGTGTGGAGTGTCTTGATCGCGACCTGACGGTCGAGCACCGTGTCGTACGCGAGATGCACCGAGGCCATGCCGCCCTCGCCGAGCAAGTCGCGCAACTGGTAGCGGCCGCCGGCGACCGATCGCCCCGCATACCAGCCCTGTGCGCCGTCCTGGCTCATCTTCTGCGTCCCCCATCGGCGCGGCGGCAGCGGCTGATCGTGCTCCCGCGGTCCGTGATCCATGTCCTGTGGCTTCGGCGATCGACAGCGAGGTTCCGTGATCGACTGGCCCATTCCCGGCCAAGTCTGCCCCAGGACAGTGACACGTCAAGCGCGGTGCCCGTTCCGTGACCGTACGCGAAAGAAGCGTCGCGGAAGCGTTACAGCGCACGTACCGCCGGTACACAGGATTTGCACGCGGGACCCAGCACAGGGTTTGATGGCCCGTCCGTCTCGACCCCTTCTCGCAACGGAGCCTCGCGCGAAGCCTGTAGCGTGGTCCGTCGGAGACCGTACCAACCACCGCGCGGACCGCGGGCAGAAACGACGGCGAGGACCGATGGCACAGACGCAGCGCGCCCAGGGCCCGTCCGACCCCGAGGCGACTGGCGGCGGGATGTCGGACGCGCCGGAGACGTGGGGCAACGGCGGACTTGTCGGGGACGGCCGGTACCGGCTGACCCGCAGACTCGGCCGGGGCGGCATGGCCGAGGTGTTCGCCGCCGAGGACGTGCGCCTGGGCCGGACGGTCGCGGTCAAGCTGCTGCGGTCCGACCTCGCCGAGGACCCGGTCTCCAAGGCCCGGTTCACGCGCGAGGCGCAGTCGGTGGCCGGGCTCAACCACCATGCGATCGTCGCCGTGTACGACTCGGGCGAGGACCATGTGGGCGGCCAGTCGGTGCCGTACATCGTGATGGAGCTGGTCGAGGGCCGTACGATCCGCGATCTGCTGATCAACGCCGAGGCGCCCGGACCCGAGCAGGCCCTCATCATCGTCTCGGGTGTCCTGGAGGCGCTGGCCTACTCGCACCAGCACGGCATCGTGCACCGCGACATCAAGCCGGCGAACGTCATCATCACCGACAACGGCGCCGTGAAGGTGATGGACTTCGGCATCGCGCGCGCCCTGCACGGGGCGTCCACCACGATGACGCAGACCGGCATGGTCATGGGCACGCCGCAGTACCTCTCCCCGGAACAGGCGCTCGGCAAGGCCGTCGACCACCGCTCCGACCTGTATGCGACGGGCTGTCTGCTGTACGAACTGCTCGCGCTGCGGCCCCCGTTCGTGGGCGAGACACCGCTGTCCGTGGTCTACCAGCACGTCCAGGACATCCCGGCGCCGCCGTCCCAGACCTCGGACGGGTGTCCGCCCGAGCTGGACGGCCTGGTGATGCGCTCGCTCGCGAAAGAGCCGGACGACCGGTTCCAGACCGCCGAGGAGATGCGCGGGCTGGTCCAGTACGCGCTGCAGATGCTGTATGACCAGGGCGGCCACACCGGCACCTGGAACACCGGCCCCGTGGAGATGCACGACGGCCGGCACACACCGGCGGCGGGCTTCGCCGGCACGACGGTGCTGCCGCACCCCGCGGGCTCCTCGGGAACCACCCAGATCCCGCAGCCGATCCTGCCCGCGGGCTACGGCTCCGGGGACGACGGCGGCTTCGAGGGGCACGGCAACCGGGGCAGTGGCCGCGGCAGGCTGTGGATCCTCGCGGTCCTCGCGGTCATCGCCATCGCGGCGGGCGTGGCGCTGGCGCTCAACAACACCCAGGGGAAGGGCGGAGGCGCGGGCACCACGCAGTCGCCGACCCCCACGAAGTCCCAGGAGAACACGCAGTCCAGCGAGACGCCGACGGACCAGGCCACCGAGTCGTCCCCGAGTGACAGTGCGGACACGGGCGGCGGGTCGGAGTACACGCCCTCGTACACGCCGTCCCAGAGCTACAGCGAGCCGCCGGCCCAGCCGTCCACGACGCCGGACCAGCCGACCGACCAGCCGACGCAGACGACCCCCACGGACCAGCCGACGGACTCGCCCACGGGCGGCGGCTCCGACCCGGCGTCGGCGCCCGCCACCACGGGCGGCCCGCAGTTCCCCTGACGGTGCGGCACGGGCCGCGCCGCAACGGCCTCCACGCGCGTACGGTGCGGGTGCGCCCCGGCTGCGGGGCCGGGTCCGCGCCCGGGCTCAGCGGGTGAACGCCTCGCGCACCGCGTCGTACTCGCGCGTCCACCACACGGCCAGGGCCGAGGCCGCCGGGAACTGGGAGTCCGCGCGGGTGTCGCCGCGCTCGTAGCGCCAGCGCAGCATCCAGAAGTCGTTGAGCCGCTCCCACCACACCCGGTGGACGGCGGCGGCGAGTTCGGAGGGTGTGGCGCCCGCGGCACGGCGGTACGCGCGCGCGTAGGACCGTACCCTCGCGAGGTCGAGCGCGCCGACGGGGCGTACGAAGAAGATCGCCGCGGCCCGTACCGCCTCCTCCGCGCGGGGCTGCACGCCGAGCCGGTCCCAGTCGACGATCGCGGCGGGCGTGTCCCCCCGGTAGAGCAGGTTGAAGGGGTGGAAGTCGCCGTGCACCCACCCCACCGGGCCACCCCGCGGCGGCCGCCGGTGCGCGTGCCGCCGCAGCAGCGCACGCCGCTCCAGCAGACGGTGCCGGGCCAGTTCGTCGAAGGCGTCGGCGGGCCGGTGCCCGCGTACCCGGCGCAGCAGGGCGTCGATGAGCGCGAAGGTGTCGGCGGGATCGGCGCTCCGGGAGTGCGCGCCGGGCGCGGACCGAGCGCGGGAGCACGGCATGACCCGCTCCAGGCTCGCGTGCACCACCCCCAGGAGCGCCCCCAGCCGTCCGCACTGCTCCGTCGTGAGCTGGCCGCCGTGCCGGTGCCGTCCGTCGACCCACGGGTACAGGGCGTACGCGTGGCCGCCGACGACCGCGACGGTACGGCCGTCGCGGCGGGCCAGCGGCGGCGCCACCGGGACGCCGAGGTCGGCCAGCCGCCGGGTGGCGCGGTGCTGGCGGGCGATCGCCGCGGGGGCGGCGGTCTCCGGGTCGAAGTGGTGCTTGAGGAAGTAGCGGCCGCGCGTGGTGCGGAGCCGGTAGCCGCGGTTGAGCAGCCCCTGCTCGACGGGCTCGCAGGCCAGCGGGGACCCGGCGGCGTACTGGCGGAGGAGGGCGCCCACAGGGGGCGCGTGATGCACGGGGGGTGGTACGGATGAGCGCGGCACGCGGCAGAGGGTAGGGCACCAGACGGCCCTGTGAGCTGCGGTTTGTGACAGAAAGTCGCAACCGGTCACATGGTGTTCCCGAACGTGATCACAGGGCATGCGGTCCGGTCGCAGAGCGTGCGTTCCGGTCACGATGCGTGCGGTGTGATCAGCCGCGCGTAGCGGGTGGCGCGCTGTCCGTGAGGGCGGCGGCGCGTCGGCCGCGCCACACCGGATGACGTCTTCCCGTGCTCCAGGTGAGCGGGATAACGTGCCGTTGTTCCGGCCCCCTGCAAGGCTGTGACCAGCGCCTGTTCCCGACTTGCTCGATTTACTTGGAAATCCAAGCAAAATCCCAGCTCAGGAGGGGTTTCACAGAAATGTGGAGCACTGGGTAACGTGCCTTCTGCAGGGCGCTCGCCGGGGCACCTGTCACGTCTGTCTCGAACGAGTCGCACCCACCCTGTGCGTCCGTGAGCTGCAGGCGAGCCGCTCCCCAAGGTCCGGAACGGGCCGAGGGGACCCCAGGCACCCGGCGAACCCGGGGGCCGGACCGACGGAGGAGCACACGTGACCGTGGAGAGCACTGCCGCGCGCAAGCCGCGACGCAGCGCCGGAAAGGCCGGCACCACCGGCAGCAAGCGCACCGCCCGCACGACGCCCGGGAAGGAATCGCAGCCGGACCTCGTCCAGCTGCTGACGCCCGAGGGCCTGCGGATCGAGAACACCGCGTACGACCCGTATGTCGAGGACATCACCCCCGAGCAGCTCCGCGGTCTGTACCGGGACATGGTGCTGACCCGCCGCTTCGACGCCGAGGCCACCGCCCTGCAGCGCCAGGGCGAGCTGGGTCTGTGGGCCTCCCTGCTCGGCCAGGAGGCCGCCCAGATCGGCTCCGGTCGGGCCCTGGACGACGAGGACTACGTCTTCCCGACCTACCGCGAGCACGGCGTCGCCTGGTGCCGCGGGGTCGACCCCACCAATCTGCTCGGCATGTTCCGCGGCGTGAACAACGGCGGCTGGGACCCGAACAGCAACAACTTCCACCTCTACACGATCGTCATCGGCTCGCAGACGCTGCACGCCACCGGCTACGCCATGGGCGTCGCCAAGGACGGTGCCGACTCGGCCGTGATCGCGTACTTCGGCGACGGTGCCTCCAGCCAGGGCGATGTCGCGGAGTCCTTCACCTTCGCCGCGGTCTACAACGCCCCCGTCGTCTTCTTCTGCCAGAACAACCAGTGGGCGATCTCCGAGCCCACCGAGAAGCAGACCCGTGTGCCGCTCTACCAGCGCGCGCAGGGCTTCGGCTTCCCCGGCGTGCGCGTGGACGGCAACGACGTCCTGGCCTGCCTGGCCGTCACCAAGTGGGCGCTGGAGCGGGCGCGCAACGGCGAGGGGCCGACCCTGGTCGAGGCGTTCACGTACCGCATGGGCGCCCACACCACCTCCGACGACCCGACCCGCTACCGCCACGACGACGAGCGGGCCGCCTGGGAGGCGAAGGACCCGATCGCCCGTCTGCGCGCCTACCTCGAGGCCTCGGGCCACGCGGACGAGGGATTCTTCGCGGAACTAGAGGCGGAGAGCGAGGCGTTGGGAAGGCGGGTACGCGAGGCGGTCCGCGCCATGCCGGACCCGGACCACTTCGCGATCTTCGAGAACGTGTACGCGGACGGGCACGCGCTCGTCGACGAGGAGCGGGCGCAGTTCGCCGCCTACCAGGCGTCGTTCGCGACCGAGTCCGACAGCGGCGTCGCCGCGGCAGAAGGGGGACGGTGACATGGCCGAGAAGATGGCGCTCGCCAAGGCGATCAACGAGTCGCTGCGCAAGGCCCTGGAGTCGGACCCCAAGGTCCTGGTGATGGGCGAGGACGTGGGCAAGCTCGGCGGCGTCTTCCGCGTCACCGACGGCCTGCAGAAGGACTTCGGCGAGGAGCGGGTCATCGACACCCCGCTCGCCGAGTCGGGCATCGTCGGCACGGCGATCGGCCTCGCGCTGCGCGGGTACCGCCCGGTGGTCGAGATCCAGTTCGACGGCTTTGTGTTCCCGGCGTACGACCAGATCGTCACGCAGCTGGCGAAGATGCACGCCCGCTCGCTGGGCACGGTCAAGCTCCCCGTCGTCGTCCGTATCCCCTACGGCGGCGGCATCGGGGCGGTCGAGCACCACAGCGAGTCGCCCGAGGCGCTGTTCGCGCATGTGGCCGGCCTGAAGATCGTCTCTCCCTCGAACGCGTCGGACGCCTACTGGATGATGCAGCAGGCGATCCAGAGCGACGACCCGGTCATCTTCTTCGAGCCGAAGCGGCGCTACTGGGACAAGGCCGAGGTCGACCCGGAGGCGATCCCCGGACCCCTGCACAAGGCGCGCGTGGTGCGCGAGGGCACGGACCTGACGCTCGCCGCGTACGGTCCGATGGTGAAGGTCTGCCAGGAGGCCGCGGCCGCCGCCCAGGAGGAGGGCAGGTCCCTGGAGGTGCTGGACCTGCGCTCGGTCTCCCCGCTCGACTTCGACACCCTCCAGGCGTCGGTGGAGAAGACCCGCCGCCTGGTCGTGGTGCACGAGGCGCCGGTGTTCTTCGGTTCGGGCGCGGAGATCGCCGCCCGAATCACGGAGCGGTGCTTCTACCACCTGGAGGCGCCCGTGCTGCGGGTCGGCGGCTATCACGCCCCGTACCCGCCGGCGCGGCTGGAGGAGGAGTACCTGCCGGGGCTGGACCGGGTGCTCGACGCCGTCGACCGCGCCCTGGCGTACTGAGGAGAGGGTCGTGACGACGATGACTGAGGCGTCCGTGCGTGAGTTCAAGATGCCCGACGTGGGCGAGGGACTGACCGAGGCCGAGATCCTCAAGTGGTACGTGCAGCCCGGTGACTCCGTCACCGACGGGCAGGTCGTCTGCGAGGTGGAGACGGCGAAGGCGGCCGTCGAACTGCCCATCCCGTACGACGGGGTGGTCCGCGAACTGCACTTCCCCGAGGGCACCACGGTGGACGTGGGCACCCCGATCATCGCGGTGGACGTCATAGGGGCTGCCCCCGCCGGGGAGACGGCCGCGACCGCCGGGACGCCCGCGGCCGCCGGGACGCCCGCGGCCCCGGGGCCCGCGGCCGAGGAGAAGCCCGCGCAGGAGGGCCGCAAGCCGGTCCTCGTCGGCTACGGCGTCGCGGAGACCTCCACGAAGCGCCGCCCGCGCAAGACGGTTCCGGCACCCGTGGAGGAGCCCCCGCCGCCGGCCGCGCCGGCCGAGGGCGACCTGAACGGCCACGGCGGGCAGGTGCGCCCGCTCGCGAAGCCGCCGGTGCGCAAGCTCGCCAAGGACCTGGGCGTCGATCTGGCGACGGTGACGCCGTCGGGTCCGGACGGGATCATCACCCGTGAGGACGTGCACGCGGCCGTGGCACCCCCACCGGCCCCCGAGGCGCCCGCCGCCGTCGTGGCGCCGGCGCCGGCGGTGACGTACGACGGCGGACGCGAGACCCGTGTCCCCATCAAGGGGGTCCGCAAGGCCACCGCACAGGCCGTGGCCGGGTCGGCGTTCACCGCGCCGCACGTCACGGAGTTCGTCACGGTCGACGTGACCCGCACGATGCGGCTGGTCGAGGAACTCAAGCAGGACAAGGACCTGCAGGGTCTGCGCGTCAACCCGCTGCTCCTCATCGCCAAGGCGTTGCTGGTGGCGGTCAAGCGGAACCCGGACATCAACGCGTCCTGGGACGAGGCGAACCAGGAGATCGTCCGCAAGCACTATGTGAACCTGGGCATCGCGGCCGCGACCCCGCGCGGTCTGATCGTGCCGAACATCAAGGACGCGCACGAGAAGACGCTGCCGCAACTGGCCGAGGCGCTCGGCGAGCTGGTGGCCACCGCCCGTGAGGGCAGGACGTCCCCGGCGGCGATGCAGGGCGGCACGATCACCATCACCAACGTGGGCGTGTTCGGCGTCGACACCGGGACGCCGATCCTCAACCCGGGCGAGTCGGCGATCCTCGCGGTCGGTGCCATCAAGCTCCAGCCGTGGGTGCACAAGGGCAAGGTCAAGCCGCGCCAGGTCACCACTCTGGCGCTCAGCTTCGACCACCGCCTGGTCGACGGAGAGCTGGGCTCGAAGGTCCTCGCGGACGTGGCGGCCGTGCTGGAACGGCCGAAGCGCCTGATCACCTGGGCCTAGCCGCTCAGGAGCCCCGGTACGGCGAAGGGGCCGGCCGCCGGACCCCGAGGTCCGCGGCCGGCCCCTTCGCACTGCCGTGCGGGGCGGGACGTCAGACGGCGAAGCCGTAGTCCAGCAGCTTCTTCGCGTCCGCCGTGCGGTTGCTCACCGACGTGGACGCCAGGACCGTACCGATGATCGTCTTGCCCTTGCGGGTCGCGGCGAAGACCAGGCAGTACTTGGCCTCCGGTCCGGAGCCCGTCTTCACACCGATCGCGCCGCTGTAGGTGCCGAGCAGCGGGTTGGTGTTGCTCCAGCTGTAGTAGCGGTAGCCGCCGCTCTTGGTGGTCACCTTCTGCTTCGTGGACTTCGTGTTCACGACCGCGCGGAAGGTCGAGTTCTTCATGGCGCTGCTCGCGATCTTCGTCAGATCGCGGGGCGTCGAGTAGTTGTTGCCGTTGCCGATGCCGTCGAACGAGTCGAAGTGCGTGTTCTTCAGATTGAGGCTCTTGGCGGCGCTGTTCATCTTGCCGATGAACGACTTCACGCGCGCGGCGCGCGTCGAGCCGGAACCGAACTTGTCCGCGAGGGCGTAGGCCGCGTCGCAGCCGGAGGGCAGCATCAGCCCGTACAGCAGCTGGCGGACGGTGACCTTGTCGCCGACGATCAGGTGGGCCTGGGAGGCGTTGTTCGCGACGACGTAGTCGCTGTACGCCTTCTGGATCGTGACCTTCGCGTCCAGGTTCAGGTTCGACTGCGACAGCACCACCTTGGCGGTCATGATCTTGGTGGTGGAGCCGGTGGACAGCTTGGTGTCCGCTGCCTTGGTGAACAGGCTCTTGCCGGTGCCGTCGTTCATCACGAAACCGCCCTTGGCGGTGATCGAGGGCTTCGTGACGGCCTGCGCGGGTGCCGCGGTGAGGACGCCGGCGGTGAGCACGGCTGCGGTGGTGACCGCTGCTGCGGCTGCTCTGCGAACGCGCACGCCCTTAATACCGGTAATCAAGTTGAACGCTCCGATTGCGTCTCTGATGCACTGAATGCATCCACATGCCCCTGGAGGGCGGTCGGATGACTGGCCCGCCCTCTCAAAGAGACATGCGGGAAGCGCAAATGGATGCACGGACGCGGCAACGAATGTGACGGGGGGTGCGCCGGTCCGGATGGTGGACGCTTCTCGGTATGCGTACGTGTTGTATCTATGATGTGCGCATGCCTTCAGCGCCGTCCGCCGCCCCTGCCCCTGCCCCTGCTTCCGCCTCGGCCTCCGCTTCCGCCTCCGCGTCCGAGAGGCTGTCCGCCAAGCAGCCGCCCGCAGCCGACCGCGTCTACGCCCACGTCAAGAGGGGTGTCCTGGAGCGCCGTTACGAGGGCGGGACGCTGCTCACCGAGGGGGAGCTGGCCGAGGAGGCGGGCGTCTCACGGACCCCCGTGCGCGAGGCACTGCTGCGGCTGGAGGTCGAGGGGCTGATCAGGCTCTACCCGAAGAAGGGCGCCCTCGTCCTGCCCGTCTCCGCCCAGGAGATCGCGGACGTCGTCGAGACGCGCCAGCTCGTCGAGGAGCACGCGGCGCGCAAGGCCGTGCCCGCGCCGCCCGGTCTGATCGCCCGTCTGGAGGACCTGCTCGCACGGCAGAAGCAGCAGGCCGCCGCCGGCGATCTGGCCGGGGCGGCGGCCACCGACCGCGCGTTCCACGCCGAGATCGTGCGCAGCGGCGGCAACGAGATCCTCTCCCGTCTGTACGACCAGCTCCGCGACCGCCAGTTGCGGATGGGCGTGGCCGTCATGCACTCGCATCCCGACCGGATCGCCAAGACGCTCCACGAGCACGAGGCGATCCTCGGGGCGCTGCGCTCCGGCGACGCCGAGGCGGCCGTCGACATCGTCCACCGTCACGTCAGCTGGTTCTCCCACCTGGCCCGGGGTGAGGTGCGATGACCTCCCGATCCACCGGTTCCCGCGCCGTCTCCCTGCCCGGTGATCCACCGGGCGGCCGGCGCGCCGTCGCCGTGTGGGCCATAGGCGTCTCGGTCTACTTCGTCGCCGTCATCTTCCGTACGTCGCTGGGCGTGGCCGGACTCGACGCCGTGGACCGCTTCCACGTCCACGCGTCCGCCCTGTCCACCTTCTCGATCCTCCAGCTCCTCGTGTACGCGGGCATGCAGATACCGGTCGGCCTGCTGGTGGACCGGCTCGGCACCAAGAAGGTGCTGGCCATGGGCGCCGTCCTCTTCACGGCCGGCCAGCTGGGGTTCGCGTTCTCCCCGTCGTACGGCACGGCGCTCGCCTCGCGGGCGCTGCTCGGCTGCGGTGACGCGATGACCTTCATCAGCGTGCTGCGGCTCGGGACGCGCTGGTTCCCGGCGCGGCGCGGCCCCATGGTCGCTCAGCTCGCCGGCCTGGTCGGCATGGCGGGCAACCTGGTCTCCACGCTCGTACTGGCCCGGCTGCTGCACGGGGTGGGCTGGACGGCGGCGTTCGGCGGCAGCACGCTCGCCGGGGCCGTCGTGCTCGTCCTGCTCCTGCTCTTCCTGGAGGACCATCCCGAGGGGTACGAGCCGGAGCCGTACCCGCACCGCGGAGCGGCCTACGTGCGGCGCCAGATCGTGGCGTCGTGGAAGGAGCCGGGCACGCGCCTCGGCATGTGGGTGCACTTCACCACGCAGTTCCCGGCGATGGTGTTCCTGCTGCTGTGGGGCCTGCCGTTCCTCGTGCAGGCGCAGGGTCTGTCGCAGGCGACGGCCGGTGAACTCCTCACCCTCGTCGTCCTGTCCAACATGGTCGTCGGCCTGGTCTACGGGCAGATCGTGGCCCGGCACCACGCCGCGCGGCTGCCGCTGGTGCTCGGCACGGTCGGCGTGACGGCAATGCTGTGGGCGGTCACGCTCGCCTACCCGGACCGGCACGCGCCGATGTGGCTGCTGATCACGCTGTGCGTGGTGCTCGGCGCCTGCGGCCCGGCCTCGATGATCGGCTTCGACTTCGCGCGCCCGGCGAATCCGCCGGAGCGTCAGGGCACGGCCTCCGGCATCACCAACATGGGCGGTTTCGTCGCCTCCATGACGACGCTGCTGGCGGTCGGGGTGCTGCTGGACGCCACGGGCGGCGACTACACCGTGGCCTTCTCCGCGGTGTTCGTCCTCCAGGCGCTGGGGCTCGGCCAGATCCTGCGGCTGCGGAAGCAGGCGGCTCGCAGGGAGCGGGAACGGCTGGTGGCGAGCCGGGTGGAGACGGTGCACGTACCGGCGTAGGGGCCGGGCCCGGCCCGGGGGAACGGGCCCGTAGAGCCGGAACGGCGCCGTAGAGCCGGAACGGGGGACCGGGGAGGGCCGGACGGAGCCCGGTGCGCGGGCCCGCGCGGGGAGCCCGTCAGCGCGGCGGGCACTCCGGCCCCGTCTCCGGTCCTTCAGCGCTGTGGGGCTATTGCTCCGGCACCCGGCTGCTTCAGCGCCGTGGGGGCTCCAGCCCCAGCACCCGGTCCTTCAGCGCCGGGAACTGCTCCCGTGTGGCGGCGACCTTCGCCGGGTCGAACTCCACCGTGAGGGTCTCCTCGTCGGCACCCGCCTCCGCGAGGACCTCGCCCCACGGATCCACCACGATCGAGTGACCCGCTTGCGGAACCCCCGCGTGTGTGCCGGCCGTTCCACAGGCGAGGACGTACGCCTGGTTCTCGACCGCCCGCGCCCGGGCCAGCAGCGTCCAGTGGGACCGGCGGCGCTCCGGCCAGCCCGCCGGGATCACGAGCGTCTCGGCCCCCGCGGCCACGAGCGAGCGGAAGAGCTCGGGAAAGCGGAGGTCGTAGCAGGTGGCCACGCCGACGGTCGTCTCCGGCAGGCGCACCGTCACCGGCACGGTGCCCGCACCCATCAGGACGGCCTCGCCCTTGTCGAAGCCGAAGCGGTGGATCTTGCGGTAGGCGGCGGCCAGTTCACCGGAGGGGGAGAAGACGAGAGACGTGTTGTAGAGGGGACCGTCAGGGTCACGTTCCGGGATCGATCCGGCGTGCAGCCACACGCCCGCGTCGCTCGCGGCCTCCG
Organism: Streptomyces sp. PSU-S4-23; assembly: GCF_055632315.1. Lineage (NCBI taxonomy): Bacteria > Bacillati > Actinomycetota > Actinomycetes > Kitasatosporales > Streptomycetaceae > Streptomyces > Streptomyces sp. PSU-S4-23. The sequence continues at coordinate 4,286,729 of NZ_JBVMUU010000002.1, read as the reverse complement.
CCATCGCCTCGTACGTCGGCCCCTCGAGCGGCTCGGCCTCGGTCCCGAAGTCCTCGTAGGCGAACGCGCCGGTCGTCCACAGCTCGGGCAGCACCACCAGATCGACTCCGGCCTGATCCTTCACCAGCGAGACCACCCGCCGCCTGCGGAAATCGACCGATTCGTCCGGGTCCACCCGCATCTGGATCAGGGAGGCGCGCACACTACCACCGTCCTGGCATTCGAGCCGTTGTCCACGGGCCTACGATCGTCACACGAAAGCACTGCCGGGGTGCCTCGTAGCAGCGTAACTTAACCTCCCAAGACACCCGCCGACAGCCGCCTCCCGCCACTACCGCCGTCACAACCGCCCGTGCACCGACCGCCGAGGGGTCCCGTTCCGTGAGTCTGCATCCCACCCTCCAGCCCTACGCCGACGCCTGGACCCACTCGATCGAAGCGATATCCGAGCTGGTGCAGCCGCTCGTGGAAGGCGAGTGGAACCGGCGCACGCCCTGCCCCGGCTGGTCCGTACGCGACGTGGTCTCCCACGTCATCGGCCTGGACTGCGAGATGCTCGGCGACCCGCGCCCGATCCACACCCTCCCGCGCGACCTGTTCCACGTCACCAACGAACACCAGCGCTACATGGAGATGCAGGTCGACGTCCGCCGTCACCACACCGCGCCGGAGATGACGGCCGAACTGGAGTACACGATCATCCGCCGCAACCGCCAGCTGCGGAACGAGTCGCGGGACCCGGGCACCAAGGTGCGCGGACCGCTCGGCACCGAGCAGACCCTCGAAGAGGCCATGCGGATCCGCGCCTTCGACGTGTGGGTGCACGAGCAGGACCTGCGCACGGCGCTGGGCCGGCCGGGCAACCTGGACTCGCCGGGCGCGCACATCGCCCGGGACCATCTGCTGGCCGCGCTGCCGAAGGTCGTCGCCAAGGACGCGGGCGCGCCCCCCGGCGCGGCGATCGTCTTCGACGTCCACGGCCCGATCGACTTCCTGCGCACCGTCCGGGTCAACGCGGAGGGCCGCGGTTCCATCGACGGCACGCCCTCACTGGGCCCGACGGTGTCGCTGACGCTCGACTGGGAGACGTACGTCCGCCTCGCCTGCGGCCGGGTCACCGCGGACGCCGTGGCGGACCGCATCAAGGTGGAGGGGGACCCTGAGCTGACGGCGGCGATCCTGGGGTCGTTCGCGGTCACGCCGTAGCGGACGGCGGCCGGCAGCCGTCCGCGCCCGGCCGGTGCCCGGACCAGCGGACGGCCGCGGGGACGCACCGGAGCCGGACGGCACGTCCGGCAAGCGCCCCGCGGGACGCCGGACGGGGAGCACCGTCGCATGCCCCGGGTGCCGGCGCCCGCCTCGGGTCGGGCGTCCCGCACCACGGTGCTCAGTCCTCCTCGTGCTCCTTCTCCGCCAGGTGGATCACGCACACCGCCACCGCGATCAGCAGCGCCGGGTCCGCGTCGTCACGCACGATGTCGACCCCGTAGGTCTCGCGGACGTGCAGCCAGCGCCGGGAGATCTGCGCGAGCAGTTCCCCGTCGTACTCGACGGCGAACTCGCGATCCAGGATCTTGCCGCTGACGTCGAGTTCCGTGCCGTCCACCAGCGAGACCCGGTAGTGGTTGCGCAGCAGGGACAGGCGTTTGCGCCTGATCGTGGCCAGCGTGTCGCCGGCGCGCTCGATGACCATCGTGTCGCGCAGGGCGAACATCTTCCGGTGGATGTCGACCAGGACGCGCCCCTGCGTGTCCTTCAGTTCGAACGTGTCCCGCAGCCGCATGGCCTTGCCGTCGACCAGGAAGACCTTGTTGCCGTGCTGGTCCTCGATCCAGTAGTCGTCACCGAAGCCGAGGAGCCGGTCGCGTACGAGGAATCTCATACGACCAGGACTTCCCCGGTGGCCGGTCCGAAACGCCGCCGGTAGGCCGACGGGCTGAGTCCCGTCTCGCGCCGCAGCCGCGCCCGCAGATTCGCGGCCGTACCGAGGCCGCTGCGCGCGGCGACCACATCGAGCCGCTCCTCCCCGCGTTCGATCAGCCGGCAGGCGAGGGCGACCCGCTCACCGGTCAGCCAGGCCAGCGGGGTCGTGCCGAGCTGGGCACGGAAGCGGCGGTGCAGCGTGGCGGGGCTCACCGCGGCGCGCGCCGCGAGGTCGCCGACGGTGAGGGGCTCCCCCAGGCGTTCCTGGGCCCAGGCCAGCAGCGGGGCGAGCGACTCGTCCGGCACATCGGGCACGGGCCGCTCCACGAACTGCCGCTGCCCGCCGTCGCGGTGCGCGGCGAAGACCAGCCGCCGGGAGACGGCGTTGGCGATCTCGGCGCCGTGGTCGCGGCGTACGACGTGCAGTCCGAGGTCGAGCGCCGAGGCACTGCCGGAGGCGGTGAGGATGTCGCCGTCGTCCACGAACAGCACGTCGGGTTCCAGCCGGACCCGGGGGAACCGCGCCCGGAACGACTCGGCCCACATCCAGTGGCAGGCCGCCCGCCGCCCGTCGAGCAGACCGGCCTCCGCGATGGTGAACGCGCCGGAGCAGAAACCGATCAGCCGTGTGCCACGCGCGTACGCCCGGCGTACGGCGTCCAGGACCTCCGGGGAGCGGGGGCTGTCGGTGTCGGGCCGGTTCGGCACGATCAGCGTGTCCGCGTCGTCGACCGCGTCGAGCCCCGCCACATCGGTGAGCGTGAAGAAGCCGTCCCGCATCCGGGTCCTGGGAGCGGCCGCACACAGCCGGAAGTCGTACAGCTCGTGGCCGAGTTCGGGCCGTCTCAGCCCGAAGACCTCGATGGCACAGCTCATCTCGAAGGGGTTCGAGTTCTCGTCGACGACGAGGACCACGCGGTGCGCGGACCGCGTCTGAGAGGATCCTTGCGGCATATGCGATTTCTAGCACTCGTCCCGGGGTGCGGGCACCCCGCACGATGCCTGCATGGAACGCCATGAACCCGCGGAACCCACCCCGACCACGGCCCCCGAAGGCCCGATGGAGCCCGTCTCCCTCGACGCTGCCCTCGCCTCCTTCACCGACCTGTGGAGCCCGCGCATCGTCGCGGCCGTCAACGACTACGACGTGCGCGTCGCCAAGGTCGAGGGCGAGCACCTGTGGCACACCCACGACCACACCGACGAGTTCTTCCTCGTCCTCGACGGCGAACTGCGCCTCGCGCTGCGCGAGGAGCCCGGCGAGCGCACCGTCACGCTGCCCAAGGGCTCGGTGTTCACCGTGCCGCGCGGCACGGAGCACAAGCCGTCCGCGCCGGACGGGGCGTCGATCCTGGTGTTCGAGCCCACCGGCACCATGACGGTCGGCGACCGCCACGAGGAGGTCCCCGCCCACGTGGACGCCACGACGGGGCACGCGCTCTCCTGAGCACCCCGGCGCCCGGGGACGCCGACGGGTCCCCCGCACGCCGCGGGGGACCCGTACAGGACCGCGAACGGCGGCGTGAGGGCTACCGGTAGCCCTCCTGCACGTCCTCGTCGCGGTCCCACGTCGAGCGCCGGTCCTCGCGCTCACGGTGCGTGCCCGGCCTCCGCGTGCCGTCCGACGGGCCGGAGCCGCTCGCGGCGGGGTCCCGCCCGTTCCGGTCGCGCCTCTCCTCGCCGGTGATCTCACCGTGCTCGCGAGCACGGTCCTGGCGGCGCGGCTGGTCGTCGATGTCTCGTGGCATGGAAACTGCTCCCTTGCGGTGGCCCCCCTTTGTGCGTCGAGCATCTCTCCGCGCGGGCCCGTACGCATCCGGTACGGGTCCGCACACGCAGCGTCACCGCGGTTGTCCACAGGCTTCCCGGGCACCCGGCCCCGGATGGCACCCTTGAGCCATGAACGACTCCCCATCGCGTCGCGTCCGTGTCCGTGCCCCCGAGCTGATCGGCAAGGGCGGATGGATCAACGCCGGCGGGAAGGATCTGAAGCTGGCCGACTTCCGAGGCCGCATACTGATCTTGGACTTCTGGACCTTCTGCTGCGTCAACTGCCTGCACGTCCTGGACGAGTTGCGCGAGCTGGAGGAGAAGCACCGCGACACCCTGGTGATCGTCGGTGTGCACTCTCCGAAGTTCGTCCACGAGGCGGACCACCGGGCGGTGGTGGACGCCGTGGAGCGGTACGGCGTGGAGCACCCGGTGCTCGACGACCCGGAGCTCGCCACCTGGAAGCAGTACGCCGTCCGGGCCTGGCCGACACTCGTCGTCATCGACCCCGAGGGGTACGTGGTCGCCCAGCACGCCGGCGAGGGCCACGCCCATGCGATAGCGCGGCTCGTCGAGGAGCTGGAGGAGGAGCACGCGGCGAAGGGCACGCTGCGCCGCGGCGACGGTCCGTACGTGGCGCCGGAGCCCGAGCCCACGACGCTGCGCTTCCCCGGCAAGGCGCTGCTGCTTCCGTCCGGGACCTTCCTGGTCAGCGACACCACCCGGCACCAGCTGGTGGAGCTGGAGGCGGACGGCGAGACGGTCGTGCGGCGCATCGGTTCGGGCGTACGGGGCCTCGTGGACGGCCCGGCGCAGGCGGCGGGCTTCAGCGAGCCGCAGGGCCTGGCGCTGCTGGAGGAGGGCGCGGTGGTCGTCGCGGACACGGTGAACCACGCGCTGCGCCGGCTGGACCTGGCGACCGGCGAGGTCACCACGCTCGCGGGCACCGGCAGGCAGTGGTGGCAGGGCTCGCCCACGTCCGGTGCCGCCCGGGAGGTGGACCTCTCCTCGCCGTGGGACGTGGCGGTCTTCGGCGGCCGGGTGTGGATCGCGATGGCGGGTGTGCACCAGCTGTGGACGTACGACCCGCGGGCGGCCACGGTCGCGGTCGCGGCGGGCACCACGAACGAGGGACTGGTGGACGGCCCGGGCGACGGGGCGTGGTTCGCGCAGCCGTCGGGACTCGCGGTGTCGGCCGACGGGGAGCGCCTGTGGCTGGCGGACTCCGAGACGAGCGCCCTGCGCTGGGTGGACCGGGACGGCGCGGTCCACACGGCGGTCGGCACGGGGCTGTTCGACTTCGGTCACCGCGACGGCGCGGCCGGACAGGCCCTGCTCCAGCACCCGCTGGGCGTGACCGCGCTGCCGGACGGCTCGGTGGCGGTCAGCGACACCTACAACCACGCGCTGCGGCGCTACGACCCGGCGACGGACGAGCTGACCACCCTGGCGACGGACCTGCGGGAGCCGTCGGACGCCGTGCTGGACGGCGAGGACATCGTGGTCGTGGAGTCGGCCCGGCACCGGCTGACCCGGCTGCGGCTGCCGCAGGAGGCGGTGCGGGTCGCCTCGGTCGCCCACCGCACCCAGCGCGCCGCCACCGAAGTGGCGCCCGGCACGCTGCGGTTGGACGTGGTCTTCCAGGCGCCGGCCGGCCAGAAGCTGGACACGCGCTACGGCCCGTCGACCCGTCTGCTGGTCTCCTCGACCCCGCCCGGGCTGCTGCTGCGGGGCGAGGGCGCGGGCACCGACCTGACACGCGAACTGGAGCTGGACCCGTCCATACCGGAGGGCGTCCTGCACGTCTCGGCGATGGCGGCGTCCTGCGACGACACAGCGTCCGACGGCGGCTCCGCCGCGGGGACGAACGAGTACCCGGCGTGCCACGTCCACCAGCAGGACTGGGGCGTCCCGGTCCGGATCACGGAAGGGGGCACGTCGCGGCTTCCGCTGGTGCTGGCGGGCATGGACACGCAGTAGGGCCACCGGGGCGGCGCCGGGACGGGGTCAGATCCCGTACCCGTCGCCGTACCCGTCCCGGTGGTGGTGGCGCTCCTCGTCGATCACCGGGGTGGGCGGCACCACGACCCGCCTCCGGCGGTAGATGCTGCTGAAGGTCGCGACCCCGATCAGCCCGACGACCATGAAGATGACGCCGACCAGATGCAGGTTGACGCCGTTCATGTGCCAGTCGGTCGCGAACGCGAGGATCGCTCCCACGGCGATCAGGATGATGCATCCACCCAGGCCCATGAGTCCTGCCCTCCCTGTGGGTCCGGTCCTTCCGGGCCCCGGCCCGGGTACCCGGGCCGGCGGAGGGCATGCGGGGCGGCCGGCGGCCGGGCCGCCGGGGCTCAGCCCGCGAGGAACGCGGTGAGCGCGTTCGCCAGCAGGTAGGGGTCCTTGGCGCCGCACAGTTCGCGGGCGCTGTGCATCGACAGGATCGCCGCTCCGATGTCGACCGTCTTGATGCCGTGGCGGGCCGCGGTGATGGGGCCGATGGTCGTGCCGCAGGGCATCGCGTTGTTGGAGACGAAGGACTGGAACGGCACGTCCGCCTTCTCGCAGGCGGCCGCGAAGATCGCCCGGCCCGAACCGTCCGTGGCGTAGCGGTTGTTGACGTTGACCTTGAGGATCGGACCGCCGCCCGCCCGGGGGTGGTGCGTCGGGTCGTGCCGCTCCGCGTAGTTGGGGTGGACGGCGTGCCCGGTGTCGGAGGACAGGCAGACGGCGCCCGCGAAGGCCCTCGCCCGGTCCTCGTAGGAGCCGCCGCGTGCGAACACCGAGCGCTCCAGCACCGATCCCAGCAGCGGACCGTCGGCGCCGGTGTCCGACTGGGAGCCGTTCTCCTCGTGGTCGAAGGCGGCGAGGACCGGAATGTACGACAGGGAGGCGTCGGAGGCGGTCACGGCCGTCAGCGCCGCGACGGCCGCGTGCACCGACAGCAGGTTGTCCATGCGCGGGCCCGCGACCAGCTCTTTGTCCCGGCCCAGATAGGCCGGCGGCTCGACGGAGTGGGTCATCAGGTCCCAGCCCGTCACCTCGCCCGCGGCCAGGCCCAGCTCCTCCTCCAGGAACGCGATCAGGTCGCCGTCCCGTACGTCGTCGCCGAGTCCCCACACCGGCTGGAGATGGCGCTGCTGGTCCAGCTTCAGTCCCTCGGACGAGACAGAGCGGTCGAGGTGGACGGCCAGCTGCGGCACGCGCAGCAGCGGCCTGTCGATGTTCACCAGGCGCGTCGAGCCGTCGCGCAGGGAGAGCCGTCCGGCCAGGCCCAGGTCGCGGTCCAGCCAGGAGTTGAGCAGCGGGCCGCCGTAGATCTCCACCGCGATCTGCCGCCAGCCGTGCGCGCCGCTGTCCGGGCGTGGCTTGACCCGCAGGTTCGGGGAGTCGGTGTGCGCGCCCACGATCCGGAAGGGCGTGTGCGGGTCGGCGCCCTCGGGGACGTACCAGGCGATGATCGCGCCTCCGCGCTGCACGTACCGGCCGCCGCTCGTCCCGTCCCACGCGTCCGTCTCGGCGACCTGCCGGAAGCCGGCCTTCTCCAGCCGCTCGGCGGTGTTCGCCACCGCGTGGTACGGCGTGGGGGTCGCCGCGAGGAAGGACAGCAGGTCGTCGGTGTGGCCGCGGTCGAAGGCGTAAGGCGCGCGCGCAGCGTTCCTGGGGGGCGCGGCGGCGTGAGGCGGGCGGGCGCTTGTGCTCATGGGTTCACCTTAACGACGGACGAGGGCCCGCTCCCGGCGATGGGGAGCGGGCCCTCGTAAGGGGGATGTGGAGGTCGGGGCCAACCGGGCGGAGCGGGCCTAGAAGGCGGCCTCGTCCAGCTCCATGAGGTCCAGGTCCACGCCCTCGGACACCTTGCGGGCGAGGGTCACGCCCGGCAGGACGTTGGCCGCGAAGAACTTCGCCGCCGCGATCTTGCCCTGGTAGAACGCCAGGTCCTTGGAGGACACGGCCTTGGCGGAGGCCGTCGCCAGCTTCTCGGCGGCGACCGCGGCGCCCTTCAGCAGCAGGTAGCCGACGACCACGTCACCGGAGGCCAGCAGCAGGCGGGTGGTGTTCAGGCCCACCTTGTAGATGTTCTTGACGTCCTGCTCGGTGGCCGCGAGGTCGGTCAGCATCAGGCCGACGATGGCCTCCAGCTCCACGGCCGCCTTGGCCAGGTGCTCGCGGGCGGCGGCCAGCTCGTCGCCGCCGGAGCCCAGCGCCAGGAACTTCTTGATGTCCTCGGCGAGCGAGTTCAGCGCGGCGCCCTGGTTGCGGACGATCTTCCGGAAGAAGAAGTCCTGGCCCTGGATCGCCGTGGTGCCCTCGTACAGGGTGTCGATCTTGGCGTCGCGGATGTACTGCTCGATCGGGTACTCCTGCAGGAAGCCGGAGCCGCCGAAGGTCTGCAGCGACTGGGCGAGCTGCTCGTAGCCCTTCTCGGAGCCGTAGCCCTTGACGATCGGCAGGAGCAGGTCGTTGAGGGCGTGCTCGGCGGAGGCGTCCTCGCCGGTCGCCTCCTTGACCGCAATGGTGTCCTGGACGGAGGCGGTGTAGAGGACGAGGGCGCGCATGCCCTCCGCGTACGCCTTCTGCGTCATCAGGGAGCGGCGCACGTCGGGGTGGTGCGTGATGGTGACCTTGGGCGCGGTCTTGTCCATGAAGTTGGCCAGATCCGGACCCTGGACGCGCTCCTTGGCGTACTCCAGCGCGTTCAGGTAGCCGGTGGACAGCGTGGAGATCGCCTTCGTGCCGACCATCATGCGGGCGAACTCGATGATGCGGAACATCTGGCGGATGCCGTCGTGCTTGTCGCCGATCAGCCAGCCCTTGGCCGGGTGGCGGTCGCCGAAGGTCATCTCGCAGGTGTTGGACGCCTTCAGGCCCATCTTGTGCTCGACGTTCGTGGCGTACACGCCGTTGCGCTCGCCCAGCTCGCCGGTCTCGAAGTCGAAGAGGTACTTCGGGACGAGGAAGAGGGACAGGCCCTTGGTGCCGGGGCCGGCGCCCTCGGGACGCGCGAGCACGTAGTGGAGGATGTTCTCCTCCATGTCGTGCTCACCGGAGGTGATGAAGCGCTTCACGCCCTCGATGTGCCAGGAGCCGTCCTCCTGCCGGATCGCCTTGGTGCGCCCGGCGCCGACGTCCGAGCCGGCGTCCGGCTCGGTGAGCACCATGGTGGAGCCCCAGGTCTTCTCGACGGCTATCTCGGCGATCTTCTTCTGGACCTCGTTGCCCTCGTCGAAGAGGATGCGGGCGAACGCCGGGCCGGAGGAGTACATCCAGATCGCCGGGTTCGCGCCGAGGATCAGCTCCGCGTAGGCCCAGATCAGGGACGGCGGCGCGGTGGTGCCGCCGACCTCCTCGGGCAGGCCGAGGCGCCAGTACTCGGAGTCCATGAACGCCCTGTAGCTCTTCTTGAAGGACTCCGGGACCGGGGCGGTGTTCGTCTCGGGGTCGAAGACCGGCGGGTTGCGGTCGGCGTCCGCGAAGGACTCGGCCAGCTCGTTCTCGGCGAGGCGGGTGAGCTCCTCCAGGATGCTCTTGGCGGTGTCCGTGTCCATCTCCGCGAACGGGCCGGTGCCGTACAGCGTGTCGCGGCCGAGCACCTCGAAGAGGTTGAACTCGATGTCGCGGAGATTCGACTTGTAGTGCCCCATGGCGACGGCTCCGTAGAGGGATCGGCGAGGCACTGACTCCTCGCATCGTTCACGTACCAACAAGTAGCTCCGATGATGCTACCCGTCGGTAATAAGAATCAACCCCTGATGGCCCATATGTGGCCCACTACTCTTTGGGGCATGTACGGCTACCAGAACACCGGAGCGCAGCAGTACGCCCCGCCGCAGCAGCAGATGCCCGGGGCGATGCCGGGTGGTCAGATGCCCGGCGGGTACGGCCAGCAGCCGCCGCTCTACCCCGAGCCGTCGCCGCCGTCGCTCGCGGACGCGGTCCGCGCCTTCACCACGGGCTCGATGTCGGCCGAGGACTTCCAGCAGATCTTCGCCACGTCCAAGGTGTACTGCCCGCGCGGGGACAACCCCGGTTTCCTCGCGCTGCACAACACCCAGCAGCCCGTGATCCCGATGTTCACCACGCTCAAGGAGCTGCGCCGGTACGCCGGCAAGGAGTCCAAGTACTTCGTGATCACCGGGGCCGAGGTGATCGACCTGCTGCCGACCGGCTACGGGTTCGTCCTCGACATGGAGGGCGAGCACCGGATGGTGTTCGACGCGAAGGCGGTCGAGCAGATGGTCGAGTTCGCGATGCGGCGGATGTACGGCTAGACGTCCCTGTATGCCCCTGTACGCCCCCTGCGCGCCCCGCGGGGGAGCATCCCGAGCCCGGAGGGAATGCCCTCCGGGCTTTCTGTGTTCCGAGGTGGCAGAAAGTTCAATCGTCAACTAAAGTGGGAACACAAGGAGGTACCGACATGCCTGCAGTGACCGTCGAGAACCCGCTGACCCTGCCGCGCGTGGCCGCGTCGGCGGATGCCGTGGCTCGCCCCGTGCTGGCTGTGACGACCGCGCCGAGTGGCTTTGAAGGTGAGGGCTTCCCCGTCCGTCGGGCGTTCGTGGGGATCAACTACCGCCACCTGGATCCGTTCATCATGATGGATCAGATGGGTGAGGTTGAGTATCAGCCCGGGGAGCCGAAAGGGACCCCGTGGCACCCGCACCGCGGCTTCGAAACCGTCACCTACATCATCGACGGCATCTTCGACCACCAGGACTCCAACGGCGGTGGCGGCACCATCACCAACGGCGACACCCAGTGGATGACGGCCGGCTCGGGCCTGCTGCACATCGAGGCGCCGCCGGAGCACCTGGTCATGTCCGGCGGTCTCTTCCACGGGCTCCAGCTGTGGGTGAACCTACCGGCCAAGGACAAGATGATGGCCCCGCGGTACCAGGACATCCGGGGCGGCAACGTCCAACTGTTGACCACGCCCGACGGCGGCGCGCTGCTGCGCGTGATCGCCGGTGAGCTGGACGGGCATGCCGGTCCCGGTATCACGCACACGCCGATCACGATGGTCCACGCGACGGTGGCGCCGGGTGCGGAGGTCACGCTGCCGTGGCGTGAGGACTTCAACGGGCTGGCGTACGTGCTGGCGGGCCAGGGCTCGGTCGGTGCCGAGCGCCGTCCGATCCACCTGGGCCAGACTGCGGTCTTCGGCGCCGGCGGTTCGCTGACCGTCCGCGCGGACGAGAAGCAGGACTCCCATACGCCGGAACTGGAGGTCGTCCTCCTCGGCGGGCGGCCGATCCGTGAGCCGATGGCTCACTACGGCCCGTTCGTGATGAACACCAGGGAAGAGCTTCAGCAGGCGTTCGAGGACTTCCAGAAGGGTCGGCTGGGGACGATCCCCGCTGTGCACGGGATGTCTGAGGGCGGACTGTAGGGCTCGCTGAAGCTACATGCGGACGAGCCCAGCCTGGACAGGGAAGGGCTCGTTCCGCGCTTGCTGCCGCCTTCTTGGTCTCCTAGTAACGGGGCAGGTCGGTGACCTGCGGGGATCTTTCCTGTGGGGCGCTGACCCGGCCTTTTAGTGACTGGTGGCGATGGGGTGCGACGGTCCTGATCGGGTGTCCTGCGGACTTGGCCATGATCACGAGGTTGATGGCGGCGATGACGTAGAGGAAGGTCCCGGAGACGGTGGTGCCGATCCAGCCGGTGATGTCGTGCAGCTTGGAGTTGTCGTTCTCGACCGGGCCTGCCAGTGCCTTCACGCCCAGGGAGAGGAGGAAGGCGAGGGCGAAGACGATGCTGGAGTGGCCGAGGGAGAACCAGAAGCCGACCGAGAGCGGACGCTGGCCCTCGTTCATCAGCTTGCGGGTGGTGTTGTCGATGGCGGCGATGTGGTCTGCGTCGAAGGCGTGCCGCATGCCGAGGGTGTAGGCGGTGATGCCGATGCCTGTGCCCAAGGTCTTGGTGCCCAGGCTGTAGTGCTCCGGGGCGACGATCACCACCAGGGTGAACCAGCCGATGACGTGCAGCGCGGTGATGAGGGCGGCCATGCCCGCCAGGCGGCCCCACTCGGCGCGGGTCATCGACCGGGAGACCCCCTGCCAGCGGGATCCGGAGATGTCGGGGGGCGTGGTGGAGCGGGTCGGACTGGCCATGGAGGGTCTTCCTTTGTTCTGCGAGGGCGAGGCGGAGCCTAGACGCGCAAACATGGTTGTTGCAATACGGTCGCATTAGTGCCCAAGGGTGGGGCCGCGTACGCCAAGGAGGCGCATTCCGTGACCCGCAGCACCCATGACCTGCGAGAGCGCTGCCGTGAACTGTTGCGGGAGCGGGGCGCGCGGTGCACCGCCGCGCGCCTGTACGTGCTTGAGGTGCTGGAGCAGGACGGCGGCCACCTCGGGGCGGCTCGGATCCACCGCCGGATCGGCGAGGCGGTCGGGCGTCTGGAGGTGTCGACCGTGTACCGGACCCTGGAGCGGCTGGTCGGGCTCGGCCTGGTGCACCAGCTGGCCGGGGCCACGCAGGTCAGCTGCGGGCTGGCGGTGGAGCCGCATCACCATGCGGTGTGTACCGGCTGTGGAGCGGTCGACCAGATCCCGGTCTCTGCGGCGGCTGAGGCGTTGCGGGCCGCGGCGTGCGCCATCGGCTACCGCTCGGAGAGCCTGGTGCTCAGCGGGCTGTGTCCGAGGTGTCAGGGCTGACGCGGCGGGCGGGGTCGGCCGGGGCCCGGCGGGCGCCGGGTGAGAAGACGATCACCTCTCGGGAAGGACCGCACCGCGTCGGGTGCCGTGCTGCACGAAAGCTGACGGGCCGACCCCGCCTATCATCATGCTGATGCATAGCTGAAGTTGTTGCAAGTTATGTGCAATAAAGCCGTAGGCTGCCCCCGGACGATCACCTGTGTGAACCGCGAAAGGGGACGTGCCTGATGGGCACCTACGCGCTTCCGGACCTGCCCTACGACTACGCAGCACTGGAGCCGGCCATCACCGGCCAGATCCTGGAACTGCACCACGCCAAGCACCACGCCGCCTACGTCAAGGGCGCCAACGACACGCTGGAGCAGCTCGCCGAGGCCCGCGACAAGGACCAGATCACCCCGACGGGGCTGGTCGGGCTGGAGAAAACCTTCGCCTTCAACCTCTCCGGCCACGTCCTGCACTCGATCTTCTGGCAGAACCTCTCCCCGGACGGCGGGGACCGCCCCGACGGTGCCCTCGCGGACGCCATCGAGGAACACCTCGGCGGCTTCGAGGCGTTCAAGAAGCAGCTCACCGTCTCGACCGCGTCCGTCCAGGGCTCCGGCTGGGGCGTGCTCGCCTGGGAACCGCTGGGCAAGCGGCTGATCGTGGAACAGGTCTACGACCACCACGGCAACGTCGGCCAGGGCTCCACCCCGCTGCTGGTCTTCGACGCCTGGGAGCACGCCTACTACCTGCAGTACAAGAACGTCCGCCCCGACTACGTCACCAAGCTGTGGGACCTCGTCAACTGGGAGGATGTCGCCGCCCGTTACGCCGCCGCCACGGGCGTTGCCAACTGAGAACCGAGGGCGCCGGGACGCCGTCCGGAACGGATACAGGAGGCGTCCCGGCGCTGTCCACCGGGGAGGAAGGCATGCTGCGCGTGGTCCGGCAGGTCTCGACGACGTGCCACTGCTTGCCCGTATGAACGAGCACCTCATCATCGACCAGAACCACGAAAACCCGATGCGGGGCGAGGAACTGGCCGACCGCATGAGGGGCTGGCTGCTCGGCCCGTACGAGGCCGCGCTCGGCAGTGTGGACCTCAGTCCGGCGCTCTACGCCCTGTGGTGGCCGGACGAGGACGGGGGTATCCACCTGCGGCAGTTCTTCGTCGCCCGAGAGTTCCGGCGCCGTGGCCTGGGCCGGAGGGCGTTCGGGGCCGCGCGCGGTCCCCAGGCCGGATAGGGGACGGCCATGGCTCGCTGAGCCAGGCAGCGGATCAACCGTGGTGGCCCGGTCCCCGGGACCGGAGCCGTGGGGACCGGCAGGTCCAGCAGCGCCGTCCCCGCTCTGGGCACCGGCGGGGTCTCCGTCTGGATTTGATCCGAGCGACAGCATCGTCTGGCCGGGAATAGCGACCGGCGGCCAGGTGGCCTTCGTGGTGTTCTGTGGGTTGGGGAAGGTCTCTTCCATGGTGCTCCTGGGGCGCGCGCAGGCAGGGGCCCGCTACGCAGGTTGGATTCGTCCGAATACGCGACTCAGGCGGCGAGGCCCACCCCAGTGCTGGACGCCCAGGGGCCGAGCACTTTCACGACGGGCTTGTGGTAGCAGACGCGGCGGCCGTTTTGGGTGGTGAACTCGACTGTTCGGCGGAACAGAAGAGTCGTGACCGGCTGCGGCCCCTGGCCGTGCCTGGCTCGTGCCCTGCGCTCAGCCATGTCGGGCGGGCACCCGCAGGGGTGACCTGCATCAGCTTCCGGGGACAGGAACACACGCCCGTCGCAGTGGTGCGCGAGGCCGCGGGAGTCCCACAGCTTCATCTGCGCAGTCAGCCTGTCTGGATTCTCGATGACGACTCGGAGACTGGCCCTTTCGGCTATGACTTCGAACTGCTCGGAACTGTTGGCCAATCGCCGCTGCGGCTCGGCTCCGAGCACGCTTGCGATGCTTTCCGCCGCCTGGGGCGACACCATGAGCAGGCGCCAGACCGGCTGGGCAAGCAGCTTGCCGTCGACGACGCGGCCGAAGTCGCAGTCGCCGACGATGGGCTCGGAAGCCCTGGACAGCGAGCACGTGCGAGGGGTGCCGAGTCGCTGGCGGCGAGCGGTTCGCGGGCGGGTGCACTCACTTGTCGCGGTTTTGCGATGCCGGCGGCCCTGACCGGGACAATCACCTTCGGTCGGCGAAGTGGCGGAAAGGCTGGGCGAGGGGTTGTGCAAGAGACGGCTCCTGATGGATGGGGGCAGGAGCGCCGGAGCAGCGACGAGGCTGCCCGGCGCCCCCGAGGACACCGCCAATGCTCCGGAGAATCGCCGGTTTCCCTAACCGGCGATGTGGGTGTACTCCTCCTCGCTCGTCTCGGGTCAGCGGCAGGTCAGACCGCTTCTGAGAACACCTTCCTCTGCCGCGATTCGTCGGCCTCTGCGCCATCGCTCTCGGCCTGCTCCGGTCGCACAAACTCGACCATCGCCCGCCTCTCGACGGGCGTCGACCTTCCCGCGCCGGTCGCCTTGGTGACTGTGACCCTGCGCACGAACAACTTGACGAAGTCCCCGCGCTCCTGGGTCGTAGCGGCCTCCCACCACGAACCCTCGCCTACCGGATCGACGTCCCCCGCGCCCAGGGGCAGCCACAGGTGGATCGGGAGCGTCGGCGTCGCCGCCTCTTCCAACTCGGTGAGACGGGCCTCCGCCCGCTCCATACGGCCGAGGAGCCGTTCCCTGCGCTCCCGGAACCGGCGCCGTCCGACGGGGTCGTCGTAGTCGCCGGCCTCTTCCCTGTCGTACAGCTCCTCCAGCGCGTGCTTGGCATCGGCGCGTTCGGTGACGAGACTGCGGCGCTCACCCACGATCTCCGGCTGTTCCGTCTGGGCCGCGTACCGTCGAGCAGCTTCGGCGAGGATGACTGCCGTCTCGGGGTCGCCCTCGGCCGTCTGGATGAGGGCGAAGATCCGCCGAGCCACGTAGAGGTCCAGGGTCTGCATGCTGATCGTGCACTCGCCCTCGTGCTGGCCCGGCAGAGCTTTCCGACGGCGACAGCGGTACGCGGCCTTGTGGGGAGTGGTGGCGCGGTGCGACGTCATCACCGCACCGCAGTCGCAGAACAGGACGTCCATGGCGGAGAGGACGGCGTGTCCGCGCGACAGGCCCTTACCTTGGCCCCGCCCGTCGAGCCACTTCTGCAGTTCGTGCCAGTCGTCCGGCGGGATGATCGGTGGGTACGCCTGGACCGGCTTCATGGTCTCGGGGTCGCGCTCGATGCGGTAGCTCTCGATGGCGCTGGTCAGCTTGCCGTCCTCCCGGCGCTTGTAGACCGGGGTCGCCGCGTAGCCCCCGATGCGGGGGTCGCGGAGGATGCGCATGGCCGTCTTCGGGTCCCAGATGCTGTCCTTCGTCTTCTTGCCGACTCGCTGCCCCTTCGTCGGTACGCCGTCGGCGGTCATCTGAGCGCAGATGCCCGTGAGGGAGCCAGGATGCCGACGTCCCCCTCCGGGGCGGTACGGCATGTCCTTGTGCTCCTTGATCCGCGCCCACATGTCCCGGATCACCGGCACCTCGTCGGGATCGTGCTCCAGGACGTGGATCACGACGGGCCTGCCGTCGGCCGTCGTTCGCGTCGCGGGGACCATGCGGAAGCCGTACGGCGGCTTGCCGCCCACATAGCCGCCGAGTTCACGGGCCGTCTTCTTCGCGCCCCGCACCGCGTCGCTCTTGTTCTTGCTCTCGCTGTGGGCCGCGTCGAGCCGCAGGATCAGATGGATCAGGTCCATCAGGTTGCCCTTGCGGAACTCACCCTCGGTGAGGCTGACGATCGTCACGCCGAGGTTGAGCAGCTCCGTGACGATGGGGATGGCGTCCAGTGGATCCATCCGTGACAGGCGGCTGATGTAGTAGACGATGATCAGGTTGATCCGGCCGTCGTGACAGTCTTTCAGCAGCCGGTCGAAGTCGGGGCGGCCGTCGCCCGTGAACGCGGATATGCCAAGGTCCTCGTACTCGGTGATGCTGACGGCCCCGCGACGCTTGGCCTCGGCCACACCCGCCGTGCGCTGCGTGACTGTGCTGACCTCGGACTTGTTGGCGCGCCCCACGGACTGACGCCCATAGACCCCTGCATGGATGTCCATGCCGGTCACCACCCCTGGTCTGATCATGGGGGGACTCTAGCCGGTTTTTTGGCCCCCCAACTGGTTTCACCCAAGGGCACCCCCTGGCACCCCCACCGCGGCTTCGAGACCGTCACCTACATCATCGACGGGACCTTCGACCACCAGGACTCCCACGGTGGTGGCGGCACCATCACCAACGGCGACACCCAGTGGATGACCGCGGGCTCGGGGCTGCTGCACATCGAGGCCCCGCCGGAGTCGCTCGTCCTGTCCGGCGGCCTCTTCCACGGCATCCAGCTCTGGGTGAACCTCCCCGCCGAGGACAAGATGATGGCCCCGCGCTACCAGGACATCCGCGGCGGTCAGGTCCAGCTGCTGACCACCCCCGACGGCGGCGCGCTGCTGCGCGTCATCGCCGGCGAGCTGGACGGCCACAAGGGCCCCGGGATCACGCACACGCCGATCACCCTGATCCATGCCACGGTCGCGCCCGGTGCGGAGGTCACCCTCCCCTGGCGCGAGGACTTCAACGGCCTCGCGTACGTCCTGGCCGGCCGCGGCGGCGTGGGCACCGAGCGGCGCCCGGTCCACATGGGCCAGACCGCCGTCTTCGGCGCCGGATCCTCGCTGACCGTCCGTGCGGACGACAAGCAGGACTCCCACACCCCGGACCTGGAGGTCCTGCTGCTGGGCGGACGGCCGATCCGTGAGCCGATGGCGCACTACGGCCCGTTCGTGATGAACACCCGCGAGGAGCTCCAGCAGGCGTTCGAGGACTTCCAGAAGGGCCGGATGGGCACGATCCCCGCGGTCCACGGGATGACCGAGAGCGGGCCCCAGGGCACCTGACCGAGGGGTACCCGGCCGCCGGACCTGACAGGGCGTCACCCGGGCGGGCCGTCCGCGCAGGACAGCCCGCCCCCGCCGTGGTCGGCTGGAGGCGTGCAGCTCCTCCCCGACCCCGTACGCCGGCTCGCCGCCTGGTGCGTCGTCGTCCTGCTGGTGGCGGGGGTCGGCTGGGTCGGGATCCAGCTGTGCGGGCAGTTCCGCACGGCCGTCGTGCCCGTGCTGCTCGCACTGCTCGGGACCGCGCTCCTCGGCCCGTTGCACCGGCGGCTGGTACGGGTCGGCGTGCACCGGTCGCTCGCCGCCGCGGTCACCTGCGTCGCCGTGGTGGCGGTGGTCGGCGGGGCCGTGTACATCGTCGTCGCCGCGCTCGTCGACAACGGCGACCAGATCGTCTCCTCGCTCAAACGGGCCGCGAAGTCCCTCGCGGAGTACTTCGGGGCGGCCGGCACCTCGCTGGACGACCTGGCCTCCAACGCCAGGGAGCTGCTCGGCAGGTTCGGCGGGACCGCCGCCTCCAACGTCATCAGCGGGGTCAGCGTCGTCGGCGAGACCGTCGCCATGGCCGTGCTGGCCCTGCTGCTCGTCTTCTTCTTCCTGCGCGACTCCCACCGGGCCGCGGAGGTACTGCGCTCCCTCGCCCCGCACGGCGCCGCCGACACCGTCGAGATCATGGCGCGGCGCGCCTTCGCGGCGGTCGAGGGGTTCATGCGCGGGACCACGCTGATCGCCCTCATCGACGCGACCTGCATCGCCGTGGGGCTGCTGATCCTGCGCGTCCCGGGCGCGGTGGGGCTCGGCGCGATCGTGTTCGTGGGCGCTTACATCCCCTACCTCGGCGCCTTCATCTCCGGCGCGGTCGCGGTCCTGGTCGCCCTCGCGGACCGCGGGTTCGTCATCGCGCTGTGGGCGCTCGGGGTGGTCGTCGCCGTGCAGGTGCTGGAAGGGCACGTGCTCCAGCCGATGGTGCAGAGCCGGACCGTGCAGATGCACCCGGCGGCCGTGCTGCTGGCGCTCACCGCGGGGGCGTCGGTCGCCGGGATCCTCGGGATGCTGCTGGCGGTGCCGCTGACGGCGGCGGCGTTCGGCGTCGCGCACGAGGTGCGGGTGCGGTACGGGAGCGTGGAGGGGGAGGGCGCGGCGGGGGCCGGGCCGAAGCCGTGCGCGGAGGGGGAGCCACCGGAGGCGTGACGGAGGCGTGACGGAGGCCGGGGGCCGTCCTCACCGCAGCTGTGCGATCTCCTCCCGCAGATCGTCGTCCTCCGGCTCCATCTTCGGGGGCTCCTCGTACAGCTCGAACCAGATGCGCTTGCCCTCGCCCCGCGGTTCCACGCCCCAGGCGTCGGCGAGCAGCTCGACGAGGATCAGTCCGCGGCCGGAGGAGGCCAGTTCGCCCGGCCGGCGCTTGTGGGGGAGGTCGTCGCTCGCGTCCGTGACCTCCACGCGCAGCCGGCGCCCGCCCCCGCCGTCCACGACGCTCGGCTCGCCGGCGACCTCGGCGACGAGGAGCGCGTCCGCGTCGGTGTGGACGAGGACGTTCGTGAGCACCTCGGAGACCAGGAGCACCGCCGAGTCCAGCTGGTCCTGGGAGGACCAGTCGTGCAGCATCTCGCGCACCTGCTGCCGGGCGCCGGCGATGCGCTCGGGCTCGGCCTGCGCGACCGTCAGCGCCAGCCGGCGCACGGCCGGGCGCACGGCGGGGACGGTGCCGCCGGCCGGCTCGCCCGACCGGCTGAGCAGCAGCAGCGCTATGTCGTCCTCGCGCCGGTCGGTCAGCGGCCCGGTGGCGTGGTGCGAGGAGGGCCCGTGCACGGCCTGGACCAGCGCGTCGGCCAGCTCATCGATGTCGCCGTCGTGCTCCTCCAGGATCCGGCGTATGCGCCGCCAGCCGGTGTCCAGGTCGTGCCCGCCGGTCTCGATCAGCCCGTCCGTGCAGATCAGCATGGTCTCGCCGGGCTCCAGGAGGAGCCGGGTGGTCGGGTAGTCCGCGTCCGGGTCGATGCCGAGCGGCAGCCCGCCCGCGGTCGGCCGCAGCAGCACGGTCCGGTCCGCCATGCGGATCGCCGGGTCGGGATGGCCGGCGCGGGCGATCTCCAGCGTCCCGGTCTCCGGGTCCACCTCGGCGTAGAGGCAGGTGGCGAAGCGCAGGTCGCCGCCGTCCGCGCCGTACGTCATGCCGTGCAGGAAGCGCGAGGCGCGGGAGAGGACCGCGTCCGGGGGGTGGCCCTCCGCCGCGTAGGCCCGCAGGGCTATCCGCAGCTGGCCCATGAGGCCCGCGGCGCGCACGTCGTGGCCCTGTACGTCGCCGATGGTGAGCGCGAAGCGGCCTCCCCCGGGCAGCTGGATCATGTCGTACCAGTCGCCGCCCACCTGGAGTCCGCCGCCGGTCGGTATGTAGCGCGCGGCCACGGTCATGCCGGGGATCTCCGGTCCGAGCACGGGCAGCATCGAGCGCTGCAGCCCCTCCGTCAGCTCCCGCTCGGTCTCGGCGGTCGTGGCACGGGAGAGGGCCTGGGCGAGCATCCGGGCGACCGTGGTGAGCACGGAGCGCTCGTCGGGCGTGAAGGTGACCGGGTACTTGAAGGCCGCCATCCACGCGCCCATCGTGCGGCCCGACACGGTGAGCGGCAGGAACGCCCAGGACTGCCGGCCGAAGTGCGCGGCGAGCGGCCAGGAGACCGGGTAGCGGGCCTTGTACTCCATGGGCGAGGACAGGTAGACGGCACGGCCGGTGCGGACGACCTCGGCGGCGGGGTAGTCCGTCTCCAGCGACATGTGCGTGAAGGGACCCTCCTCTCCCGGCGCCTGGCCGTGGTGGCCGATGACGGTCAGCCGGTCGCCCTCGGCCCCGAAGACCGCGAGGCCGTCCGGCGAGAACCCGGGCATGGAGAGGCCGGCCGCCACCCGCAGCACCTCCGCCGTGGACCGCGCCTCGGCCAGCGCGCGTCCCGCGTCCAGCAGGAACGCCTCGCGGGAGCGGCGCCAGTCGCCGGTGACCGGGGAGCGCGCGGCGGCGTCCGGGGAGGGCTCGGTGACCTCCTGGAGCGTTCCGACCAGCGCATACGCCCCGGTCTGGGGGTCCATCGACGGCTTGGAGCGGCTGCGTACGGTACGGACCACGCGCCCGTGCGCGTCCATGATCCGCATCCGGATCTCGGCGATGGTGCCCTCGGCCAGGGCGAGCTGGACGATCCCGTCGACCTCGTTCCAGTCGACGGGGTGGAACCGGGCCCGGACCCCCGCCTCCGTGAGCGTCGTCGCCTCCGGGGGCAGCCCCAGCAGCCGTGCGGCCTCGGCGTCCATGGTGACGAGTCCGGCGGCGTGGTCCCAGCGCCACACCCCCGTCGCGAGGGTGGCCAGGACGTCCCCCATGGAGGGCAGGGGCTCACCAGTGCGCATTGCCCCACTGTATGAAGAGGTGATCGAGGAGTGCCACTGAAGGTAAGAAAAGTCCCAATTTGAACTCGTTATCGACGATATTTGGGACCCGTCGAGGGGAAACGGGCCCTGCCGAAATGGTGGGGAGGCGATCTTGGGGCGGCCGGTACGCTTGGTAGATCCGGGCCGTGCCCGCCCGGACGTACCGGGGCGAGCGACCCCGGACAGACCCCGATCCGCGAAGACTGGATGAACGACGATGCATCGGTACAGGTCCCACACCTGCGGCGAGCTCCGCGCCTCTGACGTCGGCAGCGACGTCCGGCTGAGCGGCTGGCTGCACAATCGGCGCGACCTGGGCGGCATCCTCTTCATCGATCTGCGCGACCACTACGGCATCACCCAGCTGGTCGCCCACCCCGGCACTGCCGCGTACGAGGCGCTGGACGCCATCTCCAAGGAGTCCACCGTCCGCGTCGACGGCAACGTCGTCTCCCGCGGCGCCGAGAACGTGAACCCGGACCTGCCCACGGGTGAGATCGAGATCCTGGTGGGCGAGGTCGAGCTGCTCGGCGCGGCCGCCCCGCTCCCCTTCACGATCAACACCGAGGACGGGGTGAACGAGGAGCGGCGCCTCGAGTACCGCTTCCTGGACCTGCGCCGCGAGCGCATGCACCGCAACATCATGCTGCGCACGGCCGTGATCTCGGCGATCCGGCACAAGATGGCGGCGATGGGCTTCAACGAGATGGCCACCCCGATCCTGACGGCGACGTCCCCGGAGGGCGCCCGCGACTTCGTGGTCCCCTCCCGGCTGAACGCGGGCAGGTTCTACGCGCTGCCGCAGGCCCCGCAGCAGTTCAAGCAGCTGCTGATGATCTCCGGCTTCGACCGCTACTTCCAGATCGCGCCCTGCTTCCGCGACGAGGACGCCCGCGCGGACCGTTCGCCGGGCGAGTTCTACCAGCTCGACGTGGAGCTGTCCTTCGTCGAGCAGGAGGACGTGTTCCAGCCGATCGAGCAGCTGATGACGGAGATCTTCGAGGAGTTCGGGGGCGGCCGCCACGTCACGTCCCCCTTCCCCCGCATCCCCTTCCGCGAGGCGATGCTCAAGTACGGCTCGGACAAGCCGGACCTGCGGGCCCAGCTGGAGCTGGCCGACGTCACGGACGTCTTCGACGGCTCGGAGTTCAAGGCGTTCGCCGGCAAGCACGTACGGGCGCTGCCGGTGCCGGACACCGCGTCGCAGCCCCGCAAGTTCTTCGACCAGCTCGGCGAGTACGCGGTGGAGCAGGGCGCCAAGGGCCTGGCGTGGGTGCGGGTCGGCGAGGACGGCGCGCTGACGGGCCCGATCGCGAAGTTCCTCACGGAGGAGAACGTCGCGGAGCTGACGAAGCGGCTGTCCCTCGCCGCCGGGCACGCGGTGTTCTTCGGCGCGGGCGAGTTCGACGAGGTCTCGAAGATCATGGGCGCGGTCCGGGTGGAGGCGGCCAGGCGGGCCGGCCACTTCGAGGAGGGCGTCTTCCGCTTCTGCTGGGTCGTCGACTTCCCGATGTTCGAGAAGGACGAGGACACGGGGAAGATCGACTTCTCGCACAACCCGTTCTCCATGCCCCAGGGCGGCATGGAGGCGCTGCGGACGCAGGACCCGCTGGACATCCTGGCCTGGCAGTACGACATCGTCTGCAACGGCGTGGAGCTGTCCTCGGGCGCCATCCGGAACCACGAGCCGGACATCATGCTCAAGGCGTTCAACATCGCCGGCTACGACAACGAGACGGTGGAGCGCGAGTTCGCGGGCATGCTCCGTGCCTTCCGCTTCGGCGCCCCGCCGCACGGCGGCATCGCGCCGGGCATCGACCGCATCGTGATGCTCCTGGCCGACGAGCCGAACATCCGCGAGACGATCGCCTTCCCGCTCAACGGCAACGCGCAGGACCTGATGATGGGCGCCCCGACGGAGCTGCCGGAGGAGCGCCTGCGGGAACTGCACCTGTCGGTGCGCAAGCCGCAGCCGAAGTAGGACGCGTACGACAGCGGGCCCGGATCCCTCCAGGGATTCCGGGCCCGTTCGGCGTCCGCACGGCCCGTTCGGCGTCCGCACGCCGGTCGGAGCAGCCGGCCGGCCGGATCGGCGCACCGGTCAGAGCAGCCAGCGCAGACCGTTGCCGCCGAGGAGCGTCTCGCTCTGCTGGGTGAGGCCGACGGAACGCGCCGTGAACTCGCGGCTGCCCTTGGCCGTCGGGCCGGAGCCGCCGCCGGGGAGGACCCAGACGGCACCGGTGGAGTTGTTCTCGCCGGCCGCACCGACGAACAGCTCGGGCCTGCCGTCCCGGTTCACATCGCCGACGGCGACGGTCGTGCCGAACGCGTCGCCGGTCTCGGAGGCGTCCGGGACGCCGGCCGTGTCCTGGGTGACGGCGTACGACCCGGTGCCGAGCGCACCCGAGCGGCGGCCCGGGACGACGGTGATCTGCCCGGCGTCGGCCCTGCCCTCGTCCGGCGATCCCACCACGATGTCGGCGACCCCGTCCCGGTTGAGGTCGGCCACGGCCAGCGCACCGCCGAAGTGGTCGTCCTTCTCACTGGTTCCCGGGACGCCGGCGGTGTTCTGCGTCAGTCGCACCGGCTTGGCGCCGGTGCCGATCCCCTGAGCGGAGCCGTACCAGACCAGGATGCGACCGCCGAGCGCGCCGTCCGCTCCCGCCGTGGAGGGCTCGTCGGGGTCGCCGACCACCAGGTCCGCGTACGAGTCGCCGTTGACGTCGCCGGTGGCGGCGATGAGGCCGTTGCCCTGGGTCAGGGCCGTGCCGTTCGCGGAGTTCGCGGGCGTCGGGTACACGTACAGCGCGCCGCCGCTGAGGCCGCTCAGACGGGATGTGACGGCGACCTGGTCGGGACTGCCGTCGTGGTTGAAGTCGCCGAGGGCGACGCTCTCGACGGAGGGGGTGTCCTGGTGGTACGTCCGGGACCCGACGGTGCCCGTGCGGCTGAACGGCCCGCTGAAGAGGACGGATCCGCCGTATCCGGCGACCGCGACCCGGGTCCTGGCTCCGGCGCCGTCGGCGAGGACGGCGACATCGAGCCCGTAGGACGTCATCCCGTCGGCGGCGCTCGCGGGATTCGGCAGGTCCGTGCCGCTGGTCAGCCCCTTCTTGCTGCCCCACAGCACCGTGACGGCACCGGAGTCCCTGCCCTTGGAGGTGTCCTCGTAGGGCGAGGAGACGACCAGGTCCGCGTACCCGTCGCGATTGAGGTCGGCGGTGGCGGTGGCCGAGCCGAACCGGTCGTACGCCTCGGCCGTGTCCGGAACGCCGGTGCTGTTCTGTGTGATGATCTGACGCCGTGTGGCCGACAGCCCCGAGGTCGACCCGTACAGCACGACGACGGCTCCGGCGGCCGTCCTCCCCGACACGTCCGCGCCGGGCGCGGGCAGGACCGCGTCTCGACAGCCGTCACCGTTGAAGTCACCGGGCACGGCGCCGTGCACGGCGGCGGCGGGCGCGGCCGACAGCAGCGCCGCGCCCATCACCCCGGCCAGCACCACGGCCGCCGATCTCCATCCACCCCTGTGCGGACGCCCATTCTTGGTCACGTGAGTCCCCTCCACCCCTGGCGCACTATGCGTGCACATGCCATGCGGCGATTGTAAGGGCGCCTGGCGAACGGCCCCCGTCCCGTCGGACGCTTCTGGCAGGATCGCCGCCCAGCGTCCCCGATCCATGACGGGGCATCAGGAACCGCACAGCGAAACGGAACTGACACGCCGGAGGTTCGTGGCGGTGGGGGCCGGGGCGGTGGCCACGGCGGGCCTGGCGGCCACGTTCGCGGCGAACGCCCTGGCCGCCGGGAAGCCTGCCGGTAAGGGGGCGCGGGTTCGCCGCGTCCGCCGGGCGGACCGCTCGCAGGTCGCCTCACGCAGGCCGCCCGATGTTGTCGGACAAGGCCCGGTCCATGAGGTGTGCGCCGCCAAGAAGCGCGGTGTGCCGGTCGGCGGCGATCAGCGCCCTCGGAAGGACCTCGCCACAGCCTCCGGAGACGGGACGAATACGCCAATCGTCGTTCCGGGCTGAGTGTGCGGACGCTGTCGAGGTGTTCAGGGGTGCCGGGTGGTTCCGGCTGTGGAGTGCTCAGCCGGCGGCAGGAAGTTGGCGGGCGAAGCGGCGGACGGCGTCGGTGAAAGCATCCGGGTCGTCGAAGTTCGCGAGGTGTCGCGCCCGCGGGATCAATTCGACGCGAGCGTGCGGATGCGCGCGGGCGAAGTCCGCCTCCTCGGCCCGGAAGACGGCGTCCTTCTCGCCGTTCAGGATGAGGACGGGAGCCTTCACATGACGCATCGCACCCGCGTCGAAGCGTCCGAGTACCTCGCCCCAGGCCGCTGGCAGGGTATGGAAGGCGTAGCCGGAGCGGATGGTCGCCTCCACCACTTCCCGTGGGTAGAGCCGCCGCAGCAACCGGTCGTTCCACCGGGTCAGGCGATCCGCCGGCAGATGAGGGACCAGCCTGGCGACCCACCGATAGGGCGCCGCCCGGAGGCCGCGGGTGGAGGCGCTGGCTCCCGCGAGAATCAGCCCGCGCAGTTGCTCCGGACAGCGCCGCGCGAACTCCAGCGAGGCATATCCGCCGAGCGAGTGCCCGACGATCAGAGCCGGCCCGCGGTCGAGCGAGTCCACCGCGGAAGCGATGATCTCCGTCGCAGCGCTCAGGCTCCAGGGCTGAGCCGAGCGCTCCCCGTGGCCGGGCAGGTCGATGGCGACCACCGGGAATTCGTCCCGGAGTGCGGCCAGCTGCATGCTCCACTGTCCCGCGCTGAAACGCGTCCCGTGAACGAAGACTATGGGCACTGCATCCGCCGCCATCGGTCCACCCCCAGGTGACATCGTCCTCAAGCCGACTCTACCGGCGGGATCTTCCTCGCGATCAAGGGAGATGCCGGAAGGCGTCGTCCGTCGTGGCCTGCATCTCGTCCAGCCGACCCGGGCGACGACGGCGAGGGCCGCGCGGAGGTCCGGAAACGAGTCGCTTCCGGGCCTCCGGGCGCAAGGGGTCGCCCCCTGCGCTGCCCTACGCCTCCGTGCCGCCGAAGCGCTCCTTGTAGTTCTCCAGGTCCTCGTCCGTGAGCTTGGCGAACAGGACCGGCGGGACCGTGAAGGGGGTGCCGGCGGCGACGGTGGTGAGGGACTTCGCCTCGTCGCGCGTCACCCACGTCGCCGTGTCGTCCTTCAGGGCGAACGCCGCGCGCATCGCCGCCGAGGTGGTCGGGATGAACGGCTCCGACACCACCGCGTAGAGGTGGATCAGGTTCATCGCCGTGCGCAGGGTGAGGGCCGCACCCTCCTTGTTCGTCTTGATCTCCAGCCAGGGGGCCTTCTCCTCCAGGTAGGAGTTGCCCGCCGACCACAGGGCGCGCAGCGCGGCCGCCGCCTTGCGGAACTGGATGGCCTCCATGTGCTCCTCGTACTCCGCGAGCAGGCGCGCGATCTCCTCGCCGAGCTTCGCCTCGGCCTGGCCCGGCTCGCCGCCCTCCGGGACCGCGTCGCCGAAGCGCTTGCGGGAGAAGGACAGGACGCGGTTGACGAAGTTGCCCAGGGTGTCCGCCAGGTCCTTGTTCACCGTGGCCGTGAAGTGCTCCCAGGTGAAGGAGGAGTCGTCGGACTCGGGCGCGTTCGCCATCATGAAGTAGCGCCAGTAGTCGGCCGGGAGGATCTCCAGCGCGTCGTGCGTGAAGACGCCGCGCTTCTGCGACGTGGAGAACTTGCCGCCGTAGTAGTTGAGCCAGTTGAACGCCTTGATGACGTCCACCTTCTTCCACGGCGCGCGCGTGCCCAGCAGGGTCGCCGGGAACATCACGCTGTGGAAGGGCACATTGTCCTTGCCCATGAACTGCGTGTAGTGGACGTCCGCGTCCGACTCCCACCACCACGAACGCCAGTCGCGGTTCTCCGGGTCCTGGTCCGCCCACTCCTTCGTGGCGCCGATGTACTCGATCGGGGCGTCGAACCAGACGTAGAAGACCTTGCCCTCGGCGGCCAGCTCCGGCCAGGTGTCGGCCGGGACCGGGACGCCCCAGTCCAGGTCACGGGTGATCGCCCGGTCGTGCAGGCCCTCGGTGAGCCACTTGCGGGCGATCGAGGAGGCCAGCACGGGCCAGTCGTCGGCGCGCTCGTCCACCCATGCCTCGACCTCGCCGGCCAGCGCCGACTGCAGCAGGAAGAGGTGCTTGGTCTCGCGGACCTCCAGGTCGCTGCTGCCGCTGATCGCGGAGCGCGGGTCGATCAGGTCGGTCGGGTCCAGCACCCGCGTGCAGTTCTCGCACTGGTCACCGCGCGCCTTGTCGTAGCCGCAGTGCGGACAGGTGCCGATGATGTACCGGTCGGGCAGGAAGCGGCCGTCGGCGTTGGAGTACACCTGGCGGATGGCCCGCTCCTCGATGAACCCGTTCGCCTTCAGCTCGCGGGCGATCTCCTGCGTGATCTCGCGGTTCTGCGGGGACGAGCTACGGCCGAAGTAGTCGAAGGCCAGGTCGAAGCCGTCGTACACCGCCTTCTGCGCGTCGTGCGCCTGGGCGCAGAACTCGTCGACCGGCAGGCCCAGCTCCTTCGCCGCCAGTTCGGCGGGGGTGCCGTGCTCGTCCGTCGCGCAGATGTAGAGGACGTCGTGGCCGCGCTGGCGCATATAGCGGGAGTAGACGTCCGCCGGGAGCATGGACCCCACCATGTTGCCCAGGTGCTTGATCCCGTTGATGTACGGAAGGGCGCTGGTGATGAGGTGTCGAGCCATCGCGGGCTGCTCCCAAGTCGCTACGCGGGGTGACGATCGTCGGCTTCGGGTCGGCTGTATCGTCTACGAACCTTGAAATCGTAGCCGACATGGGTACGCCGCCCGCTTCCCGTTTTGCGCGGTGAGAAGCGGGCGGCGTCCGGATGGCGGCGGTCAGGGGCGCCAGGTCGCCAGCATGCCCTCGTACACCTCCGTGTCCGTGAGCTCGCGCGGGGCCTCGCCGGCCAGGAAGTGGGACGTGTTGTCCGTCTTCAGCTTGCGGAGGTAGTCGAACGCCTTGTTCTCCGGGTCGCCGAAGGCGACAAAGGAGAAGAAGAGGGCCGGGTGGTTCTTCGCGGCGTCCGTCAGCGACTGGGTGGCGGGGGTCTTCGCGTCCGGCGCGCCGTCCGTCTGGAAGATCACCAGGGCGGGGAGGGCCGGGTCCTGCGACTGCTTGCGGTGGGCCACCACGGCCTCCACGGCGGCGTGGTAGCTCGTGCGGCCCATGCGGCCGAGGGACGCGTGCAGCTCGTCGATCTTGTTCTCGTGGTCGGCGAGGGTCAGCTCACCGGTGCCGTCGAGTTCGGTGGAGAAGAAGACGACGTGGACCGTGGCCTCGGGGTCGAGGTGCGCGGCCAGCGCGAGGGCCTGCTCGCCGAGGGCCTGGGCGGAGCCGTCCTTGTAGTACGGGCGCATGGACGCCGAGCGGTCGAGGACCAGGTAGACCTTGGCGCGGGCGCCGGCGAGGCCGCGCTTGTCGAGGACGGTGGCCGCGGCCTTGTAGGCGGTGGCCAGACCGGGGGCGCGGGACTTCACGCCGTCGAGTGTCAGGGCGGGCGTGGGGGCGTCCGTCTGTGCGGGGGTCGGTTCGTCCGCCTGCGCGGGTGCGGAGTCTTCCGGCTGCGCGGGTGCGGTGTCTTCCGGCTGCGCGGGTGCCGGGTCGTCGGCGGCCAGTGCCTCGGGCTCGGGCGCGGGCTCGGGCTCAGAATCGGATTCGGGTTCCGCCTCCGGCTGGGGGGCGATGTCGGCGGCCGGTTCAGGTGCCGGCTCCGGCTGGGGCTCGCGCTCGGCGGCCACCTCGGCTTCCGGCTCGGGGGCGGCTTCGGCGTCCGGCTCGGGCTCTGCCTCCGCTTCGGCCGCCACTGGCTCCGATTCGGGCTGCCCAGTCGTCTCGGCCTCCGGCTCGGGTTCCGCGGCGGGTGCGGCTTCGGCCTCCGGGGCGGGGGCCGCCTCCGGGGTCGCCTCGGCGACCGGCTCCGGCTCGGGGGCGGCTTCGGCCTCCGGCTCGGGCTCGGGCTGGGGCTCGGCGGTCGGCTCGGGTTCGGGTGCGACCTCGGCTTCCGGCTCGGTGGCGGGGGCGGCTTCGGCGACCGGCTCCGGCTCGGGGGCGGCTTCGGCCTCCGGCTCGGGCTGGGGCTCGGCGGTCGGCTCGGGTTCGGGTGCGACCTCGGCCTCCGGCTCCGCGGCGGGGGCGGCTTCGGCGGCGGGCTGGGGCTCCGCCTCCGCCTCGGCCGCCACCGGCTCGGGCTGCCCGGTCGTCTCGGCCTCCGGTTCGGGCGCCGGGGCGGGGGCCACCTCGTCGGCGGGCTCGGGCTCGGGTGCGGCTTCGGGCTCCTGTTCGGCGGCCGAAGCCTCCGGGGTCGCCTCGGCGGCCGGCTCCGGCTCCGGTTCGGGCGCAGCCTCCGGCTCCGGCTCGGGTTCGGGCGTCACCTCGGCTGCCGGCTCGGGCTCCGCAGCCGCCTCTGCCTTCGCCGCCGGCTCGGGCTCCGCAACCGGTTCCGCCGTCGCAGGCGTGCCCTGCCTCGGTACCGTCACGTTGTCGAACGCCGCCGCCACCAACTCGTGCTCGTCCGTCGTCCGGCCGGACGACTGCGCCGGGATCTCGGCCGACGCGGCCGACGCGGTCGGCGCGGCCGACGCGGCGGGCTCCGTCGCCGGAGCCGGAACCGTCGCCTCCGTGGCCGTCGTGTCCGTGGCCGTCTCGCGCGAGGGCTCCCCCTCGGCGGTACGACCCTTGCGTGAGCGGCCGAACGCGTTCCGCAGGAGAGTGAGAATGCCCATGTGCGCAACCCTTCGCGAGAGGTGATGCCCGTCAATCCCTGGCCAGGACGGACACGTAAGGTTAGCGGCCACAGGTGCCGATCTTGGGGAGGGTTCAATCATCGGACACGCCCGATGTCAAGACCGCCTCGCCTCCGTCACCCACACCGTGACGAACAGCTCACTCCCGCAGGTCGCGCCACGCCGACGGGGTACCTCAACGCCCTTACGGATTCCCCTGGTTCACCTACAGTTCACCCATCCGCCCAGCGCTCGCACTCCCATACGCCTAGCGTCACGTCCACGCCAAGGGATCGTATGGGGAGAGTAAAGTGCGAAAGCAGCTGCCACTGATCGCAACGTCGTCCGCCGCGCACCCAGGCGGGCGGTCCGCCCTGACCTGCCGCTTCCGGTGCGGCAACGCCTGTTTCCACGAGGTGCCCAACACCAGCTCCAACGACTACGTCGGTGACGTCATCGCCGGCGCCCTCAGCCGCCGCTCCGCCCTCCGCGCCGCGGCCGTCGTCACGGTCGCCACCGCCACCGGTGCCGCCGCCGTCGCCAAGGCCCCGCAGGCGCGGGCCGCCACCGCGGCCGCCGACGCGCGGGCGCAGGCCGCCGTGTCCTCCCGCACCGGCGCCGCCCGCGGCCTCCGCTTCGCGCCCGTCGCCCCCAACACCGCCGACGCCGTCACCGTCCCCGACGGCTACCGCCAGAACGTCGTCATCCGCTGGGGCGACCCGATCCTGCGCGGCGCCCCCGCCTTCGACCCGGAGAACCAGACCGCCGCCGCCCAGGCCGGCCAGTTCGGGTACAACAACGACTTCCTCGCCCTGCTCCCGCTTCCGGGCGAGCGCCACCGGCAGCTCCTCGTGGCCAATCACGAGTACACCGACGAGGTGCTCATGTTCCGGGACTACGACCCCGAGAACCCCACCCGGCAGCAGGTCGAGGTGGCCTGGGCCGCCCACGGCCTGGGCGCCGTCGTCGTCGAGGAGGACAGGCACACCGGCCGGCTCACGGCCGTGCCGCGCCACCCCCTCAACCGCCGCCTCACCGCCACCAGCGAGTTCCGCCTCACCGGGCCCGCCGCCGGGTCCGACCTCCTGAAGACCTCCGCCGACCCGGCCGGCCGCACGGTCCTGGGCACCCTCAACAACTGCTCCGGCGGCACCACCCCGTGGGGCACCACCCTGCACGGCGAGGAGAACTTCAACCAGTACTTCGCGAACGGCAGCCGCGCCACCGACAAGCGGTACGGCATCGGCACGTCCGGCACCGAGCGCAAGTGGGAGCGGTTCGACCGCCGCTTCGACCTGGCCCAGGAGCCCAACGAGGCGCACCGCTTCGGGTACGTCGTGGAGTTCGACCCGTACGACCCGCACTCCACGCCCCGCAAGCACACCGCCCTGGGCCGGTTCAAGCACGAGGCGGCGACCGTCAGGCTCACCGACGACGGCCGGCCGGTCGTCTACTCCGGGGACGACGAGCGGTTCGACTACTTCTACAAGTTCGTCGGCAGCAAGCGGATGCGGCACGGCGGCTCCCGGGCCGTGCGCGAGCACAACCTCTCGCTCCTCGACGAGGGGACCCTCTACGTCGCCAGGCTCACGGGGGACTCGCCCGCCTCCGAGATCGACGGAAGCGGAAAGCTCCCGGGTGACGGGGAGTTCGACGGTTCCGGCACCTGGATCCCGCTGGCCACGGCCACCGCGCACGGGGCGGTGTCCCACGTCGAGGGCATGAGTGCCGAAGAGGTCTTCGTGTTCACGCGGCTCGCCGCCGACAAGGCCGGGGCCACCAAGATGGACCGGCCCGAGGACATCCAGCCCTCGCCGCACACCGGCAAGGTGTACGTCGTCCTCACCAACAACACCAAGCGCGGCCTGAGCGGTCAGGCGCCCGCCGACGAGGCGAACCCGCGCAACGCCAACAAGCACGGCCACATCCTGGAACTCACCGAGGGCCGGAACCGGCCGGAGTCCACCGTGTTCGCCTGGTCGCTGTTCCTGGTCGCCGGTGACCCCGCCGACCCCGCCACCTACTTCGCCGGGTTCCCGAAGGACCGCGTCAGCCCCATCTCCTGCCCGGACAACGTCGCCTTCGACCCGCACGGCAACCTGTGGATCTCCACGGACGGCAACCAGCTCGGTTCGCACGACGGCCTCTTCGGCGTCGCCACGCGCGGCGAACGGCGTGGTGAGCTCAAGCAGTTCCTGACCGTGCCCACCGGCGCCGAGACCTGCGGCCCCATCGTGCAGGACCGCCGCGTGCTGGTGGCCGTGCAGCACCCGGGCGAGGTCGACGGCGCCACGGTGGAGGCGCCGGCCAGCACCTGGCCCGACGGACCCGGGAAGATCGTCCGCCCCGCCGTGGTCGCGGTGTGGCGTGCCGACGGCCGCGA
This sequence comes from Streptomyces sp. PSU-S4-23, assembly GCF_055632315.1. Taxonomy (NCBI): domain Bacteria; kingdom Bacillati; phylum Actinomycetota; class Actinomycetes; order Kitasatosporales; family Streptomycetaceae; genus Streptomyces; species Streptomyces sp. PSU-S4-23. The sequence goes on along the minus strand of NZ_JBVMUU010000002.1, from coordinate 4,254,859 downwards.
CATCGGGATGTAGCGGTATCGGCGTGTACGACAGGGGGGCGCCGTCCGGACGGACGGCGCCCCCCTGTCGTACACGGCCGGTGGCTCAGCCGCGCTCGTGGAGGGTGATGTCGACGACCAGGGCGCGGTGATCGGTGCCGGCGATGTCCAGGAAGCGGGCCGAGTTCGCGGAGAAGTCCCGGGAGACGAGGACGTGGTCGATCTGGGCCCCGAACGCCGGTGCCGTCCTGGCGGGCCAGGAGGGCGTACGGGCGGCGCCGGCGAGGCGGGCGCCGTCGCGCAGGCCGGTGTCGAGGACGCGGCGGAAGGCGGCGTGGTCCTGGGAGGCGTTGAAGTCGCCGGCGATGACCGTCGGGGCGCCGCCGCCCGCCGCCGCGTAGGAGCGCAGCGCCCCCAGCTCACTGCGCCACAGGGGGACCTGGCCGGGGAGCGGGGGCATGGGGTGGGCGAGCTGCAGCCGTACGGCGTGGCCGTGGACGTCGGCGACGGCGCCGGGCATGCCCATGGTGCCGGGTACGCCGGGCGCGGCCTTCAGCGGGAACCGGCTGAGGATGAGCGAGCCGTCGGAGCCGCCGCCGTCCACCGCCCGACGGTACGGGTAGCCGCCGGTGGCGCCGCCGAGGGCGCGCGCCAGGGTGGCGGAGCAGTGGTGCTCGCACTCCTCGACGAAGACGACGTCGGGCCGCTCGCGGCGGACGGCGTCCACGAGGGAGGCCGTGCCGTGGCCGAACTCCACGTTGGAGGTCAGCACCCGGAACTCGGCGAGGGCGGCGCCGGTGGGCTCGTCGGTCCTGCCGTACGGCTCGGCGAACCAGGCGAGGGCGCCGAGCGCGAGGAGGCCCCAGACCATGCCGGTGCGCCAGCGGGCGAGCACGGCGAGGAGCAGGGCGAGGGCGGTGGGGGCGAGCAGCCAGGGCAGGAAGGCGAGCAGCTGCGGCACGGGCGTGCGCGCGTCGGTGCCGGCGGCACGGCAGCCGACGACGGTGCTCACCCCGGCGAGCAGCAGCCCGGCGAACCAGGCCCCCGCGGTACGTGCCCGGGACCGGCGCCGGGTGCCGGCCGGGCCGGTCCGTTCCGTGGTCGCAGTGTCCACGTGCCGGCCGCCTTCCCCTCCGTGGGCTGGTGCCCGATCCTCCCTCAAGGACGGGGAGCGGGGGGAGAACGGTTGCCGGAGCGGCGGCCCCCGGCCGTCGGGCCGGTTGCCGCCGCCGGGGCCGGCGGGCTCGGCGGAGTCCGCCGCGGTTCTGCGGCGCCGGACGCGCCTACCGTGCCGCCGTGGTGCGGTCCGGTGTCACCAGCGCCCAGATCACGAAGGCGCCGATCGCGATGGCGATGACCGACCAGACCGGGGCGTACGGCAGGAACATGAAGTAGAGGATCATGTACAGGGCCGCCAGGCCGACGCCCACCCAGCGGGCCCACTCCATGCCCTGGAGCACGCCCCAGCCCGTGATCGCCACCAGGGCGCCGACGACCAGGTGGATCCAGCCCCACGTGGTGAGGCTGAACTCGTACACGTAGCTGCCGACGCGGACGTAGACGTTGTTCGTGGCGATGCCAGCGATGCCGTTCAGCACGCCGATGATGCCGCCGACGATCATCAGGACCCCGGCGAATGCCGTGCTGCCGGTCGTCCACGCGGCGTGTTTCGGGTGGGGCGTGGGTGCGGTGTGCTGGACCATGGCGGTCGCCTCCTCGGGACGGGACGTTCACCCGCAGGTTCACCCGGCGGACGGGTGACGCGCCCGGTGGCGTGAGCCGAACGGGTGACGGCGGGTCCGTGCGTCAGGCGTCCAGGCGCCCCAGGAACTCCGCCAGCGCCTTGTCGAACTCCTCCGGGCGCTCCAGGTTCGGCAGATGCGCCGCGCCCGCGACGACGTGCAGCGTCGAGTCGGGCAGGGCCGCGTGCATGGCCTCCGCGTCCGCAACCGGCGTGTACGTGTCGTCCTCGCCGACCACCACCAGCGCGGGGACCGTCACCCGGGTGAGCAGATCGCGGTAGTCGGGCCGCTCCGCACGGCCCCGCAGGGCCGCCGCGGCGCCCTGCGGGGCCGTGGCCGTCATCATCCGGTGGACGTGCGCCGCCACGTCCGCGTCGGCGTACGGGGCGACCATCCGGTGCAGCACCTCGTCGGCGTAGCCGCGCATGCCCTCGCGCAGCAGCCGTTCCGCCGTCGCGTACCGGGCTCGCCTGCCCTCCTCGGTGTCCGGCTGCGGGAAGGTGTCCGCGAGGACCAGCCCGGCGATCCGCTCCGGGAACCGGGCCCAGCACTCCATGGCGATCTGGCCCCCCATGGAGAGCCCCGCGAGGACGAAGCGCTCCACGCCGAGGTCGTCGAGGAGCGCCGCGATGTCGTCTGCGAACCGCGCCAGCGGGGTGACGCCGGGGACGACCGGGGAGGCGCCGTAGCCGCGCAGGTCGGGTGCGACCACGCGGCGCGTGCGGGCGAAAGCGGTGAGCTGCGGGGCCCACATCGTGCGGTCGAAGGGGTGGCCGTGGACCAGGACGAGGGGCAGTCGGCCGGTACCGGTGCCTTTGTCCTCGTATGCGAGGAAGGGTGCCATGAGCATGACCCTAGGCGGGCCGCACTGCTCGGTGCAATAAGATCTTTGCCCTCGGTGCAATCGTGCCATCGGGCGATCCAGGGGGCATTCGACCGGCATCCGGGGGCAACCCGAAGGCGGGACGACGGAGGACTGATGGAGGACTACCGGCGCATCGCCGACCGGATCGCCGCGGAGATCGCCGCAGGCCGGCCGGGCCCCGGTGAACGGCTGCCGCCGCAGCGGCGGTTCGCGCGGCGGCACGGCATCGCGGCGTCGACCGCGGGGCGGGTGTACGGCGAACTCGTGCGGCGCGGGCTCGTGGTCGGCGAGGTGGGACGCGGCACCTTCGTACGGGCCTCGCCGGTGCCCTCGGGGCAGGCGCTCGCGGAACCGGCGACGACGGCGCCGGTGAACCTGGAGCTCAACTACCCGTCCGCGCCGGGCCAGCCGGAACTGCTGGCGGCCGGCCTCGCGCCACTGCTGCGGCCCGACGTGCTGGCCGAGGCGACCCGCCCGGCCCCCGCCGCGGGCACGCCGGCCGCACGTGAGGCCGCCGCCGGGCTCCTCGCCACCGGCGGATGGCGGCCCGCACCGGACCGGCTGCTGTTCGCGGGCAACGCACGGCAGGCCATCGCGGGCGCCCTCGCCGCGCTGGTGCGGCCCGGGGGCCGCGTCGGCGTCGAGTGGCTGACCTACCCGCTGGTCAAGGAGATCGCGGGGCGCCTGGGCATCGTCCTGGTACCGCTCGCCATGGACGGGCAGGGGCTGCGCCCGGACGCGCTCGCCGCAGCGCACCGCTCCACGCCGCTGTCCGCGGTGTACGTCCAGCCGACGCTGCACAATCCGACGTCGGTGACGATGGGTCCGGCGCGCAGGCGGCGGCTGGCCGACGTGGCACGGGACCTGCGGCTGCCGGTCGTCGAGGACCGCATCTGGTCGTTCCTGTGCGGGCCGGACGGCGGGGAGCCCCTGGCCGCCTGCGCACCCGAACGCACGTACGTCGTCGACGGGCTGTCCAAACGGGTCGCGCCCGGGCTCACCGTCGGGTTCCTGGTGGTGCCGGAGGGGCACGGCGAGGAGACGGCCGCGGCGCTGCGGTCGGGCGGGTGGACGGCCGGCCGGTTCGCCCTGGAGGCGGCCGTGCGGTGGATCGGGGACGGGACCGTGGCGCGCCTGGTGGACGCGAAACGGGCGGACGCGGAGGCGCGGCAGCGGCTGGTGGCGCGGCACCTCGACGGCTTCGCCGTGCGCTCCGACCCCCGGGTCTATTACGCGTGGTGGCGGCTGCCGCGGCCCTGGCGCGCGGATGTGTTCGCGGCTGCCGCGGCGCGGCGGGGCATCGCGGTGACACCGGGACCGGCCTTCGCGGCCGGTGGGCGCGGTGCGGACGGCGCCGCCCCGGACTGCGTCAGGCTCGGGCTCGCGTCGGCCGCTCCCCCTGAACTGGAGCGCGCCCTGCGGACGCTCGCCGCCGTCGCGCGTGCACACCCGTGAGCCAGGCGGCCAGGGCGACCGCGAGGCCGAGCGCCAGCAGCAGCCAGGACACGGTGCGGAGCGTCCCGGTGAGCGCGTCGTAGATCGCGGCCGCGGCCGGGTGCGAGACGCCCTCGGGAAGGCCGTCGAGCGTCATCCGGCGGCCCACCGCGATCGCGACGCCCAGCAGCGCCGCCCCCAGCGCCGTGCCGAGTCCGGTCGCCAGCACGGCCCGGCGGCGGCACACGGACAGCGCGATACCGGCCAGGGCCAGACAGACGGCGGTGACGGGAAGCCAGAAACCGGCGACTTCGAGCACGTGGAACCCCTTCCGGAGCTTCACCAGGTCATCCGACTGCAGCAGGGTGATCTCCGTGTGCGCGACCGGGATGCGGCCCGCGAACGGCATGTGCTCGTCGGCGAGTTGCCGCTTCATGCGTTCGGCGGCGGGGGCGAGGTCGAGGGTGACCGGGCGGTCGGCGTCGCCGTGCAGGGCCCGCATCACGGCGTCGTGGGCGCTGAGGTTCGCGGTGTCCCAGGCGGAGCGGAACGCGGGGGTGCCGGTGAACGAGCGGACCGCCTCGTGGACGAAGGTGTGCACGGAGCCCCGCAGGGACGGGCCGACGTGCACCTCGCGCATGATGCCGTCGGTGATGGCGCCCGCGACGGCGTCCCGGACCTGGTCGTCGGAGGCGAGCGGGGCGGTGGTGGCGGCGTAGCGGGCGCCGTCCTCGATGCCGTACTTCGCCCATGCGGCGAGCACGCCGAGCGGTGCGAGCAGACACGCGAGGCCGACCAGCACGGCGGCGAGGACGCCCCTGACACGTCGAGACACGCCACCAGCGAAACCCGTCCGGACGCCGCGGGCGAGCCCATGGCCTGCAAACGGGTGGGCGTGACGAGCCCCGCGGTGCGGCCGGCGGCCGCGGCACCTGCCGCCGGCCCGGCCGCGCTCTCCGGTGGAGCGTTCCCCCGAACGGGTGTTACCTGGTGGTGGGAGAGTTCCTCGGCCGGCTCCCGGGAGCGCATCCCGGGCGGCGGGTGAGTGAGGGAGACGCACAAGGCCCCGGGCGTCGTCGTGGGCCGTCGCTCCGGGGCCTTGTGCGCGGCGTGGGCGGGTGACCGGAGGTCAGCCCGCCCGCCGCCGTGGGGACTCCGGCGTGTAGTAGCGGTAGTAGTCGAGCAGGTACACGACCACGCCGACCGCGAGCGAGACACCGGAGGAACGCAGCACGCTGTGCCCGGTCTGGCTGTACAGGAAACCGAGCGCGATGCCCGTGAACACCGCCCACAGCAGCGCGTGGGCCATGCGTCCCAGCCGCGGTGCCACCCGCAGCAGCCCGATGCACAGTGCCGCGAACACGACCGCGCACACCAGGCCGAAGAACACGTTCCAGCCGGTGATGGGGCCGCCGGAGCGCCGGTTGGCCGCGGCCCAGTAGCCGTAGACGAGCCCGAGCGCGACGGAGCCCGCCACCCTCGCCACCGTGTGCGCGCGCCGGTCGAAGACGTCGGGCGGACGGTAGGCCGTGACGGGCGTGCCGGCGGTGGTGACGGGCACGTGTGCGGCGGTCCGCGCCGGAGGTGCCGCATGAACCATGGGAGCACTCCTCTCTCTCCTCGCCCCCGCTCACCAGCGCACACCTGGCCGGAGCGGTCGGCAAGTCGGGATGCGCGGCCCACGGGGCCGTGTTTCGCTGGGGCTCATGAGGATCGTGCTGTTCGGGGCGACGGGAACGCCGGGCAGCCGGATCGCCGCCGCGGTGGGGAGCATGTGTGCGCCACCGCGGAACCCGGTGGCCGGCGGCGCGGGCAGCCCGCAGGCCGTGCCGGGCGAGGGACCGTGCGAGCAGCCCGGCTCCCCCGCGGCGTACCGGGCGAAGGCGCCCGCCCCGGACCGGACGCATGTCTCCCCCGCCGCCGGGACCGGCCCCGGCGAGCGCACGGGCGGGTTCCGGGCGGACGGCGACCGGCTGTCGACCGACGGGGACGGCGACCGGCTGTCGACCGACGGGGACGGCGATCGGCTGTCGACCGACGGGGACGGCGATCGGCTGTCGACCGACGGGGACGGCGATCGGCTGTCGACCGATGGGGACGGCGATCGGCTGTCGACCGTCGGGGATGGCGATCGGCTGTCGACCGTCGGGGACGGCGACCAGCCGCCGACCGACGCGGACGGCACCGGCCGCATCAGCGCCGAGGACCACGCGCCCGCGTTCGTCGACGCGCTGGAGCGGGGCGCCCGTGTGCGCGCCCGCATGCCGGTCGCCCGCTGACGGACGGCAGCGAGGGTGCCCGCCAGGCGACCACCCCACCACCGGCCGGAGGAGAGCCCGGCCGGCCGGGGCGGATCCGTACGCCGGCGGCGCGGGCCCGCCCGCCCGGGCGGCATGCCGCTGCCCCCCGGCTCCGTCCCCGACGACCTCGCGCCCGACGGGGCGGCCGGCTCCGCGTACGCACCCCCCGGCCCCGGGACCGGCAGGCCGGGCGAACACCCGCGCGGCCGGCCGCGCGCCCTCGCCGGCGACCGGCTCGCCCCCACCGACACCCTGCGCCGGCGCCAGCAACTGCTGCGGGTGCGCGGGCACAGCGTCGCCTGCGTGCCGCCGCTCGCGCTGCTCGTCGCCATCGCCGCCGTCGACTGGTACACGACCGGCAGGTTCCGGATCATCTCCTGGGTCGTGCTGGTCCCCGGTATCGCCGCCGCGATCTGCGGCCTGTGGGGCACGACCGCCATCGCCGTCCTGGCCGTCCTCACCTACGAACTCGAGGACCACGCCTGGCCGCACCAGTTCCAGATCGGGCTGCCGGACTTCATCCTCGTCGTCGTGGGCAGCGTGCTCGCCGTGCTGGCCTGTGCGGTCCGGGTGCGCGGCGAGCGGCGCATGCTGCACATGCAGGACATCGCCGAGACCATCCGGCGCGCGGTGCTGCGCCCACTGCCGGCCGGCTGGGGCGGCCTCGACCACGCCGCGGTCTACCTCGCCGCCGACAGCGTCGCCCGGGTCGGCGGCGACTTCTACGACATCCAGCCCGGGCCGCACGGCACCCGCGTCCTGCTCGGCGACGTCCAGGGCAAGGGCCTCGGCGCGGTCGAGGCCGCGGCGGCACTGCTCGGCGCGTTCCGCGAGGCGGGATACCACGAACCCGCCCTGCGGACGATCGCCGACCGGCTGGAGACCCGGATGGTGCGGCACATCCACTACGGCGCGGACGCCGGCCGGGACGAGCGCGACCGCTTTGCCACCGCCGTGCTGGCCGGCTTCCCGCCCGACGACCCCACGCACATCGAGGTCGTCAACTTCGGTCACGAGCCGCCGCTGGTGGTCGCCGCCGACGGAGTACGGTCCCTGCCGCCCGGCGGGGGCCTCCCGCTGGGCCTGGCCGACCTGGACGACGGGCGGCCGCCCACGCTGCGCGTACCGCTCGCGCCCGGCGAGACGCTGCTGCTGGTCACGGACGGGGTGGTCGAGGCACGCAACGCCGCGGGCGACTTCTTCCCGCTGCGGGAGGAGGTGGCCCGCGCGGTCGCCGAGGACCCCCGCGCCGCCGAGCCCGGCCGTCTGGTGCGCCTCGTGCGCGACGGCACCCTGCGCCACTGCGGCGGTCACCTGGGGGACGACACGACGATCTTCGCGGTGCGCCGCAGGACCGCGTTCACCGCCCGCTGACACCCGCTGACACCCGCCGCACCCGGCCGCCGCGCGCGCCCCGCGCCGCACAACCCCCGTACCGTCGGCGGGCGTTTGCGCTTCCTCCGTCGCCCCTTTGCAGGCGCAGCGGTTACGGTGCTGACGTACGTGATCGATCGGGGAGGGAACGCATGCCCGGAACCGTGCTGCTGCTCGCGGCCTCGCCGGCGGGCAAGGGGTGCCTGGTGGACGCGGCCTCCGTGCTCCCGGTGCTCGCGGCCGTCGCCCCGCCGGTGCTGTCCGGGACGGACACCGCGAACGTGGTCGAACTCGCCGACCCGCTGGAGCCGCAGGCCGTCCTCACCCGGCTGCGCGCCGCGGCGGCCGCCCCCGGCCCGCTCACGGTGTACGTCACCGGGCAGCTGCAGCTCGACCGCCGCCAGCACCTGCCGCACCTGGCGCTGGCCCGCACCACACCCGCCACGGTCCGCTACACCGGCTTCCCCTGGCACTGGATCCGCGAGGAGCTGCGGCTGCGCCCGCCCGGCACCAGCACGGTGTTCGCGGACCTGCACGCCGACCCGGAGACCTGGCGGCACCTGCACGCCCTCCCCCAAGCTCTCGGCTTCGCTCGCACAGGGGGTACCCCCGTCCTCGACTGCGGCCCCTCGGTCACGCTCTACGGCCGCCTCGCGCCGCCGCCCCCGCGCCGCGCGCCGGCGGCCCCGGCCTATATGAAGGCCCTGGCGACGATCCTGCGCAGCGGCCACCGCCCGGACCCGGCGACCCTCCACCACCAGGCGCTGACCAGGGCGTACGCGGATGCCGCCCCCCAGGGGGACGTCATCCTCGCCCCGGCGTGGGGCGCGCCGTTCCCGCAGGGCGGCACCCCGGCCCCGCAGCCGCCCCGGCCCACCGCGCTCTCCACCCCCGCGCCGCCCCCGGCCGCCGTTCCGGCACCGCCCGACCCGCACGCCGCGCTCACGGCCGCCGTCCAGGACGGGCGGCACGCGGAGGCGGCCGCGCTCGCCGCGCGGTGGGAGCGGGCGGCGGTCCGGGAGCACGGCGCGGGCTCCGAGGAGGCCCTGCACTGGATGGAGGTCCGCGCCGACCTGGCGATGCTCGCCGGGGACCCCGGCCACAGCTGCGAGACCTGGATGGCGGTCGCCGCCGCCCGGCTCTCGGCGGGCCAGGACCCCGGGGATGCGGCGGTGGAGGCGGCCGTGGACCGCGCCCACCACCAGTGGGGCCGCATGCGCGACGTGGCCCGGGCCCGCGCACTGGGGCCTGCCCTGGCCGGGCTGCGCGAACGGGTGCCGGGCCGCCGCGAGGGAGCGCTCGGGCACGTACGGCGGCACCTGGAGGAACTGGGGCAGGACCAGCGCGTCCCCGGATAGCCGGCCGGCGCCGGCCCGCCGGGGGCTAGGAATGCCGGAGACCCTGGGGGCGCTGGGCGCCGCCGATGTGCCGGGTGGGCTGGGCGTGCCCGGCCGGCTGGACGTGCACGGCCGGCCGGGTGTGCACGTCCGGCCAGGTGTGCACGTCCGGCCGGGAGGGCCGGGTGTGCCGGACCGGCTCCGGCTCCGGACCGGCGGCCCGGGCGGGGCCCGCGTTGGCCGCTGTGATCAGCGTGGCCACGGCCACGACGGCCGCGCCGAGCCCCCTGACGTACCGCGCGGGGATGCGTCCGTGGCGTACGGGAGGGTGTCCGGGCACGGCGACCGACCTCGCAATGACAGCGACGAATTAAGCACGCTTAACGTGTTCCCCAACCTAGGGGCGGGAGCGGCCCGGCGGGAAGAGGGCCAGGCGAACGACCATGTCGGGTCCCGGAGAAAGAAATTGACAAGAAGTCAGCAAGGCGCCGCCCTCAAGTGTGCTTACTGGCATGATGAAGCGCATGGCGGATCGGGACGACCCGGAGACCATCGGGCGCAGGGTGCAGCGGCTGCGGCATGAACGGGGCCTGACCCAGAGGCAGCTGGCCGAGCCCGCCTACACGCCCGCGTACATCTCCACCCTGGAGGCCGGCCGGGTCCGCCCCTCCGACGAGGCGCTGAGGCATCTCGCCGAGCGGCTCGGCGTCGCCTTCGACGAGCTAGCCACCGGCCGTCCGGCCCATCTCGCCACCGGTCTGCGCCTCAGGCTCACGGACGCGCAGCGCACCCTCGCCACCGGCGAGGCGGAGATCGCCGCCGAGCAGTACCGCGAGCTGCTCGGCGAGGCCGACGCGCACGGGCTCGTGGCCGAGCAGGCCGCCGCGCTGCTCGGGCTCGGCGAGTGCGCGCTGGAGCTGGGTGACCTGGCGACCGGACGGAAGTACTTCGAACGGGCGGAGGAGCGGCTGGGCGACGCGCCCCTGCCCAGCCGGGTCCCGGCGCTGCGCGGCCGCGCCGTCTCCCACTACCTCGCCGGTGAACTCCGGTACGCCTGCTACCTGCTGGAGTCGACCCTCGACGAGCTCAATCGTTCAGGACTGCACGACCCGGACGCCCTGCTGCTGCTCTACGCGAGCGCCATAGGCCCGTACATGGACATGGGCGCGCACGCCCGGGCGGCCCAGGCGGCAGAGTTCGCCCTGGCGCTGGCGCCCCAGGTCAAGGACCCGGCGCTGGTCGCACGCATGCACCGGTCGGTGGCGCGCACGCTCATCGCGGAGGGCCGAATCGCGGAGGCGGACGCCTCCCTCGTCAAGGCGGCCGAACTCTACCGGCAGCTGCAGATCCGCACCGAGCTGGCCAACTGCCACTGGATGCGCGGCTACCTGTACGCGCAGAACGGCGAACTGGAGCGCTCCGAGAGCGAGTTGCGCGAGGCCCTCGCCATGCTCTCCGCGACCCGGGCGGCCCTCTACCGCAGCCAGGCCGCGGTGGAGCTGGCGGACGTGCTGCACCGGCGCGGCGAGTCGGCCGAGGCGGCGGCCCTGCTGCACGAGGTGCTCGGCGACATCGGGCCCGAGCGCGGCGCCGTGCACTCCGCCGCCGCGCACCGCCTGCTGGGCATCATCGCGGAGGACGCGCGCGACACGGAGGCCGCGGAGGAGCACTACGTCCGTGCGCTGAGCCTGCTGGAGCGGGCGGGCGCGGCGGGCGACCTGGCGGACCTGTGCCGGCTGCTCGGCGATCTGCTGCGCCGCACGGGCCGGGTGGAGGCGGCCCTGGACGCCTATCGCACGGGCCTCGGCCATCGCACCGCGCCGGGCACGACGACCCTGGGCCCGGCACCGGCCCAGCCGCCGCTGTAGGCGCGCCTACGGCGTGACGACCGCGAACTCCCGCTCCGGCTGCGTCACATACGAGAACAGCCGCTTCAGCAGGCCCCGGTCGCCCTCCGTCTCGATGCCCGCGAGCCCCTTGCCCGACAGCAGGCCGAGGAGTTCGGGGCGGGTCAGGGTGAGCGTCAGGCCCGCGTGCGGCTTCGGCGTGCGGTGCAGCGGCAGGCTGCGGTGGGTGAGCGCGCCGTGCTCCAGGTTGAGCCGGTGCCGGCGCTGTTCGTCGACCACGACCAGGTCGATGATCAGCCGCGGTTCGTTCGCCGCGCGCGGGCCGTCGATGCGGATCGCGATGGAGTCGAGGAGCATGCTCACACTGAGCGCCGATGTCATCTCGGCGGTGTCCGTGGTGACGTCGGCCCCGCCCGTGCCCGTGCGCAGCTCCAGCGCCCCGGTCAGATAGATGTTCCGCCAGGACCCGCTCTCGGCGCCGTGCCCGAGCCGCTGGTACACACCGGCCAGCGCCTCCTTCGCCTCCTGGTCGGCGGGGTCGGCGAAGACGAGGTGGTTGAGGAGGGTGGCGGCGAAGCGCAGGTCGCCGGCGTCGGCGTACCGCCGGGCCGCCACGAGCATCGCCCCCGGCCCGCCCGCCACCTCCACGTACCGCTTGGCGAGTTCGGCCGGCGGGTGCTCCCACAGGTGGGCGGGGTTGCCGTCGTACCAGCCCATGTAGCGCTGGTAGACGGCCTTGACGTTGTGGTTCAGGGACCCGTAGTAGCCCCGTGCGTGCCAGGCGTTCTCCAGGGCGGGCGGCAGCCGCAGCTCCTCCGCGATCTCCGGGCCGGTCAGGCCGCTGTTCAGCAGCCGCAGGGTCTGGTCGTGCAGGTAGGCGTACAGGTCCCGCTGCTCCGCCAGCAGGCGCACCACGTTCTCGTGCCCCCAGGTGGGCCAGTGGTGGGAGGCGAAGGCCACGTCGTAGGCGTCCCCGAAGAAGTCGATGGCCTCGTCGAGGCAGCGGGACCAGACCCGGGCGTCGCGGACGAGGGCGCCGCGCAGGGTCAGGATGTTGTGCTGGGTGTGTGTGACGTTCTCGGCGAGGCACAGCGCGCGCTGCTCGGGGAAGAGGAAGTGCATCTCGGCCGGCGCCTCGGTGCCCGGTGTCAGCTGGAACAGCATCCGGACGCCGTCGACGGTCTCCGTCTGCCCCGTGTGCGTGATGTCGACGGTCGGCGGTACGAGGGTGACCGTGCCGCCGGACCTGATCGTGCCGAGACCGGTGCCGATGTGCCCGTCGGGCCCCTTCGGCAGCCGCACTCCGTGCACGAACCCGGAGCGGCGGGCCACCGCGGGACCGGCGAACACGTTCTCGCTGACCGCGGCCTCCAGGAAGCCGACGGGGGCGAGGACCGGCACGCCCGCCTCCTTGCCGCGCGGCAGCACTCCGCGCGCGCCGCCGAAGTGGTCGACGTGGGAGTGGGTGTACACCAGCCCGGTGACGGGCCGCGGACCGCGTTCCCTGCGGTAGACGGCGAGGGCGGCCGCCGCGCACTCGGCGGAGACGAGCGGGTCGACGACGATGACGCCGCTGTGGCCCTCGACGAGCGTCATGTTGGCCAGGTCGAGCCCGCGCACCTGGTAGAGGCCCTCGGTCACCTCGTACAGCCCCTGCCGCGCGCACAGCTGCGACTGCCGCCACAGACTGGGGTGCGCGGTGCCGGGACGGTCCGCGTCCAGGAACCCGTAGGCGTCCCCGTCCCACACCACGCGCCCGTCCTCGGTCGTCACCACCCGGGGCGTGAGGGCGGCGACGAACCCGCGATCGGCGTTGTCGAAGTCGGTCCGGTCCTCGAAGGGCGGCAGACCGTCACGGGGCGGGGCGTCCATGGGGCCAGCTTCGGCGCGGGGGAGGCCGGGGGCCAGCGGTGGGGGACCGTTCGAGGCGCCGGAGGCCCGGGCCGGTGAGCCGCGCCACGGGTACGGTCCCGATGTGTCCCCGGCGCCCCGCCCTTCCGGCCGCTGCGCCGGGCGGAAGGGCGGGGCCCGGTTCAGCCGGAGGACCGGCAGCGTGTGCTCGTCCACCCGCCGGCCGCGAGCCGCAGCGGCGAGCGGGCGGCGGCGGCCCGCACGTGCTCCACGGCGGCCAGCACCGCCCCCCGGGTGCGGCCCAGTCCGTACGCGGTGTCGCGGGCGGCGGCCCAGTCCGCCCAGTCCGCCAGCGCGTGCCGGTTCGCCGCCTCCGTGCCGCGCAGCAGCCGGGGGCCGTAGCGGTGCGGGTCGGCCACGCCGTCGAGGACGACGCGGTCGGTGCGGCCCGGGAACATCGTGGCGTACACCTGCCCGAGGTAACTGCCGTACGAGTAGCCGAGGTAGGAGATCCGCCGCTCGCCGAGCGCGGCGCGGACGACGTCCATGTCGCGCGCCGTGTTCCGGGTGGTGGCGTACGGCAGCACGTCGCCCGCGTGGCTGCGGCAGCGGCGGGCCAGGTCCGCGGCGAAGGCCGCGGTGCGGTCGAACCCGGCGCGGTCGGTGCCCGCGCCGCGGAAGGAGGTGCCGGTGGGCCAGTGGCAGTCCAGCGGCGTGCTGCGGCCGACGAAGCGGGGGTCGACGCCCACGATGTCGTAGCGTGCGCCGACATCCTTCATCGCGCCGCGCACCCACGGTGGGTCGCCGAGCGTCTGCCCGCCGGGGCCGCCGCCGTTGAGGAGCAGCGGTCCGACGCGATGGGCGGTGTCGGTGGCCCGGATCCGGGAGATCGCGACGGTGATCGTACGGCCGCCGGGGGCGGCGTAGTCGAGCGGCACGGTGACGTCGGTGCACCGGGCGCCCGCCTGCCGGAGCTGCCTGCCGGTGTCGTCGTCCGGGGCGAGCACGCAGCTCTTCCAGGTGAGGTGCTGGTGGTGGTAGCGGGCGAGGGGGTCGGCGGCCGTGCGGGCCGGGGCGGCCGCGGCGGGCAGCGCGGTGAGGGCCAGGGCGGCGGCGAGGCACAGGGCGGCCGGGCCCGCGGCGCCCCGGGCCGGCCGTCGTAAGCGGGCCCGCGATGAGGTGCCGTACCGGGCGAGGGACGTGAAGCCGGTCATGCGCGGGTTCCTTCCGAGGACCCGCCCTCGCAGAGGGCGGTCTGGACGAGGTCGAGGAAGTCCTGTTCGGCCCGGAGCGTGGCCGGTACCTCGTTGAGCGCGACGGAGACGGCGCGGCCTCCGGGGCCGACGGCGGTCAGCGCCCGGTGGCCGCCGGGCACGGTCCCGGCGTGCCCCCACCACATGCCGCCGCAGCGCAGCGGGGAGGCGATCAGGCCCAGCCCGTAGCGGGCGCCGGGCCAGAGCCGGTCGGGGTCGGCGGCCACCGTGCGCCGCATCTCGGCCAGCCGGTCCGGGGGCAGCAGACGGCCACCGAGCAGGGCGGCGGAGAACCGTGCCAGGTCGGCGGGGGTGGAGACCAGGGCGCCGCCGACGCCGCCGAAGGTCATGTTCCAGGCGGTGCCGTCGGCGCGGCGGCCGTCCGCGGTGAAGTAACTGCGCGAGTGCGGCCCCCGGATGCGGGTCCCGTCACCGGGCCAGTACGTGTCGCGCAGCCCCAGGGGCCGGATGATCCGCCGGGTGATCTCCGTCTCGGGCTCGTGGCCGGTGACCGCGCGCACGAGCAGGCCCGCGACGAGGTAGTTGGTGGTGGCGTAGTGCCAGGTGCCCTGCGGGCGGGGGAGTCCGAGCGCGCGGGCGACCAGGTCGCGGGGCGCGAAGTGGCGGTACCGCAGCCGTTCGGGGTGCTCCCATTCGGGCGCGTCGAGGTAGTCGGGCAGCCCGCTGGTGTGCTGCAGGAGCTGTCGCACGGTGATCCGGCGGCCGTCGTGGCCGTGCCCTCGGATCAGGCCCGGCAGATAGCGGTCGACGGGGGCGTCGAGCAGGACGCGGTGCTCGGCGGCGAGCTGCAGGACGACGGTCGCGGTGAACGTCTTGGTGACGCTGCCGATGCGGAGCCGGTCGGTGGCGTTCATGGGACGGCCGGTGCGCAGGTCGGCCGTTCCAGCGGCCTCGGTCCGGCGCCGGCAGGGTGCGCCGGGGGCGGGGTCGGTGACGAGGACCGCGGCCCCGGCGATGCCGTCCCGGGTGGTGGGGGTGCGCAGGACCTGCCGGAGCGCGTGGTGCGGGCCGCAGCGCGTTCCGGCTCCGGGGGCCGGCGGCCGCGCCGTGGCCGCCGGGGCGACGGCGAGCACGAGGACGGCGACCAGGGCCGCCACGCCCGCGCGCCTGCCGGGCGGGCAGCGGTCCCGTGAGGACCGGCCCGCTGACGAGCGGTCAGCCGAGGAGCGGCCGGGTGAGGAGTGGCCGGACGAGGAGTGGCCGGACGAGGAGCGGCCGGACGAGGAGTGGCCGGACGAGGAGCGGTCCGACGTGGACCGGCCGGGTAAGGACCAGCCGGACAAGGAGTGGCCGGGTGAGGAGTGGCCGGACGAGGAGCGGTCCGACGTTACCCAGCCGGGTAAGGACCAGCCGAGGCAGGCGGGTCCGGAGTGGGGACAGCCCCCGTCCGGGCACGGGGGCGGGCCTCCCCACCCGGACCCGGTCCGCGGGTGGCACGGCGAGCCCTGGCTATCCTCCGGTCCCGGTCGCGTCCCAGCGGGCGAGGTCGCGCAGCCAGGCCCCCGCCGTACCGTCGGAGGGCGCGCGCCAGTCGCCGCGCGGCGAGAGGGAGCCGCCGGCCGACACCTTCGGCCCGTTCGGCATGGCCGACCGCTTGAACTGCGCGAACCCGAAGAAGCGGCGGCAGAAGACCTCCAGCCAGTGCCGGATCTCCGGCAGGTCGTAGGCCGTCCTCTTGGGCTCGGGGAAGTTGGGCGGCCACGCGCCCGCGTCCCGGTCGTGCCAGGCGTGCCAGGCCAGGAAGGCGATCTTCGACGGCCGGAAGCCGTAGCGCAGCACATGGAAGAGCGTGAAGTCGTGCAGCGCGTACGGGCCGATCTTGGACTCCGTGGACTGCAGCTCCTCGCCGGGCACGAGCTCCGGGCTGATCTCCGTGTCGAGGATCGCGGCCAGTGTCTCGCCGGTCTGCTCGCCGAACTGCCCGCTGTCGATGACCCAGCGGATCAGGTGCTGGATGAGCGTCTTGGGCACGCCGGAGTTGACGTTGTAGTGGCTCATCTGGTCGCCGACGCCGTAGGTGCACCAGCCGAGCGCCAGCTCGGACAGGTCCCCGGTGCCGAGCACGATGCCCCCGCGCTGGTTGGCCAGCCGGAACAGGTAGTCGGTGCGCAGCCCGGCCTGCACGTTCTCGAAGGTGATGTCGTACTCCGGCTCCCCGGCCGAGAACGGGTGGCCGAGCTCCTTGAGCATGAGCCGCGCAGTTGGTGTGATGTCCAGCTCGGCCGCGGTGACGCCGAGCGCGCGCATCAGCTTGTGGGCGTTGTCCTTGGTGTGCTCGCTGGTGGCGAAGCCGGGCAGGGTGAAGGCCAGGATGTCGCTGCGCGGGCGGCCGGCACGGTCCATGGCCCGGGCGGCGACGATCAGCGCGTGGGTGGAGTCGAGGCCGCCGGACACCCCGATGACGACCTTCGGGCCGCCGATCGACGCCAGCCGCTGCTGCAGGCCCGCGACCTGGATGTTGTACGCCTCGTAGCAGTCCTGGGCCAGCCGGGCGGGGTCGGCCGGCACGAACGGGAACCGCTCGACCCGGCGCAGCAGCCCGAGGTCCGTCGTCGGCGGGTCGAGCCGGAACGGCACCTGCCGGAAGCCGTCGGTACGCGCGGCGTGGGTACGGCGGTTGTCGTCGAAGGTGCCCATCCGCAGGCGCTCCTGCTGCAGCAGGCCGAGGTCCACGTCAGCCACCGCGTACTGGTCGCCGACCGGGAACCGGTCGGTCTCGGCCAGCAGCACTCCGTTCTCGTAGATCATGGTCTGGCCGTCCCAGGACAGGTCGGTGGTCGACTCTCCGAGACCGGCCGCCGCGTAGACGTAGGCGGCGAGGCAGCGCGAGGACGCCGAGCGGCACAGCAGCCGCCGGTCCTCGGCCCGGCCGACGGTGATCGGGCTGCCCGAGAGGTTGGCGAGGACGGTCGCGCCGGCCAGCGCCGCCTCGGTGCTCGGCGGCACCGGGACCCACATGTCCTCGCAGATCTCCGCGTGCAGCACCAGCCCGGGCACGTCCTGCGCCGCGAAGAGCAGATCGACGCCGAACGGCACGGCCGCGCCGCCGACCAGGATCGTCCCGCCGCGCTCGTCGTCGCCCGAGGCGAGCTGCCGCCGCTCGTAGAACTCCCGGTAGGTCGGCAGATAGGACTTGGGGGTGACGCCGAGGATCCGGCCGCGGTGCACGATCACCGCGCAGTTGTAGATCCGGTGGCGGTGGCGCAGCGGGGCGCCGACGACGAGCACCGTCATCAGCTCCGCCGACCCGGCCACCACGGTCCGCAGGGCCTCCTCGACCTCGTCGAGCAGCGCGTCCTGCAGGAGGAGGTCCTCGATCGAATAGCCGGTGAGGCAGAGTTCCGGGAAGACGGCGACGGCGACCCCCTGCCCGGCGCATCGGCGCGCCTGCCGCAGCACCGCCTCCGCGTTGGCGGGCGGGTCGGCGATGGCGGCATGGCCGGTGCACGCCGCGATCCGCGCGAAGCCCTGTTCATAGATCGACCAGAAGTTCATACAGGGAACGGTACGGAACCGGTCGTCGTGCCTCGCGTGCAGCGCGGGGCCGGTGCGCCCCGGTCGGCCGATCGGGAGTCCCCGGGTGCCCGGGGCGTCGGAGGCACGCGCTCCGAAATGGTCGGAGATTCAACGAGGTTGACAGTGAGTGCCGGGTGATCGACTATGTGCTCGAGCTGTGACTCACGTGACCGGTGAGTCCGGCGTTTTCTTCGACCATTCCTCCCGGCCACGGTCCCGGCGGCTTCGCGCTGCCCTCCGCCGTCGTCCGGGTGCGGGCGTATGACGATGGGGGACCTCATGCCCGGCGCGGGACACGTGTCACCGTACGGCACCGCCTGACCCGTATTCCGTATGACGCCTCCGGCGTCCCTTCGACCATCCTCCACGGGCCCGGCGCTCTTTTCCCCCGGTGAGCGCCGGGCCCACCTTTCTCCGCTCGCGGGGGCCGCGCCGGCCCTCAGCCCAGGGTCGGCTGCGGCGACGGCGTCGTCGAGGGCGGCGGGGTGAAGCCCGCCGGCGGGGAGAGGACCACGGTCGGCTCGCCGGGCTGCGGGACCGGCGGGGTCATGTCGCTGTTCGGGAGCTTCGGCGGGGTCGTCTCCTGGAACAGGACCTGGTCGAAGTTCACGAGGCCCGTCTGCTCCAGCACCGTGATGTGGTCGAGGACCGTGTCGTTGGCCTGGTCGGCGAGCTGGCGGACCAGGGTGTTCTTCGTAGTGGCGCGGATGTTGGCGATGGCCGGGAAGATCTGGCCGTGCGTCACGCGCAGGATGTTGGCGAGGTCCTCGTCGAACTTCTTGCCCGTGTCCGCGGTCAGCGTCTGCACGAAGCCCTGCTGCTGGGGGCTCGGCTGGTTCGGCAGGGTGATGCCCAGCTGCGCGGCCACCTTGCGGCAGGCGGCGTCGAGGTTGGCGTGTCCGTCGATCAGGTGCTGCCCGGCGGTGCGCACGGCCTGGGTCGTGCCCTTCTTCAGGGCCAGCTCCCCGGACGGGAACTCCCACAGGCCCGCGGCCCGCACCTTGACGACGAAGTCGCGGTCCGCCTCGGTCAGCGGTCCCGAGGAGGTGGCGGCGATCACGCGGGACGGCGCGCTCGAGACCTTCTGCACGCCCAGCATCGACGGATAGACGAGCGCTGTCAGCGTCATCGTCAGGGCACCCGCCACGAAGAGGGTTCCCGCCGCGTTCCGCGAAAAGCGCATGGCACCTCCTGGTTGTTCCGACGTCCAGAAGTACGGCCTGACGGTGTGGGGGAATCTCTTACACAGGTAAAATCCGCGGCTCACGGTGTGGGGGTCGTCACACCGTGAGCCGCACGGGGCCGGTCTCGGGAGCGGTCAGCAGTCGCGCAGTCCGGGCGACTGGTTGAGGATCTGCGCGCGCGGCGACGTGAAGCGCGTGTGGGTGTCGCCGCCGCGGTCCTCGGGACGGAAGACGGCCACCCGGTGGCAGTTCTGGAACGCGAGGGCCACCCCGAAGTGGCGCTCCAGGCTGCCCCGGATCGCGTCGCTGGACAGCGCCCGCAGGAGCTGCCCGCGCTCCCTCTCCGACGGCGGCGGGGTCTGGTTGTCGGCGAACTCGGCCGATCCGGCGCCCAGTTCGGCCACCAGACGGGCGATCAGGTCGTATGCGTACGGCAGGGACGTACGGACTGTTTCCACGAAGTCCTCCTGCCGGATCGGACCCGACTCGGCTTCGGCGAGCAGCTGGGGGGAGACGTCGAGCGACATCAGGGGGCGTCCTGTCTGTGAGGGGTGGGGTGGTTCACCGGGTGGTGTGTCGAGTGGGCTGGAGCGCCTCCGGGCCGTGCCGGAAGCCCGGGTCGACCTGGGAGGCGAGGGCGTGGCCGGTGGCCCGGTCGGCCCAGGCGGCGGCGTTGCGCAGATGGAAGGAGACGGCGTGCCGCTGGAAGGCGTCCCAGTCCTTGGTGCGGGCGTCCACGGCGGCCCGCAGCCGGCGCAGCGCGTGCGTGTTGCCGGGCTCCAGTTCACCGTGCGGGCGGCCCTGTTCGCGGGCCCGGACGACATCGGACTGCACGCAGTGGGCCACCAGGTCGTCGCCCACGTGCTCCTTGAGGAAGAGCAGGTCGTCCTCGCCGGTGACCTTGTTGCCGACGACGGCGACCGGGACGCCGAACCCGGCGGCGTGCTCCCGGTACTGGCGGTGCACGGAGACGCTCCTGCGGGTCGGTTCGACGACCAGGAACGTCAGGTCGAAGCGGGTGAACAGGCCGGAGGCGAAGGCGTCCGCGCCCGCGGTCATGTCGACGACGACGTACTCGCCGGGGCCGTCCACGAGGTGGTTGAGGTACAGCTCGACGGCGCCGAGCTTGGAGTGGTAGCAGGCCACGCCGAGGTCGCTCTCGTCGAAGGCGCCGGTCACCATCAGCGGCACGCCGCCGATCTCGTGGACGTGCCGGGCGTGGATCTCGTCGTCGCCGAGCGGGCGCAGCAGCCGGGAGCCGCGGCCCGGCGGAGTCGTCTTGATCATCGTCTCGCGGGAGGCGATCCGCGGATTCGTGCCCCGCAGGAAGTCCTTGATCTCATCGATGCGGGTGCTGAGCGCAGGGGCGGGGAAGGACATGTCCTCGTCGAGGCCGAGGGCGTGGGCGAGGTGCTGGTTGATGTCCCCGTCGATGGCCACGACGGGGGCGCCGGAACGGCTCAAGTGCCGTGCGAAGAGGGCGGACAGGGTGGTCTTGCCGCTGCCGCCCTTGCCGACGAACGCGACGCGCATGGGTCGACTCCTGGGTGGGGTGAAGGGGTTGTCCGCCGTTCCCGCGGCAGGCGGTGTCCCGAGGAGGCGGCTCTCGCGGGCCGGCCGGCCTCCTCCGGCAGTCCCCAACGCTACATGAAAATGGATCTCATTGCTAACAAGCGGGATCGCCGACAAGCGAGGGTGTGGCGGTACGGGGGGTGCGGGACCGCTGCCCGCTATGTTCAGTCGGACGATCTGATAATCCGGAGCGAGGATGCAGAAGACGGATGAACTGACGCAGGCGGTCGCCGTGGCCCCCACGGCGACCGCCGACGCGCCGACGCCCCCCAAGCCCCTGCCCTGGCCGCTCCTCGCCGTGCTCCCCGTGGTCGCCTCCGCCGCGACCGTCGTCGCCGTCCGGGGCCCGGGCGACCCGGCGGTCGCCGCCTGGCGGACGGTCTGTCTCGCCGTCACCGTGCAGGCGCTGCCGTTCCTGCTGCTCGGCACGGCCCTGTCCGGCGCGATCAACGCGTTCGTGCCGGCGCGTGTGTTCAGCCGGGTGCTGCCCAAACGGCCCGCGCTCGCGGTCCCGGTGGCAGGGGTCGCCGGCGTGGTGCTGCCCGGCTGCGAGTGCGCGTCGGTGCCGGTCGCGAACAGCCTGATCCGCCGCGGGGTCACCCCGGCCGCCGCGTTCGCGTTCCTGCTGTCGGCACCGGCGGTCAACCCGGTCGTGCTGACCGCCACGGCCATCGCCTTCCCCGGCAGCCCCGCCATGGTGGCGGCCCGGCTGCTCGCCTCGCTCGCCACCGCCGCCGTGATGGGCTGGCTGTGGCTCTGGCTGGGGCGCGAGGAGTGGCTGCGGCCCGTCGTGCGCCACACCGGGCACCGGCCGGGACACAGCCGGCTGCGGGAGTTCCGGCTCGGCTTCCAGCACGACTTCCTGCACGCGGGCGGCTATCTCGTCCTGGGGGCCATGGCCGCCGCCACCTTCAACGTGGTGGTTCCGCGTTCGGTGCTCGACGCCTTCTCGGGCTCGCCCTGGCTGTCGGTGCTCTTCCTGGCGGGCCTCGCCGTCGTCCTCGCGGTCTGCTCGGAAGCCGACGCGTTCGTGGCCGCCTCGCTCAGCGGCTTCTCGCCCGTGGCGCGGCTGGCGTTCATGGTGGTCGGGCCGATGGTCGACCTCAAGCTGATCGCCCTTCAGGCGGGCACGTTCGGCCGGGCCTTCGCGCTCCGCTTCTCCTCCGCGACCACCGTGGTCGCCGTCGTCTGCAGCGCGCTGATCGGAGGGGTCCTGCTGTGAAACGCCCTGCCCAGGTGGCCCTGGTCGTCCTCAGCGGGCTGGGCCTGCTGCACGCCTCCCTCTTCACCGACCTGTACCTGCGGTACGTCAAGGAGGGGCTGCGCCCGCTGCTGATCGCGTCGGGGGTGCTGCTGCTCGTGCTGGGGGTGGCGGGGGCGGTTCCCGCCCGGGAGGTGGAGGTGCGCGAGGACGGTGACGGCGGCGGATCGGACGGGCACGCGCACGGCCACGGCCACGACCACTCCACGGTGCCCCGTATCGCCTGGCTGCTGCTCCTGCCGGCGCTCAGCCTGCTCCTCTACGCGCCGCCCGCCCTCGGCGCCTACACCGCCGCGCGCGAGGCGCCCAGGGCGGTGCGGGTGCAGGAGCGGTTCGACCCGCTGCCCGTGACCTCGCCGCTGCCCATGACCCTCACGGACTTCACCACCCGGGTGCAGCAGGACCACACGCGGGCCATCGAGGGGCGCACCGTCCGGATGACCGGCTTCGTCACGCCCGGCAAGGGGAGCGACTGGGACCTGACCCGGCTCATCCTCTCGTGCTGCGCGGCGGACGCCCAGTCGGTGAAGGTGCGGATGCACGGGGGTCCCGGACTCCCCGCCGACACCTGGGTGACGGTCACCGGTACCTGGCACCCCGGCGGCACCCTCGGCACGGCCTCGGCGCCGGTCGCGCTGGACGTCCGTACCGTCGAGCGGGTCCCCCGGCCGGTGAACGGGTACACGGACGCCCTTCCGCTCACCCCGCGCTGACGACGCGTTCCCCGGCCCGGGTCCGGCCCGGGTCCGGGCCGGACCCGGGCCGGGGCAGGCTTCCGGATGGTCAGGCCATCCAGAAGAAGACGGCCGTCATGCGCTTCTCCTCCAGGGTGCTGCCGCAGTAACCGGTCGCGCTGTGCATGATGTTGGCCTTGTACAGGAGCAGCCGGTTGTAGCGCTGCGGCACACGTACGTCCTCGGTGAACGCGTCCGCCGGCACGTACCGCGTGCCCAGCGCCTCGACCAGGTTGTTGTGCGGTGCCTGCACCAGGTTGCCGCCGAGGACGCCGCCCGGCAGGCTCTGCCGGTAGAAGCTGGTGCCGCAGTCCTTGGGGATGCCTGGGCTGAGGTAGAGCACCGCGGCGTAGCGGCACAGCGCGCGCGAGTCGGTGTGCGGTCGCGGTTCCCCCTCGTGCTCGCCGACGACCTGGACGCAGTTGTGGTTGAGGGTGCCGCCGCCGGGGGCCGTCTCCTGCCACAGCCGCCGCGCGCCCGTCTCCTTGCGCACCAGCCGTTCCACGCGGTCGAGTTCGCCCGGTTCGAGCCCCGGCATGGTCCGCAGCCCCGGCCAGCTCTCCTGCGAGTACGGGTACCCCTCGGTCCAGTCGTCCTTCGCCAGACACCGGGCCCTGACCTCGTCGATGTTGGGCAGCACGCCGTCGAGGACCCAGTAGTCGCGGCCACGCGTGGGCTTGCGGTACGGAAGGACGGGCAGGCGTGAGGAAGGTGGGGGCTGTGGGGGCATGCGCGCGACCATACAGTTCGCCTCTGCCGCCTTTTCCCTTCTCCCGGTCAATCTTCCGTCAACTCAACGCCCCCTCGACGCCGGGATTTCAGAACATCGCCATGCCCACGAGCATCGCGACGAGGAACAGCACCGCCGCGGCGGCCAGCCCCACCACGCGTGGCCTGCGGGCGGCGAGCGCGCGCAGCGAGGGCCGTTCGCGCCGGGCGCCGGCCGGGGTGCGGTCGCGGCGGCCTCCCGCGGGCGGGCGTTCCCGACGGACCGCCGCCGAAGGACGCTCCCGATGGGCCGCCGCCGGCGGCCGCTGGCGGTGGGCCGCCCGGTGGCCGCCCGGGGCCGGGGGCGCGGAGGGGAGCTTGTACGTCGTCGCCGGCCCCGGCCCCGTCCGGGGCGGCACCGGCGGTTCCGGGACCGCCGCAGGCACGTGCCGTGGCGCCGGGGCGGCGGCCGGGAGCGGTTCGGGGCGGCCGCGCCAGGCACCGGCGCCGAACCAGTCGGCGGCCTGCCGGGCGGTGGGCCGGTCCTCGGGCCGCTTGGCGAGCAGGCCGAGGAGGTAGTTCTCGAAGGCGGGCGGCAGCACGGCACCCAGCTCGCGCGGCGGCACGGGCGGCGTGTCGAGATGGTGGTGCAGGATGGCGATCGGGGTGCCGGCCTGGAACGGGGGCCGCCCGGTGAGGAGTTGGTAGAGCACGCAGCCGAGGGAGTACACGTCGCTGGCCGGCCCCGCGGGCTTGCCCAGGGCCCGCTCGGGCGCGATGTACAGGCTGGTACCGACGATCTGCCCGGTGGCCGTGAGCGCGCCCGACGGGTCGTCCATGAAGCGGGCGATGCCGAAGTCGCCGATCTTCACCGTGCCCTTGGCGTCCAGGAGGAGGTTGCCCGGCTTGATGTCCCGGTGCACGATGCCCTGTTCGTGCGCGACGGCGAGCCCGGCCGCCGCCTGCGCGGCGATGCCCGCGACCCGTTCGGCGGGCAGCGGACCGTCGTCGGACAGCACCTTGGCGAGGCTGTCGCCCTCCACCAGCTCCATCACCAGGAACAGCCGGCCGCCCTGCTCCCCGAAGTCGAGGACCCCGACGACATGCGGGTGGTGGAGCCGGCCCGCGGTCTGGGCCTCCAGGCGGAAACGGGATTCGGCGGTCGGGTCGGTGCCCTGGGCGAGCAGGAGTTTGACGGCGACGGGCCGGCCGAGCATCTGGTCGTCAGCACGCCAGACCTCCCCCATCGCGCCACGTCCGATGGTGGTGTTCAGCCGGTACCGGCCCGCGATCAGCACCTGTTGTTCATCCTCATGCCGTGACTCCGCCGGGGCGGATGATGGTGGGGTGCCGCGGCGCTCCCAGACTACTGGTACCGCGGCGCGGTTCGATCACCGTCTCCCCCCTGGGGGGAAGAGAGATGATGACGTGGTCGCATAATCCTCGCGTGTCCGACACACCTGTTCCGATACCTTTCGACGCCGCCCCCGCGGACGCCCCCGCCTGGAACTCCGCCGACGCCGCCGCATGGGCCGCGAGCCGGCCCGCCCCGTGGGCCCGGCCCCGCTGGTCCGTCCTGGCGCTGGTCGCCACCGTGGCCATGGCCGTCGCCGCCGAGCCCGTCCCCGTGTGCAGCGAGGCGGCCCCCTGCGGCCCCGACTGGCCCGGCATGCTCCAATGGGGCCTCGCCCTGGGCCTGTTGTACTGGTACGCGCGGCTGCCGGAGCTGGTCCTGGTCGCCGCGCCCGCCCTCGCGGCCATGGTGGTGACGGGTGAGCTGCCGGGCGCCGGCCAGGCGGAGCGGCTCACGAACCTGGCGGTGACCGCGGCGCTCGCCCTCGGCTGGGCCGCGGCCCTCGCCCGGCTGACCGCCCGGCGGCGGCAGCGACTCCTCGCCGAACGCGCCGCGGGCGCCCGGCGTCCGTTGCCGGAACCCGTCGGTCCGCTGACCCGGGGAGTGCTGACCGGCGTCATCGGCCTGGCCCTGTGCGCCGTGGCCGCGGGCGCGGTCCTGCTCGGCCTGCGCGGCATCCACGCCGACGAGCGGCACGCGGCCGGGGCCGACCGCGTCACGACCCGGGTGACCGGCCGGGACGACGAGTCGGTGCACGTCCGCACCGAGGACGGACGGCCCCTGGACATCCCGTCCCTGTACCCCGAGGACTACGGCACCGGAACCACCGTGACCGTGCTGGAGGACGGCGGGTGGCGGCGGCTGTCGGCCGAGCCCTACGACGCCATCGGCTGGCAGCTGCTGACCCTGGCCGCCGGGCTCCCCGGAATCTCCCTGCTGGCCGTGGGGGTGCTCTCCCGCCGCCGTGCCGCGGTCCTGCGCCGCGCCCCCGTGCCCGCCCTGCGGGTACGGGAACGCCTCGACCACGACGGCCGCACCCGGGTGTACGCGGCCGACGACACCGTGGGCGGCACACCGCTGTTCAGCTGCGACTGCGTGCCGGCGCTCGGCCCGGAGGACGAACACGACGGCGGGCAAGCCGACTTCGGGGATCCGCACGACGGCGACGACGCATCGGTCCTCCTCGACACGGGAGTGCGCGAGGCCGTCATGTTCGGGGCCCCGTACGAGGGTGCGGAACTGTACTTCCACACGGCGGAGACGGACGGCGTGCAGCTGCTCATCCGCACCTCCGCTCCGGTACGGCTACCGCGGCCGGGCAGGGGCCCGCTGCCGCCGGTCCCCGTGGGGCCCGCCGGCCGGGCGCCGGGCGACCCGGCCGCCGTCCCGCTCGCGCCCCTGGCCGGGCCGAAGCGCTGGGGCCCGGGGAAGACCTTCCGGGCGGCCGGAGCGGCCTTCGCCCTGACCATGGTGGCGGGGGTCCGGTTCTTCGCCGGTGAACTGGCGGCGGAGGGATTCGGCTGGCGGGCCGTCCTGCTTCTGGGCCCCCTCACCTTCGTGAACCTCGCGGCCACCCTGCTCAACTGGCGGATCACCGTGGACGCCTCGGGACTGTGGCTGGCGGGGGCCTGGAAGGTGCGGCACGTGCCGTGGGAGCGGCTGCAGTCGGCCGTGTGCACACGGGAGGGCGACGTCCGGATCCGGGTCACCGGCGAGGAGACCTGGCAGCTGCGCGGACTCGGTGTGCCGTGGCTCGAACGCCTGCGGCAGCGGCCTTCCTCGTACGCCCTGATGGCGGACGAGATCACCGCCCTCAAGGCGCACCCGGAACTGCGCCCCGCCGGGATCTGCCCGTCGCCGGAGCGCGGGCTGCCGATGGGCCCGCCGCTGCTCGCGCTCACGGTCGTGCTCGCTCTCACGGCGTTCCTGTGAGCCGGGACCCGGCCGTGGCAGCCGGGTCCCCGGTCAGCGGCGGGCGCGGTCCGTGCGCAGGGCCAGGACCGGGCAGGCGGCGACGGCACGGCGGGCGTGCCCGCGCAGATGCGGGGGCACCGTCGTGTCCTTGAGGATCGGGTAGCCCCACTCGTCGAGGTCGATGAGCTCGGGAAGCACTTCGGCGCACAGACCGCGGCCCGTGCAGGCGATGCGGTCGATGCGCAGGGTGCGGGCGCGGGGGTGGGCGCCGGTGTGGGTGTGGGTCATCGCCATGTCTCCGGGGCCGTGGCGGGTGGTACGGGAAGCAGGGGCGGCCGGCGGGCGGCGGCGCAGGCGCCGTGGGTCAGGTGGTGCTCGACGTCGTCGGCGAAGCAGCGCAGGGCGGACGCGGCGAGTCGGGCGGCGCCGTCGGGATGGCGGCAGGCGCCCCGGTCCGGCAGCAGACCGGTGCGGTGGCGCAGCCGCGTCAGGAGCCCCGGGTCGGCCCGCCCGGCGGCCAGCGCGCCGAAGTCGTCGGCCACCGCGGGCAGTCCGAGGCGGCAGGGGCCGCACTGGCGGGCGCTGTGAGCGGCCAGATAGCCGAGGATCCGGGCCGTCTCGGTGAGCCCGCAGGCGTGGCGGGGCAGCGCGGCGACCACGCCGGCGCCGGGCGCGGCGCCCAGCGGGGCCAGGTCACGCCGGGTCAGGGGGGTGTCCAGGTGCTCCGCCGGGAGCCAGGTGCCGGCGAAGCCGCCGACCAGCAGCGCCCGCAGCGGCTCGGTGGGTCCGGCGGCGCGTTCGAGGACCGCGCCGAGCGGTGTGCCGAGGGCGACCTCCAGGACACCGGGGGCACCGACGGCGCCCGAGGCGGTGACGAGCGCGGTGCCCGGCTCGTCCGCCGTGCCCGCCTGCCGGAACCAGCCCGGTCCGTAGCGGGCGAGGAGGGCCAGATGGGCGAGGGTCTCGGCGTTGTGGACCAGCGTGGGGCGCCGTGCCACGCCGCGCTCATGGCTGCGCGGCGGGCTGCCCAGCGGACGGGCCGGACCCCCGTTGAGCCAGCTCACCAGCGACGTCGACTCGCTGGAGACATAGGAGTGCGGAAGCGCGTGCAGCCGCACCGCGACGCCGTCGAGGCCGGCGCGCCGGCGGACGTCCACCGCGGCGCCCAACTGCCGGTGCTGGACGGAGCGGTCGCGCGGCAGGCACACATGGACGACGTCGGCGCCGACCGCGGCCGCGGCCAGCACGGCACCGTCGAGGACGAGATGGGGCGCGACGGCGAGCAGGAACCGGTCCTTGCGACTGGCGGGTTCGCTCTCCATGGCGTTGACGACGACCACCGCGCGCCCCCGTTGCGCCGCCACCGCGCGCAGCTTGCGGGCGGTCGGGAACCCGGCGCCGCCGCGGCCGGTCAGCCCGGCCGCTTCCACGGCCCGGACCAGCGGCATGGAGGTGCGGGTGCCGGTCGACGCGGCGACGGGGGGTGGCCCGTAGCGGTTCAGGTGCTCCTCCAGCGTGGCGGGCCGGCCGGTGGCGTACCAGCCCGCCAGCAGACGGGCGGCCGGGCTCTCGCCGGGAGCGGACGCGAGGCGGTACGGCGCGGCGGACGCCGGGACCCGGAGACTCACCGTCCACCTCCGTACTGGACCGCCGTCATGGTCGCGGCACGCTGCGCCCAGCCGGGCTGCAGCGGCCCCGTGGCGAGGAACGCGGTGAGCAGCACCGGTACGGCCGCCGCGGCCACGGCGGCGGTGAGCCGTCCGGCGGCATGTCCCGGGCCGGCCGTGGCCAGCCGCCACCACACGGCCGCGACGACGGCGGCGAGGGATCCGGCGTAGAGCCACAGCTGGAGGGGCAGTCGGGTGTCGGTGCCGGTTCCGGCGCTGTGGAAGAGGGCGAGCGGCCAGGCCGCGTAGGCCAGCCAGTGCACGGCCTTCCAGCGGCGCGCCCCGAGCCGCAGCCGCACCGCGCTGGTGACCGCGACCGCCAGCAGCAGATCGAGCGCGGCCGTGCCCAGACCGAGCCAGAGCGGTCGGTAGGAGGCGCCGAACGGCACCACGGACACCGCCCAGCCGAGGTGGACGAACGGGTCGAGCACCGCGGTGGCCACGTGCACCGCGAGGAACACCAGTGTGAGCAGGGACAGGTTGCGGTGCAGCAGCCCGATCTCGAAGCGGCCGGCCCGGCGCGGTGCGGCCCGGCCTCCGGAGGCGATGCCGAGCGCCACGGTGGTGGTGAGCAGCAGCAGCGCCACGGTGCCGCCCGCGCGGCTGGCGTACCACAGGGGGCTGCCGGCCGAGGCCAGGGTCGTCAGGGGCGTCATGGTCGTCATGGCGGTCATGGCGGTCATGGCGGTCATGGCGGTCATCGGGGGCCTCCGGGCGTCGTGGTCCGCGGGCCCGGGCCGGAGCCGGCGGCGTCGGGGGCGCGGGAGTCTGCGGAGGGGGCGGGGGCGTCGGGGGGCCAGCCGCCGACGCGTACGACGCGGCCGTGGAGGTCCACCAGCCGGGCGGGGAGCGCAGCGCGGCGCAGCCGGTCGACGGCTTCCTCGCCCCGTACGATCGCCGCTGTGGCGGCCGCGTTGGCGTCCACGCAGGTGGCCGCCGCGACGGTGACCGTGCGCCAGACGGGCGTGGCGGGCTCACCGGTCGCCGGATCCACGATGTGGTGCAGGGCGCGTCCGGCCCGGCGCCAGGTGCGCACCCGGACACCGGAGGTCGCCAGTCCCCCGCCGGTCACCGCCACGGCGGGGCCGCCGTCCGGGTCGGGCCGGGCATGGTCGTCGGCGAGGGCGATCCGCCAGCCGCCGTCCGGCGCCCCTCCGGCCGCCGCCAGATCGCCGCCGAGGCCCACCAGGACGCCGCAGCCCGCGGCGGCCGCGGCGTGGCGGGCGGCGCGGTCTGCGGTGAGGGCCTTCGCGGTCGCGCCCAGGTCGAGGCGCGCGTGCGGCGGCAGGCACAGCCGCCGGGTGCGGCGGTCCCAGGCGATCCGGTGCCATCCGGGGGCGGGCCGGGCCGCCGGCAGGGGGCGGGCGTCGTCGGGGCGCAGGGAGGCGAAGGTGCGGTCGTAGCCGAGCGCGTTCATCGCCTGGCCGACGGTCGGGTCGACGGCGCCGTTGGTGAGGCGGGCGGCACGGAGCGCGGCCTCGAGCGCCTCCGCGAACCGTTCGCCCACCGTCACCGGGGTGCCGGCGGCCAGGTTCACGCGGCTGAGTTCGGAGTCCGGCCGGAAGCGGCTGCACGCCGCGTCGACGGCGGCCAGCTCGGCACGCAGGACGGCCTCCGCGGCCGCCAGCCCCCGCGGGTCGGTCACGAGCAGCACCGCGGTGGTGCCGAGGGCCGGGAAGACCACCTCGGCGGGTGCGCGGGACGGTGCGCCGGGCGGAACGGTCATGACGCCCCCGTGGTGGCGTGGGGCTGCTGCTGCTGCGTCGGGGCGGGCGGCTGTGCCGGAGCCTGCAGGCCGGGGGCGGCCGGGGCCCTGCCCGTGCCGGTGCCCTCGCCGTCGTCTCCGTCGTCGTCCTCGTCATCGCCCGCGCCGCCGTGCTCCTCGTGCCCGTCGTCCGCGTAGGCGGGGGGCGGTGCCACGGGGTTCGGCACGGGCGGACCGGACGACGCCGAACCGGCGGGCAGCAGATGGGTGTAGACGGCGCCCAGCGCGGCGGCGCCGGCGACCGCCGCGACCGTGATCCACCGGGTCAGGCCGCGAAGCCGCCGTACGCCGCGGTCGCGTGCGTCCGCAGGGGATGCAGGGGATGCAGGAGAAGTGGGCGGGCCGGAACCGGGGGAGGGGAAGGGGGAGGACGGGAAGGACATGGCAGCGGCTCCTGGTGGATCGGGCGGCCCGGTTCGGCTGCGTTCCCCTCCAGGCTGTGTCAGCGCCACCCCGGAACCCGCTCACCTCTTCTTCAGAACCGGTAAAGATCCCGGTCCCGAAGGCGGCCCACCCACGTTCCGGCTTCCCTGCCGTCCCGGGCCCCGCCGTCCCGGGCCCCGCCGTTCACCGGCGGCCCGCCCGCCCCGGACCGCCGTCCTGCCGCAGCGGCAGCTCCAGGACGACGGTCAGCCCTCCGCCCGGGGTGTCCTCCAGGCGTACGGTGCCGCCGTTGACGGTCACCAGCCGGTGGACGATGGCCAGCCCCAGGCCGGTGCCCCTGGCCCGCGGATTGCCGAACCGGCGGAACGCCATCCCCTTCGCCTCGGCGTCCATTCCGGGACCGTCGTCCCTCACCCGTACCAGGGCCGAGGCCCCGAGCACCCGGTGGTCGACCGTCACGCTCCCGCCGTCGGGGACGGCGTCCAGGGCGTTGGCGATCAGGTTGTCGAGGATCTGCTCCAGATGTCCGCCTCCCAGGGAGGCGGACAGGGCGGGGCCCGCGGCCCCCGTCAGACGCACATGGCGCTCCTCGGCCACCGGCGACCACGCGGCCACGCGCTCCGCCACCACCTCGTCGACCCGCACGGCGGTCGGGCGGGGCGTCGTCTGCTCGGCGCGTGCCACCGCCAGCAGCCCGTCGACCAGCCGGGACAGCCGGGCGATCTCCCCCTGGGCGGCGGCCAGTTCCGTCGCCGTGTCGTCCTCGGCGCCGGCGGCGAGGACGTCGAGCCGCAGCCGCAGCGCGGCCAGTGGGGTGCGCAGTTGATGGGACACGTCGGCGATCACGGCCCGGTGACCGTGCACCAGGGCCTCGGTACGGGCCGCCATGGCGTTGAAGGTCGCCGCGAGACGGCGGACCTCCGGCGGCCCTTCGTCGACGACGGCCCGCTCGGCGAGGGCGCCCTCGCCGAGCCGCCGGGCGGCGGCGTCCAGCGTCGACAGGGGGCGGCTCACCCAGCGGGCGAGGCGGACGGACAGCAGCACCGAGGCGGCGAGCCCCGCGGCACCGATCGCGGCGGACCAGCCCCAGATCGCGGCGATCCGCGCGTCGAGCGGGGTCGCGGAGCGGGCGAGGACGACGGCTCCCGCGGGCTGCCGCACCTCACCGGCCGGTTCCGCGGCCAGCAGCCGTCCCTCGCGCTCCGGCGGCTCCGGCTCGTGCCCGTCGAGCACATCCTCCACCAGTTCGCGCGCCTCGTCGCCCTGCGCGGCGGTGCACTCCGTGCTGGCCACCAGGCGCTCCGAGGCGTCGTACACGGCGACGCAGTCCCCCGCCCGGGCCGCGGCATCCATCTCCTGCCGCATGGTGGTCGCCGGCCGGTGGTCGGAGAGGTGTTCCTCTGCCGCCGCGGCGATCACCCGGGTGGCCGCCCGCTGGCTGTCCCGGAACGCCACGCGCTCCCGGGCCGTCAGCGACGCGGCCAGCGGCACCACCGCCAGCACCAGCAGCACGGTCGTCAGCACGAGGAGCGTCCAGGTGATCCGGCGGCTCACGGTTGCTCCCGCGCCGCCCCGAGCCGGAAACCGTGCCCGTAGACCGTCTCGATCAGGCCCGGCACGCGAAGCTTGCGGCGCAGCGACGCGACGTGCACGTCCAGCACCTTCGTGGGGCCGTACCAGTGGGCGTCCCAGGCCCGCTCCAGGATCTGCTGCCGGCTCACCACCCGCCCCGGGTCCGCGGCCAGGCACTCCAGAATGCCGAACTCCTTCGGCGTCAGCGCGAGCGGGCGGCCGTCCACGGAGACCTGCCGGGTCCGCAGATCGAGCACCAGCGGCCCGTGCCGCAGCACCTCGGGTTCGGCCGGGCGCCTGCGCCGCAGCACGGCCCGTATCCGCGCCAGCAGCTCGGCCAGCCCGAACGGCTTGACCAGATAGTCGTCGGCGCCCTCGTCCAGGGCCACCACCCGGTCCGCCTCCTCGCCACGCGCGGTCACGGCGATGATCGCCGCGTCCGACCGCGCGCGCAGCATCCGGCACACCTCGACGCCGTCGATGTCGGGCAGCCCCAGATCGAGCAGGACGACATCGGGGGTGTCGGCCGTCAGGGCCGCCCGCCCGGTGCGGACGCCCTCGACGGCGTACCCGGCCTGCCGCAGCCCGCGCACCAGGGAGTCCGCGATGCCCCGGTCGTCCTCCACGACCAGCACGCGTGTCTCCTCGGAACCTGTGCCGTGCCCCGCCATGTCCGCGACCGCCTTTCGGACCGTGCGGTCCACCACCCCGATTCTGCCCCTTCAGCCTTCCCCGATCGCGGGGCCGGATGGCAGGGGCCGTTGGTCCCCTCACCTGCCGCATGGGGCCGGGCGGATCACCGCAGGGGTGGCGACGGGGTACCGGAAGGCCCTGTGCGCACGGGCCGATCGGCACCTTCCGGTGCGCGTCGCGGTTCGGGAAGGCTGTCGATCACGGGATGCCACTCCTGGCTTTGACTCAGGACAGTGGCTGGGCGCCCGTAGGGGCCCGCCTACGGGCGGGGGCCGTTGCTGCGCGGGTGGCGTGGCGGCCGTGCGTCCGTCCGGCCCGACCGTCTTCTCGGCCGACGGACGCACCCCGGCCCGCCGCCGTACCCGTGCCGCGCAGGGCCGGGCGGGGTGGCCGGGCGCGGCACGGTCAGCCGAGGCACACCAACTGCAGCAGACAGATCTGCGACGGAGACGTGGCCGCGGGCGTGGGGCTCGCGGGCGGCGTACCCGTGTTCGTGCCGCCGGTGGCGGCGGGCGCGGGGGTCTGCTGCGCCGCCGTGGCGGAGCCGCCGGACACCGTGGCGCCCGAGGACGGGGCGGTGAACTGCGTTGACGGTGCCGCCGGGGCCGACGTCGCCGTCGTACGAGGAGAGGCGGCCGCATCAGGCCGAACGCTCTGTGGGGTGGTGCGGTGCGGTACGGCGGCCGGCTCCCGGGGCGGGAGTCCGGTCGCGGGCGACTGCGTGGAGCGCTCGGGCACCGTGTGCGTGGGCCGGTGCGTGCGGGGCGGTGCCGACGGCGGGCCGGGGTCCTCCAGCGCCTGTTCCTCCGCACCGCCCATGCTCGTGTCGTGCGGTGCCGTGGCCGCCTGTGCCCGGTCGGCGGTGCCGCGGTCCAGCGTGGCGACGGTCAGCCCGCCCCCGACGATCGCGACGGCCGTCGCGATCACGGCCCGGCGCTGGTTCTTCTTCAGACGGGCCAACTGGCGCCGGCGGGCCGCCCGGCCCTGCGGCGCGGGCCGTACGCCCGTGACCCCGTCGGACGCCTCGGTGCCGGGGACCCGGGGAGCCCCGTCCGCACCGTCCCCGGCCGCCGCCCCGTCTCGGGCACGGCCGTCGTGCCGCCCGTCCGGGGCCGTGGACTCCCACGCCGCCCCCGCGCCCGTGGACTCCCACGCCGCCCCCGCGCCCGTGGTCGCCGTGGCGGACGGGGCGATGTCCGGGGCGTAGGCACCGCATCCGGGACACACCAGGGCGCCGTTGAGGTACCGGCGGCACGAGGAGCAGTAGTCCATCACTGGTCTTCCTGAGTCGGCGTACCGTCGGCCCCCGGCCGCGGCCTGGTCGTGTTCGCATGGGGAAGTGAGCGGTCAGCAACGCTAACGAGGGTTTCGCAAGGCCGTGTGCAGCCCGTGTGACGCTCCTGCGCGGATTCCTCGCGGACCTCGCGGACCTCAAGGACCTCAAGGACCTCAAGGACCTCACGGGCCTCGCGGGGCCTCGCGGGGCCTTGCGCGGCCGGCGGTGAGGCGCCACCGGCGCGCGCGGCGGTCGCCCGGCCAGGCTGCCCCTCTCGTGGCCCGGCCGTGTGGCCCGGTCACGGTGGGTTGGTCGCGTGGCCCGGTCACGGTGGTTTGGTCGCGTGGCCCGGTCACGGTGGTTTGGTCGCGTGGCGCGCCACGCGGATGCGGTCGACGCTGGGTGGGAGACGGGTCCGGCCGGCGGGCGGGTCCGCGACGCGCCACCGGTCCGGCCGGCGGGCGGGTGCCGGGACGAGCGAGGAGGCGCGATGGGCGGTCTGGTGGTCGTCGGGGTGGACGGTTCGGCGTCGAGCCTTGCCGCGGCCGAGGTGGCGGCGGCGGAGGCGCGGCGGCGGGACGCGGGGCTGCGGGTGGTGCACGCGTTCATCTGGCCGGCGATGCACGTGCCCCTGGGGCCGTCGTCGTGGGGCCCGCCCGAGGGCGGGCTGCGGAACATGACCGAGCGTCTGGTGGCCGAGGCGGTGGAACGCGCCAAGGCCGTGGCACCCGGGGTGGAGGTCACCGGCAGTGTGGTGACCGGTGAGCCGCTGACGGTGCTGGAGGCGCAGTCGCGGGCCGCGGAGCTGGTGGTCGTCGGGTCCCGGGGCATGGGCGGCTTCGTCGGACTGCTGGTGGGGTCGACGGCCGTGCACCTGGCCGCGCACGGCCGCTGTCCGGTGCTGGTGGTGCGGGATCACCCCGAGGCCAAGGGCCCCATCGTGCTGGGCGTGGACGGTTCCCCGGCCGGCGACAGGGCGGTCGAGTTCGCCTTCGCCGAGGCCGCGCTGCGCGGCGCCCGGCTCGACGCCCTGCACTCCTGGACCCCGTGGAACGCGCCCATGGCTCCGCCCCAGGACAGGGCGCTGCCGTACGCGAACGAGCCGGGCGCGCTGGCCGAGGGCGAGGAACGCCTGCTGGCCGAGACGCTCGCCGGCCGGCGGGAGCGCTATCCGGGCGTGGCCGTGACGCAGCGGGTGGTGCGGGGTCCCACCCGTGAGGCCCTGATCGAGGCGAGCCGGACGGCGCAGCTGCTGGTGGTGGGCGCCCGGGGCCGCGGTGGTTTCTCCGGTCTGCTGCTGGGGTCCGTGAGCCAGGCCGTGCTGCACCACGCGCACTGCCCGGTCGCCGTGGTCCGTGGCGAGGCCGGGCGTCACTGACCGCGGTGGCGCACCGCGGGCAGGGCCGGGTGGCCCCGGGCATGGCCTGGTGGTCCCCTGGCCGGTGCCGCGCCGCGGGCCCCAGGGTGGAGCCACGGGCAGGCGTGAACGGGCACCTGGTGAACGGGCACCTGATGGTGGGAGGCAGAAGTGAGCGGTCCGGTGGTTGTGGGGGTCGACGGCTCGGCGTCCAGCCTTGCGGCGGTGGAGGTCGCGGCCCGCGAGGCCCGGCTGCGGGAAGCCGAACTGCGGATCGTGCACGCGTTCGGCTGGCCCGCCACCCATGTGCCACCGGGGGTCGCCCCGTGGGCCCGGGGCGAGAAGGGCCTGGAGGCGATGGTCGAGGGGACCCTGGCCGAGGCCGAACGCCGGGCGTACTCCTGCGCGCCGGAGGTCGTCACCAGCCGCTCCGTGGTGGTCGGCGAGCCGCTGATGGTGTTGGAGATCGAGTCGCGCACCGCCGCGCTGGTCGTGGTCGGCAGCCGGGGCCTGGGAGGCTTCGGCGGTCTGCTGCTGGGATCGACGGCGGTGCATCTCGCCGCGCACGGGCACTGCCCCCTCATGGTGGTCCGCGAACACCCGGAGCCGGCCGGCCCGGTGCTGCTGGCGGTCGACGGTTCCCCGGCCGGCGAGGCGGCGGTCGGGTTCGCGTTCGCCGAGGCCGCGCTGCGGTCGGCGCCCCTGCTGGCGTTGCACGTGTGGAACACCTGGAGCGAGCGGGCCTACGAGGGCCCCGGCGACCCCCTGAGTTCGGTGGTGGTGGACATCGACCGGCTCCGCGAGACGGAGCAGCGGCTGCTGGACGAGGCGCTGGAGCCGTGGCGGGCGCGCTTCCCGCAGGTCGAGGTGGAGTCGCGCCTGGTGCGTTCCCGGATCCGGCCGGCCCTGATCGAGGCGAGCCGGGACGCCCAGCTCCTGGTGACCGGGGCCCGCGGCCGAGGCGGCTTCACCGGCCTGCTGCTCGGCTCGGTCAGCCAGGCCCTGCTGCACCACGCGCACTGCCCGGTCACGGTGGTCCGCGGCACGGAGTGACCACCGGCACCGCCGCGACGGCTCCGGTGTGGCGGGCCGGGTACCCGGCCCGCGAGGCGGCCGCTTCGAAGACGAGGTTCAGCCTTGCGCCGTGTGCTTCTTGCGCGTGAGGACGGCCCCTGCGCCGTCCCGGTCACGCCGTGACTGCGGGTTCGTACGAGGGCTGTAACAGACGCGGGATGCTGGTGAGGCAGGCTCACCGCACGGCGACAATAACGATGTTGCTTGCCAACGGCCGGCTCCAGGCCGGTCACGGGGGAAAGAGAACGGCATGAACTCGAAGACGTTCAGGGACGGTTCACCGCGTCGGGGCCTGCGCGGCGCTGTCCTGGGTGCGGCTGTGGTCGCGGCTCTGCTGACGACCACCGCCTGCCAGGGCGACGACCAGGCCGCCGCGTCGCCGACCGCCACCTCCTCGGGCTCCGCGTCGGCCGGGGGGAGCACGCCGAAGACCACGGCGCCCACGGGCGATTCCGGGACCGGGACCGGCGGTGGCAGCTCGACGGCCACGGGGACCGGGGACACCGGCGAGACCGACGGCGGCAACGGCACGAAGTACGCGGACTGCAAGGCGGACGGGCTCACCACCGCGGTCGAGCTCCAGGACGAGCCCAAGGAGACCCCCCGCCACTTCCTGCTGACCGTCACCAACAAGCTGAAGACGCCGTGTGTCCTCAACGACGCGCCCCAGGTGCGGCTCAAGGCCG
The DNA here is from genome assembly GCF_055632315.1 of Streptomyces sp. PSU-S4-23. NCBI lineage: Bacteria > Bacillati > Actinomycetota > Actinomycetes > Kitasatosporales > Streptomycetaceae > Streptomyces > Streptomyces sp. PSU-S4-23. Next base: position 4,218,139 of record NZ_JBVMUU010000002.1, on the reverse strand, counting down.
GCAACGACGCCCCGATCGTCAAGACGCTCGGAGAGCCGGACACCGAGCCCGTCGTCGTGGCGGGAGGCGGCAAGGCCTACGCCGGCCTGTACGTCTTCGGGAACGACGAGGGGGGCGAGGCGTCGTACGACCAGTCCGACCGCTTCACCGCGACCCTGGTCGCCGGCGAGGGCACCGAGCTGAGCGGCACGCTCATCTTCGACCTGCCCAACGGCCTCAAGACGGTCTCCGTCGACGACGCGGCGCGGGTGAACGGCTGGGGCGGTGCCGAGGGGCTTGTGATGCGCCCGATCAACCTGCTCTGAGGAGCGGCGCGATCGCGCGGCACCGGGTGACGGGTGGCGTGGGGACCGCCGCGCCCCCCACCGCCGGGAGCGGACGGTGGCGGTCCCCGCGGCCGTCCCCGTGGGGGGACATCGCAGGCACCGCCTGTCCGCAGGCCCGGCGCGGCTCCGCCGCCCCGCTCACCGGCTCCGGGGCGCTCACGGGCAGCGAGCGCCGCATCGCCGAACTCGCCGCAGACGGCCGTACGAACACGGAGATCGCCGACCTGCTGCACCTGGCCCGCCGCACCGTGGAGACCCACCTGACCAGCGCCTACCGCAAACTCGGCATCCGGCGCAGGACCCAACTGCGCACGGTGCTGACGACGGAGCCCGAGGGATAGACCCCGCGCGCCGCCGGACTCCCGGACTCCCGGGCTCAGCCGGCCCCCGCCCGTTCCGGTGCCCGCCCCCGCCCCCGCCCCCGTTCCGGTGCCCGCGGGCGGGGGCGCCGTGGTCCGGGCGCGCAGGCCCAGGTGGTCGTCCGGGTCCCGCAGCCGGCCGGCGTTCGCCGGGTCGGCCGGCATGCGGCGGACCGCCGTACGCCGTGGACGGCCCGACCGCCTCCATGTCCGAGCAGGGGGTTCGGTCCGCCGTCCGAGCCGTTGGCGCGGTCGGCGCGGGGCGCCCGGAAGGCCCGTTCGCGGGCGATGCCGTGGCGGTCGTCCGCCTGCCGCTGTCCTCGCACGCGCGTCAGCGTAGGGACGGCACCGGGGGGTGTGAGGGGCTCCTGTCCCACCCCGCGGAGATCGACGCCGTGGCGCCGTACGGCGCTCAACTTCCGTACCCGGGGCGGCGGCCCCCGACGGCTTTGCCGTCTCTTTACAACCCGTTCCGCCGCTGTCTCGTCTCTCCGCTCGATCCGTCACCCGGCCCGCCGCGCACCGGCGGGCCGACGAAGACGAAAGAGAAAGAGAGCCACTCCATGCGCCGAACCGTCCTCAGCGCCGCGGCACTTGCGTGCACCGCCGTGCTGGCGAGCACCGTGCCCGCGTTCGCCGACGGGCCCTCCCCGGTCCCCACGGTCCGCCCGACCGCCACCACCGCACCGGCCCCGTCCCCCGCCACCCCGACGCCCAGCGCCGCACCGACCCGGGCCCAGGCTTCCGCCCGTCCGGTGCCGAGCGCCGTACCGGCCCGGGGCCAGGTCTCCGTCGTGCCCAAGGGGGCGCCCGACACCGGAGTCGCGCCGGTGTCCTCGCGGTCCGGCCCCGGGGCCGGATTGGCCGGCGGGGCGGCCGCCGCGGTGTTCGCCACGGGTGGCGCGGCGGTCTTCGTCGTACGCCGCCGGCGGGCGACCGGGGCATGACCCCGCTCTCCAGGCGCGCGTTCGCCGGTGCGGCGGCGGCCTCGCTGCTCGCCGGCTGCGCCGGCCACGGCACGGACCGGACCGGGAACACACGCCCGGGCGATTCCCCGCCGCCACCGCCTTCGCGGACCCCCGGACCGTCTTCGCGGACCCCCGGACGGGCGGCGCACGCCCCGGCGCGTTCGGCCCCGGTCAGGCTGCGGATCCCGGCCATCGGGGTCGACACCCCGGTCATACGGCTGGGGCTGGCGCCGGACGGCGGTGTGCAGGTGCCCCCGGTGACGGCCCACGACCGCGCGGGCTGGTACCGGTACTCGCCGGCACCGGGCCAGACCGGCCCGTCGGTCATCCTCGGTCATGTGACGGTCGGCGCCTACGGCGACGGGGTCTTCCGTCACCTGGCCCGGCTGCACCGGGGCGACCGGATCGTGACGCGCCTGGAGAACGGCACGGCGGTGGGGTTCGCCGTCGCTTCCGTACGGACGGTCGCCAAGGCCGACTTCCCGGCGGACGACGTCTACGGGGACGTGGACCGTCCGGAACTGCGGCTCATCACCTGCGGCGGCCCCCGTACCGGCGACGGATACCTCGACAACGTGATCGTGTTCGCCGCGCTGAGCGCCACGAGCCCCTGACCCCCACGACCGGCCCTCACGACCGGCCCTCACGACCGGCCCTCACGACCGGCCCCCACGACCGACCCCTACGGGTGCCCTCACCACCATGGAGAGCGTTGAAGCGGTCCCGTGACACGGCGGCGTCCGAGCTGTTCGCCGCCCTCTACCCGCGCCTCGCCGGCTGGTGCCGCCGTCTCGTCGACGACGACGAGACGGCGCACGAGATCGCCTCGGAGGCGTTCACCCGCCTGTGGGCCCGCTGGACGACCGTGGAGGAGCCCCGCGGATTCCTCTACGTCACCGCGGCCAACCTCGTCCGCGACCACTGGCGCAAGCTGGAGCGTGAGCGCAGAGCCCTGCGCCGCGCCACCTCGGAGGCCGCCGTCCGCCCCCACACCGAACAGGCCGACCCGTCGGTGCGCCTGCTCGTGCAGTCGCTGCCGGAACGACTGCGTGTCCCGATCCTGCTGCACTACTACGCTGACATGCCGATCCGGGAGGTGTCCGTGCTGACCGGGCGCAGGGAGGGAACCGTCAAGGCCGACCTGCACGCGGCCCGGGAACTGCTCCGCGTCCACCTGAGGAGAAGCCTTGACCACACGGTCTGACGAGGGCCCGGAGTCCGGCCGGGACGACCCCCTCGCGGTGATCCTGCGGCCCCCCTCCGACCACCTCGGCCCGCCCCCCGGCCGCTACGAGGCGATCCGCCGCGCCGCGGCCCGCCGCAGGCTGCTGCGCGCCGCGGCCGGGCTGGGCCTGTCCTGCGCCGTCGCCGCCGCGGTCGCCCTGCAGCTCCACCCGGCCGCACCCGGGGCACCCGCACGCCCGACGGTCCCGCTCGCCCCACCGCCCGCGAGCCGCCCCACGGCACCCCCCGCCACGTCGGCACCCCCCGCCACGTCGGCGCCTCCCGTCCCGTCGGCGCGCCCCACCCCGTCGATGACGCCCGGGCGCGTCGCCCCCGGCCCCCGCCCCGGCACCGTGCCCAGGGGCGCCGCCTCCATCGTCCCGACCCCCACCGCCGTCGCCACCCGCGCTCCGGGACCCCGCTCGTAGCAGCCGTGCGACCACCCCGGCTCGATGCGCCGGGAACGGCCACCGATGGGACAATGGGGCGAAATGGGCGAAATGCGGCACACTGCACGGCGCTGAGAGGGAACCGGGATGCTGGAGCGAGCCAAGGACGTGCCTGCCGGGGTCGATGCGGTGAGCGCGGTGGGCACCGTGTCGAAGACCGACTACGAGACGGTGGTGGAGCCGCTGATCGACGAAGCGCGCCGGGAAGGCCGCCGCATCCGGCTCCTGTACGAGTTCGGCCCGGAGTTCCGGTCGTTCACCCCGGGGGCCGGGTGGGAGGACTTCAAGATCGGGATCGGCTCCATGCGGCTGTTCGAGGGATGCGCGGTCGTCACCGACGTCGGCTGGATCCGCGAGGCGACCCGGCTGAGCGGCTTCCTGATGCCGTGCCCGGTACGCGTCTACGGCACCGGGGAGCGCGAGGAGGCCCTGCGCTGGCTGGCGTCGCTGCCCGAGGGCCCCGGGGTGTCCCACCATCTCCTGCCGGAGGCCGGGGGAGTCCTTGTGATCGAGGTCGAACACCCGCTACGGGTACCGGACTTCGACGCCCTGGCGGTGACCGCGGACGGCTGGCTGGAGCGGCACGCCGAGTTGGCCGGCGTGGTGGTCCACGCGCGCGAGTTCCCCGGGTGGGAGAACGCCGGGAGCCTGCTGCGCCACGTGCGTTTCGTCCGCGACCACCACCGGAAGGTCGGGAAGGTCGCGCTGGCGGCCGACAGCAGGCTCGCCGCCCTGGTGCCCCAGCTCGCGAACCACTTCGTACGGGCCGAGGTGCGGCGGTTCGGGTACGACGAACTCGACGACGCGGTCGCCTGGGCCGGGAAGCCTGCGGACCGGGGGTCGTCCGGCGCGGAGTGACACGCGCCGCGCCTGCAGAGACGGCGAAAGGCGGATTCGTTCCAGGTCCGGGGTCTGCGGCCGGGCTGTCCTCGCGCCGAGGACGGAAGGGCTGGCGGGTGCCGTCGGGCCTGGGTACGTCGCCCTGGGGTTGCGTGCTCAGCCGAGCCGCGGACAGGAATCGTCGGCCGCGGTGTCGGCGGTGTCGGCGGTGTCGGCGGTGTCCACGGTGTCGGCGGTGTCGGCGGCGTCCGCGGCACGGCGGTACTCCGCGTTGATCCGCTGGGCTTCCTCGAGCTGGTCCTCGAGGATGACGATGCGGCACGCCGCCTCGATCGGGGTGCCCTTGTCCACGAGCTCGCGGGCGCGGGCGGCGATCCGCAGCTGGTAGCGGGAGTAGCGGCGATGACCACCGTCGGAGCGGAGCGGGGTGATCAGACGGGCCTCTCCGAGGGCTCGCAGGAATCCCGGGGTGGTGCCGATCATCTCGGCGGCCCGGCCGATCGTGTAGGCGGGGTAGTCGTCGTCGTCCAGTCGATCGCTGAGCGGATTGTCTGCTGTCATGTCACCTCGTTACGCGACGCGTGGAAGGGCCCTGGCGCCGTACGGCACCAGGGCCCTGAGGAGATTCAACACCATCCGCCGGCCGGGCGGCCGTGCAGACTCCCGCGACGGCGGGCGGCCGCACCAGGGCGGCCGCCCGCCGTCGCGGGGGGTCGCAGTCGCTCAGCCGGATGTCACCGGCCGGGGTCGTCGACGGTGCCCTCATCACCGGCCGGCGCGCCGAGGAGGCCGGGACCGGGGCGTCCGAACGGCTCCGGCGCGGCCGGCTGCGGAGGGGCCGCGGACACGGGGGCGGCCTCGGGACGGGAGTGGCAGGTGAAGCCGAGACGGATCATGGCCCGCACGACTTCGCCGCTGGTGAAGTCGCGGCGGTCCTGTCCGGTGACGACCGCGCCCACCTGTTTGACGGGGTAGCGGCGGCGACCGATGGTCACGGACTCACCCGTGATGGGTTCGGGCTTGACGCCCGCCATCGAAGCAAGCACTCCGGCCTTGGTCAGCTCGAACGGGTACCGGGCGATGACACAGCGCATGGTGCCTCACAGGGAGAAGGGGAACGGGGTGAGCGGTCCGCCGAGGACGTCCCGTGGACGAACCGGTCCGTACACGGCGAGCCGGTTCGCGTACCTGGAGCCGGTCCGCGTACGTGGATCCGGTCCGTGTACGCGGAGCCGTCGCGGCCGTGCGGTCATCCGGCCGCCCGCCCTCCCGCCGGGCGACGGGAGGGAGACGACGGGACCTGGGCCGCCGTGGCGCCGGCGGACTGCCGCCGCGCACCGCGGGGCGGCGCCTCGCCGACGGGCCGGCCCTGGGGGGTGCGACCGCGGCGCCTGCGGGCCGAGGACGAGGAGGCGCGTCGCCGGGCAGGCTCCGCGGCCGGCGCGGTGACGACGACCGGGACGCCGGGAGGGGCCTGGGCACCGGTGATGCGGCTCAGCTCCGCCTCTCCCGAACGGACCGGGGTGATACGAGGGGTGATGCCGGCCGAGGCCATCAGCCGGCTCATGTCCCGACGCTGACCGGGGGTCACCAGGGTGACCACGCTTCCGGACTCGCCGGCGCGGGCCGTGCGACCGCCACGGTGCAGGTAGTCCTTGTGGTCGGTGGGCGGATCCACGTTGACGACCAGGTCGAGATTGTCGACGTGGATCCCGCGTGCCGCGACGTTGGTCGCCACCAGCACCGTCACCTGCCCGCTCCTGAACTGGGCGAGGGTCCGCGTGCGCTGCGGCTGGGACTTGCCGCCGTGCAGGGCGGCCGCACGGACGCCGCTGTTCAGCAGGTGCTTGGTCAGCCGGTCCACGGCGTGCTTGGTGTCCAGGAACATGATCACTCGGCCGTTCCGCGCCGCGATCTCGGTGGTCGTCCGGTGCTTGTCGGCGTCCTGCACATGGAGCACGTGGTGCTGCATCGTGGTCACGGCACCTGCCGACGGGTCGACGGAGTGGACCACCGGGTCGGTCAGGTAGCGGCGGACCAGCCGGTCGACGTTGCGGTCCAGCGTGGCCGAGAAGAGCATCCGCTGCCCGTCGGGGCGCACCAGGTCGAGCAGAGCGGTGACCTGGGGCATGAAGCCCATGTCCGTCATCTGGTCGGCCTCGTCCAGGACGGTGATGCCGACGTCGTCCAGCCGGCAGTCGCCGCGGTCGATGAGGTCCTTGAGCCGCCCCGGCGTCGCGACGACGACCTCCGCCCCGGTGCGCAGCGCACCGGCCTGCCTGCCGATGGACATCCCGCCGACCACGGTGGCCGTCCGCAGTTCCACGGAGCGGGCGTACGGCGTGAGCGCGTCGGTGACCTGCTGGGCGAGTTCGCGGGTGGGTACGAGGACGAGAGCCAGCGGCCGCCGTGGCTCCGCGCGCCGGCCCGCCGTACGGGCCAGCAGCGCGAGACCGAAGGCGAGGGTCTTGCCGGAACCGGTACGGCCACGGCCGAGTACGTCACGGCCGGCCAGGGAGTTCGGCAGGGTCGCCGCCTGGATCGGGAACGGCACGGTCACGCCCTCGTGGCCGAGCGTGGCCAGCAACGCCGTCGGCATGGCCAGATCGGCGAACGACTCCACCGCGGGCAACGCGGGCGTCAGCGTCTTCGGCAGCGCGAACTCGCCGTCGGGCCTGTCGGCCTGCCGACGTCCGCGGCCCTGGGAACGGCGCGGAGTGCCGGAGCGGCCGGCGGCAGAGCCGCCGGAGCGGTCATAGGTGCGGGATGTGCGCGTGCGGTTCATGCGGAACCTTCCTTGATGCGACACGTATCAAGGAATTCCGCAGCGATGGAGCGGCGCAGAGAATCGCGAGAACGAGCCGAGAACGATGAGGCGGCGGACTGGAACGGGAAGGAAAACACCAGTTCGGCAGAGAATTCCCTCAGGATTTCCCGAGAAAACGCAGCGAGCTGGGGCTCGCACCCCAAGGTGCGGACCCCAGCTGCGAAGTGAGCGTCAGTGCAGGTGTCAGGCGGGAACGATGTTCTCGGCCGTCGGGCCCTTCTGGCCCTGACCGATGTCGAACGTCACCTTCTGCCCCTCCAGCAGCTCACGGAAGCCCTGGGTGGCGATGTTCGAGTAGTGGGCGAAGACGTCGGGGCCGCCGCCGTCCTGCTCGATGAAGCCGAAGCCCTTTTCCGCGTTGAACCACTTCACGGTACCGGTGGCCATTTTGTTTCTCCTTCGAGACGGTGCTCGGAATCCGCACTGCGCGGACTCCGGTCGCCGTGATGATCACCCCGTCGGAAAAACCTTCAGGCAACCACAACTGCAACTGCCGTCGACAGTACCATGCCGTGGCGGCCCTGGTGCGGTGAAAATTCCGCCCCGTCGGGCAGTCCAAGAAATACTCGTCGTGCGCCGCGTCAATTTCTCATTTCGCGGACACAGATATTGCCCCGCCCGGACCGCAGGGTCGTCGTGCTCCACAGGCACCGCGCGGGCCCCGCGGTCAACGGCGCCGCCTGCGCCGCGGAACGCGCGCCGCCGCCTCGCGGGGAGGGCGTCGTACGCGGCGGACGACCGAGGGGGCAAAGGAAAAGGCAAGGAGTCCCGCTCCTCGCCACTCTCAACGTATAGCGCACCGGGGGGCTTGCGGCAAGACCCGGGGTGTACCGCAGAATCGCCGGCCGAAGCCACAACCTGCGGAAACGGGGACAGGGATGACAGAGACGATCGACGTGATCGTTGTCGGCGGCGGTCCGACGGGCCTGATGCTGGCTGCCGAGCTACGGCTGCACGGTGTGCGCGTGCTCGTGCTGGAGAAGTTGACCGAGCCGACCGGGCAGTCCCGCGGACAGGGCCTGCACGCGCGCAGCGTCGAGATGACGGATCAGCGCGGCCTGCTGGACCGGTTCCTCGCTGTCAGCAAGAAGTTCCAGGCCGGCGGCCTGTTCGGCGGCATCATGAAGCCGTGGCCCGACCGGCTGGACACGGCTCACCCGTACGGCCTCGCCACCCCGCAGCCGGTCACAGAGCGGCTGCTGAACGAGCGCGCCCTCGAACTCGGTGCCGAGATCCGCCGCGGCTGCGAAGTGGTCGGGCTGAACCAGGACGAGGACGGGGTGAGCGTCGAGCTGGCGGACGGCACGCATCTTCGCTCGCGCTACCTCGTCGGGTGCGACGGCGCCCGCAGCGTGGTGCGCCGGCGGCTCGGCGTCGCTTTTCCCGGCGAGCCCGCCAAGGTCGAGACGCTGCTGGGCGAGATGGAGGTGACCGAGGACCCGGCGACGATCGCCGCCGTCGTCGAGGAGGTCCGCAAGACCCATCTGCGCTTCGGCGCCGCCCCCGTCGGGGACGGGGTGTACCGCATCATCGTGCCCGCCGAAGGGGTGGCCGAGGACCGCGCGTTGCCGCCGACCCTGGAGGAGTTCAGGGAGCGGCTGCGGGCCTTCGGGGGCACCGACTTCGGCGCGCACTCGCCGCGCTGGCTGTCCCGGTTCGGTGACGCCACCCGCCAGGCCGAGCGCTACCGGGTCGGCCGGGTGCTGCTGGCCGGCGACGCGGCGCACATCCACCCGCCGACCGGGGGCCAGGGGCTCAACCTCGGCATCCAGGACGCGTTCAACCTCGGCTGGAAACTGGCCGCCGAGGTGGGCGGCTGGGCGCCGGAGGGACTCCTGGACAGCTACCACGCCGAACGGCACCCGGTGGGCGCGAGCGTGCTGGAGAACACCCGCGCCCAGATCACGCTGATGGGGGCCGATCCGGGTGCGAGCGCGCTGCGGGAGCTGTTCTCGAAGCTGATGGACTTCGAGGAGGTGAACCGGTACGTGACCGGGATCATCACCGCGGTCGACGTCCGCTACGACGTCGGCGAGGGCCACGAACTGCTTGGCCGCCGCCTGCGGGACGTGAAGCTGAAGCAGGGCCGCCTCTACGAACTGATGCACGGCGGCCGCGGTCTGCTCCTCGACCAGACCGGCCGGCTGTCGGTGACGGGCTGGACGGACCGGGTCGACCACGTCGTCGACGTCAGCGAGGAACTGGACGTACCCGCCGTACTCCTGCGCCCGGACGGCCACGTGGCCTGGGCCGGCGAACACCAGCAGGACCTGCTGGGCCCACTACACAAGTGGTTCGGCGCGCCCACCGACTGAGACGCGGTCAGGGCTGCGCGTCGTCCGCCGGCGGTCGTGCCGGCCTCGCTGAGACCGGTGGGGGTACCGGCACCACTGTGATCGCCGGCGCCGCCGCCGTGCTGGTCGTGGCCGGCGGCGGCATCGTCGTCGCACTCCGGCGCCGGCCGGCACACCGCTCCCACTGACGGGTCCCGTCCCAGGGCCGGCGGTCCGGTCGAAGACCATCGGCCGGACCGTCAGGGCCCTGTGACGCCGCTGTGACCGGAGGAGTGGCCTCCGCCACAGCCCGGACGGTCCGGATGCTGGTGGGGTTGCCGGATGCCCACCCTCCCCCGTCCCGCACCGAGTTGTCATCGGCCCGCTCCTCCTCACCGCCTGCGGAACACCCCTGGTCGCTGTCCCGCCCGCCCGGTCGTGCACGGGCGGAGGTGAGGATTCGTGATCGTGGGTCTCGGTGTCTCCGCCACCTGTGCCATCGGAGCGCTGATCGCCATGGGAGGGGTCATGGCGATGGCGTTGCCGGGGCGGCCGCAGCCCTGGACGGTGCATCTGATGCACCGCGCCGCATGGCTGACCGCCTGTGCGGCCGCCGCCGTCTACTCCCTGGGACTCTTCGGGGTTCTGGCGTCCGAGCAGGAGTTCGGCGACGGCGCGGACTCCGTGCCGGCTCCGGCGTGCCGGGACGGCTTCGACCGGGACACGGTCCGGCACCTCACCCACCACCGGGCCTCCTACCTGCCGCTGCGCTTCGACTGCGTGCGCGATGACGGGACCACCTACCCCAGCGACCCGAACTACGGGTGGATGAACTGGACGACGCTGTTCCTCCTCCTGACGGCCGCCCTGCTCGTCATCGGCGCGGGCTGCCTGACCGAGTTCCGCGCCCGGAAGGACGAGCGTTGATCCGCCCCTACATCGCGCCGCTGTCCGTGAACGTGCTGATCGGCGTTCCGGTGATCCCCGTGGTACTGCTCGCCCGCTGGCACGTCGCCCATGGGCACTGCGACCTCGGCGACCTCGACCGGGCCGACCTGGACGGATGCACCTACCACCAGATCGACCACAGCGGGCCGGTCCTGCTCGCCCTCATCGTGACCGGCCTCTTCGCCCTGCTGCTCGTACTGCTCGCGGACGTGATCCTCCCACTCCACCGTGAGCGTCCGCTCAGGCCGTGGCTGCTGACCCTGCCCGCCGTGCTGCTGCCGTACGTTCTTCTGGACGCGACAGCGGTATGACCGCACGGTCGCCCCGGCGGGGGATTCGCCGGCTTCGGCGACTTTGCAGATTCTTGTGCGGTTGTTCCGCATGCGTTTCCTGGCCGGTCGCCGGGTCAAATCCTGACCGGTCGTACGATCGGCCGGCCGCCGGGCGGGGAACAGAGTTTCGGGAACGTGTGGATCCCGGACCAGTTGGCGGTGCCCGCGAGCTGCCGTCGGCCGGCGGCCTTCTCCCTGTCCGCGTGCGAGACGACCGCATTCACCGACGGGAGACCCGAGTGTTCTCTGCCCACAGGGCCAACGGGGGCGAAAGACGCAGGCGACGGGCGCGGAGAACCGTTCCCGCAGCCGTGGCGCTTGCCGCCGCTCTTGCCGGCGCCCTTTCTTCGGCGCCCGCCCATGCTTCCCCCGCTCCCACCCCGGCGAAGGCCGCGGTCCCCTCACAGGCCGAGCTGACGGCCCGTGTGAAGGGCGCACTGCGGACCGGCCACGCCTCGAAGACGCGCTCCAAGCCGTCCGCGACCGCTGCGACGGCGGCCGCCACGTCCTCGGCCTCCCCCTCGACGTCCACCGTCGACCCGAAGATCGTCGGTGGTACGGAGACCACGATCACCACGGCTCCGTGGATGGCGCAGCTCTGGTACTACGACGACAAGGGCACCAGCGACACCTCGGACGACACCGGCTTCTTCTGCGGCGGCTCGGTCGTGTCCCCGACGAAGATCCTCACCGCCGCGCACTGCGTCAAGGGCTACGACTGGCACGCCAACGGCGCCGTCATCACCGGCACCGACCAGCTGCCGACCGACAACAGCGACGGCTCGGTCGACCTGCACGGAGGCACCGTCTCCGGCGTATGGCGGCAGTGGAACCACCCGTCGTTCAGCATGACCACGATCGACAACGACATCGCGGTCCTGACGCTGCCGAACCCGGTCCGCGCCAAGCCCGTCGACATCACCACGTCGAACGACACCTCTTCCTACCGTGCGGGTACCAAGGCCACCCTGTACGGCTGGGGCCGCACCAGCTCCACCAGCGGCGACATCTCGCAGACGCTGCGCACCGCGACCCTCCCCATGGTCTCGGACGCGACCTGCTCCAGCACCTACACCACCGACTTCGTCGCGGGCCACATGGTCTGCGCAGGCACCCCGGCCACCGGCTCGGACAGCGGCACCGTCGCCGCCTGCAACGGCGACTCGGGCGGCCCGCTGATCGTCGGCGGCAAGATCGTCGGCGTGGTCTCCTGGGGCGTCCAGGACTGCGTGGCCTCCGGCTCGTACAGCGTCTTCACGAAGGTGAGCACGTACGTCGGCGCGACCTACCCGCGCATCGACGACACCAACCTGAGCGGCGACGCCAGGGCCGACCTGTTCGTGCGCCGCGCGTCCGACAACACCGGCTTCGAGTACGACTCCAAGGGCACGTCGTTCGCCGCGCGGATCTCCTGGGGCTCCTACGGCGACAAGAACGCCGTCCTGCAGACCGACCTCGACCGGGACGGCTACCAGGACCAGATCATCCGCCGCGCCTCCACCGGCGCCGTCTACTGGCGGCACTACATCCCGGCGAGCGGCAGCTGGGCCACCACCCTGGTCTTCGGCAACTGGTCCACCCGTACGAAGATCGTCGCACCCGGTGACGTCACCGGCGACGCCCTGCCCGACCTGCTGTCGGTGACGGCGAGCGGGACGCTCTACGTCTACCCGGGCAGGGGCGACGGCACCTTCGGTTCGCCGGCCGCGGTCGGCAGCGGCTGGAACCAGTACAACCGGCTGCTCGGCCACGGCGACCTCACCGGCGACGGCAAGGCCGACCTGATCGCCCGCAGCAGCAGCAACTCCTACGTCTACCTCTACCCGGGCACCGGCAAGCCCGGTTCGGGGGCGTTCGGAGCCCGGATCCACGTCCGTACGTGGGGCCAGTTCAACGCGTTCGACACCGTCGGCGACATCACCGGGGACGGCAGGGCCGACCTCGTCGCCCGCACCCCGGCCGGCAGGCTCTACCTGTACCCGGGCACGGGCAAGGCCACGTCCGCCATCTTCGGCAACCCGGTGACGATCGGCACCGGCTGGCAGCAGTACAACCTCTTCGGCTGACGACCGACCACCGCCGCGCGGCCCCCGGCGAGTCCTCGGGACACGCCGGGGGCCGCGCGCACCGGCCGGTCCGGGGCCGCACACGCTCAGCGGACCGACCAGGTCAGCACCGGATGCCGGTGCGGATCGCCACCCCGCCGGCCCAGAACCCCCGGGTCCGGCCGGAGGGGGCCGGACCGGTGGGTCAGCGTGTGACCTCGAAGCCGGCGGCGCGGGACACGAACGTCGTGTCCCCGTCCCCGGCCGTCGCCAGCGCGGAGACGTACCAGGTGCCCTTGGTCAGTTCAGCGGCCTCCCGCTGCGTGGCCTTCAGCGTGTAGGTGCAGCGGCTGGTCTCGTCCGAGGTGCGCCGGCACATGGCGCTCTCCGCCGGGCGAAGCTCCGCCTCGGTCGGGTTGAGCTTCGAACTCGCAGGCCAGACAAGGACCTTGAGGCCCCGGACACCCGAGTCGTCACTGACGTCCGCGGTGAAGGTGAACGAGCCCGCGTTGTCGGTGGACGGAGCCACGTAGGTCGCCGACTCGTTGTCCAGGGTCGGCTTCGTGGGGGTCGAGGCCAGGGCGAGGCCCCCTGCGGTCACTCCGCCGAGGGCGACGGCACCGATGAGCGAGAAGAAGAGAATGCGCTTGGACATGGGAGATCCCCCTGAGTTCGTCGGAGAGTCGGATACGCGGAAACGCGTGACAGAACCGCTGCAGCACAGCCGGCAGAACCGCTGGCAGAAGCGCTGGAGAAGCGGTGGCCGACCGCGTTCTCGATGTGATCGAGCCTAGGGCCGGGGGCGCGGCGCGGTCCTCGCGCTGCGGGACGATCGGCGCGTCGAACCGCGGGCAGAGACTCTGCAACCCAGGTAAGAGACCGGAATCCGCCTCCAGCCGGAGCCGGGCCGCTCACCTGCGGCCATAGCCTTGATCCGCCATGAAGCGAACCGACGACCGGCTTCTCCCGGTCCTGCTGCTCTGCGCCCAGGCCGTGGTGTGGCCCGGGGCGGCGCTGGTGCGCGGGGCCGTTCCGCCCGCGTCCGCCGGTCTCGTGGCGGCCCTGGTCGCCGGCGTGGTGACGGCCGCGCTCGCGCTCCGCCGTATCCGCCCGGTGGCCACCCTCGTCGTGGTTGCCGCCGCCTGTGCGCTGGGCGCGGGGCCGTTGCCCGCCGGGGCGATGGCCGTACTCGGCACCGCGGGTGTCGCACTGGCCCTGTTCACCGTGGCGACCGAACGCGACGCCTTCACCGCCGTGCTGTGTGCGGTGGCGCTCGCCGCCTGGCAGCTCCTTCAGGGCATCAGCCTGCACGGGCTCAGCGACCGCGACGGACTCGACCTCGTGCTGACCGCGGTGCTGTACGCCGCCGCGTGCGGCGCCGGCCTCCTCGTACGGCGGACCCGTCGCGCGCGGCAGGCGGCCGAACGGCTGCTGAAGCGGGCCGAGTCCGAGCGCCATCGGCTTCCGGAAGCCGAACGACGCCGGATGGAAAGGGAGTTGCACGACGTCAGCGCCCACCATCTGACGGCCGTGGTGGTCACGGTGGGGGCGGCCCTCGGGCTGCGTGAACGTCGTCCCGAACTGGCCGAGGAGGCACTGGAGTTCGCGGTCGAGACCGGCCGCGAGGTCACCCGCGCGCTCGGCGCGGTACGGGCGCCGGCTCCCTCCCGCGAGGATGTGCCGTCACCACGGGAACGGCTGCTGGACCTGGTCGCGGGGTTCCGGCGACTGGACCAGCAGGTGGACTGCGCGGTGGACCCCCTGCCGGACGGCGCCGTCGCGGACGCGGTGTACGGCATCGTGCGGGAGGCGCTGACCAACGTGGCACGGCACGCCCCCGGTGCGCACACGAGGGTGCGGGTCCGGTACGGCGACACGGGCACCGACGTCGTGGTCACGAGCGCGGCACCGCCGACCGGTGCGACGGCGCACGGTGCCGGGCTCGGCGGCGGTCGCGGCCAGGGCTTTCTGAGGTCGCGGGCACGGGAGGCGGGCGGCACCCTCGTCACCGGCCCGACGGCCGACGGCGGGTGGGAGGTGCGCGCGGTCCTGCCCGGCCGGACCGCCGCCCCGGTGGAGCGGTCCGTTCCGCGGAGCTACCGCCTGGCGCAGCTGACCGCCGCTGTCGGCCTGGTCGTACAGCCGCTGCTCCCGGCGCTGGTCATCCGGGCGCAGGACGCGTCGAGCGGTACGCGGGTGTCCGCGGGTGTGCTCTTCGCGCTGCTGGCCGCGGCACAGGCGGTCGCACTGCTGTGGCTGCGCCGTGCGCCCCGCGCGGGCCAGGGAGTCCTGTTCGGCCTGGCCCTGCTCTGGCCGGTGGCGATGGCTATGGGCGACTACACCGGTCCGGTGGCGCTGCCCCCCGCGCTGAGCCTGGCGGCCACCTGCGTGGCGCTTGCGGCGGAAGCGGCCCGTGCGGCAGCCGGTCCGTCCCCCGCCGAGGGCCGCCCGCGCCCGCCCCTGCCGCGCCGCACCGCCGCAGGCCCGTCTGCTTCCGCCGCGCGCCCGCGCCTCCCCCTCCCCCTCCCCCTCCCCCTCCCCCTCCCCCTTCCCCTTTCCCTTCCCTTGCCCGCTCTCTCGGCCGCCGCCGTGGCGGCGCACGCGGCGGCCGCGACGGCAGCCGTCCTGAACCGGGGCACGACGGTCCCCGTCTGGGCGGTCGTCGCGGGGACGACGGCCGCGGCATCCCTGGCGGTCGGCGCGGCCCGCTGGGCCGGAGCCCTGCGCGGGCGGCGTGACCGGGCCGCCCGGGGCACCCAGAACGAACGCCTCGCCGCCTGGGCCGAGGAGGCCGTCCGGGACGCGTGGGCCGAGCGCCGCAGGATCGCCGCCGGACTGGAGACCACGGTCCTCTCACGCACCGCCGACATGATCGCGGAGGCGGAGGCGGGCCGGCTCGGCGCGACCGCCGAACGCGCCCGCGAGGCCCTGGCCGCGATGCGCGCCCTGCTCGACACGGTCCGGGAGGGGGCGGCAGGGCCCGAACTGCGTCCGCAGCCCACCCTCCAGGCGCTCGACCTGCTCGCCCACCAACTCCGTGCCACGGGCCGCGACATCGAGATACGGCTGACCGACCGGGTACCGGAACGACTGCCCACCGCCGTCGACCTGGCCGCCTACCACGCCGCCGAGACGGTGCTCACGGCCGGCGGCGAGGGGCTGGCGGTGCTCGAACTCGACGCGGACGACGCTACGTTGACGCTCACGGCCACCGGGGTGCCCCGCGCCGCCAACCCCGCCGTACGGCAGCGGCTGACCACGCGGGTCTCGGCACTCGGCGGCACCCTGACCACCGGCCCGCAGGGCACGGTCCGCCTCCGGCTGCCCCTCGCGGCCGCGCCGGACCACGACGAGAGGAAACGATGAGCCTCAAGGTGCTGGTCGTCGACGACCAGGGCATCGTGCGGGCGGGGTTCGCCGCCGTGATCGACGCCGAGGAGGACATGACGGTCGTCGGCGAGGCCGCCGACGGCGCCGCCGCGGTACGGCTCGCCGAAGAGCTGGCGCCGGACGTGGTCGTCATGGACGTACGCATGCCCGAACTGGACGGCATCGCCGCCACCCGCATCATCACCGGGCGCCAGGACGCGCCCCGTGTCCTCGTCCTGACCACCTTCGACCTCGACGCGTACGTCTTCGACGCGCTGCGCGCCGGCGCCTCGGGCTTCCTCCTCAAGGACGTCCGCCCCTCCGAACTGCTCCAGGGCATCCGGGTGGTGGCGGCCGGCGAGAGCGTGCTCGCCCCGTCCGCGACCCGCCGCCTCATCGGCCACTACGCGTCCGGACCCGGCGCCGCGGTCCCGGCCGGAAGCCTCCCCGAGCTGGACAGCCTGACCGGCAGCCAGCGCACCGTCCTCACCCTGGTCGCGTCCGGCCTCACCAACGCGGAGATCGCCGGGCAACTCGGCATCACCGTAGGCACCGTGAAGTCCCATGTGAACGCCCTGCTCCGCAAACTCGGCCTGCGCGACCGCGTACAGGCGACGATCCTCGCCTACGACCTCGGCCTCGCCCGCCCGAACCCGCCCGGCCCCCACCTCTGACCACCGCGATGCGACCAAGGAGCCCATCCCCGTGACCGGTACCGCTTCCGGCCGATCCGTCCCGCGCCGGCTGCGCGAGGCCGTCGGCGTCGTCGGCCTCGTCTACCTCGTGGTCTGCGCCGTCCTGCTCGGGTGGGCGCTCGTGGTGACCGCGGGCGACGGCTCGGGCGAGTCCATGGCGGGCGTCATCCCCC
Source organism: Streptomyces sp. PSU-S4-23 (assembly GCF_055632315.1). Lineage (NCBI taxonomy): Bacteria > Bacillati > Actinomycetota > Actinomycetes > Kitasatosporales > Streptomycetaceae > Streptomyces > Streptomyces sp. PSU-S4-23. The sequence continues at coordinate 4,201,311 of NZ_JBVMUU010000002.1, read as the reverse complement.
TCCTCGCCACCGCCCCGGCCAGCCTCGTGCTGCTCGTACTCCCGGGCGGCGCCGTGCTGTTCGTCGCGGCCGTCGTCCTCGGGGCGCTGGTCAACGCGCTGATCATCGGCTGGTGCGCCCGCGCACTGCGCCGTGGCGGCCGCCCGGACCCGACGGCCTGAGCCCGGCACTGCAGGAAGCCGGTACGGCCTGTACCCCACCCGCGCCGGCAGCCGGCCGACGCGCGGCCCGCCCTGGCACTCCTGCCCGCCCAGAGGCCGTACCACCGGAAGACCAGACCGCGCTGGGAGTCCGCCGACGCCCACGGTTGTTCGCTGCTGTGCCCTGGGGCCGACTGATAACTTCCCTTGCATGTCTGGTACTCCACGCCTTCCCGGGCTGAAGTCGGCCGAGGCGGACTGGTTGGTCCAAGCCGCGTTGGCGGTCGGTGCGGAGCGAGGGTTCCCTCCGCTGGCGGTGGCCGTCGTCGATCTCGCCGGAGAGGTGATCGCGCTGCGGCGAGCCGATGGCGGTATGCCCATGACCAGCCGAATCGCTGTGGCCAAGGCGCGCACCGCGTTGCTCGCCCTGAAGCCCTCCGGCTCGATCGACCTGCCGGTGGGATCGTCGACGGTATCCAGCACCTCTACGGCGGTGACTTCGTTCCGTGGGCCGGCGGGATACTCGTCACCGACACCGACACCGACACCGACACCGACACCGACACCGACACCGACACCGACACCGACACCGACACCGACACCGACACCGACACCGACACCGACACCGACGGTGAGGTGATCCTCGGCGCCGCAGGCGCATCCGGAGCCCACGCTGTCGAAGACGAAGAGGCCGTGCGAACGGCACTGCGGCGGTGGCAGGAGAACCGTTCCGCAGAGGGAGGTCGCCGGCTCGGAGCACCGTGATCTTCAAGGCTGCAGGTGAGGCCCGGCAGCACGGTGACGGGCCCTGGCCCGGGGGAAGTGTCACCGGGCAGCAGGCATGCCATCGACGGGCCAAACCGGTCACTGCGCGGAGCGGAAGCGTGTGATCGGCGTCCCGGGGCGAGACTCCTGCCTCCTGCGGAGGCGTCGAAGTCCCGTCGGGGGAACATACTTGGCCATGTGAGCAAGAAGGTCTCGCGGTGGTCCTGAGAGGGAGCGGCAAGGTGAGCGGTGGGGGCCAGGGGCTGGGTAAGGTCGAGGTGCGGCTTAGGTGGGATCCGAGTCCGTACGGGGAGCCGCCTCGGCACCTCGACATCATCGCGGCGACGTATCCGGCGGACGATCCCCACGGGCGGCCGGCGTATGTCGTGCACTACGACAGCCGGTCACCGGACGGCACCATCAACATGATCCGGCACAGCCGGACCGGTATGGGCTTCGGGTTCGTCGAGGTCATGGTGCTGGAGTTCGAGCGGCTGTCGTCCGTCTACGGGCGGGTGGTGGTCGGGGTGGCCATCCACCAGGACGGCGGCCCCCGTACCTTCGGTGACGTTTCCGACGCGGGGGTGGTCGTCGTCGAGGGGTACCGGCAACTGCTGGCGGACGACTTCGCCGGGGTCGCCGACGCCACGGCCGCGACGGTCGCCGAGTTCACCAGGAACGCGGCCGGAGCGTGGGAACTGCACGCGATGATCCGGGGCTTCGACAGCGACCCCGTGCTCTTCACCGCGGAGATGGGCCGCATCCCGCAGTGATCGGGGCGGCCCGGTTCCAGCGGATGCAATGACTCAGGACCGGACCGGACCTCCAGCGGTCCCGCGACACCAAGGAGCGAACCCGTACCCGTACCCGTTGCCGGTCCCCGCCCTGGGGCTGACGCTGTGACGGGGACGGTCAGCGGTCGGCGGTCCGGGGCACCTGCTCGTGGACGAAGGCGGCGATGAGCGCGGCGACATCGTCCGGACGGTCCTCCTGCAGGAAGTGGCTCGCCTGGTCGAGCAGGTGGATGTCCTTGTCGGGGATGCGGAGGTCGGCGGCAAAGCGCGGCACCAGCTTCTCGGCACGCAGCACGGGATCCTCGGTTCCCCAGATCACCGTCGCGGGGACGTGCAGACGGCGCAGGGCGTCGGCGTAGCGGGAGAACTCGCCCATTGCGGCGTCGAGTTCGACGGCGAAGGCGCGGAACGCGTGGATTCCTCCCTCATGCAGTGGGAGCCAGTGCCCCGTCGTGATGTCCCGGTCGAGCGCCTTGCCCGTGTGGGTGAAGTCGGCGAAGAACTTGTGGATCAGGGACTTGCCGGGGCGGGATCCCATCGCGTGCAGCATCAGCGGGCCGAGCGGTCCGCCCACGATGCGGGCCTCCCGGGGCGGCTGCATCAGCTCCGCGTAGGCGGAGGTGTTGAGGACGACCAGGCCGTTGATCCGCCGCGGCGCCTGGTCGGCGACCTCGAAGACCCACGGGCCGCCGAGGTCGTGGCCGACGAAGGCGGCCTCGCGCAGGCCCAGGTGGTCGAGCAGGGCGACCAGGCGGCGGGCCTGGCGTCCTGCCCCGTACTCGCGGCGGTCGCGGGGCTTGTCGGAGGCCCCGAAACCGAGCAGGTCCGGGGCGATGGCCCGGACGCCGGCCGTGGCCAGCTGGTGAGCCACACGACGGTAGAGCCAGGACGAGGTGGGCATTCCGTGGACCAGCACGACGGGAGCGCCGTCGCGTGGGCCCTGGTCGAGGTAGGCGATCCGTCCGCCAGGGGTGTCCAGGTACTGCAGGCGGGCGCGGTGATCGGCCAGCCGGAGGGTGTGTGACATTCGCACATGCCGTTCTGCACTAGTCGTTCCAATATGGTTCCGTGCCATAATGAAACGACTGGTTCAAAACTGTCAAGGAGGTTCCTCATGGCGCGACCCCGCACGTTCGAGTTCGAGGCGGCCGTCGACGCCGCGAAGGACACCTTCTGGGCGCGGGGCTACGAGGGCACCTCCATCGGTGACCTGGAAGCCGGCACCGGGCTCAACCGCTCCAGCCTCTACCAGGCGTTCGGAAGCAAACGGAAGCTGTTCGACGCCGCGTTGGAGCGCTACCGGGACCGGCATGTCACTCCGGTGCTTGCGGCGCTGGAGGCGCCGGGTGCCGGGCTGCCGGAGCTGCGCGGCTACTTCGCGACGCTTGCCTCCACTCTGCGGGGCGACCCGGAACTGGCTGTGCGCGGCTGCCTCATCGTGAACACCATGACCGAGCTGGGGGCCCGCGACCCCGAGGCCCGGGCCGCCGGGCTCGCCTACCGCGACCGCGTCACCGCCGCCCTTGCCAACGCCCTGCGCGGCGCAGCCACGGCCGCCGCAGCGACCGGGCGGGCGCAGGGCACGGACTGCGAACGCCGGGCCCGTGCCCTGACGTCGGCCGTGATGGGCGCCCTCGTCTCCGCGCACCTGGACCCCGAGGGAGCGGCACGACTGTGTGACGAACTCGCGGCCGACCTGCACGACGAGTTTTCCCTGTGAACCTCCCGGCAGGCGCCGTGCCCGGAGCACGACCGGGTCAAGTCGGCTGTCTCCGAAGACGCCCTCGTCACCCTCCTGCTACCGCACACTTGCCCAGTGCTCCACCCTTCAGGGTGGAGGTGTAGGGCATCCTCGCCTCAGCGGCCCGTAGGGCCGCAGCACCACTGCTAAAGTCGCTTTGTCCGACAACGTAGTTGGCGGACCTACCGGCATCTCCCGTGGTTCCCCGCCGAGGGACTTGGACGGGGCACGCCTACGGAGCGGCATGAACGGCGGCGTCCAGCACTTTCGACCGGGCGTCGAGGAGATCGCTCGGAACGCTCGCCGACGTTCCTGGAGTGTCGGAAACCGCCTTGTAGATCGCCAGCGTGGAACCGTGACGTACGGCAATCGCGCTGACGGGGAGCTTCAGGCCGCCCTCACCGGGTTCCATGGTCAACCGGAGCCGGAACGCGACCCCGTCGTCGCCCTGCGGTGCGTCGTCAGTGGCTTCGACGTCTTCGTAGGTCGCCTTCATGGGGCCTGCCGTGTACCCCTTGCACGACTTCAAGGCCGTGCGCAGCTCGTTGATCACCCGAGCGGCATCCGCTGAGTGGTACGACACCAAGGTGAGGATCGCGGAGTGGTCCTTCCCGCCCGCGATCCGCTGCACGCTGCCGACGGGGGTGCAACCGCTGGCCCCGTCCACTGCGGCGCTGACCGGCGCGCACAGGGAGGGGCTGGTGTCGGTGCGGCGTGCGGCATGGATGACGCCAGCTCCGTCCGGACCCGTAGCCCCGTACGGAAGCGGCCAGTGATGGTCCTACGGGTCGGACAGCGGCCCTTCCGGGACGCTGCCGGCCGGGGCCGGTCGCCGTGGTTGCTGTACCTCACTGCCGCACCGCTCCCCTGGAGTCCCACCTCGGTCGGCCCTTGCGCCCCACCGCACCCTGGCTGTGCGTAGCGGCCGGTTTCACCGGCTGTATCCGCATTCCCACCGGACTCCGATCCGTCCCATGAAACATTTCCTGCCCCTCACCGCATCAATGAGGTGAGGGCGGCAGCACACCGCGGCGTTCACCGGACCCAGGAGGAGCAGGCAGATGAGACAGGGCCGCGCTGAGGACTATGCGCAGTTCGTGGCGGCGCGGTCCGGACATCTGTACCGATCTGCATGTCTGCTCACCGCCGGTGACACACATCTTGCGGAGGATCTGGTGCAGGAGGCACTCGGGCGGATCTATGTCCGCTGGGGACGGATCTCCCGTGCCGGCAATCCCGCCGCGTACGCGCAGACCGTCCTCACCCGGGTCTTTCTCACCCACCAGCGGCGGCGCAGCAGCGGCGAGCGCGCAGGGGACGTACTTCCCGACCTGGCCGCCGTCACCTCTGACCCTTCATTGCGGCTGACCCTCCTGGACGCGCTCGCGCGGTTGCCCGCCAAGGACCGGTCCGTCATCGTGCTGCGCTACTGGGAGGACCGGTCGGTCCAGGAGACCGCGGGCGCGCTGAACATGAGCTCGGCCGCGGTCCGTACCCGGTGCGTCCGCGCCCTCGCACGGCTGCGTGAGCTGCTCGGCGAGGACGTCGGGCAGTACGCCCACCCCTGACCGTGAGCAGTCACGGGCCGACCGGTCTCGGCTCTCCGATCTCTCGCCTCACCCGGATCTCTCGCCTCAGCCGCTCCTCAACCTCTGGCTTTGCTTTTCTCGACCCAGCAGAAACGGTGATGTGTCATGCCCGTCGATCAGCACAGTGAGCCCTTCGAGGACCGGCTCTCTGCCGCCCTGCACCAGGCAGGCAGCACCTTCGACACCGACGGGGCCGCGCTCGCCGCGGCCGGGACGGCCCGCGGTCGACGGCTTCGCCTGCGACGCCGGGCCGCCATCGTGGGCGGCGTGGCCGGCGTCGCGCTCGCCGGGGTGGGCGGGGCGTTGCTGATGCCCTGGAGCGGGTCGTCGTCCGACCCGCGGCCGGCTTCCGTGGCCGCCGCCCCGCACCCGGCCGGCTCCTCCTCTGCCTCCGCCTCCTCCTCCGCCCCCGTCACCGGTGAGGAGATGATCCGGACGCTCGAAAGGCTGCTGCCGAAGGGCAAGTTCAGCGAGGCGACGGGGCGGGGCACCCAAGAGGAACCACGGGGTTTCCCGTACGCGCAGCTCGTCTACGACGACGGCAAGGGTGCCGCGGCCCTCAGCGTCTCCCTGAGCCGGGTCAGGCCGGGCGGCTATGACGCACGCCAGGCCGTCCGGTGTCCGGACAAGGCCTACATCCCCTACGACAGTTGTGTGACCACCCGGCTGCCCGACGCGTCGGTCGTCACCATCCTGAAGGGATACGAGTATCCGGACCGGCGAGTGGACACCAAACTGTGGACCGCGAACCTGGTCACCCCGACGGGGCAGCACGTCTCGGTGAGCGAGTGGAACGCCGCCGCAGAGAAGGACGCGCCGATCAGCCGCGCTGAACCGCCCCTGGGGTCCGGCGAGTTGAAGAGGGTCGCGGCGGCGAAGGAATGGCGCGGACTCATTGACGCCATCCCCCAGGACCCGAGGCAAACGCAGGAAGCGCCCATTCCGCAGGACGGGGGCGGCGCAGCGATCAGGCAGACCCTCACCGGTCTGATGCCGAAGGGCCTGAAGGTCGCGTCCCACGGCAGCGACGACGACGGCCAGTTCACTTACCTCGTCGTCGACGACGGGAAGGGCGAGAGCCTGGTCCAGGTCAACGTGCAGCCCGGCATGAACGCCGACCGCGACGTGGTGCACCAGCTCTACGGATCGGGCTCCGAGACCCTTTCCGACGGCACCAAGGTCGCCGAGCGGCAGGGGCCCGGGGAGAAGGGCGGTGCCGGAGTCGTGATGTGGACCGTCGACACCATGCGCCCCGACGGCTTGCGGGTGGTGATCAGTGCCTTCAACTCCGGCACCCAGCACACCGCCGCGACCCGTACCACCCCGGCGCTGACCATGGGGCAGCTCCGCACCATCGCACTCAGCCCGAAGTGGCGGCAGTAGAACCACACCCGTCCGTGTGCGCAGCACGGCCGGTCCCTCTGCCGGGGGATGGACCTGGGGAGTGCCGGGCAAGTGCACGCCGGAGGCCATGAGCGTGTTGATCTCGGCGAGCAGTTCGCCGTAGATGGACGGGGCCGCGGTTGCCGGCGCGCCGATGTGCAGGCCCTTGACTTGCACGGGATGGGTGAGAACCAGGTCGTGTGTGGTCAGGCTGGCGTTGCCGGAGGCGGCACCGAACACGACGATGCGTCCGGTGAAGGATGTGGTGGCGGCCAGGCTGGGACGGCAAGCACCTCCGCGGCCGACATCGTCATGTACTGCGCGAAGTCGCCCGGTCCGGCTCCGACGACGTGGGTGCCAACCTCAAGTGGGTTGGCGACCTCCGGACCAACGGCAACGATCTCGCCGGCCGTTTCGAAGCCCGCCGCGTAGGGCGCCTGTGTTCCTCCTGCGTAGGTTCCATGGGCCTGCATGACGTCCGCGAAGTCGACCCCGGCGGCACCGACAGGAACTCCGCACACACCACGACCGTGCCGACACCACCGGAACCGTCCGTGCGGCGAGGCAGGACCTCCTTGACCAACCGCACGGGCGGTCCGGACTCCAGCAGCGAGCGGATGACGAGGACCCGATCGATGGTCGACCAGCAGCAGTCGCGGTACCCGTTGCTGGAACGACCCGGGACCATCAAGCTAAAGCCGCTTGCGGGACCCGGCACGCTGCGCAGATCGGCGGGTGTCGTTCAGGAGGCGGGGACGGCGGTGCACGGGGCGCCGGCGCAGACGTCGACGACCTCGCCGCTGTCGAGGAAGGCGGCCTTCTGGCGCCGTGCGGCGGGTGAGTTGCGCGGATCGGAGTGGGGGTCGTGGCCGTAGGCCGGTTCGGTGGGCGGGGTGTTGCCGGTGGGCGGCGACGGTGTTCCGCTGTCCCACACCACCATGGCCGACCCGCGGTAGGGCAGCTCTCCGGCCGGCCGGATGCCCCAGTACGGGACCCGGTCCGGGCTGCGGCCCGCTGCCAGCGCGGGCGTGACGAGCCGCACGCCGAGCGTACGGGCCTCCACCTCGGCCGCGATGTTCGCCACCTGGTGATCGCCGTACGCGATGTGCATCAGCACCTGGTGCCGGGGGGTGCCGGGCAGCGGATCGCGGGTGAGATGGCCTGCGTAGCCGTCGGTCTCCCCGTGGTCCCAGACCATCTGGGCGAGGGCCAGGTACAGCTGCTGGTCGATCTTGTCCGGGTAGGCCAGGTCCAGCACGGTCTGGAAGGGGCCGAAGTCGGCGCTGCGGTTGAGGAGCAGGCTGTAGTTCATGCCGGTGACCCCCAGCACGCCGCGGCGGATGTCGGGGGAGGCGGCGACGAGCGCACCCCCGAGGATGCCGCCCTGGCTGTTGCCGTCGTAGACCAGGCCCTGGGCGGTGTCGATCAGCGGCCTGCCGTCGGCGGAGCGGAACGCCGGGTCATCGGCGAATCCCCGGCTGTGGACGAGGGCCCGGCCGACGAGGAAGGCGTTCAGCATGCCCTGCTGGGTGCGTTCGGGCAGCGCCGGGAAGCGGCCGAGGTCGAGCATGGCGGCCACGGCGGTGGGCACGTCCTCCCCGGCCATACCGATCCAGTCGGTGGCGCAGAAGGTGATGTCGTGCTCGTCCGCCATCGCCTTGACGTTGCCCGCCCCCACCTCTGAGCGGCTGCCGAACAGCCCGTGTCCGTACAGCGCGGGCCGTGACGGGCGGTCGAGTGCGCTGCGTGGGATCTCGCACCGGAAGGCCGCCTTCTGGACGTTTCCGGGCTGCTGGCTGGGCGTCCCGTCGGCAGCTCGGTTGAGCAACGAGCCGGGTGGGCCACCGGGAGCGCTCAGATAGCTGGGGACGGTGACCTCTCCGTGCACCTCCCGGGCTATGCGCGGATCCTGCTCCCGGGTGAAGTCCTTCACCTGGGTGACGGTGTAGGCGGGTGGTGCGCCGCCCAGCTGACGGAAGGCGTCGTCCCGGATGGCGAGGAGGTCGCCGGTGAGGCTTTTTGTCGAGGCGACGGTGAAGTCCCAGGCGAGATCGAGGCCGACGCTGCCCACACCCGCGTGCCGCAGGGCCTTCAGTACCGGTCTGAGGGCGTGCTGGCGGGCGTACAGCGGGTCGTCGTGCGGCAGTGCGGGCCCGGCGAGCCGGGTGAAGGCCGCCGGTACCGGCAGCGGCCTGCCGGCCGAGTCCTTCAGACCGCGCAGCGCGACGGCGTAGTGGTGGCCGTCGGTGAAGTTCCGCGCCGGGTGGACGATCAGGGCCTGCCGGTCGGCGCTGCGGGCGTTCGCGTCCAGTTCGGCCCAGTACGGCCACCGCTGACCGGTGGCCGTGTCCACGATGACGATCGGGGCGTCGTCGTCCAGGGAGCGGCCGATGTCCGTGATCGGTGCGGCCCCGGTGGACGCCAGGTCCAGGCCGGGGAAGTGGACGAGGAGGGCGGAGCCGGGCGAGAAGCCGTCGGCGCGGTTCCAGGCCGTCGGATCGGCCCGGTCGCCGAGCACATTGGCGGGCATGGCCTGTGCCGCGAACGCGACCCGGCGGCGGGTGGGCGTGGTGGGGTCGGCCCTGGTGTACCAGTCGTTGGGGAAGGGCAGCAGACAGGGGGCCGGCGTGATCGGGTCGCAGTCGCCGCGGGCGGGCGCGTCCCCGCTCGGCGCGGCGTCCCCGCTCGGCGCGGCGCCCCCGGACCGGCCGCCGTCCCCTGCCGACCAGGCGTACGCGGCCGACGTGCCGGATCCGAACGGGGCGAGCACCAAGAGCAGTACGAGCAGCGCGGCGGACGCCGTACGGGGCCGGTCGGCAGCCATCTCACGCCCCCGCCGACAGGACCTGGCCGATGATCCGCGCGTAGTTCTCCTCGCCGCGCCGGTTGGGGTGCAGCGGTGCCGCGAGGTCGGTGGGGACGAAGCCTTCTATCCACTTGTCCGCGGGAGCCTGGCAGGTGTCGTGCCCCGCGCTGGGAGTGCGGACGTCGACGTAGGTGGCGCCGTGCGCGGCCGCCTGGTCGGCGATCACGCGGTTCATGTGGTCGACGCTGCCCTGCAGCCAGTCCGCGTCCTCGGGCAGCACGGGCACCAGGGGCCAGCAGCCACCGGACTTGATGTACTCGCCGTACCCGGTGACCAGGACCCGGGCCTTCGGGGAACGCTGGTGGATGCCGTCGAGCACGGCCGCGAGTTTCGGGCCGAACGCGTCGATGCGCTGGGCCTCCTGGTCCACCCCGTCCTTGACGTAGGACTCCTTGCACGGTGTTGCGGTCGGGTCCAGCCGGACGCAGCTCTGGCCGACGCCGACGAGGCCGGCATCGTTCCCGCCCACGGTGAGGGTGACCAGCGTGGTGTCGGAGGCGAGCGCGTCGAACTGCGGCGGTGCCTCTCCCGCAGGCACACCCAGCACGGAGAGCTTCTGGGACTTGGTCATGTGCTCGGTCGCCGCCCCGCTGCAGGTGACGTCCTTCAGGGCGGCGCCCAGGGACTGCGCCAGGTAGTGGGCGTAGTTGTGCGTGGAGCGGCCACAGCCCAGCGGCCCGGTGACGTCCGGGATGAGCGGGCCGGAGGCCATCGAGTCGCCGAGCGCCACATACCGCTCCCCGCCGCTTTCGGCGGCGGCCGGCGTGGTGCTCACGCCCACCATCATGCCCATGGCCGCGGCGGCCCCGATGCCGCACTTGACGAGGTGCCAAACGCCTGCGTTCGACCTAGAGTTCACAACGGCTCCCAGATGCCGGGGAATGTGTCGCCGGTCATCATGCAGACGCAAGAGGCGGCCTTTAACTGGCCGGTAACGCAGAGTTCTCCTGGGGACGTTGTGACGCATAACAAGGAACGGGACCGTGGCGGCACACCTCTGTCCATCGGCGGACGGCCGGTCGGCGCCCATCTGCGGGCCCGCGTTCCGAACCTCACGAAGCGCGTGCTGGAGCGATTGCTGTCCGAGCTGCCCGCCTACGCCGAGCTGCCGTCCGAAGAAGTCGCCGGGGACATCGCGGACATCGTCCAGCGAAGCCTGCGGCTGTTCGCCGACGTTCTGGAGCGCCGCGCGCCGCCCCGGGCCGACGAACTCACCCGGCAGCGCGACTCCGCCGCCCAACGGGCCGACGAGGGCGTGCCTCTGGACGCCATCCTCAGCGCCTACCAGATCGGAACGGAGATGAGCTGGGTCGAGATCACCAGCAGGGCGGACCCCCTCGACCTGGCGGACCTCCAGGAGACCCTGACCCATCTGCTGCTCTTCCAGAGGCAGTTGACCGCCATAGTCAGCGCCGCCTACCTGGAGGCCCGGACGATCATCGACAGCCAGGAGCAGGTGGGCCGGAACGCCTTGATGGCGGCCCTGCTGGCAGGAGAACCCCTGGAGCACCTCACCCGGCGCACCGGATTACGCCTCGCGCCGCACTACGTCGCGATGAGCCTGTCCCTGAGCCGGCACCAGGACGAGAACGGCCCCGGCCCGCGGGCCAGGATCGCGGCCCGCCGCAAGATCCGCCGCGTGCAGTCCGCACTCGACCACTTCGCGGACGAGACCTGCCTCACCGCCCTCGACCCGACAGGCGGCACCGCGCTCATGCCCGCCACCACCCCGCCGCCCTGGGACGAACTGCGCGAACTGGTCGACCACATGGCCCGCACGACCGGTACGTCCATCACCGCGGCAGCCGCCGTCACCGCCCCCTCCGCGCTTCCCTCCGCCGTCACCCAGACCTCGGAAATCGTGGACCTGGTCCGCCGCACCGGTCGGCGGCCCGGCCTGTACCGGCTGGCCGACGTACTGCTCGACTACCAGCTCAGCCGCCCCAGCGAAGCGCTCAGCGGCCTCGCCCTGCTCCTGAAGCCGCTCGACCGCAAACCCGAACTCCTCCGCACGCTGGAGACATACCTCCTCCACGACCTCGACCGCCGCAGCACCGCCGCCACCCTGCATGTCCACCCCAACACCGTCGACTATCGCATCCGTCGCATCGCCCACCTCACCGGCCTCCACCCCAGCCGGCCCGCCGACTGGCAGCACCTCAACGCGGCGCTCGTCGCCCGCCGGACCCTGAACGGGGCGACGGCGGCAGAGCACACGACGGCACAGTGAAGTTCCCTCAAGGCCAGGTAGTTACCGACCTTGAGGGGATGTGCCGCATCGCACGGTCGCCGTTGTCGCCGCGTGCGAGGTTGCCGGCGGGTGTGCACCATCGGCAATCGGCGTTCTGACGGGGGTCTTGGGGAAGGCGTACGCGGCTGCGAGGGAGGCGGACGACCGAGCCGAAGTCGTTGTCGTCCTGGAAAGACCGGCCGTCCGCGCCTGCCCGCTGCGTGGTCGAGGACGGCTGGCCCCTCCGCCGGGCCGCAGAACGCTTCCAGGTCTCGCCGACCACGGTCCGGCGATGCGCCGAGCGTTACGCCAGTTCGGCGAGACGGGCATGACCGGCCGCTCCAGCCGGCCGCACTTCAGCCCGCCCCGCTTCCCCGCCCGGGCCGAACGCCGGATCACCGAAGTCCACGTCCCGCGCCGATGGGTACCGGCCCGCATCGCCGGCCCGCTGCGGTTGACCCCGGACACTATGCACCGCGTACCGACCCGCTGCGGCCTGGCCCGGCTCACCCACCTGGACCGCGCCACCGGCCAGGCGATACGCCGCTACGAACGCCCTGCGGACGGAAGTGACGTCGGGCCCGCGCGGTCGCCGGTCTCCCGGACGGCTTCCGCCTCTACGATCTTCGTCGCACCGGTCACAGCCTCTCGACCCGTTCCGGCGCGGCCCTCAAGGACAGGACGGTCCGCGCGGGCCAGTCCTCCGGGAAGGCTGCGCTGATCCGGTCAGCACTCCGATGAGGAGCGGCAACGCGAGGTGGCCGCCGGCCTCGACGACCTGATCCGCACCGAGCGTGCGAGGTGCCACAGCGGGGACAGAACCCGTCAGGCCGGCGACGCAGACGGCACGCGAGGATGAGCCCATGGACGACCTTCTGGAGTTCCTCCGCGCCCGCAACGAGGAAGACAACCACGTCTATGCCCACGTCGCTCACACCTTCGGTGGTGAGGCCCTCCTCGACAGCCACCTGCCGATGCTCGACCTGGTTGACAAGCTGACCCAGGACCTCAAGGTGATGGATCCGGCCGACTCGCGCCTTGCCGGTCTTGCGTACGCCCTTCGCGTCCTCGCGCAGTCGTACGCCGAGCACCCTGACTACCGCGAGGAGTGGCGCCCCCGGAGACGGCAATGAGGCAGGGCCTGGTGGTTGGGGTTGAGGTGCGCAGCCTTCCCACCGGTCAGTTCGTGTTGGAGCGGGTGACGAGAATCGAACTCGCGCTCTCAGCTTGGGAAGCGATGGCGCTTGGGCGGGCCGTATCGCTCTGACGTGCGCAGATGGCTTCTGCTCGGGCGGTCGTGCGGGTCGGATCGCACCGCTGTTGACCGTGGTTGTCCGCTCTTATGGGCACGCTATGGGCACGGGGCGCGAAGACCGGTCGGCAGGCGCATGCACGGACGAGCATGGTGTTGGGCTGGGCTCGGCCGGACTTCGGTTGGGGACGGCCTTCGCGTACACAGAGCGTGGCGAGGCCCATTCGACGCTGGAAGGTGGACGATGCCGCGAACACGAACGCCTCCTGCACTCCCAGGCCGTGCTCGCGCGCGAACGCGCCCAACTCGCCCGCGAGTGCACGATGTCGTGTCCCGCCAGGTCAGCTTGATCAACGTACAGGCCGGGGACCCTCAAGTGGCTGCCGCGGACCGTGACTTCAAAGAGGGCGTCAGCACCATCCGCTCCCTCAGCGTCGACCCCCTCGACGAACTGCGGAACATGGTCACGCTGTTCAGGGCCTCCGGGGGGCGAGCCAGAGAACTTACCCCGCAGCCCACTCTCGCCGACCTCCGCACACCGTCACGACCAGCGGCATCCACACCGAGCTCACCGGCGAACTCCCTGCGGACATCAGCACACCCGCCCAGCGCGCCGTCTACCGCACCGTCCAGGAAGCCCTCACCGACGTCCGCAACACGCATCCGGCGCCACCGGCGGCCGTACGGCTCTGGCGCGAGGGCGACGCCTACGGCGTGACGGTCACGAACACACCCCCACCCGCCTCGCTCTGCCCCTCCCTGGCTCCCACCGGGGCCTCATCGGTCGTAGGGAGCGCGCCGAACTCCTGGACGGCACCCTCGACTCAGGACCCACCGGCGACGGCGGCTACGAGGTGAACCTACGGATCCCGGCCCAAGCGGGCTGACAGAGCCCGCTTTCCCCTCGAGCACCTCCATGGGCCTTCCGCCAAAGTACATGCTCACAAGCTGTCAGAGGTCCGACGTGAGCAGGCGCTGACCCCGTGTTGCCGCGGTCGAGCACGGCGCACTCGACCGCGCCGAGGTGGCCACGCTCAGGGCTTACGTGGACCTCGCCTTGACGATGCGGGGCCGCAGGCCGTTGTGGCTGCGGCCCCGCTCGGGCGTCGGGCTCAGGACGGGTCGCCGTACTGGAGGCCGCGTCCGTTGGTGCCGACGTAGACGCGGGCGTAGGTGTCGGGGTCGCCGGTGATGATGCCGAGGCCGGCGAAGTTACCCCACTGGTGGGCGTCGTCGTTGATGCGGAGCCAGGTGGCGCCCTTGTCGGTGGAGCGGAAGACTCCGGTGATGTTCTTGACGGTGCCGATCAGGTACAGGGCCTGGTAGGAGGTGCCCGGCTTGGCCTTGCCGAAGCCGAGGGCGGAGGCGGACTGCACCGTTGTGATGGTGGTGAAGGTGCGGCCGCCGTCGGTGGAGTGCAGCAGCCCCTTGGCGCTGCCGGCGATCCACAGGTCCCCGGCGATGCCGGGGACGGCCGTGAGCCGGCCGGCGGGCAGGTTGGTGGCGCGGGCGGTGAAGGTCGCGCCGCCGTCGGTACTGGCGTAGAGGGTGCCGCCGGTCAGTGAGTAGAAGGTCTTGGCCGAGGAGCGGTCGGCGACGACCACGGCGTCGGTGCCCAGGCCGCTGACCTTCGACCAATTCGCTCCCTTGTCGGTCGAGCGGTACGGGGCCTGGCCGGCCTCGGTCCAGACGATGGTGGAGCCGTCCGCCGCGAGCGCGATGTGGCCGCTGTCGGCGCTGCCGACCGGCTCTGCTTTGAAGCCGTTCCAGTTGCGGCCGCCGTCGGTGGAGTAGGCGCCGTCCTGTTCGCCGCCATGGCCGACCCGGACCGTCATCGAGGGGTTGGACTGGGCGAAGTCGATGTCGGTGCTGTTGGTCATCGTCGGGCTGTTCAGCCGTCCGGCGGGCACCTTGGTCAGGGAGTCGTACCAGAAACCGCCTTGGTCGCCCATGGCGGTGATGAGGGTGGCGCCGCCGGGCGGGGCGATCGCGTCCGCCAGTGCGGTCTCCTCCAGCCCCTGGGCCCCCACGGTCCAGTGGCTGGTGCCGCCGCTGTCGGTGGCGGTGACGTCCTTGCTGCCCCAGATGCCGCTGCCGGTGCCGTACAGCACGTGCCCGGAGTCGAAGGGATCGATGGCCAGGGCGGTCATCCAGTGCCCGATGCCGGTACCGACATACGGGGCGGCGGAGGGGTCCCGCACCGATTTCGCGGCCAGTGCCTTCCAGGTCGCGCCGCCGTCGGTGCTCCGGTAGAGCTCGTCCTCGGGCCACCAGCGGTCGAGGGTGGTGACCGTCACCGTGGACGGCCTCTGCGGGTCGACGGCCAGACCGGAGAACCCGTAGCTTCCCTGGGACGGGGAGACGTTCTTCCACGCCCCGCCGGCCGGCGTGTACTTCCACACCGAACCCGCCGTCACGCCGTTGGGGCCGAGGTTGTTGGTGTAGGTCAGGTACAGCGAGCCGTCACCGGAGAGCACGCCGTGCTGCGGCATCTGGCCGGTGGGCTGCCCGGAGACGGCCTGCCAGGTGCTGCCGCCGTCGGTGGAGCGGTACAGGGAGGTGGACCGGTCGGCGACGCCGACGTAGATCGTCTTGCTGCCGGCCGGGCCGTACGTCACGAAGGAGACCCAACCAGCAATGGAACCTCAACTCCGACGGCACCATCACCGGCGTCCAGTCGGGCCTGTGCCTGGACGTGACCGGCGCGTCCACCGCCAGCGGCGCGGCGGTCGAACTGTGGGACTGCAACGGCGGCAGCAACCAGCAGTGGCGCCTCGGCTGACACCACCGCCCGGGACTGAAGGGCCCTGACAGCCCCATGAGGTGTGCGGGACGGATCCGGTCGCGGATCCGTCCCGCACACCTCCGCCTCGGGTGGAGTACGTCGAGTTGCCGAGCTTGCCCGAGGCCACCGCCGTGCCGAAGTAGCGGCCGTCGGCAGCCGCTGCATCGGCGGCCACGGTCGGCGTGCCGGCGTTCGGCGTGAGTGCGGCCATGGCGACCAGCGGTACGGCAGCAGCCGCGGCGGCGAGAACCACGGCGGCGGCGAGCACACGGCGGGTTGCGTGGAAGGCGTGGCGGGTCAGTGGCAGGGCTGCCATCTCCGCGTCGCCGATGGCGACTCCGGTCGGGTAGGTGTTGGTGTCCAGTTGGGCGGTCACGTGCAGCCCGGTGCGGGTGGTGGTCGCGGCGATGGATTGGACGATGACTTCGTGGCTGGTCAGCGGGCGGCCGCGCCAGTTCATGGTGATGTGGGAGAAGAGCCGGTGCTCGATCTTGTTCCACTTCGATGTGCCGGGCGGCAGATGGCAGACCGTGATGGTCAGGTGCGTTTCGGCGGCGAGCCGGGCGAGTTAGAGCTTCCAGGCCCGGGTGCGGTAGCCGTTGGAGCCGCCCGCGTCGGCGGTGAAGAGCAGTCGTGTCGCCTGCGGGTAGGCGGCCCGGCCCTGGCCGGACCACCAGCGGCGGATCGATTCCACTGCGAACGCGGCGGTGTCGTGATCGGTGCCGACGTTGACCCAGCCGGTGTTCGCCACCAGGTCGTATATCCCGTACGGGATGGCCTTGCCCAGCCTCGGGTCGGCGAAGTCGTGGATATGCACCGGCGCCGGCTCACCGGCAGGCCGCCACTGCCGGCCGCTGTTCTTGATATCTCCGACGAGTTCCTTCTTCTTGGTGTCCACGCTGATCACCGGCTGGCCGGCGTCCCGGTGCTCGCGCGCCTGCTCGTTGAGATGGCGGAACTGGGCATCGCGGTCGGCGTGCTGGCCGCCCTCCAGGGTCTTGGCGTTGGCCTGCAGGCTGAAGCCTTCCTCCCGCAGCAGATCGGCGACGGTATCGGCGCTGACCTTGTGCCCGGCCCGGGTCAGCTCCCGCGCGAGGGTGCGGGTCGACTTCACCGTCCACCGCAGCGGTGACATCGGATCACCCCTCTCGTCCGGCTCGACCAGCGCCAGCAGCGCGGGCCGCAGCCCCGCATCGAGGTCCGCGACCCGTTTGCGGCCTCCGCCCGGCCGCCGCACCCGTCCCAGCGGGGCCTCGCCGGCCTCCAGCTCGAACACACCACTGCGGACCGTCGTCTCGCTCACCATGGCCGCCCGCGCGACGGCCCGGATGCCACCGTGTCCCAGCAGCAGGGCCTCCGCTCCCATCAACAAGCGTCGCTGCCGCTCGCGCATACCACACCAACGAGCGTGTGGATCTCTTTCTCGCAATGGGAGATGGTCTCCTCCAGGCGGTGGAGCCGCTGGTTGGCGTCGCGTGAGACGTTCGCCTCCATCGGCGAGCTGTCCACGGCCACCGCCGAGAGATCGACCAGGCCACGTCGGCCGCACAGCGACAACACCCGCACGAACAGCGAATTCAAGGCGACACGGTGGCATCGTACGAACCGCGCGACGGTGGGGTGGTCCACTCGGCGGTTCGCGGTGATGATTCGGCAGCCCACGTCGTCCCAGCAAGCCTGCTCGATGCGACGGGAGGAACGTACTCCTTATGCTGTAGCAGTACAGGAGCAACGCAATCAGGCTCACGGGAGGGTAGGCCACCCCGCCCCGCCCGTCGTCGCGGTAGCTGTTCTCGAACGCCGACAGGTCAAGGTGCTCGACGACGTCGAGCACCTTCCAGCACAGATGCTCGGGCGCAGCCAGTCCCGCACATCCCGCGGCATCTCAAGATCACGTTCACGGTCGCACGACAAGAGGTTCCGACCCACCAGCCAAGATTCAGACGCCTCCCTGATCCTCGGAACCGAACAACGAATCGCTCTTGACCTTCACCGGGCAGGAGCCGTGCGACAGCCTCTCCCCGCGATCACCAAGCCGCCGAAACCCCGGCCCGCAGGGCCCGCCCGCCCCAAAGGTTCACGGAACAGGCCGAAACATCCCCGCCCCACCTGCAGACCCCCGACCAGCCCCTGTCACCCCGAGTGACCGGGAACCCAAAATGCAAGGCTTCCGGAACCGAGAGAACCAACGCTTACGCTCACGCTGCGCAACCACGCGACGGAGCCGACGGGGGGCGCACCCCCCACTAAATGTTGAAGACGCGGAATATCCGAGTTTGCGATATTCCGTACAGTGCGGGAGCGATTCATGAGACTGGTGTCGTCGGATCAGCTGTCCGGGGTCAGGCAGGCGGGCAAGGAGTTGGTGGCGGGCACCGGGGCGGCGAGACGCTCGGCAGCGTGTTGCGGGCCGAGGAATGGGGCCAGTACGGAGAAGGCCAGGCCGGGCAGCAGGGTGGGCAGTTCCGCGGTCCGGCCCGCGGCGATCTGTCGGTAGATGGCCGAGTACACCCCGCCGACCACGAGGTCGACCAGTTCCTCGGTGGCGATCGGCAGTTCGACTTCGGGCAGGTCGGTGAAGAACTCCCGGAAGCGGGCCAGTAGTTCCTCGCGCGCCTCCCGGCCGGCGGGGCCGACCGCGTCGATCTCCACGATGGCCATGGCCGCGAACTCGGGCGCTTCCGCGAGGATGCCGAGCAGCGCGCCGAGCCCGGCGCGCACCCGGCCCGGCCAGTCGGAGGCCCGGGCGTGGGCCTCCTCCATGGCGCTGAAGACCATGGACGTGCCGTATCGGTGGGCGGCGAGGAAGGCGTCCTCCTTGCCGTTGAAGAGCTCGTAGAAGACCGGTCTGGTCACGCCCGCGGCCTGGCAGATGTCGCTGACCCTGGTGCGGGTGTAGCCGGCCTGGGCGACGGTGCGGACGAAGCCGTCGAGCAGCCGGTCGCGCTGGTTCGCGGCGACCGCCTCGGCCGAGCTGCGGCGCGGTCCTCGTCGCAGCGAGCGTTCCGGGTCGCGACCGGTCCGGGTACCGGGCAGCACCAGCGGAGGCCGCGCGGACGGGCCTGCTGCCATTTCACGTCCTTTCTCGGGAACTTGCACGCACTGCCTTGACTTGAATACCCATCAGGTTTACAAACTTCACAGGTTTTCAACAAGTGCGGGCCCGCTGTCGTAGGCCCGCGAGAGCCGTCAGTGTCACGCACCCGCAAGGCCGTCAACAAGTGCTGCCGCGTGCCCTGACTTGTGTCCAGAGACGCGTACTGGTCCGGTCGTTCCCGCTCGCCCGGGAACCGCCATGCGCGGGTCGCCGCCCTGCCCGTGCCGGGACGGCGGCCCGGCCCTCTTCGCCACCCCACACCTGCATCAGAGGTCCCCGCATGCGCACATACATCGTCTCCGCCTTCACCGCCACGGCCGCCCTGACGGCTCTGGCCCTCCTGCCGGCCACCGCCGCCTCGGCGGACGGCGCCGTTCTCACCTACGGCAGCGCCGGCGGCAACGCCGTCTCCGTCGGCGACACACTCACCGCCTCACTGGCGAGCGGCACCAAGGCCACGCTTGCCACCAGCAGCAACGGCACCTCCGGCATCACCTGCACAGGCTCGGCGCTCTCCGCCACGGTGACGGCGAACCCGGCCGCCCCGGGCACCGCCACCGAGTCCGCGACCTCCCAGACCTTCAGCGGCTGCACCAGCAACGTCTTCGGTGTCTCCGCGGTGCGGAGCATCACAGTCAACAACCTGCCCTACACCACCTCCGCGTCCTCCGACGGCACCGTCACGGTGACCCCGGCCACTGGCGGCACGATCCAGACCACGGTGGTGCTCTCCACCCTGCTGGGCTCCGTAACCTGCGTCTACCAGGCGCCAAGCCTCTCCGCGGCGAGCTCCAACAGCGGCAACAGCCTGGCCTTCACCAACCAGGCGTTCACCAAGGTCTCCGGATCGGGGCTGTGCGCGGCGAACGGCTACTTCACGGCCACCTACGCCCCCGTGACCGACAGCAGCGTCAGTGGCGCCCCCGCTGTCTACACCAACTGACGGCCCGCCGAGAGGACTCCTGGTGAAACTCCTCCTTAGAGCGCTCATGGCGATCCTCACGCTCGTCACCGCGGTAGCCCTCACCACCCCCGCCCAGGCCGCCGCCAACCCCTACCAGCGTGGCCCGGACCCGACCTGGGCGAGCATCGCCGCCGAGACCGGCCCCTTCGCCATCGCCTCGGTCACCGTGCCGTCGGGCAGCGGCCAGGGCTTCAACGACGGCACCGTCTACTACCCCACCGACACCAGCCAGGGCACCTTCGGCGCCGTCGTCATCATGCCGGGCTTCGTCGCCCCGCAGTCGGAGATCGCCTGGTACGGGCCCCGGCTGGCCTCCCAGGGCTTCGTGGTGATGACCCTGGACAGCAACGCACTGTGGGACTTCCCCGCCGACCGCAGCAAGCAGCAGCTCGCCGCGCTGGCCTATCTGACCACCCAGAGCGCGGTGAAGAACGAGATCGACCCGAACCGGCTGGCCGTGATGGGCTGGTCGATGGGAGGCGGCGGCACGCTGGAGAGCGCGGCGAGCACTCCTTCGCTCAAGGCGGCCATCCCGCTGGCGCCCTGGGACCTCACGGACGTCTCCAGCCGGATCACGGTGCCCACCATGATCTTCGGCGCCGACAACGACACCGTGGCCTCCGTCTCCCAGTTCGCCCTGCCTTTCTACAACGGACTGACAAGCGCCCGCGACAAGGCGTTCGTCGAGCTCAAGGGCGCCGACCACTTCACCTTCGCGAGCCCGAACACCACGGTCGCCCAGTACAGCATTGCCTGGCTCAAGCGTTTTGTGGACAGCGACACCCGCTACGACCAGTTCCTCTGCCCTGTCCCCAGCGACCCCAACACGGTCGCCTTCCAGATCACCTGCCCGCTGTAACCCCGCCGGGAGCGCGGCAGGCACGGGCCCTCACGGCCGCCCGCGCCTGCCGCCTCTCGCATGCAGCGCCGCCCACGGCGTGGCCAGCGGGTGCCGTGGTGGTCGCTTAGTGCGTTATGGCAAAGGGAGTCCCTGTTCGATGAGCAGGGACTTCTTCGTGTGTGGGGTATGACGGCGACCGTGTAGGGGCAGGCAGCGGACGGCTTGTTGTTGATCAAGGAGGGTGCGATGCCGTCGGTGCTGGGGTTGCTGGAACAGCGTGAGGCGCGGGCGAGGCAGGATCTGGAGTCCTGGACGGAGGTCCTGGAGCAGGCTCAGGCGGAGGTGGATGCCGCGCGGGAGCGAGTCGAGCGGGCCCGGGTGGGGCGTGAGGAGCTCGTGTCGGTGCTGGCCGAGGAGGGCTCGGTGAATACGCCGGTTTCCGTGCCGTCGAGCAGGGCTCGCCAGGTGGTGGTGACGAGGTAGTCCCCGTCGGGAGGGACGCTGCTCGTTGGCGGCCAGGACTGCCGGGCCATCTCCACCTCTGTGTGCGAGGGACCTTTCGCGGGGTTCAAGGGGGAGCTGCGTCTGACGAATACCGGTACGTCGAAGGCATCGGGCGCAGACATCGTGATGTCGCTAGCCCCAGGCGGAGGAAGCATCCGCACACTCTGCCATCGGCTGGGACGCCGGCTGTCTCGGTCAGGCTCGTAAGGTCGGAGCAGAACGACCAAGGGGTAGCGTGCTCAAGGCTCGACAAGTGCGGGTTTGCTGGAGCGACTTGTGCGCCATTTGCGCACACTGTGACCCAGGTCACCGAAAAAGGATCTCAGGATTCGAGATGACTGGGTGTCGCAGTGGCCGAACTGCCGCCCAAGGGGCGCGAGAGCGTCGCCTGACCTCCACTTAGGGCACGCGAAGGGCACGGAGCCCCCAAATTGGACTAGACAACAAGCAAACCCCAGACCTTTGACCTGGGGTTTCATCATGGAGCGGGTGACGAGAATCGAACTCGCGCTCTCAGCTTGGGAAGCTGATGTTCTACCATTAAACTACACCCGCGTAAGTCCGACCGCCCATCCGGCGCCGGAACGCCCGCTCACTCTACCTCATCCCGGCCCCCCGGCGCTGAAGCCGCGGGGGCCGAGGTCGTCCCGAGGCTCGGATGGGGCTGTGCCGGGCCGGAGTTGGGGCGTACGGTGGGGGAGGGAAGCGGGGGTTGCGGGTGGCCGGAGTGCCGCCTGGAGGACCGTCCCTTTCATCCCGTAATGTGGCTTTCGTCGTCCGTCACGCCAGTGAGACGAAGGCTCTTGGGGAAGGGACTCAGAGGACTTGATGGAGCGCACCGTCGTCCGTTGTGCCGAGGGGCACGTGTTCAGCACCGCTTCGTTCCCGATGCAGCAGGCCGAGCGCCTAGGCCCCGGCCGGCTCCTCCGGTGTCCCCGCTGCGCCCGGCTCCGCAATGTGGTGCCGGTGCCCTCGGGGAAGCAGTAGCGGCTCAGCGGTAGGGGCGTGCGGAGCCGCCGCGATTGTGGGGGCTCCGCACGCCTTGCGTATTCTCGGGGCGTGCTTCTCTCAGACAAGGACATCCGGACCGAGATCGACAACGGACGGGTCGTGATCGACCCGTACGATCCGACCATGGTGCAGCCCTCGAGCATCGACGTGCGGCTCGACCGCTACTTCCGGGTGTTCGAGAACCACAGGTACCCCCACATCGATCCCTCCATCGAGCAGGTCGACCTCACCCGGCTCGTCGAGCCGGACGGCGACGAGCCGTTCATCCTCCACCCGGGGGAGTTCGTCCTCGCCAGCACGTACGAGGTCATCACCCTCCCCGACGACCTGGCGTCGAGGCTCGAGGGGAAGAGCTCCCTGGGACGGCTCGGGCTGGTCACCCACTCCACCGCCGGGTTCATCGACCCCGGCTTCTCCGGGCACGTCACCCTGGAGCTGTCCAACCTCGCCACCCTCCCGATCAAGCTGTGGCCGGGCATGAAGATCGGGCAGCTGTGCATGTTCCGGCTCACCTCGCCGGCCGAGTACCCGTACGGCAGCGAGCGGTACGGCTCCCGCTACCAGGGGCAGCGCGGACCCACCCCCTCCCGTTCCTTCCTCAACTTCCACCGGACCCAGGTGTGAGCGGGACATGACCGGCATACGGGAGAACCTGACCTACGAGGCATTCGGGCACGCGGTCCGGGAACTCGCCCGGGCCATCGCCGACGACGGCTACGAACCCGACATAGTGCTCAGCATCGCCCGCGGCGGCGTCTTCGTGGCCGGCGGTCTCGCCTACGCCCTGGACTGCAAGAACATCCACCTGGTCAACGTGGAGTTCTACACGGGCGTGGGCACCACCCTCGACATGCCCGTCATGCTCGCCCCCGTCCCCAACGCGATCGACTTCACCGACAAGAAGGTCCTGATCGCCGACGACGTGGCCGACACCGGCAAGACCCTCAAGCTGGTGCACGACTTCTGCGTCGACACCGTGGCCGAGGTCCGCTCGGCGGTGATCTATGAGAAGTCCCACTCCCTGGTGAAGTGCGAGTACGTGTGGAAGCGCACGGACGGCTGGATCAACTTTCCGTGGAGCGTCGACCCGCCGGTCGTGAGGCGGTCCGGGCAGGTGCTGGACGCCTGAGGCTCCGCCGAGGGGATACGAAGGCCCCGGCGCACGCGGCGCCGGGGCCTTTCCCGTCAGGCTGTGGCTAGAACGTCCCCAGCTTGATGATCGACAGGATCGCGATCAGCTGGATCGCCGACGCTCCCAGCGCCTTCGGCCACGGCAGGTCGTGGGACTTCGAGACCATGAGAGTCAGCAGCGCGCCCGCCGCGACCCAGGTCAGCCAGCCGAGGAGCTGGACGAAGGACGCGTTGCCGCCGAAGAACATCGCGACGACCAGGCGGGGGGCGTCCGTGATGGACATGATCAGCATGGAGAGCCCGACCGTGGGCTGCCAGGCGCCGTCGCCGCCGAGCTGACGGGCCAGCGTGTGGGTGACCACGCCCAGGACGAAGGAGCTGATCACCATCGCCACGGCCGTGATCAGGACGATCGGGACCGCGTTCGAGAGCGTGGCGTTGATCGCGTCCTGGCGCGCGCCGTCGAAACCGAAGACCGCCAGCAGGCCGTACAGGAAGGTCACGATCAGGGCGGGGGCCCACATCGTGTAGTCCCGCATCTGCAGGAAGGTCTGTGCGGGAGAGAACACGATGCCCCGCAGCAGGTCCTTCCAGTGCAGGCGGGGACCGACCGGGGGTGCCGACGCCTGGCCGGCGCGGTACGTCTCACCCGCGCTGTACGGGTCCTCGCCGACGGAGAAGGCCTGGGTGTGGCCCGGGTTGTTGGCGGCGTAGGGATCCGCGGCCCCCGGGTGGCCCGGGCCGCCGTCGCCGAAGTACTCCGGCTCGCCGTGCCCCTGCGGCGTCCTCCACTGCGGGTGACCGCCGTGGGGATGTCTCCCGCCGTACTGCTGCTGCGGTGGCGCAGAGGGATAGCCGTACGACGGGCCCTGCGGTGCCTGCTGTCCGTACGGGGGTTGCTGCGGTCGCGCTTGAGCAGCGCGGTTGTCCCGGCCGCGTCCGATCCTGAATCCAGCCACGCCTTCGAACGTACCTGGTCCCGGAGGGTGACGTGCCCGGGCCGGGGCAACGGGCCGGGCTTTGCTGCCGAGCTGTGACATCCCCTCCGAGCTCCCGGAGTTGAGAATCAGGAGGATATCGGTGACCCTTCGGGGTTTCGCCGTACGGCACCGAGAAGGCTCCCTGGGCTGCGCCGCGGGATGTTTCCCCAGCCCGCCCGGGGCCCTCGATCACGTGCCCGGCCTGAGATGCCGTACGGCACCTCAGGCAGCTACCTTCTCGATCAGCTGACCGCGCCATT
The DNA here is from genome assembly GCF_055632315.1 of Streptomyces sp. PSU-S4-23. Lineage (NCBI taxonomy): Bacteria > Bacillati > Actinomycetota > Actinomycetes > Kitasatosporales > Streptomycetaceae > Streptomyces > Streptomyces sp. PSU-S4-23. Next base: position 4,176,978 of record NZ_JBVMUU010000002.1, on the reverse strand, counting down.
CGCAGGGTTGGGTCGCCCAGGGACACTGGGCGTTTGTGTCCTGAACGTGGACAGGCTGGAGACGTGGGAGCCGTTCTTGAAAGCGGACGGAAAGAAGGCCTGTTTGAGGTGCTTGTTGCCTCTTCGGGAGGGGCTCTCGCCACGGATCGAGGACCCGGAACCGTCGAGAGACGGGGGCCGGTCCCGCGTAGGCGGCGAGGTGGCTGGCGGTGGGGAAGGCGGATCCGTCGCCGACGTCGATGAGGACCCTGGCTCCGGTCCTGACACCTATCCGGGCATCGGCGTCAGGAGCTCGGAAAGTGGGTGGGTCTCCACAAGCTCCGCGATGCCGGAGACGAGTTGTCTGTGCTAGTCCAGCAGTGGGGTGAGTTTGCCGCGAGCTTGGGCACGATCACCGCGGCTGCCTCCGCGCCCGGGATGACGACGGTCTGCTCGTCGAGGGCGGTGAAGACGTCGGCGACCAGACGCTCGGCGATGCACGGGGCCTTCGTGCGTGCATTTTCCTTGTCGGCAAGTGCGCTTCGGGAGTGCATGGGTGAGTCTTCCACGACGCTGCATACGTCGGTGCACCACAGATGCCGCCGAGAGGAACTTTCACCCGCCTGATGTGATGTCAGGACATCCTCAGGGAGGTGAAGTCTGTCTAAATATATCCGCTGGCGTCTATTGGATCGGTATGTGGATGCCATGAGCAAGGAATGCGGCAGCATCTCTGTGGAGGTTGACAGTGGCTCGCAGGAACCCGCTAACTGACCCATTTAGGGGATCCAATCCCGCTCATTCGACAGCCGGTGCTCCTCCGGTCTTTCCTGGGCGTGGTGCTGCGCCTGCGGAGCCCGTGACAGCAGACGGACTCAGCTTCCCCTCACAGAGGAAGACCCGCTCCGGCGGTGCGGACACGCGGGTTCGAGCGATTGTCGTGGAAGGGGCCGCAGAGGCCAAGGGGTGTCCCGACCGGCTGGATGAGGAGTTCAATGTCACCGCGCGTCTGAGGCCTGGCGAGGACCTGGCCGATCTTCAGCTCGCTTTGTCGTTGGGCCGGCCGAAGCTGTTGCTGCTGAAGTCCCCAATGGACGCTATCGACTACCGTATGGTGGAATTGTGCCGCGCGCACCAAGTGGATATTCTTGTCCTGGCGCGCCCCGTCTACGGCCTGCTCGGCTCGGTGCGGCTGCACCGGTTCGGCGGCCTGCCATGGCTACGACTGCGCAGACGGAAGAGTCTCCAGGGGCGTGTTGCCAAGCGGGCACTCGATATCTTGATGCTCCTGGCCGCAGCTCCGGTTCTGATTCCGTTGATGGTGCTGATTGCTCTCACTGTCTGCTGGGACGGACCACCGCTCTATTTCCAGGACCGCGTAGGAAAGAGCGGTCGGGTCTTCCGGCTGATCAAGTTTCGCACCATGCGCGTCGATGCCGAGCGAGAAACAGGCCCTGTCCTCTGCAGTGAGGGCGACGCACGGGTCACGCGCGTGGGGCGGTACCTCCGGCGGTACCGCCTGGATGAACTACCGCAAGCATGGAACGTATTGCGCGGTGACATGAGCCTGGTCGGGCCACGGCCGGAACGACCATCATTCGTTGCGGAATTCCGCAAGCTGCCGCACATCCCGCATTACGATCTGCGTCATCTGATCAGGCCCGGTGTCACCGGGATCAGACAGCTCACCGGCGGTTACACCAGCACCGTGGAGGAAAGTTTGCGTTGTGATTTGCTCTATGCAGGCATCCAGTCCTTGCGGCTCGATCTGAAACTGCTCGGCTTGACGTTTATCAACATGTTGGGCGGATTCCCCCGTGGCTGAATCATTCCGTGTCGGCCGACCATGAAAATGATCTGGTGATCAACTCGGTGTGTCCGGATCGGTCACCGGTGCACTCGTGCTTGCCCGCCGGGGAGGGCAGAAAGCGCTGTGTCGGGAGCATCTGTTCGCGGTTCAGCCAGCAGCCCGAGTCAGTCCAGGTAGCGGCCATGCGTCTTTTCAGTGCAGTGGCCGAATGCTGTGACCGGCGGCCGACAGGCTCGTTCAGATTGATAGTGACAGGCTGAGGAGTATGGGCATGCACGCATTGGGTTTGGAAGGAGCGTGGGTGCTCGAGCCGAGGGTGTTCTCGGACCCCAGGGGAGCTTTCCACGAGTGGTTCACCGAGGCGGCATTTACCGCGGCTCTGCGTCATCGCCTCAGCGTGGTGCAGGCGAACTGCTCCGTGTCCGTGCGTGGCACGCTCCGTGGTGTGCACTTCGCAGACGTGCCGCCCGGACAGGCCAAGTACGTGACCTGTGTACGTGGCGCGGTCCTCGACGTGGTCGTGGACATCCGGCGTGGATCACCCACCTTCAAGCGGTGGGAGGCAGTCGAACTGGGCGAACGCCAGCGCAGAGCCGTGTATCTGTCCGAAGGACTCGGCCACGCGTTCATGGCTCTGACCGACGATGCGACGGTGGTGTACCTGTGCAGTGCTCCGTACACTCCGGAGCGCGAGCACGGAATCCATCCGCTCGACCCGGAACTGGGCATCGACTGGCCAGAGGGAATGCGGCCGCTGCTGTCCGAGAAGGACGCGGCGGCTCCTACGCTCCAGGAGGCCGCGGAGAGGGGACTGCTTCCCGATTATGGGGAGTGCCTGGAGTGGTACGGCCGACTGCGTAGTGATCGGTCCGCCGAACCGGTCATCGCCGCTCAGCGCTGAGCAGCGACGGAAAGGCCTCGGCGAGCGCCGTGCGCCAGTCGCGGATCGGGGACAGGCCGGCTTCGCTCCAGCGCTGGTGGCCGAGCACGCTGTAGCCGGGGCGATGCGCGGGCCGAGGGAATGCGCAACTGCTGACGCGCCGGACCCGAGTCGGGTCGGCGCCCAGCAGCCGGAAGGTCTCCTGGGCCAACTCGTGCCAGGTGGCGCTGCCTCTGCTGGTGCCGTGATAGACGCCGGGAGCCGCCTGCCCGGCCAGTGCCGCGTAACCGAGCTGCACCAGCAGATCGGCCAGATCGGTGTTCCACGTGGGCTGTCCCCGCTGGTCGTCGACCACGTCCAGAACGTCGCGCTCGTCGGCCAGCCGGATCATGGTGCGCACGAAATTGGCCCCGCCCGTGCCGTACAGCCAGGCCGTCCGCACCACGAACCCGCTTTCTGGGAGAGCCGTCAGCACAGCCCGCTCACCCGCCAGCTTGGTGCGGCCGTAGGCCGTGCGCGGCTCCGTGGGATGGTTCTCCGGGTAGGGGTGGCTGGCATCTCCTGCGAAGACGTAGTCGGTGGACACATGGATGAGCCGGGCACCTGTGGCTGCACAGCCGGCCGCTAGGTGGGCCGGGCCCTGGCCGTTGATCCGAAGGGCCTCAGTCTCATGGGTCTCGGCGTCGTCGACGGCAGTCCAGGCGGCGCAGTTGACGATGACGTCCGGCCGGTGGACCGCCATGGCGGCTCGTACAGAGTCGGGGTCGGTGATGTCGAGACTGCGCCGGTCGAGAGCGATGGCAGCCACCCCGTGCAGCCGGGCGACGACCGCCTGACCCAGCAGCCCACCGGCCCCGGTCACCATCCAGCGGGTCACCGGGCCGCCCTCCGCTTGAGGGGCTCCCACCAGGAACGGTGCTCGCGGTACCAGCGGACAGTATCGGCCAGACCCGCTGTGAAGTCCTTGCGAGGCGCGTAGCCCAACTCGAACCGGATCTTGGTCCAGTCCACAGAATAACGACGGTCGTGGCCCTTGCGATCCTCGACGTGCTCCACCCGGCCCCAGCCAGACCCGCAGGCGTCCAGAAGCAGCGCGGTGAGGTCGTGGTTCGTGAGCTCGGTGCCGCCGCCGATGTTGTACACCCCGCCGGGCTGGCCGCCTGTGCGGACGAGTTCGATGCCCCGGACGTGGTCGTCGACGTGCAGCCAGTCGCGGACGTTCATCCCGTCGCCGTACAAGGGGATGGGCAGGTCGTCGAGGAGGTTGGTGATGAACAACGGGATGACCTTCTCCGGGAACTGGTAGGGCCCGTAGTTGTTCGAGCAACGTGTCACCCGTACGTCCAGGCCGTGGGTGCGATGGCACGCCAGCGACAGCAGGTCGGCGGCCGCCTTGGACGCCGCGTAGGGAGAGTTGGGACACAGCGGGTCGGTCTCAGGCCAGGAGCCTTCGTCGAGCGAGCCGTACACCTCGTCCGTGGAGATGTGGACGAAGGTGCGCAGCCGGTGGCGCACCGCGGCGTCCAGCAGCGTCTGGGTGCCCAGGACGTTGGTACGGACGAACGTGTCCGCACCATGGATGGAGCGGTCGACATGGGACTCGGCGGCGAAGTGCACTACCTCGTCGTGCTCGGAGACCAGCTTGCCGACAAGTTCTCGGTCGCAGATGTCGCCGCGGACGAAGGAGAAGCCTGGATGGCCACGTACCGGTTCCAGGTTGGCCTGATTTCCGGCGTAGGTGAGCTGGTCCAGGACGGTGACGGCGAGACCGCCGGGGCCCTGTGGGCCGAGCAGCGTGCGGACATAGTGCGAGCCGATGAAACCGGCGCCGCCGGTGACGAGGATGCGAGTGGTGACGTACGTCATGCGGAGATCTGTACCTTGCTGTGGTCGCCGAGTACGAGACGGTGGGCTGCAGGAACCGCCGGGGCAGGGGTGACGTCGACGTACCGGCCGATCAAGGATGCCTCCACACGGCGTACGCCTCGGATCGCAGAGCCGCCGAGCACGATCGAGTACTCGATCTCGCTGTCGAGCACGCGACAGTCGGCAGCGATGGAGGTGAACGGCCCCACGTAGGAATGGGAGATGACGGTGCCCGCGCCGATGATCGCGGGTCCCACGATCCGGGATCCGGCCACCCGGGCGCCCGCCTCGATGCGGACCCGCCCAATGATCTCCGAAGCCGCGTCTACGCTGCCCCGCACGGCAGGCTCAAGGCCTTCCAGGACCGATCTGTTCACCTCAAGCATGTCATCGACGTTGCCCGTGTCCTTCCAGTACCCGTCGATGACGGAGGAGCGAACCTCGTACCCCTCGTCGAGCAACCACTGAAGAGCGTGAGTGATCTCCAGCTCCCCGCGCTGGGAGGGCTTGATGGCACGTACGGCCCGGTGAACGGCTGGAGAGAAGAGGTAGACACCGACCAGTGCCAGATCGGAGCGCGGCTGTTCCGGCTTCTCCTCGAGGCGACAGACCCGGCCTGTCTCATCGAGTTCGGCGACACCGAAGGCGCTCGGATCGGCGACCCGGGTGAGCAGGATCCCGGCGTCCGGCCGGGCGCGCCGGAACTCCTCGACCAAGCCGGTGATACCGCCCACGATGAAGTTGTCCCCGAGGTACATCACGAAGTCCTCGTCCTGGAGAAAGTCCCGGGACACGAGAACCGCATGGGCGAGCCCGAGGGGTGCCTTCTGGTGGATGTAGGTGATATCCAGGCCGAAAGCGTCGCCGTCCCCGACAGCTGACTCGATTTCATCGGCTGTGTCCCCGACGACGATGCCCACGTCCCTGATCCCGGCCGCGGCGATCGACTCGAGCCCGTAGAAGAGCACGGGCTTGTTGGCCACCGGGACGAGCTGCTTGGCGGAGGTGTGGGTGATGGGGCGTAGCCGGGTTCCTGAGCCTCCGGCGAGTACGAGTGCTTTCAAAGGCCTTGCTCCGCATGCCTGATCGAGGAGTGGTGGATGACGGCAGGCAAGAGCAGTCCTACGGGTAGCAGCCAGCCACGCAACGAGTGGTCGGCGACGCCGCTTTCTCCCTGATTCCGTGGGGCGAAGCTGGCGCGGGCGGTGAGTACGAGCAGCCCGGACGCAGCCGCCATCGCCGTGCATCGCAGGGCATGTGTCTCGTTGTCCGGGTTGAAGGCGAGGTATGCCGCCGGCAGCGCTGCACCTGCGGCCACGGTGTCGACCGGGACCAGCCGGTACCAGGCGGGTTCGCCGACGCAACCTCGCCTCGTGCGAGGCTGCTCCCGGCTGCGTGTGGGCGCAGGCTCGGCCGACGATGTGTTGGGCAGGAACTGCCCAAACTGCCACATTCACCCTCCAACTGGCTGCGGAACTCGCCTCGGATCCAATGCACCTGCGCTCGAGGACAACGGCAGTGGCAGCGGGGAGGCCGATACGTCGCTCTGGCTGAGGCCTTGGTGCGCGGCAGGCTGCCCACTACCTACGGCAGGCGGCGACGCGATCAGTGTGTCCGACAGGTCCACGATCTGGCTGGCTGCTGCGCTTGGTTGCGAAGAAGATTCACCCGATAAGCAGCGCCATCTGACTCTAGGATCCCTGTAATCCGGGAAATAGCGTCACGTGATGTCGACCCTTGCACACCGCCGCCCGTATCACCCGCGGCGGACTGCATCTGCATCTACGGATTGCCGTTGGATGGGTCCGACGGGACTTCCCCGGTTTTGTGAGGTTTACTGGTCGGACAAACGCGTCTCGAAGACGCCTCCGCCAGTTCGCAGAATGGTCGATGAGAGGGCCTTGGGGGCTTTGTCGCCGAACAAGTGGTTCGATCAGTAATCCTGAACAGTCCGAGAGACTCCCCCCTTTGGTGGAGTGTTGGATGCTCTCCGTCCTGGCGGCGATGCTAAGTTGTTGACCACGGGAATGAGTGTGTGAGCGATCTAGTTCTCCCCTTCGCGGGGGTGAGGCGAGTGCTCTCCACAGGCTCGATGGTGGCAGGCCGTAAGTCGCGGGTTGATAATTCACTATTCAATGCGAAAATATGATTCTCTTCACGTAGAGGGAGATCCGCATCGTGTCTACGACACCGACACCCGGAAACGCTGTTAAGCGCATGATTGGAAAAGAGGGCCATCAGGCGTGTCGCTTCAAGCGGAGGTCGTCTGGTGTATCAACCGGTCCGTCGGTCAATCTCGTGGAGATCTCTGACGATTTGTGTAAGCTTGCCGAATACTTCAATACGGATAAGTGGGGCACTCATCGGTACGCCCGGCACTACCAGCGACATTTCCAGCACATGAAGAACGATGCGCTGAACCTCCTCGAGATCGGCATCGGTGGGTACAGTGAAGCTGGCCAGGGGGGAGCATCGCTGCGTGCGTGGAAGCACTTCTTCCCGAACGCACAGATCTTCGGGATCGATATCCATGACAAGTCATTTGTTGACGAGGAGCGCGTTACGACGTTCGTCTGCGACCAGTCCAAGCCCGAGTCGTTGATCGCTATCTCCGACAGGATCGGCACGCTTGACATTGTCATCGATGATGGAAGTCACTTTAGTCCACACGTTATCACGGCGTTTGAGACGCTCTTCCCTCGGCTCCGTGAAGGCGGCATCTACGCCATCGAAGATACGCAGACGTCGTACTGGCCGGAATGGCAGGGTAGCGAGGATTTGGACGATCCCAAAACGAGTATGTCGATGCTGAAGCGGCTAGCGGACGGTCTGAACTATGAAGAGTTCATCGACCCTGACTATCGGCCGACATACACGGATCTGAACGTCGTAAGCATGCATTTCTATCACAATCTTGTAATCGTCGAGAAGGGGAAGAATGCTGAAGGAACAAATAAGCGGCAGGTGTTGAAAGAACGCTACAGCACGGGCCTTATGCGAGTTCTTCTAGGTGTTCGTAACAGCCTCAGGTGATGTAACTAAGGGCTGGTGGAGAGGGAATGCCAGGATTTTCCGTCACCCCTATATCGGGAACACTCCCGGGCTCCGATAAATGACCAGAGGTGATCGACTAAGCCGCTAATATGCGAGGCATGGTTGAGTTCCGTCGATAGGCCGTGGGCCATCATGAGCGGTGTCATCTCCCTTGAATGGACCAGTTCGAAGGGCGGCTCCGAGAAGGTTTACTACGTCATGGTCGAGACATTTCCGGATACGAAGGCGTGGTGCCTCTGGAATGACGGCGGGGGCCTCAACGCCCCTGACACTGGAGTAGTCAGCGAGACTGTGTCGAATGGAGCCATGGGTGCTCACATCTCCGCGGTGGACAGCCAAGAGGATCTCGTAGATGCCTCGGGATCGCGGTGGTGTGTGGCCCCGCCTTGTACCGCGACAGAGCGTGCCTGTTCGACCGGGCCAGGTCAACGCTGCCTTCGTCGGCCGGGAGGTCGCTGGTGAGTGCCCAACCCACCGCCACAGACGAGGCGTCGCCAGCGCCCCTCGGTGCGCGGATGCTGCTCGCGCACGAGTGGATCTCCAGCGTCGGCGGTTCGGAGAACGTCTTCCGCGAGTTGATGGATATCTTCCCGGCGGCCGACGCCACGTGCCTGTGGAACGACGCACCCGAGACCATCAAACGTTCCGTACGCGAGTCACGCCTGGCCTCGACGCCGCTTCGGGGCAGGAAGGCGCTGAGCCTGCCGCTCATGCCGCAGGCGTGGGGACGGGTGTCGCTCAAGGGTTACGACGTCGTGTTGGCTTCGTCGCACGCGTTCTCCCATCATCTGGCGAGCCGTGCCGCACGATCCGGCCTCGACGCCTACGCGTACGTGCACTCGCCGGCGCGCTATATCTGGGCGCCCGAGGTTGAGGCGCGTGGACAGGGCCTACTCGCGCGAGCCGCCAGCATCCCGCTCAAGCGGATCGACCGTCGGGCGGCCGACCCTCGAGTGCGCTACGCCGCCAACAGCGAGTACATCCGTGACCGCATCCGTCGCGCATGGGACGTCGACGCGACGGTGATCTATCCCCCCGTCGACGTCGAGCGGATCCTGGCGGTCCATCGGTGGCGCGACGAACTCACCGCCACTGAGGATGCCCTCTTCGATGCTTTGCCTCCCGACGGGTTCATCCTCGGCGCTTCCCGGCTGGTGTCTTACAAACGCCTGGACCTCGTCATCGAGCTGGGGCAGGCGCTCGGAATGCCCGTGGTGATCGCTGGCACCGGACCCGACGAGAAACAGCTCCGGGCTCAGGCGGACGAGGTCTCCGTCCACGTCCACTTCGTCGGTCGGGTTAGCGATGCACAGCTCTACACGCTCTACCAGGAGACCCTGCTCTTCGTGTTCCTAGCCGTCGACGACTTCGGGATCATGCCCGTCGAGGCCATGGCGACCGGTACGCCCGTGCTAGTGAATACCGAGGGCGGTGCCTCGGAGTCGGTTCTGGGAGTCGGTGGTGGTGTCGCCTGCGCCACAAGCCACCCGATCGCCGAGCTCGCTAGGGCGGCGGAGTCTGCCCTAGCGATGGACGTCACGGATGCCGCGGCGCGGGTTGCCTGCTTCTCACATACGGCGTTCGCACGACAGGTCCGCCAATGGGTGGGCGCCTGACATGACGCTGTATGTTGACGAGCGCTACACCGGCCACCACGGAATCGCCCGCTATGCCACCGAGGTACTGCCGCGCCTCCAACTCGACTGGGAGCGCCTCCCCGTCGGCGGGAACCCGACGTCCCCCCGTGCGGTCCTGGACCGGGGCTGGCGCATGCCGCACAGCGAGGATCTGATCTACAGCCCGGGTTTCGGCAGCGGATTCTCCCGGGCGCGTCAGATTCTGACGGTTCACGACCTCATCCACATCCACGGCAAGGGCTCGAAGGCCAGGGCCCAACGGGTCTATTACGAACACGTCGTCCGTCCTGCTATCCGAAGTGCCGGCCACGTCTTCACGGTCTCTGAGTCCTCCGCCTCTGACCTCCAGGCTTGGCTCGGTGATGACGCCGTCCTCATCCACAATACAGGCAACGGCTGCTCGGCTGTGTTCACCCCCGACGGCCCGGCTCATGAACACAGTCGCCCCTACCTCTTGTACGTCGGCAACGCCAAACCGCACAAGAATCCCGCTGTGGTCCTGAGAGCTCTCTCGCTCCTCCCGGATCTAGACCTCATTGCGGTATCCGGCGACGGACGTGTCCTGGGCGAACTGGCAGAGACGGTCGGCGTTCGAGCGCGAGTCATCTTGGTCAACGGTATCGATGATGGGAAGCTCGCGAGCTACTACCGAGGTGCTCGGGCGCTGATCTTTCCCTCCCTGCTCGAGGGTTTTGGCCTTCCAGCTCTCGAAGCACTACGCTGCGGCACCCCTGTCGTCTATTACACAGGTTGCCGAGCCGTGGCCGAGATCTGTGGGCTCGGAGGATTGGCGTTCACGAATCCGAACGACGCCTGTGAGGTTGCGGATCTTGTCATCAAGGCGGCTGACTCTGGGCTGGACACGTTGTTGCCGCCCGCATTGGATCACTTTGGTTGGGACGAGGTTGCTGCTCGCGTGAGTCGTGCCCTTGCAGTCTGCCTTGCAGGCGGTGCCAGTTGACGGAAAAGACATTCAAGATCGCGCCGCACGGCCACCAGAGTATGCTGATTGTGGACGTCGTCGTCCCGGCTCACGGAAATTGTGCTCTCACGCGGGACTGCTTGAAGTCGCTACTGATGCAGACCTACGACTCGCACTTGATCGTTATCGATGACGCCAGTCCAGACGACACACTTGAGCGAGTGGCAACCGAGTTTCCCGACGTCGAAGTGTGTGCCCTTCCTGCCAATGTCGGCTTCGCTGCGGCCTGCAACATCGGAATGGGCGCGAACAGGGGGATCGGCGCCGCCTTGAATCAGGGCCTGGACCTCGCCAGGTCCTGTGGTTGCAGCATGATTGTCACCTTCAATCAGGACAGCCGACCCTGCGCAGACTATGTTGCGATGGTCGTGAGCGTACTGGAGGGGGACCGCGATACGGTCGTGGGGCTGGAGCACATTGATGGTTACACACAGAGTGTGCTGTGCCACCCTGAGGGCCCGCGTACGCGAGACATCCCGTCCTTTATCCAGAGTGGGGTGGCGATCAGGCTGGATATCATCGATCAAGTTGGTCCCTTTGACAAGTCACTGTTCATCGACGGCGTCGACAGCGCATTTAGGTACCACCGATGAGGCACGCGGGCCCGTCGTGGCGGACGGTCGGCTCGATGGACGCTCGGTCCCCTTCGCCGGAAGTGGGACATCTTGTGCGCAGAGTGGTTGCCTTCGGGGCTCTCCCTCTGATGTCGATTCTCATCCCGCTACTTACAATGCCAGTCCTGGCGAGATCAGCAACCCTTACCGAATGGACGAGCATCGCGATCGGTCAATCGATCGGGTCCATTGGTATGCTCATCCTCGGCGCGGGCTGGAGCACTACTGGGCCGGGCGAGGCGGCGCGGTCAAACGGAGTCCAACTCCGGGCGCTGCTCGCGGAGTGTGCGATGTCACGGGTAACAGCTGCGCTTCCTGCGTGGGCAGCGATCTGGGGATGCGCGCTCTTCCTGCCAGGCCTGAATGAACGGTTGCTCGTCGGGGCCACGGCCATGGCCACTAGTCTCTCCGGCTTCTCGATCGCGTGGTACGCAGTTGGCACGGGTAGGCCGACCGTGATGGTGTGGTATGACGCGCTTCCCAAGGCGACAGGCAACATCCTCGGCGCTACCTTGACCACAGTCACGGGTTCTGTGTTGATGTATCCCATCACCGTGGCTGTGGTGCAGTGCACGCCCTTGATCGCATTCATGTGGGCAGAGACCGCTGGCAGCAGGCAACACTTCTCGCCGTCGCGGGTGGTGGACCGCATTCGCCGGAATGTCGCAGCCGCTTCGACGGAGTTGGTGGCAGGCGCATACATGCTCGGCGCCCCGGTAATCGTCGGACTCGCTGCGAACACCTCGGCTGTGGCGCTGTTCAGTTCAGGCGACCGTGTCATGCGCCTGGCAGCGGCAGGCCTCAGCGCGCTCAATAACGCCCTCCAAGGGTGGGTTGCCGAGGCCGATGGGCGTGAGTTCGTGCGACGTGCCGCATGGTCCTTCAAACTGCACCTGCTGCTGGGCAGCGTGGGGCTGACAGTACTGGCATTCGCCGGTCCGACTCTTACAGGCCTGCTATTCGGGCATGACCTGAGGATCAGCAGCACGACCGCAGCTGCATTCGGAGCGTACTTTCTCCTGTGGTCCATCGCGACGGTGACAGGCAGCCACGTCCTAGCTGCGCGCGGCCGAACGCGTGCCCTCTTCACGTCGACTGCCGCCGGCAGTGCGATAGGCGTTGCGGGAGTCTGGATCGGAGCGCGACTTGCGGGGACGAACGGTGCGGTTGTCGCCCTCGCGGCTGCGCTCTGTTTCATTGTGCTGTTCCAAGGGGTCAATGCTGCGCGAGTGGTCTCAGTAGAGAAGGGCCGACGAGCTACTCAAGTCGAGCAGACGGGTGGAGCCTACCTTAGGTGAGTGTTTCCACCTGCCGCCCGCTTCAGCTCAACTGAACTCAATGGCCTGCGAGTTCGATTCTCCATACACCCGCGTATGCGAACATGACGAGATCATCAAACGCGACGTCACAGATCAGTACTAGCCCCATTCGCCCGACTCTACGACATCGGGGGGATGAATTTGCGAAACACCTGAGTAGATCTCCAGCCTTCGGCCCTTGATCTGGAAGATTGTTTCTCGCGATCTCAGCGATAATCCGGAGGCAGACCCGTCGGACAAGCGGATAAGATCGGCACCGTAGCCCAAGTGCTGGCGCGATCATAAGACATGAAGAGCTTCGTCGAGATGGCTGCCACGCACGGCACTCACTAATCCACGGCGCGCCCACGCCTTGCCGAGGACTTCCACACGGAAGGGAAGCGGATGAACCCCACATACACCCAGCCCCAAGTTCACTCTCCGGCGGAGACGAGTGAGGCTGATCCTCGACAGTTGTACCTGGACCTTCTCAAACGAACCCTCACACGTTATGCCTTCGGTGAGACGTGGCATCGGATTGGTGATACCCCGCTGGGGGCGGCAGTCCTGAAGCGGCTACCTTTCCGTACGAAGGCTATTTCGGCGAAGGGTAAGTGGGCCATCGTTCGGAGGTGTCCTTTCGATGCGGAAGCACGAGCGCAGGGCAAGGACTGGCCTACCGAAGCAGAGACGATGGTCGGGCTGCGCAGACTCGATAATCTCCAGCACTGCATCAGTAATGTACTCGACAAAGAGGTTCCGGGGGATCTGATCGAGACCGGCGTATGGCGGGGAGGGGCGAGTATCTTCATGCGCGCAATGTTGAAGGCGCACGGAGATCACCATCGTCTCGTATGGTGCGCGGATTCCTTCAGAGGTCTCCCCAAGCCTGACGCTGACAGGCATCCCGACGATGCACAGGACGCTCTGTGGAAGTCTCCGCAACTCGCTGTCTCTCTGGATGAGGTGAAGAGTAACTTCGAGCGCTATGGGCTGCTGGACGAGCAAGTCCGGTTCCTCCCTGGCTGGTTCCAGGACACTCTTCCCACCGCCCCTATCCGTCGAATTTCGGTGCTGAGACTCGATGGTGATCTTTATGAGTCAACGATGGTGGCGCTGAAGTCGCTCTACCCAAAGCTATCGGTCGGTGGCTATGTCATCGTGGACGACTATCACGCGGTTCGGGGCTGTCGCCGAGCGGTCGAGGACTTTCGTGCCCAGCAAGGCATTAAAGATCAGATGACCCAGGTAGACTGGTCCTGCATGTTCTGGCGCCGATCAGCGTGATCCGGTTGTTGAGTGCGCCTGGCGACCGAGCGGACGTCACGATCACGGCATTGAACCTCACGCTCGGCGATATCGTTGCCCTTGGGCTTCTTGACCGGGGTCGCCGGCCTTCTTAGCCGCAGTCGGTCGGCCAGCCAGAGATGTTCTCTTCGATCGCGGAGAGGCGTAGGTCGCGTTCGTCTTGTCGGAGGTTGACAAGGTGCGCAGGTCGGTGATGAAAAACAGGAACACGTCCTCGCGCGTGCGGAAATCTTCCAGCCGCAGGTTGGCTTTCCGGGTACCGGGTATCGGGCGCTGGTCGTCGAGGTATCTGGTCCCGGCGATGTTCGGAGCCCAGGCCGTCGGTGCAGTTGCAGCGATTCCCGGCATGTGGGGTTGAGGAATCGACAGGCAGGGGCGCGTGGAGAAGGCCACAGAATGGGACCGAGAGCGCGATCTCTATGTGGCAACGCTTGGGGGCGGGAGCGCAAGTAGCCACTGCCGTCCTCCCGCTTGGCGCCGCTCTCAGCCTGGTCACGACTGCGCAGGTGCTCCGTTCGCTTCACCCTTCATGTTCGGGGCAAGCTTGAACGCTACCTGCTGAACTCGAACAGATACGAGCGGCCCTCGGGCATCGTGATCAGCAACAAACCCTTTGGATACCTGGAGGGGGGTAGTCGTCGATGACGAGACCGTAGCCGCGCGATGAACGACCAGGTCGCCAACCATGCGAAGGTCGACTCCCTCAAGGGCGGCTCCTACCGCACGAAGAGACGCGAACTCGGACGCGTCTCCACTGCGAACGACTGAACAACCACGAGGGAAGGCCATATGGTCAACTTTCAACCGGTCAAAGTGGGTCAGTTTTCGGTTGTCGCCGACAGGTCTCGACGACGTCCGGAAGCTGACTCTTTGAGGCAATCAGAACTGGCCCACTTTGCTTCTTCCTCCGACTCTGATCTTGGTGAACTAGGTCAGGAGGGGGGAAAGGGTGATCTGTATGGAGAATTGGGCAGAGATCCGTAGGCTTCATCGCGCCGAGCAGATCCCGGTCCGGGGGATCACGAGGCCTCTCGGGATCTCAAAGAGCTCGGTGAAGCGGTGGCTGGCCACGAACCGTCCGCCGAAGTATGAGAGGGTATCGAGCTCGGTGATGGAAGCGGTGGAAGTGCGGGTCCGCGAGTTTCTGCGGGAGACGCCGACGATGCCCGGACGCCTGTCCGTTGCAGTCACCCTGCACATTACATTCGGCGTCGCCGGTTGCCTCGCGCTTTCCTCCGTGATTGCCCCGGTGAACCAGCCCGTCTTCGGCTGGCACGTGGCAGTACCCCCGCGTGCCGGTATTGGTTATGCATTCGCCTTCTTCACGCTCAACGTATCTTCTTCGCTCCTGCATATGCCTGTCGTCCCATTCGGTGGCGTCACGATCGTGCCTGCGGCGACTTCGGTGACGGCCGTGATCGGTCTGCCCGCGATGGTGCTCCTTGGATACCGCCACGGCGCGGCTGGCGTCGTTTGGGGTCTCGTCTGCAGCGAGGTACTGATGGCGATCACTCCCATCGCGGGTGCCCACGCGCCCAGGGGGCGAGCGGCATGACTGACGAGTTCAGCATGGAAACCTCCGCCGTGATGTGCACCTTCAATGGCCGGTCCTTCGTCCGCGCCCAGCTCACGAGCATGGTCGAGCAGTCGCCAGTCCTGGGGGAGATCGTTATCGCCGACGATGGTTCGTTCGACGGCACTCTCGACATCGTGCACCGTACGCTCGAGGAACTCGGCCGAGCGAGAGACGTGCCTAATGTGCGCGTGCTGCCGAATCGTGCGTCACGACTGGGGGTGACGCGCAACTTCGAACGGGCGATGTCTGCAGCCAGGGGCAAGGTGGTCCTGCTCGCCGACCAGGACGACGTCTGGCAGGCGGGGAGGGTCGAGGCTGCCCTTCGGGCAATGCAAGAACATCGAGGTGTAACCCTGGTGGCTCACGACGCGACACTGATCGACGCCGCCGGCGCTTCGCTGGGTGACTCCACGTTCTCGTCGATGGGGGTGTCAGGGGCGAAGCTGGAAGCCGTGAATTCCCCCCACGCACTATCAGTGCTCTGCCGAGGCAGCTTTCTCGCAGGCATGACGTTTGCTGTTGATCGGACCCTCATCAGGGATGCCCTTCCCATTCCTGATGGGTGGCCGCACGACCATTGGCTCGCCATTTGGGCGGCGCTGCGCGGCCAGCTCCACGTGATCGATGATCCCTCGTTCCTGTGCTACCGACAGCATGATCGCAACGTGCTGGGGGTCTCCTCGAAACGGATCATCTGGCGTGCACGCCAGTTGATGCGGACCGGTAGTGACGCCGTCGCACAGCGGGACCGGTTCGAGTCCCTGCTTTCACGGATGTCTGTAACTGGCAGCGGGATCGCGAGTGCATCCATCCGTCATGTCGAGGAGAAGCTCCGTTTCGAGAGATCGCGAGCTGCGCTCCCGAGGTCGATCTTCAAGCGGGCGGCGTACGTCACCAGGCTTGCCAGGTCGGGCGGGTACAAGACGTTTACGTGGAGTGGCAACTGGAATGTCCTCCGAGACATCCTCTATGCACCGGGCAGCGGAGACAGCAGCATTATGGCCGCCCTGTGCGGCGACCGGCCGACGCACCCGTCGGCGGCCGCCGACACTGGCTGACTTGTGCGCACTGCTGGATCACGAGTTCCAGCAGGTTGCGGCGCCGGTAGATCGCTCACCCAGCTGATGCCCATGACGCTCGCGATGGCAGTGAAGGTGGCCGCGGCACCGGTGGTCACGTCCGCTGGAGTGGGGGCGACGGCCACTGCCCCGTGAGCGGCGGGCCCGGCCGCCGCGTTGTTCGCTGTATCGCTGCTGGGTGCGGGCGGTCTGAGCCGGAGCCAGCAGCGGCGGCGAGGTCCTCGAGCTGTGTGTTGTTCAGGCCCGTCAGTCGCTCGTCGGCCAGCCGGTTGAGCATGGCCTGGCGGCGCCGGGCGGGTCCGTCCGCCTCGCCGACGGGAGCCGGGATGGCACCGTCGGAGGCCTCCTGGGGGTAGAGGGCGTAGTTCAAGGTGCCGTGGACGGCATGCCGCTCAATCGGCAAGGCCTGGAACCATTCCTTGCTGATGGCGATGCCGGTGGGGTAGTCGCCGGTGTCCAGGGCGGCTTCGACGCGTGGGCCGCTGCGGGTGCGGGTCCCTGCGATCGTCTTGACGACCACTTCGTGGCTGGTCAGCGGGCGGCTGCGCCAGTTGTGGGTGATGTGTGAGAACAGCCGGTGCTCGATCTTGTTCCACTTCGATGTGCCGGGAGGAAGGTGACACACAGTGATCGCCAGGCCCGTCTCGGCCGCGAGGGCGGCCAGTTCCGACTTTCAGACCCGGTAGCGATAGCTGTTCGAGCCGCCCGCGTCCGCGGTGATCAGCAGACGGGTGGCGTGCGGGTAGTCGAGACGGCCGCGGGCCTGCCACCAGCGGCGGATGGAGGCGACCGCGAAGGTGGACGTGTGGTGATCGACGCCGACGTTGACCCGGCCGGTATCGGCGGTCAGGTTGTAGATGCCGTACGGGATGGCCGCATCACCCTTCGGACCGGTGAAGAAGTTGTGGTCCTCGACCTGGATCGGGTCGCCCTTCGGATGCCACTGCCGACCCACGTTCGGCAACTGCCCGAGCATCTCCTTCTTCTTCGTGTCCACGCTGATCACCGGCTCGCCGTCGGCTTGGTGCCGTTTGACCTGCTCGTTGATGTAGCGGAACTGTGCGTCCCGGTCCGGGTGCTGCTTGCCCTCAAGCGTCTTGACCTGGGCCTGGAGACTGAAGCCGTTCGCCTTCAGTAGACGGCCCACGGTCATCGCCGAGACGGCGTGGCCCTGCCGGGCCAGCTTTTGCGCCCAGGCGGCGCAGCGATTTCGTCGTCCAGGGAAGCGGCGACATCGGATCGCCTCGCTCATCCGGCGCGACCAGCGACATCAGCGCGGGCAGAACCTTGGAGTCGACCTCCTCGGCGCGTTTGCATCCCCCGCCCAGCCTGCGTATCCGTCCTTGGGGAAGCGGTACCTCACCGGCTTCCAGCTCGAAGACGCCCCTGCGGACCGTTGTCTCGCTCACCCCGGCAGCGCGGGCGACCGCTCGGATGCCTCCATGGCCGAGCAGCCGGGCCTCGGCCGCCAGCATCAACCGTCGCTGCCGCTCGTTCAGATACGGCAGCAACACCTGGCATCCCACGGCCAGTTGGCCGCGTGCCCCCTTTTGAAGGTGCCATACCAGACCAACGACACGGGCGGGCGGAAGCGACACCTTGTTTCTGTACGGCTCCAAGGGGTCCGGCATCGCTGCCACGATGAGCCGGGTAGAACGGCACCGATCGCGTCGATGAGGCCGGCGTGGGCGCCGGAGACGACGAGTTGGACACCGGTCAGGTCCCGGGCGATCAGGGAGCGCAGGAAGGCGAGCCAGCCGGGGGCGTCCTCGGCGGTGGCGACGTCGATACCGAGGATCTCGCGGTGTCCGTCGGCGTTGACGCCGACCGCGATCAGTGCGTGGACGTTGATGATGCGGCCGCCTTCTCGGACCTTCTGGGTCAGTGCGTCGACCCAGGCGAAGGCATACGGACCGGCGTCCAGGGGCTGGTTGCGGAAGGCGGCGACTTGCTCGTCCAGGTGCTTGGCCATCGCGCTGACCTGGGATTTCGACAGCTGGGTGACGCCGAGGGACTCGGCGAGCTTCTCGACCCGCCGGGTGGAGACCCCGAGCAGTAGGCGGTGGCGACCAACCGAGATGAGGGCCTGTTCGGCGCGGCGGCGGCGTTCGAGGAGCCAGTGCAGGAAGTAACTGCCCTGCCTCAGCTTGGGGATGGCCAGTTCGACGGTTCCGGCGCGGGTGTCCCACTCGCGTGGGCGGTAGCCGTTGCGGTGGTTGACGCGTTCGTCGCTGACCTGCCCGTATTCGGCGTTGCAGAGGGCGTCGGCCTCCGCGGACATGAGCGCGTCGGCGAACGTCTTGACCATCGCGCGCAGCAGATCGGGACTCGCCGCAGCGAGGTTGTCCTCGGCGAGGGCGTGCAGGGGCAGACTGTCTGATGCGGTCATCGTGCTGATCTCCTTCGAGCTTCGACATCTCGAAGATCAGCCGGTGGCCGTTCATCTATGCGGGCACCATCCCGATGCCGGAGCAAACCCCCGGATCAGGTCGAACCCGTACACCACTTCTCAGGACGCAACCTCACCGTTCGGGTCAACTCTCGGCACGCGGGCAGGGCCTGGGCCAAGCACCGGTCGGCGTGGGCGGACAGGTAGCGGGGCGGCAGATGCGGCAGGCGATGGACGTCACGGGGAAGACCAGATGCCGGGTGGGGGCGCCTGACGAGCCTCGCTGGGCGATGTCGTCGAGGAACCGGCCCCAAGTGATCATTCGTTTGCGCTGTTTGCCGACCGAGACCGGCTGGCTGACGCGCATCGTGGTGCCGATTGCGGCCAAGCGGGTCTCGATGTCGGGAGTGCGTTTCAGGTCGCCGAGGGGGCGAGCGAAGTGGGCCAGGCGGACGGTGATCCCGTCGATGGTGGAGCGGGCGTGGGTGCCTGCGGTCGCGTCCGCATGCTCATGGCTGCTCGCCGTCGTCCAGCCGGGGGCGCCGAGTTTTTCGGCAGTTCTTTGGCCCCAACAGGTAGAGAGCACGCGAATGCCGCCGCAGGAATGAACCACGTAGGGAACAGGCCGTAGGCGTGGTCAAGCGAACTCGCGGCGACTAGCGCAGCCATGGGCGCAAGCCACCCGCTTCGGGTGCGGGAAAGGTTGACCACGACGATGACTAGGAGAATCACGCCTACTGCGCCGAGTTGCATGAGGATTCCCGGGGCACCTTCGAGCGGCAGGAACTCGTGCGCGCCAAGAATCCACTCCGACAGGCTGGTCGCCTGGAAGGCATTGCTCCATACGTCGATCCGTCCAGCACCGCCAGTCGATTGGAGGTCGCTGACTGAGTAACGCGACGTGAGTCCAGGTGTAAGGATGAGCACGATCCTGGTCGTAGCCGTAACCATCAGTATCACGGCGACCTTACGTGCCCCCGAGCCGCGGTAGATCAGAAGGGCAGTAATGCCGACAGCGCTTGCAACGATGGCGGTCCGTGAGCCCGACAGCCCGACCGATAGGGCAGCTAGAATCATCAGTGTCCACGCATGGCGGGTGCGTTGCTCGCGGACAACTCTCTGCACGGCGACGACGAGAAAGACTGCTGCTGTAATGCCGAACAGGTTCCCGTTCTGGTAGGTGCTCATGATCTTTGAGAAGTCGCCGCCTGCCGAGAAGATCACGTTATGCTTGTCGGTGTAGGAATCGCCCCAGGAAATGGTGAGGCCGGGAATCTGGGTACGTTCGATCCCGAAAAAGAACTGGATCAGGCCATAGATGGCGGCGACCATGAATCCGCGTTCCAATGCCCGGAGCCATGCCGGATTAGCTGGGATGACGCTCGTTGCCATGAACAAGAAGAAAACGGGCACTGCCGCCCATGCCACGAACGCTACACTGTCGCCGCTGCCAGCAGTCGGGTGGAGTTGCACTGCTCTGACTACGACCCATGCAAGATAGAGAAGTCCGGCAATGACCACTGCTGGTGCGTGTCGAGTCTTCGGGGTGGATCGCCGCAACAGCAGCAAGGCAACACCCAGGCCAAAGAGGAAGATGGGGAATGGGAAGTCGTCTATCTTCACACCAGCCTTTGGAAAGGCAACGGTCAGAAACGCGAGGGCGAGAGCGGTCTGCCGGGGCTTCAGCGCTGCCACGCGGGATGTGTTAGTCATGCGCCACACGCTAAGCCCACTTATCCGCGTGCGTCTCGGGACTGGGCGCCGATGCGAGTCGTGTTCGCCCGTTTTGCGCAGGGCGGTGACTCTGGTGCGCAATTCCTGACGTGAGGTCGGCTGAGTACGTGATATCTCCTGAGCGGTTGTCTTTCCCGTCGCGCGGCTGCGGGGGTGATGTAGATGTCGATGCGGCCCAAGGGCCTGCCGCCGGTTCCCGAGCAGACTGCGACGGTGGCCCGCGCCGCGTTTCCCAATGGCAGCCTGGCGATCCAGGTCCGCGACCGGCTCGCGTAGGTCTTCGCCGACGAGCCGTTCGCCGAGGCGTTTGGGGTGCGCGGGGCGCTGGGGCTCTCGCCAGGCGCCTTGTCGCTGGTGACGGTGCTGCAGTTCGCCGAGAACCTCACCGACCGGCAGGCCGCGGCCATGGCGACACGTGCTATCGACTGGAAATACGCCCTCGGGATGGAGTTGGCGGACACCGGCTTCGACCACAGCGTGCTGTCCCGGTTCCCGGGCGAGGCTTGCCGGGCATGGCTTAGTACTCCAGCAGGATTTCGCTGTCTGACCTGGTCTTTTCTGCCGGGTGGCGAGAGTGTAGCGGGACTTCGATCGTGCGGGGGCGGTCTCACGGGGACCGCCCCTCGATCGTGTGACAACGCCGTAGGTAGTGACAGCGGCGGGCGACTGCTTGGCGTCGGCGGCGCCAGTTCGACCAGCTCAGCGCGTGGTGTCGTCCGCGGTGTCCGCTCAGGTGCGGGGGCCGGGCACGACAAGCTGCCAGGAGTCGCCGAACCTCCGCCACTGTGAGCCCGATGACCCCGACTGTCCCACCTGTTCGGCCCCCTTTTCCCAGGGCTGGTTTGCCGTGGCGGCCAGGAAGGCGTGCGCGAGCATGGCCAGAGTGATGTGCCGATACCAGCCCACGTAGCGGCGGACTTCGTACTGGTCCAGGCCGCACTCGTTCTTCGCGGCCTGGAAGCACTCCTCGATCGCCCAGCGCGCCCCGGCAACCCGCACCAGCTCCTGGACGGTGACCTCCAGGGGTGTCGGCGTACAACCGAACGTGGCCCTGGCAAGATTTCCGTGAAGTTGGGGTGTGCCCCCGTGCGCTGGTGACGCTCCGTCACGGGTGATGGCGTCGGAGCAAGGCCATGAGGATGACACGGTGGCGGAGCAACCGGACCCCCGCGCGGCCGGCCATGATCCGTTTCTGGAGCTTCAGGTCGGTAATGCGGCCTTCGTTGACGCCGGAGTTGAACGGGGTGGTGATGCCCTGCACTACTGCGGGCTGGTCTTCGCGGATGGCCTTGGCCAGGCTGGCCAAGGCTGGGAGGCGGGAAGTTGCGAGTTGCTCGAGCCAGTCCGGTAGCGGTGAGGCGTCGCGGGCTTCGAGCATGGCGGCGAACCGACGCACCAGGTCGTGGGTTCGGTCCAGCTCCGGGCAGTGTTCGAGCAGCCGTCTGAGTGCCTCGGCTGCGTGCAGGCTGCGCCGCGATGGCGCGGTGGTGATCCAACGGGCGACTTCGCGGGGCGAGGGCGGCCGCTCGCGTGGGGTGTCGATCGGCAGGCCGCGGCGGAGCGGCGCAATGGCCATCTTGACCCGCTGGTAGTGGCCGCGGTAGCCCTTGGCGACGATCTCCTGGTGCAGCACGGTCGCGGTGTGCTCGCCCTCCTCCCACCGCTGCCGCAAGTACTCCAGGTAGGGATCGAGGCTGGTGGGCCGGCGGGGCCGGGTGCGGCGTACGCACTCCTGCCAGGTGGCGGCTCGCGCGTATTTGCGCACGGTGCGCCGGTTCAGGCCCAGCTGATTGGCTGCGGCGTTGAGCGAGCGGCCGGTGTCGATCACCGCGTGCACCGCCTCGAAGAGGTTCTTCGCGTGGCGGCGGGCGGGGGTGTCGGCCTGGTCGGACGGTGCCGCTGGGCTCGGTGGCAGGGCCGGTTCGGGTTCGGGCACCGCGGCGGGCAGGCAGCCGCGGTGGGCGGCTGCAATATCCCCGACACGCTTCGACAGGCCCTGCCACAGATGGAAGCGGTCACTGACCTGCACCGCTTCCGGGGCGCCGTCGGTGATGCCCTGCCGATAGATGAGCGAGCCGTCCCGGCACACCACCTCAACGCCGGGGTGTGCCCGCAACCAGGCGGCCAGCTGCTCGGCGTCGCGCCCGGCCCACAGCTCGATCGGCAGCCGGGTGTCGGCATCCACCAGCAGGGTGCCGTAGACATCTGCGTACAGCGCGAAGTCGTCCACGCCCAGCACCCGCGGGGCGGCTGCTGGCGGAAGCGGCATGCGCATCAGGTGAAACAGCACGCTGGTCCGCGACAGGGGCACCTTCAGGATGCGCAGGAGCCGGGCTCCGCCTCGGCCGGCGAGCACCACCCCGGCCGTCTCCACCAGATGCTGCAGCAGAGGACTGCGGCGCTGATAGCGAACCGTGAGCCCATCAACTTGCTCGGCGAACGTCCGCCGTCGGCAGCGCGGGCTGTCACAGAACAACCGCCGTACCGACAGTCCGATCAGCACCGGTCGACCGCCGACGGCGACATCGGCCAGCGTACGCGTATAGCGGCTGTGCACCCGCACCGAACCGCGACCGCAGTCCGGACAGGACACCTGCAACTCATGGGTACGGGCAGCCACATGCACTGTGCCGGCCTCTGCCCACACCCGTTCCACCCGCACCGCATCAAGGTGCGGAGACACAATCCGTACGAGGTCGTCACACTCGCTGACAATGCCGCGTGCTGTGACGGAGCATCACCAGCGCACGGGGGCACACCCCAACTTCACGGAAATCTTGCCAGGGCCACTTTCACGCGAACACCGACAAGGGGCGCGTAGGCGAGGTAATAGGCGATCTCGTCGGGCTTGCTGATGCTGCGCCGGGCCAGTGCCCACCGCATCCGGTGCGGGACCTCGCCCTGATAGTCGAACTCGGCGACGGCCGGCAGCCGCACCGCTGCCCAGTGATAGACGCGGGGCCCCTTCGCGCCGTCGCCGCACGAGATCTTCTCCCACGCCTCGGCGGGTGCCTGCGCAAACAGACCATCGATCCGTGAACAGCCCACGCTGAACTGGGACTTGGGCACCGCCAGTACGTAGCCGACACCCGACTGCTCCAGCAGCCGGCGGAACCGGTTGTCCTGACCGTAGGCGGAATCCGCGGTGACCCAGGCAATGGGCAGCGGCGAGGCCAGGGCCCGCAACACCATGTGCCGGGCCAGTTCGCCCTTGGTGGCGAACTCCCGCTCGTCGGGGACCCTTGCGGTGCGGCAGCGTTCCCGGTCCTCAGTCCAGGACTTCGGGAGGTAGAGCTCGCGGTCGACCAGGGCCCTGCCGCGGGCGGAGGCGTAGGCGGCGAAGACGCCGATCTGGCAGTTCTCGGTCCGGCCGGCGGTCCCGGAGTACTGGCGCTGGACCCCGGCCGAGGTGGTGCCCTTCTTGATGAACCCAGTGTCGTCGATGATCAGGACACCGTCGGCCTCGCCGAGCTTGTCGGCGACGTATTCCTGCAGGTCGTCGCGGATGTCATCGGGCTCCCACTTCGATCCGGCGAGGAGGTGCTGCAGGCCGTCAGGGGTGGAGTGGCCAGCCTGTTCGGCCAGCTGGTGAGGTCGGACCGGGGCGCCCTGCCGACGTTGCCGTCGGTGGGTTTCCCCGGCCCGCCTCCCGAACCGGACGTGCCCGATCTCCAGGCATCCAGCTCTCCACAAGCCCTCTCAGGCGGCCGCTGCGATCGTGGTCCCATTGGGCCAAGGCGAGGGGATCTTGTTGCCGCGGTAGAGGTAGCGGTGGGTCCGCACCCTCGCGCACTTGAACAAGGTCACCTCGTCGTCGGCGGGCCACCATCGACCCGCGCTATAGCGACGGCGCAGACTCTTCCAACTGGACAGGCGGTGCTTGCGCCGCAGCCACCCGAAGACCTGGCGCCAGGTGAAGGCCGACAGGTATTGGAAGGTCGCGGCCGACACCCCGTGCCGGAAGTACGCCGTCCAGCCCCGCAGCACCGGATTGAGCTGGTGCAGCACGACTGCCAGCGGCAGGTTCGTGTCCTGTCGGCACAGCGTCTTGACCTTCTCCTTGATGGCCTGGAGGGCCTTCTTGGAGGGGTAGAGGTAGACGTAGTGCTTCTGTGTTCCTCGTTTGCGGTGGCGCTGGAGGCGCCACCCAAGGAAGTCGAGCCCCTCGTCGATGTGAGTGATCGCCGTCTTCTCCACAGACAGCCGCAGTCCCATCGGGGCGAGTGCTTCCGCCACCTGGGTGCGTATGTCCTCGGCCTGCTCACGCGTCCCGGTCACGGCAATCAGAAAGTCGTCCGCATACCGGATGAGCCGGTAGTTGGGCAGATTCTGACGACGTCGTCGGGCCCGCTGGCCCTGTGTGGAGTTCGGCCCGCCCGGACCGGCCGCGATGAACTCATCGAGGACGGACAGGGCGATGTTGGCCAGCAGCGGCGAGAGCACGCCCCCAACGCAATGGATAACCCGTGCGCATGTCGGCCTCGGCGTCGGTGTCCGGTGACGGACCGTGGTCGGCCGGGGTGAGTTCCCGGATCGGGATGCGGTGCCGGATGGTGATCTTTTCGGGGCCGATGAGGATGTCCTGGACCAGGAGCCGGAGTACTCGCTGGCGTTCGGGGACGTCGGCGGTTTTCGTGCCGGTGCGGAGCTGGGCGAGGAAGCCTTCGAGATCGTCGGCGACTTTGAGGTAGGCGTCGCGGTCGGCGAGTTGGGCGGTCAGGGCATCGAGCTGGCCGCGCAGGCTGGCTTCGCGGGCTCGGAGGTCGGGCATGCGGGAGCGCAGTTCGTCGATGGTGATGAGCTGCTCCTGGTAGGCCTCGATCATGCGGGTGATGGTGCGCGAGGCTTTGGCGAGGGCGGTTTCCAGGCGGGCTCGTTCGCGGCGGGCCGGATCGCTGGTGCGGGCCTGCTC
Source organism: Streptomyces sp. PSU-S4-23 (assembly GCF_055632315.1). Taxonomy (NCBI): domain Bacteria; kingdom Bacillati; phylum Actinomycetota; class Actinomycetes; order Kitasatosporales; family Streptomycetaceae; genus Streptomyces; species Streptomyces sp. PSU-S4-23. The sequence goes on along the minus strand of NZ_JBVMUU010000002.1, from coordinate 4,151,860 downwards.
CAGGCGGCGGTCGATTTCGGTGCGGATCAGGCCGGGGTCGGTGAGGAGGCCGGTGATGTGGTCCCAGACGAGGGTGTCGAGGTAGTCGGCGCGAACCGGCTTGTTGGTGCACACGCGTCCGCCTTCGTAGCGGTAGTCGTCCGAGCCCAGACACCGGTAGTAGTAGATCTTCTTGTTGGTGGTGCGGGTCGAGGTGCGGTAGTAGCCATATCCGCATGTCGCGCAGGCCGTCAGGCCCTGGAGCAGGGAGGGGAGCTTGGTGTTGCGTGCCGCGAAGCGCTTGTTGTCGGCGAGGCGCCCAGCGGCGCGTTCGAAGGTCGCGGGCGTGATGATCGCGGGGACGGGGATCGCGATCCATTCCTCGCGGGGCCGGTCGATGGTCCGGGCAGGACGTGGGGTGGCCCGTCCTGCCAGGCGGGCCCGGCGGTTGATGCCGGCGGGTTCGTGCTGGACCTGGGTCTTGCCGAAGACGGCGGTGCCGGCATAGGCGGGGTTGCGGAGCATGCCCCAGACCACGCTGCGGTCCCAGCGCCTCTTGCCCGTGCGAGTGGGGGTGTTGCTGTCCGTGAGCCAGCGGGTCAGCTCGGCGATCGAGGCGCCCTCGTCGGTGTAGCGGCGGAAGAGCTCGGCGACCAGTGCTGCCTCGCTCTCGATGATCTCGTAGCGGGCCGCGCACTCGGGGGTCTTGCGGATGAAGCGGTAGCCGAACGGCGCCCCGGACAGCACGTTCACCGATCCGGCCCGTGCCCGGTAGGTCTTTCCGCGCCGGTAGCGCTCCATCAGCTGGGCCTTCTCGTACTCGGCGAACATGCCCTGGAACTGGACCAGCAGTTGGTCCTCGGGACTGTCCCCGCGCGGGCCGCGCACGAACTCCACCCGGGTGCCGGCGCGGGCGAACTCCTCGATCAGCAGGGCCTGGTAGGCGAATTTGCGCGCCAGGCGGTCCGGGGCGTAGACGACCACCACGTCCACGCCGACCTGGGCGATGAGGTCCCGCAGCCGCTCAAGGGCGGGCCGCATCAAGGTGGCGCCGGAGTGCCCTTCGTCCTCGAAGATCCACTCCTGGGGCAACTCAAGCCGCATCCGTTCGGCGTACGCACGCAGCTCCGCCGTCTGGGAGGCGATCGTCTGGTCCTTCTTCTGCCGCTGCGAGGACACCCTCGCGTAGATCGCCGCCGTGGTCACCGTGCACTCCTTCCCGCGCCTGACCTGCCTGATCGTCCCGGGTGCATGCCCGGCGCCGGGGCACCAGCAGCGCGTAGGCCGCCCGCAGCTCTGCGTCGGCGTGCCGGGAGAAAACCCACTCCAGCTCCACCGGCGGCTGGTTCACGGCAGGGGCCGCCGTCCGTCCGCATCATCGCCGAGGTAGTCGGCCAGCGCCGCGGCCACCACCGAGGAGACGGTGGCCTCGCTGGCGCGGGCATGCGCGCGAACCTGCTCGGCCAGCGATCCGGGCAGCTTGACGGTGAACACCACACTCGCCTCGGGGACGGCGACTCGACCCTGCGCCACGGCCTGCTCCACATACCGATGTGCCTGACGCACCGACACCCGGAAACGGGCAGCCAGCACACGGGCCGCTTCCGCGCCGGACACGTCCGCCGCGAGCAGGTCCGCGGCAGCGTTGACCCGCCGCGCGTACTCGATGCTGTCGACACGCTCCCCGCGTACCATGTCATGAACGTACTACCCGTCATGACGGTGCCTACTCTCGACGCGCGGCAGCTCTTCCAACCTTCGGTAGCGCAACGTCACTTCGAAGGTGAAGTTGCCCATTGCGTTGGGGGCGTGCTCTCGCCGCTGCTGGCCAACATCGCCCTGTCCGTCCTCGATGAGTTCATCGCGGCCGGTCCGGGCGGGCCGAACTCCACACAGAGCCAGCGGGCCCGACGACGTCGTCAGAATCTGCCCAACTACCGGCTCATCCGGTATGCGGACGACTTTCTGATTGCCGTGACCGGGACGCGTGAGCAGGCCGAGGACATACGCACCCAGGTGGCGGAAGCACTCGCCCCGATGGGACTGCGGCTGTCTGTGGAGAAGACGGCGATCACTCACATCGACGAGGGGCTCGACTTCCTTGGGTGGCGCCTCCAGCGCCACCGCAAACGAGGAACACAGAAGCACTACGTCTACCTCTACCCCTCCAAGAAGGCCCTCCAGGCCATCAAGGAGAAGGTCAAGACGCTGTGCCGACAGGACACGAACCTGCCGCTGGCAGTCGTGCTGCACCAGCTCAATCCGGTGCTGCGGGGCTGGACGGCGTACTTCCGGCACGGGGTGTCGGCCGCGACCTTCCAATACCTGTCGGCCTTCACCTGGCGCCAGGTCTTCGGGTGGCTGCGGCGCAAGCACCGCCTGTCCAGTTGGAAGAGTCTGCGCCGTCGCTATAGCGCGGGTCGATGGTGGCCCGCCGACGACGAGGTGACCTTGTTCAAGTGCGCGAGGGTGCGGACCCACCGCTACCTCTACCGCGGCAACAAGATCCCCTCGCCTTGGCCCAATGGGACCACGATCGCAGCGGCCGCCTGAGAGGGCTTGTGGAGAGCTGGATGCCTGGAGATCGGGCACGTCCGGTTCGGGAGGCGGGCCGGGGAAACCCACCGACGGCAACGTCGGCAGGGCGCCCCGGTCCGACCTCACCAGCTGGCCGAACAGGCTGGCCACTCCACCCCTGACGGCCTGCAGCACCTCCTCGCCGGATCGAAGTGGGAGCCCGATGACATCCGCGACGACCTGCAGGAATACGTCGCCGACAAGCTCGGCGAGGCCGACGGTGTCCTGATCATCGACGACACTGGGTTCATCAAGAAGGGCACCACCTCGGCCGGGGTCCAGCGCCAGTACTCCGGGACCGCCGGCCGGACCGAGAACTGCCAGATCGGCGTCTTCGCCGCCTACGCCTCCGCCCGCGGCAGGGCCCTGGTCGACCGCGAGCTCTACCTCCCGAAGTCCTGGACTGAGGACCGGGAACGCTGCCGCACCGCAAGGGTCCCCGACGAGCGGGAGTTCGCCACCAAGGGCGAACTGGCCCGGCACATGGTGTTGCGGGCCCTGGCCTCGCCGCTGCCCATTGCCTGGGTCACCGCGGATTCCGCCTACGGTCAGGACAACCGGTTCCGCCGGCTGCTGGAGCAGTCGGGTGTCGGCTACGTACTGGCGGTGCCCAAGTCCCAGTTCAGCGTGGGCTGTTCACGGATCGATGGTCTGTTTGCGCAGGCACCCGCCGAGGCGTGGGAGAAGATCTCGTGCGGCGACGGCGCGAAGGGGCCCCGCGTCTATCACTGGGCAGCGGTGCGGCTGCCGGCCGTCGCCGAGTTCGACTATCAGGGCGAGGTCCCGCACCGGATGCGGTGGGCACTGGCCCGGCGCAGCATCAGCAAGCCCGACGAGATCGCCTATTACCTCGCCTACGCGCCCCTGCAGGTCACCGTCCAGGAGCTGGTGCGGGTTGCCGGGGCGCGCTGGGCGATCGAGGAGTGCTTCCAGGCCGCGAAGAACGAGTGCGGCCTGGACCAGTACGAAGTCCGCCGCTACGTGGGCTGGTATCGGCACATCACTCTGGCCATGCTCGCGCACGCCTTCCTGGCCGCCACGGCAAACCAGCCCTGGGAAAAGGGGGCCGAACAGGTGGGACAGTCGGGGTCATCGGGCTCACAGTGGCGGAGGTTCGGCGACTCCTGGCAGCTTGTCGTGCCCGGCCCCCGCACCTGAGCGGACACCGCGGACGACACCACGCGCTGAGCTGGTCGAACTGGCGCCGCCGACGCCAAGCAGTCGCCCGCCGCTGTCACTACCTACGGCGTTGTCACACGATCGAGGGGCGGTCCCCGTGAGACCGCCCCCGCACGATCGAAGTCCCGCTACACTCCCGCCACCCGGCAGAAAAGACCAGGTCAGACAGCGAAATCCTGCTGGAGTATTAGAGGGCTTCTCGAAACCGAGTGTGGGGCTGGAGGTTCCGTACGGGTGTGCTGTTCAGGTGATTGTGGCCGCGCGGGGGCATGAAGGCAGGGCCTCTCGGTAGCACAGAGGGTGTCTACGCCACTGCTCACCGGGAGGCCCTGTTGCCGCAGTTGTATCGGTCTGCTGTGAAAGAGTCCATTCCGGACACACGGACGTGCGACTGCTTCGCCCACACGTACGGCAATGCCGCGGACAATCCGTCCGGCGGGCGCTGCTATCCGACCGACATGAGCGACGCGGAGTGGGCCGCGGTCCGCGAAATGATCCCGGTGCCGGCGTGGGCCGAGGGCCGGGGCGGCCGGCCGGAGGAGTACTGCCACCGGGACATAGTCGACGCGATCAGGTACGTGGTGGACAACGGCGTGAAGTGGCCCGCGCTGCTTGCCGATTACCCGCCGTGGAAGGCGGTGCACCGGTTCTTCACCCGCTGGCACAAGCAGGGGCTGACCGGCGAGTTCCACGACCGGCTCCGCGCCGCGACGCGTAAAGCGGTGGGCCGGGATGCGGAGCCGACGGCAGGAGTGATCGACTCGCAGTCAGCGAAGGGCACGTCCACGGTCGAGGCCGCGACCAGCGGCTATGACGGCGGGAAGAAAATCAAGGGCCGTAAGCGGCACGTCGTGGTGGACACCCTCGGCCTGATCCTCGCGGTCATGGTCACCCCCGCCTCGACGCAGGACCGGGACGCCGCCCAGGACCTCCTCGCCCAGGCCGCCGCACGGCATCACCGGCTCAGGCGCGTATGGGCGGACAGCGGATACACCGGCATGCTGGTGGGCTGGTGCGCGACCGTGCTGAACCTGATACTGACCGTCATCCGCCGCAGCGACGACCAGAAGGGCTTCGTCGTTCTGCCCAAGCGATGGCTCGTGGAGCGGACCTTCGCCTGGCTCACCCGCTCCCGGCGCCTGGCCCGCGACTACGAAAGGCTGCCCGCATCGTCGGAAGCGATGATCCTGTGGTCGATGACCATGGTCATGACCCGCCGCCTCGCACGTCGCCGCAGGCGAACCGGCCCGGCACCGGCTCATGCGCCCATCCCCGCGCAACCAGCCGCTTGAGTTTGCACCGCACGCCTTCGGTCTTCGCCGGAACCACCTCCAGCCCCAACAAGGCAGTGATCTCACGGCAGTTCAGCGGCTGACCGCCATTGGCACGGCGTTCGGCCAGCAGTCCCATGACCTGCTGATAATCCGGCGACAGCATCTCGGCCGACAGCCCCTGCCGCCAGGGAGGAACCACCGACCCGGGCCTCGCCGCCGACGGCACCGCGACCTCACTCCCGTCCGGCACCTTCCCCGCCTCTCTGTCCTCGTCTGCGGTTTCACCTCCGTTGTCCCACACCTCGCCGACCCGCCTGCGGGCGATCAGCCACTCGTCCCACTCCGACTGCGCCGCCTCCAGTTCGGCCTGCAACTCCTCCACCCGCCTCCGGGCCGCACGCTCCCGCTCCTCCAGCCGCCCCAGCACCGACGCCATCACGCACCTCCAGCACGCCACATCCACGGACGCACCGGACCTACCTCACCCACCCCCACACCATGCCTGACCAGCACAAAACCAAGTCCCACACTCGGTTTCGAGAAACTCACTTAGAGCGCACGGTTTTCGACTGGTTGCTGGAGCACTGCAAGGAGGCCGGGCTGGTGGCCGCTGGCGGCAGACAGCGCATCGACGCCACCCACGTCATCAGCGCGGTCCGGGACCTGAACTGCACGGAGCTGGCTGTGGAGAGCGTGTGGGCGGCCCTGGAGACGCTGGCGGTGGCTGGTCCCGCCTGGCTTGCCGGGGTGGTCGACGTCGCCGAGTTCGCGCACCGCTACGGGGAGCGGGTCAACGGCTGGACGATGCCCACGTCCAAGATCAAGCGCGAACGGGTCGCTCAGGCGTTCGGGCGGGACGCGCTGACGCTGTGTCGGGTGGCCTGGACCGATGCCGCCTCGTCGTGGATCCGCGAGATCGAGGCCGTGCAGCTGTTGCGGCAGGTGCTGGTGCAGACCTACTGCATCCACACCGACAACCGGGGGCGAGAGGTGGTCAGGAAGCGGGAAGCCGACACGGACGGTGTCCCGCCTGGCAGTATCCGCTTGGCCTCGCCCTACGACGCCGACGCGCGCTGGGCGGCCAAGGGTGAGGAACTGTTCTGGCTGGGCTACAAAGTCCATTTGACCGACACCTGCCATGCTCCCCCGGAAGCCGAAGCCGAAGCCCGGGACCGGGAAAGACGCGGGGACGAGGACGGCGGGCTACTGCCGCCGAACCTGATCACGGATGTGATGACCACCCACGCCGCCGTCCCCCACGTGCAGGCCACCGCACCCATCCAGCAGCGGCTACGCGAGCACGGCCTGCCGCCCGGCGAGCACTACCTCGACTCCGGCTACCCTTCCGCCGACCTCATCCACGCCGCCGCCAAGCTCGGCACCGAAATGGTCACCCCCGCCCTGCTCGACCACTCCCGGCAGGCCAAGGCCGCCGAGGGCTTCGACAAAAGCGCGTGCTCCATCGACTGGAAGGCCCGCCAGACGCGCTGCCCGGCCGGACGCACCAGCAGCAACTGGAACCCCGTCCAACAACACGGCAGGGACGCCATCGTGGTCACCTTCGCCGCCACAACCTACGGGCGCTGTTCCCTCCGCAAACCGGTGCACCACCTTCCGCCAAGGCCGCCGGATGCTCACGCTGCGCCCCCGCGAACTGCATGAGACCCTCGCTGCCGCCCGCGCCGAACAGCAGACCGTCGCCTTCAAGGCTCAGTACAGGCTGCGGGCCAGCGTGGAAGGCACCATCAACCAGGCCCCTCGACGTCACCGGAATGCGCAAGGCCCAGCTACCGCGGTCTGCTCAGAGTCCGCCTTCCAACACGCCTTCTCCGCTGGCGCGATCAACGTCGTGCGGCTCGATACCTACTGGAGCGGACACCCGCTCGACCGCACGTGCGGCAGCCGCCTCACTCGGCTCAGCTACCGACTCGCGTGTTGAAGCACGAATTGCGCACCAAAGTCCCCAGCGCCTGGCAGGCCCTCCGGGGCACGGTCACAGTCCCGAACCGTGGTCAGCAGCCGTTCATATCCCGGCTCGATCCTGCGGCGTGTCGCCTGGTCTGCGCCTGTCACCTCCGTCAGTCGAGGCTCGCGTAAGGACCGCAGGTCCAGGTGGTCCTGCAGCAGTTGTCGCATCACCTCCTGCCCGCGCGAAGCCATCAGGTCCTTCAGCTGAGCGTGCGTCAGCCGGTCCGCGGACTCGTCGTGCACGTTCCCCACCACCTGACCGAACAGGCGCCACAACGCTCCGAATCCGGCCATCACCCGTTCTAGGCCGTCTGCCGAGAGGGGACCCCCTCCATCGGGCGCGTCCTGGCCGCGGCTCGTACTCATGCATCCACCCTGGCCCGGCGCGGGAGAACAGCCCCGGCTCCACCTCGACCAGCGTCCCGTCCGCGACCAGATGCCTGAGCTTGGAGCGCATCGCCTCGGTGAACTCGTCTCGCTCCCCATGCCCAGGGCATCGCACACCTTCCGCGACCGCAACGGGCCCGATGCCGCGACGAACACGGACATAATTCGCTGATGCGCCGTCATATCTCAATAGTGATCAGCGTACTCCGGATGCGGGACCCGAAACCCCAGGAGCGGCCGCTTCCGCTTGCCCGCCCGGCTCGCCAGCCAGCACCTCGGCCACCGGCCGCCGCGCGATCACCACACGGGACGGGTCGGTCCGGGCCACGTTCAACCGGTCGGCCATCGACCGTGCCTCAGCCCGCAACTTCTCCATCCGCGCCCGCGCCGCCGCCTCCCGCGCTCCAGCTGCTCCAACACCAATCCCGCTCCAGGCTCCTTCAAGTCCGCATCCAGACCGCCACCCCGGCGGCCCTCACAGCAGCACCGTAGGAACCCAACCGACCCCAGACACCCAAAAGGTCACTCATAGTGAATGCGCCCAACTCTGAACCGGGCCGCGCTACGTCTGCACCAGTGCGCAGTGCCACCTCACCGCCCGGTCCCACGGCGCAGCGGTCCGCCCACCCCGATTCCCGCGTCCACGCATGTGAACGGCCGGGATCCCAGAAGGCGACCCCGGCCCTCGGCAGCGTATGAACTCTGGACGAACTTGGTTTACTTGACGGGCTCCGGCTCCGGCTCGTTCTCCGTCTCCGCCTCGCCTGCCGGGTCGACCGGTGTCTTTACGGAGTCGAGGAGCAACTGGGCGACGTCCACAACCTGGATGGACTCCTTGGCCCTGCCGTCGTTCTTCTTGCCGTTGACCGAGTCGGTCAGCATGACGAGGCAGAACGGGCAGGCGGTGGAGACGATGTCCGGGTTGAGGGAGAGCGCCTCGTCGACGCGCTCGTTGTTGATGCGCTTGCCGATCCGCTCCTCCATCCACATGCGGGCGCCGCCGGCGCCGCAGCAGAAGCCGCGCTCCTTGTGGCGGTGCATCTCCTCGTTGCGCAGGCCCGGGACCTTGCCGATGATCTCGCGCGGGGGCGTGTAGATCTTGTTGTGGCGGCCCAGGTAGCACGGGTCGTGGTAGGTGATGAGGCCCTCGACCGGGGTCACCGGGACCAGCTTGCCCTCGTCGACGAGGTGCTGCAGCAGCTGGGTGTGGTGGATGACCTCGTAGTCGCCGCCGAGCTGCGGGTACTCGTTGCCGAGGGTGTTGAGGCAGTGCGGGCAGGTCGCGACGATCTTCTTCGCCGACTTCGGCTTCTTGGTCGACTCGTCCTCGTCGTCCTCGCCGAAGGCCATGTTCAGCGCGGCCACGTTCTCCATGCCGAGCTCCTGGAACAGGGGCTCGTTGCCCAGGCGGCGGGCGGAGTCGCCGGTGCACTTCTCGTCGCCGCCCATGATCGCGAACTTGACGCCCGCGATGTGGAGGAGTTCGGCGAACGCCTTCGTGGTCTTCTTGGCCCGGTCCTCGAGGGCGCCGGCGCAGCCGACCCAGTACAGGTACTCGACCTCGGTGAGGTCCTCGATGTCCTTGCCGACGACCGGGACCTCGAAGTCGACCTCCTTGGTCCACTCCAGGCGCTGCTTCTTGGCCAGGCCCCAGGGGTTGCCCTTCTTCTCCAGGTTCTTGAGCATCGTGCCCGCCTCGGACGGGAACGCGGACTCGATCATGACCTGGTAGCGGCGCATGTCGACGATGTGGTCGACGTGCTCGATGTCGACGGGGCACTGCTCGACGCAGGCGCCGCAGGTGGTGCAGGACCACAGGACGTCCGGGTCGATGACGCCGTTCTCCTCGACGGTGCCGATCAGCGGCCGCTCGGCCTCCGCGAGAGCCGCGGCCGACACACCGGCGAGCTGCTCCTCGGACGCCTTCTCCTCGCCCTCCGTCGTCTTGCCTCCGCCGGCCAGCAGGTACGGGGCCTTGGCGTGCGCGTGGTCCCGGAGGGACATGATCAGCAGCTTGGGGGACAGGGGCTTGCCGGTGTTCCAGGCCGGGCACTGCGACTGGCAGCGGCCGCACTCGGTGCAGGTGGAGAAGTCCAGCAGGCCCTTCCAGGAGAACTGCTCGACCTGGGAGACGCCGAAGACGTCGTCCTCGCCCGGGTCCTCGAAGTCGATCGGCTTGCCGCCCGACGTCATCGGCTGCAGCGCGCCGAGGGCCGTCCCGCCGGTCGCGTTGCGCTTGAACCAGATGTTCGGGAAGGCGAGGAAGCGGTGCCAGGCCACACCCATGTTGGTGTTCAGGCTCACCGTGATCATCCAGACCATGGTGGTGCCCAGCTTGATCATGGCGAAGAAGTACGTGAGGTTCTGCAGCGTGGTCAGGCTGAGGCCCTTGAGGGCCAGGATCAGCGGATACGAGGCGAAGTACGCGGCCTCGTAGTGGTCCACGTGGTGTAGCGCGCCCTCGAGCGCGCGCAGGGCCATGATCGCCAGACCGATGGTGAAGATCACGTACTCGACGAAGTACGCCTGGCCCATCTTGGAGCCCGCGAACCGGGACTTGCGGCCGGGCCGCGACGGCAGGCTCAGCAGGCGGATCACCATCAGCGTGACGATGCCGAGGGTGGTCATTGTGCCGATGAACTCGATGTACAGCTCGTACGGAAGGAAACCGCCGAGGACCGGGAGGCTCCAGTCGGCCTGGAAGAGCTGGCCGTACGCGTTGATGATCGTCGGCGGCAGGGTCAGGAAGCCGATGGCCACGAACCAGTGGGCGATGCCCACGATGCCCCATCGGTTCATCCGCGTGTGGCCGAGGAACTCCCTGACCAGCGTCACGCTGCGCTGGTAGGGGTTGTCGGTCCGGCTGCCGGCGGGCACGGGCTGGCCCAGCTTGAAGTACCGGACGAACTGGCCGACGGCGCGTGCGAGCAGGGCGACGCCGACCACGGTCAGGACCAGCGACACGATGATCGCGGCGAGTTGCATTTGGGGGCTCCTCGGGCCTGCGAGGGGTTCCTACGGCGTACTTCCTGTGTACTCCGAGGACGCGATTACTAAGCAGTAACTTATGCAGTCCGTTTGAGACTACCCACTTATGCCGCCGCACTGTAGTGGCGCAGGCGGTGATCTGCGTCGCTGTCGGAGCTCCTCCCTCCGGTTCAGGCTTTGGAGCCGCCAGCCTTCCCTGCCGGGACGAACACCACACGGAACGTCTTGGGCCAGAACTTCCCGGTGATCAGGAACTGATCGGTGCCGGGGACGGCCGCAATGCCGTTCAGGGTGGACCCCTGGACGAGTTCGTCCTCGCGCAGTAGCCGGGAGGCGTCGATGCTCGCCGTCACCCGGCCGGTGGCCGGGTCGATGCGCACGAGGCGGTCGGTGAAGAGCACATTGGCGTAGACCGCGCTGCCGACGCACTCCAGCTCGTTCAGCTCCGTCACCGGCCGGCCCTCTTCGGTCACGGTGACCTGGCCTGTCTTCGCGAGCGTGTGCGGGTCACGGAAGATCAGCCGTGACGAGCCGTCACTCGTCACCAAGCGGTGCCGTGCCCGCTGCAGGCACACGCCCCAGCCGTCGTCCGGGTACGCGACCCGGCGGAGCTCCGCGAGCGTCCCGGCGTCGCGCTCGATGGCGATGTGGTTCTGCCAGGTCAGCTGCCACAGGGTGCGGCCCAGCACGGTGATCCCCTCGCCGAAGAACGGCTTCGGCAGCGCCGTGCGGGTCGTGGGCCGCTTGCCGGGACGTCCTGCCCGTACCGAGGATCGGCCGGGGATGCCGGTGCCTTCGTAGAGCGTGCCGCCGGCCATCTCCAGGCCCTGGGTGAAGGCCCGCGGGTCGTGGGGAAGGGTTTCGAGCACCTTCACCCGCAGGTGTTCGACCGGGGGCGGGGTGGCCCGCCAGCCCGTCGTGGAGCGCCTCCCGGCCTCGTCGTCGGGGGCGGGGTGGTCCCGAGCCGGGTTCCCGGCGGTGCACGACACGAGCAGAAGCGCGCCGGTGAGCACGGCGGCGCCCGCGCGGCGCCCGCGCTCAGACATGGCAGGCGCCTCCCGGCTTCAGAACCGTCCGCTGGGGCATCACCAGGGGCTGCTGCAGGACGACGGGGGCGTGGTCCGCGTGCGGCTCTCTCAGGTGCAGTACCAGGGTGCGGGTGGAGCCGACGGGCAGCTCGACGTTCAGCCAGAACACGGAGTGGCCGCGTTCGACGCCGGAGGCCAGCGGTACCCGGCGTCCGTCGAGAGTGGCGCCGGTGAGACTGGCCCCGACCCCGGCGTAGTACGACACCATGAGTCGGTTGTCACCCGGACGGGTGCGGTGACGCGGGGAGTCGACCCGCAGCGTGACGTAGCCGGGCAGCCCCGCCCTGGGGGCCCGGTTGGTCAGGGTGACCGTCGCGGTGACCGGGCGGTCGCCGCGCGAGCAGCCCCTCGCCTCCCAGACCAGGCTGCGGTCGAGGTAGTAGTCCAGCTTGGAGCCCGCCGCGTTGTTCACCACCACTCCCGCGAAGGGACCGGGAGCGTCTGGGAGGGTGCCCGACAGGGAGCGGGTCTCAAGGAGCCGCTGTTCTGTCTCGTGGGCGCTCCACACCTTCAGCCGTCCGTCCAGCTGGGCATCGTGCACGGCGACGAGCAGGGCGGGCAGCAGGTGGGAGTCGTCGGCCGCCGCCATCAGCCGCCCGGCGGCTGCGCGGGCCGCCTTGACGAAGAACGCCTTGCGCCGGGTGACGTCGTCGTACATCGCGTAGCTGGCTCGTTCGGTGAGGTCGACGGCGTTGTCGGCGGTGAGTTCGACGCCTCCCGGCATGCGCGCCGGGCCGGTGACGCGCAGGAAGCGGCTCAGCGTGGCGGGATCGATGGCGAAGACGCCGTCCACATGCTGGCCGGTGTGCCGGTGCCAGGCCGCGGCCCAGATGCGGGCCGCGTACGGGAAGTGGGGGCTCAGGTTGGAGTTGTTCCACATACCGGTCGGGTTGTAGCCCCCGTAACGGGTCGTGAAGTCGGCACCCAGGTCGACGTCCGCCTTGACCGTGGCCATCTCGGTGTTGTTGCCGAACCGCTCGAAGGACAGATGGCCACGGTCGGCCCGCAGCACGGCGAAGGCGCCCGGCAGGCCACCGGTGCCGCGCGCCTCGGCGGTGTTCTGAAACGTCAGGAAATACCGCCGCTCCCCGTGCGCGCCGAGCATGGGCGGCAGGACGCGGGCCGCGAGGGAGGCGTCGCTCATCACCGGGACGAGACGGTCGACCTGCCGCGCGAGTTCGGACCGGGCGCGGTCCGCTGCCGGCAGCCACGTGGATCGCGGGAGCCCGTCCACGTCGGTCCTCACCTCGGCCGCGACCTGTGCGGCCCGAATGATGTCCGGTGCGTGTTCCTGCAACGCGGCGAGGGCCTTGGACATCCCGTCGCCGCGATTGCCTGACGTGGGTGTCGGTAGAACCTGGGCCAGGGGGGACAGCACGCCGCCGGTCAGCCTGTCTGCGGCGTACGCGGCCCCCCGCACGGTTCTGACCGGCTCTCCCAGGCAGGGCAGGAGGGTGGCCGGGTACCAGGCCGGGCCGGTGGTGAGGTCATGCGCCCGGGCGGCGTGAGCGGCCGCGGAAAGCACGGCCTGTACACGGTTCTGGGCGGACGCCGGCGTTGCACCGCCAGCGGGGCCGGGCGTCGGTACGGGTGCGACCGACTGCCGCAGCGTGTCGAGGTCTCGCTGGGCGGCCGTCAGTTCCGAACGGGCGAGCAGGCCGGTGACCCCGATCCATGCCGCGCCGGCCAGCGGAAGCGCCGCAGCGGCCAGTAGGGCGATCCTGAGCGCGCGATGCCGACCCGGTGCCCGGTCGCCGGAGCGCTCGGGCCCGGGCACGCCGACGGCGTCCCGGCGGAGGCCGGGACGCCGTGCTACCGCTCTGCGGGTGGTGCGCTCCGTCATGAACTGCGGCGCCGGCGCATGGCGATCATCGTGCCACCGCCCAGGAGGACCAGTGCGGCAGCGGTGCCACCCAGCGCCATGGCCTTCTCACTGCCCGTGGCCGCGAGGGCGCTCTGCCGCCGGGCTCCGTTGCGCTGGTCGGAGTCGGGGCGGCCGGAGGACTCGTTGCGGCCTGAGAACTCGTTGCGGCCTGAGAACTCGTCGCGGCCCGAGGACTCCTCGCTGCCCATGGACTGGTCGCTTTGCTCGCCCTGGTCGCGTCCCTCGTCGCGCCCACCGTTGTCACCTCGGCCGTTGTCACCCCGGCCGTTGTCACCCCGGCCGTTGTCACCCCGGCCGTTGTCACCCCGGCCGTCGTCCCGGCAGCGTTCGGTCCCGTTGGCGGATGCCAGCACCCTGATGCGGGCCCATGCCTCCAGGTGGGGGCGCTCACTTTCCACCTCGAGGAAGTGGTAACCGGGGGAGGTGCACACCGGGATCGTCACCGTGGCGTCGGCGACTCCCGTTGCGTTCGTCGTGACCGTGCCCAGGAAGACTCCATCGCCCCCGTTACCTCCGTTGCCCCCGTTACCTCCGTTGTGCCCGCCGTGGTCGTCGTGTCCGCCGCGCACACTACGTCCACTGCCCCCGCTGCGCCTGTCGTCCCCCCTGTTCCCCCTGTTCCCGTTGTTCCCGGTGCGACCGTCGTCCGAGTGCAGCTCTTCGGTGAGCACCGTGTTGGCGGGGAAGTTCTCCGCATGGATGGTCACGGTGCCGCCCGCGGTCACCGTCGTGGGGTCCACGGTCAGGGTCGGGGGCAGCGGTCCGTACTGCGCATAGGCGGTCGACGCCCCTGCGAGCGGTGTGGCGACCAGCGCGGCAGCCGATGCTGCCGATGCCAGCGCAACCCGCCATCTCGGCGATGTCATCATCTTCGGTCACTCTCCTCGACGTTCTGTACGGGGCAGGCTGCGCAGCGTCAGCCGTATCAAGACCTAGATACATGGAATAAATGGGACATACGGACAACGGGCGCGGGGTGCCGTCCAGAAGGCACCGGATGGGGTAGCCGCTGCCCCTCGATGACTCGCCTCGTGGGTCCGGCGGAGTGACGGGGTGATGTGCGTCGCCAGGGTCGTTCGGCGGGGCGACATGGGGTGGCTCCCCCGGTTGGAGCGCACGAGTCCCTATCTTCGGCTGCACGTACAGGGAACAGAACAGCCTATTTCGGGTGGTTCCCTCGGTTCTATGAGGGGTGCAGCTTGGATCTCCACGGATTCCTGAAGGCTCTTGCCAGACGCTGGCCGACCGTCGTGGTCTGTCTGGTTCTCGCGATCGGGGCGGCGCTTGCCATGACGGGCTTGAGCACCCCCGTCTACGAGGCCAGGACTCAGCTCTTCGTCGCCACCCGCACCGGCGAGGACACCGCCCAGTTGAACCAGGGGCAGAGCTTCTCGCAGGCGCGAGTACAGTCGTACGCCGAGATCGTGACCACCCGTCAGGTGACCCAGCCCGTGGTGAAGGAGCTGCGGCTGCACAGCACGCCAGAGCAGCTTGCGTCCCAGATCACCGCCGAGGCGCCGCTCAACACCGTGCTCATCAACATCACCGTGCGGGACACCGAACCCGAGCGGGCGGCCCGGATCGCCAACGCCGTGGCGGGGCGGTTCAGCGATGTCGTCGAGAGACTCGAAACGCCCAAGCGGAGGCCGGGCCCCACCCGGCCCAGCAAGAAGCGCCCGGCCGATGCCCCGCCCGTCTCCCCCGTCTCCTTGGGCATCACCCAGGAAGCCGTGCCCCCCGCGGCCCCCGTCTCGCCCCGCCCCCTGCTGAACCTGGCCGCGGGAGTGCTCGGCGGCCTGTTGCTCGGCGCCGGGATCGTCGTCCTGCGCGAGACTCTCGACACCACCCTCAAGACGAGCGAGGCGCTGGGCGAGTTCACCGATCTTCCCAGCCTCGGCACCATTCCCTACGACAAGAGCGCCCCCAGGCACCCGCTCGTCAGCAGCGACGGCCACTCCAAGCGTGCCGAGGCCTTCCGCAAACTGCGTACCAATCTGCAGTTCTCACAGGTCGACGACCGGCCCCGGATCATCGTGGTGACGAGTTCGATGCCCGGTGAGGGCAAGACCAACACCGCGGCGAACCTCGCCCTCTCGCTTGCCGAAGCGGGCATCTCCACCTGCCTGGTGGACGCCGATCTGCGCCGCCCGCGTCTGGCCTCGACCTTCGGCCTCGTCCAGGACGCTGGGCTGACCACGGTGCTCATCGGCCAGGCCGGTATCCAGGACGTGATGCAGCAGGCCGGGGGCCGGCTCTCCGTGCTCACCAGCGGTGCCGTGCCGCCGAACCCCACCGAGCTGCTCGCGTCCGCCCGCATGGAGGAGGTGCTGCGCGAGCTGGCGAGCGCCTACGAGGTCGTGATCGTCGACAGCGCACCGCTGCTGCCCGTCGCCGACACCGTCGGACTGGCGTCGCTCACCCAGGGCGCCCTGCTCGTCGTACGCGCCGCGAAGACCAGCCGGGAGCAGGTGCGCCACGCCGCGGAATCCCTGGACCGCGTCGGCGTCCGCGTCCTTGGCACCGTCTTCAGCATGGCCCCGATCCCCAAGGGTGCTCGCTACGGCGCCTACGGGGCCTACGGCGGATACGGCGACCTGCCCGCTCCCCGCGCCGCCGCTGTCCGGCAGGAGGCGGCCGCGGCCGCGGCGGCCCATGGCGCGGGAGGGAAATGACCCGGGTCCTTTTCGTCTGCACCGGCAATGTGCACCGCTCGGCGCTCGCCGAGCGGCTGCTGGCCGTGAGGCTGCCGCCCGGGTCGGCCCTACGGCCGGAGAGCGCCGGCACGGAGGCGCGGCCCTGGCCCGGCATGGAGCCCTCCACCAGGGCGGTGCTGGAGGAGCTGGGCGGGGACGGTTCCGGCTTCGCGTCCCGCCGGCTCACCACGGAGCTCGTGGCGGGGGCGGCGCTGGTGCTCGGGCTCGCCCGCGAGCACCGGGAGGCGGCCGTGCGCCTGGCGCCGGTCGCGTTGCGGCGCTGCTTCACCCTGAAGGAGTTCGTACGCCTCGCCGCCGGAGGCGGAGGGGACGTCGGGGCGCCCGACGGGGAAGGTCCGGGCGGCGCGGATCGTTTGAACACGGTGGATCGCTCGAACACGGTGGATCGTTTGAAGACGGTGGTGGCGGCTGTGGCGGCCCGTCGCGGCACCACCGCTCCGGTCTCCCCGGAGGAGGACGACATCCCCGACCCCTGGGGGATGCCCCCCGACGTGCTCCACGGGTGCGCCCTGGAGATCGACGGGGCGGTGAGCCGTCTCGTCCGATTCCTGGACGGCGACATGGGCCCACTCGCCGTCGCCCCTCAGTTGCCCTGAGCCACCGAACCAAAGTTGAGCCCCTGTGACTCAGCTCTGTTGACGCCGACCCGATCCCTCGGGCATCCTTGAGCCTGTTCCACTCAAGTCAGCTGGAGGAATCGAAATGGCACGTGCGGTCGGCATCGACCTGGGCACGACTAACTCCGTCGTCAGCGTTCTGGAGGGCGGCGAGCCCACCGTCATCACCAACGCCGAGGGCGCCAGGACCACGCCGTCCGTCGTCGCCTTCGCCAAGAACGGCGAGGTGCTGGTCGGTGAGGTGGCCAAGCGCCAGGCGGTCACCAACGTGGACCGGACCATCCGGTCCGTGAAGCGTCACATGGGCACCGACTGGAAGATCCAGCTGGACGGGAAGGACTTCAACCCGCAGCAGATCTCCGCCTTCATCCTGCAGAAGCTGAAGCGGGACGCGGAGGCGTACCTCGGTGAGAAGGTGACCGACGCCGTCATCACCGTCCCCGCGTACTTCAACGACTCGGAGCGGCAGGCCACGAAGGAGGCCGGCGAGATCGCCGGTCTGAACGTGCTCCGCATCGTCAACGAGCCGACCGCGGCCGCCCTGGCCTACGGCCTCGACAAGGACGACCAGACCATCCTCGTCTTCGACCTCGGTGGCGGCACCTTCGACGTGTCCCTCCTGGAGATCGGCGACGGCGTCGTCGAGGTGAAGGCCACCAACGGTGACAACCACCTCGGTGGTGACGACTGGGACCAGCGCGTCGTCGACTACCTGGTCAAGCAGTTCGCCGCCGGCCACGGCGTGGACCTCGGCAAGGACAAGATGGCCCTCCAGCGCCTCCGTGAGGCCGCCGAGAAGGCCAAGATCGAGCTGTCCTCCTCCACCGAGACCTCGATCAACCTGCCCTACATCACCGCGTCCGCCGAGGGCCCGCTGCACCTGGACGAGAAGCTCACCCGGGCGCAGTTCCAGCAGCTGACGGCCGACCTCCTGGAGCGCTGCAAGACGCCGTTCCACAACGTCATCAAGGACGCCGGCATCTCCATCAACGAGATCGACCACGTCGTCCTCGTGGGCGGCTCGACCCGTATGCCCGCCGTCGCCGAGCTCGTCAGGGAGCTGACCGGCGGCAAGGAGGCCAACAAGGGCGTCAACCCGGACGAGGTCGTCGCCATCGGCGCCTCGCTCCAGGCCGGTGTCCTCAAGGGCGAGGTCAAGGACGTCCTGCTGCTCGACGTGACGCCGCTGTCCCTCGGTATCGAGACCAAGGGCGGCATCATGACCAAGCTGATCGAGCGGAACACGACGATCCCGACCAAGCGGTCGGAGATCTTCACCACGGCCGAGGACAACCAGCCGTCCGTGCAGATCCAGGTCTACCAGGGCGAGCGCGAGATCGCGGCGTACAACAAGAAGCTCGGCATGTTCGAGCTGACCGGTCTGCCGCCGGCCCCGCGCGGTGTCCCGCAGATCGAGGTGTCCTTCGACATCGACGCCAACGGCATCATGCACGTCACGGCGAAGGACCTCGGCACCGGCAAGGAGCAGAAGATGACCGTCACCGGCGGCTCCTCGCTCCCGAAGGACGAGGTCGACCGGATGCGGCAGGAGGCCGAGCAGTACGCGGAGGAGGACCACCGCCGCCGCGAGGCCGCCGAGACCCGCAACCAGGGCGAGCAGCTCGTCTACCAGACCGAGAAGTTCCTCAAGGACAACGAGGACAAGGTCCCCGGCGAGATCAAGACCGAGGTCGAGGCCGCCGTCGCGGACCTGAAGGAGAAGCTGAAGGGCGAGGACACGGCCGAGATCCGCACCGCCACGGAGAAGGTCGCGGCCGTCTCGCAGAAGCTGGGCCAGGCCATGTACGCCGACGCCCAGGCCGCCCAGGCCGCCGGCGGCGCGGGTGCCTCCGAGGCCCGGGCCGACGACGACGTGGTCGACGCCGAGATCGTGGACGACGAGCGGAAGGACGGTGCCGCGTGACGGAGGAGACCCCGGGCTTCGAGGAGAAGCCCGACGTCCCCTCCGGCGCCACCCCTGATGACGCCGAGCCGCAGGCCGCCTCCCCCTCCCCGGAGGAGGCGGCGGCCCCGGCGGGGGACGCAACCGCACAGACCGCAGGCCTGGTGGCACAGCTGGACCAGGTGCGCACGGCGCTCAGCGAGCGCACGGCGGACCTCCAGCGCCTCCAGGCCGAGTTCCAGAACTACCGCCGCCGCGTCGAGCGCGACCGGATCGCGGTCAAGGAGATCGCCATCGCGAACCTCCTGACCGAGCTCCTGCCCGTGCTCGACGACATCGGCCGCGCGCGGGACCACGGCGAACTCGTCGGCGGCTTCAAGTCCGTCGCCGAATCGCTGGAGACCGTCGCGGCGAAGATGGGGCTGCAGCAGTTCGGCAAGGAGGGCGAGCCGTTCGACCCGACGATCCACGAGGCGCTGATGCACTCGTACGCGCCGGACGTCACAGAGACGACGTGCGTGGCGATTCTGCAGCCCGGGTATCGGTTCGGCGAGCGCACCATCCGCCCCGCGCGGGTGGCGGTGGCGGAGCCGCAGCCGGGTGCTCAGACGGTCAAGGCCGACGAGGCGGCCGAGGCGGGCGAGGACAAGGAGAGCGGTGGCCCGGACGAGGGCTGACGTACACGCCGGTGTGCACCGGTCGGGCGTGAGGAAGGAGGGACGTCGGGGATGAGCACCAAGGACTTCATCGAGAAGGACTACTACAAGGTCCTCGGCGTCCCCAAGGACGCCACCGAGGCCGAGATCAAGAAGGCGTACCGGAAGCTCGCCCGCGAGTTCCACCCGGACGCCAACAAGGGCAACGCCAGGGCCGAGGAGCGCTTCAAGGAGATCTCCGAGGCGAACGACGTCCTCGGCGACCCCAAGAAGCGCAAGGAGTACGACGAGGCCCGCGCCCTCTTCGGCAACGGCGGCTTCCGCCCCGGCCCCGGGGCGGGCGGCGGCTCGTTCAACTTCGACCTGGGTGACCTCTTCGGAGGCCAGGGCGGCCAGGGCGGCGGCGCCGGAGGGAGCTTCGGCGGCGGACTCGGTGACGTCTTCGGGGGCCTGTTCAACCGCGGTGGCGGCGGCGCGGGCACGCGGACGCAGCCGCGGCGCGGCCAGGACATCGAGTCCGAGGTCACGCTGAGCTTCATGGAAGCGGTGGACGGCGCGACCGTGCCGCTGCGCATGTCCTCGCAGGCGCCGTGCAAGGCGTGTTCGGGCACCGGCGACAAGAACGGCACACCGCGCGTGTGCCCGACCTGCGTCGGCACCGGGCAGGTGGCGCGCGGCTCGGGCGGCGGCTTCTCGCTGACCGACCCCTGCCCGGACTGCAAGGGCCGCGGCCTGATCGCGGAGCACCCGTGCCCCGAGTGCAAGGGCAGCGGCCGGGCGAAGTCGTCCCGGACCATGCAGGTCCGCATCCCCGCGGGTGTCACGGACGGCCAGCGCATCAGGCTGCGCGGCAAGGGCGCGCCCGGCGAGCGGGGCGGCCCGGCCGGCGACCTGTACGTGGTCGTCCACGTGGCCGCGCATCCCGTGTTCGGCCGCAAGGGCGACAACCTGACGGTGACCGTGCCGGTGACGTTCACGGAGGCGGCGCTCGGCGCCGACATCCGGGTGCCCACGCTGGCCGGGCCCCCGGTGACGCTGAAGCTGCCTCCGGGCACGCCGAACGGGCGCACGATGCGTGCGCGCGGCAAGGGTGCGGTCCGCAAGGACGGCACGCGCGGCGACCTGCTGGTGACGGTCGAGGTGAGTGTCCCCAGGGACCTTTCGGGGAAGGCTCGTGACGCGCTGGAGGCGTATCGCGAAGCAACCGCGGGGGAGGACCCGCGGGCGGAGCTGTTCCAGGCCGCGAAGGGAGCATGACCAGATGGACGGCCGTCGACGCAATCCGTACGAACTGACCGAGGAAACCCCGGTTTACGTCATCTCGGTGGCGGCCCAGCTCTCCGGCCTGCACCCGCAGACGCTGCGGCAGTACGACCGCCTCGGCCTCGTCTCCCCGGACCGCACGGCCGGCCGGGGCCGGCGCTACTCGGCCCGCGACATCGAACTGCTCCGCCAGGTGCAGCAGTTGTCGCAGGACGAGGGCATCAACCTGGCCGGCATCAAGCGCATCATCGAACTGGAGAACCAGGTCGCCGCGCTCCAGTCCCGCGTCGCGGAGCTGGAGGCCGCGCTGGACGGCGCGGCCGCGGCGATGCGGCAGCGCGAGGCGGCGGTGCACGCCTCGTACCGCCGCGACCTGGTGCCGTACCAGGAGGTCCAGCAGACCAGCGCGCTGGTGGTGTGGCGGCCGAAGCGGCAGCAGCAGACGGACTGACGGCATCTCATCTCAAGGGCCCGGAGGCGGACGACCTCCGGGCCCTTTGCCGTGTGCGGCCGGAACGAAGGAAAGCCGGGGCGGCGCCGGACGTGCCGTCGTGACGGACCGTCGACCGGCGAGTCACGTTCCGGTGTGCGCGGGGAGCGGTGTCTTCAGGTCACGAAGATGTGCGGGCGGCACATGCTCACATGACGCTCTTTGTCTTCACTTGACCCCCACAACGATGCCGTTGCCATCTCGTTAACGCCTACTTCTTGACGGTGTATACCGTCGCCGCGTTGGCTTTCAGCCACTTGGGTCTCAAAGCCACCCCCCTCTCCGCCCGGAAGGCACCTGATGTGAACACTCGTACTCCTCGTAGGACCGCTGTGCGTCGTGCCGCCATAGCCCTGGCCGCGTCCGCGTCGGCTCTCTCGCTGGCCGCATGCGGCGTCATGGACGGGGCCGACACGGGTGGTACCCCCGTGACGCCGAAGAAGGGCAACGACATCACGGTGGGTCTCCTTCTGCCCGAGAAGGAGAACACGCGCTACGAGAAGTTCGACTACCCCATCATCAAGAAGGAGATCACGGCCCTGACCCACGGCCAGGGCAAGGTGGTCTACGCCAACGCGGACGCGGACGCGGCCGAGCAGAGCAAGCAGCTCGACCAGATGATCGACGACCAGGTGGACGTGCTGCTCGTGGACGCGGTGGACGCCAAGGCCATCGCGCCGGGCGTCAAGAAGGCCAAGGACGCGGGCATCCCGGTGATCGCCTACGACCGGCTCGCGCAGGGCCCGATCGACGCGTACATCTCCTTCGACAACCAGTTGGTCGGCCAGGTGCAGGGCCGCTCCCTGGTCGAGGCGCTCGGCGCCAAGGCGTCGTACAGCAAGATCATCATGATGAACGGCTCGGTCACCGACCCGAACGCGGCGCAGTTCAAGGAGGGCGCGCTCAGCGAACTCAAGGACAAGGTGAACATCGTCAAGACGTACGACACCAAGGACTGGAAGCCGGAGGCCGCCAAGGCGAACATGGCGGAGGCGATCCGGGCCGTCGGGCTGAACAACATCGCCGCGGTCTACTCCGCGAACGACGGTATCGCCGGCGCCGTCATCGACGCGCTGAAGGAGGCGGGGGTCAACAAGGTCCCGCCGGTGACCGGCCAGGACGCGGAGCTCGCCGCGGTGCAGCGGGTCGTCGCGGGCGACCAGTACATGAGTGTATACAAGTCGTACCCGCAGGAGGCGACCAGCGCCGCGGAGATGGCGGTGGCGAAGGTCCAGGGCCGCTCGATCGAGTTCGACGCGCTGACGCGGGACAAGGTCGACAGCCCGACGCAGAAGCGGATCCCGGCGATGCTCGTGCCCGTGGTCGCCCTGACCAGGGAGAACATCGAGGACACGGTGCTCCAGGACGAGATCTACACCGTGAAGGACATCTGCACCGCCAGGTACAAGTCGGACTGCCAGGCGATCGGGCTGAAGTAGCGCGCGGGGCGGGTCCTCCCTCCACCGGCCCGCCCGCTCTTCCTCGACCGCTTCCCGGCCCCGTTTCCGCTCCTGTTCCCCGCCTCCGTTCCTGTTCCTGTTCCTGTTCCTGTTCCCCGTTTCCGTCTCTGTTCGCTTGTGCAATTCCTCGCCGCCCGCGATCGCACCGCGTCGCGGGCGCCGTCGTGTCCGGGCCTGCCGACCCCGCCCCCCATCCGCTCGGTGCAAGGGAAGTTCCGGAGGTGGGGAGGATCCCGGATGTATCAGGTGAATTACGGGCGTTGTGGCGGTCAACCCGTGTTGCGGAGGCGGGCACGGCCGCGCATAGTTGCGCTGCGAAGGCGTGTGGGGCGCGGCGTGGACGGCGCGCGTCCGGCGCGCGTCGAGGACGTTCGAGGACGTTGCCGGTGAGCTGCGTGGCGCAGGGACGCTGGAGCCAGGAGTTGGAGCCAGGGGTGGGAGATGGCCGGGCACGGGACGGACGCGCATACGCACGGCGCTGACCGGCTCTGCGAGGCCGGGAACCGTGTGTACTCCCGGGCCGTACGCCGGGGGCGGGTGCCGCGCGCCGACGCCGAGCCGGTGCCCTGCCTGCTCGACCTGGCGCTGCTGCACCCGGACCCCGACGACATGGACTGGCTGGTGCCGACCTCCCCGCAGGAGGTGATGACGCGGCTGCTGCAGGGCGTGTACGAGGAGGTCAGCGCGAGCCAGGCGCGGGTCGGGACGACGGTGGCGGCGGTCGAGTGGTACGCCGGGCTCGGCGGCCGTCGGCAGGGCCCCGTGGAGGGGGTCGCGATCCGTGTGCTGGACGGACTGCCGCGCATCCGCGCCGCCATGGACCAGGCGACCGAGCGGTGCACCGGCGAGGTGCTGACGGTGCAGCCGGGAGGCATCCGCCGCGAGGACGAACTCTCCGAGGGCCTGCACCGGGCGCTGGAGATGCGCCGGCGCGGGGTGCGCATGCGCGACCTGTACACGCATGTCGCCCGGCACGGCCAGGGTCTGCACAACTACATGGAGCTGATGGGCGACGCGGCCGAGGCGCGCACCCTCGACGAGGTGCCCGAGCGCCTGATCCTCTTCGACCGCACGGTCGCCTTCATCCCCGCCAATTCCGACCGCACCATCGCGCTTGAGCTGCGCCACCCCGCGGTGGTCGACTACCTGGTGACCGTCTTCGAGCGGCTGTGGCGCCTGGGGATCCCGCTCACCTCCCCGCTCCCGGAGACGGGCATCGACGGCATCACCCACCGGGAGCGCTCGATCGCGGCGCTGCTCGCGGAGGGCCACCAGGACGCGGTGGTCGCCGAACGTCTGGGCATCAGCGTCCGCACCTGCCGCGCGCACATCGCCCGTCTCTCGGAGACCCTGGGCGCGGCGAGCCGTACGCAGCTCGGCGTGCGCATCGCCCAGGCGGGCCTGGACGGTCCCCCGCACGCGCCGGAACTGCTCCGGGTCACCGCTCCGGGCGCCCCGGAATCCCCGGCCGATCTCTGAGCCGGCCGCGCCGCGTCCGCTTCGGCTGCTTCGGCTGCTTCGGCTGCTTCGGCTGCTTCGGCCGCTTCGCCTGCTTCGCCTGCTTCGCGCGCCGGAGCGAGGGCGCCTGCGGCTTCTCGTGGGGGCGAGGCGGTCTCCGGGCCGCGCTGCCGCCGCGGGGCCGAGGCCCCCGCACCGCGCCGTCCGCGGGACCGGGGGCCCGCGCCGCGCCAGCCGTGGGCGGCGGGGGCGGCCGTCAAGTCCCGCGCAGAGCCGGCCGTGGGGCCGCACGACGGCCGTCAGGGCCCGCGGCGCGGCCACGGCGGCACGGCGGCGCCGCGACGGCTGGAAGGACCCGCGCACCACGGCCGCGGCGGACACCACGGGCCCCGGTCGCCCGCCTCGCCCGCGCCGGGCCGTCGCCCTTCCACACGGGCGGCCAGGCGCCCTCACCCGGCGGGTGGTCACGGGCTCTCGCCCGCGGGCGGCCAGGCGCCCTCACTCGCGGGCGGCCAGGCACCCTCACCCGGCCGGCGGCCACGAGCCTTCCCCCTGCGGGCGGCCACGCGCCCTTGCCCGGGGGCCCGTTGCGCCACCGATCGGATCCCGCCAATCAGTCGCCCTGCTCCAGGATCCCCGACTGTGCGATGAGATAGCCCAGTTGGGCCCGGCTGCCGCTGCCCAGGACCGCCGCGATCTTGGCTATGTGGGCGCGGCAGGTGCGGACGTTCATGCCGAGGCGCCGCGCGATCGCCTCGTCGACGTGGCCCTCTATGAGGAGCTTGGCGATCGAGCGCTGCACTCCCGTGATGCCGTTGGGGTCGACGGCGTTGGGCACCTCTTCGGTCAGCGGCACCGCCCGTTGCCACAACTGCTCGAAGACCATGGCGAGATACCGCACCAGGCCGGGGTGGCGCAGTTCCAGGGCCACGCGCCGGTCCTCGCTGGCCGGGATGAAGGCGACCGTGCGGTCGAAGACGATCAGACGCTCGATCAGCTCCTCCAGGGTGCGGACCTGGATCTTGCCGTCGGAGATGCGGTCCACGTAGGCGAGGGTGCTCTGGCTGTGCCGGGCCGTGTGCTGGTACAGGGTGCGGATGGTGACGCCGCGGTCGGCCAGCGGCCGGTCGCGCTCCAGGGCCTCCATGAGGGCGTCCGTGGGTCGGCCGCCGCCCGGTTGTACCGTCAGCATCTCGGTGTGGCACTCGGCGGTGGCCGAGTTGAGTGCCGTGTTGATCCGTTCGAAGCCCTCCAGCACGGTGATCGAGTGGAGGCTCGCCTGGGGGCTCTGCGTGCTGATGGCGATGAACGGGTCGAAGGATTCGGTCAGTTCGATGGTCTGGCGCCGGCGTTCCTGTATCTCGCGCTCCAGTGGGTGCAGTCGCTGGGCGAGCGCCACGGAGGGGGGAACCGGCCGCAGCCAGTTCGCGTCGTCCGGATCCGGATGCAGCAGCGCGAACTCCAGCAGGCACGGCGCCGGTTCCACCTCGGAACGCGTGATCCGTCCGGAGCGCAGCGCGTTGGCGTAAAGCCGTGCTCCGTCGTCGCACAACTCAGTGACAGCGTGGGGATGTGTCGGTTTTGAGTTGTGTGTTGCCATTTCTCCACCCCCCAGGGTCCTGAACGTGCAGGAACATGATGCATCGCCCCTGTGGCATTGACGTGCCTGAATGAGCCATCGTCTTGTGCTGCGGGGGAGAGGATTCCATCAAGTGAGGACGAAGCCGACTATGCGACCGAGATTGCTTGGTTCAGTGCTTGCAGCCGTCTTCTCCGCCGCAGTGGTTCTCGGTGCTCAGAGCGGCTCGGTTCTTGATGCCGGGCAGACCCGATCGGTGGTCCAGTCGGACAGCGGCTGGAACGCCGTGGATGTGGCCGTGCCGGCGGACAGCGGCTGGACTGCCATACCGGCGGACAGCGGCTGGAACGCCATACCGGCAGACAGCGGCTGGAACGTCGTGCCGGCGGACAGCGGCTGGAACGTCGTGCCGGCGGACAGCGGCTGGAACGCCATACCGGCGGACAGCGGCTGGAACGCCGTGCCAGCGGACAGCGGCTGGAACGCCGTGCAGGTGGCCACCCCGGCGGACAGTGGCTGGAACGCTCTTCCCCTGGACGCAGACGTATGACGATTCCTCCCGACGACCGTTCCTTCCGGCGTGAAATGGCCACCGCCTACCGCTCCGGATGGCACTTCATCGACCTGGCCACCGCCGTCCCGCACAGCGGTGACTCGTTGATGGTGACCGTGTTCGGGGAGCCCGTCGTCGTCACCCGTGACGAGGACGAGGACGTGCGGGCGTACCGGCTTCTGCGGCGGCCTCGGGGGGCGCCGCAGCCCGTGCGGTGCGCCATTCGATACGGAATGATCTTTGTGAACCTGGACCGGCGCGACCACCAGCTGGCCGAGCCGGACAGTACGGAAGTAAGAACCATCTCAGCCACCCCCCGCAGTGCCTGACGCGATTCCCCCGTCGTAACAGATCGCTCAGGTGCTTCCCCCCGCAGCGGCGTCACCGTGACCTGAACACGGTGACGCCGCTGCAGTTTGCGGGGAGACCTCCCGGTATCGCCGGCATCCGAGGGTGGCTGGAATCAGCCGTGTCCCAGTGCCCGTGTGAGGGCGATCTCGATCACGACCCGTGACGGGTTGGGCCGCGGTGTCCGCCCGTAGCGCTCGGCGTAGCGCCGCTCCGCCTCCGCGACCCGCTCCGGATCCGCCGAGACCCGCGCGCGGCCCTCCAGCGTCGCCCACCGCCGCCCGTCCACCTGGCAGACCGCCACCCGCGCCCCCTCCGGCCCGGCGGCCGCCACATGCCCCACCTTCGCGCTCGCCTTGTCGGCGATCACCCGGGCCAGTCCTGCCCCGGGGTCGTAGGTCACGCCGACCGGTACGACGTGCGGGCTGCCGTCCGCGCGGAGGGTCGTCAGCGTGCACAGGTGCCGTTCCCGCCAGAACCTGAGGTACGGGGCGTCGGGCGAGCCCGGGTCTACGGAGTGCGTGGCCATGGCCCGGAACTTAGCCGTTCCCCCTCCCGTTCGACGCCTTGAGTGGAATAGACTCAACTTTGTTACGTTGCTCTAGTCAGAGTCGACGAGAACAAGGACGACAGCTGAGCGCGGGCCGACGCGAGAAGGAGAAGGCGAACGTGGACGCCGAGCTGACCAACAGGAGCCGGGACGCGATCAACGCGGCCACCCAGCGGGCCGTGTCCGAGGGGCACCCCGACCTCACCCCCGCCCACCTGCTCCTCGCGCTGCTCGAGGGGCAGGACAACGAGAACATCATCGACCTGCTGGCCGCCGTGGACGCCGACCAGGCGTCCGTGCGCGCCGGCGCCGAGCGCGTGCTCGCCGCTCTGCCCAGCGTGACCGGTTCGACCGTCGCGCCGCCCCAGCCCAACCGCGAACTGCTCGCCGTGATCGCCGACGCGAGCAAGCGTGCCAAGGACCTCGGCGACGAGTACCTGTCCACCGAGCACCTGCTCATCGGCATCGCCGCGAAGGGCGGCGCCGCCGGCGAGGTGCTCGCGCGGCAGGGGGCCGACGCCAAGAAGCTGCTGGACGCGTTCCAGAAGACCAGGGGAGGACGCCGGGTGACGACCCCGGACCCGGAGGGCCAGTACAAGGCGCTCGAGAAGTTCGGCACCGACTTCACCGCCGCCGCGCGGGAGGGCAGGCTCGACCCGGTGATCGGCCGGGACCACGAGATCCGCCGTGTGGTGCAGGTGCTGTCCCGCCGTACGAAGAACAACCCGGTCCTCATCGGCGAGCCGGGCGTCGGCAAGACCGCCGTCGTCGAGGGGCTCGCCCAGCGGATCGTGAAGGGCGACGTGCCCGAGTCCCTCAAGGACAAGCGGCTGGTCGCGCTCGACCTGGGCGCCATGGTCGCGGGCGCGAAGTACCGCGGTGAGTTCGAGGAGCGCCTGAAGACCGTCCTCGCCGAGATCAAGGAGTCGGACGGCCAGATCATCACGTTCATCGACGAGCTGCACACCGTCGTGGGCGCCGGGGCCGGCGGCGACTCCGCCATGGACGCCGGCAACATGCTCAAGCCGATGCTGGCGCGCGGTGAGCTGCGCATGGTCGGTGCCACCACCCTCGACGAGTACCGCGAGCGGATCGAGAAGGACGCGGCCCTGGAGCGGCGCTTCCAGCAGGTGCTGGTCGCCGAGCCCACCGTGGAGGACACCATCGCGATCCTGCGCGGGCTCAAGGGCCGCTACGAGGCCCACCACAAGGTGCAGATCGCGGACAGCGCGCTGGTGGCCGCGGCCACCCTCTCCGACCGCTACATCACCTCCCGCTTCCTGCCCGACAAGGCCATCGACCTGGTCGACGAGGCGGCCTCCCGGCTGCGCATGGAGATCGACTCGTCCCCGGTGGAGATCGACGAACTCCAGCGGGCCGTCGACCGGCTGCGCATGGAGGAGCTGGCGCTGAGCAAGGAGACCGACCAGGCGTCCAAGGAGCGCCTGGAGAAGCTGCGCCGCGACCTCGCCGACAAGGAGGAGGAGCTGCGCGGCCTCACCGCCCGCTGGGAGAAGGAGAAGCAGTCCCTCAACCGCGTCGGTGAGCTGAAGGAGCGGCTCGACGACCTGCGCGGCCAGGCCGAACGCGCCCAGCGCGACGGCGACTTCGACACCGCCTCCAAGCTGCTGTACGGCGAGATCCCGGGCCTGGAGAAGGAGTTGGAGGCCGCCTCCGAGGCGGAGGAGGAGGCATCGAGGGGCACGATGGTGAAGGACGAGGTCGGCTCCGACGACATCGCGGACGTCGTCGCCTCCTGGACCGGCATCCCCGCCGGACGCCTCCTGGAGGGCGAGACGCAGAAGCTGCTGCGGATGGAGGAGGAGATCGGCAAGCGGCTCATCGGGCAGGGCGAGGCCGTGCGCGCGGTGTCGGACGCCGTGCGGCGCAGCCGGGCGGGCATCGCCGACCCGGACCGCCCGACCGGCTCGTTCCTCTTCCTCGGCCCCACCGGTGTCGGCAAGACCGAACTGGCCAAGGCGCTCGCCGACTTCCTCTTCGACGACGAGCGGGCGATGGTCCGCATCGACATGTCGGAGTACAGCGAGAAGCACAGCGTCGCCCGGCTGGTCGGCGCCCCGCCCGGATACGTCGGCTACGAGGAGGGCGGCCAGCTCACCGAGGCGGTGCGGCGGCGCCCGTACAGCGTCGTGCTGCTCGACGAGGTGGAGAAGGCCCACCCGGAGGTCTTCGACATCCTGCTCCAGGTGCTGGACGACGGCCGCCTGACGGACGGTCAGGGCCGCACGGTCGACTTCCGCAACGCGATCCTGGTGCTGACCTCGAACCTGGGCAGCCAGTTCCTGGTGGACCCGATCACCAGCGAGGAGGAGAAGAAGGAGCAGGTCCTGGAGGTGGTCCGCGCCTCCTTCAAGCCGGAGTTCCTCAACCGGCTCGACGACCTGGTGGTCTTCTCGGCGCTGACGAAGGACGAGCTGAGCCGGATCGCCCGGCTCCAGATCGACCGCCTGGCCCAGCGCCTGGCCGAGCGGCGGCTGACCCTGGAGATCACGCCCGAGGCCCTGGCCTGGCTGGCCGACGAGGGCATGGACCCGGCGTACGGCGCCCGGCCGCTGCGCCGTCTGGTGCAGACCGCCATCGGCGACCGCCTCGCCAAGGAGATCCTGGCCGGGGAGGTCAAGGACGGAGACACGGTCCGCGTGGACAGGGCCGGCGACGGGCTGATCGTGGGCCCGGCGTCGTCCGGCAAGACCCTCTGACCGGGCGTCAGGCCGAGGAGACCTCCAGGGATACGAGGGCGGTGTCCCCGCCCTCGTACTCCACCCACAGCCACACCCGGTTGGCCTCGGGCGGCGCTTCGTTGCGGAGGTTCATGCACAGGTCGGCGCCGCACGGCGCCGACGGTCGCAGGCCCGGGTACGACTGCTTCAGCCAGTCGGCCACCCCGGCGCGTGACATCCGCCAGCTGCCGTCGTACGACCGGTGTGCCGAGTCGTACAGCGTGCAGTCCTCGTCGCTCATGCCCACGGGGTCCGCGGCGCGCGCGACGTGGATGACCTCGGCGCAGTCGACCTTCTCGGCCGAGCCGAACGCGTCCTCCCCGTGCCGCGCGTAGGCGTACACCACCCACCCCGCACCCGCCAGGCACACCGCCACGAAAGCCGCGCACAGCCACCACAGGCCCCAAAGGATCGCGCGCACCCTCATCCACCCCCTCGTCTCCCCCGGACGGCGGAGACCAGCCACATCCTGTCAGCCTCCGGCGGACACGACCCGTCCGGGCTTGCCACCCCCCGCCCCGCATGGGGGAGGATGGCGTAATCCGTACGAAGGGAAGAACACGGTGAGCATCGACCCGTCCTCGATTCCGAACTTCGGGGGCCAGCCCGAACCGCAGCCGCAAGGACCGGCGGGCCCCGTGGTTCCGGATCAGGACCTCGTGAAGCAGCTCCTCGACCAGATGGAGCTCAAGCACCTCGTCGACGAGGAGGGAGACCTCGTCGCGCCGTGGGAGCAGTTCCGTACGTACTTCATGTTCCGCGGTGAGGGCGACCAGCAGGTCTTCTCGGTGCGCACGTTCTACGACCGTCCGCACAAGATCGACGAGAAGCCGCAGCTGCTGGAGTCCATCGACGACTGGAACCGGCGCACCCTGTGGCCCAAGGTCTACAGCCACACGCACGACGACGGCACCGTCCGCCTCATCGGTGAGGCGCAGATGCTGATCGGCACCGGAGTGAGCCTGGAGCACTTCGTCTCGTCGACCGTCAGCTGGGTGCGGGCCGCCATCGAGTTCGACCGGTGGCTCGTCGAGCAGCTCGGCCTCGCGGAGGAGGTCGACGGCGACAAGCCCGAGGACGACGAGGAGTAGCCGCGGCCCCGGCAGCCGGCCCGGCTACAGGGGTGACCGGCCGAGTACCACCAGATACGCCCCGTAGACGAACGAGAGCCCGGCCAGGGCGCATGCCACCACGACGGCGTGCCAGGGCCGGGCTCTCGCCGTCCGCACCAGCGCCCGCGCCACCACGATGAGCAGCGGGAACGCCGGCAGCAGGAAGCGCGGCTTGGACTCGAAGAAACCGGAGCCGCCGAGCGTGATCACCAGCAGGGCTCCGCTGTAGACGACCAGCGGCAGCGGGGCGCGGTCCACCAGCAGCAGCGCGAAGAGCACGGTGCTGACCGCGACGATCACCAGCGCCATCGGGAACAGCAGCCGGGTGCCGTGCAGCAGCATGTGCCCGGCGAAGTGCAGCGCGCCCCGCCCGAAGTCGAAGCGCGAGCCCCACAGCCGCTGCACGGTGAAGTAGCCGCCGAGCGGATCACCCTTGCGGTGGCCCACCCACAGCACATAGCCGGCCCAGCCGAGCGGTGCGAGGGCCGCGCCCGTCCACAGCCTGTGGGTGACCGCGCGGCCGCGCGTCCGCCACACCTCGTGCCCGGCCGCGGCGAGCACCGCCGCGGCCACCGCGACGCCGTTGGGCCGGGTCAGGCCGGCGAGCGCCGCCAGGGTGCCCGCCCACACCCAGCGCCGGGTGAGGACCGCGTACAGCGACCAGGCGGCGAACGCCGTCAGCACGGGCTCGGTGTACGCCATCGACAGCACGACGGAGTGCGGGAGCAGGCCCCACAGTAGGACGAGCACGGTGGCGACGGCGGGGCCGTGCAGCCTCGCGCCGAGCAGGTGGATCCCGAACGCGGCGACCGCGGCGGCGGTCCACGACACCAGCAGTCCCGCGGCGACGCCGTCGAGCGGGGTGAGGGCGGTGAGGGCGCGGACCAGCCCCGGATAGAGCGGGAAGAACGCCAGGTCGCTCTGGACGCCGGTGCGGCCGAGGCGCGTGAGCCCGTAGCCGTGCGCGGCGATCCTCAGGTACCAGACCGAGTCCCAGGAGTGCCCGAGCAGCAGCAGGGGCGGCTTGTCCCAGGCCTGGGCGATGACGGCGAGGACGAGGCCGCCGCACAGACGGGCGGCGGCGAACAGACCGAGCGCGGCGGCGGCCGTCGTCGGCAGCCGCAGCCCGCGCCCTGCCGGACGGGCACGGTCGTGGTTCCCCGGCCGCTGGACGGGGGGAGCGGGGACGGTACTGGCGTGGGTCACACCGGAACGATGCGTCGCTCAGGACCGATCTGCGAGCATTGCGCGGCCGTGCGGGTACGAATCCGCGGCACCCGGCGCGCCGCCCGCGGACGGGACGGTGGTGCTGCTACCGGCCGGTGAGGCCCCGTCAGCCCGCCGGGTTCCTCGCAGGCGTCGCCAGCCCCACGGACGGCGCCATCCGCCCTCACTTCTGCTCCGGCATCCGCATCCGCATCCGCATCCGCATCCGATGCGAGCGCTCCCCCCGGGTGGAAGGACGGCGACGTCGGTCCCGCGGGGGGCGACGAGAGGCCACCCGTCCTCGGGCCCTCACCCCGGGCCTGGGCGCCTCTCGCCGGATCAGGACGCCAGGCGTCGCAGGCGGTCGGCGGCTTCCCGGAGGACGTCCTCCTTCTTGCAGAAGGTGAAGCGGACCTGGGTGCGGCCGGCGTCGGGGTCGTCGTAGAAGACGGAGTTGGGGATGGCGACGACGCCGCAGCGTTCGGGCAGCGCGCGGCAGAAGGCGTAGGCGTCCTTCTCGCCGAAGGGGGTGATGTCCGTGGTGATGAAGTACGTGCCCTGGGGCTGGTGGACCTCGAACCCGGCCGCGCGCAGGCCGTCGCCGAGCAGGTCACGCCTGCGGCGGAGGCCGGCGCGGAAGTCGTCGAAGTACGCGTCCGGCAGACGGAGGGCCTCGGCGATCGCGTACTGGAACGGGCCCGCGCTGACGTAGGTGAGGAACTGCTTGGCGGTGCGGACGGCGGCGACGAGCGGGCCGTTCGCGGTGACCCAGCCGACCTTCCAGCCGGTGAAGGAGAAGGTCTTGCCGGCGGAGGAGATGGAGACGGTGCGTTCACGCATGCCGGGCAGGGCCGCGATGGGGTGGTGCGCGCCTTCGTAGACGAGGTGCTCGTAGACCTCGTCGGTGACGACGAGCAGGTCGTGTTCGATGGCGAGCGCGGCGATGGCGCCCTGCTCCTCGGCGGTGAGGACCGTGCCGGTCGGGTTGTGCGGGGTGTTGAGGAGCAGGAGACGGGTCTGCGGGGTGATCTTGGCGCGTAGTTCGTCCAGGTCCGGGCGGAAGGACGGGGCGCGCAGGGTGAGGGGTACGCGCTTCGCGCCGGCCATGGCGATGCAGGCGGCGTAGGAGTCGTAGTAGGGCTCGAAGGCGATCACCTCGTCCCCGGGCTCCAGGAGGGCGAGCAGGGTCGCGGCGATCGCCTCGGTCGCCCCCGCCGTGACCAGGACCTCCGTGTCGGGGTCGAAGGCCAGGTCGTAGAAGCGGCGCTGGTGGTCGCTGATGGCCGTGCGCAGCTCGGGGACGCCCGGCCCCGGCGGGTACTGGTTGCCGCGGCCGTCGCGCAGTGCCCGGACGGCGGCCTCGCGGATCTCCTCGGGGCCGTCGGTGTCGGGGAAGCCCTGGCCCAGGTTGATGGACCCGGTGCTCACGGCGAGGGCGGACATCTCGGCGAAGATCGTCGTTCCGAACTCGGTGAGCCGGCGGTTGAGGAGGGGGCGCGCACTGGAGGTCATGGCCGCCATCCTGCGCCGAAGCTCTGGAGTTCCTCAACTCTGCTTTGACGGGTGTGACGCGGGGGCATCCCCCGTTCACGCACCGAGGAAGAGGGGCCCACGGGGGGCCGCATCGGGGGATTCGAAAGGGGGCGACGCCATGACCTTCGGCATCATCCTGGCGCTCGTCATTATCGCCGTCGTGACGCTCGTCGCGGTGGCCGGCCGTGGCTCCAGGACGGCGGCATCGCGGTCCCGGGGCCACGGGTCGCGGACGCGCACGCGGGGGATCGCGCGGTCCGGCGGCAGCGGCAGCGGCGGCGACGGCGGCGGCGGCAGCAGCTGGTGGGCGGGCGACGGCGGCGGTTCGTCGTCGGGCGGTCACCACTCGGGGGGGCACCACTCGGGCGGCCACCACTCCTGTGGTGGGGGCCACTCGTGCGGCGGGGGCCACTCGTCGTGCGGTGGGGGCGGATGCGGCGGAGGCAGCTGACACGGGGCAGCCGAGCTCCGCGGGGGAAACGCATCCGGGTGCGCTGAGTGCCCGCCGGGAAGTACGCCGGCGGGCATTCGGCCTGTGCGCCCCCTACCCGTCAGCCGTTCGGGAGCGAGTCACCCGATAGGGGGAGCGTGTAGGCGCACGCCAGGGCGCTGTGCGCCGGGCGCGCTCCCAAGGATCCGCCGCAATGGGGCGTACAGCGCCCATATCAACACTCCAGGCGCACAACATAGTTGAACAATTGCGCTGTTGAGCCCTCGGTGGGATGGAAACCCTACGAACTTGGGTAAAAACGCTGTGGGGGCGCCACAGTTCATGATTCCCTCTCAACCACCAACGCAGCCCCCCGGACGCCCTGCGGCCACCGACCCGCAGGCGTTCCGCCCGACCGGGCCGACCCGGACGTCGCGCCCGACCGGCTGAGCCGGCCGCACCCGCGGTGCCCGGCCGGGGCGCGCCGGAATCCCTCCCCACTTTTGCGTGCTAGCGGAGCCGATCCATGCTCACGACCCTGAACACCTCCTACACCGACACGCGTGCGGCCGACCTCGCCTGGACCCTGGGCCGCGAGCCGCTGCCGGCACTCGCCACACTCGATCTGGAACTTGCCGGCGCGCAGCTTCAGTTGAGACTCCTCGGCGCATCCCACCAGGTACTCCTGGAGGAGGAGCGGGGCAGCTGTTCGGAGACGGTGGCGTGCATCGCGGGCTCCAGCACCCCGCTGCCCCTGGGCGTCGCCAAGCGGGTGGGCGACTGGGAGTACGAGTTCGCGTCCCGGGTCGAGGTGCTGTCCCCCCGGTCCTTCGCGGGCCGCGCCCAGGAGCTGCTGGCCCTGGTCTCCGACCATCCCAACGGCCTGGCCGGCGTCTTCCCCGGCAGCCCGCACGCGTTCACGGCCCTGCTGGCCCAGCGCCACGAGGGCCAGGTCCACTGGCGCACATGGCACGCCTACCCACAGGACGGCCAGCTGGTGGCGACGCGGACACGGGTGGGCGTGCGGGCGCCGACGGCACGCTCCGACCGCCCCGAGGCGCGGCTGAACCCCTCCCGCGCATGAGGACGGGTACAGCCGTGCCGGACGCCCCACAACCTCGCAGGACCACACGTGTGGGTGACAAAGCGTCGTGCAAGCGTGACGTAGCGTTCCGACCGTGATCGAACCGCACGCGCCCGCTCCACCCGGCGCCCCGGCCTCCTGGGTCGAGGGCGGCCAGAGCCCGGCGCGGCTGCCCGTGCGTCCCGGCACCGGACGGTTCCTCGTCCTCGCCGGCGTGTTCGTCTGCGCCGCCTGCGGTCTGGTCTACGAACTCGAACTCGTCGCCCTCGCCTCGTACTTGATGGGCGACTCGGTCACCCAGGCATCCGTCGTGCTCTCCGTGATGGTCTTCGCGATGGGGGTCGGCTCGCTCGCCGCGAAGCGGCTGCGCTGCCGTGCCGCGGCCGGTTTCGGCACGGTCGAGACGGTGCTCGCGCTGATCGGCGGCTGCAGCGCGATGGCCCTGTACGCGGTCTTCGCCTGGACCGGCGACTGGGGCGGCCCCTGGTCGGCCGGGCCGCGCTGCCTGCTGGTCGCCTTCTCGCTGGCGATCGGCCTGCTCATCGGCGCCGAGGTGCCGCTGCTGATGGAGCTGATCCAGCGCATCCGCCGCCAGGACGCGGGCCGCGCGGTCGCCGACCTGTTCGCGGCGGACTACGTGGGCGCGCTGGTCGGCGGCCTCGCCTTCCCGTTCCTCCTGCTCCCCCTGCTGGGCCAGCTGACGGGCACCCTGCTCACCGGCGCGGTCAACGCGGTCGCGGGCGGCGCGCTGGTCCTCGGACTGTTCCGGCGCGACCTGAGCCGGCGCGGCCGCTGGCTGCTCCTCGTCGCCAACATCGTCGTACTGGGCCTGCTCGCCACGGCGGCCGCGCTGGTCGACGACTTCGAACGGGCGGCACGCCAGGCGGTGTACGGCGGGGACGTGCGGGTCGCGCTGCGCACCGGCGTCCAGGAGGTCGTCCTGACCGGCGGCACCCGCGGCCGTCCGCTCGCCCTCTTCCTCGACGGCCGGCTGCGGGTGAGCAGCCGCGACGAGCGCCTCTACCACGAGGCGCTGGTGCACCCCGCGATGAGCGGCGGACCGCACGCACGCGTGCTCGTCCTCGGCGGCGGCGACGGCCTCGCGGTGCGCGAGGTGCTGCGGCACCCGGGAGTGGAGCGGGTCGACGTGATCGAGCCGGACCCCGCGGTGACCGGGCTGGCCCTCCGCGACCCGGCCCTGTCCGCCCTGAACCGGCACGCCCTCGCCGACCCACGCGTCCGTGTGCGCACCGCGGACGTGTTCTGCGGGCTGAGGCACACGCGGCGGACGTACGACGTGGTGGTCGCGGACCTCCCCGACCCCGGCATCACCGCGAGCACCAAGCTGTACTCGCAGGAGTTCTACGGCCTCGCCCGCCGCGTCCTCGCGCCCGGGGGGCGCCTGGTGGTGCACGCGGGCCCGGTGACGTCCCGCCCATGGGTCTTCTGGACGGTCGAGGCGACGATACGGTCGGCGGACCTGCGCACGGTGCCCTACCGCGTCGGCGGGCGCGCCTCCGGCTTCGCGGCGGGCCCCGACCGCTCGCCGAACGGGTCCCGGGCCCCGCGCGACTGGGGCTTCGTCCTCGCCGCCCGTACCCCTCCGGCCCTGACCCTGGACCCGCGCGAGCCGCGGCTGAGCACGTTGACCCGGGCGTCCCTGCGGGCGGACGCGCGAGCCGCGTCCCGCACCCGGGTGCGGGGGCTGCCCCCGTCGACGCTGGTGCACCCGAGGTACGCCGACTGACCCGGCCGGTGGCCCGCCGTGCGAATACCGCGGAGGAAGGGTGCAGTTCGGGCCGTGCTGGGTAGGCTCGACCGACATGAAGCATGAGGTGTTCGTTCCGGTTCCCGCCGAGCGGCTCAGGGAGGCGCTGGCCGACCCCGCCCGGGTGGCCCGGGCGATCCCCGGGCTTCACCAGGACGCGGGCACGCGGCCCGTCGCCGGCCGCCTGAAGGTGCGCGTCGGCGGCCACACGATCACCTACCGCGGCACGCTGCGCGTCGCGGAACGGGGCGACGGCTCGTTCACCGCGCAGGGCGAGGCGTCGGAGGCCCGGGGGACGGGCACGGTGAAGCTGTCCCTGACCGTACGCGTGCTGGCGGCCGAGGGCGGCGCGACGGTCGTGTTCACGGGAAGGGCGACGGGCGGGGGCCGGATCGCGGAACTGCCCGAGGAGGCGGTTGCGGCGGCGGGGGCCCGGCTGCTGGGCCGGTTCGCGGAGAACCTGGGTGCGCCTGCGGAGACCGCGTCCGCCGCCGGGCCGGCGCCGAGCGGGACCCCCGCCGAGGAGCCTGCCGAAGAAGCCGCGGAGGCGCCGGCGGAACCGCCCGCGCAGGAGACCGAGGAGCCCTCGGCCTCCTCGGCCTCCTCGGTCTTCGACACCGAAGTCCCCCCGTCGTCCCTCGACCCCCTCGCCGACGAGGAGGGACCGGACGACTCCGATGAAGTCGACGACGGGGAAGAGCCTCCCGCCGAGGCGGCGCACGCCCGGCGCACGATGATCGGCCGCAGCGCCGAGGAGGTCGACCACGCACCGCCGCGCGGCCGCTACGCGCCCGTCCCCGCCCCCGAGTCCGCCTCCGCCACCCTCCGGTGGGCGGCCCCGGCGGCGGCCCTGCTCGTGGCGTCGGCGATCGTGGCGGGCCGACTGCTGCGCCGCCGCCGTTGACCACACGGAAGCCACCGCCGACGGGGAGCGGCTGCCCGCCGCCCGGCTGATGAGCCCTTGCCTCCGCCCGGCCGGGAGCCATCGCCGCGGGCCGCGCGGGATGTGCCGCACCCGGTCGATCGGGAGCCGCCGCTGCCGGCCGCGCGGAGCCCTCGCTGCCGTCCGGCCGGGAGCCATCGCTGCCGCCGGCCGTGCGGAGCCCTTGCGTTCGGTCGATCGGGAGCTGCTGCCGTCCGGCCGTGCGGAGCCTTCGCGTTC
The DNA here is from genome assembly GCF_055632315.1 of Streptomyces sp. PSU-S4-23. Taxonomy (NCBI): domain Bacteria; kingdom Bacillati; phylum Actinomycetota; class Actinomycetes; order Kitasatosporales; family Streptomycetaceae; genus Streptomyces; species Streptomyces sp. PSU-S4-23. Next base: position 4,113,908 of record NZ_JBVMUU010000002.1, on the reverse strand, counting down.
GGCCGATCGGGAGCTGCTGCCGTCCGGCCGTGCGGAGCCTTCGCGTTCGGTCGATCGGGAGCCGCCGCTGCCAGCCGCGGAGCCCTTGCCTCCGTCCGGCCGGGAGCCATCGCTGCCGCCAGCCGTGCGGAGCCCTTGCGTTCGGTCGATCGGGAGCTGCCGCTGCCGGCCGTGCGGAGTCCTCGCTGCCGTCCGGCCGGGAGCCATCGCCGCCTCCGGCCGGGAGCCTCGCCTCCGTCCGGCCGGGTCCGTGCCCTCTTGATCGGTCCGATCCGCCCAGTAGGGTCGGCGACGTGAGCAACGACGAGATCACGTTGGCCGCGGGGGACGCGGAAGTCGTGCTGGCGCCGGCGAACGGCGGGCGGGTACGGAGTCTGCGCGTCGGCGGCGCGGAACTGCTGCGCCAGGGTGAGCGGTTCGGATGCTTCCCCATGGCCCCCTGGTGCGGGCGGATGCGCGACGGCAGGTTCCGCGACGGCGCGACGGTCCACCGGATGCCCCTCAACTCCCCGCCGCACGCCATCCACGGCACCGTCCGCGACGGCGCCTGGCGCGTGGCCCGTGCCGCGCGGACCGAGGCCGTCCTCACCTACGACCTGGTCGCCCCCTGGCCCTACCCCGGCCGTGTCACCCAGCTCGCCGCGCTCACCGGGGACTCGCTCACGCTCACCATGTCCGTGGAGACGTACGACTCCTCGTTCCCGGCCCAGGCCGGCTGGCACCCCTGGTTCAACCGCACCCTGGACGGCGAGGACGTCCGCATCGGCTTCAGCCCCGCCTGGCAGGAGGAGCGCGGGGAGGACCACCTGCCCACGGGGAACCGCATCGAGCCCACGCCCGGCCCCTGGGACGACTGCTTCGGCATGCCCGGCGGCGTCGACGTCACCCTCACCTGGCCGGGGCGGCTGGAGCTGGCGGTCACCAGCCGCGAGGAGTGGGTGGTGGTGTACGACCAGCAGCCGGAGGCGGTGTGCGTGGAGCCGCAGACCGGGCCGCCGGACGGCCTGAACACCCTTCCGCGCCTGGTCACGCCGATCGAGCCGCTGGAGGCCACGACCACCTGGACGTGGCGCCGGCTGTGAGCCGCGGGGAGTCCCGGGGGCCTGTGGCGCCCTTAAGCTGACCGGTATGAGTGACGTACGCGGCGCCCTGCTGCAGCAGATCAAGGACAAGGCCGTGGTGCACGGCAAGGTGATCCTCTCCTCGGGCCTGGAGGCCGACTACTACGTCGACCTGCGCCGCATCACCCTCGACGGGCAGGCCGCCCCGCTGGTGGGCCAGGTGCTGCTGGACCTGACCGCCGACCTGGACTTCGACGCGGTCGGCGGGCTGACCATGGGCGCGGACCCGGTCGCGGCCGCCATGCTGCACGCGGCCGCCGCGCGCGGGAAGAGGCTCGACGCGTTCGTCGTCCGCAAGGCCGCGAAGGCGCACGGCCTGCAGCGGCGCGTGGAGGGACCGGAGATCAAGGGCCGCCGGGTCCTGGTCGTCGAGGACACCTCCACCACCGGCGGCTCCCCGCTCACCGCGGTGGAGGCGGTGCGCGAGGCGGGCGCCGAGGTGGTGGCGGTCGCGACGATCGTCGACCGGGCCACGGGCGCCGCCGAGAAGATCCAGGAGGGCGCCGGCGTCCCCTATCGCTTCGCCTATGCGAAGGACGAGCTCGGCCTCGACTGAGCGCCCTGCGGGGAAGGCCGTCCACAGGTCGGAACCGTGACCTGAGCATCGGGTCATGTCTGGAAAGATGGGGACGACGATGACGTCGCACCCCCCTAGGTCAGGGCCGTAAGCAGCAGTCCCGTTCGTACCGCAGTACGAGACCCGCACATACAAGGAGCGGACAGATGCCCATCGCAACCCCCGAGGTCTACAACGAGATGCTGGACCGGGCGAAGGCCGGCAAGTTCGCCTACCCGGCCATCAACGTGACCTCGTCCCAGACCCTGCACGCTGCCCTGCGCGGCTTCGCGGAGGCCGAGAGCGACGGCATCATCCAGATCTCGACGGGTGGCGCCGAGTTCCTGGGCGGCCAGCACAAGAAGGACATGGTCACGGGCGCCGTCGCCCTGGCCGAGTTCGCGCACATCGTCGCCGCGAAGTACGACATCACGGTCGCGCTGCACACGGACCACTGCCCGAAGGACAAGCTGGACGGCTATGTACGTCCGCTGCTCGCGGTCTCCGAGGAGCGCGTGGCCCGCGGAGAGAACCCGCTGTTCCAGTCCCACATGTGGGACGGCTCCGCGGAGACGCTCGCCGACAACCTGCGGATCGCGCAGGAGCTGCTGGCCCGCGCCGCCGCCGCGAAGATCGTCCTGGAGGTGGAGATCACCCCGACCGGCGGTGAGGAGGACGGCGTCTCCCACGAGATCAACGACTCCCTCTACACCACGGTCGACGACGCGATCCGCACGGCGGAGGCCCTGGGCCTGGGCGAGAAGGGCCGCTACCTGCTGGCCGCGTCGTTCGGCAACGTGCACGGTGTGTACAAGCCGGGCAACGTCGTCCTGCGCCCCGAGCTGCTGAAGGAGCTGAACGAGGGCGTCGCCGCCAAGTACGGCAGGCCGGCCGACAGCAAGCCGTTCGACTTCGTCTTCCACGGCGGCTCCGGCTCCAGCGAGCAGGAGATCCTGACCGCGCTGGAGAACGGCGTGGTCAAGATGAACATCGACACGGACACCCAGTACGCCTTCACGCGTCCCGTCGCCGACCACATGTTCAAGAACTACGACGGCGTCCTGAAGGTCGACGGCGAGGTCGGCTCCAAGAAGACCTACGACCCGCGCAGCTGGGGCAAGCTGGCGGAGGCGTCGATGGCCAAGCGGGTCGTCGAGGCGTGCGCCAACCTCCGGTCCACCGGCACCCGGATCAAGTAGCGGACCGTTCCGACGAGCCCGGCGACGCTGCTGCGGAGCCGGGCTCGCCGGCCCTCCGGGCCGGTGCGGCGGTACGGCGGTACGGCGGTGCCCTACGGCGTCACGGCCGTCTCCGCCGTGACGGCTACCGCTTCAGCTCGGTGTACGCCTCGGCGCTGCTGTCCTGAAGGAACTGCCAGCAGCGCTCCGTCTCGTCCTTCTCGTCGATCGCGCCGGCGGCGCGGGCGAGGGCGGCGAGGCAGCGCAGGAACCCCTGATTGGCCCGGTGGCTCCAAGGGACGGGTCCATGTCCCTTCCACCCGGCCCGGCGCAGCGCGTCCAGACCGCGGTGATAGCCGGTGCGCGCGTACGCGTACGACTCGACCACACGCCCCGCCTCGAAGGCGTCGTCGGCGAGCATCGCCCAGGCGAGCGAGAACGTGGGGTGCTTCGCGGCGACCTCGGCCGGGGGCCGGGACTCCTCGCTCAGCAGGCGGTACGCCTCTTCGTTCTCCGGCAGGTACGTCGGTTCCGGGCCGCCGAGCAGGTTCTTGTGCGTCGTCATGGAGGCAGTCTGTCACTTGCGGACGAGCGCCCGGGACGTCCACGCCTGCAAGGCGCAGCAGTCCGCGACCCGGCTCGCCAGCGATCCGGACCAGGCCCGCACGTCCGACACCGGCGGGTGTCCCCACGCCTGCACGCCTCGCACGGCGAAGTGCCGGGCAGGCCGCGCGCCTCGGGGCGAGGAGGCGCGCCGACGGCAACACGGCCGCCGCCTGCCCGCCCCGCTAGCGGTTGACGGTGCGCATCCCTGCCTCGTCATACCGCTCACCCGCCGCTTCGGGCAGCTCCGCGTCGATGCGGGCCAGGTCCTCCTGGGTCAGCGCGATGTCGACCGCGGCGGCGTTCTGTTCCAGGTACGTGCGGCGCTTGGTGCCCGGGATCGGCACCAGGTTCTCGCCCTGGGCCAGCACCCAGGCGATGGCCAGCTGGGCCGGGGTCACCTCCTTCTCGGCGGCGATCTCCTTCACCTTCGCCGCCAGCCGCAGGTTCGCTTCCAGGTTGGTGTCCTGGAACCGCGGGTTCTCGCGGCGCCAGTCGTTCGCGTCCAGCTCGTCCGGCGAGGCGAACCGCCCGGCGAGGAAGCCGCGGCCGAGCGGCGAGTACGGCACGAAGCCGATGCCCAGCTCCCGGCAGGCGGGCAGCACCTCGGCCTCCACATCCCGTGACCACAGCGAGTACTCGCTCTGCACCGCGGTGACCGGGTGCACGGCGTGGGCGCGCCGGATGGTCTCCGCGCTCGCCTCGCTCAGCCCGATGTACCGCACCTTGCCCTCGGCGACCAGCTCGCCCAGCGCGCCGACCGTCTCCTCGATGGGCACGTTCGGGTCGACCCGGTGCTGGTAGTACAGGTCGATGTGGTCCGTCCCCAGACGCTCCAGCGAGCCGTGGACCGAGCTGCGGACGTGCTCGGCCGAGCCGTCCTGCGGGCCGACCGTGCTCATGTCGCCGGGTACGGCGTCGTCCATCCGGTAGTTGAACTTCGTCGCGATCACGTACTCGTCGCGGTGCCCCCGGATCGCCTCGCCGACGAGCGACTCGTTGGTGAGCGGCCCGTACATCTGCGCGGTGTCGAGGAAGTCCACCCCGAGGTCGAGGGCACGCCGGATGGTCGCGATCCCCTCTTCCCGGTCGGCGGATCCGTAGAAGGCGGACATGCCCATGCACCCCAGGCCGATGGCCGACACCCGGAGGTCCCGCAGACTGCGCTTCTGCATGCTGTGTCCCAGCCCTTCCCTGCACTGTCGTTCGTCGTTCGGACGGCACGAAGCCCCTCATCCATCTAGCGGCGGACTCCACCGCTCGGCATCTCGTGCGGGGCATCGGGTGACACGGGCCTCGTGCGTCCCGGTGTCTTCGACGCTACGACCTGGAGCGCACTCCAGCGCAAGTCGACCGTTCGGGCTGACCCCGAGGAGCGCAGGTCGGCAGCTCATGGCCCGGCCCTTGCCCGGCGGGCCTTGCGGCGGCCGGGGCCATTGCGCAGGATGCCGGTGGGGACCGGGGCCCCCGTGCCGGCATCGGCAGGGGCGGACCGCTACCCGGGCACATACAGGAGACAGCGATGTCCCAACAGGCTCACCAGTCCCAGGAGACCCCGGAGACGCAGGAGCCCGAGACCCCGCATCTCGACTTCCAGGGCACGACACCGTACGAGGACTACGTCAGGGCGGACGTGCTCACCCACCTCCAGCACACCCTCTCCGACGACCCCGGAGAGATGGTCTTCCTGGTCACCACCCAGGTGATGGAGCTGTGGTTCACCGTGATCGTCCACGAGTGGGAGACGGCGGCCCGCGCGCTGCGCGAGGACCGGGTGCCGACGGCGATCGACGCGCTGAAGAGGTCCGTACGGGAGCTGGAGGCGCTGAACGCGTCCTGGCGGCCGCTCGCGCAGCTGACGCCCGCCCAGTTCAACTCCTACCGCTCCGCCCTCGGCGAGGGCTCCGGTTTCCAGTCGGCGATGTACCGCAGGATGGAGTTCCTGCTCGGCGAGAAGTCCGCGTCCATGCTGGTCCCGCACCGCGGCGCGCCGCGCGTCCACGCCGAACTGGAGAAGGCGCTGCACGAGCCCGGCCTCTACGACGAGGTGCTGCGGCTGCTCGCCCGGCGCGGGCACGCCGTCCCGGACGCCGTGCTGCGGCGCGACCCGTCCCTGCGCTACGAGCCGTCGGAGGAGGTGGAGGCGGTCTGGGCGGCCGTCTACTCCGGTGACGGGACACATGAACTCGCCCGCCTCGGTGAGGCGCTGACCGATGTGGCCGAGCTGGTGTGGCGCTGGCGCAACGACCATCTGATGGCCACCCGGCGGGCGATGGGTGCCAAGCAGGGCACGGGCGGCTCCGCCGGGGTGGCCTGGCTGGAGAAGCGGGCGCAGAAGAGCGTGTTCCCCGAGCTGTGGACGGCGCGCTCCCATGTCTGAACCGGCCGCGAAGGCGAAGGAACTGGACGCGTCCGACCGGCTGGCCGGGCTGCGCGCGAGGTTTGTGCTCGACGACGCGGTCTACCTGGACGGCAACTCGCTGGGCGCGCTGCCGGCGGCCGTGCCGGGCCGGATGGAGGACGTCGTCCGCAGGCAGTGGGGATCACTGCGGATCCGCTCCTGGGACGAGAGCGGCTGGTGGACGGCGCCGGAACGGATCGGCGACCGGATCGCCCCGCTGGTCGGGGCGGCGCCCGGGCAGATCGTGGTGGGCGATTCCACCAGCGTCAACGTCTTCAAGGCGCTGGTGGCGGCCGTGCGCATGGCCGGGGACGGCGGGGGCGGCGGGGGCGGCGGGGGCGGCCGGGACGAGATCCTGGTCGACGCCACGACGTTCCCTACGGACGGGTACATCGCCGCTTCGGCGGCCCGGATGACGGGCTGCACGCTGCGCCCGGTGGCCCCCGCGGAGGTCCCCGGGGCGCTCACCGGCCGCACGGCGGCGGTGCTGCTGAACCACGTCGACTACCGCACGGGCCGGCTGCACGACCTGCCCGGGCTGACGGCCGCGGTGCACGCGGCGGGTGCGGTGGCCGTCTGGGACCTGTGCCACAGCGCGGGCGCCCTGCCGGTCGGTCTGGACGAGCACGGGGTCGACCTGGCCGTCGGCTGCACGTACAAGTACCTCAACGGGGGCCCCGGCTCACCCGCGTACCTGTACGTGCGGCGGGAGCTGCAGGACCGCTTCGACTCCCCGCTGCCGGGCTGGAACTCCCATGCGGAGCCCTTCGGCATGCGTGCGGAGTACCAGGCGGCGGAGGGGGCGGTGCGCGGCCGTGTCGGCACCCCGGACATCCTGTCCATGCTCGCCCTGGAGGCGGCGCTGGAGGTGTGGGACGACGTGTCGGTCGACGCCGTGCGCGCCAAGTCCCTCGCGCTCACGGACTTCTTCCTGGAGTGCGTGGCGGCGTACGTCCCCGCGGGCACGGTCGAGTCGCTGACACCGGCGGCGCACGCCGAGCGCGGGAGCCAGGTGGCGTTGCGCTGCCCCGGCGCGGGCGATGTGATGAAACGGCTGATCGACAGTGGGGTGGTCGGCGACTTCCGGCCGCCGGACGTGCTGCGGTTCGGGTTCACGCCGCTGTACGTGGGCTTCGCGGACGTGGAACGGGCGGCGCGGATCCTGGCACGGATCCTGTCCTGACGGGCGCCTCCGCGGCGGCCGCAGCACGGACGGGAGAGCTTCCCGGCGACGGCGGGCGGGGCGGCCACACCGCCGGCTCCCGCCGCCGGGGAGCACTGCGGTCACGGCCGCCGCGGTGCGGGGGCGCCCCCGAAGACGGGCCCCCGGACCCGCCCCGCCCGGCCCGGCTTGGCGTGGTGCGGTCCGGCCTGGTCCGGTTCGGCTTGCCCGGTTCGAGTTGCCCGGTCCGTCTGGTCCGGTCTGGTCCGGTCCGGCTCGGTCCGGCTCGGTCTGGCTCGGCCGGGCCTGGTGCGGCACGGTGCGGCTCGGCCGGCCCGGCTGGTGCCGTCGTGCGCGCTGGGAGCCGACCGGCTGCGGCGGACCGCCGGGACACGGCTCCCGCGTTCACTCCGACGGCACGTACACCCCCGCCGCCGCGGCTGCCGCCGCCGCGCGGGCCGCGCGGTCCGCGTCGGCGGGGTCCGGTGCCGCTCCCGTGGTCAGCAACCCGTAGTACAGCGGCGCCGACACGGCCCGTACGACCGCCCCGGCGTCCGTCCCCTCGGGGAACTCCCCCCGTGCCACCGCCGCCGTCACACACGGCTCCCATTCGGCGACCCTGACCTCGTAGAAGCGGCGCAGCGCCGCCGCGGTGCGCGCGTCGCACACCCCGGCCGCGATCACCGCCCGGAACAGCGCCCCTTGCCGCTCGTCCGCCAGCGTCCGCCGTACCAGCTCCGCGTTGGCCCGCAGATCCCCGAGGGCGGACCCGGTGTCCACCCGCGGCAGCGACTGCTCGGCCATGTCGCGCAGGAGATCCGAGACCAGCGCGGTCACCGAACCCCACCGCCGGTACACGGTCGTCTTCCCGACGCCCGCCCGCCGCGCCACGTCCGCCAGATCCAGATGTGCGAACCCGTGTTCGGCCAGCACGTCCCCGGCCGCCCGCAGCACGGCGGTGCGGACCCGCGCGGTGCGCCCGCCGGGCCGTACGGTGCCGGGTTCGGGCGCCCCCGCGCCGGGGGACGCGGACGCCGCGGCCCCCGGCTCGGCCTCGGACTCGGCCTCCGACATGGAACCTCCTGGCGTGAAAGGCACCGTCGCCACAACGCCGAACACGACGCCGAACGACGAACGGACGCGCTGAGCTGACGGAACGCTTCCGCCGCACACCGTAACGGAACGGTGAATCCGTTTGCCCCTCACCGAGCGTGACAACCCCATGCCGGCGCACGTCACCCGCCTGATACCGTCCCCGCAAACGGCCGGTCCTGTTTCCGGCCACCGCGCCACCACGTACCCAAATCCGTTTTGCCGCTGAGAGGTTGGAGCATGCCGGACGACGCCGTCCCCCGCGATGCCGCAGAACCGGACGACGCGTCCGCCCGGGACGCCGCGGCCCGGGACGCCGCGGAAGAGGCGTCCGCCTTCTCGCACGCGCCGGTGGACCCCGACGCCACCGCCGCGTACGGCGACCACCCGGACCAGGTGATCGACTTCTACGCCCCTCGGGAGGCGGAACACGCGGCGACCGGGGCCACGGACCTCGCCCCCCTCGTCGTCGTCCTGCACGGCGGCGCGTGGCGGGCGCCGTACGACCGCACGCACATCACCCCGTTCGCCGACTTCCTGGCCCGCCGGGGCTTCGCCGTGGCCAACGTCGAGTACCGCCGGGGCGCGCTCCTCCCCGCCCAGGCCGGCCGCGAGGGCGGGAGCGGCGGCACGGGGCCGGTCGCGGGCCGCTGGCCGGATACGTTCGACGATGTCGCGGCCGCCCTCGACGCGCTCCCGGCGCTCGTGCGTGAGGCGCTCCCGCAGGCGGATCCGCGCCGTACCGTGATCACCGGTCACTCGGCGGGCGGCCACCTCGCGCTGTGGGCCGCGGCCCGCCACGTCCTCCCGGCGGACTCCCCGTGGCACATGGAGCGACCGGCCCCGCTGCGCGGCGTCGTGGCGCTCGCCCCGATCGCGGACTTCCACATCGCCCGCAAGCTGGAGGTGTGCGCCGGGGCCACCGTCCAGTTCCTGGGCGGTGAGGCCCTGTTCGCGGAGCGGCAGCCGTACGCGGACCCGGCTCTGCTGCTGCCCACCGGCATCGCCACGACCCTGGTGCAGGGGCGCACGGACATCGTGGTCCCGCAGGCCGTCGCCGAGTCGTACGCGGAGGCGGCGGCGAGGGCGGGCGAGGTCGTCGGCCTCACCCTTCTCGAGGACGTCGGCCACTTCCCCCTGATCGACCCGGCGGCGGACGCGTGCGCGGTGGTGGCGGAGGAGGTCGCGCAACTGGCGTGGTAGGCGCGCCGCGAGGCCGCCGCGGAAGCCGCCGCGCCGGTGACCCACCCGGCCTCCCGGTCACCCGGCCTCCCGGTCACCCGGCCACCCGGTCACCCGGCCACCCGGTCGCCCGGTCATACCCGTCATACCTGAGAGCTACCTCCGAGGTGAGTCCCCTGGCGTGACGCCGACGACGTGTGACGCTCCGTAGCGTCCTTTCCGGAACGGCCCGCACGAGGGCCGGAAGGGGAGGACGCCATGGGGGTACGGGGGAGGGGACCGGCCGCGGTCACGAGCGCGGACGGGAGGGGTGGGGGAGACCGGAGGGACGGGCGTCTCCGCCGCACCCTGCTCGCGGCGCTCGTCACGGCTGCCGTCGTCGTTCCCCTCTCGGCCGCCGCGCGCCCCGCGATCCCGGCGCCCGCACCGGCACCGCTCCCGCCGCTGTCGACGGCCACGCTCACCGGGACGTACGAGGCGAACCGCGCCGACGCCGCCGAGGCGTCCGCCATGGCGGCGGCCCACGGCGACCACGGGCGCGCCGCGGCGGACCGCGCCATGGCATCCCCGGCCCGCCGCCTCCTGGCCTACGACGGCAGGGGCACGGGCCGCGCCGTCGAGGTCTTCGGCGACCCGGCCACCGCGCGGCGCATCGCGATCCTGGTCCCCGGCTCGGACACCACGCTGGACACCTACGACCGTTTCCGCGCGGGCGCGCTCGCCCTGCACCGCGCCACGGGGGCCGGGACCGCCGTCGTCGCCTGGCTCGGCTACGACACCCCCCGCATGATCAGCACCGCCGCCCTCACGCCCACCCGGGCCGATCACGCCGCCCCGCTGCTGGCGCGGTTCGTACGCCGGCTGCGCGGCGCGTGGGGCGCGTCGCCACGTATCTCGCTGCTGTGCCACTCCTACGGCTCGGTGGTCTGCGCCCGGGCGGCCGCCGCCGTGGACGTCCAGGACATCGTGCTGTTCGGCAGCCCCGGCACCGGCGTGGACTCCGCCGCCGACCTGCACACCCGTGCCCGCGTCTGGGCGGCCCGCGGCGCCGGCGACCGGATCGGGGAGGTGCCCCACACCCGAGTGGACCTGTTCGGCGCGACCGTCGGCTTCGGCACGGACCCGGTGTCCCCGACCTACGGCGCCCGGGTCTTCGCCGCGGGCCGCGGCGGTCACAGCGACTACTTCCGGCCGGGCTCGGTCCCGCTGGCCAACCTGGCCCGGATCGTCCTCGGCGAGACGGCGGAGGTGACCCGTGCGTGACCTGACCCCGCGACGGCCGGCCAGGCCCGGGACGACCGCACGACCGCGCCCCCGGGCGACAGCCGACGGCCCCCGGCCCCGGCACACGCCCCCCACCACGCGCCCGGCTCCCCTCACGCCCGCCAGGGCCACCCCGCGTACGGCACTGAACGCCCTCCGCGCCGGCGCCCGCCGCGTCGACGACGCCACCCCGGCGGGGAGGGACCGGGCGGTCGACGCCCTGCGGGCCCTCGCGATCCTCGGCGTCGTCCTGGGCCACTGGCTGGTGACCGCCCTGGTCGCGGACGGCGGGACCCTGCGCACCGAGAGCCCGCTGCACTACATGCCCTGGCTGGCCCCGGTCTCCTGGGCGTTCCAGACGCTCGCCGTGTTCTTCCTGGTGGGCGGCCATGTGGCGACGAAGGGGTACGCCTCGGCGCGTGCCCGGGGCGTCCCGTACGGGCCGTGGCTGCGCACCCGCCTGGCCCGGCTGTTCCGGCCCGTCGCGGCCCTCCTGGCGCTGTGGGCGGTGGCGGCCGGCGGCCTGCTCGCCGCCGGCGCGGACGCCGGCACGGTCCGCACCCTGGTGAAGCTGGCCCTGTCGCCCCTGTGGTTCCTGCTCGTCTTCGCGGCCCTGACGGCGGCCACCCCGCTGCTCACACGTCTCAACCCGCTGTGGCCGCTGGCGGTCGTCCTCCATGTGGACCTCGTCCGCTTCGGACTCGGCGGCCCGTCCTGGCTCGGCTGGGCGAACCTGGCGGCGGGCTGGCTGGTGCCGTACACGCTGGGCGCGGCCTGGACGCGCGGCGAACTGGAGGGGCGCCGCGCGGGCTGGGTGCTGCTGGCGGGCGGCGCGGCGGCGACGGCCGGGCTGGTGGTGTGGGCGGGCTACCCGGCGTCGATGGTGGGCGTCCCGGGCGCCGCGGTCTCGAACCTCGACCCGCCGACGCTGGCCGCCGTCACCTTCGGCCTGGCCCAGTGCGGGCTGGCCCTGCTGCTGCGGGAACGGCTGCGCCGCGCGTTGCGCCGGCCGCTGGCCTGGGCGGGGGTGGCGCTGGTGAACCTCTCGGCGATGACGATCTTCCTGTGGCACCAGACGGCCCTGATGGCGACCACGGCGACGGGCCTCCTCGCGGGCCGCCTGCCCGGCCTGCACACCACCCCCGACGACCTGGCCTGGGTGGCGGCCCGCCCGGTCTGGCTCCCGGTGTTCGCGCTGGGGCTCGCGGTCTGCTGGTCGGCCTTCCGCACCCATGAACAGGGACAGCGCCGGTCCGGTGGCCGCCGGTCCCGTGTGGTCGCCGTCCACAGGTCCGGCACCGCGGGCGCGAAGGGCACCGGCGGTGTCTAGGGTTGGCGGGATGGCCGACCGGACGCACGAGGAGCGGCACGGGGACCCGGGCCGCGGCGGACCCTCGGGCGCACCGGGCCGCGGTCCCTGGCCTCCGGCTGCCGCGGCTCCCGCCGGCGCGCGGGCCTCGTCGGTCCTCCGCGGCCTGAGGAGGCTGCCGCGCATCCTGCGCGACGACCTGTGGACGTTCGCCCCGGCCCCGCTTCCGCCCCTGTCACGCCCGCGTCGGCTGCGCCGCGCGCCCCACGTCCTGTTCTGCGCGATCGCGCTCGTCCTGGCGTTCGGGGCCGCGGGAGAGCAGAGCGACACCTACCGTCTGGGCCTCGGGTTCACCCTGGCGATCGGTCTCGCGCAGGGCGGGGCGGTCGCGCTCGCCCTGTGGCGTCCGCTGCCCGCCTGGTGGCTGACCCTGGCGGCGTTCGTGGTGTCCGCGCAGACCGGCCAAGTCGCCGGGGGCGCCGTCTCGCACCCGCACGCGCCCCCGGCCTCGGTCCCGGCCTCGGTCCCGGCCTCGGTCCCGTCCCCGGACCGGCTCCCCGACCCGCCGCCGTGGCCCTGGACGGGATCGGGCGTCCTGGCGTGCGCCCTCGTGCTGTTCCTGCTCGCCCTGCGGGTCCCCACCCGGGTCAGCGCCGGGGTCCTGGCGCTGACCGCCGTGACGACGTACCTGGTGGAGGGCGTCGAGGGCGGGAAGTCGTTCTCCCCGACGGGGCTGCCCGCTGTGGTGATCTACGCGGTGGTCCTCCTCTTCGGCGCTGCACTGCGCGGCCGCCGCGAGGCCCGGACGCAGCTCGTCGAGCTGACCACCGTCACCGCCGAGGAGCGTGCCCGCCGCACCCTCCTGGAGGAGCGCAACCGCATCGCCCGCGAGCTGCACGACGTGGTGGCCCACCATATGTCGGTCATCTCCATACAGGCCCAGGTCGCCCCGCACCTGGTGGAGAACCCCTCCGCCGAACTGAGGGAGAACCTGGAGGGCATACGCAAGAACGCCCTGGAGGCCCTGACCGAACTGCGCCGTGTCCTGGGGGTCCTGCGCTCGGAGAACCCCGCCGACCCCTACGGCATCGGCAGCGGCACCGGCGCCGCCCCCGACTCCCCGCAGCCCACCCTCGACCGCCTCGGCGCCCTGGTGGAGAACACCCGCGCGGCCGGCGTGGAGGTGCTGACCGGGATGACCGGCGAGGCGCGCCCGCTGCCGCCCGGCGTGGAGCTGTCCGCGTACCGGATCGTCCAGGAGGCCCTCAGCAACGCCCTGCGGCACGCCCCCGGCTCCACCGTCCGCGTCGAACTCGCCTACGGCCCGCGTGGCCTGGAGATACGGGTCGTCAACTCCCGGCCCGCGCGCCCGGCCCCGCCGTCCCCGGGCGCCGGCCACGGTCTGCTCGGCATGCGGGAGCGCGCCGCGATGCTCGGTGGCACCCTCGTCGCGTCCGAGACGGCGTCCGGCGGATTCGCCGTGGCGTGCTTCCTTCCCAGCCCCCAGGACCCCCCGACAGGAGTGGAGAACCGATGACGAGCAGCGGCGCCATCCGGGTAGTGATCGCCGACGACCAGATGATGGTCCGGCAGGGCTTCACGGTGCTGCTCAACGCCCAGCCCGACATCCGGGTCGTCGGCCAGGCCGTCGACGGGAAGGACGCGATCGCCCAGGTCGCCGAACTGGCCCCGGACGTCGTCCTGATGGACATCCGCATGCCCGAGCTGGGCGGCATCGAGGCGACCCGCCGCATCACCGAGGCCACCGGGCACCCCAGGATCCTGGTGCTCACCACCTTCGACCTCGACGAGTACGTCTACGACGCGCTGCGCGCCGGTGCCTCCGGCTTCCTGCTGAAGGACGCCTCCGCCGACCAGCTCGCCGAGGCGGTACGGGTGGTGGCGGCGGGCGACGCGCTGCTCGCGCCCGGCATCACCCGGCGTCTGATAGCCGAGTTCTCCCGCCTCGGCGCCAGGCCCCGCGGCCCGCTCAGGGCGCGGATCGGCGACCTCACCGAGCGGGAGACCGAGGTGCTCGCCCTCATCGCGCAGGGCCTGTCGAACGCGGAGATCGCCGGGCACCTCGTCGTGGCCGAGCAGACGGTGAAGACCCATGTGGGCCGCATCCTGGTGAAGCTGGGCCTGCGCGACCGCACCCAGGCGGCCGTGTTCGCCTACGAGTCGGGGCTGGTGCGGCCGTCGGGCCACTGAGCGCGGCGCACCGGCCGCCGCCCGTAGTACTTGAGACGGATCCCCGAGGACCCTCCTCACCGGTGACGACGGCGGCGCCCGCCTCCGCCTACCGTTTCCGGTGTGACCGAGACGACCCGGACGCGGACGGCACCGGACGGTGCGTTCCGCTCGTACACGACGCGCAGCCCGGAGTACCGGGCGGCCGTGGAGGCCCTGCGCGGGCTGCGGCAGGAGCTGTTCCACGACGCGTTCGCCTACCGCCCGCTGCCCCGCAGGGGCGCCGACGGCCCGCTGGGCAGGCGGCTGTCCGGCCGCATGCGGGGGTACGCGGCCTGGGCGCCGCACGCCGTGGTGGCGGGGGCCGGACTGCTGGCGATGTCCGTCGGCTGGCGGAGCACGGACGGCGGCCCGGCGGCGCCCGTGGCCGGCCTGCTGGTCCTGATCCCGGTGCTGCTGACACTGGTCCGCCCGGTGGGCGCCTTCTGGCTGTCCCTGGCGGCGACCTCGGTCTCGTCGGCGTTCGCCGGGACCTTCGGCGACTGGCCCTGGCAGCCCGGCAGCTTCGTCTCGCACCTGACGGTGCTCACCGTGGTGGCCGTGCGCACCCGGCCGCGCACGGCGGCGTGGATGTGGGTGGTCACGGCGGTCTACGGCTTCGCCGCCGAGACCCTGTTCGGCTACCACTTCGACAACAACTCGGCGCCCATGCTCGTGTCGTCCGCCCTCGTGCTGCTGGCGGTCAGCGTCTGGCACATCCGCCGGAGCGCCGCGCAGGAGGTCACCGCCCAGCAGACGCAGACCGCGCACGAGCGTTCCCGGCGGACTCTGCTGGAGGAGCGCACCACGATCGCGCGCGAACTGCACGACGTGGTCGCCCACCACATGTCGGTGGTCGCCATTCAGGCGGAGGCCGCGCCCTACCGCGTGGAGAACCCGCCGCCGGAGCTGGAGAAGGCGTTCGCCACCATCCGGGAGAACGCGGTGGCGGCGCTGACCGAGCTGCGTCGCGTCCTGGGCGTCGTACGGGCGGAGGACTACGAGGCCCCGGACGCCCCGCAGCCCACCCTGGCCGACCTGGACGCCCTGCTGGCGAACGTGCGGGAGGCGGGCCTGAGCGTCGGCAAGGCCGTCACGGGCGCCGTGCGTGAACTCCCGCAGGGCGTCGAGCTGTCGGCGTACCGGATCGTCCAGGAGGCCCTCAGCAACACGCTGCGGCACGCGCCGGGCGCCACGGCCCGGGTGGAGATCGGGTATGTGCTCGGCGGGCTGGGCCTGCGCATAGTCAACGGCCCGCCGCCGCACGTCGCGCTGGAGAAGTCGACGCACGGCGCCGGGCACGGCCTCACCGGGATGCGCGAGCGGGTCTCCATGCTGGAGGGGGAGATGACGGCGGGGGCGACGGACGACGGAGGGTACGAGGTGACGGTGTTCCTGCCGGTGGCCACGGCGGAGGACCCCGAGTGACGAACGGCACCATCCGGGTGGTGATCGCCGACGACCAGATGATGGTCCGGGAGGGCTTCTCGGTCCTGCTGGGGGCGATGCCGGACATCGAGGTCGTCGGGGAGGCGGTCAACGGACGCGAGGCGGTCGAACGGGTCCGCGAACTGGCCCCGGACGTCGTCCTGATGGACATCCGCATGCCGGAGCTGAACGGCATCGAGGCGACCCGGGAGATCGTCGCCGCGGACGCGTCGGCGAAGGTGCTGGTGCTCACCACCTTCGACCTCGACGAGTACGTGTACCAGGCGCTGCGCGCGGGAGCGTCCGGTTTCCTGCTCAAGGACGCCTCGGCCCGCCAGCTCGCCGACGGGGTGCGGGTGGTGGCGGCGGGTGAGGCGCTGCTGGCCCCGTCCGTGACCAAGCGGCTGATCGCGGAGTTCTCGAAGCTGTCCGAGGAACCGCGCCTCGCGCCGGCCACGCGGGCGGCGTACGGCGATCTGACCGAGCGGGAGACGGAGGTCCTGGTCCTCATCGCGCAGGGCCTGTCGAACGCGGAGATCGCCGGGCGGCTGGTGGTGGCCGAGTCGACGATCAAGACGCACGTCAGCCGGATCCTGGTGAAGCTGGGGCTGCGGGACCGGACACAGGCGGCGGTGTTCGCGTACGAGGCCAGGCTGGTGACACCGGGCTGACCCGCCGGGGCCCGGACCGCGGCGGCCGGGGCACGTCTGGCCAGACCCGGGGAGGCCGGGCTAGCGTCCCGTCATGGCAGCCCGACCCCACCTCGCGTTCGACCCCTGGGACCCGGCGTTCGTAGCCGACCCCTACCCCGTCTACGCCGAGCTGCGCGCGCGGGGCCGCGTGCACTACTACGAGCCCAGCGACCAGTGGCTGGTCCCGCACCACGCGGACGTGTCGGCGCTGCTGCGCGACCGGCGCCTGGGCCGGACCTACCGGCACCGGTTCACCCACGAGGACTTCGGCCGTACGGCCCCGCCGCCCGAGCACGAGCCGTTCCACACGCTCAACGACCACGGCATGCTCGACCTGGAGCCGCCGGACCACACCCGCATCCGGCGGCTGGTGTCGAAGGCGTTCACCCCGCGCACGGTCGAGCGGCTCGGGCCCTATGTGCACGCGCTGGCCGGCGACCTGGCGTCCCGTCTGGCGGAGGCGGGCGGCGGCGATCTGCTGACGGACGTCGCCGAGCCGCTGCCGGTCGCGGTGATCGCCGAGATGCTGGGCATCCCGGAGGCGGACCGCGCGCCGCTGCGCCCCTGGTCGGCGGACATCTGCGGGATGTACGAGCTGAACCCGTCCGAGGAGACGGCGCGCAGGGCCGTGCGGGCGTCCGTGGAGTTCTCCGCCTATCTGCGGGAGCTGATCGAGGAGCGCCGCAGGAGGCCGGGACCGGACCTGATCTCGGGCCTGATCGCGGCGCACGACGAGGGCGACCGGCTCACCGAGCAGGAGATGGTCTCCACCTGCGTGCTGCTGCTGAACGCCGGTCACGAGGCCACGGTGAACGCCACGGTGAACGGCTGGTGGGCGCTGCTGCGCCACCCGGACCAGCTGGCGGCGCTGCGCGCGGACCACTCCCTGGTCCCGTCCGCCGTGGAGGAGCTGATGCGCTACGACACCCCGCTGCAGCTCTTCGAACGCTGGGTCCTCGACGAGATCGAGATCGACGGAACGGTGATCCCGCGGGGCGCGGAGATCGCGATGCTGTTCGGCTCCGCGAACCACGACCCCGCGGTGTTCGACGCCCCCGGGCGCCTCGACCTGGCCCGCCGGGACAACCCGCACATCTCCTTCAGCGCCGGCATCCACTACTGCATCGGCGCCCCGCTCGCCCGCATCGAGCTGACGGCGTCGATGACGGCGCTGCTGGAGCGGGCCCCGACCCTCCGTCTGGCGGCGGAACCGGAACGGAAGCCGAACTTCGTGATCCGGGGGGTGAAGGGGCTGGAGGTGGAGATCGGCTGATCACCCGTTCGGATGATCATGCGCTGATCCGGAGCGAGGGGTCGCTGGGGCCCGGCAGGCTGGTGTGCGCCTGCGGAGGGAGGCACCATGACGGTTATGGCAGAGCGCGCCTTGTCCATGGCAGAACACCCGTCGCCTCAGATGTCCGTGGACGTGTTCGAGCGGATCGCCGAATTCGCCGCCCACGAGGACGAGACCGTCAGGTTCGAGTTCATCGACGGACGGATCGGGGTCAAGAAGGTGACGAACGGCAACCACGGCGAGATCACGATGTGGTTGGTCTTCCAGTGCAAGCAGGCGCGTTCCGAACTCACCCTTTACACGACCCAGGGCCTGAAGGTCGAGGCGTACCGGAAGGGCCGGGCCCGGCCCGACGCGGTGCTGGCGCCCGTGGGGCACTTCAAGGACCAGGGCGACTGGGCCGATCCCGACGGGGTGCTGATGGCGGTCGAGATCACCTCGTACGACTCGGACACCCACCAGCGTGACCGCGTGGAGAAGCCCCGGGCCTACGCCGAGGCCGGAATCCCGGTCTACCTGCTGATCGACCGGGACAACCGCACGGTCCTCGTGCACTGCGACCCCGACCCGGCATTCGGGTACCACACCATCCACACGACGAAGCTCGGCGAGAAGGCGAGTATCCCCGCACCCGTCGACATCGATCTCGACACCGGCGAGCTGACGGCCTTCGCCGACTGAACGCGCCTCACGTCGTCAGGTCCCGCCTCCGCAGCCCCACCAGCCCCCCGGCCACCATCACCACCGCGATCCCGGTCAGCGTCAGCACCGGCCCCCAGGCCATCTCCCCGCCCGGCAGTTTCGGCAGATGCCCGTACGGCGACAGGTCCAGCACGGTCTGCGGAGCGTCGAGCGCGGGACCGATCCAGCCGATCAGCAGGGCCGCCCCGGCCACGGCCCACGCCGCCACCCCGGCCCGCGGCAGCACGCCGTACAGCAGGACCGCCAGGCCGCCGATCACCCACACCGCCGGCAACTGGGCCAGGCAGGCGCCCAGGATCGGGCCGGCCTCCCCGCCGTAGCCCGCCGCCATGCCCAGGCCCGCCAGCAGCATGATCAGCACGGAGCCGCCGAAGGCGATCACCAGATGGCCGGCCGCCCAGCGCAGCCGGCCCACCGCGGTCGCCAGCACCGGCTCCGCCCGTCCCGACGTCTCCTCGCCGTGCAGCCGCAGCACCGACGCCACGATGTACAGGGCCGCGACCAGGCCCATGATGCCGACGATCGCGGCGAGGAACGCGTCCGTCAGTCCGGACTGGCCGCCCATGCGCTGGAAGATCTCGCGGGCCTTCTCGTTGTCGCCGACGAGGTCCGCCGCTCCCTGTGTCATCCCGCCGTAGACGACCCCGCCGAGGAAGAAGCCGATGCTCCAGCCCAGCACGCTCCCGCGCTGCAGCCGCCAGGCGAGGGCCTCGGCCGAGCCCAGCCGGCCCATGGCCGGGCCCGGACGAGTCGGCAGGAAGCTCATGCCGAGGTCGCGGCGGTCGGCGAGGGTGTAGGCCGCCCAGGACTGGATCAGCGCCGCGGCCGCGAACAGCAGCAGCACCCACCAGCGCTCGCCGGCGTAGGGCCGCTCGTTCTCCAGCCAGCCCATCGGGGAGAGCCAGGTCATGACGGACGAGCCGTCGTTGGCCGCGGCGTCGCCCGCCGCGCGCAGGACGAAGGCCGCGCCCAGCCCGGCGGCGGTCAGCCCGCGCGCCAGCCGTGCGCTCTCGGTGAGCTGCGCGACGATGGCCGCGAGCGTGGCGAACGCCATGCCCACCCCGGCGATCCCGAGCCCCAGCGCCAGCGCCCCCGCGGCGCCCTGGGCGGCGAGGCCCGCGGTGACCAGCAGGGCGAGCAGGAGGTTGGCGGTCAGCGCCGTGGACAGCGCCGCCGTCAGCGGGGCGTGCCGGCCCACCATCGCCGACGAGATCAGCTCCTGCCGTCCGCTCTCCTCCTCGTCCCGGGTGTGCCTCACCACGATGAGCAGGCTCATGACCGCGGCGAGCAGTCCGGCGTAGACGCCGACGCGCCAGGCGGTGAGCGCGCCGATCGACTGGCCGAAGACGGGCCCGACCATGGCGCGCAGCGAGGTGTTGGCGGACATCTGCGCCGCCAGTTCGGCGCGTGCGGCCGGCGTGCCGTACAGCCCCTTGAGGGTGTTGGGCATCGACAGCACCATCAGCGCGTTCACCGCGACCCACACCGGGATCATCACCCGGTCGCGGCGCAGGGCGAACCTGAACAGCGTTCCCGTACCGGCCAGCGGGCGGGATCCCCCGTCCCGTACCGCGAAGGCCGACGCCACGGCGGTCATCGGGACACCGCCTCCCCGGCCTGCTCGGCTCCGGCGGCGGGCGGCTCCTCCTGGTAGTGCCGCAGGAACAGCTCCTCCAGGGTGGGCGGCGTCGACGTCAGCGACCGCACGCCCGACTCGCTCAGCGACCTGAGCACGCCGTCCAGCTTGTCGGTGTCGACCTGCAGCCGGACGCGGTGGCCCCGGACGTCGAGGTCGTGCACGCCGGGCAGCCCGGACAGTCCGTTGGGCGGTGCCGCGAGCTCGGCGGTGACGCTGGTGCGGGTCAGATGGCGCAGATCGGCGAGCGAGCCGCTCTCGACGGTGCGGCCGTTGCGGATGATGCTCACCCGGTCGCACAGCTCCTCGACCTCGCTGAGGATGTGGCTCGACAGCAGGATGGTCCGGCCGCGCTCGCGTTCCTCCTCGACGCAGCGCTGGAAGACCTCCTCCATCAGCGGGTCGAGGCCCGATGTGGGCTCGTCGAGGATGAGCAGGTCGACGTCCGAGGCGAGGGCGGCGACGAGGGCGACCTTCTGCCGGTTGCCCTTGGAGTACGTGCGCCCCTTCTTGGTCGGGTCCAGTTCGAACCGCTCGACCAGTTCGTCCCGGCGCCGCTGGTCGAGGCCGCCGCGCAGGCGCCCGTACAGGTCGATGACCTCGCCCCCGGAGAGGTTGCGCCACAGCGTCACGTCCCCGGGGACGTACGCGACCCGGCGGTGCAGTTCCACCGCGTCCGCCCACGGGTCGCGGCCGAGCACCTGGGCGGCGCCGGAGTCGGCGCGCAGCAGGCCCAGCAGGACCCGGATGGTGGTGGACTTCCCGGCGCCGTTCGGGCCGAGGAAACCGTGGACCTCGCCGGCCTCGACGTCCAGGTCGAGACCGGCGAGCGCATGCGTCCTGCCGAAGGACTTGTGGAGTCCCACGACGGTGATGGCCTTCGTCATGCTTCAGAAGGTACGCTTGTTTCAGAAACTTGTGAAGTTAAGGAAGCGTATAAACCACGGATACACTCAGGGCGGGCAGGCGAGCAGGGGAGATGATCGGGAGATGAGCGGACCGAGCGCGGTGGGGCGGGACCCGGAGGCCGTCTCGAAGTTCGTGGAGGGCTTCGCGGCGCAACTGGTCGAGGCCGGGATGCAGCGCATGCCCTCCCGGGTGTTCGCGGCCCTGCTGGCCTCCGACTCCGGCTCCCTGACCGCCGCCGAACTCGGTGAACGGCTCCGGGTCAGCCCGGCCGCCGTCTCCGGCGCGGTGCGCTACCTCGCCCAGCAGCACATGGTCTCCCGGGAGCGCGAACCCGGCTCGCGCCGCGAGCGGTACCGGGTCAGCAGCAACCAGTGGTACGAGGCGCTGACCAACCGCGACGCGGTGCTCAAGCGCTGGGAGCACGCCCTGCGGGACGGGGTCGACAGCCTCGGCGCGGCCACCCCGGCGGGGCGGCGCCTGTCTGAGACCCTCGCCTTCTTCGAGTTCATGGAAGGCGAGATCGCCCTGATGATGGAACGCTGGCGCCTCCACCGGGAGAAGCTCTACGGCGAGGGCGGCTGAGCGCCGGGGCGTACGGCGAGGGCCGGGCGCCGACGCACCGGAGCCGCGCCCTCTGCGCCCTCAACCCCGGACACGCCCCCCGCCCTCACACCCGGCCGCGCTCTCCGCGCCCTCCGCGCCCTCACACCCTGGGCACGTCCCCCGGCCCTCACGCCGGTCCGCGCTCTCCGCGCCGGGGCCGCGCCCTTCGTGCCCTCACGCCCTGGGTAGGTTCCCCGGCTCTCACGCCGGTCCGTGCCGTCCGAGTCGGGGCCGTGCGCTTCGCGCCCTCACACCCCGGACACGCCCGTGGCGGGCAGCGTCAGCCTCCATGCCGCTTCCCTCACCACCCACGTCCGTGTCCGCACCGGACCCGCGACCACCGCGTCCGCCCGGTACCGGAAGTCCGCCCCGGACACGGTCACCTTCCGCCCCGACGCGCGCAGCGCCGTCGCCTCGGCCCCCACCGAGACCGGCCGCACCTCGACCTCGGCCACCCCCGGATTCCCCGGCGCCACGCACACCCCCTCCACCGGCTGGTCCAGGTCCACCAGCGTCACGCCGTCGACCTCGACCCGCAGCCGGGACGGCCCGGGCCCGGACGGGGCCGAGAGCCGGGGCGGGCGTGCCGCCAGCGTCCGCACCAGCGACCGGCGCATCCGCAGCCACGGCCCGGGGGCCGGCGAGGGCTCCGCGCCGGCCGGCGAATCACGGCGTCCGGACGGCACCGGCGCCGAGGCCGGAGCCGGCGCGGCGGCCGGGAGCGAGGGAATCCGCAGGTCCCCGAGCACCAGCCCGTCGCTGTCGTCCACCAGCAGATCCAGCCGCCGCTCCACCCCGTCCAGGACGGCCCGCGCCGCCGCCACCGCCCCCGTCGGCACCCCCAGGGACCGGGCCAGTGACAGCGCGGCCCCGACCGGGACCATCGACAGGCCCGTCGTGCCCAGCTCCCGCCGCCGGTGCAGCAGCGTCACCGCGCGCAGCAGCGCCCGGTCGTCGCCCACGACCACCGGCCGCCGCGATCCTCTGCGCGCCAGCGCGCGGGCGAATTCCTCCGGCCCCTCGGGGAGGCATATCTTCGTGGCCGCACCCGCGCTGAGCACGTCTTTCGCGATCCGTACCGACTCACCGTCACTGTGACGAGCGACCGGGTCGATGACCACCAGCAACTGGTCGGAAGTCGCCACCTCGGTCCTGCCTCGCTTCCTCGGGTAGCATCTTTGTGCAAGAGCCCCTTGCGCTATTGCGCCAGGGGCTTCGTCTATTCCGGGGCATCCGGTCCGACGGTTTGCGGCCAACGATGGTCGCGGTGCACGCGGCGGTGGACCTCCGCGTGCTCCCCTGACCCTGGACATGCCCCGCCCGGAAGGGGTGTACGCGCGTGCCCGCACTTGTGCTGCTCGGTGCTCAGTGGGGTGACGAAGGCAAGGGAAAGGCCACCGATCTGCTCGGTGGTTCGGTGGACTATGTGGTGCGCTACCAGGGTGGCAACAACGCGGGCCACACGGTGGTCGTGGGTGACCAGAAGTATGCCCTCCACCTCCTCCCTTCCGGAATCCTCTCGCCCGGATGTACGCCCGTCATCGGCAACGGCGTCGTCGTCGACCCGTCGGTCCTGCTCTCCGAGCTGAGCGGTCTGAACGAGCGTGGCGTCGACACGTCCAAGCTCATGATCAGCGGGAACGCACACATCATCACGCCGTACAACGTGACGGTCGACAAGGTGACCGAGCGCTTCCTCGGGAAGCGGAAGATCGGCACGACCGGCCGCGGCATCGGCCCGACGTACGCCGACAAGATCAACCGGGTCGGCATCCGGGTCCAGGACCTGTACGACGAGTCGATCCTGATGCAGAAGGTCGAGGCGGCCCTCGACGTCAAGAACCAGATCCTCACCAAGCTCTACAACCGGCGCGCGATCGCCGTCGAGCAGGTGGTCGAGGAGCTGCTGGGCTACGCCGAGAAGCTGAGGCCGTACGTCGCCGACACCGTCCTGGTCCTCAACCAGGCGCTGGAGGACGGCAAGGTCGTCCTCTTCGAGGGCGGCCAGGGCACGCTGCTGGACATCGACCACGGCACGTACCCCTTCGTGACCTCGTCGAACCCCACCGCGGGCGGTGCCTGCACGGGCGCCGGCGTCGGCCCGACGAAGATCAGCCGCGTCATCGGCATCCTGAAGGCGTACACCACGCGCGTCGGCTCGGGTCCCTTCCCGACCGAGCTGCTGGACGAGGACGGCGAGGCGCTGCGGCGCATCGGCGGCGAGCGCGGTGTCACCACCGGCCGCGACCGCCGCTGCGGCTGGTTCGACGCGGTGATCGCCCGCTACGCGACCCGGGTCAACGGCCTGACCGACTTCTTCCTCACCAAGCTCGACGTCCTCACCGGCTGGGAGCAGATCCCGGTCTGCGTGGCCTACGAGATCGACGGCAAGCGCGTCGAGGAACTGCCCTACTCCCAGACGGACTTCCACCACGCGAAGCCGGTCTACGAGTACCTCCCGGGCTGGCAGGAGAACATCACGAAGGCCAAGACCTTCGCCGACCTCCCCAAGAACGCCCAGGACTACGTCAAGGCGCTCGAGGACATGTCGGGCGCGCCGATCTCGGCGATCGGCGTCGGCCCGGGCCGCGACGAGACGATCGAGATCAACTCGTTCCTCTGAGGCGTGCGTCGCCCCGCGTGTGGCCCCGCGACCCGGTCGCGGGGCCACACGTCGTGCCGCTCCGTTCCGGCGAGGGGCCGCGCTGACGCATCCTTGACCCGGACATGGCTTGTTCCTGGTTCCCGGTGGGGCGCGGTGAGGCCACGCTCTACGCGTGTAGTCCCGCACGGCTCGCCCATCCGCCCCCTCGCGCGCGACCCAGGAGACCCGTATGCCCGTCAGCCCCATGAACCGCCGCGCGTTCATGCAGAAGTCGGCCGTCACCGGTGCGGCCGTGGCCGCGGCGGGGACCCTCGCGGCCGCCCCGGCCCGGGCGGCCGAGCGGAAGCCCGAACACGGGCACCGCACCTGGTCGTTCTCCATCCTGGGCACCACCGACCTGCACAGCCACGTCTTCGACTGGGACTACTACAAGGACGCCGCCTACAGCGACAAGGCCGGCAACTCCGTCGGCGTGGCCCGCGTCGCCACGCTCATCAGGCAGCAGCGGGAGGCCAAGGGCGAGCACCGGGTGCTGCTCGTCGACGCCGGCGACATCATCCAGGGGACCTCCCTGGCGTACTACTACGCCCGCGTCGATCCGATCACCGGCGCCGACGCCCCCGAGCACCCGATGGCGGTCGCCATGAACGCCATGCGGTACGACGCCGCCGCGCTCGGCAACCACGAGTTCAACTACGGCATCGAGGTGCTGCGGAAGTTCGAGGAGCAGTGCCGCTTCCCGCTGCTGGGCGCCAACGCCCTCGACGCCAGGACCCTCAGGCCCGCCTTCCGGCCCTACACCGTGAAGCGGATCCGCGTGCCGGGGGCCCCGGACATCAAGGTCGGCATCCTGGGCCTCACCAACCCCGGTATCGCGCTGTGGGACAAGGACAACGTCAGCGGCAGGATGGTCTTCCCCGGGCTCGTCGAGCAGGCGAGGAAGTACGTGCCGCGGCTGCGCGCCCTCGGCTGCGACGTCGTCTTCCTGACCGACCACTCCGGGCTCGACGGGTCCTCCTCGTACGGCAGTGAACTCCCGTACGTCGAGAACGCCTCCAACCTCGTCGCCGAGCAGGTCCCCGGCATCGACGCCATCCTCGTCGGCCACACCCATGTCGAGGTCCCCTCCTACACGGTCAAGAACCAGGAGACCGGCAAGGACGTCGTGCTGTCCGAGCCCTACTGCTGGGGCATGCGCCTGACCGTCTTCGACTTCGAGCTCGAACTTTGCCACGGGCAGTGGAAGGTGACCGGCACCACGGCGCAGACCCTCGATCCGAAGGACGCCGAGGAGGACCCGGAGATCACCCGGCTCCTCAAGGCCGACCACGACCTCGTCGTGCAGTACGTCAACACCCCCGTGGGCACCTGCACCCAGGACCTGTCGGCGGCCGAGTCCTGCTGGAAGGACGTCCCCGTCATGGACTTCATCCACGAGGTCCAGACGAAGGCCGTCGCGGCCGGGCTCTCCACCGCCGACGCCGCCCTCCCGCTGATCTCGGTGGCCGCGCCCTTCAGCCGCAGCGCCGACATCCCCGCCGGGAGCGTGACCATCAAGGACATCGCCGGGCTCTACATCTACGACAACACCCTGTACGGCAAGAAGCTCACCGGCGCCCAGCTCAAGGACTACCTGGAGTACGCGGCGAAGTACTACCACCAGGTCCCGGCCGGCACGAAGGTCGACACCGCGACCCTCACCAACGCCGACAACTTCCGGGACTACATGTACGACACGGCCGCCGGCGTCGACTACGAGATCGACATCGCGCAGCCCGAGGGATCGCGGATCAAGAACCTCACCTACAAGGGCGCGGCCGTCGCCGACGACCAGGTCTTCGTGGTCGCCGTCAACAACTACCGCGCCAACGGCGGCAGCGGCTACCCGCACATCGCCGCCGCCGACATCGCCTACAGCTCCACCAACGAGATCCGCCAGCTGATGATCGACTACGTGACGTCCAAGGGCACCCTGGACCCGGCGGACTTCGCGGACGCCAACTGGCGGCTGACACAGGACGGGACGCCGGTGTTCTAGCCGCAATGCCGGGACGTCGGGGCAGTGGGCCGTCCGGCGGCGGTGAGCGAGGTCACCGCCGCCGGGTCCGGCAGCGTCAGTCGTGGGCGAAGCGGATGTCAGGCAGGACGCGCTGCAGCCACGCCGGGCTCCACCAGGCCGCACGTCCCGTCAGGCGCAGCAGCACCGGCAGCAGGACGAGGCGGATCAGGACGGCGTCCAGCAGGACCGCGGTGCCGAGCACGATGCCCATCTCCTTCGGCGGGAGCGGCCCGGACAGCGCGAAGGTGTAGAAGACCGCGACCATGACGGCCGCCGCGGCGAAGATCACCCGGCCGGAGTGGGCCATCGCACCGACCATCGCCTCACGTGGCTCGCCGCTGCGTTCGAAGTGCTCCTTCGCCGACGCCAGCAGGAAGACGGTGTAGTCCATCGCGATGGCGAAGATCATCGCGAAGAAGAACACCGGTGCCCAGCCGTCCAGGAAGCCCTGCGAGGTGAACCCGAGCAGATCGGCGCCGTGTCCGTCCTGGAAGATCAGGCGGGCCGCGCCGAAGGCGGCGCCGGTGGACAGCAGGCTGGCCACGGTGCCCAGCGCGGCGATCAGCGGGGCCTGCAGAGCCACCAGCAGCAGCAGGAAACCGAGCACGAGGATGATGCCGATGACCATGGGCGTCTTCTGCGTGAGCAGGTGCTGCAGGTCGAGGTTCTCCACTGCGGCACCACCGACCAGGCTGCCGTGCGGCAGGTCGGCCCGCAGCGCGTGCACCGTCGTGGACAGCGCGGGGTCGGAAGGGTCGACCTTCGGGACGGCCTGGACCATCGACCAGCCGGAGCGGTCCGGGGCGGCCTGGGGCGGCAGCACGGCCGCGATGCCCGGCGTCGCCTGCGCCACCTTCGCGGCGTCGGCCGCCGAACCCGAGGGGACGGCGATCTGCAGGGTGCCGGGGGCGCCGGCGCCGAAGGCGTCCTGAACGGCGGTGTAGCCGACCCGGGCGGAGGCGTCCGGGGGCAGCACATCGATCGACGGCATGGCGGTCCGCAGCCCGATGACCGGGGCGGCCAGCACGACCAGCACCGCCAGGGCAGCGGCGCCGTACCTCAACGGGTGCCGCCACAGGCGCTCCCCCCAGGCGGCGAACTGCGGCGAGCGGTGCTCGCCGACCCGCACCCAGGGCAGCGCCAGCGCGTCGACCCGGTGTCCCAGCTTGGCCAGTACCGCGGGCAGCAGTGTCAAGGTGGCGGCCAGTACGAACGCCACGGCGAGCATGATGCCGCCGGCCATGGAGCGGAACGCCGGAGACGGCACCAGCGTCACCGCGGACAGACTCACCAGCACCGTGGCGCCGGAGAGCAGCACGGCCTTGCCCGCGGTGTCCATCGTCTCGGCCACCGCCTCGATGGTGCTCAGCGAACGGCCGATCCGCGCACCGCGGAACCGCATGACCATGAACAGCGCGTAGTCAATGCCGAGGGCGAGGGCGAACATCATCGCGAAGTTCATCGCCCAGATGGACACCGGCGTCAGATGGGTGAGCAGCACCAGAGACCCGGCCGAGGCGGCCAGCCCGGCAATGGTCAGCAGCAGCGGCAGCCCGGCGGCAACCAGGGAGCCGAAGGCCAGCACAAGGATGAGCAGGGTCACCGGCCAGGACAGGATCTCCGACTGCATCATCGCGTCGTGGTTGGCGGCGTTGAAGTCGCTCCACAGCACGGACGCGCCTGTGGCGTGGACGGTGACGCCCGCCCCGGACAGGGCGGCCAGCGGCCCCTTCAGTCCGTCGGCGGCGCGCACCATCGTGTTCGGGTCGTCCCCGGCGCCCGCCAGCAGGATCGCGGTGTGCCCGTCCGGGCTGATGGTCGCTCCCGGCTGCGGCGGGACGACGGATCCGATCCGCGAGTCGGCCCGCACGATGTCACCGGCCCGGCTGATCACCCGCTGGACGGCCGGGTCGCTCACCGGCCGGTCGGCGTGCACCACGACCTGCAACGCCGAGGAGGCGTTGCCGCCGAAGTGCCGCTGCGCGATCTCGCGCACGGCGACCGACTGCGAACCGTTCGCCTGCCAGCCGGCGCCCGACAGCGCCGACTCGACGCGCGGCGCCAGCGCGCCGAGTACGGCCACCGCGGCGATCCATAACAGGACGACGGTCTTGACGTGGGTGGCCGACCAGGTGCCGAGGCGGCCGAGCGGGCCGGGGAGGCCGGGTGGATCGCCCTGTTCGGGGGATCGGCGCCGGTCGAGTTCTTGGGTGGTGCTGCGTGAGGGTGCAGGCGTCATGTGCTACTCCTTTTGTCAATACCCCCGGGGGTATGAGGGCTTGTGGCAAAAGGTAGCCAGCTGAGGTTTCCGATGTGTTTCGCCATTTTCATGATCTATCGGAATTGGAGGTGACAATATGTGATCAGAGCTGGTCAGTGAGTGGTGGGCCGACCCGGAAGCCGGGGCGCGGTCCATACCCTGCTCGGGCGTGTCGGCGGTGGGGACCGACGGGGCCCTCTGCCCGAGTGAAGTTGAGAACTTGGGGAAGGGCTCGGCTCGTCGGCCGGGAGCGGGAACAGGCGTCGGCGGAGGGACCTGTGCACAGCGGTTGCAGCGGGTCGGGCGTCGTTCGTGGTGGCGCCCCGAGTACACCCCGACCCTTTCGCGGTGAGGAGGGATGCAGCCCTCGCGCCGCCGGACGGTGGCTCGTGGGGGCGGGCCGCGTCGGATCAGCCGTCGGCACGTCCTGCCCGGACGGCGTCCGGCGCGGAGCACGCGGAGGACCCGTCGGGTACCGGCGGATCAGCGACAACCGGAGCCGTCGGGCGCGGGGTCAGTCCGTGCCGGGTGGGCCGGCGCAGTCAGGGCAGGCAGGCGGGAGACCGAGGCACGCGTGCGCGGCGAGGCTCACCCGCCGGTCGATCTCCGTACGATCGGCGACCGGATCCGAGGACTCCTGTGGTGGGACGAGCGCGTACGGCAGCGCCGTGGTGAACACGGCGAGCGTGACCGTGTCCTGCTCGGCGCCCCAAGGCAGGTGTCCGGTCACGTGCTCGCTCAGCCACTGCCACCCTGTCTGGTGCCACACGGTGTCCGGGCGCAGCACGGCGGCGTGCATCAGCCCCGGGTCGGTGCGGGCCATGGTGCCGATGACGGGGTGCTCCCGCAGCAGACGGGCCGCACGCACGACGAAGCGGACCGCGGTGCAGCGGGGCGGCAGCCGGCCGGGCACCTCACGGGCCAGGTGCAGCAGGCGTTTCAGCTCGTGCAGCGTGGCCTGTCGGATCAGCGCCTGGGGACTCGCCCAGTTCCGGTAGAGGTACGCGCGATTGGTGCCGGCCAGTCGGGCGATGTGCGCCACGCCGGTGCGCCGGGGACCGTACTCGGCCAGCGCATCGAGAGTCGCGCGGCGACCGGGGCCGCACCCTGGCCGACCGCCTCGCGCGCATGACCGGCGGAGCCCCTGGCCCGGTCATCGAGGAGGACAACGGACGACGTGCCGTCTACTTCCTCGTCCCGGTCGGCAGTACGTCCCACCGTTCCTGGCCCGACACGGTCACGCGCCTCACCGCCGGGCCGAACCACACCTCGTACATCCCCATCCCGGCGCTGGGCGGCCTGGCCTGGCCCCTGAGCTGGCGCTACCGCCCTGCGGCGGCCGGCCACCTCGTCCACACGCTGCTCCTGCGCACCGCCCTCCACACTTCGGAGTGAAACGCGCGGGCTCCCGCCGGGAAGACCCGGTTCCCGACCGGTCTCAGCTGAAGACGATCATCGAGCCCTGGGCCAGGCTCCGCGTCGCCGCCGCGTGCAGGCCCAGCCACACGTGCCGTTCGCGGGCGAAGGGGCTCGGGTCGTACGGGGCGGGCAGCGCGGGTTCCTCCAGCGCGGTGGGCGCGAGCGGGGGGTCGGGGGCGACGGGCGGGTTGGCCGGGTCGATGCCGATCGACGGCGCCACCAGCTCCAGCTCCCGCAGCAGCGACTGCGACGAGCCCAACGGGCCGCCGCTCGCAAGGAGTTCGTCGTCGGACAGGGGGTGCGGGAAGTCCACCGGGACGTAGGCGCCCGCGTGGTCGTAGTGCCACACCAGGTGGGACTGCTGGGCCGTCGACTCGAACATCTCCAGCAACTGCTCGTAGTCCCCGCCCAGTTCGTCGATGGGGGTCACGGCGAGACCGCAGACCTGGAGCAGGTAGGCGCGGCGCAGGAAGTGCAGCGCGTCGTAGTCGAAGCCCGCGACCGGCGCGACATCGCCGGTCAGCCCCGGCATGTACTGGTACACCGGTACCGGCGGCAGCCCGGCCTCGCCCAGCACCTTGTCGTAGAGGGCGAGTTCCTCGGCGAAGGGATTGTCGGGAGTGTGGCACAACACGTCGACGAGCGGGACCAGCCACAGGTCACAGGCCAACAGTAAGCTCCTCGGTCATCGGTGTGGTGCAGGCAGCGTAGTGGTGGTGGGCGTGAGGGCGCGGTGCCTCAGCCGTGCAGGTCCCATACCCACACCCCGCCGACCCACGTACCCGGCCGCCCCACCAGCTTGTCCACGGTCTCACGCAGCTTGTCCTGGTACTGCTGCGGGGGCAGCACCAGCACCCCAGCCTTCCAGTAGGCGAAGTCCCGGCGCGCCTGCGCCTGCCAGTTCTCGCCGATCACGGGGGCCACGCCGGTGAAGCTGATGTCGCGCAGCATGTTCGAGGTGTAGCGGGGCGAGGCGCCGTAGATGCCGGTGCGCTCGCTGCTGTAGGGGCCGTTGAAGTAGCCGCCGGGCAGCTTGAACTCCAGGCCCGCCGCGGTCTGCCAGTGCAGTGCCTCCGCGTTGCCCGAGTCGGGCAGCGGAATGGGCACGAGCGTCTCGTCCCTGCCGACGTACGACTTCCACGTCCCGTCCGTGATGAAGGCCGGCACCGGAGCGCGTTCGACCGCCCTCAGCGGCGCCGGAACGATCGGGATGAGCGCGGCGGCGACCGCCGTCAGGCCGATGAACTGGTTGCCGATGCCCGGTGTGCGCACCAGCCGCTCGACCGCCACCGCCACCAGCATGCCGAGCACGGGCGCGCAGACCATGGCGACCCGGCCCTCGATGACCGACTCGAACAGGGGCTTGTCCGCGAGCAGCGCCCACGGGCCGGGGACCGTGGCGTGGGTGAGCGGGATCTGGAAGCGCGGGCCCAGGGAGAGCAGCCCCGCGGCCACCGCCGTGAACGCCAGCGCCCTGACCAGGGCGCGCTCCCACAGCCGGACCACGATCGCGAAGGCCAGGGCCGCCAGCGGCCAGCCGTAGAAGGCGTTCTGCTCGGTGGGGTTGAGGGAGAGCGCGTTCGCCACCGCGTCGTCGCCGGCGACCAGGGAGCGTCCGGAGAAGGAGAACAGGGCCAGGGGGCTGTTGCCCGCCCTGTCGCCGTGCAGCACGCTCTGGTAGCTCTGCGGGCCGAAGAACTGCCAGTACAGGGGGAGTGCGACGAGCGGCAGGCACACCCCCGCGCCGATCGCCAGGCCCTTCAGCAGCGGGCGCCAGGCCGCCCTCGCCACGTCCCTGCGTACGACCGCGTAGGCG
Organism: Streptomyces sp. PSU-S4-23; assembly: GCF_055632315.1. Taxonomy (NCBI): domain Bacteria; kingdom Bacillati; phylum Actinomycetota; class Actinomycetes; order Kitasatosporales; family Streptomycetaceae; genus Streptomyces; species Streptomyces sp. PSU-S4-23. Next base: position 4,082,389 of record NZ_JBVMUU010000002.1, on the reverse strand, counting down.
CCCGCGAACAGCACCATGCCCAGCGACGCCAGCAGCAGCGGTTCCTCGCCGAGGAAGATCTGGTACGCCGTCATCAGCCCGAGGACGACGCCGTCCCGGACGACCCGCGCGCCCGTGCACAGCCGCAGCACGCGCTCCACGATCAGCGGGATCATGAACAGGACGACGAAGTTGGGGTGCGCGTTGGCGTGGCTGACCATCGGGGGCGCGAACGCGGCGAGCGCCGCGCCGATGAAGGCCGCGCCACGGGTCGGCACCACCCGCTCGGCGATCAGCCGGTACCAGGCGGCGGCGGTGGCCGCGAGCCCGAGCGTCATCACCAGCGCGAGGGAGACGGCGGGGCCGAACAGCAGCGTGACCGGTGTGAACGGCACGGTCAGGCCGAGCATGACCGTGTTGGCCATGAGGTTCACGCCGTCGGGGAAGCCCTGGAGGGTGGTGAAGAGCGGGTTGCGCAGGTGGGCGACGTTGTCGGCCGTCACCGCGAAGAACCACTCCCACTGGTTCTGGTCCTGCAGCGAGTCCGGCAGGTAGCGGTGGTCCGGGCCCGCCCAGCGGCCCGAGTACAGGGCCAGCGACATCAGCAGGAAGGCGGCCACCGCGAGGACGTCGGCGGGGCGCAGGGAGCGGACCTTGAGCACGGTCAGCTCGGCCAGCACCCGGGCGTAGTCGAGGGCGTGCACCTTGGAGCCGGGCTGGTGGGCCCAGCGCACCGGCACCTCGGTGACCGGCCAGCCCGAGCGGCGGAAGTGCTGGAGTATCTCCACGTCGATGCCCCAGCCACTGAGCCGGGACGCGGCGAACGCCTCGCGGGCGCGGTCGCCGTCGAAGAGCTTGAAGCCGCACTGGGTGTCGTGGACGCCGGGCACGGCGATCCGGCGTATCAGGACGTTCCCGGCGCGCCCGAGCAGTTCGCGCATCCGGTGCTGGTGCCGCTCTATGGTCGCGCCGGGTACGGCGCGGGAGCCGATCGCCGCGAAGCGGCCCTCGCCCATCGCCTCGTCGAGGGCCGCCAGTTCCTCGATGGGGGCGGCCAGGTCGGCGTCCGTGACCAGGACGCGGCGGCCGTAGGAGGCGAGGACGCCCAGGCGCAGGGCGTTGCCCTTGCCGCGGTTGCGGGGGCTGGTGACGAGCCGCACGCGCCGCTCGCGGGCCGAGAACGCGGTGGCGATGTCCCGGGTGCCGTCGGTGGACCCGTCGTCGACGACGACGACCTCCCAGGTGCCGAAGCGGCCCTCGTTCGCGCTCAGGTACCCGGTGATGGCGTCGAGGGTGGGACGCAGCCGCTCTTCTTCGTTGTAGGCGGGGACGACGACGGACAGGCCGATGGAGATGGCAGGCATGTCCTCCATGACGTCCGCGGCCTCCACCGCGCTCATCGGGCGGCCAGGTGTTCGAGCAGAGCGAGGGAGTGAGCGTTGTACGCGGCCAGGACGGCGCCGGCCGCGTCGGGGTCGCGGCGGGCCAGGGCGTCGACGAGGCCGGTGTGCCCGGACCACAGCCGGCCCCTGAGGTCGGTGGCCCGGCGCAGGTGCTGGACGGCACAGACCCAGGACTGCACGCGCAGCCGGTGCAGGAAGTCGGCCAGGTAGGGGTTGCCGAACAGGGCGCTCAGTTCGCGCCAGAAGCGCAGGTCGTACCCGATGAGGATGTTCAGGTCGCCGGCCGCGGCGGCGCGCTCGGCCTCCTCGCCGCGGCGCCGCACCACGGCGAGGGCGGCGGCGCGGCGGGGGTCGTCCGCGGCGGCGCCCCCCTCGCCGTGCACGAGCCGGTGGAAGATCCCGTCGGTGACGAGGCTGCGGGCCTCGATCATGCCGCGGTAGTCGTCGAGGGAGTAGGCGTGGACCTCGAACCCGCGGTGCTGGACCGCGTCCAGCAGGCCCTGGGCCGACAGGTCGACCAGGGCCTCGCGCACCGGGGTGGCGGAGACGCCGTACTGCTCGGCGATCTCCTTCACCGTGAACTCCTGCCCCGGCTGCATCCGGCCGGCCAGCACCTCGTCGCGGAGCGCGTCCGCGATCTGCTGCCGCAGGGTGCTACGGGTAACGGCGCCATTGCCGGGCATGGTGGTGTGGGTCCCCCCATCCGCGTACAGGTACGTGTCGGACACATGTCTCTCCGAGCACGTCACCTTACGCGGTGGGGGTTGTGCGCGTGCCGCCGCACGCCTGGCTCACGCGGTGTACTCGTCCGCCACCGACAGCGCCGCGTCCAGGGCCGCGAGGCCCTCCTTGGCCTCCGCCTCCGTGATGGTGCAGGGCGGCACCACGTGGGTGCGGTTCATGTTCACGAAGGGCCACAGGCCGCCCGCCTTCGCGGCGGAGGCGAACGCGGCCATCGGCGCGGCCGCCTCACCGGCCGCGTTGTACGGCACGAGCGGTTCCCGTGTCTCGCGGTCCTTCACCAGTTCCAGGGCCCAGAACATGCCCACGCCCCGCACCTCGCCCACCGACGGGTGGCGTTCGGCCAGTTCGCGCAGACCCGGCTCGATGACCTGCGCCCCGACGACCGCGGCGTTCGCGACGACGCCCTCCTCGGCCATCACGTTGATCGTGGCGACGGCGGCGGCGCACGCCAGCGGATGCCCGGAGTAGGTGAGGCCGCCCGGGTAGGGCCGCTTGCCGAAGGTCTCGGCTATCGCACCGGAGATGGCGACGCCGCCGAGCGGCACATAGCCGGAGTTCACGCCCTTGGCGAAGGTCATGAGGTCGGGGGTCACCTCGAAGAGGTCCGCGGCGAACCACTCTCCGGTGCGCCCGAAGCCCGCCATCACCTCGTCGAGGACGAAGACGATCCCGTACTTGTCGCACAGTTCGCGGACGCCCGCGAGGTAGCCGCGCGGCGGGACCATGATCCCGGCGGTCCCGGGGACGGTCTCCAGGATGATCGCGGCGATGGTTCCGGGGCCCTCGAAGGCGATGGTCGTCTCCAGGTGCTCCAGCGCCCGCTCGCACTCCTGCTGCTCGGTCTCGGCGTAGAAGCGCGAGCGGTACAGGTACGGCGCCCAGAAGTGCACGACGCCCGCCGCGGCGCCGTCGGAGGCCCAGCGGCGCGGGTCGCCGGTGATGTTCACGGCCTGCTGGGTGCCGCCGTGGTACGAGCGGTACGCGGACAGCACCTTGGGGCGCCCGGTGTGGATCCGCGCCATGCGCACGGCGTGCTCCACGGCGTCGGCGCCGCCGTTGGTGAAGAAGATCTTGTCGAGGTCGCCGGGGGTGCGCTGGGCGATCAGCCGGGCGGCCTCGGAGCGGGCCTCGATGGCGAAGGCGGGCGCGAACGTGGTCAGGGTGGCGGCCTGCTCCTGGATCGCGGCGACGACCTTGGGGTGCTGGTAGCCGATGTTGGTGTAGACGAGCCCGCTGGAGAAGTCGAGGTAGCGGTTGCCGTCGTAGTCCCAGAAGTACGACCCCTCCGCACCGGCGACGGCGAGCGGGTCGATGAGCTCCTGCGCTGACCAGGAGTGGAAGACGTGCGCACGGTCCGCGGCCTTGACGGCGGCGCCGGCCTGGGGGCTGGGCTGAGGGGTCATGCGGGTGAGCGTAGATGTCCGGGATGCGGACGCGACATCGGCGTCCTGTCTGCGGTCGGGGCGGGAACGCGGACAGGTTGTCGAACATCTCCGGCGTCGCCCGCGCCATGGGCATCACCCGGCAGAGTGTGCAGCGCATCGCCGACCTCCTCGTCGCCCGCGGGCTCGCCGAGTACCGGCCCGACCCCGCCCACCGGCGCGCCAAACTCCTCGCGCCCACCGGGGCCGGGCGGGCCGCGGTCGAGCGGATCGGCCCCGGCCACGCCGCCCTCGCCGACCGGCTCGCCGAGGCCCTCGGGGACGCGGGGTTCGCCGAGACGGTCCGGGTCCTGGAGCGGCTGTCGGCGGCGCTGGACGGGCTCGCACAGGAGGACGAGGGGCCCGTTACGGAACCGTGGACCCCGCGCCGGCCGACTCCCCGTACGGCAGCACTATCCTCGGGCTGTCGCACAGGCAGGGGGGTAGGTGAGGCGGCGATGGACAAGCTCGGGGCCGGTGATCCGCAGAGGATCGGTGCCTATCGGCTGATCGCCCGGCTCGGGGCCGGCGGCATGGGCAACGTGTACCTGGCCCGCTCCGACCGGGGACGTACCGTCGCCGTGAAGCTCGTCCGGCGGGAGCTGGCCCAGCAGGAGGAGTTCCGGGCCCGCTTCCGGCAGGAGGTGCAGGCCGCGCGGCGGGTCGGCGGCCACTGGACGGCGCCCGTCCTCGACGCCGACACCGAGGCCGAGATCCCCTGGGTCGCCACCGGGTACGTCGCCGGGCCCACGCTCCAGACCGTGGTCTCGCACGACCACGGCGCCCTGCCCGAGCGGTCCGTGCGCATCCTGGCCGCCGGGCTCGCCCACGCGCTGCAGGACATCCACGCCGCCGGGCTCATCCACCGCGACCTCAAACCCTCCAACGTCCTCGTGACCATCGACGGACCGCGGGTGATCGACTTCGGTATCACCCGCGCCCTGGAGACGGTCACCGCCGCCGGGCTCACCCGCACCGGGGCGCTCGTCGGGTCCCCCGGGTTCATGGCGCCCGAGCAGGTGCGCGGCGACCGCATCACGCCCGCCTGCGACGTCTTCTGCCTGGGGTCCGTCCTCGCGTACGCCGCCACCGGCGTCCTGCCCTTCGGCACCGCCGACAGCGGGGTGCACGCCCTGATGTTCCGCATCGCCGAGGAGGACCCCGACCTGCGGGGCATACCCGAGGAACTCGCCGATCTCGTGCGGGACTGCCTGCGCAAGGACCCCGCCGCACGGCCCACCCCGGCACAGATCCTGGAACGGACGGGCGCCGGGGACACGGTCTCCGGCGGCCGCACCCGGGACCCCTGGCTGCCGAGCGCCCTGGTCGCCCAACTCGGCCGCCACGCCGTGCGGTTGCTGGACGCCGAGAACCCGGAGGAGGGGACGGGCCCGGCGGGCCCGGCACCCGCGCGGACCCCGCCGCACGCCGGCGGCCACGCCCCGGCCACCCCGCCTGCCGCGGCGGGCGCGGCGAGCACGCCGGGCCCCGGAGGACAGGCGCCCGGGGGCGCGGTGAACGGCGCCGCGGCCGGCTTCGGGCCCGGCGCCGCGGAAGCCGTCGACCTCACCAAGCGGCCCCCGGCGGACGCACCCGCGTCCCCCGGGCACGCCCCCGCGCCCGACGCCCCGGACGGAAGCACCCCGCCCCCGCCCGGCCCGCCCACCGCCCTCGACCGACTGCCCACCCAGGTCGTCGGCCCCGGCCACACCCCCGCGCCACCCGTCCACGGCCACCCGCAGCAGCACCCCCGGCCGTCCGCCCACGGCCACCCCCAGAACGCCGCGGGCTGGGCCGCCGCCCCGGCCGCCGCCCCCGGCCAGGGGCCCGCCCTCGCCCCCACACCGCCGTACGGCCCGCCCCCCTACGGCTCGTCCGCGTACGGCCCGCCCCCGTACGGCTCGTCCCCGTACGGCTCGTCCGCGCACGGGCCGTCTCCCTACGGCGACCCGGGTCCGCAGGCGCCCCCGCGCAGGAGCGGCCGCTCCACCGCCGTACTGATCGTGGTCGCCCTGGTCGTCGCGCTCGGCGCGGGCGGATCCGTGTACGCGCTGATGCGGGGCGGCGGGACGGGAACGGGTAACGGCGCCAGCCCCTCGCACACATCGGCGGCCGCGCCCACGACCCCCGGCCCGAGCACGCCCGCGCCGTCCACCCCGGCCGGTGAGAGCCCCGCCTCGCAGTCGCCCGCCGCCGGCACCGTGCCCGACGCCTACCTCGGTACCTGGACCACCGCCATCGACAACTCCACCGGCCACAACACCCGCCGCCTGGTCATCCAGCAGGGCGGGGTCGGCGACACGGTGCTCTCCCTGACGGCGGACGGCCCGACGGGCAGCGGCACGTACCACTGCGTCTTCCAGGCGAAGCTCGACCAGAAGCCCACGGCGGACGGGCCGTTGAGGATCGGTCCGTCGACGGTCACCGTCGGCGAGCCCGCGTCGTCGTGCACACCGGGCGCCGCGACCGAGCTGACGATCCTGCCGGACGGCCGCCTCAAGCGCGTGAACACGAGCAACGGCGACTCCCTGACGTACACGAAGGAGGGCTGACCCGGCTCGCGTGTGGCCGGCCAGCGGTCAACGCGCCTCGGGGGGCCGCTGCCGGGGCATGTTCGGCCTCGCCCCGGGCGGTGGCGCCTGCCTCCCCGGCACCGGTCCCTCCACCCGCTGCGGGCACACCCCCGCCGACTGGATCCCCAGCGGCGCCGACCCGGTACGGAACTCCACCATCCAGTCCGCCGTCTCCGCCCGCACCAGTTCCGTCACGTCCTCCGAGAATCGCCGCAGCACCGAGAGGCACCGCTCCGCCGCCTCCCCGGCGGTCCCCTCCGTCGGCCCCAGCACCTCGCGGACGTTCTCCGACGCCCAGTCGAACTGCAGCACCTGCAGCCGCCGCTGCACGGCCTGCGCCGTCGCCACGTCCCTCATCCACCCGGACGTCACCCCGAAGAACCGGTCCGCGGCCAGGCACGCCGCCCCCAGCAGCAGCGACAGATACGCCCACGGCACGGCCCCGTCCGTCACCCCGGCCAGATCGAGCAGCGGCAGCGCGGCTCCGCCCACGGCCCCGGCCACGGTGCCGGCGCGCAGCACCCGCGCCGCCCGCCGCTTGCCCGCCCGGTCCGCGAGGTACCAGGACGCCGTCTCCAGCGCCCCCCGCTCCACCCACCGGTAAAGCTCCTCCAGCCGCTCCGCGGGCTGCCCCCAGTCGCCGTGCGGAAACGGCCGCCCCACGAGGTCACCCGGCCGCAGCCCCGCCGCACCCTCGCCCCGCCCGTCCTGGCACGGACCCTCGGGCTGCATCTCCGGCTGACTCACCCGGCACTCCCTACCTAGCTACGACGATCCGCGACGCACACTCCGCGATGTGCTCGTGACGCATGGTGCTGAAGCGCCGCACCCTTCCTACCGCCCACCGGATGGCCGGACCCCGGGTTCCGCCGATTTTCCGCCCGGAAGTGGGGCTTGATCGGGGAGAGGACCACCGCCGATTTCACTCGGAAGAGTGCCGCCGTCGGCCCGGGCGAAGTCCGGACGGACTACCGCAGCGATCGTCCCGGTCACCACGTAGGCTCGTGCCAAGGCGGCAGAACCCCGCCCTGACAGCCGTACGAAACCAGGAGCTGATCGTGATTCCCGGTGGTGGCCAGCCCAATATGCAGCAGTTGCTCCAGCAGGCCCAGAAGATGCAGCAGGACCTCGCCGCGGCGCAGGAAGAGCTGGCGCGGACGGAGGTCGACGGCCAGGCGGGGGGCGGTCTGGTGAAGGCCACGGTGACCGGCGCCGGCGAGCTGCGCGCCCTGGTCATCGACCCGAAGGCGGTGGACCCGGAGGACACCGAGACGCTCGCCGACCTGATCGTCGCGGCCGTCCAGGCGGCCAACGAGAACGCGCAGACCCTCCAGCAGCAGAAGCTCGGCCCGCTGGCCCAGGGGCTGGGCGGCAGCGGCATCCCCGGACTGCCGTTCTGATCGCGACGGCCACCGGTCGTCCCTTCTAAGAAGGGCGAGCGCCAACTACCGTACGTACCAAGACAGCGAGCCCGGCCGGGCCAGGTGCCGGAGCTCCTCGGGAAAGGCAAGTCCGTTGTACGAAGGCGTGGTCCAGGACCTCATCGACGAGCTGGGGCGGTTGCCCGGCGTCGGTCCCAAGAGCGCGCAGCGGATCGCCTTCCACATCCTGCAGGCGGAACCGACGGACGTACGCCGGCTCGCCCAGGCGCTGCTCGAAGTGAAGGCGAGGGTCCGCTTCTGCGCGACCTGCGGCAACGTCGCGCAGGAAGAGCTGTGCGGCATCTGCCGCGACGCCCGCCGCGACCCGTCGGTGATCTGCGTGGTGGAGGAGCCGAAGGACGTCGTCGCGATCGAGCGCACCCGCGAGTTCCGGGGCCGCTACCACGTCCTGGGCGGCGCCATCAGCCCCATCGAGGGCGTGGGCCCGGACGACCTGCGCATCCGGGAGCTGCTCGCGCGGCTGGCCGACGGCACCGTCACGGAGCTGATCCTGGCCACCGACCCGAACCTGGAGGGCGAGGCCACGGCCACGTACCTCGCCCGCATGATCAAGCCCATGGGCCTCAAGGTCACCCGCCTGGCCAGCGGCCTCCCGGTGGGTGGCGACCTGGAATACGCGGACGAGGTCACCCTCGGCCGCGCCTTCGAGGGGAGACGACTCCTAGATGTCTGACGCCACGCTGCACTCCACGACGCAGGACCCGGACGACTTCGCCGTCCAGATCGCGGACCAGATCGAGAGCTTCCTGGTGGCCGTCACGGAGGTCGCCAGGGGTGACGAGCCGGACTCGGCCGTCCCCTTCCTCCTGCTGGAGGTGTCCCAGCTCCTCCTGGCGGGCGGACGCCTCGGCGCGCACGAGGACATCGTGCCGGAGGAGCGCTACGAGCCCGACCCGGGCCCGGAGCCGGACGTCGACGAACTGCGCGAGCGCCTCGCCGCCATGCTCGACCCGGTCGACGTCTACTCGGAGGTCTTCGACCCCTACGAGCCGCGCAAGGCCCCCGTCCCGGCCCGGATCTCCGACGACCTGGCGGACGTCATCACGGACCTGCGCCACGGCATGGTCCACTACCGCGCGGGCCGTACCACCGAGGCCCTGTGGTGGTGGCAGTTCTCGTACTTCTCCAACTGGGGCTCCACGGCGTCCGCGACGCTCCGCGCGCTCCAGTCCCTGGTCGCGCACGTACGGCTGAACCAGCCCCTGGAGGAACTGGACGGCCTCGACACCGACCAGGGCCTCGGCGACGAGATCCTCGCCGAGGAGGCGGGCAGGGTCATGGCCCAGGAGATCGCGAGGCCGCTGGGGCTGCGCCCGGTCAGGTAGGACGGGAGAGCCGTTCCGGTGACACAGCGGTGGGCGTCAAGCTACGCTCGGTAGCGGTCAAGGCTGTTGCCGATTCGCTGGAGGTGCGCGCCATGCCGGGCCGGAACAACTCCCAGCCACCCGTCGCCTGGCGCTACAGCGGCAACCAGATGAAACGCTGGCGCACCAAGGCGAACATCACGCGCGAGCAACTCGCCGCCGCCGCCAACTACTCCCTCGACACGATCGCGTCCATGGAACAGGGCGTCCGCATGCCGACGCCCCGGGTCCTCGACGTGGCGGACGAGTTGTGCCGGGCGGAGGGGCTGCTGAGCGCGGCGAAGGAGTACCTGCAGAGGGAGAAGTTCCCTGCGCGGGCGCAGGACTTCATGGAGCGGGAGAAGGAGGCGATCAGCCTTTGGTGGTACGAGACCACGCTCGTCCCCGGTCTGTTGCAGACGAAGGCGTATGCCCGGTCGCTCATCGAGAACCGCATCCCGCCTCTGGATGAGGAGACGGTGGAAGAGCGGGTCGCGGCGCGCGTGGAGCGGCAGTCGATCCTGACCGATCGGAAGCCGCCTGTCGGCCTGAGCTTCATCCTCTATGAAGCCGTGCTGCGCAGCCCCCAAGTGGACACCGAGCAACTGCGCCGTCTGCTGGAGGTGTTCGGTCTGCGGAACGTCGTGGTGCAGGTGCTTCCCTTCGAACGAGCCATCAGCGACGCGATCATGGGTCCCATGGTGCTGTTGGAGACCCGCGACCACGAACGATTCGCCTTCACGGAGGGGCCGTTCGCCAGCGAGCTTTCGGCCGATCCGGAGGTTGTCAGCCGTGTGACCGAGAGGCTTAGCATGATCCGCACGCAGGCTCTCGGTCCCGACGAGTCAGCCCGTTTCATCGAGCGGATGGTGGATCAGCTGTGAGCGACCGGTTGAAGTGGTTCAAGTCGAGTTACAGCGACAATGAGGGCGGAGCGTGCGTGGAGGTCGCCGTCCCCACCCCCCGAACCACCGTCCACCTCCGCGACTCCAAACTCCACGGCGGCCCTGTGCTCCGCATATCCGCCCCCGCCTGGACCGCGTTCCTCTCGCGCGCCTGCGCAGGGTGACGATGCCGTCTCGCCCCGCGCTGTGACATATCGCACGTTCCGAGTGCGCTGCCCCGGCTCGGGCATATGCGAGCCTGAGCGGCCGTGCCCCCGTGAGCGGGACATCTCACCATGCGGTACCCCGGAAGGGAAATTCGGTCGCTCGTTAGACTGAGCCGACCGCACTGCATGCGCAGGGGCGGGAAGAGACGGACTGAGCGAGGAGCGCACGTGGGCCTTGTCGTGCAGAAGTACGGAGGCTCCTCCGTAGCCGATGCCGAGGGCATCAAGCGCGTCGCCAAGCGGATCGTGGAAGCGAAGAAGAACGGCAACGACGTGGTTGTCGTGGTTTCCGCGATGGGCGACACGACGGACGAGCTGATCGATCTCGCCGAGCAGGTTTCCCCGATGCCTGCCGGGCGCGAGCTCGACATGCTGCTGACCGCCGGAGAGCGGATCTCCATGGCACTGCTGGCCATGGCGATCAAAAACCTGGGAAGCAAGGCCCAGTCGTTCACCGGCAGCCAGGCAGGTGTCATCACCGACTCGGTCCACAACAAAGCCCGGATCATCGACGTCACGCCGGGGCGCATCCGCACCGCGCTGGACGAGGGCAACATCGCCATCGTCGCCGGCTTCCAGGGTGTCAGCCAGGACAAGAAGGACATCACGACCCTGGGTCGTGGTGGTTCCGACACCACGGCCGTGGCGCTGGCCGCCGCCCTCGACGCCGAGGTGTGCGAGATCTACACCGACGTGGACGGCGTGTTCACCGCCGACCCGCGCGTGGTGAAGAAGGCCCGGAAGATCGACTGGATCTCCTTCGAGGACATGCTGGAGCTGGCCTCGTCCGGGTCCAAGGTGCTGCTCCATCGCTGTGTGGAGTACGCGCGCCGCTACAACATCCCGATCCACGTCCGCTCCTCCTTCAGCGGGCTGCAGGGCACGTGGGTCAGCAGCGAGCCACTCGTTCAAAAGATGCAGCAGCAAGGGGACAAGCACGTGGAGCAGGCCATCATCTCCGGTGTCGCGCACGACACCTCCGAGGCCAAGATCACGGTCGTCGGCGTGCCGGACAAGCCGGGCGAGGCCGCCTCGATCTTCCGTGCCATCGCCGACGCCGAGATCAACATCGACATGGTCGTGCAGAACGTGTCGGCCGCGTCGACCGGTCTGACCGACATCTCCTTCACCCTCCCGAAGACGGACGGGCGCAAGGCGATCGACGCCCTGGAGAAGGGCAGGACCGCGATCGGCTTCGACTCGCTGCGCTACGACGACCAGATCGGCAAGATCTCGCTCGTCGGGGCCGGCATGAAGACGAACCCGGGCGTCACCGCGGCCTTCTTCGAGGCGCTGAGCAACGCGGGCGTGAACATCGAGCTGATCTCGACCTCCGAGATCCGCATCTCGGTGGTGACGCGTGCGGACGACGTGCCGGAGGCGGTCCGCGCGGTGCACACCGCCTTCGGCCTGGACTCCGACAGCGACGAGGCCGTGGTCTACGGAGGCACCGGCCGATGACCCGCCTCCCCCGCGGGGGCCCGGGGCGCACGGGGCGCCGATGACGGCGCGGACCGGCAGGCCGACGCTCGCGGTCGTGGGAGCCACCGGGGCCGTCGGCACGGTCATGCTCAAGATCCTTTCCCAGCACGCGGACATCTGGGGAGAGATCCGTCTGATCGCCTCGCCGCGTTCGGCCGGCCGCAAGCTGACCGTGCGCGGTGAGCAGGTCGAGGTCATGGCGCTCGGCGAGGAGGCGCTGACCGGCGTCGACGTGGCGATGTTCGATGTGCCCGACGACATCGCCCGGCAGTGGGCGCCGGTCGCCGCCGCGCTGGGCGCGGTCGTGGTGGACAACTCGGGCGCGTTCCGGATGGACCCGGAGGTCCCCCTGGTCGTGCCGGAGGTCAACCCGCATGCCGCCCGGGTGCGGCCGCGGGGCATCATCGCGAGCCCCAACTGCACCACGCTCTCGATGATCGTGGCCCTGGGCGCGCTGCACGCCGAGTTCGGGCTGCGCGACCTGGTCGTGTCCTCGTACCAGGCCGTGAGCGGCGCGGGACGCGCGGGCATCGAGACGCTGCGGGCGCAGATGTCGCTGGTCGCGGGCACGGAGCTGGGCACGAACCCCGGCGATCTGCGGCGCGCCGTGGGCGACGGCACCGGGCCGTTCCCGGAGCCGGTCGCGCTGAACGTCGTGCCGTGGGCCGGGTCGCTGCGCGAGGACGGGTGGTCCTCGGAGGAGATGAAGGTCCGCGACGAGTCCCGCAAGATCCTGGGGCTGCCGGAGCTGAGGGTGGCCGTCACCTGCGTGCGCGTGCCCGTGATCACCACGCACTCCGCCACGGTGCACGCCCGGTTCGAGGGCGAGGTCACGGTCGACCGGGCGCGGGAGATCCTGGCGACGGCGCCGGGCGTCGTCCTGTGCGACGACCCGGCGGCGGGAGAGTTCCCCACACCGGCGGACGTGGTGGGCACCGACCCCACCTGGGTCGGCCGGCTCCGCCGCGCCCTGGACGATCCGACCGCGCTCGAACTGTTCGTGTGCGGGGACAACCTGCGCAAGGGCGCGGCGTTGAACACCGCGCAGATCGCGGAACTGGTCGCGGGGGAGCGCAGGGCGGCGTAGGGCGGCGTAGGGCGCCGCCGATGCCCGCGTCCCCGGGCCGGTGTCCCGCCCCGCCGGTGTCCCGGGGCCGAGAAAACATGCTGGCAGTGGCCGAATCCTTTGTAAGATCTGTTTCGGTCCTGTGGGCCGAGAAGGTCCGGACCAGTGGGACCGGGCCACTTGATCCGAAGCCGGTCGGCATTCGAAGATATTTCCCTCCCCGCCCCGCAACCACGCGCAGGGCGGGGAGCGTCTTTGCGGTCGCCCGTCGGGGGGCTGGGCGCCGTCGGATATGGGGCATAGGGGAAGAGCTGGTACGCATGAGGGCACTTGACGCACGGTTCCGTGTGCTGGGGGGCACACGGGAGGACGTGCAGCGGGATGTGCTGCTGCCTGACGCAAAAGTGATGCCTGTCGCGTACAACCCCGACGGGGGGATACGTGTCCAACTGGCGTGGCACAGGTACTCGAATTCACCACAGTACGGACACGGGGTGCGGCCCTTCGCCCGCCCCGGCGCCCCCGCATGTCCGGCGCGCCCGGCGGCCTGCCGGTGACCGCGCCCATGCCAGCAGCGCGGCCCGCCCGCATACCGAATCAGCGTGAGGCCGTCGACGGCACCACGGCCGTCGGCACCACGGTCGACCATCTGACCGAGACCTACCGTGCCCACTACCGCTCCCTCCTGGGTCTCGCCGCGCTCCTCCTGGACGACACCGCGTCCTGCGAGGACGTCGTGCAGGAGGCGTTCATCCGCGTCCACTCGGCGCGCAAACGCGTCCGCGACCCGGAGAAGACGCTCGCCTATCTCCGGCAGACCGTCGTGAACCTCTCGCGTTCGGCCCTGCGCCGCCGCATCCTCGGCCTGAAGCTCCTGACGAAGCCGATGCCGGACATGGCGAGCGCGGAGGAGGGCGCGTACGACCAGCTGGAGCGCGACTCGCTGATCAAGGCCATGAAGGGCCTGCAGCGCCGCCAGCGCGAGGTCCTGGTGCTGCGCTACTTCGCGGACATGACCGAGGCCCAGGTCGCCGAGACGCTGGGGATATCGCTGGGGTCGGTGAAGGCGTACGGTTCACGCGGCATCGCGGCGCTCCGCGTCGCCATGGGGGCGCCGGCATGAGCGAGTACGACGAGAGGCACACCGCCCCCTGGGAGCGCAACTCCCACGAGCGACACGAGCCGTACGCGTGGCACGAGCCGATGGACCGGCCCGCGCCCGATGAGGACGACCACGAGCAGCACGCTGGGAACGGAACTGTGAACCACCGCCCCGAAGACCAGGACCGGCCCGGAGCCGGCCCGGACCGCGCCGCTTCCGACCCGACCGCCGCGGACGGTTCCACCCGGGAGCACGACGGTCTCGGCACGGGACGGGACCGGCTCATGGGGGCCCTCGGGGCCTCCGGGGCCGGGGCGGGGCTGCCGGGGGACGGTTCGGACGAACCGGCGCTGCGGCGGATGCTGCACCAGGCGGTGCAGGACATCGAGCCGCGTGACGGCACCCTGGAGCACCTGCGGCGTGCGGTGCCCGCCCGGAGGGCCCGCAAGCGCCAGGCCGCGGTCGGCATGGCGGCCGCCGCCCTCTTCATCGGAACGGCCATCCCGGCCCTCATCCATGTCTCGGACGCCACCGGCTCCGACGCCGACCCGTCCATCGCGGGCGAGGCGTCGCAGGCCCAGGGCGGCACCGGCCAGGGCAAGAACCCGGACGGCGGACCCGGCGGCTCGGGCGGCTCCTCCGGCACCTCCAAGGACCAGACCTCGAACGGCCAGCAGGGCACCGGGGACAAGAGCAAGGGCGCGAGCAACGGGACCACCGGCGGCGCCGACCCCACGGCCTCCGCCGAGGCCGCCCCCGCGTGTACGGCGGACCAGCTCGGCGGCGCGACCGCCGCCGCGGGCACCCCGGACTCCACCGGCACGGTCTACGGCACCTTCCACGTCACCAACGTCTCCACCGCCAGCTGCACCGTCCCGGACGGCGGCAGCGTGACCACGGTGGCCCAGGGCGCGGCGGACGCGTCCAAGATCAGCGTCGTCAACCACGTCACGGGCGACGCGGCCACGGGTCTGCCCGACCCCGCCCAGTACGTCGCCTCGCTCGTGCTCAAGCCCGGCGGGGCATACGAGATCAAGTTCGCCTGGGTCCCGTCGCAGACGTGCCCCACCACGGGCGGAACGGGCGGCCCGTCCCCGGACCCGAGCCCCTCGACGACCACGACGGTCGGCGGCGCGACCACGACCGGCAGCGGCACATCACCCCAGTTGGTCAGGGAGGACGGCGTGGCCGACGGCAGCGTGGCGGTCTCCCACATCCCGGAGGCGGGCTCGGCGGCCTCCACGGCGACCATTCCCAACGCCTGCGCCGGGACGGTCTACCGCACCGGCATCCTGCCGGCGTCCTGACCGGCCACCCCGCCCACGCCCTCACGTGGTTAGAGGCCGGGCAGCCGCAGCTCGAACAGTGCGCCGCCGAGTGCGGACTCGCGCACCGTCAGTGTTCCGCCGTGCTGCTCGGCCACATCGCGGGCGATGGCGAGTCCCAGGCCCGCGCCGCCGTCATCCCGGCTGCGTGCGTCGTCGAGACGGACGAAGCGCTCGAAGATCCGCTCGCGCTGCGTCCGCGGCACGCCGTCGCCGTCGTCCGCGACCCGCAGCACGGCGACCGTCGCCTCCCGCGCGAGGGTGACGTCGATCCGGGAGCGGGCATGCCGCTGGGCGTTGTCGACCAGATTGGCCAGGACCCGCGCCAGCTGCCCTCGTGATCCCACCACGTCGACGTCTTCCTCCACGGTGGCGCGGACCGCGATGGTGTCCCGTGCCGCCCGCTGCCGCAGCTCCTCCCGCACCAGCGGCCCCAGTTCCACCCGCCCGTCCGCCCTCGGCCCACCCGCGTCCAGCCGGGCCAGCAGCAGCAGATCGGTGGCCAGCCGCTGCAGCCGTACGGTGTCCGCCACCGCGCCGTCGAGGTCCAGCAGCCCGGGGTGGGCCGCACCGACCTCCAGCTGGGTGCGCAGGGACGCGATCGGGCTGCGCAGCTCGTGTGAGGCGTCGGCGACGAACCGCCGCTGACGTCCGATCGAGGTCTCCAACGCGGCCAGCGTCTCGTTCGTCGTCCGTGCCAGGCGGGCCACCTCGTCGCCCGAGCCGGACTCGGGCACCCGGCGGCTCAGGTCCTCGGAGGCGGTGATCGCCGCCATCTCGGCACGGATCGACTCCACCGGACGCAGGGCCCGACGGGTGACCAGCCAGGTCACGCCCCCGACCACGAGCAGGAGGCCGGGAAGGCCGACCAGCATCACGGCCGTCGCGGTGGACACGGCCTCCTGCTCGGCGTCGCGGAGGGCGCCGGCGTGGATGGTGAGGGTGCCGTAGGTCTCCGTGTCCACCTGGGCCGTGGCGAAGCGGTAGCCGGAGGTCCGTCCACGGACCGTGGCGGTGCCCGTCGCGTAGGTGTGGCCGTCTTTGACACGCCCGGGCGCGACCGTCCCGTACTCGGCCCTGTCCTCCTCCGGCTCGTCCTCTCCCCGCGTCTCCGGCCTGTCCGTACCGGGCCGGGGTGCGGGGGAGGCGGTCTTCGGGAGGTACGGTTCGACCGCGGTGACGCCGGTCCCGGTGATCCTCTGCAGAGCCTCGCTGGCCGCGCGCAGCCGGCCGTCCGCGTCGACGACCTGGACCGGGTGCTCGCCGCCGTCCCCGAGGTCGAGTTGGTCGAACCGATGGCCCAGTCCCAGGTTGACGGCAACCTCGCGGGCGGCGGACTGCGCCGAGGAGTCCGCCTGCGACATCAGGCTCGACCGCAGTGAGCCCAGCACCGCGGCGCCCGCCGCGATCAGGGCCACCGCGACGACCAGGGTCGCGCCGAGGGTGGCCCGGGCACGCACCGAGCCGACGAGACGGAAGGGCCCCGTCATCTGCCCTCCAGCCGGTATCCGGCGCCCCGCACGGTGACGATCCGGCCGGCGCCCAGCTTCCGCCGCAGGGTGCTGATGTACACCTCGACGATGTTCGGATCGCCCTCGTAGGCGAAGTCCCACACGTGCTCCAGGATCTCCCCCTTGCCGACGACCTCACCCACCCGCAGCGCCAGCTGCTCCAGCACGCTGAACTCCTTGGCGGTCAGGGCGATCTCGTCGCCGTCGAGCTGCACCCTGCGGGCGGCGGTGTCCACCCTGAGCCCGCCCGCCGCTATCACCGGCGACCCGCCCGCCGAACCGCGCCGCCGCAGCAGCGCCCTGATCCTGGCCAGCAGCACGACATAGGAGAACGGCTTGGTCAGATAGTCGTCGGCGCCGGTGTCCAGCCCCTCGGCCTCGTCGTACTCGCCGTCCTTGGCGGTCAGCATCAGAATCGGCACATCGTGGCCGGCGCTCCGCAGGGCGTCGCAGACCCGGTAGCCGTTCATGCCGGGCAGCATGATGTCCAGGACGACGAGGTCGTAGGAGCCCTGGGAGGCCCGGTGGAGACCTTCGAGGCCGTCGTGCACCACGTCCACGGCGAGGCCCTCCGCCGTCAGGCCCCTGGCGAGGGAGAGCGCGAGGCGCTTCTCGTCCTCCACTATCAACAGGCGCATGGCGCCAAGAGTGGCAGAACGAAGCTGAAGAACGCTTCAGGTGACTTCAGGTGGGGTTCAGGTGCCCGGCAGCACAGTGGAGCCCTCGCACCGAGCCCACCACGGAGGGAAACCCATGAAGCCGAACATCGTCGTCATCGCCGCCGCCGCGGCGGTCCTGGTCGGCGGTGGCACCGCCACCGCCGTCGCACTGTCGGGCGGGGACGGCAAGGCCCCGGTCAAGCAGTCCGGCGTCCAGGTCCCGGGCACCGGCAGCGGTGACCGTGATGACAGCCGCACCCCCGGCGCCGGCCGTCACGACTCCGACGACCGCTACAACGACTCCGACGACCGCGATGACAGCCGCACGCCCGGTGCCGGCCGCCACAACTCCGGCGAGCACTCCGGCGAGCACGACAACGACTCCGACGACCGCTACGACAGCCGGAACCACAGCGCCGGCCGCCACGACTCCGACGACCGCTCCGGCGAGCGCTACGACGACTCCGAGCACCGCGGCGGCGCCGACGGCGAGGACTGAGGACCAGGGAGAAGAGGACCAGGGAGAAGCGGCAGGGGGTGGGGGCGCCCGCAGGTGCCGGACGGCTGTCAGCCGTTGGCGGCCGGGGCCGGGCTTTCGCCGGTGGCGGACTGCGGGCCCGCGGTCCCGCCCGCCTCGCCCCCAGGGCTCCCGGCCGTGGCCGCGGACTCCGCGGCCCCCGGCCCGGAGTCCGTTCCCGTGGTCACCAGACCGAGTTCCGCGTCGCGGAGGTACTCCACCTCGCGCCGCAGCAGCCGGAACCACATGAAGACCGTGAAGCCCGCGAAGACGAACCACTCGCCGGTGTAGCCGAGGTTCTGGAACGCCTTCAGGTCCAGGCCCGACCCCTGGGGCGCCGTCGCCGGCACCGCCTTCATCCCGCTGTCGGCCCGGTCGAGGGTGACCCAGGCGTCGTACACGTCGTACGGCACCAGGTTCACCAGCGACGCCGAGCTGATGGCCGCCGTCTGGCCGGCGGGCAGCCCCCCGGTCGCCCCGGGACTCTCCGACGCCTGCAGCGCCCCCGTGACGGTGACCTCGCCGGCCGGCGCGGCGGGCGCCTTCGCCGGGTCCGCGTCACCCGGCAGCCAGCCGCGCACGACCGGCAGCGCCTTGCCGCCGTCGGTACGCAGCATGGTCAGCACGTAGAACCCGCGCCTGCCGTCCAGCTCCCGGTCCGGCACCAGCAACTGCTTCCCGTACCGCCCCGTGGCCGTGGCCCGCTTCCCGGACGTCGACTGGTCCACCGGGAGGAGCTGGTCCAGCGGCCGGGCCGCCGCCTTCCGGTCCGCCACGGCCTGTTCGCCGGCCGTCCGATGCTCCTGTACCCGGACCTCGAACCGGCTCAGCTGCCAGGACCCCATGAAGATGCAGAAGGGGATGGCCAGCAGCACGAAGACGTTGATCGCCCACCAGCGGGGCGTCAGCAGAAACCGGTACACGCCCTCCACGGTACGGTGCCGCTCCCGCAAGCCCGCCCTTGGGGCCCGGCGACCGCTCGGCGCGCCGTCCGGGCCCGGGCCCCGGGCCGCTCCACTCACCTCCCCAGATGCCGCTCCGCGAAGTCCAGCTCCAGCCGCACCTGCTTGATCCGCTCGTCGACCACCAGCGAGCCGTGCCCCGCGTCGTACCGGTACACCTCGTGCACCGCCCCCCGCGCGGCCAGCCGGTCCACATAGTTCTCGATCTGGCGGATCGGGCACCGCGGGTCGTTCACCCCCGCCGAGATGAACACGGGTGCCTTCACCGCGTCGACGTACGTCAGCGGCGACGACGCCTCGTACCGCTCCGGAACCTCCTCGGGCGTGCCCCCGAGCAGCGTCCGGTCCATCGCCTTCAGGGCCTCCATCTCGTCGTGGTACGCCGTGACGTAGTCCGCGACCGGCACCGCGGCGATCCCGATCGTCCACGCGTCCGGCTGAGTGCCCAGCCCGAGCAGCGTCAGATACCCGCCCCACGAGCCGCCGGTCAGCACGAGCCGTTCCGGGTCCGCGAGCCCCGACGACACCGCCCACTCGCGGACCGCCGCGATGTCCTCCAGCTCGATCAGCCCGACCCGGTGCTTGAGCGCGTCCGTCCACTCGCGCCCGTATCCGGTCGAACCCCGGTAGTTGACCCGCACCACCGCATACCCGTGGTCCACCCAGGCCGCCGGGCCCGCGGCGAACGCGTCACTGTCGTGCCAGGTCGGACCGCCGTGGATGTCGAACACCGTCGGCAGCGGACGGCTCGCCCCCGCCGGCTTCTGCACGAGGGCGTGGACGCGGCCGCCCGGCCCCCGCACCCACACGTCCTCCACCGCCACCGACGCCGGCGCTCTCATCCCCGGCGGATCCAGCACGACCCCGCCCGACGTCGACCGCACCACCGGGGGCTCGGCCGCCGACGACCACAGGTACTCCACGGTCCCGTCGGGGCGGGCCGTCGCCCCCGACACCGTGCCCGGCGGGGTCGGCAGCCGCACCAGGTCGCGCGTCGCCAGGTCGTAGCGGAACAGCTCGCTGCGCGCCTCGAAGCCGTGCACGACGAGCAGCGCGGAGCCGTCCGGATACCACTCCGCGGCCACGTCGCCCGGCAGTTCCAGCGCCAGGTCCGTCTCCTCGCCCGAGGCGACGTCCCACACCAGCGGCTCCCACCGGCCGCGCCGCTGGTGCCCGATCAGCAGCCGCGTGTCACCGTCGACCGGTGCGAAGCCCAGCACCTCCAGGCCCGACTCCACCGTGCCGCCCTTGGTGTCGTCCAGCTCCGCCACCGTCGTGCCGTCCTGCCGCAGCACGCGCAGCGCCGAGTGCATCGCGTCGCCGTGCTCGGTGTGCTCGATCGCGATCAGTGAGCCGTCCTGGGAGAGATCGCCCACCCCGGCCGACTCGCGATGGCGGTAGATCTCCACCGGGTCCCGGCCCGCCCGTACGAGATGGACCGTCGAGCCGTCCTGGTCGGTCGAGCGGCCCACGACGGCGGTCCGTCCGTCCCGGCCGATCGTGAGCCCGGCCGGATAGGACGGCTCAAGCCCGGGAGCCGCCGGTGCGTCGGCCGCCGCGTCCGCAGCCGAGGCGTCGGGTGTGAACCGCTGGCGTCTCCACACCCCGAACTCGTCCCCGTCGGTGTCGTCGAACCACCAGATCCACTCGCCGTCCGGTGAGAGCACGCCGTCCGTCGTGCCGTTCGGCCGGTCCGTGACCTGGCGCTGCTCGCCCGTGGCGCGGTCCCACGCATACAGCTCGTACGTCCCGGTCGCGTTGGACACGAACAGCGATCGGTGCGGTGCGTCCTGCGCCCAGTCGGGCAGCGACACCCGCGGCGCCCGGAAGCGCTTCTCCCAGTCCGGCATGTCCTTGCCACGCTTCGGCGAGGGGGACCCGTTGCTCTCAGTCATGGCCCCATAGTGCCTGGCCGGACCGACTTTCCGCGGCCAGGCCCTCCAGCCTGTGGACAACCCGCCGGCAAAGCCCTTTGACCAGTCCCGATCCCGACGACGCGGCACGGCTCCGCCCCGTGCCCGCCGGACCCTGCGCCCCCGCCCCGTGCCCGCCGGACCCTGCGCCCCCGCCCCGTGCCCGCCGGACCCTGCGCCCCCGGCCCGCGCCCGCCTGGTGCCTGTGGCCCGCGCGCCCCCGGCCCTGGTGCCTGTGGCCCGCTCCCGCCCTGGTGCCTGTGGCCCGCTCCCGCCCTGGTGCCTGCGGCCCGCGTCCCCGGCCCGCGTGCCTGCGGCCCGCGCCCGCCCTCGTGCCGGTGGCCCCCGGCGCCTGCGGCCTGGAGCCCGGGCTTGCTGTCGCGCTGCCTGGAGCCCGGGTCCGTCGTCGGGCCGCCGCCCGGAGGTTCCGGACGGCCGCGGCGCCCCTACGCCCCGTTCGTGTCCCGCCGTCTGCGTCCCAGCAGCTCGGCGATTCCCAGGCGTGTCGCTGCCAGGACCACCCGGTCCTCCGGGCGCAGGACGTAGGTGGGCGGCAGGTCCCAGACCAGCCCCGAGGGGCGGTCGGGGTCGTCCGACTCCGGGTCGCGTGCCGGGCCTCGTGCGCCGGGTGCCGTCGTGTCCAGGGCGAGCACGCGCCAGGCCCCCGCGCGGAACGCCTCGGCGACCGTCCGCCCCTCCAGCTGCGGGTGCCCGCCCACGTCCAGGGCGGCGAACAGCAGGACCCGGCGCTCCACCGGGATCGCCCCCAGGATCTGCCGCCCCAGCATGGCGCCGGCGAACGCGGGCGCGGCCAGGTGCGACACGCTGCGGCTGCGGGTGAGGGCGCCCGGGTGCGCGGCGCGCAGGGTGCGGTAGACGGCGGTGGCGAAGTCGTCGTCGTACAGGCGCAGGACGACCCTGAGGTCGGGCCGCAGTGAGCGCGCGTACAGGACGGCTTCGAGGTTCGTGGTGTCGGCGCTGGTCAGGGCCAGCAGCGCGTGCGCCCGGTGGATCTTGGCGGCCTCCAGGACGCCTTCCTGCGTCACATCCCCGAGCACCACCGGCACCCGCAGCCGCCGCGCCGTCGCCAGTCCGCGCGCCTCCGGATCGCCCTCGACGCACACCACGGGGATCCTCAGCTCCCGCAGCCGCGTCATGACCCTGGTGCCGATCTTGCCGACGCCGAGGAGCACCACGTGCCCGGACAGCCCGCGCGGCGGCCTGCGCAGCGCGCTCCCGCTGCGGAAGGTGCCGAGCGCCTCCAGCACGGCCGCGAGCAGCACGGGCAGCAGCAGTAACCCGACCAGCCCGGACAGCAGTTGCAGGATCTGCCGTCCGGCGGGTTCCCCGATGGCCGGGTTGTTGATCGCGAACAGGTCCAGCAGCGTCAGATACGTGGCCTGCAGCGGGTGTTCACCGGTGACCGCCATCGACGCGACCGCGAGCGCGACCACGCAGCCCACGATCCCGGCGAACGACCACCGCAGCCGCCGCGACAGCAGCGAGCCGAGGGGCAGGACACTGCGCCCCGCGGGCAGGGCGGGGCCCGCGTACGAGACGGTCTCCAGGACGACGGTGCCGCGCCCCGTGGCGGCCGCGACCGCACTCTCGTCGGGCAGGAGCCGCGGCCCGTGGTCGCCGCTGCCCTCGGAGCCATCCGCCCCCGCGGGGTCGCTGGCCGTCGCGGACAGCAGCGCCAGGGTGCACAGTCCCGGGTCGGCGACCTGGCCCGGCCGCGGCGGAGGGCGCTCCACGGCCCGCAGCATCAGCCCGTCGGTCTGTACGACCTTGGTGGTGCCGGCCACGGCGGTCGCGGCGAGCGCGGGCGCGGCGGTGTCGGCGTCGGACAGGACGGTCGTGGACGCGTCGAACGCCACGGACCTCCCGTCGGGCCCCTGGCCGGACTCCCCGTCCGGGCCGCCGGAGGCCAACGCGGCGGCCTGGTCGAGGAGTTCCTCGATGTGCTGCCCCAGCCGCCGGTTGTAGAGCCGCAGGACGAGCCGCAGCCGCGGGTTGAGGCGCCGGGCGGTGAGCGCGGCACGGATGTTGGTCTCGTCGTCGTCATAGACCAGCGCCAGTGCCGCGGCCCGCTCCACTCCGGCCTCGGCGAGCACGGCCTCGGACGCCTCGGCGGCCTCCAACAGCCGTATGGATCCGGGCTGTCCGGCAGCCGCACGGTCGCCGCCGGCGCCCGCCGTGCGTCCGCCGCTGCCGCTGTTCCCGGTGCCGCTCCCGCTGTTCCCGGTGCCGTTGGCGTTGCCGCTGCCCGCCGCGCGCGTGACGGCGGCGGAGACCCGGTCGAACAGGGTCGAGGCGCGGGCACGGCCCACCACCGGCTGCCGGGCCACCCGTTCGGAGGGCGGCACGACGAGGGTCACCTGCTCGCCGTACACCCCGCGCAATTCGGCGGCCAGCCGGTGCGCGAGCCCGTCGTCTCCGCACACCACCATGTGCGCGACGGCGTCACCCGACCCGTTCTGCTGCGGAACGCTTGCCACGAGGAGACAGACTGCCCCACCGGTGGCGTCGGTTCCACAGGTGCCGGGACGGACGTCCGCGAAAGGCGAGGTGCCGGTCCGTGAGCCATACTCAGGTGTGTGCCCGGCCTGTGGCCACGGACAGAAGCACACGCGTTTGAACAGCCGGCCCCGGTCGGGGTCGGGCGCCCGCGTGCAAACAGCAGGTTGTGCCGGAAGTGCGCCGGCCGTGTCGGGGACCGCTGAGCGGTGGAGAAGAGCCGCCACCGGCCGGACCAGTCCCTGAGGGGTCCAACATGGCTGTGGAAATCCCGCCCCTGGTACGGCCTTCCCGGCTCCGGAGCCGAGGAGGCCTGTTCGGCGAGTGCCTCGCCGAGTTCCTGGGGACGTTCGTCCTCGTCTCCTTCGGATGCGGCTCGGTTGCCATGGCGGTGGCCGGGCTTCCGGGATCCGGCCGTACCGCGGGCCCCACGACGATCTTCGTCGGCGCCGGGGACTGGCTCCTGATCACCTGGGGCTGGGCGATGGCCGTGGTGTTCGGCATCTACGTCGCGGGCGGGGTCAGCGGCGCGCACATCAATCCGGCGGTGACGCTGGCCTTCGCGGTGCGCCGCAGATTCCCCTGGGTGAAGGTCGTGCCGTACTGGGTGGCGCAGGTGGCGGGCGCGTTCGTCGGGGCCGCCCTGGTGTACGGCGTCTACCACGACGCGATCAGCACCTTCGACCTCGCCATGAAGGGGCCGAAGACGAACGGGCACACCCTCGCCTCCTTCTCCATCTTCGGGACCTTCCCTGCGCCCTACTTCCACGGCGGCAACTGGGGCCCGCTCGTGGACCAGATCGTCGGCACGGCCTTCCTGGTCATGTTCGTCGTGGCGGTCATCGACCTGCGCAACACGGCGGTGAGGGCCAACCTCGGGCCACTGGTGATCGGGTTCGCGGTCGCCGCGATCGGCATGTCGTACGGCGCGAACGCCGGGTACGCCATCAATCCGGCGCGAGACCTGGGCCCGCGCCTGTTCACCTGGCTCGCGGGCTGGCGGGACCTCGCGATGCCGGGCACGCTCGCGGGTTCCTTCCGCGACTACTTCTGGATTCCCCTCGTGGGCCCCCTGATCGGCGGCGTGATCGGGGTGCTGGTCTACGACCTGTTCATCGGCGACGTCCTGCACGTCCGGGCGGAGCTGGCCGAGGCCCCGGAGCCCGGCCGGACCCGGCCCGTGGCGACCACGGACGAGGAGTGAAGGGCCGGGCGTGTCCCGCACCGGTCTTTGCCATGTGCAACGGTTCAATCCGGCATTTAGGGATACCCGTGGACAAAGTACCCAAAATCCCTGAAGGGAGTGGCAGAGGTGGTCACTCAACCGTCACGCATCGAGCATCACCCCGACATCGTGGCCCTGCGCGCCCGCTACGAGCAGGCGTCCGCGCGGCCGGCCGCCCAGGCGACGGAGGGCCTGAGCCTCCTGGCGGGGCTCTACCTGGCGATCTCGCCGTGGGTCATCGGATTCAACGCCAGCTCCACCCTGACGGTGAGCAACCTGGTCACGGGCATCGCGCTGGCCGTTCTGGCGGTGGGCTTCGGCTCGGTGTACGAGCGCACCTACGGCATGGGGTGGGTCGCGGCCGCGATCGGTGTCTGGACGATCATCAGCCCCTTCGTCGTCGCGGGTGCCCCCACGACGACGAAGGTCATCCTCAGCAACATCATCACCGGGGCCGTGGCCGTCCTGCTGGGCCTGGCGACGACCGCGATGGGGCGCGTACGACGGGCCTGAGCCCCTGACACCACACCCTCGACCCGTCGACCCCGCCCCGGCCGGCGCCGCGCGACTGCGCTCGTACGGCGCCGCGTTCCGGATCGTCGGCCGCTCCCCCGACCGGGTGCGGGAGCCGCGGCGCCGGTCGCCCGGCCCCGCACCCTGGTGATGCCGGCGCCCTTCGGGGTGACGGGCGAACCGGTCGCCCGGGGCAATCCGGCGGTGCGGCCGCGGAATGACGCACCTGCCCCGGCGCGGGACCCGCCTGCGGCCGTCCGACGTCGGCTGCGCCGACACCGCGTACCGCTTCCTGCTGTTCCTCCCCCGGGCCGAGACCCCTGGGCCGAGACCCCCCGGGCCGAGACCCCTGGGCCGAGACCCCCCGGGCTGAGACCCCCCGGCTGAGACCCCCCGGGCTGAGACCTCCCAGGCCGAGACCCCGGGTCGAGACCGAACGCGTTCTCGCGGAGCTTCTTCCCCCTCGGCACGCCGGCCACCTGGCGCATGCTCGCCATGCGGCCGCCGGGCGGCGCCGGCCGGGATCCCACGGGCCGGGATCCCACGGGCCGGGATCCCACGGGCCGGGATCCCCAGGGGGCCGCGGCGCCCCGCCCGCCCCTCCCCTCTGTGGAGTGACGCGGACCCCTCCTCGGTCCTGCGCGGGCGGAACGGCCTCGTCGGCGTCCACCGCTCGACGCGGACAGCGCATGGCCGGATGCCGCCCATGGCCTCGTACGACCCGACGGCCACCTCGCCCATGCCGTCCGCGGCACCCGCCTGACGGGTCCGCGTGCCTGTCCCGACCGCCGGCTCCCCGCCTGAAGGACGGCCCCCGCCGCAGGTGGACCGCGCCGTTCGCGGCACTGCGCCGCGCGAGCCGGGCCGACAGGCCCGGCGCAATGTTCACGTGGTGTCAATCCGACCGACATCGACGCAGCCATTCTGTGACGGCGACCGTGTCTTGACTGTGTGCTCTCGCTCATCCGGAAGGTGATCGCACATGGCCAAGAAGAGACGTGGCACCGCCGTCGCGGTAGCGGTGGCGACCGGCGTGGTCGGTGCCGGCCTCGCACTGTCCCCCGGTTCCGCCGACGCCAGCAGCGGCGCGGCCGCCTGGTCGCCGGTGCAGGCCGTGACCGACGTACGGGGGGTGACCGCGCCGAACCTCCTGTCGCCGCAGCTCGCCCAGCACACCGTCGCCCAGGGCTCGTTGAAGCTGGAGAACCCCACCGACCAGGTCCCGTACTACGGTTACCTCGGCGACGGCACGCTGCTGCCCGACCCCGCCCTCACGCAGGCGGCGGGTGTGAAGGTCGAGGCCAGCAAGACGGAGCCCGACAAGAACGTCTACCTGAGGCTGACCGGCCAGCACGGCGCGGACCCCTCCTACGCGTACGGCACGCACTTCCTGTTCCAGGGCCACGAGGGCGGCGGAAGCGGGTACATCACCCGGATCAACCTGGACGCCGACCCGGCCCACCGGGTGACGCTGCTGGCCACCGAGCAGGCCGACGGCACGCCGCTCCCCACCATCGACGGCGCCACCTGGGACCCCTGGGCCAAGCGGCTGCTGTTCACCGCCGAGAAGGGGAACAAGGGCGCCGTTCTCCAGGCCACCCCGGACATCGACTCCAAGGTCGAGGACATCTCCTACGTCACCGGCCGGGCCGGCTACGAGGGCATCCAGAACGACTCCGCCGGCAACCTGTGGATGATCGAGGACGTCGGCGGCACCTCGGTCGCCACCAAGACGAAGGTCCCCAGCAGCTTCGTCTACCGGCTCGTGCCGTACGACAAGCGCGACCTCACCAAGGGCGGCAGGCTCCAGGCCCTGCAGGTGACCTCCCGCCGCAGCGGCTCCCCCATCGAGTACCAGAACGTCGACGCCGAGCACCCGACCGGTGGCGCGTTCACCGACGACCAGAAGGACCTGAG
The DNA here is from genome assembly GCF_055632315.1 of Streptomyces sp. PSU-S4-23. Taxonomy (NCBI): domain Bacteria; kingdom Bacillati; phylum Actinomycetota; class Actinomycetes; order Kitasatosporales; family Streptomycetaceae; genus Streptomyces; species Streptomyces sp. PSU-S4-23. The sequence continues at coordinate 4,055,664 of NZ_JBVMUU010000002.1, read as the reverse complement.
CACCTACGGTCCCTCCCTGAGCACCCGTTGGGTGACCATCCACGACACCAGGTCCGACACCAGCGGGAAGGCGTTCGACGCCAACGCCCTGGCCAAGGCGGCCCACGCGACCCCGTTCAAGCGGCCCGAGAACGGCCAGTTCCGCCCCGGCACGGACTTCCGGGAGTTCTACTTCGACGCCACCGGCGACACCAACACCGACGCCACGGCCAACGCCGGCTACGGCGGCTGGGGCACCCTCTACAAGCTCACCCAGAGCGACCCGAGCTCCGACGAGGGCAGGCTCAGCGTCTTCTACGCCGGTGACAAGGAGCACACCGGCCTCGACAACGTGACCTTCCTCGACCGCACCCACGTCGCCTTCGTCGAGGACGCCGGCGACGGCCTGCACGCCCAGCGGGGCACCCTGGACTCCGGGTTCGTCTTCGACACGAGCAGGGACTACTCGCGCGGCGCCCAGCCGGTGCGCTTCCTGGGAGAGGGCCGCGACCCCTCCGCGACCCTGGACAACATGCTGTCCTCCGCGGGCGGCGGCTTCCAGAACGACGGCGACAACGAGATCACCGGCATCCACGTCTCCGACGGCGACCCCGGCGTCCGCGGCATCCTGGGCGCCAAGGTGCCGACGCTGTTCCACGACGGCTGGCGGATGTTCTGGACCCAGCAGCACGGTGACAACACCACGTGGGAGATCACCCCGGCCGACCGGTAGGGGTGCGATCCGGCTCGCCTTCCCCGTCCCCGTCGCGGGCGCCTCCCACCGGCGCCCGCGACGGGGATCGCCACCGCAGGTAGGACAGCGCGCCGTCACGGCCGAGCGCCGCGCCGAGTCTGGCGGCGCCGGCGAAGTAGGCGTTCATCGCGCCGAGGGTGAGCAGCAGCGCGGCGACCGCGGCCAGGACCTGGACCGTGCCGCCCACACCGAGGGCGAGCAGTTCGGCGAGCGGGGCGTCGGTCGTGCCGGCGGCCGGGCCGAGCACCAGCACGGCGGCGGTGGCGACGTACGTGCCGGCGAACATCCCCGCCGCCGGCGCCCCCGCCGGCACGGCGAAGTAGAAGCACCAGCCGACCACCGCCGCCGCCCGGGGACCGAACGCGTGCCGTACGTAGGTGGAGACCCCGCCGCCGTCCGGGTAGCGCGCGCCCAGCGCGGCGAACGTGCCCGCGAGCGGCACCGACAGCAGCACCAGCCCCAGCCACGCCGGCAGCGACGCCGGCCCGGCCGCCCGCACGGCCAGCGTGGGAAGCGCGATCACCCCGGTGCCGAGCACCGCGCCGACGTACAGCGCGGCCCCCTGCCGGACCGTCAGCCGTCCGCCCGGACGCGCCGGTGCACCGTGTGCCGCCACCGTCCCGGTCATCCCGGAACCCCTTCGGAACGGCGCAGCTCCATGGTCCAGTTGGTCTCCCAGCTCGCCCCGCCGTCGGTCGAGAACGCCTGCTCCCAGTGGGCCGACGCCGAGGTGATGCCCGACCAGATGAAGCGGCACCGCACCGGTGTGCCGTCGTGGGTGTCGTCGCCGTGGAACTCGCCGCGCCCGTCGTCGCCGAACCGGCCGTGGACGGGTGGTTGCAGCAGGCCCGTACGGCTGCTCACCCAGTTCAGCGACCACTCCTCGCGCACCGGGTCGAACAGCCGGAGCGTCAGGCCGGAGAACCCCTTGGTCGGGAAGGTGATCTCGTCCAGGTTGGCGGCCCCGCCGAACAGCGTGCCGTGACACACGGCGGTGCCCGGAAACTCGTCCCACTCGCCACCGCCGGTCAGCGGTGCGAGGAGCCGCCGGTTCGCCACGTCCCAGGTGCCCGCCAGGAAGTCGAAATCGCCGATACCGGGCCTGCGGTCGGATGGGTGGTCCAAGGTGCTGTTCCTTCGCCGTGAGTCGTTCACTGGGCGGACGCCCGGCGGGAAAGCTAGCCCCGGTCCACTGACGCCCTGTGTCAGTGGACCGGGGCTCATGTCATCCGGGCGACGAGGAACCGACGGGGTTCGGTCGCCCGGCCCGGGGCGGGGTGTAACACTTCCGGCCGAGTTCGCTCTCTTATTCCGGTTGACCGAGTCGGTCGGCCAGGACAGGGGGCACGACTCGTGCAGTGTGTGGACGGAAGCGTCGGAGCGTACGGCGAGGATCCGTACGGCGGCGCCGGGTACGCGTCCGGGTATGCGTACCCGTACGCGTACGACCACGCGTCTCCGTACGCGTACGACGACGCCTACCCGTACGCCTACGACCAGGCGCACCCGGACCCGTACCCAGACCCGGACCCGTACCCGGACCCGTACCCGGACCCGTACCCGGACCCGTACGCGCCCGACCACGGCCGCGGTGCCGCCACCGGCCAGGCGACGGCCGTGGTGGCGTGGGACGTTTCCCACGCCGACGCCCCCGACGTGCCGCCTTTCGCCGTGCCGCCCCCGGAACCCGACGCGTCCGGCCATGCCGTACCGGTCCCGGCCGAGCCGGAGGGCGAGCCGGCGCGGCCCGTCTTCGTCGACTCCTCGGGGCGGCGCCAGCGCCGCGTGCTGCGCGCCGCCCGGCTGCTGGTGATCCCCGCCGGCGGCTACGTCGCCCTGCTGATCAGCACCGTGCTGGGCGGCCCCAGCCTCAGCTCGCCGTTCGTCCCGCAGCCGGACTCCCCGCACCCGGCCGAGGCTCCCGCGGCCGTGCCCGACTCCTCCCCCGGCACCGGCCCCTCCGCAGGGAGCGCGAGCCCCACGGAGGCGCGGAAGCCCTCCCGACCTCCCACCGACGGGCCGACGGCCTCGGCCACCCCTGTGGCCACGTCCGCGCCCACCGCGGCGTCCACCGGCATCACGTCCCCGACCCTGGCCCCGGCCCCCACCGCGAAGGGCCGCGCGATCGGCTCGTCCCACAATCCCGTGAAGTGATCCGAGGCCCCTGACGTGACCAACCGCCGCCGCACCGCACCCCCTCGCCACAGCCGCACCAGCCAGATCACACCCCGCACCCACTGGCTGCTGCTGATCGTGCTCGCGGTCACCCTCTCGGCGGCCCTCCTGCTGCAGGGCTACACCCACCACATGTTCGGCGTCACCGCGGACGACGTGACCGGCGCCCGCGGCCGCCACGGCACGGTGCCCGGCCCGGTGCTCCACGGCGGCCCCGTGATCGCGAACGCCGCCGCCTCCCCGCACACCGCCCGGGTGAGGCCCCGCACCATCGCGCTGACCTTCGACGACGGCCCGGACCCCGTCTGGACCCCGCGGATCCTGGACGTGCTGCGCCGCAACCATGTGCACGCGACCTTCTTCGTCGTCGGAACCCAGGTCGTCGCCCACCCCGAGCTGGTCCGCCGGATCCTCGCCGACGGCCACCAGATCGGCATCCACACCTTCACCCACCCCGACCTCACCCGGCTCGCCCCGTGGCAGCGCTCCCTGGAGCTGCGCGAGACGCAGCTGGCGGTGGCGGGTGCCGCGGGCGTCACCACAGCACTGCTGAGGCCCCCGTTCTCCTCGGGGAACGGGGCCCTGGACGACGCCGACTGGTCCGTGCTCCGGCAGGCCGGCGCGGCAGGCTATGTCACGGTGCTCGCCACCCGGGAGGCCGAGGACTGGCGTCGTCCCGGCGTGGACCGCATCCTCGCCCGTGTGACCCCGCGGGGCGACGCCGGGCAGATCGTGCTGATGCACGACGGCGGCGGGGACCGGGCGCAGACCGTTGCGGCCCTGGGCGCCCTGATACCACGGCTCAGGACGCGGGGCTTCGCCTTCGCGACGGTCGGCGACGCGGTCGGCATGGCGCCACCCGTCCGGCCCGCCGGGACCGGAGACCATCTGCAGGGGCTGGCCCTCATCCGGGTGCTGCAGGGCGGCGACCGGGTCGTGTGGCTGCTGGGCCTGCTGATGTACGCGGCCGGAGCGATCAGCGTGCTGCGCGCGGTGGTCGTGCTCATCGCCGCCCGGCGGCACCGGCGCCTGCGGACGAGGCGCCGGGGCCGTCCCTGGGGCCCGCAGGTGACCGAGCCGGTCAGCGTCATCGTCCCCGCGTACAACGAGAGCGCCGGGATCGAGGCGGCCGTACGCTCACTGCTCGCCTCGGACCACCCGGTCGAGGTCGTCGTGGTGGACGACGGTTCGACCGACGGCACCGCCGACCTGGTGGAATCGCTGCGTCTGCCGGTGCGGGTGATCCGGCAGCGGAACGCCGGCAAGCCCGCCGCGCTCAACACCGGGCTCGCCGCCGCCACCTGGGACCTGGTGGTCATGGTCGACGGCGACACCGTCTTCGAACCCGACACCGTCCGCACGCTCGTGCAGCCCTTCGCCGACCCCCGCGTGGGCGCCGTCTCGGGCAACGCCAAGGTCGTCAACCGCGGTGGCCTGCTCGGCCGCTGGCAGCACATCGAGTACGTGGTCGGGTTCAACCTCGACCGCCGTCTGTTCGACCTCGCCGAGTGCATGCCGACCGTGCCGGGCGCGGTCGGTGCGTTCCGCCGCCGGGCGCTGCTGGACCTCGGCGGTGTCAGCGACGCCACCCTCGCCGAGGACACCGACCTCACCATGGCCCTGGGCCGCGCCGGCTGGCGCGTGGTGTACGAGGAGGGCGCGAGGGCGTGGACGGAGGCGCCCGCGTCGCTGAACGCCCTCTGGCGGCAGCGGTACCGCTGGTGCTACGGCACCCTGCAGGCGATGTGGAAGCACCGCGGGGCGCTGGTGCAGCGCGGCGCCTCGGGGAAGCTGGGCCGTCGGGGACTGGTCTATCTGCTGCTCTTCCAGGTGCTGTTGCCCCTGCTCGCCCCCGTCGTGGACGTCTTCGCCCTCTACGGGCTGGTCTTTCTCGACCCGGTCCGGATCACCGGACTCTGGCTCGCCTTCCTGCTGCTGCAGCTCGTGATGGGCCTGTACGCCTTCCGCCTGGACGGAGAGCGGCCCGGCCCGCTGTGGAGCCTGCCACTGCAGCAGTTCGTCTACCGGCAGCTGATGTACCTGGTGGTGATCCAGTCCGTCTTCACCGCCGTGTCCGGCTCACGGCTGCGGTGGCAGCGCATGGAGCGGTACGGCAGCCTGCGGGCCCCGGCGGCCACGGAGGCCCCGAGGGACGACCGCACTCCGCCGGAGCCCGCCGCCCCGCATCCGGGCCCGTACGACGTTCTTGCGCACCCGGCCCCGTACGACGCGCTCCCGCACCCGGCCCCGTACGACGGCGTCCGTCTGCCCGCATCGCACGAACCGACGCAGTGGTACTGAGCGGTACCGAGCGGTACCGAGCGGTACCGAGCGGTACCGAGTGGTAACGAGAGGACAGTGATCCGAGCCCATGAGTGGACACCGGCGCCGACCGCCGCAGCGCCCCATCGCCGGCAACCGTGCCGCGGGTGACCATGCCACAAGCCGCCGCGGCTCACGGCACCGCACCCGCGAACCGGGCGGGTCACGCCGCGCCCGGAGAGGGGCGCCGCAGAATAGACGATGGATCGACTACCCGCGCGGGGGCAGGACGGGCCCGCGCCGCTGGCTGCCGTCGGTGCGCCAGCTGCTGGCGCTCTTCCTGCTCTGCTTCGGCGGCACCGCGGCGGCCATCGGGTACGCCTACGCCACGGTCACCATCCCCGACCCGAATCCCTCGACGCTGCTGCAGAACAACGTCTACTACTGGTCCGACGGCACCGTCCTGGCGACCGACGGCAGCATCAACCGGCAGAACGTCAGCCTCTCGCAGGTGCCCGCGGATGTGCAGTGGGACTTCATCGCCGCGGAGAACTCGTCCTTCTACACCGACCCGGGCATCGACCCGGAAGGCATCCTCCGCGCCCTGGTCCACATGGCCGAGGGCGGCTCCGTCCAGTCGGGATCGACGATCACCCAGCAGTTCGTCAAGAACACCTACCTCGACCAGTCGCAGACGATCTCACGCAAGTTCAAGGAACTGCTGATCTCTTCGAAGATCGGCGCCGTGATGACCAAGCAGCAGATCCTCCAGGGATACCTGAACACCTGCTTCTTCGGCCGCCAGGCCAACGGCATCCAGGCCGCCGCCCGCATGTACTACGACCTCCCGGTGGAGAAGCTCGACGCGAGCCAGGGAGCCTTTCTCGCCGCGGCGGTCAACGAGCCGAGCCTCTTCCAGTACGCGGACTCCGAACCCACCGCCAGGGCACGGGCGGAAGCACGCTGGTCCTGGGTACTCGACCGCATGGTGACGACGGGCAGACTGACGCCCGGGCAGCGGGCCCGCTACGCGGCCGACGGCTTCCCGGTGCCCAGGAAGTGGACCCCCGGTTCGGGGTTCACCGGCCAGACCGGCTACCTGGTCCAGCTCGCCAAGTCGTACGCCGAGGCGCACAACCCGGCCATCACCGACAGCAGCCTGAGCCGGGGCGGCTACCAGATCCACACCACCTTCGACAGGAAGAAGACGGCGGAACTGTCCCGGGCCGTCGCACGGGTGCGCAAGGAACGGCTCGACCCCGCCCACCGGCCGGTCGACCGGGACGTCCAGGTCGGAGCCGCCTCGGTGGAGCCCACGACCGGCAGGATCCTGGCCGTCTACGGCGGCTCCGGCTACGACCAGGCCCACTACTCCGACAACGCCGACACCTCCGGCGTCCCGGTCGGCTCGACCTTCAAACCCGTCGTCCTCGCCGCCGCGCTCCAGCACGGAGCCGTACTGAGCCCGGGCCGGGCCCCGCAGCCGATCACCCCGGCCAGCACGTTCAACGGCGACGACGGCATCAAGATCAAGGATCAGCAGGGCAACTACGTCACGGACACCAACGACCCGACCGGGCTCCTCCACCAGCACAACGACACCGACCAGCGCTGGGGCTACATCGACCTGCGCAAGGCGATGGAGCAGTCCGTCAACACGCCGTACGTGCAACTGGGGGAGTACGTCGGCTACGGGAACGTGGCGAAGACGGCGGAAGCCCTCGGCCTGCGCCCCGGCAGCCTCGCCGCTTCCAGCGCCGGCTTCTACATCGGCACCTCCACCCCCAGTGCGATCCGGATGGCGGGCGTCTACGCGACCTTCGCCGCCAGCGGGACGCAGACCACCCCGTACTCGGTGACCGGGGTGACCCACGACGGCACGGCACTGCCCGGCTTCACCGCCCCCGCCCCCGTACGGGCCCTGCCGGCGGCGGTCGCCGACAACGTGACCGACGTGCTCCGGGGCGTCATCGCCCGCGGCACCGGCACCAAGGCGCAGGCCCTCGGCAGGACCGCGGCAGGCAAGACCGGAACCACCGACGACTTCCGCTCAGCCTGGTTCGTCGGCTACACCCGCCAACTCGCGACCTCCGTCGTCCTCTTCCGAGAGGACCCGAAGAATCCGCAGTTGCAGTCCCTGATAGGCGTCGGCGGCCTGCAGAAGGTGTTCGGCGGCGACATCCCCACCGAGATCTGGGCCGAGTACATGCGCCAGGCCCTCGCCGGCCTGCCCGACGTCCCCTTCCCCGCACCGGCCCCCCTGGGCCACGGCACCGACGAACCCGGCGCCCCCTCACCGTCCGCGTCCACGCCCCCCGGCAAACGCCCCGGCAGCACCGGCAAGAAGACACCGACCACCACCCAGCACACCCCGACGACCCGAACCACATGCCACCACCGCAAGTGCCGCTGATCGCCCGACACGACGCAGCGGCACACGGCCGCTGCGCGGAGCGCCGACACGGCGACAATCACAGAACGGTCACCTCTCACACGACCCCTCCACATTCCGTCCCGCCGGGCACTACGGTCGCTCCACCCGATCGCGCTGGGGGGACGAGATGGCCGATCCGTACACCACACCCATGCCGCCGGCGCCACGCCGGCCCGACACCCGCCCGCTCCGCAAGCGCAAGCGCGTGTGGCTCGGCGGCTCGGGCCTGTTCCTCGCGGGCGCGCTCATCGCCGGCGCCGGGAACAGCGAAGAGCAGCCCGTCGGGGCCGGAGTCAAGCCCGCCACGACCGTAACCGCGACCGTGACGGCCACGCCCAGGCCCGGCCCGACCGTCACCGAGACCGTCAAGGCCGAGGCCAGGCCCGGTCCGACGGTCACCGTCACCAGGACGGCCACCGCCGAGGCGGCCGACACCGGAAGCAGCGGCCAGGACGGCATCGGCACCTGCTCGATCGTCTCCAACGCGGGGAACTGCTACTCGGCGGGGCAGTACTGCCGCAACAGCGACCACGGCGCCGTCACGACCACCGAGAGCGGCGCACGGATCAAGTGCACGTACCGCTCGAACGCGTGGCGGTGGACCTACGCCTGACGCGCTCGCTGCGGAGGGATTTCGTCGAGCCACGCCACCGGCCCGCCGAAGACCCCCTCCTGACGGTTCCCGCACCTCCCGGCCATGCTGACGACAGGCCGTATGTCCTCACCGATCTCACCGACCTCACCGACCTCACCGATCGCACCGATCTCACCGATCGCACCGATGGCACCGATCGGCGTCGGCGCGGGGCGGCTGCGACTCGGCGCCGCTCGCGGGCGGGGTCCAGGCACAGGCCAGGGAACCGCCGACCAGACCGGAGAAGAGCCCGAGGAACAGCCCCCCGAAGTTCGCGACGGGGAACGAGACGAGGGCGAGCAGCAGGGCCGCGATCCCGGCGAACATGCGAACCTGCTGCTGGAACCAGAGGGAGACGCCCAGGACCATGAGCAGAACCCCGATGATCAGGGAACCCGCCCCGGACGTGGTCGCCAGCGCCAGGACGACTCCGTCCAGAGACAGGTGCGCGTAAGGGACGTACATGATGGGCAGCCCCGCCGTGAACGTGAACAGCCCTGCCCAGAAGGGCCGTTCGCCCCGCCAGACCCTGAATCCGCGTCGGACGCCGACGACCGTGGGGGGTGGTCCCGAGCGTCTGCCTCTGCCGAGAGAATCCAAGAACACGTGTGCTCCCTGTGGGGGTCAGAAGCAGTTACGACGACCCCGCTCAAGCCGCAGGCTGAGGCCGGGAACGCTGAACGTGCTGGCCGAGACCGCGACCGAGGTCACGCGCACGTCCTTGAGGAAGACCGTCTCCGCCTGCGACGCGAAGGCGTTGGGGTCGAAGAACCGCGAGTGCCTGTCCCCGGGGCTGACCGGTCCCTTGCTGACCGCACCCGCCGCCACGCCGAGGTCGATGTTCTGGGAGATCGACTCACCGGCCGACAAGGAGGTCGCGTCGATGAACAGGTTCGTCGCCTCGACCTGGCGCCGTTCTCCCCCGGTGAGCACCAGGGTGTACGAACCCAGCACCGGGATCGGGACCTCCACGGATGTGCACAGCCCGCTGATACGGGCATGCCGGAACCCCTGGACCACGACCGGTACGAGCGTGCCCTTCCTGGCCACGTCGATCACGGGGTAGATGCTCTGGCCACGGGCGCGCAGCGTGTCCGCGGCGATCTGGAACTTCTGGCCGGAGATGAAGAACGACGCGGCCAGCGCTCCTTGGGCCATGCCGATACCGAGAGCCGTGGCGGCGACCAGACCCGAGAGGAGGACAACGGCGAAGCGTTTCCAGCAGGTCCTGCCGGAGCGGTGACGCATCCCGCCTCCTCCGTCGCACAGGTGGCCCTGTCCCCGTCGGAACAAAAAGGGCAAATTTGGGTAAAAGTGCCGGTGACGGAGTCTAGACTTCCGGACATGAACGCCGACGGCACATCAGGTCCGCCGGCCGGGTGGTGTGCCGCTCGGCATCTGTCTCCGCCGCTCACCTGCGGCCTGCCCTGGCCGCCGTGACGCTCTGGGGGGTGCGCAGCGTCCGAAACCCCCTCGATGGAGAACCCGCAGGCGGGAGGCTTGATCGGCTGGGCTCCCGGTTGGGCTGCCTCGCGCGGCCCGGAGGCGGGCCCGGCCTGGCCGGATGTGCCGCCGACACTCGACGTGCTCCGCCTCGCCTGAATCCCCGTCCCTTACACTTTCGCCGTCACACAAAGTGAGGGGCGATGTGAGAAGCGTGATTGAAGCGCTGCGCCCGCGGCGCCCTCTTGTGCTCGGCGTGGTGCTGGCCGTCGCGCTCGTAGCGCAGTCGGCTGCACTCATCGCCCAGCAAATGCAGATCGACAGTCTGCAGACACAGCCCGTCGACCTGCGAGAACACCTCAAGCCTGGTCCCCCCGGTCCGTCCGGCCCCTCCGGTCCTCCCGGTCCGGCCGGCCCCCTCGGCCCACCAGGTGAGGACGGGACGGACGGGAAAGACGGGCAGGACGGGCAGAACGGGCAGGATGGTCAGAACGGCCAGAACGGCCAGGATGCTCTCGTTCCGCCGGGGTCGGCTAGACCTAGACCTCGGCCGTAGCGGGAATGCAGGGTCGGGGCGCTCCCTGGCAGCTCCTCCGTCATGCACCGCGGAGGGTTTTCTGCCCTCGGGGTGCCGAAGTCGCGCCTTGGGCAAGTGAATACTGTTCCGCGTGCTCGCCTGGGCTTCGCCCGTGACGTGCTTCAGTGCCTCCGTGCAGGGATCGGCGGCCTCGGGGCGTTCGAGGTCGCCCTGGGGCAGACACTCGACGCGGTGGTCCACCTCCCCCGAGGACTCGCCGTTTACACTGTCTCGGTCACACAGCGTGAGGAACAGCGTGAGAGGCGTGAATGAGGCGTTGCGTAGCCCGCGGCGCCGCCCTGTGCTCGGCGCAGTGCTGAGTGTCGTGGTCGTTGCGCAGTCAGCTGTGCTCGTCGCCCACCAACAGCAGATCGACGAACTCCGAGCACGGCGCATCGACCTCCAGGCGAACGGCATCGAGCACGGTCCCCCGGGGCCGCCCGGCCCCTCCGGTCCCTCTGGTCCGCCCGGACCTGCCGGCCCGACAGGTAGAGCGGGGCGGGACGGGAGGGACGGTCATCACGGCAGGAGGGGGCATGACGGAAGGAGAGGGAAGGACGGCGAGGACGGGCAAGTCATTGTCGCGGGGCCATCGCCGGACGGGACCGACCAGACGATGTCCAACCATTGCCTGACCGGACGGGGCACCCCGCAGGTGCAGACGACGCAATCCCACCCGCCGCAGCGCCGACGCGAGTGCTCATCGGGCCGGTGACCGGATCGCGTCCCGTGAAGTGGTGTAGTCGGGCAGGGTTCCGGAACGCGCGGGTGTCTGCCCGGGGGCGTGCATCCGTTGGCGGTGCATGCTCCCTGAACAAGGGCAGGCCATCGCGCAAGTCTCTCTGGTGAACGGGCAGTTCGACCGGAGGAGCACGCGATGGCCTTGTCCCAGTCTGAGCTGATGCGGCTGCTGGAGTCACTACGTCGGGCCGAGGGAGTTGAAGCAATCAGGGTGGTGTGCGAGCGCATCCTGCAGGAGCTGATCGAGGCCGAGGCCACCGAGGTGATCGGTGCCGCGCCGCGCGAGCACTCCGAGACGCGCACGACCTGGCGCAACGGACACCGGGAGAGGCTGCTGACCACGCAGGCCGGCGACCTGGACCTGAAGATTCCGAAGGTGCGCAGCGGGTCGTTCTTCCCGTCGCTGCTGGAACGCCGGCGGCGGATAGACCGGGCGTTGTTCGCCGTGGTGATGGAGGCATATGTGCACGGTGTCTCGACCCGCTCGGTCGATGACCTGGTCAAAGCCCTGGGGGCGGACAGCGGGATCTCCAAGTCCGAGGTCTCCCGCATCTGCGGCGAGCTGGACGCCGAGCTGACCGCGTTCAAGGAGCGGCCGCTGGATCACACCGTCTTCCCGTACGTCTTCCTGGACGCGACCTACTGCAAGGCGCGGGTGAATCACCGGATCGCATCGCAGGCCGTGGTGATCGCGACCGGGATCTCCGCCACGGGGCACCGGGAGATCCTCGGGCTGATGGTCGGCGACAGTGAGTCGAAGCCGTTCTGGACGAAGTTCCTGCGGTCGCTGCGGGCCCGTGGCCTGGAGAACGTCCAGCTGGTGATCTCCGACAGCCACAGCGGGCTGGTGGCCGCGATCCGCACCGTCTTCCTCGGCGCGGCCTGGCAACGGTGCCGGGTGCACTTCGTCCGGGACGTGTTCTCGGTGATCGAGAGGGGTTCTGGGGAGATGGTTGCCGCCACCATCCGCACCATCTTCGCGCAGACCACCGGCGAGCAGGTGCGCAGCCAGCTGAACGTGGTCGCCGACATGCTCGGGCGGCAGTTCCCACAGGTCAAGACGATGCTGCTGGATGCGGCGGTGGACATCACCGCATTCGCCGACTTCCCGCCGGCGCACTGGAAGAAGATATGGTCGACCAACCCGCTGGAGCGGCTGAACCGGGAGATCAAACGGCGGGCCGATGTTGTCCAGGTCTTCCCCAATCCCACCGCCCTGGACCGGCTGGCCGCCGCGGTGCTGGCCGAACTCCACGACGAGTGGCAGGTCTTCGACCGCCGCTACCTCTCCGAAGCCTCCATGGCCGAGCTCTTCACCACCAAGCCGACCGAACCCGAACCGCAGATCACCCCACAACCGGAACCGAAACAGCTGCCCTGACTACACCACCCCGTGGGACATGACCGGTGACCGGTCGGGCCTGCCTCGTGCCGGGAACGGGTCTGCGGACTCCTTCGTCCCGAACTGCTGTCTCCTCGCCGGGGTGGGCGCACTGTCGTCGCGTACATGAAGGTCCGTCACAACGTTCGAGCGGTTCTGTTCGATGGCGGTCAGCTGGTGTTCCTGCGCCGAGGATGGCCGGGCGGCGCCTCCTACCACACGACCGTCGGTGGGGGCGTTGACGCTGAGGACGCCGACTTTGAAGCGGCTCTACGCCGCGAAGTGATGGAAGAGATCGGTGCCACGATCGGCACTCGCCGGTGCGAGTCGCGTTGGACGCGTCAGTCGTGAGAGCGCTCGAACTCCATCCGCCCGAACTCGCCAACCACCTACGGGAACACGTCGAGAATTGGGGTGGCTGAGAGGCGGCGCTACTCGACGGGTCTCGTAGAGGCGACCCCTCAGTCTGTTGCCGTTGCCCGTCGGGAGCGCCCCCGCCGGGTGCAGGGGCCGCTTCGGCTGACGGCGGGGCGCCCTGGATGCGGTCCGTCTGAACCTCAGCCGACGACAGTCGGCCACGACGGTGGGTCAGCCAACCGACCGGGCCGCGCTGATCGGTGGCGGAACGATGTTCCGACCTCGGCGGATCCGTGGCGCAGTCCCCGCTGCTCCCTGCTCACCACTGCGGCGAAGCCACTCAGTCAGAGCCTGTGAACAAACCCCCGCCTGCGCAGCGGCGTCCGGCACGCACGCTCGCGGCGTTTGCGAAAAGCCCCGTTCGACCGGCTGGTTGCGGTCCAGGATCGTGGTTGCCGACCAGATCACTCCGTTATGGGCAGGCACTCGGCGAGCAGGTCGACGATGTCCCGCCAAGCTCGCTGCGCGTGCTGCGGGTGGTAGCCGACCCCTGGGAGCACGGTGTGGTCGACCGGCGGGTGATGGAAGGCGTGCAAGGCGCCGCCATAGACCACGAGGCGCCAGTCGACGCCCGCAGCCTGCATCTCGGCGGTGAATGCGTCCCGTTGCGCGGGCGGCATGATCGGGTCTTCCGACCCGACCCCGGCCCACACCGGGCAGTGAATGCGCGCCGTCTCGCCTGGTCGGCCCGTGGTCAGTCCGTTGACTGTCGCGATCGCGCGCAGGTCGACGCCGTCGCGCCCGAGTTCCAGCGCGATTGCGCCCCCGGTGCCGTAGCCGACGGCGGCGACCCGGTCCGGGTTGGCCCGCGGCTCGGCGCGGAGCACGTCGAGCGCCGCGTGGCCGATGCCTCGCATCCGGTCGGGGTCGGCGAGCAGCGGCATGCAACGGGCCAGCATCTCCTCAGGGTCGCCCAAATAGCGCCCGCCGTGGAGGTCGAAGGCCAGCGCCACGTATCCCAGCTCGGCGAGCGCATCGGCCCGGCGGCGCTCGACATCGCTGAGCCCCACCCCCTCGGGCCCGACCAAGACCACCGGCCGTCGGTCGACACCGGCCGGGAGCGCGAGGTGCCCGATCATCGTCAGGCCGTCGGCCGCGTATTCGATCGTGCGCGTTGTAACCGTCGTCATGAGCCTGGACTGTAGTGATCGTCGAGCCCGGTCGGGCCGGTGTTCTGCCGGTGGCAGAAGGCAGGTCTCTGGCGTATTCCGGAACCATCCCACGGACCAAACACCCAGTCAGTTCAGAGAAGCCTGCGTCCGCTGCCCGATGCTCTGGCCCGGCCCCGCCCAACGCGATCGTCTGGTGGAGATCCGCGACAACCTTCACGCCCGCATCGCGGAGGCCGAGCGCGAAGGCCGGCTCGGTGAGGTCGAAGGACTCCGTGTCAGCCTCGCCGGCGCCGGGGACAAGCTCGCCCAAATTAACCGCAGGCCCCGCAACGGCGCTGCCGTCGGCCTTGGCCTGCCTACCCCTCCGAGATCAACAGGGGGAAGCGCCATGACCTCCACCTGTACCGCACCGAGGAATCCCGGATCGACCGGGCCCATCTGCCCGGCGAAGTCAGCGGCGACTCCGAGGACTTCACGCATCGGCACGGCGCAGCGACTGGTGGCCGCAAGATCCGCTTGAGCCTCCTGCGACCACAGGAACGGAAACACCGAGATGCCCTGCGAGACAGCGATCGCGCCGTGACTTGCATCTGCAGCAGGCACCGTCCGAGTCGGCCGAGTACACCACGCTGAGCCCCGAGCACGAGGGCTACCGGCGAGCCCAGATCGCGCACCGATGAGTTTCCCGCGCCGCGCTGGTCTATACGCCGGACACCCACGGACGGAAGGCTGGGCCATGCGGAAACTGATCTACGGCATGAACCTGACCCTGGACGGCTACATCGCCGCGGCCGGCGACGACATCGGCTGGAGCGGACCGCCGAGCGACGAGCTGTTCCAGTGGTGGCTCGACCACGAGCAGGCCAGTGGCCTGTCGCTGTATGGGCGCAAGCTGTGGGAGACGATGAGCTCCTACTGGCCGACCGGCGACCAGCAGCCCAACGCCACCCCGGCGGAGATCGAGTTCGCGCGGAACTGGCGGGACACGCCGAAGGTGGTGTTCTCCTCGACGATCGACAAGGTCGACTGGAACACCCGCCTGGTCACCGGCGACGCGATCGCCGAGATCACCCGGCTCAAGGCCGAGGACGGCGGCCCAATGAACATCGGCGGCGCAACGCTCGCCGGGGCGGCCATGCGCGCCGGGCTGATCGACGAGTACGCGATCGCCGCCCATCCGGTCCTGGTGGGCGGCGGCACGCCGTTCTTCACCGCGCTGGACAGCTGGGTGAACCTGAACCTGGTGGAGACGCGGACGTTTCCCGGCGGCGTGGTCCTGACCAGGTACGAGACGAGGCGCTGAGCAGCAGCACCCACGCGCCAGTCTCGGCAGTGCCAGACCTTCTTGAGCGCCTGCGGGTCGCAGCGGCCTGTGCGGGCAGCATCTCCATTCGGAGCGTCACGGAGTCCACGTAAGCTACCGAAAAGTCATATTCGGTGCGGTACGGCTCCGTCCTGCCAGCGGTAGAGGTCGCGCAGCAGGGAAATCTCAGCGCTGTGATGGATCAGCTCCCTATTGACGTGCAGGACGATGCCCTCCATGGGAAACCGCTCGGGACCCACCGTGGGCGGATTCTCCAGGTCAGCGTCCGAGAGCGCGCGGACCCCCGCGTTCCATCTCCCGTACATCTCATCGAGCTGTTTCAGCGCCTCGTCAGCGGTCCCCGCGTAGGCGAATGTCTGGGAGTCGACGTCCTGGCCGCCGAAGTGCCATCCGACCCGATAGCCCAGGCACGAGACGATGATGTGTGCCAGCCGCCAGGCAATCGTGGTCACCGGCGCCGGCACCGGGTCAGGGGACGCGGAGTCCATCGTCCACTCCCCCGAACCTGCCGACATCGGTGCGGCCGACGTGCCACGTGGGCGGATGCTCCAGCAGCCGCGCACCGGCTCCCAGAAGTACTCCTCATCGGTAAGACCGTCCAGCCGCGGCCGCAGGTTCTTGCGCCAGTGCCGGTCCAACTGCTCCGCGAGCCGCTCGCTTCTCGTCATTTCCGCACGCTACATGGCCGTGGGCCGCGAGAGCGTACCGCACCGGGAGATGACGCCGGGGGCTGATGTGCCACGGCCGCCGACCGTGAGCGGAGCGAGCCAAAGGGCGGGCGGCCGACTGGCCACGCCGGCGTGCACCGGCCAACAGCCGAGACCGGGCCCGAAAGGCTCTGGTTCCAGGGAGGTTCCAGAGCATGAAAATGCCCCTGACCCGCGCTTCCCGCGCAGGTCAGGGGCATGATCACAAACCCTACTTCTTCTTGCCCTGGTTCTTGACCGCCTCGATCGCTGCCGCGGCCGCCTCCGGGTCCAGGTAGGTGCCGCCGGGGGTGACCGGCTTGAAGTCGGCGTCCAGCTCGTACGACAGGGGGATGCCCGTCGGGATGTTCAGGCCCGCGATGTCGGCGTCCGAGATGCCGTCGAGGTGCTTGACGAGGGCCCGCAGGCTGTTGCCGTGGGCCGCGACCAGGACCGTGCGGCCCGCCAGCAGGTCCGGGACGATGCCGTCGTACCAGTACGGGAGCATGCGGTGGACGACGTCCTTCAGGCACTCGGTCCTGGGGCGCAGCTCCGGCGGGATCGACGCGTAGCGCGGGTCGTCGGACTGGGACCACTCCGTGCCGTCCTCGAGCGGCGGCGGCGGGGTGTCGTAGGACCGGCGCCACAGCATGAACTGCTCCTCGCCGAACTCGGCGAGCGTCTGCGCCTTGTCCTTGCCCTGGAGGGCACCGTAGTGACGCTCGTTCAGGCGCCAGGAGCGGTGGACGGGGATCCAGTGCCGGTCGCAGGACTCCAGCGCGAGCTGCGCGGTGCGGATCGCGCGCTTCTGGAGGGAGGTGTGGACCACGTCAGGCAGCAGGCCGGCGTCCTTCAGCAGCTCACCGCCGCGGACGGCCTCCTTCTCGCCCTTCTCGTTCAGGTTGACGTCCACCCAGCCGGTGAACAGGTTCTTCGCGTTCCACTCGCTCTCGCCGTGGCGGAGGAGGATCAGCTTGTACGGTGCGTCGGCCATGGCCCCGAGCGTAATCGAACCCCCTGATCGCTCGCGCCCGTGCCCGCCTGGCGGACGTCGGCCCGCTCGGCCGTGCGTCGGTTGACGGCATCTGTTAATCGGGTGGCCGCCGGGAGCCCGGTGCTCGTAAGTTGTGGATACCGCTTGAGCCACTTACATCCGTGGGGGACCTCTCATGCCGCTCGCCACCCTCAAACACGCTGCCCGGCAGACCGTCTCCGGTCTCCCACGCGAGTTCTGGTGGCTGTGGACCAGCACGCTCGTCAACCGGCTGGGCGCCTTCGTCGCCACCTTCATGGCCCTGTACCTGACCCTGGAGCGCGGGTACTCCGCCTCGTACGCCGGCCTCGTCGCCTCGCTGCACGGGCTCGGCGGTGTGATCTCCTCCCTCGGCGCGGGCGTGATGACCGACCGGCTCGGGCGGCGGCCGACCCTTCTCGTCGCCCAGTCGTCCACCGCGCTCTCCGTCGCCGTGCTCGGCTTCATGAGCGACCCGGTCGCGATCGCGGCCGTCGCCTTCCTGGTGGGGATGGCGGCCAACGCCTCCCGCCCCGCCGTGCAGGCGATGATGGCCGACATCGTCAGGCCCGAGGACCGGGTCCGCGCCTTCTCCCTCAACTACTGGGCGATCAACCTCGGTTTCGCCGTCTCCTCCGCGGCCGCGGGCTTCGTCGCCGAGGTCAGTTATCTCGCCGGGTTCATGATCGAGGCGGGGATGACGATGCTCTGCGCGGTCGTCGTCTTCGTGAAGCTGCCCGAGTCGCGGCCGGTGCGGGCCGGCAAGGAGACCGCCGCGGACGTGAGTCTGGGCACCGTCCTGCGCGACGGCCGCTTCATGAGCGTGGTCGGTCTGTGCTTCCTCGTCGCGCTCATCTTCCAGCAGGCCTACGTGGGCCTGCCGGTGGCGATGGGCCGGGCCGGGTTCACACCCGCGGACTACGGTATGGCGATCGCCGTCAACGGCGTGCTGATTGTCGTGCTGCAGATCCCGGTCACCCGTGTCATCGAGCACCGCGACCCGCGCCGGCTCCTGGTGGTCTCGTCCCTGCTCGCGGGGTACGGCTTCGGGCTCACCGCCTTCGCCGGGTCGGTCGGCGTCTTCGTGCTGACGGTGTGCGTGTGGACGCTGGCGGAGATCGTCAACGCGCCGACCCAGACCGGTCTCGTCGTGCGCCTCTCCCCGGTGCACGGGCGCGGCCGCTATCAGGGCATGTACACCCTGTCGTGGTCGGTGGCCGCCCTGGTCGGCCCGCTGCTGTCCGGCTTCGTCATCGACCGGTTCGGCGCCGTGTGGCTGTGGGGGTTGTGCGCGGTGGTCGGTACGGGCGCCGCGGTCGGGTATGGGGCGCTGATGGGCCGTCTCCCGGCTCAGGAGCCGGCGGCGGAGGCACGCCTGGAGGCGGCCGGGACCGAGGTCGGCGCGGCCTGAGCGACGCGACGCGACGTGGCGCGACGCGACGTGGCGCGACGCGCCGTTGACGGGCGGCGGGTGTGCCGGGGGTCAGCTCTCGGCGCGCTCGGTGAGATGCCGGAACGCCTCCAGGTTCCGGGTCGGCTCGCCGCGCGACACCCGCCAGGCGTACTCCTTGCGGATCGCGGAGGCGAAGCCCAGTTCCAGAAGGGTGTTGAAACTGCCGTCCGCCGCCTCCAGGACGGAGCCCAGCAGCCGGTCGACCTCGTCCGCGGTGACCGCGGCCAGCGGCAGCCTGCCGGTCAGGTAGATGTCGCCGAGCGGGTCGACGGCGTAACCCACCCCGTACAGCTTGAGGTTGCGTTCCAGCAGCCAGCGGTGCACTCCGGACTCGTTCTCGTCCGGGCGCCGGATCACGAAGGCGTTGAGGGACAGGGAGTGCCTGCCGACGATCAGCGAGACGGTCGTCGACAGCTTGCGCGTCCCGGGGAGCTTCACGACGTACGAGCCCGCCCGCGGACTCTCCCACTCCAGTTCGGCGTCCTTGAGGACCTCTTCGATGACCTGTGCCGCTCGCTGTGCCTCAGACATGCTGGGAGCGTACGCGACGGGTTGCGGCCGCTGCCGGGGCCGGGAGGGCGGCGCGACGGCCGCCGGGCGGGGGCCGCGCGGGTGCCGTGGGCGGTGGGGACGTCAGCCGTGGTGGGTGCGCATCCGGCGCCGGTGGGAATGCATCGCCGCCGTGTACACCTCCGCCGTCGCGGCGGCGGAGGTGCCCCAGCCGAAGGACTCGGCGTGCCGGGCCGCGGCCTCGCCCATGCGGTCGGTCAGTCCCGGGTCGTCGGCGAAGGCGCGCAGCACGTGCGCGTAGGCGGCGGGATTGTGTCCCCGTACGAGGAATCCGGTGCGGCCGTCCCGGACGGCGACCGGCAGCCCGCCGACCGCGGCCGCGAGCACCGGCGTACCGGTGGCCTGCGCCTCGATGGCGACGAGCCCGAAGGACTCGCTGTACGAGGGCATGACCAGCACGGACGCGGCACGGAACCAGTCGGCGAGCTCGTCCTGCCGGACCGGTGGGCAAAAGCGCACGACGTCCGCGATGCCCAGTCGCGCGGCGAGCTTCTGCAGACTTTCCGGCTTGGTGAGACCGCTGCCGCTCGGGCCGCCGACGACGGGGACGACGAGGCGGGAACGCAGTCCGGGGCGCTGGGCGAGGAGTACGGCGACGGCCCGCAGCAGCACGTCGGGCGCCTTGAGCGGCTGTATGCGCCCCGCGAACAGCGGGACGAGCGCGTCCTGGGGAAGCCCGAGCCGGGCCCGGGCGGCGGCCCGGCCGTCGGCGGGGCGGAAGCGCTCCAGGTTCACGCCCGGGTGGACGACGGCGACCTTGGCGGGATCGGCGGCGTAGTGCCGTACGAGTTCGGCGGCTTCCTCGTCGGTGTTGGCGATGAGCCGGTCGGCGGCGGCCACGATCTGTGTCTCGCCGATGACGCGGGCGGCGGGCTCGGGGGTGTCGCCCGCGGCGAGGGCGGCGTTCTTGACCTTGGCCATGGTGTGCATGGCGTGCACCAGGGGGGCGCCCCAGCGCTGGGCGGCGAGCCAGCCGACGTGGCCGGAGAGCCAGTAGTGGGAGTGCACCAGGTCGTAGTGGCCGGGCCGGTGGCCGGCCCACGCCTGCATCACGCCGTGGGTGAAGGCGCACAGCTGGGCGGGGAGGTCCTCCTTGGCGAGGCCCTCGTACGGGCCGGCGTCGACGTGCCGGACGAGGACGCCGGGGACGAGTTCGACGGTCGGCGGCAGCGCGGCCGTGGTCGCGCGGGTGAAGATCTCGACCTCGATGTTGATCTCGGCCAGGCGCCGGGCCAGTTCCACGATGTAGACGTTCATGCCGCCCGCGTCGCCCGTGCCCGGCTGGTGGAGCGGTGAGGTGTGCACGGAGAGCATGGCCACGCGGCGGGGCCTGCGGTGCGGAAGGCGGAGCCGCGGGGGAGCTGCCGGGGAGCGACGCCCGAGCCTGCCGGCGTACTGGCTCACGTGGCGTTCCTCCTTGCTGGGGGCATGCTGTGCGGGGGCGGCGCACAGCGCCCCTACGGCATGCGAACGCCGGAGCTGGGCGCTCCATTTCCCGCACGGGCGGCTTTGCCGAATCATTGCCTTTCTTCGCTCAACCGTTCGAGCGGCTGCTGTGTGCGGGGGAGGGGAGGAAACGGGCCGCTGTCACCTGCCGGTCACCAGATGGACAGCGGCACCGGATGGATCTCGTCGGCCCTGTGGCCGGCCCGTTCGTGGATGCGCTGGACCGCCTCGGCCGAGGGGCCCTCGGACAGGCAGTACACGATTCCGGACTCCGGGTCCGCCCACGCCCTCTCGAAGTGCACGCCCTCGTCCTTCTCTATGGCGAGGTCGGCCTTGTGGGCCTGCTTCAGCTGGTCGGCCGTGATGCCCTTCATCCCGTGGTGGACGTCGATGAACTGGGTCATGGCTCCGCACTTCCCTTCGGTGCGCTCGGCCTGTTCTCCCTTCCATGCTGCGCTCGGACGGCGCCGGCTGCGAACGGCCGGCCGCGCAGGGCCGAGGGGCCCGCCGGATCCCGCCCGTACGACGACGAGGGGCCCGGCACGCGGCCGGGCCCCTCGTCGTCGTACTCGTGGTCGTGCGGTGTTCCTCGCTCCGCCGGATCCTCGGGTCCGCCGTCAGCCGCACTGGCACGGTGCGCCGGACTGGCACCCGCACCCGCAGCCGGAGCCGCAGCCGCACGCGCCGACCAGTGGCAGGCTCTTGATCTCGGCGGGCTGTTCGGTCTCGCGCTCCTGCGTGGGGTCGGGGGCGCTGGGGGTCTCGGCCATGGGCCCTCCTCAAGGCTGTCGAGACTGGTGCCTGTTGCCCATTTCATGCCCACCCCGCCGGGCGCATCAACGGCGCACAGGTGCTTGCACGCGCCCCAGGCGGGCTCCCTCAAGCCCGTACGGGCCCCCTGGGAGGCCCGGTGGCCCCTGGGAGCCCGGTGGGACCGGGCCCGTCAGGCGCCCTCGACCCCCGTCGCCGGCTGGATCTCCGGCTGGAGCTCGTCCGCGTGCTCACCCGTCACCAGGTACACCACGCGCTTGGCCACGGCGACCGCGTGGTCGGCGTAGCGCTCGTAGTAGCGGCCCAGCAGGGTGACGTCCACGGCGGTCTCGATGCCGTGCTTCCAGCGGTCGTCCATCAGGTGCTGGAACAGCGCGCGGTGCAGCAGGTCGATCGCGTCGTCGTCCTGCTCCAGCTGCATCGCCAGATCGACGTCCTTGGTGACGATGACCTCGGCCGTCTTCGCCATCAGGCGCTGGGCGAGCTGGCCCATCTCCAGGATGGTCGCGTACAGGTCGTGCGGAACGGCGCGCTCCGGGAAGCGCAGCCGGGCCAGCTTCGCGACATGCTGGGCCAGGTCGCCCGAGCGCTCGAGGTCGGCGCTCATCCGCAGCGACGTGACGACGATGCGCAGGTCCGTCGCCACCGGCTGCTGGCGGGCGAGCAGGGCTATGGCGCGCGCCTCCAGGTCGTGGTGGAGATCGTCGATCTTCTTGTCGCCCTCGATCACCGACTCCGCCAGCTTCAGGTCGGAGTCGAGGATGGCGGTCGTGGCGCGCCCGATCGCCGACCCGACGAGCCGGGCCATGTCGACCAGACCCTCGCCGATCGAGTCAAGTTCCTCGTGGTACGCGTCCCGCATCAGGGTGTCCCTCTCTCATGTCTCTTCGGGGCCCGGAGGCCGGGGCCGGGGTCCCGTCGTCGCCATGGCCGACACGACGGACACGGCACTCCACGCACCCCACGCTCCCACGTTCCGGCCCGTACGCGACGGTTTCCGTCACCCCAAATGAACCATCACTGGCTCCAAGGTGAACTCTGGGCGACGAGTGTTCGAGGTCGCACTCCGATGGCTTCGGCCAGGGGTCAGGGCGTGCCTAACCTGGACGCATGGACGTGAACGCGGCGGTCGCCGCAGCGGCAGCGATCGCCGGTGTGCTCACCGGTGTCATCGCCATGCTGGCGTTCCGCTGGAGCGAGCGCGACCAGAAACGCCCTACCCGCACCTCCCTGCACACCGACCCCGTGCTCCCGCCGGGCGTGGACACCGTGCTGTCCGTCCTGCGGTCCTCGGCGGTCGTGCTCGACGAGGCCGACACCGTCGTGAAGGCCAGCTCCGCCGCGTACGCCCTCGGCCTCGTGCGCGGAGGCAGGCTCTCCGTCGAACCCATGCTCCAGATGGCGCGCGACACCCGGCGGGACGGCGAGATACGGCAGGTCGAGCTGGACCTGGCGCGCCGCGGCACCGGGCGCGGGGGAGAGGCGCTCGCCGTGTCCGCGCGGGTGGCTCCCCTCGGCTCCCGGCTGGTGCTGCTGCTGGTCGAGGACCTCACCGAGGCCCGCCGGATCGAGGCGGTGCGCCGCGACTTCGTCGCCAACGTCAGCCATGAGCTGAAGACCCCGGTGGGCGCCCTGTCGCTGCTCTCCGAGGCCGTGATGGACGCCTCCGACGACCCCGAGGCCGTGGAGCGCTTCGCGGGCCGGATGCAGGTCGAGGCGACCCGGCTGACCAATCTCGTGCAGGAGCTCATCGACCTGTCGCGGGTGCAGAACGACGACCCCCTTGAGGACGCCGAGTCCGTGCGCGTGGACGAACTCGTCGCCGAGGCCGTCGACCGCTGCCGGCACGCCGCCTCCACCAAGCAGATCACCATGGCCGCCGGAGGCACCGCCCATCTGCACGTGTGGGGCCACCGGGGCCAGCTGGCCGCCGCCCTCGGCAATCTCGTCGAGAACGCCGTCAACTACTCGCCCGCCCGCACCCGCGTGGGCATCGCCGCCCGCCGGGTGTCCGCGCCCGGCGGCGACATGATCGAGATAGCCGTGACCGACCAGGGCATCGGCATCTCCGACAAGGACAAGGAGCGCATCTTCGAGCGCTTCTACCGTGTCGACCCGGCCCGCTCCCGTGCAACGGGGGGCACGGGTCTCGGGCTGGCGATCGTCAAGCACGTGGCCGCCTCGCACGGCGGGGAGGTCACGGTGTGGAGCTCCGAGGGCCAAGGCTCCACCTTCACCCTGCGGCTGCCGGAGGCGGGTGCCGCCCGTGACCGCGCGACCGAACACCCGTCCGACCTCGAAGACGAGGACGGCCGGCCCGACGGGACGGCCACCGTCTCATCCCCGTACGAACCGCTTCCCGCCCCGGAGGTCCTTCCGTGACCCGAGTGCTCGTCGTCGAGGACGAGGAGTCCTTCAGCGACGCCCTGTCCTACATGCTCCGCAAGGAGGGCTTCGAGGTCGCCATCGCGACCACGGGGCCCGACGGTCTCGACGAGTTCGAGCGCAACGGCGCCGATCTCGTCCTGCTCGACCTGATGCTGCCGGGTCTGCCCGGCACGGAGGTCTGCCGGCAGCTGCGCGGCCGCTCCAACGTCCCGGTGATCATGGTGACCGCCAAGGACAGCGAGATCGACAAGGTCGTCGGGCTGGAGATAGGAGCCGACGACTACGTCACCAAGCCGTTCTCCTCGCGGGAACTGGTCGCCCGGATCCGGGCCGTACTGCGCCGCCGGGGCGAGCCGGAGGAGGTGGCGCCGGCCGCCCTGGAGGCCGGGCCGGTGCGCATGGACGTCGACCGCCACGTGGTCACGGTGTCCGGATCGAAGGTCGACCTGCCGCTCAAGGAGTTCGACCTGCTGGAGATGCTGCTGCGCAACGCCGGCCGCGTGCTGACCCGTATGCAGCTCATCGACCGCGTCTGGGGCGCCGACTACGTGGGAGACACCAAGACCCTCGACGTCCACGTCAAGCGCCTGCGCGCCAAGATCGAGCCGGACCCGGGTGCCCCGCGCTACCTGGTGACCGTCCGGGGCCTCGGCTACAAGTTCGAGCCGTAGGCCGCGGACGCGCCTGCGGCTCGGCGCGCCTGCGGCTGGCGCGCCTGAGGCGGCACGAAGGGCGGCACCCCCGGCAGGGGGTGCCGCCCTTCGTCGTGCGGGTGCGGCCGGGAGACCGTCAGCCGGCCGTGCCGGTGGCGGTCGCCGTCGAGGTCGCCTCGCCCGTCGGGGTGCCCGTCGGGGTGCCGGTCGTCTCCGTGCCCGGGCTGGAGGTCCCGGTCTCGGTGGCGGTCGGCGACGGGATGCTGCTGGGGCCCCACTTGTCGAAGTAGCTCGCGGCCGGGACGACGAACGCCCGCAGGCTCACATCGCCGGTCTTGCTGAAGCTGAACGTGATCTTCTGCGCGTTGCCGTCCTGGATGGCCTCGCGGCTGCTCTCGATCACGGCGGAGGCGTTGCCCTTGCCGCCGATGACCACGGAACCGTGGGCCGGGACGGTGAGCTTGCCCTTGCCCGAGGCGGGGCTGAGGTCGGCGGTCTTGCCGGTCCCGTCGATCGTGATGGAGTCCAGCGTCTGGGGCGTTCCGCTGTTGTTGAAGACGGTCGCCGAGATCACGGCGGGGCCGGTGGACTGCGGGTCGGGCTGGGTGATGACGATGGCGTTCTGGATCTTGAGGCTTCCGACGCTGGTCGCCGCGTTGTCCGGCTTGATCTGGAGCGTCTGGCTGTTGTTGCCGGCCCCGCACGCGGCGAGCGAGGAGATCGAGAACGCGATGGCGGCGGCGGCGAGGGCGCCGCGTCGAAGGCTGCTGCTCACGGCGGCGGCAACTCCTTGAACGTGGGCGGAGCAGGGCGACCCCCTGATAAAGCCGCCCTAAGTGTCTGTCAGCGGCCTTAGGGTACCGAGCCGCCCTTCCGCCGCCGCACCCGACCCTCCCCAAGCCGTCGGCTTCGCCCGAGCAGGGGTACTTCCGGCCCGGACACCGGCCCGGTCTCCGGCCCGGACGCCGGCCCGGGGACCGCCCGGGCCTCCGGCCCGGAGACCGTCCCGGGCGGGGCGTGCGTCCCCGGCGCGGTGCGCGGTCCCCGTGGTGTCCGATCAGCCGTTTGACCTGTGCATGGTCTCGCATTCACATAAGCGTCTCCGGTCCGCACTCGCGGATTTCCCGTAAGGAATGCATGGCGGTACCGAAAACCGATCACGGGACAACAAGCGGGATCGCCGAGCGGCTTGATCAATTCCGGATTCGTCTCGTACCCGACTCCGAACGCCGAACGGAGTAGTGGAAGGTGAGCGCTTGGAGGCGGACAAATGGGGGCGTTCCCGGCCTCGCGGGAGTCCTCCGATGCGTGTAACGTGCGGGTTTCGCCCCGCCCGCAGAGCCGCTCCGACCTGCGAATACCCTGTTCCGCTCCCCCTTCGAAGCACGTTCCTGGCGCGGTTGTCAAGCCCTGAGATATGCCCTGACCTGCGAAAACGCCATTCAGAAGACGCGGTTTCCGTGTTACCCTGGATAGCCACGGAAGGGGTACCTGTCACATGACGTTCAAGGTTGGCGACACCGTGGTCTATCCCCATCACGGGGCCGCGCTGATCGAGGCCATCGAAACTCGCCAGATCAAAGGCGTGGACAAGACCTACTTGGTGCTGAAGGTCGCCCAGGGCGACCTGACGGTGCGTGTGCCAGCGGACAATGCGGAGTTCGTCGGCGTGCGTGATGTGGTCGGTCAGGACGGGCTGGACCGGGTCTTCGAGGTGCTGCGCGCGCCGTACGCCGAGGAGCCCACGAACTGGTCGCGTCGCTACAAGGCAAATCTGGAGAAGCTCGCCTCCGGCGACGTCATCAAGGTCGCGGAAGTCGTGCGTGACCTGTGGCGTCGTGAGCGGGAACGCGGACTGTCCGCGGGTGAGAAGCGCATGCTCGCCAAGGCCCGGCAGATCCTCGTGAGCGAGCTCGCCCTCGCGGAGAACACGAACGAGGACAAGGCCGAGGCCCTGCTCGACGAGGTGCTCGCGTCCTGACGCCCTTCCGCCCCGCTCGCCTTCCCGGCCGGGAACGCGGCGGACGGACCGGCGCACAGCACACATGTACATGCCGCGGTGCCCGATGACGCAATAGCTGTCGCCGGGCGCTGCGGCATGTCCGGACCCGGCGGGGCGACGACGCACTCGGAGCCCTCGGACCGGCCGGGCGATGCCGAACGGACCCGGCCGGGCCGCGACACCGTGCCCGGATGCGGTACGCCCACGAGCAACCCCGATACTTGGCGTGCCGGGCCCGGGCAGCCGGCTCGACCGGAAGTCACGGAAGGGTCCGGTCAAGGCTCGCGCCCGGCACTTCCCCCACGCTCTCGGCTCGCCTTCGAGCGGGGGACACCCCCAGGCCAATACCCACCCCGGCCGAGCGCACAAACCTGACAGGAACCGATGTCTGACGATTCGCGCCCCTCGCCCACCGGAGTGCCCACCGCGGTCGTGATTCCGGCCGCCGGCCGGGGCGTACGCCTCGGCCCGGGCGCCCCCAAGGCGCTGCGCACACTGCACGGCACGCCCATGCTCATCCACGCCCTGCGGGCGATGGCCGCCTCCCGCGCCGTCTCACTGGTGGTGGTCGTGGCCCCGCCCGACGGGGTCGCCGAGGTCAAGTCCCTGCTCGACGCGTACGCGCTGCCGGAGCGTTCGGACTTCCTGGTCGTGCCCGGCGGGGACTCGCGCCAGGAGTCCGTGAGGCGCGGCCTCGACGCGCTGCCCCCGCAGTACGAGATCGTCCTCGTCCACGACGCGGCCCGCCCGCTCGTCCCGGTGGAGACCGTGGACGCGGTGATCGAGGCGGTACGGGAGGGCGCGCCGGCGGTGGTGCCGGCGCTGCCGCTCGCGGACACGGTCAAGGAGGTCGAGCCGGCGGGCGTGCCCGGCGAGCCGGAACCCGTCCTGGCCACGCCCGACCGCTCCCGGCTGCGCGCGGTGCAGACCCCGCAGGGCTTCGACCGCGCGACGCTGGTGAGGGCCCACGAGACGGTCACGGACAACGTGACGGACGACGCGAGCATGGTGGAGCAGCTGGGGCTGCCGGTGGTGGCGGTCCCCGGCCACGCGGAGGCGTTCAAGGTCACACGGCCCCTGGACCTGGTCCTCGCGGAGGCGGTCCTGGCACGCAGGAGGCTGACCGATGGGTTCTGAGGCGCCCCTGCTGCCCCAGGTGGGCATCGGCACCGACATCCACGCCTTCGAGGAGGGCCGGGACCTGTGGTGCGCCGGCCTGAAGTGGGAGGGCGAGGGCCCGGGCCTGGCAGGCCACTCGGACGCGGACGTGGTCGCCCACGCCGCGTGCAACGCGCTCTTCTCGGCGGCCGGGCTCGGCGACCTGGGCCGGCACTTCGGGACGGGCCGCCCCGAGTGGTCGGGCGCGTCCGGCGTCACGCTCCTGACGGAGGCCGCGCGGATCGTGCGGGCGGCCGGATTCCGGATCGGGAACATCGCGGTCCAGGTCGTCGGCCCCCGGCCGAAGATCGGCAGACGCCGTGAGGAGGCGCAGAAGATCCTCTCCGAGGCGGCGGGGGCACCGGTCTCCGTGTCCGGCGCGACGACGGACGGCCTCGGTTTCCCGGGCCGCGACGAGGGACTGATGGCGATCGCCACGGCGCTCGTGGTGCGGGTGGGCTGACCGCGGTCGTCATCGTGCGCGTGGTGCCCGGTGGGCTGACGGCGATCGTCACGGTGCTCGTCGTGCGGGTGAGCCGGCGGCGTGCGAGGGTACCCGGGGGGTGACCAGCGACCGAGGTCCCGGAGGTGCCCATGCCGTCCGCCGTACTGTCCGACCGGCTCAAGGCCCTGCTCGACAGCCCCGTCTTCGTCGTCGTCGGGACGATCCAGCCCGACGGCAGCCCGCAGCTCTCCCCGGTGTGGGTCAAGCGGGACGGCGACCACGTCCTCTTCTCCACCACCGTCGACCGGCGCAAGAAGGAGAACCTGGACCGCGACCCCCGGGTCAGCGTCGTCGTCCAGGACCCCCGTTCGCCCTACGAGTACGCGGAGATCCGGGGAACCGCGCAGATGACGACGGAGGGCGGGGCGCAGCTCATCGACGAGCTGTCGCTCAAGTACACCGGCAAGAAGTACGCCGAGTTCAACCCCGTCTCGGCCCGGGACGCGGAGCGGGTGGTCGTGCGGATCGTTCCGCGGAAGGTCGTCGGCGGCCTCTGACCGCCGCGGCGGCGTCCGGAAGGTCACGACATGGACGGCCGCCACGGGCACGGGCGTGAGGCACTGTCCGCGGCCCACTACCCTGGACGCGTGACTATTCGCCTGTACGACACCAGTGCCCGGCAGATCCGTGACTTCACCCCGCTCAAGCCCGGGTGTGTCTCGATCTACCTGTGCGGTGCCACCGTGCAGGCCGCACCGCACATCGGGCACATCCGCTCGGGCCTCAACTTCGACATCATGCGCCGCTGGTTCGAGTACCGCGGATACGAGGTCACGTTCATCCGGAACGTCACGGACATCGACGACAAGATCATCGCCAAGTCGGCCGACCAGGGCCGCCCCTGGTGGGCGATCGGGTACGAGAACGAGCGCGCCTTCAACGAGGGCTACGACGTGCTCGGATGCCTGCCGCCGACGTACGAGCCGCGGGCCACGGGGCACGTGACCGAGATGGTCGAGATGATGCGCACGCTCATCGAGCGCGGCCACGCCTACGAGGCCGACGGGAACGTGTACTTCGACGTGCGGTCCTTCCCCGGGTACCTGCAGCTGTCCAACCAGGAGCTGGAGAACCTGCAGCAGCCCTCCGGGGCCGGGGAGACGGGCAAGCGGGACCCGCGCGACTTCGCCATGTGGAAGGCCGCCAAGCCCGGCGAGCCGACCTGGGAGACGCCCTGGGGACGCGGGCGGCCCGGCTGGCACCTGGAGTGCTCCGCCATGGCGCACAAGTACCTGGGCAGCGCCTTCGACATCCACGGCGGCGGGCTCGACCTCGTCTTCCCGCACCACGAGAACGAGATCGCCCAGGCCAAGGCGTTCGGCGACGAGTTCGCCCGTTACTGGGTGCACAACGCCTGGGTCACCATGAGCGGCGAGAAGATGTCGAAGTCGCTCGGCAACTCCGTCCTGGTGCGCGAGATGGTCAAGCAGTGGCGGCCCATCGTCCTTCGCTACTACCTCGGCACCCCGCACTACCGCTCGATGATCGAGTACAGCGAGGAGGCGCTGCGCGAGGCGGAGTCCGCGTTCGCGCGCATCGAGGGCTTCATGCAGCGCGTCGTCGAGAAGGCCGGCGGCACCGTCGAGCCCGCCGCCGAGGTGCCGCCGGCCTTCGCCGAGGCGATGGACGACGACCTGGGCGTGCCGGGGGCCCTCGCCGTCGTGCACACCACCGTCCGGCAGGGCAACAGCGCGCTGGCCGCCGACGACAAGGAGGCCGCCGTGGCCCGGCTCGCCGAGGTGCGTGCCATGCTCGGCGTCCTCGGCCTCGATCCGCTCGACCCCCGGTGGGCCGGCGAGGGCGACCGCGGCGAGGAACTGCACGGGGTCGTCGACAGCCTCGTCGGGCTGGTGCTCCAGCAGCGGGAGGCGGCCCGTGCCCGCAAGGACTGGGCCACCGCGGACGCCATCCGCGACCAGCTGGGCCAGTCCGGGCTCGTCATCGAGGACAGCCCCCAGGGGCCGCGCTGGTCGCTCGGCCCGCGCTGAGCGCTCCTGGTCCCGGTGCCGGGCGCTTTCCGCCCGGCCCGCGGACCGGCCTTGATCGATTGTGCCGCCCGGCCCTCCGGGCGGCACACTGCATACGTACGTACGGCATTCTCAACAGACGGGTAGGTCATGGCCGCGAACAACCGCCGCATGTCCGGCAAGAAGGGCGCGCAGGTCGGCAGCGGCGGCAAGCGGCGCCGGAGCCTGGAGGGCAAGGGGCCGACTCCGCCCGCCGAGATGCGCACGGGACACGCCAAGCAGCGCGCCGCCCAGGCGAAGGCGCGCCGCGTCCAGGGGCGCCCCCAGCGTCGTACGGGCGGAAAGGCGTCGTCCGAGCTGGTCGTCGGGCGCAACCCGGTCGTGGAGGCGCTCCGCGAGGGCGTGCCCGCCTCCACGCTCTACGTCCAGCAGTTCGTCGACAACGACGAGCGTGTGCGCGAGGCGCTGCAGCTCGCGGCCGAGCGCGGCGGCATCAACCTCATGGAGGCCCCGCGCCCGGAACTGGACCGGATGACGGGCGGCCTGAACCACCAGGGCCTCGTCCTCCAGGTCCCGCCGTACGAGTACGCGCACCCGGAGGACCTCGCCGACGCCGCCTACGACGAGGGCGAGGACCCGCTGATCGTCGCCCTGGACGGAGTCACGGATCCGCGGAACCTGGGTGCGGTGGTCCGCTCCGTCTCCGCCTTCGGCGGGCACGGCGTCGTCGTGCCCGAGCGGCGCGCGGCCGGAATGACCGCCGGGGCGTGGAAGACGTCCGCGGGCACGGCCGCCCGTACGCCCGTCGCGCGCGCCACCAATCTGACGCGCGCCCTGGAGGCGTACAAGAAGGCCGGGATCACGGTCGTCGGGCTCGCCGCCGACGGCGAAGCCGAACTCGGCGGACTGGAGGCCCTGGAGGGTCCGGTCGTCATCGTCGTCGGCAGCGAGGGCAAGGGGCTGTCGCGGCTGGTCGGCGAGACCTGCGACGTCCGGGTACGGATCCCGATGCCGGGCGGCGCCGAGTCGCTCAACGCCGGTGTGGCCGCGGGGATCGTGCTGTACGAGGCGGCCCGCAGGCGCGCCTGACGCCGACGCCGTAGGCGTTCGAGCAGCCGTTCCCTCACTCGCTCGTGCGGGGTAATCCGGTCGTACAGGGCAAGCTTGACGGGGTCCGGACAGATCCGCGCGGTCAAGGCAGTGTCCTAACCACACGTCACTCGGTTAGATGAGTGTGGAGACCAGAACACCCCGCACACCCACGGGGGGCCGCTCGTCGGGATTCGACGACACTCCCGCCCTGAGCATGGTGAAGGTGCCGAGCGACCCGGCGCAGGTCATCGTCAACCATGCGAGCTTCCGTGTGCAGTTGGGCGGATCGGCACGGCGCGCGCAGTCCCCGCGGGTCGTACGGCGCATGAGCGCCGCGCAGGACACCGCGCGCCTGCCCGCCGTCGGTACGGCGGGCGGGGCCGTCACGGGCGGCCGCCGGCGGCCCGTCGTCTGGAGCGGCAGGTCCGCACCCGACGACAGCGGCGCCCACCGGCTGCTGCAGGCCGCGCGGAGCGCCAGCGTGCGCCACGGAGAGGAGCCGGCTCTCGACGCGGGCGCGACCCAGGTCCTCCCGCGCATCGGTGCCGACGGCCTTCCGGGGGCCGGTGGCCACGACGACCTGGGCGCACGGACCGCCGGGGCCCCGCCCTTCGCCGGGCCGCGCGGCCACGACGTGGGCGGGACACGGCTGCTGCCGCAGATGCGCAGCGCCGGCAGCGCGTACGACGAGGACGTCCACGAGGAGCGCCTCTACCGCGAACCCTCCTACGGCGCACCCGCGTACCGCGGAGCCGGCCACGGCGGCCCCGGCCACCACGGCCCGGACCACGACGAACCCGCCTACGACGACCCGGCCTACGACCCGGCCTACGACGAACCGGAGTACCCGGAGCGGGAGCTGCTGGTCGAGACCGCGACCGGGGAGCCGGGGCCGCGGGCCAGGCGGCACGCCGGTGACCCGGTCCGGCACGCCTACTATCCCGGCCGCCGCATGAACCTCGGCGTGGTGCTGCTGCCCCTCCGGATCTTCCTCGGCTCCGTCTCCGTCTATTCCGGCATGGGCAAGCTCTGCGACCCCGTCTTCTTCGACGGCGGCAAGCGGGGCTCCATGGTCACCTGGCTCACCACGCTGCATCCCTGGGAACCCGCCGAGCCGCTGCGGCAGTTCGCACTCCACCACCCCGTGGGCACCGGTCTCGCCGTCGCCTTCCTCCAGGTGATCGTGGGCGTGTTCACGATCCTGGGCCTGTGGCAGCGGGTCGTGGCGGCGGTCGGGGCGACCCTGTCGGCCGCGCTGATCGTCACCGTCAGCTGGCGGACCGTCTCCGCCTACGACACACCCGACATCATCTGTCTCGCCGCCTGGTCCCCGCTGATCATCGCCGGGGCACCGGTGTACTCCGTGGACGCCCGGCTCGCCGGCAGCGCCTGGCGCAGGCTCGGCCCGCGCGCGGACATCTGGGAGCTGCGGCGGTACGTGCTGCGCCGGGGCGTGCTGGCGACGGCGGTCGTGTCCGGGCTCACGCTGCTGACCGGGTCGATGCTCGGCGGCGCGGTGCGGGACGCGGACCGGGTGGTCGTCCCCGGGCCCGGGGAGGCGCCGCGCAACGAGCTGCCGGGTTCGCCGCTGCCCGAGACGCCGGTGAAGGACCGGCACAAGGCGACCCCCTCGGCCTCGCAGCCGTCGGCCACGCAGGGCACGACGTCGTCACCGTCGAGCGCGGCCACGACACCGGACACGGCGGGCACGACGGGTACGGCCACGGGCGGCCGGCCGAGCCAGACCCAGGGCACGACGGGCCAGGTGCCGCCGCCGCACTCGGCGCCGGCCAGGCAGGCTCCCAGCACCAGCGCGGGTCCGTCGTCCTCGGGCGGCAGCGGTACCGGTGGCCCGACGGGAGGGGCGGGCAGCGGCGGAGGCCGCAGCTCGGGGGGCTCTGACGGTCTGGTGGGCGGGCTGCTGGGGTGACCTCGCACGGAGGATGACCCGGCACGCACGCCTCGTCGACGGGCCCGGCACACACGGTGTGCCGGGCCCGTCGCGCCGCATGCCGGGCCCGGCGCGGCGTCCGCCGGGCGTCGGCGTGCGGCGCGGCGTCAACGTCCCAGCGTCGACAGTTCCTTCGCCGCCTCGGTGAGGTCCTTGGCCGTGTCGATGGCCCGCCAGTACGCGCCCTGGGGAAGGGGGAAACCGGCCAGACGGCGCTCCCGGGCCAGGCGGGGGAAGGTGGTCCGCTCATGGTCGCCGCGTTCGGGGAGCAGCGTGGCGAACTCGGCGGAGAAGACGTACACGCCCGCGTTGACCTCGTACGTCGTCGGCGGGGCCTCGATGAAGTCGGTGACGCGGCCGAAGCCGTCCGTCTTGACGGCGCCCCACGGGATGCGCGGGCGTGCCAGCGCGAGGGTGCCGACCGCGTCGCGCTCGGTGTGGAAGTCGGCCATGTCGCGCAGCGAGAAGCGGGTCCAGATGTCGCCGTTGGTCGCGTACCAGGGCCTGTCGGGGTGGGGGAGGTGCTTGGCGGCGTACCGGAGTCCGCCACCGCGGCCGAGCGGCTCCGTCTCCACGACGGTGGTGACGCGGACGGGCAGATCGGCCGAGTCCAGCCAGCTCTGCAGGACGTCGGCGAGATGGCCGCAGGAGACCACGACGTCGGTGACGCCCTCTTCGGCGAGCCAGGTGAGCTGGTGGCCGATGATCGGGGTCCCGGTGCCGGGGATCTCCACCATCGGCTTGGGCCGGTCGTCGGTGTACGGACGCAGCCGTGAGCCCTGGCCACCGGCCAGGATGACGGCTTGAACGGGGCGCGAGGCGGCGTTCGGATCGCTCATGACCGAACTGTACGTCGCGCCCCGTCGGCCTCCTCGCCCGGCAAGCGGTCCCGGCCGGAGGCGGGGCGTCAGCCGTGCTGGGCCGACACGCCCGAGGCGAAGGACGTGTCGCAGACCGGGCGGGCGTAGGACTGGGCGCGCGAGGGGCCGTACACGCGGACCGCGGCGCGGCCCAGCGCGCGGGCGATGGACGCACAGTGCCTCGCCAGCGACGGGCGGCCGTTGACGGCCTGCTGGAGGTGCGTGAGCGCGACGCCCGGATCCTTCTCCTGGAGCTCCAGCAGGAGCCTGTCGCGCAGCACGTCCTGCGGGGCGCGGCTGGAAGCGCGCGTCGAGACGTCCGCCGACGAAGCCTCCGAGGCGGCGAGGACCGAGTCCGAGGGGCTCCCCGTCCAGTTGACGCGGGTGACCGCCAGTGTCCCGGACAGCACCAGGACGACGGGCAGAACGAAGGCGAGGGTGCGGCCGACCCGGCGGGCGGGGCCACGGCCGCGCCGTGTCCGTGGAGTAGAGGAATGCTTCACGCGAGTGAGAGTAGCGCGGCGTAGTGATTTGGCGACATTTAGTCACCGGTTCGAGGGATGAGAAACCCGTGATTTCCGGGTAAGGGGTTGACGCGGCCGATCGAAATGCCCTCTGTGCCGGGGTATTTGGAGAGGTATTCGGAGAGCACGAGGAGGGCCCCGCGGTCCGCCGCGGGGCCCTCCTCGTCAACCCGGGTCGTCTCAGTCGGAGAGGCGCTCGCCCGTCGACGTCGAGAACACGTGGGTCTCGCCCGGCCGCGGCACGACGTGCAGCTGCGCGCCCTTCTCCGGCACCTGGCGGCCGCCCACGCGGACCACCAGGTCCTTGGTCTGGCCGCCGACCTCGGCGCTGCCGTAGACGTAGCCGTCGGCGCCGAGCTCCTCGACCACGTTCACGGACACGGCCAGGCCGGCCGGGGCGTCGTCGGTGTCCTTGGACAGGGACGAGGCGGCGGACCCGCCCAGCTCGACCACGTCGAAGTGCTCGGGGCGGACGCCGACGGTGACCGTGCGGTCGCCCCGGTCGGCGGCGGCCTTCAGGGCCTCGCGGTTGACCGGCACGACGCTGTTGCCGAACTTCACCCCGCCGTCGGCGATCGGGACCTCGACGAGGTTCATGGCGGGGGAGCCGATGAAGCCGGCGACGAACAGGTTGGCCGGGCGGTCGTACATGTTCCGCGGCGAGTCCACCTGCTGGAGGATCCCGTCCTTCAGCACGGCCACGCGGTCGCCCATCGTCATGGCCTCGACCTGGTCGTGGGTGACGTACACCGTGGTGATGCCGAGGCGGCGCTGCAGCGAGGCGATCTGGGTGCGGGTGGAGACGCGGAGCTTGGCGTCGAGGTTGGACAGCGGCTCGTCCATGAGGAACACCTGCGGCTCGCGCACGATGGCGCGGCCCATGGCGACACGCTGGCGCTGACCGCCGGAGAGCGCCTTCGGCTTGCGGTCCAGGTACTCCGTGAGGTCGAGGATCTTGGCGGCCTCCTCGACCTTCTGCCGGATCTCCGCCTTCGGCACACCGGCGATCTTGAGCGCGAAGCCCATGTTGTCGGCGACCGACATGTGCGGGTAGAGCGCGTAGTTCTGGAACACCATGGCGATGTCCCGGTCCTTGGGCGGCAGGTGGGTCACGTCGCGGTCGCCGATGCGGATGGCTCCGGCGTTGACGTCCTCGAGTCCCGCCAGCATGCGCAGCGAGGTGGACTTGCCGCAGCCGGACGGGCCGACCAGGACGAGGAACTCCCCGTCCTCGATCTGGATGTCGAGCGCGTCGACGGCGGGCTTGTCGGAACCCGGGTAGATCCGGGTCGCCTTGTCGAACGAGACAGTGGCCATGGTGAATGGGCCCCCTTCACCGGCAGGAACGTGCCGGACGATCCGTTGTAAAGGTGGTTGCCACTACGGGGTTCCGTTGTGGTGTAGTCCACAAGAGTGAACTGGCTCAGGACGGTACCCGGCGTTCACCTCCCCTGTCAGCACCCGGTGGACTGTGAACTTCGCGGAAATTTTCGACGGGACCGGGCCGGGACCTGGGTAGACTGCACGGGCGCACCTGCGCACGCCTCCTTAGCTCAGCTGGTCAGAGCGCCGCTCTTGTAAAGCGAAGGTCGTCGGTTCGAATCCGACAGGGGGCTCTGTCCGGCCCCGGACCGCTGGTCCGGGGCCGTTGCGCAGCCTTTGCACGGCCGTGGAAGCACGCACCGCACCACGGCACGACGAGTGAGGGAACGACGAACCCCATGGACGGCGACGCACACGGCCGGGGTCCCAGGTTGCCCAACGGAGCGCGCGAGGCCGAGCTCCTCGGGCTGCTGCAGCGGGCCGGGGCCGCGCTGACCCCGGGCGAGGTCGCCGAGCGCCTCGGCGGCGAGCTGACCTACAGCACCGTGGTGACGATCCTCACCCGCATGCACGCCAAGGGCCTGCTCACCCGGACCCGGCGCGGCCGGGCCTACGCGTACGCTCCCGTGACCGACGACGCCGGGCTCGCCGCCCGCCGGATGCGTACGGTCCTGGAGGCGCGATCCGACCGGGAGGCGGTGCTCGCCCGCTTCGCCGACGGTCTGTCCGCCACCGACGCGGACCTGCTGCGGCAGTTGCTCGGCCCCGAGCCGGACAGCGGCGACTGAGCCCGGCGACCGTACGAGAGGGGCCCGGATGCGCATCGTCGTCTACCTTCCGCTGCTGCTGCCCCTGCTGGCCCCGCTGGGCGCCCGGCAGGTGTCGCAGCGCTGCGAACCGCGCCTGGCCACCTGGCTGCTGACCGTCTCCTCGCTGGTGCTGGCGGTGGCGAGCACCGTCTCGCTGGGCCTGCTGACCATCGCCGGGCTGGCCCTGGTGCCCGGGATCGCCGGGCTCGGTCACTGGTCGGTGCCCGTCGCGCGGCGCGCGGATCCCACCGAGCTGTCCGTCGCCCTGATCGCCGGGCTGCTGCTGGGCGGCGCGCTGGTCACCACGGCCCGTATGCTCTGGCGCCGCACGGGGGCCCTGGCCGCTGCCGCGCTGGACGCGGCCTGCATGCCGGCGCGCGACGGACTGGTGGTCGTCGACGATCCGGCACCGGACGCCTTCGCCCTGCCCGGACTGCCCGGCCGCGTCGTCGTCTCCACCGGGATGCTGCATGTGCTGGACGCGGGCGAGCACGAGATCCTGCTCGCCCACGAACGCGCCCACCTGGCCGCTCACCACTACGCGTTCGTCGCGCTGGCCCAGTTCGGTGCCGCCGCGAACCCGCTGCTGCGCCCGCTCGCCGGCGCCGTCCCCTACACCACCGAACGCTGGGCCGACGAGGACGCGGCCGCCGCCACGGGCGACCGCGCCCGTGTCGCCCGCGCCGTGGGCAAGGCCGCCCTCGCCGCCCGCCGGGCGCCCGCCCGTTCCGGCCCGCCGGGAGCAGCGCTCGGCATTTTCGGCCGCCGCCGTGGTCCCCTGGCCGGCGCCGGACCCGTGCCCCGCCGGGTGGCCGCCCTGCTCGCGCCGCCGCCCGGCCGCCATCCCCTGCTCGTCGCCGCCACCGTCGCGGTCCTGCTCGCCGCGGCCTGGTCCAGCGCGGAGGCCGCGCACGACCTCCATCTGTTCCTGGAGACGATCGGCGCCTGGTGAGCGCCGCCCTGCCGCGGCGGGTCCGGTGTACCGCCCGAACTTTTACGCGCGTGTAGATGTTAGGCTGCCGTTCACCCTTCCGCACCCAGGTGTTACCGCGGTCTCCGCCTGCCCGAAAGATCCCGCCTGATGACCTCCCTCGCACCGCTCCACCTCGCCTTCGACGGCTCCCGCGTCGACGGCTCGCTGTTCACCTCGGTCACCGACTTCGCCCGCGCCACTCCCTGGCTCAACACCCCCGTGGAACTGTCGACCAACCTCGGCCTGGGCGTCTTCGCCGTCCTGATGGTGATGGGCTGGTGGCGGGCCCGTCGTCGCGACGACTCCGCCATGGCCCTCGCCCTGGCCGCCCCGGTCAGCGTCGTCGTCGCCTTCGCCGTCGCCGAAGTGATCAAGAAGCTGGTGGCGGAGGGCCGTCCCTGCCGCGCCCTCCCCCACGACTACTACGTCGACGCGTGCCCCGCCCCCGGCGACTACGCCTTCCCCAGCGGCCACACCACCACGGCCGCCGCCACCGCCGCCGCGCTGTTCCTCCTCGACCGCCGGCTCGGCGCCGTCGCCGCCGTCTGCGCGCTCCTGGAGGGCTTCACCCGCGTCTACGTCGGTGACCACTACCCGCACGACGTCCTCGGCGCCGTCGTCATCGCCGGACCCGTCGCTCTCGTCGCCGCCCTGGCCCTGCGCGGCCTGGTCCGCCCCCTGGTGTCCCGCCTGCGCTCCGGCGGCGCACTCCGGCCGCTGCTGATCGCCCGCCCCGCCGCCCCCGACTCCGCCGGGTGAGCGGTCCGGGGCGAGGCCGCGCCGGCACGCCCATCGGGCGCCCTGCACGCGGTGCCGAGCGGTCCGGCATCAGGGCCGAAGGGCCCTGCCGTGCCACCCGGACACGGCGGAGAGTGAAAGGAAGAACCCTCCTGCGGAGGTGAGCCGCGATGATGTACTGGGACGGCGGCGGCTGGGCGTGGATGGCCTTCATGCCCCTGCTGTGGATCGCGCTGATCGCCCTGGCGGTGTGGGCGGTGGTCCGCCTCACGCACCACACCGCGCCCGGCGACGGCGGCACCCACCGCGGGCCGGCGCCACGCGAGACACGCGAGACACCCGAGGAGATCCTCGACCGGCGTTTCGCCTCCGGCGAGATCGACGCCGACGCCTACGCCGAGGCCCGCAAGCACCTGGCCGCTCACCGGCCGAGGCCCCGATGACCGCCTGGCCGCGGGGCCGGTGGCTGCCCCTGACCGTGCTGGTCGTCGCCGTGGCGGCGCTGATCGCCTCACTGGTGTGGGTGACGGGCAGCGGCGGCGGGTACCACGGCCCCCGCGGCCCCCATGCCCCCCGGACGATGGTGGGCGCCGTCACCCGTGAGGGGCCCGTGCGTACTCTCGCCGACGCCGACCGGGCCGCCGGGCGCTTCGCCGAGCGGTGGAACCTGCACGTCGGGGAGGTCATGCAGTTCAGCAACGGCTACTACGCCGAACTCCTCGGCCCCGACGGCAAGGGCGCGACCGAGGTCCTCGTCGACCCCGGTGGCACGGTCCGGCCGGAGTTCGGCCCGGCCATGATGTGGAACACCGCCTACGGCATGATGCCCGCCGGCGCCGGGACGGGCACCCCGGTGATCGGCGCCGACCGGGCCGTGCGGATCGCCGACCAGTGGCTGCGCGAGCACCGGCCCGGCCTGCACGCGGCCGAGCCCGAGGCGTTCCCCGGTTACCACACCCTGCACACGCTGCGCGGTGACCGGATCACCGGCATGCTCTCGGTCAATTCGTATACCGGCGCGGTCTGGTACCACACCTGGCACGGCCGGTTCCTGGGGATGCAGGACCAGCCCGCGCACCGGTGAGGCGATCGCGATCGGGGCCGGGACCGCGCCGCCGCGGGGCGGCCGGCTCCGCGACGACCGGGGTCGTTCACGCGTGTCAGGGGCCTGCCCGGCGGGAGGCGCGAGCCGGCCCGTGGATTCCGGCCGCGACGAGTGCCGGCGTCGCCTCCCGGGGCCCGGGGCGGCCGGGTCCTCCGCGTCGCGGGCCGGGTGGGGCGCCGGCCGCGGCAGCCATCGGCCCGCCGGGGGCCGCGTCCCGTGACGCCGTGAACCGCCCTTCCCGGACCGCCGGTGAGGATCCGTACCGGCGCCCGTACCGGCGCCCGCACCGGCGGCCGGAACGGCGGTCGGCATCCGGGCCGGACGGGCGTCCCGGACGGCGACACCCTGGCTCGCTCCCGGGTGACGTGATCACTCCTTCGGGGACCGCGGCCCGCGGCCGCCGGTCGCCGCGGGCGGCGGGGGGCGCGCCCAACGGGTCTGCGCCACAGCCGTGTTGAGGCTTCTGATCACGGCGGCCCCGGACGCAAACGGCGCGTCGTCCGCACGGGTGGCGAGGGGTCCGGCGGGCCGGCGGGCGGGGGCCGCGCAGGATCTCCCGCACGCTCCGGGAGCGGGCCCCGCACGCCATCACCCACGTGGTTCATACGAGTCGCGCACTCCTGGGGACCGGCACAGGGTGGAGGAACGCTGACGTCGCGTCACCCGCGGCCGTCGTCGACCTCTGCCCCGCGAAGGAGATGTGCGCAGGATGACCACAACGTCTGACCGTGTTTCAGAGCCAGCGACGCGACAGGTGTCCAAACGGGTCTCCCAGTCCGTGTTCGATGGTTCCAGGCTCCGTGTCGTCCTCCTGGTGGACGTCTACGACGGAGCCCAGCAGCAGTTCCTGGAGGCGTACGAGCAACTGTGCAACCAGGTCGCGTCCGTCCCCGGGCATGTCAGCGACCAGCTCTGCCAGTCGATCGAGAATCCCTCCCAGTGGCTCATCACCAGCGAGTGGGAGAGCGCCCCGCCCTTCCTCGACTGGGTGAACAGCGAGGAGCACGTGCAGATGGTGAAGCCGCTGCACAGCTGTGTCCGCGACACCAGGTCGCTGCGCTTCCACATCGTCCGCGAGACCGGCAGCGAGGCATCGGGCTCCCGGCCCGGGCGGCGCCGGCTGCAGACGTCGCCCCGGATCGGGGACGGCGTGATCCGCCACGCGCTCACCTTCACCGTCAAGCCGGGCAGCGAACCGACGGTCGCCAGGATCCTCGCGGACTACGCCTCGCCCGAGGCGAAGGTCGACGACACCACACGGCTGTGCCGCACCTCCCTGTTCATGCACGGCAACCGGGTCGTGCGGGCCATCGAGGTGCGCGGCGACCTGCTCGCCGCGCTGCGCCACGTCTCCCGGCAGCCCGAGATCCGGGCCGTCGAGGAGGCCATCAACCCGTATCTGGAGCAGGAGCGGGACCTCGCCGACCCGGAGTCGGCGCGGGTCTTCTTCACGCGGGCGGCGGTCCCGGCCGTGCACCATGTGACGGCGGACCAGGAGTGCCCGGAGGCGGAGCGGCACGCGCTGTGCTATCCGGCCCGGCCGGGCTGCGGCACGCGGCTGGCCCGGCTGCTCGCCCAGCGGGACGAGGCGGCGGCGGACGACCCGCACAGCCCGGTGTGCAGCAGCACGATCTTCCAGCGCGACGAGATCGTGGTGCGCCTGATCGACATCCGCGGCGGTCTCGAGGCCGACCCCGCCCTGTCCCTCGGCCTGCCGGACCCCGGGCAGGTGGCGGAGCTGACGACGCTCCTGGACGGCCGCGCCGTCGGTGCGGACGGTTCCGCGCTCAAGCACGGCGACCTCGCCCGCTTCCTCGCGCTCGCCCGCATGGATCTCATCACCGACCGCCGGTCGCCCGAGGTCTGACCCGCGCGCCGGCGGGCCGCGGCCCTGACCCGCGCCGGCGGGCCGCGGCGGCGCGGCGGCCGGCCCCAGCCCATGTCGACGCAAGCCCTATCGGAGGAACGACGTGATCAAACCCCGTCCCAGAATCGTGGACCTCAGCGAGATCGACCCCAACCGCAGGCGCGGCGGTGATCTGCGCGCCATGCTCACCCCCGCCACGGTCGGCTCCACCAGCGGTTTCATGGGCGTGGCCATCGTGCAGCCCGGAGAGCGCATCGGCGAGCACTACCACCCGTACTCCGAGGAGTTCGTGTACGTCGTCTGCGGCCGCCTCGAGGTGGATCTGGACGGCGAACCCACACCGCTGCGACCCGAGCAGGGGCTGATGATCCCGGCCTATATGCGGCACCGCTTCCGCAACGTCGGTGACGTGGAGGCCCGGATCGTCTTCCATCTGGGCCCGCTCGCCCCACGCCCGCAGCTGGGTCATGTCGACACGGAGGAGACGGACGCCGTCGCCGTCGCCGCGGAGGGAGCCGGGGCGGGCGGTGCCCGGCCGGCCGACCGAGGTCAGGTCCGTTCATGACCCGGCGCGTGGCGGTCACCGGCATAGGCGTCGTGGCACCGGGCGGCATCGGCGTCCCGGCGTTCTGGGATCTGCTCGCCAACGGCCGTACCGCGACGCGAGGCATCACCTTCTTCGACCCGGCCGGCCTCCGCTCGCGGATCGCCGCCGAGTGCGACTTCGACCCGGTGGCCTGCGGACTGGACCCGGAGCAGATCGAACGCGCCGACCGCTACATCCAGTTCGCCCTGGTCGCCGGTCAGGAGGCGGTACGGGACGCCGGCCTCGACCTGGCCGGGGAGAACCCCTGGCGGGTGGGGGTCTGCCTGGGGACGGCGGTCGGCGGCACCACCCGTCTGGAGCACGACTACGTCCTGGTCAGCAACCGCGGGCAGCGCTGGGACGTGGACCACCGCGAGGCGGGCCCCCATCTGCACCGCGCGTTCTCGCCGAGCACGCTCGCGTCGATGGTGGCGGAGCGCTTCGGGGCCCGCGGGCCGGTGCAGACGGTCTCCACCGGCTGCACCTCGGGGCTGGACGCGGTCGGGTACGCCTTCCACACCGTCGAGGAGGGCAGGGCCGACATCTGTGTGACCGGCGCGTCGGACTCGCCGATCTCCCCGATCACCATGGCCTGCTTCGACGCGATCAAGGCGACGTCCCCGAACAACGACGACCCCGCGCACGCCTCCCGCCCCTTCGACGCCCACCGCGACGGGTTCGTCATGGGCGAGGGCGGGGCGGTGCTGGTCCTGGAGGAGCTGGAGCACGCCCGCGCCCGCGGCGCCCACGTGTACTGCGAGATCAGCGGCTACGCCACCTTCGGCAACGCCTACCACATGACCGGTCTGACCGGCGAGGGACTGGAGATGGCCCGGGCGATCGAGGACGCGCTGGACCACGCGCGCCTCGACGGCTCGGCGATCGACTACGTCAACGCGCACGGCTCGGGCACCCGGCAGAACGACCGGCACGAGACGGCCGCGGTGAAACGGGCCCTGGGCCCGCACGCGTACGCCACCCCCATGAGCTCCATCAAGTCCATGGTGGGCCACTCCCTGGGGGCGATCGGGGCGATCGAGGTCGTGGCCTGCGTGCTGGCCCTGGTCCACCAGGCCGTACCGCCCACCGCGAA
Source organism: Streptomyces sp. PSU-S4-23 (assembly GCF_055632315.1). Classification (NCBI taxonomy): domain Bacteria; kingdom Bacillati; phylum Actinomycetota; class Actinomycetes; order Kitasatosporales; family Streptomycetaceae; genus Streptomyces; species Streptomyces sp. PSU-S4-23. The sequence continues at coordinate 4,012,899 of NZ_JBVMUU010000002.1, read as the reverse complement.
CTACGAGACCCCGGACCCCGAGTGCGACCTGGACTACGTCCCGCGCGTCGCCCGTGAGCGGAGGCTGGGCAGCGTGCTCTCCGTGGGCAGCGGGTTCGGCGGCTTCCAGTCCGCGGTGATCCTGACCCGGCCGAGGGAGAGGACACGATGAGCGCACCGCGAACCCGGCGCGCGGCCATCACCGGAATCGGTGTGGTCGCGCCCAACGGAACGAGCACCGACACCTTCTGGAAGTCCACGCAGGAGGGCGTCAGCGTCCTGGACCGGATCACCCGCGAGGGCTGCGACCACCTGCCGCTGCGGGTGGGCGGGGAGGTCCGTGCCTTCGACCCGTCGGTGATCGAGGAACGCTTCCTCGTCCAGACCGACCGGTTCTCCCACTTCGCCATGGCCGCCGCCGACCGCGCCCTGGAGGACGCCCGGCTGGGCCAGGCCGATGTCGACGGGGCGCCGTTCTCGGCGGGCGTGGTCACCGCGGCCGGCTCCGGCGGCGGCGAGTTCGGGCAGCGGGAGCTGCAGCAGCTGTGGGGGCGGGGCAGCCGCTTCGTCGGCCCCTACCAGTCCATCGCCTGGTTCTACGCCGCCAGTACCGGCCAGATCTCCATCCGCCGCGGGTTCAAGGGCCCCTGCTCGGTGGTCGCCGCCGACGAGGCCGGCGGTCTGGACGCCCTCGCCCATGCCGCGCGGGCCGTGGAGCGCGGCACCGATGTGATCGTGGCGGGTTCGACCGAGGCGCCGCTGGCCCCGTACTCGATGGTCTGCCAGCTCGGCTACGAGGAGCTCAGCACCCTGGACGACCCGGCGCGGGCCTATCGCCCGTTCACCGCCGGTGCCTGCGGGTTCGTGCCCGCCGAGGGCGGCGCCATGATCGTCGTGGAGGAGGAGACCTCGGCCCGTGACCGGGGCGCTCCCGTGCGGGCCACCCTGGCCGGGCACGCGGCGACGTTCACCGGCGCCTCCCGCTGGGAGCTGTCGCGGGAGGGGCTCGCCCAGGCCATCCGCGGTGCCCTGGACGAGGCCGGCTGCGCCCCCGAGCAGGTCGACGTGGTCTTCGCCGACGCCCTCGGCATACCCGAGGCGGACCGTGCCGAGGCGCTGGCGATAGCCGACACCCTGGGCGCGCACGGCAGGCGCGTGCCGGTGACGGCGCCCAAGACCGGCATCGGCCGGGCCTACTGCGCGGCGCCGGTGCTGGACGCCGCGGCGGCGGTGCTCGCCATGGAACACGGCCTGATCCCGCCCACCCCCAACGTCGTCGACGTCTGCCATGACCTCGACCTGGTGACCGTCCGCGCCCGTGCCGCAGAGGTGCGCACGGCGCTGGTCCTCAGCCGGGGACTCATGGGGTCGAACACGGCGCTCGTGCTGCGGCACGGCACCCCGTAGGCGAACGACCGAAGAAAACGACGACTCATAGCCACCCGGAGTAAAGGAGAGGAACGGTATGAGTGCCCAAATCACCGTGAATGAACTGGCCGAGCTCATGAAGAAGGCCGCCGGAGTCACCGTCTCCCCGCAGGAACTGGAGCAGCAGTACGACTCGGGCTTCGACGTCCTCGGTATCGACTCGCTCGGCTTGCTCGGCATCGTGGGCGAACTGGAGAACCGGCACGGCACGCCGATGCCTCCCGACGCGGAGCGCTGCAGGACGCCCCGGCAGTTCCTCGACCTCATCAACAGCACCCTCATGGCAGGAGCCTGACCATGGCCGGACACACGGAGAACGCCGTCACCATCGCCGCGCCGGTGGACCTCGTCTGGGACATGACCAACGACCTGGAGAACTGGCCGCACCTGTTCAGCGAGTACGCGGCCGTCGAGGTCCTGTCCCGCGACGGGAACCGGACGACGTTCCGGCTGACCATGCACCCCGACGAGAACGGCACCGTCTGGAGCTGGGTCTCGGAGCGGGAGACGGACCGCCGGGCGCTGACCGTCAAGGCCCGCCGTGTCGAGCCGGGGCCCTTCGCCTACATGAACATCCTGTGGCGGTACGAGGAGGTCGCCGACGGCACCCGGATGGTGTGGACGCAGGACTTCGAGATGAAGCCGGACGCGCCGGTCGACGACGACTGGATGACGGACAACATCAACCGGAATTCCAAGGTCCAGATGGCCCTGATCCGGGACCGTATCGAGAAGGTCGCCGCCGAGCACCGGCCCGCGCCGGCGCTGAGCGACTGAGCCGGACGGAGGACAGGCGGATGCACCAGGCACTGATCGTCGCCCGCATGGCTCCGGGGTCCGCCCCGGACATCGCCAAGGTGTTCGAGGAGTCGGACCGGGGAGAACTGCCGCACCTCGTCGGGGTCGCCCGGCGCAGCCTCTTCCAGTTCGGCGAGGTGTACCTGCACCTCATCGAGTCCGAGCGGGAGCCGGGCCCGGCCGTCGCCAAGGTGGCCGACCACCCCGCCTTCAGGGACATCAGCGAGCGGCTGTCGGCGTACGTCAGTGCGTACGACCCCGCGACCTGGCGCTCCCCGAAGGACGCGATGGCGCACTGCTTCTACCGGTGGGAGCGGGACGGCGGCGCCTGAACGCCCCCACGGCCACGGGTCGCCGGGTCCGCGCACGACGCGGGCCCGGCGACCCGTGTGCCGGGGTCATCCGGGGACGGTGCAGTCGAACGCGTGCAGATAGGGGTTGACGGGGCGGATCGAGTCGATGACCAGGCCCGCCCCCGTCAGCCGGTCGACCATGCTCTGGGTGGTGTGCTTGGCGCCGCCGACGTTGAGGAGCAGCAGCAGGTCCATCGCGGTGCTGAACCTCATGGAGGGGGTGTCGTCGACGAGGTTCTCGATCGCCACGACCCGCGCTCCGGGCCCGCCCGCCTCGACGACGTTGCGCAGCGTGCGGGCGGTGCTGTCGTCGTCCCATTCCAGGATGTTCTTGATGATGTACACATCGGCCCGCACCGGGACGGCCACGCGGCAGTCGCCGGGCACGATCCGCACCCGCTCGGCGAGCGCGCCTCCCTCGCGCAGCCGCGGATCGGCGTTCTCCACCACGCGCGGCAGATCGAGCAGGGCGCCCCGCATCGACGGGTACTTCTCCAGCAGACGCGCCACCACATGCCCCTGGCCGCCGCCGATGTCCGCGACCGACGAACTGCCCGACAGGTCGAGGAGCTCCGCGACCTCCCGCGCGGACTGCTTGCTGGAGGTCGTCATGGCGCGGTTGAAGACGTCGGCCGACTCCGGGGCGTCCTCGTTGAGGTAGTCGAAGAACTCCTTGCCGTACAGGTCCTGGACCACGTTGCGTCCGGTGCGCACCGCCTCGTCCAGCCTCGGCCACGCGTCCCAGGTCCAGGGCTCGGTGCACCACAGGGAGATGGCGCGCAGGCTGTGCGGATCGTCCTCGCGCAGCAGCCGGGACATCCCGGTGTGCGCGAACGTCCCGTCCTCGTTCTCCGTGAAGACGTCGTAGCAGGACAGGGCCCGCAGCAGCCGCCGCAGCGGCCCCGGCTCGGTCTTCACCGCGGCCGCGAGGTCCTCCACACTCATGGGCCGGTCCGCCAGCGCGTCGGCGACACCCAGCCGGGCGGCCGCGCGGAGGGCGGCGGCGCACGCGGCCCCGAACGCGAGTTCCCTGAGCCGCATGGACGGTGGTGGGGCGGGGGTTGCGGTCGTCATGTGCCGACCTTCCTCTCTGGGTCCACAGGGGGGTATGGCCGGGCGGTCAGCACAGTCCCGCCGGCCGGGACGCCTGGCAGGTGTTGCCGTGGAAGGCGTTGGCCTTTCCGGTGTCCCGGTCGACGAGGTCCGCCGGGCCGTTGCCCCGCAGCGTGTTGTGGCTGATGCGGTTCCGGTCGTTGGGGACGCCGACCATGCTCTTGAAGAGCACGACGCCGCCCGAGAAGGGCGAGGTGCCCGTGTTGCCGCTGACCACGTTCCGGGTGACCAGGGTGTCCACGACGCCGGTCAGGACGATGCCGGAGCCCTGGCGGAAGGGCAGCCGGGCGGTCTTCGGGCAGAACCGGTTGTTGTCGTGGACGAGGTTGCCGCTCACGGTCACGGCCCCGGTGGGCGGCGCGTTCTCGTCGCCGACGACGAACATCCCCACGCAGTTGCCGCCGATGTCGTTGTGCGCCACGATGACGTTCCTGACGCGTCTGACGGAGGCGCCGACCCGGTTGCCCTGCAGCCGGTTGCGCGCGATGACCGTTCCGCCGGTGTCCGTGGCTCCCGTCTCGGTGTCGAGCGTGTTCACGAGCATGACTCCCGCGTCGCCGTTCTCGCGGACGGTGTTGTCCACGACCGCCCCGCGGGTGGCCCGCTCCAGCGCGATGCCCCACTGGCGGTTCTTCTCGGCGGTCACCCCGTGGACGGTGAGCCGGTCGGACCGTGAGGCCCACAGGCCGTTCTTGGCGAAGCCGGACACGGTCAGCGCGCTGATGGTGGTGTCGCGGACCGGGTGGTCGTCCGTTCCCTCCACACAGATCCCGTTTCCGGCCCGGGCGCAGGCGTCGGCGGCCGCGGCGGCGGGCGCGATCACGGTGCCCGGGCCCGCGCCGCGCAGGGTCAGCCGCGAGGTGGTCACCCGGACGCTCTCACGGTAGGTGCCGGGGGACAGGAGGATGGTGTCGCCCGGCACGGCGGCGTCCACCGCCTTCTGGATGGAGTCCCCGGGGTGCAGCAGCCGGGTCGTGGGGGTGGTGGCGGGCGGTGCGGCGCCGAGGCCCGTTCCGGCGAGCACTGCGGCGCATACGAGGGAGGCGATGTGGTGCTTCGTCACGTTCATTACGCTATGACCGGATGAGCCGTCTGAAACCGGATCGGCCATTCGGTGGCGTGTCCCGCCGCCCGGCTCGGCAGGCGCGCCGATCGCCTCCCCGGCGATACTGCGGGTGTGAGCCGGGCCGGGCGGACAGGACGCGTGCTCGGGGCCGTGACGGCGTACGTCCGCGGCGCCCCGGGCACCTACGTCTGGCTGCTGATCCTGTTCGTGACCACCGTCGCCCTGCACCACATGTCGCCGCAGTTCGAGCAGACCTTCCTGCGGCACCGGTCCACCAACCTCCGTGAGCTGTCCTCCCGTCCGGTGCACGCCTTCGTGGCCAGCGCCCTGTGGATGGACGGCGGGCACTGGCTGCCGTACGCGGGGCTGTACACGGTCTTCCACGCGCAGGCGGAGCGCTGGCTGGGCACCGCGCGCTGGCTGGCCGTGTGCGTCGCCGCGCACGTGCTGGCCACGCTCGCCGGCGAGGGCACGCTGCTGTGGGCGATCCGCGACGGGGCGGCCCCCTACTCGGCGGTCAACGCCCTGGACATCGGGGTGAGCTACGCCCTGGCCGGGGTGGTCGCGGTGCTCACGTACCGGGTCGCGGCGCCCTGGCGGCCCGCGTATCTGGCGGTGGTGCTGGTGGTGTACACCCTGCCGCTGACCGCCGCCCCCACCTTCACCGATGTCGGGCACTTCTCCGCCGTGCTGGTCGGTCTCGCCTGCCGTCCCCTGACCCGGGGCCGCGGAAAAACACGGAATCCGAAGGAGACAGCGCCCTCCACCAGCGGTTAACGTCCGCGCATGAGCAGCGCAGTCAGCAGCGTCGCCAACGGCGGCATCTCCTTCTGGTACGCGGACGACGGCCTTCCCGCCCCGCGCGAGCCCCTCGCCGGCGACGCGTCCGCCGACGTCGTGATCGTCGGCGGCGGCTACACCGGCCTGTGGACGGCGTACTACCTGAAGAAGGCGGAGCCGTTCCTGCGCATCACCGTGCTGGAGCAGAAGTTCTGCGGCTACGGCGCCTCCGGGCGCAACGGCGGCTGGCTCTACAACGGCATCGCGGGCCGCGACCGGTACGCGAGGCTGCACGGCCACGAGTCCGCCGTCCGGCTGCAGCGGGCGATGAACGAGACGGTCGCCGAGGTGGTGCGGGCCACCGAGGAGGAGGGCATCGACGCGGACGTGCACGCCGGCGGCGTCCTGGAGGTGGCGTACACGCCCGCGCAACTGGCCCGCCTCAAGGCGTTCCACGAGCACGAGCTGTCGTACGGCGAGAAGGACCGCGAACTGTACGGCGCCCGGGAGACCGCCGGGCGGATCCGGGTCACGGGCGCGGTCGGCTCGTCCTGGACCCCGCACGGGGCGCGGCTGCACCCGGTCAAGCTGGTCAAGGGCCTCGCGGCGGCCGTCGAGGCGCTGGGCGTGACCATCCACGAGGGGACGCCGGTCACCGAGATCCGCCCGAAGCACGCGGTGACGCCCTACGGGACGGTCCGCGCCCCGTACGTGCTGCGCTGCACCGAGGGCTTCACGGCGTCGCTGAAGGGACAGCGGCGCACCTGGCTGCCCATGAACTCCTCGATGATCGCGACCGAGCCGCTGACCGGCGCGCAGTGGGCGGAGATCGGCTGGGAGGGGCGCGAGACGCTGGGCGACATGGCGCACGCGTACATGTACGCGCAGCGCACCGCCGACGGCCGGATCGCGCTGGGCGGCCGCGGCGTCCCGTACCGCTTCGGCTCCCGCACGGACAACGACGGCCGCACGCAGCCCGCCACCGTCGAGGCGCTGCACGAGATCCTGGTCCGCTTCTTCCCGTCGCTGGCCGGGGTGCGGGTGACCCACGCCTGGTCGGGCGTGCTCGGGGTGCCGCGCGACTGGTGCGCCACGGTGACCCTGGACCGGTCGACGGGGCTCGGCTGGGCGGGCGGTTACGTCGGCTCGGGCGTCGCCACCACGAACCTCGCCGCGCGCACGCTGCGCGATCTGGTGCGGCAGGACTCCGGCCAGGCGGGCGCGAGTGACCTGACCGCGCTGCCGTGGGTGAACCACCGGGTGCGCAAGTGGGAGCCGGAGCCGATGCGTTGGCTGGGCGTGCACGGGATGTACGCCACCTACCGGACGGCGGACCGGCTCGAACTGACCGCGCACAGCGCCGAGTCGTCGAGACTGGCGCGCTTCGCGGACCGGGTGGCCGGCCGCCGCTGACAACCTTTACCCGCTGATTGCCGTTCTCCGCTTCTCCCGCACCTCCCGTCTCCCCAAAGCTGTGGGGCAGCTTGTGTCATGTACGCCACTGCTTCCCCTGGGGAGGGCACTTCTTTCATGGCAGTCGACGGTTTTCGCAGAAGACGGGCGTGGGCGGCGCTGTTCGCCGCATCCGCCGCACTGGGCCTGACGGTGACGCAGGCCCAGGCGGCGTCCGGCACCGGGGTGGATCCCTTCGGTGTGCGCGCACTTCGGGAACAGGCCCAGCTGAACCAGCAGAAGGGCCTGTCCGCTTTCGCGGAGACGGCGGACCCCGGTGACCCCGGGGGCGACGAGGACGAGTCGGGGAACATCGCCGAACAGGCGGACCAGTACGCGGAGGCCCGGACCTCGCCGGGGATCGTGGCGCCGGGCGCCTACGGCGCCGCGTACGACGCGCTCAACGCGCTCCCGCACACCGACGGCAGCTGGCGGGACGTGACCCGGCTGCCGTACGACTCCGACGATCCGCGCTACCGGGACATCAACTCCAACTCCAGCGGCGGCTCCGGCAGGGTCACCGGGCGCGTGACCGGTCTCGCGGCCGACGACCACGGCTATGTGTACGCGGGCGCGGCCAACGGCGGCGTCTTCCGGTCCCGCACCGGGGGCGGGCACTGGACGAACATCTCCGACCACCTGCCCGCCCTGTCCACGGGCGATCTGCAGCTCGATCCGCGCGGCCGGCTGTGGTACGCGACGGGCGAGGCCAACACCAGTGCGACCGCCTTCCTCGGCACCGGTGTCTACGTCCTCAAGGACCCGCGCCACGGCCGGTTCTCCGAGCGCGACAGGGTCGGCGGCGACGAGCTGGAGTCGACCTCCATCAATGCGCTCCGGTTCGGCGGCGACACGGTGTGGGCGGCGACCACGCGCGGCGTGTGGAGCCACTCCACGACGACCCTGAAGGGCCCGTGGAAGCTTCAGTTCGCCCCCAACCCCGACTATCTGCCGGGCGGCGCGAAGGCGAGCGACCCGTCGGCCCCCTACAAGAACATCACCAGCGACATCGCGATCGACCCCAAGGACCCGCACAAGGTCGTGCTCGCGGCCGGCTGGCGCAGCGGCGACACCTACAACGGCTTCTACACCGAGGGCGCCCACGGCTGGGAGCGGCTGACCGGGCTCGGGGACCTGCCCAGCGACAGCGACAACGTGGGCAACGTGACCTTCGCGCGCAGCGCGGACGGCTCGCGCTACTACGCCATCGACCAGTCGCCGGCGATGATGGCGTCCAACCCGGACAGCGGGCTCGCGGGCATCTTCGTCTCCAAGTCCGGTTCCCCGACCGGCCCGTGGACGAGGATCGCCGACTACACGCAGCTGCGCGACTCCGGTTCGGCGCTGACCGGTGACGGCTACCAGCCCGGCGTCCAGGCGTGGTACGACCAGTTCCTCACCGTCGACCCGAAGAACCCCGACCATGTGTACGCGGGCCTGGAGGAGGTCTTCGAGACCAAGGACGGCGGCAAGAACTGGACCGCCCCCGGCCCCTACTGGAACTTCGGCTTCCCCTGCTGGTCCATCGACCCCGCCAAGCAGAGCGGCGACTGCCCGGCCACCACGCACCCCGACCAGCACTCGGTGGCGATCGGCAGCAGCAACGGCAAGCCGTACGTCGTGGTCGGCGACGACGGCGGCGTGTTCCGGCGGCCGGTGGACGGCTCCGCGAACGCCGACGGCCACGCCACGGACTGGACGTCCCTGAACGACGGCACGATGGACGCGCTGCAGTACTACTCGGTCGGCGTCGGCATCGACCGCGCGGCGCGCGGCGTCGCGGTCAGCGGCGGTCTGCAGGACAACGGGCAGTCGATCCTCCGTCCCGGCGACCGGGTGATGGGCTCCAACTTCGGCGGCGACGGCGGCGACACGATCGTGGACCCGGCCAACGGGTGCAACGTCGCCGCGGAGTACGTCTACCTGGCGGTGTCGGTCACGCAGAACTGCGCCGTCAACGACGGCAGCTGGGTCGACGACCCGTCGAAGGCGACCAGCTACTCGGTCGCGCCGCCCGACAACGCCACCGGTGAGGCCCGCTTCATCGCACCGCTCAATGCCGACATCAAGAACCCGGACACCTGGGTCGCGGGCGGCCGGCACGTGTGGATCAACACCAAGGGGTGGGCGATCCGCAGCGGCAGCGAGTGGTCCGGGGCCTACGACCTCGGCGCGGGCCACACCGCGACCGCCGTCGCCTCCTCCGGCGGCAGGGTGTACGCCGCCTGGTGCGGGCCCTGCAACAACCAGGGCTTCACCCGCGGCATCGCGGTCGGCAACGCGGACGGCACCGGCTGGCACCAGCTGGACCTGCCCGTCGACGGGACCGTCCCCAACCGCTACCTCTCCGGCCTGGCGATCGACCCGGCGGACTCGAACCACGTGCTGCTCGCCGTCAACGGCTTCTCGCGCAAGTGGACGGAGGGCCCGGGCGCGGGCGTCGGGCATCTCTTCGAGACCCGGGACGGCGGCGAGACCTGGAAGGACGTCTCCGGGAACCTGCCGGACGTGCCCGCGAACTCCGTGGCGCTGCTGAAGAACGGCACCGTGGTGCTCGGCACGGACCTCGGCGTCCTGGTCCGCCCGGCGGGATCGCCGGGCTGGGAGGTGGCGGGGGAGAACCTGCCGACCACGGCGGTCCTCCAGCTGCGCACCGGCCCCGACGGCCGGCTGTACGCGGCGACGCACGGGCGCGGCATCTGGGCGATCGACCCACGCCGCCTGCACTGAGCGGCCGCCGCCGCACGAGGTGAGGGGCGGGGCTCAGGCCCCGCCCCTCCTGTGTGACACTGCGCGCATGATTCGCACCGCGACCCCGGCCGACGTCCCCCTCATCCACGCCCTGATCCGCGAACTCGCGGAGTACGAGAAGGCGGCCGACGAAGCGCGCGCGACCCGGGAGCAGCTCACGGAGGCGCTGTTCGGCGACCGCCCGGCGGCGTTCGCGCACATCGCGGAGGACGACGGCGGAGAGGTCGTCGGCTTCGCGCTGTGGTTCCTGAACTTCTCCACCTGGCGGGGCGTGCACGGCATCTACCTGGAGGACCTCTACGTCCGCCCGCAGGCCCGCGGCGCCGGCCACGGCAAGGCGCTGCTCACCGAACTGGCCCGCCTCTGCGTCGCACGCGGCTACGAGCGCCTGGAGTGGTCGGTGCTGGACTGGAACCGCCCGGCGATCGGCTTCTACGAGGGGCTGGGCGCCCGCCCGCAGGACGAGTGGACCGTGTACCGGCTGACGGACGGGGCGCTGGCGCGGCTGGGGGCCCAGAAGTAGCCGGCCCGCTCCACCGGGCGACCGGGCCCGCCGCGACCGGGCCCGCCGCGGCCGGGCGTCACGCCAGACCGCGCTCACGCATCGCCAGCCAGGTGCGGCTGGCGACGTCCGGGTCGTCCAGGTCGGCGCCGAGCAGCCGGGCCGCCGTGCCGATCCGGTGGCGCAGGGTGTTGCGGTGCACGCCGAGATCGGCGGCGGCCCGTTCCCACTGGCCGCGGTGGCGCAGATAGGCGGCCACGGCGGGCACGAGATCCGCACGGCGGTAGGAGAGCAAGGGCTCCAGCGAGGGTGCGGCGGCGAGCGCCCGCGCCCCGTCCGCGCCCATGTCCCGCACGGTGCCCGGGGGCTGCGCCGCGAGGGCGCGGCGCAGCGCGGCCGGCTGGTGGTGCAGGCCGGGCAGGCCGGTCTCCGCGCCCAGCAGCGCCCTCGCCCCCAGGGGCTGCCCGGTGGTGAGGCCGCGGGCCGCGTCCAGGACGGCGGGCACGTCCGCCGGGTCGAGCAGCGCCCACACCTCCCCGGCCTCCGACAGGGCGATCAGCTCGCGAGGGGGCGAGGCGACGGCCGCCTCCAGTGCGTCCAGGACGTCGTCGTCGGCGGCGCCGGCCGGCCCGGCCAGGCACAGGAGGCGCACCCGCCTCGGAGGCACGCCCAGACCCAGGTCCGCGGCGAGTGAGCGGGCCGCGTCGACGTGGCCGGCCAGCAGCAGCCGTGCCACGCAGGCGCGGGAGGCCCGGGACGCGGCGACCCCGCGGCGCTGCTGCTCGCTCTGCAGCGCCAGCAGCGCGCAGGCGGTCAGCACCAGCTGCCGGTCGGCCGGCCGCATGGGGCGGGGGCAGCCGGTGGCCACGAACCCGCTGAGCCGTCCGTGCCCCGCCAGCGGGTGCAGCACCACGTCCTCGTCGCCGAGGGGGAAGGTCGCCGAGGAATGAGGGCCCGCGACGCGCAGCCGGGCGACCTCCGCGGCGATCTGGCGGGCGTGGGCGCGGCGGCGGCGCGGCCAGACCTCCAGCACCTCGCCCGCCGGTCCGAGCCGGGCGGCCCAGCCCTCGACCGCGGCGGCCAGGATGCGGACGACGGCCGTCACCGGGGTCGGCCCGGCCGCGGCCCTGACCAGGTCGCGGTGGGCGCCGAGGGCGGCGGTGAGTTCCTCCTGGCCGGCGGCGGCCAGCAGCGACCAGTAGGTGCGGGCGACCACCAGGAACGGGGTCGGGCCGGGCACGCTCAGCAGCGGCAGCCCGGCCGCGGCGCACGCCTCGGTCAGGGCGTCGGGCACGGCGGTGTACACCGGGCCGAGGCCGAGGCCGAGGCCCGTGATGCCGTGCCGTGCCAGCCGGGCGGCGTAGGCGCGGGCCTGGGCGGTCTGGCCGGTGAGGCCCATGCCGGTGGTGAGCAGGAGTTCGCCGCCGGAGAGGTACGGGGTGGGGTCGGTCAGCTCGCTGACATGGACACCGGTCACCTCGCGGCGCGGCACGGGGACGGACGGGGGAACCGGGGCCAGGTCGTCGCCGAGGGCACGCACCAGGACGTCGAGGGTGGGCACGTTCTTCCTCCCCGCCTTCCTCCCTGAAGGGAACGACTTCGTGCATTCTGCACGAGGTCTCCGTGGAATCGGTCGGATCATCCAAAGTCCTGGCGGCCCTTCGCTGCCTACGATGCGGCCCACGCACCCCCGGTCTCCGGCCTTCGGAAGGACCCCCGTGACTCCCGGCACCGCCCCACTCACGCGCTCTCCCGGCCCCCACGCTCCCCACCCCGCCGCTGCCGTGGCCCGGCCCGGGCAGCGCCGGACGGCCGCCGCCCGCCGCCGCACCGGCGTGGGCGCCGCGGCCCTGGACCGCTCCACCCGGCCGGCGGCGTTCCAGGACGTGCCGGGGACCGCGCTCCCCGAACGCTTGCCCGACACCAACCCGCGGCGGCCGCCGCGCCGGGTCGGCGGTCTCCTGGAAGGAGCCCCGGAATGAGGACCGCGAGCACCGGAACGAACCCCGGAGGGGGTGCGCGATGAGCGGCGGGCCCCTGGAGGGGATCCTCGTCGCCGACTTCAGCCGGGTGCTGGCCGGCCCGCTGTGCACGATGACGCTGGCCGATCTCGGCGCCACCGTCGTCAAGGTGGAGCGTCCCGGTGCCGGGGACGACACCCGGTCCTGGGGCCCACCGTGGTCGGCCACCTCCACCACGTACTTCGAGAGCGTCAACCGCTCCAAGCTCAGCGTCGCCCTCGACCTGTCCGACAGCGGCGACCTGGCCCTGGCCCGGGAACTGGCCCGGCGCGCCGACGTGCTGGTGGAGAACTTCAGACCGGGCGCCCTCGACCGGCACGGCCTCGGCTACGACCAGGTGTCGGCCGGCAATCCCGGGGTCGTCTACTGCTCGGTCACCGGATTCGGCGCCGGCGCGGGCGCCGATCTGCTCGGCTACGACTTCGTGGTGCAGGCGGTCGGCGGTCTGATGAGCATCACCGGCGATGCCGACGGCGAGCCCACCAAGGCGGGTGTCGCCCTCGTGGACGTGCTCACCGGCAAGGACGCCACCGTCGGCGTGCTGGCCGCCCTGGCGGGCCGGGCCCGCACCGGGCGCGGCTGCCGGGTGGAGGTCAACCTGCTGTCCAGCCTGCTGGGCGCCCTGGTCAACCAGGCCCAGTCGTTCCTGGAGACGGGCCGCCCGCCCGGCCGGATGGGAAACCGCCACCCGTCGATCGCCCCGTACGAGACGCTGCGCTGCCGTGACGGGCTGCTCGCCGTGGCCTGCGGCAACGACGGCCAGTTCGCGCGGATGGCTGCGGTGCTCGGCGCGCCCGGCCTGGCGGCGGACGAGCGGTTCGCCACCAACGCGGCCAGGGTCGCCCACCGCGAGGCGCTGGTCGCCGCGCTGGAGGAGCCGCTGGCCGCGCAGGACTGCGCCGTGTGGCAGGAACGCCTGACCGCCGCGGCGGTGCCGGCCGGCCGGGTCGGCACCGTCGCCGACGGCTTCGCGCTGGCCGAGCGGCTGGGCCTGGACCCCACCACGGCGCCGGCCGGCGGCGGTACGGCCGCGCCGCGGCACCCGGCGGCCTACTCCACCGCCATGGTCTGCCCGGCCACACCACCGCCGGGCCTGGGCGCGGACGGCGAACGCGTCCGCGCCTGGCTGGCCGACCCGCAGTCCCCTCCCCTGCCCCATCCCTCACGAGAGGTGCCCCGATGAGCACGAAGACCCCCGCCCCCAAGGCCGATCCGCTGGACCTGGCCGGTATCGACGACCTGCTCAGCCCCGAGGAGAAGGCGGTCCGGGCGGCCGTCCGCCAGGTGTGCGACCGCGCGGTCGACCCGTACATCGCGGAGTGGTTCGAGTCCGGCGACCTGCCGGCGATCCGTGAACTCGCCAGGGAACTCGGCACGCTGGGGCTGCTCGGCATGCACCTGGAGGGCTACGGCTGCCCCGGGATGAGCGCGGTCGACTACGGCCTGGCGTGCCTGGAGCTGGAGGCCAGCGACTCCGGCATCCGATCCCTGGTCAGCGTCCAGGGCTCACTGGCGATGTACGCGATCTGGCGGCACGGCAGCGAGGAGCAGAAGCGGGAGTGGCTGCCGCGGATGGCCTCGGGCGACGCCATCGGCTGCTTCGGCCTGACCGAACCCGACCACGGCTCCGACCCCGGCTCGATGCGCACCCGCGCCCGCAGGGACGGCGGCGACTGGGTGCTCGACGGCACCAAGATGTGGATCACCAACGGTTCCGTGGCCCAGGTCGCGGTCGTCTGGGCGGGGACCGACGAGGGTGTGCGGGGCTTCGTGGTCCCCACCGACACCCCGGGCTTCACCGCCCGCGCCATCAAGCACAAGATGTCCCTGCGGGCCTCGGTCACCAGCGAACTCGTCCTGGAGTCGGTGCGCCTGCCCGCGTCGGCCGCCCTGCCGGAGGTGCGGGGCCTGCGCGGCCCGCTGTCCTGCCTCAACGAGGCGCGGTACGGGATCCTGTGGGGCTCGATGGGCGCGGCCCGCAGCGCCTTCCGTGCCGCGCTCGCCTACGCCGGGGAGCGTTCCCAGTTCGGTCGGCCCATCGGCGGCTTCCAGCTGACGCAGGCGAAGCTGGCCCAGATGGCGGTGGAACTCACCAACGGCACCCTGCTCGCGCTGCACCTGGGCCGCCGCAAGGACACCGTCGGGCTGCGCCCCGAGCAGGTGAGCCTGGGCAAGCTCAACAACGTCACCAAGGCGCTGGAGATCTGCCGCACGGCGCGGACGATCCTCGGTGCCAACGGGATCTCCCTGGAGTACCCGGTGATCCGGCACATGAACAACCTGGAGTCGGTCCTGACGTACGAGGGCACACCCGAGATGCACACCCTGGTCATCGGCCAGGCCCTCACCGGTCAGGCCGCCTTCCGCTGACCCGCCCGGAGACGGCCCGGACCGCACCGCACCGCGTCAGTCGGCCTCCGCCACCCGCAGCCCCAGCTCCGCCGCCAGCACGGGCGCCAGGTCCAGGAGCTGGGCGTGGCTGATCACCGCGCCGGACAGGCGGTCCACACCGCGGGCCAGGTCCAGCTCCGCCGCGCGGCGCAGGTCCACGTCCCGCAGGGCCGCCCCCGTGAGGTCGGCCCCCTTCAGGACGCAGCCCGTGAACTCGACCCGCTCCAGCCGGGCGCCCCCGAAGTCCGGCTCGACCAGGACACAGCCCTCGAAGACGACGTCGGTGAGGCGCGCCCCGCGCAGATTCAGATAGTCGATCTTGCCGCCGCGCACCAGCACCCGCTCCAGCACGGCCCCGTGCAGCCGCACCCCGCCGAGCCGGGCGTCCACCAGTTCCACATCGCGCAGGGTCGCCTCGGCCAGGTCCGTGCCCACGCCCCGTATGCCCGTGAGGACCGAGTCCAGCATCCGGGCGTGGTGCAGCCGGGTCTCGTCCAGCGCACAGCCCGTCAGCGCGCAGTCCATGAACCGGGCGCCCCCGCCGTCCTGCCCGGCGAGGTCCCTGTCCCGGAACTCCAGCCCGTCGTAGTCCCCGTCGGGCACCAGCCCCCCGTCCTCGAAAGCGACCAGCTCCGGCAGCCGAACCTCCGGCCGCCGCGCCGGCTTCACCACCTGTCTCCTGCGCGCCATGCCCCCATGCTGCACCCCGCCACTGACAGCGGCCCGATCCGCCCCGCCCGATCCCCTCCGACGCCGTCGCGCGGCCTTGGCCTCAACCTTGCTGCACCGGGCCGGGGACTGCGCGACGGCGGGCCCTGGAGAGCCGGCGCACCGTGGGAAAGGTGGTGCTGGAGCCGTGATGCCGCACCCGGCGACGCCGGTCCCCGCCGTCGGGGGAGCCCGGTGACCAGGCCGTGCGCAGCCGGTCAGCCGACGCGGGGGAAGCGGGCCTGGAGGGTCCAGATCGCGGGGTTCTCCGCGAGGTCCTCGTGGAGGTCCGTGAGGTCGGCGATCAGATCGTGCAGGAAGTCGCGTGCCTCGCGGCGCAGTTCGGCGTGCGAGAAGGTCAGCGGCGGTTCGGCAGGCAGCCACTGTGCCGCGATCTCCACCCAGCCGAAGCGGCGCTCGAAGAGCAGGCGGTCGGTGGACTCGGTGAAGTCCAGTTCGGCGCGGAGCGGGCCGGCGGCGCGGCTGCCGAGGGGGTCGCGGTCGAGTCGCTCGACGATGTCGCACAGCGCCCACGCGAAGTCAAGCACCGGCACCCATCCCCAGGCTGTGGACAGCTCCCGGTCCGCCTCGGTGTCGGCCAGATAGACGTCACCGCAGAACAGGTCGTGCCGCAGGGCGTGGACGTCCGCGCGGCGGTAGTCGGTCTGCGGGGGGTCCGGGAAGCGGAGGGAGAGGGCGTAGCCGATGTCGAGCACGGGGCGATGGTGTCACGCCCCGGCCGGCCCCCCGTTCGCGGGCCGCTCCTCCAGCGCCTTGCGCAGCACGGTGCAGGGCCGCCCCCGCTGGAGGTCCTTGCGCCGTCCGAGGGCCGAGTAGCCGAGCGCGGTCCAGAAGGCGAGGCCGCCCGGGTTGCCGTCGAGGACGGCGAGGCGCACGGCGGTGTGGCCGGCGGCACGCAGGCGGTCCTCGACGAGTGACGCCAGCCGGCGGCCGTGGCCCTGCCCCTGCATGCCCGCGTCCACCATCAGCAGCCCGATCCACGGGTCCGGGTCGGCCGGGTCGGGATGGCGGGCGAGGGTGACGGCGACCCCGACGAGCTTCCCGTCGCTGCGGGCCGCCAGCACCTCGACGTCCGGGTTCGCCGTCTCCTCGGCCAGCGCGGCCGCCACCTGCTCGGGCCGGATGTCGTCCGGGTCCGGGAAGTCGCCGCTGAGGGTGTGGTAGTCGCGGTTGGAGGCGTGGAGCGAGGCGAGCTCGGCCAGCAGCGGTGCCGGGACGGCGCGGCCGGGAGTGCGGGGGAGGGGGTGGAGGATCACGGGGGGCAACGTAGCGCGGGACGGGCCCCGCGGCCCGGGAATACGCGGACACCCCCGGCCACGCGCACCGCTGCCGGGGGTGTCACGACGTACGGACCCGCGGCCGTACGGCCGTGCGGGCGTCGCCGGGCGCTCAGACGCCGACGCCGAAGTCCTGGGCGATGCCGGACAGGCCCGAGGCGTAACCCTGGCCGACGGCACGGAACTTCCACTCCGCGCCGTTGCGGTACAGCTCGCCGAAGATCATGGCCGTCTCCGTGGCGGCGTCCTCCGACAGGTCGTAGCGCGCGATCTCCTGGCCGCCGGCCTGGTTGACGATGCGGATGTACGCGTTGCGCACCTGGCCGAAGTTCTGCGAGCGGGACTCGGCGTCGTAGATGGAGACGGGGAAGACGACCTTGTCGATGTCGGCCGGGAGGCCGGCCAGGTTGACGTTGATCGCCTCGTCGTCGCCCGCGCCCTCGCCCGTGCGGTTGTCACCGGTGTGGACGATCGTGTTGTCCGGGGTCTGCTTGTTGTTGAAGAAGACGAAGTGCTGGTCCGAGTAGACCTTGCCCTGGACGGTGACCGCGATCGCGGACGCGTCGAGGTCGAAGTCCGTGCCGGTGGTGGTGCGGACGTCCCAGCCGAGGCCCACGGTGACGGCGGTCAGGCCCGGCGCCTCCTTGGTGAGCGAGACGTTGCCGCCCTTGGACAGGCTTACAGCCATTGTTGGGAGTCCCTTCCCTCGTCCGCGTGCGCGGTGCGGTACTTACGGGCTTCGTACGGGCACGAAGCTACAGCTACCCCTACCAACGTCGAGGGGGGTCCCCGCGGTTCCGGATCTCTTTACTTTCTTTACCCAAATGGCCCGGGCCACCCGAAAACGGGGTGACGTGAACCGGACAGCGCGCGACCATGGAGGCATGTCCGGTCCCTACGTCGTCCGTGGCTCCGTCTCGCTCCCCGAGGCCGAGCTCATGTGGCGTTTCTCGCGGTCGTCGGGGCCCGGCGGGCAGCACGTCAACACCAGCGACACCCAGGTCGAGTTGCGCTTCGACCTGGCCAGGACGCAGGCACTTCCCCCGGTGTGGAAGCAGCGGGCCCTGCAGCGGCTCGCCGGCAGGCTCGTCGACGGCGTCGTCACCGTCCGCGCCTCCGAGCACCGTTCGCAGTGGCGCAACCGCGAGGCCGCCGCCGTGCGCCTCGCCTCCCTGCTCGCCGAGGCGACGGCGCCGCCGCCGAAGCCCCGCAGGGCGACCCGCATCCCCCGCGGGATCAATGAGCGCCGGCTGCGGGAGAAGAAGCAGCGCTCGGAGACCAAGCGGGGGCGCTCGGGGCGCGACTGGCACTAGCCGGCGCGGGCCGGCGCGTTCTCCCGTCACATCTCCCCGGCGCCGTCCGTCAGGCCCCTGACGGACGGCGCCGAGTACATGCGCGGACGGGCGCGAGCGAATTCCCGGCAGGGAACGGTGCGGCATATGACCGCGTATACGACCGCGTATACGACCGCGTATGCGACTGCGGATACGGCCGCGGATACGGCCCGGCATAAGACGGGCGGACGACGGGGCGGACGACAGGGCGGACGACGGGGATACCGGGGGATACGAGGGGCCGTACGGCGGGCGAAACGCCGCGGGACAAAGGGAACGGCGAAAGGCACGGCGGCGGCGCGGGCCGCGCGCGGAAACCGAATTCCCCGCCCGGCGGCCGGAGAGCCACCGCGCCCGTCCGCGCGCCGTCGCCACCGCATGCCCGGCTCGCTCGCCGTGGCCACCGCGTCCGGGCCGAGGACCGCGAGGTCCGCCCCGGGCGCGGGCGGACCGCCCCGGACCCGGCGCCGGGCACGGGCGGCGGTCCGCGGCCGGCGTGCGGACCGGGACGGCCGCGACCCCCTCGAACGGCACCGCGAACAACTTGTGCGGCGCGAACGCGAGCCGCTCCGCGGGGGCCGGCGTCTCCGGCACGGCGAGCAGCGCGCGCCGGCTCCGTCTGCGCCTGCGCGGCGGAGCCGAAGGGGTGTGTCGGCCCCGCGCCCCTCGGGGCGCGCGCCCGGTGCTCAGCCCAGGTGGCGGTAGCGGCCCCGGAAGTACAGCAGGGGGCCGCCGTCGGCGCTGGGCAGGTGGGCCGTCAGGACGCGGCCGATGACCAGGGTGTGGTCGCCGGCGGGCACGCGTTGTTCCGTGCGGCACTCCAGGGTGGCCAGGGCGCCGCGGACCAGGGGGGCGCCGCTGACCTCGCCGTGGACGTAGGGGATGTCCTCGAACAGGAGCCGGTCGCTGACGCGGCCCCTCATGGCGAAGCGGCCCGCGATGTGCCGCTGGCTCTCCGCGAGCACGGAGACGGCCCACAGGGGCTGCTCGGCGAGCAGGTCGTCCATGCGGGCGCCCTCGCGCAGGCTGACCAGGACCAGGGGCGGGTCCAGGGACACCGACAGGAAGGCGGTCGCCGTCATGCCGACGTCCTCACCGCCCGGCCCTTCCGGGTCCAGGGCCGGCTCGTGCGTGGTCACCAGGACCACACCGGCGGCCAGCCGGGACATGGCGGCGCGGAACTCGTCGTTGCTCACCCCCTCAGCATGCCCGGAGGCGGGCGGGGCGGCGGGCACGGACGGGGCAGGGGGAGTCTTGAGCACGCCAGAACGCTAGTCGGCGCCCGCGGGTGCCCACATCGGCCCCAGGTCCGAACCGTGACCTAGGACCAGCGGCGGACCCCGCGCCGTGCCGGGCCGGGCCTCGCGGTAGGGTCCGTGGAAACCAACTCGGTGCATCCGCCCGTTACTTGGCGCGTATGATCACGGCGTCTGCACAACTTCCGAATTGCCTTCGGTAAAGGCACCGGGAAAACGCGGAATCCCTACTCAATTGTTCATGTTTCGCTGTGACTTGAGTCACAGGGGCCGTATTTTGTTGACCCTGTGTACCTAGTGGGCAGCGCGCTGTGATTCAGTGGCGGGGACGCTGCACGACGCTCGCTCCGGAGTGCGCCCCGTAGCGTACCGAGGAAAACCGGCGGAAACCGTAGTACGGCGACGCGTCCCTGGAGTTGCTGCGAGACCTCGAGGGGAGGGCGAATGGAGACCGAGTCGGAGCCGTATGTCCGCCTCACGACTCTGCGGCAGCTGCACCAGGTGATGGCGGACATGAACACCGCCCGCAGCCTGGCGGACACGCTGCAGACCGTCGCCGACGGCATCGTCAACGGCCTCGGGTACGAGCTCGCCGCCGTCAACCTCGTACGCCCGGACGGCGACCTCGTCGTCGCCGCGTTCGCCGGGAACTCCGCCGCCGAGGCGCTGATCACCGGCCGGGTCGGCTCCCGCGCCGCCTGGGAGCGCCGGCTGACCATGGGCGAGGCGTGGGGTGACCTGCGGTTCATATCCCACACCGAGGGCTGGGTCCTCGACGACGACGATGTGCCGCAGTGGTACACCGACGGCCCCGAGCCCCGCTTCGAGGACGAGTGGCACCCCTCCGACCGCCTCTTCGCCCCCATGTACACGCCCGCCGTGCAGGGCGGCGTCGGCGGCGAGCTGATCGGGGTCATCTCCGTGGACCGCCCGCGCAACGGGCGGCGGCCGGGCGCGTGGGGGCGCGAGGCCCTCCAGATGTACGCCTTCCAGGCCGCCATCGCCATCAGCAACGCCCGGCTGAGGGCCAACATGCAGCGGGCGCTCGTCCGGCTGGAGCGGGAGCAGCAGGCCCTGCGCGCCAGCGAGGAGTCCTTCCGGCAGGCATTCGAGTACGCGCCCTCCGGCATGGCCATCGCCGAGATGGGCGGCGACCAGCACGGGCGCATCCTGCGGACCAACGACGCGCTGTGCCGCCTGCTGGGCCGGCCCGCCTCCGCCATGCGCCGCTACTCGTTCTCCGATCTCGTCCACCCCGAGGACATCGGCACACTGCTGCGGACCTCCGCCGAGGGCGGGCGTGCGGAGCTGAGGCTCGGGCGCCGGGACGGCACGTACGTCTGGGTGTCCCTGCGCAACTCCGTGGTCGCCGACGCCGCCGACGGACCCCGCTTCCTGCTCACCCACGTCGAGGACATCGAGGAGCGCAAGCGCCGCGAGCTGCAGCTCGCCCACCGGGCCTCCCACGACTCGCTCACCGGACTGCCGAACTCCGCCGAGCTGCGCTCCCGGCTGTCCGCCCGCCTCTGCCAGCGTCCCCACTCCCTGCCGCCGGGCGCGGCCGACTCCCTCGACGCCGCCTACGACGGGCACGGGGCGGGCCATCCGGCGGTGTTCGGCGGCGGGCACGCCTTCGACTTCCACGCCGGGCCGGGACCGTACGACGCCTTCGACCACCATGTGCACACGGTCGCGCCCGAGAGCGGCATCGACGACGGCACCAAGGGGCTCGCGGTGCTCTTCTGCGACCTCGACGGCTTCAAGTCGATCAACGACCGGTTCGGGCACAACGCGGGTGACGCCGTCCTCATCGAGGTCGCCCGGCGGCTCACCCGCGGCGTGCGCGACGGGGACACCGTCGCCCGGCTCGGCGGTGACGAGTTCGTCGTGCTCGCCGACGGGCTCGGCAAGGCCGACGCCCAGGACCTCGCGGTGCGCCTGCGCAACGAGATCATCCAGCCGATCCGGGTCGACGGCCGCGCCATGCGGGTCGGCGCCAGCTTCGGCATCGGCTGGGCCCACTGCGGCATGACGGCGGACGAAGTGCTGAAATCGGCTGACGAGCGGATGTACGTAGAGAAACGGTCTCGTCCCAAACAGCATCGGCGCGCCGGGTAAGTCCCAGGTCAGCGTGAGGGTGATGGGAAGAACACCCGTCCGGGCCGCCGGAAGCAGGTAGGCTCGCGACTCAGCCACGTACACATATGACCCGCACCTGCTGAGGAGTACCTAGGGATGACGCCCGGCAACAACGGCGCGAGCACGCCCGAGGACGACGACCCGTTCGGCTACCTCTACGCCGACGGTCAGGCCAACGGCGCCCAGCCGCCCACCGGCGGCTACGGCTACCCGGGCTCCGTCAACAGAGTGCGCGCCGTCGGTGAACGCCAGTACGGCCAGCCGCAGCCGCAGGCCCAGACGGCCGCCTACGGCCAGGTGCCGCAGCAGGGGGCGTACGGCCAGGGCACCTACGGGCAGCCCAATGCGCACTACGCCGCCCCCGAGACCGTGCCGGGCGGCGCGCCCTCCCCCAGGTCCTCGGCTTCGCTCGGACAGGGGGCACCCCCATCCCGGCAGGCGCCGGTCGGCGGGGGCGGCGGGCGAGGCCGGGGCCCCAACACCAGGGGCCTGCTGATCGGCGCGATCGCGGTGGTCGCCGCGGTCGTGATCGGCATCGGCATCGCCATGCTGGGAGACGACGGGAACGACGGGAACTCCGGCGGCCAGGCGGGCTCCAGCCCCTCGGCCGGCCAGAGCACGTCCCCGAGCGGCTCCTCCACCCAGCAGTCGACGGACGACACCAAGCTTCCGGCCATCGACGCGAAGGCGCTGCGCCTGGAGGGCACCGCCGCCACCGCCTCCGACGTCAAGGGCGCCAAGGCCGACGGCGGTGTCTACATCGCGGGCTTCAACAACGTCGGGGCAGCCGTGAACTGGAGCGTGGACGTGCCCTCGACCGGCAAGTACACGCTGCACACCGGCTACGGCGTGCCCGGCGTCGACGCCACGGCCACCCTCACGGTCAACGGCACGCCGCAGACCACCCCCATGTCCCTGAAGAACTGGGCGCAGGCGCCCCAGGGCGACTGGGAGAAGGGCTGGACGAAGACGTACAACTACATCCAGCTCAACAAGGGCACCAACACCATCAGGGTCTCCTGCGAGCAGGGGAACCAGTGCAACGCCTACCTCGACCAGTTCTGGCTGACGAAGGGCTGGAGCAACTAAGGGGCCGGGGCCCACCGGCTACGCGGCCGTCGCCCCGCGGGTCACCGTCACCTGGTCCACCAGCTCCTCATAGGTCCGGCGGTCGAACTCTCCCGCCACGGGCGCCACGACGGTCGCCGCGGACAGGGCGACCGCCCGGGCCAGACGTCCCGGCCACGGCAGCCGCTCCACCAGGCCCGACAGCAGACCCGCGACCGCCGAGTCGCCCGCGCCCGTCGGATTGCCCTGGACCCGGCGCGGCGGCACGGCCCGCCAGCGGTCCTCCGCGTCCACGGCGAGCAGGCCCTCCGCGCCCAGTGACGCGACCACCGTGTGCGCCCCGCGCCGGCGGGCGTCCCGGGTGGCCTGCAACGGCTCGTGGGAGCCGGTGAGTTCGGCCAGCTCGTCGGCGTTCGGCTTGACGATGTCCGGGCGTGCGGCCACCCCGCGGCGCAGCGGCTCGCCGCTCGTGTCCAGCAGGACGGGTACGCCCGCGGCCCGGGCGGTCCGCACCAGCCGGGCGTACGCGCCCACCGGTACCCCCGGCGGCAGGCTGCCGCACAGGGCCACCGCGGAGGCGGAGCCCACCAGGTCCTCGTACCCCGCGAGGAACGCCGACCACTCGGCGGGAGCGATCGCCGGACCCGGCTCGTTGAGCTGGGTGGTGTCACCGGTCGTCTCGTCGACCACCGCGATGGTGCGCCGGGTGGCGCCGCCGATGGTGACGAGCGCGTCCTGGACGCCGGGCGTGCCGGCGAGCTGGTCCCGCAGGGAGCGGCCCGTCGCACCGCCCGCGAAGCCCGCGGCGGTCACCGTGTGGCCGAGGGCGGCGAGCACCCGGGCCACGTTCAGGCCCTTGCCGCCGGGCCGTTCGGTCACATCGGTCACCCGGTGCGAGGTGTGCGGCCGCAGTGCGCGTACGCGGTAGGTGATGTCGAGAGCGGTGTTCAGTGTGACCGTCAGGATCACCTGGAGGGCCTCCCTCGAAGTCGTCGCGGCGCCTTCCGTGCGACCTGCGCCGGTCGCGTACGCCCCGTCCCGGAATGCTTCGGCCGACGGTGTGTGCGGCGGCTCGATCATGCCAAACGAGGCGGCGGTCGGCCCAGTCCCCCGGGTCGACCGCCGTACGCCAACGAGTGGATGAATCATCCCAGTTGGGGATCGACCACCCAGGCGCCGCGGCGCATCACGCCCTTGAGGCGGAAACCGGCGTCCAGCAGCACCAGGTCGGCGTCCTTGCCGGGCTCCAGGGAGCCCACGCGGTCGTAGAGGCCCAGCAGCCTGGCCGGGTTGGCCGAGATGGCCGCGACGACGTCCTCCACCGGCAGCCCGTCGACCGTGACCGCCCGCTGGAACGCGCGGTCCAGGGTGAGTGTCGATCCCGCGATGGAACCGCCCTCCACCAGCCGCGCCACCCCCTCGCTGACCTCCACCTCCAGCGGGCCGAGCACATACCGACCGTCGCCGAAACCGGCCGCGTCCATCGCGTCCGTGATGAACGCCACCCGCCCCGCCCCCGCGTGACGGAACGCCAGCCGGAGGGAGGCCGGGTGCAGATGCGTGCCGTCGTCGATCAGCTCGACGGTGATCCGCTCGTCCTCCAGAAGCGCGGCGACGGGGCCCGGCGCGCGGTGGCCGAGCTGCGGCATCGCGTTGAAGAGATGCGTCGCCACGGTGGCGCCCGCGTCGATCGCCGCCACGGTCTGCTCGTACGTCGCGTCCGTGTGCCCGATCGCCGCGATCACGCCGTGCTCGGCGAGCAGCCGCACGGACTCGATGCCGCCGGGCAGTTCGGTGGCGAGGGTGACCATCTTCGCCTGGCCGCGTGCCGCGTCGATCAGCTTGCGGACCTCCGCCGGGTCCGGGTCGCGCAGCAGCGCCTCGGAGTGCGCGCCCTTGCGGCAGGGCGAGATGAACGGTCCCTCGAAGTGGACGCCGGCGATGTCGCCCTGCTCGGCGAGCTCCGACAGCAGCCCGGCCTGCCGGGTGAGGAAGTCCGGGTCGGCGGTGACGGTCGAGGCGACGACGGTGGTGGTGCCGTGCAGCCGGTGGGTGCGGACGGCCGTCAGCACCTCCTCGGCGGTGCCGTGGAAGGAGGCGCCGCCGCCCCCGTGGTTGTGCATGTCGACGAAGCCGGGGACCAGCCAGTGCCCGCGTACGTCGATGGTCTCCGCGTCCCGCGGGGCCGTGCCCGCGATCCGCGTGCCGTCGACGATGACGCGGCCGTCGGTCACGGTCCCGGTGGGAAGTACCACCCGGGCACCGGCGAGAACCTTGCTAGGGGGCATCAGGCGGTTACCTCCGAACGGTCAGTGGTGTGTAGGAGATCCCAGGCGAGGAGCCCAGCGCCCAGGCATCCGGCGGAGTCCCCCAGCGCCGCGGGGACGATCGAGGGGAGCTGCTGGAAGGTGACCCGCCGCCGGACGGCGTCCCGCAGCGGTGCGAACAGCACTTCCCCCGCCTCGGCCAGCCCGCCGCCGATGATGAGCGTGCCGGGGTCCAGCAGGGTGATCGCGGTGACCAGCCCGTCGGCGAGCGCGTCCACGGCCTCCCGCCAGATACGGACGGCGTTCGGGTCACCGGACGCGACGGCCTTCGCGCAGGCCGCGGCGTCCGCCCCCGGGTCCCCGCACGCCTCGGCCCATGCCTCGCTGACAGCGGCGGCCGACGCGTAACGCTCCAGGCAGCCGCGCTGGCCGCACGGGCAGGGGGTCCCGCCGGGCCGTACGACGATATGGCCGATCTCCCCCGCGAAGCCGTGGGCGCCGGCCTCCACCCGGCCGCCCATGCCGATGGCGCCCGCGATGCCGGTGCCGAGGGGCACGAACAGGAAACGGTCCGCTCCCCTGCCCGCGCCGATCCGGCCCTCGGCGAGCCCGCCGGTGCGCACATCGTGCCCGAGCGCGACGGGAACGCCGCCGAGCCGGCGGCCGAGCAGGTCGCGCAGGGGCACGTCGCGCCAGCCGAGGTTGGCCGAGTAGCGGGCGATGCCGCGGTCGGCGTCGACGATGCCGGGGACGGCGACGCCGACCGCGGACGCGGGTTCGCCGAGGTGCCGCTCGCCGTGGGCCCGCAGCTCGGCGGCGAAGGAGAGGATCGACTCCACCACGGCGTCCGGCCCGCGCTCGCGCCCGGTCGCCCGGCGCGCCCGGTGCAGCACGGGCAGGCCGGGTGCCTGACGTGGCGGCCGCCGGTCCGGGCCGCTCCCGGAAGGCCCGGACGGCGCCGCGTCCCCGGCCCCGACCAGGGCGGCCTTCATCCCGGTGCCGCCCACGTCGAGGGCGATGACATGTCTCACGAAGGACAGTGTGGCGCCTGAACCCTGAAGAGGTCTAGTCCACTCGCGGGGCGGGGGTCTGCCACCGGTGCCGTCCGGGGCCGACACCGCGGACTCGTCGGCCAGCCGAGGCGCCGGATACCGTTCCCCCATGGACGACCTCACCGCCCGCGAAAAGGCCATCCTCGCCATGGAGGGGCGCGGCTTCCCCGGGGCGGGTGCCAAGGAGCGCGCCGTGCGCGAGCAGCTGGGACTCGCCCCGATCCGCTACTACCAGCTGCTCAACGCCCTCCTCGACGACCCCCGTGCCCTCGCCCACGACCCGGTCACCGTCAACCGCCTCCGCCGCGTCCGCGACTCCCGCCGCGCCGAGCGCTGACGGACCGCGACCGGGGTGCGCCCCCGGGCCATGCGTGAGCCCGGCCCCCCGCGGATAGGGTCGTGTCATGGGCAGCCACGCGGACTCCTTGCCGACCCCCACGACACCGGCCGGACGTGACGGTCTCGACGCCATCCTCGCCCGGCCCGACCGGGCCGTCCTCGCCTTCGACTTCGACGGGACGCTCGCCCCGATCGTCCCCGACCCCGACCGGGCCCGCGCCCACCCCGACGCGGTCCCCGCCCTCGCCGCCGTCGCCCCCCGGGTCGCCTCCGTCGCGGTCGTCACCGGCCGCCCCGCCGACGTCGCCGTCCGCTACGGCGGCTTCGCCGGGGTTCCCGGGCTCGAACGCCTCGTCGTCCTCGGCCACTACGGCGCCGAACGCTGGGACGCCCGCACCGGCACCGTCACCGCCCCCGCCCCGCACCCCGGCATCGCCGCGGTCCGCGCCGAGCTCCCCGGCGTCCTCGCCGGCTCCGGCGCCGGGAGCGGCGCGTACGTCGAGGAGAAGGGGTTCGCCGTCGCCGTCCACACCCGCCGCGCCGAGGACCCGCAGGCAGCCTTCGAGGCCCTGCGCGAACCCCTCGCCGGCCTCGCCACCCGCCACGGCCTGGTCGTGGAACCGGGACGGCTCGTCCTGGAGCTGCGCCCGCCGGGCATGGACAAGGGCAAGGCGCTGCTGGAGTGGACCCGCGCGACGGGCGCCGAGGCCGTCCTGTACGCGGGTGACGACCTCGGGGACCTCCCCGCCTTCGCCGCCGTCGACAAGCTGCGCTCCGACGGTGTCCACGGCCTGCTGGTGTGCAGCGGCAGCGACGAGGTCACGGAACTGGCCGCCCGCGCGGACCTGGTGGTCGACGGCCCGGCAGGAGTCGTACGGCTCCTGAGATCACTGGACCACCGACTGGCCGAAGCACCCCGGTAACGAGCCGAGCGCCCTGGCGGGGGCGCAGCGGTCCCGCCCCGGGCCGGGGCGCAGCGGTCCGCCCCCGGCCGGCGGCCGCAAGCGGCCCCTCTCACCCGTCCAGCGCGGCCAGCTGGTCCAGGAACCACCGGGCCGGGGGGAGCGCCGTGGCCTGCGCGGCCAGCCGCTTCGTCCGCTCGGCGCGCTCGTCCGCCGGCATCGACAGGGCCTCGTGCAGCGCCGCCGCCGTGCCCCGGATGTCGTACGGGTTCACCGTCACCGCGTCCTCGGCCAGCTCCTCGTACGCACCCGCCTCCCGCGACAGCACCAGCGCGCAGCCCTCGTCGGAGACCACCGGGACCTCCTTGGCGACCAGGTTCATACCGTCCCGGATCGGGTTCACCAGGGCCACGTCCGCCAGCCGGTACGCGGCCAGCGAGCGCGCGAAGTCGTCCTTCACATGCAGTTCCACCGGGGTCCAGCCGGGCGTCCCGTAACGCGAGTTGATCTCCTGGGCGACGCGCTGGACCTCCGCCGTGTACTCCCGGTAGACGGCCAGGTCCTGGCGGGAGGGGTAGGCGAAGGCGACGTGGACGACGCGCCCGCGCCACTCGGGACGCGACCGGAGCAGCTCCTCGTAGGCCAGCAGCCCCCGCACGATGTTCTTCGACAGCTCCGTGCGGTCCACCCGCACGATCGCCTTGCGGGCGCTGCCGTCGGGCGCCGTGCCGATCTGCTCCCGCAGCGTGCGCATCCGGTCGTCCACGTCCGGCTCGTGCGCCCGCCTGCGCAGGAAGTCCCCGTCCGCGCCCAGTCCGTGGACGCCGATGCGGGTGCCCGAGGGGATGCCGGGGCCGAGGACCGCGTGGCAGCAGTCCGTGAACGCGTCCGCCCACCGCCGGGTGAGGAACGCCGCCCGGTCCGCGCCCAGGATCCCGCCGAGGACCTGCGCCGCGATGTCGTCGGGCAGCAGCCGGAAGTAGTCGGGCGGCGCCCACGGCGTGTGCGAGAAGTGGCCGATCCTGAGGTCGGGACGCAGTTCGCGCAGCATCCGGGGGGCCAGGCTGAGGTGGTAGTCCTGGATGAGGACCGCCGCCTCCTGGGCCGCCTCCTGGGCCAGCGCCCGGGCGAACGCGCGGTTGTACGCCTCGTACGACGCC
This sequence comes from Streptomyces sp. PSU-S4-23, assembly GCF_055632315.1. Taxonomy (NCBI): domain Bacteria; kingdom Bacillati; phylum Actinomycetota; class Actinomycetes; order Kitasatosporales; family Streptomycetaceae; genus Streptomyces; species Streptomyces sp. PSU-S4-23. The sequence continues at coordinate 3,984,742 of NZ_JBVMUU010000002.1, read as the reverse complement.
CAGCGCCGCCGGAATTCCGCGTCGAAGACCGGTTCCAGCGGCGTCTGGTAGAGCATGTGGTGCACGAACCACAGCACCGAGTTCGCGATGCCGTTGTACGCGTCCGCGTGCACCTGCGGGGCGATGTCGAGCATCCGCACCCGCTGCCCGCCCGTGTCCGACGGATCGAGCGCGCCGCCCGTACGGCGTACGGCCTCGCGGTCGCCGTCGTTCAGCGCCGCGCACACCCACACCGCGTCCGCCTCCGGGCCGATCGCCGACAGGCCCGACACCAGCCCGCCCCCGCCGCGCCGGGCCGTGAGCGTCCCGGTCTCGTCCAGTGCGTAGGAGACCGGGCCGCGGTTGGACGCGACGAGGACGCGAGCGTGATGCGAAGCCACATGCGTGGAAGCCATGCCTCGAAACCTAGCCCGAGCCGAAAACGCTCAAACGTGCGGTTCGGCCGTATGCGGAACCGTATACAACGGCCGAAACCGGCGCCGGGGCGCGGCGCCGGCCCGCGCCCCCGGAGGGACACGGTCACGCGGCCTTGCGTTCCGCGTACTCCTCGACCTCGGCCATCGGCGGACGCTCCTCCGTGTCCACGCGGTACGTACGCGGCTCGAAGCCGTCCGCGCCCCGCTCGAACTGGGTGAGGGACGGGCGGATCAGATGGCCGCGGGCCAGCCGCAGCTGCGCGGTGCGGTAGATCGCGGCGGCCATGCGGCCAAGCGCCTGGCCGTCCTGGTGGCGGTGGATGCGCACGCCCACGTCGACCTGGGCCAGCGCGTCCAGGCCCACCAGATGCAGGGCGTCGACCAGCATGCCCAGCTCCACCCCGTAGCCGACCGGGAACGGGAGTCGCTCCAGCAGGGAGCGGCGGGCCGCGTACTCGCCGCCGAGCGGCTGGACGAAACCGGCCAGCTGCGGCCAGTGCATGTTCAGCAACGGGCGCGCCATCAGCTCCGTGACGCGCCCGCCCTGGCCCGCGGCGGCCGTGCCGGAGGAGCCCTCGCCGGGCAGCGTCAGCGGCCGGTCGTACATCGCCTTCACGAGGTCCACGCCCGGCTCGGTGAGCAGCGGGCCCACGATCCCGGAGACGAAGTCCGACGAGAACTCCTTCAGGTCCGCGTCGACGAAGCAGACGATGTCCCCGCCGGTCACGAGGAGGGAGCGCCACAGCACCTCCCCCTTGCCGGGCACCGCCGGGATGCGCGGCAGGATGGCGTCGCGGTGCACCACCCTCGCCCCGGCCGCCGCGGCGACCTCGGAGGTGCGGTCCGTGGAGCCGGAGTCGACCACGACGATCTCGTCGACGAGCGGAGCCTGCTGCACGAGGTCGTGGCGGATGACGGAGACGATCTCGCCGACCGTCCCCTCCTCGTTGAGTGCGGGCAGCACCACGCTGACCGTGGAGCCCGAGGCGCGTTTCGCGGCCAGGATCTGGTGGAGCGGACGGTCGGTCACGGACCAGGAGCGGGTGCTCAGCCAGCGCTCGACTTCTTCCAGCACAGTCTGCGGCTCCTCACGTTCGGCGGACGACGGTACGTTCGGTGGACGGCGGTCGTCAAAGGGGATCGGCGGATCTTCGAATGGGTCTCGGTGTGTGATCCGTCTCGCGGTTCGGACGACTATCTCAACTCTGCTGGCCTTCGGTTACAGTCTTGAACAACGCCGGTGACCATCGCATGTCGGGGCCGCCGCTGCCGATACCAGTGAAACAACCGCATACAGCTCATCCAGAGGGGCAGAGGGACACGGCCCGATGAAGCCCCGGCAACCCTCCAGCCGGCACTCGTCATCACAGCGAGGCTCCCGGCTAGGGAAGGTGCCAAATCCGTCTCACGGCGAGATGCGTCGTGAGGAAGATGAGGAGAAAGGGCCTCGCCTCACATGGCTGCGCAGACAGTTGCAAACACCACGAACTCCGTGAATCTCGGTCCCGCCGCGGCCCTGTCCTGCCGTGAGTGCGGCCACCGCGTGCCGCTCGGCCCGGTCTTCGCCTGCGAGGAGTGTTTCGGCCCGCTGGAGATCGCCTACGACTTCTCGGACTACGACACCGAGGAGCTGCGCAAGCGGATCGAGGCGGGCCCCGCGAACATCTGGCGCTACGCGCCGCTGCTGCCGGTCCCGGCGGACGTCGCCGAGAAGCCGAACCTCAACCCGGGCTGGACCAAGCTCGTCAAGGCCGACAACCTGGCGCGCGAGCTGGGCGTGACCGGTGGGCTCTATGTGAAGGACGACTCCGGCAACCCGACGCACTCCTTCAAGGACCGGGTGGTCGCCCAGGCGCTGGAGGCGGCGCGGGCCTTCGGCTTCACCACCCTCTCCTGCTCCTCCACCGGCAACCTCGCGGGCGCGGTCGGCGCCGCGGCGGCCCGTGCCGGACTGCGTTCCTGCGTCTTCATCCCGCACGACCTGGAGCAGGGCAAGATCGTCATGGCCGCGGTGTACGGCGGCGACCTCGTCGGCATCGAGGGCAACTACGACGACGTGAACCGCTTCTGCTCCGAGCTGATCGGCGACCCGGCCGGCGAGGGCTGGGGCTTCGTCAACGTCAACCTCCGGCCGTACTACGCGGAGGGGTCCAAGACCCTGGCGTACGAGATCGCCGAGCAGCTGGGCTGGCGGCTGCCGGACCAGATCGTGGTCCCGATCGCCTCCGGCTCGCAGCTCACGAAGATCGACAAGGGCCTGCAGGAGCTGATCAGGCTCGGGCTCGTCGAGGACCGGCCGTACAAGATCTTCGGCGCGCAGGCCGAGGGCTGCTCGCCGGTGTCGGTCGCCTTCAAGGCGGGCCACGACGTCGTCCGGCCGCAGAAGCCGGACACCATCGCCAAGTCGCTGGCGATCGGCAACCCGGCGGACGGCCCGTACGTCCTCGACATCGCGCGCCGCACGGGCGGCGCGGTGGAGGACGTGAACGACGAGCAGATCGTCGACGCGATCAAGCTGCTCGCCCGCACCGAGGGCATCTTCGCGGAGACGGCCGGCGGCGTGACCGTCGGCGTCACGCGCAAGCTCATCGAGAACGGCGTCCTCGACCCGGCGCAGTCGACGGTCGTCCTCAACACGGGTGACGGCCTCAAGACCCTCGACGCGGTGGCCGGCACGGGTCTGAGCGCTACCATCCGCCCCACCCTCGACTCGTTCCGCGAGGCCGGCCTCGCCTGACCTCCTGCCCGCCCCATCCCCTGCCAGCCGTACTCCGTACTCCGACCGGAGGTCGAACCCCATGAGCGTCACCGTCCGCATCCCCACCATCCTGCGCACCTACACCGGCGGCCGGGCCGAGGTGCCCGCCGAGGGCGCGAACCTCGCCGAGGTCATCGCCGACCTGGAGAAGAACCACACCGGTATCGCGGCCCGTGTCCTGGACGACCAGGGCAAGCTGCGCCGCTTCGTCAACGTGTACGTGAACGACGACGACGTCCGCTTCGAGCAGGGCCTGGAGACGGCGACGCCGGACGGTGCGGGCGTCTCCATCATCCCGGCGGTCGCGGGCGGCTGACGGTCACTCGGCGGAGTGTTCGTTACCCTCGGTAAGGGTGAACACCGAGAGTTCATCGAATTGCCCTCTCCGTGAGAGAAACGGAGGGGGCAATTCTCCATGGTTGAGCAGGGTACAGTTGGGGAACGCGCTCCCGGTTTCCCCGCCGGGGCCCATGAGTTCCTGCCGTGCATCCGGCAAGAAGTAGCCAAAGTGTGCAGTGCTTTTGCGCCATTCGCTCCTTTTGTCGGGCCCGACTTGCCCTGAAGTCGGGCGAATTCTTCGTACATTCCCGACCGGTCATGCCCGGAATTCTCGTCCGATTGACCTGTTGCAGACGGCAGTTGGACAGATACATTCAGCCGCGGTCGACGCGTTCCGGCGCACGCCCCCAACCGTTGGGGGGTGAGGTCTGACCCGGATCCGCGAAGTGTGGATCTGTGCAAGGGCCAGTAATAGGGGAGTTAGGCATGGCTCAGGGCACCGTCAAGTGGTTCAACGCGGAGAAGGGGTACGGCTTCATCGCGGTCGACGGTGGTGCGGATGTATTCGTCCACTACAGCGCCATCCAGATGGACGGCTACCGCACCCTGGAAGAGGGCCAGCGGGTCGAGTTCGAGATCTCGCAGGGGCAGAAGGGTCCGCAGGCCGACATGGTCCGCGTGGCCGGCTGAAGTACGCGCCGACGACTGAACTGATCGACGTGTCGAGGGGCCCGTATCCCACCCGGGATACGGGCCCCTCGGTCCACGCGGCCCCGAATGCCGCCCGGAATCGCACAAGTCCCCGCCGCTCGTGCCCACCACCTGACCCGTCCCCTCACAGGACGGGCCTGACGCCTGCGCCCTGACGCCCGGCCACCACCCCCCAACGAGCCCGCTTCGCGGGCGCGCCTTGCGCCCACCCGTCTCCCGGCCACCACCCCCCAACGAGCCCGCTTCGCGGGCGCGCCTTGCGCCCACCCGTCTCCCGGCCACCACCCCCCAACGAGCCCGCTTCGCGGGCGCGCCTTGCACTCGGGGGGGTCGAGTGCTAATCATTGGCGTTAGCACTCTGAAGGTGAGAGTGACAATGATGGACCGGGTCGGTGAGGCCACGGACCGGGTGGGGCAAGGAACCACCGGCCGGGGCCGTCCGTCGCGGGCGCGGGCGCGGTCCGAAGTAATCACCCCCAGTCCTGGGAGGACCACTTCACATGGCCAAGATCATCGCGTTCGACGAGGAGGCGCGGCGCGGCCTCGAGCGCGGCATGAACCAGCTCGCGGACGCCGTCAAGGTGACCCTCGGCCCCAAGGGCCGCAACGTCGTCCTCGAGAAGAAGTGGGGCGCCCCCACGATCACCAACGACGGTGTCTCCATCGCCAAGGAGATCGAGCTCGAGGACCCGTACGAGAAGATCGGCGCCGAGCTGGTCAAGGAAGTCGCCAAGAAGACGGACGACGTCGCCGGTGACGGTACGACCACCGCGACCGTGCTCGCCCAGGCGCTGGTCCGCGAGGGCCTGCGCAACGTGGCCGCCGGCGCCAACCCGATGGCCCTCAAGCGCGGTATCGAGAAGGCCGTCGAGGCCGTCTCCGCCGCCCTGCTGGAGCAGGCGAAGGACGTCGAGACCAAGGAGCAGATCGCCTCCACGGCCTCCATCTCCGCCGCCGACACCCAGATCGGCGAGCTGATCGCCGAGGCCATGGACAAGGTCGGCAAGGAAGGCGTCATCACCGTCGAGGAGTCGCAGACCTTCGGTCTGGAGCTCGAGCTCACCGAGGGCATGCGCTTCGACAAGGGCTACATCTCGGCGTACTTCGCCACCGACATGGAGCGTATGGAGGCCGTCCTCGACGACCCGTACATCCTGATCGCCAACTCCAAGATCTCCAGCGTCAAGGACCTGCTCCCGCTCCTGGAGAAGGTCATGCAGTCGGGCAAGCCGCTGCTGATCATCGCCGAGGACGTCGAGGGCGAGGCCCTGTCGACCCTGGTCGTCAACAAGATCCGCGGCACCTTCAAGTCCGTCGCGGTCAAGGCCCCGGGCTTCGGCGACCGCCGCAAGGCCATGCTCGGCGACATCGCCATCCTCACGGGCGGCGAGGTCATCTCCGAGGAGGTCGGCCTCAAGCTGGAGAACGCGACCCTGGACCTCCTGGGCCGCGCCCGCAAGGTCGTCATCACCAAGGACGAGACCACCATCGTCGACGGTGCCGGCGCGGCCGAGCAGGTCGCGGGCCGCGTGAACCAGATCCGCGCCGAGATCGAGAACAGCGACTCCGACTACGACCGCGAGAAGCTGCAGGAGCGCCTGGCGAAGCTGGCCGGCGGCGTGGCCGTCATCAAGGCCGGTGCCGCCACCGAGGTGGAGCTCAAGGAGCGCAAGCACCGCATCGAGGACGCCGTCCGCAACGCGAAGGCGGCCGTCGAGGAGGGCATCGTCGCCGGTGGTGGCGTGGCCCTGATCCAGGCGTCCTCGGTCTTCGAGAAGCTGGAGCTGACGGGCGACGAGGCCACCGGTGCCGCCGCCGTCAAGCTGGCACTCGAGGCCCCGCTGAAGCAGATCGCCGTCAACGCCGGCCTGGAGGGCGGCGTCGTGGTGGAGAAGGTGCGCAACCTGACCCCGGGCCACGGCCTGAACGCCGCGACCGGCGAGTACGTCGACCTGGTCAAGGAAGGCATCATCGACCCGGCGAAGGTGACCCGTTCCGCGCTGCAGAACGCCGCCTCCATCGCCGCGCTGTTCCTGACCACCGAGGCCGTCATCGCCGACAAGCCGGAGAAGGCCGCCGCGCCCGCCGGCGGCGGCATGCCGGGCGGTGACATGGACTTCTGAGCCTGAAACCAGGCTCGGACCCGGTCCGTTCCACCGAGGGCGGCACTCCCTGGAAGCAGGGGGTGCCGCCCTCGGCCGTATCCGGGATCACACCGAAGCGCGGGACCGATACGGAATGCCGTGGTCCGCGGAGCGGTTGGAGCGCATGAGCATGCGTATGCATGCGCCCGGCGCATCAGCACCTCGGCAAGGAGCCTCCCGTGTCCGTCTCCGCCTCCCCGTCCCGCGCGGCCGAGATCCTCTCGCGGCCCATCGCGCTCAACGGCCTGACCGTCCCCAACCGCATCGTGATGGCGCCCATGACCCGTCAGTTCTCGCCGGGTGGCGTTCCGGGCGAGGACGTGGCCGCGTACTACGCGCGCCGCGCGGCCGCCGGCGTGGGCCTGATCGTCACCGAGGGCACGTACGTGAACCACGGGTCGGCCGGTCAGAGCGACCGCGTTCCGCGGTTCCACGGCGAGGAGCAGCTGGCCGGCTGGGCGAAGGTCGCCGAGGCCGTGCACACCGCCGGCGGCATGATCGTGCCGCAGCTGTGGCATGTCGGCATGACCCGCAAGGCCGGCGCCCCGCCCGTCCCCGACGCGCCGGCCGTCGGTCCGTCCGGCCTCCGCCTCGACGGCACCGAGGGCACGGGCAGGGCCATGACGCCGCAGGACGTGGACGACGTGATCGCGGCCTTCGCCGAGGCGGCCGCCGCGGCGGAGCGGATCGGCTTCGACGGTGTGGAACTGCACGGCGCGCACGGCTATCTGATCGACCAGTTCCTGTGGGCGGGCACGAACCGCCGCACGGACGGGTACGGCGGCGACGTCGTGGCCCGTACGAGGTTCGCCACCGAGATCGTGGCGGCCGTGCGCGCGGCGGTCTCGCCGTCCTTCCCGGTGATCTTCCGCTTCTCGCAGTGGAAGCAGGAGGTCTACGACGTCCGGATCGCCGACACCCCCGAGGAACTGGAGGCGATCCTCACCCCGCTCTCCGCGGCCGGAGTGGACGTCTTCCACGCCTCCACGCGCCGCCACTGGCTCCCGGAGTTCGACGGCTTTGACCTCAACCTGGCGGGCTGGGCCAAGAAGCTCACGGGCAAGCCGGTCATCACGGTCGGCTCGGTGGGCCTGGACGGCGACTTCCTGCACGCGTTCCGCGGCGAGGGCGCGCCGCTCAAGGGCATCGACGGCATGCTGGACCGCCTGGAGGCGGGGGAGTTCGACATGGTCGCCGTCGGCCGCGCCCTGCTCCAGGACCCCCAGTGGGCCCAGAAGGTCCTTGAGGGCCGCTTCGACGAACTGAAGCCGTACGACGCGGCGTCGCTGAAGACGCTGAACTGAACCCTCGCCCCGGTCCCCGACCGCCGACCGCCGATCACCGATCGCCGGTCTCCGGGGGCGGCGCCCCGCCTGGACCCGCGGGCAGGGTGCCACCCCGGGGCGGGGCGATGGGCGTCAGCCCGTCGGGGAGGGCGCCCCTGGGATTCCGCCGGATTTCGCTTGCTTAAGTCAATCAATCCGATTAGGTTGCTTGAGTCAAGTACATCTGCTGTCCGACGGAGGACCCCTGCCATGTCCGACGCCCCTTCCCCGCCCGCCACGACCGGGGAAGCCCCGCCGCCGCGCCCGAACACCGTGGTGGCGGTGCTGGCCTTCGCCGGAATCGTCGTCTCGCTGATGCAGACCCTGGTCATCCCGATCATCACCGAGCTGCCGCAACTGCTGCACGCCTCGCCGTCGGACACCGCCTGGGCCATCACCGCGACCCTGCTTGCCGCCGCCGTCGCCACCCCCGTGATGGGCCGGCTCGGTGACATGTACGGCAAGCGCCGCATGCTCCTGTTCGGCATGTGCATGCTGGTGGCGGGTTCGGTCACGGCCGCCCTCAGCGACTCCCTGACCCCGATGATCGTCGGACGGGCGCTGCAGGGCCTGTCCTCCGGCGTCATCCCGCTCGGCATCGCCATCCTGCGCGACGAGCTGCCCGCCGAACGGCTCGGCTCCGCCACCGCGGTGATCAGCGCCTCCCTCGGCGTCGGCGGCGCCCTCGGCCTGCCCACCGCCGCGGCCATCGCCGACACCTTCGACTGGCACGTGCTGTTCTGGACCTCCGCCGTACTCGGCGTCGTGGCCGCCGTCCTCGTCCTGGTCCTCGTGCCCGAGTCCGCGGTGCGCACCGGAGGGCGCTTCGACCTGCCCGGCGCCGTCGGCATGGCGGCCGGCCTGATCTGCCTGCTGCTGGCGATCTCCAAGGGCGCCGACTGGGGCTGGGCGAGCGGCACCACCCTCGGCCTGTTCGCGGCGGCCGTCGTGGTCCTCTCGGTCTGGGGCTTCTACGAACTGCGCGTCAGCGAGCCCCTGGTGGACCTGCGCACCACCGCCCGCCGCCAGGTGCTCGTCACCAACCTCGCCTCGGTGGCGATCGGCTTCGCCATGTTCGCGATGTCCCTGGTCATCCCGCAGGTCCTGCAGATGCCCGAGCAGACCGGCTACGGCCTGGGCAAGTCGATGCTCACCGCCGGCCTGGTCATGGCGCCGTCCGGCCTGGTGATGATGGCCCTGGCCCCGGTGTCCGCGCTCGTCTCACGGGCCAGGGGCCCCAAGGTGACCCTGATGATCGGCGCCCTGATCGTCGCCTCCGGCTACGCCCTGAACATCGCCCTCATGGACCAGGTGTGGCACTTCGTGCTGGTCTCCTGCGTCATCGGCGCCGGCATCGGCTTCACCTACGGCTCCATGCCCGCGCTCATCATGGGCGCCGTGCCCCCGTCCGAGACGGGCGCCGCCAACAGCCTCAACACCCTGATGCGGTCCATCGGAACGTCCGTCGCCAGCGCCGTCGCCGGTGTCGTCCTGGCCCATATGACCATGTCCCTCGGCCCGGTCGCCCTGCCCTCCGAGGACGCCTTCCGCACCGTCCTGATCACGGGGGTCGCCGCCTCCCTCCTCGGCTTCGCCGTCGCCGCCTTCATCCCGCGCCGCCGCCCGGCCGACACGGAGCCGGCACCCGCCTCCGGCGGACCGGGCGGGCAGGCCGCGGAGGTGTCCGGGGCCAGGACGTAGAGCCTCCGTATCGCCGGGTGCGGGAGGGCCGGGCGGGGCACAGGAGCTGACCGGCGGGGCAGATGAACTGACCGGCAGTCATATCCGTCGCGTCATGTCCATTGCGGAAGGCGTTGCGTCGAAGGCGTTGCGTCCCTGCGGCGAGCGGGTGACTTCCGGGCGGGGCGCGAACGGCCCATACAACGGCGCGGACACAGTACCCCCGGGTGGCGGAACGGCCGCGGGCCCGCTGTGGCCGCGAGCCGGTCGCCGTGACGGCAGCTCCCGCACACGTGGGGCCCGTCCCGCGCCATGGCACGGGACGGCCCGGATCGGAGAGAGGACCCGTGCTGTTCAACTCCCGTCGTCCGAGGCTGCTCTCAGCCCTGGTCGCGGCACTGGCCCTCGGCGCCACGGCGGCACCGGCGGCCGTGGCAGGAGACGGAGACGGGCACGGGCACGGGCACCGCCCCGGCTCCCCGTTCGGTCTCCGGCTGATCGGCGTCAACGACTTCCACGGCAACCTCCAGCCGCCCGCGGGCAATGACGGACTCGTCTTCCGGCGCGACGGATCGACGGTACCGGCGGGCGGCGCCGCCTACCTGGCGACCCATGTCAAGCAGCTCCGCCGCCAGGCCGACAACTCCCTCCTCGTCGGCGTCGGCGACCTCATCGGCGCGTCACCGCTGGAGTCCGCGCTGTTCCACGACGAGCCGACGATCGATCTGATGAACCAGCTCGGCATGGCCGCCTCCTCCGTGGGCAACCACGAGTTCGACAAGGGGTATCTGGAGCTGCAGCGCATGCAGCACGGCGGATGCAGCCCGGTGGACGGCTGCCGTTTCGACCCCTACTTCCAGGGCGCCCACTTCCCCTACCTCGGCGCCAACGTGAAGTTCGAGAACTCCGGCAGGGACGCGCTGCCGCCCTACTGGATCCGGCGCGTGAACGGCGTACCGGTGGGCTTCATCGGCGAGCCCCTCACGGACACCCCGAGCGAGGCCAGCCTCGGCGGGACGGCGGGCCTCACGTTCCAGGACGAGGTGCGGACGGCAAACCGGTACGCGGACCGGCTGAACCGCGCGGGCGTCAAGACGATCATCCTGCTCCTGCACCAGGGGGACAACACCACCAGGCCCAACGATCCCGAGACCTGCGACGTGGCGAGCGGGGGACCGGCACACGCCATCGCCGAGCAGGTCAGCCCGAAGATCGACGCAGTCTTCAGCGCGCACACCCACCAGCAGTACGTGTGCTGGGTCAACGACCCCGCCGGGCACCGGCGTCCGCTGATCCAGGGCAGTTCCTACGGGCGGGAGCTGGCCGTGACGGACCTGCAGATCGACCCGCGCACCAAGGACGTCCTGCGGGACCGGACGACGGCGTTCAACCAGATCGTCACGCGCGACGTGCCGCAGGACCCCGAGGCCCAGGCCCTGGTCGCCCGGGCGGTGGCCCTCGCGGCGCCCATCGCGAACAAGGTCGTGGGCAGGATCACCGCCGACATCCCCAAATCCACCGTGGGCGAGTCCGCCATCGGCGATGTGGTCGCCGACGCCGAACTCGAAGCCACCACGAACCACGGGGCGCAGGTCGCCCTGGTCGACCCGGGTGACGTCCGAGCGGAGCTCACCTACCATCCGCCGAACGGAGAGGTGACCTACGGGGAGGCCTTCAGCGTGCTGCCGTTCGACAACACGCTGGTCACCCTGTCCCTGACCGGAAGTCAGCTCAAACAGGCACTGGAACAGGGATTCCCGAACCGCGGGTCGCGTCCGCTGCTCCTCGACCCGTCCGCGAACATGGAGTACACCTGGTCCCAGTCGGCGCCCGACGGATCGAAGATCACATCGATCACGATCAACGGCCAGCCGGTGCAGCCGAATGCGACCTACCGCGTGACCGTGAACGAGTACCTCGCCGGGGGCGGAGACGGATTCACCGTGTTCACCCAGGGCGCGAACCGCACTGCGGACGGCAAGGACCTCGCCGCGCTCACCGACTACCTCGGCGCGCACAGCCCGGTGGCGCCACCGCCGCTGAACCGCATCCACACAATCCCGTGACCGGCCGCCACGAGGTCCCCGCCACGCTCCCGTCAAGAACGGCCTCCGTAGCCTCCCGGCACCGGGGCATGGACGGCCTCAGTGCGGCCTTCGTCAGGCCTTCACGTGCTCGACGAAGGCCGCCCATGCCTCCGCCTGGAACACCAGCTTCGGGCCGCGGGGGTTCTTGGAGTCGCGGACGGGGACGACGGCGGGGTGGCCGTCGGCGACTTCGAGGCAGTTGCCGCCGCTGCCGTCGCTGTGGGTCGACTTGCGCCAGCGGGCCACCTCGACGCAGTCGCCTCCGCTGCCGCCGCTGTAGCTGGACTTGTGCCAGGTCTCCGCGGTCAGGTCGTACTCAGGGATGCTCCTCATGGGCGTAATCCTCCGCCGCCGATTCGATCAGGGCCAGGGATTCTTGCGGTGAGAGTGCAGTGGCCCCGAGCAAATCGTAAGCGAGTTCGTAGCGTGTGACGGTGGCCCGCTCGTCCTCCAGCCTGCCCGTTCCAGGGCCTTCGAAATAGACGAGTGTCGGTGCGTTGTCGAAGACCATCAGCTTGACCGCGCCGCCCATCAGCGTGTGTGCGCCCTCCTTGAACGGCAAGACCTGCACGATGACTCGGCGCCGGCGAACCATCCCGACGACGTGCTGGAGGGCTTCGGCCATCACAGCGGGCCCGCCCGTCACCCGACGAAGTGCTGCCTCGTCAAGCACGGTCCACAACACCGGCTTTGTTGGATTGCTGAGCAGCTTGGCCCGCTCCACCCTTGCCGCGACCAGTTCGTCGATCTCCTCCTCAGGCGCAGTAGGCTGATGTGCAAGGCACACGGCCCGCGCGTACCCGGGCGTCTGCAGCAGCCCCGGGATCAGCATCGGCGCGTACTCCCGGATCGCCGTGGCGACGGCCTCCGCCTCCGCCGCCTCCGCGAAGTGCTCCGGATACCGCGACTTCGCCGCCGCCCGGCAGTGCCGCAGGAAGAAGTCCGTGCCGAGCACGTCGTCGAGCATCCGGGCGTACTCCGGCTGCATCCGCCGCGTACCCGCCTCCAACTGCCCGATGAACGATCCGCTGACGAACAGCCTTTGTCCCAGCTCCTCTTGGCTCAGCCCCGCTCTCTCGCGTCTGTGGCGGAGTTCGGCGCCCAGCAGCGCGCGGGGTGACGAGGACGGGTCGAGGTCCTTCGGTCCGGGCATGGCTACTCCATGTCACACAGCAGTGGTTGTTGGGGTGTCCCGTCTGGCCAGGTTAGACGGGTGGCCGACACGCTGTGTGGTGAACGTGAAACTCACAGTGGAGGAACGGCGCTATGGACATGACTACGGGTCACCGGCCCGCCCGCTCGGCCGAGGAGGCCGTGGAACTGCTGCGTGCGGCCCTGCACGACGTCGGCATCGTGCTGCCCTCGCTGCGGGTCGACCCGGTGACGGGCGCGCAGGGTGACCCGTACGCGCTGGTCGATCTCGGCCGCTGCAACCTGGGCGTGGCCTCACGCCTGGCGGCCGTGCTGCGCGGGCGGGGTGACGGCTCGTGAGCGGGACGGCGCCCGCGGTCGGCTCGTACGCCGTGGACGGGCGCGACGGGCGGATCGGTGAGGTGATGGGGCACGAGGGCGGTTACGTGCAGTTGAGGCCGGTGGCGGGCGGCCGGGAGTGGGACTGTCCGCCGGAGTCGGTGGGGCCCGCGCCGCCGCGGGAGGTGCTGCGGCAACGGGTGCGGCGGATGAACCGGGACCGCCGCCCCTGGTGAGCCGCTCAGCGTCTCAACGGGCGCTCACCAGGAGCGCCGCCCCTGGTGAGCGCCCGTTCATCGCCCCCCGGATGCGGAACCGGAGACGGGAGCCGCGGCCACCTCGGCCGCGGTTCCCGCTCCCGCTCGCCCGGCGAAGCCGAAGAAGTACGTCGCCGCGAAGCCCACCAGATAGCCCGTCAGCAGCCCGCCCGCGTAGATCGCCGCGGTCAGGGGCAGGCCGCCCGTGCCCGACAGGAGCGGGAACAGGGCCCAGCCCGACGGGCCGATCGCCGTCGCCCCCACCTTGTCGCCGAGCATCGCGAAGCAGCCGACGAACGCGCCGCCCGCCGCGCCGCCCGCGCAGGCCGTGACGAACGGCCGGCCCAGGGGCAGCGAGACACCGTAGATCAGCGGTTCGCCGACGCCCAGCAGACCCGCCGGGAGTGCGGATCTGATCGTCGTGCGGATCGAGGTGTCGTGGCGGAGGCGGATGTAGACCGCCAGGGCGGCGCCCACCTGGCCCGCGCCCGCCATCGCCAGGATGGGGAGCAGCACCGTGGAGCCCTGTTGCTCGATGAGGGTGGTGTGGAGGGGGATCAGGGCCTGGTGCAGCCCGAGCATCACCAGGGGCAGGAAGAGGCCGCCGAGGACCAGGCCCGCGAACGCGCCCGTCGTGGACAGCAGCCAGGTGGCCGCCGCGCCGATCGCGGTGGCGGCCGCACCCGCCGCGTACATCAGGACGTACAGCGTCAGCAGGCCGGGGACGAGGACCGTCAGCGTGGGTGTCACCAGGACGTCCAGGGTTCCCGGCACCCAGGTGCGGCACCACTTCTCGACGTACGTCGCCAGGAGCGCCGCGGCCAGGGCGCCGAGGACCCCGCCCTGGCCGGGGGACAGCGGTTCCCCGAACACCGTGACCTTCGCGACGCCCGGGTACACCACGACCGCCGCCACCGAGCCGCCCAGCACCGGGGTGCCGCCGAACTCCTTCGCCGTGTTGTGGCCCACGAAGACCGCGATCAGGGCCATGAAGCCGGAGGAGAGGGCGGCGAGCGCGGGGGTGAGGGACGGCAGCAGGCGCAGGTTCTGCAGCAGGCCGGCCGCGCCCGCGATGACGCCGCAGCCGACGAGGGCCGGGATCAGCGGGACGAAGACGTTCGCGACGCGGCGCAGCAGCAGCCTGCCCGGGGTGGCGTTGCTCCGTCGCCGCGCCTCCCTCAGCTCGGCGCCGCGGGCGGCCGGTTCGGCCGCCCTGGGCCGCCGGAGCGTCTCGAACTCGGTGGCGACCCGTGCGGCCGTCCCGGGCCCGAGCACGATCTGGTACGTGTCGTCGTCCACGACTCCCAGTACGGCGGGCACCGCCCGCAGGCCGGGCTCGTCCACCAGGGAGCGGTCGGCCAGGCCCAGCCGGAGGCGGGTCATGCAGTGGGCGACGGAGGTGACGTTCGCGGGGCCGCCGACCAGGGGGAGGAGCGCGGCGGCGGTGGCAGCGTGTGGGGTACCGGTCACCTGACGAGCGTGCGGCCCGGCGGGCCGCCGTCGGGGGAGCCGCGCGCAGGCCGCTCCCGCTCTCCTCCGGAAGGCGGTCCACCGGTCAGCGGGCGTCCCGGTCCTCAGCCGCCCGCCTTCTCCAGCGCCACGCGCAGGTGCCCCCGGCTCTCCGCGAGCAGCCGTGCCGCCGACGGGCCGTCCACGCCTCCCAGGATCGTCAGGATCGCGTTCTTGACCTCGCCGTCCGTGGCCGCGAGGGCGTCCTCGATCTCCTCGTCCGTCGCGCCCGTGGCCAGGGCGACGATGCGGTGGGAGCGGGCGCGCAGCTTGTCGTTGGAGGCGCGGACGTCGACCATCAGGTTCCCGTACGTCTTGCCCAGGCGGATCATCGTGATCGTCGAGAGCATGTTGAGGACCAGCTTCTGCGCGGTGCCCGCCTTCAGCCGTGTGGATCCGGTCAGCAGTTCGGGGCCGACGACGATCTCGATGCCGTGGTCGGCGGCCGCCGCCAGGGCGCTGTCCGCGTTGCAGGACAGGCCGACCGTGAGGGCGCCGTGCGCCCGGGCGTGCTCCACCGCGCCGACCGCGTACGGTGTGCGGCCCGAGGCGGAGACGCCGACCACCGTGTCGTGGGCCGTCAGGTCCAGGGCGTCGAGGTCCCGCGCCGCCAGTTCTCCGGAGTCCTCCGCGCCCTCGACCGAGGTGACCATCGCGTCGGGGCCGCCCGCGATCAGGCCCACGACCCGGGAGGGGTCGGTGTCGAAGGTCGGGGGGCACTCGGACGCGTCGAGGACACCGAGCCGCCCGGCGGTGCCCGCGCCGGCGTAGACGAGCCGGCCGCCCCGGGCCATCCGTTCCGCGACGGCGTCGATGGCGGCCGCGATCTGTGGGAGCCGTGCGGCGACCGCGGCGGGCACGGTCGCGTCCTCGCCGTTCATGAGCCGGGCGATCTCCAGTGTGGGGAGCCGGTCGATGTCGGACAGTTCCGGGCGGAACGCCTCGGTGGTCAGGGTCTCCAACTGGGCGCGGAGGTCGCGGGGGTCGGACGTGGAGGTCATCGAAGGCGGCTTTCTTCGGTGCGGCACTGCTCGGGGTGGAGGACGGGAGAAGGGGCTAGCGCTGCGTTCCGCGCGGGCGGTGGCGGTGCGCCAGGGCCTCGTACGAGGCGGACAGGGCGGGCGCGGCGGTCTCGTAGGTCCGCTGGGCCACGCCGACGAACAGGCAGTCCACGACGAGGAGCTGGCTCGTACGGGAGGACATGGCGGCTGGCCTCAGCTCGCTCTCGCGTGCCGTGGAGGTGGTGAGCACGTGGTCGGCGTACTGGGTGACGGGCCCGTCCGGGCGGCCGGTGATCGCGACGGTGGTCGCGCCGTGCTCGAAGGCGACGCGCAGCGGTTCGATGACGTCGCCGGTGGAGCCGGAGTGTGTGATCGCTATGGCCACGTCCTTGGCGCGCAGCTGAACGGCGTTGGTCACGGCGAGGTGCGGGTCGCCGGGCGCGTGGGCTATGAGCCCTATGCGCAGCAGCTTCTGCACGAGATCCTGGGCGACGAGCCCGGAGGCCCCGATGCCGTACACGTCGGTGCGGCGGGCGGCGGCGAGTGCGGAGACGGCGGCGCCGAGCTGCACGGTGTCCAGTCCGGCCGCCGTGTCGGCGAGGGTCTGCTGCTCGTCGTAGGCGAGCTTGGCGACGACGTCCGCGATCGGGTCGTCGACGGCGATGTCGGCGGTGACGGACGGGGCGCGGCCCGACTGCTGCTGGGCGGCGAGGCCCGCGAGGGCGAGACGCAGGTCCCGGTAGCCGGGGTAGCCGAGGAGACGGGCCGTGCGGACGACGGTGGCCTCGCTGGTCCCGGTCAGCTCGGCCAGCCCGGTGACCGTGAGGGCCGCGCACCCGGCCGGGTCGCCGGCCACGGCCTCGGCGACGCGCTGCATGGACCGGGTCATGGAGGGTGCGAGGGTGCGCACCTTGGCGGCCAGCGCGGCGGGCGCGGGCGGCACGCCGGGCCCCGCCGAGCCCGCGAAAGTTTCCTTCACGTCCTGGGTCACAGGATGAAAGATATTTTCCGTTCGGACGTATGGTCAAGAGTGCGCACAATGGGCGTATGGAGCCCATCAGTCCGCTCGAACAGGCGCTGCACGCGGCCCGCGCCCTGGTGCTCGCCGACCTGATCGCGGGCGAGGTCGTCGAGGCCGACGTCGTCTCGCTGGTCGAGGACTCCGTCGTGCAGCGGCGCTGGTGGGTCGAGCAGTGGCCGGAGGGCGCGGTCTACGTGGCCGGGCTGGTCGCCCAGGACGTCCAGGACGCCCTGCTGGAGCGCTACGGACGCTGGCCGCTGTGTCCCGTCTGCCCTTCCGGTGACCCGCATGCGCTTGACGTGGAGCCGGAGCTGGGCCCGGACCCGCACTGGGTGTGTCACAAGGCGGGCGTGAAGGTCGCGGCCGTCGGGTCGCTGGGGAGGGCGACCGGCGGTATGGCGTCCTCGTGACGGTCCGCGTCGGCCCTCCGGGGCCGCGGGGTGGTGCGGCCGCCGTGCGTCTCCGGTCTGCGCGGGCGACGGGGCGCGGGAGCGGGGTCAGCGCTGCCGTATGTATGCGTACGTCTCCTCGTTGTACGTCTCCCCGTTCCCCCCGTTCCCCCCGTTCCCCCCGTTCCCCCCGTTCCCCCCGTTCCCCCCGTTCTCGCCCGCTCGTGTGAATCCCGCCCGTGTGAATCCCGCCCGTGCCAGCACGCCCTGCGACGGGGTGTTGTCGCGGTCGGTGACCGCCAGCAGCCGCTTGACGTCGTCCCTGGCCAGTGCCCAGGCCGCCAGCGCGCGCAGTGCCTCGGTCGCGTAGCCGTGGCCGCGAGCGGCCTCCACCAGGTCGTATCCGACCTCCGCGCGCCCTTCGTCGTCCGGGGTGCCGTGGAATCCCATGCTCCCTATGGCGCGGCCGTCCTCGGACCGCACGAGCACGAACACGCCCCACTCGGGCCGGTGCACCCCGGCCTCGTACGCCTTGAGGACGATCCCGGCGGCGTCGCGCGTGGTGTCGAAGGGACCGCCGTCGATCCACTCGAAGCCGCCGGTGCCGCCCGCCCTCAGATCGGCGGCGGCCGCGGGCGTGAGGCCCTGGAGGGTGACGCGCCCGGCGGGGATCACCAGGTTGTTGTGCCAGCGCCACTCGGTGACGGGGGCGCGCCCGGGCAGGTCGCCGCGGCCTGTGGCCCACAGGAGCGTGGGCCAGGGTTCGGGGCCGGGCCGCACATGCGGGAAGAGCCGGGTCAGGACGTCCTCGCACAGCTCGGCCGGCGGCTCGTACGCCAGGCCCAGGCCCTCGGCGATGTCGTGGGTGTGCAGGAGCACCTCGGCGACGCCCATCGCGGCGAACCCCTCACGGTTCGCGCTGCGGAAGGGGTACGGGTGGAAGGCGCGCACCTCGCGGGGCGTGGTGGCGACGGCGGCGGCGAGCAGCGCCCCCGTCGTCTCGATCACCTGCAGTGCGCCCTCGGTGCCGGTGCCGTCGTCGAGCGTGATCTCGAAGGGCACGTAGTCGTCCTGGGCGCGCCCCGCCAACTGGCCGGCGTAGGCGATGAGATCGCTCGCCACGTGCTCGGCGGTGCGGCGGCAGCTCCACTCCACACGCCCCGCCCTGACGCCCCAGTCCCGGTCCACGCCCGCCCGCAGCGCCGCCACCGCTCCCGCGACGGCCTCCGTCACCCGTTCCCCGCCCATGGTCCGCATGTGGTGCAGGGTAGGCGCGTGCCGTCCTCAGTTCGACAGCATTTCCAGCTCGGAGGCGATGTTGTACCGGGCCGTGGCCTCCCACTCGGCCTGCCCCTTCGGTGTGTGGAACAGCCGTGGCAGGGCGAGCAGCTGGCGCAGCACCGCGGAACGGCCCTCGTGGAACGCGTCGTTGGGGACGAAGCCGTACTCCTCGCGGACGCCGGCGGCGTAGGCGGCGTAGGCGGACGGGGGCGCGGCGAGGATCGCGAGGTCGGCGTCGCACAGGACCTGGCCGTTGCGGTCGTCGTCCGCCGGGTCGTGGCCGACGGTGAGCCGGACCAGGCGGGCGGCCTCGGCCGTCCCGGCGCGGGAGACGCCGGCCTCGGGCAGGGCGCGTTCGGCGAGCCGGGCGGAGCGTTCCTCGTTCTCGGAGCGGTCCGGGAGGTAGACGGCGTCGTGGAACCAGGCCGCCAGGCGGACCACGTCCGGGTCGTCGGCGTACGCCTGCAGCGCGTCGACGTGGTCGAGGACCGCCGTGAGATGGGTGAGCGTGTGGTAGTGGCGCTGCGGCTCCTGCCAGCGCGCGAGCAGGTTGTCGGCGTACGGGGCCGGGTCGGGGCCGCCGCCCGGTCCCCGGGCTCCTTCCAGGGCGCTTGCCCAGCGGGCGCGCAGCGCGTCGAGATCGGCCATGTGCCCATTCTCCCGCGGGTGCGCCGGGGGCCCTTAGCGTGGTCCCATGACGACTGCAGACCTGCACGACGACGTACGGGACCCGGATCTGCCCGGCCGCCTGCTGACCGTGGAGCGCGACGCGCTGATCCCGCTGCTGCGGGCCCGCCCGGACGCGGACTTCGCGCTGCCGACCGCCGCCTGTCCGGGCTGGACGGTGCGGCATGTGCTCGCGCACTGCTCGGCGGCCCTGATGCGGGTGGTGGAGAACCGGTTCGAGAAGGGCGTGTTCAGCCCCGAGGCCAACGAACGCGACATCGCCGACCGCGCCGCGTGGAGCAACGCCCGGGTCGTCGACGAACTGGAGCACGGGATGACCCGGGCGGGGGCCGTGATCGCGAAGGCGGACGGGGTGCTCGACGTGATCGCGCTGGGCGAGTGGGTGCACGCCGGGGACGTGCGGGAGGCGTTCGGGGAGCCGGGGGCGTACGCGGGCGACGGGCTGCCCCATGCGCTCACCCTGCTGGCCCGTGTCTCCCGTGTGAAGCGGCACGTCCCGCTGCACGCGGACCTCGACGACGCCGACGAACCGCTGCGCCTGGGCGATGCGAGCGGGACACGCCCGCCGGCCCGCTACATCGGCGGCGCGTCCACGCTCGTACGGCTCTACTCCGGCCGCCCGCTGGCGGGGGCGCGCTATGAACTGGCCGGAGCGGGGGAGCAGGAGCTGAACATCTTCGGCTGACCGCCCCCGCCGTCGTACCCTGAGATTGGACTAGACCTGTAGCCGCTCCAGGGAACACGACGGAAGGGGTCCTATGAGCACGCGTGCAGTCCTGGAGGTGATCGCCCTCGACGTCGAGGACGCGGTCGCCGCCCAGGCCGGAGGCGCGGACCGCCTAGAGCTGGTCACCGACATGGCCGCCGACGGGCTCACCCCGCCGCTGCGCACCTTCGCCGGGATCCGCGCCGCCGTCGACATCGCGCTGCGCGTGATGCTCCGTCTCCGGGACGGCTTCGCGGCCGGTGACGTCGAGCCGCTGCTGCGCGCCGCGCGCGGGCTGCGCGCCGCCGGTGCCGACGAGTTCGTGCTCGGGTTCCTCGGCCGGGACGGCGGGCCCGACCTCGACGCGCTGGAGCGGATGGCCGCGGAGCTGGACGGGTGCCGCTGGACCTTCCACCGCGCGATCGACCACTCCGCCGACCGCGCCCGGCTGCGCGAGCAACTCGCCGGACTGCCGGGCCTGGACGCCTATCTCACGGCGGGCTCCCCGGCCGGCGTGGACGACGGCATGCCCACGCTCCTCGCCGAGGCGGCCCGGCGCGGCGAGCCGGGCCACACCCAGCGGCTGCTGGTCGGCGGCGGCCTGCGCCTCGGCCATGTCCCGCGGCTGCTCGAGGCGGGTGTCGACGCCTTCCACATCGGCGGCGCGGCCCGCCCGGGCGGCTGGGGCGCACCGGTCTCGGCGGAGGCGGTGCGGGAGTGGCGGCGGGCCGTCGACGGGCGGCCGCCGCACTCCGTCTGACGCCATGTCACGGAGTTGTGGCGGCCTGGTAGCCGTTGTGTCCTGACCGTCCCCCGACGGTCGGCGCGTGGGCGCCGAGGTGCATAGTTGAGGGCGCTCCGGCCGTGCCGGAGCATGACAACTTTCCGTCACAGGGGGACTGGGCTCCATGCCATTCATACGCCGCCGCGGCGTCACGGCCGCTGCCGCCGTGATCGCCGCGGTCATGGTGACCGCCACGGCCTGCGACAGCAAGGCGGACGACGACAGCAGGGCGTCCGCCTCGTCGTCGGGCCGGGCGGACCGGAAGGACACGGGCGCCGGCACCGGCCAGGACGGGGGCGGGACCTCGATCGGCGGCTTCAAGCTGCCGGACGGCATCCCCACCGACCTCACCGGCCAGGCCCTGCAGAAGTGGAAGGACGGCGGCTGGAAGGACTTCGGCACCTGGAAGTCCAAGGCCGAGGACTTCGCCAACCCGTACATCAAGGACTTCTGGACGCCGGAGCGGCTGGCCGAGGCGAAGACCAACCTGCCGGCGGTGCCGGAGGCGAGCGGCATCAGCTCCGGCTCGGGCGGCACCACCAAGGTGTACGCGCCCGACGGCACGGTGAAGCGGAAGGCGGCCACGCGGGTCCCGGCGACGTACCACCGCTACGCGCCGCCCGTGGGCAAGCTGTTCTTCAGCACGCCCCAGGGATCCATGGTGTGCTCCGCGGCGGTGGTCACCGACCCGGCGCATCCCGGCAAGTCCAACCTGGTGTGGACGGCCGGGCACTGTGTGCACGCGGGCAAGGGCGGCGGCTGGTACCGCAACATCGCCTTCGTCCCGTCGTTCAACAACGGCGCCCGGTACGGCATCCAGCAGGCGACCCGGAACGCCCGCTCCTCGGCGGTCTCCCCGTACGGCGTCTGGTGGGCCGACTGGGCCACCACGTCCCAGGCGTGGATCAGCGGCGGCGCCCACCGGGCCACGGTGGCCTACGCGTACGACTACGCCGTGCTGCACCTCAAGCCGGAGAAGGGCCACAAGTCCCTTCAGGAGGCGGTCGGTTCGGCGCTCCCGGTGTGGTTCGGCGCGCCGGCGGCCAACAAGGCCAAGGGCCTGGAGCTGCGCGGCTACCCGGCCGAGGCGCCCTACGACGGCTCGAAGATGTACGACTGCCGCGGCGCCACCAAGCGCCTGGTGCTCGGCTACAGCTACCCGAGCTCGTACCCGGCGCAGTACATGATGGGCTGCACGATGAACGGCGGTGCCTCCGGCGGCCCCTGGTTCACGACGCACAACGGCCGTACGTACCTGGTCTCCAACAACTCCCTGAGCGACCGCAGCACGTATGTCAGCGGTCCGCACCTCGGTGACAACGCCAAGCAGGTGTACCTGGCGACCAGCAGGAAGTTCAGGTAGAGCGGCCGGCCCCGGCACGAGCCGTACGCTCCCGGCCCCCGGCGCCCCCGCGCCGGGGGCGCGCCGTCACCCGAGCTGGGGCGGCAGCGGTGCCGCGTGCGTCACGATCAGGCCCGAGACCGCCCGGGTCAGGGCCACGTACAGACGGCGCAGCCCGGTGCGCTCGTCCGGTTCGCCGTCGACGACGGCCTGCGGCTCGTCCAGGACCACGTAGTCGTACTCCAGGCCCTTGGCGAGCGAGGCCGGGACCAGCGTCAGCCGGGTCTCGTGCGTCGTCTCCTCGCCGGGGCCCAGGTAGCCGATGCCCTCCGCGGCGAGCGCCTCGGCGAGCGCGGGGACGCGGGCGTCGGCGGCGATCAGACCGGTCGAGCCCTCGTGGCGCAGCAACTCCGCGCAGGCGGCCACCACCTGGGCGGTGCCGGCGACCGCGCGCACGTCGAAGAAGCCCGGGTTCTCGCGCACCGACGCCACCGGCGTCAGGTCCGGCGCGATGTGCGGCAGCAGCCGGGAGGCGTACGCGATCACGTCCGTGGGCACCCGGAAACCGGCCGTCAGTTCCTCGACCGCCGCCCCGGACTTCCCGAGGTGGGCGAGCGCCTCCTGCCAACTGCGCGTCGCCCAGGGCGTGGTGCCCTGCGCGAGATCGCCGAGCACGGTCGCCGAACCGGTCGTGCAGCGCCGGCCGACGGCCCGGTACTGCATCGGGGAGAGGTCCTGCGCCTCGTCCAGCACGACATGCCCGAGCGAGTGGGTGCGCTGGACGAGGTCGGCGGCCTCGTCGATCAGCACGGCGTCCGCCGGCGACCACCTCGCGGACCTCACGGACCGCACCGGCTTCGCCCAGAGGATCTCCTTCTGCTCGTCCGCGTCGAGGATCCCGTCCGCGTGCGCGGCCAGGAAGCCGGCCTCGGTGAGCAGCCGCAGGACGAGCCTGGCGGGGTCCACGGGCGGCCAGATCGCCTTGACCGCCGCCTTCACGGCCGGGTTGCGGGCGACGGCGTCCTGCACGCGGTCGTCCGGCGCCTCCCCGGCCCGCTCCATCTGGACCAGCACGGCGTGCGCGATCCGCTGCGGCAGGGCCTCCCGGGCGGCGCCGTAGCGGATGTCCCGCTCCAGCAACTCCCGGACGATCTCCTCGAGTTCGTACGCGGGCACCCGCCAGCGCCGGGAGCCGCGCACCACCACGACGGGCTCGGCGGGCATCGTCACCTGCGCGCGGACGGCCCTGCGCAGCACCTCGGCCATGCGCGCGTCGCCCTTGACGACCGCGGCGGCCGCGGTGTCCGTCCCGCGCACCTCTACGTGCGCGACGAGGTCGTCGACCGTCGACTGCCGGACCTCCAGCTCGCCGAGCGCGGGCAGCACCTGCTCGATGTAGTGCAGGAAGGACCGGTTCGGCCCGATGACCAGGGTGCCGGTGCGGGCGAGCCGCTCGCGGTGGGCGTAGAGGAGATAGGCGACGCGGTGCAGGCCGACGGCGGTCTTCCCGGTCCCCGGGCCTCCCTGGACGCAGACCGTGCCGGACAGTCCGCTGCGCACGATCTCGTCCTGCTCGGGCTGGATGGTGGCCACGATGTCGCGCATCGGGCCGACACGCGGCCGCTCGATCTCCTGCTGGAGCAGCCTGCTGGTGGTGGCGGCCTCGGCGGGGTCGGAGAGGTGCTCGTCCTCGTACGCGGTCAGGTCGCCGCCGGTGTAGCCGAAGCGGCGGCGCAGTGCGATGTCCATCGGGTCCTTCTTCGAGGCCCGGTAGAACGGCTGCGAGACGGGCGCGCGCCAGTCGATCACCATCGGATCGCCGCCGGCGTCGTGGACGTGCCGGCGGCCGATGTAGAACCTCTCTCCTCCGGCGCCCTCGGCCCGGTCGGCGCCGGGTGCGTGGAGGTAGTCGAGGCGGCCGAAGAACAGCGGGGTGTGGCTGAGGTCGGCGAGGGCCTTGATGCGCTCGTCGATCTGACGGGCGAGGACCTCGGCGTTGACCCAGTTCGCGGTGACGTCGCGGATGTCGAGGTTCTCCACGTCCTCGCGCATGGCGCGCAGCGCGGCCCGGGAAGCGGCGAGGTGGGAGCGCTCGCGGGCGAGGGGGCCGGTGCCGGAGGGGCCGGAGACGGGATCCGGGGCGGGATCCGGGGCGGGGCCGGGAGCAGGGCCGGGGGCCGGGTCGGGGGCGGACGGGGCTGACGGGATGGACACGGAAAGGTGCCTCCGGGGCGTGGCAGCGGGCCGGCCGGGGCGCGGGGGCGCACCGGCCGGCCGGCGCGGTGACAGGTGGCGGTTCTGCCGTCCGGTTTCCGTCCGGACAGCGGCTCTCCGTGAAGGGAGGCGGGCAAGAGAGGGGATTGTAGGTGACGGCCGGATGAGGGGGCCAACGGTTTTCCGGCGCGCCCGCCTGCCCTTCCGGCGCGCGGACCGCGGTGCCTCGGGGTCCTCACCCCGCTCGCCCTAGGGGATGCGCTCCCCCTGGAGTACTACGCGGGGCGGACCGCAGGGGTACGGGACGGCGGCGCAGGTTACACCCTTGGTCCGACGCCATTCGGGGTGCCCGGTTCCACCATGGAGACATGAGCGCAGCAGCCTTCTCCCCGGTCCCCTCACGGCACGGCCCGCCGCCCGGCGCGACCGCCATCGACAGCGGCACCCACCGCCACCGCCTCGGCGACGCCCTGCACGCCCTCAGGGTGTTCGTGGGCGCCGCGGTCGACGTCGTCCTCCTCGGCGAGTACGGCGAGGAGGCGGGCGTCCGCCGCCGGCAGCTCGTCTGACCCGGCCTGCGGCCTCTCCTCAGTTCCCGGCCAGCAGCTCGTCCGCGTCCACGATCCGGTAGGCGTACCCCTGCTCCGCCAGGAAGCGCTGGCGGTGCGCCGCGAAGTCCTGGTCGATGGTGTCGCGCGCCACGACCGAGTAGAAGTGGGCCTGATGGCCGTCGGCCTTGGGCCGCAGCACCCGTCCCAGCCGCTGCGCCTCCTCCTGGCGCGAACCGAACGTCCCCGACACCTGGATGGCGACCGTCGCCTCCGGCAGGTCGATGGAGAAGTTCGCCACCTTGGAGACGACGAGCACGCTGATCTCACCCTCGCGGAAGGCGTCGAAGAGCTTCTCGCGCTGGGCGTTGGAGGTCTCGCCCTTGATGACGGGCGCGCCCAGGTGCTCACCCAGCTCGTCCAGCTGGTCGATGTACTGCCCGATGACGAGGATCTGCTGCCCGGCGAAGCGCCGCACCAGGGCCTCGGTCACCTTCCGCTTGGTGTCCGTGGTGGCACAGAACCGGTACTTCTCCTCGGTCTCGGCGGTGGCGTACGCGAGCCGCTCGGACTCGGTGAGGTTCACCCGCACCTCCACGCAGTCGGCGGGCGCGATGTACCCCTGGGCCTCGATCTCCTTCCAGGGCGCGTCGAACCGCTTGGGCCCGATGAGGGAGAACACGTCCGACTCGCGCCCGTCCTCCCGCACGAGGGTGGCGGTCAGGCCGAGCCGCCGGCGCGCCTGCAGGTCCGCCGTGAACTTGAAGACGGGCGCGGGCAGCAGGTGCACCTCGTCGTAGACGATGAGGCCCCAGTCGCGGGAGTCGAACAGCTCCAGGTGGGGGTAGACACCCTTCCGCTTGGTGGTGAGCACCTGGTACGTGGCGATGGTGACGGGCCGGATCTCCTTGCGCGTACCGGAGTACTCGCCGATCTCGTCCTCGGTCAGGGAGGTCCGCCGCACCAGCTCGTGCTTCCACTGCCGGGCGGAGACGGTGTTCGTGACGAGGATCAGGGTGGTGGCCTTGGCCTGGGCCATGGACCCGGCGCCGACGAGGGTCTTGCCGGCCCCGCAGGGCAGGACGACGACGCCGCTGCCGCCGTGCCAGAAGTTCTCCACGGCCTGCTTCTGGTAGGCCCGCAGGGCCCATCCGTCCTCGCGCAGCTCGATGGGGTGCGCCTCGCCGTCCACGTACCCGGCGAGGTCCTCGGCGGGCCAGCCCAGCTTGAGCAGCACCTGCTTGATCTGCCCGCGCTCCGACGGATGCACGGCGACGGTGTCCTGGTCGATCCGCGCCCCGACCAGCGGTGTGATCCGCTTGGAGCGCAGCACCTCTTCGAGGACGGGCCGGTCGGTGCTCGACAGCACCAGTCCGTGGGCCGGGTGCCTGGTGAGGGTCAGCCGCCCGTACCGGTCCATGGTCTCGGCGATGTCGACGAGCAGCGCGTGCGGCACCGGGTAGCGGCTGTACTGCACGAGCGCGTCCACGACCTGCTCGGCGTCGTGCCCCGCCGCTCGCGCGTTCCACAGGCCGAGCGGGGTCACCCGGTAGGTGTGGATGTGCTCGGGCGCCCGTTCCAGTTCGGCGAACGGCGCGATGGCCCGACGGCAGCCGTCGGCCTGCTCGTGATCGACTTCCAGGAGCAGAGTCTTGTCGGACTGGACGATGAGCGGACCATTCACGCGGGCACCCTTTCCGTATGGCCGATCCGGGCGGCCAAACGTCCAGTGTGCCTCATACGGGAACGATCACAGCTGGTCGTCCGCGAGCTCGGCCACCCCCGTGACCCTGTGCAGCGGATACGTGCGGACCTCGTCCGCCGTGTGGTCGTACGCGGTGACGAAGCCGCCCTCCACCCGGACGGGGGCGATCAGGCGCTGGGTGGCGGCGCCCTCGGCGTTGACGTAGCCGATCCAGAGGGATTCGCCGGTCAGGACGGCGGCCTGCATGGTGGCGAGGGTCTCGGCGGACGTGGTGCGCGGCAGCTCGCCGGCCGCGGTGGGGGCGCCGGCGGGTTTGCGGGGAGCCGTGGAGGCCAGGTCGCCGGCGCGGATGGCGCGGAGCGCCGCCGTCAGGAGTGCGGCGTCGGGGTCCGGGGGCCCCTCCGGGACCGGCTCCGGCGGGGTGCGGGGCGGGGTGCGGTGGGCGTGGGCGCGGGTGATCAGGACGTCCCCCTCCGCCGACTCCGCGGCCGGGGCGAAGCCCATCGCACGCAGGCCGTCCAGGAGCGTCGCCGGGTCGGCCTCGGCGGCCAGCACCGTCGGGGCCAGGCGCCGCAGCCGCAGGGCGGCCGCGCGCTTGTCCGCGACGATCTCGTTCAGCAGGGCGTCGTCGTCGCAGCGCACATACGCCGAGGCCGCCCCCACGCGCAGATGGCCGTGTCTGCGGGCCACGTCGTCGATCAGGTACGTCAGCGGCTGCGGGACCGGGGTGCGGGAGTGGGTGGCGAGGAACGCGTGCAGGTCGGACGCGGTACGGCCCGCGTCCAGGGCGCGGCGCACGGTGGCGGGCGTGAAGCGGTAGACGGTCGCGCCGCCCTTCGACTCGACGTCCGCGAGCACACCCAGCATGTCCGCCAGCGGCCGCTGGAGCGGGCCGGGCGCCACCGCCGTCAGGTCCGCCTGGAGCAGGACGTGGTCCAGCGGCTCGGGGAGCAGCGGGGCCAGCAGCCGCGCGGCACGGGCGGCGGCCGCCGCCCGCTCGGGCGCGGTGAGCGGCTCGCGCAGGCCGGGGCGGTGGTACTGCCGGTGGACGGGGAGCTTGTCGCCGGGGCCGGTGGGGGTGGCGCCGGGGACCGCGGGCCTGGAAACCGGCTGGGTGGGGGCCGGGGGCCCGGAGACGGGCTGGGTGGGGGCCGCGGGCCCGGAGACGGGCTGGGTGGGGGCCGGCGGCCCGGGGACCGGCTGGGCGGGGGCCGGCGGATGGTCCGGGTGCTCGCCGAGCAGGGCCCGGCCGTGCGCCGACAGGGCGCCGCGGCCCGTGACGCCCAGCAGCTCCGCCTCGGACAGCGTCCACCGGGCCAGGCGGGTGCGCAGATCGTCCGCCGTCGGCTGCGCCCCCCTCAGGGGACGCTCCCAGCGCAGGCGGGCCGGCACCGACTCGGGGGCCGGGGCGGTGCCCTCGGGCAGCCCGGCGAGCAGGGTCAGGACGCGGTGGCGGACCTCCGGCGCGGCCGAGCGGTCCAGACCGGGGCCGAGCGCGGAGAGCGTGCGGTCCTTCGCGTCCCGGCCGCCGACCAGGCCCGGGGTGCGGGTCGCCGCGAGCCATGCCGTGGCCAGGCGGCTCCAGCGCTCGGCGGCGGGAAGCTCCCGCCACTCGTCGTACGCGGGGGTCGCCGCGTACCGCTCGTCGGCCTCGCCGTCCGACGCCAGCAGGCCGGCCGCGTAGGCGAGTTCGACCCAGAAGGCGGCCACGGGCTCGGACACGTCGAGCGCCACCGCCGTCCGCTTCAGATCGCGCACGCTCAGGCCGCCCGCGCGCAGCACCGGCGGTCCGCCCTCGTCCCAGTCCTTCAGCAGCTCCTCGACGGTCGCGAGCGCGGTGTACGCCTGCCCGGCCGCCGTCGCGTCCACCACCTGGGGACGGTGGGTGGCGGCGGCCTCCACAGCGGGCGGCAGCGGCTCGGGACGGCGGTGGGCGCGGCCCCCGCGCAGGTGCAGGGCCACCTCACGGGGGAGGACGACCGTGCCGGGGGCGGTCGGCAGCAGCAGGCCCCGGTCGAGGAGCCAGCGCAGCCGGTGCGCGGGGGCCGCGGTGACCTGGCCGTACGGCGGCCCCCACACCAGCCGGGACAGGACCTCCAGGGAGTCGGCGGGTGCCGTGTCGAGCAGCGCGGCCATCCGGGTGCGGTCGGTGAACAGGCCCGTGAGCAGGGTCACGGCGGACACCGTGTCATGGGTGGTCGGCAGCCCGGCGGCGGTGAGGATCTCCTGGATGCGGCCGGGTGACATGGCGGCGGCGGCCTCCGCCACGGTGGGGCCGAGGCCCGTGGGCGAGGGGTGCTGGGGGGAGGGCGCGAGCAGTTCCCGGGCCGTGCGGACCAGCCGGAGGCAGTCGTCGGAGCCCCAGACGAGGGCCTGCTCGCGGAGGGTGGCCAGGGCGCGGGGCAGCGCCTCGGCGACCACGGGCCCTGAGGCGCCGGCGGAGGTGCCGGCCGCGGTGCCGGCCGTGGTGCCGATCACGGCGTCGGCCGCGGTGGCGGCCCGGTGTCCGCCGTCGCCGGCCATCAGGCCGAGGAGCTCGTCGTACGACGCCGGGTCCGCGGCCACCGCCAGCGCCTCCGCGGTCTGCAGGGCGAACGTGTCGAGGCGCTCCAGCGCGCGGACGACGCTCGCACGGGTGGCGGCGCGGGTCGCGAGCTGGGTGAGGTCGGTGGGGACCGGGGCGACGAGATCCGGACGGGCGCGCAGGAGGGCTGCCAGGGAGGCGTCGTCCCGGGCGCGCAGGGACTCGGCCAGCGAGCGGGGGGCGGTGGTGCCGCTGCCGGTGGCCGGGGGTTCCTTGCGCGAGCGCTCCTCGGGGGTCATCCGCTCAACCGTAGCGGGTGACCGGCAGGGGCAGCCCCCGCGGCGTCGGCACGATGGCGTTCGGGGGGCGGCACGGCGGCCCCGGTGGTGCGGGCCCCGGTGGCGGCGCCTGCGACCGGGCGGCACGGCGCGGTCGCGGTGCTCCGGCGGAGCCGTAGGCGGTACGGTCGTCGCACAGGGTGTCCAATGTGCCCGTCCCGGAGGGGACTTCGTGGGGATCGAGAGCGACCAGCTGGTCTTCGACTATCTGAGCCGGGTCGGGGACCTGGCCCAGCAGCGGCAGCTGCCGTCGGCCGCGCGCATGCGGCTCGTGTCCGAGCTGCGCGGCGAGATCGACCGGCGCCGGGCGAAGTCCCCGGTCGACAGCCCGGCCGCCGTGCGCCGCATCCTGTCCCGCCTCGGCACCCCCGACGAGCTGGTCGCCGCCGCGGCCGCCGATGCCGGCGGCGCCGCCCCCGGGAGCCGCCCCGCCGCCGTGCCCCTCCAGCGTGCCGACGAGCCGGACGACCGCCCCAAGGGCCTGCGGCGCGTCGTGCCCCGCCCCCGCGCCGCCGAGCCCGGCCCTGCCCCCGCATCGGGGAACGCCGCCTCCCCGCCCCACCTGGCCGGTGCGCACGAGCTGGGTGACAGCGCCACCCGGCCCGACTGGTGGCGCGTCGAGGGCGGGGGGCCCGGGGGACCCGGGGGAGGGTTCGGGCTCGGTGACGCCGTACCGGGGTTCGTCGGGGGTGTGGAGATCCCCGAGCTGCTGAAGCCGCCGCCGGGCGGCACGGCGAAGCCGAAGCCGGAGGGCGCCGGCGAGGAGCCGGAGCCGGCCGCGGAGGCCGCTGCGGCCGCCGGCGAGACCGCAGCCGCGCCGCGGCGCCGGCTGCCCCGCCTCACCGGCTGGGGCAACCCGCTGCTGCTCCTGGCCGCGGGGCTCCTCGTCGCCGGCGCCGTCCTCGGCAGCTGGATCGCGCTCGGCCTCGGCTGGCTCATCGCGTGGGCGTCCCGCCGGCTGAGTCCCGTCGAGTCCAAGTGGGCGGTCATGGGCCTGCCCGGTGTGGTCGCGGCCGGGGGCGTCGTCTGGCTCTGGGGCCGTACGGAGGGCCGCTGGGGCGCACCCATCGCCGAGGGCCATATGAACGACGCGATCGCCCAGACCTGGCCGTGGGTGGTCCGGGGCGCCGCCCTGGCCTCGGCCCTGTACCTGGTGTGGCGCTCGCGGCGCGGGCGATGACTGCGGCACCGCCTCCATGGGGACAATGGCCTTCATGACATCTGGCGCCCTCACCGTCGGCTTCGACCTCGACATGACCCTGATCGACTCCCGGCCCGGAATCCGCGCCTGCCTCCGGGCGCTCTCCGCGCGTACGGGGACGTACATAGACGCCGATCTGGTCGTCACCCGGCTCGGGCCGCCGCTGGCCGAGGAGCTGGTCCACTGGTTCCCGGCGGAGCGGATCGAGGCCATGGCCGATCTCTTCCGGGAGATGTATCCCGGCATCGCGATCGCGGAGACGACGGCCATGGCCGGGGCCCGCGAGGCGATCGCGGCGGTGCGGGCGGCCGGCGGGCGCACGATCGTCGTGACCGCGAAGTACGAGCCCAACGCCAAGCTGCACCTGGAACACCTCGGCATCGAGCCGGACGCGGTGGTCGGCGACCTGTGGGCCGAGGGCAAGGCGGAGGCGCTGCGGGAGCACGGCGCCGCGGTGTACGTCGGCGACCACACCGGTGACGTCCGCGGCGCCCGCAGCGCGGAGGCGTACTCCGTCGCCGTCGCCACCGGCCCCTGCGACGCCGACGAACTGCGGGCCGCGGGCGCGGACGTCGTCCTCCGCGACCTCACCGAGTTCCCCGCCTGGCTGACGGCGTACGCCTCCCGGTGAGAACCAGGGAGGGGCGTACGCCGTCGCGGGCGGCGCCCCGGGGCCGTCGGGAACAGGCCAACGCCTCCGGGGCGGGCGGCTATGCGCGGGTCTGCGGTGAGCGGGGCGCGCGCGCCCGCCTGCGGCCCTCCGCGATCGACTGGAGCATCCCCGCCCCGGCCATCAGGAAGCCGAGCCCCATGAGCATGCTCAGCCCGAACATGTACGACGGGAAAGGTTTCGTCCCGAGCAGCAGCGGGGCCACCGTGACCAAAGTGGCGGCCGCTCCGACGAAGAAGACGATCGCACCGGCACGGATCAGCCAGTCGCCGGCCGCGGGGGAATTCGCTTGGGTTTTGTCACGCACCGGACCAGGGTAGTTCCCAGCGCGAGGAACAACTCGGCGACGTCTTGTCACCGGCCCCCGGACCATTAGCCTTGGTACCGGCGGGTCCGCGCGGCCCGCTGTAGTTCTGTCCGGGCGGTTTCCCGGGCGCTTTGCAGACGCAGTTTCCGACGAGTACGAGGACGAGGACGGACGTGCCTACCGGCAAGGTCAAGTGGTTCAACAGCGAGAAGGGCTTCGGCTTTCTCTCCCGCGACGACGGCGGCGACGTCTTCGTCCATTCCTCGGTTCTCCCCGCCGGAGTCGATTCGCTCAAGCCGGGACAGCGCGTGGAGTTCGGGGTCGTCGCCGGCCAGCGGGGCGACCAGGCGCTGTCGGTCACCCTTCTGGAGCCGACCCCCTCGGTCGCGGCCGCGCAGCGCAGGAAGCCGGACGAACTGGCATCCATCGTCCAGGACCTGACGACCCTTCTGGAGAACATCACCCCGATGCTGGAGAAGGGCCGCTATCCCGACAAGGCGTCCGGCAAGAAGATCGCGGGCCTGCTGCGGGCGGTCGCCGACCAGCTGGACGTCTGACCCCGGTCGTCAGGGTCAGGGGAAGACGAGCGCGTCCGGACCGAGGGGCGGCAGCAGCCCCTCGGCCGCCGCGCGCGTGAGCAGCCCACGGACCGCCGCGTAGCCGTCCTCGCCCAGCTCGGCCGTGAACTCGTTGACGTACAGCCCGATGTGCTGGTCCGCCACCGCCGGGTCCATCTCCTGCGCGTGTTCCATGACGTACGGGCGCGACGCCCCGGGGTCGTCCCAGGCCGCCCGTACGGAGGCGCGGGTGGACTCGGCGAGCAGCTTCAGCGTGTCCGCGCCCAGCGACCGCCTGGCGATGATCGCGCCCAGCGGAATCGGCAGGCCGGTGGTCCCCTCCCAGTGCTCGCCCATGTCGGCGAGCTTGTGCAGCCCGTAGTTCCGGTAGGTGAACCGCGCCTCGTGGATGACGAGCCCCGCGTCGACCTTCCCGTCCCGCACGGCCGGCATGATCTCGTGGAACGGCATGACGACGACCTCGCCGACGCCGCCCGCCCGTCTCCCACCACCACCCTCAACCGAGGGCCCTGCGGGCCCGCCCCGCTCGATTCCAACCGTGTCCGCGGCCCAGAGGCGGAAGAGCAGGTACGCCGTCGACTTCTCGCTCGGCACGGCGACCGTCCGGCCGGTCAGCGCGGTCTCCGGCTCCCGGGTGAGCACCAGCGGGCCGCAGCCCCGGCCCAGCGCGCCGCCGCACGGCAGCAGCGCGTACTCGTCGAGGACGTAGGGCAGGACGGCGTACGACACCTTCAGGATGTCGGACTCGCCGCGCTCGGCCATTCCGTTGGTGACGTCGATGTCGGCGAAGGTGACATCCAGCGCGGGCGCGCCCGGGATGCGGCCGTGGGCCCAGGCGTCGAAGACGAAGGTGTCGTTGGGGCAGGGGGAGTAGGCGATCTGCAGGGGCTCACCGGATGCGGTCATGTCTGTTTCCAACTCTCCAGCAGGGGTGCGAGCTTCCCGAAGCCCTCGGTGAGCGTGGTGAGGGCGTCCCCGATCCGCCAGGCGGCGCGGTCGCGCGGGCCGACGGGGTTGGAGACGGCACGGACCTCCACGACCGGGACACCGTGCGCTGCGGCCGCCTCGGCGACCCCGAACCCCTCCATGGCCTCGGCGAGCGCGCGCGGATGCCGGGCGCGCAGCGCGGCGGCGCGTTCGGCGCTGCCGGTCACGGTGGAGACGGTGAGTACGGCCCCGGTGAGTCCACCGGTCGCGGCGGCGATCTCCCGTACGAGTGGTGTGGGCGGCTCGTGGTTGACGGTCCCGAAACCGAGTTCGGTGACGGGCAGGAAACCCTCCGCGGTCTCGGCGCCGAGATCGGCGGCCACGATGTCGTCGGCGACGACGAGCGCGCCGACGGGCGCGTCCGGCGCGAAGCCGCCCGCGATGCCCGTGGAGACGACCAGGCCGTAGGGGGCGCCCGCGAGGGCGGCGGCGGTGAGCGCGGAGGCGGTGGAGGCGGCGGCGAGGGCGGGGCCCACGCCGGCGGCGACGAGATCGAGGGCGCCGGTGCGGTGCACGACCGCCCCGGGGAGGCGGACCTCGGTGGCCGGGGTCGTGAACGCCCTGGCCACCGCGTCCCGTTCCACGGGCACCGCGGTGGCCACCAGGATCCGTCCCCGGGCTTGCGACCGCGTGGTCAGGACTCCTTCTTCAGCTTGAAGGTCCACAGGCCCGTCACCGTGTTCTCGCCCGCCTTGACGGACACCAGGGTGGAGTCGCCGCTCGCCCCGTACTGCGCGTTGAAGAACACGCTGCCCGGGATCGTGCGGTAGGTCTTCTTGCTGGCGTCGGTCAGGGGCTGGCCGTTCATCAGGATCGTCCAGCCCTTGTCCGCGATCTCCGGGTCCACGCCGAAGCGGACCGTCTCATCGGGATCGACCTTGATCGACTTGATGTCCTTCGACTTCAGGCACTTCGCCAGCTGCGGGCTCGGCACCGTCTTGCCGTCGTTGTAGCAGTCGGTCTCGGAGCTCACCGAGTTCCTGCCGACCGTGATGGTCGCCAGCGGCGTCGGCTTCTCACAGGCGGACAACAGCAGAAGTCCGGCGGAAACGGCGCCGAGGGCGGCTACGGCGCGTCGGGAACGCAGTGCGGTCATGGCCGAAGGCTATCGGGCACCCTCAGCCGGCCCCCCACGTGGGGGGCACGACGTGCCGCGCACTCGTGCGATCAGGTGCCGCGCGGGCGGCCTGCTCGTCTGCGCCCGGTTCGGCCCCGCCCGCGGCCTGGTCGGCTCGGCGGCGGCGGTCACGTCCCCCGCGCCCGGGCCGCACGACCCGCTCGGCCGGCCCAGCCGCTCACCGCCGGTCGGCCATGGCCGGATCCGGTGGCTGGTGGCGGGCCGGTCCCGGGAGGTGCTGGTTGGTCGCGGCCGGCCGGATCGCGTGCGGCCGGGGTCTGGTGGCTTGTGGCCGGTCGGGTCGGTTGCGGCCGGGTCTGCGGGCCTGTGGCCGGTCTGGTCGTGCCGGTCGGCCATGGCCGGATCCGGTGGCTGGTGGCGGGCCGGTCCCGGGAGGTGCTGGCTGGTCAGGAGGTGCTGGTTGCGCGGCCTGTCGGATCGCGTGCGGCCGGGGTCTGGTGGCTTGTGGCCGGTCGGGTCGGTTGCGGCCGGGGCTGCCGGCCCCTGGCCGGTCTGGCCGTCTGCGGCTGGTCGGCTGTCTGCGGCTGGTCGGCAGGCTGTCTGCGGCCGGTCGGCAGGCCGTCCGTGGCCGGTGCCGGCCGCTCGCCGCCGGTCCGGGGTGCCGGCGCCCCGCCGCCCGCCACGTCACCGAGGACGGGCGGATGCCGAGGGCGGTCAGGCCACCCGCGGGTGGGGCGCGCCGCCCCGGCGGGCCGAGGCCAGGAGGCCCCGTACCGTCGTGAGCCAGCCCGAGGCCACGATCGCGGCCCCCACCGCTAGGCCCAGCACCCCGTTCAGAGGCAGGGCGATGCCGATCGCACCGCCCAGCACCCACGCCATCTGCAGCAGCGTCTCGGACCGCGCGAACGCCGATGTCCGCACCAGCTCCGGAACGTCCCGCTGGATCAGCGCGTCCAGCGACAGCTTGGCGAGCGCCTGCGCGAACCCGGCGATCCCGGCCAGGCACGTCACCAGGAAGAAACCGTAGAAGGCCGCCGCGGTGATCGCCGCCCCCAGCACGATCGCCACGACCGTCACGATGATCACTTCGGGGGCGCGCGACTTCAGCCAGGCCCCGACGGCCGTGCCCAGCGCGTTGCCCGCGCCCGCCGCGACGCCCACGATGCCCAGCGACACCGCCGCGCTCCCGCCGGCGAGCGGATGCTCCCGCAGCAGGAAGGCGAGGAAGAAGATCAGGAAACCGGACAGGCCGCGCAGCGCGGCGTTGGCGGCCAGCGCGTGCGTCACGGCGGGGCCGACCGTCCGCAGCCCGGGCCGCCGCAGGGCCGTCCTGCGGTGCGGACCGTGCAGGTGCTCGGCGTCCGCGGCGAGCAGCGCGGTGTCCTCGCCCCGGGCGGAGTCGACCTTCGGCGGCAGCGAGAACGACAGGAACGTGCCCACGGCGAAGAGCACGAACGCGCCGTACAGCGGCCAGCTCGGCCCGATCGCGTGCAGGCCGGCGCCGACGGGGGCGGCCACCCCGGTGGCGAGCAGCCCGCCGAGGGTGACCCGGGAGTTGGCCTTCACGAGCGAGAAGCGGGGCGGCAGGAGCCGTGGCACCACGGCACTGCGGACGACGCCGTATGCCTTGGACGCGACCAGGACGCCGAGCGCGGCCGGGTACAGCTCCAGACCGCCGGTGGCGACAGCGCCGGACAGCAGCAGGGCGAGCAGGGCCCGGGCCAGCATGGCGCCGGCCATCGCGGCACGGCGGCCGTGCGGCAGGCGGTCGAGGAGCGGGCCGATCACCGGCGCGAGGAGCGCGAACGGGGCCAGGGTGATGGCGAGGTAGAGCGCGACGCGGCCGCGGGCCTCGGCGGTCGGCACGGAGAAGAAGACGGTGGAGGCCAGGGCCACGGTGATCATCACATCGCCGGCGCCGTTCACGGCGTGCAGTTCGATCAGTTTGCCGAGGCCGGACTCGCCGGCGCCGTGCGCGTGCGTGGCCCTGCGGATCCCGCGGGCCGTACCGGTGACGGGCAGCCGCAGGGCACGGCCGACCGCGCGGACGGACCCGCCCAGCCGGCCCGGACCGCCGCCACTTCGGCTGCGCCCCTTGGCCCGGCCGATCCCGGCGGTCCCATGGGGCGACCTTGCGGTTGCCACCCCGCCATAGTGCCCCGAGAACGGCGGGGGTAGTGCGGTTACCGCGCGTACGGGGCCGAGTGGTGTCGTACGGGGGCCAACAGGGGAAGGCGCGGAACCGGCCAACGGCGCCGGACGGGCCGGATACGCCCGCGACACCGGCCCGGCGCCGCGGTGCCGCGCCGGTATCCGGGACAGCCAGCGCCTCGGTGTGGGCCCCGGGGCCCGGAGAAGGTAGCGTGCGTAGCGCGCCGTGGCGGTTGTTCTCGGCCGCGCGCCTCACAGCCATCCCGCAGAATGGATGTGTAGGTGTGCCCGAGCGCGATCGGGCGCGGACGTCGACGCGGCCCTCCGGTCCGCTCCGTCCGCATCCCCGCCGAGCAGGGCGCACCCGTGACGGCGTAGGAGAGAAGCGATACCTGTGAGCGCAGCGACAACGCGAAGCCGCACCCCCGACCGCCTGTGCGCCGAGGCCGTCGACCTCGCCCGCGCCGCCGCCGAGGAGGCGGCCGCGCCCGGCATCGTCGGCGAGCACGCCGGGATGGTGTCGGAGGGCGACCGCGTTGTCACGCACTTCTTCGAGTGCAAGGAGCTGGGCTACCGGGGCTGGCGCTGGGCGGTGACGGTCGTCCGGGCGTCCCGGGCGAAGGTGGTCACGCTCGACGAGACGGTGCTCGTGCCCGGCCCGGACGCGCTGCTCGCGCCGGAGTGGGTGCCGTGGAGCGAGCGGCTGCGCCCCGGGGACATGGGCCCGGGCGACCTGTTGCCGACGGACGCCGAGGACCTGCGCCTGGAGCCGGGCTTCTCGGGCGAGGAGGAGCCGCCGCCGAACGCCGCCGTGTCGGGCGAGATGGCGGAGCTCGTCGAGGCGGAGGACGCGGAGGTGACCGCCGGGGTGCCGGCGAGCCTGCCGCTCGCGCCGTCGCGCGGCTCGATCGCGGCGGTGGCGGAGGAGCTGGGCATGCGCCGCGCCCGGGTCCTGTCCCGCTACGGGCTGCATGTCGCCGCCGACCGCTGGGAGGACGCCTACGGGGCGAAGACGCCGATGGCGCAGGCGGCGCCCGCGTCCTGCGTCAGCTGCGGCTTCCTGATGCCGATCGGGGGCTCCCTCGGGCAGGCGTTCGGGGTGTGCGCCAACGAGTTCTCGCCCGCGGACGGCCGCATGGTCTCCCTGGCCTACGGCTGCGGCGGCCACTCGGAGGCGGCGGTGATGCCGAAGACACCGCGGCCCGCCCCGCCGGTGATCGACGAGACGAGGGTGGAGCCGTTCCCGCTGCGGCCCTCCCCGGACTCCGGTTCGGTGCCGCCGGTGGCGGACGAGGCGACGGCGGAGCTGGGTCACTCGTAGGGAGCGTGGTAGCGGCGGCTCGTCATCGGCTCGTCATGGAGGTTCCCCGGCGGAGCCTTCCCCACGCTGTGGCCGTCCCGGCGCACGGTACCTTCGTCCCGCAGCGCTGAGAGGGAGAGTGAACCGTGAGCAAGTTCGTGCGGCCGGCGGCCGAGGGCGATCCGTTCGGGACGGCGCGGCTGCGGCGCGGCGTGCTGGACGCCTGGGCCACCAGCCCGGCCCGGTTCCGGGAGGACGCCAACGCCGAGGAGGACCTCGTCCTCGGCGGCTACCGCGACCGGCTGGTCGTCGAGCTCGCGCAGAACGCCGCCGACGCGGCCGCCCGGGCGAAGGTGACCGGCCGGCTCCGGCTCACCCTGCGCGACGGCGTACTCGTCGCCGCCAACACCGGCGCCCCGCTCGACGCGGCGGGTGTCGAGTCGCTGTCGACCCTGCGGGCCTCCGCCAAGCGCGACACCCGCGAGCACACCCACGCCGTCGGACGCTTCGGTGTCGGCTTCGCGGCCGTCCTCGCCGTCAGCGACGAGCCCGCCGTCGTGGGCCGGCACGGCGGTGTCCGCTGGTCGCTGGCCGAGGCCCGTGAATTGGCCACCGAGACCGCCCTGCACAGCCCCGGCCTCGGCGACGAGATCCGCCGCCGCGACGGGCACGTACCGCTGCTGCGGCTGCCGTTCGCCGCCGAGGGCACCGCCCCGGACCCGTACGACACCGTCGTCATCCTCCCGCTGCGCGACGCCGCCGCCGGGGACCTCGCCGAGCGGCTGCTGGGCGCCGTCGACGACGCCCTGCTGCTGGCCCTGCCCGGCCTTGAGGAGGTCGTCGTCGAGATCGGCGAGGAGCCGCCGCGCACCCTGCGCCGCCGCACCGACGGCCCCGACACCGTCATCGAGGACTCCATCCCCCACTCTCGGCTTCGCTCGAGCGGGGGGACCCCCACGAGCGGGGGGACCCCCATCGGCACCACCCGCTGGCGCACGGTCTCCCACCAGGGGCCCCTCACCCCGGACCTGCTCGCCGACCGCCCGGTCGAGGAGCGGCTGCGCCCCCACTGGTCCGTCACCTGGGCCGTGCCCGTCGACGCCGACGGCACACCGGTCCGGCCGCGCACCGCACCGGTCGTGCACGCCCCCACCCCCAGCGACGAGGAACTCGGCGTGCCCGCCCTGCTGATCGCCTCGTTCCCGCTGGACACCAGCCGCCGCCGCGCCGCCCCCGGTCCGCTCACCGGCTTCCTGGTGGAGCGCGCGGCCGACGCGTACGCCGAACTCCTGGCCGCCTGGCGCCCGGTGACGCCCGGCATCATCGACCTGGTGCCCGGTCCGCTGGGCAGGGGCGAGCTGGACGGCGCGCTGCGCCGGGCCGTCCTCGACCGGCTGCCGCGCACCGCCTTCCTGCCGCCCGCGGTCGACGCCGGCGACGACGCGAGCCTGCCGGAGGTGCTGCGCCCGCGGGAGGCGGAGATCGTCGAGGGGGCCGGCGCGGAGACCGTGCGCGTCCTCGCCGAGGTGCTGCCCAGCCTGCTGCCGGCGGGTCTCGAACGCCGCGCCGAACTGCGGACGCTGGGCGTCGCCCGGCTGCCGCTGGCGGAGGCGATCGACCGGCTGGCGGGGCTGGAGAAGGAGCCCGGCTGGTGGTGGCGGCTCTACGACAGCCTCGCCGGGGTCGACCCCGACCGGCTGTCCGGGCTGCCGGTGCCGCTCGCCGACGGCCGTACGACCATCGGGCCCCGGCAGGTCCTGCTGCCGACCTTCGACGGGCCGCCGGTGACCTCCGAGGCGCTGGCCCGGCTCGGGCTCAAGGTCGCCCATGCCGACGGCGCCCACCCCCTCCTGGAGAAGCTCGGCGCCCTGCCGGCGACCCCGCGCGCCGTCCTGACCACCCCGCAGGTGCGGGCCGCCGTCGCCGCCTCGCTGGAGGACGAAGGCCCCGGCTGGGACCAGGAGGGCCTGGACGCCGAGGAACTGGCGGACACCGTGCTCGCCCTCGTGCGCGAGGCGGGGCTCGAACCGGGCGACGAGCCGTGGCTCGGCGCCCTCGCACTGCCCGACGAGGACGGTGAACTCGCGCCCGCCGGTGAACTCGTCCTTCCCGCATCCCCCTTCGCGAGCGTCATGCGCGAGGGCGAACTCGCCTTCGTGGACGGCGACCTGGCCGAACGCTGGGGTGAACAGCCGCTCGCCGCCTGCGGTGTGCTCGCGAACTTCGCCCTGGTGCGGGCCACCGACGTCGTCCTCGACCCGGACGAACTGGAGCCGCGCGACTCGGACTTCGCGGAGCCCGACGACGCCGGGCTGCTCGACGCCGTCGACGTGTGGTGCGAGGACGTCCTCGACCGGCTGCCCGACACTCCGGTGCCACCGGTGGCGACCGAGATCGTCGCCGTGCGCGACCTGGACCTCGTCGACGACGACCGCTGGCCGGGGGCCCTCGCCCTCCTGTCGCAGCCGCCGCTGCGGGACGCGCTCACCCAGCCCGTGCGGATCCTGCTGCCGGACGGCACCCACGAGGTCGTACGGCCCTACACCGCCTGGTGGCTGCGGGGCCATCCCGTGCTCGACGGCCGGCGGCCCGCCGGCCTGCGGGCCGCCGGCGGCGATCCGCTGCTGCACGGCCTGTACGACGAGGCCGACGCCACCGGCTTCGACGACGAGCAGGTGCTGCACGCCCTCGGGG
This sequence comes from Streptomyces sp. PSU-S4-23, assembly GCF_055632315.1. Taxonomy (NCBI): domain Bacteria; kingdom Bacillati; phylum Actinomycetota; class Actinomycetes; order Kitasatosporales; family Streptomycetaceae; genus Streptomyces; species Streptomyces sp. PSU-S4-23. The sequence goes on along the minus strand of NZ_JBVMUU010000002.1, from coordinate 3,944,600 downwards.
TGCGGACGTCCGTGGCCGCCCTGCTCGACGAGCCCGGTGGCGCCGCCGAGCTGCTGGACCGGCTCGCCGACCCGGAGCGGCAAGTCTCGGCGGCTCAGCTCCACGCCCTGTACGGAGCACTGGCCGAGCTGGACCCGGAACAGGTGACCCTGCCGGACGAACTGCGCGCGGTCGTCGACGGCCGGGTGACGGTGGTGGACGCCGCCGGCGCCGTGGTCGTCGACTCGCCGGACCTGCTGCCCTTCACCGAGGGCCTTCCGCTGCTGCCGGTGCGTCCCGCGCGGGCCGCCGACCTCGCCGAACTGTTCCAGGTGCGGCGGCTGAGCGAGTCGGTGACGGGGGAGGTGACCTCCGAGGGCGCCGAGCACGACGTACCGGAGCCGGTCCGGATCCTGCTCGGGCCCGCCACCCCCGAGTGGTACGTGGAACACGAGGAACTCGTCGTCGACGGCGTGGAGATCGACTGGCGTCTCACGTCGGACGGCGTCCTGCACGCCGCCACCCTGGAGGGCGTCGCGGCGGGACTGGCCTGGGCGGCGGGCCAGTGGCCGCGCCGCTTCGAGGTCGCCGCACTGCTGGAAGACCCGTCCCGTACCGAGGAGCTGGCCCGGGACCGCTGGTTCGACTGAGCCCCGGGCGCCGCAAAACCCGCCTTCGAAAAAACTTCACACCGCCCTACAACTGTTCACATTCGCCGCGGGTCTTGTCGGTGGAGTCAGCGGACTCCACCGACCAGACCGGGCACCGCGGAAGCCTCAGAGCCGCCCCGGGTGCCCCTGCGAACGTGGGGAAACACATGCGCATTCGTGCCTCTGCCGCCGTTGTGACCGGCGCCTTGGCCCTTACCGCCCTCGCCGTTCCGGCCGCGCAGGCGGCCGGAACGCCGGGCGTCGGCTCGCTCGCCCAGAGCGTTCGGCCGAACACGGCGAAGTCGCCCGCCGACGAAGGCCAGGGCGACACCACGATCTCCAACGTCGTCGTCAACGGCGGCAAGGCGATCGTGCTCGGTACCACCACCAAGAAGACCTTCACGGTCACCTTCACCGCCGGCGACGACTCGGGCATCAGGTCGGCGCTCGCGGTGCTGTGGCACGGGCCGACCATGGACAACCTCGACGGCGGCATGGTGCCCAACGAGGACACGGCCACCTGCACCACGGTCAACAGCACCACGGTGAACTGCAAGGAGACCTTCACCGTCGACGCGCGCTACGACGTGTTCAACGCGCTGGCGGGCACCTGGAAGACGTGGGTGCTCGCACAGGGCAAGGACGGCGACTACGTCCAGAAGGACAACGCCAGGAGCTTCCTCGTCCAGCGCGCCTCCCAGCTGACCGCCGACGCCTCGCCCGAGCCGGTGAAGAAGGGCAAGACCATCACCGTCACCGGCAAGCTCTCCCGCGCCAACTGGGAGACGGGCAAGTACGCCGGTTACTCCGGCCAGTCGGTGAAGCTGCAGTTCCGCAAGAAGGGCAGCAGCACCTACAGCACGGTCAAGACCATCAAGACGAACAGCACGGGCAACCTGAAGACCACCGTCAAGGCGTCCGCCGACGGCTACTACCGCTACTCGTTCGCGGGTACGTCGACGACCCCGGGCGTGAGCGCCGCGGGCGACTTCGTCGACGTGAAGTGACCTGAGGCAAGCGGCCGTTCGGTCCCCGTGCCCCCGACCGGGTCGCGGGGACCGTGCCCGCGGGCCCGAACGGTCACGCGGCGGCAAAGAGATCAGAGCCCGTACAACCATTCTTTCCGGTCACGGATCTGATCACCCGAGGCAACTGACTCATCGACACCGGGCCCCACGTGAAGCCAACTTGTGGGCCCCTTTCTCCACTTGGGGAACGCAATGCGCATTCGTGCCACCGTGGCCGCCGTCACCGGCGCCCTGGCTCTCTCCGCCTTCGCCGTCCCGGCCGCCCAGGCCGCGGACCCCGCCCCGTCGTTCGGCGCGGGCGCCGCGAAGGTCCTCCAGGCGGCCCACGCCGCCTCCGGCAAGACCGCGTTCGGCGCCACCTCGGCCGCCACCGCCGCCGACGGCCAGCCCTACGCGCTGAACGTCAACTTCTCCAACCTCAAGATCGGCAAGGCGTACAAGGTCGGCACCACCTACCACGTCGCCGTCCCCGTGTCGTACACCCTGACGCACGGCGCGGACGTCGACATCACCGCGGCCGACTTCGACAACGGCCCGTTCCTCTACAAGGGCTCCTACGACACCCCGAGCAACATGCTGTTCGGCGACGACCCGGCCACCTGCACCGCCACCTCGTCGACGACCGCCACCTGCAAGGGCAACGTCGACATCTACCCCGACTACGGCGACCTCATGAACGCCGACGCGGGCACCTGGCACGTCGGCGCCCTCGCCATCGCGTGGAACGGCCAGGACCCGGCCAGCAGCAGCTTCGACGTCACCAAGGTCGGCGTCGCCGACCAGGGCGGCCTCGGCACCACGCTGATCCAGCGCTACTCCAGGCTGACGGTCAACGCCGGCCCGGAGCCGGTGAAGAAGGGCAAGACCCTGACGGCCACGGGCAAGCTGTCCCGCGCCAACTGGGAGGACAACAAGTACCACGGCTACACGAACCAGCCGGTGAAGCTGCAGTTCCGCAAGAAGGGCACGAGCACGTACAGCACCGTCAAGACGGTGTACTCGGACAAGTACGGCAACGTGAAGGCGACCACCACCGCGAAGTACGACGGCTACTGGCGCTTCAGCTTCGCCGGCACCACGACGACCCCGGCGGTGAACGCCACGGGCGACTACGTCGACGTGCAGTAATCAGTAATCCCGCAGAAACAGGCGACCGACGCGGTGCCCGCCAGGCACCGCGTCTTCGCGTCTCCGCGTCAAGCGGGGAAACGGCGGTCGACCCAGGTCCACAGGAACTCCAGGACGACCGACGCCGCCGCCGCGATGCCCACCGCCATCCACGGGACCGTCACCCCGACCAGCTTCAGCGCGAAGAAGTGCTGCAGCGAGGGGACGACCAGGACCAGCAGGAACGCCGCGCCCATCGAGGTCACCAGGGCGATCCGCCACCAGGTGTAGGGGCGCGCGATGATCGCCAGCACCCAGAGGGTGATCAGGAAGAGGGTGAGCGTCGCGGCGCTGGTCTCCGCGTCCAGGGCGCCCGGTCCGGTGTAGGAGTGGCGGGCGATCAGGTACGTGGCGAAGGTGGCGAGCGCGGCCACCACCCCGCCGGGGACGGAGTAACGCATCACCCGCCGGACGAAGTGGGGTTGCGCGCGTTCCGTGTTGGGGGCCAGCGCCAGGAAGAAGGCCGGGACGCCGATCGTCAGGGTGGACAGCAGCGTCAGGTGCCGGGGCAGGAAGGGGTACTCCACCTGCCAGCACACCACCAGCACGGCCAGCAGGACCGAGTACACCGTCTTCACCAGGAACAGCGTGGCGACCCGGGTGATGTTGCCGATCACCCGCCGGCCCTCGCCGACCACCGACGGCAGCGTCGCGAAGCTGTTGTCGAGCAGCACGATCTGGGCCACGGCCCGGGTCGCCTCCGAGCCCGAACCCATCGAGACGCCGATGTCGGCGTCCTTGAGCGCGAGCACGTCGTTGACGCCGTCGCCGGTCATCGCCACGGTGTGCCCGCCCGACTGCAGCGCGCCCACCATGTCCCGCTTCTGCTGGGGCGTGACCCGCCCGAACACGGTGCCCTTGTCCAGCGACTTCGCCATCTCGGCCTGGTTCGGGGGAAGGCGGCGGGCGTCCATGACGTCGCCGACGATGCCGAGCTTCGCGGCCACCGCGCCCACGGACACCGCGTTGTCGCCGGAGATCACCTTGGCGTGCACGTTCTGCTGGGCGAAGTAGCGCAGGGTGTCGGCGGCGTCCGGGCGCAGCCGCTGTTCCAGGACGACCAGGGCGGCGGGCCGGGCGCCGTCCTTGACCTGGGCGTCGTCCAGGTCCCGGGTGGCGCGGGCCAGGAGCAGCACCCGCAGCCCCTGTTCGTTGAGCCGCTCGGTCTCGGTCAGGGCGGGGTCGTCCGGGTTGAGCAGGACGTCCGGGGCGCCCAGGAGCCATGTGCTGGACTCGCCGTCGCCCTCGCTGAAGGACGCGCCGCTGTACTTGCGCGAGGAGGAGAAGGGCAGTGACTCGATGCAGCGCCAGTCCCCGTTGTCCGGGTAGGCGTCGATGATCGCCTGGAGGGAGGCGTTGGGGCGGGGATCCGACTCGCCGAGCGCGCCCAGCACCTTCCGTATGCGTGTCTCGTCGGCGCCCTGGAGCGGCCGCAGTTCGGTGACGTCCATCCCGCCCTCGGTGAGCGTGCCCGTCTTGTCCAGGCAGACGGTGTCGACGCGGGCGAGTCCCTCGATGGCGGGCAGTTCCTGGACGAGGACCTGCTTGCGCCCCAGCCGGATGACGCCGATGGCGAAGGCCACGGACGTCAGCAGCACGAGTCCCTCCGGGACCATGGGCACGATGCCGCCGACGGTGCGGGCGACGGAGTCCTTGAAGCCGTGCTGCTTGACCCACAGCTGGCTGATGACCAGGCCCACCGCGGTCGGGACCATCATCCACGTCACGTACTTGAGGATCGTGGAGATGCCGGTGCGCAGCTCGGAGTGGACGAGCGTGAAGCGGGTCGCCTCCTCGGCGAGCTGGGCGGCGTAGGCTTCGCGGCCCACCTTGGTCGCCTTGAAGGCGCCGCCCCCCGCGACGACGAAGCTGCCGGACATGACGGGGGCGCCGGGCCGTTTGGCGACGGGGTCGGCCTCGCCGGTCAGCAGCGACTCGTCGATCTCGAGCCCGTCCGTCTCGACACAGATCCCGTCGACCACGACCTTGTCGCCCGGTCCGACCTCGATGACGTCGTCCAGCACGATCTCCGACGTGCCGACCTCGACGGCGACCCCGTCCCTGCGCACCGTCGGCCGTGCCTCGCCGATCACCGCGAGGGAGTCCAGGGTCTTCTTGGCGCGCCACTCCTGGATGATGCCGATACCGGTGTTGGCGATGATCACGTACCCGAACAGGCTGTCCTGGAACGGCGCCACGAACAGCATGATCAGCCAGAGCACACCGATGATCGCGTTGAAGCGGGTGAAGACGTTCGCGCGGACGATCTCGCCCAGGGAGCGACTGCTGCGGACGGGAACGTCGTTGACGTCACCGTGGGCGACCCGCTCGGCCACCTCGGCGGCGGTCAGTCCTCGTGTCTGCCCGGGTGGCGCGGCGGGATGCACGGGATCGAGCCCGGCGCCCGCGTCGATGTGCGTCATGCATCCGACGGTACGTGCGGACATACACCCGCACCCGCCGAGCGTCCCAAAGATCCGACCAGGGGAGGACGGGTCTCGTGCGGCGGTAGTACGCGGGCGGCGCCCCGCCGTGCCGGCTACTCGGCGGAGGGGACCTTTCCGCCGGCGGCGCGTCCGACGGCCGCGTCGCGTCTGATCGCCGCGTCGCGCCTGCGCACGTACCAGATGCCGATGCAGCCGAGCCCGGCGCCGGCCAGGCAGGTCCACAGCCACCAGGTGTGCCCGTGGCCGGCGAACCAGCCGTAGAACGGGAGCTGGACCAGGAAGAGGACGAACCAGAGGATCGTGCCGCCGGTGATGGTGGCGACCACGGGGCCCTCAAGGGGCTCCGGCGCCTCGTGCCTGGGGGTCCACTTCGCCATGGGCACAGCTTACGAGGGGCTCCCACTGGGGTGGTGGTGCCCCCGCGAGACCTTGCATATCAAGGTGGAGACGGGTGTCTACGCGCGGAGATAGCGATTTGCGGGTCGTCTGTTCATACTGAAACAAGTCGAGTCCGGCCGCTTATGTCCGTACGAAACGCCAACAGTGCGCAGGGGGAGCCTGCCGGCGATCGGGCGAAGGCGGGACTCGATCACGTCTGTCCGAACCCCCGCACAGATCTCCCGCACTCTTGAGGTCCCGCATGCCCACCTCGGCCCCCGCCAAGGCCACCGCCCCCCAGCAGCCGGGCACCCGGCCCGCCTCCGGCCCCCTCGACCGCTACTTCAGGATCTCCGAGCGCGGCAGCACGCTGTCGCGTGAGATCCGGGGCGGTTTCGCCACCTTCTTCGCGATGGCCTACATCATCGTGCTGAACCCGATCATCCTCGGCAGCGCGAAGGACCTGTACGGGCACCAGCTCGACCACGGTCAGCTGGTCACCGCGACCGCCGTGACAGCCGCCTTCACCACCCTGCTCATGGGCGTGATCGGCAACGTCCCGATCGCCCTCGCCGCCGGTCTCGGCGTGAACACGGTCGTCGCCCTGCAGCTCGCCCCGCGCATGTCTTGGCCGGACGCGATGGGCATGGTGGTCCTCGCCGGCTTCGCGGTGATGCTGCTGGTCGCCACCGGTCTGCGCGAGCGCGTGATGAACGCCGTCCCGCTGGGCCTGCGCAAGGGCATCTCGATCGGCATCGGCCTGTTCATCATGCTGATCGGTCTGGTCGACTCCGGCTTCGTCACCCGTATCCCCGACGTCGCCCACACCACGGTCCCGCTCCAGCTCGGCGCCGACGGCCATCTGACCGGCTGGCCGGTGCTGGTCTTCGTCCTCGGCGCGCTGCTCACCTTCGCGCTGATCGTCCGCAAGGTGCCGGGCGCGATCCTGATCTCGATCGTCGCGATGACGGTCCTCGGACTGGTCCTGAACAGCGTCGCGAAGATCCCCTCCTGGGGCCTGACCACCCCGAAGTGGCCCGGCAACCCGGTCGCCGGCCCCGACTTCGGCCTGATCGGCAAGGTCAGCCTGTTCGGCGGCTTCGGCAAGGTCGGTGTGCTGACCGGGATCCTGTTCGTCTTCACCGTCCTGCTGTCGTGCTTCTTCGACGCGATGGGCACGATCATGGGCATCGGCGACGAGGCCAGGCTGACCGACGCCGAGGGCACCATGCCCGGCATCAACAAGGTCCTGTTCGTCGACGGCATCGCCGTGGCGGCGGGCGGCGCGAGCTCCTCCTCGGCCACCACCTGCTTCGTGGAGTCCACGGCGGGCGTCGGCGAGGGCGCCCGCACGGGCTTCGCGAACGTCGTCACCGGCGCCCTCTTCACGGCGGCCCTCTTCCTCACGCCGGTCGCCACGATGGTCCCGTCCCAGGCGGCCACCCCCGCCCTGGTCGCGGTCGGCTTCCTGATCCTGTCCAACTCCGTCAAGGAGATCGACTGGGCGGACCACACGATCGCGATCCCGGCCTTCGTGACGATGCTGATGATGCCGTTCACGTACTCGATCACGAACGGCATCGGCATGGGCTTCATCGCCTTCGTGATCCTGCGCCTGGCCGCCGGGCGGGGCCGGGAGGTGCCGGTCCCGATGTACGTGGTGTCGGCGGTCTTCGCGTTCTACTACCTGATGCCGGCGCTGGGCCTGACCTGATCCGGCGGGGCGTGCCACCCCCGGCGGAACGGAGCGCCGGAGTCAGGGAGCGCCGGAGTCAGGGAGCGCCGGAGTCAGGTGACCCCGTAGAACCTCTCCGTCTCCTCGACGGCGGCCTGGATCCGCTCGTCGAAGTCATCCCGAATGAGCGTCCGGACGACGTAGTCCTGGACGCTCATTCCCCTTTTCGCGGCGTGCTGCCGGAGCCGTTCGAGCAGCTCCCCGTCTATCCGCACGCTGAGCACGCTTGTCCCCATGCGTACGAGGGTCGCCGGACCCCGCCGGCCGGCGCGTCACGTTCCCCCACCGGATCACTCGTACGGGTGATGTATGTCATGGGGCGGGAGCCCGGCGACTGGTCCTTAGCGAAAGTAATGAGTTATCCTAAAGAGCATGGCTGATCTGAACCATGGCGACGACGCCGCCGCCGTGAACGCCCTCCGCTCCTCCGTGATGCGCCTGTCGCGCCGGCTCAAGCACCAGCGGGTCGACGAGTCGCTGAGCCCGACCGAGATGTCGGTGCTGGGCACCCTGGCCCGCTGCGGCTCCGCCACACCGGGAGAGCTCGCCCGCAAGGAGCACGTCCAGCCGCCCTCGATGACCCGCATCGTGGCGCTGCTGGAGAGCAAGGGGCTGGTCAGCCTCGAACCGCACCCCGAGGACCGGCGCCAGAAGGTGGTCACCCAGACCGAGCGGGCCGAGGCGATGCTCGAGCAGAGCCGCCGCAAGCGGAACGCATGGCTGGCCGGGCTCGTCGAGGGCCTGGACGAGGACGAGTGGGCGACACTGCGCGCCGCCGCCCCCGTGCTGGAGAAACTCGCGCACCTGTGACCGGGGCGCACCGTGACAGACGCGGCCCCACCCGCGTGCGTACGAAGCCGTCATCGCAAGGAGGCGAACCCCTTTGAGTACGGGAACCGGAGCAGCTTCCGCCCCCGCACCAGCCACCCACGACTCCCCGTCCACCCCCGAAACCCCCCGGGCCGACCGGACCCCCGCGGTCCCCCGCACCGCCACGGCCGCCGAGAGCCCGGAGCCCGCCGAACCCGTCGAACGGGGCGGGCGCCGCACCTCCTCGATGTTCGCCTCCCTGCGCATCCGCAACTACCGGCTCTTCTTCATCGGCCAGGTCGTCTCCAACACGGGCACCTGGATGCAGCGCATCGCGCAGGACTGGCTGGTGCTGAGCCTGACCGGCTCCTCCACGGCCGTCGGTGTCACCACGGCGCTGCAGTTCCTGCCGATGCTGCTCTTCGGCCTGTACGGGGGCGTCCTCGTGGACCGCCTCCCCAAGCGTCCGGCCCTGCTGGTCACGCAGTCGGCGATGGGGGCGACGGGCCTCGTCCTCGCCTTCCTCACCCTCTCCGGCCACGTCCGGGTCTGGCACGTCTACCTCGCGGCCTTCGCCGTCGGACTCGCCACGGTCGTCGACAACCCGGCCCGCCAGACCTTCGTCGCCGAGATGGTCGGCCCCCGGCAGCTGCAGAACGCGGTCAGCCTGAACTCGGCGAACTTCCAGTCCGCCCGCCTGATCGGGCCCGCCGTCGCGGGCGTCCTGATCACCGGCGTGGGCACCGGCTGGGCCTTCCTGCTCAACGGTCTGTCCTTCCTCGCCCCCATCGCCGGCCTGCTGCTGATGCGCGCCCGGGAACTGCACAGCGTGGAGCGTGCCCCCCGCGGCAGGGGGCAGCTCCGCGAGGGACTGCGCCATGTCGCCGGGCAGCCGGAGCTGATCTGGCCGATCGTGCTGGTCGGGTTCATCGGCACCTTCGGTTTCAACTTCCCGGTCTGGCTGTCGGCGTACGCGGACCATGTCTTCCACGCGGGCGCCGGTGCCTACAGCCTCTTCAACACGCTGATGGCGGCCGGCTCGCTGACCGGGGCGCTGCTCGCCGCCCGCCGCGGCACGGCCCGGCTGCGCGTGCTGATCGCGGCGGCGGCCGCGTTCGGCACCCTGGAGCTGGTGGCGGCCGGGGCGCCCTCACTGTGGCTCTTCGCGCTGCTGATGGTCCCGATAGGGATCTTCGGCCTGACGGTGAACGTCACCGCGAACACGGCCGTCCAGATGGGCACGGACCCGGCGATGCGCGGCCGCGTCATGGCCCTGTTCATGATGGTCTTCATGGGCGGTACGCCGCTGGGGGCGCCCGTCGTCGGCTGGATCACGGACGCGTACGGCGCCCGGGCCGGCTTCGTCGTGGGCGGTGCGGTCTCCCTCGCGGCGGCCGCGACCGTCGGCCTGGTCCTCGCACGGGCCGGTGGGCTGCGGCTGGCCGTGGGCTGGCACCACGGGCATCCGCGGGTGCGGTTCGTGCCCCGCGAGGGTGCGGAGACGGCGTCCGCCTGACCCGCCGCCGGGGACACCCCCGGGGCGTCCCCGGCCGGTGCCCCGGGCGCCGCGCCGGCACCGCCGCCCCGGGCGGGCGGCGGGTACGCCGTCGTCGCTCGCGCCGCAGTCGACCCTGCACCGGGCGGACTCCCGGTGCAGGGCGCCCCTGCACGGTGGCCGCCGTGCGGCGTGATCCGTTCCCTGGAAGGGTGAGGGCATGAGACTGTTCGCCGCGGTGCTGCCGCCCCCGGACGCGATCCGGGAACTCACCTCGGTCGTCCGGGGGTTGGAGGGACTGCCGGGGGCGCGGGGCCTGCGCTGGACCGAGCGCCCGGCCTGGCACTTCACGCTCGCGTTCTACGGGGAGGTGGCCGAGGACGTCGTACCGGACCTGTCGGAGCGGCTGGGGCGGGCGGTCCGGCGCACCCCGCCGTTCGCGCTGTCACTGGGCGGGGGCGGGCACTTCGGGGGCCGGACGCTGTGGGTGGGCGCCTCGGGGGACCTGCGGACGATGCGGCTGCTCGCGGACCGCGCGGAGTCCGCGGCGCGCCGGGCGGGTGTGGAGATGGGGGAGCACCGTGGCTACCGTCCCCATCTGACGCTGGCCCGCAGCCGGGGGCACGCGGATCTGCGGCCGTATGTCACGGCGCTGCACGCGTTCGCGGGGCAGGAGTGGACGGTGGGCGAGCTCGCCCTCGTCCGCAGCCTGCTGCCGCGGTCGGGGACACCGGGCGAGCAGCCCCGCTACGAGACGGTGGAGCGGTGGGGGCTGGGCACCGGGGCGCCCTGAGGTCCGGTTACGCTCGATGCGTGGACCCGAAGACCCGTAACCGGATCATGGCCGGTGTGCTCGTGCTGATGTTCGCGGTGGTGGCGCTGGCGGCGGCGGCCGGAAAGTAGCCGCCGCCGCACGGGGACGGTGCCCTACCAGGCGAACGCCTCGGGAGAGGGCCCGGTGCCCGGGAAGATCTCCTCCAGGCCCGCGAGGACCTCCTCCGTGAGCTCCAGGTCGACGGCCCGCAGCGCCGAGGCGAGCTGGCCGGCCGTGCGCGGGCCGACGATGGGGCCGGTGACGCCGGGGCGGGTCAGCAGCCAGGCGAGGGCGGCCTCGCCGGGTTCGAGCCCGTGCTTGTCGAGCAGGTCCTCGTACGCCTGGATCTGCCCACGCACGGTGGGGCTGGTGAGCGCGTCCGCGGTCCGGCCGCCCGCCCGGCGCCCGCCCTCGGCCTGCTTCCTGATGACACCGCCCAGCAGCCCGCCGTGCAGCGGCGACCACGGGATGACACCCAGGCCGTAGTCCTGCGCGGCGGGGACGACCTCCATCTCGGCACGGCGCTCGAAGAGGTTGTACAGGCACTGCTCGCTGACGAGCCCGTACGAGCCCCGCCGGGCGGCGGTCTCGTTGGCCTGGGCGATCTTGTAGCCCGGGAAGTTGCTGGAGCCGGCGTAGAGGATCTTCCCCTGCTGCACCAGTACGTCCACGGCCTGCCAGATCTCGTCGAACGGAGTGCTCCGGTCGATGTGGTGGAACTGGTACAGGTCGATGCGGTCGGTCTGCAGCCGCTTGAGGCTGGCGTCGACCGCACGGCGGATGTTGAGGGCGGAGAGCTTGTCGTGGTTGGGCCAGGCGTCGCCGTCGGGGCCCATGTTGCCGTACACCTTGGTGGCGAGTACGACCTTGTCGCGCCGCTCGCCGCCCTTGGCGAACCAGTTTCCGATGATCTCCTCGGTGCGGCCCTTGTTCTCGCCCCAGCCGTACACGTTGGCGGTGTCGAAGAAGTTGATGCCCGCGTCGAGGGCCGCGTCCATGATCGCGTGGCTGTCGGCCTCCTCGGTCTGCGGTCCGAAGTTCATCGTGCCGAGGACGAGCCGGCTGACCTTGAGTCCTGTGCGTCCGAGCTGCGTGTACTTCATGTCCGCCTACCCAACGGCGTGGAGTGCGCTCTAGGCAAGGGAGATCGGACGCGGGACGGCTCAGTCGCGGGGGAACCCGGCGGTGGCGAGGGTGAGGCCGACCACGGTGCCGGTGAGGTCCAGGTCCTCTCCGAAGGCGGTCTTCGTCTCGGTCGCGTAGTCGCCGTCCTTGGGGTGGGTGAAGACGCGGCACCTGCCCTGGTACGGATCGACGATGAGGTAGACGGGGACTTCGGCGGTGGCGTAGGCGGTCTTCTTCGGGCCGTAGTCGTTGGCGGCGGTGCTCTTGGAGATCACCTCGGCGACGAACTCGACGTCCTCGTGGCGCCAGTGGCCGTCGCCGTCCTTCTCCGCGGCGTCGGCCAGTTTGGCCACGTCCGGGCAGAAGCCGTTCTCATGCCCCGGGAAGTCGATCCGGATGTCCGAGAGGACTTTGACGTCCATCCCGAACCTGTCTTCGAGGGCCCGCACGATCCGGCGGATGATCTCCCAACGGGTGTCCCGCTGCGGCGACATGTAGACGGCCCCCTCGACGACCTCGACCTTGTATCCCTCGGGGACGGGCATCTTCTCGAGCCGCTCGAACGTCTCGTCGAGTTGGCGCGTGTTGTCGCTCTCGGCCATCGCGATCCTGTCGTCAAGGACGGTCATCGTGGCGCTCCTCCCCGGCCTCCCTCCCCACGAGTGCGGCCGCGCGGTACAACGACACGCACAGTGATCGGGGTACGCCGGAAGCCGGTCAATCCGTTCCGGCCGCGTACGGTTGCCCGAATCCCCAACCCTGGTGCATCGCCTCGGCGAACGCCGCCGCGATCTTGTGCTCCCCGCTCGCGTTCGGGTGCGTGCCGTCGTAGGTGTCCCGGTGGATGTCGTACGCCGGCGGGGGTGACGCGAGCAGGAGCGCGGAGCGGGGCTCGTCGAGGTCCGCCACCGTCTTCTCCAGGAGTTCGTTGAAGAGCGTGACCTGGGCGGCGAACGGGGCGTCCTCCTGCGCGCGGACGTTCGGGATCACCGGGAGCAGGACCATGCGGATGCGCGGGTTCGCCGTCCGGGCCTGGGCCACGAAGCCGCGCACGTTCTCCGCCGTCTGCTCGGCGTTCGTGTAGAAGCCCAGGTCGATCAGGCCCAGCGACACGAGCAGCACGTCCGCCCGCGACTTTCGTACGGCCTCGGCGATCAGCGGCGCCATGTGCAGCCAGCCCTCGCCCCAGCCCGCCAGGTGGGCGCGGGGGAAGTCCGGCTCGGCGTACGCGTACGACGTCGGTTCGTCCGTCGCCTTGTCGTACAGCGTCTCGCGCGGGCCCACGATCCGGAACGGGCCCCCGTACGTCGTGCAGAGGTGCCGCCACAGCCGGTAGCGCCATGTGTGTTCGCCCGCGCTTCCGATCGTCATGGAGTCGCCTACGGGCATGAACCTGAGCATCCGCTCATCATGGACGAGCATCGTGGGACGTATGGGGCGGGACGGTGTGAGGATCGACACGCCCGCACGGCCCCGGGCCGAGGCCCGGCACGCGCGGCAGGCACCGTGAACCGCCGTGCCGGATGGCAGTCTTGGGGCATGCGCCGATCGCTCGCGTTCCTCTCCGGGGCCCTTCTCGTCGGTGCGCTGGCCATGCCGGCGCCCGCGTCCGCCGACGACGGCGGCTTCACCGTCACGGACCCGCGGATCACCGAGTCCAGCGGACTCGCCGCCTCGCGCCTCCACCCGGGGATCTACTGGACGCACAACGACAGCGACGACGGTCCGTACCTGTACGCCGTGGACGGCCGCACCGGCAAGACCGTCGCCACCCTCACCCTCAGCGGCATCGGCAGGCCCCGCGACGTCGAGGCCGTCTCCATCGGCCCCGGGAACCAGATCTACCTGGGCGACATCGGTGACAACCTCGGCGGCAGCTGGCCGTACGTGTGGATCTACAAGCTGCCCGAGCCGAAGGTGCTCAAGAGCCGGACGGTCCGGGCCACCCAGTACGTCGTCAAGTACTCCGACGGCCCCAGGGACGCCGAGTCCCTCGTGGTGCATCCCACCACGGGGCGCGTGTACATCATCGACAAGAAGGAGGACGGCGGGCACCTGTACGAGGGCCCGGCGAAGCTGTCGGCCACCGGGACGAACGTCTTCCGGCCCGTCGCCGCCGTCGACCTGTGGGCCACCGACGCCGCCTTCTCGCCCGACGGCGGGCAGCTCGCCGTACGCGGCTACTTCGGCGGCATCGCGTACGACTGGAACGGCGGGAGGATCAAGCGGCGGGCCCGGCTCGACGTGCCCCTGCAGGGCCAGGGCGAGTCGGTCACCTACACCGCCGACGGGTCGAGGCTGATGTATGGCAGCGAGGGCAGGGACAGCCGGGTGCAGTCCGGGAGCGTGCCGGGCCGCACGGAAGGCGGCGGTTCCGCCTCGCCCTCCGGGAAGGGCGGCGGCGCGGCCGGGGGCGATGCCACCCTGAACGCCGACTACAAGGTCGGCGGCCTGGCCCTCGCCGTCGGACTGGCCCTCGTCCTCGGGATCAAGCGGCTGCTGCGCCGGGACTCTTGACGAGGTCATGGCATGCCGGTTACCTGGGAGTGCGCGGCGCATGGGAGCGCTCCCATTCGTTCCGGGGCCGCGCCTCCCCGAGAGGAACCAGCCATATGTTCCGCAGCTTGCGAAGAGCGCTGTGTGCTGCCGCCGCGCTCCTGTTACCGCTGGCGGGCGCGCACCCGGCGCACGCCGGAGCCGAGGCGGTCGCCCCCGGAGCGGGCTACTGGCACACCAGCGGCCGGCAGATCCTCGACGCGGCGGGGCAGCCCGTCCGTATCGCCGGCGTCAACTGGTTCGGCTTCGAGACCGGCAACCACGTCGTCCACGGCCTCTGGTCACGCGACTACCAGAGCATGATCGACCAGATGAAGTCGCTGGGCTACAACACCATCCGGCTGCCGTACAGCGACGACATCCTCCGAAGCGGCACGATGCCCGACAGCATCGACTTCTCCGGCGGGAAGAACGCCGACCTGCAAGGGCTCACCTCCCTGCAGGTCATGGACAGGATCGTCGACCACGCCGGCCGGGACGGCCTGAAGGTGATCCTGGACCGGCACCGCCCGGACTCGGGAGGACAGTCGGCGCTCTGGTACACGAGCGCGGTCCCCGAGTCGACGTGGATCAGCGATCTCAGGACGCTTGCGTCCCGCTACGCCGGGAACCCCACGGTCATCGGCATCGACCTGCACAACGAGCCGCACGACCCCGCCTGCTGGGGCTGCGGCGACCCGGCCACCGACTGGCGGCTGGCCGCGCAGCGGGCGGGCAACGCGGTGCTCGCGGCCAACCCCGGCCTGCTGGTCTTCGTGGAGGGCGTGCAGACGTTCGACGGCGTCTCCGGCTGGTGGGGCGGCAACCTGATGGGCGCCGGGCGGTACCCGGTCCGGCTCGACGTGCCCGACCGGGTCGTGTACTCGGCCCACGACTACGCGACGAGCGTGGCCCAGCAGAGCTGGTTCAGCGATCCGGCGTTCCCCGACAACATGCCGGGCGTCTGGGACAGATACTGGGGCTACCTCTTCAAGCAGAACATCGCGCCCGTGTGGGTGGGCGAGTTCGGTACGACGCTGCAGTCGACGGTGGACCAGAAGTGGCTCGCCGCCCTGGTGTCGTACCTGCGCCCCACGGCCACGTACGGAGCCGACGGCTTCCACTGGACGTTCTGGTCGTGGAACCCGAACTCCGGTGACACCGGCGGGATCCTGAAGGACGACTGGACGACCGTGGACACCGTGAAGGACGGCTATCTGGCGAGCATCAAGGCGCCCGGCTTTCCCGGCACGGGTGGCGGTGGCGGCGGCGGTGGCGGCGGTGGCGGCGGGAGCACGGCGTCCTGCGCCGCCGCCTACACGGTCAGCAGCGACTGGGGCAGCGGCTTCAACGCCGACGTCACGGTGACCAACACCGGCACGACGGCACTCGCCTCCTGGAAGGTGACCTGGACGTGGAGCGGCGCGCAGCAGGTCACGTCCATGTGGAACGCGACCTACACACAGACCGGCCCGACGGTCACCGCGGTCAACGCGGCGCACAACGGGAGCGTGCCGGCGGGAGGATCGGTGGGCTTCGGGTTCGGGGGAGCACCCGGGGGCGGGGGCGTGCCCAGTGTGAGCTGTACGGCCGCCTGAGCCGTGGGGCCGCATGGGTGAGGGGCGTCCGGCCTGCGCCGGGCGCCCCTCGACGTACGGGAGACCGCCGGACGCTAGAGCTTCTCGATCACGTAGTCGATGCACTTCGTCAGCGCCTCGATGTCCGACGGCTCGATCGCCGGGAACATCGCGATGCGCAGCTGGTTGCGGCCGAGCTTGCGGTACGGCTCGGTGTCGACGATGCCGTTGGCGCGCAGGACCTTGGCGACGGCGGCCGCGTCGACCTCGTCGGAGAAGTCGATCGTGCCGATGACCTGCGAGCGCTTGGCCGGGTCGGCGACGAACGGGGTCGCGAACTTGACGTCCTCGGCCCAGCCGTAGAGCGTCCGCGAGGACGTGGCCGTGCGGCGGACCGACCAGTCGAGGCCGCCCTGGCCGTTGAGCCACTCCAGCTGCTCGTTGAGCAGGAACAGGGTGGCGAGGGCCGGGGTGTTGTACGTCTGGTTCTTGCGGGAGTTGTCGATCGCCGTGGGAAGGCTGAAGAACTCCGGGACGTGGCGGCCCGACGCGTGGACGCGCTCGGCGCGCTCGATCGCGGCCGGGGAGAAGACACCGAGCCACAGGCCGCCGTCGGAGGCGAAGGACTTCTGCGGGGCGAAGTAGTACACGTCCGTCTCGGCGATGTCCACCGGGAGGCCGCCGGCGCCGGAGGTGGCGTCCACGAGGACCAGGGAGCCCTGGTCGGCGCCCGCGACCCGCTTGATCGGCATCGCGACACCGGTCGAGGTCTCGTTGTGCGTGAAGGCGTACACGTCGACGCCCTCCTCGGCCTCCGGCTCGGGGTGCGTGCCGGGGTCGGCGGCGATGACGGTGGGCTCGGCCAGCCACGGGGCGAGCTTCGCGGCCTTCGCGAACTTCGACGAGAACTCGCCGAAGCTGAGGTGCTGCGACTTGTTCTCGATCAGGCCGTGGGTCGCGATGTCCCAGAACGCGGTGGAGCCGCCGTTGCCGAGGATGACCTCGTAGCCGTCGGGGAGCTGGAAGAGCTCGCGGACACCCTCGCGCACCTTGCCGACCAGGTTCTTGACCGGGGCCTGGCGGTGGGACGTACCGAGCAGGGAACTACCCGTGGCGGCGAGGGCGTCCAGCGCCTCGACCCGCACCTTGGAGGGACCCGCGCCGAAACGACCATCCGCGGGCTTGATGTCAGCAGGGATCTGGATATCAGCCACGGGGGGAGCGTAGCCGGTGGAGGAAACCTGGGCGAAACGGGGTCCGTCGGATGAGACGGGGTGTCGCACCGTGGCTGAGCCGGACACCCGGCGGGGGACGACGTCCCCCGGGATCCGGCGGCCCCGGCCCCGGCCACGGCCACGGCCCCGGTCCATCCGAACGGCCGCAGCCTCCCCTACGCCGGGCGGGTGGGCCGGGCCGGCCCACCCGCCCGGCGGCGGAGCGCATCAGCCCCCGAGCCGCACCGGCAGCTCGAAGAGGTCGTTCTGGGTCACCACCGGCTTGTTGCGCAGTTCGCTCGCCGGTACCGCCAGGTCGAGGGCGGGGAAGCGCGCGTACAGGGCCGGGAGGGCGACGCCCGCCTCCAGCCGGGACAGGGCCGCTCCGGGGCACACGTGCGGGCCGTGCCCGAAGGAGATGTGCCGGTTCTTCGTGTCGCGGGTGATGTCGAAGGCGCCCGCCGTCGGGCCGTGCGCCCGCTCGTCACGGCCGATCGCGCCGTACGACACGATCAGCGCGTCGCCCGCCGGGATCACCCGGTCGCCGACCGGGACGTCCTCCGTCGCGAACCGGATCAGGACGTGGGAGGTCGGGGTCGAGTGGCGCAGGGTCTCCTCGACCACGGCGGACCAGTCCGCCTCGCCGGACAGGACGAGGGCGCGCTGCTCGGGGTGCAGCGACAGGTTGACCACCGCGTTGACGATCAGCGAGATGGTCGTCTCGTGGCCCGCCGCCACCATCAGCTGCAGCGTGGAGACGATCTCCTCGTCGGTGAGGTGGTCGCCGTCCTCGGACGCCTGGATCAGCGCGGAGGTGAGGTCGTCGCCCGGTTCGGCGCGCTTCGCGGCCACCGTGTCCGCCATGATCCCCGCCAGCTCGGTGAGCGTGGCGACGACCTCCTGAGGCGGGGTCTGCGTCGAGAAGAACTTCTCGAACAGCTCCTTCAGCCGCGGCAGACGGGACTCG
Source organism: Streptomyces sp. PSU-S4-23 (assembly GCF_055632315.1). Taxonomy (NCBI): domain Bacteria; kingdom Bacillati; phylum Actinomycetota; class Actinomycetes; order Kitasatosporales; family Streptomycetaceae; genus Streptomyces; species Streptomyces sp. PSU-S4-23. The sequence continues at coordinate 3,926,679 of NZ_JBVMUU010000002.1, read as the reverse complement.
TCCATGCCCATCAGGTCCGCGATGACGTACATGGGCAGCGGATAGGCGAACTCCGCCTTGAGGTCGACCACGCCGCCGTCCGCGGGCAGCCGGTCCAGCAGGCTCTCCGTCAGCTTCGTGATCCGCTCCCGCATCTCCTCCACCCGACGCGGCGTCAGCGCCTGGGCGACGAGGGTGCGCAGCCGCCGGTGGTCGGCCCCGTCCACGGTGAGCATGGACCGGCCGGGGTTGGCGAGGCCGATCAGCGGCCAGTCGGGCGCGATCTCGCCGCGCTGCCAGGCGCCCCAGACATTGATGTCCTTGACCAGCCGGGGGTCCGTCAGGAGCTGCTTGGCCTCGGTGTGGTGCGTGACCGCCCACACGGGAACGCCGCCGGGCAGGACCACGGCGGCGAGCGGGCCGGCCTCCCTCAACCGGGCGCTCTCGGCGTCGAGGTCGGAGACGAAGGGGTCCAGGGCTATGGGAGGTCTGTCGCTAGACGTCATGCGGAAGGGCTTCCAAGGGTAGGGGTGGGGGTAAACATCACCGGCAGTGCCGTGAGGCCGCGCAGCCACGGCGACGGGCGGCGCGTCAACGTCTCGGCGGGCACGGCGAGATCGATGTCGGGCAGGCGGTCCAGGACCACCTCGATGCCGGTCCGTGCGATGACCTCGGCCACCTCCTGCGCCGGGAACGGGCAGCGGTGCTCGCCGTGGCCGAAGGAGAAGTGCGCGTTGTTGCCGCCGGTCAGCGCGGAGCCGTCGGTGCGGACCTGGGGGTCGCTGTTGGCGCCCTGGAGGCCGAGCAGCACCAGGTCGCCCGCGCGGATGTGGCGGCCGCCGAGGCGGGTGTCGCGGGACGCCCAGCGGCCCGCCACGTTCTGCGTGGGCGTGTCCTCCCACAGGACCTCGTTCATGGCCTCGGCGATGCAGTTGCGCCCGCCGAACAGGGACGCCGCGAAGCGGCCGTCGGTCAGCATCAGCCGCAGCGTGTTGCCGATCCAGTCGGCGGTCGGCTGGTGGCCCGCCGCCAGCATCACCATCAGGTCCTGGGTGATCTCCTCGTCGGTGAAGCCGCTCGTGTCGGCGAGCATCCGCGAGACGACGTCGTCCGCCGGCTGCTCCTTCCGGGCGGCCAGCAGTTCGGCCATGGAGGTGGCCAGGTGCATCTGGCCCGCGAGCGCCCGCTCCCGGCCGTCGATCATGTCGTTGAGGGCGGTGACCAGAGCCGGCCCCTGCTCCTCCGCGAACCCGTAGAGGAAGGCGAGCACCCGGACGGGCAGCAGCATCGCGTAGTCCGCGACGAGATCGGCCTCGCCCTTGGCGCACACCGCGTCGATCAGCTCGTCCGCGAACCGCTCGGCGTGGCGGCGCATTTCGAACGGGTCGACGGACTCCAGCGCGTCGCTGATCATCGCGGCGCGCTCGCGGTGGCGCTCGCCGACCGTGTAGAGGATCGACGGCTGCTTGCGGCCGATCATCGGCAGCAGCGGCCAGTCGTCGGGGATGTTGTCCCACTGGTTCCACAGGTCGGAGTCGCGGCTGAACAGCACCGGGTCGCCGGTCACCTGGTGCAGCTCGCGGTAGCCGAGGACGAGCCACGCCGGTATGCCGCCGTCGAGCACGACCGGTGTCACGGCACCGTGTTCGAGCCGCATCTCCCGGTACAGGGCGGTGGGTTCGGTCTGGAACCGGGGCCCGCTCAGGGGCACGGGGGCGGTGGTCACACCAGCTCCTGTTCGGATGTGGGGGCTTGGCCGGCGCGGAGCCGCTGGACGTGTTCGACCAGAGTGATCAGGACCTGCTTCGCGGACTCCCGCGAGCGCGCGTCGCATGCGATCAGCGGGACGTGCGGGTCGAGGGCGAGCGCCGCGCGGACCTCTTCGGGTGTGTGCCGGGGGCCGCCGAAGTCGTTGCAGGCGACGATGAACGGCATCCCGTGGCGTTCCAGGCGGTCGATGGCGTACCAGGAGTCGTCGATGCGCCGGGTATCGAGGAGGACGACCGCGCCGAGCGCGCCGGAGAACAGCCGGTCCCACAGGAACCAGAACCGCTCCTGCCCGGGCGCGCCGAACAGGTACAGCACGTTGCGGGCGTCCAGCGTGATGCGGCCGAAGTCGAAGGCGACGGTCGTCGCGGACTTGCCCCGCACCTCGCTGACGTCGTCGACCGTCTCGCCGGCCTGCGTCATCGTCTCCTCGGTGCTGAGCGGGCGGATCTCGCTCACCGAGCGGACCAGGGTCGTCTTGCCGACGCCGAAGCCGCCGACGACCACGATCTTCAGGCCGTTGTCGGCCTGGGCACCCAGCGGAGTGCGGGTGTCAGAGGTTGCGGAGTCCAACGAGCACCTGCTCCAGGATGTCGGGATCGGGAAGTGCGGCGGTGCGCGGATGGCGGGCGCTGACACGGCCGGTCGCGAGGAGGTCGCAGAGCAGGATCCTCGTGATGCTCACCGGCAGCCGCAGCTCGGCGGCGATCTCCACGACGGCGGTCGGCCGTTCGCACAGCCGCAGGATCGCGGCGTGCTCGGACTGCATGCCCGGTACCGGGTCGCACTCGGCGACCACGAGCGTCACCAGGTCGAACCGGTCGGCAGCGTCGGACCGGCTGCGCCCTCCCGTGAGGGTGTACAGCCGGTCGGGCGCGTCGTCCCTGCCGGGGCGGCTCATGAGGTCCGGGGCTGCGCGCTCAGGTGCTCGCCGAGCTGCTCCACGAGTTCGCTCATGTTGTGCCCGACGAGCCCGGCGTCCGCGTCCTCCGTGGTGACCAGGGCGAGGTGGGCGCCCTCGCCCGCCTCCACGATGAACAGGACGCCGCCGTAGAACTCGGTCATCGCCGAGCGCACGCCCCCGCTGCCGTCGCCGAACTCCACGGACGCGCCGTGGGACAGCGACTGGATGCCGGCGGCGATCGCGGCCAGCTGGTCGGCCTGGTCGACCGAGAGCTCCGGAGTGCGGCACAGCTTCAGCCCGTCCCGGGACAGCACGAGCGCGTGCCGGGCACCCGGGGTGCGCTCCAGGAGTCCCTCGATGAGCCAGGTGAGCTTCTCGTCGGCGGTCGTGGTGCCGGTCATGAAGTGGTCTTGCCTTCCGGGTGGGAGGGGGTGGCGGCCGGTTCGGGTGCGGCGGTGGGGTCCGGGGAGGGGCCGGGCACCGGCGCGTCCGGTACGAGACCGTCGGAGGGTTCGTGCGGTGTGCCGGCTGCGGGGGGCTCGTGCGGGGTGTCCGCCGTCGTCGTGCCCTGGACCGCCGCCTGGTCCGGCATCGCGCCGCGGACCGCCTGACGGAAGCTGCTGAAGCGGGCGGCCCGGGTCTTGGCGTCCTCGGCGGTGAGCGGCTCCCGCTGGGAGCGGGGGGTGGTCTGGGCCCGGCCGCGTTCGGCCGCGGCGAGCGCCTGGCCGCGGCGCCTCTGGGGCAGTCCGCCGCTGCTCGTGCCGGCGCCTGCGCCCGGGCCGTCGCCCTTGTCCGTGCTCGTCTCCGTGCTCGTACGCGGGCCGGGACGGACGCCGGGGTACGTGCCGGCCGATGCCGGGGACTCGTGCGTGGGGACCGGGTCGGGATCGAGGTCCTGGGGGGCGCGGGCGGTGGCGTACGAGGGCCGGTGCCCGGCGGCGGCCGGCTTGGCGGAGGCCGGAGCGGAGGCGCCCCGCTCGGCGGCGGCGTCGGCGGCCGGGGCGTGGGCGTGGCCGCGCTCCGCGGGCGACGACTGCGACTGCGACTGCGACTGAGGCGTCGGCGGCGTCGGCTGTGTCGGCTGTGTCGGCTGCGACAGGATCTCCTGCGGGATCAGCATCAGGACGCCCGTGCCGCCGCGCGCCGACGGCCGGAAGGACACCTTCAGGCCGTACTTGCGGGCGAGGCGCCCGACGACCGCGAGGCCGAGCCGGGTGCCGGTGAGCCCGCCCAGTTCGGTGATGTCGCCGGAGACCGCACGTTCGGCGCGGCGCAGCTGCACATCGCTCATGACCAGGCCCGCGTCCTCCACGGACACGATGACGCCGGCCGGGACCTCCTCCACGTAGACGTGGACCTCGGCGGTCGGCGGCGAGAAGGTGGCCGCGTTGTCGAGGAGTTCGGCGAGCGCGTGCATCACGCCCTCGGCGGCGTGTCCGGTGACGGCGGCATCGCTGGAGGAGTGGAGGCGGACGCGCTGGTAGCCGCTGATCCGGCCCATCGCGCCGCGCAGGATCGACTCCATGACGATGGGGCGGGCCCAGCGGCGGCCGGAGCGGGCGCCCGTGAGGACGGCGACGGAGTCGGCGAGGCGACCCGCCTGCGCGGTGCGGTGGTCGAGGTGGAGGAGGTCGGCGAGGACGTCCTCGTCCGTGTGCCGCTCCTCCATCGCGCGCAGGTCGGCGAGGGTGCCGGTGGCCAGGGCCTGCATGCGGCCGGCGACGTTGGCGGTGACGGATATGGCCGCGTCGCGGGTGTTGGCGGCCTGCCGCAGGCGCTGGGTGAGACGGGCCTTCTCCGCGGTGAGCCGGGCGAGGTCGGCGACGAGCCGGTCGCGCTCCTCGGTGAACTCCCCGGTGAGAGCGGCACGCTCCTGGGCGAACCCGTCGGTGAGGCGCTCGCGCTCCTGGGCGAACTCCTGGGCGAGCCGGGTGCGTTCCCTCTCGAACTCCTCGCTCAGCCGGACCCGTTCCTCGATGAAGCCGTCCGTCAGCCGCCCCCGCTCCTGGCTGAACTCCTCGGCGAGCCGGGCCCGTTCCTGGAGCAGCCGGCCCGCGTCCTGCGTCACGGCGTCCAGGCGGCGGCGCGCGACCCGCGCCGAGCGGGCGCCGTGGACGGCGAGGGCGACCGCCACGCACAGCAGCAGCGTCGCCGCGGCCCCGCCCCAGGCGAGGGGGACGCGGACCGTCTCCGGGGCCGCCAGGACCGCGGCGGTGACGGCGAGGCCCGCCACCGAGGCGGTGGCCAGCGAGGCGGGTGCGACGGCGCGGAGAGCGGGCCGTTCGCCTGACGGTGTGGGGGCGGTCATGAATGGTGTCCTCGGTCGGCCTAGGTCATGTCCAGGGCGAGTGCGGCGCGCGGGGCCGGAGGGGGAGCAGCGACCCGTGTGCTCAATTGGGCGTCACTATAGGAGACTTCCTGATCATAATGTGCAGATTCCGGTCCCGCTGGTGCCATCTGACGGGGAACCGGGAGGGCGACGCGGTGCGCACCCAGCCGGCGCGGGCACCCGCACGGAGGGCCGGATCCGGACTCTGAGCGACCGAATCCGGTCACTGTCGGTGCCGACCGGTCGGCGAGGCGGCCACGACCGGGGCACCCGCACCCAGAGGTGGTCACTGTCAGTGGCCGGATGCATCCTGGGATGCATGACGGATCTCGGGGAGCGGCGCGGGGCGACGGATGTGGACACCGTCACACTCGGTGCCGAACTGCGCGCGGCGGTGCGCGGCGCGGTCGACTTCGGTACGACGGCGCGGGCGCTGCACACCATGGACGCGTCCAACTACCGGCGGGTGCCGCTCGGCGTCGTGGCCCCCCGGGACGCCGAGGACGTGGCGGCCGCCCTGAGCGTGTGCCGTGCGCACGGAGTGCCGGTCGTCGCCCGCGGCGGCGGCACCTCGACCGCGGGGCAGGCGACCGGCACGGGAGTCGTGCTCGACTTCACCCGGCACATGAACAGGATCGTGTCCCTGGACCCCGAGGCGCGCACGGCGGTGGTCCAGCCGGGCCTGGTCCTCGACCGCCTCCAGGAGGCCGCCGCACCGCACGGCCTGCGCTTCGGCCCGGACCCCTCCACGCACGCCCGCTGCACCCTGGGCGGAATGATCGGCAACAACGCCTGCGGCTCCCACTCGGTGGCCTGGGGCACCACCGCGGACAACGTGCGCGGGCTGTCGGTGCTCACCGCGCGGGGCGAGGCCCTGACCCCGGGCGCTGACTGGCGGGGTGCGCCCGAGGGCCTGCGGGCCCTGGTGGAGGGAGAACTGGCGCTCCTGCGCACGGGCTTCCCCGTCCTGCCGCGCCGCATCTCCGGGATCGCGCTGGACGCCCTGCTCCCGGAGCGCGGTGCGGACGTCGCCCGCTCCCTCTGCGGCTCCGAGGGGACCCTGGGCGTCCTGACGGAGGCGGTCGTGCGGCTCGTCGAGGCACCCCGCGCGCGTGCGCTCGCCGTGCTGGCGTACGCGGACGAGAGCGCGGCGGCCCAGGCGGCGGCCGGACTGCTGCCGCAGAGCCCGCTGACCGTGGAGGGCATGGCCGCCGACCTGGTGCCGCCGTCGGCGGGACTGCCGCGCGGCGGCGCCTGGCTGTTCGTCGAGGCGGGTGGCGCGAGCGGGGCGGAGGCACGCGCGCGTGCGGAGGCGATCGTCCGGTCCGCGGATGTGACGGACGCCGTGGTGGTCACCGATCCGGCCGGGCAGCGCGCGCTGTGGCGGCTGCGCGAGGACGCGAGCGGCACGGCGACCCGGATGCCTGGGGGCACCTCCCAGACGAAGTCTGAGGGAAGCACCGAGGCATGGCCGGGCTGGGAGGACTGCGCGGTGCCGCCGGCCCGGCTGGGGGCGTACCTCGCGGACTTCCGGCGCCTGCTGGCCGACCACGGTCTGCGCGGAGCGCCGTACGGCCACTTCGGGGACGGCTGCATCCACGTCCGCATCGACTTCGACCTGCTGACCGGGGCGGGCATCGCCCGCTTCCGCCGCTTCTCCGAGGACATCGCGGACCTGGTCGTCGCCCACGGCGGCTCGCTGTCCGGGGAGCACGGCGACGGCCAGGCGCGGGCGGAGCTGCTGCCGAGGATGTACGGACCGGAGCTGGTGGCCCTCTTCGAGCGGGCCAAGGACGTCTGGGACCCCGACGGCCTGCTCAACCCGGGCATGCTGGTCCGCCCGGCCCGGCTGGACGACAACCTCAGGTTCGCGCCGCTGCCCCGGCGGCCGGTGCCGGTCGCCTTCGGCTACCCCGCGGACGGCGGCGACTTCTCCGCGGCGGTCCGGCGCTGCGTGGGCGTCGCCAAGTGCCGTACGACGACGGCCCCGGGCGCGGGAGTGATGTGCCCGTCGTTCCGGGCGACCGGGCAGGAGGAGCACTCCACGCGCGGACGGGCCCGGCTGCTGCACGAGATGCTGGCCGGCGAGGTGGTCACCGACGGCTGGCGGTCGGCGGAGGTCAGGGACGCGCTGGACCTGTGCCTGTCCTGCAAGGGCTGCCGCACGGACTGCCCGGTCGGCGTCGACATGGCCACGTACAAGGCGGAGTTCCTGCACCACCACTACGCGGGGCGGCCCAGACCGGCCGCGCACTACACGATGGGCCGGCTGTCGGTGTGGCTGCGCGCGGTGGCCCGCACCCGTACTGCCGTGGTGGTCAACGCCCTCGCGTCCGTACGCCCGTTGGCGGCGCTCGGCAAACGGCTGGGCGGGATCGCGCCCGAGCGGCGGCTTCCGCGCCTGGCGCGGGAGACCTTCAGCCGGTGGTGGCGCCGGGAGTCCGCCGGGCGGGCGCGCGGGGGCGCGGCGCCCCGGGCGGGCGGGACGCCCCCTGCCGGGCCGCGGGTCGTCCTGTGGCCGGACACCTTCACGGAGCACCTGTCGCCGTCGGTCGGCCGGGCCGCCGTACGGGTGCTCGAGGCCGCGGGAGTCGAGGTCGTCCTGCCGCCGGCGGGCCGTGCCGGGCCGGTGGCGGGCGGGGTACGGCGGGTGGCCCGCCACGGCCCGGTCTGCTGCGGACTGACCTACGTCTCCACGGGCCAGTTGGACCGCGCCCGCGCCGTCCTGCGCCGCACCCTCGGCCTGATGGAACCGCTGCTGACGGACGGCTGCCCGGTGGTCGTCCTCGAACCGAGCTGTGCGGCCACGCTCCGCACGGACCTGCCGGAGCTGCTGCACGACGACCCGCGTGCGGCCCGGCTGGCGGCGGCGGTGGTGACGTTCGCCGAGGCCCTGGAGCGCTGTGCCCCGAAGTGGACGCCGCCGCGGCTGGACCGTCCCGCGGCCGGGCAGACCCACTGCCATCAGCACGCGGTCCTGGGCGACGCGGCGGACCGCCGGCTGCGCGCCGCGGCCGGCCTGACGGGCGAACTGAGCGGCGGCTGCTGCGGACTTGCGGGCGGCTTCGGTTTCGAGAAGGGCCACATCGAGGTGTCGACGGCCTGCGCGGAGGACCAGCTGCTGCCGGCCGTGCGGTCGGCCCCGCCCCACGCGGTGGTCCTCGCGGACGGCTACTCCTGCCGCACCCAGCTGGAGCAGCTGGCGGGTGTCAGGGCGCGGCACCTGGCGGAGGCGCTGGCCGAAGGGCTGGCGCCGCACGGACCGGCAGAGGGGCGGCCGGCGACGAAGGAGTGACGGCCAACGCGGTGAACTCCCGCGCACGGTGTGGCGGCGCGGGAAGTACCCGGAAGGATGGAGGAGCGGGACGGGGCGGGCTCCCGCCCGCCGGCGAGGGCGTACGCCGTCCACCGGTGACGCGCCGCTGCCCCGGCACCGGGAGCCGGTCCGGTCCCTCCGGCGTCCGTACCCGATGTCAGCCCCCCCGTTCCTCAGGAGCCCTCGTATGACCCTGCGCATCCGCCCGATCTCCCGTGAGGAACACCTCGCGTTCATCGCCTCGCGTCCGTCGGCGAGCCCGATGCAGGCGCCGTCGTGGGGCGAGGTGAAGCCGGACTGGCGGGCGGAGAGCCTGGGCTGGTTCGAGGAGGGCGCGCAGCGGCCGGCCGGGGCGGGCCTGGTGCTGCTGCGCCCACTGCCGAAGCTGCGGCGGTATCTGGCGTACCTGCCCGAGGGCCCGGTGATCGACTGGCACGCGCCCGACCTCGGCCGCTGGCTGGAGCCGCTGCTCGCCCACCTCAAGGGCCGCGGCGCCTTCTCGGTGAAGATGGGCCCGCCCGTGGTCGTACGCCGCTGGAGCGCGGACGCCGTCAAGGCGGCGATCGCGGACCCGGGCGCGCGGCGGCTGCGGGACGTGCCGCCGACCGAGTACGAGCCGGGCGCGGCCGACATCGCGGAGCGGCTGCGCCGCATGGGCTGGCGGCAGACGCAGCCCGGCGGCGAGGACGGCTTCGCGGCCGGCCAGCCGCGGTACGTCTTCCAGGTGCCGCTCGCGGGACGGACCCTGGACGACATCCGCGGCGGCCTCAACCAGCAGTGGCGCCGCAATGTGAAGAAGGCCGAGAAGGCGGGCGTGAAGGTGGTCCGGGGCGGCTACGACGACCTGCCGGCCTTCTACGCCCTCTACACGGAGACCGCCGAGCGCGACCGCTTCATCCCGCGTCCGCTGCCGTACTTCCAGCGGATGTGGACCGCGCTGACGGCGGAGGACCCGGACCGCATGCGGCTGTATCTCGCACACCACGACGGCGAGGTACTGGCCGCCGCGACGATGCTGACGGTCGGCACGCACGTCTGGTACTCCTACGGCGCCTCCACCGCCCGCGGCCGCGAGGTCCAGCCCAGCACCGCGATCCAGTGGCGCATGCTCACCGACGCCCACGCCATGGGTGCCGCCGTCTACGACCTGCGCGGCATCACCGACACCCTGGAGGACACCAACCACCTCCTCGGCCTGCTCCGCTTCAAGGCGGGCACGGGCGGTCACGCGGCGGAGTACCTGGGCGAGTGGGACTACCCGCTCAACCGCCTGCTGCACAAGGCGTTGGATCTGTACATGTCGCGTCGGTGACCGCGGGCGCGCACACGGGCTGGGCGGTCGTCGTCAGACGGGCCGGAGGACCGTGCGGAACGTGACCGACACCCGCCGGCCGCGTGGCACCCGAGCCGGGGAACCCGGGTCGCTCTTGCGGGCGGCGATGCCGTGGCGCCACTCGTAGCGGGCCGGGCCGGACATCACACACAGGCTGCCGGGGGCGAGATACACCTCGGCCTTCGTTCCGTCCCCGGGGTGGGTGAAGTCCATGACGCACCCGGAGCCGAGGGAGACCGCGGCGACGACCGGACCGAAGCAGGGCACACGGTCGACGTGGGCGCTGATGCCCTGCCCCGGCCGGTATTCGTTGACGATGACCTGGTCCGCCGCCCGGTCCATGAGGCCCTCCCCGGCCAGGCGCGCGGCCAGGTCACGCGCCCACGAGGGCAGGGGCGGGGCCGTGGCGCCCGCCTGCGCGTCCGCCGCCAGGCCGCGCCGCCCGTAGTCGTACCGGTGGCCGTAGTGCTGCACCCGCCGTCTGAGTTCGGCCGACCACTCCGCGGCATCGATCCGGGAGAGCGTCACCCGTCCCGCGTCGGGGCTGAGCCAGTCGGGGATGTACCGCAGCCCTGGGACGGAGGTGTTCTCAGCCTCGTCACCCGCCTCGAAGGAAAGTTGTCCACGCTTCTCCACCATCCTCGAAGGCTAACCGGCGGCAGTGTCGGCGAGGGGGCCTCCGCTCGGCAGCGGAGGCCCCTTCCCGGAATCAGAAGGCGCCGTTCAGGCCCCACCAGTTGCTGTCCACCACCCACGCCCGGGGCCAGCCCGCTGGTGCCGCGGCCGGGCAGGAACCACAGACGCCCCGCCATGTCCCGGACGAGGACGTCGGCGCGGCGGTCGGCGGTCAGATCACCGGAGCCCGCCGCCTGGGGAGCGGTCGGCGCGTACCACCGCGGGTAGGCCGGGAGAGTGCACTCCCGCTCGGTGGGGACGAGCCGCACCGAGCTGACCGAGCCGTCCGAGTGACCCCACTCGGTACCCGCGGGGTCGGAGTACCACACCGCGGTGCCGCTGGACTGGCCGTAGTCCGGGTCGCCGTACAGGCAGGCGATCTTGGACGTGCGGTTCACCACCGTTCGGAACGTGTTCTCCCAGTCCCCCAGCGTCGCCTTGCTGGTGTCCGTCTTGACCATGCTGCCCGTGCCGTTGTCGCTCTTCCAGGCACAGAAATGGCCTGCCGGGCAGTCACCGACCGCGGCCTGTGCGGGTGCCGTGCCCGCGCCGAGCAGCCCGAGCGAGGTGAGCCCCAGCGTCGTGGCCCGCGCGGCCAGGCGCCGAAGCAGAGATACACGCATGTCTTCCCTCCCTGACGCGGCGCGGAGGGACGCTCGACGCGCCGCGGGAAGAAGATGTCTTGCCGACGCGATCAGGCCATCATGCGGGCGCCGTCTTGCGCGGCCGCCCTCGGGGGACTACGAGGTCCGGGCCGAGCCCGCCGCGATGCGGCCTCCCGGGCAGACTTCCGTGCGGTGAAGGCGCCGCTCGCCGCCTTCACCCTCCCCCGGCTACGCCTCAGGGCTTTCCCGCCTTTGGGCCCCGTCCCACCTGCGTCCGCACCGCCCCCATGCTGGCGGCGACGACCAGAGTGATCGCCAACGCCTGGGCGGAGGTCAGGGACTGGCCGAGGATCAGGAAGCCCGCGGTCGCCGCGAGCGCCGGTTCCAGGCTCATCAGGATCGCGAACGTGGAGGCGGGCAGGCGGCGCAGGGCGAGGAGTTCCAGGGTGTAGGGGAGGACCGAGGAGAGCATCGCCACGGCGGCGCCGAGACCGACCGTCGTCGGGACGAGCAGGCCGGTGCCCGACTCGGCGATCCCCAGGGGCACGAACAGCGCGGCGGCCACCGCCATCGCGAGCGCGAGTCCGTCGGCCTGGGGGAAGCGCCGCCCCGTGCGGGCGCTGAAGACGATGTACGCCGCCCACATCGTGCCCGCGGACAGCGCGAAGGCGACGCCCGCCGGGTCCAGGCGGCCGAAGTCACCGCCGCCGAGGAGGAAGACGCCGGTCAGGGCGAGGGCGGCCCAGAGCAGGTTCACCGCGCGGCGGGAGGCCAGCACGGACAGGGCCAGCGGGCCGAGGACCTCCAGCGTGACCGCCGGGCCCAGGGGAATGCGGTCCACCGCCTCGTAGAAGAACCCGTTCATCGCGGCCATGGTGGCGCCGAAGACGACGACCGTGCCCCAGTCGGCGCGGGTGTGCCCGCGCAGCCGGGGCCGGCAGACCAGGAGCAGGACGGCGGCCGCCACGACGAGCCGCAGGCTCACCACGCCGAGGGGGCCGATCCGCGTCATCAGCGTCACCGCGAGCGCCCCGCCGAACTGCACGGAGACGCCGCCCGCGAGGACCAGCCCCACGGGCCCCAGGGAACCTCGCGGGCGATGCCCGCCGGCCGCCGCGGGAGCGGGGTTCCCCCCAGCCGTGGCGGGGGCTGGGGCGGAGGACGCGGAGCGAGGGGAGTTCACGGGGCCTTCCTGGGACGCGATCGCGAGTTCGTTCAACTTGATGCACCTGGCGGTTCAGGGTAGTGGACTCAGCCAGGCGTGTGAACTCCTTATGCGCCTGTACTGCGGTGGCCTGGGGGATCAGATGCCGGGCCAGGGTGCCGGACCTTTCTCGTGCGCGTCGGACGCCTTCGCCGCCTCGACGATCGCGCTCGCCGGCGCCGGCGCCGCGCCCGGCCGCGACGGGAAATCCATGCAAGCACGCTTGCTTGTTTCTGTCCCCGCTGCCATGCTCCCCCCACACACCGTCGTGCCCGGAGGGGAGCGCATCGTGTCCGACGCGTCGTCCGTCATCGACGATCTGGGGCGGGAGAGCGAGGAACTCGACCGGCTGGTGGCCGGATTGGGGGAGGCCCGGTGGGCGCTCGCCACGCCCGCCCCCGGCTGGACCGTCGCCCACCAGATCGCCCATCTCGCCTGGACGGACCGGGCCGCGCTGCTGGCCGTCACCGACGCGGAGGCGTTCGCGGCGGAGGTGCAGAAGGCGCTCGGATCGCCCGGGACATGGGTCGACGAGGCCGCCGCGGAAGGCGCCGCGCTGCCGCCAGCCCGGCTGCTCGCCGAGTGGCGCGAGGGGCGTGCCGCCCTGGACCGCGCCCTGCGCGCCGCGCCGTCCGGCACCCGTTTCCCCTGGTACGGGCCGCCCATGTCGGCCGCGTCCATGGCCACCGGCCGGCTGATGGAGACCTGGGCGCACGGACAGGACGTCGCGGACACGCTCGGTGTGGCGCGCACCCCCACCGACCGGCTGCGGCATGTGGCCCGCATCGGCGTGCGGGCACGGGACTTCGCCTTCGCGGTACGGGGGCTGAACGCGCCGGACGGGGAGTTCCGGGTGGAGCTCCTCGCGCCGTCCGGGAACGACGTCTGGACCTACGGGCCCGAGGACGCCGCGCAGCGGGTGACCGGACCCGCGCTGGACTTCTGTCTGCTGGTCACCCAGCGCGCCCACCGGGCCGACCTCGCGCTGCGGGCCGAGGGTCCGGACGCGGACCGCTGGCTGGACATCGCCCAGGCGTTCGCGGGGCCGCCGGGGACGGGCCGGCCGCCCAACGGAGAACCGGGCGGGGACCGGCCGCCCAGCGGAGAACCGGGCGGGGACCGGCCGTTCGAGGGCGACCCCGCCGAGCCGGCCGCGCCCGGCGGCGTCCCCGGGAGCGGCACGGCGACGGGTACCGCGACGTGACCCCGGCCCCGGCGGCCCCCCGGCCCCTGCGCATAGGCAACGCGTCCGGGTTCTACGGCGACCGCTTCGAGGCCTTGCGCGAGATGCTCACCGGCGGCCCCCTCGACGTCGTCACCGGTGACTACCTCGCCGAACTGACGATGCTCATCCTCGGCCGCGACCGCCTCAAGAACCCGGCCGGAGGCTATGCGCGCACCTTCCTGCGCCAGTTGGAGGAGTGCCTGGGCCTCGCCCACGAGCGGGGGGTGCGGATCGTGACGAACGCCGGCGGCCTCAACCCCGCCGGACTCGCCGACGCGATACGGGAGCTGGCCGACCGCCTCGGCATCCCGGCGCGCGTGGCCCACGTCGAGGGCGACGACCTCACCGCCTCCCACCCCGGCACCCTCGCCGCCCACGCCTACCTCGGCGGCCACGGCATCGCCGCGTGCCTGCGCGAGGGCGCCGACATCGTGGTCACCGGGCGGGTGACGGACGCCGCGCTCGTCACCGGGCCCGCCGCCGCCCACTTCGGCTGGTCACCCGGCGACTACGACCGGCTGGCCGGCGCGGTGGTCGCCGGGCACGTCCTGGAGTGCGGGGCGCAGGCCACCGGCGGCAACTACGCCTTCTTCACCGACCATCCGCCCGCCCTGCTGCGCCACCCGGGCTTCCCGCTCGCCGAGATCCACGAGGACGGCAGCAGCGTCATCACCAAGCACGACGGCACCGGCGGCGTCGTGGACGTCGGCACGGTCACCGCGCAGCTCCTGTACGAGACGGCCGGCGCCCGGTACGCCGGGCCCGACGTCACCGCCCGCCTCGACACCGTCCGGCTCACCCAGGAGGGGCCCGACCGGGTGCGTATCGAGGGCGTGCGCGGGGAGGCGCCGCCCCCGGCCCTGAAGGCCGGCCTGAACCGCCTCGGCGGCTTCCGCAACGAGGTCGTCTTCGTGCTGACCGGCCTCGACATCGAGGCCAAGGCCGCGCTCGTCCGGGACCAGATGGAGGCGGCCCTGAACGCGGCCGAGTCCCCTCCGTCCGAGGTGCGCTGGGACCTCGCCCGCACCGACCACCCCGACGCCCCGACCGAGGAGACCGCGAGCGCCCTGCTCCGGCTCGTCGTGCGCGACCCCGCCCCGGAGCCGGTGGGCCGCGCGCTCAGCGGCGCCGCGATCGAACTCGCGCTCGCCAGCTACCCCGGCTTCCATGTGGTCGCCCCGCCGGGCAAGGGCGCGCCGTACGGGGTCTTCGAGGCCGCCTACGTCGACCGCGCGTCCGTGGAGCACACGGCGGTCCTCCCCGGCGGACGGCGCGTCGCCGTGCCCCCGGCCCCCGGCACGCTGGACCTGGCCGACGTGCCGGAGCCGTCCCTGCCCGCACCGCCGCCCGCGGGGCCCACGCGCCGCGCCCCGCTCGGACTGGTCGCCGGCGCCCGCAGCGGGGACAAGGGCGGCAGCGCCAACGTCGGGGTGTGGGTGCGCACGGACGAGGCGTGGCGGTGGCTCGCCCACACCCTCACCGTCGACCGCTTCCGCGAACTCCTCCCGGAGACGGCCCACCTGGCCGTCGTACGCCATGCCCTGCCGAACCTGCGCGCCCTGAACTTCGTCGTCGAGGGGCTCCTCGGTGAGGGCGTCGCCGCGCAGCACCGCTTCGACCCGCAGGCCAAGGGCCTCGGCGAATGGCTGCGCGCCCGCCGTCTCGACATACCGGAGGCCCTGCTGGCGACCGCCGACCGCGCACCGGGCCCCTCGCCCGACCGCGCATCCGACCACCCGTCCGACCCCTCGGAGGTCCTCCCGTGACGGTCCTGTCCACGGCCGTGGACGTCGACGACCCCGACCACCGGGCCAACCGTGACGCCATGCTCGCCAAACTCGCCGAACTGGACGCCGAGCACGCCAAGGCCCTCGCGGGCGGCGGCGAGAAGTACGTCGAGCGGCACCGCGGGCGCGGCAAGCTGCTCGCCCGTGAGCGCATCGAGCTGCTCCTCGACCCGGACACCCCCTTCCTGGAGCTGTCCCCGCTCGCGGCGTGGGGCAGCGCCTCCCCCGAGTACACGGTCGGCGCCTCCCTGGTCACCGGCATCGGCGTCGTCGAGGGCGTCGAGTGCCTGATCACCGCGAACGACCCGACCGTGCGGGGCGGCGCCAGCAACCCGTGGAGCCTGAAGAAGGCGCTGCGCGCCAACGACATCGCGCTCGCCAACCGGCTTCCGTGCATCAGCCTCGTCGAGTCGGGCGGCGCCGACCTGCCGTCCCAGAAGGAGATCTTCATCCCCGGCGGGGCGATCTTCCGCGACCTCACCCGGCTGTCCGCGGCCGGGATCCCCACCGTCGCGGTCGTCTTCGGGAACTCGACGGCCGGCGGCGCCTACGTGCCGGGCATGTCCGACCACGTGATCATGGTGAAGGAGCGGGCCAAGGTCTTCCTCGGCGGGCCGCCCCTGGTGAAGATGGCCACCGGCGAGGAGAGCGACGACGAGTCCCTCGGCGGCGCCGAGATGCACGCGCGCGTGTCGGGCCTCGCGGACTACTACGCCGTCGACGAGCAGGACGCCCTGCGGCAGGCCCGGCGCGTCGTCGCCCGCCTCAACCACCGCAAGGCGTACCCGGATCCGGGCCCGGCGAGCCCGCCGAAGTACGACGCGGAGGAACTCCTCGGGATCGTGCCGGGCGACCTGAAGGTGCCGTTCGACCCGCGCGAGGTCATCGCCCGTGTCGTCGACGGCTCGGACTTCGACGAGTTCAAGCCGCTGTACGGGACGAGCCTGTGCACCGGGTGGGCCGCCCTGCACGGCTATCCGGTCGGGGTGCTGGCGAACGCGCAGGGGGTGCTGTTCAGCGAGGAGTCCCAGAAGGCGGCCCAGTTCATCCAGCTCGCCAACCAGCGCGACATCCCCCTGCTGTTCCTGCACAACACCACCGGCTACATGGTGGGCAAGGAGTACGAGCAGGGCGGCATCATCAAGCACGGCGCCATGATGATCAACGCGGTGTCCAACAGCCGGGTCCCGCACCTGTCCGTGCTCATGGGGGCCTCCTACGGGGCCGGCCACTACGGCATGTGCGGGCGGGCGTACGACCCGCGCTTCCTGTTCGCCTGGCCCAGCGCCAAGTCGGCCGTCATGGGCCCGCAGCAGCTCGCCGGCGTCCTGTCGATCGTCGCCCGGCAGTCGGCGGCCGCGAAGGGGCGGCCGTACGACGAGGACGCGGACGCCGCCCTGCGGGCCATGGTGGAGCAGCAGATCGAGTCCGAGTCCCTGCCGATGTTCCTGTCCGGGCGGCTGTACGACGACGGGGTCATCGACCCGCGCGACACCCGCACCGTTCTCGGCCTGTGCCTGTCCGCGATCCACACCGCGCCCTACGAGGGCGCGCGTGGCGGATTCGGCGTCTTCCGGATGTGAGGCCCGTGATTACTTCCGTACTGGTGGCGAACCGCGGCGAGATCGCCTGCCGTATTGCCCGAACCTGCCGCGAGCTGGGCATCCGGACCGTGGCCGTGCACTCGGACGCCGACGCCGGCGCGCTGCACACACGCGTCGCGGACGCGGCCGTACGGCTGCCCGGCGCGGCTCCCGCGGACACCTATCTGCGCGGCGACCTGATCGTGAAGGCGGCCCTCGCGGCCGGCGCCGACGCCGTGCACCCCGGCTACGGCTTCCTGTCCGAGAACGCCGGCTTCGCGCGCGCGGTGCGCGAGGCGGGCCTCACCTGGATCGGGCCGCCCCCCGAGGCGATCGAGGCGATGGCATCCAAGACCCGCGCCAAGAAGCTGATGGGCCTGGAGCCGCTGGCCACCGTCACCGCCGACGACCTGCCCGTCCTGGTCAAGGCCGCGGCCGGCGGCGGCGGACGCGGGATGCGCGTCGTACGGGACCTGGACGCCCTGGACGCCGAACTGACCGCCGCGCGCGCCGAGGCGCTCGCCGCCTTCGGCGACGACGAGGTCTTCGTCGAGCCCTACGTGGAGGGCGGACGCCACGTCGAGGTGCAGATCCTCGCCGACACGCACGGCACGGTGTGGACGCTGGGCACCCGGGACTGCTCCCTGCAGCGCCGCCACCAGAAGGTGATCGAGGAGGCCCCGGCGCCGGGCCTGACGCCCGAACTGACCGGGTCCCTGTGCGAGATGGCCGAGCGGGCCGCCCGTGCCGTCGACTACGCGGGCGCGGGCACCGTGGAGTTCCTCGTCGCGGACGGCCGGGCGCACTTCCTGGAGATGAACACCCGCCTGCAGGTGGAACATCCGGTCACCGAGGCGGTGTTCGGGGTCGACCTGGTGGCCCTGCAGATCCGGGTGGCGGAGGGCGCCGTGCTGGACGAGGAGCCTCCCTCCGCGCGCGGCCACGCCGTGGAGGCCCGCCTGTACGCCGAGGACCCGGCCCGCGACTGGGCGCCGCAGACCGGCACCCTGCACCGCCTCGCCGTGCCGGGTGTGCGCCTGGACACCGGGTACGCGGACGGCGACACGATCGGCGTCCACTACGACCCCATGCTCGCCAAGGCCGTCGCCCACGCCCCGACCCGCGCGGAGGCCGTCCGCAAGCTGGCCGGCGCCCTGGAGCGGGCCGAGATCCACGGCCCGGTGACGAACAGGGACCTGCTCGTACGGTCCCTGCGCCACGAGGAGTTCACGGCGGTCCGGGCGGACACCGGCTTCTACGAGCGCCATCTGCCGCGGCTCACCGAGCCCGCCCCCGACCCGTACGCCCCCCTGGCCGCCGCGCTCGCGGACGCGCACGGCCGCTCGCGGTTCGGCGGCTGGCGCAACCTGCCGTCGCAGCCGCAGGCCAAGCGCTACCTCATGGCGGGCGAGGAGCACGAGGTCCGCTACCGGCACACCCGTGAGGGCCTGGCGGCGGACGGGGTGCGCGTGGTGCACGCCGACGCCGGCCTCGTCGTCCTCGACGTCGACGGCGTCCAGCGGAAGTTCCAGGTGGCCCGCTACGGCGACCGGGTGTACGTCGGGCCGACCGCCCTGACGGCCCTGCCCCGCTTCCCGGAACCGGCGGCCGACCACGCCCCCGGCTCCCTGCTCGCGCCCATGCCCGGCACGGTGGTCCGCGTCGCCGACGGCCTCGCCGTCGGAGCCCGCGTACAAGCCGGCCGGCCCCTGCTGTGGCTGGAGGCGATGAAGATGGAACACAAGATCACGGCGCCGGTCTCCGGCACCGTCACCGCCCTCCACGCGAGCCCCGGCCGGCAGGTGGAGCTGGGCACGCTGCTGGCCGTCGTGGAGGACGACACGCCCCGGTAGGGGGCACGGGACAGCACCACCGCGCGGCCGTGGCCGCGCGGGCGCGAGCGACCGCGAGCGCGAGCACACACAACGAACCCGCACCCGGGAGGCCGACATGAGCCCCGTCATCGAATCCGACGAACACAAGGACCTTCGCGCGGCCGTCGCCGCCCTCGGCAAGCGCTACGGCCGCGAGTACGTCACCACCCTCCTCAAGGAGGGCCGCCACCCCACCGAACTGTGGGCGGAGGCCGGCAAGCTCGGCTACCTCGGCGTGAACCTCCCCGAGGAGTACGGCGGCGGGGGCGGCGGGATCGCCGAACTCTCCATCGTGCTGGAGGAGCTGGGCGCGGCCGGCTGCCCCCTCCTCATGCTCGTCGTCTCACCCGCCATCTGCGGCACGGTCATCGCCCGCTTCGGCACCACCGCGCAGAAGGAGCGGTGGCTGCCCGGCCTGGCGGACGGCACCCGCACCATGGCCTTCGGCATCACCGAACCCGACGCCGGCTCCAACTCCCACCGCATCACCACCACGGCCCGCCGCGACGGCGACGAGTGGGTCCTGACCGGCCGCAAGGTGTTCATCTCCGGCGTCGACATCGCCGACGCGACCCTGATCGTCGGCCGCACCGAGGACGCCCGCACCGGCAGGCTCAAGCCGTGCCTGTTCATCGTCCCGCGCGACACTCCGGGCTTCGGGCGGCGGCAGCTCGACATGGAGCTGTCCAGCGCGGAGAAGCAGTTCGAACTGACCCTGGACGACGTACGGCTGCCCGCCGACGCGCTCGTCGGCGACGAGGACGCCGGACTGCTGCAGCTGTTCGCCGGCCTCAACCCCGAGCGCGTGATGACGGCCGCCTTCGGGGTCGGCATGGGGCGGTACGCGCTCTCCCGCGCCGTCGAGTACGCGCGCGAGCGCACCGTCTGGAAGCAGCCCATCGGCGCCCACCAGGCGATCGCCCACCCCCTCGCCCAGGCGCACATCGAGCTCGAACTGGCCCGCCTGATGATGCAGAAGGCCGCCCACCTGTACGACGCCGGGGACGACATCGCCGCCGGAGAGGCCGCCAACATGGCCAAGTACGCGGCCGGGGAGGCGTGCGTGAAGGCCGTCGACCAGGCCGTGCACACCCTCGGCGGCAACGGCCTCACCCGGGAGTTCGGGCTCGCCTCGCTGATTACGGCAGCGCGCGTGTCTCGTATAGCACCGGTGAGCCGGGAGATGATTCTCAACTACGTCTCCCACCAGACCCTCGGCCTGCCGAAGTCGTACTAGGACCCGGCGGCCGCCACCGCAGCCGTACCGCAGTCGTACAGAGCCGTACGAGGAGGAACCGTGTTCCGAAGCCAGTACGCAGACGTCCAGGCCGTCGAACTGCCCATCCACGAGGCGGTCCTGGGCCGGGCCGCCGAGTTCGCCGAACGGCCCGCCCTGATCGACGGCGTGGACGGCACCACCCTCACGTACGAGCAGCTCGACCGGTTCCACCGGCGGCTGGCCGCCGCCTTCGCTGAGGCGGGCGTGCGCAAGGGCGACGTCCTCGCCCTGCACAGCCCCAACACCATCGCCTTCCCCACGGCGTTCTACGCCGCCACGCGCGCGGGAGCATCGGTGACGACCGTGCACCCGCTCGCCACGGCGGAGGAGCTCGCCAAGCAGCTGCGCGACTCGGCCGCCCGCTGGATCGTCACCGTCTCACCCTTCCTGGAGACGGCCCGCACGGCCGCCGAAAAGGCGGGCGGCATACAGGAGATCTTCGTCTGCGACAGCGCGCCCGGCCATCGCTCGCTGATCGACATGCTGGCCACGACCGCGCCCGAACCCCAGGTCGACATAGACCCCGTGAGGGACATCGCGGCCCTCCCGTACTCGTCGGGCACCACGGGCGTCCCCAAGGGCGTGATGCTCACCCACCGGTCGATCGCCACGAACCTCGCGCAGCTGGAACCGCTGGCGACGACCGGACCCGACGAGCGGCTCCTAGCCGTCCTGCCGTTCTTCCACATCTACGGTCTGACCGCCCTCATGAACGCGCCCCTGAGGCTGGGCGCCGCGGTCGTCGTGCTGCCGCGCTTCGACCTGGAGACGTTCCTCGCGGCCATCGAGAAGCACCGCATCACGCACCTGTACGTCGCCCCTCCGATCATCCTCGCCCTGGCCAAGCACCCGGCCGTGGAGGGCTACGACCTGTCGTCCCTGAAGTACATCGTCTCCGCCGCCGCCCCCCTGGACGCCGACCTCGCCGCGGCCTGCTCGCGCCGGCTCGGCCTGCCGCCGGTCGGCCAGGCGTACGGCATGACGGAACTGTCCCCCGGCACGCACGTGGTCCCGCTCGGCGCCGAGAATGCGCCCCCGGGCACGGTCGGCAAGCTCCTGCCGGGCACCGAGATGCGCATCCTCTCCCTCGACGACCCCGACCGGGAACTCGGCGTGGGCGAGCCCGGTGAGATCGCCATCCGCGGCCCCCAGGTCATGAAGGGCTACCTGGGCCGGCCGGAGGCGACCGACGCGATGATCGACCAGGACGGCTGGCTGCACACCGGGGACGTCGGGTACGTCGACGCGGACGGCTGGCTGTTCGTCGTCGACCGCGTCAAGGAACTCATCAAGTACAAGGGCTTCCAGGTGGCCCCCGCCGAACTGGAGGCCCTGCTGCTGACCCACCCCGAGATCGCGGACGCGGCCGTCATAGGCGTCTACAACGACGACAACAACGAGGTTCCGCACGCCTTCGTGGTGCGCCAGCCGGACGCCGGCGACCTCTCCGAAGGAGACGTGATGATGTACGTCGCCGAACGCGTCGCCCCCTACAAACGCGTCCGGAAGGTCACCTTCATCGACGCGGTGCCGAAGGCCGCCTCCGGAAAGATCCTGCGCCGGCAGCTGAGGGAGCGCTCGTGACCGAACTCGTCCACACCACGCACGAGCGGGGCGTCACCACCCTCACCCTCGACTCGCCCGGCAACCGCAACGCCCTGTCGGCCGCGCTCGTCGGCGGCCTGGCGGACGCCCTGACCCGCTGCGCCGAGGACGGCGACGTCCGCGCCGCCGTCCTCACCCACACCGGCAACACCTTCTGCGCGGGCGCCGACCTGCGTGACCCTCCGCGCCCCGAGGGCCTGGTCGACCTGCTGCGGCAGATCATCGACCTGGGCAAACCCGTCGTCGCCCGGGTGACGGGGCATGTACGGGCCGGGGGCCTGGGCCTGCTGGGCGCCTGCGACATCGCCGCCGCCTCCACCGCGGCCACCTTCGCCTTCACGGAGGTGCGCATCGGCGTCGCCCCCGCCGTCATCTCCCTGCCGCTGCTGCCGCGCACCGACCCCCGCGCCCTCGCCCGCTACTACCTCACCGGCGAGCGCTTCGACGCCGCCGAGGCCGTCCGCACGGGACTGCTCACGGCGGCGGGCGACGACGTCGACGAGGTCCTCGCGCCCGTGCTCGACGGGCTGCGCAGGGCCTCGCCCCAGGGGCTGGCCGAGACCAAACGGCTGCTCACGGCTACTGTGCTGGAGACCTTCGACCGGGACGCGGCCGGCCTCACCACGCTCTCGGCCCGGCTGTTCTCCTCCCCGCAGGCCCGCGAGGGGATGACGGCCTTCCTCGAACGACGGGACCCCGCATGGGTGATGTGAGCACGGCCGAACGCCTCCCCAAGCAGGACCGCAGCCGGGCCACCCGGCAGCGGCTCCTGGAGGCCGCCGTGGCCTGCCTCGCGGAACACGGCTGGGCGGGCTCCACGGTCTCCGTGGTCGCCGAGCGCGCCGGGGTCTCCCGGGGTGCCGCCCAGCACCACTTCCCGACCCGCGAGGACCTGTTCACCGCGGCCGTCGAGTACGTGGCGGAGGAACGCTCCACGGCGATACGGGCCCTGTTCCCGCAGGGCGCCGCCGACCGCCGAGCGGTGGTCGCGGCCCTGGTCGACCTGTACACCGGGCCGCTGTTCCGCGCGGCCCTGCATCTGTGGGTCGCCGCCTCGAACGAGGACCAGCTGCGGCCGCGCGTGACGGAGCTGGAGGCCCGCGTCGGCCGCGAGACCCACCGCATCGCCGTCGACATGCTCGGCGCCGACGAGTCCCGGCCGGGCACCCGCGAAACGGTCCAGGGCCTGCTGGACATGGCCCGCGGCCTGGGCCTGGCGAACCTGCTCACGGACGACGCGGGCCGCCGGGAGCGGGTGGTGACCCAGTGGGCGGCACTGCTGGAGCAGGCGCTGGGCTCGCCTCGGCCTGGAGCGGGGAACCGCTCGTCCTAGGCGTCCACGGCGGGCTTGGGCACTTCCCTGCACCAGGTGCGGAAGCCCGTCGACGACACCGCCTTCGGCCTCGCGATCCTCGGCCCGGAAGAGCCGAGCCGGAAGGACACCGCGTGACCGGCGCAGGCACGTCACGCCCCGGCTCGAGGGCATCCGCGGTCCCGAACGCCGACCCCCTTGGTCCGGCGCGGTTCCCGGCGCGGCGGCCGGACAGGCATCGACCCGCACGCGCCACAAGGGACGCACCGCCCGCACGGCCGCAGGCGCCGCTGCCCGCGCCTCCGCCCGCGAGCGCACCCCGCGCGGACACGGCCCCGTGCCCGCGCGGCGGTGTGACCGCTCAGTGGGTGATGTCCGCGTACCCCTCGACCTCCTGCGGGCCGCGGGCGCCGGGGCCCACATAGCGGGCGGAGGGGCGCACCAGCCGGCCCGTGCGCTTCTGCTCCAGGATGTGCGCGGACCAGCCGGCCGTACGGGCGCAGGTGAACATCGAGGTGAACATGTGCGCCGGGACCTGGGCGAAGTCGAGCACGATCGCCGCCCAGAACTCCACGTTGGTGGCGAGGACCCGGTCCGGGCGGCGGTTGTGCAGCTCCTCCAGGGCCGCCTGCTCCAGCGCCTCCGCGATCTCGAAGCGCGGCGCGCCCAGCTCGCTGGCCGTGCGGCGCAGCACGCGCGCCCGCGGGTCCTCGGCGCGGTACACCCGGTGGCCGAAGCCCATCAGCCGCTCGCCCTTGTCGAGGGCCTGCTTGACGTACGCCCGGGCGTCGCCGGTGCGCTCGATCTCCTCGATCATGCCGAGGACACGGGAGGGGGCGCCGCCGTGCAGGGGCCCGGACATGGCGCCCACCGCGCCGGACAGCGCGGCGGCCACGTCGGCGCCCGTGGACGCGATGACCCGGGCGGTGAACGTGGACGCGTTCATGCCGTGCTCGGCGGCCGACGTCCAGTAGGCGTCGACGGCGGCGACGTGCTTCGGGTCCGGCTCGCCCCGCCAGCGGATCATGAACCGCTCCACGACGGAGTGCGCCTTGTCGATCTCGCGCTGCGGCACCATGGGCAGGCCCTGGCCGCGGGCCGACTGGGCGACGTACGACAGCGCCATGACGGCGGCGCGGGCCAGGTCGTCGCGGGCCTGCTCCACGTCGATGTCGAGCAGCGGTTTCAGGCCCCACACCGGGGCGAGCATGGCCAGCGCCGACTGCACGTCGACACGGATGTCACCGGAGTGCACCGGGATGGGGAACGGCTCGGCGGGCGGCAGTCCGGGGTTGAAGGCGCCGTCGACAAGCAGCCCCCAGACATTGCCGAACGACACATGGCCGACCAGATCCTCGATGTCGACGCCCCGGTACCTCAGGGCCCCGCCCTCCTTGTCCGGTTCGGCGATCTCCGTCTCGAACGCGATGACTCCTTCGAGCCCGGGTACGAAGTCGGACATCAGGCGGCTCCTCGTGATGTGTGCGGCGGATGTGGTCGATGGGTCTCCCGCCCGCCCCCGTCCACGGGCCCGGTGGGACGGCGGGCGTCGGACGTCAGCTGCCGGGAGCGGTTCTCCGTCCCGGTTCCACGGTCGTTCTCGAAAACTCGCGGTCCGAAACGGTCACCCCGGTGATGCCCCGATCGGTCGGCGGTCATCCAACCCGAGCGGCATCAGCACGATATCCCCGAGTGCCACCTTTGGGGAGAGGAGGCGGCACTCAGTGCCATTCCCGTGATGAACCACACCCTCACCGGAGGCCCGGGGTGCATACGGCAAGATGATCGGCGTGACCGACCTCTTCCCGGACGAACCCGCAGAAGAACCCGCCATCGAACCCATCGTCGAACGCGCGGCCGAGGGCCCCGCCGAGGACCTGGGCCCCGACCCCGCCGCGATGCGGGCCCACTACCGCGCCGAGGGCCTGGACGAGTCGTCGCTCGCCGCCCACCCCATGGACCAGTTCGCCCGCTGGTTCAAGCAGGCCGCGCAGGCCGCCGTGCAGGGCATGGTCTACGAACCGAACGCGATGATCGTCTCCACGGCGGACGCCGACGGACGCCCCAGCTCCCGCACGGTCCTGATGAAGGGGTACGACGAACAGGGCTTCGTCTTCTACACCAACTACGACTCCCGCAAGGGGCTGGACCTCGCGGTCAACCCGCATGTCGCGCTGCTCTTCCCCTGGCACCCGATGGCGCGCCAGGTGATCGTCACGGGCACCGCGAGCCGCACCGGCCGCGACGAGACGGCCGCCTACTTCCGCACCCGGCCGCACGGCTCCCAGCTCGGCGCCTGGGCCAGCACCCAGTCCTCGGTCATCGCCTCCCGTGCCGAGCTGGACACCGCCTACCAGGAACTGAGCGCCCGCTATCCCGAGGGCACCCAGGTCTCGGTGCCGCCGAACTGGGGCGGCTACCGCATCGCGCCGCGGACGGTGGAGTTCTGGCAGGGCCGCGGCAACCGCCTCCACGACCGCCTCCGCTACGCCGCCGAGCCGGACGGGACATGGCGGGTGGAGCGGCTCAGCCCCTGAGACGCGTGGCGGGAGGGCCCGGGAACGCAGACGACCCGCGAGCTCGGGTCCTCCGCCTGGCGGCGGGGAGCCGGCCGGACATACCGGCGAGCTCGCGGGTCGGGTGACTGCGTTGGATTAGGCCGGCTGCGCATGGTGCACATGCGCTGGTCCGGCACCGCACTGGGTGTGGTGGCGGGCCGCTAGCCCGCAGCCACCTCACACGTCCGGTTCTCATACATCTGCCGAACCACCTCCTTTCCGTGTACTCCACACCCTAGGAACCGGTCGGCCACCGATCAACCGCTTTTCCGGAGGACTACCGCGATGGCTCCGGGTGCCCGGTCGGTCACGGTGTGAGCACCTCGTCCAGGAACGGCTCGATCGCCGCGCGCCACGCCTCCGGCTGGTCGTAGTGGACGAGGTGGCCGGCGTCGGCCACCTCCGCGTACCGGCCGCGCGGCAGGACGCGCACCATCTCCTGGGCCTCCGCCCGGCCCAGCTCGCCGTCCAGCCCGCGGACGACCAGGGCCGGGCACCGCACCTGGGCCAGTTCCTCCCAGTGCGCGTCGTACACCCAGGTCTGGCGGGACCTCAGCATCTGCTCCGGTTCGAAGACGGGCCGCCAGCCGTCCGCGGACTCGGCCATCACCTCGGCGTAGAACTCGCCGCGGGCCGGGTTCGGGCGTTCCACCCAGGGGTCGTCCTCGCCGAACCACTTGCGCACATCGGCGAGGGTGGCGAAGGGCAGGGGCCAGGACTTGAACCAGTTCTCCCATTCGCGCTGGGTGGCGGCGCCCAGCGCGGAGGCCCGCATGTCGCAGATGATCAGCGCGCGCACGAGGTCGGGGCGCCTGGCGGCGAGCTGCCAGGCGGTCAGGGCGCCCATGGCGTGGCCTACGAGGACGGCCGGGGCGAGGTCGAGCTGGTTGAGGGCGGCCTCCGCGTCGTCGACGTATGCCTCCCGGGTGTACTCGCCGTCCGGCGGTTTGCCGCTCCGGCCGTGGCCGCGCTGGTCGAGCGCGACGGCGCGGTACCGCTCGGAGAGCCAGCGCGCGGTGGCCGCCCAGTGCGAGGCGCGGCCCATGAGGCCGTGCAGTAAGAGCACGCCCGGCGCCCGCTCGTTCTCCCTGCTCTTGGGAGGATCGGCGAACTCCCATGCGGCGAGGCGTAGGCCGTCCGCTCCGGTCACATCGGTGCGCCGCACCATGGTCTGGCACCCCCCTGCTCCGCCCGGACCCTTCACTCCCCTTCGAGCGGCGGGTCCACGCGCTCGTCGTACTGCCGCTGTCGTGCTGCTGCTCCTGCGGGTGTTGCTGATCACCGCTGTCGCGGAGTGTTGCCGTCCTGCGGTGGTGCCACGTTATCGAATGACTATTCGAAAATGCCCTTTCCGGCGACAACACCCCACCTTTGGGTGACCCCTTTCGATGATTGGCCGCCGCCTCGGCGGGGAGATCTTCAGCGGAGGCGGACCGCTCGGGGAAAAACGGTCCGAGGGGGATGACCCTGAGAGCTCGGGGCTCCGGGTCACAACAGGGGAGGACGAGCCCCGGCGCTCTCGGGCGCCGGGGCTTTCCCTGTGTGTGCGGCACATCCTCCCGCCCCCTTCCTGGCCGTGCGACATCGCTGTCGGCGTCGGCCAAGAGCCCCTCCGGTCATATGCCTCATGCGACAGCCTCGCATGCGAACGGCCCGCGCGCTGCGCTTCCGTGCACTGAATCTTGGTTTCAGTACGATCGCGGGATTATCACAACTTCCCCTGGAGTCATAGGGGTTGAGCCTGCGGTCAGCGCTTGGCCACGAAGACGTGGGACGCGATGTCGGACTCCAGCTCGGCCGCCTCGCCGCCGCTGCCGACCAGGACGCCGCCCGCGGACTCCGTCACGCTGACCACGGAACCGGGCTGCACGCCCGCCCGCCGCAGCGTGTACATCAGCTGCGCGTCCGTCTGGATGGGCTCACCGATGCGGCGCACGACGACCGTCTTGCCGTCCGTGCCGGGGTCCAGCTCGGCCAGCGAGACCATGCCCTCGTTCAGGAACGGGTCCGCGCCGTCCCGCTCGCCCAGCTCCTCAAGGCCCGGGATCGGGTTTCCGTAGGGCGACTCGGTGGGGTGGCGCAGCAACTCCAGGACGCGGCGCTCGACCGCCTCGCTCATCACATGCTCCCAGCGGCACGCCTCGGCGTGCACCTGCTCCCACTCCAGCCCGATCACGTCGACGAGCAGGCACTCGGCGAGCCGGTGCTTGCGCATCACGCGGGTGGCGAGGCGGCGGCCCTCGCCCGTGAGCTCCAGATGGCGGTCGGCGGCGACCGACACCAGGCCGTCCCGCTCCATCCGCGCCACCGTCTGGCTGACCGTCGGGCCGCTCTGGTCGAGCCGCTCGGCGATACGGGCGCGCATCGGGACCACGCCTTCCTCCTCCAGTTCGAGGATGGTGCGGAGATACATCTCCGTGGTGTCGATCAGTCCGGACATACGTGCCCCTCGATGAGATTGCCGGAGGCTCGACGGCACACCGGCATGCGCTGGCCCTGACCTCAATTCTGACGCATCCCACTGACAACCGGGGCGCGCCGGTGAAACCGGGGGAGCGCGGACGGCACCGCTCCGGCCCTCGTTCAGGCCGTATTGACAGCGCACTGGTCCAGACCGCAACGTGATCCGCGACACGGGCCGTCCGGCGGAAACGGACACCGGAGACCGGCACCGGACTTCGAAGGGGAGCCGCCGATGAGCGAGCAGCCGGGGGACGGGGAGCAGCGGGGCGGGAGCGATCCGGCCGGGCGGTTCTTCGACGCGGCGATCGGCCTGCTGCAGCGGGTGCGGGACGAGGAGGCGGAGCCGATCGCGGCGGCCGGCACGCTGATCGCGGACACCGTCGCCGCCGGCGGCCGGCTGTTCGCCTTCGGCGCCGGGCACTCCTCGCTGGCCGCGCAGGACATCGTCTACCGGGCGGGCGGGCTCGCCCTGATGAACCTGCTCGCGGTCCCGGGCGTGGTCGGCGTCGACGTCATGCCGGCGACGCTGGGGTCCGCGCTGGAGCGGGTCGACGGCCTGGCGAGCGCGGTCCTCGACGCCAGCCCCCTGCGGGCCGGCGACCTCCTGGTGATCATCTCGCTGTCCGGGCGCAACGCGCTGCCCGTGGAGATGGCGACGAGCGCCCGTGCGCTGGGCGTCAGGGTCATCGGGGTCACCTCGGTGGCGTACGCCTCCGAGACCACGTCCCGGCACACCTCTGGCACGTACCTCAAGGACCACTGCGACGTCGTCCTCGACTCGAAGATCGCGGTGGGTGACGCGGAACTCGTCCTCGACACGATCGAGGCCCCGTTCGCGCCGGCCTCCACGGTCGTCACCGCGGCCCTGCTCCAGGCGGTCATGGCCACGGCCGCGGCCACCCTCGCGGACCGCGGCATCGAACCGCCGCTGCTGCGATCGGGCAACGTGGACGGCGGCCACGAGTGGAACGCCCGGGTGATGCGCGAGTACGGCGACCGGATCTTCTACCGACAGGCTTGACGCCCTCACCTGCGTAAACGCAGGTGATTCCGGTCAGCACCGCTACGCGGTGCTCCCTCGGGTTCCTGCTTCACGGGCCTCTGCCACCCGAAGGTGGTCTTACCGGGCCTCCACAGGCCTGACTTCCCGCCCGTCCGGCGGTAGGTCCGCCAACTACGTTGTCGGACAAAGCGACTTTAGCAATGGTGCTGCGGCCCTACGGGCCGCTGAGGCGAGGACGCCCTACACCTCCACCCGGAAGGGTGGAGCACTGGGCAAGTGTGCGGTAGCCGGGACCGTCACCGTCCCAGCCCCACGCCCCGCCCACCGCGCGCTGCCCGCCGCCGGGGGCGGCGCGGGGCCGCTTGCCGTGGGGCGGGTGTGCGCGGGTGAGCGGGGGCGGGGGCGGTGTCGCGGGGGTTTCGGTGCTTCGGTCGGCCGGGCGGGCTACGCCTCCCGTGGCGCCTCCTGTGCGTCGGCCAGGTCCAGGGCCGCGGCGATACGGACCGCCACGTCCTCCCCGTAGACCGCGTCGCCCCGTTCGAACCGGCTGCGGCCGGCTCCCCGCAGGAACGTCACCACGCCCAGCGTCCGCCCGCGGCTGCGCAGCACCGTGCACAGGGCGTGCACCGTGTCCGCGGGCCAGTGCCGGGCGAGCGCCCAGGCGCGGGCCGCCTCCGGGCCGACGTCGCCCGCGTCGGCCCGCACCGACCCGGCGCGCGCCACGCACTGCAGGGCGGGATGCCCCTCACCGTAGGGCACGGGCAGTCCCGCCTTGCCGGTGTGCACGCTCGGCCCCGGCGCGCCGGACGGCGTCGCGGCCGCCCGTACCAGCCGTACCGGCCCGTCCCCGTCCGCCACCCGGCCGCCCGCCACCCGGTCGATCAGGGCGTGATCGGCGAACCCGGCGAGCGCGAAGTCCAGATGGACGGTGGCCGCCTCCCTCGGGTCCTCGCACTCGGCCGCCGCCCGCGCCGCGCGGTGCAGCTGGTTGGAGCGGAACCGCAGCAGCGCCGCCTCCTGTTCGTTCTGCTTGGCCTCGGTGATGTCCAGGAACAGCCATCCGACACCGAGCGGAACCGGTTCCTCGGCGAGCGGCGAGGCGAGCCGCAGGAAACCGCTGCGCCAGCAGCGCGGTTGCCGGCCCTCGGCGGTGCGCACGCTCACCCACATCTCGGCGGGAGCCGGCGGGGCACCCTCGGCCAGCACATGGGTCAGCGCGCTCTCCAGCTCCTCGACGCCCTGGGCGAGCAGGTCTCCCAGCGGCCGTCCGAGCACGGCGGTGCGTCCGGTGCCGAGCGCCCGGGCCGCGTACGCGTTGACGACGGTGGGCCGCAGATCCGCGTCGACGAGGACGACACCCCAGCTCGCGTCGTCGAACAGCGCCTCGCTGAGGGCGATGGACCGCTCCAGGTCGATCTGCGCGTGGACCTCGCTGAAGGCGCAGTACACCCCGGCCGGCTTGCCGTCGGGTCCCCGCACCGCCGCGGACTGGGTCCGTACGAGCACCCGCCCGCCGTCCTTCGTCAGCAGCGCGAACTCGTGCACCTGGCGCCCGGGGGCCGTCATCGCGGACATCAGCCGCGCCTCGACCTCGGCGGCGTCGGCGGTGCGCACGGCCCACCCGGCGAACCCGCGCCGTCCCACGGCCTCGGCGGCGTTCCATCCCAGGATCCGTTCGGCCTCCCGGTTCCAGTGGGTGACGATCCCGCCGGCGTCGAAGGCGCACAGGGCCGCGTCCATCCCGTCGAGGAGCGCGGCGAGGAGATCGGCACCATCCCGCTCGGGCTCGTCCGGCCCGAGCTCGTCCGTTGTCCCACTACGCCGGGAAGCACTCACCCGAACCCCCTGCAGGCTGCTGCGTCCGCACATACGGCGCGTTCGTCCGCTCGCTCGCCCTCATTCAACTCGAACGTGACACAGCCCACATCTGCTTCCTCGAAGATTGCGGCGAAATCGTTGCGTCCTCCGATGTCCGCCCCCGCCAGTCCGCTCATCCCTTGCTGACCGCCGCGAGGATCTCCGGCAGGCGCCGCGCGGTCCGCGGGGCCGCGAGGCGCAGACCGAGCAGGGTGAGCAGCGTCCCGTACCCGGCGCCCGCGGGCAGCAGCAGCCAGGCCCAGTCGCGTCCCCCCGAGGCGACGTTGAGCCAGATCGTCCCCGCGATCACGGGTGAGGACAGCAGGGCCGCCGCGACCATGCCGCCGACGATGGAGATCCAGGCGAGCCCGGCCTGGCCGGGGGCCACGTTCTTGTAGCCCTCCTGCGGGATGGAGTACGGGAAGCGGGCCGAGGACCAGGCGCCGGTGGCGAGCATCGCGCCGAGCAGGGCGAAGGAGAGCCCGAGTGCCTCGGGCAGCCTGGGCCAGGCGCCGAGCAGCGCGGCCGTCACCACGGTGACGAGCGTGGCGTACGGCAGCGTGATCAGCAGCAGCGCCAGTGCGCGGCCGCGCAGTTCGGCGTAGGCGTCCCGGGGGGAGGCGATCGTCGTCGCGACCATCCAGAACGCGGAGGTGTCCTGCCCGAACTGGTTGTACATCTGGATCCCGAGCATGCCCGCCGCGAAGCAGGCGAAGTAGACCGAGCCGGTGCCCTGCAGCGCGTTGAAGACCGGCACGATCAGCCCGATCGCGAGCGAGGTCACCCACGCCGCCTTGGTCTTGGGGTCGCGCCACACATAGCGCAGGCTGCGTTCCGCCGCGGTGCCGGTGCGCCCCGGGGGCAGCAGCCGGGACAGGCCCGTCGAGGTGCGCTCCCTCGGGCCCGGCTCGGCGGCCTGGAGGGTGGACTCGTCCGGTGAGGTCATCAGCCGCGTCAGGCTGCGCGACCACAGGGCCAGCAGACCGGTCGCCGCCGCGGCGCTCAGCGCGAGTTGGGCGGCCGCGGTGCCGTAGGAGCCCCTGCTCACGGAGTCGACCGCGCCGATCGCGGAGGCGGGCGGCAGCCAGCGCAGCACGTCCGCCGCCGGGTCCAGCCGCGACAGCCCGGCCGCACCCAGCTGCTGCGCGCCGAAGTTGACGAGCTGCGCGCCGACCGCGATGACGAGTCCGCTCAGTACGGCCAGGTCGCGGCCCTTGCGGCTGGTCAGCAGCCGGCTGTTGGCGGCGGCCACGGCCCGCGCGAGCGCCACGCAGACCAGCAGCGCGAGGGCGACGGCGACGACGGCGGTGGCGTAGGCGGCCGCCCCGTGCGCCACGGAGATCGCCGAGCCGGTGAACAGGCAGAGCGTGAACAGGGGCCCGATGCCGATCAGGGACGCCGCCAGCAGGGCCCGTACCAGGGGCCGCGGGTGCAGCGGCAGCATCACCAGACGGCTCGGGTCGAGCGTCTCGTCGCCGCTGGGGAAGAACAGCGGCATCACCGCCCAGCCGAGCGCGAGCACCACCACCAGCAGCACCGCGATCGTGCCGGCGTGCGCGGTGCCGCGCAGGGCGATCAGGCCGATCAGCTGGAGAGCCGCGATCAGGAGCACGACGACGACGGACGTGAGGTACGCGGCCCGCCGCCCCGCGGACTGCCGCAGTCCGTTGCGCAGCAGGGACAGCTTGAGCCGTACGACGGTGGGGGTGATCCCCGGCGTGTTCATCGGGTGCCGCCGCCGAGCCAGTCGAGGTCGGCGCCCGCGACGCGGCCGTGCGCGCCGACCAGTTCCAGGAACGCCTCCTGCAGGGTGGGCGCGCTGCCGCGCACGTCGGCGAGCGGGCCGTGGGCGCGGATGCGGCCCGCCGCCATGACGGCCACCCAGTCGCACAGCGACTCGACGAGTTCCATGACGTGGGAGGAGAAGACGACGGTGGCGCCGGAGGAGGTGTAGCGCTCCAGGACGCCGCGGATGGTCTGCGCGGAGACCGGGTCGACGCCCTCGAACGGCTCGTCGAGGAAGAGGACGTCGGGGTTGTGGAGGAGGGCGGCGGCCAGCCCGATCTTCTTGCGCATGCCGGTCGAGTAGTCGACGACGAGTTTGTGCTGGGCCCCGGCCAGGTCGAGGACGTCGAGGAGCTGGGCGGCCCGCTTGTCGACCTCGGCGCCGGGCAGCCCCCGCAGCCGGCCGGTGTATCCGAGGAGTTCGCGTCCGGACAGGCGCTCGAAGAGCCGGAGCCCCTCGGGCAGGACGCCGATGCGGGCCTTCACCGCGACGGGGTCCCGCCACACGTCGTGGCCGACGACCTCGACGGTGCCCGCGTCGGGCCTGAGCAGCCCGGTGACCATCGACAGGGTGGTGGTCTTCCCGGCCCCGTTCGGCCCGACGAGCCCGATGAACCGGCCCGCGGGCAGCTCCAGGTCGATCCCGGCGACCGCGACCTGCTCCCCGAACCGCTTCCAGAGCCCCTGCACCCGTACGGCGGCCACGCTCGCCCCAGCTCCCTCGGTCATACGAGCACCCTACGGGCAGGAGCACCCCGCACGGAGTCCCACCCCACCGGCGCACCCCGGCGCACGGAGGGACCGGGGGAGCTACCGGTCCCGCCCGCAGGCGTACGCCAGGGGGGAGATCAGCTCCTCCGCGTCCGGCAGCCACCGGTTCGCGGCCGTCGGCCGGCAGACCCACTGCACCGCGCCCCGGGAGCCGTACCGCGTGGGCGGCGCGGCGATGTACGCACCCTCGCCGAAGGCGACCAGGTCGAGGGTGGAGAGGGACCAGCCCAGCTTGCGCACCAGGTCGGGGACCTTCGCGGAGGCGCCGGGGAGCACGAAGAACTGCATGCGCCGGTCCGGCGTCAGCGTCACGGGACCGGGCGTCAGCTCCATGCGCTCCATGCGGGCGAGGGCGAGGAAGCCGGCGGTCTCCCTCACCTCGATCGCGTCGAAGGTGCGCCCGGTGGGCAGCAGGATCGACGCGGTCGGCTGCTTCGACCACAGGCCGCGCGCGACGGTCGCGCTGCCCGTCGCCTGTGTCACCCAGTCGTCGACCACCGGGTGCGCGCCGGGTACGGGGCACTCGGACCGGCCGCAGGAGCAGTGGTGCTCCCCGCCGGCGGCCTCCAGCCAGGTCCCGGGGAACACGTCCCAGTGACGTTCCTCGATGTACCGTACGGCGGCTTCCAGCAGCGAATCGCCGCGCTGCTTCGGGATGTGGGCAGCTTCAGGGCCCGCGATGGTCTCTTCCACGATGAACTCAACTCTAGCCGTCACCGCGGGTTACGGCCGCCCGACGGGGTGCCATCTCCCGGGCTGGGAATGCTTTTTGGGCATGTCCTTTTTATCCCACATGCGCGGGGAGGAGCACCGTTCCCGCGGGCGGGGCGCATGGATGCACGGGCGGGGGCGCGCACGAGGATCGGCGGCGGGGGCTGGGTAACCACGTGTGGGGTACGGGATCGGCCTTTACCCCGGCAATCCTCGCATGTCCCGCATCAGAGGCATGTCCGCTGGGCATCGATCTTCAAGGCCGGATCTTTTCGGTGCACGGGACGGTGTTCCGGTGGGCCGGCCGCTCGAAGACACGTCAACTCGGTGCGTGGGCAGGCACCGCAGCCACAGGCGAGTGAGCCGAAGGGGCGCCCCGGAGGCGAGCCGTGAGACAGCAGGGGGTACGCCATGGCCGCAAGGCCACTCATCGCGCGGCAGCCGAACGAGAGGCTGCAGGCACTCATCCAGGAAGCGGGCTGTTCCAACGCGGGACTCGCCCGCCGCGTCAACATGTGCGGCGCGGAACACGGTCTCGATCTCCGCTACGACAAGACCTCGGTGGCCCGGTGGCTGCGCGGGCAGCAGCCCCGGGGCCGGGCTCCGGCGGTCATCGCCGAGGCACTCGGCCGCAAGCTGGGGCGCACCGTCACGATCGACGAGATCGGCATGGCCAACGGCAAGAACCTCGCGTCGGGTGTGGGCCTGCAGTTCTCGCCGACGGTGCTCGGCGCCATCGAGCAGGTCTGCGAGCTGTGGCGCAGCGACGTCGGCCGCCGCGACTTCCTGTCCGGCTCCTCGGTCGCCGCGTCGGCCCTCGTCGAACCGAGCCGTGACTGGCTGATCTCCGCTCCCGACGCACAGGTCGCGCGTTCGGCCGGGCCGCGGGTGGGGACGTCGGACGTGGCGGCCGTGTGCGCCATGACCCAGGCGCTGGTCGACCTCGACCACCAGTACGGCAGCGGGCATGTGCGCCCGGTCGTCGTGCATTACCTCAACAGCGTCGTCTCGGGACTGCTCGCGGGCTCGTACCGGGACGCCGTGGGGCGCGAACTCTTCGCCGCCGTCGCCCGGTTGACGGAACTCGCCGGGTACATGGCCATCGACACCGGGCAGCCGGGACTCGCCCAGCGGTACTACATCCAGGCGCTGCGGCTCGCACAGGCGGCCGGCGACCGCGGGTACGGCGGCTATGTGCTCGCCGCCTCCATGAGCCATCTCGCGGCTCAGCTCGGAAACCCGCGTGAGATCGCGCAGTTGGCGCGCGCGGCGCAGGAGGGCGCGCGGGGGCGGGTGACGCCGAGGGCGGAGGCCATGTTCCACGCCGCCGAGGCGCGGGGGCACGCGCTGATGGGCGATGCGCGCGCCGCGCAGATCGCGTCGGGCCGCGCGGTCACGGCCCTTGAGGCGGCCGATGCGGCGTCCGGGGACGACCCGGCCTGGATCGCCCACTTCGACGAGGCGTATCTGGCGGACGAACTGGCGCACTGCCACCGGGACCTGGGGCAGGCCGAGGCGGCGGCGCGGTGCGCGGAGGAGTCCCTGGCGGGGCATCCCGAGTCCCGCGCCCGGCGCCGGGCGATCGGCCTGGTGCTGCTCGCCACCGCGCAGGTGCAGCAGCGCGAGGTGGAACAGGCGTGCCACACGGGCCTGAAGGCGGTGGACCTGCTCGGCACGCTGCGGTCGGGCCGCGGTGCCGAGTACCTGGAGGACTTCCAGCAGCGGCTGGAGCCGTACCGGGACGAGGCGGTGGTACGGGAGTTCGGGGCGCGGCTGGAGCTGCAGGCGGCGGCGTGAGCGGGTGACACGGGGCCCTCAGACCTCTTCTCCTCCGCCTCTCCTGCGCCTCTCCTCCGCGTGGTTCGTGTCCGCGCGGCCCCTCCCATCCCTGTCGTCCGCGTCACGGGGAGGGGAGGCGGGCCCGGTGCTGCGTGGCACACGGCTCGGGAGACCCGGTAGCGTGAGCCGACGATTCCGAAGGTCCCCCATACGTAGGAGTCCCGGTGACGCAGAGCGGACAGGGCGAGGAGCCCTCGGCGCGGCCCGCGCGCGAAGGCATCGTGCTGCCCTCCGACGGCGGAGAGCCCCTGCTGCCGGGGATGACGGGCACGGCGGGCGCGGCGGGCGGCCGCGGTGCGGCCCCGGCGGGCGCTCCCGGCGGCCAGGCCGCCCCGGCGGGCGGCCAGGCATGGGGCCAGCCGTGGGGCCCCGGGCAGAACGAGGAGCCGCCCACCCAGCAGTGGGGGGCCGACTCCGCACAGCCCTGGCGCGCGCCCGAGCAGCCCGGCCAGGCGCCCGTGCCGGACTGGGGCGCTCCGGGCGCACAGCCCTCCTGGGGTGCCGGGCCGCTGCCGGCCGAGGGCGCGCAGCCGCCGGCGTACGGTGCGGCCGGACGGTCTGCGCCCCAGGGCGCACCGGACCCGCGGCAGGGCGCACACCCCCTGCCGCACGCCGCCCACTCCGCGCCCCTGCCGCCCGCCGTCGACGAGGGCGCCACGCAGTACATCCCCCCGGTGGCCACCGCGCCCGACGAAGGGGCGACGCAGTACATTCCGCCGGTCCCCGCCGCGGCCGACGAGGGCGCGACCCAGTACATACCCCCGGTGGGCCCGGGGGCGCTGCCGCCGGAGACGCCCGCGGACGACGCGACGCGGTTCCTCGGGCGGCCCGGGGCCGGGGGCCCGCCGGCCGCGGCGGACCCGGACGCGCAGGCCACCCAGTACCTGCCGCCCGTGCCGGGCCCGGCGCCCTACGGTGCGGGGCCGGGCGCGCCCGGCGGCGACCGGCAGACACCGGCCGAGTTCGACAACCTCTTCCGCAGCGACGCGGGCGGCGCCGGGGCCACCCAGCACCTGCCGCGCTTCGACGCTGAGGGTGCGCCGGGCGCCGGCGCACCCATGGGCCGCGCGGCCGGACGGCGCGCAAACGACGGCCGCGGCGGCGACGGCCGCGGCGACGGCCGTGGCGGCCGGACCCGATCCCGCGTGCCGCTCATCGCGGCCGTCGGCGTGGGCATAGCCGTCCTCGGCATCGGAGCCGGCGCCCTGCTCGGCGGCGGCAGCGCCGACGCCAAGAACGACGACAGCAAGAACGTCTCGGCGACGGGCCCGGCCGCGGACGCCTCGCAGCAGGCGGGCGGCGACCCCGCCAAGGCGCAGGCGGTCGCGCTCGACAAGCTCCTCGCCGACAGCGGCAACAGCCGCGGCACGGTGATCAGGGCCGTCGCCGACGTCAAGGCGTGCCGGAACCTCGGCCAGGCGGCCACCGACCTGCGTGAGGCGGCCAAGCAGCGAGGCGGCCTGGTCACCCGGTTGTCCGGGCTCGCCGTCGACCGGCTGCCCGGCCACGCCGAGCTGACCGAGGCCCTCAACAGCGCGTGGAAGGCGTCCGCATCCGCCGACACCCACTACGCCGCCTGGGCCGACCAGACCGCGGGCAGGAAGGGCTGCCACAAGGGGCAGGCCCGTAACACCGGCCAGACCGCGCTGGGCAACCGGGCCAGCGGCACGGCCAGCACACAGAAGGCGAAGGCCGCGCGGCTGTGGAACGTCATCGCGCAGAAGTACGGCCTGACCGAGCGCCAGCCGACCCAGCTGTGAGCACGGGGGTGCGCCGCTCGCAGACCGGGCGGAGCATCCCCCGGCCGCCTCAGGCCGAGGACTTCTCCAGGGTCTTCGACACGTTCACGAACCCCTTGCGGGCCGCCGTCAGCTGCCCGTCGCGCACGATCTGGAAGGTCACGTCCGAGTTGATCAGGCGGGGGTAGTCGATGACCGCCGTCAGGTCCTGGAAGCGCCACCTGAGAGGCGGGGTCAGGCCGCCGGTGGTGACCTTGAGGCCGTTGTCGAGGGCCGTGCGGATCGTGCGGGCGGACACCTCACCGTCGCCGAGCGATGCGACGACCCTCTGCAGGACCGTGTACGCGATCCACGTGGTCTGCACGCCCGCGTCCGTCGGATCGATCCGGTTGTCGCCGAACGCCTCCTCCCGGATCACCTTCTTCATCTGGTTCCAGCGCGGGTCCGACGCCGCCGGGTACCAGCCGGTGAGGTACGCGCCCTCGTAGGGCCCCGAGCTGCCGCCCGACGCGTCGATGACGGACTGGTCGACGCTGCCGAGCACGGACGCGGTGCGCACCGCCGGGTAGTCGCCGCTCAGACGGCGGAAGGAGTCCATGAAGGTCCCGGTGCGGTCGTCCAGCGCCGGCAGCACGCAGCCCTTCGTCCGCGGGTCGCCGGTCGTCCGGTGCAGCGCCTCCTGTGCCTGCTCGTCGAAGGAGGTGGCGTCCTCGGCGGCGCGCACATCGACGGCCGCGTCATGGCCGCCCGCCCTCAGCCCGGAGTCGAGCAGCACCGGGAGCTGGTCGCCGGCGATGGTGTCGGGCCGCACCAGCGCCACGGGACCGCAGCTTCTGCCCAGCTGCTCGCCGAGTCCGGCCAGCAGCGCGGGCTGGCCGCCGTTGACCGGGTAGGAGAGCACGCTCTTGAACTCGTCGTCGGTGAGCCCGTAGCCCCCGATGTAGGGGATGCCCGCCGACTCCAGCGGGGAGAGGAAGGAGGACGCGTACTGGCTGTAGGAGCCGACGACGGCGGCGACGTTCTCCTTGACGGCGAGCCGGGCGCATTTCGCGGCGTCCACGTAGTCGTTGTGGTCGTTGCAGGTCAGCACGTCGAGCCGGCGGCCGCCCAGGCCGCCGTGTGCGTTGACCCAGCGCGCGTACGCCCGCGCCATCGCCGGCATGCCCGGCTTGTTGGTCGCCGAGGTCTTCTCGGGCGCCCACGTCATGACGGTCACGGTGCCGTCCCCGGAACCCCCCGTGGTGCCGGGGACGACCCCGTACGCCGCGCCGATCGACCCGCACGCCACCAGCGCGCCCGCGGTCCACAGGGCCGCCCGCACGCGGGGAGTCACGGCTTTTCGGGCGGATCCCGGAGCCCCGGAGCTGGTGGGGGGAGTGCTGGTGCGTCGCCTGCCGGTCATGCATACGCACGATTCCGCCACACTCCTAACCCTCGTGTGACCACCGGTCAACGGCGGGTGACGTGGAGGTGAATTACGGGGGCCGGTGATCTCGTTCCCGGCGGGAACGTACGATCGGGGACCGTGCAAGGTACGGAGAACTCTTCCCGTCGCGGCCGTCGCTCATCCACCATGGGCGGCATGCCACTCAACGACATGCCGTGGTGGCGCTGGCGCAGCAATGTGCGCTCCGCGCTGCACATGCTCTCCGACCCGGTCTTCCAGCGGGACGTCTGGCTGGCGGGTGTCGACGGGTACGGCGACGTCACCGACGCCGTCTACCGCCTGGTCGAGGACACCTGGCTGGACAACTGGTCCGCGGAGAAGTACGTGGGCACGATCTTCCGCGACTCGCAGGAGGCGGCGCTCGTCGACACCGCCGTGCTGCGCGTGCTGCGGATCATGCACCAGGTGGGGCCGGACGCGCCAGTGCAGGCCTACGTCGATCACCACGCGTGGCCGGAAGCGGTGCGGGCTGCCCGCGACGCGCATGTGCGGCTCACGATCAGTGACGGCGAGGACCCGGACGCGCCGCCGCGCACGCTGGAGGTGCTGCGGATCCTCACGCGCTCCGCGTAGGCCCCGCGCCGTCCGGGTGGCGGGACACCGCCCCGCGCCGCCCGCGGACATGAGACCCTGGCGTGCATGAACGAGCAGTCCACCCGACCCCCGGCCACCGCCGACCAGTACGTCCTCACCCTCTCCTGCCCGGACAAGCAGGGCATCGTGCACGCCGTGTCGAGCTATCTCTTCATGACCGGCTGCAACATCGAGGACAGCCAGCAGTTCGGTGACCACGACACGGGACTGTTCTTCATGCGGGTCCACTTCTCGGCCGAGGCCCCGGTGACGGTCGACAAGCTGCGCGCGAGCTTCGCGGCGATCGGCGACTCCTTCCGGATGGACTGGGCGATACACCGGGCCGACGAGAAGATGCGCGTCATCCTGATGGTCAGCAGGTTCGGGCACTGCCTGAACGACCTCCTCTTCCGCGCCCGCATCGGCGCGCTGCCGATCGAGATCGCGGCCGTGGTCTCCAACCACACCGACTTCGCCGAGCTGGTCGGCTCGTACTCCATCCCCTTCCACCACATTCCGGTGACGAAGGACACCAAGACGGAGGCGGAGGCGCAACTGCTCGCGCTGGTCCGCGACCTGGACGTCGAACTGGTGGTGCTGGCCCGCTATATGCAGGTCCTCTCGGACGACCTGTGCAAGCAGCTCAGCGGCCGGATCATCAACATCCACCACTCGTTCCTGCCGAGCTTCAAGGGCGCGAAGCCCTACCACCAGGCGCATGCGCGCGGCGTGAAGCTCATCGGCGCCACCGCGCACTACGTCACGGCCGACCTCGACGAGGGCCCGATCATCGAGCAGGAGGTCGAGCGCGTGGGCCACGACGTCACGCCCGACCAACTGGTCGCCGTCGGCCGCGACGTGGAGTGCCAGGCGCTGGCGCGCGCGGTGAAGTGGCACGCCGAGCGCCGGATCCTGCTGAACGGGCGGCGGACGGTGGTGTTCGCGTAGGGCCGTCGCGGCGCTGCCAGTGCCCCGGCAGGCAACGTTTGCCCGTCGAGGAGCGGCGTCGTGGGGGCACCGCCCGCGCGAGCGGAGCCGAGCGTGGGGGAGCGTGCCGGGCGTCGCGACGGGGCAGACGCTGCCTGTTGGGGCACTAGATCCGGCTGAGCGAGGCCGTCGCGAACAGCACGTCCGCGACCGCCTCCCGGTCACCCACCTGTCCCGCGGCCGCCTCCTGCGGCGGCACATGGCCCGCGGCCAGGCGGCAGAACTCCATCACGTCGAGCACGACGTGCGCCACCTCCCGTTCGGCGGAGGCGACCGCGCCGGGCGAGTCGAGGGCGATCAGCCACTCGCCGCCGCCCGCGCCCTCGATCTCCAGGCGCAGGCTGCGCCCGGGCTCGCCGGCGGGGACGAGGTGCCGGGTGCGGCCGGGCGGGGCCAGCCCGGCCCGCCGCCGTTCCGCCAGCACCGCCGGCAGCATCCGGGCGGCCAGGCCGATCATCCCGTGCAGATGGCGCGGGGCCGGCAACGGGTAGGGATAGTCGACGGCGTCCGCGATGTCTTCGGCGTGCACCCAGCACTCGAAGGCCCGATCCAGCATCGCGTCCCGCAACGGCAGTGCGAACCCGCCGTAGGAGACCATGACTTCCCCGGCTCCGGGGCGTTCCTCGGCGGAGGAGGCCGTCCGCACCAGGGCGTGGGTCTGCCTGCGCCACGGACCCCGTACGGCGCGGGTCGGCGGGAAGGGCGAGGCGCCCCAGTACGCCTCCGTGCGCCCTCGTGGCGTGCCGTCCTCGCCCGCCGCGCCGTCGAGCGGGTCGTCGAGCCCCAGCGCCGCCGCCACCAGCCCGTCGACGGTGAGCAGATGGGCGATGACACCGGCGACCGTCGTACGCCGGCTCGCCGGTTCCCGGCCGTCGAACCACCGCAGCCGCACCGGCGCGTGCCACTCGGCGTCGCCCATGTCCCGCAGCAGCGCGTCCAGACGCGCGGTCTCCGTGTCGTACGGGGCCGCCCACTGCGGCACCGGGATGCGCGGGGCTCGCCGGCCGAGGCAACTCTCCAGGACGCGGGCGCGCAGTCCCGGATCCAGGTCGAGGCTCTCGGCCGGGTGCAGCAGGCCCACGGCCTCGCGCAGCCGCCGCGCCTCGTCCGCGCACCGGCCGCACTCGCCGAGGTGCGCCTCGACGGCCTCCGCCTCCTCCGGCGAACAGGCGGCCAGCGCCCAGGCCCCGAGCAGCGACATCAGCACCCTGTGCTCCAGCATCAGCGGCACGGGCCCGAAGACGGGCGGCAACGGCAGCGCGGTGTCCTCGACGGAACTGCGCGGCAGCGGTATGCGAGGCGTCCACCCGGCGTCACCGCCACCTCCGCCCCCGGGGCGCACGGGCCCGCCGCCCCCGCCACCGGGGCCGGACGGGCCGGAGCCGCGGCCCCCGTGCCCGGACCGGCCGGAGCCGCCGCGCACGCCCCCGCCACCGGGGCCGGACCTGACGGACCCGCCGACCGCGTCCCCTGGCGGGTCGCCCCGCTCATCACCCTCGCCCTCGCCCTCGCCCTCGACTCTGCCCTGGCCCGCCCGGTCCTCGCCCGCGCCACCCGGGCCCGCGCCACCCGGGCCCGCGCCACCCCGGCGCAGGGCGCCCGGTCCCCCGCCGGAGCGGCCCGCGCCGCAGGCCCGCCGCTCATCCGCGCCGTCGCCGTCCGTGTCCCGGCCGGCGCCCTCCCCCGCGTCGTGGCGCTGCGCGCGTTCCGCCCCGGTCACCGCGCCGCCCCCGGTTCGGGAGGGGGGTCCGAGGGGTCCTGGTCGTGGGCCGTGGACAGGAGCTGGAGGCCGAGGCGAAGGCGGCGGCGGGCCTCGTCGTCCGTGATGCCGAGGTCGGCGGCGGTCCGGCGGTAGTCACGGCGCTGGAAGTACGCGCGCTCCAGGGCGGCGCGCAGGGGGACCGGCATCCAGTCGACGATGTAGTCGGCGCGGGCCGCGACGGAGGCGTGCCGCACCGTGCGCTCCAGGTCCTCCGGGGTGCCCCCGCTCCGGGCGAGCGCGGCGGTCCCGGTGGCGCGCAGCCGGTGTACGGCGAGTTCCTGGGTCAGCCTGGCGACCCAGGAGCGCAGGGGGCCCTGCTCCGGGTCGTAGGAGCCGGGGTTCTCCCAGATGCGGGCGAACACCTCGCGCGTGATGCCGTCGGCCGCGTCCTCGTCCCCGAGCACGCGGTGGGCGAGGCCGTGCACGAGCGGGGCGAACCGGTCGTAGCACTCGCCGAGCGCGGCGGCCTCACCGCGGGCGAGGCGCTGCTGCATCCCGCGGTCCCACTGGGGCGGTGCGTCTTTCCCCGCCATGCGGCCCCCTCACCCTGCTCGTCCTCGGTGCCCTGCGTGTTCCGTTCCGGCCCGGCCTGTGTCCTCCGCCTCCTCGAAATGTAGTCGGCACGGCGCACGGCGCACGCCCCTTTGTGGCAATGTGCGCCTCTTGACGGGCCGCAGGTGGTAGAGGCGGTGGGACGGTTGTGATCGGGGCGCCTACCCGACGGGCCGCCGATCAGACCTGAACGAACGAGACCGTTACGGATTGAATTGGCTCATCTACCACACGCTTTCGATCGGTGGTTCGGTGTTTCATGGAAGGACGTTGGGGCAGCCGCGCTGACGGAAGCGTAAGAAGCGCTTCCGTTGTGGCGGGGGGTGCGGGTGAGCGGGAGGCGTGGCGGTGATGTTCGAGGTGACCTACGAGGAACACGGCCCGTGGGCCGTGCTCCGGGTGGCGGGCGAACTGGATCTGATGACGTCGCCCGCGCTGCGCCGGCGGGTCCACGACGCCGTGGCGGACGGCCGCCACCGGCTCGTCCTGGACCTGTCCGAGGTCGTCTTCTGCGATTCCAGCGGTGTCGGCGTGCTGATCGCCACCCGGCGGCTGATCCGTTCCTGCCGGGGCCGGCTCAGGCTGATCCTGCCCGGGCCCGGCGCGCCGGAGGGATCGCACGTCAACCGGGTACTGGCCGCCCTCGGTGTGCGCCGCCTCTTCGACGTCCACCCGGACCTCGGCTCGGCCACCGACGAG
This sequence comes from Streptomyces sp. PSU-S4-23, assembly GCF_055632315.1. Taxonomy (NCBI): domain Bacteria; kingdom Bacillati; phylum Actinomycetota; class Actinomycetes; order Kitasatosporales; family Streptomycetaceae; genus Streptomyces; species Streptomyces sp. PSU-S4-23. Next base: position 3,883,156 of record NZ_JBVMUU010000002.1, on the reverse strand, counting down.
CGGCCGAGCCCGCTGCCGGTGTGAGGGCACGGTTCGGTGAACGCCACGTCGCGGCACGGCCACACTGTTGTCCCAGAATTCCCGCGGTCTTGGTACAAGCGTCGTTTTCCGTCTCCTGAGAAGTCCCCGGCGTCGTACGCTCCGTGCGAGATGCACCCCGACGTCATGTAAGGCGGCCCGAGAACACATGGTCAGCACCGAGTACGAGCGCAGGATCGCCGCCCGCTTCGCCACCTTCGACCAGGACGGCAACGGCTACATCGACCGCGAGGACTTCAGCGCGGCGGCCAAGGCGGTCCTCGCCGAGTTCGGCACGGCGGCCCGGTCCGAGCAGGGGCAGGCCCTGTACGCCGGGGGTGAGGCGTTCTGGCAGGGCATGGCCGGGATCGCGGACCGGGACGGCGACCAGCGCATCACCCGCCAGGAGTTCGTGGGCGGGGCCGTCAAGCGGCTGCGCGACAACCCCGACCGGTTCGCGGAGATCGCACGCCCCTTCCTGCACGCGGCGCTCGCCGTGGCGGACGGTGACCGGGACGGTGCCGTCACCGTCGAGGAGACCGTCCGCGTCCTGAGGGCCCTCGGGGTGCGGGAGGACGTCGCCGCGACCGTGGCCGCGGCGCTCGACTCGGACGGCGACGGCAGGGTCGGCGAGGCGGAGATCGTGGCCGCGTTCGCGCGTTACTTCACCGTGCCCGAATAGCGTTCGCGCAGCTTGTACTTGAGCACCTTCCGCAGGGTCTCGTTGCGGGGGAGGGCGTCCACCACCTCCAGCTGCTCCGGCAGCTTGTGCACGGACAGCCCTTCCCCGCGCAGATACGAGCCGACCGCGGACAGGGTCAACGGCTCGGCCCCGGGGGGCTGCTCGATCACCGCGCAGACCCGTTCGCCGCGTTCCGCGTCGGGCAGCCCGATCACCGCGACGTCCTGGACCGCCGGGTGTTCGTGCAGCAGGTCCTCGATCTCCTTCGCCGAGATGTTCTCCCCCTTGCGGATGATGACGTCCTTGAGACGCCCGGTCAGCACCAGGTGACCGCTGCCGGTCAGCCGGCCGAGGTCGCCCGTGATGAAGAACCCCTCCTCGTCGAACGCCTCCGCCGTCTGGTCCGGGTCCAGGTACCCCTGGCAGACGGCCTCGCCCCGCAGGCGCACCTCCCCGTCGACGATCCGTATCTCCATCCCCTCGGGCGGCCGCCCCTCCGTCGTCGCCAGGTGCTCGGCCGAGTCGTCCGGCGACCCCATGGTGATCATCGGCACCTCGGTCATGCCGTACCCGTGGGTGAGCTGCACGCCCATCTCGCGGACGACGGAGTGGTACATCTCGGGTGGCTTGGGCGCCCCGCCGCCCGCGAGCAGGCGCAGCGTCGGTACGACCGGGGTCCCCGGCCGTTTGCGCTGCTCGGCGAGGAACATCGCGTAGAACGCGGTGGATCCGCCGGCCACCGTGACCCCGTGCCTGCGGTAGCCCTCCAGCGCGTCGGGCAGCGCGAAGTGCTCGAACATCACCGCGGGGAAGCCGTACAGCAGCAGCATCACCGTGTAGTCGGGCCCGCCGATGTGCGCGTACGGGAAGGCGATCGAGCCCACGTCGTGAGCCGACAGGCGCAGCGCGTGGGCCAGACAGGACCCGCCCGCTATCAGTGAACGGTCCGTGTGCAGGACGCCCTTGGGGTCGGAGGTCGTTCCCGAGGTCCAGTAGATCCAGCGGACCGACGTGCCGTCGGCGGGCGGGGGCGGCAGGACGGCCGGGTCCCCGTCGGGCAGGCCGTCCGCGCCGTACGCCTCGAAGATCCCCTTCGCGCCCAGCCGCCGTGCCATCGCCGTGTGGTCGTGGCCCCGCCAGGTGCCCGGCACCGCGAAGAACTCCGCCTTCGACTCCCGCAGCGCGAAACCGACCTCGCGGTCGCGGTAGAAGGGGATGATCGGCGTCTGCACGGCGCCCAGGCGTGCCAGCGCGAAGGACAGCAGGGCCGTCTCGATGCGGGTGGGCAGCTGCCAGGCGACCACCGTGCCCGGGCGCACGCCCCTGTCGTACAGTCCGGCGGCCACCCGCTCGGCCCGCTCGCACAGCTCGCCGAAGGTCAGGCAGCGGTCGTCCTGGAGCAGGACGGGCCGGTCGGGGGTGAGGGCGGCGCGGCGCGCCGCCAGCTCCCAGAGCGTCCGGGACGTGCCCAACGCGTGCGCGGTCTCGTTCACGACGGCCCCCACTTCCTGACGGACAGTCAGATCGTGGCAGAGCGTAGGGCCCGCCGCCTTGTCGGTCCAGGGGTGGGGGACTAGCCTTCTCGTACACATAAATCTGACGACCCATCAGATATGAGTCGGATACGAGATGTCAGGCGGAGGGGACTCATGACGGAACTGCCCCGGATCATCAGCGTCGACGACCATGTGATCGAGCCCGCCCACCTCTTCGAGACCTGGCTGCCGGAGAAGTACCGCGAGCGCGGCCCCAAGCCGCTCACGGCCGGGATCGGCGAGCTCGCCTACATCGGCGGCAAGTACCAGATCACGATGGACCCGGACGGGCCGCCCACCGACTGGTGGATCTACGAGGACCTCAAGTTCCCCTACAAGCGCAACATCGCCGCCGTCGGCTTCGACCGCGACGAGATGACCCTGGAGGGCATCACCCGCGAGGAGATGCGGCGCGGCTGCTGGGACCCGGCCGAACGGCTCAAGGACATGGACCTCAACCACGTCGAGGCCAGCCTCTGCTTCCCGACCTTCCCGCGTTTCTGCGGCCAGACCTTCGCCGAGGCGCACGACAAGGAGGTCGCCCTGGCCTGTGTGCGCGCGTACAACGACTGGATGGTCGAGGAGTGGTGCGGCGACAGCGGCGGCCGGCTGATCCCGCTGTGCCTGATCCCGCTGTGGGACGTCGGCCTCGCGGTCGCCGAGATCCGGCGCAACGCCGCACGCGGGGTGAGGGCGGTGACCTTCTCCGAGATCCCCACCCACCTCGGGCTTCCCTCCATCCACTCCGGGTACTGGGACCCGTTCTTCGCGGTCTGCGAGGAGACCGGCACGGTCGTCAACATGCACATCGGCTCGTCGTCGCAGATGCCGGCCGCGTCCCCGGACGCCCCGCCCGCCGTCCAGGCGTCGCTCTCCTTCAACAACGCCATGGCGTCGATGATGGACTTCCTGTTCAGCGGGGTGCTGGTGAAGTTCCCGCGGCTCAAGCTCGCCTACTCCGAAGGCCAGATGGGCTGGATCCCGTACGCCCTGGAGCGCGCCGACGACGTCTGGCAGGAGCACCGCGCCTGGGGCGGCGTCCGCGATCTGATCCCGGAGCCGCCGTCGACGTACTACTACCGGCAGATCTTCTGCTGCTTCTTCCGCGACAAGCACGGCGTGGCGTCCCTCGACGTCGTCGGCCGCGACAACGCCACCTTCGAGACCGACTACCCGCACGTCGACTCGACCTTCCCGCACACCAAGGAGATCGCCCTCGACCATGTGAAGGGCCTCGACGACGAGACCGTCCACAAGCTCATGCGCGGCAACGCGATCCGCATGCTCGGCCTCGGCCTGGACCGCTAGTGGACCTCGCGCACTCGCCCGAGGAGGAGGAGTTCCGGGCCCGGCTGCGGGAGTGGCTGGCCAAGGTGCTCCCGACGCTGCCCCCGAAGCCGTCCCCCGGCAACTGGCCGGCCCGGCGCGCCTACGACCTGGGCTGGCAGCGGATGCTGTACGACGCCGGGTACGCGGGCCTGCACTGGCCCGTGGACGCGGGCGGGCGGGGGGCCACCCCCACCCAGCACCTGATCTTCCTGGAGGAGACCGAGAAGGCGGGCGCGCCCTACGTGGGGGCCAACTTCGTCGGCCTGCTGCACGCCGGACCGACCATCGCCGCCGAGGGCACGCCCGAACAGCGGGCGCGCTGGCTGCCGCCCGTGCTGCGCGGCGAGGAGGTCTGGTGCCAGGGGTTCAGCGAACCGGACGCGGGCTCCGACCTCGCGTCGCTGCGCACCCGCGCCCGGCGGGACGGCGACGCCTACGTGGTGAGCGGCTCCAAGATCTGGACCTCCCACGCCGAGGTCGCCGACTGGTGCGAACTGCTGGTGCGCACCGACCCGGACGCGCCCAGGCACCGGGGCATCACCTGGCTCGCCCTGCCCATGGACGCGCCGGGCGTCACCGTACGGCCGCTGCGCACGCTGGCCGGGTCCGCCGAGTTCGCCGAGGTGTTCCTCGACGAGGTGCGGGTGCCGGTGGCCAACCGGGTCGGCGCCGAGAACGACGGCTGGCGCGTGACGATGGTGACGCTGTCCTTCGAACGCGGCACGGCGTTCGTGGGGGAGGTGGTGGCCTGCCGCCGCGTCCTCGGCGACATCGCGCGCGAGGCGCGCGGGAACGGCCGCTGGGACGACACCTCGCTCCGGCGGCGGCTGGGCCGGCTGAACGCGGAGTTCCGCGCCCTGTGGCGGCTCACCCAGTGGAACGTGAGCGAGGCGGAGAGGACCGGCGGAGTGCCGGGCGTGGGGGGTTCGGTCTTCAAACTGAGGTACTCGCACGCCCGTCAGGAGCTGTACGACGCCGCCGCCGAGGTACTGGGACCGCAGGCCCTGGACCTCGACCGCCCCTGGGTGCTCGACCGGCTGTCGTCCCTGTCGTACACCATCGCGGCCGGCACCTCGCAGATCCAGCAGAACATCGTGGCCGAACGCATCCTGGGACTGCCGAAGGGGTGATCAGCCGTGCACTTCCAACTGACCGGCGACCAGCGGGCCTTGCGGGCCGGTGTGCGCGCACTGCTCACGGGCCGCTTCGGCCGGGACGCGCTGCGCGCCGCCGCCGGGTCGCCCGGCGTGCTCGACCGCACGCTCTGGCGCGAGCTGGGCGAGGCCGGCTTCTTCGCGCTGCGGCTGCCGGAGGCGGACGGCGGGGTCGGACTCGGCCTGCCCGAGGCGGTGCTGGCGTTCGAGGAGGCGGGACGGGCGCTGCTGCCCGGTCCGTTGGTGGCCACGCATCTGGCGGCGGGCGAGGTGGAGGGCGCGGCGACCGGGGAGACGGTCGTGGCGGCGCCGTACGGGGGGACCGTGGAGTGGCTGGCACAGGCGGACGTCGTCCGGGGCGACGCGTCCGGGGCCGTACCGGTCGCGTCGGTGGACCCGTTGACGCCCCTGCACCTGCTGCCCCCCGACCCCGACCGCGACCCCCCGCCGGGCGGCGGGCCGGACCCCCTCGCCGTGCTCCTCACCGCCGCCGAACAGCTCGGCGGCGCCGCCCGGACCTGCGAACTGTCCGTGGAGTACGCGCGCACGCGGGAACAGTTCGGCCGGCCGATCGGCGCGTTCCAGGCGGTCAAGCACCTGTGCGCGCAGAGCCTGGTGCGGGTCGAGACGGCTCGCGCGGCGGTGTACGCGGCCGCCGTCACCGCCGACCCCCTCGACATCGCCGCGGCCCGCCTGCTCGCGGACGAGGCGGCCGTCCGCGGTGCGCGCGACTGCCTCCAGGTGCACGGCGGCATGGGCTTCACCTGGGAGTCGGATGTGCACCTGTTCCTGAAGCGTGCGTGGGTGCGGACCAACCGTACGGGTATGGACACGGACAGTGACGAACTGCTTGCGGCGGACCTGCTGTCGGAGCCCGCCTGAAGGCCCTCTGGTCAGGCGTTCTTCGGGTGCGGTCCGGCGAATGTCGCGGATTGTGGCAATCCGGGGTCACGGAGCGTTGATACCGGGTTGTGTCCTACGTGTGACTTGTCACGGACTGGAGTCGGCGAAGGGCTCCGGTACCTTGTGTGAGATGCGAGTGGTTCCGAGCCTGAGCCATGTCGGTGCGGCCCCTGTGGTGGCGCCGGATTCGGCGATGCGCGCCGCTCGCGGGGCGGTGCGGGCCGTCGCACCTGCCTGTTCGACTCCCCGGGGCAAGCGTCGCACAGTATGCCGCACGCGTACTCCTTCGCGCTGGAATATGCCCGAAGCGCTTGTTGGGGTGACTGTACGTCAACCATGCTGTCATGCAAGGGAATCACGGTCCGTGATCCTGGTTCCTGCCATGCAGACAATGACCACGATCGTGGCCCTTGCGAGGCGCGAGGCGATGTGTCCGCCGGTTCGGATGGTGTGAGCGGTGCAGGTGCTTCAAGTGCAGCTGGAGATCCGGCCCGACCCCGCGGAGGTGGGGCGGGCCCGGAGGTGGGCCCGTTCGCGGCTCGCCGGGTCGGGGATAGGCGCGGACGAGCCGCTGTCCGAGACGCTGATCCTGCTCGTCTCCGAGCTGGTCACCAACGCCGTGGTGCACACCGGCTGCCCCGCCGTGCTGCGACTGCTGCTGACGGGCGTGTGCGAGGACACCCCGGGTGCCGGGTCCGGCACCGTCCGCCTGGAGGTGGCCGATGCCAGCGACTGCCCGCCGGTGCCCCGGCACGCAACGGGTGACGAGACGGGCGGCCGTGGCCTGGAACTCGTGGACGGCCTGGCGGACCGCTGGGGCTGGGACGCCGAGGGCGTGGGCAAGCGCATCTGGTGCGAGGTGGACCGCTGCGGAGCGGAGGCGGCCGGCAGGGTGGCCTCCCGCGGGACGGGCGCCCCGGTACCGGAGTTCGCGTAGGGCGCGGTGCGGCCGGGCCCTGGAGCTAGAGGATGGCGACCGGTGCCACGGGAGTGCCGGTCGCGCCGACGAACGGCTCGGGCATCGCCGACAGCAGGAAGGTGTAGCGCCCCTCTTCTCCACAGGCTGTGGACAACTCCTCGAGATTCCAGTTCTGGCCCTGCAGCATGCCCATCTCCACGAGGTCGAGCGCATGAACGGGCAGCCACAGATCCTCGATCTCGGGCGGGAAGATCTCGAACGTGAGCGTGTCGTTGGCCACGGCGGCCACATCGCGCGCGTGGAACCACTCCGGGGTGCGCACCGACAGCCCCGGTGAGGGAAAGCCGTACGCCTGTCTGTCGCCCGCCAGACAGCTCCGCATCTGTCCCGTCCGCACGAGCACGATGTCGCCGGACCGCACCCGCGTCCCGGCGAGTTCCTCGGCGGCGTCGAGGTCCTCCGGGGTGACCGCGTGCGACACGTCGAGCCGCTCCGTGCCGAGCGCACGGGGAACGTCCAGAAGGACCCCGCGGGAGACGATGTGCCGCGGCTTGTCGATGCCGCCGAACGCGGCGCCGCCGTGGGCGGTGACGGTGTCGGCCGGGCGTCCGTTGTAGAGCTTCCCGGAGTGCGAGACATGGGTGAGCGCGTCCCAGTGGGTGGCCGCCTGCAGTCCCATGGTCACGGCGTCGTCGCTGCACGCCACGGTGCCGGGGCCGAAGATCTCCTGGTTGATCTGCACCATGACGTGCAGCGGGTTGACCCGCCCGGGGATGACGCCGGTCTGCACGCCGTCCTGCTGGAGCGGGAGGGCCAGCGGAACGCGCCGCCCGCTGCGCACACAGGCCGCGGCCTGCCTGACCACCTCGTCGGTGATGAGGTTGAGGGTGCCGATCTCGTCGTCCTCCCCCCAGCGCCCCCAGTTGTTCACGCGCTTGGCGATCTCGTGGAACTCGGCAGGCAGTGACATCGGTCCTCCCCGGGGCTTGTCTGAAGGCGTCCGGCCGGACATAAAATCTAACGGTCCGTCAGAAACCGCGGGAAGGGGCCGGACGTGGGGAACTTCTTGGCAGGCAAGGTCGTCGCCGTGACGGGCGCGGGCCGCGGCATCGGACGGGCCGTGGCGCTGGCCGCGGCGGCCGAGGGCGCGCGGGTCGTCGTCAACGACTACGGGGTGTCCGTCGAGGGCGGCTCCCCCACCAGCGAGGTCGCCGAGGCCGTGGTCAAGGAGATCGTCGCGGCGGGCGGCGAGGCCCTCGCGGTGGCGGAGGACATCTCGACCATGGCGGGCGGGCAGCGCGTGGTGGACGAGGCGCTCGCCGCCTACGGCCGGCTGGACGGCGTGGTGTGCGTGGCCGGCATCCTGCGCGAAAGGATGCTCTTCAACATGACGGAGGAGGAGTGGGACCCCGTGGTCGCCACCCACCTCAAGGGCACGTTCACGGTGTTCCGCGCGGCGTCGGCGGTGATGCGGGCACAGCGCTCGGGCACACTGATCGGCTTCACCAGCGGCAACCACCAGGGCTCGGTCGCGCAGGCCAACTACAGCGCCGCCAAGGGCGGCATCATCTCCCTCGTCCGCAGCGCGGCGCTCGGCCTGCACAAGTACGGCGTGACGGCGAACGCGGTGGCGCCGGTGGCCCGCACGCGGATGTCGGCGAACGTCCCCATGGAACTCAAGGAGATCGGCGAACCCGAGGACGTGGCCGCACTCGTGGTCTACCTGCTGTCCGACCGGGCGCGCGAGGAACGCATCACGGGCCAGGTGTACACCATCGCCGGCCCCAAGCTGGCGGTCTGGGCGCAGCCGAGGGAACTGCGGGCGGCCTACGCGGAGGGCTCCTGGACCCCCGAGCGGATCGCGGACTTCCTGCCCGGAACGGTGGGCACGGACCCGATGCCGATGCTGGACCGGCTGACGGCGATGGAACGGGCGGCGCGGGAGGGGGAACGCCCCAACGCCTAGAGACCGCACCACCGTCGACCCACCCAACACAAGGCGGAAACCATGGATTTCGGGTTCGGCCCGGAGGACGACTCGTTCCGCGGCGAGGCGCGCGCCTGGCTGCGGGACCACCTCGGCGGCACGACGGACCGCCGGGAATGGGAACGTGAACTCGGCGCAGCCGGCTGGATCGGCCTCGGCTGGCCCGAGGACGGCTACGGCAACCGCCGGGCCACGCTCACCCAGCAGGTCGCCTGGGCGGAGGAGTACGCCCGCTCCCAGGCACCGCCCCGTTCCGGCCACATCGGCGAGAACCTCCTCGCCCCCACCCTGATCGCCCACGGCACCCCGGAGCAGAAGTCCCGCTTCCTGCCCCCGATAGCCCGCGGCGAGGAACTGTGGTGCCAGGGCTACAGCGAACCCGGCGCCGGCTCCGACCTGGCGGGAGTGCGCACCACGGCCGTACGGGACGCCCCGCACGGATACCGCATCACCGGCCAGAAGATCTGGACCTCCCTCGCCCACGAGGCGGACTGGTGCTTCGTGCTCGCCCGCACCGACCCGTCCTCGCACCGCCACCACGGCCTGACCTTCCTGCTCGTGCCGATGGACCAGCCCGGCCGGATCGAGGTGCGCCCGATCCGCCAGCTCACCGGGACCAGCGAGTTCAACGAGGTGTTCTTCGACGGCGCGACGGCCCGCGCCGAGCACGTCGTCGCCGCAGAGGGAGAGGGCTGGCGCGTCGCGATGAGCCTGCTCGGCTTCGAGCGGGGTGTCTCCACCCTGGCCCAGCAGATCGGCTTCGCCCGCGAACTGGGCGAGGTGGTACGGGTGGCGGTGGCGACCGGCGCCGCCGACGACCCGGTCGTGCGCGACCGCCTGGTGCGGCAGTGGGCCGAGCTGCGGGCGATGCGCTGGAACGCCCTGCGCACGCTGGGCGGCACCGCAGGCCCGGGCGCCCCCAGCGTGGCCAAGCTGCTGTGGGGCGGCTGGCACCAGCGGCTGGGCGAGCTGGCGATGCAGGTACGGGGCGCGTCGGGCGCGGCGGGTCCGGCCGACTGGTCGCCGGCGGCGCCGTACGAACTGGACCCGTTCCAGCACCTGTTCCTCTTCGGCCGGGCGGACACCATCTACGGCGGGTCGGACGAGATCCAGCGCACGATCATCGCCGAGCGGGTGCTCGGCCTGCCGAAGGAACCCAGGGGACCCAAGGGCTGAGGGAGTCGGGATGCCAGGCGCGACACGAGGCGCGACACGGGGCGCCATACGAGGAGTGATGTACGACGGTTCGGGGACGCGGGTCGTGGACGACCTTCAGGTGCGGGACCCGGGCCCCGGCGAGGTGCAGGTGGCGATCTCGGCGGCGGGACTGTGCCACAGCGATCTGTCGGTGGTGGACGGGACCATACCCTTCCCGGTGCCCGTGGTCCTCGGCCACGAGGGCGCGGGTGTGGTCGAGGCGGTGGGAGCGGGCGTCACCCATGTCGCGCCCGGCGACCACGTGGCCCTGTCGACCCTGGCCAACTGCGGGGCGTGCGCGGAGTGCGACCGGGGCAGGCCGACGATGTGCCGGCAGGCCATCGGCCGCCCCGGCCGCCCGTTCACATGGGGCGGGCGGCCGGTGTACCAGTTCGCGTCCAACTCCGCCTTCGCGGAACGGACCGTGGTCAAGGCGGTCCAGGCGGTCCGCATCCCCGAGGACGTCCCGCTCACGTCCGCGGCGCTGATCGGATGCGGCGTCCTGACCGGGGTGGGCGCCGTGCTCAACCGCGCCCGGGTGGAGCAGGGCGACACCGTCCTCGTGATCGGCACGGGCGGGATCGGCCTCAACGTCCTCCAGGGCGCACGGATCGCGGGCGCGTCGCGGATCGTCGCGGTGGACGCGAACCCGGCGAAGGAGGCGGTCGCGCGCCGCTTCGGCGCGACGGACTTCCTCACCACGACGGACGGGGTGAGGGACCTGCTGCCCACGGGCGCCGACCACGCCTTCGAGTGCGTGGGCCGCGTCGAGCTGATCCGTGCCGCGATCGACTCCCTGGACCGCCACGGCCAGGCCGTCCTGCTGGGAGTGCCGCCGGCGACGGCCGAGGCGACGTTCCTGGTCTCGTCGATGTACCTGGACAAGTCCATCCTGGGCTGCCGCTACGGCTCCTCCCGCCCCCAGCGGGACATAGCGCTCTACGCCGGGTTGTACCGCGAGGGCCGCCTGCTCCTGGACGAGCTGGTGAGCGCGACATACCCGGTCGAGGACTACGAGAAGGCGGCGGCGGACGCGCACGCGGGGAGGGTGGCACGGGCCGTGCTGACGTTCTGAGCCGGTCACGGGCAGGGGCGCAGCCGGGCGTATGCGTATGCGTATGCGTATGCGTAGGCGTCGGGGCAGGGCGGTGCGCGGCGCCGGCTCCGGAGCCGGCGCCCGGTCTCAGCCCGGGCCGGCCGCCGGGTCCGCCGCGCCCGTGCGGAACGTCCGCCGGTAGGCGGTGGGCGTGACCCCGACCGCCGCCAGCAGATGCTGCCGCATCGACTGGGCCGTACCGAAGCCGGCGTCCCGCGCCACCTGCTCCATCGACAGGTCGGTGGACTCCAGCAGTTGGCGGGCCCGTTCGACGCGCTGCCCGCTGAGCCACTGGCCGGGGCTGACGCCGACCTCCTCGCGGAAGCGGCGGGTGAAGGTGCGCACGGACATCGACTCCTGCTCCGCCAGGTCGCGCAGCTGGATCGGCTCGTGCAGGCGGGAGAGCGCCCAGGCCCGGGCGGCGGCCGTGGTCGCCCGCTGCGGTTCGGGCAGCGGCCGCTGGATGTACTGTGCCTGGCCGCCGTCGCGGTGCGGCGGGACGACCGTGCGGCGGGCCACCTCGTTGGCGACGGCCGTGCCGTGGTCGCGGCGCACGATGTGCAGGCACAGGTCGATGCCGGCCGCGACACCGGCGGAGGTCAGCACGTCGCCGTCGTCGACGAACAGCACGTCCGCGTCGACCCTGATCTTCGGGAAGAGCCGCTGGAAGTGCTCGGCGGAGGACCAGTGGGTGGTCGCCGGACGGCCGTCGAGGTACCCGGCGGCGGCCAGCACGTAGCCGCCGGTGCAGATCGCGACGAGCCGGGTGCCGGGCCGGATGCGGGCGAGGGCGGCGGCCAGCTCGCGGGTGAGCACGCCCTCCTCGTACACCGGGCCCAGCTCGTACGAGGCGGGGACGACGACCGTGTCGGCGGTGGCCAGGGCCTCGGGGCCGTTCTCGACGAGGATGGCGAAGTCGGCGTCGGTCTCGACCGGGCCCGGCGGCCGGACCGAGCAGGTGATGACGTCGTACAGATGCCTGCCCCGCGCGTCCCTGGCGCGCCGGAAGATCCGCTGCGGTATGCCCAGCTCGAACGGCAGCAGCCCGTCGAGGGCGAGGACGACGACGCGGTGGCGACGGAACTCCTGGAACTCCTGGAACTCCTCGGCGAACTCCCCGGCGGCGGTCATGGCCCGATCCTAACGAATGCTGTCCTTCGGGCCACTCGATCCGCGAGACCGCAGACCGGAAGCTCTAGGCGTGACCCAGCCAACCGCCACCGCATCGACCTCCGGGACGCCCCGACCCACCGGGCCCGACCGTCCGCGGCGACGCCGCCCGGCCTCCCTGCACCGTGCGTGGTCCGTCGCCGCCGTCACCTTCGTGACCATCGTCGGCGCGGCGGCCTTCCGCTCGCTGCCGGGCCTGCTGATCGACCCGCTGCACCAGGAGTTCCACTGGTCGCGCGGCACGATCGGCGCGGCCGTGTCGGTCAACCTCGCGCTGTACGGTCTGACCGCGCCCTTCGCGGCCGCCCTGATGGACCGCTTCGGCATCCGCCGGGTCGTCGCCGCGGCGCTGGCCGTCATCGCGCTCGGCTCGGGCGCCACCGTGTGGATGACGGCGGCCTGGCAGCTCCTGCTCTGCTGGGGCCTGCTGGTCGGGCTGGGCACCGGCTCGATGGCGCTGGCCTTCGCGGCGACCGTCACGAACCGCTGGTTCGCCGTGCGGCGCGGTCTGGTGAGCGGCATCCTCACCGCCGCCTCCGCCTCGGGACAGCTGATCTTCCTTCCCGTGCTGTCCTGGATGGTGGAGGACCGCGGCTGGCGTCCGGCCGCGGTGACCGTCTCCCTCGCGGCGCTCGCGGTGATCCCCTTCGTCTGGCTGCTGCTGCGGGACCACCCGGCGGACGTGGGCCTGAAGCCGTACGGCGCCGAGGAGTTCGTGCCCAGGCCGCAGCCCGCGCCCGGAGCCGGGCGGCGTGCGGTGACCGTGCTCCTCTCGGCGGTGCGCACGGGCCCGTTCTGGCTGCTGGCGGGCACGTTCGCGATCTGCGGAGCCTCCACCAACGGCCTGATCCAGACCCACTTCGTGCCGGCCGCCCACGACCACGGCATGCCGGTCACGGCGGCGGCCTCGCTGCTCGCCGTCATCGGCGTCTTCGACGTGCTGGGCACGATCGCCTCGGGCTGGTTCACGGACCGCTTCGAACCGCGCCGCCTGCTCGCGGTGTACTACGCCCTGCGCGGCGTCTCGCTCCTCTTCCTGCCCATGCTGCTGGCCCCGGCCGTGCACCCGCCGATGATTTTCTTCATCGTCTTCTACGGCCTGGACTGGGTCGCCACGGTCCCGCCGACCCTGGCGCTGTGCCGGGAGCAGTACGGCGAGGACAGCGCCATCGTCTTCGGCTGGGTCCTGGCCTCGCACCAGATCGGCGCGGCCCTGGTCGCCTTCCTCGGCGGCGTCGCGCGCGACACGTTCGGTTCGTACGACGTGGTCTGGTACGCGTCGGGCGCACTCTGCGCGGCGGCGGCCCTGATGGCCCTGGTGATCCGGCGCCGCCCGGCGACGCGCGTCCCGATCCCGGCCTGAGCCGACCCGCGCCGTCGCCCGGCCGGTCCCGTGCCACGGCGGCCGCAGAGGGCTGGAGGCGGCCGGGGGCGGCTTCGGAGGAGCGGAGGCCGGAGCCGGCCGGCAGCAGGAGCCGCCCGGTCCAGTAGCGCTACCGGTAGTGCTGGAGGAAGCGGCCCTTGTGGAACAGCAGGGGCGCGGCCTCGTCGTCGCCGGTCCCCAGGGCCGCGACCCGGCCCACCACGATCAGATGGTCGCCGCCGGTGTGCACGGCGTGGATCGCGCAGTCGATCCAGGCCGCGGCGCCCGCGAGCCGGGGCGAGCCGGAGAAGGGTGCCGGTTCGTGGTCGACGCCGGCGAACTTCTCCCCGCCGCTCACCGCGAAGCCGCGGCACAACTCGGCCTGGCCGGCGGCCAGCACGTTCACGCAGAACACGCCCGCGCGGGCGATCCGCGGCCACGTCGTCGACGTACGGCCGACCATGAACACGACCAGCGGAGGGTCGAGTGAGAGGGACGAGAACGACTGGCAGGCGAAGCCGGCCGGGCTCGCCTCCCCGTCCGCGGCGGGCGCGGTGATCACGGTGACGCCGGTCGCGAAGCCTCCCAGGACGCGGCGGAACTCGCCCGAGTCGACCGGTGCCCGCTCGTCGTCCCCCACGGCCCGCAGGTGGGGGCGTGGCAGCGCTTCGACCGGCCCCGCTGCCGTGGGCGCTCCGACCGACCTGAGGTAACGGACGGCGGTGGCCGCCATCCCCGCGTGTCCCATCACATCGCCCATTGAAACTGACGCGGCGTCAGAAGTGAAGACCCAGGCCCGCTCCACGGGCCGCTCAACGGCCCCGGTAACGGGGGGTGCGCCGTTCGACGAAGCTCGCCACACCCTCCCGCGCGTCCGCCGTCGTCATGTTGATCTCCTGGGCGGCGGCCTCGGCGGCGAACGCGGTGGCGCGGTCCGCGCCGAGGGATGCGTTGACCAGCTGCTTGGTCAGTGCGAGCGCCCGGGTGGGGCCCGCGGCCAGGCGCCCGGCCCATTCGTGCGCGGTCTTCTCCAGGGCGTCCGCCGGCACCACCCGGTTGACCAGGCCCAGGCGTTCGGCGTCCGCGGCGGTCAGCGCGTCGCCGAAGAACATCAGCTCCTTGGCGCGCTGCGGCCCGACCAGCCGGGGCAGCAGATACGCGCCCCCGCCGTCGGGCACCAGCCCCCGCCGCACGAACACCTCGATGAACGCGGCCGAGTCGGCAGCGAGTACGAGGTCGCAGGCCAGGGCGAGGTGCGCACCGAGACCGGCGGCGGTGCCGTTCACCGCGGCGATCACCGGTTTCTCGCAGTCGAGGACCGCGGCGACCAGACGCTGGGCGCCGCGGCGGATGGTCCGGGCCACGTCGCCGGGGATCCGCTCCCCGCCCGCCGGCCCGCCGCGCAGGTCGGCGCCGGCGCAGAAACCGCGTCCGCGGCCCGTGAGGACCACGGCGCGCACATCCGGGTCGGCCGAGGCGTCGAGAAGCGCCCGGATGAGGTGTTCGCGCAGGTCGGGGGTGATGGCGTTGAGGGAGTCGGGGCGGTTGAGGGTGAGCCACGAGACGTGACTGTCAGTGGTGTGCAGTACCAATGAACCAGCCGAATCGAGCAGATCGGCGGAGCCGGCGGACGTCTCGGGGGAGTCGGACATGGGAGTACTCCGTTTCGTACGGGCATGCGTACGGGCATGCGTACGGGTGTGCGTACGGGCTGGGGCGGACCTCGCGCGGACGCTGCGCTCAGCGGCACACCGCCAGCGCGTCGAGGGCCACGGCTCCCTGCCCCCTGGGCAGCACCATCAGCGGGTTGATGTCCAGCTCCGCGATCGCGTCGCCGAGTTCGAGTGCCATGCGCTGGACGCGGAGCACGACCTCGACCAGCGCGTCGACGTCGGCCGGGGGACGCCCGCGCACCCCGTTCAGCAGGGCCCGCCCGCGCAGCTCGGAGAGCATGTCCCGGGCCTGCTCCTCGCCGAAGGGCGGCACACGCACGGCCGCGTCGCGCAGCACCTCGACGAGCACACCGCCGAGCCCGACGGTCACCGTCGGCCCGAAGAGCCGGTCGTGACAGACGCCGACGACCATCTCGACTCCGGCCTCGACCATCTGGCACACGAGGACGCCGTCGAGCGGGATCCCCTCGTAGCGCGCGATGTCGGTCAGTTCCCGGTAGGCGTCCCTGACCTGGCTGGCGGAGGTCAGCCCGACCTTCACCAGACCCAGTTCGGTCTTGTGGGCGATCCGCGCGCCGGACGCCTTCATCACCACCGGGTAGCCGACGAGCCCCGCCGCGCGCACCGCCGCCGCGGCACTGGTCACCAGTTGCTCGCGCGGCACACGGATGCCGTACGCCCGCAGCAGCTGCTTCGCCGCGTGCTCGCTCAGCTGCTGCCCGGGCCGCATCAGCGCCTGCGCCTTGCGGAAGGACGGAGAGGGGGTGCGGGGCGCCTCGTCGAAGGGGGAGCGGTAGCCTCCGGCGAAGCGGTGGTGGTCGAGGTGGGCGCGGACGGCCGCGATGCAGTTCCCCACGGTGCGGAAGGTGGCCACGCGCGAGGAGCCGAGCAGCGTCTCGCGGTAGGCGGCCTCGGTGCCGACCGGCGAGCCCCACACCACGCACACCAGCTTGTCCGTGTGCTCCGCCGCGTCCACGAGATCCCGCACGAGCTTGTCGCTCAGCGGGGGGAAGGGCCCGGTGACCGGGCAGATCAGTACCCCCACCTCCGGGTCGTCGAGGATCGCGTCGATGATCTTGCGTCCGCGCCAGTCGCCCACCGGATGGCCGCCGTTGTCGACGGGATTGGCGACGTTCAGGTACCCGGGTATCCACTGGTGCAGCTCGGCCTGTCTGGCCTCGGACAGGACCGGCAGACGCAGGCCCGCCTCGGCCGCCAGATCCGCGACGTGCGCGCCCGTGCCGCCCGAGATCGAATAGACGACGACACCGTCGGCGCGCGGGGTGCGCGCCCGGGCCAGCAGGGCCGCGGTGTCCTGCAGTTCGTCGAGGGTGTCCACCCTGATCACGCCGTACTGCCGCATCGCCGCGTCGACGACCTGGTCCGCGCCGGTCAGCTTGCCGGTGTGTGAGGCGGCGGTGCGGGCGCCGGTCTCCGTGCGGCCGACCTTGACCGCGATCACCGGCACACCGCGCCGGGCGGCCCGGTCCGCGGCGAGGAGGAAGGAGCGGCCGTCCTTGAGTCCCTCGATGTAGCAGGCGATGGCCCCGATGCCGGGCTGCTCGGCGAAGTAGGAGATGAAGTCGGCGGTCTCCAGATCGGCCTCGTTGCCGGTGGGTGCCCAGTGGGACAGCCGTATCCCCAGCTCCTGCAGGGCGAAGAGGGGCCGCCCCTGGTGCCCGGACTGCGTGATGAGCGCGATGGCCGGCCCGTCCAGGTCCTCCCGGAACCGCTCGAAGGCGTTGAGGTTGGTGTTGGGCCCGAGCAGCCGTATCCCGGACCGCTCCACGGTCTCGGCGAGCCGGGCCTGCGCGGCGGCGCCCTCCTCGCCGGTCTCGGCGAAACCCGAGGCGAAGGCGACGGCGAACTTCACCTTGGCCGCGCCGAGTTCCTCGATGAGGGGAAGGGGGTCGGAGACGAGCAGCACGGCGAGGTCGACCTGTTCGGGCAGGTCCGCGACGGAGGGGGAGCAGGGGATGCCGAAGACGGACCGACGGGTGGGGTGCACCGGGTGCAGCCGGGCGCCGACCCGCTCGGCCCAGGCGAGCAGTTGCCGGGTGATGCCCGTGTTCGGCCGGCCCTCGGCGTCCGAGGCGCCGATCACGGCGACGGACTCGGGCCGGAAGAACCGGTCCAGATCGGGTACGTCGGCGTGCAGCGGCCGCCCGCTGACGTCGAGGTCGCCTGCCTCGGCCGGCCTGCCGTGCACGACGGGGGAGGGTTGCTCGCCGCAGGCGATGACCCGGGCCCGGCGGGAGTCGGTGGTGAGGGTGCCGTGGGTTGATCCAAGCATCGGTCCGCCCGCTCCTGTGTGACAGCATTCAATAACTGACGCAGTGTCAGATTAGTTGAACTGATACGCCGTCAGGAACTGGTCTGCACGCAAAAGACGGGTGAGCCCGCGGACGGGCCTGCTCCGCCCGGTCCGCCTCAGTGGGCCGGGAGGGGCCGCCGTTCCGGGCGCTGCGCGCGGCGCGCCACCGCCTTGGCGATCTTCTCGGCGTCGATGGCCAGTTCGCGGAGCATGCCGCTGATCGGGTTGGTGAAGCCGGTGAAGTACAGGCCGGGGGCCGTGCGCGGGCAGCGGGCGCCATGGACGACGGGTCTGCCGTGGGCGTCGAGGACCCCGAGGTGGCCGACGAGGCCCTCCAGGGCGCGGACGTACCCGGTCGCGGCGATCACGGCCTCCGGCTCGATCCGGTTCCCGTCGGCGAGGACCACCTTGCCGCCGTCGAAGCCCTCGACGGCCGCCACGATCTCGACCCGTCCCCCGCGCACCGCGTCGACGAACCCGACGTCCTGCACGGGAATCGCCCCCTCGGTCACCCGGGAGTAGAGGCCGGTGCCGGGCCGGGGCAGCCCGTGCGCCGACAGGTCCGGTACGCCGATCCGCGCCACCGGGCGGGCCAGCCGGTCGACGAGCCGCACCGGCAGCCGTCGTACGAGGATTCCGGAGAACTGCGCCGCCCACCCCGCGGTGGACCGGCGCACGATGTGGGGTGCCGTGCGCACCGACAGCCGCACGCGCGAGGCCCCGCCCTCCACCAGGTCGACGGCGATCTCGGCGCCCGTGTTGCCGACGCCCACGACGAGGACGTCCCGCCCGGCGTACCGCCCGGCGCTGCGGTACTCGCGGGCGTGCAGGAACTCGCCGGTGTAGGCGTCGCGGCCCGGCCAGTCGGGCACGCGCGGGGTGTGGTTGTGGCCGGTGGCCACGACGACCGCGCTCCCGGTCAGCCGGCGGCCGCCGGTGGCGTGCAGCAGCCAGCCGGTGCCGTCCGGCGCGGGTTCGACGCGCGAGACCTCGACGCCTGTCACGATCTCCAGCTCGTGGTGCTCGGCGTAATTCTCCAGGTAGCGCACCACGTCGTCGCGTGACACCCACCGTCCGAACCTCCGCGGCATGGGCAGTCCCGGCAGGCTCGACAACCGCCGCGTGGTGTGCAGGCGCAGCCGGTCGTAGTGGCGCCGCCAGGACGCTCCGACACCGTCGGACTTCTCCAGTACGACGGCCCGTACGCCCCGGGCGCGCAGCGCGTACGCCGCGGCCAGCCCGCCGGGGCCGCCGCCGATGACGTAGACGGGCCGGTCCTCGTGGGCCGGCACCGCGGGGCGCGACGAAGCGGAAGTCGAGTCGGACATGAGCGCGAGCGTAACCACAGGCAGCGTTGATGGGTCTCGGTCAAGACCGGAATCGGTTGCGAATTGATCACGGGTGTAGGGGAGGTGGGTGCGGGTGGTGGCGGAGACGGACCGGTTGTGATGGACCGGTGGACGGAACTGTTCGGCGCCCGCGCGCGGAGCGAGTGCCCCGTCCGCCCCCGCGTCCGTCCGTCCCCGCGTCCGTCCGCCCCCGCGTCCGTCCGTCGTCCGCGTTCGTCCGCCCTCATCCTCTTGCGCGTACCCGGCCGGTGCGCTGAACTGACGTACCGTCAGAAAGACGGCCCCGGTGGGAGGACGGACGCTTCATGGACACGATCTGGCTCACCGGCGCGGAATGCCTCGCCGTGCTCCGCATCGGGCTCGGGCTGTGGTGGCTGGAGAGCTGGCGCCACAAGGACAAGAAGGCGTGGTTCGGGCGGGGCACCGGCATCGCGTGGGCCGCCGACATCGCCGCCAAGCACCGCTGGGCGGCGGTGCGCAGCGGCTTCGACACGGTGGTCGCGCCCCGGCCGCGGACGATGGCCTACGTCGTGGTGTACGCCGAACTGGCCCTCGGACTCGGCCTGATCGCCGGCTTCCTGACACCGGTCGCCCTGGCCGGCGGCCTGCTCCTCAACGCCCTCTACTTCACCCTCATGATCCACGACTGGGCCGAGCAGGGACAGAACTCGATGATGGCGCTGATCTCGGCGGTCGGGCTGTTCGGGATGTCGTGGCAGACATGGTCCCTGGACGCCGCGCTGGGTTGGTTCCGGTGACCGGGCCGTCGGGCGGCGGGCCGCGCTTCGACCTCCCCGAGGCCGATCCCTTCACCCGTCCGTACTGGGACGCGGCGGCGGAGGGGCGGCTGCTGGTGCGCCGCTGCGGCAGCTGTGGGCGGGTGCACCACTACCCCCGGGAGTTCTGCCCGTACTGCTGGAGCGAGGACGTCGTCTGGGAGCGGGCCGGCGGCCGGGCGACCCTCTACACCTGGTCCGTCGTCCACCGCAACGACCTGCCGCCCTTCGGGGAGCGCACCCCGTACGTCGCCGCCGTGGTCGATCTCGCGGAGGGGCCGCGGATGATGACGGAGGTCGTGGAGTGCGCGGCGGGCGAACTGCGGGTGGGCATGGAACTGGAGGTGGCCTTCAGGGAGGGAGTGCCCGTGTTCCGGCCGTGCGGACGGTGATCGTGGCGTGAGGGTTGGTTGAATGGCCCGATGGCCGACATACGTCACACGTCCCCCGCCCGCCCCTTCCCCGAACTGCACGGTCACGGCCTGCGGCTGTGCCGCTGGGACGCCGACTCCGACAGCGACGTGGCGACATGGCTGCGCGGGCTGTCCGACCCGGAGTTCCAGCGCTGGAACACGCCTCTGAAGACCGTCACGGACCTCGCCGGCGCCCGCGACGCGCTGCGCTCCCGGGAGCGCAGCGCCGAGGACGGGAGCTGCGCCCAGTACCGCATCACGGACGCCGAGAGCGGTACGACGCTGGGGCACATCGGCGTCAACGAGATCGACCACGTCCTGCGCGTCGGCCGCGTCGGCTACTGGGTGCTGCCCGAGGCGCGCGGTCGGCGGGTCGCCACCCGCGCCCTCGCCCTCGCCGCCCGCTGGGCCCTGACCGACCTGGGCCTCAACCGCCTGGAACTGGGCCACGCCCTGGGCCACGAGGTCTCCTGCCGGGTCGCGGAGCGGTGCGGCTTCCCCTACGAGGGCACGCTGCGCGGCGCCATGTTCGAGGCGGGGCGGCGGGACGCGTTCCGGGACGTGCACCTGCACGCCCGGATCGCGAGCGACCCCGAGCCGGAGGCCGGCTGACGGCCGCCGGGAGGACGCGCGGGCCGGGCGGCCGGTCCCCGGCTCAGGGCCACAGCAGCTCCTTGGCCCACGCCCCCTCCGTACGGCGGTAGACGAGCCGTACGTGCCGACGTCTCGCGTCGCCCTGGAAGAACTCCACCCGCTCCGGTCTGAGGCGGTAGAGCGTCCAGGACGGGACCGGGGCGTCCGGCTCGCGCCGGGCCCGCTCCCAGGCCGCGTCCGAGGCCCGCGCCAGCTCCTCCACCGAGCCGAGCGGATCGCTCTGCCGGCCGGTGAGCGCGGCGGCCAGCGCGCCGGTCGAGCGGGCGTGCAGATCCGCCTGCCCCTCCGGCACCGGGGCGGCCGTGACCGGGCCGCGCAGCCGGACCTGGCGACCCTGGGCGGACCAGTAGAACCCGAGGGCGGCATACGGCCGCGCCGCGAGCTGCCGCCCCTTGTGGCTGCCCGAGTGGGTGGCGAACGCCCAGCCGTCCGCGTCCGCCCCGTGCAGCATCACGATGCGGACGTCCGGCGTGCCGTCCGCGTCGGCGGTCGCCAGCGACATCGTGTGCGGCTCGGGTTGGCCCGCCGCCACCGCCTGCGCGAACCACTCCGTGAACAGCGCGAGCGGCTCCGCGGGCGCCGCCGCCGGGTCGAAGGGGGGCAGCTCGGTCGTCGCCGGGTCCCACACCCGCAGGGACCTGAGCAGGTCGTGGAGATCGGTTGCCATGCCCCGAGTATCACGTGCGGGCCCCCGTGCGGGGCCGCCGGGTGCGGGCCGCCGACTGCCGGGGTCCCTGTGCGGTGCGGTGCCGCCGTGCCGGGGTCCCTGTGCGGTGCCGCGTCACCCCCGGCCCAGCACCACCGTCCCCGACGAGCAGAACCAGCCGCCCGTCCCCGACGCCACGGCCAGCTCCGGAAGCCGCCCGCCGTCCTTGCGGACCTGCCGTTCGCCGGCCTCTCCGCGCAGCTGCCGCACCGCCTCCACCAGCAGGAACAACCCCCGCATCCCCGGATGCTGGGCGGACAGGCCGCCCCCGTCCGTGTTCACCGGCAACCGCCCGCCCGCCGCCAGCAGCCGCCCCTTCTCCACGAACGCCCCGCCCTCGCCCTTGCCGCAGAAGCCGAGGTCCTCCAGCGTCACCAGCGTCATGTAGGTGAAGGCGTCGTAGATCTCCGCGAAGTCGATCTCCTCGGGGCGCACTCCGGCCCGCGCGAAGGCCAGGCGGCCGCTGACCGCCGCCGGGGACACGGTGAAGTCCGGCCACTGCGACATCGCCGTGTGCGAGACGTGCTCCCCGCTCCCGAGCACCCACACCGGTGCCGTGCGGCAGTCCCGCGCGACGTCCTCCGCCACCAGCAGCACCGCCGCGCCACCGTCGGACCGTATGCAGCAGTGCAGCTTGGTGAAGGGGTCCGCGACCATCGGGCCGGACAGCACCTCGTCCACCGTGATCGGGCCGCGGAACATGGCCTCGGGGTTCGCCGCCGCGTTCGCCCGGGCCTGCACCGCCACCTCGGCCAGCTGCTCGATCGTCGTGCCGTACTCGTGCATGTGGCGGCGTGCCGCCATCGCGTACTTGGCGATCAGCGTGTGGCCGTAGGGGACTTCGAACTGGAGGGGGCCGCGGGCGCCGAAGGAGAGGTTGCCCGTGCGCCGGCCCGCCCTGATGTCCGCGCGGGCCGTGGAGCCGTAGACCAGGAGCACCGCCCGCGCGTGGCCCGCGGCGATCGCGTCCGCCGCGTGGGCCGCCATGACCTCCCAGGTGGAGCCGCCGACGGAGGTGGAGTCCACCCAGACGGGCCGCAGCCCGAGGTATTCGGCGACCTCCGCGGGCGCTAGCGTGCCGAGCCCCGCCGACGCGAAGCCGTCGATCACCGAACGGTCCAGGCCCGCGTCCGCCAGGGCGCGGCGGGCGGCCTGGGCGTGCAGGGCGTACGGCGTCGCCTCGTCCACCCGGCCGCAGTCGGACAGCGCAACACCCACGATCGCGGCCTTCCGGCCGGTCACAGCAGTCATGGATCTGACGGTACATCAGATTGTGTCGTGACGGACCTGTGCACGCGTGCGCCGGCGCCCTAACATGACGCATCGTCAGATGGAGAAGGGACCCCGCCCATGGACGCCCGCTTCACCGCCGAACAGGACGAGATCCGCCGCACGGTGCGGGAGGCGCTGGCCAAGCGCTGCGGGCCGGACGACGTCCGGGCCGCCGTGCGCACCGACGCCGGATACGACGCCGCCCTGTGGACCACCCTCGCCGCACAGCTCGGCCTGGCCGGGCTCGCGCTCCCGGAGGCGTACGGCGGCGTCGGCTGCACCACCACCGAACTCGCCCTGGCCTGCGAGGAGGTCGGACGCACCCTCGCCCCCTCCCCGCTGCTGTCCACGGCCGTCCTCGCCGCGCCCCTGCTGCTCGCGCTCGGCACCGGCGACCAGCGCGCCGAACTGCTGCCCCGACTCGCCTCCGGAGAGCTGACCGCCGCCCTGGCCGTCCCCGGCCCGGCCCTGGCCACCGCGCTCGCCCTCGTCGACGGCAACCGCGGCGACTGGGCGGGCGGCGGACGTGCCGGCGGTGTGCAGGCGCGGCAGGCGGACGGCGCCTGGCGGCTGTACGGGGAGGCCGGCCAGGTGCTCGACGGGCACAGCGCCGGCCTGCTCGTCGTCGCCGCCCACGCCGGGGGTTTCGCCCGCTCACGGACCCTGCTGTTCCTCGTGCGGGAGGGCGGAGTACGCACCCGGCAGACCGCCCTCGACGCGACCCGGCCCCGGGCCCGCATCCAACTACGCGACGTGAAAGCCGAGTTGCTGGGCGAAGACGGAGCCGATGTGGCAGGGGCGCTCGCCGACGCCGGGAATCGCGCCGCCGCCGTCCTCGCCTGTGAGGCCGTGGGCGCCGCCGACCGGGCGCTGGAGCGGACCGTCGAGTACGTCGGGCAGCGGAAGCAGTTCGGGCGGGCGATCGGGTCCTTCCAGGCCGTCAAGCACCGGCTGGCCGACGTGTACGTCCAGGTGCAGGCGGCCCGTTCGGCGGCGTACTACGCGGCCTGGGCGAGCGCGCGGGGAGAAACGGTCGGCGGGCTCGCCCTCGCCCAGGCCCTTCAGACGCTGCGCACGGCGGCCGCCGAGGGGATCCAGCTCCACGGGGGCATCGGTTTCACCTGGGAACACGAGGCGCATCTGTATTTCAAGCGCTCGGCCGGCGACGAGCTGCTGTTCGGCCCGGTGCACCGGCTGCGGGCGCACGCGGCCGGCGCGGCCGGACTCTTCGAGCAGAGGGAGGTGGCCGTGTGACGGCCCTCGGTGCGCGGATCGTGCAGAAGGTGTCCTCCACGCGCGCCTTCGCGAAGGTCGCGCCGCATGTCGTGCCCGCGCTGGACCGCGCGGTGCACCGGCTGACCCGCGGGAAGGTCCTGCTCAGCGCCCGGATGCTGCCGGGCGTCGTCCTCACGGCCACCGGCGCGAGAAGCGGACTGCCGCGCCGTACGCCGCTGGCGTGCATGCCGGAGGAGGGCGGCACCTGGCTCCTCGTCGGATCCAACTTCGGGCGCGCCGGCCACCCCGCCTGGACCGCCAATCTCCTCGCCCACCCCGACGCCGCGATCAGCTGGAAGGGGCAGGACATCCCCGTCAGGGCCCATCTGCTGGAAGGGCCGGAGCGGGAAGCGGCCTGGCGGGCGGCACTGGACTTCTGGCCGCCGTATGCGACGTACCAGGCCCGGGTGGAACGGGAGATCCGGCTCTTCCGGCTCGTGCGGCGGTGACCGCGCCTCGTCGGGGCGCGGGGGCTCCGGGCGCGGCCTGACGCACCGGCGCCCGGACATGGGCAGCGGGCGGTGGCCCACCGGAGTGAACCACCGCCCGCATGACAGAACGTGAGAGCCCTGGAGCGGCCGAGCCGCCGTCCTACTTCGTCGGCTTCTTGCCGGTCACACCCAGGTGCACCAACAGCGCCAGGTTCGGCTTGAGTTCGGCCTGCTTGACGCCCCAGGACTGGAAGCCCTTCTGGTGCGAGGACACGGAGGCGAGCATCGCCACGAGCGAGCCCGCCACGGCCGCCGCGTTCACGTCCTTGTCGACCCGGCCCCTGGACTGGAGGTCGGCGATCGAGTTCGCCAGGGAGTTGTTCACGGAATTCAGGATCTTCATGCGGATCTTGTAGAAGCGCTTGTCGCCCTCGGCGGCACCCAGGTCGACGACCCGCAGGATCGCGTCGTGCTTGCGCCAGAACTCCAGGAAACCGTCCACGAGTTCCTGCGCCGTCTGCCAGCCCGCCTTGCCGACCCACGAGCGCCCTTCGAGCAGCTCGGTCAACGCGGCGCCCTCCGCGGCCATTTGCTCGGCGATCTCCAGGACGGCACCCTCCACGTCCGGGAAGTACTGGTAGAAGGTCGCCGGCGACGTCCCCGCCTTCCGGGCGACGTCGATGACTTTGACGTCCCGGTAGGGCGATGAGCTGAGCATCTCGCTGAGGCAGTCGAGCAGCTTCTGCCTGGTCGCCTGCCCGCGCCGACCGGCCACGCGGCCGTCGACGGTACGCACTTGTCCTGTCATGCCGTCAGCTTACCGAGGGGTGATCGGAGCGCGATTCGGCCGACTGCAAATGGGGAGTGCGGGGGCGGACAAGGGCTCTGGTGCCGCTGAGGAGGGAGTATCCCCGCGCGCGGCGCAGCGGGAAGCCCACTAGCTTGGCGGCATGGCCGAAAACCCGCCATCGTCGTCGCAGCCGCCGCAAGCGTCGCAGCCGTCGCGCGGGGACACGGGAGACGGAAACGCCCCCGAGGGCGTGCCTGAGGGCGCCCCCTGCTGGGCCGACGCCCAGCTGCCCGACGTCGAGGCGGGCAAGCGGTTCTACGGTGAGCTCTTCGGGTGGACCTTCGAGGAGGCGTACGGCTCCTCGGTGTGGGCACGTCTCGACGGCCGTCCCGTGGCCGCGCTGGCGCCCAAACGGGACGGACGGATGCCCACCGTCTGGACGGTGTACTTCGCCACACCCGACGCTCCCGCGCTCGCCGGGCGCATCCGGGCGGCCGGCGGTCAGATCGTCACCCCGCCCACCCCCGTGGACGCCCTGGGCGTCATGGCGCTGGCCGCCGACCCCGAGGGCGCCGTCTTCGGGCTCTGGCAGCGCGGCACCCACCCGGGCTTCGGCACACGGCGCGAACCCGGCTCCTTCGCCTGGGCGCAGCTGTACGCACGGGACCCCGCCGCCGCGAACGCCTTCTACGCGGACCTCTTCCACGACGCCCTCTTCGGCCCCGGCGCCGTCCCCGAGTTCGGGCGTGCGGCGGTACGGGACGTCTTCCCCGCCGAGATGCCACCCCACTTCCTCGTCCACTTCGCCGTCCGGGACGGCGCGGCGGCACTCGGCGCGGTCGAGCGGCTGGGCGGTCGTGTACAGGTACCGCCGTTCGAGGCATCGTACGGACAGGTGGCGGTCGTCACGGACAATCAGGGGGCGTCCTTCGCGCTGCTCCAGCGGTAGCCGGCGGCCGCGCCGAGGCACTTCGGGGTCGTACCGGCCGTTCCATCATGCGGGCGCCCGCTTCCCGAAAGGCACTCCGGCATGGTTTTTTGTCCTGAGACACCCCCTTCCGCCCCCGGGTTCGCAACCAGTGGCCCGGACAGGAAGAATCGGGGTGCGTGCCGCCACGGCGGTGCGGTGGTGAGACGCTGCACGGGGTCGCGTACACGACGCGGATGACGTGACCCGTACGGGGAGGTGGCAGGCAAGTGGTGGATCAGCTGACGCAGCACGATCCGCGGCGGATCGGGCCGTTCGAGGTGCTGGGACGGCTGGGTGCCGGCGGCATGGGGCTGGTCTATCTCGCCCGCTCGGCGTCCGGCCGGCGCGTGGCGATCAAGACGGTGCGCACGGAACTCGCCGAGGACCAGCTGTTCCGGGTGCGTTTCACGCGTGAGGTCGAGGCCGCGCGAGCCGTCTCCGGCTTCTACACGGCGGCCGTGGTCGACGCCGACCCGCGCGCAGCCGTGCCGTGGCTCGCCACCGCGTACGTGCCCGCGCCCTCCCTCGAGGAGATAGTGACCGAGTGCGGGCCGCTGCCGGCCCAGGCGGTGCGCTGGCTGGCCGCGGGGGTGGCCGAGGCGCTGCAGTCCATCCACGGGGCGGGCCTCGTGCACCGGGACCTGAAGCCCTCGAACGTCCTCGTCGTCGAGGACGGCCCCCGGGTGATCGACTTCGGTATCGCCTCCGGCGTGTCGAACACACGTCTGACGATGACGAACGTCGCGGTCGGCACGCCCGCCTACATGTCCCCCGAACAGGCCAAGGACTCCCGCAGCGTGACCGGCGCGAGCGATGTCTTCTCGCTCGGCTCGATGCTCGTCTTCGCGGCCACCGGGCACCCTCCCTTCCACGGCGCCAACCCCGTCGAGACCGTCTTCATGCTGCTGCGCGAGGGCCCGGACCTGTCCGGACTGCCGGACGAGCTGCGCCCGCTCATCGAGTCGTGCATGCAGATGGAGGCCCCCGCCCGCCCGAACCCGGCCGACCTCCAGGCCCAGCTCGCGCCCCACCTCTTCGGCTCCGGATCCGACGACAGCGGCACGGCCTCCGCGTGGCTGCCGGAGAAGGCCGTCGGCCTGATCGAGGCACGGCGCGGCGGGCGCCCCGCGGTCAAGCCGTCCCCCGTCGGCAGCCGGGGCGGCGGGCGCCCGGCGCTGCCGCCCCAGCCCTCCCACGACCCGATGCCGGTGACCGCGCCCGTCGGCGTGCCCGACGGCGGTCCGGTGCGGCTCGCGGGGGCGTCCGTGCCGATCGGCCCCGGCCCGCGCGTCGCCGACGCGCGGGCCGCCGCGGTCAAGGCGCCTCCCCCCGAGGCCGGACTCGTGGCCTCCTGGTCCCGGCCCGGCACCGGCGTCAACGGCATGGCCGGGGCCGCCCCCGCCGTCGCGCCGCCGGCCACCGCACCCGAGGGCGCCGCAGGCTGGCGCCCCTGGCGCTTCCGCATGTCGAACGACGTGTGGGGCACGCCGTCGGTCACCGACGACCTCGTCTACGTCACATCCTTCGAGGTGCACGCCCTGGACGTGGCCACGGGCCGCCGCCGCTTCAAGACCCGGGACGTGGCCTGGTCGATGGCGGTCGCGGACGGCCGTGTCCACGCCTCCGACGGCCCCACCCTCTTCGCACTGGACGCCCGCGAGGGCACGGACCTGTGGCGGCTGTCCACGGACGGCTGGGTGTACTCCCTCAAGGCCGACCGCGGCACGGTCGTCACCGGGACGCGCGGCGGCGGCGTACAGGCGTGGGAGGCGTCGAACGGCCGGCGGCTGTGGGAGGTCAGCGGCGCCCAGACGGACTTCGAGACGCCGGAGGCCGGACCGGTGCTTCAGGACGGCACGGTGTACGTGTGGCGGGACGCGCGGCTGCGGGCCCTGGACGCGCGCACCGGCGAGGAACGCTGGTCGTACCCGATCGGGGACGCGGCGTCGTGTGGCGGCGTCCCCGTGCGCCTGACGCACGCACCCGACGGCTACGTGTACGTCTCGGCCGGCACCCGGGTCCTGGCCATCGAGGTGTCGAGCGGCCTGGTGCGCTGGCACTTCGAGGCGCCGGCGGTCTTCCTGTGCCCGCCGGCCTTCGCGCCCGGCCCCGCGGTCACGGGCGGCGGCATCTACCTGGCGGACTACCTGGGCACGGTGTACGCCCTCGACGCGACCGACGGCCGCGACCGCTGGCGCATCGCGACGGAGTCCCGGGCCTCCACCGAACCGGTGCTGGTGGCCGCCGGGCACGTCCACGTCGGCAGCGGCAAGGGCCTCTACACCCTGGACGCGGTCACCGGCACCCCGAAATGGCGCTTCCAGGCGGGCGGCGACATCGTGGGCTCCCCGGCGGTGGCGGAGGGCCGCATCCACTTCGGCTCCATGGACCACCTGCTGTACACGCTGAAGGCCGACGACGGCCGCCTGCGCTGGAAGCTGGCGACCGGCGGCGAGATCACCGGTGCGCCGGTGGTCAAGGACGGCGTGGTCTACGCGTGCAGCAAGGACCGCTGCGTGTACGCCCTGGACGCCGAGAAGGGCACGGGGACGGCGCGGACCGCCTGAGCGGCACTGCCCTGGACGGCCGTCGTACGGACCTCACGGAAGGGGTTCCGGACGGCGGCCGTCTGCCCATGACGCTACGCCCGGTACCTGCGGTGTGCCACACGGTGGCCGGGCCGCGCGGGAGCCGGGGGCCGCGCGGGAGACGGGGAAACGCGGCCGGGCTACCGCACCCGGGCTACCGCACCCGGGCTACCGCACCCGGAACTCCCCCGCCCGCTCTCCCGCCCGCCGCCCCGCGAACAGCTCCGCCTGCCGCTCCGCCGGCAGGTTCCCGAGCGCGATGAGCGACGGCGCCAGCGCGAAGGCGTCCGCCCGGGCCGCCTGCTGCGCCGCCCACAGGGCCCGCACGGTGCCCTGTACACCCTCGGGCGGATAGGAGGCGATGACGGCGGCGCAGCGCACCGCCGCCTCCACCGCACCTCCCGGCCCGGTCAGTTCGGACACCAGGCCGATCTCGTACGCCCGCCGCGCGGAGATCCGCTCGGCGGTGCCCATCAGCGCCATCCGCGCCGCCTCCCCGTACGGCATGCGGTGCGCCATGTGGACGGACTCGTACGCGCTGACCATGCCGTACGTGGTGTGCGGGTCGAAGAAGGCCGCCGTCGTGTCCGCCACGATGAAATCGCTCTCGCCCAGCAGGTAGAACGCCCCGCCGCAGGCCATGCCGCGCACGGCGGCGATCACCGGCTTCCACAGGTCGTTCGTCTTCGGGCCGATCCGCAGCAGCGGATCGTCCACCATGTACGGGGAGTTCGGCTGCGGTACGTCCGCGTCGCGGTCGATGCCGGTGCAGAAGGCGCGCTCCCCCGCACCGGTGAGCACCACGGCCCGCACCGAGTCGTCGAACCGCAACGCACGCCAGCAGTCCGCGAGTTGTCCGGCCAGCGGCAGATCCACGGCGTTCAGCCGCGCCGGCCGGTCCAACGTGACGACCGCGACACCGGTGTCCTGGTCGGCGGCGATCCGCAGTCCCCCGCTCACGGCCGCTCCAGCACCCACCGGGGCATCCCGTCCCCGTCGAAGACGACCTGGACCTTGGCACCGATGCGGATCCGGTCGGGGGCAAGCGAGTTCAGGGGCGCGCCGGGTCCGCTGACGAGGTTCCCGACGAGCCGGATGCGGGGCGCCTCGGCCAGCTCCACCACGATCACGTTGTAGGGCGCCTGCGCCGCGTACGCCGCGAGCAGCGGCGGATGCGGCACGACGTACGACCAGATCCTCCCCTTCCCGCTCGTGCGCCGCCACTCGCTCGCGAACGACTGGCAGTGCGGGCAGCAGGGGCGCGGCGGGAAGCGCGGCTCGCCGCAGTCGGCGCACGCCTGGATCCGCAGTTCTCCCCGGGCGGCGTACTCCCAGAAGGGCGCGCCGTCCTCGTCGCGGACGGGCGTGAGCAGGGGGTCGGGCATGGAGGTGCCGGGCATGGAAGTGCCGGGCATGGAAGTGCCGGGCACGGCAGTGTCGGACATGGCTCGGCTCCTTTAGTCCTTTTAGTTCCCTTTAGTTCCTGAGCAGAAGGGCGGAGGTGGGGACCCCCTCGCCGGCGGTGACCAGACAGGTGGCGGCGCCCGGGACCTGGGCGGTACTGGTCCCCCGCAGCTGCTTGACACCCTCGGTGATGAGGTTGAAGCCGTGCACGTACGCCTCGGACAGCCCGCCGCCCCCGGTGTTGATGGGCAGCCGCCCGCCGATCTCCAGCGCGCCCCCCTCGGTGAACGCCCCGCCCTCTCCCCGCCCGCAGAAGCCGTACCCCTCCAGGGAGAGTGGTATGAGGGGCGTGAACGCGTCGTAGATCTGTGCCACGTCCACGTCGTCCGGGGTGATGTCGGCGTGCTTCCACAGGTGCCGGGCGGCCGTCCAGGCCGGGCCGGTCAGCGGGTCGTCGTTCCAGTAGTTGACCATGCCGTGGTGCTGGGACGGCAGCCCCTGGGCCGCGGAGTGGACGTAGACGGGGCGGTGCCGGCAGTCGCGGGCGCGCTCGGCGGACACCACCACGCACGCCAGCGCCCCGTCCGTCTCCAGGCAGTTGTCGAAGAGGCAGAGCGGCTCACTGATCCACCGGGAGGTCATATACATGTCCCGGGTGAGGGGCCTGTCGTACATGATCGCGGCGGGGTTCTGGTTGGCCCGGTTGCGGCAGGCGAGGGCGACGTTGAACAGATGGTCCCTGGTCGCCCCGTACTCGTGCATGTACCTCCGGGCGAGCATCCCGATCTCGTCGACCGGCCGCAGCAGCCCGAAGGGGCGCGTCCACTGGGCGGGGGTGGGCAGTTGGACGGCCGTGTTCCTCCAAGGCCGCGGCCCGCTGCCGCGCTTGCGCGACCGCCAGGCGACGCCGACGGTCGCCTGCCCGGCGGCGACGGCGGCCGCGAGGTGTGCGACGGTGGCACAGGAGCCCCCGCCCCCGTAGCCGACCTTGCTGAAGAAGGTGAGGTCGCCCAGCCCGAGCGCCTTGGCCACCTCCACCTCGTCGGTCTCCTCCATGGTGTACGAGGCGAGCGCGTCGACCTCGCCGGGCGCGATGCCCGCGTCGTCGAGCGCGGCGAGGATCGCCCGGCACGCCAACGCCTTCTCGGACCCGTCGAGTCGCCGGGCGAAGGGGGTCTGCCCGATCCCAACGATGGCGGTGGCGTCTTTGAGCCCCCCTGCTGCCCCTGTCCCTGTTCCTGTCCCTGTCCCTGCCCCTGCCCTTGTCCCTGCCGTTGCCATGACGCACACCTCCGCGCTGGAGCCCTGGCGGCTGACAGGGCGTCAGGCTACAGCTAATCTGACGGGTAGTCAGGTAGTCGGGTGCTCGGCTGGTATTCAGCTAGCCGTCGATGGCCATGTGCCGGGAGGTCGCTGTGCGCGGTGACGTCGAATGGGGCAGCATTCCGGGACTGGTGCGCAGCGCGGCCCGTCGCCACGGCGACACCGAGGCCGTAGTCGAGGGCCGCACCCGCGTCTCCTACGCCGAACTGGGCGCCCGCGTCGAGCGCGCGGCAGCGGCCTGCGTCGCGAACGGCGTCGGGATCGGCGACCGGGTGGCGGTCTGGGCGCCCAACACCCTCGACTGGATCGTCTCGGCGCTGGGCGCGGTGTCGGCGGGCGCCGTCCTGGTCCCCCTCAACACGCGCTTCAAGGGCACGGAGGCGGCGTACGTACTCAACCGGAGCCGCGCGAAACTCCTCTTCGTCACAGGCACGTTCCTGGGAACGTCGTACGTCGCCTCGCTGCGGCGCGCGGCCGGGCAGGGCCCCGGGGACGGCCCTCTGCCGGGCCTTCCTCACCTGGACCAGGTGGTGGTCCTGTCCGACGACGCCCCGGCCGACTTCCGCACCTGGAAGGACTTCCTGGCGAGCGGGGAGGGTGTCGGCGAGCCGGAGGTCCGGGCGCGCGCCGCGGCCCTCACCGGCGCCCTGCCGTCCGACATCATCTTCACCTCGGGCACGACGGGCCGCCCCAAGGGCGCGGTGATCACGCACGCGCAGACCCTGCGGGCGTACGCGATCTGGAGCGACCTCGCGGGCCTGCGCCGAGGCGACCGCTACCTGATCGTGAACCCCTTCTTCCACACGTTCGGCTACAAGGCAGGGATCCTGGCGTGCCTGATGCGAGGCGCGACGATGATCCCGCAGCCGGTGTTCAACGTGGACACGGCGCTGGCGAACATAGCCTCGGAGCACATCTCCGTCCTCCCCGGCCCTCCGACCCTGCACCAGTCCCTCCTCGACCATCCCTCCCGGGACGCCCACGACCTGTCCACCCTGCGCCTGGTGGTGACGGGCGCGGCCGTGGTGCCGCTGCGGCTGGTGGAACGGCTGCGCGGGGAACTCGGCGTGGAAACCGTCCTGACGGCGTACGGCCTGTCGGAGGCCGGCGGCTTCGTGACGATGTGCCGCCGGGGCGACGACCCGTCGGTGATCGCGTCGACATCGGGCCGCGCGATCCCCGGCACCGAGGTACGGGTGGTGGACGCGAGAGGAGAACCGCAGGCCCCCGGGGTCCCGGGGGAGGTGCTGGTCCGCGGCTTCAACGTCATGCGGGGCTACTTCGAGGACGAGGCGGCCACGGCGCAGACCCTGACCCCCGACGGCTGGCTCCGCACAGGCGACGTGGGCGTCCTGGACGACTCCGGGAACCTCCGCATCACCGACCGCATCAAGGACATGTTCATCGTCGGCGGCTTCAACGCGTACCCGGCGGAGATAGAGCAACTCCTGGGCCTGCACCCGGACGTGGCCGACGTCGCGGTGGTCGGGATACCCGACGCACGGCTCGGGGAGGTCGGAAAGGCGTACGTGGTCCGCCGCCCGGGCGCGGTCCTGACGGCGGACGACCTAATCGCCTGGTCCCGCCGGGAGATGGCGAACTACAAGGTGCCGAGGAAGGTGGAGTTCGTGCCGGAACTGCCGCGGAACGCGAGCGGGAAGGTGGTGAAGGGGGAGCTGCGGACAGGGTCCGGGGCCCGGCGGTGAGGCCGGGCGGCGGGGCGCCGTCGGCGCTGCGTCATGCTCCGGTCCGTGTGAGTGCGTTCCACCCGTTTTCCAGGAGGTCGAAGGCGCGGGTGATGGCCTGGCGGACGTCCTTGCGGGTGTGGACCGCGCGGGGAGCTTCGAGGGCGAAGTGGGCCAGGGCGGTGCAGGCGGGGTCGTCCGCTGGGAGGCCGCTTTCCTGGGCGATGACTTCGGCCAGGGCCGCGGTGTGGCGCAGCCACATGTTCTGGACGTAGTCGCGCAGGGCGGGGGTGCTGTTCACCATGTCGGTGAAGGCGGCGAACCGGGCGTCGCCGTCGGCGGTGGCGAGCCGGGCGCGCAGGGCGTGTTCACGCAGGGCCGCGGGGATGGACTGGCCCTCGGGCCGCTCGCGTACGGCGGCGAGGAGACGGGCTTCCTGATCGGCGTCCTCGTCGAAGACGAGGGCTTCCTTGACCGGGAAGTGCTTGAACAGCGTCGTGGTGGACACGTCGGCGGCGTCCGCGATCTCACGGATGCCGACCTCGTCGTACCCGCGCTCGAGGAACAGACGCAGCGCGGCGTCGGCGATGGCCTGGCGGGTGGCGGCTTTCTTGCGCTCGCGGCGACCCATCGGTGCGGGGGAAGCGACTCCCGCGGCGTCGGTCGTGGTGTCGGGCATACCGGGATGCTATCGCCTGGGTGGCTCAACTCCAAAAGTTGAGCTGTTGCACTTATTGACTCGGTGTGCTTTTCTGGCGGTGCGGCTGCGGTGCGGCTGCGGCTGCAGCTGCAGCTGCGACGCATGGCCCCGGCCTGCGGCCTCCCCCCTGCTCGAAAGGAGTGATCAGCCATGCCCGCAAGCCCATGAACCCGGCCGCGATCGCCGTGTTCGTCGTGCCTCCGCGCCGATCGCCAGCCGCGCTCTCCACGCGGCGCCGCCCCTGCGGCCGCAGCTCGCGACGAAGCCGCCCGGTCGATGCCAGAGCTGATCGCCGTACGCGCCCCGCAGGGCATCGGCGCCGGCGGCGACAGAACTGCCCGTCCGCGCCAAGGACGCCTGCGCGCTCATGCCTTCCTCGCCCTCCATCCTCGCCGCCCTCCTCGTCAGCGAGCCCCCGCTGACGGGGGCCGGCCGCCCACCACGGCGCCATCCGCCAAGGCCCCGGCCACCGCGAACGACCCACTGCCACTCACCCCAGCGGCACAGCAGGCACAGCCCTGCCGTGCGGCACGAACGGAGCCCTTCATGAACACCGCCCCCGCGCCCCGCATCGCCATCATCGGCGCCGGCCCCGGCGGCCTGACCTGCGCCCGCATCCTCCAGCAGCACGGCATCACCGCCACCGTCTACGACCGCGACGCCGGCCCCGACGCCCGCGACCAGGGCGGCACCCTCGACCTGCACGCCGACAACGGCCAGATCGCCCTGCGCGAAGCCGGCCTGCTGGAGGAGTTCTTCCAACTGGCCCGCCCTGAAGGGCAGGAGATGCGCCAGATGGACCCGACCGGCTCGATCCGCCTCCACCACGTCCCCAAGGAGGACGAGCGCTTCAAACCGGAAATCGACCGCGGCCAGCTGCGCCAGTTGCTGCTCGACTCCCTCAACCCCGGCACCGTCCAATGGGGTTGCACCCTGCGGACCCTCAGTGGCCCTGCCGAAGGCCCCAGGCAACTGCACTTCAGCGATGGCTCCACCCTCGAAGCCGACCTCGTCATCGGCGCCGACGGCGCCTGGTCCGAGGTCCGCCGCGCCCTCTCCCCGGCCGTCCCCCAGTACACCGGCGTGAGCTTCCTCGAAGCGTGGTTCCACGACGTCGGCACCAAGCACCCCGACATCGCCGAACTGGTCGGAGGGGGCAGCGCCGCCGCAGCCGACGGCGACCGCGGCCTGTTCGCCCAGCGCAACAGCGGCGACCACATCCGCGTCTACATCATCCAGCGCGTCCCGGCCGACTGGATCACCGCCGGCGGCCTCACTCCCCAGGACACCCACGGCATCCGTGCCCTCCTCCTGGAGCGCTACCGCGACTGGGCGCCCCGTCTGCGCCGGCTGATCGCCGACAACGACGGCCTCTACGTCGACCGCCCGATCTTCGCCCTGCCCGTCCCTCACACATGGGAGCACAACCCCACGGTGACCCTGCTCGGCGACGCAGCCCACCTCATGCCGCCCCTCGGTGTCGGCGTCAACCTCGCCATGCTCGACGCCTGCGAACTCGCCCTCGCCATCGCGCACCACGACACCCTCGACGATGCCGTCCGCGTCTACGAGAAGGCCATGCTGCCCCGCTCCACGGAGATGGCCCAGCTACTCGACGGTGCCGCCGAGCAGCTGCTGTCCACCGAGCGGCCCGACTTCGCCGACGACGGCAACCACTGACCGCCCCTCCCGCGCGATCGCTTCCCCTCTGATGGCTGAAGGTTCGCTCTGCCTCAGGGAAAGTCGTGGTGGGCCGGGGTGACGAGTGACGGTTGGGCCGCCCGCTTCTTTGCCAGTGTCGTGCTTCCGCGGTCCGCGTCAAGGGCGCTGCGTTGCGCTGCGCTCCACTCCGCGTCGGCTTCGCCGATCGGCCTCCGGCCGACCCTTGACCCGGCCCGCTCCAGCACGGGGGAGAAGCGAGCGGGCGGCCGGGGGAGGAGCGGGGGTCCTTCCGGGGTTCGTGGTGGGGTGGGCTGGCCGGTGCCCGGCGGCGGACGGTGCATCAGCGCCTCGCCTGCACGCCGGGCGGGTTCGGCGGCTTGCGGTGGGTGGGTGGGGGTGCGATCGGAGGGCGCGGCGCGCCGGGTTGGTTCGGCGGCTTGCGGTGAGTGGGTGGGTGCGCGATCGGAGGAGGGCGGCACGCCGGGCGGTTCGGCGGCGCACGGTAGGTGGGTGCCCGGGCCCGTCACATGCTCCCTCACTGGTCACACCAGCCTCATGTGTCAAGCCGATGAGAGCAATTGGAGGGTTCGTCCCATCAGGCAGCCTACTGACCAGAGGCATTGGGTCTCCTGTGTGGTACAAACCCTCCAATTGCAGCTCATCGCCACTGACTCAGCGTTCAGCGGCGCCACGTGAGGCACACTTCCGCCCACTCACCGCATGCCGCTGAACCGGCCCGGCGTGCCGCCTTCCCCCGATCGCGCCCCCACCCACCCACCGCAAGCCGCCAAATCCCCCCGGCGTGCAGGCGAGGCGCGCCCGCGCACCACCCACCCACTCACCGCATGCCGCTGAACCGGCCCGGCGTGCCGCCTTCCCCCGATCGCGCCCCCACCCACTCACCGCATGCCGCTGAACCGGCCCGGCGTGCCGCGCCCTTCGATCGCGCCCCCACCCACTCACCGCATGCCGCTGAACCGGCCCGGCGTGCCGCCCTCCTCCGATCGCGCCCCCACCCACTCACCGCATGCCGCTGAACCGGCCCGGCGTGCAGGCGAGGCGCTGATGCGCCGTCCGCCGCCGGGCACCGGCCAGCCCACCCCACCACGAACCCCGGAAGGACCCCCGCTCCTCCCCCGGCCGCCCGCTCGCTTCTCCCCCGTGCTGGAGCGGGCCGGGTCAAGGGTCGGCCGGAGGCCGATCGGCGAAGCCGACGCGGAGTGGAGCGCAGCGCAACGCAGCGCCCTTGACGCGGACCGCGGAAGCACGACACTGGCAAAGAAGCGGGCGGCCCAACCGTCACTCGAGGCCACCGGGGAGCCGGAGCATGCTCTCACCGGGCCGCGGGCACCGGCCGGGATGCGCTGGCTGCGAGGGCGGCGCGGATGTCCCGGATCATCTGGGCGGGGCGGTGGAAGACGTCTTCGGCGGTGTAGCGGAGGAGGTTTCGGACCTCGGGGCACTGGAGGATCTGGTTGAAGCGGTCGACGTCGCGGCGGTGGGAGTCGCGGGTCCCGTGGTAGGCGTAGCCCTCGATCTCGATTGCCAGCCCCTCCGCCCGGAAGAGGAAGTCGAGGACGACCCGGCGCCCGGCCGGGGTAAGGAGTTCGGCCTGGGACTCGGGGCGGAGCCCGGCGTCGTACAGGCGCAGCCGGGCCATGGTCTCGGCCGGTGAACCGGCGCGTGGGTCGCACAGCCGAAGCCACGAGCGTGCCCGGACCGCCGCCCTCTTGGGCGTGACCTCGAGGGCGGCGGAGACCGAGTCGAGATCGGTGAGCGGGGCTCGGCGGACACTGCCGACCCGGCGATAGGCGAGGGCCGACTCCACGGCGACGAGTGCGTCGTCCCTGGGGCCGGTCCGCAACAGGTCGGTGAGGGTGCGTACCGCGCCGGTGACCGGGAGCCCCCGTCGCTCCGTCACCTCTCCTGGGCGGAGGCGGGCGCGGTGCACACGTACGTCCTTGGCCTCCGGCCGGTGGATGCGCTCGGTGTCGATGAACTCCAGCGGCGTACCGGAGGCGGGGGAGAGGGTCTCGATCCGCCACAGCGCGGCCGCGGAACGGTGGCTCACGACGAGTCGGGGAGCCAGAAGCTGCACCGCCCGGAGTCGTGTGAGGAGGTCCGTGGCGCACTCCGGCTCGGTCCAGGCGCCGTTCCTGAGCCGGACCCAGCCCTCGCTCCTGAGCGCCCGCGCGAGGCTCTGCCGCGGCCAGCCGGCGTCGAGCGCACGCGAGGTGAGGAGGACTCCTCCCTCGGTGAGTTCCCGCAACGCCCTCCGTTCCACGTGCCCACGGTCGCAGAACAGCGGAACGGATCCCAGCCCTGTGGATAAGTGGCTCTTCGGGATGGGGCGGCCGGGAATTGGAGTGTTGGGGCGGTGGAGGGTGCCCGGCGGAGGGGATTCGGGATGGCGGACGGCCCCCATCCGCCCATGGTCGGCTCCGGGTGAGGTCAGCGCTTGAGGGAAGTGAGGAAGGAGGTCCAGGCGGGGGCTGCGAAGAAGAGTACGGGGCCCTCCTGGGCGCGCTTCGAGTCGCGGACGGGGACGGCGCCCGGGAAGGCGGGGAGCTGGTCGGCGACCTCGACGCAGTTTCCGCCGCTGCCGTTGCTGTAGCTGCTCTTACTCCAGCGAACGGTGCTCAAATCGAAGGCGGTTCCTGCCATGTCGGTAGTCCTCAGCCGCTTCCTCGATCAGGGCGAGGGACGCCTCCGGCGGCAGAGCGGCGGCCCTGAGCCGATCGTACGACCTTCGGTACTCCTTCACGAGGGCCGGTTCCTCGATGGTTTCCCCGGTGTGCAGGGACTCCGTGTAGACCAGCGGCGGCGCGTCGGGGAAGGTCATGAGCATCGCGGTGCCGACCATGAACGGGTGTGCTCCGAAGTCCCACGGGAGGACCTGGGGGGTGATACGGGGCCGCCTTGCCAACCCCACGATCCGGTCGAGCTGTTCGGCCATCTGCGCCGACGGAAGGATGGGGAGTCGCAGCAGCGACTCATGCAGGACGACCCAGTACTCGGGGGTGGCCGGGTCGTCGTCGAACAGGCGGGCGCGAGCGAGTCGGGCCTGCACCTTCTCATCCGTCGTCTCCGACGGCTCCAGCGGATGCGTGGCCCGGACCACGGCGCGGGCGTACGCCTCGGTCTGGAGCAGGCCGGGGAAGAGGGTGGGGCACCACTCCTCGATGGCGTCCGCGTGCCGTTCGGCCTCCAGAACCCTCTCGAAGTACCGGGCGTGGCCCCTGCGGCGGGCCTTGCGCACGTCCTCGCAGCGCCGCGCGAAGAATCCGTCGGTCCCCAGCACCCCGTCCACGTGCTCGGCGAGTTCGCGCGGCATACGGCGCTCCCCGCGCTCGATCTCACTGAGATGACTCAGTCCGTAGAAGCTGCCTTCCGCCAACTGCTGCAGCGTGAGCCCCGCTTGCTCCCGCTTCCACCGCAACTCCTTGCCGTAGAAGCTCGGCACGCTCTCCGAGCCGTCGATGTCCTTGCGTCGCACCCCGGTCCACCCGCCGATTCCACAACTGCCCTGCTCATCGAGCCCGGTTCCGCTGTTCGCGTCCGGGAAGGGAAACCCCTTTCACGATAGGCGAGGGCGCGTCACAGTGTGAACGGTTCGTCACAGAGAGCACCGAGAGCACAGGAAGGCGTACGTGACCGTGCCCGCACAGCCCACCCCCTACGACACGACCCTCTGCGTGGAGGAGTTGCGCGCCGCGCTCGCCGCGCACGGCATCACGCTGCCGTCCCTCCGCGTGGACCTGCCGAGCTTCGCGGCTGAGTACCGGGGGCCGGCCGGCCTGATCGCGCTCGGCAACTGCAACACCGCCACCGCGCGCAAGCTGGCGGAGGTCCTGCGGAAGGCGGCCGTTCGTTGAACGCCCCCGCACTCCCGGTCCTCCGGCTCGACATGCTCGCCCTCCCGGGCAGCGTGCCCGAACTGCGCCGCGCCGTGCGCGACCACCTGGACGTGCCGTGCGCCGACGTCCAGCTCTGCGTCACGGAACTCGTCGGCAACGTCATCCGGCACGTGGGGGAGGGCACCCCGGTGCGGGTCCGCGTGGTCCGTGCCGACGGACGGGTGCGCGTGGAGGTCGACGACCCCGACCCTCGGGCGCTTCCCGTCCTTCTGCACGCGCCGCAGGACGCCGAGTCGGGCCGCGGCCTGGCGCTCCTCGACGCCGTGGCGCTGCGGTGGGGCGTGCGGCCGTGGGCCGAGGGCAAGACGGTGTGGTGCGAGCTCGATCTGGTCGGCGCGGCGGCTCCCGGGCGTGCGCGGTAGTTCCGCCGGGCCGCCCTGCGCCGGACACACCTCGGCCGCGGCGGCTCCCCTCCGCGCCGCCGCGGCCGATCCCCGTGTGGGAGGAAGGTCTAGCTGGGGTCGGACGTGATGTGGGTGTTGTCCGGGGTGGTCGTGCCGTCGGCAACGCTCTTGACGTCGGTGATGTGCGTGTTGAGCGGCTGGACGTCGGTGCCGGCCTCGGCGTCGGTGATGTGCGTGTTCAGCGGCGTGACCGTGGTGCCGGCCTCGGCGTCGGTGATGTGCGTGTTGTCCGGCGTGGCGATCGGCTCGTCCTTGGTGGTGTCGCTCATGCTGGTGCCTCCCCTTGTTGTTGCTGTCGGACTGCGAGGGCCCACCCGGTCACTCCCCCGTGGGTGGCCGGGTGGGCCACTCGGGCCGCCCAACCCTAAACCGTGAGCGCGGCGGCCTCACCGGCGGTCCGTCTGCCCCCCGACGCGACGGATCGACAAACAAAAGAGTGCCTGTCGGCGATAAACGAACGATGAACGTCCGTGTCGCGCGTCACGCGGCAGCGGCGGGAGCGAGCAGTGCCTGTACTTCGGCGGCTTCGGGCGAGTTCAGCCTCTCGAAGATCTCGAGTGCCTCGCGCCAGCAGACCTGGGCCCGCCCCGACTGTCCGACCCTGAGCAGGGCTTTGCCGAGAACTGTGAGCACGTTGCCCCGGCGCCATTCTCCGCCGATGCCCCTGAGCATCGCCAGGGCCATCTCGGCGTTGGCCGCGGCCTGTGCGCTGCGGTGGGCGAGGAGGTCCACCTCCGCGAGACGGAACAAGGTCATGCCCTCCCACAGCCGTTGGCGGCTGGCGCGAAAGACCTGGAGGGCGTCCCCGAGGCGGGCGGACGCATCGGAGAGCCGGCCGTTCTTGCTGAGGGCCATGCCCAGTGCGTAGTGGCCGTTCGCCGCCTTCAGCGAGTGTCCGAGACCCTCGTACATCTCCGTGCCCTGCTGGGCGAGGACCACCGCGCTGTCGGCGCGGTCGGTCGCCAGGTGAAGGCGTGAGAGGTTGCACAGGGCGGCCGCCGTGCCCGACAGGTCGCCGCACGCGCGGAAGTCCTTGATGGCTCGCTCCAGGTGCTCCTCGGCCTCCGCGTAGCGGTTCTGGTAGAAGGCGAAGGCCCCCAGGATGTTCGCCGCCCAGCAGCAGGGCAGCGGGTCCCCGGACGCCTCGGACAGCCGGAGAACCTCCCGCGCCTCTTGATCGGCCTGGTCGAAGTACCCCGACCAGTGCCGGGCGTTGGCCAGGACGAGGTTGGCCCGGCCCTCCGCGCGGGCGTCGGACAGGGAGCGCGCGGCATTCCGCAGGGCAGTGGCCGCGGCCTCGTACTCCTTGGAGTTCGCCCCCGACTCCGCCAGGTCCACCGCGGCCCA
This sequence comes from Streptomyces sp. PSU-S4-23, assembly GCF_055632315.1. Classification (NCBI taxonomy): domain Bacteria; kingdom Bacillati; phylum Actinomycetota; class Actinomycetes; order Kitasatosporales; family Streptomycetaceae; genus Streptomyces; species Streptomyces sp. PSU-S4-23. Next base: position 3,842,150 of record NZ_JBVMUU010000002.1, on the reverse strand, counting down.
CAGCAGGTCGACGGCGCGCCTGAGCCGGGCACGGTCGGACGACTGCCGGACACAGGCGAGCAGGGACACCGCCTCGGAGTAGAGCCAGTCCTGTGCCGTGTGCCGGTCCGGGAAGACCAGCCCGGCCGTCCGGGGTGTCTCAAGGTGGTCCACCAGCCGGTCACCGGGCCGCTCGATGGCGTAACCCTCGGCCGCCGTGGCCAGATAGAAGTCCAGCAGCCGCGACATCGCCGCATCCCGTTCGCTCGGCGGGTGTTCGTCGCGTTCCGCGCAGGCGCGGGCGTAGAGCCGGACCAGGTCGTGGTAGCGGTAGCGGCCGGGGGCCGCCGACTCCAGGAGGGAGGTGTCCACCAGGGACTCCAGCAGGTCCTCCGTGTCCTCCGCCGGCAGGTCGAGGACCGCCGCGGCCGCCGGAAGAGAGATGTCGGGGCCGTCCGCCAGTCCCAGCAGGCGGAAGGCGCGGGCCTGCGCCGGCTCCAGTTGGCCGTAGCCCAGTTCGAAGGTGGCCTTCACGGCCAGGTCGCCCGCCTGGAGTTCGTCCAGGCGGCGGCGTTCGTCCGCCAGCTTCGCCGCCAGGACCGACACCGTCCAGGTGCGGCGGGCGGCCAGGCGGGAGGCCGCGATGCGGATCGCCAGCGGCAGGAAGCCGCATGCCGCCACCACGTCGAGGGCGGCCTCGCGTTCCGAGGCCACTCTCTCCTCGCCCACGATCTTGGTGAACAGCGCCAGGGCCTCGTCGGGGGACATCACGTCCAGGTCCACCAGGTGGGCGCCCGCCAGGTCCACCATCCGCACCCGGGAGGTGATCAGGGCGGCGCAGCCCTCCGTGCCCGGCAGCAGCGGGCGTACCTGGGCGGCGTCCTTGGCGTTGTCCAGCAGGACCAGGACCCGGCGGCCGTCCAGGACCGAGCGGTAGAGGGCGGCGCGTTCCTCCAGCGAGTCCGGGATCGCCGAGTCCGCGGTGCCCAGGGCGCGCAGGAACGCCCCGAGGACCGTCTCCGGCTCGGCGGCCCGGGAGCCCGCGCCCTGCAGGTCCACGTACAGCTGGCCGTCGGGGAAGGCGCCGCGGGCCTGGTGCGCCACGTGGACGGCGAGGGTGGTCTTGCCGACGCCCCCGATGCCGGCCAGCGCCGAGACCGCCATGACCCGGCCCTCGGCGGAGGCGAGGACCTCGCCCAGCTCGGCGACGAAGGACGCCCGGCCGGTGAAGTCGGGGACGGTGGCGGGGAGCTGGGCGGGGCGGACGGGGGCCGTGGCGGGTTCGGGGGCCGGGGCCGAGGGCTCCGCCAGGCCCGGGTCCGCTTGCAGGATGCGCTGCTGGAGTTCCTTCAGTCCCTGGCGGGGGTCGACGCCGAGTTCGTCGGCCAGCAGGCGGCGCGTGTCCGCGTACACCGCGAGGGCCTCCGCCTGGCGGCCGGAGCGGTACAGGGCCAGCATCAGCAGTTCGCGCAGGCGTTCGCGCAGCGGGTGCGCCGCCGTCAGGGCGGTCAGTTCCGAGACCGCCTCCGCGTGGCAGCCCTGCTCCAGGTCCATGTCGAGGCGGGACTCCAGGAGTTGGAGGCGCCATTCCTCCAGGCGGGTGCGCTGGGTGTCCGCGTAGGGGCCCGGCACGCCGGCCAGCGGCTCGCCGTTCCACAGGGCCAGCGCGTCGTTCAGCGCCCGCCGGGCGTGGCGCAGGTCCCCGGAGTCCTTGGCCTTCTCGGCCTCGGCGGCCAGTCGCTGGGCCGCGGCGAGGTCCAGGGCGCGGGCGTCGTCCAGCCGCAGGGCGTACCCGCCCGACTCGCTGACCAGCACCCCGGGGGAGAGGATCTTGCGCAGCCGGGAGGCGTACGTCCGCAGGGCCGCGAGCGCGCGTGGCGGAGGCTCGTCGCCCCACAGCGCGTCGATCAGCTCGGACGCCGTCGCCGTGCGTCCCTCGCGCAGCAGCAGGGCGGACAGCAGGGCGCGTTGCTGCGGTGAGCCGGTGGCCAGCAGCTCCTCCCCGCGCCAGGCGCGCACCGGTCCGAGCAGGCCGAAGCGCAGCGTCGCCGATTCCTCGGGACCCCGCTGCTCCGGCACTCGCGGTACACCGTCCATCGCTGCCCCCTGGCCCCCTGCCGAGACGTTCACAACCAAGAGGCCAGTTTGCCTTGTTCATGGCGGATACGTCAGCCGTGCGAGACGGCGATCACAGGCCGCCGCACGGTGCGTCACAAGGTCCACACATGCTCTCCCCACCCCCGGCCGGGGCCCCGCGGGAGCCGAGGGGATCGCAGGAGCTGACGCCCCGTCAGATCAGCGCTACCGTGACCGGCATGGAGACCTCACGGACCAACGCCGCCTTTCCCCGGATCATCTCCGTCGACGACCACACGGTGGAGCCCCCGAACGTCTGGCAGGACCGGCTCCCGAAGAAGTACCGGGACGTCGGCCCGCGCATCGTCCGCGCGCCGCTGAAGGAAATGACCTTCCTCGGCGGCAGGTTCGCCCCCGTCATGGGCGGACCGGGGGACGACGGCCCGATCGGCGACTGGTGGGTGTACGAGGACCTGCACCGGCCCCTCACCCGCCTGGACACCGCCGTCGGCTACAGCAGGGACGAGATCAAGCTGGAGATCATCACCTACGAGCAGATGCGGCCCGGCTCCTACGACGTCCCCTCGCGCCTCGCCGACATGGACGTCAACCACGTCCAGTCCGCCCTCTGCTTCCCCACCTTCCCGCGCTTCTGCGGCCAGACGTTCACCGAGGCCCAGGACCGCGAGCTGGGTCTGCTCGGGGTGCGCGCCTACAACGACTGGATGGTGGAGGAGTGGTGCGGGCCCCAGGCGAACGGCCGGCTGATACCGCTCACCCTCATCCCGCTCTGGGACGCCGGGCTCGCCGCCGCCGAGGTGCGCCGCAACGCCGAACGCGGTGTGCGCGCCGTCGCGTTCTCCGAGATACCGCCCCGGCTGGGGCTGCCGTCCGTGCACACCGACGCGTGGGACCCGTTCCTCGCCGCCTGCGACGAGACCGGCACCGTGATCGCGATGCACATCGGCTCCAGCAGCACGATGCCCTCGACGTCCGCGGACGCCCCGCCGGCCGTGGGCTCCACCATCACCTTCGCCAACTGCTGCTTCTCGATGGTCGACTGGCTGATGAGCGGCGCGTTCGAACGCTTCCCGAACCTGAAGGTGATGTACGCCGAGGGCCAGATCGGATGGATCCCGTACATCCTGGAGCGCGCCGACGTCGTCTGGGAGGAGAACCGGGCCTGGGGCGGGGTCGCCGACAAGGTCCACCGCCCGCCGTCGGAGCTGTTCGCCGAGCACGTCTACGGCTGCTTCTTCGACGACGCCTTCGGCCTGCGCAACCTCGACGCCATCGGGGTGGGCAACGTGCTGTACGAGACCGACTACCCGCACTCCGACTCCACCTGGCCCAAGTCCCGGGAGGTCGGGGAGTCGCAGATGGGGCATCTGGACGCGGACGTCGTCGAACGGATCGTCCGGCGCAACGCCATCGAGCTGCTGGGGCTGACGGAGGACGGCCTGTGGGCCGGGCAGGGCGGGGGTGGTCCCCGGTGAGCGGGCCCCTGCGGTACGGGATGCAGCTGCCCGTCCAGTCCCAGAGCACGATGTACGCCGAGCCCTGGGAGGCGGCTGCGGGTGCGGAGGACCTGGTCGCGGTCGCCCGGGCCGCCGAGCGCGCCGGTTTCGACTACATCGCGAGCTGCGACCACGTGGCGATTCCGCGGCGGCTCGCGCCCGCCATGAGCACGGTCTGGTACGACCCGGTCGCCACCCTCGCCCACCTCGCGGCCGTCACCGAGCGCGTGCGGCTGCTCAGCCATGTGGCGATCGTGGGGCTGCGGCATCCGCTGGTGACCGCCAAGCAGTACGCGACCCTCGACCACCTCTCCGGCGGACGGCTCGTCCTCGGGGTGGGGGCCGGGCATGTGCGGGAGGAGTTCGAGGTGCTCGGGGTGGACTTCGGGCGGCGGGGGGCGGTGCTCGACGAGGCGATCGACGCCCTGCGGGCGGCGCTGGGACCGGAGGAGTTCCCGGAACACCACGGGAAGGAGTACGACTTCGCGGGGCTGGGGCAGCGGCCCCGGCCCGCCCAGGCCCGTGTGCCCGTGTGGGTCGGCGGGTCCTCGCCCGCCGCGGTGCGCCGGGCCGCGCTCAAGGGCGACGGCTGGCTGCCGCAGGGCGATCCGCGTGAGCGCCTGCCCGAGCAGATCGGCCGGCTACGGCGGCTGCGGGCCGAGGCGGGCATCGAGGAGCCCCTCACGGTCGGTGCGATCACCGAGCCGCTGTACGTCGGCGAGCCGGGCTGGGACGTCGGACGGCGGACGCTCAGCGGTGCCCCCGAGGCGATCGCCGCGTCGCTGCGCGCGTACGGCGCGATGGGCGTGCACCAGATCCAGGTGCGGTTCCGCAGCCGCGGCCGCACCGAACTCACGGACCAGATAGCAGCGTTCGGGGCCGAGGTCGCCCCCCACCTTGACTGAGGAGAACCATGGGCAAGCTGGACGGGCGGGTCGTCATCGTCACCGGGGCGGCGCGCGGACAGGGCGAGCAGGAGGCACGGCTGTTCACGGCGGAGGGCGCCCGGGTCGTGGTCGCGGACGTGCTCGACGACCAGGGTGAGGCGCTGGCCAAGGAGCTGGGCCAGTCGTACGTCCACCTCGACGTGTCGCGGGAGGCCGACTGGACGGCCGCCGTGGCCGCCGCGAAGGGGGCGTACGGGCGTATCGACGGGCTGGTCAACAACGCGGGGATCCTGCGCTTCAACGCGCTCCTCGACACGCCCCTGGAGGAGTTCATGAGCGTCGTCCAGGTCAACCAGGTCGGCTGCTTCCTCGGCATCAGGGCCGTGGCGCCCGAGATCGCCGCGGCCGGCGGCGGCACGATCGTGAACACCGCCTCGTACACCGCGATGACCGGGATGGCGGCGGTGGGCACGTACGCGGCGACCAAGCACGCCATCCTCGGCCTGACCAGGGTGGCCGCCCTCGAACTCGCGCGGCAGCAGATCCGGGTGAACGCCATGTGCCCGGGAGCGGTGGACACGCCGATGTCCAACCCGTCCCGGCTGGATCCGGACGCGGACCCGGAGGAGACCTCCCGCGCCCTGGACGAGCTGTACCGCAGGCTGGTGCCGCTCGGCCGGGTCGGGCGGCCGGAGGAGGTGGCGAGGCTGGCGCTCTTCCTCACCTCCGACGACTCCTCCTACATCACCGGGCAGCCGTTCGTGATCGACGGCGGATGGCTGGCCGGCGTCTCCGTTATCTGACTTGGCGTCAGCTATTGACGCTCCAACCGGGCGGTGCCACAGTCGGCGGCAGCTGATCTGACGGTACGTCAGAAAATCTGGGATCTCGTGGGGACGGTGAACCTCCTTGGAATTCGGGCTCTTTGTACAGGGATACGTGGGCAAGCGCGCCGAGACCGATCCGCTCGCGGAGCACAAGGCGCTGATGGAGGAGACCGAGTACGTCATCCAGGCGGACAAGTCCGGCTTCAAGTACGCCTGGGCCTCCGAGCACCACTTCCTGGAGGAGTACTCGCACCTCTCCGCCAACGACGTCTTCCTCGGCTACCTCGCCCACGCGACGGAGCGCATCCACCTGGGATCCGGGATCTTCAACCCCCTCGCCCAGGTCAACCACCCGGTCAAGGTGGCCGAGAAGGTCGCCATGCTCGACCACCTCTCCGGCAACCGTTTCGAGTTCGGCAGCGGACGCGGCGCGGGCAGCCACGAGATCCTCGGCTTCCTCCCCGGCATCACCGACATGAACTTCACCAAGGAGATCTGGGAGGAGACGATCGCCGAGTTCCCCAAGATGTGGCTCCAGGACGAGTACCAGGGCTTCCAGGGCAAGCACTGGTCGCTCCCGCCGCGCAAGGTGCTGCCCAAGCCGTACGGGAAGTCGCACCCCGCGATGTGGTACGCCGCCGGGTCGCCGCCCTCGTACGCCATGGCCGCGAAGAAGGGCCTCGGGGTGCTCGGCTTCAGCGTGCAGAAGGTCTCCGACATGGAGTGGGTCCTGGAGCAGTACAAGACGGCGGTCGTCGACGCCGAACCCGTCGGGGACTTCGTCAACGACAACGTGATGGTGACGACCACCGCCGTCTGCGCGCCCACCCACGACGAGGCGATCCGGATCGCGATGAACGGCGGACTGCACTACCTGCCGTCCCTCGTCTTCCGCTACCACGACACCTTCCCGCGCCCCGAGGGCTTCCCCGTCTGGCCCGAGACGCTCCCCGAGTACACCGAGGAATTCCTCGAACTGCTCATCGAGGAGGAGCTGCTCATCTGCGGCGACCCGGACGAGGTGCTCACCCAGTGCAAGAGGTGGGAGCAGGCGGGGGCCGACCAGCTCAGCTTCGGCCTGCCGGTCGGGATCCCCAAGGAGGAGACCCTCCAGACGATCCGGCTGATCGGCGAGCACGTCATCCCGAAGATCGACACGGACCCGGTGCACCGCACGACCCGCTTCCGCCAGAGCGCCTGAACGCTCCACGGGACGTCCGGTGCCTCACCCGCGCGCCCGGTGAGCCGATCACGAGCCGATCGTGAGCCCATCGGGAGCCGGGCCGGGCCGGGCCGAGCCGAGCCGGGCCGGAGCCGGCCGGGCCGAAGACCGAGAACCGACAAGCGGCGCAGAGCGGCCGAAGGAGGAAGGCGTCATGCTCGACCACGTCATCAGGGGCGCGACCGTCGTGGACGGGACGGGCGCGCCCGCCCACACCGCGGACGTGGGGATACGCGACGGCCGCATCGCGGCCGTCGGCCGGATCACGGAGGAGGCCGCGAGCAGCGAGGACGCCGGCGGCCTCGTCCTCGCCCCCGGCTTCGTCGACCCGCACACCCACTACGACGCCCAGCTGTTCTGGGACCCGTACGCGACCCCGTCCCTGAACCACGGCGTCACCACGGTCGCGGCCGGCAACTGCGGCTTCACGCTCGCCCCGCTGAACCCGGCGCGGCCCGAGGACGCCGACTACACCCGCCGGATGATGGCCAGGGTGGAGGGCATGTCCCTGGTCGCCCTGGAGGAGGGCGCACCCTGGAACTGGCACACCTTCGGCGACTACCTGGACGCGCTGGAGGGGCGCATCGCCGTCAACGCGGGCTTCATGGTGGGGCACTGCGCGCTGCGGCGGTACGTGATGGGACCGGACGCGGTCGGCGGGCAGCCCACGCCGCAGCAACTGGACGCCATGGTCCGGCTCCTCCACGAGGCCATGGACGCGGGCGCCTGGGGCCTGTCCACCACCCAGTCCTCCACGCACTCCGACGGCGACGGTGAGCCGGTCGCCTCCCGGCACGCGCGGCCGGAGGAACTGCTGGCGCTGTCGCGTGCCGTCGGCGAGCACGAGGGCACCCAGATCGAGGCCATCGTCGCGGGCTGCCTGGACCAGTTCAGCGACGCGGAGATCGACCTGTTCGTCGAGATGAGCGCGGCGGCGGGACGCCCCCTGAACTGGAACGTCCTGACCGTCGACGCGGCCGTCCCCGAGCGGGTGCCGCGCCAGCTGAGCGTGAGCGAGCGCGCGCGCAAGGCGGGCGGCCGGGTGGTGGCCCTGACCATGCCGATCCTCACGCCGATGAACATGTCGCTCGGCACGTTCTGCGCGCTCAACCTGATCCCCGGGTGGGGGCCGATCCTCAGCCTGCCCGTGCCGGAGCGGATCGAGAAGCTGCGCGATCCCGGCGTCCGCGCCGAGATGCTGCGGCGCGCCGACTCCAAGGAAGCGGGCGTCTTCCGGCGGCTGGCGAACTTCGGGCGGTACGTCATCGGGGACACCTACAGCCCGCGCAACGAGGGCCTCACCGGCCGGGTGGTCAAGGACATCGCGGCCGAACGCGGCCAGGACCCCTTCGCGTGCCTGGTCGAGATCTGCGCCGACGACGAACTGCGCACGGTGCTGTGGCCCATGCCCACCGACAACGACCCCGGCTCCTGGGCCCTGCGGGCCGAGACCTGGCGGCACGAGGACGTCATGCTCGGCGGCTCGGACGCGGGCGCGCACCTGGACCGCATGTGCGGGGCCCCGTACACGACCCGCTTCCTCGGGGACTGCCTGCGCGGACGCGGGCTGGTGCCGCTGGAGCAGGCCGTGAGGATGCTGACGGACGATCCCGCGCGGCTGTTCGGGCTGCGCGGGCGCGGCCGGGTGCGGGAGGGGTTCCACGCGGACCTCGTGCTGTTCGACCCGGAGCGGATCGACGCCGGCCCGGCCACCTTGGTGCACGACCTGCCGGGGGACAGCCCGCGGCTGGACTCCCGGGCGATCGGCGTACGGGCGGTGTGGGTCAACGGCGTCGAGGCGATCCGGGACGACGTGGTCACCGGGGCGGTGCCCGGGAAGGTGCTGCGCTCCGGACGGGACACCAGGACGGTGAGCACCAGGTGAGCGACCGGCAGCGGCTGTTCGTCGGCGGAGCGTGGGTCGAGCCCGACGGCGGCCACTACGAGATCGTCGACCCGGCGAGCGAGGAGACCGTCGGGTGGGCGCCGGAGGCATCGCGGGAGCAGGTGCACGCGGCCTGCGCCGCCGCCCGCGAGGCCTTCGGGCCGTGGTCGCGGACGGCACCGGAGGAACGCGCCGCCGTCCTCGCCCGCGCGGCGGACGTGATGCGGCGCAACCTGGTGCCGTACGCCGACCTCGCGCGGGCGGAGAGCGGCGCCACCACCGGTACGGCGCGCGGGATGCAGGTCGGGGTCGCGGCCGCCCGGTTCAGCCGGTACGCGCGGGTGGAACCGGCCGAGGTGCCGCTGCCGCCGCAGATCAACGAGGCGGGACCGTTCGGCCCGGCCGCCGTCATGGGCGCGCTCGCGGTGCGCCAGCCGGTCGGCGTGGTCACCTGCATCACCTCGTACAACAACCCGTGGGCCAACCCGGCGGGCAAGGTCGCCCCCGCGCTGGCCATGGGCAACACGGTGGTCGTGAAACCGGCGCCGCAGGACCCGCTGTCGGTCTACCGCATGGCCGAGGCGCTCCAGGAGGCGGGGGCGCCGCCCGGCGTCGTGAACGTCGTCAGCGGCTCCCGTTCCGAGGTCGGCGAGGCGGCGGTGGACAGCCCCGACGTCGACATGGTCAGCTTCACCGGCTCCACCGCCGTCGGGCAGCGCATCGCCGAGGTGTGCGGCCGGTCCATGAAGCGGCAGTTGATGGAGCTGGGCGGCAAGGGCGCGGCGCTCGTCTTCGACGACGCCGACCTGGACGCGGCGGTGGCCGGGATCGGGACCACGTTCTCCTTCTACAGCGGGCAGATCTGCACGGCGCCGACACGGGTGATCGCGCAGCGCGGCGTGTACGACCGCCTGGTGGCCGGGCTCGCGGCCTACGCCCGCCGTCTGACGGTCGGGGATCCCCGCGAGCGGGCGACGGTGGTGGGCCCGGTGATCTCGGCGGCGCACCGCGACCGCGTGGAGTCGTACGTCGAACTGGGCCGCAAGGAGGGGGCGCGGCTGGTCGCCGGGGGCGAACGCCCGCGGTTCGACCGTGGCTTCTACGTCGCCCCCACCCTCCTGGCCGACTGCACCGCCGACATGAGGGTGGTCCGCGAGGAGATCTTCGGCCCCGTCGTCGTGGTCGTCCCCTTCGACGAGGAGGACGAGGGGATCGCCCTCGCCAACGACAGCGACTACGGCCTGATCGACTACGTGTGGTCCGGCGACGTGGCCCGCGCCTTCCGGGTGGCCCGGCGGCTGCGGGCCGGGGGAGTGGGCGTGAACACCGTCGGCCGCAACATGGAGGCCCCCTTCGGCGGCTTCAAGAAGAGCGGCGTCGGCCGTGACGTCGGCTCCTACGCCCTGCACGCCTACAGCGAGCTGCAGGCGATCGTCTGGCCGGGGTGAGGCAGGCCGCCCGGGCCGGCTAGTGCTCTGACCGGGAGAGTTCGCCGTGTTCCTCGCCGCCTCCGGGACCCCGGAGGGGCCTGCGATCATCATCCGCATGGTGTGCGACGTGTGCGGTTGCGAGGTGTCTGGTGGTTTTGCTCCGCTTCCAGCGAATCCGGCAGGCGGAACGTGGGTGACGTGCGGGCACTGCCTCGCAACCGCCATCGTCATGGAGTCCGGTGAGGTGCTGCGTCCGCCGTATCGACCCACTACGGACCGGTGGTGTGCCGCGGTTGATGAGTCCAGCACGCCTGAGGTCGAGCACGCCGTCGTGACCACGGTGACGCTGTGTGGTGTGAACATCGAGCGGGAAGAGCTGACCGGCTACGGGTACTCGTGGTCCCCGCTGAGGGCGACGGCCTGCACGACATGCCGGTCAGTCGCCTCCGACGTGGACGAGCGATGGCCCGCCGGCCACCGTGGCCGCCTCGTCAGCGACGCTGAGGGCGACCGCTGAGCCTGCTCATGACTGCGAGGCGGGCCGGTGCCTCTTCCACAGGGAGGCTGCGGCCGAGCTTGGTCGGGCGGGTGGTGGCCGTCTGGACGACAAAGTCCTCGTCGTCAGGGCTGAGCAGGCGGGGACGGTCTCCCGCCCACCGGGCCCGCCGAAGCCAGCAGCATCGTCGCGCGCCGACAGCGCACTGAACCGGTGCTGCCGCGGCGCACGATCTGCTGCAGCTTCTGCCCCTCCTGGTCGGTCGCTCTGCGCACATGGACAGGCTCAGCCACCACACCCCCGGCAGTCGGATCGGACGTCACCGCACACCCGACCGCCACGACCACCGACCCGGCGAACCACCCCGGTCAGCACTAGCCGTCCAGGTCCACCCGCACCGTCAGCAGCCCGGCACCCAGTGCCCGAACCGCCGTGCTGTTGAGGCGGGGCAGGGTCTTCAGGCGGGCCTGCGGGTCGTCGTCCGGGAGCAGATGGGCCGTGCCCGTGTGCCACCGTCCCCGGATGCGGACCCTGACCCGCGGATCCGCCTGGATGTTGCGGATGTACTGGGACCTGGTGCCGTACTCGGAGACGAGCCAGAACGAGTCGCCGACGCGGCGGCCGCCCACCGGGGTGGGCCGCGGCAGACCCGAGACGCGGCCCGTCGTCTCCAGGAGGGTCTGGAGCGGCAGCCGGCGCAGCAGCGGGTTGCCGATCCGGCGCTGGAACGCCGAGACCACGCGGTACTTGAGGTCGGGGTTGCGTGTCATGGTCTCCCGCACACTCCTCTGTGTCGGTTCCGGGCTGCCTGCAGGATCCCATCCGCCCGCCCCGGCGGCCGGCCGGTGCGGCCATCCGCCGGGTCGCCGTCACGGGGGCGGGACGGGCGGGTGCCGCCGCACGTGCCGCCGCACGTGCCGCCTCACACGCCGCCTCACGCCTCGCCCAGGAAGATCGGGTTGGTGAACGCGGCCAGCGCCCCCGGCAGCGGGCCCGCCGCCGTCTCGTGCCGCAACTCGGCCCGGACGTACGCCGCGTAGGCCGGTGTCGTGTGCCACTCGGCGGTGCCCGTCCCGGACACCGGCAGCGGGTCGCCGGTGAACAGCACTCCCTGGTCGGTGACGAAGCGGATGGTGCAGCGGGGCGCCCCCTGCGCACGAAGGCGGACCGTGACCGGGGTGTCGCGGTCCACCCGCAGCCGCTCGCCGATGCCCGCGTGTTCGCCGCGCCCGCCGGACGCGGTGAAGGCCAGGGAGACGTTCTTCGACTCGGCGACGTACGAACGGCCCGCGCGGATGCCCTCCTGGACGGCCTCACGGGTCAGGTCGTCGGCGAGGACCACGGTCTGCGGGGTGCCCACGGCGTCGGGGTCGCGGTGCGCGTCGCTGTTGCCCATCGCCGGCAGCCAGCGGGCGTGCCCGTCGCGCACCGACGCCACCAGCGTGTTGTCCCACTCCGCCAGGGCCACCTCGTCGTCCGGCGTGTACGGGCCGTTCCACACCTCGACCGCGTCGGCGTCGCCGAAGCCGAACTTCCAGCCGCAGCCGACGCAGGTGGCGTGCGGATGGGCCGGTACGACCAGGCCGCCCGCCCGGTGGATGCGCCGGGCGAACCGGCCGAAGCGGTTGTCGCGGGCCCGGTAGCGCCAGTCGACGAACGTGCCGGGGTCGGTGCCCAGCGCCAGCACGTGACCGTTCCGCGTGGTCACCTCCTCGCCCAGCATGATCAGCAGGTCGTCGCCCGCCTGGTCGGCCCAGTGCGGGTGGGAGGAGTGGGTGTTGTGCTCGGAGGTGTTGATGAAGTCGAGGCCGGCCGCCCGGGCCAGCGCCGCGATCTCGGCGGGCGTGCGGCGGCCGTCGGAGTACCAGGAGTGCAGGTGGCAGTCGCCGCGGTACCAGGCGCGGCCCCGGCCCTTCGCCCGCGACGGCGGGTACACGGGAGCGGGGGTCTCGCCCGGGTCGCCGTAGGTGAGCGTGACGGTGACCTCGTAGGTCAGGCCCTGCGGCGCCACCGTGTACGGGCCCAGCGCGACGTACCAGGTGCCGGGGGCCACCGGGCCGGGGATGTAGCCGGGGGTCGCGTCGTCGGCGCGGACGAAGAACTCGGTGCGCGCGCCGCCCGACCAGCCGCGGAAGCCCTCGCCGCCCAGCTCGGTGCCGCGCTCGTCGAAGATGCCGATGTCGAGGGCGTTGCCCGGCGTGCCGGCCGGGACGGACGGCCTGTCGTAGGTGTAGGCGACCCTGATCTCCCGGACGCCTTCGGGGACCTCGACGGGGAGGTAGACGAAATCGGGCGAGCCGGGGGGCAGGGTGCCGCGCACCGTCCTCGTCTCCTGGCCGGCCCCGTCCGCCGCGGAGGCGCCGCTCGCAAAGCTCACGGTTCCCAACGTAAGCGCGGCGGCCGCTCCCGTCACGAACAGTGCGCGTCTGCCGATGCCGTGGTCGTCCTCGCACATGCTGCTGCTCCCAAGGTGTCGGATGACAGAGGTGGTGCAGGGGTGGTGCAGGGGTGGTGCAGGGGTGGTGCGTAGCACTCTGGTATTGAGCCGTGAACTCCCGTGCAAGGGAAGCCGATCGGCAGCCACGCGTCGGGGTAACGGCGGGTTGCGGGTTGCGGTTGCCGCGCAGGTCGGCCCTGTATGAGTCGGCCCTGTATGACCTGATCACCGCGAACGTATGCTCGGGGGATGACGACTTCCGCGACCTCCGGAACCGGACCCACCGAGAACTCCCTGCGTCGCGCCCTCAAACGAGCCCGTGACGGCGTCGCCCTGGATGTCACCGAGGCCGCGGTGCTGCTGCAGGCCCGCGGCGCGGACCTGGAGGACCTCGCCGCGTCCGCGGCCCGGGTGCGGGACGCGGGCCTCGCGGCGGCCGGCCGTCCCGGTGTCATCACGTACTCGAAGAGCGTCTTCGTCCCCCTCACCCGCCTGTGCCGTGACACGTGCCACTACTGCACCTTCGTGACGGTGCCGGGCAAGCTGCGCCGGGCCGGGCACGGGATGTTCATGTCCCCGGACGAGGTGCTGGACGTCGCCCGCAAGGGCGCCGCCCTCGGCTGCAAGGAGGCCCTGATCACCCTCGGCGACAAGCCGGAGGACCGCTGGCCCGAGGCCCGCGAGTGGCTGGACGCGCACGGGTACGACGACACGATCGCCTACGTACGCGCCGTCTCCGTCCGGATCCTGGAGGAGACGGGCCTGCTGCCGCACCTCAACCCCGGGGTGATGTCGTGGACGGACTTCCAGCGACTCAAGCCCGTCGCCCCCTCGATGGGCATGATGCTGGAGACCACGGCCACCCGGCTGTGGTCCGAGCCGGGCGGCCCGCACCACGGCTCCCCGGACAAGGAACCGGCGGTCCGGCTGCGTGTCCTGGAGGATGCCGGGCGCTCCTCGGTCCCGTTCACCAGCGGGCTGCTGATCGGCGTCGGGGAGACGTACGAGGAGCGCGCGGAGTCCCTGTTCGCGCTGCGGAAGGTGGCGCGGGCGTACCACGGCATCCAGGAGCTGATCATCCAGAACTTCCGCGCCAAGCCGGACACGGCGATGCGCGGCACGCCGGACGCCGAACTGGACGACCTGGTCGCCACCGTGGCCGTGGCCCGGCACATCATGGGCCCGAGCGCCTGCCTCCAGGCGCCGCCGAACCTGGTCGACGACGCGTACGAGCGGCTCATCGCCGCCGGCATCGACGACTGGGGCGGCGTCTCGCCGCTGACCATCGACCATGTGAACCCCGAGCGCCCCTGGCCGCAGATCGAGCTGCTGCGCGAGCGCTCCGCGGCGGCGGGCTTCGAGCTGCGTGAACGGCTGTGTGTGTACCCGGAGTTCGTGCGGCGCGGCGAGCCGTGGCTGGATCCGCGGCTGCTGCCGCACGTGCGGGCGCTGGCGGACGGGGAGACGGGCCTGGCGCGCGAGGACGCGGTCGTGGAGGGGCACCCGTGGCAGGAGCCGGAGGAGGCGTTCCGGTCCTCGGGCCGTACGGACCTGCACCGCACGATCGACACCGAGGGCCGCACGGGCGACCGCCGGGACGACTTCGACGAGGTGTACGGCGACTGGGAGGCGCTCAGGGAGGCGGCGGCCCCGGGGATGGCGCCCGAGCGCATCGACACGGACGTCCGGGCGGCGCTGCGGACGGCCGCGGACGACCCGACGCGGCTGACGGACGGGGAGGCGCTGGCGCTGCTGCACGCGGACGGGCCGGCGCTGGACGCGCTGTGCCGGGTGGCGGACGATGTGCGCAGGTCGGTGGTGGGTGACGACGTCACCTACATCGTCACCCGGAACATCAACTTCACGAACGTCTGCTACACGGGCTGCCGCTTCTGCGCGTTCGCGCAGCGCCGCACGGACGCCGACGCGTACACGCTCTCCCTGGAGCAGGTCGCCGACCGCGCCCGGCAGGCGTGGGAGGTGGGCGCGGTGGAGGTCTGCATGCAGGGCGGCATCCATCCGGACCTGCCCGGCACGGCGTACTTCGACATCGCCCGCGCGGTGAAGGAGCGCGTGCCCGGCATGCACGTCCACGCCTTCTCGCCGATGGAGGTCGTCAACGGCGCGACCCGCACCGGTCTGTCGGTCCGCGAGTGGCTCGCGGCGGCGAAGGAGGCCGGCCTCGACACGATCCCGGGCACCGCGGCCGAGATCCTGGACGACGAGGTCCGCTGGGTCCTGACGAAGGGCAAGCTGCCGACGGCGACATGGATCGAGGTGGTGACGACCGCGCACGAGCTGGGTATCCGCTCGTCGTCCACGATGATGTACGGCCATGTGGACCAGCCCCGCCACTGGCTCGGCCACTTCCGCACGCTCTCCCGCATCCAGCAGGAGACGGGTGGCTTCACGGAGTTCGTGACGCTGCCGTTCGTCCACACCAACGCCCCGGTGTATCTGGCGGGCATCGCCCGCCCGGGGCCGACGACGCGCGACAACCGCGCGGTGACGGCGATGGCGCGGCTTCTGCTGCATCCGCACATCCCCAACATCCAGACGAGCTGGGTGAAACTGGGCGCGGAGGGCGCGGCGGAGATGCTCCGCTCCGGCGCCAACGACCTGGGCGGCACCCTCATGGAGGAGACCATCTCCCGTATGGCGGGTTCGTCGTACGGCTCGTACAAGTCCGTCAAGGAGCTCGTCGCGGTGGCGGAGGCGGCCGGCCGTCCCGCCAGGCCCCGTACGACGCTGTACGGCGAGGTCCCCCAGGAGCGGCGGCGCGCGGCGGCGGCCTCGGACGGGCATCTGCCGGAGCTGCTGCCGGTGCTGGAGGACTGAGCTCGCCCGGCGTGCACGCCGGTTCCACGCCACCGTGACGTGTCCCCCTCAACTCAGCGTCTCCGTTCGATTACAGTGCTGGACGGACGTGCGAACGGTGCCATGAGGAGGCATGGGTGGGTGCGACAGCCGGTGCCGTCTGGGGCCGGGCCGAGCAGCAGGACTTCCGCAGCAGGGTGCGCGGGACGCTGCTCGGCGTGGCCGTGGGCGACGCCCTCGGCGCACCCCTGGACGGGCTCACGCTGGCGGAGATCCGCGCGGCGCACGGTCACGAGGGGCTTGCCGACCTCGGGTCCGGGCGCGGCCGGCGCGGCGCCATCACGCACCTGACCCAGCTCACCCTGTTCTCCCTCGACGGGCTCGTCCGCGCCCAGGTCCGCCGCGACACCGGCGCCTGGCATCCGCCGACCGACGTGCACCGCGCGTATCTGCGCTGGGCGGCCACACAGCGGGACTGGGGGCCGGACGAGCGCCGCAAGGACGACGGGTGGCTGGCCCGCGAGGAGTGGCTGTACGCCCGCCGGTCCCCGCCCCGCTCGTGCCTGCTCGGCCTCGGCGACGACACGATGGGCACGCTCGACGCGCCCAAGAACCCCGGCGAGCGGGGGCCGGAGGCCGCCGCGCGCTCCGCGCCGTTCGGGCTGCTCGTCGGATGGGAGCCGCAGCTGGTGCTGCAGCTCGCGGTCGAGTGCGCGGCGCAGACGCACGGGCACCCCACGGCGTATCTCGCGGCGGGCGCGTACGCGGTCGTCGTGCACGCGCTGGCGCGCGGCGAGAGCCTGGACGGGGCCGTGCAGCGGGCCCTGGCGCTGCTCGCGCCGAGGCCGGGGCAGCAGCCGGTCGCGGACGCGCTGCAGCGCGCGCTGGGCGCGGTGCGGCAGGGGATGCCCACGGCCGAGCGGATCGAGGAGCTGGCCGGGGACGGCACGGCGGAGGACGTGCTGGCCGTCGCGGTGTACTGCGCGCTGGTGGGCGAGGACGTCCGGCACGGGCTGCGCCTGGCCGTGAACCACGGCGGGCCGTCGGCGGCGGCGGGCGCGCTGACCGGCGGGCTGCTGGGTGCCCTGCACGGCGAGACGGCCCTCCCGCCGGCCTGGCTGGCCGAACTGGAGGGCCGTCCCACGATGCTGGTGCTGGCCGACGACTTCGCCATCGAGATGACGCAGGGCGCCGCGCTGCACGGGCCGAGCGGGTCCTCACCGGGGTGGCTGGCCAGGTATCCCCGGGCGTAGGGGCCGTACCCGAGGGCGCCGGGCCGTCAGACCCCGGAGGGGCTGGAGGTGTCCGCCTCGGCCGTGACGGACACGGCCGCCCCGTCGCCGTCCGTGTTCACCGCCTGGATGATCGCGTCCCTCTCCGGTGTGTCCTCCGGCTTCAGCAGGCCGATCAGGACGTACAGCACCAGCGAGATCGCAAGGGGCAGCGCCACCTGGTACTCCAGCTTCACATCCGTGCGCTGGGAGAAGTCCGGGTGGTAGTTGACGAGGAAGAACGCCAGCAGGCCGGCCGCCCAGCTGCCGAGTGCCGCCGTCGGTCCCGACCTGCGCAGCGGGCGCAGCAGGCCCAGCATGAACGGGATCGCGATCGGGCCCATCAGCCCGGCCACCCATTTGATGACCACCGTGATGATGTCCTTGAACGTGGGCGAGTTGACCTGGGTGGCCACCGCCATGGACAGGCCGAGGAAGGCGACGGTCGTGACCCGGCCCGCGATCAGGCCCGCGCGGGCGGTCCACGCCCGCGCCGCCCCGGAGACCACCGGCGCCACGTCCCGGGTGAAGACCGCCGCGATCGCGTTCGCGTCGGAGGAGCACATGGCCATCGTGTGGGAGAAGAAGCCCACGACCACCAGGCCCAGCAGGCCGTGCGGCAGCAGTTGTTCGGCCATCAGCCCGTACGCGTCCGAACCGTCCGGCTTCTTCGCGGTGACCAGCAGCGGCGACAGCCACATCGGGATGAACAGGACGGCCGGCCATACGAACCACAGGCCCGCCGACAGCAGCGCCGACCGCGTCGCCTGCCGCGCGCTGCCCGTCGCCATGTAGCGCTGGGCCTGGTTCCACATGCCGCCGTTGTACTCGAACAGCTTGATGAACAGGTACGCGATGAAGAAGACCGTCAGGTAGGGGCCCGCGAAGCCGTCCGCGTGGCCGTCCAGCTTCGGTGAGTCCAGCGCCTTGGACAGGCCGCCCTGCTCGGAGATCCTGTGCAGCGCGATGACGAGCATCGCCAGGCCCGCCAGCAACTGGATGACGAACTGGCCCAGTTCGGTCAGCGCGTCCGCCCACAGGCCGCCGATGGTGCAGTACACCGCCGTGACGCCGCCGGTGATGATGATGCCCTGGGTGAGCGTGACCCCGGTGAACACACTGAGCAGCGTCGCGATCGCCGCCCACTTCGCGCCCACGTCAACGATCTTCAGCAGGATGCCGGACCAGGCCAGGGCCTGCTGGGTGGGCACGTTGTAGCGGTCCTTGAGGTATTCCAGCGGCGAGGCCACGTGCAGCCGGGAGCGCAGCCGGTTCAGGCGTGGCGCGAACAGCTTCGCGCCGATGAGCACGCCGATGGCGATGGGCAGCGCCCAGGTGACGTAGGAGGTGATGCCGAAGGTGTAGGCGATGCCGGCGTAGCCGGTGAACAGCACCGCGCTGTAGCCCGACATGTGGTGCGAGATGCCGGACAGCCACCACGGCATCTTTCCGCCCGCGGTGAAGAAGTCGCTGACGTCGTCGACGCGCTTGTGGGACCAGACGCCGATCGCGGTCATCACGCCGAAGTACGCGATCAGGACGGCCCAGTCGAGACCGTTCATGTGTCCCCTCCAGGGGTCCGCCTTGTGAACCTGCAGATACCGGACGGCACTTCGCCGGTGGGCACACGGGCGGCGCCCCCGTGCGGGAGCGGGGACTTCGGGGATTGAACCGCCGGGCAAGCGGGCGGTCAAGACCTTTCAAGGTCATGGATATGAACGCAGATCAGAAAGCAGAACGATTTTGCCTTCTCTTGACCCGTTCGGCGGTTGTCGTGCTCGCGGCGCGGAACGGACCATGAGCGGGCACTTCGCCAGTGGGAACACCCGAGGGATCGTGCTTGCGGAAAGGGCTTACGGGATGCGGGTCCCGTGCGGCCCGGAGGGGAGCGGAGCGGGCCGGCGCGGCTATCGCATCAGTTCGCCGGCGTTCACGAGCAGGGACTGGCCCGTGACCGCCCGGGCCCGGTCGGAGGCCAGGAACACCGCGGCGTCCGCGACATCGCCGTCCGTGGCCAGGTCGGGCAGCGCCATCCGCTCGGTCAGCCGCCGTTTCACCTCCGCCTCGGGCACGCCCTCGCTGTGCGCGGTGAAGCGCACGTACGCCTCGACGGGCGGCCCCCACATCCAGCCGGGCAGCACGGTGTTGACGCGGATCCGGTACCGGCCCAGTTCCCGTGCCAGCGAGTACATCGCACTGGTCAGCGCCCCCTTCGACGCGGCGTAGGCCGCCTGCCGCACCTGCGAGGGCGCGGCCACCGACGACTGCGTGCCGATGAACACGACCGAGCCGCCGCACGCCTTCAGGGCCGGCAGGCACGCCCGCGTCATCCGCAGGCTGCCCAGCAGGTTCACATCGATGACCGACTGCCAGGTGGCGAAGTCGGCGTCCTCCAGCCCGCCGAAGTGGCTGTCCCAGGCGGCGACATGGACCACCGCGTCGATCCCCCCGAACCGGTCGACGGCGAGCGCGGCGAGCGCCTCGCACTGCGCCTCGTCGGTGATGTCCGTCGCCCGGTACGCCGTGTGGGCGCCGTCCGGGTCGAGTGCGGCGGCGGTCTTGGCGAGATGCGCCTCGGTGCGTGCCCCGAGCACCGCGTTGCCGCCGTCGCGCACGACGGCCGCCGCGACCTGGTGGCCGAGCCCCGCGCCGACCCCCGACACGACGACGGTCCTGCCCTGGAGCAGCGTCATCGGACACCTCCCCTTCCCCGTGGCCCCGCTCTGGCGCATTGTCTGACGGAGCGTCAGAGTATGGGCGACCGGCCGAGGACGGAAGGGGAACGGCATGGATGAGGACACACACAGCGAGGTGTACGCGGAACTGGCCGCCGTGGGGCCCTACGGCGTCCACCCGGGCCACGCCCTGATCACCATGGTGGAACCGCATCCCGGACACGAGTACGCGTACAACCGCTGGTACGAGGACGACCACTACTACGCCGGCGCCATGGCCATGCCGTGGATGTACGCCGGCCGCCGCTGGGTCGCCACCCGGGAGCTGCAACTCCTGCGCTACCCCGAGAAGTCGGCGATCGCCCAGCCCGTGACGGCGGGCTGCTACCTGTCGACGTACTGGATCACCCAGGGCCGCTACGACGACCACATGCGCTGGACGGTCGCCATCAACAAGCGCCTCAACCGCGACGCGCGGGTCTACCGCGACCGTACCCATGTCTTCACCGCGTTCCAGGACCACGAGGCGACGGTGTACCGGGACGGCGCGGCGGGCCCGCGCGACGTCCACGCCCTGGACCATCCGTACGCGGGCCTGGTCCTCCAGGTCGTCGACGCCGAAGGCCCGCAGGAGCGCGCGGCGTTGCTGGAGTGGCTGCGCACCCGCCATCTGCCGGGGCGCCTGGCGGGCTCCCCCGCGGCCATGGTCACGGTCTTCCGGCCGACCCCGCTGCCCGGTGACCGGATGACGTATGTGAAGCAGGTGGAGGGCGTCGACACGCGACTGACCCTGCTGTGGTTCCTGCAGACGGACCCGAGGGAGTGCTGGGAGGAGCACTTCACGGGGCTGGAGGAAGCGGTGGCGGAGGGCGGACGGGGGAGGGTGGAACTGGTGGCGCCGTTCATTCCCACGGTGCCGGGGACCGACCGGTACGTGGCGGAGCTGCGCTGAGGTGTCGCGGCGGCGGCGGGCAGGGCCGAGCCCCCTCGGCCGGGACGGCGGCCAGTCGAGAGGGCTCTGTCGGTGGTACGGGTGAGTTGCCGGTCGTGGTCTTACGCCTTGACCGACGCCACGAAGGCGTTCCACGCCTCGGCGGGAAACGCCAGGACGGGGCCCTCGGGGACCTTGGAGTCACGTACGGCGAGGGCCGCCGCGGTCGGCGACTTGACCTCGACGCACGCGCCGTTTCCTGTGGAATAGGAGGACTTTGTCCACGTTTCCGTGGTCCCCTGACGAACTGCCATGTTCACTCCGGTAGCCAGTTGCTGAGTTGCTGTCACCGCGCCGCGGGTGCCGGTCGGCGTCCGCGATGCGATTCGCGCCAAGGTGTTTCACTGATGGCGTGATCGAAGCTACTCGTCAACATCCCTGTCCGGAGTGGTTGTTCACTCGACCGGATGGCATATTCCAGATGGACCTTACGCCCGCAGCTTGCGCTGGTGTAAGATCCGCCGTTTCCCCGTGGGGGAGGCTCAGCGGGCGTACTCCTTCGCCGCGTCCGCGATGAACTTGCGTGACTGGTCCACGTTCAGGGCCTGCGCCCGCAGGTGCTCGTACATCACCGCGTACTTCTGCACGTCATGGGCCTTCTCCAGATAGAGGTCGCTGGTGACGCCCTCCAGGTACACCACGCTCGAGTCGGCCGCGTCGGCGAACTCCAGGATCGCGTACTGCCCGTTGAGGCCGGGGTGCGCCCCCACCTCGAACGGCAGCACCTGCACGGTGACGTGCGGGAGCTGGGACATCTCCGCGAGGTGCTCCAGCTGCTCCCGCATCACCAGGTTGCTGCCCACGACCCGGCGCAGCGCGGCCTCGTCCAGCACCGCCCACAGCCGGAGCGGGTTGTGCTCGGCGGCGATGCGCTCCTGGCGCCGCATCCTCACCTGGACGCGCTTGTCGATGTCGGCCGGCGATGTCTCGGGGAGCGCGCCCTGGATGAGGGCCTCGGCGTACGCGCGGGTCTGCAGCAGGCCGGTGATGATCTGGGGTTCGTAGACCCGCAGCGACTCGGCGTCGGTCTCCAGGCCGATGTAGACGCTGTAGGGGATGTCCCCGAACGCGTGCCACCAGCCCTGCTGGCGCGAATCCCGGGCCATCTCCATCAGGGAGTCGACGACCCGCTGGTCCTCGACCTCGTACACGCCGCACAGGTCGCGGACGTCCCGCTGGCTGATGCTGCGGCGGCCGTTCTCCAGACGGCTGATCTTCGACTGGGACACGAGCAACCGCTCGGCGACCTCTTCGGCCGTCATGCCCTTGAGCTCGCGGAGCCGGCGCAGCTCCTGGCCCAGCCGGCGTCGCCGGACGGTGGGATTGACATTGGACGCCACGGGACGTGCACCTCCGGCTGCGTGCCTCTGCTTTGCGTATCTGCCGGTGAGCAGATTGCCACCAAGGTGCTTCCTACCGCTGGGAAACAACGGATATGCGGCGACCGCAGGGAATCGGCCCGTCTCGGCCGGAAGGCGACCGCGCGCCTGTGCCGGGGTACGTCCGGTGGGGCGCATGCGGCCGCGCGGGGCGGTGAGGCCGTGTCGTCGTCCGGACGTACGGTCTCATCGCCCCGCGCGGGCCGGCGGCTCCCGAACCGGTCTCGGGACGGCTGCGCATGCCGGTTCCCGCGTCGGCGGCATGCCGGACCCACTGGTGCGGCCGGTGTCCCCGCCGCGCTCCGCAGGCCGTGCTCCTGAGGCGGTGGGACTGCGGCTCAGTGGGCCACGACGCGTGCCATGGATCCGCGGCGCGGCTGCATCGGAACACCGCGGGCGGGTTGCGCCGCGGTCCTGCCCGGGTGGCCCGGCGCGGCGGGACCGCGGCGGGGCTGTGCCGCGGCGCCGTTCTGGACGTCCATCACGGCGTGCGCCACGAGGCCGCCCATGGGGTCGTGCCTGATCAGGTCCCGCAGCCGGGAGCGGGACGATCGTCCCTCGTTGCCCGGGTACAGGTGCTTGCCGAGACCGACCGCGTGGGCCAGTGCGGCGAGGGCCGCGGTCCGCGGGTCCGGCGGAACGCCGGTGCGGATCGCGGAGTCCAGCCGGGCCCTGATCTCCCGGCTGATGGCCGTGTCCGTCGCCTGGTAGCGAGTCGTCGGCAGCACCCCGCACATCTGGCCGGGCACGGCATGGACCATGCCGCACCGCTCCAGATGCGAAAGGTACGTCTGGCGGAGCCCGAGTCGGGGCCCGCCGATCCAGTGGACGGCCCGTACGGGAGCGCCACGCCTTCGTAGCAACTCCAACGCGCTGTCCAGAGTCGGATCTCCAGTCGGCCGTGGGGCCACCACGGCGATACGATCCCCGTCTGGGGCTATCCGTCCGGCCAGCGCCAGCTCCACTAGCTGTGCTCCGGCCAGACCGAGGTCGAGCGACTGCGGCTGCGCAGTGGTACCCGTTGTCGGGTCCAGTGCCAGCAGCAGAAGCTCTTCCGGAATTGTTCTGCGGCTCCTGCCCATCCATGCCTCCCCGCGTGGATGAATGACAGGGTGACCCCTCTCACATTGGTCTGTCGAGGGTGCGTGACCGGAATGTAGTGGAACCGGTACGTATGTCGTTCTCGTCTAGCGCAGGGGTCAATACCTCACACAGGACACTGGTACATGGTTCGGACAGCAGTGTCCGGCGGCGGTTCACGGTTCGGCAAGCCGCGCGAGCGGGTGCGTGGCGCAAGGAGGAGGCATCGGTGGCGGGCGAGTCCCCCGACAGGTCGAAGCAGCACGAGTCGTCGGTGGAGCCGGCGTCGGGGAGCGGGGCTCCGGTTCCGGAACCGGCCACGGCCGCCCGTGACCCCCGTCTCGCGCTGGCCGGCGAGAAGGCGCGTGCCGACAAGGCGACGGCGGTGTTCTCCACGCGCGCGCTGAGGGAGGCCCAGGGGGCCGCCGGTTCGGCCGCGGACGCGGCCGGGGCGGGCGGCGTCGCGGTGGATGACGCCGAGCGCGCCGACGCCGCCGAGGACGCCGCCGAGGATGTCGCCGCCGGGGACGCGGAGGCCGGCTCGGGCTCCGGGTCCGAGGCGTCTGCGGCGGACGGCGCTTCCGGGGAGTCGCCGTCGGACGGCGCGGAGGAGGCGGCTTCCGGGGAGGCCGAGGGCGAGGACGACTCCGAAGCCGAGGGCGAAGGCGAAGGCGCGGGCGAGCGCCCGGCTCCTGAGGCCGCTCCCGAGGGCGGGCCCGCGGCGGAAGAGGAGCCGGAGGGCGAGCCCGAGGACGAGTCCACGGATGAGCCCGAGGACGAGTCCACCGAGGAGCCCGAGGACGAGCCCCGGAGGGAGGCGGACGCCTCCAAGTCCGAGGGTGCCCCCAAGCCCCCTGTCGACCAGCCCACCGCCGTCTTCAAGGCCGTACGCCCGCCCGCCGTGGATCAGCCCACGACCATGCTCAAGCTCGGCGACGCAACGCCGCCGAACAAGGCGGGCAAGACGAGCGAAGCGGGTAAGACGGATGAAGAAGACAAGGCGGATGTAGTCCCGGAGAAGGGCAAGGCTGCCGACGCACCCGGCGGCAGGCGTCCCGGTGCGCCCGCCGTCGACCAGCCCACGACCATGCTCAAGCTGGGCGCCGCCAAGCCGTCGGACAAGCCGTCGGACAAACCCTCGGACACACCGTCGGACAAGGCACCCGACAAGGCACCCGACAAGGCACCCGGCACGACGGACGGCAAGCCCGCCCCCGCGTGGGCCAAGGCATCCGCACCGGCCGACGCGAAGCCCGGCGGCCCGGCCTCCGGCGTGAAGTCCCCGCGGAAGCCGGACGTTGAGCCCCCGGCCGAGTCCGGCTCCGAGCGCACCAGCAGGTTCGTCGCGTTGAAGCCGCTGGACGAGCCGGCCGCGCCGAAGCCGAAGCCCCAGGCCGGCCCCGCCGAGGCGACCACCGCACTGCCCCGGGTCGGCCCCGAGCGCACCACCCAGCAGCCGCTGCCGCCGAAGCCGCCGCTGGATCTGCTCGCCGAACTGACGAACACCCCGCCGCCCCCGGAGACCCCGGTCCGCACCCTGGTGCGGCGGATCAAGATCTGGACGCCGCTCGTCGTACTGCTGCTGATCGTCTTTGCGATCGTGCAGGCGGTACGCCCGCTGCCGGCTCCGACCCTCGCGCTGACGGCCAAGGACAACTACGCCTTCGACGGCAGCAAGGTCTCGCTGCCGTGGCCGGACGAGGGCCAGGGCTGGATGGACGTCAACGGCATCGGCACGATGGGGAACTTCGGCAAGCAGACCCCCGTCGCCATCGGGTCCGTCGCCAAGGCCATGACGGCGTACATCGTTCTGCGGGACCACCCCTTCAAGGCCGGCCAGGAGGGCGCGAAGATCACCGTCGACGCCACCGCGGAGAAGGAGGGCGGCTACGACAAGGACGGTGAGTCCACGCTCAACACCGTCAAGGAAAACGACACGCTCACCGAGAGGCAGGCCCTGTCGGCCATCATGATCCCGTCGGCGAACAACATCGCGCGGCTGCTGGCGCGTTGGGACGCGGGTTCCGAGGCGGCGTTCGTCAAGAAGATGAACGACACCGC
This sequence comes from Streptomyces sp. PSU-S4-23, assembly GCF_055632315.1. Classification (NCBI taxonomy): domain Bacteria; kingdom Bacillati; phylum Actinomycetota; class Actinomycetes; order Kitasatosporales; family Streptomycetaceae; genus Streptomyces; species Streptomyces sp. PSU-S4-23. Next base: position 3,817,120 of record NZ_JBVMUU010000002.1, on the reverse strand, counting down.
CAAGAGCCTCGGGATGACGGGGACCACGTACACCGACCCCTCCGGCCTGAAGGAGACCACGGTCTCCACCGCCGGGGACCAGGTGAAGCTCGGCAACGAGCTGGTGAGGATCCCGGCCCTGATGGAGATCACCAAGCTGCCCGACTGGCAGGACCCCTCCGGCCAGAAGTGGCAGAACTACAACCGCCTCGTCCCGTACAACGGCGCGATCGGCATCAAGACCGGAACCACCACAGCGGCCGGCGGCAACCTCCTGTTCGCCGCCACCAAGCAGGTCGGCGGCGAGACCGTCACCGTCGTCGGTGCGATCCTCGGCCAGCACAAGGCGCCGATCATCGACACCGTCAACGCGGTCAGCAAGACCGCGATGCTCGCCGCGCGGGACGCGATGACCTCGGCGAAGATCCTCAAGAAGGGCGCCGTCGTCGGATACGTCGACGACGGTCTCGGCGGTCGCACCCCGGTCGCCGTCACGGAGGACGTCACCGCCGTCGGCTGGGCCGGGCTCCGGGTGAAGCTCTCCTTCGCCGCCGACGACGTGCCGCACACCGCGAAGGCCGGCACCAAGGTCGGCACGCTCACCGTCGGTGACGGCAGCGGCGCGGCGGTCCGGGTCCCGGTGGCCCTGCAGAAGGACCTCACCGAGCCGGGCTACGGAGCGAAGTTCACCCGACTGGGCTGAACCGCCGGCCGCGAGGTCCCCTGCCACGCGGCGCGCCCCGCCGGCGGAGCCCCCACCCGGGGAGCCGCCGGCGGAGCCCCACCCCGGGAGCCCGCCGCGGGGTGCGTGCTAGCGTCGCGAGACCGGGGCAGGCCGTGAGCCGCGGAGCCCGGCCCGGGAGCCGCCCGGAAAGGACCCCGGTGAACCGCTGACGGACCTCTTGCGGGGGGCCGGACACGGGGTGAGAACGGAAGACACGGGGCGAGAACACGATCGGGACACGGGGAGTGCCTTCAGGTGGCCACAGCGGAGCCGACACACGCCGACGACGCCGATCCGGGCCGTCGCTCGGGCCCGCGAATACCGCCGCGCGCGCCCGCCGGGGCGACGCCGCTGCCGTCCGCCGCGGCCCCCGGTGAAGGTGCCGGGCCCCCGGCCGGCGACACGGCGGCGCCACCCCGTTCGCGTGCCCTGCTCACCCGGCTGAGGTCGTCGCGTGGCGCGGCCCTCGCCCGCCGCCACCCCGTCCTGTCCGTCACGGTCCTGTCCGGGGTGCTGCACCTCGTCTGGTTCTTCACGTTCGCGAACAGCGGCGGTGACCTCGCGGCGCAGGACGCCTGGGCGGAGTTCGTGGGGCGGCACCCGGACTCGGCGTACAACCTCGCCTGGTACGGGGGCATGCACCCGGTGTCGTACAGCGTGGTGTCGCCGTACCTGATGTCGCTCCTCGGCGTCCGTACGACGATGATGATCGCGGGGACGGTCGCGGCGGGCCTGCTGACGCTGACACTGATCCGCAGCCGCTCGGTGCGCGAGCCGTGGGGACCGGCCCTGGCCGGGGTGTTCGCGCTGCTGTGCAACGCCATCTCGGGTCGGGTGACGTTCGGACTGGGCACGATGTTCGCGCTGGGTGCGACGGCGGTCGTGTTCTGCTGGCCCTACCGCTGGCGCTACAGGCGCTGGGCGAAGGCGCTGTGCGCGGCGCCGCTGGCCGGGGTGGCGACGGCCGCGTCCCCGGTGGCGGGCCTGTTCGTCGGCCTGGTCGCGGTGGCGCTGTTCCTGCAGAAGCGCCGGCCGGGCGCCTGGGCGCTGGGCCTCGCGCCGTCCCTGGTGGTCGCGCTGTCGGCCTTGCTGTTCCCGTTCTCCGGTACGCAGCCGATGACGTGGGGCTCGGTGATCCTGCCCTTCCTGTACGCGGTGCTGGTCTTCGTGCTGGTCCCGAAGGAGTGGAAGACCGTGCGGGCCACGGCGGCGGTGTACGGGCTGTCCGTGCTCCTGGTCTGGCTGATCAGCTCGCAGATCGGCACGAACATCTCCCGGCTGCCGATGCTGTTCGCGGGGGTGGTGCTGGTCGCCGCGCTGCCGTTCACGGCGCCGCGCAGCCGGCGGTGGTACGCGACCGTGATCGCGATCGCGGGCTTCACCGGCTGGATCGGCTTCAAGACGGTGGACGACATCGTCCATACGACGCCGGCGGCGTCCTGGGCGCGCGAACTGGCGCCGCTGGTGAACCAGCTCCAGGTGGTGGGCGCGGAGAAGGGCCGGGTGGAGGTGGTCCCGGCCCGCTCGCACCGTGAGGCGTCGGCGCTGTCCCCGTACGTCAACCTGGCGCGGGGCTGGAACCGTCAGGCCGACATGGAGCGCAACCCGCTCTTCTACGACGACACGCTCAACTCCGCGAACTACCACATGTGGCTGCAGCGCTGGGCGGTGCACTACGTGGTGCTGCCCAAGGACGAGCCGGACGGGGACGGCGGCGAGCGCGAACGCGAACTCGTCCAGCGCGGCATGCCGTATCTCCGGCAGATCTGGGGCGACGCGAACTGGCAGCTGTTCGCGGTGACCGACCCCACGCCGCTGGCGGATCCCCCGGCGGTCGTCGACCGGGCGGAGCAGGGCGAGCTGACGATCGAGGTGAGGAAGGCGGGCCGCGTCCTCATCCGCGTCCCGTACTCGCCGTGGCTGGGCCTGGTCGACGCGCAGGGCAAGGGGGTCAAGCCGCCGCAGGAGACGACGGAGTCGAAGCACCGCGCCAAGGGCCCGAAGACCTTCGACAACGTCAACGGCTGCCTGATGGAGACCCCCGAGGACGCCTCGGGCGACAAGTGGACGGAACTGCTGGCGCCGCGGCCGGGTGTCTACCGCCTGGGGGCGCCGTACCAGCTGCCGCGGGGCACGCCCTGCCCGGAGGAGCTGCGGTGAGGCGGTGGCGAGGGGACGCCCCCTCGCCACGCCCTCACATCACTTCACCGGAAAGGCCACGTCGCACACCGGGTCCTGGGGGCCCGCCGCGCCCCAGTCCGCGAAGTACACCTCGCGGCACGGCCCGGCCTGCTCCAGCCCCTGTTCCGTGACCCACGCCTCCACGGCCTCGAAGGCGGCCAGGATCTGCGGATGCGCCACCTGCGCCTTCGCGATCCGCGTGTACGCGAGCCGCCGCGCCGGCTCCACCCGCACCCGGCTCTCGCCCGCGCGCCCCCGGCCTTGCGCCCACGCCTGTGCCGCCGCCGCGTCGGCCACCGGAACGCATGCCTCCGCCGGACCGTCGCTCTCCTGCGACACCTCCGCGTGGTAGACGACGAACGGCGCCCCGGTCACCCCGCCGCACCCCTTCGCCGCCTCCTCCAGCCGGCCCAGCGACGCGGTGATCCAGGCCGGCAGCTCGTCCGCCAGCGTGTGCCGTGTCTCGGTGATCAGCACCTGCTCCGGCACGTCCACCGTCTCGACCACGAACTTCCCGTACATCTCGGAACTCCTTCCCGACAGCCGTCCACGGAGGTAGTCGGCGAGGGTCCGCTGCGCGGCGATCCGTTCCTCGACCCCGGCCCAGTAGCCGGCGAGGAGCGCGGACGCCCGTACGCCGTCCGACTCGCTCGCCTCCACCACCTCGGCGATCCGCGCGAGCGGCATGTCGAGGCGGCGCAACAGGGCCACCGTACGGGCCCGTCCGACCTGGTCGGCGCGGTAATAGCGGTATCCGCTCGCCTCGTCGACGTGTGCGGGCGCCAGCAGCCCCAGCCGGTCGTACAGCCGCAGTGCCTTCGGCGACAGCCGCGAACGGGCGGCGAACGCGCCGATGGTGAGCAGATCGTCGTTCACCCTGCCATCCTCCGTCGCCGGGCGCCTTCCGCCCGGCGACGGGAACGCTGCCGTCTGCCCCAGGGGCAAGGTCAACCGGGTGCCCGGTCCGCCGCACCGGGAGCGGGCCCGCGGCGGTCCTCAGGGCCTCGGGTCCCGGGGGTTCCGGGGTTCCGGTGGTCCCGGGGGTTCCGTGGGACCTCAGCCGAGGGCCTTCTCCACCGCCTCCAGGACCTGTGCCGTCTCCGGCTCCGTCTGCGGCGAGAAGCGTGCGGCGATCCGGCCGTCCCTCCCGATCAGGAACTTCTCGAAGTTCCAGCGGATGTCCCCGCTGTACCCGTCGCCGTCCGGGAAGCCGACGAGGCGCTCGTACAGGGCGTGCCGGTCCTCCCCGTTCACCTCGGTCTTCTCGGTCATCGGGAAGGTCACCCCGTACGTCGCCGAGCAGAACTCCGCGATCTCCTCCGCGCTGCCGGGCTCCTGCCCGAGGAACTGGTTGCAGGGCACCCCGAGCACGGTGAACCCCCGCGGCCCGAACCGCTCCTGCAGCCGCTCCAGACCCGCGTACTGCGGCGTCAGCCCGCACTTGGAGGCCACGTTCACCACGAGGACGGCCCGGCCCGCGTACTGGGAGAGGTTCGCGGAACCGCCCTGCAAGGCGCCGATCTCCACATCGAGGACCGGGCCCGCGCTGTTGTCCGTAGTCGTCATGGAGCGGATGCTAACCCGCCGCGACAGTCGCGGCGCCCCCGGCGCATGAGGGCCATGACGGACCGTCAGCCCCGCTGTGCCGTCACCAGCACCTCACCGGCCGCCGTACGGGAGTACAGCACCGACCGCCCCGCCCGCCGGCGTTCCACCAGCCGCGCCTCCAGCAGCACTTTCAGATGCCGCCCCACCGAGCCGAGCCCCTGCCCCGTCACGGCGACCAAGTGGCTGGTGCTCATGGGAGAGTCGAGCAGGACGAGGACCCGCGCCCGCGCCGGCCCGAGCAGCGAGCCGAGGCTCGTCGGCACCGCCGTCTGCGGACCGTGGGCCAGCGCGCCCGCGCACGGATAGACGACCGCGTACCGGTCGGGTTCCTCCCAGGACACCCACCCGGTCTGCGGGGTGACGGGGACGAAGACCAGTTCGGCCCCGGAGATCTCACGCGGCGGGTACTCGTGCAGGTTGACCTGGAGCCGGTTCCCGCCGAGCCAGCGCGTCCGGCCCGGCCGCAGGGTGTCCAGCGCGGCCGCCCAGCCGCCCCGGCCGAGCCGCGCCGTCCGGGCGACCACATCGGCCTCCAGGACGCGCCGCCGCCGGTCCCAGTACGGCGACACGGCCTCCGCCCACACGTAGGTCAGCAGGTCCGCGGCGCGTGCGGGCAGGTCGTCGCGGTCGAGCCGGGCGGGGAGCGGGCCGCGCAGCGACACGGTGAGGTGGGCGCGGGCTTCGGCGGGGCAGGCCGCGCGGACCCGCTCCACGCCCTCCTCGAAGCTCTCCTCGTCCCCCGGGGTGGGCGTGAGGAAGTCGGCGATCCACTCCCGGCCGAGCCCGCTGCGGACGAGCAGCGCGGTGACCGGGTCGGCGGCCAGTCGCCGGCGGTAGCCGGGCAGGTGGGCGCCGAGCCATGCACGCTCCCCGGGATGCGACGCGGCGCCGGCGTGCAGCAGCTTCAGGCTCGCGAAGACCTCGGCGAGCGGCGACAGGACGAAACGGCTCCCGGCGAGGGTGTCGGCGTTGACGTACCACAGGCCCACGGCCGCAGCCCCCTCCTGTCGTTTCGCGTGTACGCGAAACACTAACGGCCGCCCTGGGCGCCCGCTCAGACTCCGCGCATGCGCAGCTACTCCGACCTCTTCCGCACCCGCGAGTTCACCCCGCTCTTCCTGTCCACCGCGCTCCAGACGGCCGCCTCGACGCTCGGCGGCCCGGCCCTCGGCACGCTGGTGTACCGGGCCACCGACTCGCCCCTGCTCTCGGCGGTGAGCATGTTCGGCCCGCAGCTGGCACAGGTCGTGGGCGCGACCACGCTGCTGTCGGCGTCGGACCGGCTGCCGCCGCGCGCGACGATGGCGGGCATCGCGTGCGTGTTCGCGGCCGGTACCGCGGCGATGGCCGCGCCCGGCCTGCCGGTCGGGGCGGTCTTCGCGCTGCTGCTGCTCCTCGGCCTGGTCCAGTCGCTCGGCGGCGGGGTGCGCTGGGGCCTGCTGAACGAGATCCTGCCCAAGGACGGCTATCTGCTGGGCCGTTCGGTCTTCAACATGATGAACGGCCTCATGCAGATCACCGGGTACGCGACCGGCGGCGTCCTGATCGCGGTCCTGTCCCCGCGCGCAACCCTGCTGACGGCGGCGGCGCTGTACCTGGTGGGGGCCGTCGGCACCCGATGCGGGCTGAGCCGCCGTCCGCCCCGGGACTCCGGCAGTCCGTCCGTCGCGCGGACGTGGCGCACCAACGCGCTGCTGTGGTCGTCACCGCCGCGCCGGACCACGTACCTCCTGCTGTGGATCCCGAACGGCCTGGTGGTCGGCTGCGAGTCGCTGTACGTCTCCTACGCGCCCGACCGCGCCGGCGCGCTGTTCGCGTGCGCCGCGTTCGGCATGTTCGTCGGGGACGTCACGACCGGCCGACTGCTTCCGCCCGCCCTGCGCCGCCGCCTCGGCATCCCGTTCCTGCTGCTTCTGGCGGCCCCCTACCTGGCGTTCGCCCTGCACCCCAGCGTGCCCGTGGCGGCCGCCTGCGCGGCACTGGCCTCGGTCGGGTTCAGCGCGAGCCTCATCCAGCAGGAACGTCTGATGTCCCTGACGCCTCAGGAACTGAGCGGTCACGCCCTCGGACTGCACTCGGCGGGCATGCTCACCCTGCAGGGCGTGAGCGCGGCACTGGCCGGGGCCGTGGCCCAACTCACCTCGCCGGCAACGGCGATGACGGTGATGGCGGCGGGGTCGCTGGCGGTGACGCTGTCGCTGGCGGCGGCGGACCGCCGCCGGCCCCGTGGGCCCGGCGGCGGGCCCGGGGCCACGGGGGAACGGGACGTCCGGGTGAACGGTCCCCGAAGTGAGGGGAGTTCACCGCCCGGGGGCGCGGGCTCCGGCCGGGACCGAGGCGGTGTCGCGGGGTGAACCGCCGCCGGGGCGAACCGAGTAGACCGTCCGAGGCCGCCGTGCATGACCGCGGACGGCGCCCGCCGCGCGTCGGCCCGGTGGCCCACTCGCCGGGCGGGCGCCGTCGGGCTCACGCCTGATCGGTGTGCGGCTGGGGCGCGGGGGCCGGCACCTCCCCGAGGCGGGGGTCGTGCGCGGCACCCGGTACGGCCGCCGCCCGGTCACCGGCGGGAGCGCCCGTGCCCGCCGCCGGGGCCGCCTTCCCGTCACCCTCCTCGTGGCCGAGACTGCGGGCCGCGCGGTCGAAGTACCGCAGCAGTTCCACCGGGAACGGCATCACGAGCGTCGAGTTCTTCTCCGCCGCCACCTCCACGACCGTCTGCAGGAGCCGCAGCTGCATGGCCTCCGGGGTGTCCGACATGATGCGGGAGGCGTTGGCGAGCTGCTGGGCGGCCTGGAACTCGCCGTCCGCCGTGATGACGCGCGCCCGCCGCTCGCGCTCCGCCTCGGCCTGCCGGGACATGGACCGCTTCAGGGACTCCGGCAGCTGTACGTCCTTGATCTCGACCCGGTCGATGTGCACGCCCCAGCCGGCCGCCGGGCTGTCGATCATCAGGGCGAGCCCCTCGTGCAGCCGCTCACGGTCGGACAGCAGGTCGTCGAGGTCGCTCTTGCCGATGATGGACCGCAGCGAGGACTGGGCGACCTGCCCGACGGCGAACATGTAGTCCTGGACCTCGATCGAGGCCCGTACGGGGTCGGTGACCCGGAAGTAGACGACGGCGTCGACCTTGACCGAGACGTTGTCCCTGGTGATGCCCTCCTGGGTCGGGATCGGCAGGGTCACCACCTGCACGTTCACCTTCCGCATCCGGTCGGCGAACGGGATCAGGAACGTGATGCCCGGCTGCCGGTGGTGCGGCAGCGCCTTCCCCCAGCGGAACACGACCCCGCGTTCGACCTGGTTCACGACCCGCATTCCGCTGCGCAACACGAGCAGGGCCAGAACGGCCACCAGCACGACCGCGACGACGGTGCCTTCCATGGCACTTCACTTCCCTCTCAGGGTGTCGATGAGTGACAACCAAGTGGACACCGCGGGAAGGATCAGCGGATGCGGCCGGGGCGTCAGGAGTTCGTCAAGAAGAGGAGGGCCCACCGGCGCCGGGAGACACCACCCGGAGGGCCCACCGGCGCCGGGAGACACCACCCGGAGGTACCGGAGGCGCCTGGGGACACCACAGACACCCGGAGGCGCCCGCAGACACCCGGAGGCGCCCGAAAACACCCGGGGGGCCCGCAGACACCCGCAGACATCCGCAGACATCCGCAGACATCCGGAGGCGCCCGGAGCCGTCATGCCGGCCGGGCCGTGGTCACCACGGTCCCGGTTGCGGTCACGGCCCTCCCGGTCGCCGTCACCTCCGTGTGCGGGGTATCTCGATCTCCGCCCAGATCGTCTTCCCGGCCGCGTGGTGGCGCGTTCCCCAGCGCTCGGCGAACTGCGCGACGAGCAGCAGCCCGCGGCCGCCCTCGTCGAAGGTGCGGGCCCGCCGCAGATGCGGGGCGCTGCTGCTGGTGTCGGAGACCTCGCAGATGAGCGCGGCATCATGGATCAGCCGTAGCTGGATGGGGGGCTGGCCGTACCGGATGGCGTTGGTGACCAGTTCGCTGACCACCAGTTCGGCGGTGAAGGCCACCTCCTGCAGTCCCCACCCCGACAGCCGGTCCAGGGCCTCCGCCCGGGCGCGGGCCACCGCGGCCGGGTCGGACGGCAGGTCCCAGGTGGCGACCTGGCCGGTGTCCAGGGCCCGGGTACGGGCGACGAGCAGGGCGACGTCGTCCTGGGGCTGCGCCGGGAGCAGATCGCGGATCAGGTTGTCGCAGACGTCCTCCAGCGAGGCGGCGGGCTCTTCCAGGGACCGGCGCAGCAGCGCGAGCCCCTTGCCGAGGTCGTGCTTGGTCCCCTCGATGAGGCCGTCCGTGTAGAGGGCGAGCAGACTGCCCTGGGGCAGTTCCCACTCGACCGCCTCGAAGGGCAGACCGCCCACGCCCAGCGGAGGACCGGGCGAGACCTCGACGAAGTCGGCCGTGCCGTCCGGCGTGACGACGGCGGGCGGCGGATGGCCCGCGCTGGCGGCCGTGCAGCGGCGCGAGACCGGGTCGTAGACGACGTACAGGCAGGTGGCGATGAGGTCGGTGGAGACCTCGATGTCGGCCTCGGGCTCCGCGGTGGGCTCCTCCTCCGCCGCCAGATGGGTGATCAGGTCGTCGAGGTGGACGAGGAGCTCCTCCGTGGGGAGGTCGACGTCCGCCAGGGTGCGCACCGCCGTCCGCAGACGTCCCATGGTGGCGGTGGCGCGCAGGCCGTGGCCCACCACGTCCCCGACGACCAGCGCGACCCGGGCGCCGGACAGCGGGATCACATCGAACCAGTCGCCCCCGAGGCCGGCCCGGGTGCGGGCGGGCAGATAGCGGTACGTGACCTCGACCGCGTCCTGCGCGGCCAGCCGGCGGGGGAGCAGGCTGCGCTGCAGGGCCAGGGCCGTGTTGCGTTCGAGGGTGTACCGGCGGGCGTTGTCCACGGCCACGGCGGCGCGTGCGCCGATCTCCTGGGCGAGCAGCAGATCGTCGTCCTCGAAGGGCTCGGGACGCTGATGGCGGACGATGACCGACACGCCGAGAGTGATGCCGCGGGCACGCAGCGGAATGACCATGATCGAGTGGATTCCGAACCGCCAGACCACCCCGGCCCGCTCGGGGTCGGCGACCTGCCAGCTCCTGATGGCCTCGTCCAGCGTGCGGTGCAGCGAGGGCCGGCCGGTGGCCAGGACGCGGGCGGGGGGTGCCGACTCCGGGTAGTAGTCCACGTCCCCCGGCTGGATCACCGCCTCGGGCGCACCGGGCAGGACGGACTGCTGCGCGGCGCGGCGCAGGGCGACGGTGCCCGAGGCGGACGGCACCGGCTCGACCCCGCGGAACAGGGAGTCCAGCAGGTCGATGGTGACGAAGTCGGCGAGCCGGGCCACCATCACATCGGCCATCTCCTGGGCCGTGTGCATCACGTCCAGGGTGCTGCCCACCTGCGTACCGACGTCGTTCAGCAGGGCCAGCCGCTCCCGGGCCCAGTACTCGGCGGTGACGTCGAGTGCTGAGAGCTGCACGTGGGGCACCTGACCGGCCGATGTCGTGACCGGGGCCACGGTGACGGCCCAGATCCTCGGCAGCGCCGCCGGCCGGGCGCTGCCCCGCAGCTGGAACTCCTCGGGCTGCCCCGACTCGAACACCCGGCGCATGCCCTCCTCGACCCTCCGGCACATGTGGGGCGGCAGGACGTCGGTGACACGCCGGCCACGCATCTGCTCCTCGGTGAGGCCGAGCTCGCGGGTGGCACCGGCGCTCGCCCGCACGACCCGCAGTTCGCGGTCGTACACCATCAGGGGCAGGTGGCACTGCGTGAACGCCTCCCCCGCCGCCGCCGGGTCCGGCGGCTGCTTCGGCGCCGTGACCACGATGAGGCGCTGCGCCCTGCCCTCGCCGTCGAACGACGGATACGCCCGCAGCCGCACCTCCACGCGCCGGCCGTCCCGGTGCCGCAGCGGGGTCGTCCCGCCGCGGCCGTCGAGAGCCGCGGGATACCCCTTCGCGACGTCTGCGTCCGAACCGAGCAGATCGATCACGGGGTGCCCGACGACCTCCTGGTACGGGTAGCCGAGCAGCCGCTCGGCGCCCGCGCTCCACGCCGTCACGATCCCCCGGGCGTCCACGACCGCCGTCGCCGGGTCCGCCGGGTCCGGGGGCATGCCGGAGCCGTTGCCGGGTGTGCTGGCACCGTGCATGTCGATCATCGCCCATTCTTCCCCCGCGGAAGCCCGGGCCGCGGGATGACGCCACCGGGCCCACGAGGCCCGGAGGCCGGGCCTGCCGCGTCGGCCCTCTCCCCACTTCTACCGTTCTTCGCCCGCACTCGCGCGTCGTGGCACCGCGCCGCCGGGCACGGCGGAAGAGGGGCCGCGACCCGGGCCTGTCGGCGCGCCGTCACACCGGTGCCGTACGGACCTCCGGTCCGGGCCGGACGACCCCTGGGAAGCCAGCCGGTGCGGGCGTTGGCTGGTGGTGTCGGAGGAGGCCGCCATGAACGCCAGCACGTCCGCCGGACGGACCGGCACGCACCCGCGCCGTCCAGCCGCCCTCGCCACCGTCGCCCTGCTCGTCGCCTCGCTGGCGGCCGGCTGCGGGGGCGGGAACGGGGGCACGGCCGGCACCGGGCCGGACACCTCGCCCGCCACCACCGACGGCACGAGCGGCGGCACATCGCAGACGCCGGGCGACGGCGGCGGCTCGCAGAAGGGGACCCCAGGCACCCCGTCCACCGGGGCCACCCCGACCACCACGCCCGCCGGGAGGGCGCCCCGCCAGGTGCGGGTCTCGGCCTACTTCCTGCACGGGGAGCATGTGTCGCCCGCGCCGCGCAGCGCGGCCTCCCCGAGCACGGCCGCGGGAGCCCTCCGCGCACTGCTGGCCGGGCCCACCACCTTTGAGAAGCGGTACGAGCGCACCACGGCGATCCCCCGCGGCACCACGCTGAACTCCGTCGCCGTGCGCGGCAAGGTCGCCACGGTCGATCTCTCCGGGCGCTACGACGACGGCGGCGGCAGCCTCTCCATGCGGGCACGGATCGCCCAGGTCGTCTTCACCGCCACCCAGTTCCCGTCCATCCGGAAGGTGGCGTTCGAACTCGACGGCAAACCCGTCACCGCGCTGGGCGGGGAGGGGGTCGATGTGCACCAGCCGGTCGGCCGGGCCGACTTCGAGGATCTGACCCCCGCCGTCCTCGTGGAGTCGCCGCTGATCGGCCACACCGTCCACAGCCCGGTCCGGGTGTGGGGCAGCGCCAACACGTTCGAGGCGACGTTCCGCCTGAGGCTCAGGGACGCCGCCGGGACGACGGTCGCCTACCCGTATGTGACGGCGACCTCCGGCACCGGCACCCGCGGCACCTTCGACGTGACGGTCCCGTACCGGACCGCGCACACCGGCACGGGCCGGCTGATCGCCTCGTACGACTCTCCCAAGGACGGACGGCCGGTGATCGTCGACACGATCCCGCTGACGCTGGGACGGTGACGGCGAGGCACGGACACGCTGCCACCGGTCTACGGCTCCCGGCCCGTCCGCCGCCTGTCAGGGCAGGGCGACGCCGTCCAGCCTGCCGTTCTTGGCGTCGTCGACGAGCGAGGAGAACTGGTCGGCGCTCATCTGGACACGCTGACCGAAGTCGTCGGTCAGCACGATCCGGCGGTCGGCCGGGGCGTTCGGGTCGACGAACAGTTGGGGACAGCCGCAGTTGCAGTTTCCGCAGAAGGTTGCCACGGGCTCCAGCCCGCCGATGTCGGCCATGCTTCTCCACCTCCAGTGGATGCGGCGCGCCGGTGTCCGGACCGGTCGCCGTGGGGACTGTCCGGGAGATACCCGAGGCGGTGCGAGGGGACGCACGGCCGGGCCGGGCCGCCGGGGCGCGGTGGCCGGCCCGTGTGCTGTCGTGCTGCGCCACCCGCTTCCGGTGCTTCGGTCCCGGGAGGGGACCCGGGAACCGGACACCTCCGGAATCCGACTCCATGGAGGGAGGCCGACGGGCACGGCCGGGCGGCCCGGCCGCCGCGACCGCTCTGCGGCCTCTACGCGGTGTCGCTCCAGTCGTACGGCCCGCCGCCACGCCACTCGATCAGCTCCGGGTCGTCGATGGCGCGGTCCTCCGAGGGCAGTCCGGCGTCGTGGAGCAGCTCGAACACATCGAAGAGGCTGTGGGCGACGCCCACGCGCTTGCCGTGGATCGTCACCTGCCGCCCGCCGTCGGTCGACGGCGGGAACACGACCACAGGAGGCTGCTCGTCCATGGCACCACCATGCGCCGCAACCGTCCGGCCTGCAGCTTGACGCCCCTGACCAGCACAGGCACGACGGCAGCCCCGGATGCCGCCACGGCGCTCACCGTGAGGGGCGCCCACGCCGAGGACGGGCACTCTTCCGCATGCATGTGCAACAGAATCCCGTAGATCGCCCTCGAAGCAAATCTGTCATGACGGCAGTAGACATTGGCTCGTCATGGGGCTAACGTTCTTGTCGTACCCAGGAAGTCGAAGAGGGCACGACAGATACGAAACTGCCGTGCAAGCAGGTCAAGCAGTTCAAGCAGGTCAAGCAGAAAACGGCCCCTCGGGGCCGCGAGCAGTACCCGCGGTATCCAGCAGTACAACCGAGTAACCGAAGGTAAGGAGCAGAACGCCATCAGGATCGCCCGGGCGAGGAAGAAGTCCGCCCGGGTACCGCAGGCCCCGGATTGGAAGGTGGTCCCCGGTCACGCAACCGCGATCCCCGCAGCCCCGCCCTCCCAGGCGGAACCTGCGGACAAAGAAGGCCGGCGCAGTTCGCCGGTAGATGGTGTTGAAAGCTCGGGGCCCGGGTGCCGGTACGGCATCCGGGCCCCCCGACGCGTCCCCTGGAAGAAGAGGCCTATGCCCCCTAGCAGTACCCGTCCCGTCACCCCTCTCGATGACGACGACTACCCCGCCTACACCATGGGCCGGGCCGCCGCGATGCTCGGCACCACCCCCGCCTTCCTCCGCACCCTCGGTGAACACCGCCTGATCACCCCCCTGCGCTCCGAAGGCGGCCACCGCCGCTACTCCCGCTACCAGCTCCGCATCGCCGCCCGCGCCCGCGAACTCGTCGACCGGGGCACCCCCATCGAGGCCGCCTGCCGCATCGTCATCCTCGAAGACCAGCTCGAAGAAGCCCAGCGCATCAATGAGCAACTGCGCGCCCAGGGCGGCGGGCCGCAGCCGAAGACCACATCCTGATCACGACCGGGCGGCGCTCCGCTCGCCATCGTGGCCGGTGACGGCCGCCAGGCCCCGCTGATGTCTGCTTGGATGCCGCAGATGACGACGAGTTCTGCTGTTCCCCGCGCGGACGACGCCGATCCCGACCGTCTGAGGGCCCTGCTGGAACGTGCCGCCGAGGGGCGGGACGGTCAGGCCCCGGCCGACCCCCGCGCCCTGACGTATGCCTTCGGTGAGGCGACCTGCCCGGAGTGCGAGCAGCGCTTCTCCGTCATCGGGCAGGTCGTCGCCGGTTCCGGCTGAGAACCGCGTTGCGGTGGCGGGGTTGTGAACCCAGCGGCCTCTTCGTCCCGACGTGGCTGGCGGCGGCCCCCGGCCACCGGGGTGGCACCGGGGGCCACAAGGCGTTCGGCCGCTTCACGCCAGAAGTCGGCGTCCCCGAGCCTCAAAGGCTCTTGCCGGCCTCCCATGTGGAGGCCGGGGCATCTGCCGGGCTCAGCCCACAGGCCATGGCGCCACGGCCGGGAGCGACCTCCCGGCACGCCGTCTGACTGCGTAGCCTCCGATACCGGCGAGGGTCAGCACGATCCCGAGGCCCCCAAGCGTCACCAACACCGTCGGCACGGCGGAGTCCTCCACCACTCGCCCCTGCACTCCGGAGGCCGCGACGCTGCCTGACTGCTCGCTGAGGTGGAAACGTGAGTCGTTGGCGTTCGCCCGATGGTCCCCCAGCAGGAACAACCGCCCGTCCGGCACCTTCACGTCGTACGGGCTGACCGTCAGGTCCTCTTCGCCGTCCCCCACATACGGCTCGTCGACCGGCCTGCCGTTCACCGTGACCCGGTTCCCCTCGCCCGCCACGTGATCGCCGCCCAATCCGATGACCCGCCGCAGCATCGGCCTCCCCTGGTAGTGCTCGGGTGCGTCGATGAGCAGGACATCGCCCCGGCGTATCTCGCTCGCGTCGATCCGCTCGATGAACAGCTGATCGCCCTGGCGGTACGTCGGTCTCATGGAGTCGCCCATGACGGTGGCCATCCTGTAGTTCGCGAGGGTATACACGACGGTCCCTGCCAGGAGGGCCAACCCGACTGGTGCCGACACCCAAGCCGCGTCCCTCAGCCTGCTGATCGCTCTTCGCCGCCGCACCGGCGTCCCTCCCTCGAACCCCGCCCGACAACTGTGCGGGCCAGCAGAGGCTATGCGGCCTCAGGGGGAAACGCACCCAGGTCCTGGGGGAGCGTGCCACTGTGCGAACGACCTGGACGCCACCGGCAGCGACTGCCCGGCTCCGCCTGGGCCGACGGCGTACGGGATGTGAGCACCCCGCGCACGCCACACCCACCCGCAGGAGCAGCATCGCTGGTGCGGAGGGAGCTTGGTGAGCAGGTCGGCTCCCCAACGGCGCTCGGGAGACTGAGCGGGGAGTGATCGGGCACTAGTGCCGCATCAAGGCAACGTTTGCCCCTACGTGAGTTGGTGGGCACCTTGCTACCAGATCGATCCGGTGGGAAGCTCTAGCTCATGTCGATCTTGGTCCGGCCCGCCAGAAGCAGGGACGTGCCCGCTCTTGTCCGTCTGCGCGTGGCCAATGCCGAACGGCACATCCAGCTCGCACCCGACATCTATCGGGTTCCCGATGCCGAAGCGGTGCGGAGGCACTTCGAGGAGGTACTCGCTGACGGATCCGAGGTACTGATCTCGGTCGCAGAGGTGGCGGGCGAGGTGGTGGGAATGGCAGAGCTGGTCCTGCTGGCAGAGCCCCCAGATCACCAGATCCTGGTGCCCCGTCGCGCGGCCGAGATCCACACCGTGGTCTTGGACGGACATCGTGGCTGCGGCGTGGGGTCAACTTTGGTCGCAGCAGCGGAGCGATCTGCGGCAGACCGCGGTATCTCGATCATCTACGCCGGCATCTTCGCTCCAAACGAGGACGCCGTCGGCTTCTACTCTGCGTCCGGTTTCGGACCACGCGGGATCTTGCTGAGCAAGGAGCAAGAGGTTCCCAGTGTCGGTTGATGCCCGAGCTCAGGGCATGAGTGCCAGGTCACCACGGGTGAGGGCGGCGACCACCTGCACGACGACGAACAGGTACGGACATGGCTTGCCGAGCTGAGGAAACGTCGTGCAGGTACGGGAGATCGATGACGACGAGGGCCGAAGACTGCTGCGGATCATCCGCAGGGGTACTGGATCGGTGGTGACCTGGCGGCGAGCCCAGATGGTGCTGCTGTCCGCGCAGGGCATTTCCGTGCCAAAGATCGCCGAGGTGACGTTCACCAGTGCGGACCGGGTCCGGGACGTGATCCACAACTTCAACGCCGACGGCTTCGACTCGCTCTACCCCCAAGTACAAGGGTGGCCGGCCCAGAACCTTCACCCTCCCGGAACGCCGGGAGATCAAGAAGATCGCCAAGTCCAGGCCGGCTGAGCACGGCCTGCCGTTCTCGACCTGGAGCCTGGCCAAGCTGGCCGACTTCCTGGTCGCCGAGGGGGTGGTCGACGACATCAGCCATGAGGGCCTGCGGGCACTGCTCCGCGAGGAGGGCGTCTCGTTTCAACGCATAGAGACCTGGAAGACCTCCCGCGACCCGGACTACGCGGCCAAGAAGGCCCGCGTCGAGCACCTCTACGCGATCGCCGACGGCGAGGTCATACCCGAGGACGGCGAACCCGAAGTCGTCTTATGCCTGGACGAGTTCGGCCCGCTCAACCTGCAGCCTCACCCCGGGCGACAATGGGCCGAGCGCGGCGGACGGCACAAGGACCCCGACCGGGAACCCTGGCCCCGCAGGCGGGCGACCTACACCCGCCCGCACGGGGTCAGGCACCTGTTCGCCGCCTACGACCTGGCCAAGGACAAGCTCTACGGCCACATCAAGCGGAAGAAGAACCGGACGAGGTTCCTCGAGTTCTGCCGCTACCTGCGCACTCTCCACCCGCCCGAGATCCGCATCGCGATCGTACTCGACAACTTCTTCCCGCACCTGACCACGAAGAAGGACAGCCGGGTCGGCGACTGGGCTGCGGCCAACAACGTCGAGTTCGCCTACACGCCGACCAACAGCTCCTGGCTCAACCGTATCGAGGCCCAGTTCACCGCCCTGCGCTACTTCGCACTGGACGGCACCGACCATGCCAGCCACAAGGAGCAGGGCAGCATGATCCGCCGCTACATCATCTGGCGGAACAAGCACGCCTCCGATGAACGCCTACGCCAAGTAGTCAACAGGGCGAACGTGGCCTGATGCGGCACTAGTCATCCTGGGCAGGCGCAGCCGACTCTTCCTCCTCCTCCATGAACCGGATGCCCTCATGTGTCAGCGAGACGGTGGCGGGGGTCTTGTGGGATGTCCAGTCGACGGTGATCAGGCCCTCGCCGACCAGGTATGAGCAGGCCGCGGAGAGGTCCTCATCGGGGAGACGCAGCTCGTCGCGGAGTGTCGCCCCACTGACCTCAGGTCGATTGCGTTCGGCGGCTCCGTACAGAGACTGGAGAACCGCCATGCGGTACGTCTTGCGTTCACGGAGTGTCGTCATGGCTGTCGCTCTCGGGCTCGTAGCCGACGGTGCGGACGCTGGTGGGTGGCGGGGCATCGCGGCTTTCCCGGTCGGGTCACACCTCGTCCGCGGGATCATGATCGTCGAAGGTCGATTCGCTGGAGGCCAGCCACGATTGTGCGGGCTGCGCGATGTGCGTGGTGTCGATGGTGAGATGCAGACGGGTCGCCCCTCCGCGGCCGGCGGGGTAGCTGCGCTGCTCGGTCGAGGCAAAGCAGTACCGAAGTACTTGGGCGACGCGACGAGCGACATCCGGCGTTGCTGCGACGATACGTACCTCGGCATGGCCCGCAGAGGGCAATGGTTCGTGATCCATGGCGAACCTCCCACCTGCGGGCGGCGGCGCCGAGCACCTGCGAGGGGTTGCTGCTGGGATCGTCCGGGATCCGGGTGCCGCCGCGCTTCCACGTACGCCCCTCTCCTGAAGCCTATGCCCGCGCCTGTCGTCCCTGCTCCCCGAATCGGGCAGCGGGAGTCAGGGCGAGCCCCTGAGACACCGGCGCTCGGCGACACCAGGAGTAGCGTGGTAGTCGAATCCCGGTTCGCACCGAACCTCGAAACACGGGCGGTGCCCCATGATCGGTTCCGATACACCCCCTGGTTCCCGGCATCTGCCGAGTGGCGTTCATCAGGCCATGCGGCCGGGGTACGCACTGCTTCGGCTGGAAACGACGGAGTCGCGTGAGGGCATCCTCGACGGTGCGTGGTGGCCTCGGTCGCGCGATATCGGCGCCGAGCTGCCCGCCCTGCTGAAGGCCCTCATCGAGCACCTCGGCCCCATCGCCCGCGTCGGGCTGGACGCCGGGGCCTGGGAAGGACTCCCGACCCGGATGATCGTCGACGACTGTTTGGTGCACATCGACTCCTTCCCGGTCGGTGACGACACCGTTCTGGTCACCAGAGGCGACCAGGACCACTTCTCGCTGCTCCTGGTCCCACCGGACGCGACACCCGAGGCCGCACACGCCGCGATGGCCCAGGCCGTCCGGGCCGACAACGTCACTCAGGCGGAACGGATTCTCATCGACACCGGAAGCGGACGGGGACTCTCGAACTGACGGGCGCCTCGGCCCGGCCCGCCGTCGAACCGGCCGTCGTGGTGGTGCGGCTCTGGCAGCCACGCACGACACGGTGGTCATGGACGAGTACGGGCGGCGGCGGGTGACCGGCGTTGACCCCTCGGACATGACCGTCGTTGTGTTCAGCCGCATCATCTGGGCTGCCACGTGGTCGGGACCGAACGGGTCCCCGCGGTTCATGAAGAGGTCTCCGGTTGATCTTCGACAGCGGCGATAGGGATCGTCGACGGCCGTACCGGTCGGCTTGCGTGGGTCGCCCGTCCGTGACGGCTCTCAGACGGTTCCGTGCCCTTCCTCCGGCTCGCAGGTGGCTACCCCGAGAAGGAAGCTGGTCTCTGCCGGCGCCGGCATGCGCGAGGCCGTCAGCGGGTTGTGGTGATCGGCGGCAGCTGTCAGCAGCCGGCGGGTCCGCCGGGGCCACCTCGATCACGTGGCCAGGTGCCATGACCCTGTGCGGGGCGTCAGGCCGGGTGGCGGTGTCCACGGTGACACGGGTGACAATGCCCAAGCCCGGGTCCAGTGAGCCGACGAGCGCGGGCAGCCTCCAGTTCCAGGGCGTTGCAGCGCCCGTTTTCAGGACGTCCATCAGGCGATCCCGTCCCGGGCGGTTCTCGGCTGCCCGTTGTCGTCATTCGCAGGGAACGGCACCGCCGTGGCCGCGTTGCGCGAAATGCTCTCGGTGGGGGCAGGGCACTCCCGGCCGTGGAGCAGCGCGCGAGACGGACTTCTTGCGGCGCTGGTGCGCGGACTGGGAGTGAACGGAGGAGCCCGGCCCGGTCCCGCGCAGCCGAACACCGCATCACCCGGGTGAATCGCACCTCCGTCGTGCGACACGAGGCCGGCGGGATGGAAGGGCATGGTTATGGCGGAAGGCGAACGGCAGCCGGACAGGGGCGTGGTGGACCGGTCGGAGGGCTTCGGTGAGCGGCTGCTGGGCGTGCTGCTGGACCGCGCGCACGAAATGCCGCCGCAGCTGATCGCCCCTCTGGTCGCGGAGGAGGTGAGCCACGTCGGTGGCCGGGACGTCTCGATCCTCTTGCAGGACTACGGGCAGCTGCATCTGGTGCCGCTGCCCGGCAGGCGGCTGGTCGTCGGCGAGCCCGAGCCGATCGGTGACTCCCACGCCGGCACCGCCTTCCTGCGTGCCAGCCCCGTCGAGGTGCAGCAGCCCGGCGGCATCCGGATGTTCCTGCCGTTGCTGGACGGAAGCGACCAGGTGGGCGTGCTCGCCCTGACCCTGGACGCCGTCGATGACGACGACCGGCGGCTGCTGCGCCGCCTGGCCGGCCTGGTCGCCGACATGCTGGTCACCAAGCACCACTACACAGACCAGTTCTTCCTGGCCCGGCGCCGCGAGCCGATGAGCGTGGCCGCGGAGATCCAGTGGTCCCTGCTGCCGCCGCTGGCGATGTCCGTCCCGCAGGCCGCGCTCGCCGGCATCCTCGAGCCCGCCTACCACGTCGCCGGCGACAGCTTCGACTACGCCCTCAACGACGACATCCTGCACCTGGCCATTGTCGACGCGATGGGCCACGGCCTGGACGCCGCCACGATGGCGACGATCGCCGTCGGCGCCTACCGGCACGCCCGACGCGCAGGCATCGGCCTGTCCGAGATCTACGCGTTTATGGACCGGGCCATCGCCGAGCAGTTCGGGCCCGACCACTTCGTCACCGCGCAGATGATGCGCCTGGACATCACCACGGGCCACCTGCGCTGGGTCAACGCGGGCCATCCCGCGCCGCTGCTGATCCGCGATCACGAGGTCGTCCAGCAACTGCACAGCCCCACCACCCTGCCGGTCGGCTTCGGCGGCGACGAGCCCCGGGTCAGCGAGCAGACACTCCAACGTGGCGACCGGGTGCTGTGCTTCACCGACGGCCTCATCGAAGAGCGCGGAGCCGGTGGTGAGCAGTTCGGCGTGGAACAACTCATCGACTGGGTCAGGCGCATCGAGCACACCGAGGAAGGCGTGCGCGCGGTGGTGCGCTCCCTGTCCCACGTCCTGAAGCAGGAACGGGGCGGCATCACCAGCGACGACGCGACGCTCTTCCTGATCGAGTGGCGCGGCGGCGCCGCCGACCACCTCGCCACCATGGAGTGAAGCCACACCCCGCACCACCACTGACGGAACCGACACGGTACGGACCCCGCGGCCCGGCCGACTGCCACGCGCTCGACCGCGGCCACACGAAGCCGGGCCCTCACGAGCCGTGCCTGTCAGGGACGCGGCCCGAGGGGGACCCGGGGAACATCGGCCTGTCCGGACCACGGACGGAGCAACGCGGCTCTCGACCCCACTGCCCGAGTGGCTCTCATTCACCTGCCGAAAACGGTGAGGCCGTGGCGCGCGCCGAGCCGGTGGCACCGGGGGCGGATGTCTCCCACGCGGTGGTGACGGGGGAGCCGTTGACGGTGCTGGAGGCGCAGTCGCCTGCCGCGGAGCTCGTGGTCGACGGGTCCCGGGGGCATGGGCGGGTTCGCCGGGCCGCTGCTGGGGCCGGTCAGCCAGGCTGTCGGGGTGCCCGATCGTGACGTCCACGCACAATCGCCCGTCAGTCATGAATCCGGAACCTGTGCGAACCGAACCCCGTACCGGCGGCCCGCCGTGCACGGATATTCGGCAGGCGCCCACGGGTACTCGAGCACTGGCGCCAGGGCCCGGCCTGATCCGTACGGGTTGATGCCGGTGTCCCGGTCTTCGGGGGATCTCGGCGGGGCCGAGCGGCCCCTCGGGCGGCCTGATGGCCCCTGGCCGCGGTGGGCGGCGGCGCCGAGGCTGGGAGGTGGAACGGCCGCTCGCCGGTGGCCTTCCGGGACGGGAGCGCGCGATGAGTGACCCGCTGATCGTCGGGGTGGACGGTCCCGCCTCCAGCCTGGGCGCGGCCGAGCCCGCGGCCCGTGAGGCGCACCTGCGAGAGGTGCCGCTGCGCATCGTGCACGCTTTCCGCTTCCGCCGTCCTCCATCGCATCTGCCGTCCGATGCGGCTCCGTGGAACGCGGCCGCCCACGGCCTGGAGCCGATGGTGCACGGGGCACCGGCCCGCGCCGAGGAACGGGCGCACGCGGTGGCACCGGACATCGAGACCACCCGTTCCGTGGCGGCCGGTGAGGCGTTCGACGTGTTGGAGATCGAGTCACGCCCGGCGGCGGTGGTCGGCAGCCGGGGCCTTTCCGCCTTCGCCGGGCTGCTGCTCGGTTCCACCGCGGTGCAGCTGGCCGCCCACGGTCACCGCCCGCTGATGGTGGTGCGTGGACGCCCGGCTCCGGCCGGTCCGGTGCTGCCGGCCGTGGACGGCTCCGGAGCGGGCGAGGCGGCGGTGCGGTTCGCGTTCGCCGAGACCGCACCGCGCAAGACGCCACTGGTGGCGCTGCACGTGGGGAACACCTGGAGCTGCGCCTACGAAGGGCCCGGTGACCCCCTGACCGCCGTGGTGGCGGACAGCGACCACCTCCGCGAGGCCGAGCAGCCCCTGCGGGACGAGACGGCGACCTGCTGGCAGGAGGTCTGTCCGCACGTCACGGTGGAGCGGCGCCTGGTGCGCTCCCGGATCCGCCCCGCCCTGGTCGACGCCGGCCGGGAAGCGCAGCCGGTGTCGGCCGGAGCCGGGGGCCGCGGCGGCTTCACCGGCCTGCCGCCCGGTCCGGTCGGTCAGGCCCTGCCTCACCACGCCCACCGCCCCGTCGTTGCCGTGCGCGGCAAGGAGTGACCCATGTCCCAGCAGCCCCCGGCCGCTGCCACGTCCCCCACCACACCCACACCTGCGGAAGCGGTGGCGGACGCCTACCGGCGGGAGGCCACCGAGGTGGCGGGCCTGCTCGACGTGGACCCGGCGACGGGCCTGACCGCGGCGGGCGCCGAGCAGCGGGCCGGCGCCTGGGGAGCCAACGAACTGGCCGAACCGGCCCGCCGGCCGCAGTGGCTGCGCCTGCTGGACCAGTTCCGCAGCTGGCTGATCGGCATCCTGCTCGCCGCCGCCGTCGTCGCCGGAATCATCGGCGACGTCAAGGACGCCATCGTCGTCACCGTCGTCCTCGTCATCAACGCCACCATCGGTTACCTGCAAGAACGCCGCGCCGAGCGCAGCCTGGAAGCACTGCGCCAGATGCTGGTGCCCACCGCCCGGGTGCGCCGTGACGGCAGGGTGGAGACGGTGCCGGCCCGCACCCTGGTGCCCGGCGACGTCGTCCTCCTCGAATCCGGCGACCGCGTCCCCGCCGACGGGCGCCTGGTGGTCGCCGCATCGGTCGAGGCCGCCGAGGCCGCTCTCACGGGAGAATCCCGTCCCGTCGCCAAGACGACCACGCCCGGCACAGCCGACGGCGACGAGCCCGTGCCGGTCGCCGAACGCACCGGCATGCTCTTCATGAACACGGCCTTGACCCGCGGCCGCGCCGAGATGATCGTCACCGCCACCGGCATGCGCACCGAGGTCGGCACCATCGCCGAGGCACTGCGCACCGGCAGCGAACCGCCCAGCCCACTGCAGGTCCAGATGGACAGCCTCGGCCGGCGCCTGGCCCTCGTCAGCGGCGTCGCCGTGGCCGCCTACGTGCTCGCCGCCCTCGTCCGCGGCGAAGACCTGGCCGGCCTCGCGCTGCGCGCAGTGGCCCTGGCGGTCGCCGCGATCCCCGAGGGACTGCCCGCCGTCCTCGCCCTCACCCTGGCCCTCGGCGTCTACCGCATGGCCCGCCGCGGCGCCATCGTCAAACGCCTGGCCTCGGTCGAGGCGCTGGGCTCCGCGACCGTGGTGTGCAGTGACAAGACCGGCACCCTGACCCTGAACGAGATGACCTGCCGCACCCTGTGGGCCGCCGGACGCCGGTACGAGGTGAGCGGTGAGGGCTACGGCACCACCGGCACCGTACGCCCCGCCGACAACGGTGCCCCGGCCCCGGACCTGCACGAGACGGTGTTGCCGTTCGCGCTGTGCAACGACGCCCGCCTCACCCCGGGCGGCATCATCGGCGACCCCACCGAGGCGGCCCTCATCGTGCTCGCCGCCAAGACCGGTCTCGACGCCGACACCCTGCGCGCCCGCACCCCACGCACCGGCGAGGTGCCCTTCGATCCGGCGGCCAAGTACATGGCCACCTTCCACACCGATGCCGGCGGATCCACCCGCATCCACGCCAAGGGCGCCGTCGACGTCCTGCTGGACCGCTGCACCCACGTCCTGACCGACAACGGTCCCGCCCCCCTCACCGCAGAGCGCCGCCGTGAGGTCACCGATGCCGCCGGGCGGATGGGCAGTCGGGGCCTGCGCGTCCTCGGCGCCGCCACCGCCACCGTCACCACCACCACCGACCGGCCCGACCCGGACGAGGTGACGGGGCTGACCCTCACCGCTATCGCCGGAATCGCCGACCCACCCCGCCCCCAGGCCCGCGACGCCGTCGCCCTCGCCCAGGCCGCCGGGGTCACCGTCAAGATGATCACGGGGGATCACGCCGACACCGCCGCCGCCGTCGCACGCGAACTCGGCATCACCGGCGACGCCGTCACCGGCACCGATCTGGCCCGGATGAGCGAGCAGGACCTCGCCGGCCGCATCGAGGACATCGGCGTCTTCGCCCGCGTCGCCCCCGAGCACAAGGTCACCATCGTGCGCGCCCTCTCCCGGCGCGGCCACATCGTGGCCATGACCGGCGACGGTGTCAACGACGCCGCCGCCCTGCGTGCCGCCCACATCGGCGTCGCCATGGGCATCACCGGCACCGACGTCGCCAAAGAGGCCGCCGACATGGTGCTCACCGACGACGACTTCTCCACCGTCGTCCGCGCGATACGCGAAGGCCGCTCCATCTACGACAACATCGTCACCTTCGTCCGCTTCCAGCTGTCCACCAACATCGGCGCCATCCTCACCCTGCTCGCCACCGTGCTGGCCGGACTGCCCGCACCCATGTCCGCGATCCAGCTGCTGTGGGTCAACATCATCATGGACGGGCCGCCCGCCATGGCCCTGGGCATCGACCCCCCGCGGGACGACGTCATGCACCGCCCGCCCCGTCCGCCCGGTGAACGCCTCCTCAACGCGCGCCGCCTGACCGCCATCACCCGGGCCGGCGCCCTCATGGCCACCGGCACCGTGGCCGTCTTCGCCGCCGCCCGTCATCTCACCGACACCGCGACGGCCGCCACCATGGCCTTCACCACCTTCGTCCTCTACCAGCTCTTCAACGCCCTGGCCGCACGCAACGAGGACGGCCCCGTCCTGGGCCGCCACCAACTGCACAACCGCACCCTGTGGATCTGCCTGGCCGCCGTCCTCACCCTCCAGGTCATCGCCGTCCAGGCACCTTTCGCCCGGAGCGTCTTCGACACCGTCCCCCTGGAGCCCGCTCAATGGGCCGTGTGCCTGGCCACCGCCGCCACCGTGCTGCTGACCGAACACGCCTGGCGCGCGGGACGGGCACGTATCGGCCTCGCCGCCCGCCGGAGCAGCGCGGACTGACCGACTGCGACACCACTGCCGCAGATCGCCTTCGTATGCGCGGCCCCGCATCGGACCACCGAACGACCCTCCGCAACCTCACGGAAGCGTAAAGCGCGCCCGGCGCACCGGGCCTGGTCCTCGGACGAATCCGCCTGTCTGACGAACCTTCGGCCGAGCCGCAGGGTGGGCGAGCCCGTCACCCGGTGCCCTGTTCCTCGGTGCGAAGCCGGAGCTTGCGCCTGCGTGCCGCAAAGACGAGGGTGGTGCCCATCGCCGCTGTGCTGGCTGCCCCGATGACGACCCGCGTGCGGCCGGAGGAAGCGGCCTTCGCCAGGCTGGCCCCCGTCGGGGCGGTCCGGCCGGTCGCCGCGTCGAGGATCAGCCGCGTGACGGCCCCAGGATGGGTGACCATGGCGAAGTGCGGGGCGTCCACCTCGATGGTGTGGGAGCCGGCGCGCTCGGCCATGAAGCGTTCGGCGGCCGGCGGGATGGCCCTGTCGCGGGTGGGGATCAGGTACCAGGACGGAATGGTCCTCCACGCTGCCGCCCGAGACTTCCCGGCAAGCGCGGCGGCCGCGATCGGACGCTGTGACGCAGCCATCACGTCGGCCGTCCGGGCGGGGGCGCCGGCGACCAGCATCTGACGGAACTTGTCCGGCTTGACGTAGAACTCCATGCCACTGCTGCCGCCGGGCAGCGGATAGGGCACAGGTCCGAGCGCGGTCCGCGGGAGGCTGCCGCCGGGGAACCGTCTGTCCATCTCCTCCGCACTCTCGCCCTTGTCGAGTGCCATGGCCGCGATGTAGACGAGCGCCTGGACGCTGGAAGCCCGTGCCGCGGCGTTGGTGATCACTGCTCCTCCGTAGGAGTGACCGACCAAGACGATCGGGCCCTCGACAGTGCTGAGGAACGAGGCGAGGTGCGCGGCGTCCTGAGTGAGGTCTCGCAGATCGTCGGGCGGGGCGACGACGGGATAGCCGAACCGCTGCAGCCGTTCCATGACGCCCCGCCACACCGAGCCGTCGGAGAAGGCGCCGTGTACCAGCACGATCGTGGGCTTG
This sequence comes from Streptomyces sp. PSU-S4-23, assembly GCF_055632315.1. Taxonomy (NCBI): domain Bacteria; kingdom Bacillati; phylum Actinomycetota; class Actinomycetes; order Kitasatosporales; family Streptomycetaceae; genus Streptomyces; species Streptomyces sp. PSU-S4-23. The sequence goes on along the minus strand of NZ_JBVMUU010000002.1, from coordinate 3,791,309 downwards.
GTGCCTGAGCCGGCGTTCGGTCCGCTCCGGCCGTCAGCAGAGTGGGCCGTCGCCGGGGCCGCGGTTGTCGAGGCGGCGATGACAAGCGCGGCGGACACGGCGGAGGTGCGTATGCGGGAGGGCTGGACGGGGGGCAGGGACAACACGGCCTGTCTCGCTTTCAGTGAGAGGGCGTCGGTTAAAGAGCCTCCTCGACGCGGGTGTTTCGGGCCCTCCGGCAGGTCCGATGGGGTGACGGGGCGGGGTTCTTGCGTCCGGCGTTGGCCTCGTAGAGCGAACGAGCGGAGCCCTACTCGGCTTGCCAGAGCTGCCCGAGGATGCTGTCTGGGTGGAGACCGCCGGAGCGGTAGCACCTGTGCGGGGTGAACCCGACGACCATCGACGACGGCCACTCGGTGATCTCGTTCTGAGGCTATGCGGTGAGTTCGGTGGGCAGGGCGGTCTCGTCGGTTTCTGACTCGATCGGGTGGAGGCGGGCCGGGCCTTGGTCGGCAGGTCGAGTCCCATGTGGCGGCGGGCCTCGGTCCACTCGTCGTTCTGCTCGGCCAGGACCGTGCCGAACAGGCGGATCACGGCGGAGCGATCAGCGAGTGCAGGAATGCCGGCCGGCCGGCGCCGTCCTCGGCGGTGGCGACGTCCAGGATCTCGCGGTGTCCGCCGGCGTGGACGCCGACCGCGATCAGAGCATGGTGGTTGATGACGCGGCGCCCTCGCGGACCTTCCCGTTCAGCGCGTGGACCCAGACGAAAGAGTAGGGTCCGGCCTCCAGTGGCCGGTTGCGGAAGGCGGCGGCCTGCTTGTCCAGGTGCTTGGCCATCGCGGACACCTGGGACTTCGACGGCTGCGTGATGCCGGGGGACTCGGCATGTTTCTCGACGCGGCGGGTTGGGACGCCGAGCAGGTAGGCGGCGGCGACCACCGAGATGAGGGCCTGCTCGGCCCGGCGTCGTCGTTCCAGTAGCCGGTGCGGGAAGCAACTGCCGGACCTGGGCTCGGGGATGGCGAGTTCGACGGTCCCGGCCCGGGTGTCCCACTCGCGCGGGCGACAACCGTTGCGGCGGTCGGCTCTCTCGTCGCTGACCTGCCCGTATTCGGCGTTGCAGAGGGCGTCGGCCTCGGCGGACATGAGGGCGTCGGCGAACGTCTTGATCACCGCGCGCAGCAGATCGGGACTCGCCGCGGCGACGTTGTCCTCCGTGAGGGCGTGCAGGGGCAGACTGTCGGGTGCGGTCATCGTGCTGATCTCCTTCGGGCTTCGACACCTCGAAGATCAGCCGGTGGCCGTTCATCCATGCGGGCATCATCCCGGCGCCGGAGCAAACCCCCGGATCAGGTCGAACCCGTACACCACTTCCATGGACGCAACCGCCCCGCCGGTGACCTGGGGCTTCGATACCCGGTGAGGCGGCTGCAAACTCGACCGCGAGACACCCTCGTTGACCGTGGCCGACCGCTGCATCTGGCATGGTTGTGGCACGGACCTCAGCCGACGACAGTCGGCCACGACGGGGGGTGCGCCGGCCGACCAGGCGCGCGTGTGTGTGCCCCGCCGCCGCTGCACCGCCACCGGCCTCAGCCACAACTCGTGTCGTCGACGGAGCCAGACGCCACGGCGGGCCCGCGCCGAGAGCAGCTGCATCTCCGAAGCCCTGAGCTTGGAAAGCGACGGCGCCTGAGTGGGCGCTGTGACCCTGGCCTGCGCAGACGTCTCCGACGGGGAGTGGTTGTCGGGACCGGATCGAACCGCTGGTGACCGTGGTCTTCCGCTCATACGGGCACGCGCAGGGCACAGCACCTTCCGGGAGAGGAACGCGGTGCTCCAGCGACGGTTTCCGCGCTGGGCTGCCTGATACCTGCCGGTGAGGTGACGCCGCGGCCCTCGCCTCCGCGAGGTCCCTCAGCCAGGGCGGGGCCGCAGGCCGTTGTGGCTGCGGCCCCGCTCGGGCGTCGGGCTCAGGACGGGTCGCCGTACTGGAGGCCGCGTCCGTTGGTGCCGACGTAGACGCGGGCGTAGGTGTCGGGGTCGCCGGTGATGATGCCGAGGCCGCCGATGGCGCCCCACTGGTGGGCCTTGTCGTTGATGCGGAGCCAGGTGGCGCCCTTGTCGGTGGAGCGGAAGACTCCGGTGACGTTCTTGACGGTGCCGATCAGGTACAGGGCCTGGTAGGAGGTGCCCGGCTTGGCCTTGCCGAAGCCGAGGGCGGAGGCGGATTGCACCGTTGTGATGGTGGTGAAGGTGCGGCCGCCGTCGGTGGAGTGCAGCAGCCCCTTGGCGCTGCCGGCGATCCACAGGTCCCCGGCGATGCCGGGGACGGCCGTGAGCCGGCCGGCGGGCAGGTTGGTGGCGCGGGCGGTGAAGGTCGCGCCGCCGTCGGTACTGGCGTAGAGGGTGCAGCCGGTCAGTGAGTAGAAGGTCTTGGCCGAGGAGCGGTCGGCGACGACCACGGCGTCGGTGCCCAGGCCGCTGACCTTCGACCAATTCGCTCCCTTGTCGGTCGAGCGGTACGGGGCCTGGCCGGCCTCGGTCCAGACGATGGTGGAGCCGTCCGCCGCGAGCGCGATGTGGCCGCTGTCGGCGCTGCCGACCGGCTCTGCTTTGAAGCCGTTCCAGTTGCGGCCGCCGTCGGTGGAGTAGGCGCCGTCCTGTTCGCCGCCACGGCCGACCCGGACCGTCATCGAGGGGTTGGACTGGGCGAAATCGATGTCGGTGCTGTTGGTCATCATCGGGTTCTTCAGCCGTCCGGCGGGCACCTTGGTCAGGGAGTCGTACCAGAAACCGCCTTGGTCGCCCATGGCGGTGATGAGGGTGGCGCCGCCGGGCGGGGCGATCGCGTCCGCCAGTGCGGTCTCCTCCAGCCCCTGGGCCCCCACGGTCCAGTGGCTGGTGCCGCCGCTGTCGGTGGCGGTGACGTCCTTGCTGCCCCAGATGCCGCTGCCGGTGCCGTACAGCACGTGCCCGGAGTCGAAGGGATCGATGGCCAGGGCGGTCATCCAGTGCCCGATGCCGGTACCGACATACGGGGCGGCGGAGGGGTCCCGCACCGATTTCGCGGCCAGTGCCTTCCAGGTCGCGCCGCCGTCGGTGCTCCGGTAGAGCTCGTCCTCGGGCCACCAGCGGTCGAGGGTGGTGACCATCACCGTGGACGGCCTCTGCGGGTCGACGGCCAGACCGGAGAACCCGTAGCTTCCCTGGGACGGGGAGACGTTCTTCCACGCCCCGCCGGCCGGCGTGTACTTCCACACCGAACCCGCCGTCACGCCGTTGGGGCCGAGGTTGTTGGTGTAGGTCAGGTACAGCGAGCCGTCACCGGAGAGCACGCCGTGCTGCGGCATCTGGCCGGTGGGCTGCCCGGAGACGGCCTGCCAGGTGCTGCCGCCGTCGGTGGAGCGGTACAGGGAGGTGGACCGGTCGGCGACGCCGACGTAGATCGTCTTGCTGCCGGCCGGGCCGTACGTCACGAAGGAGATGCCCGCGCCGCTGCTCGCCCCGTCCTTGACGGGGAAGGAGGAGACCTGACTCCATGTCACGCCGTAGTCGGTGCTGCGCCACAGGCCGTTCTTGCGGGTGCCCAGCAGCAGCATGCCGTGGTCCGCAGGGTTGATCACCAGCCGTTCGCCCGCCCCGCGGCCGTCCTCGTTGCCGCCCAGCTTGAAGGGCAGATCGGTGCGCTGGAAGGTGCGGCCCCGGTCGGCGGACCGCAGGATCGCGCCGTTGCCCGCCCACTCGTTGGTGTAGGTGCCCGCCGCGAGGTAGAGCCGGCCCGGGTCGACGGGGTCGGTGGCCAGCGAATCGATGCCCAGCAGGTTCCAGTCCTTCTCGCCGACCCAGTCGGTCAGCGGGATCCACTGCTCGGCCCCGGTGTCCCAGCGGTAGGCCCCGCCCATGTCGGTACGCGCGTACAGCAGGCCCTTCTCCCGCGGGTTGAACACCAGCCCGGTGACGTAACCACCGCCCACCACCTGGGCGTTCTTCCACACATACGCTCCGGCCGCGGCCGTGGTCTGCGCCCCGCCGGCCCCGGCCGCCTGGGTCTCGGCCGTCTTCACCAGCTTCCACTGCTGGTTGGTGCTGCCCCTGCCGGGATACTGGATGACTGCCGCACCCTGGGCCGTGGAGCCTGCGGAGACGTCCAGGACCTGGCCGCTCCTGCGGGAGGTGAAGGTGACGGCGCCGGAACCGCTCACCTCGTTGATCCGCCACTCCTGGGAGGCGGAGGAACTGTCGGTCTGCTGCTCGGCGGCGGCCCCCTGCGCGGCCGAATCGCCCGCTATGCCCAGCACTTTGCCGCTGTTGCGGTTCACCAGCTCGTAGTAGCCGTCCCCGGCGGACTTCAGCCTCCACTGCTGGTTGGCGGTGTTCTGGTCGGTCCACTGCTGGATACGGGTGCCGTCGGCGGTGGAGAAGCCGTTGACGTCCAGCACCTTGCCGCTGCGCACGGAGACCAGCCGGTAGTAGGCATTGCCGTCGACCGTCGCGGCCTGCGAGTCCTCCTGCGCGAACAGGAGATACGGCACGACGACGGCGGGCACGCCGAGCAGCAGACCGGTGGCGGTCCAGCGACGGCGGTGACGCCCGCGGCGCCCGCCGTGCGTGGGGGTGTTCATGGGGAGGTGTTCTCCTTGCATACCGTTCACCAGAGGAAAGGCGAATCCGGGCCACGGCAATGGCAGGATCCGACTCCTTGTGGTCACAGGCACCGCAAAGGGTTGCCCCAAGCCGGGAACTTCTTCACCTCGTGGTGCGCTGGGCTCGTGGCGCGGTCGGCGTTGATCAGCAGCCGGGTGACGCTGGTGCCCTTGCTGTCGACGCGCTGACCTGCCGGCGCATGACCAGTGACCGTGATCGGGCCGACGCTGATCGGCTCGGAGCCGTGATCCGCCAGGGTCGGTGAGAGGAAGCTCCCGACTGGGGTCTGTTGTGCAAGTGCAGCTCACGGGCATGCATTTCAGACAACGACTGCGCGGGCCGCTCCATCCGCCACCTGTACCGCAAGAGGGCGTGCCACCGGGCGGCCGATAGCCTCAAGGGGTCGGCATCCCGTCCAGGAGCACGGCCACCACCATGTACACCGGGATAGCCAAGGCCACGGCCAACCCGGCAAGGCAGCCCCATATGGTCAGTCGCATGCTGGTTCTCGCGTAGTCATCGCTCTTCGGCACGTCCATATCCAACAGTTGAGAGACACCGGCTCTCTACCCAGGGATGTGGACTCCGCGTGGACTCCAGTGGCACTCATGTGGCACGACCCCGAACACGGCGAAGGACCAGCCTGGGAGGGAATCCCTCCTGAGCTGGCCCTTCTCTCTGTGCCCCCGGCAGGATTCGATTCGAACCTGCGACACCCGCTTCAGGAGTGGGATCGAATCCTTGCCGGGGGTGCCCGACGCTGATGCGTGGTGCTGTCTCACCTGGTCAGCGCCACGTGGCCGCCCACTCGATCCGCCTCATGACGCGCCATGCCGGACCGTCCGCTCACGCATCGCGCACGCACGAGGGAGCTTCCTCGACCGCAGCGTCGTGGCGGCTGACGAGTGTCTCTCAGTGAAGCCCGGAGGCCCTGAGGACCGCCTGTGTGGTCTCGTCGTCGATCCGGTGGCCGAGTCGTTCCAGGACGTCTGCTCCTTCGCGCAGCGTGCAATGTTCGACGGAGCGGCGGACGCCGGTGTCGAGCTCGTGCCAGATCAGCGGGTTGGCGGCCAGGACGCGGGGGTCGAGTTCCAGGCGGTGGCCGTAGGCGTCGCGCAGGACCAGGTGGGAGGAGACACCGCCGTACTGGCGTACGGTCACCAACGCGTCCGTGCACACCATGCGACGGCGCCAGACGCTCCGCGCTGCGAGCCAGCCGCGGCCCGCGGTCACCCGGTGCGGCAGGAGGACGGCGAGGAGCACGGCGGACAGGGTGATCCACAGCATGGCGCGGAGGGGAGTGAGGCTTCCCGCGTCCCAGTCGACCAGCAGGGCCATGGCGCAGAACGCGAGGGCGCAGGTCAGCGCCAGCCGGGCGCTGCCACGCCAGTGGTGGTCGCCGGCCGGGCCGAGCGGTCCGCTGCTGCGTTGCATGACGTCGACGCTAGGCGGCGGTGAGCGCATGGGCGACTTCTGCTGACGGTCTTCTGACGCCGTGGGGCGGAATCTTGGCGGGATCCTGACGCGTGGTCTCCCGGGTCATCCGACGTGGACGCGGGGTCGTCGCTCGCGGTCCGGTTCCGCCTCGCGCAGCACTTCCCGGGTGACGGGGGCGACCTCGCCCTGGCCGAAGAGGAAGAAGCGCAGGAAGTTGGCGAAGGGGCTGCCCTCGGTCCACTCGAAGTAGATGTGCGGGGTGCAGCCCGTGCTCTCGCGGACGTGGAGCAGCAGGGCTGCCAGGGCGTTCGGGATGGATGAGGACTCCAGGGTCAGCACCCGGTAGCGGTCGTGCATGATCTCTCCGCGTACCGTCAGGCCGGCCTCGAATTCGGAGGGGTCGGTGACGGTCACCTCGACGAAGGCGAAGTCATCCTGCGCGGGGATCTCGTTGTCCTTGCGGATCTGCTCGATCTTGTCGCGGTACTCGGCCTTGTCGCGCCGGTCGGGCTCGTTGGCGATGAAGCGGATGCGGCGGTGGGACATGTCCCGGACGAATCGTTCCGCCATGTCGTCCAGTTCGACGTGGGTGACGCGCAGTTCGAAGGCGCGGGCCAGGCGGGAGAGCAGCGAGACGAGGATGATGCCGGCGATGAAGCAGGCGCCGATCTTCACGCCGTCCGGGCGTTCGATGACGTTGGCGACGGTGACGTACAGCAGGACCGCCGAGACGACCGCGAACGCGATGACCCAGCGGCGTTCTCCGGCCTTGCGGGCGGCGATGGTCACCGCGATCGCCGCGGAGGACATCAGCACCAGCACACCGGTCGCATAGGCGCCGCCCTGGGCGTCCACGTCCGCGTCGAAGAGCCAGGTCACCAGGAACGCGATGAGCGTGAAGACGATGACCATGGGGCGCACGGCCCGCGCCCACTGCGGGGCCATGCCGTAGCGAGGCAGATAGCGGGGCATCAGGTTCAGCAGCCCGGCCATGGCGGAGGCACCCGCGAACCACAGGATCGCGATCGTCGACAGATCGTAGAGGGTGCCGAAGGTTCCGCCCAGGTACTCGTGCGCCAGGTAGGCGAGGGCGCGACCATTGGCCTGGCCGCCCGCCCTGAACTCCTTCTCGGGGATCAGGACCGTTGTGATGAAGCTGGTGGCGATCAGGAACACGCTCATGATCAGCGCGGCGGCCGTGAGCAGCTTCTTGGTGTCCCGGATGCGGCCTGCGGGCTTCTCCTCGGTGTCTCCCGGGTCGCCCTGCACATGGGGCATGACGGCGACGCCGGTCTCGAAGCCGGACAGGCCGAGCGCCAGCTTGGGGAAGACCAGCAGGGACACGCCGATCATGGCAAGGATGCTTCCGTGCTCGGTGGTCAGGGCGCTGGTCCAGTCGGCGACCACGTGCCCTGCCGTGAGGACGTGCCACAGGCCGGCGACCACGACCACGGCGTTGAGGCCGAGGTAGGCCACCACCAGGACGACCGCGACGCCGATGGCCTCCAGGAAGCCCTTGAGGAAGACCGCGCCGAGCAGAGCGATGAGGATCAGGGTGATCAGCATCTGCCGGCCGTGCAGCACGCCCGTCAGATGGGGGTTCTCGATCAGGTGGGTGGAGGCGTCGGCGGCGGAGAGCGTGATGGTGATCAGGAAGTCGGTGGCGGCGAAGCCGAGCAGGGTGAGTACGAAGAGCTTGCCCTGCCAGAAGGACAGCAGCCGTTCGAGCATGGCGATCGAACCCTCGCCGTGCGGACTCTCCTCGGCCACCCTCCGGTATACGGGCAGGGCGCCCGCCAGGGTGACGACGACCAGCACGAGGGTCGCGACCGGCGACAGCAGACCGGCCGCGAGGGCTGCGATGCCGGGCTGGTAGCCGAGGGTGGAGAAGTAGTCGACGCCGGTGAGGCACATGACCCGGTACCAGCGCTGTCCCTTGTGCGGTGGCTCGGGCTCGGCGTGCGGTCCCTGCTGGATCCCCTTGCCCATGTCGGACAGGCCCTGCAGCATCCACGTCCGCAGTCGGCTCGGCGGCGGGTGTTCCGTGGTGGCCATCGACATGCTCTCCTGGGTGCGGCTCGGCGTGAGGGTGTCGGCCATCACGCGGACGGCGGCACCACCATAAGCGGAGAGTGATGCGTGGGCCCATGGATCACTCCTCGGGCGGCATCAAGGTTGCGTTAAAAACCGAGGCGCGAGCGTCGGCGGCCAGCACAAGCGAGCGGTATCAGGGCGGCACGGCGAGGCAGCGGCGGCCACCGAGCGTGATGTCGACGGGCACGTGAGTTCCGCTCCGGAGCCGGTCCCGCGGGCTCTCCTGCTGCCGTGTGCCGTCGTCATGCGCTGAGCCGATCACGTGCCACGGGACTGCCGACGGCGCAGTCCATGCACGACGACCTTCGTGAGATGACGGGGAAGACGACCGCCGGAGGGCCCTGCGGTGCCGGGGCCCCGGCACCGCACGGCGGCGCACGGTCGCCGGCGACGAGGCGACGAGGCGACGAGGCGACGACGGGGCGACGAGGCGACGACGGGGCGACGAGGCGACGACGGGGCGACGAGGCGACGACGGGGCGCCGTGCACCGGCGCCGGTCCTTCGGACGGGCGCCGTCCGCCGCGGTCCGACTCCGATGGGGGAGGGACTCGGAGCCGTTGGGCCGCTGACGCCTGCGGCCTCCTCCGGCGGCCGACAGGAAACCTATCCGCATGCACGCCCCGAACCTGCCTGCACGGCAAGGAATTTGCGGCCTTCATACGGACAGAACGCGGGCCGCGTCAAAGCTCCGTCAAAGGGACCTGAGAAGGCGTCAGGGGCGCGTCAATGCGCGCCGCACCTGGCCGGTTCCGGTCGCAGACTGATCGCCACGGGGGGCGGGCGACCGTCCGCGGCGTGACGTTGGAGGGCGCGTGACGATCACCGCCGGTGGCGCGCACAGTCCCGAGGCGAAGGCCGGGACTGCTGCACGGACACAGCACAGAAGCACCGCCCCTGTCCTGAGAGGTCCGGCGACGCGCCCGCGAGGGGGGTCGCGGCCGACCGGGCCGGGGCGCCGCCCCGGCCGCGAGGCCGTGGCCGCGTGGGCCGCTCTGCGCCGCCGCTACTGGGCCACCGTGCCCGCGCGGCTGCGTCTTCTGCGCGCCGCCACGGCCTCACTCGCCCTCGCTCTTGCCCTGCTGCTCCTGCTGGCCGGGCTGGCCGCCTCCGGAACCTGGGACGCCGTGTCCGGGCGGGACGCGCCGCGCACCACCAGCGCCACCGACCTCGACCTCGCGCTGAACGACATGGACGCGCAGGCCGCCAACATCCTGCTGTCCGGTGGGAACGCGGGCAGCGGGCGGATGACGGTGCCGTACACGAAGGCGATCGGGTTCTACGGCGACGCCCGCCGCGCGATCGGACACCAGCTGCGCACGCTGGCCGTGGCCGCCGAGGGCGACCACGCCGCCGAGAAGACCGTGGAAGCGCTGACCGACGACTTCTCCGAGTACCAGGAGCTGATCGGCCGCGCCCTGGAGAACGACGGACGCACCGGCGGCAGGCAGGCCGCTCTCGACGACTACCGCACCGCCACCGACCTGCTCCAGCGTCGGCTCATCCCCGAGGCCCGCAGCCTGGTGGACTCCAACAACCGCGCCTTCGAGCGGCAGTACGACTCCGCGCGCTCGGCCCTCGCCGCGCAACTGGCCGCCGTCGTGGCGCTCGGCGTGCTCCTGCTGGCCGTGCTCGGCGTCCTGCAGTGGTACCTGGCCCGGCGCTTCCACCGGATCCTCAACCCGGGGATGCTCGCCGCCACGGTCTGCACCCTGCTGGCCGTGCTCCTCGGTACGCACCTGCTGTCCGCCACCGCCGGACACCTGCGCGGCGCCCGGCGCGACGCCTTCGACTCCGTCGTGGCCCTCTCGAGCGCCCGCGCCATCGCCTACGACGCGAACGCCGACGAGAGCCGCTACCTCCTCGATCCCCAGCGCCGCGACCAGTACGCGCAGGCGTTCCTCGGCAAGTCCCAGCAGCTGTACGGCATGAAGGGGACGACCCTCGCGACGTACGACGACGGCCTCGCCCGGACCTGGCAGGCGTATCGGCGCGACCACGGCGATCTGCGGTTCACCGGTGAGTACCGGCGCGAACTGGACAACATCACCTACACCGGGGAGCGGGCGGCGGCCGAGAGGACGGTGGAGACGTACGCCGCCTACCAGCGCGACGACCGCCGGATCCGCGCGCTGGTCGCGCAGGGCAAGGAACGGGATGCCGTCGCCTTCTGCATCAGCTGGGAGCCGGGCATGTCCAACGCGCACTTCGGCGCGTACACGGACGCCCTGGACCAGCTGATCACCGTCAACCGCGGTCACTTCGCGACGTCGGTCCGGGCCGGCCGCTCGACACTGACCGGTCTGCTGCCCTGGGGCTGCGGCCTGCTGCTGGCGGCGTGGGTGGCCACCGGCCTGGGCCTGCGGCCCAGGCTGGCCGAGTTCCGTTAGGCGTCCGCCAGCCGTGCCTCCTCCAGGTCGAGGGAGCGCTGGAGACGGCGGCGGGTGGTGTCGCTGATGCGGTGCTCGTCGTACAGGCGGTGGAGTTCCGACACCCCGACGGTGATCAGGTCGCGGCGGAGCTGACGGCAGACGAGGCCGGCGGACTCCTGCGGGGCGCTGTCGAGAGGCCCCGCGTCATCGCCGAGGCGCTCTCGGGCGGCGTCGAGCCGCGCCCGGAAACCCCGGCGCAGCCGGTCGAGGACGGTGGCGGGGACGGCTTCCAGTTCGGAGATCTCCTCCAGCCGTGCGAGCCCGGCCTCGGCAGGACGACAGCGGGCCGTAAGAGCTGCGTCAAGGCTGCCAGAGTCGCCGTCAGAGGGCCGTCAAGGAGCGTTGTATCCGATCGGGGGGCGGGTTTCCTGTACTGGTCCGACTCTTACCGAACCTCATCCAGGAGCTCACGATGGCCGACCTGGCCTTCGTCATCGCCACCGTCGCGGCGTTCACGCTGGTGGCTCTCGTCGCCAAGGGGGTGGCGAAGCTGTGACCGCCGAGAACATCGTCGGCCTGATCGTCGCCGTCGCCCTGTTGGGTTACCTCGTCCTCGCCCTCGTCTTCCCGGAGAGGTTCTGAGACAGCAGATGGGTCCCGTCCTTGCCGACGTGCTCCTGGTGATCGCGCTGGTCGGCGCGCTCGCGTTGGTGCACCGTCCCTTCGGCGACTACATGGCCGCCGTCTTCCAGTCCAAGAAGCACCTGCGGGTCGAGAGGTGGATCTACCGTGCGGTCGGCGCGAACCCCGACGCGGAGATGCGCTGGCCGGCCTACCTGCGGGGCATGCTGGTCTTCTCCGCGGTGAGCGTGCTGTTCCTCTACGTGCTGCAGCGGGTGCAGGACAGGCTGCCGCTGTCTCTCGGCTTCAAGCCGATCAGCCCGGACCAGGCGTTCAACACGGCCGCCTCCTTCGTGTCGAACACGAACTGGCAGTCGTACTCGGGCGAGGTGGCGATGAGCCATGTGACCCAGACGATGGGCCTGGCCGTGCAGAACTTCGTCTCCGCCGCGGTGGGGATCGCCGTGGCGGTGGCGCTGGTGCGCGGCTTCGCCCTCCCCCACTCTCGGCTCCGCTCGAGCGGGGGGACCCCCATCCGCACCGGAGACCTGGGCAACTTCTGGGCCGACCTGGTGCGCTGCACCATCCGGATCCTGATCCCGATCTCGGTGGTCGCGGCCGTGGTCCTGATCGCGGCGGGCGCCATCCAGAACTTCGGCGACATCCACACGATCACCACGCTCACGGGTGACAAGCAGGCCATCAGCCCCGGCGCGGTCGCCTCCCAGGAGGCCATCAAGGACCTGGGCACCAACGGCGGCGGTTTCTTCAACGCCAACTCCTCGCACCCGTTCGAGAACCCCAACGGCTTCACCAACTGGCTGGAGATCTTCCTGCTGCTGGTGATCCCGTTCTCGCTGCCGCGTACCTTCGGCAGGATGGTCGGCAGCGTGAAGCAGGGCTACGCGATCGTGGCCGCGATGGGCGTCATCTGGTTCTTCGGTGTGGTCGCCGTGACCTGGCTGGAGTACGCCCACCCCGGTACCGCCTCGCAGTTGGCGGGCGGCGCGATGGAGGGCAAGGAGCAGCGCTTCGGTGAGGGCAACTCCTCGCTGTTCGCGGTGTCCACCACGATGACCTCGACGGGCTCGGTCGACTCCTTCCACGACTCCTTCAGCGGGCTGTCCGGCGGCGTCCTGCTGCTCGGCATGATGCTCGGCGAGATCGCGCCCGGCGGTACGGGCTCCGGCCTCTACGGCATGCTGATCATGGCGGTCATCGCGGTGTTCATCGCCGGTCTGATGGTCGGCCGTACCCCCGAGTACCTGGGCAAGAAGATCGGCTCCCGTGAGATCAAGCTGGCGGCCATGTACATCCTGGTCACCCCGGCGCTGGTGCTGATCGGCACCGCGCTGGCGATGGCGCTGGGCAAGGGCCAGTCGTCGATGACGAACATCGGCGCGCACGGCTTCTCCGAAGTGCTGTACGCCTACACGTCCGCATCGAACAACAACGGTTCCGCCTTCGCCGGCTTCGCCGCCAACACCGAGTACCACAACACGATGCTGGGCCTGTGCATGCTGCTCGGCCGCTTCCTCCCGATGGTGTTCGTGCTGGCGCTGGCCGGGTCGTTGGCCGAGCAGAAGCCGGTGCCGGCCACCGCGGGCACCCTGCGCACCGAGAAGCCCCTTTTCACCGGCCTGCTGGTGGGCGCAATCCTGATCATCACCGGTCTGACGTTCTTCCCGGCGCTCGCGCTGGGCCCGCTGGCCGAAGGGCTGGCGTGATGACCACCAACACGCAGAAGACAGACATGAAGAAGCAGGACTCCATGTCCACTGGCACTCCCACCCTCGCGCCCCACCAGGACGCACCGACGGGACACAAGGCAGACGGCCGGGTCGGCGGGGGCCTGTTCGACCCGAAGCAACTGGTCACGTCGCTGCCGGATGCCCTCCGCAAGCTCGACCCACGGGTGATGGTCAAGTCGCCCGTGATGTTCGTGGTCCTCGTCGGCTCCGTCCTGACGACGATCTTCTCCTTCAAGGACCCGGGCGACTGGTTCGGCTGGGCGATCAGCGCCTGGCTGTGGCTGACCGTCGTCTTCGCCAACCTCGCGGAGGCGGTCGCCGAGGGCCGCGGCAAGGCCCAGGCCGACACCCTGCGCAAGGCCAAGACCGACACGGTGGCGCGCAGACTGCGGGGGGACGGTTCCGAGGAACAGGTGCCGGGCATCGAGCTGAAGATCGGCGACCTGGTGGTCTGCGAGGCCGGTGACATCATCCCCGGCGACGGTGACGTCATCGAGGGCGTCGCTTCGGTCGACGAGTCGGCGATCACCGGTGAGTCGGCGCCGGTCATCCGCGAGTCCGGCGGCGACCGCTCGGCGGTGACCGGCGGCACGAAGGTGCTGTCCGACCGGATCGTCATCAAGATCACGACGAAGCCGGGCGAGACGTTCATCGACCGGATGATCAGCCTCGTCGAGGGCGCGGCCCGGCAGAAGACGCCCAACGAGATCGCGCTGAACATCCTGCTCGCCTCGCTGACGATCATCTTCCTTCTCGCTGTGGCGACCTTGCCGCCGTTCGCCGACTACGCCGGCTCGAAGCTCGGCATGGTCGTGCTGGTGGCGCTGCTGGTCTGCCTGATCCCGACGACGATCGGCGCGCTGCTGTCGGCGATCGGCATCGCGGGCATGGACCGGCTGGTGCAGCGCAACGTGCTGGCGATGTCCGGCCGGGCGGTGGAGGCCGCCGGTGACGTCTCCACGCTGCTGCTGGACAAGACCGGCACCATCACGCTCGGCAACCGGCAGGCGGCGGAGTTCGTGCCGGTGCGTGGCACCACCGAGGCCGAGGTGGCGGACGCGGCCCAGCTGTCCTCGCTCGCGGACGAGACCCCGGAGGGCCGCTCCGTCGTGGTCCTGGCGAAGGAGAGGTACGGGCTGCGCGAGCGCCACCAGGGCGAGCTGGCCCACGCCGAGTGGATCGCCTTCACCGCCCAGACCCGCATGTCGGGTGTGGACGTGGACGGGCGCAGGGTCCGCAAGGGCGCCACGGCCTCGGTCACCGCCTGGGTCAAGGAGCAGGGCGGCACGGTGGCCCGGGACGCGGACGCCGTCGCCAACCGGATCTCCGAGGCCGGCGGTACCCCGCTGCTGGTCGCCGTCCACGACGACAGGGGCGCTCGCGTCCTGGGTGTCATCCACCTCAAGGACGTCGTCAAGGACGGCATGCGGGAGCGGTTCGAGGAACTGCGCCGCATGGGCATCAAGACCATCATGATCACGGGTGACAACCCGCTGACCGCCAAGGCCATCGCCGAGGAGGCGGGCGTCGACGACTTCCTCGCCGAGGCCACCCCCGAGGACAAGATGGCGCTGATCAAGCGGGAGCAGGCGGGCGGCAAGCTGGTCGCGATGACCGGTGACGGCACCAACGACGCCCCTGCCCTGGCGCAGGCGGACGTCGGCGTGGCGATGAACACCGGTACGTCGGCCGCCAAGGAGGCCGGCAACATGGTCGACCTCGACTCCAACCCGACCAAGCTCATCGAGATCGTCGAGATCGGCAAGCAGCTGCTGATCACCCGGGGCGCGCTGACCACGTTCTCCATCGCCAACGACGTCGCGAAGTACTTCGCGATCATCCCCGCGCTGTTCGCGGCGGTCTACCCGGGCCTCGACAAGCTGAACATCATGCAGCTGTCCTCGCCCGACTCGGCGATCCTGTCGGCCGTCGTCTTCAACGCGCTGATCATCATCGCGCTGGTCCCGCTGTCCCTGAAGGGCGTGCAGTACAAGCCGGTCAGCGCCGACAGGATGCTGCGCAGAAACCTCGCGATCTACGGGCTCGGCGGCCTGATCGCGCCCTTCATCGGCATCAAGATCATCGACCTGCTCATCTCTCTGATCCCCGGGATCGGGTGAAGGACATGAACACCTCTCTCGCGAACTCCGCCCGCATGGCGTGGGCCGCACTGCGCATGCTGCTCGTTCTCACCGTCGTGACCGGGATCGTCTACCCCCTCGTCGTCACCGGGATCGGCCAGACCCTGTTCCACAGCAAGGCGAACGGCTCGGTCGTCAAGGTCGACGGCAGGGAGGTCGGCTCGAAGCTGATCGGCCAGAGCTGGAACGTCGAGGGCACCGACAAGCCGGACCCGAGGTGGTTCCAGGGACGGCCCTCCAACAGCGCCTACGACCCGTTGGCCACCGGCTCCAGCCAGCTGGGTGCCAGCGACCCCACGCTCGTGAAGAACGTCAGGGCGGCCAAGAAGCAGGTCGCCGCCTTCAACGGCGTACCCGAGTCGAAGGTGCCCGCCGACGCGGTCACCGGCTCCGCCTCCGCCATCGACCCGGACATCTCCCCGCAGTACGCGGACATCCAGGCCGACCGGGTGGCCAAGGCCAACGGCCTGTCCGTCGCCGAGGTGCGGAAGCTGGTGAAGGACCGCGCCGACGGCCGCAGCCTCGGATTCATGGGTGAGCCCCACGTCAACGTCCTGGAACTCAACATCGCGCTCAGGGAACTCACCGGGAAGCAATGAGCTTATGGACTCGGACGGCCGGGAGCCGACGGACCAGGGGAGACCCGGGCCCGCCGGCTCCCGCCGCCGTCTCCACAGCACTGACCCCACCGACGACAGGAAGGCCGACACCGATGACCCGGGTGCTGGTGGTGGAGGACGATCCGCAGCTCGTACGGGCCCTCGTGATCAACATGCGGGCCCGGCAGTACGGCGTGGACGCGGCGCCCGACGGCGCCACCGCCCTCCGCCTGGCCGCTGCCCGCCAGCCCGAGGTCGTCGTGCTGGATCTCGGACTGCCCGACATGGACGGCGTGGACGTCATCAGGGCCCTGCGCGGCTGGACCCGCGTACCTATCCTGGTGCTGTCCGCGCGCCGTGCCTCGGACGAGAAGGTGCAGGCCCTGGACGCGGGCGCGGACGACTACATCACCAAGCCGTTCAGCATGGACGAGCTGATGGCCCGGCTGCGTGCCGCCGTCCGCCGCACCGAGACCCTGATCCCTGTCCCTGAGACCGTCCTGGTCAAGACCGACGACTTCACCATCGACCTGGTGGCCAAGAAGGCCATCCGCGGCGGGCGCGATGTACGGCTCACCCCCACCGAGTGGCATCTGCTGGAGATCCTGGTCACCCATCCGGGTCGCCTGATCACGCAGAAGCAGCTGCTGCAGGAGGTGTGGGGCGTACCGCAGAGCAACAAGACGAACTACCTGCGTGTCTACATGGCCCAGCTCCGACGCAAACTGGAATCGGACCCCGCCCATCCCCGTTACCTGATCACCGAGCCCGGCATGGGCTACCGCTTCGAGGGGTGAACATGGCACGCGGCAAGCTTCGGATCTATCTCGGCGCGGCGCCGGGCGTCGGCAAGACCTACGCGATGCTGTCCGAGGCGCACCGGCGTGTCGAGCGTGGCACCGACTGCGTGGTGGGGTTCGTGGAGCATCACGAGCGGCCGCGCACCGAGGTGATGATGCGCGGGCTGGAGCAGATCCCACGCCGGGAGATCGAGTACCGGGGCGGCACCTTCACGGAGATGGATGTCGACGCGGTGCTGGCCCGGCGTCCACGGGTGGCGCTGGTGGACGAGCTCGCCCACACGAACATTCCCGGCTCACGCAACGCCAAGCGCTGGCAGGACGTGGAGGAGCTGCTGGCCGCCGGGATCGACGTGATCTCCACCGTCAACATCCAGCACCTGGAATCCCTGGGTGATGTCGTCGAGGCGATAACGGGCATCCGGCAGCAGGAGACGGTGCCGGACGAGGTGGTGCGCCGCGCGGACCAGATCGAGCTGGTCGACATGTCGCCGCAGGCGCTGCGCCGCCGGATGGCGCATGGCAACGTCTACAAGCCCGACAAGGTCGACGCAGCACTGTCGAACTACTTCCGGCCGGGGAACCTGACGGCGTTGCGGGAGCTGGCGCTGCTGTGGGTGGCCGACCGGGTCGACGAGTACCTGAACGAGTACCGCAGCCAGCACCAGGTGTCGACGATCTGGGGCTCGCGCGAGCGGATCGTGGTCGGGCTGACCGGAGGTCCGGAAGGGCGGACCCTGATCCGGCGGGCCGCGCGGCTGGCGGAGAAGGGCGCCGGCGGCGAGGTCCTGGCCGTCTACGTCACCCGCAGCGACGGACTCGCCTCTGTCTCACCGAAGGAACTGGCCGTTCAGCGGGCCCTCGTGGAGGACCTGGGCGGCACCTTCCACCAGGTTGTCGGCGACGACGTCTCTGCCGCGCTGCTGGACTTCGCGCGCGGGGTGAACGCCACCCAGATCGTCCTCGGCGTCTCGCGCCGCAAGAGCTGGCAGTACTTCTTCGGGCCCGGCGTCGGCGCCACGGTTGCCCGTGATTCCGGCCCCGATCTCGACGTCCACCTGATAACGCACGACGAGGCGGGCAAGGGCCGCGGGCTGCCCATCGCACGCGGCGCCCGGCTGGGGCGCTCGCGCCTCATCTGGGGCTGGCTCACGGGCATCGGCGGGCCCATGCTCCTGACGCTGCTGCTGACCCACATCGACGTGGCCCTCGGCCTCACGAACGACATGCTGCTGTTCCTGACGCTCACGGTGGCGGCGGCACTGCTGGGCGGCCTGCTGCCGGCGCTGGCCTCCGCAGCCTTCGGCTCCATGCTCCTGAACTGGTACTTCACCCCGCCGGTGCACCGCATCACCATCGCCGACCCGAAGAACATCCTCGCCCTGGCGATCTTCGTGGCGGTGGCCGTGTCGGTGGCATCCGTCGTCGATCTGGCCGCCCGGCGCACCCACCAGGCGGCCCGGTTGCGCGCCGAGTCGGAGATCCTCTCCTTCCTGGCCGGCAACGTGCTGCGCGGCGAGACCGGCCTGGAGGCCCTGCTGGAGAGGGTCCGCGAGACCTTCGCCATGCGCTCCGTGGCCCTCCTGGAGCGCGAGAGCGACGCGGCTCCCTGGACCTGCGCGGGCAGTGTGGGCCCGAGCTCCCCGATCCAGCGTCCCGAGGATGCCGACGTCGACGTCCCGGTCGGCGACCACATGGCCCTGGCGCTGACGGGCCGGGTGCTGCCCGCCGAGGACCGCCGGGTGCTCGCCGCGTTCGCCACCCAGGCGGCCGTGGTCCTCGAACGCCAGCGCCTCCAGGAGGAGGCCGACCGGGCGAAAATGCTGGCCGAGGGCGACCGTATGCGGACCGCGCTGCTCGCCGCCGTCAGCCACGATCTGCGCACCCCGCTCGCGGCCGTCAAGGCGGCGGTGACCTCGCTGCGGTCGGAAGACGTGGCCTGGTCGGAGGAGGACCAGGCCGAACTCCTCGCCTCGATAGAGGAGGGTGCCGACCGCCTCGACCACCTCATCGGCAACCTGCTGGACATGTCCCGGCTCCAGACCGGCACGGTCGCGCCGCTGATCCGGGACGTCGAACTCGAGGAGGTCGTTCCCATGTCCCTGGCCGGGGTGCCGGAGGACAGCGCGGAGCTGGACATCCCCGAGACACTGCCCATGGTCTCGGTGGACAAGGGCCTTCTGGAGCGGGCGGTCGCCAACGTCGTCGAGAACGCGGTGAAGTACAACCCCGCCGACGAGACGGTCCTCGTGTCCGCCAGCGCATTGGGCGATCGTGTCGAGGTCCGGATCGTGGACCGCGGCCCCGGGGTCCCGGACGAGGCCAAAGAACGCATCTTCCAGCCCTTCCAGCGCTACGGCGACGCCCCGCGCGGCAACGGGGTCGGCCTCGGCCTCGCGGTCGCCCGCGGCTTCGCCGAGGCCATGGGCGGCACCCTGCACGCCGAGGACACTCCCGGCGGCGGCCTCACCATGGTCCTCAGCCTTCCGGCAGCAGGCCGTCCACAGGTCGCTCCCGGCCTTTCCATAACCACCGCCCCATAGCAGCGGGGTCCTGCCGGGCCGTGCGTCGGCGGTCGGTGTCGTACGTGTCCGCGACGCGATCACCTGGCCATCGCGAGCCCTTTGCCGCGTACGCCTCGCGCCCGGCCGACGTCGATCAAGCATGGGGCCCCACGGCTCCCATGGTCGGGTGACGCATCTCCGTACGCAGTCGCCAGGCGCCGAGATCCCGCAGTGTCCTCACCTCGGCCGTCGGCGGGGACGGCGGCACCGCGAGGACAGGGCAGGTGGCATGGGCGACGCAGTAACGGCTCACCGACGGTGAGAAGAAGCGGCGGAGCCGACCAGGCCGCCCGGCGCCATCTGCCGGAGATGTTCGAGGCCATCGCCGAGGCCATCGCCGAGGCCGACGCCGAGGCCGACGTCGAGCGCTGAAGGCAACGCCGCGCGGCGCAAAACGTTCGAGGACCTGGCCCAGATCCCCAGGAAGGGCCGCGAGCATCACGCCCGCCGCAAGGTGATGAAGGCGGCCATCGCCGAGATGGAGCCCTACCGCCGCATCGTGAGCCCGGCTACCCGCCAGCGCGTCCGCTCCACGCTGCGGGCCACGCTGAACGCAGTGATCGCGCAGCAGTTGATCACCTTCAACCCGGCTGCCCACGTCGAGTTGGAGGCGGGCAAACGCCCCAAGCCCCTGGTGCGGACCGAGGAGCGCATCCTCCACTGGAAGCTCACCGGCGAGAAGCCGTCGCCGGTGATGGTCTGGACTCCGGAGCACACCGGCCTCTTCCTCGACCACGTCGCGGAGGACCGCCTGTATGCCCTGTTCCGCCTCATCGCGTTCCGCGGGCTGCGACGGGGTGAGGCATGCGGCCAGAAGTGGACCGACACCAACCTGGACGCCGGTCTCATCACCGTCGCCAAACAACTCGTTGTGGACGGCTGGGAGGTGTACGAGGACGCTCCGAAGACCGACGCCGGCGCGCGGGCCATCGCGCTCGACTCCGACACGGTCCAGGCCCTCAGACGGCATCGCGCCCAGCAGGACAAGGACCGCGAGGAGTGGGGGAGCGCTTGGGCGGAGACGGGGCGCGTCTTCACCAAGGAGAACGGGAGTTGCTTCACCCCGCCAACGTCACCCGGCGCTTCGTCGAGTCGTACGAGGAGATCGGCCTCCCGCCCGTCCGGCTCCACGACCTCCGCCACGGTGCCGCGACCCTCGCCCACGCGGCCGGGGCCGACCTCAAGGACATCCAGGAGATGCTCGGCCACTCCTCGATCACCATCACGGCCGACACGTACACGAGCCTGCTCCCCGGGACCGACCCCGCCATCGCCGAGGCCGCTGCCCGGCTCGTACCGCGCGCCCGCGCCACCTCCGAGAACACCGCCCCGAAGCGGAGCCCGAGCCCGACGATGCGGAGGATCTCGGCCCGGAGTCCCTGCCGGATGATGCCGATCCGTTGGGAGAAATTCCGGAGATCAACTCTCCGTCCGCTCACGCACCGCTCACGCAAACGGCCCCGGACGAGGAGTCCGAGGCCGAGTAGGAGCCCTCCCTGGGGAAGAAACAGCAGGTCAGAGCGGTAACGCGTTGTGCCCCCGGCAGGATTCGAACCTGCGACACCCGCTTTAGGAGAGGCCCTATAGCTGTCCCCGTCTGTGGTGATCTTCCCCTGGATTCACCGTTCCTGCTGGTCAGCGGGGTACGGCCTTCCGTCCCGATCCGATCCTTCCCCGCCTTTACACGGCCTTCCGTTCCCATAACGTTCCCATGAGGGCCCCACGAGGCCGTGGGAACGAGGGCACGGGAGTCGGCTGAGGTCAGTTGCGGTCGCTGAAGCGGTGAGCACCGCAGACTCCTTGGGGGCGACCAAAGGCCCAGCGCCCATCAGAGGTCGGGGCCTTCGTTCGTCTACGCGCTCTATAGAGGCCACTGAGCACAGGCTAGTGCTGTGACCGCATGGGTTCACCCGGGTTGGGTCCGCTCGCGTTCGGATGTGCCGTGACGTCCGATCCAGGGGAGCGACCGTACCCGATGCCTGCGTGTGCCTGGCATGATCGCCGGCATGTTCGAAGAGAAGTTGGATGCGCTCTCACGGATGACGGCCGAGCACATGGCCATGCCGTTCCCGCCCGGCTTCCGCGGCTTGAACATCATGGATCAGGACATGGTGATGCTCGACGCGGACACCTATGGCTACGCGACGAGCGTTCTCAAGGGACCTCTCACCGAACAGCGCCGCGCAGCCCTCACGCGGCTGGTGGCGGCGTTCGACAGGGTCCTCCCGGTGATGAACGACGAGTACGCGAGCAGGTACTACACGCACGTGCGCAAGATGGCCCTGTTGGCCGCCGAGGTCGAGAACCTGCGCGAGAAGTAGTGCTCTGCCTTCGTCGGCATCGACATCTATGTGGAGCCCGACGGCGTCAAGGGCCAGCAGACGTTCGTCGACGTCGCGGACAACGCCAAGGGCAAGCCGCCGGAGAGAGGTTCCCTGCGCCCGACATGACGGGCGGGGCGGCGGAATGCACGCCGGGCGAAGAGCCGCTTGCCGACGTGAGCGCGCCCACCATTCCCACCGAAGTCGAGGGGGAAGCGCCACAGCGAGAAGCCGCCGCCCGGCCGCCCGAGCCGCTCACAGGCGCCGAGGCACCGGTTCCCGAAGAGGCGGGTTCAGACGGCGAGGACAGAGCCCGCGGCAGACACCGGTGCAACCGAACCCGAAGAAGCGCCGCTCGCGGCAACCCCTTCGACGGCAGCGGCCCCGCGGACCATGGACGGGCCGGAGGACGGCCTCGGACAGACCGCCCCCGCCCTCCTGCAACCGCGCATCGCACCACGGCAGCCGGTGGCACCGCAGGCGGTCCTCCCGCCGGACGACTTGCAGCAGATGCCGGACGAGGACGAGCGTGAGGCCACTGGTCCCGTCGGGACAACCGCGACCGTCGGGTCGACCGACATCTGGACGCAGATAGGCGATCACCCCTCCCCGACAGAGACGTTGATCGCCGAGGGCAGGCTGGCCGAGGCCTACTGGCTGAGCCGGGCCGCTGGAGAACGGGAGGAGCTGTGTCAGTCCCTCGCCTTCGCCGCGTCGGCGTTTGGGCTGGCGCCCGGTCAGCAAACGGCGATGCCCCTGCAGCTCAGCGTCGAGGAGGAGCGCAGCCCGCTGTCGACCGCGGAGGACCCGGACGGATACCTCATTGCCTTGGCCGCCGCCGTACGCAGCGGCCTGCAGGCAGGTTGGGCGCTGCCGATCGTCAACGACTTCGCCCAACTGCCCGACCTCCCCGAGGTCTGGAATGAGCTTCCGGACGCTGGCCCAGGAGATCCGCAGGGGAGTGCCGGTCCAGCCGGGTGAGGAATTCAGCCTCAAGCAGGACGACACCGTCGATCCGATGGATCTGGGTGACCGGGCGGAGGCCCTCAAAGGCCGCCCGCAACCGGCCGCTCACCCGCGGCCAGAAGCTGTCCAACATGGCTCTGGCCGCGGTGCGGTCGAGCACGGCTTCGCGCACCTGAAGGACTGGCGTGTGCTCCGTTTGACGCCGAGACAGCAACCGGACTGGCCGCTATGGGAAATCGGACTTGACGTCCTCGCGGATCTCGCTGGTGGGCGTCAGCTGGTCTTGATGAGCTCCCCGCCGACGCCGTATACCTGCCCAGTAATGGCGTTCACTCGGTAGGTCTCGACGGGATCCGGCTCCTGCGCGTCGTCGGTCTGCCCCGCGCGGGGCGACGTCACGTTCACAAGCCAGTAGGGTTTCCACGCGCCATCCAGGTCGTCCGCCTTTACGGTGACGGCCTTGGCCTGAAACTCAGCGTCGGTGGTTCCGTTGGCCTGCAACTGTGCTGCTACTGCCTTGGTTACGGCCTTCTCGGCCTGCCCGGCATCGAGCTTGGCCTTGGGAAGGTCTGCGTGGGTCGGGCCGAGTCTGACGTCGATCTGAGATACGTGCCCGGCCCTATCGACCTGGACGTCCAGCATCCTGGGCATCAGAACGCCGTTGTGAGTCCATCGCCAGTTCGTCATCCAGCCCAGGCTGCCCTTGTCGCCGACGGGATCGGTCTCCTGCACCGTTGCGCCCTTCACCCATGGGTACCGCTGCCGGGCGTAAGACTGCGCAATCTGATGTGCCTCGCGCTCGGTGGTAGGCGTCTTCGCACCATCCACCGGGTATCCCATGCTGGTCGGCCGGTCACTGTCCTCCAGAAGTACGTTCAGGTGCTTCTTGTCCGGCCAGGAAAGGCTGCCGTACCCGAACGCCTCGGACTGACCTTTCTCACGGCTGTGCACGTTGAAGATGACGTTCTTACACGACGCGTCCCCGCACGGCTGCTCATACAGCTGACCGATCGTGTACCGGTCGCCGAATGCCTCCTTCACCGCGGTCTCGACGGCCCGCTTCTGGTCGGTGTCCGCTGCGGAAAGGCCGCTGCCGTCAACGTTCGTGAAGTCGAGCATTGGGCGTGCGATGCCCGAGCCGAGGAGCAGCAGCGCGACGGAGGCGATCAGCGCGCCCTTCACGCCACCTTGCCAGAGGAGCGTCTTGCGCACCGTGAGCACGATCGCGGCGGTTGCGACTCCCACCAGTCCGCCGATGATGTTCATTTCGGCGTCCGAGCTGTCGCACACGCGCCCCAGGCCGTCGACGGTTGCCTGGGTGAACTCGATGGCCAGAGGTAGGGCGACGACGCCGACCAGGGCAGGAAGGGGGCGGCGGGCGGCCAGGAGAGCGAAGGCGCCGACAGGCACCGTCATCGCCAGGTTCCACAGCCCCTGCGTGGTGTGGAAGGGTTCGGCGAACTGATGGTTGAGGACGCACACGCCGCTGGCTGGGCCGGCGCCCATAAAGGTGACGCCGAGGACACCGGTGACAGTGAAGGCGAGTCCAGACCACCACAGGCCGTGGGGGCTGCCCAGTCTGCGGGCGAGCGCCCATGCCGCGCCGCCGAGAACCAGGGCGGTCAATGTGCAGGCAACCAGATAGCCGACGTGATGTTGGAAGATCGCGGAGAACACGGCGCGGTCCTTGCGTAGTCAGAGTGAGGTAGGCAGGGCCGCAGGCCCCGTCTGAATCAGACGGGGCCTGCGGGGGTGCTGGTTTCAGCAGTGCGTGGCGGGCGTCTGGAACGTGCCGCCGCTGTAGTTGAGGACGCCGGTCATGCTCTTGCAGTAGGCGCTGGCGCCCAGGCCCCACGACTTCTTCACCGTCGAGCCCGAGCTGATGGAGAAGTAGGAGGAATACGTCATAGATCCGCCGTATGTGTACCCGAGGCGGATGCTCACGGTAGAGCCGCCCGTCTTGGAGTACGTGGTGTAGACGGTGGTGCCGGAAACCTGCTTGTTGTAGAGGATGCCGTTGGACAGCGTGGTGCACCGCTCCATGGGCTCGTTGGTCGCGGTCCAGCCGGAGCTGCTGCAGTAGGCGGCGGCCGACGCGGCTGGCGCGCTGAACATGACGGAGCCTGCCGCGATGGCAAGGGCAGTCAGCGTGACGCTGGCTCTAGAGCGCATCAAACGTTCCTATTCTTGTAGCTAACATGACAAGCCTCATTCGACATGGATGGGCGATGGTGCGCGTCGATGACGTGATCATCTGATCACGCGCCGCTCACTACGCAAAGATCGTTTGAGGTTCTTCTGAGCTTCGATGTACGTCTCCTTCATGTGGACGCAAAACCCTCTCTGACGCCGTGACATGACTTGCCCAACTCCTCGGCGAGCACGCCCAGCCCGCTCCGGCGAGCCGTGATCCGTTCCAGCTCGGACAACCCCACTCCCTCCCCGCAATCCGACGGCGATATCCGCATGGCGACGGATCGCAGGCGGACGCTCGTGACGAACGCAGCAGAATCCGAGAACCGTCCCGGCCGCCCAGTCAGACGATCTCCATCGTGGACACCGGCCGCCGACCAGCGTGAGCACGGAAACCCGCACCCATGCCAGCCCCATGACCTGCAACTTCACGATGCACACCATTGGATAGCCCGATTCATCACGGGAGGACCGGCGAGGCCGGTGACGGCTGGCTCTGCCCGATGTCCTTGTACCCCCACGACTGGTAAAGCGCGTCGAGGTTGCCGTCGCCAGTGGCCGGGTTGACCATGAGCGTGATGAAAAGCTCGTTGCGTGGGTGCAGATCCTTCGAGGGTCCGCCCCACGCCGCTGGCCCACGGACATGGAGAAACGGCCTGCTCGTGGAGCTTGGAGATTGGATCTGCACCCCGTGGCAGGGACAGGGTCCCTTGCATGATCGAGGTCTGTCCGGATTCATCCAGTGATGCCGAGGGCGGCCAGGGGCCTTCGCCAGTCGCGAGCGGTGTGACGTAGGGCGGCGGCGATGTTGGTGTGGCCGTCCTGACGGTGGACGCCGATGGCGAGGTTGCGCAAGCCGACCATGATACGCGGGAGATGGCCGACATGGATCTTGGAGTCGTCCTCGCGGAACGTGCGGTCGCGGACGTGGTGCAGAAGGTTTTCGATCTTCCAGTGCCCTCTGATCCAGTCCGCGAGCTGGGCGCCGGTAACCGCGCCGGGCGGCAGGCTGGTGGTCAGGTAGGCACGCTCGATGGTGATCTCGCCGCTGGTGAAGTCCTTCCTCCAGCGCACGACTTGAAGTGCCTGGCGGGCATCGGGGTAGTCGAGGTGTGCGAAGGCGGCGGTCTTCAGCCGCCGGATCTCCAGGCGGTGGTGGGCCCGCGTGCGGTCGTAGTGGTCGAGCGTGATCTCGCGCCAGGGCAGGCGGCGGACGCGGTCGAAGAGGCCGGGATGGTTGGCCTTGACCTGGGCGATGTAGTGGGCACCGCGCTCGCGGAGGTAGGTGCCGTGAGCGTGCTGGGTGTGCAGCGCGTCGGCGGTGATGACCGTGCCGGTCAGGTCGACGCTGTCCAGCAGGGGCCGGAAGGCGGGGATCTCGTTGCTCTTGTCGGCGACCTGGCGTTGGGCCAGGACGTGACCGGTGTGATCCATCGCGGCGAGCAGGGTGACGTGCCCGGTGACGTGGGTGCGCGAGCCGCGCAGGGCCTTGCCGTCAACCGCGATCGCCCGCAGTCCGGGGCCGGCTGGGGTGGCGCGGGCGGTGAGGAAGGCGCCGATCGCCCGGTCCAGGGCGTCGCCGTCGAGTTGGACGAGCAGACGGCGCAGGGTGTGGGGGTGCGGGACGGACACGGTGCCGGATAGCGGGTCGGTGGGGAAGCCGGGAACCCGGCAGGCCCACGCAGGGACGTCGCTGATCCATTCCGTGATCGCGGTGAACGAGCGGGCACCGGCCAGGACACTCGCCGCGGCTGCGGCGACCAGGGCGGACAGCCGGTAGCGGCGGCCACGGACGCCTCGCGGGTCGGGCACCAGGTCCAGGAAGCCGGACAGTGCAACCGCGTCCGCCAGCGGGACCGGCGCGGCAGTCCGGCCCAGTTGGGCCAGCACGGTGGGCATGGGAGAAGATGCAGGAGCAGGCACGGACTCGCCAGGTGTTCATGGGACTTCGACACTCACATGATCACTGAGACCGTGCCTGCACTGCGTCCGTCCCCTGTCCGAACCGGGGTGTCCCCTCCAAAGACAGGTCAGCACGGCACTCCGGACGAAACGCGATCATGCAACGGCCCCTGGTGGCAGGGAGCGGTGGCCTCAGCCTGGCCTGCGGTTCGGCGTGGGCGCCCGCTGGTCCGCACTGATCCTGAGGGGCGATCTGGACTTCGGGCGTTTCCGGGATGTAGGAGAACTTGGCTTGGAGGAGGGGCGGCAAGCGGTTGATAGGGCGCCCGTGGGGTCGGCAGCGAGGGCGTCGACGTGAACGGAGGCGTGCCAGCGGCGGCCGTGCGAAAGGGGGAAACCGGGGAGTCACCCCGTTCCTACGCAAGACGCTGCCTGACGGCGCGTTCCCATTCGTTCCCATGCAAGGCCAAAAGGCCCCTCGGAGATCACTTCCGATGGGCCTTCCTGGTGCATCGTGCCTGGTCAGGCATGGTGCCCCCGGCAGGATTCGAACCTGCGACACCCGCTTTAGGAGAGAGGCTGGGGAGCGGGGGCCCTGACCTGGAGCTTCGATACCTGGTCGGGTCGCCGGGGAACTCGGCCGCGAGGCACCCCCGTTGACCGTGGCTGACCCTTGTATCTGGCACGACTGTGGCACGCGGCGAGCATGCGGCTCGAAACCTGGCTGGCTCCCCCGGTGCATGGGGCTCAACCGCCGTAGCGGCTGCGCAGATCCTCGGTGATTCGCGACATCAGCTCAATCGAGCCTTCCGGTGGTGTCTCCGTCAGCGGACGTTCTGTCTGGGGATCGTAGGCAGTCAGCCCGGTCTCCTTCTCGACGATGGCCGCAAGGGCCGAGACCTGGCCGAGCACGACTTCAGCGTCGTCCCCCGCATGCCAGTAGGGCACAGTAATGCTCACCTCGTCACCGAAGACGGACAGGTCGATGCCGGTGCCCGAGTGGCTCAGGTCTCGCGACTCCTGTTCGTACTCCGTGATCTCCACTTCGCCCAGCAGGGTCCGAGCCTGCGGCACTATTCGGTCCCAGGCTTCAAGGAGGCGAGTAGGGATCGGCTCGCTGTGCTCGGCCGCGTCTTCCATCGCCTCCAGGACCTCGTCCCAGGACTGCCCGTCGAGCCTGCTCAAGAAGTAGATGTCGTAGCTCACGGCGCGATCGTAGACACTCCTCTCGCATGGCCGCAGTCCGCCTGATCCCTCACGACGCGGGGTTGCTCACCAGTCCCGCCACCGGTCCGTGAGCTCGTGCCGACCGAGCCCGCACCTGGCGGTCAGAGCCGCGACGTCGACTCCCTGCTCGGTGAGTGCCTCATCGATGTAGGCGCACAGCTGCTCGCGTTCATCGGTTTCGAAGGCGCATTTGTCGTGAGCCTCGTTCACGGCGTTCAGGGCCAGGACGACGCGCTCCACGGCAGCGAAGATCCGTGCGTCGTCTCCTTCGGCGAGCGTGGGCAAGTCGGCCTCGAACACGTCGAGGACGGCATCGGTCTCCAGCAAGAGCTCTTCGGGGAGCAGCTCGACCATGCACGCGCAGTCGGGATCCAGGGTGCCGGCGGCAAGCTCCGCGGCCTCCTCAGCTATGCCCCTGCGCCAGTTCGTCGTCGGTCTCTCAGCCATGGAGCGGACCGTACAGCGCAGGGCTGACAGCAAGACCTGTCTTCATGGGAGAACCCCAGCTTGGGAAGCTTGGGTTCTACAGGGTTCATAGGCTTGCTGACCTGCTGCGTAGTGGCGTCATGACCTGTGGATCTGCTGGATGGGTGACCGCTGTTCCCCGTCGTTTTCCGCAGTACCTGGTATGGGTCTGGCACGCTGCTTACCGTGGCTCCGGTGGTTCAGTCTGGCGTAGGCCCCCAGGGGCATGACGGCCAGCTCCACCCAGCCCGGAGCGAAAATGGACTGAGCAGAGGTCAGGAATCGGCGTGCCGGTCGGGCACCCTAGTACTGGATGCACTCGGGTGCCCGACCGGTGCGGGAATCGCGGAGACGTTCCCCTACCGGCGCCCGTCGACGTCAGTTGAGGTCGTCTGGGAGAAGGTCAAGAAACCTTCGCAGCCGACGCCGGAGCCGCTTTTTGAGCGCGGTCATGCCATTCTTCAACTTTGTGGTGCACCACCGGCAGATGCGCTTCGCGGCGGGGCGGGCTAGCTCTAGCACCACCAATCCAAGGTACGGGTGGTGGTGGACCCAATCAAATAGCCTCAAGGTCATCCTCGTGCAGGGCTGCTGCCCCACACAGGGGCTAAGCAGCTAGGGGCATGGTCGTGTCGCGAAACCACGACCAGGCGCCCGGTGCACCTGGGACAATCGGCGCCGCTAGTCGCATGACACCGCACGGTGATTTCTCGCGCGGTGGTACGACGCTGGAGGGACGCACTGCGCCAGCCCACAAGCGAAGGGTCAGCAGAGCGGCGGTCCTGATCGTTCGCACTCTGCGAGCGATGGCTTCGAGCGCCGCCCTGGCCACGTCAAGTGCGTTGGTGTAGGTGGGTTCGTCTGACCACCAAGGGACGCACTCAACCGAACCGTCCTCGGTTGCGTAGGGCAAAAAGTCGCTGACGAATCGAGCCCATCCCCAACGGGGTGATGAGCGAGGTAGATCATTCGGGTCACCAAGGATGCAAGGAAGCCCTGTGTCCTGTTCTGCGGTGCTCCTTAGCTGGCTGTTGAAGCGCCGCTGCTGCGCGACGTCTTCGTCTAGCTCGGAAGCAAGATCTCGCAGACCATCAAGGACATCTGAGGCGGTCAGAAGTTGGCGAAGGGCCCTACCTGCCGTGCCGCTTCTTTTGCTCTCGCTTATGGCGCTGTATAGCCCGACGTAGTTTGCCGTCTTACCGCTCCCTGTGTACGTCGTGACGACGTACTGCTTCGACCCGTGGAGCGTGTCTGAGGGAGGCCGAGAGTCGTGGCACAAGGTTGACAGCGAGAGTTGCCTCTCAAGCTCCCACTGCCATGCCTCCATTGTGGCAGGTTACAACACCCGTACGACTGGGACTGGTTGTGGCGACCGCACAGCAGGCTGCTACGGGTCGAGGTTGGACATCGTCGCTGTCGGGGTGGTGGGGTTTGAACTCACGACCTCTTCGTCCCGAAGCGGCTTGGGCGAGAGTTCGGCCTTGGGCTGGTGTGCCGCTTACCTGCGCTGACGGTCCACTGGCGTTCACGTCCGTCCGTCGTTGTCCGCGCCCGTCTGTCACTGTCGGTTGCCATTGGTCGTCCTCGGCGAGCCTCGGACGGCCCAGGGACGACCCCGCAACACGGTGCCTGCCCCTGGACGGCAGAGGACTCGCGGAGGTCATGTCCCACGGGGTGGTGTAGTCAGGGCAGCTGTTTCGGTTCCGGTTGTGGGGTGATCTGCGGTTCGGGTTCGGTCGGCTTGGTGGTGAAGAGCTCGGCCATGGAGGCTTCGGAGAGGTAGCGGCGGTCGAAGACCTGCCACTCGTCGTGGAGTTCGGCCAGCACCGCGGCGGCCAGCCGGTCCAGGGCGGTGGGATTGGGGAAGACCTGGACAACATCGGCCCGCCGTTTGATCTCCCGGTTCAGCCGCTCCAGCGGGTTGGTCGACCATATCTTCTTCCAGTGCGCCGGCGGGAAGTCGGCGAATGCGGTGATGTCCACCGCCGCATCCAGCAGCATCGTCTTGACCTGTGGGAACTGCCGCCCGAGCATGTCGGCGACCACGTTCAGCTGGCTGAGCACCTGCTCGCCGGTGGTCTGCGCGAAGATGGTGCGGATGGTGGCGGCAACCATCTCCCCAGAACCCCTCTCGATCACCGAGAACACGTCCCGGACGAAGTGCACCCGGCACCGTTGCCAGGCCGCGCCGAGGAAGACGGTGCGGATCGCGGCCACCAGCCCGCTGTGGCTGTCGGAGATCACCAGCTGGACGTTCTCCAGGCCACGGGCCCGCAGCGACCGCAGGAACTTCGTCCAGAACGGCTTCGACTCACTGTCGCCGACCATCAGCCCGAGGATCTCCCGGTGCCCCGTGGCGGAGATCCCGGTCGCGATCACCACGGCCTGCGATGCGATCCGGTGATTCACCCGCGCCTTGCAGTAGGTCGCGTCCAGGAAGACGTACGGGAAGACGGTGTGGTCCAGCGGCCGCTCCTTGAACGCGGTCAGCTCGGCGTCCAGCTCGCCGCAGATGCGGGAGACCTCGGACTTGGAGATCCCGCTGTCCGCCCCCAGGGCTTTGACCAGGTCATCGACCGAGCGGGTCGAGACACCGTGCACATATGCCTCCATCACCACGGCGAACAACGCCCGGTCGATCCGCCGCCGGCGTTCCAGCAGCGACGGGAAGAACGACCCGCTGCGCACCTTCGGAATCTTCAGGTCCAGGTCGCCGGCCTGCGTGGTCAGCAGCCTCTCCCGGTGTCCGTTGCGCCAGGTCGTGCGCGTCTCGGAGTGCTCGCGCGGCGCGGCACCGATCACCTCGGTGGCCTCGGCCTCGATCAGCTCCTGCAGGATGCGCTCGCACACCACCCTGATTGCTTCAACTCCCTCGGCCCGACGTAGTGACTCCAGCAGCCGCATCAGCTCAGACTGGGACAAGGCCATCGCGTGCTCCTCCGGTCGAACTGCCCGTTCACCAGAGAGACTTGCGCGATGGCCTGCCCTTGTTCAGGGAGCATGCACCGCCAACGGATGCACGCCCCCGGGCAGACACCCGCGCGTTCCGGAACCCTGCCCGACTACACCACTTCACGGGACGCGATCCTCGCGGAGGACTCACCCGATGGGTTTCGGCTCCAGGCGCGCGCCACACCGCCGGCAAGATGGAGCTGGTCAGGTGGGCTTACGACATGGCCGGGCTTCCGACTTCCGGAACCACAACTCTCATCGAGAGTCCAAGTCGGCCTGCTGGTCGTATCATTAGTGACCAGCTTGATGGGGGGCGGTAGGTGCGAAAGTCAGTTAAGGCGATGGTGCTGACGCGGACGCTGTCGACCGCAAAAGATCTACTAATCCGCAATCAGGAATACTCGGAAATACCGGACGTCGCAGCATACGCCGACATCGAGCATCAATGGGACCGAGGCTACAGGGAGACCTTGGAAACCGCCATTGCAGACGGAGACTGCACTCCGCGGCATACCGAGATCGTCGATTATCCGAAGAACGCTATAGCATTCCGCCCGCTGGCCCGATTCTCAGCTAGAGACCGACTCATTTATGATGCATTAATATTTTCTGCAGCTGCAGGCATCGATAGGCAAATCCGAAAGCCCGTGTATAGCTACCGCTGGGATCACCAGAGTGCGCGGCCAAGATTTTGGTACCAGCCATGGAAGCGAATGCAGACGAATGCACGGCGAACTCTCCAGTCGGACAACTCGCTTCGTATGGCAACATTGGACGTTTCTTCGTTTTATGAACACATCGATGTCAATATCCTTGCAGACGACCTAGCGTGCCTATCGAAATCAGCCGACCAGTCCAAGAACCTCAATAGGTTCCTAGATAGCTTTCAGCGAATTAATCACGCTTGGGGCCTACCTCAGGGCTCGGACGCCTCCGGAATCCTCGCGAATCTCTACCTGGCCCCAGTAGATGAATACCTAACGAAAATTGGCTTTAGGTACCTTAGATACTCCGACGACGTCATGATTTTTCGGCGAGACTGGACCGATCTTCGGGATGTATTGAGCGAGGTTAACAGAATCCTAAGGGCTCGTAGGTTGTCAATGTCTGCACAAAAGACGGCAATCCTGGAACCTGAGGAAGCCTTCGAGCGGATCCACGACGTGCGCAAGGCCTCCTTATCAGCAGCCTGCGACATAGGATTACCCGGGGCGCACATAGAAGTACGCCAGTACTTCGACGAGATAATCAAGCAGGAGTCATCAGACACACGGAGCCTCCGGTTCGTGATCAACAGACTGGCAAGGCTCCAGGACGACTATGCAGTTAGTTGGTGTCTCGACAGCCTGCCGTTTATTGCTCACGTAGCCAAGGAGGTATTTTCATATCTTGCCCTCTTCAGGAATCGCGTAGAAGAAATACAGAGAAAACTGGTCAACTTCATGCGGTCAGGAGCAAGCAAGAGCTATCCATACCTCGAACAACGAATTCTCCGATACTTCCTATCAATGAATCTGAGTGATTATCGGATTAAAGAATCCGCATGGTTGATTCTGGAAGATAGAAACCGAGAGGACTTCCCTCGCGAGTTCGCCAGTCGATACCTTGGGCGCGCAGCTTCCGTTTCGGAGGCCCAGCTATTGCGCCACAAATTCGAAGAAGAGCCAAACATCACCATGCGTAGAGCCCTCCTAATGTCCCTCCACGAGTCACGGAACCTGTCCTCACGGTATCTAAACGACGTGGAGGAGTATCTTCCGCAGCTCAAGTGGGTGTGCAAGTATCTGCGCGCCGAGCCGCCGCAAATACCAGTCTCTTAGAAAGAGTCCTAGATGCCGCTGACTGATGCTCAACATGACTCTCTAAAAGAGCAGCTAGAGTCGCTGCACGGAAACTGCCTGTATAGCGCTCAGGCTTATTTCGAAGCCGCGAAACGTGCCGAGCTCTGGGGGCGCCTGATGGTGTTTCTACCGGCCTGCGTGTCTGCGGTATCTGGCTTCATGACTTCCATTGGGTCGAACGCTTTTTGGGGCGCCGTGGCTGCGGTAGCAGGCAGCATAGCCGCAACAGCATCTTTCCTTGGAGCAACGAAGAAGGCGACGGATTTCCTGAATTCAGCTCGCTCCTACACCATCTTGCGCCACAAAGTAAAGCTTGAACTTCGATTTTTGTCTGCCGATTCGGGCGTTAGCTTTCAGGAGGCCCGCGCCCGAGTTGAACAGCTGAATAGCGAGTACACGCAGATAGTCTCCAGTGATATCCCCGTACCCAACAGATCGTTTAGTGTAGCTAGCAATAGAATCGAACAAGGTATGGCTTCCTAGTTCGTCGCTAGATTCAGGCAGTGGAAATCTACGATACGCGCATAGCGCACCAGGGACCCGGGACACTCTTTCCTGTGGTCGCGCGGTACTTGGCCAGCCGGTGGAGTATCGATGAGCGAGTCACACGGGTGGAATGTCGTCCATCAGGGAGAACGGTGGCCGGCCTCGGCCGTTGCGGAAAATTCGCTGTCCTCCAGAAAGCCTACCTAGTGGCTCCGGGTTCTCCCTATGATCAAAGTTTCCGTGGCAGTGGCTACCCTAGGCGGGTCCGTGTATGGCTAATGTTAGAGAAGCGGAGCAGGCAGTTGAGAGGCTCTTGGAGCAAGAGCGAAAGATTATGCAGCTTCGGCATGAAATTCGAGTTGGGAGACTAAAGCGGCTGACGCTTCTGTCGGTCTACTCGTCTACCCCCATCTTGTTCATTCTGCTCCTTGTGGGCAATATCGCGGCCTGGCGGCGTATTGACTTAATGCGTGTCAACCTTGCATGCATTCCCATATTCGTAGCCCTCTTGGTGTTGTCGTTCATCATTACTGCGGTGAGCACTGACTCGAACTGGATTCGCGAAGACGAGTGGGAGGCGGATTATGTAGATGAAAAGCGTCTAGAGTTGGAGGTAGAAGTAGAGAGGAAGAGGCTGTCAGCAGCCTCTCTACACCTGTCTTCAAGTATCCGGCGACATGTAAATCGAGAGACTGTCCCTACTCTTATAGAGCAGTACAGGTCCGAGGGGATGCGGTACCGCAGGACCCACAACGTCTTTCAGTCTGTGATTATCATCGGCTCCCTGGCCACCTCCACCGTTGCAGGTATAGCCGACACTCCCGCTCCATACAAGTGGATTACAGTGGGAACAAGTTTTGCTGTAGGGCTCTCTGCTGGATTTACTGGCTACTTCAAGTTCCGGGAACGAAGCTTCTACCTGCAGCAAACAGCGGACGCCATCGAAGAAGAATATTCTGGCGTTACACTCAAGGTGGGTAGGTATAAAAACATCGAAGACGATGAATCGGCGCTGGCTGAGTTCACGCAGCGCATTGAAGTCTTGAAAAGTGATCAACGAAAGCGCCAGCAACAGTTGGACCAACCTACCGAAGCGCACGAGG
This sequence comes from Streptomyces sp. PSU-S4-23, assembly GCF_055632315.1. Taxonomy (NCBI): domain Bacteria; kingdom Bacillati; phylum Actinomycetota; class Actinomycetes; order Kitasatosporales; family Streptomycetaceae; genus Streptomyces; species Streptomyces sp. PSU-S4-23. The sequence goes on along the minus strand of NZ_JBVMUU010000002.1, from coordinate 3,756,848 downwards.
GAGCCTGATCCGTGTCTTTGGCTCTGTGTGCACACCGCTCGATATTCGAGGGTGGGCAGTAGGTCGGCGGAACGGCTTTGGGCTGGAGCTGCTTTGGCGCGAGTGATCATGGCCCCGTAAGCTTCCGGCGCGTCGGGCAGTCTGTGGACCTGCCCGCTAAAGCACGACGTTGGGGCCATGATCTTCGAGGCTCGCGCCAAAGTGGCTGCCTAAAGCCGTGGAGCCGACCGCCCCAGCCACGACGTACCCCTTCTCTGACATCAGGTGGCTGATTGCTCTGTGCGCGGCACGGGCGCCGGCCGGGCTGGAGCGGGGCGGAGACAGGAGCGCAGGCCCGGCCGGGGGCCGGGCCGCGCGCGGTGAGCGGAGCGAGCCGCCTTGAACCCGTAGAGAAAGTTGTAACTCAGTCTGAAGCGCGGGCTTTGTCCGATCCCGGGAGATGCTTGACACTTCGGTCCCAGCTGATGGTTGACAGTGGCCGTGTTCGGCTTTTCTGTGCGCGTCGTTGCGGCGTGTGGCGGGAGGCCGGGATTGGCGCTGGTGGAGTTGTCGGTTGTCGAGCAGAGATACCGGGCTGTCCTTGCGGTGCTGGCGGGTGCGACGGTGACGGAGGTCGCCGCGTCGCTTGGGGTGTCGCGGCAGACGGTCAGCGGCTGGAAGTCACGGTATGAGGCTGCCGGCCTGGCGGGGTTGGCGGACCGTTCGCGCAGGCCGGCGTCGTGTCCGCATCAGGCCTCGGCGGAGGTCGAAGCGGCCGTGTGTGAGCTGCGGCGCAAGCACCCGAGGTGGGGTCCGCGGCGGATCGCCCATGTGCTGGAGCGGTCCGGGGCGGTGAGCCCGGTGCCGTCGCGGATGACCGTGTATCGGATCCTGGTCCGTCACGGGCTGGTGGAGCCGGGGGTGCGGCGCCGGAAGCGGTCGGATTACAAGCGCTGGCAGCGGGACCGTCCGATGCAGTTGTGGCAGATGGACATCGTCGGCGGCGTGATGCTGGTCGACCCGGTGACGGGCGAGCTGACCGAGGCGAAGGTCGTGACCGGGGTGGACGACCATTCCCGGTACTGCGTGATCGCGTCGGTGGTCGAGCGGGCGACGGGGCGGGCGGTCTGCACGGCGTTCGTCCGTGCCTTGCAGAGGTTCGGGGTGGTGGAGGAGGTGCTGACCGACAACGGCAAGCAGTTCACCGACCGGTTCGGGCAGGGCGGTGAGGTGCTGTTCGACCGGATCTGCCGGGAGAACGGGATCGCGCACCGCCTTACCCAGCCGGCCTCGCCGACCACCACGGGCAAGGTCGAGCGGTTCCATCAGACGCTGCGGCGCGAACTCCTCGACGACTGCGGGGCTTTCGAGAGCATCGAGGCGGCTCAGGCGGCACTGGATGCGTGGGTGGAGGAGTACAACTCCTCGCGGCCGCATCAGGCGCTGGAGATGCAGTCTCCGGGAGACCGGTTCGGCCCGGTTGCCGAGGAGGAGCGGGACGTCCTGGGCCTGAAGATCCCTGGAGTGCTGGCGCTGGTGCCGCAGCAGCGGACACCCCCAGCAGACCCGGAGCCGGCTTCGACCGAAGCCTCCGAGGTTCCTGCCGCCCTGCCTGAGGTGCCTGCAGTGGTGCCAGTCGAGCAGGGCGGGCCTGTGGAGTTCGAGCGGGTGGTGCCTGCGAGTGGGAATCTGCAGGTCGCGGGCAAGCAGTTCTGGCTGGGTCCGGCTCGCTCGGGGCTGACGGTGACGTTCTGGGCCGACACGCAGGTGATCCATCTGCTGATCGCCGGGGCGCGGATCAAGACCGTGCGGTCACACCTGTCGGTGGCGGATCTGGGACGGCTGGCTGCCCGGGGCGGACGTCTGGCGGGGCCGGCCCCGCTGCCGGGCGGTGACGGGGCGGCGTTCGAGGTGGACCGGGTGGTGAACAACAGCGGCCTGGTCGGTCTGGGCGGGCACCAGGTCCTGGCGGCGGAGATCCTGGGCGGCCGCCAGGTGGGCGTCCGTATCGACGACGAGACACTGTCGTTCTTCGACCTGTCCTCGCGGGAACTGCTGCGGGTGCGGCCCAACCCGCTGACCAGCGAGGAAGTCCGAAGGCTGCGGGGCCTGCGTCCGGCCGGACCGCCGCCGCGGCCGAGCGTCGAGCCCGTGCGGGTCCAGCGGCGGGTCAGCGCGGTAGGCACTGTCATGGTCTGCCGCCAGGTCGTCTCCCTCGGCCGCCCCTACGCAGGCCAGACCGTGACCGTCCACGTGTCGGACGCGACGATCAGCGTCGAGCTGGACGGTCAGATCCGCGTCATCCGGCGCACGACCGACATACCCGTACGCCACGTGAAGGCGAACAAGCCCCACAAGGTTTCCGATGTTGTCTAGGCCCACCGTCAAGCAACAGCTGGGACCAGAACGTCAAACATCACCTGGGACTAGACACTGAAGCGCGGGCATGTTGGGCCTCCGCCGAAGTGGGACCCTCGTGCTCTTGCTCGTCCCGGAGTTGACGGTCGGTGGCGCGGAACTCGTCCAGGAGCTCGAAGAACACCTCCATGGCGGGTTTGCCGGCTCGCTCCGCCTCACGCTCGATCTCTGTTGCCCAACCGAGGGCGGAATGGCGACCTAGTCGTTGCCACAGCCACTCGGAGAAGCGGCCTTGAGTGCCGGGGTTCCAGAAGTCGAACGGCTCCGCGATGTCGTGTACCCCTAGGGCAACGCGGTAGCCGGTGAGCATGGACTCCAGGTGCTGCAGGGAACTACGACGGACCCACATGCCCGGACGGAGCCTCACTTCCTCCAGGAAGCCGTACACATCCGTGAACTCCCCGAGTTGCTTGGGCGTGCGCTTCGTCCCGTCCGTCTCCATCACGCGAGCACCTTACTGGGGGCGTCTGCTGTTGAAGGCCGTGCATGGGCCTTGAATTCGTGTGCACAGACTGGAAGTTCGGCGCCCTGGCGGTGTGCGAGTGGCAGGAAGAGAACCGGTCGGATGGTCCATGTCACGCGGGTGCTGGCGTGAGTGATGGACACGGTGCAGGGCTCGGCGCGTAGGAGGGCTCGCCTCGTCTCGGTGCGGCCGTCGTACAGCCAGGTCCATGCCTCGTCGGAGGCGTCTGGGTCGAGCCCTGGTGAGATGGTGCGGAGTGCGACCGCGACCCATCTGTCGGCCTGGGGCGCCGAGTACGCATCGAAGGATGCCAGGAGTGCCGGCCGTGCCTCCTCGGTGAGGTCCTGGGTCCAGCACTCGCACCAGTAGCCGCGGGCGAGCCCGTTCACGATGCTGCTCCTCGGGGGTAGGCCACGAGTACGTAGCGGGTGTTCTCGTCGTGCAGGGTGAGTTGGTAGGCCGTTCCCGTGGCCAGGTAGGCGAGGGCCCGTTCGTGCTCGGGTTCGTCGGTGAGCCAGTGGCGGCCCGGCCGGGCGTATGCGGCGTCGAGTTGGTCGGTGATATGGCTCGTGCGTTCCCGAAGCCAACGCAGCGCGAGGCGGGGGCTCCTGGCGTCGTGTGATCCCAGTGGGATCGAGCGGACCTCGTGCAGGGGGTAGGCGGCGGCCCAGCACTGATATGAGGCGTACTGCTCGTCCGGACGTAAGTCGTCAGCGAGGGCCGACGTCACCACGGGCGTTCCCCTCGGCTGGGCTGTGCGAAGAGTTCTGCGGTGACCGTGTGGCCGCCGTGGCTGTCGTGGACGACAACCCGATGGGCGATCGCGCTGACCATTCCTAAGCCTCTGCCGTGCACCGCGTCCTCTCCCGGATACTCGACCTTCGGGGCGGAGTCCGTGCCGCCGTCGTCCGTGATGGACAGGGCGACTACTTGGGGGGAGACCGCCAGTGCCAGGTGGAAGCGACCGGCCTCCCGGCCGCTGGCCGTGTGGAGGATCGCGTTCGCGCTCAGCTCGCTGACGATCAACTCGGCGTCCTCGGCCAGGGGTGAGCCTCGGAGGATGTCGCGCGTCCAGCGGCGGGCCCGGCTGACCTCTTCCGGAAAACCTGGGCAAGTGAGTCCCCAAGTCCGAATTTCGCTCGTATACTCGTGCATACAAGTTCCTTCGTGCTGATTGGCCGCCATGTGCAGCGGGTTCGGGCTAGACGAGTTTCACGCCGTCGTGGGCGCGGATGGCGGGCGGAGACGCCGCGTCGAGTGCGTCCAGGACGCGGATCGCATACGCCTCGTCGGCAAGCTCGGTGACTTCTTCACGGGTGGCCCAGCGCAGTGCGCGGGTCTCGTTTCCGGTGGTGGGTGTGCCGTCGGCGGCCTCGCAGCGGAAGACCAGCGAGACGATGAAGCCCTTCATGTTCTTGTAGACGCCGGTCAGGGTCGCGGGAAGCGCGATCTTGATTCCGGTCTCTTCGAGCACTTCGCGCTGGAGGGCTTCGGGGATGGTCTCCTCGCGTTCGAGGACGCCGCCCGGCGGTTCCCAGTGGCCGTTGTCACGGCGCTGGATCAGGAGAGCCCGGCCCTGGTCGTCGACGACGACTCCGGCAACGCTCACGGAGTGCGGACGGTCGGTACACACGTTCCTCGGCCCTCTCGGCTGGCTAGGCTCTCCACCGTAGCAACAAAACTCGGCCACTCGTCTAGATACCTAAAGGAGTACCTGTGAGCCCTCTCCCTTCCGGCCTGCTCGGTGATCTCGATCCCACGAGCGATCGTGCGGTCTTCCGGCAGATCGCCGACCAGCTGCGCGAGGCCATCGACCGCGGGCGGTTCAAGGAAGGCGACAAGCTCCCCTCCGAGTCCGATCTTGTCGAGCACTACGGGGTCTCCCGTATGACGGTGCGGAACTCGTTTTCCATCCTCCAGGGTGAGGGCTTGGTGCACGCCGAACACGGCAAGGGCGTGTTCGTGCGCCCGCGCCCCCCTGTGCGCCGACTCGCCTCGGACCGGTTCGCCCGGCGGCACAGGGAGCAGGGGAAGTCCGCGTTCATCGTGGAGGCGGACGCGGCCGGCAGCCACCCCCAGGTCGATAGCCTGGAGGTCAAGGAGGAGAAGGCCAGCCAGGACGTCTCCGCCCGGCTCGGATCCGTGCGGCGGGTGCTGGCCCGTCGGCGCCGGTATCTCCTCGACGGGCGGCCGGTCGAGTTCGCCACGTCATATCTCCCGCTCGACATCGCGCGGGGGACCCCCATTTCCGAGCCCAACCCCGGCCCCGGCGGTATCTACGCCCGGCTTGAGGAGCTGGGTCATCGCCTCGACCACTTCGAGGAGGAGATCCGGGCCCGGATGCCCTCGCCTGCCGAGGTGAAGACGCTCCGGCTGGCCGCAGGTGTGCCCGTGATCCATCTGATCCGCACCGCCTACGACACCGAGGGGCGACCCGTGGAGGTCTGCGACACGGTGATGGCGGCGGACGCGTACGTCCTGTCGTACCAGCTTCCAGCGACGTGATCGCGTGAGCGACGGTGGTGCGCGGGCCGCAATCTCCCGAACTCGTACACCCCGACACGCTTACTCGTATAGACGAGTGGGCAAGTTGTGTGGCAAGGTGCGCCCTACGATCCCGGAGTCCGGGATCGTAGGGCGCATCATGTATAGACGAGTAGATGGGAGTGTGCCTTGCGCACCATCCGTGTGGAGACCTCGGGCGCAACGATCCTGCTGACCGAGGCCCCCGAGCCCAAGGTCCGCGACCGGCAGACGGGCGAGATCGCCAAGGACGCCGTCAGCGGTGAGGCGCTCATGACGATCGGCGTCGTGTACATCGAGGACGGCGAGTCGTCGCTGATCAAGGTCACCGTTCCGGAGGGTGGGATCTCCGAGGGGCTCGCCCTCGGGGCGCCGGTGTCGCTGCCGGGGCTCGTGGCCCGGCCGTGGGAGAGCGTTTTCAACGGGCAGCAGCGCCACGGCATCGCCTACCGCGCCGCTGCCGTGACCCCCGGCGCTTTTCCGGTTGCCTCGGGGGCCGCTGCCTGATGACGGACCTGACGACGCTCTTGGAGGTGGGTGGGCCCCTCGCCGCGCTCGGCGGTGGGGCCGCCTACGCCCGGGCCCGACACCCGGGCGTCTACTGGTCCACGGTCGGCTTGCCGATATCCACGGTCCGGCTGCTCAGCTCGTACGGCTCGGTCATGGAGGCGTGCGGGCTGACCGTGGCGCCGTCCCGGCTGCGGGCATGGGCGGTCAAGGCCACCACCCGCCGTGAGGTCCGTCCCGTTCCGCCGCGCCGGGGGATCATCCGGCCCACGTCGACCGGGCTGCGGCTTCGTCTGCGGCTCGCGCCGGGACAGGAACCGGCCGATATCGCAGCCTCGGCTGAACGGCTGCGGCACGCCTGGGGAGTTCACGCCGTCTACGTGACGACCCTCAAGCCGGGCGTGGTCGAACTGCGGCTCATCGGCTTCGACGTCCTGCGGAAGGTCCGGATGCCGCGCAAGGTCGAGGGAGGGTTCCTCAAGGTGCCGGTGGCGCTGCGGGAGGATGCCACGTCCTTCGTGCGCGACTACCGGATGATCCCGCATCAACTGACGCTCGGGGCGACGCTGTCGGGCAAGTCCATGTACCTGCGGCACCTGGTTGCCGGACTCGCTCCGCAGCCTGTCGCCCTGGTCGGCGTCGACTGCAAGCGGGGTGTGGAGCTGGCGCCGTTCGCTCCGCGGCTCTCGGCCCTGGCGACCGATCCTGTCCAGGCGGCGGAGCTGCTGCCCGTGCTCGTGAAGGAGATGGAGGACCGATACGACCTGATCAAGGCGCGTCAGGGCATCGCACCGGACACCCCCGAGGAGGAGATCACCTCGGATGTCTGGGGACTGCCCGCGAGTGAACGCCCGGTGCCGATCGTGCTGTTCGTCGACGAGGTGGCCGAACTGTTCCTCGTCGCCACGCGCAAGGAGGAGGAACGGCGAGACGAGATGGTCACCCAGCTCATCCGCCTCGCCCAGCTCGGTCGCGCCGCTGGCATCTACCTCGAGGTCTGCGGGCAGCGCTTCGGGGCCGAACTGGGCAAGGGCGCAACGATGCTCCGGGCCCAGTTGACCGGCCGCGTCTGCCACCGCGTGAACGATGAGGCGTCGGCCAAGATGGCGCTCGGCGACATCGCCCCCGAGGCCGTGTCCGCCGCCTGCGCCATCGCCCCAGAGCGCCCCGGTCTGGCCGTCGTCGGTGACACCTCCGGCGGCTGGTCCCGCATCCGGACGCCGTACCTCTCCCTTGGCGACGCTGCCGGGATCTGCCGGGACTCGGCCGACCTGGTGCCCGACGTGCCCGCCCTCAAGCGGTTCCGGCCCGACGTGCCCGTACGACCGGTTGAGGCAGTGCCTCCGGCCGTCCGGCCGCACCCGGTGACCGGCTGACTTTCCCCGTCCCTCACCTCGGTCGGCGTGACCGCCTCACGCCACGTCCCTACCCCTGCCATGCCTGAATTCCGGAAGGAGCCGCATCGTGCGCGTCCAACTGGCCCGCGTTGACGCGGTGCTTGTCCAGGCGGTCATTGCCGCAGCGCTGTCCTTCGCCCATCTGCACGACATCGCTTCGGCGGCCGGGCAGGACGGTTGGAAGGCGTGGGCCTATCCCATCTCGGTCGACCTGCTGCTCGTCGCCGCCTGGCGCCGACTGCGCTCCGGCGAGGCGAAAGCGGCCGGGTGGTGCTGGTTCGTGATCGCGCTCGTTGCGTCCCTCGGCGCGAACGTCGCCACGGCCGGGCTCCTCGACATGAACCAGGTGCCGGCTTGGCTGCGCATCCTCGTCGCGGGCTGGCCCGCGGTCGCCTTCCTCGGCGGAACGCTCCTCGCGCACTCGGCGCCGACAACCGCCCATGTCGCCGAGGAGGACATCGGAGGCCAGGAGGACGTGCACGAACCATCGCCCGAACCGCCTGCACAACCGGCCGCCATCGAGGCACCACCCGAGCGCCCCGCCGTGCCCGTCCCGACCGCGCTCGTCGAACACGCCCGCAAGGTCGCCGACGAACACCGCAACCGCACCGGAACACCCATCGACACCCCGACCCTGCGCGCCCGGCTCGGCGTTCCCGCGCCCGTGGCCGACGCCATCGCCGCCCACCTCTGAGAGGAGATCCCGTGACTCCCGATCGCCGCTTCCGCGCCGTCATCCGCGTCGGCCCCGTCCAGGTCGGCACCTCGTACGACGGCCGTGGCCGCGAGAAGCACACCGCCGTCTGCACGGCTCCGCGCTGCGGTTTCTCCGCCGACTACGACAGCCGCGCCGCCGCAGAGCTGGCCGCCCGCACCCACCGCTGCCCCGCGCGCTGAAAGGAAAGGCCCCTTGACCGTCAGCCTGCCGCTCGTCTTCGTCCTCGGCCTCTTCGCCTGGGGCGCGGTGAAGTTCCTCGGCGTCCGCGTCTGGATCGTCGTCGTCATCGCGCTCTTCGGCTTCTGGCTCTCGCACACCTTCATGGCCCCGGCCATCGAATCCGGCACGCGCTCCGGCGTGGATGTCGTAAACGGCACACATGACTAGACGAGTAGATGAGGAGAAGCTCGCCGTGTTTCTGCCCAAGTACCCCGACAACCCGACTCCGCCGTCCACCCGCACGCACGCCCCGGCTGATCCCGCGCCCGTGCGCCGGACGCTTCCGCCGCTGTCCGTCAACACCCAGACGGTTGCCCTCGTGCTCGTGGGTGGAGTCGTCCTCGCGGCCTTACTGGCGGCCGTCGCCGTGACGGCCGTCTCCGTGGCCATAGCCGCCGTGGTCCTGCGCTCTCTGCTCCGCGAACACCACCGCCGCTGAACGCCACCGAACCCCGGGGCGGCCTCGATACCGCCAAGCATCCGCCGCCCCGGGGCGCATCCCTCCTGACCGAACCAGCCAGAAGGAGCGCCCCATCTTCACCCGCACCCCCACACCCCCGCTCCCCGAACTCGGAAAATTGGCCTCGGCCGGCAACCTGCCGGGCCTGGCGCGACAGCTCGCCGGACTCGGCGGCTGCACCCACCCGATCCGGCTCGACGGCCACCGCACCGAGTACGACGTGAACACGCGCACCGGAGAGATCGGCCGCGTCCTCCAGCAACTCGACTCGTCCGCACTCCCGGCCGGACAGCTCTTGGTCCGCTGCAACAACCGCCGCACCACCCGCTGCCCGGCCTGCGCCGAGGTCTACCGCCGCGACACCTTCCAGCTCATCACCGCGGGCCTGCGCGGCGGCAAGGGCATCCCGGAACGCGTCGCCGCCCATCCCCGCGTCTTCGCGACCTTCACCGCACCGGGCTTCGGCGGTGTGCACAACCGCCCCTCCGGACCGGCCGGGACGGTTCGCCCGTGCCGCTGCGGCGTCGTCCACGACCAGGAGGACGCCGTCCTCGGCACCCCACTGGACCCGGATACCTACGACTACGAAGCAGCCGTCCTGTGGAACGCGCACGCCGGTGCCCTCTGGCGGCGCTTCTCGACCTACCTCCGCCGGGAGGTCGCCAAGCGGGCCGGGATCTCCCAGCGCGCGTTCCGCGACCACGCGCGGGTGTCCTTCGCCAAGGTCGCCGAGTACCAGAAGCGCGGTGCGGTCCACTTCCACGCCGTCATCCGCCTCGACGGCCCCGGCGGTGGCGACACGCCCCCTCCCGCCTGGGCCACTGCCGAACTGCTCACCGATGCCATCCGCGCCGCTACGGCCAAGGTCCGTGTGGACGGACCGGTCATCGACGGACGCACGCACACCTTTGCCTTCGGCCGTCAGCTCGACGTCCGCACCATCCGCGGCGCCGACTTCGACGGCGGCCAGGAGCTGACCGAACGGGCCGTGGCCGCGTACATCGCCAAGTACGCGACCAAGGGCGCCGAGACCGCCACGGGAGCTCTCGACCGGCCGCTGAAGTTCCTCGCCGAACTCGCCCAGCTCGACATCAGCGACCACGCCCGGAACCTGATCCGGACCGCGTGGACGCTGGGCGCGCGCAAGGACCTGGAGCACCTCCGCCTGCGCGCCTGGGCTCACATGCTCGGCTTCCGCGGCCACTTCTCCACCAAGTCCCGCCGCTACTCCACCACCCTCGGTGCGCTTCGTGACGCCCGTGCGGATTGGCGCCGTGCCCAAGTCGCCCCCGCAACACCCGAGCGCGAAAGCGACACCACGTACGTCCTCGCGCACTGGGTCTTCGCCGGAACCGGCCTCTCGGACGCCGAAGCCTGGCTTGCCGCATCCATCGAACCCGCTCCCGGAACGGAAGGAGAGTCCACTCGTGGCTGACCGCTACCTCACCGTGGCGCAGGTCGCCGAAGTTCTCGGCACCACTGAGCGCTTCCCCCGCCGCCTCATCGCGGAGCGGCGCATCACGTTCGTCAAGGTCGGTCGGCACGTACGCATCCCCGAGAGTGCGTTGGATGCGTTCATCGATGCCAACACCGTCCAGCCGCTCCGTCCGCGCGGTGCCACGCTGTGGAGGGCTGCCTGATGGCCAACAGGAAAGGGCAGCGCCGCAGTTTCGGATCCGTCCGTCAGCTCCCCTCCGGCCGCTGGCAGGTCCGCTATCGCGACCCCGAGACGGGGCAGTTGCGTCCGGCCGAGAAGACCTACCCGACGAAGTCTGATGCCCAAGTCGCGCTCGCACACATCGAGGCGGACATCACGCGCGGGCAGTGGTCGGACCCGGATGCCGGGACGGTGAACTTCGAGGAGTACGCGACAGCATGGCTGCGGGATCGGAAGCTGGCCGACCGCACCCGTGAGCGGAACGAGTCCGTGATGCGGCTGCACATCCTTCCGGCCTTCGGCGCAGGGTCGGTCGCCGACGTCACCACTGCTCGCGTGCGGAGCTGGCGAGGGAAGCTCCTGGCTGCTGGGATCGGTGAGCCGACGGTGGTCAAGGCGTACCAACTCTTGCGGGCCCTGATGAACACCGCCGTGGACGACGAGCTGATCCGGCGGAACCCGTGCCGAATCAAGGGCGCAGACAGCTACGACGTGCCCGAGCGGCCGGTTCTCACGGTGCCGGAGGTCTTCGCCATCGCAGACGCCATCGGGCCGCGCTATCGGCTGCTCGTCCTCCTGGCGGCCTTCACCACCCTCCGCTTCGGCGAGCTGGCGGCTCTGCGGCGCAAGGACATCGACATGGAGGCACTGACCGTCACTGTCCGCCGTGCACAGGCCGAATTGCAGAACGGCCGGCTCTTCGACAAGGCGCCGAAATCCGCGGCCGGGGTGCGCGCGGTCTCCTTCCCGACCGAGCTGCTCGACGAGGTCACACGTCACCTGGAGCAGTTCGCTGCGCCTGGCCGTGACGGTCACGTCTTCGTCGGGCCGCAGGGCGGGCAACTGCGACGGAGCAACTTCCGGGACGACTGGGTCAAGGCACGGAAGGCTGCGGGCGTCACGGCCGAGCTGCACTTCCACGACCTTCGGCACACGGGCAACACGCTGGCCTCCACGGCCGGGGCCAGCACCCGGGAGCTGATGACCCGCATGGGCCACAGCAGCTCGCGCGCCGCGCTGATCTATCAGCACATGACCAGCGACCGAGACCGGGCCATCGCCGATCGGCTCGGTGCCATGATCCGGGGCGGTGGGGGAGCGGTCTCGGGCCCCGTCGAGAAGGACCCTGCGGGCCCGTAGTGGCACGCGTGTGGCACGGCCCCGGACACGACGAAGGGCCAGCCTGGGAGGGAAACCCTCCTGAGCTGGCCCTTCTCGTTGTGCCCCCGGCAGGATTCGAACCTGCGACACCCGCTTTAGGAGTGGGATTGGATCCTTGATCGGCAGTGTTCTTCTATGCCGGGTGCTGCTGTTTGTCCAGGTCAGCAGCACCCAGCATCATGTTTGATCCCGCTCGTGACGCCCCATGCTCCGCCGTCCGCTCACGCATCGCTCACGCATGCGGCGGTGGCTGCCCATGGTGGGGCAGCCACGGTGAATCAGCAGCCAGTTGTGGCAGGCTCGCGCTCGAAAGGTGCCTGAAGTACGGCACTCACTGCACCGTGTCTCTGGAAGGGAAGGCCAGGCGGCCCCCTTCGGCATAGCATCACAAAGATGAACATCAGGGGGCCATGCCGGCAGTCCCGGACGTGGCTCCCGCCTGCCATGGAGCGTGATGAATGCAGGCGGCGAGACCAGGCGCACTGGGCGGCGCGAAGAACGAGGCTGGTGCCACTCACCGGGCCGGTGTTGCAGCCCTTCTTGTCACATACGGGGTGCTGGGAGAGGCGGTTCCCTGGTTGGAGTCTTCCTCTGTGCCGACGACGCTGCGCATGGAAGCGGATCTTCACGTCGACGACGTCGTGCTCGATCTCAGTGACGGCACACGTGCGTTCATTCAGGCCAAGTTGTCCGGAACCGACAAGGCGTTCAAGGCCACCGTCGATCAATGGTGCAGGGCCATCACTTCCGGAGAATGCTGCCCCGGAGACGAACTGCTTTTCATTGTCACCAACGCACCTTCCACGATCGGACGCCTGGCCGACGCGCTGACTACTCGTCGCGCTGGAGCGTCGCTCACCGCTCCTGCCGCGCGGCAACTCGACCGGCTGGAACGGCTTGCTGCCGATCGCGGCCTTAGTGACTCGGCAACTTCGCGGCTGCTGGATGCCGCGAAGATCCGCGTTCTCGACGCCCGTGACGATAGGCCGGACGAAGCCCTGGGGGCTGCTTGCCTGAACGCGGCAGTTGTTCCTGCCGGCCATGGTCGGGCTGCCTTCCGGGCACTGCGAGCCGCAGCCCGCACCCAAGCCGAACAGCGCGCCTCCTCAGACCTTCAGGCATGGTTCAGTTGGCTGACGAGCGCGCGCTTGCCCCTGGTATCCGACGCCACCGGTGTTCCCGTCGCGCGCCTGGAAGCTCACCACCAGGCCGTCATCGGATACCGGGACAAGTGGGCAGCCGAACAGGACGTCCTCCCGCTCGCTGACCTTGGTCTGGGACTGACGTCGATGACGGTTGCCGGGGCGGCGGACGACCTACGAGCGGTGGCCGAAGTCGCGGACGACAGACGTGACCAACTGATCGACATCGTGCGTCGACAAGGTCGGCTGCTCTTGGTCGGCCGACCCGGGTCCGGTAAGACGGTTGCCTCACGTCTCATCGCGGCTCGCTGGGCCGCGACCGACCGGGCTCCGCTCCCCGTGTGGCTACGCCTACGTGACCTGCTGCCCCTGCTGCCCGTGACGGGCCCCTATCGCCTTGAGGCGGCCGATCTGGTGCGAGTAGCCGTGGGCGCCGCACAACCGGTGCAACAGGACGCGGTGCTTGAGTACGTTGAGCGCGGTCAAGCCCTGCTCCTGTTGGACGCGCTCGATGAGGTACTCGACCGGCGCGATGCCATAGTGGAAGCCCTGGCAGACCTACTGGAACGTCTGCCCCCTGAACTCGACGTGGTGGTCACATCTCGACACTCCTCGGCTCAGGCGGCCGGGCTGCTCCACCTGCCCGTCTACGAACTGCAAGACCCCATGCATCTCAACAAGACCCTCGATCAGCTGTTGCACTCAGTGGCCGACCAGTTTGCCCGTGGCGAGGACACGGAGGTGTGGATAGCGGACCGCACGCGGCGCATCAAGCAATCACGCATCTCTGAGCCCACGCTCTGGCAAGTACCCTTGCTAGCCACGCTGATGGTGCTACGGATCGCGCAACGCGCAGCAGCAGCCACACCCACGAGCAGGGCCGCTCTGCTCACTGAGGTGATCGACAGCAGTGTCCATCGCTGGGAGATGCGCCGCCCCCTTCCAGCAATGCCGGACACGGACGCACCGCAGACCCCTGATGTCCTACTGGACTGCTTCAACGACATCGCCCACCTCGTAGCCGCGGCGGGTAGCGCGTCATGGCAGGACGCACGCGACGCCATCAGCGCCCGCCTCCAACAGCACTGGGGAAAACCAGCGGGCACGGCGGTAGCTGCAGCGCGCCACATCCTGGAGTACTGGGACGCAACAGCAGGCGCCTTCATCAGTGACGCGCCGCAAGGAACCCTCACAGCCCGCACACGCCTCTTCGCGGAAATCGGCGACGCCCGATGGGCATTGAGAGATTCGCAGTCGATCGGGCCGTGGATGGATGATGCCTTGACGAACCCGGAGCGCAGAGAGAGCGGGCGGCTCGCCGCGAGCCTGTCCCCGACTGCTGCCCATATTCTCATCAGCCGAGCATTGAACGATGGTGGGCCGTTCCTCGACCTGGTCCGCGACGCCGTCGTTGACGGAGCGGTTTTCGAAGATACGGCCTTGTACGCCTACCGGCAGGCCCAACTAGCTCGCCTGGAAACCGTCCCAGAGCACTACCCAGATCCTTCACCTGGGGCATTCAATTTCAGCCGGGGGCGCTCGCCCCGCGCCGAACTCGCGGCCCGCCTCGCTGAAGACGACCTCGATGCAGCACAAACAGAGCAACTGATCATTGCTGCAGGAAGAATGGGGTCTAGACAAAAGGCTGTTATCACTGCACTGTGTGCCGTGCGCCAAGCCCGCCAACGAGCCACAGCGCTCACCGACAGCGAACTGGAGACGCTGGAGGCGGCCCTTCTGGCTGCCGGAGCGGAGCCAGACGGCCCCCCGGAAATTCCTGCCGGCCTTGATGCGCTTGTTCGTGCTGCTGTCATCCACCTTCTGCCGCAACGGCCGCAGATGAGCTCCACTTTCATTGACGCTACTCATCACGCCAGCGTCAACACCGTCGAGTGGATCCAGACCGAGCTGCCTCAGTTGGGCCGCCACGATCTTCTTCGTGCGCTTTCAGCACGGTGGGGGGCCGCAGATGTCCTCCGATCGTTTGCGGACTCTTTCCAATCTGTCGCGGCACCCTTCGAACTCTTCGCAGAGCTCGACAACACCCCCGTCCGCCTCACCCCGGCTCAAGCCTGGCACTTGGACGCCGCCGCAGCCTTCATTGACGCTCTTGACATGGCAGAGCAGGCTGCTATGACTCCCTCATATGCCGTTCAGCAGCAGCGGAACTTGACGGAAGACATCTGCCGTATCGTGCTAGAGGCCAGCGGCCAGGACATCGCTCTCATCAGTGCGCAACTGCGCAGTCTGCGCGATGAACGCCCCCGACATCCCGACTGGGGCTTGCTGTACCTCCCCAGTACCCGAACTCCCGACAGCACACCGCTGGCCCTTGACACCCTTGAAGTCGACATTGTTCTGCAGGCCCTTAAAGGGGGAAACCCCTGGCTCGTCCAGCTAGCCTTGCGCCTCGCAGCCAGCGCTGCCGCACTAGAATTGCAATTTGCCGAACGGGTGCTTGCAGAACTGCCCACGCTGACGGCGCAGACTCGTCTGAGCACGGCGACTCTGCTCGCCTACCGCTGGTCCGACCTCGCCTTGCCTATTCAAGATCCTTCAATTAGAGCCGGAGCTGCCCGCGTCCGCGCTCGCACCCTTGCCGACGCTCAACGCCATCGTGATGCCGAGGACCTCCTAGCCGATCCCGACCTGCTCGTCCGAGAAGAGGCTGCCCGCTTTCTGCGGAACGTGTCGCCCGCCGATACCTCCGCGCTTGAAACAGCCCTGGCCACTCCAGCACGACAATGGACCTGCATCCACTGCGATATCGTCATGCCCCACGCAGCGGAGTGCTGTACTCAACGTCATCCACGTCCGAAACCTCGCCTTGCAGACTAAGAAGGATCGTCCTGCCAGCCATTCGGGACGGGCAGGGAATATCCGCTGCCTGATAGTCGTGCTACGAGCTCCCGCACCTCCTGAACGACTTTCAGTACCGGCGTGATGATCGTGCCTTCGGTCAACTCTTGCTCGCACTTTGCTAGAAGGACAGGCCACAGCAGTTCAGCAAGCTCAACCTTCGGGTCGCCAAGTCGCATCCTGCCCAAAGGAACCTTGATGTCAAGATGGTCTTTTCGAGCCTCCTGGAGGTGGTTCCGTATATCCTGATTCCAAGTTTCAGGAAGTGTGCCGTGCTTGCGCTCGGCAATGATTCTGATCTGGGGGATCAGTTCGTCGTCGGAGAAGTTGGCAAGCTCGTACTTGTCTGAGCCCCAGACGTGGATACGGACCAGAAAGTCCAGCTCATCTTGGCCGATGTCCGCGCCTTGCCACTGAACCTCTTCACGGATCGCCCCCTGAAGGGCATCTCTCTCGGCAGTGCGCTTCTCAGCCGTTTCCCATTTATTCTCGGCATCCATTGCAATTACGAGAACTGTGGGGGTGGCGTCCAGTAGCCATCGATCGTTTATGCGCCTACCGATGCGGGGCGCGATGTTGTAACGCGCGATGAGCTGGGGATTCACCTTAGATCCCTTGGTGCGTTGAACGCGTACGTGATGTGGCTGAGTTAGGCCAAACTCCGCAAGGAGTCGGGACAGCTGATGGAGTTCGGTTTCCCCTTCAACCAATAGCAGGACTCGCGGGTGAGGAGAGAGGCCAAAAGAGCCAAGTGCTCGTTCAAGGGAATCAGCGTTATCCTGTCGAGGAGTCAGACGATCATGCAAAGCCGTCCAAGAATTCCACCCTGAAATATCGGGCAATGGCTCAAGTTGACCCGCTGCTGCTAGATCCTCATGGGCTCGCAGAAGGATCTCAGCAGCGATCCGGTACCACATAAAGTCGAGTGGTGCGCCTCTGAGCTCAGACCATCCCCCCTTGTAGCCCGCATGGCGCAGCAACGGAAGCCACGACTTCATCGGGTCTTTCATGCGCGCCACGGCTAGAAGCCGTTCCGCTTCCTTCAGCAAGCCGGCTTCAGGGAAGCCTGCGATCTTAAGTAGCCCAGAAACGTCAGATGATGACCGAAACCGCCACAGGTCGTCTTCGGAAGTGCCGGGCGGGATGTTGACGGTCCCGAGGATGCCCGGCAAGTACCGGGGTGACAGCGCTACTAGAGCCTGTGTACGTGCTCGCCTGCGCAATACGCTAGCGCGATAGTCATGCAGGAAACCAAGCTCAATGAACTTAAGCTCGTTCAGCGCATCCGCGAGGTCCAGCAGTTGCCAGTATGAATATGCGAAACCATTCCACCATCCGCGTGGGTCCTGGTCGGCGGGCCGTACGTAGGGCCAGTTTGCAGAGTAGCCCTCTTCGCGAGAGTCTCGCGCCCGTCCCTCCAGCGCTGCCTTAAGTACCCAGCCCCTTACATTAATTGCAAGAATTCCAGCGGGGACATTGATCCGCCGACCTTCCGAAGCGGTATCGCTCACACGGAAGAGCGGAAGAAGTAGCCGCCTGTTGTGTAGCTCCTGGAGGAGGGTCAAGTCGACGCTGGAGCCTCGAACTTTAGCCTCTTTGATCAGATCATCAGAGCCCAGGAGGTGATCCTGCTGAGTGAAAGAAAAGGGAAGAGCTAGCAGAGCGAGTGACGAGCCGGGTGAGGGGGTTTCTCTTGGGGTCATAAAGTGATCCTTAGCGCGGCGTCGGTTCGTCCTCATCCACGTTATAACTTTGGCCCCCGCCCTCAATGTTTTTGCGAGCACGTCTATACGCGCGCTTCGTGGGGATGGGTGCTGACTTATTTACCTCTTGCTGCCGTGCAATTAGTTCGCCCAGCGCGGCTCGCGCCTCGTCATACTCCATGGTTGGCAGGTCAATGTCATAAAACACGCGAGCATCTTGCTGGAGGGCCAGGTAGGCGTTGGCCGCAGTTTGGGCTTGCTCGATGCGGCGGGCAAGCCCAAGTGAGGTCATCACAGCGCTAAGTGCCGCTGCTGACAAAGCGGCTACAGCTGCCCAGTAGCGACCCGCAGTGGAAGCCAGGGTGGCGGCCCCCGCGATAGCAGCCAGGGCGGTGGCGGGAGTGCCCAAGCTTAGGTTCGTCCCCCGCCAAATCTTGGCCTGCTCGAATTGTCCCTGGCCGCTCCACAAAGCGGACTCTTCTATGCGCTTGGCCTCGTTAGACAGCTGATCGCGCTGCTGATTATCCATACGCCGGGAACCTCCCGTTGAACACCTTATCCCACCACTCGAACGCCTCCTTGATGTCGCCGTCGCTCTCGGCGGCCATCGCCTTGCGGGCTCGCCCCAGAGCGGTGGTGAACTTAGATAGGGCATCCTGCCGATAGTTTTCAGTGTGCGCGGCCGGCACATAGCCAGAGATGCCTTTAGGGTCGACCATCTGAGCCAACTCGCAATCGACAAGGTGCTTTAGTACATCTCGAACGTCGTACTTGTAGTCGATGTAGGCTTCCCCGGAAGCCCATTTGGCGACTCGCAACTCCAGATAGAACGACGTAACAGGAATATTGTTGTAGTATTTTATGGCCTTAATGAGCCGGATGAGCTGTTTAGCTTTTCCGCTGAGTGCGGTATTGACGTCGGTGACGTACTTGTTGTGCACACTCGGGCCGGAATTAACCCAGCCGCCGCCGAGCTGGGGAATCTTGTAGATGTTATAGCTGTCGGTGCTGTCCCGGCCAACGTAGTAGGCCGGGACGACTTCGAGTTTCTCAGCGCCATCCGTGCCAAATTCACACACGACGGCCGGAGTGGACACTCGGATCGTCGTGTTGGGGAATCGGTCTTTGAGTGCGTCGCGAATCTTGGTCAGCATGTAAGCCGAATCGTTCTGCTGAGCTGCCGCGGGGATGGAGGCAAAGTAGTCGACGTCGCTCCAATAACGCACGCTCGTTCCGTTGCTGTTTGAGCCGGTTCCGAAGAAGTTGCTGACCCCGAATGAGCTTTTCAGTTTATTGCCGACGCTTTCGCGGTGGCTAGCCATCGAGGAAGTCTCCCCGGGCGAGCGTGTCAGGTTGCCAACAAGTGTGTTGAACGCGGTGGTAACGGTGGTAGCCATGTCGGAATCCGACCCCTCTCCTGCTGTACAAGAACGGAAGCTGTGAGGCCATCGAACTGATGATCCCGAGCCACAGCAGTACCGCACACGTCGCGCGACAGCAAGATACGATCACAAGTAGTCAAAAAGCTAGTGCTTGCATACAAAATCTAACCTGATGCGACGACCAATAGGAGGTCAGTTTCAACACGAAGGACCACTCATGGCCACCAAGAGCGTCAAGGTAGACGACCTCGACAAGAAGACCGAGGGCACGGAGGCGGCCGTGGTTCTCCTCAATGGCGGGTTCTTCAAGCTCGGCCTCGGCGCCGCATCGCCGTGCTAACGCTGTGGGTGCTACAGGACCCATCGCGTCGTCGGCGAGTGGGCGCCGAGTTGCCCGGCGTCATTCTTTCCTGAGGTTGGCGGAGTTCGACGTCGGTAAGGTGCCGATCAACGGATAACGCGGATCATCACGGTCAAGACCGGTGAGGCCGGTGAAGGCCGACTCTGGCCGATGTCTCCGTACCCCCACGACTTGTAGAGCGCGTGGACCTTTCCATGGCCGGCGGCTGGGTTGACCATGAGCGTGACGTACGGTTCGTCGCGTGTGGCGAGGAGGGCGTCGTGGATGCGGCGGGCGGTGCCGGTCTTCCGCCAGGTCGGTCGGACGCCGATCTCCTTCAGGGCCACGGCCGGGCGCTCGGTGTACTTCTCCGCAGGCGTCGGGCTGGTGCGCTGCCAGTAGCGGTCGCCGTGCTCGATGGTGTTGCCGTAGGCGTAGCCGACCGGATGCCCGTCCGCGTAGGCGAGGACGGCCACGAACCCCGGTTCGGTGCCGTGCCGGTCCAGGCGCTCGCCGAACGCGGTGACCGCGTAGTTCGGCAGGTGGAGCAGTGGGGCGCGCACGTCGGCGTACACGTCGAGGAGGTCGCCGCGGGCGGTGTCGAGGGTGGTGAACGTGCGCAGTTCGATGGCGGGCGCCGTGGTCATGCGGCCATCCTCCAGGTGGCGGTGTGCTCAGTCCAGGTCTGCGCGGTGAAGCTGCCCGGCGCGGTGGCGCGCAGCGCGGCCCCGAACTCCTGCAGCATGCGTGTGACCCGGGCGTGCTGGGTGGCGGCTTCGGCGGGGACCTTCATCGCGGTGGCCGTGGCGGCGTCGGGGGCACCCTGTGCGAGCTGGGCGTGTGCGAGCCGGGTGGTGGTGATGGCCCGGGAACGGACCATGTGGGGCCGGAGGGCGGACAGGCAGCGGTGGGCGTGGTACTCGGCGGTCGAGTAGTCGCCGAGCGCCAAGTGCGCGGAGAGGGCCAGGGAGTCCAGCTCGGCCTGGTCGTAGAAGGCGAGCATCCACACCGGCCGGTAGTCGGCGGGGTCGGCGCGCAGCATGGCGTCCTGCGCCTGCTCGAAGGCCCGGCGGGTGCCGGTGCGGTCCTGAGCCGCGCCGTGGATGGCGCCCTGGCGGGCCAGGCCGAGGGACGCGAACAGGGGGTCTCGGCGGGTGAGGTGCAGGTTGCGGGCGACGTCGTTGGCGGCGAACGCGTCAGCAGGACGGCCCATGTGGCGGTACATGGTGCCCGCGTGGCTCCAGATGCGGAACTTGATCGCCTGATCGCCGGACATCTCGGCGAGCGCCTGGGCCTCGCGCATGTGCGCCTTGGCGACGTCGTAGCGCCGGCCGTCGATGGCGGCCCACATCGCGGAGGAGCGGAAGGCGGCTGCGGAGGCGTAGAGGTTGCTGCGCACCCGCTGGGTGGCGCTGCCCGCGTTCTGGAGGTTGAGCGCCTCGTCGGCGAGGGCGGCGGCCCGCTGTTCGATGCCGAGTTGTCCGCCGTGGCGGTGGTCGCTGGCGATGATCTCGGCGAAGCGCTTGTTCAGACGGTTGACGTCGCTCATACCGATACGGCGCGGCGATGCGGTGCCGGGTGCGGCTGCTGCGGCGGCAGCCGCCGCGATGCTGCCGACGAGGGTGCGGCGCTTCATGTCGGGGTCCTCCTGCTGCGGTGGGGCCGGGGTGGACGAAGGCCGGCCCCGTGGCACGAACCCTAAAGCGACGGCGGGTAGTCCGGTGACGTCCTCAAGTGCCTTGCGGGCGGCTGACTTTGGCCAGGTGACCCGTCCCGCTTTCCATGCCCGGACCGATGAGCCGTCGAGTCCTCCAAGGCGCCCGGTAAACCGTTCAATGGCCCTGTTCACGGCCTCGGCGAGGCTGTTGGAGCTGTAGCCGTGTTCGGTCATCCACGCCTCAAGAACGGTGTTGCGGGTGGTGTCCATGCGGGCACGGTAGCCCGCGCGATCCTCACCCGCCAGGTAAAGGAGAGGTCAAAACACCCTAGGCCGGTCCGTCGGCTGAGCGCCTGAACGTCCTAACCAACCAGCTGGGAAAGGGAGTTGTCTGGGTGCTGGTCGCCCGCCACGCCCCACCGTGCGGGCGGCTGTTGACGGCCCGGCCCGCCCCTGAGGTTCCCCCGCGGGGGCGGGCCGGGCGCCGAGACGACACGAAGGCTCCACCCCAATGACGAGTCTGAGAACACCAGTTGAGGCCCTCTCCGTCGGCCACCCGACATACAGCCAGACCTTCCCGTGCGAGCCGTCCACGGCCGAGATCGGCCGCGAACTCGTCCGAGACGTCCTCGGTGTGTGGCACCTCGACGGCCTCGCCGACCGTGCCGCGCTGATCGTCACGGAGCTGATCGCGAACGCCTCCAGGCACACTCTATGTCCCGAGATCCGCCTCACGGTTGGGCGGCCGAGCGTGACACGACTGCGTGTCGGGGTCGTGGACCGGGAACCATCGCGTCTGCCCATACTCAGCCGGGCGGCTGATGACGACGAGTCGGGGCGCGGGCTGCTCCTCGTCGATGCTGTCGCCGACCGCTGGGGCTACGACCTGCACAGCTCGGGCAGACGCCCTTGGGGCAAAGAGGTCTGGGCGGAACTCCGCACCGAGGGCGGCGAATGAGCATCCCGGCCACGGCGCCCTCTCCCCTTCCAGACCTCGCCCGACTCCGGCCCCGCCAGCAGATGGCCATGGACTGCGCCCTCTGCGCCCGCCCACTGGGAGCGAGCGGTCGACGGCTGGGCGAGATACGCCACCGGGGCCTGCCGTTCCAGCTCTGGGCCTGCGCTCCCAACTGCCAGGCCGCCAGATCGACCATCCCGACCAGCTGAGAAAGGGGACGTCCTTCCATGGAGTGGCCGTGGATCACCGGTGATTGCTGGCTCGGCTGCGGCAATACCGGAGTCTTGGTGATCTGGCTTGGCCCGGTGCAGTGGGACGGGCAGCACGCCCCTTTCTACGCGTGCGAGCCGTGCCTCGATCGCCTCCAGGCCCAGGCGCTCGCCTACTTCATGGAGCGGCGGCCGGCATCCGCTTGATCGGACTCACGGCACACGACTTCTCGGCGTGAGGCAGGCACCCCGCGAGGACTTCCTACGCGGAGCACGTCCCCTCGTGCCGGGCGGCCAGGAGCCGTCCCGGGGAGCAGCCGTCTGGCAACGCTCCCGTGACGGCACCTGGTGGGCGCTCCAGCCCAGTAACACCACAACGATTATGAGGAGTTGAAGCATGACGCGTAGCACGGTAGTTCCCAGCCTCACCGAAGTACGCCCGCAGATTCCGGGGGCATCGGACGGCTTCGACTTGGACGTCTCACTCGTCGAGATCGCCGACCCGGCGGGCCTGGTCAACCTGACCGACGACAACTGCGGGTCCACCTGCGGCGCCTGCACCACCAACGTCGCCTGATCCGGCCCCAGGTCAATCCGGGCTGGTGCCGCCGCGTCTCCGCGCGGCGGCACCAGCCGCCAGCCCCCTCACCTACGGAGGTACTTGGTGGTTGCTCCGCCCGCAGCGTTCCGCACCGGTTCCACTGTTCTCGTGCGCGCCGTGGCCCGGCCCGCGCTGCCGTTTCCTCCATGCCCTGACCTCGATGACCGCTCGCCCAGCGTTGCGTCTGCCCGTGTGGCGTGGCTACGCGCGGTCTGGGCGAACAAGGACGTCGCCGAGGCACTCCAGCACTCCAGCCCGGTCCTGGCCGCGCAGGTACGGGCCCTGTGCACGGCCGGGCATCCCGCCCTCCGGGATGTGCAGCGCGCGGCGCTGTCCGTGGCCCGCTACCTGCTGCGGGCCCTGCACCGGGCTACGCCTTTCGGCCTGTTCGCCGGCGTGGCCACCGCGGAGTTCGGCCCGCAGGCGCGGGCCGACTGGGGCGAGGAGCACGTGACCGTCGGCCGCGCGGGGGCAGAGTGGCTGGCGGCCCTGGTCGCACGGTTGGAGTCATGCCCGGACCTCCTCGAACGGCTGCCCGTCGTCATCAACAACACCGTGACGTATCGGGGAGACCGGCTCATCGTGC
Source organism: Streptomyces sp. PSU-S4-23 (assembly GCF_055632315.1). Taxonomy (NCBI): domain Bacteria; kingdom Bacillati; phylum Actinomycetota; class Actinomycetes; order Kitasatosporales; family Streptomycetaceae; genus Streptomyces; species Streptomyces sp. PSU-S4-23. The sequence continues at coordinate 3,733,909 of NZ_JBVMUU010000002.1, read as the reverse complement.
CGTTCCAGCCCGACGTCCAGGACGACCGGACTCGCGCGGTCGAGGCGTCTCTGGCCCTGACCGGACCGGTGCGCGCGGTCCTTGCCGTGACACGACTGCCGATCCGGTTCGGCACCCTCGTGGACAAACTCCAGGCGGAGTTCCCTGAGGCCGGTCCCGAGAAGGCGCGTCAACTGCTGGCGGAGTTGATCCGGCGGCGGGTGTTGATCACGGGCCTGCACGCGCCGAGTACCGAGACCGATGCCCTCGGATATCTGGTGGGCCAGCTCGATGCGATCGACGCCGGAAGCCTCACCTCGGTCGCGGAGACGGTGCGTGCGCTGCACGCGGTCCGGGCGGGTCTGGATGAGTGCGCCACGCGCAGCGGCCGGGACAACGTCGCGGCGCGGATGCGGGCTCTCGTTCCCGGTTTGCGCCGCCACCCCGCCGCGCTCGACCTGCGCTTGGATGCAGAGACTGTTCTTCCGGAGGCGGTAGCCCGCGAGATCGAGCGCGCTGCTCTCATCCTGACCCGGGTGAGCACCCGTCCGTACGGGACCGCCGCGTGGGGCGAGTACCACCAGCGGTTCTACGAGCGGTACGGCATCGGCACGATGGTGCCGCTCATGGAGGTCGTGGCGGACAGCGGCATCGGCTATCCCGACGGCTACCCAGGCGCTTCGGCCAGCGCCCGCAGGCCCCGCGTCTCCGCTCGGGATGATGCCCTCGTACGGCTGGCTCAGGCCGCCGCGCTCGACGGCCGTGACGAAGTGAGCCTCTCGGACGAACGGGTTGAGGCCCTGGACGTGGGTCCCGACGAGCCTCGGCTGCCGCCGCACTTGGAGATCGGGGTGCGGGTGCACGCGGCCAGCCTGGAGGAGTTGCAGCGTGGGCGGTTCCGGCTGGAAGTCGTGAGCGTGTCCCGTGGTGTCGGCGTCTCCACGGGCCGGTTCCTCAGCGTGCTGGCCCCCGCCGACCGCGAGACCCTGGCCGCCGAGCTCGCCGACCTCCCAGTCACGGACGGCAACACCGTGCCCGTGCAGCTGTCTTTCCCGCCCCTGCTCTCCGCGAGTGCCCATGTCACCCGCGCTCCTCAGGTCCTCCCTACCGTGATCAGCCTTCAGGAGCATCGCGCCCCGCGAGACGCCGTCCTCACCCTGGAGGACTTGGCTGTGGGGTGCGACGGCCGCCGCATGTACCTCGCCGTCCCCGAGCGAGGCCACCGCGTGGAGGCCGTCGGGATGCACGCGCTGAACCTGCGCACCCACACCCCGCCACTGGTGCGGTTCCTCACCGAACTGTCCCGCGCCCAGTCCGCGCAGGTCACCGTCTTCGACTGGGGTGCCGCAGCGGCGATGCCGTTCCTTCCACGTCTGCGGTACGGCCGCATCGTGCTGGCCCCGGCACGCTGGCGGCTGGAAGTGCCCGAGCTGCCCGGCCATGCCCGCCCTCGGGCCGAGTGGGACGCCGCGCTCAGCGACTGGCGTGCCCGGCGGAGGCTGCCGCGCCGCGTCTACCTCGTAGAGGACGACCAGCGCCTCTTCCTCGACCTCGACGAGGCCGGCCACCGTGCGCTCCTGCGCAGACACCTCGACCATTCGCGCCTGGCCGTGCTCGTCGAGGCCCCGGAACCAGAGGCGTACGGCTGGTGCGGCGGGCGAGCCCACGAGGTCGTGGTGCCCCTCAAGGCAACCAGGCCGTCGGCATGGCCGCCACTGCCAGCCCCCAGCCGGGCCCGTGCCCTGTCTGCGGCCCAGATGCAGACGCCTGCCTCTTCGTCGGTTCTTCTGGCCGCCCTGTACGGCGACCCCCGCCGCCAAGACGTCTTGCTCTCCCGGCACTTGCCCGGCCTCCTCGAACAACTCGGCAACCCGCCGTGGTGGTTCATCCGCTTCCGCGACCCGGACCAACACCTCCGCGTACGCATCGCCCTCCCCGACCCCGAAGCTTTCGCCGACACGGCCCGAACGGTGAGCGCTTGGGCCGACGAGCTACGAAGCATCGGCCTGCTGGCCGACCTGCGCTATCCCACCTCCTACCGGGAGATGGGCCGCTGGGGCTCCGGCACCGCATGGGAGGCGGCTGAGGAGGTCTTCCGGGCGGACTCGCGCGCCATCCTGGCCCAGCTCGCGCAGCCACAGCGCCCCGGACTGCGCACGCTGGTGGTGGCCCACACCGTCGCCATCACCTCCGCGTTCCTCGGCACCATCGACGCCGGAATGCAGTGGCTGATCGACCACATCCCGCCGACAGCCCCCGTGCCCGTTCCACGCCCGCAGTTCACCGAGACCGTACGGCTCGCCGACCCGAGCGACGACTGGTCGGCCCTGCGTGGCGTCCCGGGCGGAGACGCCATCGTGTCCGGATGGGCCGACCGGGAAGCGGCACTCGCCGCGTACCGGCCGCACCTACCCGGCCCGGACACCCAGGGCATCGCCGTCGACGATGTCCTGACCTCCCTGCTGCACGTCCACTTCGTGCGCCACGTCGCCGTGAACTTCCCGGAGGAAGAGGTGTGCCTCTATCTGGCGCGCGCCGCCGCCCTGGCCTGGACCGCCCGCACCAGGGGGAGGGCCTCGTGACCGCCCACCCCGCGCTCGGCCTGGTCGACGCCATCGCCGCCCGGCTCGCCGACCCCGACACCGTGCCCCTCGGCTCCAGGATGCTGTCCTCGGACCGGCAGCACCTCGCCTACGGCCCGCCCGGAATCGCGCTCCTGCACATCGAGCTGGCCGCGAACGGCGTCGGCCCGTGGCAGCGCGCCCACGACTGGCTCGCCGCCGCCTCTCGGCAGCCGCTCACCAGCGGCCCGGACAGCCACCCGTTCTACGGAGTGCCCGCCTTCGCCCACGCCCTGACCCGTGCGGCCGATCACCTTCCCGACTCCTACCAGCGCGCCCTCGACGTGATGGACGGACAGATCGCAGTCGACGTCGGACGCCGTCTCGACACCGCACACCGCCGCATCGACGCCGGACGCCTTCCGCAGCTCGCCGAGTACGACGCCATCCGGGGCCTCACCGGATACGGCGCCTACCTACTGCGCCGAAACCCCGGCAGCTCCACGATGCGCGCCGTCCTCGACTACTGCGTGCGCCTCACCGAACCGATCACCCACCACGGCGAGACCCTGCCGGGCTGGTGGGCGGAGACCGGGCCCTCGGGCAGCTCGGACGACCGATTCCCCGGTGGGCACGCCAACACCGGTATGGCGCACGGCATCGGCGGCGTGCTCGCGCTCCTGGCCCTCGCCGCGCGGAACGGCTCCGTCACCGACGGGCACCACGCAGCACTGCGCACCATCCTGGCCTGGCTGGACCGCTGGAAGGAGAAGGCCGACGGCGGACCGGTGTGGCCGTACTGGGTCACTCAGGGTGAGCTGCGCAGGGGGCGTCTCGGCTCGTCAGCCCCCAGGCGGCCGTCCTGGTGCTACGGCACCGCCGGCCTCGCCCGTGCCCAGCAACTTGCCGCGCTTGGCCTCGGCGATGCCAGCCGCCAGATTGACGCGGAGAACGCGCTCGTGGCCGCGCTCACCGATCCCGAGCAGCTGAAGGCCACGACGGACAACGGCCTCTGCCACGGGTTCTCCGGCCTCGCCCACGCTGCCGCGCGTACGGCCGACGACGCCGCCCCCTCGACGGCGGGGAAACTCCGCGCCGCGATCCCGGCCCTCCTGACTGCGGTCATCCCACCGGGAACCGACCCCGAACTCATGGCCACGGCGCTTCTTCAGGACGAGGAAGGCGGCCCCGGCCTACTCGACGGCGCCGCCGGCATAGCTCTGGCCCTCCTGGCGCCCAGCACCGCCGCACCACCCCGGTCCGCCTGGGACGCATGCCTCCTCATCGCCTGATACACCGACCGAAGGACCTCTATGCCTCCCGACCACTGGCAGCAGCACAACATCACCTTCGTCGAGCGCGAGAGTGCCCAGCGCACCATCGCCGAAAGCCTCGGCCCCGCCCTGATCGAGGCCGAGGCCGACGGGCAGCTCACCGGCTGGTGGTTCATGAACAAGCAGCCCTGGCCGCTGCGTTACCTCGCGGACAAGCCCTCACCAGCCATTGAGTCGCTCCTGAGCGATCTCATCGGCGACGGCGTGGCCGTGTCGTGCCTGCCCTGCGTCTACGAGCCCGAGACCGACACCTTCGGCGGCACGGAAGCCATGGACGCAGCCCACGAACTGTTCCACCGCGACTCCCGCCACCTACTCATCTACCAGCCGGGCCCGATGCACTTGGGACGCCGGGAGACCGCCGTCCTGCTCGCGAGCGCCATGATGCGCGGCGCCGGACTCGACTGGTTCGAACAGGGCGACGTATGGGCGAAGATCGCCGTCCTCCGGCCAGCCACCACCCCTCTGCCACCCGAACGATCCGCCCAACTGATTTCGTCCATGCAGAAGTTGATGACCGCGGATGCCCACAGCCTCTGCCGCCCGAACGGTCCATTGCACAGGCATGACGAGTGGGTCACTGCCTTCGAACGGACAGGTGCCACGCTCGCCGGTCTCGCAGGCCGTGGCGCCCTCGCCCGCGGCCTGCGAGCCGTCATCGCCCACCACGTGATCTTCCACGCCAACCGCGCCGGTCTCCTCCGGGACGACCAGAGCGCTCTGTCCAACATCGCACGAGAGGTAGTCATGGGAACGAGTGACCACACTGAGTCGCCCACCGAGGCAACGGCCGACATCGATAGCGTCAGCGCGGTGAACACCGACACGATCACCACCCCCACGGCGGACGCCGAGCGCCTCCGCAACGCCCTGGTCGACCAGCTCCGTGCGGACGGACACGCCCGCACGCCCGCCGTCGAGACCGCGTTGCGGACCGTGCCCCGCCACGTGTTCGTGCCCGAGGCATCGCTCGAAGACGCCTACGCCAACGCACCGGTGAACATCAAGTACGACACCGACGGCACGTCCATCTCCTGCGCCTCGCAGCCGGGCGTCGTCGCCCTCATGCTTGACCAGCTCGAAGCCCAGCCCGGCGAGCGCATCCTCGAACTCGGCGCCGGAACCGGCTACAACGCCGGTCTGCTCGCCCACCTGGTCGGCAAGAACGGACAAGTGACCACCCTCGATGTCGACGACGACCTCGTGGAGGGTGCCCGTGCGCACCTCGCTGCCGCCGGGATCACCAACGTTGAGGCCGTGACCCGCGACGGGGCACTCGGCTACGCCGAAGGAGCGCCGTACGACCGGATCATCGCCACCGTCGGCGCGCACGGCGTACCGCACGCCTGGCTGCAGCAGCTCGCGCCCGGCGGCCGGCTCCTCGTCCCCCAGCGCCTCAAGGGCACCGTCTCCCGCTCCATCGCCTACGAGCAGCGCGACGGCCGGTGGGCGTCCCTCGGCAGCGAGATGAACACCTTCATGCCGCTTCGGCGGGGCATCGCTGACGACGACCGCCGAGTGATCCCTCTCAGTACGGACGGCGCCGTACGACTCCAGGCCCCCGCCGGGCTCAACATCGACGCCGACGCCCTCGCGGGCGTACTTGACCAGCCGCGCACCGAGGAGTGGACCGGCATGACGGTCCGCGCCATGGAGTCGCCGGAGTGGATGGAACTGTTCGTCACCTGCTCCCTGCCCTCCGGTCTGATCCGGATGCTGTTCCCCCAGAGCGCCAAGGGCACTCTGCTCAGTGAGGACCCTTACCCCTCGTCGACCGCGGTTGTCGACAAGGGTGCCGTCACATACCTCGCCCGGCGCTTGTCGAAGAAGAAGACTCCCGAGAGTGGCAAGCTCTGGGAGTTCGGCGTCATCGGCCACGGCCCCGGCAGCGACGAGCTGGCCGCGAAGGTCGCCGACACCATCCGTACCTGGGACAGGGAGTACCGAGGCCGTGAGGCCACGTTCGAGATCCAGCCCCTTGACGCCCCCGAGATCGAGCAGTGCCCCGGTCTCTTCGCTTTCGACACCCCACTGAACTGCATCGTCGTCGACTGGCGGTGACGCCCCACGCGTAGCAGACGGTGCCCGCGGCATGCGGTCGGCGGGCACCGCCGCACCACCAGCCCTCACCCACACACTGGGGGACACATGGATCCGCACGGACCAACAGCCCAGCGCTTCCCGCTCGTCGCCCGATTCCGGCCCGCCTGCCTGCCCCTGCCCGAGCGTGTGCGTAGTCTCGTCGACCTGGCCGACACCGCGGTGAACAAGACCGACCAAGGGCTTGCATCGGCCGTCTACAACCAGGCCGCGCTCATCGCCTCCGACCTCGGCCTTCCCGATCTCGCCCGCGAGATGTGCCACCAGCACGCCGCCGCCTACCTCCATGCCTGCCCCCTCCCCGGCATGAGCGCGATCCGAGGATTGGAACCGGTCGTCAACCTGGTCCGCCTCCAGATCCGCGCCGGCCACGTCGATGAGGGCCGTCAGCGACTCCTCAACCTGTACAAGGCCGTCGGGGTCGGCGCAGCCGCCCGGTTCGAGGGCGTCGTGGTACCGGCGGACCTCACTGCGACCGACGAGGACCGCCACGAGGTCCGCTCGTGGCTGTGGCGCGTGCTCCTCGCCGACGGCACGCGTACCCTCACCACAACGGGACGCTGGGCTGAGGCCCTGGCGCACATTGAGGCGCACCGGGGCGTAGGCAAGCGAATGCTCGACGGGCGCCAAGTCGCCGTCCTCGCCGCCCTCATCGTGGGTGACACGGCGTCGGCCGCTGTCCTCCTAGCCGACACGATGCCCGGCGACCCGTGGGAGCAGGTCGTCACGGCATGCCTGACCGTCCTGTGCCGCCGCGACGCCGGGCAGCCGGTCGACGGCCAGCTGGCGGACCTGGCAGCCACCTATCTTGAGCGGCAAGCCGAACCTGGGATGACCGTCTTCGACATCCGGCTCGGCCTTACCGCCCTCGACGCGCTCGGTTCCGCCGATTCGCCCTCCGCGCACCGCATCGTGGAGGACCTCCACCGCAGGACGACGGACGCCGAAGACGGTTACGCGGCCCGCGAGAACCTGTCGCATCCCCTGTTCACGACGCTCGCCACGGAACGGCAAGCACAGGAGTGCCGTGCGCTGGTGCGTGCCTGCGCCCTCGGTGCTGGGATCCTCCCGGACGGGCTGCAAGGAGAACTGGCGGCGGCTCTGCGCGCCAGCGACAGCGTGATCAGGAAAAGCCTCGAACGGCCCTCCGGCCCTGGAAGTAAAACCCTTATGGGGAGAGTGTGATGACCGAACGGACCTGGGTGCGTTCGTGCAGAACAGGCAATGGTTTAACCGATTTTCCTTACTGCGGTTTGAGGTTGAACTTCCAAAGCCCGAGAACTCGGTCTTGCTCCCAATAATCCTCGGGTACCAGTTTGGCCATGAGGGCAGGCGGAGGTTCCTCGCTCAGTGCCCTGATATCGCCGCCATCGGTAGTTGTAGCCTGCCGGAATCGAGCCGTGTAGAGGGTGCTGAGCGCTCCGAAGAAGGCAAACCCCTGTTTGGCGATCTCTCGCATTTGGTCTTTGTCGACGTCCGGAGCGAAGTCATAGTTGATCCTTGTGACTCGACCACGACTGTCGAACTGCGCCCTCTGCGTCGGTATCCAACCGCCGTGCCATGCTAGGAACCACGCCAGTTTCAGTTCCGCCGGATCCTTGATCACCTTTCCGGCGCTCAACAGCTCCACCCCAGCCGTTGTCATGAGCCGCTGATCGCTCTCATCCGCGGCTTCGACCGACTTTTCCAGGTCTGCATCCATCAATACAGATACGGTCAAGGGTGGCTTTCCGCCCAGAAAAGCGTCACCGAGGATGCCCATCTCGTTCGCCATCATGGCGGCAGACACTGTGAGTCGCTGTTGCCCCACGTCTCGCTGGAATGCGGATGGGGGAACCAGCGTCCATAGATTCGGTCCACTCCAATAGTGTGCGTACAGCAAGCGCCCGCCGGTGGCGCGTGCGTATGCCTCCGTCGCCTCCATGTCCTTGGCTCGAACTTTGACTTTCTTCTCCTTGCCAGGTGGCACGAGCTTCACCTCGACAAGAAGCACGGTCCCGTCGTGGAGAATGATTCGAAAATCGGGGGGTCGGAGCTCGCCATCGGCGTCATCGAAGTAGTAAGAGCCGGAGTCTTCCGTCTTGATCAAGCGAATACCGCCGAGGGCGACAATCACGGCTTCGAAGGCGTACTGTGCCTGCTGCCCCTGCAATCGAGAGATATTGTCCAGTGAGGCGCGGAGTGCATGACCAATAGCAGCCATGGTTTCTGGATGCCGGTCCCGTAGGAGGGTTTGCCCATTCGGCTCCGGCAAGGCCATATGAACCAGCGGTAGCACTTCGAGCCCCAGCTCGCCCTTTCGGCCACGCTTGATCGTCATCCCCGTCCCCTCGTCGTTCCCGCCCTTCACTCATGGTCCCACGATCCACCTGGCCGCCTCGCCAATTTATGGCGCGGCGGAGCCAGCGGGATCCTGTGTTTTGTCTTCCCGAGACTGAGCTTGTCACTCCACGCACGTCAGGGGGGATGTGGTCAGTGCCGTCGTGTCCGCGGCGGTCGCAAGGCTGTGAGGGTGGCTGCCGCGTGCACCGGAGCGTGGGGGCTCTGTGCTCGGCTGCGGGCCTGTGCTGCGCGGGCCCGCGCGCTCGGTGCCGGCCTTGCGCTGAGTCGCTGTACGCGCCAGGTCAGTACCCGTGCGGGGCGGCGGGCGTCGTCCAGCGCACGATGGTCGACGGCCTGCTGGAGGAGTTGCTCCGGGTTGTGGCCTTCGGCCTCGGCTTCAGCGAGGACAGCGGTGAGAGCATCGAACGCGGGATCTTCGATGATCTGCTCCAGGCGATCGGGCACGGCCTGGCGTAGGTGGAGCATGTGCCGGTCCACGGTCTCCTGGGGAGGCCGACAGCTGGCGAGGGCGGCCAGCGGGGCAGCTGCCACTTGGTCGTAGGCGGCCTGGAGATGGAGCAGGGTCTGGTGGGCTGCGGCGACTTGCTGGTCATGGTGGCGGAGCTGGTGCCAGCGGGCGGCGGCGATGACGACGAGGATCGCGGCGTCGAGGAACATCGCCAGGACGGCGCCGTCCTTGGGCGCGGGCTCGCGAAGCATGGCCCGTACGGCGCCGCGTAGTGCTCGGCCATGGTAGTGCTCGGCCTGGATGCGAGAGCGGGTGGCGCGTTCGAACGCCGAGGCTGCTTCTCGGAGTTGGGGCCGCAGGGTCTGGGGTGCGAGGAGGGGGAGGGCGTGGAGGGCTTCGCCGAAGGCGGCGAGGTGCGCCTGCGAGGCTTCGTCGTCGGTCTGGTCGAGGTGGCGCGGGATGCGTTCAGTGGAAGTGGTGGCCTGGTGCCAGGGGTTGGGCCTGCGTCGGTCCGGCTCGCCAGTCGGCTGCGGCTCGATGTTCTCCAGGCGCTTACGGATTTTGGGGAAGGACAGGTCGGGGGCGAGTTCGGAACCAGAGAACCAGACGGGCTCCTTACCAGCGGTGGTGGTGTCTTCGGCAGCGACCTTGTATCCGCGGACGTCCCCCGAGGGGAAGCAGACGATCTCGACGAGCACGCCGTCGATGTGGCTGAGCAAGTGGACGAACTCCTCCATGCTGGAGGCGGCGGCCACAGCGGTGCGGACGGTAGTACGCAGGCGTTCGCGGGCCGACTTTTCCTGCCCGGTGCGTCGGGCCTTTTCCTGTTCGGCACGGGTGGGCCGCTTCGCGGCCGTGCGGTCCCCGCGTACGACGCGGAATAGGCCGTACTCCTTCTCGATGGCCGCGAGTTCGCGGTCGGCGGTGAGGTAGTCGTTCCAGTGGCGGGCGGTGCGCAGATCCGCGCGGATCTTGGTAGCGGCGATGTGGATGTGGTCGGGGGCATGGCGGACTGCGACCCAGCGGCAACCGTCCGGATCGCCGTCGGGCGCGATGCCGGTGGCCGCGACGACCCTGCGGGCGATGTCGGCCCACTCGTCGTCGCTGAGGATACGGTCGGTCTTGGCGGCCCGGATCGAGCAGTGCCACGTGTGCTTCTCGGGGGCACGGCCCAGTCGACGGGCCTGCTTGACGTGTAGGTCGAGGTCGGCCACGAGGAGCCTCCTGGTCGCGTCGGCGTTCTCGGTGCGGCCAGGGTCGGGGGCGAAGCCGTCCCAGGAGGCGACCAGGTGCGGGTCGGTGTGGTCCTTGGCCTTCTTTGCGTCGAACAGGTACCGGATCAGGCCCGCGGTTTCCTTGCCGCTGTTGATCTTCGCGATCACCGGGCCGCCTTCTTGGAGACGGCCTGGTTCGCAGCTGCCGCGATGTGGCGGACAGTGGCGCCGATGGTGGTCAGGGTGTGCTCGGCCTGGGTCAGGACGGCGGTGTCCCCAGGGTGTGGATGGCCGCCGGAGTTGAGCTTCCTGGCGATCTGGTTGATGTTGTGGCCGATCTTGGCGACCTCGCCACGCAGGGCCGTCAGCTCGTCGATGTAGTCGTCCAGGGGGGTGCGCTGGCCAGGCAGGGCGAGGTCGCCCTGGACGTGGGCCATGACGACGGCGCCGACGTAGTGGGCGCCTGCGATGTTCAGTGAGCGGGCCATGCGCAGGATGTCCGCCTTCTCGTCGACGCTGTAGCGGGCGTCGACACGCTCCTTACGCTGGCCGTTCGGATCGGGCTTGCGACGTCGAGCGACACGGTGCAGCGCGGCGGCTTCGGCGGCACGTGGCAGCGCGACGGCGGTGGTGTCGACGGACTGTTCCCCCTCGGGCACCCCCTGGTGTCCGAGTGCCTCCGCCACCCCCGGGGCGGAGGCATCCCCGTCGGAACCGTCCTTGGACGGTCCAGCGGGATACCTTGCTGCGCGGTTGAGGTGGTCGGTCATCTCCTGCTGAGGGGTAGAGAGTTCGCGGTGCGGATCGTGCATGGGGCGGTTCTCCGTGGGGTGCTGGTGCCAGGTGCTTCGCTGCGCGGCCCCCGTGCCCCCGCGCTTGTCTGCACGGGCGCACGGGGTAAGCCAGATGGGTGGGGCGATCGGCGCGAATCGCAGGGGGTCAGAGAGTGCCGACGGAGGCAGTGCCCAGTTCCCTCCGCCGCTGGGAGGCGGCTTCGTCGAGTTCGGCCTGAAGGGTGTCCTTCAGCCTGTCCGCCTCCTTCCTGCCGATGGTCAAGTGCTTGCTGCGAAACGTGTCTTCGATGTGGCGGCGCGAGGCGCGACCCTTGCGCCCCAGTGGCGCGGTGCGCGCGATGGTGAGCCGTTCGGGGGAGATCTCGCCGGCCTCGTGGCCCTGCGATTCGACGAAGGGCTGAGGGGCCTCGGACATTTCGGCGGAGGCCGAAGCCGCGTCGGCTGAATCCGGCGCCACGTCGGCGGGCGCGTAAGCCACGTCGGCAGCGGTTGGCTCTGGGGCTTCGGGAGCGGGAGCAGCGGTCTTGGCGCCGCTGGTGCCGTTGTGGCTGTGAACGGCGAGGTTGTGGCTCTCGGTGGCGTTGGGCTCCTGCAGGCGGGGCCTGGGCTGGCGGTGGATGACGATGTAGAGGTGGACGGCGCCAGCGAGGGCAAGTGGGGCGATGGCGGACAGGGCGCTGACGGTGAGGTCGTCGAGCCGAAGCCCGCCTCCTGGGCGGGTCTGCTGGTTGAGGCGGACGGCGTGCAGGGCGTTGGCTCCGATGCTCGTCACGGTTGCGGCGCCGACGAGTATCCATACGTAGACGCGGGACCATGTCGAGGCGGCGCGCAGCATCACTAGGGCGCCCACGCCGATGGCGATGAACCCGTCGATCACGAGCGGGAAGGCGTAGGTGAGAAACCAGCGGATGTGGATGGCGACGGCCATCTGTCGGAGGGCGTCGTAGGAGAGGGCGAAGGCGAACACGGCGAGCAGGGCGATGCCGAGACGTATCGCTGCGGTGCCCGATACGGCGGAGAGTTTGATGGTGGGGACGGTCAAGCGGGGCACTCCAGATGCGGTTGGGTAGCGGTCGCGCGGCAGGGGCGTGGGGTGGCCACCGTGAGGTGCGGTGACTCGTACCACTCGTTGCGTGCCTGGTCAGGGCAGGTACGAGTGAAGTGGTGATGCCGAGATGACTCGTTGCGGGCCGATCACTCGTCCCCGCGCTGACCTGCGCGGGGACGAGTGCGACGAGTTGGCGCGGGTCAGGCTGCGGTGCCGGGCAGCGGCTCAGCCGCTGGCTCGGCGGGCCCGGCCGCAGGCTTCGGCTCAGGGCAGTAGCGGGCCCAGGTGTCGAGGAATTGGTTGCGCGCGAAGCCCTTGGCCTGGGTGCCGTCGGGGAAGCGACGGTTGGCCGAGCTGATGCCGTAGGGCTTCAGCAGCAGCTGCAGGCCGCGCGGGGTCAGCCCGTTGGGGCCGTACTCGGCCCAGGGCGCTTCCTTGTCCGCGTTGAGGGCCTCCAGCAGGCGCTTCGTCCCCAGTACCGCCGGGTCGTTCTCGGCGGAGAAGGCCCGGCGGATGCCGATCAGGAGGCGGGTGCGCAGGCCGCCTTCCTCGTCCTGCCCGGCCTCGTAGTCGGTCATGACCCGGCAGGCGGTGCGGGCGAGTGCCGGCCACTCGCCTCCGGCGAGGTCGGCGATGACCACCAGGGGTTCCCAGGTGTCCGCCGCGCGGTCCTCGACCGGCATGGGCGGCTCCATCTCCAGCGCCTGGGCGTACAGCGGCTTGAGCCAGGCGGAGAGCCGGTCGCGGATCGCGTGGAGAGCGGGGGTGTCTCGGGTGGTGCGGAAGGCCGCGACCTTCTCGCCCACCGCGCGGCGCCGCATCCGGATGACCACCGACCGGTCCATGACCGTGTCCGGCAGGTCGTTGATCCCGGCCAGCGCCGCCATGGCGAACGTGGGGAACGCGGTGGGCTTGTGCTCGGGCCCGGTCACCCTCAGCGTGGGCCGGTTGCGCTGGTGCCCGGCGTTGATCAGGCCGCGCACCTCCTCGTTCTTCTCCGCCGCCTTTGCGGTGCTGAAGAGGGTGTCGGCCTCGTCGACCAGGAGGGTCGGCGGGTCTTCGTCGTCGATCGAGCGGAAGATGGCCGCCGCGCTGGCGTTGACCGTGATCAGCGGTTTGCGCACGGTCTCGGTCACCACGTCCAGCAGCCGTGACTTGCCGCACCGTTTCTCCGGAGCCACGATCGCCAGACGCGGTGCGTGCTGCCACGCGCGCTGCAGGTGCGTCGCCGCGATCCACAGCGTGACCGCGGTCAGGGCCTCCTCGCTCGGCATCACCACATACCGCTTGATCTGCGCCCGCAGGTCGGCCAAGATCTGCGCGTCCTCGGAGTCGGGCGACGCGGTCGGCACCTCAACTAGACTTTCAGGTACATCCGGTGAAGGCATTGCAGAGCCGACGACCGGCTGGCCGGGGACAGCGACCTGCGGCCACGAAGGCGTGTCGGAGTCGGAATAGGGCTCGGCTCCCGCATGTTCCACAGGGCAGCTCCTCGTCTGGTGGTGGCGGGCTTGCGCGCCCTTGCCGCCGGGTTGGTACTTCACGGGCCGTACGGGGTTGCTGGAGCCTCCGGCGTTGCACCGCCGGGGGCTCGTCCCGTTCTCGCGGGCACCAGGCGACCGCGAGGGAACACGGACCGTACGTCCGTGCCGGGCAACAGTCCAGCGTTTTTGTGTCAGCTCAGCGCAGAACGGTTTGCTACGCTGCCGCCCTTTCACGCCGCCAGCCCGAGCAGATCCAACAGATCCGCGGTCACGACCCGATAGGCGTTGCCGAGACGTAGCACCTTGCACGGGTAGGCGCCCCGCTTCGCCAGCTCGTACCCCTTGCTCCGCCCGAGACCCAGAGCACGGTTACTTGTGTCCAGGTCAATAGCCACGGGGAGGGCGAGCAGCTCCTCCCGGCTCATCCCTTTCGATCGTCCGGCTGTCGCGTCTTCGCGCATGCAGTGCGCCCCTTTCGGTACAGCCCTCGGCGAACGCGATCATCACGTCCGGCTCCAGGCGGGTACCAACCATCATGCGCAAGCTACTGTGTCTTCATGACACAACACGGTGTGGATGCTGATGAGGACCACGTCCCGGAGTGGGCGGACCGGATCAAGGCCAACGTGGCCGGCGAAGTCCGGCGGAGAAGGAAGGAGATGGGATGGAGCGCACAGGACCTTGCGGACCGGTGCGAGCAACTCGGGCATCCGATCCCGCGCAACGTGATCGCCAACATGGAGTCCGGCCGTCGGGTCAACCTCCCCCTCGTGGACGTCATGGTCCTGGCTGCAGCCCTGGAGACGTACCCGGTCTGCCTGATCTTCCCGGTCGGCTTCGTCGAGGAGACCCAGGAACTCCCCTTCCAGGACCTCATCCCCACCTGGGATGCCCTGCGGCGCTTCACTGGCGAGCGGGAGGTGCCCATGTACGACGCGGGCCTTGTCCCCGATTTCGAGCACCACGCCAGCCTCGTACGCACCGCCCTGGCCGCGCTCGACGAGGAAGAGCGGGCACGGTTTACGGCCAAGACGGCAACCACCCGCGCCCAGCAGGAAGAAGCCGAGCGCAAGCGGGCCAAGTACGCCGACCAGGCCATCTCTGCCAAGTACAGCCTCCGCCACCTCCGCCGCGAGCTCCGCGAGGAGGGTGCCACCCCACCTGGCCTGCCACCTGCCCTGGGCGACGTAGACCCGCCCGAACCCGAAGCCAACACCACCCCGGAGGAACGTCTTTGAAGGGCTCCACCCACCGCCGCTGCTACTGCCGCGACCCCCACACCGGCAAGCCGCTCGGCAAGAAGTGCCCGAAGCTCTCCGGCCGCAAGCACGGCTCGTACTCCATACGCCAGGAACTCCCGTCCCGAGAAGACGGCACCCGCCGCTCCTTCAGCCGCGCCGGTTACGACTCCCTCAAGGCCGCCCAGGCGGACCTCGACCACGTGCGCGCGCTGGTCGGCCTCGCCGACGCCGACGACGCCGAGGGCCTGGCCCAGATAGCCGAGTTGCTGGAGAAGGTGGCCGACGAGAAGGCCCCGCTGCCGAACATCGAGGCGACGCGCAGGCGCCTCAGCCATGGCCTGGACCTGACGAGCCGACTCACCGTCGGCGAGTGGCTGGACATGTGGCTCGCGGGCAAGAAGGGGCGACAGAGCGCCATCAGCCGCGACGAGAGCAACATCAGGGTGCACCTGAAGCCGCGCATCGGCCACTACCGGCTCGACCGGCTACGAGTCGCCCACCTGTCGGAGATTTTCGAGGCCATAGCCGAGGCCAACGTCGAGATCGCCGAGGGCAACGCAGCCCGCCGCAAGGCGTTCGAGGACCTCGCCCAGATCCCTTGGAAAGGCCGCGAGCCCCGAGCCCGCCGCAAGGCGATGAAGGCAGCCATCGCCGAGATGGAGCCCTACCGCCGCATCGTCGGTCCAGCCACACGCCAGCGCGTCCGCTCCACCCTGCGGGCCGCACTCAACGCCGCGATCGCCCAGCAGCTCATCACCTTCAACCCGGCCGCCCACGTCGAGTTGGAGGCGGGCAAGCGACCCAAGGCCCTCGTATGGACCGAGGAACGCATCCTTCACTGGAAGCGCACCGGCGAGAAGCCGTCGTCGGTGATGGTCTGGACACCGGAGCACACCGGCCTCTTCCTCGACCACGTCGCGGAGGACCGCCTGTACGCCCTGTTCCACCTGATCGCGTTCCGCGGACTGCGACGGGGCGAGGCGTGCGGGCAGAAGTGGACCGACACCAACCTCGACGCCGGCCTCATCACCGTCGCCAAGCAACTCGTCGTGGACGGCTGGGAGGTGTACGAGGACGACCCCAAGACCGACGCCGGCGCGCGGACCATCGCGCTCGACTCCGACACGGTCCAGGCCCTCAAGCGGCACCGCGCCCAGCAGGACAAGGACCGTAAGGAGTGGGAGAACGCCTGGGTGGAGACCGGACGCGTCTTCACCAAGGAAAACGGTGAGCTGCTCCACCCCGCCAACGTCACCCGGAGGTTCATCGAGCTGTACGAGGAGATCGACCTCCCGCCGGTCCGGCTCCACGACCTCCGTCACGGTGCCGCGACCCTCGCCCACGCGGCCGGGGCCGACCTGAAGGACATCCAGGAGATGCTCGGCCACTCCTCGATCACCATCACGGCCGACACGTACACGAGCCTGCTCCCCGAGGCCGACCTGGCGATCGCCGAGGCCGCAGCCCGGCTCGTCCCGCGCGCCCGCGCCACCTCCGAAAACACCGCCCCAGAGGCGGAGGCCGAGCCCGACGACGCAGAGCATCCCGGCCCGGAGCCCGTGCCGGATGATGTTGATCCGTTGGGAGGAATTTCGGAGATCAACTCTCCGTCCGCTCACGCACCGCTCACGCAAACGGCCCCGGAGGAGGAGTCCGAGGCCGAGTAGAAGCCCTCCCTGGGGGATAAATCCCAGGTCAGAGCGGTAACGCGTTGTGCCCCCGGCAGGATTCGAACCTGCGACACCCGCTTTAGGAGAGCGGTGCTCTATCCCCTGAGCTACGAAGGCGGGACGTGCGGGGGATCGGCGCAGAGGATCTGGTGGGATCCTCTGGTTGAGATCACTGCACGTCGCGGTACCTGTTCCAGGTCTCAGGCGGAGGCGGTGCCCGTCATGCGGGTCCCGGTCCTCCCCTGGTGGCGTGGAGAAGTACCGGGGAACAGCGTAGCGGACGCGCGTGCGGGCCGTGGGGGTGATCAGTGTTCGGGACGGCCCTGACGGGACGGGGCGGTGCGGTGCGCGTGGCTGAGGCGACTATGGCGAGCGCCCGGCGTGTCGAGCCGGTCACGTGTGGTGTGCAGCGGCCTTCGGCGGGGGCTCATCGGCCTATGGGGGCGGAGGCCGGGGTTGCCGTGCACTTCCGGTCGCGGGGTGTCTGTTCGACGCGGTCGGCGGTGCGTCGAGGTCTCCGGTCAGGGTGCGCGGCGGCGCGGATCTGTTGTGGCCGGGCAGGGCCGGAGAGGCCGAGCGTGGCCTCGGCCTCTGTGAAGCCCTTCGTCGGGCCCCGTGGTGTGGCCGGTGCGGTGTTTCTCGTCCGTCGGCCGGGCAGCTCGGGGCTGTTTGGCTCTCCCCGGCTGGTTCGACGTATGTCAACATAGATGTATGTCGAACGCCGAGGTGCTGCCGCTGCTCGAAACCGCCGACCAGGGTGTGGTGCCGTGCTGTCCGCCGCTGACCGAGCGGGCGATGACCGCGGAGGAGGCGGAGACGGCCGCCCGGATGTTCAAGGCGCTCGGCGACCCGGTCCGGCTGCGCCTGTTCTCCGCGGTCGCCTCGCACGAGGGTGGCGAGGCGTGCGTGTGCGACATCTCCGACGTCGGTGTCTCCCAGCCGACCGTCTCCCACCACCTGAAGAAGCTCAAGGAAGCCGGCCTGCTCACCTCCGAGCGGCGCGGCACCTGGGTGTACTACCGCGTCGAGCCGTCCGTACTCGCCGCCATGGGGAGGCTGTTGGTCGCTCCGTCCGCGGTGTGACCGGCGGCATCACCGCCGTACGGCGCTTGGGGGGAGCACCGGTAGGGTCCGGGGATGGACAACCGGCCTCTGCGTCTCACGGTTCTGGGCTGTGCGACGCCGTATCCGAGCGTGGACAACCCGTGTTCCGGCTACCTGGTGTCCCGCGGGGACACGCACGTGTGGGTGGATGCGGGCAGCGGGACACTGGGGCCGCTGCAACGTCATGTCCGGCTGGACGAGTTGGACGCGATCTGGATCTCGCATCTGCATGCCGATCACAGCGCCGATCTGCTCACCGCCTACTACGGCGCTCTGTACGCGGACATCCGGCTCGCCGCGCCGATCCCCCTCTACGGGCCGCCGGGCATCGCCGACCGGCTCGCGGGCTTCCTCACCAACACCTCGGTGCGCAGCCCGGTCGAGTCCGCCTTCGCGGTCACCGAGGTGTACGACGGGCACAGCGTGACCGTGGGCTCGCTCGGGCTGACCAGCCGGGCGGTGGCACACGGCATCCCCGCCTTCGCGCTGCGCGTCGAGGCCGCGGGCCGGACGCTGGTGTACTCCGGGGACACGGCGCCGTGCGCCGCCCTGACCCGGCTGGCCCGTGGATGCGACGTGCTGCTGTGCGAGGCGGAGAGCGCGCACGAACCGTCTGACGGGGAGAAGGTGCATCACACGCCCGAGGAGGCCGGCGACACGGCGAGTGCGGCGGGCGCGGGACGGCTGATCGTCACGCACGTGGGGCGGTTCCTCACCCCGCAGCAGGCGGTGGCGCGTGCGGCGACGCGCTACGACGGTCCCCTCGCCTACGCCACACCCGGGTCGGTCTTCGAGATCGGAGGGGAAGGGGGAGGGGAGGGCTAGGGGCTGGGGGCTGGGGGCTTCGGGGTGGCTGGGGGAGCTGATCGCTCTGCCGAGAGCCGTTCGCAGCGCCCGGGCGGCTGACGCCGACTCCGGCACCGGGGCCGGTGGCGCTCGCTCGCGCCGGGGCGGTGGCGGTGCTCAGCCCCGCACCCGTGCCCGTCGGCGGTGCTCGCGCCCGCAGCGCCGCCCGGTGGTGCTACCGCAGCCGCGTCTCCAGTCCGTCCAGCACCCGCTCCAGCCCGTACTGGAAGCCCTCTTCGCGTGCCGCCCGCGGGTCCTTGCCGCGTTGTTCCGCGTAGCCCTCGCGCAGGTGGGGGTATGCCTGGGCCGCCTGTTCCGCGGCCGGCCACAGGCGTTCCACCCACTCCTGTTCGTCCTGGCCGCTGCGGGAGAGGACGGTCAGCCAGGCCGCCTCGCTGGTGGCCATGCCCGTGACGTACGCGAAGACCGTCGCCACCGCCCGGTCGGCCTCGCCCGCCGGGAAGCCCGCCGTGGTGAACAGGCCCAGCATCGCCTCCGAGAGGCGCATCCAGTTCGGGCCCAGGTACGACAGGCCCATCTCGCCCAGCACGGAGGCGATCCACGGGTGCCGCAGCATCGTGGCGCGCAGGCTGTGCGCGCAGCGTGCCGCGTCCTCGCGCCAGCGCGCGGGGTCGGCGGTCTCCGGCACCTCGATCTCACCGTAGATCTCGTCCACGGCCAGTTCGATCAGTTCGTCCTTGTTGGCCACGTGCCGGTACAGGGACGTGGCTCCCGCGCTCAGCCGGTTGCCCAGCTTGCGCATGCTCAGCGCGTCGATGCCCTCCGAGTCCAGCAGCCGCAGCGCCTCCGCGACGATCTGCTCACGGCTCAGTGCCGGCTGCTCGCGCCTGCCCCGTGGACGGGTCCATACCGACTGGATCACCTGTTCAGGGGAGGGAGATGGGGATGGCATGGGGCTTCCTTCCTCGTCCGTCCGCGCCGACCAGCCGTTCACTGCCCAACCGCTGCAGTCGATCACCCCGGCGCCGCCTGCCGACAACCTTAGCGCGCTCGGCGCACACCATGCGCATGATGCGTACGGCTGGAAATAGTGCGTACGGCGTTCGCGAGCGGGGTGTGTCGTTCGCGAGCAGCGTGTGTCGTGTCCCCTGCCTGGTCTTTTCGTGCCGGGGCCCGGTTCTTGCCGACGGGTCGAGTGCTTCGGTCGTGGCCGAGAGGCGTCGCTTGCGCACGCTGTGTCGGTGCGTACGGTGTTCGCACACCGAGTACGTTGTACGCATCGGTCAATCGGTCAGTGGAGGGGTTATGTCGCAGAAGGAGAAGGGGCACGTCACCTGGGACGCCCGGGGCAACTGGGAGGCCAGCGGCGGCTGGGGGGTGAGCGATTCCCAAGGGCGGGGCTTCCACCTCGGCCACTGGCAGGCCCGCCTCGACCGGCTGCGTCAGGCCCACCATGTGCCGGGCGCTTCCCTGGCCGTCCTCGACCGCGGTCACGTGCACGAGACGGCGAGCGGCATCCTGCACCGCGGGACCGGGGTGGAGGCGACCACCGACTCCGTCTTCCAGCTCGGTTCGCTCGCCAAGATCTACACGGCCACCCTGGTCATGCAGCTCGTCGACGAGGGACGCCTCGACCTCGACGCCCCCGTCAAGCGGGTACTGCCCGACTTCGCCGTCGGCGACCCCGAGGCCACCGAGACCATCACCACCCGCCGGCTGCTCTCCCACACCAGTGGACTCACCTGCGACTTCACCTATGACTCGGGACGCGGTGACGACTGCCTCGCCCGCTATGTCGAGGCCGCCAGGGACGTGGGGCTCGACTGCCCCACCGGCACGGCGGTGTCGTACAGCAGCGTGGGGTACAACGTCCTCGGCCGGATCGTGGAGGTCCTCACCGGGCTCACCTGGGACGAGGCCCTCAAGGAGCGGCTGCTCGTGCCGCTCGGGCTCACCGGGACCATGACCCTGCCCGAGGAGGCGCTCTCGCACCGGGCGGCGATGGGACACCTCGGGGAGCTGGGGCAGGACCCCGACCCCGCGCCGGCCTGGGATCTGATGCCGCGCTCCGCGGGCCCGTACGGGCGGGTCCTGGCGACCGCCGGTGACGTCGTGCGGCTCGCGAAGATGCACCTCGACGGCGGCGTCGCCGGGGACGGCACACGGCTGCTCACTCCCGGCAGTGTGCGCGCGATGCAGCGCCGCGAGGTCGATGTGCCCGACAAGTGGACGGTCAGCGCGGACGGATGGGGACTGGGCTGGACCCTGTACGACTGGGCCGGCACACCTGGGTTCGGGCACGACGGCGCCGCGACCGGGCAGTACGCGTTTCTGCGGGTGGTGCCCGAGGCCGGCGTCGTCCTCGTGCTGCTCACCAACGGAGGCGACGCCCGCCGGCTGTACGAGGAGCTGTTCGGCGAGTTGCTGCGCGACCTCGCCGGGGTGCGGATGCAGGAGCCGTTCGGGCCGCCCGCACGGCCGGCCGCCGTCGACATCGCGCCGCTGACCGGCACCTACAGGCGGGAGGGCATGCTCATCACCGTCAGCGAGCAGGACGGCAAGGGGCACCTGGTGTACGAGTTCGTCGACGGGATGAAGGACTTCTCACCGCCGCTGGAGATGGACCTCGTGCCCGTCGCGCCCGATGTCTTCGCGGGGCCGGGCTCCGGGGCCTACAGCGCTGACTGGATGCCGGTGGTGTTCTCCACGCTCGCCGACGGCACCGGGTGCGTGTACATCGGGATGCGGGCGGCGCCGAAGGTGGGCTGACGACGGGCGCCGGCCCACACGGGAGGGGCACCGAAGCGGCGTGTACCGCTGTCAGCCGGCAGTCCACCGGCCCGATCCACTCGTGCAGCGCCGCCGGCCTGGGTCCGACGGGTCGCACGACGGGGCCGCACGTGCTCTCCCCCGTCCGGGGAGGCCGCTCCACGGCCCCCCACTTCAGCCGCTCGCCACCTTCCTGAACCGCCCGGCCACATGCAGGTCCGCCTCGATCCGTGCCGCCGTCGCGCGCAGCTCCGGCAGCACCTCGGTGAGGCACTGCCCGACCGTGCGGCGGCTGCTGTGCAGGGCGACGTTCACCGCCGCCACCACCCGGCCCCCGCGCTCCCGCACCGGCACCGCGATCGACCGCAGACCCTCCTCCAACTCCCCGTCCACCAGGGCGTATCCCTCCCGCCGCACCTGCTCCAGCGTGGCCTCCAGCCCGCCCGGGTCCAGGTCCGCCGACGCCTGCGGCAAGGCCCGCCCGGGCAGCGGCGGCTCCGGCAGGTCCGCCAGGATCACCCGTCCCAGGGAGGTTGTGTGCGCCGGCAGGCGCGTCCCGACCGCGACGTCGACGCTCATGATGCGGCTGGGGGCCACCCGCGCGGTCACCTGGACGTCGTCGCCCACCCCCACCCCCAACGAGGCCGACTCGTGCACGAGTTGGGACAGCACGGTCAGATGCGGGAGGGCGATGTCCGCCAGCGTGGCCCGGGACAGCGGCGGGTAGCCGAGGCCCAGCACGCGCGGGGTGAGCCGGAAGACACGGCCCCGCGCGGTGACGTATCCGAGATGCTCCAGCGTGATCAGCGCCCGCCGGGCGGTTGCCCGCGCCAGCCCCGTCGCCCCGGCCACCTCGCTCAGCGTCAGCTCCGAACGCCCCTCCCCGAAGGAGGTGATCACCGTCAGTCCGCGGGCCAGCGACTCCACGAACTCCCGCCCCAGCTCCTGCTTGGACGCCCCCGTCCAGACCGCGAGACCGGACGGGGCCTCGGGCGCGGCGGGCGGTGCCTCGCACAGCTCGCGCTCCATCGCCGCCACCGCCGTGCGCAGCCGCGGCAGCAGCGCCGCGCGCAGACCGTCCGCCGAGTGCCGGCTGGTGTGGCTCACCACGCTGACCACACAGGCGATGCGGCCGCCCGCCTCCCGTACCGGCATCGACAGCGCCACCAGGCCCGGCTCGATCAACTGGTCGTCCAGCGCCCACCCCTGCGCCCGCGCCCGCTCCGTACGCTCCGTGAAGTCGCCGTCCAGGTCGCCGTCGGCGGATCCGCCGGGCGGGCGGCTGCGTGCCGGCACCGTCGGGAAGCCGCGGTCCTCGGGGTCCGCGGCCCGCCGCGCCCGCCACCACGCCCAGTCCGCGTCGTCCCACTCGGTGGCGAACAGCGGCCCCGGGGCGGTCCGCTCGGCGGGCAGCAGATCGCCGATGCGGAAGCTCAGCGACATCGCGCGTCGCCTGGTCGCCTGGTGGATGAAACGGATGCCGTCGCGGTCGGCGACCGCGAGCGACACCGACTCGTCCAACTCGTCGGCGAGCGCGTCCGCGTGCGGATCCAGCAGCTCCGGCAGCCGCAGCGCCGCCAGGTACGCGTTGCCCAGTTCCATCAGCCGCGGGGCGAGCACGGCGTCCCGGCCGTCGAGCCGGACGTACCCCATGCGCGCGAGCGTCGCCGTGATCCGGTCGACCGTGGACCGGGCGAGCCCGCTGGCCCGCTCCAGGGCGCTGAGGCTGCAGCTGCCGTCGGCCTCGGTGAGCCGCCGCAGCACGGTGAGCCCGCGCACCAGGGGGGCGACGGCGTCGGAGGGCGCGGCGGTGTCCGGTGCCGGCGTGACATTCGGGACCATGGGGTCACGGTAATGCCGGGCGGGGTGAGGACGTCGCGTTCCCCCACGTCGCATGCCTGCCGCGCGTCGCGCGCCTGCCGCGGGTCGTGCGGCGGACGGGTCCGTGCGGTGGCCGGGTCCGTGTGGTGGCTGGGTCCGTGTGGTGGCCGGGTCCGTGCGGCGGCCGGGTCCGTGTGGCCCGGTGGCCGTCACCGCCGGGTCACCTGTACCCGGTAGCCGCCGGACGGGTTCCTTGCGACGACGCTGACGGCGACTCCCGCCTTGGGGTCCTCGAAGGTCTCCCCGGGGACGAACGGGGCGTCGGACAACTCGGGCTGGACGTTCGGGCTGCGGGTGCAGCCGCCGCTGTCAGGACGGGCGTCGTAGACCGTGATGGGACCGTTGCCGGAGTCGACGCCGGAGTCGACCCGGTAGACGAGGATGCCGGGCCGGCACACCGCCGCGTCGTTGCCCTCACGGGTGCGCAGTTCGAGGGCGTACCCGGCGGTGGGGCCGATCGGTATGAAGACCAGCTTGCGGCCCCCGGCGCGGGCCAGCGGGGTCAGGGTGTACACGGTGGTGCCGCGGGTGGTCGCGCAGCCGACCTGCGAGTCGTCGAGCCAGCCGAGCTTCCACTTGTGCCAGGCGAGCAGGTCGTTGTCGGCGCCCCAGTCCTCGCTCATGATGTCCCAGTGCCCGACCGAGCCGCCGCCCTCCTGGGTGTAGAGGTCGGGCAGCCCGAAGACATGCCCGTTCTCGTGCGGCAGCACCCGGTAGCCGGTCACGGCGTAGGAGCCGGAGCCGTCGTCCTGGCGGCTGTAGATGAAGGACGCGTTGGCGACCGGCACGCCGTCGGCGACGGGTGCCCCGCCGTTGTCCGCGAAGGTCACCGAGAGGACGGTGTCGAGCGCGGAGGGGCCGGCGTTGGGGGTGACCAGCACGTTCACCAGCTGGTAGCGCCGGAAGTCCACCTCGGGATCGGCGGCCGCCACGATGTCCTGGACCAGCCGGCGGTAGCCGGGGTCGAAGGGGGCGCCGCGTGCTATCCCGTACGCCTTGAACGGCTTGGGCATGCGCAGCCAGCGGCGGATGGGGGCCTTGGGGCGGTAGTCGAGACGGCCGTAGGAGCTGATGGCGAACCACCGCCGGGTCTGCGGGAAGAACTCCGCGAGCCGGGCGAGCGCGCTGCCCCGCCCCGGTGCGTCGGAGAAGTCGACCATCAGGTTGACGGCGTGGACGACGCCGGTGGCGCGGGCGTAGCCGGAGGAGGTCGGGACGCCCTCCGACATCTGGATCCCGACGCGCCCGTGGATCATGCAGGGGCGCAGCGCCGTGGAACGGGCCGGAGCGGCGGGGCCCGTCGGACGTCCGGTGGTGGCCGAGGTGGAGACCGCCAGGGTGAGAGCCGTGACCGAGGCGAGGGCGGCGGCGCGGCGCGGGCGTATCCGGCGGCTCGACGGCTGCATGCGGTGCCCTTCGCTCCACGGCAGCCCCCGTCTCCGGCTGCGCCCTTGCGATCACCCTGAGTCGCGGGGTGCGGGGGCGCGCGCTGAAGGAGACCGAACGAGGGGTTCCCGGGCGCGGAGAGGGTGAAGGGAGCGGCGTGCAGGCGTGGACGGGCTGCCCCGGGTCGCGGGCACCACGAAGGGAGGGTGTGTGACGCAGGCCGCATGAGGTGTGATGCAGGTCACATGAGAAGGGGCCGTGGTCGGGAAATAACCGGGGATCGATTCCCCGTTTAGGAGGGTGTCCAGCGAAACGGGGAATCGATCCCCGGATCGTGCCGCACCTCACCGAGGAGTACGCCGTGCAGACCGCGACCCCCGTGCAGCGCCGAGCGACCCGGCCGCGTGCCGACGCCCTGCGCAACCGGGAGCGGATCGTCGCCGCCGCCCGGGAGATGTTCGTCGAGTTCGGCCCCGACGTGCCGCTCGACGAGATCGCCCGCCGGGCCGGCGTGGGCAACGCAACGGTGTACCGCAACTTCCCCGACCGTGACGCGCTCGTCCGCGAGGTCGTCTGCTCGGTCATGGACCGCATGTCCGCGGAGGCCGAGCGCGCGCTCGCCGAGACCGGCGACGCCTTCGAGGCGCTCTCGCGCTTCGTGCACGCCGCCGCCGACGAGCGGATCAGTGCGCTGTGCCCGATGGTCGCCGGCACGTTCGACAAGTGCCATCCGGATCTGGAGGCCGCGCGCCGGCGGTGCGAGCGGCTCGTCCAGGAGCTCATGGACCGCGCCATGGCGGCCGGACAACTGCGCACCGACGTCAGCGTCGGTGACCTGATGGTCGCCGCAGCCCAGCTCAGCCGTCCTCCGGCCGGTACCGGATGTCTCAGCGCCGACCGTTTCGTACACCGTCATCTACAGCTGTTCCTGGACGGGCTGCGGGCCCCGGCCCGCTCCGAGCTGCCGGGCTCGGCCGTGACCATGGAGGATCTGCGCCAGTCCTGAGCGATTAGTTTCGCGGCCTTCGACCGTCTGTACCGACGACTCGCATTCCGCAACTCGCATTCCGGCCGTCACCGTCGACGAGCCGTGCCCTTCGACGCCCTTTTTCTGACACTCCATTCCTTTTCCGACGCTCCAGTCTCCTTCCGACGCTCCATTCGCTTTTTTCGTCACGAAGTCCCGAAGTGGGTACCTCCATGTCTCAAACAGCCCGAAGCGTCCCCGACGCCTCCGCTTCCGACGCCAATCGCTGGAAGTCGCTCGTCTTCATCGCGCTCGCCCAGTTGATGGTCGTCCTCGACGCGACCATCGTGAACATCGCCCTTCCGTCCGCGCAGCACGATCTGGGCATATCGGATGGCAATCGTCAGTGGGTGGTCACGGCCTACGCCCTCGCCTTCGGCGGTCTGCTGCTGTTCGGCGGGCGCATCGCCGACCTGTGGGGCCGCAAGCGCGCCTTCGTCCTCGGCCTGGCCGGCTTCGCCGCGGCCTCCGCGCTGGGCGGCGCGGCCCAGAGCGGGGCGATGATGTTCGGCGCCCGCGCGCTGCAGGGCGTGTTCGGCGCCATGCTCGCGCCCGCCGCGCTGTCGCTGCTCGCCGTGATGTTCACGGACGCCAAGGAGCGTGCCAAGGCGTTCGGCATCTACGGCGCGATCGCCGGCGGCGGCGGCGCCGTCGGCCTGATCCTCGGCGGTTTTCTCACCGAGTACCTGGACTGGCGCTGGACGTTCTTCGTCAACATCCCGTTCGCGATCGTCGCTGCGGCCGGCGCGTACTTCGTCGTCCATGAGCCGGAGGGCGGCCGCAACCGCTCGCCGCTGGACATCCCGGGCGTCGTCCTGTCCACCCTCGGCCTGGTCTCGCTGGTGTACGGCTTCACGCGCGCCGAGTCCGACGGCTGGAGCGACACCCTGACCGTCTCGCTGTTCGTGGCCTCGGCCGTGCTGCTGGCCGCCTTCGTCCTCGTCGAGTCCAAGGTCAAGGCCCCGCTGCTGCCGCTGCGCGTGGTCACCGAGCGCAACCGCGGCGGGGTCTACCTCTCCCTCGGGCTCGCGATCATCGCGATGTTCGGCCTGTTCCTCTTCCTGACCTACTACCTGCAGGTCGTGAAGGGCTACTCGCCCGTGAAGACCGGCTTCGCCTTCCTGCCGATGATCGCGGGCATGATCACGGGCTCCACCCAGATCGGGGCGCGGCTGATGACCCGGGTGCCGCCGCGGTACCTGATGGGCCCCGGCTTCCTGGTGGCCGCCACCGGCATGCTGCTGCTGACCCAGATGGAGATCGGCTCCTCGTACGCGGGTCTGCTGCTGCCGGCCCAGCTCCTGCTCGGCCTCGGTATGGGTACCGCGTTCATGCCGGCGATGTCCCTGGCGACGCTCGGCGTGCAGCCGCGGGACGCGGGTGTGGCATCCGCGATGGTCAACACCTCGCAGCAGGTGGGCGGCGCGATCGGCACGGCCCTGCTGAACACCATCGCCGCCTCGGCGACCACCTCCTACATCAAGGACCACATCGCCACCGCCGCCTCCAAGCCCCAGCAGCAGCTGGTCCATCTGCAGGGCATGGTGCACGGCTACACGAACGCGATCTGGTTCGCCGTCGGCATCCTCGCGCTCTCCGCCGTGATCGCCCTGACCCTCGTGAACGCCGGACGCCCGGGGGCCGGGCCGGCCCTCGGCAAGGGTGCGGGCTCGGGCGAGGGCGTCGAGGACGAGGTGCAGGTCCCGGTGGTCGCCCACTGACCACGCCTGCGAGGGCACCCGCACATCGGCATGTCGCGTACGGGCGAGGGTGGGGACGCCTCGTCCGTACGCCTCCGAGGTCCGCCCCGGCTCCGCGATCCGTCGGAGCCGGGGCGGACCCGCGCCGTCGGCCCGCACGAAGGGCCCTGGCGGGCGGGAACCCCGGCCCACTCCCGCGAGAGGACAAGCGGCGTCGCGGGAGCTCGCCCGGAGGGGGCGGGGTGTGGGCCGGTTTGGGTCGGAGGGCGGCGGGGTGTGGGCCGGTCTCGCCCGGAGGGGGCGGGGTGTGGGCCGGTCTCGCCCGGAGGGGGGCGGGGTGTCGGCCGGTCTCGGCCGGAGGGCGGCGGGGTGTGGGCCGCTCTCGGCCGGAGCCCTCGACCGGTGTCCGGCGGGACGCAGGGCGGAGCCCGGACGGGCCCGGGCCGGAATCCGGCAGGACGGGCCCGGGCCGGATTCCGGTGGACGGGCCCGGGCCGGATTCCGGTGGACGGGCCCGGGCCGGAATCCGGCGGGCGCTCAGCGCAGCCAGGGCAGGTCCGCCCCGGCGCCCTTGGGCTGGAGCCCCTCCGCGACGATCGTCATGATCTCGCCGAGGGACCGCTGCTGCTCCGGGGTGAGCCGGTCGAAGAGCGCCTGGCGGACGGCCGCCACATGCCCGGGCGCGGTGCGCGCCAGCACCTCGTGGCCCTCGTCCGTGAGCACCGCGAGCTGCCCGCGCTTGTCGGACGGGCATTCCTCACGTCGAACCCAGCCGCTCTTCTCCAGCCGGGCGACCGCGTGCGAGAGCCGGGAGCGCGTGATCTTCGCCCGCATGGCCAGCTCGGTCATCCTCAGCCTCCGCTGCGGCGCCTCGGCGAGCTGGACGAGCAGCCCGTAGTACACGTGCGGCATGCCCGCGTCGCGCTGCAGCTGGCGGTCGAGGTGGTCCTCAAGAAGGGTGACCGCATGCATGTACGCGCGCCAGATGCGCTGCTCCTCGTCGGTGAGCCAGCGTGTGTCCTCAGCGGTTGCCGTCTTCATGCGGTCCACTGTACGAGCTCCCTTCTTGAAACTTAAACAAGTCAGGGGTAGGCTCTCAGGAAGAGCTTGAGGTTTCAATAAAAGTTGGAGGGAGCCGCCGCCATGTCCGCCGTCACCGAGGGGCGTACCGCGCCCAAGCGCATGCCCGCCCTCTACCTGAGCCATGGGGCGCCCCCGCTGGCCGACGACCCGGTCTGGCCCGGGCAGCTCGCCGCCTGGTCCGCGGAGCTGCCGCGCCCCAAGGCGGTCCTCATGGTCTCGGCGCACTGGGAGGAGGCCCCGCTTGCGATCGGCGCGGTGGAGACGGTCCCGCTCGTCTACGACTTCTGGGGCTTCCCCGAGCACTACTACCGGGTGCGGTACGCGGCCCCCGGTGCCCCCGAACTCGCCGCGTCCGTACGGAAACTGCTGCGCGCACCCGGCATCCCCGTCCAGGACGTCCCGGACCGCGGCCTGGACCACGGCGCCTACGTACCGCTGGCCGAGATGTTCCCCGAGGCCGGTGTCCCGGTCCTGCAGATCTCCCTGCCGACCCTCGACCCGGCCCGGCTGATGGAGATCGGCCGGAAGCTGGCCCCGCTGCGCGACGAGGGCGTCCTGATCATCGGCTCCGGGTTCTTCACCCACAACCTGGCGGCCCTGCGCCACACGGGCAGTGGAATACCGGGCTGGTCGGCGGAGTTCGACGAGTGGGGCCACCGCGCCCTGGAGGCCGCAGACGTCGACGCACTCCTCGACTTCACCCACCGCTCCCCGGCGGGCCGGCTCGCCCACCCCCGCACGGAACACTTCGCCCCGCTGTTCGTCACGCTGGGCGCGGCGGACGCGACGGGGGAGCTGGACACGCACAGGCCGGTGATCGACGGCTTCTGGATGGGCCTGGCGAAGAGGTCGGTGCAGTTCGGGTAGGGCCCGGGCCCTGCGGCACCGTGACCTCCGACCGGGTCGCGTACGCCCGCTCGGGTGAAGGCGCCGGACGTGGCGTACCTCGGGATCTCCTGTGCGTCCGTGTCCACGGCAACCATCGGCAGGTGCGGGCCGTCTTTTCGGATGGGAGAGCAACGAGGGGGCCGCTCGTGCGGTGCGAGGGGTGGGGTATCGACGGTGAACCCCGGGCCTGACCTGCGCCTCTGAGCGTTCTGACGGCACCGTGCCCCTGCGGCGGCACAGGGTACTGCATGATCAGAAAAAATGAGGGGCGGGTTGGGAATTCTGTCCGGATTGCAGTCGTTGTTCCCATCGGATGCAGGGCACCCGGAAGGGTGACTGAAGCATTCACGACCATCCGCCAGCCTCCCCCACTCTCGACTCCGCTCGAGCGGGGGGACCCCACTCGCAAGGGAGCACGCATGGCAACCCGTGCCGTCGCCCGTCGCCAGGCCGCCGAAAGCGAGGCCGTCGACGCGGCACACAGTGTTCGCGCCCATGGCGGCGAGCTCGCCGATCGCGACCTGGTCGGCATGTACCTCGACGAGATCGCGCGTACGCCGCTGCTCGACGCCGCCAGGGAGGTCGAGCTGTCCCAGATCATCGAGGCGGGTGTGTTCGCGCGGCAGATCCTCGACGGCGAGGAGCAGGCCAAGGCGGATGCCACCCGTGAGGAGCTTCAGGCCCTGGTCGACGAGGGGGAGCGCGCCAAGGACGTATTCATCCGCTCGAACCTCCGACTGGTCGTCGCCGTGGCGCGCCGCTATCCGCGCAGCGGTCTCCCGCTGCTCGACCTGATCCAGGAGGGCAACGCCGGTCTGGTCCGCGCCGTCGAGAAGTTCGACTACCGCAAGGGCTTCAAGTTCTCGACGTACGCGACCTGGTGGATCCGCCAGGCCATCACCCGGTCGATCGCCGATCAGTCCCGGACCATCCGGCTGCCCGTCCACCTCGTCGAGGAGCTGGGCCGGATCCGGCGCGTCCAGCGCGAGTTCAACCGTGAGCACGGGCGGGATCCCGAGCCGACCGAGATCGCGGCCGAGCTGGACTCGACCCCGGACCGCATCAACGACGTGCTCGACTGGGCACGTGACCCGGTCTCGCTGAACATGTCGGTGGACGACGAGGGCGAGACACAGTTCGGCGACCTGCTCGAGGACACCTCGGCCGTGTCTCCGGAGCAGTCGGTGCTCACCCTGCTGCGCAGCGAGGAGCTGGACGACCTCATCGGCCGGCTCGACCAGCGCACCGCCTCGATCATCAAGATGCGGTACGGCATCGAGGACGGCCGGGAGCGCACGCTCACGGAGGTCGGCAAGGAGCACGGCCTGACGCGCGAGCGGATCCGGCAGATCGAGAAGCACGCGCTGCTGGAGCTGAAGAAGCTGGCCCGCAGCACGGGGTTCGACGCGGCGGCGTAACGGCCGCCGCGCGGCCGGGGCGCGACCCGGTCCGACGGGCCCGCCCCCGCCCCCGTCGCCGTAGTTGGCGCTGTTCCATCGCTTCAACTCCCCGGACCCGGGGCACAAGACCTCCAGGTCCCTCCGGCCCGGGCCGGGCCCCCGCGGCCCGGGCCACCGAAGCCGAGTCCCGACGCACTCCCCCCGGCGGCGGGACTCTTCCCGAGCCGGGCTCCGGCGCCACTCCCCCCTGGTGCCGGGGCCCGGCTCTCCTGTGCCCGGTGACGTGCGCGCGGCCGCGCGCCGGTGTGCCGCGCGGCGTACGCCCGATCGGGCCATGGCCCGCCCGTTTCCGCGCAGGGCCGCTCCGCCGGGCCGCCCCGGACCTGAACCCCGGGGCGACCCGGATGGCAGATTGTGCCACAGCGGCATAACCTGCCGTCCGTGACCGGTACCCAGCGTGCGGGCGGGACGTCGTCCGGCCGTACGACGCAGGCCCCCGAGGGCGCGCGCACCGGCGGGCGGGGCGCGTCCCTGACCGAGCGGCGCAAGGCGGAGACCCGGATGGAGA
The DNA here is from genome assembly GCF_055632315.1 of Streptomyces sp. PSU-S4-23. Taxonomy (NCBI): domain Bacteria; kingdom Bacillati; phylum Actinomycetota; class Actinomycetes; order Kitasatosporales; family Streptomycetaceae; genus Streptomyces; species Streptomyces sp. PSU-S4-23. The sequence goes on along the minus strand of NZ_JBVMUU010000002.1, from coordinate 3,703,080 downwards.
TCGCCCGCGCCGCCGCACGGCTCTTCATCGCGAACGGGCCACGGGCCACCCGCGCGGAGGACATCGCCCGTGCGTCCGGGGTCGCCCCCCGCACGTTCTACCGCTACTTCGCGACCAAGGAGGAGGCGCTCGCCCCGCTGCTCACGGCGGGCGCCCACAGGTGGGCGGAGGCCGTCCGCGACGCCCCCGCCGGTCTCACCGTCGGGGAGGCGCTGCGGCACGCGGCCGTCCGCACCTTCGGCACCGGCACATCCGCGGCGTCCCTGGAGTGGGTGCGCACCCTCGTGCGCCTCGTCCACAGCGATCCCGCGCTCACCAAGGTCTGGGCCGAGATCTGCCGGGCGGCGGAGCAGGAGCTGGCGGAGGTCCTCGCGGAGCGGGTGGCGGCCGGCCCGGCCGCACGGGCGCGGTCGGGCGGTGAGGCGTCCGCGGGTGTCACCCCCGCCCTCCGCCTCGCCGCCGCGGTGGCCGGCGCCGCCATTCGTGTGGCCGTGGAGAGCTGGGCCGCGGGCGACGAACCGGCCACCGGTCCTCACGGCCTCGCCGGCCACGCCCTGGGCAACCTGGACGCCCTGCGGGACTTCGAGTGGGAGAGCCAGAGCCAGAGCCAGAGTCAAAGCCAGAGCCGACCGGGCCCGGAGCGCGGCTGAGCGCGCGGGAGCGGCGGGTCGATCGGGAACGTTTGGGAACGGCGGGGTGCTGGGAACGGAGGTGCCTGGGTACCGGTCGGCGGGGTGCTGGGAACGGCAGGTACCTGGGAACGGCAGGTACCTGGGAACGGCCGGGCGCTTGCGAACCGCCGGGCGTCCGGACCGGCCCGATCGGCGTCAGCGGCCGGCCCCGACCGACCGCTCATGTCCGCCTCCGTCCGCCGCCCGTGTCAGCCTCGCCCCCAGGTCTCCTATGTACGCGGCCAGTTCGGCCGGGCGGTGCACGGTGAAGTCGCAGTCCGCCATGACCAGCCGCACCGCCAGCCATTCCACCGGGACACTTGTGACGCCGATCAGCCTGCACTCGTTCTCGCCGAGCGGCTCGGGCGTGCCCACCCACGGGGGCACGCGTGCCGCGACCGACTCCGCGGACGTGGCGAACGTCGCCTCGAACGTGTACGTCTCCCGGCCCTGGCCGCGGTCCATCGACTGCCGCAGGTACTCCGCCGCGCTGCCCGTCGGCAGCTCCCGCGGCGTGAACCGCGCCCCCGTCGCCAGCGGCTCGGCGACCCGGTCGACCCGGAACGTACGCCAGTCGTCGCGCCCCAGGTCGTAGGCGACGAGGTACCAGCGCAGGCCCGTCGACACCAGCCGGTACGGCTCCGTCAGGCGCCGTGACGGCGTCCCGTCCTTGGCGCGGTAGGCGAACCGCAGCCGCTCGCGGCCTGCGATCGTCGAGGCCATCACGGTCAGCGTCTCGGGCGCGATGCTGGCCCCGTCACCGCTGGTCAGCGGAGTGGTGGCGGCCTGGAGTGTGGCGACGCGGTGGCGTAGCCGGCCCGGCAGCACCTGCTCCAGCTTGGCCAGGGCCCGCACCGACGCCTCGTCCACGCCCTCGACCGCGTGCCCGGCGCCGGCGCGCAGGCCGACCGCGATGGCCACGGCCTCCTCGTCGTCGAGCACGAGCGGCGGCATGGCCTTCCCGGCGACCAGCCGGTAACCGCCGTCGGCACCCTTGGTGGCCTGCACGGGGTAACCCAGCTCGCGCAGGCGGTCGATGTCCCGCCGGACGGTGCGCCGGGACACACCGAGCCGGTCGGCGAGCTCACTGCCGGGCCACTCGCGCGGGGTCTGGAGCAGGGACAGCAATTGGAGGAGCCGGGCCGGAGTGTCCGTCGTCATGAGGTCGATGATGCCGCACCACTAGGACATGATCTGACCTAATGAGGATCTAGCGTCGGACCATGACCTCCACCGAGAGCACACTCAGTACCGCGGCCGACGCGGCCGACGCGGCCGACGCGGCCGACGCGGCCGACGCGGCCGACGCGGCCGACACGGGCGACGCGGCCGACACGGGCGGACCGGGCGCGGGCGACCGCCGCCGCTGGTTCGCGCTCGCCATCGTGATGACCGCGGCCTTCATGGACCTCGTCGACGTCACGATCGTCAACATCGCGATCCCCTCGATCCAGCGGGACGCGGGCGCCTCCTTCAGCCAGATCCAGTGGATCACCGCGGGTTATGCGCTGGCCTTCGCCGCCGGGCTCGTCACCGGCGGCCGGCTCGGCGACATCCACGGCCGTAAGCGGCTCTTCCTCCTCGGCATCGGCGGCTTCACCATCGCCTCGGCGCTGTGCGGGTTCGCCGCGAACCCGGAGATGCTCGTCGCCTCGCGGATCCTGCAGGGCGCGATGGCCGCGATGATGGTGCCGCAGGTGCTGTCGATCGTGCACGCCACCTTCCCGGCGCACGAACGGGGCAAGGTCTTCGGCCTCTTCGGCGCGATCGTCGGCCTGGGTGCCGTCTCCGGGCCGCTGCTCGGCGCGCTGCTCACCGAGTGGAACCTGTTCGGGCTTGAGTGGCGGCCGATCTTCCTGATCAACCTGCCGGTGGGCGTCGGGGCCTTCCTGCTGGGGCGTCGCTTCATCACCGAGTCGAAGGCCCCGCGGGCCCTGCGGCTGGACCTCGTCGGCGTCGCTCTCGTCACCCTAGGTCTGCTGATGCTGCTCTACCCGCTCACCCGCGGACGTGAGCTGGGCTGGCCGCTGTGGGGGTACGCGTCGATGGCGGGCTCGTTCCTCGTCTTCGTCGCGCTGGTGGCGTACGAGAGGAGGAAGACCGCGCGTGACGGATCCCCGCTCGTCGAACTGTCTCTCTTCCGGGTGAAGAGCTTCGCGGCGGGCATCGCGGTGCAGACCGTGTTCGGGGTCGGGCTCGGCATCTTCTTCCTGGTGTGGACGCTGTACATGCAGATCGGCCTCGGCTGGAGCGCGCTGCGGGCCGGCCTCACCGGGGTGCCGTTCTCGCTCGCGGTCTCGACGGCGGCCGGGATGTCCGTGCAGAAGCTGGTTCCGCGGTTCGGCCGCAAGGTGCTCCAGGCGGGCGCGCTGGTGATGGCGGCAGGCGTCCTCCTCTACATCGCGGAGGCTCATCACTACGGCCTGTCCATCGCCCCCTGGCAGATGGCGCTGCCGCTGGTGGTCATGGGCGTGGGCATGGGCCTGATCGTGGCACCGCTGACGGACGCGGTCCTGTCCGAGGTGCCGCGGGAGCACTCCGGCTCGGCGTCGGGCCTGATCAACACGGTGCAGCAGATGGGCAACGCGCTGGGCCTCGGCCTGGTGTCGGTGGCCTTCTTCGGCGAGATCGACGACCGGCTGACCCGGGCGCAGGTGGGCCCGGCCTTCGCACACGCCTTCCAGCACGCGCTGGGCTGGGTCGCGGCGGTGATGGCGCTGATCTTCCTGCTGATGTTCGCCCTGCCGAAGCGCCCGGCGCAGCACGTGGAGGGCGCGGAGGCGGAGGCCGGGACCGCGGCGGGCACGGAGACCGGGGCCGCGCCGGGGACGCAGGCGCGGTCGGCCGAGGAGCCCGCGCTCGTCCCCTGAGGCCGCCGAGCGGTGGGCCGGCAGCGCCCGGCGGGTCGCGTTCCGCGCGAACCCGGCCGGGCGCCCCCGTGTCCCTGGCGCCTCCGCGTCCGTGGCGCCTCCGTGTCCGTAGGGCTGCCGTGTCCGATGGGTTCTGATTCACGCCCGGTTACGTCCGTTTCCTGTCCGGACCCGTTTACTTTTCGAGAAATGCGTCATAGCCTCCTCCTGAAACCACACGTTCGGGCATCAGTCGGAGGCGAACGGACATGTACGCACCGGAGCGGCAGCAGGAGATCCTCCGGCTCGCCCGTGACGGCGGCCGGGTGGACGTGGTGTCCCTGGCCGAGGAGTTCCAGGTCACGCCGGAAACGATCCGCCGCGACCTCAAGACTCTCGACCGCGCCGGCCTCGTCCGCCGGGTGCACGGCGGCGCCATCCCCGCCGGCCGGCTGGACTTCGAGCCGGACCTCGCCGAGCGGGAGTCCACCGCGGCCGACGAGAAGGACCGGATCACGAAGGCGGCCCTCGCGGAGCTGCCCCGCGAGGGCACCGTGATCCTCGACGCCGGTTCCACGGTCGCCCGGCTCGCCGCGGCCGTCCCCCTCGACGCCACGCTCACCGTCGTCACGCACAGCCTGCCCACCGCGGCCCGCCTCGCGGACCACCCCGGCATCCAGCTCCATCTGGTCGGCGGACGCGTACGGCACCGAACGCGCGCCGCCGTGGACGCCTGGGCGCTGCGGGCGTACGGGGAGATCCGCGCCGACGTGGTGTTCATCGCCGCCAACGGCTTCTCCGCCGAGCACGGACTGACCACGCCCGACCTCGCCGAGGCCGCCGTCAAGCGGGCGGCTATCCGGGCGGCACGCCGGGTGGTGCTGCTCGCCGACTCCTCCAAGCACGGCCAGGAGCACTTCGCCCGCTTCGGTGACCTCGGCGATGTGGACCTGCTGATCACCGACGGCGGGCTGAGCCCCGACGACGCCGCCGCGATGGAGCGCGGCGGCACGGAAGTGGTGCGCGCATGATCCTCACCGTCACCCCGAACCCCTCCCTCGACCGTACGTACGAGGTTCCCTCCCTCGACCGCGGCGAGGTCGTCCGGGCCACCGGTGAACGCGTGGACCCGGGCGGCAAGGGCGTGAACGTCTCGCGCGCGATCTCGGCCGCCGGGCAGCGCACCGTCGCCGTCCTGCCCCTGGGCGGCGCGCCGGGTGCGCTCGTCGCCGACCTGCTGCACACCCAGGGCATCGAGGCCGCGCCGGTCCCGATCGCCGGCAACACCCGCTCCAACATCGCGGTCGCCGAGCCCGACGGCACCCTCACCAAGATCAATGCTCCCGGCCCGGAGCTCTCCGCCGCCGAGGCCGAACTCCTCCTGGAGGCCGTACGCGAGCAGTACCGCGCCGCCGACACCAGTTGGATCACCTGCTGCGGCAGCCTTCCGCGCGGCCTCGACCCGTCCTGGTACGCCGACCTGGTGGCCCGCGCCCATGCCGCGGGCGCCAGGATCGCGCTCGACACCTCCGGGCCCGCGCTGCTGCAGGCGCTGCGCGAGGGCCCGGACCTGGTGAAGCCGAACGCCGAAGAGCTCGCGGAGGCCGTCGGGCGCCCCCTCGCGACCGTCGGCGACGCGGCCAAGGCGGCCGAGGAGCTGCGGCAGATGGGCGCGGGTGCTGTGCTCGCGAGCCTCGGCGCCGACGGGCAGGTGCTCGTGGACGCCGCGGGCGTGTGGTTCGGCGGCGCGCGCGTCGACGTCGTACGCAGCAACGTCGGCGCCGGTGACTCCTCCCTCGCCGGCTTCCTGATCGCCGGGGGCACCGGCCCGTTGGCCCTGGCCTCGGCCGTCGCCCACGGCGCCGCGGCGGTCCGGCTGCCCGGCAGCGTGATGCCGACGCCCGACGACCTGGACCTCGCCGCCGTCACGGTCACGTGGGAGGTACCCGTCGACCGCGCCCTGAGGGAGCCCGTGTCATGAGCGTCCGCCGCGGACTGCGACGACTTCCCGCCACCCCCCGCTGCACTCCCGTCCCCACCCCCGCCCGGCGCACTCGCAGGGCGATACGCGTGCGAAGGAGCCCGCGATGAGCGAGATGATCAACGCGGACCTGGTCGATCTCGACCTGTCCGCCGACACCAAGGAGGCGGCGGCGCGTGCCCTCGCCGCGCGGATGGTGGCCCAGGGCCGGGTGACCGACCTGGAGGGCTTCCTCGCCGACGTGGCCGCGCGTGAGGCGCAGATGCCGACCGGTCTCGACGGCGGCATCGGCATCCCGCACTGCCGCAGTGAGCACGTCACCGAGCCGACCCTCGCCTTCGGGCGCAGTGCCCGCGGCCTCGACTTCGGCGCCCCGGACGGCCCGGCCGACCTCGTCTTCCTGATCGCCGCTCCGGCGGGCGCGGACGACGCGCACCTCGCGATCCTGTCCGCCCTCGCCCGTCGGCTGATGAACGCCGAGTTCACGTCCGCGCTGCGGGCCGTGGGCGACGCGGTGGCCGCGGCCGCGCTCATCCGCGGGGACGAGTCCCCGGCGGCCGCGGCCGGGGCGGGCGGTGCCGGCACCTCCGCGGCGACGGCGACGGCGGCCTCCTCCGGTGCCGCCGCGGAGGACACGCCTCCGGCGCCCGGCGCGCAGGCCCAGGACCCGGCCGCCGAGGGTGCGCACGCCGAGGACACGGCCGCATCGGTGCCGGGTGATACCGGCGGTCCCGTCGGGCGGCCGTTCCGTGTCGTCGCCGTCACCTCCTGCCCCACCGGCATCGCGCACACCTACATGGCCGCCGAGTCGCTGGAGAACGCCGGGCGGGAGGCGGGCGTCGAGGTGGTCACGGAGCCGCAGGGCTCGGCCGGCTTCACCCGGCTCGACCCGGCCGTCATCGAGGCGGCGGACGGCGTGATCTTCGCCCACGATCTCCCCGTACGCGAGAAGGAACGGTTCGCCGGAAAGCCGACCGTCGACGTCGGTGTGAAGGCGGGCATCAGCCGCCCCGCCGAACTGATCGCCGAGGTGCGCGAGAAGGCCGCACGCGGAGAGGTGACCGCGGGGACAGCGCCCGCCGGGACACCGGCCGACCGTGCGGGCGCCGTCGGCGAGGGGTACGGCACCAGACTGCGCAAGTGGCTGATGTCCGGCGTGAGTTACATGGTTCCCTTCGTCGCCGCGGGCGGTCTGCTCATCGCCCTCGGGTTCGCGATCGGCGGCTACAAGATCAACAAGGCGCCGTCCGTCGTGGACCACTTCGTGTGGACCCAGACGAACAGCTGGGCCGCGCTGCTCTTCCAGATCGGCGTGGTGTCGTTCGGCTTCCTGGTGCCGGTCCTGGCCGGCTACATCGCGTACGGCATGGCGGACCGCCCCGGCATCGTGCCGGGCTTCGTCGGCGGCTCGATCGCGCTCACCATCAACGCGGGCTTCCTCGGCGGTCTGGTCGCCGGTCTCCTCGCCGGCGGGGTGGTCATGGCGATCCAGAAGGTCCGCATCCCCCCGGCGCTGCGCGGCATCATGCCCGTGGTGGTGATTCCGCTGATCTCCTCCGCGGTCGTCGGATTCCTGATGTTCGTCGTCGTCGGAAAGCCCATCGCGTCGGTGCAGAAGGGCCTGACCGACTGGCTGAACGGTCTCACCGGCACCAACGCGGTCCTGCTCGGCGCGCTGCTCGGCGTGATGATGTGCTTCGACCTCGGCGGCCCGGTCAACAAGGTCGCCTACACCTTCGCCACCGCCGGTATCGCCGTCTCCACCCCGAGCGACTCGGCGATGAAGATCATGGCCGCGGTGATGGCCGCCGGCATGGTCCCGCCGCTGGCGATGGCGCTGGCCACGACGGTCCGCGGCGGGCTGTTCACACCGGCCGAGCGCGAGAACGGCAAGGCCGCCTGGGTGCTGGGCGCCTCCTTCATCTCCGAGGGCGCGATCCCGTTCGCCGCGGCCGACCCGCTGCGCGTCATCCCCTCGTCGATGGTCGGCGGTGCGGTCACCGGTGCCCTGTCGATGCTCTTCGGCGCCACGCTGCGTGCCCCGCACGGCGGCATCTTCGTGGTCCCGCTGATCGGCAACCCGTTCCTCTACCTGATCGCCATCGCCGTCGGCGTGGCGGTGACCACGGCGCTGGTGGTCGTCCTGAAGGGCGTACGACGGCAGAGGCCCGTGGGTGCCGCCGAGGAGACCCGGGGGAGCGGGACGACCGGGGGAGCGCAGGCGACGACCCGCGGAGAGTCCCAGCAGACGGTCGCCGCCTGAGGGGCCGAACCACCCGACGCGCGTCGGCCGCGGGCCCGGTGGCGGGGCCGCGGCCGACGCGGCGTCCGGCGCCCACGGTCGTGGACCCGGGCCCACGGCCGCCCCATTACGGGCATCTATGCGCCGTTCGTCTCACTCGCGGCACCTGCGAGATGCGTCACGATCCGGGCTCAAAGTCCTTGAGCGTGGTGTGTACTGGGAACATGCCCGCGCACGTGTCGATCCTCCAGCTGGTCACCGCGGTCGTCTTTGCTCTGGCGAGCGCCGTGTGGATGCTCGGCCTGATCCGCGTCCGGCGTTACCGCTTCGAGAACGCGGCCCGGCGTGACGGCGGCAACGGCGGCATGCTGGGGTCCCTGCCCGCCCAGCGGCGGGGGGCACCCCCGTGGGAGTCCGTCGAGCTCACCCCGGCCGAACGGGACGCCTTCGCGGGCCTTGTGCGGCGGTTCGGCGAAACGTCGTAGCACCCGATTCCCGCGGTGTCAGCCGAGCCTGGCCGCCCGGCGTTCCATCGCCTCCCGCGCGGCCTCCTCGGTCGCGTACACCTCGCACATGTGCCGTCCGCTCGGGGTCGCCGTGTGCTCGACCTCCCACAAGGACAGCTCCCGGCCGTCACGCAGCAGGAACGCGTGCTCGTAGAGCGAGAAGCGCAGCCCTGCCTGAGCGGCCCGGCACGGACGCCCGAAGACCTGGGTGATCTGGTGGGCGAACGCCGAGCGCAGAAGTAACGCCGCCAGGTCCGATCCCGGCCGGTCCGCGTTCTCCGCACGGCGCAGGAGCCGGCGCGAGTGGTCCGCCGAGTCGTCGGGCACGTAGGCGTGGCCGGGCTCGGGGATCCGTGACGGCTCCACCGGTACGAGCAGTTCGAAGTCGGGGGCGTCCGGCGGAAGCGGCAGCCGGGTGGTGGCGGTCCGCAACTCCTCCTCGTCCACGTACACCTCGTGCTCCAGCCGGCCGCCGGGCGCCGTGTTGTGGACCAGCTCCCACAGCGTGACCGCCGAGCCGTCCGCGAGCAGCCAGGTGTGCCGGTACGTCTCCCGGTACAGCCCGGCGCTGTGGTGCGCGGAGTGCAGCGAACTGTCGTACACCAGCGCGCAGTCGAGCCGCCCGACCGTCTCGTCGGGCAGCTCGAAGGAGTTCAGGGCGCGACCGAGGAGCCGCGCGAGGTGCTCCTCCGGAGACTCGGGCGACTCGGGTGGCTCGTACGGTGCCGTCTCGTACGGAACGCTCAAGGTTTCTCCCGGCGTTGCTGCATGTCACCTTGTGGGTGCATACCGTAGCCCCTCGGTCGGACATCATGTCCGGGAACCGAGAAAACGTACGGGGGAAAAACGGACGGACCGTGCGGTGGGTTCCCGCGCGGCCCGATCGCTCGTCAGCTTCGCCTGCTCAGGCGGCACTTCCCGCTGTCCACGCGCTCCACGGCAGGTTCCAGCCGTTGAGCCCGTTGTCCGGTGCGACCGTCTTGTCGGGGGAGTTTTTGACGATCACCACGTCACCGATGAGCGAGTTGTCGTAGAACCACTTGGCGCTCGTGTCCCCCTGCGCGCCCTGCACGTCCGCGAGTCCGACGCAGCCGTGGCTGGTGCCCTGGCGGCCGAAGGGCGGATTGCCCCTGTTGTACCAGTAGTTACCGTGGATGAACGTCCCCGAGTTCGTCAGCCGCATCGCGTGCGGCACGTCCGGGATGTCGTACTCGCCGCCCAGGTTGACCGTCCGGCTGTCCATGCGGGTCCGCAGGAACTTCTCGGAGATCACCATCTGGCCGTTGTACGTGGTGTGCTGCGGGCTGCCCGACGAGATCGGGATCGTCTTGCGCGTCGTGCCGTCCCGCACGACCGTCATGGTCTGCGTGCCGACGTCGACCGTGGAGACCTGGGAGCGGCCGATGGTGAAGCTCACGGTCTTCCTCTGCACGCCGTACACGCCGTACACGCCGTTCGCGCCCTCGACCCCGTCCAGGTCGATCTTCATGGTGACCTTGGAGCCGGCCTTCCAGTACTGCTCGGGACGGAAGTCCAGCCGCTGCGCGCCGAACCAGTGCCCCACGACCTGCTGCCCGCTGCTGGAGGTCACCGTGATGTGCGACTGCACGGCCTTCTTGTCGCCGATCGCCTTGTCGAAGGTGAAGGACACCGGCATCCCGACGCCCACCGTCGTGCCGTTGTCGGGCGTGTACGTACCTATGAAGCTGTTGGCCGAGGTGACCGTGGTGAAGATGGAGTTGGCGGCCGCGACGCGGTTGCCGGCGTCCTCGGCGGTGGCCGAGATCTGGTACTTGGTGCCGCGCTCCAACTGCCGGCCCGGCTTCCAGGACCTCCCGTCCGCGGACATCTCCCCGGGAACGGCCGTGCCCGTCCCCGCCACCGTCATCTTCACCTCCGTCAGCTTCCCGTCGCTGACCTTCACCCCGGTCGCGTTGATGGACGCGCCCGTCGAACCGTCCTTCGCGGAGATGGTGATCTTCGCCGTGGAGGTCTTGGCGGAGTCCTTTCCGTCCTCGCTGTTGTCGGCCTCGGCGCTGCCACCGCAGGCGGTGAGGGTCAGGGCGCCGACCATCAGGGCGGCACAGGCCCCCAGTACGCGCCGCGCTCGCATGTCCGGCGTTGTCACGGGCTTCTCCCAGGTCGTCGTGAGGTGCGTGATCCGCTGCAGTACGTGGAAGAAGAGCGAACCCCGCCGAAGCGGGTTCCCGCCCGCCGCGGCGAACGCCATCACGTGACAGAACCGGGACAATCGCCCGCGCCCCGGCCGCTAACCGGCCCCGTACAACTCCCCGTAGGACGGCCACGTCCCGCCCGGCCCGTCCACCGGCTCGGCCGCGCGCACCGCCCGTACGATGGCCCGCGTCACCAGGTCCGCGCCCGCCGCGAGGACATCGTTGAGCGCGAGGGGACTTCGGGCGGCGAGCGCACGGGCACCGGTCGCCAGCGCGAACACCGTGTCCCCGTCGTGGAGCAGATGCACCGGACGCACGGCGCGCGCGATGCCGTCGTGCGCCGTGCCCGCGAGCTTCTGCGCCTGCGCCTTGGTGAGATCGGCGTCGGTCGCCACCACGGCGAGGGTCGTGTTCAGCGGCGGATGCCCGTTCTCCGCGGTGACCTCGGCGAGCCGCCGCCGCGCCGCCTCGTGCACCCCGGGCGCCGGGTGGCCGATCCGGCCCTGGAGCAACTCCCCGTACAAAGCGCCAGTCCCCGGCTCCACCGCCGAGCCCACCGCGTTGCACACGACCAGCGCGGCCACCGTGATCCCCGAGTCGAGCACGGTGCTCGCGGTGCCGACGCCGCCCTTGAACTGCCCCACCGCCGCTCCCGTGCCCGCGCCGACGCAGCCCTCCGCCACGGGGGCGCCCGGAGCGCTCGCGGCGGCCGCCTCGACCGCGGCCCGGCCCACGGCCGCGTCCGGCCGGGCCCTGAAGTCCCCGCCGCGTCCCAGATCGAAGATGCACGCGGCAGGCACGACCGGCACCACATGCGTCGGCTCCGCGCCCACCCGCACCCCGCGCCCGCGCTCCTCCAGCCATGCCATCACACCCGACGCCGAGTCGAGCCCGTAGGCGCTCCCGCCCGTCAGGACGACCGCGTCGACCTTCTGCACCAGGTTGCGCGGATCCAGCGCGTCGGTCTCCTTGGTGCCGGGCCCGCCGCCGCGCACGTCCACGGCCGCGACCGCGCCGCCCTCGGGTGCGAGGACGACCGTGGTGCCGGTGAGCCAGCCTTCCCCGGTCCGTGTGGCGTGCCCCACGCGCAGTCCCACGACATCTGTCAGAGCGTCAACCGTCATGGACTCATGATCCGCCCGCATCCTTCGGCACGACCCCGGGCCGCGGTGATCCGCACGTCCGCGTCGACCGGGGGAGGGGGCGGCCAGGCGCCGTCCGCCCGGCACCGGCGCGGAGTCCGGCACCGGCGCGGAGTCCGGCACCGGCGCGGACGTACGCTGGTGGCATGAGCGCCGCCCCCGCCCGCGAGCCACGCGATCCGAAGCCCGAGCCCAAGGACGCCCTCGTCTTCGACGACCCGCTGAGCCGGCCGTCCTCGGACGACACGGACCAGGGGTGGGGCGAACGGCCGGTGCCGAGTGCCGGCAGCGCCGCCGACCTGGCGCGCTTCCTCGACGAGAAGCCGCCCCACCATCTCTGAGCACCGCCCCGGGGCCGGGCGGTCCATGGGCTACGGCCTGCCGTGACCCGGCCCGCGCTGCGCCACGAGGGCGTCGCGGATCTCCTTGAGCACCTGCAGCTCGGTCGCCTCGATCATCTCGTGCGCGCCCTCCTTCGCCTTGCGGCGGGCCTCCTGCCTGGCCAGGAACCTGGACATGGGCAGCACCATGAGGAAGTACACGACGGCCGCGGTGATCAGGAAGTTGAGCGTGGCGCCGAGGACCGAGCCCCACAGGATCCGGACCCCTGTCGCGCTGTCGCCGGTGCCCGTGCACGGTGCCTTGAGACAGGAGCTGTAACTGTCGAGGCTCTTGGTGCCGAGGGCACCCACCACCGGGTTGATGATCCCCTTCACCACGGAGTTCACGATGCTGGTGAAGGCGGCGCCGATGACCACCGCGACCGCCAGGTCGACGACGTTCCCCCGCATCAGGAACGCCTTGAAACCGTGCAAGACTCCCGGCTGCCTCTTCTCGCTCACCAGTGAACCCCTCCTCGACCGCGCCGGCTGTGGAAAAAACCGTTCCGCAACCTACGGCAGGGACTGGCACACCTGTCCAATCCGGGGTGCGGGGAAGGCCGCCGGGTGTGCTCAGCACAGCGTCACCGCCAGCCGTGAGGTCGCGCCCGCACCGGCCAGGCGCGCGGCCGTGCCGCGCGGTACGGACAGCACGACCAGCGCTCCGCTCTCCGTGGGCGCCACGTCCGGCACCCGCGTCACACGGGCCCCGGCCGCGACCACCGACGCGCCTCCGCCCCCGTCGGACGCGATCACGTCGACCCGGTCGCCCGGCCGCAGCAGCCCCACCGTGGCACCGTCGGCGATCCGCACCGGCGCCGTCACCATCTCGACGCCACGCCGCTCCGGCACGGGCCCGGCGGCAGCCGTCGGGCGCGTGCCGGCGCCCGGATGTCCCCGCGCCCCCTCGGCCGTGCGCGGTCCCGCCGCCACGAGCGCGGCGGCGGTGACCGCGAGGCCGGCGGCCACGGCCCTCCTCCGGTGCCGGACGAGTCGCCGCAGCCGCTGCCCGCCGCCGCGGACGCGCACGGGAGCGAAGTGCGGCACCGCGCACGTCGCGGGCGTGCCCGCACCGGCCGCGGCGTCCGGGCCGGGAGTGCCCGCGACGGCGTCCGTGTGCGGCGGGGGCTCGGGGACATGCGGGTGAGGTGCGCGTAGGGGAAGGGAGGAGGAGCGGGTCATGCTGATCACCACCTGCATCGCGAGATCGAGGTGCGATCCACGATGAGGCTTCGCGGCCGGGTCCGCCGGCGCCGGTGGACCACCGGCCGGTTGTGGACAACTCCCTCACCCGAACGGGGCGTTCCGTAGGCCAGGCCCGTGCCCGGCCAGGGCGGGTTCCGTGCGCCCGTGCCCGGTCAGGGCGGGTTCCGTGCGCCCGTGCCCGGACACGGCGGGTTCCGTGCACCCGTGCCCGGACACGCCGGTTCCGCGCGGCGGTGTCCGGTCAGGGCAGCTCGAACCCCGTCTCCATTCCGCCCAGCGCGGTCGTGCACAGGCAGTCCCGCGTCTCGTTCGCCGGCAGCGCCGCCACCGCGTCGAACAGCACGCCCCGCAGCCGGTCCACGTTCGCCGCGAACACCTTCAGCACCTCGTCGTGCGAGACGCCCTCGCCGGTCTCCGCCCCGGCGTCGAGGTCGGTGACCAGGGTCAGGGAGGTGTAGCAAAGCTCCAGCTCGCGGGCGAGCGCGGCCTCGGGGTGGCCGGTCATGCCCACCACCGACCAGCCCTGCGCCCGGTGCCACAGCGACTCGGCACGGGTGGAGAACCGCGGCCCCTCGACGACGACCAGCGTGCCGCCGTCCACCGGTTCCCAGTCCCGCCCGCGCGCCGCCTCCAGCGCGGCCTTGCGGCCGACGGGGCAGTAAGGGTCGGCGAGCGAGACGTGCACCACGTTCGGCACGGTGCCGTCGGGCAGCGGCAGCCCGTCGAAGTACGTCTGCGTCCGGGCCTTCGTGCGGTCCACCAGCTGATCGGGGACGAGCAGTGTCCCGGGGCCGTACTCGGGGCGCAGACCGCCGACGGCACACGGCCCGAGCACCTGGCGCACGCCGACGGAGCGCAGCGCCCACAGATTGGCGCGGTAGTTGATGCGGTGCGGCGGCAGATGGTGGCCGCGGCCGTGGCGGGGGAGGAAGGCCACCCGCCGGCCGGCGACCTCGCCGAGGAAGAGGGAGTCGCTGGGTGGTCCGTACGGGGTGTCGACGCGGAGCTCGGTCACGTCGTCGAGGAAGGAGTAGAAGCCCGAGCCGCCTATGACACCGATGTCTGCGTTCTGCATGGCGAGCACAGTAGCTGGCTTCGGGGACGCGAATGCCCCGCCGTCGTCCGACGGCGGGTTCGCACGGCCGAGCGCCTACGCGGCGGTGGAGGTGCCCGTCGACGACGACCCGGAGCCGGACGAGGACGACGGGGCCGACGAGGACGACGAGGACGACGGGGCAGACGACGACGAGGAGCTCGACGGCTTCGACGCCGCCGGGCTGCTGCTCGAGGACGAGCCACGGCTGTCGTTGCGGTAGAAGCCGGAGCCCTTGAAGACGATGCCGACGGCGGAGAACACCTTCTTCAGGCGGCCACCGCAGCTGGGGCACTCGGTCAGAGCGTCGTCGCTGAACTTCTGCACCGCCTCGAGGCCCTCGCCGCACTCGGTGCACTGGTACTGGTAGGTCGGCACTTGTCTTCCTCCTGGCACTCTCACTCGATGAGTGCTAACGACGATCCATAGTGACGTATTCCTCGGGATCAGTCCACCGTCATCGGCACGCGGTGATCCACGCCACGTGCGACGGTGCGGCCGTCGGCCCGTGCCGCCAGCCGTGACCGCAGGACCACCAGGGTCACCAGCGCCAGCACCGTGCCGCCCATCGGGACCAGGAAGCCGGCGCCGTCCCACAGGCGGTCCTCGAGTTGTCCCGCGGCCGTGACCGCGGCCGCCTGGCCGAGCGCGACCGCGCCGGTCAGCCAGGTGAACGCCTCGGTGCGGGCGCCGGCCGGGACCAGGCCCTCGACCAGCGTGTAGCCGGTGATCAGAGCGGGCGCGATGCACACCCCCACCAGCAGGCCGAGACCGGCCAGGACGATCACGGAGTGCGCGCTCCACAGGCCCGAGGCGGCCACCGCCAGAGCGGTATGGCCGAGGACGAGCCGCCGCTGGGGGGGGGCGGCCTTCCAGGCGACGGTGCCGTACACGACACCGGAGAGCATGTTGCCTGCGGCGAAGACGCCGTACAGGACGCCGTTCAGACCGGGCTCGCCGATCGACTCGCTGAACGCGGCGAGTGCCACCTGCAGACCGCCGAAGACGGAACCGATGCCCAGGAAGGCCACGGCCAGGACCCGCACCCCGGGGACGCGCAGTGCGGAGGCGTGCCGCACGCGTGCGTGCGGCACGGCGGCGACGGGCGGCTGTGTGTCCTTCTGCGCCGCGAACAGCAGGCCGCCGGCCAGCGTCAGCGCTGCCTCCGCCAGCAGGCCCGCGGCCGGGGCCACGGTGGTGCACAGAGCCGTCGCCAGCAGCGGGCCGAGCACGAAGGTCAGCTCGTCGGTGACGGATTCGAAGGCGGCCGCGGTCGTCAGCAGGGGTGAGCCGTGCAGCCTCACGCCCCAGCGGGCGCGCACCATGGGGCCGATCTGCGGCACGGAGGCGCCCGTCGGGACGGCCGCGGCGAACAGCGCCCACAAGGGGGCGTGGGCCAGCGCGAGCGCCGTCAGGGCGGCGCCCGACAGGGCGTGCACCAGGACGCCGGGGACCAGCACCGCCCGCTGTCCGCGGTGGTCGGCGAGACGGCCGCCGGAGGGCGCGAACAGCGCCATGGAGACGCCGGTGACCGCGGCGACGGCGCCCGCGGCCCCGTACGAGCCGGTGGTGTGCCGTACGAGCAGCACGATGGAGAGGGTGAGCATCGCGAACGGCTGACGCGCCGCGAAGCCCGGGAGCAGGAACGTCCAGGCGCCGCGGGTGCGCAGCAGCTGCCCGTAGCCCGGACGGGACGACTTCGAGGAGACCGTGGACGCCACGGCCCGCGCCTTTCGCCGCCTGGTAGCGCGCCCGTGCGGGGGGCGCCGAGAGCTGTCCTCTTGCGCGGACTGCGGTAGATACCGGCGCCCGTCGAGGAGGGCGTCGCGGCCGCCATACGGTCGCGCCAGCTCTGCGTCAGGCAGAGTTGGTTCGATCAAGTGCGCCTTGATTGTAGCCGTGCCCTCAACGAGTGCCGTGGGCTCCGCCGCCGCGGTTCCCCGCCCCGTCGCCCAGGCCCAGCCATCCGGCCAGCTTGCCGCCCTGGCCGACGGCCCTCAGCCGCTTCTCCGCGGCGTCGCGCACCTGGTCCGTGGCGACCACGAGGAGTTCGTCCCCGCGCCGCAGCACCGTCGTCGGCAGCGGTACGAACGACTTCCCCTCCCGGACGACGAGCGTGACCGCGGCGCCGGCCGGCAGCCGCAGCTCGTTGATCTCGACGCCGTGCATCCTCGATCCCTCGGGGATGGCGACGGACAGCAGATGGCCGCGCAGCCGCTCCAGGGGTGCCGACTCGATGCCGAGGTCGGCGGCCTCGGGGCCTTCGCCCAGCCGCAGCACGCGGGCCAGCCACGGCAGCGTCGGCCCCTGGACCAGGGTGTAGACGGCGACGAGGATGAAGACGATGTTGAAGATGCGGTGGCTGGCGTCGACGCCGTTCACCATGGGGATGGTCGCCAGGATGATGGGCACCGCTCCGCGCAGCCCGGCCCACGACAGCAGCGTCTGCTCCTGCCACGGCATACGGAACGGCGCGAGGCTCACCACCACGCTCAGCGGCCGCGCCACCATGGTCAGCACCAGACCGATGACGAGGGCGGGCAGCACGTCGTCGCCCAGTTCGTGCGGGGTGACCAGCAGACCGAGCAGGACGAACATGCCGATCTGGGCGATCCAGCCGACCCCCTCGGCGAAACCGCGTGTGGCGGGCCAGTGCGGCAGCTTCGCGTTGCCGAGCGTCATCGCCGCGAGGTACACGGCGAGGAAGCCGCTGCCGTGGGCCAGCGCGCCGGCCGCGTACGCGGTGACCGCGATGGCCATGACGGCGATCGGGTAGAGACCGGAGGCGGGCAGCGCCACGTGCCGCAGGCCCCAGGAGCCGAGCCAGCCCACCGTGAGGCCGATGGCGGCACCCACGGCCAGCTCCAGGAGGATCACGCCGGGCAGCGTGTACCAGCGCTCCACCGGGCCGACCGTGGAGAGGGCGACGACGAGGATGACCACCGGGGCGTCGTTGAAGCCGGACTCGGCCTCCAGCACACCCTTCAGGCGCGCGGGCAGGGGCACTTTCCGCAGCACGGAGAAGACGGCCGCCGCGTCGGTGGACGACACCACCGCTCCGATGATGAGCGACTGCCGCCATTCCAGCCCGCAGAGGTAGTGCGCGCCGGCGGCCGTGACGCCGACGCTCACCGCGACGCCGACGAGCGCCAGGGAGGAGGCCGCCGGGAGGGCCGGACTGATCTCCTTCCACTTCGTGCCGAGACCGCCCTCCGCGAGGATCACGACCAGGGCCGCGTACCCCATGACCTGGGTCAGTTCCGCGTTGGTGAACGGGATGGCGCCGACGCCGTCCCTGCCCATGGCGATGCCGATGCCCAGGTAGACGAGCAGGCTGGGGAGCCCGCTGCGCGACGAGACACGAACCGCTGCCACCGCGATGAGCAGAACGAGCGAGCACAGGAGCAGGAGCTGGTTGAGGTGGTGGACAGTCAGCGGCCGTTCCCTTCTCGCCAATCCGGGCGCCGCGCTGCGGACGCCTCGACCTGAGCCGGTGAAGCCCGGGCGACCTGGGACTTCACGGCAAGTACTTCGTTACCTTACCTAATTCTTGACGCTTTCTTGACGCTCCGGGGCGCGTGATCGAACTCCAGTCCGGCCGGGTTCCCCGGACCGCGTCCAGGCGGAGGGGCCCCTGCGCCTATGGTTGCTCCAGCGCTCAGTAGAAAGCACAGCCCGCCCTGCCGCTCGTGTTAGGACAGCAAGGACAGCGATGCCCCCCAACACCACCGCCTCTTCCGGCCAGAAGCCCGGCAAGCCCGGCAGGAAGAAGGGGCGCAGAGCCCGTCTGGTCGTGATCGTCCTGGTACTGGCCCTTGTGACCGGCTTCGGGTACGGCGGGTACTGGTCCGTCAGTACGGTGCGCGCCTCCTTCCCGCAGACCAAGGGCTCGATCACCCTCGCCGGCCTGTCGGGCCCCGTCGACGTCAAGCGCGACGGCAACGGAATCCCGCAGATCTACGCCTCCTCCGACGAGGACCTGTTCATGGCGCAGGGCTACGTCCAGGCGCAGGACCGGTTCTACGAGATGGACGTGCGCCGCCATATGACGTCCGGGCGCCTGTCCGAGATGTTCGGCAAGAGCCAGATCAAGAACGACGAGTTCCTGCGCACCCTGGGCTGGGACCGGGTGGCACAGAAGGAGTACGACACCACACTGTCGGCCTCCACGAAGAAGTACCTCCGGGCCTACGCCAAGGGAGTCAACGCCTACCTGCAGGGCAAGGACGGCAAGGACATCTCCCTGGAGTACGCGGCCCTGAACCTCACCGGCGACTACCGGCCGGAGGCGTGGACCCCGGTCGACTCGGTCTCCTGGCTGAAGGCGATGGCCTGGGACCTGCGCGGCAACATGCAGGAGGAGATCGACCGCTCCCTGATGACCAGCCGTCTGGGCCCGAAGCAGATCGCGGACCTGTACCCGGAGTACCCGTACGGCCGCCACAAGCCGATCGTCCAGGAGGGCCGGTACGACGCCGCCACGAAGACGTTCGAACAGGGCGGCTCGACGGGCACCGGGTCGACCACCGGTACCACGGGTACCACCGGAACCACCACGTCGACCACCGGGACCTCGGGGTCGTCGGCCCTGCGCAGCCAGCTGGCCGGCCTCTACAACGTCCTGGACGACGTCCCCACGGCCGTCGGCGTGAACGGCAACGGCATCGGCTCCAACTCGTGGGTCGTGGCCGGCAGCCACACCATCACCGGCAAGCCGCTGCTGGCCAACGACCCGCACCTGTCGGCCTCCCTGCCGTCGGTCTGGTACCAGATGGGCCTGCACTGCACGGCCGTCTCGTCCCGGTGCCCCTACGACGTCACCGGGTACACGTTCGCGGGCCTGCCCGGCGTGATCATCGGCCACAACCAGGCCATCGCCTGGGGCATGACCAACTCCGGCGTCGACGTCACCGACCTCTACCTGGAGAAGCTGTCCGGCGACGGCTACGTGTACGACGGCAAGGTGGTGCCCTTCACCACCCGCACCGAGACGATCAAGATCGCCGGGGGCGGATCCAAGAAGATCGTCGTCCGTGAGACGAAGAGCGGCCCCCTCCTGTCCGACCGCGACGACGAACTCGTCAAGGTCGGCAAGAAGGCCACCGTCGACACCGCGGCGCCCGACCGCGGCGACGGCTACGGCATCGCGCTGCGCTGGACCGCGCTGGATCCGGGCTCCTCCATGGACGCCGTGTTCGAGATCGACAAGGCGACGGACTGGAACGCGTTCCGCGCGGCGGCCCGGTCCTTCGACGTGCCCTCGCAGAACCTGATCTACGCCGACACCCGGGGCAACATCGGCTACCAGCTGCCCGGGAAGATCCCCACGCGCGCGCAGGGCCTCGACGGCTCGATCCCGGCGCCCGGCTGGGACTCCGCGTACAAGTGGACCGGCTACATCAAGCAGGACGAGCTGCCGCACGAGTTCAACCCGGAGCGCGGCTACATCGTCACCGCCAACCAGGCCGTGGTCGGCAAGGACGCCTACCCCTACACGCTCACCACGGACTGGGGCTACGGCGCGCGCAGCCAGCGGATAAACGACCTGATCGAGTCGAAGATCAAGGGCGGCGGCAAGATCTCGACCGACGACATGCGGCAGATGCAGCTCGACAGCAGCAGCGAGATCGCCAGGCTCCTGGTGCCCAAGCTGCTCAAGATCGACGTCTCGGACAAGCATGTCCGCGAGGCGCAGAAGCTGCTGGAGGGCTGGGACTACACCCAGGACGCCGACTCGGCGGCGGCCGCGTACTTCAACGCCGTCTGGCGCAACATCCTCAAGCTGGCCTTCGGCAACAAGCTGCCAGGGGAACTGCGGGTCAAGGGACAGTGCCTGTGGGTCGAGCCGGCCGACAACACCGGGCCCGCGGACGAGAACCGGAAGGTGCGCGAGTGCGGTCAGCGCGACGCGGACCAGGCGCAGCCGGACGGCGGCGACCGCTGGTTCGAGGTGGTGCGCGACATCATCGACGACGAGAACAACGACTGGTGGCAGACGCCCAAGACGCGCACCGACAAGGCGACCACGACGCGGGACGAACTGTTCGGGCGCGCCATGAAGGACGCCCGGTGGGAGCTGACCGCCAAGCTCGGCAAGGACATCGACACCTGGAGCTGGGGCCGTCTGCACCGCCTGTTCCTGAAGAACCAGACCCTCGGCACCGGCGGCCCCCGGATAGTCCAGTACATGCTCAACAGGGGCCCCTGGAAGCTCGACGGCGGCGAGGCGACCGTGAACGCCACGGGCTGGAACGCGGCGGGCGGCTACGGTGTCGTCTGGGTGCCGTCGATGCGGATGGTGGTCAACCTGGGCGACCTCGACAAGTCCAAGTGGATCAACCTCTCCGGTGCCTCGGGCCACGCCTACAGCGCCCACTACACCGACCAGACGGACCTGTGGGCCAAGGGTGAACTGCTGCCGTGGCACTTCTCGAAGGACGCGGTCGACAAGAACACGGCCGACACGCTGGTGCTCAGGCCCTGACGGGCACCGCCTCGTGAGACCGGCCCTCCACGCGTGCGTGGAGGGCCGGTCTCACGAGGCGGGGGGCCTCCACGGGGCCGGCAGCGGCCTCTAGGACTCGCGGAAACGGTGCACGCCCGACGGCGTCACCGCCGCGTGGACCGGACGGTCGTGAGGCTCCTCGGGTACGTGCGCCACGACCTCCGCGTCGTACAGGAGCACCACCAGCGCGGGCTCGGCGCCGGCTCCTTCCAGACGGGCCAGCACACGGTCGTAGGAGCCTCCGCCGCGCCCGAGGCGCATACCGCGCGCATCGACGGCGAGACCCGGCAGCAGTACGGCGTCCGCCTGCCGGACCGCCTCCGGGCCCAGGCGCTCGCCCACGGGCTCCAGGAGGGCCATCTTCCCGCCGTGCCGGACGCGGATGAGGGAGTCCGGACCGGCGTACACGCCCCAGTCGAGGTCGTTGTCCGGCAGCAGCGCCGGGAGCAGGACGCGCACGTTCCGCGCGCGCAGCGCGTCCAGGAGCGCCAGGGTGCCGGGTTCGCCGCCCACGGAGACGTAAGCCGCCACCGTGCTCGCGTGCGCCAGTTCGGGCAGCTCCAGGGCCCGGGCGGCGAGCGCGCCCGCCGCCCGGTGCACGTCATCCGGCGTCAACCTGCTTCTCACCGCGAGGAACCCTCGCCGCAACAATCGCTTGTCAGACTCTGTCTCGCGTTCCATGGGAGCCACAGGTCGCTGCCCCATCCCTTCCTAATGCTTTCATATGAGAGCGAATTAACCGGGGCCACAGATTCCGCACATAGCCACCGGATATGGTTGCGGACATGACTGAGTCGCACCCCAGGATCAGCAAGGCTGTCATTCCCGCAGCGGGCCTCGGCACCCGGTTCCTGCCGGCCACCAAGGCGACGCCCAAGGAGATGCTGCCGGTCGTCGACAAGCCCGCGATCCAGTACGTGGTCGAAGAGGCCGTGTCCGCGGGGCTCGACGACGTCCTGATGGTCACCGGCCGCAACAAGCGCCCCCTTGAGGACCACTTCGACCGCAACTACGAACTGGAGTCGGCGCTCGAGAAGAAGGGCGACGCCGAACGGCTCGCGAAGGTCCAGGAGTCCAGCGACCTCGCCACCATGCACTATGTCCGCCAGGGCGATCCCAGGGGCCTCGGCCACGCCGTGCTGTGCGCCGCCCCGCACGTCGGCCGCGAACCCTTCGCCGTCCTCCTCGGTGACGACCTGATCGACCCGCGCGACCCCCTGCTGGCCCGCATGGTCGAGGTCCAGGAACTGCGCGGCGGCAGCGTCGTCGCGCTCATGGAGGTCGCGCCGGAGCAGATCCACCTCTACGGCTGCGCGGCCGTCGAGCCCACCCAGGACGGCGACGTCGTCAAGGTGACCGGCCTCGTCGAGAAGCCGGAGGCGGCGGACGCCCCGTCGAACTACGCGATCATCGGCCGCTATGTCCTCGACCCGCACATCTTCGACATACTGCGTACGACGGAGCCGGGCCGCGGCGGCGAGATCCAGCTCACCGACGCCCTCCAGCAACTCACCGAGGACGAGAAGGTCGGCGGCCCCGTGCATGGCGTGGTCTTCCAGGGCCGCCGCTATGACACCGGGGACCGTGGCGACTACCTGCGTGCCATTGTCAGACTTGCGTGCGAACGTGAAGACCTGGGTCCGGACTTCCGGGTCTGGCTTCGAAGTTACGTAGCTGAGGAGATGTAGCGATTTGAGCGCCGCCGCGAACCGCACCACCGGCCCGGACCACCTGTGGTCGGTGGAGGAGCACCTGGAGGACATTCTCGCCACCGTCCGCCCCCTGGAGCCCATCGAGCTCCAACTGCTCGACGCCCAGGGCTGTGTCCTGGTCGACGACGTGATGGTGCCGGTGTCCCTGCCGCCGTTCGACAACAGCTCGATGGACGGGTACGCGGTGCGCGTCGCGGACGTGGCGGGCGCGAGCGAGGAGTTCCCCGCCGTCCTCACGGTGATCGGGGACGTCGCGGCGGGCTCGGCCGACCTGCTCCGGGTGGGGCCCGGCCAGGCCGCGCGCATCATGACCGGCGCCCCGCTGCCGCCCGGCGCCGAGACCGTCGTTCCCGTCGAGTGGACCGACGGCGGGCTTGGCGGCGGGCCGGTCTCCGGGATGCGCGCCCGCAGCCTGTCCCCGGAGGGCGCCTCCGGGGAGGTCAGGGTCCACCGTCCCGCCGAGGCGCGCGCGCATGTGCGCGCGAAGGGCAGCGATGTGCAGGCCGGGGACCTCGCCCTGGAGGCCGGCACCGTCCTCGGCCCCCCGCAGATCGGGCTGCTCGCCGCGATCGGCCGCGGCACGGTCCGGGTGCGCCCGCGCCCGCGCGTGGTCGTGGTGTCCACCGGCAGCGAACTCGTCCAGCCCGACGAGGACCTCGGCAGCGGACAGATCTACGACTCCAACAGCTTCGCCCTCACCGCCGCCGCCCGCGACGCCGGGGCGATCGCCTACCGGGTCGGCGCGGTCGCCGACAACGCCGAGACGCTCCGCTCGACCATCGAGGACCAGCTGGTGCGGGCCGACCTCATGGTCACCAGCGGAGGGGTGAGCGTGGGGGCGTACGACGTCGTCAAGGAGGCGCTCTCCTCCATCGGCGACGAAGGCGAGGCGGGCGGCGGCGTGGAGTTCCGCAAGCTCGCCATGCAGCCCGGCAAGCCCCAGGGCTTCGGGGCCATCGGCCCCGACCACACGCCGCTGCTCGCGCTGCCGGGGAACCCGGTGTCGTCGTACGTGTCCTTCGAGCTGTTCGTGCGCCCCGTGATCCGCACCCTGATGGGCCTGAAGGACGTGCACCGCCCCAGGGCCAGGGCCGTCGTGGAGGCGGACAAGGCGCTGCCCTCGCCCGCGGGCCGCCGGCAGTTCCTGCGCGGGACGTACCGCGACGGCACGGTGACCCCCGTCGGCGGTGCCAGCTCCCACCTTGTCGCGGCCCTCGCGCACGCCGACGCGCTGATCGTCGTCCCCGAGAAGGAGACGTCCTTGGAGCCGGGCACCGAGGTCGAGGTGGTCCTGCTCGGCTGACCGCTCCCGGTTGGCGGTACCGTGTCGCGCACAACAGGTCCGCGCTTCCACCGCACGGACCCGGACCGGGAGCGCCACAGCAGATGAGTACGCAGGACCGACTGACCCACATCGACGAGGCGGGGGCAGCCCGCATGGTCGACGTCTCCGGCAAGGACGTGACCGCGCGCACCGCGCGCGCCAGCGGCCGCGTCCTGGTCTCGCCGCGCGTCGTCGAGCTGCTGCGCGGCGAGGGCGTGCCCAAGGGCGACGCGCTCGCCGTCGCGCGGATCGCGGGGATCATGGGCGCCAAGCGCACACCGGACCTGATCCCGCTGTGTCACCCGCTGTCACTGTCCGGTGTGACGCTGGACCTGTCGGTCGCGGACGACGCCGTCGAGATCGAGGCCACCGTGAAGACCACCGACCGCACGGGCGTCGAGATGGAGGCGCTCACCGCGGTCAGTGTCGCGGCGCTGACCGTGATCGACATGGTCAAGGCGGTGGACAAGGGGGCGGTGATCACGGACGTGCGCGTGCAGGAGAAGACGGGCGGAAAGTCGGGCGACTGGAGCCGGTCATGACGGTACCGGCCGGGCCGCCGATCGGAGGTGCCCTGACAGCGCCGTACTCGGCCCTCGTGGTGACCGCGTCGAACCGGGCGGCGGCGGGTGTGTACGAGGACAAGGGCGGTCCCCTGATCGCTCAGGCCCTCATCCGGTTCGGCTTCGCGGTCGACGGCCCCTGGGTGGTCCCGGACGGGGACCCGGTCGAGGACGCGCTCAGGACCGGCGTCCGCGCGGGCTACGACGTGATCGTGACCACCGGCGGCACCGGCCTGTCGCCCACCGACCGCACGCCCGAGGCGACCCGGGCGGTGATCGACTACGAGGTGCCGGGCATTCCCGAGGCCGTCAGGGCGTTCGGAAGAGAGAAGGTGCCCACGGCGGCGCTCTCCCGGGGACTGGCCGGGGTCGCCGGCGGGACGCTGATCGTCAATCTGCCGGGTTCCACCGGCGGGGTGAAGGACGGACTGGCCGTCCTGGAACCCTTGTTGGTGCACGCCGTCGACCAGATCCGCGGCGGCGACCACCCCAGGGCCGGCGCGGGCGGGTCCCCGGCCGGCGAGGACCGCCCAGGACCGAGTGGGGGTACGAGCTGAACAGCCCTTCCTGGCCCGTCGAGCTGGCGGACGGCGATGTCGTCCTCCGGCCGATAAGGCTGCGCGACCAGCGCGCCTGGCGCGAGGTCAACCGCCGCAACCGGGACTGGCTGCGGCCGTGGGAGGCGACCATCCCGCCGCCCACGCCCAGCGGCCCGGTCGCGCACCGGCCGACCTTCCGCCAGATGGTCCGGCATCTGCGCAACGAGGCCAACGCGGGCCGGATGCTGCCCTTCGTGATCGAGTACCAGGGGCGCCTCGTCGGACAGCTGACGGTGGCCGGGATCACCTGGGGCTCGATGTGCTCGGGCCATGTGGGCTACTGGGTGGACGAGGCGGTCGCGGGCCGCGGGGTGATGCCGACGGCCGTGGCGCTCGCCGTCGACCACTGCTTCCGGACCGTCGGGCTGCACCGCATCGAGGTCTGTATTCGCCCGGAGAACGGGCCGAGCCGCCGGGTCGTGGAGAAACTCGGATTCCGCGAGGAGGGGCTCCGGCCGCGTTATCTGCACATCGACGGGGCCTGGCGGGACCACCTCGTCTTCGCGCTCACCGCGGAAGAGGCGCCGGAGGGTCTGCTCGCGCGCTGGCACCGGGCCCGCTCCCAGCAGGCGGGCACGCAGAACCCGACGTCCCGCACGCAGGGCGCGGGCGCGGAGCCGGGCAAGCCCGCCAACCCCAGGAAATAAAAAATATGTTCGAAATTGATCGCTCGCCGATCGCCTCAGGCCAATGAATTAGCGGTCCCGATGGCCTGCTGATCGCATCGGTCCCAAAAAAAGCTCGAAATATCAGCCAGATCGTGCGACACACCGGCTCAATTGGCAGATGGCCTCACGCAAACCCCTCTACCGTGTGAGGCGTGAGCAGCAGCGGCCTCATCTACGCAGTCATCGTCGGGGCCTGGGCCGCCTACTTGGTGCCGATGTGGCTCCGTAGGCAGGACGAGTTGAACGAGTCTCGTCCCACGGAACGCTTCAGCACCGCCATCCGGCTGCTGTCCGGACGGGCGGGGATGGAGCGCCGATACGCCAAGGACCTGCGCGCGCGCTCCGCCGAAGAGGGGGAGCCCGACGCCGAGCCGGACGGCGTCACCGACTCGGTGGACGTCCGGGCCTTCGCCATGCCTCCGACCCGGGAGCAGGTCAAGGCCCGGGTGCAGCCGCAGGGACCGGCCCGGCGGGAGCCGGGTGAGCCGGTGCGGCGGGAGCCGGGCGAGCCGGCCCGGCGGGCGTCCGGATCCGCGGCGCACGCCCCGTCCCGGGCGGCCGCGCCCCGCCCCGCCAAGGGCGCGGGCCCGCGCACACCCGAGGCGAACAGGGCGCCCGGGCCCCGGAGGGCGCCCTCGGCGGAGGCCATGGCGCGCGCCCGGCGCACGAAGGTGCTCGCGCGCCGGCGCCGCACGACCGTGATGCTCTTCCTCGCCTTCACCCTGGGCGCGATCGTCGCCGCGGTCGGAGGGCTCGCCTTCCTGTGGGCGCCGGGGGTGCCCGCCGTGCTGCTGAGCGCGTACATCGCCCATCTGCGGGCGCAGGAGCGCAAGCGGTTCACGTACACGATGGACCGGCGACGGGCCGAGGCCGCGGCGCAGCGGCTGCGCGAGCGCCAGCCACGACGCCGGCCCCCGGCACCCTCCGCCGCGGAGGAACCGGAGGACGGCCCCGAGGCCGACAGCGACCCCGGACTGTCCGCGCTCGCCGCCGACCGCCGTGCCCTGGTCGAGCAGACCGACCACGCGGAGTGGGTGGACCAGCAGCGCGAGCGCCGGCGCAGGCCGGGGCACGGCGACAGCTGGGATCCGGTACCGGTGCCGCTGCCGACGTATGTGACCGCGCCGGTCGCTCCGCGGGCGACACCGAGCGTGGACCTCGGGGCGCCGGACGCATGGAGCTCGGCCCGGTCGAGCGCGGCGGAGGCGGCGCCCGTGCCGGGGGTCCCCGAGACGGGCGCCGAGCCGCGCCGGGCAGAGTCCGGGTCCGGTCCGCAGGAACGGCCGGCGGAGCCCGCGGGCGGCGGGCGGAGCGATGCCCGCCGCTCGGCTTCCGCGCGGCGGGCCCGGGGGCGCGGACGTACGCCGTTGTTCGACCAGTACGAGGACGGGGAACGGCCCCGGGCCGCCAACGAGTGACTCCGCCGCCCGGCGGCGCTCGGCTGACCAGCCAGGAACGGATTTCCAAGCACCCGGACGGGGATGCTAGAGTTTCACTCGTTGCAAGGGCCTGTGGCGCAGTCCGGTAGCGCACCTCGTTCGCATCGAGGGGGCCAGGGGTTCAAATCCCCTCAGGTCCACGCACGGCTGTTCTTGAGTTCGCTCAAAGGCAGTTGACGAGATCCCGCTGATCTTTCTGATCGGTCGGGATCTTCGTCGTTTCCGGGGTCTGTTCGACCATCCACATGCCCGGGTACGGCACCGGAGCATCCGGCGTCCGAGCCCGCACCGGAAATCCCCTCCCCTTCGTCGAAGCCCTGGAGCAGCCCGAACATCAAGCCCGATACGCGTGTTGCGCTCAGGGCAGCCGCGAGGTGACCGCACCACACACAGTGCCGCCGTCACCTCGCGGCCGCCCTCGGAGGGAGCCTCTCGGGAGTGGCCAGGCAACCGTCGTCACTCGCAGGTGTGTGCCCGGTGCACCTCCCGTCGCCAGACGTGGGCGGCCAATGTTGAGGGCGCAACCGTGAAGTCGGCGAACGGGGGAACCATGAACGCGAGTGTCTCCAGCTACCGAATACGAGAAGGCGCCCACGACGTCACCGATCCGGGCGACGAGTTGAGTGCTGCGCTCTTCGCGTCGTTACGCCGCAGTGACCAGCGGCTCAGGGCACGGCACTATCTGAGTGGGCTGCTGGCGGCGAAGGGGCGCAAGTCGATCCGGAACATCGCCACGCTCGTCGGCGGGGCCGCGGCCGAGCAAAGCCTGCACCACTTCATCAGCGACTCCACCTGGGACTGGCTGCCCATACGCCAGGCCCTCGCCGACCATGTCACGCGGGTGCTGGCACCACGGGCCTGGGTCGTACGACCGCTGTTCATTCCGAAGGCAGGCGAGTACTCGGTCGGGGTGGAGCGGCAGTTCGTCCCGGGGTCCGGACAGGTGCTCAACGGCCAGCTGGCCTTCGGGGCGTGGGCCGCGACCGAGGGGACCAGCGTCCCCGTCCAGTGGCGGCTGCATCTTCCCGAGTCCTGGCTCGGGAACGCGCGCAGACGCCGTAGGGCGGAGATTCCCGACAGCGCCCAGGCGGAGACACCGGACGAGTGCACGACCGCCACGGCGCTGACCGCGCTGGGCCGGTGGGAGGCGCCGACGCGTCCCGTCGTGCTGGACACCCACGTGACGGACCTAGGCAGGGGCATCCGGCCCTTCGTCGAAGCTCAGGTTCCCCTGCTCTCCCGGGTGAATGGGAGCACCCCGCTGATCGTGGCGGACCGCGCGATGCCCGGGTACCGGGCGGGAGCGATTCCGGCCCGCCACATCATGGAGTCCGTGCAGGGGCTGCGCCGTCCGCTGGAGGCCGCCCGGGGACCGGTGCGGCGCACCACGCTCGTGGCGGCGGTGCGGGTACGGCTTCCCGGGCCGTGCTCCGGGCCCGAGCTGTTGCTGATCGGCGAGTGGCACGAACGCGGGAAGGCGCCGACGGCGCTCTGGCTCGCGGCCCCGGCGACGGCACCGGTCGGCGATCTCGTGCGGTTGACGTGGCTTGCGCAGCGGGTCGCCCAGGACGAGCAGCAGATCAGCGAGCAGGTGGGTGTTCGCGACTTCGAGGGACGCTCGTTCCGGGGCTGGCACCGCCACATGACCCTGGCCTCCGTCGCCCATGCGGTGTCGGTGCTGGCGGCCGGGGCCGACGAGTCGGACGAGCGGCGTTTCCGCGCGCTTCGGCCCTCCGCCTGACCCTTGTACCCCAGAGCCTTATGCCTCTGACCTCTGTGGAGCCTGGCTGCCGGTGTCCCCCACCGCCCTGGAGGCCGCCTGCCGGTGCTGCAGGGTGCGCCGGGTACGGTGCAGCCGGAGGGCGAGCTGGATGTCGAGTGCCCGTTCGGGATCCTGCCAGTCGGCTCCCAGGAGTTCGGTGATGCGCTCCAACCGTCTGGACACCGTGTTGGGGTGAACATGCAGGCTCGCCGCCGCGCGCGTGGGGCTCGTGGAGGAGGAGAAATAGGCGTCGAGGGTCCGGGTCAGTTCGGTGAAGCGCTGGGTGTCGTAGTCCAGTACGGGGCCGATCACGGCCTCGATGTAGTCGCCGATGTCGTGGGTCTCGGAGAGCAGGACACCGAGGAAGCCCATCTGCTGTGGGGTGGCGACGCCACCGAGGTTGCCCAGCTCGGTGAGCGCCTCCAGGCAGCTGAGGGCCTCGCGGTGGGCCTGTGCCACGCGGCCCGGGCCCGAAACGGGCCCGGCCGCCCCGACCGTGACGGGATGGCCGACGAGCGGCGCAAGCTCCCCGGACACCGCGGTGGCCGCCGCGAGCGGGTCCTCGCCGGGGACCAGCAGCGTCACACAGCCGTCACGGAATCTCATGAGCCCGGACACGCGATGGGCGTACGACGACGCCCACGCCGCGGCCCGGCCTTCCGGACCTCCCTCAGGCCGGGCCACCACCATCACATGCGGTTCGTCGATGGAGATGCCGAGGCGGCGAGCCCGCGGGATCATCTGGCGCGGCTGCGGCGGGATGTCGCTGAGCAACTCCTCTAACAGTTCGTCACGGATCTGGTCGTGGGCCACCGTCGAGGTGCGCTGCAGCAACAGGATGAGGGCGACCGCCCGCGCGGTGAGCTGGAGCAACCGCACTCCGAAGCCGTCCGTGAGCGGCTGGTCGGGGACCAGCAGAATGGCGCCCAGGTTCTCGCCGCCGGCGGTGACCGGCGCGACCCAGCCGCCCTCGGACATGGGCACCGGGCAGCCGGCCGCGTGGGCGTCGTAGGTCCACCTGAGCACGTCGTCCTCGGCGAGTTCGGGCGGCGTACCGGTCACGACGACCGTTCGTCCGAGGCAGTCCCTGACGACCAGTGCCCCCGACAGCTCCTCGACCGCCGCTTCGGCGAGGGTCTGCGGGTCGCAGCCGCTGAGCACCAGGTCGATCAGCCGGATGTAGGCGGCCTCGACCCGGCGCTGCACGTCGAGACTGCTCCTGGCGCGGGAGGTGTCCAGTTCCAGCTCGGTCACCTCGGCGCGGGTCTCCTCCAGCAGCCGCGCGCGTTCGATGGCGACGCCGGCGAGCTTGCCGAGTGAGCGCATGAGGCTGATCTCGTCCGGCGTGAAGTGCCGCACCTTCCGGTCGGCGCCGTAGAGGGTGCCGAAGACCGTGGTGCCGTAGCCGAGCGGAACCGCCAGGATGGCGTGCAGACCTTCGGCCCGTACGACGGCATCGATGTCGGGGACGTGCGGAATGTCCCTGTCGGTCAGGTAGTCGGGGCTCCAGGCGGGCGCCCCGCTCCGCTGGACAAGGCCGCCGAGGCCGGAGTCGTCCTCGGTCTTCAGGCCCACGCTGAGTGAGGTGGTCTCGCCCTCCGCCGCGCGGATGGAGGAGGCCCGGCCCTCGCCGTCCGCGTCGCGCAGTCCGATGTAGGCCATGTCGAAGTTCAGCAGTCGGCGTGCCCGTCGTGCGATCTCGTGCAGGAGCGCGTCCATACCGTGCACCAGGGTGAGGTCGTGGGCGGTGTCGACGAGCGCGGCGAGTCCGGCCTCCCGCTGCTGTGCGTGGCTGATCAGGGCCTGGACGCGCGAGGCCAGGCGGACGGCCTGGTCGAGTTCCGCAAGGGTGTCGTCGGAAGCCTCCTCGTGCCGGGCGGCGCGCAGCAGTTCCTCGAACCGCGCTGCCGGCGCCCCCTCGGCGAGCAGTTCCAGCACGGACATCCCATCCGGAGAGGCGGCCGACACCAGTCCCCCCATCATCATCCCCCGTGATCAAGCAAGTCGGTCGTTAGGGAGCCTAAACTTGGGGCCCCGCGGAGGCAACTGCTTGCCGCATATGATCGTACTGGTGTTCCCGTGCGGGGTGGCCGAGTCACCCGTCTCCCCGGTCAACTGTGTGGTCGGATCACCTGTCGCTCGTCGGGGATGTCACGGAAAGATCGAGCCCGGTCTGTGAGCACGGGGATGTGAACGGTGACCGGGAACGCCGGAGTCGGTGCCCGGCGCGCAGAGGGGAACGTCGGGGCGGGATGTCCGAGATCAAGAGTTATCTACGTTCGCTCGAACGCAGCCGTGACTCCATGCGAGCGGAACACCGGCCCAGGGTCTTCTCGCTGTGCGGAAGGGAGTGGGACCTGCTCGACACGGTCTTCGCCCCTGTGCACGCGGGCACCACCGAGATCGTCCTGGACATGCTCGGCCTCTCCGATCCCGAGTGCCCCCCTTGGCGCGGCGCGTTTCTGGAGATCGGCTGCGGCACCGGAGTCGTCGCCGTGACTGCCGCCCTCGCGGGCTGCGAGCGGGTCGTCGCCTCCGACATCAACGCCGAGGCGGTGGCGAACGCACTGCTCAACGCGCAACGGCACGGGGTCGCCGACCGGGTCTTGGCCGTGCACAGCGACCTGTTCGAAGCGCTGCCCGCCGGGCAGCGCTTCGACACCATCGTCTGGAGTTCGCCGTACGTCCGCGCACCGGAGGACTACCGGTTCGCCACTCCCCTGGAACGTGCCTATGTGGACCCCGGATACGAAGCACACCGCAGGTACGTGGACGAGGCACCGCGTCGGCTGACCAACGACGGCCGGGCCCTGCTGCACTTCAGCAGCAGAGGGGACATGGACGGACTGCACCGGATCGCCGAGGAAACGGGGCGGCGGTTGCGGGTGCTCGGGAGGCACGTCATCGTCGACAGAGGAGACGTGGTCGAGCACTTCCTGGTGGAAATACGTTCCGGCGAGGAGTCGTCGGAGGTGTACGACGGCGCCGTGCACCGCGGCGGGCCGCGTACCCAGCCCGCCTGAACGATGACCCAGCCCGCCTGAACGATGACTCAGTCCGCCTGAACCGCCGTCAAGAGCTCGTCCCAAGCGGCACGCTCCCTCGCGATCGCGGCGGCCTCCAGGTCGCGCGCGAGCGAGTCGAGGACGATGCCGGACCATCCGTACGCGTCCAACACCCGGCAGGCTGCGGCCTGTTCACCGGAGAGGGTGTCGCCGTGGAACCCCTCGCCGAGGTCCAGCGCTTCGAGCGCCTGCTGAGGCAGGGCGTGCAAGGTCATCCAGGCGATGAGCCGTTCGACCCGGTCCAGCGCGGCTCGACGGGATTCCGGCGCGTTCTCCGACGTCCAGAGCAGCCGTTGGGGGCGGGCGCCGTCGGCAACCAGGGAGCGCCAGTGCGAACCGCCGAGGCTCTCCTCGTAGCGGCGGTAGACGAGCCGCGCGGTGGCCACCCCGGCCTGTCCGCGCAGCGCGGCGGCGCAGGGATCCGCCGAGCCGTCCAGCAGCGCGTCGACGCCGGCGTTGAGATGGCCGATGTCCAGGGAGACGAGCGAGGCGACGGCGGACGCGGCGTGACCGTCGGCCGTGGCGCGTTCCAGGCCGCGGAAATAGGCGTCCACCGCCTGGGCGTACCGCTGCACGGAGTACACGGAGGTGACGTGCACGCCGACCCCGTGGGCGAGCACGTCACCGGCGGCGGCAAGTCCCGTGACCACGGCGGGGATCCGGATCAGTACGTTGGGGCGGTCGACCATCTCCGCAAGCCGCCTGGAGTGGTCGGCCATGGCCTCGGCATCCGCGGCCAGGCGGGGCGCGATGCCCAGGGAGACCCAGCCGTGCAGGCCCTTCGTCGCCCGGAACATCGGTTCCAGCGCGGTGCAGGCCGCACGGACGTCCTCGGCGATGAGCGCATAGACGCGATCCTCGGCCGAGGCGGCCGCGCTTGAGAGCCGGCTCAGCTGGTCCCCGTAGACGGTGGTGTTCGAGACGGCGCGTGCCACGGCCGCGGGCCGGGAGATGACACCGCTGACCAGTCCGTCGGCCACCAGTCTTTCCAGGCTGCCGTCGGCCAGCCGGCCGCGATGGTAGTCGTCCAGCCAGAGGCCGACCCCCTCCGCCGCGAGTTGGTCCAGGACGCCACTGCGTCGCGAGCGCGGACACGTGGTCAATGACTGCCTCCGCTCCAGCAGTCCAATCAGATGCACAGGGCATCCACAATTCTAGGGTCTGGCACCACGCTTCTGTGCATGCAGCGATAACGGCCTAGTCACCGCGTGATCACGTCGCGGACACCTGACAAAGTGCGCGGCGCGGGGTTGCGTTTCGGCTCGTCATGTGTTCCGGAAGGCTGTGGGGTGATACCTGACAAACTAAGTCCGTTCGCGTTGCAGGCGGCGACGGCGGCATGTGAGGCTCCCCGTGAACTGGTGAGTGAGTGAATGCAGAGTTCTCTGGAGGGACCTTGACCGCAGGGCTCGACGGACGGTCGCCCGTGATTCGCCGCGACGGCGAGGGGATTTCCCGGCTCTGGGGGAAGGGGTCGGTGGTCACCACGAAACTCTCCGCCGAGGAGACCGGTGGCACGCTGGGCATCACCCACTTCAGCGCGGTGATGGGAGAACGCGCACCGCGCCACACCCACACGCTCGAGGATGAGATCTTCATCATCGAGGGAGGGGAAGTCCTCCTCACGGTCGGAGACGGCACCGAAATCGTCAACGGCGCCGGTGTGCTGTTCCTTCCGCGTGGCATACCGCATTCCTACCTGGTGGAGAGCGAAACCGCCCGTTTCTATGTCGTCACCACGCCTGGCGGATTCGAGAGGTTCTTCTCGGAGGCCGGCTACCCGACTGGGCTGGGAAATTCGGCGCCGGTCGGTGAATCGTGGTCGGTCGACCGCACCATGGAATTCGCGGAGAATCTCGGGCTCGGCATGATCTGGGGCGACTGACCGCTCGGCGTCTACCGAACCTGTGTGACCGTCCAAAAGCTTGCACCCCGATACAGAAAGAGAACGCGAGTTCCATGAGAAGACGAAGCGTCCTGGCCGGCACGGCCGCCGCGATAGCCGCCACGACTCTGGACGTCGGCCCCGCCGCGACGGGCGCCGCCGCCGCTTCCGCCGCCCCCGGCTCTGACGCCGTCACCGTCCTTCCGGGCGACGCCCGCTATGCCGATCTCGTCGTCGGCAACAACTCCCGCTGGGTCGCCCGGCCCGATTCCGTGCGGCTGGTGCGGAGCACCGAGCAGGTGGTGCGGGCCGTTCAGGAGGCCGTGGACGGCAACAAGCGGATCTCGGTGCGCAGCGGCGGCCACTGCTACGCGGACTTCGTCTTCAACTCCGAGGTCCGGGTGGTCATCGACACCTCCCTGCTCGACACCATCGCCTACGACGAGGAGCGCAAGGCCTTCGAAGTGGGTGCCGGATCGACGCTGCTCCATGTGTACGACTCCCTCTTCAAAGGCTGGGGCGTCACCATCCCCGGTGGCATGTGCTACTCGGTGGGGATGGGCGGTCACATCAGCGGCGGCGGCTACGGAATGCTGTCCCGACGGCACGGCCTGACCGTCGACCACCTGTACGCGGTCGAGGTGGTCGTGGTGGACGCGAACGGCAAGGCGCGCAGCGTGGTGGCCACGCGCGAGGCCGACGATCCCCACCGCGACCTGTGGTGGGCGCACACCGGCGGTGGCGGCGGCAACTTCGGCGTCATCACGCGGTACTGGTTCCGCAGCCCCGGTGCCACC
The DNA here is from genome assembly GCF_055632315.1 of Streptomyces sp. PSU-S4-23. Classification (NCBI taxonomy): domain Bacteria; kingdom Bacillati; phylum Actinomycetota; class Actinomycetes; order Kitasatosporales; family Streptomycetaceae; genus Streptomyces; species Streptomyces sp. PSU-S4-23. The sequence continues at coordinate 3,668,517 of NZ_JBVMUU010000002.1, read as the reverse complement.
GGCGTCGAGCCCTCGTCGCTGCTGCCCAAGCCCCCGAAGGAAGTTCTGGTCAGCGCGCTCGCCCTTCCCTGGAGCGAGCTGGACAAGGACTCCTTCACCTCGCTGGTGCAGAAGTTCGGCGCCTGGCACGAGAAGAACGGCTCCGCCGACTCCGCCGCGGCTTCCCTGTGCAGCTTCCTCATGATGAATCACAAGGCGAACGGCGGCATCGGTCTGCTCACCCAGATCGACGCCACCGTCCCCGACGCGGAGAAGGTGCTCGGCGACTTCCTCGCCGAGGTCACCTCCTCGCTGCCCGACGCGGCGGTACGCCCGATGTCCGAGCCGGTCGGTGAACTGGGCGCGCTCCCCGGCCTGTTCACGCCGCAGCGCCTGCCATGGCTGCACTCGGTCAAGCTGCTGGGTACGAGCAACCCGACCCTGACCAACCCGACGCTGCGCGGCCACCACAAGTCCGCCTACCTGCGCAAGAACGTCACCGCGGCGCAGGCCGCGGCGATGTACCGGCACTTGACGCGCACCGACCACGAGAACCCCGCGTCCATGGTCGTCCTCCTCTCGTACGGGGGGAGGATCAATACCGTGGGCTCCGGCGACACCGCGTCGGCGCAGCGGGACTCGATCTTCAAGGGGCTGTTCCAGAGCTTCTGGCCGAGTGCCGAGGACGACGCCGCGAACATCGGCTGGGTGCGTGACGTGTACGGCGAGGTCTTCTCGGCGACCGGCGGATATCCCGTTCCCGGCGCGGCCACGGACGGCTGCTACATCAACTACCCGGACGCGGACATCACCGACACGAGTGTCAACACCACCGGCGTGCCCTGGTACACGCTCTACTACAAGGGCAACTACCCGCGACTGCAGGGTGTCAAGGCCGCGTACGACCCTCGGAACACCTTCCGGCACTCGCAGTCCGTCACCCTTCCCGACCACACGTGAGGCGAGCTGTGCAGCAGCGTGATGTCGCCGCGGCGGAGCGGACGAAACCGGGCGCAGGGACTCTCGAAGCGGCAGGCGACAGGAGAAGAGGCGTCGCCTTCGCCCTGCTGGCGTCGGTCCAGTTCGTGCTGATCCTCGCCATGAGCGTGCTCAACGTCGTCCTCCCCGACATCCAAAGCGAGTTCGGACTCGACCGCGCCGAACTCGCCCTGCTCTCGGCCTCCTACGGCATGTCGTTCAGCGGACTGCTGCTGCTGGGCGGCCGGCTGTCCGACCTGTACGGGAACCGGCGGGTGTTCCTCCTCGGTACCGCCGTGTTCGGCGCGAGTTCGGCGCTGGCGGGGCTGTCCACGGGGCTGTGGATGCTGCTGGCGGCGCGCTTCCTCCAGGGGGCTGGTGCCGCACTGGCCGTACCGGCCGCGATGGCACTGGTGAGTGTCGTACACCCCGAGCCCGCGCGGTACGCCCGTGCCATGGCGGTCTGGGGCGGGCTCGCGGCCTCCGGCGGGACCGCCGGAATGCTGCTGTCCGGGGTGGTGGCTTCGTGGAACTCCTGGCGCTGGGCGTTCGTCGTGCCCGTCGCGGTGGCGGCGGTGACACTCGCCACCGCCTCGCGGCTGGTCCCCGAAGGCGCGGCTCGCCGGGGCGGCCGGCTGGATGTCCTCGGGGCCGCCCTGGTCACCACCGGGATCGCTCTGCTGAGCTACGGCCTGGTGGAGGCGCCGGAGCGAGGCTGGACCTCCCCGGTGGCCCTGGGCACCCTGGCCGGCGGCGGTGCGCTGCTGCTGGGCTTCGCCGTCACCGAGGCACGGGTGCCGCAGCCGCTTCTGCCGCTGTCGTTCCTCGCCTCCCCCCGCAGGGCGACGGCCTTGCTGACGGTCTTCCTGGGTGCCGCCGGGATCACCACGATCTTCTTCATGCTCGCGCTGTACTTCCAGGAGGTACGGGGCTATTCCGCGCTGGAGACGTCGGCGGCGTTCCTGCCCTTCGGACTGACCCTGGTCGTCGGCGGCCTGGTCGTGGGCAGACTGGTGCAGCGCTTCGGCCCGCGCGTGGTGCTGGTCACGGGGCTGGCGGTCGCCGGGCTGGGGCTGGCGGCGCTGGGCCTGATCGGCACGGACACGCCGTACGTGGGCGCCGTACTGGCCGGGCTGGTGCTCTTTCCCGCAGGAGCGGTACTGGTGTTCGCCGGATCCACCGTCACGGCGACCACCGACGTCCCGCAGGAGCAGGCCGGTCTCGCCGGCGCCGTGGTCAACACCGCGCTGGAGGCCGGGCCGGCCATCGGTCTCGCCGTCCTGGTGACCCTGGCCGCGGGCCGCACCACGGATCTGGTGCACCAGGGCAGGAGCACGGCGTCCGCCCTGACCTCCGGCTACGGCTTCGCCTTCACCATCGCGGCCATGGCCTTCGCCGCCGCCGCGGTGTGCGCGCTCGTCCTGCTGCGTCCTCGCCCGTCCCGGGACGGCGGGTGAAGGAGCCCGGTGCTTCCGCCACTTGGGCACCCCGCATTTCCATCCGCTACGACACGTCGCCAAGGAGCATCCCCATGACCGCCCGATTCAAGGACAAGGTCGTCATCGTCACCGGGGCCGGAGCCGGCATCGGCCGGGCCAGCGCCAGGGCCTTCGCCCGCGAGGGCGCCACCGTGGTCGTCTCCGGAGCCAGGCCGGAATCCATCGAGGAGACCGTGCGGCTCGTCGACGAGGACGGCGGCACCGCCGGCGCCGTCGTCGCCGACGTCACCCGGCCCGAGGACATGGAGCGCCTGGTGCGCACCACGGTGGAGCGCCATGGCGGCCTGCACATCGCGCACAACAACGCGGGCGTCTTCGGCAAGCCCACCCCGGTCGGCGACCTGGACCTGTCCGTGTGGCAGTCTGTGCTGGACGTCAACCTGAACGGTGTCCTGCTCAGCATGCAGCAGGAGATCGCGCACATGCGGGCGCACGGCGGTGGCGTCATCGTCAACACCGCGTCCAACATCGGCTACCACGGGCGCCGCCCCGGCATGGCCGCCTACGCCGCGTCCAAGGCCGCCGTGAGCACCCTCACCCGGGTCGCCGCCCTGGACCACATCAAGGACGGCGTGCGCATCAACGCGGTGAGCCCCGGCGCCACGGACACCAGCATGTCGCTGCGCCCCGGGGAGACCGACGCCGACCGTGCGGCCCGGCTGGCCACGACGGTTCCGATCGCCCGTGTCGCGACGACGGACGAGATCGTCAACGCGGTGCTGTGGCTGGCGTCCGACGAGTCGAGCTTCGTCGTCGGCCACGACCTCGTCGTCGACGGGGGAGTCACCAGCTGACCGCGCCACCCGGTTTCCTCAACAGATCCACCCGTCCCGGCCCCGTGGCCCGAATGTGCCACGAGGCCGGGACGCGTGCTTTCCGGGACTTTGCCGGGCCCCGGTCGGATGAATTTGTCCCGGCCCGTGGACGAATTCGCCCTGCCCCACCGGAACATGACGAAGTAGCGATTCCCCCCTTCACGAGGATTCCTCAATTCCGCAGAATCGGTGAAAGCAACTCACGGGTTCAGCCGAAGAAATCCTTCTTCATCCCCCACGAGAGGAACCGAGTTGAACAGCGAGCTCGCTCACATCGAATCGCTGCCCGCGCTGCAGCAGCCCGATTGGCAGGGCCATCCCGAGACGGAGCGGGTGAGGCGCGAACTGAGCGCGCTGCCACCGCTCGTCGAGGCCGCGGACGTGGCCCGGCTGCACGACCACCTCGGGGCGGTCGCCCAGGGGCACGCCCAGGTCGTCCAGACCGGTGACTGTGCCGAGGACTGGGCGGAGAACGGCCGGGTGGACGTCGCCCGCAAGGCGGCCGTCCTCGATCTCCTGGCGGGTGTCATGCGCGTCAACGCGGGCAGGCCGGTGGTGCGCGTGGGCCGGATCGCCGGCCAGTACGCCAAGCCGCGCTCCAAGCCCACCGAAACGGTCCGGGGCGTCGAACTGCCCGTCTACCGCGGCCACATGGTGAACGAACCGAACCCCGATCCGGTGCTGCGGCAGCCCGACCCCCGGCGCTTGCTGACCGGCCACGCGGCCGCGCGCGAGGTCATGGGACACCTCGGCTGGGCCGGCAGCGCCCAGCGCGCGCAGGCCCCCGTGTGGACCAGTCACGAGGCCCTCCTCCTCGACTACGAACTGCCCATGCTGCGCCGGCAGGACGACGGCGGCCTGTTGCTCACCTCGACGCACTGGCCGTGGATCGGCGAGCGCACGCGACAGGTGGACGGCGCCCATGTGGCGCTCCTGGCGGCCGTGCGCAACCCGGTGGCCTGCAAGGTGGGACCGACCATGACGCCGGGGGAACTGCTGCGCCTGTGCGAGCGGCTGGACCCCGACCGCATCCCCGGGCGGCTGACGCTCATCGCGCGCATGGGTGCCGGTACGGCACCCGAGAAGCTCCCCGCCCTGGTCGCCGCCGTACGCGGCGCCGGGCACCCGGTGATCTGGCTGTCCGACCCGATGCACGGCAACACCGAGTGCGGGCCCGACGGTCTGAAGACTCGTTTCGTGAAAAACGTCATACGCGAGGTCGAAGAATTCCAGGAATCCGTGGCGTCGGCCGGCAGAATTCCCGGCGGCCTGCACCTGGAAACCACGCCGGACCAGGTCACGGAATGCGTCGCCGACCCCACGTGCCTGGATTCGGTCGGAGACAAGTACACGAGCTTCTGCGACCCGCGGCTCAACCCCCGTCAGGCCGTGGAGGTTGCCTCGGCCTGGCGTCGCTGACAAGGAGACCTGTTCACTATGCGGGAAAAGATCACGCTGGTCACGGGCGCCGCGGGCGGAATAGGCGAAGCGGTCGTCCGCACACTGGGCGAACGCGGCGCTTCGGTGGCCGCCGTGGACAAGGACGGCGACCGGCTGAGCGAGCTGGTCGGGAAACTGGCCTCTGCCGGGCTGCGGGTACGGGCGTTCCCCGCCGACGTCACCACGAGCAGCGAGGCCGAGCGTCTGGTCGCGGACGTCGAGGAGTCCCTGGGACCGCTCGACCACCTGGTCAACGGGGCGGGCGTACTGCGCCTCGCGAAGACCCGGGACCTCACCGACGCGGACTGGGCGGCGACGTTCGCGGTCAACGCCACAGGGGTGTTCTTCATGTCGCGCGCGGCGGTCAACCGCATGGTCCCGCGGCGCTCCGGTGCCGTCGTCACCATCGCGTCCAACGCGGCGGGCACGGCACGCATGGACATGGCCGCGTACTCGGCGTCCAAGGCCGCGGCGACCATGTTCACCAAGTGCCTCGGCCTCGAGGTCGCCCAGTACGGCATCCGGTGCAATGTGGTCGCCCCCGGCTCCACCGAGACCTCGATGCTCACGTCCATGTGGAAGGACGACCACGGGCGCACCGCGACCCTCGAAGGCTCGCCCGACGCCTACCGCGTCGGCATACCGCTCGGCAAGCTGGCCCGCCCCTCGGACGTGGCCGACGCGGTGGTGTTCCTCCTGTCGGATCAGGCCTCGCACATCACGATGCACGACCTCACCGTCGACGGCGGCGCGACCCTCGGTGTCTGACGACCCAAGCGATACGAGGAAGAACATGCCAGGGATACCCCCCATCCAGCCCTACCCGATGCCCACGGCCGGGGACCTGCCCACCAACGCGGCGGCATGGCAGGCCGATCCGGACCGCGCGGTCCTGCTCGTCCACGACATGCAGCGCTACTTCCTCCGGCAGTTCCCCGAGGGCGAGGCGCCCGGTGCCGACCTCGTGCGGAACGCGGCCCGGCTCCGCGAGCAGGCGGTCGCCTTTGGCATGCCCGTCGCGTACACCGCGCAGCCGGGCGGCATGACCGACGAACAGCGCGGACTGCTCAAGGACTTCTGGGGATCGGGCATGCGCGTCGCCCCCGCCGACCGGGAGGTGGTGGAGCCTTTGGCGCCGGGCCCGGACGACTGGCTGCTCACCAAGTGGCGCTACAGCGCGTTCTTCCGGTCCGACCTGCTGGACCGGATGCGCACCCACGGACGCGACCAGCTGATCCTCTGCGGTGTGTACGCGCACATCGGGGTGCTGTCCACCGCGGTGGAGGCGTTCACCAACGACATCGAGACGTTTCTGGTGGCCGACGCCGTCGCCGACTTCTCCGAGGCGTACCACCGGCTGGCTCTGGACTACGCCGCCGAGCGTTGCGCCCTGGTCACCACGACGAAGTCCGTGATCGAGGAGCTCGGCCGATGAGCGAGGAGAACCCCCGTGCGGCACACGACCTGCTCGACCGGGTTCTCGGGCCGCGGCCGCCCGCCTTCGCGCTGCTGCACCGCCCGGAAGTGAGCGGCCCCGACACCCTGGAGGTCCTGACGGGTACGGCGTCGACGGTGGACGCCGTGGCCCGGATACCCCTGAGCGGGGACCCCGATCCCGACGCCGGGGCGCGCCAGGAGGTCCTGGCGCTGATCCCCTACCGTCAGGTCGCCGAGCGCGGCTACGTCTGCGCCGACGACGGCGAACCGCTGATCGCGATCACCGTGGAGGAGCAGGCCCGCGTCGCGGTGAGCGACACCCTGCGGCGGCTGCCGGACGAGCCGGTCGCGCTCAGCGGCGGCGCCTTCGACCTGGACGACGACGAATACGCCGGCATCGTCCGCAAGGTGATCGCGGACGAGATCGGCACGGGCGAGGGAGCGAACTTCGTCATCAAGCGGTCGTTCGTCGCCGACATCACCGACTACACGGTGCACAGTGCCCTGGCGTTCTTCCGGCGGCTGATGGAGCGGGAGCAGGGGGCGTACTGGACGTTCGTCGTGCACACCGGCGAGCGCACCTTCGTCGGGGCCTCCCCCGAGCGGCATGTGAGCCTGCGGGCCGGCCGGGCCGTGATGAACCCGATCAGCGGCACCTACCGCTATCCGCCCTCCGGCCCCACCCTGCCGGGGGTGATGGACTTCCTCGCCGACCGCAAGGAGGCCGACGAGCTGTACATGGTCGTCGACGAGGAACTCAAGATGATGGCGCGGATCTGCGACCCCGCTCCCCGGGTCGTGGGGCCGTATCTGAAGGAGATGGCGCGGCTCGCGCACACCGAGTACTTCATCGAGGGCGCGAGCGACCACGATCCCCGCACGATCCTGCGGGAGACCCTGTTCGCACCGACGGTGACGGGCAGCCCGCTGGAGAGCGCCTGCCGGGTGATCAACCGGTACGAGCCCCGCGGGCGCGGCTACTACAGCGGTGTGGCCGCCCTGATCGGACAGGACGAGCGGGGACGGCGCACACTCGACTCCTCGATCCTCATCCGCACCGCCGACATCGACGGCGCGGGTCGGCTGAGCATCGGTGTCGGTGCCACCCTGGTACGGCATTCCGACCCGGGCTCGGAGGTCGAGGAGACCCGGGCCAAGGCGGCCGGACTCCTCGCCGCTCTGGGCGCCGAGGGCTCTGCGCGCCTCGCCGAACACCCGCGGGTGCGCCAGGCCCTCGCGCAGCGCAACGACTCGATCGCCGGGTTCTGGATCGGCGGGCATGCCCACCGAGAGGGACAGCGGCCCGGACTGGCCGGCCGCCGGGTCCTCGTGGTGGACGCCGAGGACACCTTCACGTCCATGATCGGCCACCAGCTGCGGTCCATGGGGCTGAAGCCGACGGTTCGGCGCTTCGACGAGCCGTACTCCTTCGACGACCACGAACTCGTCGTCATGGGGCCCGGACCCGGCGATCCGCGCGCCACCCGTCACCCCAAGATCACACACCTGCGGTCCGCACTCCACGCGCTCCTGGACCAGCACCGGCCCTTCGTCGCCGTCTGCCTGAGCCATCAGGTGCTCAGCACCCTGCTGGGCCTGGAACTGGTGCGCCGACCGGTTCCCAACCAGGGATTCCAGCGGGAGATCGACCTGTTCGGAGCACGGGAACGGGTCGGCTTCTACAACACGTTCGCCGCCCGCAGCGCACAGGACGCGTTCGAGGTTCCGGGTGTGGGGATCGTCGAAGCGAGCCGGGACGACGACACCGGAGAGGTCCACGCGCTGCGCGGGCCGGGCTTCGCCTCGATGCAGTTCCACGCCGAGTCCGTGCTCACACAGGACGGCGTACGCATCATCGGTGAGGCACTCGAGGGGGTGCTGCGCCCGTGCGAGTGGTGATCGCCTGGTGGGACCTCGACCGCTCCGAGCAGACCATCGCCTCGCTCCGGGACTTCCTGCGCGACGAGGCCGTGGACCGCTTCTCCCGGGTGCCGGGGCTGCGCCTGAAGGTGTGGATCTCGGACGAGCGCACCAACCGGTGGGGCGCCGTCTTCCTGTGGGAGTCGGCGCGGGCCGCAGCCGCGCCCATTCCGGCCAGGGCTGCCGAACTCATCGGGTATCCGCCCACCGAGAGGCACGTCTTCGATGTCGAGGCCACCGCGGAGGGCGCCTATGACACCGCCCGGCTGGCCCGTCTGGGTCTCGCCTTCACCGGCTGAGCCCGCGCTCCACGAAGTGCCACGTGCTGGAGGACAGTCCATGACGGACACGACCGCGCAACCTGCCGGGGGGACGGCCCGTATCCCCGGCTCCAAGAGCATCACCAACCGCGCCCTGCTGCTGGCCGCGGCCGCGAGGGGCACCTCCCGGCTGCGGTTCCCGCTCGTCAGCACCGACACCGTCGCCTTCCGTACGGCGCTGGCGGACCTCGGCTTCCGGGTCGGGATGGCGGACCGTGACGAGGTCTGGGAGGTCACCGGTGTGGGGCGCGGTCCCACCGGGAGGACCGACGTCTGGTGTGAGGACGCCGGAACGGCGGCCCGTTGCCTGCCGCCCTTCGCGGCCGTGGGCCACGGCCGTTTCGTGTTCGACGGCAGCGCTCAGCTCAGAGAGGAACTGCGACGGCTGTTTCCCGTGGCCTCTCAACCGACTTCTTCACAGCGACAAGGATCACGATGAAGGTACTCATTGCCGGGGGCGGCATCGGCGGCCTCGCGGCCGCACTGAGCATCGCGCGCCGCAGCCACGAGGTCGTCGTGCTGGAACGAAGGGACACCTTCGGTGAACTGGGTGCGGGCATCCAGCTGGGCCCGAACGCCTTCCACGCCCTGGACTGCCTCGGTGTCGGCGCGGCCGCACGGCAACGCGCCGTCCACATCGAGGAGTTGCGGTTCATGGACGGCACCACCGGGCAGCGGGTCGCGAGCATGCCACTCACCGGCGCATACCGCGCCCGCTTCGGCAATCCCTACGCCGTCGTGCACCGAGGCGACCTCTACCAGACGCTCCTCGACGGCTGCGTCGCGGAGCGGAACATCACGCTGACCACCAAGTGCTCCGTGACCCGGTACGAACAGGACTCGGAAAGCGTCACGGCGATCACCGACACCGGGCAGCGTTTCACCGGCGCGGCGCTCATCGGCGCCGACGGCATCCGTTCCGCCCTGCGGAGCCGGCTCGTCGGGGACGGCGCGCCGCGTGTGTCCGGCCACACGATCTACCGGTCCGTCATCCCCATGGAGCGGGTTCCGCAGGAACTGCGCTGGAACACCGTCACCTTGTGGGCCGGCCCCAAATGGCACTTCGTCCACTACCCCATCGGCGGCGGGAAGTTCCTCAACCTGGCGGTCACCCGCGACGACGGTGCACAGGACGTCGTGGTCGGCAGGCCCGTCGAGCGGACGCACGTCCTGTCCGAGTTCCCCGAACTGAGTGACACCGCCCGGCAACTGCTGGAACTGGGGACCGACTGGAAGGAATGGGTCCTGTGCGACCGCGACCCGGTCGAGCGCTGGACGGACGGCCGCGTCGCCCTCCTCGGTGACGCCGCGCACCCCATGCTCCAGTACGCGGCCCAGGGCGCCTGCATGGCCCTTGAGGACGCCGTCGTCATCGGCCAACTGCTCGCGGGAGCCGCCGGAGACGTCCCCCAACGCCTGGAGAAGTACAACGCCGAGCGGTACGAGCGCGCCGCCAGGGTGCAGCAGGTGGCCCGTGCCATGGGTGAACAGCTCTACCACCCGGCCGGAGACGCCGCTGCCGCCCGCAACGCAATGCTGTCCTCCTACACGGTCGACGAACTGTACGACGAGGTCGAGTGGCTGCACGGGGCTCGCATCGGCGGGGCGGGAGAGCACCGTTGAGCAGGTTGCGCTGGCTGACCGCGGGGGAGTCCCACGGTCCCGCACTCGTGGCGACGCTGGAGGGCCTCCCCGCCGGCGTGCCGATCACCACGAAGATGGTGGCGGACCACCTGGCCCGGCGCCGGCTCGGCCATGGGCGTGGGGCGCGCATGAAGTTCGAGCGCGACGAGGTCACCTTCCTGGGCGGTGTGCGGCACGGCCTGACCCTGGGCTCCCCCGTCGCGATCATGGTGGGCAACACCGAGTGGCCCAAGTGGGAGCAGGTGATGGCGGCCGATCCGGTCGATCCGGAGATCCTGGACGGTCTCGCCCGCAGCGCCCCGTTGACCCGCCCGCGCCCCGGCCACGCCGATCTGGCGGGCATGCAGAAGTACGGCTTCGACGAGGCCCGGCCGGTCCTGGAGCGCGCCTCGGCCCGGGAGACCGCGGCCCGGGTGGCGCTGGGCGCGGTGGCGCGGTCGTACCTGAAGGAGACGGCCGGCGTCGAGATCGTCGGCCATGTCGTCGAGCTGTGCTCTGTGAGGGCGCCGCAGGGCGTGTACCCGACCCCGGCGGAGGTCGAGAGGCTGGACGCGGACCCGGTGCGCTGTCTGGACGCGGACGCGTCGAAGGCGATGGTCGCGGAGATCGACCAGGCCCACAAGGACGGCGACACCCTCGGGGGTGTGGTCGAGGTGCTGGCCTACGGGGTGCCGGTGGGCCTGGGCTCGCATGTGCACTGGGACCGCAGGCTGGACGCCCGGCTGGCGGGTGCGCTGATGGGTATCCAGGCGATCAAGGGCGTGGAGATCGGCGACGGCTTCGAGCTTGCCCGCGTGCCCGGCTCCAAGGCGCACGACGAGATCGTCAACACGCCGGAGGGCATCCGCCGGGCCTCCGGCCGCTCCGGTGGCACCGAGGGCGGCCTCACCACAGGTGAGCCGCTGCGGGTCCGCGCCGCGATGAAGCCGATCGCGACCGTGCCGCGGGCGCTCCAGACGGTGGACGTGACGAACGGTCAGGCCGCGCAGGCGCACCACCAGCGCTCCGACGTCTCCGCGGTCCCCGCGGCCGGCATCGTCGCCGAGGCCATGGTGGCGCTCGTCCTCGCGGACGCGGTGGCGGAGAAGTTCGGCGGTGATTCGGTGGCCGAGACCCGCCGCAACGCGCGGTCCTACCTCGACAACCTGGCCATCCGATGAGGCAAGCGCCTGTGGTGGTGCCGGTCGGGCCACCGACGGCCATGCGCCCGAAGACGTGGCCCGAGCGAGCCTGGACGCACCGGAGCCGAAAGAAGCCGCGGTCTCGGTCGGCATGCACTTCGCCGCCGGACCGGGGCGCCTCGCGGGGCCGGCCGGACGACGCGACGGCCGACCGCCACCGCACGATCCTCGAATCGGTCGGACGGGAGCGCAGAAGGGCGGCCAGCGGCTCATGCCACTGCCGGTCCGGGTTCCGGGATTCCGGTAGACCCGGCCGTCCGCGGCGGCCCCGGGGAACCATGTGAACCGGCCCCTGGGAGACGGTTGTTGTCGCGACCGGGTCTCGGCATGATGGGTGCCGCACGCCGTGCACCGACGCTGACCGTCCCTCGCCGCTGCGTGTTGAGGCCCGGACGGGATCCATGTCGCGATATAGCGTTAGTCTTCTGCCTGCGCCGCTGCCCGCGTCGCGCGGAGACGTTCGACAGGACCAGGACAAAGCATGTCGGGAGAGATGTCGCCAACCGGGAAGCGCACCGGCCCCGGCTCGTCGCCCGGGCTGCGGGCCTCACACGCGGACCGGGACCGGGTGGTGGATGTGCTGCGTGTCGCGGCGGGGGACGGCCTGCTGACCATGGACGAGTTGGACGAGCGCCTGGAAGCCGCCCTGTCGGCGCGGACTCTGGGCGAACTGACCGCGCTCACCGCCGACCTGCCGCCCGTACCGGCCACCGTCGGTGCGACCGGAGCAGAGGTCAAGGACGTGGTCCGGATCGAGCAGGTCCACAGCGGCGCGATCGAGCGCGTGGGGCGCTGGGTGGTGCCGCGGAGGCTGGAGCTCGCGGTGACGTACTGCGAGGTGACGCTCGACTTCACTGACGCAGTGGTCACGCACGACACCCTGCGGATCGACGTGGACATGACGGGAAAGACCCTGACGCTGGTCACGAGGCCGGGCGTCGTGGTCGACACCGATGGTCTGCAGCTGGTGCACAGCGGGGTCAAGTACCGCCGGACCGCGGCGAATCCTGATGCACCGGTCACGCTGCGAGTGGAGCTGGTCGGCCGGAAGGCCCACGGCCGCGTGGTGGTGCGGCCCCCGCGCCGGACGTTCCGGCAGTGGCTGCTGCGCAGGCCCACGTCCCGTTCGGCGGGCGACTGACCCCGTCGTTGCGAACGGTCGCACGCATGCGCCGTCCGCCCTACAGCGGCTTCGCGAAGCACAGGCTCAGTTCGTGGAAGCGGTAGTAGCCGAACTTCTCACACGGCTCGTAGCCGCTGGAGGCGTACAGCGCCACCGCCTCCGGCTGCTTGGTGCCCGTCTCCAGGACCATGCGGGTGCGGCCCGCCGCGCGGGCGTCCTCCTCCAGCTCGGCCAGGATGCGGCGCGCCAGGCCCCGGCCGCGCAGCTCCTCTATGACGTACATCCGCTTGAGTTCGGCGTCCCCGTCCTGGTACCCGTCCTCGTTCTGCTCCTGGGAGCGCCAGCCGCCCGTGGCGACGGGACGGTCCTGTGTGTCGTAAGCGATGAGGAAGAGCCCGGCCGGCGGCATGAACATCGCCGGGTCCAGACGGGTGGCGTCGCCGCCGTCGCCGTAGCGCAGGTGGTACTCGGCCTGGACCTGGTCGTTGAGCTTGACGGCGTCCGGGTGGTCGAAGGAGACGCGGCGAATAATCATGCTGGTCATCGTACATCTATGCGGTATCCGGGGGCGGGGCTTCTCCCAGTGTGCCGGTATCGTTCGCGCGTGCTGACAGTGACCTCCGTGAACGTGAACGGGATCCGTGCCGCCGCGAAGAAGGGCTTCGTGGAGTGGCTGGAGGGTACCTCCGCCGATGTGCTGTGCCTCCAGGAGGTGCGCGCCGAGCCGGGGCAGATCCCCGAGGGCCTGCGCGCTCCCGACGGCTGGCACGTCGTGCACGCGCCGGCCGCCGCCAAGGGGCGTGCCGGGGTGTCGCTCTACACCCGGCGCGAGCCCGACCGTGTGCGGGTCGGATTCGGGTCGGCCGAGTTCGACGGCAGTGGACGGTACGTCGAGGCGGATCTGCCGGGGGTGACCGTCGCCAGCCTGTACCTGCCCTCCGGGGAGGTCGGCACCGAGCGGCAGGACGAGAAGGTGCGGTTCATGGGCGAGTTCCTCGCCCATCTCAAAGATCTCCGGGAGCGGGCCGCCGCCGAGGGCCGCGAGGTCGTCGTGTGCGGCGACTGGAACATCGCCCATCGCGAGGCCGACCTCAGGAACTGGCGCGCCAACCAGAAGAACTCGGGGTTCCTGCCCGAGGAACGGGCCTGGCTGGGCCGGGTCCTCGACGAGAACGACGGCGGGTACGTGGACGTCGTGCGGGCCCTGCACCCCGACGCCGAGGGGCCTTACTCGTGGTGGTCGTACCGCGGACGCGCGTTCGACAACGACACCGGCTGGCGCATCGACCTGGTCTGCACAACGCCCGGCATCGCCGAGCGTGCCGTGAAGGCGTACGTGGAGCGTGCGGCCACACACGCCGAGCGCTGGTCGGATCATGCCCCGGTCACGGTCGTGTTCGACCGGTAGGCGGACGCACGGCACGTCTCCGGTGTCCGGTTCGTGTGGGGGACGGCCGCACGTGCCGCGCGCCGGCCCGGCCGTGCGCCGGTGACGGTGGTGCACGGCCTTCGGCGGCGCGCTACGGGTGCCGGTCGCGCCGCTGGGTGCGGTGCTCCTCGTACCGGCGCAGCCGTCGGTCCAGTGCCAGGGACAGTTCCGCCTCCGCCACGCTCTTCGCCAGGGGGCGCAGGCGCTGGACGTCCTCGGGGGAGCGGCCGTGGGTGGCCACCAGGTCCGTGAAGACGTCCGCGAGGGCCTCGGCGTGCTCCCGTACGCGGCGGGCGGCGGCCAGGACGTCGGCGAGCGGAATGCCCTCGCGGACCAGGGCCGCCGAGACGTCCAGCAGGCGGCGGCTGATGTGGACGATCTCGCCGCCGTCCGTGCCGAGGTAGCCGAGGTCGAGGGCCGCCGCGAGGTTCTCCGGCGTCGCCTCGGCGCCGAACACGTCGGCCAGGGCCTCGGGGGTGAGGCGTACGGGGGTCTCCTCGGTGGGCGCGCCGACGCCGAGCAGGTCGCCGACATCGCGTCCGTGGTCGAACGCCTCGGCCAGCTCCGCGATGCCGCTGAGGGTGTGGCCGCGCTCCAGGAGGGCCGATATCGTGCGCAGCCGGGCCAGGTGCGTCTCGTCGTACCAGGCGATGCGGCCTTCCCTGCGGGGCGGCTGGATCAGCTTGCGCTCGCGGTAGAAGCGCAGGGTGCGCACCGTGATGCCGGCCTCCTCGGCCAGTTCCTCCATGCGGTACTCGCGCCGCTCCCCGTGGTCTGCCACTCCCGCACCCTACGTCGTACTCCGGGTAACTTTCCTCGGTCCACCCCCTACCCATCGGTACGCGGCTGCCCTAACCTCCCATTGCGCCAGTGTTCACTGGCGTGGTCACACGGGTCCTTCTGGCCGAGCGTCAGGGCCCATGTCGTACGGACCGGGAGGCTTCGGATGGCCGAGAACGAGCATGTGCCTCATGTACGGGTGGCGGTGGTCGGGTCCGGGTTCGGCGGGCTCGGTGCCGCCGTGCGGCTGCGCCGGGAGGGCATCACCGACTTCGTGGTGCTGGAGCGCGCGGACAGCGTCGGCGGCACATGGCGTGACAACAGCTACCCCGGCTGCGCGTGCGACGTCCCCTCGCACCTCTACTCGTTCTCGTTCGCGCCCAACCCCGACTGGCCGCGCACCTTCTCCGGGCAGGAGCACATCCGGGCCTACCTGGAGCATGTGACCGATGTCTTCCGGCTGCGTCCCCACATCCGCTTCGGCTCCGAGGTGAAGCTGATGACGTGGGACGCGCGGAAGCTGCGCTGGGCGATCGAGACGAGCGGCGGACGGCTCACCGCGGATGTCGTCGTCTCCGCCACCGGGCCGCTGTCCGACCCGAAGATCCCGGAGATCCCCGGCCTCGACGGCTTCCCCGGCAAGGTCTTCCACTCCGCCCGCTGGGACCACGACTACGATCTGCGCGGCAAGCGAGTGGCCATGGTGGGCACCGGCGCGTCGGCCATCCAGATCGTGCCGTCCATCCAGCCCGACGTCGCGCACCTCACCCTCCTCCAGCGCACCCCGCCCTGGGTGCTGCCCCGCGTGGACCGCGCCATCAGCGGCTTCGAACGGGGGCTGCACCGCGCGCTGCCGCTCACCACCAAGCTGCGCCGCGGACTGCTGTGGGGCATCCGGGAGCTGCAGGTCCAGGCGTTCACCAAGCACCCCGACGAACTGGGCCTGGTCGAGCGGATGGCCAGGCGCAACATCGCCCGCGCGATCAAGGACCCGGCGCTGCGCGCCACGCTTACCCCCGACTACCGCATCGGCTGCAAGCGGATCCTGCTGTCGAACACCTACTACCCGGCCCTCGCGCAGCCCAATGTGGACGTGGTCGCCGCCGGGCTGAGCGAGGTCCGCGGGTCGGCCGTGGTCGCCGCCGACGGCAGTGAGGCCGAGGTCGACGCGATCGTCTTCGGCACGGGCTTCCACGTCACCGACATGCCGATCGCCGAGCGGGTCGTCGGCGCGGACGGCAGGACCCTCGCGGAGGCGTGGAAGGACGGGATGAAGGCCCTGCGGGGTGCCTCCGCGGCCGGCTTCCCCAACTGGATGACGATCATCGGACCGAACACCGGCCTCGGGAACTCCTCGATGATCCTGATGATCGAGTCCCAGCTCAACTACATGGCCGACTTCCTGCGGCAGCTGGACGTGCTGGGCGGACGGGCCGCGCTCGACGCCCGCACGGCCGCCGTCGACGCCTGGAACCACTCGGTGCAGGAACGCATGAAGCGCACGGTGTGGAACACGGGCGGCTGCACCAGCTGGTACCTCGACGCGGCGGGCCGCAACACCACCGTCTGGCCCGGTACGACCACGGAGTTCCGCAGCGCGACGCGACGCGTGGACCTGGCGGAGTACGAGGTGCTGAGGGCCCCGGCCGGCACCACGGGGACCGACGGGGCCAGGACGGACACCGCGGAGACCGTAGGGACCGCAGGCACGGCGGACACCGCAGACACCGAGAAGACCGCGACCGTGGAGGCGACGCGCGCATGAGCAGGCTGACCCATGTCATGAGCGGGCGGTACGCGCCTCCCGTCCCCGTCCGTGAGCTGACCGTGGTCTCCGCGGACGGCGCCCGGCTGCACGCCGAGGTGCACGGTCCCGACAGCGCGCCCGCCGTCGTGCTCGCGCACGGCTGGACCTGCTCGACCGCCTTCTGGGCGGCGCAGATACGGGACCTCGCCGCGGACCACCGGGTGATCGCCTACGACCAGCGTGGGCACGGGCGCAGCCCGGCGAGCCCCGCCTGCAGCACCGAGGCGCTCGCCGACGATCTGGAGGCGGTGCTCGCCGCCACGCTGGAGCCGGGGCAGAAGGCCGTCATCGCCGGGCACTCCATGGGCGGGATGACCGTGATGGCCGCGGCGGCGCGCCCCCGCTTCCAGGTGCACGCGGCGGCCGTCCTGTTGTGCAGCACCGGGAGCGCGCGCCTGGTCGCCGAGGCGCGCGTGGTGCCCTTGCGCGCCGGGCGCGTCCGCACCTGGCTCACTGCGCGCCTCCTGGGCTCGCGCGCCCCGCTCGGTCCGGTCACGCCCGTCGCGAAACGCATCCTCAAGTACGCGACCATGGGCCCCGGTTCGTCGCCGGAGATGGTCGAGGCGTGCGCCCGGGTGGTCCACGCCTGCCCGCGCGATGTGCGCCACGCCTGGTCGCTCGTGCTCGAAGGGCTCGATCTCGAAAAGGGCCTCAGGGAGTTGACGGTGCCGGCGCATGTCGTGGTCGGCACCGCGGACCGGCTCACGCCGCCGGTGCACGCGCGGACGCTGGTCGCGGCGCTGCCGAACTGCGTGGGCAGCACCGAGCTGCCGGGGCTCGGCCATATGACTCCGGTGGAGGCGCCGGAGCTGGTGACCGGGACGATCCGGGAACTCGTCACCGCGTACGCGGCGGATGCACGGATCGAGGAGGGCGCATGAGCAGGGTCGGTCTGGAGGGGCAGGTCGCGGTCGTCACCGGGGCCGCGCGGGGAGTCGGCGAACTGCTGGCGCGCAAGCTGTCGGCGCGCGGCGCGAAGGTCGCGCTCGTCGGCCTGGAGGCGGACGAGCTGAAGCAGGTCTCGGACCAGTTGTACGGGGACAGCGCCCACTGGTACGCCGACGTCACCGACCACGAGACGATGACGCGGGTCGCGCGGGAGGTGAAGGAGCGGTTCGGGAAGGTCGACATCGTGGTCGCCAACGCGGGTGTGGCGACCGGCGGTCCGTTCGCCGGTTCCGACCCCGAGGCGTGGCGGCGGGTGATCGAGGTCAATCTGGTCGGTTCGGCGGTGACGGCCCGGGCGTTCCTGCCGGTGCTGACCGAGAGCCGCGGCTATCTGCTCCAGATCGCCTCGCTCGCGGCGATCACGCCCGCGCCCATGATGACGGCGTACTGCGCGTCCAAGTCGGGTGTGGAGGCGTACGCGCACTGCCTGCGAACCGAGGTCGCGCACAAGGGCGTTCGGGTCGGGGTCGGGTATCTGTCCTGGACCGACACGGACATGGTGCGCGGCGCCGACCGGGAGGACGTGATGCGGGAGCTGCGTCAGCGGCTGCCGTGGCCGTCCAACAAGACGTATCCGCTGGGGCCGGCGGTGGACCGGATCGTGGCCGGGATCGAGCGGCGGTCGAGCCATGTGTACGCGCAGTGGTGGCTGCGGGGCATGCAGAGCGTGCGCGGGTATCTGCCGGGGATCATCGCGACCGTGGGGAAGCGGGAGATGCGGCGCTTCGAGCCGCGGCTCGCAGGAATGCGTACGGGGCTTGTCGGCGCGGGCGGGGAGGCCGACGAGGCGCAGCGCAGCGGGCGGTGACGGCCAGGGCGCGCCGAGGGACCGTACGCCGTGTCCCTCGCGCGCCCCGTCTTTGCGCGCCCCGTCTCCGCGCGCCCGTCGGTGGATCGCCCGGTGCGGCCAGGCGTCTGTACGCTCCGTAACCGGTCGACATGCGTGCTTTGTCCGCTCGTGTCACTCTGGTCGAGGCCCAATCCCCTCACCCACTACGGGAGTGAACTCACATGGGCATGAAGGACCAGTTCCAGGACAAGGCCGGGCAGATGAAGCAGCAGGCCAAGCAGAAGACGGAACAGGCGAAGCAGCGCGGCCAGCAGGGCCAGCAGGGCCAGCAGGGCCAGCAGGGCCAGCCTGGCCAGCGGAGCCAGCAGGGCCAGCCTGGCCAGCGGAGCCAGCAGGGCCAGCAGCAGCGCGGCCGTCCGTCGTCCCCCGAGGAGGCGCGCCGGATGCAGGAGGAGGCGGAGGACCGCTTCAACCTGGACTACGACGCCTAGTCGCACCGCTCGGCATTGACCGGGGAACGGGGTGCCCTCCGCACGGGGGCACCCCACTTCGCGTCGGCGGCGTCAACGGGCAGGTCTCGGGGGGAGTTTCGGGCGGGTCCTGTCCGGGACCTTGCTGTAGTCCGGGGGGACCGAGGCCGGGTGGGTTTCGAGCAGGTCCAAGGCCAGTGCGACGGCGTCGTCCAGCTGCTTGTGCCGTCCCTCCGCCCAGTCCAGCGGCGTCCGCAGGATCTCCAGGTCCGGGGCCACTCCGTGGTTCTCGACCGACCAGCCGTACGCGTCGAACCATGCCGCGTTCATCGGGACCGTGATCACCGTGCCGTCGCCCAGGCGGTGGCGGCCCGTCATGCCGACCACGCCGCCCCAGGTGCGCTGGCCGACCACCGGGCCGAGGCCGAGCACCTTGAACGCCGCCGTGATCATGTCGCCGTCCGAGGACGTCGCCTCGTCGGCGAGCGCCACCACCGGGCCGCGCGGCGCGTTCGACGTGTACGACACCGGCTGGGCGTCGCGCGTCAGGTCCCAGCCCATGATCGTGCGGGTCAGCTTCTCGATGACGAGTTCGCTGATGTGCCCGCCGGCGTTGCCGCGTACGTCCACGATCAGCGCCGGCCGCGAGACCTCCTTGCGGAGGTCCCGGTTGAACTGCGCCCAGCCCGAGCCCCCCATGTCCGGGATGTGCAGATACCCGCAGCGGCCGCCGCTCCGCTCCCGTACCACCGCACGGCGCTTGGCCACCCAGTCCTGGTAGCGCAAGGGGCGGTCGTCGGTGAGGGCGATCACCGCCACCCGCCGGGGCCCGGCGCCCTCTCCCTCCGCGGGTGTGAACGTCAGCTCCACCGTCATGCCGCCCGCTCCCGCGAGCAGGGGGTACGGTCCCCTCACCGGGTCCACCGGCCGCCCGTCCACATGGGTCAGGACGGCTCCCTCATGGATGCCCGTCCCGGCCAGCGGCGAGCGTGCCTTCGAGTCCGACGACTCGCCCGGCAGGATCCGCCTCACCACCCAACGGCCGTCGCGGCGGACGAAGTTGGCGCCCAGCAGGCCCTGCTGGCGCTGGTAGTGCGGCGGGCCCTCGTTGCGCCGGGCGGGAGACACGTACGCGTGCGACGTGCCCAGTTCGCCCAGCACCTCGCGCAGCAGATCCGCGAACTCGTCGGGCGAGGCGACCCGTTCGACCAGCGGCCGGTACTGCCGCAGGATCCCGTCCCAGTCGATCCCGCACATCTCCGGTTCCCAGAAGTACGCCCGGATGAGCCGTCCGGCCTCCGCGTACGCCTGCCGCCACTCGGCGGCCGGATCCACCTCGTGCATGATCCGGCGCGCGTCGATCCAGACGGTCGTGTCGGCGTCGCCGGACTCGCTCGACGGGACCGCCCGCAGGTCGCCCTCGTCGACGACCACCAGCCGTGTCCCGTCCCCGCTCACCGCGAACCAGTCGAGATGGCCGACGAGTTCGGCCTTCTTCGCCTTGCTGATGGTGAAGTGCTCCAGGGTCGGCCGTCCCGAGGTGTCGTCCGGGTTCACGAACGTCTCGCCCAGCGCGCCCGAGATCGGCCAGCGCAGCCACACCAGGCCCCCGCCCGCGACCGGGGACAGGGCGGAGTACTTCGACGCGGCGACCGGGAACGGTGTCACCCGGCTCTCCAGCCCCTCGGTCTCCACGGTCACCACCCCGGTGTCCTCGTCCTCCTCGTCCAGCGGATCGAGGCCGCCGGCCGCGGGCCGTCCCTCCGGGTTCAGCGCGAACGGGGAGGGGGTCGCGGACGACAGGGGCACCAGGTACGGGCGGCAGCCGAGCGGGAAGGAGAGGTCCCCGGTGTGCACGTCGTACACCGGGTCGAAGCCGCGCCAGGACAGGAACGCCAGATAGCGGCCGTCCCGGGTGAAGACCGGATTCTCGTCCTCGAAGCGGCCGTTCGTCACGTCCACGATCAGGCCGTCCTTGATGCGCGCCATCCTGATCTGCCGCAGGGACCGGCCGATCCCGGGGTGCGACCAGGTCAGCCACGCCCCGTCCGGGGAGAACGCCAGGTCCCGAACCGGTCCGTTGACCGAGCGGACCAGCTCGATGACCTCGCCGTCCGGCTCCTGGGCCACCTCGCGGCCGCCGGCCTCCCCGCCGCCGGCCCCCTCCTCGCCGCCGGTCTCCCCGCTGCCGGTCTCCCCGCCGCCGGCCCCCTCCTCGCCGCCGGTCTCCCCGCTGCCGGTCCCCTCGGTGGCCGCCGCCTCGGTGGCCGCCGCCTCGTCGGACACGGCGATCAGCAGCAGCCGTCCGTCGTGGGAGGCGATCGCGAGCCGCTCGCCCTGCGGGTCCGACACCAGCTCCAGTACGCGGCCCAGGGCGCCGGAGGCCAGCCGGCGCGGCGCGAGGTCGCCGGACGCCCGCGGGAGGTGAGCGATCTCGATCGCGTCCTCGCCCTCCGCGTCGGTGACGTACGCGATCTGCCCGCCCACGCCGAGCATCTCCGGCAGCCGGACGCGTACGCCCGGGGTGTCCGTGATCGTGCGGGCCGGGCCGTCGCGGTGCGTGAGCCAGTACAGGCTGCCGCGGACGACCACCGCGCTGGCCCGCCCGGTCTCGTCGACCGAGACACCGTCGACGTGCTGGGCGGCCGGCACCTGGTAGGCGCGCCGCCCCGCGCGCGGCCCGCCCAGGCGTACGTCGAGGCGGCGCGGAACGGAGTCCGGGGACAGGTCGTCGACGATCCACAGGTCGCCCGCGCACTGGTAGACGACGCGGGTGCCGTCGCTGGAGGCGTGCCGGGCGTAGAAGGCGTCGTGGTCGGTGTGCCGGCGCAGGTCGGAGCCGTCGTACGCGCACGAGTACAGGTTCCCGACGCCCTCGTGGTCGGAGAGGAACGCGATCCGCCCCCCGGCGAACATCGGCGAGTCGAGGTGGCCGTCGAGGCCGGCGAGCAGCCGCTGCCCGTGCAGCCACAACCGGCCGGTGGCGCCGCCGCGGTAGCGCTTCCAGGAGGCCGGTTCGTGCGGCGGGGTGCCGGTGAGCAGCAGGGTCCTGTGCTCGCCGTCGACGTCGGCCACCGCGATGTCCGAGACGGGGCCCCAGGGCAGCTTGCCGCCGGGGGCGCCGTCGGTGGAGACCTTGTAGGCCCAGGTGTAGTAGGAGAAGGGCTCCCCGTGCGAGGCGACGGCGAGGATGTCGCCCTCCGGGGTCCAGCCGCACACCCGCGTGTCGGTGCTGCCCCAGTACGTGAGCCGCCGGCCCGGGCCGCCGTCCACCGGCGTCAGATGGATCTCCGGGACGAGGCTGCGCCAGCTCGTGTATGCGATCCGGCGCCCGTCGGGCGAGAAGCGGGGGTGGCCGATCTTCGTACGGTCCACGGTGAGCCGCCAGGCACGGCCGGGCCGGTCCAGCGGTGCCACCCACAGGTCGTCCTCGGCGGCGAAACACAGGCGGTCGCCGTGCAGGTGCGGGAAGCGGAGATAGCCGGGGGCGCTCTCGTACACGTCGCTCGTGTCGCTCACCCACCCATGCTTGTCCGGCGGGCGGGGCCCGGCAACTCGTAGGCCGATGGGGTGATCGGCGCCGCGACCCCGCAGCGTGTTCCGTGACCCAGGACACGTACGAAACCGTTTCGTTTCGATTGACGGCGGGGTATCGTCGGTGGCGTACGAAACCGTGTCGTCCGGAGCCTTCCGCTCCGGGCGCGGAGCGGAAGGCGAGAGGCATGGCCGGTGTGCTGAAGGACGCGGCACCGTCCGCTCCGGACGGGCAGCCGGCGCCCGTGGCGGGGCGTCGCAGCCGGATCACGCCCCAGCGTGAGGCCGAGCTGTACGAGGCCGTCCTCGATCTGCTCCGGGAAGTCGGCTACGACGCCCTGACGATGGACGCCGTGGCCGCCCGCACCCGGTCCAGCAAGGCCACCCTCTACCGCCAGTGGGGCGGCAAGGCCGAACTGGTCGCCAAGGCGATCCGGCACTGCACGCCGGGCAGCATCGGCGACGTCGACACGGGGTCCCTGCGGGGCGACTTCCGTGTCCTCGCCACCCGCGAGGACGACTGCGTCATGGAGCAGAACTCCGCGTTGATGCGGGGCCTGGCGATGGCGGTCCACCACAACCCGGACCTGCTGCAGGCGTTCAGGGAACTGCTCGTGGAACCGGAGATGAAGGATTTCCGCCGCGTGCTGCAGCGCGCCGTCGACCGGGGCGAGGTCCGCGCCGACAACCCCGCGCTGGACTTCGTGGTGCACATGCTGATCGGAGCCTTCGCCACCCGCGCGCTGATCGACGATCAGCCGCCGACGCAGGCGTTCCTGCTGTCGTACATCGACGCCGTGGTCCTCCCCGCCCTCGGCGTGCCCACCCCCTGACCCACCCCCTGGCCCGTCCCCCCAGCAAGCCCTCCACCTGACGTCACCGCTCACGTCGTCGGGCTGATCACCCCTGCCCTGAAGAACCTCACGACCTGACCGGGAGTACGTCCTCGTGGCCACATTCCTCTACCGACTCGGCCGATCCGCCTTCCGGCGACGGCACGTGGTCGCCCTCGTCTGGGTGGCGCTGCTCACCCTCGCGGGCGTCGGCGCCGCCGGCGCCCCCGCAGCGGGCTCCTCCTCGTTCTCCATCCCCGGCACCGAGGCCCAGCGGGCCTTCGACCTGCTGGAGCAGCGCTTCCCCGGCATGAGCGCCGACGGGGCCACCGCGCGCGTCGTCTTCAAGGCACCGAGCGGACAGAAGGTGACGGCCGCGGACCACAAGGCGGTCGTCGAGAAGACCGTCCGGGAACTGCGCGACGGCTCCGAAGTCGCCTCCGTCGCGGATCCGTTCACCGCCCACGCCGTCAGCAGGGACGGCACGATCGCCTACGCGCAGGTGAAGTACGAGGTGTCCGGCATGGAGCTGAAGGACACCTCGAAGGACGCCCTGAAGGCGGCCGCGCAGCACGCGCGGGACGGCGGGCTGACCGTCGAGGTCGGCGGCGACGCGCTGGTGGCCGTGCCGAAGCCGGGTGCCACCGAGGTCATCGGCATCGCGGTCGCCGCGGTCGTCCTCGTCATCACCTTCGGTCTGCTGATCGCGGCCGGGCTGCCCCTGCTCACGGCCCTGATCGGCGTCGGTATCGGCGTGTCCACGATCACCGCGCTGGCCGACGTCCTGGACCTGGGCTCGACCACCTCCACCCTGGCGATGATGATCGGCCTGGCGGTGGGCATCGACTACGCCCTGTTCATCGTCTCCCGCTACCGCGCCGAGCTGGCCGAGGGCCGCGACCGCGAGGAGGCCGCGGGCCGGGCGGTCGGCACGGCGGGCTCGGCGGTGGTGTTCGCGGGCCTGACCGTCGTGATCGCGCTGGCGGGCCTGGCCGTGGTGAACATCCCCATGCTGACGAAGATGGGCCTCGCCGCGGCGGGCACGGTCGCCATCGCGGTGCTGATCGCGCTGACGATGATCCCGGCGCTGCTGGGCTACGCGGGCCACAGGGTCAAGCCGGCGGGCGAGAAGAACAGGCTGCTGGGCGGCCGCCGGACCGCCGCCGCGCGGAACAGGCCGAACGCGGGCGCCCGCTGGGCGAGCTTCGTCGTCCGCCGCCCCCTGGCCGTCCTGCTCCTCGGCGTCATCGGCCTGGGCGCGGCGGCGGTTCCGGCCTCGTCGCTGGAGCTGGGCCTGCCGGACGACGGTTCCCAGCCGGTGTCCACGACCCAGCGCCGGGCCTACGACCTCCTCTCCGAGGGCTTCGGCCCCGGCTTCAACGGTCCGCTGCTGGTCGTCGTCGACGCGAAGGCGAGCGACGACCCGAAGGCGGCGGTCACGACGGTGACGAACGACATCAAGCACCTCGGGAACGTCGCCACGGTGACGCCCGCGACGTACAACAAGTCCGGCGACACCGCGATGATCACGGTGATCCCCGACTCCAAGCCGTCCTCGGCCACCACCGAGGACCTGGTGCACGGCATCCGCGCCAAGGGCGCCGGCATCACGGCGGACACCGACGCGAAGCTGCTCGTCACGGGCACGACGGCGATGAACATCGACGTCTCGCAGAAGCTGAACGACGCGCTGATCCCCTACCTCGCGCTGGTGGTGGGCCTCGCCTTCCTCCTCCTGATCGTGGTCTTCCGCTCGATCCTGGTCCCGCTGAAGGCGGCGCTAGGCTTCCTGCTCTCGGTGACGGCGGCGCTGGGCGCGGTGGTCGCGGTGTTCCAGTGGGGCTGGCTCTCCGGCCTCGTGGGTGTCGAGGAGACCGGCCCGATCATGTCGATGATGCCGATCTTCATGGTGGGCGTGGTGTTCGGTCTGGCGATGGACTACGAGGTCTTCCTCGTGACCCGTATGCGTGAGGCGTACGTGCACGGGGAGAACCCCGGCCAGGCGGTCGTGACCGGCTTCAAGCACGGCGCGCGGGTCGTCACCGCGGCCGCGGTCATCATGATCGCCGTGTTCTCCGGCTTCATCGGCTCCAGCGAGTCGATGATCAAGATGATCGGCTTCGGCCTCGCGATCGCGGTCTTCTTCGACGCGTTCGTCGTACGGATGGCACTCGTCCCGGCGGTGCTGGCACTGCTGGGCCGCAGGGCCTGGTGGCTGCCGAGGTGGCTGGACCGCGCCCTGCCGAACGTGGACGTGGAGGGCGAGGGCCTGCGGACGCCCGCCGACGCCGGGTGCAGGGACCCGGACGAGGACGAGGACCAGGACCGGGAGTTGGTACGGGTGTGAGGGAGAGCGCCTGACGCCGACAGGGCGCCCCACGGTGGTGGGGCGCCCTGTCGGCGTGTGCCGTGACGGGGGGTCAGTGCTTCCCGTCGCCGCCGGGTTCGTCGTCCGGCGCGAACACCTCGGCCGCGGAGGCGGCGGTGATGGCGCGGTCGAACCAGCGGCGATCGCGACCTGCCGGGTCGTCCGCACCCCGGCCGGTGTCGAGGAACACATCACCCTGGCCGCCGGATACGGCCCCGACCAGGCCCCGCCCCTGCATGCCCTTCCCGGGCTGGCCGAGACCCTCGCCAGCCGTCACGGCCTCGTCTCGATGCTCGTCCAGGTGCGCCCCGCCCGCGCCGACCTGACCACCCCGGCGCAGCGCGAAGCGCCACCGGTGCCGGTCTCCTACACCCTCGGTGCCGATGCTCGTGCCGAGTCCGCACCCCACGTGCCCCTCATGCGCCTTGGCCCGGCCGCGCACTACCTCCTCGGCGACGGCACCGACCCTGCCGGCTCCTGGCGGCGTCTGACGGCCCTCAGGGACCACCTTGAGAACTCCAGGGCCTGAGCCAGGGACGTTCTGGGCCGGGCCCGGGCCCGTCAGGACCGTCAGGACGGCGCAAGCTGCTGGCGGTAAGGGGCCAGCGGCGGGGCCGTCTTCGTGGCGAGGAACTCGATGATCCGGTAGTCGGCCACCTTCTCGACGACGAACGGGTCGGTCGCGACGAGGGTCTCCATGGCCGCACGGCTCTCGCCGACCGCGACGATCACTCCGCCGTCGCGCGGCACCTTGCGGCCCGAGGCGAGGAAGACTCCGGCTTCGTACTGCCGCTCCAGCCAGGCGACGTGGTCCGCAAGGACCTCGTCCACGCGCTCGGCCGGGGCGACGTAGGTGAGTTCGAGGATGAACATGCCGTTCAGCCTAGTCAGCGCTCACCTGCGCTCACCTCTGGGACACCTTCCGCGCCATCGCCCCCGCCCCCGCCAGATACGTCCGCTGCAGGAAGCGGATCAGGGCCTTCGACTCGAACTGGACGACCTCGACGCCCGCCGCCGTGTGGAACTCCATCACCGCCTGGACCCGGCCGCACGGCCAGATGTGCACGTCGCCCCTGCGCGTCGGCGCGCGCAGGCCCTTCTCCAGGAGCTCCCGGGAGAACGTCCACTCGTGGGGGCCCGGCAGCCCCACGTGGACCGAGCGGGGGTCCGTGTCGGGGTCATAGCGGAGCAGGGCGGGGACGGGGTCGAGCGATTCCGGGGAGTCGGTGATGACGTGGGCGCGCGCGTACTGTTCCACTACAGACATCGGTTCGACTCCTCACGTTGCGTCACCAAAGCAGAAGCTATGACTCCGCTACCTCTCAAATGTCGCATATGCGGATAAAAAACGCTCCTGATATGGACCGGGTCGTTCTCACGACCTGCTGGCTCTTGCAATACGTTCGCAATAGCGGGGTATCCTCGACCGGTGCATGTGCCCGACGGATTCATCGACGCCCCCACCTCCGCCGCGACCGGACTCGTCGCCGCGGGTGCCCTCGCCGTAAGCCTCAGGGGCGCCCGGCGCGAACTCGACGAGCGCACCGCCCCCCTCGCCGGCCTGGTGGCCGCGTTCATCTTCGCCGTGCAGATGCTGAACTTCCCGGTCGCCGCCGGGACCAGCGGACATCTGCTCGGCGGCGCGCTGGCCGCCATACTCGTCGGACCCTGGACCGGGGTCCTGTGCGTCTCGGTCGTGCTTCTCATGCAGGGCATCCTGTTCGCCGACGGCGGCCTCACCGCCCTCGGCGTCAACATCACCGACATGGCGATCGTGACGACCGTCGTCTCCTACACCGTCTTCCGTGTGCTGGTCAGGCTCCTTCCCCGTGGCCGCCGGTCCATTACCGCCGCCTCCTTCCTCGCCGCCCTGGTCTCCGTCCCGGCCGCCGCCGTCACCTTCACCCTGATCTACGCGGTCGGCGGCACCACCGACGTGCCCATCGGCAAGGTCGCCACCGCGATGATCGGCGTCCACGTCCTCATCGGCATCGGTGAGGCCGCCATCACCGCCCTCACCGTCGGCGCCGTCGTCGCCGTACGGCCCGATCTGGTGCACGGCGCCCGGGGCCTGCGACAGCGGCTCAAGCTGCGCGTCGGCGGTGAGCTGGTCGACGCGCCCGCCGTCGAGCCCGTGCCCGTGCCCGTGCCCGTGGCCGCCGGCCGGTCCCGCCGCACGCTCTGGATCACCGGCCTGGTCACCTCGCTCGTCCTCGCCGGCTTCGTCAGCTTCTACGCCTCCGCCAGCCCGGACGGCCTGGAGAAGGTCGCCGTCGACCAGGGCATCGCCCACACGGCGCGGAAGCACACGTCCTCCGGCTCCCCGCTCGCCGGCTACGGCGTCAAGGACATCGCCGACGCCCGCCTCTCCGGCGGCCTCGCGGGCGCGATCGGCGTCGGGGCCACCGTCGTCGTCGGCAGCACGGTGTTCTGGGCCGTGCGCCGCCGCCGTACCGCTGACGCCGCACCCTCGCAGGCGGGCTGAGATGGGAGCAGATGGGGGTACCTCCCGCGCGAGCGGATTCGAGCGTGGGGGAGCCCACAGGCTCTACCGGCACGCGCACTCCCCGGTGCACGCCCTGCCGCCGCACACCAAGCTCGCCGCCGCCTTCGCCTTCGTGGTGGTCGTGGTCTCCACACCACGGGAGGCGATGTGGGCGTTCGCGCTGTACGCCGTCCTCCTCGGCCTGGTCGCCCGTGCCGCCCGGGTGCCCGCCGGATTCCTGCTGCGGCGGCTGCTGATCGAGGTCCCGTTCGTCGCCTTCGCCGTGCTCATGCCGTTCGTGGCCGGGGGCGAGCGCGTCGAGGTCCTCGGGCTGTCGCTGAGCAGCGGCGGGCTGTGGGGAGCGTGGAACGTGCTCGCCAAGGGCACGCTCGGCGTCGCCGCCTCCGTCCTCCTCGCCGCCACCACCGAACTGCGCGAACTGCTCCTCGGGCTCCAGCGGCTGAGGCTTCCGCCGCTCCTCGTGCAGATCGCGTCCTTCATGATCCGCTACGGCGACCTCATCACCGACGAGATGCGCCGGATGCGCATCGCCCGCGAGTCGCGCGGTTTTGAGGCGCGCGGCATCCGCCACTGGGGCGTGCTCGCGAAGTCCGCGGGCGCCCTCTTCATCCGCTCGTACGAGCGCGGCGAGCGGGTGCACCTGGCCATGGTCAGCCGGGGGTACGCCGGTTCCATGCCCGTCATCGACGAGGTGACCGCGTCCCGCGCCCAGTGGTCGTACGCCCTCGCCCTGCCCCTCGCCGCCCTCGTCGTCTGCCTGCTGGGATGGACCCTGTGAATGCTTCGCCGCCCCCGTCGCCGCACCCGTCCCTGGACGTGGCCGGGCTGGCCTTCGCCTACCCGGACGGGCACCAGGCCCTCTTCGGCGTCGACTTCTCCCTCGCGCGCGGCGAGCGGGTCGCGCTGCTCGGGCCGAACGGCGCCGGGAAGACCACGCTCGTGCTGCACCTCAACGGCATCCTGACCGGCGGCACCGGCACCGTGACGGTGGCCGGGCTGCCCGTGGGCAGGAAGCACATGGCCGAGATCCGCCGCAGGGTCGGCATCGTCTTCCAGGACCCCGACGACCAGCTCTTCATGCCCACGGTCCGGGAGGACGTGGCCTTCGGGCCCGCGGCGGCCGGCCTCAGGGGCCCGGAGCTGGAGGCCCGCGTCGACCGGGCCCTCGAACAGGTCGGCATGGCGGACTTCAAGGACCGCCCGCCGCACCACCTCTCCTTCGGCCAGCGGCGCCGGGTGGCCGTGGCGACCGTGCTCGCCATGGAGCCGGAGATCCTCGTCCTGGACGAGCCGTCCTCGAACCTCGACCCCGCCTCGCGGCGCGAACTCGCCGACATCCTGCGGTCGCTGGACGTCACGGTCCTGATGGTCACACACGACCTGCCGTACGCGCTGGAGCTGTGCCCGCGCTCGCTGATCCTCAGCGAGGGGGTGATCGCGGCGGACGGGAGGACGGCCGAGCTGCTCGCCGACGAGGAGCTCATGCGCGCACACCGGCTGGAGCTGCCGTTCGGCTTCGATCCCCGTTCCGTGCGGGCGGCGGCCGGGTGAGACGCCGAGGAATCGACGGTGCCACGCGCGTGTTGTGCTCACGGGCACAGGCGAGTGAAGGGAACACGGGCGTGGACGCGCACGGCGTGGTGGCCGAGGGCTTCGAGCCGGTCAGGGAAGCGTTCGTACGGAACTTCGAGAAACTGGGGGAGCGCGGCGCGGCGGTCGCCGTGTACCGCGACGGCCGCAAGGTCGTCGACCTGTGGGGCGGCACGCGCGACGTCGACGGAGCGCAGCCCTGGGAGCACGGCACCGCGCAGATCGTGCGCTCGGCGACCAAGGGTGTCGCGGCGGCCGTCCTGCTGATGCTGGCCGAGCGCGGGGAACTGGACCTCGACGCGCCCGTCGGCCACTACTGGCCCGAGTTCAAGGCGCACGGCAAGGAGCACGCGCTGGTACGGCACGTCCTCGCGCACCGCGTCGGCGTACCGGCGCTCGACCGGCCGCTCACGCCCGCCGAGGCGGCCGACCCCGATCACGCCGCGCGCGTGCTCGCCGCGCAGGCACCCGCCTGGGAGCCCGGCACGGACCACGGCTATCACGCGCACACATACGGCTGGCTGACGGGCGAACTGGTGCGGCGGGTCACGGGCCGTTCCATCGGCGCCTTGGTCGCGGACGAGATCGCCGGGCCGCTGGGGCTCGACCTGTGGCTGGGCCTGCCCGAGGCGCAGGCCCACCGGGTGGGCCGGGTCGGCCCCCTTCCGGCGCCCGCCCAGGACGGCACCCTGCGCGTCCGGCCCAAGCGCGCGGTCGCCGAGGCGTACGCGGACCCCGGCAGCCTCACCCGCCGCGCCTTCGCCGCCATCACCCCGCTGCCCGACGAGAACGACCCCGCCTACCGCGCGGCGGTCCTGCCCGCGTCGAACGGCATCGCGACGGCCGACGCCCTCGCGCGCTTCTACGCGGCGCTGACCGGCGAGGTCGACGGGGTGCGCCTGTTCGCCCCGCGGACGCTGGAGGAGGCCCGCGCGCAGGCGTCCGCGGGACCCGACCGGGTGCTGGTGGTCACCACCCGCTTCGGCCTCGGCTACATGCTCCACGGCAGCACCTCACCCCTCCTCGGCCCCGGCTCGTTCGGCCACCCGGGCCGCGGCGGCTCCCTCGGTTTCGCCGACCCCGGCTCGGGCATCGCCTTCGGCTACGTCACCAACGGCTTCCGCACGAGCGTGACGGCCGACCCGCGGGCACAGGCCCTGGTACGGGCGGTGCGCGCGTCACTGGCGTAACCGCGCCAGGCCCGTGGGCCCGCGCGGGAGCAACGACGCGGTGCCCGTACGCGTCGTCCGCGCACGGGCCCACCGGCCACGCACTCAGTGCGTCAGCGGACGCGACGTCCTGCCCGACGCCTCGTCGATCTCGTCGTGCGCCTTCGTGAGCAGCTGCATCGCGAGATCGTTGAGCGCACGCGCCCCCGCGATCTCCTCCCCGACACGCGGCTGATTACTGTCGGAGAAGTGGCGGCTGGCGTGCCCGCGGGCCCGTACCTCCCTGCCGTCGGGAAGCCGTACCAGTGCCGCCGCCCGCGTGTGCAGGTCGTCCTCCTCGAACTCGAGCTCCACATGCCATCCGACTGCGGTGTGCATCATGACGATCACCTCCGGAACCGCTGATTCCAGGGTGCTCCTCCTGGCCGTCCGACGCACGGCACAGGCCCGGCTCAGCGGGCGCCCTCGTCGAAGCTGGCGAAGTAGGACGCGGCCATGTCCTCGTCGCCGTGGCCCTGGGCGGCGGCGCGGGCGAGGCGTTCGGCGCTCGCGGCGGCCATGTCGAGGCGGACGCCGTGCTGCTCCCCGGCCCGGACGATCAGCCGGGCGTCCTTCTCCGCCGTCGTCACCGCGAAACTCGCCGGGGACAGCCGGTCGTTCAGGACGAGGTCGGCCTTGGCGTGCAGATACCCCATGTCGAGCGGCCCGCCGGCGATGAGGTCGAAGAACGCCTGGGGGTCCACGTCGAGCGCCTTGGCCAGGGCCAGCACCTCGCCGGCCGCGGCGGTGGCCGCGAGGACCCAGCTGTTGGCCACCAGCTTGAGGCGGCTGGCGCTGCCCGTCGCGCCGTCCTCACCCGTCCACACGGTGCGGGCGCCCACGGCGTCGAACACGAGCGACACCGTGTCCCGGTCCTCGGCGGGGCCCGCGGCCAGGACGGTCAGCTGCCCGGCCTCCGCGGGCTGCCGGGTACCGAGCACGGGGGCGTCGTAGAAGACCAGGTCGTGATCGCGGGCGAAGCCGGCCAGCTCGCCCGTGGCCTCGATGCCCGCGGTGGTCGACTGCACCCAGTCGGCGCCGGCGCGCAGGGCGGGCGCGGCCTCCCGCATGGCCTCCAGGACGGTGGCGCCGTCGTGCAGCATGGTCAGCACCACGTCGGCGCCCTGCACGGCCTGCGCGGGGGTGCCGGCGACGTGCACGCCGTCGGCGGCCAGTGGCTCGGCCTTGGCGCGGGTGCGGTTCCAGGCGCGGACGGTGTGTCCGGCGCGGGCGAGGTTGCGGGCCATGGCGGCCCCCATGATCCCGGTGCCCAGGACGCTCACGGTGAGCTTCTCGGTCATCTGTGCTCTCCTTCGTGGATACCCCGGCCTTCAGGCCGGGGTGGGGGTACCTCCCGCTTGCGGGGGAGAAACGAAGCTCCTGCGGAGCAGGGCAGGGCCCGCAGCGCCTTCACGTGGCGCGACGGGCAACTGACTCTGGCGAAGATGACGGGGCCTTTGGACATCCGCTGGTCGCGTCCGCTGCCGGAAGGGGCGGTACCGACGACGGTGACCGTGTCCCGCGACGCGGCGGGCCGCTGGTTCGTCTCCATGCTGTGCGACGACCGCGTTGCCCCGGCCCCCGTCACCACAGCGGCTGTCGGCCTGGATGCCGGGATCACCTCCCTGGTGACCCTGTCCACCGGGGAGAAGATCACCAACCCCCGGCACGAACGCCGTGAACGCGCCCGCCTGGCCCGTGCCCAGCGTGAGCTGTCGCGGAAGGCGAAGGGCTCGGCGAACCGGGAGAAGGCCCGGCGCAGGGTCGCCAAGGTCCACGCTCGGATTGCCGACCGGCGCCGCGACTTCCTGCACAAGCTGTCGACTCGTCTCGTCCGTGAGTACCAAACGGTCGTGATCGAGGACCTCACCGTCCGCAACCTGCTGAAGAACGGCAAGCTCGCACGCGCCATCTCGGATGTGGCATGGACGGAACTCCGCTCGATGCTGGAGTACAAAGTGCGCCTGGTACGGGCGCGAATTCGTCGTGATCGACCACTGGTTCCCCAGCTCGAAGCTGTGCGGGGCCTGCGGCACGGTCCGCGAGAGGCTGCCGTTGAACGTCCGCGAGTGGACGTGTGAGTGCGGCACGGTGCACGACCGTGACGTGAACGCGGCACGCAACATCCTGGCCGCCGGGCTGGCGGCGTCTGCCTGTGGAGACGGTGTAAGACCTCAACGGGAGTCCTCCCGGACGGGGCGGTCGTCGGTGAAGCAGGAACCCCAGCGGGCGACCGCTGGAATCCCCCGCCTTTAGGCGGGGGAGGAAGTCAAACGAAGGGTGGTCGCGCCGCGCGGCACGCCGGCGCCTGCGCGCCGCAGTGCCTCAGCATGCTCGCTCGGGCGCGAGTTTTCCCGGAGGCGGCGCGGACAGGCCCCTCGCCCCGGGCCCGCCTCCGGCCGGCCGAACGGCCAACCGGCGTGCAGCATAAGCCCGATCCCGACCACGAGCAGCCCGGCCGCTGCGATCCTCGGCATGCCGAACCGCTCCTTGGAGAAGACCGCGCCGATGGCCGCGCCGACGGTGATCGAGGCCGGCCTCGGTGCGGGATCCGGTGGTCCCGGCAGGGTGGCGTGGTTCGGGCTCGGTCCTGCGGGACCAGCGCCGGGGCTGCCGGCTGATCGGTAGCCTGATCCGATGGATCAAGCTCAGGTGATGCGGGCTCTTGACGGCGAGGTGGATGCGCTCGTGTGCGGTGTCCGCGGTCTCCCGGAAAGGGACTGGGAGCGTCCGACGCGATGCGGGCCCTGGCGGGTGCGGGAGGTGCTGGGGCACATCCACGTTGCCCTCGGATGGCTTCCGGGGATGTTGGCAGCGCCGGCGCCGCCGCACGCCGGGACATCCGCGGCGGACTACTACCGGCCGGATGACCGCTTCGCACCGCAGACCAATGCGGCCCGTATCGAGCTTGCCGAGCAGCGTGCAGCGGCCCCGGTGAGCGGTGCCGCCCTGGTGGAGGACCTCGCTGTCTTGTGGCGGGAGGTGGACCGGCTGTGCCGGGCCCAGCCGTACGGACGCGTGGTGCGCACTCGCCACGGGGACGCGATGCTGCTGTCCGAGTTCCTGCTGACGCGTCTGGTCGAGATCGCCGTCCACGGCCTGGACCTCTCGGACGCACTGGAGAGGGAGCCTTGGCTGACCCCGGCTGCGGGGGAGCTGATCGTGGGGCTGCTGGTGGGCCCGGACCAAGCGGAGATGGTGCGTGAACTCGGCTGGGACACCGCGAAGTTCGTACGCAAAGCCACCGGGAGGGAGCCACTGGAGGGCCAGGAAGCCGCTCAGGTCGAGCGGCTCGGTCTGCAGTGGCTCACGCTCGGCTGACATCGACCGGAGCCGAGCCGGGGAACTGGACGCCGACTACGCGAGCCCGTGCCGTACGGCGTCGTGCGCGTAGGCGCTCAGCCGATCCCGGGTGATTCCTGTTGCGCAGGTGCGCCACGGCCGATGGTCATGGACCAGCGCACGGCTGAGGGTGCCTCGACGGACACGACGCCACTGCGGTCCACGCCCGTCACGGCCACCTGGTTGTAGGTGGTGCTGACCTCGTCTGCGACGCATTCCAGGGGGAAGGAGACGTGAACCGACTGCATGGCGACCTTGAGCTTCCCCTTGCCCTGGCAGCGTACGGCGACGATGAGGGCGTCGCCTTTCCTGCCCTTGCCGTAGGCGATGCTGGCGTTCCCGGTGGTCGCCTTCTGGCGGCCGGCGAGGGCTTCGCCGTTGTCCAGTTCCGGGGGCTTCTGCACGGAGGGCTGTGTGCTGCTGGGCGCAGCGGTGGCCGTCGCCGGGCCCGACGCGGAAGAACGTGCGGGCTGCGTAGGCTGCTTGGCGTCCGAATAATCCGTCGTGCACGCGGCGACGGCAGAGAGCGCCGCAGTACACACGATGCCGAGTACTGCACGGGTCCGGCGAGACATGTCAGTTCTCCCAGATGGCCCAGCCGACACGATGCGGCGTGTAGACGGTGACGTTGTGCTTGCTGCCCTTGCCGCAGTTGACGTATGTGTACTGGCTATATCCGTAGCTTTTCAAACGGAAGACGCCGTATCGGGCATAAGTGGTCTTGTGCGGCGGGGTGTCCACGCTGATGTTGTTGCCGATCTTGGCCGTGAGTGATGCGGACACGGTCACGCCGAACTTGCCCGAGATCTCGATGACCGCCACGCTGCCCTTTACGTTGAGTTCGCCGCTGTAGGCGATCCCGACGGTGCCGGACACCTCCGAGGTGAACGTGGACTTGGCGGTGCGAGAGGTGCCGTTGTAGTTGGCCTGCTCAGCGCCGACGCCCTTGTGGTAGTCCTTGGTCTTGCTCGTGGGGTAGTAGTACCAGCCCTGCTCGCACCCCCGGCTGTCCGGCATGTTCCCCGTGTGGTTGGCGGCATCGGACGGTGCGGGTGCGGGGGTGTCAGGGGCACCCTCATTGAGATCCGACTCTTCGGGCTGGCCAGGTGGAGCAGTGGCGATGCTCTCAGCGGCGGCAGGAGCGGGAGCATCCGCCAGGGCGCGTCCGGCGCCGGCCAGGACGGCTACGGCGACGGTGGGAGCGATCAAAGCTCTTCGGGGCACGCGCATGTCGCGACTCCTTGGTCAGGGGAGTGGTGGCGTGTGCGATCAGCTGTCTCTTCGCGGCTGACGAGATCATGTCAGCGCACTGCGGCGGACTACCAGCTTCCTCTGTGTTTCCTGAGCAAGATGTGAGGTTCGCTAGTGGAAGGTGACGTAGGGGTCGGACCGGGGCGCGGTACTGGTGTTCCCACCAGCCCGTTTCCCCGGCCCGCCCTCCGAACCGGACGTGCCCGTTGGCCGGGCATCCGGCTCTCCACAAGCCCCGTTGGACGGGACGTTTTCGTCACGCACCGGTCGGCCAGGGTGTGGGGATCTTGGTGCCCCGGTAGTAGTAGCGTCGCGTGCCTACTCCTCCCGGGTTGAACAAGACCACCTCCCCGTCGGCGGGCCACCACCCGTCGCTGGTGAAGCGGCGGCGGAGTTCCTTCCAGGTCGTCTTCGGGTGCTTGCGGCGCAACCATCCGAAGACCCGCTGCCACAGGTAAGCCCTCACATACTGGAAGGTCCTGCTGGAACAGCCGTAGCGGAAGTAGGCGGTCCAGCCCCGCAGCATCGAAGTGAGCTGATGCAGCAGGACCGCGAGCGGCAGGTTCTTGTCCTGCCAGCACAGCGCCTTGATCTTGGCCATGACGGCGACCAGCGCCTTCTTGGCCGGGTAGACATAGACATAGTGCTTGTCGGTGCCCCGCTTGCGGTGACGCTGGATGCGCCACCCGAGGAAGTCGAGGCCCTTGTCGATGTGGGTGATCAGCGTCTTCTCCGGCGACAGGCGCAGGCCCATCGTGGACAAGACCTCCGCCGCTTCCGCGCACAGGCCCTCGGCGTGCTCCCGTGTCCCCGAAACCGCCAGGACCCAGTCGTCCGCATAGCGGACAAGTCGGCAGTTCGGCAGACCGTGGTAGCGCCGCCTGGCCAGCCCGTTGCCGTTAAGCCGATACGCGGCGAAGTGCTCGTCGAGTACCGACAGCGCGACGTTGGCGATCACGGGGGAGAGAATCCCACCCTGCGGGGTTCCGGCCCGGGTCTCCGCGAGCGTGCCGTCCTCGGTGAGGATGCCCGCCTTGAGGAACGCCTTCACCAGGGCCAGGACGCGCTTGTCTCCGACGCGTTCCCGGATTCGGCCCATGAGGGCGGAATGCGAGATTTCGTCGAAACAGGCTTTGATGTCCCCCTCCACGATCCACTCATAAGAGCGGGACACGAAGAAATGCACCTCGGCCACGGCGTCGTGGGCCCGGCGCTTGGGGCGGAACCCGTAGGAACACGGGAGGAAATCCGCCTCGAACACAGGCTCCAAGACCAGTTTGAGAGCACCTTGGACCACCCGGTCGCGCAGGGCGGGAATCCCTAACCGGCGACGCTTCGTCGTTCCCGGCTTGGGGATCATCCGCTCCCGCACAGGGATCGGGCGGAAACTGCGGTCCTTCAACTCGTCCCGCAGCTGGCCGAGGAAGACCTCGACCCCTTTCACGGACTCGACGTAGTAGGCGGTCTCGCCGTCCACCCCGGCCGTGCGCGCTCCCTTGTTGCCCCGCACACGAGCCCAGGCCACCAGCAGGAAGCCCGGATCGCAGACAAGGTTGTGCAGATCATCGAACCGGCGATCAGAATCGTCGGTCGCCCAACGGTGCAGTTTGGTCTGGATCTCCTGTACCCGGCGCTCAGCCCTGATCAGGGAAAGCTCCAGCTCATCGGTATTCACCAACGTCCTCCAGGCATTCCAGCAACCTCTCCGCTGACTTGCTGGCCCCCTTGGCCATGCACGGAGCTTTCCTCCGCTCGGACTACTACGGGGCCTCCGCCCCACCCGCGACCGTCAGCCGACGACGGGCCTGCCCCCGGTCCGGACTGGAAGCCCGGACCGGTAGGGCGATCACGGATGGTTCCCACGTTCACTGAGTGCCGATCGACGAGTGAGATGCCCAGCTACTGTCCCGGCAGCATCGCCACGCCTACGCCGCAGGCTTTCAACGTGGCCTCCCCACCGACATAACCCTCCGGCTTCGGAGTTGACCGCCCAACCTACTCGGCAGTCACGCACTGCACACCGGCCCGGATCCGCCAGGTTGGAGCCGGCACTGCGCTTACGGGATGTCGACACTGGTTCCTCTCGTACACCTTCTCGTCTCGCTAGCCGGACCCGCACCGTCTGGCAGTACCGATGCGTCCCGTCGTTGTCAGGGCTGCTTCCCGCCCTCCCCGGCGTCTCCCGGATCAGACTGCCCTCGGCTTCTACCCCGCTGCTGCGACAGCCGGGCGGCGGGGTCCTCTCATCCCCGCTCGGTCACTCAGCGCCTCGTGGCGCACGATCACATCGCAGTACGCACGCGGTTGGCGCACGCGACCGTGCTCGGTTCAGTGAACCGGGGTCAGCCGAAGGCTGACCAAGCGGATTGGCGCAGGGCCCCACGGGGGCCGGTTCCGCCCGGGTCCGGGCCCACAGCACGAGGGCGTACGCGGCCGCGAAGCGCGGTGAACGGGATCGCCGCCAGCCCGATGGGCATCCCTCCCCCCGCGATCAGCGTGAAGCCGGCCAAGAGCACCGCCGCGGTGACGGCCGGTGTCACGCGGACCGCTCGCGCACGTCCACGAGTGTGCCGCCCGCGTGGGCGATCAGGGTCTTCGGGTCCATCGGGAACACGGTGTGCGGGGTGCCGGCCGCGGCCCACACCGTGTCGTGGCCGAGCAGCGAACGGTCGGCGAGCACACGGGTCTTCGTACGGTGCCCGAAGGGCGGTACGCCGCCGATCGCGTACCCGGTGGTCTCCCGCACGACGTCGGCGCCCGCCCGGGTGACCTTCCCGGCCCCCAGTTCCTCCCGTACGCGCTCCACGTCCACCCGGGACGCCCCGTCCATCAGCACCAGCACCGGAACACAGTCCGCGGCGAAGACGAGCGACTTGCAGATCTGGCTCAGTTCGCAGCCGATCGCGGCGGCGGCCTCGGCGGCCGTACGGGTGGCGTCGGGGAAACGGCGGATACGGGCGTGGAGTTCGCCGAGCCCCAGCTCTTCGAGGGCCTCGGCGAAACGGGGGTGGGCTCCGGAGCCCGCTGCGGCGGTCGTCGTCATGGACGTCACGCTAGCGGTGGGTGTACGGCGCGGGCGACCGGGTTACCGGGCCCCGGCGCCCGTGCGCGTCGCCGGGCTCCCGGCCGCCGCGCGCGTCAGCTTCCCGCCCGCAGCAGCGCCGCCACGATCGGGCCCGCGGAGTCGCCGCCGTGGCCGCCCGCCTGCACCACGCCCGCGGCGGCCAGATCGCCCTTCCAGGCGGTGAACCAGCCGTTGGGCTGCTTCTGGCCGTCGACCTCCGCCGAGCCCGTCTTCGCGCCGTCGTCCGGTCCGAGACCCGACATCGCCTTGGCCGCCGTGCCCGCCGCGGCCGTGTACCGCAGGACCTCCTTCAACTGGGCCTGCGTCGACGCCGACATCGTGCGGGTCGCCCTCGCCAGGGTGCGGTTGTCCACCGAGGGGGAGACCAGGTACGGCTGGTGGAAGACGCCCGTCTTGGCCGTGGAGACCACCGAGGCCATGTTCAGCGGGTTCATGCGGACGCCGCCCTGGCCGATCAGGGAGGCCGCCATCGGGGCCGCGCTCTGCACCGGGACCGAGCCGTCGAAGGACGGGACTCCGATCGACCAGTTGTCCATGCTCAGGCCGTAGATCTGCTGGGCGACCCTGGTGAGGTCGTCGTTGCCGAGCTTCTCCGCCTGGCTGATGAAAGCCGTGTTGCAGGACACCGCGAAGCTCGTCTTGAACGTGCTGTTCTTGAGCTCGAACTTGTTGTCGTTGTGGAACTTCCAGCCGCCGTACGTCACGTACTTCGGGCAGGGGTGCTCCTTGTCCGCCTTCGCCAGGCCCTTCTCGAACAGCAGCGTCGACGTCACGATCTTCATCGTCGAACCCGGC
The DNA here is from genome assembly GCF_055632315.1 of Streptomyces sp. PSU-S4-23. Lineage (NCBI taxonomy): Bacteria > Bacillati > Actinomycetota > Actinomycetes > Kitasatosporales > Streptomycetaceae > Streptomyces > Streptomyces sp. PSU-S4-23. Next base: position 3,629,445 of record NZ_JBVMUU010000002.1, on the reverse strand, counting down.
GCGAGGGAGCCCTGGAAGGCCACGTTGAAGCCGTGGCCCGAGTTCGCCACCGCCAGGATCTCCCCCGTCGAGGGGCGCATGAGGACGACGGACGCCTTGTCCTTCGCCGCCACCTCCTGCTCGGCCTTCGCCTGCAGCACCGCGCTCAGCGTGGTCCTCACGGTGCCGGGCCTGCCCTCGCTGAGCGTCACCAGCGTCTTGTCGGGCGTCTTCTCGGTGCCCTTCGCCGCCGCCTTGCGCACGATCCGCAGCTCGATGCCCGCCGTGCCGCCGGCCTTCTTGCCGTACTTCTCGCGCAGGCCGTCCAGCACCGTGCCGAGCGACGGGTACTTGGCGGCGGTGAGTTCGCCGCCGTGGCGGTCGAGGGCCTTGATCGGCGGCGTGCCGGCCTCGCCCGTCACCAGGCGGTCGCCCTCGGCCAGGTCCGGGTGCACCACCGACGGCTGCCAGCGCACCACCGGCTCACCGTCCTTGGCCCCGCGCACCACCGTCAGCTTCGACCCGTAGGCCAGCGGCTTGCTCCGTCCCTGATAGGAGACGGTGGCCTTCACGGAGAACGGGACCGTCGCCCCGGACGGCGTGCCGGGGGTCAGCGTCACGCCCGTGATGTGCGCGTCCTTGCCGTAGCCCGTCAGCAGTCGGGTGGCGGCGGCCGTGTCGTCCGTGGCGGCCGCCGCCCTGGCGACGTCGCCCCGCTGCCAGGCCGTGAGGAACGCGGTGGCCGTCGTGCGGACCTCGGACGCGGACAGCGGGCCCGTCTTCACGTGGTGGGCCGTGGTCGCCGTGCCGTCGTCGGCCGCGGCGCCGCCGCCCAGCAGGCTGTACGCGCCGACCGCCGCGCCCACACCGACGACGGCGACCAGCCCGCCGATCAGCAGCGGCCGGCCCTTCTTGCGCTCGGCCACGCGTCTTCTCTTGCCCACAGCTCACGATCCTCCGCAGTCCCCTGGTCCCCCGATGCCCCACGCTCCTCAACGAGAACCACCACCCTAGAGTCCCGCGGTGACAAGGGTGACGTCAGCCGCCGGTTCGTAGCACAGCTGCGACGATCGGACCGGCCGCGTCGCCGCCGTGCCCGCCCTCCTGGCTCATGGCCGCCGCCGCGATGTCGTTTCGGTATCCCGTGAACCAGCTGTTGGACCTGCTCTGCCCGTCGACCTCCGCGGACCCCGTCTTCGCACCGATGTCGCCGCCGAGCCCGGCCATCACGTGCGCGGCCGTCCCCCGGGTCGCCGTCAGCCGCATCATCGCCTTCAACTGGGCGACGGTGCCCCGGGACAGGCCCTTGGCGGTGGCCAGTTCGCGGTGGTCGAGCTCCGGCGGGACGAGGTACGGCTGCCGGAACGCGCCCGTGATCGCGGTGGCCGTGACCGACGCCATGTTCAGGGGGCTCATCTGGACCTGGCCCTGGCCGATCAGGTTGGCCGCGGTGTCCGGGCCGCCGGAGGCGGGCACCGAGCCGTCGAAGGAGACGATGCCGGTCTTCCAGTCGTCCCGCCCCAGCCCGAAGCGGTCCTCGGCCTCCCGGGTGAGCGAGTCGGCCTTCACCTCGTCCGCGTACTTCACGAACGCCGTGTTGCACGACCGCATGAAGCTGCCCGCCAGCGTCGCCTTCTCGTCGGGTGCCAGTCCTTCGAGGTTGTGGAACGTCTGGCTCTGCCACACCGCCGTCGGCGGGCAGGGTGCCGGCCCGTTCATGGTGGTGATGCCGTTGTCGATCAGCGTCGCCGCGCTGATGATCTTCATCGTGGAGCCGGGCGCGAGGCGCCCCTCGAAGGCCGCGTTGAACCCGTCCCTGCGGTGGTTGGCGACGGCGAGCACCTCGCCCGTGCTCGGCTTCACCGCCACGACCGACGACTCCGCGTACCGCTCCACCACCCGCTCCGCCGCGGCCTGCGCGGAGGCGCTCAGCGTGGTGCGGAGCTTGCCGGGCGTGCCCTCGGCGAGCGTCAGCAGCGTCTTCCCGGGCGTCTCGGCGTCGGCGTGCCGGACGGACAGCTCGATGCCGGGCGTGCCGCCGGCCGCGTCGCCGTACTTGGCGCGCAGCGCGTCCAGGACCGGCCCCAGGGACGGGTACTTCTCCTTCGTCAGCACCGCCCCGTGCCGGTCGACCGCCTCGATCGGAGGGGCCGCGGCCTCACCGGTGACGAGCGTGTCGCCTGTGCGCAGGGCGGGGTGGACGACGGACGGCTGCCAGTCGACCAGCGCCCGCCCGGTGGTCAGCCCGCGCACGACGGTCAGCGTGCTGTCGTAGGCGAGCGGCTCGGACTTTCCCCCGTAGGACACCGTCGCCTTCACGGAGAACGGCACCGAGCGCCCCTTCCGCGCGCCCGGCGTGATGTGCGCCCCGGTGATGTGCGCGCCGCTGCCGTACGCGGTCAGCAGCTGCTCCGCGGCCGCGGCGTTGTTCGTGTACGAGGCCGCGGTGGCCGCGTCGCCCTTCGCCCAGGCGGCGAGGAACTCGGCACTCGCTTCCTTGACCTCGCTCGCGGACGGCGGCCCGGTCCTCACCGGCGCGGGCGCGCCGACTCCGCCCGCGCTGCCGTCCAGCGCGGACAGGAGGTTGTAGGCCCCGTACCCGGCCCCTCCCACCATCACCGCGAGCACCCCGCCGACGATGGCCGCCTTGACCCCCTTGCGCATGACGCGTCGCCCCCTCCCCGTAGAGGTCGCACTGTAAGCGGCCCGAGAGGCGGCTGTGAGCCGTGTGGCCGGATGTTGTCCGAAGAGCGACCCCCGATGGCGCCCGGACGGACCAGTCCGGCATGCCGACCGGTGCCGAGGTGGCGATCCTTGGGGTGAAGCGGTCGGGCCGGTTGCCCGTCACGGTGCCCGTCAGGTGGCCGCTGCCCCTACCCACAGGACCTCGATGAGCCCGCATCCGACGCACGTAGCCATCGTCTCCGACTGCCCGCTTCTCCGGCACGGCCTCGCTCACGTGATCGACAGCGCTCCGGACCTGGAGAGAACGGCGCCCGTCGGGCGGGTCGGCGCACGGCGCCACGAGGTGGGGGACGCGGACGTCGTCCTGCTCAATGTGCAGGCCCCGGTCAGCGAGACGTGCGACATCATCGCCCGGTTGCACGAGGAGGGGCACCGGGTCGTCGTGGTGTCCGGCTCCACCACGCAGAACGATCTCGTCCCGTCCATCGAGGCCGGTGCCCGGGGCTACCTGAGCCAGCAGACGGGCGAAGCCGAACTGCTGGCGGCGGTGCGTTCGGTCGCCTCCGGCCGGAGTTATTTCGCCACCGGTTTCATCGGCCACCGGGGCCGGCACAAGAATCCTCCCCGCATCACCGGCAGGGAAAGGCAGATCCTGGAGCTTGTCGCAAGTGGAGCCACCGACCGGGAAATCGCCTCGAAACTGAATATCAGCGAGCACACGGTGCATTCACATCTGGACCGGCTGGGCAGCAAGACCGGATTCCGCCGCAGGGCCGACCTCACGCGCCTGGCGCTCCAGCACGGCGTGGGCGGCGAGGTCGCGGACGACGGGTAATTCTTCCCACACCGGTCGGTTGTTCTGCCTCTCGATCTTGACGGGCGGTGGCGTGACGCTTGAGTCGCACTCCACTCCGTTCGAGAGGTGGGATGAAGAAGATGAACAAGAGGCTCTTCCGGAACATCGGCGTAGCGGTGACGGCCACCTCGTGCCTGGCGGCCGGCGCATGGGGGATATCCGCGGCGGACGCCGGTGCGTCATCGCAGGATTCCCGCCTCGCGCCCGGCGTCCTGCGGTGCTATCGGACCCACGCCAATCCGAACGTCATCATCTGCTACGAGGTCAGGCACAAGCGTGTGCACAGGGGCGGGCAGATCGTGTACGTGCCGCTGCTGGTCCGCGTTCCGACGCCTTCGAATCCTCCTCCTGCGGTCCTCGTGGTGACGCTGCCGCCGACCACCGCGCCGACGACCCCGCCGCCGACCACGACGGCGCCGACGACAGCGCCGCCGACCACAGCGCCGCCGACGACAGCGCCGCCGACGACGGCGCCGACCACGACGGCGCCGACGACCATGCCTACGGAACAGCCGACCATGCCCACCGAGCAGCCGACCATGCCGACGGAGCAGCCGACCATGCCCACCGAGCAGCCGACCATGCCGATGGAGCAGCCGACCATGCCGACCGACGGCGGCACCTGAGACGGGGAGCGGGAGACCTCCGCCCGGGCCCGCGGCCGGACGCCGCGCCCGGGCGGGGGGCCGCGCCGGACGGCTAGATCCAGGTGTCCAGCCACATCCGCGACCGCCACTGCTCGATCGGGATCGTCGTGCCCGTGTACAGCGGCCAGAAGTAGATGAAGTTCCAGGCGATCAGCAGGACCAGGACGCCCGCGCCCGCCGCTCCCACGACCCGGCGGCGTTCGGTCGATCCGGGCGGGCCCAGGATGCCGCCGATCATCATGGCGACCGCCAGGCACAGGAACGGGACGAAGACGACCGCGTAGAAGTAGAAGATCGTGCGCTCCTGGTACAGGAACCAGGGCAGATAGCCGGCCGCGATGCCGCAGGCGATCGCCCCGGCCCGCCAGTCGCGGCGCAGCGCCCACCGCCACAGGACGTACAGGATCGCGAAGCAGGCCGCCCACCACAGCAGCGGTGTGCCGATCGCGAGGACCTCGCGTGCGCACTTCTCGCCCGCGTCCGCGGGACAGCCGGCCTCGCCCGGGGACGGGGACTCGTAGAAGTACGAGACCGGGCGGCCCGCCACGATCCAGCTCCACGGATTCGACTGGTACGTGTGCGGTGACGACAGGTGGACGTGGAACAGGTAGACCTCGTGCTCGTAGTGCCACAGGCTGCGCAGCCAGTCGGGCAGGAAGGTGAAGTGGCCGCCCTTGCCGTCGGTGGCCGCCCAGTTGCGGAAGTAGCCGCCGGAGCCGTCGGCGGGCGACAGGATCCAGCCGGTCCAGGAGGCGAGGTAGACGGCCAGCGCGACCGGGACCGTCGCCAGGAACGCCAGGCCCGTGTCGCGCTTGAGGACCGTCAGGTACGGGCGGCGGGCACCCGCGACCCGGCGCGCCCCCACGTCCCACAGGACCGCCATCACACAGAAGGCCGCCAGGACGTAGAGGCCGTTCCACTTGGTGCCGATCGCCAGGCCGAGCAGCAGGCCCGCCAGCCAGCGCCAGGGGCGGAGGCCGAAGCGGGTCGTCTCCGCCGTGTACGCGTCGGGGCGCACCCGGCCGTCCGCGTCCGCCGGCAGCGCCGCCGCCAGCCGTGCGCGTGCTCTGTCCCGGTCGACGAGCAGAGCGCCGAAGGCCGCCAGCACGAAGAACTCCAGGACGCCGTCGAGCAGCGAGGTGCGGCTCATCACGAACTGCAGGCCGTCCACCGCAAGCAGCGCGCCCGCCAGGCAGCCCAGGAAGGTCGAGCGGAACAGGCGGCGGCCGATGCGGCACAGCAGCAGCACCGCCAGCGTGCCGAGCAGGGCCGTCATGAAGCGCCAGCCGAACGGGTTGAACCCGAAGACCAGTTCGCCGAGCCCGATGACGTACTTGCCGACCGGCGGATGCACCACGTACGCGGCGTCCGTGGGGATCGCGACATGGCCGTGGTGCTGGAGGACCAGCTCGTTGGCGTTCTTCGCCCAGTTCGCCTCGTATCCGTTGTGGACGAGCGTCCAGGCGTCCTTGGCGTAGTACGTCTCGTCGAATATCACCGACCGCGGGCTGCCCAGGTTCCAGAACCGCAGCAGCCCGGCCACGAGGGTCACGAGCAGCGGGCCGCCCCAGGCCGACCAGCGCGTGATGCGGTCGGTGACCTCCTTGCTCAGGCCGATCGCCGCCCACAGGCGTGGGCCGGGCTCGCTGAACGGCGGCACCAGCCGGTCGCGGACGTCGCCTCTCGGGCGCCCCGTGTATCCGAAACGGAGCAGCCTCTGGTGCCAGGACGGCGGCTGGTCTTCGGTGGCCTGGCCCTGCCGGGTGTCCGTGGAGGACGCGGTACTGGTCACCGCGCCATCGTAGGGAACACGTCTGTGTGAGTCCCGTGCATGGCGCCTGGGAGGATGGAAACGTGACAGTAACGCCCGGAACCCTGGTCCTCGCCGGCACCCCCATCGGGGACATCGAGGACGCGCCGCCGCGGCTCGCGCAGGAGCTGGCCACCGCCGATGTGATCGCCGCCGAGGACACCCGCCGGCTACGGCGCCTCACCCAGGCGCTGGGCGTGCAGCCGGCCGGGCGCGTCGTGTCGTACTTCGAGGGCAACGAGTCGGCCCGCACCCCCGAGCTGGTCGAGGCCCTGGCCGGGGGCGCCCGCGTGCTGCTCGTGACGGACGCGGGGATGCCGTCCGTGTCCGACCCCGGGTTCCGGCTGGTCGCCGCCGCCGTCGAGAAGGAGATCAGGGTCACCGCCGTGCCGGGGCCGTCCGCGGTGCTCACCGCGGTCGCGCTGTCGGGGCTGCCCGTCGACCGGTTCTGCTTCGAGGGGTTCCTGCCCCGCAAGGCGGGCGAGCGGCTGTCGCGGCTGCGCGAGGTTGGCGAGGAGCGGCGCACGATGGTCTTCTTCGAGGCGCCGCACCGGCTGGCGGCGACCCTCGCCGCCATGTCCGAGGTGTTCGGCGCCACGCGCCGGGCCGCGGTGTGCCGCGAGCTGACCAAGACGTACGAGGAGGTCAGGCGCGGCCCCCTGGGCGAGCTGGCGGAGTGGGCCGCGGAGGGTGTGCGGGGCGAGATCACCGTCGTCGTGGAGGGGATCGGGGAGAGGGCCGCCGGGGAACCGGACGCGGCCGAGCTGGTGCGGCGGGTACGGGCGCGGGAGGAGGCCGGGGAGCGGCGCAAGGAGGCGATCGCGGCGGTGGCCGCGGAGGCGGGCCTGCCGAAGCGGGAGGTCTTCGACGCGGTCGTTGCCGCGAAGAACGCCGACGGGTCCCGGTGAGCGCCGCCCCGTCTCCGGCGGACGCTCCGCGACCCGCCCCGGCCCGGCGGCGGCCGCGGAACGGAACGGGTCGCACCCCGGCGCCCGGGTGGCTCGCGGGGGGCTCACACCCCCGCTGAGCAGGGTGCATCTCCCATGAGCGTGCGCCCCATGGGTGGGCAAAGGGCTGCCGTGGAAGGCAAAGCCGTGCGCCGTGACCGGGACCCCTTGGGCAAGCGAAGTCCAAATCGCCTCCAACACTCGACAGGGCTTGCTGCGTTCGCGCTGGTGACGGCGTCCACTGAGGGAGAGGGGACACACCCGTCCCCGCCCGCAGCGGGACCCGCGGGATTCAGGGGGATCCCCGCCCCGCGCGGGCGCTTGTCCGGAGGACAAGAGGAGAGCGGCATGAGTGAGATCGCAGGGGGGACCGGCCGCGGCGCGGCACCCGGTCCCGACATCGCGCGGACCGACCGGGGTGCGGCGACCGCCGTCGTCCACGAGTCCTACTCCTTCGCCTGCATGCGATGCGGGCACGGCTGGGAGCAGTCGTACGAGATAGAGCACCATCTGGACGGGGACGGCAACGAGTTCGTGATGTACGTGGCGGGCGGCCAGGTCGTGCCCTCGCCGCTGAGCCGGCCCACCTGCGGGAACTGCGACAGCCACATACTGCGCATCATGCGCCCCGGCCAGGTCTCCTCCGCGCAGAACTCCCTGCACCGGCCGCACCGCCGGGCGCCGCAGCCGGTCGCGGACGGCGCCGACGCGCCGCGGACGGAACCCGCGGAGCCCGGGGGGCACCAGCACTGGCACCTCTCGGACCTGCTGCACCCGTTCCACCACCGCAAGGCGGGGTGAGCGCCGGGGCCGGGCCGTCCCGGACGGGGTGCGGCCCGCCCCTTTCGTAGGATCGGGGCATGCCTTCCCCAGAGTCCGGCAAGAACGTCCCGCCGCCCCTTCCCGAACCCCTCCGCGTGCCCGTCGCCGACTCGCACACCCACCTCGACATGCAGTCCGGGACGGTGGCGGAGGCCCTCGCCAAGGCCGCGTCGGTCGGCGTGACCACGGTCGTCCAGGTGGGCTGCGACGTGAAGGGCTCGCGCTGGGCCGCCGAGACGGCCGCCGCGTACGACGCCGTGCACGCCACGGTGGCGCTGCACCCCAACGAGGCGCCGCGCATCGTGCACGGGGACCCTGGGGGCACCTCCCAGCCCGCTGGGGCGGGAGGCCGGTCGCGGCAGGGCGTGCGGGAGCCGGGCGGGGACGCGGCGCTGGACGAGGCGCTCGCCGAGATCGACCGCCTCGCCGCCCTCCCGCACGTCAAGGGCGTCGGCGAGACCGGACTCGACTCCTTCCGCACGGGCCCCGAGGGCAAGGCCGCCCAGGAGTACTCCTTCCGCGCGCACATCGAGATCGCCAAGCGGCACGGCAAGGCGCTGGTCATCCACGACCGTGACGCCCACGCCGACGTCCTGCGCATCCTGCGGGAGGAGGGCGCGCCCGAGCGGACCGTCTTCCACTGCTTCTCGGGCGACGCGGCGATGGCCGAGGTCTGCGCGAGCGCCGGGTACTTCATGTCGTTCGCGGGCAACGTGACCTTCAAGAACGCGCAGCCGCTGCGCGACGCGCTCGCCGTGGCGCCCCTCGGCCTCGTCCTCGTGGAGACCGACGCGCCCTTCCTGACCCCCGCTCCCTATCGCGGACGGCCGAACGCGCCGTACCTCGTTCCGGTCACGGTCCGCGCGATGGCCGCGGTGAAGGGCGTCGAGGAGGACGCGCTGGCGGCGGCCGTCGGGGCGAACACGGCACGCGTCTTCGATTACTGAACCGCAACGATCCCCCGCCGGGTCCCTGCCGCCGCACGGGGCCGTGTCGCGACACCGCGTAGCCGCGTTGCTTTGGAGAGTGACGGTCAGCCGCTAGGTTCTGGTCTCCCGTCTCGGACCCTCTCTGGAGTGTGGCGTCGTGAGCAACCGGCAGTACTCGCCGCACGGGGCGTCCGGCCCCGTCCCGCCGTACGAGGACCGCGAGCCGTACGGCCGGGCCTACCGGGACACCTACCGGCCCGCGTACGAGGTGCGGGCCCGCGCGGCGCGCGCCGCACGGACGGCGGGCCCGCTCGTGGAGCGCGCGGAGCAGGAGGGCCGCGCCCCCCGCACCGGAGGGCGCGCCCAGGCCCGGCACGCGGCGCGGCGCGGGAAGGGCGGCGCCCGTCCCCCGGCCGTGCGCCGTCTCCTCCCCCAGGCACTGGTCGTCGCCTTCCTCGCGGGCGGCACCACCGCGTTCGTGGCCAAGGACAAGGCGGTCGAACTGACCGTCGACGGCAGGCCCCGCGCGCTGCACACCTTCGCCGACGACGTGCGCGAGCTGCTCGCCGAGGAGGGCGTGGCGGTGGGCGCGCACGACGTCGTCGCGCCCGCGCCCGGCACCCCGCTCATGAGCGGCGACGAGGTCGCCGTACGCTACGGACGCCCGGTGCAGCTCACCCTCGACGGGCAGCGGCGCCAGGTGTGGACGACCGCGCAGACGGTGGCCGGCGCGCTCCGGCAGCTCGGGGTGCGCGCGGAGGGCGCGTACGTGTCGGCCTCGCGCTCCCGGCGGATCGGCCGCGAGGGGCTCGTGCTGGACGTCCGCACCGAGCGCACGGTGACGGTCATGGCGGACGGGCGGGCCCGCACGATCCGCACCAACGCGGCGACCGTCCAGGAGGCCGTCGCGGAGGCCGGGGTCGCGCTGCGCGGGCAGGACGCGCTCTCGGTGGCACCGGGGAGCTTCCCGCGCGACGGGCAGACGGTGACCGTGCTGCGGATCACCGGCTCCAAGGAGTACCGCGAGGAGCCCATCCCGTTCCGCGTGCGCCGCAGGAACGACCCGACCCTGTTCCGGGGCACGGAGGTGGTGGCCCGGGCCGGGCAGCCGGGCACCCGCCGCATCACGTACTCCCTGCGCACCGTCAACGGCGTCAGGCAGAAGCCCCGGCGGATCGGGGCGGAGGTGGTGCGGGAGCCACGGACCCAGCTGGTGCGGGTGGGCACCAAGCCGCACCCCGACTCGGTGCGGGGCGCGGAGCACCTGAACTGGGAGGCGCTCGCGGCCTGCGAGTCCGGGGGCCGGCCGCGCGCGGTGGACGCGTCCGGCACCTACGGGGGCCTCTACCAGTTCGACCGGCACACCTGGCACAGGCTCGGCGGGTCCGGACGGCCGCAGGACGCTCCGGCCACGGAGCAGACGTACCGCGCGAAGAAGCTGTACGTGCGGCAGGGGGCCGGCCCCTGGCCGCACTGCGGGTCGCGGCTGTACCGGTGACCGGCGCCGGGCGCCCGGGCCGGCCCCACGCCTGCGCGACCGTCCCGCGCCGCCCCGTACCCTTGGTCCGTGAGCAGCCCCACCTCCGACGCCCTCCTGGGGCCCGCCGACGTCCGTGAACTGGCGGCGGCCCTCGGCGTACGCCCCACCAAGCAGCGCGGCCAGAACTTCGTCATCGACGCCAACACCGTGCGGCGCATCGTGCGCACCGCCGAGGTGCGCCCCGACGACGTGGTGGTGGAGGTGGGTCCCGGGCTCGGGTCGCTGACGCTGGCGCTGCTGGAGGTCGCCGAGCGCGTCACCGCCGTCGAGATCGACGACGTCCTGGCGGCGGCACTGCCCGCGACCATCGCCGCGCGGATGCCCGAGCGCGCCGAGCGGTTCGCGCTGGTGCACTCCGACGCCCTGCATGTGCGCGAGCTGCCGGGCCCCGCCCCCACCGCGCTCGTCGCGAACCTGCCGTACAACGTCGCCGTGCCCGTCCTGCTGCACATGCTCGACACCTTCCCGAGCATCGAGCGGACGCTGGTGATGGTGCAGTCCGAGGTCGCCGACCGGCTCGCCGCCGCACCCGGGTCGAAGGTGTACGGGGTGCCGTCCGTCAAGGCCAACTGGTACGCGGACGTCAAGCGCGCCGGAGCCATCGGGCGCACCGTCTTCTGGCCCGCGCCCAACGTCGACAGCGGACTCGTCTCGCTGGTCCGGCGGGCCGAGCCGGTCAGGACCACCGCCTCGAAGGAGGAGGTGTTCGCCGTCGTGGACGCGGCCTTCGCGCAGCGGCGCAAGACGCTGCGGGCCGCGCTCGCGGGGTGGGCCGGCTCGGCCGCCGCGGCCGAGGCCGCGATCGTCGCCGCCGGTCTCTCACCGCAGGCGCGCGGTGAGTCCCTGACGGTCGAGGAGTTCGCCCGCATCGCGGAGAACCGGATGGCAGAGCACCGCACGGCAGAGCACCGCACGGCAGAACCCCGCACGGCGGACGACCGCATCGCGAAGGACAAGGAGTCGGACCGGCAGTGAGCGTGACCGTACGCGTCCCGGCCAAGGTCAATGTGCAGCTCGCGGTGGGCGGCGCCCGCCCCGACGGCTACCACGACCTGGCGAACGTCTTCCTCGCCGTCGGCCTCTACGACGAGATCACCGTGACCCCGGCCGACGAACTGCGCGTCACCTGCTCGGGGCCGGACGCCGCGCAGGTGCCGCTCGACCGGACGAACCTGGCGGCGCGGGCGGCGCTGACGCTCGCCGGACGCCGCGGGCTCGACGCGGCCGTGCACATCCACATCGCCAAGGACATCCCCGTCGCCGGCGGCATGGCCGGCGGCAGCGCGGACGGCGCGGGCGCGCTGGTGGCGTGCGACAGGTTGTGGGACACGCGAGCCTCCCGCGAGGAACTCCTCGACATCTGCGCCGAGTTGGGCAGTGATGTGCCGTTCAGCCTGGTGGGCGGGGCGGCGCTGGGCACCGGGCGGGGCGAGCGCCTTGAGTCGCTGGAGGTCGGCGGGACCTTCCACTGGGTGTTCGCGATGGCCGGGCGGGGGCTGTCGACCCCGGCGGTGTTCCGGGAGTTCGACCGGCTGGCCGAGGGCGTGCCGGTCCCCGGGCCGGTGGCCTCGCAGGACCTGCTGGACGCGCTGGCCAAGGGGGACGCCGCGGCGCTCGCGGCGGCGGTCTCCAACGACCTGCAGCCGGCGGCGCTGTCGCTGTTCCCGGAGCTGGCGGACACGCTGGCCGCGGGGCGCTCGGCGGGCGCGCTCGCGGCGCTGGTGTCCGGGTCGGGGCCCACGACGGCGTTCCTCGCACCGGACGCGGCCGCCGCCGAGCGGATCGCCGGCTCCCTGGCGGCGTCGGGCACCTGCCGGACCGCGCGCGTGGCACCGTCCCCGGCACCGGGGGCCACCGTCCTCTGAGCCCGCCGGCCCCGCACCGGGTCCGAGGGAAACGTACTCAGGAGCGATGTGAGTACGAGTGCGCTGACGCCTCCCCGTGTGTCCGCGCGACCGTACCCCCATGAGACCCAGCGACCTCGCCGCCGCCACACCCGCGTCCCGCGACCGTTTCGTCGATCTGCTGCGGGTCGCCTCGCTCGGTACCGTCGTGCTCGGGCACTGGCTGATGGCGGCCGTGTCCGTGGGCGCCGACGGGCATGCCCGGGTGGGGAACCTGCTCGCCCTGCAGCCCCGGCTCCAGCTGCTGACCTGGGTGTTCCAGGTCATGCCGGTGTTCTTCTTCGTCGGCGGCTTCTCCCACGCCCTCTCGGTGCGCTCGCTCGGCCGCCGGACCGCGCGGCCCTACGCGGTCTTCCTGCGCGCCCGGCTGCAGCGGCTGCTGCGGCCGACCGTCGTCTTCGTCGCCGTGTGGGGCGTAGTGGCGCTCGTCCTCCAACTGAGCGGGCACGGCGGCGGGTTGCTCGACATCAGCCTGCGGCTGGTCGCGCAGCCGCTGTGGTTCGTGGGGATCTATCTCGCGATGGTCGCCTGCACGCCGCCGCTGCTGAGGCTGCACGAGCGATGGGGGTGGGGCGCGCTCGGAATGCTGCTCGCCGCCGCCGCGGCCGTCGACCTGCTCCGCTTCGGCCTGGGCGTGCCCTACGTGGAGTTCCTGAACTTCGCCTTCGTCTGGCTCGCCGTCCACCAGCTGGGGTTCCTGCGGGCGGACGGAAGGCTGAGCCGGCCGTACCTCCTGGCCGGGGCCGGGCTCGCGGGTGCCGCGCTGCTGGTGGCCTGCGGGCCGTACCCGCTGTCGATGGTCGGGATGCCCGGGGAGAAGGTCTCCAACATGGCGCCGCCCACGCTCGCGCTGCTGTGCCACGGGCTGTGGCTCGTCGGGGCGGTGGAACTGCTGCGCGCCCCCGCCGCGCGGTGGCTGCGGCGGCCACGCGTGTGGCGCACGGTCGTGGCCGCCAACGGCGTCTCCATGACGGCGTTCCTGTGGCACCTCACGGCGATGCTCGGCGTCTACGGCGCGCTGCTCGCCGCGGGCGCCCGGCTGCCGGAGCCCGGTTCGGGTGCGTGGTGGATACAGGTACCATTGCGGATCACGGCCGCCGCGACGCTCACCGGGGTCCTGGTGGCCGTCTTCCGGCGCGCCGAAAAACCCTCGGGAGCACGGGAGTCGAGTGCGCCGCGCGCCTGGGCGGGACCCGCTTCCGCGCTCGGCGTCACCCTGTGCCTCTTCGGGGTGCTCGGCCTGTCGATGGTCGGCTTCGGGGGACTCCTGGAGGGCCGTACGGCACTGCTGATAGCCGTCCGCGTCACCGCGCCCGCGGCCGTGCTGATGACGCTCGCGGGCTGGCTGCTGGTGGAGCGGGCGGGACGGGGGCGGGGCGCGGCCGGGTGACGCGATCAACAGCTCAGAGCTTTTCGATGGCGGTCAGGTCGATGTCGATGTCGTACGGCACGCTGACCTTGACGTGCTCGTGATAGATGCCGGTCAGCGCGTACGTGCCGGTCGTTTCGCCGCGTTCGTAGACCTGCACGACCGGGTGATTGTCCTGGCCCGCCCTTTCCACCAGCCAGTAGTGCGGGATCCCGGCTGCGGCGTACTTCTGCGGCTTGGTCGTTCGGTCACGGGATTCGGAGTCCGGGGACACGACCTCGACGGCCAGGACGACATCCTTCGCCTGGTAGCTCGTCTGGTCGTCATCGGTGATTGCGTCCGCCCGCACCACGCTGACGTCGGGCTCGGGTCCGTTGCGCCTGTCCAGAACGACGGTCATCTCCCGGCTGACCCTGAATTCGGCGGGCAGGCCGTCACGTAGGCCGCTGACCAGCAGGTCGACCATGTTGCCGTGAAAGCGGCGTTGCGGGCTCACGAAGACCAGACTCCCGTCGATCAGCTCGGTGTGCGGCGGGAGATCCGGAAGCGCGAACAGGTCGTCCACGGTGTAACCGTCCATCGGCGGCATCGGCCAGCGAGACTGCTCGGTGGACTCGGCGATCATGGTTCCTCCCATGGACGGGATCCTTGCGGCCTGATTCCCACCGTAGCCGCCGATCAGCCATCACGTCACCACAAAGAGTGACGATCACCTCGCCGCCCGCATCCCCTCCCGGAGGCCCTACGCTTGAAGGCTGATCCGATCCCCGTGCGCAGGAGTGAAATGGCCGTCAACCTGGTCAATGTCGAGAACGTCAGCAAGGTGTACGGCACCCGTACCCTGCTCGACGGCGTCTCGCTCGGCGTGTCCGAAGGGGACCGGATCGGGGTCGTCGGACGCAACGGCGACGGCAAGACCACCCTGATCCGGATGCTCGCCAAGCTGGAGGGGGCCGACTCCGGCCGCGTCACCCACTCCGGCGGGCTGCGCCTGGGCGTGCTCACCCAGCACGACTCCCTCGACTCGTCCGCCACCGTCCGCCACGAGGTCATCCGGGACATGGCCGACCACGAGTGGGCGGGCAACGCCAAGATCAGGGACGTGCTCACCGGGCTGTTCGGCGGGCTCGACATGCCCGGGTTCCCGCAGGGGCTCGACACCGTCATCGGCCCGCTGTCCGGTGGCGAGCGGCGCCGTATCGCGCTGGCCAAGCTGCTCATCGCCGAGCAGGACCTGATCGTCCTCGACGAGCCCACCAACCACCTCGACGTCGAGGGCATCGCCTGGCTCGCCGGGCATCTGCGCGAGCGCCGCTCCGCGCTCGTGTGCGTCACCCACGACCGGTGGTTCCTGGACCAGGTGTGCACCCGGATGTGGGACGTGCAGCGGGCCACGGTCCACGAGTACGACGGCGGGTACTCCGACTACGTCTTCGCCCGCGCCGAACGCGAGCGCATCGCCGCCACCGAGGAGGTCAAGCGGCAGAACCTGGTCAGGAAGGAGCTGGCCTGGCTGCGGCGCGGCGCGCCCGCCCGCACCTCCAAGCCCCGCTTCCGCATCGAGGCCGCCAACGAGCTGATCCAGGACGTGCCGCCGCCCCGGGACCGCAGCGAGCTGATGAGGTTCGCGTCGTCGCGGCTCGGGAAGACGGTGTTCGACCTTGAGGACGTCACCGTGCAGGCGGGTCCCAAGGTGCTGCTCAAGCACGTCACCTGGCAGCTCGGCCCCGGCGACCGCGTCGGCCTGGTCGGCGTCAACGGCGCCGGCAAGACCTCGCTGCTGCGCGCCATGGCCGACGCCGCGCGCAGCGAGGGCGAGCGGCAGCCCGCCGGCGGCCGGATCGCCGTCGGCAAGACCGTCAGGCTCGCCTACCTCTCGCAGGAGGTCGTGGAACTCGACCCCGCGTGGCGGGTCCTGGAGGCCGTGCAGCGGGTCCGCGACCGCGTCGACCTCGGCAAGGGGCGCGAGATGACCGCCGGCCAGCTGTGCGAGACCTTCGGCTTCGGCAAGGAGAAGCAGTGGACCCCGGTGGGGGACCTGTCCGGCGGTGAGCGCCGGCGCCTGCAGCTCCTGCGCCTCCTGATGGACGAGCCCAACGTCCTCTTCCTCGACGAGCCCACCAACGACCTCGACATCGAGACCCTCACCCAGCTCGAGGACCTCCTCGACGGCTGGCCCGGCTCCATGGTCGTGATCTCGCACGACAGGTTCTTCGTCGAGCGGACCACGGACACGGTGTACGCCCTCCTCGGTGACGCCACGCTGCGCATGCTGCCCCGCGGTATCGACGAGTACCTGGAGCGGCGCCACCGCATGGAGGAGGCGGCCGCCGCGGCCGCGGCACCCGCACCCGCGGCCGGCAAGCCCGCGGCGTCCGCCGCCGACGCCCGCGCCGCCAAGAAGGAACTCCAGCGGATCGAGCGGCAGTTGGACAAGATCTCCGAGCGGGAGACCAGACTGCACGAGCAAATCGCCGCGAACGCGACGGACTTCGAGAAGGTCGCCGCGCTGGACGCGGAGCTGCGTGAACTGGTCGGCGAGCGCGAGGAGCTGGAGCTGCGCTGGCTGGAACTCGCCGACGACGCCTAGGCGTTCGGTGGACGGCGCGCACGCGGAGTGAAGGGCGCGTGCAGGTTTTCTGGGGGGATGCCCCCCAGACCCCCCAGGCGTAACGAGGGCATCACGGGCCGGTCCTCCCTTGGGAACAGGGGTGGTACCGGCCCCGTTTTCGAGGGCTTCGCAGTGGTAGAAAGGGCCGTCTGAGAACACTCTGAGCACCACCGGCGTGGCGGATTCGAGCACCACGGGCGGGGGACACATCAGTCAACAGGGGGGAACGCGCTGATGACTCAGCCGCCCAACGAGCCGCCGCAGGGCGGCTTCGGAGCGCCGCAGGATCCACGGCAGGCCACACCGCCGCCCGCGCCGCCTCCGCCGCCCACCCAGCCACCGGGGCCGCCGCAGCCGGGGTACGGCTATCCGCAGCAGCCCTCCGGCCCGTACGCGCAGCCCGGTCCCTACGGCCAGCCCGGCCCGTACGCCCAGCAGCCCGGCCCCTACGCCACGCCCCAGCCCGGCTACGGCTACCCGCAGCAGCCGTCCCCGTATCCCGGTGCCCCCACCCCGCCGCCCGGCGGCGGCTCCGGGAACCCCTTCAAGGGCAAGCCCGCGCTGGCCGTTGGCGCCGCGGTCGCCGCGCTGGCCGTCATAGGCGGCACCGTGTACGCGGTCGCCGGCGGCGGTGGCGGGGACGAGAAGCCCGTCGCCGGCAAGAGCCACAGCGCCCAGCCGTCCTCGACGGCGTCGTCCCCGGTGGACCCGGGCGACGGCAGCGGCAACGGCGGCGAGGACCCGGAGAACCTCAACGAGGGCCGCAAGGCCGGTGAGGCGAAGGTCCTGTGGTACAAGGAGGCGCCCGACGCGCCCGGTTCCGGCGCCGACGCCCCCAGCATGTGGATCACCGGCAAGGCGGCGGTGAAGGCCGCCTACAAGCAGGTCTTCGCCTACAACATCGGCAACGGCAACCCCACCTGGGACCCGATCACCTTCCCGCAGAAGATCTGCGCGGTCACCCCGCAGAAGACGGCCGGCGACAAGGTCGTCGTCGCCTATATGAGCGGCGTCAGCGACAACGCCAAGTGCAACCAGCTCCAGCAGATCGACCTCGGCACCGGCAAGAAGGGCTGGAGCGCGCAGGTCGCCGAGGGCGACCTGTTCGACAGTACGCTCACCATCGATCTCACCGTCACCGGAAAGACGCTGATGGTCGGCCGCTCGCAGTCCGGCACCGCCTACGACGTCGCCACCGGCAAGAAGCTGTGGGACAAGCAGCGGTACGGCTCGGCGTGCTTCCCGACCGCGTTCGCGGGCGGCGCCCGGATCATCTCCGTCGCGTCCTGCGACGCCGGCGGGTCGAACGCCCACGACGAGGTGCAGGAACTGGACCCCGCGACCGGCAAGGCCAAGTGGACCAGGAAGATACCCAAGGGCTGGACCGTCGCACGCACGTACTCCGTCGACCCCGTGGTCCTGTACCTCACCAACGAGGACAAGAAGCAGTGGAACGTCTCCACGCTGAAGAACGACGGCTCGCTGCGCTCCCAGGTCGACGTCAACGAGTCCTTCGCGCCCGAGTGCGGCTGGGCCATCCTCGACCGCGATCTGCAGGGCTGCACGGGCGCGGTGGCCGACGCCACCACCCTGTACCTGCCGACCGAGGCGAAGACCGGCCCGAACGAGATCGTCGCGATCAGCCTCGACACGGGCAAGGAGAAGTGGCGGGTGAAGTCCCCGGCGGACGAGTCGATGCTGCCGCTGAAGACGGACGGCACCAACCTGATCGCCTATGTCGAGCCGTCGTACGACGCCGGCGGCCAGATCGTCTCCATCGCCACGGGCGGCACCGCCCACACCACGACCAAGCTGCTGCAGAACCCCTCGGGCGCCGCGCAGATCGAGAGCAGCTTCTTCTCCAAGGCCATCGACTACGTGGACGGGCGTTTCTACATCTCCACGACCCGGCTGTCGGGCAGCACCCAGTCGAAGGAGAAGCTGATGCTGGCCTACGGCAAGTGACCCGGCCGCCGACTCCCGTGTTCCCGCCCACCGTCCTTCCGTCCTTCGAGGTAGTCACGTCATGAGCCAGCCGCCCCCGCCCCCCAACCAGCCGCCGCCGGGCGGCTTCGGCGCCCCGCAGGACCCTTCCCCAAGCTCTCAACAGAGTTCGAGCAGGGGATACCCCAACCCCGGCGGCTTCGGCGCCCCGCAGAGCCCGCCCCCGGGTGGGTTCGGCGCGCCCCAGACGCCGCCCCCGCCCCCGGCGACGCCTCCCCAGACGCCGCCGCCACCCGCGCAGGGCCCGGGGTACGGCTACCCGCAGCCGCAGACCCCGCCTCCCGCGGCGCCGCAGCAGCCGTACGGCTACCCGCAGCAGCCCGCTTACGGCCAGCCCGGTTACGGCTATCCGCAGGGGCCGACGCTCCCCATGCAGCCGCAGGCCGCGCAGGGCGGGCGCAAGGGGCCCGGCGCCCAGGTGTGGATCATCGTCGCGGCGGTGGCCGCCATCGCGCTGATCGTCGGCGGCGGTGTCTGGTATGCCAACAGCTCGTCCGGCAAGGGCGAGGACAAGCACTCCGCCTCCGGCACGAGCGGCGGCAACGGCTCCAAGGGCGGCTCCGGCGGTACCGGCGGCTCCGGCGGTGCCAAGGAGAAGGTCCCGTCCGACCCCAGCGGCAAGGTCCTCTTCCAGCTGCCCGCGCCGGCGATCACGGACAAGCAGGAGATCGACAGCGTCGCCGGCTCCTGGCTCACCGACTCCGTCTACGCGAAGGCCGGCATCGGCAAGATCGTCGGCTACGACCCGGACACCGGCGCGGCCAAGTGGACGCTGCCGCTGAACGGGCAGACGTGCGCGGCCTCCCCGGAGATCACCTCCTCCGGCATCACCGCGGTGGTCAGCGAGTCCGGCGCACGCTCGGGCGCGAGCGACCGCAAGCCGTGCAGCGACATCACCGCGTTCGAGGTCGCCACCGGCAAGAAGCTGTGGACCAAGTCGGTCTCCAACGGCGGCAGTCCGATCGCGTTCGACGAGGTCTCGATCAGCGGCAGCACGGTCGCGGTCGGCGGTGGCTACGACGGCGGCGCCGCCTTCGACGTGACCACCGGCAAGGTCCTGTGGCAGCCCAAGGTCGGCGCGTGCGAGGACGTCGGTTACGCGGGCGGCGAGCAGCTGGTCGCGGTGCGCAAGTGCGGCGACTACGGCAACGAGACCTACGAGGTGCAGCTGCTCGACCAGAAGAGCGGCGCCGTCAAGTGGACGTACAAGCTCCCCAGCGGCATCGACAACGCCAAGGTCATCTCCACCAAGCCGGTCGTCTTCGGCGTGGACTCGGGCGAGGTCACCGCCTCCGGTGTCACGGACGTCTTCTCGCTGGACGACAGCGGCAAGCTGCGCACGAAGATCACGCTGGCGGACGGCCAGTACGAGCACGACTGCGGCGTCAACAAGGTCCATGACTGCCATGCGATCGCGGTCGGCAACGACAAGCTGTACGTCCCGACCAAGCAGCACGACGGATCGGGCGACTACAGCCAGACCAACGAGATCATCGCGTTCTCGCTGGCCAACGGGAAGACCACCGGTGACAAGATCGACGCCGGCGACGGGTACGAGATCTTCCCGATCCGGATGGACGGCGGGAACATCCTGGCCTACAAGGACGGCCCGTACGACAAGGGCTCGCAGGTCGTCTCGGTCGACGGCACGACGCTGAAGCAGACGAAGCTGCTGGAGACCCCGGCCGCGCAGACCGTGCTCAGCGCCATCAGCAGCATGGTGCCGAAGTCGTCCGAGCTGCTCTACACCGACGGGCGGCTGTTCTTCGGCAAGGATCTGGTCAGCAAGCCGTACTCGGCGGACCAGAAGCAGTACACGGCGCTCGGCTTCGGCGCGAAGTAGCGCGCGGGGCGCGCACACGAAGGTCCCGCTCCAGTTCAGGGGCGGGGCCTTTCGCGTATTCCTCATCAGGCGCGAAAGGGCTGGATTTCGGTAATCCGGGGCACTTCTCACCAGTAGGGGCAGCGCAACGTCGAACAAGCGTGTAGCTTCCGGGGGCAGTGCAGGCAGGGGGCGCGCCGGGGGGCGTCTGTCCGTGCGGGACCGTGGACGTCCACAGGGGGCGTCCGTGGGCGGACTGGGGGGTTGCTCGATGGGAGTGCGGCTGATGGTGGTCGACGACCACCGGCTGCTGGCCGAGGCGTTGGCCTCGGCGCTGAAGCTGCGGGGGCACCGGGTGCTGGCCGCTGCTGCGCCCGCCGCGGGCGCGGCGGACCTGGTGATCGCCAGGGCACCGGAGGTGTGCCTGCTGGGGACGGCGACGCCCGCCGAGCCGGGGGTCTTCGACCCGGTGGTGCGCATCAAGCGGGAACGGCCGCAGGTGGCGGTGCTGGTCCTCGGCCCGGTGCCGAGTCCGCGCGGCATCGCGGCCGCGTTCGCCGCGGGCGCCTCGGGCTATGTGCGCCACGACGAGCGCATCGAGGGGGTCGAGCGGGCGATCATGAAGGCGCGGGCGGGTGAGGCGGCCGTGGCGCCGCAACTGCTGCAGGGGGCGTTCGGCGAGCTGCTCCATCCGGCGGCCCAGCCGGACGACGAGGGCCAGCGGCTGCTGGAGATGCTCACACCGCGCGAGGTGGAGGTCCTGGTGCGGGTCGCGGACGGCGAGGACACCCGGCTGATCGCGGCCGGCATGGGCATAGCGCCCTCGACGGCCCGCACCCATGTGCAGCGGGTCCTGATGAAGCTGGGGGTGGGGTCGCGTCTGGAGGCGGCGGCGCTCGCGGCCCGCACGGGGCTGCTGGACCGGGCGGGCCCGGTGCGCCACACCGTGCCGCGGGAGGGCGGGCCGCGGTGAGGGGGTGAGGGACGGCGGGGCCGGTGCCACCGTGATGGCGCCGGCCCCGGGTGCCGGCGGGCGCGGGGCCGTGCCGTCCGGCCGGCGGACGCCGGGCAGGGCGTCCGCTACTCGGACGGCCGCTCGTCCGCCCGGCCGTCCTCGGACGGCGCGTCCGCCGGCGGCGGTACCGTCGGGCGCAGCTTCAGCCAGGCCAGGAAGAACAGGCCGAGCAGCAGCATGCCCAGGCCGGTCCACAGGTTGATGTTGACGCCCTCGGCCTTCTTGACGGCGGCGTCGGAGGCGGTGAAACCCGCGATCATGACGATGACGCCGTAGACCACGAACAGGCCGCCGATGATGCGGCGGATGTCGAAGAGGCGGGCCGCGGTCGCGGACTTCCCCTCCAGATCGGTGACTTCGCGCTGGACGTCACGCTCGGAGTACTCGGACATGGTCTCTCCATCCTCCCGCGGTCAGAGCGAGAACGGGACGTAGCAGGCGGCGGCGAGGACGACGGCGCCCCAGCCGAGCAGGGCGGGCCTGCGGTACCAGGCGTCGTCGCCCACGGCGGGGGGTTCGGCCATGCCGGGGGACCGCGTGCCGTACACCAGGCCCTGGAGGTCCTCGTCGGGCTTCGGCGCGGTGAACAGCGAGACGGCGGCCATCACGACGGCGCCCGCCACGAAGCCGGCGATCGCCGAGACGAAGTTGGCCCCCTGGTCGGAGGGGATGCCGATGATGCCCTGCTTGTAGATGACGAAGTAGTTCACCATCGCGGCGGTGGTGCCCGCGAGCAGGCCCCAGAAGCCGGACTTCATCGACGCCCGCTTCCAGAACATGCCGACGACGAAGACCACGAACATCGGCACGTTGAAGAAGGAGAACAGCGTCTGCAGGTAGCTCATGATGTTGGAGAACGACGAGGCCAGGAAGGCCGTGCCGATCGAGGCGAGCACGCCGACGGCCGTGATGAGGCGGCCGAAGTTCACGTAGTAGCCGTCCGCGCGGCCCCTGACCACGTACTTCGCCCAGATGTCGTTGGTGAACACGGTGTTGAAGGACGACACGTTGGCCGCCATGCCCGCCATGAACGCCGCCAGCAGACCGGTCACCGCGATGCCGAGCACGCCGTTGGGCAGCAGCTCCTGCATCAGGTAGGGGATCGCGTCGTTGTACTGCAGGTCCGAGCCCGAGGTCCCGATCCTCGGTACGAGGACGGCGGCGACCAGGCCGGGGATCATCACCAGGAAGACGATGAAGATCTTCGGGAACGCGGCGATCAGCGGGGTGCGCCGGGCGGCGGAGAGGTTCTTCGCGGACAGGGCGCGCTGTACCTCGGCGAAGTTGGTGGTCCAGTAGCCGAAGGACAGCACGAACCCGAGGCCGAGGACGATCGTCAGCCAGTTGGCGCCCAGCGGGTTGGCGCTGCCGATGCCGGTGCCGCCCCACGCGGTGACGAAGTTGTGGCCGTGCGTCCTGGCCAGGGAGTCGGTCAGGCCGCCCCAGCCGCCGACCTTCTTCAGGCCGAGGGCGGTGATCGGGATGAGGGCCGCCAGGATCACGAAGAACTGCAGCACCTCGTTGTAGATCGCGGACGAGAGACCGCCGAGGGTGATGTACGCGAGGACGAAGAAGCCGGCGACGACGATCGCCACCCACTGCGGCCAGCCGAGCAGCGCCTCGACGACGATCGCGAGGGCGTAGAGGTTGACGCCCGCGATCAGGATCGCGGCGAACGCGAACAGGATCGAACTCAGCAGGTGGGCCCACCTGTCGAAGCGGAGCAGCAGGAACTCGGGGACCGAGCGGACCTTGGATCCGTAGTAGAAGGGCATCATCACCAGGCCGAGGAAGACCATCGCCGGGATGGCGCCGATCCAGTACCAGTGGACCGTGTAGGCGCCGTACTGGGCGCTGTTGGCGGCCATGCCCAGGATCTCGGTGGCGGCCAGGTTGGCCGAGATGAAGGCCAGACCGGTGATCCAGGCGGGCAGGGAGCGTCCCGAGAGGAAGAAGTCGAGGCTGGTCTTCACGGAGCGGCGGGCGGCGAAGCCGATGCCCAGGACGACCACGAAGTAGATCCCGAGAATCGCGTAGTCGAGCCCGTTGGTGGGGAGTCGTAGCCCGGCTGCCAGATATGTGGGGGTTTGCATGAGAACTCGCTTCGTTTGCGAACTGATCCAGAGCGGAACCTACGCCTCCGCGTTCAGTAATTGAACACTTCTGATGATGCTCTTTGTTTGATTGTGATGTTGACGATTGTGGTGAGTTGTGTTTTGGTGTGTTGGGTTCTGTTTGGTGAGTGGCTCAAGATGGAGAGTCCGACGTGAAGAAGACCTCGACCCGGCTGGCCGACGGTCGTGAGCTCATCTACTACGACCTGCGCGACGACGCCGTGCGGGAGACGGTCGACCGCAGGCCGCTGGAGCGGACCGTCACGACCTCCGGCATCCGCCGCGACGTGCTGCTCGGCGACCGGGTCGCGATCGCCTCGCACCGCCAGGGCCGCACGTACCACCCGCCGGCCGACGAGTGTCCCCTGTGCCCCTCCCGGGACGGGCGGCTGAGCGAGATCCCGGACTCCACCTACGACGTCGTGGTCTTCGAGAACCGATTCCCCTCGCTCGCCGGCCCCTTCGGCCGCTGCGAGGTCGTCTGCTTCACCTCCGACCACGACGCCTCCTTCGCCGACCTGACCGAGGAGCAGGTGGGGCTGGTCCTGGACGCCTGGACGGACCGCACCGCGGAACTCTCCCACCTGCCCGCCGTGGAGCAGGTGTTCTGCTTCGAGAACCGCGGCGCGGAGATCGGCGTGACCCTGGGCCACCCGCACGGGCAGATCTACGCGTACCCCTTCACCACCCCGCGTACCGCCCTGATGCTGCGCTCCCTCGCCGCGCACCGGGAGGCGACCGGCGGGGAGAACCTGTTCGACGCGGTCGTGGCCCGCGAACTCGCGGGCGAACGCGTGGTCCTGGAAGGGGAGCACTGGGTGGCCTTCGTGCCGTACGCCGCGCACTGGCCCTACGAGGTCCACCTCTATCCCCGGCGGCGCGTCCCCGACCTGCTCGCGCTCGACGAGGCGGCACGCACAGAGTTCCCCCAGGTCTATCTGGAACTGTTGAGGCGCTTCGACCGGATCTTCGACGGAGGCACGGGCGGGGAGCACGCCACGGGCGAGCCGCCCACGCCGTACATCGCCGCCTGGCACCAGGCGCCGTTCGGCGCCCTGGAGGAGTTCGAGGGGGTCAGCCGCGACGACTTCGCGTGCCACCTCGAGCTTTTCACCATCCGCCGCACTTCCGGCAAGCTGAAGTTCCTCGCGGGTTCCGAGTCCGGCATGAACGTGTTCATCAACGACGTGCCGCCGGAAGCCGCGGCTGAGCGACTGCGAGAGGTAGCGAGTTCATGAGTGGGAAGTACCTGGTCACCGGCGGTGCGGGCTATGTGGGCAGCGTGGTCGCGCAGCACCTGCTGGACGCGGGGCACGAGGTCGCCGTCCTCGACAACCTCACGACCGGCTTCCGCGAGGGCGTCCCGGCCGGCGCTTCCTTCATCGAGGGCGACATCCGCGACGCCGCCAAATGGCTGGACCCCTCCTACGACGCCGTCCTGCACTTCGCCGCGTTCTCGCAGGTCGGCGAGTCGGTGGCACAGCCCGAGAAGTACTGGGACAACAACGTCGGCGGCACCATGGCACTGCTCGCCGCCATGCGCGAGACGGGCGTGCGCAGGCTCGTCTTCTCCTCCACCGCGGCGACCTACGGCGAGCCGGTCAGCACCCCGATCACGGAGTCCGACCCGACCGCGCCGACCTCCCCGTACGGCGCCACCAAGCTCGCCGTCGACCACATGATCAGCGGCGAGGCGGCCGCACACGGCCTGGGCGCCGTGTCCCTGCGCTACTTCAACGTGGCGGGCGCGTACGGCGGCTGCGGCGAGCGGCACGACCCGGAGTCCCACCTCATCCCGATCGTCCTCCAGGTCGCGCTGGGCAGGCGCGAGGCCGTCTCGATCTTCGGCGACGACTACCCGACGCCGGACGGCACCTGCATCCGCGACTACATCCATGTCGCGGACCTCGCCGAGGCCCACCTGCTGGCGCTGGACGCCGCCGCGCCCGGGGAGCACCTGATCTGCAACCTCGGCAACGGCAACGGCTTCTCCGTGCGGGAGGTCATCGAGACGGCGCGCCGCGTCACCGGGCACCCCGTCCCGGCGGTCGTGGCCCCGCGCCGCGCCGGCGACCCGGCGGTCCTGGTCGCCTCCGCGGCCACCGCCCGCGAGCGGCTGGGCTGGAACCCGTCCCGCGCGGACCTCGCGGGAATCGTCGCGGACGCGTGGGAGTTCGCACGGAACAGCGCGAGGGAGCGGTAGATGGGCGTACGCGAGGGCTTCGAAATCCTGTACGGGACGGCTCCCGAGGGCGTCTGGGCGGCGCCGGGCCGGGTCAATCTGATCGGCGAGTACACGGACTTCAACGAGGGGTTCGTGATGCCGCTGGCCCTTCCGCACACCGCGGTCGCGGCTCTCTCGCGCCGTGACGACGGCGTGCTGCGGCTGCACTCGGCGGACGTCGCGGGCCCCGTCGTCGAACTGCGGGTCGACGCGCTCGAGCCGCTGACGGACACCGGCTGGGCGTCGTATCCGGCCGGTGTCGTGTGGGCGCTGCGCGCGGCGGGCCACGCGATCACCGGCGCGGACGTCCACCTGTCCTCGACGGTGCCCACGGGCGCGGGCCTGTCGTCATCGGCGGCGCTGGAGGTCGTGACCGCCCTGGCCCTGAACGACCTGTACGGACTCGGCCTGACGCGGCCGGAGCTGGCACGGCTCGCCCAGCGCGCGGAGAACGACTTCGTGGGCGTGCCGTGCGGCGTCATGGACCAGATGGCGTCGGCGTGCGGCGCCGAGGGCCACGCCCTGCACCTCGACTGCCGCGACCTGTCGATCCGGCAGATCCCCTTCGACCCGGCCTCCCGGGGCCTCGCGCTGCTGGTGGTCGACACCCGGGTGAGGCACGCGCTCGGTGACGGGGCGTACGCCGAGCGGCGCGCGGGGTGCGAGGAGGGCGCACGGCGGCTCGGCGTCCCGCACCTGCGGGACATCGCCTACGAGGACCTCCCGGCCGCGCTCGCGCGCCTGTCCGACGAGCGGGTGCGCCGCTATGTGCGGCACGTCGTCTCCGACGACCACCGCGTCGACCGGGTCGTCGCCCTGCTGGACGCGGGCGACGTCCGGGCGATCGGGCCCGTGCTGACGGAGGGCCACCTCTCCCTGCGGGACGACCTGCGCATCTCGTGCCCGGAGCTGGACCTGGTGGTGGACACCGCGAACGCCACGGGCGCGCTGGGCGCCCGGATGACGGGCGGCGGCTTCGGCGGCTCGGCGATCGTCCTCCTGGAGGCGCCGGAGGCGGACACCGTCACCAAGGCGATCGAGGAGGCGTTCGGCGCCGCCGGGTTCACGGCACCCCGGGTGTTCCCGGCGGTGCCGTCGGCCGGGGCCCGGCGGCTGGGCTGAGCCCGGCCTCCCGGGGATCGCGCCCGGCCTCCCAGGGATCGCGCCCGGCCTCCCGGGGATCGCGCCCGGCGCCCTCCGGCCCGAACGGCCTCGTCCTCAACCGCCGAACGCGCCGAACGTGCCGAACGTGCCGGCCATGCCGGTCGCCGCCGGCCCCAGCGTCTTGGTCAGCGTGTACTCCGTGATCCCCGGCGGATAGTCGGGGATCACGCACACCACCTCGTAGCCCTGCTTCTTGTAGAACTCCGGGGCCTGGAAGTCCCAGGTCTCCAGGCGTGCGGCCGTGCAGCCGCGCCCCTCGCGCGCCAGGCGCTCCGCCTCGGCGAGCAGGCGGGTGCCGAGGCCCGCCCCCCGGTGGCGGTCGTCCACCCACAGGTACGCGACGTGCAGCCATGTCGTCCACGTGTGGCCGACCAGCCCGCCCGTCAGGTCCCCCGCCGTATCCAGCGCCCAGACGTGGAGCGGGACCTCGCGTTCGCCGGGCGTTCCGCGCAGCGCGGCCAGCACCGGTGACGCCGCCGTGTTCGTCTCACGCAGCCGAGCGCGGAGCAGATCACGCCGATCCTTGTCGACTTCCGTCTCGATACGAAACATGCGGCTCACCATAAACGCGCCCGCCAACCAGTTCTGCAAATTCCCTTCCGCTCCCGGCCGGCGGCCCTACCCTGTGAACAGCGCCGGTGGGGGCCGGCGCTGATCAGGGGGCGAGACAAGGCGGGTACGACGCCCGGGGTGGGGGTAGCAGTTCCAGCACGGCGGCGGCCGTGCGGTTGCGCGTCGCCCCGTCCCAGGCGATGAACCGGGGAGCACTCGGGCGCCGTACCCGCGCCGGTCGTCCCCCGAGCAGTGGGGGTTTGTGTGGTTCGCATCCGAGTTCTGGTCGTCGACGACCATCGCATCTTCGCCGAGTCGCTCGCCGCCGCCCTGGCCGCCGAGCCGGACGTCGAGGTGTCCGCGGCGGGCAGCGGTCCGGCCGCGCTGCGCTGCCTGGAGCGGGCGGTGGCGGAGGGCCGCAGATTCGACGTGATGCTCGTCGACGCGGACCTCGGCGGCAACGTCCCGGGCTCGCGCCCCGCGGTCCCCGTGCAGGAGGGCAACGAGGACGGTCTCGTCGACGGCATCTCCCTCGTCACCGGTGTCCGCTCCGCGCAGCCGGGCGTGCGCACCGTCGTGCTCGCCGAGAAGGACGACCCGCGCCGCGCCGCCCTCGCCCTGCAGGCGGGTGCCTCCGGCTGGGTCGCCAAGGACTGCTCGCTGTCCCGGCTGCTCACGGTCATCCGGGGGGTGCTGCGGGACGAGACCCACCTTCCGCCCGCCCTGCTCACCGGGGTCCTGCGCGAACTGACGGCCGCCCGCAAGCACCGTACCGAGAGCGAGCGCCTGGTGGAGTCCCTGACGCCACGGGAGCGGGAGGTGCTGCAGTGCATGGTCGCCGGGCTGGGCAGGAAGGCCGTCGCCGAGCGGCTGTTCCTGTCCCCGCACACGGTGCGCACCCATATGCAGAACGTCCTGGGGAAGCTGGGCGTCCACTCCACCCTTGCCGCCGTCGCCCTCGCCCGCCGGGCCGGCGTGGGACCGGTCGAGCTAGCCGGGGATGTTGTCGAACGGGGCGGTCAGCTGGCGTAGCAGGGCGGCCAGCTCACTGCGCTGGGCCTGGCTCAGCTCCGAGAGGATCGCCCGCTCCTGCTCCAGCAGCCCGGCGAGCGCCTGGTCCGCCCGGTCCCGGCCCTCCGCCGTGAGGCGGACCAGCACACCCCGGCGGTCGCTGGGATCGGGCAGCCGCTCCACCAGGTCCTTCTTCGCCAGCCGGTCGATGCGGTTGGTCATGGTGCCGGAGGTGACCAGCGTCTGGGTCAGCAACTGTCCGGGGGAGAGCTGATAGGGGCTGCCGGCCCGCCGGAGCGCGGTGAGCACGTCGAACTCCCAGGGCTCCAGGCTGTGCTCGGAGAACGCCAGCCGGCGCGCACGATCCAGGTGCCGGGCCAGTCTGCTGACCCGGCTGAGTACCTCGAGCGGTTCCACGTCGAGGTCCGGGCGCTCCCGGCGCCACGATGCGACCAGCCGATCGACCTCGTCCTCCATGGCGATCAGTGTAGTGGTTGTGTCGACATGAAGTCTCTTGATATGCAGCCTCTTGATATCGAGCCTCTTGACGTCGAGATATCAAGGTGTGAGGCTGGACCACACCTCAGCCGTACCACCCGGTGACTTCGAGGAGGCCCCACCCATGCCTGCCACAGCCCCCACCTGGGACCCCGGCCAGTATCTGCGCCACGCCGGCCACCGTGCCCGCCCCTTCGCCGACCTGCTCGCCCGCGTCCCCGAACTCCCGGCCGGCCCGCCCCGCATCGCCGACCTGGGCTGCGGACCCGGCAACGTCACCGTCCTGCTCGCCGACCGCTGGCCCACCGCCCGCATCACCGGCTACGACAACTCGCCCGAGATGCTCGACAAGGCCCACACCGAGCACGAGGGCGCCACCCCGGGCGGGGGCCGTCTCGACTTCCGCCACGGCGACGCCCGCACCTGGACACCCGCCGAGCCGTACGACCTGATCATCAGCAACGCCACCCTGCAATGGGTGCCCGGGCACGCCGACCGCTTCCCCGACTGGATCGCGGGCCTCGCCCCCGGCGGCACCTTCGCCTTCCAGGTCCCCGGCAACTTCGACGCCCCCAGTCACCGGCTGATGCGCGAACTCGCCCACTCGGCCCGCTGGAAGGACCGCCTCGCCGGCACCCTGCGCCACGACGACGCCGTGCTCGCGCCCGAGGTCTACCTCGGGCGCCTCACCGCCCTCGGCTGCGCGGCCGACGTCTGGGAGACCACGTACCTCCATCTGCTGGAGGGCGAGGACCCGGTCCTGGACTGGGTGAAGGGCACGGGACTGCGCCCGGTCCTCACCGAACTGGGCGACGACGCCGAGGAGTTCCTCGCCGACTACCGCACGGCGCTGCGCGCGGCCTACCCCCGCACCGCCCACGGCACCGTCTTCCCCTTCCGCCGCATCTTCGCCGTCGCCCGCAAGGAGGACTGACCGGTGCTCGCCGCCCTCGACCACGTCCAGCTCGCCGCCCCGCCCGGCTCGGAGGACCTGCTGCGCGCCTACTACGCCGACGCCCTCGGCATGACGGAGACCCCCAAGCCGCCGGTGCTCGCCGCACGCGGCGGCTGCTGGTTCCAGGCGGGCACGGTGCGGCTCCACCTGGGGATCGAGAGAGACTTCCGGCCCGCGAGGAAGGCACACCCGGGGCTCAGGGTCACGGACATCGAGGCGTACGCCGCGCGACTGGCCGCGCACGGCGCGACGGTCACCTGGGACGACGACCTGCCGGGGCACAGGCGCTTCTACTCCGAGGACCCGGCGGGGAACCGGCTGGAGTTCCTGGAGCCGGTCACTACAGCGCCTCAAGTGCTTCCAAGGTGATATCGACGTCGATGTCGAATGGGGCGTCGAGGCCGAGTGTCTTGTGGTGGATGCCGGTGAGCATGTACGTCTTGTTCACTGGGTCGATCTCGTAGACCCGGACCACCGGGTGTTGGTTCCCCTCGGCCATCTCGACCAACCAGAAGTACGGGATACCTGCGGTTGCGTACTTCTGAGGCTTGGTCTGGCGGTCGCGTGCTTCGGAGTCCGGGGAGACGACCTCGACAGCGAGCACGACGTCCTCGGCTCGGAACCGGGTCTGCTCCAAGTCCCCGACGGCCTCTGCGCGGACGACGCTGACATCAGGCTCGGGGCCGTTGCGGCGGTCCAGGACGACGGTCATTTCGCGGCGGACCTTCAGTGGCTCGGGGACTGTACGGCGGAGGCCAGCCACCAGAAGGTCGATCATGGTGCTGTGGAAATTCCGCTGTGGACTCACGAAAACGAGACTCCCGTCGATCAGCTCGGTGTGCGGCGGGAGATCGGGTAGCGTGAACAGATCGTCAACGGTGTATCCGCCCTCGGGCGGGACCGGCCAGCGGCAGTCGGATTCCGCACGCGGCTCGGCAATCATGGTTCCTCCCATGGACGGGATTCTTAGCCAGCCGTCCCACGGTAGCCGCCGGAATACACGAGCGTCATCACAACGGGTGATCGAACAGTCGTGTCTCAGCTCTTCCGGTGGCCTATCAGCCGCGGCTTCTGCTCCAGCCCGTCAAGACCGTGCCACGCCAGATTCACCAGGTGCGCCGCGACCTCGGCCTTCTTCGGGCGGCGTACGTCGAGCCACCACTGGCCCGTCAGGGCGACCATGCCCACGAGCGCCTGGGCGTACAGCGGGGCGAGCTTCGGGTCGAAGCCCCGGCTCTTGAACTCACGGCCCAGGATGTCCTCCACCTGGGTGGCGATGTCCGAGATCAGAGAGGCGAAGGAGCCCGTGGACTGCGGGATGGGGGAGTCACGGACCAGGATGCGGAAGCCGTCCGTGTACTCCTCGATGTAGTCCAGCAGGGCGAACGCGGCCTGTTCCAGCAGCTCACGCGGGTGCCCGGCGGTCAGCGAGCCGGTGACCATGTCCAGCAGACGCCGCATCTCGCGGTCCACCACGACCGCGTACAGGCCCTCCTTGCCGCCGAAGTGCTCGTAGACCACGGGCTTGGACACCCCGGCCTTCGCCGCGATCTCCTCCACCGACGTGCCCTCGAAGCCCTTCGCCGCGAACAGTGTGCGACCGATCTCCAGCAGCTGCTGGCGGCGCTCGGCACCGGTCATACGGGTGCGACGCGCGCGCCGCGGCTTGTCGTTGCTGGGAGTGCTGCTGGAGTCGGTCGCCACGGCGTCAATCATGCCGCCTCCACGGGCTCCTTCCGGCGCCGGGAGCCGTTCTCACCGGTGTTCCGGCGCGAATCGATACGCGAGCGTGACGGCCAGCGCACGTCGTACGCCCAGCCGAGCCGCTCGAACCAGCGGATGATCCGCGCCGACGAGTCCACCTGGCCGCGCTCCACGCCGTGCCGGGCCGAGGTCGGGTCCGCGTGGTGCAGGTTGTGCCACGACTCGCCGCACGACAGCACGGCCAGCCACCACACGTTGCCGGAACGGTCGCGCGACTTGAAGGGGCGCTTGCCCACCGCGTGGCAGATCGAGTTGATCGACCAGGTCACATGGTGCAGCAGCGCCACCCGGACGAGGGATCCCCAGAAGAACGCCGTGAACGCGCCCCACCAGGACATCGTCACCAGCCCGCCGATCAGCGGCGGCAGCACCAGGGACACCGTCGTCCACAGCACGAACTGGCGGGAGATCGTCCGGATCGCCCTGTCCTTGATCAGATCCGGCGCGTACTTCTCCTGCGGCGTCTGCTCCTCGTCGAACATCCAGCCGACATGAGCCCACCACAGTCCCTTGAGCAGAGCGGGCACGGTCTCGCCGTAACGCCACGGAGAGTGCGGGTCACCCTCCGCGTCCGAGAATCTGTGGTGCTTGCGGTGGTCGGCCACCCAGCGGACCAGGGGCCCTTCGACCGCCAGCGAACCGGCGATCGCCAGCGCGATCCGCAGCGGCCTCCTGGCCTTGAACGAGCCGTGCGTGAAGTAGCGGTGGAAGCCGATCGTGATGCCGTGGCAGCCCAGGAAGTAGAAGAAGACCATCAGGCCCAGGTCGAGCCAGCTCACGCCCCAGCCCCAGGCCAGCGGCACCGCCGCGACCAGCGCCAGGAACGGCACGGTGATGAAGAGCAGGAGCGTGATCTGCTCGATCGAACGCTTCTGCTCACCGCCCAGCGTAGCGGAGGGCAGTGGGTCGTCGTTCGCCTTCGGGGCGTCTTCGATCACATCGGAGCTTGTGGTCATGGGCGTCCCCTGTGGGGTCGAGGGTCGAGGGTGAGGCAGGTTGCCCGGAAACGGACCCAGGATCCTCCCGCGACCTGACGAGAGACCCTACGGTTCCGTAACCTACGGCGTCGTAAGTATGGCAGCGCGTCGCCCGGCGGCAAGAGCCCGTGGGCCAGCGCGTCCGTGTGGCCACCTATCCTTGGAGTCGGTCGGACAGCGCGGTCCGCTCTGATTTCTTCCCGGATGCCCGGTCCGTATGCGGCACCCGCCGCGCACGGCACCCGTCCGGGTTCCCTCCCGGACGAGCTTCAACACTGCAAGGAGCCGCACCTGTGAGCAGTGCCGACGACCAGACCACGACGACCAGCAGTGAGCTGCGCGCCGACATCCGCCGCCTCGGTGATCTGCTCGGCGAGACCCTCGTCCGGCAGGAGGGTCCCGAACTCCTGGAGCTGGTGGAGCGGGTCCGCAGGCTGACCCGTGAGGACGAGAGGGCCGCCGCGGAGCTGCTGCGCGGCACCGACCTCACGACCGCCGCTAAGCTGGTGCGCGCCTTCTCCACCTACTTCCACCTGGCGAACGTCACCGAGCAGGTGCACCGCGGCCGTGAGAAGCGCGCCCGGCGTGCCGCCGAGGGAGGCATCCTCGCCCGCACGGCCGACCGGCTCAAGGACGCCGACCCCGAGCATCTGCGCGAGACGGTCCGGCACCTCAATGTGCGCCCCGTGTTCACGGCGCACCCCACCGAGGCCGCACGCAGGTCCGTGCTCAACAAGCTCCGGCGCATCGCCGCGCTCCTGGAGGCCCCCGTCCTCGAATCCGACCGGCGCCGCCACGACATCCGCCTGGCCGAGAACATCGACCTCGTCTGGCAGACCGACGAGCTGCGCGTGGTGCGCCCCGAGCCCGCGGACGAGGCCCGCAACGCGATCTACTACCTGGACGAGCTGCACGCCGGCGCGGTCGGCGACGTCCTGGAGGACCTCACCGCGGAACTGGAGCGCGTCGGCGTCACGCTCCCCGACGACACCCGCCCCCTCACCTTCGGCACCTGGATCGGCGGCGACCGCGACGGCAACCCCAACGTGACCCCCCAGGTCACCTGGGACGTCCTGATCCTCCAGCACGAGCACGGCATCAACGACGCCCTGGAGATGATCGACGAGCTGCGCGGCCTGCTGTCCAACTCGATCCGCTACTCGGGCGCCACCGAGGACCTGCTGACCTCACTGCGCACCGACCTGGAGCTGCTGCCCGAGATCAGCCCCCGCTACAAGCGCCTCAACGCCGAGGAGCCCTACCGCCTCAAGGCCACCTGCATCCGCCAGAAGCTCCTCAACACCAAGCAGCGCCTGGCCAAGGGCATCCCGCACGAGCCGGGACGCGACTACCTGGGCACCTCCGAGCTGCTGCAGGACCTCAGACTCATCCAGACCTCGCTGCGCGCGCACCGCGGCGGCCTGTTCGCCGACGGCCGCCTCGCCCGCACCATCCGCACCCTCGCCGCCTTCGGCCTCCAGCTCGCCACCTTGGACGTGCGCGAGCACGCCGACGCGCACCACCACGCCCTCGGCCAGCTCTTCGACCGGCTCGGCGAGGAGTCCTGGCGCTACGAGGACATGCCCCGCGAGTACCGGCACAAGCTGCTC
This sequence comes from Streptomyces sp. PSU-S4-23, assembly GCF_055632315.1. Lineage (NCBI taxonomy): Bacteria > Bacillati > Actinomycetota > Actinomycetes > Kitasatosporales > Streptomycetaceae > Streptomyces > Streptomyces sp. PSU-S4-23. The sequence goes on along the minus strand of NZ_JBVMUU010000002.1, from coordinate 3,595,636 downwards.
GCCAAGGAGCTGCGGTCCCGGCGGCCCCTGGCCCCCACCCCCGCCCCGCTGGACGCGGCCGGCACCAAGACCCTCGGCGTGTTCGAGACCGTCAAGCGGGCCCTGCAGGTGTTCGGACCCGAGGTCGTCGAGTCGTACATCATCTCGATGTGCCAGGGCGCCGACGACGTGTTCGCCGCCGCCGTCCTCGCCCGCGAGGCCGGCCTGGTCGACCTGCACGCCGGCTGGGCGAAGATCGGCATCGTCCCGCTCCTGGAGACCACCGACGAGCTCAAGGCCGCCGACACCCTCCTGGAGAACATGCTCGCCGACCCCTCCTACCGCCGACTGGTCGCCCTGCGCGGCGACGTCCAGGAGGTCATGCTCGGCTACAGCGACTCCTCCAAGTTCGGCGGCATCACCACCTCCCAGTGGGAGATCCACCGCGCGCAGCGCCGTCTGCGCGACGTCGCGCACCGCTACGGCGTCCGCCTGCGCCTCTTCCACGGCCGGGGCGGCACCGTCGGCCGCGGCGGCGGCCCCAGCCAGGACGCGATCCTCGCCCAGCCCTGGGGCACCCTCGAGGGCGAGATCAAGGTCACCGAGCAGGGCGAGGTCATCTCCGACAAGTACCTCATCCCCTCCCTGGCACGGGAGAACCTGGAGCTGACGGTCGCCGCCACCCTCCAGGCGTCCGCCCTGCACACCGCGCCCCGCCAGTCGGTCGAGGCGCTCGCCCGCTGGGACGCGGCCATGGACGTCGTCTCCGACGCCGCCCACGCCGCCTACCGCAGGCTGGTCGAGGACCCCGACCTGCCCGCCTACTTCTTCGCCTCCACGCCGGTCGACCAGCTCGCCGACCTCCACCTCGGCTCGCGCCCCTCACGCCGGCCCGACTCCGGTGCGGGCCTGGACGGTCTGCGCGCCATCCCCTGGGTGTTCGGCTGGACCCAGTCCCGGCAGATCGTGCCGGGCTGGTTCGGCGTCGGGTCCGGGCTCAAGGCGCTGCGCGAGGCGGGCCTCGACACCGTGCTCGCCGAGATGCACGAGCAGTGGCACTTCTTCCGCAACTTCATCTCCAACGTGGAGATGACCCTCGCCAAGACGGACCTGCGGATCGCCCGCCACTACGTCGACACCCTGGTGCCCGACGACCTCAGGCACGTGTTCGCCACCATCGAGGCCGAACACGAACTGACGGTCAGGGAGGTCCTGCGCGTCACCGGCGAGAAGGAACTGCTCGACGCCACCCCGGCCCTCAGGCGGACCCTCGCGATCCGCGACGCCTACCTCGACCCGATCTCCTACCTCCAGGTCGCCCTGCTCAAGCGCCAGCGCGACGCCGCCGCGGCGGGCACCGAGGCCGACCCGTTGCTGTCCCGCGCCCTGCTGCTGACCGTCAACGGCGTGGCGGCGGGCCTGCGCAACACCGGCTGACGGCCCCCACAAGCGCCAGTGCCCCCGGGCTCCACGAGCCCGGGGGCACTGCCGTTCCTCAGATGTCAGCCCCGAGAGGCGCTTCGACGGCGCAGCAGCAGATAACCGCCCGCTGCGACCATCGCGAGTGCCGCACCCGACAGCAGACCCACCGGGGCGCCGCTGCCCGTCTCGGCGAGGTCGCCGCCGCCCTGCGCGGACGGGGATGCGCCGGCCGACGGGCCCGCCCCGCCCTCACCGGCGGACGCACCCGGGGAGGCGGTCGTCCCGGCGGTGTCCGACGGTGAGGACGACGCCGGGGGCGAGGCGGAACCGGACGGCGTCGTACCGCCGCCCTGGGAGCCCTCGCAGTAGGTCCAGAACACCTTGTGCTTGGCGGCGCCCTTCTCACCGTCGAAGTTCCAGAACAGCTTGTAGTGCCCGTCGGGCAGCGTCATGTCCTCGGTACGGCCATGACCCTTCGCGTCCAGGGTGATGTCACCGGACTTCACCGTCTCGCCCTTGACGTCGGCGGCCGGGGCCCAGACGTCGATGTGCCAGTCGGCCTGCTGGACGCCGTCGAAACCGAAGGCGTCGAGGTAGAACGAGCAGACGTGGGGCTGGTTGCGGCGCAGTTCCTCGCCGGTTCGAGCGTCGTGGATCTTCACCGTGCCGTTGTCACCCTGCGGGGTGGCGTGGGCGACGGGGGCGAGCAGGAATGCCGCCGAGAGGCCGGCGGACACGGCGCCGGCGCGGATGAGGGTTCGCATGAACAGTCCATCTTCACGATATGAACAGAAGATGTGGAGGGGGCGGCTCATCCTCCAGCCTCGCGAGCCCACGGGTCAATCACGAACCCACAACGTCCCCCCGGCCCACGGATGTCAGGGATCACATCGTCGCGAACGCCGCCGTCAGCAGCGCCACCCCGGCACCCGCCAGCACCCACGCCGCGCGTGTCAGCCGCAGCCCGCCCGCCACCACGACCGAGGCCAGCAGCAACGCCCCGCCCAGCGGAACCCACGCGTACAGGATCCCGGCCGGACCCGAGCGCACCACGTCGTCCGTGCCCGGCTTCACGATCACGGTGTAGGTCTGCCCCTTCTTCACCGCGGCCGTCTTCTCGATCACCACGTTCCCGCGCGCCCTCGCCCCGGCCGACAAGGGAGTGAACGGGCCGCTGCACGTGTCCGCCCCGCACCGCGTCACCGCGATCGTGCCCTGCTCACGGCCCTTGGTCAGCATCACGTGCTGCGCCGTGCCCCAGGAACCCCACACCCCGGCGATCAGGATCAGCACGGCGACCGTGCCCATCGCCGCGAGCCGCCCGAGCCGCAGCGCCGCGACCGCGCCCTGAGAGGAGGAGACGGCAGAAGGCATGCCGGCGATCCTTGGCCATGGCCCGGCGCCCGGTCAACTCCGGTGGGGGACAAGTCAGGAGTTGTACGAGCTTTGCGCCCGCTCCAGGCCCTCGGTCACCAGGCACTCCACCGCGTCCGCCGCACGGTCCACGAAGTAGTCCAGTTCCTTGCGCTCCGCCGAGGAGAAGTCCTTCAGCACGAAATCCGCGACCGGCATGCGCCCCGGCGGACGCCCGATCCCGAACCGCACCCGGTGGTAGTCCGCCCCCAGCACCTTCGTGATCGACTTCAGTCCGTTGTGCCCGTTGTCCCCGCCGCCGAGCTTCAGCCGGAGCGTGCCGTAGTCGATGTCGAGCTCGTCGTGCACGGCCACGACCTGCGCCACCGGCACCTTGTAGAAGTCGCGCAGCGCGTTGACCGGACCGCCGGACAGGTTCATGTACGACATCGGCTTCGCCAGGATCACCCGGCGGCCGGCCGGACCCGGCGGACCGATACGGCCCTCCAGCACCTGCGCCTGCGCCTTGCCCGCCCGCTTGAACCTCCCCCCGATCCGCTCGGCCAGCAGATCCACCACCATGAAGCCGACGTTGTGCCGGTTCATGGCGTACTCGGGCCCGGGATTGCCGAGCCCCACGATCAGCCACGGGGCGCTTGAGGGCGTGGTCACGTCCATGTCTCCTTGATACGCGCCAGCCGCTGCCCCTGAGGGGAACAGCGGCTGACGGAACGACGACGGTGAGGATCAGGCCCCGGCGGCCTCTTCGCCCTCTTCCTCGCCCTCCACGGCCTCCTCGGCCTGCGCGGCCAGGACCTGCAGGACCACCGCGTCCTCGTCGACGGCCAGCGACACACCGGAGGGCAGCGTGATGTCCTTGGCGTGGATCGAGGCACCGGCCGCCAGACCCTCGACCGACACGGTCACGGCCTCGGGGATGTGCGTGGCCTCGGCCTCGACCGGCAGCGCGGCCAGGACGTGCTCCAGCAGGTTGCCACCCGGGGCCAGCTCGCCCTCGGTGTGCACCGGGATCTCGACGTTGACCTTCTCGCCGCGCTTCACCAGGAGCAGGTCGACGTGCTCCAGGAAGCCCTTCATGGGGTCACGCTGCACGGCCTTCGGGATGGCCAGCGCACGGGTCTCGCCGTCGATGTCGAGGGAGATCAGCACGTTCGGCGTGCGCAGCGCCAGCAGCAGGTCGTGGCCCGGCAGGGTCAGGTGCAGCGGGTCGGAACCGTGGCCGTACAGCACACCCGGGACCTTGCTGTCACGGCGGATACGGCGCGCGGCGCCCTTGCCGAACTCGGTGCGCGTCTCGGCGGCGAGCTTCACCTCGGACATGTTGTTCACTCCTCGTAGGACGGTGGACGGACGGGTCACCCGGCCACGAACGGCCTGCTACGAAGAGCGCGTCGATTACGGACCGCCGCACCGGAACCGGTACGGCCTCCCTCGCCGAGCAACTTCGGCAGTCTACTCGGACAGGGAGGCCGTACCAAAAACGATCTTCAGCGGGGCCGCCGGCCCGGCACGCTCACTGCTCGTCGAACAGGCTCGTCACCGAGCCGTCCTCGAACACCTCGCGCACCGCGCTCGCGATCGTCGGCGCGATCGACAGCACCGTGATCTTGTCCAGCTCCAGCTCACCCGGAGTGGGCAGCGTGTCGGTGAAGACGAACTCGCTCACCTGCGAGTTCTTCAGCCGGTCGGCCGCCGGACCCGAGAGCACACCGTGCGTGGCCGTCACGATCACGTCCTCCGCGCCGTGCGCGAACAACGCGTCGGCGGCCGCACAGATCGTGCCCCCCGTGTCGATCATGTCGTCGACCAGGACGCACACGCGGCCCTCGACCTCGCCCACGACCTCGTGGACCGTCACCTGGTTGGCGACGTCCTTGTCGCGGCGCTTGTGCACGATCGCCAGCGGCGCACCCAGCCGGTCGCACCAGCGGTCCGCCACCCGCACACGGCCCGCGTCCGGCGACACGACCGTCAGCTTGTTGCGGTCGACCTTCCGGCCCACGTAGTCCGCGAGCAGCGGCAGCGCGAACAGGTGGTCCACCGGGCCGTCGAAGAAGCCCTGGATCTGGTCCGTGTGCAGATCCACCGTGAGGATGCGGTCCGCGCCCGCCGTCTTCATCAGATCCGCGATCAGACGCGCCGAAATCGGTTCACGCCCACGGTGCTTCTTGTCCTGCCGCGCGTAACCGTAGAACGGCACGATCACGGTGATCGAACGCGCCGACGCGCGCTTCAGCGCGTCGATCATGATCAGCTGCTCCATGATCCACTTGTTGATCGGAGCCGTGTGGCTCTGGATCAGGAAGCAGTCGGCACCGCGCGCCGACTCCTCGTACCGCACATAGATCTCGCCGTTGGCGAAGTCGAATGCCTTGGTGGGCACGACCCCGACACCCAGCTCGTGGGCGACCTCCTCGGCAAGCTCGGGGTGGGCGCGGCCGGAGAAGAACATCAACTTCTTCTGGCCGGTCGTCTTGATCCCGGTCACAGCACTGTCTCCTCAGAGGTGTTCGCAGCCGGACACGGGCGGCCGTCTCGGCTGGTGGGGGTGCGGGTGTGCACTTATCACGGTACGCCGTGCCAGACGCACCTGTTTCCGGTCAGGCTTCGTCGTCCTGCTCCCGGGAAGCCGCCTCCGCCGCCTTCGCGGCCGCGCTCCCAGGACGCTTGCGGGTCACCCAACCCTCGATATTCCGCTGCTGACCACGGGCCACGGCCAGCGAACCGGTCGGCACATCCTTCGTGATCACCGAGCCCGCGGCGGTGTAGGCGCCGTCCCCGACCGTGACGGGAGCCACAAACATGTTGTCCGCACCGGTACGGCAGTGAGAGCCGACCGTGGTGTGGTGTTTGTCCTGTCCGTCGTAGTTCACGAAGACGCTCGCCGCGCCGATGTTGGTGTACTCGCCGATCGTCGCGTCACCCACGTACGACAGGTGCGGCACCTTCGTGCCCTGGCCGATGGAGGCGTTCTTCGTCTCCACGTACGTACCGACCTTCGACTTCGGGCCCAGCCGCGTACCGGGACGCAGATAGGCGTACGGGCCCACCGACGCCCCCGGTCCCACCACGGCGCCGTCGGCCACCGTGTTGTCCACCCGGGCGCCCGCGCCCACCTCGGTGTCCTTCAGCCGCGAGTTGGGGCCTACCTCGGCGCCCCCGGCGAGATGCGTGGCACCCAGCAGCTGGGTGCCCGGGTGCACCACCACGTCCTGATCGAACGTGACCGGGACATCCACCCAGGTGGTCGCCGGATCGACGACCGTGACACCCGCCAGCATCGCGGCCGTGAGCAGCCGGTCGTTCAGGATCCGGCGGGCCTGGGCGAGCTGCACCCGGTTGTTGATGCCGGCGATCTCCCGGTGGTCCGCCGCGACCGACGCCCCCACCCGGTGCCCCGCCTCGCGCAGGATCCCGAGCACATCGGTGAGGTACTCCTCGCCCTGGCTGTTGTCCGTCCGCACCCTCTTCAAGGCGTCGGCCAGCAACTGCCCGTCGAAGGCGAACACGCCCGAGTTGATCTCACGGATGGCGCGCTGCGCCTCGGTGGCGTCCTTGTGCTCCACGATGGCCGTCACGGCACCGGTGTCGTCCCGGACGATCCGGCCGTAGCCGGTGGCGTCCGGAACCTCGGCGGTGAGCACGGTGACGGCGTTGCCGTCCCCGCCGTGCGTGGCGGCCAGCCTGCGCAGGGTCTCACCGGTCAGCAGCGGTGTGTCCCCGCACACGACGACCACGGTCCCGTCGACGGACCCGCCCAACTCCTCCAGCGCCATCCGGACGGCGTGCCCGGTGCCGTTCTGCTCCGCCTGGACGGCGGTGCGGGCCCCGGGGTCGATGACGGCCAGATGGGCGCCGACCTGCTCCCGCGCGTGGCCCACGACGACGACCAGGTTCTCGGGCTCCAACTCGCGCGCGGAGGCGAGCACATGCCCGACGAGGGAACGGCCGCAGATCTCGTGCAGGACCTTGGGTGTGGCCGACCTCATACGGGTGCCCTCACCCGCTGCGAGAACGACGACGGCTGCCGGGCGATTGGCGCTCACGGGGATGCCCTTCGGCTTTTCGGGTTGGGGTGGACATCCGCAGGATACCGGGGCGTTTCCCCGAGGACATGAGAGCGGGCCCTGACGGTGCTGTCAGGACCCGCTGCGGGCTCCCGGAGAAGGATTCGAACCCTCATTCAACGGACCAAAACCGTTTGTCCTGCCCTTAGACGATCCGGGACGGTGTGTGCGCTCCGCCCGATTCGGTTGATCAGGTTCGTGCGCGGAGTCCACTATGCCGTACGGAGAGCCTTCGGTGCGACGGTACGGGCGTGCCCGCAGTGTGCGGTTCCGCTTCTGTTCGATTACGGAATGTGGTGTGACCCGACCGTCGGAACTCGGCGGAAATCGCCCGCGCTACGCCCGTAGTCTGGAGCCATGACCACGACGGGGGAAGTCCACACCGAGGCCGGGACCGGGCCTTTGTGGTGGGGGCGGTGGCGCGGCGCGCTGCTCGACGTCTCGCTCGCGGCGGTGTCCGCCGTGGAGTGCGCGCTGGAGGGGATCCAGTTCTCGCGGGACGCCGGGCTGCCGGTTCCCGTCGGGACGGTGTTCGGACTGTTCGCCGGTGTCACGCTGCTGCTGCGGCGCAGGTGGCCGATCGCCGTCGTCCTGGTGGGCATCGCCATCACGCCCGCCCAGATGGGCTTTCTGATGGGCGTGGTCGGGTTGTACACCCTCGCCGCATCGGAGCTGCCCCGGCGGATCATCGGCGCGCTGGCGGGCATGTCGTTCGTCGGGATGTTCATCGTGACGTACGTACGGGCCCATCAGGGGGTGGTCCGGGGCGATCTGGCGATCGCGGGCGGGTTCATCCCCTTCCTGTCCGTGACGACCGCGCTCGGTATGACCGCCCCTCCCGTGCTGCTCGGGCTGTACATCGGCGCCCGGCGGCGGCTGATGGAGAGCCTGCGGGAGCGGGCCGACTCGCTGGAGCGGGAGCTGATGCTGCTCGCCGAGCGGGCGGAGGAGCGGGCCGAGTGGGCGCGGAACGAGGAGCGGACGCGGATCGCGCGGGAGATGCACGACGTCGTGGCGCATCGGGTGAGTCTGATGGTCGTGCATGCCGCGGCTCTGCAGGCCGTGGCGCGGAAGGACCCGGAGAAGGCCGTGAAGAACGCCGCCCTGGTGGGGGACATGGGGCGGCAGGCGCTGACCGAGCTGCGTCAGATGCTCGGCGTGCTGCGGAGCGGGGAGGGGCTCGCGGAGCAGCGGCCCGCCCGGGCCGACGTGCCCCTGGCCGCCGTCGGGGCGGCCGCGGCGGCGGCCGCGTCCCGGGCCGCGGAGGATCCCGCCGACGGTCCGTGTCTGGCCGAGCTGGAGGAGCTGGTCGGGCAGTCGGCGGCGGCCGGGATGGTCGTGCGCCTGTCCGTGGAGGGCGAGGCGCGCTCGTATGCGCCGGAGGTGGAGCAGACGGCGTACCGCGTGGTGCAGGAGGCGCTGACCAATGTGCACAAGCACGCGGCGGGGGCGAAGACGCATGTGCGGCTGGCGCACCGCAGCGCGGAGATCGCGATGCAGGTCGAGAACGAGCCGCCGCCCGAGCCGGGTTCGGCGCGGGCGGCGCGGCTGCCCAGCGGGGGCAACGGCCTGGTGGGGATGAAGGAGCGGGTCAGCGCGCTGGGCGGGGTGTTCGTGTCGGGCCCGACGGACGCGGGCGGGTTCCGGGTGTCGGCGGTGATTCCGGCCGGGGCCGCGTGACTTCGGGGGCGCGGCCCGCTCCGGTGGTCAGCCCGCGGTCAGCCGTACCGGTTCGATCCCGGTGATCAGGGTGGTCAGGCCGTGGTCGATGTCCGGGCCCAGGTACCAGTCGCCGGTGTGGTCGAGGACGTAGACGCGGCCTTCGGCGTCGATGGCGAGCAGGGCGCGGCTGTCGGATTCCTCGCCGAGGGGGCAGATGTCGGTGCCGAGGGCGCGGCCGAGGTCGCCGAGGGTGCGGGCCATGTGGAGGCCGTGCAGGGGGTCGAGGTGGAGCGCGGCGGGGGCGATTTGCCGGCCGGGACCCTGCGCGGTGACGCGCAGGCCGCCGAACTCGGCCCATGCCTCGACGGCCGCGGGGAACACCGTGTGCCGGTGGCCCGCGGGGGAGGTGTGGCCGCGCAGCGTGTCGGCCCAGACTTCCGCCTGCTTTATGTCCCAGCGGCCCGGTTGCCAGCCCGCGGTGCGCAGTGCGGCGTCCACGGGCACGGAGAAGCGGGTGCTGGAGGAGCGGGTGCTGGAGAGGCGGGTGCTGGAGGAGCGGTCGGCGTGCATCTGCCCTTCGTTCGTCGAGTGCCGGGACCGGCGCGCGGGCGCCGTGGTGCGGTGGTGCGGGGGTGGGGGAGGGGTCAGCGCTGCGCCGTGGGGTCGACGATGCGTACGCCGAAGTGGTTGCTGAGTGCGGTGCAGGCGCGGCAGGGCGCGGCGAAGCTGCCGTGCAGCGGGTCGCCGTCCTCGCGGATGCGGCGGGCGGTGAGCTTGGCCTGCTTGAGGGCCTTGCGGGCCTCGCCGTTGGTCATCGGCTTGCGGGCGGCGCGCTTGCTGCGGGCGGCGTCGGCGGCCGCGATATGGCGGGAGATGAGGATCACCTCGGCGCAGCGTCCCGTGTAGCGGTCGCGTTGGCCGCTGGTGAGGGTGTCGAGGAAGTCCTGCACGAGGGGGTGCAGGGCGGGCGGCTGGTCGCCGCGGGCGGCGGTGCCGGTCAGGGTGGCGCCGCGGACGGAGAGGGCGGCGGCGACGGTGGGGAGTATGCCGTCGCGGCGGTGGCGCAGGGGGGGGGCGGCGGTCGCCTCGGCGGTGCTCCAGCCGACGCGCGGGTCTCCGGACGTGTCTGTTTGTGTCGCGTTCATGATCGTCTTCCCCTCCCTTGCATCCCCCGGGTGGCACCCCAGAGTGCCAAATGCCGTGGCTGCTGGGGAAGCTGGGGCGTCGTGACACGCCAGGGCTTCGGCGGACGGTCACGGCAGGGTGACGGCTGGTCACGGAGGTGACGGCCGGATGAACGGCCATGGGACCGGAGGCCCGGTGACCGGTGTCGTCGTACCGCATAGGCTGTTCGGCATCCGCGATTCATCGCCGTACAGGCCAGACAGAACGCCGCAGGGGGCAACCGCCATGACGACAGGTCGGCTCGGGCTGGGGGCACCTCCCGGCCGCCAGGCCGGGGGACACGCCGCGCCGCCGAACGCGGCCTACGCGGGGCAGGTCGTGCACTTTCCGGATCCGGTCCGGGCCGCCCGTCACCCGAGAGGGGTAAGGGTGGACGAGTACGGCTACCCGGACTTCTCGCCGTACGCCCGTGCGGCGGCGGAGATCGCCGAGCCGCCGGAGGGTTTCGGCGTGGACGAGTTGCGGCTGACGGACTACGTGTCGGCGAACGCGGCGCTCGCGGCGTCGGGGCACGATCTGTGGGAGACGATCCCCGCGGTGGCGACCCCGCACGGCTGGACGTGGCACCACGTCCGGGGGACGCGCCGTCTGGAGCTGATTCCGGTCGAGGTGAAGGCGCTGCTGCGGCATCACGGCGGGATCGCGACGGCGAACGTCGATCAGAACAAGCGGGGCACGCGCCCGTTGCAGGAGACGCGGCCGGCGCATTTCGGGCTGCCGCGGTCGTCGGTGGCGGTGACCGAGCAGCAGGTGCTGGGCGTCGAGGAGGAGCTGGGGTACCGGTTGCCGGGTGCCTACCGCTCGTTCCTGAAGGCGGCCGGCGGTTGTGCGCCGGTGGGCGCGGCGCTCGACGCCGAGCTGGGGCTGCTGGTCGACCAGCCGTTCTTCACGGTGCGCGACGAGGCGGCGGTCAACGACCTCGTGTATGTGAACAAGTGCCTGCGTGACCATCTGACGAAGGATTACCTGGGGGTCGGTTTCGTGCAGGGCGGTCTGCTGGCCGTGAAGGTGAAGGGCGAGCGGGCCGGTTCGGTGTGGTTCTGCGCGTACGACGACGTGCGGGACGTGGATGCGTCATGGGCGCCGGCGGACCGTGTGGCACGGCTTCTCCTGCCGTGCGGTGAGGACTTCGACCGGTTCCTGTCCCGGCTCGCGGGCAATCCGCCGGAGTTGGAGACGGTGGCGAACCTGATGGTGGACGGCGGGTTCGCGCGTGCGGTGCCCGTGCCGTCGGCGGGGGAGTGAGGTCGGGCGATGGTGACGTTCGCGCAGGCGCAGGAGCGCGCGGAAGAGTGGATCAACGGTGATGTGCCGTCGTACCAGCATCGTGAGGTGCGGGTGCGGGAGTTCGAGCTCGGGTTCGTGGTGTGGGCGGAGGACCGGGCGGAGGGGCCGAGGTCCGACGGGGGCGCGCAGCGGCTCGTCATCGCCCGCGACAGCGGTGAGGCGACGCTGTGGCCCGGGCTGCCGGTGGGTGAGGTCATCCGCCGGTACGAGGAGGAGTACGGGGTGAAGGACGCGGCGGCGCAGCCCGCGCCGGCGGCTCCGGCCCGGGTCGATCTGAACCAGACGTCGTTCCTGCTGAGTCCGCCGGAGTGGCTCCAGGACGCGGCGGACAGGATGGGCATCCCGGATCGCCGGCGGGAGGCCGGGGCGCCGTCGTCCGGGGCCTCTTCCGGGGCCTCTTCGGGGGCGGTCTCCGGGGCGCCGGGCGGTGCCGGTTCGCGTCCGGCGGGCGCCGCCGCAGCCGGGGACCCGCCGGCCGCGGCGGCGTCCGCGGCGCCTTCGGGCGGTGCGGGATCGGCGGCGGGTACGCCGTGGCCGGCCGCCGGGGCCGGCGAGGAGGCGCGGGACGCGCTGCCGGGTGCGCCCGCGGGGGCGACGCCCTGGGCGGGGACCGACACCAACGCCGAGGCGGGCGAGGACCGTTCGGTGCCGCTGCCGGCGACGGTGTTCGCGCCGCCGCTGAGTGGTGCCGACGCCGCCGACGGCTCGCCGCCGCCCGCGTCGCCACCGGACGCGAAGACCGCGCTGATGGCGGGCGGCAGCCAGTTGCCGCGCACGACGGTGGCTCCGGTGCTGGACGGGCAGGGTGCGCCGGGTGCCCCGGGGACGCCGCCGGGCGGTGTGCCGGGCGCGGCCGCCGCCCCGGGTGGGCCGCAGGCGCCGGGCGTCCCGGGTGCTCCGCCTCCGGGCGCCCCCTCGTACGGCTATCCGCAGGGTTCCGTGGGCGGTCCCGGTACGCCCGTGCCGGGTGCGCCGCAGGCTCCGGGTGGGCCCGGCCCGGCGCAGCCCCCGGCCGGTTCGCCGGTGCCCGGGCAGCGGCTCGCCCCGAACGCCGGGGACATCGCCGACGCCGCGACCAGCAAGGCGGCGCCTCCGCGGGGCGTGCAGGCCGGTGGCGTGCCGCATCCGCCGGGTGCGCCCGGTGTGCCCGGGGCGCGTCCGGGTGCGGCGCCGCCGCCGTCCGCGCCGGGTGCTCCGGGTGCTCCGGCGGGCGGCTATGTGCCCACGCAGCTCGTCTCGCAGCTCGGCCCGGACGGACCCGAGGCCGCGGCGGGCCCGGGCACGCCCCCGCCGGGTGCGCCGCAGCCGCCGGGGCCTCCTGGTGTTCCCGGAGCCCCGGGTCAGCCGGGTCCGGGTGCGCCGCAGCCGCCGGCCGGTGGGGGGACGCCGCCGGGTGGTGTGCACCATGCGGCCACGATGCTCGCGGGTCCGGCGGTCGGGGGTCCGGGTGCGCCGCAGCCGCCGGGCCCGCCCGGTGCTCCCGGCGTCCCGGGTGCGCCGCAGCCGCCGGGGCCTCCTGGTGTTCCCGGAGCCCCGGGTCAGCCGGGTCCGGGTGCGCCGCAGCCGCCGGCCGGTGGGGGGACGCCGCCGGGTGGTGTGCACCATGCGGCCACGATGCTCGCGGGTCCGGCGGTCGGCGGCCCCGGTGCCCCGCAGCCGCCGGGTGCCCCGGGCGCTCCCGGTGCCCCGGGTGCTCCCGCCGGCCCCGGTGCCGTGCACCACGCCGAGACCATGCTGGCCGGGCCGGCGGTCGGCGGCCCGGGCGCGCCCCCGCCGCCCCCGCCGCCCCCGGGTGCTCCGGGCATGCCGCCCGGTGCCCCGCAGCCGGTGCCGGGACAGCCGGTGCCGGGACAGCCGATGCCCGGTCAGCAGCCGTCGTACGGCTATCCGCCGCAGGGCCGGCCGACGGTCGGCCCGGGCTACCAGGCCGTGCTGCGCTACCGCGCGCAGGACGGTTCGGAGCAGCAGCTCATCCGGCGTTCGGCGCCGGGCACCCCGCACCCGGAGTGGCAGATCTTCCACGAGCTGCGCGCGATGAACGTCCCGCCGGACCAGGTGCTGGAGCTGCACACGGAGCTGGAGTCGTGCGAACTGCCGGGTGCGTACTGTGCGCGGATGATCCGGGAGAACTGGCCGCAGGCGCGGATCACCAGCATCGCCCCGTACGGCACCGACCATGCCTCACGCCAGCAGGGCATGCAGCAACTGCTCGCGCATCAGGGCGAGTTGCACCAGGTGGCGGACGGTCCGGCGCGGCCGGGGCCGGTGCGCGCGCCGCTGCAGCCGGTGCAGCCGGTGCCTCCGGTGCCGCCGGAGGCCGTCGCCCAGGAGCTGGCGGCCGCCTTCGGGCCGGGTGTCTTCCGGTTCGACCAGGCCGCGGTCTCCCGGCAGGGCGTGCCGCCGATCGTGGCGCACACCCTGGTGGTGGCCGGTCTGCCCCTCGACATGGGCCCGTTCTTCTGGGCGCAGGCACAGCCGGGCCGTCCGGTGCCGACGCTGGCCGAGCTGGCGCAGGAGCGGGGGGTGCAGCCGGCCGCGGACGCGGGCTCGTACCTGGTCATGGGCAGCGACTTCGGCAAGGCGATCTGTGTGCAGTACGGCACGGCGCACATCGTCGCGGTGCCCGTGGAGGCCGGCCCGGGCGGCGCTCCGGTGCCGCCGCAGTTCGTGAACACGGGGCTGCCCGAGTTCGTGCGCTGTCTGGCGCTGCTCGGCCGGATGTGGCGGCTGCGGTACGGGCTCAACCAGGAGCAGGCGGGACGCTGGACCGTCGACTTCCAGGCCCAGCTGGCCTCCCTGGACCCGGCGGCGCTCGGCTCTCCGGAGAGCTGGTGGTCGGTGCTGCTGGAGCAGATGTGGGACGGGTTGCTGTGACACGTCGTTCCTGACGGTCTCCTGCGGTCCTGACGGTTCCTCACGGGGCAGGGCCCGGTCGTACGGCTTCGTACGACCGGGCCCTGCCCCCTTTTCAGGTGGTGTCCGGCGAGATCCGTTGCTTATGTGCGGAGTGTCGCGTTATAAACGCTTCCGTCTGATCCATCAAGATGTGCGCGAAATCATTGGTTCGTGTGGGTCAGGTGGAGAGGGGTTCCACGATGAGCAGCGCATCGGAGCCGCCGTACGGCTTCGTGACCGTGCGCCGCGGCTACCGTCCCGACCAGGTCGAGGCGTACACCGCGGCCCTCTCGCGGGACCGTGACGCCGCCTGGGAGAGGGCCGCGCGGCTGACCGTCCTGGCGAAGGAGATGGAGGGCGACCTGGCGCGGCTGCGCGAGACCGTGGGGCAGCTGGGCCCGCAGACGTACGAGACCCTCGGCGACGGCGCCCGTCGGCTGTTCGACCTGGCGCAGGAGGAGGCCACCGCCGTACGGGAAGGGGCACGCGAGGAGGCGCAGCGCCTCGTCGCCGGGGCGGAGGACGAGGGACGGCGCCTGCTGGAGGCCGCGCAGGAGTACGCGCACGAGGTGCGCGCCGAGGCCGAGGAGCGGGTCCGTACCCGCCTGCTGGCGGCCCGGGCCGAGGCGGACGATCTGCGGGTCGCTGCGCGGCGCGAGGTGAAGGAGGGGCGCGGCGAGGCGCTGGCGGCGCTGCGCGAGATGCGGCAGCGCACCGAGGCGCTGCTCGCCGAGCAGGAGCGGGAGTACGCCGAGTGCTGGGAGGGCGAGGAGCGTGCCGAGGCCGAACGGGCCGCGGAGATCGACGCGTTGAGCGCGGACCGGGCGGTGCGCGCGGAGGCCGCCCTGGCGGAGGCCGAGCGCGCGTTCGCCGCGGCGGAGCAGTCGGCCGGGCAGATCGAGCTCGACGCGCAGGAGCGCGCCGCCGAGCTGATCGCCGAGGCGCGGGTGCGGGAGGACCGGATCGCCCGGGAGACGGAGCGGGTGCTGCGCGAGCACGGCGAGGAATGGGACTGCGTACAGGCCCAGATGGACCATGTGCGCAACAGCCTCGCCATGCTGACGGGCCGGGCCGCCGCCGACTAGGCCGCGGCCCGGGCGCGCTCCGGGTCAGCCGCTCCTGCGCACCGCCCCCGCCAGGATCCATCCCTCCACCGCCTCGTACTGCCGTCGCTGCTCGGCGGCCCGGCGGCGGCCGGAGGCGACCGTCCCCAGCCAGCCGTAGGCGAAGCCCAGCGGGATGGAGACGACACCGGTGGTGGTGAACGGGAACCAGTTGAAGTCGGCCTCGGGGAAGGCGGCGGTGGGCGAGCCGGAGACCAGGTTCGTGCCGGTCATCAGGACGAGGACGGTCACCGTGCCGCCGATCAGGGTGCACAGCAGGCCGGCCCGGGTGTAGCGGCGCCAGAAGAGGCCGTACACCAGGGCCGGCGCGATCGCGGACGCGCCCAGGCAGAACGACAGCGTCACCAGCGGCTGCAGGCTGTGGTGCTGGACGGCGGTGGCGAGCAGGATCGCCGGGACGCCCACCGCCAGGGCCGACACACGCGCCAGGATCATCTCGCGGCGCGGCGGCATCTCCTGCACACGGCCCGCGAACACGTCGTGGGCGAGGGAGTTGGCGCAGGCGAGGATCATGCCAGCCACCGAGGCGAGCAGGGTCAGGAAGATCGCCGTGGTGACCGCGGTGAACAGCACGGTCCCGGCGACGGACACCTCCGTCCCCAGGGCCGCCCGGGAGCCGAGCAGATAGGCCGTGTTGCCCTGCGGATCGGCCGCCGTCACCGTGGCGCGTCCCAGCAGGGCCGTCGCGCCGAACCCGATCACGGTGATGACCGGCACGAACACCGCGACCGCCGACACCGCCCAGGACATCGAGCGGCGCACCTGGCGGGCGCTGTTCGCGGTGTACATCCGCATGGTGACGTGCGGCAGGCAGGCGGCGCCGAGCACCACCGTCAGCTCCGAGCTGATCATGTCCAGCCGGGGCATGGGGCTGTTCGCGAACTCCAGGCCCGAGTGCAGGAAGGCGGGCCCCACCCCGCTGTTCCCGGCGGCGGCCGCCAACAGCGCACCCGGGTCCCAGTGGAAGCGGTGCAGGATCAGCGCGGCCACCACGGTGCCGGAGCCGAGCAGCGTCACGATCTTCAGGATCTGGATGAGCGCGGTGCCCTTCATACCGCCGATCGCCGCGTAGCTGATCATCAGGGCGCCGAGGCCGACGACGCAGCCGGTCTTCAGGGAGTCGTTGGTGAAGCCGAGGATGTACGCCACCACATCGCCGGTTCCGGCCAGTTGGACGACCATGAGGGGCAGCAGCGCGGCGATGGCCGCGGCGCACGCGGCGATGCGCACCGCCCGTCCCGGCATCCGGCGTGCCAGTGCGTCGCCCATGGTGAACCGGCCCGCGTTGCGGAGGGGTTCGGCCAGCAGGAACATCAGCAGCATCAGCGACAGGGCCGTGCTCAGCGCGAGGACGACACCGTCGTACCCGGTGAGCGCGATGACCCCGCCGGTGCCGAGCACGGTCGCCGCGGAGATGTAGTCGCCGGCGATGGCGAGGCCGTTGCGCATCGGGGACAGGGAGCCGTAGCCGGTGTAGAACTCCTCGATGTCGTCGCGTTCGGGCCCGGTCATCACGCACAGCAGGAGCGTGATGGTGGCGACCGCGCTGAACGCGACGAGCGACATGGCGTGCGTGGAACTGCTGAATCCGATGACCTTCCCGGCCCCGGGCGGTGTGCTCATCGCGCCGCCTCCCGTCTGGCGTCCAGGGTGGCCTGGGTGCGGATGCGGCCGGCGATGGGGTCCACCGTGCGGCGTGCCGTGTACTCGTACAGGCCGATCGCCAGGCAGGTGACGGGGACCTGGAGCAGTCCGAGCAGCAGGCCCGTGGTCAGGCCGCCGGAGACGGTGCCGGTCATGAAGGCCGGCGCGAACGCGGACAGGGCGAGGAAGACGGTGAAGTAGCCGAGCGCCGTGAGGGTGGCCACGCGCCGCTGCCACCGGTAGGCGCTGCGCAGCAGCCGCAGGTCGCTGTGGTGCCCGAGCGGTGGGTGGCGCGGCAGGCGCCGCCTGGGCGGCCGGGGAGGCGGCGGCTGCCAGGGATAGGTCGGATAGGTGGGATGGGCCGGATGGGTCGGGTAGGTCGGGTAGGTCGGATACGACGGCGACGAGTTGTGGGGGGCCGGATACTCGGGGGACGAGTTGTGGGGGGCCGGATACCCGGGGGACGAGTGCGGGGGGCGGAACGCGTCGGACATCCCGGTTCTCCTTGCGTGGCTCGGGTCCGTCGGGCGGACCGCAGGGAGCGGGGGGTGAGCGACGCGCACGCTACTCGTGGCGGTCCGGGTCGCGTGGGCTTTTCGCCAAACTGGACGGTCGGTATGCGCTTACCGGCCGACCGCCGTCCACGTCCGGCCGTCGCCGGTGCCGCAGCGCCGCAGCGCCGCAGCGCCGCAGCGCCGCAGCGCCGCAGCGCCGCAGCGCCGCAGCGCCGCAGCGCCGCAGCGCTCTGCGCCGTGCCCCTACTCCTTGAGCACCGGGAAGCGGCGCGGTGCCACGGCCAGCAGGACCAGGAACGCGAGGGCCGCCGCGAAGGACGCGCCCAGGTAGACCGCGTGGACGGCGGACGCGATCGCCCGGCGGGTCGTGTCGGGGGCGGTGCCCTGGTCCAGTGCCCGCGTCACCGCGTCCAGGTCGCCCGCGCCGCCCAGCCGGGACGCCAGGACGCCGTTGGCGACCGCGCCGAACACCGACGCCCCGACGGTCTGGCCCGTCTGACGGCAGAACAGCACGGACGCCGTCGTCGTGCCGCGCTCCGCCCAGCCGACCGTCGACTGCACGCCCACGATCAGCGGGAGCTGGAAGAGGCCCAGCGCGCCGCCGAGCAGCAGCATCAGGAGGGTCGGCTGCCATGCCTGTCCCGGGTAGGGCAGGAACGGGAACGCCAGCAGGATCAGCGCCGCGGTGCCGATGCCGAGCATCGCGGTGGAGCGGAAGCCGATGCGCCGGTACACGTGCTGGCTGAGCGCCGCCGACACCGGCCAGCTCAGGGTCCACACGGAGAGCACGAACCCGGCGGCGACCGGGGCGAGGCCGAGGACCGCCTGGGCGTACGTCGGCAGGAAGACCGACGGGGCCACCATCAGCAGTCCCAGCGCCCCGAGGGCCAGGTTGACCGCGGCGATCGTACGGCGCCGCCACACCCAGCCGGGGATGATCGGCTCCGCCGCCCGGCGCTCGACCGCCACCACCACGGCGACCAGCGCGAGTCCCGTGCCGAACAGCGCCATGGAGGGCGCGGAGAGCCAGGGCCAGGCCACGCCGCCCTGCACCAGCGCCGTCAGCAGGACGCCCCCGCAGGCGAACACCGCGAGCGCGCCCGCCCAGTCGATACGGGGACGGGGGTGCGCGGCTCGCTGCGGCTCGTGCAGATGGCGGGTGATCAGCCAGAGCGCGACCGCGCCGATCGGGAGGTTGATGAGGAAGATCCACCGCCAGTCCGCGTACGCCGCGAGCACTCCGCCCAGCGCCGGGCCGGCGATCGCGGACACCGCCCACACGGTCGACAGCTTGGACTGGATCTTCGGGCGCTCCTCCAGCGGATAGAGGTCGGCGGCCAGCGTCTGGACCGTGCCCTGGAGCGCCCCGCCGCCCAGGCCCTGCACGATGCGGAACGCGATCAGTGCGCCCATGTCCCAGGCGAGGGCGCACAGCAGTGAGCCGAGCAGGAACAGGGCCGCGCCCGCGATCAGCACCGGCTTGCGGCCCAGGGTGTCGGAGAGCTTGCCGTAGACGGGCAGGGTCACCGTCACCGCCAGCAGATAGCCCGAGAACAGCCAAGAGAAGACGGAGAAGCCGCCGAGGTCGCCGACGATCTGCGGTACGGCGGTCGACACGATGGTCGAGTCGAGCGCGGCCAGCGCCATCGCGAGCATCAGCGCCGCGACGACGGCACCGCGCCTGTCGGCACCGGCGCGCTGCGCAGGCGTGCGTGTCGCAGGTCTCGTGCCGCCCACCGGCGCCCTCCCTCACATGTGCCCGTCGCACGCAAGTTTCGCACTTGACCCTGACGCGACGGGAGGGTGGAGGCTGAGTGCGCCGGAGGGTGGAGCGAACCCTGAGAGTCGCTCCACCCTCCGGTGGACGGCCCCTAGGGGTACCTCCGTACGAGGTGTCGGGGAGGGTTCGTCCCGGGGGAGGACGAGAGGGGCCGGACCCGTTCCTTAGCCTGGCTTTACGCCGCTGGGGAGCGGCCGGGACGCACGGGGGTCGTGCCGGCCGGAGCGGAGGGGGTGGGGTTTACCCCAGCGGAAGACGGGGCCGGGCACCAGCGCGCCGGACCCCTCGCCGGCCCGAGACTCATGGAACGGGACGCCGCTGCGGTCCGGCCGCACGGGGCGGCCGTCAGCCGCAGACCGCTCACCACGCTTCATCACCGAACCGACATAGGAGACTTACCATGACATCGGCCGTGACCATTCCCAGGCACGGGGGCACTGGAGGGCGTACGGCCGTTGCCGCGCGGGCGCGCCAGGTCGTCAAGGCGTACGGGGCGGGGGAGACCCGCGTCGTCGCCCTCGACCACGTCGACGTGGACATCGCCCGCAGCCAGTTCACCGCCATCATGGGCCCCTCGGGGTCCGGCAAGTCCACGCTGATGCACTGCCTGGCCGGGCTCGACACCGTGACGGGCGGTCAGATCTTCCTGGACGAGACCGAGATCACCGGCCTGAAGGACAAGAAGCTCACACAGCTGCGCAGGGACCGGATCGGTTTCATCTTCCAGGCGTTCAACCTGCTGCCGACGCTGAACGCGATCGAGAACATCACGCTGCCCATGGACATAGCGGGCCGCAAGCCGGACCGCGCCTGGCTGGAGCAGGTCGTGGAGACCGTCGGCCTGGCCGAGCGGCTCAAGCACCGTCCCACCCAGCTCTCCGGCGGTCAGCAGCAGCGCGTGGCGGTGGCCCGGGCGCTGGCAGCCCGCCCCGAGATCATCTTCGGTGACGAGCCGACCGGGAACCTCGACTCGCGGGCCGGTGCCGAGGTGCTGGGCTTCCTGCGCCGCTCCGTCGACGACCTGGGCCAGACCATCGTGATGGTCACGCACGACCCGGTCGCCGCCTCGTACGCCGACCGCGTGCTGTATCTGGCCGACGGCCGGATCGTCGACGAGATGCACCAGCCCACCGCGGACCAGGTCCTGGACCGTATGAAGGACTTCGACGCCCGGGGGCGCACGTCATGACCGTCCTGAAGACCTCGATGCGCAACTTCTTCGCGCACAAGGGACGCATGGCCCTGTCGGCGATCGCGGTGCTGCTGTCGGTGGCCTTCGTGTGCGGCACGCTGGTGTTCACCGACACCATGAACACGACGTTCGACAAGCTGTTCGCGGCGACGTCGTCGGACGTCACCGTCAGCGCGAAGGGCGCCTCCGACAGCGGTGAGACGACCTCCGGCAACGGCAGGCCGCCGGTGATGCCGGCCTCCGTGCTCGGCGAGGTCCGCCGGGCACAGGGAGTGCGGTCGGCCGAGGGGACGGTGTTCTCCACGTCCGTGACCGTCGTCGACGCCGGCAAGAACAACCTGTCCCCCAAGAGCGGCGCCCCGACCATCGTCGGCAGCTGGAACGGCAACGACGCCCGCACCATGAAGATCAGCTCCGGTGCGGCGCCCGAGGGACCGGACCAGATCATGGTCGACGCGGACACCGCCAAGAAGCACCACCTGAAGCTCGGGGACGGGATCGGTGTGATCAGCGCGGTCGGCACGCACCGGGCGAAGGTCTCCGGGATCGCCGACTTCACCGTCACCAACCCCGGAGCCGCGATCTTCTACCTGGACACCGCGACCGCCCAGGAGACCCTCGTCGGGCGCACCGGCGTCTACACGAACATCAACGTCACGGCGGACCAGGGCGTCAGCGACGCGCAGCTGAAGAAGAACGTGGTGGCCGAGCTCGGCGGCGCCTACAAGGTGCAGACCGCCAAGGAGATCGCGGACGCCAACCAGAAGGACGTCGAGAGCTTCCTGAGTGTCATGAAGTACGCGATGCTCGGGTTCGCCGGGATCGCCTTCCTCGTCGGCATCTTCCTCATCATCAACACCTTCTCGATGCTGGTCGCCCAGCGGACCCGGGAGATCGGCCTGATGCGGGCGATCGGCTCCTCCCGCGGGCAGGTCAACCGGTCGGTGCTCGCCGAGGCGCTGCTGCTCGGCGTGTTCGGGTCCGTGCTCGGCGTCGGCGCGGGCGTCGGCATCGCCGTCGGACTGATGAAGCTCATGGGCTCGATGGGCATGCACCTGTCGACCGACGACCTGACGGTCGCCTGGACGACCCCGGTCGTCGGGCTCGCCCTGGGCGTGGTCGTCACGGTCCTGTCCGCGTACCTGCCGGCCCGGCGTGCGGGCAAGGTCTCCCCGATGGCCGCGCTGCGCGACGCGGGGGCCCCGGCCGACGCGAAGGCGGGCCGGATACGGGCCGTGACGGGCCTGGTCCTCACCGCCGCCGGCGGCTGCGGCCTCTACCTCGCCGCGAACGCGGGCAAGGCCGCCCAGGGCTCGCTGTGGCTCGGCGCGGGCGTGGTGCTGACCCTCATCGGTTTCGTGGTGATCGGCCCGCTGCTCGCCTCCGGCCTGGTCCGGGTGCTCGGCACGGTCGTCCTGCGGATCTTCGGCCCGGTCGGGCGGATGGCCGAGCGCAACGCCCTGCGCAACCCCCGCCGTACCGGCGCGACCGGTGCCGCCCTGATGATCGGCCTCGCGCTGGTGGCATGCCTGTCGGTGGTCGGCTCCTCCATGGTGGCCTCCGCGACCGACCAGCTCGACAAGACCGTCGGCACGGACTTCATCATCCAGAGCGACAACGGGCAGCTGGTCACACCGCAGGCGGTCAAGGCCGTGAAGTCGACGCCGGGCCTCGAACGGGTCACGGAGTACAAGTGGACCCAGGCCGACTTCACCACGCCCGACGGCAAGACGCTCAAGGACACCGCGATCACGGCGGCCGACCCCACCTACGCGACCGATCTGCGCACGAAGACGGTCTCCGGGAAGCTCGCGGACGCCTACAGGCCCGACTCGATGTCCGTCCACGAGAAGTTCGCCAAGGACCACCGCATCCACCTCGGCTCCCGGATCGCCGTCGCCTTCAAGGACGGCTCCCGGGCGGAGCTGACGGTGCGCGCGATCACCAGTGACGACGTCGTGATCGACAAGGGCGCGATGTACACGTCGATCTCGACGCTCGCCAGGTATGTGCCCGCCGACAGGATGCCGCTCGACCAGCTGGTCTTCGCCACCGCCAAGGACGGGCAGCAGAAGCCGGCGTACACGGCGCTGAAGTCGGCGCTGCACGACTACCCGCAGTACACCGTCCGCGACCAGACCGACTACAAGCAGGCGCTGAAGGACCAGATCGGCCAGCTGCTGAACATGATCTACGGCCTGCTGGCCCTGGCGATCATCGTCGCGATCCTCGGCGTGGTGAACACCCTGGCCCTGTCCGTGGTGGAGCGCACGCGGGAGATCGGCCTGATGAGGGCGATCGGCCTCTCGCGCCGCCAGCTGCGCCGCATGATCCGCCTGGAGTCGGTGGTGATCGCCCTCTTCGGCGCCCTGGTGGGCCTCGGTCTGGGCATGGGCTGGGGCGCGACGGCCCAGAAGCTCCTGGCCCTTCAGGGCCTGAAGGTCCTGGAGATCCCCTGGGGCACGATCACCGCGGTCTTCATCGGCTCCGCCTTCGTGGGCCTGCTCGCCGCCCTGATCCCGGCGTTCCGCGCGGGCCGGATGAACGTCTTGAACGCGATCGCAACCGAATGACCACCGGGTCACCCGGGCGCGGAGCACGGGTGACCCGGCGGACGGCCCGGCGGCAGGGAGCACCGGCTCCCGCCGCCGGGCACCGGCATGCCTCGCCCGCCGGGTGAAACCCGGGCACCGCGCAGCCGGACGGAGGCACTGTCAGCCGGTCCGGCGCTTGAGGACGAGGCCGTTCAGGCCGATGCGGGGGTCTGGGGGCCAAGCCCCCATGGCGGTCGCTCCACCCGGGTCCCGCCGACGCGGGCGTTGCCCACAGCCCCCGCCACACGCAGGCGCGGCGTCGTACGCTGGACAGCCCCGGCCCCCGAATCCCTCGCGGCCGGGTGTTCGTGTTGCCCACCCGGGACGGGATGCCCCTTCATGAGCCTGCACGGTCTGCTCGACGCCGTCGTCAAGGACGCCGCACTCGCGGAAGCGGTGAAGGCCGCCACCGACGGCAACCGGATGCACGTCGACCTGGTCGGCCCCGCGGCGGCGCGCCCCTTCGCCGTGGCCGCGCTGGCCCGCGACGCGGACCGGCCCGTCCTCGCGGTGACCGCGACGGGACGCGAGGCAGAGGACCTCGCCGGCGCGCTGCGGTCCCTGCTGCCGCCGGACGCGGTCGTGGAGTACCCGTCGTGGGAGACCCTCCCGCACGAGCGTCTGAGCCCGCGCAGCGACACCGTCGGCCGCCGCCTCGCCGTGCTCAGGCGCCTCGCCCACCCGACCCCGGACGACTCGGAGACCGGCCGGGTCTCCGTCGTCGTCGCTCCGGTCCGCTCGGTGCTCCAGCCCCAGGTCAAGGGCCTCGGCGACCTGGAGCCCGTCGCCCTGCGCACGGGCACGCAGGCGGATCTGGACGAGGTCGTGGACGCCCTGGCCGCCGCGGCGTACGCGCGGGTGGAGCTGGTCGAGAAGCGCGGCGAGTTCGCGGTGCGCGGCGGCATCCTGGACGTCTTCCCGCCCACCGAGGAACACCCCCTGCGCATCGAGTTCTGGGGCGACGACGTCGAGGAGATCCGCTACTTCAAGGTCGCCGACCAGCGTTCCCTGGAGGTCGCCGAGCACGGCCTGTGGGCGCCGCCGTGCCGTGAGCTGCTGCTCACGGACGATGTGCGCCGCCGGGCCGCCGCGCTCGCCGAGCTCCACCCCGAGCTGGGCGAGCTGCTGGGGAAGATCGCCGAGGGCATCGCCGTCGAGGGCATGGAGTCGCTGGCGCCGGTGCTGGTCGACGACATGGAGCTGCTCCTGGACGTGCTGCCCGCGGGGGCCATGGCGGTCGTGTGCGACCCGGAGCGCGTCCGCACCCGGGCGGCGGACCTGGTGGCGACGTCGCAGGAGTTCCTGCAGGCGTCCTGGGCGGCCACGGCAGAATCATGGCGCGCGGGCGAAGCCCGCTCCGTTGAGGGCGGCGGTGGGCGACGGGCGGGCGGAGGCGACGCGCCGATCGACGTCGGCGCGGCCTCCCTGTGGTCCCTCGCAGACGTCCGGGACCGGGCGCGCGAGCTGGGCATGATGTGGTGGTGTGTGTCGCCGTTCGCGGCCGACGACGACCTGGCCGCGGTGGACGGGGACACCCTCAAGCTCGGTATGCGCGCCCCCGAGACGTACCGCGGCGACACCGCCAAGGCACTCGCCGACACCAAGGGCTGGCTCGCCGACGGCTGGCGCACGGTCTTCGTGACGGAGGGCCACGGACCGGCGTCCCGCACGGTGGAGGTGCTGGGCGGCGAGGGCATCGCGGCCCGGCTCGACGTCGACCTCGGCCGGCTGTCCCCGTCGGTGGTGCACGTGGCGTGCGGCTCGATCGAGTACGGCTTCGTGGACCCGGCCCTCAAGCTCGCGGTCCTCACGGAGACCGACCTGTCCGGCCAGAAGGCGGCCGGACGCGACGGCGCCCGTATGCCGGCCCGCCGCCGCAAGACGATCGACCCGCTGACCCTGGAGCCGGGCGACTACATCGTGCACGAGCAGCACGGCGTGGGCCGCTACATCGAGATGGTGCAGCGCACGGTCCAGGGGGCGACCCGCGAGTACCTGGTGGTGGAGTACGCCCCGGCCAAGCGCGGCCAGCCCGGCGACCGGCTCTACATCCCGACGGACCAGCTCGAACAGATCACCAAGTACGTCGGCGGTGAGGCCCCGACCCTGCACCGCCTGGGCGGCGCCGACTGGACGAAGACGAAGGCGCGCGCGAAGAAGGCGGTCAAGGAGATCGCCGCCGACCTCATCAAGCTCTACTCGGCGCGCATGGCGGCCCCCGGCCACGCCTTCGGCCCGGACACGCCGTGGCAGCGCGAACTGGAGGACGCGTTCCCGTACGCGGAGACGCCCGACCAGCTCACCACGATCGCCGAGGTCAAGGACGACATGGAGAAGTCGGTCCCGATGGACCGCCTGGTCTGCGGCGACGTGGGCTACGGCAAGACGGAGATCGCGGTGCGGGCCGCCTTCAAGGCGGTGCAGGACGGCAAACAGGTCGCGGTCCTCGTCCCCACCACTCTGCTGGTGCAGCAGCACTTCGGCACGTTCGGCGAGCGCTACGCCCAGTTCCCTGTGAACGTGCGGGCGCTGTCGCGCTTCCAGACGGACACGGAGGCCAAGGCGGTCCTGGAGGGCCTGCGGGACGGCTCGGTGGACGTCGTCATCGGCACGCACCGGCTGTTCTCGGCGGAGACCAAGTTCAAGGACCTCGGCCTGGTCATCGTCGACGAGGAGCAGCGTTTCGGTGTCGAGCACAAGGAGCAGCTGAAGAAGCTGCGCGCGAACGTCGACGTCCTGACGATGTCCGCGACCCCGATCCCCAGAACCCTCGAAATGGCCGTGACCGGCATCCGCGAGATGTCCACGATCACCACGCCGCCGGAGGAGCGCCACCCGGTGCTGACCTTCGTCGGGCCGTACGAGGAGAAGCAGATCGGCGCCGCCATCCGCCGTGAACTGCTGCGCGAGGGCCAGGTCTTCTACATCCACAACCGGGTGGAGTCCATCGACCGGGCCGCGGCGCGGCTGCGCCAGATCGTCCCGGAGGCCCGTATCGCCACGGCCCACGGCCAGATGTCGGAGCAGACGCTGGAACAGGTGGTGGTCGACTTCTGGGAGAAGAAGTACGACGTCCTGGTCTCCACGACGATCGTGGAGTCGGGCATCGACATCTCGAACGCCAACACCCTCATCGTGGAGCGCGGCGACAACTTCGGCCTGTCCCAGCTGCACCAGCTCCGCGGACGCGTCGGCCGCGGCCGCGAGCGGGGCTACGCGTACTTCCTGTACCCGCCGGAGAAGCCGCTCACGGAGACCGCCCACGAGCGCCTGGCGACCATCGCCCAGCACACGGAGATGGGCGCGGGCATGTACGTCGCGATGAAGGACCTGGAGATCCGCGGCGCGGGCAACCTGCTCGGCGGTGAACAGTCCGGCCACATCGCGGGCGTGGGCTTCGACCTGTATGTGCGGATGGTCGGCGAGGCGGTCGCGGACTACCGGGCGTCCCTGGAGGGCGGCGTGGAGGAGGAGCCGCCTCTGGAGGTCAAGATCGAGCTCCCGGTCGACGCGCACGTCCCGCACGACTACGCGCCCGGCGAGCGACTGCGCCTGCAGGCGTACCGGGCGATCGCCTCCATCACCACGGAGGAGGACATCACCTCGGTGCGCGAGGAACTCGTCGACCGCTACGGCAAGCTCCCCGAGCCGGTCGAGAACCTCCTCCTCGTGGCGGGCCTGCGCATGCTCGCCCGGGCGTGCGGCGTCGGCGAGATCGTTCTGCAGGGCACCACCATCCGCTTCGCTCCGGTGGAGTTGAGGGAGTCGCAGGAACTGCGGGTCAAGCGGCTGTATCCGGGGACCGTCATCAAGCCGGCGGTGCGGCAGGTGCTGGTGCCGCGCCCCAAGACCGCGAAGGTGGGCGGAAAGCCGTTGGTGGGGCGGGAGTTGCTGGGGTGGGTCGGGGAGTTCCTGACGTCGGTCCTGGGCTCGTAGGCGCACGGCTGAGACATCTCACCTCCCGGGAACACGCCCGGCGCGCACCCGCTGCCCGCCGGGCGATGGTATGGACATGACCTCCCGGCGGCTACCGTGGGACCGGAACGCCCTTGCGGAGGGCGGCTCGATCGAGCGGTACGGGCAAGGGGAGGCGCGACGTGGTGCGTTCGAGGGGCGGGGTCACCGGGTTCTCGCGGCTCGGCGCGGGGGCGGTGCGTCATGCGGACTGAACGACGCGCCCGTCACCGTGAGGGGGTGCGGCGCGTTCTCGTGGCGTGCGCCGCGCTGCTCGGTACGGGGCTGCTGCTCACCGGCTGCGACGGTTCCGGCCTTCCGGGCACCGGCTCCCCGTCCGGCTCCGGTGTACCGGTGGACGACGGGCGGGCGGTGAGCCCGCTGGACAATCCGGACGGCACGAAGCCGGGTCTGGCGGCGATCGCCTCGGCGGCGGACAGGGCGAAGGCGCGCGCCCTCATCGAGAAGGTGGCCACGAAGGGACGCGGCCCCAAGACCGGCTATGACCGGGACGAGTTCGGCTACGCCTGGATGGATTCGGCCCCCGGCGGCATCCCCTTCTCCCACAACGGCTGCGACTCGCGCAACGATCTCCTGAAGCGCGACGGGGAGAAGGTCCGTTTCCGGGCCGGTTCGGACTGCGTCGTCATCTCCATGACGCTGCACGATCCCTACACCGGCAGGACGATCGAGTGGACGAAGTCCCGTGCCGCGAAGGTGCAGATCGACCATGTGATGCCGCTCTCGTACGACTGGCAGATGGGCGCCTCGCGCTGGACGAAGGGCAGGCGCGAGGACATCGCCAACGACCCGCTCAACCTGATCCCGGTGGACGGCCCCGCCAACGGCGCCAAGGGCGACTCCGGCCCCGCCGCCTGGCTGCCTCCGAACAGGCGGATCCGCTGCTCCTACGCGGTGCGCTTCGCCCAGGTGTCGCTGAAGTACGGCCTTCCCGTCACCGCCGCGGACAAGGCGACGATGCTGGGGCAGTGCGGCGGATGAGGGACGCCCGCGCGAATCCCCGCCGGCTGACGGGAAGCGCGCGGGCCGTGTGCGCCGGCGGGCGGGCGGTGCCGTGCCGCCCGGCTCGCCTCAGCCGCCCAGCTTGTCCAGGTCGAGGACCTTGCCCTTGGGCGCGTCGGCCGGGACCGGCTTCTCGTAGTCGGTGAACGTGATGGTGCCCGGGTCCTTCGCGGAGGTGCTGACGACCTTCAGGAGGTAGGGCTTGCCCTCGGTGGCGACGTACAGCGTGTAGCGGTCCTTGCCGTCCTTCTCGTGCAGGACGATCGCCGGGGTGCCGTCGACCGTGCTGGTCGCGCCGCGGGTCGCGTCGGAGTTCACGTCCTCGGCGCCGGCCAGCACCGTGTCCAGGTCGCAGAAGCTCGCTATGTCCTTGGCGTCCTTGCCCGTCGCCGACATCTTGGTCCACTTCCCGGCCATCATGGCCACGACCGCGTCCGTGTCGGCCTTGGACTCGCCCTTGCCCTGCTCGCGCAGGAACGCTTCGTCGTACTTCATGTAGACGGTGTCGCCGCTCTTGATCAGGTCGGCCTTGCCCTGCCCGCCCATGCCGAGCGTCCCGGCGCACTCGCCCTTCTTGTTGAGGGCCATGTCGATGTGGATCGTGCCCTTGCTCTCGTCGTCGGGGACGTCACCCGTCATACGCAGCGAGCCGGCGCCGGTGGTGGCCTTCATGGCCCGGTCGGCGATCTCGCCGCCGGTCAGGCCGGGAAACGGGCCCTTGGGCTTGTCGGAGGCGTTGTTCTGGCCGGGCAGACAGCCGGTGAGTCCCGCGGTGGCCGCGGCGGCGAGGCAGAGGGCGACGAGTGCGGTGCGACGCATGGCAGTTCCTTGAGGTGAGAGACGTGCGGTGAGGTGAGGTGGAGTGGAGGGGCGGCGCCGGCGGCGCGGCGTCCGCCCGGGGCCGGAGGGCGGGGAGGGTCAGGACGTTCTCGCCCAGTCCTGGCAGCCCGTGGTCTTGAAGTAGGCGTCCTTCGCGCTGACCGTGACGACGGCGGTTCCGGTCACGTTGTCGTTCGCGGCGATGGAGTCGATGGAGTGCAGGGCGTCCTTCTCGCGCTCCCAGTAGCACGAGTCGTCCTTGTTGCCGGTGGACTTGTACGTGCCGGGGGCGATGTCGACGCCGACCCGGTACATCCCGCCGTCGCCCTTCACACGCGAGCCGGAGGGCGAGCCCGCCGTCTTCGTGCCGACGGCCTCCCAGTCCTCGCAGTCCCTGGACTTGAAGAGCTTGTCGGTGGCCTTGACGGTCACGTAACCGGTGCCGGTGACGTTGTCGTTGGCGAGCAGGGAGTCGATCTCGCCCGAGGCGTCCCTGGCCCGCTCCCAGTAGCACATGCCGTCGGTGTTGCCGGTGGTCCGGTATGTGCCGGGCTTGATGTCCTTGCCGACCTGGTAGCTGCCGTCGCCGCTGAGCGCAGGCCGGGCGGCCTGCTCCTTCTCGCCCCCGTTGCCCCCGTCGTGGCCCGAGGCGCCGCCGGTCGTGGATCCGGGCTTCCGGCCCGCGGATGCGGACGAACCCTTGCCGCCGTCCTTGGCCCCCTCGTTGCCCGCGTTCGCCGACACGACGCCGATGACGACGACGCCGACGACGGCTCCCAGCGCGATCTTCCCCTTCATGCCCATGGCGAGTCCCCTCCCCTGTCGACGGGATCCGCTGCTCGGCGGATCGCTCGTTCGCTGGGTCAATAACAACAGAGCTTGTGAACCGAGTCAACATGGTGCACCTATTGAGCTGCGTACACGTGCGTGAAAGGGTGAATCCAGCGCACATCGGTATGCTCGACGCCACACGGCGAGGGGCGCCGCCGACCAAGGCGCCCGCAGCGCAGGCGCAGCACAGGGCAGAGGGGAGCCGGCCGGTGCAGGACAAGGGGACAGAGGTGACCGCCGCCGGGATCGCCCGGCTCGCGGGTGTCGGCCGTGCCGCCGTCAGCAACTGGCGCCGCCGTCACGCCGACTTCCCCAGGCCGGTCGGCGGCACCGAGACCAGCCCCTCCTTCGCGCTCACCGAGGTCGAGGACTGGCTGCGCCGCCAGGGCAAACTCGCGGAGGTGCCGCTGCGGGAGCGGGTCTGGCAGCAGCTCGCCGGCCACCCCGCGGGCCCGGTCACGGCCCTCGTCCACGCGGGCTGCGTCCTCGTGCTCGTCCGCGACCGCCCGACGGTCTGGAAGGAGGCGAGCTCCGGGTCCGACGAACTCCTCGCCCGACTGCTGCCCACCGCCCTGGAGCAGGTGCTCACCCCCCGCTTCGGCGCACTCCGCAGGCCCGCCGTGCCCGTCCCGGCCCCGGCGCAGCTCCTGCCGTCGGCGCCTCTCCTGCGCGGCGCCGCCGATCTCGCCGCGGACCTGGGCGCCCGCGACGCCTACGAGTTCCTGCTCGGCCGGCACCTCGACGCCAACCCGCGCCAGTACACGCTCACTCCGGCCGATCTGGCCGGCCTGATGGCCGACCTGGCCGGGCCCGCGCGCACCGTCCTCGACCCGGCCTGCGGCACCGGCGCCCTGCTGCGTGCCGTCGCCCCCGCCACCGACCAGGAGCTGTACGGGCAGGACAGCGACCCCGGTCTCGCCGCGCTCAGCGCGCTGCGCCTCGCGCTGGGCACCAGGGCCGCCGTGCGCACCGCCGCCGGCGACAGCCTCAGGGCGGACGCGTTCGACGGCGTCAGGGCCGATGCCGTGCTGTGCCATCCGCCGTTCAACGAGCGCAACTGGGGCCATGACGAACTCGCCTACGACCCGCGCTGGGAGTACGGCTTCCCGGCCCGCACGGAATCCGAACTCGCCTGGGTGCAGCACGCCCTGGCCCGTCTCCGGGACGGCGGCACCGCCGTCCTGCTGATGCCGCCCGCCGCCGCCTCCCGGCGCTCCGGCCGCCGTATCCGCGCCGACCTGCTGCGCCGCGGCGCCCTGCGCGCCGTGATCGCGCTGCCGGTGGGCGCGGCGCCCCCGTACAACATCCCGCTGCACCTGTGGGTGCTGCGCCGCCCAGGACAGGCGCCCCTGCAGCCCGAGGTGCTGCTCACGGACGCGGGCGCGCTCGCCCCCGAGGGCCGCGGCGGGCCCGACTGGCAGAGCGTGCGCAGCGCGGTCCTCGACGCCTGGCGCTCGTTCGTCCGGGCCGGCACCGCACCGGAGGTGCCGGGCGTGAGCCGGTCCGTGCCCGTCATCGAACTCCTCGACGACGACGTCGACCTGGCGCCGGCCCGCCATCTCCCGCCGCCCACGGCGGGCGGCGGCGCCGAGGAGCTCACCGCCCTGCGCGCCCGCCTCGACGAGACCCTCCGCCTCACCGCCGACCTCACCCCGCCCGCGGGCGACGCCGGGGGCCCGGCCCGCTGGCCGCTGACCACGGTCGGCGAACTCGTGCGCGGCGGCGTCCTGGTGATGCGCACCGGCGGCAACGGCCCCCACGCGCGCGTGCTCACCGACCACGACGTCCTCTCCGGCACCGCGCCCTCCGGCACACTGCCCGAGGCCGGGGAGGAACCGGTCCTCGTCGAGGAGGGCGACGTGGTGGTGCCCGTCCTCGGCGGCGGCGCCGTCGCGCGCGTGATCGACCGGGCCACCGCCGGGGCCGCCCTCGGGCGCAACCTCGTGCTGCTGCGCCCCGACCCGGCCGCGCTCGACCCCTGGTTCCTCACCGGCTTCCTGCGCGGCACCGCCAACAACCGCCAGGCCACCAGCTACGCCTCCACCGCGACCCGCCTCGACGTGCGCCGCCTCCAGTTGCCGCGGCTGCCGCTCGAACAGCAACGCCGCTACGGTGAGCGCTTCCGGGCGCTGGCCGCCTTCGAGGACGCGCTGCGACTGGCGGGGCGCCTCGGCGAACAACTCGTGCGCGGGCTGCACGACGGTCTGACGGACGGGACGGTCCCTCCGGACTGACGGGCGCCGGGCAGGGCACACGGCCCGCCGCGCCGCACTCCCACGCCGACCCGCGCCGCACTCCCAGGCGACCCGGGCCGCACCGCCCTCACGCACGCCCCACCCGCGTTCACCGTCCGCGACTCCGCCCGGTGCCTCCGGTCCGGAACGGCAACGGTTCGGCACATCCCGGGACCGTGTGTCCGAGCCGGGCTATACCCTCGGACTCCGACACTCGTCCGTCCGTCCTCACCCGGTTCCAGGAGCAGTCATGTACGGCCACGGCGCGGCGCCGCGCACCCGCAGTACGGGCACGGTCATCACCCTGCGCGTGCTGTTCGCCCTCGCCGGAATCCTCACCTGCGGACTGCTCGCCTGCGTCCCGCTGTTCCGGATCGCCGTGCTGCGCGGCAAACGGGGGGACTGGCTCCTGGCCTGGGCCAGTCTGCCCGTGGCCGTCGTGTGCTTCGCCGTGATCGGCTCCGTCCCGCAGAACGACCACCGGGGCGATGTGGCGCTGGCCGTCATCCTCCTCCTCGGCGCGCTCAGCGGCGCGTGGTTCGTGGTCTTCGACATACGCCACCACCGTGCCCTGCCGCCCGTCGGCCCGCTGCCGCACACCACGGGCTACCAGCCGGGCTACGGCTATCCGCCCGCCGCGCCGTACGGCGTCACTCCTCCGCAGACCCCGCCGTCCCCGTACACGTCCGCGCCGCCGCCCCCGCAGCCGCACCGTCCCGCACCCGCGCGCATCGACCAGGTGCGGGCCGAACTCGACGAACTCAGCGACTACCTGCGCAACCACGAGGACGGCAGGTGAGCGTGGCGACCGGACGGATCGTCGCCGGCCGCTACGAACTGTCCACGCTCATCGGTCAGGGCGGCATGGGCCAGGTCTGGACGGCGTACGACCGTCGCCTGGACCGGCGCGTGGCCGTCAAACTGCTGCGCCCCGACAAGGTCGCGGGCCAGGAGGCGGACGAACTGCGCCGCCGTTTCGTGCGCGAGTGCCGGGTCACCGCGCAGGTCGACCACCCCGGCCTGGTGACCGTGCACGACGCGGGCAGCGAGGGCGAGGAGCTGTACCTCGTCATGCAGTACGTCGACGGGGCCGACCTCGCCGACCATCTGGCCGAGCACGATCCGTACCCCTGGCAGTGGGTCGTGGCCGTGGCGGCGCAACTGTGCGCCGTGCTCTCCGCCGTGCACGCCGTGCCGATCATCCACCGTGACCTGAAGCCCCGGAACGTGATGGTCAAGCAGGACGGCACGGTCACCGTCCTCGACCTCGGCGTGGCCTCGGTGATGGACTCGGACACGACCCGTCTCACCCACACCGGCTCCCCCATCGGCTCGCCCGCCTACATGGCGCCCGAGCAGGCGATGGGCGGCGCGGTCGGCCCGTACACGGACCTGTACGCGCTCGGCGTCCTCATGCACGAACTCCTCAGCGGCGACGTGCCGTTCAGCGGCTCCACCGCGCTCGGCGTGCTGCACCGCCACCTCTACGAGCCCCCGGTCCCCGTCCGCCGGCTGCGCCCCGAAGTGCCCGAGGTGCTCGAATCGCTCGTCCTGAGCCTGCTCGCCAAGGACCCGCAGCACCGCCCGGCCTCCGCGCAGGAGACGTACGAGCAGCTGCTCCCGCTCCTCCCGGCGCGCGGCATGCCCACGGGTGCCCCGCTCGACCCCACGCGCCCCTTCCTCCGCCCCCACGCTCCCTGGCCGGACCGTGCGCGCACCCCGGCGCCCCAGCCGCAGCCGGCGCCCGCGGTCGAGAAACCCGATGTCGCGGGCGCCGTCGAGGAGGTCAAGCGCCTGCTCGGCCAGGGCCGCATCACCCAGGCCGTCGACATCCTCGGCGCGATCCTCCCGGCCGCCGCGGCCCAGCACGGCGAGCACTCGCCGGTCGTCCGCTCCCTGCGCAAGCAGTACGCGGCCACGCTCATGGACGACGGCCAGTACCGGCGCGCCCTGCCCGAACTGCGCCGCCTCGCCGGCGAACGCGCCACCGAGGCGGGCCAGGCCGACCCCCAGGCCCTGCGCTTCCGCTACGACGCCGCGCAGTGCCTGGAGCAGCTCGGCGAACCCGCGGCGGCGCTCGCCGAGTACCGCTCGCTGCTGCCGTACTACGAGAACCAGTACGTGGCGGGCGATCCCGAACTGGCGCACGAGGTACGCCGCCGCATCGGGCACCTGCTCCTCGCCCTCGGCGACCGCGCGGCCGCCCACGACACCCTCGTACGGCTCCTGCACGACGTGGAACGTCTGCGCGGGCCCGGCCATCCGCTGGCCGGGGACATCCGCCGGACCCTGCAGTGGCTGGGACAGGTGCGTGGCTGAGGGGCGCACGAGGCATCGGCGTTTTACGGTGCCCTGAAGGAATCTTGGGCGCCCGGAGGGATTAGCTTTTCCAGGCGCGGACCTGACGTCCATTACGTTGCATTCGTTTGAATCATGCACCGGCATCGCACAACCAGGGGTGGGGCCTTTCATGTCGAGCCATCGGCTGTCCAAGAAGCGCAGATACATCGCGTGGGCCGTGACCGGGGCCGCCGTGGTCGCCGGGGCCGGGATCGCGGCGCAGACCTCGATGGCGGCCACGACCTGGCCCGCCCAGCGCACCTTCACCGGCCGCGCCTTCGACACCTGCACGGCCCCGTCACTGGCCGCGATGAAGGCATGGCACACCGGCTTCTACGGTGCCGCCGCCGTCTATGTCGGCGGCAAGAACCGCGGCTGCAGCCAGCCCAACCTCACCGCCTCCTGGGTGAAGTCGGTCAGCTCGATCGGCTGGAAGCTCATCCCGATCTACGTCGGTGCCCAGCCGCCGTGCCAGAAGAGCTCCAACCCCGAGAAGCTCACCGCCTCCACCGCCGCCTCCCTCGGTGCGAGCGACGCCGAGGACGCGGTGGCCAAGGCGTCGGCGCTCGGCATGAAGGCCGGCAGCGCGATCTACCTCGACATGGAGCCGTACGACATCACGGACAAGGCGTGCAACGACGCCGTGCTCACGTATGTGCGCGCCTTCGACAAGGGCCTGCGCGTCAAGACGTACCGTGCCGGCTTCTACGGCTTCACCAGCTCCAGTGCCAAGGCCATCGCCACCGCCGCGAACAAGACGGACCTGCCGGGCAACCTCTGGTACGCGCTGTGGGACAAGAAGGACACCACGACCACGGACTGGCCGTGGGGTTCGACGCAGTACACCGGCCACAGCCGCGGCCATCAGTACATGGTCAACAGCAAGGAGACGCGCGGCGGTCACACGATCACCGTGGACCGGGACGCGTGGGACGGGCCGGTGGCCATCACCGGCTGACACCGGGGCGGGCGCGGACGGTGTCCGAGGTCCGGGCGAATCGTTGGCCGAACGGGTTGGCCAGAGCGCGGCCACTGCCTACCATCGATCATCGCAAGACTTTGTGCACCGTCGCACAATCTCTTCAGGAGGCCACTTTGCACCGCCGTCGCACCGCGATCGCCCTCAGCGCCGCTCTGGCCGCGGTCCCCCTCCTCAGCGCCTGCGGTGGTTCACCGCATCCGGGCGCCGCGGCCGTCGTCGGGGGAGAGCGGATCACGGTCACACAGTTGGAGAGCCGGGTAAACGAGGTGCGTGCGGCCCAGCGCGCCGCCGCCCCGGACGACGCCCAGTACCAGCAGATTCTCGCCCGGACCGGCACCCTCACCCGCGACACGCTGCACAGCATGGTCCTAGACCGGGTGCTGGACCGTGCCGCCGGGAATGCGGGCGTGCACGCCGACGCCCAGGAGGTGGAGCGGATGCGGACGAGCCTGGAGCAGCAGGCGGGCGGCGCGAAGGCGCTGCAGACGGCCTGGCTGCAGCAGTACGGGGTGGCTCCCGAGCGCCTCGACGACAGCCTGCGCACCGAGGTCGAGGCGCGGAAACTCGCCGCCGCGCTCGGCGCCGACATGAGCACGACCGACGGCAAGGCCGCCTTCTGGAAGGCGATGTCCCAGGCGTCGAAGGAGCTGCGGATCGACCTGAACCCGCGCTACGGCACGTGGGACGTGGAGAAGAGCACCCGCGTGGATGTGAAGATGCCGTGGGTCAAGCAGGTCTCGGGGGTGGCGGCGACGCCGCAGACGGCGTGACCCGGGCCCGGCCGTCCGGCCGGGCCTGTGGACAACTCCGGGGCTGTCGGTGACGTGGGTTACGTTCGAAGGGTGAACGCAACCAGCCCTCGCGGCGACGGTTCGTACGGAACCGCCGCTTCCGTGGTCCCCGCACCCGGCGCGGCCGCCGTGGCCCCCGGCCGTATCGTCCTGCTCACCACCAGCCACCGGGTCGCGCCCGGCCTGCTGTCCTGGCCCGCCTGGCAGGCGCTGCACGGCGCCGACCGGGTCCTCTGCGCGGACGGCGCGCACCCGCAGCTGCCCTATCTGCGCGAGGCGGGCATCACCGTCGAGGAGGCCGCCCCGACCGCGCGGGAGCTGGTCGACGCCTGCGCCGGCGGCCGCACGGTGGTCGTGGTCGCGACCGGTGAGGGCGAGCCCCGCCTCACCGACGGCCTGGCCGGGCTGGCGGGCTCGGGCCGGGTCCGGATGCCGGAGCTGGAGCTGCTCCCCGCGTCCTACGACCTGCCGGGCGCCCGCCTCCTCGACCTGGTGCAGGTCATGGACCGCATCCGCGCCGAGTGCCCCTGGTCCTCCCGGCAGACCCACGAGGGCCTGGCCAAGTACGGCATCGAGGAGGCGTACGAGCTGGTCGAGGCCATCGAGGCGGGCGACCGCGACGAGCTGCGCGAGGAGCTGGGAGACGTCCTGCTCCAGGTCGTCTTCCACGCCCGGATAGCCGAGGAGGACCCGGACGCCCCCTTCTCCGTCGACGACGTGGCGGGCGGCATCGTCGCCAAGCTGATCCACCGCCACCCGCATGTGTTCGGCGACGAGACCGCGACGACGCCGGAAGAGGTCAAGGAGCACTGGCTGCGCACGAAGGCGGTCGAGAAGCAGCGCACATCGGTGACGGAGGGCATCCCCCTGGGACAGCCGGGCCTCGCCCTGGCGGCGAAGCTCGCCTCACGGGTGCGGACGGCGGGCCTCGACGTCCCGCTGCCCCGGGGTGAGGGGATCGGCTACGAACTGCTCGCCCTGGCGGTGCGCGCGGAGACGGAGGGTGTGGACCCGGAGGCGGCCCTGCGGGCGGCGGGGCGGGCGTACCGGGATGCGATCCGGGCGGTGGAGAGCGGGGGCTGAGTGACGCCGGAGCCAGGAGCCAGGGGCCAGGGGCCAGGGGGAGGGAGGGGCAGGGCCGGTGTGACCCGGGGGCCATGGCCCGGCCCCTCGCCGGGTGGTCCGACCCGCCGGATACCGTCGGGGAGTGACCACCCAGCCCCAGCCACCCGCCGCCGGCCCCGGCCCGGACCCCGGACTCTTCACCTGGGAGTTCGCCGCCGACCCGTATCCCGCCTACGCCTGGCTCCGCGAGCACGCCCCCGTGCACCGGACCAGGCTGCCGAGCGGTGTGGAGGCATGGCTGGTCACCCGTTACGCCGATGCCCGGCAGGCCCTCGCCGACCAGCGGCTCAGCAAGAACCCGGCCCACCACGACGAGCCCGCGCACGCCAAGGGCAGGACCGGCATCCCCGGCGAGCGCAAGGCCGAGTTGATGACGCATCTGCTCAACATCGACCCGCCGGACCACACCCGGCTGCGCCGGCTCGTCTCCAAGGCGTTCACCCCCCGGCGCGTCGCCGAGTTCGCGCCCCGCGTGCAGGAACTGACCGACCGGCTCATCGACGGCTTCGCGGGCCGCGGACGCGCCGACCTCATCCACGAGTTCGCGTTCCCGCTCCCCATCTACGCCATCTGCGACATGCTCGGCGTCCCTCGCGAGGACCAGGACGACTTCCGGGACTGGGCGGCGATGATGATCCGTCACGGAAGGGGGCCCCGGGGCGGGGTCGCACGCTCCGTCAAGAAGATGCGCGGCTACCTCGCGGACCTCATCCACCGCAAGCGCCAGGCCCTCCCCGGCACGCCGGACCCTGGCGAGGACCTCATCTCCGGGCTCATCCGCGCCTCCGACCACGGCGAGCAGCTCACCGAGAACGAGGCCGCCGCCATGGCGTTCATCCTGCTGTTCGCCGGGTTCGAGACCACCGTCAACCTCATCGGCAACGGGACGTACGCCCTTCTCACCCATCCCGCACAGCGGGCCCGCCTCCAGGCGTCCCTGGCCCGTCACGAGCGGGACCTGCTCGCCACGGGCGTCGAGGAACTCCTGCGCTACGACGGCCCGGTGGAGCTGGCGACCTGGCGGTTCGCCACGCGGCCGGTCACCATCGGGGGGCAGCACATCGCCCCCGGCGACCCCGTCCTCGTCGTCCTCGCCGCCGCCGACCGGGATCCGGAGCGGTTCGCCGACCCCGACGCCCTCGACCTCTCCCGCCGCGACAACCAGCACCTCGGATACGGGCACGGCATCCACTACTGCCTCGGCGCCCCCCTCGCGCGCCTGGAGGGACAGACCGCGCTCGCGACGCTCCTCACCCGTCTCCCGGACCTGCGACTCGCCGCGGATCCCGCGGATCTGCGCTGGCGGGGCGGGCTCATCATGCGCGGACTGCGCACGCTCCCCGTGGAGTTCACCCCGCGGCCCGGCACGGGCCACGGCAGCCGCGAAGACCGCTCCCCATGACGTGGCGAACACGCCCACGGCCGCCCGAGAGCTGACTGTTCCTCAACTCTGTGATGTCCACGTGATCTGCGCTGCATTGACTTGTGACAGGCGTTCGAGTCCCGATACGTTCACGCGCAACACGGCGGTGCACCACGGCCGCCGCGTTGGTCACTGCTGTCACGTGAAAGGCAACCGCATGCTCTCCGGGACCGGTCGTCACCGTCGCCCCCGTCAGGCTCCGGCTCTCCTCGTCGCGGCGGGAGTGACCGGATCAGCGATCGCGATCCCGCTCCTCGGCGCCACCGGTGCGAGCGCGGCCAGCGGCACGACCTGGGACCGGGTCGCGGAGTGCGAGAGCGGCGGATCCTGGAGCGCCGACACCGGCAACGGCCGCTTCGGCGGACTTCAGCTGTCGCAGGACGACTGGGACGCCTATGGCGGCCTGGACTACGCCCCGCGCCCCGACCAGGCCAGCCGCTCGCAGCAGATCGCCGTCGCCGAGAAGATCCTCGCCGACCGGGGCGTCTCCGTGTGGCCGGGCTGCGGCCTGCTCTCAGGGCTGGACAAGGACCCGGCCGCCGCCCACGTCGACACGGGGGTCGCCGGCGACGCGTCCGGCGGCGGTCCGGCCTCGGGCTCCGGTGCCGACTCCGGCCTGTCCGAGTCATCCGGATCATCCGGATCGGGTGGCTCTTCGGCATCCTCTTCCTCTTCTCCCTCTTCGTCCCCTTCCGCGACCTCGACGACCGATTCCGGTAAGAGCAAGGCGAATGCGAGTGAATCCGGCGATTCAGCCGATTCCGGTGACTCGGCGGCCGGTGTGACGAACGGTGATGACTCGGACAAGTCCGATCAGAACGGGGCCTCTTCGGGTGCCGGGGAGTCCGAGGACTCCGGTGCGGGCCGCCATCGCGGTGACAGTGCCGAGGAGGGCGCCCTGGACGGCCGTACCGGTGACGCGGCCGGCCGCCATGCCTCGCGCGACTCGTCCGCCCCGCTGTCCGCCGACGACGGCTCGTACACCGTCCGTCCCGGGGACAGCCTGTCGGGCATCGCCGACTCCCTTGACCTCACGGGCGGGTGGACGGCGCTGTACGACGCGAACAAGCAGACGGTCGGCACCGACCCCAACCTCATCCTCCCCGGTCAGAGCCTTGCGCTCGATGTCGACGGGACGGCGGGGCGGTCCTGAACTGCCGTCGCTGGAGTGGTGGTTCACGTCCCACTTCGTGCGCTATGTCCAGTTTGGTGAAAGTGAGAGATGGGTCTCACTCGCCCTGATCAGCTTTGAAATTCGGTGGATCGACTGCTTACGGTCTTGCCGCTCGCTTCAGCGGGCTCCCATGGCCGCCACGCCGAATCCTGCCAGCGGCCGTACGGAAACAGTCGTCGCGTCAAGCGCCGTAGGCAGGAGCGGGGGACCCAAGGTAAGTGCCGTGCCCGGACGTTGACCGGGGACGGCTTGGGGTGAAGCCGCGCGCCCTGACAAGCGCGGCCGGGCAACTCAACCGGCCCGAACCCGACAGCTCACCTCGCAGGCGTCGGTGAGGGGAACGAACCATGCTGTGTTCCGGCAACGGCAAGCACCGCCGCCCGTCCAAAGCCACCCGTGTCATCGCGCTCGCCGGCGTCACCGGCGCCGCCATCGCCGCCCCGCTGCTCGCGGCCGGCAACGCCTCGGCCGCCACCGCCGCCGAGTGGGACGCCGTCGCCCGGTGCGAGTCCGGCGGCAACTGGTCCATCAACACCGGCAACGGTTTCTACGGTGGCCTGCAGTTCACCAACTCCACGTGGGCCGCGTTCGGCGGCACCGCCTACGCCCCGCGTGCCGACCTGGCCACCAAGGCGCAGCAGATAGCCATCGCCGAGAAGGTCCTCGCGGGCCAGGGCAAGGGCGCCTGGCCGGTCTGCGGCAAGGGCCTGTCCAGCACCCCCTACAGCGGCGCGGTGAGCGGCGGCTCGTCGAGCGCCGCCAAGCCCGCCACCCGTCCGGCCACGCAGCAGTCCTCCCGGTCGGCCGCGCGCCCGGCCGCCCCGGCCGCTCCGAAGGCCGCCGCCACCCCCGCCGCCCCGAAGGTCGCGAAGGGCGACGGCGAGTACACGGTGGTCAAGGGCGACACCCTCAGCGGTATCGCCGCCGCGCACGACGTCAAGGGCGGCTGGCCGAAGCTGTTCCAGCTGAACAAGGGCGTCGTCAAGGACGCCGACCTCATCTACCCGGGCCAGCGGCTGCACCTGAAGTGACAGCCGTCCGGCAGCCGGACGACGGGGTCCTCACGGGCGCGGCCCCCACAGTGGAGGCCGCGTGAGGTCCGCCCCCGCCCCACGGGCTCCCCGCTCCGGTGCGTTTTCCCCCGAACGCACCGGGGCGGGGCTTTTTTCCTGTGTGTCCCGTGACGTTCGCCGCCTCTTCTCCGGGGGGCTTTGTTCCGTGCGGAAACAATGTGTACCGTCACTCTGTCCACGGGACGGTCGGTCGGCTTCCGGCATCCCGGGGACGGTTAGTCTCTAGTCGCAAGGTGCCCCGCACTCTCAGCGTCACATCCACGAAGGAGATGCTCGTGCCGTCCATCGACGTCGTCGTAGCCCGGGAAATCCTGGACTCCCGAGGCAACCCCACGGTCGAGGTCGAGGTCGGCCTCGACGACGGCAGCACGGGTCGTGCCGCCGTCCCGTCCGGCGCCTCCACCGGCGCCTTCGAGGCCATCGAGCTGCGCGACGGCGACCCGAACCGGTACCAGGGCAAGGGCGTCGAGAAGGCCGTTCTCGCGGTCATCGAGCAGATCGGCCCGGAGCTGGTCGGCTACGACGCCACCGAGCAGCGCCTGATCGACCAGGCCATGTTCGACCTGGACGCCACCGACAACAAGGGCTCCCTCGGCGCCAACGCCATCCTCGGCGTCTCCCTCGCCGTCGCGCACGCCGCCTCCGAGGCCAGCGACCTGCCGCTGTTCCGCTACCTGGGCGGCCCGAACGCGCACCTGCTGCCGGTGCCGATGATGAACATCCTCAACGGCGGCTCGCACGCCGACTCCAACGTGGACATCCAGGAGTTCATGATCGCCCCGATCGGCGCGGAGTCCTTCTCCGAGGCCCTGCGCTGGGGCGCCGAGGTCTACCACACCCTCAAGAAGGTGCTGAAGAACAAGGGCCTGTCCACCGGCCTGGGCGACGAGGGCGGCTTCGCCCCGAACCTCGGCTCCAACCGCGAGGCCCTCGACCTCATCCTGGAAGCGATCAAGGAGGCGGGCTACGCCCCCGGCCAGCAGATCGCCCTCGCCCTCGACGTCGCCGCCTCCGAGTTCTACAAGGACGGCAAGTACCTCTTCGAGGGCAAGGAGCGCTCCGCCGCCGAGATGACGGAGTACTACGAGGAGCTCGTCGCGGCCTACCCGCTGGTCTCCATCGAGGACCCGCTGTTCGAGGACGACTGGGCCGGCTGGAAGGTCATCACCGACAGGATCGGCGACAAGGTCCAGCTCGTCGGCGACGACCTGTTCGTCACCAACCCGGAGCGCCTGGCCCGCGGCATCGAGGAGGG
This sequence comes from Streptomyces sp. PSU-S4-23, assembly GCF_055632315.1. Taxonomy (NCBI): domain Bacteria; kingdom Bacillati; phylum Actinomycetota; class Actinomycetes; order Kitasatosporales; family Streptomycetaceae; genus Streptomyces; species Streptomyces sp. PSU-S4-23. The sequence continues at coordinate 3,553,892 of NZ_JBVMUU010000002.1, read as the reverse complement.
CACCGCCAACGCGCTGCTCGTCAAGGTCAACCAGATCGGCTCGCTGACCGAGACCCTGGACGCCGTCGAGCTGGCCCAGCGCAACGGCTTCAAGTGCATGATGTCCCACCGCTCCGGCGAGACCGAGGACGTCACCATCGCCGACCTGGCCGTCGCCACCAACTGCGGCCAGATCAAGACCGGTGCCCCGGCCCGCTCCGAGCGCGTGGCCAAGTACAACCAGCTGCTGCGCATCGAGGAGATCCTCGACGACGCCGCGGTCTACGCCGGCCGCAGCGCCTTCCCGCGCTTCAGGGGCTGAGCGACCAGGGCAACGCCTTAGCCAGTCGTCCGTACGTCCCCGTACTCGGTCCCGTACCGTGTGCGGGGACGTACGCACGTGTGAAGGGGAGGCGGGAGAGATGGCCGTGAAGGACCGCGACCGGTTCTCCACAGCGACCAGGCTGAGGCTGCTCGGCGAGCAGACGGCGGCCCGGGTCTACCGCTCCCAGAGCAGACGGCAGGCCCGCCGCTCCCGGCTCACCGGCCGGGCCGCCCTGCTCGCACTCGTCCTGTGCTCGCTGATCGTGGCGCTCGCCTACCCGATGCGGCAGTACGTCTCCCAGCGCGCGGACATCGCCGACCTGGAGCGGCAGCAGGAGCAGGCCCGCCGGCGGGTCGAGCAACTGCGCGACCTCAAGGCCCGCTGGCAGGACGACGCGTACGCGAAGCAGCAGATCCGGCAGCGGCTGCACTATGTGATGCCGGGGGAGACCGGGTACGTCGTGATCGACCCGCACCCGGCCGAGCAGTCGCACACGGACCGGACGACGTCCCTGCGCCCCTGGTACGCCAACATCTGGTACGGCGTCGACAAGTCCGACGCGTCGTCCGGCAAGTGAACCGAGAAAGACAGCCTGAAAACAGCCATGGAAATCCCTCCGCCGCCCACCCCGCGCACCGAGCCCACGGACGCGGACGTCCAGTCCGTCACGCAGCAGCTCGGGCGCCCGCCGCGCGGGCTGCGCGCGATCGCGCACCGGTGCCCGTGCGGGCAGCCGGACGTCGTGGAGACGGCGCCGCGGCTCCCCGACGGGACACCGTTCCCGACGACGTACTACCTGACGTGCCCGCGCGCCGCCTCCGCCATCGGCACCCTGGAGGCGAACGGCGTCATGAAGGAGATGACGGACCGCCTGGCCACCGACCCGGAGCTGGCCGCCGCCTACCGGGCCGCGCACGAGGACTACATCGCCCGCCGGGACGCCGTGGAGGTCCTGGAGGGCTTTCCGAGCGCGGGCGGCATGCCGGACCGGGTGAAGTGCCTGCATGTGCTCGTGGCGCACTCCCTGGCCGCGGGACCGGGCGTCAACCCGCTCGGTGACGAGGCGATCGCGATGCTGCCCGAATGGTGGCGCAAGGGGCCGTGCGTGACGCCCGGGGAGCCGCCGTCCGGCGAGGAGTGGCAGGTGCAGGAGTCGGACTCCGGCTGGTTCGCGTTCAAGCCCCTCGCCGCCGCCGACGCGGCCGGTTCCGAGGAGGACGACCAGTGACCCGGGTCGCCGCCGTCGACTGCGGTACGAACTCCATCCGGCTGCTGGTCGCGGACGCGGACCCGGCGACCGGTCAACTCGCCGACCTGGACCGGCGGATGACCATCGTCCGGCTCGGCCAGGGGGTGGACCGCACCGGGCGGCTCGCGCCGGAGGCGCTCCAGCGGACCTTCGCCGCCTGCCGCGAGTACGCCGAGATCATCAAGAAGCACGGCGCGGAGCGGATCCGCTTCGTCGCCACCTCCGCCTCCCGGGACGCCGAGAACCGGGAGGAGTTCGTGCGTGGCGTCCTGGACATCCTCGGTGTCGAGCCCGAGGTCATCTCCGGCGACCAGGAGGCCGAGTTCTCCTTCACGGGCGCGACCAAGGAGCTGGCCGGCCGGCAGGACCTCGTGGGGCCCTTCCTCGTCGTGGACATCGGCGGCGGGTCCACGGAGTTCGTCGTCGGCGACGACCACGTGCGCGGGGCCCGGTCCGTCGACATCGGCTGCGTCCGCATGACCGAGCGCCACCTCGTGCGCGACGGGGCCGTGACCGACCCGCCCACCGAGGAGCAGATCGCGGCCATACGGTCCGACGTCGAGGCCGCGCTGGACCTGGCGGAGCGGTCGGTGCCGCTGCGCGAGGCGCACACACTGGTCGGGCTCGCGGGTTCGGTGACCACGGTCGCGGCGATCGCGCAGGACCTGCCGGAGTACGACTCGGCGAGGATCCACCACTCCCGCCTCTCCCACGACCGCGTGCGGGAGATCACCGAGTGGCTCCTGAGGTCCACGCACGCCGAGCGAGCGGCCGTCCCCTCCATGCATCCGGGACGCGTGGACGTCATCGGCGCGGGCGCCCTCGTCCTGCTCGCGGTCATGGAGCGGACCGGGGCCGCGGAGGTCGTGGTCAGCGAGCACGACATCCTGGACGGGATCGCCTGGTCCGTCGCGTAGCGGAGCGGGTTTTCTACTCGCCAGTAGCCTCTCCTGAGCAGGTCGGGTTACCGTATGAGCGCGCCCGAGGGGCCCTCGGGGTCTCCCCGGTGAGGCACCGGCGGAAAAGTTCGTGAACTTCTTCACAAGGAAATCGCCCCCGCTGGGCGGCGCCATGGGCCGAACGGCCCATCCCTCGGGCTCAGTGGGCCCTTGCGGGTGCTCAGGCGAGCGAGACCATGGGGTCGTACGGGTCCCGATCCGGGGCCCGTGTGGATCTTCCTCAGGGGTTCGGCGCAGCTCACGCGGCCTTGACCGGGGTCGGCTCGTACGCCTGTTCCCTTGTGGTGCCGTGGCCTGTCTTGCCGGGGTCGCGCACTATAACAGATAGCGCGCCAAAGCTTGTGAAGGGGCGCACGAGCCTCCCCCCGCAGACGGGTGGATACTCGATGCCATGAGCACCACGGAGCGTCCCAGGATCCTCGTAGTAGGCGGTGGGTACGTAGGTCTGTACGCAGCTCGACGCATTCTGAAGAAGATGCGCTACGGCGAGGCGACCGTCACCGTCGTCGACCCGCGCTCGTACATGACCTACCAGCCCTTCCTCCCCGAAGCCGCCGCCGGCAGCATCTCCCCCCGGCACGTCGTCGTCCCGCTGCGGCGCGTGCTGCCGAAGGCGGAGGTCCTCACCGGCCGGGTCACCAGCATCGACCAGGACCGCAAGGTCGCGCGCATCGTCCCGCTGGTCGGCGAGGCGTACGAGCTGCCCTTCGACTACCTCGTCATCGCGCTGGGCGCCGTCTCCCGCACCTTCCCGATCCCCGGGCTCGCCGAGCAGGGCATCGGCATGAAGGGCATCGAGGAGGCCATCGGCCTGCGCAACCACGTCCTCGAGCAGCTCGACAAGGCCGACTCCACGAACGACGAGGACGTCCGCCGCAAGGCGCTCACCTTCGTCTTCGTCGGCGGTGGCTTCGCCGGCGCGGAGACCATCGGCGAGGTCGAGGACATGGCCCGGGACGCGGCCAAGTACTACAAGAACGTGTCCCGCGACGACATGCGCTTCATCCTCGTCGACGCCGCCGACAAGATCCTTCCCGAGGTCGGCCCCAAGCTCGGCCAGTACGGCAGGGAGCACCTCGAGGGCCGCGGCGTCGAGGTCTACCTCTCCACGTCCATGGAGTCCTGCGTCGGCGGCCACGTGGTGCTCAAGAACGGCCTCGAGGTCGACTCCAACACGATCGTGTGGACCGCGGGCGTCAAGCCCAACCCGGCGCTGGCCCGCTTCGGCCTGCCGCTGGGACCGCGCGGCCACGTGGACACCGAGCCCACGCTCCAGGTCAAGGGCACGGACTACATCTGGGCCGCCGGCGACAACGCCCAGGTGCCGGACCTCATCGGCCGCAAGGCGGGCAACGAGAACGCCTGGTGCCCGCCCAACGCGCAGCACGCGCTGCGCCAGTCCAGGACCCTCGGCGACAACGTGGTGGCCGGCCTGCGGGGCTTCCCGCAGAAGGAGTACAGCCACGCCAACAAGGGCGCGGTCGCGGGCCTGGGCCTCCACAAGGGCGTCGCGATGATCGTCATGGGCAAGATGAGGATCAAGCTGCGCGGCCGCCTGGCGTGGTACATGCACCGCACCTACCACGGCCTTGCCATGCCGACGTGGAACCGGAAGATCCGGATCTTCGCGGAGTGGACGCTGGCCCTGTTCCTCAAGCGCGAGGTCGTCGCGCTCGGCGCGATCCACGCTCCGCGCGACGAGTTCTACGAGGCCGCCAAGCCGGCCCCGGTCCCGGTCGCGGCCAGGACCGAGGAGAAGGCCAAGGCTTCCTGACCTCCGGTCACCCCGCAGTCCCCGAAGGGGCCGCCCGCCATCCGTGGTGCGGGCGGCCCCTTCGGCGTACGGCGACGGGGCCGGACCGCCGGGCGGAGCCGGACCGCCGGGCGGAGCGGGTCGCCGGGCGGAGCGGGACCGGCCGGCGGAGCGGGGCCGGCCGGGCGGCCACCGGCATTTTGCACAGCCGTAACGCCGACGGGGGACTGCGATTTGGCCCCTCAGGTGTTTTCGTGGTGTTGGACATTCCGGGACCTGTCACGGAGGTGTGCACCATGGCTGATACCGCGCGGCGGCTGAAGGGCCTCGTCGAACAGTTGCTGGGAGCCCCGCTCCCGGTGCGCATCCGGGCCTGGGACGGTTCGGAGGCCGGCCCGCCGGGCGCACCCACCCTCCTCGTGCGCAACCGTCGTGCGCTGCGCCGCGTCCTGTGGAAGCCCGGCGAACTGGGCCTCGTCCGTGCGTGGGTCGCCGGGGACCTGGGCGTCGACGGCGATCTGTACACCGCCCTGGAGCTGATGGCCGGACTCGTCTGGGAGCGCGGGGACGACGCCCGCGGCCTCGTCGAGGCGCTCCGCGACCCGGACGTCCGCGCCGCCGTCCGCGGGCTGGCCAGGATGGCGGGCCCGCTGCCGCCGCCCCCGCCGCCCCCGGAGGAGGTCCGCCGGTTCCGCGGCAACCTCCACACCCGGCGCAGCGACAGGCAGGCCGTCAGCCACCACTACGACGTCGGCAACGACTTCTACGAGATCGTCCTGGGACCCTCCATGGTCTACTCGTGCGCCTATTGGGACACACCGGACGGCACCCTGGAGGACGCCCAGCGCGACAAGCTGGAACTGGTCTGCCGCAAGCTGGGCCTGAAGCGGGGGCAGCGGCTTCTCGACGTCGGCTGCGGCTGGGGCTCCCTGGCCGTGCACGCCGCCCGCGAGCACGGCGTCGGCGTCGTCGGCGTCACCCTCTCCCAGGAGCAGGCCGCGTACGCCCGCAAGCAGGTCGCCGACGAGGGGCTCACCGATCGCGTCGAGATCCGGGTGCAGGACTACCGGGACGTCGTGGACGGCCCCTTCGACGCCATCTCCTCCATCGGTATGGCCGAGCACGTGGGCGCCGAGCGGTACCTGGAGTACGCCCGCGGTCTGTACGCCCAGCTGAAGCCGGGCGGGCGGCTGCTCAACCACCAGATCGCCCGGCGGCCCCAGCGGGACGAATCGTCGTACTCCGTCGACGCCTTCATCGACGCGTACGTCTTCCCGGACGGCGAACTCGCCCCCCTCGGCACCACGGTCACCCAGCTGGAGCGCGCCGGGTTCGAGGTCCGCGACGTCGAGTCCCTGCGCGAGCACTACGGCCTCACCCTGCGCCGCTGGGTCGCCAACCTGGAGGCTCAGTGGGGGCGGGCGCAGCGGCTCACCAGTCCGGGCCGCGCCCGCGTCTGGCGCCTCTACATGGCCGCCTGCGCCCTGGCCTTCGAGCGCAACCGCATCGGCGTCAACCAGGTCCTCGCCGTGCGGACACCGGAGCCCGGCACGTCCGGGATGCCGTTGCGCGCCCGCACCTGGAACTGACCCCCGGCTTCCTGCCCGCACCGCCCCGCACCGCGATAGGGCCCCGTCCGGACGGTGAACGGACGGGGCCGGCCGGTCGTCGCCGCTACTCCGACTTGATCGCCGTGAGCATGTTCAGACGGGCCGCCCGCCGGGCCGGCCACAGGGCGGCCAGCACGCCGACCACCGCCGCCAGCAGGAGGAAGAGGGCCATCCGGCCCCAGGGCAGGACCAGTTCGTAGGTCGCCATCTTCGTGCCGAGCAGTTCACCGGCCGCCCAGCCGAAGAACACGCCCAGGCCGAGGCCGAGCACCCCGCCGAAGAGCGAGATGACCAGGGACTCCAGCCGGACCATGCGCTTGATCCCCCTGCGGTCGAGTCCGATCGCGCGGAGCATCCCGATCTCCTGCGAGCGCTCGAAGACCGACATGGCCAGGGTGTTGATGACGCCGAGGACGGCGACGATCACGGCCATGGCCAGCAGGCCGTAGAGCATGTTCAGCATCAGCGTGAAGACCTGCGCGATGCGGTCGGAGATGTCCTTCTTGTCCTGGACCAGGACGGCCGGGTTGTCGCCGAGCGCCTTCTCCAGCGTGCTCTTGGCCGACGCGGTGGCGCCGCCCGACGTCCTGACCATCACCTGCATGTCGGACGGGTCGCTCTGGTGCGGGGAGAGGGTGGCGAGGTCCAGCATGATGCCGCGCATCATCTCGGTCTTCCGGTAGACACCGGCCACCGTCAGCACCTGCTTCTTGCCGTCCTCGTACGAGACCGTGAACCGCGAGCCCACCGTCCAGTGGTGGGACCCGGCCGTGCCGTCGTCGACGACCACCCCGGTGCCGCCGACCTCGAAGGCGCCGTCCAGGACCGTGAGATCGGTCAGCTCGCCGATCGTGGCGCCGTTGACGCCAGTCAGGTACTCGGTCTCGCCGTCGATGCGCGAGGGCGCGTTGCGCAGCGGGCTGGTCACGGTGACGCCGTCGGTCGACTTCAGCGTCTTCTCGACGCCGGGTGAGAGCGTGTTGCCGTTCGCCATCGACACCACGTAGTCCGCCTTGAGCGCCGAGGCGGCCATCTTGTCGATCGCGGTCTGCAGGCTGCCCGCCATCACCGTCAGGCCGGTGATCAGGGTCAGGCCGATCATCAGGGCCGAGGCGGTGGCCGCGGTGCGGCGCGGGTTGCGCACCGCGTTCTGCCGGGCCAGCTTCCCCGAGACCCCGAAGGCGCGCAGGAGGGGCGCGGCGGCCGCGATCAGCGGGCGGGACAGCAGCGGCGTGAGGACGAAGACCCCGATCACGAGCAGCACCGCGCCGGCGCCCATCGGCATCTGGCCGGCGCTGCCGTCCAGCGTGGTGGCGTACAGAACGGTGGTGACGCCGGCCGCGGCGAGCAGGGCGCCGATCGTGTTCCTGACGACCAGGGACTTCGTGGACGCCTGCGCGTGGACACTGCTCATCGCGGCGACCGGCGGGATCTTCGCGGCGCGGCGGCCCGGCAGCCAGGCGGCCAGCATCGTGATCAGGATGCCCACGGCGAGGGCGGCCACGACCGTGCCCGGTGTGATCACGAGGGGACCGTCCGGAACGGTTCCGCCGAGCTTGCCCACCAGCGAACGCAGCCCCGCGCCGATGCCGACGCCCGCCACCAGACCGCTGACGGCCGCGACCGCTCCGACCACGGACGCCTCGACGAGCACGGACCGGGTGATCTGCCGTCGGGAGGCGCCGACCGCGCGCAGCAGCGCCAGCTCCTTGGTGCGCTGGGCGACCAGCATGGTGAAGGTGTTGGCGATGATGAACGTGCCGACGAACAGCGAGATCCCCGCGAAGACCAGCAGCCCGGTGCGCATACTGCTGGTCGCGGAGGCGATCTGCCGGGCCTGGTCGTCGGCGAGCTGCCGGCCGGTGGTGGTGGAGGCGACGTCCTTGGGGACGATCTCGTCCAGCGCGTTGCGCAGGGCGATCTGGCCGGTGCCGGGGGCGGCCTTCACGTCGATCTCGTCGTACGTCCCGCTCTTGTGGAACAGCCGTTGGGCGGTGGCCGTGTCGAACAGGGCGAGGCTGCCGCCGGCGGCGACGTTGCCGTCGTCGGTGGTGAAGATGCCGGTGATCCTCGGGGTCAGGACGGGCCCGTCGATGGAGAGGCGCACGGTGTCGCCGACCTCGTAGCCGGCGCGCTCGGCGGTCTCGGAGTCGATGAGGACCTCGTTCCGCCCCTGGGGGGCGTGCCCGCTCACGATCGGATACCGGGGGTCCCCGGCGCCCCAGTAGTTGCCGCCCTGGGACTGGAAGCCGCCGCCGATGAGCTTGCCGTCCTTGTCGGCGATGGCGGTGAAGCCGTTGACGACGCCGATGGCACTGCCGGCGCCCGGCGCCGCTGCGGCCCTGTCGAGGAGGGCCTGGGTCAGCTCGGGCTCCTTGCCGAGCGTGTCGCCGGTGTCCTTGCGGCCCTCCGGGCGGATGGCGACGTCGACCTGGTCGAAGCCCTTGGCGGAGCTCTTCTGGTAGGCGTCCGAGATGGTGTTGGTGAAGACCAGGGTGCCCGACACGAACGCCACGCCGAGCATCACGGCGAGGACGGTCATGAGCAGCCTGGCCTTGTGCGCGAGCACGGTGCGCAGGGCGGTTCGGAACATTTCTCTCTGTCCAGGGCTGGGTTGTGCGACGGGTGGGGGCGGGAGGCGGCACGGGACGGCCGATGGCCGCTCTCGGGGACCGGCCGGCCGGGAATCGTGGGCGAACTCCTGTGCGGGCCGGGCGGATTGCCCGGCCTGCCGCCGGTGTCAGCTGGTACGGCCCTTCGCGTCGAACCGCTTCATCCGGTCCAGCACCGCGTCGGCGCTCGGCTCGTACAGCTCGTCCACGATCCGGCCGTCCGCCAGGAAGATCACCCGGTCCGCGTAGGCCGCCGCGACCGGGTCATGGGTGACCATCACCACCGTCTGCCCCAGCTCCCTCACGGAGTTGCGCATAAAGCCCAGTACCTCCGCGCCGGACCGCGAGTCCAGGTTCCCGGTGGGCTCGTCGCCGAAGATGATGTCCGGCTTGGAGGCCAGCGCCCGCGCCACGGCGACGCGCTGCTGCTGGCCGCCGGACAGCTGGGAGGGGCGGTGGCTCAGCCGCCCCGACAGGCCGGTCATCTGGATCACGGTGTCCAGCCATGCCTTGTCCGGCTTGCGGCCCGCGATGTCCATGGGCAGCGTGATGTTCTCGATCGCGTTCAGCGTCGGCAGCAGGTTGAACGCCTGGAAGATGAAGCCGATCTTGTCCCGGCGCAGCTTGGTGAGCTGCTTGTCCTTGAGCTCCCCCAGCTCGACGTCGCCGATGCGCACGGAACCGGACGAGAAGGAGTCGAGGCCGGCGACACAGTGCATCAGCGTCGACTTGCCGGAGCCCGAGGGTCCCATGATGGCGGTGAACCGGGCCTGCTGGAAGTCGACGGTGACCCGGTCCAGGGCGACCACCTGGGTCTCGCCCTGACCGTAGACCTTGGACAGATCCGCGGCTCGGGCGGCCACCGAGGTGGTCCGGTCGGCGAGGGGGGTGCTGGTCACGGGGGGATGCTCCTGTCGGGACGACGACGGTCAAGGGGACGTGTCCCATCGTTCCGGCCGATCCGCCGCGTGGAGTCAGCCGTTGTTCCGGTTCCCGGGGCAGCCTCGGGTCGGACCGGCCCGGCCGGTTGTCATACCTGGGGATGACGGTGGCCCCTGAGGAGCCTGCCGGGACGCCGCCGGAACGCCCCCGGGGGGAAAGCGGTTGCTCACCGGGTGGGGAGCGGGCCGCGAGCCTTCGTTCAGGGCGGTGAAATTCCGTCATTCCGCATACACGGGCCGTGGTCGCCCGAAAGGCTATTGGCAAGTGCGGATGGCCCGCACCGGCTGCTGATGCTCCCTCAGACGTCAATAAAATAAGACAACATCGGCTCACCCGCCCGCTGTTGGGGCGATGCGTCCCGATAGGCTCGGAGCCTTGATGCGGAGCCCATGGCCTGCCCGGATGGTGGAATGCAGACACGGCGAGCTTAAACCTCGCTGCCCCTCGCGGGCGTACCGGTTCGAGTCCGGTTCCGGGCACATCGCACGACACGGCGCCTTACCCGTGGACACGGCGGGAAGGCGCTCTCTCCTTCCCCCGATCCTCCATGCGTCCCCGGGCCCGTGCCGTGGTGATCTCCGATGCGGCCGGGGCGTACATCGTCGGGAATGCCGCCTGCCCGGGGCTCGTCACGGGTGAGAGCGGAGGCCCGGCTCGGCCGGTGAGAGGGAGCCGATGGGGACAAATGGGGGATATCCTACTAACGGTCATATTGTATGTCGTGTCGGACCGATGGGCGTCGCCGATGTCTGAATAGCCTGCGAACAGATCCCGTTCCGGTTCGACAGAGGAGCACCATCGTGACCAAGATGACCCGCATCACCAGTGCGCTGGCAATCGCCGCCGCCGGCGTGATGCTCCTGAGCACCCCGGTCCTCGCGGAGGCAGGCGAAGTGCAGACCAGCGCCGACTCCGTACAGCTCGACGAGCAGGAGGTCGCCGACCCGGTGCAGTTCGACGAGGAGGAGGTCGCCGATCCGATGCAGTTCGACGAGGAGGACATCGCCGATCCGATGCAGTTCGACGAGGAGGAGATCGCCGACTGAAGGCGGCTTCCCGCCCCCGACAGCGCCGGCGGGGGGTATGGGCCGCTACAAGGCGGTCCGGGGTGAACGCAGGAACTCCTGCGCCACAGCCGGGGCTGAGCCCCTCGGTCACGCGTGCCGACGTCAGCATTGTGCACGCGTGCCGGGGGGCTGCCTGCTGTCGGGGTGAGTTCGGCTGCCGCGTGCGGGTACGGCTCGACCTGCTCGTCCGGGCTTCCACCGGCGGCCGGGAGACTCGGCGGCGCGGCAGCGGCTGTTCGCTCACGACAGGGGCCTGTTGACGCGGATCAGCGTCTGCTGGCCGTTGGCGACGAGCTTCCGCCGGCCGCCCTGGACGCCGAACACCTCCAACCGGCAGACGGTGAGGGTGCGTCCGGACTTCAGGACGGTTCCGATCGCCTCGATGTGGTCGCCGACGGCGGGTGCGAGAAGGTTGATCTTGTACTCGACGGTGAGGACATCGCTGTCCTCGGGAAACAGTGTGTAGGCCGCGTAGCCGCCGGCGCTGTCCGCGACGGCGCTGGTGGCACCGGCGTGGAAGTAGCCGTGCGAAACGGACCGGGGGCGGGTTGGTCAGCCGGCCGCACGCTCCACCAGCAGGAACCCACTGACGGCGATCATCATGGCACCGTGGGCGCGGGTCACCGGGGTGACCGCGCACGACGGCGGGTGACCGCGTCGAGGGGAGCGCGGTCACCCGGTCGGGGTCGTCGTGGTGTCCGGTCAGGCGCGCAGGGCCGCCAGGGCCTGACGGCAGGCGTCGGCGGCGTGCCGGGTGGTGTCCGCGCACAGGCGGCAGTGCTCATGGTGGGCGGAGTGGCGGCTGCACTCCTCGTGGCTGCGCTGGCAGGCGATCAGACACGCCTCCAACTGCGCGGCCAGCAGGGCACCATTGGGTCCCGTCGCCCGGGTCAGGATCCGCCGCGTGGCCAGCACCGAGTCGGCGCAGTCCAGGTCGAGGGCGACGGCCAGGGCCATCGACCCGCCGTCCTGGCTGGCGACCATGCCCGCCGCGCAGGCGGTGACCGCCTCCTCGCACGTGGCGAGGGCGTCGATGGTGGCGGCGAGGATCTCGTTGTTCAGGGGGGCCTTGGTGGCCAGGCTGTCGAGGAGTTCACGAGTCTGGAGCATGACTTCTCCAAGGGCGAGGTGCCTGTCTGGGGACGTTCTCGGTCTTCTCAGTCCTCTGGGTGCTCTGGGTGCTCTGGGTGCTCGGGATCTTCCGTCCGGCGCCCCGCCCCGCCCGCACGGCGGGAAGAGGCCGCGCCCCTCAGGACTGGGAGATCTCGATGTGCCGTGACGTGACCGTCTGGGCCTTGGGGATGGTGACGGTCAGTACCCCGTCCGTCAGCGTCGCCGTGATCTCTTCCGTCTTCACATCGGCGGGCAGCAACGCCCGGTACTCGAAGCGTCCGGTGCGCCGGGTGCTGCGGCGGAGGACGCCTTCACGCTCGCGTTCCTTGTACTCGCCGGTGATGCACAGTTCCCGCTCGCTGATCTCGACGTCGATGTCCTCGCGCTTGATCCCCGGCAGCTCCGCCTCGATCAGATAGGCGTCGTCCCGCTCCTGCAGGTCGGCCGCGGGCGACCAGGCCCCGGCGGAAGGCGCGACGCCTGCGGCCTCAAGGAAGCGGTTCATCCGCTCGAAGAGGTTCTCCACCTCGGCGGTGATCGGCTCGCCCCAGCTCAGCTCGGGAAACCACTCGAGGTGTTGGCCGGGCCGGTGATGTACGGGCAGTGTCATCGCGGTTCACCTCCGCGAAACGGCGGCAATCGGGTCATTTCCATGCTGCGCGCCTCCACCTGGCCTGGCGAATCGGGCAGGTGCCGTAGCGGGGCGGGTGAGGCGGCGGGCCTGCCCGCCGGTTGAGGTGCGCCGCCGCGGGAACCGCCCGAGCATGGTGGTGTCGAGCGGGAAGGGAGACCGGTGGGCTGTGGGCCGTTATGCGCGTGTCGTGGCCAAGATCAGCGGTGAGGCGTTCGCCGGCGCGTCCGGGGCGGGGACCGATCCGGCGCGTCCGGCGTGGCTCGCGGACGAGATCGCCGCGGTGCACGACCTCGGCACGCAGATCGCGGTGGTGGTCGGGGGAGGCAACTACGTCCGGGGACGGCAGGCCGAGAGCTGGGGCATCGGGCGGGCCGAGGCGGACGAGATCGGCATGCTCGGCACGGTGATGAACGCCCTGATGCTGCGGGGGGCCCTGACCTCACGGGGTGCGGCGGAGGTGCGGGTGATGACGGCCGTCGCGATGCAGGGCATCGCCGAGCCGTTCGTCCGGCTGCGCGCGGACCGGCACCTGAGGGCGGGCCGGATCGTACTGCTGGCCGGGGGCACCGGGCAGCCGTACGTCACCGCCGACTACGCGGCGGTGCAGCGGGCCCTGGAACTGTCGGCCGACGCGCTGCTGGTCGCCAAGCGCGGGGTCGACGGCGTGTACGACAGCGATCCGAGGACGCATCCGGGCGCCAAACGGTACGCACACCTCACCTACCGCGAGGCGATCGCGCGCAGGCTGACGGTGATGGACGCCACCGCGTTCGTACTGGCCGGGGAGCAGGGCCTGCTCATGCATGTCTTCGACGTCGCGGCGGCGGGTGCCATGGCGGCGATCTGCGAGGGGCGCGACCTCGGTACGCGCATCACCGCGGAGTGACACGACGTCCGGCGGGCGCCGTCGCGGGGAACGTCCCGCCCGCCCCCGCCCGTCCCCGCCCGTCCCCGCCCGCCCCCGGCCGTTCCCGCCCGTCCCCGGCCGTCACCCCGCCCGTCCGCCCCCGTCGACCACGAGGAGACCTCGCGTCAGCTCGGCGCGGGCCAGGCCGAACAGGTTCGTCAGCCACACCGCGGTGCGCACATGGTCGCCGACCGCGGCCGGCCGGATCCGGCTGCGGCCGCGGGCCAGCGCGGTGAAGGCGACGATCTGGTCGGCGGCGAAGCGGTCGAGCGCCGCTCCCGTGCGCAGGTCCTCCAGCAGGCGCCGCGCGGTGGCCGCCCCGATCGTCTCGGCCCGGCGCCCGGGCGCCCCGGCCCCGTCCGCCCCGAGCCGCCACCCGTCCGTCAGGTCTGCGAACAGGGCGAGCCCGGCGCCCGGCTGGAGGGCGGTGGTGTCGTCGCGCTCGTCGATGAGGGCGTGGTGGCCGGCCCGGGCCAGCACCTCGCGCGCGCCGTCCGCCATCCTCCGGGCCACGTGGCGTTCTCGCAGGTGGGAGGCGAGGGCGATGCCCCACACCGACCGCACCGGCCCCGGCGACTCCGCGTCCAGGGGCAGGAGCGGGCCGTGGCCGCGCACCGCGAGCCGCAGCACCCCGCCGCCCTTCGGCAGGTAGCCGGGCCGGACAGGCGTGATCTCGACCGCAAGCCCCATCCGGCCGAGCAGCGGGGCGAGCACATGCTGCAGATGGAACGCGGAGGGCGCGCGGTCCTGGAACAGCCCACCGGTGAGGTCGACGCCGACCGGCTCGGCGGCCGTGGCGAGGACGGGCAGCAGCGCGAGCGACAGCGCGGTGGCCGATCCCGCGGTCCCCACATCGAACGCGTAGTGCCCCCGCGGCGACCCGCCCCCCGGGCGGAAGACGACCTCCTGCGAGCCGAGCGTCGCGCCCTCGACCGTTCCGCCGACCAGGGTGCGGACGGCTTCGACCGCGCGGAGGTGCTGATGCCGCAGCCCTGGGGACGGACGGTGCGCCCGGACACGGCGCAGACGGACCGGGGTGCCCGTCACGGCCGCGTAGGCCACGGCCTGACGAACGATCATGCCCGATCCCGAGCAGGCGGCTCCGTCGATCTCCAGCAGAGCGTTCATGGGGTGGGCGTACTTCCTGCCGCCGTGTGAGGAGTCCGTCCCTCCATCCTCGCCCGCGCGCGCAAGGGATGCGCGGCGCGGGGAGGAGTGGGGGGAGGCGTTCGGTTCCCACCGTTGACAGCGCGCTGCCGTGGTCGGAGACTCACCCATTGTGAAAGAAATTTCACCTGGCGAACGCTCGAACCTTCACCTGTGAACGAACGGCATCGGATCAAGCGCGAAGGGGCGTCGGGATGCGTACCACCGTCGGCATCATCGGAGCAGGCCCGGCCGGACTGCTGCTGGCGCGGCTCCTGCGTAACGCCGGCATCGACTCGGTCGTGCTGGAGAGCCGTGACCGGGCTTACGTCGAGCGGCGTCAGCGGGCCGGGGTCCTGGAGCGGGGGGTGGCCGACGTACTGCGGGCCGCGGGGGCGGGCGAGCGCATGGACCGCGAGGGGCTGCGGCACGAGGGGATCGAGCTGCGCTTCGCGCGCCGCCGCCACCGCGTCGACTTCCCCGCGCTCACCGGCGGCGGCTCCGTGATGGTGTACGCCCAGACCGAGGTCTGCAAGGACCTCATCGCGCTCCAGCTCACGGAGGGCGGGCCGCTGCTCTTCGAGGCGGAGGCGCTCGCCGTCGAGGACGTGACCACGGACCGGCCCCGGATCCGATTCCGCCACCAGGGCGGCGAGGACGTCCTGGAGTGCGACTACGTCGTCGGGTGCGACGGCTTCTGGGGGGTGTCCCGCAAGGCCGTGCCCGCCGGCCTCTCCCGCACGTTCGAACGTACGTACCCCTTCGGCTGGCTCGGCATCCTCGCCGACGTCGCGCCCTCGCAGGACGAACTCGTCTACGCCCGCCACGAACGCGGCTTCGCCCTGCTGAGCATGCGCTCGCCGTCCGTCTCCCGCCTGTACCTCCAGGTGCCGGAGGGCACGGACGCACAGGAGTGGGCCGACGAGGAGATCTGGGACGAGCTGGAACGGCGCTGCGAAACCGCCGACGGCTGGACGCTCGCCCGGGGCCCCGTCACCGCCAAGTCCGTGACCCCGATGCGCAGTTACGTCCACGAACCGATGCGCCACGGACGGCTCTTCCTCGCCGGGGACGCCGCCCACATCGTGCCGCCCACCGGTGCCAAGGGGCTCAACCTCGCCGTCGGCGACGTCGTCACCTTCGCCCGGGCGTTGACGCACCAGCGGCGGACGGGCTCCGCCGAACTCCTCGACGCGTACTCGGGGACCTGTCTGCGCCGGGTCTGGCAGGCCGAACGGTTCTCGTACGAGATGACGACGCTGCTGCACCGCGCCCCCGACGCCACGCCGTTCGACGACCGCATCCAACTGGCCCGGCTGGAGCGGCTGACCACCTCGCGTGCCGCCGAGACCGACCTGGCCGACGGCTACACGGGCTTCCCTCTGGAGTGAACCGTCGGGGTGAGCCGTCGGAGTGAGTCCTCGGGGTGAGCCGTCGGAGTGAGTCCTCGGGGTGGGCCGTCGGAGTGAGGGGACGCGTCCGCGGATCAGTGGCCGGTCTCGACTGCGTCCCAGGTTGGTCATGGACGGGCTGGTCCCTCGCCGGGAATCAGCGGGCCGCGTAGCGTGTTGCGCGCAAGGACGAGGGAAAGATCCTCCCCAAGCAGTAGGGTCAATCCTTTGCCTACCTATTACTCTTGAGCCAAGGCCACGCAGGGTGGCCATGGAGGAGTGAAATGAGGAGCAGCAACCCGGTCTTCTCGCGACGGGGGTTCAGCCGCGACAACGGCTACGCGGGCTTCAACACCGCGCCGCAGGCCGGGGGAGCCGCCGTCGGCACGCAGGGCAACCCGTACGCGCAGAACCCGTACGCGGGCGGTAACCCCTACGCGCAGAACCCTTACGCCCAGAACCCGTACGGCCAGCAGGCCCAGTACGGAGCCCCGCCGCAGGCCCCGGCCACCACCGGCCGGATGACGATGGACGACGTCGTCATGCGTTCGGCGATGACGCTCGGCACGGTCGCCGTCGGCGCGATCCTCGCCTGGGCGCTGCTGCCGGTCTCGTCCACCAGCTACGGCCTCGCGATCGGCTCCGCGCTCATCGCGTTCGTCCTGGCGATGGTGCAGTCCTTCAAGCGCACCGCCTCGCCCGCGCTGATCCTCGGGTACGCCGCCTTCGAGGGCGTCTTCCTCGGCGTGATCAGCGAGATGTACAACGCGCAGTGGAGCGGCGCGCCCTTCCAGGCCGTGCTCGGAACCATGGCGGTCTCCGGCGCGACCCTGCTCGTCTACAAGGCGGGCTGGATCCGGGTGACCGCGCGGTACGCGCGGGTCGGCATGGCCATCGCCATCGCCTTCGTCCTGGTCATGGCGGTCAACCTGCTGCTGGTCGCCTTCGGCGTCGCACCCGACGGCGGGCTGCGCAGCATGGGTCCGCTGGGCGTGATCGTCGGCGTCATCGCGATCCTGCTGGGCGCGTTCTTCCTGACCCTCGACTTCAAGCAGATCGAGGACGGCATCGCCTACGGCGCGCCGCGCGAGGAGGCATGGCTGGCCGCGTTCGGCCTGACCCTGACGCTCGTGTGGATCTACGTCGAGATGCTGCGGCTGGTCGCCATCTTCAGCAGCAACGACTGACCGCCGGTCCCCGGCAGGGGAAGGGCCCGCGCACCCCGCCGGGGTTCGCGGGCCCTTCGCCGTGCGGATGCTCGGTGGCGAACGGGATGCGGTGATGCGCGCTCAGAGCAGTTTGCGCGCGGCCCTCCTCAGGTCGTACTCGTGAATGATCGCCTTGGCGTGGCCGTACGCGAGATTGTGCTCGTGCCGGAGCCAGCTGACCTTCTCCTCGAAGCAGAGAGCGGGGCCTTCGTCGACGGTGCGCAGCCAGTCGGAGACTTCACGACCGGTGCAGTGAGGGATGCGGGCGAGCAGATTGCGATGGGTCTCCTGGGAGAAGACTTGGGACATCGGCGCCTCCGGACGCACTCGATGAAGCCGGTCCTTCAGGTCACGGTGCCTGAGCGTTCGCCCGTTGGCAACAGTCCCGGTGCGACGCGTAGTCTCGCGGCGTGCTTGATACGACGCCTTTGACCCGGGCCGTGGATCACTTCGCCGACCGGTTGCGGGCCGCTCCGCAGAGCCGCCTCCAGCGGGGCGCGGCGGCCGAGGCACTCGCACTGGCCAGGGAGTTGGCACGGCGGGCCCAGCTCCTTGAGGACCCCTCGGCGCAGCCCCGGGAGATGCCCGACGCGGGCATGTTCGCGGCCGCCGACCAGATCACGGTCGCCGGGCACGATCTGGCGCTCGTCCTGGAGGGCGAGGCGGATGTCGCGGCGGCTGTGGCGCTCGTGCACGAAGCACAGAAACGCGCCGGGGTCTGACGCGCGGGCGCCGGCGCGTGAGGGACCGGCGCCGCGGGCGGTCCGCGCCGTCCTGTTCGCGCCGTCTCGTGCGCCCCGCCCCGTCTCGTTCATGCTGTCTTGTCGGCGTGGTCTGACGGCGTGGTCTGATGACGTGGTCTGATGACGGGGTCTGACGACGCGGTCTGACGACGGGGTCTGCCGGCGCCCCGTCGTGGGCGCAGCCACACCCGCCGCGGCAGGGCTACAGGGACGCGATGACGCGGTCCGCGAGGACGTAGACGGTCTCCTCGCCGCACGCGAACGTCAGCGCGTAGGCGCCCGAGAGGGCGGAACCGCCGAGCAGGACCGGGCAGCGGCCGGTGCTCAGGGCCGCGGCCAGCCGCTCCGCGGTCTCGCGGTGGCCGGGGGTCATGCACAGCGTCGTACCGTCCGCGAAGACGTAGACGTCCAGGGTGCCGAGCGGACCGGGGCGGATGTCGGCGAGTTCGGTGCGGGCCTCGGCCAGCTCCTCCAGGCAGGCGATCGTGCGCTCGTGGTCGTTCACGACGGGCGAGGGGGCCGGTACGAAGTCGGGGTGCGAGGGGTGGCGGCGGCGGGCGGCGGCCAGCTCCGGGGAGTCTCCCGCCAGGGCTCCGTCCTGGGTGGTGCCCCCGGCGAACTCGCTCTCGTCGGCTGCCGGCTCGGCCACCGGCTCCAGGCTGTCGTGCTCCAGGCCCGCGAAGTCCGACTGGCGGGGCAGGTACAGCTCCCCGTCGGGCAGGCCGAGCACGGTGGGGGCGGCGTCGGCGATGTCACGTGCCTCCTGGGCGGCCCAGAAGGCACGTGCCTCGGCCAGCTCGCGCTCCCGCTCCTCGGCGAGCGCCTCGGCCACGGCCGCGCGTATCTCCTCCGTGTCGGCGGTGGAGCGGGCGGCCGGTACCAGCCCGCGGGCGTGCCCGGCGCCCCTCTCCAGGAGCTCGGTGCGCAGGGCCGTGACCTGCCTGCGCAGCGCCCGCACGCTGCGCAGGACGGCGACGCCCACGCCCGCGGTGGCGGCCGTGGTGAGCAGCAGAGCAATCGGCATGACGCTCACTGACGTACTCCCGGTTCAAAGTAGACCCCCGACTTCCTACAACAGCTTGAAGGGCGGACTATCCAGCTGTCAGTGCGTAACGTCACGAAACGGACAGCCGGGTGGCCCTGGGGTTCCTCTGTGGAGGGGCTCTGACCTGCGTGAATCCCTCTCCGAGGGAGATAGGTCACATCCTGGGTGAGATTGGATCACAAAACGGCCCGGAGCCCCGAGGGAACGGGCTCCGGGCCGGTGCCGGGGCCCCGCGCGAGCCGTCGCGAGGTCCCGGACGTGCGAGCCGGTGTCAGCTGAGGCGCTCGATGATCATCGCCATGCCCTGGCCGCCGCCGACGCACATCGTCTCCAGGCCGAACTGCTTGTCGTGCCACTGGAGGGAGTTGATCAGCGTGCCGGTGATCCGGGCGCCGGTCATGCCGAAGGGGTGGCCGATGGCGATGGCGCCGCCGTTGACGTTCAGCTTGTCCAGCGGGATGTCCAGGTCGCGGTAGGAGGGGATCACCTGGGCGGCGAACGCCTCGTTGATCTCGACGAGGTCGATGTCGCCGATGGTGAGGCCGGCCCGCTGGAGGGCCTGCTTGCTCGCCTCGACCGGTCCGTAGCCCATGATCTCCGGGGACAGTCCGGACACGCCGGTGGACACGATCCGGGCCAGCGGCGTGAGCCCCAGCTCACGCGCCTTGGTGTCGCTCATGATGACGAGCGCCGCGGCACCGTCGTTGAGCGGGCAGCAGTTGCCGGCCGTGACGCGGCCGTCGGGGCGGAAGACGGGCTTCAGCCCGGCCACGGCCTCCATGGTGACGCCGGCGCGCGGTCCGTCGTCCTTGCTGACGACCGTTCCGTCCGGGAGGGTCACCGGGGTGATCTCGCGCTCCCAGAAGCCCTTGGCGATGGCCTGCTCGGCGAGGTTCTGCGAGCGGACCCCGAACTCGTCCATCTCCTCGCGGGTGACGCCCTTGAGGCGGGCCAGGTTCTCGGCGGTCTGACCCATCGCGATGTACGGGTCGGGGACGAGGCCGTCCTCGCGGGGGTCGTGCCAGTCGGCGCCCTCGGACTCGGCGACGGCGGCGGTACGGGCCTCGGCCTCCGCGAAGAGGGGGTTGTGGGTGTCCGGGAGGCCGTCGGAGGTGCCCTTGACGCTGCGGCTGACCATCTCGACGCCCGCGGAGATGAAGACGTCGCCCTCGCCGGCCTTGATGGCGTGCAGGGCCATGCGGGAGGTCTGCAGGGAGGAGGAGCAGTAGCGGGTGACCGTGCAGCCCGGCAGGTGGTCCATCCCCATCTGCACGGCGACGATGCGGCCGAGGTTGTGGCCCTGCTCGCCGCCGGGGAGGCCGCAGCCCAGCATCAGGTCGTCGATGTCCTTCGGGTCCAGCGCGGGGACCTTGGCCAGGGCGGCCTGGATGATCGTGGCGGTGAGGTCGTCCGGACGGAGGTCCTTCAGAGAGCCCTTGAAGGCGCGGCCGATGGGGGAACGGGCGGTCGAGACGATGACGGCTTCGGGCATCACGGCTCCAGTGCACGAGGGAGGCAGGGCTGTGAGGGAAGTTACCCGTACGTACCGTGGAGGTCACGAGCGTGGCGGTGTGACTCGGACCGCACTTTTCTAAGCGCTTGCTTTTTTCTCGGGCCGGACTCGTCGGCGCCCGGGGGGCCACGCACCGGCTCGCAGCGGCCCGCATCGCCCCCCATCGCCCCACCGGCCCGGACGGTGCCGCCCGGACACTGCCGCCCGGACGGTGCCGCCGTTCGGGCGGCACCGGTCAGGCCGTGGACTCCGTGGCCGGCGCCGGTTCCGCGTCCGGCGTGGGCAGACGGCGGCGGCGCCGGCGCTTGAGGAGCGCCCAGGGTCCCCGCGGACCCGTCGGCACGGCGGCCGTGACCTCCGTGCCCGCCTCCGACGCGGCCTCGGCCGCGGCGCGGGCCACCGGGAGGAAGCCCTCGCGGCGGGACACGTCCGGGCGCTCCTCTTCCGCCGGCCACAGGCCCAGGGCCGCACAGACCGTCGGCAGCACCGCCATCGCCGCGGTGGCGTACCCCTCCGCGGAGGGGTGGTAGTTGTCCGGGCCGAAGAGTTCGCGCGGGTTCGCCGCGAACTCCGGGCCCAGCAGATCGCCCAGCGACACCGTGCGGCCGCCCTGCTCGACGACCCCGATGGTCTGGGCCGCGGCCAGCTGGCGGGATGCCCGGCGGGCCAGCCAGCGCAGCGGCTGCTGGACCGGTTCGATCGTGCCCAGGTCGGGGCAGGTGCCGACCACCACCTCCGCGCCCGCCGTGCGCAGGCGCCGTACCGCCGCGGACAGGTGGCGCACCGAGCGCGTCGGCGGCATGCGGTGCGTCACGTCGTTCGCACCGATCATGATCACGCAGATGTCGGGGATCCGGCCGTGGTCCTCCAGGGCGAGGCTCACCTGGCGGTCCAGGTCGTCGGACTGCGCTCCCGCGAGCGCCACGACACGCAACTCCACCGGGTGCTCCGCCACCGCCGCCAGACCCGACGCCAGCAGCGCGCCCGGCGTCTGGCGGTAACGGCGCACGCCCTGTCCCACGGCGGTGGAGTCGCCGAGCATGGTCAGCCGGAGCGGCGGTCCGTCGGGGGCGGTGTGCCCTGTTCCGGCAGCGTGCGAGCGGTCGGGCCCCCCGTACAGGCCCTCCGGGCTCGGCGGGTGGGGGCTGTCCCCGTTGCCCACATGGCGCTTGGCCATCTGCACCTCGGCCAGCAGGAGACCGGCGGCGGCCGCGCCGACCAGGCCGATACCCCCGCCGCCGTACGCCGCGCCCGCCGCGATGCGCCGGGCCACCCTCGCCCTCGACAAGCTCGACATGCGTCGCCGCCACCTCCTCGTAGCCCTTCACCCACTGCTTGCCCCGTACACACCGTCGCCCAACCGCAACGGGACGTGAACGCCCGGGACGGCCCGCGTTCGCGGACCGCCCCGGGCGCGGAAGCCCTTACGCTGGCGGAATCATCACGACCACACCTTTTGCAGCAACCGGAGACAACGGTGCGATTCCACGACTCGATGATCGACCTGGTCGGCAACACCCCGCTGGTCAGGCTCAACCGCGTGACCGCCGGCATCCAGGCGACCGTCCTCGCGAAGGTCGAGTACTTCAACCCCGGCGGTTCCGTGAAGGACCGCATCGCCCTGCGCATGATCGAGGCGGCCGAGCAGAGCGGCGAGCTGAAGCCGGGAGGCACGATCGTCGAGCCGACCAGCGGGAACACGGGCGTGGGGCTCGCGATCGTGGCCCAGGAGAAGGGCTACAAGTGCATCTTCGTCTGCCCCGACAAGGTCTCCACCGACAAGATCAACGTGCTGCGCGCGTACGGCGCCGAAGTGGTCGTGTGCCCGACGGCGGTGGCCCCCGAACACCCGGACTCCTACTACAACGTCTCCGACCGGCTGGTCCGTGAGACTCCCGGCGCCTGGAAGCCGGACCAGTACTCCAACCCCAACAATCCCCTTTCGCACTATCACTCGACCGGCCCCGAGCTGTGGGAGCAGACGGAGGGGAGGATCACCCACTTCGTCGCCGGCGTCGGCACCGGAGGGACCATCTCCGGCACCGGGCGCTATCTGAAGGAGGTCAGCGACGGACGCGTGAAGGTCATCGGCGCGGACCCCGAGGGCTCCGTGTACTCCGGCGGTTCCGGGCGGCCCTATCTCGTCGAGGGCGTCGGTGAGGACTTCTGGCCGGAGGCGTACGACCGGAGCATCCCCGACGAGGTCGTCGCCGTGTCCGACAAGGACTCCTTCCAGATGACCCGGCGGCTGGCGAGGGAGGAGGGCCTGCTGGTCGGCGGCTCCTGCGGCATGGCGGTGGTGGCGGCGCTGCGGGTCGCGGAGCGGCTCGGGCCGGACGACGTCGTGGTGGTGCTGCTGCCGGACAGCGGGCGCGGCTACCTCAGCAAGATCTTCAACGACGAGTGGATGGCCGACTACGGCTTCCTGGAGGACACCGGCCCCAGCGCCCGGGTTGCGGACGTGCTCGACGACAAGGCCGGCGGCTCCATCCCCTCGCTCGTCCATATGCACCCCGACGAGACCGTGGGGCAGGCCATCGACGTGCTGCGCGAGTACGGCGTCTCGCAGATGCCGATCGTCAAGCCGGGCGCGGGCCACCCGGACGTGATGGCCGCCGAGGTCGTGGGGTCCGTCGTGGAGCGCGAACTGCTGGACGCGCTGTTCACCAAGCGGGCCTCGCTCGACGACCCGCTGGAGAAGCACATGTCCGCGCCGCTGCCGCAGGTCGGCTCGGGCGAGCCGCTCGCGGACCTGATGTCGGTGCTCGGCACGGCCGACGCGGCGATCGTCCTGGTCGAGGGCAAGCCGACCGGGGTGATCAGCAGGCAGGACCTCCTGGCCTTCCTGGCCAAGGGCGGGAAGCAGTAGCGAACGTCCGGTGAACCGGCCGTGTCGGCGGGGAACTTCCGGTGACCGGCGGGGGCGGGGCTTCGCGGAAGTGGTACGAGCGCGTCACGTCCACGCAGCACCCGCTTAACACGGGTCCGGCACATTGGTGGGTGTCGGCAAGGCGGGGGAGATACCTCCCAGGCGTTGAGCACGGGGAGAGGTTCCCCGCCCGGGCCGGCAACCGAAACGGCGCCAAGGACCTCCGGAGCGGCTCCCGGACCTCCATGGACGCCACGGACGCGCAAGCCCGGCCCTGACCCGGCCCGCGTCCCTCGCGGGGACCGCCGTCGTCCCGCCCCCCAGCAATGGGGGTGCGGCGGTCCCCGCGCATATCTCTTCCTCCGTCTCCCGCCCGCGTTCTCCCGCCCCGGAGATTCCCGGCCTGCCCGTGAGGGTCAGTCCTGCCACTCGCCGTCCCGGCCGGACTTGCGGCGACGGCCGAAGAGGCCGGGGGTGGTGCGCGCGGCCTGGACCGCGTTGACGCCGACGATGCCCACCCAGGCCACCAGCAGGCCGGGCAGATGCGCGACGCCGCCCCCGATCGCGGACAGCGGGACCGCCAGTACCAGAGACACGATGCCGAAGCCGAAGCGCTCCCCCCAGGAATCCGTGGCCCGCGGGGAGCCCGCGCCGCGGGCCACGACCATCTGCTGCTCCGCCAGCCCGCGCCGCACCCGGCGGTCCACCGCACCGTCGATGCGCTGGTCGACCTTCTCCAGGAAGGATTCGACCAGCGCCGTCTCGTACTCCTCGCCCAGCTCCCTGCGGGCCTGCAGGGTGGCGTCGAGTTCCTTCTTCAGGTCGGTGTCCCGTGCGTCCATACCGGTCATGCCGCCCACGGTAGGGAGCCGGGACACTCTCCGCACTGGGGCTAGCCCCCGGTTCCGGGGACGGGGAGCGGCGGGCGCCCGGATTGCATATCGCCATGCAGGGTTATTGATGTTTGAATAGGTTCCTCGATGACGGGGCATGCGTCGCCGGCACCGTCCCGTCGGAGGGGACCTTCCGTCCTCTGAGACCTGGAGGGGGAGCACGTCATGAGCGTGACCGACAGCCCTGCCGCACGGCTGCAGGCGCTCTTCGAGGGGCACCGGCTCACGCCGACCCAGCGGCGCATCGCCCACAGCATGGTGCGACGGGCCGCCGACGTGCCGTTCCTGTCGAGCGTCGAGCTCGCCGAACTCGCCGGGGTCAGCCAGCCGTCCGTCACCCGCTTCGCGGTCGCCCTCGGCTTCGACGGCTATCCGGCGCTGCGCAAGCACCTGCGCGAGGTCGCGCCCGCCGAACAGACACCCTCCGCCGGGTCCCGCAACGAGTACCAGCAGGCCGTCGAGGCCGAGATCGAGAACCTGCGGCATCTGGCGGAGGTGCTGGCCGATCCGCGGCCGGTGCGGAAGGCCGGACGGATCCTCGCCGCCTCGCGCCCCCTGGCCGTCCTCGGGCTGCGGGCCGCGGCCGCCCAGGCGTACGGCTTCGCGTACTTCGCCGCGAAGGTCCACCCGGACGTCCGGCTGCTCGACGAGGGCGGCACGATGCTGTACGACCGCATCGACGCGGCCGTACGGGCGGGCGCGAGCGCCGTGCTGTGCTTCGCGCTGCCCCGGCACCCGCGCGAGGTCGCGGACGCGCTGGCGTACGCGAAGGAGAGCGGTCTGACGGTGGTCACCGTCGCCGACTCGGCGTTCGCGCCGGTCGCGAAGGTCTCCGACCTGCTGCTGCCGGCGGCCGTCGGCACCGGCCTCGCCTTCGACACCGCCTGCGCGCCGATGCTGCTCGGGCGGGTCCTGCTGGAGGCGATGTGCGACGACCTGCCGGACGCCCAGGCCCGGCTGGAGGAGTTCGACGCGCGGGCCGCGGCCCGGGGGCTGTTCGTGGAGTAGCCCGTCGGGGCACCCGACTCCGGACCCCGGGGGCCGACGTCTCGTCATCTGCCCGTCGCGCTGTGGCACTCGGCCGCCGAGGAGCCGGTTTTTCAGACTCGTCTCACCTTCGGCCGTTAGCCTGCAGCGCGCTGAGGCGCTTCACAGGACGAGACGGGAGGCCGGACGTGGCGCGCGGAGGACAGGGGCTGGCCCGGGTGGCCGTCGTGGTACGGGCGGGGGCCGCCCCGCTGTGGTGGCTGGGAGTGTTCGCGGCCGGCACCGGGGTGTCGATGCCGGGAGTGACCGGACGCCGGATCGGTGTCCTGGCCGGGGCCGCGCTGTTCGTCGTCGCGGCCGCCGTCGTCGCCTGCGCGCGCCGCGGGCGGTACGCCGCACTCGCCCGCGACGCGGCCCGGGCCGGCAAGTACGACGTGCTGCAGGACCGCGCGGTCACCGTCCGCGCCTGGCGGCGCGGCCACCGCTGGTGGCTGCTCGCCGCCTTCGCCGTGGCGCTCGGCAGCTGCGTCGCGGTGCCCGCCGCCGGCGGCATGCTGCTCGCGGGGACCGGCGCCGGGCTGCGCCTGAAGGCCGCATGGCTCGGCCGCCGGGAGCACGCCGAGGACGTGCTGCTGTGGGTGCGCGTCGACTGGCTCGGTGCCCGGGGCGGCGCGCCCGCGGGCAAGCGGGTCAAGGGCTACCGCAGCACGGGCATCGCGGCCGGCGACGCGGCCCCGGGCGGGGCGCGCCGCCGTGCCGCCGCGCTCGTGTAGCGCGCTGGTCGCGGAACGGGCCGAAGGTCAGACCTCCAGGTCCTCCTCGATCTTCTTCAGCTGGTGGCGGGCCATCGCCAGGTTGGCGCGTTTGGAGTCGAGGACGAGGTAGAGGAACAGGCCGTTGCCGCCGCGGCCGGTGAGCAGCCGGATCAGGTGGTACTGGTCGGTCAGCGTGATCAGGATGTCCTCGATCTGCCCCTTGAGCCCGAGGTGCTCCATGGTGCGCAGCTTGGCCCGTACGACATCGGTGTTGCCGGCGGCGGCGACCGTGAGGTCGAAGCTCTTGCTGCCGCCCATCGTGCCCAGCGCCATGCCGCTGGTGTAGTCGACGAGGGCGGCTCCGGTCGCGCCTTCGATGGAGGCGAGGGCCTCTTTCAGCGCGGTTTCGGTGTTGGCCATGTCGGAGTGTGTCCTTTCAACTTTCGGTGGTGGTGCGCGCGTTCGCGGCCGAGCGTGGGCTCGCGGGGGTGCGCGCGGTGCGGGTCCGCGTGGGCGCGGATCCGGTGGTGGTCCTGGTGGTGGCCCGGGCGGCACGGGACTGTGCCGGCGGTTCGGCCCGCTCGGCGGCCTCGTCGACCAGCTCCCCGATGCGTGTGCTCGCACGCCGGCCCTCCAGGTGCAGCCGGCCGACGTTGACGCGGTCCTGGGCCAGCAGTGTCAGCACGGCGCCGCGGCCCGCCGCGTACGTGGCCACATAGCCGTGGACGCCGCGGACGAGCAGTTCGCGGAAGTCGCCCTGCCCGGTCGCGTCCGTCATCCGTACGGCGACGCCCAGGGCGGCGGCGGTGAGTGCGGCGATCCCCTCCGGTTCGACGCCGGGGGTGTCCTGGGCGAGCACCAGCCCGTCGACGCTGGCGGCGAGGGCGCCGGTCAGCTGGGGGATGCGGGTTCTCAGGCGGCGGAGTTCGTCGAGGACCTCGGGCTCCGCGTCCATCAGGGGTCTCCTCTCGGCGGGTCGTTGCCGTTCGAGCCGGTCAAAGGGCCTCCAGCGCATCCCTCAGCCTCTTCAGCAACGTGATGTGGGGATCGGCGAACGGCGGCAGAGCCCCGGTGGGGGCGGGCGCTTCGCCGGTGGTCGCGGGTGACGGCTGTGCGGGACCCGCGCTCGTGTCCGTGCTCGTGTCCGTGCTCGTGTCCGCGCTCGTGCCCGTGCCCGTGCCCGTGCCCGTGCGGGCCGCCACGACGCCCGCCGCGGCCAGGCGCCGCACGTCGACCAGGGTGTGGAAGGCCGGGCGGCCCAGCGCGCGGGAGATGTCCGAGGCGGTCCGCACCCCGTCCACCCGGTCGAGTACCGCCCCCTGGCGGGGCGTGACCGCCGGGTGCGCCGGGCGGCCGGCGCGGACGAGGGGAGCCTCGTCCGTGGCCGGGTCGGGCCAGATCCGGTGGAGCAGCTCGCGGCGGCGCAGCGTCTCGCGCTCCACCGCCGCCACCGGTACCGGACGGACGGGGCCCAGCCAGTGCGCATCGCCGTACCGGAAGCGGGCGGGGGCGCTGCTCGGGCCGAGCACGAAGTACGCCGCGTCGTACAGCGCCCCCAGATGGCACAGTTGCAGGGCACCCTCGCCGATGCGGCCGCTGTCGACCAGGAACCGGCCCACCAGCCGCTGTGCCCCCGCCTGCGCGACCGCCTCCCGCCAGCCCTCCTCGTCGAGCGCGCCGCGTGCGACGAGCAGGACGTCGAGGCCCGGGGTCGCGGGGCTCTCGGCGTACACCACCTGGCCTTCGGACAGGTAGAGCATGCCGCCCTCGCGCATCAGCACGCCGGTGGCGCGTTCGGCGGCGAGGCGGCTGAGCATGGGGGACAGGCCACCGCTCGGGACCTGGGTCCGCCGCCGTACGGGCAGCGGGGGCTGCGGGGGCGTCGTCACCGCCGTCATCCCAGAACCAGCCGTCCGGCCATCTCGCCGAGCCGGATGCGGGCGAGGGCGAGGTTGCCCTCGTCGCGCGCCAGCCACAGGTGCAGGAAGACACTGCTGTCGAACGTCGTCGGCACGAACCGCAGCAGGTGGTAGCTGTCCCGGTTGGCGATGATCAGGTCCTCGACCGGGCACGCGCCGGCGGACCAGTCGGCGTCGTCCTGCGGGGCGAACGCACGGTGCTCGGCGGCCAGCCGGGCCAGTTCCGCCGCCTCCGCCGCGGTCGTCTCGTGGTCACCGCCGGGTGAGTCCCCGACCGTGCCCAGCGCGAGCCCGCTGGTCCAGTCGACCACGGCGGCGCCCCGGGCGCCGGGCAGACGCATGGCTTCCAGCAGGCACTCGTCGATTCCGGGCACCGTGGCTCCCCTCCCGCCTCGGGTTCGGCTGAGTGATGAAGACACTACGCACCGTGTGTGCGAGGGGTGACAGTTACGGCATTTTCCGGTGGAACATGCCCGGGATCACTAAGGTGGGTCGACTGGCCCCGTGCACCGGGACGTCGGCGCCGACGGGGACGCCCGCTCGCCGACGTGCGGAGATGCGGCCGGCGTGCAGCCGACGGGGCGCACGCGGGCGCGTGCGCGGCGGCTCGTGCGCCTGTGGTGTGCGCCCCTTGCGTATGCGGGGCGGGCGGCCTCCTCAGAGCCCTGTCAGTGCGTCCGTGTGCCCCCCGCCCGACTCCGCCACGATCTCCTCCAGGGACTGCGGCGCCCGTACCACCGCGAACCGGATCCCCGTGTCCTCGTCCGGCGCGTAGCCGTACACCCCCGGGCGGGCCAGCGAGTTGTAGCCGTAGTGGTGCGCGAAGTAGTACGCCCCGGTGTCCAGCGCCGCGACGTGGTCGCCCTGGTCCAGCAGTGGCAGCGCGTGCGCCTGTGCCAGCAGGTCGCCCGCGAAGCAGGCCGGTCCCGCCACGTCCTGCACCACCTCGGGCCCCTCCTTCGGGCGCCCCTTCGCGTCGTACGCCCGGATCCGCAGCGGCCAGGACTTCGGCGCGTACACCGTCCGCACCGCCACCTGGACCCCCGCGTGCGTGACCGCCACGGCCCGGCCGCCCGCGCGCTTGGCGTACTCCACCCGCGCCACCACCGTCCCGTTCTTCGCCAGCAGGGACCGTCCGAACTCCGTGACCAGCCCGTACCGCCCGTCGAACAGCCCCGGCACCGCCTCCGCCAGCAGCCGCGCGTACTGCGCGTACGTCGGGGTCGTGGCGTCGGAGCGGAAGTTGACCTGCAGCCCGCCGCCGATGTCGATCGTGTCGATCTGCCGGCGTCCGGCGTGCCGGTTGATCTCCTCGGCGAGCGCGTACACCTCCGCGATGCCCCGTGCCATCAGCGACAGGGGGACGCCCTGCGAACCGGAGTGCGCGTGCAGCCGGGTCAGCCAGGGCCGCTCGGCGTACGCGCGCAGTACCCACGCCCGCGCCCCCTCGTCGTGCAGCGCCACCCCGAATTTGGAGGTGGCCGTCGCGGTGGACAGTGCCTCGATGGAACCCGCGCCGAGCTGCGGATTCACCCGGATCCCCAGCGCAGAGGAGGTGCGCGTGGCGCGGACGAGGGCGTCGATCCGCATCAGCTCCTGCGGGCTGTCCGCGTTGACCGCGACGCCCAGGGCCAGCGCCTGCCGCAGCTCCTCGGCCGTCTTGGCGGGTGAGTCCAGCACGATGTGCTCCGGCGGCACTCCGGCCGCCCGGGCCAGCGCCAGTTCCCCGGGGCTCGCCACCTCTGCGCCGATGCCCGCCTCGCGCAGCAGCCGCAGCACCGGGACGAGCGGTGTCGCCTTCACGGCGAAGGCGTGCAGCACCGGTGTGCCCGGCGCTGCCACCGCGCCGAACGCCGCCCGCAGCGCCGCCGCCGCGTCCCGGATGCCGACGACGTCCAGGAGGCCGACGATGGGGGCGTCCGGTCCCAGCAGACCCTGCTCGACCGCGCTCCGCACGGCCTCGTCCCGGCGCGCCACCCGCTCGGCGTCCGCGTGGTGCGCCTTCCCGCTCGTCCGCCCCGTTCCGCTGTCCGTCATCTCCAACGCGCCCCCGTCCCCGTGTCACCGTCGGCGGTACCTCCTCCAGCCAAACATCCCGGGCCGTGCTCCGCTGGCGCACGAATGTATTGACTAGCTCTATTCAGGGCGTCAGGATGTGAATATCAGCAGCAACAGTCCCGCGCGCCCCCGGCCGCGTACGACCGTCACCCAGGAGGCAGACCATGTCAGGACCCGGGCCCCGTCCAGTCCGAGCGCCGCGCGGCACGGAACCGAGCGCCCTGGGATGGCAGCAGGAGGCCGCCCTGCGGATGCTGCAGAACAACCTCGACCCCGAGGTCGCCGAGCACCCCGACAAGCTCGTCGTCTACGGCGGCACCGGCAAGGCCGCCCGCGACTGGCGTTCCTTCGACGCGATGGTCCGCACACTGAAGACCCTCAAGCAGGACGAGACGATGCTGGTCCAGTCCGGCCGTCCCGTGGGCGTCATGCAGACCCACGAGTGGGCCCCTCGCGTCCTCATCGCCAACTCCAACCTCGTCGGCGACTGGGCCACCTGGGAGGAGTTCCGCCGCCTGGAGGCCCTCGGCCTGACGATGTACGGGCAGATGACCGCCGGTTCCTGGATCTACATCGGCACGCAGGGCATCCTCCAGGGCACCTACGAGACGTTCGCCGCCGTCGCCGCGAAGAAGTTCGGCGGCTCGCTGGCCGGAACCATCACGCTGACGGCCGGGCTCGGTGGCATGGGCGGCGCCCAGCCACTGGCCGTCACCATGAACGACGGCGTCGCGATCTGCATCGACTGCGACCCGCGCGCCATCGAGCGCCGCATCGAACACCGGTACCTGGACGTGAGGGCCGACTCCCTGGAGCACGCCCTCCGGCTGGCCGTCGAGGCACGCGACCAGCGCAGGCCGCTGTCCATCGGCGTCCTCGGCAACGCCGCCGATCTCGTCCCGCAGCTCCTCGCCATGGGCGCCCCCATCGACGTCGTCACCGACCAGACCTCGGCCCACGACCCGCTGTCCTACCTGCCGTCCGGCGTCGCCTTCGAGGACATGGCCGCCTACGCCGCCAAGGACCCGGCCGGCTTCACCGCGCGCGCCCGCACGTCCATGGCCCGGCATGTCGAGGCGATGGTCGGCTTCATGGACGCCGGTGCCGAGGTCTTCGACTACGGAAACTCGATCCGCGGCGAGGCCCGGCTCGCGGGGTACGACCGGGCCTTCGCCTTCCCGGGGTTCGTGCCCGCCTACATCCGGCCGCTGTTCTGCGAGGGCAAGGGCCCCTTCCGGTGGGCGGCGCTGTCCGGCGACCCGGCCGACATCGCCAGGACCGACCGGGCGATCCTCGACCTGTTCCCCGAGAACGAGTCCCTCGCGCGCTGGATCAGGATGGCCGGGGAGCGCGTCCACTTCCAGGGCCTTCCCGCCCGCATCTGCTGGCTCGGCTACGGCGAGCGGGACAGGGCCGGCGAACGGTTCAACGACATGGTGGCGAGCGGTGAGCTCACCGCGCCGATCGTCATCGGCCGCGACCACCTCGACTGCGGGTCCGTCGCCTCGCCGTACCGGGAGACCGAGGCCATGCTCGACGGCTCCGACGCGATCGCCGACTGGCCCCTGCTCAACGCCATGGTGAACGTGGCGTCCGGCGCGTCCTGGGTGTCCATCCACCACGGCGGCGGGGTCGGCATGGGGCGGTCCATCCACGCGGGCCAGGTGACGGTGGCCGACGGTACGAAGCTCGGCGGTGAGAAGATCCGCCGGGTGCTGACGAACGACCCGGGGATGGGCGTCATCCGGCACGTCGACGCCGGGTACGACATCGCGGAGTCCGTGGCCGAGGAGCGGGGCGTGCGGGTGCCGATGCGCGAGGGTGACGACGCGTGACCTTCCACAGCATGTGGGCGGAGCTGCTGCCGATCGGCCGCAGCTCCGCCTCCGGCGGCTACCGCCGCTTCGCCTGGACCGGTCCCGACGCCGAGTGCCGGGCCTGGTTCAAGCAGCAGGCCGAGGCCCGCGGGCTCGCCTACGAGGTCGACCGCAACGGCAACCAGTGGGCCTGGCTCGGGGATCCCGCCGCGGGCGACGCCGTCGTCACCGGATCCCATCTGGACTCGGTTCCGGACGGCGGCGCCTTCGACGGGCCCCTCGGGGTCGTGTCCTCCTTCGCCGCGCTCGACGAACTGCGGGCCCGGGGCGCCGGGTTCCGCAGGCCCTTCGGCATCGTCAACTTCGGGGACGAGGAGGGCGCGCGGTTCGGGCTCGCCTGTGTCGGGTCGCGGCTCGCCGCCGGGCAGCTCACCCGCGAGCAGGCGCACCGGCTGACCGACGGCGACGGCGTCACCCTGCCGCGCGCCATGGAGGCCGCCGGATACGACCCCGACGCCCTCGGGCCCGACCCGGAACGGCTCGGCCGCATCGGCGCGTTCGTCGAACTCCATGTGGAGCAGGGCCGTGCCCTCGACCTGAGCGGTGACGCGGTGGGCGTCGCCGGCGCCATCTGGCCGCACGGGCGGTGGCGGTTCGACTTCCGCGGCGAGGCCAACCACGCGGGCACCACGCGGCTCGCCGACCGGCGCGACCCCATGCTGCCGTACGCCGCAGCCGTCCTCGCCGCCCGCGGCGAGGCCGAACGCGCCGGTGCCGTCGCCACCTTCGGGAAGGTCGCCGTCGAGCCGGGCGGAGTCAACGCCGTCCCCTCGATGGTGCGCGGATGGCTCGACTCCCGTGCCGCCGACCAGGCACGCCTCGACACCGTCGTCGCCGGCGTCGAGAAGACGGCCCGGGAACAGGCAGAGGCCCACGGCGTCGGACTCGACGTCGTCCGCGAGTCGTTCACCCCCGTCGTCGAGTTCGACCACGCCCTGCGCGACGAACTGGCCCGCATCCTCGGCCGGGACTCCGGGCTGTCCGTGCCCGTCCTCGGCACCGGCGCCGGACACGACGCCGGGATCCTCGCCGGCAGCATCCCGACCGCCATGCTGTTCGTGCGCAATCCCACGGGGGTCTCCCACTCGCCCGCCGAGTTCGCCGCCGAGGACGACTGCCTGGCCGGGGTGCGCGCACTCGCCGACGTACTGGAAGGGCTGGTGGGCAGGTGACGCGGACGTACTGGCTGGAACACGCCTGGCTCGGGGCCGCCGTGGAGCCGGGGGTCGTCCTGGAGGTGGCCGACGGCCGTATCGGCGAGGTGCGCACCGGCATGGCCGGCCCGCCCCCCGGCGCCGAGATCCTCCGCGGACTCACCCTCCCCGGCCTGGCCGACGCCCACTCGCACGCCTTCCACCGCGCCCTGCGCGGCACGGCCCAGGTCGGCTCCGGCACCTTCTGGACCTGGCGGGACGTCATGTACGCGGTCGCCGACCGGCTGACCCCTCAGACGTACCACGCGCTCGCCCGTGCCGTGTACGCGGAGATGACGCTGGCCGGGATCACCGCCGTCGGCGAGTTCCACTACGTGCACCACGCCCCGGGCGGCACCCCGTACGCCGACCCCAACGCCATGGGCGAGGCCCTCGTCGACGCCGCCGCCGAAGCCGGCATCCGCATCACCCTCCTCGACACCGCCTACCTCTCCTCCGGCTTCGGGCAGCCGCCCACGGACCGTCAGCTGCGCTTCTCCGACGGCACCGCGGACGCCTGGGCCGAACGCTGTTCAGTTCTCAAGGACCGGGATCACGCACGGATCGGTGCGGCCGTCCACTCCGTACGGGCGGTGCCCGCTGGGCAGCTCTCGACGGTGGCGCGCTGGGCCGAGGAACGGGGGGCCCCGCTCCATGTGCACCTGTCCGAGCAGACGGCGGAGAACAACGCCTGCCAGGAGGCCCACGGCTGCACCCCGACCCGGCTCCTCGCCGACCACGGTGTCCTCGGGCCGCGCACCACCGGCGTCCACAACACCCACCTGACGGACGAGGACATCGCGCTGATCGGCTCGACGGGCACCGGCACCTGCATGTGCCCCACCACCGAGCGGGACCTCGCCGACGGCATCGGCCCGGCCGCGGCCCTGCAGGCGGCCGGTTCACCGCTGTCGCTCGGCTCCGACAGCCACGCCGTGATCGACCTCCTCGAAGAGGCGCGCGCGATGGAGCTGAACGAGCGGCTGCGCACCCGCACGCGCGGCCACTGGACGGCGGCGGCCCTGCTGCGGGCGGCCTCCGCCGACGGGCACACGGCACTCGGCTGGGAGGGCGCGGGCACCCTGGAGCCCGGAGCGCTCGCCGACTTCACGACGATCGCGCTCGACTCGGTCAGAACCGCGGGGCCGCCTCCGCGGCTGGGTGCCGAGACCGCCGTATTCGCCGCGACGGCAGCGGACGTGCGCCACACGGTCGTGGGCGGCCGGCACATCGTGCGCGACGGGGCGCACGCACACGTACCGGATGTGCCGCGGGCGCTGGCGGACGCCGTCGAAGCCCTGCGCGCCTGACGTCCGATCCCCATCCGGCCACCCACGAGGACACCATGAGCAGCACGGTCATCACCAACATCGCCGCCCTGGTCACCAACGATCCCTCCCTCGGACAGGCGTCCCCCGGCTCCGGTGCATCCGAGAGCGGGGGCACGTCCCCTCTCGGTCTGATCCAGGACGCGGCCGTCGTCATCGACGGCGACCGCGTCGCCTGGACCGGTGAGTCAAGCAAAGCACCCGCCACTGACAACCGGGTCGACGCCGGCGGCCGGGCGGTGATCCCCGGCTTCGTGGACTCCCACTCGCACCTCGTCTTCGCGGGCGACCGCACCGAGGAGTTCAACGCCCGCATGTCCGGCCGTGTCTATTCGGCCGGCGGCATCCGTACGACGGTGGCCGCGACGCGGGCCGCGACGGACGCCGAGCTGGAGGCCAACCTCGTCCGGTACCTCGCCGAGGCCCTCCGCCAGGGCAGCACCACCCTGGAGACGAAGTCCGGCTACGGACTCACCGTCGAGGACGAGGCCCGCGCCCTGCGCCTCGCCTCCGCGCACACGGACGAGGTCACCTATCTCGGCGCCCACATCGTCTCCCCCGACTACGCCGACGACCCCGCCGCCTACGTGGCCCTGGTGACCGGCGAGATGCTCGACGCCTGCGCGCCGTACGCGCGGTGGATCGACGTCTTCTGCGAGAAGGGCGCGTTCGACGGCGACCAGGCCCGCGCGATCCTGACCGCGGGCCGGCGCAAGGGCCTGCACCCGCGCGTCCACGCCAACCAGTTGTCCTACGGCCCCGGCGTGCAGCTCGCCGTCGAACTCGACGCGGCCAGCGCCGACCACTGCACGCACCTGACGGACGCCGACGTGGACGCGCTCGCGAACAGCCGCACGGTCGCCACCCTGCTGCCCGGCGCCGAGTTCTCCACGCGCGCCCGGTGGCCCGATGCCCGCCGTCTGCTCGACGCGGGTGTCACGGTCGCCCTGTCGACGGACTGCAACCCGGGCTCGTCCTTCACGTCCTCGGTGCCGTTCTGCATCGCCCTGGCCGTACGGGACATGGGCATGACCCCGGACGAGGCCGTGTGGTCGGCCACCGAGGGAGGGGCCCGGGCCCTGCGCCGTACGGACATCGGCCGTGTCGCCCCGGGCGCGTACGCCGATCTGGTGGTCCTCGACGCACCGAGCCACGTCCACCTGGCCTACCGGCCGGGGGTACCCCTGGTGTCGCAGGTGTGGCGGCGGGGCGTGCGCGAGGTCTGACCGTCACGCGTGCAGGGTGTGCGTCAGGACGCGCCCGCCCTCCACCGCTGGGCGTCGTCGCCCCGGTCCGGCAGCAGGAACAGCGTGTCGCCGCCGTAGGGCGTGACCGCGTGGTCCGGGGCGATCCCCGGGCGGATCACGCCGCGGGAGTCGACCGTGAAGCGCAGGTTCTGGCCGTTGGAGCTGTAGACGGCGGCACACTCCCAGATGCCGACGCCCCTGTAGGTGGAGCCGCGGCTGTCCAGGCAGAAGCCGGGGTCGGCGTACGACTGGAGGACGCCGCGTGCGCCGTCCACGCGCCAGCGCTGGGTGGGGGACGAGGTGCAGGGCGCCGTGACGACGTCCGTGCCCAGGTCCATGTTCCCGTCGCGGATGTCCAGGCACTGCCCGGAGGCGACGTTCACCACCTGGGCGTACGTTCCGTTCGGGGGGTGCGCCGCGGGAGGCTTCGGTTTCGGTTTCGGCGCCGGCGACGGGCGCTTCGTCCTGGAAGGCGCCGGGGACGGTGGGGGACTCGGCGCCTTCGCCGTCGGCGTCGGGGAGGGCGTCGGCGTCATCGAGACGGTCGCCGTCACCGTCACCGCGGGCGCCGGTGGCGGGGTGCGTACGGTGCTCGCGGCCCGCGCCGGTTCCGAACCGCCCGAGGCGAGCAGGTAGACCAGCAGCGGGGACAGCGCCACACCGGCGGCCGTCGCGGCCAGCGCGGTGCGCCGGGCCTGCCACCGGCGCGCCGCCCGGGGCGCGCCCGCCGTGCGCCACTCGTCCGTGTCACCCATGACGTACGCCGTGCCACCCCAGGGGAGCAGGCCCTCGGCCAGCGCCGTGCGCGGTGCGTCACGCAGCTGCGACAGCTCCTCGTAGGCGAGGGCGCAGTGCCCGCAGAGCGTCATATGGGCGTGCAGATCGGCACTGTAACGCGGGCTGCCGGGCCGCACGGACTCCTCGATCAGCCGCCGGAAGTCCTGGCAGCGCGGATTGCCGGAGGCCGCCAGCCGGGTCTTCAGCAGCGACTGGCGCAGCGCCTGGAACGCGGGTTCGGTGCCGTACACCACGTCCTGCGGGGACACGCCGAGCAACCCGGCCGTCCGCTCCGCCGGTTGTTCCTCGGCGACCCCGTACCAGACGAGGCTCTGCACCCGGACCGGAAGTGCCCGGAACGCGGTGAGCATGGGCGGGACGAGGCCCTCGGCCCCGGCCGCGCGCAGCTGACCGAGCAGGCCCGCGTCGAGACGGGAGGCCCGTTCGTCGTCCGCGGCCCATGAGGCCGCCACCCGCCCCGCCAGCAGCAGGAGTTGGTGGCGCCAGGGGCCGCGCGGATCGTTGCCGCGGGCGGTGTCGCGGGCGGCGAGCGCGAACGCCTGGGCGGTCAGCTGGCGGGCCGCCGTCTCGTCGACCGCGCACAGGCGCGCGTACGCGAGGACCGCGGGGCGGTGACGCCCGCGCAGCTCGCGCAGGGCCGGATAGGCGCTCGGGGTGTCGGTGCGCAGCAACTCGGTCAGCCGGGCGTCGGACACCTCGCTGTGCACACCACCGCCGGTGGCCTCGACGTCGTCGTCGTCCCGCTCCGCCCGGGCCATCCCCGTGCCTCCTCGCACCCTGCTCCGGCCGGCGGGCATGCCTGGGACTCAGGGGCACCAACCGGTACGGGGTGACCATAGTGGTGGAAGGGGACCCTTGGGAAAAGGGGGTTCCCCGCGGTAACCGATGCGCGGGCCGGCGAACGAGCCGGCAAGGGCCCGTGGGGCCCGTGAAGGGCCGCGAGGGGGCCGGGACGCCGGTGCCGCCCCACGCAACCCACCCGCCGAGGGGTCGGGTTGCGTGGGGCGGCACCGGGGCGGACGGGCAACCTCGCCTCCAAACCCGTCACTTCGGGCCTCGTTCCGTGACGGGGCCGGCCCGCGGTGGAGCGCTGTGCGGATCGACGGCCCGTCACTCCTCGACCGTGAGGCCCTTCCGCAGTCTCACCAGCGTGCGGGACAGCAGCCGCGACACGTGCATCTGCGAGATGCCCAGCTCGTCGCCTATCTCCGACTGGGTCATGTTGGCCACGAACCGCAGCGACAGGATCTTCCGGTCGCGCGGCGGGAGTTCGGCGATCAGGGGCTTCAACGACTCGACGTACTCGATGCCTTCGAGTCCGTGGTCCTCGTAGCCGATGCGGTCCGCGAGGGCGCCCTCGGAGTCGTCCTCCTCCGGCTGGGCGTCGAGGGAACTCGCCGTGTAGGCGTTCGACGCCGCCATGCCCTCGACGACCTCGTCGTTGGAGATGCCCAGGGCCTGGGCGAGCTCCGCGACCGTCGGGGCGCGATCGAGCTGCTGGGCGAGGTCGTCGCCCGCCTTCGCCAGGTCGAGACGGAGTTCCTGCAGCCGCCGGGGGACACGCACGGACCACGATGTGTCGCGGAAGAAGCGCTTGATCTCGCCGACGATCGTCGGCATCGCGAAGGTGGGGAACTCGACGCCGCGGCTGAGTTCGAAGCGGTCGATCGCCTTGATCAGGCCGATCGTGCCGACCTGGATGATGTCCTCCATGGGCTCGCTGCGCGAGCGGAAGCGCGCGGCGGCGAACTTCACCAGGGCCAGGTTGAGTTCGACGAGGGTGTTGCGGACGTACGCATACTCGTGCGTGCCTTCTTCGAGCGACTCCAGACGTCCGAAGAGCGTCTTGGACAGGGCCCGTGCGTCCACCGGTCCCACCTCGTCGTAGGGGGGGATCTCCGGAAGCCCGGCGAGTGCCTCGGATGCGGGGGGACCGTCGGACCAGGTGAGATCCTCAGGACCGGTGAGGCTTTCGGGCCCGGTGAGCCCTTCGGGTCCGGTGAGCCCTTCGGGTCCGGTGGGGGCGCCGCCGTCGGCGAAGGCGCCTGCGCGGTCGCGGACCGATCGCTGTGGTGGGAGTGCCGACGTCGCCCTCTGGGTCTGCGATGCGTCGAGCCGGGGTGACATGATGTCCTCCATCGTTCTCGGCATATGGCTGCCGAAGCCAATACGTGCACTGCCGTGTGCGGCGCCTCCAAAGCCGGCCGGGTCGACTGGGTGTCCCTACTAGCCCTACCCGCATTCGCCGACTCACCGCAAGTGCGTTCTGTGGCGGAATGCCCGACTTTACAAGGTTGTTCGGGTGCCGGGGGGCGTAGGGAAGGCGTAGTGTGCGAGGGCGTCCATCAACAGCCACGACGGTCGGGAGAGAGACGGCATGGACCGCGGGACGGTCGGCAGCGCACAGTCTGGCCGGCTTTTGGTCGAGGTGCGGCAAGAGGGCACGAGTGCCGTCGTGACCCCGGCGGGTGAGCTGGATCACCACACCGCCGATCTCTTGCGCGAACCGCTCGACGACTGCCTCGAAAAGGGGCTCTCACGCCTGGTCGTGGACTGTTCACGGCTGGAGTTCTGCGACTCCACCGGGCTGAACGTGCTGCTCGGCGCCCGGCTGAAGGCCGAGGCCGCCGGCGGCGGGGTCCATCTGGCCGGGATGCTGCCGGTGGTGGCGCGGGTCTTCGAGATCACCGGGGCGGACGCCGTTTTCACCGTCCACGACACCCTGGACGCCGCCCTGGCCGAGTAGGGGGCGGTGGGCGGGTCCCCGCCCGGTTTCCACCGTGACGGGCGCGTTACGCGCGTCACAGGTCCGGCCCGAATCCCCGGGTGTTCCGGCGATCCGGTCGGGCAGGAGACATGCTGAACATGTCGGCACCGACGCCAAAGGCCCCGACGGAAGGGGCCGCACGCGAACGGCACGAGCAACGATCGACGGAAACGCCGCCGATCTCCGTACTGAGACTTGAATCGTGAACAGGTGAATCGGTGAGGTGAAGCGCTGATGAGCACCACCCGGCCCCACTCGCCGGGCGACCGCGGCCCCGAGCGGAGCGGCGCTTCCGGAACGCCCGCGCGGGCGGCGTCCGACGAGGGTGCCTCGCCCGGGGCGCCCGGGGAGCAGGCGCGCCCCTTGGGGGGACAGGTTCGCAGGTTGAGTTTCGACGGGGAGAGCGGAGTCGTCCCGCTGGCCCGCGACTTCACCCGCCAGGCGCTGTACGCATGGGGCTGGCTGCCCGCCGCCTCCGCCGACCAGCGGGCCGCCGCCGAGGACGTGCTGCTCGTCGTCTCCGAACTCGTCACCAACGCGTGTCTGCACGCCGAGGGTCCCGACGAGCTCAGGATCGGGTGCGACAACAAGGTGCTGCGCATCGAGGTCTCCGACAAGGGCGCCGGGCAGCCCGCCCCGCGCACCCCGCACCGCGCCGGACGCCCCGGCGGTCACGGCATGTTCATCGTGCAGCGGCTCTGCCTGGACTGGGGCGTCGTGCGTACGCCCGGAACCGCAGGCAAGACCGTGTGGGCGGAGCTCGGCGCCCCCGCGTGACCGGCCGGGCGACCCCCGACCGGGGGTTACCCGCGGTTCGAACTCTCTTCCGCCCGTCACCCCGCACATCACTTCTCGCGCGCCGGATCACCACACATCCGGCGCGCCCTGTGTCTTCCCTCCACACGACCCCGGGCGTACCTTGACGGCCGATCTGATATGCCGTCAGGAATGAGGGGACCGTGTCGTACCAGAAACGAACCGCCGCGTTCGCGTCGGCCGCGGCCCTGGCCGGCTCGGCGGTGCTGCTGGCCGCTCCCGTGGCCCGGGCCGAGGTCGTCGACGTCAACTACCACTGCAAGACGCCGATCGGCGACAAGAGCGCCGTCTCGCCCATCGACATCAAAGGCGTCAAGAGCGGCGGCGGCTACAAGATCACCATGTCGTGGCAGAAAGGCGTCTCCTCCAGCCCGGTCGAACTGGGCAAGGGCGCGATGAACCCGAGCGCCACCATCCAACTGGGCGGCGCGGACAGCGGCACCATGTCGGTGTCGGGCCCGGCCAACCAGGCGGCCATCCCCGCCAACACCCCCATCAAGATCAACGACTTGAGCGGTACGTACACACCCAGGAAGTCCGGCAAGGTCACCTTCACCGCGGGCGTGCTCACCATCAAGGCCCTCGGCACGACGACCACGTGCACGCCCGCCAACAGCCCGAAGCCGTCACTGGCCCTCGACGTGACGGCCGCGGGCGGTTCGGGCTCCGGTTCCGGCTCAGGTTCGGGCCAGAGCGGCACGGACTCCGGCGGGCAGCTCCCGCAGACCGGCCCCGAGGACTCCGCGATCGCCCTCGGCACCCTCGGCGGCACGGTCCTGCTCTCCGGCGCGGCCGGAGTGCTGTGGCTGACGCGCCGCAACCAGGCCGTGCGCCGCTGAGGCGCACCCCGGACCCCCGGGGGCCACCGCCCCTCGACCAGGCGCTGCGCGCCGCCCCTTCCCGTCGGGAGCCGCCGATGCCGTACGCCCGCCACGTCCTCTGCCTCCCCCTCGCCGCCCTGAGCCTGCTGGCCACCGCCCACACCACCACCGCGGCCGGCGACGGCGGCTGGTCCCTCGCGCCCGCGACGGGCGGCGCGGACGGGCGGCCGTACGTCTACGCGGAGGGCGAGCCCGGGACGGTCCTGGAGGACGCGGTGTCGGTGCTCAATCCGGGCGGGAAGCCGGTGACCGTCCAACTGCGCGGCGCCGACGCGGACAACACCCCGGACGGCCGCTTCACGGTCCGCACCAGGCCGGCCGACACCGGCGCCTGGATCGCCTTCGCGCGTACGGCGGGCGGGCACAGAACCGCGGTGCGCACCCTGTCGCTGACGGTGCCCGCCCGTACCCGGGCCGATGTGCCGTTCACCGTGACCGTGCCCGCGAGCGCCGCGCCCGGCGACCACCCGGGCGCGATCGTGGCCGCCGCGGGCGCCCGCTCCTCGGCCGTACGCGTCCAACTGCGTGTGGCGGGACCCGCGTTGTCCGCGCTGACCGTGGAACACGTGGCCGTGCGCGGCGGGCGGATCTCGTACGAACTGGTCAACCGCGGCACGACCGTGCTGACCCCGAGGCTCGCGGTGCGCGCCGACGGTCTCTTCGGCCGGGCCCTGGACCGCGTCCCGCGCACCCTGCCCCTCGAACTGCTGCCGGGCCGCCGCGTCCGGCTCAGCGAGCCGTGGCCGCACCGCCCGGCGCTCGACGCGGTGGAGGTACGGCTCACGGTCACGGCGGCGGGCGGGGCACACGGCTCCGGGTCCGCGTCGGCGTGGTTCGTGCCCTGGGGGACGGTGGCCGGCACCGCCGCCGGGCTGCTCGCGGCCGTGGGCGCCGCCGTGGCCGTACGACGCCGCAGGCGCCGCCCGCCGGACCGGGACCCGGACGCCGACGACCGGCCGGGCAGGGACGTCGAGTTGACGGGAGCGGTGAAGTGAAGGGGCGTATCCCGGCGCTGGTGGCGCTGCTCACGCTCGTCCTGGCGCCCTTGGCGGCGCCGCCCGCCTGGGGCGCCGGCAAGCCGGCCGTCGAGCTGTCCGCCTCCCAGGCGGGGACCGGCGGTTCGATCACCGTGACCGGCAGCGGCTGGCGGCCGAGGACGCTGCTGATGATCCTGATCTGCGGCCAGTCGGTGCCCTCCCGCGGCGTGATCGGAGGCACCAACTCCTGCGCCAACGCGGACGGCCGGGCCGTCACCACCGACGACGGGGGCACGTTCCGCAGGAAGCTGCCGGTGGCCGAGCCGCCCGTGCCCTGTCCCTGCGTGGTGCACGTCGCCACCGTCACCGGCGCGAAGGCCGACGCCGACGCGATCTTCCAGGTCGCCGGGCACCCGGTGCAGCCGCTGCCGGCCGAGTCCCCCGCGGGGCGGCTCTCGGTGCTGACGGACACCCGCCTGGACGGCTCCAGCGGGCTGCTGACCTGGTTCGGGGCGCCGCCGTCCCGCACGCTCGTGTTCACCGTGGGCAACGTCGGTTCCTCGCCGGTGAAGAACCCCCTCTTCCGCGTGGGCACCTCCCACGGGGTGTTCGCGCCGCAGTGGGACGAGCAGCAGTGGCACGGCACCATCGCTCCCGGCAGGAAGGCGCGGATCGAGTTGCCGGTGGAGCTGTCGGCGGGCGCCCACGGCGACTACACGGTCTCGCTGGAGTACAGCGGGAAGGTCCTTGCCGAACAGCCGTGGGGAGTCGGCCGCCCGTGGGGCGTGACCCTCTTCTGGATCCTGCTCTGCGTGGTCGTGCCGGCGGCCGTGTTCCGCACCGGGATGGCCGTCGTGGACCGGGTGCGGCCGCGCGGGCCCGTGCGGCGGGCGGCGCACCGCCGGGTCCTGCGACTGCCCGAACTCACCCTGCGTCTGCCGAAGCCGGGCGCCGGCCCGCCCGCTCCCTCGGCCCGTACCCGTTCGACCCTGCCGTGGTTCACCCCCGACTCGGATCCGGGGACCACGGCGAACGGTCGGCTCTCCGCACCGCAGGAGAACAGTCCGACGACCCCGACGAAGGGAAACACGTGAGCACGCAACGGAGAGTCCTTGCGGCAGGGGGCAGAAGCCGGAGGGCGAGCGCGGCCGGAGTGGCGCTGATGCTCGGTGGCGCGGGCATCCTGCTCGGCGTGGCCGCCGCGCCGGCCCAGGCCGCCGAAGTGTCGTACAAGACCGAGTGCATCCCGCCCTCGATCTCCGGGCTGCCCCCGGTCGAGGGCACCACCAAGGTGCAGATCACCGCTCCGGCCGAGGCGAAGGTCGGGGACGAGGTGACGATCACCTGGAAGTTCGTGCAGGCCGCGTCCAAGAACCCCGATGTGCTCGACCTGGAGAAGGACACGGTCAAGCCGACGGGGACGCTGAAGGCGGCGGGCGCGCAGACCGCGGACGTCGCGATGGAGGGGCCGCGGTCGAACCCGCCGATCCCCAAGAACAGCGACATGAAGCTGTCCGACATGACGGGCAAGCTGAAGCTGACCACGGCCGGCGAGGTGACGCTGACGCCGGACGCGTACAACATCAACGTCAGCAAGCCGATCTCGACCGACACCAAGTGCTCCCCGAAGGAGACCGTGCCGTCGGCCGCCACCATCAAGGTGACGGGCGCCGACGGGGGTTCGGGCGGGCTGCCGACGGGCGTGCCCACCCTGCCGACGGGCGTGCCCACAGGGGTGCCCACCGGTCTGCCCACCGGCCTGCCGACCGGGTCCTCCCCGGCGTCCCCGACGGCGAGCGCGAGCGGCACCGGCGGAGGATCCGGCACCGGCGGCGGCAGCGGCGGGCAGACGGACTTCACCGGCAAGGAGGTCCAGGTCCCGTACGCCTGCAAGACGCCCATCGGCGACAAGAACGCCACGTCTCCCGTGCAGATCAACGCCAAGAAGAACGGCGGGAGTTTCGACCTCACCGTGCAGTTCAAGAAGTCGGTGATGAACAGCCCGGCGGACATCCCGAAGGACTCCGTGAAGCCGTCGATGGAGGTCGTGCTCGGCGGCGCCGACAAGGGCACCGTGCACGTCGAGGGCCCCACGAACGCCAAGGACATCAAGTCGGGCGACCCGATCGAGATCCCGGACCTGACGGGCACGTACAAGCCGGGCGCGAGCGGGCAGTCGACGCTGTCGCCGGGCGTCCTGACCATCAAGGCCCTCGGCACCACCACGACGTGCACGCCGACGAAGACGGAGGTGTCGCTGACCCTGGACACCTCGCAGCAGCCGGGCGGGGCGTCCGGCGGCTCGTCGACCGGCGGCTCGTCGTCCTCCGGCACGTCGGGCGGCCTGGCCCAGACGGGCGCGGAGGACCACGGCGCCCTGAAGGCGCTGGGCCTGGTGGCCGGGACGGCGATCCTGCTGGGCGGCGCGGTGTTCACGTTCCTGCCCCGGCGGGTGCGCTGACCGTGCCGCTCGCGCGGCCCTGAGGGCGGGGCGCGACGGGGCCGGGCGGGACGTCCCGGCGCCGGCGAACGCTCGACGGGGGACCGCATCACGATGCGGTCCCCCGTCGCCGGTGCGTCCTGCGGGCCAGGCGCTAGTGGACGTCGCCCATCAGCTGCCTGACCTTGCCGCGGTACATCCACACCGCGAACCCGGCGAGCGCGGCGAGCGCGGCCTCCAGGGCCACGACGGCCGTCTTGTCGAGGTCGACGCCCGCGATGGAGAGCAGACCGGTGGTGGCGTCACCGGCGGTGACGGCCAGGAACCAGACACCCATCATCTGGGAGGCGTACCTCGCCGGCGCCATCTTCGTCGTCACGGAGAGGCCGACCGGGGAGAGCGTCAGCTCCCCGACGGTCTGTACGAAGTAGATCGCGACCAGCCACATCGCGGCGGCCTTGTGCCCGCCGCCCGAGATGGCCAGCGGGGCGAGGAACAGGAAGAAGGAGGCACCGATCAGGATCAGGCCCGAGGCGAACTTCACCGCCGTGCCCGGCTCCCTGCCGCGCCGGTTCAGCGCCAGCCACATCCAGGCGAACACCGGGGCCAGCGCCATGATCATGACGGGGTTGACCGACTGGTACCAGGAGACCGGGAAGTTCCAGCCGAAGACCGTGTTCCTGGCCGACGACTCGGCGAAGAGCGAGAGGGTCGAACCACCCTGGTCGTAGATCATCCAGAACACGGCGGCGGCCACGAAGAACCAGATGTACGCGGTCATCCGGGACTGCTCGGCGTGG
Source organism: Streptomyces sp. PSU-S4-23 (assembly GCF_055632315.1). NCBI lineage: Bacteria > Bacillati > Actinomycetota > Actinomycetes > Kitasatosporales > Streptomycetaceae > Streptomyces > Streptomyces sp. PSU-S4-23. The sequence goes on along the minus strand of NZ_JBVMUU010000002.1, from coordinate 3,509,091 downwards.
TCCAGCTCCTTGTCCCGCTTGATCCGGGCGATGACCAGGACCGGGATGACCAGACCGGCGAGGGTGATCGGGACCAGCAGCCAGTTCAGGGTGTAGACGCCGGAGAAGCCGACGACCGCGTAGAAGACGACCGCGACGGCCGCCCACAGGGCCGACTTGCGCAGGGTGGCGGACTTCTCCGCGGCGCTCAGCGGCGTCGGGACGTCCTTCGAGCGCTCGCTCAGGTGGCGGCCGCCCAGCAGGTACTGGCCGAGGCCGAGCGCCATGCCGAGCGCGGCGAGCGCGAAGCCCAGGTGCCAGTCGACGTTCTCACCGACGGTGCCGATCACCAGCGGCGCGGCGAAGGCGCCCAGGTTGATGCCGATGTAGAAGAGCGTGAAGCCACCGTCGCGGCGCGGGTCGTGCGGGCCGTCGTAGAGGTGGCCGACCATCGTCGAGATGTTGGCCTTCAGCAGGCCCGAGCCGATCGCGACCAGGCCGAGCCCGGCGAAGAAGGTGCCGGAGGCCGGCAGGGCCAGCGTGAGGTGGCCGAGCATGATGACCAGGCCCGCGACGGCGACGGTCCTGCGGGGGCCGAGGACGCGGTCGGCGAACCAGCCGCCCGGCAGGGCGAGCAGGTACACGAGCGACAGGTACACCGAGTAGATCGCGGTCGCCGTGGCCGCGCTCAGGTGCAGGCCACCGGGGGCCACCAGGTACAGCGGGAGCAGGGCCTTCATGCCGTAGTAGGAGAACCGCTCCCACATCTCGGTCATGAAGAGGGTGGCCAGTCCGCGGGGGTGGCCGAAGAAGGTCTTCTCGGAACCGGGGGTGCCCGGGCGGACCGAGTCCTTCGTCAGGCTGGACGCCATGGTCGTTCCTTGCTGGTCGGGACGCGCTGCGTGAGCGTGGCGCGCCCGGTGGGGGCGGCCGGAACCGGCGGAATCGGTCGTCCCCCCTACGCCCACGGGGTGTCCGCTCCGGGTCTCGGAGCGGTGGACGGCGACCACCGGGATCCACGCCTCTGCGCGCGTTGGCGCGTGTAGAGGCCCGGCACAGGTCATTCCTTTCGGGGCCGGCGGTGGCCGGCCCGCACACAAAAGAGACCTTCAGCGTCACGTACCCGCCAAAGGTCCCCGATGGTGCTACAGGCGTTTCGATGACGATACGCCAGGACACCACCGGATATGGAAGGACTTGAGACAAGCATCACGGGTGAATCCGCCACCATAGGCACTCATTCGAAGGTGTTCACCCGTATGGCACCCCTTAGACGCAGGTATCCGTCCCCCCGGCGGCCGGCGATGCCGTCGCCGTAGCGTGGCAGCCGAAGGTAAGAGCGCCCGAGCGTCGCTCACACCTGCGATCACGCTCATGCTCCCTTCACGGGCGGACTACCATCACCCCATGACCCGTGTACTGCTCGCCGAGGACGACGCGTCCATCTCGGAGCCGCTGGCCCGCGCCCTGCGCCGGGAGGGTTACGAGGTCGAAGTGCGCGAGGACGGACCCACTGCGCTCGACGCCGGGATGCAGGGCGGCGTGGACCTCGTCGTGCTGGACCTGGGGCTGCCCGGCATGGACGGTCTGGAGGTGGCCCGCAGGCTGCGCGCCGAGGGCCACACGGTTCCGATTCTCATCCTGACCGCGCGCGCCGACGAGGTGGACACCGTCGTGGGCCTTGACGCGGGCGCCGACGACTACGTCACCAAGCCGTTCCGGCTGGCCGAGCTGCTCGCCCGCGTCCGGGCGCTGCTGCGGCGCGGCGCCACCGAGCCGGCCCAGCCGCCGGCCACGCACGGGGTGCGCATCGATGTCGAGTCGCACCGGGCGTGGATGGGGGACGAGGAGCTGCAGCTCACCGCGAAGGAGTTCGACCTGCTGCGGGTCCTGGTCCGGGACGCGGGCCGGGTCGTCACGCGCGACCAGCTGATGCGCGAGGTCTGGGACACGACCTGGTGGTCGTCCACGAAGACGCTGGACATGCACATCTCCTGGCTCCGCAAGAAGCTGGGGGACGACGCGGCGAACCCGCGGTACATCGCGACGGTGCGGGGCGTGGGCTTCCGCTTCGAGAAGAGCTAGGCACTCCGCCGGGCTCGGCCGGATCCCCGGCGGGCGCGCTCCCCGTCCCGGGGTGCCGGCCCGTCCGGGGCACACTGGTCCTTGTCCAGCCATCGCCCGGAGGGCCCCGTGCGCCGTCGTCTCATCCAGTCCACCCTCGCCGTCGTTCTCGTGGTGATCGCCGTCTTCGGGGTCTCCCTGGTGATCGTCGAGACCCGGACGATCAGCAACAGCGCGCAGGAGCGTGTCGACTCGGAGGCGCTGCGGCTCGCCAGCATCGTGGACAGCCGCCTCCTCGGCGCCCAGAAGGTCTCTCCCGCGCTCCTGGAGGGCCAGATCACCGGCGACAAGTACGCGGTGATCACCATCCCCGGCCAGGCCCCCATCCAGGTCGGCGCCAAGCCCGTCGGCGACGTCATCCACTCCACGGCCCAGGGGGAGGAGGGCGAGACGGTCCGGGTCGAGGAGCCGCGCTCCGCCGTCACCCGCGAGGTCGGCCGCACGCTGATGATCATCGCCCTGGTGGCGCTGCTGGCGATCATCGCCGCGATCCTGCTCGCCGTGCGCCAGGCCAACCGTCTGGCCTCCCCGCTCACGGACCTCGCCGAGACCGCCGAGCGCCTCGGCTCCGGCGACCCGCGGCCGCGCCACAAGCGGTACGGGGTCCCGGAGCTGGACCGGGTCGCCGACGTCCTCGACGCCTCGGCGGAGCGGATCGCGCGCATGCTGACCGCCGAGCGCCGCCTCGCCGCCGACGCCTCCCACCAGTTGCGGACGCCCCTGACCGCGCTGTCCATGCGCCTGGAGGAGATCGCCCTCACCGACGACCTGGAGACCGTGAAGGAGGAGGCGACCATCGCGCTGGCGCAGGTGGAGCGGCTCACCGACGTCGTCGAGCGGCTGCTGACCAACGCCCGCGACCCGCGCACCGGCTCGGCGGTCTCCTTCGACCTGGACGAGGTCATCCAGCAGCAGCTCGCCGAGTGGCGTCCGGCCTACCGCAGCGTGGGCCGTGCGATCGTCAGCTCCGGCAAACGGCATCTGCGGGCCGTGGGCACCCCCGGCGCGGTCGCCCAGGTGCTGGCCGCGTTGATCGAGAACTCGCTGATGCACGGTGGGGGCACGGTCGCCCTGCGCACCCGTGTCACCGGCAACCAGGCGGTCGTGGAGGTCACCGACGAGGGCCCGGGGGTGCCGCCGCAGCTGGGCTCCCGGATCTTCGAGCGCACCATCAGCGGCCGCAACTCGACGGGCATCGGCCTGGCGGTCGCCCGCGATCTGGCGGAGGCGGACGGCGGACGGCTGGAGATGCTCCAGGCCAAGCCCGCGGTCTTCGGCCTGTTCCTGTCGCGTACACCGCTGAAGGCACCCCCGGCGAGGGAGGGAACGCAGCAGACGGTCAGGTAGGGGAAGGGGAGCCGACCGGGTGGGCGGCCGGATCAGCGGTGGACGCGCTGGTCGCGACGGCGCCGGGTCGCCTCCTGGAGTATCGACTCCGCGCCCACCACCGCCTCGCGGGCCGGCAGTGTCCGGAAGACCCACGAGCGGTACGACCAGAAACGGAACAGTGTTCCCAGGCCGATGCCGAAGACCTTGAAGAGATTGCGCTGCAGCGAGCTGTCCCAGCCGAATCCGTAGATGGCGGTGTAGAGCACGCCGTTCTCGATCACGAGTCCCACCGCGCTGAACGCCAGGAAGAGCGTGAGCTCCCTCGTCCTGCCGCTCTTGTCGCGGTCCCGGTACGTGAAGTAACGGAAGCCCACGTAGTTGAAGGCGATGGCGACCACCGTCGCGATCACGTTGGCGCGTACCGCCTGCAGGTTCGTGGTGTGCCACAGGAGATTGGAGACCGCGAAGTTCACCAGCGTGCCGAGGCCGCCGACCGCGCCGAACTTGGCGATCTCGCGCACCAGCTGGTCGAGCTGCCGGCGCACCCCGCCGCGGGGCTTGTCCTGCAGGCCCGTGGAACCACTGCCCATCGTGTCGCCAGCCCCCGTCGGGTCGGTCGGGTCGGTCCGTCGCATCGTCCGGTCGGCAGGGCGCGCCGAGCGGTTCCGTCAACCACGCCATGCTAACCAGCGGCTGTGACCGCCGCCCGTGGAGCGTTCATGAGGACGGAAAGAACGATGCCGCCGAGACGGGAGGAAGACGGCCACAGGCGTGGAAACCGGCCACCCCGGCGCGGCCGATACCCTAGGTGCGTGACGTTCCCGGTAGTCGGCATGGTCGGCGGGGGGCAGCTCGCTCGTATGACACACGAGGCGGGCATCCCGCTCGGCATCAGGTTCAAGCTTCTCAGTGACACCCCGCAGGACTCCGCGGCCCAGGTCGTCAGCGACGTCGTCGTCGGCGACTACCGCGACCTGGACACGCTGCGTGCCTTCGCGCAGGGCTGCGACGTGATCACCTTCGACCACGAGCACGTGCCCACCGAGCACCTGCGGGCCCTGGAGGCGGACGGCATCCCCGTGCGCCCCGGCCCGGACGCGCTCGTGCACGCCCAGGACAAGGGCGTGATGCGGGCCAGGCTCGATGCGATCGGGGTGCCGTGCCCGCGCCACCGGATCGTGAGCGACCCCGGGGACGTCGCCGCGTTCGCCACCGAGGGTGACGGCTTCCCGGTCGTCCTGAAGACGGTCCGCGGCGGCTACGACGGCAAGGGCGTGTGGGTCGTCGGGTCGGTCGAGGAGGCCGCCGAGCCGTTCCGCGCCGGCGTCCCGGTCATCGCCGAGGAGAAGGTCGACTTCGTGCGGGAGCTGGCCGCCAACGTCGTACGGTCCCCGCACGGCCAGGCGGTGGCCTACCCCGTGGTCGAGTCGCGGCAGGTGAACGGGGTGTGCGACACCGTCATCGCCCCGGCCCCGGACCTGGACGCGGACCTGGCGATGCGCGCCGAGCAGCTGGCCCTGACGATCGCCAAGGAGCTCGGTGTGGTCGGCCACCTCGCCGTCGAGCTGTTCCAGACCCGCGACGGACGCGTCCTCGTCAACGAGCTGGCGATGCGCCCGCACAACTCGGGCCACTGGACCCAGGACGGCGCGATCACCTCGCAGTTCGCCAACCACGTACGGGCGGTCCTCGACCTGCCGCTCGGCGACCCCCGCCCGCGGACCCCGTGGACGGTCATGGTGAACGTCCTCGGCGGCGACTACCCGGACATGTACTCCGCGTACCTGCACTGCATGGCCCGCGACCCGCGGCTGAAGATCCACATGTACGGCAAGGACGTGAAGCCCGGCCGCAAGGTCGGCCACGTCAACACCTACGGCGACGACCTCGACGACGTGCTGGAGCGCGCGCGTCACGCTGCCGGCTACCTGAGAGGCACCATCACCGAATGAGTCCCGTTGCAGGCATCGTCATGGGGTCGGACTCCGACTGGCCCGTCATGGAGGCGGCCGCCCAGGCCCTCGACGAGTTCGAGATCCCGTATGAGGTCGACGTCGTCTCCGCGCACCGCATGCCGCGCGAGATGATCGCGTACGGCGAGCAGGCCGCGGACCGCGGCCTGAAGGTGATCATCGCCGGCGCGGGCGGTGCCGCGCACCTGCCCGGCATGCTGGCCTCGGTGACCCCGCTGCCGGTGATCGGCGTCCCCGTCCCGCTGAAGTACCTGGACGGCATGGACTCGCTCCTGTCGATCGTGCAGATGCCGGCCGGGGTGCCGGTGGCCACGGTCTCGGTGGGCGGCGCCCGCAACGCCGGTCTGCTCGCGGCGCGCATCCTGGCCGCGCACGACGAGGAGCTCCTCGGCCGGATGCGGGAGTTCCAGCAGGAACTCAACGACCAGGCCACCGAGAAGGGCAAGCGTCTGCGCTCCAAGGTCGACGGATCGGCGGGCTTCGGGTTCGGCTCGGGGAAGTGACCGCGATGACCTCGCTGGACCAGGCGCGGCTGCTGCTGCGGGAGTTCCCGGTCGTCGACGGGCACAACGACCTGCCCTGGGCGCTGCGCGAGCAGGTCCGCTACGACCTCGACGCCCGCGACATCGCCACCCGTCAGAACGCGCACCTGCACACCGACCTGCCGCGGCTGCGCGAGGGCGGGGTCGGTGCGCAGTTCTGGTCCGTGTACGTGCCCTGCGACCTGCCCGATCCGGTGGCCGGGACGCTCGAACAGATCGACTGCGTGGGCCGGCTGATCGCACGGTACCCGGAGGACCTGCAACGCGCCCTGAGCGCCGCCGACATGGAGGCGGCGCGGGCGGGCGGGCGCATAGCCTCGCTGATGGGCGCCGAGGGCGGCCACTCCATCGCGAACTCCCTCGGCACGCTGCGGGGGCTGTTCGAGCTGGGCGTGCGCTACCTGACGCTCACCCACAACGACAACGTGGCGTGGGCGGACTCGGCGACCGACGAGCCGCGGGCCGGGGGCCTGACCGCCTTCGGGCGCGAGGTCGTCCGCGAGATGAACCGCCTCGGCATGCTCGTCGACCTCTCGCACGTGGCGGCGACGACGATGCGGGACGCCCTCGACACCACGGCCGCCCCGGTGATCTTCTCCCACTCCTCCTCCCGGGCGGTGTGCGACCACCCGCGCAACATCCCCGACGACGTGCTGGAGCGCCTGCCCGCGAACGGCGGTGTGGCGATGGTGACGTTCGTGCCCAAGTTCGTGCTCCAGGCCGCGGTCGAGTGGACGGCCGAGGCGGACGAGAACATGCGCGCGCACGGCTTCCACCCCCTCGACATGACGGCCGAGGCGATGAAGGAGCACCGCGCCTTCGAGGAGCGGCATCCGCGCCCGGTCGCCACGGCCGCGACGGTCGCCGACCACCTGGACCACATGCGCGAGGTCGCGGGCGTCGACCACCTGGGCATCGGCGGCGACTACGACGGCACGGCCTTCACCCCGGACGGCCTGGGCGACGTCTCCGGCTACCCGAACCTGATGGCCGAACTCCTCGACCGCGGCTGGTCGCAGGCCGATCTGGCCAAGCTGACCTGGCAGAACGCGGTACGGGTGCTGGGCGCCGCCGAGGACGTGGCCCGCGACCTCCAGGAGCAGCGGGGGCCGTCGAACGCGACGCTGGAGCAGCTGGACGGCTGACACGGAAAGGGGGCACCCCGCAGGGTGCCCCCGAGCGCCGCGCGGGGCGGCGACGTGCCGTGTCCTACGGCAGGTTGCGCGCCATCACGATCCGCTGGACCTGGTTCGTGCCCTCGTAGATCTGGGTGATCTTCGCGTCACGCATCATGCGCTCGACCGGGTAGTCGCGGGTGTAGCCGTAGCCGCCGAGCAGCTGGACGGCGTCCGTGGTGACCTCCATCGCCACGTCCGACGCGAAGCACTTGGCCGCGGCGCCCTGGAAGGTCAGGTCGGCGTCGCCCCGCTCGGACTTGGCGGCCGCCGCGTACGTCAGCTGCCGGGCCGCCTCGATCTTCATGGCCATGTCGGCGAGCATGAACTGGATGCCCTGGAAGTCGCCGATCGGCTTGCCGAACTGCTTGCGCTCCCGGACGTAGTTCTTGGCGTAGTCGAACGCGCCCTGGGCGACGCCTAGGGCCTGGGCGGCGATGGTGATGCGGGTGTGGTCGAGGGTCGCCATCGCCGTGGCGAAGCCGGTGCCCTCCTCGCCGATCATGCGGTCGGCCGGGATGCGCACGTTGTCGAAGTAGACCTCGCGGGTGGGGGAGCCCTTGATGCCGAGCTTCTTCTCCGGGGCGCCGAAGGAGAGGCCCTCGTCCGACTTCTCGACGACGAACGCGGATATGCCCTTGGAGCGCTTCTCGGGGTCGGTCACCGCCATGACCGTGTAGTACTCGGAGACGCCCGCGTTGGTGATCCAGCGCTTCACGCCGTTGAGGACCCAGTGGTCGCCGTCGCGTACCGCCCGCGTCTTCATCCCGGCCGCGTCGGAGCCCGCCTCCGGCTCCGAGAGGCAGTACGAGAACATCGCGTCGCCCTTGGCCAGCGGGCCCAGGTACTTCTTCTTCAGCTCCTCGGAGCCGGAGAGCATCACGGGCAGCGACCCGAGCTTGTTCACCGCGGGGATCAGGGAGGAGGACACGCACACGCGCGCCACCTCCTCGATCACGATGACCGTGGCGAGCGCGTCGGCGCCCGCGCCGCCGTACTCCTCGGGCACGTGGACCGCGTGCAGGTCGCTGGCGACGAGGGCGTCGAGCGCTTCCTGCGGGAACCGTGCCTCCTCGTCCACCGCGGCGGCGTGCGGCGCGATCTTCGCCTCTGCCAGCGAGCGGATGGCGTCGCGGAGCATGTCGTGCTCCTCGGACGGGCGGTACAGGTCGAAGTCAGCCGATCCGGCCAAGGTCTCTCACGCTCCAAAGACACAGTGGTGCCGACGCTAATTACCGTTAAGTAACCCAAATTTTAGGGGTACGCCCACGCGAGTGATACGTGAGCTTGGCGACAGCGGGAAACGTGCCCGCCGAAGCACCCGGCTATGCTCGGCTCGGATTCGCCGCATATCTCTGGAGCACCCATGAGCCTCAAGATCACCGTGATCGGCACCGGCTATCTCGGCGCGACACACGCCGCGGCCATGGCCGAGCTGGGGTTCGAGGTGCTGGGGCTCGACGTCGTTCCCGAGAAGATCGAGATGCTGCAGCGGGGCGAGGTCCCGATGTACGAACCCGGCCTCGGGGAACTGCTGCGCAAGCACGTCACGGGGATCGAGGGATCCACCGGGCGGCTGCGCTTCACCATGGACTGGGCCGAGGTGGCGGACTTCGGCGACATCCACTTCGTGTGCGTCAACACCCCGCAGAAGCACGGCGAGTACGCGTGCGACATGTCGTACGTCGACGCCGCGATCGCGTCCCTGGCGCCGCATCTGCGCGCTCCCGCCCTGGTCGTCGGCAAGTCGACGGTGCCCGTCGGCTCCGCGGACCGCCTGGCCGCCTACCTCGCCGCGCACGCGCCCGCCGGCGAGGACGCCGAACTGGCCTGGAACCCCGAGTTCCTGCGCGAGGGCTTCGCCGTGCAGGACACGCTGCACCCCGACCGGATCGTGGTCGGCGTGCGCAGCGAGCGGGCCGAGAAGCTGCTGCGCGAGGTGTACACGACCCCGGTCGCCGAGGGTTCGCCCTTCATCGTCACCGACTTCCCGACCGCCGAGCTGGTGAAGGTCTCGGCGAACTCCTTCCTCGCCACCAAGATCTCCTTCATCAACGCGATGGCGGAGGTGTGCGAGGCCGCGGGCGCCGACGTGGGCCTCCTGGCGGAGGCCATCGGCCACGACGACCGGATCGGCAAGAAGTTCCTGCGGGCCGGCATCGGGTTCGGCGGCGGGTGCCTGCCCAAGGACATCCGCGCCTTCATGGCGCGCGCGGGCGAGCTGGGCGCCGACCAGGCGCTGACCTTCCTGCGCGAGATCGACTCCATCAACATGCGCCGGCGCGGCCAGATGGTCGAGATGGCGCGCGAGGCGCTGGGCGGCGGCTCGTTCCTCGGCAAGCGGGTCGCGGTGCTCGGCGCGACGTTCAAGCCCGACTCCGACGACGTACGCGACTCGCCCGCGCTGAACGTCGCCGGGCAGATCCACCTCCAGGGCGGCCAGGTCACGGTCTACGACCCCAAGGGCATGGACAACGCCCGGCGGGTCTTCCCGACGCTCGGGTACGCCCGCTCGGCCGCGGAAGCGGTCCGCGGCGCCGATGCCGTGCTGCACCTCACCGAGTGGCGTGAGTTCCGCGAGCTGGACCCGGCGGTGCTGGGCAGGGCGGTCGGCTCCCGTGTGATCCTCGACGGCCGCAACGCGCTCGACCCGGAGCTGTGGCGCCGGGCCGGGTGGACGTACCGGGCGATGGGCCGGCCCACCGCGTAGCAGGACGGGTGACGCCGGTCCGGCCGAGGCTCAGTCGGCCGGACCGGCGTCTTGCTGCATTCTGCACCACCGCGGTCGCCCTTGGCCGGGGAGTGCCCAACTACGCGGTCGCCGGCCTACTTGGCGCGGTAGCGGCGCATCTTCGCGCGTGCCCCGCACACCGACATCGAGCACCACCGCCGCTTCCCGGCCGGACTGCGGTCGTAGTACGCCCAGTGGCACTCGGGCAGTTCGCAGGCCTTGAGACGCAGCCAGGTGCCCGCGGTCAGGGCCTCGGCGACGGCCGCCGCGACCCGGGAGCGCAGGGGGCCCCCGTCGGCGGGCGCCAGGACCGCCGAGCCGTCGTGTTCGTCGACGGTCACCAGCAGCGGCGCCCGGGCGAGCAGCCGGCCCAGGGGTGTCACCTCGCGGTGCGGCGCGTGGCCCGCGTGGGCGAGGCAGACGGCGCGCAGTGACTCCCGCAGCTCGCGCACCTCGGCCAGGTCGCGCTCCGCGACGCCGAACTCGGCGCGTCCCTCGGGGGTGTCCAGGCGGTCCGCGCCCGACTCCAGGTCGAGGGTGTTGACCAGGGCCTCCACCAGGGCGAGGCCACCGGGGGCTCTGTCACTCATGTCTGCGACCTCATGCCCGTGACGTTACCTCTCGGATTTCCCCTTGCGACGTTACCTCTTATGCGGAAGCATGCGGTAACGGTTACCCGTTGGCCGCTGCTACAGGTAACGCGGATTCGCAGACGGATCCGCAGACACACGAGGAGGAAGTCATGGCTCTCGCCAAGCTGGGCGCCGTCGTCCTGGACTGCCCCGACCCGCGCGCGCTCGCGGGCTTCTACGCCGAACTGCTCGGTGGCACCGTGGAGGGGGACGGTGACTGGGCCGACCTGAAGGTGCCCGGCGGCGGGTCGCTGTCCTTCCAGGCCGCGCCCGGGTACGTACCGCCGAAGTGGCCGGCCCCGGACGCCTCGCAGCAGTTGCACCTGGACCTCGCGGTCAGCGACCTGGAGGCGGCCGAGGAGGGCGTCCTCGCGCTCGGCGCCAGGCCGCTGGACACGGAGGACCACTCGCGCACCTGGCGTGTGTACGCGGACCCGGCGGGGCACCCCTTCTGCCTCTGCGCCTGCTGACCCGCATGTGAAGGGCCCCGCCGAAGCAGTTCGGCGGGGCCCTCCACGGTGAGGCGGGCGCGGGGATCAGTTGCCCGGCACCGTCACCTTCTCGTCGTTCTTCAGCTCGTTCACCAGCGTCTTGACCTTGGCCTTGTCCCACACCAGGTTGCCGCCGGCCGAGCCGGAGATCGGCATGTTCATCGACGTTCCGTCGCCGCCGGACACGCCCTTCATCGACCAGAACATGTCGGCCAGGTCCCACAGGCTCATGTCCTTGTCGACCGTCAGCGCGTCCAGGCCCGCGCCCATCGTCGGGTAGAGCCTGAAGGGGTTGAGGACCGTCGACGGGGTCGCCACCTGGTGGGCCAGCGCCGACAGGAACTTCTGCTGGTTCTTCGTACGCTGCAGGTCGCTCGTGGCGAAGGCGTGCCGGGTGCGGACGAAGGCCAGGGCCTGCTCGCCGTTCAGCGTCTGCTTGCCCGCCTGGAAGTCGGCGCCCGAGTACTTGTCCTTGAAGCCCTTGTCGATCGTGATCTCGACACCGCCGACCGCGTCCACGATCTTCGCGAAGCCGCCGAAGCCGATCTCCGCGTAGTGGTCGATGTGCAGCCCGGTGTTGAACTCGACCGTACGTACCAGAAGTTCGGGGCCGTCCGTCGCGTACGCCGCGTTCAGCTTCGTGTGGCGGCCGGTGCCCTGGTAGAGCTTGCCGGACTCGGAGCCCTTGAAGGTCGGGATCTCCACGTCCGAGTCACGGGGCAGGGAGATCAGCGTCGAGCCGTTGTCACCGGTGTGCAGGATCATCATCGTGTCCGTGCGCTTGCCCTCGGCGGACCCGGTGTGCAACTTCTTCTTGTCCTCTGCGGACATGCCCGCGCGGCTGTCGGACCCGACGATCAGGTAGTTCGTGCCCTTGCCGGACGCGGGCCGGTCGATCACCTTGGACAGGTCGACATCGCGGTGGAGCTTGGAGTCGGCCCAGAAGTACGTGGCCACCGAGGTCACCACCAGCGCGGTGACCAGCGTGATCGCGGTCCACTTGATCCGCCGGCGCCAGTTCGGCTGCGGCCGGTAGCGCTCCAGCTCAGGGTCCGGATCGTTGTCGTTGGGTATGAAGCCCCCGCCGCGCCGGCCGCCGCCGTAGACCTGGCCCGTGTTGTAGCCGCTGTCGTAGGCGTCGTACCCCTGGTCGCCGTACGCAGGCTGCTGCGGCACCCCGCCGTACTGCGGCGCGCCCTGAGGGCCGCCGGGCCCGCCCGGCCCGCGCCGGACCTGACGCATCACGCGGGCGCCCTCGGGCCGCGCACTCGTGCTGCCGCGTCCGTAGCTGTTGCCGCGGCTGTCGTTGGACGATCCCTCGGGCCACTCGTTCATGGGCCCCAGTGTGCCGGGTGGGGCCGTGTGCCTTACAAGGGCCGGTGAAGAACGGGGTCAGTGCTGTTGCCAAGCTGACACAAAGTCTCCCGATGACGGCCCGGCATAAGGTGGACGTCATGACAGACCAGGCCCCTGCCCCGGACATCGCATTTCCGGGCGAAACCACGGGTGATCTCCCCGGGAAGCCCACCGCGGCGTCCCGGACCACCCTCAGCCACATCATGAGCCACAACGACACCAACCTGCTGGGCACGGTGCACGGTGGCGTGATCATGAAACTCGTCGACGACGCGGCGGGGGCCGTGGCCGGCCGGCACTCCGGCGGCCCGGCCGTGACCGCCTCCATGGACGAGATGGCGTTCCTGGAACCGGTCAGAGTCGGCGACCTCGTCCATGTGAAGGCCCAGGTCAACTGGACCGGACGCACCTCGATGGAGATCGGCGTCCGCGTCCTGGCCGAACGCTGGAACGAGTCGGCGCCACCCACCCAGGTCGGCTCGGCGTACCTGGTCTTCGCGGCGGTCGACGCCGACGGAAAGCCCCGGCGGGTGCCGCCGGTCATACCCGAGACGGAGCGCGACAAGCGCCGCTACCAGGAGGCCCAGATCCGCCGCACCCACCGGCTCGCCCGGCGCCGCGCGATCATGGAGCTGCGGGAGAGGCGGACGGCGGAGGGCCGCGAGGACTGAGCCGGGACCGAGGCGCCGAGGGCACCGTGGCGGGCCCTGGCCCTACGGGCACACCACCTGGTCCCCGGTCACCACCTCCTGCGGGCCCTTCGGGTCCGCCGCCCTCACCGGCCGCACCTCCTTGAAGTCCGCGCCCGCGATCACCTTCAGCGTCGGCCCCTGGCCCGGTGCCGGGCGCAGTTCGCTGCCCGGCAGGGCCGCGGCGAGAGCCTTCGCCGAACGGTCCCAGCGCGGGTCGTAGACGACGACCGTGCGCCGCACCGCCCGGTTCGCCGCGTTCCCCGGCTGCCGGGTCGTCCGGAATCCGGTGGCCGCGAGCGCGTCGTCCATGCGCTTGCCGAGCCCCTCCGTGACTGTCCCGTTCTCGACCCGCACCCGGATCTGCTGCGGGGGCACCTCCACCCGCGTCGCCGCCGGGCCCCTCTTCTCCGGGTGGGGCGGGGTGAGCGGCCTGTCGTCGCGCAGCGCCTGGAACAGCGCACCGGCCTTCGCGTCGTCCCACCTCACGGTCGAGCCGAGGTCGTCGCCCCGGTAGCCCATCTGCGCGATCGGCACGGTGGTGAACTCCGAGGAGCGCGGCGAGAAGTTCCGCATCGCCCGGCCCAGGTCGAGCAGCTCGTTCGTGCCGAAGCCCCGGTCCGCCCGCACCGAGCCCAGCACGGCCCGTGTCGCGTCCCGGAACCTGATCGGGTTCAGCAGCATGCCCGAGGACGTCGCCCGGTCGATGAGCGCCGCCAGGAACCTCTGCTGCCGCTGCATCCGGCCCAGGTCGGAGGCCCCGTCGACATGCCGGGACCGCACGTACTGCAGTGCCTGCCCGCCCTTGAGCACATGCGTGCCCGCGGGCAGGTCGAGCCCGGTGTACGGGTCCTTCATCGGCTGCGGGGTGCACACCCGGACGCCGCCGAGGACGTCCACCGTCTTCATGAAACTGACGAAGTCGACCTCCAGATAGTGGTCGATCTTGAGGTGGGTCATGTTCTCGATCGTGCGCACCGTCAGGTTCGGGCCGCCCTCCGCGTACGCGGCGTTCAGCTTGATCGGATGGGCGCCGTGCCGCTGCCCGGTGGTCAGGTCCGTGTGCGCCGGGGCCTGCGCGTACGAGTCGCGCGGCAGGCTCACGACGGTGGCCCGGTCCCGGTGCGCCGAGATGTGCACGATCATGACCGTGTCGGTGCAGTGGCAGGCCGTGCCGCCGAGGCGGTACGCCCGCCGCTGCGCGTCCGCGATCCTGTCACGGCCGTCGGTGCCGACCAGCAGGATGTTCATGCCGTGGCCGGCCGCGGGGCGGTTCTTCATGTCCTTGAAGGGATCGACCCGGGCGATGCCCTCGTCGAGGCTGGTGATCACGGCATGCCCGATGCCGGCCGACGCGAGGACGGCCACGGAGAGCGTGGTGACCGCCCGAACGGCCCAGCCGGGCCTCTTCCGCGGGACACGCGGCGGCCGCCCGGGGGAGCGGCGGACCGGCGGACGGCGCGCGGGCGAGCGGGTCGGTGCGGGCACGGGGGACACCTCCGCGGGGCTGGGCGTGGGATCCGTGAGCACCGTAGGCCCATACGATCTGCGGCTCGGGGCGGCGCCCGGGCGGCGCGCACCGGTGTCCCCCGTTCGCGGTAACGTGAGGCCCCTATGAACGCGAAGCCCGACGTGCAGCTCCCCGCCGTGTCCGTGATCATGCCCGTCCTCAACGAGGAGCGGCACCTGCGCGGAGCCGTCCAAGCGATCCTCGCCCAGGAGTACGGCGGCGAGATGGAGGTCGTGATCGCCCTCGGCCCGTCCACGGACCGCACGGACGAGATCGCCGCGGAACTGGTCCGCGAGACGGCATCCGACCACCGCGTGCGCGTGCACACCGTCCCGAACCCGACCGGCCGCACGCCCGCCGCGCTCAACGCCGCCATCAAGGCGTCCCGCCACCCGGTCGTGGTCCGCGTCGACGGCCACGGCATGCTCTCGCCGAACTACATCGCGACCGCCGTACGCCTCCTGGAGGAGACCGGCGCGCAGAACGTCGGCGGCATCATGCACGCCGAGGGCGAGAACGACTGGGAGCACGCGGTCGCCGCCGCCATGACCTCGAAGATAGGCGTCGGGAACGCCGCCTTCCACACGGGCGGTGGGGCCGGCCCGGCGGAGACCGTCTATCTCGGTGTCTTCCGGCGCGAGGCCCTGGAGCAGCAGGGCGGCTACAACGAGGAGTTCATCCGCGCCCAGGACTGGGAGCTCAACTTCCGCATCCGCGAGGCGGGCGGCCTCATCTGGTTCTCGCCGGAGCTGAGGGTGTCGTACCGCCCCCGCCCCTCGGTGCGCGCGCTCGCCAAGCAGTACAAGGACTACGGGCGTTGGCGGCACGTCGTGGCCCGCTTCCACGAGGGCTCCATCAACCTGCGCTATCTCGCCCCGCCGGCCGCCGTCTGCGCGATCGCCGCGGGCATCGTGGCGGGCGCCGCGCTGACCCCGTGGGGCTTCGTGGTCCCCGGCGGCTATCTCGCGGCGATCGTCCTCGGCTCCGTCCCCGCGGGCAGGGGCCTGCCGCTGACGGCGCGGCTGCAGATCCCCGTCGCCCTCGCCACCATGCACATGTCGTGGGGCTGGGGGTTCCTGACCAGCCCGAGGGCACTGGCGAAGAAGGTCATCGCGTCGCGGCGGCCGGCGGTCGTCGTCTCCGGCTGACGGTCCCCGTGCCCGGTCGGGGCCCCTCCGTGGCGGGCAGGGCCCCGAGACGAGCGGTCACCAGGTGTAGTTCGGGTCCACCGTCATGCACTTCTTCGTCGCCCCGTTGAGCGCGTCCGCGGACGACGGCGTCGTGTTGTCCTCCGCGGGTGCCTTGTAGACCGTGCCCGACCGCCAGTCGGCGCCCACGACGAGGGTGACCCCGGAGACGTCCGTCGACTTCTTCACCGAACCCACCGGGATGCCCAGGGCCTTGGCGACCCGCTGGGCGTCGCCCTTCAGGTCGGCGCTGGGGTAGCGGACCACCGTCCTGTCCTCGGCCAGCACCGCCGAGGAGTCGGTCCTGGCCTGCGTGAAACCCTTGCCGACGAGGAACTGGGCCACCGTGCCCGCCCGTCCGCTCACCGGTCCCAGCGTGGACGTCCGGGTGCCGTTCTGCACCTGCACCGCGATCTTGTCGTCGGTGTCCGTGGGCGCCACCGTTGTCTCGGCCGCGGGCTTCTTCTTCTCGCCCTTGCCGTCCAGCGGGATGTCCTCGCGCACCAGACGGAACAACTGCTCCGCGTCGACCGGCTTGGGCCGCACCCGGGCGCCGGAGTACACGTACGGCATCGTCGTCATCGTGATGCGGTCGGCGGGCACCTTCTTCAGCTCGCCGCTCAGGTCGTAGAGCTTGGCGACCGTGCCGAGCCCCTTGTCCACGGTGAGCGCCCTGGTGGCCGTCTCCGCGAGCTTGCGCAGCTTGTCCGGGTTGCTCAGGGTGGCGTTGGCGCGCAACTCGCGGACCAGCGCGCCCATGTACTGGTGCTGCGCCTTGGTCCGGGCGATGTCGCTGCCGTCCTCGAACCCATAGCGGGTGCGCAGCCACTGCAGGGCCTGCGTGCCCTTGACGTAGGTGGTGCCCGCCTTCAGCTTCAGGCCCGAGCCGTGGCCGGAGGCGGTGTGGGAGTAGATGTTCTTGTCCACGCACACCGGCACGCCGCCGATCGCGTCGGCCATCGACACCACGCCCGCGAAGTCGACCATGATGAAGTGGTCGATGTGGATGTCGGTGAGCTTCTCCCAGGTGGCGACCGTGCAGCCGGGGCCGCCGCGGCCCAGCGAGTCGTTCGTCATCGCCAGCGTCGAGGACGGGTAGACGCGCCCGGTCTTCGGGTCGGTGCACTTGGGGATCTGCAGCAGGGTGTCGCGCGGCATGCTGACCACCGACATGTTGGTGCGGTCCGCCGAGACGTGCAGCAGCATCTGGACGTCGGCGCGGGGCGGAGCCCCGAACGTGTCCCTCGCGCCGCCGAGCTTCTGGTTCTCCGCGGAGTCACGCGCGTCCGACCCGAGGAGGAGGATGTTCAGGGGGGTCTGGCCCGCGGCGTTCGGCTTCGACATGGCCGCACGGTCCTTCTCGTCCCCGATGTTGAGGTCGTCCTTCTTCAGGTTGTCGTTCAGATGCTGGTAGTAGAGATATCCGGCACCGGCGGTGCCGAGTATCACGACCGCCAGAACCGTCGCCGACCAGCGCAGGACACGGCGTCTGCGGCGCGGGGGTTCGCCGTCGCGCCGGCCTTGACCGTGCGGCGCGGACGGTGGACCGTCGCCGCCCTGAACGGCGTCGCCGCCGCGCTCGTACAGACTGTCGTCCCAGCCCAGCTCACCGGCGTCCCGGTCACGTGGTCGCGCCCCCTTTCGACGCACACTGCTCTGCACCAAGTCCCTGCCCTCCCCACCCTGCGCCCGACACACGCCGGTCCGTCCCATGGCTCCGGAGTCCGCCAGGATGCGCTCTTCCGGAACATTTGCCGTACGGTGAGACGCCCGTGGCACCCCAACGGATGTGCTGCGCGTCCCCTTCCCGACACGGCGCGCCCGCCGGGTCGCACACCCGCCGGGCGCGTCCGCGTCCAGTAAGACGCGTAAACCGGTCGTCAGGTCATCACGTCGAGCACACTTGCTTGTCCGCGGTGGCCTTCTGGATGTTCTCCGGCGCCTTGGCAGGCGCGCTCAAAGAGACCCCGGCCCCCTTGAAGTCCTGGCCGAGGGTCAGCACGATCGCAGGCAGACCCTGGGCGTTCTTCTCGCTCTTGCCCGGCTTCATCGCCGATGCGGGCAACCCCATGATGTCCGCCAGTTTGCGTGCCTGGTCGGCCTGGTCCGGAGAGTACTCGAGGGTCGTACGGGCGAGGGTTGCGGTCGCGTTACCGAGTTGGCTGGACTTGAGAACTCCCTCATTGTTCTGCAGCCAGTTAAGAGTTTCCTGTGCGCTGCCGGACGGCGCGCCGCCGTTGTAGATGTCGACACGGACGTCGGAGGCCGCCGAGCGGGATCCCTTGAGCCGGGCCGCCACTGCGGCGTTCTCCTGCTTCTTCTTCTGCTTGACCTCGGTCAGCGAGACGTCTTCGTTGATCATCTGGAAGAGCTGCCTGGCAGACGGCTCCCTGAGGACGACCGTCGCCTTGATCTTCTCGGCGGGGTTGTCGTCCACCGGCACCGTGGCGAAGGTGATGTTCTTCGGCGGCACCTTCTTCAGCTCCAGGGCGACGTCCTTGAGCGTGCTCACCTTGCCGATGCCGGTGTCGACGGTGAGCGCCTTGGTGGCGGCCTCCGCCAGGTCCAGCAGCTTGCCGGGGTCCGTGAGTGTGTCGCTGGAGGTCATCTTGCGGGCCAGCGCGCCGAGGAACTGCTGTTGCACCTTGATCCGGTCCAGGTCGCCCTGGTTGCCGAAGCTGTGCCGGGTGCGCACGAACGCGAGGGCCTGCTCGCCCTCGATCGTGGACTCGCCCTTGGGCAGCTTGAGGTGCGACTCCTTGTCGTTGATCGGCTTGCCTACGCAGACGTCGACGCCGCCCACCGCCGTGGTCAGCGTCTTCACCGCGTTGAAGTCGGCCATCATGAAGTGGTCGGGAGTGATGCCGGTGACCGCCTTGACCGTGCGCATCGTGCAGCCGGGGTCGCGGCCGTCCTGGCCGAGACTCGTGTTGAAGCGGACGTTCTGCGTACCGGGAATGACCTTGGTGGTGCCGTCGGGCTGCTTTGTCGGGCAGTCGGGGACGTCGACGATCAGGTCGCGCGGGATGCTCAGCGCGGTCGCGTTCGTCCGGTCCTTGGACACGTGCAGCAGGACGTTGGTGTCGGCATGCCCCACGCTGCCCTTGTCACCGTAGCCGGAGTTGCCCTTGCCGGTGCGCTTGTCGGTACCGATGATCAGGATGTTGAAGGCCTCGTCCTTGCTGAAGCCCTTCTTCGCGGCGTCGCCGACGTCCGTCGTGGTGACGTTGCCCTCGAGGTGCTTGAGGTACAGATAACCGGCGCCCGTGACGGCGACCAGGATGAGCGCCATGCTGCCGCCGCTCCACAGCAGGATCTTCTTCCCCCTGCCCTGCTTGGACTTGGTGCGGCCCCGGCGCCGCCCGGGCGGCTCGTCCGGTGCTCCCCGGCGGCGGCGCTGACCCGGCAGGGCGTCGGGCTCCGGCCCTCGGGGGGCGGGAGTCGTGCGCGTGCGGCCCCGCGCCTCCCCGGCGGGCGCCCCGCGCCGCGGTCTGGGCACGGTCGACTGCGGAGCGGAAGGGCTCAGTCGCAGTTCGTATTCGCCGGTGTTCGGGTTGAGTACCCACTGGTCTGCGGGGTCGATGTTGTCCGCCCGCCCACGGCCTTGCGCGTCCACGGTTGTCCGAATCCTCCGTCGGGGCCACGCGGCGCCTTCCCCCTTGAGGCGCTCGGGTCTCTTCGCCCAGTGCGCGAACCCAGGTCGGACCTCGTGGGCGTAGCACCGGACCGCTCACACTATCCGCCCAGTTCGGCGTCAAGCGACGGCGGTGACAAATTCCACTCCCCTACAACTGGGCAATCCGCCCCATTTCTCAGAGACTTCTTAGCTCCGCAGTCCCCCCGCTTGGTGTGTGCTTTACCCGCAGGCGTCTTGTGCGGCCGTGTTTCCGCGGAATGTGGGCGTGGGTTCGGGAGTGGGGGTCCGCTTTCCGCTCGACATTCCGTCGTCGCGCGACTCCCCACGGTCACCGTAACCGGGCGGCGCGGACGCCGCGGCGCTCGATTGTGCGGCTGAAATGTCCGGGAGCTGCTTCGCGACCTCCACCGGCCGGTCCGCGCGCAGCCGCGCGAAGAGTCTTCCCGCCGCGGGTTGTACGAGTTGGTCGCGATTCACGTCGGACGGGTACGAGGCGCGCGGCACCGTGAGGAACTGCACCCGTTCCGGAGGAAGCGTCCGCAGCCCGCGCACGAGGTCGTAGAGCCCGCGCAGGTTCGCCAGGTCCGGGTCCGTGGTGAGGGACGAGGTGGCGGCGTCCAGCACCGGGTACAGCTTCGCCGGATTCAGCAGGACGCCGTCGCTGCGCACCTTGCCGAGGAGTGCGCCGAGGAAGCGCTGCTGGCGTTCCATGCGGTCCGTGTCGCTGCCGTCGCCGAGGCTCTTGCGGGCGCGTACGTAGCCGAGCGCCTGCTCGCCGTCGAGCGTCACCTTGCCCGCCGGGAGCTTCACCCGGGCGTCCTTGTCGTCGATCGGCTCCTTCAGGCACACCTGGACGCCGTCGACCGCGTCGACCATCTCCTGGAAACCGTGGAAGTCGACCACCACGTGATGGTCGATGCGGATGTTCGTCAGTTTCTCGACGGTGCGGATCGTGCACGCCGAGCCGCCGCCGGCGAAGGCGTAGTTGAACATCGTGAACACCGGCGCGGTGCGGCTGCCGTCCGGTCTGCGGCAGCTCGGCACGTCGACCATGAGGTCGCGGGGAAGGGAGACGGCGGTGGCACTGCGCCGGTCGGCGGCGAGATGCAGCAGGATCACGGTGTCGGACCGCCCGGCCCCGGAGACCCGCCCGTAGCGGCCGTTGCCGTCGCCCGCGCGTGAGTCGGACCCGATGAGCAGGATGTTCTGGGCGCCGCGGACCAGCGCCGTGGGCCGCTCCTTCTCGTACCGGGCGAGCTCGGAGGCGGCGTCGTTGTCCGCGGTGATGTTCGAGTCGAGCTTCTCGTACGCGGCCCACCCGGCGCCGGCGGCCCCGAGCGCGAGCAGGGCGAGCCCGAGCGCGGAGCGGCGCATCCAGCGCCGGCGCCGGCGGCGTATGAGGCCGGGGCCGGCGGGTGTGGCGCCGAGGGACGGGCCGAGGGAGGGGCCGAGGAGGCGCGGGGTGCCCGCTCCTGGCCGCCGTGGGGCGCCTTGGGTAGTCACTGCCGGGTCCACCCCCTTGTGGCGTACGAGCGTGTCGTGCTCTTACGACCATGACCCGGGGCGGGGCTGAGGGCGGCCGGTGTTAGCCCGAATGGGGGGTGGGGAACTGCGCGGCCGCGCGCCGCGCGCCGCGCGCCGGCCAGTGGCCTGGCGGCGGATGCGGCGGCGGATGCGGCGGTCTGGGGCCGTGGGCCGTGGGCCGTGGGTCGTGGGCCCGTGCCCTCGTGCCCCCGTACGCCCTGTATGCACGCCCGCCGCGCCCGCTGTAACCGCCCCGGCCGCGGCGCACGGTGTGCGGCCGCGCCCCGGCCCGGTGGCGGAAGGCCCCCGCCGCCTGGCGCGGCCCCCGGCGGCGTCTCACCGCGCGGTGGTGGTCACCCTCTCGTCCTCGATCCGCTTGGCCAGCGCATCCTCGCCGAGCCGTTCCAGATGGCGGCAGAGCACCACCGACCCTCCCGTGGCCAACGGTGCGTACAGCCCGGCGCTCAGGCCCTCCCAGGTGTCGTACGGCAGTCCGGACAGCAGCCGGGAGCCGGGCCCCGTCAGGCCGAGCGCGGGGGCGTCCGCACGGGCCCGCTCCACCACCTCCGCGCCGGTGTGCTCCGCCCCGGCGACGATGAGCGCCGGCTCCTCCGGGTCGACGGGCGCGAAGGGCTGGAAGCGGTCGCCCTGGCCCGGCACCTCGACGGCGTAGTCGACGAAGCCGGCCGGGGGCTGCGGGAAGCGGCCGCCGAGCGGGCGCAGGGCGAGGGCGACGCGCTCCCCGGAGCAGGCGCGCGCCGCGTCCAGCGTGTCGGGCCCGGTGACCACGACGTCGGCGGCGCCAGCGTCGCCGCCGACGTCCGCGACGGCACCCACGGACGCGCAGGCGAGCAGCCACACCGCCGTCTGCCAGTGCGCGGGCAGCAGCAGTGCGACCCGGTCGCCGGGCCCGGCGGCGAGGTCGCCCTGCAGGAGGTTGGCCGTCTTGGCCACCCAATTGGCGAAGGTGGCCGTGGAGAGTTCGACGCGTTCGCCCGTGGCGTCGTCGTAGAAGGTCACCAGCGGGCGCGCGGGGTCCGCGGCGAGTGCGGATCGCAGCAGGTCGGCAGGGGTACGGTCGGTGGCGTTCACGCGCGCAAGCGTACGCGGGGGCGGCCCGCCGGACGGTCCGGCGGGTGTGTGACGGGTGTGTGCAGGGCCACCGGTTCGGCCGACGGCCCGTCAAGTCCCGGATGGACATATATGTATGGCTATGTCCAAGATCGTGGCCATGCGTGGATACCTAGCTTCCTTGATCGGTGTCTCCTGTGCGGCGGTCCTGACCGTGCCGCCCGCCTCCCCGGCCATGGCGGCCGGGCCGGGCGCCGAGCCGGGCGTTCCGGGCAGCACCCAGTCCCTCTCCCTCGTACCCCTCACCGGCCCTCGTGGCGGCGGCGCGGTGACCGAACGGGGGCTGACCCCCCAGGCCGTACGGTCCTTCTCGCTTGTCGGCGTCGTCTGGGACGACCCCAGAACCGAACTGCACGGCCGCGTCCAGATCCGTACCCGGGCCAGCGGCACGGACCGGTGGTCCGACTGGCAGGAGGTCGAGACGCACAACGCGGACCACGGCCCCGACCCGGCCACCGGCGAGGCCGGTTCGAGCCGGGTGCGCGGATCGACGGCACCCCTGTGGGTCGGCGACTCGGACGGCATCGAGGTTCGGGTACGCGCCGAGGAGGACGAGTCCGGCGGGACGCGCGGCCCGGGGCTTCCCGGCGGTCTCCGGGTCGAACTCGTCGACCCCGGCGCGGAGCCGGCTCGCACCGCCCCCGCACACGGCGCGCAGGGCGCGGGCTCGGCGGGGGCGCCGGGCGCGGAAGCATCGGCCGGCGGTTCGGGCGCGGAAGCATCGGCCGGCGGTTCGGGCGCGGAAGCATCCGCCACCGGTTCGGATGCGGAAGCATCGGCCGGCGGTTCGGGCGCGGCCTCCACCGCGTCGGAGGCGTCCGCCGCCAACGCCGGCCTCGCACCCCTGGGGGCCGCGGAGATCCCGGCGCTCACCCGGGACGCGACGAAGAAGGACCTGGAGGCGCGCCAGGTCAGCACGGGCCCCTACATCGGCCCGCGCCCGCGCATCGTCACACGCGGCGGCTGGGGGGCCGACGAGAGCCTGCGGGAAGCGGGCTTCGTCTACACGAGCACCGTGAAGGTGGCCTTCGTGCACCACACGGCCTCGGGCAACAACTACACCTGCTCCCAGGCGCCTTCGCTCATCCGCAGTATCTACCGCTACCACGTCGTGAGCAGCGGCTGGCGGGACATCGGCTACAACTTCCTCATCGACAAGTGCGGAAACATCTACGAGGGGCGCGCGGGGGGCGTGGAGAAGCCCGTCATGGGCGCGCACACCCTCGGATTCAACAGCAACAGCACGGGGATCGCGGTGCTCGGCACCTATACCGGCAGCAACCCGCCCGCCGCCGCGGTCACCGGCCTCTCCAAGCTCACCGCCTGGAAACTCGGTCTCTCCAGCATGGATCCGCGTGCCGCCACACACCTGGTCTCCGGCGGTGGCAATCTCTACACAAAGGGCGAGAACGTACGACTGAATGTGATCTCCGGCCATCGCGACGGGTTCGCCACGGAGTGCCCGGGAAGGCTGCTCTACGGCAAACTCGGCACGGCCCGTACCACCGCGGCCGCCTACCAGGGTCGCTGAGGACGGGGCCGGCGCGCGACGTCGCACGCACCGCCCGCACACCGTCGTACGGTGACCGGCACCACACCGAACGACGGCCCGCAAGACGCCGTACGAGTTCATCCGCACGAAGGTGTGCGGGGGCTTGCCCCCACAGCCGTCGAAGGACACCCCACTGTCGTCGAAGGCACCTCTAACGGTCCTCACAACGCCTTGAGCGGTCCTCGCAACACGGTCTGCATACACTGGCCGGCCGACGGACAGTCGGCCGGTCCCGGCAGGAAGCAGAGACGACAGGTGACAGAAGCGATCCTCCTGGTCGGCGGCAAAGGCACCCGGCTGCGCCCGCTCACGGTGCGCACTCCGAAGCCGATGGTCCCGGCGGCCGGGGTCCCCTTCCTCACGCACCAGTTGGCGCGGGCGAAGGCGGCGGGCGTGGAGCACATCGTGCTCGCCACCTCCTATCTGGCCGAGGTCTTCGAGCCCTACTTCGGCGACGGCTCGGCCCTCGGCCTGCGACTGGAGTACGTCACGGAGGAGGAACCGCTCGGCACGGGCGGCGCCATCCGCAACGTGGCGAGCCGCCTCCACTCCGGCCCCGACGACCCGGTCCTCGTCTTCAACGGGGACATCCTCACGGGCCTGGACATCCGGGCCCTGGTCCGCACCCATCGGACGACGGGCGCGGACGTGTCCCTCCACCTGACGACGGTGACGGACCCGAGGGCGTACGGGCTGGTCCCCACCGACGGGACGGGCCGGGTGACGGCCTTCCTGGAGAAACCGCAGACCCCCGAGGAGATCGTCACCGACCAGATCAACGCGGGGGCGTACGTCTTCCGCCGCTCGGTGATCGACGCGATCCCCGCGGGCCGCCCGGTCTCCGTCGAACGGGAGACCTTCCCGCAGCTCCTGACGGCCGGGGCCCATCTGCAGGGGATGGTCGACTCCACGTACTGGCTGGACCTGGGCACTCCCGCGGCCTTCGTGCGCGGCTCGGCGGACCTCGTCCTGGGCCGCGCCCCGTCCCCCGCGGTGCCCGGCCGCTGCGGCGACCGCCTGGTCCTGCCGACGGCGTCGGTCGCCACGGACGCCAAGCTGACCGGCGGCACGGTGGTCGGCGAGGGGGCGTTCGTGGGGGAGGGCGCCCGGATCTCCGGCAGCACGCTGCTGTCCGGCGCGGTCGTGGAACCGGGCGCCGTGATCACGGACTCCCTGATCGGCGCCCGCTCCCGCATCGGCGAACGCTCGATCCTCACGGGCGCGGTCATCGGCGACGGCGCGGTGGTCGGCGCGGACAACGAACTCCGCGACGGAGTACGGGTCTGGTGCGACGCCAGGATCCCGGCGGGCGCGGTGCGCTTCTCGTCGGACCAGTGAGGCCGCACCGGAACCCGGGCACGTCCGGCCGCCCCGCCCGGTGAGGGCGCGGCCGGCCGGGCCGGCAGGGGGGGCCGGGGCGCGGCTGCGGCCCCCCTGCCGACGGGCCCGCCGGCTCCCGACCGGCCCGCTAGAGCCGTCCGATGTCCCCCCGCCGCATCCGCGGGGCGCGCCGCGGCGGCGTGCATCCGCTCAGCAGGATCAACCGCGCCGCCCGGTGCCGCTGCCCCGCATAGGGCTCGAGCAGCGACAGCATCATGGCGTCGTCCGCGTTCCGGTCCCCGGCCAGCGCGTAACCCACGATGCCCGGCAGATGCAGATCCCCCACGGTCACCGAGTCCGCCGCCCCGTGACTGCGCTGCACGGTCTCCGCGGAGGTCCACGGCCCGATCCCCGGCACCACTTCCAGCCGCGCCTGTGCCTCGGCCGGTTCCATCCCCACCGCCTGCTCCAGCCGCGCGGCCACCCGCACCGCCCGCAGGATCGTCGACGCCCGCTTGTTGTCGACCCCGGCCCGGTGCCACTCCCAGGACGGGATCAGCGCCCATGTCCTCGGTGCCGGCATGACATGCATCCGCCCCGGCGCGGGACCCGGCGCGGGCTCTCCGTACTTCCGGACGAGCAGCCGCCACGCCCGGTACGCCTCGTCCGTGGTGACCTTCTGCTCCAGGACCGACGGGATCAGCGACTCCAGCACCAGCCCCGTCCGTGTCAGCCGCAGACCCGGGCGCCGGTGCCGCGCCAGCGCGACCAGCCGGTGCCGCGGCTGGAACGCGTCCGGATCGTCCGCCGCGCCGAGCATCCCGGGCAGGTGGTCCAGCAGCCACTGCGCCCCGGGCCCCCATGCCTCGGCCTCGACGGCCCCGCCCCGCAGCGCGACCCGCAGGGTGCCCGGTCCCACGGGCGTCCGGCTGGCCCGCCACACCGAGCCGTCCGGCGTCGCCCGGAACGTCGGATCCGCGGGCCCCCGCCGCAGCGGACCGAGCACCAGTCCGAGATCCAGCGGCCCGGGCGGGGTCCACGTCCGCCGCCGTCCCGGCGCCGCGGCCGGCCGCGGCACCCCCGCGGGCACGGCGGCATGCCCGCCGCGCACGGTCGTACGGGTGGGGCGAGGGGCGAATCGTCCGGCCATGGGGTCCTGGGGGCTGCTGCGAGGGATGCCGCTGGGGAGGTCTGCCAGGCGCCGGCGCCGCTTCCACGGATCCGGGGCGCCTACGAGGGTAGAGGGCGCGCACGACGGGCACGGGCGGGACCCGTACCCCGCGAGCGGTGTGACCGCGGCCCGGGGGCCGCGCCGGGCGCGCCCGTACCCGCGAGCGCGCTCACCTCACCTCGATGAACGCCTCCGCGTCCCGCTCCGGCCGCGGCTTCGGCTCCTCGGCCGGATGTCCCACCGCCACGGCCCCCATCGGCTCCCAGTTCCCCGGCAGTCCCAGCACCTCGCGTACGACGTCCCGGCAGAACATCGTCGACGACACCCATGCCGAGCCCAGCCGCTCCCCGGCGAGCGCGACCAGCAGGTTCTGCACGCCCGCCCCGGCGGCGACCACGAACATCTCCCGCTCCGCCGCGTCCCGCCGTATGTCGCCGTAGGTGTGGGACCCGTCCATGACCATGCACGGCACGACGAGGTACGGCGCGTTGCGCAGCACGTCCCCGCGCCGGACGCGTTTCGCGATCGACTCCTCGCTCTTGCCGTCCCGCCGCAGATCGGCGATCCAGGCGTCCCGCATCGAGTCCAGCAGCCGTGTGCGCGACGCGCCGGACTCCAGGAGCACGAACCGCCACGGTGTCGTGTGGTGCGGCGCCGGCGCGGTCACCGCGGCGGCCACCGCGCGGCGCACGGCACCGGGGTCGACGGGCTCGTCGGTGAACGACCGGACCGTACGCCGCTGGGTCACCGCCTCCCGAACCGCCTCGGAGGTGCCCAGCCGGAACATGTCGTCACGCGCATCGCGCACCATCGCCCGCGCCCCCTCGCCGTCGTCCTCGTCCACCACGTGCGGCAGCCCTCGCACGACGGCGACGGGCAGCCCGGCGGCCTTGCCCTTGACCAGATCCCCCGCGGCGGCCAACTCGTCGGCGGTGGCGACGACGGTCGCGCTCAGCGGGTTGCCGTGCGCGTCCGCGCCGCCGCGCAGGTCGTCGAGGACCCGTACGCCCGCGGCACCGATGGCGACATCGGTGAGCCCGGTGCGCCACGGCCGCCCGGAGGTGTCCGTGACGATCACGCCGACGACGACACCGAGCGCGTCCCGCAGCCCGTCCCGCACGGCCCGGGCCGACGCGTCGGGGTCCTCGGGCAGCAACAGCACGGTCCCCGCCGGGGTGTTGGAGGCGTCGACCCCGCCGGCGGCCATGACCAGCCCCTGCCGGTTCTCAACGATCCTGAGCGGTCCCCGCCGGGCCACGACCCGCACGGTCTCGGCGTCGATGGCGGCCTCCCGGTCGTCCGCCCGGACCACGCGCCCCTCCGCCTTGGACACGATCTTCGAGGTGACCAGCAGCACGTCCCCGTCGACGAGCCCGGGGTCGCACGCCGCGATCAGCTTGGCGAGGTCGTCGCCGGGGCGGACCTCGGGAAGACCGGGCAGGGCCCAGACCCGGTAACCGGGAGGGACCGCGGCGCCTGCCGGTCCCTCGGGGGGCAGCCCGTTCAAGAGGTCCGCACCTCCTCCGCCAGTGCCAGCGCCTCGCCGGCCATCCGGGCCGTGGCCTCCAGGTCGGTCATCATCAGCGGCACCGCGCGGCACCGGATGCCCGCGGCCTCCACGCGCTCCACGGCGGCCGCGTCCACCGTGTCGACGAGCCAGCCGTCCAGCAGCCCCGAGCCGTAGTGCTCGGCCACCGCCGCGGCCGTCGACTCGACGCCGATGGCCGCGAGCACCTTGTCGGCCATGCCCCGCACCGGCGCGTCACCGATGATCGGGGACAGGCCCACCACCGGCACCCCGGCGTCCGCGATGGCCTCGCGGATGCCAGGCACCGCGAGGATGGTGCCGATGGACACCACCGGGTTGGACGGCGGGAAGAGCACGACGTCCGCCTCGGCGATGGCCTCCAGGACGCCCGGCGCCGGCTTCGCCTGCTCGGCGCCGACCGGCACGATCGCCTCGGCGGGGACGGAGGCCCTCAGCCGCACCCAGTACTCCTGGAAGTGGATCGCCTTGCGCTCGCCGGGGCCCGTGGCGGAGTCGCCGTCCGGCAGGGTAACGGCGACATGCGTCTCGACGCGGTCGTCCGACATGGGGATGAGCCGCACGCCCGGCTTCCAGCGGTCGCACAGCGCCTCGGTGACCGCGCTGAGCGGATAGCCCGCGCTCATCATCTGCGTCCGCACGATGTGCGTGGCGAAGTCGCGGTCACCGAGCCCGAACCACTCGGGTCCGACGCCGTACGCCGCGAGTTCCTCCTTGAGGTGGAAGGTCTCGTCGGCGCGGCCCCAGCCCTGTTCCTCGTTGATGCCGCCGCCGAGCGTGTACATCACCGTGTCGAGGTCCGGGCACACCTTCAGCCCGAAGAGGTGGATGTCGTCGCCGGTGTTGCCGATGACCGTGATGTCCGCGTCGGGCACGGCCCGCTTCAGACCCCGCAGAAACCGGGCACCGCCGATACCGCCTGCCAGAACCACAATGCGCATGGGAGCCAGTCTTGCAGGCGGATACGACAACGCGGGACCAAGTTGTGCGCGACCGCGGTCCTCCGCTCCCGCCCCGTGCGCGCCGCGCGCCACCGTGTCCGTGCCCGCTCCGGGCGCCACCGTGCTGCCCGTACCCATGCCCGTACCCATCCGCAGCCCATGCCCGTGCCGCCGTGCCCGTGCCCGTGCCCGTGCCCGTGCCGTGCGCCACCGGGGGCGCGGCCGCCGCTCAGGCCGTGACCGGGTTCGCCGTGCCGGGCTCCGCCGCGCAGGTGCCGACGGCGCTCCCCCCGGCCGAGCGGAGGCGGGACGCGGGGAGCATCGGCATCTCCGTCAGGCCCGGGTAGTAGACGTGCAGGCTGACCGCCGGCTCCAGTGAGTCGTTCACCACTTCGTGTACGTACCCCGGTGCGAACACCCGCTGCGCCCCCGTGCGCAGTGCGCGGGTACCGCGCTCCGTGCGCTCGGTGAGTGCGCCGTGCAGGACGGTCAGGACGCCGGACGAGCGCCCGTGGTCGTGCGGCCCGCTCCCCTGCCCGGGCACCCAGGACAGCAGCCACACCTCGTAGCCGGGGCCGGTGCGCAGCCGGTGGTACCAGCGGGACGTCGCGTCGTACCGCACGAGGTGCGCCCACTGGGAGCGGTCGGCGGCGACGGAGCGGGCGAGACCCGCGAACTCGGCCACCGTGGCGGGGTGCTCGCGCGGCGGCTGGAGCAGATGCGGTACTTCGAGGATGTCGCCGGCGATCTGGAGGTCGCTGTCGCTGTTCATGGGGTGCGGGGTTCCTCGGCGGGGAGTGCGGCGGGCGGCTGGACGTCGCGCGTCGTCCGCCCGGGTCACGGGCGTGGCGCGGGCCCCGGCAGGGGCGGAGGGAACAACAGCCGAGTCGCGTGGACTCGAAGGCGGCCGGAGCGGGGGCGCGGGGCTCAACAGCCGGAACGGCAACAGCTACAGCGAGCACGGGCAGCACCGTGGGACCCGGTGGAGCGGGTCGAGGTGAGTGCCGGGTTCGCGAGCATGCCCACTAGGACATCCGCTGACACCTCGGCCTGTCAACTCGGCGTCCGGGAAGTGGGAGCCGGTTCACCCCATCCGGTTCATCCGGGGGGCGAAAGGTTTGTCCTGTCGGTCGGGGGGACACATGGCGCACAACCAGGCGCACGGACCCCGTTGCGATCTCGTGATCCGAATGTGATCCCGTTCGCTTCGCCGCTCGTGCCGGAACGAGATCGATTCCGCGGGCGTCCTTCCCTGTGAGTCGTCGGAGACCCGCCGGGACCCGTGCTGCGTGTCAGGGTTTATGTCGATTTGAACACTTTCCGCATAGCCTTGGTTCCGCAGAGTGAATAAGGGGCCCAATAGCAGATCTCGGCTTGACTGGCCCGGATCGGCACACTTGTAATTTCACTCGTGTCGTTCAGCCGGATTCGGTAACGGCTACATCACGGGGACGCGAAAGACAGACGAGGGGCGCACATGACCGAGCTGGTGCAGCAACTGCTGGTCGACGACGCGGACGAGGAACTCGGCTGGCAGGAGCGCGCGCTGTGCGCCCAGACCGACCCCGAGTCCTTCTTCCCCGAGAAGGGCGGCTCCACCCGCGAGGCCAAGAAGGTCTGCCTCGCCTGCGAGGTCCGCTCGGAGTGCCTCGAATACGCACTCGCCAACGACGAGCGGTTCGGCATCTGGGGCGGCCTGTCCGAGCGCGAGCGCCGCCGG
Source organism: Streptomyces sp. PSU-S4-23 (assembly GCF_055632315.1). NCBI lineage: Bacteria > Bacillati > Actinomycetota > Actinomycetes > Kitasatosporales > Streptomycetaceae > Streptomyces > Streptomyces sp. PSU-S4-23. Next base: position 3,478,831 of record NZ_JBVMUU010000002.1, on the reverse strand, counting down.
CTCAAGAAGGCCGCCGTCTGACGCCCCGCTGTCCGGAAAAGGCATCTGGATGTCGTGAAGCAGGCGCACGCATGCGCGGTGGCCGGCCCGGCCGGCAAGCGATGAAAAGGCACACACCCTTACGTAACGAACGGCCCGGCGCAGGTGGTCTGTCCACAGGCGGCGGGCCGTGATCTTGTCCAGCCGTTAGTGTGGGCCTCCGTCCGAGACGCACCGCTGCCCCCTGCGGGCACAGGCGTCCACCGCAGTCCATCGAACCGGGGCCCGCACCTCGATGTCCGTCCACAGCCATACGGCGGCCCAACGCGACGCCGCCACAGCGCCGTTCGAGCAGCCCGGCCCGGCGCTGCTCGATCCGACCCGCCCGCCCGAGTTCCCGCGCCACGTGGTCACCGCGGTGCTCGTCTCCCACGACGGCGCCCGCTGGCTGCCCGACGTGCTCGCCGGGCTGTTCGGCCAGGAGCGCCCCGTGCAGAACGCGGTGGCGGCCGACACCGGCAGCGCGGACGACTCCGCCCGGCTGCTGACCGACGCCCTCGGCGCCGACCGCGTCCTCCACCTCGCCCGGCGCACCGGTTTCGGTCAGGCCGTCGACGAGGCGGGCCGCACCGCGGCCCGGCTGACCCCGGACGACCTGCCCTACCTCAAGCGCCCCAGCGGCTGGGACCCCGTCACCCGCACCTGGCGGGACGAGGCGTACGACATGCCGGAGCTGCCGCACGGCGAGCCGGTGCAGTGGCTGTGGCTCCTGCACGACGACTGCGCGCCCGAACCGGACGCCCTGGCCGAGCTGTTGCGGGTCGTGGAGCAGGAGCACGAGCTGGGCCGCGACGTCGCCGTGCTCGGCCCCAAGCTCCGCGGCTGGTACGACCGCCGGCAGCTCCTCGAGGTCGGCGTCACCATCGCCAACTCCGGCCGCCGCTGGACCGGCCTGGACCGCCGCGAACAGGACCAGGGCCAGCACGACCACATTCGCCCGGTGCTGTCCGTGTCCACGGCCGGCATGCTCATCCGGCGCGACGTCTTCGAGCAGCTCGGCGGGTTCGACCGGCACCTGCCCCTGATGCGCGACGACGTCGACCTGTGCTGGCGCGCCCAGGCCGCCGGCCACCGCGTCCTGATCGCCCCCGACGCGGTCGTACGGCACGCCGAGGCCGCCTCCCGCGAGCGCCGCACCGTCGACTGCGTGGGCCGCACCGCCGCCTCCCCGCACAAGGTGGACAAGGCCGGGGCCGTCTACACCCTCCTCGTCAACGCCCGGACGGCACAGCTGCCCTGGGTCCTGCTCCGCCTGGTGCTCGGCACCCTGCTGCGCACGGTGGCGTACCTGGTCGGCAAGGTGCCGGGACAGGCCCTCGACGAGGTGCGCGGCCTGCTGGGGACCCTGCTGCGACCGGAGCGGATCGTCGCGGGGCGGCGCAGACGCGGCCGGCCGCAGGTCGACAAGGGCGAGCTGCGCCCGTTGTTCCCGCCACCCGGAGCGACCGTCCGGGCCACCGTCGAGCAGGTCGCCGGCAGCCTCGTGGGCCGCTCCGACCCCGAGGTCTCCTCGGCCGGCCGGCACGGCGGGGCCATCGAATCCGGACCCGGCGGCGACGACGCCGACTTCCTGGAGGTCGAGCAGTTCGCCCGGCTCAAGCGCATCGCCCGCAAGCCCGGGCCGGTCCTCTTCGCCGTCCTCCTGCTCGTCTCCCTGATCGCCTGCCGCGCCCTGCTCGGCGGGGGCGCGCTCGCGGGCGGCGCGCTGCTGCCCGCGCCCGCCGACTCCTCCGAGCTGTGGTCGCGGTATCTCGACGCCTGGCATCCGGTCGGCGCGGGGGGTACCCAGCACGCGCCGCCCTATCTCGCGCTCGTCGCCCTGCTCGCGAGCATCCTGTTCGGCTCCACCGGACTCGCGGTCACGGTGCTGCTCGTCTGCTCGGTGCCGCTGGCCGGGTTCACCGCGTACTTCGCCTCGCGTCCGGTCGTCGAGTCGCGGCTGCTGCGCGCCTGGGCCTCCGTCGCGTACGCTTTCCTGCCCGCCGCCACGGGCGCCCTCGCCGGCGGCCGCATCGGGACCGCGGTCCTCGCGGTCCTGCTGCCGCTCATCGCGCGCGCGGGCGTTGCGGCCGCGGGGCTCGCCCATGCGTCGGGCACGCGCGGCAGCTGGCGCGCCACCTGGGCGTACGCCCTGCTGCTGACCCTCGCCACCGCGTTCACCCCGATCGTGTGGCCGATCGCCCTGGTCCTCGGCCTGGCCCTGCTCGCCGTGCACAGGAACGACATCACCGCTCACGGCCTGCGCTTCCTGGTCCAGCTGGGCACCCCGCTGCTGATGCTCGCCCCCTGGTCGCTGTCGCTGCTGCCGTTCGGCTTCTTCAAGGAGGCAGGACTCGCCTACGGCGCGAGCGCGGCCTCCGCCACCGACCTGCTCGGCGCGAGTCCGGGCGGGCCGGGCACCGTCAGCGGGCTGATGCTCATCGGCGTGGTCCTCGCCGCGCTGGCCGCCCTGATGCGAACCGACCGCCAGGGGGGCATCCGGACGGCGTGGGCGGTCGCCGTGGTGGCGCTCGTCTTCGCGGTCCTGTCCAACCACTCCACCTGGGCCGGACCTGCGACCCTCGTCTACGGGATCGCGCTCCTCACGGCGGCCGTGATCGGCGCGGACGGCGCACGCACGCGTGTGGCCGAGCAGAGCTTCGGCTGGCGTCAGCCGGTCGCCGCGCTCATCGCCTTCGCGTCCGCGGCCGGCCCGCTGCTCATCGCCGCCGGATGGATGATCCGCGGCGCCGACGGCCCCCTGGAGCGGCGCGACCCCGTGCAGGTGCCCGCGTTCGTCGCCGAGGAGGGCGGCACCAGTGACCAGGCCCGCACCCTCGTCCTCGACGGGTACTCCACCGCGCGCGTGGGCTACACCCTGGTCCGCGGCTCCGGCGCCCGCCTCGGCGACGGTGAACTCGCCGCCGAGGGCGGCGAGAACGGGCAGCTCGACAAGGTCGTCGCCAACCTGGTGGCGGGCTCCGGAGCCGACCAGGCGGACGAACTCGGCGGCTTCGCCGTGCGCTACGTCCTCGTCCGCAGGGGCGCGCCCCGCGAGGTCAGCCGCGTCCTGGACGCCACGCCCGGCCTGAGCCGGCTCAGCCAGCAGGACGGAAGCGCCCTGTGGCGGCTGGACCGGCAGGTCTCCCGCGCGGCGATCGTCGGCGGCTCCGCCGCACCGCAGCCGGTCGCCGCCGGTCCCGTCGAGATCCACACCGAGATCCCCTCCGGCTCCGAGGACCGCGTCCTGCGGATCGCCGACTCCGCCGACGCGGGCTGGACCGCCACCCTGGACGGCCGGCCGCTCACCCGCACCACGGTCGACGGCTGGGCCCAGGGCTTCGAACTGCCCGCCTCCGGCGGCAGGTTGGACGTCACGTACGACACGCCGTTCGGCCACACCGCCTGGCTGTGGGCGCAGGGCGCGCTCGCCGTCGTCCTCGTGGTGCTGGCGCTGCCGGGCCGCCGCCGTGACGTCGACGACGACCTCCCCGAGGAGCGCGTCGTGCCCGCGCAGGACACCGTCGGCGAGGGCCGCCGTGCGCGTCGGCTGCGTGCTCAGGCCGAGGCCGAAGGGGCCGGCCCGGACGGCGAGGCTCCGCCTCCTCCTCCGGAGGAGGCCCCCGAGCCGGCCGCCGTCCCGCAGCAGCCGGAGTACGGCGCGTGGGACACGGCGGGATACCAGGGCGCCGACTACGGCACCTACGGCGGCGAGCAGTACCAGGGCGCCCAGGAGTACCCGCCCGGCACCTACCAGCAGCCGTACCAGACGGACTCCTACCAGGCGGACTCCTACCAGACGGGCCCCTACCAGGACGCCCAGTACGACCCGTACGGCTACGGATCCACGGCGCCCTACGACCCGACGTACACCCAGGGGTACGGCACGCCGTACGACCCGGCGCACGGCACCGACAGTGAGCGCCCCGACGGGAGCCAGCAGTGAACCGCACCACCCTGTCCCTGATCGCCGGCGCGACCGCGCTCGCCGCCGTCACCGGATTCGCCGCGCTCACCGCACCGGACGCGTCCGGCAGCGGCTCGGCGGGCACGGCCGCCCGGCTGCCCGTGGAGCGGACCCGTCTGCTGTGCCCCGAGCCCAGCACCTCCGACCTCGCCGAGACCTCGTACGCGTCCTTCACGCCCGTCTCGAAGGGCACGGGCGGCAGCGGCAAGGCCGAGCTCGTCCCGGCGGGCACACAGGCCACGGGCGGCCCGGACTCCGGCACGGGCGGAACGGGGGGCAAGGACGGCAAGAACGGCAAGAACGGCAAGGACAAGAAGCAGTCCGACGCCCCGTCCGTGACCCCCAAGGAGCCCGGCACTCCGGCCACCGGCGACAGCTCGGGCCCCGACACGCCCGCGCTCGTCGGCACCGCCACGGGCCGGTTCGCGCCCGGCTGGACGGTCCAGGAGACCACCCAGGTCGCCGCGGGCACCGGCCGAGGGCTGCTCGGCACCGCCTGCACCGCCCCGGACACCGAGTTCTGGTTCCCGGGAGCCGCCACCACCGCCTCCCGCATCGACTACGTGCACCTGACCAATCCCGACGACTCCGCCGCAGTCGTCGACATCGAGCTGTACGGGAAGGACGGCGCCCTGAAGTCGACGGTCGCCGACGGCATCACGGTCCCGCCGCACTCCAGCGAGCCGGTGCTGCTGTCCACGACCACGGACGCGCAGGAGAGCGACGTCACGGTGCACGTGGGCGTCCGCAGCGGCCGGGTCGCCGCCGCCGTACAGGCCCTCGACGACAAGCTGGGCGGCGACTGGCTGGCCGCCTCGACGGACCCATCCGGCTCCCTGGTGATGCCCGGCATCCCCAAGGACGCCACGGACGTCCGCCTGTTCGCCTTCGCGCCCGGCGACGCCGACGCCGACCTCAAGGTGCGTCTCGCCTCCCCCTCCGGGGAGATCACCCCGGCCGGGAGCGAGACGCTGCACGTGAAGTCCCACATGACCGCCACCGTCGACCTCCATGACGTCACACGCGGCGAGGCGGGCTCCCTGGTGCTCACGCCCACCGGCACCGCGGTCCCCGTGGTGGCCGCACTGCAGGTGGTGCGGGGCAAGGGGGACAAGCAGGAGTCGGCCTTCATCCCGGCCACCGCTCCGATCGGCACGCGCGCGTCGGCCGTCGGCAACGGCGCCAAGGGGACCACGCTCTCGCTGAGCGCGCCGATCGGCACGGCCACCGCCAAGGTCACCGCGTCCGCGGGCAGTGAGGGCGGTACGGCGGTGACGAAGGAGTTCACGATCAAGGGCGGTACGACACAGGACGTCGACATGCCCGTACCGAGCGGCCTCAAGGGGACGTACGCGCTCACCGTGGAGTGGGTCTCCGGAGGGCCCCTTTACGGCGCCCGCACCCTTCAGGTGGCGAGCGAGGGCGTGCCCGCGTTCACGGTGCAGAGTCTTCCGGACGACCGGGGGACGGTGGCGGTGCCGGAGGCCGACCAGGATCTGTCGGTGCTGCTGAAGAAGTGACGACGGTGCTGCTGAAGAAGTGACGACCGCGGGGGCCGGCCTCGTCCGCCCCCGCCGACGCGCTGCGGTCCCGGCGTACGCCCCGGTCCCGGCGTACGCCCCGGCCCCAGGGCCGCCGGGCAGCCGGTCAGTCCTCGCCGTAACGCGGATCGACCGTCTCCGGAGTGAGCCCCAGCACCTCCGCCACCTGCTCCACGACGACCTCGTGGACCAGGGCGGCCCGCTCGTCCCGGCCCTTCGTGCGGATCTCCACCGGACGGCGGTAGACGACCACCCGCGCCCGGCGGCCGTCGCGCGCCGGGATCGTGCCGCCCAGGGGCACCGCGTCGTCGCTCCACAGGCGGCCGGGGCCGTCGAGGCGCGGCACCTCAAGGACCATGAAATCGATGTCGGAGAGCTGCGGCCAGCGCCGCTCCAGACGCTCCACGGAGTCCTGCACGAGATCCGCGAACGCCTCGGCGCGACTCGCGGCGAGCGGCACCTGCGGCGGCGCCACGGGTCCGCGCATGCCTCTGCCGTGACGGTCACGACGGCGGGGACCGGGTGCTGCGGCGCGGGGTTGTACGGGCTTGTCCATCACAACGAAGCGTAGTCCCCGCCAGGGCGCCGCGCCCGGCCCACACGGCCGCCCCCTGCCTCCCCTGCGGCGCGACGTCCAGCCGGCTCGCCGGAGCCGCGCCGGGGGATGTCTGCGGCGGCCGTGCGGCATGTCGCAGGATGACCATTCCGGCCAAGCTTGGGCTCGATTCCGCAACTCTCCCAGACCGCCGACCTCATGAAAAATGACGGGCTTTGTACCGAGTGGTGACCGGTTTCAAGTCGGTGCGGCATCCCGCCCCGGGGTGTCCGCGCAGGTCAGCCGGACCGGTCCGGAGGGGTGTGTGGGACGATTCACAGCACGACACGGTGGAGTGACCTGGGGGAGAGTCGTCGCGGCCCGCTCAAGAGTGCGGTACCGTCCAACGTCGTGAGCCCTGTACGTCGCTGTTCGCGCACCGCCTGCGGCCGACCCGCCGTCGCGACGCTGACGTACGTCTACGCCGACTCGACCGCGGTCCTCGGCCCGCTCGCCACCTACGCGGAGCCCCACTGCTACGACCTGTGCGCCGAGCACTCCGAGCGCCTGACCGCGCCGCGCGGCTGGGAGGTCGTCCGGCTCCTGGACGGCTCGGCCCCCGCGCGCCCCAGCGGTGACGACCTGGAGGCCCTCGCCAACGCGGTGCGCGAGGCGGCCCGTCCGCAGCAGCGCACGGCCGGCGCGGGCGGCGGCAGCGCCCGCACCGCGGACCCGATGGAGGTCGCCCGCCGGGGCCATCTTCGGGTGCTGCGCTCGCCGGACAACTGAGCCCTTCGCACCCGGGCGGCCCGGCGCTCCTCTCTCTCATTTTGTTGAACGTTGCACACCCATTGACGTGGCGTTGTTACGGACACGACCATTCCGTCACTCGTTGAGAAATCATTTTCCGCCATGCGGAAAATCGGGGAGGCGTCCGTGTACGTCCAGCAACTCCAACCCATCGCCGGCTCACTCGGCCTGTCCGCCCTCGTCGCAGCCCTTCCTCTCCTGATCGTCCTCGTGCTGCTCGGAGGCGTCCGCATGAAGGCCCACCGGGCGGGCCTGATCGGCCTTCTGGCCGCCGCCCTGGTCGCCTGGCTCGCCTACGGCATGCCGCTCGGCCAGACACTCTCCGGCGCAGCCCAGGGAGCCGTCTTCGGCCTCTTCCCCATCATGTGGATCGTCGTCAACGCCCTGTGGGTGTACCGGATGACCGTCCGCACCCGGCACTTCGACATCCTGCGCCGCTCGTTCGGGCGCCTGTCCGACGACCCCCGCATCCAGGCGCTCGTCGTCGCGTTCTGCTTCGGCGCGCTCCTGGAAGCCCTCGCGGGCTTCGGCGCTCCGGTCGCGATCTGCTCGGTGATGCTGGTCGCCCTCGGCTTCGACCCGGTCCGCGCGGCCGTCGTCGCCCTGGTCGCCAACACCGCCCCCGTGGCCTTCGGCGCGATGGGCACGCCGGTCGTGACGCTCGCCCAGGTCACCGGTCTTCCCCTGGACTCCGTCGCCTCCGTGGTCGGCCGTCAGACCCCGCTGCTCGCACTGGTCGTACCCCTCGTGCTGGTCGGGCTGGTCGACGGGCGGCGCGGGCTGCGGGAGACCTGGCTGCCCGCGCTGGTGTGCGGGACCGCCTTCGCGGCCGCCCAGTTCGCCGCCTCCAACTACGTCTCCGCACAACTGGCCGACATCGGCGCCTCCCTGGTCGGCGCGGGCGCCCTCGTCGCCGTGCCCCACGTGCGCGTGCCCGCCACCGAGTCCGTGCGCGCCGCGGTTCTGACCGGCGCGCGCAGCGAGGACCTCGACCAGGAGGACCCGCGCCCCGAAGTACTGCGCGCCTACGCCCCCTACGCCCTGATCGTCGCCGTCTTCTCCATCGCCCAGATCCCCGCCGTGAAGGACTGGCTGGCCGGAGCGACCCGCACCTTCGACTGGCCCTTCCTGAACGTCGCCGCCCCGAACGGCAAGCCCGTCGGCGCCAACGTCTTCACCTGGCCCATCGTGTCGACCGGCGGCACACTCGTGCTGCTCGCCGGGGTGGCCACGGCCCTCGTGCTCGGCGTGCACGCGCGCGTGGCGGTCAGGGAATGGGCGGCGACGGTGCACGAGTTGAGGTACGCGATCCTCACCGTGACGTCCGTACTGGCGCTCGCCTTCGTCATGAACCTCTCCGGACAGGCGGCAACGATCGGCCACTTCGTGGCGGCGGCCGGCGCCGGACTGGCTTTCCTGTCGCCGGTGCTCGGCTGGTTCGGCGTGGCGGTCTCAGGATCGGACACCTCGGCCAACGCCCTCTTCGGCGCCCTCCAGGTCAGCGCCGCCCACGAGTCGGGCCTGTCGCCCGAACTGCTCGCCGCGGCCAACAGTTCGGGAGGCGTCCTCGGAAAGATGATCTCCCCGCAGAACCTCACCATCGCCTGCGCGGCCGTCGGCCTCGCCGGCCGTGAGGGCGACCTGCTGCGCAAGGTACTGCCGTGGAGCCTGGGCCTGTTGCTGGTGATGTGCCTGATCGTGGTGGGACAGAGCTCCCCGGTACTCGACTGGATGCTTCCCTGAGCCATCGCACGCCCTCCGCCCGGTGAGTCCGGTATGAACTCCTTCGGAACTGCTCGCTGCGGCCCGGCCGGGCATCACCGGCCGTCCGCCGCAGCGGGTAGGTTGAGCTCATCCTTGAGACCTCAGGAGGGTTGGTCGTGGCTGCTGATCTGTCGCAGATCGTGAAGGCGTACGACGTACGCGGTGTGGTCCCGGACCAGTGGGACGAGCCGCTGGCCGAGCTCTTCGGTGCGGCCTTCGCGCAGGTGACCGGCGCGAAGGCGATCGTGATCGGCCACGACATGCGACCCTCGTCCCCCGGCCTGTCCCGCGCCTTCGCCCGCGGGGCGGCCGGCCGCGGCGTCGACGTCACCGAGATCGGCCTGTGCTCGACGGACCAGCTGTACTACGCGTCGGGCGCGTTCGGCCTGCCCGGCGCGATGTTCACCGCCTCCCACAACCCGGCGAAGTACAACGGCATCAAGATGTGCCGCGCCGGCGCCGCCCCGGTCGGCCAGGACACGGGACTCGCCGAGATCCGCGCACTGGTCGAGCAGTGGCTGGACTCCGGCGCCCCGGAGCCGGTGGGGACGCCGGGAGCGATCGGCCGGCGCGACACACTGGAGGACTACGCGGCGCACCTGCGCTCCCTCGTCGACCTGACCTCCATCCGCCCGCTGAAGACCGTCGTCGACGCCGGCAACGGCATGGGCGGCCACACCGTGCCCACCGTCCTCGCCGGGCTGCCCATCGACCTGGTCCCGATGTACTTCGAGCTGGACGGCACGTTCCCGAACCACGAGGCCAACCCGCTCGACCCGAAGAACATCGTCGACCTGCAGCAGCGGGTGCGCGAGGAGCACGCCGACATCGGCATCGCCTTCGACGGGGACGCCGACCGCTGCTTCGTCGTCGACGAGAACGGCGACCCGGTCTCGCCCTCCGCGGTCACGGCCCTGGTGGCCGCGCGCGAGCTGGCCAGGCACGGGGGCACGGGCACGATCATCCACAACCTGATCACCTCGTGGTCGGTGCCCGAGGTCGTCCGCGAGAACGGCGGCACACCGGTGCGCACCCGCGTGGGCCACTCCTTCATCAAGGGCGAGATGGCGCGCACCGGCGCGATCTTCGGTGGTGAGCACTCCGCGCACTACTACTTCAAGGACTTCTGGAACGCCGACACGGGCATGCTGGCCGCTCTCCACGTCCTGGCGGCCCTCGGCGGCCAGGACGGCCCGCTGTCGCAACTGGTCGCCGAGTACGACCGCTACGCCGGCTCGGGCGAGATCAACTCCACGGTCGACGACCAGACGGGCCGTCTCGCCGCGATCAAGGCCGCCTACGAGGGCCGCGAGGGCCTCGCGCTGGACGAACTGGACGGCCTGACCGTCTCGTCCGCCGACTGGTGGTTCAACGTCCGCCCCTCCAACACGGAACCGCTGCTGCGGCTGAACGCGGAGGCGAAGGACGAGGCGACCATGACGAAGATCCGGGACGAGGTACTGGAGATCATCCGCGGCTGACCGTACGCCCGGGGCGCCGGGCGTACGGCACCGTACGTTTCGCGCCCCCGGGCGTACGAGTGTGCGGGCAGGCGGCCGTGCGGTGGGAGCGGGAGCACCCGCACGCCCTCGGAGCCCGTGCGCCCCGTACCCCGCGCGCCTCGCCCAACCCCCGCACGCCGCACCCCGCGGCGGTACGCTGACCAGGCCAAGTGCACCCGCCCCGAAGGGACCCCTCATGCCGCTCGAAGCCGGCCTCCTGGAGATCCTCGCCTGCCCGGCGTGCCACGCCCCCCTCAAGGAGGAGGACAGCGAGCTGATCTGCACCGGCCAGGACTGCGGTCTCGCCTACCCCGTCCGGGACGGCATCCCGGTCCTGCTCGTCGACGAGGCCCGCCGCCCGGCGTAACGACCCGGCGATCGGAGACTGCCGCCCATGCTCGACGAATCGCTGCTCGACGACCCCGAGGCGCTGTCGCGGGCCGACCGCCGCGCGCTGCTCCGCGGGGCCGCCGAGGCCGGCGCCCGGGTCCGCACCGCCGTGCGGTTCGCCGCCGAGGCGGGGATCAACGACCTGAAACCCGAGGGCCGCCCCCGCGCCGTCCTCATCGCGGGCCCCGGCACCGCGTCGGCGGGCGTCGCCGAGCTGCTCGGCACCCTCGCCGGCGCCGCCTGCCCCGTCACCCGCATCCACCCCACCGGCGTCGCGCCGGCCGCGGGCGCCCTGCGCTGGGAGCTCCCCGGCTGGGCGGGCCCCGTGGACCTCCTGCTGATCGCCACCCCCGACGGCAGCGAACCGGGCCTGTCGATCCTGGTCGAGCAGGCATACCGCCGTGGCTGCAACGTCGTCGCCGTGGCCCCCGCCCGGTCCCCGATCATGGATGCGGTGGCCGGTGCCCACGGGCTGTTCGTTCCGATGGCGACCGCCCCGTACGAGCAGGAGGAACCGCTGGCAGCCTCCGCGCCCGGCGTCCTGTGGGCCCTGCTCACCCCGCTGCTCGCCCTCCTCGACCGCACGGGGCTGCTGTCCGCGCCGCCCGACGCCCTGGAGAAGGTCGCCGACCGCCTCGACCGGGTCGCCGAGCGCTGCGGTCCCGCCATCGCGACCTACGGCAACCCCGCCAAGAACCTCGCCTCCGAGCTCGCCGAGGCGCTCCCGGTGATCTGGACGGAGGGCGTCTCCGCCGCGCCGGCCGGCCGCCGCTTCGCCGCCGCGCTCGCGGAACTGGCCGGACGCCCCGCGCTCACCGCCGAGCTGCCCGAGGCGCTCGCCTCGCACAACGTGCTGCTGTCCGGCGCACTCGCCGCCGGAGCCGACCCCGACGACTTCTTCCGCGACCGTGTCGAGGAGGCACAGGCGCTCCACGCGCGCGTGGTGCTGCTGCGCGACCGCCCGATCGGCGGCCTGAGCGCCGCTCCCGCCGCCCGCGAGCTGGCCCTCGGCCATGACACGGCCATCAGCGAACTCGAACCGGAGGACGGCGGCGAACTGGAGACCCTCGCCGAGCTGATCGCCATCACGGATTTCGCCGCCGTTTACGTGGCGCTCGCTTCGAGGGCCTGATCTTGGCTCACGCCTTCCCGGCTCATGCCGTCCCGGCTCACGCCTTCCGGCCGGCGGCCGGCTGACCGTGTACATACCGTGTACATACGGAGAAAAGACACCCATGGATCGCCTCGACAACACCATCCGCCCCTATGCCTGGGGTTCGACCACGGCCATCCCCCGGCTGCTCGGCGTGGAGCCGACCGGTGAGCCGCAGGCGGAGATGTGGATGGGCGCCCACCCGGGCGCACCCTCGCGCACGCCGCGCGGCCCCCTCAACGAGGTGATCGACCAGGCCCCGGAACGCGAGCTGGGGGACCGGGCCGTCGCCAGGTTCGGCCCCCGGCTGCCGTTCCTGCTGAAGATCCTCGCCGCCGGCGCCCCCCTCTCCCTCCAGGTGCACCCGAACCTGGAGCAGGCCAAGGAGGGCTACGAGGACGAGGAGCGCCGCGGCATCCCGGTCGGCGCGCCCCACCGCAACTACAAGGACGCCAATCACAAGCCCGAACTGATCTGCGCCCTCACCGAGTTCGACGGTCTGTGCGGCTTCCGCACGCCCGGCGCGGCCGCCGACCTGCTCACGGGTCTCGGCATCGACTCCCTGGAGCCCTACGTCGACGTGCTGCGGGCACACCCCGAGGAGGCGGCCCTGCGGGAGGTCCTCACCGCCGTGCTGACCGCCGACCCCGGGGACATGGCGCGTACGGTCACCGAGGCCGCGGCGGCCTGCGCCCGCCTCGGCGGTGCCTACGCCCCCTACGCCGACATCGCCCACCACTACCCCGGCGACCCCGGCGTGATCGCGGCCATGCTGCTCAACCACGTCCGGCTGCAGCCCGGCGAGGCCCTCTTCCTGGGGGCCGGCGTCCCGCACGCCTACCTGAACGGCCTCGGCGTCGAGATCATGGCCAACTCCGACAACGTGCTGCGCTGCGGCCTGACCCCCAAGCACGTCGACGTCCCCGAACTGCTGCGCATCGTCCGCTTCGAGCCGGGCGACCCCGGCATCCTGCGCCCCGAGGCGTCGTCCGACGGGGAGGAGGTCTACGACACCCCGATCGACGAGTTCCGGCTGTCCCGGTACGTGCTGGCGGAGGGCGCCGCCCCGCGTGACCTCACGCGTTCCACCCCGCAGATCCTGCTGTGCACGGCGGGCACCGCGCGGGTGGGGGAACACATGCTCGGCCCCGGCGAGTCGGTCTACGTACCGGCGGACGAGAAGGCCGGGGTCTCCGGTGACGGCACGGTCTTCCGGGCGACGGTCATCGCCTGACACCGGGGCCGCGCACAGGTCGCGCCCCCTCGTCCCACCGGTCCGGCGCACCGCTGTCGGGCCCGGCTGCAACAATGACCCACCGGCAAAGGACGGGCAAAGCACCGGACGGCGTACGCATGTACGGCATCCGGCGCGGACGGCTAAGAAGGGACACGCGACCACATGAGCGCGTCAGGCGGCACCAAGGCGATCGTGGCGGCACTCGGCGCCAACCTCGCGATCGCGGCATCGAAGTTCGTGGCGTTCGCCTTCAGCGGCTCGTCATCGATGCTCGCCGAAGGCGTCCACTCGATCGCCGACTCCGGCAACCAGTTCCTGCTGCTGGTCGGCGGCAAGCGCGCCCAGCGCGAGGCGACCCCGCAGCACCCCTTCGGCTACGGCCGCGAGCGCTTCATCTACGCCTTCCTCGTGTCGATCGTCCTGTTCTCGGTCGGCGGCATGTTCGCGATCTACGAGGGCTACGAGAAGATCCAGCACCCGCACGAACTGGAGCACTGGTACTGGCCGGTGGGCGTCCTGGCCTTCGCGATCATCGCCGAGGGCTTCTCCTTCCGCACGGCCATCAAGGAGTCCGACGAACTGCGCGGCAACCAGTCCTGGATGCAGTTCATCCGCCGCGCCAAGGCGCCCGAGCTGCCGGTCGTCCTCCTGGAGGACTTCGGCGCGCTCATCGGCCTGGTCCTCGCGCTCGGCGGCGTCGGCCTCGCGCTCCTCACCGGCGACGGCGTCTGGGACGGCATCGGCACCGTCTGCATCGGTGTGCTCCTCGTCCTGATCGCCCTCGTCCTCGCCGCCGAGACCAAGTCCCTGCTGCTCGGCGAGGCCGCGGGCGCGGAAGAGGTCGAGAAGATCCAGGCCGCCACCGTCGACGGAGACACGGTCACCGGCATCATCCACATGCGCACCCTGCACCTCGGCCCCGAGGAACTGCTGATCGCCGCCAAGATCGCGGTGCGGCACGACGAGACGGCCGCCGAGATCGCCGCCGCGATCGACGCCGCCGAGGCCCGCATCCGCGCCGCCGTCCCCATCGCCCGCGTCATCTACCTGGAACCGGACATCTACAGCGAGGCCGAGGCGGCCAAGGGCCCGGACCGCGAGGCCACACCCGGCGGCCCCGCCCGGACGAACGAGCACTGACCACGCGGCCGGCCGTCCCGAGCGAACACCCCGGTGCCCCTACCGGGAATTCGACCGAAAGGGACCGGATGCCATCGGAGGCGGACTGGGGAGCGTGCGGCCGTCCGGTGTAGCTTGGGTCGGAGCCAGACGTCGCTGCTGATGGCGGTCGGGCGGCCCACCACGGGCCGGCCGAGGGAGAGAGGGCCTCCGACGGACTGCGCTGCGCGCACCTGGGCATGCCTGTGTCCTCTTTCGGGCACCCTTGTGCCCGCCGCCGCGCAGACCAGCCGTACCCACCTCGACCCACACCCCGAGGAGCAGCTCGTCATGACGACTGTCGACAACCGACAGGACTTCAAGGTCGCCGACCTCTCCCTGGCCGAGTTCGGCCGCAAGGAGATCACCCTCGCCGAGCACGAGATGCCCGGCCTGATGGCGATCCGCAAGGAGTACGCCGCGGCGCAGCCCCTGGCCGGCGCCCGCGTCACCGGCTCCCTGCACATGACGGTCCAGACCGCCGTCCTCATCGAGACCCTGGTCGCCCTCGGCGCCCGGGTCCGCTGGGCGTCCTGCAACATCTTCTCCACCCAGGACCATGCGGCCGCCGCCATCGCCGTCGGCCCGAACGGCACGCCCGACAACCCCCAGGGCATCCCCGTCTTCGCCTGGAAGGGCGAGACCCTGGAGGAGTACTGGTGGTGCACGGAGCAGGCGCTGGCCTGGCCGGACAGCCCCACCGGCGGCCCGAACATGATCCTCGACGACGGCGGCGACGCCACCCTCCTCGTCCACAAGGGCGTCGAGTACGAGAAGGACGGCAAGGTCCCGGCCATCGAGACCGCCGAGTCCGAGGAGCACCGCGTCATCCTCCAGCTGCTGCACCGCACCCTGGACGAGAACCCCCAGAAATGGACCCAACTGGCGTCCGAGATCCGCGGCGTGACCGAGGAGACCACGACCGGCGTCCACCGCCTGTACGAAATGCAGCGCGAGGGCACCCTCCTGTTCCCGGCGATCAATGTCAACGACGCCGTCACCAAGTCGAAGTTCGACAACAAGTACGGCTGCCGCCACTCGCTGGTGGACGGCATCAACCGTGCCACCGACACCCTCATCGGCGGCAAGACCGCGGTCGTCTGCGGCTACGGCGACGTGGGCAAGGGCTGCGCCGAGTCCCTGCGCGGACAGGGCGCCCGCGTGATCATCACGGAGATCGACCCGATCTGCGCGCTGCAGGCGGCGATGGACGGTTACCAGGTCACCACGCTGGACGAGGTCATCGAGACCGCGGACCTCTTCATCACCACGACCGGCAACCGGGACATCATCATGGCCGCCGACATGGCCAAGATGAAGCACCAGGCGATCGTCGGCAACATCGGCCACTTCGACAACGAGATCGACATGGCGGGCCTGGCGAAGATCCCCGGCATCGTCAAGGACGAGGTGAAGCCGCAGGTCCACACCTGGACCTTCCCCGGAGGCAAGAAGATCATCGTGTTGTCCGAGGGCCGTCTGCTGAACCTGGGCAACGCCACCGGTCACCCGTCGTTCGTGATGTCCAACTCCTTCGCGGACCAGACGCTGGCCCAGATCGAGCTGTTCACCAAGCCCGACGCGTACCCGACCGGCGTGTACACGCTGCCCAAGCATCTGGACGAGAAGGTCGCCCGTCTCCACCTGGACGCGCTCGGCGTGAAGCTGACCACGCTCCGCCCCGAGCAGGCGGCGTACATCGGCGTCGACGTCGAGGGCCCGTACAAGCCGGACCACTACCGCTACTGATCACACGCGGCACCGGCGTGCGCGTACACCGTCGGCTGTCGGAGCCCGCGCACCCGCACCGCACCACGCGGTGAGCGCGCCCGTGCACTGACGCGCCCCTCAGCAGCAGGTCCCGAGGCAGGCCCCCGCACCCCCGTGTCGGGGGCCTGCCCTGTGGCCGGACCAGGCACACCGGCCCGACCAGTCCGTCACGACCCAGGACCCCCATGCCCCGCGGCCGATATTCGCTTCACGACCCGCACGACCACACCCTCCTCGCCGAAGAGCACTTCCAGTGCGCGCCCGGCCCCTCCGGCTGGCGCTACGTATCGCAACTGACGACCCCTTCCGGCGACCACGCCGGCTCCGTCGACCTCGCCCTCGACGAACTCGGCCGCCCCATCCGACTCGAACTGCACGCCGCGAGCTGGCAGGTGCGGGGCGCCGCCCTCGACGGCGTCACCTGGGTCCGCACCGACCCCGCCGGCACCCACGCCACCGAAGGCAATGTCCGCGCCCATGCCTTCACCGGCACGTCCCCGGCGTTCCTCGTCGCCACCGCCCGTCTCCTCCGCCTCACCCCTTCCTCCTCCGCGACGCGCGTACGCCTCGTCGCCTTCACGGACCCGGTCCTCGCCCCCCGCACCGTGGACCAGTCCTGGGCTCTGATCGCAAGAGAAGCACACGCCACTGACAACGCCCCCCTGATCGTGGACGAATACCAGGTCACAAGCCTGGACACGGGGGAGCGGCACACCGTCCACATCTCCGGCGACGTGGTCCTCGCGGCACCCGGGATCGAGCTGGAACACCTCGAGTCACTGCCGTCGGTGTTCCCCTGACCGGGAGGGGAGCGGCGGCGGGGGCGGTCCCGACGTCATGCGGGCGGCGCGAACCCCGTGGCCGGAGGGTCCGGCACCTCGGCCCGCGCCGTGGTCGGCTGTGGGTCCTGGGCTGCGACGGGCACCGACGTCCGGGACGGCGCGAACGCCCCGGGCGCGGCGGGCACCCCCGGCCGGTCCTCCGCGGCGTTCGAGCCGGGCGGCGACCACGGACCACCCCCGGCCCACGCAACGGGGCCCTGCTGCGATGCCGGAGCGTAGCCGCCAGGCACCGCGGGGGCCTGAGGGGTCATCCCCACGGTCCCGCCCCCGCCCGTGCCGCCGAACGCCCGCCGTGCCTCGCGCGACTGCCGCTCCTGCACGACTGCCGCCAGATACGCGGCCGGCGGCACCCCGGGCGGCGCGGGCGTCCCCGTGCGCGCCGCGAGATCGGCGGCGAGACGTTCCGCCATCGCCGAGCCCACCTGCGGATCCAACTGGTGCATCCGCGTCAGGTACTGCCGTATCGCCAGCCACAGCCCGTCCGGAACCGCCGAAAGGTCCAGCCCGGAGAACCGGCCGGCCAGCCAGGGCGGCGGCGCGGGCACGAAGCCGGTACGTCCGGCCGGCACCCGTTCCCTGACCACCAGCGTGCCCGCGAACACGTCACCGAGCCGCCGTCCCCGCGCCGACACCAAGGAGGCGATGCACGCGACCACCCCGAACGTCATCAGGATCTCGACCACACCCACCGCACCCCGGACCAGCGCGTGCCGGAACCGGATGGGCCCACCGTCGTCGCGCACCACGCGCAGCCCACAGGCCAGCTTCCCCAGCGAACGGCCGTGGCTCAGCGTCTCCACCGCGATGGGCCCGCCCACCAGCACGAGAAGGAAGGCGGCGATGGACACGGCCATCTGCGCGGCCTCGTCCAGCCCGGACGTGGACACCGCCAGAGCGATCAACACGATCACGTAGGCGACCACGTCCACCACCAGGTCGAGCACCACGGCCAGCGCCCGGCTCGGCAGTTTCGCGGGGCGCAGTTCCAGCGCCACCGCCTCGCCCGTCACTAGCTCACTCACGCCCGCCGTCCTTCCCCTGACCCACCCTGGGACACGCCAGTCTGCCAAGCTGAGCACACATCGCGCCGCGGTGCGACCAGCTGACGCGCAGTACGAGAGGACGAGGAGCAGCCCACCCCATGGACCTCGACGTGTTCGTGTCCGCCCACCGTGCCGAATGGGACCGCCTCGAGGCCCTGCTGCGCCGCCGTCGCCGCCTCACCGGAGCCGAGACGGACGAACTCGTCGCCCTCTACCAGCGCACCGCCACTCATCTGTCCGTGATCCAGTCCAGCGCGCCGGACCCCCAGATCACGGGGCGCCTCAGTCAGCTCGTGGCACGCGCGCGCAGTGCCGTGACAGGCACCCGCCGGGCCTCGTGGCGCGATGTCATACGCTTCTTCGCGTACGGCTTCCCCGCCGCGGTCTACCATTCGCGCCGGTGGTGGATACCCACCGCGTTGGTCTCGACGGTCACGGCGGTGCTCCTGGGGTGGTGGATAGGCGCCCATCCCGAGGTCCGGTCCGCGATCGCGGCTCCCAGCGCACTGCGCGACATGACACGCCCAGGCGGCGAGTACGAGACGTACTACTCCAGCCATCCCGCCGCCGCCTTCGCCGCCCAGGTCTGGACGAACAACGCCCAGGCCGCCGCGATGTGCCTGGTCCTCGGAGTCTTCCTGGGCCTCCCCGTCCTGTGGATCCTCTTCGAGAACATGCTGAACCTGGGAGTGGGCATCGGGCTGATGTCCTCGGCAGGGCGCCTCGACACCTTCCTGGGGCTGATCCTCCCGCACGGTCTCCTGGAACTGACCGCGGTCTTCGTGGCCGCCGGCACCGGCCTGCGCCTCGGCTGGACCGTCATCGACCCCGGTCCCCGCTCCCGCCGCACCGCCCTCGCCGAGCAGGGCCGGGCCGCCCTGGGCATCGCTCTCGGCCTCGTTCTGGTCCTGTTCGTCTCGGGCGTCATCGAAGCCTTCGTGACGCCGTCCGGCCTTCCGACCTGGGCGCGGATCGGGGTGGGTGTGATCGCCGAGTCGGCGTTCCTCGCCTACGTCTACGTCCTGGGGGGACGCGCGGCCCGGGCCGGCGACACGGGCGATCTGGAGGCGGCGGAGCGCAGCGCGACGGTTCCGACGGCGGCGTGAGAGTGGGACACTGAAGGGAGGAAGGGCAGGAGGCCTCAGGAGGTCTCCGGGACGGACGTCCCGAGACGGAGCCCCGGATGTGCGTGTCTCCGTGTGGGCCTGCTAGTCTCCTCTTCGCCTCGCAAGAGCCGTTGACACGGGTTGCGCGGGGAGGTAGATTCGAACAGTTGCCTAGAGCTGGGACTGACCAGCAGGTGACAGTGAGTGTCTGTCTGCTTCCGGGATATGTATCCCGAGGAGCCCCTCCCGATGAATGAGAAATCGACGCCGTTCGGTCGGCGTTAAGAACTCTGATAAAGTCGGGATCGCCGGAAAGGGAAACGCGGAAGCGGGAACCTGGAAAGCGCCGAGGAAATCGGATCGAGAGAGATCTGATAGAGTCGGAAACACCGAAGGGAAGCGCCCGGAGGAAAGCCGCGAGAGTGGTTCTCGTGGTGAGTACGAAGGAAGCGTCCGTTCCTTGAGAACTCAACAGCGTGCCAAAAGTCAACGCCAGATATGTTGATACCCCGTCTGTCGGATCGTTTCTGTTCCGATGGTCGAGGTTCCTTTGAAACAACACAGCGAGGACGCTGTGAACCACTGGGTTATTCCTCTGGTGGTTCCGCTCTCGTGGTGTCGACCGGTGGTATTCATTTACCGGCCGGGTAAGCATTCACGGAGAGTTTGATCCTGGCTCAGGACGAACGCTGGCGGCGTGCTTAACACATGCAAGTCGAACGATGAAGCCCTTCGGGGTGGATTAGTGGCGAACGGGTGAGTAACACGTGGGCAATCTGCCCTGCACTCTGGGACAAGCCCTGGAAACGGGGTCTAATACCGGATACGACCCGGGGAGGCATCTCCTTGGGTGGAAAGCTCCGGCGGTGCAGGATGAGCCCGCGGCCTATCAGCTTGTTGGTGAGGTAACGGCTCACCAAGGCGACGACGGGTAGCCGGCCTGAGAGGGCGACCGGCCACACTGGGACTGAGACACGGCCCAGACTCCTACGGGAGGCAGCAGTGGGGAATATTGCACAATGGGCGCAAGCCTGATGCAGCGACGCCGCGTGAGGGATGACGGCCTTCGGGTTGTAAACCTCTTTCAGCAGGGAAGAAGCGCAAGTGACGGTACCTGCAGAAGAAGCGCCGGCTAACTACGTGCCAGCAGCCGCGGTAATACGTAGGGCGCAAGCGTTGTCCGGAATTATTGGGCGTAAAGAGCTCGTAGGCGGCTTGTCGCGTCGGTTGTGAAAGCCCGGGGCTTAACCCCGGGTCTGCAGTCGATACGGGCAGGCTAGAGTTCGGTAGGGGAGATCGGAATTCCTGGTGTAGCGGTGAAATGCGCAGATATCAGGAGGAACACCGGTGGCGAAGGCGGATCTCTGGGCCGATACTGACGCTGAGGAGCGAAAGCGTGGGGAGCGAACAGGATTAGATACCCTGGTAGTCCACGCCGTAAACGGTGGGCACTAGGTGTGGGCCACATTCCACGTGGTCCGTGCCGCAGCTAACGCATTAAGTGCCCCGCCTGGGGAGTACGGCCGCAAGGCTAAAACTCAAAGGAATTGACGGGGGCCCGCACAAGCGGCGGAGCATGTGGCTTAATTCGACGCAACGCGAAGAACCTTACCAAGGCTTGACATACACCGGAAACATCCAGAGATGGGTGCCCCCTTGTGGTCGGTGTACAGGTGGTGCATGGCTGTCGTCAGCTCGTGTCGTGAGATGTTGGGTTAAGTCCCGCAACGAGCGCAACCCTTGTCCCGTGTTGCCAGCAGGCCCTTGTGGTGCTGGGGACTCACGGGAGACCGCCGGGGTCAACTCGGAGGAAGGTGGGGACGACGTCAAGTCATCATGCCCCTTATGTCTTGGGCTGCACACGTGCTACAATGGCCGGTACAATGAGCTGCGATACCGCAAGGTGGAGCGAATCTCAAAAAGCCGGTCTCAGTTCGGATTGGGGTCTGCAACTCGACCCCATGAAGTCGGAGTCGCTAGTAATCGCAGATCAGCAGTGCTGCGGTGAATACGTTCCCGGGCCTTGTACACACCGCCCGTCACGTCACGAAAGTCGGTAACACCCGAAGCCGGTGGCCCAACCCCTTGTGGGAGGGAGCTGTCGAAGGTGGGACTGGCGATTGGGACGAAGTCGTAACAAGGTAGCCGTACCGGAAGGTGCGGCTGGATCACCTCCTTTCTAAGGAGCACTTCTAGGCTGCTTCGGCGGTCCAGAGGCCAGTACATCGGCGAGTGTCCGATGCTGGTTGCTCATGGGTGGAACGTTGACTACTCGGCACACTCGGTCTGCTCTTCTTCCTAGTACTGCTTCGGCGTGGAACGGAAGGTGGAGGAGTGAGGGTGTCGGGCACGCTGTTGGGTGTCTGAGGGTGCGGGTGTGAGCCTGTTCCTTCGGTGCCGGCCCCAGTGAACTCGAGCCTGTTGGTTCGGGGTGGTGGGTGATTGGTCGTTGTTTGAGAACTGCACAGTGGACGCGAGCATCTGTGGCCAAGTTTTTAAGGGCGCACGGTGGATGCCTTGGCACCAGGAACCGATGAAGGACGTGGGAGGCCGCGATAGTCCCCGGGGAGTCGTCAACCAGGCTTTGATCCGGGGGTTTCCGAATGGGGAAACCCGGCAGTCGTCATGGGCTGTCACCCACTGCTGAACACATAGGCAGTGTGGAGGGAACGAGGGGAAGTGAAACATCTCAGTACCCTCAGGAAGAGAAAACAACCGTGATTCCGGGAGTAGTGGCGAGCGAAACCGGATGAGGCCAAACCGTATGTGTGTGAGACCCGGCAGGGGTTGCGCATGCGGGGTTGTGGGTTCTTTCTTCTGCGGTCTGCCGGCCGTGGGACGAGTCAGAAACCGTTGATGTAGGCGAAGGACATGCGAAAGGTCCGGCGTAGAGGGTAAGACCCCCGTAGTCGAAACGTCAGCGGCTCGTTTGGAAGATACCCAAGTAGCACGGGGCCCGAGAAATCCCGTGTGAATCTGGCGGGACCACCCGCTAAGCCTAAATATTCCCTGGTGACCGATAGCGGATAGTACCGTGAGGGAATGGTGAAAAGTACCCCGGGAGGGGAGTGAAATAGTACCTGAAACCGTGTGCCTACAAGCCGTGGGAGCGTCGGGCATCAGCTTGCTGGTGTCTCGTGACTGCGTGCCTTTTGAAGAATGAGCCTGCGAGTTTGCGGTGTGTTGCGAGGTTAACCCGGGTGGGGTAGCCGTAGCGAAAGCGAGTCCGAAGAGGGCGTTTTTAGTAGCACGCTCAAGACCCGAAGCGGAGTGATCTAGCCATGGGCAGGTTGAAGCGGAGGTAAGACTTCGTGGAGGACCGAACCCACCAGGGTTGAAAACCTGGGGGATGACCTGTGGTTAGGGGTGAAAGGCCAATCAAACTCCGTGATAGCTGGTTCTCCCCGAAATGCATTTAGGTGCAGCGTCGTGTGTTTCTTGCCGGAGGTAGAGCACTGGATAGGCGATGGGCCCTACCGGGTTACTGACCTTAGCCAAACTCCGAATGCCGGTAAGTGAGAGCGCGGCAGTGAGACTGTGGGGGATAAGCTCCATGGTCGAGAGGGAAACAGCCCAGAGCATCGACTAAGGCCCCTAAGCGTACGCTAAGTGGGAAAGGATGTGGAGTCGCACAGACAACCAGGAGGTTGGCTTAGAAGCAGCCACCCTTGAAAGAGTGCGTAATAGCTCACTGGTCTAGTGATTCCGCGCCGACAATGTAGCGGGGCTCAAGCGTACCGCCGAAGTCGTGTCATTGCAGCATGAGGGTTAACGCCTGTTGTGATGGGTAGGGGAGCGTCGTCTGCCGGGTGAAGCGGCACTGGAAGGTAGTCGTGGACGGTTGACGAGTGAGAATGCAGGCATGAGTAGCGATTCACACGTGGGAAACGTGTGCGCCGATTGACTAAGGGTTCCTGGGTCAAGCTGATCTGCCCAGGGTAAGTCGGGACCTAAGGCGAGGCCGACAGGCGTAGTCGATGGATAACCGGTTGATATTCCGGTACCCGCTGTGGAGCGTCAAACATCGAGCATCGTGATGCTAAGGCCGTGAAGCCGCCGGGTGCGTCTTCGGACAATCTCGGAGTGGTGGAGCCGCCGGACCAAGCGGTTAGTAGGTGAGTGATGGGGTGACGCAGGAAGGTAGTCCATCCCGGGCGGTGGTTGTCCCGGGGTAAGGGTGTAGGCCGCAAGGTAGGTAAATCCGCCTTGTGTGTGGCTGAGACCTGATGCCGAGCCGATTGTGGTGAAGTGGATGATCCTATGCTGTCGAGAAAAGCCTCTAGCGAGTTTCATGGCGGCCCGTACCCTAAACCGACTCAGGTGGTCAGGTAGAGAATACCGAGGCGTTCGGGTGAACTATGGTTAAGGAATTCGGCAAAATGCCCCCGTAACTTCGGGAGAAGGGGGGCCATGCCTGGTGATCGGATTTACTCCGTGAGCTGGGGGTGGCCGCAGAGACCAGCGAGAAGCGACTGTTTACTAAAAACACAGGTCCGTGCGAAGCCGTAAGGCGATGTATACGGACTGACGCCTGCCCGGTGCTGGAACGTTAAGGGGACCGGTTAGCTCACTTTCGGGTGGGCGAAGCTGAGAACTTAAGCGCCAGTAAACGGCGGTGGTAACTATAACCATCCTAAGGTAGCGAAATTCCTTGTCGGGTAAGTTCCGACCTGCACGAATGGCGTAACGACTTCTCGACTGTCTCAACCATAGGCCCGGTGAAATTGCACTACGAGTAAAGATGCTCGTTTCGCGCAGCAGGACGGAAAGACCCCGGGACCTTTACTACAGTTTGATATTGGTGTTCGGTTCGGCTTGTGTAGGATAGCTGGGAGACTGTGAAGCTCCAACGCCAGTTGGGGTGGAGTCGTCGTTGAAATACCAGTCTGGTCGTGCTGGATGTCTAACCCGGGTCCGTGATCCGGATCGGGGACAGTGTCTGATGGGTAGTTTAACTGGGGCGGTTGCCTCCTAAAGGGTAACGGAGGCGCCCAAAGGTTCCCTCAGCCTGGTTGGCAATCAGGTGTTGAGTGTAAGTGCACAAGGGAGCTTGACTGTGAGACCGACGGGTCGAGCAGGGACGAAAGTCGGGACTAGTGATCCGGCGGTGGCTTGTGGAAGCGCCGTCGCTCAACGGATAAAAGGTACCCCGGGGATAACAGGCTGATCTTCCCCAAGAGTCCATATCGACGGGATGGTTTGGCACCTCGATGTCGGCTCGTCGCATCCTGGGGCTGGAGTCGGTCCCAAGGGTTGGGCTGTTCGCCCATTAAAGCGGTACGCGAGCTGGGTTTAGAACGTCGTGAGACAGTTCGGTCCCTATCCGCTGTGCGCGTAGGAGTCTTGAGAAGGGCTGTCCCTAGTACGAGAGGACCGGGACGGACGAACCTCTGGTGTGCCAGTTGTTCTGCCAAGGGCATGGCTGGTTGGCTACGTTCGGGAGGGATAACCGCTGAAAGCATCTAAGCGGGAAGCCTGCTTCGAGATGAGGACTCCCACCCACTTGATGGGGTAAGGCTCCCAGTAGACGACTGGGTTGATAGGCCGGATCTGGAAGCCTGGTAACAGGTGGAGGTGACCGGTACTAATAGGCCGAGGGCTTGTCCTCAGTTGCTCGCGTCCACTGTGTTGGTTCTGAAACCACGAACAATCCCGCTGTCACGCGGTCGGTTGTGTGTTTCGTAGTGTTTCGGTGGTCATAGCGTGAGGGAAACGCCCGGTTACATTCCGAACCCGGAAGCTAAGCCTTACAGCGCCGATGGTACTGCAGGGGGGACCCTGTGGGAGAGTAGGACGCCGCCGAACTAATTGTGGGAAAACCCCGCACCTCACGGTGCGGGGTTTTCTGCGTTCAGGGGGCGGTCGCCCCCTCCCGCAGGGATCAGAGCCGGCCCGCCGCTTTCAGCGCCAGATACGCGTCCGCCAGGGCCGGTGCCAAGTCGTCCGGTGTCGCGTCCACGACCGTGACCCCGTGGCGGCGCAGTTGCTCGGCCGTGCGTGTGCGTTCCGCCTGGGCCTGAGCGGCCGCGGCAGCGTCGTACACCGCATCTGTGGTGCCCCGGGCGGTCGCCATGCGGGCGATGTACGGGTCCCCCACGGAGGCCAGCAGCACCGTGTGACGCTGGGTGAGGCGTGACAGCACGGGAAGGAAGCCCTCCTCGACGGGTGCGGCGTCCAGGGTGGTCAGCAACACGATCAAGGACCTGCGCGGTGCCGTGCGCAGTACGGTGCCCGTGAGACCGCGGGCATCCGTCTCGATGAGTTCAGGCTCCAGCGTCGCCATCGCGTCGACCAGCGAGGGCAGGACTTCGCGGGCGGCGCGGCCCTGGACGAGGGCGCGCACCCGGCGGTCGTAGGCGAGCAGGTCCACGCGGTCGCCGGCGCGGGAGGCCAGGGCGGCGAGCAGGAGTGCCGCGTCCATGGACGCGTCCAGGCGTGGTGCGTCGCCGACCCGTCCGGCCGAGGTGCGGCCCGTGTCCAGGACGATGAGGATGTGGCGGTCCCGTTCGGGGCGCCAGGTGCGCACAGCGACCGTGCTCTGGCGGGCCGTCGCGCGCCAGTCGATGGACCGCGTGTCGTCCCCGGGGACGTAGTCGCGCAGACTGTCGAACTCCGTGCCCTCACCGCGGGTGAGCACGCTGGTGCGGCCGTCGAGTTCGCGAAGGCGGGCCAGCTTGGAGGGAAGGTGCTTGCGGCTGGTGAAGGCGGGCAGCACCCGTACCGTCCACGGGACCTTGTGGGTGCCCTGACGGGAGAAGAGCCCGAGCGGGCCGTAGGAACGGATCGTGACGCGGTCGGCGTGGCGGTCGCCGCGGCGAGTGGGGCGCAGACGCGTCGTCAGACGGCGGCGCTCACCAGGAGGGACCGCCAGACGGTGCCGTGACGCCGCCGCTTCGGTGCCGGGCAGCCAACTGCTCGGCGGCCAGGCGTCGCGGAGGTGGGCGCGCAGAGGGCGTGCGGAAGGGTTGGTGACCGTCAGTGTCACGTCGGCCGTTTCGCCCAGGCGCACGGAGGTGTCCCCGGAGCGGGTCAGGCCCAGCCGGCGTACGGGTGCCGCGAGCGCGAAGTCGCAGGCGCAGGCCAGGGCGAGCGTGCCGTTGACGGCGAGGACGCCCGTCCAGCCGGGTTCCCAGATGCCGACCGGGAGGGTGCCGAGTGCCGCGAGGAGCGCGGCGCGTCCGGTGAGCGCCATCAGCGGGGGACGGGGACGTGGGCGAGGATCGCGTTGATGACGGAGTCGGCGGTCACGCCCTCCATCTCCGCCTCGGGGCGGAGCTGGACACGGTGACGGAGCGTCGGAAGAGCGAGCGCCTTCACATCGTCGGGGATGACGTAGTCCCGGCCGGTCAGCCACGCCCAGGCGCGGGCCGTGGCGAGCAGGGCCGTGGCGCCGCGGGGTGACACACCGAGCGTGAGGGACGGGGATTCGCGGGTGGCGCGGCAGATGTCCACGACATAGCCGGTGATCTCTGGGGAGACCGTCGTCTTGGCGACGGCGGCGCGCGCGGCTTCGAGGTCGGCGGGGCCTGCCGCCGGGCGTACGCCGGCGGCGCGCAGGTCGCGCGGATTGAAGCCTCCGGCATGCCGGGTGAGGACGTCGATCTCGTCCTGACGGGAGGGGAGAGGGATCGTCAGCTTGAGCAGGAACCGGTCCAGTTGGGCTTCGGGTAGGGGGTAGGTGCCCTCGTATTCGATCGGGTTCTGCGTGGCCGCTACCAGGAACGGCTCGGGAAGCGGGCGCGCGGTGCCGTCGACGGTGACCTGACGCTCCTCCATGGCTTCGAGGAGGGACGACTGCGTCTTGGGCGGGGTGCGGTTGATCTCGTCCGCGAGGAGCAGGTTGGTGAAGACCGGGCCGGGCTGGAAGGAGAACTCGGCGGTCCGCGCGTCGTAGACGAGGGAGCCCGTGACGTCGCTGGGCATGAGGTCGGGGGTGAACTGGACGCGTTTCGTGTCGAGTTCGAGGGCGGACGCGAGCGCGCGGACCAGCAGCGTCTTGGCGACCCCGGGGACACCTTCCAGCAGGACGTGTCCGCGGCACAGGAGGGCGACGACGAGGCCGGTCACTGCGGGGTCCTGGCCGACCACGGCTTTGGCGATCTCGGCGCGCAGAGCTTCCAGGGAGGCGCGGGCGGCGCCCGGATCCCCGGTGTGCCCGGCGTTGTCAGTGGTCGGGTCCATCATGGACGGCGTACCTCTCTTTCGAGGGCGTCGAGTTGGTCGGCGAGGGCGATCAGGGCCGCGTCGTCGCCGGGCGGCGGGCCGAAGAGGAGGGTGTGCAGGGACTGTCCGTCGGCGTGGAGGTGGGCGGACAGCGCGGGGAGCAGGGCCTCGGGCGCGTGCGCCTGAGCGGCGGGGACGCCCACGAGAGGGGCGAGGCGCGTGCGGGTGGCGGTGCGAAGAGCGGCGGCGGCGCGATCGCGTGCGGCGGCCTTGCGGTAGAGACGGGCGCGGCCTTCGACGGTTTCGGAGGCGCGGATCGCGACGGGGAGTTTCTCCGGTACGAGAGGGCCGAGACGGCGTGCCCGCCACAGGGCCGCCAGGGCTGCGGCGATGAAGAGCTGCAGGGTGCCCCAGAGCCAGCCGGAGGGAAGCAGGTCGAACAGGCCCTGCCCCGAGTCGGTGGCCGTGGCGTCGGAGAGCGAGGGGAGGTACCAGACCAGGTGGGAGCGGGAACCGAGCAGTTGCAGGGCGAGCGACGCGTTGCCGTGCTCGTCGAGGCGGTCGTTGTACAGGATGTCGGGCGCGCCGAGGACGACGGTGTCGCCGGGTCCGGAAGCGGCCGGGAGGCGCACCAGGGTGGGCAGGCCGTCGCTGGGGTAGCAGGCGTCGGCGCGGGTGTCGCTCGTGAGGTAGCGGATCCCACCGGTGTCGGCGCTGCCCGCCCGACGGGCCGCGGGCAGTGCGCAGGAGGGGTCCAGCAGCGAGTCGTAGCTGACGGAGGGGTCCGCGGACACCCCTTGGGCGAGGACGCCGAGCGACGCGCGGGGCGCGACCAGGACGGTCCGGCCACCGGAGTCCTGTGTCGCCTCGTGCACCAGGTTCTGCTGGCCGTGGGTCAGCAGATCGGGTACGGCGATCAGGAGCGTGGTGTCCCTGCCGGCCGAGGTGCGCGCCTCGTCGAGGGTGGTGACCACGCGCGTGGACACACCCCGGTCGGCGAGGAGCTCGGTGACGGCCCGGCTGCCGTACGGGTCGGCGGAGCGTGGGTCGAGGCGCCCGTGCTGGGCGTCGGAGCGGATCACTGCGATCGCGACCGCGCCGATCAGGAGGAGCACGACGCCCAGTACGACACCTCGTGCCCGGGTCCACGCCTGGCGCGCGGTGGGCGAGGCCGACGTGGACGCGGGGCGTGTGGCCTCGGCGGTCATCCGGCGGCTCCCTGGCGCGGGTTGTGGGCCGTGGCGCGGGCGCTGCCGGTCAGCTGCGGCCTGGCGCGTTCCAGGTCGTCGTCGAGCGCGGCGAACCGACGGTACATTCCCTCGCCCGCGGCCCGGCCGCCGTATGTGACGTCGTCGAAGTCCCGGGCGGCGGAGCGCAGGCGGTCCGCGTGGCCGGGCAGGGTACGGCCGGCTTCGGAGGCGGCCTCGTCCGCTGTGCGGCCGGGGCGTACGTCGAGGAGGGCGCGCTCCTCCAGGGAGCGGACGACGGCGCGCATGCGTTCCCGGACGGCTTGGTTCCAGTGGCCCTGGGCGGCGTGTGCCTCGGCGGCCGCGCGGTGTTCGGCGGCGCTGCGCGGGCGGTCGTCGAAGAGCGCCGCGGACGAGGTGGCCATCCGGTGCGGGGTGCCGAGGCGCCACCACAGGGCACCGACGAGCGCCAGTACCACCAGCACGATGACGAGGAGGCCGACCCAGCCGCCGGGCATCGCGCCCGATGCCGCGCCGAAGAGCCCGTCGACCCAGTTCCAGAAGGCGTCCAGGGCACGCTGCAGCGGGCTCGGGTCGTTCTCGTGGTACATCCGCTTGGACAGCTCACGCCGGGCCGCCTCCCGGGCGGGATCGCGTGAGACGGTCACCGGTGGTTCGTCGCCCGAGTGCCACAGCACCGGTACGACTCTCAGTACTCCCCCCGCCAGGCTCACCGCATCAGCTCCCCGGGACGGTGCCGCGGCCGTCGGAGCCGTGGCCCGGGACGCCGGCGGCGCGCGCCAGATCGAGGTCGAGGGCCTCACGGCGGATGCGCTGGTCGATGTAGAGCAGCACGGTCACGCCGGCGGTGACGGGGAAGGTGAGCATGCGTGCGATCACCGAGCCGATCCCGCTGACGATGAGGAACGTCCAGCCGGGGCTGCCGGTGCCGTTGACGAGGCTGCCGAGGCCGCCGTCGCTGAACGCTCCGGCGAGGACGGCGAAGGGGATCACGATGATCCACCCGATGATGACCGCGATGACCTGTGCGAGCGCCCGGATGCCGAAGACCCGCCACCACGAGCCGCGCACCAGCTTGGCGGAGCGCCTCATGGACGCGCCGATGCCCTGCTTCTCCAGCATCAGCGCGGGCGAGGCGAGCGAGAAGCGGACCAGGAGCCACAGGGCGACGACGCCGCCGCCGAGACCGCCGAGGACCGCCAGCGGGGCACCCGCGCCGGGCGAGGCGGCCATGGCGATGAGGATGCCGGGGAGCGTTCCCCCGGCCACGATCGCGGCCCCCATCAGCACCAGCAGGAACGTGAGAGCGAACAGCCTCACCATCTGAGGGCGGGCGTCGCGCCACGCCTCGGCGGCGCTCACCGGCCGGCCGAGAACGGCCCGGCTGGTGACGGTCGTGAGCAGGCCCGTCACCACGATGGTCCCCAGCAGGACGACCAGGGAGACGGCACCGCTGCTCAGCGTCACATCGCCCAGGGCGCGGCCCACCTCGCGCGCGGAGGCACTGGGGTCGTTGAGGGTTTGTGCGCTGGCGCTGTCGTCGAGGACGAACCCCTGGAGCAGGATGACGGAGATCTCCGTGAACACCGCGACCACGAGCGAGATGCCGAGGACCGTGCGCCAGTGGGCGCGCATGGTGGAGACGGCGCCGTCGAGGATCTCACCGACGCCGAGCGGGCGCAGCGGGATCACGCCGGGCTTCGCGGCGGGTGGCGGGCCCCAGCCCCCCCAGCCCGAGGAGCCGCCGAAGCCCTGACCGGGGCCGCCCCAGCCGCGGCCTCCGTAGCCGCCCGGACCGGCGGGAGGACGGCCGCCGCCCCAGCCCGGGCCCGGTGGAGGCGGTGGCGGGGCCTGGCGGGGGTCCTGGGGGTGAGGAGCGGTCCACTGCCCGGGCGGGGGCTGCTCCTTGGACCACGTGGTCGGCGACTGCGGCTGACGGGCACCGCCCTCGTCCGAGGGCTGCTCCGGGGACTGCGCGCCGGAGGTGCCCGGCTGCTGCCCGTCGGAGGGGGCAGATCCGGGCGAGGCCCAGCCCGGAGTGTCGTTCATCATCGCTCCTTCACGGTGCCCGTCCGCGGGCGCGGCGGCGAGTTGGCAGCCATCGTGCCACGCTGCGTGCGCCGGGGGACCGGGGGTGGTGCGGGCTGCACGCCTTCAATTGTCGGCCCGATAGAGGGCAGACTGACCGCATGGCTGATCAGTACGCGCAATCCGGCGAGGGCAACCAGTCGGCGGGGACACCCGTCATCCGCTGGGACGAACCGCCCGAAGGGCCCGTGCTGGTCCTTCTCGACCAGAGGAGGCTACCGGCCGAGGAGGTCGAGCTCGTGTGCACGGACGCGCCCGCGCTGGTGGACGCGATCCGCACCCTGGCCGTGCGCGGGGCGCCACTCCTCGGGATCGCCGGCGCGTACGGCGTCGCGCTCGCCGCCCTGCGCGGCTTCGAGGTGGAGGAGGCGGCAGCCGCTCTCGAGGGAGCCCGGCCCACCGCGGTGAACCTGGCCGTGGGCGTGCGCAGGGCCCGGGCCGCGTACCGGGCCGCGCTCGCCGACGGCGGCGATCAGCGGCGGGCCGCTGAGGCGGCGCTCGCTGCGGCACGGGAACTGCACCGGGAGGACGCCGAGGCCAGCGCCCGGATGGCGCGGCACGGTCTCGCACTGCTGGACGAGCTGCTGCCCGGCGGCGGACACCGGGTGCTGACGCACTGCAACACCGGGGCGCTCGTGTCCGGTGGGGAGGGCACGGCGTTCGCGGTGGCGCTCGCGGCGCACCGGGCGGGGCGGCTGCGCAGGCTGTGGGTGGACGAGACGCGGCCGTTGCTGCAGGGTGCTCGGCTGACGGCGTACGAGGCGGCCCGCAACGGGATGGCGTACACGCTGCTCACGGACAACGCGGCGGGCTCCCTGTTCGCCGCCGGCGAGGTGGACGCGGTCCTGATCGGGGCGGACCGGATCGCGGCCGACGGCTCGGTGGCGAACAAGGTGGGGAGTTATCCGCTCGCGGTGCTGGCCAGGTACCACCATGTGCCGTTCATCGTGGTGGCGCCGGTGACGACGGTGGATCCGAACACACCGGACGGGGCGTCCATCGAGGTCGAGCAGCGGCCCGGCCACGAGGTGACGGAGGTGACGGCACCCCGGGCGCCGGTGCCGGGGGGAGGAGCGCAAGCGGGAGGCGGGATACCGGTGGCACCCCTGGGAACCCAGGCGTACAACCCCGCGTTCGATGTCACGCCGCCGGAACTGGTGACGGCGATCGTCACCGAGGAGGGGGTCGCCTCGCCCGTGACAGCCGGGGCCCTCGCCGCGCTGTGTGACAGGTCACGCCAGGTAACGATTTAGTTAATGGGATGATGTCGTTTATGAAGGGACGAGTCCTTGTCGTCGACGACGACAGCGCACTGGCCGAGATGCTCGGCATCGTGTTGCGTGGAGAAGGTTTTGAGCCGTCTTTCGTAGCCGACGGCGACAAGGCGCTGGCCGCCTTCCGCGAGACCAAGCCCGACCTGGTGCTGCTCGACCTGATGCTGCCGGGCCGGGACGGCATAGAGGTGTGCCGCCTGATCAGGGCGGAGTCCGGCGTGCCGATCGTGATGCTCACGGCGAAGAGCGACACCGTGGACGTGGTGGTCGGCCTGGAGTCGGGCGCGGACGACTACATCGTGAAGCCGTTCAAGCCGAAGGAGCTCGTGGCCCGCATCCGGGCGCGGCTGCGGAGGTCGGAGGAGCCGGCGCCCGAGCAGCTCGCCATCGGCGATCTCGTCATCGACGTGGCCGGTCACTCCGTGAAGCGGGACGGGCAGTCGATCGCGCTGACACCGCTCGAGTTCGACCTGCTGGTGGCGCTGGCGCGCAAGCCGTGGCAGGTGTTCACCCGCGAGGTGCTGCTGGAGCAGGTCTGGGGCTACCGCCACGCCGCGGACACCCGCCTCGTCAATGTCCATGTCCAGCGGCTGCGGTCCAAGGTCGAGAAGGACCCGGAGCGCCCGGAGATCGTCGTGACCGTCCGTGGCGTCGGCTACAAGGCCGGACCCAGCTGACGTGGCCCGGGACAGTGCCGCTTCGGCGCCCGGCCGGCCCGGGGCGCGTCCGGGGCGGCCTGTCGGACTGCGGACGACGGGCACCGGATGGGAAGCGTTCTTCGAGGGCGGGCTGCTCCAGGGCGGAGTCCAGGGCAGCCCGGTCCTCCGGCTCGTCATGCGCTGGGTGCGCCGTCCGCTGCTGCCGGTGATGCGGCTGTGGCGGCGCAACATCCAGCTCAAGATCGTCGTCACAACCCTGCTGATGTCGCTCGGCGTGGTGCTGCTGCTGGGCTTCGTGGTCATCGGCCAGGTGCGCAACGGTCTGCTGGACGCCAAGGTGAAAGCGTCCCAGAGCCAGGCCGTCGGAGGCTTCACGGTCGCCGGGCAGAAGGCCGACAGCGCGGCCAGCGCGAGCGGCGGGGACGACAACGCGGGCACGGGCAGCAACCCCGTGCAGAACGTCAGAGGGTGGATGAGCGACCTCGTCGAGTCGCTCTCCAGCGGTGGCCAGGGCGCCTTCGACGTGGTCACGCTCAGCACCACCGCCGCGGACAACGACAACCGCGGCCTCGGACCGCGCGCCTCGGGTGGTGTGGACCCGAGCCCGAGCGTGCCCGAGGACCTGCGCAAGCGCCTCGACGCCGGCATGGGCGTGGCCCAGAGCTACACCCGCATCGTCTACACCGACACCAGCCGCCAGCCGCAGCCGGCGCTGATCATCGGCAAGCAGATCAACGACCCGAACGGGGACCCCTACCAGCTGTACTTCCTCTTCCCGCTCACCCAGGAGGAGAAGTCACTCAGCCTCGTGAAGGGGACGCTCGCGACCGCCGGGCTGTTCGTCGTCGTGCTCCTCGGTGCCATCGCCTGGCTCGTGGTGCGCCAGGTCGTCACACCGGTGCGGATGGCCGCGGGCATCGCCGAACGGCTCTCCGCCGGCCGTCTCCAGGAACGCATGAAGGTCACCGGCGAGGACGACATCGCACGCCTGGGTGAGGCGTTCAACAAGATGGCGCAGAACCTGCAGCTCAAGATCCAGCAGCTGGAGGACCTGTCGCGGATGCAGCGTCGGTTCGTCTCGGACGTGTCCCACGAGCTGCGGACGCCCCTGACGACCGTGCGGATGGCGGCCGATGTCATTCACGAGGCGCGCAGGGACTTCGACCCGGTCACGGCGCGGTCCGCGGAACTGCTCGCCGATCAGCTGGACCGTTTCGAGTCGCTGCTCGCCGACTTGCTGGAGATCAGCCGCTTCGACGCGGGCGCGGCGGCGCTGGAGGCGGAGCCGATCGATCTGCGCGACGTCGTGCGGCGTGTGGTCAGCGGCGCCGAGCCGCTCGCCGAGCGCAAGGGCACGCGGATACGCGTCGTCGGTGACCAGCAGCCCGTGGTGGCCGAGGCGGACGCCCGGCGTGTCGAGCGGGTGCTGCGCAACCTCGTCGTCAACGCCGTGGAGCACGGCGAGGGCAAGGACGTGGTGGTCAAGCTCGCGGCGGCGGGCGGCGCGGTCGCCGTCGGCGTGCGCGACTACGGCGTGGGGCTCAAGCCGGGCGAGGCGACCCGGGTGTTCAGCCGCTTCTGGCGGGCGGACCCGGCACGCGCGCGCACCACGGGCGGTACGGGCCTCGGGCTGTCGATCGCCCTGGAGGACGCCCGGCTGCACGGCGGCTGGCTGCAGGCATGGGGCGAACCGGGCGGCGGGTCGCAGTTCCGGCTGACGCTGCCGCGAACCGCGGACGAGCCGCTGCGCGGTTCGCCGATACCGCTGGAGCCCAAGGACTCGCGGCGCAATCGCGGCCTGAACGATGCCGGGCTGCCGCAGGGCGGCTCCGGGAAGCAGGCCATGGTGCCCGCCCAGTCCACGCACGAGGGGGTGCCGCCGCCCGACCCGATCACACCGCGGCACACCGCGGTGACGCCGACGGCCGACCCCACCGCGCTGCCCGGCAACGGCGCGCGCGTGGTACCCCGGCAGGTGGGGCGGGCACAGCGGCAGGACGACGGGGCACGGCGGCCGTCACGGGACGGCGGCGGGCCGGACGAGCGGGAGCAAGGGGAGGCAGTCGGTGGGCGCTGAGGGGGGCGGCCGACGGCGTGCGCTGCTGCGCGTCGGGGCCTACGTCGGCTGTGGCGCCGTGCTGCTGGCCGGATGCGCCTCGATGCCGGACAGCGGTGATCTCCGCGGGGTCGAGTCGACGCCCCGGCAGGACGCCCAGGTGCGCGTCTTCGCGATGCCGCCGCGCGAGAACGCCGCCCCCGCGGAGATCGTGCAGGGCTTCCTGGAGGCGCTGACCAGCGACGACCCGCAGTACGAGACGGCGCGCAAGTATCTGACCGCCGGTGCCTCGCGCGCCTGGAACCCGGATCAGTCCACCACGGTGCTCTCCGACGGTCCGAACCCCGTGGCCGCCCGTGCCGCCGGGGGCAGGCAGGCGGGTGACGAGGACGCCTACACGTACACGCTGACGGGCGCCAGGCTCGCGGTCGTGGACGCCCAGCACGCGTACGCGCCGGACTCGGGGGCGTACAGCAAGACGGTGCACCTCACGCTGGAGAAGAAGACCAACCAGTGGCGGATCGACGCGCTGCCGCAGGGTGTGGTGATGGGCAAGTCCGACTTCCAGCGCAACTACCTCTCGGTCAACAAGTACTACTACGCGACGAGCATTCCCACGGCGGCGGGCGATCGGCTGGGCACGGTCGCGGACCCGGTGTACGTGCGCAGCAAGGTGGACCCCGTGACCTCGACGGTCCGCGCGCTGCTGAAGGGCCCCACCCGCTGGCTGGACCCCGTGGCGACGTCGAGCTTCCCCTCGGGCACGGCGCTCAGGAAGGACGTCACCTCCCTGTCGCCCGACGACCAGAACAAGCTGTCGGTGCCGCTGAACGACAGGGCCGACCGGGTCGGGGAGACCCAGTGCGCCAGGATGGCGGCGCAGCTGCTCTTCACGCTCCAGGGCCTGACCCCCACGGGGGTCAGCCGGGTCGAGCTGCAGCGGTCGAACGGCAGGAAGCTGTGCGACCTGAACGAGGAGCGGGCCGAGACGATCGCCGCGCACGGCACGGGCAAGCGGGCCGAGTACGAGTACTTCATCGACGGCAGGCAGCGGCTCGTCCGCCTGCCCAGCAACAGCAGCTCCAACGATCCCGAACCGGTGCCCGGTGCGCTCGGCGACGGGATCAAGAGGCTGCGCGCCGCGGCGGTCTCGCGCGACGAGGACAAGGCGGCCGGCGTCTCGGCGGACGGGCGGTACCTGTACGTCGGGTCGCTGGTGTCCGGCGCCTCGGTCGGGGACGCGGTGCTGACCAGCCCGGGCGCGTCGGCGGACGACCGGCTGACGACGCCGAGCTGGGACGGCGCGGGCGACCTGTGGGTGGCCGACCGCGCTCCCGGGCATCCCCGTTTGCTCCTGCTGCAGAAGGGTGCGGGCGAGCCCGTGGAGGTGCGTACGCCGAGCCTCGACGGGCGCGTGGACGCGGTGCGGGTGGCCGCCGACGGGGTCCGGATCGCGCTGATCGTGGAGAAGGGCGGCACGACGTCGCTGCGGATCGGGCGCGTGCAGCGGGAGAGCGGGACCGGCGGGCGGCCCAGTGTGTCGATCCTCGGACTGCACTCGGTGACCCCGCAGTTGGAGGAGGTCACGGCCATGTCGTGGGCCGGTGACAGCCGGCTCGTGCTGGTCGGGAGCGAGGCCGGCGGGGTGCAGCAGATCCGCTATGTGCAGGTCGACGGTTCCACGCCGACGGGCAACCCTCCGGCGTCGCTGACGGGCGTGAAGCAGATCGCGGCGTCCGAGGACGAGCGGCTGCCGTTGGTGGCGTACTCGGAGGACGGGATCGTACGGCTGTCTGCCGGGGCGCAGTGGCAGAAGGTGGTCAAGGCGGGGACGGCCCCGGTCTATCCGGGGTGAGCGCCCCCGGGCACGGCGTGGCCCGCGGGTGCCCGGGCGTTGTCCACAGGGCTGGCGGGCCGCCGCGGAGCCCGGCACAGTGGTGGACATGCGGGGGTGGTGGCAGGACCTCACCGACCTGGTGCTGCCGGCCGCGTGCGAAGGCTGCGGGAGGCCGCGCACGGTGCTCTGCCCGGAGTGCCGCGCCGCCCTCCACGCCACCGCACCGCGCCGGGTGCGACCGGTGCCGGAGCCGGCGGGCCTGCCCGTGGCGCACGCCGCCGCGCCGTACGAGGGTGCCGTGCGCTCCCTGCTCCTGGCCCACAAGGAGCGGGGCGCGCTGACACTCGCGGGTCCGCTGGGGACGGCTCTGGCCGGCGCCGTGCGGGCGGGGCTGGGCGAAGCGGCGGCCGGGACGGGTACCGGCCGGCTGTTCACACCGATGCCACCCGTGCCACCCGTGCCGTCCGAGTCGTCGGCGCCACCCGTGGGACCCGTGCTGCTCGTGCCCGTGCCCTCCTCGCGGCGGGCTGTGCGGGCCCGGGGGCACGACCCCACGCGGCGGATCGCGCTCGCGGCGGCGGGAGGACTGCGCCGCGCCGGGACGACGGCCCGGGTGGCGGCCGTGCTGCGGCAGCGGCGGACCGTGGCCGACCAGTCGGGGCTCGACTCCGGCCGGCGACTGGCCAATCTCGCGGGCGCGCTGGAAGTGGCGGCGGGGTGCGGTCCGCTGCTGGCCGGCGGGCGGGTCGTGCTCGTCGACGACCTGATGACGACGGGCGCCTCGCTGGCGGAGGCGGCCCGTGCCCTGCGCGCCGCGCTCGCGGACCCGTGGCGGGCGGACCCCGGGGTATATGCGCGCGCGGCCGGGGAAACAAGGGGGGAACGGAGGAGCGGGTGGGGGACGGTACGGGCGCACGGGAGGGGCGCGCCGCACGGGACGGCTGCCGGGAACGGCCCCGGGTACGGGATCCGTGCGGCGGTGGTGGCCGCCTCGCCGGGTTCCTTCGAAACGAATCGGAACTGACCCCGAAGTCGGGTCGTTGCAGGTAATGAGCAGGTCAATTCGCCTGAACGGAGGTACGCGGCGGTAGAGGGTGACGACATCAGCCCGGGCGAGATATGTTCGGTTGTGAGGGAAAGGCGCAGGCCATCCCCTCATATTCCAGTGCCCTGCTGCGGGTTTTCCTTTATCACCCGTAGTGGTGGGGTGGCGAACTCGCCCGCGGGGGAGGAGGAGGTGGAAGTCACCGAGTCCGAGGTTCCGGGGCTCACCGGAGCCTGGTGCACAAGGGAGATGCTCCGCCAGGGATGCGGAGCGATCCGGGAACGGAGTTCTGCGTGGACATCGTCGTCAAGGGCCGCAAGACCGAGGTGCCCGAGCGGTTCCGGAAGCACGTGGCCGAGAAGCTGAAGCTGGAGAAGATCCAGAAGCTCGATGGCAAGGTGATCAGCCTGGACGTCGAGGTGTCCAAGGAGCCCAACCCCCGACAGGCCGACCGTTCCGACCGAGTGGAGATCACCCTCCGCTCCCGCGGTCCGGTGATCCGGGCGGAGGCAGC
The DNA here is from genome assembly GCF_055632315.1 of Streptomyces sp. PSU-S4-23. Classification (NCBI taxonomy): domain Bacteria; kingdom Bacillati; phylum Actinomycetota; class Actinomycetes; order Kitasatosporales; family Streptomycetaceae; genus Streptomyces; species Streptomyces sp. PSU-S4-23. The sequence goes on along the minus strand of NZ_JBVMUU010000002.1, from coordinate 3,441,151 downwards.
GGCCAGCGATCCCTACGCGGCACTCGATCTGGCGGCGGAGAAGCTGGAGGCGCGGCTGCGCAAGCAGCACGACAAGCGCCACACCCGCCGCGGAGTCCGCAGGATCTCGGCCGCCGAAGTCCCCCACCACGTCCCGGGCGCCGCGACGCTCAACGGCAACGGCGGCGTCGTGTCGGAAGAGGAACCGGAGGCGGTGCCGACCAGGAAGATCGGCCCCCTCGAGGTGAAGGGCGAAGGCCCTCTCGTCGTCCGGGAGAAGATCCACGTCGCGTCCCCGATGTCACTCGACCAGGCTCTTTATGAAATGGAGCTGGTCGGGCACGACTTCTATCTGTTCGTCGACTCCGAGACCAAGCAACCCAGCGTCGTCTACCGCCGGCACGCCTACGACTACGGTGTCATCCACCTCAGCACCGACCAGATGGTGGCCGAGGCGGCCACCGCGGACGGAGGGGCCGGCGGCTGACCCCGCCGGGTGATCGCTGTACCCGGTGCCCCTGGTGAGCCCGTGCGCCCCCAGGGGCACCGGTGTGCGACCACTTCGCTCCGTGCTCTGTCACCTGACTGTCGCCTCGGCATGGAATCATGGCCACAACGGCTCAACCGGTGGGCCGTTGCCTTGGGTTGGCGATGGCTCGGGACCACAGGCCACAGCCTTCAGGGGGAGGAACGATGGCGGACAGCTTCGGACCGATGCGTGATGAGGATGCCGACGACGGCGTCGTCGGCATGGGCCCGGAGGCGGGCTCTCCACGCAAGGAGCCCATCCGCGTCCTCGTCGTGGACGACCACGCCCTCTTCCGGCGCGGACTGGAGATCGTGCTCGCAGCCGAGGAGGACATCCAGGTCGTCGGTGAGGCCGGGGACGGCGCGGAGGCCGTCGACAAGGCGGCCGACCTGCTGCCCGACATCGTGCTGATGGACGTGCGGATGCCCAAACGGGGCGGGATCGAGGCGTGCACCTCCATCAAGGAGGTGGCGCCCAGCGCAAAGATCATCATGCTGACCATCAGCGACGAGGAGGCCGACCTCTACGACGCGATCAAGGCCGGTGCGACCGGGTACCTCCTCAAGGAGATCTCCACGGACGAGGTCGCCACGGCCATTCGCGCCGTCGCCGACGGGCAGTCGCAGATCAGTCCCTCCATGGCGTCCAAACTCCTCACCGAGTTCAAGTCGATGATCCAGCGGACCGACGAGCGCCGGCTGGTCCCGGCGCCGCGGCTCACCGACCGGGAGCTCGAGGTCCTCAAGCTGGTCGCCACCGGAATGAACAACCGGGACATCGCCAAGGAGTTGTTCATCTCCGAGAACACCGTGAAGAACCATGTGCGCAACATCCTGGAGAAGCTGCAGCTGCACTCCAGGATGGAAGCGGTGGTCTACGCGATGCGGGAGAAGATCCTGGAGATCCGCTAGCGGGACGGGTCCCCCGGGAGAGGGCTCCCGGCATCAGCCCAGGGCGCGGTCCAGCTCGCGGATCAACGGCTCCCGCAGAGCGGGGGCGTCCACCCGCTCCACGCGTACGTTCGTGCAGTCCACCCAGGCCGCCGCCTCCAGCAGGGCCTGGGCCACCGCCGGAACCGCCCGGGAGCCGTCCAGGGTGACCTGCTTGGCGACCAGCGTGCGGCCCTCGCGCGCGGGGTCCACCCGGCCGACCAGCCGGCCGCCGGCCAGGACCGGCATCGCGAAGTAGCCGTAGATCCGCTTGGGCTTGGGGACGTACGCCTCCAGCCGGTGCGTGAAGCCGAAGATCCGCTCCGTGCGGGCCCGCTCCCAGACCAGGGAGTCGAAGGGCGACAGGAGCGTCGTACGGTGGCGGCCGCGGGGCGGGGTCCGCAGTGCCTCCGGGTCCGCCCACGCCGGCTTGCCCCAGCCCTCGACCGTCACCGGGACCAGGCCCGAGTCCGCGATCATCGCCTCCACCTGCTCGCCCTTGAGACGGTGGTAGTCCGCGATGTCCGCGCGCGTGCCCACGCCGAGGGACTGGCCGGCGAGGCGGACGAGACGGCGCAGGCACTCGGCGTCGTCCAGGTCGTCGTGGAGGAGCTCCGGGGGGACGGCGCGCTCGGCGAGGTCGTACACCCGCTTCCAGCCCCGGCGCTCGACGCACACCACCTCGCCGTACATCAGCGCGCGCTCCACGGCCACCTTGGTGCCGGACCAGTCCCACCACTCGCTGGTGTTCTTCGCGCCGCCCAAGTCCGTGGCGGTCAGGGGGCCTTCCGTGCGCAGCTGCTTGACGACCTGGTCGTAGACCCCGTCCGGGAGCGGGTGGTTCCAGTGCGGGCGGGAGCGGTAGGCGCGGCGGCGGAAGGCGAAGTGGGGCCACTCCTCGATGGGCAGGACGCAGGCGGCGTGGGACCAGTACTCGAACGCGTGGGGCGCCGGGGCGGCGCCGTCCGACGGCGTCCAGTACGCCGAGTCGACCGCCTTGCGGCCTATGGCTCCCAGGCGGGCGTAAGGGATGAGTTCGTGGGAGCGGGCGAGGACCGAGATGGTGTCGAGCTGGACCGCGCCGAGGTGGCGCAGGACGCCGCGCACGCCGGCCCTGCGGTCGGGGGCGCCGAGGAGGCCCTGGGCCCGCAGGGCGATACGGCGGGCCTCGTCGGCGGACAGTTCGGTGGTGGGACGCGGGAGACTCGGCATGCTGACACGGTAGGGGGTGCCACTGACAACGGCGGCCGACGCGGGCGCGGGACGCGGCGGGTGCGGCCCGCTACGGCCGTGCCGGCAGATACGGCGCCGCCGACGGCAGGCCCAGGTCCGACGGCAGCAGGGAGCCCACCCAGCAGTCCCGGCGCACCCCCTTGTTGTTGATCGCGGAGCGCAGGGTGCCCTCGACGGTGAAGCCCGCGCGTTCCGCGACCGCGCGGGAGCCCGCGTTGCCCACCTCGGCACGCCACTCCACGCGGTCGATGGACATCCGTGTGAAGGCCCAGCGGGACGCGGCCAGTGTCGCCTCCGTGATGTAGCCGTTGCCCCGGTGTTCCTTCGCCGTCCAGAAGCCCACCTCGGCGACGCCCAGCGAGCGCATCGTCAGCCCGAGCATGCCCACCAGCTCCCCGGAGGGGAGGAACACGCCGAACGTGAACATCGACGCGTCCTCCCAGCCGTCGGGCACCATCTGCCGGACGAACCCCTCCGCGTGCTCGCGCAGATACGGGGACGGGATCGTGGTCCAGCGCTGGATGTCGGGATCCTGGGCGGCTTCGTACACCGCTTCGACGTCCGACGGGCCCACGGTGCGCAACAGGAGACGGTCGGTGGTCAGGCTGACGGGGTCCATCGCCCGATTCTGCTGGGCCGTCCGCCGCGACGCCATGACTTTTCGTGCCGGGGCGCCGGCACCACCGGGCCGGACCACCGGTGTCACGTGTCACTGCGTGAGACCCTCGTGACAATTCGTAGCGTCGACGCGGCACCTTCCGAGACGCCCGTCCGTTGTCCTAGTGGCTGTCGACGGCAGACCTCCCGGCGTGGCGGGGTCCTCGCTTACGATGGCCGTTGCTCAAGCTGTCATATGTAACCGACCGTCCCAGGCCCGAACGGCAAGGAGACAAACCCCCGTGTCCGTCCTCTCGAAGATCATGCGTGCAGGCGAAGGCAAGATCCTGCGCAAGCTGCACCGCATCGCGGACCAGGTCAACTCCATCGAAGAGGACTTCATCGACCTCTCCGACGCCGAGCTGCGCGCTCTCACCGACGAGTACAAGCAGCGGTACGCCGACGGCGAGAGCCTGGACGACCTGCTCCCCGAGGCGTTCGCCACCGTGCGCGAGGCCGCCAAGCGCGTCCTCGGCCAGCGGCACTACGACGTGCAGATGATGGGTGGCGCCGCGCTGCACCTCGGCTATGTCGCCGAGATGAAGACCGGTGAGGGCAAGACCCTGGTCGGCACGCTGCCCGCCTATCTGAACGCCATTTCCGGAGACGGCGTCCACATCGTCACGGTCAACGACTACCTGGCCGAGCGCGACTCCGAGATGATGGGCCGCGTCCACAAGCTCCTGGGCCTGAGTGTCGGCTGCATCCTGGCCAACATGACCCCCGCCCAGCGCCGCGAGCAGTACGCCTGCGACATCACCTACGGCACGAACAACGAGTTCGGCTTCGACTACCTCCGCGACAACATGGCGTGGTCGAAGGAGGAACTGGTCCAGCGCGGCCACAACTTCGCCATCGTCGACGAGGTCGACTCCATCCTCATCGACGAGGCCCGTACGCCGCTGATCATCTCCGGCCCGGCCGACCAGGCCACCAAGTGGTACGGCGACTTCGCCAAGCTGGTCACGCGCCTCAAGCGCGGCGAGGCGGGCAACCCGCTGAAGGGCGTCGAGGAGACCGGCGACTACGACGTCGACGAGAAGAAGCGCACGGTCGCCATCCACGAGTCCGGCGTCTCCAAGGTCGAGGACTGGCTGGGCATCGACAACCTCTACGAGTCGGTGAACACCCCGCTGGTGGGTTACCTGAACAACGCGATCAAGGCCAAGGAGCTCTTCAAGCGCGACAAGGACTACGTCGTCATCGACGGCGAGGTCATGATCGTCGACGAGCACACGGGCCGTATCCTCGCCGGCCGCCGCTACAACGAGGGCATGCACCAGGCGATCGAGGCCAAGGAGGGGGTGGACATCAAGGACGAGAACCAGACGCTCGCCACGATCACCCTCCAGAACTTCTTCCGCCTCTACAAGAAGCTCTCCGGCATGACCGGTACGGCGATGACCGAGGCCGCCGAGTTCCACCAGATCTACAAGCTCGGCGTGGTCCCGATCCCGACCAACCGGCCGATGGTCCGCAAGGACCAGTCGGACCTGATCTACCGCACCGAGGTCGCGAAGTTCGAGGCGGTCGTCGACGACATCGCCGACAAGCACGAGAAGGGCCAGCCGATCCTCGTCGGCACGACCTCGGTCGAGAAGTCGGAGTACCTGTCCCAGCAGCTGAGCAAGCGCGGTATCCAGCACGAGGTGCTGAACGCGAAGCAGCACGACCGCGAGGCCGTGATCGTCGCCCAGGCCGGCCGCAGGGGCGCCGTCACCGTCGCCACGAACATGGCCGGCCGTGGTACGGACATCAAGCTCGGCGGCAACCCCGAGGACCTGGCCGAGGCCGAGCTGCGCCAGCGCGGGCTCGACCCGGAGGAGCACATCGAGGAGTGGGCCGCGGCGCTGCCCGCCGCCCTGGAGAAGGCCGAGCAGGCGGTCAAGGCCGAGAAGGACGAGGTCGAGACCCTGGGCGGCCTCTACGTCCTGGGCACGGAGCGCCACGAGTCCCGCCGTATCGACAACCAGCTGCGCGGCCGCTCCGGCCGTCAGGGCGACCCCGGCGAGTCCCGCTTCTACCTCTCCCTGGGCGACGACCTGATGCGCCTGTTCAAGGCCCAGATGGTCGAGCGCGTGATGTCGATGGCGAACGTCCCGGACGACGTGCCGATCGAGAACAAGATGGTCACGCGCGCGATCGCGTCCGCCCAGTCGCAGGTGGAGACGCAGAACTTCGAGACCCGGAAGAACGTCCTCAAGTACGACGAGGTCCTCAACCGGCAGCGTGAGGTCATCTACGGCGAGCGGCGCCGCGTCCTGGAGGGCGAGGACCTGCAGGAGCAGATCCAGCACTTCATGGACGGCACGATCGACGCGTACGTCGCCGCCGAGACCTCCGAGGGCTTCGCCGAGGAGTGGGACCTGGACCGGCTGTGGGGCGCCTTCAAGCAGCTCTACCCGGTGAGGGTCACCATCGAGGAACTGGAGGACGCGGCCGGCGACCGGGCCGGGCTGACCGCCGATTTCATCGCCGAGTCCATCAAGGACGACATCCACGAGCAGTACGAACAGCGTGAGGCGCAGCTCGGTTCGGAGATCATGCGCGAGCTGGAGCGCCGGGTCGTGCTGTCGGTCCTGGACCGCAAGTGGCGCGAGCACCTCTACGAGATGGACTACCTCCAGGAGGGCATCGGCCTGCGCGCGATGGCGCAGAAGGACCCGCTGGTCGAGTACCAGCGCGAGGGCTTCGACATGTTCACCGCGATGATGGACGGCATCAAGGAGGAGTCCGTCGGCTATCTGTTCAACCTGGAGGTCCAGGTCGAGCAGCAGGTCGAGGAGGTCCCCGTCGAGGAGGCCAAGCCCTCCCTGGAGAAGGAGGAGGCGGTGGCCGCCCAGGCGGCCCGCCCGGAGATCCGTGCCAAGGGGCTCGAAGCCCCGCAGCGCCGCGAGCGGCTGCACTTCTCCGCGCCGACCGTGGACGGCGAGGGCGGGATCGTCGAGGGTGACTTCACCAGCGACGGCGAGCCGGTGCGCTCGGAGGCGGACGGCCTCACGCGCGCGGAGCGCCGCAAGCAGGCGAAGGGCGGGCGCCGCCGCAAGAAGTGACGGTGACGTCGGCGACAGCGCCGTCGTGAGGGGCCGGGCACCCGGGTGGGTGTCCGGCCCCTCCGCATCGTCGGCGTCAGTCGTCGTCCGGCAGGGGCGTCCGCGGCTCGCCCAGCTCCACGGCCGTGCACCGCCAGCGGTGGTCGGGGCCGCACTCCAGGCGGAACGCCATCGCACGCAGCTGATCGCCCGCGCCGATGCGGGCGAACGCCTCGACGGCGCCGGGACGCGGGACGTAGTAGCCGATGTCGCGGACGACCGGACGGGTTCCGCGGGTGCGCAGCGGGCCGCGCTCGGCGAGCCGGGCCAGCTGGTCGTAGGCCCGGCCGGCGGTGTGCCCGAGCATGCTGTGCACCGGCCGCCGGCCGCTCAGCACGGACAGGAGGCGGTCGGCGAAGACATCGGTGGGGCGGGGCCGGGGTGCCGGCGAGGTACGGCCGTGCGTGCCGGGCGCCGCCGCCCGGGGTGTGCCGCGGTCCGGTGCCGTACGGCGGGGAGCGCCGCCCGGGCGGCGGGTGTCGTGGCGGACCGGTGGGCGTCCGCCCGGGCTCCGCCTCCCCGCGGTCGTCGCCCTGTTCCTGGTCATCACCTTGTTCATGGGGGTCCCCGTTTCGCCGGACCGGTCGATACCGGTTGGTAACTTTCGGTGGGGATCTTGTACGAGGCGCGGGACGGTGCCCGCAAGGAAGCGGGGTACGTGTCGTGGCCGCGGGACGGTTCGCCTATCAGGGTGAGCGGGCGCCGCGAATCCGTGGGGCGGCGGGGGCGTACCGGGTGATCCGTGAGCGTCCCCGTTGACGTCGCGAAGGCGGTGTGCGGGCCCCGAAGGGGGACGGCCGCACGTATCCTGGGGTGACTCGCCGGAGGCGCGGGAACGGTCTCCGAGGGGCCTTCACAGCCTTTCCGGGCCGTCCGGCAGCCCTGACCCACTACGAAAGCGGCTCGTCATGCGCGTCTACGTCCCCCTGACCCTCCCCGGTCTCGCCGAGGCGTACAAGACGGGCGAGCTGGGCGCGGGACCGGTCGTCGCGTATGCCGTCACGCCCGCGCTGCGCGAGTGGTACCTCTCCGACGACATCGAGGAACTGGAGTACGCGGCCCTGAGCCGGGCGGCGCTGGCCTCCCTGCGACTGCTCGCGGCGGACCCCGAGGCGCCCCGGCGGCGGATCGTCGTCGCGGTCGACGTGCCGGACGGCGCGGCGATGGCGGATCCCGACCGGGGCCTCGATCCGGCGGCACTCGGTGAGGTGCGTGTCGCCGGGGCCGTCCTGCTGGCCAAGGCGGCCGCGGTGCACGTGGACGCCGCGGAGGCGGAGGCGGATGTGACCGCGGCGGCCCGGGCGCTGGAGGCGGCCGACCGCGGGGACGACGACGCGCGGTTCGTCGTGGACGGCGCCGACGACCACGAACTGCTCTGGTATGCGACCCAGGAGATCCCGAATCTGGTGGGACTGGGCGACTGACCGGGCGTTGTCCGGGGCAGCGGCCCGGTGCCCGGTGCGGATCCCCCGGTGATTGTCAGTGGCGGCGGGTACGTTTTCTGACATGGGGACGTACGGAAACGCGCACATCGTCTGGGACTGGAACGGGACGCTGTTCCACGACAATGACGCGATCATCGGGGCGACGAACGCGGCGTTCGCCGAGCTGGGGCTGGAGCCGATCACGCTGGAGCGGTACCGGGCGCTGTACTGCGTGCCGGTGCCGAAGTTCTACGAGCGGCTGATGGGGCGGCTGCCGACGGACACCGAGTGGGAGGTCATGGACGAGACCTTCCACCGGTACTACGCGGAACACCGGCTCACCTGCGGGCTCACCGCGGGCGCGACGGAGCTGCTGGCGGAGTGGCGGTCGGCGGGCCGCAGCCAGTCGCTCCTGAGCATGTATGTGCACGAGGAACTCGTCCCGCTGGTCCGGGGGTTCGGGATCGAGACGCATTTCGTACGGGTGGAGGGGCGGACCGGTCCCTCGGGCGGCAGCAAGGCCGAGCACATGGTCCGGCACATACGCGCGCTCGCCGGCGTGGAGCCGTCCCGCACGGTGGTGATCGGGGACGCCGCGGACGACGCGGTCGCGGCCCGGCACGTCGGGGCGCGGGCCGTTCTCTACACCGGCGGCTCCCACAGCCGGGCGAGCCTGGAGCAGGCCGGCGTCCCGGTGGTCGACACGCTGGAGGAGGCGGTCGAGGAGGCCGAGCGTCTGGCGGCGTGAGGCGTCAGGCGGGGTGCGGCTGCCCCCGGGGGCAGCCGCACCCCGCCTGAGGTGCCTCGTCAGGTCACGGGTGCCTTGGCCCGCAGGACGGTCAGGAACTCGCGCATCCAGCGGGAGTGGTCCGGCCAGGCGCGGGAGGAGACCAGGGTGCCGTCGACGACCGCCTCGGCGTCCTGGAAGGTGGCACCGGCCGCCTGCATGTCCAGCTCCAGGGCCGGGTACGCCGTGACGCGCCGCCCCCGCAGGGCGTCGGCCGCGGCCGTGAGCAGCGGGCCGTGGCAGATCTGGGCGACCGGCTTGTCGGCGTCGAAGAACGACTTGAGGATCTTGCGGAGCTCGGGATCGTTGCGCAGATACTCCGGGGCGCGCCCGCCGGGGATGACGAGGGCGACGTACTCACCGGGGTCGACCTCGGAGAAGGCCAGGTCGGCGGGCCAGGTGTAGCCGGGTTTCTCGGTGTAGGTGTCGAAGCCGGGTTCGAAGTCGTGGACCACGAAGCGGAGCTTCTTGCGGGAGGGGGCCGCGATGTGCACCTCGTAGCCCTCCTCGCGCAGGCGCTGGTAGGGGTAGAGAACCTCCAGTGATTCCGCCGCGTCGCCGGTGACGATCAAAATCTTCTGCGCCATGTTCGCCGGGCTCTCCTCGATCGTGCGGTCGGGTGCTTCGGGCAACGTGCCTGACGCCGACGCCCTTGCCAAGGGGCCGCGCACTGTTCGTAGGGTCATGCTCCCACCGAGTGCCCCGCACAGCGGTGCCCCCGATGCTCCTGTGCAGAACGTCAAAGTTCGACCCCTGGTTTTGTACACATACGGCTCATGACGTGCCCCCCGTCCAGAGCGATAGCCTTGTGGCGTGATCAGCGCGATACCTCGCGGGGACATCGTCGTCCCTGCCCTGCGCCCGGTGACCACGGAAGACATCCGTGACCGGGCGGCGGTCGCTGGTCTTCGCAGGCGGGGCCGTTCGGGAAGGGCGCCGCAGGCGCCCGCGGGAGTCACCGGGGCGCCGGGGACGCGGGAGGCGCACAGAGCGCCGAGAGCAGCGTCACAGCCGCCCAGGGCACCGTACATGGCCGATAACACCCCGCCGATCTCTCCATGCGGCATAGCGTCGAAGCAGACCGGACACCCCGCGTCGCGGCGTTACGTCGGAGAAGAGACCGTACTTCCTTCTACGTCACGCAACGGCGCGCGACAGGAGCCAGAGGACAATGCAGACCAAGCTGGACGAAGCCAAGGCCGAGCTGCTGGAGAGGGCCGCTCGGGTAGCTGAGAACAGCCCGGTCGGGGGGTATCTACCGACTGGGACGACGGGCGAGGGCACCCCCGACCGGGACACCGTGCTCGCGTTCCTCCAGCGCTACTTCCTGCACACCGCCCCCGAGGATCTAGCCGCCTGCGACCCGGTGGACATCTTCGGCGCGGCTTTCTCGCACTACAGAATGGCCGAGATGCGCCCGCAGGGCACGGCCAACGTACGGGTGCACACCCCGACCATCGAGGAGAACGGCTGGACGTGCAGCCACTCCGTCGTCGAGGTCGTGACCGACGACATGCCGTTCCTCGTCGACTCCGTGACGAACGAGCTGTCGCGTCAGGGGCGGGGCATCCACGTCGTCATCCACCCGCAGTTCGTCGTCCGCCGCGATCTGACCGGCAAGCTCCTCGAGGTGCTGCCCGCCGTGCCCGACGGGGAGTTGCCGCACGACGCCCACCTGGAGTCCTGGATCCACGTCGAGATCGACCGCGAGACCGACCGCGCCGACCTCAAGCAGATCACCGCCGATCTGCTGCGCGTCCTGTCCGACGTCCGCGAGTCGGTCGAGGACTGGGAGAAGATGCGCGACGCCGCGGTGCGGATCGCCGAGGGCATTCCGACGGAACCCATGCCCCGGGACCTGCCCGACGTGGAGCGCGAGGAGGCCCGCGAGCTGCTGCGCTGGCTGGCCAGCGACCACTTCACCTTCCTCGGCTACCGCGAGTACCAGCTCCGCGAGGACGACTCGCTGGCCGCCGTGCCCGGCACCGGCCTCGGCATCCTGCGCTCCGACCCGCACCACGCCGGCGAGGACAGCCACCCGGTCAGCCCGTCCTTCGAGCGGCTGCCCGCCGACGCCCGCGCCAAGGCCCGCGAGCACAAGCTGCTGGTCCTCACCAAGGCCAACAGCCGGGCGACCGTGCACCGGCCGTCGTACCTCGACTACGTCGGCGTGAAGAAGTTCGACGAGAACGGCGACGTCGTCGGCGAGCGCCGCTTCCTCGGCCTGTTCTCGTCCGCCGCCTACACCGAGTCCGTGCGCCGCGTGCCCGTCGTCCGGCGCAAGGTCGACGAGGTCCTCAAGGGCGCCGGGCTCTCGCCCCACAGCCACGACGGCCGCGACCTGCTCCAGATCATGGAGACCTACCCGCGCGACGAGCTGTTCCAGACGCCAGCCCGCGAGCTGCAGTCGATCGTCACCTCCGTCCTCTACCTCCAGGAACGGCGACGCCTGCGCCTCTACCTGCGCCAGGACGAGTACGGGCGCTACTACTCGGCCCTCGTCTACCTGCCGCGCGACCGCTACACCACGGTCGTCCGGCTGCGGATCATCGACATCCTGAAGGAGGAACTCGGCGGCACCAGCGTCGACTTCACGGCCTGGAACACAGAGTCGATCCTCTCCCGGCTGCACTTCGTGGTCCGTGTCCCGCCGGGCACGGAGCTGCCGCAGCTGTCCGACTCCGACAAGGAGCGCATCGAGGCGCGGCTCGTGGAGGCCGCCCGCTCCTGGGCCGACGGCTTCGCCGAGGCGCTGAACGCCGAGTGCGGCGAGGAGCGCGCCGCCGAGCTGCTGCGGCGCTACGCCAACGCCTTCACCGAGGGCTACAAGGCCGACCACACCCCGCGCGCCGCGGTCGCCGACCTCGTCCACCTCGAGCGGCTCGGTGACGAGGAGGGCGGCAGGAACTTCGCCCTCAGCCTGTACGAGCCCGTGGGCGCCGGCCCCGGCGAGCGCCGCTTCAAGATCTACCGCAGGGGCGACTCCATCTCCCTCTCCGCCGTCCTGCCCGTGCTCCAGCGGCTCGGCGTGGAGGTCACCGACGAGCGCCCGTACGAACTGCGCTGCGCGGACCGCACGACGGCGTGGATCTACGACTTCGGTCTGCGCCTGCCCGGGGCGCTGTCCGGCAGCGGCGACTACCTCGGCGACGACGGCCGCGAGCGGTTCCAGGACGCGTTCGCCGCCACCTGGACCGGGCAGGCCGAGAACGACGGCTTCAACTCCCTGGTGCTGAGCGCCGGACTGACCTGGCGCCAGGCGATGGTGCTGCGGGCGTACGCCAAGTACCTGCGCCAGGCCGGTTCCACGTTCAGCCAGGACTACATGGAGGACACCCTCCGGAACAACGTCCACACCACCCGGCTGCTGGTCTCGCTCTTCGAGGCGCGGATGTCGCCCGAGCGGCAGCGGGCCGGCCTGGAGCTGACCGACGCTCTCCTGGAGGAGCTGGAGGCCGCGCTCGACCAGGTCGCCTCGCTCGACGAGGACCGGATCCTGCGGTCCTTCCTCACCGTCATCAAGGCGACCCTGCGCACCAACTTCTTCCAGGAGGAGCCGGTCGGCACACCGCACGACTACGTCTCCATGAAGTTCGACCCGCAGGTCATCCCGGACCTGCCGGCGCCGCGTCCCGCCTACGAGATCTGGGTGTACTCGCCGCGCGTCGAGGGCGTGCACCTGCGCTTCGGCAAGGTCGCGCGAGGCGGGCTGCGCTGGTCCGACCGGCGCGAGGACTTCCGGACCGAGATCCTCGGCCTGGTCAAGGCGCAGATGGTGAAGAACACCGTCATCGTGCCGGTCGGCGCCAAGGGCGGTTTCGTCGCCAAGCAGCTGCCGGACCCGGCTGTGGACCGCGACGCGTGGCTCGCCGAGGGCATCCGCAGCTACCGGACGTTCATCTCGGCGCTGCTCGACATCACCGACAACATGGTGGCCGGTGAGGTCGTGCCGCCGCCGGCCGTCGTCCGGCACGACGGCGAGGACACCTACCTCGTGGTCGCGGCCGACAAGGGCACGGCGACGTTCTCGGACATCGCCAACGAGGTCGCCGAGAAGTACCACTTCTGGCTCGGCGACGCCTTCGCCTCCGGCGGCTCCGCCGGCTACGACCACAAGGGCATGGGCATCACCGCCCGCGGCGCCTGGGAGTCCGTGAAGAGGCACTTCCGGGAGCTGGGAGTGGACACCCAGACCGAGGACTTCACCGTGGTCGGCATCGGCGACATGTCCGGTGACGTGTTCGGCAACGGCATGCTGCTGTCCGAGCACATCCGCCTGGTCGCGGCCTTCGACCACCGGCACATCTTCATCGATCCGAACCCGGACGCGGAGACCTCGTACGCGGAGCGCCGCCGGCTGTTCGACATGCCGCGCTCCTCCTGGGCCGACTACAACACCGAGCTGCTGTCGGCCGGCGGCGGCGTGTTCCCCCGCGGGGCCAAGGCGATCCAGCTCAACGGGCACATCCGCGAGGCGCTCGGCATCGACTCCGGCGTCACCAAGATGACGCCGGCCGACCTGATGAAGGCGATCCTCACGGCGCCGGTGGACCTGCTGTGGAACGGCGGCATCGGCACGTATGTGAAGGCGTCGACGGAGACGCACGCGGACGTCGGCGACAAGGCCAACGACGCCATCCGCGTGGACGGCAGCGACCTGCGGGTCAACGTCGTCGGCGAGGGCGGCAACCTGGGGCTGACCCAGCTGGGCCGTATCGAGTTCGCCCAGCACGGCGGCAAGGTCAACAACGATGCGATCGACAACAGCGCGGGCGTGGACACCTCCGACCACGAGGTGAACATCAAGATCCTGCTCAACGCGGTCGTGGCCAACGGTGATCTGACGGTCAAGCAGCGCAACCAGCTGCTGGCCGAGATGACCGACGAGGTGGGCGCCCTGGTGCTGCGCAACAACTACGCGCAGAACGTGGCGATCGCCAACGCCCTGTCCCAGTCGAAGGACATGCTGCACGCGCAGCAGCGGTTCATCCGCCACCTGGTGCGCGAGGGCCACCTGGACCGGGCGCTGGAGTTCCTGCCCACCGACCGGCAGATCCGTGAACGGCTGGGCACCGGGCACGGGCTGACCGGTCCGGAGACGGCCGTCCTGCTGGCGTACACGAAGATCACCGTCTCCAGGGAGCTGCTCGACACGACGCTGCCCGACGACCCGTATCTGCGAAGCCTGCTGCACGCGTACTTCCCGACGGCGCTGCGCGAGAGGTTCACCGAGCAGATCGACACCCATGCGCTGCGTCGTGAGATCGTGACGACCGTCCTGGTCAACGACACCGTCAACACGGGCGGTACGAGCTTCCTGCACCGCCTCCGCGAGGAGACGGGCGCCTCGCTGGAGGAGATCGTCAGGGCGCAGACCGCGGGCCGCGCGATCTTCCACTCGAGCGCGGTGTGGGACGCGGTCGAGGCCCTCGACAACCAGGTCGACGCGGCCGTCCAGACCCGTATCCGCCTGCACTCCCGCCGGCTGGTCGAACGCGGCACGCGCTGGCTGCTCAACAACCGGCCGCAGCCGCTGGAACTCGGCGAGACGATCGCGTTCTTCAAGGACCGGGTCGAGCAGGTGTGGAGCGAGCTGCCCAAGCTGCTGCGCGGCGCGGACCTGGAGTGGTGGCAGAAGATCTACGACGAGCTGACGGGCGCCGGCGTCACGGACGAACTCGCCACGCGGGTGGCCGGGTTCTCCTCCGCCTTCCCGGCGCTCGACATCGTCTCGGTGGCCGACCGCATGGGCAAGGACCCGATGGCCGTCGCCGAGGTCTACTACGACCTCGCCGACCGGCTGCGGATCACCCAGCTCATGGACCGCATCATCGAACTGCCGCGCGCCGACCGGTGGCAGTCGATGGCGCGCGCGGCGATCCGTGAGGACCTCTACGCGGCCCACGCGGGCCTGACCGCCGACGTCCTGGCGGTGGGCAACGGCAGCTCCACGCCGGAGCAGCGCTTCCAGGCGTGGCAGGAGCGGAACGCGGCGATCCTGGGAAGGGCGCGCACGACTCTCGACGAGATCGCGACCTCGGATTCGTTCGATCTCGCGAACCTGTCGGTCGCGATGCGCACCATGCGGACGCTGCTGAGGTCGCACGGCTAGTCACGCCGGATCCGGTACGGCAAGGGGGCGCCCCAGGAGGACGGGGCGCCCCCTCGCCGTGCCCGGGGACGATCTGCCATCAGGCGGCCGATTCCGGCATTCTTGCCACGACTTAGGGGAATTCCCTCCTGCTCCTTACCCTTTCCCGTTAAACGGGACATTCCGGCTAGGGTTGGCGTGATCGCCGGACCAGTGGAGGACCCGTACCCGTGACTGTGAACCTCGCCGAGCAGCGCCCCCAGGCCGTTCGCACGGCCGTCGAGGCCGTCGCTCCCCCCGCGCCCACCCCCACCCCCATCCCGGCACCCGCCCCCGTTCCCCGGCTTGCCCAGGTGCGGCGGTTCGTGGTGGAGGTGGCCAAGTTCGGGGTCGTCGGCGGCAGCGGAGTCGCGGTCAACTTCCTCGTCTTCAACTGCCTGCTGCACGGCCTGGGCCGGCCGCCGATGACGGCGACCGTGCTCGCGAGCGTCGTCGCCATGGGCACCAACTACCTCGGCTTCCGCTTCTTCGCCTACCGCGACCGTGCCTCGCGCACCGGCCGGCAGATCGCGCTGTTCTTCGTCTTCAGCGGGATCGGGGTGCTGATGGAGAGCGTGCTGTTCTACGCCGCCTACGACACTCTCTCGATGAACGGGCCCTTCGGCTCCAACGTCGCGAAGGCGCTGTCGATCGTGCTGGCCTCGGCGTTCCGCTTCCTCGTGTACCGGACGTGGGTGTTCCAGCACGGGGCGAAGCACGGCGTCGGCACTCGATGAGCGTCGCGGCCGAGAGAACCGGCGGGCCCCGGGGGGCCGGAGCCGGAAGAGCCAAGGGGGCCCCGAGCGGCGAGAGCAGCGGGCCCGGCGCGGCCGCCGGCGCCAAGGGCCCCTGGGGCCCGCTCGCGCCCGTCGGGGCGCGGCGCGGGACGGCCGGTGCCGTGCCCGTCCTGCTGTGGGCGACGGTGGCGCTGCTCGTCGTGCTGATGCTGCTCGTCGTCGCCCGGCTGCCCTGGGACGGCGACCTCGGCATGCACGCGGCGACCGTGGAGCGACTGCGGCACCGGCTGCTCGACCCCGGCAACCCGCTGGTCGACGAGAACACGCCGAGCCCGTACTACTCACCGTGGACCGTCTTCCTCGGGGTCCTGGCCCGCCTCACCGGGCTGTCCGTCTGGGCCGTGCTGCGCATCGGCGCGCTGATCGGGCTGACGCTGCTGGTGACGGGCGTGTGGCGGTACGTCAGGGCGCTGAGCGCGCACCCGCTCGCGCCGCCGCTCGCCCTGCTGTGCGTGGTGCTGCTGTGGGGCACGCACGTGTTCAAGTGGAGCGGCTTCCTCGGGCTCAACTCCCTCGCGCTGACGGTGGCCTACCCGAGCGTGTTCGCGCTGGGGCTGGCCTTCCACTTATGGGCGCTGCTGACGCGGGCGCTGAAGGGCGGGTCCCCGGGGTGGCTGCCCTTCCTCGGACTCGGTGCGATATGGGCGGTGATACTGCTCAGCCACCAGTTCACCGGAGTGGTGGCGACGCTGGGCGCGGTGGCCACGGTGGTCGGCGCGCGGGCCGGGCGCCGGCCCTTGCCGCGGCTGGCGGCCGGCGCCGCGCTCGGCGTGGCCGTTCTCGTGCTGTGGCCCTACTACGACTTCTTCGCGCTGCTCCGGGCCGACGAGCTCGAGTCGATCCACCAGCCCCTGTACCAGGACCTGCCGGCCCGTTACTGGCTCGTGCTGCTGGGGGTCCTGGCGCTCGCGGCACGGGCGCGGCGGGACCGGGGGGACCCGCTGGCGGTGTTCTTCCTGCTCGGGGCGCTGGTGTTCACGGCCGGCGGGCTGACCGGGCACTATTCCTGGGGGCGGGCCCTGCCCGCGGCGGTCGTCCCGGCGCAGCTCGCCGTGGCCGTGGAGGTGGCGGGAGCGGCCCGCGGACGCCCGCGGAACGCGGCGGCGGTCCTGCTGGCCGGTGCGCTGGCCGCCGGGGCGTGGACGCAGGCGCAGACCGTGGGGTACGTGACCGGTCGTGGCGCCCTGCCGGGCGCGGTCGCGGCGAAGTACCAGGTGCCGTGGCCGGGATACCGCTGGATCACGCCGTGGGTGCGGTACGGGGACGTGGTGATGGCCCAGACCTTCCCGGCGCGGCAGATCCCGGCGTACGGGGCCTACACCGTGGCGCCGGGGTACCCGGACTTCTTCATGCCGGACGCGGGCGCGCGGGAGGCCGCGGTGCGGAGGTACTTCGGCGCGGGGGCGTCCCGCGGCGAGCGGATCGGGGTGCTGCGGTCGTACGGGGTGCGCTGGGTGGTGCAACGGCCGTCCGACGGGGGGCTGCCGCCCGGGGACGGGGCGCTGCGGCGGATGGCCACGGGGCCGGACGGCCAGGTGCTGTACGAGGTCCTGCGCTGAGGGCGTCCGCCCCGGCCCGAGCCGCTCCCCCGCACCCGGGCGGGGGAGCGGCTCGGACTGCCGTTACTTGCCCTGCTTCGCCGGGGCGGGGGCGGCCGGGCCCTTCGGCTTGTCGCCGTTGGTGAAATCCTCGTAGGCGGCGAGGACGTCCTCGGTCGGACCGTCCATGCGCAGCACGCCGCGCTCCAGCCACAGCGCCCGCTCGCAGGTGTCGCGGATCGTGGCGTTGCTGTGGGTGACCAGGAAGACCGTGCCCGCCTGCTCACGCAGTTCGCGGATGCGCTTCTCGGACCGCCTCTGGAAGGAGCGGTCGCCGGTGGCCAGCGCCTCGTCGATGAGCAGGACGTCGTGGTCCTTGGCGGCGGCGATCGAGAAGCGCAGCCGGGCGCCCATGCCGGAGGAGTAGGTCCGCATGGGGAGGGTGATGAAGTCGCCCTTCTCGTTGATGCCGGAGAAGTCGACGATCTCCTGGTAGCGGGCCTTGATCTCCTCGCGCGACATGCCCATCGCGAGGCCGCCCAGGATGACGTTCCGCTCGCCCGTCAGGTCGCCCATCAGAGCCGCGTTCACGCCGAGCAGGGAGGGCTGCCCGTTGGTGTAGATCTTGCCGTTCTCCACGGGCAGCAGCCCGGCGACGGCCCGCAGCAGCGTCGACTTGCCGGAGCCGTTCGTGCCGATCAGGCCGATGGCCTCGCCCTTGTAGGCGGTGAAGGAGACGTTCTTCACCGCGTGTACCCGGCGCACGCCCGCCGCCTTCTCCGTCTGCTTGCGGTGCAGTATGCGGTTGAGCGCGGCGGTGGCGGAGCCCCGGCCGGCGCCGGTGCCGTTGACGCGGTAGACGATGTCGACGCCGTCGCAGATGACGGTGGGAATCCGCTCGTCGTTCACAGAATCAGCCACGGCCGTACTTCTCCTCAGCCTTCCAGAAGTAGATGAAGCCGCCGACGCCCGCGAGGAGGGCCCAGCCGACCGCATAGGCCCACACATGGTGGGGGAGCTGGTGTGCGTGGAAGCTGTCGATGAGGGCGAAGCGCATCAGGTCGATGTAGACCGCGGCGGGGTTGGCCTTCAGGAACACCTTCACGATGTGCGGGAACGTGCTGTGCTTGAGCATCGAGTCGATGCTCCACATGACACCCGACACGTACATCCAGGTGCGCAGGAGGAACGGCATCAGCTGCGCGATGTCCGGCGTCTTCGCGCCCATCCGGGCCATGACCATGGAGACGCCCGCGTTGAACGTGAACTGCAGGACCAGGACCGGCACCGCGAGCAGCCAGGAGAGGGCCGGCGGCACACCGAAGCTGAGCAGGATCACGATCAAGGCGGCCATCGAGAACAGCAACTGCTGGAGCTGCTGCAGCGCGAAGGAGATGGGCAGCGCGGCGCGCGGGAAGTGCAGGGCGCGGACGAGGCCGAGGTTGCCGGAGATCGCGCGGGTGCCCGCCATGATCGAGGACTGTGTGAACGTCCAGATGAACACGCCCGTGACCAGGAACGGGATGAAGTCGGCCACGCCGTGCTTGGTGCCGAGCAGCACGCCGAAGATGAAGTAGTAGACCGCCGCGTTCAGCAGGGGGGTCATCACCTGCCACACCTGGCCGAGCTTCGCCTGGCTGTACTGGGCGGTGAGTTTGGCGGTGGCGAAGGCCGTGATGAAGTGGCGGCGCGCCCACAGCTGCCGGACGTACTCCGGCAGGGAGGGGCGGGCACCGCTGACGGAGAGGCCGTACCGGGCGGCCAGCTGCGCGGGCGTCTCGCCTGCCGCGGGCGCCGTGGGGGGCGGTGTGTCGAGGACCTGGCTCACATCCGCTGCTTTCGCTCGGGGGTCGGGTGCGGCGAACCGGTCCGTAGTCTTCCGCCGTGGTGCCCCCGCTGGTACCGCGTTCCTGGGGCCTTTGCCACTCTTTGGGGTTTGAATGGCCACGCTTTACGTCGAGACGGGACCGTATCGTCGCAACGTGAGCGTAAGCCGTCCTGACGTCGGGACGCAACCGTTTCGTCGTTACGCCCTATGCTGGTGCGCATGACCACGAACGCCGGCACTCCCCAGGTGAAGCGGCGCCGCAGGGCGCCCGCGGGTGCGGCCGTGCTCCGCGAGGACGTGACGGAGGCCATCCGCCTGGCCGTCTTCGAGGAGCTCGCCGCCGTCGGCTACGCCCGGATGTCCATCGAGGGCATCGCGCGGCGGGCGGGTGTCGGCAAGACGGCGGTGTACCGCCGGTGGCGCTCCAAACTGCACCTGGTGCTCGACCTGGTCTCGGCGGTCGCCGTCCAGGGCCTGCCGGCCCCCGACACGGGAACCCTGGAGGGGGACCTGCGCCTGCTGTACGAGGTGACGTCCCGCGCCCTGCGCCACCCGGT
Organism: Streptomyces sp. PSU-S4-23; assembly: GCF_055632315.1. Taxonomy (NCBI): domain Bacteria; kingdom Bacillati; phylum Actinomycetota; class Actinomycetes; order Kitasatosporales; family Streptomycetaceae; genus Streptomyces; species Streptomyces sp. PSU-S4-23. Next base: position 3,421,671 of record NZ_JBVMUU010000002.1, on the reverse strand, counting down.
GGCCGGCCAGATCATCCCGGACCTCCAGGCGGAGGCCGCGCGCAACCCGGACATCGCCGACGCCATGCAGAAGGCGCTGCGCGAGGGCCAGCAGAGCGTGGCGAGCGGCATCGTCGCCGCGGCGGCCGCCCGGGGCGAGATCCGCGAGGGCATCGACACGGACCTGGCCCTCGACCTGATCTCGGGCCCGCTCTACTGGCGGGCGGTGGTGGTCCGCAGCCCGAAACTCCCGAAGGGCTACCTGGCGGGGCTCGCGCGGGCGACGGCAGGGGCGCTGAAGGCGTTGTGAGGGGGCGCGCGGGTTGGGCCCCCGGGGGCGCGCCCTGGACCTGCCGGCGCCGCAGCCGGGCCGGAGTGTCGAAGGCGGCGTCGCCGCCCCGCTCAGTGCTTGACCGCCTCCACGAAGGCGCTCCAGGAAGCGGTGGAGAAGACGAGGGTGCGGGCGTGCGGGGTCTTGCTGTCTCGGACGGGGACGATGCCGGGGTAGCCGTCGGAGACCTCGACGCAGTCGTTGTCTCCCCCTTCGCTGTAGCTGGACTTGCGCCACACGGCGGTGCTCAGGTCGGGGGTGTGCGTCATGGTCGATGCTCCTCCAGTTCGCGCCTGATGAATGTGAGCGAGTCCGCGGGGGACAGCGCCAGGTCTCGGAGCCGATCGTAGGACAGTCGGAGCCGCAGGACATCGTCCGGATCTTCGACCAGGGCGCTGCAGCCGTTCCCTTCCTTGTAGGCGGTGGCGCTTCCGTCCTTCTGCCACAGCAGGGTCAGCGACCCCGTCATGTGATGGTGGGCTCCCACGGAGAACGGCAGCACATGGACCACCACGTTCGGCCACAGCGCGACGGCCTCCAGGCGAAGTAGCTGATCGGTCCAGGTCTTTGGTCGCGTCGCCGGACGCCGGAAGGCGAACTCGTCGATGACGATGCGGACGTCGGGCTCCGGCTTCTGCTGCAGCAGGTACTGCCGCCCCAACCGCGCGGCAACCTGCTCCTCAAGCAGCTCGTCACCGTCGGCCGTGGTCAAAGCCCCGGACAACACCCCGCGAGCGAAGTCCTCGGTTTGCAGAAGGCCAGGCACGCCCAACGCGAACTTCTGCATGACCCGCGCTGTCGCCTCCAGCTCCATGAACCGCTTGTACTGGTCCTTGAACGCGTCGAGCCGCGCCACCTTCCAGTGGCTGACCAGCAGGTCTCCGGACCCGAAGTACGTGTCCAGGTCCTCCATGACCGCCATCTTGGAGAGCCGTTTCCCGGACTCCAGCCGACACAGGTAACTCTTGTCGTACGCGGTCTCCTCGGCCAGTTGCCCGAGCGACTTGCCCGCCTTCTCCCGGAGGTATCTGAGGGTCCGCCCCAGCACGGCGCGCCCCGACTCCCCTTCCGCGTCAACCACTTGATCCACGCCACCCCTCCTCGTTGCCGGGCGTGTCAGGCCATGCCGACCCTCTTTCGCAGAGTACGCGCAAGCAGTGACCATCGAAGCACCAACCGTAATCGCCGCCTGTCAGGCTTGCGCCGAAGGGAACACCTGTGCTCGACAACCCCCGCCTCCTGCCCTGGACCACCCCGGAGGGCAAGCCGTGCTACCTCAGTACGGACAGCGACGACAGCCTGCTCTCCCAGCTCGCGGACGACGTGGAAGCCGCCCAGTTGGAATCGGGCCGGCAGGTGCTGACCGGCGCCCGGGCGGTCCTGGCCGACCCCAGGGCGGGCGAGTACTCGGTGCGGTTCGCGCTCACCAGGGCGGTGGAGTCGCTGGCCGACGCACTCCGGATCGCGGCCAGCCGGGGCGCACGCCTGCCGGTGCGCGAGTGACGACCTGGGCGGAACCGGTTGCAGCCGTCCAGGAACAGGAATTGGTGGATCTGTGCCACCCGTCGTCCGCTACGCGCCTGGTCGCGCCGCCCGCAGTCGGCACAGATCCACCACACGCTGCTGAGTGGTACATGCGCAGCGCCAACGTCGAAGGCCCCGCTCCGCGAACCGCTCGGCATCAGCTCCCTGCGCCCCTGCGCACTGTGCCGGGCAGCACATCACAGCCGGGGAAGGCATGTCGGCAGGGACGAGTCGTCCAGTCGTACGTCAGGTCTCGAACTCGCCGAGCCAGGAACGCCTGAGCAGGTGCTCGGGCAGGTACTCGGAATCGACGTCGACGTGCATGCCGACATCATGGGCCAGGCAAGCGATGGCCAACGGGCCGAGTGCTACCGCGCCGTCGGTGGTGAGCCGGCGGTCCTCGTCCGCGGTCCAGTACTCCCTGTGGAGTTGCAGCGCCTCGACCAGAGCGGCGTTGAACTGCTCTTCGTCGCGCTTGAGGAACTGCAGGAAGAGGTTGAGCGCGGGTAGAGGACCTTCAGCATCAGCTCGCGGTCGGCGACGCGGAGCCGGGGGCGGGGTCGGTGCCCGAAGGCGGCCGTGAACATGGTCGAGGCCCTCGGTCCGGTAGCCGTACATGCCCTTCTTGCCGGACCCGTCGTCGACCTTCGGCGGATCGCCGCCGACGAGTTTGACGATCTTGGCGTAGCAGTCGCGCTCGGTGGCCTGGAAGTCGGACGCCTCCTGCCGGAGCCGCTCGAACGTCTCCACCAGCGGGCGGATTTCGTCCGCGTAGGCGGCCAGGGCGCCTATCAAACGGGGTCTTCTGACTCCAAGGCGATTCAGGCCGAATCAGCCCGCGCCTGCGCCGACTTCGCTCCTCGAGGCGCCCGACTCGCGGCCGGTTCCATGAGTTCGCGGACGCGCAGGACGCGGTCCTCGAAGCCCGGCAGCGGGACGTGCAAGGGTCGGTTCGGCAGGGCGGAGCCGTGCCCGAAGTGGTCGTGGAGGTCCGCGAGGCGGGCTCGCCCGGTCCGCGCGGGCAGGCTCCCGGCGTTCCTCGGCCTGCTGCATGTGGGCCACCGCCGCACGTGCACGACTCCACCCTGCCGGGATGCCTCGCTCAGCGAGCGCGAAGAGTCCTGACTCCGTAGGGTTCGAAGTCGTAGACGGTCCGGTTGATCCGCAGGCCGTCGACGGCGCCGATCCACATGTAGTCGCGGCCCTTGCTCACCCCGGCGGTGTAGACGGTCGGCTGCGCCCCGCCGTCGTTGAGCGCGGTCATCAGTTGCTGGAAGGTGCACTGGGCGGTCAGCTTGCAGCCGGTCACGTTCCCCGCGGTTCCCGAGAGGTACCACGTGCCGGTCGTGGTGGCGTCCAGGTAGGGACTCCACTGGTCCACCACCGGGGAGGGGTCCGGGTTCCACACCATCGAGGAGTAGGTGGTGGCCGGGGACGCAGCGAGGTTCGGATTGATCTCGAACCTGATGTTCGGCATGTTCCTCGGGCCACCGTAGGAGACGTTCTCGCCGGTCTGGAAGACGTGGAAACCGACCTGGGCCAGTGACGGTACCGGGTCACCGTAGAAGTCGACCTCGTTGCCGAAGTGGACGAACTCAGCGGGCGCGGTGAGGGAGGTGGACTTGTCCGCCACCTCCATTCCGAGGCTGCCCTGTCCGTAGGGCGGCCTCGCGGAAGGACCCTGTACGCCGAACGAGCCGAACGGGCCGTTCCGCAAGGCGCCCACGGGAGAGCCGATCGTGTTGCGGGTGATGATGCCCCAGTGGTCCGAGTCTTTCCGGTCTCCGTTGGCGTCGGCGGATGCCGATCCCGGGGCGGCCAGGGCGGCGATCGCGACCAGCGCTGTGACGCCGAGCATCACTTTCTGCTTCACACCGGAGAGAGCGTTCACGTTCAACTCTTTCGTGGTCGACAGGGCATGACGGGCTCCGGAGCGGGGCCTCATGCAACGCACACCACGGTAAGGACCCTCAGCAGCGGAACCGGCCCTGACGCACCCGTGGTACGAGGTGGTTGGTTCCTATGGCGGAGCGAGCCGAGAACGCGGCCTTGGGTCCGAACTCGAAGGGCGCGCCCAGCGCGTCGCCCACGGCGGAGCCGAGGACGGAGCCGAGGGCGCGATCGGCGCGGGTGGGGCGCGCGGCGGGGTGCGGCGGGGTGTCGGGCTCGTTCATCGGGCCAGGGTACGAGCGGGTGGCCGGAACGCGGAGGTGGGACCGATCGCCGGCCGGCGATCGGTCCCACCCGGATCCTCTGCTTTTCTCCTGCTGTCAGTAGATCGGGGTGAAGCCGATGCCGCACTCCGTCCCGATGTTCGATGTGGTGAAGGGGGTGGCGGAGGTCGTGCACGTGGCGCCGTAGGCGACTCCGTCCGGGGCCACCACGGTGATGTGGAGGGAGCCGGGGACCGCCTCCTCCACGGCCACGGTCGCGTCCACCACACAGGTCGGAGTGCCCCGGACCGCTGTGAGGTCAATCCAGGCCGCCGGAACCCGGCTGTCGTGGAGGAAGGCGTGCCCCTCGGCCGTCGACACACGGAAGATCGTCCCGAACAGTGGGCTCCCCGAGTAGTCCACGACGGCGGAGTCGATGCTGTGGTCCCCGTTCCGGTCCGTGTCCTGGGCGTCGGCCACCACGCTCCGCAACGTACACGTTCCGCTCTGGGAAGCGGACGAGTCGTTGTCGTCCGCGGACGCCGGCACGGCCACGAGAGCCCCGACGAGGAGGGCCCCCGACACCGTCGCGAGCCCTCTGGCCGCCCAAGCGAGCTTCTTCATTCCTGCCTTCCTCTCCATGGATGCAAAGGCCCATCGGCGACCCGAGAAGAAGGCGTCTCCCTGAGGGCGTCTCCCTGAGCGAATGCCGCCTGTCCATCCAGAACGCCGTAAATGACCTCTTTTCGGCGTCAATATTCCAGGCGGAGAATGCGACTGTCCGGACACCATTCCGAACTCATCGCCCAGGGGGAGTAGGGGCGTGCTCCCAATGGAGCCCGAGTGTGCGCCGGTGGGCCGGGCTGAGTGGGCGTCATGGCCCGCCGTCCTGCGGGCCCTTCGGCTCGTCGGTCCGGTCGGCGCTTCTCCGGCCCGTCACGTCCGAGCGGCACCACGTCGGCCTGTCGGCCTGTCGGCCTGTCGGCCTGTCGGCCTGTCGGCCCGGCAGACCGCCGGGTGCGGCCCCGACTCGGGGACGTCGTCGAGTGGGCCCCGCGGCGGCCCCGCGCCGCCTAGCTCCGTGCCGCTCCCGGGTGCCTCAGCACCCATCCCTCCCACGCCGATGTGATCATGTCGTCGACGTCGTACCGCGCCGTCCAGCCCAGCTCCTTGGCGATGCGCTCGGCCGAGGCGACGACGCGGGCCGGGTCACCGGGGCGGCGGGGGGTGATCACCGGCGGGATGTCGTAGCCCGTGAGCGCGTTGATGCGGTCGGTCATCTCGCGGACCGACACGCCTTCCCCCCGGCCGATGTTGAGGGTGAGGTCCGTGCCGCGGGAGGATCCGAGCGCACGGGCCGCGGCCACATGGGCCTCCGCCAGGTCGACCACGTGGATGTAGTCGCGCACACATGTGCCGTCGGGGGTCGGGTAGTCGTCGCCGAAGATGCGCGGGGGCGCGTTCTGAGTCAGCTTCTCGAAGACCATGGGGATCAGGTTGAAGACGCCCGTGTCCGCCAGGTGCGGCGTCGCCGACCCGGCCACGTTGAAGTAGCGCAGGGACGCCGTGGACAGGCCCGCCGCACGGGACGTCGCGCGCACCAGCCATTCGCCGACGAGCTTCGTCTCGCCGTACGGCGACATCGGCGCGCACGCGGTGTCCTCCGTCACCAGGTCCACGTCCGGCATGCCGTACACCGCGGCGGACGAGGAGAACACGAAAGAGGGAACGCCGACCGCCGTCACGGCTTCCAGCAGGACGCGCAGGCCCTCCACGTTCTCCCGGTAGTAGAACAGCGGCAGTTCGACCGACTCGCCGACCTGCTTCTTCGCCGCCAGGTGCACGACACCCGTCACCTCGTGATCGGCCAGCGTGCGGCGCAGCAGTCCGCCGTCCAGGGTGGAGCCCACGACCAGCGGCACCGTGGCGGGCACGCGCTCGGCGATGCCGGTGGACAGGTCGTCGTAGACCACGGCCCGCTCGCCCGCCTCGGTCATGGCGCGGACGACGTGCGCCCCGATGTAACCGGCTCCGCCGGTGATCAGCCAGGTCATGTGCGGGCGTCTCCTCGTCAGTTGGCGCTGGGTGCTCGTGCGGTCACTTCCAGTGAACCAGGCGTCGCAGTCTGCGAGCCGCGACGGATGTCGCTCCCCGGAGGCCGGATGCCATGCGCAGGGCCAGCGTTCCGGAGTGCGTCGCGTACGGCTGTACCAGCAGCACGCCGTGCCTGAGGCTCGCCACCGCGCGGCGGCGCAGCAGGCCCGGGCGGGTGAGGGCGTGGGCCGTGGTCTCGCAGCTCGTGCCGTCGTCGAAGCGCAGCGTCAGCCGCAGGTCCCAGGTGCCGGCGCCGAGCGCCCCGAGGTCCAGGGCCGTCTCGGCCGTCCAGATGCCGGAGCCCGCGTCCCGCGCGAGCCGGGCCGTGCGGGTGAGACCCACCCTGGTGCCGTCCTCCCGCAGCACGAACTCCACGTCCACCCGGTCCGGTCGCGCGTTCTCCACCCGCCCGTACAGCTCGTGCAGTCGCAGCCGCAGCCGGGAGGCACGCGCGCGTGGGTGCAGTTCCGCGTCGACGGCGACCGGAAGGTGGTGGACGGGACGGTGCAGCAGGTGCTCCAGCCGGACCTGCGGAAGGTCCGCCGACCAGACGGGGACGCCGTCCGCCGTGCTCGCGTAGGGCGGGGTCAGACGTGCCGGGCGGGCCGCCAGTTCCTTGAGGCGGTGCAGGTCCCGCGGCTGTCCGGAGGCGAGCAGCACCTGGGCGACGACCCGGCCCGGCACGGACGCCTGCGCGAAGTCCGCCGCGTCGAAGTCCGACAGGTACGCGCGCGTGAGCGTCCACCACTCCTCGCGGTACTCCGGGGAGCGCAGCGGGAGTTCCCGTGCGTACATGCGCAGCCCGCGGTCCAGGAAGGCGGTGCGTGCCGACCGGGCGAGCCGTTTCTCGCCGGCGCTCAGCAGGATCTCGTGCGCCTGCCGGTTCGCCTCCATGCGCGCCTTCCAGTTGTCGATTCCGGCGCGATCGAGGGAGATGGACAGGCGGCGGGCGGAGCGGCGGACGTGCCAGACGTAGACCGTCTCGGGGACCAGGGCCATGCTCGGTCCGGCGGCGAGGACGCGCGCGCCGAAGACGAAGTCCTCGTAGGGGAAGCGGCCTTCGGGGAAGCGGATGGCGTGCTCGCGCAGGAAGTCGGTGCGGTACAGCTTGTTGACGCACAGCGTGTCGTGCACCAGACGGGGGCGCCGGGAGGGGCCGGGGACCACCGCCGGCCGCTCGTACAGCTCCGGCTCCCAGGGCGTCTCGCGGCCCGACGGCAGCTCGCGGCGCACGCACAGGCCCGCGGAGAGCTCGGTCCCGTGCGCGACGGCCGCCATGAGCAGCGTGTCGGCCGCGCCGGGCGGCAGGATGTCGTCGCTGTCCAGGAACATCAGGTACGGAGCGGTCGCCGCGTCGATCCCGTCGTTGCGGGGAGTGCCGCAGCCGCCGCTGTTGACGGTTCTGCGCACCACTCTCACTCGCGGGTCCTCGGCCGCGAGGGCGTCCAGCAGTTCGGGGCTGCCGTCCGTCGAGCAGTCGTCGACCGCGATCACCTCACGGACGACGCCGCCCTGCGCGAGGGCCGAACGTACCGCGTCCGTCACGTGAGTGGCGTCGTCGTATCCGATGACGACGACGCTGATCTGTGCATCGTGAGGGTGCATCAAATCCACGAGCTGGGAGAGTACGGTTACCTGGTAATCATCTGTTAAGAGGCAATTGGCCTTCTGTGTGGAAGAGGGCAGGAACACGGTCAGGGTTCCATGCCGGCGCCTCGGGTTCCCGCCGTTGCGGGAGGGAACAGCCGGAGCGCCACAGGCGGGCGAAGGACATGGCCGCGGCGCAGGCCAGCAGCCCGTTGCGCACCAGCATGACCGCACAGCCCGTCCAGGTACTGCTCACCACTTCCCCGTAGAAGGCCGGATACTCCACCGCGCTCACCGCGGTCGCCGTGAGCACGAGCAGTGCCACCGGGCGCTGGGTGGTGTGGCGGGACGTCAGGCACACGGCCGACAGCCCGACCAGCCACACCATGTACTGGGGGCTGATCACCCGGCTGGTCACCGTGAACATCAGGACGGCCGCGAGAGCCGCGTCGTACGGTGTCGCGGGCGTCCACCGGAGGGCCCGCACCCGCCACAGCAGCAGGAGGACGAAGGCGGCCGCGGTCAGTGACAGCGAGCAGACGGCGACCGTGTGCACCTGGGGGCCCACGAACTCCACCGCCCCGTACTGGTAGCGCGTGTGTCCCGGCCAGCCGGCCCGGCGGGCGAACATGAGCGCCGTCCCGCCCAGTGACTCGATCTGCACGCCGCGGCCGCCCTGCTGGCGCAGGAAGTCGAACGGGCTGCGGAACAGGGCCGCGAGCAGGGCGAGCAGCGTGACCGAGGCGACCGCGGCCGCCGTCCACGCCTCACGGGTCGTACGGCCGCGCGGGGTGCCGATGAGTGCCAGCGCCGGCCATACCTTCACCAGGGCGCCCAGCGCCGCGAACACGCCGCACGCGCGCGTGGAGCGCGTCAGCGCCAGCAGGGAGACGACCGCGAAGGCGGTGACCTGGACGTCGTAGCGGGCGAGCGGGACGTGCAGCAGCAGCGGCAGGCCCGCGGTCCACAGGGCCGCCCCGCGCAGCGACCGGCCCGGACGGGTGCCCGCGCGCACCAGGGCGAGCATGATCAGGGCGTCGGTGAGCAGCGTCAGGGCCACGAAGGACTGAAAGTACGTCAGTTCCGGCACCAGCGCGGGGGAGAGCAGCACCAGGCCGGCGCCGGGCGGGTACTGCCACAGGTGGTCGCCCGAGGGGAACGTGCCCTGACGGAGGACGCCGTACCAGTGGAAGTACAGCCTCCACACCTCCTGTGCGACGCCGCCCCGGCCGAGCAGGGGGTACTGGTCGTGGGCGAGCAGCCACAGCATCAGCGCGCGGGTGGCGAGCCAGCCGGCGGCGAGGAGGGGTAACCGGGGGCGTCCGCGGATCCTCTTGCGACGGGGCGGCGGTACGGGCGCGGACGGCATCGGCGGGGGCTCCGTGGCACTCTTCAAGGCACTCATCAAGCCCGGATGGTAGGCGGCGCGCACGCCGCATGTGCGGAGATACGCCGTCAACAGACCATAAAGGTTGGTTCATCACACAAAAGCTGTCCCTGTTCAATGCGGGCATGAGTCGATCGCCGGTGAGGCGCAGGGAGCGCGCGGCCGTCCTCGTGCCCGTGGCCGTCATGTTCGCGCTCGGGCTGTGGGGACTGGACCGCGGCGGCATGTGGCGCGACGAGGCGGCCACCTACCAGGTCGCGCGGCGCTCGGTGCCGCAGATCTGGGATCTGCTGCACACCGTGGACGCGGTGCACGGCCTCTACTACCTGCTGATGCACCTGGTCCTGGCCGTCCGTCCCGGCGAGGTGCCGCTGCGGCTGCCGTCGGTCTGCGGGGCCGCCGCAGCGGCGGGGCTGGTCGCCGCGCTCGGTGCGCGGCTGTGCCGGCCGCGGGTGGGACTGTGGGCCGGGCTGCTGTACGCGGTCACGCCGATGGTCGGGCACTACGCCCAGGAGGGCCGCTCGTACGCGCTGGTGGCGGCCGGGGTCGCGGGCGCGACGCTGCTGCTGGTGCGGGCGGCGCGGGGCGGGAGGTGGTGGCCCTACGGCGTGGTCGTCGCGGTCACCTGTGTGCTGCACGAGTTCGCGGTGCTGGCGCTGCCGGCGCACGCCTGCACGCTGGCGCTCGCGCGGGTGCCGGCGCGGATGTGGCGGGGGTGGGCGTGCGCCGCGGGGGCGGCCGTCGCGGTGCTGCTCCCGCTGGTGCTGGTCTCGCGGGGGCAGGCGGCGCAGGTGGCGTGGCTGCGGGCACCGGACGGGGCGAGCGTCGTGCGCCTGGTGGAGGAGTTCGCGGGACCGGGACGGGTCGTCCTGGGGCCGTATCTGGTGCTGATGGCGTTGGCGTTGGCGGTGCGGATGCCGGGGCCGGTGCGGATGCCGGGGCCGGCGTGGCGCGGGGTGTCCCTGGCGGGTGTGGCCCTGCCGCTGCTGCTGATCCCGCCGGCGGTGCTGATGGCGGTGTCGCGGCTCTCGCCCCTGTACGACGACCGCTATGTGCTGTACGCGCTGGCCGGGGCGCCGCTGCTGGCTGCGGCGGGCGCGGAGCGGATGGCCGGGGCGGTGTGCCGGCTGCGGGCCGTGGGCCGCACGGCCCACGGCGCCGGGGGTGACGCGCCGTACGGCGGCACCGGGGGTGATGTGCCGTACGGCGGCGCCGGGGGACACGCGCCGTACGGCGGCGCGGCTGTCGGGATCCGCGCCGGCGCGCAGCTTCTCGACGGACTCGGGCGGTTCGGCCTCCTCCGGCGAGACCCGGGTCCCGGGGTGCGCGCTGTGCAGGGCGGCGGGCGCGGCGGGGACGAACTGCCCCCGCAGGGCGGACCCGCGCCACACGGCGGGGCGGTCGCGTTGCGGGAGCGGTCGCGGGTGCCGGCGCCGGGCGCCCTTGCGACCGCCCGGCGGCCCGCACGGCGTGGGCGGCACGGCGTCGCCCTGCTCGGCGTGCTCGCCGTCTGCGCCGGCCTGGTCGCGCAGTTCCCCCTCCTCGAGGCCGATCGCAGCGCCGCGCACCGGCCCGACGACCTGGCCGCCGTGTCCGCGCTGGTGGCGCGGCAGGTGCGCCCCGGCGACCCCGTACTGTTCCTGCCGTCCCTGGAACGGCGGTCGGCGCTCGCCTATCCGGCCGGCTTCCGGGGGCTGCGGGACGTGGCGCTGGAGGTGCCCGCCGCCGTGGACGGGACGCTGTACGGGCGGGAGGCCGCTCCCGGGGAGGTGCGGCGGCGGCTCGGGGGAGTGGCCTATGTGTGGGTGGTCGCCGGGCCGTTCGCGCTGCGGCCCTCGTGGCGACCCGGGAACCCCACCGAGCGTGCCAAGCGCGCGATCGTGAGCGAGGAGTTCATCACCCGCGAGGAGTACGCGGGCCGCGGCGTCACCCTTCGACTGTATGTGCGCCGTCAGGGCGTGAGGCCCACCGGACGGTCCGCGTCCTCGACGCCCTCGACACAGCCCGGCGCTTCCTGGAGCGCCGCCGCGTCCAGCGCCCCGGTGAGCCGGTCGAGGCGGGCCTTGAGGTCCACGATCTCCCTCAGTTCGAAGCCCGTCGACGCGGCGATCCGGCGCGGCACCACGAGCGCGCGCTCCTTCAGCGCCGTGCCCGCGTCCGTGGGGGCCACATGGACGGACCGCTCGTCCTGCGCGCTGCGCTCGCGCCGCACCAGGCCCGCCGCCTCCAGCCGCTTCAGCAGCGGCGACAGCGTCCCGGAGTCCAGCCGCAGATGCTCGCCGAGCTTCTTCACCGGCAGCTCGCCGTGCTCCCACAGCACCAGCATCACCAGGTACTGCGGGTAGGTGAGCCCGAGGTCCTTGAGCACGACGCGGTAGACGCCGTTGAAGGCGCGGGCCGCGGCGTGGAGCGAGAAGCAGATCTGGCGGTCGAGGCGCAGGTACTCCTCGTCCGCGGAGGCCCCGGCGCGGGCAGGCGTGCTCGTCATGTCCCTCAGGATAGCTCCGGGCCCAGTTTAGTTGTGCACAACTGAATTGTGTGCTCTACTTTTCTTCGTGAGGCGGTCCGGACGCACGGAAGGGCCGGCCGCCGGACATGACTTCGAGAGGGATGGTTCTCCATGGACGCGCTCTACACCGCCGTCGCCACCGCCACCCACGGCCGCGACGGGCGTGCCGTCAGCTCCGACGGCAGGCTCGACCTGCAGCTGGCCATCCCGGTGGAGATGGGCGGCAGCGGGCAGGGCACCAACCCGGAGCAGCTGTTCGCCGCCGGGTACGCCGCCTGCTTCGCCAGCGCCCTCGGCCTGGTCGGCCGGCAGGCGAAGGTCGACGTCAGCGAGGCCGCGGTGACCGGCGAGGTCGGCATCGGCAAGCAGGGTGAGGGCTTCGGCCTCGCCGTCACCCTGCGCGTCGAACTGCCGGACGCCGTCGACGAGGCGACCGGCCGCAAGCTGGTCGAGCAGGCCCACCAGGTCTGCCCCTACTCCAACGCCACCCGCGGCAACATCCCCGTGGAACTGGTCGTCGAGTAACCCGGGTCAGCGCGTCCCGGTCAGCATGTCGCTGTCGCCGGCCGCCGGGGCCGGGATCGACGGCGGGACGTCGGGCTCGCCCAGCATCAGGGTGCGCACCACCCGCTGGGCCGCCCGCCCGTCGTCGAACTCGCAGAACCGCGCCCGGAACCCGGCCCGCAGCCGCGCCGCGTCCGCGTCCCGCCAGCACCCGGAGGCGAACAGCCACGCCAGTTCCCGGTAGGAGCGCGAGACATGGCCCGGCGGATCGGCCGTGATGTCGAAGTACGCGCCCCGGGCGGCCGTGAACGCGCCCCAGTCGTCGGCGTGCACCACGATCGGCCGGTCCAGGTTGGCGTAGTCGAACATCAGGGACGAATAGTCCGTGACCAGGACGTCCGAGGCGAGCATCACCTCCTCGACGTGCAATTCGTCGGTGGCGTCGACCACGACGCCCCGCCGGTGCAGCTCCGCCAGTCCCATCCCGCGGGCCGGCCCGTCCGCGAGCGACGGGTGCAGCCGTACGACGAGGGTGTGGCCCTCGCCCAGGTCCTGCGCGAACCGTGCCGGGTCGAAGCGCTCCACATGGCCGCCCCGGACGTGGTCGCGGCGGGTCGGCGCGTACAGCACGACCGTGTGGTCCTCGGGAATGCCGTGCCGGAGCCGGAACCCGGCCCCGTCCGCGGGGCCGGCGTTGACGAGGACGTCGTTGCGCGGGCTGCCGGTGCGGGCCGAGGCGAAGTGACAGGGGTAGGCGCGGTCCCAGACCAGCTCGGAGTGGCGGTTGGCGACCAGGCTGTGGTCCCAGCGGTCGGCGCGGCGCAGCATCTGCGGCACGTCGAACCCGTACCGGGCGCCCGGCTTGCCCAGCAGGTCGGCCCCCATGTACTTCAGCGGGGTCCCCTGGTGGGTGTGGACGTGGACGCTACCGGGACGCTTGAGCAGGGTGCCGGGCCAGTTCACGTTGTTGACGAAGTACGTGGCCCGCGCGGTCACCCGGTGGTAGGCCGGCGAGCCCGGGACGACGTACTCGATGTCCGGCGGCAGGGCGCTCGCCTGGTCCTCCCGCACGACCCACACCCCCCGGATGTGCGGGGCGAGCCGGTCTGCCGCGCGGTGGATCGCGGCCGGATCACCGAGGAAGCCGCGGTGCGAGAACGCCGAGTAGACCGCCAGCTCCGGATCCAGGGCCCGGCGGCCGTGCGCCCAGGACCAGCCGCGCTTGATCCCCGAGGCGGCCGCCCCACGGGCCTGCCGGGCGCGCTCGCCGAACGCGGTGCCGGCGGCGGCGGTCCGCTGCCGGGCCCGGTAGCGGGCGTAACTCCCCTCCAGGACGCGCAGTTCGGCGGGCAACGGATCGCCGGTGCGGTGCCTGCTGAAGAGTTCGGCGGTGCGGTGGAAGAACTCCCGCTTGTCGCGGGCGGGCAGCCGGTCCGGCTTGGCGAGGATGTCCAGACAGTGCTCGCCCATCTTGCGGTGCAGGTAGGGGCGCCACCGGGCCAGCTCCGGGCGCGCGTCGACGAACGCGAAGACCCGTTCGTACTGGTCGTGGACGTCGAAGTGCTTGCGGCTGGTGGTGGACAGGATGTTGCCCTGGCGGCGCTGCCGGTAGTTCAGGCAGATGCGGTCCAGGGTCGCGATCCGCCGCGCGGACAGCAGCGCGGGGAAGGTCCAGGGGGTGTCCTCGTAGTAACCGGGCGGGAAGGTGAAGCCCTCGCGTTCGACGAAGTCCCGGCGGTAGGCCTTGTTCCACACCACCATCAGCAGTTCGAGGATCTCGGGGTGTTCGGCCGCGGTGAAGGCGCCGTCACCCGCCTCGGCCAGCACCCTGGCCAGCGCGTTGCGGCGGGTACCGCCCCACCAGTAGGTGCGGGCGTAGTCGAACACGAGGACATCCGGATCGCCGGTCTCGTCGAGCCGGTCGGCGATCGCGCGCAGCGCGCCCGGGGTGAGCGTGTCGTCGCTGTCGAGGAAGAGGAGGAAATCGCCGGTGGCGTGCGGCATTCCCGCGTTGCGGGCCCGGCCGAGTCCGACGTTCTCGGTCAGGTGCAGCACCCGCACCCGCGGGTCGCGCTCGGCGTAGCGGTCGAGGATCGCGCCGCAGCCGTCGGGCGAGCAGTCGTCGACGGCGATCACCTCGACATCGCTGTAGGACTGCCCGAGCACCGAGTCGAGGCACTCGCGCAGAAAGCCCTGCACCTTGAAGACGGGCACGATGACGCTGAAGCGGGGCACGGGTCAGCTCCTCACGAGGGCGTGGGCCGGGGCCGGGATGCGCTCGGCGAGCGGGATCACGGGCGGGACCGACTCGGGCGGCTCGCCCAGCAGCACCCGGCGCACGACGCGTTCGGCGGCGCGTCCGTCGTCGAACTGGCAGAAGCGCTCCCGGAAGGCCGCGCGCAGGGCGGCGGCGGAGCCGTCGGCGTACGTGCCGTCGCGGAAGGCGGCCGCCAGCCGGTCCGGTGTGCGTGCCACCAGGCCCGGCGGGGCCTGCATCAGGTCGAAGTAGACGCCCCGGGTCTCGCGGTAGATCTCCCAGTCGTCCGCGTACACCACGATCGGCCGGTCCAGGTTGGCGTAGTCGAACATGATCGACGAGTAGTCGGTGATCAGCGCGTCGGCGGCCAGGCAGACGTCCTCGGAGGAGCGGTGCCCTGTGACGTCGATGATCCGGCCGCTGCCCCGCCCCGTGCCGCGGTCGTAGAAGTAGTGGGCCCGCAGCAGGACCACGTACGCGTCGCCGATCGCCTCGCAGAACGCCTCCAGGTCGAGGCGTGCGTCGAAGCCGGTGCTGTAGTCCCGGTGCGTGGGCGCGTACAGGAGGGCCGTCCTGTCCTCGGGGACGCCCAGCTCCCGGCGGATGCGGGCGACGTCGTCGGCGGTCGCCGTGCAGTAGACGTCGTTGCGGGGATAGCCGTACTCGAGGGTCTCGTACGAGCCCGGGAAGGCCCGCTCCCACATCTCGGTGGAGTGCCGGTTGGAGGAGAGGTTGTAGTCCCAGCGGTCCACGCGCGCCAGCAGCTTGGTGAAGCTGCCGGTCGCGGCGGCCACCACGGGGTACGTCGACTGGTCCACGCCCATGGTCTTCAGCGGGGTGCCGTGCTGGGTCTGCAGGTGCACGCTGCCGGGGCGTTTGACGACGCCGTCCGCGAAGTTGGCGTTGTTGACCAGGTACTTGGCGCGGGCGAGCACATCCCAGTACGCGCGTGTGCCGATCACCGCGTACTCCACGCCCTCGGGCACGCCGTCCACGGCGTCCGGCTCGACCAGGAAGACCGAGCGGATGTGCGGGGCCAGTTCGCGGGCCTTGGCGTGGATGGCGGCCGGGTTGCAGGCGTAGCCGCGGCCCCAGTAGGCGCAGTACACGGCGAGGTTCTCGTCGAGCGGCCGGCGCAACTGCAGGGCGTACCGGGCGCGGGTGCGCGCCAGGCGCGGCAGCGGCGCGCTCCGCACCGACCCCGCCGCGGCCTGGTTGGCCGTCCGCAGCGCGCGGAACGCGTCGTAGGCGCCGGCCGCCAGCAGCCGGTGCTGCACCCCGATGCTGCCCGCGGGCGGCCGGAACCCGGCCGGGCGGTGGCGCCGGTACAGGCGGGCCGCCTGCCGGAAGAAGGCCCTGCGTAGATGCGCGGGCAGCCGCTCCGGATGCGCGGCGGTCTTCAGGACGACCGAGAAGAGCTGCTCGAACAGCGGCCTGAACCGGTCGGCCGGGAGGGCGAGTTCCGTGGCCCGGGCGAGCACCGTGCCGACCTGGTCGAGAAGGTCGAACTGGTGCGCGCCGGGGATGTGCAGCCGGCTGCCCTGGCGGCGCAGCAGATGCCGTACGCAGACCGAGCGCAGCACCGCGACGCGCTCGGCGGCGAGTGTGACCAGGCCGCCCCAGCCGATGTCGGTGAAGAGGCCCGCCGGGAAGACGAGGTGGTGCGCGGTGACGAAGTCGCGGCGGTAGGCGGCGCTCCACACGGGGACCGACACACCGGTCAGCCGCGGGGCCCGGCCGGGAGCGAAGGCCCCGTCGGGTGCCGTGCCCAGCGGCGGCGTGGACGTCTCGGCGTCCCACCAGTGGACCCGCTCGTGGTCGAGGTAGAGGACGTCCACATCGCCGGTCGCCGTCAGGCGCGCGTCGATCGCGGCCAGCGCGCCGGGCGTGAGGACGTCGTCCCCGTCGAGGAACAGCAGATACGCCCCGGTCGCCGCTCCCATCCCGGTGGTGCGGGCCACGCCCGGGCCGCCGGAGGGCGGCGAGGTGAGGGCGACGACCCGCGGGTCGCGCTCCGCGTACGCCGCGGCGACCGTGCCCGCCGGGGCGTCGGGCGCGTCGCAGACCGGGATCAGCTCGAAGTCGCCGAAGGACTGGGCGAGGACCGAGTCCAGCGCCTGGGACAGACGGCCGGCGACTCCGGAAGCGGGGACGATGACACTGAAGCGGGGCATTCTGGTCTTTCTCTCGGGCCCCGTTCGTGTCCTGGGGCCGTGTGTCGTGGGAGGGCGGCCTTCTGAACTCCGCGGGCCGGGCGGGTCAGCGGCTCTCGATGTCCGGGACGGGGCGGCCGGGCGCCGGAATGGTCGCGAGCCGTACGGTGGGCAGGCCGGTCGCGGCGGACGGGGCGGGGTGGCGGTCGGCCAGGGGCACGACCGACGGCTGCCAGGCGTTCTCCCCGAGCACCACCCGGCGCACGATCCGCTCGGCGGCGCGCCCGTCGTCGTAGGGGCAGAAGCGGGTGCGGAACGCGGCCCGCAGGTTCGCCGAGTGCGAACCGCACCAGTGCCCCGTGGTGAAGATGTCGATCAGCTCGTCCTCGCTGCGGGCGATCGCGCCCGGCGGGAAGGCGCGCAGGTCGAAGCAGGTGCCCCGGGCGGCCTGGTACGCCTCCCAGTCGTCGGCGTACACGACGATCGGCCGGTCGAGGTTGGCGTAGTCGAACATGATCGACGAGAAGTCGGTGACCAGCGCGTCCGAGGCCAGGCACACCGACTCGACGCTCGGATGGCCGGTGACGTCGATCAGCCGGCCGCCGGTGGTCCGCGTCAGCGGCTCACCGTACGAGGGGTGCGCGCGGGTCAGCAGCACGAAGCGCGGGCCGAGCTCGTGCAGGACGCGTTCCAGGTCGAGCGCGGGGCGCTGGCTGCGGCGGTAGTCGCGGTACGTCGGCGCGTACAGGACCGCCACCGAGCCCTCGGGGATGCCGAGGGCCTGGCGCAGCCGGGCCACGTCGGCCGAGGTCGCGCGGCTGAAGACGTCGTTGCGGGGCGTCCCGTACTCCAGCGTCGTGAAGCGCGAGGGGAAGACGCGCTCCCAGACGAGGGTGGAGTGGCGGTTGCCGGAGACGACGTAGTCCCAGGTGTCGGCGGAGCGCAGCATCCGGGCGAAGTCCGCGTCCCGGGCGGCGGCCGGACGGTCCCGGAGGTCCAGGCCCATGTGCTTGAGCGGGGTGCCCCGCAGGGTCTGGATCATGATCTGGCCCGGCCGCTTGACCACGTGGGGGCCGAAGTCGGCGTTGTGCACGAGGTACTTGGAGCGGGCCAGGGCCGTCCAGTACGCGGCGGAGCCCGGCCGCAGCCGGCGGGTGGCCACCGGGATCGTGTGGTGGTGCTCGGGCTCGGCGATCCACGCCGTGCGGATGTGCGGGACCAGGTTGCGGAAGGTCGACTCCAGGGCGGCCGGATTGCAGCCGTACCGGCCGCCCCCGGCACCGGTGAAGACGGCGCGGTCGGCGCGCAGGGGAAGGCGCAGCTGGATGCGGTAGTGCGTCCGCAGGGCGGCACGGGCCAGGCGCCGCCCGGTGCCGGCGGCCGCGCGCCGGGTGCGGCGGGCGAGGCGGGACGTCAGGGACAGCAGGCGGTAGGTGCGGTGGCTGCCGAAACGGATGAGCAGATGGCGCGGGCGGAGCGGGGCGCCCGGGACGTGGTGGCGGCGGTAGTGGGCGCGGGCCCTGCGCAGGAACTCGGCATGGCTGCCCCGGGGCAGCCGGCCGCGCCGGACGAAGACGGTGGCCAGGTGGTCGACCATGCGGCGGAACAGCTCCGGCCGCCAGCGGGCGAGTTCGGGGTGCGCGTCGAGGAACGCGAAGACCCGGTCGTACTGGTCGAAGACGTCGAAGTGCCGGTCGCTGGTCGAGCCGAGGATGCTGCCCTGGCGGCGCTGGCGGTAGTGGACGCAGACCCGGTCGAGGGTGGCGATCGTGTCCGCGGTCAGCAGCACCGGGAACGTCCAGGGGGCGTCCTCGTAGTAGCCGGGCGGGAAGGTGAAGCCCTCGCGCTCGACGAAGTCGCGGCGGTACGCCTTGTTCCACACCACCATCAGCAGCGAGAGCAGGCCGGGACGGTCATCGAGCCGGAAGGGCGCCGGGCCCCGCTCGGTGAGCAGGCCGGCGAGCTTGTTGCGGACCGCCCTGCCCGTCCAGTACGTACGGGCGTAGTCGAAGACCAGGACGTCCGGGTCGGAGGCGGCCTTCAGCCGGTCGGCGATGTCCTCCAGCGCGCCCGGTGCCAGGGTGTCGTCGCCGTCGAGGAAGAGCAGATAGTCGCCGGTCGCCTGTGCGAGCCCCGCGTTGCGGGCCCGGCCCAGCCCCACGTTCCCCGGCAGGTGCAGGGCACGCACACGGGAGTCGCGGGCGGCGAACTCGTCGATGATCGCGCCGCACGCGTCGGGCGAGCGGTCGTCGACCGCGATCACTTCGAGGTCCGCGTACGACTGTTCCAGCACGGATGAGAGGCACTCGTGCAGGTACGCCTGAACCTTGTACGCGGGAACGATGACACTGAACCTGGGCAAGGGGCATCCATGGGTCGGCGCGGGCATACTGCCCGAAAACGTCCCACGGGGTGGTTCGGTTACGTCCGCTGCGTCATACGGGGGAACGCCCGCGGAAACGCCAGGTGAACGAACAGGGGTGGACCGGCGCCGGTCCACCCCTGAACGGCCGTGCGGTCGCGTCTACTTGACGGCGCCCGCCATGACTCCCGACACGAACTGCCGCTGGAACGCGAAGAACACCGCCAGCGGGATCACCATCGAGATGAACGCCCCCGGCGCCAGGACGTCGATGTTGTTGCCGAACTGGCGCACCTGTGTCTGCAGCGCCACAGTGATCGGCTGCGTGCCGGACTTGGTGAACACGAGCGCGACCAGCATGTCGTTCCACACCCACAGGAACTGGAAGATGCCGAGGCTCGCGATCGCCGGCCCGCCCAGCGGCATCACGACCCGGGCGAACAGCCGCAGTTCGCCCGCGCCGTCGAGACGTGCCGCCTCCAGCAGTTCCCGGGGGATCTCCGCGAAGAAGTTCCGCAGCAGGAACACCGCGAAGGGCAGGCCGAAGCCCGTATGGAAGAGGACCACCCCGAAGACCGTGCCGAACAGGCCGATCCTGCCGAACAGCTCGGCGATCGGGATCAGCGCCACCTGCACGGGGACGACCAGCAGACCGACCACGCCGAGGAACCACCAGTCGCGGCCCGGGAACTCCATCCAGGCGAAGGCGTACCCGGCCAGGGAGCCGATCACCACGACCAGGACCGTCGCCGGGACGGTGATCAGGACCGTGTTCACCAGGGAGCCGGTGATGTCGCTGTTCTCCAGGAGCTTCTGGTAGCTCTCGAACGTCAGCTGCGAGGGCTGGCTGAAGACCTTCCACCAGCCGGAGGAGCTCATGTCGGACGGCTTGCGCAGTGAGGCCAGCAGCAGACCGACGGTCGGCACCAGCCAGAACAGGCCGACCAGGATGAGGAAGACGCGCAGCAGACCGCCGCTGACGCCGTCCGCGAGCCGGGCCCCGAGGGACCGCCGCCCCGTGACGACGGTGACGGGCGCCGCCTTCGGCGGACTTCCGGCATGTGCCGTCATCGCCGTACCTCCCGCCTGAGCCTGCGGATGTTGCTGCGTTGTCCCGGGGGACGACCCCCGGACCCCCGGCCGGGAGTGCGACGCGACCTCATCGCCGTACCTCCCGCCTGAGCCTGCGGATGTTGAACAGCATCACCGGGATGACGAGCAGCAGCAGGAACACCGCGATGGCGCTGGCGATGCCCGGCTGGTCCTCCGAGAAGCCCTTGCGGTACAGCTCCAGGGCCAGCACGTTCGCGTCGTCCTGGGACGAGCCCGGCGGGATGATGAAGACCAGGTCGAAGATCTTCAACACGTTGATCATCAGTGTGACGGTGACGACCGCGAGCACGGGTGCCAGCAGCGGGACCGTGACCCGGCGGAACACCTGCCATTCGTTCGCGCCGTCCACCCGTGCCGCCTCCAGCAGCTCCCGCGGGACACCCGCGAGCCCCGCCGCGATCAGCACCATCGCGAACCCGGCCCACATCCACACGTACGCGCCGATGACCGCGGGGGTGACGAGCGCCGGGCCGAGCCAGTCGACGCCGTTGTACGGCTCCCTGAAGTTGCTCGCCGGAAGTCGCAGCCGGGCGCCGTCGGCCGCGGCCGGGAGCGTGAACGTCCCGTCGGCGCGGGCCTTGGTGGAGGCGACGACCGTGCCGTCCTTCACCGCCTCGATCCTCATCCCCGGGTAGCCCCGCTCGGACGGGTCGACCGCGCCGAGCCGCCCCACGCCCTCGCCGCGTGTGAAGTCCTGCCAGGTCGTGCCGGTCACCTGGCCGGGTTCCGGCTTCGCCGGGGCCGCCCGCTGCGCGTTCTTCGGCATCTGGTCGGGGGCGACGCCCACGAGGGGCAGCGCGACCGGCCGGCCGGTGTGCACGGCGGCAGTGGTGATGAAGCCGCCCCGGTCGGGTGCCAGGGGCGACCGGCGGCCCGGGTGCGCCTTCGGGAACGCGGACGACTCGGCGAACGTGTCGTGGACGGACACCCACACCGCGTTGGCGACGCCCTTGTCCGGACTCTGGTCGTACACGAGCCGGAAGATGATCCCGGCGGCGAGCATCGAGATCGCCATCGGCATGAAGACGACCAGCTTGAACGCCGTGCCCCAGCGCACCCGTTCGGTGAGCACCGCGAAGATCAGCCCCAGCGCGGTCGAGACCGTCGGCGCGAACACCACCCAGATGATGTTGTTCTTCAGCGCGGTGCGGATGCCGTCGTCCGTGAACAGGGCCTTGTAGTTGTCGAATCCGGCGAAGGAGCCGCCGGACTGGTTCAGGAAGCTGCGGATCAGCGAGTACCCGATCGGGTAGACCACGAGCGCGCCGAGCAGCACCAGGGCGGGCAGCAGGAAGAGGGCTGCCACGGTCCTGCGGGTGCCGGTCACGCTCTTGCGCGTCCTGGGCGGGGCGGGGGTCTCGGGGACCCCCGCCGCCTTGGCCTGTGTCATCGCCGGCCCGGCCCGTCGGCGTCGTGCCCGGTCATCGCCGGATCAGCTCCCGTACGCCTTCGCCGCGTCCGCCTCCAGCTTCGCCTGGGTGCCCGCGATGTCGGTGGGGTGCGTCAGGAAGTCCTGGAGGTCCTTCCACTCGCCCTTGCCGGGCGTGCCGCCGAACGCCTGCGGTGCCTGGTCGGACATGTCGAACCGGAAGTCGTCGCCGGCCGCGATCAGCGCCTTGGCCATCTTCTGCTGCACCGCGTTCGGATACGCGGACAGGGCGACCGCCTTGTTCGGCGAGAGGTAGCCGCCGAGCCTGGCCTGGATGGTCGCCGCGTCCGGCGAGGCCAGGAAGGTGACCAGGGCCTGGGCCGCCTTGGAGTCCTTGAGGACGACGGCCGCGTCGCCGCCGGAGACGACCGGGGCCTGGCCGCCCACGGCCGGGAACGGGAACACCTTCGCGTCCGTGCCGATCTTCGCCTTGGTCTCCCCGATGTTGACCTGGGCGAAGTCGCCCTCGAAGACCATGCCGGCCTTCGGCTGGTCGCCGCCGGTGAAGGTCTGGGTGACCGACACCGGGAACTCGGTCTGCAGCGCGCCCTTCGCGCCGCCCGCGATGTAGTCCTTCCTGCCCCAGATCTGGGCGAGCGTGGTCAGGGCCTCCTTCACGGAGGGGTCCGTCCACTTGATCTTGTGCTGGGCGAGCTGGTCGTACTTCTCCGGGCCGGCCTGGGAGAGGTAGACGTTCTCGAACCAGTCCGTGAGGGTCCAGCCGTCCGCGCCGCCGACGGAGAAGGGGGTGACACCGGAGTCGTAGACGGCCTGGGCCGCCGTCATCAGCTCCTGCCAGGTCTTCGGCTCCTTGGCGCCGGCGTTCTCGAACACCTTCGCGTTGTACCAGATCAGGGACTTGTTCGCGGCCTTGTAGTAGACGCCGTACTGCTTGCCGCCGACCTTCCCGATGTCCTGCCAGCCCTGCGAGTAGTTCTTGGCCAGCTCCGCCCGGGCCTCGGGGCCGAGGGGCTTGGCCCACTTCTTGTCGACGGCCTGCTTGATCGCGCCGGGCTGCGGCAGCATCGCGACGTCCGGCGGCTGCCCGCCGGCGATCTTCGAACCGAGGAAGTTGATGATCGGGTCCTGGGCGGGCACGAAGGTCACCTTGGCGCCGGTGCGCTTCTCGAACTCGGCGAGCACCTTCTTGAAGTTGGCCTGTTCGCCGCCGGTCCAGACGGCGGCGACCTCCAGGCTCTGGCCGTTCAGCTTGGGGAGCGTGACCGTGGCGCCGCTCTCCTTGCCGCCGCCGCTCGCCGTGTCGCTGCTGCTCTTGTTGTCGCCGCCCCCGCAGCCGGCGAGCGCGAGCGCCCCGGCGATCACGGCGGCCGCCGCGGCCTGAGCGGAGCGGCGGGTCCGGTGGGCGGGCTGCTTCGGAGACCTGCGTGTACGAAGAGTGCTGTGCATCACTGCCCCGTTCTTCGTTCTTCGTTCCTCGTTGAACGTTCGAGCGCTGTCCCGTGCGCTCTGGTCTACGCGGGGTCGTTCGGGGCGGCAAGGGCGCCTGCCGTGTCAACCGGGCGATCGTGACCGCGTCGTGACGTGCGGTCAGTGGTGGGGGGAGGGCTGCGCCGCGCGGCGCCGGCTCGGGCCGCGACGTCGTGGGGCGGGGGCGAGGGGTGCGCGATGCCGTGCGGCGGGGAAGCGGGACACACCACGCCGCGTGGCGGAAAGCGGGAGGCGCAGCGCCGTGCGGCGGGGCGCGGAACGTGCGATCCCGCCGCCCGGCCGGACGTGCGGGTGGGCGGGCCGCGGCGGCGGAGGGCTACAGCAGGGACGGCACCTCGGCCGCCGCCACCGATCGCGCGGCCCTCTCCAACGCGCTCGCCAGCAGGGCCAGGTCCGTGGGCCCGTTGCCCAGTTCGCGGACCTGCCGGCGCGTCGGCGGGTCGCCCATGCGCTGCCACTCCACGGGGACGACCGTGGGGCGGAGCGTCGCCGTCCGAGGGATGCGCCCGGTGATGCGCCCGCCCTGGAACGGTGTCACCCTGCCGTCCGAACGGGTCACCTGCCCCCGGCCCGGCGCCGGTTCCTCGACCCCCGGCGACACCGCCTCCAGGGCGATCCGCAGCGCGGCCGCGCGGGCCGGCCCCCACTCGGCCGTCCGCCCGCCGGGGCCCGCGGCGGCCACGAGGTGCAGCCCGAGCCGCTCCCCGTCCCGGGCCACCGCCTCCAGCGCCCGTACGACCGACCCGGCCGCCGGCCGGCCCGGCGAGCCCAGCGCCGGGGACAGCAGCGCGTCCAGATCGTCGACCAGCACGACCAGCCGGGGCAGCGGCGGCCCCGGCTCCGCCTGCTGCCGCGCCGCCGGCCGCAGCCGCAGCGTCGTACTGGGCGGGGTGTCGAGATCGCCCGAGGCCGTACGATCCGTCCGCTGCGGCGCGCTCCGGCCGGGTGTCCCCTGCCGCGCGTGCCACTCGGCGAAGCCGAGCCGCCCCAGCAGGTCGGCCCGCCGCTTCAGCTCGGCGCTGAGCGACTGCGCGAACTCCCGCATGCGTACCGGGTCGTTGGCCGCCAGATGCGTGGTGACATGCGGCAGGTCCGTGCAGACCCGCAGACCCTCGCCGCCCCCGCCGCCGTTCGCCCCGCAGTCGCGGCCGTCGACCAGCACGATCCCGAGGCGGTCCGGACGCTCGGCTGCCGCGAGCGATGCGGCGATGGAGCGCAGCACCTCCGTACGACCGCTGCCGGGCGGGCCCTCCAGCAGCAGATGCGGTCCCTCGGCCGCGAGGTCGACGGACACGGGGCCGCGCGGCCCGGCGCCGAGCACCGCCCACGCGCGCCCGCCCGGCGATTGCCCGTCGTCCGCCGCGTCCGCCCAACGGGCCATCAGCGACGCCGGAGTGGCCCGCGCCAGGCCCAACTCGTCCAGCAGCCGCGCCGCCTGCGGCAGCGGCGCCGACACGCGCGTGTGCCGGTCCCCGCCGCCCTCCGTCCGCAGCGGGGCGAGCGCCCGCGCGAACCGCTCCGCCCACGCCGCCGACACGGCGTCCAGCGCGGCGACCGTGCCGTTACCCACCGGACCGCGACCGGCGTGACCGGCGTCCCCCGCCTCCCCCGGCGCGATCCGCAGCAGCCGCAGCGCCGTGGCGACGTCGCCGCTCAGCAGCGCCGCGGCCCCGCACTCCCGGAACACCGGTGAGGCCGCGCACGCCGCCTCGTACGTCTCCGTCACCGGAGACGCGGGCGAGGCCGACGGCGCCTCCGCCAGGCAGACCACATGGATCCCGGCCCGCGGCCCGTGCTGCGCCAGACGCGCCACGGCCTCGCGCAGATCGGCACCGCCGGGGTCGCCGTCCACGACCAGCACGCTGTACGGCCCCGGGAACGCGCCGTCCGCCGGGTCCTCGTCCCGCGCCCAGGAGGGGCGACGGACGGCACCCCGCGGGGGAAGGCCACCGGGCGGGGCGTCCGGGAACGTGCCGGTGGCGCCGCCCGTGTCCGCCAGATGGTCCGCCAGCCGGCGCAGCAGCTCGTCCGTGCGGGCCGTCGCCTGCTCCCGGTCGTAGGCGACCAGGAGCCGGCAGTCCTGGCCGTGCGCCGGGCGCAGGTGCGGGAGCCAGCCGAGCCACGACCACTCGGCGACGCGCTCCTCCAGCGGGCGGGACTGGTCGGCGCTGATCAGGACCAGCTCCAGCGTGTCGGGGGAGTGGAGCGCGGCAAGCTGTGCCACCACCGCGCGCGCCAGGCCGGCCAGCCGCGCCCTGGGCCCGGCCAGGCCCAGGGCGCCCACCTCGCGCAGCCCGGCGGTCACCGGCACGGCGGGCAGCAGTCCCGTCCCGTCCGGCGCCGCCCGGTCGGCCGTGCCCAGGCGCACGGTGAGCGTCTCAGGGTGCTCCGGGCCGCGCTCCCACAGCCGTGGGCCGGGTCCCAGCGCGGTGAGCAGCAGGGCCGCAGGGTCCGGCCACTTCTCCGGGGCCCGGGTGAGATGGGGCGCGGGCCCCGGGGCACCCCCGGTCTCGTCGTACCCGTCGCGTGCCGTACCGCCCGCTTCGGCGCGGCCTCCCGCCAGCCGGCGTGCCCACGCGGTGAACCCGCCGCGTCTGCGCACCACCACCCCCGGCGGCAGCTCCGTCCCGCGCGGCGGGGTGCCCTTGCGCATGCCCTCGCCCGCCGGGTCCCCGGAGAGCGGGCCCCGGCTCTGCGCCCCCGGGGCCCTGCCCTGCCCCGGGACGACCGGGGCCCGGATCGGCGGCTCCACGGGGCCGTGTTCCTGGGCGCCGGGGGCGACGCCGTCCGAGGCGCCCCAGGCGGTGACGCCGAAGCCGTGGTGGGTGTCCCCCAAGAGGGCGCCGCCGCCGTCACCGGCGGGGGGCCCGCTCTGCGTGTGGCCGCTGTGGCCGCTGTGGCCGCTGTGGCCGTCCGCGCCGGACGTTCCTGCGGCGGCCGGCCCCGCACCCCGGGCGCCGTCCCCGGGCGTGTG
This sequence comes from Streptomyces sp. PSU-S4-23, assembly GCF_055632315.1. Taxonomy (NCBI): domain Bacteria; kingdom Bacillati; phylum Actinomycetota; class Actinomycetes; order Kitasatosporales; family Streptomycetaceae; genus Streptomyces; species Streptomyces sp. PSU-S4-23. Next base: position 3,395,866 of record NZ_JBVMUU010000002.1, on the reverse strand, counting down.
TGCCGTGGTCGCCGTCGCCGTCGCCCCGCGCGCGGCATCCCGCGGGCCTCCCGGGGCGTCCTTGCCGGGGTCCTCGCCCGCGGTGAGGACGCGTACATGTCCCTCCCCGTCCGGCGCCGTGCCCACGGCGCGCACCGCGCCGGGCGGGGCCAGCCGCAGGGCCGACTCCCCGAGGCGCAGCAGCGCCCCGGGGGCGAAGCGCACCGGACGGTCGGTCACCCGCCTGCCGTCGAGCACCGTGCCGTTGGTGGAGTCCAGGTCGGCGACCGAGACGCGGCCGTCGTCGGAGACCGTGACCGCGCAGTGCAGCCGGGAGACGTCAGGGTCGTCCAGCGGGACGTCCGCGTCGGCGGAGCGGCCGATGCGGACAGCGCCGCCGTGCAGCAGATGGACGCCGCCCGCGTCCGGGCCGGCCACCACGTGCAGCTGGGCCGCGTCCTCGTCCGGCTCGAGGCCCGGCTCCGCTGGGGCGCCCAGGGTCAGCACCGCGCCGTCCAGCAGCGGAGGCTCGCCCAGCGTGCAGCGCTGGGCGTCCAGGCGCTCCGCGCCCGCGTACAGCACCACGGGCCCTCCGCCGAGCTCTCGACCGCGCTCGGGCGGGGTGGCGCCCCCGCCCCCGCCGACCGCCGAGGCGAGGCCCGACGCCACCGCGGCCAGCGCCGTCCCGGCCGGCGCGGTGACCAGCACGTCGCAGCTCGCGGCGTGCGCCCGTGACTCCGGGGGCGGCCCCAGCGGGTCTACGACGGTCAGCCGGATCTGCATCGCCGTCAGCGGTCCCTTCTGCGCGGGCGCCCGGGCACGGGACGGAGCCGCACCGCGGTCCCCCCACCGCGGGCTCCCCCCACCGCACACGAGCGATCGGCCAGTACGGGATGCATCCTTGCACCTGCCACTGACAGCGCGCCCGCCGCCCGGGGGCAAGTGATCTTGATTGGTCGGCTCTGCCCGTAAAAGTGCCTGACCGGTGCCCGGCGGAAGTTCGCTTGAGATCGGTCACGTCCGCTTCGGGCAACCAAGTGCATCGAAGCGAGCGTCTTCTCATCGAACACGTACGGGGACCGCGTACGTACAGCACACATGTGGAGCAAAGGGAGGGTGTGCGGACCGGCGGGCCCGGCCCCCGGTGAGCGCCGGCGCGAGGAGGCCGTCGAGGCGGCCGCGGGAGGCCTGTGCCGGGTCGTGCGGCACTACAGTGGGGCGGAACACCGGTAGCACGGTGGACGGACCAGACAGGCAAGCAGCAGGGAGCGCATGACGTGCGGCCGGTAGGCAGCAAGTACCTGCTCGAGGAGCCGCTCGGACGCGGCGCCACGGGCACCGTCTGGCGAGCCCGCATGGGGGTCCCCCCCGGGGCGGAGCTTGCCGGAGCCCCGAGGGGGAGGGAGGCCGCGGGCGCCGAGGCGGCCGTCGCGGGTCAGCCCGGCGAGACCGTGGCGATCAAGGTGCTCAAGGAGGAGCTGGCGAGCGACGCGGACGTCGTGATGCGGTTCCTGCGCGAGCGGTCCGTCCTGCTGCGCCTGACCCACCCCAACATCGTGCGGGTGCGGGACCTGGTGGTGGAGGGCGATCTGCTGGCGCTGGTCATGGACCTCGTCGACGGCCCCGACCTGCACCGCCACCTCCGCGAGAACGGGCCCTTCACGCCCGTCGCCGCCTCCCTGCTCACCGCGCAGATCGCCGACGCGCTGGCCGCGAGCCACGCCGACGGGGTGGTGCACCGCGATCTGAAGCCCGCCAACGTGCTGCTCATGCAGAGCGGCGGCCAGATGCATCCGATGCTGACCGACTTCGGCATCGCCCGCCTGGCGGACTCACCGGGCCTCACGCGCACGCACGAGTTCGTGGGCACACCCGCGTACGTGGCCCCCGAGTCGGCCGAGGGCCGCCCCCAGACCTCCGCCGTCGACATCTACGGCGCCGGCATCCTGCTGTACGAGCTGGTCACAGGGCGTCCCCCGTTCGGCGGCGGGAGCGCCCTCGAGGTGCTCCACCAGCATCTGAGCGCCGAGCCGCGGCGCCCGTCCACGGTCCCCGGCCCCCTGTGGACCGTGATCGAGCGCTGTCTGCGCAAGAACCCCGACGACCGGCCCAGCGCCGAGAATCTGGCGCGGGCGCTGCGGGTCGTCGCCGAGGGCGTCGGGGTGCACGCGAACTCGGCCCAGATCGCCGCCGCGGAGGGCGTGGGCGCGCTGCTCGCGCCGGACCCGGCGCCCACGGCCGTCCCCGGCTCCGCCGACCCCACGCAGGTGCTGCCGCAGGGCTCAGCCGGGTACGACCCGAACGCGGCGACCAGCGTCCTGCCGCACACCCCGGCGGGGGCGGCGGGCGCCGCCGACCCCACGGCCGTCCTGCCCAGGAACGGGGCCGCCGACCCGACGGCCGTGATGCCGCCGGTGCCGAACGAGCCCGGCGGGCAGCCGCGGCCCGAGGAGCCGCACCCCTGGCAGAGCCAGCTCCGCGCGGCCCGCGACCGCAACGAGCAGACGCAGGTCCAGTACCTCGACCCCGGCGAGGACCCGCTGCGTCGCCGCCCGCAGCGGCAGGTGGCGCGCCCGCAGCAGCGGCCGCGGCCCCAGCAGCAGCCCGCCCCCGGGTACGGGTATCCGCAGCAGCAGCCCCAGCAGTACGCGCCCCAGCGGCAGCAGTACGCCCCCGCGCCCCAGCAGTACGCCCCCGCGCCCCAGCAGCCCCGGCAGCCGGCGCCGCGTCCGGCGCGCGAGCCGCGGCCGCCGCGGCAGCGCAGCGCCAACCCGATGAAGATCCCCGGCCTCGGCTGCCTGAAGGGATGTCTGTTCACGATCGTCATCCTGTTCGTCGCGGGGTGGCTGGTCTGGGAGTTGAGCCCCCTTCAGGAGTGGATCGGTACGACGAAGTCGTACTGGGCGCAGCTGAGCGACTGGTTCTCCGCCGTGGGCGACTGGATCGGAAAGCTCGGCAGCAGCTCCAAGTAGCCGGTGGCGCGGAAGTCCCGAGAGCCTTGCGAGCTTGGGGATTTGTCGACATCTGATGGGTGATTTCCGTCCTGGCGGTGAAGGTTGCCGCTCCGGACGCGTACTTTTGTCGACCGGAGGCCCCGGGTCCGTGGCGCCGACAGTGCGCACAGGGCCCCGGAACGGCGCAGCGTCGGCAACACGCGTCCCCAGTAGGAGCAGTCTTGGCACGGAAGATCGGCAGCCGGTACACCGCGAACCAGATCCTGGGACGGGGCAGCGCCGGCACGGTGTGGCTGGGCGAGGGACCGGAGGGCCCCGTCGCCATCAAGCTGCTGCGCGAGGACCTCGCGTCGGACCAGGAGCTCGTGGGCCGCTTCGTCCAGGAGCGTACGGCACTGCTGGGGCTCGACCACCCGAACGTGGTGTCGGTACGTGACCTGGTGGTCGACGGAAACGACCTCGCCCTGGTCATGGACCTGGTCCGGGGCACGGATCTGCGCACCCGCCTGGACCGCGAGCGCCGTCTCGCGCCCGAGGCGGCCGTCGCGATCGTCGCCGACGTGGCGGACGGCCTGGCGGCCGCGCACGCGGCGGGGGTCGTGCACCGGGACGTGAAGCCGGAGAACGTGCTCCTGGACATGCAGGGCCCGCTGGGCCCGGGCGGCTCCCATCCGGCGCTGCTGACCGACTTCGGCGTGGCGAAGCTGATCGACTCGCCGCGCCGCACCCGGGCGACGAAGATCATCGGCACGCCGGACTACCTGGCGCCGGAGATCGTGGAAGGGCTGCCGCCGAGGGCGGCGGTGGACATCTACGCGCTGGCGACGGTGCTGTACGAGCTGCTGGCGGGCTTCACGCCGTTCGGCGGCGGACACCCGGGAGCGGTGCTCCGCCGTCATGTCACGGAGACCGTGGTCCCCCTTCCGGGGATCCCGGAGGAGCTGTGGCAGCTGATCGTGCAGTGCCTGGCGAAGGCGCCCGCATCGCGGCTGCGGGCCTCGGAGCTGGCGGCCCGGCTGCGGGAGCAGCTGCCGACGCTGGCGGGGATGGCGCCGCTCGACGTGGACGAGCCGGACACGGAGCCGGCGCAGGAACCGGACGAGGCGACCGGGCCCGGGGAGCCGTCGGTGGCGCGGGCGCGGCGCGGGGCGGTGCCGCTGGTGCCGGGGGCGAAGCCGGACTCGAACCGGGACACGCACACATCGATGCGGGTGCCCGGGCCGGACGAACTGGCGGGCGGCGCCCGTGGCACCGCCCGCGCGCCCCGCGCCGCCGGTGCGCCGCGCCCCGGTTCGGCCCGCCATCGTGCGATGGCCCGCCGCCGCAGGATCACCCTGGGGACGGTGGCGGTGGCGCTGCTGGCCGCGATCGGGGTGGGTGCCTGGCTGGCGGCATCGGGCGACGACGACGCGGCACCACCCGGGACGAGCAGCTCGGCCCCGGCGTCCCCCTGACCGGGAGCACGGGAGGCGGCCCCGTCCCGTGATGCCCCCGTCGCAGTTCAGAGGGGGTCGGACCGTGGGGTGTCCGAGGGCCGCGGCGGTGGGGAGGGGACGGCGGGCCGGGGGCCGGGGGCCCCGGGGAGGGCGGTTGCGGGGAGGTTTCGGCCGCGGTTGCCCGGCCTGGACTTCCCGGCGGAGCCGTTACGCTGGACGCGTGGCAGTCGTCGATGTATCCGAAGAGCTCAAGTCCCTCTCCTCGACCATGGAGTCGATCGAGGCCGTTCTGGACCTCGACAAGATGAGGGCAGACATCGCCGTGCTCGAGGAGCAGGCGGCCGCGCCGTCCCTCTGGGACAACCCGGACGAGGCGCAGAAGATCACCAGCAGGCTCTCCCACCTCCAGGCCGAGGTGAGGAAGGCCGAGGCCCTGCGCGGCCGGATCGACGACCTCGGTGTGCTCTTCGAGCTCGCCGAGGCCGAGGACGACCCGGACACCCGTACCGAGGCCGAGGCCGAGCTCGCCGACGTCAGGAAGGCGCTGGACGAGATGGAGGTCCGGACGCTGCTGTCCGGGGAGTACGACGCCCGCGAGGCGCTCGTCAACATCCGTGCCGAGGCCGGCGGCGTCGATGCCGCCGACTTCGCCGAGAAGCTGCAGCGCATGTACCTGCGCTGGGCCGAACAGCACGGCTACAAGACGGAGATCTACGAGACGTCGTACGCGGAGGAGGCCGGGATCAAGTCCACGACCTTCGCCGTCCAGGTGCCGTACGCCTACGGCACACTCTCCGTCGAGCAGGGCACCCACCGCCTGGTCCGCATCTCCCCCTTCGACAACCAGGGGCGGCGGCAGACCTCCTTCGCCGGTGTCGAGGTGCTCCCGGTCGTCGAGCAGTCGGACCACGTCGAGATCGACGAGTCCGACCTGCGGGTCGACGTGTTCCGCTCCTCCGGCCCCGGCGGCCAGGGCGTCAACACGACCGACTCCGCCGTGCGGATCACGCACCTGCCCACCGGCATCGTCGTCACCTGCCAGAACGAGCGGTCCCAGATCCAGAACAGGGCCTCCGCGATGAACGTCCTGCAGGCCAAGCTCCTCGAACGGCGACGCCAGGAGGAGCAGGCGAAGATGGACGCCCTCAAGGGGGACGGCGCCGGCTCCTGGGGCAACCAGATGCGTTCGTACGTCCTGCACCCGTACCAGATGGTCAAGGACCTGCGGACCGAATTCGAGGTCGGCAACCCCGAGGCCGTCTTCAACGGTGAGATCGACGGGTTCATCGAAGCCGGGATTCGCTGGCGCAAGCAGCGGGAGAAGTAACACCGCCGGCCGGCGGCGGCACCCCCGCCGGAAAGAGTGTTTTGTCGACAAGGCAACTGCCCTTCGCGTGGGGGCAGTTGCCTTGTCTGTCGTCGGATGTCTGGGTTTTACATCACACTCACAGCCCTCCTGCTCCCGCAAACGCCGCCTTATGGGGCATCGCGTGCGCAACGACCTTGACGTTGCTGTTGAAAGTCGGGAGGGTGAGGGCGGCATGCGTTTGTCTGGGGCGCATGTGAACCGGGGGCCTTCGTCTGGACTACCTCCGTTGATCACGGCCCCGAGCGCGGCCTCATCGACTAGTGAGCTACTGGGGGTAGCAATCGCATGACGAAGAAGACGCGGATCCGTGTCGCACGGATAGCGGCGGGCGCCGTGATCGCCGCGGGTGCCTCGCTCACCGCCGCCGGCGCCGCCTCGGCGCTCGATGTCAACATTTCGGTCAGTGGGACCGGTGGAGACTCGGGCGGCAGCGGCGGTGGTGACGGCTGCGGCGACGTGGCCAACTGCCCTGGTGACCCGGGCAACCCTGGTGACCCGGGCAACCCCGGTGACCCTGGTGACCCGGACAACCCTGGTGACCCTGGTGACCCGGGCAACCCTGGTGACCCTGGTGACCCGGGCAACCCTGGTGACCCGGGCAACCCCGGTGACCCTGGTGACCCGGGCAACCCTGGTGACCCGGGCAACCCCGGTGACCCTGGTGACCCGGGCAACCCTGGTGACCCTGGTGACCCGGGCAACCCTGGTGACCCGGGCAACCCTGGCGACCCCGGTGACAACGGCGGCTCGGGCACCGGTTCCGGCAGCGGTGACAACGGCGGCTCGGGCACCGGTTCCGGCAGCGGGAACAGCGGCGGTACCACCGTCAACGGTGGTAACGACAACGTCGCCCAGCAGGAAGGCTCGTCCTCGCTGACCGACACCGGTTCCTCGTCGGACACCTCCGCACAGGGCGGCGGCAAGCAGCTGGCCGAGACGGGTGCTGCCGAGACCACGTTCCTGCTGGTCGGAGCCGCCACGATGATCGCCGGCGGTATCGGCTTCCGGGTGCTGCCGCGCCTGGTCGGCGGCCGCGGCGGTGCCGCCGCCTGATCCCACGGGCGCCGGAACGTGTGAGAAGGGCCCGGGGCGTCTGCCCCGGGCCCTTCCCGTACGCTCGTGCGGCTACGGCTCCGGCCGCTGTGACGCGTCCCGCCCTGCGCGCCGTCCTACGCCGTCTGGTGCGCCAGCAGCGCGACCGCCGCGATCAGCACCGCCACCAGGGCGATCAGTGCCGCCGGATTCAGCCCTGACCAGGGGTTTTCCTGTTGGAGCCGCTCACGGCTGGCGCGGCAGACGGGGCAGCGGCCCTCACTCACGGGCGCCGCGCAGTTCGCGCACACCAATCGGTCGTACGTCATGCGCTTCGCCCTCCTTGTGCCGCTTCCACGTACACAACGCTTCCGGGAACGCAACCGTTCCCCACTCCACTGTGCCAGGTTCCGCGGATTTCGGCGCGGTCGGCCTTATCCTGCCCGCGCGAGCGGGAGCGCGGGCCGGAAATGGGCCGCACGTCACACCCGGGAGCCCCGTCAGGCGCGCGACAAAACGGGCAAGCCTCACGCAACCGTGTACGCCGACTGCGCTCGTCCACCCGCTTCGCGTATGGTCACGGTCACCTACCCCAACGGCCCGTGGTGCATCCGTGATCCGATTCGACAATGTCTCCAAGGTCTACCCCAAGCAGACCCGCCCCGCCCTCAGGGATGTCTCCCTCGAGGTGGAGAAGGGCGAGTTCGTGTTCCTCGTGGGGTCCTCCGGCTCCGGAAAGTCCACCTTCCTGCGGCTCATCCTCCGCGAGGAGCGATGCAGCCACGGCCAGGTGCACGTCCTGGGCAAGGACCTCGCCCGCCTCTCCAACTGGAAGGTGCCGCAGATGCGCCGCCAGCTCGGGACGGTGTTCCAGGACTTCCGGCTCCTGCCGAACAAGACGGTCGCCGAGAACGTGGCCTTCGCCCAGGAGGTGATCGGCAAGTCGCGCGGTGAGATCCGCAAGTCCGTGCCCCAGGTGCTCGACCTCGTCGGTCTCGGCGGCAAGGAGGACCGCAGGCCCGGCGAGCTGTCCGGTGGTGAGCAGCAGCGCGTCGCCATCGCGAGGGCCTTCGTCAACCGGCCCAAGCTGCTGATCGCCGACGAGCCCACTGGCAACCTCGACCCGCAGACCTCCGTCGGCATCATGAAGCTGCTCGACCGGATCAACCGGACGGGCACGACCGTGGTGATGGCCACCCACGACCAGAACATCGTGGACCAGATGCGCAAGCGCGTCATCGAGCTGGAGAAGGGCCGCCTCGTCCGCGACCAGGCGCGCGGCGTCTACGGCTACCAGCACTGAGTTCCACGGAAAGGCTTGAGCAGACGCCATGCGCGCGCAGTTCGTTCTGTCGGAGATCGGTGTCGGTCTCCGCCGCAATCTGACGATGACCTTCGCGGTGATCGTCTCCGTCGCCCTCTCGCTCGCCCTGTTCGGCGGTTCGCTCCTGATGAGCGACCAGGTGAACCAGATGAAGGGCTACTGGTACGACAAGGTCAACGTCTCGATCTTCCTCTGCAACAAGAGCGACGCGGAGTCCGACCCCAACTGCGCCAAGGGCGCGGTCACGGCGGAGCAGAAGAAGCAGATCCTCGGCGACCTGGACAAGATGAGCGTCGTCCAGAAGGTCACCCACGAGTCCCAGGACCAGGCGTACAAGCACTACAAGGAACAGTTCGGCGACTCCCCGCTGGCCAGCTCGCTCACCCCGGACCAGATGCAGGAGTCGTACCGCATCAAGCTGAAGAAGCCGGAGCAGTACCAGGTCATCGCGAGCGCCTTCAACGGCCGTGACGGCGTGCAGTCGGTGCAGGACCAGAAGGGCATCCTGGACAACCTCTTCGGGCTGCTCAACGGCATGAACTGGGCCGCCCGCGCGGTCATGGCGATGATGCTGGTCGTCGCGCTCATGCTGATCGTCAACACCGTGCGCGTCTCCGCGTTCAGCCGTCGTCGTGAGACCGGCATCATGCGCCTGGTCGGCGCCTCCGGCTTCTACATCCAGGCGCCGTTCATCATGGAGGCCGCGGTCGCCGGGCTCATCGGCGGCACGGTCGCCTGTGGATTCCTGCTGATCGCCCGGTACTTCATCATCGACCACGGACTGGACCTGTCCCACAAGCTGAACCTGATCAACTTCATCGGCTGGGACGCCGTGCTGACGAAGCTGCCGCTGATACTCGCCACGAGCCTGCTGATGCCGGCGCTGGCGGCGTTCTTCGCGTTGCGCAAGTACCTGAAGGTGTGATGCATGCCAACGGGGCCGTACGGGCAACCGCCCGTACGGCCCCGTGCGTTGTCCTAGACTCACCGCCATGTCAGGCCGTGACCTGTTCTGTGAGCCCCGCCGCATCCGCCACGGGGCGGCCTTGACATTGGTCTTCGCGAGCGTGCTCGTCGCCGGCGCCGCGACCGGCTCGTTCGACGACGCCACCCGCGGGCCCGCCTCGCCCGGGCAGACGGCTCCGGCCGGCCACCGCGAGGCCGTCACCGAGGCGGCGGCGAGGGCGATGGCCGACGGCAAGTCCCCCATGGAGGCCGCCGAGCGCGCCGTCAGCCGCAGCGGCGACCGCTGGAGCGCCGTCTACTCCCAGGGCGAGTACCAGGAGTTCGAAGAGGCGCTGGACGGCGAGTACACCGGTGTGGGGCTGTCGGCCCGGCGCGAGCGCGACGGCAGGATCCAGGTGACCCGGGTGCAGCCCGGCTCACCCGCGGCGGTCGCCGGGATCCGCACGGGCGACCGGCTGCGCAGCGTCGACGGCACGGACGTGGACGGCAGGCCCGTCACCGAGGTCGTCTCCCTGCTGCGCGGCGACGCCGACGACGCGAGCGCCGGAACCCGGGTCCGGCTCGGGCTGCAGCGCGGCACGCGCACCTGGAGCGAGGTGGTGCGCCGGGCCCGTCTTTCCACGGACTCGGTGACCGTGCGCCGGCTCGCCCGCGACATCACCATGATCAAGGTCGCGGCCTTCACCAAGGGGTCGGGCGACCTCGTACGGCACGCCGTCGACGCCGCGCCGAAGCACGCCGGGGTCGTCCTCGACCTGCGCGGCAACTCCGGCGGTCTGGTCACCGAGGCCGTCACCGCCGCGTCCGCCTTCCTCGACGGGGGGCTGGTGGCGACGTACGACGTCGACGGCGAGGAGCAGGCCCTGCACGCCGACCCGGGCGGCGACACCACCAGGCCCCTGGTCGCCCTCGTCGACGGCGGCACGATGAGCGCGGCCGAACTGCTCACCGGGGCCCTCCAGGACCGCGGGCGGGCCGTCGTCGTGGGCACCCGCACCTTCGGCAAGGGCTCGGTCCAGATGCCGAGCCGCCTGCCCGACGGCTCCGTCGCGGAGCTGACCGTCGGGCACTACCGCACCCCTTCGGGCCGTGGCGTCGACGGCCGTGGCATCACTCCCGACCTGGAGGCCGGCGACGAGGCGCTGGAGCGGGCGGAGACGGTGCTCAGCGGCCTCGGCGACGCCTCGTAAGGCCCCTCCCGGCCCCTGCCGGATTCCTCCCGGCCCTTCCGGGCCCGGGCCCGCGGGAATCGGCTTTCCGGATACCCCCTCGGGGGTGCGAAAATGGTCGGCACTATGGCTAAGGAAAAAGGGCGCAAGCTGATCGCGCAGAACAAGAAGGCGCGGCACGACTACCACATCCTCGACACCTACGAGGCCGGTCTCGTGCTCACCGGGACCGAGGTGAAGTCGCTGCGCCAGGGGCGGGCCTCGCTGGTCGACGGGTTCGTGCAGCTCGACGGGCACGAGGCGTGGCTGTACAACGTGCACGTGCCCGAGTACACCCAGGGCACCTGGACCAACCACAGCGCCCGCCGCAAGCGGAAGCTGCTGCTGCACCGGGCGGAGATCGAGAAGCTGGAGTCGAAGTCCCAGGAGACGGGCCACACGATCGTGCCCCTGGCGCTGTACTTCAAGGACGGCCGCGCCAAGGTCGAGATCGCGCTGGCGAGGGGCAAGAAGGAGTACGACAAGCGGCAGACGCTCCGCGAGAAGCAGGACCGCCGCGAGGCGGAGCGGGCGATGTCGGCGGTGCGCCGCAAGCAGCGCGCCTAGCGGTACCGCCCCGGGGCGGGAATACGCTGGCACCCGCCCGTGTTGGTCACGTACGATGGCACCGCACCTCACAGAGGGTGCCGTACGGATCCCTCCTCGGAGGGGTTCGCGCATTGAAAAATCAACATGGGGATGATCGGTTTCGACAGCGGCTGTCGAAGCAGGGGAAGCGTGTCGAGAAAGCGGCCATGATCTCGTAAACCACAGGCCGAAAAAAATAATCGCCAACACCAAGCGCGATTCCTCCCAGCAGGCCTTCGCCCTCGCTGCCTGACGGCAGCGCGAGCGGGCCTCCTACTAAAGGGAGTGTCAGCCCGGGGCTGTTCCCGACCCGGATCCTGGCATCAGCTAGGGGACTAAACCTTGATCCCGGTCACGGGGTGAAGAGGGAAACCAAACAGTGACTGAGCCCGTCGGAGACTTGTCCGCGTGATCTCCGGGGCTGAGAAAAGCACAGCGGACTGCACACGGAGAAGCCCTGGTTCCGCACCGTTGGACGCGGGTTCGATTCCCGCCATCTCCACGAGAACGAAGGCGACGTACGCCGCGCGAGGAGCGCGGGCGTCCGTCGCCTTCGTCGTTCCCGCACTGCTGCGGCGGCCGGCCGCAGGGCTGCCGCGCAGCGGTGATCGGCGGATCCGTCCCGGCTGCCGGTTCCCGCGACCAGACGGTCGTGGACAGGACGTGGTACAGATCTGCCCATCCTGGATCCTGAGACGGTGGGGGCCGACGACCCCATAGCCGGCGGCCTCGTTTATGGGTTCCCGCGCCATGTCGGCGGGTCGTTGCCGCTTCTACCGTCCCTCCCCATGACACAGACCAGAGCCGCACGTCGACCACTCGTCCCGGCGACCCTCCTGGTCGCCCTGATCACCGCCCTGATCACCGCCCTCCTCACCCCCGGCAGGGCAGCCGCCGCATCCCTCCAGGAGGTCACGGGGTTCGGATCCAACCCCGGAGCCCTCCGGATGTTCCGGTACGTCCCGGACGGGCTGCCCACCGGCCGGCCCGTCGTCGTCGCGCTGCACGGGTGCACACAGGACGCCGCCGGGTACGGCACCGGCAGCGGATGGATCCAGCTCGCCGACCGGTGGGGCTTCTCCGTCGTGCTGCCGCAGCAGCAGAGCGCCAACAACCTCTCGAACTGCTTCGACTGGTTCCAGAGCGGGGACATCGAGCGCAGCCGGGGCGAGGCCGCGTCCATCGCGCAGATGGCCGACCGGCAGCTCGCCGACGTGTCGGGCGACGCGGCGCGCGTGTACGTCACCGGGCTGTCCGCCGGGGGCGGGATGACCGCGGTGATGATGGCGGCGTACCCGGAGAAGTTCGCCGCGGGCGGCGTCGTCGCCGGGCTGCCGTATGGGTGCGCGCAGGCCGCCGGGTCGCCGTACGTCTGCATGTACGTCGGCGCCACCCAGACCCCGAAGCAGTGGGGCGACCGGGTGCGGGCCGCCCGGCCCGGCTACAACGGTCCCTGGCCCACCCTGACCGTCTTCCAGGGCAGCGCCGACTACACGGTGAAGCCCGTCAACATGACGGACCTGATGAAGCAGTGGACCGACGTGCACGGGGCCGACCAGACCGCCGACGTCGGCGACACCGTCGCCGGATATCCCCACCAGGTCTTCCGGGACGCGGTCGGCGGCCCCGTCGTGGAGACGTACAGCATCACCGGCATGGGCCACGGGCAGCCCGTCGACCCCGGCAGCGGCAGCGAGCAGTGCGGAACGGCGGGCTCCTACCTCCTCGACGTCAACCTGTGCGCCGCGTACCGGCTCGGTCGGGCTTGGGGGCTGGGCTGATCCGGTCCACGCCCGGCAGGTCAGGGGCCGGTCAGCTCGTACGGCTCGCCCAGGGGCTGCGGACGGGTCCCTGTCCCCGCCATGGCGCGAACCGTGATCCGCTCGCCCGGGAAGAGGGCGAAGAGGGCGACCGGGGACATGAGCGGCTTCCGGATCCGGCCGCGCGGGAGGCCGGCTTCCGGCGAAGTGCTCTCGACGTCCAGGTGGCCGGCCGCCCCGTCCACGAGCAACTCGTGGAAGCGGAGGAGTTCATACCCGTCGTCGGCCTGAGGGCGACCGGTGAACAGGTGGGTCTCCGACTCGCCGAACGGCATCAGAGACCCGCCGTCCGGAAAGCCCGCGGCCTCCCGGGTGGCCGCCGGGCCGAATGCCGTGACGCCTCCGGACAGGTGGTCCGCCGCTGACCAGGACCCGTCGTCGAGTCGGGTCGAGGAGTAGAGCTCCTCGGCGAAGTGGCCGTCCCCGCGCCGGTGAAGGAGCAGGACGAAGCCGAGGCCGCCCCGCAGGCACATGTCGGCGACGGCGGCCTCGGCCGTGCTGTCGAGGGGGGTGGGCGCGGCGTGTGTCGCGGCGGCGCCCGGTCCGTACCCGGCCGTCAGAGCCGCGTGGGCGAGTTCCGCCAGATTCTTGGGCATTTTGCTCCTGGTGCCTGCGGGATCGCTTGGGCCAGGCCCCGGCCGGACTCGTCGTCCGGTGGTGCCTCGCGGGGCGTGGGCAGGGTGTCATACGCGTCCGTGACCGAGACGCGGGGGGCGGCCCGCCGCCAGGACGCACCGGGCCCGGATCGCGCGGCGTGACCGGGCCGATCCGGGTGCTCCCCGCGTCACGGCGCGTCCCGCGGCGCCGTGCTCGCGCGCTCCGTCAGCCGGGGCGGCAGGAGGGTCGCCTCGGGCACGGGTGTGCCGGCCAGCTTCCCCATCAGGAGCTCCACCGCCCGCGCGCCCAGTTCGGCGGAGGGCAGCGCGACCGAGGTGACGGGGACGCGGACGGACTCGGCGACCTCGTCGGGGCAGATCGCGGTGACCGACAGATCGCCGGGCACGCGCAGGCCGAGCTGCTCGAAGGCGTCGATCAGCGGTTCCAGAACGGCCTCGTTGTGCACGACGACCCCGGTCAGCGCGGGCTGCTCGCGCAGCAGCCGCTCGGCGGTCCGGCGGGCCGCGGCGGGCGCGGCCTCGCACGGGTGCACCGAGGAGGAGAGCCGGTTGCGGTCGGCCGCGGTGGTGAACCCCTCCACCACCCGCTGGGCGAACGCCGTGCCGCGGACATACACCTCGGGCGGTGAGCCGACCAGTGCCACGGTCCGGTGCCCGAGCGCCGCCAGCCGCTTTACGCACAGCTCGCCCGCTGCCCTGAAGTCGAGGTCGACGCAGGTCAGCCCGGCGGGTTCGGCGGGGAAGCCGAGCATCACCGAGGGCCGGTCCAGTGCCCGCAGCAGCGCCAACCGCGGGTCGTGCAGCTGTACGTCCATCACGATCAGCGCGTCCACCAGCGCGGTGTCGGCCACCCTGCGCAGCCCCTCCTCGCCCTCCTCCTGGGTGAGCAGCAGCACGTCGTGGTCGTGGCGGCGGGCGGCCGTCACCACCGACACCGCGAACTGCATGACCACCGGCACATGGATTCCGGCGCGCAGCGGCACCACCAGCGCCAGCACGTTCGACCGGCTGCTCGCCAGGGCCCGGGCACCGGCGTGCGGCATGTAGCCCAGCTCGCGGATGGACGCCTCGATGCGCCGCCGGGTCTCCTCGGAGATGGGGCGCTTGTGGCTGAGGGCGTAGGAGACGGTGCTGGGGGAGACGCCCGCGTGCCGTGCCACGTCCGTGATCTTCACCATGACGGGTCCAGCTCCAGGGACAGGAAGCCGGTGCCCGCCGCCGCCCGCGCCATCCGCTCCCCGGCGGCCAGCGCCCAGGAGGCCGCGGGATCGCCGCAGGACGCCCGCAGGGTGTCGCCCTCCCGGACGACGGTGAAGGTCACGTCCCCGACGGGCACCGTCACCCGCGCCCCGCGCTCCAGCCCGTAGGCGCGCAGGGTGACGCCGTCGGCGTACGGGTAGTCGGGCCGGTCGTGGACCGCGCCCACCGGGATCACCGCGCCCGGCCTGACCAGCAGCGGCACACTGAGGAAGCCGTGGTGCTCGCGTACCCAGCGCGGTCCGGTCACGGTCCGCCCGGTCAGGAAGTGGGTCCAGGTGCCCTCGGGCACGTAGTAGGAGACGTCCCCCTCGTCGTCGAAGACGGGTGCGACGAGCAGATCGGGTCCGAGCATGTACTGCCGCTCCAGGTGCGCGCAGCCGGGGTCGTCGGGGAACTCCAGCACCATGGCCCGCATCATCGGCACGCCCTCCGCGTGGGCGGCGCGGGCGGCTTCGTACAGGTACGGCATCAGGCTCAGCTTGAGCCGGGTGAACAGCCGGAGGACGTCCACGGCCTCCTCGTCGAACAGCCAGGGCACCCGGTACGACGACGATCCGTGCAGCCGGCTGTGCGAGGACAACAGCCCGAAGGCGAGCCACCGCTTGAACAGGGCCGGGGTCGGGGTGCCCTCGAAGCCGCCGATGTCGTGGCTCCAGAACCCGAAGCCGGACATGCCCAGGCTGAGCCCGCCGCGCAGCGACTCGGCCATCGACGCGTAGGTGGCCTCGCAGTCGCCACCCCAGTGCACGGGGAAGCGCTGGCTGCCGGCGGTCGCCGAGCGGGCGAAGACGACGGCCTCCTGCTCGCCGTGGTGCTCCCGCAGCACGTCGAAGACGGTCTGGTTGTACAGGTACGTGTAGTAGTTGTGCATCCGCTCCGGGTCGGAGCCGTCCGCGTACGCCACGTCGACAGGGATCCGCTCGCCGAAGTCGGTCTTGAAGCAGTCGACGCCCTGCGCGAGCAGCGCCCGCAGCTTGGACGCGTACCAGTCGCGGGCGGCGGGGCTGGTGAAGTCGACGAGCGCCATGCCCGGCTGCCACAGGTCCCACTGCCACACGCCGCCGTCGGGTTTCCTCAGCAGGTGTCCGAGGGCCTTGCCCTCGGCGAAGAGCGGTGAGCGCTGCGCGATGTACGGGTTGATCCAGACGCTGATGTGCAGGCCCTTGGCCTTGAGCCGGTCGAGCATCGCCTCGGGTTCGGGGAACACCCGCGGGTCCCAGCGGAAGTCGCACCAGTTGAACTCGCGCATCCAGAAGCAGTCGAAGTGGAAGACGGACAGCGGCAGTTCGCGCTCCCTCATGCCGTCGATGAAGGAGGTGACGGTGGCCTCGTCGTAGGAGGTGGTGAAGGAGGTCGACAGCCACAGGCCGAACGACCAGGCGGGCGGGAGGGCCGGACGGCCGGTGAGGGCCGTGTACCTGCGCAGGATGTCCTTCGGGGTGGGCCCGTAGATGACGTAGTACGTCAGCTGCTGGCTCTCCACGCTGAACTGGACCCGGGACACCGCCTCCGAGCCGACCTCGAAGGAGACCTTGCCCGGGTGGTCGACGAAGACCCCGTAGCCGGCGTCCGTCAGGTAGAACGGGACGTTCTTGTAGGCCTGTTCCGTGGCCGTGCCGCCGTCGGCGTTCCACATGTCGACGACCTGCCCGTTCTTGACGAGCGGCCCGAAGCGCTCACCGAGCCCGTACACCGACGTCCCGACGCCGAGGCCCAGTTGTTCGCGCAGATAGTGGGCTCCGGAGGCGTCGCGCATGATGCCCATGCCCTTGGGTCCGCTGGTGGTCAGGGTGCGGCCGTGGGCGAGGAAGCCGACGTGCCAGGGGCCCGTGCGGGCGACGCGCACGGACAGGGCGCCGGCGGTGAGGGTGGCGTGCTCGTCGTCGTACTCCACCTGCGGGGTGAAGCCGTCCTCCCCGCGCACCTCGAACCGGGGCCCCCGGGGCCGCTCGCCCTCGAAGTGCGTGAAGGTGACGCCGATGACGTCCGGCATCGGCGCGTGCGCGCTGATCGTCACGACCGGTCCCTTCAGCAGGTCGCCGCGGTGGCGGATGGGCTGGGTCGGGGCATGGATCTCCAGGGCGCCGGACGAGGCGGTCACATCCAGGACCTCGACCGGGTGGGCCGCGGTGACGCCGTCGCGCAGCAGCCAGTAGCCGTCGGTGAACTTCACGCGCGTACCCCCTACTTGACCGCACCCACGGCGATGCCGCGGGTGAGAGTCCGCTGGAAGACCAGGAAGAAGACGAGAGCCGGCAGGACGCCCAGCAGGGCCGCCGCGTTGGTCATCGTGGCGTCCATCAGGCGCTGGCCCTGGAGGACGCCGAGCGCCACCGACACCGTCTGGTTGTCGTTGGAGATCAGCATGACCAGCGGGAGCAGGAACTCGTTCCAGGTCCAGATGAAGAAGAAGACGAGCAGCACCCCGAGGGTGGGGCGGCTGACCGGGACCACGATCCGCCACAGCACCTGCCAGGTGTTCGCCCCGTCGATCCGGGCGGCCTCGATGATCTCGCGCGGGAACTGCCCGAGGACGGAGGAGAGCAGATAGGTGCCGAAGGCGGCCTGGATGACCGTGAAGACGATGATCACGCTCAGCCGGGTGTCGTAGAGGCCAGCCTGCTTGCTGAGGTAGTACAGCGGGTAGACCAGCGCCTCCTGCGGCAGCATGGTCGCGAGGACGAAGAAGGCCAGCACCCAGGTGCGGCCCCTGACGCGCCCGATGCCGATCGCGTATGCGTTGAGGATCGACAGGACCGCCGCGAAGAGGGCCACACAGCCGCTGATCAGCACGGAGTTGACGAGCTTGCGCCCGTAGTCGACGCGCTGCCAGAAGTCCTTGATGCCGTCCAGGTAGAGGCCCTTGGGCAGGCTCAGCGGGCCGTGCTGGGAGTACTCGGCCGGTGACTTGACCGCGTTGAGCGCCACGATGACGAACGGCAGCACCATGAACAGGGCCGCGATGCCGAGGGCCACGAGGACGGGGGAGCGGCGCAGCGCGGTGGTCATGCGCGGCCCCCTTCCCCGGCGTCCTCGGCGCGGGTCTGGAGTTTCAGGCCGATCAGGGAGAGCAGCAGGATGATCACGGTGAGCACGGTGGAGATCGCGGCACCGTAACCGGCCTGGGTCTTCTCGAAGAACGTGGTGAAGGAGAAGTACGACGGGACGTCGGTCGCGCCGCCGGGGCCGCCCTTGGTCAGTACGTACACCGCTCCGAAGACCTTGAGCGCGGCGATGGTGCACCAGGTCAGCACGACGTAGGTCTCGGGCCTGATCTGGGGCAGCGTGATGTGCCAGAAGCGGCGCCACCAGCCGGCACCGTCCAGTTCGGCCGCCTCGTACAGCTGCGGGTCGACGCGCTGGAGCCCGGCCATGAAGACGACGAGGGGGAAGCCGATCTGCACCCACACCATCACCCCCATGACGCTGTAGAGGGCGATGTCCGGGTCACCGAGCCAGTCCTGCCGCCAGGAGCCGAGGCCGACCGCCTTCAGCAGCGCGTTCAGGGTGCCGTCGTCGGGTGCGAGGATCCAGCTCCACACGATGCCGGCGACCGCGATGGGCAGCACCTGCGGGAGGTAGAAGCAGGCGCGCAGCACGGCCGCCGTCGTGCCGCCGAAGTGCTTGCCGACGTAGTCGAACAGCGCGGCGGCCAGGACGAGTCCGAGCATCGTCGGCAGCACGGCCATGGCCACGACCATGAACAGGCTGTGCCGGAACGACGCCCAGAACTCGCTGTCGCCCGTCAGCTCGCGGTAGTTGGCCAGTCCCGACCACGTCGGAGTGCCGACACCGCTCCAGTCGGTGAAGCTCACGGCCGTGTTCATCAGGAACGGCACGACGATGACGGCGAGGAAGGCGAGGACACCGGGGAGCAGGAAGAGGACGTACGACGTCTGGGGGCGGGGGCGGCGCGGGCCGGCGTGGGGATGGTCCGCGACGGCCCGCGCTCCCCGTGCGACGGTGGCCGTCATCGCTTCGGCACGCCCTTGTCGTACGCCTTCTGCAGGGCGCCGAGGTAGGCGTCCGGCTTCTCGCTGCCCGTGATCAGCTTCTGCGTCTCGGAGACGAGGACGTCGTAGAAGCCGGGGGCCGGCCAGTCGGGGTAGAAGGCGAGGCCGTCCCTGCCGGAGACGGTGTTGAAGTCGGCGATCAGGGACTGGGACTGCGGGTCGGTGATGGCCTTCGGGTCGGCCGCCACTGGGACGCCGCCCTTGTTGCCGAGCAGGTTCTGGATCTTCGGCGACAGGGTGATGTCGATGAAGTCGTAGGCGAGGTCCTTGTTCCGGGAGCCCTTGGGGACGACCCAGAGGTTGCCGCCGGAGCCCAGGGTCAGGTTGGAGCCCGGCCACAGCATGGTGCCCCAGGCGAACTTGTTCTCCGCCTTGAAACGGCCGTACCACCAGCTGCCGCTGAACAGGAGCGGGTTCTTGCCCTGGATGAAGGCGAGGCCCGCGTCCTCGGCCTTGGCGCCGCTGGAGGACTTGCCGATGTAGCCCTTCTTCACCCAGTCGGCGAAGGTGGTGGCGCCGTACGTCCAGGCGGCGTCGTGGAAGTCGGTCTTCCCCTGGTAGAGCTCGTACGCGTCGACCCAGGAGCGGTCGGCCTTCGACAGGGCCAGCTGGTACACGTACTGCTGGGCCGGGTACTCGGCGCCCGCGTTGGCGAGCGGGGTGACGCCCTTGGCGACGAACGCGTCCATGGCGGCGGTGAGCTCGTCGAAGGTCTTCGGCTCGGCCACCCCGTACTTCTCGAAGAGGTCCTTGTTGTAGAAGATCATGGTGTATTCGGCGTAATCGGGTATGCCGTACCACTTTCCGGAGCCCATGACGCCGTTGGTGTCGTACCGGCTGGTGGTCTGCACGCCCGCGCCGAGCTTCTTGTCCCAGCCGCGCTTGCCGGCCTCGGGGGTCAGATCCGTCAGCAGGCCCTGCTTGGAGAGCTGGCCCGCCGTGGCGTTGCCCTTGTTGTACTCCATGAGATCCGGCGCGTCGGAGGAGTTGAGCACCATGGGCGCCGTCTTCTGGATCTGTTCGAAGCCCTTCTCCTCGAACTTCACCTTCACACCAGGGTGCTTGGCCTCGAACTCCTTGATGGCCTCGTTCCAGGCGATGCCCATGGCGCTGTTCGGGGCCTCGTAGTGCCACAGCTTCAGCGTCGTGCCGTCGGAGGATCCGCCGCCCGAGCCGCCGCAGGAGGCGAGGAGCAGGGATCCGCCGAGGACCACCGCCGTCGTCACCACACGCCTTCGTGTCGTCAACATCCAGTGCCTCCAGGGGACTCGGATGGGTTGTCGGAGACGTCACGCGGCGTTGGCCGACCCGACTCGACTCCACTCGTCCCGTCGAATCGTTTCGATGCGTGACGTCGAAGCGCTTCGACGAGGGAAGGTAGGTGCGGGCCGGGCGCGCGTCAATGGGTGGCGCGCGGATCCGTGGCGGCGCGGACGGCGCACCGCTGTCCGGCCGCGATCACCAGCGCCACGGCCGCCGCGGCCGCCGGTACGGTGAACCCGGCCGTCGGGGACAGGTGCTCCGCCGCCCAGCCGCCGGTGGCGGAGCCGCAGGCGATGCCGCCCAGCAGGCCCGTCACCGCGAGGGTCATCTCTCCGGCCCGCAGCTCCGCGGTGAGCTCCTACGGCTCGATCACCGTCGACTACGAACACGAACTCGCCCAGCCCGATGAAAAGGGCCGCAGCCCGCTGCGGACCGTGGCCGCCGACGATGCGGCGGCCGGGCTGCAGGCGGCGGTCGGCTCCGGCGGCACCTACGGAAAAGGGCGGAGGGGGGCGGCCGTGTGCCCATGTGATCCGCGATGAGGGCATTGCTGACCCTGCTGGGGATCAACGGCCTCTCCATGGCGGACCGTGCGCAGCAGTTGTCCACCACCCATGTGTACTCCGGCGACGGGCAGCGCGAACTGGAGAGCCTCGGCCCGCTGCACCTGACCACACTGGCCGGAGTGCTGCACGCCGGCACGGGTGGTACCGACCTGTCCGCGGGCAGTGAGGTGGCGGCACGCCAGCACACCGTCACCGCGTACGACGAGGGCCGCCCCACCGACGGCACGGCCACCGTGTCCAACCAGCCGACCACCATCAACATCGGTGCGTACGTGGACGGATACCCCTCCGACGGCGACACCCGCACCACGACGACGGCCTACGACTGGGTCAAGGGCCTGCCCACCTCCACCACGGACGACCCAGGCGGTCTGAACCTCGTCAAGACCACGTCGTACGACGCCCAGGGCAGGGTCGTCAAGACCACGCTGCCCAAGTCGAACGGCACCGACGCCGGTGCGACGGTGACCACCTACTACTCGGCGACGGGTACGGGTGCGTGCAATGGGCGACCCGAGTGGGCGGACCTGGTGTGCTCCACCGGTCCGGCCGGTGACATCACCGGCGGCGGCACCAACCCCACCCAACTGCCCACCAAGACGGTCGAGTACGACCGATGGGGCAACACCGTCAAGCTGACCGAAACCGCGGGCAGTGTGACCCGCACCACCACGACCACCTCCGACGCTGCCGGGCGTCCGACCCTGGTGTCGGTGACCGGCGGGGTGGGTACCGCGGCCGCGGACACCACCACCGCGTACGATCCGGACAGCGGAGACGTCGCCACGGTCACGGCGGGCGGTCAGACCATCACGCATGTCACCGACATGCTGGGCCGGGAGATCTCCTACAGCGACGGCAGCGGCAACACCGCGGCCACCCAATACGACGCGCTGGGCCGTGTCACCCAGGTGACGGACTCCGCTCCGTCGACCACCACCTACACCTACGACACCGCCAAGGACCCGCGCGGTGTGGAGACCTCCCGCACCGACTCCGTCGCGGGCACCTTCAACGCCACCTACGACGCGGACGGTGAGCTGGCCGCCGAGCAGCTGCCCGGCGCGGCTACACCCTCACCGTGACCCAGGACGAGACCGGCGAGGAGACCTCCCGGGTCTACACCCAGGACAGTGACGGAACCGTCGTCGCCTCCGACACCGCCGACCACTCCATCCACGGCCAGATCGTCACCGACACCGACACAGCAGGCCAGACCTACGCCCGCGCCTACACCTACGACAACACCGGCCGCCTGACCCAGGCCGACGACACCGCCCCGGACGGGACCTGCACCCGCCGCGGCTACACCTTCGACGACAACACCAACCGCGCCGCCCTGGCCACCAGCGTCAGCGCCGCCGCAGCCGCGTGCACCTCGACCGGTGCGACCAGCACCACCAACACCTACGACAGCGCCGACCGGCTGGTGAACGCGGGCATCGTCTACGACGCCTTCGGCCGCACCACCACCGAGGCCACCGGCGCGACCATCGCCTACTACAGCAGCGACCTGGTCCAGCAGCAGACCTCCGGCACCAGCCGGCAGACCTGGACCCTGGACGCCGCCCAGCGCCTCGCGGCCTGGACGACGGAGACCGACAACGCCGGCGCCTGGACCCAGACCGGCAGCAAGACCAACCACTACGGCGGCGACGGCGACAGCCCCGACTGGATCAAGGAGGACACCGCAGGCACCGTCAGCCGCAACGTCCAGGGCAGCGGCGGCGACCTCGACGCCACCACGGACGCCACGGGCAACACGGTCCTGCAGCTGACCGACATCCACGGCGACGTCACCGTCCAGCTCCCGCTGGACACCACCAAGCCCGTCGTCGCGTCGGCCTACGACGAGTACGGCAACCCCGAGACCGGCACCGCTACCACCCGCTACGGCTGGCTCGGCGGCAAGCAGCGCTCCAGTCAACCGCTACGACCTGGACGGGCAGTGGGGATTCTGGAAGCGGTGGACATACCGTGCCGGCCGAGCCCTGGGCTTTGCTTCCGGCGTCGTCGGGATGGCCGGTATGTTCTGCGTCCAGTGCCGCGCCATATCCGCAGGACTCGGTGCTCTCAGTGTTGGAGCCTACGCCGCAGGCGGTCACTGGGGCAGAGCCGGAAGGCAGTTGCGGTCAACAGCTGTCGGCGTGGCGCTCGGAGGCTTCGGCAGGTACCGCGGGGTCACCCGATTGGGTGGGTACTACAACCGTGCGACCCGCGGATGGCGAGGCGGCCTGAAGGGCTTCATCAAGAGAAGCAGAAGCCATTACGCCAGGGGGAGTTCACGCTACCGGTTCCACAGCTGGTCGGCGCATGGCTTCACAGCAGGCGCATTCCACATCACCAAGTACGAACAGATCTACTACAACAGGCCTTGGCGGCGCTGGTTCTGATCACAGAATACCCATAAGGTAGGCCGGGGTCGGGCTGCTACCCGACCCCGGCAGCCGCGTCGAATACGGCACGAGTATCGATCGGACGAAAAATGCAGCAAGCAGGATACGGACCTCTGCGCCTGACCGATGGTGTGACATGCGTGGGGCTCGACGAGAGCGATTTCGCCATCAGGTTTACCCCTGACGGGGTGGGTAGAGAAGGCCTCTCATCTATTCCGTGGGGTGACATCTCTCGCATTGATGCAGAATTTTCGATGGCGCGGATTCCGAGATTCTTGGAATTTGCTGCAAATTTGTTGAATGTCGGCGTCGCTGCAGGGCCGTCGGTAATGGCCCAAGAGTCAGTGCTATCCGTTTCGCTCAAGTCGGGTAAAAGGGTCTCCTGGTCCTTTGCTGTACCCCCCTCGGGCTCGAAGGGTGATTGGAACCGAAAAAATATAAAGATTCTCTTCGAAGAGCTCAGCTCCCTGGGCAGGTTGTCCCTGCTGGGCAGCTCGGTCGCTGCTGAATGGCTCCTCGTCCAACTCGACTCGGTCCGGCCGCTACTTCCGTGGCGGCGTAGGCGACAGATCGCCAACATCATCGCGCAGATCAAAGAGTGCTGAACTCGCCGATCCCTCGAGAATGGGGCTCGATCCGGGTGCGGACCCGGTGGGCAGATGATCGCGCTGGGATCATGGTTTGCGAAATATTCGATGTCACCTTTCTCCTGTGCCCTTCCTGGCAGACCGTCATCCGCAGGCATTCGTCAAGAGGATTCTTCCGGAAGAAAGGAGGAGGGAGTGTGGTGCAGGATTTCACTGGGTTTTCGTACGGGGGTCTTGGGTAAGGGTGTGGATTGCTGTCACGCTTGGTGCTTCCTGGAATGATCCTGTCGGTTTTCTCTTATGAACCCTGATTGCTTCCGTGGCCTTCATTTCGCATGTCATAAGTGGCTGGTAAACGCTACCCGTCCTGATTGTTTCCGGTTTGAGGAAATGATCGGAAAGTATTCTGTGGAAGTGGAGATCGATGCGTCGTTTTGCTGCGCTGTTGATAGCTCCCGCCTTGCTGTTGGCGGGGTGCAGCAGCGAATCCTCATCAGACCATCGGCGGCCTGACGGCTGGCACCGGCCGCTCGCAGCCCCTTCGGTGCCGGTGCACGCGAAGACCGTGCCGGACGTGGTGCGCACGGATGCCGTACTGCCCACCGTTTCGGGGCAGTTTGGGCGCCCGGCCACGATCTCGGTTCCGTTGTCCGCGCCGAGCGGCAAGTTCATCGTCGCGCCACAGACACAGGGTCGGGGACCTACGGCACGCACCGGCGACGTGGCCGTCATCCGCTACACCGCCAAGGTGTGGCGCACCGGCAACGCGCTTCCCGGCCCGTACGACAAGGGAGCCCGCCCCCAGGTGTTCGCCGTCGGGCGGGGCGCGACAGTGCCCGCCCTGGACCGGGCAGTGCAGGGCCAGCGTGCCGGGAGCCGGGTCCTGGTCGTCGCACCCCCCGCAGCCGCGTACGGGACGACCGGCAGCGCGCAGCTCCATGTCACCGGCAAGGACACCGTCGTGTTCGCCGTCGACATCCTGAACGTCATTGGCGCCCACGCCACCGTCCCCGGTGACCAGGAGCCGGTCTCCGATGCCCTGCCCGAAGTGCACATGAACCGGAGCGACGACACCGCAACCCTCACCGTCCCCGACCGGGCCGCCCCCAAAGACCTGATCGTTCGGCGCCTGGTGGACGGCACCGGCCCGGTGGTGAAGGCCGGGCAGACCCTGGTCCTCCAGCATTCCTCGGCTGCTTGGGAGACCGCCCGCGGCAAGGATCAGGCCGACCTCTTCCTCAGCTCTCACGCGGACGGCGGCCCGCTGCCCGTCGTGATCGGCCGGGGCAACGTCATCGCGGGCTGGGACCGTGCCCTGGTCGGCCGACGGGTCGGCAGCCGTGTGCTCGCCGTCATCCCCGCGAAGCTGGCGTACGGTGCGCATCCCCCGAAGGGCCTGGCACCCGGCGCCACGGTGATCTCGGTCTTCGACATCCTCGCCGCCGTCTGAGGCGACGCCGTCACCGGCCACTCATCCAGTCGCGTTCCGTCAGCCACGGCGGCAGCGGCGTCGCTCGGGTACGGACGCCGCGGCCGGCTTCCGCGCTGTTGCGGGGGCCGGGCGCGCGTCAATGGGTGGCGCGCGGATCCGTGGCGGCGCGGACGGCGCACCGGTGTCCGGCCGCGATCACCAGCGCCACGGCCGCCGCGGCCGCCGGTACGGTGAACCCGGCCGTCGGGGACAGGTGCTCCGCCGCCCAGCCGCCGGTGGCGGAGCCGCAGGCGATGCCGCCCAGCAGGCCCGTCACCGCGAGGGTCATCCCCTCGTTCAGCCGGCCTTCCGGTGTGCGCCGCTGCACCAGGGTCATCGCCGTGACCATGGTGGGGGCGGTGGCCATGCCCGCGAGGAGCAGCGCGGGCGCGAGCGCGAGGAGGGAGCCGGACGTGCGCGCCGCGAGCAGCGGCAGGGTCATCAGGGCCGTCATGGCCGCGAGGCACCACACATGGCGGCGTTCGGCGGGGCCGGCGGGCTTCAGCGCGCCGTAGACGAGACCGGCCGCACACGACCCGGCCGCCTGCAGCCCGAGGACGACCCCCGCGGCCGACCGGTGGCCCTGCGCGTCCGCGAACGCGACGGTGACGACCTCCATCGAGCCGAACACCGCCCCGGTGGCGAGGAGACCGAGCAGCAGCGGCGGCATACCGGGGGCGCGGAGCGGGGGCTCGGCCCGTGCGTGCCGGCCCGGCGGCGGTTCCGTCGCGCGCTGCGCGGTGAACAGCAGCATGCCGGTCATCAGCAGGATCCCGCCGGTCAGCGTGCCGGCCTCCGGGAACAGGGCGCCGCACAGGAACGCGGCGAGCACCGGGCCGAGCATGAAGCACAGCTCGTCCGCGACCTGCTCGAAGGAGTTCGCGATGTGCAGGGACTCGGGGTCCCCGCGCAGGAGGTGGGCCCAGCGGGCGCGGGACATGCCGCCGATGTTGGGCGTGGTGGCGGTGGCGGCGTAGGCGGCGAAGAGGGTCCAGTCGGGGGCGCCGTAGCGCACGCACAGCAGCAGGGCCAGGCCGCCGAGCAGCGCGAACGCCGTTGCCGGGACGGCGATCCGGGCCTGGCCGTGACGGTCCACGAGACGCGCGACCCACGGCGCGACGACGGCCGTCGCCGCGAGGCCCGTCGCGGTGACGGCGCCGGCCAGCGCGTACGAGCCCCGGGAGCCGGCGATCATGATGACCGTGCTCACGCTGAACATGCCCACGGGCAGCCGGGCGACCAGGTTGCCGATGGTGAAGGCGAGGGCGCCGGGGACGGCGAAGAGACGGCGGTACGGGTTGCGGGACGGTGCCCCGGCGGCCGGACGGGGGCGGGTGAGGTCGGCCAGGACCAGGGTGTCCTGCACGACCGCGGGCAGGGGTGCTGAGGGAGAGGACGGCTGCGGCATGGCTCAACCGTCGGCCGCGCGCCGCCCCGCGGTCCAACACCAAGTCCGTGGCGATTGACGCGCCCGGGTTGTAAGTTCCCCGGATGTCCGCCACGACCGTCGACCCCCGGCTGCTGCGCGCCTTCCTCGCCGTCGCCGAAGAACTGCACTTCACCCGTGCCGCCGCCCGCCTGTACGTGGCGCAGCAGGCGCTCAGCCGCGACATCCGCCGGCTGGAGCGCCTGCTGGGCGCCGATCTGTTCGTGCGGACCACCCGGCAGGTGGCCCTGACGCCCGACGGCGAGCGGCTCGTGCCGTACGCGCGCCGGTTCCTCGACACCCACGACGGACTGCTGGCCGCCTTCGGACAGGCGCGCCCCCTGCTGGTGGACCTGAACTCCCCGGGCCTGACGACGGGGCGCCAGGTGCTGCTCAGGGCCCGTGAACTCGCCCCGGAGCAGGAGCTGATGGCCCGCTACGAGAGCGGTCTGACGGGCGCCGCCGTCGAACTGCTCGCGGGCCGGCTGGACGCGTCGTTCGGCCGTTTCGCGGGCCTCGCGCCGTCGCTGCGGGCGGGCCTCGACCAGCAGCCGGTGCGCTACGAGCCGATGGCGGTCCTCCTGCCCGAGGACCACCCGCTGGCGTCCTCGGCGGCGGTGCCGCTGGACGCGCTGGCCGGGGAGAGCGTGTACGCCGGCGCGGGCAACCCCCGCACACCGGAGTGGACCGACCTCGCGCACCGGCTCTTCGAGCAGCACGGCATCCGCGTCGCGCCCCCGCTTCCGCTGGCCGTCGGCGAGGAGGAGTTCCAGCGGATCATGGCCAGGACGCGGCACCCGGTCCTGGCCGTGGTGGGCTTCCCGGCCCTCCCCGGGACGGTACTGCGCCCGCTCGTCGACCCCGTCCCGCTGTCGCCCGTCTCACTGGTGTGGCGAAAGGGCCTGGCCCACCCGGGGATCGACGCGCTCCGGCGGGCGTCGGCCGAGGTCGCGGCCGCGGAGGGGTGGCTGCGGCGGCCCGCCGGGGGGTGGATCCCGGCCGTGGACGCGGGCGTCATGAATCGGGGCGGCTGACGCGGGACGCGCCGACGCCCACCGCTGGTAGGTCAGTCGCCGGGCGCCGAGTTCCGCGCCTTCGTACCTGACGGGCACGGCGCTCCTTGCGGCATGCCCGCAGGCGAGGGCGCAGCAGCCTTCTGGACCTGGCGGCGGGCCGCCCCGCCTCTCACCGTCCCGCTTGGGTCGCGTACGGCAGGAAGTTCGCCCAGGCGGAGGCGGTGACCGTGAGCCGAGGGCCGGTGCTGTTCTTCGAGTCGCGGATGTGGACGGAGGTGGGGGTGGCGGCTATTTCTACGCAGTTCGAGCCGTCAGGGCTGTACGTCGACTTCTGCCAGGTGAGTATGTGCATGTCGGTCCCTTTCAGAGGCTCTGCATGAGGCGCTCGATCATCCTGCGTGACTCGGTCGGCTCGAGGGCGCAGGATTCCATCTGCTCCAGTACTGTGCGGTACTTCGCCAACTGCGCTTCGGCGTCGAGGAATTCACAACCCCCGTGGTGGGTGTCCAACTGGACCGTGTCGAGCTTGGGGACCGGGCCGACGGCGTAGTCGAAGGACTGACCATTGCCGGGGAAGTGTGTCGAGGTGAAGGGGATGACCCGGACGGTGATGTTGTCCTGCTCGCTCAGCTCCAAGAGGTGGGCCAGTTGCGAGCGTGCGACGTCCGGGCCTCCGTACCGCATGCGCAGTGCCGCCTCGTGTACCAGTGCCCTGTAGGGGAGTGGGGGCGAGCGGTGCAGGACCTCCTGCCGTTTGATGCGGTACGAGAGGCGGTGCTCGAGCTCGTACGGCCGGAAGGGCGGGACTGCCTCTCGGAGCATGGCGCGGGCGTGGTCAGTGGTCTGCAGCAGGGCGGGGATGTGCAGAGATAGCGAAACTCGCAACTCGGCCGCGCGATACTCCAGTTCGGCGAGATCGATCAGGCCGACGGGCAGGTACTCCCGGTACTCGTCCCACCAGCCCCGTGAGCGGCCGCCGGTCATCGCGGCCAAGGCTTCGACGAGCGCCGGATCGTCACAGCTGTAGGCACGGGCGAGAGTGCGGACCCGGTCGGCGCTGACGGCATAGCGACCTGACTCGATGCCGCTGATCTGCGCCTGCTTGAGGCCGAGCAGTTCCGCGGCGGCGGTCGAGGTCAGCCCGGATTGCTCCCGGAGCTTGCGTAGCTCGCTGCCGAGGCGCTGCTGGCGCAAGGTGGGAGCGGCGTTGGGTCGCACTGAGCCTTCTCTCGTCATGGCGACCTCCTGAGGGTCACCCACAGGAGGGAATTATTAACCCTCACTCTCGATCGATGTTAAGTATCACATCCCGTGCCCTAGGGTATGGCTCACGCCGCCCAACTCCCCGCACCCATAGGCCGGAAGCGCACCCACCCAGGCAGAGCCACCGCCCGGTGCGGCCGTTGAGCGATCCAGTGTCCCCCTTCTTCCAGGAGATCTCCGTGGCCACCGTAGCCCTGCCCGACACCTGGGTGTACGCCCTTCGTCTGCCCCATGACCCCCGTGCCGTCCGGGTCGCACGTACGACCGTACGGGCCGCCCTCCAGGGCCACGGGATGGGTGAAGCCCTCGATGTCGTCGAGTTGTTGACGTCCGAGTTGGTCACCAACGCGTACCGGCACACCAGCGGCCCCGCCTCCCTCCGTCTGACCGCACTGGGCGGTGGACGGCTGCGCGTCGGCCTCTGGGACAGTCATCCGCACATCCCCGCGCCCTTCGGCAAGCCGCCCCGAGACCGCGTCGCGCCCGCGCAGGCCGGCGCCGACGGCGGGCGCGGGCTGTTTCTCGTGCAGCAGTACGCGGACTCCTGGGGTGGCTGGACGCTCGGCGACGACCTGCTCGGACGGGGCGCTGGGAAGCTCCTCTGGTTCGAGGTGGGCGGGCAGGCAAGGGCGGTGCGGAGGGTGAGTGGTCGACTACAGTCTCGAGGCTATCCAAAATGCAGTTAGGCTAGCTGGAGTCAGGCTATTCGGATCAGGGTCCCGCGAGAGCGTGGTCAGGAGGACGAAGCCCATGCCCATTCCGAAACCCGCCGCCGTGTTCGACCGGATCCACGAGTGGGACGAACTCACCCGCTTCTGCAGCGACCCCGCACCCGGCCTGCGGATCGGCATCGTGCGCGGCCGTCGGCGGCACGGCAAGTCGTTCCTGCTGGAGCACCTGTGCCGGAGCGTCCACGGCGTCTACACGCTCGCCCTGCAGCAGAGCCGCGCCATGGCGCTGGACAGGTTCGCCAACAGTCTCGCCCAAGGGCTCGGCTTCCGGGTCGGACGGTTCACCTCGTGGGTGGAGGCGATGGACACCGCGGCCGACATCCTCGGAAGCGTCCGCGGCGATACCACCCCTCCGCTCCTCGTCCTCGACGAGTTCCCCTATCTGGTCGAGCACTCCCCGGAGCTTCCCTCCGTCCTTCAGGCCCTCTACGACCAGCGCGGACCGTCGTCCGGGAAGCCTCCGCTGCGGATCATCCTGTGCGGCTCCGCGATCTCGACCATGTCGACACTGCTCGCCGGGGACCAGGCGTTGCGGGGGCGGGCGGTGATCGACATGCGGATCGGGCCCTTCGGGTTCCGGGACGCGGCGCAGTACTGGGGAGTGGACGATCCGGAAACGGCCTTTCTCGTCGATGCCGTGCTGGGCGGGGCGCCCGGCTACCGGGATGTCGTCGGTGACCCGCCGGAGCCCGGCTCGGGCGAGGAGGGGTTTTACGCCTGGCTGGCGCGCAGCGTCTTCAACCCCTCCCACATCCTCTTCACCGAGCCCGAGTACCTGCTGGCCGAGGACCCGCGCATCAGCGATCGCGCCATCTACCACGCCATCTGGGAGGCGGTGGCCTCCGGCGCTGCGACGCCCACGCAGATCGGGGGGCTGGTCGGAATGGACGCCAAGGCGCTCACGTACCACCTCAACATCATGAGGGCGGCCGCGTTCATCCGTTACGACCAGGACGTGCTTCTGCAGCGCAAGCCCGTGATCACCGTGGCCGACCCGGTCGTCCGGTTCCACGATCTCATCGTGCGGCCCAATCTCGTCGAGTTCGAGATGCGGGAGGGGCGGGCGGCCTGGGAGCGGTCGCGAGAGACCTTCTCCTCCAAGGTTCTCGGGCCGCACTTCGAGGACACGGCCCGCCAGTGGACGCTCCGGCACGGGCGCGAGCGCGGACTGGACGACATCGGACAGGTGGGTACGACGACCGTCGCCTGTCGTGAACACCGGGGGCACGAGTGTCGTGAACACCGGGGGCACGAGGTCGACGTCGTGGCGCTCGCTCGTGGGTCCCGTGCCCGCGACAAGGGAGCCCGCATCACTCTGCTCGGTGAGGCGAAGGCGACGAACAAGTCGCGGACCGGCCATGACATCCGGCGACTCGAACACATCCGCGATCTGCTCGGCGCTCAGGGATGGAACACGGACGACTGCCGGCTCGCCGTCTACATGCGGAGCGAACCCGCCCCGGAACTTGCCGAGGCCGCCCAGGCGGGAAGGGCGCTGCTCGTCGGGATGCGGGAGCTGTACGGCACAGGGTGAGCCGCCTCCGCGTCCAGGGGCCCCGAGCCGCGGCGTCCGGTGTGCGACGTCGCGCCGGACCGGCCCCGCTCCCCTCACCACGCCCCTGCACGCCGCGTGAGAGCAACGTTCCCTTCCGGTCACTCACAGCCACAGGCAGGAAACGCGCCCTCCCTACCTTCGGGACTCATCGCCGCGCACGACATGTGGGCACCGGAGAACCGTGGAGGCGTCATGACAGCCCCGAGCACAGCCCCCGCCCCTGGCCGGGGAGGACGCTGGATCCAGCACTGGGATCCGGAGGACGAGACCTTCTGGAACGAGACCGGGGAGAGGACCGCCCGGCGCAACCTCTTCTTCTCCGTGCTCTCCGAGCACATCGGGTTCTCGGTGTGGACCCTGTGGTCCGTGCTCGTGCTGTTCATGGGACCGGAGTACGGGCTGACCCCCGCGGACAAGTTCCTGCTGACCTCGATGGTCACGCTGGTCGGGGCCGTCATCCGCGTGCCCTACACCTTCGCCGTCGCGATCTTCGGCGGCCGGAACTGGACGATCGTCTCGGCGAGCCTGCTGCTCGTCCCGACCGTCGCCGCGTTCGCCGTGATGGAGCCCGGGACCTCCTTCTCCACCTTCCTCCTCGTCGGGCTGCTGGCCGGTGTGGGCGGCGGCAACTTCGCCTCCTCCATGACCAACATCAACGCCTTCTTCCCGCTCCGGAAGAAGGGGTGGGCGCTCGGGCTCAACGCCGGCGGAGGCAACATCGGCGTGCCCGTGATCCAACTGGTGGCGCTCGCGATCATCGGCGCGAGCGGGGGACCGCGCGTGCTGCTCGGCATCTACATCCCGCTCATCGTCGTCGCCGCCGTCCTCGCCGCGCTCTACATGGACAACATCGAGTCCGTGCGCAACGACACCGGTGCCGCCAGGGACGCCGCGAAGGACGCCCACACCTGGATCATGTCGTTCCTGTACATCGGCACCTTCGGCTCCTTCATCGGATACAGCTTCGCCTTCGGGCAGGTGCTGACCAACCAGTTCGGGCGCACACCGCTGCAGGCGGCCTACGTCACCTTCCTCGGCCCGCTGCTGGGCTCGCTGATCCGGCCGGTGGGCGGCAGGCTCGCCGACCGCTACGGCGGCGCGAGGATCACCGCCTGGACCTTCGTCGCCATGGGCGTCGCGACCGCGGTGCTGATCGCCGCCTCCATGCAGAAGTCGCTCGTCCTGTTCACCGCCGCGTTCGTGGTGCTGTTCGTGCTCACCGGCCTCGGCAACGGGTCGACGTACAAGATGATCCCCGGGATCTTCCAGGCCAAGGCCGTCGCCCGGGGGCTCACCGGGGAGGAGGCCGCCGTGTACGGGCGTCGGCTCTCTGGGGCCTCGATGGGGCTCATCGGGGCCGTGGGCGCGCTCGGCGGCGTCGGCATCAACCTCGCCTTCCGCCAGTCCTTCCTCTCCTACGGCTCCGGCACGGGCGCCTTCGTCGCCTTCCTCGCCTTCTACGGCGTGGCCCTCGCGGTCACCTGGGCCGTATACCTTCGCCGCCCGATCGCCGAATCCCCGGCCGAAGCCTCTGCCTCCGAGGTGAATCCGCAGCTCAGCTATGCCGAAGTGTGATGCCGCCGTATGTAACACCGGCGACATGAAGCAGAACCGAGCCTGTCATGCGCCGTTGACAGGCTCGGTCGGCATGTAGGTACGACGACGCTAGGTACGACGACGTACGACCCTTTTGCAGACTCGAGTGCGGGACGAGAGCCATGTACGACAACCAGCAGCGACCAGAACACGGCCCGCTCGCGGGGTTCACCGTGGGCGTGACGGCCGCACGGCGGGCCGACGAGCTGGGCGCCCTGCTCCAGCGGCGCGGCGCGACCGTCCTGCATGCCCCGGCCCTGCGCATCGTGCCGCTCGCCGACGACGGGGAACTGCTGGCGGCCACCAAGGAGTTGGTGGAGCAGGTGCCGGACGTGGTGGTCGCCACCACCGCGATCGGCTTCCGTGGCTGGATCGAGGCCGCCGACGGCTGGGGGCTCGGCGAGGACCTGCTCGCTCGGCTGCGGGGGGTGCGACTGCTGGCACGCGGGCCGAAGGTCAGGGGCGCCGTACGGGCCGCCGGGCTGACCGAGGAGTGGTCGCCCACCTCGGAGTCCATGGCCGAGGTCCTCGACCGGCTCCTGGACGAGGGCGTCGACGGCCGCCGCGTCGCCGTCCAGCTGCACGGCGAGCCGCTGCCGGGCTTCGTGGAGGCGCTGCGGGCCGGGGGCGCCGAGGTCGTCGGGGTGCCGGTGTACCGGTGGATGCCGCCGGAGGACATCGCGCCCGTCGACCGGCTCCTCGACGCGGCCGTCACCCGCGGCCTGGACGCCCTCACCTTCACCAGCGCCCCGGCCGCAGCGTCCCTGCTCTCCCGCGCCGAGGAGCGCGGACTGCTGCCCGAACTCCTCGGCGCCCTCCACCACGACGTGCTGCCCGCCTGCGTCGGTCCCGTCACCGCGCTGCCGCTGCAGGCCCGGGGGGTCGACACGGTCCAGCCCGAACGCTTCCGGCTCGGTCCGCTCGTCCAGCTGCTGTGCCAGGAGCTGCCGGGCCGGGCCCGATCGCTGCCCGTCGCCGGCCACCGGGTGGAGATCCGCGGCCATGCGGTGCTGGTGGACGGGGCGCTGCGGCCCGTGCCGCCCGCCGGCATGTCCCTGCTGCGCGCCCTGAGCCGGCGGCCGGGCTGGGTGGTCTCCCGGGCGGAACTGCTGCGGGCGCTGCCGGGCGCCGGACGCGACGAACACGCCGTGGAGACGGCGATGGCCCGGCTGCGGACGGCCCTGGGGGCGCCCAAGCTGATCCAGACGGTGGTCAAGCGCGGCTACCGCCTGGCGCTCGACCCGGCGGCGGACGCGAAGTACGCCGACGTCTGAGACCGGCCACGCGGCAGCAGCCCGCGGGTGAGGCAGGCCGGCGCGAGCCCGGGCGTGGACAGATGGCCCTGCGAGGTTCCGGACGAACCCAGGTGCCCTCGAAGTGGCCGCGCACGACGGCCGGATCGGCGATCCGCGCCACGACGCCCGCCCTCGGCCAGGGTGTGCGGTCGGTGCCGGTCGGTGCCGGTCGGTGCCGGGCTGTGCAGTGCGGTGCTGTCCGGGGCAGTGCGGTGCTGTCCGGGGCCGTGCGGGGTCGTCCCGGTCATGACGGCGGGTCAGCCCGGAGCGGAGGGACGGGCATTGGCGGAGACACGGCCGGGCCGGTGCGCTGTGGTGTGTGCAATGCCGTCTGGGCCGTCTGGGCCGTCCGGGGCCCTCCGGCCACGATGGTGGTCAACCTGACGTGACGCGGCGGGCATTGCCGGGACACGGCCGGGTCGGTGCCGTGCGGTGCGGTGCGGTCCGGGGCCGTACGGCACCTTTTCGGGGCGCGCGCGGGCGGGCACTGTAGAGGTGTGTCCGGGGAGCACGGCCCCCGGTACGTCCTTGCGCGGACATCTCCCCCGACGGACTCACCGGTCGTCGCTCGCGGCGGCAACTCCAAGGCGGTGACAGGCACATGGCATTGGGCACGGCCACGGCCTCGTACGAGCTGCGGTTCGACTCCGGTCGGACCTGCCTGGACCTGCTGGCGACCACGCATCCCGCGGAACGGCTCGAATCGATGGAGCGGTTGCGGGCGTGGATCGCCGGGGCCGGGCTGGTGCCGCCGGGTACGCCGCTGGCCGCGGTGGACGCCGAGTGGCTCGCGGCGTTCCATGAACTGCGCGGGGACATCGGTCAGTTGGTGCGAGGCGAACTGGACGGGCGGCCGGCGGACGGTGCGCTGACGCGGGTCAACGCGGTGGCGCGGGCCGCGCCACCCGCACCGTGCGCGCTGCGCGCGGAGGACGGCGGGCTGGTGCGGCGGCTGCGGACGCCGCCGGAGTGCGGGCAGCTCCTGGCCGTGATCGCGCGCGAGACGATCGAGTTGCTGACGGACCCCGGGGCGCGGGCGAGTCTGCGGCGGTGCGAGGGCGACAACTGCCCCATCGTCTACCTGGACACGTCCCGGGGCCGGCGCCGCCGCTGGTGCTCCAGCGAGGTGTGCGGCAATCGTGAACGGGTGGCCCGGCACCGCCGCCGCGCGGCCCTGGCCCGCGCGTAGCCCCGAAAACCGTCATCCGGGGCAACTGGCGATCATTCACCGGCAATCGGCGCCATCGTCTCGACGATTTCTCCACCAAGGTTCGGCCAAATTTTCACACGGTGATCACGCCATGGTCGGGAGTGAAGGATGTGACGGCTGTGACCCGGGTCTCTTCGAGGCGGCGTGCGTATGTCCCCTTGGGGGAGAAATGGGTGCCCACAAGCGCGGCCGCCCACACCTCTCACAGGAAAATCGCGGTGTCACGTTGAACACGGCGGCGGCCGTCTGCGTACCCGGATACGAGCGACCGACTGGGGGAACCCCCGGACACCGGAGGTAGGCGTGCGCAAGGATTCCGCCGTGGCTGATGAACGCAGGCCAAGGGCCCGGCATCGCATGACCTCGTCCTCGGCGTCCTCCTCGACGGAGCCGGACGAGGAGCTGATGCGCGCCCTGTACCGGGAACACGCGGGACCCCTGCTCGCCTACGTGCTGCGGCTGGTCGCCGGCGACCGGCAGCGAGCCGAGGACGTCGTGCAGGAGACGCTCATCCGTGCCTGGAAGAACGCCGGTCAGCTCAATCGAGCAACCGGTTCGGTACGCCCCTGGCTGGTGACGGTCGCCCGGCGCATCGTCATCGACGGCCACCGCAGCCGGCAGGCCCGGCCGCAGGAGGTCGATCCGTCGCCGCTGGAGGTCATCCCCGCGGAGGACGAGATCGACAAGGCGTTGTGGCTGATGACACTGTCGGACGCGCTGGACGACCTGACCCCGGCCCACCGGGAGGTCCTGGTCGAAACGTACTTCAAAGGGCGTACGGTCAATGAGGCGGCCGAAACGCTCGGTATCCCCAGCGGAACGGTGCGCTCCAGGGTGTTTTACGCCCTGCGGTCGATGAAGCTGGCGCTGGAGGAGCGGGGGGTGACGGCATGAGCAATATGTACGGGGGATTCGGCACCGGCGGCCCAGGGGCCGTGAGAGGGTCACAAGGCCAGGGCGACATCCACGAGACCGTCGGCGCCTACGCCCTCGGCATCCTCGACGACGCCGAGGCGACCGCCTTCGAGGCGCACCTCGCCACCTGCGACTGGTGTGCCCAGCAACTGGACGACCTCGCCGGGATGGAGCCGATGCTGGCCGCGCTCGCGGACCTGCCCGGCAGCCAGGGCAGCCCGGCCATCGGCGAGTCGCTGTCCGCGAAACCCAGTCCACGGCTGGTCGAGCGGCTGATCGACGAGATCTCCGAGCGGCGCGCCCACAAGCGCCGGCGCGGCTTCTACCTCGTGGCGGCCGCGGCCGCGCTGATCATCGGCGGCCCGCTCACCGTGATGGCGGTGAACGGTGGCGGTGACGGCGGTACCGTCGATCCGATGGCCGCGGGCCCCGCCAAGGCGGCCTTCCAGCACATGACCGACAAGCACTCGGCGGTCGACCCGAGCAGCAAGGTCGACGCCGTGGTCGCCCTGGAGGCCAAGGACTGGGGCACGCACGCCGTCCTCCAGCTGAAGAACGTCAAGGGGCCGCTCAGGTGCTCCCTGGTCGCGGTCGGCAAGAACGGCGAGCGCGAGACGGTCACCTCGTGGGCCGTCCCGACATGGGGCTACGGCCTTCCCGACGGCAAGACCGAGGAGGCGAAGAACCCGCTGTACGTGCACGGCGGCGCCGCCTTCAAGCCGAACCAGATCGATCACTTCGAGGTCATGACGTTCGACGGCAAGCGGCTGGTGGAGGTGAACGCGTAGCCGCCGCCCCACCGGCCGGGCACCCCCGCGGCGGACGTCCGAGCACGCCGCGGGCCGACGTGTGCCGGAAGCCGTGGAGCGGATCCATAGCCTCTTCGGCCCCCCTTCGCGTACGGTGGACGGCTGCCCAGCACGTCAGAAGGGGGCCCGGTGGCCGCTCAGGTTCAACAGGAAACCGCGCTCGGCCCGGTCGGCAGGTCCGCGCACGACTCGCTCCGCGACCGGGAGATCAGCGTCGAACAGGAACACCTCGACCGGGTCTACCGGCGCCTTGAGGAGAAGATCCACGAGGCGGAGTTCCTGATGCAGGACGCGGCCAGGCGCGGGCAGGTCGGCACCCCGGGAGCCCTGGCGGAGCGCGACGCACAGGTCTTCCGGGCGGGCATCCACCTCAACCGGCTCAACAACGAGTTCGAGGACTTCCTCTTCGGCCGGATCGACCTGCTGCTCGGCAAGGACGGCAAGAAGGGCCCGGACGGCGCCTACACGGCGATCGAGCCCGCCGAGGGCGCGGTGCGCTCCGACAACACCGCCGACATCGCCGAGACCCTGCACATCGGGCGCATCGGCGTCCTCGACGAGGAGTACGCGCCCCTGGTCATCGACTGGCGGGCGCCCGCCGCCGCCCCCTTCTACCGCTCCACCCCGGTCGACCCGGGACGGGTCGTGCGCCGCCGGGTCATCCGCTCCAAGGGACGCAGGGTGCTCGGCGTCGAGGACGACCTGATGCGGCCCGAGCTGAGGGCGTCCCTCGACGGCTGTGAACTCCCCGTGATCGGCGACGGCGCCCTGATGGCCGCCCTCGGACGGGCCCGCGGCCACACCATGCGGGACATCGTGTCGTCCATCCAGGCCGAGCAGGACCTGGTCATCCGCGCCCCCGCCGCCTCCGTGACCTACGTCGAGGGCGGCCCCGGCACCGGGAAGACCGCCGTCGCCCTGCACCGGGCCGCCTACCTGCTCTACCAGGACCGGCGCCGGTACGCGGGCGGCATCCTGATCGTCTCGCCGACCCCGCTGCTGGTCGCGTACACCGAGGGCGTGCTGCCGTCGCTGGGCGAGGAGGGCCAGGTCGCCATCCGCGCCATCGGCTCCCTCGTGGACGGAGCCGAGGCCACCCTGTACGACTCCCCCTCCGTGGCCCGCGCCAAGGGCTCGTACCGCATGCTCAAAGTGCTGCGCAAGGCCGCCCGCGGAGCCCTGGAGCTGGGCGATCCGCCGACCCGGCTGCGGGTCGTCGCCTTCGGCCGCCGCCTGGAACTCCAGGCCGGGGAACTGGAGCGCATCCGCCACACCGCCCTGAACGGCACTGCCCCGGTGAATCTGCTGCGCCCGCGCGCCCGCAAGCTCCTCCTGGACGCCCTGTGGGCGCACTCCGGCGCGGACGGCCGGCACACCGACCCCGAGCTGGCCGCCGAGCTGCGCTCCTCGTTCGACGAGGACATCACCTGCGAGGACGCCTTCACCGATTTCCTGGACGCCTGGTGGCCGGAGCTGACCCCGCGGGCCGTCCTGGCGGCGATGGCCGACGAGCGGCGCCTTGCCCGCTGGGCGCGGCGCGTCCTCACCCCCGGTGAGGTGCGCAGGGTCGCGCGCTCCCTGGGACGCGGCGGGCTGTCCGTGCACGACGTGGCCATGCTGGACGAGCTGCAGTCCGTCCTGGGGCTGCCGGCCCGCCCGAAGAAGCGGCGCGAGCTGGACCCGCTCGACCAGCTGACCGGGCTCGAGGAGCTGATGCCCGCACGCGAGGAGTCGCAGCGCGAGCGTGCGGAGCGGCTCGCCCAGGAGCGCACCGAGTACGCGCATGTGATCGTCGACGAGGCGCAGGACCTCACCCC
This sequence comes from Streptomyces sp. PSU-S4-23, assembly GCF_055632315.1. NCBI lineage: Bacteria > Bacillati > Actinomycetota > Actinomycetes > Kitasatosporales > Streptomycetaceae > Streptomyces > Streptomyces sp. PSU-S4-23. Next base: position 3,357,384 of record NZ_JBVMUU010000002.1, on the reverse strand, counting down.
GATGCAGTGGCGGATGGTCGGGCGCCGCGGCCGGCACGCGACCTGGACCGTGGTCGGCGACCCGGCCCAGTCGTCCTGGTCGGACCCGGACGAGGCGGCACAGGCGCGTGACGAGGCGCTCGGCACCCGTCCGCGCCGCCGCTTCACCCTCACGGTGAACTACCGCAACCCGGCCGAGATCGCCGACCTGGCCTCCAAGGTGCTCGCCCTCGCCATGCCGGGAGCCGAGGCCCCGTCGGCCGTCCGCTCCACGGGGGTGGTGCCGCGGTTCACGGTGGCGGGGGACGCCCGGGGCGAGACCGTCCGCCAGGAGGCCGCCCGGCTGCTCGGCCTCGTCGACGGCACGGTCGGCGTCGTCGTCGCCATGCACCGGCGCGCGGAGGCGGCCCGCTGGCTGGAGGGGCTCGGCGACCGGGTCGTGGCGCTCGGCAGTCTGGAGGCCAAGGGGCTGGAGTACGACGCGACGGTCGTCGTCTCGCCGGCGGAGATCGCCGACGAGAGCCCCGCCGGCCTGCGGGTGCTCTATGTGGCGCTGACCAGGGCGACCCAGCAGCTGACGGTGGTCTCGGGAGACGGGGACGAGCCGGACGCGGACGGGGTGCCGGACCTGCTGCGGGACTGACCGGGACCGGGTGGGGCCGGCGGGACTGATCCGTACGGACGGGCCAGGAGGATGAACTGGCGGTACGGGAATGGTCTTTCGGGATCCGTTTGTTAGCCTGGGTGTGGCACCGGCCCGATCCAAGCCCCCGGGCCCAACCTTCGTCGCTTCGAGCGACCACTTGCCGCGAGGCGAGCATGGCGGGTCGGTGTCGCCCGGCGTTCAGAGGTCCGCGTCACTCGTGACGCGGACCTCTTGCTCTTCCTGTTTCCTCCCACCGTCCCGTCCGTTTCTCGTATGGTGAAAGTCACTTTCCGAGACGATGCGAGTCGACGCGAGACGACGCGAGACGACGCGAGACGACGCAGGGCGACGGTGTGCGACGCACGGCGACGAGCCGGTGAACAAAACGTTCGCAATGCGGCGCGGTTACCGCGTACTCCCCGGTAGGTGCGACGATCGGACGGCACAGCAGCGACAGGTGAAAGCAGAGGAAGTCGGCCATGGCTACGGCGCCCAGCGTCTCCTACTCGATGACGGTCCGGCTGGAGGTGCCCGCGAGCGGAACCGCCGTATCGCAGCTCACCACCGCCGTGGAGTCCTCCGGAGGCTCGGTGACCGGCCTCGACGTCACGGCGTCCGGCCACGAGAAGCTCCGCATCGACGTCACCATCGCCGCCACCTCCACCTCCCATGCGCAGGAGATCGTCGAGAAGCTGCGCGGCATCGAGGGCGTGACGCTGGGCAAGGTCTCGGACCGTACGTTCCTCATGCACCTCGGTGGCAAGATCGAGATGGCCTCCAAGCACCCCATCCGCAACCGTGACGACCTCTCCATGATCTACACGCCGGGTGTCGCGCGGGTGTGCATGGCGATCGCGGAGAACCCGGAGGACGCCCGCCGCCTGACGATCAAGCGCAACTCGGTTGCGGTCGTGACCGACGGCTCGGCCGTCCTGGGCCTCGGCAACATCGGCCCGAAGGCCGCGCTGCCCGTCATGGAGGGCAAGGCGGCCCTCTTCAAGCGCTTCGCCGGCATCGACGCCTGGCCGATCTGCCTCGACACCCAGGACACCGACGCGATCGTCGAGATCGTCAAGGCGATCGCCCCCGGGTTCGCCGGCATCAACCTTGAGGACATCTCCGCGCCCCGCTGCTTCGAGATCGAGGCCCGGCTGCGTGAGGCCCTCGACATCCCCGTCTTCCACGACGACCAGCACGGCACCGCGATCGTCGTCCTCGCCGCCCTCACCAACGCACTCCGCGTGGTGGGCAAGGCGATTGAGAATGTGCGCGTCGTGATGTCGGGCGCCGGCGCGGCCGGTACGGCGATCCTGAAGCTGCTGCTCGCGGCGGGCGTGAAGAACGCCGTCGTCGCCGACATCCAGGGCGTCGTGCACGCCGGCCGCGAGGACCTGGTGGACGCCCCGGCCGATTCGCCGCTGCGCTGGATCGCGGAGAACACCAACCCCGAGGGCCTGACCGGCACGCTCAAGGAGGCCGTGCGCGGCGCCGACGTCTTCATCGGCGTCTCCGCCCCGAACGTGCTCGACGGTTCCGACGTGGCCGCCATGGCCGAGGGTGCGATCGTGTTCGCGCTCGCGAACCCGGACCCCGAGGTCGACCCGGCAATCGCCCGTCAGACGGCGGCCGTTGTGGCCACGGGCCGCTCCGACTTCCCCAACCAGATCAACAACGTCCTGGTGTTCCCGGGCGTCTTCCGCGGACTGCTCGACGCCCAGTCCCGCACCGTCAACACGGACATGATGCTGGCCGCCGCGACCGCCCTCGCGGACGTGGTGACCGAGGACGAGCTGAACCCGAACTACATCGTCCCGAGCGTGTTCAACGACAAGGTCGCGGGCGCGGTCGCCGGGGCGGTGCGCACCGCGGCGCGCGCGGCGGGGGCGGCGGCCCACTAGACGCCGGCACCGGCGGTACCGTACGCCGCTGTGACCATTGCCACGGTTGCCCGGCCCGGCGCGTCGCGGAACCCCGGCCGCCCGGCCGCCCTAGGGTGGCGGCCAGGTGGGGCCCCTGGCGCCCTGCCGTCCGTTGCCGGGAGCCGACGCAGCGTCACCGCTGTGAGGCGGTGGCGCTCTTCGTGTGACTCCCAAGGGTGTTCTCACGACTCCTACGGGTGCCGGATTGGCTTTCCCGCCGCAGGTGGGGGCAGGATGCGTCTTCGGGCGCGAGGGTCTGACGACGGACCCGGGTCCGGGGACTCACCGAGGACCCTGGCAGCATCGGCTTCGCCGTGCCCGACATGCGGCTCCGCCGCGTGGCACGCCTCAACGGCAAGAAGAACACGGGAGTAACAACATGAACCGCAGTGAGCTGGTGGCCGCGCTGGCCGACCGCGCCGAGGTGACCCGCAAGGACGCCGACGCCGTGCTGGCCGCGTTCGCCGAGACCGTCGGCGAGGTCGTCGCCAAGGGCGACGAGAAGGTCACCATCCCTGGCTTCCTGACCTTCGAGCGCACCCACCGTGCCGCTCGCACCGCGCGCAACCCGCAGACCGGCGACCCCATCCAGATCCCGGCCGGCTACAGCGTGAAGGTCTCCGCGGGCTCCAAGCTCAAGGAAGCCGCCAAGGGTAAGTGATCTTGCCGTCGTACGCCACGGGACGACGTACGAGGCCGTGCCCGCGACGGGACGGCATGAGGGGGCCCGGTGCCGCCACTCGGCGCGGAGCACCGGCCCGGTAACGCCAAAGGGGCGGTCACCCTGCCGGGGTGACCGCCCCTCGCGTACGTCCGTTCCCCTCCGGCACCGGCCCGCCGGGGGCCCGAGGAGGCTCAGCCGAGGGCCTTGCCCGGGAGTTCGACCTTGGCGCCGAGCTCCATGAGCTTCTCCATGAAGTTCTCGTAGCCGCGGTTGATCAGGTCGATGCCGTGGACCCGGGACGTGCCCTGGGCCGCCAGGGCCGCGATCAGGTACGAGAAGCCGCCGCGGAGGTCGGGGATGACCAGGTCGGCGCCCTGCAGTCGCGTCGGGCCCGAAACCACCGCGGAATGCAGGAAGTTGCGCTGGCCGAAGCGGCAGTCGGAGCCGCCGAGGCACTCGCGGTACAGCTGGATGTGGGCGCCCATCTGGTTGAGCGCGGAGGTGAATCCGAGGCGGGACTCGTACACCGTCTCATGGATGATGGACAGGCCCGTGGCCTGCGTCAGGGCCACCACCAGCGGCTGCTGCCAGTCCGTCTGGAAGCCCGGGTGCACGTCCGTCTCCAGCGCGATGGACTTCAACTGGCCGCCGGGGTGCCAGAAACGGATGCCCTTGTCGTCGATCTCGAAGGCACCGCCCACCTTCCGGTAGGTGTTCAGGAACGTCATCATCGAGCGCTGCTGCGCGCCCCGGACGTAGATGTTGCCCTCGGTGGCCAGCGCCGCCGAGGCCCACGACGCGGCCTCCAGGCGGTCCGGGAGCGCGCGGTGGGTGTAGCCGCCGAGCTTGTCCACACCGGTGATGCGGATCGTGCGATCGGTGTCCATCGCGATGATCGCGCCCATCTTCTGCAGCACGCAGATGAGGTCCTCGATCTCCGGCTCCACGGCCGCGTTGGCCAGTTCGGTCACGCCCTCGGCGAGCACGGCCGTCAGCAGCACCTGCTCCGTCGTGCCGACGGACGGGTACGGCAGCCGGATCTTCGTGCCGCGCAGTCCTTTGGGCGCCTCCAGGTACTGGCCGTCCGCGCGCTTCTCGATGACCGCGCCGAAGTGCCGCAGCACGTCGAAGTGGAAGTCGATCGGCCGGCCGCCGATGTCGCAGCCGCCGAGGCCCGGGATGAACGCGTGCCCCAGCCGGTGCAACAGCGGGCCGCAGAACAGGATCGGGATGCGTGAGGAGCCCGCGTGGGCATCGATGTCGGCGACGTTCGCGCTCTCCACGTGCGTCGGGTCGAGCACCAGTTCGCCGGGCTCCTCACCCGGGCGGACCGTCACGCCGTGCAGCTGCAGCAGCCCGCGCACGACGCGCACATCGCGGATGTCGGGGACGTTGCGCAGCCTGCTCGGGGCACTGCCCAGCAGGGCGGCGACCATGGCCTTCGGCACGAGGTTCTTCGCACCGCGGACACGGATCTCGCCCTCCAGCGGGGTTCCGCCGTGGACAAGGAGGACATCGTCGTTGACGGTCATGTATCTCGTTCCGTGGAGTGGGCAGGGGCCGGAGACGTAAGCGTAATGGCCGTCCACCCCCCTTCAGTAAGCCCACGTGCCTCCCGGCAACGTCATAGGTTTGCCACAACACGAACCGTGCGTAACCGGACGCACGGGGTTACCGCTCGGGGCGTGGCCGCATTCACCCATGTACCCGGATTGCCTCCCCATGCGGAGGGAAGATGCGGGATCATGTCTGGCATGACCGAGGTGTCCTCGCTCACAGGGCGGCTGCTCGTGGCCACGCCCGCCCTGGCGGACCCGAACTTCGACCGCGCGGTGGTGCTGCTCCTCGACCACGACGAGGAGGGCTCGCTCGGTGTGGTCCTCAATCGCCCCACCCCCGTCGATGTGGGCGACATCCTGGAGGGCTGGGCGGACCTCGCGGGCGAGCCCGGTGTCGTCTTCCAGGGCGGGCCGGTGTCCCTGGACTCGGCACTCGGTGTCGCGGTGATCCCCGGCGGTGCCTCCGGGGAGAGCGCCCCGCTCGGCTGGCGCCGGGTGCACGGCGCGATCGGCCTGGTCGACCTGGAGGCACCGCCCGAACTGCTCGCCAAGGCGCTGGGGTCCCTGCGCATCTTCGCGGGATACGCGGGGTGGGGGCCCGGCCAGCTTGAGGACGAGCTGGTGGAGGGGGCGTGGTACGTGGTCGAGTCGGAGCCCGGTGATGTGTCCTCCCCGGAGCCGGAGAGACTCTGGCGGGAGGTCCTGCGCCGTCAGCGCAGCGAGCTCGCGATGGTGGCCACCTATCCGGACGACCCTTCTCTCAACTGATGCCCGTGCGCTTCAGTACGCTTGGCGGTATGAGCACTCTTGAGCCCGAGCGCGGTACCGGTACGGGGACCCTCGTAGAGCCGACGCCACAGGTGTCGCACGGCGACGGCGACCACGAGCGCTTCGCCCACTACGTCCAGAAGGACAAGATCATGGCGAGCGCCCTGGACGGTACGCCCGTCGTGGCGCTGTGCGGCAAGGTGTGGGTGCCGGGCCGGGACCCGAAGAAGTACCCCGTCTGCCCCATGTGCAAGGAGATCTACGACTCCATGGGCGGCGGCGAGGACGACAAGGGCGGGGACAAGTAACGACAAGGGCGGGGACAAGCAGCCCACCGGCCCGCCCTTCGGTGACCGCCGGGCCCCCGGGACGTCCTCTGGTGCGTCCCGGGGGCCTTTGTGTCTTCTTCCGGTCCCGCGCCGTCACACGGAGCGCGTCGGGCGGTCGCGGAGTGGTCGAGACCTGTTGCGGGCATGTTCCTGTAGTCCATAGCCTCCGATGGGTTGTGCAGAGCAGAACGGCCATTGCGTTTCTCTTGGCCGCGACGGCCGTGACACGATTCCGCTTCCGTTTCCGGACACCCTGCTGATCATGTTTCTGATCGCCGGCCGGTCTCAGGACTGGGCGGAACGGTGAAGGGCTGACGATATGCGCGATGTTCCGCACTCCCGGTACCCCGGACACGGGGTGGCGCCGATCCCCGCTCCCCTCCCCATTCCCCGGAGCATCTCGCCGTCGGCCGGCACCGGCACGGAATACGTCATCGACGAGGAAACAGGGATCGACGCGGCCCCGGGCACCGAGCGGGTCGCGCGCTGGCTGCGGGCCACCGTGGGCGCGGCGACCGGGCTTTCCCTGCCGCCGCACACCGGCGACACCCCGAACCGTGTTCTGCTCCGGATCGTCCCCGCTCTCGCCGGGGAACTCGGCAGCCGTGAGGCATACCGCCTCACGGCCGACGGATACCCCCTCGTCATCGACGGAGCGAGCGAGACCGGCGTGTTCTGGGGCGCCCAGACGTTCCGTCAACTGCTCGGCCCGGAGGCATTCCGCCGCGCCCCGGTCACGGGGAGACGAAAGTGGCCGGTGCCCGCCGTGACCATCCACGACGCCCCCCGTTTCCGCTGGCGCGGTCTCATGCTGGACGTCGCCCGGCACTTCATGCCCACGGAAGGCGTCCTGCGCTATCTGGATCTGATGGCCGCCCACAAACTCAACGTGTTCCACTTCCACCTCACCGACGATCAGGGCTGGCGCATCGAGATCAAGCGGTATCCGAGGCTCACCGAGGTCGGATCCTGGCGGGCGCGCACGAAATCCGGCCATCGTGCCTCGCCGCTGTGGGAGGAGAAGCCGCACGGCGGTTTCTACACGCAGGACGACATTCGCGAGATCGTCGCGTACGCGGCCGAGCGGCATATCACCGTCGTCCCCGAGATCGACGTGCCGGGACACAGCCAGGCGGCCATCGCCGCGTATCCGGAACTCGGCAACACCGACGTCATCGACACCGCCTCCCTCACGGTCTGGGACGACTGGGGCGTCTGCGCCAACGTACTCGCCCCCACCGACACCACCGTCCGGTTCTACGAGGGGGTCTTCGAGGAGGTCCTGGAGCTGTTCCCCTCCGGCTTCGTCCACATCGGCGGCGACGAATGCCCCAAGGACCAGTGGCGGCGGTCCCCGGCCGCCCAGGCGCGCATCAGGGACCTGGGGCTGGCCGACGAGGACGAACTCCAGGCGTGGTTCGTCCGGAACTTCGCCGTCTGGCTCGCCGAGCGCGGCCGCCGGCTCATCGGGTGGGACGAGATCCTCCAGGGCGGCCTGGCGGAGGGCGCGGCCGTGTCCTCGTGGCGCGGGTACGCCGGAGGCATCACGGCCGCCCGCGCCGGGCACGACGTCGTGATGTGCCCCGAGCAGCAGGTGTACCTGGACCACCGTCAGGCCGGCGGCGAGGACGAACCGGTGCCCATCGGGTATGTGCGCACCCTGGAGGACGTCTACCGCTTCGAGCCGGTGCCGCCGCAGCTCACCGGGGAACAGGCGCGGCACGTGCTCGGCGCCCAGGCCAACGTCTGGACCGAGGTGATGGAGGATCAGGCACGCGTGGACTACCAGACCTTCCCCCGGCTCGCGGCGTTCGCCGAGGTCGCCTGGAGCGCCCTGCCCGCCCCCGCGGACCGCGACTTCGCGGACTTCGAGCGGCGGATGACGGCCCACTACCGGCGGCTCGACGCCCTGGGAGTCGCCTACCGGCCGCCCGCGGGACCGCGGCCGTGGCAGCGGCGACCCGGCGTGCTCGGACGCCCGATCGAGGGTGCGCCCCCGAACGTGTGAGGCGCTTCCCGAGGGCAGGGCGAGGGACCCGGCTCCCTGCCAACGTGACCCCGCACGGAAGAAAGTCGCACAAGGCTCACCGAAGAGCGGCAATGTGCCTCCGGCGGCGATGTCGCGGCAAAACGGACCATCCCGCCGGTGCGGGGCGAATGCCTCCTAGCGGACCCCCGCGTCGGCGGCGGGGGAAGATGTGCCAGAGTTGCCACGTCCGCCCTGTCAGCACGTACCGTACGGCAACACAGGTGGGACCAGGTGGGGCAGCGGGAAGGGGCAGCCGGTTTGACCACGCACGCACCGCAGGCGGCGCAGGCCGTGACGCTGCCCGCCTCGCTGGACGAGGCAGTGGCGGTCCTCGCCGCCATGCCGGCCGCCGTCCCCGTGGCGGGCGGCACCGACCTGATGGCCGCGGTCAACTCCGGGCAGCTGCGGCCCGCCGCGCTGGTCGGGCTCGGCCGCATCAGCGAGATCCGCGGCTGGCAGTACCAGGACGGACACGCGCTGCTCGGCGCCGGGCTCACCCACGCGCGCATGGGGCGCCCCGACTTCGCGGCCCTCATCCCCGCCCTCGCGGCGGCCTCGCGCGCGGCCGGACCGCCGCACATCCGCAACGCGGGCACCCTGGGCGGCAACATCGCCTCGGCGGCCCCCACCGGGGACGCGCTGCCGGTGCTGGCCGCACTGGAGGCCACGCTGATCATCGCGGGCCCCGACGGAGCCCGCCGCGAGATCCCGGTCTCGCACCTGCTCGCCGGCGTGGAGATGCTGCGCGCCGGCGAACTCATCGGCTACGTGCGCGTGCCGCTGCTGCACGCCCCCCAGGTCTTCCTGAAGGCGACCGGACGCACCGGGCCCGGCCGGGCCATGGCGTCCGTGGCCCTCGTCCTCGACCCGGCCCGGCGCGGCGTGCGCTGCGCCGTGGGCGCCATAGCACCGATGCCGCTGCGCCCCCTGGACGCCGAGCAGTGGGTCGCCCAGCTCATCGACTGGGACAACAACCGTGCGATCGTCCCCGACGCCCTCACCGCCTTCGGGGAGTACGTCGCCGCGGCCTGCATCCCGGACCCGGGCCCGGCGGAGGACGGCACCGCGCAACAGCTTCCGCCCGCCGTACTGCACCTGCGGCGCACCGTCGCCGCGCTGGCCCGACGAGCACTGGGGAGGGCGCTGTCGTGACCGACGACCGGCACGAGGAGCAGGACGGCCGCGGCTCCTGGGAGCGGCTGCCACAAGGGGACTACGACGACGGCGCCACGGCCTTCGTCCAGCTCCCCGAAGGGGGGATCGACGCCCTCCTCGCCTCCGACAGCCCGCTGGCGGCACCGGGTCACGGCTATGTGCCCCCGACGTTCACGCCGGGCGACGCGGGCGCCGGCCCGGCCGCAGGCGGCACCTGGGGCACGCCCGCCGGGGGTGCCCGGTGGCCCGAGCCGAACGCCGCCCAGGGGGAGGACAGCGGCGACCGGTTCACGTACAACCCGGGGTCGACCGGGCAGTGGGCCTTCCCGGAGCCGGCGGGCGCGCAGCAGGCCACCGCTGCCGGGCAGGACGTCACCGGGGAGTGGTCCATTCCGGTGGCGGGCGGTGACCTGCCGGACGAATCCGGCGAGTTCAGCACGTCGTCGCTCGTCGAGCAGTGGGGCGGCACCCCGCCCCCGACCCTGCCCGGCGGCGCGCCCGCGCCCTGGGCGACGGGAACGGCCGGGCAGCCGTGGCCGGAGCGGGCCGGGGAGGCCCCCGCCGAGCCGGCCGGGGAAGCGACCGCCGAGGCCCCTGGAGAGCAGTCCGCAGGGGCGTACGGGCACACCCGGGCAGCGGATGCTCCCGGGGCGCCGGAGGCCGCGCAGGAGCCCGCCGGGCCCCCCGGCGGGCCCGGCACCGAGCGGGCGCCGGACCCCGCGCAGGCCGCGGACCCCGGCACGGCCGCGGACCCCGCGCCCTCCGCCGGGCCCGAGCCGTCGCCCCAGGCCGCCGACCCGCAGGAGCCTGCTCCCGAACAGGACTCCGGGCAGGAGCCCGCGCCCGCACACGACGAACACCCCCTGACGTCGTACGTCCTGCGGGTGAACGGCGCCGACCGGCCCGTCACGGACGCGTGGATCGGCGAGTCGCTGCTGTACGTGCTGCGCGAGCGGCTCGGTCTCGCCGGCGCCAAGGACGGCTGCTCGCAGGGAGAGTGCGGCGCCTGCAACGTCCAGGTCGACGGACGGCTCGTCGCCTCCTGCCTGGTGCCCGCCGCCACCGCCGCGGGCAGCGAGGTGCGCACCGTCGAGGGCCTCGCCGTCGACGGACAGCCCTCGGACGTGCAGCGGGCGCTCGCCCGGTGCGGTGCCGTCCAGTGCGGCTTCTGCGTGCCCGGCATGGCGATGACCGTGCACGACCTCCTGGAGGGCAACCCGGCCCCCACGGAACTGGAGGCCCGACAGGCGCTGTGCGGCAACCTGTGCCGCTGCTCCGGCTACCGCGGGGTCCTGGATGCCGTCCAGGAGGTCGTCGCCGAGCGGGAGGCGCACGCCGAGGCCGAGGCGCCGGAGGGCGAAGAGGCCCGCATCCCGCACCAGGCGGGCCCCGGGGCGGGCGGTGTCCACCCCTCCGCGTTCGACAACACAGCCCCGAACGAGCACCCGTACGGCCAGGACGGAGGCCAGGCGTGAGCAACGAAGCCGCCACCGCGACCACCCCGGCGGCCGCACCCGCCCCCGAGCCGCTGCCGCACGGCCTCGGCGCCTCCCTGCCGTCCTCCGACGCCCGGGCCAAGGCCGAGGGCACGTTCCCGTACGCGGCCGACCTGTGGGCCGAAGGTCTGCTGTGGGCGGCCGTGCTGCGCTCCCCGCACCCGCACGCGCGCATCCTCTCCATCGACACCGGCCACGCGCGCGAGATGCCCGGCGTCCGCGCCGTGGTGACCCACGAGGACCTGCCCGCCGGCGTGCTGCACGGCCGTGGCACGGCCGACCGCCCCGTGTTCGCCTCCGAGGTCGTGCGCCATCACGGGGAGCCCATCGCGGCCGTCGCCGCCGACCACCCCGACACCGCGCGTCTGGCCGCCGCCGCCGTCATCGTCGAGTACGAGGTGCTCGACCCGGTGACCGACCCCGAGCAGGCGTTCGAGGCGGAACCCCTGCACCCCGACGGGAACCTCATCCGGCACATCCCGCTGCGCCACGGCGATCCGGCCGCCGCCGGAGAGGTCGTCGTCGAGGGCCTCTACCGCATCGGCCGCCAGGACCCGGCCCCCATCGGCGCGGAGGCCGGGCTGGCCGTGCCCCGGCCCGACGGCGGGGTCGAGCTGTACGTCGCCTCCACCGATCCGCACACCGACCGCGACCGCGCCGCCGCCGTCTACGGCCTGGCACCCGAGCAGGTGAAGGTCGTGGTCACCGGGGTGCCCGGCGCCACCGCCGACCGCGAGGACCAGGGCTTCCAGCTGCCGCTCGGGCTGCTCGCGCTGAAGACCGGCTGCCCGGTGAAACTGACCGCGACGCGCGAGGACTCCTTCCTGGGGCACGTGCACCGCCACCCCACCCTGCTGCGGTACCGCCACCACGCGGACGCCGACGGCAGGCTGGTGAAGGTCGAGGCGCAGATCCTGCTGGACGCGGGCCCCTACGCGGATACGTCCTCCGACGCCCTCGCCGCCGCCGTCTCCTTCGCCTGCGGCCCCTACGTCGTCCCCAACGCCTTCATCGAGGGCTGGGCCGTACGCACCAACAACCCGCCGTCGGGCCATCTGCGCGGCGAGGGCGCGATGCAGGTGTGCGCGGCGTACGAGGCCCAGATGGACAAGCTCGCCAAGAAGCTGGGCCTGGACCCGGCCGAGCTGCGCATGCGCAACGTCATGGCGACGGGCGACGTGCTGCCGACGGGCCAGACGGTGACCTGCCCGGCCCCGGTGGCCGAACTGCTCCAGGCGGTACGGGACCACCCGCTGCCCCCGCTGCCCAAGGACACCCCCGAGGAGGAGTGGCTGCTGCCCGGCGGCCCCGAGGGCGCGGGCGAACCCGGCGCGGTGCGGCGCGGCGTCGGCTACGGCCTCGGCATGGTGCACATGCTCGGCGCGGAGGGCGCGGACGAGGTCTCCACGGCGACGGTGAAGGTGCAGGACGGCGTGGCGACCGTGCTGTGCGCGGCCGTCGAGACCGGTCAGGGCTTCACCACGCTGGCCCGGCAGATCGTCCAGGAGACGCTGGGCATCGACGAGGTGCGCGTGGCACCGGTCGACACGGACCAGCCGCCCGCGGGCGCGGGCTGCCGGGGCCGCCACACCTGGGTGTCGGGCGGCGCGGTGGAACGGGCGGCGAAGATGGTCCGCACGCAGTTGCTGCAGCCCCTGGCGCACAAGTTCGGCATGTCCACGGAGCTGCTCCAGATCACCGACGGCAAGATCACCTCGTACGACGGCGTGCTGTCGACCACGGTGACCGAGGCCATGGACGGCAAGGAGCTGTGGGCCACGGCGCAGTGCCGCCCGCACCCCACGGAGCCGCTGGACGAGACGGGCCAGGGCGACGCCTTCGTGGGCCTCGCGTTCTGCGCGGTCCGCGCCGTGGTGGACGTGGACGTCGAGGTCGGCGCGGTACGGGTCGTGGAGCTGGCGCTGGCCCAGGACGTGGGCCGGGTGCTGAACCCGGCGCAGCTCGCCGCTCGCCTGGAGGCCGGTGTCACCCAGGGCGTGGGCATCGCGCTCACCGAGAACCTGCGCACCGCGCGCGGCCTGATCCGCCACCCCGACCTGACGGGCTACTCCCTCCCGACCGCCCTGGACGCTCCCGGCATCCACATCGTCAAGCTGGTCGAGGAACGGGACGTGGTCGCGCCCTTCGGGGCGAAGGCGGTCAGCGCGGTGCCCGTGGTGACGTCCCCGGCGGCGATCGCGTCCGCGGTCCGCGCGGCGACGGGCCGCCCGGTCAACCGGCTGCCGATCCGGCCGCAGGCGGCGGTGGTGACCCAGTGAAGGGCGGAGACGGCATGACGGAGGACCGGAGCCCCCAGTCCGGTGCGGCGGAGGACGAGCCCCGCTACGAACCGGCCCCCAGCCTGGGCAAACTGATGCTGGGTCTGCTGGTCTTCGTGCTGGCCGCGTTGATCGTCGTCCTGGGCGGCGTGTACTTCGGCTGACCCGGGGGACCCCCGGGGCGTGGCCGCACGGACCGTGTGCGTGTCCGGCGTTGTCAGTGGGGCCGCGTATCGTTCTCGGTGTCGGGAAGAGCCGTTCGACCGACGGCGGGGTGTCTCCTGCCGGGAGACGCACGGAGGACGAAACACGGGGGAGCAATGGGCACGATCGACGCCGCCGACGTGATCACACTCACCGAGGCGGATCTGGATCCCCATGTGACGCACGAGGAGACGCGACACCTGCTGACGGGGCCCGGACTCCCGTCCGTCGGCACCCTGGTGGACTTCGGGGTGCTGGGCGGGAGGCCCCTGCTGCGCCGGGTGGCCGAGCTCGTCGACGACGCGGAGCAGCTCGCGGAGGAGCTGCGCGACCAGCTGGTGATAGGGGCCCTGCGCAGCCTCGACCAGGATCTGGCGTCCCTCCTGCTGGACGGTGCCACGGGCAGGATCTCCACGACCTGCGTCTTCCCGCGCGATCCCGGTCTGATGGGCCGCTCACCGCTCGCCCCCTCCCTGGGCGCGCTGCTGCGGTTCGCGGCCGTGACGGAGGAACTGACCGCGTCCCGCGGCCGGTTCGCGTCCACCGAGTACGGCGCCGAGGCGGTGGCGGCGACCTCCGAGCGGCTCTCGTCGGCGTTCGCCGCGATCGCCGGGGAGGACGGCCTGGCGGCGTACTGGCGGATGGCCGCGCTGATCCGCCCCCTGGCCCGGATAGCGCGCCCCGGCGCCGGCCTCAGGCTCGACCTGCCGCCGGGGCTGCTGGACGACGACTTCGGCAGCGGTGCGGTCATGCACTTCGAGGACGTCGACTTCCCCTGCGCACTCACGCACGAGCCGACCCGCCGCTTCCTGCGCGAGGTGGGCCTGCCGGAGGACGGCTTCTGGTACACGCTGGACACGGACGTCCCCCTGGCGACCCTGGCCGAGTACCACGCGGACGAGCCGGACGTGAAGGCCGACCTCCCCGAGAGCGCGGACCGGCTGATACGGCTCGGATATCTGCTGGAGGACAGCAGCCTGGTCGTCGACGGCGCCACCGGCGCGGTCCTGTACTGGAGCGAGCCCGAAGAGGTCCTGCGTCCGCTCAACGCGGACATCTCCACGCTGGCGTTCACGGTCTGGCTGGTGCACCGGGAGCAGGCGCTGGCCGAGGACCACGGCCTCACGCAGGCGTACGAGGAACTGGCCGCCACGATGGTCCAGACCCTCGCCGCCGTCGATCCGATCGCCTGCGACCGGACCCCGACGGCCCCGTGGGACGACGGCTGGCGCTACTGGCGGGAGGTCTTCGAGGACGAGGCGAACGGCGGACTGTAGGCGTGAGGGGGCACGGCGACGGCACATGACGACCACGGCCGCCCGCCGGCGGCCGGCGGCGTTCGAGAAGGCGGGTCGTACGACAAAGGTCCCAGCCGGTCACCGTCCCCGGCCAGGAGTCAACGCCGTCCTATCCCCTTACGCTGACGTGCATGGCAGCCCTGGAACCCCGCGACACCGGCGTCCCCCACGCCTCTCCCGCCGTCTCCGGTGACGTCACCGGCGTACTGAGCCGGCCGTACCGGGCGCTGAGCGTCGGTGTCGTCTCCGTCGTCCTGGTCATCGCCTTCGAGGCGACCGCGGTCGGCACGGCCATGCCGGTCGCGGCGCGGGAGCTGGACGGGGTGTCCCTGTACGCCTTCGCGTTCTCCGGGTACTTCACCACCAGCCTGCTCGGCATGGTGCTCGCGGGGCAGTGGTCGGACCGCAGCGGCCCGCTCACCTCGCTCACCTGCGGCATCGCCGCCTTCGCGGCCGGGCTGCTGCTGTCCGGGACGGCCGGGGCGATGTGGCCGTTCATCCTGGGGCGGGCCGTGCAGGGCCTGGGCGGCGGGCTGGTGATCGTGGCCTTGTACGTGGTCGTGGGCCGGGCCTACCCGGAGCGGCTGCGGCCCGCCATCATGGCGGCGTTCGCCGCGGGCTGGGTGATCCCGTCCGTGGTCGGCCCGCTGGCATCGGGCGCGGTGACCGAACATCTGGGCTGGCGCTGGGTGTTCATCGGCGTCCCCGTGCTCGTGGTCTTCCCGCTGGCCCTCGCGGTGCCGCAGATCCGGCGCCGGGCGGGAGGCCCCGCCCCGGAGGCCGTCCCGGGCTCCTTCGACGTCCGCCGCATCCGGCTGGCGCTCGGCATCGCCGTGGGCGCGGGCCTGCTCCAGTACGCGGCCCAGGACCTGCGCTGGCTCTCCCTGGCGCCCGGCGCGGCGGGCGCCGTGCTCCTGGTCCCGGCGGTGCTCGGGCTGCTGCCCCGCGGCACCTACCGGGCGGCGCGCGGACTGCCGTCCGTGGTGCTGTTGCGCGGAGTGGCGGCCGGCGCCTTCCTCACCGCGGAGAGCTTCGTGCCGCTCATGCTCGTCACCGAGCGGGGACTGTCGCCGACGCTCGCCGGGTTCTCGCTCGCGGCGGGCGGCGGGACCTGGGCGCTGGGATCGTACGTGCAGTCGAGGCCGCGCCTGGCGCCGTACCGGGAACGGATGATGACGCTGGGCATGCTCACCGTCGCGGCCGCCGTCGCCACGGCGCCCAGTGTGCTGATCCACGCGGTGCCCGTGTGGACCGTCGCCGTCGCCTGGGCCTTCGGCTGCTTCGGCATGGGCCTGGTGATCTCCTCGACCGGCGTCCTGCTGCTGCGCCTGTCGGCCCCCGAGGAGGCGGGCGCCAACTCGGCCGCCCTGCAGATCTCCGACGCCCTCTCCAACGTCCTGCTGCTCGCGGCGGGCGGCGCCGCGTTCGCCGCGCTCGGCGGCGGCACGGTCGCCCGTACGGCCACCGAGGCGGCCGCCGGCGGCTCCCATCCGGCCGCCTTCGCCGCCGTGTTCCTGCCGATGGCGGCGGTGGCGCTGGTGGGCGCGTGGGTGACGACCCGGCTGCGGGAGCGGTGACGCGCGGCCCGCTCCGGTGTCTGTGACGCCTGTCGCACCGTGGCCGGATGCGGCGCCGTCGGCCCGAGCGGCGGGTGAGGACCCCGGTAGGGTGGCCCGGTTGTCATACCCAGCCGAGCGGCCCGACCACCACCCCACGGAGACCGTGACTACCACCCGCCCGTCATCCGCCGCCGCCCTCAACGGGGGGCCCTCCCGGCCCGCCCACGCTCCCAGCGGCTCCTCGCACTCGCACCACCTCTCTCCCGCCTTCCCCGGCCGCGCCCCTTGGGGCACCGCCGGCAAGCTGCGCGCCTGGCAGCACGGGGCCATGGAGAAGTACATCCAGGAGCAGCCCCGTGACTTCCTCGCCGTCGCCACGCCCGGCGCCGGCAAGACCACCTTCGCGCTGACGCTCGCTTCGTGGCTGCTGCACCACCACGTGGTGCAGCAGGTGACCGTCGTCGCGCCGACCGAGCATCTGAAGAAGCAGTGGGCGGAGGCCGCCGCGCGGATCGGGATCCGGCTCGACCCCGGGTACAGCGCGGGGCCGCTCGGCAGGGAGTACCACGGTGTGGCCGTCACCTACGCGGGCGTCGGCGTCCGGCCCATGCTGCACCGCAACCGCGTCGAGCAGCGCAAGACCCTCGTCATCCTCGACGAGATCCACCACGCCGGCGACTCCAAGTCCTGGGGCGAGGCGTGCCTGGAGGCGTTCGAGCCCGCCACCCGCCGACTCGCCCTCACCGGCACGCCGTTCAGGTCCGACACCAATCCCATCCCCTTCGTGGCGTACGAGGAGGGCACCGACGGGATCCGGCGGTCCGCCGCCGACTACACGTACGGATACGGGTCCGCCCTCGCCGACGGCGTCGTGCGGCCGGTCATCTTCCTCTCCTACAGCGGCAACATGCGCTGGCGCACCAAGGCGGGCGACGAGATCGCCGCCCGGCTCGGCGAGCCCATGACCAAGGACGCCGTCAGCCAGGCGTGGCGCACCGCCCTCGATCCGCGCGGCGACTGGATGCCCAGCGTGCTGCGCGCGGCCGACCAGCGGCTCACCGAGGTCCGCAAGGCCATCCCCGACGCCGGCGCCCTCGTCATCGCCTCGGACCAGGAGTCGGCCCGCGCCTACGCGAAACTCATCCGTGACATCACCGGCCACCGGGCGACCCTCGTGCTGTCGGACGACGCCGGCGCCTCGGACCGTATCGACGAGTTCAGCGGCAACGAGGACCGCTGGATGGTGGCGGTGCGCATGGTGTCCGAGGGCGTCGACGTGCCCCGGCTGGCCGTCGGGGTGTACGCGACCACCATCTCCACCCCGCTCTTCTTCGCCCAGGCCGTCGGCCGCTTCGTACGCTCCCGGCGCCGCGGCGAGACCGCCTCCGTCTTCCTGCCCACCATCCCCGACCTGCTGACCTTCGCCAACGAGATGGAGGTCGAGCGCGACCACGTCCTCGACAAGCCGAAGAAGGACGGCGAGGAGGACCCGTACGCCGAGGAGGACAAGCTCCTCCAGGAGGCCGAGAAGCAGCAGGACGAGGACACCGGCGAGCAGGACATGCTGCCGTTCGAGGCGCTGGAGTCCGACGCCGTCTTCGACCGGGTCATGTACAACGGCGCCGAGTTCGGTATGCAGGCCCACCCCGGCAGCGAGGAGGAGCAGGACTACCTCGGCATCCCGGGCCTCCTCGAACCCGAGCAGGTGCAGCTGCTGCTGCAGAAGCGGCAGGCCCGGCAGATCGCGCACAGCCGCAGGAAGCCGGACACCGATGCCGACCTGCTGGAACTGCCCGCCGACCGGCGGCCCGTGGTCACCCACAAGGAGCTGCTGGAACTGCGCAAGCAGCTCAACACGATGGTCGGCGCGTACGTCCACCAGAGCGGTAAGCCGCACGGCGTGATCCACACCGAACTGCGCCGCGTCTGCGGCGGCCCGCCGAGCGCCGAGTGCACCGCGGGCCAACTGCGCCAGCGGATCGCCAAGGTGCAGGAGTGGGCGACACGCATGCGGTGACAGCGGATGTCCGCCCCGGCCGTCCGACCGCGGACGCCCGGGGCGGACGTCCGGCGCGGGACGTCTGATCCCGGCGCCGGGGCCGGCCGGTCCCGTGGCCGGTCAACGGGCCCGCCGCGGAGGCGCGGGAGGTCACGGTCCGGCCGCGTATTCGGGCCCCGTCACGCCTTCTCGCATACATATCACCGCAAAGAGGATGGGTGCGGGTCCGGTCACTGACCGGATTCTGGACGGAGCCTTCCGCTGAGCGAACTGGCTCGCTACTGTCCCGCTACGCACACGCCCCGTGGCAGCGCCGCCGCGGAGCGCAGCCGTGAAGCGACCAAAGTCCGGGGGCCGCCCGGGCCGCCAGCCGATCGGCGGCCTCTGAGACGCGTCGCCGACGGGACTCGGTCACGCATCCGCAGCGAAGGGGCCGCCGACCTCACCACTAAGGAGTGGGCGTCGTGACCGCGGAGACATCTCAGACGCTCGACCGGGGCCTCAGGGTCCTCAAGCTGCTCGCCGACACGGACCACGGGCTGACCGTCACCGAACTGTCCACCAAACTGGGCGTGAACCGGACCGTGGTGTACCGGTTGCTGGCCACGCTGGAGCAGCACTCGCTGGTACGCCGCGACCTGGGCGGCCGCGCCCGGGTCGGGCTCGGGGTGCTGCGTCTGGGGCGCCAGGTCCACCCGTTGGTGCGCGAGGCCGCGCTGCCCGCACTGCGGGCGCTCGCCGAGGACATAGGGGCGACGGCGCACCTCACGCTCGTCGACGGGACGGAGGCGCTGGCCGTCGCGGTCGTGGAGCCGACGTGGACCGACTACCACGTGGCGTACCGCGCCGGGTTCCGGCATCCGCTCGACAGGGGAGCGGCCGGCCGCGCGATCCTGGCCGCCCGCGAGCAGCCGGTCGCCGAGCCCGGGTACACCCTCACCCACGGCGAGCTGGAGACGGGCGCGAGCGGTGCGGCCGCACCCCTGCTCGGGGTGACCGGGGTGGAGGGCAGCGTGGGGGTCGTCATGCTGTCGGATTCGGTGCCGGAGAGGGTGGGACCCCGGGTGGTGGACGCTGCCCGGGAGGTGGCGGAGGCGCTGCGCTAGGCGGTGGCGGCGGACAGGACGGGCGCCCGGGGCGGCGACGGCACGCACCGTCCTCCACGACACTCCCGGGCCCACCGGTACCCCGTCGTCCACCGGGCCCCTGCGGGACACCACCGTCACGTTAGATTGGCCCCGTGCTCTCTCGTCTCTCCCGCTCCCAGGCCGTCGCCGTCTGCGTCCTGCCCGTCGTGGCGCTGCTCGCCACGGCCGTGTTCGCGCCGCTGCCGTTCTCGGTGGCGCAGCCCGGCATGACGGCCGACGTCCTCGGCGAGAACGACGGCTCCCCGGTGATCACGATCAGCGGCACGCCGATCCGCACGACCACCGGCCAGCTGCGGATGACGACGATCGAGGCGACGGGCCCCGGCGCGGACGTCTCCCTGGGCCAGGTGGTCGACGGCTGGTTCCGCACGGACCGGGCGGTGCTGCCGCGCGACTCGGTCTACCCGAGCGGCAACAGCGTCAAGGAGATCGAGCAGCACAACGCCGAGCAGATGAGGCAGTCCCAGGACGCGGCGACCCGGGTGGCACTGAAGTACCTGGACCTCAGCGACAAGCGTGTGAAGGTCACGCTGAAGCTCGCGGACGTCGGCGGCCCCAGCGCGGGTTTGCTGTTCACCCTCGGGATCATCGACAAGCTGGACGGCGACGGCAGCGGCGGCGACCTCACGGGCGGCCGCACCATCGCCGGTACGGGCACCATCGACGCGGCCGGCCGGGTCGGCGCGGTCGGCGGGGTCGCCCTCAAGACGCGGGCCGCGCGCCGCGACGGTGCGACGGTCTTCCTGGTGCCGAAGGCGGAGTGCTCCGACGCGAAGGCGGAACTGCCGAAGGGGCTGCGGCTGGTTCCGGTGACCACGCTGAAGGGCGCGGTCGACGCGCTGGTGGCACTGGAGAAGGGGAAGGGCCCGGTGCCCGGCTGCTAGGCCCTGTCGTCACATTCCCGTCTGCCGTGCGACGCCATGCACGCTCCCCCAAGCTCTTCGAGCAGGGGGCACCCCCACTCGCCGCACCGGGCCCAGACCCAAGTACATCCAGTACGTGGGTCAGGGCCCGGCACGCCGAGAGCACGCACCTGACGCCGCACGGCCCGCCCTTCGGGCGGACGACGGGAATGTGACGACAGGACCTAGGCGGCGGTGGGCCGCGGCCCGCGCCCGCAGTTCGGGGCGCGGGCGCGCTGCGGGGCGAGACGGGTCTCGGGGTACAGCGGCAACCGGCGCCGCGCGCCCTGAGCAAGCCCGGTGCGGTTCGGCAGCGCCCCGAAGGGGCGCGGGGAACCGCGCGACGAACCACGACCGACCCGCAGGTGATGAACCGGACTTCCCGCGGAGCGCCTAGGCCCTCTCCGGGTCCTCCGCCGCCTGCTCCACCAGCGGGATGATCCGCAGCGGAACGGGGTTCTCCATGACGATCGCCGTGGACGCCCGGACGATGCCGTCGAAGCCGACGACCCGGTCGATCACGCGCTGGAGGTCCGCGTTCGACCGGGCCACCAGACGGCACAGCATGTCCCCGCTGCCGGTGGTGGTGTGCAGTTCGAGCACCTCGGGCACGCCCGCCAGATGGGCCCGGACGTCGGGCCCCTGCCCCTGCCGGATCTCCAGCGTCGCGAACGCCGTGACGGGATAGCCGAGCGCCGCGGGGTCCACCTGCGGCCCGAACCCGCGGATCACCCCGTTCGACCGGAGCCGGTCCAGACGCGCCTGGGCGGTGCCGCGCGCGACCCCGAGCCGCCGGGACATCTCCAGGACTCCGATCCGGGGCTCCCGTGCCAGCAGCACGATGAGCCGGGCGTCCAGATGATCGATCGCCATGCCGTGCTCCTCGATGGTCATCATGTACAGAACGCCCGCCGACACGGGCTCTTCCCTGTGCAGATTGTCCAGCACATACGCAAACTATTGCGCACCTTGCGGAGACGGGTGAGGCTGCCGCTATGACGCAGACCACACACCACACCCCTGACACGGCGCGTGAGGCAGACCCCTTCCCGGTCAAGGGAATGGACGCGGTCGTCTTCGCGGTGGGCAACGCCAAACAGGCCGCGCACTACTACTCCACCGCCTTCGGCATGCGGCTCGTCGCCTACTCGGGACCGGAGAACGGCAGCCGCGAGACCGCCTCGTACGTCCTGGAGAACGGTTCGGCGCGTTTCGTCCTCACCTCCGTCATCAAGCCCGCCACCACCTGGGGCCACTTCCTCGCCCAGCACGTGGCCGAGCACGGCGACGGCATCGTCGACCTCGCCCTGGAGGTCCCGGACGCGCGCGCCGCGTACGCCTACGCCATCGAGCACGGCGCCCGCTCGGTCGCCGAGCCGTACGAGCTGAAGGACGAGCACGGCACCGTCGTCCTGGCCGCCATCGCCACCTACGGCGAGACCCGCCACACCCTCGTCGAGCGCACCGGCTACGACGGCCCGTACCTGCCCGGCTTCGCCGCCGCCGACCCGATCGTCGAGCCGCCCGAGCACCGCACCTTCCAGGCGATCGACCACTGCGTCGGCAACGTCGAACTCGGCCGGATGAACGAGTGGGTCGGTTTCTACAACCGGGTCATGGGCTTCACGAACATGAAGGAGTTCGTGGGCGACGACATCGCGACCGAGTACAGCGCCCTGATGTCCAAGGTCGTCGCCGACGGGACGCTCAAGGTCAAGTTCCCGATCAACGAGCCCGCCATCGCCAAGAAGAAGTCCCAGATCGACGAGTACCTGGAGTTCTACGGCGGCCCGGGCGTCCAGCACGTCGCGCTCAACACGAACGACATCGTGCGGACGGTACGCACGATGCGCGCGGCCGGAGTCGAGTTCCTCGACACCCCGGACTCGTACTACGACACCCTCGGCGACTGGGTCGGCGACACCCGCGTCCCCGTCGAGACCCTGCGCGAGCTGAAGATCCTCGCCGACCGCGACGAGGACGGCTATCTGCTGCAGATCTTCACCAAGCCGGTCCAGGACCGTCCCACGGTCTTCTTCGAGATCATCGAGCGCCACGGTTCCATGGGCTTCGGCAAGGGCAACTTCAAGGCCCTCTTCGAGGCGATCGAGCGGGAGCAGGCCAGGCGGGGCAACCTGTAGCGCCCACCGCCGCGCGCCGGCGCCCTCTCCCCGGGCGGCCCCACGGACCATGCCCCGTGGGGCCGTCTCGTGCGAGCACCTCGCGCAGACGGGTTCACACCGCCGCCCCCGGGTGCGACTCTGTGATCATGAGCCGTATCGAAGCCCCGCGCGACGAGGCCACCGGCAACCTCGTCGACCGCCTGCGGACCGGCCTGCCCGCCGAGGCGGTCCTGGCCGACCCCGACGTCATGGCCTCCTACGCCAACGACATGGCCAGCTTCTGCGCGGCCGGCACCCCGGCCGTGGTGGTGCTGCCGCGCACCGTCGAGCAGGTCCAGCACGTCATGCGGACCGCCACCGAGCTACGCGTCCCGGTCGTCCCGCAAGGCGCCCGCACCGGACTGTCGGGCGCGGCCAACGCCTCCGACGGCTGCATCGTGCTGTCGCTGACGAAGATGAACCGCATCCTGGAGATCAGCCCGGTCGACCGCATCGCGGTCGTCGAGCCGGGCGTCGTCAACGCCACGCTCTCCCGCGCGGTGGGCGAACACGGCCTCTACTACCCGCCGGACCCCTCCAGCTGGGAGATGTGCACCATCGGCGGCAACATCGGCACGGCCTCCGGCGGCCTGTGCTGTGTGAAGTACGGGGTGACGGCCGAGTACGTCCTCGGTCTCGACGTGGTGCTCGCCGACGGGCGTCTGATGTCCACCGGCCGCCGCACGGCCAAGGGCGTCGCCGGGTACGACCTCACCCGGCTCTTCGTCGGCTCCGAGGGCTCGCTCGGCATCGTCGTGGGCGCCACCCTCGCCCTGAAGCCGCAGCCGCCCCAGCAGCTGGTGCTGGCCGCCGAGTTCTCCTCCGCGGCCGCCGCCTGCGACGCCGTGTGCCGGATCATGGCGGGAGGACACGTCCCGTCCCTGCTCGAACTGATGGACCGTACGACCGTCAAGGCCGTCAACGACCTGGCGCACATGGGCCTCCCGGAGAGCACGGAGGCCCTGCTGCTCGCCGCCTTCGACACCCCCGACCCGGCCGCCGACCTCGCGGCCGTCGGCGCGCTGTGCGAGGCCGCCGGCGCCACCCAGGTGGTCCCGGCGGACGACGCGGCGGAGTCCGAACTGCTCCTGCAGGCACGGCGGCTGGCGCTCACCGCGCTGGAGGCCGTCAAGGGCACGACGATGATCGACGACGTGTGCGTGCCCCGCTCCCGGCTCGGCGACCTGCTCGAAGGGATCGAGCGGATCGCCGAGAAGTACCAGCTCACCATCGGGGTCTGCGCACACGCGGGCGACGGCAACACGCACCCGACCGTCTGCTTCGACGCCCAGGACCCCGACGAGTCCCGCCGCGCCCGCGAGTCCTTCGACGAGATCATGGGCCTCGGCCTGGAACTCGGCGGCACGATCACCGGTGAGCACGGCGTGGGCGTCCTGAAGAAGGAGTGGCTGGCGCGCGAGATCGGCCCGGTCGGCATGGAGATGCAGCGGGCGGTCAAGCAGGTCTTCGACCCGCTGGGCATCCTCAACCCGGGCAAGCTCTTCTGACCCCGGCCCCGCGCCACCGCGGCGGTGGCGCGGCCCGCGGACGTCCTTTCGGAGGATTTCTTTCGCGGCGGGGTCCAGGTGTGTGAAGGGCGTGCGCGGTGTCGCCCGGAAAGGGGCGGGTCCGGGCGGAGCGGACGTGGCGCATGCCCCCGTCTGATAGATGTGGAGGCCCCAATGACCCCGCGAGAAGATACGGGACGACGGACATGAGCGCCCCAACCCCGGCACCCGGTGACGACAGGCCCCGCGAAGGGTATTACCCGGATCCGTCCATTCCTGGATATGTCCGGTACTGGAACGGCGCAGCCTGGGTGCCGGGCACCAGCCGGCCGGCGCCCACCGACGGCGAGTCGTTGTCCCCGCCGCCGGGCGCGGGCCCGGCGCGGCCCTCGGTGGAGGAGACCGGACCCCACTTCTTCGACGAGGACCCGGTCGACGGCCCCCGGGTGACGGGCCCCGCCGACGCCCAGCACGGCAGCCGCCCGGAGCCCGCCTCGGCCTGGGGCGCGGACCGCTCCCAGCAGTCGGGCTTCGGCAGCGACCAGGACCGCCGGGTGTCGTGGGGCGGCCCCACGGGCGCCGACCCGCGGCTTTCGCTCGCGGCCCGGCCCGACGGCGTCGCCGGCCGGGCGGACGGCACCGCGACGGTCCCGCCGGCCGGATCCGGCTCCGCCTCCGGGAACGACTCCGGCTCCTCCCCGGCCCCCGACGGCACGGTGGTGTTCCGCCGGCCCAGGCGCGGCGACGGCGACGCCGCCGCGGGCCCGGGCACCTCCGGTACCGGGGGTCCCACGCCCTCCGAGGGCACCGCGACGTTCCGTGCGCTCTCCCCGCGCACGGGGGAGCAGGGCGGAAGCACGGAGGCGGCCGATTCCGGTTCGGGCCGGCCCGCCGCGCCGCGCCCCACGAGCCCCCAGGCCGCGGCCCGCCAGGCGCTGGGCCTGGATCCCGAGGGCCCCGCCCCCGCCCCGCGGCCGGCCGCCCCACCGCAGCCGCAGCCGCAGCCCTCGGCACCGGCGGCGCAGCCCCCCGTGGCGGGCCCGCCGCCGCAGCAGCCGGCCGGTTCCTACGCGCAGCAGCCCCCGGCCGCGGGCACCCGGCAGCCCGCTGCGGGCGCCGGCACGCCCATGACGGCGGGTCCGGGCGGCGGCCAGCCCTCCTGGGCCCAGCAGGTGCACCGGCTGGCGAGTTCGGGCACCGACGGTGAGCGGCCCGTCGCACCGTGGAAGCCCCCGGTCGAGGACGTCTTCCAGGCGGCCGCGCGGGCGCAGGCGGCGGCCCGCCCCGCCGGTCTCGGCAGGCGGCTGGCGGCCAGGCTGCTGGACACCCTGGTCCTGGCGGTGGTCACGGGCGCGGCCGCGGTACCACTGGCCACCAAGGCGATCGACCATGTCAACGCCAAGATCGACGCGGCCGAGCTGTCCGGGCAGACCGTCACGGTGTGGCTCCTCGACGGCACGACCTCGGTCTACCTCGCCGTCGTGGTCGCGGTGCTCCTCGGCTTCGGCGTCCTGTACGAGGCGCTGCCCACAGCCCGGTGGGGACGCACCCTCGGCAAGAAGGTGTGCGGCCTGGAGGTGCGGGACATCGAGGGCCACGAGCCGCCGGCCTTCGGCGCGGCCGTGCGCCGCTGGCTGGCCTACAGTGTCCCGGGCCTGCTGGTCGTGGGCGTCGTCGGCGTTCTGTGGTGCCTGTTCGACCGCCCCTGGCGCCAGTGCTGGCACGACAAGGCGGCGCACACCTTCGTGGCGGGCTGACCCGGACGGACCTGTACGGATGCGGAGCCGTGGGGTTCGCGGTCGACTCGGGCCATGAGCACCGAACCGCCGCCGCCAGGCTCCGCCGACTCCCCGGACGACGATCGCTTCAGGAAGCAGCAGCCCCCGCCCTCCGGGGGCGGCCCTCAGGGCACGCCCCCGCCGCCCCAGGGCGGCCCCTACGGCACGCCCCCGCCGTACGGGAGCACCGGTCCGTCCGGAGGAGGTCCGTACGGCGGTGGAGGCCCCTACGGCGGCGGAGGCCCGTACAACGGCACGGACCCCCTCGCGGGTATGCCCCCGCTCGCCGACAGCGGCAAGCGGGTGCTCGCGCGGATCATCGACATGGTCATCGTCGGGGTGGTCGTCTGGCTGCTGTCCTGGGCGTTCCGCACCACCCAGTACAACGTCGACACCAACCGGATCGAGTACAGCAAGTCCGTGGGCCAGTCCGTGATCGCCGCCGTGCTCTACATCGCCTACGACACCGTCATGATCGCCAGGTCTGGTCAGACGTTCGGCAAGAGACTGCTGAACATGCGGGTGGCCAACCTCGTCGACGGCTCCAACCCGTCCGTGCAGACCGCGCTGATCCGCGCGGCGGTGCTGTGGCTCCCGTTCGCGTTCTGCTGCGCCTGCGTCTGGACGGCGATCTGCGGCGGCTGGAGTTTCTTCGACAAGCCCTACAAGCAGGGTCTGCACGACAAGGCGGCCAAGACGGTGGAGGTCAGCACGGTCTGAGAGGGGCGGGGGAGCGCAGCGGTGCGCACGGACGAACCGGCGGGCCCGTGGATCACGGGCCCGCCGGTTCTGTGCTCGGTCTGAAGTTGTGCGGGTACCACGAAGTGCTGCGTGTGCACGCCCGGTTCAGGGGTTCGCCGGCTCGTGTACGGACTCGGCGGGTGCGGCGGACCGCAACGAGGCCGTCGGCCGTGCGGCCGGGGTCCGCTGCTGTGCGGTGAGCCGCCCGGCGGCGGCCGACGCGGACCTCGGCAGGGGGACCGTCACGGCGACGAGCAGTCCGAGCGCGAGCGCCGCAAGGGCGATCACGGCGATCCCCAGCCCCGAACTCGTCTGTGACAGCAGCAGCATGGCGAGGGTGGAGAAGATCACGGTGCAGGAACCGTAGGCGAGCTGTGCGGCAGTCGGACGAGGCATGGCGATTCCTCGGGGTGGGGGTCTCCCCCCGGTGCCTCTCGCGATGGGGGAGGATGCGGACAACTACGGTGTTCTGTTGGGGCATATGCGGCCGAGCTGCGAATCGTGGGGTGACAACGGTGTCGACAGGGTAATCCGTCGCCATCCCGACGCTTCACCTACCGACTCTATTCGCCTGCATGCCCGAGCGGAACGCCCGGTAAGCGTGACCTAACCCACGGTACAGGTGCACAGGGGGCGCACGGAGTCATGCGGTCCACCAACTGGACACGTGCGCGCGCCGGTTGACAGGCGATTATGCCGTTCGTATAACGAACGCCCAGTTCCATTAATGCACTTGGCCTGTTCAAGTCAAGATCTGTCTTTTCCCTTAAACCTCCGGTCAAATGTCGTCACTTGACACACGCGTACACCGGCGCGCGGACCTTCCATGACCAGGACTCCCCCTTCCGCGCGGGACCGGACGCGTCGGGGAGGACATCAAGTGACCAGTAGACCCTGGACGTTCAGAGCGGCCGCGACCTTCGTCGCGTTCGCAGCGGCCACCGCCACCCTTTCGGTGTCCGCCGTGGCACAGCAGCGGACGGACACGGCGGCGGCCGGCGCCAACCGGCACGACCCACAGCCGGTCAAGAGCAGGGAGCACGACTTCGACGGCCCCCTGAGCAAGACCCAGGAGGCCCAGCGGGAAGAAGCGCTGGGCCGCGTCATCTCCGGCAAGGCCGCGGTCACCGACCGCGGCGCCTCCAAGGTGGTGCGGCTCAGCAGCGGCAAGTACGTCGAACTCGCCCGCGAGCGCACCGACAAGATCTTCACCATCCTCGCGGAGTTCGGCACCAAGACGTCGGAGTACGGCGGCACCGCCGGCCCCGCACATAACCGGATAGCCGAGCCGGTCCGCGCCACGGACAACAGCACCGCGTGGCAGGCGGACTACAACCGGCAGCACTACCAGGACCTCTACTTCTCCGCGGACAAGAAGAAGACGTCCCTCAAGCAGTTCTACGAGAAGGCGTCCTCGGGCCGCTACTCGGTCGACGGCGAGGTCCAGGACTGGGTCGCGGTCGACTACAACGAGGCCCGGTACGGCACCAACAAGTGCGACACGTGCGTGTGGAACCTGGTCAGCGACGCCCTGGCCAAGTGGGTCGCCCAGCGCAAGGCCGCCGGGGACACCGACGCGCAGATCAGGGCCAAGGCCGCCCAGTACGACCAGTGGGACCGCTACGACCACGACGGCGACGGCGACTTCAACGAGCCCGACGGCTACATCGACCACTTCCAGATCGTGCACGCCGGCGAGGACGAGTCCGCGGGCGGCGGTGCGCAGGGCGAGGACGCGATCTGGGCCCACCGCTGGTACGCCTACGGCACCGACGCCGGCAAGACCGGCCCCGACGGCAACCAGCTCGGCGGCACCCAGATCGGTGACACCGGCGTCTGGGTCGGCGACTACACCATCCAGCCGGAGAACGGCGGACTCGGCGTCTTCGCCCACGAGTACGGCCACGACCTGGGCCTGCCCGACAACTACGACACCACCAACAGCGCCGAGAACTCCACCGGCTTCTGGGACCTGATGTCCTCCGGCTCCTGGCTGGGCACCGGCAAGGACAGCATCGGCGACACCCCCGGCGACTTCACCGCCTGGGACAAGCTGCAGCTGGGCTGGCTCAACTACAAGACGGTCTCGCCGCGCACCAGGCCGCTGGCGCGGCTCGGGTACTCGGAGTACAACACCAAGGACCCGCAGGCGCTGATCGTCACGCTGCCGAAGAAGACCGTCACCACGGACCTGGTCACCCCGGCGAGCGGCTCCTACCAGTGGTGGAGCGGCAGCGGCAACGGGCTCAACAACACACTGACCCGTGATCTCGACCTGACCGGCAAGTCGTCGGCCGCGCTGTCCCTCAAGGGCTACTACGACATCGAGACGAACTACGACTACCTGTACACCGAGGTCTCGACCGACGGCGGCACCAGCTGGACCCCGCTCGACGGCACGGTGAACGGCGCCGCCGTCCCGCGTGACGCCAGCGACCAGCCCGCCCTGACCGGCACCGTCGACGGGTACGCCGACCTCGTCTACCCCCTTGACGCCTACGCCGGCAAGGCGATCAAGCTGCGCTTCCGCTACACCACCGACGGGGGTGTGGCGCAGAAGGGCTTCGCCGCGGACGACATCGCCGTCACGGCCGACGGCTCCACCGTGTTCAGCGACGGCGCCGAGAACGGCACGGGCGACTGGACGGTGAACGGGTTCTCCGTCAAGGGCGCGTCCTTCACCGGCGAATACCCGCAGTACTACATCGCCGAGAACCGCCAGTACGTGTCGTACGACGCGACCCTGAAGACCGGCCCGTACAACTTCGGCTTCCTGAGCAGCAAGCCGAACTGGGTCGAGCACTACCCGTACCAGAACGGCCTGCTGATCTGGCTGTGGGACACCTCGCAGGCCGACAACAACGTCAGCGAGCACCCGGGCCAGGGCCTGATCCTGCCGGTCGACGCACACCCGGCGCCGCTGAAGTGGGCGGACGGGACGTACATGCGCAGCCGCATCCAGGCGTTCGACTCGGCCTTCACCCTGGAGCCGACGGACGCGATCACACTGCACTCCGACGGTGTCGCCGTGAAGATCAAGAGCCAGAAGGGCGTCCCGGTCTTCGACGACCACAAGAGCACCTACTACTCGACCGCGACCCCGTACTCGGGCGTGAAGGTGCCGGACACCCACACCAGGATCAAGCTCCTGCGGCAGTCGGCGGACGGCAGCGTGCTGACGGTGGCGGTGCTGCCGTCGCCGTGAGGCACGAGGGCGGCCGCCACTGACACCAGGGCGCACAACGAGATCGGCAGAGTTCCGCCCAAGGGCCCGGCGATCATGGCGGGAGTGGAACCGCTCACAAAGTGAATAGCATCCGCGCAGGTCAGGACATGATCGGCCGCACCCCTCTGGCGGGTCGCGGCCGATCGTGTTTAGGTGCGTGCTGTGGCTCTCTTATTGACACCGGGTCTCACGGGGGTGTGACACACATGGCCGCAGGAGGTTTCTGCAAGCTGCCGAACGGCAGCGTGGTGGTGGCTCTGAACCTGCCCAGCCCGGGCTCGGGCAGCGGTTCGGTCCGCGTGCTGGTCCTGGCCCAGAACCGCGCCAGGGCGCTGACCCGTCTGCGCAACCTGGGACTGCGCGCGGTCTACCTGCGCGGGAACGCGGCTCCGCCGACCCCCGACGAGATCACGGCGGTCCTGCACCACCCCGACGGCCTGGTCTGGCGCACGGCCCCCGAGGCGGCGGCCCAGGAGCTGTCCCAGGAGCTGTGGCACCCGATCAGGTCACTGCTGAGGGAACGGACGGCGCAGGTCTGAGCCCGCTCTACACCACGGGCTTGCCGGACAGCTCGACGCCCGCCCCGCGCATCTCCTCCAGCGCCCGCTCGGTGGTCTCCTCGGCCACGCCGGCGGTGAGGTCCAGCAGCACATGGGTGCGGAAGCCCTGCCGTACGGCGTCCAGCGCGGTGGCGCGCACGCAGTGGTCCGTGGCGATCCCCACCACGTCCACCTCGTCGATCTCCCGCGCCCGCAGCCAGTCCCCGAGCGGCACCCCGTTCTCGTCGACCCCCTCGAAGCCGCTGTAGGCCGCCGCGTACGCCCCCTTGTCGAACACGGCGTCGATGGCGCCCGAGGCGACCGCGGGGGCGAAGTTCGGGTGGAAGCCCACCCCCTCCGTGCCCGCCACGCAGTGCGCCGGCCACGAGTGGACGTAGTCGGGGTTGTCGGCGAAGTGCCCGCCGGGCGCGATGTGGTGGTCACGGGTGGCGACGACATGGCGGTATCCGGCGGGGGCCTGTCCGATCAGCTCGGTGATCGCGGCGGCCACGTCGGAGCCCCCCGCCACCGCGAGGCTGCCGCCTTCACAGAAGTCGTTCTGCACGTCTACGACGATCAGGGCGCGGCGCATGGTCGATGTCCTTCGGTTCGGCGGCGGTCGGAGTGGAGGGACCCGGGCCCGGCCGTCTGTACGAACTACCGAGCCTAGAGACTTCGCGGGCGGGACGGGAGGGGGTGAGCGGCGGTCGGCCGGGTGCGCGGGTGCGCTGCCGTTGCATTCCCGCCGGCCGCCCGTTCATGCGCCCGGCACGTGTCACACGTACTCGGTCGGGATCACCGGCTCCCCGCGCGACAACTGCGTCGCCGACAGCGGCAGACCGGCGCGCGCGGCCGCGTGCCGGTCACGGACCACGTCCAGCGGTTCGCGGGCGACGACCTGGCCGCCCTTGATCAGCTGGACCGGCAGCTGCCGGTCCACCAGCTCCTGCGGAACCGGTCCGCTGCCGATCACCTCGGCCTCCGCCACCCCGTGCTCGTCGAGCCGCCGTGCCGCCCACTTGCGCCCGCCCATCGACGTCTTGCCGCCGGACGACCTCTTCGCCACCGGCACCAGCGGGGCCTTCGGGTCCGCCGACCCGGCGCGGGCGACCAGCTTGTAGACCATCGAGGCGGTCGGATGGCCGGAGCCCGTCACCAGCTGGGTGCCGACACCGTAGGCGTCCACGGGCGCCGCCCGCAGTGAGGCGATCGCGTACTCGTCCAGGTCCGACGTCACGATGATCTTCGTATCGTTGGCGCCCAGCTGGTCGAGCTGCTGCCGCACCCGGTGCGCGATCAGCAGCAGATCCCCGGAGTCGATGCGCACGGCGCCCAGCTCGGGCCCGGCGACCTCGACGGCCAGGCGCACGGCCTCGGTGACGTCGTACGTGTCCACCAGCAGCGTGGTGCCCCGGCCGAGCGAGTCGACCTGGGCGCGGAAGGCGTCCCGCTCGCTGTCGTGCAGCAGCGTGAAGGCATGGGCGGACGTCCCGACCGTCGGGATCCCGTACCGGAAGCCGGAGGCCAGATCGGAGGTGGTCGCGAAG
Organism: Streptomyces sp. PSU-S4-23; assembly: GCF_055632315.1. NCBI lineage: Bacteria > Bacillati > Actinomycetota > Actinomycetes > Kitasatosporales > Streptomycetaceae > Streptomyces > Streptomyces sp. PSU-S4-23. Next base: position 3,325,950 of record NZ_JBVMUU010000002.1, on the reverse strand, counting down.
CCGCCGATGTACGCGGCGCGCGCGGCGGCCACGGCGGCCAGCTCGTGGGTGCGCCGGGCGCCCATCTCGATCAGCGGCCGGTCACCCGCGGCGGAGGCCATGCGGGAGGCGGCGGCCGCGACCGCGGAGTCGTGGTTGAGGATGGACAGGATCACGGTCTCCAGGAGCACGCACTCCGCGAAGGAGCCCTCCACCCGCATGACCGGTGAGCCCGGGAAGTACACCTCGCCCTCCGGGTAGCCCCAGACCTCGCCGCCGAAGCGGTACGCGGCCAGCCACTGCAGGGTCTCCTCGTCGACGACCCCGCGCTCCCGCAGGAAGCCCAGCACACCGGCGTCGAAGCGGAAGTTCTCGACCGCGTCCAGGACACGCCCGGTGCCCGCCACGACCCCGTAGCGGCGGCCTTCGGGCAGCCGCCGGGTGAAGACCTCGAAGACGGAGCGCCGTTCGGCGGTGCCCGCCTTGAGGGTGGCCTGGAGCATCGTCAGCTCGTAGTGGTCGGTGAAGAGGGCCGTGGAGGGAACGTCCACCGGCAGCCCAAGGTCCGCTACGCCCACGAAACCTCTCCTCGCAGAGGGGACTGGAGTACGGCCGCCGATCGTACCCTCATCTCGTCAGTTTGACGATTTGTGGGTGGGTGCGCGGTGGGCGGGCGGCACGGGGCTCGTTTGTGCGTGCACCCCCCTGTGGTGGCAGCATGGGCCGTGTGACGGCTCCCGCACCCCTAGAGATCGAACAGACCGAGTCGGCGGAGGAACAGTTCGCCGTACCCGAACCCGATGTCCCGTGGGTCACGGTCGTCCACAACGACCCGGTCAACCTGATGAGCTATGTGACGTATGTCTTCCAGACGTACTTCGGCTACTCCAAGGACAAGGCCACCAAGCTCATGCTCGACGTCCACCACAAGGGCAGGGCGGTGGTGTCGGCCGGTACGCGCGAGGAGATGGAGCGCGACGTCCAGGCCATGCACGGCTACGGTCTGTGGGCCACTCTCCAGCAGGACCGCAAGTAGCCCAGGACCCCCGGGCCGGCAGGCCCGTCAAGCAGCGAAAGACCTCATGCCAGGACACTTCGAACCGCTCACCGGCGGCGGCGCGGCCGTCGCGCTCGACGACGTCGAGATCTCGATCATCCGGTCGCTGGCCGTGCAGCTGCTGGAACTCATCGGGCCCGGCCCGGCCGAGAACGGCTCCGGCGACCCGCTCGCCGAACTGTTCGCCGAGGGTCCCAGTGAGCCGCCCTCCGACCCCGTGCTGCGCCGTCTGTTCCCGGACGCGTACGGCGGTCCCGGCGGTGAGTCCGCCTCGCCCGGGGAGGCCGAGGAACAGCGCGCGCACTCCGCCGAGTTCCGCCGCTTCACCGAGAACGACCTCCGTGCGCGCAAGCGTGAGAACGCCCTCGCGGTGATCCGCTCCCTGGACGCCCTGACCTCGGTGAACGAGGAGGGGGGCGTGCTCGAGCTCTCGCGCGGGGAGTCCGAGCAGTGGCTCGGCGCCCTGAACGACCTGCGGCTGGCGATCGGCTCGCGTCTGGAGGTCGTCGACGAGGACGACACCGACCACCTCTACGGTCTGCCGGACGAGGATCCGCGCAAACCGATGGTGATGGCGTATCTGTGGCTCGGCGGCCTCCAGGAGACGCTCATCACCACCCTGATGCCCTGACATCTGCGGACCTCGGGCGCCCGCCCGGCCCCCGTCCCGCGCCCGCCCGGCGGCGTGCGGTGTCCGTCGGGCGCCCGCCCGACGGCCGTCCCGCGCCAGCCCGGCGGCCGCCCGGGCTTCGTGCGGTCTCCACCCGGCGGTCGTGCGGCGCCCGTCCGACCCCGTCCCGCGCCCGCCGGCGGCCGTGCGGTGTCCGTCCGGCGGTCACGCGGCGATCATCCGGTGTTCGCTCAGAGGACGCTCAAATCCGGATAACGATCGCGTCACCGTTGTGGCCGTATTTGTCCGCTCAGGTCCTCCTCTGCCTGCTTCTTCCCGTGCCGTGCGTCACATGTCGCACGGCCGGTCCACGACGCGGCCGTGATACATCTTCACGACCGCCCGGCGGGACGCCACCCATGTTCCGCCGGGTGCGCCACCGAGCCGGCGGACCGCCGGCCAGGCACAGCTCCATCACATCCGGGGGGGACCGGAAAGCGGTCCGACGCCACGGGACTGGCTCGGACCGGCGTGGAGAAAGGCGCACCAACATGACCTCGTCGCAGGTCGGCAAGCACGACGGGCAGCACGACCGCAAGGGAGTCGTGGGCGGCGACGCCCCCGAGGAGGGGTACGAGCGCGGGCTCGGCAGCCGCCAGGTCCAGATGATCGCGATCGGCGGCGCCATCGGCGTCGGCCTCTTCCTGGGCGCCGGGGCGAACATCGCCAAGGCCGGGCCCAGCCTGATCGTCATGTACGCCCTCGCGGGCGCGATCGTGTTCTTCATCATGCGGGCGCTCGGCGAGCTGCTCCTGTACCGCCCGGTCTCGGGCTCCTTCGCGGAGTACTCCCGCGAGTTCCTCGGCCCGTTCTTCGGCTACTTCACCGGCTGGACGTACTGGCTGATGTGGGTGGTGACCGGCATGGCCGAGCTGACGGCCGCCGCGATCTACGTGCACTACTGGTTCCCGTCGATCCCGCAGTGGGTGACGGCACTGGTCTTCCTGGTGGTCCTGTTCGTGGCCAACCTGATCTCGGTGAAGCTGTTCGGCGAGATCGAGTTCTGGTTCTCGATGGTCAAGGTCACCGCGCTGGTCGGCATGATCGTGATCGGCCTGGGCGTGCTCACCTTCGGCTTCAGCGCCGCCGGCGACACCGCGTCGGTGGCCAACCTCTGGCAGTTCGACGGCTTCTTCCCGAAGGGCGTCGGCTCCTCGCTGATGACGCTGCAGGGCGTCATGTTCGCCTACCTCGCGGTGGAACTGGTCGGTGTCACGGCGGGCGAGTCCGAGAACCCGGAGAAGACCCTCCCGAAGGCGATCAACACCCTGCCCTGGCGCATCGCGCTCTTCTACGTCGGCGCCCTCACCGTCATCCTGTGCGTGGTGAAGTGGACGGAGTTCGCGCCCGGAGTGAGCCCGTTCGTCGAGGCGTTCGCGAAGATCGGCATCCCGGCCGGCGCGGCCATCGTCAACTTCGTGGTGCTGACCGCGGCCCTGTCCTCGTGCAACTCGGGCATGTACTCCACGGGCCGCATGCTGCGCACCCTCGCGGACAACGGCGAGGCCCCGAAGGGGTTCGGCCGGCTGTCGTCGTCGAAGACCCCGGCCCTCGGCATCACGGTCTCCGTCGCCTTCATGGGCATCGGCGTGATCCTCAACTACGTCGTCCCGGAGAAGGCGTTCGGCTACGTCACCTCGGTGGCCACCGCGGCCGGCATCTGGACCTGGCTGATGATCCTGTTCAGCCATGTCCGCTACCGCCGCGCGGTCGGCGCGGGCCGGCTGCCCGCCTCCTCCTTCCCGGCGCCGGGCGGTGCGGTGTCCAGCTGGATCGCGATCGTGTTCCTGTTCGTCGTCACCTGCCTGATCGCCTACGACGCGGACTCCCGGGTCTGCCTGTACGTCATGGCGGTGTGGGCGGCGGCGCTGGGCGGCGGCTGGGTGGCGCTGAGGGTGCGCAACCCGCAGGTCACCGAGCAGGGTGAGCGGGCGTTCGAGCGGGTCGGCTGAGCCACCGCGCACCGCGCCGCGGAGGCCGGGCCCGCGTGGCCCCTCGCCCAGGATGTCCGCCATGTGGGCCGCCCCGTACCACCCCTCGGTACGGGGCGGCCCCGCTCGATTGTCTGCTTATCCTGGCCAGCATGCTGACCATCACCCAGGCCCTCGTCGACCGGATCGTCGCCCACGCGCGCCAGGACCACCCCGACGAGGCATGCGGCGTCGTCGCGGGCCCGGCCGGCTCGGACCGCCCCGAGCGCTTCATCCCGATGCTGAACGCAGCCCGCTCCGCCACGTTCTACGAGTTCGACTCGGGAGACCTGCTCAAGCTCTACCGCGACATGGACGACCGCGACGAGGAGCCGATGATCATCTACCACTCGCACACCGCCACCGAGGCGTACCCGTCCAGGACGGACATCTCGTACGCCAACGAGCCCGGCGCCCACTACGTGCTGGTGTCGACCGCCGACGCGGACGACGCGGGTCCGTTCCAGTTCCGCTCCTTCAGGATCGTGGACGGCGAAGTGACGGAGGAGGAGGTCAAGGTGGTGGAGAGCTACTGATCCCGCAGTTCGGTCAGAGTTCATCCACCATGCGAGATCACACTCGGGGCACCGGGGTGGGAATCGATACGATGACCCCATGGTTCTCCACGACGTGAGCAAGAAGACGCCGGGCATGCTGCTCGTGGCGCGGCTGCACGTCGACCTGTGCAGGCTGAACAGCGCCATCTGTTGACGCCGACCTGCCGCCGTTCGGCCGTGAGCCGCGGCACCCCCGCGTACGACTAGGACTACGCTCCCGCGCCGCCGCGCGCCCACCGACCTGACTTCTTCCGACAGGAGCCCTCAACCATGGCCATCGAGGTCCGCATCCCCACCATCCTGCGCCAGTACACCGACGGGCAGAAGGCCGTCGACGGCAGTGGGGACACCCTCGCCGAGCTGTTCGCCGATCTCGAAAGCCGCCATGCGGGCATCCAGGCCCGCATCGTGGACGGCGGCGAGCTGCGCCGCTTCGTCAACGTCTACCTGAACGACGAGGACGTCCGCTTCCTCGACGGCATCAACACCAAGGTCGCCGACGGCGACAACGTGACGATCCTGCCGGCCGTGGCCGGCGGTATGGCCTGATCCCCATGAGGTACGACTCCCCGCTCGCCGCGGTCGGCAACACCCCCCTGGTGCGCCTGCCGCGGCTCTCGCCGTCCGACGACGTGCGCATCTGGGCCAAGCTGGAGGACCGCAACCCGACCGGCTCGGTCAAGGACCGCCCCGCGCTGTTCATGATCGAGCAGGCGGAGAAGGACGGCCGGCTGACCCCCGGCTGCACGATCCTGGAGCCCACCTCGGGCAACACCGGCATCTCCCTGGCGATGGCGGCGAAGCTCAAGGGCTACCGCATGGTGTGCGTGATGCCGGAGAACACCTCGCAGGAGCGCCGGGACCTGCTGGGCATGTGGGGCGCCGAGATCATCTCCAGCCCGGCCGCGGGCGGCTCGAACACGGCGGTGCGCGTCGCCAAGGAGCTGGCGGCCGAGCACCCGGACTGGGTGATGCTGTACCAGTACGGCAACCCGGACAACGCGGGCGCCCACTACGCCACCACCGGGCCCGAGATCCTCGCCGACCTCCCCTCCATCACGCACTTCGTGGCCGGACTCGGCACCACCGGCACGCTGATGGGCGTGGGCCGCTATCTGCGCGAGCACAAGCCCGATGTGAAGATCGTCGCGGCGGAACCGCGCTACGACGACCTGGTGTACGGCCTCAGGAACCTGGACGAGGGCTTCGTACCGGAGCTGTACGACGCGTCCGTGCTGACGACCCGCTTCTCGGTCGGCTCGGTGGACGCGGTGACCCGCACCCGCGAACTCCTCCAGCAGGAGGGCATCTTCGCGGGCGTCTCCACGGGTGCCGCCCTGCACGCGGCCATCGGCGTCGGCAGGAAGGCCGTCAAGGCGGGCGAGAGCGCCGACATCGTGTTCATCGTGGCCGACGGGGGCTGGAAGTACCTGTCGACCGGCGTCTACACGGCCGCCACGACGGAGGAGGCCATCGAGGCGGTGCAGGGGCAGCTCTGGGCGTAGGGCAGCTCTGGGTGTAGCGCGCTGACGCGCCGGGGCCCGGGGGCGGCAGCCCCCGGGCCCCGCCTCCGCCCCCGTGAGTGTCATGCCCATGCCTTGGTATGGGCCTCCGTCGCCCCGGCCCCCTCGCGGTCCGGGGGAGCGGAGGGGATCCTGATGTACAGGGGAAACGTCACATCGGCATCAGGGTCCGGGCACGGCAGAAAGGCGGCCACCCATGCGCCGTACGACGCTCCACCGTACGACCGGCCTCGCTCTCTCGGCGGTGATGCTCCTCCTCGCGGGCTGCGGCGCGCAGAACGGCGGCACGGGCCCCGGGAGCGGCACCGGCCCCGCGAGCGGCACGGCGGCGCCGTCCCCCACCCGCACGGCCGGGGACTGCACGGCCGGAGCCTCGCTCACCGCGGCGGACACCGGCCGCACCGTGTGCCTGACGGTGGGCGGGCAGCTCCGCCTCACGCTGGACGGCACCAAGGAGCGGCCCTGGACCCCCGTCACCGCCCGGGGCGGCGCGCTGAAGGCCATCAACGCCGGCTTCGTCATCCAGCCCGGCGACGCCGTCGCCGCGTTCGAGGCGGTGGCGCCCGGCACGGCACGGCTGACCGCGACCCGCCCCCTGTGCGCCGAGCGGCCCGGGCAGACGTCGTGCCAGGGCATCCAGCAGTGGACCGTCACGGTCGAGGTGATCCGGCCATGAGACGCCCCGGCCCCCTCAGCCCGCCAGATACCGCACCTGATCCCACAGCACGGGGTCCACCACGCCCACCCGCCGCCGGAAGTCCCACAGCGGTACATCGCGCAGCTCGTCCGTCTCCAGGAAGCCGGGCCGGCCCTCGGCATCGCCCACCGCTCCCGGAGGCAGCGCGATCACGCCCGGCCGCTCGTCGTGGTACCTGGTGGTGATCTCCGCCACCGTCGCGCTGTCCCCGCGCACCGTGAGCACCAGGCACGGCCGGTCCCTGCCGCCCGGCCGGTTCCCGTACGGCATGCTCGCCCACCAGATCTCGGCCGGCCGCGGATGCACCCGGGGGCGCCCCGGCGGCCGCCCGGACACCCGGCGGCGATGACCGCGCCCCCAGCCGTCCACCAGTGTCGCGACCAGCGCGAGCAGCACCACCGCGGCCAGCGCCAGCCACCAGGACGTGTCCATACCGACGACGGTACCGGCGGCCACGCCCCGACGCCCGCCCTGCCGGCCGTCACCCCTGACCGGTGCGCCGCGGGGCACGCGCCCCGGCGCGCGCCCCGCACGCCTCCGGTCCAGCCGAACCGGTGACAGGTCAGGTGAGTTCCCCCACAACGGCCCCTGGCGGAGGAGCGACCGGCCCTTTTGCGCCTTACGCTCGACGGACCGCACGACCCCCGTCAGCGTTTCCGTCCATGCCTTCTGCTATTCCTGCCAGCGCGGAGGTTCCAGCTTTATGAAGCTCACCGTCGTCGGCTGCTCGGGGTCGTTCCCGTCCGCGGAATCGGCCTGTTCGAGCTACCTCGTCGAGGCCGACGGCTTCCGGCTGCTTCTCGACATGGGCAATGGCGCCCTGGGCGAGCTGCAGCGCCACTGCGGTCTCTACGACCTCGACGCGATCTTCCTCAGCCATCTGCACGCCGACCACTGCATCGACATGCTCGGGTACTTCGTCGCGCGCTACTACCGCCACGACGGCGGCCGGGCCGACCCGATCCCGGTCTACGGCCCGGAGGGCACCGAGCAGCGCCTGACCACCGCCTACGCCGACACGCCCTCGGCCTCCTCGATGAGCGAGGTCTTCGACTTCCACACGGTCAAGCCGGGCACGTTCGAGATCGGCCCCTTCATCGTGCACACGGAACGTGTGGCCCACCCGGTGGAGGCGTACGGCATCCGGGTCGAGCACGGTGGCAGGGCACTCACGTACTCCGGCGACACGGGTGTGTGCGAGGGCCTGGTCGAACTCGCCCGTGACACGGACCTGTTCCTGTGCGAGGCCGCGTTCACCTACGGCAAGGAGAACATTCCGGACCTGCACCTCAACGGCCGCGAGGCCGGGGAGACGGCCGCCCGCGCCGGGGCCCGCCGCCTGGTCCTCACCCATATCCCCCCGTGGACGGACCCCCAGGTCAATCTGGCGGACGCCCGCGTCGCCTACGCCGGCCCGGTGGAGCTGGCGGTGCCGCGGGCCTCGTACGAGATCTGAGCGCGCACACGGCGCCGCCCGGACCGCCGAGCGGTCCGGGCGGCGCCGTTGCTCGGGCGTGCCGCCGCCGGCGGTGCTACTTGGCCTCCGCCTTCTGCAGCTCCGCGAGTTCCTCGTCGGACTCCCGGCCCGGCGTGGGCAGGTTGAACCTGATGATCGCGAAGCGGAAGACCGCGTAGTAGATCCCCGCGAAGCACAGACCCACCAGGACCAGGCCCCACGGGTTGGTCGCGATGCCGAGGTTCAGTCCGAAGTCGACCACGCCGGCCGAGAAACCGAAGCCGTCCTTCATGCCGAGTGCCCAGGTCAGCGCCATGGAGACGCCGGTGAGGACCGCGTGGATCGCGTACAGGACCGGCGCGATGAACATGAAGGTGAACTCGATCGGCTCGGTCACGCCGGTGACGAAGCTCGTCAGGGCGATGGAGAACATCATGCCGCCGACCACCTTGCGGCGCTCGGGCCGGGCGCAGTGCACGATGGCCAGGCAGGCCGCCGGGAGACCGAACATCATGATCGGGAAGAAGCCCGTCATGAACTGGCCGGCGCTCGGGTCGCCGGCGAGGAAGCGGCCGATGTCGCCGCTCTTGCCGTGGTAGTCGCCTGCCTGGAACCACGGGAACGAGTTCAGCAGGTGGTGCATGCCGATCGGGATGAGCGCACGGTTGGCGACGCCGAAGATACCGGCCCCGAGGGCGCCCGAACCCACCAGCCACTCACCGAAGTTGTGCAGCCCCGTGCCGAGGACGGGCCAGATGTAGCCGAAGACGATGCCGATGACCAGCCCCGCGAAGGCCGACAGGATCGGCACGAGCCGGCGGCCGCCGAAGAAGCCGGCCCAGTCCGGCAGCTTGGTGCGGTGGAAGCGCTGGTAGAGCAGGGCGACGACGATGCCCATCACCACACCGCCGAGGACCTTGGCGTCCACGGGCGCGTTCACCATGACGACCTTGCCGTCGACGGCCTGCGCCACCTTCGGCAGGTTCTTGTCGGTGAACGTGGCCAGCACGTTCTTGAAGACCAGGTAGCCGACGACCGCCGCGAGCGCCGTCGAACCGTCCGACTTCTTGGCGAAGCCGATCGCGATGCCGACGGCGAACAGCAGCGCCATGTTGTCGAGGATCGCGTTGCCGCCGGCCGCCATGAAGCCCGCGATCTTGGTGAGGAAGGAGGGGAAGGACGGGCGCCCCAGCATGTCGGTGTTGCCGAGGCGGACCAGGAGGGCGGCGGCGGGCAGGACCGCCACCGGCAGCATCAGGCTGCGGCCGATGCGCTGCAGAACAGCCATCGCGCCGGCGCCCTTCTTCTTCTCGGCCGCGGGGGCGGCGCTGAGCGTGGACACAACTTCCTCCAGTGGGCAAGGCGCCGCCCGGGGACAGGGGAAGAGGGACGGCGGCGTCTCCTATGTGCGACACGGCGGCGCACCCGGGACCGGGGCGGCCGCACGTGGTCTACACCACATGTGGTGTAGACCTGTTGTAGCACGGTGAAGGCGGGATAAGGAACCCGTCGTTTCTGTGGCCGCGGGCATAGGGGAAATAATGCCGCACTCCATGGCGAACACCCCCGGGCCGGGTTCCGGGCCCCTCCGGGGGCGGGGTGCGACCGGGATGGCCGCAGGGGTTTGGCGACCCTCCCCGCGGTGGTGTAGACCAGTTGGCGACACAGCGGTTCGGACCAGGGAGACAGGACATGGCCAGCAAGGCAGAGAAGATCGCCGCCGGGCTCGGCGGCATCGACAACATCGAGGAGATCGAGGGCTGCATCACCCGGCTCCGCACCGAGGTCGCCGACCCCTCGCTGGTCGACGAGGCCGCGCTGAAGGCCGCCGGCGCCCACGGCGTCGTCAAGATGGGCAGCGCGATCCAGGTCGTCATCGGCACGGACGCCGACCCGATCGCGGCGGAGATCGAAGACATGATGTGAGCCGCACCGGCCCCGCACCCCCACCGCGCCGGGCCGTGCGCGCAGGTGCGAGAGGGGGTCCCTCCCCCCGTGGAAGGGGCCCCTCCCGTGTATACGGCTAGGCTCGGGCCATGTCTCGAATCGACGGCCGCACCCCCGAACAGCTCCGCCCCATCACGATCGAGCGGGGCTGGAGCAAGCACGCCGAGGGCTCCGTCCTCGTCTCCTTCGGCGACACCAAGGTCTTCTGCACCGCCTCCGTCACCGAGGGCGTGCCGCGCTGGCGCAAGGGCGGCGGGGAGGGGTGGGTCACCGCCGAGTACGCCATGCTGCCCCGCTCCACCAACACCCGGGGCGACCGCGAGGCGGTCAAGGGCAAGATCGGCGGGCGTACGCACGAGATCAGCCGGCTCATCGGCCGCTCCCTGCGCGCCGTCGTCGACTACAAGGCCCTCGGCGAGAACACGATCGTCCTGGACTGCGACGTGCTCCAGGCGGACGGCGGCACCCGCACCGCCGCGATCACGGGCGCGTACGTCGCCCTCGCCGACGCGGTGGCCTGGGCGCAGCGCAAGAAGCTCGTGAAGGCGGGCCGGCAGCCGCTGACCGGCACGGTCTCGGCCGTCTCCGTCGGCATCGTGGGCGGCGTGCCGCTCCTGGACCTCTGCTACGAGGAGGACGTCCGCGCCGAGACCGACATGAACGTCGTCTGCACCGGCGACGGCCGTTTCGTGGAGGTGCAGGGCACGGCGGAGGCGGCGCCCTTCGACCGTGAGGAGCTGACCGCCCTGCTCGACCTGGCGGTCGCGGGCTGCGGCCGGCTGGCGGCGGTCCAGAACGCGGCGCTGGAGGCAACCGCGTAGCGCCTTCCGGCGTTTTCAGGGATAGTCGCGTGGCTGACGCGGCGGGCGCGCGGACACCACCGTGCGCCCGCCCGCGGCCTCGTACGACCATCGACACCTCGGGCGAGCCGGACCGGCCGGCGCGTCCGCGGAACCGTGCAGCACCGTCAACGGGAGGAACCGTTCCATGGCCGCGCGCCACCGCCGACGCACCGTCACCGCCGTGTTCGCCGCCGTCGCCGTACTCGCCGCCGTGGGCGCGAGTTCCGGCTGCGACGCCGTCAACAAGGCGATCGACTGCGTACAGACCGCCGATGCGATAGCCGACAGCGTCACCGACCTCCAGCAGGCCGTCGAGAACGCGGCCAACGATCCGACACAGACCGACGCGTCCCTCGACTCCATCGAACGGAACCTGGACAAGATCGGCGACAAGACGGACAACGTCGACGTCAACAAGGCGGTCGACGACCTCCGCAAGGCCGTCGGGAACGTCCGCGACGCCGTCAAGAACGGCGACAAGACCCCCGACGTCGGCCCGGTGACGGACGCGGCGGGGGAGCTGACGAAGGTGTGCACCTCGTAAGGGGGAGGGCGCGGCGGACGGTGGCGCGGCACGGATACTGGTGGGCATGACCCGCCTGATCCTCGCCACGCGCAACGCCGGAAAGCTCGCCGAACTGAAGGCGATCCTCGCCGACGCGGGCCTCCCGCACGACCTGGTCGGCGCGGACGCCTACCCCGACATCCCCGACGTCAAGGAGACGGGCGTCACCTTCGCCGAGAACGCCCTCCTGAAGGCCCGCGCCCTGGCCGAGGCGACGGGCCTGCCCGCAGTGGCCGACGACTCGGGCCTGTGCGTCGACGTCCTGAACGGCGCGCCGGGCATCTTCTCGGCACGCTGGGCGGGCAGGCACGGCGACGACAAGGCGAACCTGGAGCTGCTCCTGGCCCAGCTCGCGGACATCGACGACGCCCACCGGGGCGCCCACTTCGCCTGCGCGGCCGCACTGGCGCTGCCCGACGGCACGGAACGGGTGGTCGAGGGGCGGCTGCGCGGCACGCTGCGCCACGCCCCGACCGGGACCAACGGCTTCGGCTACGACCCGATCCTCCAGCCGGAGGGCGAGCTGCGGACCTGCGCGGAGCTGACGCCCGAGGAGAAGAACGCGATCAGCCACCGGGGGCAGGCGTTCCGGGCGTTGGTGCCGGTGATGCGGGAACTGCTCGGCTGAGACAGCGCACGAGAACGGCCCACGCGTCGATACTTCGACTCGCAGGCCGTCTGTGTGCGGCGGAAGGGATTCGAACCCTCAAGCCCGATCAAGGGCCACAGATCCTAAGTCTGCTGCGTCGCCATTGCGCCACCGCCGCCGGCTGCGCCCAATCGTACCGGGAGTCGTTTGCCGCCTTCTGCCTCCCCTGCACCACGAGCCTGTGATCGCGTGGCAGTTGGGGCACGGAAGCCGTGGGTTCTCGCGGCGGCGACGGGTACGGCTGGGCGTGGACGTCTCACGCTCCGAGCGCGAGGCTGTGACGAAGAGGCATGCGAAAGGGGCTGGCGACGAGGTCACCAGCCCCAATTCCCGGTCTGGCCTACAAGTACAGGCCCGTGGAATCCTCCGACCCCTCGAAGCGGTCCGCCGCCACGGCGTGCAGATCGCGTTCGCGCATCAGGACGTACGCGATCCCGCGCACCTCGACCTCTGCCCGGTCCTCCGGGTCGTACAGGACCCGGTCACCCGGCTCCACGGTCCGTACGTTCTGCCCGACCGCGACGACCTCGGCCCAGGCGAGGCGCCGGCCGACGGCCGCGGTCGCGGGGATCAGGATGCCGCCGCCCGACCTGCGCTCGCCCTCGGCGGCGTCCTGCCGCACCAGCACGCGGTCGTGCAGCATCCGGATCGGCAACTTGTCGTGGTGGGTCTTCTCGCTCACACCCCGAACCTACCTGCCTTCGACGGCTTCGTGCGCGGCCGGGTCAGCCCCTGCGCCGCCGGGAGCCCAGGGCGAGCAGCCCGACGACCCCGACCGCGATCAGTGCCACGGGCACGATGCGCTCCAGGCGCGGCGTGCCCTCCTGCGTGACCAGCTGCCCCTTCACCTGGCTGACGACCTGGTTGGCCCGGACGTAAGCGCGCCCGAACGTGTGGTCGACCTGGGAGACGATCTTGGCTTTGGCGTCCCCGGCGATCGTCTTCGGGTGCACCCGGACGCCGATCTCGTCGAGCGTCTCGGCCAGCGTTTCGCGGCGGCGCTTGATGTCCGCCTCGATCTGCGCCGGAGTCCTGGTGTCCGGTGTGCTCGACGTGTCCGCCACCGTGCTTCCTCCGTGGTCGTGTGCGACGTGTTCCGCGTATTCCCGCGTCTGTGGTCGACAGTCTGTCAGCTCGGCGCGGAGCGCACCCCCGCGGCACCCCTATGGGGGTCCGGAAGGGGATTAGGCTCGTCGGGTAACCCGCCCCTTGCCCTGTGAGGTACCGATGAGCGAGCGACTCCAGCCCGGCGACCCCGCCCCCGACTTCACCCTGCCGGACGCGGACGGCAACGAGGTCTCCCTGGCCGACCACAGGGGACGCAAGGTCGTCGTGTACTTCTACCCGGCCGCGCTCACCCCGGGCTGCACCAAGCAGGCGTGCGACTTCACGGACAACCTGGAGCTGCTGGCGGGCGCGGGCTACGACGTCATCGGGATCTCCCCCGACAAGCCGGAGAAGCTGGCGAAGTTCCGCGAGAAGGAGCGGCTGAGGGTCACGCTCCTCGCCGACCCCGACAAGAAGGTCCTGGACGCGTACGGCGCCTTCGGCGAGAAGAAGCTGTACGGGAAGACGACCGTCGGCGTCATCCGCTCCACGGTGATCGTGGACGAGGAGGGCAAGGTCGAGCGCGCGCTGTACAACGTGAGGGCGACGGGGCACGTGGCGAAGATCATCAAGGATCTGGGGATCTGAGCCGCTGCCTCCCACGGGAAACGGCCCACGCCGGACCGGTCCGACGCGGGCCGTTCGGGGCCGCGTGCCGCCCCTGTGGGTCGGTGCCTATGACCACCGGCCCGGCGCGGCCAGGAGCCCCGTCGTCGTGCCGCCCGTCGAGGTGCCGGACCCCGTGGTCCCCCCGGACCCGGTCGTGCCGCCCGTGTCGGTCGTGCCGCCGGACCCGGTCGTGCCGCCCGTGGTCGTCGTCCCGCCCGTGGTCGTGGTGCCGCCGGTGTCGGTCGTCCCCCCGGACCCGGTGGTGCCCCCGGTGTCGGTGGTGCCGCCCGTTCCGGGCGTGCCGCCGGTGGTCTGCCCCAGGCTCTGGCCCTGGTCCTGGCCGGGCGTGGGCGGGGTGCTCGTGGTGCCGCCGTTGTCCTGGGCGCCGGGGCCGCCCGGCGACTCGGTCGCGGGGCTCGTGGGCGGCTCCACGACCTGGTCGGCACCGTCCTGGAGGCGCAGGTCGAAGTCCTTGACCGGCTTGCCCTTCAGGGCCGCCTTCGTGAACTGGGCCCAGATCCGGGCGGGCGCGCCCCCGCCGTTGACGCGGGCCTCGCCCATCGCACCGTACAGCGACTTGTGCTTGCCGGTGTCCGGGTCCTGCCCCATCACCGAGACCACCGTCGCCAGCTGCGGGGTGTAGCCCGCGAACCAGGCCGCCTGGTCCTCCTCCGCTGTGCCCGTCTTGCCGGCGGCGGGCCGCCCGGCGGCCTGCGCCGCGGTCGCGGTGCCGTTGTCCACCACGCTCTGCAGGACCGCCGTGGTGGTGTCGGCCGCCTCGCGGCTCACCACCTGCTCCGCCCGCCGCTGCGGCAGCGGCACGTCGTCCGTGCCGTCCTTGGAGATCTTCTCGACGAGCGTGTACGTGCCGTGCCTGCCGTGGTTGGCGAGCGTCGCGTACGCCTCCGCCATGTCGAGGACGCTCGCGGTGGCCGTGCCGAGCGCGATCGACGGGTACGGCTTGAGGTCGGGGGTGTTCCCGGGCACCCCGAGGGCGACCGCGGTCTCCTTGACCCGGGACGGGCCGACGTCCACCGCCATCTGCGCGTACACCGCGTTCACCGACTTGTCCGTGGCCCTGCGGACGGTGATCGGGCCGTAGGAGACGTTGTCCTCGTTCTCGGGCGCGTACGCCCCGCCGCTCCAGCCCTGCACCGGGCGCTTGTCCGTGCCGTCGTACACCGTGTTCGGGGTGATCGTGACGCCGTCCTGGGTCCGGGAGGCGTTCTGCACGGCCGAGGTGAACACGAACGGCTTGAACGTGGAACCGACCTGGTAGTCGCGGCGGGTCGCGTTGTTGACGTACTGCTTGGTGTAGTCGATGCCGCCGTACATCGCGACGACCTCGCCGGTCGTGGGGTCGACGGCGACGCCGCCCGCGCGGACATAGCGGTCGACCTTGCGGTTCTTCTTGTCGAGGCGGGACATCACCTGGTCGTCGACGGCCTTGACGAAGGCGTCCTGCCGGGGCTTCTGCAGGGTGGTGGTGATGCGGTAGCCGCCGGTGGCCAGGGTGTCCTCGTCGATGATCTTGTTGGTGGCGAGGTAGTCCTTGATCGCCTGGACCAGGTAGCCGCGCTGGCCGGACATGCCGGCCGCGAACACCTGCTGGCGGGGCGCGGGGAACGTCACCTTCGCCCGCTGGGCCGGGCTCAGCCAGTGCTTCGTGACCATGCCGTCGAGGACGTAGTTCCAGCGGGCCAGGGCGGCCGTCCTGTTCTCGGGGTGCGCGATCACGTCGTACTCGCTCGGCGCGTTCACCAGCGCCGCGAGGTAGGCGCCCTGACCGACCGTGAGGTCCTTCGCGTCGACGCCGTAGTACGCCTGCGCCGCGGCCTGGATGCCGTAGGCGTTGCGGCCGAAGTAGCTGGTGTTGAGGTAGCCCTCCAGGATGTCGTCCTTGCTCTTCTCGCGGTCCAGCTTGATCGCGATGAAGAACTCCTTCACCTTCCGCGTGACGGTCTGCTCCTGCCCCAGGTAGTAGTTCTTCACATACTGCTGGGTGATCGTCGAACCGGACTGCCTGCCCTTGCCGGTTGCCGTGTTCCAGCCCGCCCGGATCATCGCCTTCGGGTCGATCGCGGACTCGGAGTAGAAATCGCGGTCCTCGGCTGCGAGCACCGCGTGCTGGGCGTCCTTGGAGATCCGGGCGAGCGCCACGTTCTCCCGGTTGACCGAGCCGTCCCGGGCCAACTCGCTGCCGTCCGCGTACAGATACACGTTGCTCTGCTTGGTCGCCGCCGCGTTCGCCGGCGGGATCTTGACCATGTAGTAGCCGAGCGCGAAGAGGCCGATCAGGAGCAGGACCACGACGACGAAGGTGCCGAGCACCATCCGCCAGGTCGGGATCAGCCGGCGCCACCCGGTGCGCCCGGGCCGCTTCGGCTTCCCACCGGGCAGCGGCCCGGGAACCGCGGGCTGCGGATCTCCGGACGCCCCTGCCGGGCTGCTCTGCTGCGGCTGCGGCTCGTCGCTCATCGTGGTGCCGGACTCCCGTTTCGCCTCGTACGTTCCCGTACGCCCTCGTACGCCATCTGCGTCCCCCGATGAAGACTGTCGCACCATGCGTTCCGTTCCCGGCACGGCGGCGTGTCGTGCGGGAAAAACGTGTGGTACGCCACTTCCTCCGCGCGTTAGGCTCCTGCGCTTCGGCCCGGCACGCCTCGAAGGAGGGTTTCCCGTGGGGACAGGGCGGTTGTACGCCGCCGTCGCCGCCGGTGGTTTCCGGCGGTACGCGACCTACCGGACCGCGACCGCGGCGGGGGTGTTCACCAACACAGTCTTCGGGTTGATCCTGGCATACACCTACATAGCCCTGTGGCACGAGCGACCCCACCTCGGGGGGTACGACGAGGCACAGGCGTTGACGTACGTGTGGATCGGGCAGGCGCTGCTCGTGGTGGTCTCCGTGATGGGCGGCGGCTTCGAGGACGAGCTGATGGAGCGCATCCGCACCGGCGACATCGCGGTCGACCTGTACCGGCCCGCCGACCTCCAACTGTGGTGGCTGGCCGCCGACCTGGGCAGGGGCCTGTTCCAGCTGCTGGCCCGGGGCGCGGTCCCGATGGCGGCCGGCGCGCTCCTCTTCCCGCTCGCGCTGCCCACCCGCCCATGGGCCTGGGCGGCCTTCCTGGTCGCGGTCGTGCTCGGCACCGTGGTGAGCTTCGCGATCCGCTTCCTGGTCGCGCTCAGCGCGTTCTGGCTGCTGGACGGCTCGGGTGTGGCCCAGATCTCCTGGATCACGGCGACGTTCTGCTCGGGAATACTGCTGCCGCTCAACGTCTTCCCGGGCGCGCTCGGCGAGATCGTGCGCGCCCTGCCCTGGGCGTCGCTGATCCAGGCACCCGCGGACGTCCTGCTGGGCACGGCGGACCCGGTGGCCGTCTACGCCCGCCAACTCGCCTGGGCCGCCGCGCTGCTGGCGGCCGGGCGGATGCTCCAGTCGGCGGCGACCCGGCGGGTGGTGGTCCAGGGTGGCTGAGACGGCGTACCGGGGTGTGCGGGCGTACGGGCGCGTGCGGGAGGGCCTGCGCGCCTACCGGCTGATCACCGCCATGTGGATCCGCTCCACGATGGCCTACCGCGCCTCCTTCGTGATGACGACCCTCGGCAACTTCGCGGCGACCGCGCTGGACTTCGTCGCCATCCTGCTGATGTTCTCGCGGGTCGACGTGCTCGGCGGCTACCGGCTGCCCGAAATCGCCTTCCTGTACGGCCTCTCCGCGACCGCCTTCGGGCTCGCGGACCTCGCCATCGGCTCCATGGACCGGCTGGGGCGGCGGGTGCGCGACGGCACCCTGGACACCCTCCTGGTGCGCCCCGCGCCCGTCCTCGCGCAGGTCGCCGCGGACCGTTTCGGGCTGCGCAGGCTCGGCCGGGTCACCCAGGGGGCCTGCGTCCTCGGCTATGCCGTCGCCGCGCTCGACGTCGCCTGGACCCCCCTGAAGGCGGTGATGGTTCCGATGATGCTGCTCAGCGGCAGCGTGATCTTCTGCGCCGTGTTCGTGGCGGGCGGGGCCTTCCAGTTCGTCGCGCAGGACGCCTCCGAGGTGCAGAACGCGTTCACCTACGGCGGCACCACCCTGCTGCAGTACCCGCCGACGGTCTTCGCGAAGGAACTGGTGCGCGGGGTGACCTTCGTGCTGCCGCTCGCTTTCGTCAACTGGCTGCCCGCGCTGTACGTGCTGGGGCGGCCCTATCCGCTCGACCTGCCGGTCTGGTTCGCCTTCGCCCCGCCGCTCGTCGCGGCGGGCTGCTGCGCACTGGCGGGGCTGGCCTGGCGTGCGGGACTGCGTTCGTACCGGAGCACGGGGAGCTGAGGGCCCATGACGAGTGGCTTCATCGAGGTGGACCGGGTGGAGAAGGTCTTCGACGTGCGCAAGAGGACCGGATTCCTGAAGAGCGAGCGGCGGCGGGTGCGGGCCGTCGACTCGATCTCCTTCACCGTGGCGCGCGGTGAGATGGTCGGCTACATCGGCCCGAACGGAGCCGGGAAGTCCACCACGATCAAGATGCTGACCGGGATCCTCACCCCGAGCGGCGGCCGGCTGCGCGTCGCGGGGATCGACCCCGCGCGCGAGCGGACGCGGCTCGCGCAGCGCATCGGCGTGGTGTTCGGGCAGCGCACGACCCTGTGGTGGGACCTTCCGCTGATCGACTCCTACCGGCTGGTGCACCGTATGTACCGCATCCCGGACGGGCGTTACCGCGACAACCTCGACCGCTGCGTCGAACTCCTCGAACTGGGCGGGCTGCTGGACGTGCCGGTCCGTCAGCTCTCGCTGGGGCAGCGGATGCGGGGCGACATCGCGGCGGCGCTGCTGCACGACCCCGAGGTGCTGTACCTGGACGAGCCGACCATCGGCCTCGACGTGTTCTCCAAGGCCAGGGTGCGCGGCTTCCTGCGGGACCTGAACGCCGAGCGCGGCACCACCGTCCTGCTGACCACGCACGATCTGCAGGACATCGAGCAGTTGTGCTCGCGGGTGATGGTCATCGACCACGGGCGCCTGATGTACGACGGTCCGCTCGCCGGGCTGCACGAGGTGGGCGAGAGCGAGCGCACCCTGGTCGTCGACCTGGAGCGGGAGCTCCCGCCGATCGAGGTGGCGCACGCGCGCGTGGTACGGGTCGAGGGGCCGCGGCAGTGGCTCGCCTTCCCGGCGTCGCGGTCGGCGGCCCCGCTGGTGGCGCACATCGCCGCGCAGTACCCGCTGGTGGACCTGTCGGTGCGGGAGCCGGACATCGAGGCCGTGATCGCGAAGATGCTCCGGACCCGCGAGGACGCCCCGCAGTCCCCGCCGGGGCAGGCGGAGCGGGCGGTCTCGTAGCCGTCGGCGCGGCGAACTCGTAGGCTGACGCCCATGACCGACGCTGTGTCTTCCGGGGGAAGCGACGGCCGGCGGCCGGCGCCGTGGGATCCCGGCACCCCCGTTCCGGAGTTGCGTGCCTCCGACGCCGATCGTGAACGAGTCGCGGAGGTCCTGCGGGACGCCCTCGCGGAGGGCCGTCTCGACATGGAGGAGTTCGAGGAGCGGCTGGAGGCCGCCTACAAGGCGCGCACGTACGGGGAACTCGCCCCGATCACCCGGGACCTGCCGTCGGAGGGTGTCACGGCGCCGTCCGTGTCCCTGCGCAAGGAGCCCGAGCCGGGCGGGCCCTGGGCGGAGCGCATCCTCGGCGGCGAGGGCTCGTCCACGGGGGCCGTCGCCGTCATGTCCGGCTTCCAGCGCAAGGGCCGCTGGACGGTGCCCAAGCGGTTCACCTGCTTCGCCTTCTGGGGCGGCGGCGAGCTCGACCTCAGGGAGGCGAACTTCGCGGACCGCGAGGTCGAGATCAACTGCGTCGCGATCATGGGCGGGGTGAACATCATCGTGCCGCCCGGGGTCGAGGTCGTCGTGCGCGGCATGGGGATCATGGGCGGCTTCGACCAGCGCGAGGACGGTGTGCCGGGCGAGCCGGGCGCGCCGCGCGTGGTCGTCACCGGGTTCGCGTTCTGGGGCGGGGTGGCCGTCGAGCGCAAGCTGACCCGCGCCGAGCGGCAGCGGCTGAAGGAGGAGCGCCGCCGGGAGAAGCTGGACCGCAAGGCCACCCGCAAGGAACTGCACGGCTCCCCGGCGGAGGCCCTGCTCGACATGCACGACGCCCACCTGGAGGCCCTGGAGGCGCACCGCGAGCTGATGCGTGAACGGGTCGAGGAGCGCAGGGAGCGGCACCAGGAGCGCCGCGAGGCGCAGCGGGAGCGCCGGGAGGCCCGACGCGAGGAGCGCGACCGGCGACGGCACCGGGGCTACTGACGCCGTGACCGGCGGGGCACGGGACGGCTGCCGCCTTGGCCCGGCGGCGAGGGGCTACGGAGGCTGCGGCGGTCGGCGGCGCGGGGACGATTGCCACCGCGACCGGGGCCTGACGGGACGACTGCCGCGCTGAGCGCCACGGCGACTCCTGCCGTCGCGGCCGAGGAGCGCGGCGACTGCTCCGGCTGTGACCGGCGGGACGGGGAGCGCTGCCGCCGCCGGCGGCGGGCCCACGGGAACCGTCGACGGCCGCTACAGCCGGGCCGGTGCCGACCCGTTCAGCGAGGTCAGGTCGAAGACCTCCGCCATCCTGCGGTAGCCCTCGTCGCCGGGGTGGAGATGGTCGCCCGAGTCGTAGTCGGAGCGCAGCCGGCGCGGGTCGTACGGGTCGCGCAGCGCCTTGTCGAAGTCGATGACCTCGTCGAAGACCGTGCCCGCGCGGATCCGCTCGTTGACGGCCTGCCGCACCCCCTCGCGGTCGGCCCGGTAGCCGCGGTGACCCTTGAACGGCATCAGCGTCGCCCCGACGACCTTGAGGCCGTGCGCGTGCGCCTGGCGGACCAGGGAGCGCAGCCCCCGTGTGATCCTCTCCGCGTCGGCGTGGCCGGGGTCGCGCAGGATGTCGTTGACCCCGAGGTCGATGACGACGGCCCTGACGTTCGTACGGCCGAGGACGTCACGGCGGAAGCGGCTGAGTCCGCTCGCGTTGCCGGCGGGCCGCCCCGGGCCGCTGGTCAGCACCTGGTTGCCGCTGATGCCCTCGTTGACCACGCTGTAGCGGGGCACACCGGCGGAGCCGGCCGACGCGCGCAGCCGCTCCGCGAGGACGTCCGTCCAGCGGCGGTCGGCGCCCTCGGCGGAGGTGATGCCGTCGGTGATCGAGTCGCCCAGCACCACCACGGTGCCCACCGCCTCGTCGCTCAGCACGTCGAGCGCGGTCAGGTAGCGCCAGTACCGCACCTGCCCGGTGTAGGCGGCGGCGCCCGCGTCCTCGGTACGGTCGCCCTGGGCGACGTACGAGACCTGGCGCGCGTGCCGGTGGTAGGTGACCGGCCCCGACGGGGTGGGGGAGTATGTGGTCACGAGCACGTCGGAGCCGTGCGGGACGGCGATGCGCACGGCGTCGCTGACCGTCTGCCCGCCGGGGGGTATGACCACCGAGGCGGCACCGCCGAAGGTGAGCCGGCGCATGCTGCCCGCGGCCGCGGCCGCGTCGCTTCCGGCGGCGAGGGCGATCGAGGCGTGTGCGACGGTCAGCGGTCGCCGGCCGTAGAGATTGGACAGCGTCACGCGGGCACTCGTACCGCCGACGCCGGCGTGCACGACGTTGCGCACCGACCGCCCGGCCGTCCCCTCCCGCCCGGTGCCGGGCTCGGCCCCGGAGGGCGCGGCCGACCAGGCGCCGACCCAGGTGCCGGCGGAGGCGGGCGCGGCCGGGTGCCGCGGGGCCGGGCGGCCGCCGGCGAACGCGGTGCGGCCGCTGCCGTCATCGGCGGCGGCACCGAAGTAGATGGCGGCGGACAGGGCCACGATCACGGCGGTGATCGCGGACAGCAGGGCACAACCGTGACGCCTGGTCATGCGGTGCGGGTCTCCTCGGGCGACGGGAGCCCGAGGCTCCGATATTGATCATGCTCATGATGCGCCATGAGGGAGGAGCGGCCGAAGGGGCCCCGGGAGACCCGGCAACGCTGCCGGGACCGGGGGCCCGGCCGGAACCCCGGCGGTACCCCCGACGCGACCCTGAAATGTCCCTGATACCTCCCCCTTCGGACAGACGCCGGGAACTCCCGTTCCGTTCCAGGAGTCGGTCGGGAAGGGACAATGTGTACGGGGGACGCGAACGGGTGGAGCGGATGGAACGCAGGAAGACGGACGACGCGGTGGCCGTGGGGCGGCGAGCCCGCCCCGGCGCCGCCACGGGCCGGGCGACGACGTCCGTCGCGAGCCGGGCGATGACGTCCTTCAGCCCCGCCGACGAGGAGAAGCGCCGCGGCGTACGCCGGATGAAGAGCACGGCGACCGGCCTGCTGCTCCTGGTGGCGCTCGTGTACGCCCTCGCCAAGTGGGCGCAGGACTCGGGCGCGGGCCCCTGGGCCGGTTATGTGGCGGCGGCCGCCGAGGCCGGCATGGTCGGTGCGCTCGCCGACTGGTTCGCGGTCACCGCGCTCTTCAGGCACCCGCTCGGCCTGCCCATCCCGCACACGGCGATCATCCCCACCAAGAAGGACCAGCTCGGCGTCTCCCTGGGCGAGTTCGTCGGCGAGAACTTCCTCTCCGAGGACGTCGTGCGGCAGCGCCTGCGTGCCGTCGGCACGGGCAGCCGCCTGGGCGCCTGGCTCGCCGAGCCGGCGCACGCGGACCGGGTGACGGCGGAACTGGCGACGGCCCTGCGCGGCGCACTGACCGTGCTGCGCGACTCGGACGTCCAGGCGGTCGTCGGCGAGGCCGTCACCCGCCGCGCCGATGCCCAGGAGATCGCGCCCGGCCTCGGCAAGATGCTGGAGAAGGTCGTCGCGGACGGCGGCCACAAGCGGGTCGTCGACCTGATCTGCGTCCGCGCCCACGACTGGCTCGTCCTGCACGACCAGCAGGTCATGGACGCCGTCCAGGGCGGCGCCCCAGGCTGGACCCCCCGCTTCGTCGACAGGAAGATCGGCGAGCGGGTCTACAAGGAGCTGCTCCGCTTCGTCACCGAGATGCGCGACGCGCCGTCCCACCCGGCGCGCGGCGCCCTCGACCGGTTCCTCACCGACTTCGCCTCCGACCTGCAGTCCGACACCGACACCCGCGCCCGTGTGGAGCGGCTGAAGACCGAGGTGCTCGCCCGCGGCGAGGTCCAGGACCTGATCGCCTCCGCCTGGACGGCGGTCCGCTCCATGATCGTCTCGGCGGCCGAGGACGAGCGCAGCGAACTGCGGCTGCGCGTGCGCGCCTCGCTGCTGTCCCTGGGCGTCCGCATGGCGACCGAGCCGAGGACGCAGGCCAAGGTGGACGGCTGGGTGGAAGGCGTGGCGGTGCACGTGGTGACGACGTACCGCAAGGAGATCACGTCCCTCATCACGGACACGGTCGCAGGCTGGGACGCCGAGCACACCACGCGGAAGATCGAAGCGCACATCGGCCGCGACCTGCAGTTCATCCGGATCAACGGCACGGTGGTCGGTTCCCTCGCCGGCCTGCTGATCTACACCGTGTCGCGGGTGCTCGGGGCGTAGCCGGCGGCGGGGCGGGCACTCGGGTCGCGCGCGGTGCCGCCGGGCGCCGCCGAGGAGGGAGCCATGTCCGTCCAAGCGACCGGGAGCGCCGCGGTCACCACCGCGATACCCGCACGTCTCGACCGTCTGCCCTGGTCACGCCGGCACTGGACGATCGTGGTCGGACTGGGCACGGTATGGATCCTCGACGCCTGGAGGTCACGGTCGTCGGCACTATCGCGGGGCGGCTGTCCGAGTCCGGCAGCGGGCTGCCCATCACATCCGCGCAGGTCACCGGTCTTGCCGCGGCCCTCTACGTGGCGGGGGCCTGCGCGGGCGCCCTAGGGGCCGTAGAAGTACCGGGTGCCCTTCTCGACGAAGTGGGAGGCGTAGACGCGGCCGATGGCGGGCTTGCCGCGGTACATGCCCACATACCGCTGCCTGCTGTCGACGACGACCGGCCGGGCCATGCAGGCGAACCGGTTGCGTTGCTGGGCCTCGGCCCAGTGCACGGCGGCCGGCTCGACGAACTCGCTCACCAGGACGGGGAAGGCGCCCACTCCGGTCTGCAGGCCCACGGGCAGTCCGCCCTTGGTGTCCCGGGCATACTTCAGCACGCTCCCGGTGAAGCTCTCGATGGCCTGCACGGTGATCTGGGGCACCGCGGCGGCCACCGTGAACAGGTGCAGGTTCGTGGCCATCCAGCGCATCCGGAAGTCGGACCGCCGCCCCACGAGTACGGTGGTCCCGGCCCAGTCCTCCCACCGCGTCGTGCACCCGTCGGCCGTCAGCCGGCCCTCCAGCGCGGCGAGATAGGCCATTGATGCCGGCTGCTGCTCCCCATGCCCCTGTCCGTACATGGGCGCGATCCTAAAGGCGCCGTGGCGTGCACGCTCCCCCCGGGTGCCGGTGGGATCCCCCGTCAGGTGACGCGCCGCCCGGAGCGGGTGCAGGTCCCGGCCTCCGTCACTGGCCCACCCTCCCGTCGATGCACTCGCGCAACAGGTCGGCGTGCCCGCAGTGACGGGCATACTCCTCGACCCTGTGCACCATCAGCTCACGAACGGCGATCCCGTCCTTCCCCACACGCTCGCCCAGGTCCGGGTGCCCGGCCAGTGCGGCGTCGGTGGCGGCCTGCTCGCGCTCCAGATCGACGTACGCGGCGTCGACCACGGCTTGCTCGGGGACGGCTCCGTCGAAGTCCGCGTCGCGCTTGCCGTACAGCTTGGGCAGCAGCTCCTGGTCGCTGATCCAGTTGCGCCAGTCCCGTTCCACCTCGGCGAGGTGCCGAACCAGGCCGAGCAGCGACATCGTCGACGGTGGAACCGACCGGCGTGCCAGCTGCTCGGGGCTCAGGCCCTCGCACTTCATCCGCAGGGTCATGCGGTAGTTCGTCAGGAAGTCCTGAAGCGTCGCGAGTTCGCCGTCCGGACTGGGACCTTCGCTGTTGCGGGGGTCGACGTCCGGATCGGCCCACATGTCGGGGTAGACCGTCGCCTGGCTCCATCGTGCGGGTTGGTCATCCATGCGTTCCATGCTCGTCCGCGACGGCCCGGATCCGCCACCGAGTTCTCTCGGGACCCCGGCGGGCCGGGCGGGTACCGCGTCCGCGTCGCCCCCGGAGGGGCGCGGGGAACTGTGCGACCAGCCTCCCCCAAGGTCTCGGCTGCGTTCGAGCTGGGGGCACCCCCATCGAACCCGCAGGCGGTGCACCGGTCTTCCCGCGAGGCGGTCAGCCGCGCCGGTCGGCCACCGCCCACGAGGCCAGCGCCACGGCTCCGGCCACCCCGAACACCGCGGGCCAGGCACCCACCTTCTTGGCCAGCGGATGCGAGCCGGCGAAAGCGGCGACGTACGCGGCGCTCAGCGCCCCGGCCGCCGTGCCCCCGGCCTGCCGCCGCCACCGCTGGGCGGCAGCGGCACCCGCGACGGCCAGCACGGCCCCGCCGAGCTGCCGCTTCCTGGTCCAGCGGGCGACCGCGTATCCGCCGACCAGCCCGCTCGCGGCCACCGCCGCCGTAGGAACCTTCGCCATCGCTGCCTGCCTCCCGCTCGGGGTTCTTCTGATCATTCCGGCGAAACGAGGCTAGCCGACACCACCTGCCACCTGGGGGGACACGCACAAGACCGACAGCCTTGAGTCCAGGCTTGTCAACTTTCTGCCTTCGCGCTATATAAGAAGTCGTCAGGGCATCGCACCCAGCACCTCACGAAGGGAGTGACCCGTGATGCTCATGCGTACCGACCCTTCCCCAAGCTCTCGGCTGCGCTCGAGCAGGGGATACCCCTATCGTGAATTCGACCGGCTCGCGCAGCAGGTCTTCGGCTCCACCACGCGCCCCGCCGCGATGCAGATGGACGCCTACCGGTCCGGGGACGAACTCGTCGTCCACTTCGACCTCCCCGGCATCGACCCCGAGACGATCGAACTGGATGTCGAACGCCATGTGCTGAACGTCCGTGCCGAACGCCGCTCGCAGGCCCCCGAGGACGCCGAGATGATCGCGGCCGAGCGTCCCACCGGAACCTTCACCCGACAGCTGTTCCTGGGCGACACCCTGGACACGGAGCGCATCGACGCCTCGTACGACGCCGGCGTCCTGACCCTCCGCATCCCCGTCGCCGAGGAGGCCAAGCCGCGCCGCATCCAGATCACGGGCGGCAGGAAGCAGCTCAGCAGCTGACCACGGCAGAAGCCCGGTCCGCCCCGCGCGTGCGCACACGCGGGGCGGACCTCGTGACCGGGGTACCCGGGAGGGGACCGGGTGGGGAAGCACAACGGAGGAGTACCCGCAGGATGAGCACGACCATGACGAACGCGGCGGCGAGCACGCCCGGCGGAACCGCCGCGGCCACGACGAGCCCGGCGACTGCCAGGGCGGACACGGCCACCGGGGCGGACACGGCCACCGGGGCGGACACGGCCACCGGGGCGGACACGGCCACCGGGACGGACACGGCCACCGGGACGGACACGGCGCCGGCCCGCCCGCACTGGTCCCGACTGATCGAGGCGGTGCGGGAATCCGGCCAGTACACGACCACCGGGGAAGCGGAGCGCATCACCCGCATCGTGCTCTCCGCCCTCGGCGGCCACGTCATCGGTGATGAGCGCGTGGAACTCGCCCGCCGGCTCCCCGAGGAGGCGGCACGCCTGATCGCGTCCCAGATCCCGGTGACGCGCCCGCTGACCGCGCCCGAGTTCGTGGACGCGGCCGCCACCCGCATCGAGGGCTCCACACCGGCGACGGCACGCTGGGACGTCAGCGCGGTCCTCGGCACGCTGCCCGACTTCGTGGGCGACGAACTGACCGGCCGTATCCTGCGCCGACTCCCCACCGGCTACGCGCTGTTGTTCGGAAAGGCGGAACTGGCACCGGTGGCCTGACACCCACGGGCCCGCCCGGCGGGCCGACTCCGGTGGGGCTGTGGTGTCAGCCGTCCGGGCGGCCCGCGCCGGTTCGGCGGGTGCCCGCGCGGGGAATGCGCCGCGCCACCAGGAATCCGGCGAGGGCCAGCACGGCCATGGCGGTGGCCCCGACGGCCAGCGCCTGGCCCCGGGCCCGGGCGTTGATCCGCACGAGCTCGTCGGCCGCCGCGCCCGTGACACCCTGTGACGCGAGCCGTGCGCGGAGGGCGTCGTCGCTCGCCGCGGCGATCTGGACCTGATGCTGGAGCGTCCGCTGGACCAGCTGCTTCTGGTCGGCGGACAGGACGCTGCTGGCGTCCGTCCCGGCCTCGAAGGCCAGCAGCAGCGCCGTGGTCATGACCGCACCCGCGAGCGCGACGCCGAAGGAGCTGCCGAGATAACCCGCGGTGCGGGACACCCCCGTCACATCGCTCACCTCGTCCGGTGGAGGTGCCGACTGGACGAGGTCGGTCACCGTCGTGGCCAGGCCCCGGCCGCATCCGATCAGGAGCAGACCCGGCGCGAGCGCCAGGCCCACGGCCTGCACCCGCTGCTCGTGCGGATGGAACAGGACGGCGATCGCCACGCAGCCCGCGCCCATGACGAGGAAGATCCCCATCGCCGCGGCGCGGTGGGTCATCCGCCCGCGTGCGATCAGCCGGGCGACCACCGGGGCCGCCACCGTGAGCCCCACGGTCACCGTGATCAGCGTGATGCCGCTGCGCAGCGCGTCGAAGCCGAGGGTCGTCTGCAGGAAGACCGGCACCAGGAAGAGCATGCCGCTGGGCACCAGGATCTGCATCACCTGGGTCTCGGTGCCCGCCCGTACCGTACGGTCGCGCAGCACGGACATGCGCACCAGAGGATCCCGTCCGGTCCGGACGAGGCGGCGCTCCCACCACACGAACACCAGCAGCACCAGCAGCCCCAGGCCGCCGATCAGGAGCACGGGTGACAGCTCGCCGCGGTGCAGCACCGTACGGCCGAACACCGCGAAGTCCTGCCGGGCCCTGAGCAGGCCGTACCGCCCCGACAGCAGCGTGGCGACGACGAGCAGCCCGAAACCGGCGGCGGACAGCACCGCCCCGAGAACATCGAACGACCGTTCGCCATGGGTGCCCGGGCCGGTACGCGCAGGGGGCGGGCCGGTCCCCGCGGTCTGTGCCGTTCGCCGCATGAGCAGCACCACGGTCAGCGTGACCGCGGTCTCCAGGAGGAACGACACCCGCCAGCTCAGGTAGGTGGTGATCAGGCCACCCACCACGGGACCGACCGCGGCCCCGATCCCGGAGGTGGTGCTCAACGCCGACAGCACCCTCGTCCGAGTGGCCCCGGCGAAGGCCGCCGTGAGCATCGACAGCACCGCCGGAAGCATCAGCGCCACACCGATCCCCTGCAGCAGCGACCAGCCGGCCAGCAGGAACGGCAAGGAGGGGCCGAAGGCGGCGATCAGCGTGCCCAGGACGAAGATCTCGCCGCCGAGCACGAAGATCCGGCGGTGCCCGTGGCGCGCGCCGAGCTTGCTCCCGGTGATCAGGAACGCGGCGACCACCAGCGCGTACAGCGAAATGGCCGACTGCACGCCGGTCAGCGAGGTGTGCAGGTCCCCGACGAGCGCGGACAGCGCCACGTTCATGGCCGTCGAGGTGTAGTTGATCAAGAGGTTCTGGACGGCGAGAAGGGCGAACAGCGTCCTGAGGGCCGGCGGCGCGTCCCGCCCGGCCGGCCCACTGAACCGCCACCCTCCGTGTCGCCGTGCCACTTTGCCCGTCCCGCCCTCCGATCGCCCTGCCGGGGCGGGCCCCGCCCGCAGCCGACGCCCACCGCCGTCTTCGTCCCGGTCCAGGGTGCACGCCGCTCGCACCGCGGTGTCACGGGACGCGCCATGGTCCGGGAGCAGCACCGGTACGGCGGGTCCCCTGCCGCCGAGATGCGTCCCCCGTCGGGATGTGCTGCTCTGAAAAGAGCGTCACGACGCACGAGCGGGATTCTTCGGCCACACCCGTCGCGGGCGCCCGGCCGCTTCCCCGAAGGGCAACGCGCCATGCCGAGAGTAGGAACCTTCCTGCCCCCCGCGCCCCCGGGCGGGACGGGGACGCCGCGTGCCCGTGCGGAGCCCGGCAGGATCCCGCCCGACGACCACGCGCTGCTGATGGGCCTTCTGCGGGAGGTCACCGGCGTCGAGTTCCTGCACGGCCTGGACATCCGCCGATCGTGGATCCGCAACGGCAAGGTGTACTGCGACGAGGTCTGCCTCAACGACCTCGACCTCTACATCTGGTACGCGGGGATGGCCCGGGATCCCGGCAGCTATGCCCTGGAAGCCCTGCGCACACTCAGCCAGGACATCCCGGTCGCTCCCGACCCGGAGCGCTTCGTGACCGGCCTCGACAAGTACCGGGCACACCTGTGCCTGGCGCGGGCCGGCCTTCCCGTCCCCGACACGGTCCTGCTCGACCGCCGCGACACGGCCGCCGCCGCACCCGTGATCGCACAGTGGGGCCGCGCCCTGCTGAAACCCCGGCGCGGCTCCTTCGGGCACGGGGTGCTGCTGATCGAGGACTTCGCCACCCTGCGGGACCTGGCGGGCTACCTCGACAGCACACTCGCGGCCACCGCGGAGGGCACCTTCCTCGTGGAGCGCTTCTACCCCAACGGCCGCACGGACTGGGTCGGCACGACCCTCATCAACGGCACGCTGATGTACGGCTACCGCAAGCGCGGCCACCGCTTCGCCCGACTGTCCGCAGACGCCTGGAAGGTGTACGACCCCGAAAGGGCGGGCGGCGACGTCGACGGCTGCGCGGTCCCGCCGGAGCACGCCCGCATCGCCCGGCTCGCCCAGCGGGCCCTGGGCCTGCCGCTGGTCGGCTTCGACCTGATCCTGTCCGACGGCAGGCCCATCATCGTGGACGAGAACACCTTCCCCGGCCTCTACCCGGACCTGTTCGCGGCTGCCGGGCGCTCGCTCGGCCGCGAACTCTTCCTTCTGGTCGCCGACTTGATCAGCCATCATCTCGGCGGGCCGCCGGACACCCGCCAGGACCTGATGACGGCCACGCCGGGCACGGGCCCCATCCTCACCGACGGGGAGGACCCCGAAAGGCCGATCGGCGCTCGGCGGCGTGCGTAGTCACGTACCGCGGGCGTGCGCGGGCACCCTGCGGCACCCCGCTGATCACGCTCATCGGCATCCCACGGCACGAGAGACGCACATCACACCCATCCGCCCGTCCGGCTGTCACATCTCCCCGAGCCGATCCGTCAGAGCTGTGTAACCGTCGGCGCACAGCAAGGAGATCACCATGGACGCCCGTCTCAACTACTACGGCAGCTCCGTCGCGGCCAAGTTCGCGAAGTACATCAACTCGGCGGGCAAGGTCGTCTCGGACTCGCCGCTTCCCGCCGCGACACAGGAACTGGTGAAGATCCGCGCCAGCCAGATCAACGGCTGCGGCTTCTGCACCGACATGCACACCAAGGACGCCGCGCATGCCGGGGAGACCTCGTTGCGCCTCAACCTGGTGGCGGCCTGGCGGGAGGCGACGGTCTTCACCGAGGCCGAGCGGGCCGCCCTGGAACTGACCGAGCAGGGCACCCGCATCGCCGACGCCGCGGGCGGTGTCACCGACGAGGCGTGGGCGAACGCCGCCAAGCACTACGACGAGGACCAGCTCGCCGCCCTGGTATCGCTCATCGCCCTCATCAACACCTACAACCGCATGAACGTCATCATCCGGCAGCCCGCGGGCGACTACCAGCCGGGCCAGTTCGGCTGACCACACCCGGCCACCGCCGGCCGGCGGCTCCCACCGAGCCGCCGACGACCGGCTGAGCACCACCACGGAGCCCGGAGGCCGCCGTACCGCCCGCGAGGGGTACACCGGCCTCCGGGCTCCGCCGTCCCCCCAACGCCAACCGCCGTCACGGGACGTTGAAGAACTCCTCATGCATGAGGTGGACCTGGCGCAGGTTTGGCTGCGTGGGGTCCTGCTCAATGCGCGAACGGTGCTTGACCGTCACCCGGCGTGCGACCACCACTCCAACCTAGCTTCCTTCGATGAAGGCTCGGTGGCGGTTGCGAGCTTCATCCAGCAGACGCTCTTGCAACTTCCGCCTGTTCCTGCCTCGCGTCTTGAGAGCGTGGCAGTTCGGACAGAGCGCAATCATGACTTCGGGGGTGTCCTGCCCAGTTCTGGCCAAGCCGTTGACGTGGTCGACCTCGAGAATCGGTTCGTTCGCGTCTGTGTGCTCCAGCGGATGTCCCAAGCAAGAGGGGTTTTCGCAGCGGCCTTCGCTACGGAGTACCACTGCCTCGCGGGCAGCGGGCGAGCGCAAGTACCGCTCCACTAGCGCGAGCTTGGACTGGCGTGTTCGGCCGGCTGCTGTGCGATGAGCGGCGGCTGATAGCTGCTTGTACTTTTCGCGGGCACTGGTCGGCTGCCGCTCCGTGCTTGAGTCGCGTTCAATCGGGATGACATCGAGCGAGTCGTCGTGGAGCTGCCCGTCATCCTGTTGGAGGGCTTCGAGTACCTCCGGAGGCCAGGTCTCCCGCAGAGGCGAGGGGACAGGTGCAAGGACCCAAACGAACTCTCGGCGCTGCTGGCCGTCTTGTCCACGACCCCAACGTCTGCGGCGCTGGACTATGACGGTCCAGGTTTCGAACGTCCAGTGGCCTTTGTAAGGCTTGTGCCAGTAGCGCAAAGCCTTCTGCTGCTCCTGGTACTCCGCCATCCTGCGGTTACCTACAGTCAAGGTTTGGTCGCCGGACAAACCATCGCCGGTGTAGGCAATCCAGTCCATAGCCGGGAGGCGCTGATCAGCGTAAGGGCCCTTGTCGTCCGAGTAGACGGTGAGGATGCCATCTGCGAGTGGAGTGATTCCCAGGACGCGATTGCCGCCGTAGACATCGGCGATTGCATTGCGGTGCGCATACGGCTCGCCAGGAACAGGGCGCAAACTGGTGTCAATCTGGCCGGCTACCAACTCCTTCAGACCCAACGCTTCCAGCAACAAGGGGGGCGTGGGGGTGAAGAATCGTATGAGCAATGTACTAACTGCCCATGCCGCCAGCCCCGGGTCCTCGGAGAGACGGTCGTAGTCCTCCTTCCGCAGCCCAGCAAGAGGGTTCGCTTCATCAAGCGCTGACGGCTTTGGGTAGCGCCCTTGACTCGTCAGAGGGAGGTCAACGGGCTTCGCAACCTCCCAGAGTTTGTCTCGTTGCAGAGCCCAGAAGGGATACAGCACATCCGGCTCGCCGTCGGAGGAACCGGCGAACGCGACGAGCAACGGTCCTACTGCCTCCTTGACCACCGACCAGGAGTGCTGCCGCGGACGCCCGTGCACGGCTTGGGCAATGGCCCAGAGGAGCAACAGCGGGCGATGGAGTGGTTGTCCCGTGCGACGGTGGACGGGTTGCAGCTTCCCCAGTCGCTCGATCAAGTCCCGCCTGTCGGCCACTTCGCCGCTCCAGTCGTCTAGTCCTACCAGTAGGACTATCTGACCAGATGGTACTGGCGTGGTGCGAGCAGCAACCTCCCCAAGGCGTGCTCGGTGCCGCTCGCGGCGACGAGGAGGTCACGTGGGATGCGGGAGACCCCCGGGCGGCCGTTAGCCCCCGTGGCAGCCCTCATATGCCCGCCCCGACCCGCACCAACAAGCCGCCCCCCGCTCCGGCGGCCAGGTCACCGCCCGTCCCCGGGCCGCCAGTGTCGTCGCGTACTGGGGCAAGAGCGCCACGTCCGCCGGTGACGTGCCCTCCGACGCCGCGAAGGCCTCGTACGACGGGACCGTGCCCGTCACGATGCCCAGGTTCCACGTGCCCGAGGCGGACAGTTCCCGCAGCGAGGCCTCTATCGTCGCCAGGTGCTCCTCGTGCGAGGAGTACTCGGCCGCCAGCGTCGGGTACGCCGACACCAGCTCGTGCAGTTCGGGTGCCGGCCAGTGCAGGACCGCCACCGGGAACGGGCGGGACAGGGCCTCGCGGTAGGCGCCCAGTTCCGCGCGCAGGCGGCTGATCTCGGCCTCCAGCTCCGCCGGGTTGTCCGAGCCGAGGGACCAGATCCGTTTCGGGTCGTGGAGCTCGTCCAGCGAGACCCAGGAGGAGTGGAGGGTGTCGGCCACGGCGTCCCACTCGTCGTGGGGCGCGCCCAGCATGCGGCGGACCCGGTGGCGGCCGTACAGGAGCGGGTGGGTGGACTGCGGGGGGTTCGCCACGTCGGCGACCAGGAGCCGCAGGCCCGCCGTGAACGTCTCCTCCGCCGCCTCCAGTTCGTCGTGCGACTCCAGCGACTCCGCGACGATCACCCAGGGGGCCGGATGCCGGGGAGCGGCCGCGCGGACGCCTTCGATGATCGCCCGGGCCTCGGCCTCGTGGTCGTACTCCCACAGGTTCGACGCCTTCAGCGCGCGTACCAGGTGGGGGTCCTCCAGCGGGTCGGGAGAGGACAGCAGGCGGTCGTACAGCGCGGTCGCGGCGGGGCGGTCGTCGGCCAGCTCCCGGTGGGCCGCGGCCTGCAGCAGCAGGTGTTCCGCGTCCTCGGGATACAGGCCGGCGGCCCGCTCCAGGCGCGCTGCTTCGGCGTTGTGGTCGACGTTCTCGGCAGGCGTGTCGGGGCGCATGAGGGACACCGTACTGCCGCCGACCGACACAGGAGAGAGATTCGCAGGCCAGGGGGCGGAGGGGCGGTGCGTACGGCACCCGCGCGCCGGGGCCGGTGTGGCCGCGGCGCGCGACGCGGCTACACCGTCACGCCGTCCACCTGCAGCGTCTGGACCGCCCCCGCCGCGAACGGCACGCTGACCGTCCTGCCGTTCAGGTAGGTGTCCGTGTGGGGCGTGTACAGGTCGCCGCCACCGCCCGTCAGCGTGTTCCAGCGCGGGACCACGCCGCCCGCGCCGCCGGTGACCGTGGTGAAGCGGGAGAGGTCGAAGGTCAGGGTCTGGGCGGAGGACGCCTTGTTCGCCGCCACGATCACCAGGCGTTTCGCCGACCTGTCCAGGGCGGCGACCGCGTAGTCCACACCCGTGTCGACGATCGTCATACCGGGGCGGATGTGGCGGCTGAACTGGGCCATCACGTAGTACTTCGTCTGCACCGCGCCCGGTTGCAGCGTGCCCGCGTCGTAGGCGATCATCGCCCAGCCCGCGCTCGGGTCCATCACCTGCCAGTAGACCCATGCCGTCGGGTGCAGCCAGCGGAAGTCGAGGAGCAGGTTGCCCGCCAGGGTCAGCCCGGTGGCGTCGCCGTCGCCCGTCTCCGAGTTCCACAGGCCCTTGCCCGCCGTCGTCACCACGTCCGTGTACAGGAGGTCTCTGCGGCCGCCGGACCCCTGGTAGCCGTGGACGTTCACCCGGTCGACGCAGGACTTCGTCGTCGAGCCGAAGGAGTTCCAGGTGGTGCGTGCCAGGTCGTAGCTCGTCTCGTCCGATGCCGAGATGTGCGTGCCTTGCAGGCCGCGCTTGTCCAACTCGCTGCGCAGGTACGGCAGTACGGCCGACTGCACGGACGCGTCGAGGTGGCAGCCCTCCTGGGTGCCGGTCGCGGTCCACCAGCCGGAGGACGGCTCGTTGAAGGCCTCGACCGTCGTGAAGGTCACGCCCCAGGAGTTCTTGGCGTAGAGGGCCACCGAGGCCAGGTGCGAGGCGTGCTGGCGGTGGTTCCAGGACTGGAGGTTGTTGCCGCCGCCGGAGGCGCCGGACGGGTTGTGGTTGTTGCACATCCACCACATCGGGGAGTTGGCGAACAGTTCGCTGACCGCGCCTCGTTGCGTCGCCTTGACGAGCATCGCGCGCTGGGTCGCGTCCGCCGTCCAGTCCCAGGTCGGGGCGGTGGGGTCCTCGTTCGTCCAGTCCTGCCAGTAGCCCTCGATCTGCTTGAAGGGCGGGATGTTGGGTGAGGCGACCATGCTCTCGCCGCCCACGCTGTTCCAGCTGCACGCGCCGAGGTTGTAGCGGGCGATGTTCAGGCCGAGGCCGGGGAGGGTCCGGCCGCCGTACGCCACCGGCTTGGTGGTGAAGAAGATGTCGGCGAAGTCGTCCCGGGTCCCGAAGACGTTGGCCCACCAGGCGAGGGATGTGCCCCAGCCCTCCCAGCTTCCGAATGTGGAGGCCGGGTCGACGGTGACGGCCGTAGCGGCCCGGGCGGTGCCGGTCGCCAGGGCGCTTGAGAGGAGCGTGCCGCCCGCGGCGGCCAGCAGAGTCCTGCGTCGGATCATGGCTTCTCCGCCTCTTCGTGCCGTAAGCGCCGGTCGTCCCCCCGGCGTTGACCGGCTCCGCTGATGCCAACACGAAGGATCGGGTGGGGCGCACGAGGTTGTCGAGGGTTCTGACAGCCCTTTCTAAAACCGCTGTGTGAAGTGCCTCGAGGGGGAACGGGAAGGGACTCGAAGGGACTCGAAGGGTCTCGAAGTGCCCCGTCCAGCACCAGGCGGTGCATGGGGGTGGTGACTTGGACGGGTACCCCCTATCGTGCGGGCGGCCCCGGTGAAGGAGGCGTACGCATGCGGGCTCGCGTGGTCGCGCACACCGACCGGCGTCGTCGCGCCCTCCTCCGGCGTGGGTTGTGGGGCGGTGGTGAACTGCTCGTCACCGTCGGCGTCGTGCTGATGCTGCTCGTCGTCCATCAGCTGTGGTGGACCAACCGGGAGGCGCGGCAGGGAGCCGAGCGCAGGGTGCAGGCGCTGGAGCGGGAGTGGGGTGAGCCCGCCGGCCCTTCGGCCGCAGGCTCCTCCGGTACGCCGGACGCCGGCTCCTCCGGTGCGCCGGACGACGGCAGCCGTGCCCAGGGCACCGGGCGGGGGGAGCCGAGGGCGGCCGCCGTCGTCCGTCCCGCTCTCTCCCGTGCCTACGCCGTCCTCACCATTCCCCGGCTCTCCGTCCGCGTTCCCGTCGCCGAAGGCGTCAGCAAGTCCCATGTGCTCAACCTGGGATACGTCGGCCACTACCCGGGCACCGCCCAGCCCGGCGGGCCGGGCAACTTCGCGCTCGCGGGGCACCGCAACACGCACGGCGAGCCCTTCCGGCACCTCGACCGCCTGCGTCACGGGGACACCGTCACCGTCGAGACGAAGGCCGCCGTCTACACCTACGTCGTCGACAGGACGCTCCCGCAGACCTCCGCCCGGGACGGGGGAGTCATCGCGCCCGTCCCGCGCAGCACCGTGAGGCCGTCGTACGGGTACGACCGCCCCGGCTACTACCTCACGCTCACCACCTGCACCCCGGAGTTCACCTCGCGGTACCGGCTCGTGGTGTGGGGCAGGCTCGCCTCCATGCGGCCCCGGGCGTGAGCCTCAGGCCCGTTCGCGGGGCGCCAGCACCCCGAGCGCGCCCATGAGGGCCAGCCCCGCCGAGACGACCGCGGCGATGTCCGCGCCGTGGGCGAGCGAGCCGCCGCCCGAGGTGACCACGGCGATCGTGAGGGCCACGCCCGCGCAGGAGCCGATGTAGCGGAACGTCTGCTGGGCGCCCGAGCCCATCGCCGCGCGGTCGGCGGGCACCGACTCCACGGCGACCAGCGGGAGCGCGGCGTTCAGCAGGCCGCTGCCGATCCCCCCGATCACCAGTCCGGGCAGCAGCCGGGCCCAGGAGTGCGCGCCGATCGCACCCAGCATGGTCAGCACGCCGACGGCGTGGAGCGCGAAGCCGAGGGCAAGCTGGTGGCGCGGCGAGACCCGGCCCGCGAGCCGCTTCGCCTGGAGCGCGACCGTGAAGGAGAGCCCGGACCACAGCAGGAACAGCCATGCGGTGTCCATCGCCGTGAGACCCAGTGCCCGCTGGAGCAGCGCCGGAAGGAAGCTGAACAGGCCGATCACCGCGAGGCCCGTGAACAGTCCGCCCGCGGCCGAGCCGAGGAAGCGGGGCCGGCGCAGCAGGGCGAGGTCGATCATCGGTATGCGGGTGCGGCGTTCGATGACGGCGAAGGCGGCGAGCAGGAGCACGGCCGCCGCGAGGAGCAGGGCCACCGGCGTCCGCAGCCAGCCGTCGCGGCCCAGCGTCAGCGCGGCCACCAGGGACACGAGGGCGAGGCCGAACACGAACGCTCCGGCGAGGTCCGGACGGCCGCCCCGGGGTGCGCGGGACTCGGTCAGCGCCCGGACCGACAGGGCCGCCACGATCAGCGCCGCGGCGCCCAGGACCCCGTACGCCACGCGCCATGTGGGCATCGCCCCCGCGATCAGCGGGCCCACCGCGATGCCGCCGCTGACGAACGCGCCCCACACGCCCGTGGCGTGCAGCCGGCCCCGCGGGGTCGGGAAGGCGTGCACCAGCAGGCCGAGGCTGCTCGCGAGGATCGCCGCGCTCGCTGCGCCCTGTGCGATACGGGCCAGGGTGAACAGCCAGGTCGACGTCGCGAAGGCGCCGAGCGCGGTGGTGAGGCCGAGGGCGAGCGTCCCGGCCAGGAAGATCCGGCGGCGGCCGTAGTCGTCGGCGAGGCTGCCCGCCACCAGGAGCAGCGCGGCCAGCCCCAGCGGGGTGCCGTTGAGCAGCCACGCCTGCGCGGAGACGGAGGTGTGGAGGGCGGCGGCCGTGTCGGGGAGCGTGACCATCGGCGCGGTGTACGCCATCAGTGCCACGGCGGTGGCCGCGCTGGTCAGGGCCAGGGTGGGGGCCGCCCGGGGGGTGTCGTGCGGGGCATGGGGGGCATGCGGTGCGTGGGTGACCTGAGCGGTTTCGGTGACGGAGGCGGCGACGGTGTGCTCGCCGTGTTCCGTGCGTTCCAGTGGTGACATGGCCTGCGCTTCCGGAGGCGGTTCGGGGGGCGAGTTCCAGGTTCGGTCTCGCAGGTTCGGTCATTGAACCTCGGTGGGGACGACCGTAGCAGTAAAGGTTCGGTCATTGAACCAAGAGTCCGGAAAGTGGATTCGGTCACCGAACCCGTGTGCCGGAACCTGGCTACAGTGGACGCATGGCTCTCGGCAAGGACTACGCGACGCAGGAGTGCGCCGTCGCTCGCGCGCTGGAGGTCATCGGCGAGCGCTGGACGCTGCTCATCGTGCGCGACGCCCTGTACGGCGTACGGCGCTACAACGACTTCCTCGTCCACCTCGGCATCCCGCGCGCCGTCCTCGCGGCCCGCCTCCAGAACCTGATCGCCGCGGGGATCCTGGAGAAGCGCCGCTACCAGGAGTCGCCCCCGCGGGACGAGTACGTCCTCACCGAGCGTGGCACGGCCCTGTGGCCCAGCCTGCGGGCGCTCGGCATGTGGGGGCGTGAGCACCTCAGCGGTGCCCGGCTGCGCGTCTTCCGGCACGCGACCTGCGGGACGGACCAGGAACTGGGGCCGTACGGCGAATGCCCCGCCTGCGGAACCGTCGTCCCCGTCCAGGACGTTCAGATGCTGCCGGGGCCCGGCCTCGGCCGGAACCCGGCCGACCCGGTCAGCCGGGCACTGCTGCGGCCGAAGCGGCTGCTGCAGCCGATCGAGACCGATCCTGTTTGACATCGTCCCCCTCCTGAAGGAGGGGGATTCCTACGGCTCGCGCCGTAGGGGTTTCTGCTTCATCGCCGACTGCCCGCCCGGAGTGCTCCGTTGAGGTCTTACACCAGCTCCACAGACAGACGCCGTCAGCCCGACGGCCAGAATGTTCTTCGCCGCGTTCACGTCCCTGTCGTGGGTCGTGCCGCAGTCGCACGTCCAGGTGCGGACGTTGAGCGGCATCTTGTCCTGCAAGGTGCCGCAGACGGAGCACAGCTTGGAGGAGGGGAACCAGCGGTCGATCGCGATCACTTCGCGGCCGTACCACCGGGCCTTGTACTCCAGCATGCTCCGGAACTCCGACCAGGCCGCATCGCTGATGGCGCGAGCCAGGCTGCCGTTCTTCACCATGTTCCGAACGGTGAGGTCCTCGATCACGATCGTTTGGTTTTCACGAACGAGTCGAGTGGTCAGCTTGTGCAGGTGGTCGCGCCTGCGGTCGGCGATGCGAGCGTAAACCTTGGCGACCTTCCGGCGGGCCTTGGCCCGGTTCGCTCCGTCGCCCTTGGCCTTACGGGCAAGCCGTCGCTGGGCCTTCGCGAGGCGGGCGCGGTCGCGCCGCTCGTGCCGGGGGTTGGAGACCTTCTCGCCAGTCGAGAGTGTCAGCAGGTGGTCGAGCCCGACGTCGATACCGACGGACGTGTCGGTGGCGGGGAGCGGCTGGACGGACGGGGCTTCGCACAGCATGGACACGTACCAGCGTCCGGCCGCGTCCTGCGACACGGTCACGGTGGACGGGGACGCGTCTTCGGGCAGCGGACGGGACCACACGATGCTGAGCGGCTCCGCCATCTTGGCCAGGGTCAGTCTCCCGTCCCGGAACCGGAACGCGCTGGTGGTGTACTCCGCCGACTTCCGCGACTTCTTCCGCGACTTGAAGCGCGGGTACTTCGCGCGCTTGCCGAAGAAGTTCGTGAACGCCGTCTGGAGGTGCCTCAGGGCCTGTTGGAGTGGGACGGAGGAGACATCGTTGAGGTACGCGAGTTCCCCGGTCTTCTTCCACGCCGTCAGCATCGCCGACGTCTGGTTGTAGTTCACCCGCTCCTGCCGCGTCCACGCCTCCGTGCGCGCCGCGAGGGCCATGTTGTAGACCTTCCGCACGCAGCCGAACGTGCGCGACAGCTCGGCTGCCTGCGCATCGGTCGGGTAGAAGCGGTACTTGAACGCCCGCTTCACGTGGGCGGCCTTCACAGCTCACATACTATTGCATCAGTTTGTGACGGCCTGCGGGTGGCTGGGGGCGGACGCCGGTCCGCCCTGGCGGCGAACCGGCTCTTCCTGCCCTGCTCCGCAGGAGCTTCGTTTCTCCCCCGCAAGCGGGAGGTACCCCCACCCCGGCCTGAAGGCCGGGGTATCCACGAAGGAGAGATCCGATGAAGCTGCTGCGAGTCGGTACGGCGGGGGCGGAGCGGCCCGCGCTGCTCGACGCCGAGGGAACGCTGCGCGACCTGTCGGGTCTCGTGCCGGACATCGACGGAGCGCTGCTCGCCGACGACGCGGCGCTCGGCAGCATCCGCACCGCCGCCGAGTCGGGCGAACTGCCGCGGCTCGACGCCTCCACGCTGCGCGTCGGCCCGCCGCTCGCCCGCATCGGCAAGATCGTCTGCATCGGCCTGAACTACCACGACCACGCCCGCGAGACCGGCGCCGAGCCGCCCGCCGAGCCGGTCGTCTTCTTCAAGGCGCCGGACACGGTGGTCGGGCCCGATGACACGGTCCTCGTGCCGCGCGGATCCACGAAGACCGACTGGGAGGTCGAACTGGCGGTCGTCATCGGCCGTACCGCCCGCTACCTGGAGTCGCACGAGGAGGCGCTCGCACACGTCGCCGGGTACGCGGTGGCGCACGACGTCTCGGAGCGGGAGTTCCAGATGGAGCGGGGCGGCACCTGGGACAAGGGCAAGAACTGCGAGACGTTCAACCCGCTCGGCCCGTGGCTGGTGACCGCGGACGAGGTGCCCGACCCGCAGAACCTGTCCCTGAAGCTTTGGGTCAACGGCGAGCTGAAGCAGGACGGGACGACCGCCGAGCAGATCTTCCCGGTCGCCGAAGTCGTGCGGTACGTCAGCCGGTTCATGACCCTGTACCCGGGTGACGTCATCAACACCGGTACGCCGGCGGGTGTCGCGCTCGGGCGGCCCGAGCCGAAGCCGTTCCTGCGGGCCGGTGACGTGGTCGAGCTGGAGGTCGAGGGGCTGGGGCGGCAGCGGCAGGAGCTCAAGGACGCGTAGCGCCTCCGGCGCGCAGTGCGCGCACTGCGCGCGGTGCGGCCGACGGCGCTCGGCGTTCCGGCCGTGACCGGAACGCCGAGCGTATCGTTGTACTGCGCGACTGCCCGCGACCGTGCGGCAGCGGGGAGGAGCGGCGACGGTGACTGTTCTCGAAGACAGGATCGTGATGGCCGAGCAGAGCGAGGAGCTCACCCTCGACAAGATGTTCGAGTGGCTTGAGCCCGCCCCCGAGGGATACAAGGTCGAGATCGTCCAGGGGGCCATCTACATGTCGCCGCAGCGGGACAATCACTGGGACATCATCGCGGACATCTATGACCAGCTGAGGAAGAAGTATCCGCGCAAGCGCGTGAAGTCGGACGTCCGGATCGACTACCCGGGCCACCTCAACGGCTTCGCCTCCGACGTCGTCGCGCTCAAGGACGGCGCGGTCAAGGACGACAAGGGCCGTTGGCGCTGCGAAGACGTCGAGTTCGTCGCCGAGGTGATCTCCAGGGACACAGCGGCCAACGACTACGGCCCCAAGCTGGAGGCCTACGCCGCCGCCGGCGTGCCGGTGTACCTGATCGTGGACCCGTACAGCGGAGAGTGGCATCTGCACACCCGTCCCAAGGGCGGCGAGTACCGCGCGAACCTGACGCTCGACTTCGGCGACGAGGTCGACCTCACCCACACACCCGTCGGTATCACGCTCACCACGGACGAGTTCCCGCGTGAGGGCGACGCTCCGGACACCCGGGCGACGGAGGCACCTACAGCCTCACGGTGACACCCTCGCGGGCCGAGCGCCGGGCCGCCTCCAGGACGTCGAGGGCCGCGGCCGCCTCCAGAGCGGTCACCGGGGCCGGGCCGCCCTCGCGCAGGGCCTCCGCGATCGCCGCGTAGTACGCCGGGTAGTCGCCGCGGAGCGTCGGT
The DNA here is from genome assembly GCF_055632315.1 of Streptomyces sp. PSU-S4-23. Taxonomy (NCBI): domain Bacteria; kingdom Bacillati; phylum Actinomycetota; class Actinomycetes; order Kitasatosporales; family Streptomycetaceae; genus Streptomyces; species Streptomyces sp. PSU-S4-23. The sequence continues at coordinate 3,284,795 of NZ_JBVMUU010000002.1, read as the reverse complement.
TCGGGGCGGCCGCCGCCGGTCGGCGGGGACTCGCCGGAGCCCACGCGCCCCCACATGGACTCGGGTTCGACGCCCCAGCGGGGGCCCGGGCGCCTGCCCTCGCGCAGCGCCGCCTCCTGCGGGTCCAGGCCGTACTTCACATAGCCCGCGCGGGAGCCCAGCACCCGGAAACGGGGGCCGAGCTGGGCCGCCGTCGCGGAGACGTACAGGTGGGAGCGGACGCCGCCGGCGTGCGTGAGTGCGATGAAGGTGTCGTCGTCCGCCTCCGCGCCCGGCCGGCGAACGTTCGACTCGGCGTACACGGAGGCGGCGGGCCCGAAGAGGACGAGCGCCTGGTCGACGACGTGGCTGCCGAGGTCGTAGAGCAGACCTCCGATCTCCGCCGGGTCGCCGGACTCGCGCCACCCGCCCTTGGGCTGCGGGCGCCAGCGTTCGAAACGGGACTCGAAGCGCTGGATGTCGCCCAGCTCGCCCTCGGCCAGCAGTTTGCGGACGGTCAGGAAGTCGTTGTCCCAGCGGCGGTTCTGGAAGACGGACAGCAGCAGGCCCTGCTCCTCGGCCAGCGCCGCCAGCTCGCGCGCCGCGGCCGCCGTCCCCGCGACCGGCTTGTCGACGACGACCGGCAGGCCCGCCTTGAGGGCGGCCGTCGCGATCGGGACGTGCGTCCGGTTCGGGGAGGCGATCACGATCAGGTCCAGCTCACCGGCGCGGGGCCACAGCTCGTCGGACGCGGCGGCCAGACGCACCTCCGGGAACGCGGCGCGGGCCTGCTCCCGCCGCCGCGGGTCCGAGGTGACGACCGTGTCGAGGACGAGGCCCGCGGTGGCGTCGATCAGCGGGGCGTGGAAGACGGAGCCCGCGAGGCCGAAGCCGACGAGGCCCACGCGGAGAGGGGCGGCGGGACCACCCGGGGCTGTGCGCGTCATGGCCCCTACTTTCGCAACGCTGTTGCCAAAGTGCAAGGGCAGGCCAGAATGGAGGGCGTGAACAGGATGTATACGGGTCGGCGGAAGGCCGGTGCCGGTTCGGGGGAACCGTGGTGAGCGGAGTGAACCTGCCGGCACTGCGCAGCCACAACGCGGCCCTCGTGCTGGACCTGCTGCGCACGGCGGGGGAGACGGGGATCAGCCGCCTGGAGCTGGCCGAGCGGACCGGCCTGACCCCGCAGGCCGTCAGCAAGATCACGGCCCGGCTCCGCGCGGACGGCCTCGCGACGGAGGCCGGCCGCCGCGCCTCCACCGGCGGCAAGCCGCGGACGCTGCTGCGGCTGGTGCCCGCGGCCGGGCACGCGGTGGGGCTGCACCTGGACCGGGACGAGGTGCGGGCCGTGCTGTGCGACCTCACGGGCACCGTGGTGTCCGAACGCCGCTCCCCGCTCGACCTGGGCGCGGGCGCACGGAGCGTGGTGGAACGGGCGGCCCTGGAGGTCGAGGGGCTGCCGGCGCACGGGGGTGTGCCGGTGCTCGGTGTGGGCGTCGCCCTGCCGGGGCCGCTCGACCACCGGCACGGGGTGCTGCACCGCGTCACCGGGTTCCCCGAGTGGGACGGCTTTCCGCTGCGGGACGCGCTGGCGCGGCGGCTCGGCGCGCACGTGGTGGTCGACAAGGACACCAACGCCGCCGCGCTGGGACTCGCGCTGGGCGGGGCCGTCGAGGCCGCGGACGGCTCGTTCGCCTATCTGCACCTCGGGACCGGGCTCGGCGCCGGGCTCGTCCTCGGCGGGATCCTGCACCGGGGGCCGCGGACCGGGGCGGGGGAGTTCGGGCACCAGGTGATCCAGCTCGACGGGCCGCCCTGCGGCTGCGGCGACCGGGGCTGCATCGAGGCCCTGTGCCTCGCCGCCGTCGCCCGCGGTGACATGGACGGGGCGGCGCGCGTCCTGGGCACGGGCGCCGCGAACCTGGCGCGGCTGCTCGACATCGACCTGGTGCTGCTCGGCGGCCGTACCGTCGCCGCACACCCGGAGCCCTTCGTACGGGGAGTGGGCGCCGTCCTCGACGAACGCGCCCGGCGCGAGGGTTCGGCCACCGCCGTCCCGGTGCGGATCGCACCGGGCGGGGAGCGCGGGGTCGCGGAGGGCGCGGCACAGCTGCTGCTCGCACCACTGTTCGGACGGGCGGAGGGGTGACTCCTCGCGGGCGGCGGCCGGCGCCGGGGGCGCCCCCGGCGCGCCTCGCCGCGGCCGGGCGGGCGCGGCCACTGCGCTGATCGAGGGGACTTGGGCCGTCGGCTCCGGCTCTCCGGGCGTGGCGTGCCCCGGAGGCCCGCACTGATGGCCGGTCATAATGTCATGCGACTGTTTCGACTGTTCCTGGTCCTGCCCTTCGCACTCGCCGCCACCGCCCTCCTTCCACAGACCGTCGCCGGTGCGGCCCCGCCCGGTGCGGCCCCGCCCGGTGCGGCCCCGCCCGGCGCGGCCCTCGCCGGCCGGCAGTCCGCCTGCGTCACGCCTACGGACCGGGCCTTCCCCCTGACCACCCGCATCCACGGCGGTCCAGACACCTACGAGCCCGGCGGCGCCGGCCAAACGTGGTTCATCGACCTCAAGAACACGACCGCGCAACCCTGCGGGGGCATCCATCCGGTGGTCGTCCTCGTCGACTTCAAGCGCACGCTGACGGTCGCCCAGCCCAAGCTCGAGTTCTTCGACGGGGGCCGCTCGCACCCGGTCACCTTCGAACACACGGCCAGGGACGAACTGGTCGGCGCGTTCGACGACGGCTTCCCCGGGTTCACGGTCGCGCCGGGGCAGACGCTCGCCGTGAAGGTGCGGCTGACGCTCGCGCCCGGCACCAAGCCGAACGACGTCATGGCGAAGGCCGCGATCGTGCAGCGCCAGGGCGGCGACGGGGACTGGGTCGGCGAGTCGAACTACTACCGGTTCCGGATCGGGAGCGGGGACGGTCATGCCGGCGTCCAAGCGGAGACGCCACCGGCGTCCGGTCCGCCGTCACCCTCGCACGCACCCTCGTCCTCCTCGTCCTCCTCCTCGTCCCCCCTCTCGGCCCCACCCCCGACCTCACTCGCGCCCAGCGCCCTGCACAGCCCCGTGGGCAAGGAACTGGCCAACACCGGGCCGCAGCCGCCGCACGGCATCAGTCCGACGACCGTCGGCCTGCTCCTGGTGGCGGGCGGTGGCCTCATCGCGGCCTGCCCCTTCCTGCTGCGCCGCCGCTGAGACCGCCCGCCGGCCCGGTGTATGTCCGCAAGGCGGTGCGTGCCCGCAAGCCGGGGCAGGCCCGCAAAAGCCGGGGCAGGCCCGTCGGGATCGGGGCGGACCGGCCCTGATTACGCTGGGGCCCTGGGCACCCGCCGCCATGCGGGCGTCCCCGGTTCCCCGTTGCGTACGGCAGGAGATCGCACATGGCAGAGCGCAGGCCCATCGCCTCATGGCTCACCGACATGGACGGTGTGCTCATCCACGAGGGTGTCCCGATCCCCGGTGCCGACTCCTTCCTCAAGAAGCTGCGCGAATCCGGCAAGCCGTTCCTGGTGCTCACCAACAATTCCATCTACACCCCGCGCGACCTGCACGCCCGGCTGCGCCGCATGGGGCTGGACGTGCCGGCCGAGAGCATCTGGACCTCGGCGCTGGCCACCGCCCAGTTCCTGGACGACCAGCGGCCCGGCGGCACGGCGTACGTCATCGGCGAGGCCGGCCTGACCACGGCGCTGCACGACATCGGCTACGTCCTGACCGACCACGAGCCCGACTACGTGGTCCTCGGCGAGACCCGTACCTACTCCTTCGAGGCCATGACCAAGGCGGTCCGGCTGATCAGGGCAGGGGCTCGCTTCATCTGCACCAACCCCGACGAGACCGGCCCGTCCACCGAGGGTCCGCTGCCCGCCACCGGCGCGGTCGCGGCGCTGATCACCAAGGCGACCGGCAAGCAGCCGTACTTCGCGGGCAAGCCGAACCCGTTGATGATGCGGACCGGGCTGAACACGATCGGGGCGCACTCCGAGAGCAGCGCGATGATCGGCGACCGGATGGACACCGACGTCCTGGCCGGAATGGAGGCCGGGATGCAGACGTTCCTGGTGCTCACCGGGCTGACCACGCCGGAGGAGATCGACCGGTATCCCTACCGCCCCTCCCACGTCGTGCCCTCGATCGCGGACCTCGTCGACCTCGTCTGACGGCTCACGGCGGCCCCCGCCCCGTGAGGACCGCACGGCCTAAAGGCGGACGCCATCCGGCGCAGCGAGCGGCCCCGTACGGAGTAGTCGAGGGTTCCGTCCGGATGCGCCGGAGTGTCCGGAGGGGGAGTCTCCTGGTATCGGGAGGTTCACGATGCGTTCACTACGGCTCACTCTGTGTGCGGGGGCCGTCATCGCGGTCGCCCTCGCGCCCGCCGCGTACGCGGCCGGTGCGCGGGGCGTCTTCCTGACCCCGGCGTCCCCCGCACCCGCCACCGATGCCCGGCCGGCCGTACGCGGGTGCTCCGGCACGACGGCCACGACGGCCACGACGGCCACGACGGCCACGACGAGCACGACAGGTATGACGGGCATGGCAGCCACGACGGGCATGGCAGCCACGACGGGCATGGCCGCGTCGGCCGTGTTCGAGTACGCGGTCGCGGCCGGCTGCGACGGCCGGCAGGTGAGGGGCCTGCTCACCGTCGGCGGAGCCAAGGCCGCCGCCCCGACCGGCCCGGTCCTCCCGCCCGCCCCGGCGTCCCCGATGCCTCAGACGCCGCCGATTGCTCCGAGGCCCCCGCTGGCTCCGCCGACCCCGACCCCCGCCGGCCGGGAGTCGGGCAGTGTGCCGCGCTCGCCGTCCGCCCTCTCCTCACCGGTCGCGCCGGTGCCCGCGGGCGGTGGCGGTACGGCGCGCGTCACGTCCTCCGGGGCCCGGGACGGCGGACCCGGCGTCCGGCAGGCGGTCTTCGGTCTCGTGCTGGTGGGCGCCGCCGCCGTCGCGGTCGCCGTCCGGGGGACCCGCCGGGACCCCCGCGCGGAGTGAACCGTGTCCGAGCACGAGAGTTCCTCCGGTACCGGGCGGCTGCTCATGGGCGTCGCCTGGGTGGTCCTGCTGCTCGGGCTGTGGCTGTGGGGCCGGGAGGTGACCGACGTACGCCAGGGGATCTCCGCGCCGACGACCGGTGACATGGCCGCCGCCGGCCGGCCGCCCGACGCGGGACTGCCGCCCGCGGTCGAGCCGTTGGGGCGGGCCGTGCCGCTGCGGGTCGACATCCCCGTGATACGGGTGCAGGCGCCCGTCGTGGCGCGCGGCCTGGACCGGAACGGCGCGATCGAGCCGCCGCCCTTCGACCAGCCCGGCGTGGTCGGGTGGTACGCGGGAGGAGTGAAACCCGGGGCCGCCGGGACCGCGCTGTTCGTCGGGCACGTCGACACCGAGACCAAGCCCGCCGTCTTCTACAAGCTGAGCACGCTGCGTTCCGGGGCGAAGGTGCGGGTGGTCCGCGACGACGGCCGCGTCGCCGAGTTCACGGTGGAGGACGTCAAGGTCCTCGACCGCGAGCGCTTCGATGCCCGTCAGGCGTACGGGACGCGGCAGCCGGGCCGGGCCGAGCTGCGGCTCATCACCTGCGGCGGCAGGTTCGACCGGGCGAGCCGTTCGTACACCGCGAACGTGGTGGTGTCCGCGTATCTGACGGGCGGCGGGCGCTGACGTCTCCGGCGGGCGGCGTGCGGGGGGCGGCGTGCGGCGTGCGGCGGAAGGCCGGCGGCCGGGAAGGCCGGCTGTAACAGGTCTCCGACAAGGCCCCGACGGCGTCGTGGGGGGCGCGGAGGTATGTCACGATTGGGGGTAAGACGGTACACCCAAGGGGGAGTTGGATGTACGGGACGAGGGGTGCGGGGGCATGGGCCGCGGCGGCGGTGGGGGCCGCGGTGCTGCTGGCCGGGTGTTCATCCGGGGGCGGGGACACGAAGGGCGACGGGGGCGCCGGGATCGGCCAGCGGCCGAAGTCCGCGGACCCGTTCTGGGTCAACCCGGACGGGAACGCGGCCCGGCAGGTCGCCGCGTACGAGAAGGCCGGGAGGACGGCCGAGGCGGACCGGATCAGGAGGATCGCCGAGCAGCCGACGGGGGAGTGGATCGGGCCGGAGAACCCTGCCGCGGAGGCACAGGGGTTCACCGAGGCCGCGGAGAGGGCGGACCGGACCGCGATCCTGGTCCTCTACAACGTGCCGCACCGCGACTGCGGGCAGTTCTCGCAGGGCGGCGCCGCGGACGGCGACGCGTACCGGACGTGGATCGACGGTGTGGCCCGGGGGATCGGCGACCGGCACGCCACGGTGATCCTCGAGCCGGACGCGGTGCTGCACATGGTGGACGGCTGCACGCCGGGCCAGTTCCACGAGGAGCGCTACGACCTGCTCAAGGGCGCGATCACCACCCTCAAGGCGCTGAAGAACACGTCGGTGTACCTGGACGCGGGCAACGCGGGCTGGCAGCATCCCGACCAGATCTTCCAGCCGCTCCAGCGGGCCGGCGTCGACCGGGCCGACGGCTTCGCGGTGAACGTCTCCAACTTCTACTCGACCGGGGACTCGATCGCGTACGGCAAGCAGCTGTCGGCGAAGACCGGCGGCAAGCACTTCGTGATCGACACGAGCCGCAACGGCAACGGGCCCTACACGCAAGGCGATCCGCGGCAGCGCTGGTGCAATCCGCCGGGCCGGGCCCTGGGCGAGGCCCCGACGACCAGGACGGCGGACCCGCTGGTGGACGCGTACCTGTGGGTCAAGCGCCCCGGCGAGTCGGACGGCACCTGCAAGGGGGGACCGAAGGCCGGGGACTGGTGGGCGGACTACGCGCTCGCTCTGGCCGGGGGCGGCACCTGGTCTCCCCCGGCGTGACGGGGGGCGCCCTCCGCTCCGGAGGGCGCCCCCCGTGTGCCGACGACAGGACCTAGGGAACCCTGACCCACTGCGCCGTGCTGGGCGTTCCCTGGTCGTCGTCCACGAACAGCATGTACCAGCCCGACGGGACCAGATTGCGGTTCTTCGGGACGGTCACCGTGATCCTGGTCCCCGACGTCGTGAAGTCCAGCGCGATCGAGCGCTGGTCGACGTCCGTGACGTGTGTCGACACGCTCGGGCGGATCAGCCGGGCCTTCTTGATGGTCGCCGCGTGCCGGGAGGTGAACGTGCCCGACGCGCCGCGCGCGATGGTCCGCGGGCCGCCCGACAGGGAGGGCCGCGCGTCCCGGTACAGATACGGCGGCGTGTAGATCTCGATGCGCTGCTCGAACGTGCCCGGCCTGGTGTTGGCCTTGTCGCCGTACAGCGAGTCGGAGCCGAAGAACATCACGCGGCCGTCGGGCAGCAGGATCGAGCCCGAGTGGTAGTTGCGGCCGACCAGGGGGTCGGCGACCCGCTGGAACGTGTTGGTGTCCGGGTGGTAGACGCGCGCCTGGCGGATGTTGGAGTCGCTTCGCCCGCGGTAGTCCTCGGAGCCACCGGAGACCAGCACCGTGTCGTCGGGCAGGACCGAGGACTGCGGGTAGCGGGTGCCCTTCTCCAGGGAGGGCCCGTCGACGAAGCGCGGGTTCTTCGCCTTGAGGCCGATCAGCCGCGTCTTCTTGCTGGACAGCTTCGACTCGCCCACTCCGCCGCCGCCGATCACCAGGAACCTCTCGTCCTGCGCGGGCGGCAGCAGCACGGTGCCGGAGGTCTCCATCATGGTGGGATCGCCGAGCCCGGGCACCTTGGTGAACGTGTTGGTGTCCACGTCCCAGATGCCGGGGTCGCGGCCCACGTCGTCCGGTCCGTAGCCCGCGTTGGAACCCGAGTAGAAGACCTCGCCGTTCTGCATCAGGAACAGCGCCGGGTACGTCGGGAACTGCCGGATCTTCTCGGTGTACGCCCACGTGCGGGTCCTGGGGTCGAAGACCTCGTTCTTTCCCGGGACCAGCTGCCCGATGTCGTCGAGCCCGGAGACGCTGAGGATCCTGCCGTCGCCGAGGGTGGTGAGCGTCGGGTACCAGCGGGCCTCGTGCATCGGGTCGACCTTGATGTACCTCTCGGCGACCGGGTCGAACTCGTAGGAGTCGCGGATGCCCTGGAAGTCCTTCTTGTCGAGGGCGAGCTTCTGCGCGATGCCGTAGGTGTTGCGGGCGTCGACGCCGGTCAGGCCCTGGATGCGGTAGTTGTCCTGTGTGCCGGTCTCGTACCGTGAGCCGCTCTTCTGCGCCTCGACGTAGATGCGGCCGAGACCGGGGTCGTTGCGCAGGAACCTGCCGGTCCTGTCGAAGACCTTCTTCGCGCGCGGCACCAGGACGGGGTCCTTGGAGACGAAGGTCCTGTGGTTCGCCCTGCCGGTGAACCGGGTGCCCGCGGGCAGCGTGACCGGCTTGTCGGGGTTCTCGTTGTGGACGATCATCAGGCCGCCGGCCTTGGTGACGTCACCCTTCAGCTTCTCGTACCGCTTGGTGCCGCCCGCGATCAGCAGCTTGCCGTCGGCCAGTTGGGTGTGACCGGTGCAGAACAGATCCTTGGGCGTGGGGATCTTCTTGATCGTGTTCCTGACGGGGTCCCAGACGCGGGTGTCGAACTTCTTCTTGTCGAAGTTCTCCTGGTTGTTGCCCGAGCCCGCGATCAGCAGCACCTTGCCGGTGTGCAGGAGCGCCGCGTGAATGGTGTCCTGCCGGTACTGCTCGGGGAACTCGACGATCTGCCAGTGACCGTTCTCGGCCTTGTACTCGGGCTTGTTGATCGTGTACTCGTGGTACCGCTCCGTCCCGAAGCGGTACAGCCACGGCCCGTTCATCCCGGCCAGTGCGAGGGCGACGGCCGTGCCGATCACAAGACGACGTGCACGGCGGCGGCCGGACTGGTCTGTCATTTCTCGCGCCCCCCGAGAGCGATCCGCACGGTCTGCTCAGGGCCCTCGTGTCCGGACCATGCGGGTCGCTGCCCCGGCGCGTGCGCGCCGGCGGCCTGCTGCGCCGTCACCGCCGCGTCCCGGGGCTCGTCCGCGGCGGCCGCGTTCCTCCTGTCCTGCCGCAGCGTCCAGCGCCACACGGCGATGGGCGAGGCCGTGATCAGCATGGCGATCGAGGCCCAGGTGATCATCGCGGGGTGGGCGTGGCCGAAGAGGAAGCCCGCGACGATGGAGCCGCCGAAGACCAGAAGGAAGAACAGGTGGATCCGGAAGGTCCCCAGCAGCGTGTCGGGGCTCGCCGAATCGCCCTTGGGCGTGACCACGAACCTGCTCCTGCGGCGCAGTACGGCGTCCATGAGCGAGCGGGCGTAGACCGGTGCGGACAGCGCCGACATCACCATGCCGGCCACACCCCCGGAGCCCTCCGGCTCGTGCGGCGAGACGTTGTGCCGGCGGTTCCAGACGTACAGGCCGATCTGAAGCGCCGAGGCGTTGCCGTAGAGCATCAGCCAGACCGTGGGGTCGATGTTCACGCCCGAGGCGCCCAGCCCGAAGAACAGCGCACAACTCAACGACGCGAGGATCCAGTTGACCGCCGACATCGGATAGAAGACGATCATCATGGTGTAGTTGAAGAGCTTGCCCGGCGGCAGCGAGAAGAAGCCCTTCCAGTACTGCTTGAGGATCGTCTCGTAGGTGCCCCGGGACCAGCGCAGCTGCTGGGTGAAGAAGTCCGTCCAGGCGCCGGGGCCCTCGCCGACCGCCAGCACGTCCGGGGTGTAGACCGACTTCCACTTCTTCCCGGTGGCCGGATTGCGGTGGCGGTGCATCTCGAAGCCGGTCGCCATGTCCTCGGTGATCGAGTCGTACAGACCGCCGATCTGCCGGAGCGCCGATATCCGTACGGCGTTGGAGGTGCCGACGAACATCGGGGCGCCGTAGCGGTTGCCGGCGCGCTGGATCAGCGCGTGGAAGAGGAACTGCTGCGACTCGGCGGCCTTGGTGACGAAGGCCTCGTAGTTGCCGTACACCTGCGGGCCGATGACGAAGCCGACGTCCGGGTCGCGGAAGTAGCCCAGCATCCGCTCCAGGTAGTTGGGCAGCGGCACGTGGTCGGTGTCCACGGAGGCGAAGTAGTCGTAGGCCTCGCCGTGCGCCTCCAGCCAGGCGTTGTAGTTGCCGTGCTTGGTCCTGGCGCGGTGCGGGCCCTTGGGGCGGTTCCAGCGTTCGACGCCTTTGCGGGTGAAGTGGTGCACGCCCAGGCGCTCGCAGACCGCCTTGACCTCCGGGTCGTCGCCCTCGTCGAGGAGCCAGACGTGCAGCAGGCCCCGGTGCCGCAGCCGTACGGCCGCCTCCAGGGTCCTGGTCACCATCGACAGCGGTTCCTTGCCGGGGACGTACGTGGTGAGGAAGGCCACTCTCGTACCGGTCTCGGGCACCACCGGGATCGGGTCGCGGGCGACCAGCGTCGCGTGCGCGTTCGAGAGCACGTTCATACAGCGGAAGAACTCGATCAGACCGATCGAGACGAGCATGACGACGTCGAGGGCCGGCAGGAAGGCGTGCTGGGGATAGGCGCGTGCGGTCCAGTGCTCGGGCTGGAGCAGCCAGCCGAGCAGGACCAGCGACAGCAGCGGCGCGGCGCCCAGCATGAGGGCGGCGCGGATGCGATGCGGCTCCTGCGAGAGCAGTGAGCGGTACCGGACCCGGTACGGCCCCTCCGGATCCGGCTGGGTGAGCGGTCCCGCCAGCCGGCTGTAGTGCTCGTAGTCGTATCTCGGCAGGGTCTTCCTGATCCGGTGGAAGCTGCCGGTGTGGCCGGTCCGGTACGACGGCACCCTGAGCTGGGTGGTCTGTGACGAGTCGACGTTCTGCCGGGCACCCGTGGACGTCATGAGTCATCCCCCCGCACGCACCCCCGTGCGTGTGTTCCTCGTTCGTGTCGTCCGCGGTGGCCCCCCACGGCCGTGGCGGACGGATCAGTGACAGGTCGGCGCCACCACGTCACTCACAGTCAGCGAGACGTGGATGCGCGACCTCCCGGTTGCAGGGACGCCCCCCTCGGCATCCGTCCAGGCGGGACCCCCATCCCCGCGCAGGCAACCGGCCCAGCCCCCGACTGCCGTCGTACGGCAGCCCTGACACCTCAGGGTTCTACGGCGTCCGGCGTGATCGCAAGACAGGAAACGCGGTGTTTACCGGTCATAACCGCTCATTCGGATGCTTGTTGGAGCCTTCTGGGGCAGTTGATGTCAGCCGAGTACGGATGTTGAGGAAGTGCCCCGTCGCGGCCTCCTCCGCTCGAACGGAATCCCCGGATCGCACCGCGTGGAGGATCTCCCGGCGCTGCCGGCGGGTGACCTTCGGGTCCTGTGGCGCATCGGCCGGACGGAGGGTGGCGTGAAAGGCGTGGTCGGTCCCGGCGGGGCCGGGTTTCCGGCCGATCGTGTGGTTCTCCGGTGTGCGGACGCGAAAAGGCCCCCGCTTGCGCGAGGGGCCTTTCGGTGGTGCGCCGCCAGGGACTCGAACCCCGGACCCGCTGATTAAGAGTCAGCTGCTCTAACCAACTGAGCTAGCGGCGCCCGCTGACCCGGAGAACTTTACCCGACATCGACGGGTGCTCCCGAACCGCCGGGGGCGGCTGCGTCCGGCACGGGGCCGGGGGCCGGGCGGCGGGGCCGATGGGGTGGGTGTGGCGTACATCGTTCGGCCCGTCAGTATGCGGTTCGGGTGGAGAGTTGGAAAACTGACGGGCATGCAGAATTGAGGACATATCATCCGAATATGGACAGAACGTGTAAGGGGTATCGCATGGAGACTCCGGTGTTCGAGGAATCCGATCCCACGAGCGGCCGCGGTCGAGGGGGCCGCGGCCCCTGGCGGCCCGTCAGCCCTTCGCACTCCCGGGCCGACGGCCGCCGGGGCGCGCGCGGTCGCCCGACGGTCCGCAAGGCCGTTCTGCTGGCCGCCGCGGTGGGCACGGTCCTCGGCATGAGCCCCGCCATGCCTGCCCTCGCCGCCGTCTACGCGCCGCCGGAGCCGGGCGTGCCCGCGGACGACGGGCTGCCCGACACCCCGCAGGGCCAGTCCGCACCGCTGCGAGGCCCGAGCGGGGCGCCGGCCTCGGCCGCCCTGCCCAGCACCACCCGGGCGCAGATCATCAGGCGGGCCAAGACGTGGGTCGCGGCCGCGGTTCCGTACGACATGAACAAGTACTGGTCGGACGGTTACCGGCAGGACTGCTCGGGCTTCGTCTCGATGGCCTGGAACCTCGGCAGCAACGAATGGACGGGCAGCCTCAACAAATTCGGTGTCCGGATCTCCAAGGAGGAACTGCAGCCCGGCGACATCCTCCTCTTCCACAACAAGAGCAACCCGGAGAAGGGGTCACACGTCGTCATCTTCGGCGGCTGGACGGACTACACCCACACGTCCTACATCGCCTATGAGGAGACCCCGCCGGTAGCCCGGCGGCAGGCCACCCCGTACGCCTACTGGTCCAATTCCAACCGCTACGTGCCCTACCGCTACAAGGGTGTCAGCGAGAGCGCGACCGGCGCCAAGGGCGCTCCGGCCACGGTCGCCGCCGCCACGTCCCCCGTCCTGCCGGTCCCCTTCCCGTCCGCGGCCTTCGGCCCGGGCGCCGACAACGGGAACGTCACCCGGCTCGGCGGTCTCCTCGTCGCGCGCGGCGGCGCCCGGTTCTACCTCGAGGGCCCCGGCTCGCGCTGGTCCGAGGCGGACCGGCGCGCCGTCGCGGCGTTCCAGCGGGCCCAGGGCTGGACGGGGGCGGCCGCGGACGGGCTGCCGGGGCCGGTGACCTGGAGATACCTGCTGCAGAGGGCGGGCGTGGACATTCCCGCGACGAACGCCCCCGGGACCTCCGTCGTACACCCACCGGGCGTGAACCCGACCGGGACTCCTGCGGGGGTGCCTGCCGGGACTCCTGCGGCGGCGTCCGCCGGTACCCCTGCGGGGGTGCCTGCCGGGACTCCTGCGGGGGCGCCCGCTGGAACCCCTGCGGGGGTGCCTGCCGGGACTCCTGCGGCGGCGTCCGCCGGTACCCCTGCGGGGGTGCCTGCCGGGACTCCTGCGGGGGCGCCCGCTGGAACCCCTGCGGGGGTGCCTGCCGGGACTCCTGCGGCGGCGTCCGCCGGTACCCCTGCGGGGGTGCCTGCCGGGACTCCTGCGGCGGCGTCCGCCGGTACCCCTGCGGGGGCGCCCGCCGGGACTCCCGTGACGCCCGCCGGGCCCCCCGCCGCCGCGTCCGTGGTGCCCGGCTATCCGGGCCCGGACATGTTCCGGCCGGGTGCGGACAACCCCTATGTGACCCGGCTGGGCCAGCAGCTGATCAAGAAGGGTTTCGGCTCCTACTACCCGCAGGGGCCGGGGCCGGGCTGGGACGAGGCGGACCGGCGTGCCGTCGAGGCGTTCCAGCGGGTCCAGGGCTTCGACGGCGACTCCGCCGACGGCCGCCCGGGACCGGAGACCTGGCGACGGCTGTTCTCCTGACCCGGAGGCACAGGTGAACACGACGGCATCGCACACGCCGGAGTCCGAGGGGGCGCCGGACGGCGCCGAGACCCGGTCCGCCCGGCTCATCCAGAGCGAGGCGACCACCGAGATCCCGGTGCACCTGCTGTTCCGGGACGACCCCGAGTCGGTCGCCGTGCCGCTCGCTCCGGCCGTCGTGGGGCGGCGGCTGGGCACCGGCGAGCAGCCGCGGGTGCGCCGGCCCGGCCCGCCGCCGGCGCGCCGGGTGCCCGTCGTCGACCCCGACCTGGCCGAGCGGCCCGCGCGGGTGCTGCCCGGGGCGGCGGGGGTGATCGCGGGTCTGTGCGGACTGGGCGGCTGCGCGGCCGTCTCGTGGTGGGCGGGCCTGCTGTCGCCGGCCGCCGTGTACACGCTGGAGCTTCCGGCGGGCGCCGGGGCGGGGCTCGGCCCCGCGCAACTGGTCGCGTACGCGGGGGCGGGCGCGCTCGGCCTCCTCGGGTTCGGCGGGCTCGCGCGCGGGCGCACGGGCCGTGCCTGGGTGCTCGATCTGTTCGGGCGCTACCGCGGCACGGTCCGCCGTACCGGGCTGATGTGGATCAACCCGCTGGTGCTGCGCCGCCGGGTCGACGTGCGGCTGCGGCACTGGCACAGCGAGCCGATGGCCGCGGTCGACGCCAACGGTGTCGCGCTGCGCGTGACCGTGCTGGTGACCTGGCGGGTCAAGGACAGCGCGCGCGCCGTGTTCGGCGTCGAGGACCACCCGGCCTATCTGCGGGACTGCGTCGCGTCGGCGCTCGCGCGCATGCTGCCGCAGGTGCCGGTGGAGCCGTTCGTGATACGGGAGGTGCCGAGCCTGGGCAACGCCGAGGCGGTCGGCGATCTGCTGACCCGCAGAGTGGTGGCGGATGTGGCGCCGGCCGGCCTGGAGGTGTTCGCGGTGCAGCCGACCCGGATCGAGTACGGGCCCGAGGCCGCCGCGCGGATACAGCGCCGCAGCATCGCCGCGCTCGACGCGCGCCACCGCGAGGCGGTGCTCGGCTCGGTGGCCGACGCGGTCGAGGACATGGTGGCCCTGCTGACCGTGCGCGGCCTGATCGACGTCGACGACCCCGAACGCAAGGCGCTGGTGAAGGACCTGACGGTGGCGCTCTGTGCCGGGCACACGGCCGACGGGGCCTGAAAACCGTGTGCCATTGGTATGGACATGTTCAACTCACGGCAATAATCTGACACTTGGTCTAGACCTGCACGGCTCAGGAATCTCCCCACCTTCTCCAGGAGCGGCAGCATGCGCACAAGGACCAAGTTGTACGCCGCCGTGCTGGGCCTCACGACCGCCGGAGCCTTCGTGCTCTCCACCGGCGGCGCCGACGCCCACGGCTACACCGACCAGCCCCTCAGCCGGCAGAAGATGTGCGCGGCCAACGGCGGCATCGTCTCGGGGTGCGGTGACATCCAGTGGGAGCCGCAGAGCGTCGAGGGCCCGAAGGGCTTCCCGGCGGCCGGCCCGGACGACGGCCGGATCTGCTCGGCGAACCACACCAACTTCGGCGCACTCGACCAGCCGAAGACGCCCTCGGGTGCGGACTGGCCGACGACCAGGGTGACCGGAGGGCAGCGCTACACCTTCCGCTGGCAGTTCACCGCCATGCACGCCACGACCGACTTCACGTACTACGTCACAAGGCAGGGCTGGAACCAGAACCATGCCCTGACCAGGGCCGACCTCAACACCACCCCGTTCCTGACGGTGCCCTACAACGGTCAGCGCCCGCCGTCGACGCTCACCCACACCGGTGCCCTGCCGACCGGGCTGAGCGGGCACCACATCATCCTCGGGGTGTGGACGATCGCGGACACGGGCAACGCGTTCTACTCGTGCGCGGACGTCACGTTCTGAGCGGCGTCCCGTCCCGATTCCGTCCCGCGGCTGCTTTCTGAGCCTCCCTTGAGGGGCACCGGCGCCCGGGGCGGGTACGTTCCACGCACGCCGACATCGCCGAGATGACCATGGCGGCGTGCGTGGAGTCTGCCGACAACGGGGGGAACCGTGGACCTCTTCTTCTACGTGGTGCCCGGCATCATCATCGCCGGGGCACTGGCCATGGCGGCCGTGACGGTCCGCCGCTCGCTCCAGCTGAGGAGCAACTGGAACAGCGGCCTGACCGCCGAGGCGCGCTGTCTGAGCACGTACACCACGACCAGCGGCGGCGGCGACACGTCCGCGACCACGACCCTGCACCACGTCTACGAGTTCACCACCCGCGAGGGCCGGCCGGTCCGCTTCGAGGAGGCGAACGGACCGCGGACCACCGTGGAGGGGGACATCGTCACCGTCCACTACACGCAGGCCCGCCCCGAACGGGCCACCGCCCACGCCCCGGCCCCGGCGAAGGTGCTGGCAGGCGCGGCGGGCGTCCTGGTGTTCCTCTCGGTGGTCGTCCTGTTCTGCGTCGGCTTCCTGGTCACGTTCGCCGAGCTCTCCTCGGCGGACGGGCCGTTCGCCGGCATGCCGTGACGCGCCGCGGACCGGCCCGGGGTGCCGCACCCGGTCCGGTCTGGCCCCTCCACATCTGACGCTCCGTCAATTACCTTGCGACTTCATGGAGTCCACGAGGGGTACCGTCGCGGAGCTGGTGCGGGAGCGGTGGGACGACCACCGGCCGGGGCTGTGGTTCGAAGGGCGGGCGCTCAGCCACCACGAGGTGGCCGCGGGGGCGGCGGCCCGGGCCGCGCTGCTCGCCGATCTGCTGCCGCCGGACGCCGAGCCGCATCTCGGGGTGCTGCTCGACAACACTCCGGAGTATCCGCTGTGGCTGAGCGCCGCGGCCCTGGCGGGCGCGGCCGTCGCCGGGATCAATCCCACCCGGCGGGGAGCGGAGCTGGCCCGCGACATCCTGCACACCGAGTGCCGGGTCCTGGTCACCGAACGCACCCACCTCGCCCTCCTCGACGGGCTGGACCTGCCGGGGGTGCGGCTGCTGGTGACCGACACGGACGCCTACGCGGACCTCGTCGCCGGCTACGCGGACGCCGGACCCCACGCCTCGAAGGCCACCCCGGCCGACCGCCTCCTGCTGTACTTCACCTCCGGGTCCACCGGCGCCCCCAAGGCCGCGATCTGCACCCAGGGACGGCTCGCGGCGGCCGGCCGGTCGCTGTCCGGCCACTTCGGGCTGGGCGCCGACGGCGTGCACTACATCTGCATGCCGATGTTCCACGGCAACGCGGTCATCGCCGACTGGGCCCCGGCACTCGCCTCGGGCGCCGCGATCGCACTCCGGCGGCGCTTCTCGGCGTCCGGGTTCCTGGACGACGTACGGGCGTACGGGGCGACGTACTTCACCTACGTCGGGCGTGCCGTGCAGTACCTGCTGGCCACCGAGGAGCGGCCCGACGACCGGGACAACCCGCTGCGGCTCGGCTTCGGCACGGAGGCGGGCGCCGTCGACGCCGCCGCCTTCGAAAGACGCTTCGGGGTGCGGCTGGTGGAGGGGTACGGATCCTCCGAGGGCGGTGCCGCCGTCCAGCGCGTCCCGGGCACTCCCGCCGGGGCGATCGGCAGGGCGGCGCCCGGCGACGACCTCGCCGTCGTCGACCCGGAGACCCGGAGGGAGTGCCCGCCCGCCGCCCTCAGTGCGGACGGCCGTCTGTTGAACGGCGACGAGGCCATAGGAGAGCTGGTCAACCGCGGCCCCAGCCCGTTCGAGGGCTACTGGCGCAACCCGGCCGCGGACGCGGCGCGGCGGCGCGGCGGCTGGTACTGGACCGGCGACCTCTTCTACCGGGACGCCGACGGCTTCCTCTACTTCGCGGGCCGCACCGACGACCGGCTCCGCGTCGACAGCGAGAACCTGGCCGCCGCGGTGATCGAGAACATCCTCGCCCGGTACGGGGACGCGGCGGCCGTGGCGGTGTACGCGGTGCCGGACCCGGTGGCGGGGGACCAGGTGATGGCGGCGCTGGCGCTCAGGCGTGGGGCTGTCTTCGACGCGGCGGCCTTCGCCGGCTTCCTCGCCGCCCAGCCGGACCTGGGCACCAAGATGGCGCCCCGCTTTGTGCGCATCACGGACCGCATGCCGGTCACCGCCACCAACAAGATCCACCGCGTGGGACTCCGGAGGGAGGGTTTCCGCTGCCCGGACCCGGTGTGGTGGCGTCCCCCGGGGAACAGGGATACCGCCGCCTGACGGAGACGGACGTCGCGCACCTGGTCGCGCAGTACCGGGCTCGGGGCCGCGAGGACCTGCTCGGGCGGTAGCGGCGGGACGGCACCGGCGGCCGACGGGGACGGGGTGCGGGTGGCCGACCCCCGGGCGCATCGCACCGGGCGGCGCCCCCGGCGAGGGGGCGTGGGTGGCGAAGCCCCCACGACGCGCGGCGAAGACGCGCAAGAACGACGGTGGCGACCCATGTTCGCGCTTTCCGCGAACATGGGTCGCCACCGTCACCGTGCGCCGCCAGGGACTCGAACCCCGGACCCGCTGATTAAGAGTCAGCTGCTCTAACCAACTGAGCTAGCGGCGCAGACTCCGTCGCTGTTCGCTCTCGCGTGTGGCGACAAAAGAAATACTACCTGGTCCGCAGGTGTGCTCCGGACCACCTCAGATCGCCAGGGAGAGCAGGACGGGGGCCGCCCCCCGGTTCAGCCGGTCCGCCGCCTGCCGCAGGCGGTGCGCGTGCTCCACCGGCAGGGACAGCGCGAGGCAGCCGACCGAGGAACCGGCCGTGATCGGGACGGCCGCGCAGACCGTGCCCACCGCGTACTCCTGCAGGTCGAGCACCGGGACCGTCGGGGGATGGGCGTCGAGGCGGGACAGCAGCACCTTCTCGCTGGTGATCGTCCGCGAGGTGAGCCGGGCCATCTTGTGGCGGGCCAGGTGGTCCCGGCGGCCGTTGAGGTCGAGCTGGCCGAGCAGGCTCTTGCCGACCGCGCTGGCGTGGGCCGAGGAGCGGAAGTCCACCCACTCGTGCACGGCGGGGGCCGCCGGGCTCTCGGCGTGCTGGGTGACCAGGACCTCGCCGTCGATGTAGCGGCTCATGTAGATCGCGGCACCCACCGAGTCCCGCAGCCGGTCGAGGGTCTGCTGGAGCTTCTCACCCAGCGCCTGCTCGCGGCCGTGGGCGGAGCCGAGGCGGCCGAGGGCCGCCCCGGCGACGTACGCGCCGTCGGCGGCCTGCTCGACATAGCCCTCCCTGCGCAGCATCCGCAGGAGCGAGGTCAGCCGCTGGGTGCCGAAGCCGGTCTCGCGGGCGAGCTCGGCGTCGGTGGCGCCGGCGGGGCGCCCGGCCACCGTCTCCAGGAGGCGCAGGGCGTCTTGGGCCGAGTGATACGGGGCGGTCGGCTCATGGGTCAGCGCCACGGTCTCCCCCTGCGCTTTCGGGCCGTTCACGGGACAGCTTGGCTTCCCCCACGATACGGCCCGGGCGGTTTCCCGGGAGGGGGTGTCGAAGAAGTCCGCGGCGGCTTCCGGCCTCCTCAGCAGGACCGCGCCACTCTGGCATATGTCAGAGTCATGAACCGTCGCATGGTTCCAGGACGGACCGCCGCGTTCACCCGTCGTGGTCAGAGCACTGCGCTGAGGAATTCCCGCGTGCGTGTGTGCTCGGGGGAACCGAAGATCTTCTCCGCGGTTCCCGACTCGACGACACGGCCGGAATCGAACATGAGGATCCGGTCCGAGATGTCCCGGGCGAAGCCCATCTCGTGCGTCACGGTCAGCATGGTGATGTCCGTGGTGCGAGCGATGTCGCGGAGGACGTCGAGGACACCGGCGACCAGCTCCGGGTCGAGCGCGGACGTCACCTCGTCCAGCAGCAGGACCTGGGGGCGCATCGCCAGCGCCCGGGCGATCGCGACGCGCTGCTGCTGGCCGCCGGAGAGCTGGCTCGGATACTTGTCGAGGTGGTCGCTGAGCCCCACCAGTTCCAGCAGCTCGCGCGCCCGCTGCTCCGCCTCGTCCGCGGACAGGCCGAGGACGGCGACCGGCGCCTCGGTGATGTTCCGCAGCACCTTCATGTTGGGGAACAGGTTGAACTGCTGGAAGACCATGCCGATGTTCTTCCGGATCTCCCGGACCTGCTTCTCGGCGGCCGGGAAGAGCCGCTGCCCGCCCACCGTGATCGTGCCCTCGTCGGGCTTGTCCAGCGTCATCAGCAGCCGCAGGATCGTCGTCTTGCCGGATCCCGACGGGCCGATCAGCGTGACATGTCTGCCGGCCTCGACCGAGAAGTCGAGCCGGTCGAGGACCGTGTGGTCGCCGAAGCGCTTGGTGACCTTCTCGAAGCGGATCAGCTCGCCGGTGGCCGCCGGCGGGTTGGCGTGGGCGTCGGGTTCCTTCATCAGAGGGGTGTCAGCGGACAAGACGTCGCTCCAGGGCTCGCAGGAGGAGGGAGGCGGGGTAGGAGATCAGGACGAAGGCCACTCCGATGACGGTGAGCGGCTCGGTGAACTGGAAGTGCTGCTGTGCGAACAGCCGCGCCTCGCCGAGCATGTCGAGGACGGTGATCACCATCAGCATCGGCGTGTCCTTCAGCATCGCGATCACGTAGTTGCCGAGCGCGGGGACGACCCGGCGCAGCGCCTGCGGAAGGATCACCGCGGTCCAGGTGCGCAGTGGCGGCAGGCTCAGCGCGGTGGCCGCCTCCCACTGTCCGGCGGGCACGGCCTCGATCCCGGCGCGGTAGACCTGCATCGTGTACGTCGAGTAGTGCAGGCCGATCGCGACGACGCCGGTGGTCAGCGCGGAGAAGGCGAGCCCCCACTCGGGCAGCACGTAGAAGAGGAAGAACAGCTGCACCAGCAGCGGGGTGTCGCGGATGAACTCGGTCACGATCCCCACCGGCCAGCGCACCCACCGTGTCGGCGCACGCATCAGCAGCGCCCACACCAGCCCCACGGCGAACGAGATCAGCGAGCCGAGGGCCAGCGCCTGGAGGGTGACGAGCAGGCCGTCCCGGAAGTGCGGCATGAAGTCGCGGACGGCGCCCCAGTCCCAGGTCACGACAGACCACCTCCCACCGTGGTGGTGTCGGTTCGGCGCAGGGAGAGGACGGCGGGCTCGAACGCCCTCCCGCCGGCCCTGGCCTTGAGGCGGTGTTCGAGACCTCGCATCAGCCGGGTCAGGAGGAAGGCGATCACGAAGTAGATGAGCAGGACGTACGTGTAGATCTGCGCGCTCTCCTGCAGCGCGAGCCGCACCAGGTTGCCGCTGAACGCCAGGTCGCCCATGCCCATGACGGAGACCAGCGCGGTGCCCTTGAGCAGTTCGACCAGCAGGTTGCAGAACGGGGGGATCATCTCCGGCACCGCCTGCGGCAGCAGGATCTTCCGCATCCTCTGCCACGGCGTGAAGCTCAGCGCGATGCCGCCCTCGCGCTGCGCCGGATCGACGGCGTTCAGGGCGCCGCGAACGATCTCGGCGCCGTACGCCCCGTAGGTCAGGCCCAGTGCGAGCGTGCCCGCCCACATCGGCACCAGCTGCCAGCCGAAGGCGAGCGGCAGCACGAAGAACACCCAGAAGATCATGATCAGGGCCGAGGTGCCGCGGAACACCTCCGTGTAGAAACCGGCGAGGAAGCGCACGATCCACAGCCGGTGGGTGCGCGCCATGCCGACGGCGAAGGAGACGGCCGTCGCGAGCAGCGCGCTGAGCACGAGGAGCTGGACGGTGGTCCAGGTCCCCGTCAGTACGAGTTCCCACAGTCCCGAGGTCATCCGCGGCACAGCTCCTTCGCGGTCATGTCGGTCATCTCGGCCTCGGTGAAGCCGAACGGACGCAGGATGCGGAAGAGCTCGCCGCTCGCCTTCATCTTCTTCAGCTCGGCGTTGAAGGCGTCCCGCAGCCTCGTCTCGGCGGGCCGGAAGGCGAAGCCGCCGCCGTCGATGTGGGGCCGGCCCTTCACGAGGGGTGTGAAGGGTTTCGTCGCCTCCGCCTTGCGGGACTTCTTGACGACCTCGCGGGTGGTGAGCGCGGTCCCGGCGAACACGTCCGCGCGTCCGGCCTCGACCGCGTTCAGCCCGGCGACCTGGTCGGGGACGATCAGGATGTCGCGCTCCTTGTAGCCGGCGTCGACCGCGTACTGGATCTCGGCGTATCCGGTGCCGGTGGCGAATTTCGCCTTCTTCTCGACGATGTCCCGGTAGTCGTGCAGGCCCTTCGGATTGCCCTTGCGCACGATGAAGGAGTCGAGCATCTGGTAGTCGGGGTCGGCGAAGATGACCTGCTGGCAGCGCTCTGGGTTGATGTACATCCCGGCGGAGACGACGTCGAACTGCTGTGAGTTCAGCCCGGGGATGAGCGAGCCGAACTCGGTCGGCACGGGCTGGACGCGGTCGATGCCCAGGCGTCTGAAGACGACTTTCGCCAACTCCGGGGCCTCGCCGGTGAGCTTGCCGTTCCTGTCGATGTAGCCGAAGGGGATCTCGCCGGCGATGCCGAGCCGGACGACGCCCTGGGCCTTGAGCCGGCTGAGCAGATCGCCGCCGGGCGTGCTCGACGCCGTGGCGACGCGGCTGCAGCCTGCGGCACCCAGCGTGCCGAGGGCGGCGACGCCGGCGAGCAGTCCCCGACGGGTGGTTCCGGGTGTTCCTGAGTCCTTCGTCCGTGGTGGAGCCATGGGCGCGCGGCTACCCGGGAACATGCGATGTATTCCGGCCGGTTCCGGCCCCGTCGCAACCGTGAGCCCCGGCCCCGGTCACCGGCGGCGCGCGCCGCGGGCCGGGCCTCTCGGCCGACCAGGTGACGCGGGGCGCGGCATCGCCCCGGCTGGGTACCCGGGCGACGGGGTCCCTTCAGGCCCTGCCGGAGAAGGCGGCGGGGCGGGGACCCGCACCGCCGGAACGACAGGAAGGCTGGGCATGACGGCACTCGGATTCCTCTACCCGGGGCACTTCGCCGAGGACGACTATCCGCGCATCGAGCAGTTGCTGGGCAGCGACATCCGGTTGGACCTCGTCCACACCGAGAGCGGGGAGGACGTCTGCCGCGCCGACGTCCTGCGGGAGACGGGCGCGCCACAGCGGCTGGCGGCGGGCGTCGAGGGCCTGCGGCTCACCGGCGCGGAGGCGGTGCTGTGGGCGTCCACGGGCGGCAGCTTCGCGTACGGCTGGGAGGGCGCCCACGCGCAGGTGCGCACCCTCGCCCGCGCGGCCGGGACGCCGGCCTCCTCCACCTCCTTCGCCTTCGTCCACGCGGTACGGGAGATCGGCGCCCGGCGGCCGGCGGTCGCGGCGTTCTACCCGGACGACATCGCCCATCTGTTCGCCGAGTTCCTGCGGTCGGCGGGCGCGGACGTGGTCTCGGTCCACGGCGCGGGCGTCACCACGGCGGCGGAGGCCGGCGGCTGGGGCGCGGAGGAGGTGCTGGCGCTGGCACGCGAGGGCGACCACGCCGACGCCGACGCCGTGCTGCTGCCCGGTACCGCGCTCCATACGGCCGCGCACCTGACGGCCCTGGAGCAGGAGCTGGCCAAGCCGGTCCTCACGGCGAACCAGGTCACCGTGTGGGAGGCGCTGCGCCTGGTGGACCGCCGGGTGAACGCGCCGGCCCTGGGGACCCTCTTCCGCAGGGAGCCCATCGTCCAGGTGTGACGGACCGGTGCGGCGTCCGGTCCGGGAATAACCGGGGACTGCCTCCTGTTTGTCGCGCAGGAGACGCGACGCACACAGGAGGCAACCCGGTGGACGAGATCCGAGGCACGGCACAGGGCACCGCCCCCGTCCCCCTGTCCGTACTTGACCTGGTCACCGTCGGCGCCGGGCGCACCGCCACCGACGCCCTGCGCACCGGCGTCGCCCTCGCCCGCCTGGCTCAGGCGCGCGGCTACCACCGCTACTGGGTCGCCGAGCACCACTCCATGCCGGGCGTGGCCTCCTCCTCACCCGCCGTGATCCTCGCCCATCTCGCCGCCCACACGGACCGCATCCGTCTCGGCTCGGGCGGAGTGATGCTGCCCAACCACGCCCCGCTGGTCATCGCGGAGCAGTTCGGCACGCTGGAGGCCATGGCCCCGGGGCGCATCGACCTGGGCCTGGGCCGCGCCCCCGGCACCGACGGCGCCACGGCCGCCGCCCTGCGCCGCACGGACGGGCTGGACGAGGGCGCCGACGACTTCCCCCAGCAACTCGCCGAACTGACCCGTTTCCTCGACGACGACTTCCCGGCCGGCCATCCGTACTCCCGTATCCACGCGGTCCCCGGCCCCGTCCAGGCCACCTCCCCGGGCGGCGTGCAGTCCCCGCACCGCCCCCCGATCTGGCTGCTGGGCTCCTCCGGTTTCAGCGCCCGCCTGGCCGCCATGCTCGGTCTGCCCTTCGCCTTCGCCCACCACTTCTCGGCGCAGAACACCATTCCGGCGCTCGACCTGTACCGCGAGTCCTTCCGCCCGTCCGAGGTCCTCGACGCCCCGTACGCCCTCATCGGCGTCGCCGCGCTCGCCACCGACGACGAGAAGGAGGCCCGCCGCCAGGTGCGGGCCGCCGCCCTGAACATGATCCGGCTGCGCATGGGCCGCCCCGGCCTCGTCCCCACCCCCGAGGAGGCGGAGGCGCACGAGTTCAGCCCCCTGGAGGAGGAGTTCGCCGAGTCCTGGACCGCCAACGTGGTGCACGGCACGCCGGACGAGGTCCGCTCCGGCCTCGACGCCCTCCACAAGCGCACTGGCGCGGACGAGTTGATGCTCACCTCCAACGCCCACAGCGGCGAGGTGCGGCTGCGCTCCTACGAACTGGTCGCGAACGCCTACGGGTTGCCGGCCATGTGACTCCGGGAGGGTGCCGTCGCACGGGGGGACGGCACCCTCCCGGCCCTCCCCGCTTCTGCCCGCCCTCCCGTCACCGCCCTCCCGTCACCGGCCTTCCGCCACCGGCCTTCCGGTCAGGAGCGCGGGCAGGTCGCCGAGTCCACCAGCTCGGAGATGCGGTCCGGCGGCACCGGCCGCGAGTACAGCCACCCCTGGCCCGTGTCGCAGCCGATCCGGCGCAGACGGCTGGCCTGCGCGGAGGTCTCCACGCACTCCGCGGTGACCGTCAGGCCCAGCCGGTGGGCGAGCTGGATCATGGCCTCCACGATGACCTCGTCCGCGGGGTTGGGACGGCCGTCCGTGCCCTCGTACTGGAAGCCGCGGACGAACGAGCCGTCCAGCTTCAGCACCGACACCGGCAGCCGGCTGAGATAGGCGAGGTTCGAGTAGCCGGTGCCGAAGTCGTCGATGGCGATGCGCACCCCCATGTCGCTGAGGGCCTGGAGCGCCTGGATCGGCCGCCCGGCCGATCCCATGACTGCCGACTCGGTCAGTTCCAACTGCAGCAGGTGCGGGGCCAGTCCGGTGCGCGCGAGGATCTCCGCCACGTCCGCCACCAGGTCGGAGTCCCACACCTGACGCACCGCCACGTTCACGCTGACGAAGATCGGCGGATCGTCCGGGCGTTCCAGCTGCCAGCGGCGCGCCTGACGGCAGGCGGTCGCCAGCGCCCAGCGCCCCAGCTGAACGATCGAACCGTCCTCCTCGGCCAGCCCGATGAACCGATTCGGCGTCAGCGTGCCGAACTGGGGGTGGTGCCAGCGCACCAGCGCCTCCACCCCCCGCACTCGCCCGTCCTCCAGCCCCACCAACGGCTGGTACTCCAGGGCGAACTCACCGCGCTCGATGGCCGGGCGCAGAGCGGAGGACAGAGCCTGGCGGGTCATACGGTGCGCGTTGCGCTCCGGATCGAAGAGGGTCCAGCGCGCCTTGCCGTCGGCCTTCGCCCAGTACAGCGTCGTATCGGCCGCCTGCATCAGCCCGGTCGCCGTCGTCCCCGCCGCGTGCCGCTCCACGACACCGATGGACGCCGAGAGGGACAGCCGCTGCCCGGACAGGTCGAAGGGTTCCTGGAGCGCCTTGAGCACCGACTCGGCCAGGTCGGCGAGTTGCTCGGTACCCGTGGAGTCCTCGACGAGCAGGGCGAACTCGTCGCCGCCGAGTCTCGCCACCAGGGGAGTGGCCGCCCGTGCGTGTCCCGCCCCGTCCGCGCAGCGCGTCAGGCGTTGCGCGACGGCCGCGAGCAGCCGGTCGCCGATGCAGTGGCCCAGGGTGTCGTTGACCGCCTTGAAGCCGTCGAGGTCCAGGTAGCACAGTCCGATCCGGCCGGTGCCGCTCTCCTCGTACGCCTCCGCCTCCAGCGCGGCCGACAGTCGTTCGAAGAACAGCGTGCGGTTGGGCAGCCGGGTCACCGGGTCGTGCATCTGCAAGTGCCTCAGGCGCGCCTGGAGTTCACGGCGGGCGCTGATGTCGGAGACCGACAGGAGGACGGCCTCCTCCGCCTCCGGCAGCGGTGCGACGGTCACCTGGACCCAGAGCGAGCGCCCGTCGGGGTGCTTGAGGCGTCGTGTGCAGCGCAGCCGCGCCTGACGGCCGCGCAGTACTTCCCGGTAGGCGTGCCAGGTGCGGGTGTCCGAGGACAGGTCCACCACATCGGCGGCGGCCTTCCCGCCCAGTGTGTCCGCACCGGTGCCGAGCAGTGAGCCCATCGTCTCGTTGGCGGTGACGATCAGGCCCTCCCGGTCCACGAGCGCCATGCCGAGCGGGGCGACGGAGAACGCGGCGCCGTAGGAGGCGGGCCGCAGCCCGGCGGCGCCGGAGCGCGGCGGCGCGTCGGTGGGCGGCACGCCGGCGGGTGGTGCGTCGGCGGGTGGTGCGTCGGCGGGTGGTGCGAGCGCGTGCTCCCCGGACGGGGGCGGGGGGTCGGTCGTACCGGTCGAGGTATCAGCCTTACTCTGCGTGACGGCCGGACCGAGGAGGTCTGCCGCGGGCGCCGGCCCTTCGGACGTTCCGCTCACCGCTCGCTCCCGCAGTGCACTCGTTCGTCGTACAGATCTCGTGGGTCTCGCCGGGGTCTACGGCCGCGCTCCGGGCGACCGTACAAGCCGTGTCCGTGCAGGAAAGTGTGCCGATCATAGAGGCTGACCCAGGGGCCTTCCAGCCGCCGGGAGGCCGCGCGGAGCGCGCTGACGCCCTGACAGATCGTTTCTGCTGGCTCCCGGCCTTGTTCTATCAGGTCTCCAGCGGCTGTGACGTTCCGTGAGTATTCGAGGTGTCGGCCCATGTCGGCCGCCCCCTCGGTGCTTGCGCGCCGTCCCGCGCTCCTGTCCCGCACGGCCCCTCCCCTCGGCTGCCACGGTTCCCAACTGGCCTTTCCCCCGACTGGTGGTGTCTCACCCTTCCGGTGCAGACAAACAGGGCGTAGTCATACAAGTAAGACAAGGCTGGATGCGGAATCACGGAACCGCATCCGGAGGTCGACGTGCCGCGTCCGCTCCTTGGCAACGGGCTCGCCCGCAGGGTCCTGAAGGGCTTCCTGCGGGGCGGGGCGCCCGTCCTGCGCAGCACGGCGGCCGTGGTCACGACGATGACGGCGCTGATCGCGACCTCGCTGGGCGCGGGCCCCGCCCTCGCCGGACCCCAGGCGGTGGCCTGCCGGCTGACCCGTGGCCAGGCCCACCACTCGGAGGGCGACGACACCTGGAACTCCGCCTACGCACGCCCCATTCACGGGCTCGACGCGGTCATGGTCTTCCTGTCCTTCCCGGACGCGACGCCCGTGACCACGCCGGCCGAGCTGGCCGCGGACTACTTCCCGGCCACCAGCCGCTTCTTCGAACGCGCCTCCTACGGCAGGTTCACACTGCGCCCGCATCCGGTGGGCCACTGGATCCGGATGCCGCACCCGTCCACCTCGTACGCCATACAGCGCGACTGGAAGGCCGAGCACCGGACCGCGTACCTGCGCGACGCGGTCGCCGCGGCGGACAAGGACGTCGACTTCTCGCGCTACGACATCGTGTACCTCGTGGCCGACCCCAACGCGCCCGGCGTCGACTCGGACGCCACGAAGGTGGTCAACCTCGACACCCCGCTGCGGGCCGACGGGAAGGATCTGCGCCGGGTGGTCACGGTCTTCGAGAAGCATCCGCCGGACCGTCTCGTCCTCGCGCACGAGACGGGACACGTCTTCGACCTGCCCGATCTCTACCACCGCCCCGCCGACGGCAAGGGCGACTGGGACACGTACGTCGGTGACTGGGACCTCATGGGCAGCCAGTTCGGGCTGGCGCCGGACCTGCTCGCCTGGCACAAGTGGAAGCTGGGGTGGCTGGACACCCGCCAGATGGTGTGCGTACGGGGAACCGGGAGCACGCGGCTGACGCTGGAAGCGGTGGAGGCGGGCCCGGCCGGGGCGCCGCAGGTGCCGGTGAACGCGCGCGGGCTGTGGGGGTCCGGGGTGACGGGTGCGGCGGGTATGGGCACGGCGGGCCTCCGGCGCGGTGTGCAGGCGTTCGGCTCGGGGCGCGGCACCAAGCTGGCGGTGGTGCGTACGGGGCCGGACAAGGTGCTCGTCATGGAGGCGCGCGGGGCGCTCGGGAACGACGACTCGGTCTGCACGCAGGGTGTCCTCGTCTACCGCGTCCGCAGCGAGACGGCGTCCGGCGGCGGCCCGATCGAGGTCCTTGACGCCCACCCGCACTCCACGGCGTGCCGGGACAACTCGGTCTACCCGCCCCTCGCGGACGCCCCGGTGGGTGTGGGGGAGAGCTTCACGGCACCGGGGGACAGGGTCAGGGTGGCCGTGGAGGACCGAACGGCCACGGGCGCATGGACGGTACGCATCACCCGAACCTGACCGCACTCCGAGCCCCGGGTTCGCGCTGTCCGCGAGCTTGGTCGCGATCGGGAGGGGCGGCCGGGCAGGTCGCGGGTACGTCGTACCGGGTGGTGCCCCGGCGTGGGGGTGTGGGTGGCGAAGCCCCCACCACGCGCGGCGGAGCCGCGCAAGAACCACGATGGCGACCCGGTTCGCGCTGTCCGCGAGCTTGGTCGCCATCGGGAGGGTCGGCCGGGCAGGCCCGCGGGTACGTCGTACTGGGCGGTGCCCCCGGCGTGGGGGTGTGGGTGGCGAAGCCCCCACAACGCGCGGCGAAGCCGCGCACAAACAACGATGGCGACCCGGTTCGCGCTGTCCGCGAACATGGATCGCCATCGCCATCGTGCGCCGCCAGGGACTCGAACCCCGGACCCGCTGATTAAGAGTCAGCTGCTCTAACCAACTGAGCTAGCGGCGCCTGCTGACGTCGTAGACCTTAGCATCCTGGTCGGCGGGAGGAAAAATCGATATCCGTACGGCGGCGGAGGCCGCGGCACGGGCCGCCCGCACGGCCGCCCAGAGCAGGACCTCGGGGCCCGGCAGCCAGGGGTGACGGGTGTCGGGCGCCACGAGCCACCGGGATGCGCGCCGGGCTGCGGGGACGCCGGTGGGCACGGACACGGCGTCCCCGGGACCGTGGCACAGCAGCGGTGGAACGGTGCGGGCGCGGCCGCCCCACTCCTCCCAGGCGAGCAGCGCCGGAAGCCGCGGGGCCGTGCCGGGCGCCGCGAACAGCAGCATCCGGCCGCGGTGCACGGCGACGGGCCCGGAGCCCGGCCCCTCGTCCCAGAGCCGGTCGAGCATGCGCCGCCCGAAGATCGCGGGGGCGTTGACGACGTCGAACGCGGTGCCGCAGCGCAGGACGACCGGGGCGTCGGGGTGCCGGGCCCAGGAGGCGAGGGCGCCATGGGGATACGTTCCTGCGGAGGCGAGCCAGTCCGCGCCCTCCGCGGTGACGCCCGAGACGTCGCACCGGTCGGGAAACGGGGAGCGGAAAGGGTCGGCGAACGGTGCTCGACTGCTCATACCCGCCAGATCTACCGGCCGTGAGCGAGCCGTCGCCGAGGGTCGCGGAAAACGGGGACAGAAGCAGGAGCGGCGGAGTATCGTGCCGCCCGGCATATGCCCGAAGATCATTCCGCGCCCTGCGCAAAGGCCCGGTGTGGGCACGGGCGGCGCCGGGTCCGCCGGCTCAGCCCAGATTCTCCGGCCCGCTCGCGTCGGCACCGCGCAGCAGGTCCTGCCCGAACTCCACCATCTTCTTCGTGTAGTCCTCGGTCCACTCCGCCTGCTCGGCGATCGCCGCCGGCGTCAGCCGGTCGAAGCGGCGCGGATCGGCGAGCTGGGCCGCGGCGATGGCCTGGAACTCCACCGCCCGGTCCGCCGCCGTGCGAAACGCCTGGGTCAGCTCGGTCGCCCGCGCCAGCAGCTCCCGCGGGTCGTCGATCGACTCCAGGTCGAAGAAGTGCTCCGGGTCGGAGGCCGCATCCGCGGGCTCGAAGAGCAGGGGCGCGGGGCGTAGCCGCGGCTCGTTCCGACGCGGCGTGGGCTCCGCCATGTCTTCTCCTCCTCGTACGGTCCAGATGGCGCCACCCTTCGGGTGGGCCACCGTCCATTGTCGCGCGCCGGGGCAAGAGGGCCGGAGCGAGCGGTGCGGACCGGCCCCGCAAGCCCGTCCCGGGCCTGCGGCACCCGGCTCCCGCGGTCTCCAGGCCGCCGGTCCGTGCGCTGTTCCCGGCGCCCCGTCCGCGGCGCCGCCGGTCAGGGCCGCCATGGCACGCGGTGCTCCGCCAGGTGTGCCAGCACCGCGTGGTTGGCCTCCCATCCGTCGGGGAACTTCACCGTCACCCCCAGCTGCACCGGATCCGTCGACGGATGGTCGTCCAGCAGCTCCGTCACCCCCGCCCGGCACACCACGACGCACGCGTGCCGGTGCCGGGACGCCAGCACGCACAGCCGTCCGGTCTCAAGGTGGAAGGCCGTCGCGTCCGGGCGCCCGGACAGCGGGTGCAGCACCACCGTCACATCGAACTCGCGGCCCTGGAGCCGGTTCGCCGTGTCCACCGTCACATCGGGCACCCCGAGGTCCGCCAGCGCGGAGCGCACCGCCGCCGCCTGGTCCCGGTGCGCCGTCCCGACGGCGATCCGGTCCGCGGTCAGCGGCACCGGCTCCTCGCTCCGCTCCGAGACCGCCGCCCCGCCCCGGTCCAGCAGCCGCCGCACCACCCGGGCGACGGCCCGCACCGCCTCGGGATCCGTGCGCGGCGTGTGCCGTGCGGGCAGCTCCAGCAGCCCCCAGCCCGTCTGCGCCGCCTCGTCGATCACCCGGTCGGGACCCGAGCCGTCCGAGGCCACCCCGAACGTCAGCCGCCGGTCCCCGTGCCCCGTGCCGCTGCGGAACGGCGTGTACGGATAGAACGCGTCCGACACCAGCGGCGCCGCCGACGCCGGCAGCCGCCACGACACCGGCAGCCGGTGCTGCGGCAGCTGCGGATTGTGTGCCAGGAGCGTGGTCACGGCGGACGCGGACGGGTCGTACGACAGCCCCGCCCACTGCTCGGCGCCCACGATCGCGAACGGGTCCAGCTGCCCCGGGTCCCCCACGAACAGCGCCCGCTCGAACAGACCCGCCACGGCCAGCAGCGCGTCCGAGCGCATCTGGTACGCCTCGTCGACGATCGCGTGCCGCCACGGCTCGACGCCCTTGACGTGCGCCCACTTGGCGGCCGTCGAGATCACCACGTCCAGGCCGGCCAGATCCCCCGCCTTCGCCGACTTCCTGACGTTCGGCAGATCGTCGAGCGCGGCGTCGTACGGATCCGGGTCGTTGCTGTGCAACCGGCCGACCGGCAGCCCGGAGTCCTTCTCCGCCAGCCGCAGCACCAGGTCGTCCACCTGCGCGTTGGTCTGCGCGATCACCATCAGCGGCCGGCCGGCGGCCGCGAGTTCGAGCGCGGCCCGCACGACCAGCGTCGACTTCCCGGCGCCCGGCGGCGAGTCGACGACGACCCCGCGGTGCGTGCCGTGCAGCGTGTCGCGCAGGATCGCCTCGGTGGCCCGGGCGGCCGCGGCCCCCGGATCGAGGGTCCTGCCCGGCTGGGCGAACACGGTCACAGAATGTCCTCCTCGGTCACCGGATCCGGCTGCGGCAGCGGCTCCGCCTCGCCCGGCGGCCCACCGTGCGTCCACGGCGTCTCCTCCGGGTCGGGCAGCTTGGCCCCGCCGCGCTGCTCGTGCTCGAACAGCGTGAAGCAGACGCGGTCGCCCTTCTCGGGTACGGAACCGGCCTCCGGCTCCCTGCCGCGGCCCATCTTGTCGAGGATGCGCAGCACCATCAGGCCGTCCGACCCGTCATGGCCGTCGTATCCGACGAACTCGGCCGTCTGCGGCCTGCCGCCCAGCGACCGGTACACCTTGGTGCGCTCCCCGAGGTGCGGTCGGTCCTCGGTCCGCAGCGTCACCAGGGGGCGCGGGCTGGGGCGCTTGCCCTCGCCGTACGCCATCACCACATCCGTGACCTCGCCCGCGAACGCCTCCCCGGCGAGCCGCCGCCCGGCCATCACGAGCGGGTCGTCGAGCGCTTCCTGGGCCTCCAGACGGGCCTGTTCGCGCTCGCGTGTGGCGAGCTTGTTCGCCGCGGTGACCGCGTCGTCGCGGCGCGGCTGCGGCGGCTCCCCGGCGGCCACCCGGTCCCGGTGGCCGGTGAACGACCAGCGGTCGCGCGTCCAGCGGTCCGCCACGTGCGCACCTTCCGGCAGCGCCCGCAGGAGATCGAGTCCGCGCCACACCGCGTCCCAGACCGGACGCGTACGGCTCTCCACCAGCGCGCGGATCTCCCGTTCCGCGGCGGTGAGTTCACCGAACCGGTCGTCCGCCTCCAGGCCGTCCTCCGCGGCGGCGAGCCGGGTCCGCGCGCGGTCGTAGCGCTCGATGGCCGGGGCGAGCAGCCTGTTGTCGAAGGCCGGGTCGGTGGCGGGTCCGGCCGGCGGGCACAGCAGCTGGCCGTCCTCGTCCCGCCCGACCTCGGCCCGCAGCGCGGCATGGGCGCCCGGGACGCCGTCCGGTGGGTCGATCCAGGCGAGCAGCGCACCCAGATGCTGGTCCTCCAGACCGGACTGCCCGGTCGCCCAGTGCCGCGCCAGGACCTCGGTGAGGGCGAGCAGCAGCGAGGAGCCGGGGACCCGGGCGCGCTCCCCGAAGTGGGTGAGCCAGCGGCCGAGGAGCGGCACCCGCGGAGGCGCCGGGTACGGGGCCTGAGGATCCTGCTCGGCGGTGCGGCGGAACCGCATGGAGCGCCCCAGGAGGCGGACGAAGTCGATGCCCGCCCGGCTCGGCACGATCAACTGCGGGGCGTCGGCGCACAGGTCGACCTCCACCTTGACCCGCTTGCCGGTCTCCGGGTCGGTCTCGGAGCGCTCGGCGGGCTCGACCTCGCCGGCGTACGCGTCGATGTACGGCAGCACGACGTCCGCGAGCTCGGCGAGGAACCCGAACCGGAGGTCGCGGTCGCGCGGCTGCTCCACCACGAGCAGCCGGGGCGCGTCCCGCTCGGTGCCGACGAGGGCCCCGAGCGGTGCCCCGGCCTCGCCCGCGGTGGTGAGCGGCACAAAGACCAGGGGCCGCTCGGACACGTGCCGGTGCAGGACGGTGGCGGCGGGCTGGGCGCGCCCGGAGCGCACGGCCTCCAGCCGGGCGAGCGTGGCGATCAGCGACATGCGGCGCCCTCCGGGCCGGCGAGTGCCTCCGCCCGCAGCCGTGCCGCCCTGCGCAGGGCCGCGACCGCCGGGTCGTCCGGGTCCCCGGCCGTGCCGTGGGCGGCGGCCAGGACGTCGTCCACCGTCGTCAGGCCGCCCAGCTCGGCCCGCAGCGACCGTCCGTAGGAGGTCACGGCGCCTTCGGCGCGGGAGCGGTCGCGGCAGTGGAAGGCCAGTTCACAGGCGGCGAGGCACTCGGGCGCGTATGCCGCCGGGACCGACTCGACGGCGGCCGCCAGCTCCCCCCGGGGCAGGTCGGGGGCGAAGCACGTGCCCTCGGGGAGGTCGCCCGCGATCTCCTCGATGCGGGTGAGCCGGGCCAGCTGGCGCCGGGTGACCGCGCGCTGCTTGCGGACGTCGACGGGGGAGGCGGTCGGCAGGTTGGAGAAGTCCTTCGGGCACACCAGCAGGATCCGGTGGCGCACCACGGGCGCGCCGGCGCTCTCCCGGGCCCGCCCCTCCGGCTCCCCGCCGAGACGGGCGGCGACCTCCTCCAGCGCCAGCACGTACACCGCGGACTGGCGGGCGGCGGCCCCCACCTTCGCCGGGTCCGCCGAACCGTCCAGCATCGGGAAGGACTTGATCTCCACGACCGTCCAGCTGCCGTCCGGGTGCACCACCACCGCGTCCGGCTCCAGGAACGCGGGGGAGCCCGCCACGTCGAGGGCGAGCATGGGGTGGTCGAGCAGCGCCCAGGCCCGCGCCCCGGTGGCCTCGCGCAGCGCCATCGCCGTACGGGCCGCGCGCCCCTCGGGTCCGACGGCGGCGAGGTCGGGAACCAGGGCGTCCCGCGGTGCCCCGGCGGACGGGTCCAGCTTCTCGTGCACCAGCCGCAGCAGTTCGGCACCGCCGTCCGCCTTGACGCGGGCCTCGAATGCGTTGCCCCGCATGAAGGCGAACTGCGACTGCCCGAACGCCGACGGTGCCCCCAACGAGCGCGCGAGCGCCGCCTTGTCCACCCCCGCCCCGTCCAGGAGCGCGCGCCGCCGGCACCCCGGGTTCGCGGCGAGCGCGGCCAGGGCGCGCGCGTCGAGGGCCTTGGGCGGTACGGACGGCCCGCGCAGCTCAGCGAGCCTTCCCCAAGCTCTCGGCTTCTCCCCCACTCTCGACTCCGCTCGAGCGGGGGGACCCCCACGAGCAGGGGAGACCCCAAGCCGCAGCGCCGTCCCCCGCGTCCGCGGGAGAGGCACCCGGCTCGGGTCGGGAGGTGCGCTGTCGGGGAATTCGCTCACCCGCGGAAGTCTGGCATCCGGCACTGACAATCGGGGAACCCGCGGCCCGCGGGACGCCGGTGACGGCCGTGGAGCGTGGCCGCAGCCGGGTCCTGACCGCGTCCGCGGCCCGCGTCACGGGCCGGGTCAGCAGCAGGCCGGCGCCCATCACGGCGACGCCCGCGACCGCGTCGAGGAAGTAGTGGTTCGCGGTGCCCATCACCACGATCGCCGTCAGCAGCGGATACGCGACGCCCGCCGCCTTGGCCCAGCGCGTGCCGCCGTAGGCCCACAGCATCACTCCGCACCACAGCGCCCAGCCGACGTGCAGGCTCGGCATCGCCGCGTACTGGTTCGTCATACCGCCCAGGCCGCGCGGGGCGCTCGCCTGGTGGCCCCACCAGCCGTAGGAGCTGTACTGGGCCATCGTGTCGACGAAGCCGTGGCCCGCGGAGAGCAGGCGGGGCGGGCAGGTGGGCAGCAGCGTGAAGCCGATCAGGCCGATGAACGTGGACGTCATCAGCCAGGTGCGGGCCGCCCGGAAGTGCTCCCCTCGGCGCCGGAAGAGCCACACCAGGATCGCCGGCGTCACCAGGTAGTGCAGCGACGCGTACCAGAAGTCGGCCGGTACGCCGAGCCACGCCTCGCGGGTGAAGAGCCGGTTCAGCGGGTGCTCGGCGTTGATGTGCAGCAGCTTCTCCAGCCGCAGGATCGCCAGGCCGTGGTCGACGGCGCCCGTGACATCGCCCCGGGCCAGCAGCCGGCCGGCGGAGTAGGCGCCGTACACCAGCAGGATCAACGGCAGTTCCGTCCACCAGCGCAGCCGGGGCAGCGGGCTCACTCCGGTGCCTGGTGTCTCGGCCTGCGGCATCCGATTCGCCCTCCCCCTTCTGACTGCTCTGCGGCTCCCGGCGGTCCGGTCGTGCCACCTTACGGCGTACGCGACCGTTCCGTGCCGGGTGCCCCCCGCCCACAAGACGCGGACACCGCCCCCCGGGTTGCCCGGGGAGCGGTGCGGAGGGCATGGCGGCGGAGGTGGTCCAGGCGGTCCGCCCCGGGGCGGTTCATCCGGCGCGACGCGGTTCCGCCGGGCGCGGCAGCGAGGCATGGCGGTCGAGGAACGCCGACACCCCCGACGCCCGCCGGTGCGGGAGCAGCACCCTCGCCGTGCCCGCCAGCATCGTCTGGACCCTGGACGACTGGACCTCGCCCAGGAGGTCCAGGACGCGCCGGCCGGCGACGGCGGCCTCGTCGGGACGGCCACCTCGGGCCAGGTCGTCGGCGAGTTCCGCGGTGTACAGCGCGGTGTTCCGGGTGAAGTGCGGGTCCTGGAGCTGCGTCGCGCGCCGGGCGTGCCGGGCGGCACGCGGCCAGTCGCCCAGCGTCGACCAGCACTGCGCCTCCAGCCCCTCGAGTTCGGCCTCCCCGTAGAAGGTCATCCACTCGGGGTCGGCGTCCGAGGGCCCCCGGTCGAAGAGGGCCTGCGCCCGGGCCAGCGCCTGCTCGCAGCCCGCACGGTCCGCGAGCCCCGCCCAGCCGCCCGCCTCCCGCAGGGCGAGCAGCGACATCAGACGGTGCGAGCCGAGCGGGCGCGCGGCGCGCTGGGCAGCCTGCGCCGCCCGGACCGCTTCCCGCGGCCGGCCCGCGTCGCGCGCGAGGAACGCCGTGTTGCAGAACGCGTGCGCCTCCAGGGCCGGGTCCCCGGACATCCGGGCCGTGGCCAGCGCCTCGGCGTAGTGCGAGCGCGCGTCGTCGAAGCGCCCCGAGTCGTGGGCCAGCCATCCCACGGAGATGGCCAGTTCACCGGCGCCCGCGTACAGCCGGTCGGCGACCGCCTGCCGGGTCGTGCCCGCGTCGAGCAGTGCGTACGCGGTGCGCAGTGGCCCGGCGGCGCGCCGGTAGAGGCCGTCAGCGCCGTGCCGGTCGTCGAGGACGCGGATCCTGCGGACGGCCTCCTCGAGCGCGCCCGCCTCGGACGAGCCCGGACGGCGGGCAGGGCGTTCGGCGGCCGCTGCCCGGCCGCCGGAGGGGAGCCCCAGGGGGCTCAGGGAGACGGCCGCCATCGTGGCGGTTCCGCCGGTCATGAATGCGCGACGCCGCACGTCGCTCTCCTCGGTGTGCTGGTCGTCGTACGCGCGCGTGCCGTACGACTCGTGGGTCTCGTGGGTCTTGCGGGTCTCAAGGTCGTGGGTCTCGTGGAGCGTTGCGGTCTCATACGTCTCACACGCATCGCCGCTCTCACTCGAAGCGGGAGGGCGGCTGCCGGTGTGCGCGCAGGGCGCTTCGTCGGCGGTGCGCGCCCCCCGGCCGCGTACCGCCGAGCGGGGCGCGAACCCCAGGTCGGCGAGCGTGCGCCCCGGGAACATATGCAGGAACACCCGTTCGTAGGCGTAGTTGGGGCAGCGGATCTCGCCCGCCTCGACCCGCCCGATGTACCGCGCGTCACAGCTGACCCGCTCGCCGATCTCGCGTGCGGCGCGCCGTACCGCCGCGGCGAACTCACCCGGTGAACGCTGTCCGCGCAACTCCCGGAAGACCGGGTTCGGCCGCGGTGGGCGGGGGGACTGGGACGAGGTCATGGCCGGGCCCTCTCGTGCGAACCGTCGAACCATGCCGGGTTCGGGGTGAGTTGTCTGCGTGGTGGCAGTTGGTTCCCCTGCGTCCGGCGGTGCAAGAACGTACCTGCCCGGTGGGCGGCGGCAAGCGAAGTTTGGCTGCAAACCGGATATCTCCTCCGCGATCTGCCATGAACTGCCATCCTTTGCGGCAGTGTTGCGCCGTAGCCGTTGACGCCCCTCGCGCGTTGTACCCCGTGGACCGGGAGCCCCCCGAACTCCCGACCCAACTCACTCGCCGAGGAGGGGTTCCGTCGTGGAGGCCGGGATGCAGACCAGCCAGAGCACCGAGTTCCGTACGCAGACGCCGACGGCACGGCGGGTGCCGGCCGCGGAGCGCGGCGCACCCCCGCAGCAGGCTCCCGACCTCGTGACCGTTCCCGCCCGGCAGGGCCTGGAGGCGGTCGACATCCTCCGCCGGGGCGCGGGCGACTGCGTCGGGCCGGTGTTCCACGACGACGGAGGCGACACGCTCGGCTTTCTGGTGCCCCCCGGCACGGCGGACGCGTGGGACGTTCCGGGCAGCACCTGCACGCAGACGAACGGGCGCGGCATGAGCCTCGTCACCCCGGAACCCCCGGCAGAGGGCACGGGCTGGCTGCTCCCGCCCGGCGACGCGGAACTGGCCACGGACCCTGCGGTGCTGCGCGCGGCCCTCGGGGAAGCGGCCCGGCTGATCGAGGCGGCGGACAACTGCCGGTGAACCGGCCGGCACGCGCCGGCGAGGCAACCTGCCCGCGGGGCGACCTGCCCGCAAGCCGCGTGTCCGCGGGGCCGCGTGCCGGCGGGGCCCGCGTGCCGACGGGGCCGTGCCGACTCCGATGCCCGCCGACCTGCGCGGTAGTCCCCGGAGGCGCCGCCGAGGCGGCCCCGCTGCCGCCGGAGGCCGCCCCCTCGCTCCGCACCCGATAATGGCGGGATGGGCAGGTCACGGAACACGCGGCGCAGGGACGCCGCCGAGGCCGTCGTCGAGGAGGTCGACGGCGGGCTCGCCCAGCTGATACCCGACCGGGACCGGGCGCGCGCCTGGACCCTCCTGATCGACGGCGCCCCGCAGTCGCACGTCGACCTCGACGACCCCGCCCACCTCGGCTTCGAGTACCAGCGCCGCCTCGGCCACGTCATCGACCTGGCCGCCCCGCCGGGGCGGCCCGTGCACGCCGTGCACCTCGGCGGCGGCGCGTTCACCCTCGCCCGCTACACCGCCGCCACCCGCCCCCGCTCCACCCAGCAGATCGTCGAGCGGGACGCGGCCCTCGTCCGTCTCGTGCGGCGGGCGCTCCCCCTGGACGCGAACGCGCGCATCCGGGTGCGCTCCACGGACGCCCGCGAGGGACTCGCCAAGGTGCCGGACGGCTGGGCGGACCTGGTCATCGTGGACGTGTTCAGCGGGGCACGCACCCCGGCACACCTGACGTCGGTGGAGTTCCTCGCCGACATCCGCCGGGCGCTGAAGAGCGGCGGGGTGTACGCGGCCAACGTCGCCGACGGCCCGCCGCTCGCCCATCTGCGCGCCCAGATCTCCACCGCGGCGGCCGTCTTCCCCGAACTCGCCCTGCTCGCCGACGCCGCCGTGCTGCGCGGCAGGCGCTTCGGAAACGCCGTCCTGGTCGCCTCGGACCACCCGCTCCCGGTCGCCGGACTGACCCGCCGTGCCGCCACGGACCCGCACCCCGCACGCGTGGAGCACGGCACGGCACTGACCGACTTCACGGGCGGCGCGAAGGCGGTCACGGACGCGGCGGCCGTGGCGTCACCGGCCCCGCCGCCCTCGGTGTTCCGCTGACCGCCGTGCCGGCGGCGCCCGCCCCGGGCACGGCGAGGTCCGGTGCGGTTCGGCAGCGCCCGAGGGGCGCGGGCCCGTGCCGGTCGCGGCTCCGTCGCGGGGGCGCGACCAGCCTCCCCCAAACGTTCGACTGCGTTCGAGCGGGGCGTCCCCGTCGCACCCGCAGGTGATGCACCGGACCTCCCGCGGAGCGCTCAGTACGTGCCCACGTCCACGTGCGGCGGCCCGTCGTGCCAGGTGCAGAAGACCGACACCCGGTCCGCGCCCGAGCTGAACTCCACCCGGATCCACGTCTCGGTCTTCCACACCTGCATCGACCAGCCGGGACCGGGCGTGGCGGACACGAGCGCGGCCGACGTCCTCCCCAGGTCGAACACCGCGCGCCCGCCGTCGGTGTCATAGCTCTTGACACGGCCGGACGCGGAGGAGGCGGAGGGTGAGGACGCCGCCGGGGCGGGACCGTCGCTCCCGGTGGGCGTCGTCGAGCGGGCCGGCGCCGGGCTCGGCGCGGACGCGTGGCTCGCGCTCCTCGACGGCCCGGGGCGCCCGGTCGACGAGGCCAGCGGCTTCGACCCCTGCGTCGTGGCGCCGCCCGCCGTGATCGGCAGCGCGCGCGGCGGGTCGTACGCGGTTCCCGCCATCACCGTGTGGACACCCCACCACGACAGTGTGACCGCCGCGCCGGTGGCGAGCGACCACGCCAGTACGTGCACGAGTCCTCTGAGCATCCCGGCCATAGTGCCTCAGCCGCCCCGGGGATGTCCCACGGATGGGCCACGGCTCGTACACGGTTTCGTTCACCCGTTGCCTCGCGGGGAGTTGTCCACAGGCCCCGGTCGGCCTCCGCCGCATGGCGTACGGTGCCGCCCATGGCAAGTGTGCTCGTGGTCGAGGACGACCAGTTCGTGCGCTCGGCGCTCATCAGGCATCTGACGGAGGCCGGGCACATCGTGCGCAGCGTCGGCACGGCGCTGGAGGCGCTGCGCGAGGTCGCCCACCTCTCGTTCGACGTCGTGATCCTCGACCTCGGACTGCCCGACCTGGACGGGTCCGAGGCGCTGAAGATGCTGCGCGGCATCACCGACGTGCCGGTGATCATCGCCACCGCGCGCGACGACGAGACGGAGATCGTCCGCCTGCTCAACGCGGGCGCGGACGACTATCTGACCAAGCCGTTCTCCGTCGAGCACCTGTCGGCACGGATCGCGGCGGTGCTGCGCCGCTCCCGCGCGGCCGCCGCGGAGGCCGCGCCGTCGCCGGTCATCCGGGTCGGCGGCCTCGCCATCGATCCCCGGCGCCGCCACGCCGAACTGGACGGTGTCCGGCTCGACCTGACCCGCCGTGAGTTCGACCTGCTCGCCTTCCTCGCCGGCCGGCCCGGCGTCGTCGTGCCGCGCAGGGAACTGCTCGCCGAGGTGTGGCAGCAGTCCTACGGGGACGACCAGACCATCGACGTGCATCTGTCCTGGCTCAGGCGGAAGCTGGGCGAGACCGCGGCCAGGCCCCGCTATCTGCACACGCTCCGGGGCGTCGGCGTGAAGCTGGAGCCACCGAGGCCGGAGCCGCTGTCATGAGGTGGGC
This sequence comes from Streptomyces sp. PSU-S4-23, assembly GCF_055632315.1. NCBI lineage: Bacteria > Bacillati > Actinomycetota > Actinomycetes > Kitasatosporales > Streptomycetaceae > Streptomyces > Streptomyces sp. PSU-S4-23. Next base: position 3,244,811 of record NZ_JBVMUU010000002.1, on the reverse strand, counting down.
GCTGGTCAAGGTGGCCGTGGCCGTCACCACGATGGTCGTGGTCGCCTTCGCGGTCCCGCTCGGGCTCGTCGTCAAGGAGATGGCGCGCGACCGGGCGTTCTCGAACGCGGAGCGCAAGGCCGCCGCGATCGCGCCGGCGCTGTCCATCACCACCGACCGGGACGAATTGGAGCGGGTCGTCGCCTCGGCCGGCTCGGACGACGGGATCGCCGTGCACCTGCCGGCGGGTGAGGGCACGAATGCGGTCGACATCGGCCGCCGGCGCGCCACCGGCAAGGACATCGCGACCACGCGCCGACTGGGCCGGGCCTCCACCACCGAGGTCGCGGGCGGCTCGACGCTGTTGCAGCCCACCGCGCTCAGCTCGGGCGCGATCGCCGTCGTCGAGGTGTACGTGCCGGACGCCGAGATGACCAACGGCGTCGGCACGGCCTGGGCGGTGCTCGCCGGGGTCGGCGTCGCGCTGGTCGTCGGCTCGGTGGCGGTCGCCGACCGGCTCGGCATACGGATGGTGCGGTCCGCGCGGCGCCTGGTGGAGGGCGCGCACGAACTCGGGGAGGGCAAGCTCGGGGCGCGCGTCCCGGATGAGGGGCCGACCGAACTGCGCCTGGCGGCGGTCGCGTTCAACTCGATGGCCGACCAGGTCGTGCAACTGCTGGCGAACGAGCGGGAGCTGGCGGCCGATCTCTCCCACCGCCTGCGCACGCCGCTGACCGTGCTGCGGCTGAACGCGGCCTCGCTGGGTGACGGGCCGGCCGCCGAGCAGACGCGGGCTGCGGTGGCCCAGCTGGAGCGCGAGGTCGACACGATCATCCGGACGGCGCGGGAGGCGAAACCGCAGACCGCGGCGGCGGGCCCGGGCGCCGGGTGCGACGCGGCCGAGGTGGTGCGCGAGCGGATGGAGTTCTGGTCGGCGCTCGCGGAGGACGAGGGCCGCAAGTGGCGGGTGGCCGGGGCCGACCGGCCGGTGCGCATACCCGTCGCCCGCGCCGACCTTGCAGCCGCCCTCGACGCACTGCTCGGGAACGTCTTCCGGCACACCCCGGAGGGCACCGCGTTCGCGGTCGACGTGCACAACGGCGAGGACGCGGTGATCGTACTGGTGTCCGACGCGGGGCCCGGCATCCCGGACCCGGAGGCGGCGATGGCCCGGGGCCGCGGCTCGGGCAGCGAGGGCTCGACGGGCCTCGGCCTGGACATCGTGCGCCGGCTCGCGGAGTCGACCGGCGGGGACGTGCGGATCGGTTCGTCGGTGCTGGGCGGCACGGAGGTCCGGATCTGGATCCAGCTCGACGGGCGTGCCCCGCTGCGGCGGGGCCACCGGGGGGCGGTACGGCGGCGCAGACGCACGGCCGCGGCATAGCCGCATCGGTCTCTGCCTTTAACCGTCCCCGATCCCTCCCTTAAGCGCACCCTAAGATCCGCAACCACCGCCCGGATCGGGCGTGTTGTCCGGTTCCGGGTCGCTAGCGTGCTGCCGATTCCACCACCGTGAGGACGAAGGCAGGCACGCGATGAGCAGTACGCACCGGCGCAGGGTGAGCGGCCGGAACAAGGCGATGGGCGGCCTCGTCGCCGCGGCCGTGGTCGGCGGCGGCGCGCTCGTGCTCACCGGCACCGCACACGCCGCAGGAGTGGGCGCCGTCTACACCAGGACCAGCGACTGGTCGACGGGTTACACCGGGCAGTACGTCGTCACCAACGACAGCGGTCAGGCCGAGGGCGACTGGACGCTGCGGTTCGACCTGCCCTCCGGGGCGAGGCTCGGCTCTCTGTGGAACGGCACGTCCACGGTGAGCGGACAGCACGTCACCGTGAAGCCGCCGTCGTGGGACAAGGACGGGCTGGCCGCGGGCGAGTCGGTGACCGTCGGCTTCGTCGTGAACGGCTCCGGCGACCCGGTCGGCTGCCTCATCGACGGCGCGAAGTGCTCCGCCGACGACGGCACGACACCCGAGCCGAGCGGCCGCCCCACCGGCTCCCCGGCCCCCACCGGCTCCCCGGCCCCCACCCGGTCCGCGACGCCCACCGGCACTGCGGCCCCGACGGCGGCGCCCTCCCCGTCCGGGACCCCCGGCACCGGCACGCCCGCCGCCGGCTTCGCCCCGTACGTCGACACATCCCTCTACCCGGCCTTCGACCTGGTCGCCTCCGCCGACGCCACGGGGGTCAAGGACTACAACCTGGCGTTCGTCACCGACGGCGGCGGCTGCACACCCAAGTGGGGCGGCGTCACCGACCTCGGCGCCGACGCGGTGGCCGCGCAGATCGGCGCCCTGCGCGCCAAGGGCGGCGACGTCCGTGTCTCCTTCGGCGGCGCCTCCGGTTCGGAGCTGGCCACGACCTGCACCTCGGCGGACGCGCTGGCCGCGGCGTACGGGAAGGCCGTGGACGCGTACAGGCTCACCAAGGTCGACTTCGACGTGGAGGGCGGCGCGCTGCCGAACACGGCCGCGAACACCCGCCGTGCCCAGGCCATCGCCGAACTCCAGCAGCAACACCCGGGCTTGGACGTCTCGTTCACCCTGCCCGTCATGCCGGAGGGCCTGACCCAGGACGGCGTGAACCTGCTCTCCGACGCCAGGTCCAACGGCGTGAAGATCTCCGCCGTCAACATCATGGCGATGGACTACGGGGCCTCCTACAGCGGTGACATGGGCACCTACGCGGAGCAGGCCGCGACCGCCACCCAGGCCCAGATCAAGAGCGTCCTCGGTCTGTCCGACGCCGCCGCCTGGAAGGCGGTCGCGGTCACCCCGATGATCGGCGTCAACGACGTCTCCGCCGAGGTCTTCAAGGTCGACGACGCCACCCAGCTGGTGAACTTCGCCAGGTCCAAGGGCCTCGGCTGGCTGTCGATGTGGTCGGCCACCCGGGACAAGCAGTGCTCCGGCGGTGCCAAGCCCACCGCGGACGCGACATGCAGCTCGATCGTCCAGGACCCGTTCGCCTTCTCGAAGGCGTTCGGCGCGTACAAGTGACCGGCGTCCGCGCGTGACACCGGGCCACCGGGCAACGGGGGACGCGCGCCCCGGCCGGCCTGCCCCCCATCCGGCCGGGACGCGCGCCGTACGCGCTCGGGCGGGCTCGGGCGCGCTCGGGCGGGCTCGGGCGGCGGAGCCCGCACAGGCTGCCCGCTCCACCTCCGGCCCGGATGGCGCACCGGAACCCCGCCCCCCCCCGGTGGACCCGCCCGGGGCGCGGCACTCCCCTCTTGTGTGCCGCGCCCCGGACGACTCAGTCCTCCAGCGGCGGAAGTGCCCCCGTCCGCGCCGCGCGCCCGTACCAGCGCGCGCTCGACTTCGGGGTCCGCGCCAGCGTCGCGTAGTCCACGTACACGGCCCCGAACCGCTTGCCGTAGCCGTACGCCCACTCGAAGTTGTCCATCAGCGACCAGAGGAAGTAGCCGCGGACGTCCGCACCGTCCGCGATGGCCCGGCGGACCGCCGACAGATGGCCGTGCAGGTAGGCGATCCGCTCCGGGTCGTGGACGCGGCCGTCCGGGTCCGGCTTGTCGTCGTAGGCCGCGCCGTTCTCCGTCACGTACAGGGGCAGGCCCGGTGCCTCCCGCGTGTACCGCATGATCAGCTCGTGCAGGCCCGTGGGGTCGATGGACCAGCCCATCTCCGTGCGCTCACCCGATGTGTGGTGGAACGCCACGTCGTCCGCGCCCGGCCAGGGCGAGTGCTCGCTCAGGCCGTGACCGTCCGCGCGGCGGGTGCTCGCGTCCGCCGACGAGGCCGCCGACACGAGGGTCGGCGTGTAGTAGTTGAGGCCCAGCGCGTCCAGCGGCTGGTGGATCGCCTCCAGGTCGCCGTCCCGGAGGTGCGACCAGTCGGTGATCGACGAGGTCGCCTCCAGCAGCGTCCGGGGGTAGGACCCGCGCAGCATCGGGCCGTGGAAGACGCCGTTGGCCAGGTCGTCGATCTTCAGGCCCGCCGCCAGGTCGGCCGGGTCCTGCGACACCGTGCGCACCACGGCCGAGTTGAGGCTCACCGCCACCGAGTTGCGGGCCGGCATCACGGACCGCAGCGCGGAGGTGCCGAGGCCGTGGGCCAGGTTCAGATGGTGGGCCGCGCGCAGCGACGCCGCCGCGTCCGTGCGGCCCGGGGCGTGCACCCCGGAGCCGTAGCCCAGGAAGGCGCTGCACCACGGCTCGTTCAGGGTGATCCACTGTTCCACGCGGTCGCCCAGCGCCTCGCCCACGAGCCGGGCGTACTCGGCGAACCGGAACGCCGTGTCCCGCTCCGGCCAGCCGCCCGCGTCCTCCAGTTCCTGCGGCAGGTCCCAGTGGTAGAGGGTGATCGCCGGTTTGATGCCGTGGGCGAGGAGTTCGTCCACCAGCCGGCGGTAGAAGTCCAGGCCCCGCTGCACCGCCGGCCCCCGGCCGGTCGGCTGCACACGCGACCAGGAGATCGAGAACCGGTACGCCGTCAGGCCCAGCTCGGCCATCAGCGCCACGTCCTCGCGGTAGCGGTGGTAGTGGTCGACAGCGATGTCACCGGTCTCACCGGCGGCGGTCTTGCCCGGCGTATGGCTGAAGGTGTCCCAGATGGAGGGGGTGCGGCCGTCCTCCCGTACCGCCCCCTCGATCTGGTACGCGGAGGTCGCCGCGCCCCAGAGGAAGGCGGGAGGAAACGTCACGGACGGAACGGGCTCAGACATGGAAGCGCTCCCATTGATGGTCGTGGAGACCGACGGTGGTAGGGGAGGAACAGGGCGAAGGGGCCGGGGCGGTGGTGACCCGGCCCCAGGGGCTGTGGGCGGTGGCGACGGGGACTTCCCCGCGCCGACGAGGCCGGACGTGGGGGAGGATCAGCCCTTGATCGCACCCGCCATGATCCCGCCCACGATCTGCTTGCCGAACAGCAGGAAGGCGATCAGCAGCGGCAGCGTGCCGAGCAGGGCCCCCGCCATGATCACCGCCTGGTCGGGAACGTAGCCGGTGCCGAGGGAGTTGAGCGCGACCTGCACGGTCGGGTTCTGCTGGTTGAGGGCGATGATCGGCCACAGGAAGTCGTTCCAGGCGAACACGAAGGTCAGCAGCCCGAGTACGGCCATCGCGGGCCGTGCCGCGGGGAAGACCACGTGCCACACGACCCGCAGACTGCTCGCGCCGTCCACGCGCGCCGCCTCGATCAGTTCGGTGGGCAGCGCCTGCACCAGGTACTGCCGCATGAAGAACGTGCCGAAGGCGGTCACCAGCGTCGGCAGGACGACGGTCTGCAACTGGTTGGACCAGCCGAGGTCGGACATCCACAGGTACAGCGGTACGACGGCCAGCTGCGGCGGGATCATCATCGTGCCGATGGTCAGCAGCAGCAGGGCGCCGGAGAACCGGAACCGCAGCTTGGCGAAGGCGAAGCCGGCGAGCGTGGAGAACAGGACCGTGCTCACGGTGATGGTGCCCGCGACGAGCGTGGAGTTGACCATCGCGGTGCCGAGCCCGGCCTGCTCCCAGGCGGCCTGCAGGTTCTTGAACAGGTTCCCGCCGAACCACAGGGGCGGTGGCGTCTCGGCGAGCCGCCGGTCGGTGCGCGAGGCGGCGATCGCCGTCCACACCAGCGGCGCCAGGGAGACCAGCGCGAAGACGGTCAGCACGACATAGGTGACCGGGCCCGCGTCCAGCTGCTTGCCGGCGCCCATCACCCGGGGGCGCCGGGGGCCCCGGCCGCCCTTCGCCCCCGCACTCGGCCGGGCCTGAGGGAGAGTCAGGTCACTTGTGGTCATAGGGACTTCCTCAGCCGTCGGGTGAACAGCATGTTGATCACGGCCACCACCAGCAGGATCAGGAACATCGACCAGGCGATCGCCGACGCCTTGCCGAGGTTGCCGATGATCCAGCCCTGGTCGTACATGTACAGGCCGAGCGTCTGGTACTGGTGCTCGGAGCCGCCCTTGGAGCCGCTCACGCCGCCGAACAGCAGGGGCTCGCCGAACAGCTGGGTGGCGCCGATGGTGGAGACGATCACCGTGAACAGGATCGTCGGCCGCAGCATCGGGATGGTCACATGGCGGAACTGCTGCCAGCGTCCCGCGCCGTCGAGGGCCGCCGACTCGTACAGGTCGGTGGGGATCGCCTGCATCGCCGCGAGGTAGATCAGCGCGTTGTAGCCGGTCCAGCGCCAGATCACGATCGACGAGACGGCGAACTGCGAACCCCAGTCGGACTCCCGCCAGTTGACGGGGTCGACACCGGCGAAGTGCAGCAGCCAGTTGATCATGCCGCCGTCCCAGGAGTACAGCAGCGTGAAGACCAGTGTCGCCGCCGCCACCGAGGTGGCGTACGGGGTGAGCATCACGACCCGCCAGACGGTCGAGCCGCGCAGCCGGTAGTTGAGCAGATGGGCGAGCCAGATCGCCGCCATGAGCTGCGGCACGGTCGAGATCACACCGATGGTGAAGGTGTTCTTCAGGGCGTTCCAGAAGAAGTCCGAGGACAACAGGTTGCGGTAGTTGTCCAGGCCCGCCCAGGTCTGGTGGTCCAGCGCGGACAACTGCACGTGGTGCAGCGAGTACCAGGCCGTGTACAGCAGCGGGACCAGCGAGAAGGCCCCGAAGACGACGAAGAAGGGTGTGATGAAGACGTACGGTGACGCCTTCATGTCCCAGCGGTACAGCCGGCTGCGCCAGGAGCCGGGGCCGGCCGGCGGCGTACCGCGACCCTGAGCGCCCCGGACCGCGCCCGGCTGCCTGCCGGACGCGGTCTCGGCGCTCGACGCGGGGTGCGCGAGAGCCTCTTTGGAGCTGGTCACTGGCCGAGCACGTCCTTGATCTCCTTGGTGGCCGCGCTCCATCCCTGGGCCGGGGTCTTGCCCTTCTGCTCGACCTGGAGGATGCCGACGTCGGTGATCGCGGAGCCGATCGGCTGGTCCTTGATACCGAAGTGCTGGGTCGGGATGGTCTTCGCCGAGTCGGAGAAGATCTGCGTGATCGGCGCGTTCGAGAAGTACGCCGTGGTGTCGGCCTGCGGCTTCAGGTTCGCGTACGCCGACGGGGTCGACGGGAAGCTGGCCTGCTTGGCGAAGACCTTCGCCTGCTGCTCGGGCGCGGTCAGCCACTTCGCCAGGGCGATGGACTCCTTCTGGTGCTTGCCCGCCGTCGGCACGCCGAGGAAGGAGCCGCCCCAGTTGGCCGCGGTCGGCGCAGCCGCCACGTCCCACTTGCCCTTGCCGGATTCACCGGACTTCTGCTCGATGTAGCCGATCATCCAGGCCGGGCAGGCCACCGTCGCGAAGGTGCCGTTGGCGAAGCCCTGGTCCCACGTGGGGTCGAACTGCTTCAGCTTGGCCGACATGGTGCTCGTCGCCACGTCCATGGCGACGTTCCAGGACGTCTTCACACCCGAGGACTTGTCCCAGATGACGTTGCCGTCCTTGTCGTAGTACCGCTCGGTCGCGCCGCCGAGGGCCGCGTTGTAGACGGAGGACGCGGAGTCCACGAACTTGGTGCCCTTCGGCGCCTTCTTCATGTACTGCCTGCCGAGGCCGACGTACTTGGCCCAGTCGCCCTTCCACTGCGCGGCGAGCTTGGTGCGGTCCGTCTCCAGGCCGGCCTTCTGGAAGAGGTCCTTGCGGTAGCAGATGGCCATCGGGCCGATGTCGGTGCCGAGCCCGATCGTCTTGCCGTCCTTGGTGGTGGCCTGCGCCGTCTTCCACGGCAGCCACTGGGAGGTGTCGACTTCCTTGCCGAGGTCGACGAACTTCGCGGCCTGCGTCTGCACGGCCTCGGTGATGTTGCCGACCTCGATCGCCTGGATGTCGTCGGTGCCGGAGCCGGCCTGCAGGCGGGTGAGGACCTTGGGCCAGTACACGTCGGTGCGGGTGGTGACGTTCTCCTTGATGGTGATGTCCGGGTGGAGCTTCATGTACTCGTCATACAGGCCGGCCTGCTTGTAGCCGAAGACGCCGAAGGTGCCTATCGTCAGCGTCGTCTTGCCCTTGCCGCCTCCACCACCGTTCGAGTCCGACGAGCTGTCGCCCGAGTCATTGGCGCAGCCGGCCAGCAGCCCCGTGGCCAGCGCGGCGACGGCCGCGAAGGCCGCCAGCCTGTGGGACCGGCGGGTACTCGTGCGCATGTGTCCTCCTGTTGCCTGACGTGCCGACCCCCCGGCCAACTGCATTGGTTGGGCCCGTTCGTACTCGCTGCGGCTCGGGCGGGGAACGTGCGGGACGTGTATGTGTCAGGTACTGTGGGAGCGCTCCCACAAGTGATGTGTTGAAGAGTCGCGGGTTCGTGCGGGGGTGTCAAGGGAGCGGACGGGGGGAGATGTGTTCAGTTATCGGGACGTTAACTGGGCCGGCGGGTGACCGCCTCGGCCGGGCGACCGCCTCGGCCGGGCCCGGCTCCGGGCCCGGCGGCCCCCGGGGCGATCGGCGGTGTCGGACGGGGCTGTTACATTCCAGGCCGGGGTGGTGACGACGGGAGGCGGGGCCAATGGCAAGCCACGGAGTGCGGGGCCGCAGCGGGGGCCGGCCGACCCTCGAAGAGGTGGCCGCGCGCGCAGGCGTCGGCCGCGGCACGGTCTCCCGGGTGATCAACGGCTCCCCGCGGGTGAGCGATGCGACGCGCGCCGCCGTCGAGGCCGCCGTCGCGGAGCTGGGCTATGTGCCCAACACCGCGGCACGGGCGCTGGCCGCCAACCGCACCGACGCGATCGCCCTCGTCGTCCCCGAGCCGGAGACCCGATTCTTCGCAGAACCGTACTTCTCGGACATGTTGCGCGGTGTGGGTGCCGCGTTGTCCGACACGGAGATGCAACTGCTGCTGATCTTCGCGGGCAACGACCGGGAACGCCGCAGGCTGGCCCAGTACCTGGCGGCCCACCGGGTGGACGGCGTCCTGCTGGTCTCGGTGCACGCCGACGACCCGCTGCCCGACCTTCTCGCCCAGCTGGAGATCCCGGCGGTGATCAGCGGCCCGCGTTCGCAGGACGAGCCCCTGCCGTCGGTGGACTCCGACAACCACGGCGGCGGCCGCTCGGCCGTCGAGCACCTGATCGCCCGGGGCCGTTCGCGCATCGCCACGATCGCGGGCCGGCTCGACGTGTACGGCGCGCAGCGGCGCGTGGAGGGCTACCGGGACGCGCTGCGGGACGCCGGCCGCGAGGTGGACGAGGCCCTGATCGCGCCCGGTGACTTCACGGAGGAGGGCGGCCGCCGCGCCATGACCGAACTCCTGGCCCGCTGCCCGGACCTGGACGCGGTGTTCGCGGAGTCGGACGTGATGGCGGCGGGCGCGCGCCAGGTGCTGCGCGAGGCGGGCCGCCGCATTCCCGACGACGTGGCGCTGGTCGGCTACGACGACTCGGCGATAGCCCGCCACATGGACCCGCCCCTGACGAGCGTGCGCCAGCCGATCGAGGAGATGGGCCGCGCGATGATCGACCTGCTCCTCGACGAGATAGCCGACCGCCGCCCGGCGGCCTCACGGAGCCTGGAGCGGCGTCAGGTGGTCCTGCCCACGCGGCTGGTGCAGCGCGACTCGTCCTGAGCTTGACTCTGAAGCTCCTATGGATCGTCAAGCGGCTGGAGATGCCGGGGATCTCGAGATTCGTGAAGTGCCGTCCCTGGCCGTCCCCTCGTTGTTCCCGATGACGCTGTGCAATCATGCCGACGTGGCTCTGAGGAGGGGCTGCAGTGGCTGCAGGACGGGGAGTTCGGCGTGGGCGCGGGTGGGGGAAAAGATGGTTCGTTCATATCCGACGAAGAATGGGAGCGGTTCCTGCGCGAGTCGGTGACGGGTGTCACCGATGCGCCCACGGAGCCGTCGGCGCGCGCCCGCAGCGTGGCGAACCGCCTGCGTGAGGAGCCCGACCGCCCAGCGGGCTGGCGTACCTACACGCCCGCCCGGTCCGGGCGGCGGAAGGGCTGGTACGTGGCCGGACTTCTGGCTTTGGGACTGCTGCTGGCCGTGGCGCTCGCCCCGGCGCGGATCGTCGGATTGTTCGGCGGGGAAAGTTCGGACGCTCGGCCGCTGGGGGCCGAGACCGGGCGCCCGGAACACGCGCCTGGGGCAGAGCCGGCCCTACGGCCTACCCTCGACGAACCGTTCAGGGGATCACCGGCGGCGCGCTGGGCGAGCGGTTCGGCAGGGATCACGGTGCCGGAGGCCAAAGCGGTCGGATGGATGAGTGCGGCCCAGGTGGAACGGGCTCTTGAACAGAGCCGGGCCTTCCTGGTCGCTTCCAGCCTGGATCCCGGAGTACTGCGGGGCGAGCGCCCCGAGAAGGCGATCACGCTGATCAACCCGCATCAACAGGACGTCCAGGCCTTCCTGAAGGCCGCGTTCCGGACACCCGGCGAAGAGAACGACCCGCTCTTGCTGTTCAGCCGCTTCCAGACCTCGCAAGCACGCCTGGTCGGAGACGTGGTCAAGACCCGGGGCCGGATCACCTATCGGGAGGGCGAGCGCGGTGCGCTCCAGGTGACCGCCGACGTCACCTTTGTCTACCCGGTCACACGCGCAGCGCCGGGCAGCGGTGAGGTCGTGCGCACGATCGTACGGCGCGAGGTGGTGATGAGTTGGGACGATCCGGCCAAGGTGATCACAAAGCCGGGAACGTTCTCGCTCGTCTCCTACAAACTCGACATGACCAACGGCGGCTGCGGCACCCACACCGGCTACTTCGCGCCGGCATTCGGGGCGGAACAGCCGACCGGCACACCCGGCGCCGAGGTCGATCCGTACGACCGCAGCACACCGATCGACCAACACATTCGGGCCGCGGGTGACGGGTGCGGGACCGCCACACGGTCCTAGTGTCCTGAGCCTGAGCCCGGCATGGGGCATCCGCTGCTCGGCCTGTCCGCGATCGACGTCCTGGAGCCGTGTCTGCGCCGTGTGGGCGAGGTCTTCCGCGCGTTCCGCCGGCAGGACTCCGGGTGTGTGTCGTACGGGGTGCGGCTGCCGGACGGCGAGCGGTGGTTCGTCAAGGAGGCGGTCACCGAGGGGGCGTGCCGCTCGCTGGAGCGCGCCTGGGCGTTCCACCGCGCGGTGTGTCATCCGGTGATCGTGCCCCAGGTCCACCGCATCGCGGTGGACGGGGGCCGGGTCGCCGCCGTGATGCCGTGGCGGGAGGGCGAGGTGCTGTACCACGCGACGGTGGACGGACGCGGCGACCGTACGAGCCCGGGCAGTGCGATGGCGCGCTTTCGCGCGCTGCCGGTTCCCGAGGTCCTGCGCGTCCTGGACCGGGTGCTGGACGCCCACCTCGCGGTGGAGGCGGCCGGGTACGTCGCGGTCGACTTCTACGACGGGTGTCTGCTGTACGACTTCGCCGGGCGGGCGGTGCACCTGGTCGACCTCGACGAGTACCGGCCCTGCCCGTTCGTCCTGCGCGAGGAGCGGCTGCCGGGCTCCCGGCGGTTCATGGCGCCCGAGGAGTTCCGGCGCGGGGCGGTCGTCGATGTGCGGACGACCGTCTTCGTGCTGGGCCGCGCCATACGGCTGCTGCTGGACGCGGGCGACGAGGAACGCGCGTGGCGGGGAACGCCGGCCCAGCGGGACGTGGTACGGCGGGCCACCCGCCCGGTGCCGGGTGGACGGTTCGGCGGTGTGGGCGAGTTCGTGGACGCGTGGCGGGCCGTGGCCGGGGCGGACACAATCGGGGGGTGCTGAGTATCGGGTCCGTCGTGCTGGGTGTGTCCGACGTGGGGCGGGCCGCCGCCTTCTGGATGAAGGCGCTGGGCTATGTGGCGAGGGACGGGATCGAGGACGACTGGGCCGTGCTCGTGCCGCCGGACGGGGCCGCCGGGCCGCGGCTGTCGCTGGGGCTGAGCGAGACACCTCTCCAGGAGCACCCGCGGGTGCATCTCGATCTGTACGCGGGCGATGCCGCCGACCAGGCCGCCGAGGTGCGGCGACTGCTGGGGCTCGGCGCGCGGCGGGTCGACTGGGACCTGTACCCGGAGGACGCCGACTTCGTCGTGCTGGCCGATCCGGACGGCAACCGGTTCTGCGTCATCGACACCGGGGGCGCCTGAGAAGCACTCGGCCGGTGACCCGCTGAAGAGGGTCTCCTGCCGGTTGCCGGGAGTTGCCTCAAGTCCCAGTGGGCTACTGGGCGCTGACGGTACGCTGACCGCCCCCATCGAGCCTGTATGACCCGGAGGTCTGTATGGCTGATCAGCCCGTCAAGGCGCACTTCGCCCAAGACGTCGATCTTCCCGACGGGCGGAGGGTCCGGGTCAGCGCGTATCCCGACGGGAGCATCAGGTTCCGGGTGGACGGCCTGCCCTACGTCCTGACCGAGGCGTACCTCAGTGGGAACCCCGAGAAGGACCACGCCGTCGTGAAGCTCTCGCCCGGCAAGCAGGGCAGCAGTGCCTCCAGGAACTACGTGGAATGGCTGGAGGGCAGGAACAACAACCCGACGGCCACCTCGGCCTGACTCAGGACCCGGCCCGGGCCATGAGCCGTACGCAAGAGGCCGATGACCCCGTCACAGCAGGTCATCGGCGGGCGCGGCCTGCTGCTGGTTGCCGGGCTGCCCCGGAGACACCATGTACACAGCCTCGCCGCACACTGGCCCAGGTCCAAGTACATCCAGTACGAGGGCCTGGGCGCAGCAGGCCGAGAACACGGAGCTGACACCGTGCGGCAAACCCTCGGGGCAGACTGCGGGCGTGCCACGGCAGTGGCATGCTCCTAGAGCGTCGGAGACGAGGAGACGGCGGGCGCTGAACCGGTGGCCACGGGGTGGAGGAGGTCGTAGGCGCTCTCGGCGTGCAGATGGACGTCGACGCCACCCTCCTCGACCTCGGGCCGCACCCGCAGGCCCATCGTCCTGTCCAGCGCCTTGGCGATGAGCCAGGTGACGGCGAAGGAGTACAGCAGGACGGCGAAGGCGCCCACGGCCTGCTTGCCCAGCAAGGAGGAGCCGCCGCCGTAGAGCAGGCCGTCGACGCCGTTGGGGGCGTCCGAGGTGGCCAGGACGCCGACCAGCAGGGTTCCGGTGATGCCGCCGACGAGGTGGATGCCGACCACGTCCAGGGAGTCGTCGTAGCCGAACTTGTACTTCAGGCCGACGGCGAGCGCACAGACCGCACCGCCGATCGCTCCGAGGACAAGCGCGCCGACCGGGGACACCGCCCCGCAGGACGGGGTGATGGCGACCAGTCCGGCGATCGCGCCCGACGCGGCGCCCAAGCTCGTGGAGTGGCCATCGCGGAGCTTTTCGACGAGGAGCCAGCCGAGCATCGCCGAGCAGGTCGCGGTGAAGGTGTTGAGGACGACGACGGACGCGGCGTTGGAGGAGGTGAGGGCGGAGCCGCCGTTGAAGCCGAACCAGCCGAACCACAACAGGCCCGCGCCGAGCATCACCAGGGGCAGGTTGTGGGGCCGTTCCGCCCCTCCGTCCTTCTTCCAGCCCAGGCGCTTGCCGAGGACGAGGATCACTGCCAGTGCCGCGGCACCTGAGTTGATGTGGACGGCCGTGCCGCCGGCGTAGTCGATGGCGCCGAGCCTGTTGACGATCCAGCCGCCGACGACGCCCTTGCCGTTGAAGGCGAACACCCAGTGGGCGACCGGCAGATAGACCAAGGTCACCCAGATCCCGGTGAAGGCCATCCAGGCGCCGAACTTGATGCGGTCCGAGATCGCCCCGCAGATCAGGGCGGCGGTCAGGGCCGCGAACAGGGCCTGGAAGGCGGCGAACACCGAGAGCGGGATGACCGCCTTCGGGTCGTCCTTCATCACACCGCTCAGACCGAAGTACTCGGTGACGTCACCGAGTAGTCCGGCGCCGCCGATCGAGTCGCCGAAGGAGGCCGAGAAGCCGTAGACCACCCAGATGCAGCCGACGAGGGAGACGGCTCCGAATGTCATCATGATCATATTCAGGACGCTCTTCGCGGCGACCATCCCGCCGTAGAAGAGGGCCAGCCCCGGCACCATCAGACAGACGAGTGCCGTGCTCGCGAGCATCCAGGCGGTACTTCCGGTGTCCATGCGCACGCTCCGCGGAGTGGATCGGTGGGTCCCACAGGCGGCGGGCCCACAGAAGGAAACGAAGTTTCACTGCAGTAGACCGGTCGGGTGTTACGGGACGCTCACACGCCGAATTAAGGGCGGGTTTCGGTCACTGCTCCGCCCGCCCGGTGGCGGCGGCGAGCTGCTGCGGCCTCGGCCTTCGGGGCCACGAGGCAGCCCATCATCTCGGTGTTCTCGATCGCACAGACCTTGCCGGCGCCGTACATCTTGACGGCCTCGGCGGCGGTGGCGGCCTGATCGGCGTCGCCGATGAAGGCGGCAGAGGGCTCGCCAAGCCGTCTGGCTATGGTCAGCAGCTCGAAGCTCGGCTTCCCGGCAGCGCCGACGACGTGGTCGAGGAGAATCCAGTCTCAGTCATTGTTCTTTGACTCCCCCTGCCCCAGATGAACTTCTTCGACGCGAGGAAGTCGGCCAGCGCCTTGGCGCCCGGGCCGTGCTCGTCCTGCACGATGTCACCGGCGGTCCGCGCCGGGCCGGCGTCGGCGGCCCTGACGGTGGTCCACGCCCCCGAGAGGCCGACCTGGCCGGCCTCCAGGCCGAGTTCGGCGAGGTCGAGGGTCTCGAACGGCTAATCTGCGTAGAACAGATCGTCGCCTGCCTACCGAAGGAATGCCCGGCTTCGTGGCGGAGGTCGGGCCGATCGATCTTCAACGGTATGCCGTTCCCTCGCGTGCGGACCCGTGTCGTCCACCAGGAGACGGCGCTCGGCTTCATCGCCGCGGGCGTGGGATTCACGCTGCTGCCGGAGTCGGTCTCGTCACTCATGCCCTCGTCGGTCCGAGTGGCCCGGATCGCCCCTCCCCGACCACCGTGATGCACGTCGCCGAACCACGGACGCTCACCCCGGCCGCGCGGTTGTTCCGGCGGGCACTCTTCGAGGCGGCGGCGGCCGTGTCCACGCCTTCGTCGGCCTGACAACCGCAGTGGGCACGACTCCCGTTACGGTGCGGGCCGGCAGAGCCGCGGCCACTGGCAGTGGACGCTGTGACGTTAGGGTGTACATATGGGAGAAGATGCGAACGCGCTGCTGCGCAACGTCGGCACGGCACGCGACCGCCATGCCGACGAGCCGATCGAGACACTCGAACTCGAGGCAGCGATCGCCCGCAACGTACGTGAACTGCGCCGTCAGCGCGGGCTTTCGGTCACCGACCTGGCGGCCAAGGTCGGTATCTCCAAAGCGATGCTTTCCAAGATCGAGAATGCCCAGACCTCGTGCAGCCTCAGCACGCTCTCCCTGCTGGCCAAAGGCCTCGACATTCCAGTGACCTCGCTGTTCCGCGGAGCCGACGCCGAGCGCCCGGCCTCCTATGTGAAGGCCGGGCGAGGCACACCGATCGTTCGGAACGGCAGCCAGGTGGGGCATGACTACAAGCTCCTCGGGTCCCTTCGCGGTGAGCACAAGCGTCTCGAGTGCCTGCTCGTGACTCTCACCGCGAAGAGCCAGACCTATCCACTCTTCCAGCACCCCGGCACCGAGTTCATCTACATGCTGGAAGGCGTGATGGACTACGGCCACGGACGCAGTGTCTACCGCCTCAAGCCGGGCGATACCCTGATCCTCGACGGCGAGGGAGCCCACGGCCCCGTCGAACTGGTGGACCTACCGATCCGCTTCCTCTCCGTGATTGCTTTCCCCGACGGCACCAACTGAGGCCGCCGTCCAGGTCACTGCGGAAGGCAGCAACCTCAGCCGCGCGGAGACAGTTCGAGGCTCCTGCCGTCGCAACCTGGAACGAGTCGCGTTCGTCGCCGATGGTGGTGTCCTCGCCGTGTCCGGAGTGGACGACGGTGCCGTTGTCCGGAGTGGACGACGGTCTCCTCGGGGAGGGTGAAGCGGGCCGGATGGAGTCTTCGAGAACGGGCCGGCCGGAGTAGGACCGGCCGGTCGTGCCGGGGCCGCCGTTGAACCGGGTGTCGCCGGTGAACACGCAGCCCAGGTCGGGGCGTGGAGGCAGACCGCGCTGCGGGCGTGCCCGGGTGTGTGCAGGATCCGCAGTGTCGTCCGGCGACCTCGATGGAGCTGCCCGTCGGCCAGGTCCCCGTCCCAGAGCTCGCCCTGCTCACCGGTGCCGTGCGTGAGCTCCCACAGCGGCCGGTCGCCGGGGTGCAGCAGGACCGGAGCCTTGGTCCGCTCCCGCAGTGCCGGCGCGACGCGTACGTGGTCGTCGTGGGCGTGCGTGCACATGATCGCCGTGACCATGCGGTGGCAGGCGGCCCTGCCGGCAGAGGTCCACCACCTCACCGCGGCGGGACATGCCGCCGGGCCGACCTTGGTGCACTGCCCGGCCGCCACCAGGGTCTTCTCCGCGAACGCCCCGATGCCCAGGGCCGGTGACAGCTCGGTGCCGGCGTCCGGCCCGTCGGCCGGCGTCATCTTCTGGGTCGCATGGCGTGTGTGGAAGCAGTACTCGGGCTCGCCGCGGCGGCACGCCCGGCACTCCCCGCCCATCCTCGGGCTGCGCCTCCGTCTCACCGGCGGAGCAGTGACTCCAGGCTGCCGGCGAGCGCCGCGGCGCCGATCTCGGCGTCGGCGTCCTCCACCTGCTCGGCGGGGGCGTGCGAGACCCCCGTGGGGTTGCGTACGAAGAGCATCGCGGTCGGCACGTGGTCCTTGAGGACGCCGGCGTCGTGGCCGGCGCCGGTGCCCAGCTGCGGCGCCGCGTCGAGCACGCCGGCGAGCCGGTCGCGCAGCCCTGGATCGAAGTCGACGGTGGAGCTGAAGGACTCCTCGGTCACCTCCGCGGTGCAGCCCTCCTCCGTCGCGAGCCTGCCGGCGGCCCGCCCGACCTCGTCGACGAGGTGGCGGGTGACGGCGTCGTCGGGATGGCGTACGTCGAGCCAGAGGTCGACCCGGGAGGCGATGACATTGGTGCCGCCGGGCACGGGCACGAGCCGGCCGACGGTGGCCCGGGCGTCGGGGACGGCGCGGGCGAGGCGTTGCACCTCGGTCACCAGCAGTGCCGCGGCCACCATGGGGTCACGCCGGTCGGCCATGAGGGTGGTGCCGGCGTGGTTGCCCTCGCCGGACATGGCGATGCGCCAGCGTCCGTGCCCGAGGACCGAGGAGGCGACTGCCACCGGCCGGTCGAGGTCGACGAGGCCGCGCCCCTGCTCGATGTGCAGCTCGACGAAGGTGCCGATCCGCGCCAGCGTCTCGGGGTCCGGGCCGAGGTGTGCGGGGTCGAGGCCAGTGCGCCGGGCCGCCTCTGCGAAGGTGACGCCGTCGGTGTCGGTCAGCGACCGGGCCCGAGCGGGGTCGATCGCGCCCGTCAGGAGCCGTGACCCGAGGCAGGCCACGCCGAAGCGGGAGCCCTCCTCCTCGGGGAAGACGGCGATCGCGCGCCGCCCGGCAGCGCCGCGGGCGTCAAGTTGGTCGAAGGCGACCAGCGCCGAGGCCACGCCGAGGGGGCCGTCGTACGCGCCGCCGCCCGGGACGGAGTCGAGGTGGCTGCCGGTCACGACGGCCCCGTCCCCGACGCCGCCGTGCCAGGCCCAGATGATGCCGTTGCGGTCGGTTTCGACGTCGAGCCCGCGCTTTTGCGCGTGGGCGACGAACCACGAGCGCAGGTCGAGTTCGGCACTGGAGTAGACGGGCCGGGTGTAGCCGCCGCGCTGGGGGTCCGTGCCGACGTCTGCGATTTCGGCGAGCAGGGAGGAAACGGTGTCAGTCATCGGGTTCCTTGAAGAGTCGTACGTCGGCGGCCAGCTTGTCCAGCGGGACGGTGGCGTCGGCCGCGAGGCGAGGGGCGGCCGCCAGCCGGAGGGTCACCTGCGCCCGGCACACGCCCCGTCGCGTCATCACGTTGAGTGCCCGGGTGGGCGTGTCGAGGGCCACCGCGACCGGCGCCTCGCCGGCGAACCGCGCCTGGTCGCCGGCCGCGAGCCGCTGCTGCCGCCCGTTGACCGTCAGCCGCAGGGGGCCGAGCGCGACGAAGAGGCCATCGAGCCCCGGGAACGTCGAGAACGGCGCGTCGCGGTCCAGATCGGCCACGCTGATGCGCCACAGGACCCGGCCGGCCGCTTCTGTCCCGGTCGCGAGCTCCCGGGTGGCTCCGGCACCGTTGCGCCAGGGGGTCGGGGCCACCCGGGAGGGGCCGAGCAACCCGGTCACGTCACCGCATCTCGCCGGCACCGACATAGGGGTGCAGGCTGTTCAGCGGTTTGCCCTCGGCGAACCGTTCGAGGCGGAAGTCCGAGGCGGGGATGTCGGGGTCGGTGCTGTCGCCCTCGAACACCAGGTCGGCGACGAGGTCGCCCACGGCCGGGCTGATCTTGAAGCCGTGACCGGCGAAGCCGGCGGAGAGGATCAGGCCGTCGACGCCTCCGACCGGGGCGATCACGGGGTTCCAGTCCGGCGGGACGTCGTACACACCGGCGTAGGCGTGGGTGACCGACGGGTCGGGGAAACCCGGGAAGCGGTGCATCACCTTCTCCGCGTACTTCTCGATACTGGCCTCGCCGGCGATGTTGGAGTAGTTGTCGGGGTCGACGAACTTCTTCTGGAAGTCGGCGTGGTCGCTGTTGCCGACGAGGAACTGGCCCGCTCCCTCCAGTCGGCAGTACTGCAGGCTCACCAGGTCGGAGACGACCGGGAGGTTCGGCAGCGGCTCGCCGGCGTCGACGATGAGGAGCTCCGAGCGGTAGGCCTCGACCGGGAAGTCGATCCCGAGGCCGGCGAGCAGCTTCGCCGACCACCAGCCCGAGGCGACGACGACGATGTCGGCATCGACCACCTCACCGGCGTCGAGCAGGACACCCGTCACCTTGTCGCCCGCGGTGAGGACGCGGGCGACGGGGGTGTTCTGCCGGATGCGCGCGCCTTGGTCACGGGCCACCTGCCCGTAGTACAGGGCGAGTTGGGTGGCGTCCGCGAACCCGCCACGCGGTTCGTACGACGCCAGCGCGACGTCGCCGACCTCCATCATCGGCCACAGCCCGGCCAGCCGGTCGTTGTCGATCAGGTCGACGTCGATGCCGAGGCCCTGGTGCATGGCGGTGTTGGCCCTGAGCGGCTCGGCGTTCTCCTCACCGACGATGACGGTGTAGCCGACCTGGCGGAAGCCGACCCGGTCGCCGAGCTCCTCGAAGACCGGCAGGCTCCGCCACGCCATCGCGGCGATCGAGGGCACGCCGTAGTGCGCGCGGACGATCCCGCTGGACTTGCCGGTGCCGCCGCCGGCGAGCTGGTGCCGCTCCAGGACGAGCACGTCGGTGAGTCCGCGCTGCGTCAGTGCCCGGGCGATCGAGAGTCCGATCAGGCCGCCTCCGACGACCACTGCCTTCGTCGCCATCAGAACCCCCGGCCCGGGATCCAGGAGGTACCGGCGAGCGGGACGCGGGCCATGGCGGCCGCCTCGATGGAGGTGGCGACCATGTCCTCGGGTTCGAGGTGGGTGACGTGGGCCTTGCCGCAGGCGCGGGCGATCGTCTGGGCCTCCATGGTGAGTACCCGCAGGTAGTTGGCGACTCGGCGGCCGCCCTCGACCGGGTCGAGCCGCTGTTGCAGCTCCGGGTCCTGGGTGGTGATGCCCGCGGGGTCCTGGCCCGCCTGGAACTGGTCGTAGAACCCGGCCGCCGAGCCGAGCTTCTCGTACTCGGCGGCGTACTTCGGGTCGTTGTCGCCCAGCGCGATGAGGGCGGCGGTGCCGACGGCGACGGCGTCGGCACCGAGGGCGAGCGCCTTGGCGACGTCGGCGCCGGAGCGGATGCCGCCGGAGACGATGAGCTGGACGCCGTCCGGCTTCTTGTGGACGCCGAGTTCCTGGAGCGCCTGCACCGCCTGCGGAACGGCGGCGAGGGTCGGGATGCCGACGTGCTCGATGAAGACGTCCTGGGTGGCGGCGGTGCCGCCCTGCATGCCGTCCACCACCACGACGTCCGCGCCGGCGTGCACGGCGAGCTTGACGTCGTAGTAGGTGCGCGAGGCGCCGACCTTGACGTAGACCGGCTTCTCCCAGTCGGTGATCTCGCGGATCTCGTTGATCTTGATGGTGAGGTCGTCCGGGCCGGTCCAGTCGGGGTGGCGCGAGGCCGAGCGCTGGTCGATGCCGGCGGGCAGGTCCCGCATGCCGGCGACCCGCTCGGAGACCTTCTGGCCGAGCAGCATGCCGCCGCCGCCCGGCTTGGCGCCCTGGCCGAGGACGATCTCGATGGCGTCGGCACGGCGCAGGTCGTCCGGGTTCATGCCGTAGCGGTTGGGCAGGTACTGGTAGACCAGCGTCTTGGAGTGGCCGCGCTCCTCCGGGGTCATGCCGCCGTCGCCGGTGGTGGTGGAGGTGCCGGTGGCCGAGGCCGCGCGGCCGAGGGCCTCCTTGGCGTTGGCTCCGAGGGCCCCGAAGCTCATGCCGGCGATCGTCACCGGGATGTCGAGGCGGAGGGGGTACTTGGCGTTGCGTGCGCCCAGCACCACGTCGGTGCCGCACCGCTCGCGGTAGCCCTCCAGCGGGTAGCGCGACACCGAGGCGCCCAGGAAGAGCAGGTCGTCGAAGTGGGGCAGGGCGCGTTTGGCGCCCCCGCCGCGGATGTCGTAGATGCCGGTCTCGGCGGCACGCTGGATCGCGGCGATGGTGGCCCGGTCGAAGGTCGCGGACTCGCGCAGGCCGAGCCGGGCCCGATCATCGGAGGTGAGGGTCATCGGATCCTGCCTCAGTACTCGTTCTCGTAGGTGAAGTGGTAGAGCGTGCGTGCCGAGCCGTAGCGCTTGTACGACGCCGGGTCGTCGTCCTCGAAGCCGGCCGCCTTGAGCAGGCCTGCCAGCTCCTCGAGGTGCTCGGGCCGCATCTCCTTCTCGACGCAGTCGGCCCCGAGCGACTTGGCGGTGCCGCGCAGGTAGATGCGGGCCTCGTAGAGCGAGTCGCCGAGCGCGTCCCCCGCGTCCCCGCGGACCACCAGGCGGCCCTTCTGCGCCATGAAGGCGCTCATGTGCCCGGCGTCGCCGCCGACGACGATGTCGATGCCCTTCATCGAGATGCCGCAGCGGGCGCCGGCGTCACCGTCGATGACCAGCAGACCGCCGCGGCCGGTGGCCCCGGCCGACTGTGAGGCCGAGCCCGTGACATGGACGGTGCCGCTCATCATGTTCTCGGCCAGGCCCTGGCCGGCGTTGCCGTTGATGACGACCTCGGCCTGCTGGTTCATGCCGGCGGCGTAGTAGCCGAGGTGACCGTTGACGGTGACCTTGACCGGCGCGTCGAGGCCGACGGCGACGTTGTGGGCGCCGCGGGGGTTCTCGATCACGTACTCACCTTCGAGGCCCGCGGCGTGGAGCGCCTGGTTGACCTCGCGTAGGGGCGTGGTGCTCAGGTCGAACGCGGGCACTGCCTCGTCGGCGGAGCTCATGCCGACACCTCCTGACGGTTCCAGTGGTAGATGACCTCGGGCTCGGGCTCCCAGATCCGGGCGTTCTCGACGCCGGGCAGGTGGGCGAGTGCGCGATACTCCGACGCCATCGCCACCCAGTCGTCGGTCTCGGCGATGACGGCCGGCTTGCAGGCGACGGCGTCGCGGACGACCGCGAAGCTGTCACGGTTGGAGACCAGCAGGGTGTAGAAACCGTCGAAGGTCCTGGTCAGCTCGGTGAGCGCCTCGTCGACGCCCTTGCCGTCCGCGAGTTGGTGCGCGACGAAGCGGGCGCCGACCTCGGTGTCGTTCTCGGAGTCGAACTCGACGCCGGCGGACCGCAGGTCGCGGCGGATCGTGGCGTGGTTGGAGAAGGAGCCGTTGTGCACCAGGCACTCGCCCGGGCCCACGGCGTAGGGGTGCGCGCCCGACGACGTGACCGCCGACTCGGTCGCCATCCGGGTGTGGCCCACGCCCTGCCAGCCCTGCGCCTTCGCAAGGCCCCAGCTCTCGGCCAGCGCCCGGGGGGCGCCGACGCCCTTGAGGACGGCGAGGTCCTCGCCGAAGCCGCCGATGAGGACGTGCGGGTAGGCCTTCTTCGCGGCGGCCAGCAGCACCTCCGAGTCGATGTCGGCGCTGGCGAGCACCACGTTGTCGACGGTGACGGCCGTCACCTCGGTGCCGGCCTCGGCGCCGAGCGCCGCCGCGACCGTCTCGCCGGACAGGTCGATGTCGATCAGTGAGACCGAGCCCCTGCCGCGCGGCGACCAGTCCTCGTTGCCGTAGACGGCGATGCCCGCCGAGTCCGCGCCGCGGTCCTCCATCTCGCACAGCATCCCGGTGAGGAGCTCACCGAGCCGGGAGTAGAGCTCGGGGCTGCGCAGGTGCAACCCGACGATTCCACACATGGGTTGAGTCCCTTTCTCGGGGGTGACGGGCCTCAGAAGGCGGTGAGGTAGCGGTCGTGCTCCCAGCCGGAGACGGCCGCGTGGTAGGCGAAGAACTCGTCCTTCTTCAGGCTCGCGAAGTAGTCGGCGACCCCCGGGCCCGCGATGTCGAGGGTTCCCTTGACGATGTCGTCTGCCTCGAAGGCCTCGACGGCGTGCAGCAGCGTCAGCGGGAAGGGGGTCTCGGGACCGGTGCCGACCTCGCCGAGGGAGAGGCCGCTGGCGATGCCGTCGAGGCCGGCGTCCACGGCCGCGGCGATGGCGAGATACGGATTGGCCGCGCCGTCACCACCGCGCAGCTCGATGCGCTGGTTGTCCGGGATGCGCACGTAGTGGGTGCGGTCGTTGCCCCCGTACGTCGGCAGCTTGGGCGCCCAGGTCGCACCGCTCGCACTGGAGGCGACCGCGCCGGTCCGCTTGTAGGAGTTGACCGTCGGTGCGATGACCGCCTGTAGAGCGGTCGCGTGCTCCAGGATGCCGGCGACGAAGGAGTACGCCGTCTTCGACAACCCCAGACCGACCGAGTCCTCGTCGCCCGCGCTGCTCGCCGGGAAGACCGAGGTGTCGGTCGCGGTGTCGCGCAGGGAGAGGTGGAGGTGGAGGCCGGAGCCGGTGCGGTTGGCGAACGGCTTCGGCATGAAGGTCGCGATCATGCCCCGCTCCCGGGCGAGCACGTTCAGCAGGTAGCGGAGGGTGACGACTCGATCGGCCGTCGTCAGGGCATCGGCGTATCGGAAGTTCTGCTCGAACTGGCCGTTGCCGTCCTCGTGGTCGTTGGCGTAGTTTCCCCAGCCGAGCTGGTTCATCGCGGTGCTGATCGAGGTCAGGTGGTCATACATCCGGGTGACGCCACGCGCGTCGTAGCACGGCTGGGCCGCGACGTCGTCGCTGTCCGCCGGGACCAGGGCACCCGCCGCGTCGCGCTTGAGGAGGAAGTACTCCACCTCGGCGCCGACATAGGGAGCGAAGCCTGCGGCGGCCGCTTTGGCGACGACCTGCTTGAGGATCACGCGGGGAGCGAAGGGCCACGGCTCGCCCTCCACGTGGGGGTCGCAGTGGACGATCGCCAGGTGTTCCTTGACGAACGGGACGGGCGTGAAGGAGGCGGCATCCGGGATCGCCATCAGATCGGGGTCCTTGGGCTCCTGCCCGATCGCGCCGACGGCGTACCCGGCGAAGCCGACGCCCTCCGTCGCCAGCTCGTCGACAGCCTCGACAGGCACGAGCTTGGCACACGGCTTGCCGTTGAGGTCGACGAAGAGCGCCAGGAGGAACTTGGTGCCGCTGGCCTCGCAGAGAGCGGCCAGGTCGAGGTTGTCGGTCATGATGACTCCTCAAGTCGGGTTCACTGAAATGAATCAGTGTCTCCGCTGAGTAGACAGAGGGGATGTTTCGATGTCGTTTCTGAGTAGTTAGGTCTGGATCTCGCCGGTCTCGGATCCGGTCTTACGGATCGCACGGTCGATGCGCGTTGCGGCGGCCGTGCGACGAGTCGCCGTCGTCGACCGCGGCTCGCGCCGAGCCAACACCCCACCGCTTGTGCGATGGCGGCGATTCCACCGTGACCGAGTTGCAGGGCCTCCGCCCCGTACAGCAGTCGACGCTGACACTCGTTCAGATGCGGTGGCACCGTTCCCGGCTTCGCCCGCAACGGACCGATCAACTCATCGAAACGCCCCATACCATGTCGGCGAGTCGAAGTACCGGAAGCAACCCGTAGATCTTCGACGGCTCCGGTGCCCGCTCAGAACAGTTCTAGATCCTTGCCGCTGGTGTCCGCGATGACCGGCCGGGACTGGGCGGGGAGGCCGTCCAGGCGCTCAGGGCCGGCCGCGGTGGCCACGGCAGGGGCCGTCTCGGCCAACCAGGCACGAAACCGCTCGGCGGCTTCGCGGTAGGGGACTTGTGCCAGGACGCGGTGCTCGCCGGATGGGCAGAAGTCGACGGCGACGGTGAGAAGGCAGGAACGGGGTGCGTTCTGGCTGCCGGTCCAGGACACGCGCAGGACGCCGCAGGGCTTGCGCCCGCGGGGGGCGGGGTGGGTCGGGCGCAGCGGTCGGCAGGCTATGTGGGCGGTCCATGCGGCGAGATGTGGCAGGGGCAGGGTGGTGCGGGCGCGGCAGCCGGGGCAGCGGTGCCAGTGGCGGAGCCAGTCGTCGGTGTCGGTGTCAAAGAGGCGCGTGTAGCGGTTCGCCACGCGGATGTCGTTGGGGTACAGGTGGTCGGGGCGTTCTTGTGTGTTGCAGGACTGGCAGACGGGGGCGCGGACGTAGCCGTGTTCGTGGCAGTGGTCGAGGACGGCGGCGGGCGCGGCGCGGCAGACGGCGCACGTCCACCCGGCCACCCTGCGGGAGGTACCGGGCTTCCTGCTGAGTACCGAGTACAGCTGGCCTTCCAGCTCTTTGTTGTACGGGCGCGGTGAGGCGTTGGGGCCCTCGGGGCCCGTCGTCCGCCGGCCGTCGGCGGCTCGAACCCGCCGGGGGCGGGAGGGCGGCTCGGTGACGGCTGCGCCTGCCTGGCGGGTCCGCGCGGCTTGCACCCACTGCGTTTCGGTGTGCTCGGCCGCATCCAGCAGTCTGACCACAGCGCGCGGCAGCCACCACGTCCGCTGCGTCCCGTCGCGGGTCCGCTCCACGAGTATCTGTCGCCAGTCGATCCCCGCCAGATGGTGCGGGCGGTCGACTTCACGTCGTGCTGCCCGCTCGGGGCCGCCCCGCTCCTGTAGTTCCCT
The DNA here is from genome assembly GCF_055632315.1 of Streptomyces sp. PSU-S4-23. Taxonomy (NCBI): domain Bacteria; kingdom Bacillati; phylum Actinomycetota; class Actinomycetes; order Kitasatosporales; family Streptomycetaceae; genus Streptomyces; species Streptomyces sp. PSU-S4-23. Next base: position 3,219,800 of record NZ_JBVMUU010000002.1, on the reverse strand, counting down.
CGTGATGCGCTGGCGCCAGCGCAGCGGCGTTTCCTCGTTGCACTCCTGCCCCGGCGCCCTACGAAACGGACCGATGCGGACCAGGTCCTGCGGATCCATCCTCACCGCGTTCAGTTCCGCGCCCGCCCGGCGCACCTCAACCTCCGGAACACTCCACTGACCGCCGCTCGCCTTCACCGTTGCCACCACGTGGCCGCCGAGCAGGACGTACCCCACCCGGGCATGGGCAGGAGAGCAGGTGAATGCCCCAGAAGCCGTCGGCACAGCACTGTCGGCCGTCAAATTGACCCATAGAGCGTCCGCGGCACCCAGGGTGATCAGATCGTCCGTGCGACCGGGCATGACGCGCTCTGACATACCGACAGGCTAACGGCCTGCAACGAGCGAACGGTTCTCCAAGCCCCTCGGTCAGCGCAGAGGCACCGACATTCCTGTCGGCCGCAGCTGAGGTGGCTCGGCTGCCGGCCCTCGACAACGCGGCGAGCGTGCCGGAAGACCGGCGCGCGGTACCTGGCCCATGCGGTGCGCGAGCCACTACTCGAACGCGGCACCCTGCCCGAGGAGTTCTTCGCGCCGTTGATGGCCGCAGCCGTCTATGGCCCTGAGGCCAGCTTCTGCCGTTGGTTCATCGATCCCGCACTCTATGCGTTCGGGCGCCGGCGGGTTACGGCGGCACTTCTCAACCATGCACCATCGATGCCCGAAAGCTGCACAATATGTGACTGTACGCATACGTTGAGCGAGGTTCCATGCGAACTTACGGCTATCGCTCCTTCCCGGACGACTCGAATCGCGGGTGGATGGGCCGTGGTTCGGCCGTGGCCAAACGGCAGACAGGCCCATGACCTGCGTTTCCGCAGGTCATGGGCCTGTTTCGTGGGGTGAGTGACGGGACTCGAACCCGCGACATCCTGGACCACAACCAGGTGCTCTACCAGCTGAGCTACACCCACCACGACCGGCATTCTTGCAATGGTTTCCCCTACCGGCCGAGAAAAAGTGTACAGGGTCCGAAGGGGTGCTCGCGCCAGGCTTTCCCGGGGGCCCGGTGGGCCCTGCCGGGGCCGCTACCGCGCCGGCAGCACGTGTCTGGCCGCGATCGCGCGCGCCGTGTCCGAGTCGGGGCCCGGCTGCGGGACGAAGATCGCCTCCCGGTAGTAGCGCAACTCCGCGATCGACTCGCGGATGTCGGCCAGTGCCCGGTGGTTGCCGTTCTTCTCGGGGCTGTTGAAGTACGCCCGTGGATACCAGCGCCGGGCCAGTTCCTTGATCGAACTGACGTCCACGATCCGGTAGTGGAGGTAGTCCTCCAGGGTCGGCATGTCGCGGCTCAGGAAGCCGCGGTCGGTACCGACCGAGTTGCCGCACAGCGGGGCCTTGCCCGGTTCCTTGACGTGCTCCCGCACATACGCCAGGACCTGCTCCTCGGCGTCGGCGAGCGTCGTGCCGGCCGTCAGCTCGTCGAGCAGTCCCGAGGCGGTGTGCATCTGACGCACCACCTCCGGCATCGTCTCCAGCGCCGCGTCCGGCGGCCGGATCACGATGTCCACCCCTTCGCCGAGTACGTTCAGCTCGGAGTCGGTGACCAGCGCGGCCACCTCGATGAGCGCGTCGTCGGACAGCGAGAGACCGGTCATCTCGCAGTCGATCCACACCATGCGATCGTTCATGTGTCCCACCTTATGGCCCGCCCGGGCCGGGCGGACCGCCCCTGCGCACCGGGAAGATCGCCCGGGGCACGCGCGACGCTCTCCCGGGGACACGAAGGACGGGCGGGCTCCGCCGCGCGTACGACCTGCGTACGGCCTTGCGGATCCCGCCCGTCCTCGGCGGTGCGGCGGCGCTACGGTGCTACGGCGCGCTGCGCTGGCCGGGCACGCTCGGGCGGCCGGCCACGTACAGCTCCGGAACGTGTCTGCCGTGGTCCGTGGACAGGGACGCCGTGGGGCCGAGCGCGCTCGCGGCGGCCGTGCGGCGGGCCTGCAGCGGGACGGGGGCGGCCTCCTGCGCGACCTGCGGCGCCGACGGGCCCGTGGGACCGTCGGCGTCCCCGGACCGGTCACCCTGCGGGCGGCGCGCCCGGTACGCGGCCCGGTACGCGGCCGGCGACGAGCCGAGCTGGCGCCGGAAGTGCCCGCGCAGCGCGACCGGTGAGCGGAAGCCGCAGCGCCCGGCGACCTCGTCGACCGAGTAGTCGGAGGTCTCCAGCAGCCGCTGGGCCTGCAGCACCCGCTGGGTGATCAGCCACTGCAGCGGTGCGCTCCCGGTGAGAGAGCGGAAGCGCCGGTCGAACGTCCGCCGGCTCATGTACGCGCGGGCGGCCAGCGTCTCCACGTCGAACTGCTCGTGGAGGTGCTCCAGCGCCCAGGCGACGACCTCCGCGAGCGGGTCGGCGCCGATCTCCTCGGGTAAAGACCTGTCGAGGTAGCGCTCCTGGCCGCCGCTGCGGCGCGGCGGGACCACCAGGCGCCGGGCGAGCGCGCCCGCCGCCTCGTTGCCGTGGTCCGAGCGCACGATGTGGAGGCAGAGGTCGATGCCGGCCGCCGTGCCGGCCGACGTCAGGACGTCTCCGTCGTCCACGAACAGCTCGCGTGGATCGACGTGCACCGACGGATAGCGCTTGGCCAGCGTCGGCGCGTACATCCAGTGGGTGGTGGCCGGCCGTCCGTCCAGCAGTCCGGCGGCGGCCAGTACGAAGGCGCCGGTGCACAGCCCGACGATTCTGGCGCCCTCTTCGTGCGCCCGGCGCAGCGCGTCGAGCGATTCCTCCGGCGGCGGCGAGGTGATCGACCGCCACGCCGGCACCACGACGGTGCCCGCCCGCGAGATCGCCTCCAGCCCGTACGGTGCGGTGAGTTCCAGGCCCCCTGTGGTCCGCAGCGGGCCTTCCTCGCCACCGGCCACCAGCAGTCGGTAGCGCGGCACTCCGGCGTCCTGGCGGTCAATCCCGAACACCGAAAGCGGTATGGAACTCTCGAAGATGGGGCCGCCGCTGAACAGCAGCACCGCGACGATCTCCTTGCGGCGTCGCCCGGAAAGCTTCCGGGCCGCGGCGTCCGGCGCGGCAGTGGAGTCGTGGCTCATCCTGCTAAGCCCCCCTCGGTGGTCGCGGCTCCTCGGTTGTGTCGCTCCTGCACGTTTCCCCTCGGTCCTGCACGAGTCCCCCGCCGTAAGACAGTCATGATCGAATCTACTGTGTTCCCGTGGTGCCGGGGTGACCAGTTCACCATCCGGCACATTGTCGACATGGCAACTTGGCGTGAAGCATTCGATCACGAAGCGTTGCACTCGTGGGCCGTGCAGGGAAGTGCGCCTCGCCCCGGTGGCCAATCCCCATAGGGTGCGTACGCCCTTCAGGACCCTTTCGGTGCAGGTCGAACGGGGGGTGAGGGGGCGTTCGAGCGGGTGATGCACAAGGGGTAGAAGTTGGCTGAAAAGAAGCGGGGGCGTGCGCGGAAACCGGTCAGTCGACCGGAGTGTTTCCCCCGCTGTGCCGACCGCCCCTGTGCGCCCCCGTTCCGGTCCTGCTGTGCCGTCCGCGGTGGGGCGCGCGCTCCTCGGCGGCCAACCGGGCGGCATGCCGCTCGGATTCCCGCAGCAGCAGCCGGCACACCCAGGTGATGGTCGCCAGGCCCAGCGCGGTGCTGATGGCGCCGGCGGGCGAGGTGCCGTACCAGACGAGGACCACGGGCACGAGCACGCAACTGAAGGCGGCCCAGCGGACCACGTCGCTCGCGGTGTCCGGTGCGGGGCGCTGCGGAGGGGCGGTGCGGGGTCCGGACACGGCGTGCTCCCTGGGGCTGTGGTCACCGGATTCAACGCGCGCCCGACCGCCCGGTCACTGCCGGACGGACCCCGGCGGTGGTCGAACCCCGTGCGAACCGGCTGTACGGGGCAGCAACCGTTGCGTTACGGGCGTCCCCTCGTGCATGCTCCCTGGAACCCCCGTGCAGGGTGCGCGGGATCTGGGCTAAGGAGGCGTGCCGCCGTACCCTTGGGGGTATGGGGTTGGGAAGATGTTTCCCGGACACAGCTCCGCCGTACAGTGTCGTCCCACCCAGAGGATCACAACGCCGAGACACCCATGGCCGGTCACGAATTCTTCGATCCCGCGGACCGCAAGCGCCGCGTCGCCGACCCCACGGCGGCCGGGCCCGAGGCGGCGGAAGAGTCACGCCCGTCCTGCGACCCCGCCTTCAAGCACGGCGTGGTGGTCGGCTTCGACGGCTCCACCTCCAGCGAGCGCGCCCTCGCGTACGCGATCGGCATGGCCCACCGCTCCCGCTCGGGGCTGATCATCGTCCATGTCGCCAACCGGCTGCCCACCACGGTGTGGGCGGGCTGTGAACCCCCGGTCTTCGTCGACGTGCCGGACCACCGCACCGAGGTCCTCGGGCTCGAACTCGCCTGTGCCGACCATCTCGCCGAGGTGCCGTGGATCCTGGTCGAGCGCGGCGGCGACATCTGCCACGAACTCGAAGAGGTGGGCCGGGAGTACGAGGCGGACGCCATCGTGGTCGGCTCCACGCACGGCATCGTCGGCCGCATCTTCGGCTCGGTCGCCGGCCGGCTCGCCAAGCGCGCGCAGCGGCCCGTGATCGTCATTCCCTGAGTCCTCCGGGCCGCCGTCCCGCCGCATGATTACGGTCACCGCGCCGTCCCGCACGCGCGCCCGGCGGCGCCCCGCTCCGTCGTCCCGGCGTCGCCGTTCCGCAACTCCCCGTCGTCCCAGGTGAGATGAGCCACGGCCGGCGGCCGCCTGCCGGTGGCATCGCGGGGAATCTTCCGCAACCTACTTGCGCGTAGAGGTGTTTGTGCCCTTGTGAAGGGCATATATCGGTCACCGCACAACCGTGCATGCAGGACAAGAAGGGAGCCCGCCGTGGACAACGACGTCTCTGCGGGAAGCACCACCTCGACCGTCGGACGGCTCGCACTCGGCATCACATTGCTGGCCTTCGGCCTCGGAACCACCAGGGTGATCGACGGCGTGACGACGGCCGACGCCGTGTCACTGGCCCACTATCTCGGCGGCGTGGCCCTGTTCCTCGCCGGCCTGTTCGCCTTCCGCGACCGTGACACCGCCACGGGGACGGCCTTCTGCGCGCTCGGCGCCCTCTGGTTCACCTGGGCGGTCACGGCAGGCAGCCAGATGTCCGACAACGCCGCCGGACTCTTCCTCCTGCTGTTCGCCCTGGTGGCGCTGAGCCTGACGCTCGGAGCCGCCGGCGGTGTCCTCGACCAGGGCACCTACGGCCTGTTCTTCGTCTCGCTGCTGCTGCTCGCCGTCGCGCGGTTCGCGGGCAGCGACTCGCTGGGCAAGGCCGGCGGCTGGTTCGCGGTCGCCGCGGGCGCGGTCGCCTGGTACGCGGCCACGGCGGCGCTGGCCAAGTGGCCCACCGCCCTTCCCCGACGCGCTGCCGGCCGCGGAGTGACGGCCGCAGGCTGACGCAGCGCCGGGCCGGGACGCGGGTCCCCGGCCCCCGAAAAGAGCGACCCCCTGTGCAGGTGGCACACAGGGGGTCGCCTCTTCGCGGACGTGCTTATTCCACCGTCACCGACTTGGCGAGGTTCCGCGGCTTGTCGATGTCCCGGCCCAGGGCCAACGCCGTGTGGTAGGCGAGGAGTTGCAGCGGGATGCCCATCAGGATCGGGTCCAGCTCGTCCTCGTTCTTCGGCACCAGGACCGTGTGGTCTGCCTTCTCCTGCTCCTGGTGGGCGACCGCGAGGATCCTGCCGCTGCGCGCCTTGATCTCCTCCATGGCCGCGCGGTTCTTCTCCAGCAGGTCGTCGTCCGGCACGATCGCGACCGTCGGCAGGGCGGGCTCGATCAGCGCCAGCGGGCCGTGCTTGAGCTCGGAGGCCGGGTACGCCTCGGCGTGGATGTAGGAGACCTCCTTCAGCTTCAGGGAGGCCTCACGGGCCACCGGGTAGCCGCGCACACGCCCGATGAAGAGCATCGAGCGGGCCTCGGCGAACTGGTGCGCCAGCTTCTTGATCTCCTCCTCCTGCTTGAGGATCTCGGCGATCTGCCCGGGCAGCCTGCGCAGGCCCTCGATGATCCGCTTGCCGTCGCGCACCGACAGGTCCCGGGTGCGGCCGAGGTGCAGGGCGAGCAGCGCGAAGGCGACGGTGGTGTTGGTGAAGCACTTGGTGGACACCACGCACACCTCGGGGCCGGCGTGCACGTACATGCCGCCGTCGGCCTCGCGCGCGATCGCCGAGCCGACCACGTTGACGATGCCCAGCACCCGGGCGCCCTTGCGCTTGAGCTCCTGCACGGCGGCCAGGACGTCATAGGTCTCACCGGACTGCGAGACCGCGACGTAGAGCGTGTCCGGGTCGACCACCGCGTTGCGGTAGCGGAACTCGGAGGCCGGCTCGGCGTCGGCGGGGATGCGCGCCAGCTCCTCGATCATCTGGGCGCCGATCATGCCCGCGTGGTACGAGGTGCCGCAGCCGAGGATCTTCACCCGGCGCACGGCGCGCGCCTCACGGGCGTCCAGGTTGAGGCCGCCCAGGTGCACGGTGGAGAACCGGTCGTCGATGCGGCCGCGCAGCACGCGGTCCACGGCCTCGGCCTGCTCGTGGATCTCCTTGTGCATATAGGTGTCGTGGCCGCCCATGTCGTAGGACTCGGCCTCCCACTCGACGGTGGTCGGCTCGGCCGTCGTACGGGTGCCCTCGGTGGTGTACGTGCGGAAGTCGTCGGCCTTGAGGGTGGCCATCTCGCCGTCGTCGAGGGTCACTATCTGCCGGGTGTGGGTGACCAGCGCGGCGACGTCGGAGGCGACGAACATCTCCTTCTCGCCGATGCCGAGGACGACGGGGGAGCCGTTGCGGGCCACCACGATCCGGTCGGCGAAGTCCGCGTGCATCACGGCGATGCCGTAGGTGCCCTCCACCGAACGCAGCGCCTGGCGGACCTTCTCCTCCAGGGTCTCGGCCGGGGAACGGGCGATGAGGTGGGTGAGGACCTCGGTGTCGGTCTCGGACAGGAACTCGACGCCGTCCGCCTCCAGTTTCTTCCTGAGGTCGGCGGCGTTGTCGATGATCCCGTTGTGGACGACGGCCACCGTGCCGTCGGCCGACAGGTGCGGGTGGGCGTTGACGTCGGAGGGGGCGCCGTGGGTGGCCCAGCGGGTGTGGGCGATGCCGGTGGTGCCCTTGAAGCGCGCGGGGACCTTCGCCTCCAGGTCGCGGACCCGGCCCTTGGCCTTGACCATCTTCAGGCCGGCCGACTTGGGGGATGTGACGACGATGCCCGCCGAGTCGTAGCCGCGGTACTCCAGCCGCTGCAGGCCCTCCAGCAGCAGCGGGGCCACATCGCGCTTACCGATGTATCCGACGATTCCGCACATATGAGTCCTTGAGTCCCTTTTGTCCTGTACTCGGTGACGTGATGTCGTCCGGCGGCTCAGCCATAGACGATGCGGCGCAGCTGTCGGAGCGTGAGCTCGGGCGGCGCGACCGCGCGGTACTTCAGATCCGCCTCGATCCGGTCGAAGATCGTCGCGTTCACCAGGCCCTGGGTCTGCAGCTCGCGATGGCGGCGGCGGACGAACTCCTCGGTCGTCTCGTCGAAGTAGGCGAGCACGTCCTGGATCACGCGCAGCGCCTCGCCCCGGCTGAGGGGTGTGGACCGCTCCAGATGATCAACGAGTTCGTCGTGCACCCGCTAGATCATGGTGTACAGGCGTCTAAAGTGCAAGAATCCTGCCCGATTCCGGGCAGGGGATGGGTCACATCCGTCTGAGAACCGCCTGCTTGGCCAGGGTGAACTCCTCCTCGGTCAGCACGCCCGCCCGGTGCAGCTCGCCCAGTTCGCGCAGCCGGCGCAGCAGCGCGTCATGGTCGTGCTCGGCGGGAGCTGGCCGAGGGGCGGGCACGGTGAGCTCGTCGGCGGGCAGTGCGCCGGCCGGCGCGGCCGCCGCGGGAGCCGACGGGTGCGGCAGCCGGGCCTGTACGGCCGCCGCGACGAGCGCCATCAGCGGGTCCTTCTTGAAGCCCCACAGCACGACGGAGTGGGGATCGTACTTCGGTGGCGTCGTGGTCGGAGCGCCGCGCACGACGAAGCGGAGATAGCCGTTCTCCAGGCCCACCGCCGGCTGCCAGTCCACGGCGGTGACGGTGGCCACGGGCAGCGTGCGGACGCCCGTGGACGCCTTCGAGTCCTCGGTCTTCCAGTTCCACTCCAGGCGTATGCGCTCACCGTCGAAGCTCGCCGAGCCGTCCCCGGCGGACGCGGACAGCGGCACCGCGGGGCCGGGCAGCAGATAGCGGTCGACCGGGCCGGACGGCACCTGCTCCAGCAGGAGCGCGTGGCGGACCTCGTCGGCCAGGTACTCGGCGACGCCGTAGCGGTCGGGCTCGACGACCAGCCGGTAGGGGTCGTCGGACTCGCCGAGCCTGCCGCCGGTCGCCTGGAGCAGGGGGTCCCCCCACGCCGTTCAGGCAGTGGGGGAGGGTCGGCGCCGTCGCGCAGCCGCAGCCGCAGCCTCAGCCGTCCGGCCTTCTTGCCCTGCTCCAGGGAGATGCCCGCCAACGCACCGAGCGGGACGGCGAGTTCACCCAGGGTTCTGCGGAGCAGGCCGACGTTCTTGTCGCGCCCCGGAGTCAGCCGCAGCGTGTCGCCGTCGAAGGTCCACGTACCGTCCTTCTGGATGATTTCCGCCATGAGGGGGATTGTTCCACCCGCGGTGCGAGAGAGTGGTCTATACCCATCGGCGCCGCACCGGACAGGCCCGTGGGACCTCATGGAAGGGAGCGCATGTGACACGGCACCACAGAACGCCCCGCCTCCTCGGAACGCTGCTGCTCGTCGCGGCCGCCGGACTCACCCTGAGCGCCGGCGCCGCGCCCGCCGCGCCCGCGACCCCCGCCACCCCCCTGACCCAGGTGGTCCCGGCGCCCGCCTCGGTCGAGGCGGGCGGCTCCCCGTACCGGATCACGCCCGGCACACGGATCCGCGTCGACGGATCGCGCGAGGCCCGCCGGGTCGGCGAGTACCTCGCGCGCATCCTGCGTCCCTCGACCGGCTACCGCCTGCCGGTCACCACGCACGGCACCGGCGGCATCCGGCTCCGCCTGGGCGGCGGCCCGCTCGGCGGCGAGGGCTACCGCCTGGACAGCGGCGCCCGGGGCGTCACCATCACCGCCCGCGGGCCCGCGGGACTCTTCCACGGCGTGCAGACCCTGCGTCAGCTCCTGCCCGCCGCGGTCGAGCGGAAGACCGTGCAGCCCGGGCCCTGGGTCGTCGCGGGCGGGACCATCGAGGACCTTCCGCGCTACGCCTACCGCGGCGCGATGCTCGACGTCTCCCGTCACTTCTTCACCGTCGCCCAGGTCAAGCGCTACATCGACGAGTTGGCGCTCTACAAGATCAACATGCTGCATCTGCACCTGAGCGACGACCAGGGCTGGCGCATCGCGATCGACTCCTGGCCGCGCCTGGCGGCCTACGGCGGCTCGACCCAGGTCGGCGGCGGCAGCGGCGGCTTCTACACCAAGGCGCAGTACCAGGACATCGTGCGCTACGCGGCCTCCCGCTATCTGGAGGTCGTCCCCGAGATCGACATGCCGGGCCACACCAACGCCGCCCTCGCCTCGTACGCCGGACTCAACTGCGACGGCGTCGCACCCCCGCTCTACACCGGCACGAACGTCGGCTTCAGCTCGCTGTGCGTGCCCAAGCCGGTGACGTACGACTTCGTGGACGACGTCATCCGCGAACTGGCCGCCCTCACACCGGGCCGCTACCTCCACATCGGCGGCGACGAGGCGCACTCCACGAGCCACGACGACTACGTGACGTTCATGGACCGGGTGCAGCCCGTCGTGGGCCGGTACGGCAAGACCGTGATCGGCTGGCACCAGCTCACCGGCGCGCACCCGGTGAAGGGCGCCCTGGCCCAGTACTGGGGGCTGGACGGCACCAGCGCCGCGGAGAAGGCCCAGGTCGCCCGCGCGGCGCAGAACGGCACCCGGCTGATCCTGTCCCCGGCCGACCGGATCTACCTCGACATGAAGTACACCGAGGACACCCCGCTGGGACAGGACTGGGCGGGACTGGTGGAGGTGCGCCGCTCCTACGACTGGGATCCGGGCACCTACCTTCAGGGCGCGCCGGGTTCGGCGATCGCCGGTGTCGAGGCGCCCCTGTGGTCGGAGACGATCGTCACGGACGCCGACATCGACTACATGACCTTCCCGAGGCTGCCGGGCGTGGCCGAGCTGGGCTGGTCACCGGCCGCCACGCACGACTGGGACGCCTACCGGACGCGGCTCGCCGCGCAGGGGCCGCGCTGGCAGGCGCTGGGGATCGGGTTCTACCGGTCGCCGCAGGTGCCCTGGCCGGCGGGCTGAACACCGCTGGCGGGCACCCCGGAGGACCGTACTCCGGGGTGCCCGCCCCCACTCCGGGCCTAGAGTCCGGCGATCGGGTTCCTCAGGGTCCCGGCCAGCTGAAGCGCCCCCGACGGGTCCGCCAGGTCCACCATCTGCCGGTTGTCGCGCAACTGGAGCCGGTTGAGGCACGACAGCGGGAACCGAGGGGCGAACAGGTCGTACTGCCGGAACCTGCCGGCCAGTTCGGGGTGCTCGTCCTGGTAGGCGTGGACGACCTCCGCGACCGTCCGCCAGAACTCCTCCTCCCGCAGCACCCCTTCGGCGGCGAGGTGGGCGGCCAGGAAGCGCAGGAAGCAGTCGAAGACGTCCGTGAAGACCGACAGCAGCCGCTTCTCCTCCGGCACCTCGGCACGGATCCGCGCGGCCTGCGGGGGCAGCGCCGTACGCGGGTCCAGGACCGCGACCTCCTCCGCGATGTCCTTGAAGACCGCGCGCCGCACGGCACCGTCCGCCAGGACGAGGATGACGTTCTCGCCGTGCGGCATGAAGACCAGGCCGTGGGCGTAGAAGCTGTGCAGCACCGGGACGAGGTACGCCCGCGCGTAGCGGCGCAGCCACTGGTCCGGCGCGAGGCCCGACCGTTCGATCAGCGCACCGGCGAAGGAGGCGCCCTCCTGGTCCACATGGAGGAGGGAGGCCATGGTGGCCAGGCTCTCGCCCTCCCGGAGCGAGGCCACCGGGCTCTCCCGCCACAGCGCGGCGAGCATCTTCCGGTAGGGCGAGTGGTGGTCCGTGGCCGCCTCGTACTCCAGGTGGCGGTAACCGACCGCCGCCCGCTCCCGGATGATCGTCAGACCCGTCTCCGTCAGTACCGGGTCGTTCTCGATGAGCCCCGCCAGCCAGTCGTTGATCGCCGGGGTCGCCTCCATGTAGGCGGCCGACAGCCCGCGCATGAAGCCCATGTTGAGGACGGACAGGGCCGTCTTCACATAGTGCTTCTCGGGGCTGCTCCGGTTGAAGAAGGTCCGCACGGACTGCTGGGCCAGGTACTCGTCGTCTCCCTCGCCCAGGCACACGAGGTGCCGCCGGGCGATGTCGGCGGCGAAGGCGACGGCGAGCTTGTTGCGCCACTGCCAGGGGTGGACGGGTATGAGGAGGTAGTCGGCGGGGTCCAGGCCCTGTCCGGTCAGCTGCCGGTGGAAGCGCTCGACCGCCTCCTCGCCCAGCTCCTCCCGGACGAACGACGGGTACGTGATACCGGCCCCCGCCGTGAACACCGCCCGCGAACGGTGCGCGGCCAGCCACACCAGCCGGACGGGGCTCGCGCTCTCGGGGGCGTACGCGTGGTGGTCGTGGATGCCGAAGCCCAGCCGTCCGTTGTTGGCGACGAAGCAGGGGTGGCCCTCGGTCATGCCGGTCTCGATGTCCTGGAACCCGCTCCCGGCCAGCTCGGCGGCGGTGACCTTCGGCTTGGCGAGCTTGTAGCAGGTGCCGGAGAGGGTGGCGGAGATCTCCTCCAGATAGACCGGGAGCACCTCGTCGCCCAGCCCCAGGGACGTCCGCAGCTCGGTGATGAGGTCCAGGGCCGAGAGGGGCAGCGCACGGCCGTCGCGGTGCCGGGTGAGGGAACCGGGGTCCACCTGCCAGTGGTCGAGGGCGCGGCGGGTGGCGGCGAACCGGTAGACGGTGTGGCCGTCGTCGCTGCGGACGACGTACCGGCCCTCCCCGTCCCGCTCGGGCGTGATCAGCCGCTCGTGGGCGAACTCGGCGAGGGCCTTGCGGACGAGGAGGCGGTTGGCGTGCTCCCAGCGTCCGGGGGACAGATGGGAGACGGCGTCGGCGAGGTTCATGCCGCCATCGCCCGCTCGAACCGCTCGCGGGAGCAGAAACTCAGCAGTGCCCTCTTCTCCGGCTTCCGGACCTCCCGTTCGGGCACGAACCCGACCGCCGCGTTCAGGGCGTGCACGGCGGTGTTGCGCACATCGGGTTCGACGACCACGCGGGCGGTCGCCGGGTCGTCGAACAGGTGCCGCATCACCGCGGTGAGGACGGCGCGGGTGAAGCCGTGCACGGGCGTCTGGGACGGCGCGACGAGGAAGTGCATGCCGACGTCACCCGGTTCGGGCCGGTACAGGCCGGCCAGTTCGCGGTGGGCGGGGTCGTACCTCTCCATCAGGAAGGCGGGTGTGCCGTCGTGCAGTCCGAGGAGGGCATGGTGGTGCTCGTCGGCCTCGATCGCCCGATAGGCGCGCTCGACGTCGGCCGGCCCGGCGTCCCGCATCATCCAGAAGGCCGCCTTGGGGTGGGTCACCCAGGTGTGCAGCAGCCCGGCGTCCCCGGCCGGGTCGAGGGGGCGGAAGGCGAAGGTGCCGGGGGCGCCGGTGGTGGTGCTCATGCGGCGAACTCCTGGAAGGCGATGGACTTCTCGACGGGGTAGTACTCGCTGCCGAGCAGTTCCCGGATGATGTACGCGTTGCGGTAGGGGCCCATGCCCAGGTCGGGGCTGGTGACGCTGTGCGTGTGGAGGCCGCCGTTCTGCAGGAAGACGCCCCGGCCCGTGGTGTCGACGGCGTAGTTGCGGGCCACGTCGAGGTTGCCGTGCGCGTCGTAGCGCAGACGGTCGCGGATCGGCCGCAGGAAGCCCGGTTCGGTGTACCGGTAGCCGGTGGCGAGGACCAGGCCCTGGGTGCGCAGCTCGTAGTCCTTCTCCTGCTCCTCCTGGCGCAGGTCCAGCCGGTAGCCGCCGTCCTCGCGGTGTACGCCGTTCAGCGAGGAGTTGGCGAGCAGACGCGTGGGCGGGGGGCCGTCGAGGTTCTTCTGGTACAGCAGGTCGAAGATCTCGTTGACGAGGGCGCCGTCGATGCCCTTGAACAGGGGCTTCTGCTGCCGTGCGAGACGGTAGCGGGTGGGCTCGGGCAGGGCGTGGAAGTAGTCGATGTAGTCCGGGGAGGTCATCTCGAGGGTGAGCTTGGTGTACTCCAGCGGGAAGAAGCGCGGTGAGCGCGTGATCCAGTTCAACCGGTAGCCGTGGACGTCGATCCCGCCGAGCAGGTCCCGGTAGATCTCGGCGGCGGACTGGCCGCTGCCGACCACGGTGATCGACTCCAGGGTCTGCAGTCGGTGCTTGTGGTCCAGGTAGTGGGAGGAGTGGACGGCATCGCCGTCGAGGCCGCGGCAGGGCTCCGGGACATACGGGGTCGTTCCCGTGCCGAGGACCAGATGGCGCGCCCGGTAGGCGTCCCCGTCCCGTGTCCGTACGACATACAGCTCGTCCTCGTACGTCACGTCCGTGACCGTGGCTCCGAAGCGGACGCTGCCGAGCCGGGAGGCGGCCCAGCGGCAGTAGTCGTCGTACTCGACGCGCAGCGGGTAGAAGTTCTCGCGGATGTAGAAGGAGTACAGCCTGCCCTGCTCCTTCAGATAGGCCAGGAAGGAGTACGGGGACGTCGGGTCGGCCAGGGTGACCAGGTCCGACAGGAACGGCGTCTGGAGGTGGGCGCCGTCCAGGAACATCCCGGAGTGCCACTCGAAGGCGGGCTTCGACTCCAGGAAGACGCCGTCGAGCGCGGCGATGGGTTCGACGAGGCAGGCGAGGCCGAGGTTGAAGGGGCCGAGCCCGATCCCCACGACGTCGTACGTCCGGGTGGGGGCTTCAGGAAGCGCGGTCAAGGGACTCTCCCAGGTACTGCCCGGCGTGGCGGGCGATCAGTTCGAGCACGGCGGCGATGTCGTCCGTCGTGGTCTCGGGGTTGAGCAGGGTGAACTTCAGGTAGTGGCGGCCGTCGACCTCGGTGCTCGCGACCACGGCGTCCCCGGAGGCGAACAGGGCGTTGCGGGCGTGCAGGTTGGCGCGGTCGGTCTCGGCCGGGTCGGCGGCGGACGGGGGGACGCAGCGGAAGACGAGGGTGGACAGCTGCGGCTCGACCACCACGTCGAAGCGCGGGTCGGCGGCCAGCAGCTTCCAGCCCTCCCCGGCCAGGTCGCACACCTCGTCGAAGAGGGCGCCGATGCCGTCGGCACCCATCATGCGCAGGGTCGTCCACAGCTTGAGGGCGTCGAAGCGGCGGGTGGTCTGGAGGGACTTGTCGACCTGGTTGGGGATGCGTTCCCGCACCATCCGGCGCGGGTTGAGGTACTCCGCGTGGTAGGTGGCGTGGCGCAGGGTGGCGCCGTCCCGCACCAGCACGGCGGACGAACTCACGGGCTGGAAGAAGGACTTGTGGTAGTCGACGGTGACGGAGTCGGCGCGTTCGATGCCGTCGAGCAGGCCGCGGCGGCGGGGCGAGAGGAGCAGCCCGCAGCCGTAGGCGGCGTCGACGTGCAGCCAGGTGCCGAACCGCGTGCACAGCTCGGCGATCCCGGGCAGCGGGTCGATGGAGCCGAAGTCGGTCGTGCCGGCGGTGGCGACGACGGCCATGGGGACCAGGCCGTCCCGTGTGCAGCGCTCCAGTTCGTGGGCGAGGGCGAGGGGCTGCATGCGCTTGTCGTGGCCGACGGGGACCGGGATGACGGCGTCGGCGCCCAGACCGAGGAGTTTCGCCGACTTCCGCACACTGAAGTGGCCGGCCTCGGAGGCGAGGATCCGCAGCCTGGCGAGGGTGCCGGTGCCGGCCTCCTCACGGGCCAGCAGCAGCGCCTGGAGGTTGGACTGGGTGCCGCCGCTGGTGAACACGCCGTCGGCGGCGGGGCCGAGGCCGATGCGCTGGGCGGTCCAGTCGATGAGTCTGCGCTCGATGAGGGTGCCTCCGGCCGACTGGTCCCAGGTGTCCAGGGAGGAGTTGACGGCGGACAGCACGGCCTCGCCGAGCACGGCGGGGATGACGACGGGGCAGTTGAGGTGGGCGAGGTAGCGGGGGTGGTGGAAGTAGACGGCGTCGCGGAGGTAGACGTCCTCCAGTTCGTCCAGGACCGCGGTGGTGTCGTGCAGCGGGCGGTCCAGATCGATCCGCTCGATGCGGGATGCGAGGGAGTCGACCGTGGCCCCGGTGAACGGGCGGTCGGTGGCGGCGAGTTGGGCGGCCACCCGCTCGACTCCTTCGACCACGGAGCGGCGGTAGTGCTCCGCGGTCAGGTCATTGAGCAGGTGCTGGCGCATGCGGGACCTCCGATGAGGGCGGTGAACTTAGGTTAGCCTAACCTAAGTTTCCATGTGTGGTGTCGCCCCCCCCGTGACCGCTGTCACCCGTGCGTGCGCAACTGCTCCTCGCTCAGCCCGCGCCGCCAGTAACCGGCGAAGGTGACGCGCCGGCGGTCGATGCCGCGCTCCCCGACGAAGTGCCGGCGCACCTCCTTGACCTGCCCGGCCTCGCCCGCGATCCAGACATACGGGGCGCGCGCCTCGGGGAACCGGGCGGCGCGCAGCGCGGCCAGGGCCGGGGAGGCGGAGACACCCCCGGCGTCCCCGGGGCCGTGGGGGAGTCCGCCGCGCACCAGCCAGGTGATCTCGGCGTCGGCCTCGGTCACCGGATCCTGGATGTCGCCGGCGTGCCCGATCTCCAGCCAGACGCGGACGCGGGTGTCCGCGGGCAGCCGTTCGAGGATCGCGCAGGCGGCGGGCACGGCGGTCGTGTCGGCCCAGAGGACCACCAGGTCGGTGTCCCCGGGCGGCCGGAAGCGGATCGCCCGGTTGTCCGCGACCGCCGGCCCGAGCACCACGACCCGGTCGCCGGGGGCGGCCCGGGAGGCCCAGCGCGAGGCGGGGCCCGCGGGGGCGGTCGCGCCCGGTTGCACGCCGTGCAGCACGAAGTCGATGTCGATCTCGGCGGGATCCCGCCGCAGCGCCCGGAGCGTGTACGAACGCATCACCGCCCGTACGTCGTCGGGGAGTTCGCGCCATCCTCGCCACCACCGGTCGCCCAGGTGGACCGGGACGGCGGGCTCGCTCCGGCCCGGCTGCGGCAGGAAGAGGGACAGGCTCTGGTCGTGTCCGCCGGAGCGGAACGCGCGCAGGTCGTCGCCCGCGAAGGTGACGCGGACGAGGGAGGGGCCGAGCCGCCTCGTCCGTACGACCTGGAGGGAGAAGAAACGGAACGGGGCGGCCACGGCCGTCGTCATGTCAGCTCACCCGCTTCGCCGTCTCGATCGCCTGCGCGAGGTCGTCGAGCAGCGGGGCGCACTTGTCGTACGACAGGACGGGCTCGGGGTTGCGGGCGATGACCTGGCCCGCCCTGACCGCGGGCAGCTTCTTCCAGGTCGCCTCGGTGATGGCGGCGGGCTGGATGGCCGAGGTGCGGTTGTCCATCATGATGATGTCGGCGGGGTACCTGTCGGCGTTCTCCCAGCTCAGGTTCTCGAACCAGCCGCCGCTCGCCTTCAGGGCGGAGGCGGGCGGCTCCACGAAGTTCACCCCGAGCGCCTTGAAGTACTCCAGGTCGACGGAGAGGTTCGTGCCGGAGACGTAGAAGACGTCCTGGCTCGCGGAGCCCGCCAGCACCTTGATGCCGGGCTTGGCCCCGGCGGCCGCGCGCAGTCGCGCGGCCGCGTCCTCGAACCGCTTCTTCGCCCGGGTGATCCCGGCGGAGCCGGTGTCCGCGCCGAGCGACTTCGCGAGTTCCAGCATGCGCTGCAGCGGCTCGGTCAACTGCCGGTCGTAGACGGAGATCCCGACGCTCGGGGCGCCGACCGCGAGGATCTTCCCGCGGGACTCCTCGGGCACGTACCAGAGCGTGCCGGCGTCGTCGAACAGGGTCGTGACGAGCAGGTCGGGAGCGAGCGCCGCGTACTGCTCGACGTTGAACTGGCCCCATGCGTTGCCGAGGACCGCGACCTTGCCGACGTCGAGGTCGCCGGCCTGCACGTCCGCCCCGCCGTCCTCGGTCTTCGTCGGCCCGAAGACGCCCTTCACCTCGATGCCGTAGTCGTGCAGCGCCGCGGCGGCACCGACGAACGCGACGATGGCGGACGGGGTCCGGCCGGACTTCGCGGTCCGGCCGCGGTCGTCCTCGAAGGACCAGGGGCCGGAGCCCTTGTCCGCGGTCGAGCCGCCGCCCGGGCCGCCGTTCCCCGGGTCTTCGCCGTCGCCGCAGGCGGCCAGCAGGGCGCCGAGTCCCAGGGCGCCGCCGGCGGTGAGGATGCCACGGCGGGAGGGGAGGGCGGGTCGCGGCTTGGGCATGGGTGTGCCTGCTTTCGTGCGAAGGGACCACCGACTTCGATGGAATTTAGGTTAGCCTAACCTAATAAATCGCACGCTCCTGGTCGGCGGCGGGCGGCCGGAAGTTGTGCCCATGGCGACCGGTGGGCTAGAGTCGATCTTGAGGTTGCGGCCGGTTCCACCGGGCGCCCCCGCGTTGGTGGTCCAAGGAAAGACGTCCCGCTTCCTGCGGGAAGATGCAGGTGCAAGGCCTGCCCGGCGCTCAAATGGCCCTCCTCCCCGAGATGTTCGGGGAGGAGGGCTCTTACGTGTTTCCACCGGCGTGCCCAACCGCCGGAATCGGCACCGCCCCTACGGGCTGTGCCCGGCCTCACGGACGGGCACAGCCGAGACCCTTCGGACGAGGCGTCAGCCCGCCAGGCCCAGTTCCCTCGCGATCAGCATCCGCTGCACCTCGCTGGTGCCCTCGCCGATCTCCAGGATCTTGGAGTCGCGCCACATGCGGGCCACCGGGTACTCGTTCATGAAGCCGTAGCCGCCGTGGATCTGGGTGGCCTCGCGGGCGTTGTCGACCGCGACCGTGGAGGAGTACAGCTTCGCCAGCGCCGCCTCCTTCTTGAAGGGCTCGCCGGAGACCAGCCGGGACGCGGCGTCGCGCCAGGCCAGGCGGGACGTGTGGGCCTTCATCTCCATGTCCGCGATCTTGAACTGGATCGCCTGGTACGCGCCGATGTTCCGGCCGAAGGCGTGCCGTTCCTTCGCGTACTTCACCGACTCGTCCACGCAGCCCTGGGCCAGGCCCGTGGCGAGGGCCGAGATCGCGATGCGGCCCTCGTCCAGGATGCGGAGGAACTGCGCGTAGCCGCGGCCCTCCTCGCCGAGCAGGTTCGCCGCCGGGACGCGCACGTCCGAGAAGGACAGTTCACGGGTGTCCGAGGCGTTCCAGCCGACCTTCGAGTACGGGGCAGCCACCGTGAAGCCCGGCGTGCCGGACGGGACGATGATCGAGGAGATCAGCGGACGGCCGGACTCCGTGCGGCCGGTGACCGCCGTGACCGTCACCAGGCCCGTGATGTCCGTGCCCGAGTTGGTGATGAAGCACTTCGTGCCGTTGATCACCCACTCGTTCGTCGACTCGTCCAGCCGGGCCGTCGTGCGCGTCGCACCGGCGTCCGAGCCGCCGTCCGGCTCGGTGAGGCCGAACGCGCCCAGTATCTCCCCGGAGCACAGGCGCGGCAGCCACTCCTGTTTCTGCTCCTGGGTGCCGAAGCGGTAGACCGGCATCGCCCCCAGGGAGACGCCCGCCTCCAGAGTGATGGCGATCGACGAGTCGACGCGGGCCAGTTCCTCCAGCACGATGCCGAGCGCCAGGTAGTCGCCGCCCATGCCGCCGTACTCCTCGGGGAACGGCAGCCCGAACAGGCCCATGCGGCCCATCTCGCGGACGATCTCGTAGGGGAACTCGTGGCGCTCGTAGAAGTCGCCGATCTTGGGCGCCACGACGTCGTGGGCGAACTCCTCGACCGTGCGCCGGAGTTCCTCGAGTTCGGGGGAGAGGTGGTGGTCCATGGGGATCATTCCTTGTGGGAGAGGGCTCGGACGGTTCGGGACGGACTGGGCCGGTCCAGGTGCGCGGCCATCCACACGCTCGTGGCGGTGAGCCGGCCGAGGTCGACCCCGGTGTCGATGCCGAGGCCCTGAAGCATCCACACGAGGTCTTCGGTGGCGAGGTTTCCGGTGGCGGACTTGGCGTACGGGCAGCCGCCGAGGCCGCCCGCGGAGGCGTCGACGGTCGTCACACCGTGCTGGAGCGCGGCCAGTGTGTTGGCGAGGGCCTGGCCGTAGGTGTCGTGGAAGTGCACGCCGATCGCGCCCGTCGGCACGCCCTGCGCGTTCAGCCCGGCCAGCAGGGCCTGGACGTGGCCCGGCGTCGCCACCCCGATGGTGTCGCCCAGGCTCAGTTCGTCGCAGCCCATGTCCATGAGCGCCTTGCTGACCCGGACGACCTGGTGGAGGGGCACCGGGCCCTCCCAGGGGTCGCCGAAGCACATCGACAGATAGCCGCGGACGTGCACGCCCTGGGACTTCGCGCGCTCGACCACCGGCTCGAACATCCCCAGGGCCTCGTCCACCGTGCGGTTGAGGTTGGCCTTGGCGAAGGACTCGGTGGCGCTGGCGAAGACGGCGACCCGGCGGGCGCCCAGCGCGAGGGCGCGGTCCAGGCCGCGTTCGTTCGGCACGAGCACCGGAAGCTCCACCGGCAGCTCGCCGACGAGCGGGAACAGCTCCTCGGCGTCGGCGAGCTGGGGCACCCACTTGGGATGGACGAAACTGGTGGCCTCGATGGTGGTCAGACCCGCGTCGGCGAGCCGACGGATGAACTCCGCCTTCACCTCCGTCGGGACGGCCGCCTTCTCGTTCTGCAGGCCGTCGCGCGCGCCGACCTCGTGGATCCTGACCCGTGCGGGCAGTCCCGGGGCCGGTACGACCATGGGCAGCCGACGATCCGTCATTCCTCCGCCTCCGTGTGCTCCTCGTGCGCCGCGATCACGGCCAGCACCTGGTCCATGGCGACCGTCGTGCCGGGTGTGACGTCCAGCTCGGCGACGGTCCCGGCGTGCGGGGCGGAGATGACGTGCTCCATCTTCATCGCCTCGACCACCAGCAGGCTCTGCCCGGCCGTCACCTCGTCCCCGACGGCCACCTTCACCACCGTCACCGTGCCGGGCATGGGCGCGGTCAGCGAGTCGGTGCCCGCGCGGGCGGCGCCGGTCAGCGACGCGGCGACCGGGTCGTGGTCGCGCACGTGCCAGGCGTCGCCGTCGCGCCCGAGCCAGGTGCCGTCCGGCAGCGCGGCGACCGTGTGGGTGACGCCGTCCAGGCGGAAGGTGAAACGGGACGCCTCCCCCGTGCCCGGCGGCGGGCCCCAGGCCGCGGGCACCGGCCGGTCCGCGCCCGGCAGCAGCAGCTCCGCCGCGCCGTCCGCCGTGCCCCGCACCCGGACGGTCACCGGGTCGTGCCCCGGCATCCGCAGGTGGAACGCCGTCCAGGCGTGCTCACCGCCCAGCCGCCAGCCGCTGGGCACCGAGAACGGATCGACCCAGCCCGGCGCCGGGGCGGCGAGGGCGGCCTGGCGCAGCAGCGCCGCCGCGGCCCAGATCTCCTCCGGGACCTCGTCCCGTACGAGGCCGTCCACCTCCCGCTCCACCAGGCCCGTGTCCAGCTCGCCCGCCACGACGGCGGGATGGGCCAGCAGGCGGCGCAGGAAGCCCGCGTTGGTCCGCACGCCCAGGGTGACGGTGCCGGCGAGGGCGGCCCGCAGCTTCCGCAGCGCGGTCGCGCGGTCGGGGCCGTGCGCGATGACCTTGGACAGCATCGGGTCGTACAGGCTGCCGACCTCGGTGCCCTCGGACAGCCCCGAATCGGTGCGCACTCCGTCGCCCTGCGGTTCGCGCAACGACAGCACCGTGCCGCCGGAGGGCAGGAACCCGCGGGACCCCTCTTTGACGGACACGGTCTCGGCGCAGACGCGGGCCTCCACCGCGTGCCCGGTGAGCGTGACGTCGTCCTGCGTGAAGGACAGCCGCTCGCCCGCCGCGACCCGCAACTGCCACTCGACCAGGTCCAGTCCGGTGACCAGCTCGGTCACCGGGTGCTCCACCTGGAGGCGGGTGTTCATCTCCATGAAGTAGTACGCGGAAGGGTCGCCGCCCGGGACGATGAACTCCACCGTGCCCGCGCCCCGGTAGCCGCAGGAGCGGGCCGCCTGGACCGCCGCCTCGCCCATCGCCGCGCGGGTGGCCTCGTCGAGGAGCACGCTCGGCGCCTCCTCGATGATCTTCTGGTGGCGGCGCTGGAGCGAGCACTCGCGCTCGCCCAGGTGCACCACGTTCCCGTGGCCGTCCGCCAGGACCTGGATCTCGATGTGCCGGGGGCGCTCGACCCAGCGCTCCACGAGGAGCGTGTCGTCGCCGAAGGAGGCGCGGGCCTCACGGCGGGCGGCGGCGATCTCGTCGGCCAGCGCGGACGCGTCCCGCACCAGCCGCATGCCCTTGCCGCCGCCGCCTGCCGACGGCTTGAGCAGCACCGGCATGCCGATGGCGTGGGCGGCGTCGGCCAGCTCCGCGTCCGACAGCCCGCTCCCGTCCGACCCGGGCACGACCGGTACCCCGGCCGCCCGGACCGTCTCCTTGGCCCGGATCTTGTCGCCCATGAGAGCGATGGCATCCGCCGGCGGGCCGATGAACACCAGCCCGGCGTCCGCGCAGGCACGTGCGAACGCGGCGTTCTCCGCGAGGAAGCCGTACCCCGGGTGCACCGCCTCGGCACCGGTCTCGGCGGCCGCCCGAAGGATCCGGTCGGCGGACAGATAGCTCTCCGCCGCCGGCGCCGGCCCGATCCGTACCGCGGTGTCGGCCTCCCGGACGTGCCGTGCGCCGGCGTCCGCGTCGGAGAACACGGCCGCCGAGCGCACCCCGAGCGCGCGCAGCGTGCGGATGACCCGGACGGCGATCTCGCCCCGGTTGGCGACAAGGACTGTCTCGAACATTCCCACCCTCACATCCGGAAGACGCCGAAGCCGGGCGCCGTGCGGTCCCGCTGGGGCAGCGGCGCGTTGGCGCACGCGGTCAGGGCCAGGCCCAGCACCTGCCGGGTCTCCAGCGGGTCGATCACACCGTCGTCCCACAGGCGGGCCGTCGCGTAGTAGGCATTCCCCTGGCGCTCGTACTGGGCGCGGATCGGGGCCTTGAACGCGTCCTCGTCCTCGGCCGGCCAGGACTCCCCGCGCGCCTGAAGCTGGTCGCGCTTGACGGTCGCGAGGACCGAGGCGGCCTGCTCGCCGCCCATCACCGAGATCTTGGCGTTCGGCCACATCCACAGGAACCGCGGCGAATAGGCCCGGCCGCACATCGAGTAGTTGCCCGCGCCGAAGGAGCCGCCGACGACGACCGTGAGCTTGGGCACCCGCGTGCAGGCCACGGCGGTCACCATCTTGGCGCCGTGCTTGGCGATGCCGCCCGCCTCGTAGTCGCGCCCCACCATGAAGCCGGAGATGTTCTGCAGGAACACCAGCGGAATGCCGCGCTGGTCGCACAGCTCGATGAAGTGGGCGCCCTTCTGGGCGGACTCGGAGAACAGGATGCCGTTGTTCGCCACGATCCCGACCGGGTGGCCGTGGATGCGGGCGAACCCGGTGACCAGGGTCTGCCCGAACTCCGCCTTGAACTCCGCGAACCGCGACCCGTCCACCACGCGCGCGATGACCTCGCGCACGTCGTAGGGCGTACGGGAGTCGGCCGGCACCGCGCCGTACAACCCGGAGGGGTCCGCCTTCGGCTCCACCGACGGCACGACCTCCCAGGGCAGCGGCCCGCGCGCGGGGAGCGTGGAGACGATGGTCCGCACGATCCGCAGCGCGTGCGCGTCGTCCTCGGCCAGGTGGTCCGTCACGCCCGACACGCGCGCGTGCACCTCGCCGCCGCCGAGCTCCTCCGCGGTCACCACCTCGCCGGTGGCCGCCTTCACCAGGGGCGGGCCGCCCAGGAAGATCGTGCCCTGGTTGCGCACGATCACGGCCTCGTCGCTCATCGCCGGGACGTACGCCCCGCCCGCCGTGCAGGAGCCGAGCACCGCCGCGATCTGGGGGATGCCGGCCCCGGACATCCGCGCCTGGTTGTAGAAGATCCGCCCGAAGTGCTCGCGGTCGGGGAAGACCTCGTCCTGCATGGGCAGGAAGGCGCCCCCGGAGTCGACGAGGTAGACGCACGGGAGGCGGTTCTCCAGGGCGACCTCCTGGGCGCGCAGGTGCTTCTTCACGGTCATCGGGTAGTAGGTGCCGCCCTTGACGGTGGCGTCGTTGGCGACGACCACGCACTCGCGGCCGCTGATCCGCCCGATCCCGGCGATCACCCCGGCGGCCGGCGCCTGGCCGTCGTACATCCCGTCGGCCGCCAGGGGCGCCAGCTCCAGGAAGGGCGAGCCCGCGTCCAGCAGGGTGTCCACGCGGTCGCGGGGCAGCAGCTTGCCGCGCGCCGTGTGGCGCGCACGGGCCCTCTCGCCGCCGCCCAGCCGGGCCGCGGCCAGCTTGGCGCGCAACTCCTCGGCCAGTGCGCGGTGCGCCGCCTCGTTGGCCCGCCAGGCCTCCGACGCGGGGTCTGCCGCGCTCGTCAGCTCCGGTGCCTCCTGCATCCCGCGGTCCCCTCACCTAGTTAATGAGCGTTAACGCATTTCCTTCAGGTTAACGAGCGCTAACCTCCCTGTCTAGAATTGCCTCCATGGCCCCCAGAACCGATGCCGTCACCCGTCGCGAGCAGATCCTCAAGGAGGCCGCGCGGCTGTTCGCCGAGCGCGGCTTCCACGGCGTCGGGGTCGACGAGATAGGAGCGGCGGTCGGCATCAGCGGACCCGGCCTGTACCGGCACTTCGCGGGCAAGGACGCGATGCTCGCCGAGCTGCTCGTGGGGATCAGCGGGCAGCTGCTGACCGGGGCCAGGCGGCGGGTCGCCGAGGCCGACGGGAACCCCGCGGGGCGGGATCCGGAGGCGGTCCTCGACTCGCTGATCGAGGGGCATATCGACTTCGCGCTCGACGACCGTCCCCTGATCACCCTGCACGACCGGGAGCTGGACCGCCTCCGGGACAGCGACCGCAAGCTCGTACGGCAGCTGCAGCGGCAGTACGTCGAGCTGTGGGTGGAGGTCGTCCGCCAGGTGTATCCGGGCCTGGCCGAGCCGACCGCCCGCTCGGCGGTGCACTCGGTGTTCGGACTGCTCAACTCGACACCGCACCTGGGGCGCCCCGGCTCGCTGCCGGGACGGGCCGCGACGGCGGCGCTGCTGCACCGGATGGCCAGGGGCGCGTTCGCCGCCGCCCGGGCGTGACCTGGCCCCTGCCGGGGTGGGCCCCACGTGACGAGCGTTACGGGCCGGCGGCTCTGGACGACTCTCGCTACCCGCCGGTACGGTGCTTTCTGAGCAAGCGCTTAGACATAGCCCAGGTGGAGGTGGCGCGGTGCGCCGTACGGTGTTCAACGAGGATCACGAGGCGTTCCGGGAGACCCTGCGCGCCTTCATCGAGGCCGAGGTCGTGCCGGTCTACGACGAGTGGTTCGCCGCGGGCCAGGCGCCGCGCGACTTCTACTACAAGCTCGCCGAGCTGGGCGTCTTCGGCATCCGCGTCGACGAGGAGTACGGCGGCGCCGGCATCGACTCGTACAAGTTCGAGGCGATCATCTACGAGGAGACCGCCCGCGCGGGCGTCCACTTCGGCGGCTCCGGGGTGCACGTCCTGCTCGGCCTGCCGTACATCAAGATGCTCGCCACCGACGAGCAGAAGAAGCGCTATCTGCCGAAGTTCGTCACCGGCGAGGAGATGTGGGCCCTCGCGATGACCGAGCCGGGCACCGGTTCCGACCTCGCGGGCATGAAGACCACCGCCAGGCTCTCCGAGGACGGCACGCACTACGTCCTCAACGGCGCCAAGACCTTCATCACCGGCGGTGTGCACGCCGACCGGGTCATCGTGTGCGCCCGTACCTCCGCGCCCACCGCCGAGGACCGCCGCCACGGCATATCCCTGTTCGCCGTCGACACCAAGTCCGAGGGCTACTCCGTCGGCCGCAAGCTCGACAAGCTCGGCCTGAAGACCTCCGACACCGCCGAGCTGGCGTTCGTCGACGTCAAGGTCCCGGTCGAGGACCTGCTCGGCGAGGAGAACAAGGGCTTCTCCTACCTCGGCCACAACCTGGCCTCCGAGCGCTGGGGAATCGCGTTCGGCGCCTACGCACAGGCCAAGGCGGCCGTCCGGTTCGCCAAGCAGTACGTCCAGGAGCGCACCGTCTTCGGCAAGCCGGTCGCGCACTTCCAGAACACCAAGTTCGAACTGGCCGCCTGCCAGGCCGAGGTGGACGCCGCCGAGGCGGTCGCCGACCGTGCCCTGGAGGCCCTGGACGCGGGCGAGCTGACCCCCGCGGAGGCCGCCAGCGCCAAGCTGTTCTGCACCGAGGTCGCCCACCGCGTGATCGACCGCTGCCTCCAGCTGCACGGCGGCTACGGCTTCATGAACGAGTACCCGATCGCCCGCCTGTACGCCGACAACCGCGTCAACCGCATCTACGGCGGCACCAACGAGATCATGAAGACGATCATCGCCAAGGACATGGGCCTGTAGACCGGGCGACAGCACCGGCCGACACGACCGACCCATGAGCCAGGCACTACAGGAGCTCCTCGATCTGCTCGACCTGGAGCAGATCGAGGAGAACATCTACCGCGGGCAGTCCCGGTCCGCCGTCGTCCCGCGCGTCTTCGGCGGGCAGGTGGCGGCCCAGGCGCTGGTCGCCGCCGGGCGCACGGTCCCCGCGGACCGGCACGCCCACTCCCTGCACGCGTACTTCCTGCGGATGGGCGACCCGGGCGCGCCCATCGTCTACGAGGTCGACCGCATCCGCGACGGCCGCTCCTTCACCACCCGCAGGGTGGTCGCCGTGCAGCACGGCAAGCCGATCTTCGGCCTGTCCGCGTCCTTCCAGACGGACGAGGAGGGCCTCGACCACCAGGCCCCCATGCCGCCCGCACCCGACCCCGCCACCCTGCCCACCTCCCAGGAGCGGCTGCGCGGCTACGGCCACCTCGCCCCCGACGTGGTGGAGCGGTTCCTCCAGGCGCGCGAGGCGATCGACCTGCGCTATGTCGACGAGCCTCCCTACGGGAGGTTCGGCGAGCCGCGGGAGCCGCACTCCCAGGTGTGGTTCCGCACCAACGGCAAGCTCGAGGGCGCCATCGACGAGCCGCTGCTGCACGTCGTGCTCGCCACCTATGTCTCCGACATGACCCTCCTCGACTCCGTCCTGCTCGCGCACGGGCGCGGCGGCTGGGCCGTCGGCGACGTCGTCGGGGCCTCCCTGGACCACGCGATGTGGTTCCACCGCCCGTTCCGGGCCGACGAGTGGCTGCTGTACGACCAGGAGTCGCCGTCGGCGTACGGCGGTCGCGGGCTGGGCCAGGCCCGCATCTACACACAGGACGGGCGGCTGGCCATATCGGTGATCCAGGAGGGCGTGGTCCGCGTTCCCCGCTGACGTCCGTCGGCCCGCGGCCTCAGCCCCCGTCCTCAGCCCGCGGCCCCCAGCCCCGCCGCGGTCAGCAGGTACGCCGTCAGCGGGTCGTAGTGGCGGGGGCTCACGACGTGGTCGTCGAGGGGAACCGTCACCTGGACGGTCCCCTCGGCCTCGCCGAGGAACAGCGCCGGGTCGTTGCAGTCGGCGTACCCGACGGAGTCGATGCCGAGCCGGCCCGCGCAGCCCGTCCAGCCGTGGTCGGCGACCACCAGGTCGGGCAGCGGGCGGCCCTCGCGTTCCAGCCCGGTCAGGATCGCGCGCATCGGCTCGGGCGAGTGGGTGTGCCAGAGGCTCGCCCCGTGCTCCAGCACGGCGACGTCCGCGAACTGCATGACGTACCCCTCGTCCGTCTGCAGTCCGTCCGGAATGACCACGATCTCGCAGCCGGCCGCGCGCAGGGCCGCGGCGGTGGCGCGGTGGACGTCGAGGAGACCGCCCGGGTGACCGGTGGCGAACAGGACGCGCTGTTCGCCCTCGGCGGCCTTGCGCAGGCGGGCCGCCAGCCGTTCCAGGGCGTCGACCGTCAGCTCCGGGTCGATGGTGTCGAGGCCGTAGCGGTACTCGGGATCGTCGTTGACGCCGCAGCGCTCCGCCATCACCGCGAGGACGTCCTGCTCGTCGCTCCACCGGTCGCCGAACTCCAGGCCGAGCCAGAAGGCGCGGTCGCCGTTCGCGAGCTTGCGGTAGTGGGAGAGGTTGTTCTCGCGCGGCGTGGCGACGTCGCCCGCGATACGGGTGCGTACGAGGTGGTCGACGAGCTCGGCGCGGCTGGGCGTCCCGGGTATCGGCATGGCCCCATTCTGCCGTCGCACCGAGCCGGAGCAGCCGATGTTCCGCGGCGTGGGACGCGCGTCACTCGGCGGAAGCAGCACGCCGGGGCGTGTCCCGCCGTCAGCCCCGCCCCGCCCGTTTCAGCGCGAACCACAGCTCCATGCGCACGTCCGGGTCGTCCAGGTCCGTCCCCAGCAACGCCGCGCAGCGGCCGATGCGTTGACGGACCGTGTTGCGGTGGACGGCGAGCGCCACGGCCGTACGGTCCCAACTGCCGTGCAGCGAGAGCCAGGTACGCAGCGTCTCGGTCAGCGCGGGCGCCGCGGCGAGCGGCGCGAGCAGCGTCCGGGCGTGCAGTTCCGCCTGCGCGGGCGGCACCAGGTCGGCCAGCACCGTGCGCTCCCCGTGGCGCACCAGCGGTGTACGGGTCGCGCGGGCACGGGCCAGCGCGTGGGACGCCTGCGCGTCGGCCGAGGGCCAGTCCCGGGGCCCCGCCGCGGTGCTGACGCCGAGGATCCAGCCCGGCTGCGCGGAGGGTTCCCGGTCGGCGGGCACCAGGACCCGTACCACGTCACCGGCCATGTCCACGAGCGTCGAGCCCAGCGCCGCGCCGAGTGTCGAGGCGGCGATCGCGTCCGGCGCCGGCCCCTCCCCGGCGGGCCGCGCGTGCACCACGACCCACCGCTCCGCGCCGAGCAGCGGTGCGACCGCCGTCGGCGGGGCCCCGAGCAGCAGCCGGACGAGCGCCGACGCGCGGGCCGTGCCGCCGGCGCCCTGGTGCTCGCCGGTGAGCAGCGACAGCAGCACCGCGGCGAGCGAGGAAATGGTGTGGTCGCCCGGATCGCGCCGCGGGGAGGCCACTCCGAGCACGAAGCCCTGGCCGGTGCCGAGGGCGTAGGCGGCGAGATGGGTGTCGTCAACAGTGTCGGTGGCGGAGGAGGGGGTGCGCGGGTGCCCGGCCGGACTCTTCGGCCCCGGCCCCCGGCCCTGCGGCCGCACCACGCCCGCCAGCTCGCCCAGTGCCAGGACCGCCGTCCGCGGAGCCCGGCCCGCTCCCGCCGCTTCCACGCCGTCCGGCCCGTACAGGACGGCCCGGCCGCCCACCCACCGGGCCAGCCGGCGCAGCACCGCCGGGACCGGGGCGGGGCGGGCCGCCGCCGCGGCGAGGCTCTGCTGGGCCTCGCTGACGCGACGCAGCTCCGCCACGCGCGCCTGGGCCATCAGCTGCCCCACGGCCCGGGCCACGCCCGAGAACGTCGTCTGCGGCGGGACCTCAAGGAGCGGCAGCCCATGGCGGTCGCAGGCCGCGGCCAGTGCCTCCGGCACCGTGTCGTGCACCGGCGCCACCCCGAAACCCAGTGCCGCGCCGCCCACCGCCACGATCCGTGAGACGTATGCGTCGACATAGTCCCCCGGTCCAGGGTCTGGTCCAGGCATTGGTCCATGCCCCGCTCCGGGCCCTGGTCCCGCTCCGGGCCCCGGTCCCGGTTCGGGGCCCGGTCCCGGTTCGGGGCCCGGTCCCGATCCGGGCCCTCCCGGTCCGGGCCCGGCAACCTCCGGGATGTGCGCGCCCGCCGACAGCAGTAGCTCGCCGCCCAGCAGATACGGGGTCGGGTCCGCCATCTCCGATGCGTGCGCCCCGTGGATCACGATGCCGGGGTCCTTCGGTCCGGCGATCTGCCGCAGGGCCAGGTCCTCCCGGGCGAGCAGGGCCGACAGCGGTACCGGCGGGGTGGGCGGCACCGCGGGCGCGGACGTCTGCGGCGATGGGTCCGGCACGATGGACGTTTCCTCCATCTCATGGGGTCACGATGGATGAAACGTACACTTCCGCGGCGTCTCGCGGACACCTAGGGTCGACTCTCGGACGCCCGGCCGAGAGGCACTGCCGGACGCCGGGCGCGAGCCGCTCACGGGCCGCGGCGCGACGTCCGCGCAGGAGCCCGCGACCGGGGCCTCCGACCCCGATGCCCCGGCCCGGCCCCCGCACGGCGGCCGCGCCCGGCGGGCCCCGGCCCCGGGGCCGCGACACTGGAGGAGACACCCATGACCGGAGGAGTCCGACGATGAGCAGCACCGAGAACTCCGCATCAGGCGGCAGCCGGCCCCGCGGCCCCGTCGACTCCTCGCGCATCCCGCGGTACGCGGGACCGGCGACCTTCGCCCGGCTGCCCCGCCTCGACGAGGTCGGCACCGCGGACGTCGCCGTCGTCGGCGTGCCCTTCGACGCGGGCGTCTCCTACCGCCCGGGCGCCCGCTTCGGCGGCAACGCGATCCGCGAGGCGTCCCGTCTGCTGCGGCCGTACAACCCGGCGCAGGACGCCTCCCCCTTCGCCCTGGCGCAGGTCGCGGACGGCGGCGACATCGCCGTCAACCCGTTCGACATCCACGAGGCCGTGGAGACCGTCGAGGCCGCGGCCGACGAACTGCTCGGCACGGGAGCCCGCCTGATGACGCTCGGCGGCGACCACACCATCGCCCTGCCGCTGCTGCGCTCGGTGGCGAAGAGGCACGGCCCGGTGGCGCTGCTGCACTTCGACGCCCACCTCGACACCTGGGACACGTACTTCGGCGCCGAGTACACCCACGGCACCCCCTTCCGCCGCGCCGTCGAGGAGGGCATCCTCGACACCTCCGCGCTCTCCCACGTCGGCACCCGCGGCCCGCTGTACGGCAAGCAGGACCTCACCGACGACGAGAAGATGGGCTTCGGCATCGTCACGTCCTCCGACGTCTACCGGCGCGGTGCGGACGAGGTCGCCGACCAGCTGCGGCAGCGCATCGGCGACCGCCCGCTCTACATCTCCATCGACATCGACGTGCTGGACCCGGCGCACGCCCCCGGCACCGGCACGCCCGAGGCAGGCGGCATGACCTCACGCGAACTCCTGGAGATCCTGCGTGGCCTCGCGTCCTGCGACGTGGTTTCCGCGGACGTCGTCGAAGTGGCGCCCGCCTACGACCACGCGGAGATCACCTCGATCGCCGCGTCCCACACGGCCTACGAGCTGACGACCCTCATGTCCCGCCGCATCGCGGCGGCCCGCACCGGCGGGGAGACCGGTACGAAGTGACCCACGCGGCGCGGAGTGCCGGACTCCCTGCCGGACTCCTTGCCCGACCGGCGCCGGCAGGGCTGGCTGACGGGCCGTCAATTTTCGGCCAAGAGTCGGCCGGCGGGCCGCCACGGTGAAGCGGCGGTCCGTCCTCCCCCCGAGAAGGACGGACCGCCGCGCGGTGCGGCAGCTCCGGGCGCGCTACTTCAGCCGGAACTCCTTCCAGGTCTTCGGGCCGACGATGCCGTCGTAGGGCTTGACGTGGTACCTCTTCTGGAACCAGACCACGGCCTTCTTGGTCTTCGACCCGAACTTGCCGTCGACGGCCAGCTTGGGCTTGTAGACGGTCGTCTGGTTGATCAGCGCCTGGACCTCCTTGACGGCCGCGCCGCTGCTGCCCTGACGGACCGTCCTGTGGCCCTTGTAGTAGCCGCAGTAGTACCCGAAGCCCTTCTTGTAGGTGCAGGTCTTCGCCGCGGCGGACGCTCCGCCGGCGCTCTGCTGCACAGCGGCGGCGCGGGCGTGGACGGTGCCCGCCGCGGCGCCGGAGGACGCGGTGGCGACGCCGGTGGCCGCGCCGCCCAGCAGGGCGAGCGTGGCGACGCCGATACCGAGGGACGTGCGTGCTGTGCCGATGGCCATGAGGTGCTCCCCGTTGTCAGGTCGTTGTGATGAGGGGGCGGCGCGGGGTGGGCCGCGCCGCCCGTCGTGCACCACCGACGGTGCGCCCCGGCTCCACCTGTGCGCCAGGATCACCCGCGAGATTCCACGCAAGCGGGACGTCCCCCCGTCCCACCTGCGGGGACGTCTCGCGCGGTGAGGCACCGGCGGGACGCCGGGAGGCCGGCGAGGCGGCCGAAAGTGTGGCTCGCGCGGTCGGACCCCGGAACCGACGCGGCATTCTGGGGCATCCTTCTTGAGACGTGGCGAGCAGGCAGACATGGGGTGGGACATGTCTCGTTGGAAACACTTACCGGCTTCGATGGATCCGCGGGTGCGGCAACTCGTCGTGCAGCTCCGCAGGGTCAAGGACCACAGCGGACTCAGCCTGGAGGCGCTGGCCGCCAAGACCGGCTACAGCCGCTCCTCCTGGGACCGCTACCTCAACGGCAGGGCGATACCGCCGCAGCAGGCGGTGGCCGCGCTCGCGCGGGCCTGCGACACCGACCCTGCCCGCCTGCTGGCGCTGCACGAGGTGGCCGCGGAGGCGGGCGACGACTCCGGGACCGGTCCGCGGCAGGCGCCCGCCGAGGAGCCCCCGGGGCAGGCGGAGGACGGCGGTGGTGACCTAGGTGTACCGGGGCGCGGCCGGGGCCGCTGGGTCCTCGCGTCCGTCGCCGCTGCGGCCGCGATCGCGGCGGGGCTCATCGCGCTGGTGGTGGCCGCGCCCTGGGACGACGGTGGGGCGGGCAAGGACCGAACGGTCCCGGTGAGCGCCTCGACCGGGGCGGCCCCGGGGAAGGGGGCGTTCGTGTTCCAGGCCGGCAAGGACCACCCGTGCACGGTGCGCCGCGACAAGGACGGCCTGCTGTACGCGGGGTACAGCAGGACCCGTACCGACCTGATCGGCAATGGATCCGCCCAGTGGGCCGTCGTCGAGGCCCAGTGCCTGCTGCGCCACCACGGCTTCTCGCCCGGCATCGCGGACGGGGCGTACGGCACCCACACCGAGCGGGCGGTGAAACGGCTGCAGGAGAAGTCCCACCTGTCCGTCGACGGTGTGATCGGCGAGGACACCTGGGGGGTACTCCGCAAATGAAGACCGGTGACCGGCCGGTGGAGTGCGACCGGTTGGCGGAGACCCTGCGAGGGCTGCGCGCACGGACCGGGCTGAGCCTGGCCGCGCTGTCGGCGAAGACCCCGTACAGCAAGTCCTCCTGGGAGCGCTATCTCAACGGCAAGACCGTCCCGCCCCGGCAGGCCGTCGTGGAACTGTGCGAGCTGGCCGGCGAGCGGTCCGGCCGGCCGCTCGCCCTGTGGGAGCTGGCCGAGGCGACGTGGAGCGGACGCGCGGCGGCCGGGCGGCCGGCCGGGACCGCGACGGCATCGGCGCCGGCGCCGTCACCGGTCCGGGAGTCCCCGCCCGATGACGCCGGTGGCGCGGACCGGCGCCTGCGCCCGGGGACGCTCGCGGCGGTCCTGAGCGCTGTCACCGTCGTCGCGGTCGGCGTCTCACTGGCGGTCACCGGCGCCTTCGGCACGGACGGCGGCGCACGTGCCGGGAACGCGCCCTCGACACCCGCCGCCGCGGCGAAGGGATGCCACGGCAGCGGCTGCACGGGCAAGGACCCGGAGGTCTACGGCTGCGGTGTGGCGCCCCCGCCGCAGACCCTGCGCCAGGAGCGCTTCCCCGGCGGCACCGTGATCAAGATCCGGCGCGGCGCCGTCTGCGGGGCGGTGTGGGCACGCATCGATCTGGGCAAGGTCGGGGACCGGGTCGAGATCCTCGTGCCGCGCCACGCCCCGCTGCAGACGCTGGTGAAGGACAAGTACGACGCCCAGGGCGCCATCTCCACCCCCATGGCGGCCGCCACCCAGGACGACCTGGGCCGGGTCCGCGCCTGCCTCGTGCGACAGGGCGAGCGGCACTGCTTCGGGACGGGGACGGGGCGCTAGACAGATCCTCACCGGGCCTGGAGTCGTGCAGGGGCGGTCGGGGAGCCGTCATCCGCCTGCCGGGGAGCAGTCATCCGCCTGCCGGGGGCGGTCGGCTTCCTTGCCGACCCGGTCGATCATGATCATGGCCACGTCGTCGGCCAGGCGGCCGCCGGTGTGCCGGACGATCCGCTGGTGGAGTTCTTCCAGAAACTCCTCCGGGGTGTCGGCGTGCACCGCTTCCATGGCCTTCGGCAGGGGGAAGAACTCGTCGTCTCGGTTGCGGGCCTCGATCACGCCGTCGGTGTACAGCAGCAGACGGTCACCAGGGACGAACGGATGCCTTTCCGGCTCGGCGGGAGAGCCGGTGACGAGGTCCTCCAGGCCGAAGGGCGGCCATGGGCACGTGGGCATCAGGGCCTGGACCTTGCCCTGGTGCAGCAGCAGCGGAGGCGGGTGGCCGCGGTTGACCAGGTGCACCACGGGTTCGTCCGGGACCTGGGCCAGAAGGGCGGTGGTGAACCCCTCCATCAGCACCACCTCATCGACCGCCCCCGGCACGGCGAGCTCCCGCCGCAGTGCGGCCGCGCAGTGGTGCATGACCTGCACCAGGTCTTCCTCGTAGTGCACGGCCTCCCGGAAGGCACCCAGCGTGACCGCGACCGCGCGGACGGCACCGAGCCCCTTGCCTCTGACGTCCCCCACGATCAGCCGGACGCCGTACCTCGTGGAGACCGCCTCGTACAGATCCCCGCCCACCTGTGCCTCGGTCTCGGCGGCGAGACCGAGGCTGGCCGCCCGCACGGGGCCCAGCCGAGGCGGGACGGGCCGCAGGATGACGTTCTGTGCCGCCACCGCGATGCGGCGGACCTGGTTGAGCTCGCTCTGCCTGCACGTGTGCATGGTCTTGCTCATCGCGACACTGGCAGCGGACACCAGGAAGATCGCCAGAAAATTGGTGTAGACCTGCTGGGTGCCCCATGCCTGGTTGAACGTGGCGGTCGTCACGCTGACGGCCAGCGCGACTCCCGCGGCGGCCAGGGTTCCCCCGGGCCCCATGGTCAGCCCGGCCAGGGCCGGGGTGGCAGTGAGGAGCGGGCCCGTGTACAGAAAGTGCGCAGGTGAGAGCTCGATCCCCACGACCAGGAGGGCCAGGGCGAAGGGAACGCACTGAGCGAGTCCGAGGAGTACCCGGCCATGACCACCCGGGGCAGGCGGAGCAGCTGGGCGGAGGAGCGCCCACATGGCTCCCAGCCTGCCCCGTCGCAGGTCGATGCACCAGTCAAACGGAGTGGCGTACGGGAAGGCCGCACGGGTCGTCGTCGCGGGCTTCCGGACGGCTGCCGCCCTCCCGGGCCCCGCGCGCCCTGCGAAAGGTTGGCCGAGCCCTAACGGATTGCTGATGAAGCGCTGTCTTCGCCCTTAGACCGGCCCTCCTAAAGTCGTTGGCGTTTCCCGGCGTTGGCCTCCGCGGCAGCCCCTGACGCGGAGCGCGTCCGTTCATGACGGCCGACAGCCACCGCCGGCGTCCCAAGCCCTGCGCTCCGACGCGTGCCGCCGTCGTGCCGGTGCCCCGCCCGGAGCCAGGACGGCGCCATCGCGCCAGGAAGGAGGGGAGGCGACAACCGACCGCTGTCGCCGGGCCGTAGCTCCCCCCTGAGGCCCGGCGACAGCACCCCGCCGCACCCGGCGTCGGCGAAGACCAGCGAACAGGAAGTCTCATGCACCCATCGAGCGCCCTCCCCGTCAGCGACGCTTCTCCGCACCGCGACGTACTCGCATCGGATCGTCCTTCAGCTCCCCGCCGGCATCGTGCGGTGCCGCGGAGGAACCGTCTGTGGACGGCCGCGGGCCGGAAGCCGCCCGTCGAGGGCGGTGCGGACGGTCCCGGCGCGCAGCCGGCCGTGGAGCCGGCCCGCGGCCTCCAGGCCGAGGGCAACAGATCGCTGGTGGAGACCGGGTTCTGGGTGCTGATGGTCGCGAGCGTGGCGCTGTGGTGGTTCAACACGCCCGCCGGGTCACTCACCGATGAGGCCACGCTGTTCACCGCGGTGGGCCGCGTCACCGGCATGGTGTCCGGCTTCCTCCTGCTCGCCCAGGTCCTGGTGATGAGCCGGGTCGGCTGGCTGGAGGACTGGGCGGGCGCCGACCACCTGATGGCCTGGCACCGGCAGCTCGGGGCCCCGGTACTGGTCACGGTCCTGGCCCATACGGTGTTCATCGTCTACGGGTACGCACTGTCCGCGCGGATGTCCGTGGAAGCGCAGACGTTGTCGCTGCTGAACGCCTCCCAGGACATGGTCGACGCGTTCGCCGCGACCGGCATCCTGGTGGTGATCTCCCTCATGGCCGTCCGGGCCGTGCGGCGGCGTATGCGCTACGAGGTGTGGTACGTCCTGCACCTGACCACCTACGGGGCGCTTCTGCTCGGTTACGGGCATCAGTTCAGCACCGGTGCGGACCTGCAGTCCCCGGTGGCGCACGCCTACTGGATCGCCCTGTACGCGCTGGTGATCACCTGCCTGGTCGAGGGGCGGATCGTCGAGCCGCTGTGGCTGAACCTGCGGCACCGGCTGCGGGTCGCCGCCGTGGTGCCGGAGGCGCGGGGCATGTTCTCGATCTACGTGAGCGGCCGGAAGCTGCACAAGCTGAAGGCCCGGCCCGGACAGTTCTTCCGCTGGCGCTTCCTGACCGGCGAGGACTGGTCGCAGTCCCACCCGTTCTCCCTGTCCAGCGCGCCCAACTCCGAGTGGCTGCGGCTGACCGTCAACCCGATCGGTGACCACACCACCCGTCTGCGCTCGCTGAAGCCCGGTACCCGGGTGGTGGCGTCGGGCCCCTACGGAGCGTTCACAGCCGGGCGGCGCGTGCGCAAGCGCACCCTGCTGATCGCCGGCGGCAGCGGAATCGCCCCCGTCCGGGCCGTGCTGGAGCGGATGCCGCGGTTCACCGCCCTGATCTACCGGGCCGGCTCCGCCGAGGACATCGTCTTCCGCGACGAACTGGACTGTATCGCCCATGACCGGGACTGCACGGTCCATTACGTCACCGGCTCCCGCCAGGACCCCGGGCCCGCCCGGCTGTTCACCCCCGAGGGCCTGGTCGAGCTGGTGCCGGACGTGACGCTCCGGGACGTGTACCTGTGCGGGCCCCCCGGGCTGATCGCCGCCGCGTCGAGGGCCCTGAAGGAACTTCGGGTGCCCGAGCGTCAGATCCACCTCGACCCGTTCGAGTTCTGAATCCCTCCCCGGGGCCGGGTTCTTCCCCGTCACCCCCTCTTCTCCGCTCCCATCTCTGGAGGATCACCATGCGCAAGTCCATCGTCGCGATCACGGGCACCGTCGCCGGAACCGCACTGCTGACCGCACTGAAGCTGGGCATCGCCCCGGTGGGATCCACCACCACCGTCACCAGCGAGCCGCCCGCGGCCGGCGGAGCGCCCGCGAACGCCGCCCCCGCCGACCCCGCGCCCGCGGCACCACCCTGCCCGGCGACGTTCAGGAACGCCGCCGGCCGAGCGATACCCGCCGCACCCGTCGACTGGCGCGGCGAGGACGGGGACGACGACGAGCGCCGCGCCGACGACGACGAACGCACCGGCACCGGCGCGGGGAGCGACGGCCAACGCACCGGCACCGGTGCCAAGAGCAACGATGAACGCAGCAGGGCCACGGAAGACGGCCGAGCGGGCGAGCCGGAGGCGGGCGAGCAGGACGGCGACGGGGACGACGACGGCCGGGGCGGCGGCGGGCAGGGCCCCGGTACGCCGGGCGACGGCACCGGCGGTACGTCCACCGGCCCGGCGGCTCCCTCCTGCCCCGCCCCGTCCACGCCGCCTCCCTGCTCCTGCGCCTCCCCCTCCGCGCCCGCGCCGTCCGCGCCCGCCACTCCGCCCGCGCCGTCGAAGCCGGGCACTCCGCCCGCGCCGTCCAAGCCCGGTACCGGTCTGCGGGACGGCACCTTCAAGGGCGCTGCCTCGACGAACCAGTACGGCACCATCCAGACCACCATCACCGTCTCCGGCGGCAAGATCACCGAAGTCGCCGCCACGTACCCCACCACACCCGCGACGACCGCCCAGATCAACGCCCGGGCCATACCGACCCTGCGCAAGGAGGCGCTGGCGGCGCAGAGCGCGACCATCGACAGTGTGTCCGGCGCGACGTACACCACCGGCTCCTACAAGAAGTCGCTGCAGTCCGCCATCGACGCGGCGAAGGCATAGGGCAGCACAGGAGCGAGTCCGGGGCGGCCGGGGACGCGGCCGCCCCGGGGCGTCACCGACGGCCCACCGGGCCCCGAATCGGCGCCACTTGCTGCCGTTCCGCATTTGTCATGCACCATCAGCCTCTACAGTTGTCCGCACTTCTGGCCCGTGGACACGCCACGGACCGGCTGCTGCGGGGCCGCGCCGTGGAACGAGGTGTGGTCAGGAGGCGGCCGCTCACCTGAACACCGAGGAGGAGTCCCGTGGTGCTCAAGCAGGCGCGCAACCCGCTCCAGACGCCGGCACCGTCGTCCCAGGGCTCCCGTGGCATCGGCCCCGCGGTCGCCGCGGACCCCGACGTGACCGGTGTCCACTGGCTGCAGCCCGCGCCCCGGCGGGGCCACGCGGCCGTCCGGCGCGGGCTGAGGGACAAGCCGAAGGCCGTCATCGGCGCCGTCGTCGCACTGCTCGCGGTGGGCGGCTTCCTGTTCGCCATGTCGCTCTTCGGCAGCAGCTTCTCGCTCTCGTCCGGCGATCCCCAGGGCCCGGGGACCGTACCGATCAGTCTGCCCACCGGTTTCGCCGGTCCCTCGCCGGCCCCGTCCGCCACCGCGAGGCCGTCGGCGCAGCCTCCGGCCGGGTCCGGTGGTTCGCCCACGGCGACGGACGGCGGGGTGCTCCGCGAAGGGGACACCGGGCCGCGGGTGCGGCAACTCCAGTCACTCCTGCACCGGATACCCGGCCTGTACGGGGCCGGCAGCGGCGAGACCGACGGCCGCTTCGACGCCGGTGTCGCCCGCGCGGTCGCCCGCTTCCAGAGCACGGCCGGGATCAGCAGCGAGGCGCCGGGGGTGTACGGCCCCGTGACCCAGTACGCCCTGGAGACCCGTGTCCGGCAACTGAGCGTCCGCCCCTCCCCGAGCCGGCCGGACGACGAGGCTCACGGACACGAGGAGGAGCAGGAAGAGAGCGCGTGACCGCACCGACCGACTCACCGAGGCAGACAGGCATGTTCCATGATCGCTGTGAATCCCCCGCCGGCCGACGCGGACCCGTGCCGGCCTGACGCCGTGCGGCTTCTGCTCGTCGAGGACGACGACCGGATCGCCGGTCCGCTGATCGAGGGCCTGGGCCGCTACGGATTCGCCGTGGAGCTGGCCCGCACAGGGGCCGCCGCGCTCGCCGCGGCCGCTGCGGATCTCGTCCTGCTGGACCTCGGCCTGCCCGACATGGACGGCATCGACGTCTGCAAGGCGCTGCGCTCCCGCTCCGAGGTCCCCATCATCATGATCACGGCGCGGACCGACGAGGCCGACCGCGTCGTCGGCCTGGAACTCGGCGCGGACGACTACCTTTCCAAGCCCTTCGGGGTACGGGAGCTGGTCGCCCGCATCCGTGCCGTCACCCGGCGCACCCGGGCCGTCGCGGCGGCCGCGGGCGGTCAGGGCGGTGCCGCCTCCGGCGCGGTGGCCGGGCCGTCGGCCGTGCCCGTCCCGTGGACGGGCCGGGCCGACAGCGCCCAGCGCATCGGGGCCATGACCATCGACCGCCGGACCCACCGCGTGGAACTCCACGGTCAGCCGATCGCCCTGGCCCCCAAGGAGTTCGGTGTGCTGGAGTACCTCGCGCAGGACCCGGGGGCGCTCTGCTCGCGGCAGCAGATCATGGACGCCGTGTGGGACCCGCACTACTTCGGCCCGACCAGGACCCTGGACGTGCACGTGGCCGCGCTCCGCCGCAAGCTCGGCGACCCGGGGTGGATCGAGACCGTACGCGGTGTGGGGTTCCGCCTCGCGGACCCGGCGGGCGGCTCCCCGTGACCCGCCGTCTGCTGGTCAGTTACCTGAGCCTGGTGCTGCTGGCCCTGCTCGCCCTGGAGCTTCCGCTCGGATACGTGTACGCGCGAGGGGAACTGAACCGCTTCACCGGTGCCGTCGACCGTGACGCGGTGATGCTGGCGGAACTCGCCGAGGAGATCATCGACGCCCACTCCACCGACATGCTCCCGGGCCTGGCCGCCGACTACGCGCACCGCTCCGGCGGCCGTGTCGTCGTCGTGGACCGGAAGGGCACCGTGCTCGCCGACTCCGGCGCGTCCGCCGGTCTGGGGCGCGACCTGTCCAGGGAGCCCGACATCGCCTCCGCCCTGCGTGACCGGTCGGCCACCGGCACCCGTCGCGACCCCGGCGGCGCCGAGGAGTTCTACGCCACCATGCCCGCCTGGTCGGGCACTTCGGTGCACGGCGCACTGCGCCTGAGCTACCCGCTGGGACCCGTACGGGGGCGCATCCACGAGGTCTGGCTCGCCCTCGCCATCGGCGGGGCCTGTGTCCTGGCCGCCGCGGCGCTGACGGCGCTCGCCCTCACCCGCTGGATCACCCGCCCGGTACTCGCCCTGGAACGCGCCGCCGCACAGCTCGCCGACGGCCACCTCGCGCAGACGCCGGTCACCGACGACGGCCCTCCCGAACTTCGCCGGCTGGCCGCGACGTTCACCCGTACCGCCACCCGGCTCCACCATCTGCTGCAGACCCAGAGGTCCTTCGCCTCCGAGGCCTCGCACCAGCTCAAGACCCCGCTCACGGCCCTGCGTCTGCGGTTGGAGAACTTCGAGCCGTACCTCGATCCGCGCGCCCACGACAGCCTGGACGAGGCCATCGGCGAGGTGGAGCGCCTCGACCGCATGATCCACGGGCTGCTGGCCCTCGCCCGGCTGGAGAACAGCGCCACCACCCCGGAGCCGGTCGACCTCGACGCCGTCATCGCCGACCGCGCCGCCATGTGGGCCCCCTTCGCGGCCGAGCAGCAGGTGTACATCGCCGTCGCCGGGCAGCCCGTCGGCCCGGTGGTGGCCGTCTCCGGCGCCTTGGAGCAGATCGTCGACAACCTGCTGGCCAACGCCCTGCGTGTCGCGCCGCCCGGCACCTCCATCACCCTGGCGGGGCGCCGTACCCGGCACACCGCCGAACTGCACGTCGTCGACCAGGGCCACGGCATGTCGGCGACCGAGCGGGAACGCGCCTTCGACCGGTTCTGGCGGGCCCCCGGCACCCACAGCGACGGCTCCGGCCTGGGGCTGCCCATCGTGCGCCGGCTCGCCAGGGCGGGGGGCGGCGACATCACGCTCCAGGAGGCGCCCGGCGGCGGCATCGACGCCGTCGTCCGGCTGCAACCGGCGGCAGCGCCCGAGGACCGGTTGCCCGTCGCCCGCCCGCGCGCGGTGGCGCGGTTCGCATCGCATCCGGCACGCGCCGCGAAGACGGGCGGGGCCACCGCCGGGGCACGGGGCCCCGGCCGCAGCGACGCGCGGACGTAGGGGAGGAGCGTGCCGCCCCTGTGTTCCGGTACAACCTTTCACCGGTGTCCGCGCGTCAAGAGAGCGGACGTGCCGGGAGCACGTCCGACTCCACCCAAGGGGGATGAGGACTTCCATGACTCACCGGATGCCCCGGCGTGCCCGGGTGCTCTGCGCGGGCCTAGGTGCCGGACTGCTCATACCGTTCGCGGTGGCCGCCACGCCCGCGGCCGCCGCGACACCGACGGTCAGCTGCACATCGGGGAAGGCGGGGCTGGCCGCGAAACTGCAGAAGGACATCACCGCGGCCCTCGCCGGCCGCAAGGGCACGATCGCGGTCGGCCTCTACGACCGCTCCACCGACACGACGTGCTCGCTGCGCGCCACCTCCGCCTACGACTCGGCCAGCGTCGTCAAGGTCACCGTGCTCGCCACGCTGCTGTGGGACGCCAAGAAGCACAACCGCTATCTGACGAGCCGTGAGGCGAGCCTCGCCACGGCCATGATCACCAAGTCGGACAACAGCGCCACCAGCGCGCTGTGGAAGCAGCTCGGCCTGACGAAGATCAAGGGCTTCCTCGCCGCCGCCGGCATGACCCGGACCAAGCCGGGCGCCGACGGCTACTGGGGCCTGACCCAGATCACCGTGCAGGACGAGCAGAAGCTGCTCAAGCTGATCACCGCCGAGAACCCGGTGCTGAGCGACAACTCCCGCGCGTACATCCTGAAGCTGATGGGGAAGGTCATCTCCTCGCAGCGCTGGGGCACCCCGGCGGGTACGCCCTCCGGTGTCGCCGTGCACGTGAAGAACGGCTGGCTGCAGCGGTCCACCTACGGCTGGCGCGTGCACAGCGTCGGCACGTTCAACGGCCGCGGCCACGACTACATGATCACCGTGCTCACGCACGGCAACAGCACCATGAGCTATGGCGTCACCACCATCCAGAACGTCGCCAGGGCCATCCACCGGGACCTCGTGCCGACGACCAGCGCCACCAGCACGTACATTCCCACGGGTTCGCCGCGCGAGGCGTTCCCGGCGGTCCCCGCGAGCTGACGCGGCCCGGGCACGGCCGGCCGGGCGCGGACCGCACCCGGCCGGCCGTGCGCCGCGCCTCCGGCACCGGTCGTTCAGCGGCCGTCCCCATCGCCGCGGTCCGCTCCGGCGGCGACGAGCGCCTCCACCACGTCGACCGCGCTGCCGTCGTGGTCGCTGCCGGCGGTGCCGCTGCCGGCCTGGAGGTCGGCCGTCCGGTCGACCTCCAGGATCGAGTCGGCCTGGGAGTTGTCGAGCACGGTGACCAGGCTGTCGTCCGCGACCGAGGCGGGCGCCGCGGCGCCCAGCAGGACCGCCGCCAGGGACAGGGCGGCCCGGGTGCGCCGGACCCGGCCGGTCATCCGGCCACGCCCGCCCGCTGCGGCCGCAGGCGCGCGATGTTCCGCTCCAGCAGCTTGGTGGAGACGGCGACGCCGACCCCGCCCGGCCGGTCCACGGCCGGAAGCCGTCCGTCGGCCACCTTCAGGTCGGCCAGCGCCGAGTCCATCGCCTCGTGGGCGGCGAACAGGCACGGAGTGCTGTAGATCGCGACGTCCACGCCGAGTTCGGACAGCTCGGTCAGCGACAGCCGCGGTGACTTGCCGCCGGCGATCTGGTTGAACAGCAGCGGCTTGTCCCCGATCACGTCCCGGATCCGCCGGATCCACTCGACGCTGCGCACTCCGTCGACGAGCAGCACGTCGGCGTCGGTCGCGGCCAGCGCCTTGGCCCGGTTCAGGATGTCCTCCTCCTTTGTGGCGTCCGTGCGGGCGACCACCACCAGGTCACGGCGCGTCGCCAGCACCATCTCCAGCTTGTCGAGGTACTCGGGCAGCGGCAGGATCCGCTTGCCGTCGGCGTGCCCGCACCGGCGCGGCCGCTTCTGGTCCTCGAGGATCACCCCGGAGGCCCCGGCCCGCTCCAGTGTCCCGACCACGTGGCAGGCCACCTCGGGGTCCGCGTACCCGTCGTCGATGTCGACGAGGAGATGGTGGCGGGGGAACGCGCCCCTGAGGCGCTGGACGAACGCCACCATGTCCGGCCAGGCGATGAAGCCGATGTCCGGCAGGCCGTAGTGCGATGCCGCGAACCCGAACCCGGACACGAACATTCCGTCGTAGTGCTCGGCCGCGACCGAGGCCGAGTACATGTCGTAGACACCGATCAGCGGTGTGGTTCCCTGTGCGGCGATCCGCTGCCGCAGCCGGTTTCCGTAGGACACCGTCCACCCTTCCCATCTGGGGATTTTACCTTTCCTGGAGTATGTCTATACCTTTTGGAATCCATTCCTGTACGAAGCCTTTACTCACCCGGTCGGCTCAGGACCTTCACCGCAGAAACGTCACTGGCCGTCGGCCGGTCAGGTCTCGCCGGACTGTTGCGGGATGAAATCCGCCCTGGCCCGCGTTGGTGCCTTGAGGAAGATCAGGACGGCAGGGACGGCAGGAAGGGACCGGCGTGGCAGCGCACGAGGGGGAGAAACCGGGCTGGGCACGACGGCTGGCCGCGTACGGGTGGCGGTATCCGAAGGACGTCCTGCTCGCGCTCGGGTCCTCGCTCGGCGGCATGGCCGTCCTGGCGGTCGTCCCGCTGATCACCAAGGTGATCATCGACGATGTCGTCACCGGCCACACCCGGTCCATGGCGCCCTGGGCCGGTGCCCTGGTCGGCGCGGCCGTCCTCGTCTACGCCCTCACCTACATCCGCCGCTACTACGGCGGCCGGCTCGCCCTCGACGTCCAGCACGACCTCCGCACGGAGATGTACGGGACGATCACCCGGCTCGACGGGCGCCGCCAGGACGAGCTGTCCACGGGGCAGGTGGTGGGCCGTGCCACCAGCGACCTCCAGCTGATCCAGGGCCTTCTCTTCATGCTCCCGATGACCATCGGGAACGTCCTCCTCTTCCTGATCTCCCTGGTGATCATGGCCTGGCTGTCGCTGCCGCTGACGCTGGTCGCGCTGGCCGTCGCGCCCGCCCTCTGGTTCGTCGCCAAGCGAAGCCGCACCCGGCTGCACCCGGCCACCTGGTACGCACAGGCCCAGGCGGCCGCCGTGGCGACCGTGGTCGACGGTGCCGTCACCGGCGTCCGGGTGGTGAAGGGCTTCGGACAGGAGGAACAGGAGACCGGGAAGCTCCGGGAGGTCGGGAGCCGGCTGTTCGCGGGCCGGCTGCGCACCATCCGGCTGAACGCCACGTACACCCCGGCCCTCCAGGCCGTGCCCGCACTCGGCCAGGTCGCCATGCTCGCGCTCGGCGGCTGGCTCGCGGTGCGCGGGCACATCACGCTCGGCACGTTCGTCGCCTTCTCCTCCTACCTCGCCCAGCTCGTCGGCCCCGTGCGGATGCTCGCCGTGGTCCTCACCGTCGGCCAGCAGGCACGCGCGAGCACCGAGCGCGTCCTGGAGCTGATCGACACCGAGCCGTCGCTGCGGGACGGCACCCGGGAACTGCCGGCCGACGCGCCCGCGACCGTCGAGTTCGACGACGTCTCCTTCGCGTACCAGGGCACCGCACAGGGCAGGAGCCCG
Organism: Streptomyces sp. PSU-S4-23; assembly: GCF_055632315.1. Taxonomy (NCBI): domain Bacteria; kingdom Bacillati; phylum Actinomycetota; class Actinomycetes; order Kitasatosporales; family Streptomycetaceae; genus Streptomyces; species Streptomyces sp. PSU-S4-23. The sequence continues at coordinate 3,175,753 of NZ_JBVMUU010000002.1, read as the reverse complement.
GTCCTCGACGGTCTCTCCTTCGAGATCCGCGCCGGCGAGACCCTCGCCGTCGTCGGCTCCTCCGGCTCCGGCAAGTCGACGGTCTCGCTCCTGCTGCCCCGCTTCTACGACGTCACCCACGGGGCCGTCCTCGTCGGCGGCCACGACGTGCGCGAACTGACGCTGGAGTCGCTGCGCGCCGCCATCGGCCTCGTCCCCGAGGACTCCTTCCTCTTCTCCGACACGGTCCGCGACAACATCGCCTACGGCCGTCCCGACGCCACCGACGAGCAGATCGAGAAGGCCGCCCGCGCCGCCCAGGCCGACCGCTTCATCGCGGAACTGCCCGACGGGTACGCCACCAAGGTCGGCGAGCACGGCCTGACCCTGTCCGGCGGCCAGCGCCAGCGCATCGCCCTGGCCCGCGCGATCCTCACCGACCCGCGGCTGCTGGTCCTCGACGACGCGACCTCCGCGGTGGACGCCAGGGTCGAGCACGAGATCCACGAGGCGCTGAAGCAGGTCATGGAGGGCCGCACCACCCTGCTGATCGCCCACCGCCGCTCCACCCTCAATCTGGCCGACCGCATCGCGGTCCTCGACGGCGGCCGCCTCGCCGACATCGGCACGCACGAGGAACTCCAGGCGCGCTCCGCCCTGTACCGGCGGCTGCTCACCGACCCGGACGAACTCGGCGGCGTCTCCCCGGGCCACGCCCCGGCCGCGTCCCCGCAGGAGGACACGAGCGTCCGCGAGGAGCTGGACGCCGAGTTCGACGCCGAGCGCGGCGTCACCCCGCGTCTGTGGACCGGCGACCGCGAGCCCAAGGACCACGCGCTGGCCGGGACCCCGGCCACCCCCGAACTCCTCGCCCAGGTCGAGAAGCTGCCCCCGGCCACCGACACCCCCGGTGTCGACGAGGCCCGCGCGGTCCGGCCGGAGGAGTCGTACGGCCTCACCCGGCTGCTGCGCGGTTTCGGCCTGCCGCTGCTGGCCGGCCTCGCCCTCGTCGCCGTCGACGCGGGCATGGGCCTGCTGCTGCCGATCCTGATCCGGCACGGCATCGACCAGGGCGTCTCCCGGCTCGCCCTCGGCGCGGTGTGGTCCGCGTCCCTGCTCGCACTGCTCGCCGTCCTTCTGCAGTGGGCGGCGCAGATCGGCGAGACGCGCATGACCGGCCGGACCGGCGAACGGGTCCTCTACTCGCTCCGGCTGAAGATCTTCGCCCAGCTCCAGCGGCTCGGACTCGACTACTACGAGCGGGAGCTGACGGGCCGGATCATGACCCGGATGACGACCGACGTGGACGCGCTGTCGACGTTCCTGCAGACCGGGCTCGTCACCGCCTTCGTCTCCGTCGTCACCTTCTTCGGCATCATGGCCGTGCTGCTCGTGATCGACCTGCAGCTCGCGCTCGTCGTCTTCGCCACCCTGCCGCCGCTGGCCGTGGCGACCGTCTTCTTCCGCCGCGCGAGCGTGAAGGCGTACGAACTCGCCCGGGAACGCGTGTCGGTGGTCAACGCGGACCTCCAGGAGTCGGTGTCCGGGCTGCGGATCCTGCAGGCGTTCCGGCGTGAGCGGGACGGCCGGCGGCGGTTCGGCGAGGGCAGCGACAGCTACCGCCGGGCACGCATCCGCGGCCAGTGGCTGATCTCCGTGTACTTCCCCTTCGTGCAGCTGCTGTCGTCGGTGGCCGCCGCGGCCGTCCTGATCGTGGGCGCGCACCGGGTGGACGGCGGGACGCTGACGACCGGTGCGCTGGTCGCGTACCTGCTGTACATCGACCTGTTCTTCGCGCCGGTGCAGCAGCTGTCGCAGGTCTTCGACGGCTACCAGCAGGCCACGGTGTCGCTCGGCCGCATCCAGGAACTGCTCCGGGAGCCGACCTCGACGAAGACCGCCGACGAACCGCTCCCGGTGCCGTCGCTGCGCGGCGACATCGCCTTCGAGGACGTCCACTTCGCCTACGGCGACGACGAAGAGGCCCTCCGCGGCATCGACCTGGTGGTCCCGGCCGGGCAGACGGTCGCCTTCGTCGGCGAGACCGGCGCGGGCAAGTCGACCCTGGTCAAGCTGGTGGCACGGTTCTACGACCCCACGCGCGGGCGGGTGCTCGTCGACGGCACCGATCTGCGGTCCCTCGACCTGACCTCGTACCGGCACCGGCTCGGCGTCGTGCCGCAGGAGGCGTACCTGTTCGCGGGGACCGTCCGGGACGCCATCGCGTACGGGCGCCCGGACGCGTCCGACGCCGAGGTGGAGGCCGCGGCGCGGGCGGTCGGCGCGCACGACATGATCGCCACGCTCGACGGCGGCTATCTGCACGAGGTCGCCGAGCGCGGCCGCAACCTGTCCGCCGGGCAACGGCAGTTGATCGCCCTGGCACGTGCCGAGCTGGTCGGGCCCGACGTCCTGCTGCTGGACGAGGCGACCGCCGCGCTCGACCTGGCCACCGAGGCGCAGGTCAACCGGGCCACGGACCGCCTCGCCCGCCGCCGTACCACGCTGGTGGTCGCCCACCGGCTGACGACGGCCGCCCGCGCGGACCGGGTCGTGGTCATGCACCACGGCCGCGTCGTCGAGGACGGCACGCACGAGGAACTGCTGGGCCGGGGCGGCCGGTACGCGCGGCTGTGGCGGACGTTCGCCGGGGAGCCGGAGCCGGAGGAGACGGTGGGCTCCACGGCCTGAACCGCCCCGGGCGGACCCGCGCGACGCAACCATCCGGCGTACGGCAGGCGTCCGTACATCAGTACGTCGATGCGCGGGGAGGGACGACAGTGAACAGTGGTGCGATACGCCGGCGCCTGGCGCTCGGCCTGGCCGTGCTGACGGCGGGAGGGCTGCTCGCGGTGGCGGGCCCCGGCGACGCGCAGGCGGCCGCCTACTGTTCGGGACGCAAGGTCCGTACGCTTCCGTTCTCGGCCGGCTCGGTGCAGGTCTACAAGCGCGACGGCTATGTGTGCGCGGTGACCGTCGTGAAGCGGACGTCCGGCCGCAGGTCCATGTCGGTCAGTGTGCAGGCGCGGGGCAGCCGTCCCGTGAGCGACACCGGGGCGTACCTGCATCACGCCGGGCCCGTGACCGTGCACGCCGGGCACCGGTGCGTGCGGGTGAGGGGCTCGGTGGGCTCGGCGTCGGTCAGTTCGGGATGGTTCCTGTGCTGAGGGAGCGCCGGCCCGGGGGCCCAACCCCCGTTCCTGCCCGGGCGGGTTCCCAACGTCCCCTGGTGTGACGGCAGTTGCTCCGCTAGGTTCCGGCGGACATCCGTGTACACAGGGGAGGGTGCATGCGCAAGGCGCTCAGATGGCTGCTGGCGCTCATGGTGCTCATCGGCACCGTCGGTACCGCCGGGGAGGCCACCGCCTCCCAGCAGGAGCCGAGCGACATCAAGGACCGGCTGCTCGCGATCCCGGGCATGAGCCTGGTCCAGGAGAAGCCCTACACCGGTTACCGCTTCTTCGTCCTGAACTACACCCAGCCGATCGACCACCGGCATCCGTCGAAGGGCACGTTCCAGCAGCGGATCACCGTGCTCCACAAGGACGTCTCACGCCCCACGGTGTTCTACACCGGCGGCTACAACGTCTCCACGACACCCGGCCGCCGCGAACCCACCCAGATCGTGGACGGCAACCAGGTCTCGATGGAGTACCGCTTCTTCACGCCGTCCCGTCCCGCCCCGGCCGACTGGTCCACGCTCGACATCTGGCAGGCGGCGAGCGACCAGCACCGCATCTACGAGGCGCTCAAGCCGCTCTACTCCCACAAGTGGATCGCGACGGGCGGCTCGAAGGGCGGCATGACGGCGACGTACTACGAGCGCTTCTACCCGCGCGACATGGACGGCGTCGTCGCGTACGTCGCCCCCAACGACGTCGTCAACACCGAGGACTCGGCCTACGACCGCTTCTTCGCGGTGGTCGGCACCAAGGAGTGCCGCGACCGGCTGAACGCGGTGCAGCGCGAGGCGCTGGTGCGGCGTGAACCGCTGGAGAAGAAGTACGCGGCGTACGCGGCCGACAACGCCTACACCTTCGACACGATCGGCGGCCTGGACCGGGCGTACGAGGCGGTCGTCCTGGACTACGTGTGGGGCTTCTGGCAGTACAGCCTCCTGTCGGACTGCGACACCGTCCCGGCGGACGCGAAGAACGCCACCGACGACGAGATCTGGAACTCCGTCGACACGATCTCCGGCTTCTCCTTCTACACCGACCAGGGCCTGGAGCCGTACACGCCGTACTACTACCAGGCGGGCACGCAGCTGGGCGCGCCGACGATCCACTTCCCGTACATCGAGAAGCGGTACATCCGATACGGCTACCAGCCGCCCCGGAACTTCGTGCCGCGCTCCATCCCCATGAGGTTCCAGCCATGGGCGATGCGGGACGTGGACACCTGGGTCAGGCACCACGCGCACCGCATGCTGTTCGTGTACGGCCAGAACGACCCATGGGGCGCGGAACGCTTCCGGCTCGGCGCGGGCGCCCGCGACTCCTTCGTCTTCACGGCCCCGGGACTCAACCACGGCGCGAACGTGGCGCGGCTAGTGCCCGACGAGAAGGCGCTGGCCACGGCCCGCATCCTCGACTGGGCGGGCGTGGCGTCCCCGGCGGTGCGGTCCGACCCGTCGGCGGCCAGGCCGCTGGCCGCGTACGACGCGCGCCTGGACCGCCGCGACGTGGAGCGCGAGCCGGCCCTCAGGCCGTGAACACCGGGCTGCGCCCGGCGGGGGCTCAGACCCGCCGGGCGCAGCCCACCGGCCGGTCCCCGCCGAGCTGGACGTACAGCACCGTGGACGAGGGGCACTGCGCGCGGCGCCGGACGGCCGACGTCACCTTGTACTCCGGCGCGTGAGCGCCCCTGCCGGCGCAGGACGTCTCGCGGACCTCGCCCCGGCCCGCGCCGTACACGCAGTCCCCGACGACGGTGCGCGGTCCGCCCCCGCCGCCGGGGTCGCCCGGGTGCGGCGGCTCCAGGTTCCGCATACACGCGTAGCCCTGCGCCACCGCCCCGTCCCCGTCCTCGTCCGCCGCCGGTCCCGGCTCGGTGATGTGCAGGACGAAGTCCGTGGTGGCGGGGCAGGCGGGGCCGTTCGAGGGGTTCCCGTCGTAGCGCGCGACGACCCGGGCCGCGGCCCGCTCGCTGGTGCACGGCACTTCCGTGGAGTTCGTCGTCCCGAAGGAGCCGCACTCGCCGACCGCGAGGAACTCGGCCCCGTACCAGGACGACGACACGGCGGCCCCGGCCGGCCGGTCCCGGGCCGCCCCCGACGGCGCCCGGCATCCGGACAGCCCCGCCACCCCCAGCGCGACCGCCCCCAGCGCACCCAGCAGCGCCCGTGTCCCTCGCATCGCGAACCCCCCGGTCCACCCCGCGTCCAGCGTGACCGGCGGACACGGCCCACGCCAGACGATGCGGGTGCTTTGCGACTCCTGGGGGCCCGACGCGCCGCCCCGGGCGTACCGCTAGTACGACAGCCCGTACCCGATGGGGTACAGCACCTGTGCCGGGTCGTCCGCACGCTGCACCGGCACCGGCAGCCTCCCGCGCGGTCTCACCCGCCCCGCGATCACCCGCGCGGCCGCGCGCAGTTCGACGTCCGTCCATGAGTAGGAGGCCAGGCAGGCGTCCACCTCGGGCAGCCGGGCCACGTCGTAGGGGTTGCGGACGGCGACCGCGATCACCGGTTTCCCCGTGGCGAGCAACCGGTCCACCAGCGTCCGCTGGGGGCTGGCCGCGCCCACGTTGTACGTCCCCACGACCACCGCGTCCGCGTCCCCCGCCGCCGTCACCGCCCGGGCGATCGCCGCCTCCGACGGTGCGGTGCCGGTGGACAGCGCGGTGGCCGTGAAGCCCAGCCCGGTCAGGGCGTTCGCGAGCACGGTGGTGGGCGGCCCGTCGGTGCCGGACGGCGACGCCGGGTCGGCGCCCACGACCAGCAGCCGCGGGTGGGTACGGCGCGACAGCGGCAGCAGGCCCCGCGCGTTGACGAGCAGCGTGGTCGTGCGGTCCGCGACGCGGTCCGCCGCGCGCAGGTGCGCGGGGGTGCCGACGGTCCGGTCGACACCGCCGGAGGCGACGTACGGCCGGTCGAGCAGCCCGAGCTTCGCCTTCAGACGCAGGATGCGCAGGAGCGACTCGTCGAGCCGTGCCTCCGTCAGCTCCCCGCCCCGCACGGCCTGGAGCACCGCGTTCCACGCGACGTCCAGGGAGGGCGGGTTGAGCAGCTGGTCGGCGCCCGCCTTCAGGGCGAGCACGGGCACGCGGTCGTTGCCGTACTTCTGGCGCACGCCCTCCATGCCGAGCGAGTCCGTCACCACGACCCCGTCGTAGCCGAGCTCCTCGCGCAGGATGCCGGTGAGGATCGGGCGCGAGAGCGTCGCCGGATCGCCCGAGTCGTCGAGGGCGGGGACCATGATGTGCGCGGTCATGACCGAGTCGATCCCGGCGCGGATCGCGGCCCGGAACGGCACCGCGTCCAGCGTCTCCCACAGCTCGCGGCTGTGCGTGATGACGGGGAAGCCGAAGTGGCTGTCGACGGCGGTGTCGCCGTGGCCGGGGAAGTGCTTGGCGGTCGCCGCGACGCCGGAGCGCTGGTAGCCGGACACCTCGGCCGCCACCAGGCCCGCCACCGCGTCCGGGTCGGCGCCGAAGGAGCGGACGCCGATGACCGGGTTGGCCGGGTTGACGTTCACGTCGGCGTCGGGCGAGTAGTCCTGGCGGATGCCGAGGGCGCGCAGCTCGGCGCCGGCGATCCGGCCGAGCGTCCGGGCGTCGGAGCGGGAGCCTCCCGCGCCGATGGCCATGGCGCCAGGGAAGAGGGTGGCGGGCCTGCCCACGCGTGCCACTATCCCGTGCTCCTGGTCCGTGGCGATGAGCACCGGCAGCCCGCGCGGCAGGTCGAGGGACGCCTTCTGGATCCCGTTCGAGAGGTCCGCGATCTGGTGCGGGTCACGGGTGTTGTGGGCCCAGGTGAAGTAGATGATGCCGCCCACGCGGTACCTGGCGATCAGCTCGGCGGCCGTCCGTACGCCGATCTCCTTGAGGTTGGCGTCGACGTCGGCCTGGTCGGGGTCGGTGGCGGAGTGGCCGTACACCCGCATCACGAAGAGCTGGCCGACCTTCTCTTCGAGCGTCATACGGGCGATCAGCGCCCGTAGCGGCTTGTCGTCGTGCCCGACGGCGCGGGCGGTGTCCGGGGTGAGGGCGAGGGCCGCGGTCAGGCCCGCGGTGGCTGCGAGGACCGTACGTCTGGAGGGGCTCGCGGTGCTTCCCGTGCCGGCGTCGTGCACGTGCGCTCCTTCCGGAGGAGAACGCTGAAGGAAACTTCCAAGGAGTCACCAATATCCGGGAAGTTTCTGCCAGTCAAGGGAGCGCACGGCAACGGCCGAGGGGGCCGTCATCGGCGCTGTGTGGGGGCGCGCCGATGACGGCGTGCTGCCGGCCGCGTGCGGCGGAGAGGGTGGTCAGCGATCGCTGCCGGCAGCGAGGCCGACACCGCGGCGCGGGGACTCATCCGGCAGTGCGTGCGTTGGACGGGGCCGGGCCGGGACGGGTTCCCCGAAAACGCCGGCATTCCGCAAGTCGGGGCGGGGGTGGCCGACGGGGCGTGGTGGCCGAGGGGGACCTCGACGTCCCCTCCGGCAGCGGGCCCCGGCCCGGACGCGGCGGATCGGCGACCCGAGCGGCACGGGGCGGTGCGTCCGCGTCCTCAGCCGGCCGGCTCCGCGGCAGCCAGGCGCAGCTGATCGCGCACCGCCGTCAGCACCGGATCCCCCTCTGAACCCGTGCGCACGGCTGCGAAGACGTTCCGCGACGGCGGTGCGCCCCGCGTCGTCAGCAGGGCCAGTCGGCGGTGGGCGTACAGCTCGCGGACGAGCCGGGGGACCAGGGCGACCCCCAGGCCCGCCTCCACCAGGGCCGCCAGCGCGCCCCAGTCGTTCACGGCGTGCCGGATGTCCGGGGTGAACCCGGCCGCCGCGCAGACCGAGCGGGCGACCGCGCCGCAGCAGCTGCGCGCGTCGCCGACGATCCAGGGCTCGGCGGCCAGTTCGCGCAGCGCGACCCGGTCGCGGCCCGCGAGGCGGTGGCCGGCCGGTACCGCGAGATCCATGACGTCGGTGAACAGGTCGGCGCGGTGGTAGCGGGGGTCCGTGTGCGGGGGCGCCGCCGCGAAGTCCACGGCCACCGCCACGTCGACCTGGCCCGCGTCGAGCGCGGTGAACAGGTCCGGGGGCTCGGCCTCGACGACGTCGACGCGGACATGGGGGAGGCGTTCCCCCAGGGCCCTCAGCGCCGTCGGCAGGAGGCCGAGGATCGCGCTGGAGAAGCAGCCGATGGTGACCTGCCCGCGGCCGCCCTCCCCGTACGCGGCCAAGTCGGCGCGGGCCCGCTCCAGTTGGGCGGCGATGACGTCGGCGTGGGCCAGCAGGACGCGTGCCTGGCCCGTCAGCCGTACGCCCCGGCCGTCGCGTTCCGTCAGCGGCGCGCCCACCTCGCGGGCCAGCGCGGCGATCTGCTGCGAGACCGCCGACGGCGTCAGGTGCAGCGACTGAGCCGTCCTGGCCAGGCTGCCCCGGCGCTGGAGCTCCCGCAGCACGGTCAGGCGACGCAGGTCGATCGCAAAGGTCTCGCTTATCCGTTCCATCGAGAAAGATTAACTGGACCTGGTGAGTGATGGTCCGAAAAGATCACCGTATGAACGCCTGTCTCATCCTCCACGGCTGGCAGAACCGCCGCCCCAAGGACCACTGGGAGCACTGGCTGGCCGACCGGCTCACCGAGCTGGGTCACCACGTCGCGTATCCGCAGCTCCCCGACCCCGACGACCCCGACCTGGAGGTGTGGCTGGCGGAACTGGCCCGTCATCTGGGCGCTCTGCCGCGGGACGGGGAGCGGGTCGTCGTCGCCCACAGCGCGTCCGCCGTGCTGTGGCTGCACGCCGTCGCGCGCGGGACCGAGGGCCTCGACGTGGACCGGGTGCTGCTGGTCTCCCCGCCGTCCGGCTCCGTCCTCGCCCGGTATCCGCAGGTCCGCGCCTTCGCCGCGCCGCCCCTCGACGGGCTGGCGCTGCCGGGCCCCACCCGTCTCGTCGCGGGCGACGACGACCCGTACTGCCCGGAGGGCGCCCGTGCCGTCTTCGGCGATCCCCTCGGCATTCCGGCCGACATCGTCCCCGGAGGCGCCCACCTCGACCTGGACGCCGGTTACGGCTCCTGGCCCGCCGTACTGGAGTGGTGCCTGGACGGCTCCGTGAGGATCACGGGGCGCGGCGCGGGAGTGTAGCCCCGGCACCCGGCGCTGGGTGCGGCGAGTGTAGCGAGCTCGGGTTCGCTTAGAGTCCTTTTTCCGAATCAGTCCCACCATCGTATGACTGTCATTGGTACGGCACTTACATCCGGTTCATTACGGAAAAGCTCTCTGCGTACGGCACATGCCGGGGGAGTAGGCGCGCCGACCGCACCATGCGTCCGCCCCCGCATGGTCTCTGATCGTCTTAAGGGGGGCGGCGATGGCCGTTGACCGCAGGCAGATTCTGAGGGGGGCCATCGCCGGGGCGGCCATGGCCGCCCCGCTGGGGCTCGGGGAGACGGCGGCGCGTGCCCCGTCCGCCACGGGCGGCACATTCGGCGATCCGCTGACCTGGCCGGACCTCGTGGACGGCGGCAGTCCCGTGCACCTGCGCATCGAGAACACGACGCACCGGTTCGGCAGTTCCCGCACTGCGGCGCGGACTCTGGCGTACCGGCTGACGAAGGGCAAGGTCATGGTGCCGGGGACGACCTCCGGCTACCTCGGCCCCACCATCGTCGTCCGCACCGGAACGCCCGCCACCGTGACCGTCACCAACCAGGTCACCCGCCATCCGCTCGCCGCCTGCGTCGACACCGCCCTGCACGGGGCGTCCGCCCTTGACAGGACGCGGCCCCGGACGACCGTTCATCTGCACGGCGCCAACTCCAGACCGGTGGACGACGGCGGGCCGACGGACACGTTCCCGCGCGGAAGCGCCGGTCAGCCGCCCTTCCCGAACCCGACCACCTACCGGTACGGGAACAACCAGGACGCGACCGCCCTCTGGTACCACGACCACGCCCTCGGCATCACCCGGCTCAACGTGTACGCCGGCCTCGCCGCCGGCTATCTGATCCGGGACACCCCTGACACCGGCATCGACACCGGTGACGGCACGATGCTGCCGGCCGGACCGCACGAGATCCCGCTCATCCTCCAGGACAAGGCGTTCACCGCTGCCGGGGAGCTGTACTTCCCCCCGGCGCCGTGGGTCAGCGAGTCCTTCGGGGACACCCCGGTGGTCAACGGCGTGGCACGCCCGTATCTGACGGTGGACCGGGGGGTCTACCGCTTCCGGCTGCTGAACGCCTCGAACGCCCGCTTCTACCGCCTCGGCATCACGGTCCGGGGGAGGGGCGCCGTGCTGCCCTTCTGGCAGATCGGCGGTGACGGCGGCCTGCTGAACAGCCCGGTGCGTATGAAGCAGTTGCTCATCGCACCGGCGGAACGCGCCGATCTTCTGGTCGACTTCCGGGGCCTGGCGCCCGGGACGGTGCTCGAGGTGGGCAACAGCGCGGCCGCCCCCTATCCGGCCGGTTCCCCGGGCACGCCCGCGCTGCGGCAGATCATGCAGTTCCGGGTGACCGGGAGAACGGGCTGGGCGCCTCGCCGGCCCATCGCCGGGATGTGCCTGCGCCCGGTCACCCCGGTCCGGCGGCTGGACCGGCCGGCCGCGAGCGCCCCCGTCCGCACGCACAGCCTCGTCGAGATCACGGACCCGGCGACCGGCAGCGTGCTGATGGTCCTGCAGAACAACCGCTCGTTCCACGACCCCGCGTACGCCTCCCATCCGGTCACCCCGGACACCCTGGAGGTCTGGGAGTTCGTCAACACCACGCCCGACACCCACCCGATCCATGTCCACCTCGTGCAGTTCCAGGTGCTGGGACGGCAGCCGTTCGACGCGCGCCGCTACCGCAGGGAGGTCTACGCCGACGCGTCGGGCCGCGTCACGGCGGGCTCGGGCCCCTACCCGCCGCCCTCGCCCCGCGGATACCTGACCGGGGCCCTCCAGCCGCCCGCCCCGAACGAGATGGGCTGGAAGGACACCGTGCAGGCACCCCCGGGGATGGTGACCCGGATCGCGGTGCCCTTCGGGTGCGGCGCGGCGCCGTTCCCGATCGCGGCCCGCGAGGTCTACTCCGGCGACTACGTGTGGCACTGCCACATCGTCGATCACGAGGACCACGACATGATGCAGTGTTACCGCGTCGCCTGACGACGCCCGAGCCGGGCATCGCCCTCGGACTCGGGCACATGCCCGTGTCGCGCACGCGCGCCGCGAGTTCCCGCACGACGCCGGATGGCCGGCGTTCGCGGCCATGCTGGCGTACAGGGCCGCCCGTCAGCCCTCAACGGCGCGGTGGGCGGGAAGCCCCCCTCAGCTTCAGGGGACGGGAAGCCCCCCTCAGCTTCAGGGGAGAGGATGTCAAGCCGACTCGTTCAGCAGCCGGGCGAGGTGCTCGCGTCCCGGACCGAGGAGTTCCGGCAGGGGCGGCGCCGCCTCGTACCACCGCTTCTCGTACTCCCAGCACAGCCAGCCCTCCCAGCCGTGGCGGGAGAGGACCTCCACGCACTCGGTGAGCGGGAGGACACCGGCACCGAGCGGCAGCGGGGTGGTGTCGTCGGCGGACGCGATGTCCTTGACCTGGACGTAGCCGAGGTACGGGGACAGGGCCGCGTACGTCTCCTGCGGCTGCTCGCCGCCCAGCCAGGTGTGCATCACGTCCCACAGCGCGCCCACGTGGCGGTGGCCGACCGCGCCCAGCACGCGGAGGGCGTCCGCGCCGGTGGGATGCGAGTCGTGGGTCTCCAGCAGGATGCGCACGCCCACCCCGGCGGCGTACTCGGCGGCGGTGCCCAGGCGCCGGGCCGCCAGGGCGTCGGCCTCCTCGGGGGGCTGTCCGGGGCGGCCGCCGGGGAAGACGCGGACGAAGGGGGCGCCGAGGTCGTGGGCGAGGTCGAGGAGGTCGCGGACGGCGGTGAGAACGGGTTCGTCCGCACCGGGCTCGGCCACCCGCACGTACCCCGCGAGCCCCAGGATCTCGATGCCCTGCGCCTTGAACTCGGCGGCCACCTGTGACCGTTCGTCCGGGCCGATGCCGGGGTGCACCGGCTCCTCCGGGTGGGCGCGCAGTTCCACGCCGTGGTAGCCGTGCGTGACCGCGAGCCGCACCACGTCCGGTACGGGCAGGCCGGGGACGCCGAGGGTGGAGAACGCCAGCTTCATGCTCACGGACCCTACTCGTGACCGCCGGGTACCGCCCCTCGGAGCTGTTCGGGCGCCGTGTGCAGGTCCAGCCGCCAGTCCTGGCCGACGAGGTCCTTGCCGAAGGAGCGGTGGGGCTTCTCGGAGACGAGGACGAAGCCGTGGCGCTGGTAGATGCGGCGCGCGGCGGCCAGGACGTCGTTCGTCCACAGGACCAGGTCGCGGTAGCCGACGCCGCGTGCGAAGCCGATGCACGCCTCGACCAGCCGGTCGCCGATGCCCAGTCCGCGGGTGTCGGGCTCGACGAGCAGGAGCCGGAGCCGGGCGGTGGCCGGCACCTCGTCCCGTACGCACATCACACATCCCACCGGCCGCCCGTCCCACTCCGCGATCCAGACCCGCTCCAGGTGCGGGTCGTGGTCCTCGGCGAAGTCCGCGACGATCCTCGCCACCAGTCCCTCGTAGTCGGCGTTCCAGCCGTGTTCGGCGGCGTACACCGCGGCGTTGCGCTGGACGATCCAGCCCAGGTCGCCGGGTGCGGGCTCGCGCAGCACCACGTCCTGCGGACGGGGGGTCCGGCTCCTGCCGAGAACCGAGCGGATGGTGCGCATCGCCTCCGCCAGGCGCGGCCGGTCGGCGGGGGAGACGGTGTCGAGCAGCGCGGCCACGGTCTCGCGCGCCCGCTCCTCCAGCAGGGCGGCGGCGTCGCGGCCGCGCGGGGTGAGCGTGATCCGCCGGCGTCGCGGGTCCTTGTCGGAGGGCGCCCGCCGGACCAGCCCGTCCTGCTCGAACTTGTTGAGGATGCGGCTCAGGTATCCCGCGTCCAGGGAGAGCGCCGCGCGCAGGTCGGCCGCGTCCGTACGCGGCGAGTGCGCCAGCTCGTACAGCACGCGGGACTCCGTGAGCGTGTACGGCGCGTAGAGGTGGCGGCCGTAGTCGAGCGCGCCGATGACGTTCGTGTAGAAGCGGTTGAACGAGCGGATGTCCTGGACGGTCATGATCGGCCTCGCCCGATGGTTGACTCAGTCAGAGGATGCGGGTCCGAGCCTACGACGGCTCATGGCCGCCGTCCATGGGTTCCGCGCGCCTCCGGACGGTTAGGGTCATGGGCATGCCTGACGAACCGCCGCCGCATCAGCCGCCGCCGCATCAGCCGGGCCCCTACGCGGCCCCGTACCCGTACGCGCCCGCCGCGCCGCTCGCGATGCCCGGCGTGGTGCGCGCCGCCCAGATCACGATCTGGGCCATGACGGGACTGATCCTGCTCGTGTCGCCCCTGGTCGGCCTCGCCGAGGGGCCGCGCGCCGCGGGCCAGACCTTCGGCCAGAACCTGATGGGCCTGGTCCTGTTCGTCCTGGCCTTCCGCTACCGCACGGCGGGCACCGGTGTCCGCACCACGTCGATCGTGCTGGCGAGCATCCAGATCCTGCTGGCCCTCGGCGGCACCGCCCGCGGCGTCCCGGGAGGCGCCTTCGCCCTGCTGGGCGCGATCACGGTGGTCGTCCTGCTGAGCCAGGGCAGCGCAGGCCAGTGGTTCAGAAGGCCACGCCTCCCCGGGAACGGGGCTGAGGCGGCGCGTCCCGGGAGCTGAACAGCAGGCGGCGCCAGGTGCTCAGGCGACCCAGTGCGGCCGACGGGCGGTGGACGAGGCCGGGAGGCCGCCGGCGAGGGCGGCGGCCATACGGTGCACCGCCTCGCGCAGGGTGTCGGCAGGCATCGTGTAGGGGATGCGGAGGCGCTGTTCGAAGATGCCAGGGGCGGTGGCGAAGCGGGAACCGCCCTCGATCCGCACGCCGTAGTCCAGTGCTCGCTCACTCAGCGCCGAGGCGATGGGCTCGCCCAGATCGACCCAGAGCGACAGTCCGCCGGGCGGCAGCCGCCAGGTCCACTTCGGGATGTGCTCGGCCAGGGCCGCGGCCAGGGCCGCACGCTGCTCGCGTAGCTGCTCAAGGCGTTGCGGCAGCAGCTCTGCGCCCCGCGCCAGGAGGGCGAGGGCCAGGAGCTGGTCCAGGACCGAGCCGCCCATGTCGGTGGCGACCCGCTGCCCGGCGAGTTCGGTCACCAGCTGCGAGGTGGCGCGCAGCCAGCCGAGGCGCAGGCCGCCCCAGTGCGTCTTGCTCATGGAGCCGATGGTGATGACCTGGCCGGAGCCACCGGGCGCGGCACGGGAGGCGAGGGGCGGCGGGGCGGGGACGTCGAGGGCGAGGCCGCCCAGGGTCTCGTCGATCACCAGCCAGGTGCCGGAGCGCTGAGCGGCGCGCAGGATGCGGGTGCGCTCACGGCCGGGCATGAGAAGCCCCGTGGGGTTGTGGAAGTCGGGGATCAGGTAAGCCAGTTGGGGCACCACCTGATGAAGCGTCGATTCGACGATCTCGATGTCCCAGCCGTCGTCGGTCACCGGGACCGACACCGGCCGGAGCCGGCCGCGACGCATGGCCTCAAGAGCGTTCGGATAGGACGGGTCCTCGACCATGACCCGGTCGCCGGGGCGGCACAGCAGCCCCAGCACCAGCGTGAGCGCGTGCTGGGCACCGGAGGTCACCAGGATCTGCTCGGGCACGGTGGCCAGCCCCCGCCGGGTGAAACGCTCGGCGATGGCGGCGCGCAGCTCCGGAAGGCCGTAGGGGTGGTAACCAGGGGTGTGCGCATGCTCGGTGAGCTGCGGGGCGATCTGGGCGAGCGCGTCGGCGAGCGTCTGCTCCGGCAGCCCGGGGGCTGCCCTGGCCAGGTCGATCGCGGTGTCCGGGGGTGCGAGGACCCGTGTGACGTTACTGGGGACACGCCCTTCGGGCAGGGCCGTCCAGGTGCCGGAGCCCTGGCGGCTGTGCGCGTAACCGCTCTCGCGCAGCAGGTCATAGGCGGCGGTGACGGTGGGGCGGCTGGTGCGGAGGGCGGTGGCCAGTTCCCGCTCGGCGGGGAGCTTGACGTGCAACGCGATCCGTCCGTCCAGGATGAGCGCGCTGATCGCCTGGGCCAGGTGGCGGTAGGCGGGTCTCGTCCCAGCGGGGTCGGGCAGCATGGCGGCGAGCTGTCGGCTCCCCAGTGTTCGCCTGACGCGATGCGCCCTGTCCACGGGCCGGGACGGAGTCGAGTCAGCCATACCACTCTCCCGGAATTGGCCATGCTGCCAGAGCCAATCACTGTACAAACTCGCCGCCAGTACCGGGAACAGCGAGCACCGTCGGAGGCACTGGCGTGGGTCAGGAAAGCAGGGACCGTTGCGAGCCTGAACGTCCGCACGGTCACGAGGAGCGCGTCACGACTGCGCCGGCACCGACCCGGAGCGGTCGGCTGAAGATCGCACTCATGGACCCCGGAATCGGGCTGCTGGCGGCGGCCGCCGCGGTGCGCCGCCTGCGGCCCGACGCCGATCTCGTCCTCTCCTCGGACCCCGACAGCATGCCGTGGGGGCCACGCACCCCGCAGGACATCGCGGCCCGCGCCCTCGCGATCGCCGAGGCGGCTGCCGCACACCGCCCCGACGCGTTGATCGTCGCCTGCAACACCGCCACTTTGCATGCCCTGCCCGTTCTGCGCGCCCGCCTCGAACCCGGCACCCCCGTCATCGGCACGGTCCCGGCGGTCAAACCGGCCGCCGCGGGTGGCGGACCCGTCGCCGTCTGGGCAACCCCGGCCGCCCTCGGAAGCCGCCGACTACGCGACCTCATCCGGACGTTCGCGGACGGCGTGAGCGTGACTGGGGTGCCGTGCCCCGGGCTCTCCGACGCCGTCGAGCACGCGGACGAGGCGGCCGTGGCCCGGGCGATCGCTGCCGCGGCGGAGCGCACCCCGGACGATGCCAGGGCCGTGGTCCTCGGCTGCACCCACTACGAACTCGTCGGCGAGCGCATCCGCGAGGCCGTGCGACAGCCCGGTATGCCGCCGCTCGTCCTCCACGGCTCTGCCGGCGCGGTCGCCGCTCAGGCCCTGCGCCGGATCGGCGAGGGCCCCGCCCCACAGGCGCCTGCCGAGGGCACCCTGACCGTGATGCTCAACGGGCGGAAGGCGCCCCTTCCGGCGGCGGCGCTGGCCTATCGCGAAGGCCGGCTGCTGCAGCCTGCCGGCTCCGCGCCGGGGGTCCGTCCGTGAAGGGCGATGCGCCCCGTCTGAGGGCCTCCGGTCCGGAACGTCACGCTGCGACTGCACGGACACCGGGCACGCGCCTGCCTCTTCCGCCGCTGACCTACGTCCCCCTCGGTACGCATCCGCTCCGGCGCCTTCCCCAGCTGTTCACCGGCCTCGCCCTGTACGGCTTCAGTCTTTCGCTGATGGTGCGGGCCTCGCTGGGCGTCAACCCCTGGAGCGTTCTGTACGAGGGGCTGGAGCACCACACGTCCCTGAGCTTCGGCACGATCAGCGCTGCCATCGGCGTCGTCGTGCTGCTGCTGTGGATTCCCTTCAGGCAAAGACCGACGTTCGGGACCGTCGCCAACATCGTCGTCCTGGCGTACTCGTCGGACCTCGGCCTGTCGCTCATCCCTCAGCACCTCGGCCTCCTGGCCCGGGCCGCCCTGCTGGCCGGGGGTGTCCTCCTCAACGGATTCTCCGTCGCCGTCTACGTCGGCGCGCGTTTCGGCCCCGGCCCCAGGGACGGACTGATGACCGGTGCGTCCGCGGCAACCGGGCGCTCCATCCGGCTCATCCGCACGCTGATCGAGGTCACCGTGCTCGCTGTGGGCTGGGTTCTCGGCGGAAGCGTGGGCGTGGGGACCGTGCTGTACGCACTCGCAGTCGGCCCGATCACTCAGTTCTTCATACCGCGGTTCGCCTGTCAGGGCCGAGACGGGTCCCGGGCGTCTCCCCCTCCCCGTCGGCGGCGTCCGTGACCCGGTGCCGTGACCCGGTGCTGTGACCCGGTGCCGGGACGCGGTGCCGGGACGCGAGGCCGCGGCGGACCGCGCGTGGGGCCGGTGCGCCACCGCCGCGCACGGCGCCCCGTGTGTGGCGAAGTGGCCTGTGGCACCGTTCGGTCGAAGACCTCCTGTGGCGCCGTCGAGGCCGCCGCCTCGGGCTTCCCCGCCATCGGCCAGCGGCCGTCATACGCCCTTGGCTGTTCACCGCCGGCGGTTCACCCTCCCGGCCGTCCCCCCCCGCCGTTCCCCCGCCGCTCACGACCCAGCTGTTCACCCCCGAGGCGCCGCCGTGGACCCCCGCACCATCAACTCGCCCCGTACCGTCGCGATGCCGCCCGGCGGGGGTTCCTCCCGGCCCATCGCGATCCGGCCCGCCCGGGCGCCCGCCTCGGACAGCGGCAGTCGCACCGTCGTCAGCGCCGGTACCGCGTCCACCGCGAACGGGAGGTCGTCGAATCCGGCGACCGAGACGTCCTCGGGGATGCGCAGACCGGAGTCCCGCAGGGCCGCGCACGCGCCCAGCGCCACCGTGTCGTTCGCCGCCACGATGGCCGTCAGCGACGGCTCCCGGCGCAGCAGTTCCAGTGCCGCCTCGTAGCCGGAGCGGCGGTCGTAGCGGCCGTGCACCGTGAGCCCGGGGTCGTCCTCGATGCCGGCGACGGCCAGTGCCGCCCGGTGCCCCTCCAGCCGGTGCCGCGTGGTCGTGCGCTCCTCCGGGCCCGCGATGTACCCGAGCCGCCGGTGCCCGAGCCCGGTCAGGTGCTCGGTCAGCCGCCGGCCGCCGCCTCGGTTGTCGAAGGTCAGCGCGATCGCCTCGGGGGCGGGCGGCCGCCCGCACAGCACCACGCGCGTCCCCGCCTCGGCCATCTTCCGCAGCTTCGCGCCCATGGCCTCAGCGTGCGCGCCGTCCTCCACCGCGCCGCCGGTCAGCACCACCGCCGCCGCCCGCTGCCGCTGCAGCAGGGTCAGATACGTCAGCTCCCGCTCCGGCGACCCCCCGGTGTTGCAGACCACCGCCAGCCGTTCGCCGCCGGCGCGGCCGCCCGGCCCCCCGATCTCCGACTGGATGGCGCTCGCCATGATCCCGAAGAAGGGGTCGGCGATGTCGTTGACCAGGATGCCCACGAGGTCGGAGGTGGCCGCCGCGAGTGCGCTCGCCGGGCCGTTGAGGACGTAGTCCAGCTCGTCCACCGCGCGCAGCACCCGGTCCCGGGTGGACGCCGCCACCGGGTAGTTCCCGTTCAGCACGCGTGACACGGTGGCGGGCGACACCTGTGCGCGCGCCGCCACGTCCGCCAGGGTCACCGTCATCGTCGTCGTCCTCCGGTCGTGCTCTCGTCGTCCTCAGGGCAAGGGGGTCCCCCGCAGGCCCCTGTGCATGCTCCCTGTGCATGCTCTGCCTACAGCTCGCCGGACACCCGTGTACAGGTCCACGGTCCTGCGTGTTCGACAGGCCGGCCGGTCCGGCGCCCGGCGACCGCGGTGTCACTCGTGCCACGTGGGGCGTCCTGGGCGTCACGCCCTCCGCGTCACGCCCTCCGCGACACGCGCTTCCGTCGCCCCCGCGGTCTTGTCCGATCCGCTGGGCAGAGGCTAGCGTCTGACGCTGTAGAAAGCGCTTGCTGCCATGCTCTCCCGCAGGTGCACGCCGCACCGACGCGCGTACGGAGGGAACGACGTGACACGGGAGGAAACGACGTGACACGGGGGGAAACGACGTGACACGGGAAGGGAACGACGTGACACGCAAGACGGTGCGGATCGCCATGAACGGTGTGACGGGACGCATGGGCCACCGCCAGCACCTCGTCCGCTCCGTCCTGGCCATCCGCGAGCAGGGCGGCCTCGGCCTGGGCGACGGCGTCGTGCTGTGGCCCGAACCGGTCCTCGTGGGCCGCCGCGCCCACGCCCTGCGGGCGATCGCCGAACGGTACGGGCTGGACCACTGGTCGACGGACGTGGACGCGGTCCTCGCCGACCCGGCCGTCGAGATCTACTTCGACGCGCAGCTCACCTCGGCCCGCGAGGAGTCGGTCAGGAAGGCGATCGCGGCGGGCAAGCACATCTACACCGAGAAGCCCACGGCGACGGGCCTGGAGGGCGCCCTGGAGCTGGCCCGCCTGGCGCGCGCCGCCGGCATCAGGCACGGCGTCGTCCAGGACAAGATCTTCCTGCCGGGTCTGCTGAAGCTGAAGCGGCTCGTCGACGGCGGCTTCTTCGGCCGGGTCCTCTCCGTCCGCGGCGAGTTCGGCTACTGGGTCTTCGAGGGCGACTGGCAGCCGGCGCAGCGCCCGTCGTGGAACTACCGCGCCGAGGACGGCGGCGGCATCGTCGCCGACATGTTCCCGCACTGGGAGTACGTGCTCCACGAGCTGTTCGGCCGCGTGATGTCCGTGCAGGCCCTGGCCACCACCCACATCCCCCAGCGCTGGGACGAGAAGGGCAAGCCGTACGACGCCACCGCCGACGACGCCGCCTACGGCATCTTCGAGCTGGAGGGCGGGGCGATCGCCCAGATCAACTCGTCGTGGGCCGTGCGCGTCCACCGCGACGACCTCGTCGAGTTCCAGGTGGACGGCACGGAGGGGTCGGCCGTCGCCGGGCTCAGGACATGCCGGGTGCAGCACAGGTCGGCGACCCCGAAGCCGGTCTGGGACCCGGACGTCCCCGCCGCCGAGGTCTTCCGCGACCAGTGGCAGGAGGTACCGGACAACGCCCCGTTCGACAACGGTTTCAAGACGCAGTGGGAGCTGTTCCTCCGGCACGTGTACGCCGACGCCCCCTACCACTGGGACCTGGCGGCCGGGGCCCGCGGCGTCCAGCTCGCCGAACTGGGCCTGAAGTCCTCGGCCGAGGGCCGCCGCATCGAGGTGCCGGAGATCCAGCCGTGACCATCCGACTCCCGGACGCCCGCGGCCGGCTCAGGACCTACGAGCCGCGCCGCGCACCCCTCGCCCGCTCCGCCGCGGCCCCCTTCACCTCCCGCACGTTCTTCGCGGCCGCGCACGTCGTCGCCGACCCGTACGCGGACGTGTCCCCCGGCTCGCCCGCCGCCGTCGACTGGGACGCGACGCTCGCCTTCCGCCGCCACCTGTGGTCGCACGGGCTGGGCGTCGCCGAGGCCATGGACACCGCCCAGCGCGGGATGGGCCTGGACTGGGCGGGCGCGGCGGAGCTGATCCGCCGCTCCGCCGCCGAGGCCCGCGCCGCGGGCGGCCGCATCGTCTGCGGCGTCGGCACCGACCAGCTCCAGGCCGGCTCCGTGGCGGAGGTCCGGACGGCGTACGAAGAACAGCTCGCCGTCGTCGAGGAGGCGGGCGCGCAGGCCGTCGTGATGGCCTCGCGCGCCCTGGCCGCCGCGGCCCGGGGCCCCGAGGACTACCTGGAGACCTACGGCCACCTCCTGCGCCAGGCCGCCGACCCGGTGATCCTGCACTGGCTCGGCCCGATGTTCGACCCGGCGCTGGAGGGCTACTGGGGATCCGGCGACCTGGACACGGCCACGGACGTCTTCCTTGAGGTCGTCGCCGCGCACCCGGACAAGGTGCACGGCGTCAAGATCTCGCTGCTCGACGCGTGGCGGGAGACCGATCTGCGCCGCAGGCTCCCGCGCGGCGTGCGCTGCTACACGGGCGACGACTTCCACTACCCCGAGCTGATCGCGGGCGACGAGCAGGGCTTCAGCCACGCCCTGCTCGGCATCTTCGACCCGCTGGCCCCCCTGGCGGCACACGCGGCACGGGTCCTGGACACGGGCGATGCGAAGGGCTTCCGCGCGCTCCTCGACCCCACCGTGGAGCTGTCCCGCCACCTGTTCCGGGCGCCGACCCGCTTCTACAAGACGGGCGTGGTCCTCCTGGCCTGGCTCGCCGGCCATCAGGAGCACTTCACGATGGTGGGCGGACTGCAGTCGGCACGCTCGCTGCCGCACCTCGCGACGGCCTACGAACTCGCCGACGGGCTCGGCCTGTTCCCCGACCCGGACCTGGCGCAGGCGCGGATGGGGAGCCTGCTGTCCGTGTACGGGGTGTCCCAGTGAGCGCGAGCACGGTACTGGAGCGTTTCTCCATCAACCAGATGACGGTCAGGCAGCTCTCGCTGGAGGAACTGGTGGACGCCTGCGTGGAGTCGGGGGTGCACGGAGTGGGCCTGTGGCGCGAGCCCGTCCGGGCGAACGGCGTGCGGGCCACGGCGAACCTCGTCCGTGACGCGGGGCTGACGGTGACGACGCTGTGCCGGGGCGGCTTCTTCACGGCGATCGACCCGGACGCGCGGGCCCGCGCCCTCGATGACAACCGCCGTGCGGTCGACGAGGCGGCGACGCTGGGCACGGACACCCTGGTGCTGGTGTCGGGCGGACTGCCGGCCGGCTCCCGGGACCTGCGGGGCGCGCGGGAGCGGATCGCCGACGCGCTGGGGGAGCTGGGCCCGTACGCGGCCGGGCGGGGGGTGCGGCTGGCCCTCGAACCGCTCCACCCGATGTACGCCTCCGACCGCTGTGTGGTCTCCACCCTCGCCCAGGCGCTCGACCTCGCCGAACGCTTCCCCGCCGAGCAGGTGGGCGTGGCCGTGGACACGTACCACGTCTGGTGGGACGACACGGCCCCGGCACAGATCGCGCGCGCGGGCGCGGGCGGCCGCATCCACGCCTTCCAGCTCGCCGACTGGACCACCCCGCTGCCCGAGGGCGTCCTCACCGGGCGCGGGCAGATCGGTGACGGCGCGATCGACATGCGGGAGTGGCAGGGGTACGTGGCGGCGGCCGGGTACACCGGGCCGATCGAGGTCGAGCTCTTCAGCGAGGGGCTGTGGGCGCGGGACGGGCGGGAGGTCCTCGCGGAGACGGTGCGGCGTTTCACGGAGCACGCCGTGCCGGCTGAGGAGCCGCACCACCCGGCCCGGCGGCCCGGCGAGTGACTGAGCGACGCCAAGCGCGTCGCGGACAACAGGGGGAACGGATCCCGCGGCTGAGCCCGGGCCCGTGACGGGTATCGCCGGAGCACCCGTCGGGGGAACCGGAGTTGAACCGGCGAGCCGTGCAACCGTTCCGGCTTCCCGTGGGTCGTACACGGCGTCAGAGCCCCTGGGAGGGAACCCGGGGGGGATCGCGGGGTTCTGGCGGAGGAGGGGAATCCCGAGGGGGCCCGGTCGATACACGGGCCCCCTCGAAGCCGTCCGCCGGAAGAACGGCCCGTACTCGACCGGCGCGTCCGCGAGTCGACGGTTCAGGGCACCGGCCTTCCGCAGAGCGCGGCGACCGCCGCGACCTCCTCGGCCGTCGGGAAGGACGCCTGCGCGCCGGGACGGGTGACCGCGGCCGCGCCGACCCGCGCCGCGTAGGCCGCCGCGTCCGGCAGCGGGGAGCCCCTGCCCAGCCACCACGCCAGGGCCGCGGTGAACGCGTCACCCGCACCCGTCGTGTCCACCGCGTCCACCGCCAGGGACGGCACCCGGCTCACGGCGTCGCCGGTCGCCACCAGCGCGCCCTCCGCGCCCAGCGTCACCACGACCGACCGCGGGCCGAGCGCCAGCAGCCCGGCGGCCCAGTCCTCGGGCGAACCGCCCAGCTCACGGCCCGCGATGACCCGCGCCTCGTGCTCGTTCACGATCAGCGGGTCGCAGGCCGCCAGCAGCTCGGCGGGCAGCGGCCGCGGCGGCGACGGGTTCAGCACGAAGCGGGTGCCGGGCGGCAGGCTCCGTACGACCTCCACGACCGTCTCCAGCGGGATCTCCAGCTGCGCCGAGACCACGCGGGAGGAGTGCAGCAGGCTGCGCGCGGCCCGCACGTCCTGCGGAGCGAGCCGCCCGTTGGCGCCCGGCGAGACCACGATGCTGTTGTCCCCCGACGGGTCCACCGTGATCAGCGCGACCCCCGTGGGCGCCCCGCCGACCAGGACCCCCACCGTGTCGACGCCCGCTCCGCCCAGCGTGGCCAGCAGCAGCCGGCCGTGCGCGTCGTCGCCGACCCGGGCCATCAGCGCCGCACGGGCGCCGAGGCGGGCGGCGGCGACCGCCTGGTTCGCGCCCTTGCCGCCCGGGTGGACGGCCAGGTCGGAGCCGAGCACCGTCTCCCCGGCCGCGGGCCGGCGCTCGACCCCGATCACCAGGTCGGCGTTGGCCGACCCCACGACCAGGAGGTCGTAGTCGTACATGTACTGCCTCCCCATGGATCCCACCGGCATACGCGTACAGCGTGCCCGCCCTGACGGCGGCCGGACGGCGGGACGCGCCGCCGATGCCGACAACCGGCCCGGCGCACCTGCCCGGCTCCTGTAGCAGGGCTGTGACTTCAGGTGGTTGCGAGTGTGACGCACGGCAGTGAACATGGAGGGTGAAGAATCGTTCAGTGAGGTCAACTCACCGCAGGGGGAGGCAGGATGAAGTTCGACATGGGGGCACAGACCCTGTCGACGTTGATGAAGGACTCGCGTGGGTCGAGTGACGATCTGGGGACGTTGATCCGTCAGTTGGTGCAGGCGGCGCAGCCGTTGGAGGGGAAGTTCAACGGTGCGGGGCGGGTGGCGTTCGATCAGTTCAAGTTGCGGGCGGATGGGATCACCAAGGAGCTGAACGCGTCGCTGGCGGCGATTTTGGGTGGTCAGTCGGGTATGGACTCGGCGTTCGGTTCGGGTGATCAGGAGCAGGGCGACAACGCGCGGCGTCAGATGTCGGCGGCGAACTTCGACGGGGCGCGGTTCCGCTGAGCGGCGGGGTTGTTCGTGGTGTGGCGGGGTTGTTCGTTTTCTTCACGGGGAGTGGTGTGTGATGGCGGGTTCGGGTGCGGATCGTCGGTCGTACGACACGGGTGCGTCGGCGGATGTGCAGGGTGGTCTGCAGGCGGTGATCGGTCGTTTGGAGGAGGTCATCGCGGCGCGGGACCGTCAGGTGAAGGCGGCGATGGCGGACTTCACGGCGGATGGTGTGGCGGATGAGTACCACGGCAAGGAGTTGCGGTGGAATCGTGCGTCGCAGGAGGTCAAGAACATCATCGGGCTGGTGAAGTCGACGTTGGAGCAGAACGACTCGACGGCGCAGTCGACGATCGCGAAGGCGAAGGCGGCGGTCGACAACATCGGCTGACGCGGGCGTAGGCGGAGTCAGGATCGGTTACCACGGGGGTATGTCGTGTCCGGCTGGGATTTGAAGCCGCAGGGTATTCAGCAGGTGCTGAAGACGACGGGTGAGACGGCGTCGCATATCGGGGATCATGCGAAGGCGTATGGGGAGCATCTGACGTCGGCGGCGTCCAGTGCGGGCACGATCTCCGCTGAGGGTGGCGGCGGGGGTGGTGGGGGCAAGGGGGAGAAGGCCCAGGGGGGTCTGGTGGCTCTTGCGTTGTCGCAGTATGCGGAGCATGCGTCGAAGGATCTGCAGTTCATCGCGGCGCGGGCGGGTAGGTCGTTGCAGGGTGCGGTGGATGCGACGACGGCGTATCTGCGGGGGGATGAGGCGATGGCGGCTCAGGCGCAGCGTAAGGCGCTGGCGGATCCGCGGGTTGATCTGCCGGGGGTGGGGAAGGCGTGATCCAGCCGGAGCAGATTCCGCAGTTCACCGGTGATCTGGCGCAGTTGGAGAAGGATTACGGGGATCTGAAGGCGGATGCGTCGCATGTCCGGTCGACGGGTCGGGATGTGCACAGGCAGTTTCAGGGGTTGCGGGGGTATTACACGGCGCCTGAGGCGGAGCGGTTGTTCGCGACGACGAAGCCGGTCGAGGATCGGGCGGATGGTTTCGCGGACGGCTTGGAGAAGGTGTCGTCGGCGTTGTCGTCGTATGCGACGGAGATCCGTCCGCTGGTGGACAGGCTGAAGCAGTTGAAGGTCGATGCGGCGTCCTTTGTGGACTCGGTCAGGGGTGACGAGGACTGGGAGTACGACGGGGACAAGGTCGACAGGCACAATCGGATCCGTGATGACGTGACGGCTGCGGTGGCGGCGTTCTGGGCGGCGGAGCGGACGTGTCACAACAAGATCACTGCGTTGTTCGGTGGGACGCAGATGGTGGCGGGGGATGGTTCGGACCGTAAGGACCAGTATGGGTTTGATGCGGCCGATATGAAGAATGCGAAGCTTCCCTGGGGTGACCCGGTGGAGGAGAAGCACCACTGGTATGAGATCGGCCATTGGGTGAAGTCCTTTGTGTGGGACGGGCTGATCGTGGATGGGATCTGGGGCACGATCAAGGGCCTTGGGACGCTGGTGGGTTTTGGTGGCTGGGATGCGATGGGTCAGGCGTGGAAGGGTCTGGCGCAGTTGGCGACGGGGTTGGCGATCTCGTCGATTCCTGGTCTGGGGACGATGTTCTGGGCGTTGCCGGATGACAAGTTGCCGTCGTGGTTTCGTGATTCGCGTACGGCGATGAAGGAGACGGGCAAGGCGTTGGTGGCGTGGGACGAGTGGGGCAAGAACCCGGCTCGTGCTGCGGGTGCGGTGACGTTCAATGTGCTGACGACGGTGTTCACCGGTGGTGCGGGGGGCGCGGCGTCGGGTGCGGGGAAGGCGGGTGCGGTCGCCAGGGCGCTGTCGGTGGCGGGCAAGGCGGGCCGGATCATCGATCCGATGACGTATGTCGGCAAGGCCGCGGGCGCGGGCCTGTCCAAGATCGGCGACATCACCAAGGCCCTCAAGGGCATCGGCAACGTCGAGATCCCCAAGCTGCCGGAGAACGCCATCACGCTGCCCGAGGGCGCGCTGAAGCTGCCGGACGGCACCGTGCGCCTGCCCGAGGGCTCGGTGATCCCCGAGGGTGCGGTCAAGCTGCCCGACGGCAACTTCCGGCTGCCGCACGACGCGACGGTGCTGCCGGAGGGCACGACGAAGCTCCCGACACACGAGGGCGCCCCGGCGCAGTACCTGGACCCGCACGGCAACATCCTCGACGACAAGGGCAACGTCGTGCAGCACGCCGGCGACGCCCCCAGGGAACCGGGCGGCACCGACCTCGACCCGGCCTCGGGCTCGGACGTGCCGCACACGCCCTCCCCGGTCAGGGAACCGGCCCTCGTGGGCGCGGGCGCCCACACCGCCGAGCAGGCCGGTCAGCACATCCGCCTCGGCGACAGCCTGGGCAACGACCTCGGCGACGTGGGCCGCACCGGCGACAACGCGGCGGTGCACGCGGGCGGCGAGAACGTGCCGACGGTCCACGCGGGCGGGGAGGCCCCCACCGTGCACGCCGGCGGCGACGGCCTGCCGGGCGGCCACGCGGGGGACAACCTCCCCGGCGGCCACGCGGGCGACCACCTGCCGGGCGGAAGCGCGGACCACCTTCCCGGCGGCGGTGCCCACGAGCACGGGGCGGGTCCGTCCGCGAGCCATGAACCGCCGAACGGCCACACGGGCGGTCATTCGGACGGTCCTGGCAGCACCGGTCACCACGGCGGCGGCCATGACGGCGGTCAGGGGCAGGGCACGCACACCGAGGATCACAGCGTCAGCGGACACTCCGACCATCACGGCGCATCCCATGACACAGGTGGAGCGCACCACGAGGCCGGTCATGAGGCAGCTTCCCCGCACGGCCATGAAGGTTCGCCCCCCTTCGATGATCTCCAGGTCGGAGACGGCCCCCTGCCCCCCGTCGGGCCCGGCGAGAAGTTCCTCGGCGAGTTGCCTGAGAGCCGAGTCGAACGTACGGCAGACGGCCTCATCTCACACGTTGACGGCCGACCCGTCACCGAATTCCTGGACCAGCTCTCTCACGAACGTGCTCTGGAGTACCTGGAGGCGAAGGAATCCGGGACCTTCCCACGTGCCCAGACGGGAGCATGCGTGGGATCGGTGATCGACCTGCGCACTGGTCGGGTGTTTGAGGGAATCAACGGACCCAAGGGTGCTGCTGGGCTACTCCCTCTGGACCGTCTGCATCCCACGTTGCTGGAACGCTACGAGCAGATCGCTGACGCACCACTTCACCGCGCGCCGATCCTCGCTCACGCGGAGGTGAAGGCGACGAACGAGCTGCTGTGGGCGCGCCGAGAACTCGGTCTCCCCGACGACGCCTCCGTGTTGAGGGAGATGCGGGCGTCAGTACAGTTCCCGTTCCAGGCGAACCCGGAGACAGGACTACATCCGCGCCCGGCGCCCTTCTGCGGCAACTGCAACCATATGCTGGATGGAGTGCCCAGCAGCTATGGGCGCTTCCTGAAGGACCCGCCCGGACCTGAGAACTGGATTCCCTGATGAGCCTGCACCGAATCGATATCGATGATCCCGACGCCACCATGGACGAAGGCGAGCGTCTCTACTATCGGGGAACTCCCTTCACCGGAGAGGCCGTCGAATACCAGCGCGGTGCGCTCGTCAGTCTCATCACGTACGAGGACGGTTACGAAGACGGCCCCGTCCGCGAGTGGTACGCGGACGGCACTCTCAGATCGGAGGGCGTCATGCGTGGCGGTTTCCCTGTTGGTGAATTCCAGCGGTGGCACCCGAACGGCAGACTCGCGGCCCGGACCGTCATGAGTGACAACGGGCTTCGGCAGTTGGCGCAGTTCGAGTGGGATGAGGAAGGCAACATGACGAAAGACTGGCACGCGGAAAGCAATTGATTGTGAGCTGGCGTCGGCCAGCCATGCCAGGAGAAGCTGTTCCAGCTCGGTGCCTCGTCCTTCGCCGACTTCGGCACGGTGGATCTGATGGCGCACACCGATGTGTGGCTGCCGTACGACCTGAAGGGGCGGCCTCAGCCCGAGGTGTACGCGGCGAACGGCCCTCGGTTGTCCGAGGCGCTTCGTGATCTGTCCGAGGTGTTGGGTTCCGAAACGGACCCGGATGATCCGACGTATTTCGCGAAGCCGACCGAGACGGGCGCTGAGAACTTCTTCGATCCCGACGGCAGCGCATCGGACGTGTGGGGCAGTTTCGAGGTGCCGACCCGCTACGACCTGTTTACGCATGCTCCCGGTTTCGGGAGGATCGGCTATCGGCGCACTGCCCAGGGAGACGTTCGGTACGTGCCAGTACACGGTGACCGCAGAGAGCTGCTCGGCTACCTTTGGGCCTCTGACTCCGAGAAGGCGGCGAGCTTCGAGCCACGGGACGTCGGCGAGTGCCGAACCGTCGCGCGCGGTCCTGGAGCGCCTGCGTGCTGTCGACTGGTACGGCGACTGGGACGTGGCCACCGTCCACACCCGTTCGCGCGCGCTGCTCATGAGGGAGTACCTGCGGCGCGCCGCCGTCTGGGCGGAGGCGTACGGCGCGGAGGAGGAATGGCCCTTCTTCGACGTCACGGAGTTCGTCGGCTCCGGCTTCCGGCTGGACCCGGATCTGGAGACCGAACTGGAGGCGTTCCTGGCACACAAGGTCCCGACGCCGTCCACGGCGAGGACGTGCCGGGGTGCCGTGCGCTGGGCGGCGCTCAAGGCCGAGAGCGAGGACGTGCTCCCGGAACTCCCCGACCCGTACGAGCTGTTGCTGCGCATGTACGAGCGGGGTGGCGGCTACTCGGTCGAGGAGTTCATCGACCTGTACGGCGTGATGATCCCGCACGGGAGTTTCCGGTCCAACCTCGGTGCCGAGCCGTTCCCGTGGCTGGCTCCGAGCACGCTCGACGCGCTCGACGAGGCGGCGGAGGGCCGGATCACGTACTACGCGAAGATCAGTGAGGGGTATCCCCGCAGCAACCCACGCGGGATCGTGCGGCGGCGTCTTGTCGGCAGGGAGGGGGAGACGCACGACGAGGCGTTCACCCGGAACCTCCACTGGGAGCCGACCGAGTACCTGCGTCTTCACGAACTGGGCCACAACGACGTCGACCATGTGGAGATCTCCGAACGGGAGGCGGCCGCGTTCATCGAGTCGGCGACGAAGAGGCTCGCGGGCGCACACTGAGCCGCGCGGTGCGGTCGCGGTCCGCCGGCCGGCCACCGCGTCCACGGCGGTCTGGCCCCCGTCGGTCCTCCACCCCCGAGGGACGCCCGAGCCCGGCTCGGGAGACAGCGCTTGC
Organism: Streptomyces sp. PSU-S4-23; assembly: GCF_055632315.1. NCBI lineage: Bacteria > Bacillati > Actinomycetota > Actinomycetes > Kitasatosporales > Streptomycetaceae > Streptomyces > Streptomyces sp. PSU-S4-23. The sequence goes on along the minus strand of NZ_JBVMUU010000002.1, from coordinate 3,146,686 downwards.
CGGTACTGAGAGGAGCGGGATGCGGCGAATCGACATCGACGGCCCCGACGTGGGCATGGACCTCGGCCGACGACTGCTCCACCATGGCGAGTTGTTCACCGGTGAGGTGGAGGAGCGGCTCGGAGGCGTCCTCGTCAGTGTCGAGTCGTACGTCGACGGCCTGCCGCACGGTCCCGGTCGCGAGTGGTACCCGGATGGCACCCTCCGGTCCGAAACCACTGCCCGGGCCGGATCGGGATCTTTCCGCTAAGCGCCTGCTGACCCGGCGGGGCGCAGCGTCGTCTTGACCAGTGTCCCCGACCTGTTGACGAGCAGTTCTGGGACCTCGTCCTCGTAGAACCTGACTTGACCGATGACTCCTTGCGTCTTGGCGTTGAAAGCCAGTCTCTCCGCGAGTGAATCCAGTTCGGGCAACAGTTCGGCGTGCAGTTCTTGACGTGCGGTCAGGCACCAACGGTCCGTACTGCGGACCAGTTCACCCGTCAGCACACCGCCGATGCGCACTGCCGGTCCACGAGCCGACAGCAAGGGCACCAGGTCGGCCATGTCGTCGACCGCGCTACTCCCGTTTTCCGTGACGCCGAGGTGCCAGCACAGATCGTCGAGTACCGCGCTCGGTGCGGAGAGCGAAAGATCAAGGGCCAGGTCCAGGGCAAACACGTCGCTCATACTCAGAGCCTAGACCGGGACGGTCACGGGGGTGAGGGTCGCCCGGCTCGATCGCCACCGCGTCCGCTCCCGCACTGTCACACCCGGAAGGTAGCGTCGGGTCATGAGCAAGGAGGAGAGCCGGGAGGGGCAGGGCGGGGCCGGGGAGTGGCGGCCGGCCGTGCTGGAGGGCGTGCTGGAGCGGATCACGTACGCCAACGAGGAGAACGGATACACGGTCGCCCGCGTCGACACCGGCCGCGGCGCCGGTGATCTGCTCACCGTCGTGGGCGCGCTTCTCGGGGCGCAGGTGGGCGAGTCGCTCAGGATGGAGGGGCGCTGGGGCTCCCACCCCCAGTACGGCAAGCAGTTCACCGTGGAGAACTACACCACCGTCCTGCCGGCCACGGTCCAGGGCATCCGCCGCTATCTCGGTTCCGGTCTGGTCAAGGGCATCGGCCCCGTCTTCGCCGACCGCATCACCCAGCACTTCGGCCTCGACACACTCCAGATCATCGAGGAGGAGCCCAAGCGGCTGAACGAGGTCCCCGGACTCGGCCCCAAGCGCACGAAGAGGATCGCCGACGCCTGGGAGGAGCAGAAGGCGATCAAAGAGGTCATGCTCTTCCTCCAGACCGTCCAGGTGTCCACGTCCATCGCCGTGCGCATCTACAAGAAGTACGGCGACGCCTCCATCTCCGTCGTCAAGAACCAGCCCTACCGCCTCGCGGCCGACGTCTGGGGCATCGGCTTCCTCACCGCCGACAAGATCGCCCAGTCTGTCGGCATCCCGCACGACAGCCCGGAACGGGTGAAGGCCGGGCTCCAGTACGCGCTGTCGCAGTCCGCCGACCAGGGCCACTGCTATCTCCCCGAGGAGCGGCTCATCGCGGACGCGGTCAAGCTCCTGCAGGTCGACACCGGCCTGGTCATCGAGTGCCTGGCGGAGCTGGGGGCGCCCCCGGAGGACGACTCGGACCCCGGTGTCGTACGGGAGACGGTGCCCGGACCCGAGGGCGGAGAGCCGGTCAGCGCCGTCTACCTCGTGCCCTTCCACCGCGCCGAACTCTCCCTGTCCGCCCAGCTGCTGCGCCTCCTGCGCACCGACGAGGACCGGATGCCCGCCTTCCGGGACGTGGCCTGGGACAAGGCGCTGGCCTGGCTCAGGGACCGCACGGGGGCCGATCTGGCGCCCGAGCAGGAGGAGGCCGTACGGCTGGCACTCACCCGGAAGGTCGCCGTGCTGACCGGAGGGCCCGGCTGCGGCAAGTCCTTCACCGTGCGGTCCATCGTGGAGTTCGCCCGGGCCAAGCGGGCCAAGGTGGTGCTCGCCGCGCCCACCGGACGGGCCGCCAAGCGCCTGTCCGAGCTGACGGGTGCCGAGGCGTCCACCGTCCACCGGCTGCTGGAGCTGAAGCCGGGCGGTGACGCGGCCTACGACAAGGACCGCCCGCTGGACGCCGACCTGGTCGTCGTCGACGAGGCGTCCATGCTGGACCTGCTGCTCGCCAACAAGCTGGTCAAGGCCGTGCCGCCGGGTGCCCACCTGCTCCTCGTCGGTGACGTGGACCAGTTGCCCAGCGTCGGCGCGGGCGAGGTGCTCAGGGACCTGCTCGCGGACGGGAGCCCCGTCCCCGCCGTGCGTCTCACCCGCGTCTTCCGCCAGGCCCAGCAGTCCGGCGTCGTCACGAACGCGCACCGCATCAACTCGGGGCAGCATCCGCTCACCGACGGTATGAAGGACTTCTTCCTGTTCGTCGAGGACGACACGGAGGCGGCCGGCCGACTTACGGTGGATGTGGCGGCACGGAGGATCCCGGCCCGGTTCGGCCTCGACCCGCGCCGGGATGTGCAGGTGCTCGCGCCCATGCACCGGGGACCCGCCGGAGCGGGCACGCTCAACGGCCTGCTCCAGCAGGCGATCACCCCCGCCCGCCCCGACGTGCCGGAGAAGCGGTTCGGCGGCCGCGTCTTCCGTGTCGGCGACAAAGTGACCCAGATCCGGAACAATTACGAGAAGGGGGAGAACGGTGTCTTCAACGGCACCGTGGGCGTGGTCACCTCGCTCGACCCGGTCGACCAGCGCCTCACGGTGCTGACGGACGAGGACGAGGAGGTTCCGTACGAATTCGACGAGCTGGACGAGCTGGCGCACGCGTACGCGGTGACCATTCACCGCTCGCAGGGCAGCGAGTATCCGGCGGTGGTCATTCCGGTGACGACCGGGGCGTGGATGATGCTCCAGCGGAACCTGCTCTACACGGCGGTCACCCGCGCCAAGAAGCTGGTCGTCCTCGTCGGTTCACGCAAGGCGATCGGGCAGGCGGTGCGCACGGTGTCGGCGGGCCGGCGCTGTACGGCCCTGGACTTCAGGCTGTCGCCCAGACCCCTCCGGGGCTGAGCGTGCCCCCTTTGGGCCCCTCTGGACCAGCCGCCGAAAAAAAATGATCGATCAAACGAGTCGCAAAGGTCACACACCACTTCCGCATCCAGGATGAGGCGGGCAGGATGAGCAGGTTGACGGCACTCAGTGCCGCCGATGAGCCCAATGGTCGTCCCCGAGTGCACTCTCCTGCGCCAAATGGGGGATGGTAGAGACAGTCAGGGCACCTCGAAGATGAGGCACTACGTCGGTGAGGGAAGACGTGAGCGACAACTCTGTAGTACTGCGGTACGACGGTAACGAGTACACCTACCCGGTGGTCGACAGCACCGTCGGTGACAAGGGCTTCGACATCGGGAAGCTCCGTGCCCAGACCGGTCTGGTCACCCTGGACAGCGGCTACGGGAACACCGCTGCCTACAAATCCGCCATCACCTACCTCGATGGCGAGAAGGGCATTCTCCGGTACCGCGGCTACCCGATCGAGCAGCTGGCCGAGCGCTCCACCTTCCTGGAGGTCGCCTACCTGCTGATCAACGGCGAGCTGCCGACCGTCGACGAGCTCTCCGCCTTCAAGAACGACATCACGCAGCACACCCTGCTGCACGAGGACGTCAAGAACTTCTACCGGGGCTTCCCGCGCGACGCGCACCCGATGGCGATGCTGTCCTCGGTCGTCTCCGCGCTGTCCACCTTCTACCAGGACAGCCACAATCCCTTCGACGAGAAGCAGCGCAACCTTTCCACCATCCGCCTGCTCGCGAAGCTTCCGACGATCGCCGCGTACGCCTACAAGAAGTCGATCGGCCACCCCTTCGTCTACCCGAGCAACGACCTGGGCTACGTGCAGAACTTCCTGCGCATGACCTTCTCGGTCCCCGCTCAGGAGTTCGACCTGGACCCGGTCGTCGTCTCCGCGCTCGACAAGCTGCTGATCCTGCACGCGGACCATGAGCAGAACTGTTCGACCTCCACGGTCCGCCTGGTGGGCTCGTCGCAGGCCAACATGTTCGCCTCGATCTCGGCCGGTATCAACGCGCTGTGGGGCCCGCTGCACGGTGGCGCCAACCAGTCCGTCCTGGAGATGCTGGAGGGCATCCGCGACTCCGGCGGCGACGTCGACACCTTCATCCGCAAGGTGAAGAACAGGGAGGACGGCGTCCGTCTGATGGGCTTCGGCCACCGGGTCTACAAGAACTTCGACCCGCGCGCCAAGATCATCAAGGCCGCCGCGCACGATGTGCTCTCCGCTCTCGGCAAGGATGACGAGCTGCTGGACATCGCCCTCAAGCTGGAGGAGCACGCGCTGTCCGACAGCTACTTCGTCGAGCGCAAGCTCTACCCGAACGTGGACTTCTACACCGGCCTGATCTACCGCGCCATGGGCTTCCCGACCGAGATGTTCACGGTCCTGTTCGCGCTGGGCCGTCTGCCGGGCTGGATCGCCCAGTGGCACGAGATGATCAAGGAGCCGGGTTCCCGTATCGGCCGCCCGCGCCAGATCTACACGGGCGTGGTGGAGCGCGACTTCATCCCGGTCGAGGAGCGCTGAGCGCCGTACGCCTCGTACGCCTCGTGCACCTCGTACGCCTCGGATACGTGCCCGCCATCGCGCCCGAGGCGTACGCCGTGGTCGTGGCGCGGCGTACGCCATGTGCTCCGCACCTGTGGACGCGATGACGGAAGACAAACGGAAGGCGCCCTGCAGTCGGTCCCCCCACGGGCCGGCGTACAGGGCGCCTTCCCATGTCCCGGTGCGGATTCCCCCCACGGGATCCGGCCGGGCGCCTGCGGGACAGCGCCTGAATCGCTGCGAGCAAAACGAGCAGAACTCGGCAGACCGCTGCGGTGCGGTCTGCCGGGACGCGTACGGACGGGAGGGCCGCTCAAAGCTCCCCGGTGTACGTGCCCCGGCAACGCCGTTTCCCGGGAACGTCCCCCAAGACATCCCCAGATGTCAGTCGCGCCCCCCAAGACGCTTCTGACATCGCCAACTTAGACTCACGAAGCCTTCCGTTGGTTACGTTCACCTCACTGTGATCTGCGTCTCTTGCATATGTCCTGAAAGTGCGCAAGAGACCCGGTACAGCGATCGAGGAACCAGCGTAAGGATGATGCGCGAGCCTTGTGAAGAGCTTATGTGAGGCTCGCGTTGGACTCTAGAGGGACTCTTACACCCGCGTCATGAGAATGCCCTCAGCCGGAGGCTGTTCGTCACGACGAACACCGACGAGAAGGCCATCGCCGCGCCCGCGATCATCGGGTTGAGGAGTCCCGCGGCGGCCAGCGGCAGCGCGGCCACGTTGTAGCCGAAGGCCCACACCAGGTTCCCCTTGATCGTGGTGAGCGTCCGCCGCGACAGCCGGATCGCGTCCGCAGCCACCCGCAGGTCACCGCGCACCAGTGTCAGGTCGCTCGCCTCGATCGCCGCGTCCGTCCCGGTGCCCATGGCCAGGCCGAGATCGGCGGTGGCGAGCGCGGCCGCGTCGTTGACACCGTCCCCGACCATGGCGACGGTCCGGCCCTCGGCCTGCAGCCGCTTGACCACGTCCACCTTCTCCTCCGGCAGCACCTCGGCGATCACCTCGCCGGGGTCGATGCCGACGGCCCGCGCCACCGCCTCGGCCACCGTCCGGTTGTCCCCGGTCAGCAGGAACGGCGTCAGTCCCAGCGCGCGCAGCTCCCGTACGGCCTCGGCGCTCGTCTCCTTGATCGCGTCGGCGACGGTCAGGACCCCGAGCGCCACGCCGTCCCGGGCGACCACGACGGCCGTTCGCCCTTCCGCCTCCGCCTCGGCCTTCGCCCGGGCCATCCCCTCCGGCAGCGCGTCCGGGAACCGGCCCACCGTGACCTCGCGCCCCTCCACGCGCCCGCGCACACCGAGGCCGGGCACGTTCTCGAAGTGCTCCGGCGCCGGGAGGTCACCTGCGCGCTTCCGCGCGCCTGCCGCGACGGCCTGGGCGATCGGGTGCTCGGAGGCGTGTTCCAGGGCGCCGGCGAGTCGCAGGACCTGCTTCTCGTCGCCGCCCTCGGCGACGTACACCTCCTGGAGGGCCATCCGGCCGGTGGTGACCGTCCCGGTCTTGTCCAGGACGACGGTGTCGACCCGGCGGGTGGACTCCAGGACCTCCGGTCCCTTGATGAGGATGCCGAGCTGGGCACCCCGTCCCGTGCCGACCATCAGCGCGGTCGGAGTGGCCAGGCCCAGCGCGCACGGGCAGGCGATGATCAGCACCGCGACGGCCGCGGTGAAGGCGGCGACCGTGTCACCGGTGACGCCCAGCCACGTCCCGAACGTGCCGAGCGCGATCAGCAGCACCACGGGCACGAAGATCCCGGAGATGCGGTCGGCGAGGCGCTGCACCGCGGCCTTGCCGTTCTGCGCGTCCTCCACGAGCCGTGCCATGCGCGCGAGCTGGGTGTCCGCGCCGACCCTGGTCGCCTCGACCACCAGCCGGCCCCCGGCGTTCACGGTCGCGCCGGTCACGGTGTCCCCCACGGTCACGTCGACCGGCACCGACTCGCCGGTCAGCATGGAGGCGTCGACCGCCGAGGCGCCCTCGACGACGGTCCCGTCGGTGGCGATCTTCTCGCCGGGCCGTACGACGAACCGGTCGCCCACGGCCAGCTGCGCCACCGGTACGCGCACCTCCCGGCCCTCCCGCAGGACCGCGACGTCCTTCGCGCCCAGGTGCAGCAGCGCCTTCAGGGCCGCGCCCGCGCGTCGCTTGGAGCGGGCCTCCAGATAGCGGCCCAGCAGGATGAACGCGACGACGCCGGCGGCCACCTCGAGGTAGATGGCGGACGACCCGTCCGTGCGGGAGACGGTGGGCTCGAAGCCGTGGCGCATGCCGGGCATTCCCGCGTCCCCGAAGAACAGCGCCCACAGGGACCAGCCGAAGGCGGCCAGCGTCCCGACCGAGACGAGCGTGTCCATGGTGGCGGCGCCGTGCCGGGCGTTCGTGAACGCGGCCTGGTGGAAGGGCAGCCCACCCCAGACGACGACGGGCGCGGCGAGCGTCAGCGACAGCCACTGCCAGTTGTCGAACTGCCAGGCGGGGACCATCGCGAGCAGGACGACGGGCAGCGCGAGCAGGGCGGAGACCGTCAGCCTGTGGCGGAGGGAGTCCGACTCGGGGTCACGTGCGGATACCGCCGCCGCCTCGTCGGACGGTGCGGGTTCCGGCTGCGGTGGCGGCGGCTCCTCGGCCGTGTAGCCGGTCTTCTCCACCGTGGCGATCAGGTCGGCCACCACGATCCCGGGGGCGTACGAGATCTTCGCCTTCTCCGTCGCGAAGTTCACCGTGGCGGTGACCCCGTCCATGCGGTTGAGCTTCTTCTCGACCCGGGCCGCGCAGGAGGCGCAGGTCATGCCGCCGATCGCGAGTTCGACCTCGGAGGGCACGGTCTCCTGCGCGGGTGGTGGCGCCGGGGCTGGTACTGGTGCTGCGGTGCTGGTCATGTCCGGACTCCAGACAGTGGACCGGACCGTACGGACCCAGTATCAGCTGGTCGGCACGGCCCGGTGCGGAGAGCAGATGCTGGGCGGTTCAGGCCTTGCCGACGAGCTCGAAGCCCGCCTCGTCGACCGCGGCGCGCACGGCCTCCTCGGCGAGCGGCGCGGTGGAGACCACCGTGACCTCGCCGGTGGACGCGACGGCCGTGACGGAGGTGACGCCGGCGATCGCGGAGATCTCGCCGGAGACCGAGCCTTCGCAGTGTCCGCAGCTCATCCCGCTCACCTTGTAGACGGTCGTCACGGAACCCGTGGTGTCGGTCTGCGCGGTCATGTTCTTACTCCTCAGGGAGGCGTGTGGGGCTTACGTGAACCAGACTATACCCCTAGGGGGTATGGATCCAAGGGGGGTCCGGGTCGGCCGGAACTGCTCGGGCCCGGTTCGGTCCAGTCTGACCGATTCCGTCCGAAGCGGTGCGAGGTGGTCCGCTCTGGCCGGTTCGGCCGGGCCGGGGGTGGATCGGGGGGCGGACCTGACGGGTCCGGTGTGGGCCGCGGTGGGCCGCGGTGGGCCGCGGTGGCCGGGATCAGCCGGCGGAGGCGTCCCCGTCCAGGAGCGGCTTGAGGTAGCGGTACATCGCGGTCTTCAGCTCGGTGATGTACGCCTGCCGTTCCGCGCCCTCGTGGGTCATGATCAGGTCGAGGCCGGCCTTGAAGAGGGCGAGCAGCATGTTCGCCGTGCGCGTCCGCTCGTCCGGCGGGCCGTCCGGCAGATAGCCCGCGATCATCTCCTCGATGCGGGTGAGGGAGGCGTCGTGCACGGCGTTGCACTCCTGGGCGATGGGCCCGGGGGTGTCGGGGCCGTGCAGCAGGACGCCGAAGGCGGGGTTCTCGACGTTGAACGCGATCAGCGGGTCGAGCGCCGCGTCCAGCATCTCCTTCAGCGGGAGCCCGATGTTCTCGCCCGCCAGCGCCCTGCCCTGCGACTCCTGCCACTGCCGCAGCAGCTGGTCGCCGAGGCTGATCGCGATCGCTTCCTTGTTGGGGAAGAACTGGTAGAGCGTGCCGGGGGAGACGCCGGCCTCGCGGGCGATCGCGTTGGTGCTCGCGGCGGTGTAGCCGGTGCGGCAGAAGACCGCGGCCGCGGCGTCCAGGAGCTGGGCGATGCGGCGCTCGCCGCGGGCCTGGCGGCGGCGCGGTCTGCCTTCCGGGTGCTGTCGCCCGGCCGCCTCCGCGGCCGGCTCTGTGCCCGCCTTCGTGCCCGCCTTCGTGCTCGGCGCCGTGCTCGGCGCCGTGGTCGGTTGCGCGGCCGGCCTGGTCGCCGGCTCCTCGACCGGCCCGGTCGCCGGCTCGCCGGCTCGCTGACTCTTCGGCACGCGTTGTCCCCAGCTCTCGGAACGCAATTGACAAACGCGAGCGACCACTCGCATTCTTGTGGAACGCGAGCGATGACTCGTGTTTGCCAGTCTATGGGCAATGGACGACCCATGCCGCCTGCACGGATGTACGGGATGCGGGGTCTTGCTGAAGGGGACACCGCCTCATGTCCGAAGTCAACAGCGGGGACGGCCGGGAAGACGGCGACGGAGGGGGAAGGCCGGGGCCGGGCGGCTGGACCCGGTTCGTCACCGCGCGGCCCCGGCTGTCGCTGTTCGCGGCGCTGCTGCTCACCGCGCTCGCGGTGGTCGCGGGCAGCGGGGTAGCCGACCGGCTGGGCAGCGGCGGCTGGCAGGACCCGGCAGCCCAGTCCACGTACGCGACCCAGGCGCTGGAGCGGGAGTTCCCCGACTCGCAGCCCAATCTGCTGCTTCTCGTCGACTCCGGGCACAGGGCCGTGGACGATCCGGCGGTCGCCGCGGAGGCGAAGCGCCTGGCCGAGCGGCTCGCCTCCGAGCCGGGCGTCACAGGGGTCGGCTCCTACTGGCAGTCGGGCGCGCCCGCGCTGCGCGCCGAGGACGGCGGCGAGGCGCTGATCGCGGCACGCATCACGGGCGAGGAGAAGACCGCGAGCGACACCCTGGACCGCATCGCGCCCCACTACCGGGGCGTGCACGGCCCGGTGCGGGTCACGGTCGGCGGTCCCGTCGCCGTGCGCTCGGAGATGCAGCAGACCATCCGCGAGGACCTGACCCGGGCCGAGCTGATCGCCCTGCCGATCACCCTGGTGCTCCTGGTGACGGTCTTCGGCAGCGCGGTCGCGGCGCTGCTGCCGCTCGGCGTCGGCATCGTCGCCATCCTGGGCACCAACGCCGTGCTGCGCGCGCTCACGGAGCTGACCGATGTCTCCGTCTTCGCGCTGAACCTCACCACCGCCCTCGGCCTCGGCCTCGCCATCGACTACGCGCTGTTCATCGTGCGCAGGTTCCGCGAGGAACTGCCCACGGCCCCCGACCCGCTGGGCGCCGTCGCGGTCACCCTGCGCACGGCGGGGCGCACGGTCCTCTTCTCCGCTCTGACGGTCGCCGTGTCCCTGGCCGCGATGCTGGTCTTCCCGCAGTACTTCCTGCGCTCGTTCGCCTATGCGGGCATCGCGGTGGTGCTGCTGGCCGCCGCGGCGGCGCTGGTGCTGCTCCCGGCGGCCCTGGTGCTGCTGGGCCACCGGGTGAACGCGCTCGACCTCGGGCGGCTGCTGCGGCGCGGCAGGCCCCGGGAGTCCGGCGGGGGAGCCGGCTGGGGCCGGACGGCGGCCCTGGTCATGCGGCGGGCGCCGGTCTTCGCCGTGGCCACCACCGTCGGCCTGGTGATCCTCGGACTGCCCTTCCTGGGCGTGAAGTTCGGCACGGCCGACGACCGCCAGCTGCCCTCGGGCGCCGAGTCGCACGTGGTGCAGCAGCACATACGGGACGGGTTCCCGGGCAGTCCCGGCGGCGGCCTGGAGGTGCTCGCCGAGGGACGCGCGACCCGGGAGCAGTACGCCGCCTACCGGGACCGGATCGCCGCGCTGCCGGAGGTGCGGCGCGTGGACGGGCCGCTGGTGAAGGGCACGAAGGCGTACTTCGCGGTCCAGCCCGAGGGTGAGGCCGTGGACGCGGGCGCCCAGCGGCTGGTCGGTGAACTGCGCGCGACGGCCGCCCCCTTCGACACCTCCGTGACGGGCACGGCGGCGGTCCTGGTCGACTCCAAACACGCGATAGCCGACCGGCTGCCCTGGGCAGCGGCCTTCATCGCCGTGGTCACCCTGCTCCTGGTCTTCCTGCTGACCGGCAGCGTGCTGATACCCGTCCAGGCGGTGCTGCTCAACGCGCTCAGCCTGACGGCCATGTTCGGCGCGGTGGTGTGGGTCTTCCAGGACGGTCACCTTTCGGGCCCGCTCGGCTTCACCAGCCCGGGCTCCATCGAGACGACCCTGCCGGTCCTGATGTTCTGCGTGGCCTTCGGCCTCTCCATGGACTACGGCGTGTTCCTGCTCTCCCGCATCAAGGAGGAGTACGACCGCACGGGCGACCATCGAGAGTCGGTGCGCTTCGGGCTGCAGCGCACCGGAGGGCTGATCACCGCGGCGGCGGTCATCCTGGCGGTGGTGATGGTCGCGATCGGGACCTCCCGGGTGACCAACACCAAGATGCTCGGCCTGGGCATCGCACTGGCGGTCCTGATGGACGCGATGGTCGTGCGCAGCCTGCTGGTCCCGGCGGTGATGCGGCTGACCGGCCGTGCCACCTGGTGGGCCCCGGCGCCGCTGCGCGGCTTCCACCGGCGGTTCGGGCTGCGGGAGGAGGAGCCGGTGGCCGCCGTCGAGGTGAGGGAGGCGGACCGGGACCGGGACAAGGCAGGTGCGCGCGGCTAGCGTTCCGCCGGAGAGATGATCTCCGGCGGCGCCGGGGATCGTGGGCCCGGGCGAAGGGTGCGGTCGTATGCGTGCGGTGGTGTTCGAGCGGTTCGGCGAGTGGGCCGAGGTCCGCGAGGTGGCGGACCCCCGGCCCGCCGAGCACGGGGTCGTGGTGCGCGTCGAGGCGACGGGGCTGTGCCGCAGCGACTGGCACGGCTGGATGGGGCACGACCCGGACGTCGCGCTTCCCCATGTGCCCGGGCATGAACTCGCCGGGGTCGTCGAGGAGGTGGGCGCCCTGGTGACCGGCTGGCGGGCCGGTGACCGGGTCACGGTCCCCTTCGTCTGCGCCTGCGGCACCTGCCCCTCGTGCGCGGCGGGAGACCAGCAGGTGTGTGAGCGGCAGACCCAGCCGGGGTTCACGCACTGGGGGTCCTTCGCCCAGTACGTGGCACTGGAGCGGGCGGACATCAATCTGGTGGCGGTGCCGGACGAGATGTCGTTCCGGACGGCCGCGTCCCTGGGATGCCGGTTCGCCACGGCGTTCCGCGCGGTCGTCCAGCAGGGCCGGGTGGCGGCGGGAGAGTGGGTCGCCGTGCACGGGTGCGGGGGCGTCGGTCTGTCCGCGGTGATGATCGCGGCGGCCTCGGGGGCGAGGGTCGTGGCCGTCGACGTATCACCCCAAGCCCTCGACCTGGCAAGGGAGTTCGGGGCAACGGAGTGCGTGGACGCCAGGCACACCGAGGACACGGCGGCGGCGGTCCGCGCCCTGACGGGCGGCGGCGCCCATGTCTCCCTCGACGCACTCGGTTCCCCGCAGACCTGCGCGGCGTCCGTCAACGGCCTGCGCCGCCGAGGCCGCCACATCCAGGTCGGCCTGCTGCCGTCGCCCACCGGCACGACCCCGGTGCCCATGGCCCCGGTGATCGCCCTGGAACTGGAGATCATCGGCAGCCACGGGATGGCGGCGCACGCCTATCCGCCCCTGCTGGACATGGTCCGCTCGGGCGCCCTGCGCCCCGAGCTCCTGGTCACGTTGACGATCCCGCTGGACGCGGCCCCCGAGGCGCTTGCGGCGATGGGGAAGGCGCCGGGCCGGGGAGTGACGGTCGTCGAACCGTGGAGCTGACCCCGCCGGCCGCGGGACGACCCCGGTGGACGGCCCATTCGTGCTCGGACACGGCCATCAGCGTCTCGTCCACCCAGCGTCCCTCACGCCATTGGGCCCGCCGACGCACGCCCTCCTCCATGAACCCCGCCTTCTCGTAGACGCGGCGGGCGCGGTGGTTGTGGGCGTACAGCTCCAGGGAGACGCGGTGCAGCCCGAGCCGCTCGAAGCCGTGGCCGACGATGAGCCGGGTCGCCTCGGTGCCGATGCCGCGACCGCGGCCGCGCGGACCGAGGAACGTGCGGAACGAGCAGGCGCGGGCCGCGGGGTCCCACTCGTACAGGACCACCTCGCCGAGCACTTCGCCGGTGGCGCGGTCGGTGACGGCGAGGTCGAGCCGGTCGGTCTGCGCGGCCCGGGAGCCGTACCAGGAGCGCAGCCGCTGCGGGGTGAGGTCGGTGGACGGCTCGAAGGTGAACCGGATGACCTCGGGATCCCCGAGGATCTGCGCGATCGGCACGGCGTCCTCCTCGGTGAAGGGCCGAAGCAGCGCCTTCTCGCCGGTGAGCACCGGCTTGACGGAGAAGTCGGCGGCGGGGATGCGGGGACTCGCGGGATCCATCCGGGGATTGTCGGCGCCTGCGCACCCCCGGGCAATGCAATAACGCCGAGTGGCCCGCCCCGGCAGGGCGGGCCACTCGGCGGGCAGGGGACGTGGTCAGGTGTCCCCGCGGCCGCGGCCCCGGTTGCCCGGGCGGGAGGCGGCCCAGGAGCGGACCGTGTCGGCGTACCAGTAGGGTCTGCCGCCCTCCACGTGGTCCGGTGGAGGCAGGAGCCCGTGCTTGCGATAGGACCTCACGGTGTCCGGCTGCACCCGGATGTGCGCGGCGATCTCCTTGTAGGACCAGAGGCGACGGTCGGTCATGGGTAGCACCTCCCCGCGCGCGCCGCGGTGGCGGCCTGGGAAGGCCGTCGTGGGGACCGGGCGCTGCGCTGGCGATCACAAAGCCTGTGCTCCGTCAACGACGGGGAGCGTGCGGCGGACAGGGCCTGTGAACCGGGTGTGACAGAAGGCCCGCGGACGCGGGACATGTGTGACAGAACCCGGTTCTTTGTGACACGGGCGTCGAATTCGGCGGCTGCGGTGCCCGCTCCCCCCGCTCATGGACAGGGACGGCCCAGGGGCGGCGCCCACGCGGTGGGCGCCGCCCCTGGGCCGTCGACTCGGGGAGACGTGTGGGAACGGTGGCGCGGGTGCCGGGCGCGCCGCGCCCGGCACCCGTCGCACTACCGGCGGGCCGTCGCCCGGCTCCGCCGGTACAGCACGAGCCCGCCGGCCAGCATCGCGACGCTGACCGCCGAAGCCGCGATCACGCCCTCACTGCCGGTCTCGGCCAGCGTGGGTGCCATGCGCGAGGGAGCGGTGCCCGGGAGCGTGGCGGCCTGCGGCGCGTTCGGCTGGTGGTCCGGCGTCGTGCGCGGCGGGGTGCTGCCGTTGCCCGACGGGCGGTCCTGCTGCCCGTTGCCGGGCATGCCGGGGTTCGGCACACCGGGCCCGTGGTCATTGCCGCTGCCGGGGCCGTGGACGGCGCCGTTACCGGTGCCGGGGCCGTGGCTGTTGCCGGTGCCGGGGCGGTCGTGACTGTCACTCGGAACGGTGGTGCGGGGAGTCTGGGCCGGAACGGTCGTGGATCCCGTGCGGGAACCGTTGGCACAGGCGTTGCCGAAGGCCGGGTTCAGCGCGGCCACCACGTCGACGGTGTTGCCGCAGAGGTTGACCGGCGTGTCCACCGGCACCTGGACGGTGTTGCCGGACGCGACGCCGGGCGATCCGCTCGCGGTGCCGGCGGCACCGGAGTCCGCGTGCACCGGGTTGCCGCACAGGGACAGAATGCCTGTCGCGGCGGCAGCCGCGACCATTCCCCTGCTCAGGGTCTGTCGCAATCTCGTTGTCTTCCTAGAAGTGGGATGAGCCGGAAGGGCCGGCCCTGGAGCCGAAGAGAGCAGTCCAAGGCCGGCCGTGACACAGCCGGGGCCGGTGCGACGGCACCGGCCTTCGAGGGCTATGTCGTCAGTAGTTCGCGCACCCGTTGCCGTACGCCGGGTTCAGCAGCCCGACGAGGCTGGCGGTGTTGCCGCACGCGTTGACGGGAATGGCCAGGGGAACCTGGATGACGTTGCCGGAAAGGACGCCCGGGGAACCGGTCGCGGCGGCGTCGGCACCTGCGTCGGCCATGGCCGGGGCGGCCATTCCGAGGGTCATGATGGCACCGGCGACGATGGCAGCGCTCTTCTTGTGCTTCACGTAGTTTCCCTTCGTTGCGGTCGTGCCCCTGTGACGGCCGAAACCGAGCGAGCACAGCTTGAACGCTCGCCGCACGACCTGCAGTCTGTGAAACGAGGAATAGACGGCCGAAGCAACTCCCCTACGTGAGGCGCCGCGCAATTCACTCGAACGCCACGCTTGAATTCAGGCGGATGCTGCACACGGGGACGCGTTCGCACACCGTTGCCGCACGGCTGGCCCGGGGCCGCAGAGGATCTCAGCCGTTGCCGGTGCCGTTGGCGGACAGCACCGGAATGCCGTTCGCGATGTTCGACAGCGGCTCATCCCCCTTGGCCTGGGTGGAGTTCTCGGCACACTGGTGGTTCTGTGCGGCCGACAGGACGGGAACGTCGGCGGCGGAGACCGGCACGACGCCGACGAGCGAACCGGCGTTGGCCTTCGCCGGGAGGCCGACGCAGAGCTTGTTCAGGGAACCCTCGGCGAGGGACGACTGCGGGCTCATCGCGCCGGTGGTGGCCGAGTTCCCGTAGGTCTGCGCGGCATCGTTCCCGCTGGTCGAGGTGGCGCTGTCGTCGTCTCCGAGGGCAAGCGCCTGGGGGGCGGCCGCCGCTGAGACGCCGACGACGGAAGCCGCGACCGCCGCCATGGCCATTGCCTTCTTGAACATTTCGCGTTCCTTTCCTGTGCAGAGGCACCTGTTCCTGCTCTGGCGCTCAACCCGTTCTTTTGGGATTGGTTTCGAGGATTCACCCGTCCGGGGCGTTCGACGGGGAGTGATTGCGGATACCGCAGCGGGAGCAGAAGGGCAATCCAGCCCTTCCCCGGTGTAGGCCATCGGAGTGAATGAGAGCAACCAAGCCTGTGTGCGGCAGTTGTCCAGAGCGCTCCGGTGGACGGGGTTTCTCCAGAAGGGACTAGCAAGTGATGAAGAAGGTTATGGCTGCCGCGGTAGTCGCCGCTTCCGTTCTCGGCGCCTCCGCCGCCGCGGCAGCGCCGGCCCTGGCGCTCGGCGACGACGGTGACGCGACGTCCACCAGCGGCAACAACGCGGCGCAGCAGTACGGCAACTCCAGCACCTCCGGTGACATGAGCCCGCAGCTCGCGCTCGTCCAGGGCTCGCTGAACAAGCCCTGTGTCGGCCTCCCTGCGAAGGTCAACGCCGGTTCGCTGGTCGGCGTCGTGCCGGTCGGGGTCCAGGACATCCCGGTCCTGTCGGCCCCGCAGAACCAGCAGTGCAGCGAGAACTCCACCCAGGTCAAGGGCGACGAGCCGCTCTCGCACCTCCTGGAGGACATTCCGGTTCTGTCGGCCAACGGCACCGGCAACGGCTGAGTCCGGCACGCGAGGAGCGGCCCGCCGAACTGTTCGGCGGGCCGCTCCTCGTGTGTGCTCATGTGTGCTCAGTCGCCGTACAGCGCCTCGATCTCCCGCGCGTACGCCGTGGTCACCGCGTGACGCTTGATCTTCAGGGACGGGGTGAGCAGGCCGTTCTCCTCGGTGAACTCGCCCTCGACCAGCGCGAACCTCCGGATGGACTCGGCCCGGGAGACCGCCTGGTTCGCGTAGTCCACGGCTTTCTGCACATCCGCGCGCATCCGGGGATCGCGGACCAGCTCGGACATCGGGGTGCCGGGGGGCAGCTTGCGCACGGCGAGCCAGTGCGCGACGGCCTCGGGGTCCAGGGTGATCAGGGCCGCGACATACGTACGGTTGTCGCCGACGACGATGCACTGTCCGACGGGCGGGCGGCTGCGCAGCCGGTCCTCCAGGACGGCGGGCGAGACGTTCTTGCCGCCCTTGGTGATGAGGATGTCCTTCTTGCGGCCGGTGATGGTGAGGTAGCCGTCCTGGTCGAGGGAGCCGAGATCACCCGTGGCGAACCAGTCGCCGCTGAGCACGGCGTCCGTGGCGGCCGGATTGTTCCAGTAGGCGCCGAAGACCACGCCCCCCTTGATCAGGACCTCGCCGTCGTCGGCGATGCGGACGGCGGTGCCCGGGACCGGGAGGCCGACCGTGCCGGGGCGCGGCCGCAGGGGCGGGACGATGGTGGCGGCGGCGGTCGTCTCGGTGAGGCCGTAGCCTTCGTACACGACGATGCCGGCCGCGAAGAAGAACAGGTTGAGGTTGCGGTCGAGTGGGGAGCCGCCGCTGATGGCGTAGCGCATACGGCCGCCGAGCTCCTTGCGGATGCGCCGGTAGACCAGCAGGTCGTACAGGGCCCACGCCGCGTACAGGCCGGGCCCGGGGCCCTTGCCGGTGCCCAGGAACCGGTTCAGGGACGCCTCGCCGAAGCGGACCCCGATGCGGTCGGCGCGGTCGAAGGAGGCGCCGCGTCCGATCTTCTCTGCGGTGGCGCGTCCCGTGTCGTGGATCTTCTCGAAGAGGTAGGGGACGCCGACCAGGAAGGTGGGGCGGAACCGCCGCAGCGCGGGCCGGAGTTCGTCGGGCTTGATGCTCGGGAAGTGGCCCAGCTCGATACGGGCCATCAGGCAGGCGATCTGCAGGGTGCGGCCCAGGATGTGGGCGAGCGGGAGGAACAGCAGGGTCGAGGCGACCTGGCCGGTGACCTCCTTGAAGACCGGGTGGAGCAGTTCGACCGTGTTGGCGGCCTCCGCGTGCAGGTTGGCGTGGGTGAGGACGCAGCCCTTGGGCTGTCCGGTGGTGCCGGAGGTGTAGCAGATCGTCGCGACCGTGTCGGGGGTGAGCGCGGTGCGGCGCTTGGCGACCTCCTCGTCGGGAACGTCCCGGCCGAGGCCGGCGAGGAGAGTGAGGGCGTCCTCGTCCAGCCGCCAGACGGTCGCGGGCTCCGGGTGGCCGGACGTCGCCGTCGCCACCGTGTGCGCGTTCTCGGCGCTCTCCACGACGAGGAAGCGGGCTCCCGAGTCCCGGACGATCCAGTCGACCTGCTCGGCGGACGAGGTGGCGTAGACGGGAACGGTCTGGCCGCCTGCCGCCCAGATCGCGAAGTCGAGAACGGTCCACTCGTACCGGGTGCGGGACATGACCGCGACCCGGCCGCCCGGTTCCAGGCCCGCCGCGATCAGGCCCTTGGCCGTGGCGGTGACGTCGGCGGCGAAGGCGGCCGCGGTCACCGGCCGCCAGCCGGTGCCCTCCTGGCGGCGCAGCACCACGGCGTCGGGCGCCTCGGCGGCGTTGGTGAAGGGGAGGTCGGCGGTGCTGCCCGTGGCGGCGCGCGGCGCGATCGGGGCGGTGCGGACCTCGCGGACCGTGCCGCTCTCGTCCCTGATCAGCTCGACCTCGGTGCGGGCGGCCAGATCGCCGCGCCGCTGTGCCCGTTTCAGGTCCCTGCGTACGCCCATGACGGCTCCGGTCGCGGCTCGGGTGCGGACATGCGTACTTACTCGAAGGTCAACTTACTCACGAGTTAAGGAAATTCAATGGCACGGACAGAGATTGTTCGGCGGAGGCCGGCCGGGGAGACCCCTGGGAGATCCCTGGGAGATCCCTAGGAGACGACGTCCTTGCGCGCGAAACCGCGGAAGGCCAGCGCGAACAGCACGAGCGCGTACGTCGTGGAGACCACCGTGCCCTGGATCATGCCGGACCACTCGGGGCGGGGCTGGACCGCGTCGGCCCAGGCGAACTGCCAGTGCGCGGGCAGGACGTCGCGCCAGTGGCCGAGGGCGGTGACCGCGTCCAGCACGTTCCCCACGATCGTGAGGCCGACCGCGCCGCCCACCGCGCCCAGGGGCGCGTCGGTCCGCGTCGACAGCCAGAACGCGAGTCCGGCGGTGACCAGTTGGGACACGAAGATGTACGCCACCACCACGACCAGCCGCTGGGCCGCCGTGCCCGGTGCGAGGGCGCCGCCGGTGGGGATCTCCAGCGGTCCCCAGCCGTAGGCCGCCGTGCCCACCGCGAGCGCGACGACGGGCAGCAGCACCATGGCCGCGAGACTGAGGCCGAGCCCGACCACGAGTTTCGACCACAGCAGCCGGGCGCGCGGGACGGGCGCCGCGAGCAGATACCGCAGCGAGGACCAGCTCGCCTCCGACGCGACGGTGTCCCCGCAGAACAGGGCGACCGGGATGACCAGCAGGAAGCCGGCGGAGACGAAGAGATTGACCGCGGCGAAGTTGGCGCCCGACGCGGTCGCCGTGTCCATGAGCGTGACCTGGCCGTTGCGGGCGCCGGGGTCACCGCCGATCGCGAAGGCGATGGCCAGCACGAACGGCAGCACCGCCAGGATCGCGCCCATGACGAGCGTGCGGCGCCGCTTCAGCTGCCGGACGAGCTCGACGCGCAGCGGCAGTGTCCGCCGCGCCCGGTAGCCGTCGGCCGTCTCGGCCCGCTGTGCGAGGGTGCTCATGCGGAGCCTCCGATCAGGGTGAGGAAGGCGTCTTCGAGACGGCGGTGGGGGCCCAGAGAGGCCACCGGGACGTCCAGCCGGACGAGTTCGGCCAGCAGCCGCGCGGCAGCGGCGGAGCCGGAGCCGGCCGGCTCGGCGGTGGCGCCGGTGGCCGGGCCGGAGCCGGCCGTCCCCGGCGCCAGACGCACCAGCAGCCCGCCCTCCGTCCGCAGCGCCGACGACACGCCGGGGAGTGCGGCCACCTTCTCCACCAGGGGGTCGGGGATGCCGGCCGCCAGGCCGACGAGCAGTGTGTCGCCGGAGCCGATGATCTCGTGCACCGGACCCGCCTGGACCAGCCGGCCGCGGTCCATGACCACCAGGTGGGTGCAGGACTGCTCGACCTCCGCCAGCAGATGGCTGGAGACGATGACCGTGCGTCCGGCCGCCGCGTACCGGATCATGACCTCGCGCATCTCGCGGATCTGCGGCGGGTCCAGGCCGTTGGTCGGCTCGTCGAGGATCAGCAGGTCCGGCAGGCCGAGCATCGCCTGGGCGATGGCCAGGCGCTGGCGCATCCCCTGGGAGTAGGTGCGCACCGCCCGGGCCAGCGCGTCACCCAGCCCCGCGATCTCCAGGGCCTCGTCCAGGTGCGCGTCCCCGGGCGGGCGGCCCGTGGCCCGCCAGTACAGCTCCAGGTTCTCCCGGCCGGACAGATGCGGCAGGAAGCCCGCGCCCTCCACGAAGGCCCCGACCCGCGACAGCACCGGGGCGCCCGGCCGGATCGCATGCCCGAAGACCCGGATCTCGCCGCCGTCCGGCCGGATCAGACCCATCAGCATCCGCAGGGTGGTCGTCTTGCCTGCGCCGTTCGGTCCCAGCAGGCCCAGGACCTGGCCCTTCTCCACACGGAAGGAGAGGTCCTGCACCGCGATGGGGGTCCCCCCTGCTCGAGCGGAGCCGAGAGCTTGGGGGAGGTCCGCCGACCTCGCGTACCGCTTGCTCAGGTCCGTGATCTGGAGCGGGACGTCGGCCAGCGCCGGGTCGGGGGCCGGCGCCGTGGTGCGGCGGCGGCCCGTCAGCAGCAGCGCCAGGGCCACCACCGCGCCGGCCGCCGGCAGCCACCAGACCCAGGAGGGGAGCGGGGCCGCCGCGGTCGTCACGCCCGGTGCCGTGGGCACCGCCAGGCCGCCCTTCAGGGAGACCGTGTACGTGGCCGGCGCAGCCGGGGACGCGTACCCGAGGTCGGTCGAGGCGAGGACCAGCCGCAGCCGGTGGCCCTTCTGCACCTCGTGGTCCACCGCGGGCAGCGTCAGCGTGACGTCCCTGCCCTGCCGGGCTCCCTCCACCCGCACGGGGGTGACCAGCTGGGCGGGCAGCACCTGCGGGGTGCCGCCGGGGCCGACGTCATACACCTTCCCGAAGAGCACCGCGTCGTCGCTCGTCGAGGTCACATGGACGGTGACCGTCGGCGAGCCGGTGATCCACAGGGTGTCGCGCACGGGGCGTGAGTCGAAGTGCGCGTACTGCCCGGGGAAGTCGAGGGAGACCCCGAGGCCCAGGGACGACAGCTGGGACAGGCCGCCCGCCCCGCCGAGGCCGGGGAGCGCGGAGACCGCGGGCGGACTCGCGCCCGCGGGGTTCGCGAAGCTCTGCTCGCGGCCGTCGAGGGCGATGGTCCGCCGTCCGCTCTCCAGGCCGGGGTATCTGTCCCCGCCGGCGCCCCGCAGCTGGGCCGCGCCGTCCGTGGAGTCGATGCCTCCGGTACGGGTGATCCGGAAGGCGGGCCCGGTGTCGACGCCCGTGTCGCCCTTCAGATAGCGGTCGAACCACGCCCGGACGCGTGCCTGGACGCGGCTGGTCTCCATGTCCCCGCCGTCGTGTCCGCCCGCGATCCAGTCGACGTCGACCGGCGCTCCGTTGGCCCGGATCGCACGGGCCGCCGCGTCGGCCTGGCCGAGCGGGAACAGCGAGTCTGACTGGCCCTGGACCAGCAGCGTCGGCACCTTGATGTGCGTGCCGACGGCCGAGGGCGAACGCGACTGAAGCAGCGCGCGTGCCCGTGCGTCGGGTTTTCCGGACTCCGCGACCCGGTCGTACATCGTGCACAACTCGGCGGTGAAGCGGGCGCAGCCGCCGCCGGAGTTCATGAAGACGCCGGCCCACAGCTTCTTGAACACGCCGTTCGGGAACAGGGCGTCCGCCAGGTTCCAGTAGGTGATCGCCGGGGCGATCGCGTCCACCCGGTGGTCGTGTCCCGCGGCCAGCAGCGCGATCGCTCCGCCGTACGACGCGCCGGTGACGCCCACGCGGGGGTCGCCCGGCTTGTCCAGCAGGACCTCCGGCCGCCGGGCCAGCCAGTCGACGAGCCGCGAGACGTCGGCGACCTCGCCCCGCGGGTCGTTCAGCCCGATCTTCCCCGTCGACGCTCCGAAGCCGCGCGCCGACCACGTCAGCACCGCGTACCCGTCGCGCGCGAGCTGCTGAGCCTGGTCGCGGACGTCGTTCTTGCTGCCGCCGAAGCCGTGCGCGAGCAGGACGGCCGGGCGGCGGCCGGCGGAGGCGGAGGTGAAGTACGACGTGTCGATCCGGACCCCGCCGCCCATCTCCATGACGGTGTCGGTGCGGTGCACGGCGGGCGCGTCGTCCGAGGCGACGGCCGTCCATGTGCCGGCACCGGCCGACCCGAGGAGCACCGCGGCCACGGCGGCCACGGTGCCTCGGCGCAGCCTTCGGAGGGCGGGCGGTCGAAGATCCATGCGTCAACGGTACGGGCCGCCACCGACAACCGAAGCAGCCGCCGGGCTGAACTCCGGCACCTCCCACGGACGTACGGCCCCACTCCCGCATACCGCGGACGTGGTACGGCCACATGGACCCCGCGGAGGCCCGGTGGACCCGGTCCTCCTGAGCCCCGGTGGACCCGGTCCTCCTGAGCCCCGGTGGACGGCTCAGTCCTGCGCGTCCTCCGGGACCGACACCAGCCAGCGGGTCTCGCGGCGCGGGCGGAGGTAGAGGACCCAGTACAGGGTGGCGACTGCCGTGATGCCGCCGGTCCACAGCAGGTAGCCCGTCTCCTGCCGGCTGAGCACATAGGCCAGGACCGCGATCAGCACGATCGGCACCGTGGGCCACAGCGGCATCCGCCACGCGGGGGCGTGGCGGTGCGCGCCGCGCCGGGCCAGCAGGGCGGCGACCGCGACGAGCAGGTACATGCCGGTCACCGAGACGCCCGTGACGCCGTAGAGGGTGTCCAGGTCGACGAAGCACAGGAGCGCGCCCGGAACGCCGACGAGAAGCGTGGCGACCCACGGCGAGCCGAAGCGGCCGAGCCTGGCGAGGCCGTGGTTGACCGGTTCGGGCCATGCCTTGTCGCGGGCCGAGGCGAACAGCACGCGGGAGTTCTGGATCACCATGACGATGCCCGCGTTGATGATCGCGAGGGCCACGCAGAGGCTGATGAAGGTGCCGACGGCCGAGCTGGACCAGGCGGTGACCATGGTGCCGATGTCTCCGCCGGTCAGCGCCTGCAGGTCGGGGGCGCCCAGGGTGATCGCCACGACGGGGACCAGGATGACGACCGAGGAGATGGCGAGGGTGGCGAGGACGGTGCGGGCGACGTTGCGGCGCGGGTGCTCCAGTTCCTCGGAGAGGTAGACCGCGGTCGAGAAGCCCTGCGTGACGAAGAGGGCGATCGCGAGCCCGGAGACCACCAGCATGGCCGTCACCGTGTCGGTGCGGCCGCCGGACCCGGCGACCTGCATGGAGACGAGGCTGCCGAGGCCGCGCTCGCCGTGCGTGAAGCCGAGGACCGCGACGACGCCTGCGGCGATGACCTCAAGGACCAGGAAGACACCGGTGATCCAGGCGTTGGCGCGCAGGTCGAGCAGGCCGGCGAGGGTGGCGAGGAGCATGACCGCGGCGCCCGTCATCGCCGGGTCGAGGTGTACGAGCGGCGCCAGGTAGTCCGCCGTGCCCATCGCGATCACCGGCGGGACGATCATCACGACCAGCAGGGACAGCACGAAGACCAGCCAGCCCGCGAGCCGTCCGGCGAGCGTCGACACCATGGCGTACTCGCCGCCCGCGCTGGGGATGAGGGTGCCCAGCTCGGAGTAGCAGAAGGCCACGGCGACGCAGAGCAGGGAGCCGATGGCGATCGTGAGCGCGGTGGCGGTGCCCAGCGAGCCGAACAGGTCGGGGACGACCACGAAGAGCGTGGAGGCCGGCGTCACGCACGACAGGGTGAGCAGGGTGCCGCCGACGACGCCGATGGAACGCTTGAGCTTCTGGGGGCTGTCCGGCGCCGCGACGGCGGCGTCGTCGACAGGGTGGAGCGTGTCGGTCATGCGGGCGGTTCCGATCGACTCGTGGGGAAGGTGGTGCGCGGTCGGGAGCGCCATCGCCTCCGGCGGCCGTGGGCGTACGTCATGTCGTCCGCTCCCGGCGCAGATGGAACCCCGACGAAAACCAGCGCGTCAATGGGTGTTTGCCTACGGATTCCGTTGCGGAAAGCGGATTCACCACACGTTTACGTGGTGTCGAGGCCGCGCGCTGGGCGTCTTTCGGCCGTGCGGGAACCGTACCTTCCGCACCGGAATTCGCCGAATTTCGTCCGGAGTCCGGACACCGCCGGCGCCCCGGATCCGGCGAATCGCCCGGCGGGGCCGGTGTCGGCGGCCCCCGCTACAGTCGCTCCTCACAACCGAATCACAGCGATGGGGTGGGACAGATGAGACTGCGGCACACCGCGACCTGGGTGGGGGTCACGGCGGCGGCGCTGCTGGCGACATCCGCGTGCGGTGCCGAGAGCGCGAAGTCGGCGGCCACGGCCGTCGGCAACGCGGACAAGATCATGGCGGCGCTCGCTCGGGCCACCGACCGGACCGAGAACGTGGGGTCGGCGGAGGTGAGGATGTCCACCGTGATGGGCGGCGGCAGCCCGATCACCATGGAGGGCACCTACTCCTGGGGCCACGGCTACGCGTTCGACGTCGAGATGGACACCCGGGCCGTGCAGATGCAGCGGCTCCAGGACGCCGCGAAGATCCGCATGCTGTTCGTGGACGGCGCCTACTACTACGACGTCGACCCGCAGTCCTCCGGCCCGCTCAAGGGCAAGGAGTGGATGAAGGTCGACGCGTCGGCGGTGTTCGGCGAGAAGGGCGCCCAGGCGTTCACGGGGAGCACGGGCGGCGGCAGCCCGGCGGCCTCCATGAGGGGCCTGAAGTACGCGAACGACGTCGACGACCTCGGCAAGGAGACCGTCGACGGGCAGAGCGCGACCCACTACCGGGCCGTGATCGACCGGGAGCACCTGGGCAGGTTCAAGGACGCCTACGGCAACGGTGACAACCTCTTCGGGTCCCTCACCGGCGGCAGCGACTCGATCACCATGGACGTCTGGCTCGGGTCCGAGGACCTCCCGGTCCGCATCAAGCAGCGGTTCGGCAGGGTGACGGTGACCATGGACTTCGAGAAGTTCGGCGCCGCGGCCGAGGTCAAGGCCCCGCCCGCCGCGCAGACCGGTGACGTCACCGAGGAGCTGAAGAAGGCCGCCGAGCAGCAGGGCTGAACCGGGTCCGGCACGGCGGTGCCCCGCCCCCCTTCGCGGGAGGCGGGGCACCGGTGGCCGTACGGCCTCAGTGGTTGCGCGGGAACCCGAGGTCCACGCCCGTCGGGGCGTCGGCCGGGTCGGGCCAGCGGGTGGTGACGACCTTGCCGCGGGTGTAGAAGTGCGTGCCGTCGTTGCCGTAGATGTGGTGGTCGCCGAAGAGCGAGTCCTTCCAGCCGCCGAAGGAGTGGTAGCCCACCGGGACCGGGATCGGCACGTTCACGCCGACCATGCCCGCCTCGATCTCCAGCTGGAAGCGGCGGGCCGCGCCGCCGTCGCGGGTGAAGATCGCGGTGCCGTTGCCGAACGGGGAGGCGTTGATGAGCGCGACGCCCTCCTCGTAGGTCTCCGCGCGCAGTACGCACAGCACCGGGCCGAAGATCTCGTCCTGGTACGCCCTGGCCGTGGTCGGCACCTTGTCCAGGAGCGAGATGCCGATCCAGTGGCCGTCCTCGTGGCCCTCGACGGTGTAGCCGGTGCCGTCGAGGACGACCTCGGCGCCCTCCGCCGCCGCCCCCGCCACGTACGACGCCACCTTGTCGCGGTGTGCCCTGGTGATCAGCGGGCCCATCTCGGAGGCCGGGTCGTCGCCCGGGCCGATCTTGATCTTCTCGGCGCGCTCGCGGATCTTCTCCACCAGCGCGTCGCCGACGGAGCCGACCGCCACGACCGCCGAGATGGCCATGCAGCGCTCGCCCGCCGAGCCGTACGCGGCCGACACCGCGGCGTCCGCCGCCGCGTCCAGGTCGGCGTCCGGCAGGACCAGCATGTGGTTCTTCGCGCCGCCCAGGGCCTGGACGCGCTTGCCGTTCGCGGAGGCCGTGGTGTGGATGTAACGGGCGATCGGGGTCGAGCCGACGAAGGAGACCGCCTTGACGTCCGGGTGCTCCAGGAGCCGGTCGACGGCCACCTTGTCGCCGTGGACGACGTTGAGGACGCCGTCGGGCAGGCCCGCCTCGGCGAACAGCTCGGCGAGGCGGACCGACGCCGACGGGTCCTTCTCGGAGGGCTTCAGCACGAACGTGTTGCCGCACGCGATGGCGAGCGGGAACATCCACATCGGCACCATCGCCGGGAAGTTGAACGGTGTGATGCCCGCGACCACGCCCAGCGGCTGCCGGATCGAGGCCACGTCCACGCGGCTGGCCACCTGAGTGGACAGCTCGCCCTTCAGCTGGACGGTGATGCCGCACGCCAGGTCGACGATCTCCAGGCCGCGCGCCACCTCACCGAGCGCGTCGCTGTGCACCTTGCCGTGCTCGGCGGTGATCAGCCCGGCGATCTCGTCGCGGTGCTCGTCGAGCAGCGCACGGAACCGGAACATGACGGCCGTGCGCTGGGCGAGGGAGGACTGCCCCCAGGTGCGGTACGCCTCCTTGGCCGCCGCGACGGCCGCGTCGACCTCCTCCACGGCCGCGAACGCGACCTTCGTGGTGACCTCGCCGGTCGCCGGGTCCGTCACCGGCCCGTACGTGCCCGACGCGCCCTCGGCGGTCTTGCCGCCGATCCAGTGGTTGACGATCTTCGTCATGACCGAGAACTCCTTCACAGATGGCGGCGTCGGGTCGAGACGTGCCGTTCGTACAGCTCGCGGGCCTTCACCGCCGACGGTCGGGTCGCGGTCTCGGCCACGGGAACATCCCACCAGGCTTGCGCGGGAGGCGCGCCCGACACAGTGTCTGCGGTTTCGGTCTCCACGTAGACACATGTGGGAGTGTCCGCGTCGCGCGCCTCGGCGAGGGCGGCGCGCAGCGCGCGCACGGTCTTCGCGCGCAGCACCCGCATGCCCAGGCTGGCCGCGTTGGCGGCGAGGTCGACGGGCAGCGGCGGGCCCGTGTAGGTGCCGTCGTCGGACCGGAACCGGTAGGCGGTGCCGAACCGCTCACCGCCCACGGAATCCGACAGGCCGCCGATGGACGCGTAGCCGTGGTTCTGCACCAGCACGATCTTGATCGCGATGCCCTCCTGTACGGCGGTGACGATCTCCGTCGGCATCATCAGATAGGTGCCGTCGCCGACCAGCGCCCACACCGGGCGGTCGGGAGCGGCCATCCTCACCCCGATGGCGGCCGGGATCTCGTAGCCCATGCACGAGTACCCGTACTCGAGGTGGTACTGGTCGCGGGAGCGGGTCCGCCACAGCTTGTGCAGATCGCCGGGGAGCGAGCCGGCGGCGTTGACGATGATGTCGGACTCGTCCACCAGGGCGTCCAGGACGCCGATGACCTGGGGCTGCGTCGGCCGTACGTCCGGCTCGTCGGCCTCGAAGCAGGCGTCGACCCGCTGCTCCCAGCGCTCCTTGTCCTCCGTGTACTCGGTGATGTACCCGGGACCGGCGCGGTACCCGTGCGGCTCCAGCGCCCGCGTCAGCAGCTCCAGGCCGCTGCGCGCGTCGGCGACCAGCGGCAGCCCGGCGAGCTTGTGGCCGTCGGACGGGGCGATGTTGAGGTTGAGGAAGCGGACGCCCTCGCCGGCGAAGAGGGTGCCGGAGGCGGTGGTGAAGTCCGTGTACCGGGTGCCCACGCCGATCACCAGGTCGGCGGTGCGGGCGAGTTCGTCGGCGGCCGCGGTGCCGGTGTGGCCGATGCCGCCGACGTCCTGCGGGTGGTTCCAGCGCAGCGAACCCTTGCCGGCCTGCGTGGAGGCGACGGGTATGCGGGTGGCCTCGGCGAACGCGGCGAGGGCGTCCTCGGCGCGGCTGTGGTGGACGCCGCCGCCGGCCACCACGAGCGGGCGCCGCGCGGCACGGATCGCCCGGACCGCCGCGGCCAGCTCCACGGGGTCGGGGCCCGGGCGGCGCACCGTCCAGGTCCGCTCGGCGAAGAACTCCTCGGGCCAGTCGTACGCCTCGGCCTGCACGTCCTGCGGCAGCGCGAGCGTGACCGCGCCCGTGTCCACCGGGTCGGTCAGCACGCGCATCGCCTGCAGCGCGGCCGGGATCAGCGCCTCGGGGCGGGTGATCCGGTCGAAGTACTTCGACACCGGGCGCAGACAGTCGTTGACGGACACGTCACCGGCGTGCGGGACCTCCAGCTGCTGGAGCACCGGGTCCGCGGGGCGGGTGGCGAAGATGTCGCCGGGCAGCAGCAGCACCGGGAGGTGGTTGATCGTGGCGAGGGCGGCGCCCGTGACCAGGTTGGTCGCCCCGGGGCCGATGGACGTCGTGACGGCGTGCGTGGACAGCCGGTTCGACTGCCGCGCGTAACCCACCGCCGCGTGCACCATCGACTGCTCGTTGCGGCCCTGGTGGTACGGCATGAGGCCGGCGTACTCGACCAGTGCCTGCCCGAGGCCCGCGACGTTGCCGTGGCCGAAGATGCCCCAGGTGGCACCGATCAGGCGCCGGCGCACCCCGTCGCGCTCGGTGTGCTGGGCGGCCAGGAAGCGTACGAGCGCCTGAGCGACCGTGAGCCTCGTCGTTGAGGTCATCGGTATCCCTCCGTGTGTTCCGGGTGGAAGCAGATCCGCCACTGGCGCTCCTCACCCGGCCCGGCCATGACGTTCAGGTAGTACATGGTGTGTCCGGGCTGGGCGATGGAGGGGCCGTGCCAGCCGTCGGGGACGAGGACGGCATCACCGGTGCGGACCTCGGCGAGGACGTCGGATCCGCCCTCACGCGAGGGGAATACGCGCTGGTACCCGAAACCGTTCGGGCCCTCGATCTCGAAGTAGTAGATCTCCTCCAGCTCTGTCTCCTCGCCCGGCCGTGTCTCGTCGTGCTTGTGGGGCGGGTACGACGACCAGTTGCCGCCGGGGGTGATGACCTCGACGGCGATGAGCCGGTCGCACTCGAAGGCGTCCGCGGAGGCGAAGTTGCGCACCCGGCGGGCGCAGGTGCCGCTGCCGCGGTCTTCGACGGGGACCTCCGGCGCGGGGCCGTAGCGGGCGGGGAGTCGGCGCTCGCACTTCGCTCCTGCCAGGGCGAAGCGGCCTCCCGCACCGGAGGCGATCTGTGCCCGGGCGTCGCGGGGCACGTACGCGAAGTCGGAAGCCCCCGCGAACACGGTGTCCCTGCCCAGGAGTTGGAACACTCTGTCCTCTGTGCGCACGGTACCGGCGCCTTCGAGGGGAAGCACGATCCACTCGCTGCCGCCGGTGGCGAACGTGTGTGTGCCGCCCGGCGGGAGCTTGAGGATCCGCAGACTGCTGTGGGTCCAGCCGGCCCGCTCCGGGTCGATGTCGAGGGCGTACCGCGCGTTCGCGGTGGTGCCCCTGGGGACGTACAGCTCCGTGCTCATGCGGTCCTCACAGTCCGGTCCTCACAGCGGTCGTCCGGCAGGCGCCGTCCCGGCCGCCGCCCCGCCCTCACCGCACGGCTCCCGCCGTGAGCGCGGCCTCGACCTCGTCGGCCGTGGGCATCGCGGACGAGCACTCCAGACGGGAGGCGACCAGGGCGCCCGCCGCGTTCGCGTACCGCATGATCCGCCCCAGCTCCCAGCCGGCGAGCAGCCCGTGGCACAGGGAGCCGCCGAAGGCGTCGCCCGCGCCGAGGCCGTTGACGACCTCGACCGGGAGCGGGGGCACCCGGACCGGCTCGCCCCCGCCGGCGACCGCGAGGACGCCCTCGGGCCCCAGTTTGACGACCGCGAGCCGGACGCCGGAGTCCAGCAGCGCGCGGGCGGCGGCGTCCGGGTCGCGCTCACCGGTGGCGATCTCCACCTCGTCGGCGTTGCCGACGGCGACGGTGGTGTGGCGCAGGGCCTCGGCGTAGAACCGGCGGGCGGCGTCCGGCCCCCGGCGGGAGCCGCGCATGCCGACTCGCCGGTCGTCGTGCCAGAACACGGGCCTCCAGTCGAGGTCGAAGACCGTCGTACCGGCCTTGGCCCGGTGGGCGAGGGCGGCGAGCGTGGCGGTGCGGCTGGGCTCCTCGCTCAGCCCCGTGCCCGTCACCCAGAAGATGCGCGCGGCGCGGATGGCGTCCAGGTCCAGCTCGTGGGCGTCGATCTCCAGGTCCGGGGCCTTGGGCTGCCGGTAGAAATACAGCGGGAAGTGGTCCGGCGGGAAGACCTCGCAGAACGTGACCGGCGTCGGCAGCCCCGGGACCGGCGCGACCCAGCGGTCGTCCACGCCGAAGCCGCGCAGCGCCTCGTGGAGGTAGGTGCCGAAGGGATCGTCGCCGGTGCGCGTGATCACCGCCGTACGGCGGCCGAGGCGGGCGGCGGCGACCGCGACGTTCGCGGCCGAACCGCCCAGGAACTTCCCGAAGGACGTCACCTGCGGCAGGGGCACGCCCGTCTGCAGCGGATAGAGGTCCACGCCGATCCGGCCCATGGTGATCAGGTCGTACGGGTCACCGGTGCCGCCGGGCTCGCCGGCGGCGTGCGGCGTGGACTCCTCGAACTCCTCCATCGAGTTCCCTTCACGTCGGCTGCCCCCAGGTCTAGTCGCGCCGAGGGAGCCCTGTCAACATTTTGTCCGGACATATGGACGAGAGTCGTCGTGGGTCCCGGGCGATGGCGGGCGCCGGGCTTCCGGCCCGTCCTGGTGGCGTGCACCATGGGTCGTTTCCGGTGTGCGCGGGGGAGGGCGGATGGCGAGCGGGATGGCGTCTCGGGCCGGATGCGGGCCGGGCGGCAGCCGGGAGACGGTGACCGCGCCGCCCCACCGCCGGCTGCGCCCCGGGGTGATCGGCTACCGCGGGATCCGGCTCGCGCCGGCCGGCCCGCGCAGCCGTCTGGAGACGCCCGTCGGCGCCGCGACGCTCCTGCTGGGCTTCGACGGGCCCATCCGCATCTCACGGGCCGGCCGGCCCCCGGTGTCCCTCGTGCCGGTGTACTCCGGGCTGACCACCACCTCGGCCGTCGGCGAGCACGGCGGCCGCATCTCGGGCATCGAGATCCTGCTCATGCCGTGGGCCGCGTTCACGCTCTTCGGCACGCCCCAGTACGAACTGGCGGACCGGTCCCTGGACCCGGACGAGTTGCCGCATCCGCTCGCCCGTGGCGGCGGGTGGCAGGGCGCGCCGGGCCGGGCGGGCGTCGGTGAACTCGCCGCCGTGCTGGCCGGACTGCCCGGCTGGACGGAACGTTTCGGGCTGCTCGACGAGGTGCTCGCGCGCTGGACCCGTCAGGGGACGCCGAGTTCGCCCCGGGTGGTGCGGGCCTGGTCGGTGCTGCGGCGGACCTGGGGCGCCGTGCCGGTGCCGCGGCTCGCGCAGGAGGTCGGGTGGAGCGTACGGCAGTTGGAGAGCCGGTTCCGCGAACAGATCGGACTCGGCCCGAAGGCGGCGGCGCGCGTGCTGCGGCTGCAACGGGCACGGCGGCTGCTCGTGTCCGGCCGGTCGGTGGCCGAGACGGCGGCCGTGTGCGGCTTCTACGACCAGGCGCACCTGAGCGGGGAGTTCCGGGCGATGACCGGATGCACACCGCGGGAGTTCGCCGCGGCACGGAGCGCGGCCGCGGCGCGGCCGGGCCCGCCGGGCGGGGACCGCATGGCGGGTGAGGCGACGAGCCTGGTGCTGCCGCCGCACCGCTGTGCGCATTTCTCCAAGACCGGCAGGATCGCCTGACGTCACGCTGGGGCATCGGCGGCCGCTGCGGGGGACACGGACCGGCGGGCCGGGCCCGGCGCAGCGGGTCCGGCCCGTCCGCGTGGACGCGGTTCCGCCGATTGCGGGACATCACTCCATCGGAGGCGCAACTCGGTCACAGGATGCGCAGTTGACTCAACATCGGGCATTCCGCCCGGTTGTTGTGAACGATCCCCAAGGAGTACCTCTCCATGTCGCGTATCGCGAAGGGCCTGGCCCTGACCTCCGTTGCCGTCGCGGCCGTGGCGGGCGCCGCCGGCGTCGCCGCCGCCGACAGCGGCGCAAGCGCCACCGCCGACGGCTCCCCGGGCATCCTGTCGGGCAGCTCCCTGCAGGTCCCGACCCACGTCCCGGTCGGTGTGTGCGGGGACACGATCGACGCCGTCGGTCTGCTGAACCCGGCGTTCGGCAACGGCTGCGTCAACAACTGACGTCCCAGCGGACCTTCTGCCGGCCGTTCTCCCGCCGGGGGACGGCCGGTCGGCGTAGCAGGGGGCGGCGGTCGCCGCGGCGTTCGCGCGCCCATCCCT
The DNA here is from genome assembly GCF_055632315.1 of Streptomyces sp. PSU-S4-23. Taxonomy (NCBI): domain Bacteria; kingdom Bacillati; phylum Actinomycetota; class Actinomycetes; order Kitasatosporales; family Streptomycetaceae; genus Streptomyces; species Streptomyces sp. PSU-S4-23. The sequence goes on along the minus strand of NZ_JBVMUU010000002.1, from coordinate 3,115,053 downwards.
CTGGTGACGGCAGTCGCCGAAGAAAGGAACACGATGAAGCCCTTCAAGGCGGCAGCCGCCGTCGCCGGGTCCCTGGCCGTGGCCGGGATCGCCGCTCCCGCTGTCGCGCAGGACGCCTCCGGTCTCACGCCCTCCAGCCTCAACGGCGCCCTGGACACGCTCACGCACCAGCAGACCCTCGACGTACGCCCCGTCCAGCACCAGTCCGACGCCCTCGACACCGAGAACGAGGGCTCCGTCCTCCACACCGTGAAGGGCGCGGCGGCCGCCCTCAACCGCGACGGCGGGCCCACCCGGCTGCTCGGCGGCCTTCCCCTGCAGCAGGGGTGAACCGCCGCACGGGTCCAGCAGGGGTGAACCGCCGTACCGGCCGCCGCCCCCGGTCCCTCGTTCGTGTGGTCGCCGCCGGCCCCGTCCCCCGGCCGGGGGAAACTCGCCCGGCGGAGTCCCGGGCCGCCGCTACGGTTCCGCCGTGACCACAACCCCCAGCGCAACGCGCTCCTTCCGCGCCGCGGACCTCGGCACGCTCGTCGTCGTCGCCTGGAGCGGCGAAGCCCCCGGCGGGGACATGCCCTACCTGCTCGCCTACTCCCTCGGCGACGGCGCGAGCGGTCCCGCGGGATGCACGACCGCCATCAGGGCGCTGCTGCATGCCAACGGCCTGAACGCGGGCGAGGAGGTCGTCGACGGCTCCCAGCGCCCCAGCCTGCCCGTGACGCTGCTGGCCGAGGCGGGCCAGGCCGTCCTCACCATGCCGTATGTCAACGCCCAGTGCGGTGTGCCGCCGGAGTGGACGGCCGCGGTCCGTGCACGCGGCCACGCCTACTTCCTGTTCGCCACCCGCCCCTGGCCCGAGGCCGTGCCCGGCAGGCCCGTCCAGCCCGAGCGGCTGGCGGCGTTCGCGGGCGCGGAGGAGACCGTGACCACCGCGGCGCATGTGCTCCTGCCCGTCCGGAGCCTGCGCGGCTGACGGACGGGGGCGGGCCGCAACGTCCCGCCGGGCGCGCGCGAGACGTTGAGCAACTGCGTGCGGTGGTGCCCGGGAGGCCCGGGCCTCCCGGGCACCACCGCCGGCCGCGTCCGCTGGCGTCACACGCCGGTGGCGGTGACGTCCTCGGCGTACACCAGGCCGACCCGGTGGTTGTACTGGATGGTGTACATCGACCGGCCGCCGGTGACCACCGTGCCGCTGGAGGGGAAGAAGTCGTCCGTGGCGGCCGGCGGCCGGGTCGCCACATACGCCTCGCCGGGCGAAACGGTGTACATGCTCAGCGGGGCCTGCGTCGAGGGCGACAGACCCGCCGGGTACTCGGCCGGGTCCGGGTAGCTGGAGCCGTACACCGCCACCGGGGAGGTGCCGGCGGCCTTGACCACGGTCACGCCGCGGGCGGGCACGGTGTTGCAGCCGTGCGGGTTGTGGAACCAGACCTTCGCGCCGCTGAACCAGACGGCGGTCCAGTCACCGTCCTGCCCGGCGACCACGAACTGCTGACCGGCCTGCGCCGTGCTGCCCCAGTCGTTGATCCGGTCGGTGCCCGCGGCCCCCGGGTGGAGCGCCTGGTCCCCGAAGAGCGGAGCGGTGTCGTCGGGCGCGGTGCGCAGGTAGACGAAGTTCGCCGGTTGCGAGACCTGTGTGCACGCGGTGGTGGCGCCGGTCGGGTCGTCGGAGGGGCAGACCTGGACGGGCTGCTCATTGCGGTGGAAGCCGGGGGCGATGGTCACCACCGAGCCGGCCGGCCCGACCCCGTGCCACCCCTCTGCGGGAGCGCCGAGCAGGCCCATGAGGCGCTGCCAGTCCCAGGCCGGCCCCGGGTCCCAGTGCATGCCGGAGACGAGGGACGACCTCGGCCCGGCGACGTTGTCGTGGCCGACGATGTGCTGCCGGTCCAGCGGGATGCCGAAGCGGGCGGCGAGGTACCGCACCAGCTCCGCCGTGGCCTCGTACTGCGCCTCGGTGTACCAGGTGCCCCCGTGCGCGGCGTAGCCCTCGTGCTCGATGCCGATGGAGTGCATGTTGGTGGAGTAGTTGCCCGCGTGGAAGGCGAGATCCTTGGTGGGCACCATCTGCGTCACCGCACCGTCCGAGGAGCGCATCACATAGTGCGAGGAACCGCCGCCCGGGGTCTGGAAGGTGGTGATGGCGGACTCGTACGAGGACTCCGTGTCGTGGATGACGATGGTGTCGATCCGTATGCCGTTGGCGGGACGGTTCGACACCTGCCCGTTGGACGGGGCCGCGGCGAGGAAGGTGCACTCCACGGTCGCGGGACACTCGGTGCCGGTGTCCGTCGCCGCCGACGTCAGGTGCAGCGCGTCCAGTTGTCCGGTGGCCGGGCGGACGCCCGGGGCGGCGGCCAGACGGACGCGCTGGCCGTCGGCGGTGGTGCGGTCGGCGCCGTGCTCGACGGTGGCGAACACCCGGTCCGCGAAGGCCGCGGCGCCCTGTCTGCGGGTGGACTGGCTGTAGCGGGCGACCGCCGCGTACCAGTCGCCGGGGTCGGCGGAGATGCGGCCGGCCGCGGCCCTCTGGTACGACGCCAGCAGGGCCGCACCACCGCGGACGTTGGCGGCCGGGTCCGTGCGCAGCCGCTCGGCGGACAGACCGGTCAGCCCGGCCGCGGCCTGCACGGTGTGCAGAGCCGGGTCCGCGGCCAGCTTCGCCAGATCACCGCGCCCCGCCGCCCCCGCGTCGCCACCGGCCACCATGGCGGGGGTGACGTCCGTCAGGTGCATCGGGCCGTAGCCGCCGCTGGTGCTGTGCTGCCCGGCGTGGTCGTCCCAGGCCGACTCCTGGTACGCCACTGCCAGCAGCACCTGGGGCGGGACATGGAACTCGGCCGCGGCGGCCGCGAAGTCGCGCTGCCGCGCGGTGTCCGCCGGGGCGGTCGCCGCGGTGGCCGGGGCCGACAGGGGCACGGCGAGCGTGCCCGCGATCGCCAGCGCGCACAGCGCGGTGAGCGGGGCCGGCCGGCGGCGCCGTAAGGCGCGTCGGCGCACGGCAGGGTCTGTCGTCATGAACAGCTCCCGAATCCGGAATGAGGGGGGTGACGTCTCGACAGCGTCTGGGCAGCGACACGACGTCCGTCTGCCTGCGCGTCGGTCAGCGAAGCATCCATCCCGCGGCGAACCCGCGTCAAACCACGTCACTCGGCAGCCGGCTCCACGTGGGAAGGGCAACAAGCCTGGTGCAACAGGGGAGTCGGTACCGTCCAGCCATGCCGATGGGTTGTCTGGTGGCGATGGGACTTCCTGGCGCACGGCGACAACGACACGTGCGAGCCGGCCGGGCTCCGTCCCGAGCAGGCGGCGACGAAGCCCGGCGGCGGGGGCGGCACGGCCCGTGGCACGGGTGGTCGTGGACGGGTGCGGAAGTTGCCAGCCACCAGCCGATCTGACAGGGTCTCGGGCGTATTTCGGATGGTTCCTGAAGCGCTGAGGAAGCCTCGTCCACCAGTTGTCGCGATCTCCTCCCAGGGCGCGGGAACACGGGGGTTCCATCGGGGTGACGGGGGGTTCCAGGATGTGGACGACGACGGGAAGCGACGGCCCGCCTCAAGGTCCCGGGAGCGGGGCGCCGGCGATCGAGCTGGAGCCGACGGACGCGCTCACGTTCCTGCGTGAGCGGCTGACACCGGACAGCGCCGGGCCGGGCCGGCTGATCCTGGTCAGCGGGGGCGTCGCGAGCGGGAAGACGCGGCTGCTCGACGACGTTCTCGACACCGCCGTACGGGAGGGTGTGCGCGCGTTGAGCGCCACCGGCGCCGCGGAGGAGCAGACCGTCGCCGGCGGCGTCGTCGACCAGTTGCTCAGCGGGCCGGACGCGCCCCGGGCCGCGGCGGAGGAGGCCGCGCACCTGATCGAGACCTCCCACGGCGCCGGACGCGGCGAACCCGCCGGCGACCCCGGGACGGCCCGGGCGGCCCCGCCGCTGGAGTGGCGGCTCGCCCGGGTGCTCCTGGAACTGGCCCGGGAGCGCCCGACGGTCATCGTCGTCGACGATGTGCACCTTGCGGACACGGTCTCGGTGCTGCTGCTCCAGCACCTCCAGCGCAGACTCCGCTCGACGAGGCTGACCATCGTGCTCAGCTTCCGCGACGGCCCGCGGACGGCGGCCAGGGGGATGCGGTTCACCCGCCACGCCCATCACCACATCCGGCTCGCCCCCCTGTCCGAACAGGCCGTGCGCGCGATGCTCGACGGCCGCGACGGCCGCGACGGCGACGGACTCCCGTCCCTGATCCACCGGCTCGGCGCCGGCAACCCGCTGCTCGTCCACTCCCTGACGGCCGACTGCGCCGCCACCGGCGACATCGGCAGGGCCGCGACGGCCGACGGGGTGTTCTCCCGCGCCCTGGCCTCCTACCTGGACCGCTGGGACCTGCCCCTGCGTGAGGCGGCCGGCGCCGTCGCGGTCTTCGGTGCGAAAGCGCCCGCCGACGTCGTGGCCGAACTCGCCGGGATCACGACGGCCCTTGCCGAGGAGGCCATCGAGGCGCTGACCGGCTCGGGTCTGATGGCCGACGGCTGGTTCCGGCACCCGGCCGTCGAGTCGGCCGTCCTCCGCGCCCTCCCGGTCGAGGCGCGGAGGACGGCCCACCTGCGCGCGGCGGAGATCGCCTTCCGGCAGGCGGCGCGGCCGAAGGACATCGCGGCCCACCTGATCGCCGCGGGCGCGGCCGAGCCCCGCTGGGCGATCCCGGTGCTGCGCAGGGCCGCCGACCAGGCCGCCGCCGACGGCGAGGCGGACATCGCCGAGCGGTGCCTCGAACTGGCCCTCGCCACCGCGGACACGAGCGAGGACAAGCGTCCGGTCCTCGCCGCACTCGCCCGCCACACCTGGCGGACACGCCCCTCGGCCGGCGCCCTCCACCTCGACGCGCTCCAGGAACTGCCCGCGGACGGTGCCGCACCGGACGAGCGGGCCGAGGCGGCGGCCGCCGCCGCGCGCCGGGCACTGTGGGAGGGCGACGAGGCGGCGTACCGCACGAACCGGCAGACCGTGTCCGACCGGGCCGACGCCCGGACCGAGACGGCGCTCCGGCTGGCCCACGTGTGGTGGTTCGGGCCGGCCGGCGCCGACGCGGCCACGCGGCTCTCCGCGGACGACCCGTGGCGGCTCACCGCGACGGAGCTGTCCAGGATCTGGTCGCAGTCCGGCAACGACGCCTCGACGGCCGCGGCCGAACGGCTTCTGCGCAGCTGCCGACTCGACGACGTGAACCTCGAAGCGCTGATGACCGCGGTGCTGGCGCTGGTCCACGCCAACAGGACGGAGGACGCCGAGACCTGGTGGCGCTCCCTGAAGGCCGAGGCCGACCGCCGCGGCGCGGTGACCTGGCAGGCGGTGCTCACCGGCATGTGGGCCTCGGCGGTGCTCCGCGGCGGCGGCGTCTCCTACGCGGCCGAACTGGCCCGGCACGCGCTCAGCCTGCTCCCGGCCCAGGACTGGGGGGCGGCCGTCGGCGACCCGCTGGCCACCCTGCTCCTCGCCTGGACGGCGGCGGGCGAGTACGACCGCGCCGCCGGCCTGCTGACGCACCAGGTCCCCGACGGCATGTTCCAGACCCTCGCCGGCATCCGGTTCGTACGGGCCCGCGGCCACTACCACCTGGCAACCGGTCAACTGCTGGCGGCGGTGGACGACTTCACCGCCTGCGGCCGGATGCTCGCCGCCCGCGCCGCCGACCTGCCGGTCGTCGCACCGTGGCGGGCGGACCTGGCCGCGGCCCACCTCGCCCTCGGGAACCTCGGCACCGCCCGGGATCTCGCGGCCGAGCAGCTCGGACTGGCCGCCGAGACCGACGCGTACACGCGCGGCCTGGCCCTGCGGGTGCAGGCGCTCGCCGGGGATCCGGGCGACCTGCGCAGGACGCTGCGGCAGGCCGCCGCGACGTTCGCCGACAGCGGCGACCGGTGGGAGGCGCACCGGACGTCACAGATGCTGGACGGGCCCCCGCAGCAGCGCATCGCGGTTCCCGCGCCCCGGACGCCCGTGCCCGACCGGGTGGGGGCGTCCCGGAACCCGGTGTCGGCGGCGGTCGTCTCCAGAGCACTCTCGGCGACCGCGCGCACCGAACCGGAGGCCGACGGCATCGACGCGATCAGCGCGGCGGAGATGCGCGTCGCGGAACTCGCCGCGCTCGGCATGACGAACCAGGAGATCAGCGAGAGCCTGCCCATCACGGTCAGCACCGTCGAGCAGCACCTCACCCGCGTCTACCGCAAACTGCGGATACGGGGCCGGGCCGAACTCGCCGCCCGGCTCCGGGCCGATCACCGGCCTCGGCCGTGACACGCCGGACGGCCGGTCCCGGGGGACCGGCCGTCCGCAGGTGCGCCGTCGTCGTCAGCCCTTGTCGTCCGCGCCGACCGGGGCGTCATGCAGCTCCAGGGTGCAGCACTTGGCGCCACCGCCCGCCTTGAGCAACTCGGTGGTGTCGACACCGATCGGCTCGAAACCGCGCTCCCGCAGCTGGGCCGCCAGCCGGGTCGCCGCCGACGGCAGGATCACGTGCCGGCCGTCCGAGACCGCGTTGAGGGCGAAGAGGCAGGCTTCCTCCTCGGTGGCGGCGATCGCGTCGGGGTACCGGTCCGCGAGCAGTTCACGGCTCTCGGGGGAGAACGCCTGCGGCAGATAGGCGACCTCCTCCTCGTCGAGGACCGCGATCGCCGTGTCCAGGTGGTAGAAGCGCGGATCGACCAGGGACAGGCTCAGCACCTCCCTGCCGAAGAAGTCCCGTACCTCCTCGTGCGATCCGGGGTCGCTGCGGAAGCCCGTGCCGGCGAGGATCAGCTTGCCCGCGGTCAGGAAGTCGCCCTCGCCCTCGTTGGGCACGGTGGCCTGGCACACCTCGCGGTAGCCGTGGCCGCGGAACCAGTCGAGGTAGGCAGGGGCCTCGCCGGCCCGCTCCGGGTGGCGGAACCGGGCCACCAGCGCGCGGCCGTCCGCCGCGATCGCCCCGTTGGCGGCGAACACCATGTCGGGCAGGCCGGGAGCCGGCTCGATCAGCTCGACGGTGTGCCCCAGGTCGGCGAGCACACCGTGCAGTCGCCGCCATTGGGAGACGGCGAGAGCGGTGGAGGTCGGCTGCCCGGGATCCATCCAGGGGTTGATGGAATAGCGGACGTCGAAATAGGTCGGCGCGCACAGCAGGTAATGCCGGCGCCGTGCGGTTCTCGAGAGGCCAGACACTCGTGGTGGCCCTTTCTGCGCCGGGTCGGGCGCGATCGCTGGAGACAGACCGCAGCGCGAACTGCGAACACACCGGAGGCCTGGTTCGTGCCGGGAACGACGAACCAGGCCTCCGGTGCGGGGGGTTTCAGGCGAGGGCGCTGCCGCTATCGGCCTCCATCGCCACCCGCAGGCTCTTGGGCCGCATGTCCGTCCACCGTTTCTCGACGAAGTCCAGGCATTCCGCGCGACCGTCCTCGCCGAACACGACCCGCCATCCGTTGGGGATCTCCGCGAAGGCCGGCCACAGCGAATACTGCTCCTCGTCGTTGATGAGCACAAAGAATCGGCCGGACTCGTCGTCGAATGGGTTCACGCTCATAGTGCCTCTCCGCAAGGGGATGCGATGGTGTCCGGTTAACGGTTGTTGCGGGATCCGCCTATGCGGAAGCTATCTGAATACGCCGGTCCAGGGCCATAGCGAAGCTCTGCCAGTCGTCGGCACGACGGCGCGCCATCTCGGCGACCGCGGGCGCGCAATGGCTGGGAACGGACTCCGCTATCGCCGCCCATTCACCCTCGTTGCTTCCCAGGGCTTCGAGCCAGCGAAGGAGCGTGCGGCCCGATTCGGACATCCGCAGCGAGGGATCGGTGCGCAGGCGGCTGAGTTCGATGGCCGGGGCGCGCCGGGCCACGGCGGTCCGGGCGGGCTGGACGGTGCCCGTGGCGTCCTGGTTCTGACGCTGCTTGGGCGGCACCGGGTCCTCGCCGCGCAGCAGCCGGTTGCGGACGTCCTTGGCGGTGGTGGCGGAGATCTCGGCCAGCCGGGCGACCTCGCGGGTGCTGGCGTTCGGGTTCTGCTGGAACAGCTCGCTCGCGCGCAGCCGGCCCTGCATGGCGTTGAGCGGGTAGCTCTCGTTGTCCCGGCCGATACGGCTGGTCAGCTGGGGGAGCCTGTCACCCTCCCGCCGCCGGATGGCGCCGACGGTCTTGTCGGAGATGCCGACCAGGGCGGCGATCGAGCGGTCCGACCACTCGGGGTGGTAGTTGATGATGCGCAGGGCGGCGTTCTTCCGGTCGGCCAGCGTCAGGGGCAGCCCGTGCGCGCTGTTGAGCCGCACCGACATGATGAAGGCATCGCGGTCGTCCCCGTCGAAGTACCGGACCGCGATGGTCGTGGCGCCCCGGCGCTGCGCCGCGCGCAGCCGGTGCATGCCGTCGATGACCCGCAGAGTGGTGCGGTGCACAAGAATCGGCGGGAGCTCGCTCTCCGTCTCCGACAGCACCTGGATGTGCTCGTCCACCTCCACGAGCCGGGGAGAGTTAGCCGGCAGGAGCGACGCGATCGACACCGTGACGACGTCGCTCTCCCGCTGGTCCCGTACTTCCTTGAGCCGTGCCGTCCCCTTGATTGCGCTCTGTGACAATGAGTTGACGTATGTGACACTCATTTCGCTTTCCCCGTTCTTGGAGCATCGCGGACTCCCGTTTCCCCCCCGGTCGTCTTCATAGGAGTCCCCGACAATCGGTTGTGTGCCGTGGACGCCTGGCGCGTGTTCCATGGACGTCCTGTGAGGGACGCCCTGCAGCGGTGAGTAAAACAGCGCGTCCCGGCCGCCGCGATCCCGCGGGGCTTCGACGATGGGTAGTTGAGCGGTGGGTGGTAGGCGGCGTACGACTTTCGTCGTATTGCTCGGGACCTGTGGAACCGGCCCCACCGCGGGACCGTCCGCAGCCGGCTTCCCGCCTCCGGCGAGGCCGCGCTGACGCGGCATCAACTACCCAGCCCAGCACCGCTGAACCCGGTCGGCCGCGGAATATCCGCATGCGGCCGGCCGCCCTTCCCCGGGGCGGGGCCGGAACGAGACGGTCGCGCACCTCGCGATATTGCTCGACATCCGGAAGCGCCCTACCTTGGCTGCGCTGGTCGACTGACCTGTGGAGGTCGTCCCGTGGGCGCCGAAGGTTGACCGCAGAACTATTGGTGAGCCTATCCGGCGATGCCTTCGCCTGCGCGCTCGAAGTCCATCCAGCGTCCGTCGATGAGAAGATGAGGGCTAAATGACAATCGCGCCATCAGCCAACGCGATCGAGGTGGTCCAGCTAAGGAAGTCGTTCGGCGCGCAGACGGTGCTCGACGGCATCGACTTCGAGGTTCCCGCCGGCACCGTCTTCTCCCTCCTGGGCCCCAACGGCGCCGGAAAGACGACGACCGTCCAGATCCTGACCACGCTCATCGGCGCGGACGCCGGCCAGGTGCGGGTCGCGGGCCACGACCTGGTCAAGGAGCCCCGCGCGGTCCGGGCGGCGATCGGCGTCACCGGCCAGTTCTCTGCGGTCGACAAACTGCTCACCGGTGAGGAGAACCTCCTGCTGATGGCCGACCTGGCCCATCTGGGCAAGGGGGAGGGCCGGGCGCGCACGGCCGAACTGCTGGAGCGCTTCGACCTGGCGGACGCCGCGAAGAAGGCCGCCTCGCACTACTCCGGTGGCATGAAGCGCCGGCTCGACCTGGCGATGAGCCTCATGGGACGGCCTCAGATCATCTTCCTCGACGAGCCGACGACCGGCCTCGACCCGCGCAGCCGGCGCACGATGTGGCAGCTCGTGTCCGAGCTGGTCGCGGAGGGGACCACGATCTTCCTGACCACGCAGATGCTGGACGAGGCCGACCACATGGCCCACCGGATCGCGTTGCTGGACGGGGGCAAGCTGGTCGCGGAGGGGACCCCGGAAGAGCTGAAGCGGCGGGTGCCGGGCGGCTATGTGACGCTGACGTTCGCCGACCCCGAGAGCCTGAACGCCGCGATCGGCATCCTCGGCGAGGTGAAGAGCGACCGCGACCAGCTCTCGGTGGACGTGTCCAGCGACGGCAGCGTCGCGTCGATCAAGCGTCTCCTGGACAAGTTCGGTGGCCAGTCCATCGCCGTGGAGAACCTCTCCATCCATTCCCCCGATCTCGACGACGTCTTCTTCGCTCTCACCGGCCGCGCCGCCGACGGAGCCGACGCACAGAAAGCGACCATCTGATGAGCGCCATCGCCTACGCGGTGTCCGATTCGACGACCATGATCCGCCGGGTGCTCCGGCACACACGGCGCAACCCGTCGACCCTGCTGATGTCGATCACGCTGCCGCTCGTCCTGCTGTGCCTGATGAACTACGCGTTCGGCGGGGCGCTGAACGTCGGCGGGGGCAGGTACATCGACTACCTGATCCCCGGCATCGTGGTGATGGGCGCCGCGTACTCGTGCAGCGCCACCGCCGTCGCCGTGAGCACCGACATGAGCGAGGGCATCATCGACCGGTTCCGGACGCTGGCGATATCCCGGGGGTCGGTCCTCACCGGGCATGTCGTCGGCAACACGATCCGTACCGGATTCGGTGTGGTGGTGGTCGTGCTGGCCGGCCTGGCCATGGGTTTCAGGCCCAGCGGCAGCCCGCTCCGGTGGCTGGCCGCGGCCGGCATCGTGGTGCTGATGCTGGTCGCGATCTCATGGCTGGCGACTGCGATGGGGCTCGCTGCGGCGAACACGTCGTCCGCAGCGAGCATGGCGTCGCTGGTCTCTCTCCTGCCGTTCCTGTCGGGTGCCTTCGCGCCGGTCGACGGCATGCCCGGCTGGCTGCTGGCGTTCGCCAGGAACGAGCCGATCACGCACATCATCTACGCCCTGCGGAACCTGGTGACCGACGCCCCCGTGGGGGACCACGGCTGGCTGTCCGTGGTGTGGTGCGTCGGCATCGCTCTGGCCGGCTACCTGTGGGCGCGGTCGGTCTTCGGCAAGAAGACCGTGCGGTAGGGACTCGCGGCCGGCCGGCCGGGCGCCGTCGCCGGGTCAGTGCAGGAAGGGCCAGTTCTCGATGCCGTCGAGCAGGCCGAGCGCGATGGCCCGGTTGACGGCGTCGAGCCGGGACCGTGCCTTGAACTTGGCGAAGATGTTGGTCAGATGCCGCTTGACGGTGGCCTCGCTGACGTAGAGCTTCGTGGCTATCTGGGAATTCGTCATCGCCAGGCTGACCAGCCGCAGGATCTCGATCTCACGGTTCGTCAGCGGGGCGGTCGGCCGCTTGTCGTCCTCGCCGGCGAGCACGGCCTGCCGTGGGACGCGTACGGCGACCATCCGGCTGTTGGCGGCCACCAGCCGCAGTTCCGAGCACAGTTCGCGTGCGCCGATGTTCTTCGACAGATAGGCGGCCGCGCCGGCGGTCACCAGACTCTGTATCAGGTCGTTGTCGGTATGGGCGGAGAGGATGACGACCTGGGTGCAGGAGGAGTCCTTGGCGATCTGACGGATCGTCATGACAGGGCTCGGGCCGTACCTCTGCACACCCAGCAGCAGGATGTTCGGCCGGTACCGGGTCACCATGGACACCGCCTCGTGGGACCCGCCCTCGGCCAGCACCCGCAGGCCCTGCTCGGCGGAGAGGATCACGCGGACGCCCTCCCGGAACAGCCGGTGGTCGTCGGCAAGCACTATGCGTATGTCGCTATGCGGCTCCTGGGTCATTCCGCCCGTCCCGGTGTCTCGGTCCTGCGGTGTTCCGCGCATTCGGCGCGTACCCCGTTTCGGCGGAACGGGCGGCGCGCTGGGTCGAAGTCGGCGTGACGGGTATATGCACGATTTGTGACCGCAAGGTCTGCTCTGAGCGTAAGCGAGTGCTCACACATCGCTATTCCCCCGTGGTGAATTACGTCGATGCTGCGTGCTGGTGACGATGTTCAGATGTGGTCGCTTTGGTCGGTCGCTCGCCGTCCCGTCGGAGCGCGAGGTCGTCAAATCCTACAGCGACGGCTGAAAATCGACCGGGTGTCTGCATTGATTGGGGCAGGGGGAACGTTTCCGCAGATCAGACCCGCTTTCCGGAAGTGCGTGGCGGGGGCCGGAGCGCCTCCGTCGGACCCCGGTTCACCGTTCGCCCTCGCCACGTCCCCGGCGGCGCTCGCGGCTCCCGGGGCCGGTCGGCTTGCGAGTGCAGACAACCGCCGGTTGTGCCCGCTAATCTCCCGAACCGAATGTCCGAGACCGGCACTCCGGTGCGGTCGATTGGCGGCTCGTGCACGGAAGACAAGTACCGGGCCGCTGATTCGGAAATCGCTGATTGATATGCGCGTCCAGGCGGCTGCACTGCGATGGACGGCGACTTCGGCATGGTGCCGAACGTTGTCGTCGGCACTGTTCCGCTGAATTCCGACGGTGGCTCGGCCGGCACACCGGACGACCGTCAGAGCGGTGCCGCGGAGGTCGAGGACGCCGTCGCCGCGGTGCCGCGGATCCGCAGGTCTTGGTCGAGGCGATCGATGCGTTGCCCGATGACACGGTGCAACCAGGAACGGAGCTGTTGTCGTGACCTCATCTTCCGCGGACGCGAGTGCGCCGGCGCAGCAGTTGGCCTACTGGCGGGGCGAACTGGGCGGCACGGCGCAGCCGATCGAGCTGCCGGCCGACCGTCCGCGGCCTGCGGTGGCGAGCTTCCGCGGCGGCATGGCCGACTTCGGGCTGCGGCCGGAGCTGTTCGCCGCGGTGGAGAAGCTGGCGCTGAGCCGTGGTGCGACGGTGTCGATGGTGCTGCAATCGGTGTTCGCGGTGCTGCTGTCCCGTCTGGGGGCCGGCGAGGACGTGGCGATCGGCTCGCCGGTCCGTGAACGGGCCGACGGCACCGACGAGGGGACCTGGGTGCTGCGGGCGGACCTGTCGGGGAACCCGTCGTTCGGCACGGTCCTGGACCGGGTCCGGGACAAGGCACTGATGGCGTACCGGAACCAGGACGTGCCCTTCGAGCGGGTGGTGGAGTCGCTGAGCCCCGACCACCGGGCGGCCTGGCACCCGCTGTTCCAGGTGATGTTCGTCCTCAAGGACATCGGCGAGCCCGCACCGCCCGCCCAGCCCTTCCGGCTCGACCTGAAACTGACGATGAACGAGGTGCGGTCGCCGTCGGACGACCGGACGCTGGCCGGCCACCTGGAGTACGCGGTCGACCTGTTCGACCGGGAGACCGCCGAGGAACTCGCCGAGCGGTTCGTGCGGGTGCTGGAGCAGGTGATCGCGGACCCGGCGCTGCCCGTGCTGGTCGTCGACGTGCTGCTGCCGTTCGAGCGGGACCACCTCGTGCCGTCGGCCGCCGCCCCGGCCGTCACCGCGGAGCCCACGGACCCCGCACCGGCCGTCGTGGAGGGTGCCGGGTCGACGGTGGTGTCGTCGGTGGCTCGGCGGGTGGCGGTGTCGCCGGGTGCGGTGGCGGTGGTGTGCGGGGATGCGGAGCTGACGTATCGCGAGCTGGATGCGCGGGCGTCGGTGCTGGCGCGTCGGCTGGTGGCGGCGGGTGTGGGTCCCGATGTGGTGGTGGGTGTGGCGCTGCCGCGGTCGGTGGATCTGGTGGTGGGTCTGCTGGCGGTGTGGCGTGCGGGCGGTGCGTATCTGCCGATCGATCCGCGGTATCCGAGCGCGCGGCTGGACGCCGTGCTCGCCGACGCGAGACCCGCCCTCGTCCTGGTGGACCGCACGACGGAGCATGTGGTGCCGGCGGATGTGCCGCGCTTGTTCGTCGATGTCTCCGAGCCCCCGGCCGCCGGCGTCGTGGCGGCGGGCTGCCGGCCGGAGAACCTGGCGTATGTGATGTACACGTCGGGGTCGACGGGTGAGCCGAAGGGTGTGGGGATCACGCAGCGGAATGTCGTTGCGGCGATCGGTGAGCTGGCGGCCCGGGTGGGTGTGGGTGCGGGGTCGCGGGTGCTGGCGTCGACGTCGGTGGCGTTCGATGTGTCGGTGTTCGAGATCTTCGCGACGTTGGCGAGTGGTGGGTGCGTCGAGGTCGTTCGCGATGTCCTGGTGCTGGGTGAGCGGGAGTCGTGGTCGGGTTCGGTGGTGTCGACGGTTCCGTCGGTGTTCGCGGAGTTGCTGGACCGGATCGCCGGCCGGGTGCGGGTGGAGACGTTGGTGTTCGCCGGTGAGGCGTTGCCGATGTCGTTGGTGAACCGGGTGCGTGAGGTGTGGCCGGCGGTCCGGGTGGTGAACTCCTTCGGCCAGTCGGAGACGTTCTACGACTCGGTGTTCGAGGTCCCTGGCGGGGTGCACGCGGACGGTCCGGTCCCCATCGGCAGTGCGCTGGACGGTGCCCGTATGCACGTCCTCGGCCCCGGCCTGCGCCCCGTGCCGGTGGGCGTGGCCGGCGAGCTGTACGTCGGGGGCGGGGTGGTGGGGCGTGGCTACCGGGGCCGTGCGCAGCTGACGGCGTCGCGGTTCGTGGCCGACCCGTTCTCCGACGAGCCGGGCGCGCGTCTGTACCGCACGGGTGACCTGGTGCGCTGGCTGCCCCCCGAGCCGGGCCGCGACGGCGCCCCCGTGCTGGAGTACGTGGGCCGTGCCGACGTACAGGTGAAGGTGCGCGGCATCCGCATCGAACCCGGCGAGATCGAAGCCGTCCTGCTCGCCCACCCGGCCGTGGGCCAGGCCGTCGTGGTCGCACACGGCACCGATGCCGCCAGGCAACTGGTGGCCTACGTCGTCCCGGCCCGCACCGCCGACCAGGGCCCCGCCGCGGTCGACCCCGACGAACTCCGCGGCCACGCAACCGCGCGGCTGCCCGAGTTCATGGTGCCGGCCATCACCATGGTGCTGGACCACTTCCCGCTGACCCCCAACGGCAAGCTGGACCGCAAGGCCCTGCCGGCGCCCGAAGCCGCCGCCCGTCCCTACCGCGCGCCCCGCACCCCACGGGAGCAGATCCTCGCGGAGATCTTCGCCGACGTACTGGGCCTTGAACGGGTCGGCATCGACGACGACTTCTTCGCGCTCGGCGGCGAATCGCTGCGCGCCACCCGGCTGATGGCGCGCGTCCGCGCCGCCCTGGACGCCGAGTTCCCCATCGCCGCGGTCTTCGAGTCCCCGACCGTGGCCGGCCTCGCCCCCCGGCTCACCGCGGGCAGCTCACGGCCGCCGCTGGTCCCCGTGCAGCGCCCGGAGCAGGTGCCGCTCTCCTACGCCCAGCAGCGGCTGTGGTTCATCCACCAGTACGAGGGCCGGTCGGCCACCTACAACATCCCCCTCGCGGTACGGCTCTCCGGCGACGTGGACCGCACGGTCCTGGAGGCTGCCGTCACCGACGTCATCGCCCGGCACGAGAGCCTGCGGACGCTGTTCGTCGCCGACGCCTCCGGCATCGGCCACCAGCGGATCCTGCCGCCCGACCAGGTGGTGTTCGAGCTGCCGCAGATCGAAGTCGCCGCGGCCGACCGTGAGGCGGCCGTCACCGAGGTCGTACGGCACCACTTCGACCTGGCCACGCAGATCCCGATCCACGGCCGCCTGCTGCGCATCGCGGAGGACGGCCCCGGCCCGGACCGCCCCACCCATCTGCTGGTGATGGTCGTGCACCACATCGCGGGCGACGGCGGCTCGATGGGGACGTTCGCGCGTGACATCGCCGCGGCCGCCCAGGCCCGCCAGGCCGGTCTGGAGCCCGACTGGGCCCCGCTGCCCGTGCAGTACGCGGACTACGCCCTGTGGCAGCGCATGCTGCTGGGCGACGAGTCCGACCCCGGCAGCCTCGTCGCACGTCAGCTGGAGTACTGGCGCCGCGAACTCGCGGACATCGTCCAGCCGATGATGCTGCCGGCCGACCGTCCGCGGCCTGCGGTGGCGAGCTTCCGCGGCGGCATGGTCGACTTCGAGCTGCGGCCGGAGCTGTTCGCCGCCGTGGAGAAGCTGGCGCTGAGCCGTGGCGCGACGGTGTCGATGGTGCTGCAGTCGGCGTTCGCGGTGCTGCTGTCCCGTCTGGGGGCCGGCGAGGACGTGGCGATCGGCTCGCCGATCGCGGGCCGGACCGACGCGGCGCTCGCGGACCTGATCGGTTTCTTCGTCAACACCTGGGTGCTGCGGGCCGACCTGTCCGGGAACCCGTCGTTCACCACGGTCCTGGACCGGGTCCGGGGCAAGGCGCTGGCCGCGTACGAGAACCAGGACCTCCCCTTCGAGCGGCTGGTCGAGCTGCTCAATCCCGAACGGTCCCGGGCCTACCATCCCCTGTTCCAGGCGATGTTCGTCCTGCAGGACGCCAGCTGGGTCGATCCGGCCAGCTCCGAGTCCGGCTGGGCACTGGACTCCGCCGTCACCGGAACGTCCAAGTTCGACCTCATGATGACGATGAACGAGGTGCGGTCGCCGTCGGACGACCGGACGCTGGCCGGCCACCTGGAGTACGCGGTCGACCTGTTCGACCGGGAGACCGCCGAGGAACTCGCCGAGCGGTTCGTGCGGGTGCTGGAGCAGGCGATCGCCGACCCGGCGCTGCCCGTGGTCATGGTCGACGTGCGACTGCCCTCGGAACGCGACCGCCCGGCCCCCGCCTCCCGCACCGCACCGGCCGCTGTCGAGGGTGCCGGGTCGACGGTGGTGTCGTTGGTGGCTCGGCGGGTGGCGGTGTCGCCGGGTGCGGTGGCGGTGGTGTGCGGGGATGCGGAGCTGACGTATCGCGAGCTGGATGCGCGGGCGTCGGTGCTGGCGCGTCGGCTGGTGGCGGCGGGTGTGGGTCCCGATGTGGTGGTGGGTGTGGCGCTGCCGCGGTCGGTGGATCTGGTGGTGGGTCTGCTGGCGGTGTGGCGTGCGGGCGGTGCGTATCTGCCGATCGATCCGCGGTATCCGAGCGCGCGGCTGGACGCCGTGCTCGCCGACGCGAGACCCGCCCTCGTCCTGGTCGACGCCTCCACGGAACACCTGGTCCCGGACGGCGTACCCCGGCTGTACACGGACGCGGGGGACGGCCTCGGCGAGGGAGCCCCGCTGCCCGGCCCGCGGCCGGAGAACCTGGCGTATGTGATGTACACGTCGGGGTCGACGGGTGAGCCGAAGGGTGTGGGGATCACGCAGCGGAATGTCGTTGCGGCGATCGGTGAGCTGGCGGCCCGGGTGGGTGTGGGTGCGGGGTCGCGGGTGCTGGCGTCGACGTCGGTGGCGTTCGATGTGTCGGTGTTCGAGATCTTCGCGACGTTGGCGAGTGGTGGGTGCGTCGAGGTCGTTCGCGATGTCCTGGTGCTGGGTGAGCGGGAGTCGTGGTCGGGTTCGGTGGTGTCGACGGTTCCGTCGGTGTTCGCGGAGTTGCTGGACCGGATCGCCGGCCGGGTGCGGGTGGAGACGTTGGTGTTCGCCGGTGAGGCGTTGCCGATGTCGTTGGTGAACCGGGTGCGTGAGGTGTGGCCGGCGGTCCGGGTGGTGAACTCCTTCGGCCAGTCGGAGACGTTCTACGACTCGGTGTTCGAGGTTCCCGGCGGGGTGCACGCGGACGGTCCGGTCCCCATCGGCAGTGCGCTGGAGGGTGTCCGTATGCACGTCCTCGGCCCCGGCCTGGTACCGAACCCCGTCGGCGTGGCCGGCGAACTCTACGTCGGGGGCGGGGTGGTGGGGCGTGGCTACCGGGGCCGTGCGCAGCTGACGGCGTCGCGGTTCGTGGCCGACCCGTTCTCCGACGAGCCGGGCGCGCGTCTGTACCGCACGGGTGACCTGGTGCGCCGGCTGCCTCCCGAGCCGGGCCGCGACGGCACCCCCGTGCTGGAGTACGTGGGCCGTGCCGACGTACAGGTGAAGGTACGCGGCATCCGCATCGAACCCGGCGAGATCGAAGCCGTCCTGCTGTCGCACCCCATGGTGTCGGCGGCCAGTGTCATCGTGCTCGACACCGACCACGGCAAGCGGCTCGTCGGGTACGTCGTCCCGCTCCGCGCCGCGGGCAGCGCCGGCCACGCCTCGTCCGGGGCCAGCATCGACGTCGCCTTCGACACCGCCCCGCTCGACCCGCGCGGACTGCGCCAGTACGCGGCCGGCCGGCTCCCGGAGTTCATGGTGCCGGCGGTCGTCATGGTGCTGGACCGGATGCCGCTCACCCCCAACGGCAAACTGGACCGCGCGGCACTGCCCGCCCCCGTCTTCGAGAGCACCGGATACCGCGCGCCCCAGACCCCCGCCGAGGCCGCACTCGCCGCCATCTACGCGGACGTACTCGGTGTGGAACGGGTCGGCGTCGACGACGACTTCTTCACCATCGGCGGCGACAGCATCCGCTCCATCCAGGTGGTGGCCCGGGCCCGCGCCGCCGGCCTGGACATCACCGCACAGGACGTGTTCGCGCACGGCAGCGTCACGGAACTGGCCGCCGTCGCCGGGCAGGCCGTCGACCGCCCGGTCCTGGACGAACTCGAAGGCGGCGGCGTCGGCCGGATGCCGCTGCTGCCCATCGCCCGGTTCCTCACCGAGTCCGGACCCCACACCTCCCGCTACACCCAGGCCCTGGTGCTCGAACTGCCCCTCGGCATCGACCCCGTCGGGCTCGCCGTGACGCTGGACGCCGTCCTCGACCGGCACGACATGCTGCGCGCCCGCCTCGTCAGCGACGCCGACGGCCGCACGGAACTCCAGACCCGCGCACCCGGCACCGTCAGGGCCGCCGGGCTGATCCACCGGATCGAGATGTCCGGCGACCCCGCCGACCCCGCCGCACGGGAGACCGTCCGCCGGGAGTTCGACGCCGCCGCCGGCCGGCTGGACCCGGCCGCCGGTGTGCTGCTGCAGTGCGTGTGGTTCGACCACGGCCCAAGCCGGCGGGGCCGGCTCGCGGTCGTCGCGCACCACCTCGCGGTCGACGGCGTGTCCTGGCAGATCCTGGTGACCGACGTCAACACCGCCTGGCAGCGGATACGGCTGGGCCGCACCCCCGCACTGGAGCCGGTCGGCACCTCGGCGCGGCGCTGGTCCCACGCCCTGCGCGACGAGGCCGTGTCCACGGCCCGCACCGCGGAGCTGCCGTACTGGCTGGAGACCGTCCAGGGCCCCGACCCGCTGCTCGGCGACCGCGCCCTCGACCCCGCCGTCGACGTCGTGTCGACGGTCGAGCAGGTGCGGGTCACCCTGCCCGCCACCGAGACCGAAGCGGTGCTGACGACACTGCCCGCCCGGTTCCGCTCCGGCGCCAACGACGGCCTGCTGACCGCGCTCGCGCTGGCCGTCGCCACATGGCGCAGCCGCCGCGACGTGACCGAATCCACCACGCTGCTGCGCCTGGAAGGCCACGGCCGCGAGGAATCGGTCGTCGCCGGCGCCGAACTCTCCCGGACCGTCGGCTGGTTCGCCACCCTGTTCCCGGTCCGGCTCGACGTCGACGGCATCGACCTCGATGACGCACTGCGCGGCGGACCCGCCGCGGGCCGTGCCATCAAGCAGGTCAAGGAACAACTCCTGGCCGTCCCCGGCAAGGGCATCGGCTACGGACTCCTGCGCCACCTCAACCCCGAGACGGGCCCACGGCTCGCCGCGCACCCGACCGGGCAGATCGCGTTCAACTACCTCGGACACGTCACCGGCACCGCGACGGACCGGCGCCGCGGCGGCGCGGCATGGCAGGTGGTGGCCGACGGCGACGAACTCGCCCCGGCACTCGACGCGGACATGCCCGTCTCGGCCACCGTGGACATCGGCGCCGCCGTCACCGACGCGGCCGACGGCCCGGCACTGCGCGCGACCTTCGGCTTCCCGGCCGGCGCGATCAGCCGCGACGCGGTCCAGGAACTGGCCGACCTCTGGATCGAGGCGCTCACCGGACTGGCGCGGCACGCCGCCCGGCCGGAGGCCGGCGGGCTCACCCCCTCCGACGTCCCGCTGGTCGCGCTGCGGCAGCCGGAGCTGGACGAACTGGAGCGCACCCAGCCCGGCCTGGCCGACGTATGGCCCGTGACCCCCATGCAGGCGGGTCTGCTGTTCCACGCGAGCCTGTCCAACCCGGGCACGGACGTCTACCACGTCCAGTACGTCCTCCACCTCAAGGGCGCCGTCGACGCGACCCGCCTGCGGGCGGCGGGACAGACCCTCCTGGACCGGCACCCGAACCTGCGCGCCGGATTCGTGACCAGCTCCGGCACCACCCTGTCGGTGATCCGCAAGACCGTCGAACTGCCCTGGCGGGAGAACGACCTGTCCACCGTCGACGACACCGAGCGCGCCGCCTCCTTCGAGCGGCTGCTCCAGGCGGACCGCGACGCCGGATTCGACATGGCCGTACCCCCCATGCTCCGCCTGATGCTGGTCAGGACGGGACACGAGCAGTACGAACTCGTCCTCACCGCCCACCATGTGCTCTTCGACGGCTGGTCGCTGCCGCTGCTCCTGCGCGATCTGCTGTGGGTGTACGCCTCCGGCAACGACGACGAACTGCCGCGGGTGCCCGGCTACCGCACCTTCCTGGCATGGCTGGGGACCCAGGACCGGCAGGAGTCGCTGCGCGCCTGGGAGAACGAACTGACGGGCGTCACCGAGCCGACCCTCCTGGCCGGCCCGGCAAGCCGGACCGGCGACGGTGTCGAGGAGTTCGAGCAGATCGACGTCCCGTTGCCCGTGGACACCGCCCGCCTCCTCACCCGCCGCGCCGCCGACCTGGGCGTCACGATGAACACGGTCGTCCAGGGCGCCTGGGCACTCATCCTCGCCACCCTCACCGGACGCACGGACGTGATCTTCGGCGCGACCGTGTCGGGCCGCCCGGCCGACGTCCCCGACGTGGACGCCATGCTGGGCCTGTTCATCAACACCGTCCCGGTCCGGGTCGACTGCGCACCCGGGCTGACCCTCGCCGAGTACCTCTCCGGCCTGCAGGCCCGCCAGGTGGCGATGCTCAGCCACCAGTACATCGGCCTGACGGAGATCTACGAGACCACCGGCCTGCGGTCACTGTTCGACACCCTGCTGAGCTTCGACTCCTACCCGGTCGACCAGGCGGGCCTCGTCCAGGCCAACCTGGAGACCGGCATGACCGTCAGCGGCCTGCGCACGATCGCCGCCAACAACTTCCCGATGGCGGTCGTCGCCGCCGCCGACCCGGACCTCCGGGTACTGCTGAAGTTCCGCACGGACCGGTTCCCCCGGCCGATCGTGGAGTACATCGCGGCCCAACTGGTCCGCGTCTTGGGGGCACTGGCCGACGACCCCCGGACCCGCCTGGGCGCGATCGACCTGCTCGCCCCGGACGAACGGTCGCGGGCCCTCCAGCCGCTCGCGCAGATGCCGCTCCTGCCGGCCCTCCCGGACTCCCCCCACCCGGCCGTCACCACGGGCCCCCTCCGGTCCGGCGACATCGCCGCCGCCGGCTCGGCCGTCGTCCTCGGCCCCGGCCTGCAGCCGGTCCCGGTCGGCGCGGTCGGCGAACTCTACGTCACCGGCGGCCCCGACGCCCCACCACACCTGGACCAGCCCGCCACGACGGCCACGCACCTCATCGCGGACCCCGTCTCCGGCACCCCCGGCGCCCGGCTCTACCGGACCGGCCACCTGGTGCGCCGCGTCGCCAACGGCCTCGAACACATCGAGCAGCCGGCCGCCGACGGCACCGGGCAGACCTCCTCCAGGCCGTACCGGGCGCCCGGCAACCCCGGCGAGGAGACCCTGGCCGGACTGTTCGCCGAGGTGCTCGGCCTCGAACGGGTCGGTGTCGACGACGACTTCTTCGAACTCGGCGGGCACTCGCTGCGCGCCACCTGGCTGGTCAGCCGGATCCGCTCCGTTGTCGGCGTCACCGTCACGATGCGGACCATCTTCGAGAACCCGACGGTCGCACAGCTGGAACCCGTACTGCGGACCTCGGCGGCCTCCGCCCGTCCCAAGCTGCGGCGCATGAGGGAGAGGGAGGGATAGACGTGGTGTCTGCCCGAGGCTACGAACGGAAGTCGACGCGAAATGTATGACGTCGTGATTGTCGGTGCCCGATGCGCCGGTGCCTCGGCAGCGTTGCTGCTGGCCCGGCAGGGGCGCAAGGTGCTGCTCATCGACCGGATGGAATTCCCCGCGGACATCATGTCCACCCTCTACATCCACCCGCCGGGCGTGGCGCTGCTCGCCCGCTGGGGCGTCCTCGACGCCGTCGCCGCCTCGGGATGCCCCCCGCTGGACACGGTCGACTACGACGTGGCGGGCCTGCGGCTGACCGCGGCGACCCCGCCCACGCCGTACTCGACGGTCGCGTACGCCCCGCGCCGCCGCGTCCTCGACGAACTCCTGGTGCGGGCCGCGGTCGAGGCCGGAGCCGAGTTCCGCGACCGCACCAGCCTCCGCGAGCTGACCTGGCGCGACGACCGGGTCACCGGCGTACGGATCCAGTCCGCCGACGGCCTCCAGGATGTACCGGCGAAGCTGGTCCTCGGCGCGGACGGCCAGGGATCGCGCCTCGCGTCGCTGGTGGACGCCCCGTACCTGACGGCCGACCAGCCCGTCAGCTGCGTCTACTACAGCAGCTGGCAGGGCATCCGCACCGGCTTCGGCTACCACGAGCGCCCGGACAGCTGGGTCGTGCGGATCCCCACCCACGACGGACTGACCCTCGTGACCACCTACTTCCCACAAGACCAGTTCGCCCGCATCCGGCACGACGCCCTGGCCGCACACCTGGCGGCCATCGAACAGAACGCACCCGACCTGCACGAACAGCTCACCGACGCCGAACGCGTCGGGAGCCTCGTCGGCACCGGCAACCAGCAGAACTTCTTCCGCCGCGCCAACGGCCCCGGCTGGGCGCTGATCGGCGACGCCGGCCACCATCTCGACTCGATCACCGCCCGCGGCATCACCAACGCCTTCACCCAGTCCCAGCTCCTCTCCGACGCCCTGGCGGGCCAGGACCTCGACGACACCTCCGGGGTCGACACGTGCCTGGCCGCCTTCGCGAAGGAGACCTACGACATCCTCCGCGAGCCCTACCGGATGGCCCTGGACCTCGCCAAGCTGCGCATCACCGACTCCCGGATGGCGATGCTCCGCGCCATCGACCGCTCGCCGGACCTCACCGACCGCTACTTCGCGATGCTCGCCGGCCTCATCGACCGCTCCGAGTTCTTCACACCCGAGGTGGTCGCCCTGCTGCCGAACTCCCCGGAGTGGACCGGTTCGGGACCGTGACGCAGAGCGCCGCCGGGCCGGACCCGGCCGCCCGGCGGCGCCCCCGCCCCTGAAAGGAACGCCCACCCACCCCCGGCCTCAGGACCTGGACCCCACGGGTGGGTGCTTCGGGCTGCCGGTGCGCGACCGCAGCCTCCCCCCTCCGAACCACCCCGCGCACGCCGACGACTCGTACCCCGACACAGAGATGGATCCCGCTGTGAGTGCCTCGAAGGAAGACCTT
This sequence comes from Streptomyces sp. PSU-S4-23, assembly GCF_055632315.1. Classification (NCBI taxonomy): domain Bacteria; kingdom Bacillati; phylum Actinomycetota; class Actinomycetes; order Kitasatosporales; family Streptomycetaceae; genus Streptomyces; species Streptomyces sp. PSU-S4-23. The sequence continues at coordinate 3,091,736 of NZ_JBVMUU010000002.1, read as the reverse complement.
GTCGACGCGCTTCGCCGTGCGGCGAAGGAGGTCGCAGCACTGAAGCGACGCAACGCCGAGCTCGTCGCGAAGAACTCGGACCCTGTTGTGGTGGTGGGGATGGGGTGTCGTTATCCGGGGGGTGTGGTGTCTCCGGAGGGTCTGTGGGATCTGGTGTCGTCGGGTGGGGAGGGCATCGGTGAGTTTCCGTCGGACCGCGGCTGGGATGTGGAGGCGGTGTTCGATCCGGATCCTGGGGTTTCGGGGAAGTCGTATGTGCGCCGGGGTGGGTTCCTGGCTGATGTGGCGGGTTTTGACGCGGGGTTCTTCGGGATTTCGCCGCGTGAGGCTGTGGCGATGGATCCGCAGCAGCGGTTGATGCTGGAGGTGTGCTGGGAGGCGATCGAGCGGGCCGGTATCGACCCGGCCGGTCTGCGGGGGTCCCGCACCGGCATCTTCGCCGGCGTCATGGGCCACGACTACGGCCGGGCCTCCGCCGGCGACGGGGTCGAGGGCTTCGGGTCCGGCGTCATGGAGTCGGTGGTGTCGGGGCGGGTGTCGTATGTGCTGGGGCTTGAGGGGCCTGCGGTGTCGGTGGATACGGCGTGTTCGTCGTCGTTGGTGGCGTTGCATCTTGCGGTGCAGGCGTTGCGTGCGGGTGAGTGTGATGTGGCGCTTGCCGGTGGTGTGACGGTGATGGCGACGCCGGAGACGTTTGTGGAGTTCTCGCGGCAGCGTGGTCTTGCGGTGGATGGCCGGTGCAAGGCGTTTGCGGAGGGTGCGGACGGTACCGGTTGGGGTGAGGGCGCGGGTGTGCTGCTGTTGGAGCGGCTGTCGGATGCCCGACGCAATGGTCATCCGGTGTTGGCGGTGGTGGCGGGTTCGGCGGTGAATCAGGATGGTGCGTCGAATGGTTTGACGGCTCCGAATGGTCCTTCGCAGCAGCGGGTGATTCGTGCTGCGCTGGCGTCGGCGGGGCTGGGTGTGGCCGATGTGGACGTGGTGGAGGCGCATGGCACCGGGACGGTGCTGGGGGATCCGATCGAGGCGCAGGCGTTGCTTGCCACTTATGGTCAGCGTCCGGCTGGTGGGGAGCCGTTGTGGCTGGGGTCGCTGAAGTCGAATGTGGGGCACACGCAGGCGGCTGCGGGTGTGGGTGGTGTGATCAAGGTGGTTGAGGCGTTGCGGCGGGGGGTGCTGCCGCGGACGCTGCATGTGGATGCGCCTTCTTCGCGGGTGGACTGGTCTGCGGGGCGTGTGGAACTGCTGAGGGCGGAGCGTGCGTGGCCGGAGGTGGGCCGCCCGCGCCGTGCCGCGGTCTCTTCGTTCGGTCTGTCGGGTACGAACGCGCACGTCATCATCGAGCAGGCCCCGGAGACCGCCGCAGAGACCGCCGTAGATATCCCCACTCTGGATTCCGCTTCGGCGGGTGGTGTGTGGGTGTTGTCGGGCAGGACGCGGGAGGCGTTGGCCGGGCAGGCGGGGGTGTTGGCCGACTGGCTTGCCGGGGAGGGTTTCGAAGCCGGTATTGCTGATGTGGCGTTTTCGCTGTCGTGTCGGTCGGTGTTCGAGCATCGGGCGGTGGTTTCGGGTGCCGACCGTCGGGAGTTGGTGGCTGCGCTCACCGACCTTGCTGCTGATCGTGAGAATTCGGGGGTGGTGGCTGGGGTTTCGCGTGGTGGTGGGCCTGGTGGTGTGGTGTTTGTTTTTCCGGGTCAGGGTTCTCAGTGGTTGGGGATGGGGCGGGAGTTGGCTGCTTCGGTTCCTGAGTTTGCTGCTGAGTTGGAGGTGGTTGCGGGTGAGATTGACCGGTGGTGGGGGCATCGGTTGTTGGATGTGATGTGGGGTTGTGATGGGGGGTTGTTGGAGCGGACGGAGTTTGCGCAGCCTGCTTTGTTTGCGGTTGAGGTGGCGTTGTTTCGTGTGTTGCGGTCGTGGGGTGTGTCGCCGGATTTTGTGGTGGGGCATTCGGTGGGGGAGATTGCTGCGGCGCATGTGGTGGGGATGTTGTCGTTGGAGGATGCTGCGCGTTTGGTGGTGGCGCGTGGGCGGGTGATGCAGGGGGCTGGGGCTGGTGTGATGGTGGCGGTGTCGGGTCGGGTTGAGGTGGTGGAGGAGGTTTTGGGGGGTGTGTCGGGGGATTTGGGGCCGGTGGTTGTGGCGGCGGTGAATTCTCCGGGTTCGGTGGTGATTTCGGGGGCTGGGGCTGCGGTTGATGCTGTTGTTGTGGAGTTGGAGCGGGTTGGTTGTTCGACGCGTGCGTTGGCGGTGTCGCATGCGTTTCATTCGCCGTTGTTGGATTCGGTGTTGGAGGAGTTTCGGGAGGTTGCGGCTGGGGTTGGGGTGGTGGCTCCGGTTGGTGGGGTGGGGCTGGTTTCTAATGTGTCGGGGCAGTTGGCGGATGTGGGGTTGGGGTATGGGTCGGCGGATTATTGGGTGCGGCATGCGCGGGAGGGGGTGCGGTTTGCTGATTCGGTGAGGTTTTTGGCGGGGCGGGGTGCTGGTGTTTTTGTTGAGTTGGGGCCTGGGGTGTTGGTGTCTGCGGTGTCGGCGACTGTGGAGGGGGTTGAGGGGGTCGGGGCGCCGGTTGTGGTGTCGTTGTTGCGGCGTGGTGGTGTGGAGTCGCGGGCGTTGGTGTCGGGGCTGGGGCAGTTGTTTGTGTCTGGTCTTCCGGTGTCGTGGGGTCGGTGGTGTGAGGGTGGTCGGTGGGTGGGGGTGCCGACGTATGCGTTTCAGCGTGAGCGTTTTTGGCTGACGTCCTCCGTGCGGTCTGGGGATCCCGCTGCTGTGGGTTTGGTTGCGGCGGGGCATCCGGTGCTGGGTGCGGTGGTGGCTTCTCCGGGGTCTTCGGGTGTGGTGTTGACGGGGCAGTTGTCCCGGGGTGGTCAGTCGTGGCTGGCTGATCATGAGGTGTTTGGGCGTGTGATGGTGCCGGCGTCGGTGTGGGTGGAGCTGGCGGTGCGGGCGGGTGATGAGGTCGCGTGTCCGGTGGTGCGGGAGCTGGCGGTGACGGCGCCTTTGTTGTTGCCGGATCGTGGTGGTGTCCAAATCCATGTGGTGGTCGGCGAACCGGATGATGCGGGACTGCGTCAGGTGGGGATTCACGGCCGTTCGGATGTTGGTGAGGGGCCGTGGCAGTTGCACGCCCAGGGAGTGCTGGGTCCTTCTCAGGAGTCTTCCACCGTTTGGGAGAAGTGGTCGGAGTCGGTGTGGCCGCCGGTGGGGGCGCGGGTGGTCGATGTCGAGTCTGCGTATGAGGGGCTTGCCGGTCAGGGCTATGGGTATGGGCCGGTGTTCCGCGGGGTGCGCGGGGTCTGGCGGCGAGGCGAGGAGATCTTCGCTGAGGTCAGCACTCCGGTCGGAGTGGACCTGAGCGGGTTCGGGATCCATCCCGCTCTACTGGACGCCCTCGTTCATGCCCCTCTTGTTGCCGATGTGAATGAGGCTGGTACGTCTGACGCGGGCGAGGTGCGGGTCCCGTTCCTGTTCGAGGGGGTTTCGCTGCATGCGGTGGGTGCATCCTCGGTGCGGGTGCGGATTGCACCGGCTGGGCCTGATGCGGCGTCGGTGCAGGTCGTTGATGAGGCCGGTGCCCTGGTCCTGGGAATCGACTCGCTGGTGACGCGGCCGGTGTCGCAGGAGGCGTTGGCTGCGGCTGCTGTCAGCACCACTCCGGATGGTCTTTATGAGGTGGCGTGGTCGCCGGTGTCGGTGTCGGTGTCGGGTGGGGATTCGGTGCCGTCGGTGGTGGCGTGGGAGTGGGTTTCGAAGCCGGGTGGTGGTGTGGTCGCCTCGATGCATGAGGCGGTGCATGGGGTGTTGGGGGTGGTGCAGTCGTGGCTGGCGTCGTCTTCTTCTGAGGGTTCGGTGCTTGCTGTGGTGACGCGGGGTGCGGTTGGTCTGCCGGGTGAGGACGTCGGTGATGTGGCGGGGTCGGCGGTGTGGGGGCTGGTGCGGTCGGCGCAGTCGGAGAATCCCGGCCGGATCGTGCTGATCGATACTGACGCCGATGCCGATGTGGCGGGTGTGGCTGCTGTGGCCGGGCTGGGTGAACCGCAGGTGGTTGTCCGTAACGGCGTGGTGCACGCGGCTCGTCTGGTTCGTGCTGTCCTGGCGCCGCAGGCCGATGTCGGTATCGGCGTGGAGGGTGCGGTGATCGTCACTGGTGGTACCGGTGGGGTCGGTGCGGTGTTGGCGCGTCGGTTGGTGGAGGTGCACGGTGCCGGATGTGTTGTTCTGGCGTCTCGTCGTGGTGTGGCGGCTGAGGGTGTGCCGGAGTTGGTGGCTGATCTGGAAGCGGCCGGTGCCGAGGTACGTGTGGTTGCTTGTGATGTGTCGGATCGGTCGGCGGTGGCGGGTTTGGTGGCGTCCGTGCCGGACGGGTTCGAGTTGCGTGGTGTGGTTCATGCGGCGGGGGTGCTGGACGATGGTGTGATCGGGTCTTTGACGCCTGAGCGGATTGACGGGGTTCTTGGGGCGAAGGCGGATGGGGCGTGGTATCTGCATGAGGCTACGAAGGATCTGCCGCTGACGTTGTTCTCCGTTGTTTCCTCGCTGTCTGGTGTTCTTGGTGGTCCGGGGCAGGGCAACTACGCCGCGGCCAACGCGTTCCTGGACGCGCTCGCCCAGTACCGGCGCGGGTCGGGGCTTGCGGGACAGTCCATCTCCTGGGGCCTGTGGGCCGAGGCCGGTGGTATGGGGGCCGGACTAGCGGACGAAGCGGCGGCCCGGATGCGGGCCGATGGCGTGCTGGCGCTCGGTACGGGGCAGGCCCTTGAGCTGTTCGACGCGGCGGTGTCCGGGGGCGCGGGGCATGTGGTGGGCGTTCGGTGGGATCTGCCTGCGCTGCGTCGTCTGGCGGGTGCCGGTGAGCTGGCTCCGCTGCTGACGGATCTGGTGCCTGCGGTGCGCCGGACCGCGGCGGTGGGGGAGTCGGTGTCGCAGTTGGTGTCCCGGCTCCGGACAGTCGACCTGGCCGGGCGGCGCCGGCTGTTGACCGAGTTGGTCACCACGCACGTGGCGGCGGTGCTGGGGCACGATCGTGCCGCTGCGGTGGGTGCCACTGTGGCGTTCAAGGATCTCGGGCTCGATTCCCTGGGCGGTATCAGCGTCCGTAACCGACTTCAGAACGCGACCGGGCTGAGCCTCCCGGCATCGCTCGTCTTCGACTACCCCACCTCGCAGGTCCTGGCCGATCTTCTGCTTGAGCAGTTGATGCCTAGTGGCGAGTCAACGGCGGCAACTCCTGCGGCCCCGGCTCCCATGATGCCCGACCTGGGCACCGACCCTGTTGTGGTGGTGGGGATGGGGTGTCGTTATCCGGGGGGTGTGGTGTCTCCGGAGGGTCTGTGGGATCTGGTGTCGTCGGGTGGGGAGGGCATCGGTGAGTTTCCGTCGGACCGCGGCTGGGATGTGGAGGCGGTGTTCGATCCGGATCCTGGGGTTTCGGGGAAGTCGTATGTGCGCCGGGGTGGGTTCCTGGCTGATGTGGCGGGTTTTGACGCGGGGTTCTTCGGGATTTCGCCGCGTGAGGCTGTGGCGATGGATCCGCAGCAGCGGTTGATGCTGGAGGTGTGCTGGGAGGCGATCGAGCGGGCCGGTATCGACCCGGCCGGTCTGCGGGGGTCGCGGACCGGAGTCTTCGCCGGCGTGATGTCCCAGGACTACGCCCAGCTGGGGGAGGCGGCGGGCGACAGTACCGAAGGCTTCGGCACTGGTGTGATGGGCTCTGTGGTGTCGGGGCGGGTGTCGTATGTGCTGGGGCTTGAGGGGCCTGCGGTGTCGGTGGATACGGCGTGTTCGTCGTCGTTGGTGGCGTTGCATCTTGCGGTGCAGGCGTTGCGTGCGGGTGAGTGTGATGTGGCGCTTGCCGGTGGTGTGACGGTGATGGCGACGCCGGAGACGTTTGTGGAGTTCTCGCGGCAGCGTGGTCTTGCGGTGGATGGCCGGTGCAAGGCGTTTGCGGAGGGTGCGGACGGTACCGGTTGGGGTGAGGGCGCGGGTGTGCTGCTGTTGGAGCGGCTGTCGGATGCCCGTCGCAATGGTCATCCGGTGTTGGCGGTGGTGGCGGGTTCGGCGGTGAATCAGGATGGTGCGTCGAATGGTTTGACGGCTCCGAATGGTCCTTCGCAGCAGCGGGTGATTCGTGCTGCGCTGGCGTCGGCGGGGCTGGGTGTGGCCGATGTGGACGTGGTGGAGGCGCACGGCACCGGCACCGTTCTCGGAGATCCGATCGAGGCGCAGGCGTTGCTTGCCACTTATGGTCAGCGTCCGGCTGGTGGGGAGCCGTTGTGGCTGGGGTCGCTGAAGTCGAATGTGGGGCACACGCAGGCGGCTGCGGGTGTGGGTGGTGTGATCAAGGTGGTTGAGGCGTTGCGGCGGGGGGTGCTGCCGCGGACGCTGCATGTGGATGCGCCTTCTTCGCGGGTGGACTGGTCTGCGGGGCGTGTGGAACTGCTGAGGGCGGAGCGTGCGTGGCCGGAGGTGGACCGCCCGCGCCGTGCCGCGGTCTCTTCGTTCGGTCTGTCGGGTACGAACGCGCACGTCATCATCGAGCAGGCCCCGGAGACCGCCGCAGAGACCGCCGTAGATATCCCCACTCTGGATTCCGCTTCGGCGGGTGGTGTGTGGGTGTTGTCGGGCAGGACGCGGGAGGCGTTGGCCGGGCAGGCGGGGGTGTTGGCCGACTGGCTTGCCGGGGAGGGTTTCGAAGCCGGTACTGCTGATGTGGCGTTTTCGCTGTCGTGTCGGTCGGTGTTCGAGCATCGGGCGGTGGTTTCGGGTGCCGACCGTCGGGAGTTGGTGGCTGCGCTCACCGACCTTGCTGCTGATCGTGAGAATTCGGGGGTGGTGGCTGGGGTTTCGCGTGGTGGTGGGCCTGGTGGTGTGGTGTTTGTTTTTCCGGGTCAGGGTTCTCAGTGGTTGGGGATGGGGCGGGAGTTGGCTGCTTCGGTTCCTGAGTTTGCTGCTGAGTTGGAGGTGGTTGCGGGTGAGATTGACCGGTGGTGGGGGCATCGGTTGTTGGATGTGATGTGGGGTTGTGATGGGGGGTTGTTGGAGCGGACGGAGTTTGCGCAGCCTGCTTTGTTTGCGGTTGAGGTGGCGTTGTTTCGTGTGTTGCGGTCGTGGGGTGTGTCGCCGGATTTTGTGGTGGGGCATTCGGTGGGGGAGATTGCTGCGGCGCATGTGGTGGGGATGTTGTCGTTGGAGGATGCTGCGCGTTTGGTGGTGGCGCGTGGGCGGGTGATGCAGGGGGCTGGGGCTGGTGTGATGGTGGCGGTGTCGGGTCGGGTTGAGGTGGTGGAGGAGGTTTTGGGGGGTGTGTCGGGGGATTTGGGGCCGGTGGTTGTGGCGGCGGTGAATTCTCCGGGTTCGGTGGTGATTTCGGGGGCTGGGGCTGCGGTTGATGCTGCTGTTGTGGAGTTGGAGCGGGTTGGTTGTTCGACGCGTGCGTTGGCGGTGTCGCATGCGTTTCATTCGCCGTTGTTGGATTCGGTGTTGGAGGAGTTTCGGGAGGTTGCGGCTGGGGTTGGGGTGGTGGCTCCGGTTGGTGGGGTGGGGCTGGTTTCTAATGTGTCGGGGCAGTTGGCGGATGTGGGGTTGGGGTATGGGTCGGCGGATTATTGGGTGCGGCATGCGCGGGAGGGGGTGCGGTTTGCTGATTCGGTGAGGTTTTTGGCGGGGCGGGGTGCTGGTGTTTTTGTTGAGTTGGGGCCTGGGGTGTTGGTGTCTGCGGTGTCGGCGACTGTGGAGGGGGTTGAGGGGGTCGGGGCGCCGGTTGTGGTGTCGTTGTTGCGGCGTGGTGGTGTGGAGTCGCGGGCGTTGGTGTCGGGGCTGGGGCAGTTGTTTGTGTCTGGTCTTCCGGTGTCGTGGGGTCGGTGGTGTGAGGGTGGTCGGTGGGTGGGGGTGCCGACGTATGCGTTTCAGCGTGAGCGTTTTTGGCTGACGCCCTCCACGCGGGTGAGTGATGTGGGTAGTGCCGGTTTGGTTGCGGCGGGGCATCCGGTGCTGGGTGCGGTGGTGGCTTCTCCGGGGTCTTCGGGTGTGGTGTTGACGGGGCAGTTGTCCCGGGGTGGTCAGTCGTGGCTGGCTGATCATGAGGTGTTTGGGCGTGTGATGGTGCCGGCGTCGGTGTGGGTGGAGCTGGCGGTGCGGGCGGGTGATGAGGTCGCGTGTCCGGTGGTGCGGGAGCTGGCGGTGACGGCGCCTTTGTTGTTGCCGGATCGTGGTGGTGTCCAGGTCCATGTGGTGGTCGGCGAGCCCGAGCACGGTGATCTGCGTGCCGTGGAGATCCATTCCCGTTCGGATGCTGGTGAGGGGCCGTGGCAGTTGCACGCCCAGGGAGTGCTGGCACCTTCTCAGGAGTCTTCCACCGTTTGGGAGAAGTGGTCGGAGTCGGTGTGGCCGCCGGTGGGGGCGCAGGTGGTCGATGTCGAGTCTGCGTATGAGGGGCTTGCCGGCCAGGGGCATGGGTATGGGCCGGTGTTCCGCGGCGTGCGTGCCGTCTGGCGGCGAGGCGAGGAGATCTTCGCCGAAGTGAGTATGTCGGCTGCTACGGACGTCGCTGGGTTCGGGATCCATCCCGCTCTGTTGGACGCGGTGGTCCATAGCCCGCTCCTGATCGCTGCGGGGTCGGGCTCGGCGGTGGACGGGGCGCGGGTCCCGTTCCTGTTCGAGGGGGTTTCGCTGCATGCGGTGGGTGCGTCCTCGGTGCGGGTGCGGATTGCACCGGCTGGGCCTGATGCGGCGTCGGTGCAGGTCGTTGATGAGGCCGGTGCCCTGGTCCTGGGAATCGACTCGTTGGTGACGCGGCCGGTGTCGAAGCGGGCGATGGCGGCCGCCGCCGCGAGTACGGCCCCCAACGGTCTGTACGAGGTGGCGTGGTCGCCGGTGTCGGTGTCGGGTGGGGATTCGGTGCCGTCGGTGGTGGTGTGGGAGTGGGTTTCGAAGTCGGGTGGTGGTGTGGTCGCCTCGATGCATGAGGCGGTGCATGGGGTGTTGGGGGTGGTGCAGTCGTGGCTGGCGTCGTCTTCTTCTGAGGGTTCGGTGCTTGCTGTGGTGACGCGGGGTGCGGTTGGTCTGCCGGGTGAGGACGTCGGTGATGTGGCGGGGTCGGCGGTGTGGGGGCTGGTGCGGTCGGCGCAGTCGGAGAATCCCGGCCGGATCGTGCTGATCGATACTGACGCCGATGCCGATGTGGCGGGTGTGGCTGCTGTGGCCGGGCTGGGTGAACCGCAGGTGGTGGTTCGTGACGGTGTGGTGCACGCGGCTCGTTTGGTTCGTGCTGTCCTGGCGCCGCAGGCCGATGTCGGTATCGGCGTGGAGGGTGCGGTGATCGTCACCGGTGGTACTGGTGGGGTCGGTGCGGTGCTGGCGCGTCGGTTGGTGGAGGTGCACGGTGCCGGATGTGTTGTTCTGGCGTCTCGTCGTGGTGTGGCGGCTGAGGGTGTGCCGGAGTTGGTGGCTGATCTGGAAGCGGCCGGTGCCGAGGTATGTGTGGTTGCTTGTGATGTGTCGGATCGGTCGGCGGTGGCGGGTTTGGTGGCGTCCGTGCCGGATGGGTTCGAGTTGCGTGGTGTGGTTCATGCGGCGGGGGTGCTGGACGATGGTGTGATCGGGTCTTTGACGCCTGAGCGGATTGACGGGGTTCTTGGGGCGAAGGCGGATGGGGCGTGGTATCTGCATGAGGCTACGAAGGATCTGCCGCTGACGTTGTTCTCCGTTGTTTCCTCGTTGTCTGGTGTTCTTGGTGGTCCGGGGCAGGGCAACTATGCCGCGGCCAACGCGTTCTTGGACGCGCTCGCCCAGTACCGGCGTGGGTCGGGGCTTGCGGGACAGTCGATCTCCTGGGGCCTGTGGGCCGAACACGGTGGCATGGGCGGTCGACTGGATGCGGAAGAGATCGCGCAGATTCGTGCCGGCGGTGTGCTGCCGCTGAGCGGGACACAGGCAGAGGAACTGTTCGACGCGGCGGTGTCCGGGGGCGCGGGTCATGTGGTGGGCGTTCGGTGGGATTTGCCTGCGTTGCGTCGTCTGGCGGGTGCCGGTGAGCTGGCTCCGCTGCTGACGGATCTGGTGCCTGCGGTGCGCCGGACCGCGGCGGTGGGGGAGTCGGTGTCGCAGTTGGTGTCCCGGCTCCGGACAGTCGATCCGGCCGGCCGACGCAAGTTGTTGACCGAGCTGGTGTCCTCGAATGTGGCGGCCGTGCTCGGTCATGACCGCGCCGATGCGGTGGGAGCCACCGCGCCGTTCAAGGATCTCGGACTGGATTCTCTTGGCGGTATCGGAGTCCGTAACCGACTTCAGAACGCGACCGGGCTGAGCCTTCCCGCCTCGCTCGTCTTCGACTACCCCACCCCACAGGTGCTGGCGGACTTCCTGCTTGAGCAACTCATGCCGGACAACAGCCAAACCGATCCCGGCCCGACGCACATGAAGGACGTCCGCCGACTGCTGCATACCGTGCCGCTTGCTCGGCCCGGTGATGCGGCGATCATCGAGCGGCTGCTGAAGCTTGCTGAAGCTCAGAACGACTTGTTCGACGGCGAACCCGAAGTGCACGACCGACGGGAGTCCATACGGGAGATGGACGTGGACGCGCTGATCGACATGGGACTTGGCATTTCTCAGAGCAGGAAGAGTGACAACTGATGGCGACCCGGGAAGAAAAGCTCGTCGAAGCGCTGCGCAACTCTCTGCTCGAGATCGAAACAGTGCGTGCCGAGAACGAGCGGCTACTCGCGAAGAACTCGGACCCTGTTGTGGTGGTGGGGATGGGGTGTCGTTATCCGGGGGGTGTGGCGTCTCCGGAGGGTCTGTGGGATCTGGTGTCGTCGGGTGGGGATGGCATCGGTGAGTTTCCGTCGGACCGCGGCTGGGATGTGGAGGCGGTGTTCGATCCGGATCCCGAGGCGTGGGACAAGACCTACGTACGCCGGGGTGGGTTCCTTGCCGATGTGGCGGGTTTTGACGCGGGGTTCTTCGGGATTTCGCCGCGTGAGGCTGTGGCGATGGATCCGCAGCAGCGGTTGATGCTGGAGGTGTGCTGGGAGGCGATCGAGCGGGCCGGTATCGACCCGGCCGGTCTGCGGGGGTCGCGGACCGGAGTCTTCGCCGGCGTGATGTCCCAGGACTACGCCCAGCTAGGAGACGCGGCGGGCGACAGCGCCGAGGGCTTCAGCACCAGTGTGATGGGGTCGGTCATATCCGGCCGGGTGTCGTATGTGCTGGGGCTTGAGGGGCCTGCGGTGTCGGTGGATACGGCGTGTTCGTCGTCGTTGGTGGCGTTGCATCTTGCGGTGCAGGCGTTGCGTGCGGGTGAGTGTGATGTGGCGCTTGCCGGTGGTGTGACGGTGATGGCGACGCCGGAGACGTTTGTGGAGTTCTCGCGGCAGCGTGGTCTTGCGGTGGATGGCCGGTGCAAGGCGTTTGCGGAGGGTGCGGACGGTACCGGTTGGGGTGAGGGCGCGGGTGTGCTGCTGTTGGAGCGGCTGTCGGATGCCCGACGCAATGGTCATCCGGTGTTGGCGGTGGTGGCGGGTTCGGCGGTGAATCAGGATGGTGCGTCGAATGGTTTGACGGCTCCGAATGGTCCTTCGCAGCAGCGGGTGATTCGTGCTGCGCTGGCGTCGGCGGGGCTGGGTGTGGCCGATGTGGACGTGGTGGAGGCGCACGGCACCGGCACCGTTCTCGGAGATCCGATCGAGGCGCAGGCGTTGCTTGCCACTTATGGTCAGCGTCCGGCTGGTGGGGAGCCGTTGTGGCTGGGGTCGCTGAAGTCGAATGTGGGGCACACGCAGGCGGCTGCGGGTGTGGGTGGTGTGATCAAGGTGGTTGAGGCGTTGCGGCGGGGGGTGCTGCCGCGGACGCTGCATGTGGATGCGCCTTCTTCGCGGGTGGACTGGTCCGCCGGCCGTGTGGAACTGCTGAGGGCTGAGCGTGCGTGGCCGGAGGTGGACCGCCCGCGCCGTGCCGCGGTCTCTTCGTTCGGTCTGTCGGGTACGAACGCGCACGTCATCATCGAGCAGGCCCCGGAGACCGCCGCAGAGACCGCCGTAGATATCCCCACCCTGGATTCCGCTTCGGCGGGTGGTGTGTGGGTGTTGTCGGGTAGGACGCGGGAGGCGTTGGTCGGGCAGGCGGGGGTGTTGGCCGACTGGCTTGCCGGGGAGGGTTTCGAAGCCGGTACTGCTGATGTGGCGTTTTCGCTGTCGTGTCGTTCGGTGTTCGAGCATCGGGCGGTGGTTTCGGGTGCCGACCGTCGGGAGTTGGTGACTGCGCTCACCGACCTTGCCGCCGACCGTGAGAACCCGGGCGTGGTGACCGGCTCCGTCCCCGCCGGTGCGGGCAGTGGCGGCGGAGTCGTGTTCGTGTTTCCGGGTCAGGGTTCTCAGTGGTTGGGGATGGGGCGGGAGTTGGCTGCTTCGGTTCCTGAGTTTGCTGCTGAGTTGGAGGTGGTTGCGGGTGAGGTTGACCGGTGGTGGGGGCATCGGTTGTTGGATGTGATGTGGGGTTGTGATGGGGGGTTGTTGGAGCGGACGGAGTTTGCGCAGCCTGCTTTGTTTGCGGTTGAGGTGGCGTTGTTTCGTGTGTTGCGGTCGTGGGGTGTGTCGCCGGATTTTGTGGTGGGGCATTCGGTGGGGGAGATTGCTGCGGCGCATGTGGTGGGGATGTTGTCGTTGGAGGATGCTGCGCGTTTGGTGGTGGCGCGTGGGCGGGTGATGCAGGGGGCTGGGGCTGGTGTGATGGTGGCGGTGTCGGGTCGGGTTGAGGTGGTGGAGGAGGTTTTGGGGGGTGTGTCGGGGGATTTGGGGCCGGTGGTTGTGGCGGCGGTGAATTCTCCGGGTTCGGTGGTGATTTCGGGGGCTGGGGCTGCGGTTGATGCTGCTGTTGTGGAGTTGGAGCGGGTTGGTTGTTCGACGCGTGCGTTGGCGGTGTCGCATGCGTTTCATTCGCCGTTGTTGGATTCGGTGTTGGAGGAGTTTCGGGAGGTTGCGGCTGGGGTTGGGGTGGTGGCTCCGGTTGGTGGGGTGGGGCTGGTTTCTAATGTGTCGGGGCAGTTGGCGGATGTGGGGTTGGGGTATGGGTCGGCGGATTATTGGGTGCGGCATGCGCGGGAGGGGGTGCGGTTTGCTGATTCGGTGAGGTTTTTGGCGGGGCGGGGTGCTGGTGTTTTTGTTGAGTTGGGGCCTGGGGTGTTGGTGTCTGCGGTGTCGGCGACCGTGGAGGGGGTTGAGGGGGTCGGGGCGCCGGTTGTGGTGTCGTTGTTGCGGCGTGGTGGTGTGGAGTCGCGGGCGTTGGTGTCGGGGCTGGGGCAGTTGTTTGTGTCTGGTCTTCCGGTGTCGTGGGCTCGGTGGTGTGAGGGTGGTCGGTGGGTGGGGGTGCCGACGTATGCGTTTCAGCGTGAGCGTTTTTGGCTGACGCCCTCCGTGCGGTCTGGGGATCCCGCTGCTGTGGGTTTGGTTGCGGCGGGGCATCCGGTGCTGGGTGCGGTGGTGGCTTCTCCGGGGTCTTCGGGTGTGGTGTTGACGGGGCAGTTGTCCCGGGGTGGTCAGTCGTGGCTGGCTGATCATGAGGTGTTTGGGCGTGTGATGGTGCCGGCGTCGGTGTGGGTGGAGCTGGCGGTGCGGGCGGGTGATGAGGTCGCGTGTCCGGTGGTGCGGGAGCTGGCGGTGACGGCGCCTTTGTTGTTGCCGGATCGTGGTGGTGTCCAGGTCCATGTGGTGGTCGGCGAACCGGATGATGCGGGACTGCGTCAGGTGGGGATTCACGGCCGTTCGGATGCTGGTGAGGGGCCGTGGCAGTTGCACGCCCAGGGAGTGCTGGGTCCTGCTGTTGCGGATGGGCAGGTGTGGTCGGAGTCGGTGTGGCCGCCGGTGGGGGCGCGGGTGGTCGATGTCGAGTCTGCGTATGAGGGGCTTGCCGGTCAGGGCTATGGGTATGGGCCGGTGTTCCGCGGGGTGCGCGGGGTCTGGCGGCGAGGCGAGGAGATCTTCGCTGAGGTCAGCACTCCGGTCGGAGTGGACCTGAGCGGGTTCGGGATCCATCCTGCTCTGTTGGACGCGGTGGTCCATAGCCCGCTCCTGATCGCTGCGGGGTCGGGCTCGGGGGTGGACGGGGTGCGGGTCCCGTTCCTGTTCGAGGGGGTTTCGCTGCATGCGGTGGGTGCGTCCTCGGTGCGGGTGCGGATTGCACCGGCTGGGCCTGATGCGGCGTCGGTGCAGGTCGTTGATGAGGCCGGTGCCCTGGTCCTGGGAATCGACTCGTTGGTGACGCGGCCGGTGTCGCAGGAGGCGTTGGCCGCCGCTGCTGTCAGCACCACTCCGGATGGTCTTTATGAGGTGGCGTGGTCGCCGGTGCCGGTGTCGGTGTCGGGTGGGGATTCGGTGCCGTCGGTGGTGGTGTGGGAGTGGGTTTCGAAGTCGGGTGGTGGTGTGGTCGCCTCGATGCATGAGGCGGTGCATGGGGTGTTGGGGGTGGTGCAGTCGTGGCTGGCGTCGTCTTCTTCTGAGGGTTCGGTGCTTGCTGTGGTGACGCGGGGTGCGGTTGGTCTGCCGGGTGAGGACGTCGGTGATGTGGCGGGGTCGGCGGTGTGGGGGCTGGTGCGGTCGGCGCAGTCGGAGAATCCCGGCCGGATCGTGCTGATCGATACTGATGCCGATGCCGATGCCGATGTGGCGGGTGTGGCTGCTGTGGCCGGGCTGGGTGAACCGCAGGTGGTTGTCCGCAACGGCGTGGTGCACGCGGCTCGCTTGGTCCGCGCTGTCTTGTCGGAGCCTGTGGAGGGCGTGGTCGGCGCGGAGGGTGCGGTGATCGTCACTGGTGGTACCGGTGGGGTCGGTGCGGTGTTGGCGCGTCGGTTGGTGGAGGTGCACGGTGCCGGATGTGTTGTTCTGGCGTCTCGTCGTGGTGTGGCGGCTGAGGGTGTGCCGGAGTTGGTGGCTGATCTGGAAGCGGCCGGTGCCGAGGTACGTGTGGTTGCTTGTGATGTGTCGGATCGGTCGGCGGTGGCGGGTTTGGTGGCGTCCGTGCCTGATGGGTTCGAGTTGCGTGGTGTGGTTCATGCGGCGGGGGTGCTGGATGACGGTGTGATCGGGTCTTTGACGCCTGAGCGGATTGACGGGGTTCTTGGGGCGAAGGCGGATGGGGCGTGGTATCTGCATGAGGCTACGAAGGATCTGCCGCTGACGTTGTTCTCCGTTGTTTCCTCGCTGTCTGGTGTTCTTGGTGGTCCGGGGCAGGGCAACTATGCCGCGGCCAACGCGTTCTTGGACGCGCTCGCCCAGTACCGGCGCGGGTCGGGGCTTGCGGGACAGTCCATCTCCTGGGGCCTGTGGGCCGAACACGGTGGCATGGGCGGTCGACTGGATGCGGAAGAGATCGCGCAGATTCGTGCCGGCGGTGTGCTGCCGCTGAGCGGGACACAGGCAGAGGAACTGTTCGACGCGGCGGTGTCCGGGGGCGCGGGGCATGTGGTGGGCGTTCGGTGGGATCTGCCTGCGTTGCGTCGTCTGGCGGGTGCCGGTGAGCTGGCTCCGCTGCTGACGGATCTGGTGCCTGCGGTGCGCCGGACCGCGGCGGTGGGGGAGTCGGTGTCGCAGTTGGTGTCCCGGCTCCGGACAGTCGACCTGGCCGGGCGGCGCCGGCTGTTGACCGAGTTGGTCACCACGCACGTGGCGGCGGTGCTGGGGCACGATCGTGCCGCTGCGGTGGGTGCCACTGTGGCGTTCAAGGATCTCGGGCTCGATTCCCTGGGCGGTATCAGCGTCCGTAACCGACTTCAGAACGCGACCGGGCTGAGCCTCCCGGCATCGCTCGTCTTCGACTACCCCACCTCGCAGGTCCTGGCGGACTTTCTGCTTGAGCAGTTGATGCCGGGTGACCAGCTCACGGCCGCGGCCCCGGAGCTCCCTGCGTCCACGATGCCCGACCTGGGCACCGACCCTGTTGTGGTGGTGGGGATGGGGTGTCGTTATCCGGGGGGTGTGGTGTCTCCGGAGGGTCTGTGGGATCTGGTGTCGTCCGGCGCGGACGGCATCGGGGACTTCCCGTCCGACCGCGGCTGGGACGTGGACGCGGTGTTCGATCCGGATCCCGAGGCGTGGGACAAGACCTACGTACGCCGGGGTGGGTTCCTTGCCGATGCGGCGGGTTTCGATGCCGCCTTCTTCGGGATTTCGCCGCGTGAGGCTGTGGCGATGGATCCGCAGCAGCGGTTGATGCTGGAGGTGTGCTGGGAGGCGATCGAGCGGGCCGGTATCGACCCGGCCGGTCTGCGGGGGTCGCGGACCGGAGTCTTCGCCGGCGTGATGTCCCAGGACTACATCAGGGCTGGTGACGGTATAGCCGACGGCGCCGAAGCATTCAGTACAGGCGTCATGGGGTCGGTTATATCCGGCCGGGTGTCGTATGTGCTGGGGCTTGAGGGGCCTGCGGTGTCGGTGGATACGGCGTGTTCGTCGTCGTTGGTGGCGTTGCATCTTGCGGTGCAGGCGTTGCGTGCGGGTGAGTGTGATGTGGCGCTTGCCGGTGGTGTGACGGTGATGGCGACGCCGGAGACGTTTGTGGAGTTCTCGCGGCAGCGTGGTCTTGCGGTGGATGGCCGGTGCAAGGCGTTTGCGGAGGGTGCGGACGGTACCGGTTGGGGTGAGGGCGCGGGTGTGCTGCTGTTGGAGCGGCTGTCGGATGCCCGTCGCAATGGTCATCCGGTGTTGGCGGTGGTGGCGGGTTCGGCGGTGAATCAGGATGGTGCGTCGAATGGTTTGACGGCTCCGAATGGTCCTTCGCAGCAGCGGGTGATTCGTGCTGCGCTGGCGTCGGCGGGGCTGGGTGTGGCCGATGTGGATGTGGTGGAGGCGCATGGCACCGGGACGGTGCTGGGGGATCCGATCGAGGCGCAGGCGTTGCTTGCCACTTATGGTCAGCGTCCGGCTGGTGCGGAGCCGTTGTGGCTGGGGTCGCTGAAGTCGAATGTGGGGCACACGCAGGCGGCTGCGGGTGTGGGTGGTGTGATCAAGGTGGTTGAGGCGTTGCGGCGGGGGGTGCTGCCGCGGACGCTGCATGTGGATGCGCCTTCTTCGCGGGTGGACTGGACTGCGGGGCGTGTGGAACTGCTGAGGGCTGAGCGTGCGTGGCCGGAGGTGGACCGCCCGCGCCGTGCCGCGGTCTCTTCGTTCGGTCTGTCGGGTACGAACGCGCACGTCATTATCGAGCAGGCCCCGGAGATCACCGCGGAGGTCACCACCACCTCTACCTCCTCTACTCCGGATTCCGCTTCGGCGGGTGGTGTGTGGGTGTTGTCGGGTAGGACGCGGGAGGCGTTGGTCGGGCAGGCGGGGGTGTTGGCCGACTGGCTTGCCGGGGAGGGTTTCGAAGCCGGTATTGCTGATGTGGCGTTTTCGCTGTCGTGTCGTTCGGTGTTCGAGCATCGGGCGGTGGTTTCGGGTGCCGACCGTCGGGAGTTGGTGACTGCGCTCACCGACCTTGCCGCCGACCGTGAGAACCCGGGCGTGGTGACCGGCTCCGTCCCCGCCGGTGCGGGCAGTGGCGGCGGAGTCGTGTTCGTGTTTCCGGGTCAGGGTTCTCAGTGGCTGGGCATGGGCCGTGAGTTGATGGATACCTCACCCGTCTTCGCCGCGGAGATGAACCGTTGCGCCGAAGCCTTCGCCGAGTTCGTCGACTGGTCGCTGCTCGATGCGCTGCGTGGGGAACCCGACGCCCCGGACATCGACCGCGTCGACGTCGTCCAGCCGGTCCTCTTCGCGATCATGGTGTCGCTGGCGGCGCAGTGGCGGTCGTTCGGGATCGTGCCGGACGCGGTGATCGGGCACTCGCAGGGAGAGATCGCCGCCGCCTACGTCGCCGGAGGCCTGAGCCTCCAGGATGCGGCACGCACCGTGCTGCTGCGGTCCATCGCCCTGACCGAGGTGGCCGGCACCGGCACGATGGTGTCGGTCATGGCCCCGGTGTCCGCGGTCCGCGCAGGACTGACGGACACGACGACGCTCACGGTGGCGGCGGTGAACAACCCGTCGACGACGGTCGTGTCCGGCGCCTGCGACGAGTTGGAGGCGTTCCTGGCCGACTGCGAGGAGGCGGGGATCAGATTCCGGCGCATCGCGGTGGACTACGCCTCGCACTCGCCACAGATGGAGACGCTGCGTGAACGCCTCCTGAAGTCGCTGGCCGACGTAGTCCCGCGTTCGTCGGAGATTCCGTTCTACTCGACGGTGACCGGAGCGGTCCTCGACACGGCCGCACTGACCGCGAACTACTGGTACGAGAACCTGCGTCAGACCGTGCGCTTCGAGGAGGCCACGCGTGCCGCGCTCGCCGACGGGCACGGATTCCTCGTCGAGGTCAGCGCGCATCCGGTGCTGACCGTGGGGTTGGAGGAGATCTGTGAGACGGCGGGCCCCGCGACGGTCGTGGGCACGCTGCACCGTGGCGAGGGCGGCCTCGACCGCTTCGTCAGCTCCGCGGCCGAACTGTATGTGTCCGGCGGCCGGGTGGACTGGACCGTCTACGGTGCGGACGGCCGGTGGGTCGACCTGCCGACCTACCCCTTCCAGCACAAGCGCTTCTGGGTCACGCAGTCGGCCCAGTCCACGGACGTCGGATCCGCGGGGCTGACCACGGCAACGCACCCGATGCTGGGCGCGGTGGCGGAGCTCCCCGCCCTTGACGGCGTGCTGCTGACCGGTCGGGAGTCGCTGCGGACCCACCCTTGGCTGGCGGACCACACCGTGTTCGGGCATGTGATCGTCCCGGGTGCCGCCTTTGTCGAACTGGCGCTGCACGCCGCCGACCAGGTGGGCTGCTCCGTCGTAAGGGAGCTGACCCTGCAGCAGCCGCTCGTGATGCCGACGACCGGTGGTGTGCAGCTGAACGTCACGGTCGCCGAGGCCGACCAGTCCGGTGACCGCATGGTGTCGTTCCACTCCCGCCCGGCGGACGACACCGATGGGTCGTGGACGCTCCACGCGCAGGCGGTGGTGACGGACCAGGCCGTCGCGTCGGCGCCCACATTCGGTGTGAAGCGTTGGCCTCCGGTGGGAGCGCGAGCGGTTGACGTGGAGGCGGCTTACGACGAACTCGCCGGGCAGGGCTACGGGTACGGACCCGTGTTCCGAGGTGTGCGCGCGGCCTGGCGGCGGGGTCAGGAAGTCTTCGCCGAGGTGAGTGTTCCGTCCGGAATGGACGTGAGCGGGTTCGGAATCCATCCCGCCCTGCTGGACGCCGTGGTGCACTCCCGGCTTCTGGGCGCGGTGGACGCCGGAGACACGGGCGTGGAATCGGACGAGGTGCGCGTTCCCTTCGCCTGGGAGGGCGTCTCCCTCAGCGTGGAGGGCGCGTCCTCGGTGCGCGTACGGATCGCCCCGGCCGGCGATGACGCGGTGTCGATTCAGGTCACCGATGAGGCCGGTGCCCTGGTCCTGGGAATCGACTCGTTGGTGACGCGGCCGGTGTCGAAGCGGGCGATGGCGGCCGCCGCCGCGAGTACGGCCCCCAACGGTCTGTACGACGTTCGCTGGTCGCCGGTGCCGGTGCCGGTGCCGGTGTCGGTGTCGGGTGGGGATTCGGTGCCGTCGGTGGTGGTGTGGGAGTGGGTTTCGAAGTCGGGTGGTGGTGTGGTCGCCTCGATGCATGAGGCGGTGCATGGGGTGTTGGGGGTGGTGCAGTCGTGGCTGGCGTCGTCTTCTTCTGAGGGTTCGGTGCTTGCTGTGGTGACGCGGGGTGCGGTTGGTCTGCCGGGTGAGGACGTCGGTGATGTGGCGGGGTCGGCGGTGTGGGGGCTGGTGCGGTCGGCGCAGTCGGAGAATCCCGGCCGGATCGTGCTGATCGATACTGATGCCGATGCCGATGTGGCGGGTGTGGCTGCTGTGGCCGGGCTGGGTGAACCGCAGGTGGTTGTCCGCAACGGCGTGGTGCACGCGGCTCGTCTGGTCCGCGCTGTCTTGTCGGAGCCTGTGGAGGGCGTGGTCGGCGTGGAGGGTGCGGTGATCGTCACTGGTGGTACCGGTGGGGTCGGTGCGGTGTTGGCGCGTCGGTTGGTGGAGGTGCACGGTGCCGGATGTGTTGTTCTGGCGTCTCGTCGTGGTGTGGCGGCTGAGGGTGTGCCGGAGTTGGTGGCTGATCTGGAAGCGGCCGGTGCTGAGGTACGTGTGGTTGCTTGTGATGTGTCGGATCGGTCGGCGGTGGCGGGTTTGGTGGCGTCCGTGCCGGACGGGTTCGAGTTGCGTGGTGTGGTTCATGCGGCGGGGGTGCTGGACGATGGTGTGATCGGGTCTTTGACGCCTGAGCGGATTGACGGGGTTCTTGGGGCGAAGGCGGATGGGGCGTGGTATCTGCATGAGGCTACGAAGGATCTGCCGCTGACGTTGTTCTCCGTTGTTTCCTCGCTGTCTGGTGTTCTTGGTGGTCCGGGGCAGGGCAACTACGCCGCGGCCAACGCGTTCCTGGACGCGCTCGCCCAGTACCGGCGCGGGTCGGGGCTTGCGGGACAGTCCATCTCCTGGGGCCTGTGGGCGCTGGACAGCGCGATGACCGGGCACCTCGGTGCCGAGGGGGTGGAGCGCAAGCGCGGCGAGGGTGTGCTGGCGCTCGGTACGGGGCAGGCCCTTGAGCTGTTCGACGCGGCGGTGTCCGGGGGCGCCGGTCACGTGGTGGGCGTCCGGTGGGACCTGTCGGCACTGCGCCGTCTGGCGGCCGCAGGTGAACTGCCCCAGCTGCTGGGAGAGCTGGTGCCGAGGGTGCGTCGGAGTGCGGCGGCCGGGGAGTCGGCCTCGCAACTGGTGTCCCGGTTGCGCGGCGCCGAGCCGGAGGAGCAGCGCCGGCTGCTGGTGGAGCTGGTCACCACGCATGTGGCAGCGGTGCTCGGTCACGATCGTGCCGAGGACGTGGAGGCGATGGTGCCCATTCAGCATCTGGGCCTGGATTCCCTCGGCGGCATTCAATTGCGCAATCGCCTTCAGGTCGCGACCAACCTGGCTCTGCCCGCGATGCTCGTCTACAGTAATCCGACGTCCGAGGCCCTTGCCGAACATCTTCACCAGCAATTGATTCCGGTGACCGGCCGGGCTTGATCAGCCGAATCTTCCAGACACCGTTTCGGGGTCGGGTGCGGAAGTTCCGCACCCGACCCCGCTTCGGCTTCCGCACGTCGAACCGGCGCTGATCAACGGCCATTTCCACCTGGCCGGCCTTCCGCCCGAGCTCTGGACGGGCTCTGGCCGACCCTTGGTCGACCCGTGGCTGACCAGGGTTGATCGGGCTGAACGCACGGCTTTAAGTTACGGCCGCGGCCCTCGATTGTGTTATGCCGCGCGACTTCCGAGAGGGTAGACATGCATCCTTCGCGTTCGTTCGGTATGTCGTCGGCGCAGGAGGAGCTGTGGCTGGCGCAGCGTTTGGCGCCGGATATTCCCAACAACCCGTGCCTCGTGGCCGAGGCGGAGGGTGTTCCGGACGTCGCGTTGTTCGACACCGTATTCCGTACCCTGCTGGACGAGGCCGAAGTCCTGCGTGTCAGCTTCCGTGAGTTCGAGGACGGGTTGCGTCAGGTCGTCGTCGACGCCGACGGATGGGCGCCGTTCCACCACGACGTCAGCGCCGCACCCGACCCGGAGGCGGCGGCCCGGGCGCTCGTGGAGTCCGCCGCGTCCACCGTCTTCGACCTCGACTGCGACATCCTGTTCCGGGCGGGGACGATCCGGCTCTCGCAGTCGCGCTTCTGGCTGTTCATGGGGTTCCACCATCTGGTGACCGACGGCTTCGGCATGTCGATGCTCGTCTCGCGCGTCGCCGACCTGTACGCGGCCGCGCGGACGGGGCGTCCGGCGCCGGGGCCGGCCTTCGGCGGTGCCGGAGTGATCGCCGAGGAGGACGCCCGGTACCGGGCCTCCGACCGGTTCACGGCCGACCAGGCGTTCTGGCGGGACTATCTCGCCGACCTCCCCGACCCGGCCCGGCTGCCCGGTGAACGCAGCTCCAGCCGACCCGAACTGGTGCGCCGCAGTGCCGTCGTCTCGCGCGCCGAGCTGACCGAGTGGGAGCAGGTCGCCGAGTCGCTCGGGATGTCGGTCAGCGGTCTGCTCTCGGGCGCGGCCGGTGTCTTCTTCGGCCGGATGTGCGGGCTGCGGGAGTTCGTGTTCTGTGTCGCCGGGGCGAACCGCTCCGGCGTGAGCGCCTCCTCACCGGGGCTCATGTCCGGCGTGGTGCCGATGCGTGTCTCCGTTCCGGTGACGGCGAGCTTCGTCGACGTGGCACAGGACGTGGTGGAGCAGACGCGGACCGTCGCGATGCACGGGCTGATGCAGATCTCCGACATCCGCAATGCGATCGGCGTCTCGAACGCCGGCGGTAATGTCTTCGGCCACAGTCTGAACATCATTCCGTGGGTCGAGGAGCTGGACTTCGGCGATGCCCGCGGCTGCATCACCGACATCCGGTTCGGGGCCGTGCAGGACCTCTCGATCACGATGCTGGGGGACGCGCGCCCCGGCAATGGGATGTCCGTCTACGTCGACGGCAACGCGACCTCGTACGGCGGAGCGGACCTGGAGCTGTTCCTGGAGCAGCTGCTCACCCTTGTGCGTACGGTCGTCGACGACCCGTATGTCCCGGTGAGTCTGGTCGAGATGATGGACGGGACGCTGGCGCACCGTGTGCTGGAGGAGTGGAACGACACCGCGTGCGAGCCGGTGGCGGGGACGATCGTCGACGTGTTCGGTGCCCATGTCCGTCGCACGCCGCACGCACCGGCGGTCGTGTACGGCGAACGGACGCTGACCTACGCCGAGTTGGATGCCTGGTCGACGCGGCTGGCGGCGCGGCTGGCGGATCACGGGGTGGGTCCCGAGGACGTGGTCGTGCTGGCGTTCCCGCGGTCGGTAGAGCTCCTTGTGGCGATGTTCGCGATCCTGAAGGCCGGTGCCGCCTACTTCCCGGTCAACGTGGACTATCCGCCCGAGCGGCTGGAGTTCATGTTCGCCGAGACGAAGCCGGTGCTGGCGCTGGCGGCCGCCGAGTCGGTGGGGGTGCTGCCGCAAACGGGGATCAAGGCGTTGACGTTCGCCGACCTCGACACCGCCGGGGGCTCCCACGGCGGCGACGACGCGGGGCCGGTGGCCACACCGGCCGTCCCGGCCGCACCGGCCGTCCCGGCCGCGCCGTCGAGCCTCGCATACGTGATGTACACGTCCGGTTCCACCGGTGGCCCCAAGGGCGTGATGATCACGCACGAGGACATCGTGGCGCTGGCCACCGACCGGCGGTTCGCCGGCCTGCGGCGGGTGCTGCTGCACTCGTCGCTGTCGTTCGACGCCTCCACCTGGGAGATCTGGATCCCGCTGCTGACCGGCGGCTGCCTGGTCGTGGCGCCGCCCGGGGACATCGACGCGGTGGCACTGCGCGGGCTGATATCCGCGCATCAGGTGACCAGCACGCTGCTGCCGACCGGTCTGTTCGCGGCCGTCGTCGAGCAGGATCCGGCGAGCCTGGCCGGGATGCCCCAGGTGTGGACGGGCGGTGACGTGCTGCCGGTCACCACGGTGGAGCAGATGCGCACGCACTGCCCGGACACGCTGATCTCCAATGCGTACGGCCCCACCGAGATCACGACCTGCTGCCTCACCCATGTGCTGGGCTCCGACGAGGACGTGTCCTCGGGCGTGCCGATCGGTGTGCCGATGGACAACACACGGGTGTACGTCCTGGGCGCCGGTCTCGTCCCGGTTCCGCCCGGCGTCGTCGGTGAGCTGTACGTCGCGGGTGCCGGCCTGGCACGCGGCTACCTCGGCCGCCCCGCTCTGACCGCGGAGCGCTTCGTGGCCAGCCCGTTCGGCGACGGCGAGCGGCTCTACCGCACCGGCGACCTGGTGCGCTGGACCCGCTCCGGCGAGCTGCGGTTCGTCGGCCGCGCCGACGGCCAGGTGAAGATCCGCGGCTTCCGGATCGAACCGGGGGAGGTGGACACGGTCCTGGCGGGACACCCGCAGGTGACCCGGTCCGCCGTGATCGCGCGGGAGGGCGCCGGCGACCGGGCGAGGGGCGAGGTCACCCGGCAGCTGGTCGCCTACGTGGTCGTGGAGGGTGCCGAGGGCGGGAGCCATGAGGTGGTGGCCGCGGGGCTGCGGGCGTTCGTGGCGGAGCGGTTGCCGGAGTTCATGGTGCCGGCGGCGTTCGTGGTGCTGGAGGAGTTGCCGTTGACGGTGAACGGCAAGGTGGACCGGGCGGCTCTTCCGGCTCCGGTGTTCTCGGGTGGTGAGTACCGTGCGCCGGGGTCGGCGGCGGAGGAGCTGTTGGCGGGCATCTTCGCGGAGGTGCTGGAGGTCGACCGGGTCGGTGTCGACGACGACTTCTTCGCGCTGGGTGGTCATTCGCTGCGGGCGACGCGGTTGATCGGGAAGGTCAGGCGGGCGTTCGGGGCGGAGGTGCCGGTCCGGGCGGTGTTCGACCACCCGACGGTGGCACGGCTGGTCGCCCATGTGGGGCCGGGAGCGGACTCCGCCGTACCGGTGCGGCCGCGGGTCGAGCCGGTGCCGCGTCCGGAGCGGCTGCCGCTGTCGTACGCGCAGAGCCGGCTGTGGTTCCTGTACCGGTTCGAGGGCCCCTCGGTGACCTACAACCTGCCGGTCGTGCTGCAGTTGCACGGAACGGTCGACGAGGAGGCGCTGACCGCGGCGTTCCGGGACGTGGTGCTGCGGCACGAGAGCCTGCGCACGGTGTTCGACGAGGACGAGGACACCGTCGCCCACCAGCGGATCATGCCGGCGGACGAGACCGTGGCCGAGGTCGTGACCCGCACGGTCGGACCCGACGGGATGAACGCGGCGGTCGCCGAGGCGCTGGACCACCGCTTCGATCTGCGTGCGGAGATCCCGGTCCGGGCGAGCCTGCTGCGGGGCGGCCCGGACGACACGGTCCTGGTGCTGGTGATGCATCACATCGCCGGTGACGGCGGGTCGATGGCGCCGCTGACACGTGATCTGGTGACCGCGTACGCCGCCCGGGTGGGCGGACGGGAGCCGGAGTGGGCCCCGCTGCCGGTCCAGTACGCGGACTACACGCTGTGGCAGCGCGACCTGCTGGGCGAGGTGTCGGACCCCGACAGCCTGGCGAGCCGTCAACTCGCCTACTGGCGCCAGGAGCTGGCAGGCGTGCCGCAGCCACTGGCGCTGCCCGCCGACCGGCCCCGCCCGGCACGGGTCAGCCACCGCGGCGACACCATCGAGTTCGCGATCGGGGCTCCGCTGGCCGACGCGGTGGAGCGGCTGGCGCGCGAGCACGGCGCGACGGCGCCGATCGTGCTCCAGTCGGCACTGGCGGTGCTGCTGTCCCGGCTGGGCGCCGGTGACGACGTGGCGATCGGATCGCCGATCGCGGGGCGCACCGACCAGGACCTGGAGGACCTGATCGGGTTCTTCGTCAACAACTGGGTGCTGCGCGCGGACCTGTCCCGGCACAGGTCGTTCGCCGAACTCGTGGACGGCGTCCGGGACAAGGCGCTGGCCGCCCACGCCCACCAGGACCTCCCGTTCGAGCGGCTGGTGGAACTGCTGAACCCGGAGCGCTCCACGTCCTACCACCCGCTGTTCCAGGTGATGTTCGTCTGGCACGAGGACATGTGGCCGCGGCTGGCGGCGCCGGGACTGACCTTCGAGCCGCACATGAACATGGCGGAGGGCAATCCGGTCGCGAAGTTCGACCTCACCATGACGCTGTCCGTGGACGACCGCGGCAGCGGCGGGCTGCGCGGGTTCCTGGAATACGCGACGGATCTTTTCCAGCGGAGCACCGTCGAACGGCTCGCGGCCCGCTTCGTACGGGTGCTGGAGCAGGCCCTGGCCGCCCCTGAGGCCCCGATCACCGCGATCGGGGTCCTGGACCCGGCCGAGCGGCAGCTCGTGCTCGTGGACTGGAACGACACCGCACGCGAGGCGGCGCCGCTCACGGTGCCGGAGCGGTTCGCGGCCCAGGCGGCGCGGACACCCGAGGCGCCGGCGGTGGTGTGGGCGGACTCCACGCTCACCTACGCGGAGCTCGACGCCCGCTCCGACCGGCTCGCGGCGGCCCTGAACCGCTGGGGCGCCGGGCCGGAGACGCTGGTCGGGCTCGCCATCCCACGGTCGGCGGACATGATCGTGGCGCAGCTGGCGGTGCTGAAGGCCGGCGCCGCCTACCTTCCGCTCGATGTGGACTACCCCCGTGAGCGCCTTGAGTTCGTGCTCGCCGACGCCCGGCCCGTGCTGGTGCTGGCGGCGGCGGAGTCGGCGGGGGCCGTGCCGGGGACCGGGATCCCCGTGCGCACCCTCGTCGAGGCCGAGGCCGAGGCCCGGGAAGACGACCTTCCGGCGACCGGGCCCACCGGGCCGTGCGCGGCCTCGGGGCTCGCCTACGTCATGTACACCTCCGGGTCGACAGGTGTGCCCAAGGGCGTCGCGGTCACCCACGAGGACATCGTCGCGCTGGCCGCGGACCGGCAGTTCGCCGGTGGCCACCGGGTGCTGGTCCACTCCTCCCAGGCGTTCGACGCCAGCACCTTCGAGGTCTGGGCTCCGCTGTTGACCGGCGGCTGCGCGGTCGTGGCCCCGCCGGGCGACATGGACGCGGTGGTGCTGCGCGAGCTGGTGACCACGTACCACCTGACGGCGCTGTGGCTGTCGGTCGGCCTGTTCGCCACCGTCGTCGACCAGGACCCCACGTGCCTCCAGGGCCTGACCGGGCTGTGGGCGGGCGGCGACGCACTGCCCCCCGCCACGCTGCGGCAGTTGTGGCGGCACTGCCCGGACATCCGGGTGGTCAACGGCTACGGTCCCACCGAGACCACGACCTTCGCGGTCACGCACGCCTTCTCCCGCGACGAGGACCTGTCGGCGGGCGTGCCGATCGGCGTGCCGCTGGACAACATGCGCTGCTACGTCCTCGACAGCGGCCTCGCCCCCGTTCCGCCCGGCGTCGTCGGTGAGCTCTACATAGCGGGCGCCGGTCTGGCACGCGGCTATCTGCACCGCCCCGCTCTGACCGCGGCGCGCTTCGTGGCCGCCCCGTTCGGCGACGGCGAGCGGCTCTACCGCACCGGTGACCTGGTCCGCTGGACGCCGTCGGGCGAGATCGTCTACGTCGGCCGCAACGACTCCCAGGTCAAGGTGCGCGGCTTCCGTGTCGAACCCGGCGAGATCGAAGCCGTCCTGACGGCGCACCCCGCCGTCGCCCAGGCCGTCGTCGTGGCCCGCGAGACCGACGTCGCCGACGGCTCCCGGCAGCTGGTCGCCTACGTGGTCGTGGAGGGTGCCGAGGGCGGGAGCCATGAGGTGGTGGCCGCGGGGCTGCGGGCGTTCGTGGCGGAGCGGTTGCCGGAGTTCATGGTGCCGGCGGCGTTCGTGGTGCTGGAGGAGTTGCCGTTGACGGTGAACGGCAAGGTGGACCGGGCGGCTCTTCCGGCTCCGGTGTTCTCGGGTGGTGAGTACCGTGCGCCGGGGTCGGCGGCGGAGGAGCTGTTGGCGGGCATCTTCGCGGAGGTGCTGGAGGTCGACCGGGTCGGTGTCGACGACGACTTCTTCGCGCTGGGTGGTCATTCGCTGCGGGCGACGCGGTTGATCGGGAAGGTCAGGCGGGCGTTCGGGGCGGAGGTGCCGGTCCGGGCGGTGTTCGACCACCCGACGGTGGCACGGCTGGCGGCACACGTGGAATCGGGGGCGAAGGCCCGGCCCCAGGTGGAGCCCGTCACGCGCCGCCCCGAGCGGCTGCCGCTGTCGTACGCGCAGAGCCGGCTGTGGTTCCTGTACCGGTTCGAGGGCCCCTCGGTGACCTACAACCTGCCGGTGGCGCTGCGGCTGCGCGGCCCGCTGGACGCCGAGGCGCTGACGCGGGCCGTCCGGGACGTGGTGCTGCGGCACGAGAGTCTGCGGACGGTGATCGGTGAGGACGAGCGGGGTGTGGCGTTCCAGCGGATCCTGCCGGCCGACGAGGTCGCCATCGACGTCCCGACCCGCAGGGTGGCCCCGGAGCAGGTGGCGGACGCGGTCGCGGAGGCGGTGGCGTACCGGTTCGAGCTGGAGTCGGAGATCCCGATCCGGGTCAGCCTGCTCGCGGTGGGTCCGCAGGAGTACGTCCTCGTCATCCTGATGCACCACATCGCGAGCGACGGCGCCTCCATCGCACCGCTGGCCCGTGACCTGACGACGGCCTACGAGGCACGCTCGGGTGGCGCGGCCCCGCAGTGGGAGCCGTTGCCCGCCCAGTACGCGGACTACACGCTGTGGCAGCGTGATCTGCTGGGCGAGGTGTCGGACCCCGACAGCCTGGCGTCCCGTCAACTGGCCTACTGGCGGCGAGAGCTGACGGGCGCCCCGCAGCCGCTGGCCCTGCCCTCCGACCGGCCCCGCCCGGCGCGGGCCGGCCATCGCGGCGGCACCGTCGAGTTCCGGATCTCTCCGGAGCTGACCGCGGCCGTCGAGGCGCTGGCGCACAAGCACGGCGCGACACCCCCGATCGTGTTCCAGGCCGCGCTGGCCACCCTGCTGTCCCGGCTGGGTGCAGGCGACGACATCACCATGGGCTCACCGATCGCCGGCCGCACCGACGAGAACCTCAACGACCTGATCGGCTACTTCGCCAACAACTGGGTGCTGCGCGTCGACCTGTCGGGCCGGCGGTCGTTCGAGCAGGTCGTGGACCAGGTGCGGGACAAGGCACTGGCCGCCTACGACCATCAGGACCTCCCGTTCGAGCGGCTGGTGGAACTGCTGAACCCGGAGCGCTCCACGGCCTACCACCCGCTGTTCCAGGTCGCGTTCGTCTGGAACAAGGACGTCCTGCCCCCGGTCGCATCGTCGGACCTGCGGGTGTCCGTCGAACCGATCCCGAACGAGACGGCCAAGTTCGACCTCACGGTGCGTCTGGTCGAGGACGACACGCCGGACGGGGAAGGACTGCACGGCAGCCTCGAATACGCCCTGGATCTCTTCGATCGGGGTTCGGCTGAGGGGTTGGTGGCTCGGTTTGTGCGGGTGTTGGAGGGGGTGGTGGCTGAGCCTGGTGTGTTGGTGGGGCGGGTGGATGTGTTGTTGGAGGGTGAGCGGTCGTTGGTGGTGGGTGGTGGTGGCTCGGTGGTTGGGGGTGCCGGGTTGTTGTTGCCGGAGGTGTTTGAGGCGCGGGTGGTGGAGTCGCCGGATGCGGTGGCGGTGGTTGCTGGTTCGGTGTCGTTGTCGTATGGCGAGTTGGATGCGCGGGCGAATGCGTTGGCGTTCGAGTTGATCGGGCGTGGTGTGGGTCCGGATGTGGTCGTTGCGGTGGCGACGGGGCGCACGGTGGATCTGGTGGTGGGTTTGTTGGCGGTGTCGAAGGCGGGTGGTGCGTATTTGCCGGTTGATCCGCAGTATTCGGGGGTGCGGTTGGAGTATGTGTTTGCGGATGCGCGGCCGCGGGTGGTGGTGACGGATCGGGTGACGGATCGGGTGTTGCCGGCGGTGGGTGTGCCGCGGGTGTTTGTGGAGGATGCGCGGCCGGGGGTGGGTCGTGCGCCGTGTGATGCGGATCGGGTTGCGCCGCTGTGTTCGGGTCATTTGGCGTATGTGATTTACACGTCTGGTTCGACGGGTGTTCCCAAGGGTGTGGGGGTGTCGTTCGGGAGTGTGTGGTCGCTGTTTTCGGGGGTGGAGGGTTGGGCTGGTTTCGGGCGGGGTGATGTGTGGGCGTGGTGTCATTCGCAGGCGTTTGATTTCTCGGTGTGGGAGATGTGGGGTGCGTTGCTGACGGGTGGCACGACGGTGGTGGTGTCGTGGGATGTGGTGCGGTCTCCGGGTGATTTGTGGGAGGTGTTGCTGGAGCGGAAGGTGACGGTGCTGAGTCAGACGCCTGCTGCTTTTTATGCGTTGATCGGGGCGCGTCCGGAGCGTGCGGTGGGTGGGTCGGCGTTGCGGTTGGTGGTGTTGGGTGGTGAGGCGGTGGATCCGGCCCGGGTGGAGGGCTGGTGGGTGCCGGGGGTGCGGGTTGCGTCGGTGGTCAATATGTATGGGATCACTGAGACGACGGTGCATGTGACGCGGTTGGAGTTGGGGTCGGGGGGTGTGTGGCCGGGGGGTGTGTCGCCGATTGGTGTGCCGTTGGCGAATGCGCGGGTGTATGTGCTGGATGGGGGGTTGTTGCCGGTTCCGCCGGGTGTGGTGGGTGAGTTGTATGTGGGGGGTTGTGGTGTGGCGCGGGGGTATCGGGGTCGGGCGGGGTTGACGGCGTCGCGGTTTGTGGCTGATCCGTTCACGCCGGGTGGGCGGTTGTATCGGACGGGGGATGTGGCGCGGTGGTCGGCTGCGGGTGAGTTGTTGTATGTGGGGCGTAGTGATGATCAGGTGCAGTTGCGTGGGTTCCGGGTGGAGCCGGGTGAGATCGAGTCGGTGCTGGTGTCGCATCCGGCTGTTGCGCAGGCTGTGGTCGTCGCTCGTTCCGACGGTTTTGGCGCGGATGCTCCGGATGTGACCGACACCGGCAAACGACTCGTCGCCTACATCGTTCCGCAGCAGTCGCAGACGGCGTCGATGCCGGCCACCGGCGGCGACACCATCGACGGCGTTCTGGAGTTCCGCGACGACGTGGTCGTCGTGGACGGCGTCGTCACCGACCACATCGTGGCCGAGTTGCGCGGCCATGTGGCGGAGCGGTTGCCGGAGTACATGGTGCCGTCGGCGTTTGTGGTGGTGGAGGGGTTGCCGTTGACGGTGAACGGCAAGGTGGACAAGGCGGCGTTGCCGGCTCCGGTGTTCTCGGGTGGGGTGTATCGGGCTCCGGTCTCGGTGGAGGAGGAGTTGCTGGCGCGGGTGTTCGCTGAGGTGCTGGGTGTGGAGCGGGTGGGGGTGGATGACGACTTCTTCGCTCTGGGTGGGGACAGTATCCGTTCGATCCAGGTGGTGACGCAGGCGCGTCAGGCGGGTGTGGTGGTCACGCCGCGGGAGGTTTTCGAGGCGCGGACGGTGGCGGCGCTGGCGGTGGTGGCTGTGGCGAACGGCGGCCTGGATGCGGTGGGTGTGCTGGAGGAGCTTGAGGGTGGTGGTGTGGGCGAGGCGGGTCTGCTTCCGGTCGGGGAGTGGATGCTGGAGCGGGGTGGCTCGTTCGGACGGTATGGGCAGTGGCTGGTGCTGGATCTGCCTGCCGGTGTGGATCGTGGGGGTCTGGTCGCCACGTTGGGTGCGGTGGTGGACCGGCATGATGTGTGGCGGTCGCGGCTGACCGGGGCCGGTTTGGTGGTGGGTGAGCCGGGGTCGGTGGATGTGTCGGCTCTGGTGTCTCGGGTGTCGTGTGCGGGGGTGGTGGATGAGAGGGCGTGGGGTGGGCTGATCTCGGCCCAGTTGGATGCGGCGTTGGGCCGGCTGGATCCTGAGGCTGGGGTGATGCTGCAGTTCGTGTGGCTTGATCCGGCCGATCCGGCCGATGCGGCCGATGCGGCCGATGCGGCCGATGCGGCCGATGCGGCCGATGCGGCCGATGCGGCCGATGCGGCCGATGCGGCCGATGCGGCCGATACAGCCGATCCCGCGGATGTGGCGGGTGCGGTTGGTGGGGCGGGTGGGCGTCTGCTGGTGGTGGCGCATCATCTGGTGGTCGATGGTGTGTCGTGGCGGATCCTGGTGCCGGACTTCGTCGAGGCGTGGGGTGCGGTGGCGGCCGGGCGTGTGCCGGTGTTGTCGCGGGTGGGTACGTCGGTACGGCGGTGGAGTGCGGCGCTGGCCGAGGAGGCGCGGTGTGGGGAGCGCGTCGCGGAGCTGGGGTACTGGCGCTCGGTGCTGGAGGGGCCGGACCCCGTCCTCGGCTCACGCCCCCTCGACCCGGCACGTGACATCGCGGCGACCACCGACCAGGTGCGGCTCCGGCTGCCCGCCGGGGTGACCGAGACGCTGCTGACCACCCTGCCCGAGACGTTCCACTGCGGCCCCGCCGACGGACTGCTCGCCGGAGTGGCCCTGGCCGTGGCCGCGTGGCGGCGGGCTCGTGGCGGTGTGGAGCCGTCGGTGCTGGTGAACATGGAGGGCCATGGCCGTGAGGAGGCGGTGGTCCCGGGTGCCGATCTGTCGCGCACGGTGGGCTGGTTCACCACGATCTACCCGGTGCGTGTCGATGTCGCCGGGGTCGATCTCGATGACGCGTTCGCCGGAGGCGGTGGTGCGGGCCGTGCGGTGAAGGCGGTCAAGGAGCAGGTGCGGGCGGTTCCGGACAAGGGCATCGGGTACGGTCTGCTGCGGTATCTGAACGACGACACCGCTCCCGAGCTGGCACGGCTCCCGGTCGGGCAGATCGGCTTCAACTACCTGGGCCGCTTCTCGGGCACCGACATGTCCGGGAACGCCGATGACCGGGGCTGGTCGCCGCTGCCCGTGTTCGAGGACGTGTCCGTCGAGTTCGATGCCGACATGCCGGTCGCGCACGCCCTCGACATCAACGCCGTCGTCACCGACACCGAGCAGGGACCGGTCCTCAACGCGCAGCTCACCTTCGCGAGCGGGATCCTGACCCGCGAGGAGGTCCAGGAGCTGGCGGACCTGTGGACGAAGGCCCTGACCGGTCTCGCCCGGCACGCGGCCGGCCCGGGCGCGGGCGGCCTCACCCCCTCGGACCTCGCACTGGTCTCGCTGGGCCAGGCCGAGATCGAGGCCGTGGAGGCGCGCCACCCGCACCCGGTGGACCTGTGGCCGCTGACGGCCATGCAGTCCGGACTGCTGTTCCACGTGATGCTGGTCGGCAAGGAGTACGACCCCTACCAGATGCAGTTCACACTGCACTTGGACGGACCCGTGGACCCGGACCGGATGCGCGCGGCCGGACAGGCGATGCTCGACCGCCACCCGAACCTGCGCGTGGCGTTCGACTTCGTGTCCGACGGCGAACCGGTCCAGATCGTCCCGGCGCGGGTCGAGCTGCCGTGGGAGGAGTTCGACCTGCGGGACCTGCCCGAGGCCGAGCGCCCCGCCCGGCTGGAGGAACTGCTGGCCGCCGATGTGCGGGAGCACTTCGATCCGGCGCTGGCGCCGCTGTTCCGGCTCACGCTGATCCGGCTGGACGAGGAGAGCTTCGAACTCGTCGTCACCAGCCACCACTTGATGTTCGACGGCTGGTCCCTGCCTCTGGTGCTGCGGGACCTGATCGAGCTCTACGAGGCTCGCGGCGACGCCTCGCGGCTGCCGCGCGCCCGGAACTACCGCGACTTCCTGGTGTGGCTGTCGCAGCAGGACCGTGAGCTGTCCGCGCGGGTGTGGGCCGGTGAACTCGAGGGCGTCACGGAGCCGACGCTCCTGGCGCCGCGGGCGCGGCAGGCGGACACCGCGGCCGGCATCGGCCGGGTCGAGGTGGGACTGACCTCCGAGGGCGCCCGCGAACTCGTACGCCGCGCCGCCGACATGGGCGTGACGATCAACACGGTCGTCCAGGGCGCGTGGGCGATCCTGCTGGGCCAGCTGACCGCCCGTAACGATGTGCTCTTCGGGATGACGGTCTCCGGCCGTCCGCCGCAGCTGGCCGGCGTCGACGAGATGCTGGGGCTGTTCATCAACACCCTGCCGGTCCGGGTGCGCTACAGCCCCGGTGACACCCTGGCCACGGTGCTGACGGACCTGCAGGACCGCCAGAGCGTCCTCTTCGACCATCACCACCACAGCCTGGCGGAGATCCAGGAGGGCACCGGCCTGCGGACCCTCTTCGACAGCGTCGTGGTGTTCGAGTCCTACCCGTGGGACGGCTCCGGAGGCGGGGCGGGGTCCGAATCCGGCGTGGCCATCAGCAGGTTCCGGTACTCGACGGGCACCCACTACGCGATGACCCTCATGGCGGCACCGGAACCGCTGCGGATGACGCTGCAGTACCAGCGCGGCGTGTTCGACCAGGCGGCCGTCGAGCAGATGGCGGAGCGGTACCTGCGGGTGCTGGAGCAGATCATCGCCGACCCGGCGGTGCCCGTCGGCGCGGTGGAGGTGCTCACCGCGGCGGAGCGGTCGCTGCTGGAGCGGAAGCGGCCCGAACCCGCCGGACCGGCGCGGGTGGCGGCGAACGATCCGTCCTCGCTGCCGGGGTTGTACGAGGCCGCGGTCGCCGTCTCGCCCGACGCGGTCGCCGTCACGGACGGCTCGCGATCGCTGACCTACGCCGAACTGGACGCCCGGGCCAACCGCCTGGCGTTCGAACTGATCGAGAAGGGCGTCGGGCCCGACGGCCTGGTGGCGGTGGCGACGAAGCGGCCGCTGGAGTCGGTGGTGGCGCTGCTCGCGGTGGCCAAGGCCGGCGGCGCGTACCTGCCGGTCGAGGCGCCGTACCAGGTCGCCGGCACGGCCCGGGCGGCGGCCGTGGCCGGTCTGTCGGCCGTCGTGACCGACCGCGAAGCCGCAGCCGCGCTCCCGGAGTGGGACGTTCCGCACCTGTGGCTGGACGATCCCCGGAAGGGTGAGGACCGCGCACCGGCCGATGCCGACCGGCGCCGGCCGCTGCGCCCGCAGCACCTGGCGTACGCCGGCGTCGCGTCCGGACCGGGCGCCGCCCCGCTCGGCACGGCCATCACCCACCGGAACGTCACCGCTGTCGTGGCGCGGCTGACCGCCCAGCTCGGCATCGGGCCGGGTGCGCGGATCGTGTCCTGCCGGTCGGCGGGTTTCGACGTACGGATCCTCGAAGCGTTCGCCGCCCTGTCCACGGGCGCCTGCCTCGACGTCAGCGGGGACACGGCGGGCTCGCCGGCGCACGGCGCCTGGAGCACGACCGTCCTCAGCACGGTGCCCTCCGTCTTCGCCGCGCGGACCGACCGCCCGGCGGGCCGCATCGACACCGTCCTGTTCTCCGGCGAGGCGCTCCCGGCCGAACTGGTCACCCGGGTGCGCACCGAACTGCCGGGCGTGCGGGTGCTCAACTGGTACGCGCAGCCGGAGACCGGCTGTGCCACGACCTTGGCGATCCCGTACGGGGACGACTGGACCGCGACCGGGAGCACGCCCCTGGGGCAGCCGTTGCCGGACGTCCAAGCGCTGGTGCTGGGTCCCGGACTGGCGCCGGTCCCGCCGCGGGTGACGGGCGAGCTGTATCTCGCCGGTGCCGGTCTCGGCCGCGGCTACCCGGACCACCCCGGCCTGACGGCGTCATGCTTCGTGGCCAACCCGTTCGACCCCGCCGGTGGCCGGATGTACCGCACCGGTGACCTGGTCCGCAGGGCGCGGACCGGTGAGCTGGTGTACGTCGGCCGCACCGACGACCAGGTGCGGGTCCGTGGTTTCCGGGTCCAGCCCGCAGACGTCCGGGCGGTGCTGGAGGAGCATCCGCGAGTGGCGCGGGCGGCCGTCGTCCCGCATGACCTCGCCGACGGCACGCGGGGACTGGCCGCGTACATCGTCCCCACGGACGTCACCGACGCCGTCACCGACGCCCACGCCGTCACCGACACCGCCGCAGACGCAGGGGCGGCGGACGTGGCGGACGAACTGCGGGCCTTCATGGCGGACCGCCTGCCCGAACACATGGTGCCCGCGGCGGTCATGGCGGTGGAGCGACTGCCGCTGACGCCGACGGGCGAACTGGACCGGGCCGCGCTGCCGGTCCGGTGACGCAGAAGCCGTAGCCCAGGCAACGACCCGGCCCGAGCCGACTGCGCCGGCACCCAATCGATCTCCGAGAGGTAATGTCATGATCCCGTTGTCGTTCGCGCAGAGCCGGTTGTGGTTCCTGTACCGGTTCGAGGGCCCGTCGGAGACGTACAACCAGCCGGTGGTGTTGCGCCTGAAGGCCGATGTGGACGCCGGCGTGATGGCCCTCGCGGTCCGGGACGTGGTGCTGCGGCACGAGAGTCTGCGGACGGTGATCGGTGAGGACGAGCGGGGTGTGGCGTTCCAGCGGATCCTGCCGGCCGACGAGGTCGCCATCGACATTCCGACCCGCAGGGTGGCCCCGGAGCAGGTGGCGGACGCGGTCGCGGAGGCGGTGGCGTACCGGTTCGAGCTGGAGTCGGAGATCCCGATCCGGGTCAGCCTGCTCGCGGTGGGTCCGCAGGAGTACGTCCTCGTCATCCTGATGCACCACATCGCCGGTGACGCCGCGTCGATGGCACCGCTGGCCCGCGACCTGACGACGGCATACGTGTTCCGGGCGCAGGGCCGGGAACCGGAGTGGGAGCCGCTGCCGGTCCAGTACGCGGACTACACGCTGTGGCAGCAGGAACTGCTGGGGGACGTGGACGACCCGGAGAGCGTCGCCGCCGCCCAGGTCGCCTACTGGCGCCGGGAGCTGGCGGGTGCCCCGCAGCCGCTGGCCCTGCCCACCGACCGGCCGCGCCCCCAACGGCGCAGCCAGCGTGGCGAGACGGTGGAGTTCACCGTGGCACCGGAGGTGTCCGCCCGGGTCGAGGAGCTGGCGCTCAAACACAACGCGACGGTGCCGATGGTGCTGCAGGCGGCCTACGCCGTGCTGCTGTCCCGGCTGGGTGCCGGCGACGACGTCACCATGGGCTCACCGATCGCGGGCCGCACCGACGAGGACCTCAACGACCTGATCGGCTTCTTCGTCAACAACTGGGTGCTGCGCGTCGACCTGTCGGGCCGGCGGTCGTTCGAGCAGGTGGTGGACCAGGTGCGGGACAAGGCACTGGCCGCCTACGACAACCAGGACGTGCCGTTCGAGCGGCTGGTGGAACTGCTCAACCCGGAGCGCTCCACGTCCTACCACCCGCTGTTCCAGGTCGCGTTCGTGTGGCAGAGCACGATCGCGTCACCGGACACCGTCGTGGCGATGCCCGGCCTGGAGTGGTCCGTCGAGCCGACGGTGAACCGGGTCGCGAAGTTCGACCTGAGCCTGATCATGGCGCAGGTGGACGGGGAGTTCCGCGGCTTCCTCGAGTACGACCTCGACCTGTTCGATCGGGGTTCGGCTGAGGGGTTGGTGGCTCGGTTTGTGCGGGTGTTGGAGGGGGTGGTGGCTGAGCCTGGTGTGTTGGTGGGGCGGGTGGATGTGTTGTTGGAGGGTGAGCGGTCGTTGGTGGTGGGTGGTGGTGGCTCGGTGGTTGGGGGTGCCGGGTTGTTGTTGCCGGAGGTGTTTGAGGCGCGGGTGGTGGAGTCGCCGGATGCGGTGGCGGTGGTTGCTGGTTCGGTGTCGTTGTCGTATGGCGAGTTGGATGCGCGGGCGAATGCGTTGGCGTTCGAGTTGATCGGGCGTGGTGTGGGTCCGGATGTGGTCGTTGCGGTGGCGACGGGGCGCACGGTGGATCTGGTGGTGGGTTTGTTGGCGGTGTCGAAGGCGGGTGGTGCGTATTTGCCGGTTGATCCGCAGTATTCGGGGGTGCGGTTGGAGTATGTGTTTGCGGATGCGCGGCCGCGGGTGGTGGTGACGGATCGGGTGACGGATCGGGTGTTGCCGGCGGTGGGTGTGCCGCGGGTGTTTGTGGAGGATGCGCGGCCGGGGGTGGGTCGTGCGCCGTGTGATGCGGATCGGGTTGCGCCGCTGTGTTCGGGTCATTTGGCGTATGTGATTTACACGTCTGGTTCGACGGGTGTTCCCAAGGGTGTGGGGGTGTCGTTCGGGAGTGTGTGGTCGCTGTTTTCGGGGGTGGAGGGTTGGGCTGGTTTCGGGCGGGGTGATGTGTGGGCGTGGTGTCATTCGCAGGCGTTTGATTTCTCGGTGTGGGAGATGTGGGGTGCGTTGCTGACGGGTGGCACGACGGTGGTGGTGTCGTGGGATGTGGTGCGGTCTCCGGGTGATTTGTGGGAGGTGTTGCTGGAGCGGAAGGTGACGGTGCTGAGTCAGACGCCTGCTGCTTTTTATGCGTTGATCGGGGCGCGTCCGGAGCGTGCGGTGGGTGGGTCGGCGTTGCGGTTGGTGGTGTTGGGTGGTGAGGCGGTGGATCCGGCCCGGGTGGAGGGCTGGTGGGTGCCGGGGGTGCGGGTTGCGTCGGTGGTCAATATGTATGGGATCACTGAGACGACGGTGCATGTGACGCGGTTGGAGTTGGGGTCGGGGGGTGTGTGGCCGGGGGGTGTGTCGCCGATTGGTGTGCCGTTGGCGAATGCGCGGGTGTATGTGCTGGATGGGGGGTTGTTGCCGGTTCCGCCGGGTGTGGTGGGTGAGTTGTATGTGGGGGGTTGTGGTGTGGCGCGGGGGTATCGGGGTCGGGCGGGGTTGACGGCGTCGCGGTTTGTGGCTGATCCGTTCACGCCGGGTGGGCGGTTGTATCGGACGGGGGATGTGGCGCGGTGGTCGGCTGCGGGTGAGTTGTTGTATGTGGGGCGTAGTGATGATCAGGTGCAGTTGCGTGGGTTCCGGGTGGAGCCGGGTGAGATCGAGTCGGTGCTGGTGTCGCATCCGGCTGTTGCGCAGGCTGTGGTCGTCGCTCGTTCCGACGGTTTTGGCGCGGATGCTCCGGATGTGACCGACACCGGCAAACGACTCGTCGGATACGTGGTCCTCGACGGTGCGGAGGACCAGGACCACGACGCCGTGACCTCGGATCTGCGCGGCCATGTGGCGGAGCGGTTGCCGGAGTACATGGTGCCGTCGGCGTTTGTGGTGGTGGAGGGGTTGCCGTTGACGGTGAACGGCAAGGTGGACAAGGCGGCGTTGCCGGCTCCGGTGTTCTCGGGTGGGGTGTATCGGGCTCCGGTCTCGGTGGAGGAGGAGTTGCTGGCGCGGGTGTTCGCTGAGGTGCTGGGTGTGGAGCGGGTGGGGGTGGATGACGACTTCTTCGCTCTGGGTGGGGACAGTATCCGTTCGATCCAGGTGGTGACGCAGGCGCGTCAGGCGGGTGTGGTGGTCACGCCGCGGGAGGTTTTCGAGGCGCGGACGGTGGCGGCGCTGGCGGTGGTGGCCGTGGCGAACGGCGGCCTGGATGCGGTGGGTGTGCTGGAGGAGCTTGAGGGTGGTGGTGTGGGCGAGGCGGGTCTGCTTCCGGTCGGGGAGTGGATGCTGGAGCGGGGTGGCTCGTTCGGGCGGTATGGGCAGTGGCTGGTGCTGGATCTGCCTGCCGGTGTGGATCGTGGGGGTCTGGTCGCCACGTTGGGTGCGGTGGTGGACCGGCATGATGTGTGGCGGTCGCGGCTGACCGGGGCCGGTTTGGTGGTGGGTGAGCCGGGGTCGGTGGATGTGTCGGCTCTGGTGTCTCGGGTGTCGTGTGCGGGGGTGGTGGATGAGAGGGCGTGGGGTGGGCTGATCTCGGCCCAGTTGGATGCGGCGTTGGGCCGGCTGGATCCTGAGGCTGGGGTGATGCTGCAGTTCGTGTGGCTTGATCCGGCCGATCCGGCCGATGCGGCCGATGCGGCCGATGCGGCCGATGCGGCCGATGCGGCCGATACAGCCGATCCCGCGGATGTGGCGGGTGCGGTTGGTGCGGCGGGTGGGCGTCTGCTGGTGGTGGCGCATCATCTGGTGGTCGATGGTGTGTCGTGGCGGATCCTGGTGCCGGACTTCGTCGAGGCGTGGGGTGCGGTGGCGGCCGGGCGTGTGCCGGTGTTGTCGCGGGTGGGTACGTCGGTACGGCGGTGGAGTGCGGCGCTGGCCGAGGAGGCGCGGTGTGGGGAGCGCGTCGCGGAGCTGGGGTACTGGCGCTCGGTGCTGGAGGGGCCGGACCCCGTCCTCGGCTCACGCCCCCTCGACCCGGCGGTCGATGTCGTGTCCACGGTGGACCGCACTCAGGTGCGGCTGTCCGCCGAGGTGACCGAGACGCTGCTGACCAAGCTGCCGTCCGCGTTCCGCTGCGGCCCCCACGAGGGGCTGCTGGCGGGTCTGGCGCTGGCGGTCGCGGCGTGGCGGCGGGCTCGTGGCGGTGTGGAGCCGTCGGTGCTGGTGAACATGGAGGGCCATGGCCGTGAGGAGGCGGTGGTCCCGGGTGCCGATCTGTCGCGCACGGTGGGCTGGTTCACCACGATCTACCCGGTGCGTGTCGATGTCGCCGGGGTCGATCTCGATGACGCGTTCGCCGGAGGCGGTGGTGCGGGCCGTGCGGTGAAGGCGGTCAAGGAGCAGGTGCGGGCGGTTCCGGACAAGGGCATCGGGTACGGCCTGCTGCGGTATCTGAACGACGACACCGCTCCCGAGCTGGCACGGCTCCCGGTCGGGCAGATCGGCTTCAACTACCTGGGCCGCTTCTCGGGCACCGACCTGCCGGAGAAGCTGCGCGGCCAGGGCTGGACCCCCGTCGCCACGCTGGAGGACGTGTCCGCCCGGTTCGACGCCGACATGCCGGTCGCGCACGCCCTCGACATC
This sequence comes from Streptomyces sp. PSU-S4-23, assembly GCF_055632315.1. NCBI lineage: Bacteria > Bacillati > Actinomycetota > Actinomycetes > Kitasatosporales > Streptomycetaceae > Streptomyces > Streptomyces sp. PSU-S4-23. The sequence goes on along the minus strand of NZ_JBVMUU010000002.1, from coordinate 3,051,551 downwards.
AACGCCGTCGTCACCGACACCGGGCAGGGACCGGTCCTCAACGCGTCGTTCGGCTTCGCGAGCGGGATCCTGACCCGCGAGGAGGTCCAGGAGCTGGCGGACCTGTGGGCGAAGGCGCTGACCGGACTCGCCCGGCACGCCGAGAGCCCCGGTGCCGGCGGTCTCACGCCCTCGGACCTGCCGATGGTGTCGCTGTCCCAGCTGGAGATCAACGTCCTCGAAGCCCGCCACGAGAACGTGACGGACGTCTGGCCGCTGACGCCCATGCAGTCCGGCCTGCTGTTCCACGCGATGCTCGCGGGCCGCGAACTGGACCCGTACCAGATGCAGTTCACCATGCATCTGGACGGCGTGGTCGACTCGGAGCGGATGCGGACCGCCGGACAGGCCCTGCTGGACCGGCACCCCAACCTGCGGGTGGCGTACGGTTTCGGCTCCGACGGCGAACCGGTCCAGATCGTCCCGGCGCGGGTCGAGCTGCCGTGGGAGGAGTTCGACCTGCGGGACCTGCCCGAGGCCGAGCGCCCCGCCCGGCTGGAGGAACTGCTGGCCGCCGACCGTCGCGACCACTTCGACGTGCTGGCGGCCCCGCTGGTGCGGATGAAGCTGATCAGGGTCGGCGACCGCCGCTGCGAACTCGTCCTGATGGCGCACCACCTGTTGTTCGACGGGTGGTCGACCCCGCTGCTGATGCAGGACCTGATGGGCCTGTACGTGGTGAACGGGGACGCGTCGGCGCTCCCGCGGGCCCGGAACTACCGCGACTTCCTGGTGTGGCTGTCGCAGCAGGACCGCGAGCTGTCCGCGCGGGTGTGGGCCGGTGAACTCGAGGGCGTCACGGAGCCGACGCTCCTGGCGCCGCGGGCGCGGCAGGCGGACACGGACGGCGGCATGGGCCGCCACCAGGTCGGCCTGTCCGATGAGAAGGCCCGCGAACTGGTGCGTCGCGCCGCCGAGCTGGGCGTCACCGTCAACACCGTCGTGCAGGGCGCCTGGGCGATCCTGCTGGGCCGGCTGACCGCGCGCACCGACGTGGTGTTCGGCATGACGGTGTCGGGCCGGCCGCCGGTCGTGCCGGGGGTCGACGCGATGGTCGGCCTGTTCATCAACACGCTGCCGGTCCGGGTGCGCTGCAGCCCCGGCGACACCCTGGCCACGGTGCTGACGGACCTGCAGGACCGCCAGGCGGTGCTGCTCGACCACCACCATCACGGTCTGGTCGACATCCAGAAGGCCACCGGGTTGCCGACCCTGTTCGACACCATCGTCGGCTTCGAGTCCTACCCGATCGACCGGGACGCGCTGACCAGGCCGATCGATGACTCCGGGCTCACCATCAGCCGTTCGACACCCGTGGACGGCACGCACTACCCGCTGACCCTGATGGCGGCGCCGGAGCCGCTGCGGATGTCGCTGCAGTACCAGCAGGCCGTGTTCGAGCGCGACACGATCGAGCGGATCTCCGAGCGCTACGTCCGCGTGCTGGAGCAGATCATCGACGATCCGGGTGCGGCGATCGGCACGATCGAGGTGCTCACGCCCGCCGAGCGGGCGCTGGTGGTGGAGCGGTGGAACGACACGGCGCGACCGGTGGCGGACGCGACGCTGGCGACGATGTTCGACGCGGTCGTGGCCGCCTCGCCCGGCACGGTGGCGGTCACGGACGGCTCCCGCTCGCTGACCTACGCCGAACTGGACGCCCGCGCCGACGTGCTCGCGGCCGAGCTGGCCGCGTACGGTGCCGGCCCGGACCGGGTGGTCGCCGTCGCCACCGGGCGCTCGGTGGACTACCTGGTGGCCCTGCTGGCGGTGGTCAAGGCGGGCGGCGCCTATCTGCCCATCGACCCGCAGTACCCCGGCCCGCGCGTGGCCTTCATCCTCGACGACGCCCGGCCGACGGTGATCCTCACCGACCGCCGGACCGACGCGGTGCTGCCCGAGTCTCCCGCCCCGCGGCTGTACCTCGACGATGAGCGCACGGCCGGGCGGCGGCCGCTCGTGGACGCCGGCCGGGGTGCGGTCCTGCGGCCGGAGCACCTGGCCTACGTCATCTACACCTCGGGTTCCACCGGCGTACCCAAGGGTGTCGCCATCACCCAGCGCAACGCCGTGGACATGGCGTCGCACGGTTGGCCGAAGCCGGGCGGCCGGACGCTGCTGCAGTCCTCGATCGCCTTCGACGCCTCGGCGTTCGAGACCTGGCCGGCCCTGATGAGCGGCGGCACGCTGGTGGTCGGGCCGGCCGACTCCGGCGACGTCGACGCGCTGGCCCGCGTCATCGACGAGCAGGGCGTGACGTCCGTCTTCGCGGTGCCCGCGCTCCTGGAGATGCTGGCGGCCGGTGACCACCGACTGGCGTCCCTGGAGCGGGTCGTCACCGGTGGTGACGCGGTGTCCGCCCGTGTGATCGAGGAGTTCCAGCGCAAGCACCCCGGCGTGGACGTCGTCAACGCCTACGGGCCGACCGAGATCACCGTCGACGCGACCTACCACACCGTGCCGGGCGCGGCGCCCGCGGACCGGCCCCGGTCCCCAGCGGTGCCGATCGGCGCCCCGCTGCCCAACACCCGGGCGTATGTGCTCGGTCCGGGCCTGGTTCCGGTGCCGCCCGGCGCGGTGGGGGAGCTGTACATCGCGGGTGCCGGTGTCGGCCGCGGGTACCGCGACCGCCCGGGTCTGACGGCGTCGCGGTTCGTGGCCGATCCCTTCGACCCTGCGGGCGGGCGGCTCTACCGCACCGGCGACCTGGTGCAGTGGAACGACTCCGGCGAGCTGGTCTTCGCGGGCCGCAGCGACGACCAGGTCAAGATCCGCGGATTCCGGATCGAGCCGGGCGAGGTCGAGTCGGTGCTGGCCTCGCACCCCGCCATCGGCCAGGCGGTGGTCGTCGCCCGGGACGCGGCCTCCGGCGGCGGGGGCAAGGACCTGGTCGGCTATGTGGTGCTGGACAAGGAGATCTCGCTGGTCCGCCGGGAGACCGTGGAGGCGGAATCCGTCGCCCAGTGGGAGGAGGTGTACGACGACCTCTACTCCCACAAGGAGGCGTACGTCGCCGAGGACGCCGGCGCGGACGAGCCGGTACCGGACGTCGAGTTCGGTGAGAACTTCCAGGGCTGGCACAGCAGTTACTCGGGTGCACCGATCGCGCTGAGCGAGATGCGGGAGTGGCGGGACGCGGCCGTCGAGCGCATCCGGGCCCTCGCCCCGTCCCGGGTGCTGGAGATCGGTGTCGGTTCGGGTCTGCTGATGGCGCCCCTGGTGCCCGAGGTCGACGAGTACTGGGCGCTGGACTTCTCGCGCGCCACCATCGACTCGCTCAAGGAGCAGATCCGCCGGCTCGACCCGCCGTGGGCCGACCGGGTCACGCTGCAGGCGCGCCGCGCCGACGACGTGGACGACCTGCCGGCCGGGCACTTCGACACCATCGTCGTCAACTCGGTGGTGCAGTACTTCCCCAACGCCGGCTATCTCATCGACGTCATCGGCAAGGCCCTGAAGCTGCTGGCCCCGGGTGGGGCGCTGTACCTCGGCGACATCCGCAACCACGCCCTGCTGCGCGAGTTCGCCACCGAGGTGCAGCTGGCCCGCGCCGACGCCGGCACCACGGTGGAGCAGTTGCGCGAGCGGGTGCGGCTGGAGATCCTCGCCGAGCGCGAGCTGCTGCTGGCGCCCGAGTTCTTCGTGGCACTGCCCCGTCTGCTGCCGGAGATCGGTGCGGTCGACATCCAGCTGAAGGACATGGACGCGGCCAACGAGCTGAGCCGCTACCGCTACGAGGTGGTGCTGCGCAAGGCCCCGGCCGAGGTGCGGTCGCTGGCCGGCGTCGCCCCCGTCGCCTGGGACGGGTTCGGCTCGCCGGAGGTGCTGCGCCGGTTCCTGACCGAGCAGCGCCCGCAGAGCGTGCGGCTGTGCGGCATACCGCACGCCGAGGTGCTGCCGGTGGCCGACACCGTGCGCAGGCTCGACGCCGTCGCCGGCCGACTGCCCGCCGCCGAGGTCCAGCAGTCCGCCGCCGACAAGGCGATGCTCACGCCGAACGACTGCCGCCGGCTCGCGGCGGAGCTCGGCTACCGGGTGGTGGTCACCTGGTCGGCCGTCCCGGGCCGGATGGACGCGGTCTTCCTGCGGACGGGTGCGGAAATTCCGCTCACGGACGTGTTCCTTCCGGCGGACACGGTCGGTGTGCTCTCCGAACACGTCAGCGACCCGGACGCCGCCGGCCGCGTCGACGACCTGCGCCGGTTCATGGCGGACCGGCTGCCCGACTACATGGTTCCGGCGGCGTTCGTCGTGATGGACCGGATGCCGCTGATGCCGAACGGCAAGCTGGACAAGGCGGCGCTGCCCTCACCGGTGATCACCGGCAACGCGTACCGGGCCCCGCGCACGGTGGAGGAGGAGGTGCTCGCCGGGGTGTTCGCCGAGGTGCTGGGCGTGGACCGCGTCGGCATCGACGACGACTTCTTCGCCCTGGGCGGGCACTCGCTGCGGGCGACGCGGCTGATCGGCCGGATCCGGGGCGCCCTGGGCGTGGAGGTGCCGCTGCGGGCCGTCTTCGAGGCGCCGACGGTGGCGAAGCTGACCGGGCACCTGCGTCCGGACACGGGCACCGAGTCCGGCGACCCGTTCGCGGTCGTGCTGCCCCTCAAGTCCGGGGGCACCCGCAAGCCGGTCTGGTGCCTGCACCCCGGCGGCGGGCTGAGCTGGGCCTATCTGGGCCTGTCGGCGAGCTTCCCGGACCGTCCCGTCTACGGCGTCCAGGCCCGAGGGTTCGACGGCGTGACGCCGCTGCCCGAGTCCATCGACGCGATGGCCGAGGACTATCTGGAGCAGATCCTGCTCACCCAGCCGGACGGGCCGTTCCATCTGCTCGGGTACTCGTTCGGCGGAATACTGGCGCACGTGATCGCGGTGAAGCTGCGGGAGCGCGGCCTCCAGGTCGGCATGCTGGCGCTGCTGGACGCCGCACCGCGGCACGGGGCGGACGCCTACGAGCGGGCCGGCTTCGAACGGCTCATGCGTGCCGAACTCGAGAAGTACTTCGGGGCGATGCGCGGCGGGGGCGACTATCTGCAGATGATCGAGGTCGCCACGGCGATCGTCACCGACCACCACGAGAAGCTGCAGTCGTTCCTGTCCCCGGTGTACGACGGCGACGCCCTGCTGTTCACGGCGACGCTGGGGCGGCAGCCGGGCGACCCGGCCGGCCGGGAGAGGTGGCGCCCCAACATCACGGGCGTCATCACCGAGCACGAGGTCGCCTGCACGCACAACGACATGCATCTGCCGGAGAGCGCGTCGTTCATGGGCGCCGTCATGAACGACGCGCTGGCCGACCAGGAGTGACGGGATGGTCCCGGGCGCGGGAACGCGTGGGGGTGGGCCGGTCACCGGCCCACCCCCACGAACCCCCGCGCGACGGGACCGCTATTTCCCGAGGCTCTTCCGCTCGTACTTCAGAAGGCGCCGTTCCTTGGCCGGGGGCAGCTCGTGGACGACGAAGACGCTGCCGCACACGGCGAGTCCGGTGACATTGACGCGGTGTGTCGCCGCGTAGGCGGCGCTCTCCCGGTCCTGCTTGAATCCGCCCAGGATTCCGGTGCCCTCGACATGCACCTCGACGTTCTCGGGAACGACGATGTAGACGGAGCCGACCCAGGAGCTGACGTGAATGGTGGTTTCCGGCCCGGTGAACTCGGCCTCCCGCAGGTCGATCACCCCGGAACTCACCACGGCGGTGCCGCGGTATGTGTCGCCGACCTTCCAGCGCCCCTTGCGGACGAAATCGTTCAGAACGCCGACGTCCTTGCTCGCGGTCGGCTTGCCTCCGGACCACTGGACCGGCTGCAGATCCTTGACGACCGCGGCGAGTTCACCCTTGGACTTGGCGCTGTAAACCACCTCCAGGCGCTGTTCCAGCTCACTGGGGGAGACCCGCCCGTCGGCCACGGCGGCCTGTAGCACGGCGGCGGTCCGTTCCCGGTCGGCGTCGGAGGCGCGCAGCCCCGGTTCGGCTGAAAGGGCCTTGTGCGCAGCGGAATCGTCGTGCGATTCCTCAGAAGGCTGAGAGGAGTCCATGGGCGGAGCATACGCGTCCGCCCGCACCGCGGCGCCAGAGTGCGAACACCCTTGGAATCGGAGGAAGTTGACCACTGAACGGTCCCGTGGCCGGTGCGGTCGCGCGGCAATCCTTGACCGGCCTCGCGCCCGCGCAATACCGTAATCGAAATTGACGACGGGAGTATTTGTCTATGCGAGTCGATGGAGTCAAGACGCACGATGTGGTCGGAATAGGATTCGGGCCCTCCAATCTGTCGCTCGCGACCGCTCTCGACGAACTCGACGGGGAATCAGGCGGCCCCGCGGTCGACGCGGTGTTCTTCGAGAAGCAGGAGGCGCTCGGCTGGCATCGTGGAATGCTGCTGCCGGGTGCCAAGATGCAGGTCTCCTTTCTCAAGGACCTGGTCACCTTCCGCAACCCGGCGTCACCCTACAGCTTTGTCTCCTATTTGCATGCGCAGGGCCGGCTGGCCGCGTACACAAACAGGAACGATTTCTTCCCGAGCCGCCGGGAGTTCCACGACTACCTGGAATGGGTCGAGGCCCGTTTCACGAAATACGTCAACTACAATTCCGAGGTCGTCTCGGTGCGGCCGGTACGCGACGACAACGGCGAGGTGACCCAACTCCGGCTCCTGGTCCGGGAGAGCGGGGCCGCGGACGCCACCCGGGTCGTGCACACCCGCAACCTCGTGGTCTCGACCGGCCTGACGGCCCGGATGCCGGAGGGGATCGAACCCGGCCCCGACGTGTGGCACAGCTCCGAGTTCCTCACCAGGTTCCAGGCGCTGGACGCCGGGCGGGTGCGCAGCGCGGCGGTCGTCGGCGCGGGGCAGAGCGCGGCGGAGATCGTCCGCCACCTCTACGACAACCTGCCCGGCGCCGAGGTGCACGCGATCCTCTCCCCGGTGGGCTACGCCATCGCCGACAGCACCCCCCTGGTCAACCAGGTCTTCGACCCGAGCTCCGTGGACGACTTCTACTTCTCGTCCGACCGGGCCAAGGACGCGGTCTGGCACTACCACCGGAACACCAACTACTCCGTCGTCGACGACGAGCTGATCCGGGACCTGTACGAGCGCCAGTACGCGGACGAACTGGCCCGCCGCCCCCGCCTGAGGTTCCGCAACCTGAGCAGGGCCCGGTCGGCCGCGACGGACGACGGCCGCATCCGCCTCGCGGTGGAGTCGCTGCGGTCCGGCGAGGTGGACCACCTGGACGTCGACCTCCTCGTGTGCGCCACCGGATACACGCCCATGGACCCCACCTCCCTGCTGGGCGATCTGGCCGCCCACTGCCGGCGCGACGACGAGGGCAGGGTGCTGCTCGAACGCGACTACCGGGTGCGGACGAGCCCGGAGATCCGGTGCGGGATCTACCTCCAGGGCGGCTCCGAGCACACCCACGGACTGTCCTCCTCCCTCCTCTCCACCATCGCGGTGCGCAGCGGCGAGATCGCGAACTCCCTCGCGCGCCACTGCGCCCACACGGCTGCCGAGAAGGTCGTCTGATGCTGATCCCCCCGATGTACCGGCCGCGCCGGGCGAGCGACGTCGTCGAGACCGTGCGCCGCAATCCGCTGGCCCTCCTCGTCTCCAACGGGGCCCGGACGCCGTACGCGACACACGTGCCGGTCGTCGTCGAACGGCTCGCGGACGGGGCCGGGGAGCAGGACGCGCTGGCGGGGGCCTCGCTGCTGGGCCATATGAACAAGGCCAACGACCACTGGCAGGCGGTGGAGCGGGGCGGGGACGCCCTGATCGTGTTCCAGGGGCCCCACGCCTACATATCCCCGGTCGCCTACGACCAGCGGCCCGCGGCGCCGACCTGGAACTTCATCACCGTCCACCTGCGCGGGCGCATCGAGCCGATACCGACCGGCGAGCCGACGCTGGAGGTCGTCACCTCCACGGTCCGGGCACTGGAGAAGGTCGCGGGAACGGGCTGGGACATGACGGACTCGCTCGACTACTTCCGGCGGATCCAGCCCGGTGTCCGCGCCTTCCGTGTGCACGTGGAGTCGGTCGAGGCCATGTTCAAGCTCAGCCAGGAGCACACGCCGGAGGTCCGCCGCTCCATCCGCGGCCATCTGTCCGCGAACGGCGGGGGGCTTCGCAGGGAACTGTCCGAGGCCATGTGGGCGCAGGAGTTCGCGGCGGACGACCGGGGCCCGGCACCCCGGAGCGCCGGCGCCGCCGAGTCCGCGGAGAGCAGCTGAACGATGACGGACCTGGACCTGCGGGCCACACCCGGCGAACGGCCCGGCACCCTGGGCGCCTTCATCCGGTCGCTCGACGCCACGGACCCGGCCGTGCTGATCGACGACCTGTCCGGTGACCCCGTCGACGGCAGGGGGCTCGCCGGACACGTCGCGGCCCTCTGCGAGGCGCTGCGCGCCGCCGGTGTGGAACCCGGAGCCGCCATCGCGGTCCGTGTCGGCCATGACACGCCGTCGGTGGTGGCCCTGCTCGCGGCGGCCGTCCACGGGGTGGCGGTCCCGGCCGCGGCGGACGCCCCGCGGCTGCCGGCCGGCCCGTTCGACATCCGCGCCCTGCTGACCTCCGTCCCCGCGGCCGGCGACGACGTGCCGGTGACCATCGACGTGTCCGACCCGGCGGCGTTCGAGCCGGGCGACGCCGGCGCGCTGACGGCCCGGACGGCGGGGGAGCCGGCCCTGCTGCTGTGCACCTCCGGCACCACCGGCGACCCGAAGTGGGTACGGCTCTCGCAGCGGAACCTCATCGCCGCGGGCGGGTTCATCGCGGACTCGCTGCGGCTGTCGCCCGCCGACCGAGGGCTGTCGATGATGCCGCTGCACCACGGGCACGGCATCACCGCCGGTGTGCTCGCCCCGCTGTTCAGCGGGGGCGAACTCGTCATCATCGACTCCAAGGACCTGATGTTCCTGGAGGAGGGGCTGCGCTGCGGGATCACCTGGTACTCGGCCGCCCCCACGCTCCACCGGTCGATGCTCGTCGCCAAGCGCTCCTGGCCGGCCTGGTTCTCCTCCTTCCGGCCCCGTGTGATCCGCTCGACCTCCGAGGCGCTGCCGGCCTCCGACCGGGCCGCCCTCGAATCCGAGTTCTCCGCCCCCGTGGTCGAGGCCTACGCCCTCACCGAGATCCCCGGGCATGTGTGCACCCAGGTGTCCGGCACCGGCACCGAGCCCGGCTGGATGCCGCCCCAGCGCGGCGTCGACGTCGAGACGGTCGACGCGGACGGCCGCCCCACCGAGCCCGGCGTCCAGGGCCGGATCCGGGTGCGGGGCCCGAACGTGATGCTCGGCTACGTCGGCCACGAGCCGGTCCCGCCGGGCGGCTGGTACGAGACCAGCGACATCGGCGTGCGCCGGCCGGACGGCGCGCTGTCCGTACTGGGGCGCGACTCCGACGCCATCAAGCGCGGCGGTGAGACCGTCGTCCCGTCGGTGGTCGAGTCCCTCGTGGAGCAGCACCCCGACATCGAGCGGGCCCGGGTGTGCGGCATGCCGGACGAGAGCCTCGGCGAGCAGATCTGCGTGGCCGTGATCACCGCACGCGCCGCGTCCGCGGCCGATGAACTGCTGCGCGAGCTGCGGGTGATGCTGCCGACCAACCTGACGCCGTCGAAGCTGCGCGTCGTCGGCGAGTTCCCCGCGAGCACCGGCGGGAAGATCAGACGAAGCGACCTGCGCCCGCTCTTCGCGGAGTAGGCCATGGCACCCCTCGGTCAGGAACCCGGCCCGGGGCACACCGCCCCGGGGTCGCTCTCCGACGTCACCCGCGAGGTGCTCCGCCTGGCGTCCGGGCACGGCGACGGCACCCGGCGGCCCACGGCGCTCGTGCTCAGCGACGGATCGTCCGTGCTGAGCCGCGGCGACCTGGGCGCCGCGGCGGTGCGTCCCGTCCTGGAGCGCAAGTGCCGGGTGCTGGAGCACGCCACCGGGATGAGCGCCTTCCCGCTGGCGTTCGCGCGCGCCGAACCCGCCGAGTACGTACGGACGCTGGAACTGCTGCGCCCCAACTACGACGCGATCCTGATCGCCGACGTCGCCGCGCCCCGCTGCTTCGACCTGCAGCGGCTCCTGGCCGGCACGGCGGTCGACTGCCCCGTCCTCCACGACGACCAGCACGGCACGGCGGTCATGGCCGCCGCCGCGGTCCTGACATCACTGCACCGGTCCGGCCGCGCCCTGCGGGAGCTGTGCGCGGTCGTCGTCGGCGCCGGGGCCGCGGGCGCCACCACGGCCCGGCTGCTGCACCACCTCGGCGTCGGTGAGCTGCGGGTGGTCGACTCGGTGGGCGTGCTGCACCCCGGAAGGGCCGGACTGAGCGCGGAGAAGGCCGAGCTGGCGGCCCTCACGAACCCGGACGGAATCCGGGGGCCCGTGGGGGCGGCGCTGCGGGGCGCCGACGTGTGCCTCGCCCTGTCCGGCGCCCCCATCGCCGCCGCGGACCTGGCGGGGATGAACCCGAAGCCCGTCGTCGTACCGCTGTCCTACCCGGACGTCGAGGTGCGGTACGAGGACGCCGCCGCCCTGGGGGCGACCTATCTGCCGGCGCTGGAGAACGGCCTGAGCAACAACCTCGCCACGCCCGGTCTGCTGCTGGCGGCCTGCCAACTGGGCCTGCGGCGGCTCCGGATGAGCGACCTGGCACTCGCCGTCCACTGCCTGATGTCGCTGTCGGAGGACCATCCGGACGCCCCGCCGGTCCCCCGCGCCGATCTCCGGCGGACGGCGAGATCGATCGCGCGCGCCATCGCCGATGGCCGCGCAGCTCTTCGAAAGGTGAGTACGTGACGATGTCCGTGCAGGAACTGTGGTTCCGCCGCTACACCCCGACGCGCGCCCCGCGGGCCACGCTGTTCTGCTTCCCCCACGCCGGCGGCTCGGCCAGCTACTACTACCCGATGTCGAAGGCCCTGGCGCCCGAGTTCGACGTCCTGGCCGTGCAGTACCCGGGCCGCCACGACCGCCGCGCGGAAGCGCCGTTCGCCACCGTCGACGCCCTCGCCGACGCGATCCACACGGCGATCCGGCCGCTCATGCGGGGGCCCGTCGCCTTCTTCGGACACAGCATGGGCTCGGCCGTCGCGTTCGAGGTGGCGCGGCGGCTGGAGGCCGGCGGCGGCCCCGCTCCGCAGCTCCTGTTCGCCTCCGGAGGCCGGGCGCCGAGCCGGGTCCACGACGACGGTGTGCACCGGCTCGGCGACGCCGGAATCATCGCCGAACTGCGCAGCATGGGCGGCACGGACGCGAGGGTGCTCTCGGAGCCGGACCTGCTGGACGTGGTGCTGCCGCCGCTGCGGGCCGACTACCGCGCCATCGAGACCTACCGCCAGGACACCAGCGCGCGCATCGGCGCCCCGATCGTGGTGATGACCGCCACCGACGACGCGCGCACCACCCTGGAGGAGGCGCGGGCCTGGCACGAGCACACGTCCGCGGGCGGCGACGTCCATCTCTTCGACGGCGGCCACTTCTACCTCGAAAGCCACGGTGAGCGGGTCGTCGAGCTGATCTCCGGCACGCTGCGCGGCCAGTTGGCCGCCACCGCGGCCCAGCGGGTGCGCTGACCCGGCCGGCAGGCGGTGCGGACACCCCTAAGGGGCTGGTGTCCCGTCGGCGGCCGCGGCTAGACATGGCTGCCATGACCACAGCCGCAGTGCCCACCACCAAAGGGCTGGTGCCCTTTCGCACGTATGCGACCTGGTACCGCATGACCGGCAGGCCCGGCGGTGGGCGCCCCGCCCTGGTCATCCTGCACGGCGGCCCGGGCAGCACCCACGACTACCTGCTGAAGCTGAGCGCGCTCGCCGTGGGCGGCTGGCCCGTGGTGCACTACGACCAGCTCGGCAACGGCGGCTCCACCCATCTGCCGGACATGCCACCCGGGTTCTGGACACCCGAGCTGTTCCTGGAGGAGCTCGACAACCTGCTGACCCGTCTCGGCATCGCGGACGACTACGTGCTGTTCGGCCAGTCGTGGGGCGGCATGCTCGCGGCCTGGCACGCCTCCGGGCGCCCGCCGGGACTGCGCGGTCTGATCGTGGCCAACGCGCCCGCCTCCTACCCGACATGGCGCAAGGAGACGGCGATCCTGCGCGCCGCGCTGCCCGAGGGAGTCGACGACGTCCTGCGGGCCCACGAAGCGGCCGGGACCACCGACTCCGCCGAGTACACCGAGGCGATGCGCGTCTTCTACCGCAGGCACGTCTGCCGGCTCGACCCGTGGCCGCGGGACTACAACGCCTCGTTCATGGAGATCGTGAACGACCCGACGGTCTACCTCGCCATGAACGGACCCAGCGAGTTCCATGTCATCGGCTCGCTGCGGGACGTGTCGATCGAGGACCGCCTCCCCCGCATCGCCGTACCCACCCTGGTCCTGTCCGGACGCCACGACGAGGCGACCGAGGCCGTGGTCCGGCCGTTCCACGAACGCGTCCCGGACGCCCGCCGGGTGGTCTTCGAGGAGTCCAGCCACCTGCCCCACCTGGAGGAGCCCGAGCGGTTCTTCCGCGTACTCGCCGAGTTCCTCCTCGGGCTCGGGAAGGGATGACACGCATGGATGCCGAACGGCCCGACACGGCCGCGCTGTTCCCCGGGATGAACCCGGTGGGCCACGCCGACCTCGCGCGGTTCCTGGTCGTCAACCCGGTGGCGCGCCGGCTGCTCGCCGAGGCGGACCGGCGGCTGGGCCGCTCGGTGCTCGACGGCCTGGAAGGCGCCAGGGGCGACTACAGCGAGGACGCCCAGGTGGCCTTCATGGTGACCTGTGTCGCGCTCGCCGAGTGGGCCCGCACCGAACTCGGCGTCGAGGCCAGGGCCGCCGTCGGGCCCAGCTTCGGCGGCAAGCCGCTGTCGGTGTTCTGCGGATCGCTGCCGTTCGAGGACGCCGTGTGGATGACCGCGGCCCTGGCCCGGTGCACGGACGAGTTCTTCGCCACCGAGTACCGGGATGTCGTGACCCACTCGTTCGTCCGGATATCGGCCGGGCAACTGGAGGAGATCCTGGCCGAGTTGGACGCCCTCGGCCAGTGGAGCGACGTCTCCTGCCACCTCGACCGCACCATGTACATGCTGTCGCTGCGCGAGCAGAACATGGAGTGGCTGGACAAGAAGATCCGCAGCCTCGGCGGCATGTCCCTCTACACCATGCGTCCACCGCTGCACTCGGCCTCGTTCGCCGGGCTGCGGAGCATCGCCGAGGACCGGGTGCTCGGCGGGCTGGGGTTCGCCGATCCCGCGCTCCCGGTCGTCGCCGACCAGGACGGCGCCGTGCTGCGGACGGGGGACGGGATCCGCACGATGCTGCTGGACGGCATCGTGCGGCCGGTGCGCTGGCCCACCGCCGTGGAGGCCCTGCGCGGACTGGGGATCGGGCGGGTGTGCGTGTACGGGCCGGACAGCCTGTTCGGCCGGGTCGCCTGCACCAGGGAGACCTTCGACGTCCTGGCCGTCGACCCGAGGCTGGCGCTGCAGCCCCGCCGCGCCGGACGGCGCTGACGCGGCGGCGCGGGGCGGGACGTCAGGCGGTGGCGGACGAGCCGAGGTGCGCGGACAGCGTCTCCCACAGGACGCCCGCCGTGCGGAAGGTCTCCAGGCTCAGGGCCTCCTCGCGGAACCGGATCCGGAACCGGCTCTCCAGCGCCGCGAGCAGTTCCACCGTGGCCAGGGAGTCGAGCCCGTAGTCGCGCAGTTCGGCCTCCGGCCGCAACGGCTCGTCGCCCGGCAGATACGGAAGGAAGCTGCGGACCGTCTTCTCGAACTCATCGTGCATGACTGCTCCAGGCTCTGTGGGCGCTTCCGGCGTGCTGTCCCCGCACGCTAGCGGCACCGGCCCGCCCTGCCGACCCCTACTCCTTCCCGGCGAAGCGCCGGCCGACCTGACGGAGGACGCAGTGAACGGACCGGCCCCGCAAGGGCTGTACGCGCGGTTTCTGCGCGGACTCGAACGCTCCCCCACGGGGACGGCGATCCGGATCGCGGACCGGCGGATCACCTATGCGCAGGCGCACGAACAGGCCCTCGTGTGGGCGGGGGCGCTGGCCGGCACGGAGCCGAAGGCCGTCGGCGTCCTCGCCGGAAAGAGCCCCACCGCCTACATCGGCGTGCTGGCCGCGCTGTGCGCCGGGGCGGCCGTGGTCCCGATGCGCCCGGACTTCCCTGCCGCCCGCACCAGCCGGATGATCAGCGCCGCCGGGGTGACGGCGCTCATCGTCGACCAGGAGGGCGCGAAAACCCTTGCCGGGCCGGCCGGGGCGGGCGGCGCCGCCATGGCCGCCGTCTCCGTCCTCGCCCCGGAAGGCGGCGTCGACGACGCGCTGCCCTTGCCCGCGCTGGTGCCGGACGCACGGCGGGCGCTTCCCGGGCCGCGCGGGGCCGCGCCGGAGGATCCCGCGTTCATCCTGTTCACCTCCGGCTCCACCGGCCGCCCCAAAGGCGTCGTGGTCACCCACGGCAACACCGGCCACTACTTCGGGCTGCTCGACGCCCGCTACGACTTCACCCCCCAAGACACGTTCTCGCAGGCCTTCGACCTCAACTTCGACTGCGCGCTGTTCGACATGTTCTGCGCGTGGGGCGCGGGTGCCACGGCCCTCGCGATCCCGCCGGCCGCCTACCGGGACCTGCCCGGCTTCCTCGCCGAGCACGACGTCACCGTGTGGTTCTCCACGCCCAGCGCCATCGACCTGGTCCGCAGGATGGGCGGGCTGACCCCCGGCGCCCTGCCCGGGCTGCGGTGGAGCTTCTTCGCGGGTGAGGCGTTCAAGTGCCGGGACGCGCGCGACTGGCAGGCGGCGGCGCCCGGTTCGGCCGTCGAGAACCTCTACGGGCCCACGGAACTGACCGTGACGATCGCCGCCCACCGGTGGGCGGGCGCCGCCACCGAGGCGGAGGCCGTCAACGGGATCGTGCCCATCGGCGCGATCCACGAGGGCCACGGGCACCTCCTGCTCGGCGACGACGGCGAACCGGCCGGCGACGAGGGCGAACTGTGCGTCGCGGGACCGCAGGTGGCGGGCGGCTACCTCGACCCGGCCGACGAGGACGGGAGGTTTTCGACCCTGGAGGGAAACCGCTGGTACCGCACCGGCGACCGGGTCCGGCGGATCGGCGGCGACCGGCTGGCCTATCTGGGCCGGCGCGACACGCAGGTCCAGGTGGCCGGCTGGCGCATCGAGCTCGCCGAGGTGGAGCACGCCCTGCACGAGGCGGGCCTGCACGACGCCGTCGCCGTCGGCGCGGACGGGCCCGGCGGCACCGCCCTCATCGCCTTCCACACCACCGCGGGGGTCTCGACCGCCGACATCGTCGGCAGGCTGCGGCGGCTCCTGCCCGACGGTGCCATCCCGCGGCGCTTCCACCGCCTGGACGAACTCCCGCTGAACGCCAACCGCAAGACGGACCGCAAGGCGCTGACCGCCCTGGCGTCCGACCTGCTGTCCGGGCTGCGCCGATAGGGGTCGTAGGGGTGTGGACCGGCAGACGGGCCGAGGTAGCTTCTGGCCGACCCGGAAGCGTGCGTGGTGCGAGAGGCGGACATGGCACGACTCGAATCCTCCCCGCGTGGCCCCCTCGTCCACACCCTCCTGGACGACGCGGCGGCCCAGGCGCCCGACGCCCGCGCGGTGCGGGACGCGCAGGGCGAGTGGACCTATCGCGAGACCGACGAGCACAGCCGGGCCGTGGCCGCCTGGCTCCAGGGCCGGGGCGTCGGGCCGGGGGACCGGGTGCTGGTGCAGTGGCCGACCGACCGCCGGCTCGCCGCCGTGCTGTTCGGGGCGAGCCGCGCGGGTGCGACGCTGGTCCCGGTCAACCCGGACACCCGGCCGTACCAGCTGCGGGCCGTCATCGCGAGCGCCGAGCCCCGGCTGATCCTCGCCGCCGACGAACGCGACGTCGTGTGGAAGGAGATCGAGGGCCTGCGCGAGTGCGGCGCACGCCCCCACCCCGTGGAGGTCACCGCCGGGGACCTCGCGGTCCTCGTCTACACCTCCGGCAGCACCTCGGTGCCCAAGGGGGTGATGGAGCCGCACGCGCAGATCGTGTTCGCCACCCGCGCGCTCGTCGCCGAACTCGGCTACCGCGCCGACGACGTGGTCTTCTGCCGCTTCCCGGTCTCCTGGGACTACGGCCTCTACAAGGTGCTGATGTGCGCCGTGGCCCACTGTGAGATCGTCCTGGCGGGCGACGAGTCCGATCTGACGCTGCTGCGCCGGATGCGCGAGGTCGGCGCGACCGTCGTACCCATCGTGCCGTCCTTCGCGACCATGATCGGCAAGCTCGCCGACCGTGAGCCGGAGCCGGCCGGCGGCAACCGGATCCGGCTGTTCACCAACACCGGCGCCGCCCTGCCGCAGTCGACCGCCGCCAGACTGCGCGAGGCGTTCCCCGGGGCCGTCGTGGTGCGCCAGTACGGGCAGACGGAGTGCAAGCGCATCTCGGTCATGCCGCCGCACGAGGAGCACGACCGGCCGGACTCGGTGGGCCGCCCCATCCGCGGCACCAGGGTCCTGATCCTCGACCCGGACGGGAACGAGGTGCCCGCCGGCGAACTCGGCGAGATCGTCGCGGCGGGGCCGCACGTCATGCCGGGCTACTGGCGGGAGCCGGAGATCAGCGCGCACACCTTCCGCACCGACCCCGCCACCGGCGAACCGCGGCTGCACACCGGGGACTACGGAACCGTCGACGAGGACGGCTACCTGTACTTCCACGGCCGGGTCGACGACATGTTCAAGCGCAAGGGCATCCGGATGAGCACGCTGGAGATCGAGGCCGCCGCGATGGACATCCCGGGCGTCCGCGCCGCGGGCGTCGTACCGCCCTCCGGCGACCGCGACCTCGCCATCTGCGTGGAGACCGAGCTGGCCCCCCACGTCGTCCTGCGGGAACTCGCCCAGCGGCTCGAACCGCTGAAGGTCCCCTCCCTGTGCCATGTGGTCGACGCGTTCCCGCTCACCGCGCACGGCAAGAACGCGACCAGGGAGCTGACCAGGATCCTCGACGAGGTCTTCGCGGCGCGGGCCCGATCGGCGTCGGACCGGGCCGCCCCCCGATGACCGGCACCATCGCCGCGGCCGGCGGCCCGCCGGCCGGCCGCGGGGACGAACGGGCGACGCCCACCGTCGTGGTCAGCAGCCTGGCCTCGGACGCCCACACCTGGAACCTCGTCTTCCTCCAACTCCTCATCGAGGAACTCGGGTTCGAGGTGGTGAACCTGGGCCCGTGCGTGCCGGACGACCTGCTGGTGTCCGAGTGCCGTGCCCGGCGCGCCGCGATGGTGGTGATCAGCAGCGTCAACGGGCACGGCTACCAGGACGGGATGCGCGCCATCACACGGCTGCGGGAGTGCCCCGAACTCGCCGAGGTGCCGATCGTCATCGGGGGCAAGCTCGGAGTTTCCGCAGTCGGCCGCTCACAGCGCGCGGACGACCTGCTCGCCGCGGGCTACGACGCCGTGTACGACGACGCGGGCGGCACCGAGTCGTTCCGCAGCCTCGTCGCCTCGCTGACGGCGGTCACGGCGTGAGCTTCGGCGGCTTCGTGCGCGAGCGGAGCGCGGCGGGCGACCTGGTCGTGCAGCCGCGCTCCGGCTTCGGCGACCCGAAGCGGATGCGGGAGTGCCTGGCCGCCGTGAAAGGGGCCGCCGCGGTGACCGCCGGGACGATCACGCTGGACAGCTACACCCGGCTCGGCGACCTGGAGTCGGCGGACCGGGCCCTGCGGGACGGCAACGCGCTCAACGGCTATCCGCTCCTCAGCCACGACGCCGCGACGACCAGGGCGGTGATCGACGGCCTCGCCGACGAGGGCTTCCCGGTCCAGGTGCGGCACGGTTCGGCCAGGCCGCTGGAGATCGTCCGCGGGATGATCCGGGCCGGGCTGCACGCCACGGAGGGCGGCCCGGTGTCGTACTGCCTGCCCTACGGCCGGACCCCGCTCGCGGAGTCGGTCCGCGCCTGGAGGGCGTCCTGCGAGGAACTGGCCGCCGTAGGGGACACCGGGCGCATGCCGCACCTGGAGACCTTCGGCGGCTGCCTGATGGGACAGCTGTGCCCACCCGGACTGCTGGTCGCGGTGAGCGTCCTGGAGGGGATGTTCTTCCGCGCCCTGGGCCTGCGGTCGATCTCGGTCAGCTACGCGCAGCAGACCAACGCGGCGCAGGACGAGGAAGCTGTCCGGGCGCTGCGCCGGCTGTGCGCCGAACTCCTGCCGGACACCGACTGGCACGTCGTGGTCTACGCCTACATGGGGATGTACCCCAAGACCCCCGGCGGCGCCCGCGAACTCCTGGCCGACGCCGCCCGCCTCGCGGTCGCGACCGGCAGCGAGCGGCTGATCGTCAAGACCGTGGCCGAGTCGCACCGCCTGCCGACCGTCGCCGAGAACGTCGAAGCCCTGGAACGCGCCGCCACCGCCGCCGCCACAGCCGCCGCCGCGGCCCGCCGGAACGAGACGCCGCCGCCGACCGGGGACGACGGCGGACAGACCTACCGCGAGGCCCTGGCCCTGATCGACGCGGTGCTCAACTGCGCGGCCGACATCGGCGACGCCCTGGTGGCCGCCTTCCGGCGCGGCCTGCTCGACATCCCGTTCTGCCTGCACCCCGACAACGCGGGCCGCACCCGCAGCCGGCTGGACGCCGAAGGCCGCCTGCGCTGGTCCGACATCGGCTCGATGCCGCTGGCGGGCATCGCCGAGAACCGCCCGGACGGCGACGGGCTGACGGCGAGAGGCCTCATGGAGGCCCTCTCCTACGTCCAACGGACATTCGACGGAAAGGCGCTGGACGGGACCGCTTCCCGGTCCGCCCTGACCTCCGGCTCCCGATAGAGCCCTCGATCACCTGGTGAGGATGACGAAGGAATGAAGGAAAACGCCTCCACCGAGCAGCTCGTCGGGGCCCTGCGCCGTTCCGTGCTGGACAACGAACTGCTGCGCCGGGAGAACGAGCGCCTCACCGCGGCGGTCGGCGAGCCCATCGCGGTCGTCGGCATGGCCTGCCGCTACCCCGGCGGCGTGACCTCGCCCCGACAGCTGTGGAACCTGGTCGAGTCGGGGGCGGACGCCATCGGGTCGTTCCCCGCGGACCGCGGCTGGAACGTGGACGCCCTGTACTCGCCGGTGCCGGGCACCGCGGGAACCACGTACTCCTGCGAGGGCGGATTCCTCTACGACGCGGCCGACTTCGACGCGGACTTCTTCGGGATCTCACCGCGCGAGGCCCTGGCGATGGACCCGCAGCAGCGGCTGCTGCTGGAGACGTCGTGGGAGGCGCTGGAACACGCGCGGATCGTCCCCGCGTCGCTGCGCGGCAGCGCGACCGGTGTGTACGCCGGGGTGATGTACCACGACTACGGCCCCGGGAGCAGCGACGGCAGCCTCGTGTCCGGGCGCACCGCCTACACGCTGGGCCTGGAGGGCCCCGCGCTGTCGGTGGACACGGCCTGCTCGTCCTCGCTGGTGGCGATCCACCTGGCGACGCAGGCACTGCGCCGGGGCGACTGCACGCTGGCCCTGGTCGGCGGTGTGACCGTGATGACCGAGCCGGACATGTTCGTCTACTTCAGCGGCCAGCGGGGGCTGTCCTCCGACGGCCGGTGCAAGGCGTTCTCCGCGCGGGCCGACGGCGTGGGCTGCTCCGAGGGTGCGGGCGTCCTGGTGCTGGAGCGGCTGTCGGACGCGCTGCGTGCGGGGCGCCGGGTGCTGGCGGTGGTCCGGGGCTCGGCGGTCAACCAGGACGGCGCCTCCAGCGGACTGACGGTGCCGAACGGACCGGCGCAGCAGCGGGTCATCGCGACGGCGCTGGCCGACGCGGGCCTGGCGCCCGGCGACATCGACGCGGTCGAGGGCCACGGGACCGGGACGCGGCTGGGCGACCCGATCGAGGCCCAGGCACTGCTGGCCGCCTACGGCAAGGGCCGGGACGCCGGGCGGCCGCTGTGGCTGGGATCGGTGAAGTCGAACATCGGGCACACACAGGCCGCCGCCGGAGTGGCCGGCGTGATCAAGATGGTCGAGGCGCTGCGACAGGAGGTGCTGCCCCGGTCGCTGTACGCGGACGATCCCTCGCCCGAGGTGGACTGGTCCTCCGGCGGGGTCCGGCTGCTGGCGGACGCCGTGCCGTGGCAGCGGGGCGGGCGTCCGCGCCGGGCCGGTGTGTCCTCGTTCGGGATCAGCGGCACGAACGCGCACATCATCATCGAGGAGCCGCCCCGGAACGACGCGGCGGCGCCCCCGCTCCCGCCGGAGCCCGCGGGAGCGGAACCGGGCGCGGCGGGCCGAGTGGTGCCGTGGGCGGTGTCGGGACGCTCGGCGGCGGCGCTCGCCGGACAGGCCGGGGCGCTGGCGCGGTTCGTGCGGGAGCGCCCCGGGTTCCCGCTGGTGGCGGGGGCCCGCGCGCTCGCCGGATCGCGGTCGCTGTTCGAGCACCGGGCCGTGGTGTCCGGCCGGTCCGCCGAGGACCTGCTGGCCGGACTGGACGCGCTGGCCGAGGGCCGCGAGGCGGCGGGCACGGTGTCCGGGCGCGCGGGAGCGGCCCGGGTGGCGTTCGTGTTCTCCGGGCAGGGATCGCAGCGCCCCGGCATGGGAGCGCAACTCGCCGCCGCCCACCCGGAGTTCGCACGGGCCTACGCGCAGGTCTGCGCCGCGTTCGACGGGCTGCTGCCGCGGCCCCTGGCGGAGGTCGTCGCCTCCGGTGACGAGCTGGACGAGACGGTCTACACCCAGCCCGCGCTGTTCGCCCTGCACACCGCTCTGGCCAGGCTGCTGGAGTCGTTCGGCGTCACGCCGGCCGCGGTCGCCGGGCACTCCATCGGCGAGTTCTCCGCGGCCCACATCGCCGGGGCCCTCGGCCTCGCGGACGCCGCCCGGCTGGTCGCGGCGAGGGCCACCGCCATGCAGGTCCTGCCGTCCGGCGGCGCGATGGCCTCGGTGTCCGCGGGCCGGGAGACGGTCGCGGCCGTGCTCGCCGGCACGGACGTACCCGTCGGAACAGGTGAGGGCGGAGCGAGCCCGGGGTTCCCGGGAGTCGACATCGCCGCCGTCAACTCCCCCCGCCACACCACCGTCTCCGGGGACGCCGAGGCCGTGTCGGCGGCCACGGCGTACCTGTCCGCGAACGGCATACGGACATCACCGCTGCCGGTGTCGCACGCCTTCCACTCCCGGCTGATGGGCCCGGCCCTGCCCGCCCTGGCGGAGGCCGCCGCGGCCGTCGACTGGCGGGCCCCCACCATCCCCTTCGTGTCCGCCCTCACCGGCCTGACCCTCACCGCCGAGGAGCCGGCGGACCCCGGGTACTGGACCCGCCACGCCCGGGAGGGCGTCGACTTCCCCGCCGCGCTGGCGACGCTCACCGGCACCCACCGCTGCACCGTCCTGCTGGAGATCGGACCGGACAGGACCCTCACCACGCTGGCGGGACACACCCTCGACGCCGGCCCGGACCCCGCGGCCATCCCGATCCCCACGCTGCACCCCGGGCAGGACGAGACCACCGCCCTGACGACGGCCCTGGCCCGTCTCCACGTCGGCGGCACCCCGGTCGACTGGGTCCGCACCCTGCCCCGGACCGGGGAGCAGGCCGCCGTCGACGAGGACACCGACCTCCCCACGTACGCCTTCCAGCGCAAGCGTTACTGGCTCGGCGCCACCACGACCCCCCACACCGCCGGCCTGGAGTCCACCGGCCACCCGCTGCTGCCCGTCGTCACCGGCCTCGCCACCGACGGCAGCCTGCTCCTGACCGGCACCCTCGCCCCCCATGCCACCCCCTGGCTCACCCACCACGCCGTCAACGGGCAGCCGCTGCTGCCCGGCGCCGCACTGGTGGAACTCGCCCTCCACACCGCCGAACGCACCGACACCTCCCACATCCGGGAACTGACCCTGCACGCCCCCCTCGCCCTCTCCGTGGAGCACCCCACCACCCTGCAGATCCACGCCGGGGCACCCGCCCCCGACACCGGGCAGCGCACCCTGGCGGTCTACTCCCGCACCACGACCGACGGTCCGTGGACCAAGCACGCGGAGGGAATCCTGGGCGAGGGGCCCGTTCCCGGTGCCGTGGACTCCGCCGCCCACACGTCACGGCACTGGCCCCCGCCCGGTGCCCGCCCCGTCGACGTCGCGGACGCGTACCGGGAACTGGCCGACCGGGGGCTCGACTACGGCCCCTCGTTCCAGGGACTGAAGGCCGCCTGGCGCCTGGACGACGACGTGTTCGCCGACATCGCCCTGCCGGACGGCGTGGACGCCACCGGATACGGCATCCACCCGGCGCTGCTCGACGCGGCACTGCACGCCTCGGCCCTCGTGGACGAGGACGCCCGGCCCGGACGTCCCCTGATCCCGTTCTCCTGGGGCGGGGCGGTGCTGCACACACGGGGCGCGACCACACTGCGGGTCCGAGTGCGCCGGACCGCGGCCGGCACGTCGGAGATCACCTGCACGGACACGCTCGGCACGCCGGTGTTCTCCGCCGAGTCACTGGTGGCCCGGCCCGCGGCACCGGGATCCGGCGGCGCGCCGTCCCCGCTGAGCGAGAACCTGCTGGAGGTGTCCTGGACACCCGTGCCGGCGTCCGGGGCCGCGGCCGGCGCTCCGCTCACCCGGGCGGTCGTCGGGCCGGACACCGCCGCGTCCGTCCCGGCGCTCGGCGAGCCGGCGCCCGGGACGACGTATCCGGCGATCGGCTCCCTGGCGGACGCGCTGTCCGGGGGCGCGCCCGTGCCCGACGTCATCCTCGTCCCGCACCGCACCGGCACGACATCCGGTCTCCCGGCCGCGCTCCACGAGGCCGTGCACACGATGCTCGCCGTCGTACAGGCCCGGATCGCCGACGAGCGGCTCAGCGGCTCGCGGGTCGCCGTGGTGACACGCGGCGCGGTGGCCGCCCGCGGCGGCGAGGCGGTCAGCGACCTCGCCGGGGCCGCCCTGTGGGGCCTGGTGCGCACCGCGCAGGGGGAGTGCCCCGGGGCCTTCGTCCTCGTCGACACCGACGACACGGCGGATCCGGCGGCGCTCGACGCCGCGCTCGCCACGGGCGAACCGCAGATCGCCGTGCGCGACGGCCGGCTTCTCGCCCCCCGTCTCGCGCACTCCACCGCGCTGGTCGCGCCCGCGGGCGCCGAGAACTGGCGGGTGGAGGCGACCTCCCAGGACACGCTCGACCACCTCGCCCCGGTCGCCGCCCCCGAGGACGCGCCGCCGGCCGCCGGGCAGGTGCGGATCGGCATCCGGGCCGTGGGACTCGACTCCCCCGATACGGCGGTGGGCGCCGGCATCGTCGAGGAGACCGGGCCGGGCGTCGACCGGCTCACGCCGGGAGACCGCGTCCTGGTGCTGCTGCCCGGCGGGGCGGGGCCGACGGCGGTGGCCGATCAGCGGCTCGTGGTGCGGCTGCCGCAGCGGTGGTCGTTCGCCGCGGCGGCGGCCCTCCCCGCCGACCGCGTCCGCACGACGGCGGGCGAGCCGTCCGCGCTCTTCGAGGGCGACGGCCACGACCCCGCGTCCCCGTACCTGTGGGACATGGGACGCGCCGCCGACGCCGTCCGGGCGCCGCACACCGGCAAGGCCGTGCTGCACGTCCCCCGGCGCCTCGGCCCGGACGACACGGTCCTCGTCACCGGCGGAACCGGCGCGCTCGGCCGGTTCGTCGCGCGCCACCTGGTGACCCGGCACGGAGCGCGCCGGGTGATCCTCGTCAGCCGCAGGGGACCGGACGCGCCCGGGGCGGCCGGGGCCGCCGCCGAACTCTCCGCCCTCGGCGCCGACGTACGGCTGGCGGCCTGCGACGTCGCCGCCCCCGACGACCTGGCCGCGCTGCTGGGATCGATCCCGGCCGGGCAGCGGCTCGCCGGCGTGGTCCACCTCGCGGGCGTCACCGACGACGGCGTGCTCGGAGCGATGACCCCGCGGCGGATGGACACGGTCCTGGGACCCAAGGCCGACGCGGCCTGGAACCTGCACCGGCAGACCCGCGGCCTCGACCTGGACCTGTTCGTGCTCTTCTCCTCGGGCGGCGGCACGCTGGGCGCCCCGGGCCAGGCCAACTACGCCTGCGCCAACGCCTTCCTCGACGGGCTGGCCTCCCACCGCCGGGGGCTGGGGCTGCCCGGACAGTCGCTGGCCTGGGGCATGTGGGCCGGCCAGGGCATGGCGCGGGACCTGTCGGCCACCGACGTCGCCCGGATGGCCACGTCCGGCGTGGGCGGTCTCTCCCCCGAGGAGGGCCTCGCCCTGTTCGACCTCGCGCTCGCCGCCGGCGGCCCGCAGCTGATGCCGTTCCGGTACGACGCGGCGTCGCTGCGGAAGCGGGACGACGACGTGCCCTCGATGTTCCTCGGCCTGGCCGGCACCCCGCGCCGGACCGGGGCGGCCACGTCCACGGGCGCGGAGGAGCCGCACACCGCCCTGCTCGCGCGGCTGGCCGGGCTCGGCCCGCGGGAGGCGGAACAGGTGCTCGCCGAACTCGTCCAGGCGCACGCGGCGGCCGTCCTCGGACACGGCTCACCGACGGCGATCGAGATCGACAGGCCGTTCAAGGACACCGGATTCGACTCGCTGACCAGCATCGAGCTGCGCAACAGACTGGCGACGGCCACCGGCCTGCAACTGCCGGCGACCCTGGTCTTCGACCACCCGAGCGTGGCCGACATCGCGGCGCACCTGCGCGAGCGACTGCTGCCCGACACCGAGCCGGCGGCGGACCGGGACGACGACGCGTGGTTGCGCGACCTGTTCGCCCGGATCCCCTTCCAGCGGCTGCGCACGGCGGGCCTGCTGGACGCTCTCATGGGCCTGGCGGGCATCGAGGGCGCCGACCGGTTCCTGGCCGTGGACGACGCCGCCATCGACGAGATGGACGCCGCGGAACTGATCGACATGCTGATGATCGACGACGAGTGAGCACGAAGGGTGCGGCCCGGCCGCGCGGGCCGCACCCGTCCACCCCTACGCAACCCCTAACCGGCTGGTGGCGGCCGTGCCGTGGTCGGCCGCTAGGGGTACCCCGGCTCTTTGCCGCTCACCTAGATTCCCCCCATGCCACGAGCCCGTGACGAAGCGCTCCACGCTCGGCTGGCCGCACAGTACGGGACTCCGCTGTACGTCTACGACCTCGACGATGTCGCCGAAGCGAAGTCCGTCCTGTTCTCGTCGCTGCCTGAGGGAGTGGACCTGTACTACGCGTTGAAAGCCAATCCGCACCCCGACGTCGTCCGGGCCGTCGGTCCTGAGCCCTCCGCGCCGGGATGCGGCGCGGAGATCAGCTCCACCGGAGAGCTGGCCGCCGCCCTGGAGGCCGGACTTCCGGGTGCCGACTGCCTGTACACGGGCCCCGGCAAGACCGCACGCGAACTCGACGAGGCGATCACGCTCGGCGTGCGCCTGTTCTCCACCGACTCCGTCACCGACGTGCGCCGGCTCGACACCGCGGCCCGCCGGCAGGGCGTCCGCGTCGAGGCCCTGCTGCGCATCAACGCCGACTCCGCGAGCGCCACCACCGGCATCCGGATGACCGGCGCACCGTCGCAGTTCGGCTTCGACAGCGAGAACCTGGCCGAAGCGCTCGGCGAACTCCGCGGCCCGGCCGGCGTGTCCGCGGTGGACATCACCGGGATGCACTTCTTCCCGCTCAGCAACACCACCGACGAGAACAACCTCATCGGCGAGTTCCGCACCACCCTGCGGGTCGCCGCCGAGTTGAGCCGCACCCACGGTCTGCCGCTGCGCCATCTGGACATCGGCGGCGGATTCAGCGTCCCCTACGGCGTGCCCGGCGGCCGTACGCGCTACCCCAGGCTGCGCGGCGAACTGGAGGCCGCCCTGGACGCCGAGTTCCCGCACTGGCGGGACGGCTCGCCGCGCATCGCGTGCGAGAGCGGGCGGTACCTGGTCGGCGGCTGCGGCACGCTGCTGGCCACCGTCACCAACGTCAAGGTGGGCCGCGGCCGGAAGTTCGTGATCACCGACGCCGGCATCAACACCTTCGGCGGGATGTCCGGGCTCGGCCGGCTGCTGCCCGTCGCGGTGGAGCCGACCGGAGCCGGCGGTCCGACCCAACGGGCCTCGCTCGTCGGCCCGTTGTGCACACCGGGTGACGTACTCGGCCGGGAGATCGAGCTGCCCGACCTGCATCCCGGTGATCTGGTGGCGATCCCCAACGCCGGGGCGTACGGGCCGACGGCCAGCCTGCTGGCGTTCCTGGGGCGGCCCGCGCCGACCGAGGTGACCGTCCGCGCCGGCGACGTCGTCTCGGCCTCGCAGCTCGTGCACAGCCGTTCGCCGCGATGACCGATCGAACCGAAAGCGGAGCATGCCGATGAGTGGGCCGACGCTGCCCGAGAACCTTGCGGGCCTGACCGGGCTCGCCGTGCCCGAACAACAGCGCCTGCTGGTCGAGTCGGTCCGTGACGTCGCTCTCGCCGCGCTGCGCCGGGCCCGCCCCGGGGCCGAGGACGCCGAGGTGGGACCGGACCTGCCCTTCCGCGATCTCGGCCTCGACTCGCTCGCCCTGGTCGAACTGCAGGAACGCCTCGCCGAGGCCACCGGGCTCGCGATCCCGCCGACCGCGGCCTTCGACCACCCGACGCCCGCCCTGCTGGCCGAGTACCTGCGCGCCGAACTGCTGGGCCTGGCCCCGACGCCCGCGCGCCGCCCTCGGCCGGCGGCCGCCACAACCGCCGTCGACGACGACGCCGACGATCCGGTGGCGATCGTCGGGATCGGCTGCCGCTTCCCCGGCGGCATCGCCGCCCCCGAGGACCTGTGGGCGCTCGTCGACGAGGGCCGCGATGTGCTCGGACCGTTCCCCGACGACCGCGACTGGGACCTGGACAAGCTCTTCGACCCCGATCCGGACCATCCGGGGACGAGCTACGTGGACCGCGGCGGGTTCCTGGACACCGCGACACGGTTCGACCCGGAGTTCTTCGGCATCAGCCCGCGGGAATCCGTGGGCATGGACCCGCAGCAGCGGCTGGTCCTGGAGACGGCGTGGCACGCGCTGGAGCACGCGGGCATCGACCCGCTGTCCCTGCGCGGCAGCGACACCGGCGTCTACGTGGGCTCCGAGTCCCACGAGTACGGCGTGCCCACCGCGCACGCGCCGGAGGGCCTGGGCGGCCATCTGCTCACGGGCAACGCGCCGAGCGTCATCACCGGGCGCGTCGCCTATGTGCTCGGCCTCCAGGGCCCGGCCGTCACCGTCGACACCGCCTGCTCGGGCTCGGCCGTCGGCCTGCATCTGGCGGTGAACGCCCTGCGGCGCGGGGAGTGCGCCCTCGCCCTCGCCGGCGGCGTCGCGGTCATGGGCAGCCCCGGGGTCTTCACGGCGTTCAGCCGGGGGCGCGGACTGGCCGCGGACGGCAGGGTCAAGGCGTTCGCCGCCGCCGCGGACGGCACCGGCTTCTCCGAAGGCGTCGGCCTGTTCGTCCTCGAACGGCTCTCCGACGCCCGGCGGCTCGGGCACCGCGTCCTGGCGCTGGTGCGCGGGACCGCCGTCAACCAGGACGGCGCCTCGAACGGGCTGACCGCGCCCAGCGGCACGGCGCAGCAGCGGCTGATCGGCCAGGCCCTGGCCGACGCGGGCCTGGTCTCCTCCGACGTCGACGCCCTGGACGCGCACGGCACGGGCACCCGGCTGGGCGATCCGATCGAGGCCCGCGCGGTCCTCGCCGCCTACGGGCAGGACCGGCCCGGGGACGCGCCCCTGTGGCTCGGCTCGGTCAAGTCGAACCTCGGGCACACCCAGGCCGCCTCCGGCGCCGCGAGCGTCATCAAGATGGTGATGGCGCTGCGGCACGACCGTCTGCCGCGGTCGCTGCACATCGACGCGCCCTCGCCGCACGTCGACTGGACGGCCGGCGCGGTACGGCTGCTGACCGAGCCGGTGCCGTGGCCGCGGGGCGAGCGTCCGCGCCGGGCCGCGGTGTCGTCGTTCGGGATCAGCGGCACCAACGCGCACATCATCCTGGAGGAGGCCCCCGGGGACGATCCCACCCCGGACCGCGCGCCCGCCCCGGCCCCCGCCGGGAACGCCGCGGACGCCGACCCCGCCGCGGTCGCCGTCCCCGCCGGGGACCCCGTCCTCGCCACCGACGCCGACCCCGCCGCCGTCGCCGTTCCCGCCTGGGACCCCGTCCTCGCCACAGACCCCGTCCCCGCCGCCGTCGCCGCGGTCGCCGTTCCCGCCGCGGACGCCGACCCCGCCGCGGACCTCGACCCCGCCGCCGTCGCCGTCCCCGCCGCGGACCCCGTCCTCGCCACCGACGCCGACCCCGCCGCCGTCGCCGCGGTCGCCGTTCCCGCCGGGGACGCCGGCCCCGCGGCGGACGCCGACCCCGTCCCCGTCCTCGTCACGGCGCGTGGTGCCGCCGCGCTGCGGGCGCAGGCCGTCCGGCTGGCCGAGGCCGGGGCCGAACCCCTCGACCTCGCGTACTCCCTCGCCACCACGCGTGGCGCGCTGGCCGACCGGGCCGTCGTGGTCGCGGGGGACCGCGCGGAACTGGCACGCGGGCTCGACGCCGTGGCGGCCGGGGAGCCGGCGCCCAGCGTTTTCACCGGCACGGCCACGCACGGCGCGCTGGCCTACCTGTTCACCGGCCAGGGCAGCCAGCGCGCCGGAGCCGGACGCGAACTGTACGAGCGTCACCCGGTGTACGCCGACGCGCTCGACGAGGCGGCCGGCCATCTCGGCCTCCAGCTCGACACGCCACTGGCGGACGTCCTGTTCGCCGAGCCCGGCTCCCCCGCCGCCCGGCTGATCGACGGTACCGACTACGCCCAGCCTGCGCTGTTCGCGCTCGAAGTCGCCCTCTACCGGCTCCTGGAGTCGTGGGGGCTGCGGCCGGACGCCCTCGCCGGGCACTCGGTCGGCGAGTTCGCCGCCGCCCATGCCGCCGGGGTCCTCTCCCTGCCCGACGCGGCACTCCTGGTCGCGGCCCGCGGCCGCCTCATGCGGGAACTCCCGGACGGCGGCGCGATGATCGCCGTGGAGGCCACCGAGGACGAGGTCCTGCCGCTGCTGAGCGAGACGGTCGGCATCGCCGCCGTCAACGGCGACCGCGCCCTGGTCGTCTCCGGCGCCGAGACCGAGACCGCGCGGATCGCCGCCCACCTCACCGGCCTCGGACGGCGCGTCAGGCCCCTGCGTGTCTCGCACGCGTTCCACTCGCCGCTGATGACGCCGATGCTGGACGAGTTCCGCCGCACCGCCAAGGCCGTGGACTTCCGGCCGGCCCGCATCCCGATCGTCTCCACCGTGACCGGCCTCCCCACGACCGCCTCCGAACTCGCGGACCCGGACTACTGGGTACGGCACGTCAGCAAGCCCGTACGCTTCCGCGACGCCGTACGCGCCCTCGCGGACCAGGGCGTCACCACATTCCTGGAACTCGGCCCCGACGCCGTCCTGTCGGCGATGGGCCCGGCCTGCGCGGCCGATCCGTCGCCGCTCGCCTTCGTCCCGCTGCTGCGCTCCGGCCGCGACGAACGGCGCACCGTGACGGAGGGCCTCGCGACGGCGGTCGCCCGCGGCGCCGAGGTGGACTGGCCCGCCTACTTCGCAGAACGGGGCGCGCACACCGTCGAGTTGCCGCTGTATCCCTTCCAGCGGCGGCGGTTCTGGCTTCCCCCGCTCCGCCCCGCCGCCGACGCCGAGTCCCTCGGCCAGACCGCGGTGGCGCACCCGATGCTCGGCGCGGCGATCCGCACCGCCGGCTCGGACGGGACCGTGCTGACCGGCCGGGTCTCGCGGTCCGCGCTGCCCTGGCTGGCCGACCACGTGATCGACGGCATCACCCTGATGCCGGGCACCGCCTACCTCGAACTCGCCCTGCGCGCCGGAACGGAGACGGGCTGCCCCGTCGTCGAGGACCTCGCCATGGAAGCACCGCTTCCGATACCGGCGGCCGGCGCCGTCACGCTCCAGGTCCGCGTCGGCCCGGCCGATCCACGTGGCCGCCGTACCGTCGAGATCCACTCACGGGCCGAGGACGCCCCGGACCGGGCGGCGTGGACGCGCAACGCCAGCGGGACCCTCGCCGCGTCCCCCGGCGGCACCCCGGCGCCGGAGCGGGCCGAGTGGCCGCCGCCGGACGCCGTGCCGATCGACGTCACCGGCCTCTACGACGACCTCGCCCGCCAGGGCTACCGGTACGGACCGGCCTTCCAGGGCCTGCGGGCCGTATGGCGGCTCGGCGCCGAGGTGTTCGCCGAGGTCGCGCTGCCCGAAGGAACACCCGACCCCGGATTCGCGCTGCACCCCGCCCTGCTCGACGCGGCACTGCATGCGACGGACTTCGCCTGGGGGACACCGGCCGACGGCCGCATCCGGCTGCCGTTCGCCTGGAGCGGCGTCCGGCCGGCGGCGACCGGCGCGACGGCGGCCCGCGTCCGCATCCTGGCCGCGTCCGACGACCGGGCCGCGATCTCCCTCCACGACCCGGCCGGAAGGCCGCTGGCGACGATCGACTCCTACCGGGTCCGGGCCGTCTCCGAGGAGCAGCTGCGGTCCGCGCGGGCCGCAGCACACGGTCCGCTGTACCGCGTGGACTGGAACGCGATCCCGGTGCGGCCCGCCGACCGGGCGCTGCCGGATCTCGCGGACGCCCACCGGGCGGCCGGACGGCCCGCAGCCGCCGTCCTGCACGTCGGACCGGGCGCAGAAACGGGACCGGGCGCCGTACGCGCCGTCGCCGGAACCGTCCTCGAAGCCGTCCGGGACCATCTCGCCGGTCCCGCCGCATCCGGCTCGGTCCTGGTGATCGCGACACGCGGAGCCGTGGCCGCCGCCGCGGACGAGACCCCCGATCCGGCGTCGGCGGCGGTGTGGGGCCTGGTCCGGTCGGCGCAGGCGGAGCAGCCCGGGCGCCTCGTCCTGGCGGACCTGGACGAATCCCCGGACGCCGCACGGCTCCTCGCCGCGGCGGTCGCGGCGGGCGAGAGCGAGGTGGCCGTACGCTCCGGCCGCGTCCTGGTGCCCGCCCTCGCCCCGGCCCCCGCGGGCGACGACGGGCACGCGGCACACCTCGATCCGCACGGCACGGTCCTCATCACCGGCGGTACGGGCGGAGTCGGTGCGCACGTAGCCCGCCACCTCGCCGCCGTCCACGGAGTCCGCAACCTCCTGCTGGCCGGCCGCGGCGGACCGCGCACCCCGGCGGCCCGGGCCCTGCGCGCGGAACTCGCCGGACTCGGTGCCGACGCCACCATCGCGTCCTGCGACATGGCCGACGCCGGACAGGTGGCCGCGCTGCTGGCGGCGATCCCCGCCGACCGGCCCCTCACCGCGGTCTTCCACGCCGCGGGCGTCCTCGACGACTGCCTCGTCGCCGACCTCACCGCCGAGCGCCTGGAGACGGTGCTGCGCCCGAAGGCCGACGGCGCCTGGCACCTGCACGAGCTCACCCACGACGCCGACCTGGCCGCGTTCGTGCTGTTCTCGTCGACCGCGACGCTCTACGACGCCCCCGGCCAGGCCGGCTACGCCGCCGCCAACAGCTACCTGGACGCGCTCGCCGCCCACCGCCGCGCCCAGGGACTTCCCGCGCTGTCGCTGGTCTGGGGGCTGTGGACCGGCACCGGCATGGGCGCGGGACTCGACGCCGCCGCACTGGCCCGCATCAGACGTTCCGGCCTCGCGCCGCTCAGCGCGGGCGAGAACCTCGGTCTGCTCGACGCCGCCCTCCTCGGCGCACCCCCGGTGGCGGTGCCGGTGCGGATCGACACGCGCGCCCTGCGCGAGCGCACCGACGGCGTCCCCGCGCTGCTGCGGGGCCTGGTCGCCGCCCCGCCGCCCACGGCGCCCGGGCCGGCCTCGTGGCCGGGCGCGTCGTCCGCCGGTACGCTCGCCGCGCTGCCCGCGGCCGAGCGCGCCGAGCATCTGCTCGACCTCGTACGCCTGCACGCGGCGGCCGTCCTGGGGCACGACGGCGCCGACGACGTGGGCCGCTCCCGGAGCTTCAGCGACATGGGCTTCGACTCGCTTTCGGCCGTGGAGCTGCGCGGCCGTCTGAACACCGCGACCGGCCTGTCCCTGCCCGCGACCCTCACCTTCGACTTCCCGACCCCCGACGCGCTGGCCGGGTTCCTGCGGGAGTCGCTCGACCGCATCGCCGCCGAGCGGCCGGCCGCCCCGGCTCCGGCCCGTGTGCGGACGGCGCCCGGCACGACGGACGAGCCGATCGCCATCATCGGCATGGCCTGCCGCTACCCCGGTTCGGTCACCTCCCCCGAGGACCTGTGGCGGCTGGTGGCCGACGGCACGGACGCCATCGGTCCGTTCCCCGCCGACCGCGGCTGGCCCGGGGACCTCTACGACCCGGACGGCACGCGGCCCGGCGGCAGCGTCACCCGGGAGGGCGGATTCCTCTACGACGCCGCGGACTTCGACGCGGACTTCTTCGGCATCAGCCCGCGGGAGGCCCAGGCGATGGACCCGCAGCAGCGGCTGCTCCTGGAGGTCGCCTGGGAGACGCTGGAACGCGCGGGCATCGATCCGCACACGCTGCGCGGCAGCGACACCGGTGTCTACGCGGGCGTCATGTACCACGACTGGGGCATGCGCCTCGGCCCGATGCCCGAGGAGATCGCCGGTTACCTCGGCAACGGCAGCCTGGCCAGTGTCGTGTCCGGACGCGTCGCCTACGCGCTCGGCTTCGAGGGCCCGGCCCTGACCGTCGACACGGCGTGTTCGTCGTCGCTGGTCGCGCTGCACCTGGCCGCCCAGGCGCTGCGGAACGGCGAGTGCAAGCTGGCGCTCGCCGGCGGTGTCACCGTGATGTCGACCACCGACACGTTCGTCGACATGAGCCGCCAGGGCGGCCAGGCCCCGGACGGACGCTGCAAGTCGTTCGGCGCGGGCGCCGACGGCACCGGCTGGGGCGAGGGCGTGGGGCTGCTCCTGGTGGAGCGGCTGTCCGACGCGCGCCGCAACGGGCACCGGGTGCTCGCGGTGGTGCGTGGTTCGGCGGTCAACCAGGACGGTGCCTCGAACGGGCTGACGGCGCCGAACGGCCCCGCCCAGCAGCGGGTGATCCGGGCCGCGCTGGCGGCGGCGGGCCTGTCGCCGCGGGACGTCGACATGGTCGAGGGGCACGGCACGGGGACGCGGCTGGGCGACCCGATCGAGGCGCAGGCGCTGCTGGCCACGTACGGCCGGGACCGCGCGCCGGACGATCCGCTCCGGCTCGGCTCCGTCAAGTCGAACATCGGCCACACCCAGGCGGCGGCAGGCGTGGCCGGCATCATCAAGACCGTACTGGCGATGGAGCACGGGGTGCTCCCGAAGTCCCTGCACGCCGCCGAGCGTTCCGGCCAGGTCGACTGGTCGCAGGGCGCGGTGGAACTCCTCGCCGACGCGATGCCCTGGCCCGACCGCGGAGGCGCCCGGCGGGCCGCCGTCTCCTCCTTCGGGATCAGCGGCACCAACGCCCACGTGATCCTGGAGCAGGCCCCGCCCGCGAAGGACGCGGCGGAGCCCGAGCACGGGCGGCCGCCCGCCGGCCGCACCGTCGTGCCGTGGGTCGTGTCGGGCCGGTCCGCCCGGGCACTTCGCGCGCAGACCGAGCGGCTCGGCGCGTTCGCCGCGGCGATGACCGACGCGGATCCCGGCGGCCTCGCCGACCTCGGCGCGGCGCTCGCCACCGGGCGCGCGGCACTCGAACACCGCGCCGTCGTCCTCGGCGCGGACCGGGAGACCCTGCTCCGCGCCCTGGCGGCGCCGCAGATCACCGACACCGTCCACGACGGCAGGCTGGCGTTCCTGTTCACCGGCCAGGGCGCGCAGCGCCTCGGCATGGGACGCGAGGCGCATGCCGCCTTCCCGGTCTTCGCCGAGGCGTTCGACGAGGTGCTCGCCGCGCTGGACCCGCACCTGGACCGCCCGCTGCGCGACGTCATGTGGGGCGACGAGGCACCACTGCTCGACCGGACCGAGTACGCCCAGCCGGCGCTGTTCGCCGTCGAGGCGGCGCTGTTCCGGCTGCTCGGCTCCTGGGGTGTGCGCCCCGACTACCTGCTCGGCCACTCGATCGGCGAACTCACCGCGGCGTACGTCGCCGGAGTGTGGTCCCTCGCCGACGCGGCCACACTGGTGGCCGCGCGGGGCCGCCTCATGCAGGCGCTGCCCGCGGGCGGCACGATGGCCGCCGTACGGGCTCCCGAGGCGGAGGTGGCGGCCCGGCTCACCGGGAGCGTCGGCATCGCCGCGGTCAACGGCCCCACCTCGACGGTGATCTCCGGTGAGGCGGGCGAAGTCCGGCGGATCGCGGCCGAGTTCGCGGCGCGGGGCGCCGCGGCCACCGAGCTCAGGGTCAGCCACGCGTTCCACTCGCCGCTGATGGAACCGATGCTGGAGCCGTTCGCCGCGGTCGCCCGCGGACTGTCGTACGCGGCACCCGGCATCCCCCTCGTCTCCTCCGTCACCGGCGAGCTGACGGACCCGGCCGCCTTCCGCGAACCCGGCTACTGGGTGCGGCAGGTGCGGGAAACGGTCCGCTTCGGCGCCGGGATCAGGACCCTGTGCGGGCGGGGGACCGCCACGGCACTGGAACTCGGGCCCGACGCCGTCCTGACCGCGGCGGGCCCGGAGAGCGCAGGCGACGCCGACCTCGCGTTCGCCGCCACCATGCGCCGCACCGGCGCGGAGGAGGAGGCGGTCGTCGCCGGGCTCGGCCGCGTGCACGCGCGGGGCGGCGCCGTCGACTGGGACGCCTTCTTCGAGGGCCGCACCGGGCGCCGCGACCGGCTGCCGACCTATGCGTTCCAGCACCGCCGCTACTGGCTCGACGCCGTCCCGGCCGCCGGCGACGTCGGCGCGGCCGGCCAGGACGCCGTGGGCCATCCGATGCTGGCCGCCGCGATCACCGGACCGGGATCCGAGGCCGTCGTCCTCACCGGCCGTCTGACCCCCGGCAAGCCGGGCTGGATCGCCGACCACGACGTCCTCGGCAACGTCCTGCTTCCCGGCACCGGCTTCGTGGAGATCGCCCTCCGCGCCGGCGAGTACACCGGCTGCGGCCGGATCGAGGAACTGACGCTGGAACGGCCGCTGTCGCTGACGGACCCGGTGGTGCTGCGGGTGAGCGTGGGCGCCGCCGCGGACGACGGATCGCGCACCCTCCACATCCACACGCGGCCCGAGGGCTCCGACGGGGACACCTGGACCCGCCACGCGACCGGTCTCCTCGCGGCAGGCGACGGCGGCGACACGGCCGACGACGGCGAGGCGTCGGAGGCGTTCGCCGCACTCGCCGCGTGGCCGCCGCCCCACGCCGTGGAGCTGCCGGTCACCGACGCCTACGACCGCCTGGCCGCACGCGGCTACGACTACGGCCCCGCGTTCCAGGGGCTGCGCCGCGCGTGGCGTGCCGGTGACGATGTCTTCGCCGAGGTCGAGCCGCCCGCGGACACCGCGGCCGAAGCGGCCTCGTACCGGCTGCACCCCGCCCTGCTCGACGCCGCGATGCACGCCGATCTGCTGGCCGACGGCGGTGAGGGTCCGACACTCCTCCCGTTCTCGTGGAGGGGGGTCAGCCTGAAGACGGCCGGAAGCAGCACCCTCCGGGTGCGGCTGCGCCGGCTGCGCGGCGAGGAGGAGACCCAGATCGCCGCCACCGACGCGGACGGCACGCCGGTGCTGTGGGTCCGTTCGCTGGCGAGCCGCGCCGTGAGCGCCGAGCAGCTCGCGCCGCGCACCGGCGGCGGCTCGCTGCTGCGGCTGGACTGGATCCCGGCGGAGGGCGCCCAGGGAGCCGTACCACGCCACGAGCTGCTGACGGTCGCCCCCCGGCCCGGCGAGGGGCCCGCGCCCCGGGCCGCCCTGGCGGCCGCCGCCCGGGTGCTGTCCGGGGTACGGTCCTGGCTCGCCGACGACACCACCGCCGACTCGGTGCTCGTGGTGGGGACCGTGCGCGGTGTCGCGGCCCGGCCCGGCGAGACGGCCGATGTCGCACAGGCCCCGGTGTGGGGTCTGGTCCGCGCGGCGCAGGCCGAGAACCCCGGCCGGATCGTGCTCGTCGACCTGGACGGGACGGCCGGGTTCGACCCGTCGGTGCTCGCGCTCGGCGAACCGGAGATCGCGGTCCGCGACGGCGTCGTCCTCGTTCCCCGCCTCGCTCCGCTGCCGCAGCGGCCACCGGTCCCCCCGGACGACCGCTCGGCCGCCTGGCGGGGCACGGTCCTGATCACCGGCGGCGCGGGCGGCCTCGGCGGCCTCCTGGCCCGGCACCTCGTACGGCACCACGGCACCCGGCGCCTGGTCCTGACCGGTCGCCGCGGGCCCGGCACACCCGGCGCCGCCGGACTGCGGGCCGAACTCGCCGCTCTCGGGGCCGAGGCCACCGTGGTGTCCTGCGACGTCACCGACCGGGCGGCGCTCGAAGCGGTCCTCGCCGCGATCCCCGCCGAGCAGCCGCTCACCGCGGTGATCCACGCCGCGGGCGTGGCCGGCGACGGGCTCACCACCGACCTCACCGAGGAGCACCTCGCGGACGTGATGCGGCCGAAGGCCGACGGCGCCTGGCATCTGCACGAGCTGACCCGTGACCTGGACCTCAAGGCGTTCGTCCTGCTGTCCTCCGCGGGCGGTACGGCGCTGGCCGCCGGGCAGGGCACCTACGCGGCGGCCAACGTCTTCCTCGACGCCCTCGCCGCCCACCGCCGCTCCCAGGGCCTCGCGGCGCAGGCACTCGGCTACGGCATGTGGGCCGTCGACACCGGGCTCGGGGGCGCTCTCACCGACGCCGAACTGGAGCGCATGGCGCGGCTCGGGCTGCCCGCGCTCGACCCGGACGACGCGCTGGCCCTCTTCGACTCCGCGCTGCGGACCGACGAGCCGTGCGTCACCGTGCTGCGCACCGAACGCCGGGCCCTGGCCGCCCGCCGCGACCGGCTCCCGGCGGTGCTCCGCGGCCTGGCACCCGCCCGCAGGGTTCCGCCCCGTCAGCCGGGCGGGTCCGGCCGGTTCGACGGACTGACCGGATTCCGGCGGCAGCGCGCCCTGCTGGACGAGGTGCGCGGCACGCTGGCCGCGGTCCTCGGCCACGCGAGCCCCGACGCGATCGACCCCGACCGCCCCCTGCGCGACCTCGGCGTGGACTCCCTGGCGGCGGTCGAGCTGCGCAACGCGCTCAGCTCGGCGACCGGGACCCGGCTGCCCGCGACCCTGGTCTTCGACCAGCCGACGATCCGCGCCGTCGCGGCCTTCCTCGACGCCCGCCTGACCGCGGCTGCGCCTGCGACGCCTGCGGCTCCGGCCGCGACCTCCGCCGGCTCGGCGGCAACGCCCG
This sequence comes from Streptomyces sp. PSU-S4-23, assembly GCF_055632315.1. Taxonomy (NCBI): domain Bacteria; kingdom Bacillati; phylum Actinomycetota; class Actinomycetes; order Kitasatosporales; family Streptomycetaceae; genus Streptomyces; species Streptomyces sp. PSU-S4-23. The sequence continues at coordinate 3,014,207 of NZ_JBVMUU010000002.1, read as the reverse complement.
CGGACTCCGCCGTGGCGCCTGCGGGTTCGTCGGCTGTGCCTGTGGACTTCGCCGCGACGCCCGGGAGTTCCGCGGTGGCGTCCGCGGATTCTGCCGTGGTGCCTGCGGGTTCGCCGACTGCGCCCGCGGATTCCGCCGTGGCGCCTGGGGGTTCCGCGGTGGTGTCCGCGGATTCCGCTGTGACGTCTGTGGGTTCGTCGGCTGTGCCTGTGGACTTCGCCGCGACGCCTGGGGGTTCCGCGGTGGGGTCCGCGGATTCCGCTGTGACGTCTGTGGGTTCGTCGGCTGTGCCTGTGGATTCCGCCGCGACGCCTGGGGGTTCCGCGGTGGGGTCCGCGGATTCCGCTGTGACGTCTGTGGGTTCGTCGGCTGTGCCTGTGGACTTCGCCGTGGCGCCCGGGAGTTCCGCGGTGGGGTCCGCGGGTTCCGCGGTGGTGCCTGCGGGTTCGCCGACTGCGCCCGCGGACTCCGCCGTGGCGTCCTCGGGCCCGGCCGCAACGCCCGTGGCTTCAGGCGGAACGCCCGCCGCCTCCGCGGCCGCGCCCGCGGGCTCCGCGGCGGCCGGCGTGCGGGCCGACGGCTCGCGGGACGAGCGTCCTGCCGGCGCGGACGAGACGATCGCGATCGTCGGCATCGGCTGCCGGTTCCCCGGCGGTGTCCGGGGCGCCGAGGACCTGTGGCGACTCGTCGCCGAAGGCCGCGACGCCATCACCGACTTCCCCCGGGACCGCGGCTGGAACACCGAGACGATCTACGACCCGGAGCCCGGCCTCCCGGGCCGCACCTATGTGAAGCGGGGCGGCTTCCTGCACGACGCCGCCGACTTCGACCCCGAGTTCTTCGGCATCATGCCGCGCGAGGCCGTCGCCATGGACCCGCAGCAGCGTCTGCTGCTGGAGACCACCTGGGAGGCGTTCGAGGACGCCGGCATCGACGCGCACACACTGCGGGGCAGCCGGACCGGCGTGTACGTCGGCATCATGTACGCCGAGTACGGCCGCCGCCCCGGCACCGCCCCCGACGATCTGTCCGGCTACCTTGGCAACGGCAGCGCGGGCAGCATCGCGTCGGGCCGGGTGTCGTACTGCCTCGGTCTGGAGGGCCCGGCGATCACCGTGGACACGGCGTGCTCGTCCTCGCTGGTCGCCCTGCACACGGCCGTTCAGGCGCTGCGTGCCGGGGAGACGACGCTCGCCGTCGCCGGTGGCGTCACGGTGATGCCCACCCCCGACATCTTCGTCGACTTCAGCCGGCAGCGAGGACTGTCGGCAGACGGCCGGTGCCGGGCCTTCTCCGCCTCGGCCGACGGCACCGGATGGTCGGAAGGCGTGGGCGTGGTCGTGCTGGAGCGGCTGTCCGACGCGCGCCGCAACGGGCACCGGGTGCTCGCGGTGGTGCGTGGTTCGGCGGTCAACCAGGACGGTGCCTCGAACGGGCTGACGGCGCCGAACGGCCCCGCCCAGCAGCGGGTGATCCGGGCCGCGCTGGCGGCGGCGGGCCTGTCGCCGCGGGACGTCGACATGGTCGAGGGGCACGGCACGGGGACGCGGCTGGGCGACCCGATCGAGGCGCAGGCACTGCTGGCCACGTACGGCCGGGACCGCGCGCCGGGACGGCCCCTGTGGCTGGGGTCCGTCAAGTCGAACATCGGCCATGCGCAGGCGGCGGCCGGGATCAGCGGCGTCATCAAGACGGTGATGGCGCTGCGGCACCGCGAACTGCCGATGACGCTCCACGCCGACGAGCCCAGCCACCAGGTCGACTGGACCGAGGGCGACGTGCGGCTGCTGACCCGCGCCCGGCCCTGGGACGCGCGCGGTCCGCGCCGGGCGGCGGTCTCCTCGTTCGGGCTGAGCGGCACCAACGCCCATGTGATCCTGGAGGAGGCGCCCGAGGAGCCCGCCCGGACCCCCGCGCCCCGGCAGCCCGTACCGGCCCCGGTCCCGCTGCTCCTGTCCGCCGCCTCCGCGCGCCGGCTCCCCGCCCAGGCCGCCCGGCTGCGCGCGCGCATCGCCGCCGACCCGTCGCTGCGGCTGGCCGACCTCGCCTACTCGCTGGCCACCACACGCGCGGCCCTCAAACACCGGGCCGCGGTCTTCGCCGGTGATCTGGAGGAGGCGGTGCGCGGACTGTCCGCACTCGCCGAGCAAGGCGCCGCGGATCCGGCCGCGCCCCCCGTACCGGTCCGCAGCCTCGTCGCCGACACCGGTGGCGTCATGGGCTTCCTCTTCTCCGGCCAGGGCTGCCAGCGGCCCGGCATGGGCCGCGAACTGGCGGCCGCCCACCCGGTGTTCGCGGCCGCCTTCGACGAGGTCTGCGACCTCATGGACCCGCTGCTCGACCGCCCGCTGCGCACCGTGGTCCACTCGGCGGACTCCACCGAGCTCGACCGGACCTCGTACACGCAGACCGCGCTGTTCGCCTTCGAGGTCGCCCTCTTCCGGCTCCTGGAGTCCTGGGGGGTGCGGCCGGAGATGGTCGCCGGCCACTCGGTCGGCGAGGTCGCCGCGGCGCATGTGGCGGGCGTGATGTCGCTGCCCGACGCGTGCCGTCTGGTCGCCGCGCGGGGCCGGCTCATGCAGGCGCTGCCGCCGGGCGGGGCCATGGTCGCCGTCCGCGCCGCCGAGGAGGACGTACGTCCCCTGCTCACCGCGGGCGTCGCCGTCGCCGCGGTGAACGGCCCCGCGGCGACGGTCGTCTCGGGAACGGAGGACGAGGTGCTGGCCGTCGCGGCCCGCTTCCCGAAGACCGCGAGGCTGAACGTCTCGCACGCCTTCCACTCGCCGCTCATGGAGCCGATGCTGGACGAGTTCCGGGCCGTGGCGGAGACGATCGCCTTCCGGGAACCGGCACTGCCGCTCGTCTCGACCGTCACCGGCCGGCTCGCCGCACCCGGCGAACTCACCTCGGCGGACTACTGGGTCCGGCAGGTCCGGGACACCGTCCGCTTCGCCGACTGCGTGCGGACCATGGCCGGGCAGGGTGCCGTCCGCTTCCTGGAGGTGGGGCCGGACGCGGTGCTCGCGCCGCTGGCCGCCGCCACCCTCGACGGCCACCGGTCGCTCGCGGTGCCGTCGGCCCGCAAGGGCGCCGACGAGGTCCGCACCCTCACCGAGAGCCTGGCCGCCCTGCACACCGACGGCGCCGGCATCGACTGGCGGGCCGTCCTGGACGGCACCGGCGCGCACCGCGTCGATCTGCCGACCTACGCCTTCGAGGCCCGGCGGTTCTGGTTCGATCCGGAACCGGTGGCCGCGGGCGCCGCGGCGCACGGCCAGGACGATGCCGCCCACCGGCTGCTCACCGCGGTGGTTGCGGCGCCGGAGACCGGGGGAGTCACCCTGACCGGCCGGCTGTCGCACACCACACAGCCGTGGCTGGCCGATCACGACGTCCTCGGCACCGTGATGTTCCCGGGCACGGGCTATGTGGAACTCGCGGTGCGCTCCGGGGAGGAGGTCGGCTGTCCGGTCGTCGAGGAACTGACGATCGAGGCCGTCATGCCGGTGCCCGCGCAGGGGGCGGTCGCCGTCCAGGCCGTCGTGGGCGGCGCCGACGACGACGGCCGCCGCTCGTTCGCCGTGTACTCCCGCATGGAGGGCGCCGGGCAGCACGTTCCGTGGACGCGCCATGTCACGGGCGTACTGGCCCCGGCCGGGGCCGCGCCGTCGCAGACCGCGGACGGCGAGCCGGCCCCGGACCCGGCTGAGGAGCCTTGGAACGGCGACCGGTCCTCGTGGCCGCCGGCGGGCGCCGAGCGGGTCGACATCGGTGACGTCTACGACTACCTGACCGGCCAGGGCTACCACTACGGCCCCATGTTCCGCGGGCTGCGCGGCATCTGGCGCAACGGCCGGGAGGTCTTCGCCGAGGTGGCGCTCCCCGACGACGCCGCCGGCGAGGCGTCCCGGTACCGGCTTCACCCCGCACTTCTGGACGCCGCCCTCAGCGCCACCGACTTCCTGGGCGACCGCAAGCCCCAGGACGTCGGGGCGACGATGCTGCCCTTCGCCTGGACCGGGGTGAGCGTGCACTCCGGCGGCGCCTCCCGCCTCAGGGTGCGGATCACCTGGGTCGGGGCCGGCTCGCAGGGATCGGACGCGGTACGGCTGGAACTGGCGGACCCCGGGGGACGTCCGGTGGCGACCGTGGAGTCCCTGGTGGTCCGGGCCGTCACCTCCGACCGGGTCGCGGCCGCCGCCGCCGCGTCCGCGGGGACCCGGATGCGGGAGGGGATGTTCCGGCTGGGCTGGGACTCGCTGCCGCTGGGCACCGCGACCGCGGGCACGGACGGGTGGGCCGTACTGCGGCCGGAGGGCGGCGTCGGCCTCGACCTGCCGGATGTGCCGGTCTTCGCGGACCTCCCCGCGCTCGCCGCCCATGTCGAGGGCGGGGCAGCGGTGCCCGAGGTGATCCTGTTCGCATGCCCGGCCGGTGGGACGGCCCGCGAGGAGGAGATCCCCGCCTCGGTCGGCGGGCTGCTCCACTCGGTGCTGGCACTGCTGCGCCACTGGCTGGCGGACGACCGGTTCGCGTCCTCGCGGCTGGCGGTCGTCACACGCTCGGCCGTCGACACCGACGCGGTCGACCCGGCGCACGCGGCGGTGTGGGGACTGGTCCGCGCCGCGCAGGCCGAACACCCCGGCCGTATCGTCCTGGCCGACCTGTCCGACGACAGGTTCCCCGCGGCCCTCATGGCCACCGGTGAGGCCGAGACCGCCGTGCGCGGCGCCGACATCCACGTGCCGCGGCTGGCACCGGTGCCCGCGTCGGACCCGGAACGGCAGGCGCCCTGGGACACGCACGGCACGGTGCTCGTCACCGGGGGCACCGGCGGGCTGGGGGCCATCGTGGCCCGGCACCTGGTGTCGGCCCACGGCGTCAGGCATCTGCTGCTGGTCAGCCGCCGCGGCGAGGCGGCCCCCGGGGTGAGCGAACTGGTCGGCTCGCTGACCGGACTGGGCGCCGAGGTCCGGGTGGCGGCCTGCGATGTCGCCGACCGGGCCGGGCTCGCCGGCGTACTGGCCGCGATCCCCGCCGACCGCCCGCTGCGCGGCGTCGTGCACGCCGCGGGCACGATGGACAACGCGACCCTCGGCGACCTCACCGCCGGGCAACTGGACCGCGTCGTACGGCCGAAGGTCGACGGCGGCTGGAACCTGCACGTCCTGACCAGGGACCTGGATCTGACGGCGTTCGTGCTCTTCTCCTCCGTCGCGGGGCTCGCCGTCTCCGCCGGACAGGCGAACTACGCGGCCGCGAACCGCTTCCTGGACGCGCTCGCCGCCCGACGCCGCGCCGAGGGCCGGCCCGCGACCTCGCTGTCCTGGGGGCTGTGGACGGCCCGGACCGGCCTCGGCCGCCCCTCGGGCGTGGCCGATCCGGCCGCCGCCGAACGCGACGAGCAGCGGATGGCCGCCTCCGGCCTTCCGCCCTTCTCCGAGGCCGAGGGGCTGGCCCTGTTCGACGAGGCGCTCGCCCTCGACCAGACGGCCCTGGTGCCGGCCCGGATCGACACCGCACGGCTGTCCGAACTGGACGGTGCGCTGCTCGCCCCGGTGCTGCGGGGCCTGGCGGTCCGGACCGGGCCCGCACGGCGGGTCACCGCGGTGACCGCGGGCGGCCGCGCCGTCGTGCCGGCCGGGGTGGACGGGGCGGGGCGTGCCGATGCGTCACTGCGCCGGAAACTGGCGGAGCTGTCGGCCGACGAGGCCACGCGGACGCTGATCGACCTGGTCTGCACCCATGCGGCGGCCGTCCGCCACGGGTCGGCCGAAGACGTCGACGCGGACCGCGGATTCACGGACATGGGACTGGATTCGCTCGCGGCCATCGAACTGCGCAACGGACTGCAGTCCACCACCGGACTGCGTCTTCCCGCGACGGTGATGTTCGACTACCCGAACCCGCGCGCGCTGGCCGGACTGCTGGCCGACGAATTCGGGATCGTGCCCGCCGCGGCGGCGGAGGAGGAAGAAGCGGACGCGGGCGCCGAGATGGAAGAAAAGATCATGGGGCTGAGCGTCGATGAGCTCGTCCGGGCCGCACTCGGCGGCCAGGAGACCGAATAGGCGTGTACGGGGCCCCGGCCGGAACAGGCACTGATTCCGCGGGGAACACGGGAGGCAGAATTCATGACGGAACAGCTCGACTGCGTGGTCGTCGGCTACAACGAGGGGGACTTCCAGGACTACCGTGCGATGTGCGAGAGCAGCGGTCCCGGCTCGCCCACGCTGCAGATCTACAGCAAGGAGTACCTGGAGGTCGACGGCCGCCACCTGTCCTGGATGGACGGCCTCAGCGTCCTGCGGAACAAGGCGACGGGACGCAACGACCGCTACCACGTGGGTGAGGTGCACAACCTCGCCGGCCTCTACCTCGGCAACTTCCTCCGCAAGGCGGGCCTCAGCGCCGAGGCGGTGTCGCTGTTCAGCGCCGAGCAGGACCGCCTGGCCGACCTGCTGGAGCGCGAGCCGCTCGTGGTCGCGGTGACGACGACGTTCTACGTCAACATCATGCCGGTGCTGCCCGTCGTCGACTTCATCCGGGCGTACGCGCCGGACGCGCACATCGTCGTGGGCGGTCCGCTGGTCGACAACATCTGCATGGACGGCGTCGGCGGGATGGCGCAGGACCTCCTGCACGGCATGGGCGCCGACAGCTACGTCGTGGAGTCCCAGGGCGAGGGCGCGCTGCTCGAACTGGTCCGGGCGCTCAAGCAGGGCCGGTCCCTCGACGGCGTCGCGAACCTGGTCACCCTGCGGGGCGGCACCTGGGTCGCCGGCCCCAGGACGCCGGAGGCCAACGACATCGATCACGCCGCGATCGACTGGTCCGCGTTCAGCCCGGACCTGATCGGTGTCACGGCCCAGACCCGGACGGCCCGCAGCTGCGCGTTCAAGTGCAGCTTCTGCGACTACCCGATGCGTGCGGGCGCCCTGACCACGGCCTCCGTGGACACGGTGCGCCGCGAGCTGCGCACGATGGCCGAACTCGGCGTCAGGAACCTGGTGTTCGTCGACGACACCTTCAACGTCCCGCCCAAGCGGTTCAAGGAGCTGTGCCGCATGCTGATCGAGGAGGACCTGGGCCTGAACTGGTACTCCTACTTCCGCTGCTCGAACGCCCGCGACGAGGAGACCTTCGACCTGGCCGCCGAGAGCGGCTGCCGCGGCGTCTTCCTCGGCATCGAGTCCGGCGACCAGGACATCCTGGCCAATATGAACAAGCTGGCGCAGGACGCCCAGTACCGCAACGGCATAGGGCGGCTCAAGGAGCGGGGCATCACCACCTTCGCCTCGATCATCGTCGGCTTCCCCGGCGAGAACGAGAGGACCGTCCAGAACACCGTCGACTTCCTCAACGAGACCGCCCCCACCTTCTGGCGGGCCCAGCCGTGGTGGGGCAATCCGAAGGCCCCGGTCTACCAGCGCAAGGAACTGCACGGCATCGAGGGCGAGGCCTACAACTGGTCCCACCACACGATGACCTCGCGCGAGGCGGCGAACTGGTGCGACGTGATGTTCGAGAAGGTCACCGAGTCGGTCTGGCTCCCGCTGTACGACTTCGACTTCTGGGCGCTGCCCTACCTGGACGGCAAGGGACTCAAGGTCGAGGATCTCGTACCGATCCTGCGCACCTCGCAGGAGATCATGCGGGAGCGCGACCGGGGCACGCCGGACACCGTGCGGATCCAGTCCCTGAACGACGAACTGCACAAGGCCGTCGCCGCGCTCGACATGGCGCCGTCGCGCTTCGGGTTCGCCCCGGCCTGACCCCCGTCTCCGCCCGCCGGTCCCCCCCTCCCCCCGCGGACCGGCGGGCGGGCACGTGCCAGGACGCGGGCCCGCGGGGGATGACCGGTGGCGGCGGAGCCGCTGCTTCAGGGCTGCTCCAGGGCTACTTCAGATAGGGCCCGTCCGTGCCGATCTTGCCGGGTGCCGCGTTGATGCCGCCCTGGTCGAGGACGTAGACGCGGAGGTTGCCCTTGCCGGAGGCGGGGATGCCGAGGGTGCCGTCGGTGACGGTGACGGTCCGGCCCGTGACGGCCTCCTTGTAGGTGCCGTTGAGGACGCCGGTGAAGGTGGCGGCGGTGCCGACGGCGACCAGGGCGTAGCTGTCGATGCCGCTCGCCGTGTCGGTGTAGCGGCGTTTGAACGCCATGTCCCCGGTGACGCCCTCGGTGGAGTACTGGCCCATCTGCAGGGCGGGTATCGCCCGGCGGATCCGGTTGAGCCGCTGGAGGTGCTCGGCCAGGGGCTGCCGCAGCGTGGTGGCGACGGCGCCGGAGGCGCTGGAGACCTCGGAGAAGCCGGCGGCGGTGACGTCTCCGGCGAGGTGGTCGCCGTAGTAGGCGCGGCCGGTGCCGGCGAGCGGGCAGGTGGGCCCGCAGTCGATCTGCTTGCCGGCCTGGAACTCGATCTCGGACCCGTAGTAGAGGGTGGGGATGCCGCGGAAGCTCCACATCAGGGACATGTTCTCCGCCCAGGCGTCGGTGCCCCCGTTGTAGCGGGTACTCGACTTGTTGGGGCCGTAGTCGTGGCTGTCGACGTACACGACGTTGTAGGTGGCGTCGTTGGTGGAGTCGTCGGAGTCCTTGCCGTTGTTGAAAGCGTTGGACGCGTACGTGAAGTTGTTGTGCATCCGCATGTCGATGATGTTCATGCCGCTGAACCGGCTGTGATCCGGCGTGTGGTAGGCGTTGCCGTTCAGGAAGGCGTTGGTCGACACGGGCTGGCCCGCCGGGCCCAGGTCCTCCTCGTAGGTGTACTGGTCGAGAGCGGCCTGGACATCGTCGTCGGTGTACTGTCTGCGTTCCTTCCAGGTGTAGAACTGCGCGGAGTGGTTGACCGAGCCGTGGTTCCACTTGTCGTTGACGAAGGCGGCGACCTCGCCGAAGACGAAGAAGTCCTTCGCCTTGTCCGCGCCGAACGCGCGGGCGACCTCCTCCTGGATCGCGGGCAGGAACCGGCGGTTCCAGGTGATGCGGGGGACGTGTACGGCGGTGTCGACCCGGAAGCCGTCCACGCCCATGTCGATGTACTTGTCGTAGGCGCCGATCAGGTACTGCTGGACGGCCGGGTTCTCGGTGTTGAAGTCGGCCAGGTCCTCGTGGATCCAGCAGGAGCGGGAGTCCTCTCCTTCCCAGTTGCCCAGCCAGCACTGGTGGTAGTACGCGGAGGGGAACATCTTGCTGGTGGGGGAGGGCCACTGGCAGTTGTAGAGGGTGTAGCCCTCGGGGCTGGTCTGGCCCGTGGGTCTGCCCCAGTTCAGGCAGGTGTTGCCGGTGGGCTCGGCGGTCGACCACAGATCGCCGTTGTAGTACGACTTGCCGGAGACGGGCTCGACGGTCAGGCCGTCGTAGTCGAAGTCGGCGTTCGGCTGGTCGTAGTACCAGGACCACTGGGAGTCGCGCACGCCGTAGACCTTGGGGACGAACAGTCCCTTGGCGCCCCAGCGGGAGGAGTGGTTGTAGACCACGTCCTGGTAGATCTTCATGCCCTTGGCGTGGGCGGCGTTGATCAGGTCCTGGTAGGAGGCGCCCGCCGACTCCAGCCGGGGGTCGACCCGGTAGAAGTCCCAGCCGTGATAGCCGTGGTAGTCGTAGTCCGAGCGGTTGAGGACGACCGGGGTGATCCAGACCGCGGAGAAGCCGAGTGCCTTGATGTAGTCGAGTTTCTGGACCAGCCCCTTGAAGTCACCGCGGAACATGGGGTCGCCGTTGGCCGCGTTGCCGGACTTCACGTGCTGGCTGCCGCCGCGGTTGTTCGAACTGTCGCCGTCGGAGAAGCGCGCCGTGAGGACGAAGTAGATCGGGTCCTTGCGCGGATCGCCCCCGAGCGGGGTACCGGCGGCGGGTGGCGGGGGTGCGTCGCCGGTCGTGGCGCACGCCGCCGTGCCCGCGCCCGACACGTTGCCCGCAGCGTCCAGGGCACGCACGGTCCAGCAGTAGGAGGTGTTCGCCTCCAGACCGCTCTGGGAGGCGACGGTGGAGGAGGTGTCGGCGACGGAGGTGCCGTGGGTGCCGCCGGTACGGGTGACCCGGTAGCCGGTGACGGCCACGTCGTCGGTGGCGGCGTCCCAGGTGACCACGGCCGAGGTGCCGGTGGTGGTGGCCTTCACCCCGGTGGGCACGGACGGCGCCGTGGTGTCGGGCGGGGCGGCGGCGCACGGGTCGGCGGCGTTCGCCTTGACGACCTTGTCCTGGACGGTTGAGTCGCCCTCGCCCAGCGGGTAGTTGGCGCCGTTGTTGTTGTCCCAGGTGCCGTTGCCGTTGTTGAAGGTGGCCTGCCAGGTGGTGGCGGTGCCCAGGTCGACGGTCTTCCTCACCCAGCCGGCGCAGGCCGGGTCCATGCCGACGCCGGGCGCGGCGGTCCAACTGCCGCCGGTGGGCGCCCAGTGCAGGTTGACGGTGGTCCAGCCGACCGTCGCGGTGGAGTACCAGACCGTGGCGGAGTTCCCGGCCGTCGGTGGTGCCGCACCGCACGGGTCGCTGTGGGCCACGACCCCGTCCTTGACGGTGACCGTGCCCGTGCCGAGCCGGTAGTCGGCGCCGCCGTTGTTGTCCCAGGTGCCGGAGCCGTTGTTGAAGGCGGCCTGCCAGGTGGTGGCGGTGCCCAGGTCGACGGTCAGCTTGACCCAGTCGGTGCAGGCGGCGGTCATCGGGGTGCCGGGCGCGGTGGTCCAGCCGCCGCCGGTGGGCGCCCAGTGCAGGTAGTACGCCGGCCAGTTCCGTGTCGCCGTGTAGTAGTACACGGTCGCGGAGGCCGGCTGGGCGGTGGCGCACGGCTCGGTGGTGGTCACCGCGCCGTCGGCCACGGCCGATGTGCCGCTGCCCAACGTGTAGTTGGCGCCGCCGTTGTTGTCCCAGGTGCCGGAGCCGTTGTTGAAGGTGACGGCCAGCGAGTCGGCCGAGCCCAGGCTGACGGTCTTCTTGTACCAGCCGGCGCAGGCGGCATCCATGGGCTCGCCGGGCGGCGTCGTCCAGCTGCCGCCCGTGGGGGCGTAGTGGATGTCCACCGACGTCCAGCCGGCGGCCGGCCGGTAGTAGACCGTCGCGCTGGTCGCCGCCCGCGCGGCCACGGCGGGCAGCAGCGCCGCCAGCAGGCCGAGCACGGTGGCGAACAGGGCGGCGAGCGGCCGGTGCCGGCGGGTGCGCCGTCTGCCGGACGGGGGCCGATGGGGCAGGGTGATCACGGTGACTCCTCCGGTGGGGTGTTGCAGCGAGGGCGCGGCCGGTCGGATGGGTGGAGCGGCGGCTGTCACTTGGCGATCAGGACGAGGACGGCCCGGCCGTGCAGCCGGTAGGCGGTTCCGGAGCCGCCGATGAGGCTCTCCGAGCCGGGCTGGGCGACCTGGTCGGCGCCCTCGGCCCAGGTGGAGGTGTCGGTGACGCGGTACCAGCTCTTGCCGGGGCCGGGGGAGGGAAGGGTGAAGTCGACGTCGCCGGACCAGCCGTTGTAGCCGACGTAGATCGCGCTGCTCGGGTCGCCCAGTTCCGTGCCGTCGTAGCGCCAGGCCAGGGCGTGGTTGTTCGGGTCGCCCCAGTAGGTGCCGTCCGGGGTGCTCCCGGCGGGGGTGAACCAGTCGAGCTGCCCCATGCCGTTGCCGTTGCCGTCGGAGGCGCTGTAGAAGGCGGCCGGGCGCAGCGCCGGATGGGCCTTGCGGAAGGCGAACAGGCGCTGGGCGTAGGCGCGGAAGGTGCTCTGGTCGGCGGTGAGGGACGTGGTGAGCCAGTTCGCGGAGGAGTCCAGGTTGTAGGGGTTGTTGTTGCAGTTGAGGGAGCGCAGGTACTCGTCGCCGCCGGTCGTCATCGGAGTGCCGGCCGAGAGCATCAGGAGGGCCAGGCCGTTGCGTGCGGCCTTGCGCTGGTCGGCGGCGACCCCGCCCTGGTCCCAGGAGAGGTTGTGGTCGGAGCCGCCGTCGGACGGGCCGTAGGGCCAGCTCTGGCTGTTGTTCTTCGTGTTGCAGCGGTAGAGGTCGGCGAGGGTGAAACCGTCGTGCGCGACCACGAAGTTGACGGAGTTCCAGGGGGCGCGGCCGCCGGCCTGGTACAGGTCGGAGGAGCCGGCGATCCGGGTGGCCAGGTCGCTCGGGGTGACGTTCTCCACGCCCATCGCGTTCTGGTCGCGGCGTACGGTGTCGCGGAACTTGTCGTTCCATTCGGACCATCCGGCGGGGAAGTTGCCGACCTGGTAGGTGCCGCTGCCCAGGGCCCAGGGCTCGGCGATCCAGTCGGTGCCCGTCCCGCCGTTCGCCGGGCGGGGCGGCATCAGGGCGGTGATGCGGTTGAGCGCGGTGCCGGGGTCGGTGCGGCTGTACTGGAAGCAGCCGTGCTGGCAGGTGTTGCCGAGGACGGGCGCGAGGTCGAAGCGGAAGCCGTCCACGCCGAGCGTGTCCTTCCAGTACGCCAGGGAGTCGGTGATCAGGTTCCGGGTGGTCGGGTTGTAGGTGTTGACGTTGCCGCCGACGCCGGTGTTGTCCCAGGGACCCTGCATATCGCCGGTGAGCGAGTAGTAGGTGGGGTTGTCCAGGCCGCGCAGGGAGAACAGGCTGTAGGTGTTCTTGTCGTTCGCGTTCCAGGGGCCGCCCTCACCGGTGTGGTTGTAGACGACGTCGGTGAACACCTTGATCCCGGCGTCGTGGAACGCCTTCACCATCTCCTGGAACTCGCGGGTGGGCCCGCCGGCGCTCCGGTCGGAGGAGTAGCGGCGGTCCGGGGCGAAGTAGTCCAGCGTGCTGTAGCCCCAGTAGTTGTCCCCGGTGGTGGTGGCGGGGTCGACGTCGTTGGCGTCGTTCTGGGTCTCCTGCACGGGCAGGAACTCCACCGCGGTCACGCCGAGGGCCGCGAGGCCGGCGGCCTTCGTCGCGGCGCCCTTGTAGGTGCCCCGGTAGGCGGCGGGCACCGACGGGTCGTTCTCGGTCAGGCCCCGGACGTGCACCTCGTAGACGATGTCGTCCTTCAGGGCCCGGGTGGGCTTGGTCCCCGTGCTCGCTCCGCCGTCGGGCAGGACGATGCCCTTGGGCGCCTGCGGGGCGCTGTCGAGCGCCCGGTACTGCGGGCCCGTGCCGTACACGGAGGCGTCGCTGTGGGCGGGCGTGACGGGGTCGTGGCTCAGCTCCCGTGCGTAGGGGTCGGTCAGGAGTTTGTTGGGGTCGAACCGGTTGCCGGCGGCGTCCACGTCCGTGATGAATCCGGCGCTCGAACCCTTGGTCCAGGCGGGGTCGTAGGGCCAGTTGGGGCCCCAGGCCCGGTAGCCGTAGTAGACCGGGCCGGTGATGCCGTACTGGCCGCGAAGCGTGGACACGGGCACGGTCACCGACCAGACGCCGGTGCCGGAGTCCTGGGTGAGGGGAAGGGCCGCGGCCTCCTGGACCCCGGTCGCCTCCTGGTACAGGTACAGCGCCACGCGTGTGGCGCGCGAGGAATAGACACGGAACTCCACGTTCGCGCCGGTCGCGTCGTAGTGGGCGCCGAGTGGGCCACTGGTGGCGGCGGCGACGGGACTGACGAGGGGCGCGGGGACCGTGAGGCCGCTGACCGCGGCCGCGACCACGAGGCCGACCGTCGCCGCACGACGGCCGAGACGGTGTTCTCTCCGGGTACGGGCAGGTCTGGGCGAAGACATGGCGACTCCAGGAGGCAGAGGTGGGGGGAGCCTCGGCGCTGTCCCGGACGCCGACGCCCGAAAGGCGTTGCAGAATCTTGCCGAAAAGTAATGCAACTCTGAACGGCCGTAAAGACGTTGCGCACGGTTCGGCGCCGCGGATGCCCGCGGGCCGCCGTGACGGCGCGCTCTCTCCGGCCTCTTCGGCGGTGCGCGCGCTCGCCGGGGCGCGGACGGCCGTGGCAGCCGAATCCGAATCCCGGCCGGTACTCGGCGGGATGCCGGCGGCGATGCAGGTGCGCTTCCCGGCAGCCTCCCCGGAGCCGCCGCTGCTCTCTACCCGCCTCGCAGGAACCGCCGGACGATCGCGGAGCGGACGATCGCGTACCCGCCATGACCGGCGACAGGCCGCGACCCAGACCCCAGGACCGGGTCCCGAGCCGGAGTGCTAACTGCAGATGCGTTTGAAAGCACTCGCACCGGGCCGGGCACGGAACTTCACCTCATGCCCGGCATCGTCGGTGAAGACGGCCTCCGTCGCGGACTTCAACGTCATCGTGCCGCGCTGGGTGGGGTTGTCCCACCCCTCGGGCGGGTTTCCCGAGCCATCGGAGAGGGGGGTCTCCGCTTCGAAGTACGTCGAGCCGACACGGGCCTCGTCGATTCCGCAATGCGTATAGAGGTCGAAGGGGATCGTCCGCCCGGACGGTGTCGCCCGGACGGCGTCCGCGCCCTCGTCGGCCTGGGCACAGCCTGTGAGCACCCCCGCGGCCAGTGCGAGGGCGAAGATGATGTGTCCAGCTCTCTCAGCCATGGCCTTTCGACGCTCAGGCCACGTCGGCGGTTCCGCCCCGCACGGCCGTGAGCCACACGGAGGGCGCCGTGCGGCGACGCCCATCGGCAGGCCGCTCAACCCGCGTCCGGACGTGGTGAACGCGCGAGCGCTGTACCGGGTGGTGACGGGGCGGCAGGTGCCGACCTGGTGGAAACCGCGGAGACCCAGGATCACGGAAATATCGGCCGAGGCCCGAGCAGCAACGCCCCGAGCCGGAGATACGCCTTGTATGCCTCAGGGGTCAGCCAGGACAGTTCGACGGTGCTGCCCATGGCGAGGTGACCGTCGCGGGGGACGGTGACGAGGCCGCGGCAGCGGGAGCTCAGGGCCCGTGTGGCGGCGGTGTCGAGTCTCCAGCCCGCGGCGGGGCGGCTGTGGTTGAGCACGACGACCGCCTCCTGGACCAGGTCCGGGCGGTTGAGGGACACCAGCCGGTCCATGGTCTGCTGGGCCTGGGTGAGCCCGGCGGGGTCTGCGCGCGAGACGATGACGACGCGGTCGGCGTATTGCAGGACGACGGGCAGCGGCGTGTCCGCATCGACGAGGGTGAGGGCGAAGTGCCGCTGCGTGGCGAGGGCCACGTAGCCGAAGTCGGAGTCGGTGTACTGGCCCCCCGGCGCGGGATAGGACGACGAGCTGTTGGCCAGAACCATGAGCCCTGAGCGGTGCGGCGACAGGAACAACTGCAGGTCTTCGAAGCCGCGCACCTCGTGCAGTGCGCCGGCGAGGTCGGACAGGCCCGCATGCGTGTTGCGGAAGAGGCGCCGGACGAGGCGGATGTGGCTGCCGGCGTGCCGGTCGGCGTCGATGGCGAGCACATGTTCCTGTCGCTGATCGGCCAGGACCGCGCCGAGCACCATGGTCGTCGTGGTGCACCCGACCCCGTCCCTGACCCCCACGAGGGCGATGCGCAGGGGACGTTGCAGGGGCGCTCGGATGGTCTGCGTCCAGCCGTCGCTGCCGGCCTCGGGTCCGTCTGCCTCGTCCCGCCCGGCCCCGGCCGATGTCCTGGGCGGAGTCCAGGTCTCCTCCTCCACGCCCGACCACTCCGGACCTCCGGGCAGACGTGCGCCCAGAGCCTCAGCCACCTCCTGGGCGGTCGGCCTGTCCTCGGGCCCCGTCGAGACACAGCGCAGCAGCAACTCCCGCAGCCCGTCGTCGAGTTCCGAGAACTCCCGACTGCGCTCCAGTTCGCCTCGCCCGTAGACGCGCCACGCACGGCCCGTCACCGCGTGCAGCAGGATGGCGCCCATGGAGTACACGTCGCCCGCCGCGATCCGTGACTCGCCCCAGTAGGTCACCTCCGGTGCGCGATAGGGCGAGTTGGCCGGTACGGACGCCGTTGACGCGCTCCATGCGCCGTCGATGCGGGCCGAGGTCCAACTGATGATGTGCAGCGTCGACTCGGTGATCAGGATCGCTCCGGGTGTCAGCGAGCCGTGCACGATGCCCCGGTGGTGGCAGCGGGCCACCGCGCGTGCCAGATGCCAGCCGAGCCAGGTGAACAGTGGGGTGCCGGGCAGCGGTCCGGCAGAGTCGAGCACGGCTCGCAGTGTGGGAGCCGGCCGCCCGTCGGCGAGGGTGTCGAGCCGCAGGGCGAGCCACGGTGTGGAGTCCTGCAGATTGCTGCCGACGACGGCGGGTGCGTAGACCCCGTCCATGCGGCGCAGCGCATGGCGCTCTATGTTCAGCAGCTCCTGGCCGACGGGCGTGTCGAATGACGAGGACACGCGCAGCAGTACCTGCCGCCCTTCTTCGTCCTCGCCGATGTAGGCCGTGGGTTTCCCGCCCGATCCGCCGCGCCGCAGGAGCGTGTACGGGCCCAGCACGTGCAGGTCCTGAAGGCGCAGCGGGAGCCAGCTCGGCGACGTCTCGAGCCCTGCCGGAAGGCGCACTTCCTCGTACTCGACGACCCGCTCGGGCGGCCGCGCCATCGGCCGGGCGCCCAGATGGCTGAGGAGGCGGTCCTCCAGCCATGCGAACGGCCTTGTTCCGGGCAGCAGTTCGCCGGTGCCCGAGGGATGGGCGAGCCAGGCGGGGAAGTCGGGTGAGCGGCCCACGAGTGTGCGCAGCCGGTCGGTGACGGCTCGGGTCGTGCGCAGCAGGTCGATCGGGGACGCCGTGTCGAGCAGGATCTCCTGGGCGTCCCGGGCGAAACCGAACCGCCGGTGCTGTGCCGGCAGCTGATCGTCGGCCGACTCGATCTGGCGTATCAGACCGCCGAGGAACACCTCGGCCAGATGGGCGGTGTCGGCGCGCCAGGGGACGGCTGCCTGGACGAGCCGCATCACAGGCACGGTGAGCGGTGACACCGCGGCGAGGTGGGCGGCCAGCCGGTACGCCTCCGGTGACGCGGCGTCCCGGAACCGCAGCACGGCGCTCGGCGCGTCCCGGCCGCGGGTTCCGGCCGTGCTGCGCGGCCCCCTGGTGTGCGACGGCTTGAGCAGGGGCAGCTCCGCGCTCGCACCCGGCGACGCGACGAGCCGTGCCCAGGCGGCGACGGCCGGAGGGTACGGCTCCAGCACAGGGACCGGTACGCCGGTGAAGTCCTCGCCGAGCCCCGGGGGCAGCAGCGGGTCGGTCACCTCCCAGGTATGGTTCGCCGCTCCCCGCCGCCTGCTCGTCACGAGCCAGGGCTCCGAGCGGATTCCCGAACCGTCCCACAGATGGGCGGGCAGGGTGTGCATGATCGCGGTCGGTCCCTGACGCGCCCAGCGCTCCAGGGCCTTCGTCATCCGTCCGTCCCGCCAGCAGACTCCGACTCCGTCGCTGATCACCAGTACCAGGGTGCGGCCCGAAGGGTCGATGACCGAGGCCGGCGACAGGACCGGGGTGTGCGGGGCGAAGGGACGGGCCCGCAGCAGCGGCGCCCGTGCCGAACGGGTGTCGAGGCCGTGCACGCGGATGTCGCGGAAGGCACCCAGCCTTACCAACAGGGCACGCAGTTCCGTCGCCAGGCGCTGCCAGAGCAGCATCGAGATGCCGTCGTCGATGAGCAGGACAAGGTTCAGCCAGCGCTGCCTCGCCGGCCGCGTCACCATGTCCGGCAGCCCGGTTTCGACCAGCGCCACGGTGGTGGCTTCCTCGTCGAACTCGGTCTTGAACGGGTCGGGTCGCGGCTGCTTCAGCGAGCGCAGCGCGCGTCCGAATCGCAGTTCGTCCTCTCCGAGTGCCTTCTCCTCGGGGACGAGTACGGGCATCGCTCCCTCGTGAGCGGCTGCTCGGTGATCCGTCCCCAGCTCCGCGAACTCGGGCGCGCTGCGAGCCGCAGCCGCGGCGTGCAGGGCGCCGAGCAGCGTGGCGGGAGGCGGTGGTTGGGGCGGGGGGAACGGTGCCTGGGAGGAGCCCGGCGTGGGACCGGCAGCCGACGGGTCCTCAGGTGTGCCGGTTCCGTGCCCGGTTCCTGACTGCGGGAGGTGGTCGAAGGCCCCCGGCAGGGACCGCGCGAGCGGTGTGCCGGAGTCCGCAGGAAGCCGTGCCGCCAGCCAGACGGCGTCGAGCAGCTCGTGGATGGACAGGTCGTACCCGGTGAGCTGCGCCAGCCTGCTGAGCGCCGACGGCGGGGGCTCGGCGCCGGCACTCGACTCCGGCGGCCCGTGCGGACCCGTGCCGTCGGGCGGCATTCAGACCGCCCCGCCGAGCCGGTGCAGTACGGCGTCGAGCAGGCCGGCCGCATCCAGGTCGACGCCGCCCTTGCGCAGGAACACGGCGTTGAGCAGCTGATCCGTGGCCAGCTCACCGGGCGCCCGTCGGTTGAGGAAGGCGTGGAGGAGGTCGTCCACGCCGTCCAGGGCCTCCTCACCGAGGTGTGCGGCCACGATGTCGCGCAGCCGCGCCTCGTCCGGGTCGGGCAGGTCCAGTCGTACGCAGCGGCGCATGAAGGCCGGCGGAAAGTCACGTTCGCCGTTGCTGGTGATCACCACGACGGGGAACTCCCGGCAGCGGACGAGGCCCCGGGTCACGGTGACACGCTCAGTGCCCGAGCCGTGGGTGAGGACCGAGACCTCGGACTGCGCCTCGGGCAGCCGGGACAGCTCGGGTATCTCGAACTCGCCCTCCTCGAAGACGGTGAGCAGGTCGTTGGGCAGGTCCACATCGCCCTTGTCCAGCTCGTCCACCAGCAGGACCCGCGGCTGGTCGCGCGGTACGAGGGCCGTGCCCAGGGGGCCGAGCCGGATGAAGGTGCCGATGTCGGGCTCGGCGTCGCCCTGTTCCTTGCGCAGATGGGTCTCGCGGAGTCGGCCGATGGCGTCGTAGCCGTAGAGGGCGTCCTTGAGGACCGAGCGGCTGTTGACGGGCCACTGGAGCACCGCCCCCAGCGTGAGCTCATGGGCGATGGCGTGTGCGAGGGAGGACTTGCCCGTGCCCGGGTGCCCGGTGACCAGCAGCGGGCGGCGCAGATGCAGGGCGGCGCTCACCACGTCGGCCTCGGTGCGCCCGATGAGGTACGGGCGGAGCCGGGTTCCGGAGTCCGGGCCGCCGGTGAACTGCCGCCACGGCGGGGCCTCGGGGAAGGCCACCTGCCGGGCCACGCGGTCGCCGCGGAACAGCCGCCACCCGTCGTCGTGCGTCATGTCGTCTGCTCCGTTCCTTCGGAGGGGTCGGCGAGCTGGAGTTCGTCGGGCAACAGCAGTTCGGCGTCCTCCCACACCAGTGCGGGGCGCTCGGATCCCACGCCGTACGCATAGGCGCGGACCCTGAAGTGCCGGAGTCGCTCCGGGAGTTCATTGACCGGCCCCTCCGGCACCATGGCATCGAGGCGGAGCGCTCCGCCAGAGCCACCGACTCCACCGACTCCGCGGTCTCCGCGGTCTCCGCGGTCTTCACGATCCCACAGCACGATAGGGACACCCATCAGGAGGCAGATGGGAAGGAGCTCGCGGCGATGCTCGGCACCCCCTTTCACGAAGACGCGCGCGCTGTCCCGGTAGGTTGTCTTCAGCAGCCCGATCAGCCCCGCCCGCCCGCCGACCGTGTGGTCGGCCAGGAGCGGCGGGCTCTGCGTACGTGCCTTCCACCGCCGCTTGAGGTCGGTGGTGCCGGTCTTGGACCGCATCCGCAGCTTCGGGCAGCGCAGTACGAGGTGGAAGTCCTCACCGAGCGGGGCGGGGATGACCTCGTCGGCGCCGGCCCCGTCCCACTCGTCCACCGGGAGCTCCAGCCCGTCCGGTGGCACGGACACGGCGACCAGTGCCACCCCGCCACCCGTGTCGTCGGTACCGCCGGCGACCTCGCGGATCAGCCGTGCGATCTCCCGACCGGTGCGGGGCCGGTCGGAACCCGTCACGACGCGTGCGGCGGTGCCGTCGGGCCGCAGCCGCCAGACCGAGCAGCGGTAGTGGTCGGCGGGATCCTTGGAGTACCGGTCGAGTTCCACGAGGATCCGGCCGCCCGCCGGGGTGGCGCGCCGTGACCACCGCTCGGCATCGGCGCGCCGCTCGTGCAGTGCCGACGGGTGCACGCCGAGTCGGGCGGCGACCCGCCGGCTCCACTCCTGCAGCGCCTGGCAGGCAAGTCCACCGGTCTCGGCGGCCACGTACTCGACCAGGCGCAGCAGGGCGGGCAGCCGAGGTGTCTCTTCGGGTACCGATGAACCGTCGCCGTGCCATGTCTCCAGCTCCCTCAGCACACCGGGCACGACGGACGGGGCCAGCCGGGACATCTGGAGGGACGGGGGCAGTTCGAGGTAGGGCAGGGCGGCGTTCGCGGCGCGGTGCAGGAGACCCGGGTCGTGCTTGACGAGGTGCTCCACCTTGCCGACCAGAACGCGATGTTCGGCGACCGACAGCAGCCGGGCCGCGTCGGTGAGCTGGCCCAGGGCCAGCAGCCGGTCGAGTTCGGAGCGACCGCGCGGGTCGTCGGCCACCTTGGGGGCCAGCGACTCGGCCAGCGTGGGCAGCGCCCGCTCCGTGCCGCTGAGCAGCTGCGCCAGCTCCTCCACGGAGGGGGAGGTACCGTCGACCGGCGCGTGCAGGCCGAGTTGGGCGGCGAGCGCGGTGGCGTGCGCGGCGCGGGCCCTGGGGTCGCCGAGCAGGATGTGCAAGGGGCCGACCATCATGTCGCGCACCGACTCGTCCACGTCGAGGACGGCGGGTTTCGCCCACAGGGCCTCCAGCCGCGCCTCGGGCACCGCCCCCGTCTGGCGTAACTCCGCCAGGACCGACTGCCAGCTGAGGCCCCAGCTCCGCCGCACGGTGTGCTGCGGTGAGAAGGCCGCGTCCGGTGCGGCGATCCGGCCCATGACCAGGCCCACGACGGCACTGTCGACCACCGACCACAGCGGCCCCCCGCTGTACCCCTCGCCGATGGCCGCGCCCGACAGCTGTCCGTCGAGGTAGCCGATGCCGCCCTCGTACGCGGCGACCCGGACGTCGACGTACGAGAACGGCTGCCCGCCCCCGTACCAGGCCCTGACCTCCTGGCCGCTCGTCATCTCCAGCCAGCGGAGCGGGCTCACAGGCGGTGGGGGCTCTTCGTCCAGTTCGAGGACGGCCAGGTCGCCGTCCCACTCCAGTGAGCCGTCCGCCACCGGTCCGTACCGCTGGGAGCGCGGAGGTACCCAGGCCACGAGCCGTGCCCGCCAGGTGCGCGTGGCGGACAGTACCGGGAATGCGACGTCGAGCACGACGCCGCCGGGGTGGTGGGTGCTGAGCGCACGCAGCCCAAGGGCCGCGTTGACAACGTGCGCGCAGGTCAGCAGGGACCGGCCGGAGAGGTACACGCCCGCGCCGGCCGTGCGCGCCAGGTCCTTCGACATCACTCGGACGAGCGCACCGCGGGCATCCGGGACACGCCCGTCCTGCGACACTGCGAACCAGGTCACGCCCCGGTCCCGCGGGACAGCCGCCACATGGCCGAGATGGTCATGCTGGCCTGGCCGTTGGCGCCGACGATGCCGATCTTCAGGTCCTGGCCGATCTGTATCCCGAAGTCGACGGAGATCTCGTGCGGCGGGTCGGGGATGCCCCGTACCGAGTCGTGCACCTGCTGCAGCACGGGGCCCAGTGGGCTCAGCACGGTCCGCAGCGCCTCCGTGGCCAGCGCCTCGACACGCGCCCCGCGCCCCACCGGAGTCACTCCGGCTATGCCTTCCGGCAGGTCGGTACCGCCCTCCGGGGGCGTCGCCCCCTCGCCCGCCGCCGACAGCTCGACACGGACACGCGAACCGTCGTCGAGAGTGAACTCCATGTAGTCATAGCGTGACACGACCACCATTGTGCCGATCAACGACGCTCCGACACAGGGAAGTTGGGAAAAGTTCGCGTGCAACCTGAACTCCGGGTCCGGGGGAGTCCGCCGTGCCGTGACCGGAGCGGCCCGCTGCGAGTGTGCGCGCACGGGACGGGGTTCTCGCCTGCTCGGCCCGGGTGGTCGGCGACGCCCCCGGAGAACGGGTGCGCCTCGACGAGCGGCAGGCCCGCTTGACGGCTGATCACATTGACCCGTCAAGGCACCTGCGCGCCACGTTAGTCTCCGATCATGGCCTTGCGACCTGATGAGTTCTACGACCACGCACGTGCGGCCGCGGACGGTGGGCTTCGGCTTCCGCTGGCGCGGATGACCAGTTGGGACATAAGCCCGTTCGAGCCTGAAGGACTTCGCGTCGCGCCGCTGCGTCCGCCCGTTCTGCCCGAACCGGAACGGCACGGCGAGGACCCGGCGAACTGTGACGTGTGCCGTGCCCGGGACGAAGGCATCTGGTTCGACGAACGCTGGCGACTGGTCCGGGTGACGGGCGTCGGTGTGCCGCTGGTGCTGATGCTGTACTCCCGCGACCACTACGACATGGCGGATCTGCCCGACGGGATGGCCGCCGAACTGGGGGTGCTCACCACTCACATCGTGCGCCATGTGCAGGCACTGGCGCATATCTCCCGAGCCCATGTCTACCGGATCGGGGACGGGGCCGCGCACCTGCACATCTGGTTCTTCGCCCGGCCCGAGGGGCAGGCCCAGCTGTATGGGTCGTGGATGCCCGTGTGGGACGACCTCCTGCCGGAGTACCCGGCGGAGGTGGCCGACGCAGACGCGGCGGCCGTTGCCGACGCACTGGTCGCCTCGTACGGCGGTGGTCACTCGGCCACGGACGAACGGACGAGCGGATGAGCGTCTGAGCTCTGTGCACGGTCCCGGAAGCCACGGTCCGTTGTCGTCTGTTGTCGGCTCCGAGCGAGCGGGCCCCCTCGAACAGGCCGGATCGTGATCGCGTCACGAGCTCATGGGAAAGGGTTTGAGCGAGGCGGCGTCCCGCTGCTACGTTCGTGGTGGACCGTGAAGTCGCCGTATGGAGGTGAGCCCCGTGAACACAGTTACCCGTGGGTGCTCCCTCAACCCGTCACGGTCCGGCGGCTGACGTTCGGTGTCGCCAGGAGCGCCTGAGATCGAGGCACTCCTGGAAGGAGACTCCGATGAACACGAAGCCTTTCACATCCGGCCTGGGCGAGAGCGCGGTGGTGATCACGCGCGTCGCGGACAGGCAATGGCATGCGCTGGACGACGACCTGGTGGTCGGCCGCGGGCATGCGGAGCACCGGCCCGACGGACGCTTGTTCATCAGCATCGACGCCTGGCACGACGCCACCTTCGACCGGCTCGCCGAGGCGATGCTGGCGGAACTGCCGGCGCCGCTGTACACGGTGGTCGACGAAGCCGACGTCGAGCTGACGGCCGGCTGGCGGCGGGCCGGTTTCGCGATCCGGCGCCGCGAGTGGGAGTACGTCGTGCCGACCGACCCGCGGGTCACAGGGCTCGAAGCAGTCCTGCCGCCTTCGGGTGTGACGATCGTGCCCGCCGGCCGGGCGGACGAGAGTCTGCTGCGGGCGGTGGACCGCGCGATCCGTGACGAAGTCGAGGCGGGTGTCGGGTGGCAGTCGATGCCCGCGGAGGTGATTCCCCGCCCCGAGGGCGACACCATCGTCGACCCGTCGAAGTACGCGGTGGCCGCGGCGCCGGACCGCTACCTGGGTCTGATCCGGGTGGTGACGGTGAAACGGCCGCGCATCGGGCTGGTCGCGGTCCGGGCCGGCGAGCAGCGCCGCGGCATCGCGCGGGCGCTGCTGGGCCACGCGCTGGGGACGTTGCACCGCTTTGGGTTCGCCGCGGCCTGGACCGAGGTCCACGAGTCCAACCAGGCGGCCTCGGCGCTGTTCGAGGGCATCGGCGCCCGGCCGATGAGCAGCAACCTGGAGCTGGTGCGATGACGAAGCACAAGAACGTCATCGAGGTCGAGGGCAAGGTCGTCGAGTGCCTGCGCAGCGCCATGTTCACCGTGGAGCTCGAGAACGGCCACCAGGTGCTCGCGCACATCAGCGGGAAGATCCGCAAGAACTACATCAAGATCATGCTGGAGGACCGGGTGCTGGTGGAGCTCCCGCCGTACGACCTGACGCGCGGCCGGATCGTGTTCCGGTACCGGAACTAGCGGCGGTCGGCGCCCTCCGCGGTGGCTGATGCGGGGCCCCGGTCACGGCGTTTCCGTGACCGGGGCCCCGACGACGGCTCGCAGCGCCGCGGCGGCCACCGATCCAGCCGTCGGCGCCGCAAGCAGGTCCGGCCCGAGCCGAACCCCGTCTCCGGGGGCAGCGGTTGATGTCGGCGGCGTACTCGATGACCCGCGGCGAGGGCGGCTCGGCCAGGTCGAAGACCGACGGCGGCGCACCACGGACACCGGCACCCCGATCAGCGGGTTCTCACAGTCGGCGCAGGCAGACGGGGCCGGAATGGCGATCCGCTCGTCCGGATCGTCGACCGGCGCAAGGTGGTGCCCGGATCGCCGGGCTGCTTGCCCGGCCTGCGTCCCGATCGGGTGCGCGAGGACCCTGCCCTGTCCTGCCGGCACAGCAGGGACCGACCCGAGCGGAGTGCGGTCCTCAGCCTACGGGCCGAAATCAGTCCCGGAGCCGTGATCGAGGTCTCCCTTGACCTCAAGAGAGCTTGAGGTCATACCGTCTCTCTCATGAGCATGGAGAGCACAGCCTGGATGCAGCTGCACAGCGTCATGAACGCGCAGCAGGAGCGCCGCCCCTTCGCCCGCGCGACGCTGCGGCGCATCGGCGCCTTCGCCCGACCGCACCGCCGCCGTATCTGGCAGTTCGTGCTGCTCAGCGTGGCGACCGCGCTGCTCGCCGTCGCCACCCCGGTGCTCGCGGGGCGCGTCGTCGACGCCATCGTGTCCCGCGGTGACCAGAGCACCGTCGTACGCCTTGCCACGCTCATCGCCCTCATCGCGCTTGCCGAGGCGGCGTTCGGGATCCTCGGCCGCTGGTTGTCGTCGACGCTCGGCGAGGGACTCATCCTCGATCTGCGGACGGCCGTGTTCGATCATGTGCAGCGCATGCCGGTCGCGTTCTTCACACGTACGCGTACGGGTGCGCTCGTCAGTCGTCTGAACAACGACGTGATCGGAGCGCAGCGCGCCTTCAGCAACACCCTCTCCGGAGTCGTCAGCAACCTGGTGACCCTGCTGCTCACCCTCGCCGTGATGCTCACCCTGTCCTGGCAGATCACGCTGCTCGCACTGGTGCTGTTGCCGGTGTTCGTGATCCCCGCGCGGCGGATGGGCAGTCGGATGGCGAAGCTGCAGCGCGAGGCCGCCAACCTCAACGCGTCGATGGGGACCCGGATGACCGAGCGGTTCTCGGCGCCCGGCGCCACCCTGGTCAAGCTCTTCGGACGGCCCGAGGACGAGTCCGCCGAGTTCGCGGCGCGGGCCCGGCGGGTGCGGGACATCGGGGTGCGTACGGCGATGGCGCAGTCGGCGTTCATCACCGCCCTGACGCTGGTCTCCGCCCTGGCGCTCGCGCTCGTCTACGGGCTCGGCGGCTGGTTCGCGCTGCGCGGCACCCTGCAGCCGGGCGCCGTCGTGTCCCTTGCGCTGCTGCTGACCCGTCTCTACGCGCCGCTCACGTCACTTGCGGGGGCGCGCGTCGAGGTCATGAGCGCCCTCGTCAGCTTTGAGCGTGTCTTCGAAGTGCTCGACCTCAAGCCGCTGATCGAGGAGAAGCCGGACGCCCGCGCCGTGCCGGAGGGACCGGTCGCCGTGGAGTTCGAGGACGTCCGCTTCGGCTACCCGTCCGCCGACAAGGTCTCCCTGGCCTCGCTGGAGGAGGTCGCCGCCCTGGACACCCGCGGCGGCGCCGAGGTCCTCCACGGCATCAGCTTCCGCGCCGAACCCGGCCAGACCGTCGCCCTGGTCGGCTCGTCCGGCGCCGGGAAGTCGACCATCGCGCAGCTGCTGCCGCGGCTGTACGACACCGACGCGGGAGCCGTCCGCATCGGCGGCGTCGACGTACGCGAACTGAGCGCCGAGTCGATGCGGGCCACCCTCGGCATGGTCACGCAGGACGGGCACCTCTTCCACGACTCCGTACGCGAGAACCTGCTGCTCGCCCGGCCCGGGGCCACCGAGGACGAACTGTGGGACGTGCTGCGCCGCGCCCGCCTCGAAGACCTCGTACGCTCCCTGCCCGACGGCCTCGACACCGTGGTCGGCGAGCGCGGCTACCGGCTCTCAGGCGGCGAACGCCAGCGCATGACCATCGCCCGACTGCTGCTGGCCCGCCAGCGCGTCGTCATACTCGACGAGGCCACGGCCCACCTGGACAACACCTCGGAAGCGGCCGTCCAGGAGGCACTCGCGGAGGCCCTGGAGGGGCGGACCGCCGTCGTCATCGCCCACCGGCTGTCGACGGTCCGGGCCGCCGACGTGATCCTCGTCGTCGAAGCCGGACGGATCGTGGAGCGTGGTACGCATGAGGAACTGCTCGCGGCGGACGGGCGCTACGCCGAGCTGCACCGGACGCAGTTCGAGAAGCACGCGCCCGGGACGGGTGTGACGGAGATCGCGGGCGCGGGACAGGCGGTGGCGTAGGAGGACCGGGCGCCGCGGCGCCTTCGCGGGCGCCCTGCGGCTGCGCGTTGCCGATACATCGTCCGAGCAGGCAGACGTCCTGATCGTCGGTGGCCGGGCTGTGGTGGGGGAGGGTACCGCCCCCTGGTGACTCCTTTCACGAGTTCGGCCGGCATCGAGGAACACCCGCGTGCCAGGGAGAAGCTGGGTGGCATGGCGAATGCAGGGCGTGCGCAGCAGGCACCTTCGCTGGGGCGCGGCAGATGGGGAGCCCCGCCCTCTGTTCATGTCCGGTACGTCGTTGTGGACGGGCCGGAGGGCGAGGAGCTGCGACGGCGTCAACTGAGTGTGATCCGCGACGTTCTCAAGTTCCTTGCGGACCAGGAACAAGCCGCTTGCCACCCCGGAGACAGCGAGGAGTGACCATGCGGTGACCGTGGAGGCCCGGCGCGAGGAAGGCCCGGCGATGCGAGCTGACGCTCAGTCACGATCCACTCTGAGGCGCAGGGTGCGGAAGAACCTCCGGATGTCGTCGACGAGCAGGTCCGGCGTCTCCAGCGCAGGGAAATGGCCACCGCGGTCGTGATCCGTCCACTGGACGACGTTGTTCGTCTCCTGCGCGATGTGCTTCAGGAGGACAAAGTTGTCGTGGGGGAAGTGGGCGACGGCGGTCGGTGCCGTGGAGGGTTCGGGCGGGGTGCCCCAGTAGTCCGCGTGCGCGCGCTCGTAGTAGATGCGCGCCGAGGAACCCGCCGTGGCGGTCAGCCAGTACAGCATGACGTTGGTGAGCAGGAGGTCACGGTCCACGGGGTGTTCGGCCCACTCATGGAACTTCTCGGCGATCCAGGCGAGTTGGCCGACCGGCGAGTCGGTCAGGCCGTACGCCAGGGTCTGCGGCCGGGTGGACTGGATGTCCGCGTACCCCTGCCGGTCGCGTACCCAGGCCTGGAAGCGGGCCCAGGACCGGCGGGCGTTCTCGGCCTCCTGCGGTGAGAGCCCGGAGAGGTCGCCGGGGTCGTGCGCCATGTAGCCGTTGGGCAGAAGGTTCAGATGGACGCCGATCACCTCGGGGCGCGTACGGCCCAGTTCGCGGGAGATCGCGGCGCCCCAGTCCCCGCCCTGCACCCCGTAGCGTGCATGGCCGAGCCGGCGCATGAGTTCGGCGAAGGCCGCGGTCACCCTGCGCAGTTCCCAGCCGCGTTCACGGGTGGGACCCGACAGGCCGAAGCCCGGAATGCTCGGCAGCACCAGGTGGAAGGCGTCGGCGGGGTCCCCGCCGTACCGCGCCGGGTCGGTGAGGGGCCCCGCGACGTGGGTGAACTCGACCAGGGAGCCCGGCCAGCCATGGGTCATCAACAGGGGCGTGGCATCCGGTTCGGGAGAGCGGATGTGCGCGAAGTGGACGTGCGCGCCGTCGATCACGGTGGTGTACTGCGGCCACTCGTTGAGCCGGGCCTCGGCGGCACGCCAGTCGTAGTCGTGCCGCCAGTACCGGGTGAGCTCCTGGAGATGCGCGAGCGGCACCCCGTAGTCCCAGCCCGCGCCGGGCAGTTCGTCGGGCCAGCGGGTGCGGTCCAGCCGCCGGCGCAGATCGTCCAGATCGGCTTCCGCGATGTCCAGGCGGAACGGCTCCACGCGCTCGGCGGGGCTCGGGGGGTTCATGTCGCTCATCCGGGCAGGATCCCAGGCACCGCTGTCAGCGGTCGAACGCAGGCCCGTACGAGGCCGGCGATGGCCGCCCAGTGGTCCAGCAGGTAGAAGTGGCCGCCCGGCAGAAGCTCCAGGCGGAACGGGCCGGTCGTGTGGCGGGACCAGGCCTGGACGTCGTCGAGCGGCGCGACGGGGTCCCCATCGCCGCCCAGTGCGATCAGGGAACAGCCCAGCGGACCGCAGCCCGGCCGGGGGCGGTAGGTCTCGCTCGCCCGGTAGTCGCTGCGGATCACCGGCAGCAGTAGCGAGCGCATCTCGGGGTCGTCGAGCAGCTCCTTCGTGGTGCCGCCGAGCCAGGAGATCTGCTCGGCCAGCGCTGCGTCGTCGAGGAGGTACGAAGTGGTCAGCCGGACGCGGTCGGGGGCAGGGCGGCCCGAGGCGAGCAGCGCCGCCGGACCCCGCTCGCCGAGCCGCTGAGCGACCTCGTAGGCGAGGATGGCGCCCATGCTGTGGCCGAAGAAGATCCGCGGCACGCCGGTGTCGGCGTTGCCGAGCGCCTCGGCGGTACGGTTGGCCAGCTCGTGCAGATCGGTGATGGCCGGCTCGTCGTGCCGTTCCTGTCGGCCCGGGTACTGCACTGCGACGGTCAGGATGTCGTCGCCGAGCTCGGCGGCGAGGGGCCGGTACCAGCTCGCGGCGCCCCCGGAGTGCGGGAAGCACACCAACTCGGGCGTGCCGCCCTCGGCCTGGGCAGGCCCTCCGATGCGCTTGAGCCAGGGGGATGGGACAGTCATGCTCACGATTCCCTCTCAGGCCGGGGTCTGCTGGGGCTGCGCGGCGACCAAGGCGTGGTCGTGCTCGATCAGACCCAGCTTCGAGGCGCCGCCGGGCGACCCGAGCTCGGTGAAGAACTCAGCGTTGGCCTGGATGTAGACCTGCCACTCCGCGGAGACGTCGTCCTCGTAGAAGATGGCCTCCACGGGGCACACCGGCTCGCAGGCGCCGCAGTCGACGCATTCGTCGGGCTGGATATAGAGGGCGCGCTCGCCCTCGTAGATGCAGTCGACGGGGCACTCTTCGAGACAGGCTTTGTCCTTGACGTCGACGCAGGGCTGCGCGATCACATACGACATGGGGGTTGCTTCTCCCGTTCACTGGTGGCGAGTCGGACCGGGTCGGGTGACGGTGTCAGACGTAGTCGATACGGAGGCCCGGTCGCCGGTCGGCCAGCGGCAGATAGCAGTACGACGCCCGGGCCGCCGAGACCAGGGGCGTCCCGCGATCGCCGGCCAGCACCACCGTGTGGCAGGCGGCGAGGACCTCGGCGCCGGTGACACGGTGCTGGGCGCAGTCCGCGTACAACTGCCCGGCCGCCACCGTCGCCTCCGGCGTGGGTTCGGCGGCCTCGACGCCGCGGCCGCCGAGGAACCGGCGGATCGTCGCCCCGGCGCCAGGCGGGTGCCGTTCGTCGCACTCCTCGTCCCAGCAGGTACGCATGGCGCAGGCGACGCCGAAGCTGAACGCGGGCACGACCAGACGGATGTCACCGGTCAGAGCCGCGTCTCGCAGGACGGATCCGCGCGGGGTGTGTCCCAGGGCGATGCGGTACAGGGAGTACGCGTCGACCACGGCCGTCTCCAAGCGCGCCAAGAGTTCGTCCTGGCTCACGATGGAATCTCCTTGGTGTGGGGTTCAGCGCGGTGTGGGTCCGCCGCGTGTCACAGTCCGAGCGAGATGGGGTCGGTGGTGAAGGGGCAGCTCTCTCCGCCCGGGCTGTGGTCCCAGGTGTGGTGGCGGCACGGCATCGAGCGTGCCGCGGAGCGCTCGAAGGTTTCCATGGGGGCCATGGGCGTACGCGCGGGCGTGGCGGCGTGGTCGCCGGACGGCTGCTCGTCCTGACTCATCTCGGATTACCTCGGCTTCCAGTCGGTGTCGGTGGGGTGATCGCCCCATGGGCGCATGAGATGTGACGGCGTCGGCGTACCGGGCTGACGGCCGGAACGCGGAACGGCGCCGGCGCGTCAGGCCGCTGCCCGGTCCTCCAGTGGCCTGCGGCGCAGCGCGGGAGTCGCGAGGGCCGGTGGCGGCCAGGAGGCGAGCGGGTCGTAGAGGTCGGTGCCCGGCGGGACGATCTCGTCGATCCGGTCGAGGACCGCGTCGTCGAGGGCGAGCGAAGCGCCCTTGAGAGCGCTGTCGAGGTGGTCCGTGGTGCGCGGGCCGATGATCGCGGAGGTCACAGCGGGGTGCGTGGTGACGAAGGCCAGAGCGAGTTCGGGCAGCGTGCAGCCGAGGTCGCCGGCGAGGTCGATCAGCTGCTCCAGGGCGTCGAACTTCGCCGTGTTCTGGGCCAGCGCCGGGTCGAAACGCGCGGGCACGACCGCGGGGCGGCCCTGGGTGAGGTCGATGGCGTCGCCCTTGCGGTACTTGCCGGACAGGAACCCGAAGGCGAGCGGGCTCCAGGTCAGCACGCCCATCCGATGGCGCTGACAGGCGGGCAGCACATCGGCCTCGATGCCACGGGCGAGCAGCGAGTACGGAGGCTGCTCGGTACGGAAGCGCATCAGGCCGCGGCGCTCGGCCACATGGTGTGAGTCGACGATGTCTTCCACGGGGAAGGACGAACACCCGAAGGCGCGGATCTTGCCCTGCCGGACGAGGTCGGTGAGGACCCCGAGGGTCTCCTCCACGTCGGTGGAGTAGTCGGGGCGGTGCACCTGGTAGAGGTCGATCCAGTCGGTCTGCAGCCGGCGGAGACTGTCCTCCACCGCCTGGGTGATCCAGCGTCGTGAATTGCCGCTGCGATTGCGGCCCTCACCCATCTGGAAGTGCACCTTCGTGGCGAGCACCACGTCGTCGCGGTGTCCCTTGAGCGCCTTGCCCACGATGACTTCCGATTCGCCCGCCGCATACATGTCCGCGGTGTCGACGAAGTTGATTCCCTGGTCGAGAGCCGTGTGGACGATGCGAATACAGGATTCGTGGTCCGAATTCGCGACGAAACCGAAATTCATGGTGCCGAGGCAGTACGCGCTCACTTCCATGCCGGTCCCGCCGAGCGTGCGGTAACGCATGGTCATGCTCCCTTGCAAGGTCGACTTGCCGAAATGGTTCAGAGTTTTTCTTGATGCGAACGCGCAGCCCACGGGTTGTGCGGCGGCATCCGCGGAAGTGGGATGTGCGAGCTGAATCGGGAGCTTACGCAGGTGCGCGACCGGGTTCAGCAGATGGCCGGCGCACCGGAACCAGAATGGCAAGTTCCTTAAGTAGTCGGGTCCTGGACCGTCGCCGCTTGCCCGGTGCGGGCGGCCAGGGGATACGGTCCAGCTGTGTCGGTCGCGGGCGGTGAACCGCTCGGTTCTCGCGACTCCCCCGCCCTCTCCGAATTCGCGGGCGGCGTGCTTTCTCTCCGTCCGGCGCCCGGGCCGGCCTGTGCCGTCCGCCGTCCGTAACGCGATGCTTCCGTGAAAGGAGTCGGGCCATCTCCAGGCACCAAACTCGATCCTCCCGCTGCCCAGTCGACGCGGCATCAGCCGATCTCATCGACCCCACCCTCTACAGCAGCGGAGACGCCTACGAGATCTGGCGCCAGCTGCGTCAGGAAGACGGGCTCAGCTGGCACCAGGTGGACGACGAGCGGGGCTTCTGGTCCGTGGTGAAGTACGCCGACACCGATCTGGTGCTGCGTGACTCCGCCACGTTCACCTCCGAGCGGGGCACCCTGCTTGACCTGCTCGGCACTGACGACCCCGCCGGCGGGCAGCAGTTGGCCGTCACGGACCCGCCCCGGCACACCGAACGGCAGGCCCGGCTGAAGAAGGCCCTCGCCGTGAAGACGGTGGACCGCCAGCGGGAGACGATCCGGGGGAAGGTCGTCGACCTCCTCGAACCGCTCGGCTCGGGCCAGGCGTTCGACTTCGGCACGGCCATGCTGGCGCTGCCGATGTCGGTCACCGGCACGATGATGGGGCTGCCGGAGGCGGACTGGGCCTGGCTGAGCAGGCTGACCACGGTGTGCATCGCCGCCGACGACCCGGAGTTCCAGGATCCGGGCGGCAAGGAGGCGACGCTGCAGGCGGCCCACCGCGAGCTGTTCGGCTACTTCCAGGACCTCATGCGGCACCGCCGCGACAACCTCGGTGACGACCTGCTCAGTGTGCTGATCTCCACCCGCTTCGAGGGCCGGCACATGTCCGCGAGCGAGATCGTCGCGAACTGCTACAGCCTGCTGCTGGGCGCCAACGTCACCACCCCGCACGCCCCCACCTTCTTCCTCGCCGAGTTCACCGGCACCGACGTGATCGCGGACTGGGCGGCCCACCCCGAGGTCAACGGGACGGCCTACGAGGAGGCGCTGCGCTGGGCCTCACCGGTCAACCATGTCCTGCGCTACGCCACCCGGGACACGGTCGTGCGCGGTACGCGGATCGCCGCCGGTGACGCCGTCGTCGCCTGGCTCGGCTCCGCCAACCGCGACGAGGAGGTGTTCGAGAACAGCGAGACCTTCGACATCCGGCGCAAGCCCAACAAGCACCTCGCGTTCGGCATCGGCCCGCACTACTGCGTCGGGCACAGCGTCGCCCGCATCACCGTCAGCGTGCTGTTCGAGGAACTCTTCGCCCACTACGAGGACTTCGAGCCGGCCGGCAAGCCCGAGCGGCTCGTCTCCAACTTCGCGTCCGGCTACAAGCACGTGCCGATCACCGCGCGCCGGCGCTCCTGAGGGGATCCGATGGAAACGGCGAAAGACATGCTCCCGCCCATCCGGCGGCCCGCTGAGCCCCAGTGGTACGAAGCCAATCCGGCGCAGAAGGGGCTGTGGGTCCTGGACCGGGTGGAGCACCTGCGCCCCACGAGTCTGATCCCCACCGTCGTGCGGTTCTCGGGACCGGTGGACCACGACCTGCTCGTGGCCTCCGTACGACGGGTCCTCGGCCGGCATCCCGCGCTGCGCTCCCGCTTCCGGCTCGACGCCTGGAACAAGCGGATCGAGTACCGCACGGACGCCCCGCCCGCCGAGGCGGGCTTCCTCGACGCCGTCGCGGAGGGCTGGTCCGCGCACGAGCTGGACCGGCTCGTGGACCTCCTGTGCTACACGCCCTTCGACCTGGCCGACGAGGCACCCGCCCGGGCCGAGGTGATCCGCGTCGATGCCGGGACCACGCTGCTGGTGTTCACCGTGCACCACATCGTCTGCGACGGCTGGTCGCGCACGCTGCTCATGGCGGAGATCGCCGAGGTGTACCGGGCCGCCGTCGCCGGTGCCGAACCCCGCCTGAGCACGCCCCCGCATCCCAGCGAGGTGGTCACCATGGCGGGACCTGAGGAGACGGAGGAACGGCTGCCCGCGGTCCTCGAACGGCTCACGGGTGTGCCCGTCGACGTGCGGATCCCCTTCCGCCGGCAGACCGACGACCCTTCGCTGTCCGGGGCGAGCGCCGCCCTCCGGCTCGACGCCGGCCTCACCGAGGACCTGCTGGCGGTGGCCGAGGCCGAGGGCTGCACCCCGTTCATGGCCGGCACGGCCCTGTTCGCCGCCTCCCTGGCGCGCACGGGCGACCAGCGGGACTTCCTCTTCGCCTTCGGGTGGCCCGGCCGTGACGATCCCGCCCACGCCGACGCCATCGGCATGTTCATGAACACCGCCATGATCCGCGTGACCCTCGACGAGGCGACCACCTGGCGTGAGCTCCTCCGCACCACCCGGTTGGCCGCCATGGAGGCCTTCGTCGACGCCGACGTGCCGCTCGACGCCGTCGCCGCCGGCCTGCGTCCCGAGCGGGACGTCATCTGGCCGCCGCTGTCCGCGGTGCTGGTGAACATGGCGGAGGTGCCCGCGGACCTGCACCTGGCCGAGGACGTGGTGGGCCGCGTCCAGCCCCTGCCCTCCCTGCACATGAAGTACGACCTGGGCCTGTTCGTCACCGTGACCGAGGAGTCCGGCTCCCGGCAGCTGGAGCTGTCCGCCGACTTCATCGAGGCCCTCTACGACCGGGGCGACGTCGCCGCCCTCCTCGCAGACCTTCAGCGCTGTGCCATCCAACTCGTCGACTCTCCGGAGGAAACCGTGACCGACCAGTTCGCTGCCGTAGACCTGTCCACGCCCGAGGCCCGCATCGAGCTCGTCCGCTCCCTGTGGCAGGAGGTCCTCAGGACCGACGACCAGGTGGGCGACGACGTCAGCTTCTTCGACGCCGGCGGCGACTCCCTGCTGCTCATCATGCTCGTCGAGCGGCTCAGCCAGGCCTCCGGCCAGGCCCTGAGGACCATGGACCTCTTCCGCGCGGGAACCGTACGCGGCCACGCCGGACTCCTCGCCGCTCCGGCCGGGCCCGGCGCGCCCGCCGCCGGGGCCGGTGCCCGCGACCGCATCCTCGGCGCCGCCCGCGGCTGACCTCGGGCTTGCGTATCTCGCGCCAACCGCGACCACTCCTCGTACCCGTGGGAAGAGACTGATCGATGACGCTTGACGACCTTGCTGCCGCGGTCCTGGACACGGACGCGGACAGCGCGAGTTTTGGTGCCTACTCCTTCATCGAACTCGGCGGCGACTCGCTGCGCGCCATGCGGCTCGCCGCCCTGGCCCGGGAACAGCTGGGCGTGAGAATCCCGATGAAGGCCCTGCTCGGCGGCGAGCCGTTGGCCACCGCCCTGGCCGGTGCCGAGGTGGAGGCCGCGCCGCGGGAGTCCGTAGCCGCCGCCGACGCGGTGCCGCACGAGAGCGGGCTGTCCCGCACCCAGCGGGGCATGTGGCTCATCGAGAGCATCACCGGCGGCTCCCCCTACAACCTGGTGTTCACCGCCTTCGTCGAGAAGGGGGACCTGGACGTCGAGGTCTTCAAGGAGGCCATCGCCCGCACCGTCGCCCGCAACGAGGGGCTGCGCACCGTCTTCACCGAGGACGAGGCCACGGGCGCCGTGGTACGCACGGTGCTGGACGAACACACCGCGGAGTTCACCAGCATCGTCTGCGCCGGGGAGGCCGCCGGCTTCGAGGAGGAGGTACGCCGTACCTCCCAGGCGCACACGCGGCGCCCCTTCGACCTCAAGGCCGCGCCCGCCGTGCGCTTCTTGTACTTCACCCACGCGTCGGGCCGCCAGGCCGTCGTCCTGACGGCGCATCACATGGTGCTCGACGGCTGGGCCGTGGGCCTGCTCTTCAGGGAACTGCTCGCCCACTACGAGGAACTGTCGGGCGGCACCCCCGCGGACTTCGGCCGGGGCGTCCCCCTCGGCACCCTCATCCGGCGTCAGGAGGAGCAGCGGGCGGGCGGTCTGTGGGACCGGCAGACCGACTTCTGGACCCGGCACCTGGACTCCGTGCCAACCGTCCTGGAGCTGCCCGCTGACCGGCAGCGCCCCGCGGTGCAGGACGCGGCGGGCGACCGCCGGCCCCTCGACCTGGGCGGTCCGGCCAGCGCCGCCGTCTCCGAGACGGCCCGTGCCCTGGGCATCACCCCGTTCGCCCTGCTGCTCGGCGCGTTCACGCTGACGCTCGGCCGCACCACCGGGGTGCGCAGTCTGCTGGTCGGCGTACCGCTGCTCGGCCGGGACACCTCCGAACTCGAGGGTCTCGTCGGAGTGGCGGGCAACCTCGTTCCGGTGCGGATCGACATCGACGACTCGGCGTCGGTCGCCGGCTACCTGCGCTCCGTGCAGCACTCGCTGACGCTCAGCATCGACGCGGGGCAGGTGCCGTTCGAGGAACTGGTCGCCCGTCTCGGCATCGAGCGCAGCGTGGGCTGCCACCCGCTGGTCCAGGTGTGCTTCGGCATGCACGACCAGCTAGTTCCCCAGTGTCTGGGCACCTCCGCGCTCGACGTCCGGATCGAGGAAGGGCACGGCGGCGGCGCGCAGTTCGACCTCACCCTGCTGGTGGGACAGGCCGAACCGACGCTCGCCGGCCATGTCGAGTACGCCACCGCCGTATGGACACAGAGCGAGGCCGACGGGTTCATCGCCGACTTCCGCGCCGCCACCGAGGCGCTGGCGACCGCCCCGGACACGGTACTGGAGGACGTGCGCTGCCTGTCCGCCGAGCGCCGTGCGCAGCTGGCCGCGGTCAACGACGTACGCGAGGAGTTCCCGGCCACCTCCATGGACGAGCTGTTCCGCCAGGTGGCGCGGCGCTCGCCCGACGCGGTCGCGGTCCGCGAGGGAGACGTCGAACTGACCTACGCGGAGCTGACCCGGGCGGCCGACCGGCAGGCCCGGCTGCTGCGGCAGGCGGGTGTCCGCGACGGTGACACCGTCCTTGTCGGGGTAGAGCGCTCCGTCGCCGAGGCCGTGGCCGTCCTCGGCGCGCTCTTCGCTGGCGCCGCCTATGTCGGGGTGGACCTCGGCCTGCCCCTCGCGCACACCGAACTGATCGTGGCCAAGGCCGCGCCCGCGGCCGTGATCGTCCCGGCGGACAAGGCGGACCACCCCGCGCTGCGGGACGTGGCGGCCGTGACTTCCTGGGAGGCTGCCTGGGCCGACTCCGCCGACGCGGCGGACAGCACCGGGCGTTCCGCCGCCGACAGCGGACGCCGGGCCTACGTCGCCTTCACCTCCGGCTCCACCGGGCAGCCCAAGGGCGTCAGCGTCCCGCACCGCGCCGTCATCCGCCTGGTCCACCAGGCGGACTACGTGCGCACCGGCCCCGGCGAGCGGATGCTGCGGCTGTCGCCGCTGCCCTTCGACGCCTCCACGCTCGAACTGTGGGGCGCGCTCCTCACCGGCGCCACGCTGGAGATCTATCCCGCCGACTCGCTGCCCTCCCCGAGCGAGCTGGGCGCCTTCCTGGTCGAGCGGGAAGTGACCGTCGCCTGGCTGACGGCGGGCCTGTTCCGGCTGGTCGAGGAGTTCGCGCCGGACTCGTTCGGCGCGCTGAAGCAGCTGCTGACCGGCGGTGACGTCGTACCGCACGACCATGTCGCCAGTGCCCTGGCCCGCCACCCCCACCTGGTTGTCACCAACGGCTACGGGCCCACCGAGAACACCACGTTCACGACCACGCACACGGTCACCCGTCCCGAGGACGTGTCGGGACCCCTCCCCATCGGCACCCCGATGCCCGGCACCCACGTCCATGTCCTCGACGAGCGGGCCAGGCTCGTTCCGCCCGGCGCCGTGGGCGAGCTGTACACGGGCGGCGAGGGACTGGCCGACGGATACATCGGCGACGAGGCCGAGACCCGGCGGCGTTTTGGACGGTTCTCGCCCGACGTGCCCGAGCGGCTCTACCGCACCGGCGATGTCGTACGCCTCGACACCCGGGGCCGGCTCGCCTTCCTCGGCCGCGCCGACGACCAGGTCAAGCTGCGCGGCTACCGCATCGAACTGAGCGCCATCAGCGATGTGCTGACGGGACACCCACAGGTCAAGGACTGCGTGGTGGTCGTCACCGGGGCCGACAGCGCCGAGAAGCGGCTCGTGGCGGGCGTGGTGCCGGACCCCGGTGCCGCCCCGGGCACGGACGAGCTGCGCAGATATCTGGCCGCCTCGCTCCCGGACTACATGGTGCCCACGCTGTGGGCGCTCGTCGACCGCATTCCCGTGACCGCGAACGGCAAGGTCGACCGCAAGGCGCTGGCCGCCGTGGCCACGGCCGCGGGGCGGGCTCCCGCCCCGGCGGCGCCCGCCGCGCAGCTGCCCGCCGACGACGTGGCGACGCGGATCGCCGAACTGTTCACCACGGCCATCGAGCGCACGAGCAACCGCTCCGGGAAGACCGCCGGGCCGGTCGACGCCGACACCGACTTCTTCGCGATGGGCGGCACGTCGCTGGGCGCGGTCCAGCTGATCCGCCTGGTCAAGCAGGAGTTCGGTCTGACGCTGCGGCTGCGCGACTTCCTGCTCACCCCCACCGCTGCCCATGTGCGCCACCTCGTGGAGGAACTCGGAAGGGCGGACGACCAGTGAACGGGACGGTGGCGGTGGCCCGGCCCACCGAAGCGATAGCCGTCGTCGGAATGGCGTGCCGCTACCCGGGCGCCGCCGACGTACGCGAGTTCTGGCAACTGCTGCGCGACGGGCGTGAAGGCATTACGCGGTTCGACATCGACGCCCTGCTCGCCAAGGGCGCGGACCCCTCACTCGTGCGGCGCCCGGAGTTCGTACCGGCCAAGGGCGTGCTCGACGGCTCGCGCAACTTCGACTGGACGTACTTCCGCTACAACCGGGCCGAGGCGGCGCACATCGACCCGCAGCAGCGGGTGTTCCTCGAATGCGCCGCGAC
The DNA here is from genome assembly GCF_055632315.1 of Streptomyces sp. PSU-S4-23. Lineage (NCBI taxonomy): Bacteria > Bacillati > Actinomycetota > Actinomycetes > Kitasatosporales > Streptomycetaceae > Streptomyces > Streptomyces sp. PSU-S4-23. Next base: position 2,976,051 of record NZ_JBVMUU010000002.1, on the reverse strand, counting down.
CGCCCTCGACGACGCTGCGCTCGACGCCGGCCGGTTCGAGGGACGCGTCGGGGTGTACGCCGGGTCCGACCGGACCCTGCTCGACAGCTCCGGCGACCTCAGCCCCCTGGTCCGCATGGTGAGCCACGAGAAGGACTTCGTGGCGACCCGCGTGGCGTACAAACTCGGACTGCGCGGTCCCGCGATCACCGTGCAGACGGCGTGCTCCACGTCACTCACGGCGATCCACATGGCGCGCCAGGCGCTGCTGACCGGCGAGTGCGATGCGGCGCTGGCCGGCGGTGTCACCGTGTCGCCGCCCGGCGAGTGGGGCTATTTGCACGAGCAGGGCAGCATCCTCTCGCCCGACGGCCACTGCCGCCCCTTCGACGAGAAGGCCGCTGGCACGGTGCCCAGCGAGGGCGTGGGGGTGGTCGTCCTCAAGCGTCTGGAGGACGCGCTGCGGGACGGCGACCGGATCGCCGCGGTGATCCGGGGCTCGGCCCTCAACAACGACGGCTCGGACAAGCTGGGTTTCACCGCGCCCTCTATTCCCGGCCAGAGCGAGGTGATCCGGCACGCCCAGCGGGTCGCCGGGGTCGAGCCGGGCGCCATCGATCACATTGAGTGCCACGGCACGGCCACCCCCATGGGCGACCCGGTCGAAGTGGCGGCCCTGAGCGATGTGTTCGGCACCGCACAGCAGGACCACCCGACCTGGCTGGGCTCCGTCAAGAGCAACATCGGCCACACCAGCGCGGCGGCTGGGGTGGCCGGGTTCATCAAGACGGTGCTGATGATCGAACACCGGGAACTGGTGCCGACACTGCACTACACCAAGCCGAACCCGCTGCTCGACCTGGACACGTCGCCCTTCGAGGTGTGCGTCGACAGCCGCCCGTGGCCCGCGGGCCGGACCCCCGTCGCCGCGGTCAGCGCCTTCGGCGTGGGCGGCACCAACGCCCATGTCGTCCTCGCCGCCGCGCCCCTGCCCCCGGCACCCGCCGAGGGCTCGTCGGCCCGGGCACTGCTGCTCTCCGCCGCCACGCCCGAAGCCCTCGGACGGTACGGCCATCAGCTCGCCGAGCGGCTCGAAGCCGAACCCGCGCCGGCGCTCGACGCGGTGGCACGAACGCTGGCGGACCGCAGGCAGCATCCGCACCGGGCCTGTGTCGTCGCGCGCGACCACGCCGAAGCAGCCCGGCTGCTGCGCGGTGTGCGCGCACCGCAGCGGCGGTCGCTGTCACAGGTGGCGTTCCTCTTCCCCGGGCACGGAGTGCTGCGGCACCCGGCGGGTGCGGCCCCGTACCGGCTGCTGCCGGTGTTCCGTGAGCACTTCGACGAGATCGCCGGCTTCGCCAGGGCCCGCTTCGGGATCGACCTGTCCCCGGTGATCTCCGGCGCACCCGTGGCGCCGGAGTGGTTCGAGGACTGGGCGCACCAGCAACTGGGGCTCTACACGCTCGGCTACGCACTCGCCCGGCAGCTGCAGGAGTGGGGGGTGAAGCCGACGGCGCTCTTCGGCAACAGCGTCGGCGAGTACGCCGCCGCCGCGCTCGCCGGAGTGTGGTCGCCGACCGACGCGGCCGTCCTGGTCCACGAGCGCGCCGAAGGGCTGCGGGCCACGGCACCCGGCCGGATGCTCGCGGTCAACGCCCCCGTGGAGCAAGTGGCCCGCAGGGTGCGGCTGGGCGACGAGGTGACCGTCTCCATGTTCAGCCGGGGCGGCGTGGTGCTCTCCGGCCCCGCGCAGGCCATGACGGAGCTGATCGAGGGCGACGCGTTGGCCGGCCTGGACCTGAAGCCGCTCAACGTCGACCGGGCCGCTCACTGCGAACTGCAGGCCCCCGTGGCCGACCGTCTCGCGGAGCTGATCTCGGCCATGCCCACCCGGCTGCCCGAGCTGCGCGTGGTCTCCAACGTCACCGGCGACTGGGCCGACCCCGACGCCGTGTCGGGCCCCGACTACTGGGGTGCGCATGTGCGCAGGCCCGTCCAGCTGGACGCCGGTATGGCGACGTTGCTCGGCTCCGACTGCGACACGTTCGTCGAACTCGGCCCGGGCAGCACGATGCTGGGCGCGCTGCGCCTCGCCCCCCAGTGGGACCCGGCCCGCGTCGCGGTGCCGCTGCTGGGCAGGGAGCAGGACGAGGAGCGCGGGCTGCTGCGCGGCCTCGGGGCGCTGTGGGAGCGCGGCCTGGACGTCGCCGGCCCCATCCTGGCCGCGGCCGGGGCGGCCCTCGACGGCGCGCCGGACACCGCCCTCCGGTGCTCGCTGCCGGGCCACCCCTTCGCCGAGCAGGACCCCGGGACCGAGGCACCGCGCCCGGACACCGCGCGGGCCGACGGCGCCGACCGGGGGTCCGCGGCCCGGCGCCGGGTGGAGGAGCTGTGGTGCCGGTCGCTGGGCGTGACGTCGGCCTCCGACCCGGACAACTTCTTCGACCTCGGCGGTGAGTCGCTGGTGGTGCTGAACCTGATGACGCAGCTACGGGAGAAGGCTCACGTCGTCGTCCCCGTCGCCGAGTTCATGCGTGAGCCGACCTTCGGCCACCTGCGCCGGGTCGCGGAGGAGCAGCTGGGCGACGGGCCTTTCGAGGAGACCGTGCCCGAGGCCGCCGTCACCGAGGCGGCCACCCCGCCCGAGCCGCGCTTCACACGGCTGCGTGAGGGCGCGGGCAGGCCCGTGTTCCTGGTGGCGGACGCGGCTGACTCAACGCTGAGCTACCTCGCCCTGGCCGACGGCCTGGACACGACGCGCCCGGTGCTGGGGCTGGAGCCCAGAGGTGTCGACGGGGCGCGGATCGAGGAGATCGCCGCGTTCCACGTGGAGACGCTGACCGGGCTCCAGGCCGAGGGCCCGTACACCATCGGCGGCTGGTCCTTCGGCGCCGTCGTGGCCCATGAGATGGCTGGCCAACTGGCGCGGCGCGGGGCACGCGTCGACCTGCTCGTCTGCCTGGACGCGTACATGCCCGGCCAGGCGGGCCGTCGCATCGGCACCGACCCCGCGTTCGTGCTGGGGCACCTGCGGCTCATGGCCTGGGCCGCACTCGGAGTGGGTGAGGCGGGGGCGCAGGCCCGGCGCCACCCGGCGCTGCGTGGGCTGCTGCTGGACAAGTTCCGTGCCCTGACGCGCTACCGGCCCCGTCCGGTCAGCTGCCCGACCGCGGTGTTCAAGGTGGGCGTCGGCGCCGGGGAGGCCCTGCGGCTGCGGCTCGGCCTTGAGGGACTGTACGGGCCCGACGTCACCGTGGTGCCAGTGGCCGGTGAGCACTGGTCGATGCTGCGAGAGCCCCACGTGGGTGATCTCGCCGCGAAACTCAGTGGCCTGCTGGCCGACGACTCGGTCGAGGAGCGGCACGATGGCGAGTGACCGGACAACGGCCACCGCGGCCGACGTACCCGAGTCGGCGCCCGGGCCGTCCGCCGGGCCGGCGCTGCTGCGCAACCGGTCCTTCCAGGCGCTGTGGAGCAGCGAGGCGTTCGCCGGTGTCGGCGAGCAGGCCGCGGGTGTCGCCTATCCGCTGCTCATCCTGACCACGACGGGTTCGGCGGCCGCCGCCGGACTCGTCGGCTCGTCCCAGCTGCTCGCGCAGGGCCTGATGTCCTTCTGGGGCGGCATCCTTGCCGACCGGATGGACCGCAAGCAGCTGCTCATCGGCTGCAGCCTACTGCGGGCGGCACTGCTCGGTGCGTTCACCCTGCTGGTCCTCGCGGACGCGGTGAACGTGGTCGTGACGCTCGGCATCGCCATCGTGTCGGCGGCCTGCTTCGGCCTGTCGATGCCCGCCGGCATGGCGATGATCAAGCAGTTGGTGCGGCCCGACCAGCTTGCGCAGGCGACCGCGCAGAACCAGATCCGGTGGTTCGGCGCCATCACGGTGGGGCCGTCCGTCGGCGGTGCCCTGTACGGGGTGACACGGGTGCTGCCGTTCATCGGCGCGAGCATCTCCTTCGGGGTCTCGACCGTGCTGATGCTCTTCGTCCGCAGGACGCCACGACCGCTCGCGGTGGCCGGGGGGAAGAAGGAACTCCTCGGCGGTTTCCGCTACCTGGCGAAGCACCCGGTGCTGGGTCCGCTGATCGTCAGCGTCACGCTGTCCAACCTGGCGTTCAACACGACCGGGATCTCCCTGGCCGTCATCGCCACCGGGACCGCGCGCGGAGCGTCCGAGTCGTTCATCGGGCTGACCCTCGCGATCGCCGGCTCCGGCGGGCTGGCCGGGGCGCTGATGGCGCAGTTCGTCATCAAGCGGGTCCGTCCGTCGGCCGTGTTCATCGCGGGCTACTGGATCGGGCCGGTCGCCGCCGTGCTCCTCGTGACCGTGCCCGGGGTCGTACCGCTCGGCATCGTCGTCGCCTGCGTCTACATCCGCGGCCCGATCATCAACGCGCTGTTCCTCACCTACACGGCCAAAGTCGTGCCCGACGAGCTCCAGGGCCGGGTCCTCGGAGCGATCGTCTTCAGCTCCACGATCGTCTCGCCCCTCGGCGTCCTCGCGATCGGCGCCGTCTTCCAGGCCGCGGGCCCGGTCTGGGTCTTCGCCACCATCGGTGCCATCGCCACCCTCGGTGCCCTGCCCACCCTGACCAAGGGCATCCGGACCCTGGCCTCGGTCCAGGACCTGACGTGAACCGAACCACCACCAAGGAGTTGTCATGACAGACGTGCTGCCCCCGGAGTTCTTCACTCATCCGATCGACGACCGGAACGCGACCTACGCGCAGCTGCGGTCCGCCTGCCCCGTGCGCGCCATCAACCATCCGCCCGGCGCCGAGGCGTACATCGTGTCGGACTACGAGATGGCGCTGAAGGCGTTCGGCGACAGCCGTATCTCCAAGTCCCTGGACAACGCGCCGAAGTGGTTCCGCGACCAGCTCTTCGACAACAGCCCCGTGCAGGCCCGCAACATGCTCATCGCGGACGCCCCGGAACACTCGCGGCTGCGCAAGCTGGTCAGCAAGTCCTTCGTTCCGCGCCGCATGGAGAAGCTGCGCCCGCGCATCCAGGAGATCGCCGACGACCTCATCGACGCGTTCCCGGAGTCGGGCGAGATCGACCTGATGGAGTTCGCCCGCGTCCTGCCAGTCATGGTCATCTTCGAGTACCTGCGTGTGGACGTCTCGGACCGCGAGATGCTCTACGACTGGTCCAAGATCCTCGGCGGTGCCCCGTACGCCGACGAGGAGGCCAACAACCGGCTCAAGCAGGTGAGTTCCGCCTTCGAGCAGTACATCCTGGATCTCCTTGAGGCCCGCCGCTCCGACCTGGGCGACGACCTGGTGAGCCAGCTCCTGCGCGCGGCCGACGAGGAGGGCACGTTCACCATCGACGAGATCGCCTCGACGATGTCGCTGGTGATCATCGCGGGCCAGCGCACCACCACCAACCTCATCGGCAACGGCGTCCACGCCCTGCTCACCCACCGCGACCAGTTCGACCTGCTGCGCTCCCAGCCCGACCTGGTGGTCTCCGCGGTCGAGGAGTTCCTGCGCTACGAGTCACCGAGCTACCGCGGCACCCTGCGCGTCGCCGCGCAGGACATGGAGATCGGCGACGTCTCCATCGGCAAGGAGGCGTTCGTCCATCTGCTGATCGCCGCCGCCAACCGCGATCCGAACATCTTCGAGGACCCCGACCGCCTGGACATCACCCGCACCAACAACCGCCATCTCACCTTCGGCCACGGCCCGCACTTCTGCCCGGGCGCCCCGCTGTCCCGCCTGGAGGGCCACGTCGTCTTCCCCACGCTGCTGCGCCGGCTCGAGGGCCTGATCCTGGCCATCGACCCGGCGGACACCGAGTGGGTGTACGACAACTCGGTCAGCCGCGGCCTGGCGAAGCTGCCGGTGTCGTACGAGCGTCTGCGGCCCCGCGCCGCCGACGCCACCGCCGAGGAGCCGGCCATGACCGGCTGCCCCGTTGCCCACGGGGGTGCCTGACCGTGCGGACCCTCGTACTGGGCGGTACGGCCTTCCTCTCGCACGCCATTGCCGACGAAGCCGTACGCCGAGGGCACGAGGTCGTCTGCGCGGCGCGCGGCACCTCCGGGAACGTCCCGGACGGCGCCACGCTCGTCAAGGTCGACCGGGACGCCCCCGACGGCCTCGCCCCGCTGGCGGGCCAGGACTTCGACGCGGTGGTCGACGTGGCCACCATGTCCTACCCGTGGGTCCAGCAGGCGCTGCGGGTACTCGGCACGCACACCCGGCACTGGACGTTCGTGTCGTCCATCAACGTGTACGCCGACGCCGTCACCGCCGGGCAGAACGAGGACGCGGCGCTCCACGAGCCCGCCGAGTCCGGGGCGGCGGCGCTGGCCCGGATCGAGCACCCGCATCTCTACGGCGGCATCAAGGTCGCCTGCGAGAACGCGGTGCGCGCCGCCCTGGGCGAACGGGCGCTGGTCGTGCGCTCCGGGCTCATCGTGGGGCCCGGCGACGTCTCCGACCGCTTCGGCTACTGGCCCGCGCGGATCTCCCGCGGCGGCCGCGTCGCCGTGCCGGACGTCCCCGAGCAGCCCACGCAGTTGGTCGACGTACGCGATCTCGCGGCGTGGATCGTCGACGCGGGCGAACAAGGCGTCGGAGGCACCTTTAACGGCGTCGGCCCGAGCCTGCCCTTCGGCGAGCTGCTCGACCTGATCGTCAAGACGGTCGGCGCACCGGACACCGAACTCGTCCCGGTCGCCGAGGAGCACCTGGACCGGGCCGGGGTGCAGGTGTGGCGGGGACCGAGGTCGCTGCCGCTGTGGGTGCCCCCCGAGGACCGCGGCTTCATGGCCCACGACCACACCCGAGCCGTCGCGGCCGGTCTCACCCACCGCCCGATCGAGGACGTCGTCGCCGATGTTCTCGCCCACGAGTGTCACCTCGGCCTCGACCGCGAGCGCGAGGCGGGGCTCACTCCGGCCGAGGAGGCCGAGCTGCTGGAGAACCCGGAAGGCGAACCGCGATGAGCACAGACAGCTGGCGCAGGATCGGCGAGGGCGACCCGGCCCGTACGGTCCTCGCGGTGGACTTCGACTCCACCGGCAGGCCCGAGGCCGACTTCCGCCGCCTCGCCGCGCATCTGACGCCGCGCCGGGAGATCTGGCAGACCACCCAACCCGCCGAGTCCGAGCACGAGTTGCTGTCGGCGGCCGACTACTTGAGCCGGTGGCGCAGGCTCCCGGAGGGCCCGCGGCACATCGACACCGTCATGGGCTACTGCGTGGGCGCCGTGTTCGCCGCCGCCCTCGCCGACGAGATCGCCGAAGAGCAGGGGGAGCGGCCGGCCCTGCTGCTCCTCGACCCCGAGCCGGTGGACCGGCTGAGCCTGTACCGCGACTTCCGCAAGACCGTCGACACCCTCACGGTGGTCCCCGAGCAGGAGCGCTCCGGCGCAATCGCCGAGGTCGTCCGCGTGACGGCCGGAGACGACGACTTCACCGCCATCGCGGCCCAGGTCGTCAAGGCCTACGAGACCGTCGCGGGCACCGCCTTCGACCTGCTCGGCTTCGACGAGGAGACCAGCGAGGACCTGCTCGGCCTGTTCCGGTCCTACGTCTCCTACCTGCACGCGGCCCGGCAGCTGAACCCGGAGCCGGGCTGGGCCACGGCGCTCGCCCTGACCTCGGCCGACGGCGGTCCGGGCGCCGTGGACGCGCGCGCCGTGCAGAGCTTCCCCGTGCACACCGCGGCTCTGCTCGACACCCCGGACGTGGCCGAGGCCGTACACCGATTCCTGTTGGAGCGTGGCGCATGACCGTGCACGACACACAAGCACCGCGGACCACGTCCGCGGGAGGGATCCTCCTCGACGACGTCACCGCGTCGCCGGCCGCCGACTGGGCCGACCACGCCCTCGCCTGCGCGGCGGCCTACGTCCACCGGCTGACCTCGGAAGGGGACCTGGCGCTCACGGTGGCCGGCCTGCCCGGGCCGCTCAGGCTGTCCGTCGAGCCCACGACGACCCTGGCCGAGCTGGTGGAGCGGGTCCGCGCGGCACGCACATCCCCGGTCGCGGCCGAGGCCCCCGCCACGCCCGTCGGCACCCAGGTGTTCCTCGACGGCGGCCCGGTGGCCGTGGACGACCTCGCCCTCGTCCTCACCCTCGACGCGGACGGCCACCTGAACGCCCGGGCGCGGGGCAACCCGGAGCGCCACAGGGACGAGGAGGTGGCGGCGCACACCGACCGACTCAGCCACTTCACCCGGCGCCTGCTGGAGGCCGGCCCGACGGCCGAGGTGGGCGGCATCGAACTGCTCACGCCGGCCGAGCACCACCAGATCATGCACGTGTGGAACGACACCGCACACCCGGTGCCCACCCTGACGCTTCCCGAGCTGGTCGAGGCGAACGCCGCGGCGCACCCGGAGCGGACCGCCCTCAGCCACCGTGACCAGCGTCTCAGCTACGCCGAGCTGGACGGGCGCGCCAGCCGGATCGCCCGGCTGCTGATCGCTGACGGCGCTGGCCACGGGGACATCGTCGCCATGGTGCTGCCGCGGTCGGTCGACTACGTCGTCACCGCCCTCGCCATCGTCAAGACGGGCGCCGCCTATCTGCCGGTGGACACGAGCTACCCGGTGGAACGCATCAACCAGGTCCTCGCCGACGCCGGGGTCACCCATGTGGTGACCGTGCGGGAGCTGACGGATTCGGTCCTGGTGTCCGCGCGGCAGCTGGTCCTGGACGCCCCGGACGCCGTGGCCCGGCTCGCGGCGGCCACCCCCGCCCCGCCCACGGACGCCGACCGGCGCGCACCGCTCACCCCCGACTCCCCGGCATACGTGCTCTACACCTCGGGTTCGACGGGACGCCCCAAGGGCGTGGTGGTCGCCCACCGTGCCATCACCAACCGACTGCACCACATGCAGCACCAGATTCCGCTGGGCCCGGACGACCGGCTGCTGCAGAAGACGCCGGCCGGGTTCGACGTGACCGTGCGCGAGGTGTTCTGGCCGCTGCTCGCCGGGGCGTCGATCGTGGTCGCCGACCCCGACGGGCACCGCGACCCTGCGTACCTGGCCGAGACGATCGTCACCGAGAACATCACCATCACGCACTTCGTGCCCTCCGGCCTGAAGGTGTTCCTGCGGGAGCCGGGCGCCGCCGCCTGTACGAGCCTGCGCCGTGTGGTGTGCGGCGGCGAGGCCCTGCCCGCCGAACTGCAGGCGTGGTTTTCCTCGGTCCTCGACGCCGATCTGTTCAACGTCTACGGCCCCACCGAGGCGGCCGTGGACGTGACCTCGATGCTGTGCCCGAAGAAGCCCGAGCCCGGCCCGGTGCTGATCGGCCGGCCGGTATGGAACACCCGTCTCTACGTGCTCGACGAGCAGCGCCGCCAGCTGCCGCCCGGGGTGACCGGCGAGCTGTACCTCGCCGGTGTCCAACTGGCCGAGGGATACCTGGGCCGGCCCGACCTGACCGCCGAGCGCTTCGTCGACGACCCGTACGGCGGGCCCGGCGCCCGCATGTACCGGTCCGGGGACGCGGCACGCTGGCGGGCCGACGGCGTCATCGAGTTCTTCGGCCGGCTCGACCACCAGGTCAAGATCCGGGGGTTCCGGGTCGAGCTGGGGGAGATCGAGTCCGTTCTGCTGCGCGACGGGCAGCTCAGCCAGGCGGTCTGCCTCGTCCGCGAGGACACTCCGGGCGACCAAAGACTGGTGGCGTACGTGGTCTCCGCGCACGACACGGCCCCCGACCTGGACAAGCTGCGCGCGCAGGCCGAGTCGGCGCTGCCCGACTACATGGTGCCGAGCGCGTTCGTCGTCCTGAAGCGGCTGCCGCTCACCGCCAACGAGAAGCTGGACCGGGGGGCCCTGCCCCGGCCCGAGTCCCAGGTGGCCCGCGCGGGACGTGAACCGGCCACGACGGGGGAGATCCTGGTGGCCGAGCTGTTCACCGAGCTTCTCGGCATCCGGGACGTCGGCGTCGAGCAGCACTTCTTTACTTCCGGCGGCAACTCCCTGCTGGCCAGCCGGCTGATCAACGACATCCACGAGCGCTCGGGTGTGCGCCTGCGGATCAGGCAGCTCTTCGACGATCCGACCGTCGGCGCGATCGCCGGCCTCATCACCCCGTAGACCGCCCACATCACCCCGTGGGCCGCGCCCGGGCAGTGCCGGCACACACCCCCCGCCGGCACCGCCCGGGCTCGCCACCGTGGACGCGGGACCGTCCGCCGGACGTCCACGCCCCTTCCCCTCCCCGGCCGACCACGGCCCTCTCACTTCGGTCTCGGAAACGGAGCAGTCCGACATGCGCACTCTGAAAGTAGCCTTGCTGGGTTGCGGCGTCGTCGGCAGCGATGTCGCACGGTATCTGGCGGCTCACGAAGCCGACCTCACCGCACGCATCGGCGCCCGGGTGGAGCTCGCCGGGGTGGCGGTGCGCCGCGCGGACCTGCCTCGCCCCGGCATCCCCTCCCACCTCGTCACCACCGACGCGGACGCCCTGGTGACCCGGGGCGACATCGACGTCGCGATCGAGGTCATCGGCGGCGTCGACCGCCCATACGACCTGATCACGAAGGTGTTCGCGCACGGCGCCTCCGTCGTCAGCGCCAACAAGGCCCTGATCGCCGCCGAGGGCGCCGCACTGCACGCCGCTGCCCGCGACAGCGGCGTCGACCTGTTCTACGAGGCCGCGGTGGCCGGTGCCGTACCCCTGCTGCGGCCGTTGCGCGAGTCCTTGGCCGGCGACCGGGTCACCCGGGTGCTCGGCATCGTCAACGGCACCACCAACTTCATCCTCGACCGCATGGACACCGCCGGCTGGGAGTACCCGAGGGCACTGAAGGAAGCCATGGCCCTCGGCTACGCGGAGGCCGATCCGACCGCCGACGTCGAGGGCCACGACGCGGCCGCCAAGGCGGCCATCCTCGCCGGACTCGCGTTCAACACCCGGGTCCGCCTCGACCAGGTGCACCGCGAGGGCATCACCGACATCACCGCCGCGGACATGGCCGCCGCCCGGTCCGTGGGCCGGGTGGTCAAACTCCTCGCCGTCTGCGACCGCGCCCCGGACGGCGACATCACCGTCCGGGTACACCCGGCGATGCTGCCCGCCGGTCATCCGCTGGCCTCGGTGCGCGACGCGTTCAACGCGGTGTTCGTGGAGGCCGACGCCTCGGGGCAGCTGATGTTCTACGGCCCCGGCGCGGGCGGGGCGCCCACGGCCGCCTCCGTGCTCGGCGACCTCGTCGCCGCCTGCCGCAACCGGCTCGCCGGGGTCACAGGGTCCGACGACACGGCGTACGAACGACGCCGGGTCCGGCCGATCGGGGACGTGGTCACCCGCTACCACATCACCCTGGACGTGACGGACCAGCCGGGCGTCGTCGGCACCGTGGTCGCCGTACTCGAACGCCACGGGGTGTCCGTCGAGGACTTCCGGCAGACGCGTGCCGACGGCGGCGCCCGGCTGTTCCTGTCCACCCAGCGCGCCCTGGACGGGGCGCTCTCCGCGGCCGTGGCGGCACTGCGCGACCTGACCCAGGTGCGGGGCGTACCGCGCACCATCCGCGCCGAGGCCCTCTGACCGCGGGGGCCTTCGACCGCCACCCGTACGCTCCCGGCCGGAAGGGCCGCACGATGACGACAGCCCCCTCCACGATCCCACCCGGCGTGGTTTCGCCAGCGACAACCACGCGAACGGCACCGGGGCCAATGTGGTGGCGCTGCAGGCCATGCTCGACGTCTGTCAGGCCGTCATCTGCGCCGAGTCGGCACACATCAACGTGGACGAGTGCGGCGCACCGGAACGGGTGGGCGGCATCAAGCTGCTGCCCCTCCCCACCCCGGACGGCAAGCTCACCCCCGAACTGGTGGCCCACCGCGCGGCGGATCTCGGCAACCGGCACCGGGCACAGCCCAGGGTCGTCCCGTTCATCTCGGCCCAGTTGGACATGCTGCTCGACGGCGACCTGTGGCCGCGCTCGGCGGGCCCGCGCCAACGCCATGGCCGACCGGCTGCACAGGGCGGTGCGCGGGCTGCCGGGCCTGACCGTCACCCGCCCCGTCCAGGCCAACCACGTCTTCGCCGTCCTTCCGCCGGACGCCACGCGGCGGCTGCTGAAACGCTTCCCGTTCCACGTCTGGAACGAGCGCACCGGTGAGGTCCGCTGGGTGACCGCCTTCGACACCACGGAGGAGGACGTGGACACGTTCGCGGCCGCCATCGGGGAGGAACTCGGGGCCAGCTGAGGGAAACAGAAGGCGGCGGCACCACCGGTTCGACCGGTGGTGCCGCCGCCTTCTGCTCAGGATCAGCCGACGACGGTCCAGGTGTCCCCGCCGGCCAGCAGCTCCGTCAGGCCGCCCTTGCCGTGTTGTTCGACGGCGGTGTCGAGTTGCTCGGCCATCTCTGTGTCGTAGACGGGCCGTTGCACCGAGCGGAACACACCGAGCGGGGTGTGGTGCAGGGTGTCGGGGTCGGCCAGCCGGGACAGTGCGAAGGCCGTGGTGGGGGAGGGGGAGTGGGCGTCGTGGACGAGGACCTCGGACTCGTTCTCCGCGGTCACGTCGACCACTTTCAGGTCGCCGGTGAGCCGGTCGCGTACGACACCGCGCGCGCCGCCCGCGCCGAAACGGACAGGCTTCCCATGCTCCAGGCGGATCACCGCCTCGTCCGCCGACTGCCTGTCCTTGAGGGCGTCGAAGGCGCCGTCGTTGAAGATGTTGCAGTTCTGGTAGATCTCGATCAGGGCCGTGCCGGGGTGGGCGGCGGCCGCGCGCAGCACTTCGGTGAGGTGTTTGCGGTCGGAGTCGATCGTGCGGGCGACGAAGGACGCCTCCGCGCCGATCGCCAGCGACACCGGGTTGAACGGGGCGTCCAGCGAGCCCATCGGCGTCGACTTGGTGATCTTGCCGACTTCCGAGGTGGGGGAGTACTGGCCCTTCGTCAGGCCGTAGATCCGGTTGTTGAAGAGGAGGATCTTAAGATTGGCGTTGCGGCGCAGGGCGTGGATGAGGTGGTTGCCGCCGATGGACAGCGCGTCCCCGTCGCCGGTGACCACCCATACGCTCAGGTCCCGCCTGGACGTGGCGAGTCCGGTGGCGATCGCCGGTGCCCGGCCGTGGATGGAGTGCATGCCGTAGGTGTTCATGTAGTACGGGAAGCGGGAGGAGCAGCCGATGCCCGAGACGAACACGATGTTCTCGCGGGCCACGCCCAGCTCCGGCATGAACCCCTGCACGGCCGCCAGGATCGCGTAGTCGCCGCAGCCCGGGCACCACCGCACCTCCTGGTCGGACTTGAAGTGCTTGGGCAGGAGGCGGAGTTCAGTGGCCACGGATGATCGCCTCCAGTGTGTGGGCGAGCTGCTCTGCCTTGAACGGCATGCCGTTCACCTGGGTGACGGATCGCACGTCGACCAGGTACTTCGCCCGGATGATGGTGGCGAGCTGGCCGAGGTTCATCTCCGGCACGACGACCCGCTCGTACCGGCGCAGGACGTTGCCGAGGTCACGTGGGAAGGGGTTGAGGTGGCGCAGGTGCGCCTGCGCGATCGGCTCGCCGGCCGCGCGCAGCCGCCGTACCGCGGCCGTGATCGGCCCGTACGTCGAGCCCCAGCCCAGTACCAGGGTCCTGGCGCCGTCCGGGTCGTCGACCCCGATGTCCGGGACGTCGATGCCGTCGATCTTGGCCTGCCGAGTGCGGACCATGAAGTCGTGGTTGGCGGGGTCGTAGGAGATGTTGCCGGTGCCCTCCTGCTTCTCGATGCCGCCGATGCGGTGTTCGAGGCCGGGCGTGCCGGGGATCGCCCAGGGCCGGGCCAGGGTCTGCGGGTCGCGCTTGTAGGGCCAGAACACCTCGGTGCCGTCCTCCAGGGTGTGGTTGGGTCCCTGCGCGAACCGCACGTGCAAGTCCGGGAGTTCGTCCGGTTCCGGGATGCGCCAGGGTTCGGAGCCGTTGGCGAGGTAGCCGTCCGACAGCAGGAACACCGGCGTGCGGTACGTCAGCGCGATCCGGGCCGCCTCGATCGCCGCGTCGAAACAGTCCGCCGGGGTCCGTGCCGCGACCACGGGAACCGGGGCCTCGCCGTTACGGCCGTACATAGCCTGCAGCAGGTCGGCCTGCTCGGTCTTGGTCGGCAGACCCGTCGAGGGCCCGCCGCGCTGGACGTCGACGATCAGCAGCGGCAGCTCCAGCGAGACCGCGAGCCCGATGGCCTCCGACTTCAGGGCCACACCCGGGCCGGACGTCGTCGTCACCGCCAGCGATCCGCCGAAGGCGGCTCCGAGGGCGGCACCGATCCCGGCGATCTCGTCCTCGGCCTGGAAGGTCCGTACGCCGAAGTTCTTGTGCCTGGACAGCTCGTGCAGGATGTCCGAGGCCGGCGTGATCGGGTACGAGCCCAGGTACAGTGGCAGATCCGCCTGCCGGGACGCGGCGACCAGGCCGTAGGACAGGGCGAGGTTGCCGGAGACACTGCGGTACGTGCCGGCCGGGAACGCGGTGGCCGCCGGGGCGACCAGGTAGGAGACGGCGAAGTCCTCCGTCGTCTCACCGAAGTTCCAGCCCGCGCGGAGCGCCGCGATGTTGGCGGCCGCGATGTCGGGCCGCTTGGCGAACTTCGACTTCAGGAACTTCTCGGTGCCCCCGGTGGACCGGTGGTACATCCACGACAGCAGGCCGAGCGCGAACATGTTCTTGCTGCGCTCCGCCTCCTTGCGGGAGAGGCCGAGGTCCTTCAGCGCCTCCACCGTCAGCGTGGTCAGCGGCACCGAGTGGAGGCGGTAGCCGTCGAGTGAGCCCTCCTCCAGCGGCGAGGTCGCGTAGCCCGCCTTCCGGATCGCCCGCCCGGTGAACTCGTCGGTGTTGACGATCACTTCAGCGCCGCGCGGCAGATCGCCGATGTTCGCCCGCAGCGCCGCCGGGTTCATCGCGACGAGTACGTCCGGGGCGTCGCCCGGCGTGAGGATGTCGTGGTCGGCGAAGTGCAACTGGTAGGAGGAGACCCCGGGCAGGGTGCCGGCGGGGGCCCGGATCTCGGCGGGGAAGTTCGGCAGGGTGGCGAGGTCGTTGCCGAAGGACGCGGTCTCCGCGGTGAAGCGGTCGCCGGTGAGCTGCATGCCGTCACCCGAGTCGCCCGCGAACCGGATGATCACCCGGTCCAGCCGGCGGACTTCCTTGATGTACACGGTGCTCCTCTCGTCGCGCTCGGATGGAAGCCGCAGCCGAAACTATGGGGCGAGAAGGGGCGCGTCCCAGCCCCTGGCCAAGTCCGCTCCCGATCTTGGCAAGTCGCTTAAACAGCACCGTCCTCGGCCGTCCGTGCCCGTCCTGGAGCGTTCCGCGTGTGGGCCCCGGTCCGCCGCTGCTGGGGCAGGCGCACGGTCGGGGAGACCCCGCGCAGCGTGAGCTCCCAGATTTCAGCGACCTGGGTCACCGCGCGGACGTGGTCCGGCCCCGCGGCCTCGCCGCCGGTGTGGATGAGCATCTCGGCACCGGTCACGAGATGCGTGGCCAGGGAGAGGAGCGCACGCGGGTGGGTGCCGGGGCTCAGGGACTCCTCGGGCACACGGGTCACGAGATCCTCGATCACCGGAATCCACGAGGAGGGCCAGGGGGAGGCGGTCGCCACGCGCTCGCGGCTGAGCCCGGCGGCGGCCCGGACCACGGAACTCTCCTCAAGCAGACCGACGACGGCGAGGGTGATGGCGATGATGGTCTCCAGCGGGGGCTGACGTGTTCTGAAGATCCGTTGCACCACTTCGCCGGTGAGCGTGATGCCGTGTTGCTGCACCGCGTCGGCGAGTGCGGCCTTCGAGCGGAAGTGGAAGGTCAGCGCGCCCATGGAGGTGCCCGCCCCGGCGCAGATCCGTCCCAGTGATGTGGCCTCGTAGCCGGCGGCGTCGAAGGCGTCGGCGGCGGCCCGGATGAGGGACTCCCGGGTCCGGACCGCTCGTCCCTGTTTCACCGTGGACAGCCTCCGCGAGCCGGGCGCTCGACGCGTTCCGCGAACATCAGCGATCGCGTCACTGCTGGTCTCCTCTCAATCCGATGGGCCGGATTGCCTCCAGCTTCCGGTGGCGAGAGCTCCGTCACAACGCCGACTTCCTATAGATGTACGGGGTTTGGAGGCCGCATCTGCACCTGTGACCGTTTTTTACTGAAATGCCCGCAGCTACTTCAGTGACTTGCCGAAGTCTCACCGAAAGCGCCCACCCTTTCAAAAACAAAGAGAACATTCGCTATTGTTTTCTCGTCGGGCATGCACGTGGAGGGAGCGCATGATGGCCGGGCAACACCTGGTTCTGCCGCCGCAGTGGAGTACGACCTCGCTGAACACCTTCAGCGACACGCTCTTCGGACATCTTCCGCGGGCCGACCAGCGACGATGGGCTCTGGGCTACCTGCGCGGGCTGCTCACGACGCCGGGCAAGAAGTCCATACGCCGCCTTGCCGCCGCGATTTCGGCGTCGCCGACGGCGTCGCAGTCCCTGCAGCAGTTCATCAACACCAGCCCCTGGGACTGGGAACCGGCCCGTGAGGAACTGACCCGGGTCGTACAGCGGCGCACCACGCCCCTGGCCCTGACGTTCGCCACGGCGTTCCTGCCCAAGCGCGGTGCGCACTCGTGCGGGGTGCACCGCCGTTTCGTTCCACGGCTGGGCCGGACCATCAACTGCCAGATGGGAGTCGGGTTGTTCCTCTCCTTCGGGGACACGCACCTGCCGGTGGACTGGCGTCTGATGCTTCCCGAGCGGTGGAGCGACGACGCGGACCTGCGTGAGCGGGCCAGGATCCCCGGTACGGCCCGCCACCGTCCGTACGGGGAGCACATCCTCGATCTGCTCGATGCGGTCGCGTCCCGCGCGGGGCTCACCGCGGTCCCCGCGGTGGTGGACATGAGCGAGTGCCCGGACGTGACCCCCCTGGTCAACGGCCTGAGCCGGCGCGGGCAGGACTTCGTGGTGGCGGTGCCGCCCGGTCTGCGGATACTCCCGCTCGGCCCGCGCGCCGCCGCTGCCGACGCCCAGGACGCCCAAGGCGCCCTGTCCGTCCAGGAGTTCCTGCACCGGCACGGCACCCGCCAGACATGCGCCACGGTGCACGCCCCGGGCCGCGGTGAGGTGAGAATGCTGTCCACCCGGGTCCGGCTGCCCGGCAGCAGGCAGACCCACCGCCTCCTCGCCGAGTGGAACCCCACCCGCCAGGGCCCCCCGCGCGCATGGCTCTCCACCCTCCTCGACGAGCGCGCCGGGCGCATCGCCGCGCTCGCCCACCTGACTTCCGGCGCCGCCGCCACCGTGAGCTGCCTTGAGGAGGACTGCGGCCTCCTCGACTTCGAGGGCCGCTCCTACCCCGGCTGGCACCACCACATGACCCTGGTCTCCGCCGCCTACACCTACAGCCGCCTCTACTCCCCGGCCTCCACCGCCCTCGCCGCGCCCGATGCCCCCGCCCTACTGCCCCACACCGCCTGAGAGCCCTGGAGCCTGTCCGGCGGATCCGGCCGCAGACGCGGGGTGTGGCACGCGCATCTGCCGCGTTGTCGTCACTCGCCGACGTCCCCCAGCCTTCGGCCGGGAGGTGCCGCCACCGCGTCGCCCGCCGCGGCAGCGGCTGATCGGCTCAGCCTCCTCCGCCTTGCAGCTGAACGCACCACACCCTGCTCACCGGTGTTCGATTGCCGCAGTTTCCTTGCTGCGACCTGGTCCGCCGGACGGGCTCCAGGGGCGTTCGGCGAGGAACGACCTGTACCACGCGGACGCTGAGGTGAGGCGGGCGAGCGGGCCGGGGCCCTCCGGGCAGCCGGTGAGGCGCCAGATCTCCTCGCCGCGGTACCAGTGGTCGAGGGCGAGGAGGGAGAACTGGCGCTCGCTCATCAGACCCGGCACCTCGCGCAGTCGGCGTACGCAGGCGTCCCAGGGCCATGGCTCGGTCACACTCGGCAGTACGCCGAGGGAGGCGAGTGTGGTCAGGAGGTCGCGGACGCGTACGGGGCGGGGGTGGGCGGCGTGATGGATGCCCGTGGGCGGCGCGTCCGGCATGAGGGCCGTCGTCGCGATCAGCCGTGCGAGGTCCTCGACGTCGATGAGGGACAGCAGGCCGCCTCCGCCGTCCCAGAGGGCCGGAACCCGTGCGAGCAGTTCGGCCAGCGCCGGGACGACCCAGCGGTCTCCCTGGCCCACGATCAGACCGGCCCGCAGCACCGTGCCGCCCGTCGCCAGCACGTGCCGCTCGCTTTCGAGCCGGGTGGCGCTGGCCGCGGAGACAGGCGCCGGCGCGATCTCGTTCACGGTGAGCCCGCGGTGCGGCCCCGCTCCGTACACCGCGGTCGTCGAGAGCTGGACGACGCGTCGGACACCGCTGCGTCGGGCCTCCTCGGTGAGCATCGCGGTCCCCCGGACGTTGACGGCCTCGCATGCGGGCGCCTCGCCGGACACCCGGGACGCGAGGTGCACCAGGACGTGCACGTCCTCCAGCGCTCCGGACAGCGAGGACGGATCAGTCAGGTCCGTGGGGCGCCACGACAGGCCCGCCTCGTCCCGGAGCCGTCTCCCGGGAGGTGTGCGCACCAGGGCGCGCACGTCGTCGACGCGGCCGTCGGCACGCGCTTCGAGGAGCCGGCGCAGCACCACCGAACCGACGAAGCCCGTGGCTCCGGTGACCGCCACGCGGGGCGGCCTCACGCGGTGGCCGCCGACTCGTCGTGGGGGATGTCGAGCCGTGCGACGACCTCGTCCGGCGCCAGGGCGGGCAGCAGACAGCGCCACATGGTGGCGATCAGCTCGGGCAGGTTGGCCCGCTCGCTGGAGATCTCGGACATGATCTGCGTACCGGTGAAGGCACCGACGATCACGCGCGCGAAGTCCGCTTCGTTGACGGAGGGGCGCAACTGCCCCCTCGCGCGCGCCTCGACCAGGGTCTCACGGAAGTGGTCGATCCAGAACTCGTAGATCGAGTACTCCTGGAGACCCGATTCGTTCTGCTCCACCGCCAGCCGGACGCCGGCCCGCAGCAGCGTGTTGGTCTTCAGTTCGCGCGCCAGGTAGCCGGTCATGTCGAGCAGTTGCTGGAGGCCGGGCTCGCTCGGGGGGAACTCCAGATCGGCGGCCTGCTCCATGATGACGGCTCTGGCCAGGGCTTCCTTGTTCTTGAAGTGGAAGTACATGGCCCCGGCCGTCAGCCCGGCCCGTTCCAGGATCTTGTTGACGCTCGCGCCGGAGTACCCGGCCGTGTCGAAGATCTCGGCCGCCGCCCTGAGCAGTACTTCTCGGGTACGAACGGCACGCTCCTGCCTGCGTTGTGCCATCACAGACCGCCCCAACCTCTCGACAAACAAAAAGAACGACCTCTATGTTATCCAAGCGGCACGCATGAGTGTCCGCTCGGTATCGCTTTGGCATTCGCCAGCAGCCCAAGGGGAGGACTGCCGTGTCGCTTCAGTTTGCTCAAGTGCCTGTGACGGAAATGCCTACTGCCATTCCTCGGCCGTACACGCACAAGCGTGACGCGTCCGAGGTGCTGCTGAGCAACTGGTGCCGTACGGGGGCGGACTCCTACGCGGTGGAGGCCGGCTGGCCCGGGCAGCATGCCTTCTACGAGACCCGGCTCGGCATGCACGACCCGATGCTGCTCTGCGAGACGGTGCGCCAGACGTTACCGCTGCTGTCCCACGGTGCCTACGAGGTACCGCTCGGACACCAGCTGCTGTGGCAGGACTTCGCCTGGGAACTCGACGCGGGCGCCCTGCGCAGTGACAGCGGCGCGGTCGGCATAGACCTCTGCATCACGTGCACGGACGTCAAGCGCCGCAAGGCGCGCGCCTCTGCCCTCGCGCTGCGCTTCGAGGTGGTGCGGGACAGCACGGTCCTCGCCGTCGCGCGCACCCGCTTCACGATCCAGGACCGGACCGTCTACGAACGTCTGCGGGGCCGTTACGCCGATATGCCCGACCTGCATGCGGTTCCCCTGCCCTCCCCGGCGTCGCCCGAGCGCGTGGGGCGGAGCAGTTTCGAGGACGTGGTCCTCTCGCCCACTGACTCCAGCACCCGCTGGCAGCTGCGGGTCGACCGGGCGCACCCGGTCCTCTTCGACCACCCCGTGGACCACGTGCCCGGCATGCTGCTGCTCGAAGCGGCGCGCCAGGCGGCCCAGGCCATGGTCCACCCGGACGCCGCCGTGGTGGTGGGGATGAGCGTCGTCTTCGCCCGCTACGCCGAGTTCGACACCACCTGCTGGATCGAGTCCGCCTCGCTCCCGAACGACCTGAACGGCAACCGCAGGGTGCTGGTCACCGGTCGGCAGCAGGACAGGGACGTCTTCTGCGCGGTCGTGTCCATCGCCTCGATGGCGGGCGGCTGATTCCCCCTGGGGCGGGGCGTCCAGGGGGACGACGATCATGATCGAGAAGCTGTTGCCGCCGTCGGTCGCGGTGGCCGAGTGGTTCGGTGATCCCGTCCATGCCCCGCTCCTCGGCGCCGAGCCGGGGATCGTGGCGGGGGCCGTCGGGAAACGTAGGCGGGAGTTCGCCACCGTGCGCTGGTGCGCCCGTCGGGCCCTCGCGGACCTGGGCATCGCCCCCTCCCCATCCTCACCGGCGAAGGCGGTGCCCCCGCGTGGCCGGACGGCGTCGCCGGGAGCATGACGCACTGCGACGGATACCGGGCGGCGGCCGTGGCGCACGCCGGTGAGGCGCTCGGCGTCGGCATCGACGCCGAGCCCCACCTCGCCCTTCCCGAGGGGGTCTTCGCGTCCATGGCCCTGCCCGCCGAACAGCGGCGGGACGCGGAACTGCGCCGCCCAGCTGTACTGGCCCGTGAGATCAGGGACGAGGCCGGCGGGCCCGACCGCCGCGATCCGCCCCGCCAGCACACGCGGCTACCTTGCGGACAGTAGAACCGCCGTCCGGCGGAGATGCTGCGCGTCCGGCCCTGCGACTTCGGAGCCGCTCCGTTGGTGACCTCGCCCGGTTCCTCGGCATCGCGATCCAGGGACCAGGAGCGTTCCGACGCTTCAAGGACATGCTGGCCGCCTCGCTGGCGCAACTGCAGCGGTACCGGTTGTTCTCCGCGGAGCGGCAGCAGGGCAGGGCCCGGGTCGCCGATCAGGGCTACCGGCCGACGCTGTCGGGCAGCCACTGACCCGGGTGCCTTCACGATCCCAGTGCCGGTAGGCCTCGATCCACTCGGCCCCCTCGGGCGCCGGATCCGGCAACGGAAGGCCGAGAATGCCGATCGCCTGCCGGTACCCGCCTCGCGTACAGACCGCCACGATCTGGTTTCCGGGCAGCAGGTCCACCCTCTTCACGGGTGACCTCGACCTCGAGAACGACCGTCGTGAACGGGACGGCCAGATGCTCGGCGAGCATCGTATGCAGACCGGTGAGCTGCTCCTCGTCGTAGGCATCCACGGTGGCCTGCCCGGCCAGCTCGTCGAGTTCCGCGTCGCTCAGCTGCCCGTCCACAGGGAACACGGTACCGGCGGTGCCCGCAGCTCCCCCGCCGGCTGCTCCCCCTGAGCCACGGGGGTCGTTCCTCCCGCCACGAGGGTCAGTGTGCTGCCTGGTAGTGCGTACAGGCTCCTCAGCACCCACCGCGAGTAGATCGCGTCCCGTGAAGTGGTGTAGTCGGGCAGGGTTCCGGAACGCGCGGGTGTCTGCCCGGGGGCGTGCATCCGTTGGCGGTGCATGCTCCCTGAACAAGGGCAGGCCATCGCGCAAGTCTCTCTGGTGAACGGGCAGTTCGACCGGAGGAGCACGCGATGGCCTTGTCCCAGTCTGAGCTGATGCGGCTGCTGGAGTCACTACGTCGGGCCGAGGGAGTTGAAGCAATCAGGGTGGTGTGCGAGCGCATCCTGCAGGAGCTGATCGAGGCCGAGGCCACCGAGGTGATCGGTGCCGCGCCGCGCGAGCACTCCGAGACGCGCACGACCTGGCGCAACGGACACCGGGAGAGGCTGCTGACCACGCAGGCCGGCGACCTGGACCTGAAGATTCCGAAGGTGCGCAGCGGGTCGTTCTTCCCGTCGCTGCTGGAACGCCGGCGGCGGATAGACCGGGCGTTGTTCGCCGTGGTGATGGAGGCATATGTGCACGGTGTCTCGACCCGCTCGGTCGATGACCTGGTCAAAGCCCTGGGGGCGGACAGCGGGATCTCCAAGTCCGAGGTCTCCCGCATCTGCGGCGAGCTGGACGCCGAGCTGACCGCGTTCAAGGAGCGGCCGCTGGATCACACCGTCTTCCCGTACGTCTTCCTGGACGCGACCTACTGCAAGGCGCGGGTGAATCACCGGATCGCATCGCAGGCCGTGGTGATCGCGACCGGGATCTCCGCCACGGGGCACCGGGAGATCCTCGGGCTGATGGTCGGCGACAGTGAGTCGAAGCCGTTCTGGACGAAGTTCCTGCGGTCGCTGCGGGCCCGTGGCCTGGAGAACGTCCAGCTGGTGATCTCCGACAGCCACAGCGGGCTGGTGGCCGCGATCCGCACCGTCTTCCTCGGCGCGGCCTGGCAACGGTGCCGGGTGCACTTCGTCCGGGACGTGTTCTCGGTGATCGAGAGGGGTTCTGGGGAGATGGTTGCCGCCACCATCCGCACCATCTTCGCGCAGACCACCGGCGAGCAGGTGCGCAGCCAGCTGAACGTGGTCGCCGACATGCTCGGGCGGCAGTTCCCACAGGTCAAGACGATGCTGCTGGATGCGGCGGTGGACATCACCGCATTCGCCGACTTCCCGCCGGCGCACTGGAAGAAGATATGGTCGACCAACCCGCTGGAGCGGCTGAACCGGGAGATCAAACGGCGGGCCGATGTTGTCCAGGTCTTCCCCAATCCCACCGCCCTGGACCGGCTGGCCGCCGCGGTGCTGGCCGAACTCCACGACGAGTGGCAGGTCTTCGACCGCCGCTACCTCTCCGAAGCCTCCATGGCCGAGCTCTTCACCACCAAGCCGACCGAACCCGAACCGCAGATCACCCCACAACCGGAACCGAAACAGCTGCCCTGACTACACCACCCCGTGGGACATGACCCGCGAGTAGGCGCCGAGGGGGCCGCCGACTGTGCGGAGCGGATCAGGTTCAGGTTCCCTGTTCGCGACGCCTGCCGATGGCCGCCGGGCCCCATGGCCCTTGGGAGGGGACCAGCCATGTTCTGGGTGCCCGGTAGGGCTCGAACCTGTGGCTGGCTGCTTGTATTCCGAGCCGTGGATGAGGGGGCCGTGACCTGCATTCTTCCTCAGCCTGGACGGGATTGCGCCTACTCGGGTCTTCCTCGCTACCCAAAGGGCGCACAACGGGCAAAATGCAGTGCTGGCCTGCGGCGATGCCCAGGCAGGGCTGACCACAGGTTGGCGCCCCCGGCAGGACTCGAACCTGCGGCCAAGCGCTTAGAAGGCGCCTGCTCTATCCACTGAGCTACGGGGGCCGGTGTGGCGGCCTGTCTGGTGCCCGGGTGTGGGCTGATCCGTGACCTTGCCGGGGACAAGGATAGGACGCCAGGACCCTTGCCCCTGATGCTTCCCCTCCGTGGCTCGATGTGGAGGTTCGGTGAAGCGGTCCTGATAATCGCAGGCAGGTGCGAATCGTGCATCGCTTTTCGCGCCTGGCGGCCCCGGGTGTTGTGTACTCGTTATGCCTGCGCCCCAGTCGTCCCTTCCATCCCCTGTGTCCGGTCGGCGCGCAGACATGCCCATATGCTTCAGAAAACATCCAAAATTGGGCATTCTTCGCATGTGGTGACCTTGGATGTACGGCCTCAGCTGCTCGACGCACTCTCCGACCTCCGCGACCGTGTCGCCGCCGCACGCTTCCCGCTGCCCCTGGCGGGGGCCGCACGCGCGCGTGCCGGCCGCGACGAACTCCTCGCGCAGCTCGACGACTACCTGGTGCCCCGGCTGAAGGAGCCCGAAGCACCCTTGCTGGCCGTTGTGGGCGGATCCACCGGGGCCGGCAAGTCGACCCTCGTCAACTCCCTTGTGGGGCGCAAGGTCAGCGAGGCCGGCGTGCTGCGGCCCACCACCCGTACGCCCGTACTCGTCTGCCATCCCGAGGACCACCAGTGGTTCAGCGGCATGCGCGTCCTGCCGGGGCTCACGCGCGTGTGGGTGCCCCGCCAGGACACCGGCGAGGATCCGCCCGCCCTGGCGGGACGGGAGGAGCGGGTGCTGCGCATCGAGACCGCCGACACGCTCCCGCGCGGCCTGGCCCTCCTCGACGCGCCCGACATCGACTCCCTGGTCGCGGACAACCGGGTCCTCGCCGCCGAGCTGATCTGCGCCGCCGACATCTGGGTGCTGGTCACGACCGCCGCCCGGTACGCCGACGCCGTGCCGTGGCACTTGCTGCGGACCGCGAAGGAGCACCGGGCGACCCTGATCACGGTGCTCGACCGCGTGCCCCACCAGGTCGTCTCCGAGGTGTCGCGCCAGTACGGCGCCCTGCTCACCAAGGCCGGCCTCGGCGATGTGCCCCGCTTCACCGTGCCCGAGTTGCCCGAGTCCGCCTGGGGCGGAGGGCTGCTGCCCGCCACCGCCGTCGCTCCTCTGCGCGCATGGCTCACCTACCAGGCACAGGACCCCGCCGTCCGGGAGGCCGCCATGGCCCGTACGGCACACGGAGTGCTCGACTCCCTGACCTCCCGCGTGAGCGAACTGGCCGGTGCCGCCGCGGCGCAGTACGCCGCCGCGCTGCGGCTCACCGCCGCCGTCGACACGGCGTACGACGGTGAGTGCGCGCGCGTGCACACGCGTCTGCGGACCGGTGCCGTTCTCGCCGGCGACGCCCTGAAGCGGTGGCACGGCTATCCACTGGACTGCGGTGACGGTGAACTGCTGGACGCCCTCGTCGAGAACCTGGGTGCCCTGCTGCTGTGCGCCGTCGCGGCCGCCGACGAGCGTGTCGACGAGGCATGGCGCCGCGAGCCGGCGGCGGCCACTGCGGCGCTGACGGACCAGGATCCGGCCCTGGACAGCGCCGAGCACCGCATCGGGCTGGCGGTACGGCGCTGGCGGCGCGTCCTGGAGGAGTACGCCGAGGAATCGGTGCGCGATCTCGACAGGAGCGTCGCCCCGGACGCCGAGACGGTGGCCGCCCTCGCCGTCGCGTCCCTCCTCGGCGGAGAGCGGGCACAAGGGGCCGCCGAAGTCCTCGCCGAGCGGATCGGCGCCCAGGAGGCACAGCGGCTGCGCGAGCGCGGCGCGCGGCTGCTCTCGGAGTACGTCGACCGGGTGCTGCGCACCGAACGCGAGCGCTGTCTCGCGCCCCTCGACGCCTTCGACGTCCACGCCGACCTCCAGGCCGAACTCATCGCCGTGCTGTCCGTACTGCAGAAGGAGAGGTGACCGCGGTGAACGTCATCACCGGCCACACGGATCACGAGGAGGGCGGGCACCCGGGCGGGCACCCGGGCGGGCACTGGTACCGCGGGGTCTCCGGCGGAGGTGAGGCTCATATGAACGACGAGGTCGGTGAGCACCATGGGGCCGATGCGAACGACGGGGCCCGGACGGGCCGCCTGCGCGCCCACGGTGACACGGACGCGGACACGGCCCTGCTGCCGGACGTGCCGGACGTGCCGGACGTGCCGGAGGCGCTGGACGCGTCCGGAGCGGCGCGATCAGGGGAGGGGACCACACACCTGCGCGGGCACGACATGGAGAGCGTGGCCAGCGCGGGAAGCGCGGTGAGCGCGGTGAGCGCGGTGAGCGGGGAGAGCGGTGAGAGCGCGGTGGGCGGTAAGGCCGCGGAGCCCTCGGAGATCGGGGAGACCGGGCACACGAGGGGGAGCGGCGGGACCAGGGAGCCGGCGCAGGCCGAAGACACCCGGCAGCACGATGCCCCGCACGCGCGCGTGCAGCGCGACGATCCGGCGGAGCGCGCCGAACCCGGAGCCGTCTGGGACGACGGGCTGATCGCCAGGCGCGCGTCCGAGACGGGACTCGCCCAGGGGGCGGCCGGTGCCCTCGACCCCCGTGGCGCGGTCGTACCGCAGTCCATGCCCCTCGCCTACGACGGAGCCCTCAGGTCGCGGCTGGACGCCCTGAGGGAGCTGGTGGGCCTGTCGCGCACGCGGTTGGACAGCCGCACGCTCGCCGAGGCGGGCCGGGTCCTGGACGAGGCGGCCGCGCGGCGCAGACACTCCGGGGAGCACACCGTGGTCGCCATCGCGGGCGCCACCGGCAGCGGCAAGTCGGCCCTCTTCAACGCGCTCGCCGGAGTCACCATTTCGGAGACCGGAGTACGCCGGCCCACCACCGCCGCCCCGATCGTGTGCAGTTGGAGCGACGGCGCGGCCACGCTCATCGACCGGCTCGGCATCCCCGGGCGGCTGCGTCGGCGCCCCGTGCACAGCCCGGACGGCGACCCGCGGCTGCGCGGGCTCGTCCTGGTCGATCTGCCCGACCACGACTCCGCGGCCGTGCAGCACCGGGAGCAGGTCGACCGCATCCTGGCCCTCGTCGACGCGGTGATCTGGGTCGTGGATCCCGAGAAGTACGCCGACGCCGTCCTCCACGAGCGGTACCTGCGGCCCCTGGCCGGACACGCCGAGGTCATGTTCGTCGTGCTGAACCAGGTGGACCGGCTGCCCGGGGAGGCCGCGGACCAGGTGCTGGACGACCTGCGACGGCTGCTCGACGGGGACGGCATCGCGCTCGGCGAGTTCGGCGAGCCCGGCGCGACCGTGCTCGCGCTGTCCGCGCTCACCGGGGACGGTGTGGAGGAACTGCGCGAGGTGCTCGGGCAGTTCGTGGCCGAGCGCGGCGCGGCGGCGCGCCGCATCTCCGCCGATGTGGACGCCGCCGCGGCCCGGCTACGGCCCGTCTACGGGACCGGGCCGTTCACCGGACTCAGTGAGGAGGCGCGCGAGGAGTTCGCGGGGCGGCTCGCGGACGCGGTGGGCGCGACCGCCGCCGGCGAGGCCGCCGAACGCGCGTGGCTGCGCAACGCCGACCGCGCGTGCGGTATGCCCTGGCTGAGGCTGTGGCGGTGGTTCCGGGAGCGGCGTGAACCGTCCACGGGACGGCTGCCGGTGCGCGCTCCGGCGGACGGCGAGGCGACCGAGCGGCAGCGTGTCGAGCAGGCCGTGCGGACGGTGGCGGACCGGGCCGCGGCCGGACTGCCGGCGCCCTGGGGGCAGGCGGTGCGCGAGGCGGCGGCGCGTGGCGCGCAGGGGCTGCCGGAGGCGTTGGACGAACTGTCGGTGCGCGCCGCCATGCCGCATGGGCGGCCGCCCCGGCCCGGTTGGTGGCCCTTCGCCGTGCTCGCCCAGACGCTGATGACACTGCTTCAAGTCGTCGGCGGGCTGTGGCTGCTGGGGCGGGCCGTCGGGTTCATGCCGCCGGACCTCGGCGTGGCGGCGTCGCTGACGGCGCTCGGTGTCGTCGGGGGACCGGCCATCCAGTGGGGCTGCCGGATCGCCGCGCGCGGGCCGTCCCAGCGGTACGGACTCGAGGCGGAACGCCGGCTGAGGGAGGCGGCAGCCGGATGCGGAAGGGCCCGAGTGCTGGATCCGGTGGCGGCGGAGCTGCTGCGGTACCGGGAGGTGCGGGAACAGTACGCGAAGGTCACCGGGACCGGTGTGGGGGCGGGGATGGGGTGAGCCCCGGAGGGGGCAGGACCACCGGAGGGTCTGGAGGACCGGACGGGGACGGCCGGGCGGGCAGGAAGGTCCGGGCGGAAGCGGCCGGGGCAGGTAGGTCCGGGCGGAAGCGGCCGGGGCAGGAAGGTCCGGGCGGAAGCGGCCCGGAGGATGCCCTTCCGGGGTGGGAGATGCCGATGCGATGCCCGTTCCGGGGCGTCAAGGTGAGGCGGAGCGACTCGTTCGGGTGGCGGAGTTGTCCACAACCGGGCGGTAGCCCACAGCGCTCGGCGGGCTCGGCCCGGCGGAGGCAGTCTGATCCCACGGCGATCGCGGCGAACGCGAACGCGGTCGCCGTACGGAGGCGGCAGCACGCGGCACGGCGTGCCCGCCACGGCAGACGCAGCCGTACGGGACGGGCCCGTGCGCGTTCCGTCCCGGCGCGGAAGCCGGGGCGAGGGAGGGGTTTCGCATGAACGAGACGATGGTGTGCGTGGTCGGGAACGTCGCCACACAGCCGGTGTACCGGGATTCGCCGACGGGTCCCACGGCACGCTTCCGGCTTGCGGTGACGGCGCGGTATCTGGACCGCGAGAAGAACGAGTGGACGGACGGTCACACGAACTTCTTCACGGTGTGGGCCCGGCGCTCGCTGGCCACGAACGTCGCCGGGTCCGTGGCGGTGGGCGATCCGCTCGTCGTCCAGGGGCGGTTGAAGGTGCGCACCGAGCAACGGGACGGGCAGGGCTGGCTGTCCGCGGACCTCGACGCGGCGGCGATCGGCCACGATCTGTCGCGCGGCACGTCGGCCTTCCGCCGGTCCTCAAGGCCCGAGGCGCACTCCGGGGCACAGCCCGGCGCGACACCGCAGTCCGAGCCGAACTGGGAGACGGAACCGGCGCGTCGTCCGCGGACGACGGACCAGTCCGGCGCCGGGGCGGAGGCCGAAGCTTCTTCCCAACCCGACTCGCAGGCAGTCGGGGTGACGTGACATCAGGCCCACTACCCCCTCCATGCGGAAGTGTCGCCTATCGGGGAGTCTGTCGCCCGCTGCCCGAACGATCCCTGTGGATTTATCGATAAGTGCAGCCTGCAAGCTGTGTGAGCGATAACGATTCCGAGTCGGATCGGTTATCCGGCGATATGACTGGGGAGAGGGGTGCGCCGCGTCCCTAGGATGCCGGGCATGGCTCTCGGGGCTCCTGATTCCGCTGGTGGGACCGCATCTCACCGCGCAACGGGCCCTGCTTGAAGGGGAATTCTGTGTTTTCTTCGTTCTCTGCGTCGTCCGCGCGCAGGCGAGGGGCCGCCGCCCGCCTCGCCGCCGCGACGCTGGTGTCCGGACTCGTCGCGGCGGGCCTGCTGGCCACCGCGGGCGCGGCGGCCGCCGACGACACCCCGCAGAGCGAGGGGGGAGCGACCGCGACGATAGGCGCCCTCAAGACCTACGGGGTCGCCGTCATCCACGACGGCGGCAGGGACGAGCAGGTGCCCGCGGGGCTGTTCGAGATGTCCGTGGACTACGGCGGCACCCTGCAGACCTACTGCATCGATGTCCACAACCCGACCCAGAAGGACGCCAAGTACCAGGAGACGACGTGGAGCGGCACGTCACTCAACGGCAACAAGAACGCGGGTAAGATCCGCTGGATCCTGCAGAACTCCTACCCGCAGGTCAACGACCTGGCGGCGTTGGCGGCCGAGGCGGGCGCCACGGGCCTCACCGAGCAGGACGCGGCGGCCGGTACCCAGGTGGCGATCTGGCGCTACTCGGACGGCGCCGACGTGGACGCGGTCAATCCCCAGGCGGAGAAGCTCGCGGACTACCTGGAGAAGAACGCGCGGAACCTCCCGGAGCCCGCCGCGTCCCTGACCCTCGACCCGCCCGCCGTCTCGGGGCACCCCGGCGAGCGGCTCGGCCCGGTCACGGTGCACACGAACGCGGACAGCGTGACGGTGACGCCGCCGACGGACGCCATGGCGAGCGGGCTGAAGGTCGTCGATACGGCCGGCAAGGAGATCACGTCCGCGGTCGACGGCAGCAGGATCTACTTCCAGGTGCCGCGGAAGGCGCAGGACGGTTCGGCCGAGCTGATCGTGCAGGCGTCGACCACCGTGCCGGTCGGCCGGGCCTTCGTCTCGGAGAGCCGCAGCCAGACGCAGATCCTCGCCGGCTCCAGCGAGTCGACCGTCTCGGCGACGGCGACGGCGAACTGGGCGGCGACGGGCGCGATACCCGCGCTGTCGGCCGAGAAGAACTGCGCCAGGGGCGGCGTGGACATCACCGCGGTGAACAAGGGCGACGAGGCGTTCACGTTCGCGCTCATGGGGACCGAGCACACCGTCCCCGCCGGAAAGTCGCAGACGGTGACGATTCCGTTGCAGGAGGACCAGGCGTACGACTTCACGATCAAGGCGCCCGGTGGCTACGCGAAGCGTTTCAAGGGCGTCCTCGACTGCAAGACCGCGTCCGGCGCGGGCGGCCTGAGGACGCAGACGCTCAGCGAGCCCGCCCCGGCGCTGGCGGGCGGTCCGACGACGGCCCCCGACGAGAACCTGGCCGAGACGGGCGGCTCCAGCGCGACTCCGATCATCGCGGGCACGGCCATCGGCCTGGTCGTGATCGGCGGTGCGGCCCTTCTGCTGATCGGCCGGAAGCAGACCCCGACACGCGACTGAGCAACGGGACCCCGCCTGCTGGGCGGCGGCGCGTGGTCCCCGGGCGCGGAGAAAACCGCTGGCCCGCCGGGTGACGCCGAGGAGAGTATGAGCGCATGGCCTTGTCCGGACCGCCGCCTCCCACCGTGCCGGTACCGGCACGGATCGCCGCCCTGGCCGGTGACCGGCCGCTGCTGCCCGTGTGGCAGAACGAGCTGGGCGGATTGACCTTCCGGATCGGCGACGGGGACGGCCGGCTGTTCGCCAAGTGGGCTCCGGCCGGCTCCCGGCTGGACCTGGCCGGCGAGGCCGAGCGCCTGCGATGGGCCGGCCGCTTCACGACCGTGCCCCGTGTGCGGGACCAGGGAGCCGACCAGGACGGAGCCTGGCTCGTCACCCATGAGCTGCCCGGTGAGAACGCCGTCACTCCTCGGTGGACGGCGGACCCGGCGACGGCCGCGCGTGCGCTGGGGGAGGGTCTGCGTGCCCTGCACGAGCGGCTTCCCGTGGCCGGGTGCCCCTTCAGCTGGTCTGTCGACTCCCGCCTGGAACGTGCTCGCCGCGCAGGCATCACAGTGCCGGCGGACCTTTCCGCACCGCCGCCGGTCGACCGTCTGGTCGTGTGCCACGGCGACCCCTGCGCGCCGAACACGCTGCTCCACGAGGACGGCACCTGGTCCGGCCATGTCGACATGGGCGCCCTCGGTGTCGCCGACCGCTGGGCCGACCTGGCCGTCGCCACCTGGAGCACGGAGTGGAACTACGGGCCGGGCTGGGACGACACCCTCCTCGACGCCTACGGAGTCGCCCCCGACCCCGAGCGGACGGACTTCTACCGCCGCCTGTGGTGGGCGACTTGACGCACCACGCCACCCGGATCAACGGGAGGCCCGGCGCCGCCGCCGCTCGTACACCGTCCCTGCGCCCGCTGTCACGGCGCCGGGGACGACGAAGGCGACGGCGCCCCAGGGCACGATGCCGGACCAGCCGAGGACCGCGTCCATCTTGCCCCGCCGTCGCCTCTGCCGCTCCGGCA
The DNA here is from genome assembly GCF_055632315.1 of Streptomyces sp. PSU-S4-23. NCBI lineage: Bacteria > Bacillati > Actinomycetota > Actinomycetes > Kitasatosporales > Streptomycetaceae > Streptomyces > Streptomyces sp. PSU-S4-23. The sequence goes on along the minus strand of NZ_JBVMUU010000002.1, from coordinate 2,944,853 downwards.
GCCGGGCCCGGGGCCGAATGATCAGGCCGGGCTCCCGTTCCACCGGCCCCCGCCACGACCCGCGCCGGGTCCTCGGCGGTGGTGCCGCACCGGAACACGACACGACGCCCCGATCACACCATCACGCACTGTTGCCTTTCAGGCACGCGGACGAGCGATCGGCGCCGACAGTGAAACCCCAGGTCGGAGGCGCCCGGACATACGGGTTTCCGTCCAGGGGCGGCGGTCGGGCAAGATGGGCTGTATCTGCCCACTGCCAGATTTCAAGCTGCCGGACGGTTTCTCTTGGCTGAGTTCATTTACACCATGCGCAAGGCGCGCAAGGCGCACGGCGACAAGGTGATTCTCGACGACGTCACCCTGAACTTCCTCCCGGGTGCCAAGATCGGCGTCGTCGGTCCGAACGGCGCCGGCAAGTCGACCGTCCTCAAGATCATGGCGGGTCTGGAGCAGCCGTCGAACGGTGACGCGTTCCTGACGCCGGGCTACACCGTCGGCATCCTGCTCCAGGAGCCCCCGCTGAACGAGGAGAAGACCGTCCTGGAGAACGTCCAGGAGGGTGTCGCCGAGATCAAGGGCAAGCTCGACCGGTTCAACGAGATCGCCGAGCAGATGGCGGTCGAGTACACCGACGCGCTCATGGACGAGATGGGCAAGCTCCAGGAGCAGCTCGACCACGCGAACGCGTGGGACCTGGACGCGCAGCTGGAACAGGCCATGGACGCCCTGGGCTGCCCCCCCGGCGACTGGCCCGTCACCACCCTCTCCGGTGGTGAGCGCCGCCGCGTCGCGCTGTGCAAGCTGCTGCTGGAGCAGCCCGACCTGCTGCTGCTCGACGAGCCCACCAACCACCTCGACGCCGAGTCGGTGAACTGGCTGGAGCAGCACCTCGCCAAGTACGAGGGCACCGTCGTCGCCGTCACCCACGACCGGTACTTCCTGGACAACGTCGCCGGGTGGATCTGCGAGGTGGACCGCGGCCGTCTCCACGGCTACGAGGGCAACTACTCCAAGTACCTGGAGACCAAGGCCGCCCGTCTCAAGGTCGAGGGCCAGAAGGACGCCAAGCGCCAGAAGCGCCTGAAGGAAGAGCTCGAGTGGGTCCGCTCCAACGCCAAGGGGCGGCAGGCCAAGTCCAAGGCGCGTCTGGCCCGCTACGAGGAGATGGCGGCCGAGGCCGAGAAGATGCGGAAGCTGGACTTCGAGGAGATCCAGATCCCGCCGGGGCCGCGCCTGGGCAGCGTCGTGGTCGAGGTGGACAAGATCAGCAAGGCGTTCGGGGAGAAGGTCCTCGTCGACGAGCTGTCCTTCACGCTGCCGCGCAACGGCATCGTCGGCGTCATCGGCCCGAACGGCGCGGGCAAGACCACGCTGTTCAAGATGATCCAGGGCCTGGAGCAGCCCGACTCCGGTTCGATCAAGGTCGGCGAGACCGTCAAGATCTCGTACGTCGACCAGGGCCGTGAGAACATCGCCCCGAACAAGACGCTGTGGGAGGTCGTCTCCGACGGGCTCGACTACATCAACGTCGGCCAGGTCGAGATGCCCTCGCGGGCGTATGTCTCCGCGTTCGGCTTCAAGGGCCCCGACCAGCAGAAGCCGGCCGGTGTCCTCTCCGGCGGCGAGCGCAACCGCCTCAACCTCGCGCTCACCCTCAAGCAGGGCGGCAACCTGCTGCTCCTCGACGAGCCGACCAACGACCTGGACGTGGAGACGCTGTCCTCGCTGGAGAACGCGCTCCTGGAGTTCCCGGGCTGTGCCGTGGTCATCTCCCACGACCGGTGGTTCCTGGACCGCGTCGCCACCCACATCCTCGCCTACGAGGGCGACTCCAAGTGGTTCTGGTTCGAGGGCAACTTCGAGTCGTACGAGAAGAACAAGATCGAGCGCCTCGGCCCGGACGCGGCCCGCCCGCACCGTGCCACCTACAAGAAGCTGACCCGGGGCTGATCTTGCGGCACATCTACCGCTGCCCACTGCGCTGGGCGGACATGGACGCATACGGCCACGTCAACAACGTGGTGTTCCTCCGGTACCTGGAGGAGGCCCGTATCGACTTCCTGTTCCGCCCGGACAAGGAGTTCAAGCAGGGGTCCGTGGTGGCACGCCACGAGATCGACTACAAGCAGCAGCTGGTCCACCGGCACGCGCCGGTGGACATCGAGCTGTGGGTCACGGAGATCAAGGCGGCGTCCTTCACCCTCGCCTACGAGGTCAAGGACAAGGACCCGGAACGGATCTACGTCCGGGCCTCGACGGTGATCGTGCCGTTCGACTTCGAGGCCCGGCGGCTGCGCCGGATCACGCCCGAGGAGCGGGAGTTCCTCGCGGAGTACATGGACGACGAGGAGGAGGCCGTCGCGGTATGACGGTGCTCCACCTCGCCGGCGACAGGGAGGCGGCGGACCTGGCCGCCTTCCTGGCCCGGCTGGTCCACTACGACCGCGGCGCCGCGGTGCGGCTGCAGACGACCGGGACGGCGCTGGCGGTCTTCGGGCGGCCGCCCTCGTTCGAGGTGCTCGCGATCCGTGCGGTGCGGCTCGCCAAGCCGTACGAGGACGGACTGGAGGTCCGGCTCGACCGGACCGTGTCGGCCGGTGAGCTCCTGGAGTCCGTCGACGAGCCGGCGGCCACCGCCACCGTGCCCGCCGCCGTGACCGGACCGCCGTGGGCCGGGGTGCTGCCGCCCCGCGGCGGCTGGCGGCCGCAGCCGGGGCTGCCGGCGCCGGATGCCCTGCGGGCGGCCGTGGCCGCGGCGGTGGCCGAGTTCCGCTCGCGCACGCAGGAGCTTGCAGCGGAGCGGCGGACGCGCACCGCGCTCGACGGGATCGGCAGGGAGATCTGGTCCCGCACGCTGGGGGACACGGAGCTGCCGGTGCGGGCCGCGCACGCCGCGCAGTCGCTCGGCTTCCTGCGCCCCGCGCCGCGGGCGTCCGGCGGCGACGCGCCACCGGAGTTGTTCTCGTCGGGCGCCTGGCTCAGGCTGCGCACCCCGTACGGGTCGGTCGCCGTGCGCCGGGCGGGCCTCGGCACGCTGAGCGTCAGCGTGCGCTGAGCGTCACCGGGGGCCGGTGGTCCTCGGGACGGCTCACCCGGGGGTGTTCATCATCGACGCGGCGGCGTACGTCAGGTAGTTCCACAGCGTCCGCTCGTGCTCCTCGGACAGGCCGAGCTCGTCCACGGCGACCCGCATATGGGCGAGCCAGGCGTCGTGGGCGGCCTGGTTCACGGCGAACGGGGCGTGCCGCATCCGCAGACGGGGGTGGCCGCGCCGCTCGCTGTAGGTCGTCGGCCCGCCCCAGTACTGGATCAGGAACAGGACGAGGCGCTCCTCGGCCGGGCCCAGGTCCTCCTCGGGATACATGGCCCGCAGAACAGGGTCCTCGGCCACCCCCTCGTAGAAACGGTGGACGAGGCGGCGGAAGGTCTCCTCGCCGCCGACCTGCTCGTAGAAGGTCTGCTCCTGCAGCGTGCCGCGCCGAATCTCATTCACAGGTCCATGGTCTCAGACGCGGCGACCCAGGACGCAAGCCCCCGGATCCCCGGTTCGACGCGCGCGGCATGCTCGCCACGCGCCGCCTCCCGCAGCAGAGTGGAGGTATGGGCGCGCACGCTCTCGATGACGATCTGGAGGACCTCGCCGCGTCGGCGCGGGCGGACCTCGTGCGGGAGATCGAGGCAAGCGGGGCGTGGGCGGCCGATCCCCTCTGGCGCGAGGCGTTCGCGGCGGTGCCGCGCCATGTCTTCGTGCCGTACTACTACGTCGTGGCCAGGGGCGGCTACGAGCGCCGGTGGTGCGGTGATCCCGACCCGGACCGCAGGCGGGAGTGGCTGCGCGGCGCGTACGCCGACGCCCCGCTGGCCACCCGGGTGCGCGACGGCGAGCTGATCTCCTCCAGCAGCCAGCCGTCCCTCATGGCACAGATGCTGACCACGCTCAGGGTCCGGGACGGGCACGCCGTCCTGGAGATCGGCGCCGGCACCGGCTACAACGCGGCCCTGCTCGCCCACCGCCTCGGCGACGGCCGGGTCACCACGATCGACATCGACCCGGAGATCACCGAGTCCGCCCGGCAGCACCTGGCGGCCGCGGGACACCACCCGGCCGTGGTCACGGGCGACGGCTCGCGCGGTGTTCCGGAGCGGGCCCCCTTCGACCGGATCATCGCGACCTGCGCGCTGAGCTCGATCCCGGGCGCCTGGCCGGCGCAGTGCCGTCCGGGCGGGCGCATCCTGGCGCCGTTCGCGACCGGGCTGATCGCCCTGGAGGTGCGGGACGCCGGGCATGCCGAGGGGCACTTCCTGACCACGCCCGCCTACTTCGTACCGCTGCGCGGCGGAACCCGGCCCGAGCCGGAACCGCCGGATCTGGGCGGGCTGCCGCGCCGGGCCCGGAACGACGAGGGGTTCCGGTTCGTGCTGGCCCTGACGGCGGGCGCCCTCACCCCCTCCGAGGCGTACACGCTGTGGGAGCACGAGGAGCGGCCCGGCCGCGAGCGGTTCGGGATCACGCTCGGCGGCGACCGCGCCCGGGCCTGGCTGGACGACCCGGACGGGCCGCACACCTGGCCGCTGTCGTGAAGACCCGGCCGGATGAGACGGAACGGCCCCGGACGCGTACGAGAGCCCGTGAGCAATCCCACACGCGCCCGGGGCCGCGCCGTTCAGCCCCGGCGGATGGTGATCGTCGTCCAGGCGCCCACGTGCACCCGGTCCCCGTCCTGCAGGGGGACCGGCACGAACGGCTGGATGGGCTCCTCGCCGCCGTTGACGGTGGTGCCGTTCGTGGAGTTCTGGTCGACGACCGCCCAGGAGCCGTCCGGCTGCTGCACCAGGACCGCGTGCTGGTGCGAGACGCCCGGGTCCTCGGGCGGCACCGACAGGTCGATGTCGGGGGTGTCGCCCGTGGAGTGGCGGCGGCGGCCGATGGTGACCTGGTTGCCGGACAGGGTGCGCTGCTGCTCTGGGGAGTACGCGGGCAGGTTCAGGCCCGCGGCCTCGGGGCCGGAGCGCTGCATCATCGCCAGGAAGTACTCGCGGTCCGGACCGATGGTGGCGGTCCAGGTCACCGGCTGCTGCTGCCCGTAGGGGCGGGGCGGGGCCTGGGTGGCGCCGGGCTGCGGGTAGCCGTAGCCCCCGCCCTGACCGCCGCCGGGGGCACCGGGACCCGCCGGCCCGCCGGGCGCGCCGCCCGCCGGGGAGGACGACGGCGGCGAGATCACCCAGTCGTCGTCACCGCCGCCGAAGGCCGGCCCGCCGGGCCCCGGCGCCCCGGGCGGCGGAAAGCCCTGGACCGGGGGCGGCGGGCCGCCGGGCCGCTGGTACGTGGGGGGCGGGCCGCTCGGCTGGAAGGCCGACGGGCCGTTCGGAGCCTGGGTCTGTGGTCCGCCGGGGCCACCGGGGCCACCGGGACCACCAGGGCCGCCGGGGCCGGTGGAACCGCCGGGACCGCCAAGGAAGCCGGGACCGCCCGGACCGCCGGGACCGCCCGACGGGGGGCCGGGCGGCGGTGGCGCCGGACGCGACGGGTCGTGCCCGAAGACGGACGGACGCGAGGCGTCACCTCCGAAGCCCCCGTGCCCGGACGGCTCACCGCCGAAGCCCCCGTGCCCGGACGGCTCACCGCCGAAGCCCGTCGGCCCGGACGGCTCACCGCCGAACGGCGGGGACGGCGGGATCGGTTCCGCGGGCCGGTTCACCTGCGACGGCCGGGAGCTGTGGTAGTCGTACGGGTCCGGGCCGGGCCCGGTCTGCCCGCCCTGCTGGAAGCGCAGCGCCGGGTTCGGCGACGGAGCCGGCGGGCGCGGAGCCGCGGGGGTGTAGGAGGTCGCGGTGTTGGTCAGGAAGTTCCAGCGGCACTCCTCGCAGAACGGGGCACCGCCCTCGCGGGGGGTGCGGCACTGCGGGCAGAGCTCCGGCTCAAGGTCCGGTACGGCGGACAGGGGCCGCCCCGCGGGGCCGCCGCCCGCGCCCGGAGGCGGCGGGGGCGAGCCGGGCGGCGGGTAGCCGTAGCCGGCGCCGGGCGGCGGCGGTGGAGGTGGCGGCGGGGGTACGGCACCGGCCATACGGTGACCGCAGACCTCGCACCAGTCGTCGGAACCCGACTGGTGTCCGTTCGGGCAGGTCGGCATGTCGGCGCTTCCCCCTTTCCTTCTCCGGTCGCTGTGACCGGCGTGGTTCTCCAACCCCGGGGGGGTCGGGCTCGCTGCTGTCAGGACTTCCTACGTCACTTCTTCACACGAACAGTCTTTGTGGACCGTGTTTCGAGAGTCATCTCGTCGGCCTCCGCGACCTTCGCCTTCAGTCGCACAGTACCTGTCGCGGCGTCGACCACGTCCACCACCTTCGCAAGCAGTTTCGCAGTATCCGCGTTCCCCGAGGCGCCGGCGAGCTGAACGGCCCGCCCCAGCTTGGCCGTTGCGCCGTCGAAATCGCCCGCTTTGCGGAGGTCCAGCCCCTGCTGGATGACATGCGCCAGTTCCGCCTGGCCCGTGTAGTGCGCGACTTGGGGGTTGATCGACGTGGACGCGGCCATGTCGTCGGTCCACACCGCCCGTACGAGTCCCTGGGCGCCGAGGTTGTGGGCGCTGCCCTGCTCGTTCTGCGGGATCACGAGCGAGACCCGGGCGGCCAGCATCTCCTGGCCGATGTTCGCGGGCGGGACGCGGACGCATACGTGGTAGTCGCGGGACTCGTCGCCCCAGGAGCCCGTGGGGTAGTCCCCGGCGCGCGGGCCCGCCTCGGCACGGCGGCCGGTCAGGTCCTCGACCGTGGGCGCCACCTGCTTCACGAACACGGTCTCCGTGCCCACGGGCGTCCACAGCCGCAGCGAGACGTCCGCGACCTCCTTGCCCATGGCCGCCTCCATCATCTGCCGGAAGTCGGCGGCCAGCGCGGCCGGGTCGGCCACGATGTCGGCCGTCCCGAGCAGCGCGGAGGCGATCCCGGTGACCTCCTTGACCTCCCAGTCGGTGCCCACTCCGCGCGCGTCGCACGTGAAACGGCCCGCGCAGGACTCCAGCGCGGCCCGCAGGTCCTCGGGGGCCTCGTGTTCGTTGCGGCCGTCGGTCAGCAGGATGCCGTGCCGGATCGAGACGTCGGCGGAGGACAGCAGCCGGTCGGCCAGCCGCAGCCAGGTGCCGATCGCCGTGCCGCCGCCCGCGCTGAGCCGGCGCAGGGCCTGCTTGGCCTGGTCACGGGTGTGCGCGTCGGCGACGGCGAGCCGTCCGCCGCCCGGGTAGACCTCCTTGGCCACATGGGTGCCGTCGATGACCGCGAAGTGCACGCCGTCGCGCAGCGTGTCGACGGCCACGGCCGTCGCGTCGCGGGCGTTGCGCATCTTGGCCGGTGGGTAGTCCATCGACCCCGAGCAGTCGACCATGACGGCCACGGCCGCGCTCGGGCCCTGCCCCGGCGCGTAGAGCCGGGGCGCGGCGACCGCGCTTCCGATCGTGCCGCCGCCGGTCGCGGTCACCGTCACGATGGCGTTGACCTCGCGGCCGCCCTCCGGCAGGTACTCGTTCTGATAGACGTCCACCGAGAACTGCGGCACGTTCGACTTCGAGAAATTGGCCATGCGTTCTCTGATCCCCCTCAAGGACCCCAGCACCCTGGGGCGATGGCTGGTTGCGGACCGGTCCCCTCCGGTCCTGGGGGCCGGCCCCCGCCGGCCACGGGCGTGTCCGGGGACACACCGCTCAGGCGGATCCTGCCCCCTGCGGCGTGGCCGGGAACGGGAGGACCGCCACTGTTACGTTGTCGTGGCCCCCGCCGTCCAGGGCGTGGCCCACCAGCACCCGGGCCGAGTGCAGCGGACGCCGCTCGGCGTCGGGCGGCATCACCTCGGCCATCTCCTCGGCGGTCTCCGCGTAGTTCCACAGCCCGTCGGTGCACACCACCACCACACCCGGCCGGTCCGGCTTGAAGGAAGCGGTGTGCGGCTCCAGTTCGTAGGCATCGGCGCCCAGCCAGCCCGTGATCGCGTGCGCGCGTTCGTCGGCGTACGCCTCGGCCTCGCTCATCAGGCCCGCGGCGACCATCTGCGCGGCCCACGAGTCGTCCTCGGTGAGCCGGGCCGGGGGCGCGGCGCGGTCCACCGGGATCCAGTAGGCGCGGCTGTCCCCGACCCATCCGACGACGAGCAGGCCGGCGGTGACGACGGCGCCGACCAGGGTGCAGGCGGGCGCGTTCTGGTGCGGGGAGTGCTCCTGGGCCGTCTCGGGCTCCGTGGCAAGCGCGTTGACGGCGTGCGACGCGGCGACGATCGCGTCGTGCATGGCCTGCTGGGGGTGCGTGCCACGGGGCAGGGCCTCCAGCAGCGCCTCGTTCGCGGCGTGGGCGGCGGCGAGGGAGGCGTCGTCGGGGCGGGTCGCCGAGGAGACGCCGTCGCACACCACGGCGACGACCGCGGGCGAGCCGTCGGGCAGGGCGGTCGAGGAGACCGCGAAGGCGTCCTCGTTGCGGTGGTGGCGCAGGCCCCGGTCGCTGACCGCGGCGACCGCGCCCAACTCCTGCTCCATGTGGTCCCGTTCCCGTGGCTGGGCGTGACCGCAGTGCTCGCAGTAGCCGTCCCCGTCGACGGTGCCCGTGCGGCAGGCCACGCAGACCTTCGTGCCGGCGGGGGGCGTCGCCGGCACGGCCGTGCGCGGGTCGACCGGCTGGGGTGCCGCCAGGGTGTAGTCCTGGGGCTGCGCGGGACGGTCGAACCGGACGCCCTGCGCGGCGCGGGCGGCCGGGGCGGCGGGCGCGGCCGGCAGTTCGGAGCCGCCGGAGTCGGTGCCCTGGAGATCGGCCGGCAGATGCACCGGTGCGGACGGGCCGGGGCCGCCCGCCGGGGGAGCGGCAGGCCAGTCCACGGGGGCCGCCTCGCCGGGAGGGGGCGGCGCCGCGCCGTTCATGGTCAGCGTCGGCGTGTCCGACGGGCGGGCGGGCACCACCGACAGGTCGTACCCGCAGGCGCCGCAGAAGCGGTCACCGGACTCGAGGGGCTCCTCGCAACTGGGGCACCGGGAAAGCGCCGTCGGCTGGGGCATCTGCGACATCGATCACACCCATGTCCGGGGGCGGTAACGGTTGGCACGTTCCACCAGGTCGATCCTCTCCTCGCTGCGCTGCGCGAGCCTGGCCAGCGTCCGGTACGAGCGCTCCAGGCCGAAGCGGAGGCCGCGCTCGTCCAGGTCGCTGCCGAGCAGCGCCCGTCCGGCCGCCGCGCCCGGCGAGGGGCTCTGGCTACCGGAGAGTACCCAGTCCAGGGCGCGGCCGAGGACCTCTGTGGACAACTGCTCGCGCCGCACGGCGTCCAGACCGTACGCCTCCAGCGCCTGGACCTGCCCCGCGGCGGCCACGAGGTCGTCCAGGAACGCCGGTTCCGGGCCCTGGCCCGGGTGCTGCCGCAGCCGGGCCCGAACGGCGGCGACGCGGGCGGCGGTGTAGTGGATGGACGCCTCCGGCACGGACTCCAGGGTCCTTACGGCGGCGTGCCGGTCGCCGGAGGCGAGCTGGACCCGGGCCAGGCCGAAGGCCGAGCTGACGTAGCTGGGGTCGGTGGTCCAGACGAGGCCGTAGTACTCGGCCGCGTTGTCGAGCTGGCCGAGGACCTCCGCGCACAGCCCGAGGGCCAGCTTGGGCGCGGGCTCGCCGGGGAAGGCGTCGTAGACCGCGTCGAAGGAGAGCGCGGCGGCCTCGTGGTCGCCGGTGACGAGCGCGGTGACACCGCGGTACCAGACGACCCGCCAGTCGTCGGGGTGGTCCGCCTCCAGCCCGTCGAGGACCCGCCCCGCGGCGTCCGTCTCGCCCATCTCCAGCCGGGCCCGCAGCTCGCGCAGCCGCAGCTCCGGGGAGGACGTCGGCGCCGTGCGCAGCGCGGCGATCAGCTCCGCGGGCGCGGAGGCCAGCAGACCGGCCAGGAAACCGGCGTTGGAGTCGCCGGGCTCGACCAGGGGCACCGGCAGGGCCGGCGCGGCGGCGGCGGTGTCGAGCGGCTTGACGAGCCCGGCGCCCCCACCGGAGGCGCGCGCGTCCGCGCCGGCCGGTGGCACGTGTACCGCGCCGGCCGGTGGCACGGGCGCCGCGCCGGCCGGTGGCACGGCACCCGCGCCGGAGCGCACGACCGCGCCACCCGGTGCCGCGGTACCCGCCGCGCCGGAGCCCGGGACGGCGGGCCTCCTTCTCGTCCGCACCACCCGCGCCCCCAGCCGCGACACGTCCTCCGTCGGCTTCGCGAACAACTCCGTGTCGACGACCCTGAGTTCGGGGCCGAACAGCGTCGACAGCGCGGGCCGGGGGCGGTTGGTCCGGAGGGCGACGACCTCCCGCAGCACCCCCGTCAGCTGCTCCGACATCTCCTGCGCGGACGCGAACCGGCGGGCCGGGTCCGGGTCGGTGGCGCGGACCAGCAGGCGGTAGAAGGACTCGTACCGGCTGAAGACCTCGACGCCGTCCGGGTCGGGCAGGGAGTCCACGAAGACGGTCGTGTAGCCCTGGAAGTCGAAGCTGAGCACCGCGAGGGTGCGGGCGACCGTGTAGAGGTCGCTCGCCACCGACGGGCCCACCTCGGAGACCTCCGGCGCCTGGTAGCCCACCGTGCCGTAGATGGCCGACTCGTCGTCGTCCGCCCTGCGCACCGCGCCCATGTCGATCAGCTTGAGCTGGTCCTCGGTCTGGATCGCGTTGTCCACCTTGAAGTCGCAGTACAGCAGGTTGCGGCTGTGCAGATGGCCGAGCGCCTCCAGCGCCTCGATGCCGTACGCGCACGCCTGTTCCACCGGCAGCGGGTCCCGCCTGCCGTCCGGCGTGCGGCGGGAGTTGGCGATCTCCTTCAGCGACTTGCCGCCGACGTACTCCATCACGATGTAGCCGTCGAGGGAGCCGGTGCGCTGGTCGAGGTGCTCCACGAAGTTGTAGATGCGCACGATGTTGGCGTGCTCGATCTCCGCCAGGAAGCGCCGCTCGGAGATCGCCGCGGCCATCGCGTCCTGGTCGCCGGTGTCGAGCAGGCCCTTGAGGACCACCCACCGGTCGGAGACCGCGCGGTCCACCGCCAGATAGATCCAGCCGAGACCGCCGTGCGCGAGGCAGCCCACGACCTCGTACTGGCCGTGCACGATGTCCCCGGCGCGCAGCTTGGGCACGAACGAGTAAGGGTGACCGCACTTGGTGCAGAACCCCTCCGTGCGCCCGGGCCGGTCGCCGCGCGCCCGCCCCACCGGGGCACCGCAGTCGGAGCGCGAGCAGAACCGCTTGCGCTCGGGCACCTCGGGGTCGTCCAGCACCATCGCCCGCGGGTCGGGCCGCGGCACGTCCGGGACCTGCACCAGGCCGAGGCCGAGCCGGCTGCGCCCGGAACCGGAGGACGACATGCCGGAGCTGCGCACGGACACCGAGCGGCCGGTGGACTTCCCCGAAAGCCGGCCCGACACCGAGCGCCGTGACTGCGACGACCGCGACGACGTACGGGAACTGGCGCGCGAGCTGCCGCTGCCGGAACCGTGCGAGTCCCTGCCCGAGGTGATCCCCGTGGCCGCCGGGCCGGCCGTGTCCCGTGCCGCGAGGACCGGGGCCAGACCGCATGTGTCGCAGTACAGCTCGCCGCCGCCCACGTCCTCGTACGACCCGTCGCATCCGGGCCGCTGGCACGTGTGCCCCTCGCCGGAACCGTGCGAGCCCTCGCCCGAGGTGATCCCCGTGGCCGCCGGGCCGGCCGTGTCCCGTGCCGCGAGGACCGGGGCCAGACCGCATGTGTCGCAGTACAGCTCGCCGCCGCCCACGTCCTCGTACGACCCGTCGCATCCGGGCCGCTGGCACGTGTGCCCCTCCTGGCTCATGGCTCCCCCCTCCGATCGGCCGGGCCGCTCTGCTCGGGCACGCGGGAGCCGAGCAGTTCCGCGGCCGCCCGCTGGTAGCGCAGCACCGCCTGCTCGGCGACCCTGAGGTCGCAGGGGGCGCTCCACAGCATGCGGCGGGCCGCGTCGTACCGCTCGATCAGCAGCGGGTCCTCCGCCAGACCGTGCCGGGCCACCTTGGCCTTGTACGCGTCGAGGCGGCCGCGCAGTTCGGCGCGGACCGCCAGGGGCGCCGTGACCGCCGTCAACGACTCGCGGGCGCGCAGCAGTTCGTCCTCGGCCTGCTGCTCCAGGGACTCCAGGAGCGGTGAGAGGCGGTGCCACTGGGCGTGTCTGCGGTACTCGGCGGCCGTCGCCAGCTGCTCCTGCAGCGCGGTGGGCGGGCCGCTGACGACCGGCACCTCCGTGGCGGCGATCTTGGCGAGCACCTCGCCGCGGGCGGTGCGCGCCTCGGCGAGCGTGCGGTCCGCCCGGCTGAGGACGTCGCGCAGCCTGATGAGCCGCTGCTCCGCGTCCTGCCGGACGGTGAGCACGGCGTCGATCTCGCGGCGCACGTCCTCCAGGGCGCGCGCCTCACGGTCGTACACGGTGGTGTCCGGGCGGCCGCCGCCGGGCGCCGAACTTCCCTGCGCGGGCACCCAGAAGGCGAGCGGGTCGGAGACCACCTGCTCGCGCAAGGCGGTCAGGGTGCGGGTGATCCGCTCCAGGTCGTCGCCCGCCGGGTGCTCGCCGGGCCGCACCCCGACGGAGTGCGCGAGCCGGCGGGTGCGCTGCAGTTCCGCGGCCAGTAGATCGATCCGGGCGGGCAGCGCCGACCACACCGCGTCGGCGGCGACGACCATGTCGAGCGAGGACGCGTACAGCTCGTTCATCCGCTCCACGAGCTGCACCAGCGTGAACTGCTCGCTGAGCCTGCCGGCGCCCGCCAGCGTCGGCGCGTTCGCCGTCGCCGCGGCGCTGCCCGCGACCGTGACGCTCGCGCCGCGCAGCAGCTCGGTCAGCTCGACCAGGTCCTCGCGGCTGGACCAGCGCCGGCGGGCGCGGATCGCGCGCGCGGTGTGCAGGGCGTCCGTGTAGGCGTCGAAGTACGCCCACAGCAGGGTGATCGACGCCTCCGCGGACGTCCAGCGCTCCTTGGTGACGCCCGTCAGCTCGGCGCCTTCGAGGAGCCGGCGGCCCGCATGGTCCTGCAGGGCGAGCAGGGAGGTCTCTATGGCCTCGTGCTCCGCGCCGAGCCGCGCCAGCGCACGGTCCACCTCGTCCCGGTCCAGTACCGGCCCGGTGGGTCCCGTGACGCCCATCGATCACCTCTCGCTCTCGTGGTTCCCGGTGCGCGTGTCCGGTGCGCCGGGCTGACTCTCCAGTGGTATCAGGTCGGTTGCCCCTGTCATCAAGACGGCGGCCGTGACGACGCCGGGTCCGTGCCCAGCGTCGAGGAAAGCCACTTGGCGTACGAGGCCTGCCAGCCGCTCCTGCGGTAGTCCGCGAGCACCTGGTTGACCCGGCGCACCAGATCGCCCGCCTGCTTGTTCATCGCCACCCCGTAGTACTCGGTCGTGAAGGGCTTTCCCTTGAGTTCGACCGTCGGGTCCTGGGCCGCCTGGCTCGCGGCGAGGGCGCCGTCGGTCACGACCGCGTCGACCTGGCCCAGCTGCAACTTGACCAGGCAGTCGAGCTGGTTGGGGACGGTGGTGGAGATGTCCGCGGACGCCGCGAGCCGGCCGGACCTCTTGTCGTCCGCCAGTTTGGTGCCGGCCGTCGAACCCTCGGCCGAGCAGATCCTGCGCCCGGCCAGGGAGCGGTCGTAGCCCGTGATGCCGGACGACCGGGGGGCCAGGACCTGCTGGCCGGTCGTGAAGTACGGGGCGGAGAAGGCGACTTCCCTCAGCCGGTCGCAGGTGATCGTCATGGTGCGCACCACCAGGTCCACCTGCCCGCTTTTGATGGCGGGGATGCGCTGGTTGGTGGGAATGGCGTGGAAGCGGACGGCGTTCGCGTCGCCGAGGATCTGCCGGGCGATCTCGTGGGCGAGGTCGATGTCGAAGCCCTCCAGGTCGCTGCCGGGGGTGTTGGGGTCGCGGTAGCCCCAGCGGTAGCTGTTCTGGTCGACGCCCACCGACAGATAGCCGCGCTTCTTGATGGCCGTGACCGACGGGCCGCTCTCGTCGCCGGACGGCGGCGGGCTCAGCCGCTCCGGGTGGTCGCCGCAGGAGTCGGCCTTCGCCTGGGTGCCCTCGGCGAGTCCCGGGCCGCCGATTCCCGGCGGACCGTCCCCCCGCGGGTGGGCCAGCGGCAGCAGCAGCACGAAGGCCACGGCGAGCAGGCAGGCGACGAGCATCGCACCCACACCGCCCCAGCCCTTCAGGCTCGTCCTCAGGCGCCGCGCGACCATCACCGCTCCCCCTCTCACCGGTACTCCGAAAGCCTGCGCCCGATGCCCAGCACCGCACCCGCCGCGCCCATGACCGCCAGGACCGCCGCGCCCACCGGGAGCCCGGTCATCGCGTCCAGGCCGTCGCCCGCCGCCTGCCGGAACTCGTGCTCCTCGTGGTCCAGGGCCTTCGCCAGGTTCGCGTCCACGCTGTCGAAGCACTCGCCGGTGGGCTGGTCCGCCCTGGACCCGATGATCTTGTCCAGTGCGGCCTGGTAGTTGCCGTCGTCGTCCGCGGCCCGCGCCTGCCGGTGGCGCTGCTGCCAGACCTTCATATTGCCGGTCGCGGCCGTGACGGGCTGCCTGCCGGCCCGGTCGTCGGCGAGGGACTCGGCCTTGCCGAGGCCCGCGGAGAGGGTCTTCATGTCCTGCTGGAACGCGTAGTCGTAGGCGTCCTCGATCGTCCCGTCGGCCAGCTTCCTCGTCTCGGCGCCGCGGCTGACCAGCGTCAGGTTCTCGTTGCCGCGGGCGTTGAGGGAGGCGATGCGCGCGTCGTGCAGGACGTTCAGCGAGCGGACCCCGTGGGCGTAGGAGGACTCCAGCCCGGCGCGCGCGAAGCCATGGCCGACGACCAGCCACAGCAGGACGACCGCGCAGGCGGCGGTGGCGGCCACCAGGCCGTGGTTCAGTACCCGGTTGGTGCGCAGGTAGTGGCGGCGCTGCGCCCAGGCGAGGGCGGCCAGCGCGAGGACGCCGAGGGCGATGGCGGGCCAGGGGTACGGGGTGGCGTCCGCGTAGTCGGCGCGCAGCCGCTGGTTCTCGCTCTCGTACAGCTTCTGGGCGGCCGGCAGCATCTTCCGCTGCATCGTGTCGTTGGCGGTCCGCAGGTAGGCGCCGCCCACGGGGAAGCCCTGCCGGTTGTTGGCCCGGGCCCGCTCGATGAGGCCCTTGTACTCGGGAAGCAGCGTGTTGAGCCTGGCGATGGTGGCGGCGGAGGGCGAGCCGGGCTCGGCGCTGGCGGCGGCCCTGACGAGCCCCGCGGCGGCGGTGCGGATGTCCCGCTCGTACCGCTGGGTGGTCGCGGCGGGCTCCTGACCGCCCGACAGGAAGCCGCTGGAGGCCGTGGTGTTGGCGTCGGCCAGGGAGCGGTAGATGTCGGCGGCGCCCGCGCTGAGCGGCTGGCTGCTGTGCAGCACGTCGTCGGCGGCGGTGGACCGCTCGGCCATCTGCCAGGCCGTGACGGCACCGAACGCGACGACGAGCACGGCGAGGACGGCCCCGATGATGCGCAGCCGGCCGGGCTCGGTGGTGGCGGTCGCGCGCAGCCGGTCGGCGCTCTCGGCGAGGGCCGTGCGGCGGGGCCGGGCGGCGGGACGGCCCCGGGGCACGGGGGCCGTGCCCGCCGCGGAGCGGGTGGCCTCCGGGGCCGCGGCCGGCGCCGTTGCCGGCGCCGGTGGCGCTCCGCCCTGCTGCGGCTGTGTCACTTGACCTCCCCCATGGTCATCCGTCGGTCACCTCCGCCCGGAGCACGGGTGCGGACGCAGGTGCACGGCGGCAAGTATCGCCGCCGGAACCGGCATCCGCACAGGTCTGCACGCGATCTTGTTGAGGATCGAGGTGCCGCCGCCCGGACATCGGCGCGGCGCAAGCCTCCCCGCACCGCCCCCTGTTCATCAATACGTCCTCGGGATCCGTTCGGTTCCCGTACGAGTGGGGATGTTCCGGGCGTCCCGTGCGCCCGCCGCAAGCCCCGCGCCACGGCGGTGGAGCGCGCCGCCACCGGCACCGTCAGCCCGGTTCGAAGTACGCCCGCACGCGCGCGTGGGCCTGCGCCGGGGCGCGGACGCGGTCGAGGCCGAGGAGCGCCGCGCCCAGGACCGGCCGCGCCGTGACCACCCGGGGCACCGCCTTCGGGGCGCGGGCGGCCAGCAGCTCCCTCACCCGGTCGTCCAGCTGCGGATGGCGGGCGGCCAGGATGCTTCCGCCGAGCAGTACCGGCGTCTCCTCGGCGAGCAGGTCGAGGCGGCCCAGCGCGACCACCGCCATGGCCACCACCTCCTCGGCGAGCCGGTCGACGATCGCGCGGGCCACCGGGTCGCCCCGCCCGGCCGTGGCGAACAGCACCGGTGTCAGCTCATGGCGCCGGCCGTGCTCGATCCGCTCCAGGTGGAGCGCCTCGATGAGCGCGTACATCGAGTCGAGCCCGAAGTGCGCGGGCAGGGTGCGCGCCAGGGCCGTCGGCCCGCCCCGGCCGTCCTCCGCGCGGGCCGCCCACCACAGTGCCTCCTCGGCCAGGCCCCAGCCGCCGCCCCAGTCGCCGGAGATACGGCCGAGCGCGGGGAAGCGGGCGGTGCGCCCGTCCGGGCGCATGCCGGCGCAGTTGATGCCGGCGCCGCACACCACCGCCACCCCGCGGGGCTCGGCGACACCGGCGCGCAGGACGGCGAAGGTGTCGTTGCGCACCTCGGTGGTGGTGCCCCACGCGCGCGCGTGCAGCGCGGCCGCCAGCTGCTGCTCCTCCACGGGCAGGTCGGCATTGGCGAGACAGGCGGAGACATGCCCGGCCGAGGCGGCCCCCGCCGCGGCGAGGGCCCGCCGTACGACCTCCTCCAGTGTGTCCACGGCCGTCTCGACGCCCACCGCCGGCGGCCGGAACCCGCCGCCGCGGGCGGTGGCGAGGACCTCGCCTTCGCCGGTGAGGACGGCGACGTCGGTCTTGCTGTTGCCCGCGTCGATGGCGAGGACACCCCCGGTCAGGCCCACGCGAGGTGCTCCCGGTTGTGCGCGATCAGCCGGTCGGTGAGGGCGTCGGCGTCCGCGTACTGCCCGACCAGGGGGTGGGCGAGCAGCGCCCTGAAGACCCGCTCGCGGCCACCGTGCAGGGCGGCCTGCAGGGCCAGTTCCTCGTACGCGGTCACGTTCGCCATCAGCCCCGCGTACAGCGGGTCGACGCCGGCCACCGGAAGGGGCGTCGGCCCGTGGCCTCCCACGGCGGCCTGCACCTCGATCACCGCGTCGTCCGGCAGGAAGGGCAGCGTGCCCTTGTTGTACGTGTTCACCACCTGGTACGGCGATCCGGCGCCGCTCAGCAGCGAGGCGGCGAGGTCGACGGCCGCCTCCGAGTAGTAGGCGCCGCCCCGCTCGGCGAGCAGTGCCGGCTTCTCGTCGAGCGCCGGGTCGCCGTACATGCGCAGCAACTCCCGCTCCATCGCGGCGACCTCCGCGGCCCGCGACGGCTTGCCGCGCAGTTCCCGGACGACCCGGTCGTGCGCGTAGTAGTAGCGCAGGTAGTAGGACGGGACGACGCCCAGCCGCGCCAGGAGGGCGCGCGGCAGGCGCAGGTCGCCGGCGATCGCCTCGCCGTGCTCGGCGAGCAGCTTGGGCAGGACGTCCTCGCCCTCCGGGCCGCCGAGGCGCACACCGGTCTCCCAGGTGAGGTGGTTGAGGCCCACATGATCGAGGTGGACGTCGGCGGGGGCGACGCCCAGCAGGGCGGCGAACTTGCGCTGGAAGCCGATCGCCACGTTGCACAGCCCGACCGCGCGGTGCCCCTCCTGGAGGAGGGCGCGGGTGACGATGCCGACCGGGTTGGTGAAGTCGATGATCCATGCCTTCGGGTTGGTACGGCGGACGCGTTCGGCGATGCCGAGGACCACGGGCACCGTGCGCAGCGCCTTGGCGAGGCCGCCCGCGCCGGTCGTCTCCTGCCCGACGCAGCCGCACTCCAGCGGCCATGTCTCGTCCTGCTCGCGCGCCGCCTGCCCGCCGACGCGCAGTTGGAGCAGCACGGCGTCGGCGCCCTCGACGCCCGCGTCCAGGTCGCGGGTGGTGACGACGCGGCCGTCGTGCCCCTGCCGGGCGAAGATGCGCCGGGCCAGCCCGCCCACCAGCTCAAGGCGTTCGGCGGCCGGATCGACGAGGACCAGCTCCTCAACGGGCAGGGTGTCCCTGAGCCGTGCGAATCCGTCGACGAGTTCGGGTGTGTAGGTCGACCCTCCGCCGACCACGGTGAGTTTCACGGTAGCTAACCCTTCACTCCGGTGAGCGTGACGCCTTCGACGAACGCCTTCTGGGCGAAGAAGAACACGAGGATCACGGGGGCCATGACCAGCACGGTGGCGGCCATGGTGAGGTTCCAGTCGGTGTGGTGCGCGCCCTTGAACGACTCCAGGCCGTAACTCAGGGTCCAGGCACCGGGGTTCTCGGACGCGTAGATCTGCGGCCCGAAGTAGTCGTTCCAGGCGTAGAAGAACTGGAACAGCGCGACGGCGGCGATGCCCGGTCTGGCCATGGGCAGCACGACCCTCAGGAGGGTCCGCAGCTCACCGCAGCCGTCGACCTTCGCCGCGTCCAGGTACTCCTTCGGGATGGTCATCAGGAACTGCCGCAGCAGGAAGACGGAGAACGCGTCGCCGAACGCCATCGGGATGATCAGCGGCCACAGCGTGCCGGACAGGTCCAGCTGCTTCGCCCAGAACAGGTACATCGGGATGACGATCACCTGCGGCGGCAGCATCATCATCGAGATCACCAGCATGAGGGACAGGCTGCGGCCCCGGAAACGGAACGCGGCGAGGGCGTAGGCGACCGGGATCGACGACGCGACGGTCAGGACGGTGCCGAGGCCCGCGTAGAGCAGCGTGTTGCGCCACCAGGTGAGGAAGCCGGGCGTGTCGAAGACCGTCCGGTAGTTGCCCCATTCCCAGGTGTGCGGTACCAGATCGCGGCTGAGCGCCTGCGTGTCGCTCATCAGCGAGGTCAGGAACACGAACACGAACGGCAGCGTGAAGAAGAGGGCGGCGGCGACGCCCAGGGCGTGGACCGCGATCCACTCCAGGGCGGCCCTGCGGCGGGCGGCGCGCCGGGCCGGCGAGACGGCCGCCCGCACCTTCGCCGGCGGGTCGAGTACTTGGGTCATGGCCGGTCACCTGCCAGGTTGAGGCCGCCCCGGCGTCGCATCAGGAACGCGGTGAAGACCATCGACAGGGCGAAGAGCACGAGCGCGACCACACAGGCGGAGCCGTACTCGAAGCGCTGGAAGCCCAGGTTGTAGACGAGTTGGGGCAGGGTGAGCGTGGACTTGTCGGGGTATCCCGGCTCGAACTGTGTGCCGGCGCCCTGGATGACGCCCGAGGCGACCTTTCCCGCGATCAGCGGCTGCGTGTAGTACTGCATGGTCTGGATCACGCCGGTGACCACCGCGAACATCACGATCGGTGAGATGTTGGGGAGGGTGACGTAGCGGAACCGCTGCCACGCCGAGGCCCCGTCGAGTTCCGCCGCCTCGTACTGCTCCTGCGGCACGTCGAGCAGCGCGGCCATGAAGATGACCATCAGGTCGCCCACGCCCCACAGGGCGAGCAGGGTGAGGGCGGGCTTGGACCAGGCGGGGTCGTTGAACCAGCCGGGGGCCGGGACGCCGATCCGGCCGAGGATCGAGTCGACCGGCCCGGTGCCCGGGTTGAGGAGGAACGCGAACGCCATGGTCGCGGCCACCGGCGGGGCCAGATAGGGCAGGTAGAAGAGGGTGCGGAAGACGCCCGTACCCGTCTTGACCTTCGTGATGAGCAGCCCGACGCCCAGCCCGAAGGCGACCCGCAGGCCGACCATGACGACGACCAGCCAGAGGGTGTTGCGCAGCGCGGGCCAGAACAGCGGGTAGTGCCCGAACACATACGTCCAGTTCCTGGCCCCGCTCCACGTCGCCGGTCCGAAGCCGTCGTAGTGCATGAACGAGAAGTAGACCGTGGAGACCAGCGGGTACGCGAAGAAGACCGCGAAGCCGATCAGCCAGGGCGACATGAAGGCGGCGGTGCGCAGGGCCGCCCGGCGGCGTCTGGAGGCGAGGGTGAGCGTGCTCATCACCGCTTCGCCTGCGCGATGTCCGTGTCGATCTGCGCGGCCGTGCTCTTCAGGCCGGCCGTGAGGTCCTTGGCCTTGCCGCTCTCGTAGTCGTAGCCGAACTGCTGGATCGTCACGAGGTACTGGCCGCCGTTGACGGAGGCCGGCGTCGTGGTCGAGTCCGGGTCGGCGGCGATGTCCAGGAACGTCTTGAAGCGCGGGTCGTACCGCAGCTTCGGGGACTTCAGCGCGGCCAGCGTGGAGGGCACGTTGTGGATGTCGTTGGCGAAGCCGACCACCGCGTCCGTGTCGGTGGTCATGTACTTCACCAGTTCCCAGGCCGCGTTCTGCTTCCTGCTGGTGGCGGCGATGCCGGTGACGGTGCCGGTGATGTAGCCCTTGCCGTACCGGGCGGCCTGGTCGTCGGGGACGGGCAGCGGGGCCACCCCGATCTCGAAGGCCGGCTTGGCGTCGAGGGCCATGCCCAGGCGCCACTCCCCGTCCAGCTGCATGGCGACCTGCCCGGTGTGGAAGGGGTGCTTGGGCCCCCACTCGTCGCCCAGCTCGGAGCGGTACTTCTCCAGCTTCCCGAAGCCGCCGAGTTCGTCCACGAGCCGCTTCTGCAGGGTGAAACCGGCCCTGAAGGCGGGGTCCTTGGCGAGGTTCGACCTGCCGTTCGAGTCGAAGTACGTCGGGGAGAACTGCGCGAAGTAGTGTTCGGTGGTCGTCTCCCAGCCGTGGTAGTCGGGCATGAACCCGAGCTGCCTGAAGCCGTCGCCGTCGGGGATCGTCAGCTTCTTCGCGTCGGCCTCGAACTCGGACCAGGTCCTGGGCGGGCGCGTGATGCCCGCCTTCCTGAAGGCGGTCTTGTTGTAGTAGAGCCCGTACGCGTCGCCCAGCAGCGGCGCGGTGCAGCGGTTGCCGTCGTACTGGGTGTACTCGTTCATCGCCTTGGGGAACGTCGTGTCCGGGTCGATGCCCGACTTCTTGAAGAAGGGGCCCAGATCGACGAGGGCGCCCGACGAGCAGAACTTGCCGACGTTGTTGGTGGTGAAGGAGGAGATGACGTCGGGGGCCCGGTCGCCGCCGGTGCGCAGCGCCTGGTTGATCTTGTCGTCGGTCATGTTGGCGACGACGTTGACGTGGATGTTGGGGTGCGCCTTCTCGAAGCCCGCGATCAGCGCGCCCACGGCCTTGGTCTCGGAGGGCGCGCTCCAGGCGTGCCAGAAGTTGACGGTGGTCTCCTTGGACGCGTCGTCGTGCGCGCCGGAGGTGGACTGGCCCGTGCAGGCGGTGGTGAGGAGGGCGGCCGACGCGATGAGGGCAAGAGCCGTCTTTCTGGCGATTTCAGGCATGACTTCGGGCATGACGGGGTCTCCCTGGGACGGGCTGTGGTGTGGATGCGGGCGGGTGCCGGGTTCGGGGGCGGGAACGGGGCGGGGCCCGGCGGGTGCTCAGTGCGAGGTGTCGAAGACCTCGTCGCGGGTGGCGGCGAGGGCGCTCTCCAACGCGCCGCGCAGCACGGGGTGTTCATGTACGTCGCCGACGACGAGGCGCGGCCGGGACGCGGCCAGCTCCTCCAGTTCGGCCTGGAGCAGGGACCGCAGCGGTTCGCCCCCGGCGGTGAGGCAGGCGCCGCTGAGGACGACGAGTTCGGGGTCGAGTACGGAGACGAGCGAGGCCAGACCGGTGGCGAGCCGGGTCGCGTACGCCTCCAGCAGCCGGCGGTGGGGGCCCGTGGCGCTGTCGGCGCCCAGGCCCACGAGGGTGGCGGCGACCTCGGCGTACGGGCCGGTGGGCACGTCGGTGATGCCGAGTTCGCGGGCGAGTTCGGGAACGGCCTGCGATCCGGCCAGTTCCTGGTAGCCGCCGCTGTTCGCCCTGGTCACCTGGCGGACCAGGGGAGCGCCGGGCACCGGCAGGAAGCCGACCTCGCCGGCACCGCCGGTCCAGCCGCGGTGCAGCCGGCCGCCGAGGACGAGCGCGGCGCCCAGACCGCCCTCGTTCCACAGCAGTACGAAGTCGTCGTGCCCCCTGGCGGCGCCGAGGCGCTGTTCGGCGAGGGCGACGAGGTTGACGTCGTTCTCGTACTCGACGGGCATCGGGAGGGCGGCGGCGAGATCGTCGAGCAGTGTGGGGGAGTGCCAGCCGGGCAGGTGGGAGGCGTAGCGCAGCCGGCCGGTGTTGGGGTCGAAGGCGCCCGGGGTGCCGATGACGACCCGGTGCACGTCCGCGACGGCGAGCCCGGCGGCCTTCACCGCGCCGTCGAGGGCGTCGGTGACCTGCCGTACCACCGGTTGTGCCGGACGGCGGCCCGGCGTCGGCAGCTCGTACTCGCCCACCGTCCTGCCGGTGATGTCGGCGACTGCGGCGTGGATGCGCTCGGGGGTGACGTCGAGTCCGGCGACATGGGCCGCGGCCGGATTGACCACGTACAGCTGGGCGTTGGGTCCGGGCCGGCCCTCGCTGGTGCCGGTCATCAGGACGAGGCCGGCGGCTTCCAGGCGGGCGAGCAGCTGGGAGGCGGTGGGCTTCGACAGGCCGGTGAGCTTGCCGATGCGGGTGCGGCTGAGCGGACCGTGCTCCAGGAGCAGATCGAGGGCGGCGCGGTCGTTCATGGCGCGCAGCACGCGCGGGGTGCCCGGCGTACCGGCGGATCCTGCCATGTGTGTCGCCACCTGCCTTTCAACGGTCCAGCTTCTCAGCGGGGCCGTCGGGAAGTCCACCGGGTGATCGTCCCGGGGGCGGGCCCTGTCCGGGCGCACCCTCGCGAAGACCACTGTTAGGAAAGTTTCCTATTGCGGTGACAGGAAGGTAGCCAAGGGGCGCGGGGGCGTCAAGGGTGGGCCGTGGTGGCAGCCGGCTCGTTGCGCGGGTCTCCGGCTCAGCTCTCCAGGAACGGAGCCGTGTCCAGGGCGGGGTAGGGGGCCGGGAGGGGGAGGGGCTCTCCGAGGTGCACCTTGGACTCGTTGCCGTAGTACGCCTTGGTGGAGCCGCCGGGGGGCGTGACCGGGTCGGTGTAGCAGTGGGCCGTCCCGGTGTTGCGGTTGATCAGGACGTAGACCGGGACGCCGGTCGCCGCGTAGGTGCGCAGCTTGGGGCCGGTGTCGGTCTCGTGGTTGGTGGACGTGACCTCGCCGACCAGCGCGATCATGTCGATGGGGTACCAGCCCTTGTGTGCCTTGCGGTACGACTCGTCGAGCTCGGTCGCCCTGCGGCGACGGACGTAGAAGTCGGGGATGACCAGCGCCTGCGTCCGGCCGTCCTTGTGTGCGACACGGAAGCCCATTCCGAATCCCGCCAGGGCGAAACCCGCACTGTTGAACTGGAGAAACAGCTGCGCGATGCCGTCGCTGTGTTCTTCGTCCGGCTGAGGCGGCACGATGCCCGTCTCCTCGATGTACTGCGGCCGAATCGGCATCTCGGACGCCTCTTCGAACGCGATCAACAGGTCGATGGGGTCCACCTGCGTCATGACCGGCTCCATGATCGGTTCGGCGCTCATCGCTGGTTCTCCTCGTCACACTGGTGCCAGGCTACGCCCACGCCGGGTGCCCCGGGGGGAGCATGCGTGACCTCGTTGGGCCGCTGACCTGCAGAATCGTTGCCGTTCACTCGAACGAGTGTGCCGAACCGTTACGCTGCCCGGACGGGACGAGGCGGCCCCCGGGCATCCCGGGCGCCGCCTCCCCCGTACGGTCTCTTACTTCGCCGCCGGCCGCGCTGGCGGTATCGGCGCCGCCGTCTCCGCCTGCGGGGACGCCGCGTCGGAGTACACCGCCGGGGCCGCGACGGCCGCCGTCGGGTCCGGGGCCGGGTCCTCCTCCGCCGGTGCCGTCGCGCCGCCGACGATGCGGATGTCCGCCGCGTCGAAGGCCCGCTTGATGCGCCAGCGCAGCTCGCGCTCGACCGTGAGCGCCTTGCCGGGCATCGTCTTGGCCGACACGCGCACGACCATCGAGTCGAGCAGCACGCTGTCCAGGCCGAGCACCTCGACCGGGCCCCACAGGAGCTCGTTCCAGGGCTCCTCCTTGCTCATCCGCTCGGCGACGCCGTCCAGGGTGGCCTTCACCCTGTCCAGGTCCTCGGAGGCCCGGACCGTCACGTCGACGCCCGCCACCGCCCAGCCCTGGGAGAGGTTGCCGATGCGCTTGACCTCGCCGTTGCGGACGTACCAGATCTCGCCGCCGGCGCCCCGCAGCTTCGTCACGCGCAGGCCCACCTCGACCACCTCGCCGGTGGCCACCCCCGCGTCGATGGTGTCGCCCACGCCGTACTGGTCCTCGAGAATCATGAACACGCCGGACAGGAAGTCCGTCACGAGGTTGCGGGCACCGAAACCGATCGCCACACCCGCGACACCGGCGGAGGCCAGCAGCGGTGCCAGGTTGATCTGGAAGGTCGCCAGGACCATCAGCGCCGCCGTGCCCAGGATGAGGAACGAGGCCACCGAGCGCAGCACCGAGCCGATCGCCTGCGAGCGCTGCCGGCGGCGCTCGGCGTTCACCAGCAGACCGCCGAGCGTCGTGCCCTCCGCCGTCTCGGCCGTACGGCTCATACGGTCGATCAGCTTGGTGATCGCCCGCCGCACCACCACCCTCAGCACCGCCGCGATCACCAGGATGAGTACGACCCTGAGGCCGATCGCGAGCCACGTCGACCAGTTCTGCTCGACCCAGCTCGCGGCGTTGGTCGCGGTGTGCTGGGCGTCCTGGAGCGTCGCGGTCGCCGGGTCCTCCGTCGAGGTCGGGGACGGTGACGGAGCGGCGCCGACGGCCGGCAGGGCGGGCAGGGACACGGCAGGTACCTCCTGGTGCAGGCGCTGCCTCCGGTGTGAGCGGTCAGGTCACGGAAAGGTCACCGGACGGGCAGGCTCACCACACTAACGGGGCATCGTGTGGGGATCACGGCGATGTTCGAAGGACGGCCCGTGCGCACCCGGAGAAGTACCGGGGGAGGCAAGGGGGCGCGCGGCACGGGACACGCCGGGTGTGGTCGAAAACACTCCCAGCCCGTTACCGGGACATGGTGGCGCTTCCACCAGGCATGAGGGGAGACTGACTGCAGATCGTCCCGGCGCGAGCCACGCGCCGCCGGCGTACAAGGAGGCATATCCGTGCCGCACGTCCTGGTCCTCAACGCGTCGTACGAGCCACTCGGCGTCGTACCGCTCCGCCGCGCGCTCGTCCTCGTCCTCGAGAACAAGGCCGTCTGCCTCGAGGAGTCCGGCGCCTACATGCACAGCGCAACCGTCACCGTCCCCGCGCCCAGCGTGGTCCGGCTGAAGCGATTCGTGCGGGTTCCCTACCGGGGGCCCGTTCCTCTTACCCGGCGCGCGCTCTTCGCGCGTGACGGCGGCCGGTGCATGTACTGCGGTGGCGTCGCAACCAGCGTCGACCACGTCATTCCGCGCAGCCGCGGTGGTCAGCACGTCTGGGACAACGTGGTGGCGTCCTGCCGCCGCTGCAACCACGTCAAGGCCGACCGCCATCTCTTCGAGATCGGCTGGCGGCTCCGTCACAAACCCGCGCCGCCCACCGGTCTGGCGTGGCGCATCATCGGCACCGGACATAGGGACCCGCGCTGGCTGCCATACCTGCGGCCGTACGGCGCGGACGACGCCCTGGCCCGGATCGACGGCATTTCCGCCTGACGATCCGGGCCTTCGCGTTTCCCGGGGCGCCGCCCCGCGCGCACCTCGGATCCGGCCCCGGGAGCCCCCGTGCTCCCGGGGCCGGACGTCATGCGCCGCCGGACGTCATGCGTGACGCGACTCCGTCCTCCTCGGCGGCGCGGACGCCTCGCCCTGGTACGGTCTGTGACCGAACGCACGTTGTCCGTCCTCGTACGTCTGCGACCGCGCCCGCTGGGTAGGGCTGCTTTCACCCGCAACCGTCGTACGACGACAAGGAGGCCCCCGTGGCCGCACCGGCACACCCCCCGCTCCCCGCCCTGTCCAAACGCGAGGCGGAGCCGCCCGCCGAACCCCGGACCGCGCTGTGCGTCCTCAGCGCCGAGGGCGCCCGGGCCGAGGCGCCGCTGACCAGCGAGCCGCCGCTGCCCGACGCCGAGCCCCTCACCAGCGAACCCCCGCTCACCGATCCCGCGCCGCTGACCAGCGAGCCCGCCACCGCCGTCCCCGACCGCACGGGGTGCTACCCGGACCGTACGGGGTACTAGATGCCGGCCGACCCCGCGCGCGACGGGACGCCGCTGGCCCGCCTCGCCGCGCTGCACGGCGTCGCCACCTCCTACCACCCGGCCCCGGACCGCACGGTCGCGGCGTCGGACACCGCGGTCACCGCGGCCCTGGCCGCGCTCGGTGTCGACGCGAGCACCCCGGACGCCGTACGCCACGCCCTCGCCTCCCGCGAGCGGGAACTGCGCGGGAGGCTGCTGCCGCCGACCGTGGTCGGCTGGGGCGGACGGCCGCCCGACGCGCTCGCCGGCCTCCCGGACGGCACCCGCCTGAGGATCGTGACCGAACAGGGTGAGACGCGCGCCTCGGCCGAGCACCTCCCGCCCGGCGTCCACGCGCTGCACGCCACCGCACCCGACGGACGCACCGCGGACGCCCACCTGGTCGCGGCCCCCGCCCGGCTGCCCGCGCCGCCCGCCCGCTCGTACGGACTGCTCGTCCAGCTCTACTCCCTCCTCTCCCGCCGCTCCTGGGGCATGGGCGACCTCGGCGACCTCACCGAGCTGACCGCATGGGCCGGCCGGGCGCTCGGCGCCGGGTTCGTGCAGGTCAACCCGTTGCACGCGGCCGTGCCCGGCGGGGCCGCGTCCGGCGCCCCCACGGACCCCTCCCCCTACCGTCCCTCCTCCCGCCGCTACCCGGACCCCGTGCACCTGCGCATCGAGGACGTCCCCGAGTTCGCGTACGCCGAGGACCACGGCCGCGTCCGTACGCTGCTTCAGCGCGCAGCGCGGCTGCGGGAATCCGTGCTGGACAAGGGCGAGCTGATCGACCGCGACGCCGTGTGGGAGCTCAAGCGCGAGGCGCTGGAACTCGTGCACGCCGTGCCCCTCGGACCCGGCCGGCGCGCCGCGTACGCCGACTTCCTCGCCGAGGAGGGCGAGGCACTGGAGGACCACGCGACCTGGTGCGCGCTCGCGGAGGTGTACGGCTCCGACTGGCACGGCTGGCCGTCCCGGCTGCGCGATCCGCGTTCGTCCGCCACTGCCCGCGCACGCGCCGAGCTGATGGACCGCGTCGACTTCCACAGCCGGCTGGCCTGGCTGACCGACGCCCAGCTCGCCACCGCGCAACGCACCGCGCGCGACGCCGGGATGGCGGTCGGGCTCGTCCACGACCTCGCGGTCGGCGTGCACCCGGGCGGCGCCGACGCCTGGGCGCAGCAGGAGTACCTCGCGGCCGGGATGTCGGTGGGCGCCCCGCCGGACGCCTTCAACCCGCGCGGCCAGGACTGGGGTCTGCCGCCCTGGCGCCCCGACCGCCTCGCCGCCTCCGGTTACGCCCCCTACCGGCGGCTTCTGCGCGCCCTGTTCCGGCATGCGGGCGCCCTGCGCGTCGATCACGTCATGGGCCTGTTCCGGCTGTGGTGGGTGCCCCAGGGGCAGCCGCCCACGGAGGGGACCTATGTCCGCTACGACGCCGAGGCGATGCTCGCCGTCCTGGTCCTGGAGGCGGCGCGCGCCGGGGCGCTGGTCATCGGCGAGGACCTGGGGACGGTGGAGCCCGGTGTCCGGGAGGCGCTGCACGAGCGCGGGGTGCTCGGCACATCCGTCCTGTGGTTCGAACGCGACTGGGAGGGCACCGGACGGCCGCTGCCGCCGGAGCGCTGGCGGGCGGACTGCCTGGCCACCGCCACCACCCACGACCTGCCGCCCACGGCCGCCCGGCTGGCGGGCGAGCACGTCGAACTCCGTGACCGGCTCGGCCTGCTGACCCGCTCCCTGGACCAGGAACGCGCCGAGGCGGCCGCCGACACCCGCGAATGGCTCGCCCTGCTCTCCCGGCTCGGACTGCTGAAGGGGGCTAGCGGCGGGGGCTCGGCGGTGTCGGAGGAGTCCGAGGTCCAGGCCGTCCACCGGTTCCTGGTGCGCACCCCCGCCCGGCTGATCGGGGTCTGGCTGCCCGACGCGGTGGGCGACCGGCGCCCGCAGAACCTCCCGGGCACCTGGGACCAGTACCCCAACTGGCGGCTGCCGATCGCGGATGCGGAGGGGCGCCCGGTGACCCTGGAGGAGCTCGCGGCCTCACCGCGCCTGCACGCGCTCGTGAGCGTGGTGCGGGGCGGGGGCGACGACGGCGGGGGCGACGGTGGCGGGGGCGGCGGCAGGGGGAGGGGCGAGGCGGACGGGCGGCGGTGAGCCAGGTCGCGCGCCAGGCCGCGTGCTGGGGTGCGCGCCGGGGTGTGCGCGGGCCGTCCGCCTGGGCCGTGCGCGGGGCCGCGACCGGTCGCCGTGCCTCGTACGGGCACCCCGGGCGCGCGCGCTCTTCGGGCGTTCGCTACTTTTGCACCGTGGACAAGAAGAACGCCCTGCGCGCCGGCGCCCTGGCCGCCGGTACGACGCTGATGATGCTGCTCATGTCGTCCCCCGCGCTCGCGCTGACGCGCGACGACGGCGACGACCCCGGTCAGGGCCTGAGCGTGGTGGACACGCTGGGGCTCTTTGTGGCACTGCCGGTCGTGATGTTCCTGGTCATCGGCGGTCTCGTAATGGTCCTGGACAAGTCCCGCAAGCAGCAGAAGCAGGGCTGACACCTCTCTCCGTACATCCGTCGAGGGAGCCCGCACACCCATCCGGTGCGCGGGCTCCCTCGACGTGTCTCCGCCCCGGCGCACGCGAGGGCCGAGGGCCGTGCCCCACGGGTGCACGGCGGCCCAGGGGTGCACGGCGCCGGGTGCACGCGCTCTACGGGTGCGGCGCCGTCAGGTAGCGCTGCACGGTCGGTCCCAGCCAGGCCACGATCTCCTCGCGGGCCAGTGCGACGGCCGGCGGGAACTTCAGCACGTAGCGCGTGAGCGCCATCCCCAGCACCTGTGACGCGATGAGCCCGGCGCGGGCCGATGCCTGCTCGGGGTCCGGGCAGACCTGCCGTGCGATGGGCAGCAACTGGTCCCGGAAGATCCCCTGGAGCCGCTCGGCCCCGGCCGCGTTGGTGACGCCGACGCGCAGCATCGCCGTGAGCGCCTCCAAGTTGTCCTCCCAGACGGAGAGGAAGTGCGTCACCAGGACCTCGCCCGCGTCGTGCCGCCGCAGTCGCACGGGTTCGGGCAGCCGTAGGTCGACGTTGAGGACCGCGTCGAACAGGCCCTCCTTGGAGCCGAAGTAGCGCATCACCATGGAGGGATCGATCCGCGCGTCCCTGGCGATCGCGCGGATGGTGGCGCGCTCGTAGCCCTCGGAGGCGAAGCGTTCCCGCGCGGCGGCGAGGATCGCGGTGCGGGTGGCGTCGGATCGGCGGGGTGGGGTCTCAGCCATGCCAACAAGCGTAGGCCAACAAGTGTTGACAGTCCAGAGAGGTCCACCTATGTTGGCAAACAAGCGTTGGCAAACGAGCGTTGGCCTACAGGTGTAGGCAGGCATCAGGAGGCCGCCATGGCAGGCAAGACCCGCACCACCGCTTCGGGCAACGGTGTCACCGACGGCGTCCTCGTCGTCGGGGCCGGCCCCACGGGGCTCCTTCTCGCCGGTGACCTCGCTTCCGCGGGTGTCCCCGTCACCCTCGTCGAGAAGCGCCCCCACAAGATCAGCAACCTCTCCCGTGCCTTCATCCTGCACGCCCGCACCCTGGAGCAGCTCGACGCCCGCGGGCTCGCCGGCGAACTGGAGGCCGCGGGGCAGCCGCTCTCCGACATCCGGCTCTTCAGCCGGCTCACCATCCGGCTCGACACCCTTCCCTCCCGCTTCAAGCACCTTCTCGTCCTGCCGCAGCACGAGGTGGAGCGGGCACTGGAGCGGCGTGCGGCCGAGGCCGGGGTGCGGTTCGTGTACGAGACCGAGGTCACCGGCCTGAGCCAGGACGGCGACGGTGTGACGCTCCAGGTCCGTGGCGCGGACGGTGAGCCGGGCGAGCTGCGCGCGGCCTACGCCGTCGGCACCGACGGACTGCACAGCGCCGTGCGCGAGGCCGTCGGGCTGCCCTTCCCCGGGCGGTCCGTCATCCGTTCCGTCGTCCTCGCCGACGTCCTCCTGGACGAGAAGCCCGAGCAGGTGCTGACCGCCAGCGCCGTCGGCGACGCGTTCGCCTTCCTCGCGCCCTTCGGTGACGGCTACTACCGCGTCATCGGCTGGCACCGCGGGCGTGATGTCCCCGACACCGCACCGCTCGGCCTGGACGAGGTCAGGGAGACCGTCCGGCTCGCGCTCGGCCGCGACTTCGGCATGCGAGACGCCCGCTGGATGTCCCGCTTCCACAGCGACGAGCGCCAGGCGCCCGCCTACCGCGTCGGCCGTGTCCTCCTCGCCGGTGACGCCGCGCACGTGCACACCCCGGCGGGCGGCCAGGGGATGAACACCGGCCTGCAGGACGCCGCGAACCTCTCCTGGAAGCTCGCCGCGGTCCTGCGCGGCCACGCCGGCCCGGCCCTCCTCGACACCTACGAGTCGGAGCGCCACCCGGTCGGCAGGGCCGTGCTGCGCAGCAGCGGCGGGATCGTCCGGCTCGCCATGGCCAAGCGTCCCTGGACCCTGGCGCTGCGCGCGGCGCTGACCACCGTCGTCAACCGTGTCGGCCCGGTCCGGCGGCGCGTGGTGGGCCAGATCACCGGCATCGGGTACGCGTACGCCGCCCCGCGCGGGG
The DNA here is from genome assembly GCF_055632315.1 of Streptomyces sp. PSU-S4-23. NCBI lineage: Bacteria > Bacillati > Actinomycetota > Actinomycetes > Kitasatosporales > Streptomycetaceae > Streptomyces > Streptomyces sp. PSU-S4-23. The sequence goes on along the minus strand of NZ_JBVMUU010000002.1, from coordinate 2,914,027 downwards.
CGCACCCGCTGGCCGGCAGGCGCATGCCCGACGTCACCCTCACCACCGGCCGGCTGTACGAGGCCCTGCGCGGCGGCCGGTTCGTCCTCGTCACCCCGCGGGAGTACGAGGTGGGCGCCCGCGCGGACCGGCTGGCGGTGGCGCACTGGGCGGGCGGGCGCCGCACGACCGTCCTCGTGCGTCCGGACGGATACGTCGCCTGGGCCGCGGAGTCGCCCGACGCCGCGCAGCTGGAGGAGGCGCTGCTCCGCTGGACGGGCCGGAGGTGACGGTACCGGCGAGCAACTGCCGCAGCAGGCCAGCCAGTTGGCCGGCCTGCTGCGCGTCCGGCCCCCGCCGCGCCCCTCGACCTCGCGTCCGTCGTCCTGTCGCTGCGCGAGATCGGCACCCGCCACGGCAGAGACCGAGCCGGGTCTCCCGCCGGCGGGCGGGCGTCCTCGGCGGCGTGCCGCACCCCCGGCAGGCGCTGAGCGCACGAAAGGGCGCCCGGCCGGGCACCGGGCGCCCTCGTCGTAGCGGTGACTACCGTGCCGCCGCGTCCGCCGCCTGTGCCTTCAGGGCGCGTTCGATGCCCGCGCGGGACTCCGAGATCAGGCGCCGCAGCGCGGGGCTGGGGTCGGCAGAGGCCAGCCAGGCGTCGGTCTTCTCCAGGGTCTCCTGGGAGACCTGGATCGACGGGTAGAGCCCGACCACGATCTGCTGGGCCATCTCGTGGGAACGGGAGTCCCAGACGTCCTTGACCGACTCGAAGTACGCGTCCGCGTACGGGGCGAGCAGTTCGCGCTGGTCGGTCTGGACGAAGCCCGCGATCACGGCCTCCTGCACCGCGTTCGGCAGCTTGTCGGACTCCACCACCGACGCCCACGCCTCGGCCTTCGCCTCCGGGGTCGGACGGGCGGCCCGGGCGGTCGCCGCGTGCCGCTCACCGGCCGCCGTCTTGTCGCGCTCCAGCTCGCCCGCGATCTCCGCCTCGTCGAAGCGGCCCACCGCCGCGAGCCGCTCCAGGAACGTCCAGCGCAGCTCGGTGTCCACGACCAGCCCCTCGACGGTCTCCGACCCGTCCAGGAGCGCCTCCAGCAGGTCCAGCTGCTCCGGCGTACGGGCGGTCGCCGCGAAGGCGCGCGCCCACGCCAGCTGGTGATCGCTGCCGGGCTCGGCGGCCCGCAGATGCGCGAGGGTGGCATCCGTCCACCGGGTCAGCAGCGCCTCGCGCGCGGACGGGTCGGCGTACAGGTCGATCGCCAGCTTGACCTGGCGGTGCAGCGACTGCACGACACCGATGTCCGACTCCTTGCCGATGCCGGACAGGACGAGGGACAGATAGTCGCGGGTGGCGAGCTCCGCGTCGCGGGTCATGTCCCAGGCCGAGGCCCAGCACAGGGCGCGCGGCAGCGACGACTCGAAGTCGCCCAGGTGCCCGGTGACGAAGGCGAGGGACCGCTCGTCCAGGCGAACCTTCGCGTACGACAGGTCGTCGTCGTTGAGCAAGACCACGTCCGGGCGCCGACGGCCGGCCAGCTGCGGCACCGGCGTCAGCTCACCGTCGACGTCCAGCTCGATCCGGCCGGCCTCGTCGCGCAGCAGCTTGCCGCTGTCGTCGTCGAGGTCGTAGAGGCCGATGGCGATGCGGTGCGGGCGGAGGGTCCCACGCGACGGAGTCGCGTCATCGGATACTGCGCCCTTGGCACCGGCCGGGAGCGCCGGGGCCTCCTGGCGGACGGCGAAGGAGGTGATGACCCCGTTCGCGTCCGTCTCGATCTCCGGGCGCAGGACGTTGATGCCCGCGGTCTCCAGCCACTTCCGCGACCAGGTCTTCAGATCGCGGCCGGAGGTCTCCTCCAGGGCGCCCAGCAGATCCGACAGGCGCGTGTTGCCGTACGCGTGCCGCTTGAAGTAGGCCTGCACGCCCGCGAAGAACGCGTCCATGCCGACGTACGCGACGAGCTGCTTGAGGACCGAGGCGCCCTTGGCGTAGGTGATGCCGTCGAAGTTGACGAGGACGTCGTCCAGGTCCCGGATCTCGGCCATGATCGGGTGGGTCGACGGCAGCTGGTCCTGCCGGTACGCCCACGTCTTCATGGAGTTGGCGAACGTCGTCCAGGAGTGCGGCCATCGCGACTCGGGGTGGTACGCCTGGCAGGCGATGGAGGTGTAGGTGGCGAACGACTCGTTCAGCCACAGGTCGTTCCACCACTCCATGGTCACCAGGTCGCCGAACCACATGTGGGCCAGCTCGTGCAGGATCGTCTCCGCACGCACCTCGTACGCCGCGTCCGTCACCTTGGAGCGGAAGACGTACTGGTCGCGGATGGTGACCGCGCCCGCGTTCTCCATCGCGCCCGCGTTGAACTCCGGCACGAACAACTGGTCGTACTTCTTGAACGGGTAGGCGTAGTCGAACTTCTCCTGGAACCACTCGAAGCCCTGCCGGGTCACGTCGAAGATCGCGTCCGAGTCGAGGAACTCGGCAAGGGAGGGCCGGCAGTAGATGCCGAGCGGGACACTCCGCCCGTCCTTCTCGTACACGCTGTGCACGGAGTGGTAAGGGCCCACGATCAGCGCCGTGACATACGTCGAGATCCGCGGCGTCGGCTCGAAGACCCAGACGTCGTCCTTCGGCTCCGGCGTGGGCGAGTTGGAGACGACGGTCCAGCCGGTGGGGGCCTTCACGGTGAACTGGAAGGTGGCCTTGAGATCCGGCTGCTCGAACGAGGCGAAGACCCGCCGGGCGTCCGGCACCTCGAACTGGGTGTAGAGGTACGCCTGCTGGTCGACCGGGTCGACGAAACGGTGAAGTCCCTCGCCGGTGTTGGTGTACGCGCAGTCGGCGACCACACGCAGCACGTTGCGGCCCTCCAGCAGCCCCGGGAGGGCGATCCGCGAATCCTCGAAGACCTCGGCGGGGTCGAGCGGATCACCGTTGAGGGTGATCTCGTGGACGGTAGGGGCCACCAGATCGACGAAGGACTCCGCACCGGTCTCGGCGGAGTCGAAGCGCACCGTGGTCACGGACCGGTAGGTGCCGCCCTCCTGCGCGCCGGAGAGGTCGAGATCGATCTCGTACGAGTCAACGGTCAGCAGCTTCGCCCGCTGCTGTGCCTCTTCGCGAGTCAGGTTTGTGCCAGGCACGCGGTCATCTCCTCGTTATGTGTGGGTTGCGCCATCCTTCCACGGCAGAACGCCGGGCGACGAGCAGGTGTGTGCGGTGCCGTCCGCGCTGTTCGGGGCCCGGTGCCGGGCGGCCGTCCGCCGCCGCCGCGGCCGCCGCCGGGCACCCCCGGGGCACCGAATGCGATGTCCATATCCCGCCGGTGGCCGTGGCCGCCGCGCGCGAGTCTGGGCGCATGACGACAGAGACGACCTCAGAGACGATCACAGTGGTGACGACGGACGCTACGACGCCCGCCACGGCCTACAGGGCCCGTCCCATCCCCCCGGCCGTCCTGCGGGACCTGCGGGAGCGCGACGACGCGGGGCGGGCGATGGCTCCCGTGACCGACGAGGAGGGCGGCGCGCCCCTGCGGTGCTGCCTGCGCCGCAGCGCCCCGGGGGAGCGCATCGCCCTCGTCTCCTACGCCCCGCTGCGCCGCTGGGCGGCGGAGACCGGCGCCCGGCCGGGGGCCTACGACGAGCAGGGGCCGGTGTTCGTCCACGCCGAGGAGTGCGGCGGACCCGACGGGGACGGCTACCCGTTCCCGGGCGCCCACCGCACGGTCCGCCGCTACTCGGCCGACGGGCACATCCTGGGCGGACGCCTGGTGGCGGGCGCGGAGGACTTCGACGACGCCTTCGCGGAGGCGTTCGCGGATCCGGAGGTCGCACTCGTCCACGTCCGGGCCGTCGAGTACGGCTGCTTCCAGTTCGAGGTCCGCAGGGACTGATCCCGCCGGGCCCGCCGACCGTGTGCGCCGGTGTCAGCCCCTGAGCTCCGCGGCCACCAGCTCCGCGATCTGCACGGCGTTGAGGGCCGCGCCCTTGCGGAGGTTGTCGTTGGAGACGAACAGGGCGAGGCCGTGCTCCACCGTCTCGTCCGTGCGGATGCGGCCCACGTACGACGGGTCCTTGCCGGCCGCCTGGAGCGGGGTCGGGATGTCGGAGAGGACCACGCCCGGGGCGGCGGCCAGCAGCTCCGTCGCGCGCTCCACCGTCAGCGGGCGCGCGAAGCGGGCGTTGACCTGGAGGGAGTGGCCGGAGAAGACCGGGACCCGTACACAGGTGCCGGAGACCTTCAGCCCGGGGATCTCCAGGATCTTGCGGGACTCGTTGCGGAGCTTGTGCTCCTCGTCGGTCTCGTTCAGGCCGTCGTCGACGAGGTTGCCGGCGAAGGGCACCACGTTGAAGGCGATCGGGCGCTTGTAGACCTGCGGCTCCGGGAAGTCGACCGCCTCCCCGTCGTGCGTCAGCTTGTCGGCGTCGGCGATCACCTTCTGCGCCTGCCCGTGCAGCTCCGCGACGCCCGCGAGGCCGGAGCCGGACACGGCCTGGTAGGTGGCGACGACGAGCGCCTCCAGGCCCGCCTCGGCGTGCAGCGGCTTCAGCACCGGCATCGCGGCCATCGTCGTGCAGTTCGGGTTGGCGATGATGCCCTTGGGCCGGTTCGCGATCGCGTGCGGGTTCACCTCGGACACCACCAGTGGCACGTCCGGGTCACGGCGCCAGGCCGAGGAGTTGTCGATCACGACCGCGCCCTGCGAGGCGACCTTCTCGGCTAGCGCCTTCGAGGTCGCGCCGCCCGCGGAGAACAGCACGATGTCCAGCCCCGTGTAGTCGGCGGTCGCCGCGTCCTCCACGGTCACCCCGTCGAGGACCGTCCCCGCCGAACGGGCCGAGGCGAACAGGCGCAGCTCGTCGACCGGGAAGTTCCGCTCGGCCAGAATCCTGCGCATGACCGTGCCGACCTGACCGGTGGCTCCGACGATTCCGACCCTCACGGCGACTCCTTTACCTGGCTTGCGTGTGCCGGCCCGCATGACCGGGGCCTCTCCATCATGCGTCTCACCCCGGCCCGCGTGTCCAATCCATTGCCCGAGGGCTGGGACGGGACCCGGGCTCGGCCCCCGGCCCGACGACCCGGCGGGCCGCCCGTCCCGATCCGGAGATATCCGCCCGGAACGCCCCGCGCACCGGAAGCCGTACGGGTCCGCCGCACCGGGGCCGGGCGATCGTCCAGCTCCGGGCACCGGCGGGCGGGGCGCGCCGTACGGCTCGTACGTGACCCTCGCCCCGGTTCGGGGCCCGGTGTGACGTACGCCTCCACGGACGTGTCGATGACGCGGCCTCCACGACTCCGTCGGTCCGCACGCCGGCGTCGGTCCGCCCGCAGGAGAAGACACGCCGGCGGGCGAACGTTCTGCCCCTCCCCGGCGTCGTAGGGGAAACACACGAGGGGAGGGGCGGCCGTGCTGCGCAGAAAGGCCCGCCGCGGGCCGGGGGCGGACCACGCGGTGGACGACCCCCTGGACGCGGCCCAGGAACGGCGGGTGCGGGCGGTGCTCGCGCTCGGCGGAGTGCCGCAGGCGGACCTGCCGGACGGGGTGCAGCAGGTCCGCCTGCGGTTGCTGGAGCGGACCGCGAGCGGGCGTGAGGCACCGCGCGACCTGTCGGCCTGGGCGGCGGTCGTCGCCTCCAACCTGGCGATGGACTGGCACCGGGCAAGGCGCCGCCAGGAGCGGCTCGGTGAGCGGCTGGCCGCGCTGCGGCCGGCGGAGCAGCCCTGCGGTGAGGACTCCCGCCTGCTCTCGCTCGCAGTCGCCCAGGGACTGGACGAGCTGCCCGGTCCCCAGCGCCAGGTCCTCGTGCTGCGTTTCTACGCTGATCTGCCGGTCCGGGGGATCGCGGAGGAACTCGGCATCCCCGAGGGCACGGTCAAGAGCAGGCTCCACTCGGCGGTCCGCGCGCTGCGCGACCGTCTGCACGAGGACGAGGTGGTGTGACGTGGCCGCCGAGTACGACGGCGCCGACGCGCTGTTGGCCGCGATCACCGGCGAGCCGCTGCCGGACGAGGCGCGCGACGATGCCGCCTTCACGGCCGAGTACCGGGCGGCACGGGCGGATGTGGCGCTGCTGCGGGAGCAACTGGGGATCATCGGGGACACGCTCGCGCGGCCCGCGGCGCGGCCCGCGCCGGTCGGGACGGCCGTCGGGACGCCCGCCGGGATGCCCGTAGGGACGCCCGTAGGGACGCCCCGGCCGGCGCCGAGGCCGTCGCGGAGGCGCCGGCGCCGGCCCGGCGTCCGCGCACTCGGTTTCGGCGTCCTCGTCACGGCGGTCGTCACCGCCGTGGTGCTCGGGACGGGATGGCTCGTCGCGCACGGCGGGCCCGGGGCCGACAGCAGTGCGGGTGCGAAGGCGTCCGACAGCCGCGCGGGGGACTCCCGCGACGAGGCCGGGTACCTCGCCTGCGCCCGGTTGGTCGTGGAGGGCAGGGTGACCGGCCTGCGGAACGTGCCCGACGGCAGCCGGTACCGGGTCACGGTGAGCGTCGATCGCTTCTACAAACCCGCGAGCGGCAAGGACGAGGTGAGCTTCCTCATGGACCCGGACGACGGTCCTCGGCCGCGTGAGGGCGAGCACGTCCTGGTCGGCGTCCGGCCCGGCGCGGCGGTGGCGGACCGCTGGGTCACCGGGGAGGCGGAGATCGCCCGCGAGCGCGCCCTCATCCTCGACGCGCTGCCGGCGTCCCGCACGATCACCTGTACGCCATGACACGGGGCGGGCGCCCGCTGCACCAGCGGACGCCCGCCCCGGGCGGCACCGGCCGGACACCGGCCGGTGCTCCTGCCACAGCCACCGCTACGGCGTGACCTTCTCGATCTTCACGCTGCCCACGCCCGCGACCGTGCCGCGGCCGTTCACCAGCTGGACCTGGCCGAAGAACTCCCGGCCCTCGGGCGCCGCCGCGGCCGCGGTGACCGTGCCGGACACCGTCGCGGAGTCACCCGTGCCGAGCTTCACCGGAGCCGACTCGTCGACGGCGACCCGGCCGAGCGCCGGGGAGAAGAACACGTCCCGGTAGTCGTACGCCGTCGAGCCGGACGGGACCGAGTAGCCCGCGATCTCGATGGTGTACGTCCCGGCGGCGGGCGAGGCGATGTGCACCGACTCCTCGGAGTCGCCGTCAGCGGACTGCGCGACCTGCTTGCCGTTCGCGTCGTAGACCGTCAGGTCGAGGTCGGCGGCGGTGTCGGACACGTTGCCGATGGCGACGTCCAGCGACGTGGCGCCCGCGGGCACCTCGACCGTGGTCGTCTGCGTCTCGGCGTCCTTGATGGTCGGCCGGTCCGTCTTCGAGGAGCCGAGCGGGCCGCCCTTGAGCGCCCCGTCGAGGGCCGCGTAGGAGTTGGTCACCTTCCAGGAGACGGCGGCCGGGGTGCCGACCTTGGCCTCGGGCACGGTCACGGTCTCCGGGTCGAAGGCCGCGCCGAGGACGGCGACGTCCAGCCGGTAGGGGTTGTCGAGCAGCGGCGACGTGCGGCGCGACTCGACCTCGATCTCCCAGACGCCGGCCTGCGGGTCCGCGTACGACCGCACGTCGGGCCTGCAGCCGTTGCCGTCGAGGTAGTTGTTGTAGCAGTTCGGCGTCGAGGTGCTGTCGACCGGGACGCCGTACGGGTGGATCGCGATGAACCGCGTCTGGCTCTTGTCCTGCAGCCCGCTCATCGCGACCTCCAGCGACTTCGCGCCCTCGGGGACGGTCACGAAGTACGACCGGGTGCTGTTGCGCTGCACCGAACCCGACGCCGAGTAGGTGTACGCGACGGGCGTCGAGACCACGACGGTGGTCAGGATCTGCTTGTCGACCCCCTCCGTCCAGGGGTCGTCGACCTCCAGGATCGCGCTCTTGACGCCCGCGGACGAGGGAGCGGCCTGGACCTTGACGGTGACCGGCTGGCCGAGCGGCAGCCTCACCAGGCCGGAGCCGACGATGCGGAAGGTGTCACCGGCGTTGTTCTCGAAGCGCAGCGTGTGCCACACCGCCCGGTCGGGGCCGGAGGTGCGGGTGACGGTGACGTCGTACGTCTTCCGCTCACCGGCCTTGAGGCCGCCCTCGCGGTCGTACAGGCCCGTGCCGAAGCCCGGGGTCTTCAGCGCGAAGTCGATCGCGGTGTCGACCGGGGCCTTCACCACGTAGTCGGATGTCGCGGCGTCGTGGGCGGCGGCGCCGTCCTTGATCGTGTCCCAGGCGTCCACGATGTCGATGAGTCCCGCGCCCTCCTCGTACGCCTGAACACCCTTGATGTGGTGGGCCGTCGAGGTCAGGGCCGTGCGCAGCGTCGCGGGCGTCAGGTCGATGCCCTTCTGCTTGGCGGCCGACAGGAGCAGGGCCGAGGCGCCGGCGGCCTGCGGGGAGGCCATCGAGGTGCCCTGGAGCATGGAGTAGCCGGCCGGCAGCGAGTAGCCCGCCTCGGCGACCGGGGAGCCCGGCAGCCAGGTCTGGGTGGAGTTGATCGCGGCGCCGGGCGCGACGAGCGTCGGAGTGAAGCCGCCGTCCTCACGCGGGCCGCGCGAGGAGAAGGGCATCATCGCGTACGTCTTCGTGACCTGGGAGCCGTAGTTGGCGGCCCAGGTGGCCCGGGAGATGCCCGCGCCGACGGAGATCACCTTGTCGGCGAGGCCGGGGTCGCCGATGGTGTTGGCGCCGGGGCCGGAGTTGCCCGCGGAGATCACCAGCTGGACGCCGTAGGTGTCGATGAGGCGCGTGTACAGCTCGGCGCGCGCGTTGTTGCCGTCGTTGAGCGCGGGCAGGCCGCCGATGGACATGTTGACGATGTCGACGCCGCGGTTGACGACGAGGTCGATCATGCCCTCGGTGAGCGCGACGTTGGTGCAGCCGCCGCTCCAGGTGCAGGCGCGGGAGGAGACGATCTTCGCGCCCGGCGCGGCACCGTTCATCTTCCCGCCGAACAGGCCGTTCGCCGAGGTGATGCCCGCCACGTGGGTGCCGTGCTCGGACTCGATGACGCCGATGTTGACGAAGTCGGCCTTCTTGCCGACCCAGGACCCGCCGTAGGGGTCCATCGGCACGTCCTTGCGTATCTCCACGACGAAGGGCTGCCGCTCGACGACGTCGGTCGCCGGGTCGTCGGTCCCGAAGTAGCCGATCTGGAAGCCGTCCTTGTACGGCTTCATCGGCTCGTCGTCGGTGAAGTCGTTGTTGTTGTTCAGGTCGACGCGGACCGTTCCGGCCGCCGCGTCGTAGAGGACGCCCCAGGAGTCGGTCGTGTCGCCGTCGCGGTTCGCGTCGCCCTTGGCGTCACCGCCCGCGGTCACGGACTCCTTGAAGACGCTGACCGCGTACGAGCCCGACGGCGCCGTCCAGGTCTTGCCGCCGTAGGTGAAGGTCGGTCCGGACACCGCGCTGACCATCGGGCGCCAGGTGGCGTCGCCGTCCACGATCGGGTCGGTGGCGGTCACCCAGTCGACGATCTTCCGCTCGCCGGTGGTGGTCTTCTGCAGCGCCGGGTGGCCGAGGTCCACGCCGGAGTCGAGGATGCCGATGGTGACGCCCCGGCCGTCCGCCTGCGGGTGCCGCTGGACGAACTCCACGGCGCCCGTCTCGAAGGACGGGTTGTACGGGTTGACGGCGGGGGTGTTCTCGCCGGGGCCGGAGTAGCCGGCCGTGCCCTGGGAGGAGGAGCCCTTCGCGGCGTCGGCGCTCGGCGCCGGGTCGTCGAGCGGGATCTCCTGCCGCAGGTCGATGGCGTGCACGGAGGAGAGCTTCGCGGCGGCGGCGATGGCCGCGTCCGCCTTCCCCGTCGGCACGGTGGCGCGGACGTAGCCGAGCCGGTCGTAGGTGCGGCCCACGGAGCCGCCCTTGACCGCGTCCATCTGCTGGGCGACCTGCTCGGTCTGCCCGGGCGCGGTCGCGATCATCATGGTGACGTTCTTGGCGCCGTCGGCCTTGGCCTCGGCGAGCAGGTCGGCGTCCTCCGAACCGAGCTTGGCGGCCGCGGACTTGACGGCCGGGTCGGCGGTGGGACGCTGGTCGGCGGAGTGGGCCAGGGGTATCGGTCCGGCCGCGGAGAGGGCGGCCACGAGACCCGCGGCCGCGGCTGTCCGGGCCATGCGTCTCGCGCCCGTTGCCGGGGTGCGGTGAGGGTCGGTGGTCATCGGCATCCCTTGTAGGTAAAGGAACGAAAGCGGTGCGGCCCGGACCGGAAGATCGATCGGTCCTCGCCACGGTCGTCCGGATGTCGGGTCCGGGTGACCGCTCAGCTTTACCCAAGGGGCATATGTTTGGGGAGAGTTGACCGGGAGGGGATGGAGTCATGGCGCAATCCCGCCATGCGCCATCGGGGACGTAGTGGCACGGGAAGGGGCAATCCGGCGTTCCGGCCGCCCCCTACGCGCGTAGTCCGCGGGCCTCGGCTCTCACGCGTGCGCGCACAGTGGCGGGAAGCCTTCGCGCGGTTGCCGCAGGTGGCCATGGAGCACCAGCGGCGGGTGCCGTTCCGCGACGTCGCGGGTGGCCGGCCGGGCCGGGCCCCGCGCGGGCCTGCTGTTCCCGGACCGGACGACGGGCCGGACGCTGCGCCTGTCGGGTGAGGCGCGGACGGAGTTCGGCGCGGACGGAGTTCGGCGCGGACGGCGACCGCACGGTCCGCTTCACGGTGGCGCAGACGGCCGGCACCCGGTCGGCGGTGCCGCTGCGCTGGTCCGCGCCCGCATACTCGCCTGCCGATCCGGACCCGGCGTACTAACGTCTCCCTGTGCGCCAGAAGTTGAGGGTGGCGGCCTACGCCGTCTGTGTTCGCGACGGACGACTCCTGCTCGCCCGCGGCCGTGACGCCCGCGGCACGCCCGAGTGGACCCTGCCCGGCGGTGGCATGGAACACGGCGAGGACCCCTACGACACCGTCCTGCGGGAGGTGGCCGAAGAGACCGGCTTCCACGTCGAGATCACCGGCCTGCTCGGCGTGGACTCGGTCCGCCGCCGCCTCCCGCGCCGTCTGGGGCGCACCGTCGACCACCACGGGGTACGGCTCGTCTACGAGGTCCGGATCACCGGTGGCGAACTGCGCCACGAGACCGGCGGCTCCACCGACATGGCGGCCTGGCACCCGCTGGACGAGGTGCCGTCACTGCCCCGGGTCCGCCTGATGGACACGGCCCTCACCCTGTGGCGCGAACGACCACCCACCGGCCGCCCGGCGAGCCCGTCCCCCTGACACGGGGCCCGGCGCCGGCCGCCGGCTCGGCCGGCGCAGGACGGGGCGCGCGGGTGCGCTCAGGGTGCCGGTGCCAGGAGCAGTTCCGCCTTCTGCACCGCGGCCTCCCTCGGGCCCGTCGACCGGTTCGCGGTGGCCGGGCCCCGCGCCGCTGGGCCCGTGAGGTGGAAGGACAGCGACGACAGGAAGCGGCGGCCGCGCTCCCAGCCCACCGGGACGGTCGCCGTCACCCTGCCGATGCCTGACGCGGCCGCCCGCTCCAGCAGCGCGGTGGCCACCGCCGGGCCCGTGCGGGTCCCCCACAGCGACGGGTGCAGCAGGAACAGGCCCACCGCGCACGCGTCCGGCGCCGGGAAGCGCAGCACCGCGTCGACGACGCCGACCAGCGGGCCGCCGGTGCCCTCGGTCACCACGAGGATCCGCTTGTCCTGCCAGTCGGCCCCCGGCGGCAGGCCGTAGTTCAGGCTCTGCAGGTCGGCGGGCCCGGAGGGCAGGCCGGTGGCCGCCTCCACGTACGCGGTGCCCGCCTCGAACAGCGCCAGGACCTCCGGCTCGTCCCGCGGCTCGGCCTCCCGGACGTGATACCGCCGCCCGTCGGCGGTCCTGATCGTGGCGTCGATCGGGTCGGTCATCCGGCCATCTCCGTCATCCGGTCATCGTCACACCGGGACCGCAGCGGTGCCACCGGTATACGGGGGCCGGATACGGGGCGGCTATACGGGGCCGGATACGGGGCGGCCGGGCGGACCCGACCCGCGTCCCCTCCCGATGCCGGCCCCGGCCGCCCACTACCGCGGCAGAACCACGACATACGCGGCCGGCTCCCGGTCCGCCGCCGCCATCAGCGCGGTGCGCACCACCGTCGCCTGCTGCTCCGGGGCGTCCCGCAGCTTCTTCGGCGTGAGGTGGACGACCGTGATGCCGAACCGCTCCAGCAGTTCCCGCTTGCGGGCGTACTCCGAGGGCGGCTCGTCGTCCCGCGGGTCGCTCTGCCGCGGCGCGCGGGTGTCCAGTTCCAGCGCGACCGCCTGCTCGGGCCAGTACGCGTCCAGGCCGCCGAGGCAGGGGCCGCCGGGCAGCCGCAGGTCCACGTTCCAGACCGGGTCCGGCAGGCCGTGCTCCCGCACCATCCGGTACAGGCGCTCCTCCGCGATCGCCCGGCCCTCGGCCAGGAGCGAGTCGACGGCGTCCACCAGGTGCGGCCGCCCCAGCAGCTTCGCCTGGTTGAGCTCCCGTACCACCGCCGCCGGTTCGCAGTGGCCTCCGCGTACCGCCTCGGTCAGCAGGCGGCGGACCGCGCCCGCGTCCGGTAACCGGGCCACCGCGTCGGCCAGGGCGCGCGGCACGGGTGCGACGGGCACGCCGGTCACCAGGCGCGGCGCGGGCAGCGACGGGGTGCGGATCACCCGGGCGCAGCCGGTGCTGCGCAGCCGCCGCAGCCGCGGGACCAGGACGTCGATCGTCTCCAGCGCCGGCAGTGAGGGCGCGCAGGCGAAACCGTACAGCGTCAGCGCGGCCAGGCCCGTGATCATCGCGTCCGCGTAGGGCAGCGGGCCGCGCGGGCCCCCGGCGCCCGGCTGGGACGGCACCGCGGGCGCCGGGCCGGCGAGCGAGGAGCGCGCCGCGTAGAGCAGCACCGCGTGCAGGCGCTCCTCGGCGGTCGGGGGGCCCGGGTGCAGCAGGTACACGCCCGGCAGCAACTGCTGCCATGGGCCGCCGGGCCGGCAGTGGTCGTTGGTCTCGGCGGCCGTCACACCGTGGGCGCGCAGCTGGGTGGTGGTCAGCACCCGGCGCTGCACATCGGTGAGATGGCGCAGAGGCCGTGGGGAGAGCGGGGGGTTGTGGGTCATGCCCCCGGAGTTCCCGCGCGGGATCCGTCCGCTAACCGCTGTTACACGTCTGTCGACGAATGCGGACAACAGGGCGCTCAAGTACGCGTGTTCGACCACCGGAAGAGGCTGGTCCGGGCGGCGGTGCGGACGGGTTACGGGTGGGATGCCCGTATTTCGTAACTGTCGTTCGCCGGCACACGTCAACCGCCCGCCTGCGCCGGCACACCCCGCTGCACACGGGTGGGCGCCCCCGGCGTGACCGGGGGCGCCCACCCGTGCGGAACACGGTCCTACCGCGCGGCCTCCGCGTCGCACGCCTGCCCGCGCAGGGCGCGCGCCAGGTCGTCGCGCGCCTCCAGCACCAGCCGCCGCAGGGCCGGCGGGGCGTCCTCGTGCGCCGCGAGCCACGCGTCCGTCGCGTCCAGCGTCTCCCGCGAGTCGCGGAGCGAGGGGAACAGCCCCCTCACCACGTCCATCGCGATCTGGATGGAACGCTGCGCCCACACCCGCTCGATCACCGCGAAGTACTTCTCCGCGTACGGCGCCAGCAGCTCACGCTGCGACGGCTGCACAAAGCCCGCGATGGTCGCCTCCACGAGTGCGTTCGACAACGTGTCCGACTCGACGACCTGGGCCCAGGACTGGGCCTTGACCGCCGCCGAGGGGCGCGCCGCCAGACAGCGGACCTGGTGGCGCTTGCCGGACGCCGTGTCGTCACGGGCCAGTTCCGCCGCGAGCACCGACTCGTCCGCGGCCCCGTGCGCGGCCAGCGGCCCGAGGAACGCCCAGCGCAGCTCCTGGTCCACGTCCAGGCCGTTGATTTTTTCCGTGCCCTCCAGCAGCCCCCGCAGCAGCTTCAGATCGGATTCCTCCTCCGCCACCGCCGCGAAGAACCGCGCCCACGTCAGCTGGTGCTGGCTGCCCGGCTCCGCCTGCCGCAGCTCGCGCCGCGCCCCCTGCGCCAGCAGCCGCCACCCGGGCCGCCGCCACTCGGGTGCCGCGTAGTACGTCAGCGCCGAGTTCGCCCAGGTGTGCAGCATCTGGAGCACGCCGATGTCGGACTCGCGGCCGGAGAACCGCAGCACCAGGCCGACGAAGTCCCGCGCCGGCAGCAGCGCGTCCCGCGTCAGGTTCCACAGCGCCGACCAGCACAGGGCCCGCGCCAGCGGGTCGGTGACGTCGCCGAGACGGTCCTTCAGCGTCGCCAGCGACGTGTCGTCGAAACGGATCTTGCAGTACGTCAGGTCGTCGTCGTTGACCAGGACCAGGTCCGGGGCCTCGGCACCGGCCAGCTCCCCGACCACCGTACGCGGGCCGTGCACGTCGATCTCGGCACGCGCGTACCGCACGAGCGCGCCCGCCTCGTCGCGGTACAGGCCCACCGCCACGCGGTGCGGCCGCAGTTCGCCACGCGGTGGAGCCGCATGGTTGGATGCGGTCGACTCCGCGGCCTCCTGGAGCACGGACAGCTCGGCGATCCGCCCGTCGTCGCCCAGCAGCACCTGCGGCGTCAGGGAGTTGACGCCCGCCGTCTGCAGCCAGGAGCGCGCCCAGGCCGCCATGTCCCGGCCGCTGGTCTCCTCCAGGACCGACAGCAGGTCGCCGAGACGCGTGTTGCCGTAGGCGTTCCGCTTGAAGTAGCGGCGCGCGCCCTCCAGGAACGCCTCCCGCCCCGCGTACGCCACCAGTTGCTTCAGCACCGACGCGCCCTTGGCGTACGTGATGCCGTCGAAGTTGAGCTTGGCGTCCTCCAGGTCGCGGATGTCCGCCGTGATGGGATGCGTCGACGGCAGCTGGTCGGCGCGGTACGCCCATGCCTTGCGGTTGTTGGCGAAGGTGATCCAGCCGTCGGTGAAGCGGGTGGCCTCCACCTGGGAGAAGGAGCCCATGAAGTCGGCGAAGGACTCCTTCAGCCACAGGTCGTCCCACCACACCATGGTGACCAGGTCGCCGAACCACATGTGCGCCATCTCGTGCAGGATCACATTGGCCCGGCGCTCGTACGCCGCCTGGGTGACCTTGCCGCGGAAGATGAACTCCTCGCGGAAGGTGACCATCCCGGGGTTCTCCATCGCGCCCAGGTTGTACTCGGGCACGAACGCCTGGTCGTACTTCCCGAAGGGGTACGGGTAGTCGAAGTGGTCGTGGAAGAAGTCCAGGCCCTGCTTGGTGACGAGGAAGACGTCGTCCGCGTCGAAGTGCCTCGCCAGGCCCTTGCGGCACATCGCGCCGAGCGGGATCTCCAGCGTCGTGCCGTCCTCGAAGGCGCGGGTGTAGGTGTCCGTGGCGTAGTGGTAGGGGCCCGCCACCACCGCGGTGATGTAGGTCGAGATCGGCTTCGTCTCCGCGAATCGCCAGACCCCGTCGCGCAGTTCGCCGGCGCCGTTGCTCCACACCGTCCAGCCGTCCGGGGCGCGGACCTCGAAGCGGAAGGGGGCCTTGAGGTCCGGCTGCTCGAAGTTCGCGAAGACGCGCCGGGAGTCGGCGGGCTCGTACTGGGTGTACAGATAGACCTCGCCGTCCTCCGGGTCGACGAAGCGGTGCAGGCCCTCACCGGTGCGGGAGTAGGCGCACTGCGCGTCCACGACGAGTTCGTTCTCGGCGGCCAGGTCCTCCAGCCGGACGCGGGTGCCGTCGAAGACCTCCCCGGGGTCGAGGTCCTTGCCGTTGAGGGAGACCGCGGTGACGCTCGGGGCGATCAGGTCGGCGAAGGTGGCGGCCCCCGGCTCCGCGCAGCGGAAGCGGATCGTGGTGAGCGACCGGAAGGTGCGCGGCTCGCCGCCCGCTGCGCCGGGTGTGCCGCCCACGGCGGAGCGCAGGTCGAGCGACACGTCGTACCCGTCGACGGACAGCAGGGCGGCCCGCTCCCGGGCCTCGTCGCGGGACAGATTCTCACCGGGCACGGGCGCCACTCCCTCTTTCTGGACGGCTGGACGGGGTGAACAGGACCGATCCTGCCATGTGCCCCTGACACGGAACACCGGGCGCACCCGCGGGGAACCCGGGAATGGCGGCACCGGCCGTGATTGTTTTCAGATCAACCAATATCTATCGAGGAGAGCCATGTCCGAGACGGCGACCCCCTCAGGCAGGACCCCGGTCGACTTCTGGTTCGACCCGCTGTGCCCGTGGGCCTGGATGACCTCCCGCTGGGTCCTGGAAGTGGAGAAGGTCCGTGACATCGAGGTCCGGTGGCACATCATGAGCCTCGCGGTGCTCAACGAGGACAAGCTGGACCAGCTGTCCGAGGAGTACCGGGAGATGCTCGCCACCCAGGCGTGGCAGCCCGTGCGCGTGGTGACCGCGGCGTGGCAGAAGCACGGCGCGCAGGTCCTCGGACCGCTGTACACGGCGCTCGGCACCCGATTCCACAACCTGGGCGAGGGCCCGACGCGGGAGGCGATGGCCGCCGCGCTCGAAGAGGCCGGCCTGCCCGCGGACCTGATCGAATACGCCGACCAGGAGGACTTCGAGTTCGAGGCGGAACTGCGCGCCTCGCACAAGGACGGCATCGACAAGGTCGGCCAGGAGGTGGGCACGCCGGTGATCGCCGTCCCGGACGGCGACGGCGAGCAACTCGCCTTCTTCGGCCCCGTGGTCACCCCCGCCCCCAAGGGCGAGGAGGCCGCCAAGCTGTGGGACGGCACCCTGGCGGTCGCCTCGGTCCCGGGCTTCTACGAGATCAAGCGCACCCGTACGAAGGGACCGGACTTCAGCAACCTCTGACGTCCGCTCCGCGCCGACCGCGTCCGCAAGGCCGGGGGATACTGCGGGATCATGGGGACGACACTGCTGCTGGCCCGGCACGGGCAGACCGTCTGGCACGACGAGAACCGCTACGCGGGTGTGAGCGACGTGGCCCTCACCGGCACGGGCCGCGCCCAGGCGGAGGCACTCGGGCGCTGGGCCGCCGCCCATCCGGTCGACGCGGTCTGGACGTCCACGCTCTCCCGTGCCATCGCCACTGCGGAGCCCGCCTGCCGTGCGCTCGGCCTCACCCCGCACCGCGACCCCGGCCTGTGCGAATGCAGCTTCGGGGTCCTGGAGGGCCGTACGTTCGCCGAGTTCGAGGCCGAGGATCCCAAGCGTGCGGCCGCCTTCCTCGAGGATCCCGCCGCGCACCCCTTCCCCGGGGCGGAGGATCCCCGGGCGGCCGCGGCCCGCGGGGCGGGCGCCCTGCGCCGGATCGCCGCCACGCACCCGGGCGGACGCGTCCTGGTGGTCGCGCACAGCACCCTGTTGCGGCTGGCGCTGTGCACGCTGCTGTCCATCCCGCCGGGCGAGTACCGCCGCGTGTTCCCGCGGCTGCACAACGTCGCGATCAGCGAACTCCGGGTGGACGAGGACTCCGTGGGCCTGCTGTCGCTCAATGTGCCCTGCCTGTGACGGGGCGGCCCGGGTGAGGCGCGCCCTCGCGCGGGCCGCTCCTCTCCCCGCCTGCCGCGTGAAGGGTGAGAAGACGATCACGAGCAGCACGCTTCATACCGCCCCGGGGGCGCGGGCCGCAATACGCCGTCGCGTGTCTCCCGGTGGGACGCTGCGGGTCAGTTCCCGGCCCGGGCCCGCTGCCGCGCGTAGCCGACGACCGCCAGGAACAGCGTCATCGCACCCGTCGAGTACAGCTGCACCCGGGTGTCCGGCTGCCGCGCCATGAGTACGAAGATCGCCACCATGCCCGCCAGCGCCACCCAGGTCAGCACGGGGAACGCCCACATCCGGACCACCAGCTTCCCGGGCGCCTCCCGCTCCAGGCGGCGGCGCAGGCGCAGTTGCGAGACCGCGATGAAGATCCAGACGACCAGGATCACCGCGCCGATCATGTTCAGCAGCCACGGGAAGACGTCGTCCGGCCGCCAGTAGCTGAGGACGACGCACACGAAGCCGAAGACGGACGAGGCCAGGACGGCGGCCCGCGGCACGCCCCCGGAGACCCTGCCCAGCGCCCTGGGGCCCTGGCCCCGCGCCACGAGCGAGAACGCGATGCGCGAGGAGCCGTAGATGTTGGCGTTCATCGCGGACAGCAGCGCGACCAGCACGACCACGCCCATCAGCCGGCCGGCGCCCGGGATGCCGAGGTGGTCGAGGGCGGCCACATAGGGGCCCTTCTCGACGATCCCCTTCGCGTTCCAGGGGACGAGCGTGACGATGACGGCCATCGAGCCGACGTAGAAGAGCGCGATGCGCCACATCGCCGTACGGACCGCGCTCGCCACACCCCTGACCGGGTGCTCCGACTCGGCCGCCGCGATGGTGACGGTCTCCAGGCCGCCGTAGGCGAAGACCGACGCGAGCAGGCCGACGACGAGTCCCTCGCCGCCGTGCGGCAGGACGTCGGTCAGGTTCGAGGCGCCGGGCGAGTCCGTACCCGGCAGGGCACCGGCGATCGCCAGCACGCCGAGCACCAGGAACAGGGCGATCGCGCCGACCTTGAGCGCCGCGAACCAGAACTCGAACTCGCCGAAGTTCCTGACCGCCGCCAGGTTCGCGCCGCAGAAGACCAGCATGAACAGCGCCACCCACGCCCACTCGGGTGTGCCC
Source organism: Streptomyces sp. PSU-S4-23 (assembly GCF_055632315.1). Taxonomy (NCBI): domain Bacteria; kingdom Bacillati; phylum Actinomycetota; class Actinomycetes; order Kitasatosporales; family Streptomycetaceae; genus Streptomyces; species Streptomyces sp. PSU-S4-23. The sequence continues at coordinate 2,895,489 of NZ_JBVMUU010000002.1, read as the reverse complement.
GGCAGCCAGCCGGTGACGATCTTCGCGGCGCCGATGCCCTCCAGGCCGACGGCCGTGCACAGCAGTACCCAGAACGACCAGCCCGCGGCGAAGCCCGCCCAGGGACCGATCGCCCGCTCGGCGTGCGCCGAGAAGGAACCCGACGACGGGTAGGCGGCCGACATCTCGCCGAGCATGCGCATGACCAGCATGACCAGCAGACCGGAGACGGCGTACGCGATCACGATCGACGCGCCGGCGGCGGCGATGCCCGCGCCGGAGCCGACGAAGAGGCCGGCGCCGATCACCCCGCCGAGGGCGATCATCGACAGATGGCGCTGCTTGAGGCCGTGGGAGAGGGAGACGTCCGGCTCGGACGGGGTCTCGACGGTGGTGCGGGGCATGGGCGCGGTTCGTCCAAGGCGTGAGAGGGGGCGGGGAAACGCCCGCAGTCTGGACGGTCATCCGCTCAGCGGGACACGCCGCCCACTATGCGGACGCACGGGGTACGCAGTGTACGGGGGCGGTGACATGGGAGCCGTGACACGGCCGGGTGGTCCGGGTGAGACCCCGTTTGGTGAAACCCTACAGTCGGCTCCCCCTACCCCACGGTCGGCACATCGAGCGGACCTCAGTGACCAGTGTCACGCCGACCCGGGTGTAGCGCCCGCTCTTTGTATGGAGTCCATCACGCCGTCGTTCCCCCCTTTGTCGACCGCTGACGGTGATCTGCCGAAGTGGCCTGGGATAGCGTCAACGTGTCCCAAACCGTCTCCCCCGCCGGAGTGAGTCCTTCATGAGCACCACCACCGCCATCGCCCGCCCCGGCGAGGTCCTCGCCGACCTGCTGCCCGCGTCCCGCGTCCGTGACGTCGCCCTCGTGGCCGGCGGTGCCGTGCTCACCGGGCTCGCCGCGCAGATCTCGCTTCCCGTGCCGGGCTCCCCGGTACCGGTGACCGGACAGACCTTCGCCGCGCTGCTGGTGGGCACGGCCCTCGGCGCCGGCCGTGGCTTCCTGTCGCTCGCCCTCTACGCGCTCGCCGGTGTCGCCGGTGTGCCGTGGTTCGCCGGCGGTGCCTCGGGCGCCACCGCCCCCTCCTTCGGTTACGTCCTCGGCATGCTGCTCGCTTCCACCGTCGTGGGTGCCCTGGCCCGCCGCGGCGCCGACCGTTCGGTGCTGCGCACCGCCGGCGCGATGCTGCTGGGCGAGGCGGTCATCTACGCGGTCGGCGTCCCCTACCTGGCCCTGGCGACCGGCATGTCCGCGACCGCCGCGATCGCGGCGGGGCTCACCCCGTTCCTGATCGGCGACGCCCTGAAGGCGGCCCTGGCGATGGGCCTGCTGCCCACCGCCTGGAAGCTCGTGCGGAAGTGACGCCGTAGTTCCGGCCGAAGAGGTTCGCCGGGCCGAAGCACTCCTTCGGCCCGGCGAACCTCTTCGGCGTTTCGGGGGCGGGCGCGAAGGGCCCCGCGGCAACGGCCGCGGGGCCCTTCGTCCACCAGCCGTGCGCCGGTCAGACGCCGGCCTTCGCCGGGGCCTCGTCGGCGTCCGCGGCCGGCTCCGCGGTGCGGGCGCCGCCCAGCTTCTGCCTGGCCACGGCGATCACGAGCACCACCGCGGCGACGAGCAGCGACAGCAGGACGGTCTCGCGTCCGTCGTGTTCCGTGTCGGTCAGCATGTAGCCGAGGACGAGCACGATCAGCGCGGCCGTGGCCCACGTCAGATACGGGTACAGCCACATCTTCACGACCAGCTTCTCCGGCGCCTCGCGCTGGATGATCCTGCGCATCCGCAGCTGCGAGAAGCAGATCACCAGCCACACGAACAGGGCGACGGCACCACTGGAGTTGACCAGGAAGAGGAAGACCGAGTCCGGGAACTTGTAGTTGAAGAAGACGGCCAGGAAGCCGAAGACGACGGAGGCGACGATCGCCGTCACCGGGACGCCGCGGCCGCTCGTCCGCGCGAACGCCTTCGGCGCGTCGCCCCGCTCGCCGAGCGAGAACGCCATCCGGGAGGCCGTGTAGAGCCCGGAGTTGAGGCAGGACAGCACGGACGTCAGCACGATGAAGTTCATGATCTGACCGGCGTGCGGGATGCCGAGGGAGTCGAGGGCGGCGACGTAGGAGCCCGTGTCCTTGATCGAGGGGTCGTTCCACGGCAGCAGCGAGACGACCACGAGGATCGAGCCCAGGTAGAAGACGGCGATGCGCCAGATGATGCTGTTGGTGGACTTGGTCACGGCCCGCTGCGGGTCCTCGGACTCGCCGGCCGCCAGCGTGGCGATCTCGCTGCCCATGAAGGAGAAGACGACCAGCAGCACACCGGTGAGGACGGCGCCGGGCCCGTGGGGCAGGAAGCCGCCGTGCCCGGTGAGGTTGTCCAGCCCCGCCTTGTCGCTGTGGACACCGGGCAGCAGCCCGAAGACGGCGAGCCCGCCGATCACGATGAAGGCGCCGATCGCCACGACCTTGATCCCGGCGAACCAGAACTCGAACTCGCCGTAGGAGCCGACGGAGACGAGGTTGGTGGCCGTCAGTACGACCATGACGATGAGGGCCCAGCCCCACTGGGGCACGGCCGGGATCCACCCCTGGAGGATCTTGGCGCCCGCGGTGGCCTCCACGGCGAGCACCACCACCCAGAAGAACCAGTAGAGCCAGCCGATCGAGAAACCGGCCCAGCGGCCGAGCGCGCGATCCGCGTGCGCGGAGAAGGAGCCGGAGGTCGGGTTCGCGGCGGACATCTCGCCCAGCATGCGCATCACCAGCACCACGAGCGTGCCGACGAGGGCGTACGAGAGCAGGATGCCCGGACCGGCGGTCGCGATGCCGGAGCTGGAACCCACGAAGAGGCCGGCGCCGATGACACCGCCGATGGCGATCATCGTCAGATGGCGGTTCTTGAGGCCGGCCTGGAGGCCGCCACCGGGGTCTCCGGGGCGGCCGGGGTCGTTACCGGCCTTTGTGAGGGTCGGCTGCGAAGTCATGAGGGTGTGCTTCCTTTGCGCCGGTTGTAACGAGCCGGTCCAGTGAATCGGAGGCAAATGAAATCGGAAACCTTTGAATCCAGATCGTTACTTGAGGTTTCCTTGAGGTTCCATGGTCTTTCTTGCCTCTCTTCGAGGCCGGCACCCCGCGCGGCCGATCCGCGGCGGCCGTGTCACACTCGGACCATGCGCGTGTATCTCGGCTCCGACCATGCAGGCTTCGAACTGAAGAACCACCTCGTCGAGTGGCTCAGGTCCGCGGGACACGAGCCCGTCGACTGCGGGCCCCACCTCTACGACGCCCAGGACGACTACCCGCCCTTCTGCCTGCGAGCGGCGGAGCGCACCGCGGCGGACCCCGGCTCCCTCGGGATCGTGATCGGCGGCTCCGGCAACGGCGAGCAGATGGCCGCGAACAAGGTGAAGGGCGTCCGGGCGGCCCTCGCCTGGAGCGAGGAGACGGCATCGCTCGGCCGGCAGCACAACAACGCGAACGTCGTCGCCGTGGGCGCGCGGATGCACACGGCGGACGAGGCGACGAAGTTCGTCGAGACGTTCCTGAACACGCCGTTCTCGGGCGACGAGCGGCACATGCGGCGCATCGACATGCTGTCGTCCTACGAGACCACCGGCGAACTCCCGCCCATCCCGGCCCATCACCCGCAGGAGCCGCAGGGCTGAGCCGGCCCGGCCGGCCGTCCGAGGAACGTCCGAGGACCGTCCTAGGAGCAGGAGCCCAGGGGGCGGCAGCGCCCCCTGGCGGGCCCGGGGCCCGTCCCCGGCGTGCTGGAACTGGAAAGGGTGGGGCAACCGTGCCGGAAGGGCACACCATTCACCGGCTGGCCGAGGACTACACCGCACGGTTCGCCGGGGGCGCCGTCACCGTCCGCAGCCCCCAGGGCACGTTCGCCGGCGCCGCCGCGCTCCTCGACGGGGCCGAGCTGCGTACCACCGACGCCCACGGCAAACACCTCTTCCTGGGCTTTCGCGACAGCGACTGGGTCCACATCCACCTCGGCCTCTTCGGCAAGGTCACCTTCGGCGACGCCCCCGCGCCCCCGCCCACCGACACGGTCCGCCTCCGCCTGGCCAACCAGCTCTCGTACGTCGACCTGCGCGGCCCCACCACCTGCGCGCTGATCACGGACGACGAGAAGGCCGCCGTCCACGGCCGCCTCGGGCCCGACCCGCTCCGCGCCGACGCCGACCCCGCGGCCGCCTACCGCCGTGTCTCCCGCAGCCGTACGACCATCGCCGCCCTGCTGATGGACCAGAAGGTCATCGCCGGCGTCGGCAACGTCTACCGCGCCGAGGTCCTCTTCCGGCACGGCATCGACCCCTACCGCCCCGGCAAGGACATCACCCCGGCCGAGTGGGACGCGATGTGGGCCGACCTCGTCGGCCTCATGCGCGAGGGCGTCCGCGTGAACCGCATCGACACCGTCCGCCCCGAACACACCCCCGAGGCCATGGGCCGCCCGCCGCGCGTCGACGACCACGGCGGCGAGGTGTACGTGTACCGCAGGGCGAACCTTCCCTGCCACATCTGTGGCGGCGAGATCAGCACCGCCGGTCTCGCCGCCCGCAATCTGTTCTGGTGCCCCGGCTGCCAGCGGCGGTAGCCGACCCCGCCGCGGACGGCGCCCTCAGAAGCCGTGCGGCAGCCACGGCGCCACCGCCGAGCCGAACGCCGTCGACGCCTCCGCCAGCGCTCCCTGCCGCAGCTCCCGCACCCGGCCCGCCGCCGCCAGCGCCGTCAGGGACACACCGCCGAGGTACGCCGCCCCCAACTCCCGTACGGACAGCGACAGATCCGCCGCATCCGCGGTGCGCGTGCACGACGCGCCCTTCGGGTCGCCCGTCAGCCGCCAACGCCCCGTGTTCCAGGGGCAGAAGGCATCCTCGACGTCGAACACCACGTCCACCGGCGTCTGGTACGTCCGTGCCTCCAGCGCCGCACCCACGTCGACCGGCCGCACGAACAACGACTCCCGCAGCCGTGGCCGGCAGCGCCGGAGGTCGGAGACCATGTACTGCCAGGCGTCGTCGACCGGCCGGCCGCGCGTCACCAGCGTCGTCGTCAGGTCGATGCCGAACAGGAAGCGCCACAGCGCCGCGTCCGTCGCCGGGTCCAGCGCCGCCAGATCCGTCAGGGTGACCCTGCCGTCGTGCCCGGCGACCCCCCACTCGGGCTTGGTGCGGAACCGCGCGTACCCCGTGACCGCGCCCTCCCGCTCGGCGACGACGCACTGCAGCGGCGACGCCCCCTCCCGGTGGCTCTCCGGATCGAGCAGTCCCAGCCGCTCCCAGCCGGGCTGCCGCGCCAGCATCCCCGGACGGCCGGGCACCAGCCGCGCGTAGACCGCCTCGCACGCGTCGAGGACCGCCGCGGGCTCCGCGTACCGCAGCCGTACGTCATCGGTGCCGGCCGGTACGGACAGCCGGACCCGGCTGGTGTCGATCTCGGCGCTCACGTGGAAGGTCGCGGCGCCGTACCCGAACCGGCCGTAGATCGCGGGTTCGGACGCGGTGAGCACGGCGAGCGGTTCGCCCCAGGAGCGGATGTCGTCCAGCTGCCGCCGCATCATCGACGTCAGCAGCCCGCGGCGGCGGTGCGTGGCCGCCACGCTCACCATCGTGATCCCCGCCGCGGGCACCGAGGCGCCGCCGGGTACGGTGAGGCGGAAGCCGAAGGCACCGGCGGTGCCCACACACGTGTCGTCGTCCCAGGCGCCCAGGGAACGGTCAAGCTCGGTCAGCTCGTCCCACAGCCGCCGCTCCTCGGGCGGTTCGTCCACCCCGCCGAAGGCGCGGATGAGAGTGTCGTACCAGAGGTCCCACTCAGTCTGCCGCAGTACCCGTACGTCCGTCGTCATGGGCCATCCCTATCAGGGCAAGCCCGGACGAGCGAGGGGATTTCTCCCGCGCCGCGGCGGGCGGGTTCCTGTGAAGTTCCGCGCTCGGACGGGGGACAAGTGGGACCTCCCGTGCCAACGGGCTGGTCGGATGGATAGGGTCCCGAACAATGGCAGCAGGACGAGAGCGGCGCGCGGAAGCCGAGACGTTCACGGCCCGGTTGAAGAAGCAGTGGCACCGGGCCCGCACCGGCGTGCGCAGATCCGCCGTGGACTACTTCCGCGGCGACGGCTCCGACTGGATCGCGCTGGCCGGCCTGCTGCTGACGATCCCGCTGATCGCGGCGACCACCCTCGTCGACCCCGTGTGGTGCTCCCCGACCGTCCTCGTCCTGCCGATCGTGGCGGGCGGCCTGCTGCTGCGGCCCTCCAGCCTGCTCGGGCTGTACGCCGCCGCCGCCACCGCGCTCATAGTCGAGTCCGTGAAACTCGGCCCCTACACGGAGGGAGTGTCGCGGGTCACTCCCGGCACGGTGCTCGTGGTCGCGGCCTGCGGGTTCTTCGGGCTCCTGATCGCACAGTTCCGCAGCCGCGTCGGCGTGCCCTGGCGGCGCGGCGGAACCATGCTCTTCGACCTGCGCGAACGCATCCGCGTCCAGAGCAAGTTGCCGAAGCTGCCGCTCGGCTGGCACCGCGAGATGGCGCTCAGACCGGCCGGCGGGCAGTCGTTCTCGGGCGACTTCGTGGTGGCGGCCCGCACCAACGGGGGCCGCACGCTCGAAGTCGTCCTGACGGACGTCTCCGGCAAGGGCATGGACGCCGGCTCGCGCGCACTGCTGCTGTCCGGGGCGTTCGGCGGACTGCTGGGTTCGCTGCCGCCGCACGCCTTCCTGCCCGCGGCCAACGGCTACCTGCTCCGCCAGGACTGGGACGAGGGCTTCGCCACCTCCATCCACCTGGTGCTGGACCTGGAATCCGGCGACTACGAGCTGTACTCGGCCGGGCACCCCCCGGGCCTCCAGCTCAGCGCGGGCAGCGGCCGCTGGGAGGAGAAGGTGGCGGAAGGGCCGCTCCTCGGCGTCTACGAGGGCGCGCAGTTCGACTCCGTGAAGGGCTCGCTGCGCCCCGGCGACGTCCTCATGCTGTTCACGGACGGCCTGGTGGAGACCTCCGACCGTGACATCGTCGAGGGCATCGACCGCCTCACCGGCGAGGCCGACCGCTATGTGGCCGGGGGGTTCCACGGCGCGGCCTGGCACCTCATCGAGGCGGTGGCGAAGGACGTGAACGACGACAGGGCGCTCCTCCTGATCTCCCGGGAGGGCCCGACGGCCCAGGCCGCCCGCTGACCGCGGCCTGCCCCGGCGAACCTCACGCCACGACCCCGCCGCACGAACACCCGCCGCAGGACAGCCCGTTCGCAGCGGCTACCGCCGTACGGGCCGCCGCCAGGCTGCCCGTACGCCCTCTTTGCCTCAACTCCCGGCCTGTGCACGGCAGATGCCCGATATGCCCCCACGGCTTCGTCATGTGTTTGTATCAGCCTTGTGAGGGCCGATTGCACGGGCAATCGCGGAGTTGATAGAGATGGCTCCGCATCTATCGCACAGCCGGCACGACGGGCCGGCCGGAACGGGGAGGCAGGATGAAGTTCGACATGGGGGCACAGACCCTGTCGACGTTGATGAAGGACTCGCGTGGGTCGAGTGACGATCTGGGGACGTTGATCCGTCAGTTGGTGCAGGCGGCGCAGCCGTTGGAGGGGAAGTTCAACGGTGCGGGGCGGGTGGCGTTCGATCAGTTCAAGTTGCGGGCGGATGGGATCACCAAGGAGCTGAACGCGTCGCTGGCGGCGATTCTGGGTGGTCAGTCGGGTATGGACTCGGCGTTCGGTTCGGGTGATCAGGAGCAGGGCGACAACGCGCGGCGTCAGATGTCGGCGGCGAACTTCGACGGGGCGCGGTTCCGCTGAGCGGCGGGGTTGTTCGCGGTGTGGCGGGGTTGTTCGTTTTCTTCACGGGGAGTGGTGTGTGATGGCGGGTTCGGGTGCGGATCGTCGGTCGTACGACACGGGTGCGTCGGCGGATGTGCAGGGTGGTCTGCAGGCGGTGATCGGTCGTTTGGAGGAGGTCATCGCGGCGCGGGACCGTCAGGTGAAGGCGGCGATGGCGGACTTCACGGCGGATGGTGTGGCGGATGAGTACCACGGCAAGGAGTTGCGGTGGAACCGTGCGTCGCAGGAGGTCAAGAACATCATCGGGCTGGTGAAGTCGACGTTGGAGCAGAACGACTCGACGGCGCAGTCGACGATCGCGAAGGCGAAGGCGGCGGTCGACAACATCGGCTGACGCGGGCGTAGGCGGAGTCAGGATCGGTTACCACGGGGGTATGTCGTGTCCGGCTGGGATTTGAAGCCGCAGGGTATTCAGCAGGTGCTGAAGACGACGGGTGAGACGGCGTCGCATATCGGGGATCATGCGAAGGCGTATGGGGAGCATCTGACGTCGGCGGCGTCCAGTGCGGGCACGATCTCCGCTGAGGGTGGCGGCGGGGGTGGTGGGGGCAAGGGGGAGAAGGCCCAGGGGGGTCTGGTGGCTCTTGCGTTGTCGCAGTATGCGGAGCATGCGTCGAAGGATCTGCAGTTCATCGCGGCGCGGGCGGGTAGGTCGTTGCAGGGTGCGGTGGATGCGACGACGGCGTATCTGCGGGGGGATGAGGCGATGGCGGCTCAGGCGCAGCGTAAGGCGCTGGCGGATCCGCGGGTTGATCTGCCGGGGGTGGGGAAGGCGTGATCCAGCCGGAGCAGATTCCGCAGTTCACCGGTGATCTGGCGCAGTTGGAGAAGGATTACGGGGATCTGAAGGCGGATGCGTCGCATGTCCGGTCGACGGGTCGGGATGTGCACAGGCAGTTTCAGGGGTTGCGGGGGTATTACACGGCGCCTGAGGCGGAGCGGTTGTTCGCGACGACGAAGCCGGTCGAGGATCGGGCGGATGGTTTCGCGGACGGCTTGGAGAAGGTGTCGTCGGCGTTGTCGTCGTATGCGACGGAGATCCGTCCGCTGGTGGACAGGCTGAAGCAGTTGAAGGTCGATGCGGCGTCCTTTGTGGACTCGGTCAGGGGTGACGAGGACTGGGAGTACGACGGGGACAAGGTCGACAGGCACAATCGGATCCGTGATGACGTGACGGCTGCGGTGGCGGCGTTCTGGGCGGCGGAGCGGACGTGTCACAACAAGATCACTGCGTTGTTCGGTGGGACGCAGATGGTGGCGGGGGATGGTTCGGACCGTAAGGACCAGTATGGGTTTGATGCGGCCGATATGAAGAATGCGAAGCTTCCCTGGGGTGACCCGGTGGAGGAGAAGCACCACTGGTATGAGATCGGCCATTGGGTGAAGTCCTTTGTGTGGGACGGGCTGATCGTGGATGGGATCTGGGGCACGATCAAGGGCCTTGGGACGCTGGTGGGTTTTGGTGGCTGGGATGCGATGGGTCAGGCGTGGAAGGGTCTGGCGCAGTTGGCGACGGGGTTGGCGATCTCGTCGATTCCTGGTCTGGGGACGATGTTCTGGGCGTTGCCGGATGACAAGTTGCCGTCGTGGTTTCGTGATTCGCGTACGGCGATGAAGGAGACGGGCAAGGCGTTGGTGGCGTGGGACGAGTGGGGCAAGAACCCGGCTCGTGCTGCGGGTGCGGTGACGTTCAATGTGCTGACGACGGTGTTCACCGGTGGTGCGGGGGGCGCGGCGTCGGGTGCGGGGAAGGCGGGTGCGGTCGCCAGGGCGCTGTCGGTGGCGGGCAAGGCGGGCCGGATCATCGATCCGATGACGTATGTCGGCAAGGCCGCGGGCGCGGGCCTGTCCAAGATCGGCGACGTCACCACAGCCCTCAAGGGCATCGGGAAGATCGACGTCCCCACCCTCCCCGACGGCTCGGTCCACCTGCCCGACGGCCGCCTGCTGGACACGAACGGCAACCTCATCGGTCACGACGGCACGATCGACACGACGCCCGTCCCCCACGAGGTGGCTCCGGGGCTCCCGGCGCACTGGACGGTCCAGCAGCCGGCCCTGTCCGGGGTCCGGGCGGGCGACGGCGTCACCGACGCGGTGACGGCAGGCGGCCACTACGACATCCCGCCGGGCACCCACTACGACCCGCCGGGCCAGCACCTCCCGGCCGGCCACACGCCGGGCGGCACCTTCGACGGGACGCCGGCGCCCTCCGGCCACGCACCGGCGCCCTCCGGCCACGCGCCGACGGCGTACGATCACGCACCGGCGCCCTCCGGCCACGCGCCGACGGCGTACGACCACGCACCGGCCGCGACACCGCACGAGGCACCGACCGGCACACCGCACACCGGCGGCCACGATGTCCCGAGCGGCGGCAGCCACACCCCGCACGGAACGGGCCACGACACACCACCGGCCGGCCACACGGACGACGCCTCCCACGGTGCGGGTCACGACGGCGCGGGGCACGACGGCTCCAATCACACCGACGATGTGGCCGGACACGGCGATGACGCGACGCATGCCGCGGAGCATGGGGACAGCGGGCATGTGGATCCGCACGCAGGTGGCGAGGGGGCAGGGTACGACGCGGTCCACGGGGCCGGTGGCTCCGAGGGAGAATTCAAGTACACCCCGCACGTTTCCGCGGAGGAGTTCGACAAGCTCCCGGATGCAGAGAAGCATGCGGTGGCCGCGGCCGAGGTATCCAAGGGGACTGTCTCCTTCCCCGACGACTACGACGCCATCGTGTACGGGCGTGAGCACTGGAACGACTACGTGGACAATCTGGACCCGTCCGCGAAGCGCGCCCTCAACGACTACACGGGGGACTCGTTCCCCTCGTACAAGGACATGAACGGCTATCTCCGGGGCACTGAGGGCTACGGCCCAAGGCCGGAGGTGCTGCACGACATCCAGGAAATGGACAGAGTGATGTCCACCCGTCCCCTCCCCGAGGACGCCATGGTCGTGCGGGGAACGGGAATCGGCCACCTCGACATCGACTCGCCCTTCGACATGGAGGGCCGGACGTTCGAGGAGGACGGCTATCTCTCCACATCGCTCGGCAACCATCCGGTACCGAGCTTTGCCGGTAAGGAGGCCATCTATCATCTCCGGGTCCCCAAGAACACGCCTGCGCTATGGCTCGAGAAGGTGAGCAAGTACGGGGTGGATGAGCGTGAATTGCTTCTCGGGCGAGGCTCCAAGTACAGGGTGACGCGCGTTTTCGTAGATGACGCCGGCAAGGTGCAGGTCTATGGCGAAGTCCTGCCGAGGTAAGCAAAGGAAGAACCCATGAGCAGGGAAAGCGGACCCAACCCGCGCTTCGAGGAAGATCTGCAGTTCAAGGAGGTCGAAGGGCCGCCGCGTTACAACCGCACTACGGATAGATCGGTACAATACGTAAGTATTGCCAGTGCGGTCGGCACGGTCATTGGTTACATGTGGGCCAACGACAGTGATGACGCGGCTGGTTGGCTGGCGCCTCCGGGGCTTCGCCCCGCCGACGTCAATGCCGGTGCCCCGTGGCTGCGAAAGATGCGGGATGCCAAGGCTCGCGGTCTCGCCCCCACGGCTCTCCTGGCTGAACTGCTACAGGGTGCGACTGACAGCGAGAGGAGCCATATCGTGCCTGGCTCACTGTCCGAGTCGGAGAGTCTTGCCGCTCTCAAGGACATGGTGGCCAAGGGCTGACCATGCACCCATTGCGGAAGGAGGACTCCTCGTCGCCGTCCCCCCCCGCGTTACAAATGACCACTCCGCCCCCCAACCCCACCCACCCCACCCCAGGAGCCCCCTCCATGACCACCCCGCAGGGCAACCCCTACGCCCAGCAGCCGTACCCGAACCCCTATGCCCAGCAGGGTGGTCACCCCCAGTCCGGTGGGTACGCGGGGGGAGTGGGCGGGTATGCGCAGGGGGCGCCGGTGGCTGTGGGCGGGGGGTCGTGGCCGGGGCAGGGGCCCTTTCTGGTGTGCCGTTTCTGCGGGAGCGCCCCCGCCGTCGACGTCACCTTCCGCGCGCACCGCGGGCTGCTCGTGCTCATGACCTTCCGGAAGCTGGAAGGGCCCATGTGCCACGCCTGCGGGATGCGTGTCTACAAGCAGTTGACCACCGAGACGCTCTGGCAGGGCTGGTGGAGCCCCCTCTCCCTGGTGCTGTTCACCCCGCTCACCCTCCTCTGGAACGTCATCGCCGGCGCCAAGGTGAAGAAGCTGCAGGCCCCCGCCCCGGCCGGGTACTGACCGGCTCCCGGCCCGGCTGCCCGTCCCTCGCGTGCCGGACCGCACCCGGGGTGTACTCCCCGCTCGTCCATGCCCTATGTTGCAGAGGCAAAGTTAGGGGGAGCCTGTCATGCCGCGCATGCCACAGGAACGGCGGACACCACCGTCATCCGCGTCGGCGCCGCCCATGAGCCTGGCCGGGGTCGAGGCCGTGGCGCGGGCCGCGCATGCCGAGCAGAAGGACAAGGCGGGGCGGCCGTACGCGGAGCATCTGCGGGTCGTCGCCGAGGGCGTACGGGCGCGTGGCGGCACGGACGAACTCGTCGCCGCCGCCTGGCTGCACGACTCCCTGGAGGACGGTGTCCTCGACGAGGAATGGCTGCAGGGCGCCGCGCTGCCGCGGGTGACGAAGGACGTCGTACGGGCCGTCACCAAGCACCCCGGTGAGCATCCGGAGGAGTACGCCCGGCGGATCCTCGCCACCCCGGGCGCCCGGCTCGTCAAGGCGGCCGACCTCGCGCACAACGCCGACCCGGCCCGGCTGGCCGCGCTCGACGCGCCCACCGCCGAGCGGCTCACCCGCAAGTACGCGGCCATGCGACGGTTCCTCGGCCTCGGCGACGATGACTGACCACGGCCACGGCCACGGCCACGGACACAGACACGGACCGACGGCGACGACGTACGACCACATCGACACAGGACGGAACGGAACGGCACGGGACGACTGATGGCACGGGACTACGACAGCCAGCTGCTCGAGTCGGTGGCGGTGCGCCGCAGGCGGATGCGCGACGCACTGCTGTTCGGCGCCCAGCGCGGCCGGCGCACGGTGGACGAGCGCCTCGGCAAGGTGTTCGCGGGCATCGCCATCGCCGCCGTGCTGTGCGCCGGATGCATCGGCTGGTCCTTCCTCCAGGCCACGCTGGCGAAGCAGAAGGCCGAGCAGAAGAAGCAGCAACAGCAGCAGGAGCAGATGTACAACCCGTCGGGGGAGAGCACGTCGCCCACGCCTTCGGGTGGTGCCACACGGCACGGTGCGGAGAAGAGGTGAACGGCGCGTGCGGGGAGGGCATGAGCACGCCATGGAGGCTTTGTGCGCGTGTACGGCAGCGCCGTGCAGACGACCCGTTTCGGACAACATCGCGATGATAGGTTCCCGTAAGTGGTGAGCACAGCAACGACGTCCCGGGCCCAGCTGAGCAGGGTCACCCTCGTCGGCGAGCGACGGCGAGCCGACATCGTCCTGCCGTCGGACACACCGATCGGGCAACTGCTGCCGGACATCCTGCAGTTGCTCGACGACCGGACCGCCGCGCGCCCCATGACGCGGCAGTTGATCACCTCCGACGGCTCGGTGCTGCCGCACGACGCCACGCTCGCGTCGGCCGAAGTGGCCGACGGCGCCGTGCTCCAGCTCGTCCGCGCGCACGCCGCGCCGCCCGCGCCGGTCGTGCACGACGTCACGGACCAGGTCGCCGACGACCTCGATCTGCGCGCCTGGCGCTGGCGGCCCGCGGCCCGGCGGATCAGCGCCGGCGTGGCCACCTTCGTCTTCGCGGTGACCGCGGCCGTGCTCGCCCGGCGCGAGTTCGCGCTGGAGTCCCTCACGACCGGACTGGTGGCCGCCACCGTCCTCTTCCTCGTCGCCGGGGCGGTCGTCGCCAGGGTCGGGGACGGCAACCGCGGTCTCGCCACCGCCCTGCTGCTCGCCTCCGGAGGGCTCGGGCTGCTCGCCGCCTGGACCGCCGCCGACGCCTACGACTGGCCGGGGCCGGCCCGGCTGGCCGGAGTGGTGGCCGCGCTGCTGGTGACCCTGCTGCTGCTGGCCTTCTTCTCGCCGCTCGGCCGCGGCGGCCTGATCGGTGCCGGGGCCATCGCCGTGGTCGCCGCGGTGTGGGAGGCCGTGGCCGCCGTACAGGACCAACCCGCCCGGCTGGGCGCCGTGATGGCCGTCTTCTCCGTGGTGCTGCTCGGGCTGCTGCCGCGGCTCGCGCTGATGGCCTCCGGGCTGACCGGACTCGACGACCGCAGGTCGTCGGGCGTCTCGGTCAGCCGCCACCAGGTCGGCAACGCGCTGGCGGCCACGCACCGCGGGCTCGCCCTCGCGACCGTCGTCACCGCCGCCTCGGCCGCCGCCGGCGGCTGGCTGCTGACCACCGCGCACCGGCCGACCGCGTGGACCGTGACCCTGGCGTCGCTGGTCGCCGTGGTGCTGCTGTCCCGGGCCCGGGCCTTCCCGCTGGTGGCCGAGGTGGTCTCGCTGTTCGCCGCCGCCGCGCTGCTCGTCGTCCGCCTCATCGTGCTGTGGATGGACCACGCCGCCGGTGCCGGGCCGCTGGCCGTGCTGTGCGCGGCCGCGGTGCTGCCGCTGCTCGTTCTCGCCGTGCAGCCGCCGGAGCATGTGCAGGTGCGGCTGCGGCGCATCGCCGACCTGATCGAGTCCCTCGGCGTGATCGGGCTGTTCCCGCTCGCTGTCGGCGTCTTCGGCATCTACGGGCAGCTCCTCAACAAGTTCTGACACACGGTGGGCCGCTCCGGGCGGGGCGGGCAGGAGAGAAGGGCGACATGCCGAACGGCGACAACTGGCAGAGCGACGTGCTGCGCGACCTGAGGGGCGCCTCCGGGCAGCCCCAGCCGCAGCCGCAGGGCGACCCCGCCGCCGGTGCCGGGCAGCCGCGCGGCGTGCCGGCGCAGGGCCAGGCGTCCGGCCAGGCGTACGGCCACCCGCAGCAGCCCGTGCCGCAGCAGCCCGCCCCTCAGGAGGCGTACCCCGGTCAGCCGGGTGCCACCGGGCAGCCCCCGCAGGCGTACGCGCCCCAGCAACCCCAGCAACCCCAACAGCCCCAGCAGCCAGCCGCTCCCGCCACCCGGCCGCGGCCCCGCACCCCCGACTCCCGTCCGGTCGTGGACAAGCAGCTCGCCGGAGCCGGTCTCAAGCCCCGGCACGGCGAAGCCTTCACCGCCCGCGCCCTGCGCGCCCTGCGCCGTACGGTCTCCTCCTCCGCCGCCCGCGAGGTCGCCGGGGCCACCGCCACCGCGGAGGTGCTGCAGCAGGCCGTGACCACCGGCCGGCAGATCGCGGTCACCTCCATCCGCGGCGGCGCCGGCAAGACGACCGTCGCCGCGCTGCTCGGCACCACCTACGCCCACTACCGGCACGACCCGACCCTCGTCGTCGAGGCCGACCCCGCCCTCGGCTCGCTGCCGCTGCGGCTCGGCGCGGAGACCCTGCGCTGGACCACGGGCGACGTCGCGGGCATCGTCGAACCGCAGATGTCGCTGCTCGACGTCACCGGCTATCTCGTCCAACTCCCGGACAACGCCTGGTTGTTGCCCGGAAGTCAGGGCCAGATCGGCGCGATGCTGGACACCAAGGGGTATGAGAAGGTCATGGTGTCCCTGCGCCGCTACTTCGGTGTCACCGTCGTCGACTGCGAGACCCTGCCCGCCGAGGTCGCCCGGGTCGCGCTGTCCGCCGCCCAGGCCCGGGTGCTGACGGCGCCCGCCACCCTGGAGGGCATCTCCAGCACCCACGCCGTCCTGCAGTGGATGCGCGGGCTGCCCCGGCACGTCATGGAGGGCACCGTCGTCGCGCTCACCGAGATGGTGCCGCACACCGGGCTCGACACCGGCCGGGCCGCCGAGACGCTGAAGGCGACCGGGGCCCGGGTCCAGGTCCTGCCCTACGACCGGCACCTGGCCGCGGGCGGCACCATCCGCACCGAACTCCTCGCGCACGCGACCCGGCAGGCCGCCACCCGCCTGGCCGCGGAGGTCTTCCAGCTCTCCCAGAAGCGCCGTTGAACCCGGGGGAGGAACACGGCACATGAGCACCCGACTGATCCACCGCCCGGCCCGCACCACCCGCCCGCCGGCGGCTCCCGAGCCCCGCGCCATCGAGGCGCCGCCCAACCTGCCCGAGGGCAAGGCGGGTTCCATCGCGACCTCGCTGCTGCCCGTGGCCGGCGTGATGTCGTCCGTGGTGATGATGACCGTCGTGCGCAACAGCCAGTTCGCCGGGCTCGGCGCGATCATCCTGGTGGTCACCATCGCCGGTTCCATGGCCCTGGTCTTCTCGCAGCGCGGCAAGGCCCAGCGCACCCGCCGCACCCAACGCGAGGCGTACCTCGCGTACTTGGAGGACCTGCGGGAAGAACTGTCGAAGGAGGAGCGGGCGCGGCGCGAGACGGCCCAGGTGCTCAACCCGCCGCCGGACGCCCTGTACGACATAGTCCGCGATCCGGCCCGGCTGTGGGAGCGGCGCCGGCTCGACGGCGACTTCCTGCGCGTGCGGGTCGGCACCGGCGAGATGCCCGTACGGGACCTGAAGGTCGCCCAGCAGGGGTCGTCCGTGCTCACCCCGCCCGACCGGTTCATGCTGAACGAGGCGTCCGCGCTGATGGCCCGCTTCAGCACGGGCACCGAACTGCCGCTCACCGTCCCGCTGGACCGGGTCGGCAACATCAGCGTCATCGGCGCCCGCGAGGACACCCTGCGCGTGGCCCGCGCCCTGATGATCCAGGCCGCCGCCACACACGCCCCCGACGACGTCGCCATGGCGCTCGCCGTGCCCGGTGAGCGGATGGCGGAGTGGGAATGGGCGAAGTGGCTGCCGCATCTGCTCGACGGCGACCAGTTCGACGGCCCGGTCGCCGCCCGCCGCATCGCCCCCTCGCTGCCGCAGCTCGCCCGGCAGATCGGCCCGGAACTGCGCCGCCGGGCCTCCTTCGCCGCCGAGGTGCGCCGCGGCCTGTCCGGCGGGGACGCCCTCGCCATGTCCTCCCGGCTGCTGGTGGTCACCGACGGCCACGGCGGGGACGCCGTCGACCTTCCGCGGCCCGACGACGCGGTGGGCCTGCGCGACATGGGCGTCACCGTGCTGCACCTGCTCGACCAGCGGGTGCAGGAGCCCGGTCAGGTCGGCGTCCGCATCACCGTGGACGGGGCGCGGATCGTCATCGAGGACCTGCGCGAGGCGGAACCGATCAGCGCGCACGGCACGGTCGACGAGGTGAGCGTCCCGTTCGCCGAGGGCCTGGCCCGGATGCTCGCGCCGCTCAGGCTGTCCGCCGAGTCGATGGTCGACGCGCCGCTGACCGGCCCGGTCGACTTCGCGGAACTGCTCGGCATCGACGATGTGGCCCGGCTCGACCTGGACCGTCTGTGGGCGCCGCGCGGCGAACGCGCCTTCCTCCGCGTCCCCATCGGCATCAGCGACAGCCGCGAGCCGGTCCTGCTCGACCTGAAGGAGTCCTCCGAGCTGGGCATGGGCCCGCACGGCCTGTGCGTAGGCGCCACCGGTTCCGGCAAGTCCGAGCTGCTGCGCACCCTCGTGCTCGCCCTGGTCGCCACGCACCCCCCGGAGGACCTCGCCCTCGTCCTCGTCGACTACAAGGGCGGCGCCACCTTCGCGCCCTTCGCGGGCCTGCCGCACGTGGCCGGCGTCATCACCAACCTGGAGAACCAGGCGGGTCTGGTGGAACGCGTGCACGCCTCGCTGGCGGGCGAGGTCAAGCGCCGCCAGCAGGTCCTCAAGGACGCCGGGAACGTCGCCGACATCGGCCACTACGCCGCCCTGCGCGCCGAGAAGCGCCCGGACCTGGAGCCACTGCCGCACCTGTTCGTCGTGATCGACGAGTTCGGTGAACTCCTCACCGCGAAGCCGGACTTCATCGACCTTTTCCTGTCCATCGGACGCATCGGCCGCTCCATCGGCGTGCATCTGCTGCTGTCCAGCCAGCGCATCGAGGGCGGCAAGCTCAAGGGCCTGGACACCTATCTGTCCTACCGGCTGGGCCTGCGCACCTTCTCCGCCGACGAGTCCCGCACGGTCCTGGACACCACGGACGCCTTCCACCTGCCGCCGCTGCCCGGCTTCGGCTACCTCAAGGTCGACACCAGCCACTACGAGCGGTTCAAGGCGAGCTACGTCTCCGGCGCCTACCGCGGCCCCGTGCAGCGCGAGGAGGAGGACACCGGGCCGCTCGCACTGGAGTACGCGGCCTTCAACACCCTCGGGCAGGACGAGAGTTCCGGTCCGGAGGAGCCGCAGATGCGGCGCCGGGAGACCGGCCCGACCGAGATGGGCGTCATGGTCCAGCAGATCGAGCACGCGGGCACCAGGCCCGTACGCCAGATCTGGCTGCCGCCGCTGCCCGAGGCCATCGCCCTCGACAAGGTCGCCGGGCCCGTCGAGGTCGGCGCGCGCGGCATGCAGCTGGCGAAGCGGAGGGGCCCGCTCCAGGTGCCGATGGGCGTCCTCGACGACCCGACGAAGCAGTGGCAGGGCCAGTGGTACCTCGACCTCACGGTCGCGGGCGGCCACGCGGCGGTCATCGGCGGACCGCAGTCCGGCAAGACGACGCTGCTGCGCACCCTCGCCCTCTCCCTGGCGCTCACCCACACCCCGCAGGAAGTCGGCGTCTACGGCCTCGACCTGGTCGGCGGCGGCCTCCAGGCGCTCGCCGGGCTGCCGCACGTCGGAGGCGTCGCGGGCCGCGCCGACCGCGAGCGCGCCGCACGCACCATCGACTCCGTGCGCGGCATGCTCGACCAGCGCGAGGAGCTGTTCCGCATCCACAACATCGACTCGCTGGAGCAGCTGCGCGACCTGCGCGCGGCGGGCCGCGTCCCGGAGCTGGCCTCCACGGAGATCGTGCTGCTCATCGACGGGTTCGGCGCACTGCGGGACGACTTCGAGGAGCTGGACGACGCGGTCGTCGACATCCTCAAACGGGGCGGCGGCTACGGCATCCACGTCGTCGCGGGCATGCTCCGCTGGAACGACGTGCGCATCGCCACCCAGTCCCAGTTCGGCACCCGCGTCGAGCTGCGCCTGAACGACGTCAGCGAGTCCAGCGTCGACCGCAAGCTCGCCGAGACCCTCGCACCGGAGGAGAAGGGCCGCGTCCTCACCGACGGCAAGCTCTTCGCGCAGGTGGCGCTGCCGCGCACGGACGGTCTCGCCGACACCGCGGACCTCGGCGCGGTCCTGGAGCGCACGGCCCGTACGATCCGCGCCACCTGGACCGGCGAGGTCGCCCAGCCGGTCCGTGTGCTGCCGCACGTCCTGGAACCCCAGCTGCTCCCGGGCCCGGTGGCGGAGCCGCGCCGGGTGCCGATCGGACTGGACCAGACCCAGCTGGCTCCCGTCCTGCTCGACCTGTTCGCCCACGACCAGCACCTGCTGATCATGGGCGACAGCGAGTGCGGCAAGACCAACCTGCTGAAGGTCATCGCCGACGGCCTCATCGAGCGCTACAGCGACGAGGAGCTGGTCTTCGGCATCATGGACCCGCGCCGGGGCCTGCGCGGCGCGATCCCCGAGGAGTACCGCGGCGGCTACGCCTACAACTCCAAGCTGGCCGGGGCCCTGTCGGCGGGCATCGCCGGAGAGCTGGAGAAGCGGCTGCCCGACGAGAGCGCGGACGGCGAGGACCTGGAGCCGGGCAGCTGGGGCTCGGGCCCCCGGATCGTGATCCTCGTCGACGACTACGACGTGCTGACCACGGCGGGCCAGCAGCCGCTGGCCCCCTTCCTGCCCTACATCCCCTCGGCCGTCGACATCGGCCTCCACTTCGTCGTCACCCGGCGCGTCGCGGGAGCCTCCCGCGGCCTGTACGAGCCGCTGCTGCAGGGCCTGCGGGAGTCCGGCGCCTCGGCGCTGGTGATGGCGGGCGACCGTGGCGAGGGCCAGCTCTTCCCCGGTGTGTACGCCGGCCAGCAGCCGTCGGGGCGCGGGGTGCTGGTGCGCCGGGGCGAGCCGAACCGGCTGATCCAGACCGTGTACGCGGGGGACCGGTGAACCGGGAGCGGCCCCCGGGGCGTCCAGGACAGCAGCGACCTACCCCACCCGAAGCGAGCAGGACGAAGGACCGGCCGAGCCCATGACCAAGGACGTCATCGCCCTCACGAAGAAGATGCCCGACCCGCTGAGCGTCATCGCGGGACTGCTCTCCGGCGGCCCGGACAAGCTGGTGGGCGCGGAGGGCGACGGTGCCGTCGTGCAGCTGTGCGACGAGCAGGGGCGCCCGTTGGTGTCCGTGGAGGCCCCGCTGCTCGTCCAGGTCAGGGGCGAGGCACAGCGGTTGCTGGGCGCGAGCGAGCCCGAGGTGCCGTACTGGTGGACGGAGGCCCGCGCCACCACCGGCGTCAAGGAGGCGGAACAGCTCGCCGGCACCTTCGCGGCCCGTCTGGCGACCCTGGTCGGCGGCACCGCCTGGCCGCCGCAGGCCGCGTCCTCCCTCGCCGTGGTGAAGCCCGACGGGGTGAGCGCGGTGCCCACGCCGGCCGCCGCGCAGCCCGCGGTGGACGTGCTCACGGACAAGGTCGCCGTCGTCATCCAGGACCGCCCGGTCGTGGCGATGACGGCGTGGCTCTCGGACGCGCTGCGCGCGGCCGCGGCGGCGGAACTGGGCCTGCAGATCGTCACGCCCGCCGGCACCCGGCTGTCCCCCGCGGTCCGCAACAGCCTGCCCGGCTGGCCCTCCCGCTGGGTCGTGCAGGACGAGAAGGACGGGTACTACGACGGGCTGTCCGGGGCCGTACTGGAGTGGAGGAACGGCCTGTTCGTGACGGTGGAGTCGCCGGACGCCACACCGCAGGACCCGCACACGCCCGTGGCCGGCACCTTCACGCAGGACCTCGCCGAGGACGCGGCGTCCGGAGAGCGGCAGCTGGCCGTCTCCTACCGGGCGATCCACCCGGCCGACGACAGGCTGGTGCTCGGCGGCGCCTTGGAGTCGGTGTGGCGCGAGATCACCAGCGAGCCGCCGGCCGGCTGGGGAACGGAGGAACCGGCCAACCTTCCCTGGTCGCTGCGCCAGTTGACGGATGTGGCCTTCGAACGGGCGCCCGAGCCGACCTGGCTGGTCGTGGTCGGCACCCCGGAACGCCCCGCGGTGGCGACGGTCCGCATCAGCCGTACGAAGGGCGGTGTCGAGGAGGACGTCACGCTGGCGTTCGGCTACGGGCCGGGGGAGGAGGTGCCCACGGACGCGGTGCGCGCGGCCGCCGAGGCGCTCGCCACCCGGCACCATCTGCAGTCGATGCTGGTCCAGATCCGCAAGGCCCGCCGTGATCTGTCCGTGCCGCCGCGCTTCGAGGGTCCCGGTGTCCCGTTCGCCTTCGTCCTGGGCGCGGAGGAGGTCCGCGCGATGCCCGGTGACCGCGCGCGCCGCACCCCGCTGGCCGAGGCCCCCGTTCCGCTGGGCCCGAGGACCCGCCCGGCGCTGTACTACCCGCTGCCGGGCGACCCCGCTGACCTTTCGGGATGGGCGGACTACGAGAGGCTGATGAGGCACCTCAAGGGCGCTTCGTAGGGGCCCGGCCGGACGCCCGCGTCAGGGCCCGGCCGGGCGAGACGACGGCTGTACGCCGCCGCGGCGACGGCTGTACGCCGCCGCGGTGACGCCTGCGTCACCCGACCGCCGTGGCGGAACGCCGGCGCGCCACCTCCGCAGGGTCCCTCCTGAACGCCCAGCGCATCTCCGGCTCCATCACCGGCCGGAAGACCCTGCGCACCGGGAAGGTGCACAGCGCGGTCACCAGGACCCCGGCACCGGCGGTCACGGCCACCTCACCCAGCGGCCCGTGCAGCCAGGCCGCGTCGTACCAGCCCCGGTAGTCCGCGCCCTTGATGAAGAACCCGTGCAGCAGATAGCCGTACAGCGTGCCCGTGCCCAGCGTGGTGAACCACATCGGGCGGCGCGGCACCCAGGCGAAGAAGCAGGCCGAGAGCAGCAGCGAGCAGCCCAGCAGCGCGAGCACCATGACCGGACCGGCCCACCACGGCGCCCCCAGCTCCTGTGCGCTGTCGCGGTGGTAGAACCAGGCCGGGTTCATCCTCGGCACGGCCCACCACGCCACGGCGAGCGCGCAGGCGAACACCGGCACCGACAGGACGCGTACCGCGCGGCGCCGCACCCGCTGGAAGTGCTCCGGCTTCAGGGACAGGCCGATGACGAAGAACGGCAGGAACTGCAGCACGCGCTGAAGGTCGAGGTCGTCGCCGATGTCCGGCGACACGGAGGCCAGCATGGCGATGACGACGGCCAGCGGGACCGGCCGGCGCACCAGTTTCCACAGGGGGGTCGTCAACCGCCAGACGAAGAGGGCGGCCAGGAACCAGGTCAGGTACCACGGGTCGAGCAGGCTGATCGCGAGGTCCGGGTCGCCGTCGACCGCGCGCTTGAAGAGGACGTAGGCGGTCTCGAACACGACGTAGGGCACGACGACGCCCGTCACCAGCCGCTTCAGCCGGTCGGGGCGCATGTCGAAACCGCGTGAGAAGTAGCCGGAGATGAGGATGAACGCCGGCATGTGGAAGGCGTAGACGGCCGTGTAGAGCGCTTCGAGGACGCGGCTGTCGCCCTTCAGCGGCTCCCAGGAGTGGCCCATGGCCACCAGGACGATCGCCAGGTACTTGGCGTTGTCGAAGAAGGCGTCGCGCTGCGGGGCGCGCGGTGGGGGAGTTCGGGGAGTGGGAGGGGTTCCGGGGTTGTGGGACGGGCCTGTTGCTCTTGCGGAGGACGAGGCGGGGTGGAACATCTGAGGCACCCTAGCGTTGTCTGAGGGCGTGAGTAAAACCCTCGATGCACATGTCGGTTATCGCGCGCGCCTACCCGGATTCGCGGAAGTCAGTGATGCCTGTGAGTGGTCTTGCACACATCGGGGAGCGCACCGTGGGCATGCCGATTTTCCTACGTTATACGGTCGTTGTGTCCGCATTCATCCCGACTAAAGCGGGCATAACGCTCGCAGGCGACTCTGGCGGAATGTCCGACCGACAGGGCTTTTGTGGGGGCATCCGAATTGACTGCGAACACGATGGGTGGATATGGAAACGATCGGCGTCGAATTCGAGTACGGCGGCCTGTGAATCAACCGTGTGGAAATGGGGTGTTCACGGTCGCCCACCGCCGGGGCGGCGCCTTCGTGGAGCCGGTGTGGCCGACGATGCCTCACCGGCCGCATAGGGCGGGCGTGTTGGTGGCACGATGGTTCTGGCGGGGGTGCGCGGGGACGGCGCCCCGGACCGGGAGAGCGGACCGACCGAGGGTGTGATCAGTTGTGGCCATTTCGCTGTCAGTGGTACTGCTGTTGGCGATCATCCTGGTGGTGATGATCCGAGGGGGCTCGGTGAAGGCCGGCCCGGCGATCGTGGCGATCCTCTTCGGCTTCTTCCTCGCCTCGACCGGCATGGCTCCGTCCATCAACCGGTTCCTCAACTCGATAGCGGAGACCATCAACTCGATCCGCTTCTGAACGGGCGCGGCCACGCCCGGCGGAGGCGGAGGCGCACCAGGGGAAGACGGAGCGGGAGCGCAGGGGTGCCGCCGCGCGACGCGGACCCGGCGGAGGCGGGCGGTCACCGCATGAGGACCGCCTCGGCTCCGGCGAAGGGGGAGCTCTTCTCGCGCGGGAGGTGCCCCCTCGCCGCGAGGCGGTCGCCGCCCGCCGGGTGAGCGGCGCCCTCACCGCGCCCGGCGTGGACGCGGACGCCGTCGTGTCGCGCCCCTGGACGGCCACGCTCCCCATGCCGGGCGAACACCTCGGCACCCCCGTACGAGGCCGGGCCCGCCGCCCCGCCCGGACGCCGCCCGGCCAGACCTCCGGCCGCCTCGTGCCGGCCGGGCCGGACTCCGCCACGGCCTACCGGACGATCACGATCGGGAACACGGCCACCCACCGCCTGATCCGCGTCCCGCTACCCCGCCACCGGCCCGCGTCCGCCGTCGCCCGCCCCACCGGAGGCATCCTCCGCTTCACGCCCACCGGCCCCGCTCGGCGTACTCGGCGGACCTCCGGAACCTGTGAGCGGGCCTGATCGCGTATGCGGGTGGGCGCTGAGCCGGCGAGACGGTGACCTGCGGGTTTGGGGGCGGCTTGCCTAGGTTCCCCGTTGTTCCCCGATGCTCGCGATCCGGCCGGGCGCGCAGGGGGGCAGGTGCACCGCCCTCCCGCCCTTCCACCTTGTCTGCGGTGCCTCCAGTCTGCTGCCGGGCCGCCCAGTAGGCGCCATCATGGGGGCGATGCACGACGGTCAGGCAGGAGGGGCGAATGGACCGGCAAGTCGTCCATGACGAGCTGCGGCAGGCGAGCGTGGCGTTCCATCGGCTCTTGGACACCGCTGCGGCCGAGGACCTGCGTCGCCCGAGCCGGGGGACGCGGTGGAACAACGAGCAACTGCTGTTTCACATGCTCTTCGGCTACATGGTCGTCCGGGCGTTGCTTCCGCTGGTACGCCTGTTCGGCCGTCTTCCGCTGGGCGTGAGTGGAGCCTGGTCTCGTCTGCTCGACGCGTCTACCCGCCCGTTCGATGTGATCAACTATCTCGGCGCCGTGGGCGGTGCGCGGGTCTTCAACCACCGCCGCATGGGTGCGCAGTTTGATCGCACTGTCGCGGCTCTTCGTCGCCGCTTGGATGCCGAGACAGAGGCCGAGCTGGCGCGCACGATGCGGTTTCCGACGCGGTGGGATCCGTTCTTCAAGGACGTGATGACCCTGGCTGACGTCTACCGGTACCCCACGCGGCATTTCGGCTTCCACCGGGCCCAGCTCACCCTGGCCCCGCCTGACTGATCAGGGACGTCGGCGGTGATACCTGGCGCGCCGAGGGCAAACGATCAGGGCCAGGCAGAGGAATGCTCCTCCGACCTGGCCCCGAGCCGTGCAGAGCGGGCGACGGGAATCGAACCCGCGTAGCTAGTTTGGAAGACTAGGGCTCTACCATTGAGCTACGCCCGCAACGGGATGCGCCGCAGGTCACCGACCGCGGCACAGGAGGCATCGTAGCGGGTCGGCCACCTCGTAGGCCAACGCGTTGGTCCGCGCGCACGCCCGTGCGGAAACCGGCCGACGCACGCTGTCCGGGCATGTACCCTACGTGTCGCACCAGACGGGGTGTGGCGCAGCTTGGTAGCGCGTCCGCTTTGGGAGCGGAAGGCCGTGGGTTCAAATCCCGCCACCCCGACCACCGGCCGGCGCCGCCCGGACGCCGACGCGATCGATCGCCTTTTGGGGCCCCGAGTGGCTGCGGTTACTATGCAAGCTGCGCGCCCGTGTGTCTGCATTGTCACGTCTCTCAGGCAGGGGCCGCGAATCCGCCGAAGACCCGGCCGACCCGGGCGGAGCAGCTCGGCAGAACCCCAAGAAGTCAGCCACAAGGAGACCGAACCGTGAAGAGCGCCGTGGAGACCCTGAACCCGACCCGGGTTCGGCTCACTGTTGAGGTGCCCTTCGAGGAGCTCAAGGACAGCCTCGACGCGGCGTACAAGAAGATCAACCAGCAGGTCACGGTGAAGGGCTTCCGTAAGGGCAAGATCCCGGCCCGGGTCATCGACCAGCGGTTCGGCCGTGGCGCGGTGCTGGAGGAGGCCGTCAACGACGCGCTGCCGAAGTTCTACACCGACGCGGTCAACGAGGCCGAGCTGAACCCGCTGGGCCAGCCGGAGGTCGACATCAAGGAGCTGAAGGACAACGAGGTGCTGTCCTTCACCGCCGAGGTCGACGTCCGCCCGACCATCGAGATCCCGGACTACTCCGGCATCGAGGTCGAGGTCGACGCCGTCGAGGTGTCGGACGAGGACATCGAGAAGTCGGTCGAGCAGCTGCGCGAGCGCTTCGCGTCGACGACCCCGGTCGAGCGCGCCGCCGAGGACGGCGACGTCGTGACCGTGGACCTGGAGGCGAAGGTCGACGGCGAGGTCCTGGAGGACGGAGTCGCCAGCGGTGTCTCCTACACCATTGGTTCCGGCGAGCTGCTGGACGGCATCGACGACGCCGTGAAGGGTCTGTCGGCCGGCGAGGAGGCCACCTTCACCTCCGAGCTCAAGGGCGGCTCGGCGGCCGGCCGGGAGGCCGAGGTGACCGTCAAGGTCACCCAGGTCGCCTCCCGCGAACTGCCGGAGCTGGACGACGAGTTCGCGCAGCTCGCCTCCGAGTTCGACACGCTGGAGGAGCTGCGGGCGGACAGCCGCAAGCGCCTGGAGAACATGAAGCAGTACGACCAGGCCACGCAGGCCCAGGAGCGCGTCCTGGACAAGCTGCTGGAGCTGGTCGAGGTCCCGATCCCCGAG
This sequence comes from Streptomyces sp. PSU-S4-23, assembly GCF_055632315.1. Lineage (NCBI taxonomy): Bacteria > Bacillati > Actinomycetota > Actinomycetes > Kitasatosporales > Streptomycetaceae > Streptomyces > Streptomyces sp. PSU-S4-23. The sequence continues at coordinate 2,869,341 of NZ_JBVMUU010000002.1, read as the reverse complement.
AAGCTCCTCGAGGACGAGATCAACACCCGTAAGCACAACCTGGAGCACCACCAGCTCTCGCAGATGGGGCTGACCCTCGACAAGTACCTGGAGATCCAGGGCAAGACGGCCGAGGAGTTCGACACCGAGACCCGCGAGGCGTCGGTCAAGGGCATCAAGACGCAGTTCGTCCTCGACGAGCTGGTCAACAAGGAGAAGCTGAACGTCAACCAGGAGGAGCTCACCGAGCACCTCATGCGGCGCGCGGCCTCCTCCGGCATGTCCCCCGACCAGTTCGCCCAGGCGGTCGTCGAGGGCGGCCAGGTTCCGATGCTGGTCGGCGAGGTCGCCCGGGGCAAGGCCCTGGCGGTCGTCGTCGAGGCCGCCACGGTCAAGGACACCAACGGCGAGATCGTCGACCTGGACGACGAGGACGAGACCGAGCCGGAGACGGCGGAGGCCCCCGCCGAGGAGTCCGAGGAGTCCGAGGGGTCCGAGGAGACCCCGGAGGCGTAACCGCGTAACCTCCGCCCACCCGCACACAACGACGGGCCCCAGGGGACACACCGCCCCTGGGGCCCGTCGCCGCATCGGCCCCCGGGGGCGGCCCGCAAGGGGGGCGGGAACCGCGCGCCCGGTCACAGCGGACCCGCGCCGTCCCGGCGTCCTCAGGCACCACGGCGCTCTCCTCCGGGGTTCCGGGCCTCCGGGGCCAGAACACGGGCCAGGACGGGCCAGGGCGGCGCCAGGGCGGGGCCGGGGGCGCGCAGCCCCGCGACCGTCCGTACGCCGGGACGGATCCCCTGGGGAAGGGGACCGCGGCCGCCCGCCCCGCCGCCCTGACGGCCTACCGCACCTCACCCCCTCGGAGGGGCCCGGTCCCGCGCCCCCGCCCCGCCCGCCGGGAGCCCAGCGGCACCGCCCGGCCACGGCCACCGCCGCCTCCCGCCCGCCCCACGGAGCACATGCGCTGACAGCGAACAGTCGCGGAACCGGGATGGCACCCGCCTGCCTGCGCGTTAGGGTCCATGAATACGAGGGCAGGGGAGTCCCCGAAGGCGCCCCGAAGGGGCCGCGCGGGGTCCCACGCCCCAGCAGGACACGTGAGACGGCCCCGTGCCGTCGTAAGACGAGCAGGTGGATACGTGACGAATCTGATGCCCTCCGCCGCCGGCGAGCCTTCCATCGGTGGCGGCCTCGGCGACCAGGTCTACAGCCGGCTGCTCAACGAGCGGATCATCTTCCTCGGCCAGCCGGTGGACGACGACATCGCCAACCGGATCACCGCACAGCTGCTGCTCCTTGCCGCCGACCCCGACAAGGACATTTACCTGTACATCAACAGCCCTGGTGGTTCCATCACGGCGGGCATGGCGATCTACGACACCATGCAGTACATCAAGAACGACGTGGTGACGATCGCCATGGGCATGGCGGCGTCCATGGGGCAGTTCCTGCTCAGCGCGGGCACCCCGGGCAAGCGCTTCGCCCTGCCCAACGCCGAGATCCTGATCCACCAGCCCTCGGCCGGCCTCGCCGGCTCCGCCTCGGACATCAAGATCCACGCGGAGCGGCTGCTGCACACCAAGAAGCGCATGGCCGAGCTCACCGCCTTCCACACCGGCCAGTCGGTCGAGCAGATCACCCGCGACTCGGACCGCGACCGCTGGTTCGACGCCCAGGAGGCCAAGGAGTACGGCCTCATCGACGAGGTCATCACCACCGCTGCCGGCATGCCGGGCGGCGGAGGCACCGGGGCGGGCTCGTAAGGGCTCGGGGTCCACACCGGCCCGCAGGACCTGCGGACGGTGCAGGCCCCGTAAGGCCCTCACGGCCCGTAATGGGCTGCACGGGCTCGCCGAGGCCCCCGTGGGCCCCCGGGCCCCGGCAGCGGGCCCACACAGCCCCTCCCGGGTCCCGAGCACACGCGGGCGCCCACGAGCCGCCGGGGCGCCTGCAGCCGGCCCCGGCGCCCCCTTCCGCCCCCAGCCACCGCCTCAGCCCCTTCAGGAGACATCGTGAACGACTTCCCCGGCAGCGGCCTCTACGACCGTGCGCGCGCCGAGTACACCGCCCCCGTGGCCGAGTCCCGCTACGTCATCCCGCGCTTCGTGGAGCGCACCTCGCAGGGCATCCGCGAGTACGACCCGTACGCGAAGCTCTTCGAGGAGCGCGTGATCTTCCTGGGCGTGCAGATCGACGACGCCTCCGCCAACGACGTCATGGCGCAGCTGCTGTGCCTGGAGTCGATGGACCCCGACCGCGACATCTCGATCTACATCAACAGCCCGGGCGGCTCCTTCACCGCGCTCACGGCCATCTACGACACGATGCAGTTCGTGAAGCCGGACATCCAGACGGTCTGCATGGGCCAGGCCGCCTCCGCCGCCGCCGTGCTGCTGGCCGCGGGCACCCCGGGCAAGCGCATGGCGCTGCCGAACGCCCGTGTGCTGATCCACCAGCCCTACAGCGAGACGGGCCGCGGCCAGGTCTCCGACCTGGAGATCGCCGCCAACGAGATCCTCCGGATGCGCTCGCAGCTGGAGGAGATGCTGGCCAAGCACTCGAGCACGCCGATCGAGAAGATCCGCGAGGACATCGAGCGCGACAAGATCCTCACGGCCGAGGACGCCCTGGCGTACGGACTGATCGACCAGATCATCTCCACGCGCAAGATGAACAACACCTCGGTCCGCTGAGGCGAATCCACCCGATTCGCGATCGGACCTGTATCGTCTGCCGCCCCTTGGCCCGGTGTGACACGTTGCACGTCGAAGTGAACCGTGCCAAGGGGGGCCCGAACGGGGGGCCCGGCAAGGTACCGTCGGACATAAGGCAGCACCAGGAGCCGCTGGACGTAAGGCGTCTCCCAGGCGAAGGGGAAGCACACCGTGGCACGCATCGGTGACGGCGGCGATCTGCTCAAGTGCTCGTTCTGCGGCAAGAGCCAGAAGCAGGTCAAGAAGCTCATCGCAGGCCCCGGTGTGTACATCTGCGACGAATGCATCGATCTGTGCAACGAGATCATCGAGGAAGAGCTCGCGGAGACGAGCGAGGTGCGCTGGGAGGAACTCCCCAAGCCCCGCGAGATCTACGAGTTCCTCGAGGGGTACGTCGTCGGCCAGGAGGCCGCGAAGAAGGCCCTCTCCGTCGCGGTGTACAACCATTACAAACGGGTCCAGGCCGGTGAGAACGGCGGCGCCCAAGGCCGCGACGACGCCATCGAGTTGGCGAAGTCGAACATCCTGCTGCTGGGCCCCACCGGCTCCGGCAAGACGCTTCTGGCCCAGACCCTGGCCCGCATGCTGAACGTCCCCTTCGCCATCGCCGACGCGACGGCGCTCACGGAGGCGGGGTATGTGGGCGAGGACGTCGAGAACATCCTCCTGAAGCTGATCCAGGCGGCGGACTACGACGTCAAGAAGGCCGAGACCGGCATCATCTACATCGACGAGATCGACAAGGTGGCCCGGAAGAGCGAGAACCCGTCGATCACGCGGGACGTCTCGGGCGAGGGCGTCCAGCAGGCCCTGCTGAAGATCCTGGAGGGCACGACGGCCTCCGTCCCGCCCCAGGGCGGCCGCAAGCACCCGCACCAGGAGTTCATCCAGATCGACACGACGAACGTGCTGTTCATCGTGGGCGGTGCCTTCGCCGGTCTGGAGAAGATCATCGAGTCCCGGGCCGGCGCCAAGGGCATCGGCTTCGGTGCGACGATCCGCTCCAAGCGCGAGCTGGAGTCCAAGGACCAGTTCGAGGACGTGATGCCCGAGGACCTGGTGAAGTTCGGGATGATCCCGGAGTTCATCGGCCGCCTCCCGGTCATCACGTCGGTCCACAACCTCGACCGCAAGGCGCTCCTGCAGATCCTCGTCGAACCGCGCAACGCGCTGGTCAAGCAGTACCAGCGCCTCTTCGAACTCGACGGCGTGGAGCTGGACTTCGAACGCGAGGCCCTGGAGGCGATCGCGGACCAGGCCATCCTGCGCCAGACCGGAGCCCGCGGCCTGCGCGCCATCATGGAGGAGGTCCTCCAGGCGGTGATGTACGAGGTGCCGTCCCGCAAGGACGTGGCCCGCGTCGTCATCACCGCGGACGTGGTCCTCTCGAACGTGAACCCGACGCTGATCCCGCGGGACGCCCGGGGCCGCGGCCCGGGCGAGCAGAAGACGGCGTAACCGCCCGCACGGCAGGAGCGCCCGGCACGCACGACGTGCCGGGCGCTTCCGTCTTCCCTCCGAAGGCCCGCGCACGGGCCGGTGAGGGGCGTACGAAAGGGGCCCGGCCCCCGGGCCGAGCCCCCGCTCGTCTGCTCAACCGCTCCGCGGAACTTCCCCCGACCGGGGGACCGTCGCCGGTGTCACGCCTTGACGCGCACGTCGTTGCGGAGCTTGGCCGCCAGGTCGGCCGTCTCGTCGACGGATCCTCCCGCGCCGGCGGCCAGGGCGGCGAAGTTGAACGCCGTCACGTCGGCGACGGTGCTGTGGTCGCCCCAGATGCAGATGGGCATCTTGACGGTCTTCGCCGCGCCGGCGGCCGCGCTCGACGCCTTGTCGTTCTCGAACTCGGCCACCTGGCACTTCATGATGCCGTTGGAGAAGCCCGAGGGGTGGACCGTCTCCGGGCTGCCGAGGAGCTGGCCCTTGGTGGTCTTGTCCTTCTCCGACTCGGACTTGATCTTGGCGAACATGGCGTCCACCACGGCCTCGGGGTTGTCGATGGTGCCGTAGACACCGCCGAACGTCAGGTTCTTGGCCGAAAGGCCCGTGCCGTTGGTGTAGCCGGCGCTGACGTCCTTGGGGTTCTTGACGCCCCACTTCTCGAAGTCCGCCAGGTCCTTGTCGCTCATGGAGTCCGGGGACTCGCTGCTGTCCGACTTCTTGTACGTGCCGTTGATGACCTGCTCCGGCGCCGTCAGCTTGTGCGGTCCGTCGTCCGCGACCGGACCGCTCCCGCCGCCGCTCCCGCCGACCAGGAAGTACGCCCCCACGGCGATCGCCGCGACGACCGCCACCGCGCCGATGATCAGCCCCGTCTTCTTCCCCCCGCCCCCGGGTGCCGGCGGGGGCGGGGCGCCGTAGGGCTGCTGCCCGTACGGCTGCTGGCCGTAGGGCGGGGTGGGCTGGCCGCCGTACGGGTTCGGCTGCGGCGGGACGCCCTGGGGGGCCTGCTGGGGGTAGCCGTAGCCGGGGGCCGGCTGACCCTGCTGGGGGTAGCCGTAGCCGGGCTGGGGGGCCTGCGGCGGCTGGCCGTAGGGGCCCGGCTGTCCGTACGGTCCGGGCTGCTGGGGCTGCCCGCCGTACGGGCCCGGCTGGTTGTAGCTCATTTCTGGGTTCCCCTCCAGATGCTTATGTCGTCATGACATCCTCGCGCAAGCGGACGGGGGCCGGGACGCCGGGGGGCTCACCGTTACCAAAGAATCGCGTTTCGGGACGGCGCCGTGACACCTCTAAACTGACCCCGTGACCGAGAACGCTCAGCAGCAGCCAACAGCGCCCCACACCGAACTGCCGACCCAGTACGCGCCGGCCGATGTAGAGGGGCCGCTGTACGAGCGCTGGGTAGAGCGTGGTTACTTCGAAGCCGACGAGAAGAGCGGCAAGCCGGCCTACACCATCGTCATCCCGCCGCCGAACGTCACCGGCAGCCTGCACCTCGGGCACGCCTTCGAGCACACCCTCATCGACGCCCTCACCCGCCGCAAGCGCATGCAGGGGTACGAGACGCTGTGGCAGCCCGGCATGGACCACGCCGGCATCGCCACGCAGAACGTCGTCGAGCGGGAACTCGCCAAGGAGGGCAAGTCCCGGCACGACCTCGGGCGGGAGGCATTCGTCGAGCGCGTGTGGCGGTGGAAGGCGGAGTCCGGCGGGCAGATCTCCGGGCAGATGCGACGCCTCGGAGACGGTGTCGCCTGGTCCCGTGAGCGCTTCACCATGGACCAGGGCCTCTCCCGGGCCGTCCAGACCATCTTCAAGCGGCTCCACGACGACGAGCTGATCTACCGCGCCGAGCGCATCATCAACTGGTGCCCGCGCTGCCTCACCGCCATCTCGGACATCGAGGTCGAATACCAGGACGACGACGGTGAGCTCGTCTCGATGAAGTACGGCGACGGGGACGACACCATCGTCGTCGCCACCACCCGTGCCGAGACGATGCTCGGCGACACCGCCGTCGCGGTGCACCCGGACGACGAGCGCTACCGGCACCTGGTCGGCAAGACCGTGAAGCTGCCGCTCACCGACCGCTCGATCCCGGTCGTCGCCGACACGCACGTCGACCCGGCGTTCGGCACCGGTGCCGTCAAGGTCACCCCGGCCCACGACCCGAACGACTTCGAGATCGGCCAGCGCCACGGCCTGCCCGCCATCACCGTGATGGACGAGCACGCCGTCATCACCGCGCATGGCCCCTTCCAGGGACTGGACCGCTTCGAGGCCCGGTCCGCCATCGTCGCCGCCCTGCGCGCCGAGAGCCGGATCGTCGCCGAGAAGCGGCCCTATGTCCACTCGGTCGGCCACTGCTCGCGCTGCAAGACCACCATCGAGCCGCGTCTGTCGATGCAGTGGTGGGTCAAGGTCGGCCCGCTCGCGAAGGCGGCCGGTGACGCGGTCCGCGAGGGCAAGGTGGCGATCCACCCGCAGGAGATGGAGAAGCGGTACTTCGACTGGGTCGACAACCTCCACGACTGGTGCATCTCCCGCCAGTTGTGGTGGGGCCACCGGATCCCCGTCTGGTACGGGCCCCAGGGCGAGGTCGTCTGCGTCGGCCCGGACGAGGAGCCTCCCGGCGGCGAGGGCTGGCACCAGGACACCGACGTCCTCGACACCTGGTTCTCCTCCGGCCTGTGGCCCTTCTCCACGCTGGGCTGGCCCGAGCAGACCGAGAGCCTGGCGAAGTTCTATCCGAACTCCGTCCTGGTCACCGGCTACGACATCCTCTTCTTCTGGGTCGCCCGGATGATGATGTTCGGCCTGTACGCGATGGACGGCACCCCGCCGTTCCACACCATCGCCCTGCACGGCATGGTCCGCGACCAGTTCGGCAAGAAGATGTCGAAGTCCTTCGGCAACGCGGTCAACCCGCTGGACTGGATGGACAAGTACGGCTCCGACGCCCTGCGCTTCACCCTGGCGCGCGGCGCCAACCCGGGCGTCGACGTGCCGATCGGCGAGGACTGGGTCCAGGGCTCCCGCAACTTCGCCAACAAGATCTGGAACGCCACGCGGTTCGCGCTGATGAACGGCGCGACGGTCGAGGGCCCGCTGCCCGCGCCCGAGCGGATGTCGGCCACCGACCGCTGGATCCTGTCCCGCCTGAACTCGGTCGTCGCGGAAGTCGACGCGTTCTACGACGACTTCCAGTTCGCCAAGCTCTCCGACGCCCTCTTCCACTTCGCCTGGGACGAGGTCTTCGACTGGTACGTCGAGCTGTCCAAGACGACGTTCCAGGCCGGCGGTGAGGCGGCCGAGGTCTCCCAGCGCGTCCTGGGCGAGGTCCTGGACGTGACCCTGCGGCTGCTCCACCCGGTGGTCCCGTTCGTCACGGAGACGCTGTGGACCACCCTCACGGGTGGTGAGTCGGTCGTCATCGCGGACTGGCCGAAGGACGGTGGTTTCCGTGACACGGCCGCCGAGAAGGAGATCGAGACCCTCCAGTCGGTCATCACCGAGGTCCGCCGTTTCCGCGCCGACCAGGGCCTGCAGCCCGGTCAGCGGGTTCCGGCCCGGCTGACGCTCGACGGCACGGCGCTCGCCCCGCACGAGGCGGCCATCCGGCAGCTGCTGCGCCTGCAGCCGGAGGGCGAGGGCTTCACGGCGACGGCGACGCTGCCGGTCGCGGGCGCCACGGTCGCCCTTGACCTGTCCGGGACGATCGACGTGGCGGCGGAGCGCAAGCGACTGGCCAAGGACCTCGCCGCCGCGGAGAAGGAGAAGGCCCAGGCCACCGCCAAGCTCGGCAACGAGGCGTTCCTGGCCAAGGCCCCGGACCACGTGGTGGACAAGATCCGTACCCGGCTCGCCAAGGCGGACGAGGACATCGCCCGCATCCAGGCCCAGCTGGAGCGTCTGCCGCAGCCCTAGGTTCGCGCCCGGGCCGGGGGTCCGGCCCCGCGGCCTGGGTGCGGCCCGGGCCGGGGGTTCGTGCCCCGCCGGGCTTCGCCCCCGACCCGGGCTTCGCCCCGCTTGGGTACGTGCTCGACTTGGGCTTCGCCCCCGCTTGGGTACGTGCCCGACTCGGGCTTTGCCCCCGCTTGGGTACGTGCCCGACTCGGGCTTCGCCCCCGCCTGGGTGCGCGCCCCACCCGGCTTCGTGCCCGACCCGGGCTTCGCCCCGCTTGGGTACGTGCTCGACTTGGGCTTTGCCCCCGCTTGGGTACGTGCCCGACTCGGGCTTTGCCCCCGCTTGGGTGCGCGCCCGACTCGGGCTTCGCCCCCGCCTGGGTGCGCGCCCCACCCGGCTTCGTGCCCGACTCGGGCTTCGTCCCGCTCGGGTGCGCGCTCCGCCCGGGCTTCCTGTGCTCGCCGGGCGCCGGGCAGCGGCGCGCTTCCGGGGCCGCCGTGTCGCGGCACCCCGTGCCCGCGGCCACGGCTGTCACCGGTGCTCCGTAGACTGGCCTCGTGAGTGACCTGCCCCCGAGCGACCCCAACGAGAGCGATCCCTTCGAAGAGATCGTCGCGATCGAGACGGACCTTCCCCAAGCTCTCAACTCCGATCGAGCAGGGGAGACCCCGGCCCCCGATCTCGCGGTGATCGAGGCCGGCAGCCGTACCCTGCGCACGCAGGGCGGGCCGCCGCAGTCCGAGGTGCCCGCCCGGCCCGCCGACCCCGAGGTCGACAGGGCGCTGAGGGAGGTCGAGGCCGAGCTGGCCACCCGCTGGGGCGAGACCAAGCTGGAGCCGTCCGTCAGCCGCATCTCGGCGCTGATGGACGTCCTGGGGGAGCCGCAGCGGTCGTATCCGTCCATCCACATCACGGGGACCAACGGCAAGACCTCCACCGCCCGGATGATCGAGGCCCTCCTCGGCGCCTTCGAGCTGCGCACCGGGCGGTACACCAGCCCGCACGTCCAGTCGATCACCGAGCGGATCAGCCTGGACGGCGCCCCCGTCTCCGCCGAGCGCTTCATCGAGACGTACCGGGACATCAAGCCGTACATCGACATGGTCGACGCGAGCCAGGAGTACCGGCTGTCCTTCTTCGAGGTGCTCACGGGCATGGCGTACGCGGCCTTCGCGGACGCGCCCGTCGACGTCGCGGTCGTCGAGGTCGGCATGGGCGGCAGCTGGGACGCCACGAACGTCATCGACGCGGACGTCGCCGTCGTCACCCCGATCGACCTGGACCACACCGACCGGCTGGGCTCCACGCCCGGCGAGATCGCCCGGGAGAAGGCCGGCATCGTCAAGCAGGACGCCACCGTGATCATGGCCCAGCAGCCCGTGGACGCGGCCCAGGTGCTGCTGAAGAAGGCCGTCGAGGTGGACGCGACGGTGGCCCGGGAGGGCCTGGAGTTCGGGGTCGTCTCCCGGGAGGTGGCGGTCGGCGGCCAGCTCCTCACGCTCCGCGGCCTCGGCGGCGAGTACGGCGAGGTGTACCTGCCGCTGCACGGCGCCTACCAGGCCCACAACGCGGCCGTGGCGCTCGCGGCGGTCGAGGCGTTCTTCGGCGTGGGCTCGCAGCGGCCCGGGCCGCTGGACGGCGACACCGTCCGCAGGGCCTTCGCGTCGGTGTCGTCCCCGGGCCGCCTGGAGGTCGTGCGGCGCTCCCCGACCGTCGTCCTGGACGCCGCCCACAATCCGGCGGGGGCCCGCGCCACCGCGGACGCGCTGAGCGAGGCGTTCGACTTCAGCCGCCTGGTCGGGGTCGTCGGCGTCAGCGGGGACAAGAACGTACGGGGCCTGCTGGAGGCGTTCGAGCCGGTCTTCGCCGAGGTCGTGATCACCCAGAACTCCAGCCACCGCGCCATGGACGCCGACGCGCTGGCCGCGATCGCCGTGGAGGTGTTCGGCGAGGAGCGCGTCCAGGTCGAGCCGCGGCTGCCCGACGCCCTGGAGGCGGCGATCACGCTGGCCGAGGAGCAGGGGGAGTACGCGGGCGCGGGCGTCCTCGTCACCGGCTCCGTCATCACCGTCGGCGAGGCCCGACTGCTCCTGGGGAAGGGCTGACGTTCCGTGCGTACGCTGTGTGCTTCGACCCTGATCGGCGAGTTCTTCGTCATCGGCTTCGCCGGCCTGGTCGCCATGAAGGACCCGGGGCTGTCCACGGGCACGGTCTGGACGGTCAGCGGCATCGCCATGGTCCTCAGCCTGGTGCTGTCCGGCCTCATCACCCGTCCCGGTGGTGTCCAGCTGGGCTGGGCGCTGCAGATCGCGCTGATCGCGTCCGGGTTCTTCGTGCCGACGATGTTCTTCCTCGGCGCGGTCTTCGCGGCGCTGTGGTGGGCGTCGGTGCACTACGGGCGGAAGATCGACGAGGCCAAGGCCCGCTTCGCGGCGGCGCAGGGCGAGGGGAGCAGCCCGGGCAGCCCGGCCCAGGCGAACGAAGGCCACTCCGGCGGGTGAGGGACGGGGCCGCCGCGGCCGGGCGGCGTCTCCAGCGGTCGGGGCTCCGGAGCGCGGCCGCCCGCCCCAGGGCGCCTGACGCTGCGTGACGTCCACCCCTACCGGCCCTGTAACCTCTACGCACCGCACCACGTGACCCGTAAGGAGCCACCCCCGTGAGCCAGCGCACCCTTGTCCTCCTCAAGCCCGACGCCGTCCGTCGCGGGCTGATCGGCGAGATCATCAGCCGTATCGAGCGCAAGGCCGGCTGGAGCATCAGCGCGCTGGAGCTGCGCACCCTGGACCAGGACACGCTGGAGCAGCACTACGGCGAGCACAAGGGCAAGCCCTTCTACGAGCCGCTGGTGGAGTTCATGGCCTCCGGCCCGGTGGTCGCGCTCGTCGTGGAGGGTGAGCGGGTCATCGAGGGACTGCGGGCGCTGGCCGGCCCGACCGACCCGATCGCCGCCGCCCCCGGCTCCATCCGCGGCGACTACGGGGTGATCGTGCGGGAGAACCTCATCCACGCCTCCGACTCCGAGGAATCCGCCGAACGCGAGTTGAAGATCTTCTTTCCCGGCCGCTTCTGAGCATGGCGGGAGGGTGAATTCCCTGACTCGGTGTGCACACGGTTGATGAGGGGCCGTCATGTCACCCGGATGCCTGATCCGGAGGCTGCCGTACCATCCGCTGTGAAAACCCGGCCATTGTCCGGCATATGCGTGCCGTTCGGGGGAACGGCTACCCCCGAACGCCCGTCTCCAGAAGCGAGGCGGTACGTCATCTGCTGACAATGGCGAAGACCCTCGCACCGTGTTCGTGCAGGCGAGACTACGATGTAAGCCTTCACGTCACAGCAGCCACTTCGCCACCCCAACAAAAGCCATCAAACGCTCCACTTGGGAAGGCCAGACGAATCCTGATGGGGAACTCAATGTCGTTCATCGGCCGTGACATGGCTGTCGACCTCGGGACCGCCAACACGCTGGTGTACGTCAGGGGTCGCGGGATCGTACTCAACGAGCCGTCCGTCGTCGCGATCAACACCAACACCGGTGGCATCCTCGCGGTCGGCGCGGAAGCGAAGAAGATGATCGGCCGGACGCCGGGCAACATCGTCGCCGTGCGCCCCTTGAAGGACGGTGTGATCGCCGACTTCGAGATCACCGAGCGGATGCTCCGCTACTTCATCCTGAAGATCCACAAGCGGCGGTACCTGGCTCGTCCGCGGGTCGTGGTCTGCGTGCCCTCCGGCATCACCGGCGTCGAGCGCCGCGCCGTCATCGAGGCGTCGTCCCAGGCGGGCGCCCGCCAGGTGCACATCATCGAGGAGCCCATGGCCGCGGCCATCGGCTCCGGCCTGCCGGTCCACGAGGCCACGGGCAACATGGTGGTGGACATCGGCGGCGGCACCACGGAGGTCGCGGTCATCTCGCTCGGCGGCATCGTCACCGCCCAGTCCATCCGCGTCGCGGGCGACGAACTGGACAACGCGATCATCCAGTACGTCAAGAAGGAGTACTCGCTGCTCCTCGGTGAGCGGACGGCCGAGCAGATCAAGATCACGATCGGTTCGGCGTACGACCTCGACACTGACGAGCACACCGAAATCCGCGGCCGGGACCTGGTCTCCGGACTGCCCAAGACCGTGGTCATCTCGGCGGCCGAGGTGCGCAAGGCCATCGAGGAACCGGTCAACGCGATCGTGGACGCGGTCAAGACGACCCTGGACAAGTGCCCGCCGGAGCTGTCCGGTGACGTCATGGACCGCGGGATCGTCCTCACCGGCGGCGGTGCCCTGCTGCGCGGGCTGGACGAGCGGCTGCGGCGGGAGACCGGCATGCCGATCCACATCGCCGAGGATCCGCTGGACAGCGTGGCGCTCGGCTCCGGCAAGTGCGTCGAGGAGTTCGAGGCGCTCCAGCAGGTGCTGGACGCCCAGCCCCGCAGATGACGCGACGCGCCGATTCCGCCGTACGAGACGATCGCCTCTCGTGCGGCGGATCGTTGATATAGAGGCATAAGCTCCCCCGAAAACCCCGGGGTTGTGCCCACCGGGTCGTGCCCCCCAGGTATCGCCCGGTGAGTTCGTGCCCACTCGGCACCGCATCCCTGGACCGCCCGCCCCATACATTCCGACGAGGAAGGCACGGCCGCCGCACGTGAGGGACACACGAGAGAGCCGGCTGCTCCTGGTGCTGCTGATCGCCATCGCGTTCGCTCTGATCACGGTGGACATCCGCGGCGGCCAGGACTCACCGGTCGAAGGTGCCCGCCAGGCCGCTGCCACGGTCTTCGGCCCGATCGAGAACGGGGTGTCGTCCGCCGTCAGCCCCGTCGGCAACGCGATCGCGGCCGTACGCGACTCCGGCAGCCGGCATGACCGCGTCGCCCAACTGGAGCGCGACAACGCCGCATTGAAGGCGAGACTGGGCAGCGACGACCGCAACCGCAGCCGCCTCAAGCAACTCGACAAGATGATCCGGGTGGCGGGCGAGGGCCAGTACGGGATCAAGGGCGCCGAGGTCATCGCCATAGGAGCGGCCCAGGGTTTCTCCTGGACCGTCACCGTCGACGTGGGCGCCAACGACGGAATCCGGCGCGACATGACCGTCCTCAACGGCGACGGGCTGGTCGGCCGCGTCACCACCGTCGGCCCCGACACCGCGACGGTGCTGCTGGCCAACGACCCCGACTTCACCGTGGGCACCCGGATGGAGAGCAGCGACGAACTCGGCTTCGCCTCCGGGCAGGGCGACCGTCCGCTGCGCGTCCAGCTCCTCAACGGCAAGGCCGACGTGAAGAAGGGCGACCGCCTGGTCACCTTCGGCTCGCAGGCGGACCGGCCGTTCGTGCCCGGTGTCCCCGTCGGTGTGGTCCTGCGCGTCGACCCGTCCGGCGGCGGTCTGACCCGCACGGTCTATGTGCAGCCGTTCGTGTCCTTCAGCAAGCTCGACATCGTCGGCGTCGTCGTCACGGCGCCGAAGAAGGATCCGCGCGACACCGTCCTGCCCCCGAAACCCGTTCCGAAGCCGACACCGACCGTGACCGTCACCGTCACGCCGTCGGACTCCGCGACGGACTCCGTCGACGGCCAGCAGCAGACGCCCTAGGAGCTGAACCAGATGCGCTTCAACCGGATGCTGCTCGCCACCACCCTGGTGATCGTCGCCCTGGTGATCCAGGTGAGCGTCCTCGCCCGCCTCCATCTGCCCGGTGCCGTCCCCGACCTGGTGCTGCTGACCGTCGTCGCCTTCGCCCTGGTCTACGGGCACGTCGGCGGCTGCCTCATCGGCTTCGGCGCCGGACTGCTGTCCGACCTCGTCCCGCCCGCCGACCACGCCGCCGGCCGCTACGCCCTCGTACTGTGCGTCATCGGCTATGTCGCCGGGCTCTTCAGACCGGACCACGGCCGCCTGAAGTCCGCGACCGGCCCGATGGCGGTGGTGGTCGCCGCCGCGGTCGGCTCGACGCTGCTGTACGCGAGCGTGGGCGCGCTCGTCGGCGACACGGCGGCCCGTCATGTCGGCCTGGCCGGACTGCTGTTCACGGCCGCCGTGTACGACCTGCTGCTCGCGCCGTTCGTGGTGCCCGGGATCATGGCGCTGGCCCGTCGCGCCGAGAACGACCCGCTCGCCGAGACCAACTCCGCCAAGGCGGCGGACGTCTCCTCCGGCTGGCTCTCCTCCGGGACCGGACTGCGCATCGGCAGCCAGCGCGGCGTACTGCGCGTCAGGGCGGCCAGGGCACGGGTGGCCCGCGCCGGGCGCATCAAGGGGGTCAAGCGGCTGTGACCGTCCGGCAGGCGGCCTTCCCGTCACACGGGCCGGCCGTGTACTCGTACCCGTATCCCACCACCCTTCTGAAGAATGGGCTTCGCCCATGACCAATGCCCGCCCGTCTCCCACCGCCACCCTCAGCGGAATGGGCTTCGCCCATGACTAACATTCCCGAGACCGGACGGACCCCACGCGTCCAGATCCGGCTCGCCGTCCTTCAGATCCTCGTCCTGTCCCTCCTCGGCACGCTCGGCGGCCGGCTGTGGTACCTCCAGATCCGCAACGGCTCGGAGTACGCCAGGGAGGCGTCGGGCAACCACGTCCAGCAGGTCGTCCAGCCCGCCGTGCGCGGTGAGATCCTGGACGCGCGCGGGATCCCGCTCGCGGACAACGAGACCCGGCTCGTGGTCTCCGCGTCCCGCACCGACCTGCTCAAGATGGAGGACGACGGCAAGGCGGTCCTCACCAAGCTGGCCGGCGTCCTGGGCATGAAGCCCAAGGACGTCATGGACAAGGTCCGCCTCTGCGACGCCAAGACGCCGCAGCCCTGCTGGAACGGCTCCCCGTACCAGCCCATCCCCATCACCGACGAGGCCACCCCCAAGCAGGCCCTGCAGATCCGCGAGCGCTCCGAGGACTTCCCCGGCATCACCGCCGAGCCCGAGGCCGTCCGCCGTTACCCGGCGCCCGGCGAGTCCAACACCGCCCAGGTCCTCGGCTACCTCTCGCCCGTCACCGACGACGAGATCCAGAAGGCCAAGGACACCGACTCCCCGTTCCTGCGCTCCGACCAGGTGGGCCGCTCCGGCCTGGAGCGCCAGTACGACAAGGTGCTGCGCGGCAAGGCCGGCGTCACCCGCTACGAGGTTGACAACCTCGGCCGCGTCATCGGCAGGGCCAAGAGCGACGCCGCCGAGCCCGGCTCCAACCTCGTCACCAGCATCGACGCCCGGGTGCAGCGGGTCGCCGAGTACGAGCTGGACGCGGCGATGAAGGCCGCCCGCGCCCAGTTCGACGACATCACCGGCGAGAACTACAAGGCGGACTCCGGCGCCGTCGTGGTCATGGAGGCGAAGACGGGCCGCATCGTCGCCATGGCGTCCGCCCCGACGTACGACCCGAACGTCTGGGTCGGCGGCATCTCCGCCAAGGACTACAAGAAGCTCACCGGCAAGAACTCCGACTACCCGCTGCTCAACCGGGCCATCCAGGGGCAGTCGGCGCCCGGCTCCACCTTCAAGGTGGTCTCCACGGCCGCCGCGGTCGAGGCCGGCTACGACTTCGACGGCAACTACCCGTGCACCAGTTCGTACTCGGTGGGCGGCCAGGTCTTCAAGAACTTCGAGGGGGAGAGCTTCGGCCCGATCTCGCTCGGCCGCGCCCTGGAGGTCTCCTGCGACACCGTG
Organism: Streptomyces sp. PSU-S4-23; assembly: GCF_055632315.1. Classification (NCBI taxonomy): domain Bacteria; kingdom Bacillati; phylum Actinomycetota; class Actinomycetes; order Kitasatosporales; family Streptomycetaceae; genus Streptomyces; species Streptomyces sp. PSU-S4-23. The sequence continues at coordinate 2,853,630 of NZ_JBVMUU010000002.1, read as the reverse complement.
TTCTACGGCCTCGCCCACAAGGAGTGGCTGAGGGACGGCGGGATCAAGCCGAAGAAGAAGCCCGGGGACTACTTCTTCAAGGCCGCCCATCAGTTCGGCCTCGGCAAGACCACCGGCATCGACCTGCCCAACGAGGTCTCCGGCCGCGTCCCCGACCGCGAGTGGAAGCAGAAGTACTGGGAGGCCAACAAGGACGCCTGGTGCAAGTCCGGCAAGAAGGACGGCGACTACGTCCAGAAGATCGCCTACGAGAACTGTCTCGAGGGCAACAGGATGCGCGCCGGTGACGAGATCAACTACTCCATCGGCCAGGGCGACACGCTCCTGACCCCGATCCAGGAGGCCGTCATCTACTCGGCGATCTCCAACGGCGGCACCCTGTGGAACCCCACCATCGGCAAGGCGGTCGTCAGCCCGGACGGCAAGGAGATCACCGAGATCAGGCCCGAGTCGCACGGCAGGCTGCCGATCAGCAAGAAGACGCGGAACGGCATGGACCAGGCCCTCGCGGGCGTCGTCACCCGCGGCACCGCCGCCTGGAAGTTCGGCGGGTGGCCGCAGGACAAGATCCCGCTGCACGCCAAGACCGGTACCGCCGAGGTCTACGGCAAGCAGACCACGTCGTGGCTCGCCACCTACAGCAAGGACTACGCGGTCGTCATGACCATCGCCCAGGCCGGTACCGGTTCGGGTGCCTCCGGTGAGGCCGTGCGCCACATCTACAACGCGCTGTACGGCGTCCAGGACGACGGCTCGATCGACACCAAGAAGGCGCTGCTGCCCACACCGCAGAAGGGCCTCCCCAAGATCAGGACCGATGGTTCGATCGTCGCCCCGAAGATCGAGAAGTACGATCCGAACGCGGAACAGGCGGGCGGGCAGGACCAGCAGGGCACGCCCACCGACAGCCCGTCGGCCACCGCGCCCTCGCCCACGGACGGCACCCGCACCCGCCGCAAGCCGGCCCGCCGACGCAAGAGGCGGAGGATCCTGACGTGACCGGAGCGAACAACTTCTCCGTCTCCGGGTACGGCCCCGAGCGGGCCCGCTGGACGCGGGTCTTCGCCCGCGACGGCCTGGCCCGGCGCCTCGACTGGCCGATACTGCTGTCGGCGACGGCCCTGTCCCTGATCGGCACCGCGCTCGTCTACTCGGCGACCCGCAACCGCACCGAGATCAACCAGGGCGACCCGTACTACTTCCTGATCCGGCACCTGATGAACACCGGCATCGGGTTCGCCCTGATGATCGGCACGATCTGGCTCGGCCACCGCACCCTGCGCACGGCCGTGCCGATCCTGTACGGCATCTCGGTCTTCCTGGTCCTGCTGGTGCTCACCCCGCTCGGCGCGACGGTCAACGGCGCGCACGCGTGGATCGTGTTCGGCGGCGGTTTCTCCCTCCAGCCCTCCGAGTTCGTCAAGATCACGATCATCCTGGGCATGGCGATGCTGCTCGCCGCCCGCGTCGACGCGGGCGACAAGCCCCACCCCGACCACCGCACGGTGGCACAGGCCCTGGGGCTGGCCGCCGTGCCCATACTGATCGTCCTGCTCATGCCCGACCTCGGCTCGGTCATGGTCATGGTGGTCATCGTGCTGGGCGTGCTGCTCGCCTCGGGTGCCTCCAACCGGTGGGTGCTCGGCCTGATCGCCGCGGGGGCCCTGGGCGCGGTCGCCGTGTGGCAGCTGCACATCCTGGACGAGTACCAGATCAACCGGTTCGCCGCCTTCGCCAACCCCGACCTGGACCCCGCGGGCGTCGGCTACAACACCAACCAGGCGCGCATCGCGATCGGCTCCGGCGGACTGACCGGTGCGGGCCTCTTCCACGGCTCGCAGACCACCGGTCAGTTCGTGCCCGAGCAGCAGACCGACTTCGTGTTCACGGTCGCGGGTGAGGAACTGGGCTTCATCGGCGCCGGGCTGATAATCGTTCTGCTCGGGGTGTTCTTGTGGCGGGCCTGCCGCATCGCCCGGGAGACGACCGAGCTGTACGGCACCATCGTCGCCGCCGGGATCATCGCCTGGTTCGCCTTCCAGTCCTTCGAGAACATCGGGATGACCCTCGGCATCATGCCGGTCGCGGGCCTGCCCCTGCCCTTCGTCAGCTACGGCGGCTCCTCGATGTTCGCGGTCTGGGTGGCCGTGGGGCTGCTGCAGTCGATCAGGGTGCAGCGGCCGATCTCGGCGTGAGCCCCGCCCCGCGCGAGCCCCGGCCGCCTACGGCCCCGCACCCGCCCGGCCGGGGAGCCGCCCCACCGGCGCCCCGGCCCCGAGCGGCCCCGGCACCGCGGGGGAGGCTCCCGTTGCACAGGACACCGCCCGATACCGCTCCGCGTGGCGCCCGGCGTCGGCGGCCGGCGGCCGGGGCCGGGGCCGGCGAGCGACGTCCGGCACCGGCGTCCGGGTCCGCGGGCCGGTCGGGGTCCGGCACCGTCGACTGGTCTTCCGCATCCGCATCCGGCTTCGGACATCGGCGACGAGCGACCGGCCATGGGAGCGCACTGCGCGCGGACAGGTCCGGCCCCGAGCCGCCGGCCTGACGCCGGCCGAGGCACGCACAGATCCATCAGGCCCCTGCCCTGCCGGCCCCCATGCGACTAGATTCGGGCCATGGTGGACACGAAGCGCGAAATCGAGCGGAAGTACGATGCGGCGGCCGGGGACGGGCTTCCCGACCTGACCGCCGTCCGCGGGGTCTCGGCCGTCGTCGACAAGGGCGTCGCCGAACTCGACGCCACGTACTACGACACGGCCGACGAGCGGCTGGCCCGTGCCCACCTGACCCTGCGCCGCCGCACCGGCGGCGGCGATCCCGGCTGGCACCTCAAACTGCCCGTCGCCGACGGGGTACGCGACGAGATCCGCGCCCCGCTGTCCGACACCGTCCCCCGGTCCCTGTCCGGGCTCGTCCGCTCCCGCGTGCGCGGCGCCGAACTCCTGCCCGTCATACGCCTGCGCTCCGCCCGTGACGTCCGCCACCTCGTCGACGCCGACGGCGCCCTGCTCGCCGAGGTCAGCCTCGACCAGGTCCGCGCCGAGCGGCTCAGCGGCGGCACGGGCACCGCCGAGTGGACCGAGATCGAGGTCGAACTCGCCGACGGCGGCGACCCCGCCTTCCTCGACCGGGTCGACAAGAAGCTCCGCAAGGCGGGGCTGAGCCGCTCCTCGGCCCCCTCCAAGCTGGCCAGGGCCCTCCAGGAGACGGCAGGGCCCACCACAACCGCCCCCGCCGCCACCCGCACCCCGCCCGTCACCGCGGGTGACCACGTCCTCGCCTACGTCCGCGCCCAGCGGGACGCGATCGTCGAGCTGGACCCCGCGGTGCGCCGCGACGTCTTCGACTCCGTCCACGCCATGCGCGTGGCCACCCGCCGGCTGCGCAGCACCCTGCGGTCCTACGGCAAGGTCCTGGACCGCACGGCCACCGGCCCGATCGCCGGCGAACTGAAGTGGCTGGCCGGGGAACTGGGCGTCGACCGCGACCAGGAGGTCCTCGCCGAGCACCTGACCACCGCCCTGTCCGAACTGCCCTCCTCGCTGGTCTCCGGCCCCGTACCCGACCGCCTGCGCAGCTGGTCGAAGGCGCGCCGCAGCGGCTCCCGGCGCGGGCTGATCGCCGTCCTGGACAGCGGTCGCCACCTCGACCTGCTGGACGCGCTGGACACCCTCGTGGCCGCCCCGCCCCTGCGGAAGGCGGCCGCCGGCGACCCCGCGAAGGTGATCGCCGAGGCCGTGCGCGACGACTACCGGAAGGTCGCCGCGCTGATCGGCCGGGCCCTGGACCTGCCGTCCGGCCACGACCGGGACGTCGCGATACACGAGGCCCGCAAGAAAGCCAAACGCACCCGGTACGCGGCCGAGGCCGCCGTCCCCGCGCTGGGCGGACCGGCCGAGACGATGGTCAGGTCCATGAAGTCCCTGCAGACCCTGCTCGGTGACCACCAGGACAGCGTGATGGCCCGCGGCGCCCTGTGCGAACTGGCGGCCCAGGCGCATGCGGCGGGGGAGAACGCGTTCTCCTACGGTGTCCTGTACGGGCGGGAGGAACAGCGCGCCGCGGCCACCGAGGCGGCGCTGGCGGAGGCATGGCGGGCGGTGGAGGCGGCCACGGAACTCTGAGCGGGCGCCGGCCGCCGGCCGTTCCGGGCGTCCGGACGGGACCCGCGCTCGCGTTAGGCTTGATGGTCCTCCCTTTGTGTCCCGTCCAGCTCACGAAAGTCGCGAGATGCCTGCCGAAGCCGCCGAGTCGGTGTTCCCGCAGCTCGAAGCCCTGCTGCCGCATGTGCAGAAGCCGATCCAGTACGTCGGCGGAGAGCTCAACTCCACGGTCAAGCCGTGGGACGCCTGTGACGTCCGCTGGGCGCTCATGTACCCCGACGCCTACGAGGTCGGACTGCCGAACCAGGGCGTCATGATCCTCTACGAGGTGCTCAACGAGCAGGACGGCGTCCTGGCCGAGCGCACCTACAGCGTGTGGCCGGACCTGGAGGCGCTGATGCGACGGCACGGCGTCCCGCAGTTCACCGTGGACAGCCACCGCCCGGTGCGGGCCTTCGACGTCCTGGGCCTGAGCTTCTCCACCGAACTCGGCTACACGAACATGCTGACCGCGCTGGACCTCGCCGGGATCCCTCTGGAGGCCCGGGACCGAGGACCCGACGACCCGATCGTCGTGGCCGGCGGGCACGCGGCCTTCAACCCCGAGCCGATCGCCGACTTCATCGACTGCGCCGTCATCGGAGACGGCGAGCAGGCGGTGCTGGAGATCACCGGGATCATCCGCGCCTGGAAGGCGGAGGGACGCCCGGGCGGCCGCGACGAGCTGCTGTTCCGCCTGGCGAGGACCGGCGGGGTGTACGTCCCGGCGTTCTACGACGTGGAGTACCTCCCGGACGGCCGCATCGGCCGCGTCGTGCCGAACAGGTCGGGCGTGCCGTGGCGCGTGTCCAAGCACACCGTGATGGACCTGGACGAGTGGCCCTACCCCAAGCAGCCGCTGGTCCCCCTGGCCGAGACGGTCCACGAACGCATGTCCGTCGAGATCTTCCGCGGCTGCACACGGGGCTGCCGCTTCTGCCAGGCCGGCATGATCACGCGCCCGGTGCGCGAGCGCTCGATCACCGGCGTCGGCGAGATGGTGGACAAGGGCCTCAAGGCGACCGGCTTCGAGGAAGTGGGCCTGCTGTCCCTCTCGTCCGCGGACCACTCGGAGATCACGGACATCGCCAAGGGCCTCGCGGACCGCTACACGGACGACAAGATCGGCCTCTCGCTCCCGTCCACCCGCGTGGACGCCTTCAACATCGACCTGGCCAACGAGCTGACGCGCAACGGCCGGCGCTCGGGCCTCACCTTCGCCCCCGAGGGCGGCTCCGAACGCATCCGCAGGGTCATCAACAAGATGGTCTCGGAAGAGGACCTGATCAGAACCGTGGCGACGGCCTACGGCAACGGCTGGCGCCAGGTGAAGCTGTACTTCATGTGCGGCCTGCCGACGGAGACGGACGAGGACGTGCTGCAGATCGCCGACATGGCGACGCACGTCATCCAGAAGGGCCGAGAGGTCTCGGGCTCCAACGACATCCGCTGCACGGTGTCGATCGGCGGCTTCGTCCCCAAGCCCCACACCCCCTTCCAGTGGGCGCCCCAGCTCTCCGCCGAGGAGACCGACGCCCGCCTGGGGAAGCTCCGCGACAAGATCCGCGGCGACAAGAAGTACGGCCGCTCGATCGGCTTCCGCTACCACGACGGCAAGCCGGGCATCGTCGAGGGCCTGCTGTCGCGCGGCGACCGCCGCATCGGCGCGGTCATCCGCGCGGTCTACGACGACGGCGGCCGCTTCGACGGCTGGCGCGAGCACTTCTCCTACGACCGCTGGATGACGTGCGCCCAGAAGGCGCTGGCCCCGCACGGAGTGGACGTCGACTGGTACACGACCCGCGAGCGCGCCTACGAGGAGGTCCTCCCCTGGGACCACCTCGACTCCGGCCTCGACAAGGACTGGCTCTGGGAGGACTGGCAGGACGCCCTCGACGAGACGGAGGTCGAGGACTGCCGGTGGACGCCGTGCTTCGACTGCGGGGTGTGCCCTGCCATGGACAGTCATATCCAGGTGGGACCGACCGGCAAGAAGCTGCTCCCCCTCGCCGTCAAGAAGCAGCCCTGACAAGGGGCGAGGCCGTACGGGGCCCGTGGTCGGCCGTGCCTTTGTGGGAGCGATCGCCGAGACTTGTGGATTCGACGCGAGCGGATCGGCCCCCGGCCGGTCGTGAGCGGGGCGAGGATCGTACGGTGCCGCGCATGACCGGGGGATCCATCGCTCTGCAGGCCGATGCGGTCGGCGGGGCCACTGCTCAGCGGCAGAGGCGGCGTCGATGAACGTTCCGGCGACTCCACCTCGTCCGTCGGACGTCCTCTCGGTCTTCCCCGAGCTTGCCGGTCACGCGAGGACAGCGGTCCGGTTGCACCCCGAGCCGGCTCACCCGGGCCCATACGACAGTTCGATCGGCGGACCACTGGCCTGGCCGGCCGATGAGGCCTGGCCGGCCTGCCCTGGAGGGCACCACCTCAAGCACCGCCCGCCGCATCGACCCGGCGACGTCCGTGGCGAGCGGTCAGCGACGGCGTTCGCCCACCACGGTGGGATCACCTGGGACGAGATCCCCGCGGACACCGCCTGGCCCGTGCTCCAGGTGATGCAGGTGTACGCGCGCGATGTGCCCTGGTACGACGGTTTCCCGCAGGGGACGGACGTCCTGCAGGTCCTGTGGTGTCCGTTCCAGCACCGCTACGACGACGCGACGGTGCCCTACAACGGCGTCGCCGGCCCGTTCGTTCAGGTTTTCAACCGCGACAGCAGCGGTCTTTCCGGGAGTCTGCCGGCGCCGCAGGAGCCCCTTGTCGTCGGGGAGCCCGGCTGAAGCCCGGCGGCCACGAGCCGTGGAACCACCAGGGCTGTTCCGGACCGGTGCGGTGCCACTCGTGCGGCAGCGAGATGCGGTTCGTCGCGGCGGTGGCCAGCAGCGAGTGGGACGGCGGCACGGCGAGCTGGGCCCCGGCCGGATGGCTCGACGCCCCTGTGGACAGCCGCCTGCGGCGTCAATCGCCCACGGGGGTGAGACTCGGCAGGGACGAGACCATGCGCGTCTTCACCTGCCCTGCCTCGCCGGAGCACCCGGTGATCAGCGACCTGATGCAGCGCTCACCGGAGACCGCGTCGACACGGTGATCGTTCGCCGCCAGGCCTTCACCTCGACCGGCCGGCCGCGGTGACCACGGACCGGGTCCGTGGTCACCGTTGCGGACCATCGGGCTCCGGCCGTGTCCGTCGGTCTCCGCAGCCAGCACGGCTATGCACTGAATGACTTCCGCTTCCAGCGCGGCGGCGAGCATCCGGCGGACTGCCTTGCCGCGCGCGGCCCTGGGCGGTCCTGACCGTCGCCCGCCCGCGCCGCGAACCGTCCGCAGTGTGAGACCACCGCCATCGCCCCGAGTCGGCGTCGCCCCACCGACCGCTGTGCTTCGCAGGTCACACCGGGTGCTCGGGGTGTCCATGAGCGGCTGGACAACGCCGTCCAGAGAAGTTGGACACGGCGGCCTCTTGGGCTGGGCATCCGCGGCGTGTTCCCCTTCCCCGCCACGGCGTATCGAAGAGCCTGGTCGATGTGACGGAAGGTGCCTCATGAGACAAGCATTGTCCGGACTCCGCGGCAGACTGCCGCGGTGGATGGGCCGCGGCTGGTTCCCGCGGACGGCGGTGGGCGTGCTCGCGGCGAGTTTCGCGGTCGTACCGAGCCTGGCAGCCTCGGGGAACCTGGCGGCCTCCGGCCCGTCGGGCGAGGACGGGGGCGGGCGTTCCGTCACCCTTGTCCACGTGGCCGACACACACGGGAAGTTCGTGCCGCACTGGGAGAAGCTGGAAGACGGCAAGTGGCACGACGGGGTGGGCGGCTTCGCTCGCACCTACACCGCCGTGCAGCGGATCAGACGGGAAACCACCGGGCGGAACCTGTTCCTGTTCAACGGGGACAATTTCTCCAGCAGCGCTGAAATGCTCTTCACCAAGGGACGTGCCGGCCTTCCGGTGATGAACAAGTTCAAGCCGGATGCGTACACCCCGGGCAACTGGGACTTCACCGAAGGCCCGCAGGAGACGCGGGCACGCTACACGGGCATCCCGGCCGGCTATCCGGGGGCGACCCCGAAGGGCAAGCCGCTGGTCGACTTCCCGGTGCTGGCCGCCGGCGTCTACAACGCACCGGGTGCGCCGCCTTACGCCAAGGTCGGAGAGCGCCCGCTGCCGCCCTACCTGTTCAAGGAGATCAACGGGGTCAAGGTCGCCGTCATCGGCCTGAACGACGACAAGCCCGGGGCCCAGGCCCGTATCTTCGCCAACGGGCTGGACTTCCACGCGGGTTACAACGACCTGCCACCGCTGGTCGAGGAGGTGCGCGCGAAGGGAGCGGAACTGGTCGTCGTGATGTCCGAGACCGGCCTGTCCCAGAACATCGCCGCGGCGCGCGACATCCCCGGGGTGGACGTGATGTTCAGCGCCGACACCCATGAGGAGACCTTCACACCGGTACGGGTGCGCAACGCCGTCGACCCCCGTCACACCACGCTGGTGGTCGAGTCGGGCGAGGGCTCGCATGTCGGCCGGATGGATCTGAAGGTCGCGGGGCACGGTACGTCGGCCCGCGTCGTGAGTTCGCGCTGGAACCTGGAGCAGGTCGACTCCTCGGTGCCCGAGGACCCGGGGATGAAGTCGATCGTCGACCAGGTGCGGGCACCCTTCCTGAAGGCCACCTGGCAGGGGCCGTTCACCCGAACCTACCCGGGCGGGGGCAAGCCGCTGGTCCTGGACAAGCCGATCGACACCGTGATCGGCACGACCGACGTCGATCTGGAGCGGGACAGCGTGTTCCCGACCGCGGGCGATGAGTTCATCTCCGACGCGGTCTGGAAGCTCAGCGGGGCGGACATCGCCGGCACGGCCGGATTCCGCTACGACTTCCCGGTCCCGGCGGGCGAGAAACTCACCGTCGGTGACGTCTACGGGTGGCTGCCGCTCGCTGCCTGGATCGGGGTCGGCGAGGTCACCGGCTCGCAGTTGAAGGAGCGGTTCGAAGGGTTCCTCAACTCGGCGCTCGACCCGAACCCCTACCGCCGGAAGGGCGGCTACGTGCCGCAGTTGTCCGGGGTGAGGTTCTCCCTCGACCTGAACGCCCCCTACGGCCCGGAGACGGGCAGGATCGTCAAGGCGGAGGTCTACGACCGCTCCACCAAGGCCTGGGAGCCGCTGGAGGACGACCGGGTCTACACCATCGCCGGGTGCTACTCGCCGGGCGACGCCCTCGACCACATGTGCCGGACCAACGGCGTGCGGAACATGAAGTTCCTCCAGAGCGACGGATCGTGGGCCGATCCGCTGGTCAAGCAACTGCCGCCCAGCAAGATGGCCACGGTCCGGCCCGCACCCGACGGCACCGTCGCGGCTCCCGACGTGCTGCTGTCGTACGCCGAGAGGCACGGCGGCCTGCACACGTCCGACCTGAACGGCATGGGGTCGAGCTGGATCGTCGTGGGCGGCACGTTGCCGGTGTCGCGGGCTGTGCCGGACAGCATGCAGCCGATCGCCGGCGCCGGGCCCTGGTGGCTGGCTGAGCCACGGGTCACCCAGTGACAACAGCCGGCGGCCGCTGAGCCGCTGCCGCGCCGCAGAGGACGGGGACGCGGTGCCCCGGGAGCCTCCGGGATACGGCACCCACCCGGCTGCTCCGGGCCTCGCATGCCGAGCACGCCCGGCTCTCGGGCCCGCCGGCAAGGGAGCGGTACGTGTCGCGTCGGCCCGCGCGTCCCACGGCGGATCAGATACCGGCCTTGTCGAGGGCGCTCTGCAGGGACTGCTTGTAGCCCTGGCTGGTGTAGGTGGCGCCGGAGACGGAGTCGATGTTCGCGCTCTGCGCGGCCAGGGTCTCCTGGTTCAGCTTGGGGACCGCCATCGAGGAGATCTCCTGGCTGCGTGCCGGCGACGAGGGGGACTGGACGGCGGTCGCCCCGGTGATCCTGCTGCCGGTGAGGGTGATCCGTACCTGGACCGGACCGTACTTCGTCTGGACCGTGCCCCCGGTGACGCTGCGGGTCGTGGGCGCGGCCGAGGTGGTCTTCGTGGCGGACGGGGTACGGCTGGTCTTCGCCGGTGCGGCCGTCGTGGAGTGCGACGCCGACGGTTTCGGGGAGGACGCCGTCTGCTTCGCGGCCGCCTTCGACGGTGAGGCGGACGGGGACGCGGACGCGGACGGGGACGCCGACGGTGAGGCGGCGACCGTGGCCTGGGCCGTGGGCGCGGCGTCGCTCTGCGCGAGCGCCGGATCCGTGTGGGGCTTGAGCGCCAGCAGCAGCACCACGGTGGAGACGGTGACGGCGCCGGCCAGCACCATCTGCCGCAGCGGATGGCTCTTTCTCATGGTTCTCACAGCGTTCTCTCGGTCGCGGGTGTCACAGCGGTATCGGTCACACGGGGTTCCGGGGCATCAGAACTCGAAGGACTCATGGTGGATGCGGCGGTCCGGGACACCCGCCTCGCACAGCGCCCCGTAGAACTCGTCGGCCAGGCCGGGCGGCCCGCAGACGTACACGTCGTGCTGGGCGATGTCCGGCAGGATCCGGCGCAGCAGCTTCGCGGTGATCGCGGGCCGCCGGCCGTCCTCCTTGTTGACCGCGTACAGCAGTTGGGCGCCGCGGGCGTCCGCGATCTCCTCCAACTCGGCCCGCAGCGCCAGGTCTTCGGCCGTACGCGCCCGGTAGAGCAGCGTCAGGTCGCCGGGCCTTCCCGGCAGGGTCTCGAACAGGGCCCGCAGCGGGGTGATGCCCGCGCCACCGGCCAGCAGCAGCACCTTGCCGCGGCTGCGGCGGGCGGCCGTCATCGCCCCGTAGGGGCCCTCCGCCCACACCCGCGTCCCGGGCCGCAGCTCCGCGAGCGCGCGGCTGTGTCCGCCGGCCGCCTTCACGGTGATGCGCAGCAGGTCGGGGCGGGGCGGCGCCGACAGCGAGTACGGGTTCGCGGTCCAGCGCAGACCCTTCGTCAGGAACCGCCAGCGGAAGAAGTGCCCGGCCTCCGCGCCCATCCGGTGCAGCCGTCTGCCCCGGATCAGTACGGAGACCACGCCCGGTGCCTCCTGTGTCACCGACTCGACCCGCATCCGGTGCCGCAGGTTGAGCCGCACCGGGACCAGCACCCGGTACCAGAGGGCCAGGGCGCCGACCGTGAGGTACAGGGCGTACCAGGCCGTGCGGGCGGTGGCGTTGCCCACGAAGTCGCCGCCGGTGGCCAGTTGGTGCCCGAAGGCGAGGTAGACCGCGGCATAGGTGAGCAGGTGGAGGTAGTACCAGGTCTCGTAGCGCATCCGGCGCCGTACGACGCCGACGGAGACGAAGCCGACGAGCAGGAGGAGCAGGGTGCCGGCCGTCGCCTTGACCATCTCCGGGTAGCCGGTCACGACGGAGACCGTCTGCGGCACGATGCCCGTGTGCCCCTGGAGCGCGTACCCGTACAGGGTCAGCACGACGTGGGCGAGGGTCAGCAAGAGCGCGTAGCGGCCGCTCATCGCGTGCCAGCGGGCCACCCTGTCCGAGCCCACCCGGCGTTCGAGGGCCGGGACGCGCGCCATCTGCGCCACGGTCAGGGCGATGACGTAGCCGGCGAGGAGTCCGGTCATCCGGCCCGCGTGGGTGAGCCGGTCGGCGGTGGTCGCGGCGACGGCCGGGGTGTCATCCCACCACAGCCACAGGACGCCGGCCGCGCCGGCCCAGGCGAGCACGAGCAGGGGTATCGCGGGAGAACGACGCGGGCGGATGCGGCGCATGGCCTGCCGCCGTCCTGCCCGGCTGTGCTGGATTGTGGTCAAGGTGGCCTTCCTTCCCCTTGCCTGATGCGCAGGCACCCTATACGGACCGGCCACCTCCGCATCAGTGGCCGAAATGGGACGCCGTGCCCTGGGAGGGGAGGGCGGTGCCGGGAGCGGCGGCACGGCGCGCCACCGCATCCGTTCGGGCCACCGGCGCGTCTACGCCGGTATGGAGCCCGAGAAGCCGCCACAGCAGCACGCCGAAGGATGTCTCACCGTCGCCGTCCGTCTGCCGGTGCGGATCGTCGTGCTCGTCCTGGTCGTGCCCGTGCGCATGGTGTGGGACGTGCTGGTCGTCGGCGGGCGGTTCCTGCGGGACACCGTGCTGCGGCCGGCGGGCCGCGCCCTGCTGTGGGCGGCGTGGGCGGTGCTCGTATGGCCGTGGGTGACGCTGTGGCGCCACGCCCTCGTGCCGCTCGGCAAGGGGCTCGGCCGGCTGGGCCGTGTTCTCGTCGTCGTCCCGGCCCAGTGGCTGTACCGCTGTGTGCTGACGCCCCTGGGGCACGGCATCGCCTGGCTGTACGCGCGCGTGCTGACGCCGTTGGGGCGTGCGCTGACCTGGCTGGCCGAGGGGGTGGGCCGGGTCCTCGCCGTGGTGGGGGGCGGGGTGTGGGCGGGTGTGGTGTGGTTTGTGCGGTATCTGGTGGTCGGTCCGGTGGTGTGGTCGTACGCGCGCGTGCTGACGCCGTTGGGGCGTGCGCTGACCTGGCTGGCCGAGGGGGTGGGCCGGGTCCTCGCCGTGGTGGGGGGCGGGGTGTGGGCGGGCGTGGTGTGGTTTGTGCGGTATCTGGTCGTCGGTCCGGTGGTGTGGTCGTACGCGCGCGTGCTGACGCCCCTGGGGCGCGGCATCGCCTGGCTCGCCGGCGGCCTCCTGTGGCTCGCCCGTGTGCTCCTCACCGGCATTGGGGCCGGGCTCGGCCGGCTGGTGCACGTCCTGCTGGTGCTGCCCGCGCTCGCCCTGTGGCGGTGGGTCCTCGCCCCGGTGGGACATGTCCTCGCGGCCGCTGGCCGCGAGATCGGCGCCGCGCTCGGTCACGCCTGGCGCGTCGCCGGGCACATCTCGCTCGCTGTGGGACGCTTCCTCGGCACCCTCTTCCGGTGGATCTTCGTGGCTCCGGCGCGGTGGGTGTACCGGACGGTCCTGACGCCCGTCGGGCACATCGTCCGCGACCTGGTGCTGCGGCCCGCCGCCGAGGCCGCGCGCAGCGCCGGCCGGGCCGCGCGGCAGGCGCTGGCCTTCGCGCGCGAGTCCGTGCGGCAGGCCCGGTCCGACGTCCGCCGCATGCTCTTCGGCACCGCCCGCGAGCCGCGGCCGGTCTCCCGGCGGGAACCGAAGGCCGCCGCGACACGTACTCTTGGTAGCAGTACGACCGCTCTCACGAAGGACTGAACGACACTGGGCAAGCGACAGCCCGAAGGCCCGCCGCCCGCACCCGCGGTGCAGCGCATCCGACTGCGCTACACCAAGCGCGGCCGCCTCCGGTTCACCAGCCACCGTGACTTCCAGCGCGCCTTCGAGCGTGCGCTGCGCCGGGCCGAGGTGCCGATGGCGTACTCGGCCGGGTTCACGCCGCATCCGAAGGTGTCGTACGCCAATGCCGCACCCACCGGCACGGGCAGTGAGGCGGAGTATCTGGAGATCGCGCTCACCGAGGCGCGCGATCCGGACACGTTGCGTGAGCTCCTCGACGAGTCGCTGCCCGCGGGGCTCGACATCGTCGAGGCGGTCGAGGCCCGCACCTCCGGGCTCGCCGACCGGCTCGACGCGTCGGTGTGGGACCTGCGCCTGAACGGCGTGGCCCTCGCGGACGCAGAGCGCGCGGTGGCGGCCTTCGACGCGGCCGGGACCGTCGACGTGCAGCGACTGACCAAGAACGGCGTGCGCACGTTCGACGCCCGCGCCGCGGTCGTGAGTCTGGAAGCTCACAGTGATGGGCCGACCGACCAGCCCTGTGCGATACTGCGGCTGGTTGTTCGGCACGTGACGCCTGCCGTACGACCCGACGACGTCCTGTCCGGTCTCCGCGCCGTGGCCGACCTGGCGCCGCCGGTCCCCGCAGCGGTGACCAGGCTGGCGCAGGGGCTGCTCGATGAAGAGACCGGCACGGTGACCGACCCGCTCGCGCCCGACCGCGAGGCGGCGGCGACCGAGCCACCCGTGGCCGCCGCATCCGCCGCCGCGACGGCGCCGGAGTAAGGACGGTCCCGCGTAGGGACGGACGTCGTAGCGCCGCCCTCGTACTCGGGAGCCACCTGGGTCGGGCAGCGCACCCACCAGAAGACTTTCGCCAGGCCGTACGTACATTGCGTACGGAACCGGCGAGACAGGACACAGAGAGCTCCCGTGCGGCGCCCGCGCCCCGGACGGCGGCACCGCGCGACGCGCGAGCCGCGGACGTCACCGGCGATGCCGGACCAGGCGCGGCGCCCGGGAGCCTGACGGGAGAAACGCCCGCATGCTCGAACCGACCGAACCCATCGAGGGTTCCGAACACAACACCCCCAGTGACACCCTGCCCCCGCGCCGCCGGCGCCGCGCCGCGTCGCGGCCGGCCGGCCCGCCGTCGGCCGAGGCCGACGCCGCGACCACCGACCCCGCGGCGGGCGAGGTGGTGACCCCTGCGGCGCCGGCCATACCGGCCGCGGAGGACATGGAGACCGGCGAGGTCACCGGGGCAGAAGAGATCCAGCAGACGGAGGCGGAGGCCGAGGCCGCCGTTTCCGAGGAGGCCGAGGTGCCTGCCGCGGCCACAGCCGACGAGCCGGCCGAGGAGCCCGTGGCGCCTCGTGCGCGTCGTCGTGCGACGCGGCGTGTGTCGGCGCCTGCCAGCGCGCCGGCGGCGGAGGCCGCGGAGGCCGCGGAGGTCGTGCTGCCCGCGGGCGGCGACGCCGCTGCCGAGGTGCCTGCCGCGGCCACAGCCGACGAGCCGGCCGAGGAGCCCGTGGCGCCTCGTGCGCGTCGTCGTGCGACGCGGCGTGTGTCGGCGCCTGCCGGCGCGCCGGCGGCGGAGGCCGCGGAGGTCGTGGTGCCCGCGGGCGGCGATGTCGCCGCGGAGGCGGCCGGCGCTGCCGCCGAGGCGGCGGAGCCGGCCGCCGAGGAGGAGGCCCCGCGGCGCACCCGTCGTCGGACCGCGCGCCGTGCCACCTCGCCCGCCGGGGCCCCGGCGGCTGCCGAGGCAGCCGGGACTCCCGTGGCCGCGGAGGCCCCTGGGGCCATCGAGAGCGTCGGGGTCACCGAGGCTCAGCCCGTCACCGCGGATGTCGCGGAGGCGCCGGTGAGCGAGGCGGCCGAGCCGGTGCCCGCCGAGGAGGCCCCCGCCGCCGAGGAAGCCCCCCGCCGTACCCGTCGCCGGGCCGCCCGCCGCGTGTCCGCGCCCGCCGCCGTGGAGGAGACCGAGGCCGAGGAGGCCCCCGCCGCCGAGGCGGAGACCCCGGCTGCTCCGACCCCCGCCGCCGAGGCGGAGACCCCGGCCGCTCAGGCCCCCGCCGCCGAGGCGGTGGAGCCGGCCGCCGAGGAGACCGCCCCGCGCCGCACG
The DNA here is from genome assembly GCF_055632315.1 of Streptomyces sp. PSU-S4-23. Classification (NCBI taxonomy): domain Bacteria; kingdom Bacillati; phylum Actinomycetota; class Actinomycetes; order Kitasatosporales; family Streptomycetaceae; genus Streptomyces; species Streptomyces sp. PSU-S4-23. The sequence goes on along the minus strand of NZ_JBVMUU010000002.1, from coordinate 2,838,183 downwards.
CGCCGTCGCGTCGTCCGCAAGGCAGCCGCCGGTTTCGCCGAGCCCGCGCAGTCCGCCGCCGAGGAGTCGCCCGAGGCCGTGCAGCGGCCCGCGCGGCCCACCGTCGCCGTGTTCCAGGCGCCGGTGTTCACCGAGCCCATGTTCCAGACCCCGGAGCGGGCCGCCGCTGCCGCTGCGGCCGAGGCCGCGGAGCACGAGGAGGCCGAGGAGCCGGAGGAGGCCGCCGGCCCGCGTCGCCGTCGTCGTCGCCGGGGCGGCGAGGAGGAGGCCGGGGCCCCCGTGCCGGAGACCACCGAAGAGGTGGAGGAGCCCGAGGAGCCCGAGGAGCCTGAGGAGGCCGAGGAGGCCGAGGAGGCCGCCGAGGGTGAGGAGGCCGAGGAGCCCGGTGCGCGGCGCCGCCGTCGCCGCGGTGGCCGTCGCCGCCGCCGTGGTGAGGCCCCCGAGGGCGCGGAGGGCGAGGAACTCGCCGCCGAACAGGCCGCGCAGGACACCGAGGACACCGCCGAGCAGGTGGAGGAGGACGCCGAGGAGGCGGCCGAGGAGGAGCGCGGCGAGGAGCCGGAGTCCTCCGCCGCCACGGCCGGCAGCCGTCGCCGCCGCCGTCGCCGCCGCCGGGCCGGTGAGGAGCCCGGCGCCGAGTCGGCCGTCGACGAACCCGAGCGTACGGTCGTCAAGATCCGTGAGCCCCGCAAGAAGGAGGAGCACCCCAGCGACGAGGTGCAGTCCATCAAGGGCTCGACACGCCTGGAGGCCAAGAAGCAGCGCCGCCGCGAGGGCCGCGAGCAGGGCCGCCGCCGGGTGCCGATCATCACCGAGGCCGAGTTCCTCGCCCGCCGCGAGGCCGTCGAGCGCGTCATGGCGGTCCGGCAGAACGGCGATCGTACACAGATCGGCGTGCTCGAGGACGGTGTGCTCGTGGAGCACTACGTCAACAAGGAGCAGTCGACCTCGTACGTCGGCAACGTCTACCTGGGCAAGGTGCAGAACGTCCTGCCGTCGATGGAGGCCGCCTTCATCGACATCGGCAAGGGCCGCAACGCCGTCCTGTACGCCGGTGAGGTCAACTTCGAGGCGCTGGGCCTCGCGAGCGGACCGCGGCGCATCGAGTCCGCGCTGAAGTCCGGGCAGTCGGTCCTCGTCCAGGTCACCAAGGACCCGATCGGACACAAGGGCGCCCGCCTGACCAGCCAGGTCTCCCTGCCCGGCCGCTACCTGGTGTACGTGCCCGAGGGCTCGATGACCGGCATCAGCCGCAAGCTGCCCGACACCGAGCGGGCACGGCTGAAGACCATCCTCAAGAAGATCGTCCCCGAGGACGCGGGCGTCATCGTGCGCACCGCCGCCGAGGGCGCGAGCGAGGAGGAGCTGCGCCGGGACGTCGAGCGGCTGCAGGCGCAGTGGGAGGAGATCCAGAAGAAGGCGAAGAACGGCAGCGCGCCGACGCTGCTGTACGGCGAGCCGGACATGACGGTCCGGGTCGTGCGCGACATCTTCAACGAGGACTTCTCCAAGGTCGTCGTCAGCGGTGACGAGGCGTGGGAGACCATCCACGGATACGTCTCGCACGTCGCGCCCGACCTGGCCGAACGCCTGCAGAGGTGGACCAGCGAGGTCGACGTCTTCGCCACCTACCGGATCGACGAGCAGCTCGCCAAGGCGCTGGACCGGAAGGTCTGGCTGCCCAGCGGCGGTTCGCTGGTGATCGACCGGACCGAGGCGATGGTCGTCATCGACGTCAACACCGGCAAGTTCACCGGCCAGGGCGGCAACCTGGAGGAGACCGTCACCAGGAACAACCTGGAGGCGGCCGAGGAGATCGTGCGCCAGCTGCGGCTGCGCGACCTCGGCGGCATCATCGTCATCGACTTCATCGACATGGTGCTGGAGTCCAACCGGGACCTGGTGCTGCGGCGCCTGCTGGAGTGCCTGGGCCGGGACCGCACCAAGCACCAGGTGGCCGAGGTGACCTCGCTGGGTCTTGTGCAGATGACGCGCAAGCGCGTCGGACAGGGCCTGCTGGAGTCCTTCTCCGAGACCTGCGTCCACTGCAACGGCCGCGGCCTGATCGTGCACATGGACCAGGCGGCCCCGCCCGCCGGCGGCAAGCGCAAGAAGCGCGGCCGGGGTGGTGCCGAGCAGGAGCCGGAGACGCGTGAGGCGGCGGTCACGGAGGCCGAGGCGCCCGCCGAGGAGCCCGAGGCGGTCCCCGCGGTCGTCGCGCTGCCCGAGCCGGCCGCCGCGGAGGCCTTCGCGCCGGACGAGGAGCTGTACAGCAGCATCGCCGAGGCGGAGGCCGCCGCGTCGCGGGGCCGTGCGCGGCGCCGGGCGACCCGGCGGGTGTCGGCCCCGGCGGGTGCGCCGCGGACCGAGGAGCGGGCCCCGAAGTCCCGTACCGGCGAGCGTGCGCCGAAGCGGGCCCAGGCTGCGGAGGCGGAGGCGGAGCCGGTGGCGGCCGAGGAGCCGGCCGTCGCGAAGCCCGCCGTCGAGGCGCCGGCCGTCGAAGCGCCGGTCGCCGAGGCGCCCGCTCCGGCCGAGGAGGAGGCCGCACCCAAGGGTCGTACGCGCCGCCGCGCCACCCGCAAGGTGTCGGCGCCGGCCGGTGCGCCCGGCACGCCCGAGGAGGTCGTGGTGACGGTCACCGAACCCGAGCCGCAGGCCGCCGAGGAGGCACCGGCCGAGGCCGGGCCGCAGGCCGGCGCGGAGGAGGCCGTCGAGCCGGCCGAGGCGCCCGCCGAGAGCGCCGCTCCGGCCCGTCCGCGCCGTCGTGCCGTGCGCAAGGCCACCGCGCCCACCTCGTCCGAGGAGGCGGCCGTCCTGGTCGTCCCGTCGGCGGGAGAGGCGGAGGCCCCCGCAGAGGCGGAGGCGGAGGCCCCTGCGGAGGCGGAGGCCGAGGCGACGGCGCCCGCCAAGAAGACGGCGCGCAAGGCGGCCAAGAAGGCCACGGCGAAGAAGGCCGCCACCAAGAAGACCGTCGCCAAGAAGACCGCGGCCAAGAAGACGGCCGCGAAGAAGACGACGGCCAAGAAGGCGGCGAAGACCGCTTCGAAGAAGACGGCGGCGGCGCAGCAGGCGGCCCCGTCCGTCTCCGCCCCCACGGAGGACTGACCGGGACCGCCCCTCGGGGCGCCTGAGCGAACGGCGCGGGACACCGAACCCGGTGTCCCGCGCCCGGGCCGGCCGCGGCGTGTCCAAGGTCCGTCGCCCGTCCTTGACGACCTGGTCACTCTGCGTGCCGGATGTGACCGATCAGCCGTCAAGCCAAGGTCTCTCTGTCGTAACCCTGAGGAAAAACTTTGCTTCTGTGCTGGTAACGTGACTGCGGTTCCAGCCGCCGCTGGCAGGCGCGCCGGACCACAGCCGACGTACGTGTCCGGTCGTCCCGTCCACAGCACGGCTGTCCTCTCGCAAGAACCTTCTGGGGGAGGGTCTTCAGCGAACACCGTTCGCCGGCCACGTCTGCAGGCGAACGTTTCAGGGAGCGGACACACGCGCGCTCGGCACCGTCCCTTCCCGACCCGTCACGAAGTGGTGCGCCCTCGTGGTCGCCGAAGAGGAGGGGGATGTCGATGACCGACACCCACGAGCCGATACCAGCAGCCAAGCCCGTGATCGGGGAGGAGGAGATCGAGGCCGCCGTGCGCGTCCTGCGCAGCGGCAGGGTCGTACAGGGCCCCGAGGTGGCCGCCTTCGAGGCGGAGTTCTCCGAGCTGGTGAACATGCGGCACTGCGTCGCGGTCAATTCCGGCACCTCCGCGCTTCACCTGACACTGCTGGCGCTGGGCCTCGGTCCGGGTGACGAGGTCATCGTGCCGTCGTTCTCCTTCGCCGCCTCCGCCAACGCCGTGCGGCTCGTGGGCGCCGACGTGGTCTTCGCCGACATCGAGCCCGACACCTTCTGCGTGGACCCGGCGGCCGTCGAGGCGGCCATCACACCGCGCACCGCCGCGATCATGCCGGTCCACCTCTACGGCCACCCGGCCGCCATGGGCCAGATCACGGCCATCGCCGAACGGCACGGCCTGGCCGTGGTGGAGGACGCCTGCCAGGCGCACGCCGCCTCGCTCGACGGAACCCCGGTCGGCGCGTTCGGCACCGCCGGGACGTTCAGCTTCTACCCGACCAAGAACATGCACAGCCTCGAAGGCGGCATGGTGACCACCGCCGACGCGGAACTCGCCCGCACCCTGCGGCTGCTGCGCAACCAGGGCATGGAGCAGCGCTACGCGAACGAGATCGTCGGCGCCAACATGCGCATGACGGACGTCTCCGCGGCGATCGGCCGGGTCCAGCGCGCCAAGCTGGAGGGCTGGACCGAGCAGCGCATCGCCAACGCCGCGTACCTGACGGAGCACATCACCGCGCCGAACGTGGTCACGCCGAAGGTCGCCGAGGGCGCCCGGCACGTGTACCACCAGTACACCGTGAGGGTCCGCGGCGACCGCGACGCCGCCATGGCGCGCCTCGCCGAGGCCGGCGTCGGCAACGCCGTGTACTACCCGACCCCGATCCACCGGCTGAAGCCGTACTGGGAACCGGACCAGAAGGCCGGCCGCGCCTGGGAACTGCCCGAGACGGAGCGCGCGGCCGCCGAGGTCGTGTCGCTGCCCGTCCACCCCGCGCTGTCGGCGGGAGACCTGGAGCGCATCGTGACCGCCGTGAACGCGCTGGGAGAGCAGCTGTGACCACCGCCAGACCCCTTCGGGCCGGACTCATCGGCCTCGGTTCCATGGGGCGCCACCACGCCCGTGTCCTCGCCGGCCTGGAAGGTGTCGACTTCGTCGGCATCGTCGACCCGATGGGCGACAAGTACGGGGCCTCCCAGGGCGCGCCCATCGTGAACACCGTCGACGAACTCATCGACCTGGGCGTCGACTACACCGTCGTGGCCTGCCCCACGGGGCTGCACGAGGAGGTCGGCCTGCGGCTCGCCGAGGCCGGTGTGTGCGCGCTGGTGGAGAAGCCGGTCGCCGACACGGTCGAAGGGGCGCGCCGCCTCGTCGAGGCGTTCGAGTCGCGCGGCCTGGTGGCCGGTGTGGGGCACATCGAGCGGTGCAATCCCGCTCTGCGGTCGCTGCGGTCCCGTCTGGAGGCCGGCGAGCTCGGCGACATCTACCAGGTCGTCACCCGCCGCCAGGGCCCCTTCCCGCACCGCATAGCGGACGTCGGGGTGGTCAAGGACCTCGCCACCCACGACATCGACCTCACCGGCTGGGTGACGGGGCACGAGTACGTGTCCATCGCCGCGCACACCGTCCACAAGAGCGGCCGCGAACACGAGGACATGGTCTCCGCGGTCGGCCGCCTCGACGACGGCACCATGGTCAACCACCTGGTCAACTGGCTGAGCCCGTTCAAGGAGCGCTTCACCTCGGTCACCGGCGAGCGCGGCTGCTTCATCGCCGACACCCTCACCGCGGACCTGACCTTCCACTCCAACGCCGCGGTGGCGACCGAGTGGGAGATGCTGCAGGCATTCCGGGGCGTCTCCGAGGGCGACATGATCCGCTACGCCATCCAGAAGCGGGAGCCGCTCCTCGTCGAGCACGAACTGTTCCGGGACGCCGTACTCGGCAAGCCCGCCGACATCTGCACCCTGCGCCAGGGCATGCGGACGGTGGAGGTCGCGGCGGCGGTGCTCGAGTCGGCCGTCGGTGGCAGTACCGTCCTTATCGACCAGGAAGAGCACCTGGCCGCCCGATAAGCCCGGCGCGCCGCCGTTGCTCCCCGGCCCCCCTTCGAGACAAGGGGGGCCGCACTCCTGTACTACCTGGAGGAAGTACCTGATGGAACCCCGTGCTCGCAGGCCGAGACTGGCAGTGATCGTTGCCAACGGCATCACGGGTGACTCGCGCGTGCAGAAGACCGCTGTGGCTGCGGCGCGAGACGGCTGGGACGTGACCCTGATAGGCAGGAGCGACACCAAGCGCGTACAGCGGTCGAAGATGGGGCCCGTCGACGTGATCCGGGTGCCGGTGGGAGCGGACTACATGCGCGGTGCGAAGGCGCGCAGAGGACGTAAGCTGCGAGCGGCCGCCACCCAGTACCACCTTCCCGACCAGGCGGCCCTGAAGCGCTACAACGCCGCCTACAAGGCCTGGGTCCGCCAGAAGTCCGCCGAGAGCAACTGGGCGGGTGCCCCGCGCCGTACGTCCATCAAGGCGGTGCTGCGCGCCCGCCGGTACGTGCACACGCTGCGCGTGCAGGCCTACAAGTGGGAGCAGCGGCGCAAGCCCAAGGACCCGGTCCGGAACTGGCGTCTCGACTGGCCGCAGGTGGTCGACCTGGACCTGGCCTTCGGCCCGGTGATCGAGGAGATCGAGCCGGACGTCATCCACGCCAACGATGTGACGATGATCGCCACGGCCGCGCTCAGCGCCGCCCGGCTGCGCGCACGCGGCCACGCGTGCTCCTGGCTGTACGACGCGCACGAGTACGTCAGGGGCGTGGAATGGCCCGACCCCCGCCAGGCGTACGCACTGCCTGCGGTGGAGGCCGAGTTCATCGGCCGTGCCGACGCGGTGGTCACTGTCTCCTCACAGATGGCCCAGCTGCTGCAGGAGGACCACAGACTGCCCAAGCCGCCGCTGGTGGTGGGCAACGCGCCGGTCCGCGAGGTGATCGGCGCCGGCAGGTCCACCTCGTCGGTGCGTGAGGCATGCGGCCTCGGTCCCGACGTGCCGCTCATGGTCTACTCGGGATGGATCGGCCCGGAGCGCGGAGTGGACGCCGTCATCGAGGGTCTGCCGGAACTGCCGGGCTTCCATCTCGCCCTGGTCCACGGCCGGATGACACCGCTGCTCGAAACACTGCTCGCGCGGGCCGAGTCCCTCGGCGTACGCGACCGGGTCCACCTCGTGCCGTACGTGCCGCAGCACGAGGTCGCCGACTACCTCTCCTCCGCCGACCTCGGACTCACTCCCTTCCGGCGCGTCCCCAACTGCGAGGTGTCGCTGCCGACGAAGGTCTCCGAGTACCTTCAGGCCGGGCTGCCCCTGGTCACCAGCGACGTGAAGGTCATCAAGGCGTACGTCGAGGAGCACGGCCTGGGCGAGGTGTGGACCTGGGACGACCCGAAGACCTTCGCGAAGGCCGCAGCACGGGCCATGGAGAACCACGGCAGGCTCGCCGATGCGATCACCGAGGACGTCCTCACCGACCTGTCCTGGGAAGCGCAGAGCGGCAAGCTGCTGCGGCTGTACCGCGACCTGTCGAAGAGGACGCCGCCCGGCCCACGCCCCGAGGTGTCCTGGACGGTGCAGGAGACCCCCGACGCCGTCCGGACGGCGGAGACCACCGATGCCGACGGCCGGCCGATGTGGCGGAAGATCGGTGACACCCGCGTCCGGCTGGGCCTCGGCCCCGCCAACTACGCAGGGCAGGGCGCCGCGTTCGCGCAGGCGATCACGCGACAGAACCCGGACGTGTCCGCCGAGGTCGTGATGAACAAGCGGCCGGAGTCTTTCGACTACCCGGCCGACGTGTACGTCGACGCGGACCGGCTGCGGGACCTCGACGTGCAGGTCCAGCAGATGGAACGGATCATCGGCCGCTGCACGCACCTGCTCGTCGACGCCTTCATGCCGGTGTTCGGCCACCTCAACGGCACGTCCATCGCCGGTGATCTCGACGCGCTGAAGCAGGCCGGCATCAAGGTGGCACTGCTCGCGCACGGCAGCGAGATCCGCCACCCGGGCAATCACATGGCGCGCCACCCGTTCTCGCTCTTCCATGACGCCCCCGACGGCATCGCGAAGAAGCTCCAGGCCAAAGCCGAGCTGAACAAGCGGATCGCGTCCGACCTCGGTCTGCCGCTCTATGTCACGACCCCGGACCTCCTGGAGGACCTGCCGACGGCGAAGTGGACACCGCTGGTGGTGGATGTCGAGAGCTGGGCCACCGACCGCCCGGTCATGGAGCGCAAACGCCCGCTGGTGCTCCACGCCCCGTCGAAGCGGTGGACCAAGGGCACCGACCGGATCATGCCGGTGCTCACCGAGCTCCACGACAAGGGGGTCATCGAGTTCCGGCTCGCCGAGGGCATTCCATGGGCGCAGATGCGCGAGCTCGTGCAGAGCTGCGACCTTGTGCTAGACCAGTTCACCACCGGCAGCTACGGCACCTTCGCCGTGGAGGCCATGGCCGCGGGCAAGCCCGTCGTCGCCTACATCAGCGACGGTGTGAAGGCCGCGACGGATGGTGCCCTGCCCATCGTCGGCGCCACCCCCGACACCCTCCGCGAGGTGGTGGAGGGGCTGGTCGACGACCCCGAGGGTACGGCCGGTATCGGTCGTCGGTCCGTCGAGTTCGCCCGGACGTACCACGACGGAACCTGGACCGCCCAAGTCCTGGGCCAGTTCCTGAAGTGACCAGTTCAGAAAGGCTGTTCATGGAAGCGCAGAGCACCGACGCGCCACGACCGGCCAAAGGCCGCGTCGTCATGCTGGTCGACAACAACGTCCAGAACGACTCGCGGGTACAGAAGGCCGCCGAGTCCGCGGCGGCCGTCGGCTGGGACGTGGTACTGCTCGGCCTGGTGCGTTCCGGCAGCGGGCGCAGCTATAAGCTCGGCGACGCGGAGGTCCGGCTGCTGCCGCTGAAGACGCCACTGGCCAAGCGGCACGCCGAGCGGCACCGCTCACCTCTGCGCAGTCCGCTCGCCTACCCGCCGGGACCGATGTCGGCCTACCGCCGCCAGTGGGCCAAGGCATGGCGGGCGGACGTGGCCACCCGCAGGGCCGCGCTGAAGGTGGCACCGCAGGCCGTGGGCAGCCCGATGTTCCGGCGCGTCGAGGCGCTGCGCCTTCTGGCGGCCGGGCCGGTGTCCAGGTTCATGCAGAAGTGGGTCGGGTTCCGCGCGCGCCAGACCAGCCGGGCGCAGAAGGCGGGCCGTGCCCTGCGCGGGCCGGTCGACCGCGCCTTCACCGCCCTGTGGAAGGCCGTCAAGGGCAAGCGCGCCTGGCGCCGTCTTGAACCGGTCCTGTGGGACTACGAGTTGACCTATGGCAAGGAGATCGACGCCCTCAAGCCCGACCTGATCCACGCCAACGACTTCCGGATGCTCGGGGTCGGTGCCCGCGCCGCGATCCGGGCGCGCGCCAAGGGCCGCTCGGTCAAGCTGGTGTGGGACGCCCACGAGTACCTGCCCGGCGTCCGCCCGTGGGAGGACAACGCCCACTGGATCCCCGGCAACACCGCGCACGAGAGCGAGTACGCCCCGTTCGCCGACGCCGTGGTCACCGTCTCCGATGGCCTGGGGGACCTGCTCAAGGAGCGCCACGGCCTCAAGGAGCAGCCGACCGTCGTCCTGAACGCTCCCGACCGCCCCGCCGAGCGGGTTTCGGCGCTCGAGGACACCGAGCCGGAGCCGGACCTGCGCGCACTGTGCGGCATAGGACCTGAGGTCCCCCTGGTCGTCTACAGCGGCTCGCCCGGCCCGCAGCGCGGCCTCGGCGACATGGTGGAGGCCCTGCCGAAGCTCGACGGCGTCCACATGGCGTTCGTCGTGCCGTCGCCTGCGGCCGCCTACATCCAAGGCCTGCTGCAGCGCGCGCAGGAACTCGGTGTCGGAGACCGGCTGCACGCCGTCCCGTACGTCAAGCACTGGCAGGTGGTCCGCTTCCTGTCCGCGGCGGACGCCGGATGTATCCCGATCCACCACTGGCCCAACCACGAGATCGCCCTCATCACGAAGTTCTTCGAGTACTCGCACGCCCGGCTGCCGCTGGTGGTGAGCGACGTGAAGACGATGTCCGAGGTCACCCGGTCCACGGGCCAGGGTGAGATATGCCGGGCCGAGGACGTCGACGACCTCGTGCGCGCGATCAGGGCCGTGCTGGCCGACCCCGACAGGTACCGGGCCGCCTACGACAAGCCCGGGCTGCTCGACGCCTGGACCTGGGAGGCGCAGGCCGAGGTGCTGGACGAGCTGTACACCCGGTTGGTTGCGAGATCATCGAAGGCGGGTTCATGAGCGGGGAAGTTCCCGACGTCACTGTCGTCGTGGCCGTCTACAACACCATGCCCTACCTGACGGAGTGCCTGAACTCCCTGGTGGGGCAGAGCATCGGCCGCGACCGGCTGGAGATCGTCGCGGTCGACGACGGATCGACCGACGACAGCGGCCGCGAACTCGACCGGTACGCGCGGCTGTATCCGGACACCGTCAAGGTGATCCACCAGGCCAACTCCGGCGGCCCCGCCGCGCCCAGCAACCGCGCGCTGGAAGCGGCCAGGGGCCGGTACGTGTACTTCATCGGCTCCGACGACTACCTCGGCGAAGAGGCCCTGGAGCGCATGGTGGCCTGCGCCGACGCGGGGGAGGCGGACGTCGTCGTCGGCAGGATGGTCGGCACGAACGGCCGGTACGTGCACCAGGCGCTGTTCAAGGACGGCAACCGGGACGTCGACCTGTACGACTCCGCCCTGCCGTTCACCCTGGCCAACACCAAGCTCTTCCGCCGGGAGCTGGTGGAGAAGCACAAGCTGCGCTTCCCCGAGAACCTGCCCGTCGGCAGCGACCAGCCGTTCACCATCGAGGCATGCGTGCGCGCGCGGAAGATCTCGGTGGTGGCCGACTACGTCTGCTATTACGCAGTCAAGCGCGGCGACGCCAGCAACATCACCTACCGGGCCGACCACCTGTCCCGGCTGCGCTGCACGGCCGAGATCATGGACTTCACGGCCGGTCTCCTCGAGGCGGGCCCCCAGCGCGATGCCGTACTGCACCGGCACTTCACCTGGGAACTGGCCAAGCTCGTGCAGGACGACTTCCCCGGCCTGGGCCGCGTCGTGCAGCGGGAGATCTGCGCGGGCATCGCCCGGCTCGCCGAGGCGTACTTCACCGACGGTGTCCGTGACCGGATGGACGTCAAGCGCCGGGTGCGCATCGCCCTGGCCCAGGCCGGCGCCGTCGACGAGCTGTGCGAGGCGATCACCTTCGAGGAGGAGCACGGCGCGCCGCCCCCCTTCGTCGTCGAGGGCGACCGCGCCTACGCCCGTTACCCGGGCTTCCGCGTTCCTCTTCCGGACCTGTCCGACCGTGTGTACGAGCTGATCGGTGAGGCGGTCCCCGGCCCCCTCGCCGCAGGGACCGAACTGCTCGGGTCCGGGTGGGAGCAGCCGGGCGACGGCTTCGTCTACACGGCCTCCGTGCGGGTGCCCGTCGTCGGTGACGTCGAGGGCGCCACCCTGCGGCTGGTCCGGGGCGCCATGCCCAAGTCGGCGAACAAGCACGGCGCCCGCAGGCTCCCCGCGGACCACATGCTGCCCGCGCCGGTCGGGAAGGTCGAGGTGGAGCCCGCCGAGGACGGCGCCGCCACCGTGCTGCACGCCCGTGTCCCGCTGGAACGGCGTACCGTGAAACTAGGCGTCCGCGTGTACGTGGACGTCGCCGGCGAGACCTACGAGATCGCCGTGCGCGGCAGGGACAAGCCGATGCCGTTGGCTCGCCGCTGGGGCCGTCCCGAGGATCCGTACCGTGCCTCCGCGCTGGTCAACGACAAGGGTCGTGTGGTGATCGACACGGCTCAGATGTACCCGCCGAAGCGGCACCTGGCCTACCGGGCCATGAGGCGCGTCGCCAGGAAGCTGAAGTCCTGTGCCGTCGGCTTGAAGTCGATCGGCTCCAAGAAGCCGAACGGTTCCAGAAGGAAGTAGCGATCGTCCATGAACATCTGTGTAGTAGCGCTCGGCAAGATCGGTCTTCCGCTGGCCGTGCAGTTCGCATCCAAGGGCCACCGGGTCATCGGCGCGGACGTCAACGAGAAGGTCGTCGAACTGGTCAACGCCGGCGTCGAGCCCTTCCCCGGTGAGCACGACCTGGACGTCAAGCTCAAGCAGGCCGTCGACGCCGGTCTGCTGAGTGCGACCACGGACACCGCGGCGGCGGTCTCCGAGTCCGATGCCGTGGTCGTGGTCGTGCCGCTGTTCGTCGACGCCGAGGGCGTGCCGGACTTCGGCTGGATGGACGCCGCCACGAAGGCGATAGCCCAGGGAATCAAGCCGGGCACCCTCGTCTCGTACGAGACCACGCTGCCGGTCGGCACCACCCGCACCCGCTGGGCGCCGATGCTGGCCGAGGGCTCCGGCCTGACCGCCGGTGAGGACTTCCAGCTGGTCTTCTCGCCGGAACGTGTGCTCACCGGCCGGGTCTTCGCCGACCTGCGCCGCTACCCGAAGCTGGTCGGCGGTATCGACGAGGCGTCCACCGCCCGCGGTGTGGCCTTCTACGAGCAGGTCCTCGACTTCGACGAGCGTGGCGACCTGCCCCAGCCGAACGGTGTGTGGGACTTGGGCACGGCCGAGGCGTCCGAGCTGGCCAAGCTCGCCGAGACCACCTACCGTGACGTCAACATTGGTCTGGCGAACCAGTTCGCGCGCTTCGCCGACGCCAACGGCATCGACGTCAAGAAGGTCATCGACGCCTGCAACTCGCAGCCCTACAGCCACATCCACCAGCCGGGCATCGCCGTCGGCGGCCACTGCATCCCGATCTACCCGCGGATGTACCTGTGGAACGACCCGGCGGCCACCGTCGTGCGTTCGGCCCGCGAGGCGAACGCCGCGATGCCGGAGTACGCCGTCGACCTGCTCGCCGCCGCCTACGGGGAGCTGACCGGCGTCAACGTGCTCGTGCTGGGCGCCGCCTACCGCGGCGGAGTGAAGGAGACCGCGTTCTCGGGCGTCTTCCCGACCGTCGAAGCCCTCAGGGCGCGCGGCGCGGTGCCCTTTGTCTCGGACCCGATGTACACGGCTGACGAGCTGTCCGCGCTGGGCCTGACGCCTCACCGGGGTGAGAAGGTCACCGCCGCGATCCTGCAGGCCGACCACGCGGAGTACCGCTCCCTGAGCCCTGCCGACCTGCCAGATGTCACGGTGCTCGTCGATGGGCGTCGCACGACCGACTCGGAGGCGTGGAAGGGTGTCCGGCGCGTCGTGATCGGCGGCTGACACCTCCGGGTACGGAAGGGGCTCGTCCGCCGGACGAGCCCCTTCCCGTACCCGGGGTCAGCTTTGGGTGCTCGCCGTGTGTCGACGGGATTCTTTCTCCAGTGTGGCGCGCAGCCACCTCTGCGACGGCTTCTCCACGAAGCGGTGCACGAGCCACGACAGCACGATCAGCGCCCCCGTGGTGGCACCGAGTGTGGCCCACGCCCCGATGTGCCCGTACATCGTGCGGATCATCGCCCAGCCGAGCTCCTCGTGGAGCAGATAGAGCGGGTAGACCAGTGCACCGGCCGAGGCCAGCCACTTCCAGCCGATCCGGTCGAGTTTGTGCAACGCGACGACGAGTACCAGCAGATAGAAGACGGTGACCAGGGCGAGGGCGATGTACGGGTCGCGGTCCATGCCCTTGTCGTGGCGCAGGTGGTCGGCGTGTTCGACGAGGTCGCTCTGCATCACCAGCCAACTCGCGCCGAGCAGGCCCCACAGCTTGAGGTCGGGGCCGAAGCGGTACATCAGGTACATCGCGATGCCGGAGACGAACAGTGCGGTGTTCAGCGGCTGGGCGAAGACGCCGAGCAGCGGGACGTCGTCCTGCTGCACCAGGACGCTCGCGAGCAGCCAGAGCCAGCAGAAGACGGAGACGCGGGTGTAGTCCAGCCCCTTCCAGAGCACTATCAGGAAGATCAGGTAGAAGGTGAGCTCCGCCCACAGCGTCCAGTAGGCGCCTACGAGATGCCGGGCCGAGAGCGGCACCTGGAACATCGTCAGGTTGGTCAGCGACTCGCTGACGCTGGGCGCCTTGCGCACGCCGTCGGGCAGCCCCCGCCAGACGAGGACGGCGACGACTATCGAGAACCAGTAGGCAGGGAAGAGCCGCAGAAAGCGGGCCCGCACGAACTGGCCGGGTGTGCGGTCCCATGCGGACAGGCAGATGACGAAGCCGCTGATGATGAAGAACAACTGGACGCCGTACGAGCCGTACGAGGTGACCGGGAAGAGCCAGGGGAACAGCTCTTTGGGGTTCACACCCCAGTTCGCCCGGGTTGCTGCGTCCACACCGGTGAAGTGGAATATCAGCACGGACAGCGCCGCCACTACCCGGAGCGCGTCCAGTGCGTAGAGCCGGGGGGCCGACCTCTCCCCGGGGTGCTCCGGGCCGTACGCGTCCGCCGGGGCCGGAACCTTGACGTCGGTCTGCGACATGCGTGGTCCTCGCTGTGTGTCCTGGTTGCCCGGACCGCGCGGTCCGGGCACCGATGGGGCTGGAGGACCGAGGGCTCCGGTTTCCCGGGGCCCGCCTCCGGCTGCCCGCTCACTTTGCCTCGGTGAGCGTCCCTTCGGCTGTCTCCATGTACAGTCGGCCGGATTTCGGGCACTCCCACGCCCCGGCCTCGTCCTCACGCTCGACCAGGCGGACACCCTCGTGGCCGACCCAGCCGATCTGCCGGGCGGGCACGCCGACGACCAGCGCGAAGTCCGGGACGTCCTTGGTGACTACCGCGCCGGCTGCGACCATGGCCCACCGGCCGATTTCGACCGGGGCCACACACACCGATCGCGCGCCGATCGAGGCGCCGTCGGCGATCTTCACACCGACGGCCTCCCAGTCGCCGCCACGCTTCAGCGTGCCCTCGGGGTCTACCGAGCGCGGGTTGTGGTCGTTGGTGAGGACCACGGCGGGGCCGATGAAGACACCGTCACCGAGTTCGGCCGGCTCGTAGACGAGCGCGTAGTTCTGCAGCTTGCAGTTGTCGCCCATCCGCACGCCCGAGCCGACGTACGCTCCACGGCCGATCACGCAGCCCTTGCCCAGGCGGGCGCCCTCCCGGATCTGCGCGAGCTCCCACACGCTGCTTCCATCACCGATCTCGGCGGTCTCGTCGACCTGGGCGCTGGGCTGGACCCTGTAGTTCACTTCTCTGCCTTCCGCTGTTGGCCTCGGCGGCGAGCATACGGGCAGGGTCCCGGCGCGTGTCACGGGCCGTGCTCGTCTCCATGCCCATGTGCGCGCACTATCCGCGGACTCCATGGGCGATATGTGACATGTGCCCTTGTTGTGTAATCAGCGGTGCTTGGCGTGAAGTCGTGCTCCCACCCCGTCCGGCTGTGACGGGTTCAGCAGGTCATGCTATATGTTCAGCTTCTCGGTCGCCCGTCAGGTGCCCCGTTGTCCGACCGAATCGGATCTTCTGTAGGATTCGGGAATCTGGTTCTCTCTTCTCATGGCTTCCGGGAACACATGAACTCAGGCATCCGGCGTGCTGCGGCATCTCTGGCATTGACGCTCGCTCTCGTCGTCGCCGGGTGCGGGGACGGGCCTGGTTCGGCGCCGAAAAGCGTCACTGTCTGGGTCTACCCGGTGATCGCTGACCACAAGGCCGGCGCCGCGTATTGGGAGCAGATCGAGAAGGACTTCGAGAAGAGCACGCCTGGCGTGCGGCTCTCCGTCGAGCAGCAGCCGTGGCGAGGCCGCGATGAGAAGATCGCCACCGCACTTGCCGGCGGCAGGGGACCGGATGTCGTACTCCTGACGCCGGACCAGATTTCGCGGTTTGCCGCCGGTGGTGTCATCGCCTCGGTGAAGGGGGCATTGGGCCGCAGTGCCGACAAGTTCTTGCCTGCCGCCCTGGAAGCGGTGACGCAGAGAGGCGTGATCTACGGCGCGCCCGTCTATCAGACGGTCACGACCACGATCTACAACAAGAAGCTGCTGGCAGATGCCGGTGTCACCATGCCGCCCGCTACCTGGGACGAGATCAGGGCCGCCGCCCCCAAGCTGCGGAGGAAGGGTATCGCCGTCCTCGACTACTCCGCCGGCGACAATGCTTCTCTGAACCTCAACTTCTACCCGTTGCTGTGGCAGGCCGGTGGCAGGGTCTTCTCCGAGGACGGCAAGAAGGCCGCCTTCAACAGCCCTGAGGGTGTTGAGGCGCTCACCTTCCTCGTGGCGCTCTACCGGGCGGGCGCGGTCCCCAAGTCGTCGCTGACGAACGACAACCACATCGTCGGCCAGGCACTCGGCAATCAGCAGGCGGCGATGGGCTACTCCGCCGTCCCGGCCGATGCCGATCAGATGGCGAAGCTCTGGGGCGCCGAGAACGTCTTGGTGGGCGCGCCGCTCAAGGGCCCTGCCCGTGAGGTCGCGTTCGGTATTCCCGGTGCTCTTGCCATAAATGCCCGATCGCGGCACAAGGGGGTGGCGGAGAAGTTCCTCGCTTTCATGACCCAGCCGGAGCAGATCAAGTCCATCGGCAGGATGAGCGGTTACCTGTCACCGCGTACCGATGTCATCGTGCCGAGCGATTCACCCTATGCGATGCAGTACCAGGCGGCCCTGGCGAGTACCTTCCCCGGAGAGCTCGAACCGTCCGCTCGTCAGCTCATGGGATTGCTCGCTCCCGAGATTCGGGCAGCGCTGTCCGGTGAGAAGAGTCCCAAGGAGGCTCTTGACTCGGCGGCTGCGGCAGCCGCCGAGTTGCTCGCCCGGCAGCGCTGAATGTGGCGGGCGGACGTCGTCGTGACCCGTGGCCGTCATGGACGCAGGCCCGCCCTGGCGACGATGCCGGTGGAGAGCCGGGTGGCCGTGGCGAGCACCGTACCCTTCGCCACGAACGGTCCCCCCGAGGACCGGCCGCCCACGTAGTAGTCGAGTCCGGCGATGTAACGGACGCCTCGATAGGCGAGGGAACGGGCGTCCAGGAGTACCTGCATGCCGTTGCGCTCGTACGAGTAGTCACGGAAATGGCCGTTGATGCCGATTGCGAGGACTGCCCGCCCCGCCCCGTCGGTCACCCTGACGGGTTTGCTCGCTCCTTTGAGGCTGGTGATGATCCGCATGATCGTCCGGGCTTTTTCGGGCGGCAGGTTCGGCGTTCCGGAGAGGATCTCCACGACCTCCGCGAAGTCGCGCTGGGCTTGGGTCAGGCGCGCTGTACTGGCGAGTCGGCTGGGGACGGACCGCTTGCGGATCAGCGTCAGCGCGGCCTCGGGGTCGTCGGGGAGCGCGGCCACCAGAGCGTCCGAGTCTTCGGGCGACAGCATGTCCCATCCGGTCTGATACCGGCCCTTCCACACCTCTACGTCGTTCGGATCGTTCGTGCTCCTGTCCGGCATGGCCAGCGCTTCGCCGTCATAGCGGATCCATCTTTCCGTATTGACTTGCTTTGTTGATTTCATGTGGCATGGCTGAGAAGTCGGCGCGAGGTTGAGGAACCCTGTTTCGCTGTATTCGTAGGTGGTCATGGTGGTACCGCACTGCCAGGTGTCCAACCGGACGTGCTGGTACACCCACTGGGTCGGCCGGGGAACGGGTACTGCCGGTGTCGTCGTTTCCTGCCGTAGCGTCAGCGTGGACAACAGGGCCGCTGCCACCACTGCGACCGCCGTGCCGATCGCCTTGAGTTTCCACCATGCGTGCCCGCGCCGCGGGCTGGTGATCTCGGTCAGCAGCCGCTGATGCGCGGGGGCGAGCCGGCTGTGGTCGGGCAGGGGAGCGTCGGCGCGCAGTTGTCGGACTGCGGTCATTTCATCCACTGCCGACCACCCCCGGAAAGTCGCGTACGAGCGTGGGGTCCACGCCTCCGAGGGCGATGCGGATCTTCTTGCGGGCTCGATTGAGGCGGGAACGCACCGTGCCCACGGGGATGGACAGTGCCTCGGCCACCTCCTGGTAGCCGAGATCGGCCCAGGCGACCAGGAGCAGGACGTGCCTGTCGCCCGGCGAAAGATCGGCCAGCGCGCCGGCGAGCGGCCCCTGCGCCGCCTGGGCGGCGACACGGCTGTCGCTGCGCTCGGTCCAGGTGTCGGCGACGGGGTCGCGACCGACACGGGCCAGTGCCTTGAGGGCTCTCACTTCGGCACGGCGCTGCTTTCCGACCAGGTTGGCGGCTATTCCATACAGCCACGGCTGTGCGTTCGGCCGGGTGAGGTCGTATCGCGCCCTGGCGCGGAACGCGGTCAGAAACGTCTCGGCGGTGATGTCTTCGGCCGCGTCCTCGCCCAGCCTTCGGGCTGCGTACCGGTGGATGACTGCCGCGTGCCGGTGGAAGAGCTCACCGAAAAGCTCCGGCTGGGCCAGGGAACCGGCGATGACCGACGCGTCATCGCCGAGTCTGCCGGGCGAGTGGTTCACGCGGTCTCCGTGTCTGCCGTCGGTCGCATACACCCTTTGTTACCCGGAGCCCTCGAACTGGTTCACGATCTTGCCGTGAACCAGTTCGAGGGCTCCGGGTAAGAGAAGTCGTGATGCGCTCCATGGAGCGCCTGGGAGAGTGGAGCTCTGGTGAGGACCGTGGTGAAAGCAGCCGTCGCAAGACCTGCCAGCGCTTTGCTCGCGTTGGGTGCTCTCCTGGCGGCGATGCTGTTCTCCGCCGGCCCTGCGCAGGCTGTCACTCCGCTGCCCGGAGGCAAGGCGAACTGGGTCGTCTCCGTGGGCTCCATGAACCTGGCGTCGACGAACAACTACCGGAACTGGGTGAGACTCGGGTACTACGTCTTCCAGGCCGACGGAACGGTGACCACCAGCTACTGGAGTTGGAACCAGCGGGACCAACCGGTTCGGGTGGATGCGATGACCGCGAACTGCGGCGGCGACGTCCCGGCCTGTGCTGTGCGTACGGTCGACGGGTTCACCGGCACCCCAACCGGCGGTTACTCGGGTACCTTCGGCTACTCGTCCGACGGACGACTTCTTGTGACGTGGACCATGACCGCCGCCGGAGCCACCCTGGCGCAACCCCTCACCGAGCACTGGAACGTGACGGCCGAACTCGCCGCCGGGGGTATGGCCCGCATCACCAGCCCCACGTTCTACGGCGCCTACGGGAACGATGTGGAGATCCCGGCGCCGGGTGCGTTCTCCACGTACTCAGCGAACTTCGGAGTGGGATACGGCAGCAACGCATCACTGGACCGGGCAAGCCGGGCGTCGATGAGCCAACTCGTCAACGATGCGCGCTACAACGCGCAGCCTTATCGGGGTGCCTTCGTGGTGGCCAAGGCGTCATCGTCCGACCCCGCCACCAGGACGGGCATCGTCGGGCGCGAGGGGGCGGGGGGCACATGGACCTTCGGAGCTGCCCCAGGTCCGTGGAGGCTGTGCAGCGGCAGCCCGTGCATGGGCTGGCTCCAGCCCAATACCTCGTGCGCGGGTACAGACAAGGATCGCGTGCGTTACATCGGGGAGATCGGCGGGGGCAGGCGCAACACTGAGGAGTACTGGTGCCAGTCTCTGGCCCAGGGGCAACCCTGCTACCTGTACAACTCGCATCCCCGCCCGATGCTCCAGGTCATCGACGATCTCGGCGAGTTCCAGGGATGGGTCGGCGTCGAGGCATTCAGCCATGTGGATACCCGCACAGGGCTGCCGGACGGCAGTTGGGTCGAGGGCTACTGGGGAATCTTCGACATGGTGTCCGCCGAGCTGCAGCCGGAGTTGCCGTCCTGACCGTCGATGAGACCCCATGCGACGAGACCCGAAAATGGGCCTTGGAGAACGTCATTGTCACGCTCGTGCACATCAACGCCGACGGGACGGATGAGTGGCTCGGATCGAGGACTGAAGTCCTTCCCGTTCACTCGTCGAGGAAACCCGTTCGTACCCGAATAAGGGAGTTGGAAATGAAGAAGTGGAAGCAGGTCGCGGTGCTGCTGTCTTCGCTCATGGCGATGTCCGTTCTGCTGCCCGCCTCGTCGGCGCAGGCGGCGGCCAACTCCGTGACGCCGTTCGTGATCAGCTACGGCAACACCGAACTCAAGGGGGAGTTGAGCTGGTACAACCGGTCCGTGGGGTTCGAGGGTGTCAACACGGTCGCGAGTGGATCGGGGTGCCGACAGGGCTGGTTCAGGGCGGGGAACGGAGTGATCCACGACTACGGTTCGACCAGCATGCGATGCGTGGCAGGCGCCTGGCCCTTCGCGGGGACGCTCACGATCGACCAGCCCGGCGGCGCGGAATACGTCGATATCTCGTATTTCGAGGCCGCATCGTCAACCTCTGACTTGCGCCTTATCGGCGGACTGCACTGCACGCCGAGCGGCTGCGTTCATTAAGGCTCCTGGCGGAATGAGCGCCTGGTAATTCGGGGTTTGTGAACAGTCGCCTGGCGCTGTCGCTGTTCCCGAAGGACCTGGCCGGCTGGTCAAAGGTCTGGACGCGCTCGCCTCCGCGGCGACGTCTGCTGGACGGACGACGACCGCAGCCCTGAGCTCCAGGTCCAGGCGCTCGGTCACATCGCAGACGGAGCCCGGTCCGGCTGCGCGCGGTCACGGTCACCTCGAGCGCTCGGGCCGGGTTGCCGGTGGCGTGTGGTGCGGACCCTGTGGAGGGCATGTGAAGCAATTGTGACCTTTGTCACGCGCTGAGGAAGGGGCAACCGTATTGCATGTGCACTTCAAGTAAAGAGAGGATCACTTGACCTTTTTTAGATCCTCTTTAGGTAGGGGTGTCTGTGCCAGGGGTGGGGAAAACGTGGCGGCGAGCTGCCGCCGCCTGTCTGACAGCTGCGTTACTGACCTGGGGGGCCGGAACCGGGGGAACACCCGCCGCGGCCGCCGTGGCGTGTCCCTCGGGGAGCGAGTCGGACTTCAACGGTGACGGAGTCAGGGACACGGCGATCGCCGACCCCGAGGCGAGCGTCGACGGCGTGCCGAAGGCGGGGGTGGTGCACGTCGTCTACGGCGGCGGCAAGGGCGCCCTCACCCTCTCGCAGGCCACGGCCGACATACCGGGCGCCCCCGAGGCGGGCGACCGGTACGGCTACTCACTGGCCGTCTACGACGCCGACCTCGATGGCTGCAGCGACCTGGTGGTCGGCGCCCCGTACGAGGACATCGGCACCGCGGCCGACTCGGGGAACGTACATGTGATCTACGGCGCCCCGGCCGGGCTGAACGCCGGCGGCAAGGCCGTGAAGGAGTTCTACCAGGGCACCGACAAGGCGCTGGGCGGCACCGCGGAGGCCGACGACTGGGTCGGATACGCGGTCGCGGCCGGGAAGACCTCGGGCGGCACGCCGTACCTGCTGATCGGCATCCCCGGCGAGTCGATCGGCACCGTCGAGGACGCGGGCGGCTTCGCCTACGTCTACGGCACGGCGCAGACCGTCGTCGGCATCAACCAGGACACCAGCACCGGCGGCGCCGTACCCGGAGTGGCGGAGCAGGACGACCGCTTCGGGTCCACCCTCGCCGCGACCCCGACCCACTTCGCGGTCGGCGCACCCGGCGAGGCGCTCGGCACCACGACCTTCGCCGGCGCCGTGACCACGTTCAGCCACACGCTCAGCTCCGGACACCCCACGCCCCTCGGCGGAATCGGCCAGGACCAGGACGCGGTCAGCGGGGCCGAGGAGGTCGGCGACCAGTTCGGCGCCGCGCTCGCCATGGTCCCGTACCGCCCCTCCGGCGCCACCTCCACCACCGAGTCGCTGCTCGCGGTCGGAGTTCCGGGCGAGGACCTGTCCACGACCGTGGACGCGGGCGCCGTGCAGGTCTTCCGCCTCACGGCGAGCGGCACCTTCACCGAGACCGCCTGGATCGACCAGAACACCGCGGACGTGGACCAGGAGGCCGAGCCCGGCGACTTCTTCGGCAGGCGGCTCGCAGCCGTCAACACCTCCCCCAGCGCGACCTCCACGGGCACGACCACCCGGCTCGCGATCGGCGTGCCCGGCGAGGAGTCGTCCGAGGAGCACGCAGAGAAGGGCGGCGTCCAGATCGTCCCGATGGTCGGCGCACCCGGCGCCTCCGACGTCTGGATCGACCCCGGGTACGGCATTCCGTCCGGGCCCGCGCCGCGCATGCTCACCGGTCTCTCCCTGGGAGCCACCCCCTCGCTGCTGTACGTCGGCGTGCCGTACGGCCCGGCCGACGGGCGCGCGGTCTACGGCTTCCCCTGGAGCGTCGCCTCCGGCGGGGCGCCGGCCGTGACGATCAAGCCCGGCGAGGGCGGGGTTCCGGCGAGCGGGGTCGCCTTCGGGGCGACCGTGCTCTGAGGACGCGTCAGCGCCCGTCGGACCCGGATGTCCGGCGGGCGTGGGGTCACACGAGAAGCAAGGGGGAGGGGCCCGGTGAGGGCGGCTTCCCCGCAGGTGCCGCCGCCTTCGGAGCGACGGTCCGTCGATGACCCGTCAACCGCGTGACGCATCCCGCCGGATGTGGCGTTCCGGCGACCGGATTCCCGAGACCGACTCAACCGACTGGAGAGTGGACGCGTGTCCGCAGACAGACACAGACCGATACGGCGGGGCATCGCGCTGCGTGCCGCCGTCGCGGCCGCCGTCACCGGCGCGGTGGCGGCGGGTGTGACCGTCCTCCCGGGCAGCGGTGGCACCCCGGCGGGCCAGACGCCGATCGCCGCCGGCCGGCCGATGCAGACCGAGCAGCAGGCGCTGGCCGCCGCCAAGGAGAGCGGCAGGAAGACCGAGGTCGTCGGGCTGCGCACCGAGCGCCGCGAGATCTTCGCCGAGCCCGACGGCACCTTCACCGCCCGCGAGTACACCGAGCCCGTCCGCACGTTCCAGGGCGGCAAGTGGGTCGGCGTCGACGCCACGCTGGTGAAGCGGGCCGACGGCAGCTGGGGCCCGAAGGCCGCCACGGTCGACCTGAGCTTCTCCGCGGGGCAGGCGGGCAAGCCGTTCGTGACCATGCAGCGGGCGGGCCGCGAGTTCGCCCTGACCTGGCCGTACGGCAAGCTGCCCGCGCCGAGGATCGACGGCGACACCGCCACCTACACCGACGCCCTGCCCGGCGTCGACCTGACCGTCCGGGCCGAGGCCGACGGCTTCGGTCATCTGCTGGTCGTCAAGACGCCCGAGGCGGCGGCCGATCCGAAGCTGGCCAGGCTCGACCTGGGCATGGCCACCGACGGCCTGAAGGTCTCGGAGGACACCACCGGCGCGATCGTCGCGGAGGACGCCGCCGTGGGCGGCACCGTCTTCCAGGCCGGCAAGCCCGCGATGTGGGACTCCTCCGCCGTCGAGGAGGCCGCCACCAGGAAGCAGGGCCCCAAGGCCGTCGCGAAGGCGCTGAAGGCCGCGGCGGCCGGCACGGACGCCGCGGGCGCCACCGCCACCACCACCGCCACCGCCGGTCCCGGGACCGGCGACAAGGCTCCCAGGGCCGCCCTGGAAGGCCCGGGCGGCGGCGGACGCGTCGCCCCGCTCGGTGTCGAGGTGGGCAAGGGCAGGCTGAGCCTCGTCCCCGACCAGAAGCTCCTCAAGGGCGCGGGCACCGTCTTCCCGGTCGTCATCGACCCGATCCAGCGCACCACGTCGCGGACCGCCTGGACCGGCGTCATGTCCGGGATGCCCGGCGAGCAGGACTGGAAGTACTCGGGCAGCGCGGGCGTCGGCAAGTGCCCCACCGACTACAACCCGGTCTCCTGCAACGGCGTCGGCGTCCGCCGGGTGCTGTTCACCATGCCGCTGTCGTTCTACAAGGGGAAGCAGATCCTGGGCGCGACCTTCTCCGCCCGGGTGGAGCACATCTACAGCGCCTCCCCGACCGCCGAGCCCATCCGGCTGTACCGGGTCGGCGGCAAGAACTACACGATCACGTCGTCCAGCGACTGGTCCAACACCTCGGACGACTGGGTCGACCACCTGGAGACCGTCGACAAGGCGATCTCCCCGACCTCCTGCTCCAGCCAGGCCAACCTGCACTTCGAGAGCGGGGCGAGCGGTGGGCTGACCTCCGCGGTCAAGACGGCCGCCGCGGACGGCTGGAACGCGATGACGCTGGGCCTCAGGGCCGCCGACGAGACCCGCTTCGCCGAATGGAAGCGGATCTGCGGCAACGCGTACCTGTCGATCAAGTACAACACCCTGCCACGGCAGATCAAGACGTCCGACATGTCGAGCGACCCCGGCGGCCTGTGCAAGTGGGGTTCCACCCGCGAGTACACCGAGGTCCCCCCGAAGCTCCAGGCCATCGCCAGCGATCCGGACCACGGCAACGGCCAGACCGACAAGGTGAAGGTCGAGTTCAAGGTGGAGTGGACCGACCCCACCACGAAGGAGGCCAAGTCCTACACCTACCTGACACCGGACTGGCTCTCCCCGACGACCAGCACCAAGTTCACGCACACCGTCAAGTCGACGATCCCGCAGAACACCGTCATCTACTGGAGCGCGCGGGCCTACGACGGCGACGGCTACGGGCCGTGGAGCTGGGAGGGCGACACCGCGCAGCGCTGCGAGTTCATCTACGACAAGACGCTGCCCGGCAAGCCCAACGTCCTGTCCAAGCAGTACCCGTCGGACACCGTCTACCACGACGGCGTGGGCACCTACGGCACCTTCACCTTCGCACCCAACCCCAACGACTCCATCCCCGACACCGACGTCGTCAAGTACCGGTACGCCTTCGACAGCACCGCGAGCCCGGCGACCACGGTCTCCCCGTCCGCGGCGGGCGGTTCCGCCTCGGTCCAGTGGATGCCGACCCGGGCCGGACGGCACTGGGTCGACGTGATCGCCGTCGACAAGGCGGAGAACCCGAGCACCAAGGCCCACTACGAGTTCCTGGTGAGCGAGGGCACACCGGTCGTCGCCCAGTGGAACCTCGCCGACCAGGCGGGTGACGCCGAAGCGCACGACGAGAGCGGCGAGTTCTCGGCCACCGCGGGAAGCGCCGTCGTCTTCGGCGCGGACGGCCCCGGCGGCAAGGCCGACAAGGCGGCGCGCTTCGACGGCGGTGCCGACTCCTACCTCGACGTGAGCGAGACCGTGCTCGACACCGCGAAGAGCTTCAGCGTCAGCGCCTGGGTGCGGCCCACCGCGCTGGACAAGGACATGGCGGTCGTCAGCCAGGACGGCACCGGTGAGCCCGGCTTCACCCTCGGCTACGACGCGTCCGCGCAGACCTGGAAGTTCTCCGTCCCGGTCAACGACGTCGACTCGCTCGGTGAGTGGAAGGCCGTCTCCACCGGAGTCACCCCGGTCAAGGACCAGTGGGTCCTGCTGACCGGCGTGTACGACGCGCAGAAGAGCGGCGGCCCGCAGCTCCAGCTCTACATCAACAAGGACCTGAAGGCATCCGCCACGCGACGCTCCACCTGGAAGTCGTACGGGCCGCTGCAGATCGGCCGTGCCACCGCCAAGAGCGGCTACCGCGACAACTTCAGTGGTGACCTGGCCGAGGTCAGGGCCTTCGACCGGGTCCTGCCCGCCGCCCAGGTGGCGGAGCTGATGACCGTCAGACCGGAGCGCAAGGGGTACTGGCAGCTCGACGACGCCACCGGTGGCGCGTCCGCCGAGACCGGCGGCGGCCAGGCGCTGACCCTGGCGGGCAACGCCTCCATCTACCGCCCGGCCGACCCGCTGTTCGACATCGCCGCGCTGGTCGGCGACGGCAACCTGGTCCTGGACGGTGACGGCGACTACGCGTCCACCGCCACCGCCCCGGTCACCGGCGCCGGCAGCCTCACCGTGACGGCCCGCGCCCAGCTCACCTCGCTGGACCCGGTCAAGTCGCAGACGGTGCTGTCGCTGCCGGGCGCCAACGCCAACCGCGTCCAGGTCCGCTACCAGGCGGCCACCGGCCAGTGGGAGCTGGCAGTCGCCAAGACCGACGCGGCGGGCGCCGAGGTCGTCACCTTCACCGACGACCAGGAACTGCCCGACACCGGCGGCTCCGGCCAGCACCTCGCGGTCGTCTACGACGCCTTCGCCAACTCGATCCGGCTGTATGTCGAGGGCCAGCTCGTCGCGGGCGCCTACGGCAAGGACGACACCCTGTGGTCCGCCGGCGGCGGTCTGCAGGTGGGCCGTTCGCTGCACGGGGCGAGCGAGTACTTCGCCGGGGCGATCGACGAGGTGCGCGTCTACAGCGGGGCGGCCGACCCGGTCGCGGTGCAGCAGATGGCCGGACTGACGGCGCTGCCAGATATGTGACGGGCAGTCACCCCTGTGGTGTGCCGGGGCTGTTCGGCCCCGGCACACCTCCCCCTTCTTCTTTGTGAGTTCCTCCTCCGACCAGGGAGTTGTCCGATGCTCTTCCGTGGCCGCTCATTGAGCCGCCGCATGCCCAGACAGACGGTCGTCGCGACAGTGCTCGGGCTCTCGCTCGCGCTGTCCGCATCGTCGGTCCAGGCCATGGCGCTCGACGACGGCGCCCGGGGCCGCACCAGCCGCCCCGGCGTCCAGGACGACGGCGACCCCGCCCGGGGCTTCGCCGCGAAGGCGAAGCCCCGCCCCTCCGACGCGGCGCGCAAGGCCGCGGTCAAGGGGCTCGACAAGGCGGTGTGGCCCAGGCAGGGCGGCGCCGAGGTGAGGCTGGGCGGCTCCGCGGAGGCGGGTGGCCTGCCGGTCAGGATCCTCGAACCCGGTACCAAGACCGGCACCAAGACCGGCACCAAGACCGGCACCAAGACCAGCACCGGTACCGGGCCCAAGACGGTGGCCAGGACCGGGACCAGGGGCCTGAAGGCGCCGGGCAAGGTGCGCGTCGACGTCCTCGCCCCCGAGCGCGCCGCGCGGCTCGGCGCCGGCGTCCTCCTCGGCATCGAGCGCGCCGACGGCGCCGGCCAGGCCGCCAAGGTGCGGCTGACCTTGGACTACTCCGAGTTCGCCGAGGGCTTCGGCGGCTCCTACGCCTCCCGGCTGCGCCTGGTGCAGCTCCCGGCCTGTGCCGCCGTGGCCGACCCCGGCAGCAAGGACTGCCCGCAGCAGCCGAAGGTGCTTCGGACGGTGAACGACGTGCGGGCCGGCACCCTCTCCGCCGACGTGACCGCCGCCCCGGCCGCCGCGAAGGGCGCCTCCACCATGGCGGTCGGCGCGACGTCCCTGGTCGCGGTGGCGGCGGGTCCGTCCAGCGCACAGGGCACCTACCAGGCGACCGCGCTGTCCCCGTCGGCCAGCTGGAGCGTCGCCCCCTCCTCCGGAGCGTTCAGCTGGGACTACCCGCTGCGCACGGTTCCGGCCCCGGGCGGGCTGGTTCCCAGCGTGGGCCTCGGCTACTCCTCCCAGTCGGCGGACGGCCGCACGGCGGCGACCAACAACCAGGGTTCCTGGCTCGGTGAGGGCTTCTCCTACGACCCGGGATACATCGAGCGCCGCTACAAGCCCTGCTCCGACGACGGCCACGACGGCTCCGGCGAGCAGTGCTGGGCGTTCGACAACGCCACGATCATGCTCAACGGCAGCTCCGGCGAACTGGTCAAGGACGACACCACCGGCGAGTGGCACATGTCGGCCGACGACGGCACCAAGGTCGAGAAGCTGACCGGCGCCGTCAATGGCGACAACGACGGCGAGTACTGGCGCGTCACCACCCCGGAGGGCACCGAGTACTACTTCGGGCAGAACCGCCTGACGGGCTGGGCCACCGGCAATGAGGAGACCGACTCCGTCTGGACGGCCCCCGTCTTCGGTGACGACTCCGGCGAGCCCTGCTACAACGCCACCTTCACCAGCGCCCACTGCAAGCAGGCGTGGCGCTGGAGCCTGGACTACGTCAAGGACACGCACGGCAACGTGATGTCCTACTTCTACGGCCGCGAGACCAACCACTACGCGCTCAACGGGAAGACCGACGTCAACGGCACCGCCTACGACCGAGGCGGCTACCTCAAGCGCATCGACTACGGCCAGACCGACGGCAACGTGTACGCGGCGAAGGCCCCGGCCCGGATCGTCTTCAACGTCGACGAACGCTGCCTGCCCACCGCCGACTTCGACTGTGCGGAGAGCAAGCGCACCAAGGCGAACGCCGCCCACTGGCCGGACGTCCCCGTCGACCAGGAGTGCAAGGCCGACACCAAGTGCACCTCGCCCGTGCAGACCTTCTGGACGACCAAGCGGCTGACATCGATCGTCACGCAGATGCGCAAGGACGCCACGACCTACTCGGACGTGGACGCCTGGTCCTTCACGCACCTGTTCACCGACAACGGCGACGACTCCAAGACGCTGTGGCTGTCGAAGATCGACCACGAGGGCCGCGCCGGCACGGCGGTGCAGCTGCCGTCCGTCGAGCTCTTCGGCGAGCAGCTCGCCAACCGCGTCGACGCGATCGGCGACAACATCGCGCCCTTCCACCGCTACCGCCTGTCGGCCGTCCTCAGTGAGACGGGCGCCCAGCTCGACGTCAACTACGCCCCCACCGACTGCACCAAGGAGACGCTGCCCGCACCGGGCGAGTCGACCAAGCGCTGCTACCCGGTGAAGTGGGCGCCGCCGGGCTACATCGACCCGATCACGGACTGGTTCCACAAGTACGTCGTCTCGGCGGTCGTCGAGACCGACCGCACGGGCGGCAGCGACCAGATGGTCACGCGCTACGACTACCAAGGCGACGCCGCCTGGCGGAAGGCGAAGCCGGACGGCATCACCGACGACAAGTACCTGACCTGGGGCGGCTGGCAGGGCTACGGCAAGGTCAAGGTCACCAGCGGCGGCGCCGACCGGCAGACCACCCGCGTGGACTACACCTTCATGCAGGGCATGGACGGGGACAAGGACCCCGCCGGCAACACCCGCTCGGTGACGGTCAAGGACTCCACGGGAGCCTCCTACACGGACGCGGAGGAGTTCACCGGCCACCAGCTGGAGGCGGCCACCTACGACGGTGACAAGCTGGTCTCCAAGATGATCTCCACCCCGTGGAAGCACTACACCGCCACCCAGACGAAGAGCTGGGGGACCACTCGCGCGTCGATGGTGCGCACCAGGACCGGCCGCGGCTTCAACCTGAAGTCCGACGGGACATGGCGGGAGACGAAGTCCACCACGACGTACGACACCTCCAACGACACCGGCCGCGTCCTGGAGATTGACGACCAGGGCGACGTCTCCACCGCCAAGGACGACAGCTGCACCCGCACCACGTACGCGGACAACACGGCGAAGAACATCCTCTCGCTGCCCGCGCGCAGCGAGGCGGTGTCCGTGGCGTGCTCGGCCACCCCCGACCGCAGGACCCAGGTACTGGCGGACGAGCGCACCTCCTACGACAACGGAGCGTTCGGCGCGACCCCGGCGAAGGGTGACGCGACGAAGACCGAGCGGCTGGTCTCGCACGACGGCACCGCGGGGACGTACCAGGTCACCGGCACCACGACCTACGACTCCTACGGCCGTCCGCTGTCCCAGAAGGACGCCAAGCAGAGCGAGACGAAGACGGTCTACACCGAGACCAACGGCCTGCTGTCGAAGACGGCCGTCACCAACGCGCTCGGCCACGTCACGACCACCGACTACGCCCCGGCCTGGGGCATGTCGGCGGGCCAGACCGACCCGAACGGCAAGCGGACGGACCTCGCCTACGACGCGCTGGGCCGACTGACCTCGGTGTGGCTGGCGGACCGGGCGTCGACCCAGACGCCGAGCATCAAGTACTCGTACAACGTCCGCAAGGACAAGGTCACCTCGATCAAGACGGAGAAGATCGAGAACGACGGCTCCTACGGCGCCGAGTACCAGCTCTACGACAGCATGCTGCGGCCCCGCCAGATCCAGACCGAGGGTTCGGACGGCACCCGCATGGTTGCCGACACGTTCTACGACGGCACCGGCAACATCAAGAAGACCAACCTGACGTACAACGCGGCCGGCGCGGCCGCGGACGACCTGCTGCTCGTGCACAACGGCGAGGTCGGCGCGCAGAGCCTGCTGGAGTACGACGGCCTGGGCCGCACCACGGCCGAGATCTTTGCGGTCGCGGGCGTCGAACAGTGGCGCACGACCACCGCGTACGACGGCGAGATGACCCACATCGACCCGCCGACGGGCGGCGTGCCCACGACGACGGTCACCGACGGCCAGGGCAACGTCTCCGAGATACGGCACTATCGGGGCTCCACGCCGGGTGCGGGCGTGCCGTACGACTCGACGAAGTACACCTACACACCCGCGGGCAAGCTGGAAACGGTCACCGACGCCAAGAACAACGTGTGGCGCTACGAGTACGACCAGCTGGGCCGCAAGATCACGTCGATCGACCCCGACGCGGGCACCTCGCGCACGGAGTACGACGAGCTGGACCAGCCGGTTACCGCGTACGACGGCCGCAACAAGAAGACCTCCACGGTCTACGACAAGCTCGGCCGCGTCGTCAGCACCTGGCAGGGCAGCCCCACCACCGGTACCAAGCTGAGCGAGACGAAGTACGACAAGGCGGGCTGGCTGGGCCAGGCCTATGGCTTCCTGAGCTATGTCTCGCCGACGGAGTACTTCGCCACCGCCATCCAGTCGATGGACGAGTTCTACCGCCCGCTGAAGACCGCCTACCAGGTCCCCGCCTCCCAGGGGTCCCTCGCCGGCACCTACGTCTTCACCAGCACGTACAACCGGGATGGAACGGTCCAGAGCGCTGGCCTGCCGGCCATCGGTGACCTGCCGGCGGAGGTGGTGACCTACACGTACGACGCGCTCCAGCGCCCGATGACGATGACGGGCACGACCTCGTACGTCACCAACACCGTCTATTCCAAGGAGAGCCACCTCCAGCAGCTGGAGCTGTCCACGGGCAGCGGCAAGAAGGTCTGGCAGACCTACGACTACGAGAAGGGCACCGACCGGCTGACCCGCTCGGTGGTCGACGTCTACGGAGCCACGGCCCCCGCGAAGGAGTCGAACTACTCCTACGACCAGGCAGGAAACGTCCTGTCGATCTCGGACACGGCCAACGCCTCGGCACCGGACGTGCAGTGCTTCGCCTATGACGGCCGGCAGCGGCTGACGGACGCCTGGACCCCGGCGGCATCGGCTGCGGACGCGGCGGGCTCCGGCACCAGGGGGTCCACAGCGCCGCTGGACGGCACCGGCCCGAAGGCATGCGAGAGCGCCCCGGGCGTGAATCCGCTCGGCGGCCCGATCCCGTACTGGAAGTCGTACGAGACCGACGCCATCGGCAACCGAGTCTCCGAGGTCAACCACGACACCGGCCTGGACGCGGCGAAGAACATCACCCGCAGCTACGAGTACGGCGGCGCGGGCGCCCAGGGCGACGGACCGCACCAGCTCACCAAGGTGGTCGAGAAGACCCCGACAGGGGACAAGCAGTCGACGTACGAGTACGACGACGCGGGCAACACCACCAAGCGCACCATCGGCGGCAACGCCCAGTCCCTGGTCTGGAACGACTCCGGGAGGCCGAGCGAGGTCACCGAGGCGAACGGCTCGAAGACCAGCTACCTCTACGACGGTTCCGGCAGCCGGGTCCTGCGCAAGGACTCCTCCGGCACGACGGTGTACCTGCCGGGCACCGAGCTGAAGCTGTCGGCCGACGGCACCAAGAAGGAGGCCACCCGCTACTACGACTACGCCGACCAGACGGTCGCGGTCCGCACCGCCGGGAAGCTCTCCTTCGTCGCCTCCGACCACCACGGCACGGGTGAGCTGGCCATCGATTCCACGACTGGAGCTGTCTCCCAGCGGCGCTTCGACCCCTACGGCGTCGAGCGTGGCGAGAAGACCGGCACCTGGCCGGGGGAGAGAGGCTTCGTCGGCGGCACGATCGACACCTCGACCGGGCTGACCCATCTGGGAGCCCGGGAGTACGACGCCTCGATCGGCAAGTTCATCTCCGTCGACCCGATCATCGACTACAGCCGGCCGAACCAGATCAACGGCTACGCGTACGCCGACAACTCCCCGGTCACCCTCTCCGACCCGTCCGGTCTGGAGAGTTGCTTCCCGTACTCGTACTGTTCGGCCTACTCGGGCACCTACGCCCCCGAGACCGGCAACAAGGAAGTAGACAAGGCGCAGTCGGAGGCTGACCAGGCGTCCAACAACGTGGCGGCGGCACAGTCACAGCAGTCCACCGCCAAGCAGCGCATCAAGTCGGCGGGCAAGATGCTCGTCAAGATCGTCCGGGACATCCTGGGCGTGGACGCGGCCCTGGACTGCATCTCCAGCGGAGACGTCGGCGCCTGCGGCGAGACCCTGCTCAACATCGCCGGCAGCTTCGCGGGCGGCCTGGCGGGCAAGATTCTCGCCAAGTACGGGGCGCCCTGGAAGTGGGCCAAGGGGCTCAAGCTCGTCAAGCGGGTGACCGGCCTGGTCGAGGATCTGATCGGCGGCGCCCAGGACCTCTACAAGGCCAACAAGGCACTGGGAGCGGCGAGAGCCAGTCTGGCCAAAGCCGTCGACAAACTGGCGGACGCCAGGAAGAAGGCGGCGGAGGCACTCAAGAAGCGGACCAGGTCTGAGCCCGAGTGCCACAGCTTCCTGCCCGGTACGAAGGTCCTGCTGGCGGACGGCACCACCAAGCCCATCGAGAAGGTGAAGCTCGGCGACAAGGTCACCGTCACGGACCCGGAGACGGGCAGGACGACGGTCCGGGAGGTCGTCGGCACCATTGTCACGGAGGACGACAAGGACTTCGTCGACCTCACCGTGAAGGACCACTCAGGCACGGCCCGCGCGCTGGTCTCCACGACGACACATCCGTTCTGGGCCGAATCGGAGAAGCGGTGGATCAAGGCCGGCGATCTGAAGCCCGGCATGGAGCTGCGCACTCCGTCCGGTGAGACCGTCGAGCTGGCGTCGGCGCGGGTGTGGCACAAGTGGCAGCGCACGCACGACCTCACCATCGACGACATCCACACGTACTACGTGTCGGCGGGGACGACCCCGCTCCTCGTGCACAACTGCGGACTGAAGGCATCTGACAAGGTCAAAGAGCTGGTGGCCCAGGGCAAGACCAGAGAGGCCGCTGATGTGCACTACGAAGACATGGTGCGGGCGCGTACCGGCGGGACGTCCGAGATGATCAACGGGCGTGAGATCGACGTGGTCACCAGCGACGCGCTCATCCAGGTGAAGCGGACCTGGACGGCTGTCAACCGGCCGAAGAACTTCCTGAGCAAGTCCACGAGGAAGCAGATCAAGGCGACTCTGGAAGCGGCGGACGAGAGGGGACTGAGAGCCGAGTTCTGGTTCAAGTACGGTGTCCACCGGGATGTCCGGGACTACATCGAGGGCAAGGGCGGAATCGTGCGCACCGGATTGGGGGACTGACCGCCGATGGGACGGTACTTCAACGTCCGGGGGTTTCTGGACTGCGACTACGACGACCTGAGCGCGATTCGGGACGTCGTGGAGCACTACAGGACCGAGGGGGCGCGGTTTCACCTGACCGATGAAGCCGCCGCCCTGTACCTGGACGGGTGGTTGTACCAGCAGAGGGAGATCAATTGGATCGCCCACGTGTTCTTCGGGGCCTCCATGCGCAGCGGGGGTGTGGACCTCGTGCTCGATCTGCTGGAGCGGCTTGCGGAGTCCGTCCCGGATCTCGAAGGCACCTTCTTCGTCGATGACGACGAAGGCGGTCCTACGCGTCGATGGGACGTGGCCGACGGGCGCGTCATCACGCGTTAGGCGATTCGGCCGGGGCCCGGTTTGACCCCTCAAGCCGGGCCCCGTAACCTTGACCGTCGGCGTGTCCACAGACCCGCCACATCCCCGTAAACCTCTTCCTCCCGGGCACGGGCCGCAAGGGCCGTTCGGGAGAGGTCGTCCGCGTGTGTCGCAGGGCGGCTGGACTGCGGGGGTGCCGTCCCGAGCGAGAGAGTGAGATCCGCGTGTACGCCATCGTGCGCAGCGGTGGTCGCCAGCACAAGGTTGCTGTCGGCGACATCGTTGAGGTTGACAAGATTTCCACTGCCAAGGTTGGCGACACGGTCGAGCTCTCGACCCTGCTCGTGGTCGACGGCGACTCCGTGACCAGCGACCCGTGGGTGCTGGCCGGGATCAAGGTCCAGGCCGAGGTCGTGGACCACCACAAGGGCCAGAAGATCGACATTCTGCGCTACAAGAACAAGACCGGTTACCGCCGTCGCCAGGGCCACCGCCAGCAGTACACGGCGATCAAGGTCACCGCGATCCCCGCGGCTGCGAAGTAAGGGACTGAGGAGAGATGGCACACAAGAAGGGCGCATCGTCCACCCGGAACGGTCGCGACTCCAACGCCCAGCGGCTCGGCGTGAAGCGCTTCGGCGGTCAGGTCGTGAACGCGGGTGAGATCCTGGTCCGCCAGCGCGGCACGCACTTCCACCCGGGCGCGGGCGTCGGCCGCGGCGGCGACGACACGCTGTTCGCCCTGCAGGCCGGCGCGGTGCAGTTCGGCACCCACCGTGGCCGCAAGGTCGTGAACATCGTTCCGGTCGCCTGATCACCTGAATCGCCTGAATCGGCTGATTCACGGTTTTCGACCGAACATCTCGCGAGGCGGACCTCACTTCCCGGTCGGGAAGGCGGGTCCGCCTTTCGCTTGTTGCGCGAGAGACCGCAAGAGATCGTAAAAGACCGCAAGAGACCGCAAGAGACACCTTCCGCACCGTTTCTGGAGGCACTGCACCATGACCACCTTCGTGGACCGCGTCGAACTGCACGTCGCCGCGGGTAACGGAGGCCACGGCTGCGCCTCCGTGCACCGCGAGAAGTTCAAGCCGCTCGGCGGCCCCGACGGCGGCAACGGCGGCCGCGGCGGCGATGTGATCCTCACCGTCGACCAGTCCGTCACGACGCTGCTCGACTACCACCACTCCCCGCACCGCAAGGCCACCAACGGCAAGCCCGGCGAGGGCGGCTTCCGGTCCGGCAAGGACGGCCAGGACCTGGTCCTGCCGGTGCCGGACGGCACGGTCGTGCTCGACCGGGCGGGCAATGTGCTCGCGGACCTCGTC
This sequence comes from Streptomyces sp. PSU-S4-23, assembly GCF_055632315.1. NCBI lineage: Bacteria > Bacillati > Actinomycetota > Actinomycetes > Kitasatosporales > Streptomycetaceae > Streptomyces > Streptomyces sp. PSU-S4-23. The sequence continues at coordinate 2,803,607 of NZ_JBVMUU010000002.1, read as the reverse complement.
GGACACGGCACGTCGTACATCGCCGCCCAGGGCGGCCGCGGCGGGCTCGGCAACGCGGCGCTGGCCTCCGCCCGCCGCAAGGCGCCCGGCTTCGCGCTGCTCGGCGAGCCCGGGGACCTGCGGGACATCGTGCTGGAGCTGAAGACGGTCGCGGACGTGGCCCTCGTCGGCTACCCGAGCGCCGGCAAGTCCTCGCTGATCTCCGTGCTGTCCGCCGCCAAGCCGAAGATCGCCGACTACCCGTTCACCACCCTCGTCCCGAACCTGGGCGTGGTCACCGCGGGCGCCACCGTGTACACCATCGCCGACGTGCCGGGGCTCATCCCGGGCGCCAGCCAGGGCAAGGGGCTCGGCCTGGAGTTCCTGCGGCACGTCGAGCGGTGCAGCGTGCTCGTGCACGTGCTGGACACCGCCACACTGGAGTCCGACCGCGACCCCCTCTCCGACCTCGACGTGATCGAGGAGGAGCTGCGGCAGTACGGCGGTCTCGACGACCGTCCGCGGATCGTGGTCCTCAACAAGATCGACGTGCCGGACGGCAAGGACCTGGCCGACATGGTGCGGCCGGACCTGGAGGCCCGCGGATACCGCGTCTTCGAGGTGTCCGCCGTGGCCCACCTCGGCCTGAAGGAGCTGTCGTACGCCCTCGCCGACCTGGTCGCCAGGGCGCGCGCCGCCAGGCCGCAGGAGGAGGCGACCCGGATCGTCATCCGGCCGAAGGCGGTCGACGACGCGGGGTTCACGGTCACCCGCGAGGACGAGGGGCTGTTCCGCGTGCGCGGCGAGAAGCCGGAGCGGTGGGTGCGCCAGACCGACTTCAACAACGACGAGGCCGTCGGCTACCTGGCCGACCGGCTGGCCCGCCTCGGCGTCGAGGAGGAACTGGTGAAGGCGGGCGCCCGGGCCGGCGACGGCGTCGCCATCGGGCCCGAGGACAACGCGGTCGTCTTCGACTGGGAGCCGACCCTGACGGCGGGCGCGGAGATGCTCGGCCGGCGGGGCGAGGACCACCGCTTCGAGGCGGCGCGGCCCGCCGTGCAGCGCCGCCGGGAACGCCAGGCCGAACGGGACGAGGCCCTGCGGGAGTTCGACGACTTCGAGCCGTTCTGACGGAGGCCGGCCGGTGGGCGCCGGGTGGCCGACTGCGGCTCCGGGAGGGGCCGGGGCGGCTCCGGCCCGCTGTAGGGCACCCCGTGGCCGGTTGCGCCGTCCACGGCGCCGGCGCCCGGGCGCGTCCCGGAGACGGCGCCGTGCCCGGACGCCTCGCCACACCCCGGGTGCGGCGGACCCCGGAGCACCGCCGGGCCCTGCCCCCGGGGCTCATCCGTGTCGCAGGCTTCTCTCAGCTCCGCTTCAGAAAGTTCCCCTATGGTCCGTTGACCATGGACGCGGACGGTACGGCGAGAGCCGGCCCGCTTCACGAGCCGCCGGACGTGGCGGGGCGCGTTGTATGCGAGACCCGCGCCCCGGCGGCGCCGTCCGCGGGTCTCGGCTCACCGGATGACGCGGGTGACGCGGGTGACCGTGCGGGCGCGCCGCCCGCGCGGGCGGCGAGGCGCGCCGGACCGCGTGACCGGAATGCAACACGGGGGAAAGCGCGGGGAAAAGACGGGCCGAGACCCGTGTGGAGTTACTCACGGCAAATCCGGACAATTCGACCGGGTGTCTTTGGTAATCGCCGAGGGTGCAAGATGAATGGCAGGTTGCGCTCACATATGCAGCAGAGGGCGCTCACCTTGCACTTCGCTTACCGAAAGTGGGACCATCCGAAGGTTCCCTGAAGCCCCGAGGTAGGTCACCTGTGTCAGAGCGCATAGCCAAGCCCCGTACCACCGCAGTGATCCTGGCTGGTGGGACCGGTCAGCGCGTGGGTCTGTCGATTCCGAAGCAGCTGCTGAAGATCGCCGGCAAGGCGGTGATCGAACACACGCTGACGACCTTCGAGAAGGCCGACTCCATCGACGACATCATCGTGCTGATGGCGCCGGGCTATGTGGGGGACGTGGAGAAGATCGTCGCCAAGGCGGGCTTCGCGAAGGTGACCCACGTGGTCGAGGGCGGCGCCACGCGCAACGAGACCACCGAGCGCGCCATCGCCCTGCTCGGCGAGGGCCTGGCCGAGGACGAGGACCGCAACGTCCTCTTCCACGACGCCGTACGCCCCCTGCTGTCGCAGCGCGTCATAGACGACTGCGTCGCGGCCCTGGAGCGCTACCAGGCCGTGGACGTCGCCATCCCGTCCGCGGACACCATCATCGTGACCCGCACGCACGGTGAGGACGGCGAGTTCATCACCGAGATCCCCGACCGCTCCCGGCTGCGCCGCGGCCAGACCCCGCAGGCGTTCAAGCTGTCCACCATCCGCCGCGCCTACGAGGTCGCCGCGGGCGACCCCAACTTCCAGGCCACCGACGACTGTTCCGTCGTGCTCAAGTACCTGCCGGACGTGCCGATCCACGTCGTCGCGGGCGACGAGTACAACATGAAGGTCACCCAGCCCGTCGACGTGTTCATCGCCGACAAGCTGTTCCAGCTCGCCTCCACCGCCGCGCCGGAGCAGAACGGCGCGGAGGCGTACCGCGAACTCCTCGACGGCAGGACCGTCGTCGTCTTCGGCGGCTCGTACGGCATCGGCAAGGACATCGCCGAACTCGCCGAGTCCTACGGCGCCGCGGTCTACGCGCTGGGCCGCTCCACCACCGGCACGCACGTCGAGAACCCGGAGGAGGTCGACGACGCGCTGTCCCGGGCGTACGCCGAGACCGGGCGCATCGACTACGTCGTCAACACCGCCGGCGTGCTGCGCATCGGCAAGCTGGCGGAGACCGACAACGCGACCATCGAGGAAGCGCTGAAGGTCAACTACCTGGCCCCGGTGCAGATCGCCCGCTCGGCGTACAAGTACCTCGCCGAGACCAAGGGCCAGTTGCTGCTCTACACGTCCAGCAGCTACACCCGCGGCCGCGCCGAGTACAGCCTCTACTCCTCGACCAAGGCCGCCATGGTCAACCTCACCCAGGCCCTGTCCGACGAGTGGGCCGCCGACGGCATCCGCGTCAACTGCATCAACCCGGAGCGCACCGCGACCCCGATGCGCACCAAGGCGTTCGGCCAGGAACCCGCGGGCACGCTGCTGTCCTCCGAGGCCGTGGCGCGCGCCTCGCTCGACGTCCTCGTCTCCGGACTCACCGGCCACGTCATCGACGTACGCCAGCAGGATCCGACGGCGGGGGCGGGCCGGGAGACCGGTTTCGAGGCGGCCCTGGCCGCGGTCCTGGACCGGCAGGACGGCGTGGCATAATCGACGGTCAAAATGACTTCCCGGAATTCAGGCCTCTGTGATCGCATGACGAATGCGTGTGCACAGGGGCCTGAATCCGTAAGGTTCCGGATCGTTTGCAAGTTCTTTTCGCTTCCTTTTCAAACGCCGCCCGAGGCGTTTTCCCGAACCACCACCGGCACTCCCCTCCAAGAGCAGGTTCCTCCGTGATTTCCACCGCTATACGCGTGGCCCGGGTGGGCAGTGCGGCCGAACTGGCCGCGGCGGCCCTCATGATGCTGGGCTTCCCCGCGCTGATGCTGGCCGCGCTCCTCCCGAGCGTCGGTGCCTTCGCGGCCGCGGCCGCAGTGACGTACCTGGCGGACCACTATCTGCACCGGCGCGGCAGCTATCTGATCCAGCTCCTCGGCAAGCTGCGGGCCGGCCTCTCCATCCGGTTTCTGCTCCGCCAGCTGCTGCTGGTCCTGCTCCTGGCGCGAGCCGGCCTGTCCGGCGAGCCGGTCTTCTACGCGGCCATCGCCTGCTTCCTGGCCTTCTTCGCCTTCCAGGCCCCCCACAGCGCCCTGGTCACCCTGATCCACAAGCGCCGCGCGATGCCGGTCTCCACCCGCAACGTGGACCTCGGCTCCCGGATCCGCATCCCGGACGCCCCGCCCCGCGGCCTGGTGCACCGCGCGGCGGAGAAGATGCTCCACCTCGACCTGCCGGCGGTCGCCGGCCTGCTCGTCATGGCGGCCGCCGACCGCGTCGTCTACGGCCTCGCGGGCGTCGCGGCCACCCTGGTGCTGGCCTTCCTTTACGTGGTCGCCCTCGCCCCGTACGTGCGCGGCAGGAGGATCCCGCCGAAGGCGGGGACGGTCCTCGCGGCCCTCGGCGCCTGGCTGCGCGAGTACCGCCCGGAGACGGTGCTGTACTTCTCCGGCTCCAAGGACTCGGCGTACCAGGTCAACATGTGGCTGGAGACGATGGAGCAGCTGGAGACCCGGCCGCTGATCATCCTCCGCGAGCGTGTCATCCTGCAGAACCTGGCGCCCACCACGGTCCCCGTCGTCTGCGTGCCCGGAGGGGTGCACCTGATGAACATGGACCTGTCGACCGTGCGCGTCACGCTGTACGCGGCGAACGTCGGCAAGAACATCCACATGCTGCGCGTGCCCACCATGAAGCACGTCTTCATCGGCCACGGCGACAGCGACAAGGTCGCCAGCGTCAACCCGTTCAGCAAGGTGTACGACGAGGTGTGGACCGCCGGCCGCGCCGGCCGCGACCGCTACGCGATCGCCGACGTCGGCATCCGCGACGAGGACATCGTCGAGGTCGGCCGCCCGCAGCTGGCGCCCATCCAGTCCGGGCGCATCCCGTCCGAAGACCTCCGCGGCGAAGACTCCGGGCAACCCTGCCCGACGATCCTGTACGCCCCCACCTGGGAGGGATGGGACGACAACCCGGGCAACACCTCGATCCTGCTGGCCGGCGAGAACATCGTGAAGAAGCTGCTCGCCGCCGACCCGCCGGTCCGCGTGCTCTACAAGCCGCACCCCTTCACCGGCACCCGCAGCGCGAAGGCGGCCGCCGCGCACCGGCGGATCACCGCGCTGGTCGACAAGGCCGCCGCCGAGCGTGCCGCCGACCCCCGCTTCCGGGCCGACACCGCCGCCCAGGCACGGGCCAGGGCCGAGCTGACCCGCATCGAGGCCCGGCTCGCCGAGCTGACCGCGCCCACCAGCGAGAAGGGCGACGAGGCCGAGGCGACCCGCGACGGCGCGATCGACGTGGTCATGCACGAGGAGATCGCCCGGCTGCGGGCCGAGTGGAACGAGACGTACTGGCGCTCGTCCGGCCCCTGGCAGCACCGCGTCATCACGGGTGCAGAGCCGCGCCTGTACGACTGCTTCAACGTCTCCGACGCGATGGTGTCCGACATCTCCAGCGTGGTCTCCGACTTCATCGCGAGCGGCAAGCCGTACGCCGTCACCGACTCGGCGGGGGTGGGCGCCGAGGAGTTCAAGCGGCAGAACACGGCGGTACGCGCGGCCGTGATCCTGTCGAACTCGGCGCGCGAGCTGGACGCGCTGCTGGCCGCCGTCCGCGACCCCGGGTCCGACCCGCTGGCCGCCGGCCGCCGGGAGCTGAAGCGCTATCTGCTGGGTCCGGACGAGCCCGCCTCGATCGAGCGGTTCAACGCCGCGGTGCGCCTCCTGGCGCAGAAGTCCGAGGCCCGCAACCGCGGCCAGCAGGCCGAGGTGCGCGGCCGCGGCCAGGAGACCGGCGCGCGCGCGGCGGCGGCCGCCGAGCCGACGGGCGCGGTTCCCGGCCAGCGCACTCCGCCGGCCGACGAGACGAACGACGTGGTCAAGGGTTAGGACCCAGGGCCCGCCCGCGGCCGTACCGCAGGGGACCGGGGCGCCGAGGACGACTCCTCGGCGCCCCGGTCCTTTCCTGTCTCTTACCGAAGCCGCCTACGCTGCACCCTCGTCGGTTCCTCACGGTTTCCTGTCGGTTCACCCTGTGATCCACGCCACGAAACCCGGAATGGACGCAACCCCCGCGCCCCGTCAGCCGTCTAGCTGGTGATTCTGTGAGTGATACGGGGACATCCCGTGACAAGGGGGAAGCGTGACCGCTGCGCAGCCTGATGTCAGTGTGATCATCGGGGCGTACGAGGCGATGCCGTACCTGGTCGAATGCCTGCAGTCCGTGGAGGGCCAGACCCTGGACCCGGCGCGCATCGAGGTGATCGCCGTCGACGACGGTTCGACGGACGGGACGGGGGAGTACCTCGAGGAGTTCGCCAAGCGCGCGCCGTTGACCGTGACGGTCATCCGCCAGGAGAACTCGGGCGGCCCCAGCGGCCCGCGCAACGTCGGCCTGGACCGGGCCCGCGGACGCTATGTCTTCTTCCTCGACGCGGACGACCGGCTCGGCACCGAGGCGCTGGAGCGCATGGTGGCGATGGCCGACGAGCACAAGACCGACGTGGTGCTCGGCAAGGTGGTCGGCGTCAACCGCAACGCCCCGAAGTCCATGTGGGGCAAGAACCTGGCCCGGACCGACGTCTTCTCCTCGAAGATCAAGTTCACGCTGAGCGCGCAGAAGCTCTTCCGGCGCGAGCTGCTGACGCGCCACGGCATGCACTTCGACGAGTCCCTCAAGACCGGCGAGGACGCCCTGTTCACGATGGAGGCGTACCTCCGCGCGGACGGCGTCTCCGTGATCTCCGACTACACCTGCTACTACCTGGTCGGCCGCGACGACGGAAAGCACGTCACCAAGAGCGGCAGCTACACCCTGCGCTTCGACTCGGCACGCGCCCTGATGCGGCTCATCGCCGAGCACGTGCCCGCCGGACCCCGCCGGGACCTGCTGATGGTCCGGCCCTTCCTGATCACCCTGCTGCCGCAGTTCGGACCCGTCTTCCTCACCAACAGCGAGGAGATCCGCGCCCACAAGCTGGAGCTGGCCAAGCCGCTGATGGACGCGTACTGGCACGAGGGCCTCGCCCGGCAGCTCAAGGTCAACGAGCGGCTCCGGCTCCACCTGGTCGCGCGGGGCCGCGCCGACCTCCTCGCCGACGTCCTGGGGTTCGTCAAGGCGAACAAGGCGCCCACCGTCCTCATCGACCCGCGCGGCGGCCGCGCCTACCTCGCCTACCCGCACTTCCGGGACCGCGCCGCGGGCCTCCCGGACGAGTGGTTCGTGCCGACGGTCCGCGAGACGGTCACCATCGAGGCGTTCAAGCCGACGACGACGGTTCACTTCCGGCGGCTGCGGAAGGCGGCCCGGCGGGTGCTGAAGGTGCGCCGGGCGGCCTGACGGACGGGCGGGGCGGCCTGACGGACGGGCGGGGCGGCCTGACGGACGGGCGGGGCGGCCTGACGGGCGGACCGCGCGGCCTGACGGGCGGACCGTGCGGCAGAGCGCGGCCGCGGTCTGGTGGCCTCGGTCCCCGCGGCCGCTCGTCCGCGTACTGGACCGGTGCGCGGCAACCGTGCCCCTTCGCGTAGATTGCCGAGCGGGAGCCGGACCGACGCGCGAGGGGAAGCACAGCAGGTGGCAGGGGCAAGGCAGGCCGTGGCACAGGCCCACAGGATCGTCGTCAAGGTGGGCTCCTCCTCGCTGACCACGGCAGCGGGCGGGCTCGACGCCGACCGCGTCGACGCCCTGGTGGACGTCCTCGCCAAGCACCGCAGCGGAGGGGAGAAGGAGATCGTCCTCGTCTCCTCCGGTGCCATCGCCGCCGGCCTCGCACCCCTCGGCCTGCGCCGCCGCCCCCGGGACCTGGCCCGGCAGCAGGCCGCCGCCAGCGTCGGACAGGGCCTGCTGGTGGCCCGCTACACCGCGTCCTGCGCCCGCCACGGCGTCCGCGTCGGCCAGGTGCTGCTCACCTCCGACGACACCAGCCGCCGCGCCCACCACCGCAACGCCGCGCGGACCCTCGACAAGCTCCTCGCGATGGGGGCGCTGCCCGTCGTCAACGAGAACGACACCGTTGCCACGGACGAGATCCGCTTCGGTGACAACGACCGCCTTGCCGCGCTCGTCGCCCATCTCGTACGGGCCGACCTGCTGGTCCTCCTGTCAGACGTGGACGGCGTGTACGACGGCGACCCCAGCAGGCCGGGCACCTCGCGGATAGCGGAGGTGCGGGGGCCGCAGGACCTGGCGCACGTGGACATCGGCACCGCGGGCAAGGCCGGTGTCGGGACCGGTGGCATGGTCACCAAGGTGGAGGCGGCCCGGATCGCGGCCGCCGCGGGCATCCCCGTCGTGCTCACCTCCGCGGTGCACGCCGCCGACGCCCTCGCGGGCCGGGACACCGGCACGTACTTCCACCCCACCGGCAAGCGCTCCGCCCACCGGCTGCTGTGGCTGCAGCACGCCTCCACCCCGCAGGGTGCACTCGTCCTCGACGACGGGGCCGTGCGCGCGGTCGTCGAACGCCGCACGTCGCTGCTGCCCGCCGGCATCGCGGGGGTCGAGGGCGACTTCACCGCGGGCGACCCGGTGGAACTGCGCGACGGCGAGGGGCGGGCGGTGGCGCGCGGGCTCGTGAACTTCGACTCCAAGGAGATCCCCCGGCTGATCGGCCGCTCGACCAGGGAACTGGCCCGTGAACTGGGTCCCGCCTACGAACGTGAGGTCGTCCACCGGGACGATCTGGTCGTCCTGCACCCGCCGCACCCGTAAGGATTCGTCCCGCATTCGCAAGGATTCGTCCCGCACCCGTAATCAACCGAAACGTCCACCCCCCACGGCGGTCCGGTGGGGGACGTTCCGTAAAACCGCCCCACAGCGCCCTGCGGCCTGCTCAACTTTGTCCCGGGGACACATTCCGCACGAGCACTGAGTAAGGAGGCCGTCGTGACACGAGTGCGCCCTGGGGCCACGTCCCGCGGTGGCGGCACCTTCGGTGCCGTCCGTGACGGCGGTGCGCCCCGCGCGGCCGGCAAGGAGCGCGCCCTCACCAGCGTCGTGGCCGGCACGGCGTACGAGACGCCCGGCGAGACCCCCCGTCTGTGGCACGTCACGCTCAGTGTCTCCGGCGGCGAGGCCCCGCTGAAGGAGGTGCGACGGGCCCTCGAACAGCTGGCCAACGACCACCCCTTTCTGCTGACCAGCCGCTATGCCAACGACCACGCGGAGATCCGCTACTGGGAGGAGGCCCGCGACCTGCACGACGCCGCGGCGGTCGCGCTGCGGCTGTGGGGCGAGCACCGCCAGACCGCCGGCCTCCCGCCCTGGGAGATCGTCGGCCTGGAGGTCATCGACCGCGAGACCTACCAGCAGCGTGTCGCCGAGGGGTACGGGCCGGCGCCGGCCACCCCGGTGGGCGTGCATCCCTTTTGAGTGATCCCCAGGGCCCCTCCGGGCCCGTCTCGCGGTGTGGGATGAACCAGGACCGGTCCACCCGGCGCACTACCCTTCCTGCATGACCTCGCTCTCGCCGTACGACTCCATGTCCCCGGTCACCCAGGCCGCCTACCGGGCCAAGGCCGCCGCCGCCGACCTCGCGCCGCTGCCGCGCGCCGAGAAGGACGACGCGCTGCTCGCCGTCGCGGACGCGCTGGAGGTCCGGTCGAGTGAGATCGTCGAGGCGAACGCCAAGGACATCGCCAAGGCCCGCGAGGCCGGCACCAGCGAGGCGATCATCGATCGGCTCACCCTGACGCCCGAGCGCATCCGGGCCATCGCCGCCGACGTACGGGACGTCGCCGCGCTGCCCGACCCGGTCGGTGAGGTCGTCCGCGGCTCCACCCTCCCCAACGGCATCGACCTGCGCCAGGTCCGCGTCCCGCTCGGCGTCGTCGGGATCGTCTACGAGGCCCGGCCGAACGTGACCGTCGACGCCGCCGCCCTGTGCCTGAAGTCCGGGAACGCCGTGCTGCTGCGCGGCTCGTCCTCCGCGTACGAGTCGAACACCGCCCTCGTCCGGGTGCTGCGCGACGCCGTGGGCGGCGCCGGGCTGCCCGCCGACGCCGTCCAGCTCGTGCCCGGCGAGGGCCGCGAGTCGGTGCGCGAGCTGATGCGCGCCCGAGGCCTGGTCGACGTGCTCATCCCGCGCGGCGGGGCCTCCCTGATCCGCACCGTCGTGGAGGAGTCCACCGTCCCGGTGATCGAGACCGGCACGGGCAACTGCCATGTCTATGTCGACGCCCAGGCCGACATCGACATGGCGGTCGAGATCCTGATCAACTCCAAGGCGCAGCGCGTGAGCGTGTGCAACGCGGCCGAGACGCTCCTCGTGCACCAGGACATCGCCCCCCGCTTCCTGCCGCGGGCCCTGGACGCCCTCGCGGACGCCGGGGTCACCGTGCACGCCGACGAGCGCGTGATGGCGTACGCCAAGGACTCCCGGGCGACCGTGGTGGAGGCCACTCCGGAGGACTGGGACACCGAGTACCTGTCCTACGACATCGCCGCCGCCGTCGTGGATTCCCTGGACAGGGCCGTCCAGCACATCCGGCTGTGGAGCTCCGGCCACACCGAGGCGATCGTCACCACCTCCCAGCAGGCCGCCCGCCGCTTCACCCAGCTCGTCGACTCGACGACGGTCGCCGTGAACGCGTCGACCCGCTTCACGGACGGCGGCCAGTTCGGCTTCGGCGCGGAGATCGGCATCTCCACACAGAAGCTGCACGCCCGGGGGCCGATGGGGCTGCCGGAGCTGACGAGCACCAAGTACATCGTGACCGGCGACGGGCACGTGCGGCGCTGAGCCCGAAAGCCCTGGTCGGGACGGCACTGAGCGCCCGCTCGGCGCCGCCTGGACCGCGATTTTCGGCGGTTCGGCCGTGAACCGTCTCGCCAGGTGGATGAAATTCCTTACCGTCTGCCCAAATTGACCCCCCAGGTCTACTCTGGATCCGTGCCGGAGGACGTGGGGGGCACGCCGTTCGAGGACGGTTGGGAGCCCGACGACGACCGCGACCACGGAGGCAGCGACGAAGAGTTCGCCTCCGTGGTCTTCGACGAGGCCTTCGTACAGGCCGCCCTGGTGCACGAGCCGACGGCCGTGGAGAGACTTCTGGCCGCCGCCCAGGCCCGCGCCGAGGCCCAGGAGGCCGAGGCACGCCGGGCGCACGCCAGGGGCGCGCGGGGCGACGACGAGCGCTTCGAGGAGGGATTCGGGCCCGACGAGGGGGGCGGATTCGGCCACGGACGGGATCTGGACGACCTGGACGACACGGAGATCCTGGAAGGCCGCTACGGTGCATCGGGCACCTACGGCAGGGTCTACCGCAAGGGGGCCCGCTGGCATCGCCCGGTCGCCTGGATGCTCGCCCTCGTGATGGGCATCGGCATGGTCGCCCTCGCCTTCACCGCGGTGTACCGGGGCGCGTCCTCGGGCCGTCAGGAGCAGGTCCCGCCCCCGAGGACCGGGCTGGAGCAGGGGCAGGAGGCCGGCGCCGGCACGGGCCCCTCGGCCTCCGCGGAATACTCGCCCCCGGCGTTCTCGGCGGTTCCGCGGACCCCCTGAGACAGCCCGTGCGCGCCGCGGGCCGCCCCAGGCCCGACGTTCGCGCGAAATCCTGGTGAGAACCTGTCAGAACTTGTCGTGCACCAGGGCGTTTACCTGAGCTCCAGGAGACCTACCCTGAAGGTATGGGCGGGCCTGGAGACCCACCTGAGGGGACACCCGAGGGCGCTCCCGGTGGTGGCGAGGACGAATACCGATCCGTCGTGTTCGACGAGTCGTTCGTCCGTGCTGCCCGCTTGCAGGAGTACTCCGCGCGGGAGCGGATGTCCGACCACGCCCCGGCCGTGCGCCGCCGCCCGGCGCTGCACCGGGGACTGCCCCGCCAGGCCCTGATCCTCGTGGTGCTGATAGCGATCGCCTTCGCCACCGCGATCTACATGGGCGTACGCCATCCGTACCCGACGCCGAAGGCACAGCCCATAGAGCCGCAGCGGTCCACGGTCATACCCCTCGCCCCGCAGTCCGCCGTACCCGGCGCCCAGGATCCCGAGACCCTCTACGCCCACAGCCCCGCCGCCCAGTACCGGGTCGGCGCCGAGGGCATCACCCTCCCCGCCACGCGGCGCACCGCGGACTTCTCCGAGAGCCAGGTCGTCGCCGCCCTGACCACCGCGAAGGACTACCTCGTCCAGTCCTCGCTCGACCCGGCCGTCCTCACCGGCGGCGCCGTGCGCCCCGTGCGGCTCCTGCTGAACCCGCAGCAGCTCGACCAGTTCGACCAGGGCTTTGTGCATCCGGCCGCGGACGGCCGGCACGAGCCCACCGGCTGGCTGGTCCGCTTCGACCCGTCCCGCGTCCAGCTGGCCGACCGCAAGATCCGCGTCCAGGGCACCCTGGAGGCGGCGGAGACCAACTCCGACACCCTGGAGGTCACCGCGGACCACACCCTGGTGTACGCGCTGAAGCCGGCCGGATCCGATGCGAAGGCCAAGGCGTCGCTGTTCACCGTGCGGCGCGAGCTGACCTTCCGCTTCGACCGCAACGACCTGCGCATGCACCAGGTGCAGCTGATCTCCTCGTACGTCCAGGCCGGCCCGCTGGCCTGCGCCGAGGACGCCACGAACGAGCTGCGCCCGCTGCTGGCGGGCCAGACGCCCAAGGCGGGCGGCCCGGCCGGCACCGACCCCTACGCGACGGGTGACGCCACCGCGACGGCCCTGTGCGGCTCCCTGGCGAAGAGCGCGCAGCCGACGCTCTGAGGCCCTGGGAGACGGGGGCCCCGGGAAGGGCCGGGGCGGGCGCCGTCGCCGTGCGGGCCGCGATCAGGCGTCGCCGTCCGGACCGCCCTGGTCAGGCGTCGTGGCCGCGGGTCTCGTCCCCGGCGCCGTCGTCGCCCGGCCGGCCCTCTGCCTCTGCCGTCCGGCCCTCGCGCGACTCACGCGGCGCGTCCTTGGGGGCGCCGCCGGCGAAGCCCGCGAAGCCGCGCCGCACCCGGCCGCCGAGGTCGCCGGCGCCGCCCGCGAGATCGCTGACCAGCTTCATCAGCGGGTCCTTGGACTGCTTCACCTCGTTGGCGTAGCCGGCCGCCGACTGCCGGAAGGAGTCCGCCACCGAGGTGTCCTTGTCCTCGGTCCGCCGCGGGTAGTGACCGTCCATGATCCGCTGGTAGTCCCGAGAGGCGGCCCACTTCTTGAGCTCCGCCGCGCGGACCGCGGCGAAGGGGTGCGTGCGCGGCAGCACGTTGAGGATCTTGAGCACGGAGTCGCGCAGGTCGCCCCCGGCCTCGTACTCCTCGGCCTGCTCCAGGAACGCGTCCACGTTCATCTCGTGCAGGTGGTTGCCGCCCGCCATCTTCATCAGGCCGCGCATCGAGGACTGCAGGTCCTGCCCGACCAGGAGCCCGGCCCGGTCGGCCGACAGCTCCGACTTGCGGAACCACTCCCGCAGCGCGGTCACGATCGCCATGATCGCGAGGTTGCCCAGCGGGATCCACGCGACCCGGACCGCGAGGTTGGTCAGGAACAGCAGGATCGTCCGGTACACGGCGTGGCCGGACAGCGCGTGGCCCACCTCGTGGCCGACGACGGCCCGCATCTCCTCCTCGTTCAGCAGCTCCACGAGTCCCGTCGTCACGACGACGATCGGCTCGTCGAGGCCGATGCACATCGCGTTCGGCTGCGGGTCCTGCGTGACGTACATCGGCGGGACCTTCTCCAGGTCCAGGATGTAACAGGCGTCCCGCAGCATGTCGTTGAGATGCGTGAACTGCGCGTCCGAGACCCGCACCGAGTCGGAGAGGAACAGCAGCCGCAGGCTGCGCTCGGGCAGCAGACCGCTGAGTGCCTTGAAGACCGTGTCGAAGCCGGTGAGCTTGCGCAGGGCCACCAGAGCCGAACGGTCCGCCGGGTGCTCGTACGCGCGCGAGGAGATCCCCGGAAAACGCCTGCGCTGCCTGCTCGGCACGGTCTCGTGCCCGTTCTGGTCGCGGCCGTCGTCGGACATGTGTTCCCCCATGTGTCTGGTCGCTCACTGTGCGATTGATCATCGGGCGGCCACCCGGTGGAGTGACCGTGTACGCCGTGCGGCGCCCCGAAGTGCCCCCGAAGCGGACTCCAGCCTAGGCGGAGATACGGTGGCAGGGCAGCACACCGTAAGGAGCGATCCATGGAGCACACTCCCGCCGCCTGGCTCACCGAGGCGGCGACGGCCGCGCAGCGGCAGGGGCCGGGCAACCTGCTCCGCATCGTGCTGATCGTGATGGTCGTCGGCTGCGTCATGGCCGGGTGGTTCCTGCTGCGGGGCTACCGGCGCAAGGACGAATGACGGGCGGCGGTGTGCGGCGGGCCGCCCCGTGCTCCGGCGGGCCCTTCCCCGCCAATGGCGGAGTCGGCGTGATCGGTGCCGAGGCGCCCGCTTACGATGAGCCGACGTCTTTGTTCCGCCCACACCGGATAGGTCTGCCGAGATGAGCTTCCACAGCACCGCCGCCCAGTTGGCCACCCTCGCCGAGGGCGAAGGCGGCAACCACGAGAGCATCAGCCCCTACATGACGGGCGGCGCCGCCCTCGTCATCCTCCTCGCGCTGTTGTGGGTCACCACCCGCTTCAACCGCGACCGCTGAGTCCGGCGCAGGACCCGGTCCCGGCCGCCCGCCGGGTCCTGTCGGCCGGCGCCCGGCGGCCGGGCCGGTAGGGTCTGCATGCATGGGAGAGCAGCACACGCCCACCGGTCCGGCGAAGGGCACGGGACCCGGCCCCGGAAGCGGGCCGTCGAACCCGGGCAAACGCCGCCTCGGCGTCATGGGCGGGACGTTTGACCCGATCCACCACGGGCACCTCGTCGCGGCCAGCGAGGTCGCCGCGCAGTTCCACCTGGACGAGGTGGTGTTCGTGCCCACCGGCCAGCCGTGGCAGAAGACCGACCGCAAGGTCAGCCCGGCCGAGGACCGCTATCTGATGACCGTCATCGCGACCGCCGAGAACCCCCAGTTCTCGGTCAGCCGCATCGACATCGACCGCGGCGGCCCCACCTACACCACGGACACCCTGCGCGACCTCAAGGCCCTCAACCCCGACACCGACCTCTTCTTCATCACGGGTGCCGACGCCCTCGGCCAGATCCTCACCTGGCGCTACACGGACGAGTTGTTCTCCCTCGCGCACTTCATCGGCGTCACCCGCCCCGGTCACACCCTGGCCGATCCCGGTCTTCCCGAGGGCGGCGTCTCGCTCGTGGAAGTTCCCGCGCTGGCCATCTCGTCCACAGACTGCCGTGCGAGGGTCGCCAAGGGCGAACCCGTCTGGTATCTGGTGCCGGACGGCGTGGTGCGCTACATCGACAAACGGCAGCTGTACCGCGGCGAGTGAGCCGAGAGGGGCCACCGGTGAACGACCGATACGACGGATACGCGGGCGGCGACCAGTACGAGCTCGTCGGCTACGACGAGTTCGGGCAGCCTGTGTACCGGCAGGTGCCCGTGCAGCAGGCCCCGCAGGGCTACGACCCCTACGGCAACCAGCAGCAGCCACCGGGCTACGGCTACGACCCGTACGCGACCGGTCAGCACCAGCCGGTGGCGCCGTACCACACCGGTCAGCAGCAAGCGGTGCCCTCCCACGACACGGGCAGGCAGCCGCCCGTCCCCCCGTACGACCCCTACGCCCCGTACGGCACCGGCACCGGCGGCCGCGACCCGTACGGGCAGACCGCGACGAGCGGTCCGCAGCCGCGCGTCCCCGAACAGACCGCGTACATCCCGCAGCAGGCGGGACCGTCCGGAAGCCGCCCCGGCCGCGCGGACGGCTTCCCCGACGGCGGCCCCAGCGGACCGGCGGGGACCGCCGCCGACCGGGAGCCGCGCGGCGACCGTGACTACCGCACCGAGCAGTTCGCCTTCGTCGAGGAACCCGACGGCGACTCCGAAGACGTCATCGACTGGCTGAAGTTCACCGAGAACCGCACCGAGCGCCGTGAGGAGGCCAGGCGCCGTGCCCGCAGCCGGATCGTCGCCCTCGTCGTGGTCCTCGCGCTGGTGGGCCTCGGCGGAGCCGGCTACCTCTGGTACGCGGGCAAGCTGCCCGGCACCTCCTCCGCGGGCTCGTCCGGCGGGACGACGACCGCCGCGGGCGCCCAGAACCGCGACGTGATCGTCGTCCACCTGCACAACACCAAGGGCGGCGGCACCTCCACAGCGCTGCTCGTCGACAACACCACCACCAAGCAGGGTGCGACCGTCCTGCTGCCCAACTCCCTTGCCCTGACCTCCGACGACGGCACCACGACCACCCTCGCCAAGTCGGTCGCCGGCGACGGCTCCTCGGGTACCGGCGACGCCATCGACGCCGTCCTGGGCACCAGCATCGAGGGCACCTGGCGCCTCGACACCCCGTACCTGAACAACCTCGTCGAACTCGTGGGCAACATCGAGGTCACCACCGACACCGACGTCCCCGACCCCGACGCCAAGAAGAAGGGCGGCGCCCCCCTCGTGCACAAGGGGGAGGAGCAGACCCTCAGCGGCAAGATGGCCGTCGCCTATGCCACCTACCGCGCCCCCGGTGAGCCCCAGGACGCCCAGCTGGAGCGGTTCGGCCAGGTCATGCAGGGTGTGCTGCGCAAGATGTCCTCGGACCCGCAGGCCGCGACGACCACGGTGCAGACGCTCGCCCAGATCCTCGACCCGTCCCTGAGCGACAAGGACCTCGGCACCTTCCTCGCCAAGCTCGCCGACCACGCCAAGCAGGGCGACTACAAGACCGAGCTGCTGCCGGTCCAGTCCGACGGAACCGTCGGACAGAAGGCCACCGAGACCGTCGTCAGGAACCTGCTCGGCGGCACCGTGAAGAGCCCCCAGGCCGGCGACGCCGTCCGGGTCGGGGTCAAGAACGCCACCGGCTCCAAGTCCTCCGCGGCGCAGGCCCGCGTCGTGCTCGTCAACGGCGGCTACACCGTCATCGACACCGGCACCGGCCCCGCCCAGGCCGAGTCCCGCATCACCTACGCCGGCGACGGCGACAAGGAGAACGCGATCGAGGTGGCCAAGACCCTGGGACTGCCCACCAGCGCCGTCAAGAAGGGCACGGCGGCATCGAACGCCACCGTCTCGGTCGTCCTCGGCCAGAACTACAAGCCGTCGTCGTGACCTGGATCACACCCTGGGTCGCCGGGGTGTGATCCGTTAATCACTTGGGGAGCGGTCGGCGGTCCGTGAGACCCTTGAGGTATCACTGACCGCCGACGGAAAGCCCTGTAGTGACCGCAACGGACCGTTCCCTCGAACTCATCAACACCGCCGCCCAGGCGGCCGCCGACAAGCTCGCGCACGACATCATCGCCTACGACGTCAGCGACGTGCTGTCGATCACGGACGCCTTCCTGCTGGCCTCGGCGCCCAGCGACCGTCAGGTCAAGGCCATCGTCGACGAGATCGAGGAGCGGCTGAACAAGGAACTCGGCGCCAAGCCGGTGCGCCGCGAGGGCGACCGCGAGGCCCGCTGGGTGCTGCTGGACTACGTCGACATCGTGGTGCACGTCCAGCACAGCGAGGAGCGCGTCTTCTACGCCCTGGAGCGGCTGTGGAAGGACTGCCCCGAGCTGGAGCTGCCCGCCGACGCCAAGGCCACCCGCGGCAAGGCCGAGGAGCACGCCAGGCTGCAGGCCGCCGAGGACGCCGCCGGACTGGGCGGGGAGCTGCGGTGACCGCCGCGGGCACCGAGGAGGGGAAGCGGGGCCGCCGCCTCATCCTGTGGCGCCACGGCCAGACGATGTGGAACGTGGAGCGCCGCTTCCAGGGCTCCACGGACGTCGAGCTGACGGAGACCGGCCTCACCCAGGCCCGCCGCTCCGCCCGTCTGCTCGCCTCCCTGAAGCCGGACGCCATCCTCGCCTCCGACCTCCGGCGCGCCGCCGCCACGGCCGCCGAGCTGGCCGCGCTCACGGGCCTCCACGTCACCCGCGACGAGAGCCTGCGCGAGACGTACGCGGGCGTCTGGCAGGGGCTGACCCACGAGGAGATCATCGCCCGGTACGGCGAGGAGTACGCCGCCTGGAAGCGCGGTGAGCCCGTCCGCCGCGGCGGCGGCGAACTGGAGACCGAGGTCGCCGACCGCGCCGCCCCCGTGGTGCTGCGGCACGCCGAGAAGCTGCCCGACGGGGGCACCCTCGTGGTGGTCAGCCACGGCGGCACGATCCGCACCACCATCGGCCGCCTGCTCGGCCTGGAGGCCCGCCACTGGGAGAGCCTCGGCGGTCTCTCCAACTGCAGCTGGTCCGTCCTCGGCGAGGGCGTACGCGGCTGGCGTCTCCTGGAGCACAACGCGGGCACCCTCCCGGAGCCGGTCCTGGGTGACGACGACTGACACCGCCTCATCGGGCGCCGGACCCGGATTTCGCTTTCCGGCAGGTCGCAGGCTAGAGTTCTTCTTGTTCGCCCCGCCGAGCGGGGCGGAACACCATGCGGCCCGGCCGCGTGGGGCAAGGGGCTATAGCTCAGTTGGTAGAGCGCCTGCATGGCATGCAGGAGGTCAGGAGTTCAATTCTCCTTAGCTCCACAGATCGACACTCTTGAGTTGTCAAAGACCGATACCGAAGGATCCCGTCCCGCGAGGGGCGGGATTTTTCGTGCGCGGTGTCGCTCACACCACGTCGGCCGGTTCCCTGTCCGACGGCGGCCACAGCCGCTGCCTGCGCTCCCGCAGCAGCGCCACCTTCTCCCAGGCGTCCGCGTCCTCCGGTGTGTGCACGACGATCCGGCACTCCGGCATTCCGTTGATCGACAGCGACACCGAGGTCATCCGCAGCTCGCCCACCACCCCATGGCGGAAGGTCTTCACCCGCGGCCCGGGCGGGGTCACCTCACCGCTCGCCCACAGCTCCGCGAAGCGGGGGCTGGCCGCCGACAGCGCGCGTATGAAGTCCTCCCAGGCCGGCTCGCCCACATGTCTGCCGTACGCGGAGCGCAGGGTCGCCACCATCACCGGCAGCTCCTCGTCCCGGCGCACCACCGGGCAGGCTTCCTCGGACACCGTGAAGAGCATCCACAGCGCGTTGGGCCTGCCGCTGTCCCCTCTCGGCGGGAGCTGGAACAGGTCGCTGTAGGCGGGGTTGGTCGCGAGGACGTCGTACCGCGCGTTGTAGACGACCGCCGGATGGGGGTCGAGGGCGTCGATGACGGTCTGGATCTCCGGGCCGACCCGCCCGGGCAGCCCCGCGGGACCGTGCTCGTAGGGCACCTCCGCGAGGTGGTACAGGTGCTCGCGCTCCGGCTGGTCCAGGCGGAGCGTGCGCGCCACCGCGTCCAGGACCTGGGGCGAGGCGTTGATGGGGCGGCCCTGCTCCAGCCACGTGTACCAGGTGACGCCCACGCCGGACAGCTGCGCCACCTCCTCGCGGCGCAGGCCCGGCGTCCGGCGCCGCAGGCCCGGCGGCATGCCCACGTCGGCGGGCGTCACCCGGGCCCGCCTGCTGCGCAGGAAGGCGGCCAGCTCCGGCCTGCGGCGCTGTGTCGTCCCCATCGTCCTCACATCCCCCGTCGTCCATGGTCGGGACCGGAGCCGGACGCTGCCAGGTGCTGTCAGTACCAGCATCGGCGGGCTCTCGTTACCCGTATCCAACCGTCGTCAGGCTCGGAGGCATGACGACGACAACCCCCGCGGGCCCCGGCTCCGGTCCCGCGATCCGTCCTGCGACCAGTAGAACCCACGCCACTGACAATCGCCCCGGCCGGCTGCTCGCGGTCCTGCTCACCGCGCAGTTCATGGCCCTGCTCGACGTCTTCATCGTGAACGTCGCCGTACCCGCGATCGGTTCCGGACTCCATGCGAGCGGGGCCGGGCTGCAGTCGGTGGTCGCCGGGTACTCCATCTCGTACGCCGTCCTGCTGATCACCGGGGCGCGCCTCGGCGACCTGCTCGGGCACCGGCGGGTCCACCTCGCCGGACTCGCGGTGTTCACGGCCGCCTCGCTGGCCTGCGGACTGGCGGGGACCACGGGGCAGCTCATCGCCTTCCGGCTGCTGCAGGGCGCCGGATCGGCCCTGATGATCCCGCAGGTGCTCAGCCTGATCCAGCGTCACTTCACCGGCGAGGCACGGGCGAAGGCGCTCGGCGTGTACTCCGCCGTCCTCGCCACCGGTGCCGCCGCCGGGCAGGTGCTGGGCGGCGTGCTGGTCAGCGCCGATCTGTTCGGCACCGGCTGGCGGCCGGTGTTCCTCGTGAACGTGCCCGTCGGCGCCGTGCTCCTGGCCATGGGCCGCCGGGCCCTGCCGCGCGACGACACCCAGGCCCTGGAACGGTCGCGCGGCCTCGACCTGCCCGGTCTGGTGCTGCTCGGCGCCGCCGTCTCGCTGCTGACCGTGCCGCTCGTCCTCGGCCAGGAGGAGGACTGGCCGCTGTGGTCCTGGCTGTGCCTCGCCGTCTGCGTGGTGGTCTTCGCGCTGTTCCGCGGCTATGAGTCCCGGCTCGCCCGGCGCGGCGGGGCGCCGCTGATCGCCCCGAGGGTGCTGCGCCACCCGGGCATCGGCCTCGCGGTCGTCCGGCTGCTGGCGGTGATGGCCGTCAACGCGGGATTCCTGTTCTCCCTCACCCTGCACATCCAGGGCGGCCTCGGCTACAGCGCACTGCGGGCCGGCCTCACCTTCGCACCCACCGCCGTGGTGTTCGGGCTCGTCGGTCTGACCTGGCGGCGCTGGCCCGCCTCCGGGCAGCGCGCCCTGATCCCCGGCGGGTTCCTGCTCGCCGCCCTCTCGGTGGCCGGCGTGGGCCGGGCGCTGCACGGCGGCGGCGACGGCGGGCCGTGGCTGTACGTGGCCCTCGCGGGCGTCGGCGTGGGCCTGGCGCTGAGCTTCAGTCCCACACTCACCAGGGCCCTCGCCACCGTGCGGCCCGAGGACGCGGCGGACGCCAGCGGACTGCTCGCGACGGTCACCCAGCTCGGCCAGCTGATCGGTGTCGCGGCCTTCGGCACACTGTTCTTGAACCGGCTTGAGTCACTTGGGGCCCCGGGGGCGTATACCTCTTCGGACGCGCTCCTCGCATGCATGTACGCGCTGGCCGCGACGGCTGTGCTGGGGGCCGTGTCCGGACTGGTACGCAGGCGTCGCTGACCGTATTGGCCCGGCCGTGGCAGAATCAAACGGCCGGAAGGGTGCGCGGCCCGACGGGAGGGAGTAGCGATGCCTGGGAGCATCCGCGAGGGGACCGGCGACCCCCTCGCAGTGGCGGTGGCACGTCAGACTGGCACCCTCCTCGACTGCCCTTCCTGCGGCTCGTCCCATGTCGCCCAGGTCCTCGGCGACAACGGCGGCATTTCCTACGTGTGCACGGCCTGCGGCCACAGCTGGAGCTGATCGATGGGTGCACACAGGCGGAAGTGCGACTGGTGCGGCAGCGGCACACCGATCGTCCGTGACATGGAGCCGGTCAACCCCGACTACCAGTACTGGTGCGAGGAGTGCGCGCGGGCGCTGATCATAAAGGGCGACCCGATCGAGACCTACCGTGAGCTGGAGGGCGAGCCGATCTACGGCCGTCTCCTGGACGAGCACTGCACCCTCAAACGCTTCTACTCCTTCGCCACCGCCTGACGCGGGCGAACGCGGACACCGGGGCACGCCCCCGCAGAGCGGCCTCCCAACCCGTACCGGACGGAAACGATTTGGTGGTGCACCGGGAGGAGCGTGTAATGTTGGCGTCGCCGCCGGGGAAACCCGGCGGGGCACCACACGGGGCTATAGCTCAGTTGGTAGAGCGCCTGCATGGCATGCAGGAGGTCAGGAGTTCAATTCTCCTTAGCTCCACAGGACTTGAAGGCGGTCCATCCGATCGGATGGACCGCCTTCGTCGTGTGCGGGTGTGCTCGCGCGCGGCCGAGATCCGGGAGCCGCTGCGGGATGAGGGCCACCCGCGAGGGGCGGGCGGCCCTCATCGCGTGCGCTCAGCGGCCGAGCGCGCGGCGTCCTCGGCCCTGCGACAGCACGGGCAGGTTGCTGCGGGAGGACGGACCGGACCGGGTGTCCTCCTCGATCCGCAGCGCGAGCGCCGGGCAGCGGCGCACGGCCCGCAGCGCCTTCGCCTCCGCGTACCGCGGCACCGGCGCTTGGGCGACCGTCGGGAAGCCGTCGGCGCCCAGTTCGAAGACCTCCGGGAGGATGTCCGCGCACAGGCCGTGGCCGCGGCACAGCGTCCAGTCGACGAAGATCTTCTGCCTGCTGGCACCCGCCTCCGGCTCCGCCTGTCCGCCGCCGGGGATGCCCGTGGGCGCCCTGCCGCCCTCGAAGAGCGGCAGCACGCCCTCCACCGGCCTGCCGCAGCCGTTGCCGAGGACGTGGGCGGCCAGATCGTCCGTGAACGCCTTGATGGTCGATTCCAGGAACATCGCCGAGCCGTCCGGATGCGAGCACGCGCCGCGCCTCTTCACGGCCTTGGCGACCTGCTTGAGGGCCTCCAGCGCGGCGGGGCCGCCGCCGTTGATGATGTCCTCCATGCCGCGTGCCGCGGCCGGCAGGCCCAGGTAGCAGGGACCGCACTGGCCCGCGCTCTCCTCGGCCAGCCACTTCGCCACCTGCAGGGACTCGCCCAGCGGGCAGGTCTCCTGGCTGATGGGCAGGATCGCGCCGGCGCCCAGCGAGCCGCCGACGGCATCCAGGGAGTTGCGCGAGACGATCGCCTCGTTGACGGTGGCCGCGTCGATCCACTTGCCGTGGTAGCCGCCGGTCAGCACGCCCTGCGGCACCGGCGGGGCGCCGGCCAGCTGGAGCACGTACCGCAGCGGCACACCCGTCGGGACCTCGATGACCATCGGCCGGTTGACCGCCCCGGAGACGGTGAGCATGACGGTGCCGGGCTCGTCGTACAGCCCCGTGTTGCAGTAGCGCTCGGCCCCGATGCGGGCGGCGATCGCCAGCTGGGCGAACGTCTCGGCGTTGGACAGCAGTGTGGGCGCGCCGCCGACGCCGGTCTGCGAGGCGCTGACCTTGCGGCCGGGCGGGATCGCCGGGCCGCCGTCGATGGAGCGGATCAGCGAGGAGGCGGCGCCGGTGACCATGCGCACCGGATTGCGCTGCACCCGCGCGCGTATCGGTGCTCCACGGCGGTTGCTCAGCCCGCGCTCGCTGAGCGCCTGCTCCATGGATCTCTCGGTGGACGCACGGGTCACACCGACGACGAGGGTGCGGGCGCCCAGGGCCTCGGCGACCAGCAGGGCGCCGTCCAGGATGAGGTGCGGCGCGCGGTTGATCAGCACCGTGTCCTTGCGGCAGGCGGGCTCGTCCTCGCTTCCGTTGACGACCACCACCGGCCGGATGCCGCGGCGGATCGCCGACTCGGCGACCGACCGCAGCTTCTTGTGGAAGGGGAAGCCCGCGCCGCCGCGCCCCTTCAGGGAGATCTGTTCGGCGAGCTGGGCGAGCTGCTCGCCGCCCACCGGCTCCAGCGGGCCGTGCACCTTGAGGTGCATGGGCAGGTCGAGTCGCTCGACAAGGTCGAAGCCCGACGTGAGCTGCGGAAGCCCGACCACACGGACTTCTGGGACGTCGGGCAGGGCCTCGTTCACTTAAAGCCTCCGGAAGGCGCGTTCCAGGGTTCGCCGGCGCCCGGCGTGTCATAGGCGCCGGGCCGCGTTTCCGTCGCGGGACCGCTGTCGTACGGGTTGTACGTACCGTAGGGCGCGTTCATCTCACCTGTGTCGTACATGTCACTCGCGCCGTACCCGTTGTACCCCGCGTTGCCGTAGGCCGGGATGGTGTATCCGGTGTCGTTGAGCGGGTCGTAGGAGGACTGGGGCGCCTCGCCGACGGGCGGCGGCGACGGGATCGGCCAGTTGCCCGAGGTACTGCCCGGCCCGTCGACGCGCGGCATCGCCTCCGTGGACTGCATGTCCAGTGGCATGTCCATGCGCTGGGTCGCGTCGGGCGTCATCGGGGACTGCGCGCGCGGCGTGGGCGAGACGGCCCGGTAGGCGGCGGCGAAGCCGTTGCCGGACTCCGGGGTCATGGTGCGGGCCGCGGGGGCCTCGTAGAGGGGGGCGGAGGACTGCGGGGGAATCAGTCCCTCGCGGCCGGCGGAACGGCCCGTGGAGCGCGATCCGAGGCCCGCCATGGCG
Organism: Streptomyces sp. PSU-S4-23; assembly: GCF_055632315.1. NCBI lineage: Bacteria > Bacillati > Actinomycetota > Actinomycetes > Kitasatosporales > Streptomycetaceae > Streptomyces > Streptomyces sp. PSU-S4-23. Next base: position 2,779,812 of record NZ_JBVMUU010000002.1, on the reverse strand, counting down.
GACTCGGCGACGCGGGCACGGCTCTCCTCCAGGTCGTCGCGGCCGAGCGGCTCCTCGCTCCCGAAGGCAGCGAGGAGCCGGTCGGCGATCTTCCGCTTGTACGGGCGGGGCGCGGCGCGCAGCGCGAGGGCCGCCATGACCGCGAGCAGGGACAGCTCGTACAGGTAGGTGAAGAGCGGGCTCTTCACCGGACGGCCGGCGTACAGGCCGTGGATGAGGGCCGCGCACCAGGCCGGATAGGCCAGCATGTGCATCGCCCGCCAGCGTGCCGCGACCGGGGCCGGGGACGCGAACTGGTTGCGCAGCGCACCGGTGACGCCCACGAAGATCATGAGCAGGCCGGCCAGGGTGCCGAGCCCGACGAGCCCGCCGATACCGCTGAAGCCGAGCCCGAAGGGGATCACCGCGGCGATCCACACGGTGTGCTCGAGCGCGAGCTTGATGCCGATGTGCACCACGAGGAACGCGATCGAGCCGACGGCGGTCACCCGGTGGACGGCCTGGGCCACGATCCGCTGGCGGATGTTGAGGAGGAGCCGGTCCTGGGCGACGAGCCCCCAGATCACCGAGCAGGTGAGGAGGACCAGCGCCACGACGCCCGCGCCGAAGTTGAGGAATTCCTGGAGCCAGTCGCCTCCGTACAGCACGACCACGGGTATCAGCAGCAGCACCACGACCGTCGCCACGCCGTAGGCCGAGCGACCCGGCTTGGGGAGCGAGCTGTTACTACGTTGAGGGTTCATGGGGGTCACTCCGAAAGGTTTCGGGAAGGCGGTCCCGCTGCCGCACTTTAGGTGGCTCCAAACCGAGCGGTACGAGGTTTGAGTTATTGCGTTGTTATCAAAGGGCAACGGGGTGGTGGTGTTGTCCGACTAGCTGGTGTTACGCGAAGTAACATTTGAACGTTGTTCAGCTCCTCGAGACCTTCACAACCTGACCGTCCGGGTCTCAGTACGGCTCCGCCGCGCGTTGGGTTCACTTCCCTCCGCTCCCGGTGCGTGCCGGCGGAAGCCCGTCGCGAGGCGCTCGGGCACTGCGGTACCCTGGCGCCATGCGTGCCGTACGCCTTCTGCTTAGCGAGCCGCGCTGATCAGTCCCGACCACCGGGTCAATCGGATGGCCGGAATCGGCGCGGCGTCCCCTCCTGTGCGAGGGGCTTTTTCATTTCCGCTGGCAGAGACGATCGATGGAGCTTTGAGGATCATGAGCGAGACGAACCCCGCTGCCGCCGCTGCCGTGTCGGCGGAGGCCGCGCCGCACCGCTACACGGCCGCCGTGGCGGCCGAGATCGAGGCACGCTGGCAGGACTTCTGGGACGCCGAGGGCACCTATGCGGCGCCGAACCCCAGCGGAGACCTGGCCGGGGACCCGGAGCTGGTCGCCAAGCCCAAGAAGTTCATCATGGACATGTTCCCGTACCCCTCGGGTGCGGGCCTGCACGTCGGCCACCCCCTGGGCTACATCGCCACCGACGTGTTCGCCCGGTTCCAGCGCATGACCGGCCACAACGTCCTGCACACCCTGGGCTTCGACGCCTTCGGCCTGCCCGCCGAGCAGTACGCCGTGCAGACCGGCACGCACCCGCGCGTGTCCACCGAGGCCAACATCGAGAACATGAAGACCCAGCTGCGCCGGCTGGGCCTGGGCCACGACAAGCGGCGGTCGTTCGCCACGATCGACCCCGACTACTACAAGTGGACCCAGTGGATCTTCCTGCAGATCTTCAACTCCTGGTACGACGAGGAGGCGCGCAAGGCCCGCCCGATCTCCGCGCTGATCGCCCAGTTCGAATCCGGTGAGCGAGCGATTCCGGGCACCACGCGCGCGTGGAACCGGCTGAGCGCCATGGAGCGCGCCGACGTCCTGGGCGAGTACCGCCTGGCGTACGCCTCCGACGCGCCCGTCAACTGGTGCCCCGGCCTGGGCACGGTCCTGGCCAATGAGGAGGTCACCGCCGACGGCCGCTCGGAGCGCGGCAACTTCCCCGTCTTCAAGGCCAAGCTGCGTCAGTGGAACATGCGCATCACGGCCTACGCCGACCGGCTGCTGGACGACCTGGAGGAGCTGGACTGGCCCGAGGCCATCAAGCTGCAGCAGCGCAACTGGATCGGCCGCTCCGAGGGCGCCCGCGTCGACTTCCCCATCGACGGCGAAGCGATCACGATCTTCACCACGCGCCAGGACACCCTGTTCGGCGCCACCTACATGGTGCTGGCGCCGGAGCACCCGCTGGTCGAGAAGTTCACCCCCGACGCCTGGCCCGAGGAAACGCCCGCGGTGTGGACCGGCGGGCACGCCACGCCCGCCGAGGCGGTCGCCGCCTACCGCGCCCACGCCGCCTCGAAGTCCGACGTCGAACGGCAGGCCGAGGCGAAGGACAAGACCGGCGTCTTCACGGGCGCCTACGCCACCAATCCGGTCAGCGGCGAGCGGATCCCCGTCTTCATCGCCGACTACGTGCTCATGGGCTACGGCACCGGCGCCATCATGGCCGTCCCGGCGCACGACAGCCGTGACTTCGCGTTCGCGCGAGCCTTCGAACTGCCCATGCGCTGTGTCGTCGAGCCGTCCGACGGCCGCGGCACCGACCCGTCCACGTGGGACGACGCGTTCGACTCGTACGACGCGAAGATCGTGAACTCCGCCGGCGGGACCGTGACCCTGGACGGCCAGAGCGTCGTCGAGGCCAAGGCGCGCATCACCGAGTGGCTGGAGCGCAAGGGCATCGGCGAGGGCACCGTCAACTTCCGCCTGCGCGACTGGCTGTTCAGCCGCCAGCGCTACTGGGGCGAGCCCTTCCCGATCGTCTACGACGAGGACGGAGTCGCCCACGCGCTGCCCGAGTCGATGCTGCCGCTGGAACTGCCGGAGGTCGAGGACTACTCGCCGCGCACCTTCGACCCGGACGACGCCGACACCCAGCCCGAGACCCCGCTGTCCCGCAACGAGGAGTGGGTCAACGTCACCCTGGACCTGGGCGACGGGCCGAAGAAGTACCGCCGCGAGACCAACACCATGCCCAACTGGGCGGGCTCGTGCTGGTACGAGCTGCGCTACCTGGACCCGCACAACGACCGCAAGCTGGTCGACCCGGAGATCGAGCGCTACTGGATGGGCCCGCGCGAGGGCATGCCGCACGGCGGTGTCGACCTGTACGTCGGCGGCGCCGAGCACGCCGTGCTGCACCTGCTGTACGCGCGCTTCTGGTCCAAGGTCCTGTACGACCTGGGATACGTCTCCTCGGCGGAGCCGTTCCACAAGCTGTTCAACCAGGGCATGATCCAGGCATACGTCTACCGCGACAGCCGGGGCATCGCGGTGCCCGCCGCCGAGGTGGAGGAGCGCGACGGCGCCTACCACTACCAGGGCGAGAAGGTCACCCGGCTGCTGGGCAAGATGGGCAAGTCCCTGAAGAACGCGGTCACTCCGGACGAGATCTGCGCCGAGTACGGTGCGGACACGCTGCGTCTGTACGAGATGGCGATGGGTCCGCTGGACGTGTCGCGGCCGTGGGACACGCGCGCGGTGGTGGGCCAGTTCCGGCTGCTGCAGCGCCTGTGGCGCAACGTCGTGGACGAGGCGAGCGGCGAGGTCACCGTCGTCGACGCCGAGCCCGACGAGGACACCCTGCGCGCCCTGCACAAGGCCATCGACGGAGTGCGCCAGGACCTGGAGGGCCTGCGGTTCAACACGGCCATCGCCAAGATCACCGAGCTGAACAACCACCTGACCAAGGCGGGCCGGCCGGTGCCGCGCCAGGTCGCCGAGGCCCTGGTGCTGCTGACCGCGCCGCTGGCCCCGCACGTCGCCGAGGAACTGTGGCACAGGCTGGGCCACACCGGCTCGGTCGTCCACCAGGACTTCCCCGTCGCCGACCCGGCGTACGTCGTCGACGAGACGGTCACCTGCGTCGTCCAGGTCAAGGGCAAGGTCAAGGCGCGCCTGGAGGTTTCCCCGTCGATCTCCGAGGAGGAGCTGGAGAAGGCGGCGCTGGCCGACGAGAAGGTGGTCGCGGCGCTGGACGGCGCCGGCATCCGCAAGGTGATCGTGCGCGCGCCCAAGCTGGTGAACATCGTCACGGCGTAACGGCCGCCGGGCGCCCCCGCCCTCCCGCGCACCAGGGGTGTCGGGCCGGGCCGCCCCTGTCCGGGTAGTCCCCTAAGGGCAGGTTCGGGGTTCTTGCGGAACCCCGGACCTGCCCGCTGCGTTTACCGTGGAGGAGCGGTGCACCAGCCGCTCTGGCCGGCCCGAGGAGGAGCGTCGTCGTGGAAGCCTTCTTGACCGTCGTCGTGCTCCTGTTCGTGCTGTGCGTCGCATTCGGGGCGTACGCGACGGTCAAGGTGATCGGCGCGGCCAAACGCGGCGTGGACCGGACGATCGCGCAGGCACGGCGCACGGTCGAGGACACCACCCTGCGCGCCAGAACCCTCGCCCAGCCCGGCCCGTCCGGCGAGCTCGCCCAGCTCCGTCTGAAGCTGCGCACCTCGATGCGCGCCACGCAGGACGCGTTGAGCGCCGGCGTCGCCGAGGACGCGTCGCTGAAGGAGTCACTCGGTCTCTTCCGGCGGCTCAGCGCGCACGGACACGAACTCGACGCCGAACTCAGGCGGCTGGAAGCAGAGCCGGACCGGCGCCTCCTGGCCTCCCGCCTGCCCGAACTGCGCGAGCGCGCCGAGCGGATCACACGGTCGGCGGACTCGCTGCGCTGGGCGGCACTCGACAGGGCCCGACGGTTCGCCGACGACGATCTGGACGCGCTGAGCGCACAGATCGACGTGGAGGCGGGCGCGCTGCGCCACTGGACCAAGGAGGAGCCGATGCCCTCCGCCCCGGCGTGGCCGGAGGCGCCGGCCCCCGAGGACCCGGCCGTCCCCGACCGGACCTGGCCGCAGACACCCGAATCCCGTGCGCCGCAGGAGCCGGCCCGCCCGTCCATCGCCCCGCCGGGACAGCGGTCCGCGTACCCCTGGCAGAAGAAGCCCCGCCCCGAGAGCACCACATGATTCCGTCAAGGTGCCCCCAGGTCGGAGGGGCCGGGCTGCCACCCGGGCGTTGCGGCAGGTAACCTCCAGCTCATGTCCCGCCATGTCGCGATCGTCACTGATTCCACGGCCTACCTGCCGCAGCGGACGATGGAGCGTCACGGCATCACCGCGGTGCCGCTGACCGTGGTGCTGGGCGACCGGGCGCTCGAAGAGGGCACCGAGATCTCAGCCCGTTCCCTGGCCGAGGCGTTGCAGAAGCGACGGCCCGTCACCACGTCCCGGCCCAGCCCCGAGCTCTTCGCCGAGACCTACCGCAGGGTCGCCGAGTCGGGCGCGAGCGGCATCGTCTCGCTGCATCTGTCCTCGGAGTTCTCGGGCACATACGACGCCGCGGTGCTCGCCGGGCGCCGGTCTCCCGTGCCGGTGCGCGTCGTCGACACCGGCATGGTCGCGATGGCCCTCGGCTTCTGCGCCCTCGCCGCAGCGGAGGCCGCGGAGGCGGGCGGAACCCTCGACGAGGCGGTCACGGCCGCCGAGAAGCGGGCCGCCGGCACCTCCGCGTACTTCTACGTCGACACCCTCGACTACCTGCGGCGGGGCGGCCGGATCGGCGCCGCTCAGGCACTGCTGGGCTCGGCGCTCGCGGTGAAGCCCCTGCTGCAGCTGGACGGCGGCCGTATCGAGTTGCTGGAGAAGGTGCGCACGGCGTCCAGAGCGATCGCCCGCCTGGAGGAGATCGTGGTCGAGCGGGCGGGCAGCGCGCAGGTCGACATCGCGGTCCACCATCTCGCGGCCCCGGAGAGGGCATCGGCCCTGGCCGACCGTCTGCGCGGAAGGGTGCCCGGGCTGGCCGAGCTGCATGTGAGCGAGGTCGGCGCGGTGATCGGGGCCCACACCGGCCCCGGGCTGCTGGGGGCCGTTGTCTCGCCGCGGTGACGGAGCGGTGCCCGCTCGCTCACCCGGGCGGCCGGGGCGTGACCACTGCTCGGACGGGTGACGGAGTTATCCACAACTGGGCAGTAATCCCCGGGAATCCACCAAGATCATCGCGATTTCGGCGGTGTGCCCGATCCTCGGCGCATGGCACTTCGATCACGTTCACGTACAGCGACCCCCACGAGCGGCCCGGGCCGCGGCCCGGGCTCCGACGGCCGCACCCGCCATCTCCCACGGCACTCCCCGGGACATGCCCGGGAGCGCGTCCGGCCGCACGCCCGACGGCATCGCCGGACGCCGGCCGCCGACACGCTGCGCCTGCGCGCGGAGGCGCTCTTCACGGAACGGACGGGCGAGCGGCAGGAGTTCGGCAACGATCCGCCGGGAGCCGCCGGGGACAGGCGGCAACCGCGGGGGAGCACGGCGACGGGGAGGGGGACCTGTGGCTTCCGGGCGCCGACCGCCGTGGAGTCGGCCGCTGTGGAGCCGACCGCCGTGGAGCCGGCCGCGTCGGCCGCGTCGGCTGAGCCGGTCGGGCCGGCCGGACCGGCCCGACCGGTCAAGTCGAATGGGCGGGCCGTGCCGGTCGGCCCCATCGTGCCGACCGGGCTTTCCGTACCGGTCCGGCAGGTCCGGCAGGTCCGGCCGGCCAGGTTGGCCGGACCGGTGTCGGTGGACTCGGTCGAGCCGGTCGAGCCGGTCGAGCCGGTCGAGCCGGCCGAGTCAGAGACGGGCGAGGCGGCAGGCCCGGCCCCACCGGTCGCCCCTGCGGCCGGTGGTATCGGCACACCCGTGCACGGTGCCACGGGCGGCCTGCGCATGTGGCGTGAGCGGTGGGGGCCGGCCGTGCGTGAGCGGATGCCCCTGTGGCTGCAGTCGAGGTGTGCACTGGAGCGCAAGAGCGTCGCCGCGCTGAGCGTGCTGCTCGTCGTGGCCGCGGTCCTCGCCGCACAGCACTTCTGGGCCGGCAGGACCCGGCAGGTGCGGGCGCCCGAGGTGGTGCGCGCCGCGGCGCCGTACGGGGCGCCGGGCGGGGCGCCGGGCGGGAACCGGGGCGAGCGGTCGTTGGAGCCGGGTGCGCCGGCCGGCCCGCAACCGGGGGACGGGCCGGGCGCCGGTCCCGGAACGGGGCCGGGGACGGGTGCCGCGGTCGTCGTGGACGTCAGCGGCAAGGTGCGCAGGCCCGGCCTGCTCAGGCTTCCGGCCGGGTCCCGGGTGGCCGACGCCCTGCGTGCGGCGGGTGGAGTGCGCCCGGGCACGGACACCGACGCCCTCAACCGCGCCCGCCTGCTGGTGGACGGCGAGCAGATCGTGGTCGGTGGTCCGGCACCCGTGACGGGCGGGAACCCGGTGGGCCCGGCGACCGGCGGATCCGTTGCCGGCGCGGTTCCCGCCACCCCGGTCTCGCTGAGCGCGGCGACGGTGGACCAGCTCGACGCGCTGCCGGGGGTGGGTCCCGTCCTCGCCCGGCACATCGTCGACTACCGCGACCGGCACGGCGGCTTCCGCTCGGTCGACGAGCTCCGTGACGTCAACGGCATCGGTGAACGCCGCTTCGCCGATCTCCGGAATCTCGTACGGCCATGAGGGCGCCGAACGCGGGCGCCGCGGGCGGGGCGCGGACACCGGCACGCATCACCGGCAGCGGCGTCGGGCCCGGAGACCAGGACACCCGGCCGGAAGGACCGGCGGACCTGCGGCTGGTCGCACCCGCGCTTGCGGCGTGGGCGGCCGCCGCCTGGGCACTGGATGCCCCGGCCGTGTGGGTCACCGGTGGGGTGGCCGTCTGCCTGCCGGCGGCAGGCGGGCTGCTGACCGTGTGGCGATCGGGCGCGCGAGGCGGTGCGCGGGCCGGAGCGCCGGGCGGTAAAGAGGGCCGTCGCAGGGCACCGGGTTCCCGGTCGGCGGTGTCCGTCGCCGCCGCGCTGCTCTGTGCCGCCGCCGCGCTGCTGTCCGCCGGGCTGCACGGTGCGGACCTGCGGCGGGGCCCCGTCCCCGCCCTCGCGCGCACCTACGCCGAGGTGACCGCGGAGGTCGAGGTCTCCTCTGATCCACGGCTGAGCCGGCCCAGGATCGAGGGCGACCACACGACGCCGACCGCCGTGCTGTTCGACGCCGTGGTCCGGCGTCTGAGGAGAGCGGACGGGACCGTGACGGCCACACGGACACCGGTGCTGGTGATCGTCGACATGAAGTCCCGGGTGGCGGTGACGACCGGCTCGCCCGGCCTCGAGGACGGACCCAGACGCTCGCCCTGGCAGGCCCTGCTGCCCTCCACCCGGGTACGGGTGGCCGCGCGGCTGGCGCCCTCTCCGGCCGCGGGGCGTCACGCCGCCGTGCTGCGCGTACGGGCCGGGGAACCGCTCGACGTGGTGGGGGAGCCGTCCCGGACGCAGCGGTGGGCGGGGTCGCTGCGCGCCGGGCTGCGGGAGGCCACCGACGGACTGGATCCGGATGCGCGGGCACTGCTGCCGGGGTTGGTCGTGGGGGACACCTCACGGGTCACCCCCGATCTGGACGACGCCTTCAAGAAGACGGACCTCGCCCACCTGCTGGCCGTCAGCGGGGGCAACTTCACCCTCCTGCTGGCCCTGTTCATCGGCCCGGCCGGACTGGCCCGGCGCGCGGAGCGCCGGGGGCTGGCGCCCCGGCTCGGTATCCCGCTGAGGGGAACCGCGCTGCTCGGCGGCACGCTCATCCTCGGGTTCGTGATCGTGTGCCGGCCGGATCCGAGTGTGCTGCGGGCCGCGGCCTGCGGGGCGATCGCGCTGCTGGCCCTCGCGACGGGACGCCGCAGATCCCTGATCCCCGCCCTGGCCACGGCGGTCCTGCTGCTGGTGCTCTACGACCCCTGGCTCGCCCGCAGCTACGGCTTCCTGCTCTCCGTGCTGGCGACCGGCGCGCTGCTCACCCTCGCTCCCCGCTGGAGTGCGGCGTTGCGACGGCGCGGGGTGCCGCCGCGCGTGGCTGAGGCACTGGCCGCCGCCGCGGCCGCACAGGCGCTGTGCGCGCCGGTCGTCGCGCTGCTGTCGGCGCGGGTCAGCCTGGTCGCCGTGCCGTGCAACCTGCTCGCGGAGTTGGCGGTGGCGCCGGCGACGGTGCTGGGTTTCGCCGCGCTGGGGGCGGCGCCCATGGCCATGCCCGCGGCCAAGGTGTTCGCGTGGTGCGCGGGCCGGCCCGCCGGGTGGATCGCAGGTGTCGCGCGCACCGGGGCGGCGATGCCGGGTGGAGGAGTGGACTGGCCGGGCAGCTGGGCGGGGGCGCTGCTGCTCGCGGCGGTGACCTCGATCGTGGTGCTCGTGGGCCGGAGGCTGCTGAGCAGTCCCTGGCCGGCCGTCCTCTGTGCCGCGGTGATGCTGCTCGTGGTGGTGCGGCCCCCGCCCCTGACCCGGGTGATCACCGGGTGGCCGCCACCGGGCTGGCGGTTCGCGATGTGCGACGTGGGCCAAGGGGACGCCACCGTGCTCGCAGCGGGCCACGCCACGGGCGTGGTGGTGGACGCGGGACCCGATCCCGCGCTGGTCGACCGGTGTCTGGCCGTGCTCGGCATCACCCGTGTCCCGCTGGTCGTGCTGACCCACTTCCACGCCGACCATGTGACGGGGCTGCCCGGAGTGCTGCGCGGGCGTTCGGTGGGGGCGATCGAGACCACCTGGTTCGAGGAACCACCGGAGCAGGCCGCGTTCGTGCACGCTCAGGCGGCGGCCCGGCACATCCCCGTCACGCGCGCCGTGGCCGGGGAGCACCGCCGCACCGGAGCGCTCGACTGGCGGGTGGTGTGGCCTCCCCCCGGCTCTCTGGTTCTGCCCCACGCTCGGCTTCGTTCGAGCGGGGAGACCCCGCTGGGCGGCGGGGAGGTACCCCCAACGGAGCCGGCCCCGTTCCCGGACGGCCCGAACGACGCGAGCGTCGCCCTGCTCGTGCGGTCGGCGGGCCTGACCCTGTTGCTGCTCGGTGATCTCGAACCCCCGTCCCAGCAGGCGCTGCTGCGGTCGCCGGCCGGAGCCGGCCTGGGACTGGTGGATGTCCTCAAGGTCGCCCACCACGGGTCGGCGTACCAGGATCCGGAGCTCATACGGAGAGTGGCCCCGCGGCTCGCGCTGATCTCATGCGGCAGGCACAACGTGTACGGCCACCCCGCACCGAGTACGGTCGCGCGGTTGCGCGGCGGGGGTGCCCTCGTGCTGCGTACGGACGAGGACGGGGCGGTCGCCGTGGCCGGGGAGGGACGGGAGCTGCGTGTGGCGAGAGACTGATGGTGTGAATTCCGCAGAGGCCGACGCCTACCTTCGCAGGATCGGGGCCGAACACCCCGCCTGGCCCACCACCGATGTGCTGCGCGAGCTGCACCTGAGTCATCTGAGGGCGGTCCCGTTCGAGAACCTGTCGATCCACCTCGGCGAGGAGATCGTGCTGGACGAGAAGCGGATGATCGACAAGATCGTGGGGGCGCGCAGGGGCGGCTTCTGCTACGAACTCAATGGCGCCTTCGGCGCGTTGCTGCGGGCGGTCGGCTTCGACGTCACCCTGCTCGCCGCGCGGGTGTACGGGGAGGAGGGCCGGATCGGGGTGCCGTACGACCATCTGGCGCTGCGCGTGCGGACCGCGGACGGGGGCGACTGGCTGGCCGATGTCGGCTTCGGGGCGCACAGCCACTTCCCGCTGGCGTTCGGGCACCGGGGCGAGCAACCCGACCCGGGCGGAACGTTCCGGGTGGTCGAGGCCGGGGCGGACGCGGCGGGGGTGCGCGGAGGCGGCGGTACGGCGGAGTTCGAGGACCTCGACGTGTTGCGGGACGGCAGTCCGCAGTACCGGCTGGAGGTACGCCCGCGGGTGCTCGGGGACTTCGTGACCGGGGCCTGGTGGAACAGCACGTCGCCGGACTCGCGCTTCGTGCGGTCGCTGGTGTGTTCACGGGTCACGGAGGACGGAGGGCGGATCACGCTCAGCGGCAGGCGACTCACGCTGACGGCCCCGGACGGACGGAAGGAGGTGTCGGAACTCGGGAGCGACGAGGAGGTGCTGAGGGTGTACCGGGAGGGGTTCGGGATCGAGCTGGACCGGGTGCCGACCGTGCGGGAGGCCGGTGGAAGGGCCGACCGGCGATGAGGAGCGCCCGGGGCCCGGTGGACGCCGCCGGGGCCGGGACCTTCCGGGCGGCCCCGGGGACCGGCGGTGTGGGGCGCGGCGGGAAGATGGCCCCGTGAGCGATGCGAGACATGTGCTGGTGCTGCCCGACCGCGATGCCGCGGAAGAGGCGGCGGAGGCGCTCGGGGAGCGGTTCCCGCTGGACGAGGAGCCGCGGATCGTACGGGACGCGCTGGCCGGTGAGGACGACGCGGAGGACGCGCAGTGGCTCGTGGTGCTGCGGGACGAGGAGGAGCGCCTCGACCCGGAGCAACTCGACGCGTTCGCGGGGGAGTGGGACGGCTGGCGCGAGGAGCCGTAGCCGACGCGGGGGCGGTACGGGCAGCGGTGTCCGCCCGCTCCTCTCCTTCCCCGCGGGGCGGGGCGTCCGGCTCCTTCCCCATGTGGTGGGGCCTGCGGCGCCGGGCGCCGCGTTGTCGGTGGCGCGTGGGATGCTGTCCGTGATGGCCAAGAAGACCGCGAACGACGACCCTCTCGCCCCCGTCACCCTTGCCGTGGGCCAGGAGGACCTCCTGCTCGACCGTGCCGTGCAGGAGGTGGTGGCCGCCGCCCGGGCCGCCGACGCCGACACGGACGTACGGGACCTGACCTCGGACCAGTTGCAGCCCGGCACGCTGGCCGAGCTGACGAGTCCGTCGCTCTTCGCCGAGCGCAAGGTCGTGGTCGTGCGCAATGCGCAGGACCTGTCGGCCGACACCGTCAAGGAGTTGAAGGGGTACTTCGCCTCGCCCGCCGAGGAGATCACCCTGGTGCTGCTGCACGCGGGCGGCGCCAGGGGCAAGGGCCTGCTTGACGCGGCGCGCAAGGCGGGGGCGCGGGAGGTCGCGTGCCCCAAGATGACGAAGCCGGCGGACCGGCTGGCGTTCGTACGCGGGGAGTTCCGGGCGCGGGGCCGCTCGGCGGCACCGGAGGCGTGCCAGGCGCTGGTCGACGCGATCGGGAGCGACCTGCGGGAGCTGGCGTCCGCGGTGTCGCAGCTGGTGGCGGACGTCGAGGGGACGATCGACGAGGCGGTGGTGGGGCGGTACTACACAGGGCGGGCGGAGGCGTCGAGCTTCACGGTGGCGGACCGGGCGGTCGAGGGGCGGGCGGCGGAGGCCCTGGAGGCGCTGCGGTGGTCGCTGGCGACGGGCGTGGCGCCGGTGATGATCACGAGCGCGCTCGCGCAGGGGGTGCGCGCGATCGGGAAGCTGTCGTCGGCCCGGGGCGGACGACCCGCGGACCTCGCCCGGGAGCTGGGGATGCCGCCCTGGAAGATCGACCGGGTGCGGCAGCAGATGCGGGGGTGGACGCCGGAGGGGGTGGCGGTCGCGCTGCGGGCCGTGGCCGAGGCCGATGCGGGAGTGAAGGGCGGCGGGGACGACCCGGAGTACGCCCTGGAGAAGGCGGTGGTGACGATCGCGAGGGCGGCGCGCTCCCGGGGGCGCGGGTGAGGCGAGGGCGCGCGTGAGGCGAGGGCGCGCGTGAGGCGTACCCGTGCGCCCCGACGCCCCGGCGCTCCGGCGGCGGCCCGGCGGTGCGCGTCGGCCGGCGACCGGTGGCCCCCGGGGCTGTGCGGAGGAGAATCGGACGTACAGCTGTACATCGCCGAAGCGACGGAGAGGTGGCGATTGCCATGGCTGAACACCCGCAGGCGATACTCGTCCGCAAGGGTTACGACGCCTTCTCGCGCGGTGACCTGGACATCCTGCGTGGGGCGATGGCGGCGGACGCCACGTACCACGTTCCCGGCAGCCATCCGCTGTCGGGCGACTTCAAGGGCCGGGACGCGATCATCGACATGTACCGGCGGCTCCTGGAGGAGACGGACGGGACGCTGCGTCTGGAGCCGCGCCAGGTGCTCGCCGACGGCCGGGGGCATGTGGTGGCCCTGCACCATCTCACGGCCGAGCGCCGGGGCAAGCATCTGGAGGAGGACGGATGCATCGTCTTCCGGATCACCGGAGACAAGATCACCGATCTTGACGAGTGCGTCGCGGACATCGACGAGGACAACGACTTCTGGTCCTGACGCCGGGTCGTGACCGCGCAGGCCGAAGGCCCCGCAGTCCGTCCCGGGGAAGGACGGGGGCGGGGCCTTCGGTTGAAGCTCGTGGGCTCGTACCCGCGTGGCGAACGCAGGCCGCGTACGAACCCGGGTGCCGGGTGGGAGCGGATGAGAGAGGGCCCGCTCGGATCCCTCCGGCGTCAAATCAAGTGTCAGCCCTTGAGAGCCGCGACCTTGGTGGCCAGCGCCGACTTCTTGTTGGCGGCCTGGTTCTTGTGGATGACGCCCTTCGAGACGGCCTTGTCGAGCTGGCGCGTGGCGGCGCGCTGGAGCTCGGTGGCCTTCTCGGCGTCACCCGCGGCGACGGCCTCGCGAGCCTTGCGGATCGCGGTCTTGAGCGAGGACTTGACGGCCTTGTTGCGCAGGCGCGCCTTCTCGTTCGTCTTGTTCCGCTTGATCTGGGACTTGATGTTCGCCACGAATGAGCCTTTACAGGTTCAGGCACGCGAGGCTGGCCGCCTCACGCGCCGATGATTTCTTGAAGACGTGCCTCGCGCTGAGAGGGCAGGAGACACAGCCACTCAGGCTACCAGCCGCCTTCCGGCCCGCCCAAACCCACGGAAGGCGCCCCCACCGCGCCCCCGACCCGCCCACCGCGCCCCGACCGGCCACCGTGCCCCGATCGGCTACCGCGCCCCGACGGGCCCGCTGCCCCCGACGCCTACCGTGCCCCGACCGGCTACCGCGCCCGATCGGCTACCGCGCCCCGACGGGCCCGCTGCCCCCGACGCCCACCGCGCCCCGACCGGCCACCGCGCCCCGACCGGCCACCGTGCCCCGATCGGCTACCGCGCCCCGACCGGCCCCACGCCCGCCGCGCCTCGGTCACCCGGCCCGCGCCTCAGCCACCCGGCTCGCGCCCCGGCCGCCCCCGTCGCCCCGTCGCCCCCGTCGCCCCGTCGCCCCCGTCGCCCCCGTCGCCCCGGGCGTCCGTCCCCGCACGCGGCCCGTTCCGCCGGCCTCCCCGGGTGCTGCCGGTGCCGCCGGGCGCCGCTTCACCGGGATCCGCGGATCCGTCCCCTCCGCGGCCCAGACCGGTCGCAGGCTCCCGCGCGTGGGACCATGGAGGCTACGTATCGATCCGACCCGAGACCGCAGACACTGCGGACGCCTCAAGAATCAGGACCCTGCGTGCCCGCGATCCCTACCCATGTGCCCGAGCCGAGCCGCACCGCCCCGGCTCTGATCCGCAACTTCTGCATCATCGCGCACATCGACCACGGCAAGTCCACGCTCGCCGACCGGATGCTCCAGCTGACCGGAGTGGTCGAGCAGCGGCAGATGCGCGCTCAGTACCTCGACCGCATGGACATCGAGCGCGAGCGCGGCATCACGATCAAGTCCCAGGCGGTGCGTCTGCCGTGGGCCCCGACCACGGGCCCCGGGCAGGGGACGACGCACATCCTCAACATGATCGACACCCCGGGGCACGTCGACTTCACCTACGAGGTCTCGCGGTCGCTCGCCGCGTGCGAGGGGACCATCCTCCTCGTCGACGCCGCCCAGGGCATCGAGGCCCAGACCCTCGCCAACCTCTACCTGGCGATGGAGAACGACCTCACCATCATTCCCGTCCTCAACAAGATCGACCTGCCGGCCGCGCAGCCCGAGAAGTTCGCCGAGGAGCTCGCCAACCTCATCGGGTGCGAGCCCGACGAGGTGCTCAGGGTGTCCGCCAAGACCGGTGTCGGCGTCGACGCGCTGCTCGACAAGGCCGTGGAGAAGATCCCGGCGCCGGTCGGTGTCGCCGACGCGCCCGCCCGCGCGATGATCTTCGACTCGGTCTACGACTCCTACCGGGGCGTGGTCACGTACGTCCGTGTCGTCGACGGGCAGCTCAACAGGCGCGAGCGCATCAGGATGATGTCGACCGGCGCCACGCACGAGCTGCTGGAGATCGGCGTCAGCTCTCCTGAGATGATCGGGGCCGACGGGCTCGGCGTCGGCGAGGTGGGCTACCTGATCACCGGTGTGAAGGACGTCCGCCAGTCCAAGGTCGGTGACACCATCACCAGCCAGGCCAAGGGCGCCGAGGAGCCCCTGGGCGGGTACAAGGACCCGAAGCCCATGGTCTTCTCCGGGCTGTATCCGCTCGACGGCTCCGACTACCCCGACCTGCGCGAGGCCCTCGACAAGCTCCAGCTCAACGACGCCGCGCTCGTCTACGAGCCGGAGACCTCCGCCGCCCTCGGCTTCGGCTTCCGCGTCGGCTTCCTGGGGCTTCTGCACCTGGACGTGATCCGCGAGCGGCTGGAGCGGGAGTTCGGGCTCGACCTGATCGCCACCGCGCCCAACGTCGTCTACCGCGTGATCATGGAGGACGGCACCGAGCACACGGTCACCAACCCGAGCGAGTTCCCCGAGGGGAAGCTCGCGGAGGTGTACGAGCCGGTCGTGCGTGCCACGATCCTCGCGCCCACGGAGTTCATCGGCGCGATCATGGAGCTGTGCCAGACCCGCCGCGGCAGCCTCCTCGGCATGGACTACCTGTCGGAGGACCGCGTCGAGATCCGCTACACCCTCCCGCTCGCGGAGATCGTCTTCGACTTCTTCGACCAGCTCAAGTCCAAGACCCGCGGATACGCGTCGCTGGACTACGAGCCCACCGGCGAGCAGTCCTCCAGCCTGGTCAAGGTGGACATCCTGCTGCACGGCGACAAGGTCGACGCGTTCTCGGCGATCACCCACAAGGACCAGGCGTACGCGTACGGCGTGCGGCTCGTCGCCAAGCTGAAGGCGCTCATCCCGCGGCAGAACTTCGAGGTGCCGGTGCAGGCCGCCATCGGCGCCCGGGTGATCGCCCGCGAGACCATCCGCGCCATCCGCAAGGACGTCCTCGCCAAGTGCTACGGCGGTGACATCTCCCGCAAGCGGAAACTGCTGGAGAAGCAGAAGGAGGGCAAGAAGCGGATGAAGATGGTGGGTTCCGTGGAGGTTCCCCAGGAGGCGTTCATCGCCGTGCTGTCCAGCGATGACAGTGCGGGCTCGGTCAAGGGCAAGAAGTAACCGCGGGTCACCCCGGCAAACCGGGCGGAACAGGGGCCCGCCGCGCGAAAGCGCGGCGGGCCCCTGTTCGTGCGCCCGGTCGCTCTCTGTAGGAAGTGACAGGCCGTCGCCCCTTACGAACCGGCCGGTCGGGCTCTACCCTGTCCCTGCCCGATAGTTACTCGCGAGTTAAACAACGGCTCGCGGGTGGAATACAAGCCGCAAAGAGCCGGCCGCACTGAGCCAGCCGTACTGAGCCAGCCGCACCGTCGCGGGCCCCGGAGGATGTCGTGAGCGACACACAGACCTTGATCGAGAACCGGCCGCCGTCCGTGGCGGGCCTCTTCCTGGAGCGCGTGGCGGCCACGCCGGACGCCGAGGCATACCGCTACCCGGTGCCCCCGGCCTCCGGCGAGGGCCCCGACGACTGGAAGTCGCTGAGCTGGGCGGAGGCCGCCGAACGGGTCTACGCCATCGCGGCCGGACTGATCGAACTGGGCGTGCAGCCGGAGCAGCGGGTGGCGCTCGCCTCCTCCACCCGCGTCGAGTGGATCCTCGCCGACCTGGGCATCCTGTGCGCGGGCGCGGCCACGACGACGATCTACCCGCAGACGAACGCCGACGAGTCCGCGTTCATCCTCGCCGACTCCGGCAGCAAGGTACTGATCGCCGAGAACGCCGCCCAGCTCGCCAAGGCGCGGGAGAAGCGCGCCGAACTGCCCGAGCTGACCCGCGTCGTGGTGATCGACCCCGAAGGCGTCGAGACCGACGACTGGGTGCTGACCCTCGCCGACCTGGAGGCCAACGGCGCCGCCTACCTGGAGAAGCACCCCCAGTTGATCAAGGAGCGGGTCGGCGCGATCACCAGGGACCAGCTCGCCACCCTCATCTACACCTCCGGCACCACCGGCCGGCCCAAGGGCGTGCGCCTGCCGCACGACAACTGGGCGTACATGGCGAAGGCCATCGCCGCGACCGGGCTGATCAGCGGCGAGGACGTGCAGTACCTGTGGCTGCCGCTCGCCCACGTCTTCGGGAAGGTGCTCACCTCCGGCCAGATCGAGGTCGGGCACGTCACCGCCGTCGACGGCCGTGTCGACAAGATCATCGAGAATCTGCCCGTGGTGCAGCCCACGTACATGGCCGCCGTGCCGCGCATCTTCGAGAAGGTCTACAACGGGGTCGCGGCCAAGGCGCGGGCCGGTGGCGCGGCCAAGTACAAGATCTTCCAGTGGGCGGCCGGGGTCGCGCGCGAGTACGGCAAGGTCACCCAGGACAACTTCCGCCGCACCGGCACCCACTCCGCACCCTTCGGCCTGGCCGCCAAGCACAAGGTCGCGGACACGCTCGTCTACGCCAAGATCCGTGAGGCGTTCGGCGGGAGGCTGCGCGCCTGTGTCTCCGGCTCCGCCGCCCTCGCACCCGAGATCGGCTACTTCTTCGCGGGCGCGGGCATCCACATCCTGGAGGGCTACGGCCTCACCGAGTCCTCCGCGGCCTCCTTCGTGAACCCGGGCGAGGCCTACCGCACGGGCACGGTCGGCAAGCCGCTGCCCGGCACCGAGGTGCGGATCGCGGACGACGGCGAGATCCTGCTGCGCGGCCCGGGCATCATGGAGGGCTACCACGGCCTGCCGGAGAAGACCGCCGAGGTGCTCGAGTCCGACGGCTGGTTCCACACCGGGGACATCGGCGAGCTGTCGCCCGACGGCTATCTGCGGATCACCGACCGCAAGAAGGACCTCATCAAGACCTCCGGCGGCAAGTACATCGCGCCGGCCGAGGTCGAGGGCCAGTTCAAGGCGGTGTGCCCGTACGTCTCCAACATCCTGGTGCACGGCGCCGACCGCAACTTCTGCACCGCGCTCATCGCCCTCGACGAGCCGTCCATCCTGGAGTGGGCGAAGGAGAACGGCCTGGCCGGCACGTCGTACGCCGACGTCGTCGCCGACCCCGCCACGGTCGGGCTGATCGACGGCTACGTCAAGCAGCTCAACGAGGGCCTCCAGCGCTGGCAGACCATCAAGAAGTTCCGCCTCCTGCCGCGCGACCTCGACGTGGAGCACGGCGAGATCACACCCAGCCTCAAGCTGAAGCGGCCCGTCGTGGAGCGCGAGTACAAGCACCTCATCGACGAGATGTACGACGGCACCCGCGAGGCGTGACGACGGTACGAAGACGCGGGCACGGGCGGCGCGTGGTCGACGCGCCGCCCGTGCCGTTGTGCCCGTAAGGGAGTCCGCTGCTCGGATCTGTCCGTTGTCGGGCACTTGTCGAGCACTTGTGGAGCACGGTTCCCCTCCAAGGCGGCCCAGTTCGGTAACTCGGTGCTTATGGATGCGGTCGGTCTGTCACCCTGTCCGCATCGCCAGAGGCGCATTCGTCCGAACTTCCCGGGGAGTTGTCCATGGGGGCCATCCCGACGCAGCGGGAGACCATGTCCCGTTCCCCTGACGCGCCGGCGCACGAGGGCGCGGGGCTGTGGGCGTCGGCGCGTACCACCCTGCCCGGAGGGCCGCTCGCGCCCGGGGCCGCCCGCCGGTTCATGCGGGCCACCCTCACCGATTGGGAGGGGCTCGCCGAGCCCGGCACCGTCACCGAGCGCCTGGGCGACGACGCGGTGGTCGTCGTCAGCGAACTCGTCACCAACGCCGTCGTGCACGCGGGCACGGACGTCGAACTGGTCTGCCGTCTGGAGGACGCCAGGGACGATCCGGCCGGACTCGTCGTCGAGGTCTCCGACCGCCACCCCTCGCGCGTGGTGCGGGACGACGGCACCGAACGCCCCTACGGCGTACCCGAGTACGGGCGCGGTCTGCGGCTCGTCTCCACGCTCGCCACGGCCTGGGGCATCACCTACCGCACCGGTGCCAAGACCGTCTGGGCGCGCCTGCCCCTGGACGGCACCCTGGACGCCGAGGAGGAGATGGAGGCATACGCCGGCGAGAGCGTCCCGGAGTGGGAGCCGGGCACGGCCGGGTTCCCCGCGCCGGAACCCCTCGTGTGCGCCGACCCCGGGCGCGGCGCCCCCGACCGGGACTGGCGGGGCCGCGGCGCCCTGTCCTTCCTCGCCGAGGCGTCCGACCTGCTCGCCGGGCAGCTCGACGAGGACCTGGTGGCCGCGCTCACCGGGCAGCTGCTCGTGCCGCGGCTGGCCGACTGGTGCGCGGTGTGGCTGGAGGACGAGGCGACCGGCTGGCGCGGGTCCGAGGCCGCCGTGGCCTGCGGACCGCGACTCGCCCGCGTCTGGCACGGCAGCGAGAACCGCATCGAGGAACTGCGCCGGGCGCTGGAGAAGGACCCGCCCCGGCTGCCGGAGTCGGTGCGCTCCCGCGCGGTGCCGGTGCCCTGGCCCGCCGAGGCGCTGGGCCCGCGGGGCGCGACCGGGGCGGCGCTCGCCTACCGTCTGATCGCCGGCGGCCGGCCGCTCGGCACGCTCGTCATCGGGCGGGCCGGGCTGCCGTGCTTCCCCGACGAGATCACCGGCCTCGTCGAGGACCTCAGCCGCCGGGTGGCGCTGGCCATCGGGGCCGCCCGGCAGTACGCGCGCCAGGCCACCATCAGCCGGGTCCTGCAACGCGGGCTGCTGCCGGGCGCGGTCGCCGAGATCCCCGGGGTGCGCAGCGCGCTCGTGTACGAACCGTGCGACAAGGGCGGTCCCAGCGGCGACTTCTACGACCTGTTCCCGGCGGGGAACGGCCGCTGGTGCTTCGCGATCGGTGACGTCCAGGGCAAGGGCCCCGAGGCGGCGGTCGTGATCGGGCTCGCCCGGCCCTGGCTGCGGCTGCTGGCCCGCGAGGGCTACGACGTCCCCGACGTCCTGGACCGCCTCAACCAGCTCCTGCTGGACGACGCGACGGAGGCCTCGGACGCGGCGGCGCGGGCGCTGGTCGCGGCAGGCACCCCCGTACCGGTCGTCGACGACGGCCCGCAGGCCCGCTTCCTCTCCCTCCTCTACGGCGAGCTGGTCCCCTCCGACGGCGGGGTGCGGTGCACGCTGGCCGCGGCGGGGCATCCGCTGCCGCTGCTGCTGGGGCCGGACGGCGACGTACGGGCCGTGGCGCAGCCGCAGACGCTGCTCGGGGTCGTCGAGGACGTGACGTACACGTGCGAGACCTTCGAGCTGCACCCCGCCGACACGCTTCTGTGCGTCACGGACGGGGTGACGGAGCGGCGCAGCGGATCGCGCCAGTTCGACGACGGGGACGGGCTCGCCGCGGCGCTCGCCGGCTGCGCCGGACTGACCGCGCAGCTGATCGCGGAGCGGATCAGGAGGCTGGTGCACGAGTTCGGCGGGAACCCGCCGGAGGACGATCTGGCACTGCTGGTGCTGCAGGCGGAATGAGGACGTCTGACCGTGCGGGACAATGGAGGGCATGCCCTCCGCACTCCCCGACGGCGAACCCGTCCCCGACGACGGCGCGCTGCCCGCGCACGCGCTCGCCGGGGCCGCAGGGCGCCCCCTCGGGTTCTACCTCCACGTGCCGTACTGCGCCACGCGCTGCGGCTACTGCGACTTCAACACGTACACGGCGACGGAGCTGCGGGGCACGGGAGGCGTCCTCGCCTCGCGGGACACCTACGCGCCGACCCTGATCGAGGAGATCCGCCTGGCCCGCAAGGTGCTCGGCGACGACCCGCGCGAGGTGCGCACGGTGTTCGTCGGGGGCGGTACGCCGACGCTGCTGGCGGCGGACGACCTGGTGCGGATGCTGGGGGCGATCCGGGACGAGTTCGGCCTCGCGGCCGACGCCGAGGTGACCACGGAGGCCAACCCGGAGTCGGTCGACCCGGCGTATCTGACGGCCCTCCGGGAGGGCGGCTTCACGCGGATCTCCTTCGGCATGCAGAGCGCCCGCCCGCACATCCTGAAGATCCTCGACCGCACCCACACCCCGGGCCGCCCCGAGGCGTGCGTGGCCGAGGCGCGGGCGGCGGGCTTCGAGCAT
The DNA here is from genome assembly GCF_055632315.1 of Streptomyces sp. PSU-S4-23. Classification (NCBI taxonomy): domain Bacteria; kingdom Bacillati; phylum Actinomycetota; class Actinomycetes; order Kitasatosporales; family Streptomycetaceae; genus Streptomyces; species Streptomyces sp. PSU-S4-23. Next base: position 2,758,762 of record NZ_JBVMUU010000002.1, on the reverse strand, counting down.
GTGAACCTGGACCTGATCTACGGGACGCCGGGGGAGTCGGACGACGACTGGCGGGCTTCGCTGGAGGCGGCGCTGGGAGCCGGGCCGGACCATGTCTCGGCGTACGCGCTGATCGTGGAGGAGGGCACGCGGCTGGCGCGTCGCATCCGCCGGGGCGAGATGCCGATGACGGACGACGACGTGCACGCGGACCGGTACCTGATCGCTCAGGACATGCTGTCGGCGGCGGGCTACGACTGGTACGAGGTCTCGAACTGGGCCGTGTCGGAGTCCGGGCGCTGCCTGCACAACGAGCTGTACTGGCGCGGCGCCGACTGGTGGGGCGCGGGCCCCGGGGCGCACTCGCACATCGGCGGCGTGCGCTGGTGGAACGTGAAGCATCCGGGGGCGTACGGGGCGGCCCTGGCGGAGGGCCGTTCCCCGGGGGCGGGGCGGGAGGTCCTCACGGACGAGGACCGCCGGGTCGAGCGCATCCTGCTGGAGCTGCGGCTGCGGGAGGGGGCGCCGCTGGCTCTGCTGAGGGAGGAGGGGCTGGCGGCTTCCCGGCGGGCGCTGGAGGAGGGGCTGCTGGAGGAGGGGCCGTATGGGCAGGGGCGGGCCGTTCTGACGCTGCGGGGGCGGCTGCTGGCGGATGCGGTGGTGCGGGACCTGGTGGACTGATCACTCGGCGGAGTGAATCACTGCTGAACCCTGATGTGGTCCCTGACCTGGTTCATAGGCTGCTGCCGTGAGCGCGGCGGCGGAAAGTGGAGGGCCACGGAGATGACCGCTGTGGATGGCCGACTGATCACCGACGTCAGGGAGATCTTCGAGAACCTGGAGGTTCCGGAGGGTTTCAAGGCAGAGCTTCTTCGGCGGGACATCGTGATGACGGCGGGGCCTGGCCTGGTCCATAACGTGATCGTGGAGTCCGTCCAGGACCAGATTCCCCGCGACCGCTGGCAGCGGCTGCAGGTGCAGGCCGTCGACATACCGCACGAGCTCAGCGAACCCGTGCCCGACCTCGTGGTGATCGAACGCGGTGCGGTCCCCGGCTCCGGACGTCTGCTGCCTTCGGGGGTGGTCACCATAGTCGTGGAGGTCGTCTCGAAGACCAGCGTCGACCGCGACTACGGGGACAAGCGCTCCATCTATGCGGCGGGCAAAGTGCCCGCCTACTTGATCATCGATCCCATGGCCGCCCAGTGCCTGCTGCTCACGGAGCCGACCGGGCAAGGTGAAGAGGCGGACTACCTGCTGGAGCGGACCAGCAGATTCGGCATGCCACTGTCGTTGGACATGTTCGGCATCAAGCTGGAGACCAACGAGTTCGGAACGGTGCCGCCCGTCAAGCGCCACCGCCGGCCGTGACGAAGTCGATCAGTTCCTCCACCCGCCCCAGCAACTCCGGCTCCAGGTCCTTGTAGGACCGCACCCGCGCAAGAATCCCCTGCCACGCCTCCCCGGTGTTCTCCGGCCACCCCAGCGCCCGGCACACCCCCTTCTTCCAGTCCTGCCCGCGCGGCACGGCCGGCCACTCGCGGATGCCCAGGGACGACGGCTTCACCGCCTGCCAGATGTCGATGTAGGGGTGCCCGACCACCAGGGCGTGCCCGCTCGTCACCGACTCCGCGATGCGCCACTCCTTCGAGCCGGGGACCAGGTGGTCCACGAGGACGCCGAGACGGGCGTCGGGGCCGGGGGCGAAGGACGCCACGATCGACGGCAGGTCGTCGACGCCCTCCAGGTACTCCACCACCACGCCCTCGATGCGCAGATCGTCGCCCCACACCTTCTCGACCAGTTCCGCGTCGTGACGTCCCTCGACGTAGATACGGCCCGCGCGGGCCACCCTCGCCCGGGCACCCGGGACGGCCACCGAGCCCGACGCCGTACGGGTGGGCCGCCGCGGGGGAGCCTTCGGGCGCACCAGCGTCACCACCCTGCCCTCCAGGAGGAACCCCCGCGGCTCCAGGGGGAACACCCGGTGCTTGCCGAAGCGGTCCTCCAGCGTCACCGTGCCCGCCTCGCAGCGGATCACCGCGCCGCAGAAGCCGGTGCGCGGCTCCTCCACCACCAGGCCGGGGTCCGCCGGGACCTCCGGGGCGGGCTTCGGCTTCTTCCACGGCGGGGTCAGGTCCGGCGAGTACATGCGCATTCGGATGACGATAGGAGAAGCCGGGGCCGGAGGATGTGGCGAGCGCCTACGACACGCCGAAACGGGCCGCCAGTCCGTCCCGCTGGGACCGGACGAACCCGGCGTCCACCACCGCCCCGTGCCCCGGCACGTACAGCGCGTCCTCGCCGCCCAGCTCCAGCAGCCGGTCCAGGGCGGCCGGCCAGTGCGAGGGGACCGCGTCCGGACCCGCCTGCGGCTCGCCGGACTCCTCCACCAGGTCCCCGCAGAACACCACCTCCGGGTCACCGGGGACGAGGACCACCAGGTCGTGGGCGGTGTGGCCGGGTCCCACGTCGGCCAGCAGGACCCGCACCCCGCCCAGGTCCAGCGTCCGCTCGCCCGACACCTGGTGGCGCGGACGCACCAGCACGTCCGCGGCCTCGGCCGCCGCTCCCGGGTCCAGCCCGTGGCGCACGGCGTCCGTGACCAGCTCGTCACGGCCGCGCAGCAGCACCGCGTCGACGCCCACCGCCGCGAACACCTCCGCGCCCGCGAACGCCGCCGCCCCGAAGACATGGTCGAAGTGGGGGTGCGTGAGCGCGAGATGCGTCACACGCCGGTCCCCGCCGAGCGGCGCGAGCAGCCGCCGCGCCTGGGCGCGCAACCGTGCGCCCTCGCCCAGGCTCGACCCCGCGTCCACGAGGAGCGCCCCGTGCCCGCCGACCACGAGCCCGGCCGTGCAGTCCCAGACCGGAAGCCGCCGCCGCCCCGAGCGCGTACCGAGCGGTTCCCACCCGGACCCTTCCCACAGCACCGTCATACAGCGACGCTATCGGCAGGCGCCCGGCCTGGCAGGACAGCCCGGGACAGGTCGGTACACGTCGGTACGACAGCCGGGCTCTCCCTTGCCGGGTGCGTACCCGGCCGCCGTACACTGGGCCCCGGGATGCTGGCACTCGAATACGCAGAGTGCCAGGGGAAGTGCCGGGAAGACCGAATTGCTGGAGGTGCGCGCGATGCTCAGTGAACGCAGGCTCGAAGTGCTGCGCGCCATCGTCCAGGACTATGTGGGCACCGAGGAGCCGGTGGGCTCCAAGGCGCTCACCGAGCGGCACAGGCTCGGCGTCTCCCCGGCCACCGTCCGCAACGACATGGCAGCGCTGGAGGAGGAGGGCTACATCGCCCAGCCGCACACCAGCGCCGGACGCATCCCCACGGACAAGGGCTACCGCCTCTTCGTCGACAAGCTCGCGGCCGTCAAGCCGATGAGCCCGCCCGAGCGCCGCGCGATCCAGAACTTCCTGGAGGGCGCGGTCGACCTCGACGATGTGGTCGCGCGTACGGTACGCCTGCTCGCGCAGCTCACCCGGCAGGTCGCCGTCGTGCAGTACCCGTCGCTGACGCGCTCGACCGTGCGGCACGTGGAGCTGCTGTCGATGGCACCCGCGCGCGTGATGCTGGTGCTGATCACGGACACCGGCCGGGTGGAGCAGCGGATGATCGACTGCCCCGCGCCGTTCGGGGAGACGTCCCTCGCGGATCTGCGGGCGCGGCTCAACAGCCGGGTCGCCGGCCGCCGTTTCGCGGATGTCCCGCAGCTCGTGCAGGACCTTCCCGAGGCGTTCGAGGAACCGGAGGACCGCGGCGCGGTCTCGACGGTACTGTCCACCCTCCTGGAGACGCTCGTGGAGGAGACCGAGGAGCGGCTGATGATCGGCGGTACCGCCAATCTCACCCGCTTCGCGCACGACTTCCCGCTCACCATCCGCCCCGTCCTGGAGGCGCTGGAGGAGCAGGTCGTCCTTCTCAAGCTGTTGGGCGAGGCGAAGGATCCGGCCATGATGGTGCGTATCGGCCATGAGAACGCGTACGAGGGACTCAACTCCACGTCCATCGTCTCCGTCGGCTACGGTTCGGGCGGCGAGGCAGTAGCGAAACTCGGCGTGGTCGGACCGACCCGCATGGATTACCCGGGAACGATGGGAGCGGTACGAGCGGTGGCACGGTACGTCGGACAGATCCTGGCGGAGTCGTAAGTGGCCACGGACTACTACGCCGTGCTCGGCGTACGCCGCGACGCGTCACAGGACGAGATCAAGAAGGCGTTCCGCCGGCTCGCCCGCGAGCTGCACCCGGACGTCAACCCCGATCCGAAGACGCAGGAGCGGTTCAAGGAGATCAACGCCGCCTACGAGGTGCTCTCGGACCCGCAGAAGAAGCAGGTCTACGACCTCGGTGGCGACCCGCTGTCCCAGTCGGGCGGCGGGGGCGCGGGCGGCTTCGGCGCGGGCGGCTTCGGAAACTTCTCCGACATCATGGACGCGTTCTTCGGCACGGCGTCGCAGCGCGGTCCGCGCTCGCGCACCCGCCGCGGCCAGGACGCGATGATCCGGCTCGAAGTCGATCTCGACGAGGCGGCCTTCGGCACGACCAAGGACATCCAGGTCGACACGGCCGTCGTCTGCAACACCTGCAACGGCGAGGGCGCGGCGCCCGGGACGAGCGCCCAGACCTGCGACATGTGCCGCGGCCGCGGTGAGGTCTCGCAGGTGACCCGGTCCTTCCTGGGCCAGGTCATGACGTCGCGGCCGTGCCCGCAGTGCCAGGGGTTCGGCACCATCGTCCCGAACCCGTGCCCGGAGTGCGCGGGCGACGGGCGGGTGCGCTCCCGCAGGACGCTCACCGTCAAGATCCCCGCCGGTGTCGACAACGGCACGCGGATCCAGCTCGCGGGCGAGGGCGAGGTCGGCCCCGGCGGCGGCCCCGCCGGCGACCTGTACGTCGAGATCCACGAGCTGCCGCACTCGACCTTCCAGCGCCGCGGCGACGACCTGCACTGCACGGTCACCATCCCGATGACCGCCGCTTCCCTCGGCACGAAGGTGCCGCTGGAGACGCTCGACGGCCTGGAGGAGGTCGACATCCGCCCCGGCACCCAGTCCGGGCAGTCGATCCCGCTGCACGGCCGCGGCGTCACGCACCTGCGCGGCGGCGGCCGGGGCGACCTGGTCGTGCACGTCGAGGTGCAGACCCCGACGAAGCTGGACCCGGAGCAGGAGCGGCTGCTGCGCGAGCTGGCGAAGCTGCGGGGCGAGGAGCGGCCGCAGGGACAGTTCCAGCCGGGGCAGCAGGGGCTGTTCTCGCGGCTGAAGGATGCGTTCAACGGGCGGTGACGCGGGGGCGCCCGGCGTCACCGGACCGTCTGGGGGCTGCCGCCCCCAGGCCCCCGCCTCGGCCTGAACGGCCTTGTCCTCAGGCGCCGGACGGGCTGGTGGTGTGTGGGCGTGAACGGCCTTGTCCTCAGGCGCCGGACCGGCTGGTGGTGTGTGGGCGTGAACGACCTTCGTCCTCAGGCGCCGGACCGGCTGGTGGTGTGTGGATGTGAACGGCCTTGTGCTCAGGCGCCGGACGGGCTGGTGGTGTGGGCCTGGGGCGGGCGTTGATTCGTGGGGTCGGGAGGCCGGATTGCGGTGGGTCTCGTGGTGCCTCTGGCGTCCTGACCCGCTGCCGATTCCTCTGGCATATGCCAGAGGAAGACCGGATTCGGACCCGTGCGGAGGACGTGACACCATGCGGTCATGTCCACCGCGCTGACCGATCTCCTCCGCCATCCGATCGTGCAGGCCCCCATGGCGGGCGGCGCCTCCGTGCCGCGGCTCGCCGCTGCCGTGTCGGACGCCGGCGGCCTGGGGTTCCTCGCCGCCGGGTACAAGACCGCCGACGGCATGTACCAGGAGATCAAGCAGCTCCGCGGCCTCACGGGCGCCCCCTTCGGCGTGAACCTGTTCATGCCGCAGCCCGAGCACCCCGGTGCGGGCGGCGGATCCACCGGAGCGGCCGCCGCCACCGCGCTGCCCTCTGCCGCCGCCGTCGAGGTCTACGCCAACCAGCTCGCCGGTGAGGCCGCCTGGTACGAGACGGAACTGGGCGACCCCGACAGCGGCCGGGACGACGGCTACGACGCCAAGCTCGCCGTCCTGCTCGACAACCCGGTGCCGGCGGTCTCCTTCCACTTCGGCGTCCCCGCCCCCGACGTCCTGGACTCGCTGCGCCGCGCGGGCACCCTCACCCTGGTGACCGCGACCACCGTGGACGAGGCCCTCGCCGTGCAGCGGGCGGGCGCCGACGCGGTGATCGTGCAGGGCGTCGAGGCGGGCGGCCACCAGGGCACCCACCGCGACTTCGCCGAGAACGACCCCTGCGGCATCGGGCTGCTCTCGCTGGTCGCCCAGGTCCGCGAGAGCGTGCGGATCCCGATCGTGGCGGCCGGCGGGATCATGCGCGGCAGCCAGATCGCCGCGGTGCTCGCGGCGGGGGCGAGCGCCGCCCAGCTCGGCACCGCGTTCCTGGTGACGCCCGAGTCCGGCGCCCACCCCCTGCACAAACAGGCGCTGACCGACCCCCTGTTCGTCCGGACGGAGCTGACGCGCGCCTTCTCCGGGCGTCCGGCGCGCGGCCTGGTCAACCGCTTCATGCGCGAGCACGGCCCCTACGCGCCCGCCGCCTACCCGGAGGTCCACCACCTGACCTCGCCGTTGCGCAAGGCGGCCGCCAAGAGCGGGGACGCGCAGGGCATGGCGCTGTGGGCGGGCCAGGGGCATCGTATGGCGCGCGAACTGCCCGCCGGGGAGCTGGTGGAGGTGCTGGCGGCGGAGGCCGGGGCAGCGGTGACAGCGTTGTCGGCGGGAGGTGCGTCCCGATGACCGCACCGGTGTTCGTGGTCGACCGACTCGACGGCGTCGGACCGGAGTTCGTGCTCGACGGCCCCGAAGGGCGGCACGCGGTCTCGGTGAAGCGGCTGCGGCCCGGCGAGGAGGTGGTCCTCACCGACGGACGCGGACGGTGGACCGAGGGCGTGGTGAAGGCCGCCGAGGGCAAGGACCGCCTCGTGGTCATGGACCTGGAGTGCGTTCACGAGCAGCCGCCGCAGACTCCGCGCATCACCGTGGTGCAGGCCCTGCCCAAGGGCGACCGGGGGGAGTTGGCCGTGGAGACCATGACCGAGGTCGGGGTGGACGCGATCGTGCCGTGGTCGGCCTCCCGGTGCATCACACAGTGGAAGGGCGAGCGCGGACTGAAGGCGCTCGGCAAGTGGCGGGCCACCGCCCGTGAGGCGGGCAAGCAGTCCCGCCGGGTGCGCTTCCCCGAGGTCGCGGACGCGGCAACCACCGAACAGGTTGCCGCACTTCTGGCCACCGCCGATCTCGCCGCCGTCCTGCACGAGAGCGGTGAGGAACCCCTGGCGACCGCGGACCTTCCCACCGAGGGCGAGATCGTGCTGGTGGTGGGACCCGAAGGGGGCATCTCGCCTCAGGAGCTGGCGCTGTTCGGCCAGGCGGGTGCCAGGGCGTTCCGGCTGGGGAGCACCGTCCTGCGTACGTCGACCGCGGGCACCGCGGCGGCCGCTCTGCTGCTGGGCCGCACGGGCCGCTGGTCCTGATCCGCGGACATCCACGGGGCACGCGGCGAACTCGCCCGGGTGACGGGCCTCCAGGAGCGCCCGGTGGCCGTATGCGCTCTACCGTCGTGGGCGGGACAGTGGCAGGCTGCCGTCCATGGGGGTATTGAGGCGGATTCGACGGCCGAAGGGACGGCGGCTCGCGGCCGTGACCGGAATCGTCGCCGTCGCCGTCGGCGGAGCCGTGGCGTGCCAGCCCGGAGATCTGAGTTCCGCGGCGGTGGCGTACACGACCGACCAGACCGCGACCACGCAACTGCAGCGGCAGCACGTGGACGTGCGCTGGCTCAGCTGCACGGGCACCTACGGCGACGGCGGCAAGGCCGCCACGTCCGCGGGGACGCCCGCGCCGAGCGAGACCACCGTCGTGAGCGTCGACTGCCAGGGACAGACGGGCGACCACAAGGACATCACCGTCAAGGGCAGGGTCACGCGGGCCGTCGACGGCAAGTGCGTCCGCGGGGACCTCAGGGCGACGGTGGGCGGCAAGGAGGTCTTCCACGTCAGCGGGCTCGGCAACTGCAACGCCACCCCCACGCCGCCCGTCTCCTACCACCCCGTCACCCCCGGCGGGCCCGGTCCCACGGTCACCGTGACGAAGACCATCTGGTGCCAGGGCGACCCCACCTGCTGGCCGGTCCAGGGCAAGTGACGAGCGCATGGGACGCAGGCAACAGCGCAAACCCCTGTCAGGGACCACGATCGCTGCTTAGGGTGACCTGGTGACTCAGCCCGCATCGCCCGCGTATCTCCGGTTCCCGCACCTGCACGGCGAGTTGCTCGCCTTCACCGCCGAGGACGACGTCTGGGTCGCCCCGGTCGACGGCGGCCGCGCCTGGCGGGTCAGCGCCGACAACGTCCCCGTCAACCACCCCCGGATATCCCCGGACGGCACGACCGTCGCCTGGACGTCCACCCGCGACGGCGCCCCCGAGGTGCACGTCGCCCCGCTCGACGGCGGCCCCGCCCGGCGCCTGACCCACTGGGGCAGCGCGAAGACCCAGGTGCGCGGCTGGACCCCCGAAGGACGCGTGCTCGCCCTCAGCACGGTCGGCCAGGCGTCGCTGCGCCGCACCTGGGCGCGCGCGGTGCCACTGGACGGCGGGGAGGCGGCCACCCTGCCGTACGGACCCGTCGGCGATGTCGCGTACGGGCCGGCCACGGTGCTGCTGTCCGCGCCCATGGGCCGCGAGGCGGCGCACTGGAAGCGGTACCGGGGCGGCACGGCGGGCAAGCTGTGGATCGACCGTGCCGGCGAGGGGGAGTTCGTGCGGCTGCACGAGGACCTCGACGGCAATGTCGAGTACCCGTTCTGGGTCGGGGAGCGCATCGCCTTCCTCAGCGACCACGAGGGCGTCGGGGCGCTCTACTCGTCGTCGGCCGACGGCTCGGATCTGCGGCGGCACACACCCCTGGGTGACTTCTACGCCCGGCACGCCGCCACCGACGGCACCCGGGTCGTCTACGCGTCCGCCGGTGAACTGTGGCTCCTGGACGACCTGGACGGGGCCGAGCCGCGACGGCTCGACATCCGGCTCGGCGGGCAGCGCACCGACCTCCAGCCGTATCCCGTGAGCGCCGCGCGCTGGTTCGGCTCCGCCTCGCCCGACCACACCGGGCGCGGCAGCGCCGTCCTGGTGCGGGGCGCCGTCCACTGGGTCACCCACCGCTCGGGGCCCGCCCGCGCGCTCGCCGACGGGCACGGCGTACGGGCCCGTCTGCCGCACACCTTCCGCACGGACGGCGAGGAGTGGGTGGTGTGGGTCACGGACGCGGAGGGCGACGACGCGCTGGAGTTCGCGCCCGCCACCGGACTCGCGCCCGGCGCCGTCCCGCGGCGGCTCGCGGCCGGGCAGCTCGGCCGTGTGCTCGGGCTCGCGGTGGCTCCCGACGGCAGCCGGGTCGCGGTCGCCGCGCACGACGGGCGGGTGCTGCTCGTCGAGCGGGACAGCGGTGAGGTGCGCGAGGTCGACCGCAGCGAGGACGGCGAGGTCAGCGGGCTCGTCTTCGCACCGGACTCGGCGTGGCTGGCCTGGTCGCATCCCGGACCGCGCCCGCTGCGGCAGCTCAAGCTCGCCAACACGGCCGACCTGTCGGTGACGGAGGCGACACCGCTCCGCTTCCGCGACTACGCGCCGGCCTTCACGCTGGACGGCAAGCACCTGGCGTTCCTCTCGGCGCGCTCGTTCGACCCGGTCTACGACGAGCACGTCTTCGACCTGGCCTTCGTGGGCGGCTCGCGTCCGTATCTGATCACGCTCGCCGCGGCCACCCCCTCCCCGTTCGGGCCGCAGCGGCACGGCCGCCCCTTCGAGGCGCCCGACAAGGACGAGACGCCCGGCAGCGAGGGCGCGCCCGCCACCCGGATCGACCTGGAGGGTCTCGCCGACCGGATCGTGCCGTTCCCGGTCGAGGCCGCGCGCTACTCGGGGCTGCAGGCGGCCAAGGACGGGGTGCTGTGGCTGCGGCATCCGGTGCGCGGCGTGCTGGGCGCCTCGCGCGCCACCCCCGACGACCCCGATCCCCACACCGAGCTGGAACGGTACGACCTCGTCCAGCAGCGCATCGAGCACCTGTGCGCGGACGCCGAGCGCTTCGCGGTCACCGGCGACGGCAAACGGGTGCTGCTGTGGACCGACGGCAAGCTCAAGGTCGTACCGAGCGACCGGCGTGCCCCGAACGACGACGACAGCGACGCGAACATCACCGTGGACCTGTCGCGCGTACGGCAGACCGTCGACCCGGCGGCCGAGTGGCGGCAGATGTACGAGGAGACCGGCCGCCTCATGCGCGACAACTTCTGGCGGCCCGACCTGGGCGGGGTCGACTGGGACGGCGTACTGGACCGCTACCGGCCCGTGCTCGGGCGCCTGGCCACGCACGACGACCTCGTCGACCTGCTGTGGGAGGTGCAGGGCGAACTGGGCACCTCGCACGCCTATGTCACGCCCGCCGGCGGGAGCTGGGGCGGGGACCGGCGGCAGGGGCTGCTCGGGGCCGACCTGTCCCGGCACGAGGACGGGAGCTGGCGCGTCGAGCGCGTACTGCCCTCGGAGACCTCCGACCCCGACGCGCAGGCGCCGCTGGCGGCGCCCGGCGTGGCCGTACGGGCGGGCGACGCGATCGTCGCGGTCGGCGGCCGGCCGGTGGATTCCGTGACCGGGCCCGGGCCGCTGCTGGTGGGGACGGCCGGTAAACCGGTGGAGCTGACGGTCTCGCCGGCGGGCGGGGGCGAGCTGCGGCACGCCGTCGTCGTCCCGATCGCGGACGAGGAGCCGCTGCGGTACCACGCGTGGGTGGCGGACCGGCGCGCCTACGTGCACGAGAGGTCCGGCGGGCGGCTCGGCTATCTGCACGTGCCGGACATGGTGGGCTCCGGGTGGGCCCAGCTCCACCGCGACCTGCGGATCGAGGTCGCCCGCGAGGGGCTGATCGTGGACGTGCGGGAGAACCGGGGCGGGCACACCTCCCAGCTGGTCGTGGAGAAGCTGGCCCGGCGGATCGTGGGATGGGACCTGCCGCGCGGGATGCGGCCCTACAGCTACCCCGAGGACGCACCCCGGGGGCCCGTCGTCGCCGTCGCCGACGAGTTCTCCGGATCGGACGGGGACATCGTGAACGCGGCCGTCAAGGCGCTCGGGATCGGGCCGGTGGTGGGCACCCGGACATGGGGCGGGGTCGTCGGGATCGACAGCCGCTACCGGCTGGTCGACGGGACGCTGGTGACGCAGCCCAAGTACGCGTTCTGGCTGGAGGGTTACGGGTGGGGCGTGGAGAACCACGGGGTCGATCCGGATGTCGAGGCGGTCCAGGCGCCGCAGGACCACGCGGCGGGGCGTGACGTCCAGCTGGACGAGGCGGTGCGCATCGCGCTGGCCGCGCTGGAGGAAAGCCCGGCGAAGCGGCCCCCGGAGCTGCCGTCGTCGTGATTCCCCCCCGTCCGGCGGCGGACGGTGCCCGCCCGCCCTTCGGAGCGGGCGGGCAGGGCCGATACGATGCCGTCGTCGCGATCAGTCTGTGTCAGGAGGCACGCACATGGCGGGAGAGCCGCAGGACGACTGTCTGTTCTGCAAGATCGTCGCGGGGCACATCCCGGCGACGATCGTCCGGGAGACCGAGACCACGGTCGCCTTCCGGGACATCAACCCCCAGGCGCCGACCCATGTGCTGGTCATCCCCCGGCTGCACTACCCGCACGCCGCCTCCCTCGCCGCCGCCGCACCCGCCGTGGCCGCCGATGTGCTCCGGGAGGCCGGCGAGGTCGCCGCGGACGAGAAGCTCGACTACTACCGCGTCGTCTTCAACACCGGCAGCGGGGCGGGCCAGACCGTCTTCCACGCGCACGCCCACGTCCTGGGCGGCCGCGGCCTGCAGTGGCCCCCCGGATAGACCACCGTGTCCGCACGCGAACTGGTGGTCCTCGGCACCGCCAGCCAGGTGCCCACCCGGCAGCGCAACCACAACGGCTATGTGCTGCGGTGGGACGGGGAGGGAATCCTCTTCGACCCCGGTGAGGGCACCCAACGGCAGATGCTCCGTGCCGGGGTCGCCGCCCACGACCTGCACCGGATCTGCGTCACGCACTTCCACGGCGACCACTCCCTCGGACTCGCCGGGGTGATCCAGCGCATCAACCTCGACCAGGTGCGCCACCGGATCACCGCGCACTACCCGCAGTCGGGGCAGCGGTTCTTCGAGCGGCTGCGGTACGCGACGGCGTACCGGGAGACGGTAAGGGTGACCGAGGCGCCCGTCGCCGCCGACGGCCCGCTCGCGGTCACCCCCGCCTACACCCTTGAGGCCCGCCGGCTGTCCCACCCCGTCGAGTCCTACGGCTACCGGCTGGTCGAGCCCGACGGGCGCCGCATGCTGCCCGAACGGCTCGCCGCGCACGGCATCCAGGGGCCCGACGTCGGACGGATCCAGCGGGAGGGCTCCCTCGGCGGTGTCCCGCTCGACGAGGTGAGCGAGGTGCGGCGCGGGCAGCGGTTCGCCTTCGTGATGGACACGCGGCTGTGCGAGGCCGTGCCCGCCCTCGCCGAGGGCTGCGACCTGCTGGTCATCGAGTCCACGTTCCTCGACGCGGACGCGCACCTGGCAGAGGACCACGGCCACCTGACCGCCGGTCAGGCCGGGCGCGTCGCCGCGGAGGCCGGGGTGCGCCACCTCGTCCTCACCCACTTCAGTCAGCGCTACCCCGAACCCGAGGCGTTCGGGCGGGAGGCACGGGCCGCCGGGTTCGACGGCGAACTGACCGTGGCACACGATCTGATGACGGTGCCGGTACCGAAACGCCGGTGAAACGGCCGTACGATGCTGCGATGCCCCTCCCGAAAGCGGAACTGCACCTGCACATCGAAGGCACCCTGGAGCCCGAGCTGGCGTTCGAGCTGGCCGCGCGCAACGGTGTGACGCTGCCGTACGCCGACGCGGACGCTCTCCGCACGGCGTACCGGTTCGAGGACCTCCAGTCCTTCCTGGACCTGTACTACGAGCTCATGGCCGTCCTGCGGACGGAGCGGGACTTCGGGGACCTCGCGGACGCCTATCTCGCGCGGGCCGCCGCGCAGGGCGTGCGGCACGCCGAGATCTTCTTCGATCCGCAGGCCCACACGGCGCGCGGGGTCGGCATGGGCACGGTCGTCGAGGGACTGTGGCGGGCGCTCGGCGGCAGCCAGGACAACCACGGCGTCTCCACCCGGCTGATCATGTGCTTCCTGCGCGACGAGTCCGCCGAGTCGGCCATGGAGACCCTGGAGGCGGCGCGTCCGTACCTCGACCGGATCGCGGGCATCGGCCTCGACTCGGCCGAGACCGGGAATCCGCCGGGGAAGTTCCGCGAGGTGTACGAGGCGGCCGCCGCCCTGGGCCTGCACCGTGTGGCGCACGCCGGTGAGGAGGGGCCGCCGGAGTACATCACCGAGGCCCTCGACGTGCTCGGCGTGGAGCGCGTCGACCACGGGCTGCGCTGCATGGAGGATCCGGCGCTCGTCGAGCGGCTCGCGCGGGAGCGGATCCCGCTGACCCTGTGCCCCCTGTCGAACGTGCGTCTGCGCGCCGTGGACGCCCTGGCGGACCATCCGCTCGCGGCCATGCTGGACGCCGGGCTGCTGTGCACCGTCAACTCCGACGACCCCGCGTACTTCGGCGGGTACGCGGGGGACAACTTCGACGCCGTGCGGGCCGCGCTCGGCCTGGGCGAGGAGCGGCTGCGCGAGCTGGCCCGCAACTCCTTCGCCGCCTCCTTCCTGGAGCACGACGAGGAGCGGCGGGCGCGCTACCTCGCAGAGGTGGACGCATACGAGTTCCCGTAGGCGGCCGGGGACGGCTCAGGCGGCCGGGGCACGTCCGCCGGAGCCGGGCCCACGAGGGTCGCGCCGGTCGCGCCGGTCGCGCCGGTCGCGCCGGTCGCGCCGGTCGCGCCGGTCGCGCCGGTCGCGCCGGTCGCGCCGGTCGCGGCGGTCCGTCGCCGGAGGCCGCCGGGGCGCAGCGCGACCGCGGTCAACGGGACCGCGATCGCCAGCAGTCCGGCCGCCAGGATCGCGCCCATCGCGGGGAAGCCCGCCCGCGCGGACAGCGCGCTGCCGGTGAGGGGGCCCGCCGCCGTGCCGAGCGAGGACGCCGAGCCGACGAGGACCGCCCAGCGGCCGCGATGGTCGAGCGAGGCGGCGAGGCCGAGCAGATACGACAGGACGACCGGGTAGAGCGCGTTCCAGGCGATCTCACCCGTGGCGAAGGTGCCGAGCCCGGTGGCGGAGGCGCTGAGCGCGATGCAGCCCGCGATGAGCGCGGTGCCGGCACCGATGGGGAGCGCCTGGCCGAGGCGGGGGCCGAGCGCCCTCGCGCCGATCACCCCGAACAGGCCGGCGCCGAGCGCGGCCGCGAAGACGGCGCCGACGGCGGCCTCCGTCAGGTGCGCCTGGGCGAGGCCGATGCGGCCGCTGACGCCCCACAGGGAGTTCTGGGCGAGGGACCAGCACAGGATGCCGGCGGCCAGGACCGGTCCGGAGCGGACGTGAGGCGGGCGGGCCGCGCCCGCCGGCGCCGCGGCCGGCGGGGCGGGGGCGGTGAGCCGGCCGGTCGCGGGCCACACGAGCAGCGCGGCGAGTGCGTTCGCGGCGAGCGGGGGACCGTGGCCCGCGCCGAGGTGGGGCACCGTCAGGTAGACCACGCCGGCGAGCGCGGAGACGCCGAGCAGGCCCAGGGCCGAGGCACGGTGGGGGTCCCGCTCGGCGGCGATGCCGGCCGCGGCGACCGTGCCGGCCGTGCCGGAGCCGAACCCGCCCGCGATCGCTCCCGCGACGACCAGCGGCACGCTGTGGGTGAGGGCGGCGGTGCCGTACCCGATGGCGGTGAGCGCGAGGCCGGCGCGGGCGAGCCGGCGGGGGCCGACGCGCTGGACCCGGGCGGCGAGCAGGAAGCCCGCGAGGGCCGAACTCAGCAGCAGGGCACTGCCGAGGGAACCGGCCTCGGTGGCGGACAGCGGGAGACCGGAGTCGAGCCTGCCGACGGTGGTGGGCAGGAGGTAGGCGGCCAGGTACCCGGATGTGAACAGGGCGATGAGGGGCCAGGGCGGGGCGGTGCGGGAGGACACGGACGTTCCAGGGCGTGCGGAAGGACGGCTCCGGCGAGAGCCGGAGAAGAGGGGGAGGGGGCGCCGTCCGTCGACCGACAGGAACGTGCGGGCCATGTGTATCAGACACTCCGTCCGAGAAGAAGGGCGGACGGTGTGACGCGGAGCACGTGGGGGTTTGCGGGGTGAGCGGCCGGGTAGAAGGGTGCTGCCTCATGGCGTTCGCATCCATGGACGATGTCTACATGGGGAAATGGAAGGGAGCCGCCCCGTGACCGCCGAGACCTCCCGCGACCTGTCCGTCGCCGAGGTGCGCCTGACCCCGGTTCTGGTCGCCGACCCGCCGCTGCTGAACACGCAGGGCGTCCACCAGCCGTACACGCCCCGTCTGATCGTGGAGGTGGTGACGGCCGACGGGATCACGGGGGTCGGCGAGACGTACGGCGACACCAAGTACCTGGAGCTGGCCCGGCCCCTGGCGGACAGGCTGACCGGCCGCCCGGTGACGGAGCTGAACGGGCTGTCCGCCCTCGCCGGCGAGATCGCCGTCGACCGCTCCCGGGCCGGTGACCGGGTCGACGTCGGCGGGCTGCGCGGCGTCCAGACCGCCGACAAGCTGCGCCTGTCCGTCCTGTCCGCCTTCGAGGTCGCCTGCCTCGACGCCCTCGGCCAGGCGCTCGGCCTGCCCGTGCACGCACTGCTCGGCGGCAGGGTGCGGGACGCGGTCGAGTACAGCGGCTACCTCTTCTACCGGTGGGCCGGCCATCCCGAGGGCGTGGGTGGTGAGAAGGACGACTGGGGTGCCGCCCTCGATCCGGCGGGAGTCGTCGCCCAGGCCCGGGCGTTCAAGGAGCGGCACGGCTTCCGGTCCTTCAAGCTCAAGGGCGGGGTCTTCCCGCCGGACGAGGAGATCGCCGCGGTCCGCGCCCTCGCCGAGGCGTTCCCCGGGCACCCGCTGCGCCTGGACCCGAACGGAGCCTGGTCCGTGGAGACCTCGCTGAGGGTGGCCCGGGAACTGGCCGACGTCCTTGAGTACCTGGAGGACCCCGCCCTCGGCACGCCCGCCATGGCCGAGGTCGCCGCGGGCACCGAGGTGCCGCTGGCCACCAACATGTGCGTCACCACGTTCGCCGAGATCGAGGAGGCGTTCACGCGCGGCGCCGTCCAGGTGCTGCTCTGCGACCACCACTACTGGGGAGGGCTGCGCGCCACCCGCGAACTCGCCGCCGTCTGCCGTGCGTTCGGGGTCGGGATGTCCATGCACTCCAACACGCACCTCGGCATCTCCCTCGCCGCGATGACCCATGTCGCCTCGACCGTGCCGGACCTCCACCACGCCTGCGACACCCACTACCCGTGGCAGTCCGAGGACGTCCTCACCGAGCGCCTCGCCTTCCGGGACGGCACGATCGCCGTGCCGGACGCCCCCGGCCTCGGCGTCACGCTGGACCGCGACCGGCTGGCCGTCCTCCACGAGCGCTGGCTCACCGACGACGGCACCCTGCGCGACCGCGACGACGAGGCCGCGATGCGCGTCGCGAACCCCGCCTGGGCCACACCGCCCGTCCCCCGCTGGTAGCGGCCCGTGGCCCCGGCGCCCGCCGAAGGGGCGCTTGGTGCACACTGGCTGGGTCCGCATCACGCCAGGGAGCGCACCGTGACCGCGTCCATCGGAGAGGGACCGTACCGCCAGGCCCGCCTCGACCCCCTTGCCGCCCTGCGCCTGCCGGAGGACCCGCCGTGGGACGTGTATCTCACGGGCACGGTCTTCCTCGACATCATCTTCACCGGGCTCGACTCGGCCCCGGTGCGCGGCACCGAGAGCTGGGCGCGGGGCATGGGGTCGAGTCCCGGCGGCGTCGCCAACATGGCCACCGCGCTGGCCCGCCTGGGCCTGAAGACCTGCCTGGCGGCGGCCTTCGGCGACGACCACTACGGCGACTACTGCTGGGACGCCCTGGAACGGGGCGAGGGCATCGACCTGTCGCCGTCGCGGACGGTTCCCGGCTGGCACTCCCCGGTCACCGTCTCCATGGCGTACGAGGGCGAACGGACCATGGTCTCCCACGGCCACGAGCCGCCGCCGCAGGAGCCCGCACCCGACTGCCCGCCCCGTGTCCGCGCCGCCGTCGCCTCCCTGACCCCCGGCAGGCGCGCCCCCTGGATCGCCACCGCCGCCCGGCAGGGCACCCGTATCTTCGCCGACGTCGGCTGGGACGAGACCGGCGCCTGGAACCTGGCGGGCCTGGCCGACCTCGAGCTGTGCGAGGCGTTCCTGCCCAACGCGGTGGAGGCCATGCGCTACACGGGCACGGACTGCCCGCGCGCCGCCGCGCACGCGCTCACCGAGTATGTGCCGCTGGCCGTCGTCACCCTCGGCGCGGAGGGCGCGTACGCCGTCGACCGGCGTACCGGGGAGACCGCCGCCGTGCCCGCGATCGCCGTCGAGGCGCTGGACCCCACGGGCGCGGGGGACGTCTTCGTGGCGGGCTTCGTGACGGGCACGCTCGCCGAGTGGCCGCTGGCCGACCGCCTGGCCTTCGCGGGGCTGACCGCCGCGCTGTCCGTGCAGGAGTTCGGCGGGTCGCTCTCTGCGCCCGGGTGGTCGGAGATCGCGGCCTGGTGGCGGAAGGTGCAGTCGTACGAGAACCAGGAGCCCGCGGCGCTGCGCCGGTACGCCTTCCTGGACGGAGTGCTCCCCGAGGTGTGCGTGGAGCCGTGGCCGCGGCGCCGGGCGGTGCCGACGATCGGCTTCAGACGGCCGGCCTGACGCACCGGCCCGACCGGAAACGGTCGTTGACACATGATGGATACCGCTCGATCATCGGCTGGATCGAGCTGAATCGAGCATGGTCCGTACGGACCGACCTCTGACTCGCGCATCCCGGCCCCTGACCGCCCCCGTCGAAGGACATGTGCTGTGCGCGGACCATCACGCAGACTCAGGGCACTGCTCGCGGCCGTGACACTGGCCCCGGCCCTCCCCGCCGGCCTCACCGCACCGGCACAGGCCGCCCCCGCTCTCCCGGCCGCCCGGTTCTCCGCGTCCGCCGGCCGGCTCGCCCTGACCGTGCCGCCCTCCGGGAACGCCCCCGGCTACACCGTCGAGGTGACGACGTCCCGGCTCGCCCTCACGACCAGCCGGTCCGGCACCGGCGTCCTGGCCACCGCGGGCGGCGACACCGGAGCCCTGCGCTTCCGCGCCGGGGGAGTCTGGCAGCACGCCACCGAGGTCACCGGCTGGTCCTGGAAGGACGGGGTCCTCACCCTCACCGCGGACACGACCGCCGCGGGCGCCACGGTCCGGGCCCGCATCACCCCGTCCGCCGACCGCTACCACCTCGACTGGGCCGTCGGGGGAGCGGACCCCGACCGGCTCGGACTCGCCTACGACCTGGCGTCCGCCGGCCACTGGTACGGGCACGGAGAGGCCGAGACCCCGCAGGGCGGCCCCGGCACCGACCAGCCCTGGCCGCTCGACGCCGGCGAGGTGGTCCACCCGGCCTTCGGCCCGGCCTCGTACCAGATGATCGACCCCTTCTGGTACACGTCGAGCGCGGCCGGACTGCACGTCGACACCGGGCACGTCATGGACGTGGCGATCAACCAGGGCAAGGACGGCCTCGGCCGCTTCGACGTCGAGTCCGCCGAACCCTACCGGGCGACCGTCTTCGTGGAGTCCACACCGCTGGAGGTCTACCGCGACTACATCGGCATCGTCGGCAAGCCCGCCAAGAGCGACGCCACCTACGAGCAGTACACCAGGCCGGTGTGGAACTCCTGGGCGCAGTTCTACACCCACGTCGACCAGGCCGGGCTCCTCGACTACGCCCGCGACCTGCACGACAACGGACTCGTCGGGCACACCCTCCAGCTCGACGACAAATGGGAGTCGCGTTACGGGAACATGACCTTCGACCCGAAGGCGTACCCCGACCCCGAGGCCATGTCGCGGACCATCCACGACCTCGGCTTCGACTTCGGCCTCTGGGTCACCCTGTGGATCAACCTCGACTCCGACGCGTACCGGTACGCCGCCGACCACGGGTACCTGCTGAAGGACGCGGCCGACCCCTCCAAACCGTGCACCGTCACCTGGTGGAACGGCACCGCCGGGATCGTCGACCTCGCCGACCCGGACGCCAGGGCCTGGTACACCGGCCGGCTCAGGACCCTGATGAGCGACTACGGCGTCGACGGGCTGAAGTTCGACACCCGCTTCTTCGACGAACGATGCGCCCCGCACGACGGCTACCGGCCCACCGACTACCAGCGGCTCGGCGCCGGACTCGCCGACGGGTTCGACCTCCAGGGCGTCGGCATCCGCGTGCACTGGGACGCGAGCGCCCACCGGGCGGGGTTCGTCACCCGGCAGATCGACAAGGGCACCGGCTGGGAGTCGCTGCGCGCCTCCGTGACCCAGAACCTGGCCATCTCCACCATCGGCTACCCCTTCGTCACCACCGACATGATCGGCGGCTCCGGCGGCCGGCCCGCGCCCGCCAAGGAGGTGCTGGTGCGCTGGGCGCAGTCCGCCTCGCTGCAGCCGCTGATGTACTCCTCCACATCGCCCGTCGACACCGTCGACGTCACGACGGGCCGCACGGTGGACTACGACCAGGAGACCGTCGACCTCTACCGCGAGGCCGTCGCCCGGCACGAACGCCTCGCGCCGTACATCTGGGACCAGGTGCGGCGGACGCTGCGCACCGGCGACCCGATCATGCGGCCGCTGTTCTTCGACTTCCCGCGGGACAGGGCGTCCTACACGATCACCGACGAGTGGATGCTCGGCCCGGCGGTCCTGGCCGCCCCGCAGCTCACCGACGGCGCGAGTCGCACCGTCCACCTGCCGCCCGGAGTCTGGTACGACGTCGCCCGCGGCACCGTCGTCCGCGGCCCGCGGACCCTCACCGGCTACGACGTCCCCCTGGGCGTCACCCCGGCCTTCGTGAACCTGAAGGCCGAGGGCGCCGGCAAGGCCCTGCGCGCGCTGAGACCTTCCCCCACACCCGGCTGACGGGCGTTCAGAAGCCCAGGCGCCGCAGCTGCTTCGGGTCCCGCTGCCAGTCCTTGGCCACCTTCACATGGAGGTCGAGGAACACGGGCGTGCCGAGCAGCGCCTCGATCTGCTTGCGGGACTTGACGCCGACCTCCTTCAGCCGCTTCCCCTTCGGCCCGATCACGATCCCCTTCTGGCTGGGGCGCTCGATGAACAGGTTCGCGTGGATGTCGAGGAGCGGCCTGTCCGCCGGGCGGTCCTCGCGCGGCAGCATCTCCTCCACCACCACCGCGATCGAGTGCGGCAGCTCGTCGCGCACACCCTCCAGCGCCGCCTCCCGGATCAGCTCCGCCACCATGACCTGCTCCGGCTCGTCCGTCAGGTCACCCTCCGGGTAGAGCGCCGGCCCCTCGGGCAGCAGCGGGATCAGCAGGTCCGCCAGCAGGTCCACCTGCTTGCCCCCGACCGCCGACACCGGAACGATCTGCGCCCACTCGAACCCCAGCTCCTTGCCGAGCCGGTCGATCGCGATCAGCTGCTCGGCCAGGGCCTTGGAGTCCACGAGGTCCGTCTTCGTGACGACCGCCACCTTCGGGGTCTTCCTGATCCCCGCGAGCTCCTTGGCGATGAAACGGTCACCGGGGCCGATCTTCTGGTCGGCGGGCAGACAGAAGCCGATCACGTCCACCTCGGCCCATGTGGTGCGCACCACGTCGTTCAGCCGCTCGCCCAGCAGCGTCCGCGGCTTGTGCAGACCGGGGGTGTCGACCAGGATCAGCTGCGCGTCCGGCCGGTGCACGATGCCGCGCACCGTGTGCCGCGTGGTCTGCGGCCGGTTCGAGGTGATCGCCACCTTCTGCCCGACCAGAGCGTTCGTCAGGGTGGACTTGCCCGCGTTGGGGCGGCCCACGAAACAGGCGAAGCCCGCCCGGTGGACGGCCTGTGTCGGCTCGGATGACTGGCTGCGAACGCTCATGGCGCCCATTCTCCCTGATCCACGAGGCATCCTCGCACGGCGAGCTCGGCACGGCCCCGGGTGAGGTTCCGGAAACCCCCGCGCAACACGAAACGTCAGCGAAACACATCTGTACGCAACCGGAAACCCGTACCCGTGACCCTCGGACGAGCCCCGCACCCCGAGGAGACCCGTCCGTGGAGACCGCCTTCCTGGCCGCCGGAAAGACCCCCGCCCTCGACACCGGCGACACCGCCTGGCTGCTCGCCGCCACCGCCCTCGTCCTGCTGATGACCCCGGGCCTGGCCCTCTTCTACGGCGGTATGGTCCGCACGAAGAGCGTCCTGAACATGCTGATGATGAGTTTCGTGTCGATCGCGCTGGTCACGGTGGTGTGGCTGGCCGCCGGGTACGCGCTCGCCTTCGGCGACGACAGCGCGGACGGGCTGATCGGCGATCTGCGGCACGCCGGGATGGCGGGCCTGGGTCCCGCGAGCCTCCACGGCACCGTGCCGACGCTCCTGTTCGCGACCTTCCAGCTGACCTTCGCGATCGTCACGGCCGCCCTCGTCAGCGGCGCGATCGCGGACCGGGCGAAGTTCGGGGCCTGGCTCGTCTTCGTCCCCGTGTGGGCCCTGCTGGTATACGTTCCCGTCACCCACTGGGTGTGGGGCCCGGGCGGCTGGATCCTGGAGCGGCTCGGCGCCCTCGACTTCGCGGGCGGCCTCCCCGTCGAGATCACCTCCGGCGCCTCCGGTCTCGCCCTGTGCCTGGTCCTCGGCCCGCGCCTCGGCTTCAAGAAGGACGCCATGCGCCCGCACAACCTGCCCATGGTGGTGCTCGGGGCCGGTCTCCTCTGGTTCGGCTGGTTCGGCTTCAACGCGGGCTCGGCCCTGGGCGCCAACGGCCTCGCCGCGGCGGTCTTCCTCAACACCCTGGCCGCCGGCTGCACCGGCCTGCTCGGCTGGCTGTTCGTGGAGCAGAAGCGGGACGGCCACCCCACCACGCTCGGCGCGGTGTCCGGCGCGGTCGCGGGCCTGGTCGCCATCACCCCGTCCTGCGGCTCGGTGTCCCTGCTCGGCGCGCTGGTCGTGGGCCTCGCCGCCGGTGTCGTCTGCTCGTACGCCGTGAGCTGGAAGTTCAAGCTGAACTACGACGACTCGCTGGACGTGGTCGGCGTCCACCTCGTCGGCGGCGTCATCGGCACCCTGCTCATCGGCCTGTTCGCGGTGCGGGAGATGACGCAGGGGAGCGAGGGCCTGCTGTACGGCGGCGGGCTCGCCCTGCTGGGGAGGCAGGCGGTGGCCGTGGCCGCCGTCGCCGTGTACGCCTTCGCCGTCACCTACGGCATCGGCAAGCTGATCGACAAGGTGATGGGCTTCCGCGCGAGCGAGGAGCAGGAGCACACCGGCCTGGACCTTACGGTGCACGCCGAGACGGCCTACGATCACGGGGTCCTGGGCCATGGCGCCCCGGTCGGCCACTCCGTCTCCTCCGTCACCCAGAAGGTCACGTCCCAGGCATGAAGCTCATCACCGCGATCGTCAAGCCGTTCCGCCTCGACGAGGTCAAGGCGGCCCTGCAGGAACTCGGCGTGCACGGCCTGACCGTGACCGAGGCCAGCGGCTACGGCCGCCAGCGCGGCCACACCGAGGTGTACCGCGGCGCCGAGTACCAGGTCGACCTGGTGCCCAAGGTGCGGATCGACGTCGTCGTCGAGGACGCGGACACCGACGCCGTCATCGACGCGATCGTGAAGGCCGCGCAGACGGGGAAGATCGGGGACGGGAAGGTGTGGGCGGTGCCGGTGGAGTCGGTGGTGCGGGTACGGACCGGCGAGCGCGGCCCCGACGCGCTCTGACCACGAGCGCAGCCGCCACGGCCGCCGCCGCGGCCAGCACCGCCACGACCAGCCACGGCAGCGCGAGGAACGACGCGCCGGCCGAGTCGCGCGTCCCCCGCGCGCTCGCCGTCAGCGTGACGTCGCCCCGGTCCAGCTGCGGCGCGTCCCGCCACGGTTCGGTGAGCCGGACGCGCTGGCCGGGCAGCAGCTGCGAGGGGATCCCCGTCAGTCCGCGCGCCAGCAGCGTGCGGCCGAACAGGCCCCGCGCCCGCAGCTCCACCCTCGGACTCAGGGTGACGTTGCCCGTGTTGTGCAGCGTGTACGAGATCGCCGCCGTGCTGTTCCCGAGGCCGGGCACCAGCGGCTGGTGGTGGCCGACGTGGACGTCCTCGACGGAGATCGCGGGGAGGGCGGGCCCGCTCACCCGGAGGTAGACGCGGGCTCCGACCGCCCGCTGCACCCCCAGCGCGAGCGGCCCGCCGCCCCTGTCGACGTGATCGTCGAGCGCCACCAGCGCCCCCGGATGGTCGCCCGGTTCGGCGTCCGCGGGCACCCGTAACGTGAACGGCACGCTGATCGACGCATGGCCGGGGACGGTGACCCGGGGCCGCGCGGGCCTGGCCCACGCGCCGACCCCCCGCATCCTCTCCCGCAGGGTGCGCACCGCGAACCCGCCGTCACGCGCGGTGTTGTAGGCGTCGGCGGCGTAGAGGCGGAAGGTGAGGGGACGGCCGGTCTTGTTGGCGACGACGACCGTGTCCTCGATCGTCTGCCCGGGATCGGCGGAGAGATAGAAGTAGGGGCGTGCGCCGAGCTTCGAGGAGACGGGGTAGACGGACCAGCCGCCGTTGTCGGCGGCGTGGCAGGGTGCCGCCGCCGCGGTGAGGAACAGACACAGCGACAACAGGACGACGTACGGCTTGCGCATGGGTGCGGACCCCCGCGGACGTGGTCGGGGTGGACGGGCGGGTGCGGTCCCGCGGGGCGGGCGCCCGGCCACCGGAGGGGTGAGGCGTGCGGTCAGGTCAGGGTCAGCGTCAGCACACCGGAGTACGACCCCGGAGGAGTGAACGCCGGCACGTCCAGTGAGAGCCCGGCGTCGACGGCGAACTCACCACCGGTGAGCGTGCCGTCGGGGGCGGAGGCCAGGGTCGCGCCGGAGGTGCCCACCGTGCCCGCCGAACCCGCCCGGCAGGTGCTCGGGCTGCCCGCCTTGGTGGCGCAGGCCGGGGTCCAGCTCAGCCGGCCGGCGCCGATCGTCGCGCCCGGTCCCGTGAAGTCGGTGACCTTGCCGGTCAGGGACCAGCCCGCGGGTCCGCCGCGGAAGTCCTTGACCGTCACCGTCTGCAGGGCCCCCTGCGAGGCCCCGCCCGTGCCGAAGTCGACGGCCGACAGCTGGACGGTGTCCGCGGCCTGTGACATCGACAGGGTGCCCGCCTTCACGGTGGTGGTGAGCTTCTGGCTGTTCGCGGGGACGGGGGTGTCGTCCACGACGATGTACGCGGCCGGACCGGCCCCCTTGTCCGTGCTCCAGGCGCTGCCCTCGTACGCCACGACACCGGTCGTCGTCTTGTCGTTGACGACGAGCGCGCCGCTGAAGGCTCCCTGGGCGTCGGCGGTCACGGTCGCCGTGTCCGCGGTCTGCGCGGCGCCGGAGCGCCCGGCGAGGGTGACGGTCGCGCCGGGGGTGAAGTTGCCGCCGGTGACGGTCACGCTGTCACCGGGCTTCCCGGAGGCCGAACCGAGCGTGATCGCACGGTTGTTGACCGGGGTGGTGTCCGCCGCCGTCACGGTCTCGGAAACGGGGGCGGGAGGGTTGGTCACCGTGCAGGGGGTGTCCAGTTCCAGGATGTAGCTGGTGTGGATGTTGTAGTCGCCCGGCGAGAGCGTGATGGCACCGGGCGAGGTGACCGTGAACGTGCCGGTCATGCTGAACGACGGGAAGGCGCCCTTGCCCGGCACGGGGTCGTTCTTCTTGGGCCCGGTGACGGTGACGTCCCCCGTCTGGGCGCCGCCGAGGGCGACCTTGCCGGTGGGCGTCATGATGTCGGCCGGCAGGGCCAGGTCGGTGGGGTTGCTCGCGGCGGGGGTGACCACCGTGTAGGTCACGGTGACCGTGTCGCCGACCTTGGGGCTGGCGTTGTCCACCGTGATCTTCGCGGTGGTGGTGCCGTCGATCGGCGGGATTCCCGCGATCGCGGGCGGGATGCAGTGGGTGGCGAAGTCCACCTCCTGCGGGGTGGCACCGGCCGGGCAGGCCAGTGCGCCGCCGCCGGCCACCGCGCAGGCGGCCAGCGCGAGTACCGTGGCCCAGCGGCGTCTTCGAGTTCCTGAGGCCATCCTTGCCCCCTCGTGTGGTCACGGGCGCAGCGGCTCTTCTGCGCCGACACGGGGTCATTGATGTGCGGACCGTGTGAGAAGTCAATGGAGATGCCGCAAGTGGGCTGATGGATCGTCAGTTATGGCCGGCGGGCGGGAGGAACTCGGGCTGGTCGAGCAGGCGCAGCCAGCTCCCGTCGGGCTGGCGCCGGACCACCTGTGCCCGGGCGCCGGCCCCGTCCCCGGGCGGGGTCGCGGTCAGCGCGATGTCGCCGCTGACCAGCGTCGGCAGCGGTGGTTCCGGCTCGAAGCGGGGGCGGTTGGCCAGCACCTTCTCCCACAGGGCGCGGATCGCCTCCCGGCCCACCGTCTGCTCGCCGGGCGGATAGGCCATCACCGCGCCCTCCTCGTACAGCGCGGCGACCCCGGCCGCGTCACCGGCGTTGGACCGTTCGACGAACAAGCGGGTGATGTCCTCCGGGCGCAGGGCCTTCTCGTACTCCGTCATGGGTCTCTCCTGACGTCGGGCTTCGACACCTCCCAGGCTGGCCACCCGCCGACCAGAAGTCCAACAGATGAATCTACTGAAAGCTAGAATCAATGGTTATGGAGCTGAGGCAGCTGGAATACTTCGTCGCGGTCGCCGAGGAGCGGAACTTCACCCGGGCGGCCGAGCGGGTGCACATCAGCCAGTCCGGCGTCAGCGCCCAGATCCGCCGGCTGGAGCGGGAACTGGGCGCCGAGCTGTTCGACCGGTCGGCGCGCACCGTCGCCCTCACGGTCGCGGGCAAGGCCGCTCTCGAACACGCCCGCGCCGCGCTCGCAGCCGCCGGAGCGGTCGGTCAGGCGGTGGGTGAGGTGACCGACGTGATCCGGGGGCGGCTCACCGTCGGAATGGTCATCGGCTGTACCCTCACGCCGCTGTTCGACGCCCTCGCCGCCTTCCACCGGGCGCACCCCGGTGTGGAGCTCTCGCTGCTGGAGGACGGCTCCGACCGGCTCGTCGAGGGGGTGCGCGCCGGCACCGTCGACGTGGCGCTCATCGGGGCAGCGGCCGCCACCCCCGACGGGCTGGACGCGCTGACCGTCGTCAGCGAGCGGCTCGTCGTGGCGGTCCCGGCCGGGCACCCCTTGGCGGACCGGCGGCGGATCACCCTGCGCGACATGGTCGCCCATCCGATCGTCTGCATGCCGCCCGGTACCGGCCTGCGCACGGTGTTCGACCGGGCCTGTGCCGCTCAGGGCCTCCACCCCGCGATCGCGCTGCAGGCCAGCGCCGCGGACGCCATCGCCGACCTCGCCGCCCGCGGGCTCGCCGTCGCGGTCCTCAGCGACTCCATGGCCGCGCGCCACCGCGGCCGGCTCATCGCCCGCACCATCGCTGATGTCGACACACACGCCTTGCTCGCCCTGGTCTGGAAGAGCACCCGCAGCCCCGGGGTGCGGGCGCTGCTCGCGCACAGCCGGCAGGCGTTCACCGACCCCGACCCCGCTTGGTTCCCGGGGCCACACCGGTGCCGTCCGCGTCCGGACGGCACCGGCTCAGAGTGACGTGGGCCCCGTCGGGCCGACCGTCAGTCGAACACGAACGGGCCAGGAGACTGCGGCCCGGTCGCGGTGCAGGTGATGGTGATGCCGAAGACGGTCATCTTCAGTGAGCCGCCGAACGCCTCCAGGCTGTCGCCGGAGGCCACGGTGCCGTCGAGCGGGCCCACGGTGACGGAGCTGCCGGCGGACATGGCCGGGTTCTTCTTGCCGGAGAAGACGGTGGTGCCGCCGCCCGCCTTCACCAGCGTGAGCGTGGACGCGATCGAGTCCTTTGACAGACTGATCGGCACGGTCACCGCGGACTGCACGGTGATGGTGGCCGCGGTGCCGCTCTGGGTGGCCGTGAGCGTGGCCGCGCCGCCGCCGAAGCTGCCGCAGTCGGCGGTGATGCTCGCCGTCTGGGGAGTGACGGCGGCCGCGGTCTGGGTGAAGGCCAGGCCGGTCGCGGCGACCGCCGCGAGTAACGCCGTGCCCGTGCCGAATCTCTTGCCTCTCATCGAAATCCCTTCCCTGGTACGGGAATTGCCATGTGGGGACGCCCACGGACCGCCGCGGGCCGCGCACACGGAGGCGTCACGGGACCACGGTGACGGGTGCGGAGAGACACGCGGCTGAACGCGGACCGGCCACGGGCGGGGTGCGGCACGCCACGTGACGGCACATCTGACGGTCCGTCGGAACTAGCGATTCCATTGATGCGCCGGGGCCGTGGGATTGCAAGAGACGCCGGGCGGTTTCTTCAAGGGTCAGGAAAAGTGGCCGAAGTGCTACCCCTCAGCCCGCGGTCGTCCTCTCGTGGACCGTTCCGTCCGGCCCCGCCACCAGGACAGGGGTCCCGGGCCCGCCGAGGTCCCGCACGGCGGCCAGATCCTTGGCGGCGGCGGACCCCGCCTCGGTCACCACGGCAGCCGCCTCCAGCGACTTCGCCCCCGAGGCCACCGCCATGGCGACCGCCGTCTGCAGGGCGCTGAGCGCGAGCGAGTCGAGGGCGACGGTGCCGGCGGCATAGGTCCGTCCGGTCTCGTCCCGCACGGCTGCGCCCTCGGGCACGCCGTTGCGGGCCCGCACCGAACGGGCCAGGGTGACGATCTTGCGGTCCTCGGGATCGAGCGCGTTGCTGTCGGTCATGCACCGAGCATACGGAGCCGCGCGGACGGCCCGGCCGCTCACCCCCGCCACCGGAGTCGCCGGGCCGGGCCGGGAGACAGGGCTCAGGGACGGTCGAGGCGGAGGCGGTCGGCTCTCGGCAGACCGGCGACGACCAGGTCGTAGGAGTCCTCGATGAGCTCCCGGACCAGGCGGTCCGGGAGCCCGCCGTCCACGGTGACCGTGTTCCAGTGGCGCTTGTTCATATGCCAGCCGGGGACGATCAGGCCCTCGTGCCCGGCGCGCAGCCGGACCGCGTCCTCCGGGTCGCACTTGAGGTTGACGGTCAGGGGCCGCGACCGAAGGTCCGCCAGGGCGAAGAGCCTGCCCTGGACCTTGAAGACCGAGGTCTGCGGGTTGAACGGGAAGTCCTCCACCGCGCCGTTGAAGGCCAGGCAGAACGTGCGCAGTTCCTGCGGGGTCATGCCGGCTCCGGCTCCTCCCCCGGGGGCCCGGCCGGGCCCGACGGCTCCACCAGCACGGTCACGATCTTGTTCCTGCGGCCTGCCGCGGCCTCCGCGGTCAGCCGCAGCTCACGCCCGTCGGGCAGCTCGACGACCGACGAGGCACCCGCGATGGGCACCCGGCCCAGCGCCTTCGCAAGCAGCCCGCCGACCGTCTCCACGTCCTCGTCGTCGTACGCTTCGAGCCCGTACAGCTCGCCCAGGTCGCCGATGTCGAGACGGGCCGTGACCCGGTAGCGGTCCCCGCCCAGTTCCTCGACCGGCGGCAGCTCACGGTCGTACTCGTCGGTGATCTCGCCGACGATCTCCTCCAGGATGTCCTCGATGGTGACGATCCCGGCCGTGCCGCCGTACTCGTCGATGACGACGGCCACGTGGTTGCGCTCCTTCTGCATCTCCCGCAGCAGGTCGCCCGCGTTCTTGGTGTCGGGCACGAAGGTGGCGGGCCGCATCGCGGTGGACACCAGTTCCGACTCGGCGTCGCGGCTGATGTGCGTCTTGCGGGCCAGGTCCTTGAGATACACCATCCCCACGATGTCGTCCTCGCTCTCCCCGGTCACCGGGATGCGCGAGAAGCCGGACCTGAGGGCCAGGGTCAGCGCCTGCCGGATGGTCTTGTAGCGCTCGATGACCACCAGGTCGGTCCTCGGCACCATCACCTCCCGGACCAGGGTGTCGCCGAGTTCGAAGACGGAGTGCACCATGCGGCGCTCCTCGGCCTCGATGAGGGACTCCTTCTCGGCGAGGTCGACGAGGGCGCGCAGTTCCGCCTCCGAGGCGAACGGGCCGCGGCGGAAGCCCTTGCCGGGGGTGAGGGCGTTGCCGATGAGGATGAGCAGGGAGGGCACCGGCCCCATCACCCGGGCCAGCGGCACGAGGACGTACGCCGCCGCCGTCGCCGTGTTCAGCGGATGCTGGCGGCCGATGGTGCGCGGGGAGACGCCGACGGCGACGTACGACACGAGGACCATGACCGCGATCGCGACCAGGAGGGCCTCCGCGGTACCGGCGAACTCCTTCAGGCAGGCGTAGGTGACGAGCGAGGCGGCGGCCATCTCGCAGGCGACCCGGACCAGCAGCGCCACGTTCAGATAGCGGGTCGGGTCCGCGGCGACCTGGGCGAGCTTGGCGCTGCCGCGCCGGCCGCTGCGGACCGCCTCCTCGGCGCGGAAGCTGGACACGCGCGCCAGGCCCGCCTCCGCGCAGGCGGCCAGCCAGGCGACCACGACCAGCGCGATGGCGCCGGTGACGAGCTGGGGGCTCATGACACGGTGGGCGCCGGTGAGGGGCCGCTCAGACCCTTCTCCGCGCGCCAGCCGTCCACGATGGCGGCCTGCAGACCGAACATCTCGGCCTTCTCGTTGGGCTCCTCGTGGTCGTAGCCGAGCAGGTGCAGCACACCGTGGACCGTCAGGAGCTGCAGCTCCTCGTCCATGGTGTGCTGCGTCGGTGCCTCGGCGCCCTGCTTGGCGGCGACCTCCGGGCACAGCACGATGTCGCCGAGCAGCCCCTGCGGCGGCTCGTCGTCGTCCTTGGACGGCGGCCGCAGCTCGTCCATGGGGAAGGACATGACATCGGTGGGTCCGGGCAGGTCCATCCACTGGACGTGCAGCTGCTCCATGGCGTCGGCGTCCACGACGATCACCGAGAGCTCGGAGAGCGGGTGGATGCGCATCCGTGCGAGCGCGTAGCGGGCGATGTCGAGGATCGCCTGCTCGTCGACCTCGGTGCCGGACTCGTTGTTGACGTCGATCGACATGGTCGTGCTGGTCTACTTCCCCTTGTGCCCGGCCTTGCCCCGGCCCTTGTGCGTGCCGTTCTGGGTGCCGTGCTTGCTGTCGTACTTCTCGTAGGCGTCGACGATACGGCCGACCAGCTTGTGCCGTACGACATCGTGGGACGACAGCCGGGAGAAGTGGACGTCCTCGACGCCCTCCAGGATCTCCTGGACCTGCCGCAGGCCGCTCCTGGTCCCTTCGGGGAGGTCGACCTGGGTCACATCACCCGTGATCACGATCTTCGAGTCGAAGCCGAGGCGGGTGAGGAACATCTTCATCTGCTCGGGGCTCGTGTTCTGGGCCTCGTCGAGGATGATGAAGGCGTCGTTCAGGGTCCTTCCGCGCATATAGGCCAGCGGTGCCACCTCGATCGTCCCCGCCGCCATGAGCCGTGGGATCGAGTCCGGGTCGAGCATGTCGTGCAGCGCGTCGTACAGCGGGCGCAGATACGGGTCGATCTTCTCGTACAGCGTGCCGGGCAGGAAGCCGAGGCGCTCGCCCGCCTCGACGGCCGGGCGGGTCAGGATGATGCGGTTGACCTGCTTGGACTGCAGGGCCTGCACGGCCTTGGCCATGGCCAGGTAGGTCTTGCCGGTGCCCGCGGGACCGATGCCGAAGACGACCGTGTGCTTGTCGATCGCGTCCACGTACCGCTTCTGGTTGAGCGTCTTGGGGCGGATCGTGCGACCGCGGGACGACAGGATGTTCTGTGTGAGCACCTGGGCCGGGGTCTCCTCCGGGCCCTCCCCGGTCTCGCCCGCCCGGAGCATGGCGATCGAGCGTTCCACTGCGTCCTCCGTCATCGGCTGTCCGGTGCGGAGCACCAGCATCATCTCGTCGAACAGGCGCTGGATCAGGGCGACCTCACCGGCGTCGCCCACCGCGCTGATCTCATTGCCCCGGACATGGATGTCGGCCGCCGGGAAAGCCTTCTCGATCACGCGCAGGAGGGAGTCTCCGGAACCCAGCACGGTCACCATGGGGTGCTGGGCGGGGACGGTGAAGTGCGCTCTGGCCTGTCCCTCCGCGGGGCTGTGCGCTGTGGGTGTCTGAGTCATGGGCCGGCTCTGAAGGCCGCGATTCCTCCTCCGTACGGCCGCGCTGCTGAGGGCGGCCTCGCGGTTTCAAGAGTACGACGCGGGACTGACAGAGCCGTAGGACTTTTCACCCGGCCGGTGGACGCCGTCCCTCGAACACCGTGCCGTGCCGGGCGGGCAGACCGGGCGGCGGGGACCGAGCGGGCCGCGCCGCCCGGCTCACTCCACGCCGCGGATCCGCCCCACCAGCAGCGCCCCGCCCAGCCCGATCACCGCCGCCACCAGGTACAGCACGCGATAGCCCCCCAGGTGGGTGACGACCGGCGCGGCCAGGGCCGGGGCCGCGACCTGGGGGAGCGCGTTGGCGACATTGATGACCCCGAGGTCCTTCCCGCGGTCCAGTGCCGTCGGCAGGACGTCCGTCATCAGCGCGAAGTCGACCGATGTGAACACGCCGAAGCCGATCCCCAGCACGGCCGCCGCGACGACCGCTCCCGGCCAGGTCTGCCAGACGGCCAGGACCGCCGTCGCCGCCGCCATCAGGACGCCCGACCAGATCACGAACGGCTTGCGCCGGCCCACCCGGTCCGACCAGACCCCGCCGGCCACGACCGTGGCCAGCAGCGTGAGGCCGTTCACGGCCGTGAGGACCAGCACGCCCTGCTCGGGATCGCCGCGGTGCAGGCGGTCCCGGAGGTAGTAGAGCAGGTACAGCAGGACGAGCGCGTTGCTGAGGTTGATCAGGAAGCGGGTCAGCCAGGCCCAGCCCAGGTCCGGGTGGCGGCGCGGGCTGAGCCAGAAGCCGGCCAGGAAGCCCCGCCAGGACCAGGCGGGGCGGTCCGGCACCGGCAGCCGCAGGTCCTCGTAGGCCATGACGTACGGGAGCACCCCCGCCAGCGTGAACAGCGCGCACGCCGTGTAGCCCGCGCCCACCCCGCCCGCCGCCGCGGCGAGACCGGTGCCGCCGACCACGCCGAGGACCTGCGCCGCGCCCAGCCAGCCGCCCACCGAACCCCGCTGGAGCCGCGGCACCCGGTCCGGCACCGCCGCCGTCACCGCCGCGAAGGCCGCGTTCAGCGTCAGCTGCACCAGGCACCAGCCGAGCGCCATGGTCCACGGCCCGCCCGCTCCCGCCAGCAGCAGGAGCGCCGCCGCGCCGCCCGCCGCACCGGCGACGATCCACGGCGTGCGGCGGCCCCGGCGCGCCGTCGTGCGGTCCGACAGCGCGCCGAAGACCGGGTTCGCGACCAGCGACACCACCGCGCCCGCGCCCGTGACCCAGGCCAGCATCGTCTCCTTGGACATGCCGGAGCCCGGGGCGAAGTCCTTCGCCTGCGAGGCGAGCAGGATCTGCAGCGGGCCGTACCAGCCCACCCAGATCGCGCCGTTGGCGAGCGACAGGGCGGACGTCCAGCCCCGGCCGACGGGTTCGACGGGCTCGGCGAGCGCGTCCACGGCCCGCCCGGCCGTCGTCATCCCCGCGCCCGCAGCCGGTCGCGCAGCCAGGCGTACGACGCCTTGGGCGTGCGCTCCAGCGTCTCGTAGTCGACGTGGACCAGCCCGAAGCGGCGGGCGTACCCCTCGGCCCACTCGAAGTTGTCCATCAGGGACCACACGAAGTAACCGCGCACGTCGACGCCCGCCTCCATCGCCCGGTGCAGCGCCCGCACATGGCCGTCCAGGTAGGCGATGCGCTCCTGGTCGTCGATGCCCTCGTAGGAGCAGCCGTTCTCGGTGATGACGATCGGCGGGAGCCGGTCGCCGTAGCGCTCGCGGAAGCCGGTCAGCAGCTCGGTCAGCGCCTCCGGCACCACCGGCCAGCCGAAGTCCGTGACCGGATAGCCCTCGATCTCCCGCACGGAGAAGGGCAGCTCGGCGGGCAGCGTGATGCCGGCGAAATCGATCTCCGCGCCCTGCGGAGCACCCACCTTCGTCGGCGCGTAGTAGTTGATCCCGTACCAGTCGACCGGCTCCGCGATCACCTTCAGGTCGGACTCCACATCGCCCGGCATCAGTTCGCCGATGCCCTCCGGGTAGCGGCCCAGCAGAAGCGGGTCGGAGAAGAGCCGGTTGAGCAGGACGTCGTAGAACTCCGCGGCCTCCACGTCCTGCGGCGACCCGGACGCGGGCCATGTCGGCCCGTGCGAGTTGGCGATGCCGATGTCGAAGGTGCCGGCCGCGCGCAGGGCCCGTACGGCAAGGCCGTGGGCCAGCAGCTGGTGGTGGGCCACCGGCAGCGCGTCGAACATCAGCCGCCTGCCCGGTGCGTGGACGCCGAGCGCATGGCCGAGCAGGGTGTGCTCGGCGGGCTCGTTGAGGGTGATCCACCGGGTGACCCGGTCGCCGAGGCGTTCGGCGACGACGGACACGTACTCGGCGAACCGGGCCGCGGTGTCGCGCTCCAGCCAGTCCAGCGCGACCGGCAGGTCCCAGTGGAAGAGGGTCGGGACGGGCCGCACGCCCGCCGTGCACAGCTCGTCCACCAGGCGGTCGTAGAAGTCGAGGCCCCCGGGGGAACAGGCCCGGGGCCAGGAGACCGAGAAGCGGTACGCGTCCACGCCGAGGTCCGCCAGGAGCGCCACGTCCTCGCGGTAGCGGTGGTAGTGGTCGCACGCCACCGCCGCGGTCGAGCCGTCCTTCACCCGCCCCGGCTCGGCGGTGAACGCGTCCCACACGGAGGGCCCGCGCTCGTCCACCGCGCCCTCGATCTGGTGGGCCGAGGTCGACACGCCCCACAGGAAGCCGGCCGGGAACTGGGGTATCGGGTTCGTCACCATGCGCCGGATCATCCTTACCGCGGGTAAGGGAAGTCAACGGGCAGGCGCCGACCGGCTGTTGCCCCGCTGGAGGCCGAAGGGGTCGGTCAGGCCCCTTCCTTCAGGACTCTCGAGATCAGCGTCCGCTGTTCCTCGGTGAGCCGGGGGTCCGCGCAGTACACGGTCCTGCCGTCCACGGTGATCTCGTAGCTGAAGCCGTCCGGCACACCCGCCGGCGGCGCGCCCCGGCCGCCGGCGAGCGCCCGCTCCGCCAGGGCGTGCCACTCGGGGGCGTCGGCCCGTCCCGAGGTCTCCACCTCGGCCCGGCGCTCGATGCCCGCGAACCCGCCCGTGCGCCTCACCCGAATACGCATGGGTCCTGTCTAGTACGCGACGGGCGCCGGGGCTACGAGGCGGGCACCCCGACCTGCTCCCACGCCTTGAGGACGGCCTCCTGCTCCTCCCCCCGGTGGTACCGGGCCAGGGCGGCCGCCACGGTCAGCTTCGCGAAGTCGGCGAAGGTCGCCTGCGCCCGCAGCTCCCCGCCGGTCAGCACGTCGTACCAGATCTGTCCGGCCCGCTCCCAGGCGTGCCCGCCGAGTTCGGTGGCGACCAGGTAGAACGCGTGGTTGGGGATGCCGGAGTTGATGTGCACACCGCCGTTGTCCTGGCTGGTGTGCACATAGCCGTCCATCGTCCCCGGCTGCGGGTCCTTGCCGAGCACGTCGTCGTCGTACGCGGTCCCCGGCTCCTTCATCGAGCGCAGCGCCTTGCCGGTGACGCGCGGGGCGAGCAGCCCGGCGCCGATCAGCCAGTCGGCGTCGGCCGCGGTCTGCCCGAGGGCGTGCTGCTTGATCAGCGAGCCGAACACGTCCGACATCGACTCGTTGAGGGCGCCCGGCTGGCCGTAGTAGGCCAGGTTCGCCGTGTACTGGGTGACGCCGTGGGTCAGCTCGTGGCCGATGACGTCCACCGGGATGGTGAAATCGAGGAAGACCTCGTTGTCCCCGTCGCCGAACACCATCTGCTCGCCGTTCCAGAAGGCGTTGTCGTAGTTCTCGCCGAAGTGCACGCTCGCGTCCAGGGGCAGCCCCTTGCCGTCGATGGAGTCGCGGCCGTACGCCGTCCGGTACAGCTCGTAGGTGGCGCCGAGGCCCGCGTAGGCCCGGTTGACCGTGGCGTCCCCGCCGGGCTCGTCGCCCTCGCCGCGGACCTTCCTGCCGGGCAGGTCCTGGCGGTGCCCGGCGTCGTAGACGGTGCGGTGCGGCTGGTCGGCGGCGTGCGCGGGCGGCGCCGCCGAGGGGGCCCCGATGACCGTGGTCAGCCGGCGGCGGGTGCGCTCCAGGGCGTCGCGCTCCAGGGTGCGGCGCGCGGGTGTGGCGAGCGCGGAGTCCTCGTGCTGGGCGAGCTTGTCGAGGACATGCGGTGGCACGATGGTGCAGAAGACGGGCTCGTGGCCCCCGTTGCTGGTCATGCCCGGCACCCTTGCACTGTGTCACCAGACTGTCACTACCTGCAACCATGATTGGTGAAAAGGCGGGGAAGGGGATCGCGCGGTTCGCGGGAAAGTGGCAGGAGGCGAGGTTTGCATGTCTTTGTGAGTCGAGACACTTTATGTCTGGAATGTCACTCCGGTCCCGCATACTGATACGGGCCCACGCATCCGGCGCGGCTCGGCTAGCATGCGGAGCATCATGCGTTTCGGGCTGCTCCTCCTTAGCTGCCGCGGCGAGGGCCTGTAGTCGAGGCCGACCCCCTCCCCGCGGAGTTCGGCGTTGCGCCGTCGGCCGTCCTTCCGGACCTCACGAGGAGCCTACGCACCATGGCGAACCGCCAGCAGCCCACGTCCATGCCGATCCACAAGTACCGCCCCTACGAGCAGGTCGACATCCCCGACCGCACCTGGCCGGACAAGCGGATCACCCAGGCCCCGCGCTGGCTGTCCACGGACCTGCGCGACGGCAACCAGGCCCTGATCGACCCCATGTCGCCGGCCCGCAAGCGCGCGATGTTCGACCTGCTGGTCAAGATGGGCTACAAGGAGATCGAGATCGGCTTCCCGGCCTCCGGCCAGACCGACTTCGACTTCGTGCGCTCCATCATCGAGGAGGAGGGCGCGATCCCCGAGGACGTGACCGTCTCCGTCCTCACCCAGGCCCGCGAGGACCTGATCGAACGGACCGTCGAGTCCCTGAAGGGCGCCCGGCGCGCGAACGTGCACCTCTACAACGCGACGGCCCCGGTCTTCCGCCGGGTCGTCTTCCGCGGCTCCAAGGACGACATCAAGCAGATCGCCGTCGACGGCACCCGGCTGGTCATGGAGTACGCCGAGAAGCTGCTGGGCCCCGAGACCGAGTTCGGCTACCAGTACAGCCCCGAGATCTTCACCGACACCGAGCTGGACTTCGCCCTGGAGGTCTGCGAGGCGGTCATGGACGTCTGGCAGCCCGGCCCGGACCGCGAGATCATCCTGAACCTGCCCGCCACCGTGGAGCGTTCCACCCCGTCCACGCACGCGGACCGCTTCGAGTGGATGCACCGCAACCTCTCCCGCCGCGCGTACGTCTGCCTGTCCGCCCACCCCCACAACGACCGCGGCACCGCGGTGGCGGCCGCCGAGCTGGCCGTGATGGCCGGCGCCGACCGCGTCGAGGGCTGCCTGTTCGGCCAGGGCGAGCGCACCGGCAACGTCGACCTGGTCACCCTGGGGATGAACCTCTTCTCGCAGGGCGTCGACCCGCAGATCGACTTCTCCCACATCGACGAGATCCGCCGCACCTGGGAGTACTGCAACCAGATGGAGGTCCACCCGCGCCACCCCTACATCGGCGACCTCGTCTACACCTCCTTCTCCGGCTCCCACCAGGACGCCATCAAGAAGGGCTTCGACGCCATGGAGGCCGAGGCGACGGCCCAGGGCCGGACCGTCGACGAGATCGAGTGGGCGGTGCCGTACCTGCCGATCGACCCCAAGGACGTCGGCCGCTCCTACGAGGCGGTCATCCGCGTCAACTCGCAGTCCGGCAAGGGCGGCGTGGCCTACGTCCTCAAGAACGACCACAAGCTGGACCTGCCGCGCCGGATGCAGATCGAGTTCTCCAGGATCATCCAGGCGAAGACGGACGCCGAGGGCGGCGAGGTCACACCGAAGGAGATCTGGTCGGTCTTCCAGGACGAGTACCTGCCGAACCCCGGCAACCCCTGGGGCCGCATCCAGGTCAGGACGGGCCAGACGACCACCGACAAGGACGGCGTCGACACCCTCACCGTCGAGGCCACGGTCGACGGCGAGGACACCGTCCTGACCGGCACCGGCAACGGCCCGATCTCGGCGTTCTTCGACGCCCTGGAGAACATCGGCATCGACGTACGCCTCCTGGACTACCAGGAGCACACCATGAGCGAGGGCGCCTCCGCGCAGGCCGCCTCCTACATCGAGTGCGCGATCGACGGAAAGGTCCTGTGGGGCATCGGCATCGACGCGAATACGACACGTGCCTCACTGAAGGCCGTCGTCTCCGCCGTCAACCGCGCCGCCCGCTGACCCTCTGACCGGCGGCTTCACGGCCCTGCCCGCCCCCGGGGGCGCGCAGGGCCGCGTCGCGGACCGGCCATTTCCGCCGAAGATCACAGAGAGGTCTCGTCCGGGGTACTGACTTCGCATCAACGATGTGGCTAACATCACGCCAGCACGGCGATGTTGCCGTGCCGTTTCGGAGGTGCGACGTGCTGCCAGAACGGGGACGCAACGGCCGTGGAGTCCGCAAGGGCCGTGCCGCGCGTCTCCTCGGTGTCCGCACCACGTGGACCGCCGTCGGCGACGGAGAGTTCTTCTGCCCGGGCTGCGGGGGCGACCGCAACTACCAGCGGCTCACCGGACGCCGCGGCCTCTCCCTGGCGGGCCTGCCCGTGCTGCCGCGCGGCGAGACCGGCCCGGTCGTGGAGTGCGCGGCCTGCGGCCGCCACTACGGCACGGACGTCCTCGACCACCCGACCACCACCCGCTTCTCCGCGATGCTCCGCGACGCCGTCCACACGGTGGCCCTCGCCGTCCTCGCCGCGGGCGGCACCGGCTCCCGCACATCCCTGGAGACGGCCGCGTCCGCGGTCCGCGCCGCCGGCTTCGAGGACTGCACGGCGGACAGCCTCAGCGCCCTGGTCGACGCCCTGGCCGCCGACACCGGCCGCTTCTGCGGCGAACCGGGCGGCGCCAGCCTGGCCATAGAGCTCCACGAGGCCCTGGACCCGCTCGCCCCCCACCTCGCCCCCACCGGCCGGGAGTCCATCCTGCTGAAGGGCGCCCGCATCGCCCTCGCGGACGGCCCCTACACCGTCGCCGAGCGCGAGGTCCTCGCCACCGTCGGCGCGGCGCTCACCATCTGCTCGGACGATGTGACCCGGCTGCTGGCGGCGGCGCGCACACCGTCGTAGGAGACCCGTGCTCCACGAGCCGGCACACTGAAGCGCGACCGGACATCCCGTGTCCCGTGCCCGCCCCAGCGCAGGGAGCCTGCCATGACCGCCACCAGGCGCGGCGCCGTGCTCGCGGCCGCCACCGGTCTCCTGACGGCCCTCGCGGCCACGGGCACGGCGGCCGCCGCACCGCACCCCGGGCGGGGCTGCGCCCCCTCCGTGCCGTACACCGCGGGCCGGGGCGGCTACGCCGCCTACCGGATCCCGGCGACGGTCACGACCCGGAAGGGGACCGTGCTGGCCTTCGCCGAAGGACGGCACGGCGGCGCCGGCGACAACGGTGACATCGATGTCGTCCTCAGGCGGTCCACCGACGGCGGCTGCACCTGGGGCCCGATGACCGTGGTCGCCGCCGGCCGGGGAGACACCCGGGGCAACCCGGCGCCCGTGGTGGACCCGCGCACCGGCCGGATCGTCCTGGTCACGTCCTACAACAGCGGTGCGGTGACCGAGGCGCAGATCATGCGCGGCGAGGTGACGCCCGCGCAGAGCCGCCGTGTCTTCGTCCAGGCGAGCCATGACGACGGGCGGCACTTCACGGCCCCTCGGGACATCACGGCCCAGGTGAAACGCGCGGACTGGCGCTGGTACGCGACCGGCCCCGGCCATGCGGTCGCCCTCACCCGGGGCCCGCACGCCGGCCGTCTCGTCGTCCCCGCCAACCACTCCGCCGCACCGCCGAAGGGCTCCACCGGCACCGGACAGGAGGCCAGGTACCACGGCGCGCACGCGATGCTCTCCGATGACGGCGGCCGGACCTGGCACCTGGGCTCCGTCGACGACTCCTACGACGGGTACGACAACGCCAACGAGACCAGCGTCGCCCAACTCGCCGACGGCAGGCTCTACTTCAGCTCCCGCGACCAGAACGGCAGCAGCGCGGGCAACCGGCTCGACAGCTACTCCGGCGACGGCGGCCGGAGCCTGGACCGCCCCTACGCCGTGCAGCACACCCTGGACGACGTCCCGGTCGTCCAGGCCGGCCTCCTGCAACTCCGCGGCCGCGGCGCGCCGTTGCTCTTCTCCGGTCCCTCCGTGCCCACCGCGCGGCGGGCGATGGCGATCTGGCGCAGCACCGACGGCGGGCACACCTTCACCAGGGCACTGACGCTGTCCCCGCGGCGGGCGGCCTACAGCGACCTGGTACAGCTCGGCCGCGCGACGGTGGGGATCCTGTACGAGACGGGCACCACCGGCCCGTACGACACGATCGAGTTCCGGCGGATCCCCCTCGGCGACCTGGGGTGACGACTACAGCAGCCCGGCCGCCGCCAGATGCTTCCCCACCCGTTCCATCTCCCCCTCCGACAGGGGCACCTGCGGCTGGGCCGTCGCCGGGCAGGCGATCACCCCCCGCAGGTACAGCGCCGCCTTGAACGCCCCCAGGCCCGACGAGCTCGCGCCCATCCGGGCCCTGTCCCCGACGCCCGTCATCCCGTACAGGGCGCACAGCCGCTCCTGCTCCGCCCGCGCCGCGTCCCAGTCGCCCGCACGGCACAGGCGGTCCAGACGGACGTAGCCCTCCGGGTCCACGTTCGCCAGGCCCGGCACCGCCCCGTCCGCGCCCAGCGCCAGGGCCGAGTCCACGACCAGCTCGGATCCCGTCAGCGCGCTGAAGCCCGTGATGCCGGCCCGCGCACGGGCGCCCGTGACGACCGCGCGGAAGCCGGCCAGGTCCCCGCTGGAGTCCTTCAGACCGGCCAGCGTCCCGTCCGCGGCGAGCTCCAGGACCAGCTCGGCGCTCAGCTTGGTGTGGACGGAGACGGGGATGTCGTAGGCGATCACCGGCACGGGGGAGCGGCCGGCGACCAGCCGGTAGTGGCGGGCGATCTCGGCGGGATGGGTCCGGGTGTAGAACGGCGCCGTGACGACCACCGCGTCCGCGCCCGCCTCCACCGCGTATGCCACGTGGTCCAGCACACGCGGCGTCGTCATGTCGATCGCCCCGGCCAGGACCGGCAGCCGGCCGGCCACGTGCGCCACCACCGTCCGCACCACCGACCGACGCTGGCAGTCCGTCAGGTAGGCCGCCTCCGAGGACGACCCCAGGACGAACAGGGCGTCCACCCCGCCCGTCACCAGATGGTCCACGAGCCCGAGCAGCGAGGGGACGTCGACCTCGCCTTCCGGCGTCAGAGGGGTGCAGACGGGCGGGACGACACCGGTCAGCGGGGCGGGCAGGGTCATCAGGGCTCCCTGGCGTTCTCTGGTCGGGTACGTCGGCCACGGCGGTGGCCGGGGAGGGGCGTGCCGCCTGCCGCACGGGCTCGCGCGCCGGCTCGCCCTCCCGCACAGGATGGTGGCAGCGGAAGCGGTGCCCGGCGGCCGACTCGCCCGAGAAGCCGCGGGCGCCGGTGGCGGGAGGCGGTGGCGGGAGGTGGTGGCGTGCTTGACCGCCGGTCCGTCGTCTGCGGCGGACCGTGCCCGTGCCCGGCCGTCGATCCGCCGCCGGCGGAACGCGGCGCCGCGCCCGGCCGCCGGTCCGCTGCCCGCGAAACGCCCTGCCCCGGCCCGGCCGCCGGGCGACACTGGGCCGATGACCGACCGCGACCCGGAGACCGGCAGCCCTGAGGCGCCTGCGGGCGGCGCCCGCACCGGTGAGGCACACGCCCGCGTGGCCCCCGACGCCGCCGGAAGGACCCCGGACGGACCCGGCAGCCGCCCGGACCGCTCCGGCAACCCTCCTCAGCCGCAGACGAGTTGGGATCCCGATGGTCCCGGTGTCCTGCGGCTGCCGTCCGGGCGGCTCGTGCGCGGGAGGGCG
This sequence comes from Streptomyces sp. PSU-S4-23, assembly GCF_055632315.1. NCBI lineage: Bacteria > Bacillati > Actinomycetota > Actinomycetes > Kitasatosporales > Streptomycetaceae > Streptomyces > Streptomyces sp. PSU-S4-23. The sequence continues at coordinate 2,717,548 of NZ_JBVMUU010000002.1, read as the reverse complement.
TTGCGCCGGCCGCTGCCGGACGGGCCCGTTCCGTCGTACGCCCTGTACCTCCTCGGCAGCCCGCCGCCCGAGGTGCCCTGGGAGGCCGACTGGCTGCGCTGGCCCGACTTCCGCCTGCCCGGCAGCCGTTCCCAGGCGCGCCGGCTGCTTGCCGGGGCATGGGACCGCGCCGCCGCCGAGCGTGTCGAGGTCGCCTGCGGCGGCGGTCGCGGCCGCACCGGCACGGCGCTGGCCTGCCTCGCCGTGCTGGACGGCGTACCGCCGCGGGACGCCGTGGCGTACGTCCGCGCACACTACGACCGGCACGCCGTGGAGACGCCCTGGCAGCGGCGGTACGTGCGGCGCTTCACCGCCTGAGCGGGCCTCATGGGCCGCACGGCCCCCCGCCGTGAGGTTCACAGCCCGAGCGTCATGATGAGCCGGTCCTCCCCGGCGCCGAAGTAGTCCTTGCGCACGCCCTCGTCGGACGAGAAACCGAGCGACCGGTACAGCGTGATCGCGGCGTCGTTCGCCGGCTCCACCGTCAGCCGGATCTCGCGGACGCTCTCGGCGCGCAGCCGGCGCAGCACCTCCAGCATCAGCCGCCGGCCCAGCCCGCGCCCCCGCTGGTCGCGGGTGACGCCGAGGCTGACGATCCAACCCCGGTACCTGTCCGGTGAGATGACGAACAGGACGTAGCCGTGCAGGCGCTCCCCGTCGTCGAGGACGAGCAACTGGTCCGCGTGCAGGTCGAAGAGCTGGCGGAGCACGAAGTAGGGGTAGGGGTCGTCGGGGAACGCCTCCCTGTCGACGCGGACGAGTTCGGGCAGGTCCTCCTCCGTGACTCCCCTCATCGTCAGCGTCCGGTCGACGAGCCCCCGGTCGTGGAACAGTGCCGGGCCGGTCCGGCCCCCATGCGAAGAGAAACGTTCCTGTGGAAACGCAGCCATGCCGCCCCCCAAGCGGAAAGGAGTCAAGGACGCGTTGACACCCGTACGGGTGATACGGGTGGGACGCGTGATCTCTGCCGTTCGGGTGTGTTCGACAGAGTTCCGACCATCTTGAGCGGGGCGATCTGGCCCTTCAAGGTGGGATCAGGTCCAAAAAGTCATTCGCCCCGGTGCGCCCCCGGTGCGCCCCATGTGCCGTAGTCGCGTTCCATGACATTTGGCCGGAGGGGATCCGCGGGGTCCCCGGCGTTGGTACCGTAAGCCAATGACCTTGAGATCGTCGGGGGATACTCAACTGAATGCGGACGTATCGTGGGCCGCATTCGACCCCATCGCCTACGTAGATCACAATTACCGCGACCTTCAGGCAGAGGACGCGGAGATCCTCCACATCGTACGCGATCATTTCGGCGATCATTTCCGAACGCCGCCCCCCGGGCCGGTCTCCGGTATCGATGTGGGCGCCGGCGCGAACCTCTATCCCGCACTCGCCATGCTGCCGTGGTGCGACGAGATCACCCTCCTGGAGCGTTCATCCGCGAATGTGCGCTACCTGGAGAGCCAGGTCGATTCCTACGACGCGAACTGGGACCAGTTCTGGCGCGTCCTGTGCAAGAACGACGTGTACGGCGCCCTGGACATGGACCCGCGGGCGAAGTTCCGCGACACCGTCCGGGTCCGGTCGGGCAACCTCTTCGACCTCGTGCGCCACGAGGGGCAGTGGTCCATGGGGACCATGTTCTTCGTCGCGGAGTCGATGACCACCTCCCACAAGGAGTTCGCCCGGGGCGTCGAGTGCTTCCTGCGCGCCCTGGCCCCCGGCGCGCCCTTCGCCGCCGCGTTCATGGAGCATTCCATGGGGTATCACGCGGGTGAGCATTTCTTCCCCGCGTGCGACGTGGGAGAGTCGGAGGTGCACGAGAGCCTGGTGCCTTTCGCCCGGGAGTTCAAGACGACGCGGCTCAAGGCGTCGGCCGCCCTGCGCGAGGGGTATTCGGGAATGATCGTCGCCTGGGGTCGCAGGAATTCGGAGTCCGATATTCCGACCAGTTGAGGAGCGCGGCTTCGACAAGAGAACAGAGAATTCACCGAGCTGATGGCAGCGCGGCCTGTGTGAGGGGCATGGGATGCAGATCAAGCCACGCCAGCATCTGCTGGACATCTGGCAGGCGATCGCCCGCCACTCCTTCGACGGTGGGGAGTGGGCATGGGGCAAATGGGGCGGAGAGAGCAGCGTCGCCGACGCGGAGCGCCTGCTCTGCCTGCTGTACCCGGCCACCGAGATCCCGGCCTTCCGGCTGGACGACCCGGACACCACACAGGACGACGTCCAGCAGACGATGCGCAAGGCCGGCGGACGGCTGGAGATCCCCGCGAACCTCGTCGCCGCAGCAGCCCAGTTCATGCGCATGCACACCGGCGAGGACAAGCGGCCGTCGTTCGCCGGCGGCTACTACTTCTCCTCCAGGGACAAGGACCGGGACCTCACCAAGGAACAGCGTGAGCTCGGGGTGGTCGACTCGTACTCGATGTCCATCACCCTGTGCCTGGCCACACTCGGCTTCCTCAAGGTCTACGAGTCCAAGACCCGCCGCAGCGACGTCCTGGAGACCATCCAGGAACTGCGCCTCGCCACCAGCGCCCGGCTCACCGCCGCCATGGTGAGCCTGCTGCGCTCCTTCACCGTCAACGTCTTCGACACCGACTCCTCCCAGGGCCGTACGCTGTGCGAACTCCTCGGCCAGGGGCGGCTGTCGCAGCGCCACGTCGTGCAGAAGTTCCAGCGCCGCTTCCGCGCGCTGCGCGCCGCCATCGGGGAGAGCCTCACCCTCGGCCTCGACGTCGAGGAGGGCCTCAAGGACGAGAGCCAGCTCTTCGAGTGCGGCTGGGGCTGGAGCATCATCAAGGACGCGCCCGAGGTGGAGACCGACGAACCGATCGGGACCCAGCCCCAGGGCGTCGCCAACGCGGTGCCGTACCTCTACTTCACCGTCGTCGCCCTCGACGGCATCCAGGACCTGTTCTCCGACCGGACCCTCACCCTGGGCCTGCTCAACCCCGAACAGCAGAAGCTCGCCGAGGCGTTACGCCTCCGATGGGAGATCACCCAGCAGTTCTGGTCGGGCATCGCGCGCTTCGACACCGACCGCTGGCCCCTGGAGGACATCCCCTGGCGCACCACCGGCCAGAAGCTGGAATCCGAGTACTTCTCCCTCTCCGTCGCCGCCATCCTCATCCACGACCTGATGCGCCGCCGGGCCACCGACGACGACCTGACCCGCACCGTCAGGATCATGGAACGCCTCGCCGAACGCGGCCGCATCACCAGCCGCATGACCCGCGACGACCCCATGGTCCGGCTGCACAACCCCGGCGTCACCCTGCCGCTGCAGGGCAGCGAACGCATCGGCCCGCCCATGCAGTGGACCATGACCGACTTCTCGGCGCAGCTGCTCAAGCGGACCATCCAGCTGTGCACGCTCTCCCGCAACCTCGACGCACACGACCGGCTGCTGAGACTCGCCGAGGACATCTTCGGCCACGTGTGGCGCCGCCGCCTGCGCGACGGCGAGGCCGTCGGCCTGTGGGACAACGTCCACGCCGCCTACCCGGACTCCCCGTCCCTCGACGTACCGGTGTCCTGGAGCATCACCGAACGCGTCACCGAGGTGATGGTCCAGGTCCAGGAGATGTACAAGCAGCCGCCGATCCGCAGCACGAAACTGACCGACCTCGCCCAGGCGCTGCTGAGCGAGTCCACGCACCTCCTCGGCAACGAGCAGATGGAGCCCGCGCCCGCCAGCGAGGGCAACCGCGGCCTGGAACTCAGGGGCATCGAGGTCAAGTTGCGCCGCGCTCGCACGCTCGTGGACGAACAACCCGGCACCGCCTGCGCGTTGGCCCTCGACGTCCTCGGACAGCTGGACGCCCTGGCCCGGGCCCGCGAAGCCGCGGCCCAGGGGGTGTGAGCCGTGCTCCTGTTCGCCGCCTCCGACAAGGGAGGCACGGGCCGCTCCGTCACCAGCGCCAACCTCGCCTACCACCGCGCGCTGGCCGGCGACGACGTCTGCTACCTGGACTTCGACTTCGGCTCGCCCACCGCGTCGGCCGTCTTCGACGTGCCCGACGCACGCCAGGCCGCCGAGGACCGCGGACTGCACTCCTATCTGGTGGGCGACGTCGGCGAACCGGCCCGCGTCGACGTCTGGTCCGAAACCGAGCACCGGGTGCTGCGCAACCGGCCGCCCGGCTCCGGCCGCCTGGTGCTCATGCCCGGCGACCTCAGCGGCGGCGAGTTCGCCACCACCGACGACAACCTGCGCCGCTGCGTGGACCTCCTGCTCCGGCTCAACAGCGAGTTCGACCTGATCGTCGTCGACCTCAGCGCCGGCCGCAGCTACGCCGTCGACATGGTCCTGGAGGCCACCGCGCAGCGCGAGATGAGCGGCGTGCAGTTCCGCTGGCTCGTCTTCCACCGCTGGACCCGCCAGCACGTGGCCGCCGCCGCCAGCCTGGTCTTCGGCAGGCGCGGCATCGTCGCCGGAGGCGTGGCCCGCGGCCACGACGAGGACGCGCTGCGCGCCGTCATCCGCTTCGTACGGGCCGCCGTCCCCGATCCCGAGTCGGCCCTGTGGTCCCAGGTGTCGGCCACCCAGTCGGCGTGGATGCGCGAGTGCGACCGGGACCTCAAGCACCTCGCCTCCGCCCAGGGCATCGGCTACAGCCAGGTCCTCGGCTCCGTGCCCCTGGAGCCCGTCCTGCAGTGGCGCGAACAGCTCATCACCGACGAGGACGTGCTCGACAGCCAGATCGCCAACAGGGAGACCTGGGAGGCGCTGAGCGAGCTGGCCGGACGGCTCACCGACGACAAGTACTGGGAGCAGCCGTGACGGAAGCCGTGTTCCGCGAGACCACCGCAGAGCCCCGCACCCAGTCCGTCCCGCTGTCCCACCTCTCCCTGGAGCTCGGCCACCTCTACATGGAGGACTTCGAGGCCGGCCCCGAGCGGCTGCGTGAGCACTTCGCCGAGGTACGGATCTGGGTGGACGCCGCCCGTGCCGCCGCCGCCCGCCGCACCGGCGGCAAGCGGCCCCGCATCAGCACCTGCTTCCTCGTCGACGACTACTTCACCCGCTTCTCCACGCCCGCCGAACTCGTCCCCGTGATCCTCGAAGAGGCCGAGCGGGCCGGACTGGTCATCGACTACCTCGCCCGCGAATCGGGCTGCGCCGTCGCCGACAAGATCGAGCTGGCCGAGGCCGTGATGCACCGCCTCGTCGAGTCGCCGCCGCCGGGCAGCCACGGCTCCCGCCCGCCCGTCAGCCAGACCGGCTGGCTCGCCAACGGGCAGCGCAGCCCCACCTCCCGCCGCGCCATGGAGGTCAGCGTCTGGCAGCCGCCCCAGGAGACCGCGGCCCGCAACCACTCCGTGTTCATGGACGTCGAACTGTGGTCGGAGAAGGACGGACAACGCCTGTGGTCCTGCCCGTTCCTCGCCGCCGTCTGGCAACTGGCCCGCCTCGGCCTCCTGCGCCACCTCGGCGAGCCCGTGCTCACCCCGCGCCCCTGGAACGGCGCCGACTTCCCCTACGACTGGGACCGGTTGCCGCCGCTGATCCAGCTCAACGCCTCCGCGACACCCTTCAGCGCGTACCGCACCTGCACCCTGATGCCGAACCGCTTCCTGGCCGTCGAGGACGCCGTCCGGCTCATCCTCGACCAGACGGACGTCGACGCGGGCGCGCTGCGGCAGGTCGCCGAGCGCTCCGCGCGCGAGGGCGCCACCGTGCCGGCGGCCGTCGCGCAGCGCGCCACCTACGTGTTCTACGAGGAGCCCGCCCCCGCCTTCTCCCCCGGGGAGACCTGAGATGCCGGCCCCCGGACAGTCGGCCCGCCCGGTTCTCGCCTGCGGCGAGGTGCGCACCGGCCTGCTGCCGTCCTTCCAGGCGCTGGACGGCCGGGCCGCCGCCCAACTGCTGCGGCTGCGCGCCGACGAACTGGTCCGCGTCTCCGAACGCCCCAACCTGTACGCGCTCTCCCCGGAGGTCCTCACCGGAGTCGACTGCCGGCTGCCCACCTCCAACGGAGCCAAGGTGCGCGGCGTCGGCACGGTGGCCGCCCGCGCCGCGCTCACCGAAGGCCGCGTCCTGCAGGCCACCGCCTACTTCAGCGCCCCGGCCGCCGGCCCCGACATGCGCCGCCCCTGGGGCCACTACCTCGTCAGGCCCGGCCTGGTCGAACCCTTCGGGAAGCTCCCCGAACAGGCCACCGCCGAGGGCGTGCTGCGGGGCGGCGGACGCGGCGAACTGGACCTCGGGATGATCGCCGAGGGTCTGTTCGCCCAGGTGGTGCGCCATCCGCTGCTCGACCACAAGGCACCCTTCAAGTCCCGGCGCACCCATCTGCGCTGGGCCGCACGGCGCGCCCCCGAGGGCGAGGGGCCGTCACTGGAGCGCTTCACGCTCGCCGAGGACGGGCTGCGGACCGTTCAGCTGCGGCTGCCGCAGGACACCCCGGCCGCCGCGGCGGCGGGTCTGTGCGAGGACCTCGCCCTGCACGACTGGCTGCTGACGACCGTGGTGCACATGCTCGACAGCAGCAGGCTCGGCGCGGCGGACGGCCCCTCGGCCGTCCTGGCCCTGCGCCCGGCCGTCGATCACCTACTGCATCTGTGGATGCCCCGCGCCCACGTGGACCGCACGCTGGGCCACCTGTGGGACGTGCTGGAACGGGAACCGGGGTTCACCCGCCAGTGGCAGACCCTGGTCCAGCGCATCCGCGACCAACTGGCCGTCCAGGCCGTTCCGTTGCTGCACGAGGCACTGAGTACGCGCTGAAGGGCGGCACAACGACACACCCGACGGGGGAGGCTCATATGAACGGAGCATCGACAGGGGAAGTCAGGACCGCGCCGAGGACCCAGGATCAGACGCAGATTCCGAAGCTCCTCAGGAAGACACTGTTCACGGTCTTAGTCGCCGGCGGCACCTGGGTCCTGACCAGTGTCCTCAACCAGGACAAGAACCAGGTGTGGCAGCTGACCGTGTCCGTCGTCCTCGGCGGCGCCGCGCTGATCATCCAGTACCTCGTGGAGTTCGAGCAGCGGCTGGAGACCATGGAGGCGGGCCACAAGAAGCGCATCCGCGAGATGAAGGACAGCCTGGCCGAGCACCACGCGCAGATGCGCGCGGCCGTCGACGAGAGCTTCGCCAAGATCAACGACGCCACGGAGCTGTTCAGCCAGGTGGACCGGTCGGTGCTCCGCTCCGACGGGGTGACCCGGCTGGCCCGCAAGTACACCCAGGTCGGCGAGCACGGTTCGGAGATCGTCAAGACCTTCGCCCAGGAGGAGATCGGCCGGCTCGCCTCGCTGATGGAGAGCCTCAGCAACGGCAGCGCCGACTGCCCCGGAGAGAACCACGACTGGCTGATCGATCTCACCACCTGCGCCAGGAAGACGGTGTACGCGACCAGCACCTCGGTGGACCGTGACTTCTGGTTCAGCGAGCCCGCGAACCGCTATCTGAAGGCGCAGGAAGAGGCGATCAAGCAGCGCGGTGTGGAGGTGCGGCGGCTGTTCCTCGTCAGCAGGCCCGAGGAGCGCACGGAGAGCCTGGAACGACTGTGCGACCGGCACCGGGAGTTCGGCATCGACGCGCGCATCGCGGTCCGGTCGCTGCTGCCGCCGCGCGCCCAGGTGACCCCGCTCAACGACTTCATCCTCTTCGACGGGGAGCTCTCCTACGAGACCGAGCCGGACGTGGAGATCGTGCCCGCCAAGACCTTGCTGAAGATGACCCGGCAGCACGTGGAGGAGCGGGTCAACCGCTTCAACGTGCTGTGGGAGGCCACCGAGCCCAGCGACCCGGACCCCGAGCCCGAACCGAGCACGGCGTCCGGCTGAACCCTGCGAGGCGGCTCGACGTCGCGGCGGCCACGGCGGCCCGCGACGGCGGCCGCCTCTGCCGGGAGAGGCCGGGAGAGTGACGGGTCACTCGGACATCTCCGACAAGTTGCGTGCTCCGGACAGTGGCGGGCAGCATGGCACAGTCAGCACGAAGCTGCTGTTCACAGCACGTGCGTACGCGCTTCTGACTCTGGTCGACAACAGCGACCGATCCCATCGGATCCCGTCGGATCCCATCGGAACGTCGTGATCGAGTTCCTCGGGCAACCGCTTTCGCGGAGCCGGCCGCAGGCCGACCTGAAACAGCAGCACTCAAGGCGCCATGGGGCGTCCATCAGGAGGTGTTTCATGAGCAGCATCGCCGAGTGGCTCGAACAGAACGTCACGACCGACAAGCGCGCGCTCGACTGGTACCAGGAACCGGAATGCGAACCCCGTATCGTACGGGCCTACCGCGAACTGCTGAGCGGCTACGAGATCGACACCTCGACCATCCTCAAGACCACGGTCGAGGTCAAGGGCGAGCACGCCGGCGTGGTCCGCGTGCACGACATCAACTACTACTCGATCTGCGCGCACCACTTCCTGCCCTTCTACGGCAAGGTGGCGATCTCGTACGTGCCCGGCGACCGGATCCTGGGCCTCGGCAAGTTCCCCCGGCTGGTACAGGCGTTCAGCCGCAGGTTCCAGATCCAGGAGCACCTCGTGAAGGACATCGCGGAGGAGATCATGACCTCGGGCGGCGCCCGTGCGGCGCGGGTCGTCTCCACCGGCCGGCACATGTGCATGTGCAGCCGGGGCCCGTCCGACCAGACGGTGATCACCGACACCTCCTATGTCGCGGGCGACAAGGAGCTGTTCCTCCGGTACGGCCTGGACGACTGACGGGCCCGTCGGCCGACGCGCCCGGCTTCGCGCCCAGGACACCGGGCTGTCCGCCGCGCGAAGCCGCGCCGTCCGGCGCGCCCGGCACGTCCGGCACGTCCGTGACGGGAGGCCGGAGATCGGTGATGAGACATGAAACTGGACTTCCTTCCACCGCACGCGCTGAACGACGGCGCCGAGCACCACTACTGTCTGCGCTGCCACCGCGAGCCGGTGGAGTGGCGCACCACCGGCGGCCGGCGGCACTGCGTGTGCCCCGCCTGCGGTCACACCGCCGACCGTGCGCTGGTGCTCGATCCCGCGGTCCGGTGGTGGACGGACGCCGACGGCGAATACTGGCACGAGACGGCGGGCGTGTTCGTCCATGACGTCCGCGGCCGCCTCCTGTTCTTCGACCGCACGGCGTTCCCCTTCGGCCTGACGATCCCCGCCGGACACGTCGAGTGCGGCGAGCACCCCGGCGAGGCGGCGGCGCGCGAACTCCGGGAGGAGACCGGCATCGCCGGTGCGCCGCTGGAACACCTGGCCCGCATCCCCGTACCCGGTGACGGCTGCCGCCGCGGCGCCGACGCCCATCTGTGGCACGTCTACCGCACCGCCGACGCGGTGGACACCGGCCTCACGGTGCACCTCGGCCCGGAGGGCACCTCGGCCGTATGGCTGACACCCGACGAGGCGCTGCGCCATCCGGTCCCGGTCACCTACGCCGTACGCCGCCTGCTGGACGCCTACCGGGGCGCGCCGGTCTCCTCCCGAGCGACCGGTTGACGCCGGTGGCCCGGGGCACGTCAGACGCCCGTGCCGGGGTTCCGGCGCGGGCCGGACGACGGGAATGGACCGGACTGGCCGTCCTCGCGCTGCCGACGATGCTCATCGGTCTCGACATGACCGTGCTGCACCTGGCCGCGCCCCACCTCAGCGAGCGACTGCATCCGAGCACCACGGAACTGCTGTGGATCATCGACATCTACGGCTTCATGGTCGCCGGCTTCCTCGCCACCATGGGAACGCTGGGGGACCGGATCGGGCGCCGCAGACTCCTGCTCTCGGGTGCCGCCGCCTTCGCAGCGGCCTCGCTGCTCGCCGCCTGCTCGTCCGGCGTGGGGATGCTCATCGCCTCGCGGGCGCTGCTCGGGGTCGCCGGGGCCACGTTGATGCCGTCGACGCTCTCCCTGATCAGCAACATGTTCCGCGACCCGGGGCAGCGGCGGATCGCGGTCGCGGTGTGGATGACCAACTTCAGCATCGGCGGAATGATCGGCCCGCTGATCGGCGGGCTGTTCCTGGAGCACTACTGGTACGGCTCGGTGTTCCTGCTCGGGGTGCCGGTGGGCATCGTCCTGCTGATCGCCGGCCCGCTGCTGCTGCCCGAATTCCGCGACCCGCAGGCCGGGCGGCTCGATCCGCTCAGCGCCGCCCTGTCCATCGCGACCGTGCTGCCGGTGGTCTACGGCTTCAAACAGATCGCCCAGCACGGCCTCCACGCACTGCCGCTGCTGAGCATGGTCGCGGGACTCTGCCTCGGTGCGGTCTTCGTGCGCAGGCAGTTGAAGCTCGCCGACCCCATGCTCGACCTGAGGCTGTTCTCCCGCCCGGCGTTCGGGGTGTCGCTCGGCGGGCTGACCCTCGGGCTCTTCGCGGTGACCGGCACGCAGTTCCTGCTCCTGCAGTACTTCCAACTGGTGCTGGGACTGTCCCCCCTGGCGACCGGGCTGTGGACGCTGCCCGCGGTGGCGGCGGGCGTGGTGGGCGCGCTGCTGGCCCCGCTCGCGGCGAACCGGACGAACCCGCTCTGGATCATGTCGGGTGGGTTCCTGCTGTCCGTACCGGGCCTGGTACTGCTCACCCAGGCACGCACGACATCCGGACCGGTCCCCGCCGTCATCGCCTTCGCCATCGCCTCCTTCGGCATCCAGGCGGCGCTCGCCCTGACCAACGACGTGATCATTAGCAGCGCCCCACCCGAACGTGCCGGCAACGCCTCGGGCGTCGGGGAGACCGGCGCGAACCTGGGCGAGGCGCTGGGCGTGGCCGTCGCCGGATCCGTCGCCGCGGCCGTGTACCGGGCGACGATGGACGGCGGCAGCCTTCCGGGCCGCATCGGACCCGACCTCACCGAGGCCGCCCGCGCCACCCTGGGCGGCGCCGCCGAGGCCGCCGGCCGGCTGCCGGAACGGCTCGGTGACGAACTCCTCGCCCTCGCCCGAAGGGCCTTCACGGACGGCCTGCACGCGGCGGCCCTGCTCAACATCGGGGTCCTGCTGGCCCTGGCCGCGGCCCACCTGACGTTGCTGCGCCACGAGACGGCACACCGGGACGCCGGCGAACTCGACCCGGAACTCCGGGAGGCGACGGTGCCGGACGGGCGGTAGGCCGGTGGGCGGCCCGTACGGGTGATGATGCGGGATCTCGGCGGCTTCTGCGCCTGGCGTCGAGTTTAGTGAATGCTAAACTCGCGGAAGGGCTGAAGGTGGAAGAACAGCGGGACGTCTATCTGACCGCCGAGGTGGATCAGTGGCTTCACGATCTGGAGAAAGGCGATCTTGGTTCATACGTGCTGGTGAACCAGGCGATCTGGGTCCTTGCGTGCCATGGACCTGCCGAGGGGCGCCCTCTGGTTGACCGGGTCAAGGGGTCTTCCTTGCACAATCTCAAGGAGTTGCGTCCGGGCTCGACTGGCCGGAGTGAGATGCGCCTCTTGTTCATGTTCGACCCATGGCGATCCGCGATCCTCCTTGTGGCGGGGGACAAAGCCGGAAACTGGGACGCCTGGTATGACGAGGCGATCCCGCTCGCCGAACGTCGTTACACGGAATACCTGGCTGATCGGAAGAAGGAGTCGGGGAAGTGAACGGATACACCAAGTGGTCGACCGGCGGGCACCGTGAGCGGGCGGAGGAACTGTCCGGCGGGCGCGACGCGTTTCTCGAAGGAGCCCAGCGGTTGCTCGCCGAGGCACGGGCCTGGCGGCTCGTCGAGATGCGGCGGGAGCGGGGCTGCACCCAGGCGCAGGTGGCCGAGCGCATGGGTGTGAGCAAGGGGCGTGTCTCGCAGATCGAGAGTGGCCAGGTCTCCGGTACGGATGTCGTGGCGAGGTACGTCGAAGCGCTGGGCGGAAGCCTGGTGATCGTCGCGGTTTTCGCCGACGGGGAGCTGCGCAAGGTCGGTTGACGTCCGTTGACCGGAGCGGACGAGGCACCGTTGGACCGCCCGCTTCTTGGCCAGTGTCGTGCTTCCACGGGCCGAGTCAAGGGCGCTTCGCGTCGGCTTCGCCGATCGGCCTCCGGCCGACCCTTGACACGACCCGCTCCAGCACGGGGAAGAAGCGAGCGGGCGGCCGGGGGAGCAGCGGGGGCCCAGGTAAGCCGCAGGGCCCGTCGGCTGCCCCGCGCCCGGAGGCGGACGGCGCGTCAGCACCTCACATGCACGCCGGGCCGGCTCAGCGTCCGCCGCAGGGCGGATGGGCGCGCCGGCACCTCGCATGCACGCCGGGTGGGTTCGGCGGCGATCGCCCGGTAGGCGGGACTGGCGCGGCCGGTGTGACTCGGGTGGCCTTGGGGGTAGTGCTCAGGAGCAATTGGAGGATTTGTGCCATCGAGGCAGCCCCTGACGAGGAGGGAGAGGCCCCACCGTGGCACAGATCCTCCAATCGGTGAGTCGCCCACCCATCCGCCCCCCGCCGAGACTCCGTCTTGCCGCAGACGCTGAGCCGGCCCGGCGTGCATGCGAGGTGCTGAAGCGTCCGCCCGGTCTTGCCGCAGACGCCGAGCCGGCCCGGCGTGCCCTGACGGGCTGTCGCGCCGACCGACTCCGGGTGCTGCCCGGCCCACGGCCGTGCGGCCTACCTGGGGGGCCCGGCTTTCCGGGCCGTCCGCTCGCTTCCTCCCCGTGCTGGAGCGCTCCGAGTCAAGGGTCGGCCGGAGGCCGATCGGCGAAGCCGACGCGAAGCGCCCTTTACTCGGAGCGCGGAAGCACGACACTGGCTAGAAGCGGGCGGTCCTCACCGTACGGATGAACTCCGTCCACGCCGCCGGGCCTTGAGGGGGACGGCACCGCCGGGCACCTTGCTGTCGCGGACGGGGACCATGCCGGCGGCTCCGGCAGCGACCTCGACGCAACTGCCGCCGTCGCCGTCGCCGTGGCCGTCACTGTGGCCGGAGACGAAAACCCGGGCCCGCAAATCCACTTGCGTGAGCCCCGCGCGCAACGCCCCTTTACTGCCTCTCACCTGTAGTGCGTGAACTCCTGCCGAAGTGTAGATGCAGAGCGTCACCGTGAGGACGCGAAGCGTAAAACCCGCAAAGGAAGGGGAGGAAGGGGAGCACGTGTCTGCGGCACATGTATCACCCGGGGGACGGCACTCGGCGCGGTGCGTCGAAGAGGCGGAGGACATTGTGAAGGAGTTGCGGGCGGCGCTCGCGAGCGCCGGAATCCTGTTGCCGTCGCTCCGGCTCGACCCGGCGAGTGTTGCGCGTGAGGCGCCCTGTCCACTCGTTGGATTGGGCGGCTGTTCCGCCGACGCCGCCGCCCGCCTCACGGCGGCCCTGCGCGCCGAGCGGGTCGCGGAGGTGGGATGAGGCTGCCGATCGGGGCGTACGCCGTCGACGTCCGCACCGGACGGGTGGGTGTGGTGATGGGGTACGAGGGGCCGTACGTGCAGCTGCGACCGTACGGCGGCGGCAGGGAGTGGGACGTCGAGCCGGAGGCCGTACGCATCGCGACCCCAGCCGAGCGCCTGAGTGCGGCGACCGCGTACGCCAACGCCCGCAGCCGGGGCGAGGTGCCGTGAACGGCCGCCTTCCCGGGAGGGTCCGTCCCCCGTCTCAGCCGGAGCGGTGGCGGGCGATGGTCCGCAGCAGGGACGCGACCGCCGCGATGAGGGTGACGAACACGGCCGTGACGGTCACCATCGCTGTGGGGGCCGAGCGCAGGCCGGGGCCGGCCGTGACGAAGAAGAGCATGCCGAACACGGTGACCCCCAGGGAGCTGGCGAACTGCTGGGTGGTGCTGAGAGTGCCGGAGGCGGACCCCGCCTCCGCCGGGCCGACGCGGGCCAGTGCGAAGCCGATCAGCGGCGGCAGCAGGAGGCCGTTGCCGAGGCCGATGAGGGCGAGCGCGGGCATCAGCGCGGGGCCGGTGACGTCGTTCCCGGCGATCGCGAGGTGGGCGGCGAGGGCGGTCAGACCCGTGATGATCAGCGCGGCCCCGGCGGCGGGCACGGCCGTTCCGTGCCGGGCCGTCAGCCGCCCGCTGAGCAGGGAGGCGGTGCTGAACAGCACGGCCTGGGGGACGAAGACCACGGCTGCCGTGACGGGGCGGGCGCCGAGGCCGCTTTGCAGGAGGAGGGCGAGCGTGAACAGGTAGGCGCCGAAGTAGGACTGGAAGAGGCCCACCGCGAGGAGCACGGTCGTGAAGGGGCGGTTGCCGAGCAGTCCGGGATGCACCACGGGGTCGCCGCCGCGCTTGCGCAGGGTCCGCTGCCAGCCCAGCGTCAGCCGGCCCGTGGGGACGGCGACGGCAGGGCAGATCCAGGTCCACACCGGCCAGCCCTCCTGGCGGCCGAGCGACAGCGGCGCCAGGACCAGGGCCAGGGTGAGCGTGACGCCCGCCGCCCCCAGTGGATCGAACCGCCGGCTCGTCCGGTCCCGTGCGGGCGGTGGCAGCACGAGCAGGGCGAACCCGGCGGCGATCAGGCCGACCGGCACGTTCACCAGGAAGACGGTGCGCCAGCCGAGGCCAAGGACGTCCGCTTCCAGCAGCAGTCCGCCGAGCAACTGCCCGGTGACCGCGCCGATCCCGTTGACGGCGCCGTACCACGCGGTGGCCCGGCCCCGGTGCGCGGCCGGGAAGTGGGCCGTGACCAGCGAGAGCACCTGCGGCACCATCACGGCCGCCGCGAGGCCCTGTGCCAGCCGGGCCCCGACGAGTTGGGCCGGGGACTGGGCGAGCCCGCACAGCAGCGAGGTCGCCGTGAAGGCGGACAGGCCGGTGACGAACATCCGCCGGTAGCCGTACCGGTCGCCGAGCCGGCCGCCGGTCACCAGGCCCGCCGCGTACGCGAACCCGTAGCCGGCGACGACGAGTTCCAGCGCCGCGTCGCTCATGCGCAGATCGGTGTGGAGCGCCGCCGCGGCGATGTTGACCACGAAGAGGTCGAAGCTCGCCATGAAGGTGGCGCTGAGTGCCACGGCGAGCATGCGCCACGCGCGGGGATCCGGTGCGGCGCGCTCCCCGGCGGCCGGGGAGGGGGCGGCGGACGGACCGGAGCGGGCAGGGGAGCGGGTCATGAAAAACATCGATATCACCGATATGTCCATCTGCTGGTCTCCGGCTCGCCCGGCCGCCCGGGCTCGCGTGAGGGCAGAATGGGCTCATGAGCCTGTTCCGCGACGACGGCATCGTGCTGCGCACCCAGAAGCTGGGTGAGGCGGACCGGATCATCACCCTGCTCACCCGCGGGCACGGACGCGTGCGCGCCGTGGCCCGGGGGGTGCGGCGGACCAAGTCGAAGTTCGGGGCCCGGCTGGAGCCCTTCTCCCATGTGGACGTGCAGTTCTTCGCGCGGGGGAGCGAGCTGGTGGGGCGCGGCCTGCCTCTGTGCACGCAGAGCGAGACCATCGCTCCCTACGGCGGCGGCATCGTGACCGACTACGCGCGCTACACGGCCGGCACGGCCATGCTGGAGACCGCCGAGCGCTTCACCGACCACGAGGGCGAGCCGGCGGTGCAGCAGTATCTGCTGCTGGTCGGCGGACTGCGCACCCTTGCCCGGGGCGAGCACGCGCCGCACCTCGTGCTGGACGCCTTCCTGCTGCGCTCCCTCGCCGTCAACGGCTACGCGCCCAGCTTCGGCGACTGCGCGAAGTGCGGCATACCCGGCCCGAACCGCTTCTTCTCCGTGGCGTCGGGCGGGGCCGTCTGCGGCGACTGCCGGGTGCCGGGCAGCGTCGTACCCTCGCCGCGGGCCCTCGAACTGCTCGGCGCGCTGCTCACGGGAGACTGGGAGACCGCGGACGCGTGCGAGCCGCGGTACGTCCGGGAGGGCAGCGGACTGGTGTCGGCGTATCTGCACTGGCACCTGGAGCGCGGACTGCGCTCGCTCCGGTACGTGGAGCAGTAGGCGGAACAGCAGAAACAGCAGCAGAAACAGCAGCAGAAACAGCAGCAGAAACAGCAGCAGAAACAGCAGTAGAAACAGCAGTAGAACGACAGCAGATCGAGGGAGACGAGAAGCACATGGCCGTACGCGGGTTCCTGGGGCGCCAGCGACGCGAGTACAAGACGCCGGAGCCGCACCCGTCCGGGGCCCGCCCGCCGAAGCTCCCCGGCGAGCTGGTGCCGAACCACGTGGCGATCGTCATGGACGGCAACGGCCGCTGGGCCAAGGAGCGCGGCCTGCCGCGCACCGAGGGGCACAAGGTCGGCGCGGAGCGGGTGCTGGACGTGCTGCAGGGCGCGGTCGAGATCGGCGTCCGGAACATCTCCCTGTACGCGTTCTCCACGGAGAACTGGAAGCGCTCGCCGGACGAGGTGCGCTTCCTGATGAACTTCAACCGTGACTTCATCCGCAAGACCCGCGACCAGCTCGACGGGCTCGGTATCCGGGTGCGCTGGGTGGGCCGGATGCCCAGGCTGTGGAAGTCGGTGGCCAAGGAGCTCCAGGTCGCCCAGGAGCAGACCAAGGGCAATGACCTGCTCACGCTGTACTTCTGCATGAACTACGGCGGCCGCGCCGAGATCGCGGACGCGGCGCAGGCCCTCGCGGAGGACGTGAAGGCGGGCAGGCTCGATCCGTCGAAGGTCACGGAGAAGACCCTCGCGAAGTACATGTACTACCCGGACATGCCGGACGTGGACCTGTTCCTGCGGCCGAGCGGTGAGCAGCGCACCTCCAACTACCTGATCTGGCAGAGTGCCTACGCCGAGATGGTGTTCCAGGACGTCCTGTGGCCGGACTTCGACCGGCGCGACCTGTGGCGGGCGTGCGTGGAGTTCGCCTCCCGCGACCGCCGGTTCGGCGGGGCGATCCCGAACGAGGAGCTGTTGGCCATGGAGGGCGGGCAGGAGCAGGAATGACCCGGCGTGCTCCGTCACGCCCTGCCGTTACGATCATGGCTCGTCACCGGCGATCACCTGGGGAGGGGCCATGGCCGAGCGGACCGTGGAGCAGCACGAGACCGATGTCGTACTGGAGTACGAGTACCGGCAGGAGGAGATGACCGACGCCCTGCGGGTGATGCTGCGCAAGCAGGGCAGGGCGGGGCTCCTTTACCACCCCGTCGTCCTGTGGGGCTTCGCCCTGTTCGGGGTGGCGCTGCTGGCCGGGGGCGTGTGGGGCGACGACGCCGCCCTCGTCGCGTTCGGGGTGATGTTCGCGCTCTGGCCGGTGCTGATGTCCCGGGTGCCCCAGAAGATGGCCCGCCGGCTGATCGGGGCGAGCCAGCACCACGGTGTGATGCGGGTGACCGTCGGCGAGCAGGGCGTCCGCACGGTCAGCGCCCACGTCGACGCGCGCATGGGGTGGGCCAACTACGGCAGCTACGCCGAGACCGACCACTGCTTCCTGCTGCGCAGCCCCGACCGTGGAGGAACCTGCGCGGTGGTGCTCGTCAAGCGGGGTGCGCGGAGCCCGGAGGGCGTGGAGCGGCTGCGGGCCCTGCTGGACCGGCATCTGCCCCGCGTGTGAGCGTCGCCTGCGGGGCACCCTCGCCTTCGGCCCCCTGAGCGCCCGCTGCGGTGCCGGTCGTCAGCCCTCGGCCGTGGCGCTCGCGCACGCCGCGCACGTTCCGAAGATCTCCACCGTGTGTGCCACGTTGACGTAGCCGTGCTCGGCCGCGATCGCCTCGGCCCACTTCTCCACTGCCGGGCCCTCGACCTCGACCGCCTTGCCGCAGACGCGGCAGACCAGGTGGTGGTGGTGCTCGCCGGTGGAGCAGCGGCGGTACACCGACTCGCCGTCGGAGGTGCGCAGGACGTCGACCTCGCCGGCCTCGGCGAGGGACTGCAGGGTGCGGTAGACGGTGGTGAGGCCGACGGAGTCGCCCTTGTGTCTGAGCATGTCGTGGAGCTCCTGCGCGCTGCGGAACTCGTCGACCTCGTCGAGCGCCGCCGCCACGGCGGCGCGCTGGCGGGTGGATCGTCCCCGTACGGGCGGGCCGGCGGTCGTCACCGTTGCCTCCTTCTCGATGGCTCGCTCATCTGCGGGGCGCGCCCCTTCGGCTCTCTCACGGCTCACGTCTGCGCCTTGCCGGGCCATTGTGCCAGCCCGGCCTGTGCGCGGTCAGACTCCGGCCCCGTCGGCGGCCTCCCGGCCGGCCGGGATCGCGCACTCCACGGGGTCCCCGGCGGTCTGCGCGGCGGCCAGCGCCCGCGCGCGTCGCCGGGCGAGCGGTGTCGCCAGCGCGGTGAGCGCGATGAACGCGGCGATCGTCAGCAGCACGATCGTCGCACCGGGCGGCACGTCCTGGTAGTACGACGTGATCGTGCCGCCGATGGTCACGGTGACGCCGATGGCGACCGCGATCGCGAAGGTCGCGGTGAAGCTGCGGCCCAACTGCTGCGCCGCCGCCACCGGGACCACCATCAGGGCGGACACCAGCAGCAGACCGACCACCCGCATCGCGACGGTCACCGTCACCGCCGCGGTGACCGCCGTCAGCAGGTTCAGCGCCCGCACCGGCAGGCCGGTCACCCGCGCGAACTCCTCGTCGTGGCTGACCGCGAAGAGCTGGCGGCGCAGTCCGAGGGTGACCAGGACCACGAACGCCGCCAGCAGGCAGATCGCCACGACGTCCGAGGGGGAGACCGTCGACAGCGACCCGAACAGGTACGAGGTCAGGTTCGCGTTGGAGCCGCCGGGCGCGAGGTTGATGAACATCACGCCGCCCGCCATGCCGCCGTAGAAGAGCATGGCGAGCGCGATGTCGCCGCGTGTCCTGCCGTACCAGCGGATCAGCTCCATCAGGACCGCGCCGAGCACCGAGACGGCGGTCGCCATCCACACCGGTGAGGCCGACAGCAGGAAGCCCAGGCCGACGCCGGTCATCGCCACATGGCCGATGCCGTCGCCCATCAGGGCCTGGCGGCGCTGTACGAGGTAGATGCCGACGGCCGGCGCGGTGATGCCGACCAGGACGGCGGCGAGCAGGGCCCGCTGCATGAAGGCGTAGTTCAGGAGGTCCATCAGCTCAGCAGTCCCGTGCGTGTCGGTTCGGCCCCCGCGGTGGTGTGCGGGTGCACGTGGTCGTGGCCGGGCAGGGCGTGTTGGCCCACGGCCTTCGGGGGCGGGCCGTCGTGCAGGACGCAGCCGTCGCGCAGCACGACCGCCCGGTCGATGAGCGGCTCCAGGGGGCCCAGCTCGTGCAGCACCAGCAGTACGGTCGCACCGGCCGCGACCTGGCTCCGCAGGGTCCGGGCGAGCACCTCCTGGCTGGCCAGGTCGACGCCCGCCATCGGCTCGTCCATGATCAGCAGTTCGGGTTCGGAGGCGAGCGCGCGGGCGATCAGCACGCGCTGGTGCTGGCCGCCGGAGAGCGTGTTCACGGAGTCCCTGGACCGGTCCGCCATGCCGACCAGGTCCAGTGCCCGCCGTACGGCCTCGCGGTCGGCCCTGCGCAGGACGCCGAAGCGGGCGCGGGAGAGCCGGCCGGAGGAGACCACCTCGGTCACCGTGGCGGGCACGCCGCCCGCGGCGGTCGTGCGCTGCGGCACGTAGCCGATGCGGTGCCAGTCGCGGAAGCGGCTCCGCGGCGTGCCGAACAGCTCGATCTCGCCGGCGTCGGTCTGCACCTGGCCGATGACGCTGCGCACGGCGGTCGACTTGCCCGAGCCGTTCGCCCCGAGCAGCGCGACGACCTCACCGCGGCGCACGGTGAGGTCGATGCCGCGCAGGACGGGGCGTGCGCCCAGGTCGGCGCGTACGCCGCGCAGGGATATGACGGGCTGGCCCATCGCGTCCTCCGTAACGATCACTTGGTTCCCAGGGCCTTCCGCAGCGCGTTCAGGTTGGACTCCATGACCTGGATGTAGTCGCGGCCACGGGACTTGGCGGTGATGCCCTCGATCGGGTCGAGGACGTCCGTCGTCAGGTGCGCGTCCTCGGCGATGGTCTTCGCGGTCTTGTCGCTGACGAGCGTCTCGTAGAAGACCGTGGAGACGCCGTCGGTGCGCGCCATCTTCTCAAGGTCCTTGACGCGGGCGGCGCTGGGCTCGGACTCCGGGTCCAGGCCGCTGATGGCCTCCTCGGTGAGGCCGTAGCGCTCGGAGAGGTAGCCGAAGGCGGCGTGCGTGGTGATGAAGACCTTGGTCCGGGTGTTCCGCAGGCCCTCGGAGAACCGCGCGTCGAGGCCGCCGAGCCTCTTGACCAGCGCGTCGGTGTTCTTCCGGTAGGTGGCCGCGTGGTCCGGGTCGGCCTTCTCGAACGCCTTGCCGACGCCCTTGGCGACCTCGGCGTAGCGCACCGGGTCGAGCCAGATGTGCGGGTCCTTGCCCCCGCTCTCTTCGCCCGTGTGGGCGTCGTGGGCGGCGGCGTGCCCGCCGACCTCGTTGCCGTGGTCCTCCAGGCTGGTCAGGGAGGCGGCGTCGATCTTCGTCCCGATCCCGGACTGGGCCACCGCGTCGTCGACGGAGGGCTGGAGGCCCTTGAGGTAGAGCACCGCGTCGGACTGGTCCAGCTGCGCGGTCTGCCGGGCGCTGATCTCAAGGTCGTGCGGTTCCTGCCCGGGCTGGGTGAGACTGGTGACATGGACGTACTTCCCGCCGATCTGCTCGGCGAGGAAGGCCATCGGGTAGAACGACGCGACGACGTCGAACTTTCCGGTGTCGCCGCCCGCGGCGCCGGCGGAGGAGCAGGCGGAGGTCGCCGCGAGGGTCAGGGCGGTGACACCGGTCAGGGCGGCCGCGGGTATGAGGCGTCGTCGTACGTTCATGACACTCATTTTCAACAAAGATGGAAACCGTTGTCAACAAGCCTCCGGGTGAGGAGTCCGTGAACCCGGGGACCCGCTTTCGGTGCCGACCGATTTGATCGGAGGGGAGCCCCCGCCGGTAACCTGAAGCATTCGCTCTGAAGCAATGCTCTGAAGCAGTCGCTTCGTCGCCCGTCGTCGTAATGAAGAGAGCACCGTGGCCGCCGACAAGATCGACACCATCGTCAACCTGAGCAAGCGCCGTGGCTTCGTATTCCCCTGCAGCGAGATCTACGGCGGTCAGCGGGCCGCCTGGGACTACGGACCTCTTGGTGTCGAGCTCAAGGAGAACATCAAGCGCCAGTGGTGGCGCTACATGGTGACGTCACGCGAGGACGTCGTCGGTATCGACTCGTCGGTGATCCTGGCGACCGAGGTCTGGGTGGCCTCCGGTCACGTCGCCACCTTCACCGACCCGCTCACCGAGTGCACCTCCTGTCACAAGCGTTTCCGCGCCGACCACCTGGAGGAGGCGTACGAGGCCAAGCACGGCCGTCTCCCGCAGAACGGCCTCGCGGAGATCAACTGCCCCAACTGCGGCACCAAGGGCCAGTTCACCGAGCCCAAGCAGTTCTCGGGCCTGCTCTCCACCCACCTCGGCCCGACGCAGGACAGCGGCTCCGTCGCGTATCTGCGCCCCGAGACCGCGCAGGGCATCTTCACCAACTTCCTCCAGACCCAGCAGACCTCCCGCCGCAAGCCGCCGTTCGGCATCGCGCAGATGGGCAAGTCGTTCCGCAACGAGATCACGCCGGGCAACTTCATCTTCCGCACCCGCGAGTTCGAGCAGATGGAGATGGAGTTCTTCGTCAAGCCGGGCGAGGACGAGAAGTGGCACGAGTACTGGATGCAGGAGCGCTGGAACTGGTACACGGGCCTCGGCCTGCGCGAGGAGAACATGCGCTGGTACGAGCACCCGAAGGAGAAGCTCTCCCACTACTCCAAGCGCACGGCCGACATCGAGTACCGCTTCCAGTTCGGCGGCTCGGAGTGGGGCGAGCTGGAGGGCGTCGCCAACCGCACCGACTACGACCTCACCGCGCACTCCAAGGCATCCGGCCAGGACCTGTCGTACTTCGACCAGGAGGCCGGCGAGCGCTGGACGCCGTACGTCATCGAGCCGGCGGCGGGCGTCGGCCGCACGATGCTGGCGTTCCTCCTGGACGCCTACGTCGAGGACGAGGCGCCGAACGCCAAGGGCAAGATGGAGAAGCGCACGGTGCTGCGCCTGGACCACCGCCTCGCGCCGGTGAAGGTCGCGGTGCTCCCGCTGTCGCGCAACCCCGAACTGTCCCCGAAGGCCAAGGGCCTGGCCCAGACCCTGCGCCGGAACTGGAACATCGAGTTCGACGACGCGGGCGCCATCGGCCGCCGCTACCGCCGCCAGGACGAGATCGGCACGCCGTACTGCGTGACGGTCGACTTCGACACGCTGGACGACAACGCGGTGACGGTGCGCGAGCGTGACTCGATGAAGCAGGAGCGGGTGTCCCTCGACCAGATCGAGGGTTACCTGGCCGGGCGCCTGATCGGCTGCTAGGTCTCACCTCCGGATCTCCTGAACGCCGGACGGGATCTCCCGTCCGGCGTTCGTCATGGGTCCTCTCGCTGATCCTCGGTATGGGTTCCATTGGTCCTCGATATGCCCGCCGGATTGGCCCTGTTCCGGGGGATCACCGCCCCGCGAGGGTGGACGCATGGACATCGCCTTCCTGCTGACCACCCTCGTCGTCGTCGCCACCCCGGGCACCGGCGTCGTCTACACGCTCGCCGCAGGACTCTCGCGCGGCCGCCGCGCGAGCGTCGTCGCCGCCGTCGGCTGCACGCTCGGGATCGTGCCCCACGTGCTGGCCACCGTCACCGGTGTGGCCGCACTGCTGAACGCCAGTGCCTCGGCCTTCCAGATCCTCAAGTACGCCGGTGTGGCCTACCTCCTCTACATGGCCTGGGTGACCGTGCGGGACAAGGACGTGATCGCCGTCGAAGAGGCCGCGGCCCCGCGCTCGGCGACACGGGTGATCGTCCGGGGTGTGCTGATCAACATCCTCAATCCGAAGCTGACGATCTTCTTCTTCGCCTTCCTGCCGCAGTTCGTGGGTCCCGGAGAGCCGCACGCGGTCGTGCGCATGCTGGCACTCAGCGGTGTGTTCATGCTGGTGACGTTCGTGGTCTTCGCCGCGTACGGCGTCCTGGCCGCCTCCGTACGCAGCCACGTCACCTCCCGGCCGCGGGTGATGGCGTGGCTGCGGCGCACCTTCGCGGGGTCGTTCGCGGCGCTCGGTGCCAAGCTGGCGCTCACGGCGCGCTGACGCCCGACGGCTCAGCGGCCCTGCAGGGCCCTCACGGTGTCCCCGAACGTCCAGTTCTTCGAGCCGTCCCAGTCGACCGACCAGGTCATCAGGCCCTTCAGACTCGTGCCGTAGTGCCGCCATGCCTGAGTCGCCGGAGCAGCCGTACATGCCGCCGTTGTAGTACTGCATGTTCAGCCACCACAGACGGCCGTTGTCCGCGTACTTCTTGGTGATCGGCAGGTACGCGCCCCAGATCGAGCCGTACGTGACGCTGCCGCCGGTGACGTACGCCGTCTCCGGGGCCATCGTCAGGCCGAAGCCCGGCGGCATCTGCGCCAGCACCCCGTCGATGACGCGGATCAGGTTGGCCTGCGACGGGGACAGGTGGCCGATGGCGCCGCTGCCGACCAGGCCCGTCTCGATGTCGATGTCGATGCCGTCGAAGTTGTACCTCTTTCAGGATCGGCACGATCGTCGAAACGGACCGGTCGGCCACGGCGGTGGAGCTGAGGTCGATGCCCGCCGCCGCGCCGCCGATCGAGAGCAGGATCGTCGCGCCCGCGGCCTTCGCCGCGCACATCTCCGCCGGGGTGGCCACCTTCACCCCTGTGTCCATGCCGTCCTCCCACAGCGCGGTGCCGTCGGAGCGGATGACCGGGAACGCCGCGTTGATCACGTTGTAGCCGTGCGCGGCGATGCGGGTGACAGATGACACGGGTTCGTCACGCAGGGGCGCGACCCCGAGGCGCGACTGCGGGACTGGCTGAGGGGACTGTTCGACGCCAAGCGGCACAAGGCGGGGGACGACCCGGAACTGTTCGCCACGTTCAGCGTGCTGACCGGGGAGAACAGCCGGGTTGTGGACCAGCACATCGCGGACCTGACCGCTCAGCTCACGGAGATCGTCCGTGACGGTGTGGAGTCCGGCTCCTTCGCCGCGGCCGACCCCGCCACCACGGCCCGGGCCCTCTTCCAGGCAACCGGCCGCTTCCACGACCCGGGTTACCACCGCGCGTGGGAACAGCCCGGCATCGACACCGAGTTCGAGGCGGTCCTGGAGCTGGTGCTGCGCGGGCTGCGGGCCTGACCGCGCTCCCCGGCGGTGGAGCGGTCGTCCTGAGACGGGCTGCGCGACGACGGGCTACGCGACGCAGAACTCGTTGCCCTCCGGGTCCCGCATGACCCACCAGCGGCCGGCCGGGCCCTTGTCCACCTCCTCGACGCGGGTCGCGCCCAGGCACTCCAGCCGCGCAACCGTCGCCTCGCGTGCGTCCGGGCCGGCGTGGACGTCGATGTGCAGGCGGTTCTTCGCGGACTTCGGCTCGGGAACGTCCTGGAACAGGATGCGGCGCCCCCGGCCGATGCCCGTCTCCTCGTCGTACGGGTCCTCAGGGTGCCGGATCGCAGCCAAGCCCCGGAAGACGTGGGTGCCGCGGTGCTCGGCGACCGCCGCCTGCGGCAGTCGGCCCGCCGCCAGCAGGCGGGAGATCAGCGGGCCGTTGTCCTCCACCTCGTACTCCAGCGCCGCGGCCCAGAAGTCGGCGAGGGCGATCGCGTCGCGCGTGTCGACGACCAGTTTCCAGTTCAGTGCTGCCATGTAACTACTTATATTGGTTACATGCCGTCGTCGTCCACGATCCCTGCCGATGGGAACGGAATCGTGCTGCGGTCCCGCACCGGGGCCGCCTACCGCTTCGACCCGGGCGCCCTGAGCCTGGAACTGCTCACCACCGGCGGACCGGGGGCCTTCCGGCGCTACGAGACGTTGCACGAGCCCGCCGATCTGGCCGCCTGGGCGGAGCGGTCCCGGCTGTCCCCGACACCCGTGCTGCGGATCGCGCAGGACGAGCTCGCGGCGGCGCGAAGGGTGCGGGACGCACTGTGGCGGGTCGTCCTCGCCCGCACCGAAGGAACCCCGGGCGCCCGCGCCGACCTGCGGATCGTCAACGAGGCCGCCGCTCGGCCGCCCCTCGCCCCCGCCATCGGCGCCGACGGCGCACGGGCCTGGGCCGGGCCGGGCAGCGGCGCCCAGCTGCTGTCCACCGTCGCCCGCGACGCCGTGGACCTGCTCACCGGCCCCTACGCGCACCGCATCCGCATGTGCGCCGCCGACGACTGCCAGTTGGTGTACGTCGACACCTCCCGTCCCGGCCGGCGTCGCTGGTGCTCCATGGAGCACTGCGGCAACCTCCACAAGGTGCGCAGCCTGCGCGCCCGCCGGTCCGAGGACGGATGACCGCCATGCCCACCGGTCCCCCCGGCCCGGCGCGGTGGGCCGGGGGCGCCTCGGGTCTGTCCCGACCAGATCGAGGTGGCACACATCGTCGGCTTGGTCGACGCGGCAATCGATCACCGGCGCGCACGGGGTTCGCGCCGCCCGATGTCAGGGGCGGCCGCTCGCGGGCTCCGGCAAACGAGATGCCCGCCACGAAGCGACCATGCCGGCCGCAGTCCTCAACGAGTGGCTGTGGCCGGCGCTTTCTCGACAGACCCTAGGCGTCCGAGGGGTCCACCGTCGCCTGGTGCGCCTCCGCGAGGTGTTCCTCGGCCTTCAGCCAGGGCAGGAACTGTGTGCTCTGGGACCAGCCGCACGTGTCGCAGCTGATCGTGCGCCGCGCACCGGTCCGCTGCACCCGCACGACGTGTTCGCGCCCGTGCCGGTCCCAGCGGCTGACCTTGCTCCTGTTGATCTGCAGCATGACGCCTCCAGGGGTACCCGTCTGTTCGCGCAGCAAGGAGTGTGCAGCAACGGAAAGATCAACGGGGCTTCCCGCGGCGGCGAGTTGCCGGCGGCCCCGCGCCGCGCCGTGCGGGGGCACGGGGCGGGGCCGCCGGGCACCGCGCTAGCCGACCGAGCGCGGCAGCCGCAGGCTCAGCGCCGTCGTCACGGCCACTCCGGCCAGCTGGGCCAGGAGCGTGACGACCAGCGCGTCCCGCATGCCCATACCGGGCACCAGCGCCAGGAAGAGCGAGCCGAGCGTCGCCACGCCCAGCGCCAGCGCCGACTGCTGGGTGGTGATCATGACCCCGCTGCCCACGCCCGCCCGGGCCGGCGGGACCTCGGAGAGGATGATCCGGAACAGGACGGGCAACTGGAGCGCCTGGCCCGCCCCGGCCACCGCCGCGCCCGGCAGCAGCTCCACCACGCCCAGGTCCGGCCAGGCCCGCCACGCGGCCAGCGCGATCAGAGCCACCCCGGCCCCCTGGATCAGGCCGCCCGCGGTCACCACCCGGGTGCCGTGCCGGGCGATCAGGCGCGGTCCCCACAGCGAGACGGCGAAGAAGACGATCGCCATGGGAGCCAGCGCCAGGCCCGCCGGCACCGGCCCCAGGCCCGCGCCGCGCTGCAGCGCCACGGCGATGACGAACATGAAGCCGCTGAAGCCGATGGAGAACGGCACCACCATCACCAGGCCGCGGCGCAGCGACACCAGCGCGAACAGGCTCGGCGGCACCAGCGGCGTACGGCCCTGCCGGTCCGCGCGGCGCTCCACCGCGTAGAACGCCCACACCGCGAACGGGGACGCGGCCAGCGACAACCAGGTCCACAGCGGCCAGCCCGCCGCGCGGCCCTCGGTCAGCGGCGCGAGCAGGGTCACCAGCGACAGGGCGAGCAGGACGGTGCCGGGACCGTCCACCGGCTCCGGGCGCCGGGAGCGGGTCTCCGGCACGGCGCGTACGGCCAGGACCAGGCCGACGAGCACCACCGGGACGTTGACGAGGAACACCGAACGCCAGCCGGTGCCCGCTATGTCCGCGGCCACCAGCACGCCGCCGAGGATCTGCCCGGCCACCATGGACAGCCCGGCCGTCGCGCCGTACAGGCCCATCGCCCTGGCGCGGCGCTGCCCGCCGGTCGCCGCCTGGATGGTGGCGAGCACCTGGGGCAGCATCGCCGCGGCCGCGGCGCCCTGGGCCACGCGCGCCGCCACCAGCGTCCAGGCGTTCGGGGCGAGCCCGCACGCCAGCGAGGTCAGCCCGAAGGCGGCCATCCCGCCGAGGAAGAAGGCGCGCCGCCCGAAGAGGTCGCCCAGCCGGCCGCCGAGCACGAGCAGGACGGCGTACGAGAGCCCGTACCCGGCGACGACGAGTTCGAGGACGGACTCGCCCGCGTGCAGGTCCCTGCCCATCGTCGGCAGGGCGACGTTGACGATGAAGAAGTCGATGAGGGGCAGCGCCGCCGCGAGCAGCACCGTGAAGAGTCCGAGGCCGCCCAACTGCGGTGTCTCCACCGGGGAACGGACGGTACGGGAAGTGAGAGTCTCGGTCACGCCTTCGAGCCTCCGACGGCTCTCAGCGTGGTACCAGAGTGTCTTTATCCTGGTACAAGCACTACCTGGAAACAGGTTCCGACGGGCGGCAGGCTGGGGGCATGGCGACCATGGTGCAGCAGACGGGGGCGGCCCGGGAGCCCCGGGACGCGGACGGCTCCGGGACGCGGGCGTCCGAGATCCGGCGGCACGAACTGGCCGCGTTCCTGCGGCACCGGCGCGAGCACATCACGCCCGAGCAGGTCGGACTGCCCCGCGGCCGGCGCCGCCGCACCCCGGGCCTGCGCCGCGAGGAGGTCGCGCAGCTGTCCGCGGTCGGCGTCACCTGGTACACCTGGCTGGAACAGGCCCGGGACATCCAGGTCTCCGTGCAGGTCCTCGACGCCCTCGCCCGCACCCTGCTGCTCGACTCCAGCGAGCGGGCCCACCTGTTCAACCTCGCCGCGGCCGCCGACCCGGTGCCCGGCACGAACTGCCCCTCGGCCACCGAGGCCCAGCGCATTCTCCTGAAGCAGCTGGAGCCGATCCCCGCCTGCATCCAGAACAGCCGGTACGACATCATCGCCTACAACAGCACCTACGGGCTGCTGCTGTGCGACTTGGACGCCGTGCCGCCGGCGGACCGCAACGTCATGCTGCTGTGCTACACGAACGCCGACTGGCAGACGTCGATCGTGCAGCTGGAGGAGACGATGCGGCTGATGGCCGCCAAGTTCCGCGCCTCGATGGCCGACCATCTCGCCGAGCCCGCCTGGAAGATGCTGCTCAAGCGGCTGACCACCGAGTCCGCAGAGTTCCGCGCGGCATGGGAGCGGCACGAGGTGGTGAGCTCCCGCAGCAAGCGCAAGGAGTTCCGCAACGCCCATGTCGGGATGCTGGCGGTGGACCACACGGATCTGTGGCTGGGGCCGCACAACGGGGCGCGGATGGTGACGTACGCGCCGGCCGACGCGGACTCGCGGGAGAAGCTGGAGAAGCTGCACGCGATCGCGCTGGAGCGGCAGGGGGCCTGAGACGCGATCGCGCTGGAGCGGCAGGGGCCTGGGCGGTTCGCGGACCGCGGATCCGCCGGGTCCTGACCGGGCGGCCCGGCGCGGCTAACCGGGCGTGCCGATGCCCGCCGCCTGCCGTACCTCGGTCTCCTGCAGCCGTTCCGCCGTGCGGTCGGCCGTCCGGCGGCCCCAGCGGCCGGTCGTCAGCGCGCCCAGGAACAGCACCGCGAGGCCGCAGGCGGTGAGGATCCACCAGCCGGGGCGGGCGGCGGAGACGAAGGCGTCCCGGTACGGCGACGAGCCCACGCCCGAGGCCAGCACGGCGCCGACCACCGCCACACCGAGGGTCTGGCCGAGCTGGCGGCTGGTGGAGGCGACGGCGGCGGCGACACCGGCCTGGGCGCGGGGCATGCCGGAGACGGCGGTGTTGGTGATGGGCGCGTTGAGGAAACCGAAGCCGACGCCGAACAGGACGTATCCGAGGGCCAGGGTGCGGTTCGACGTCTCCGCCTCGAAGGCCGCGAACAGCACGGCGCTGGCGGTCATCGCGCAGCCGGCGATCAGCAGCGGCAGGCGGGGGCCGCGGCTGCCGACCAGGCGGCCGGACAGGGGCGCGCACAGGAAGGTCGGGGTCGCCATCGGGAGCATCCACAGGCCCGCGTGCAGGGCGTCCAGGCCGCGCACGCTCTGCAGGTAGAGCGTGGACAGGAACAGGAAGCCGCCCAGGGCCGCGAAGCCGCAGATCGCTATCAGCGTGGCGCCGCTGAACGGGGCCGACCGGAAGAAGCGCAGGTCGATGAGGGGCTCGGTGCGGCGGGGCTCGTACCACAGCAGGCCGAGCAGGGCCATGAGCGCGAGGCCCGCGAAGGGCAGGACCGTGGCGGGGCCGGCGTTCGGCGCCTCGATGATCGCGTATGTCAGGGAGCCGAACAGGGCGATCATCAGCAGCTGGCCGACCGGGTCGGGGCGGCGGGCCCGGGGGGCCCGGGACTCAGGGACGTAGCGGAGGGTGAGCAGCAGGGCGGCCAGCCCGACCGGCAGGTTGAGCCAGAAGATCGAGCGCCAGCCGACGGACTCCACCAGCAGCCCCCCGACCAGCGGGCCCGCCGCCATGGATATGCCGACCACGGCGCCCCACACGCCGATCGCGCGGGCCCGCTCCCGGGGGTGGGTGAACGTGTTGGTGATGATCGACATCGCGACCGGGTTGAGCATCGAACCGCCGACCGCCTGCACCATGCGGAACACCACGAGCAGATTCAGGTCCGGGGCGAGCGAGCACAGCAGCGAGCCGGCGCTGAAGACGGTCAGCCCCGCCATGAAGACGCGCTTGCGGCCGATCCGGTCGGCCGTGGAACCCGCGAG
Organism: Streptomyces sp. PSU-S4-23; assembly: GCF_055632315.1. Lineage (NCBI taxonomy): Bacteria > Bacillati > Actinomycetota > Actinomycetes > Kitasatosporales > Streptomycetaceae > Streptomyces > Streptomyces sp. PSU-S4-23. Next base: position 2,687,942 of record NZ_JBVMUU010000002.1, on the reverse strand, counting down.
CATCAGCAGCGCGGCCAGGACCACGGTGTACGCGTCGATCGTCCACTGCAGGCCCGCCAGGGTCGCGTGCAGCTCCCTCTGCATCGAGGGGAGCGCGACGTTCAGGACGGTGACGTCGAGGCCCACGATCAGCAGGCTCATGCAGCAGATCGCGAGCACCAGCAGGCGCCGGCGGTGGCTGAGCTCGGGCATGGTCGTCATCGTACGCCGATTTGAATAGTGCGTCTAACTAATGAGTGATACACCGTCGCCGCATCGGGTACCCCCGGCGTGCGTGACAATGGAGCAATGCCCACGCCGCCGAGGAACCCGACACTGCAGATCGGCCCGCACACCGTCCAGCCGCCCGTCGTGCTCGCGCCCATGGCCGGGATCACCAACGCGCCCTTCCGCACGCTGTGCCGAGAGTTCAGCGAGGGCAAGGGGCTGTTCGTCAGCGAGATGATCACGACCCGGGCGCTGGTCGAGCGCAACGAGAAGACCATGCAGCTGATCAGGTTCGACGCGAGCGAGCAGCCGCGCTCGATCCAGCTGTACGGCGTGGACCCGGCGACCGTCGGCAAGGCCGTCCGCATGATCGCCGAGGAGGACCTGGCCGACCACATCGACCTGAACTTCGGCTGCCCCGTGCCCAAGGTGACCCGCAAAGGCGGCGGCTCCGCCCTCCCGTACAAGCGCAACCTGCTGCGGGCGATCCTGCGCGAGGCCGTCGGCGGCGCCGGCGACCTCCCGGTCACCATCAAGATGCGCAAGGGCATCGACGACGACCACCTCACCTACCTGGACGCCGGGCGGATCGCCGTGGAGGAGGGCGTGACGGCCATCGCCCTGCACGGCCGCACCACCGCCCAGCACTACGGCGGCACGGCGGACTGGGACGCCATCGCACGGCTGAAGGAGCACGTGCCGGAGATCCCGGTGCTCGGCAACGGCGACATCTGGTCGGCCGGGGACGCGCTGCGGATGGTGCGCGAGACGGGCTGTGACGGCGTCGTGGTCGGCCGCGGGTGCCTGGGCCGGCCATGGCTGTTCGCGGATCTGGTGGCGGCCTTCGAGGGACGGACCGGGGACCTCACGCGTCCGGCGCTGCGCGAGGTCGCCGACGTCATGGTCCGGCACGCCACGCTGCTCGGCGAGTGGATCGGCGACGAGTCGCGCGGCGTCATCGACTTCCGCAAGCACGTGGCCTGGTACCTGAAGGGCTTCGCGGTCGGCTCGGAGATGCGGAAGCGGCTGGCGATCACCTCCTCGCTGGAGGAACTGCGGTCCGGACTCGACCGGTTGGACCTCGACCAGCCCTGGCCGTCCGGCGCCGACGGGCCCCGCGGCCGTACGTCGGGCAACAACCGGGTGGTGCTGCCGGACGGCTGGCTGCGGGACCCGTACGACTGCGCGGGGGTCGGCGAGGACGCGGAGCTGGACACCTCCGGCGGCTGACCGCCGCGCGGGTCAGCGCTTCGACGGGTGCGGGGTGGAGCCGTACGCCGTCAGGAAGCGGTCGCGGAACGAACTCATCTTCCACACCGGGGCGTTGTGCGCCGGGCGCAGACCGTCCGTCCACCCCCAGCCGGCGATCCTGTCGAGCACCTTCGGGTCCTTGGCGACGATCGCGCACGGCACGTCACGGCTGGCGTGGTTGCCGCTGACGCGGGAGATCGGCTGGTGGTCGCCGAGGAAGACGAGCACCGTGTCGTCGTTGCCGTAGCGCTCCAGCCACTGGGTCAGGGCGGTCACCGAGTACTGGATGGACTTGCCGTACTCCTCCTTCGAGCGGGCGGAGTCGGTGATGATGTCCGCCGGGTTGTTGCCCGCCTTCTCGATGGCGTCGAAGACCGAGCCGTCGCCCAGTCGGTCCCAGCCGACCATCTTGGGGATGGGCGCCCACGGCTGGTGGCTGGAGGTCAGGATGATCTCCGACATCAGGGGCTTGTCGCGCTTCCTGCTGTGCTCCAGGCGCTGGAACGCCTGCAGGGCGTACTGGTCGGGCATCGTCGACCAGCTGAACTTCGGGCCCTTGTAGCCCATCTGGAAGGCGTTGTAGACCTTGTCCAGGCCGTAGAACTTCTGCTCCGGCCAGCCCTTCTGCACGCCGGGCATGACGCCGACCGTGTCCCAGGCGCCCGTCTTCTTGAACGCCTTGGTGAGGCTGAGGTGGTCTCCGGCGGTCACCGTGCGGTAGCGGTTCTGGTTGTCGATCCACAGGCCCGACAGGAACGTGGAGTGGCCGAGCCAGCTGCTGCCGCCGTACGTCGCCGAGGTCAGCCAGCCGCTCTTGGCGTGGAAACCGGCCTTGGCGAGCGCCGCGGTGCTGTCTTGCAGGGTCCTGTCGACGCCGGGCGCCATGACCGGGTCCTCGATCGCACTGCGGCCGTAGCTCTCGATGAAGGTGAAGATCATGTCCTTGCCGCGCAGATCGGGCACGAGCTGGGAACCCGGGGTGTCGCCGAACGCGTCGGCCTGGGCGGTCCGCGCGAACTCCCGCTCGTCGCGGATGGTCTGGCGCAGGAGGTCGGTGCGGTACTTGACCATCGTGACGGTGCTCTCGGAGGCCAGCGGCACGCCGCCGTTCTGGAGGCCGAGGGCGGTGCAGGTCATCCACACCATGCTGAGGACGAGGACCGCGCGGGTGGTGGTGGCCCGGTTGCGCACCATGACACTGCTGAGCCGGACGACGGCGAGCGCGGAGAGGACGAGGACGACGAGGACGATCGCGATCGCGCCGACCACCACGCCCAGGGCACCCGCGCGGCCCAGCGTGTCCTCCAGATAGGACTCCGCGTCGCTGAAGAGCGGCCAGTCGAGCATGACGTTGAAGCCGCGCCCGAGGTACTGGTTGAAGCCGATGTCGAGCAGGTTGAGCACGGTCAGCACGCCCAGCGCGATCCCGCCGAGCCAGGCCGCCACCAGCCGGGGCCGCCGCGGCAGCGCGGTCAGCACGACGGCGCCCATCAGCGCCTCCACCGGTATGCGGGTGAAGTGGGCGAGTTGGAGGTTCTCGGCCCTGTTGGGCAGCACGAGCGAGACGACGACGAGGGCGCCGGCGAGAACGGTGACGGTGAGGGCGAGCACCCGTGCGGCACCCGGGTGCCGGGCACGCCAGGCGCGCAGGCGGCGGCGCGGGCGTATGGACTCGGCCTCCGCAGCGCTGCCGTCGGCCCCGCCGCCGGGGGCGGGGGCCGCGCGGTCCGCGGGCTCGGCGGCCTCCGGGGGTTCGGTGGCCTCCGGAGGCTTCGTGGTCTCGGGGCTGGCGGGTCCGGCTTCGGCCTCCGGGGGCTCCACGCCCTCGGGTGCCTCGGGTGCGGCTCCGGCTTCCGTGACGGGCGCGGGGGGCGCGGGAGCCTCGCAAGTGCCGTCGGCTGCTGTGCCGGTGCCGGTGCTGGTGCCGGTGCTGGTGCCGGTGTCGGTGCCGGGGTCGGCGTCCGGGGAGGCGGTTGTGTCGGCCGGGGTGCTGTCGGCGGGGCTTTCCGTGTCCTGCGGGTCGTCGGTCGCGGGGGCGGGGGCGTCCGCCGGTTCGTGGGCCGCCGGTGCGGTGTCCGGGCCGGGGCCGGACGCGGTGGCGCCGGGGGACTCGGCCCCGCCGGCGGTGACTTGTGGCGCGTCGGTCGCCGGTCCGGGACCGTTCGCCGTCGGCTCGGCGTGTCCGTCCGGGGACGGCTGGGCCGAGGCGTCGGCGGACGCGGTTCGGTCGTCGGTCGCCGGGACGGGGCCGGACGGTTCCGGCGGCTCCTGTGCCGCCGCCGTCGCGGCGCCCCCGCTGTCCGGTTCCGGCTTCGCGGGACGCGTCGCCGCCGACCCGGCGGTGGCCGACGGGGCGGTGGCCGCTCCTTCCTCCAGCCCTGCCGGCGGGACCTCGTCCGTGGCCGCCCCGGGCTGGTCCGTCGTGTCTCGTGAGCGTGTGTTGAGAGGCAACCCGAAGGGTCCTTCCGTGCGAAGCCCGTGGCGAGGAGGCGGGCCACGCTGGGGGAGGCCGGGCCCGCCGTCCTCCCGTACGCGCAGCCGGATGCGTACGTTCAACAGCGAAGCCCCAGAGCCCGGCAAACACCCGGCAAACCCGAGGTCAACGGCTCCCGCGGACCGGTCTTCGGGTCCCGCGATCGCGGTCCCGGGCGGGTTCGTCCCGACCGGCCCCGCGGCGCGGCCTGTTCCGCGCCGACGGGGTCGGAGACGTGCGCTCCGGCAGCGCCCCGTAGGGGCGCGGGACCGTGTCGAGATACGGCTCCGCCCCGTGGGCGCGGCCGGCCTCCCCCAAGCTCCCCATCACGCTCGAACGGGGGCGCCCCACCGCACCCGCGCGGCGCGCCGGACGGCCGGCGGAGCGCTCAGGCCCCGCCCACCGCGGTCAGCAGCGCGAGCGGTGTCGCCGCCGAGCGGGACTCGCGGACGCAGGCGTGCGGGTACGGCACCGGCTCCGGATGCGTGTCGCGGCCGTACCCGGCGAGCACCTCCGGCAGCCGGTGGCCCGTCGCCGTCGCGGCGTCGACCAGCGCGTGAGCCACCGCGCGGGCCTCGTCGTGCAGTCCGTAGCGCGCCAGGCCCAGTGTGATCAGCGCGTTGTCGTGCGGCCAGACCGACCCGCGGTGGTACGACATCGGGTGGTACGCCGCCTGGTCGGCGGCCAGCGTGCGCACGCCCCAGCCGGAGAAGAAGTCCGGCTCCAGCAGGCGCCTGCCGACCAGTTCCCCGTACTCCTTGTCCAGCAGGCCCGACCACAGCAGATGGCCCGCGTCCGACGCGAGCGCGTCCACCTGGCGGCCCTCGCCGTCCAGCGCCAGCGCCGGGAAGGAGCGGTCGTCCATCCAGAAGTCCCGCTGGAAGCGGTCGCGCAGGTCTCCGGCCGCCTGTTCCAGCAGCGCCGCGTACACCTCGTCGCCCCACACCGTGCGGGCCAGATGCGCGGTGCGGCGCAGCGCGTCGTACGCGTACCCCTGCGCGCCCGCCGCCATGACCGGCCCGGTGGGGCGGCTGCCGTCGGCGGAGCAGATCGCGCCGGGGGAGTCCTTCCAGTTCTGGTTGGCGAGGCCGCCCTGGTCGGCGCGGTAGACGAGGTAGCCGCGGGAGGTGAGCCCGCCGTGGTCCAGCATCCAGCCGATCGCCGCGCGGGCGTGGGCTTCGAGGCGGCGGGCCATCGCCACGTCACCGGTCCGCTCCACGTACGCCCCGAGCAGCACCAGGAAGAGAGGGGTCGCGTCGACCGAGCCGTAGTAACGCCCGTACGGCACCTGGCCGAAGTGGGCCAGCTCCCCGTGCCGCACCTCGTGCACGATCTTCCCCGGCTGGGCCACCGACCGCGTGCCGACCTCGGTCGCCTGCGTCGCGGCGAGCGCGGGCAGTGTGGCCGCGGCCAGCCCGGGCCGGTAGGGCAGGGCGAAGAGCGAGGTGAGGAGCGCGTCGCGGCCCAGCAGGGTGAGGAACCAGGGGGCGCCGGCCGCGGGGACGCGCAGGTCCTCGCCGTCGGGGCCCGCCGCCGGGACCTGGAGCGCGGCGAGGTCGGACAGGCCCCGCGCGCAGGCCGCGGCCAGCTCGGGCCAGCCCGTGGGGAACGCCACGCCCTCCATGAACTCGCCTTCCAGGGCGAGGAGCCGTTCGCCCGCGGCGGCGGGGGAGGGCGGGACCGCCGGGTCCTGCACCGCCCCGTGCGGCCGGGCGGCGACCCGCAGGGCCAGCTCCGCCGAGCCGTGCGGCTCCAGCTCCAGCGTCCACACGAGGCGGCGGGCGCCCGTCCCCGTCTCCTCCACGCCGTCCGGCGGGGGATCGGCGGTGACCGTCGTACGGGAGTGCCATTCGCCGCGCCGGTAGCCGAACTCCACCCCGTCGTCGAGGATCCGGCGGGAGCGCAGGGCGCCCGTCTTGGCGTACGTACGGTGGTCGGAACGCAGCTCGAACTGGTCGGTGAAGTCGGCGTCCGCGGTGACCGCGATGCGGACCGTGGTGGGGACCGGGCGGTTGCTGGTGACGCGCACCGACTCCACGAACGCGCTGTCGGCGACGGCCTGTTCACGGAAGACCGTGTAGGCGGGCGGCTCCTGCCGGCCGCCGCGCGGCACGAGCACGCACCGGGCCGCGTCGCTGTCCGCGACCGGGGTGAGCGTCTCGGGCACGGCCCCGTCCACGGTGAGCTGCCACCGGCTCAGATGCCGTGCGTCGCGTACGAACAACCCGGCGGGAAAGCCGCCGCCCCGCACCCCGCTGATGTCCCCGCCGTCTCCCACGGCGGCGAACGTCGTGCCGTGCACGAGCAGATGATGCCGGTCCGTCATCGCCGGCCCCCTCCCTTGTCACTCCTGTCGAACGTGCCGGCGCCCCCCGGGGACACGCCGTGTCCGGGGCGCTGGTGGAGCAGGTCGAGCGTGAGCGCGGCGGTCCAGCTGAAGCCGAGCGCCCCGCATGCCTCGCCCGTGTACGGGTCGGCGTACTCCGCGAAGTCCGTGGCCTCGGCCGTCTGGAGCAGGGCCGCGCGCAGCGCGTCGGCCCGCGCCTGCTCCCCGTGCGTGCGCAGGCCGCGCTCCACCAGCCAGCCGGTGTTGAACCAGGCGGGCCCGCGCCAGTACCGGTGCGGGTCGAAGGCCTCGCCCAGCAGGTCGTAACTCGGCACGAGCCGGGTGGCGCCGCCGAGCCCGAAGTGCGGTCCGTGCAGGGTGCGCACGAGCGCGGTCGCGATGTCACGGGGAAGCGCGGGCAGCAGCAGCGGGATCAGCCCGGAGACGGTGCGCTCGGGGATGAGGGCGCCGCCGCGCACGTCCCGGCAGAAGAACAGGCCCTCGGCCGGATCCCAGAGGCGGTCGACCAGGGCCGCGGTGAGACGCTCGGCGCGGGCGTGCCGGGCGGTGCCCGTCGCGCCCAGCTCGTGTGCGATGCGGGCCAGTGCGTGCTCCGACGCGATCAGCAGCGCGTTGAACGAGGGGTCCTCCACCGCGAACCCGTCCTCGGCCGGGGCCCTGCGGGCCACTCTTTCGTCTGGGCGGTCGGCGTATCCGCGGTCGCGGTAGTCCGCCGCCAGCCGCACGTACCGCCCGTAGTCCAGGTCGGTCGGGCGGTCCTCGGGTGCGCCGTGGTCGAGGTCGGCGCGGCGGAAGGAGCGGGTCGGGGCGGGGGTGATGCGGGACAGCGGAGCGTCCCAGGCGGGGCTGTTGTCCATGCCCTGCTCCCAGGGGTGCACCACCGAGGCGAGCCCCCCGCCGCCCAGGTCGCGGCGGTGCAGCAGATAGCGGTGCCAGGCCGCGAGCCGGGGGTAGACACGGGAGAGGAAACCGCGCGCCCGGGACAGCCCGGGGTCGGCGCGGTGCACCAGCCAGGCCGCGAGCGCGTGCACCGGTGGCTGGACGATGCCCGAGGTCTGTACGGTGCGCGGGGCGCCCGCAGCACGACCCGCGGTCGAGGAACGCCAGAAGTCGGGGCTGGGGAAGTACGCGTCGAGCGGCACGGAGGGGTTGAAGACGATGTGCGGGATCCGCCCGTCCGCCCACTGGGCGTCGAGCAGCGTCTCCAGCTCGGTCTGCGCCCGTAACGGCGAGACGTGGCGCAGGCCGATCGCGATGAACGCCGAGTCCCAGGACCACTGGTGCGGATACAGGCCGCGCGACGGCACCGTCGACGTCCCCGTCCAGTTGTCCTCCAGCACCCGCGCCGCCCTGACGTGCGGCGTTCCCGCGCCCGTGGTGACCGGATCGTATACACCGGTCCCGGGACGGACGGTCTCACGCGGTCCGTGCCCCGGCGGTGAGCCGGTGGTGCGCAGGGAACCCGTGAGTTCCGTGCGGTGGGCGGTGAGTTGGGTAGTGCGGTCCACTCAGGTCTCCCCGAAAGACATCCGGCCGGCCGGTTCGGCAGTAGCTACCGTAGGGTTACGTCTATTTAACACGCAAAACTCAATATGTAATGCAGGATTGGTGAACGCAAGGGGGTGTGCATGACCGGACGGGCCGGGAGGCCGGGCGCTCAGGCCGGCGCCGGGGATCTGCTCCAACTGGTGCGCAGCGGCCGCGCCACGACCCGTGGCGCCCTCCAGCAGGCCACGGGTCTGTCCCGGGCCACGGTCGGCCAGCGACTGGACCGTCTCTTCCGGGCCGGCTGGCTGCGCGAGGGCGCGGGCGGGCCGGTCGGCTCCCCGCTCGGCGGCCGTCCCTCGATCACCCTGGAGTTCGACGACGCCCACGCGGTGGTCCTCGCCGCCGACCTCGACACACGCCACGCGCGCGCCGCGGCCCTGTCCCTGTCCGGCGAGATCCTGGCCGAGCACTCCGGAGCCCTGGTGATCGAGGACGGGCCGGAGGCCGTGCTCGGCGAACTGGGCCGCTGGTTCGCCCAGTTGCTGGAGAAGGCCGGCCATCGGGCGCACGAGGTGTGCGGGATTGGGCTCGCCGTGCCCGGCCCCGTCGACAGCGACACCGGCCGGGTCGTCCAGCCGCCGATCATGCCGGGCTGGGACGGCTACGACATCAGGGGGCGCCTGCGGCGGGCCTTCGCGGAGCACGCGCACGGCGCCGCGGACGTGCCGGTGCTGGTCGAGAACGACGCGAACCTGATGGCGTACGGCGAACAGCGCGCCGGTCACCCGGACTGCTCGGCGTTCGTGCTGATCAAGGTGTCCACCGGGATCGGGGCGGGCGTGGTCGTCGGTGGCCGGATCTACCGCGGTATCGACGGCGGCGCCGGGGACATCGGGCACATCCGCGTTCCCGAGGGCGCCGGCGCGCTGTGCCGGTGCGGTTCGTACGGCTGTCTGGCGGCGGTGGCGAGCGGAGGCGCCGTCGCACGCCGGCTCGCGGAGGCGGGGGTGCCGGCCGCCTCGGGATCGGACGTACGGGACCTGCTGGCCGCGGGGCATCCGGAGGCCGTGGCGCTCGCGCGGGAGGCCGGGCGGCGGGTCGGGGACGTCCTCGCGACCGTGGTGACGCTGCTGAACCCCGGCGTGCTGATGATCGCCGGGGATTTGGCCGGAACTCACTTCCTCACGGGGGTGCGGGAGCTGCTGTACCAGCGGGCGCTGCCCCGCTCCACCGCGCACCTGGACGTGGTGACCTCACGGCTCGGGGAGCGGTCGGCTCTGGTCGGGGCGGGTGCGCTGGTCGTCGAGTACCTGTATGCCCCGGAGCGGGTGGAGGAGCGGCTGCTCGCGCTCGGTGTCTGAGGGGCGGCGGCCCGCCCCGCCCGTGTAACCGCCGTGTTCCGGCCCCGTGGCGCGTCCGGATGGTGGAATCGGGGGCCCCTCGAGCGCGTGATTCTCGCCACCCCTGATAAGGGTCGCGCTCAGATGAGCGGATCTTGGGTGGTTGCACTTCTCCAAGTGCTGGCACTGAGTGCCACCACTTGATCGTTCATCGATCGAAATCAGACGTGCTGAATCCCGCTCATGTGAGCGCCACGGGTCATCTACGGGTCTTCATTCGTTCAAGAAGTGAAAACATCGGTGTGTCATGAGTTGCAAAGCCTTGACTTTCAATCCGGTGGCGGACGGGTGGTTACGGGCGTATGACGCGCAAGTAGACGTACCCAGGCGCCTTCGATCTGGGTATGTTCCTCGCCGTCAGGGCAGCTATCGCGTCCTCGAGGAGTCGAGACCGTGTCGGAAAACAAAGATCCCCACGTAACGGAGAACGCCGCGGAAGGCGTGAAGTTCGTTTACGACTTCACCGAGGGCAACAAGGACCTCAAAGACCTTCTCGGCGGCAAGGGCGCGAACCTCGCGGAGATGACCAATCTGGGTCTCCCCGTCCCTCCGGGCTTCACCATCACCACCGAGGCGTGCAAGGTCTACCTCGACAGCGGCGAGGAGCCGGCGGCACTGCGTGACGAGGTGAGTGCGCACCTCGCCGCTCTTGAGGAGGGGATGGGCAAGAAGCTCGGCCAGGCCGACAACCCCCTGCTCGTCTCGGTTCGTTCCGGGGCGAAGTTCTCCATGCCGGGCATGATGGACACCGTCCTCAACATCGGCCTCTCCGACAAGTCCGTGCAGGGACTGGCGAAGCAGGCCGGCGACGAGCGCTTCGCGTGGGACTCCTACCGCCGTCTCATCCAGATGTTCGGCAAGACGGTCCTCGGCGTCGAGGGCGACCTCTTCGAGGACGCGCTCGACGCGGCCAAGAAGGCCAAGAAGGCCACGGTCGACACGGAGTTGGACGCCGCGGACCTCAAGAAGCTGGTCACGAAGTTCAAGAAGATCGTCAAGACCGAGGCCGGGCGCGACTTCCCGCAGGACCCGCGCGAGCAGATGGACCTCGCCATCAAGGCGGTCTTCGACTCGTGGAACGGCGACCGCGCGAAGCTCTACCGCCGCCAGGAGCGCATCCCGCACGACCTGGGCACCGCGGTGAACGTCTGCTCCATGGTCTTCGGCAACCTCGGCCCCGACTCCGGTACGGGCGTGGCGTTCACCCGCGACCCGGCCTCCGGCCACCAGGGCGTCTACGGCGACTACCTGCAGAACGCGCAGGGCGAGGACGTGGTCGCGGGCATCCGCAACACGGTGCCGCTCGCCGAGCTGGAGCAGATCGACAAGAAGTCGTACGACCAGCTGATGCAGATCATGGAGACGCTGGAGAACCACTACAAGGACCTCTGCGACATCGAGTTCACCATCGAGCGCGGCCAGTTGTGGATGCTGCAGACCCGCGTCGGCAAGCGCACGGCGGGCGCGGCCTTCCGCATCGCCACCCAGCTCGTGGACCAGGGCCTGATCGACGAGGCGGAGGCGCTGCAGCGGGTGACGGGCGCCCAGCTCGCCCAGCTGATGTTCCCGCGCTTCGACGAGCAGGCGAAGGTGGAGCAGCTCGGCCGGGGCATCGCGGCGTCGCCGGGTGCGGCCGTCGGCAAGGCGGTCTTCGACTCGTACACGGCGGTCAAGTGGTCGCGCTCGGGCGAGAAGGTCATCCTCATCCGCCGCGAGACCAACCCCGACGACCTGGACGGCATGATCGCGGCGGAGGGCATCCTCACCTCGCGCGGCGGCAAGACCTCCCACGCCGCGGTCGTGGCCCGCGGCATGGGCAAGACCTGCGTCTGCGGCGCCGAGGAGCTGGAGGTCGACACCAAGCGCCGGCGCCTGACGGCACCGGGCGGCGTGGTGGTCGAGGAGGGCGACCTCATCTCCATCGACGGATCTTCGGGCAAGGTGTACCTGGACGAGGTCCCGGTGGTCCCGTCCCCGGTCGTCGAGTACTTCGAGGGCCGGATGCACGCGGGCGCCGACGACGCCGACGAACTGGTGGAGGCCGTGCACCGCATCATGGCCTTCGCGGACCGCAAGCGCCGGCTGCGGGTACGGGCGAACGCGGACAACGCCGAGGACGCGCTGAGGGCGCGCCGCTTCGGCGCCCAGGGCATCGGCCTGTGCCGCACGGAGCACATGTTCCTCGGCGACCGCCGCGAGCTGGTCGAGCGCCTGATCCTGGCGGACACGGAGACGGAGCGGGAGGACTCCCTCAAGGAGCTGCTCCCGCTGCAGAAGAAGGACTTCGTGGAGCTGTTCGAGGCGATGGACGGACTGCCGGTCACCATCCGGCTCCTCGACCCGCCGCTGCACGAGTTCCTGCCCGACATCACCGAGCTGTCGGTGCGCGTGGCGCTGGCGGAGGCCCGCCAGGAGCCGCACGAGAACGAGCTGCGCCTGCTGCAGGCCGTGCACCGGCTGCACGAGCAGAACCCGATGCTGGGCCTGCGCGGTGTGCGCCTCGGCCTGGTCATCCCGGGCCTGTTCACGATGCAGGTACGGGCGATCGCGGAGGCGGCCGCCGAGCGCAAGGCCGCGAAGGGCGACCCCCGCGCCGAGATCATGATCCCGCTCGTCGGCACGGTCCAGGAGCTGGAGATCGTGCGCGAGGAGGCGGACCGGGTCATCGCGGAGGTCGAGGAGGCCACGGGGGCGCGGCTGAAGCTGGCCATCGGCACGATGATCGAGCTGCCGCGCGCCGCGCTGACGGCGGGGCAGATCGCCGAGGCCGCCGAGTTCTTCTCCTTCGGCACCAACGACCTGACCCAGACGGTGTGGGGCTTCAGCCGGGACGACGTGGAGGCCAGCTTCTTCACGGCCTACCTGGAGAAGGGCATCTTCGGCGTCTCCCCCTTCGAGACGATCGACAGGGACGGCGTGGGCTCCCTGGTGAAGGCCGCCGCCCAGGCCGGCCGTGCCACCCGCCCCGACCTCAAGCTCGGCGTCTGCGGCGAGCACGGCGGTGACCCCGAGTCGGTGCACTTCTTCCACGAGGTCGGGCTGGACTACGTCTCCTGCTCCCCCTTCCGGATCCCGGTGGCCCGCCTGGAGGCGGGGCGCGCGGCGTCCTCCTCGGAGGGCAGCGACCACCGCTAGGCGACACGGACCCCGGGACCGTTGACGGCCACCTGACCCTCGCCGACGCGGCAACGGTCCCGGCGTACCAGGAGGGGCGGCACCCTGTGCGGGGGTGCCGCCCTCTCGTGCATCATCTGCGGAGACTGTCAATGAACTTCGCTGACCAGCGGAAATGGCGCTTGGTGGTGTTGGTTGCCGTTGAACCTGCGTGAAGCCGTTGTGCCCTCGTTGATGCCCTCGACACGCGGCCGGGTCCCGTCACGAGCCGTCACCACAGGGCTCCGCCCTGATGCGGCATTCCAAGGCCGGGCCGCCGTTGGCGTTGTCACGCAGCCACACACTCACCCGACGCGTGGGATCAGCGCACGTCAGCTCAGTTCTCCGGGCTTCGGCGTAACCCTTCCAGTGCCGCAAATCGTTCGGCGGCGCCCAGGTCAGATGGGCGAGGGGCCTGTCACCCCCCGGTGTCCCCTGTCACCGCTGGTCAACCTTTCACGGCCCAGAGACGGCCCAGCGGCCACCGTGCGCGCCGAACCCGCTCACCAGATAGATGCGCTTTCTCACCACATCATCGGCAGGCTCTCCTATTGATCAGAAACTCATGGGGTTCACTCGTCGAGGACGTAGCGGACGTGCCGGCCGCCGAAGTATCCCCGCACGATGTGGGGCTGGCGTTGTCGGCGGTGGAAGAACCTGCGGGTTTCGGCGGCGAGTTCGGCCTGGTTCCTGGCCCGGTGGGCGTGGGGCAGGCTGCGTTTGAGGTCGGCGTTGACCAGCTCGTCGGGGTTCAGCTCGGGTGAGTACGACGGCAGGAAGTGCAGCTCGATCACGTCCTTGTGGTCGGCGAGCCAGGTCCGGACGGTCTTCGAGCGGTGGGCCGAGTGCCGGTCGACAATCAGGTGGACCTTGCAGTCGAAGTGCCCGACAAGCCGGTCCAGGAAGCGGCACATGACCTTCGCGTCGAACGACTCGGTGAAGACCATGAAATGCATCCGGCCCTTCGTGCTGATCGCGGACATCGCGTTCACGGAGAACCGGTTCCCGGTGCGGCGGACGACCGGCGTCGTGCCTTTGGCGCCCCAGGTGCGGCCGGTGACCTGATCCGAGCGGACCCCGACCTGATCGGCGAAGAGGACTTCACCGTTCTCCGCCTTCGCTCTGGCTCGGATCGCCGGCCAGGTCTCCTCGTGCCAGACGAGGACCGCTTCCTCATCCTGCTCGACGGCCCGCTTGTCCGGACGCTGGAACGTCAGTCCCCAGCGTTTGAGGTACTTGCCCACCCCGGGTTCGGTGAAGCGGATCCGGTACAGCCTGAAGATCAGCTCGCCTATCAGCCTCCGTGTCCACAGCTGACCGGAAAGTTCCAGGCCGGAGGGGGTGTGATCGAGGACGGCCTGTCGGACGGCGGCCTGCTCGGCCTCGGACAGAACCTGATGCTCGCCCACCCGGCGGCCGCGCGGACGGGACAGCAGCGCGTCCCTGCCACCGGTCTGCCACCTCGTCCACCAGTTGTCCACGGCCCTGACCGACACCTTGAACAGGGCCGCAACCTCTGCCCGGTCCCGCCCCTCCACCAGCGCGGACACCGCCAGCAACCGCACAGCCTCCTGCGCGTCCGGCGACCAGGTCCGCGCATCCCCCACCAGATCACTCACACACCGTCAACGAGCGTGAACCCAAAGCGTTTCGGATCTAGCCTCACGCTTTCACGAGGTGGGGTGTCCGAGGCTTGATCAAATAAGCAGAGAGTGCTCCTGACCTGCAACGATGGGACTTGTCTAGGGTCCTGTTGGCTGCACGGGAAGAAGCACTCTCCAGGTGAAGAAGCGTATCGGGTCGTATCCGCGTGTCCGCATCGAGGGCGGCGGCCGGGCGGTGGTCTCGCAGGCCGGGGGCGTGCTGCTGGTCGAGACCGTCCGCAGGGTCGGCTTGGACACCGCGATATCGGCGGCGCTGATGCCGTGGCGGAAGGCTCGGGCGGTGCACGATCCGGGCAAGATCCTGCTGGACGTGGCCCTGGCGGTCGCGCTGGGCGGGGACTGCCTCGCGGATGTCGGCATGCTGCGGTCCGAGTCGGCCGTGTTCGGACCGGTGGCCTCCGACCCGACGGTCTCCCGCCTCATCGACACCCTCGCCGCCTCCGGGGAGAAGGCACTGGCAGCGATCCGTGCCGCGCGGGCCGAAGTCCGCCGACAGGTCTGGCGGTTGGCCGGCCGGGACGCGCCTGATGCGGGCATGTCGGTGACCGTCGATCTGGACGGGGTGCTGGTGATCGCGCACTCGGACAAGGAGGACGCGGCCCCGACGTGGAAGCGGACCTACGGACATCATCCGCTGATGGGGTTCGTCGACCACGGACCGGGCGGCACCGGGGAACCCGTCGCGGCCCTGCTCAGGCCGGGCAACGCGGGATCGAACACGGCGGCCGACCACATCACCGCCGCCCGTCTGGCCCTGGCGCAGCTGCCGAAGGAGTACCGGCGCGGGCGCCGGACCCTGATCCGCACCGACTCCGCGGGCGGCACCCACGACTTCGTCGCCTGGCTCGCCCGGCGGGGACGGTGGCTGTCCTACTCGGTCGGCATGGTGATCACCGAGGCGATCCACCAGCATGTGCTGAAGGTTCCGGCATCGGCCTGGACGGCGGCCGTCGAGGCGGACGGCGAGATCCGTGACGGGGCCTGGGTCGCCGAACTCACCGGCGACGTCCTGGCCGGCTGGCCCAAGGGCATGCGGCTGATCGTCAGGAAGGAACGCCCCCACCCCGGAGCCCAGTTGCGGCTGACGGATGCGGACGGCATGCGGCTGACCTGTTTCGCCACCAACACCGACGGTCGGCCGATCGCCGAGCTCGAACTCCGTCACCGGTTGCGGGCCCGGGCCGAGGACCGCATCCGCGCTGCCCGGGCCACCGGGCTGCGGAACCTGCCCCTGCACCGCCAGGGCGGTTGCAAGTTCCGGGGTCGTGCAACTGGTCGGGTTGTGACCGATTGGGGCGCATAGCAGAGCAGGCACGGGCTTCGTGATCATTGTGGTGTCTAAGCCAGATGATCATGAGGTGGCCCGTGCCTGCTGCTGCATCCTCTCCCATCCCTGCCGTGCTGGTGAAACTGGGGCCGCTGGACACCGGCCGGATCGCCGACCTGCGCCCCTACTTCGACTCGGTGCCCGACCCGCGCGCACGGCGGGGCCGGTGGTATTCACTCACAGCGATCCTGCTGGTGTGTGCCTGCGCGGTCGTCTCGGGAGCGAGGAGCATCGACGAACTCGCCGAGTGGGGTCAGCGTGCTTCGAACGCACTCCTGACAGTGATCGGGATCCGCCGCCACCTGCTCAGATGGCGGCGCACTCCGGCGCCGGCCACGATCGGCCGTGTGCTGGGGGCTGTTGACGGTGACGCCCTGGACCGGGCGGTCGGCGCCTACCTGGCCGACCGGCACCGTGCCGCCACCGAACCCTCCCAGGCGCCGTCGCCCTCCGCGTCCGGGCGGTCGCGCGCGATCGCTGTCGACGGCAAAGCACTCAAGGGATCAGCCCGTCTCACCGCGACGCGCCGGCATCTGCTCTCCGCGGTCACTCACGGCACCGTCGTAACCCTCGCCCAGGTGGAGGTCGGCGCGAAGACCAACGAAACCACACACTTCCGGCCGCTGCTGGCACCGCTGGACCTGACCGGTACCGTCGTCACCTTCGACGCCCTGCACTCGGTCAAGGCGAACATCTCCTGGCTGGTCGAGACCAAGAAGGCCCACTACATCGCCGTGATCAAGACCAACCAGCCCACCGTCTACGCCCAACTCGCCGCTCTTCCCCGGCAGTCCATCGCAGTCCAGCACACCGCCTCCGGGGCCGGACACGGACGCCGCGAGTCCCGCTCGATCAAGACGTGCGGGATCGCCGACGAACTCGGCGGAATCGCCTTTCCCCACGCCCGCCTGGCCATCCGCGTCCACCGCCGCCGCAAGCAGACCGGCCGGCGCGAGACCCGTGAGAGTGTCTACGCCGTCACCAGCCTCGACGCCCATCAAGCCGGGCCCGCCGACCTGGCCGCCGCGATCCGCGGGCACTGGGGAGTGGAGAACTCCTCGCACCACATCAGGGACGTCACCTTCGCCGAGGACGCCTCCACCGTCCACGCCGGGACCGCACCACGGGCCATGGCGACCCTCCGCAACCTTGCCATCGGCGTGCTGAAAACCCTCGGAGCCGACAACATCGCCAAGACCACCCGGGCGATCCGCGACGAGCCCCGACGAGCACTCCCCATCCTGGGCATCACCAACGATCCGGACACCTACGGAACTTGATCAAGCCCTGCTGCACCGCACGGCCCAGAACCGGATCTGGCTGGAGATCGTACAGATCGCTCTCGACCTGCTGGCCTGGATGCCGATGCTCGCACTGACCGGCAAGGCCAGGCTCTGGGAACCCCGCCGTCTGCGGCTCCGCCTGTTCACCACGGCCGGGCAGCTCGTGACCACCGGCCGTCGCCGGATCCTCCGCCTGGCCCGGCACTGGCCCTGGGCAGGTCACATCACCGCAGCCCTCGACCGGCTCGCACTCCTGCCGCACCCCGGCTGACCAGCGGATTCACCTGTCCCCGCGAGAGAACCCTCCAGCCCGGAGCAGTGGAACCCGGCGTCCACCCGAGACGACACTCGGGCTCCGAGCCTGCCCGGCCGCCGCCATCGGCAACAAGATGGGCCACCGACTCCGTCGGCGGCCCATCAAGAAAGATCGAGGCTAGCATGAGGTCAGGAACTGGAGATCAACGTTTCCGGCGTATTCGTACGTAATGTCTTTGCCATTTGGCTCTTGGTTCGATTTCAGGTGCTCAAGCCGGCCACTTACGTGAGCCCAGTGATCACCGTTGGCATCGACGAAGTGCAGCCGGGCGGGGAGGTTCGCCGTCCAGTCCGGCTGTGTGCCGGAGAGAACATACAAAGCGCAGGCGGGGATGAGACCGGCTTCCAGGTAGTTACCGTCCTTGAAGATGATTTGCGCTTTCTTGATGTCGAAGCGGCTGCGATTGATGATGTACAACTTGGGCTGCGGTCTCAGGTTCGCCTGCCAGAAGAACGACGCTGTTGTGGCCCGATCCCGTTTCTGTGCCTCCTCCGCCTTCTTGTCAGCCTGATCGGACCGATACAAACTGAAGAGGGACACGAACACCGCCGAAGCCGAGATCCAGGTGTTGGCTGAGCCCCGGATCCTGCGTCTTGGCATCTTCTGCGAGGGCTCGGGCACCGGTTGCTCAGAGGCGGCAGGCGTCATGGCTCATTCTCAGCACAGTCGTTGCTCTCTCGGATACCGGAGTTGCGCTGTCCGGCGTACTCGCTACAGCTTGTCACCCATGCGGCTCCACCATCCTTCTGGGTCTGCCCCAGCCTCGTAGGGGCGGGGATACTTCGGCGGCCGGCACGTCCGCTACGTCCTCGACGAGTGAACCCCATGAGTTTCTGATCAATAACGCAGCACGACATGCGCCGGTCGGAACGGGAGCGCGCGCAAGCCGGGCTCCTTGACCCGGTACGGGGCTTCCGCGTCAGACCCGTAGGCGAAGATCACGACCTCGCCGCCGCCGAACTCGGTGCCGAGGATAGCCTGGAGAATTTTCAAATTATTCAATAAATCTATGGGCGAGACGTTCCGGAACTACACCCCTGACAAGCTTGTCAAGCGTGTCGGAATATTCCGCATCGTCCTCCATGAGGATCATGACGATAAGACCTGACATCGTGTGCCAGGCGGAGCTTTCTAGCGTGGCCGCAATAGGGGTGGCAGCGTAGAGGAGCATGTTCGCATCGGTGGTTTCAGTACTTGCGTCAAGGATTCGAAGACTGAATTCCCGAAAGTCCTCAGATCCCCGAACCTTCAAGTAGATGAATCCAATCTGGGCGACTAGGGCGATCTTGTCCCGAAGTTTGAGAATTCGCTCTAAGTCGGTCTGCCTCAGGCGGTGAATCGTGTCTTCCATGCTCGGGACCGCCGAGAGCCGGACAGACTCCCCACCTGCCAGTTCACGGGCAGCAAGAATCGCCGCAACTTTTTCCCCGAATTCTCTTCTATCCTCGTTTGTGGCGGTAGAAGGCCCGCCGTCCGCAAGAATCTCGGCCAGCTTCTGCGTCCCAATTTCTTCGACCCCCAGAAAGTTGCCAATGGTCAGGGCTGTGAGCAATTGAATGCTCTGTTCGTTTCTGGCGGTCCAGGTGGGTGGTCGATGTTCCGCAGTTGGCGGAGGGTGAAGAAGCGCGGTGTTTCTGTAGTGCCGAGAAGCGATCCTCGCAATGAGGTCAGCAGCCTCATCACCTTGCTTTCCCGTGCGCTTTAGGGCTCTCTCGATGCGCCGGTGGACGCTTTGGTCTCCATGCCGAACAAACCAATCGAAGGCGGACCGAATCGCCTTCTCTGGAATCGGCAGGCACCGCTCATACAGGTCCTGAGAGCGAGGGTCTACGGTAAAGATTCGGAGTACCGCTTCATGCGCCGACCGGCCATTTCGGCTGACCATCGCCATGGCTTCAACTAGTTGTTCGCCGACATCATCGGTGGTCGATTTTGAGCCGTTTCCGCGCCCGAGGTGCGTTCGCCTGTTTCGCGGTACGACGCCGACGGACCTCCAGCGTTCGAGCTGGGCAGCGCTGACCTTCAGACTCTTCTTGCTCAGCTTCTCGATGAGGGCTGCGTCTGCAGCGCTGGGGCCGGTCCTCGCCATGAGCCCCACTTTAGAACCCCGCGAGGTTGGTTCGAGGTCCACGCCAGCAAGCCTGACTGACTTGGTGCCGAGGGGCCCGCCGGGGGCTCCGCCAAGATGGAGACGCAAAATGACTGACCGTCAGGTCGCCAACCGGCGTTCCGACGCCACCCGCGCCATCTGCACTGGAGCCGCTTCTGGCGCCGTACGGGCTCTCGTGGCCTGGATTCTTCGCATGCTCTGGGGCGACATCACCAGCGAGTGACCGGATGGCGGAGTGAGGCTCTCCGGGTGATCGCGGCGCGACGCTCCACTTGCTCGGAAAGCTTCCCCGCGTGCTCACCGCACAACCGCGCGCGGTGAGCGGAGCGAGCCTGCACTTCCCCTCCTACTGTGGAGACCGTGACCGGCGGGATAGTTGGGGGTCATGGCATCCAGGAAGCGCATCTACGACGCCGAGTTCCGTGAGGGGGCGGTACGGATCGTGACGGAGACCCGGGAAGCCGATTCCGGAGGTGGCCGAGGATCTGGGCATCCATCCCGGGACGCTGCATAGCAGGGTCTCGCGGGCCCGGCGCAACGGGTCGCCGTCGTCGGACCGACCGGTGGCCGAGCCGTCTGGTGGCCGGCTGCGGGAGAGTGAGCGGGCGGAGCTGGAGCGGCTGCGGGCCGAGGCCAGGGAGAAGGACAAGCGCATCCGCGAACTGGAGATGGAGCTTCCCAATCTTGTTGTCAAGCCGCCGCGGCAGCGGGTTGTGCAGGCTGGTAGCACTCTCCGTCACGGATCATCGCCCATAGGACGTTGACGCGGCGGCGGGCGAGGGCCAGCAGGGCTTGTTTGTGACTCTTGCCCTCGTTGCGCTTGCGGTCGTAGTACGCCTTGGACGCGGGGCAGCACTTCAGGCTGACCATGGCCGACAGGTACATGGCTCGCAGTAGCCCGCGGTGGTAGCGCCGAGGCCGGTGCAGATTGCCGCTGACGCGGCCGGAGTCACGGGGTCTGGGGGCCAGGCCGGCGAAGCCGGCCAGCCGGTCAGCGGTGCCGAAGGCGTCCATCTCGCCGCCGGTCGCGGCGATGAACTCGGCGCCGAGCCTGGGGCCCATCCCGGGCAGGCTGCGGATCACCGCGGCGTGCGGGTGTTCGCGAAACCGGGCCTCGATCAAAGCATCGAGTTCGGCGATCTCCTCGTCGAGGGCCATCACCCCCTTCGCCAGCCGGAGCACCATCGCCGCGGCCAGCGTCTCGCCGGGCAGCGCGGTGTGCTGGGCCTGGGCGGCCTCCACCACGGTCTTCGCGAGAGCAGCGGCACTGTGGACCTTGCGGTTCTTCAGCCAGTTTTCGAGCCGTTTGGCGCCAGCGCGGCGGATGGCGGCCGGGGTCTGGTAGCCGGTGAGCAGGGTGATTGGACCCTTGTTCGTCAGATCCAGAGCCCGCTCCAACGCTGGGAAGATCTCGACCAGTTGTGCGCGGAGCCGGTTGATCTGCCGGGTGCGGTCGAAGACCACGTCGAGGCGGCGGGTGGTGAGGGTGCGCAGGTCGACGGCGATCTCATCGCCGGGCCGGAGCAGACCGAGGTCACGGCGGACGCGGGCCTGGTCGGCGATCACGAAGGCGTCCTTGGCGTCGGTCTTGCCTTCGCCGCGGTAGGTGCCCGAGGCGTGGTGAACGGCCAGACCGGTGAGGTAGGCGACAGGCTGACCGTGGTTGACCAGCAGACCGATCAGCAGTGCGGCACCGCCGTGGTTGAGGTCGACGGCCCACAGTACGTCACGGGATATCTCCAGGACGTCGCCGATGAGCTGCAGCAGCTCGGCCTCGTCGTTGGAGACCCGGCGGGACAGCAAGCGGGTGCCGTCCGCGTTGATCACCACGCAGTGGTGATGCGTCTTGCCGATGTCCAGTCCGGCCCAGATCTCCGGCACGTATCCTCCGTGAGCTCGTCGTACACAGTTTCCGCAGACGACCTCGCCGGCGTTGCCCTACGAAGCGATCGAGTCGCAGTTCCCAATTGGCGGTCGAGTCGCAGGACCCCGGGCGGCCAAGCTCCATAAACCATCCAAGTGGCACAGCGTGATGTCAGCCATACCCCGGGTCCCCGGGTCCGCCGATCTTACGAATGACCGGCTCAGACCCGAGAAGAAAGGTAGGGCGTGATGTACTCAAACGCTGCATGGTCTTGTGGGTGAAGTGGATGAGGCGGACCCGGCCGTGGCGGTCGGGGTGATCAGCAGCTGCAAGGCCGAGGAGGGCATACCGCATCGCGTCGCCTGCCGGGCTCTGGGGGTGTCGGAGTCGTGGTACTACAAGTGGCGCGACCGGCCGCCGACCGAGCGGGAGTTGCGCCAGCAGCACCTGGCGGAGGAGATCGAGGAGATCTTCCGCTGCTCCGGGGGTACCTACGGCTCGCCGAAGGTGTTCATTGAGCTGGTGCGCCGGGGCTGGCGGGTGTCGGTGAACACCGTTGCGAAGCTGATGGCCGAGCTCGGACTGGCGGGCCGGAAGGTCAAGAGCCGCCGGTCGCTGACCAGGCCGGGCAGGCGGCCAGCCGCCCCGGGTTTCGTCCGCCGGGACTTCACCGCCGAGGAACCGGACCTCGTCTGGGCAGGCGACATGACCGAGATCGACGCCGGCGAGGGCAAGCTCTACCTGGCAACGGTGATCGATCTGTTCTCCCGTCGGCTGCTCGGCTACGCGATGGGTGCCCGGCACGACGCCGAGCTGGTGGTGGCCTCACTCAACATGGCCGCGGCCACCCGGGGCGGCGACGTCCGCGGCGTGATCATGCACACCGACAGGGGCAGCGAAGGCGGATTCAACTGGTCGTCGCAACACCCTGATCTCGGAGGTGTGCGACGTGGCCACGGCGGACTGGAGTTTGAAGACCAGCGATGTTCCGGAGGGGCGGCGTCGGCAGTGGCGCGCTGACCGTGCGTTGCGGCCGGCGATGCGCTCGCCGGGGCGGCCTGATCCGTCTCGGGTCGTGCAGCGCCAGTTCTGGCGACTGATCGCCACAGGGGTTACGACGGCCGAGGCGTCGCTGGCGGTCGGCGTGTCGTGGCCGGTGGGTGCGAGGTGGTTTCGTCACGCTGGCGGCATGCCTCCGATCTCGTTGGCCGAGCCCTCGGGCCGGTACCTCACGTTCGAGGAGCGCGAGGAGATCGCGATTCTCAGGGCGATGAGCAAGGGTGTGCGCGAGATCGCCCGCGCCCTGGGGCGTGACCCCGGGACGATCTCTCGCGAACTGCGCCGCAACGCCGCCACGCGCAGCGGCAAGCAGGAGTACCGCGCGACGGTCGCCCAGTGGAAGGCTCAGCAGGCGGCCAAGCGCCCGAAGAGCGCGAAGCTCCTGGGCAACGACCGGTTACGTGAGTACGTTCAGGAGAGGTTGTCGGGGAACGTTCACCGGCCTGACGGGACGGTCGCCGCAGGACCGCAGACGCCTCCGTGGAAAGGGCTGAACAAGCCGCACCGGCAAGACAGGCGGTGGGCGACAGCATGGAGCCCGGAACAGATCTCGCACCGGTTGAAGGCCGACTTCCCCGAGGATGAGTCCATGCGCATCAGCCACGAGGCGATCTACCAGTCGCTGTTCATTGAGGGCCGTGGTGCGCTCAAGCGTGAGCTGGTCGCCTGTCTGCGCACCGGGCGGGCGCTTCGAGAGCCTCGGTCGAGGTCACGGAACAAGCCGCAAGGGCATGTCACCGCGGATGTCGTCCTCAGTGAACGTCCTGCAGAGGCCGCAGACCGCGCGGTCCCGGGGCATTGGGAAGGCGATCTGATCATCGGGACGGGCCGGTCCGCGATCGGCACGCTCGTCGAGCGCAGCAGCCGATCCACCCTCCGAGGCGTTCAACAGCGTGCTCAAGGTCGAGTACGTCCACCGGCACACCTTCCGCCCGCGCACCGAGGCCCGCATCAAGATCGCCACTTGGATCACCGACTTCTACGACACCAGGCGGCTACACAGCGTGTGCGGTTTCAAGAGCCCGATCAACTACGAACGCGAGTACCGGGCCACCCTCGCCGAGGGACTGGCCGCATAGATCGTCTCCACGCTGCGAGGGGATTGACAGTCATGCGTCTTCTTCCGGTAGCTCGTCTGCCGAGTCCGTCATCGGCGCGTCCTCCTCCCGGCTTCCCGACCCTTGGGCCACGTCACGGTCTGCCCCTCGGGGGTCACGATGACCTCGAACTGTTCCAACGGTGGGGCGCCGTCGGCACGCCAGCGGGTGACTTCGTCCTCGATGGCGTCCCAGAGGCGTGCCGGGCCGCCTTGGCGGACGGTCCAGGTG
The DNA here is from genome assembly GCF_055632315.1 of Streptomyces sp. PSU-S4-23. Taxonomy (NCBI): domain Bacteria; kingdom Bacillati; phylum Actinomycetota; class Actinomycetes; order Kitasatosporales; family Streptomycetaceae; genus Streptomyces; species Streptomyces sp. PSU-S4-23. The sequence continues at coordinate 2,664,672 of NZ_JBVMUU010000002.1, read as the reverse complement.
TCGTCGTCCTGGACGAGTGCGGCCCAGGACCCGCCTTCCACGTCGAGGAGGAGATCTGTCTCCTTGCCGCCCCAAGTGAGGGTGATGCGCTGGGCGGCGGGGGCGGCGAGCTGGGCGACGAAGCGCGTGTTCCAGTCGTCGAGGACACCGGGGGTGAGGCGTGCGCGGCGTTCGTTGCCGTCGTCGAGGTCAGGGAGGGTCCCGAGCGGGGGCGGGAGCTGGGGGCGGGCGAGCATGAAGGAAATCTGGCCACCGAGAAACCGTCCATGGGCGGTGCCGTCGTCGCCGACGGTGAGGTGGGCCAGTTCGGAGGAGTAGAGCCAGCCGCACAGGGTGGCGAGGATGATCCCGCCAGGCCGGGTTTGTTCCACCCACGTATACGGCAGGTCGACGACGCCGCATGTGGCCATGAGCCGGTCGTAGGGGGCACCGTCCGGGTCACCGGCGAGGCCGTCTCCGAGGACGGTGTGCGGGAAGCACCCGATGCTCCCCAGGGCGACGCGGGCCGCGTCGAGGACGTCCTCGTCGATCTCGATCGACGTCACGTGATCGTCGCCGAGCCGGTGACACAGGAGTCCTGTCGAGTAGCCGGACCCGATCTCCAGCACACGCTGGTCGTCCTCGACCTGGAGTTCTTCGAGCATCCGCACCACCAAGGACGGCATGGTGCGGGACGAGGTGGGGGTGCGCGTGATCTCACCGCGGATGTCGCGAGGGATGATGGTTCCGGCGATCTGGGTGACGAGGGAATCATCGCCGTAGCAGCGCTGAAGCCAGCAGGGGTCGTCTGGGAGGACCGGCCGCCACGCGGTCGGGGCGGAGCCGGGTACGGGTTCGAAGAAGCCGCCGCGCAGGAACTCGTGCCGGGGCACTTCTTCCACGGCCGCCCGCCACGGCGGGGTGCGCAGGTAGCCGCCGACGGCCAGGCGCTCGGCGAGCGCCAGGCGGAGGGCCTTGTCGTCGGTCACGGCGTCGTCTTCCTTTCGAGCAGGTCGGCCATGGCGCTGACCATCGGTAGGCCGGTTTCGGGTTCCAGCCAAGCCCACTGTCCGGAGGGGTTGCACTCCAGGAACCACCATTGCCCCTCGCGGTCGATGGCGAAGTCGAAACAGCCGAAGACCAGCCCGAAGGAGCTGAGATACCGGTGCAGAGCCGCGGTGAGGCCGGGCGGCGGCTCGACAGGGGTGTAAGTGAGCCTGCTGTAGTCGGCGCGCCAGTCCAGCAGGCCGGAGTCGATCCGGACCGTGAACACATGGTCGCCGATCACGGTGACGCGGGCGTCCGCGGACTTGCCCACCCGTTGCTGGAACAGGTGGGCCGTACCGGCTACCGCGTCGTCGATCTCGTCGGCCGAGACTTCGGCGACTTCCACCGTGCAGGAAACGCCGTCCTCGTTGCAGTAGAGCGGCGCCGACAGCGGCTTGTAGATCACCGGCCCGTACCGTTTCACGAAGCTTCGCGCGGCGTCGGGGTTCGAGGTGATCAGCGTGGGCGGGAGGGTGAACCCGGCCGCCGCGGCGGCCGCGAGGCCGGAAGGCTTGAACTCTGCGTCGCCGATTCGGTGGGGGTGGTTCACGTACAGACAGCCGGACAGGGAGGCGACAAGGCCGCCGAGCCCGTAGCGGGCCTGCGTGATGGCGAAACGGGCAGTCTGCTCGTCCAGGTGGGGGAAGGCGAAACCGGAGGGGCGGCGGTAGTACAGCGACCGCACGCTCCCCAGGTCTGCGGTACGCGACGGCGTGGTCAGGGTGCCGCTGATGCCGTCGCTGGTGATGGTGGCCGCAACCGACAAGGTGGCGGGGAAGTCCCCGGAGTCGAACCGCACGACCGGGACACCCCGGTCGTGCAGCTGCTCCACCACCAGGTCGGTTGTGGGGTCGTCCGTGTTGGTGACGACCAGAACCGGAGCCGGATTCGTCACTGGTCGTTGTCGTTCCCGGTGTCCTGGTCACCGCCGCCGCCACCGCCGGGCCCGGAGCCGTCGCTCGGGTTGCCGGTGTTGGTAGGTGGGTTCGTTCCGGTGCTGGTGCCGTGACCCGGCATCATGACCGGCTGCCCCGCGGCGTCGAAGTAGCGGCCCATTTGCGTGACCGGATCCAACTCGACGCGTGCGTATCCGGGCGCGAACGCCGGGTAGGGGGCCATGCGGCGCAGGCCCCACGGGGCAGAGGTCTGGTGGCCGGACGGCAGCGGGGTGCCGGTGGGCACGCGGTCGGAGTGCGTGAACAACGTTCCTCCTTGAGATCGACTGTACGGCTCTTGACGGACCCTGCCTGGGCCGAGGTGATGAGCGACAGGCCCAGCAGAGACCTACAGGTCCGGGACGGTGGCGGTGGAGAGCTGCCCTGGGCTGTCCCGCCCGGATCACCGGGACCGGGCGGGAAGACGGTGCGCCCTGCTGTGGGGGTTGGGGGAAACAGAACGGCGAGGAGTTCGTCGGTCAGCGGCAACGTGCACGCCGCGTGCCGGGTTGCGGCTCAACCACGGCTTGGACGCGCCATACCAGCGGGCGGTCACCGTTCGCCGGCCTTCACCTGCACTTCGGCCCAGGTGCGTTTGCCCCAGGGGAGCAGGTCTGTTCCCCACCGGTCGGCGAGCGCCTCGGCGAGCATCAGGCCGCGGCCGGTGGCGTCTTCCTGCTTCGGATTGCGGAGTCGGGGCATGCGGCGCGACTTGTCTACGACGGCGACCCGTAGCCGGTCAGGGGCTGGCCGCTCGACGACTACCCGGATGAAGTGGGTGCGCGAGTGCTTCACGGCGTTGCTGACGAGTTCGGTGATCAGGAGTGCCCCGGTCTCTGCCGCTTCGTCACCCATCTCCCAGGCTGCGCACGCGGTGCGGACCAGGCGTCGGGCTTCCCCGGCGGCCTTCGGCGCGCAAGGCATCGTGATGTTGTATCCGGGATGTCCTGTCGGATGCGGTTCAACGCTTGCCATAGTCATCGTCAATGCCTTGGTCGGGGCGGGTTGTGGGGGATGGAGCCCGGCCGCACACCTCAGGGAGAAGCGTGCGGGCGCGGCGTGCCGCGTGCGGGTGTACCCCCAGGGCGGCTGACAGGTAGTCAACGCCGAAAGAAGAGGATGAAGAGACTCCGAAAGGTGACTCCAAGACGGAGTCGCCCAAAGGGCGCGGGCGTTGGCCGTAGCATCGAGGCACGTGCTACTCGGGGGAGTCGCCAATGAGCGGTCAGTCACCCGACCCGCGTGACGTCATTTCCGGGCTGCTCGGTGATGAACGTCTGCTGAGGGCGTGCGCGGAGCGGGACATGGGGGCGGTGTTCCGCATGCTCAACGGCCGCGGTGTGAGCACGCGGAAGATCGCCGCTGCCGTCGACATCACACAAGGTCGGCTCTACGACTACATGAATGGCAAGAGCCGGGTGGAGAAGCTCAGCCTGTTCGAGCAGATCGCGGATGCCTTTCACATCCCTGGTCCGCTGCTGGGGCTGGCTCGCCGGTCGTGGGAGCCCGCGGTGGCGGAACCCCGGCATGCCGACCGACCGCCGCCGGACGGTCACGACCTGGTGGCAATGGATCATTTCCGCAGTGCTGACCGGCAGACCGGCGGCGGCCGGTTGTACGGGGCGGTTGTACGGCACCTGTCCGACCAGGTGGCGCCGCGCCTGGTGGACGCCGACAGCGGGCCGCAGGTCTTCGCCGCCGCGGCGGCGCTGACCGAGATGGCCGGGTGGATGGCCCACGACTCCGGCCACGACGACCGTGCCGGACGCCACTTCGCCCGCGCGCTGCCCTTGGCCCGCACGTCCGGTGACCTCCCGCTGGCCGCTCATGTCGCGGCGAGCAGCAGCCACCTGGCGCTCCAGACCGGGGACGTTGCCGGAGCCGTCGGCTGGGCCCGGACCGGCCTCGACCTCGCCGCGCAGGGGCCGCGGACTCCCGCGCTGGCAGCGCGGCTCAACACGATGCAGGCGCGCGCTCTGGCAGCCGCAGCACAGCGCACCCCTGCCACCCGCGCACTGGATGCCGCCCGCAGCGATCTCGAAGGGCTGCCCGCAGTGGATCACCCGTGGCTGAGCACGTTCGACGCCGCCGCCCTGGCGAGCGAGTCGGCGCTGATCCTGCGCGACCTGGAACAGTACGACCAGGCGCTGACGCAGGCCGAACAGGCCGTCGCACTGCGGGAAGCGGGCCGGGCGCGGTCACTGGCGCTGGGCAGGATTGTCCTGGTCGACATCCATGTACGCCGCGGTGACCTGGACGCCGCGGTGAGCGCCGGTCACGACCTTCTCGGCACGAGCCCCACCCTGGGCTCCATCCGGGTCGTGCGGCAACTCGACGAGCTGCGCCGACTGCTGGAGCCGCACAAGGCGTATGGTCCGGTCCGTGAGTACCTGGTGCGGTTCGACGACGCCCGCAGAGCCAGGATGCTGCTCCTGGCCGACCTGATCCCGCCGTCACGGGGAGGAAGCTCCGTATGAGGCCCACGAAGCCCCCCACCCCTGCCGACCCGGAAGCGTGGGATGCCTACCTCGCCGAGGGCAACGCCAAGCAGGCCCGCAAGCGTGTTGCCGCCGATGTGCTGGTGCGCGACCCCGCCGGGCGCGTGCTCCTGGTGAACCCCACGTACAAACCGGGGTGGGACATGCCCGGCGGGATGGCGGAGGCGAACGAGCCGCCGGAGAACGCGGCGGGCCGCGAGTTGGTCGAGGAACTCGGGCTCAAGGTCGTCCTCCAAGGTCTGCTGGTGGTGGACTGGGTCGCCCCGCATGGTCCCTGGGACGATCAGATCGCGTTCGTCTTCGACGGCGGCACGCTCGTGCAGGAGCAAGCCGACCGGCTGCGGCCCACTGACGGAGAGCTGTCGGAGATCAGGTTCGTGCCGCCTGACGAAGCCCGCGTTCGGCTCCGGGACCGTGCCCGGCGCCGGTTCGAGGCAGCCTTGCGGGCGCTCGATGCCGGACGGCCGCTGTACCTCCGGGACGGCGTCCCCGTCATGTGACCGTCGGTGGGGCGCCCCACCGGGGCGGGGCCCGCCAAGGTCCCGTGTCCGGGTCAGAGCGCCGCGCCGCCGTCGATCACCAGGTCCGAGCCGACGACCGGCGCCGCGTCGTCCGAGGCGAGGTACAGGATCGCGGCGGCCACCTCCGCAGGGTCGGAGAGGCGGCCGAGGGGCAGGGCGTCGCGTACGCGTTCGGCGCGTTCCGCCTCCGTCTCGCCGGGGCGCAGTGACATGGTCGTGGCGGTGGCGCCCGGGCTGACCACGGTGATGCGGACGCCGTCGCGGACGTGGTCCAGGGCGGCGGCCCGGCTGAGCGCGGCGACGGCCGCCTTCGAGGCGGCGTACGCGGCGAGTCCGGGCACATGGGTGTGCGCGCCGATGTTGGAGGCGACGTTCACGATGGCGCCGCCGGACGGCTGGGTGCGCATCTGCCGGATCTCGGCCCGGAGTGCCAGGAAGACGCCGGTGACGTTGATGTCGAGCTGGGTGCGCCAGTCCGCCTCGGGAAGGTCGGCCAGCGGTCCGCCGGCGCGCAGGACCCCCGCGTTGTTGACGGCCACGTCGAGCGAGCCGAAGCGGTCCACCGCCGCCGCGACGAGCGCCTGGACATCGTCGGCGCGCGAGACGTCGGCGCACACCGCGAGCGCCTTGCCGCCCCGCCGCTCGATCAGCGCGACCGTCTCGTCGAGGGGAGCGGCCCGGCGTCCGGCGGCGACGACGTGCGCGCCCTCGGCGGCGAACGCCAGGGCCGTGGCCCGTCCGATGCCGGAGCCCGCGCCGGTGACGAGGGCGGTCCTGCCGGAGAAGCGGGCGGTCATGTTCATGGGCTCCCCTGTTCTGGCCGTGTTGCCGATACCGGCCATGTTCCTGAACAATTTTCTAGACCGATCGATCCAATATTGCGGCATGTGAAAGGTATCGCCCGCGTGGTGCCGCTTGCCCGGGCCGCTCAGCCGAGCAGCGCCAGCGCCTGCTCCGCCGCATCTCGTACGCGGGCCGGGTCCGGCGACGCCTTGCCGACCATCCGCAGGCCCTGCATCAGCACCAGCAGCATGCGGGCGAGGGCGCGCGGGTCGCGGCCAGCGGGCAGTTCGCCCTGGGCGCGGGCGCGGACGAGCGCGGAGTGCAGCAGGGTCTCGACGTGGTCCCAGCTCAGCTCGACCCGGCGGGCGGCGGCCGCGTCGTGCGGGGCCAGTTCGGCCGCCGTGTTGGTGACGAAGCAGCCGGTCAGGCGCTCACCGTCGGTGGCCGCCTCGGCGGCGAACCGGCGCATCACCGCCCGTACGGCGGGCAGGGCGGGACCCGGCTGTGACAGCTCGTGCAGCAGCAGCGGGTCCCGCGTCTCCCGGTAGCGGTCCAGCGCCCTCAGATACAGCTCGTGCTTGCTGCCGAAGGTCGCGTAGATGCTGGCCCGCCCGATGCCGAGGTGCGCGACGAGGTCGGCCATCGACGTGGCCTCGTAGCCGCGTCGCCAGAACAGCTCAAGGGCCGACTGCAGCGCGGCGTCCGGATCGAATTCCTTGGTCCTGGCCATGAGGGGGACCCTAGGACTTTCCAGAACGATCGGTCAAGTGAGGGGAGTGGTACGGCTAGGCGGTCCGCACCTCGTACACCGCCACCCGCACCGTCTCGTCGTCCAGGCACTGCCCCGTCTCCAGGTCGAAGCGCTGCTTGAGCATCGGTGACGCGACGAACGGGCGGCCGCGATGGGTGCCGGTGAGACCGCGGGAGAGGACGGCGGCGCCGGTGAACGGGTCGCGGTTGTCGATCCCGTGGACACGTCCCGCGCGGTCGAGGAAGACGGCGGCCTGGCGGCCGTCCGGCAGCAGGGCCGCGACTCCGCGGCCCGGGATCAGCCGGGAGAGGTCGCAGACCGTCAGCCACTCCTCGTCCAGCCGCAGCTGGATCGTCAGGTCGAGCTTCTCGGGTGCCAGGGTCATCGCTGGGTGCTTCCTTCCAGGGGTCGCGTGCCGATGGTCAGCAGCGGCAGGTCGGGCTTGATCTGGTCGCGCTCGGGGACGAAGCCGACGACCGGATCGGGGGTGTCGGGGGCGTTGACGAAGGACACGAACCGGGCCAGCTTCTCGGGGTCGTTGACGGTCTCCGCCCACTCGTCGCGGTAGCCCGCGACATGCGCGGCCATCAGGGACTCCAGCTCCTCGCAGATGCCGAGCGAGTCATGGACGATCACGTCCCGCACGTGGTCCAGGCCGCCCGGGATCCGCTCCAGCCACACCGAGGTGCGCTCCAGACGGTCGGCCGTGCGGATGTAGAACATCAGGAACCGGTCGATCAGGCGGACGAGTTCGGCGTCGGAGAGGTCCTGGGCCAGCAGGTCCGCGTGGCGCGGGGTCGCGCCGCCGTTGCCGCCGACGTACAGGTTCCAGCCGCCCACCGTGGCGATCACACCGAAGTCCTTCGACTGGGCCTCGGCGCACTCGCGGGCGCAGCCGGAGACCCCCGACTTCAGCTTGTGCGGGGACCTCAGCCCCCGGTAGCGCAGCTCCAGGTCGATCGCCATGCGGACGGAGTCCTGGACGCCGTAGCGGCACCAGGTGTGGCCCACGCAGGACTTCACCGTGCGCAGCGCCTTGCCGTACGCGTGGCCCGACTCGAAGCCCGCGTCCACCAGGCGGGCCCAGATCAGGGGGAGTTGCTCCACCCGGGCGCCGAACATGTCGATCCGCTGACCACCGGTGATCTTCGTGTAGAGGCCGAAGTCGCGGGCGATCTCCCCGATCACGATCAGCTTCTCCGGGGCGATCTCACCGCCGGGGACGCGCGGCACGACCGAGTACGAGCCGTTCCTCTGCAGATTGGCGAGGAAGTGGTCGTTGGTGTCCTGCAAGGCCGCCTGCTCCCCCTCCAGGACATGGCCGTCGGCACCGATCGTGGGGGCGAGCGAGGCGATGATCGACGCGATCGCCGGCTTGCAGGTCTCGCACCCCTCGCCGTCGCGCGCGCCCTCACGCCCGAACCGGTCGAGCAGCCGCCGGTAGGAGGTGATGCGCAGGGCCAGGACGATCTCGTACAGCTCCTCGCGGGTCTGCGCGAAGCAGCCGCACAGGCCCTTGTCGACCTCGACGCCGCTCGCCTCCAGCTCGTCGTTGACCAGCTGGGTGAGCACCTTGACGCAACTGCCGCAGCCGGTACCGGCCTTGGTGCACTTCTTCACCTCGGGCACGGTGGTGCAGCTGTGCTCGGTGACCGCGCCGCGGATCGTGCCCTTGGTGACGTTGTGGCAGGAGCAGACGACGGCCTCGTCCGGCAGCGCGGACGGCCCGAGCTGCGCCGGGGCGCCGGCCCCCGCGGGCAGCACCAGATGTTCGGGCGCGACGGGCGGCACGGACCCGGTGAGCGCGCGCAGCGTGCCGTACGCTTCCGCGTCGCCGACCAGGATGCCGCCGAGCAGTTCGCCGTCGCGGCCGATGACCAGCTTCTTGTACATGCCCGAGCGCGAGTCCGCGTAGACGACGTCGAGGCAGTCGGCGGTGGTGCCGTGCGCGTCGCCGAAGGAGGCCACGTCGACACCGAGCAGCTTCAGCTTGGTGGACAGGTCGGCGCCGGTGAACGCGGCCTCGTCGGCGGCGATCGTGGCGGCGGCCGTCTCGGCCATCTCGTAACCGGGTGCGACCAGGCCGTACACCCTCCCGTCCGACGCCAGCGCGCACTCGCCGATCGCGAAGACGCGCGGGTCACCGACGGTCCGGCACTGCTCGTCCACCGTGACGCCGCCGCGCTCGCCGACGGCGAGGCCGCAGTCGCGGGCGAGCTGGTCACGGGGGCGCACACCGGCCGAGAACACCACCATGTCCGTGGCCAGTTCGGACCCGTCGGACAGCTTCATGCCCGTCACCGCGCCGTCCTCACCGACGACGATCTCCTGGGTGCCGGTGCCGGTGTGCACGGTCAGGCCCATGTCCTCGATGGTGCGCAGCAGTGCCGCGCCACCGCCCTCGTCGACCTGCACCGGCATCAGGCGCGGCGCGAACTCCACGATGTGCGTGGCCAGTCCGAGGCCCCTGAGCGCGCCGGCCGCCTCCAGGCCGAGCAGGCCGCCGCCGACCACGGCGCCCGTGGCGGCCCGCGTCTTCGCGTACTCCTCGATGGCGAGCAGGTCCTCGATGGTGCGGTAGACGAAGCAGCCGGTGGCGTCCTTGCCGGGCACCGGCGGCACGAAGGGGTACGAGCCGGTGGCGAGGACGAGCGTGTCGTACGTGACGGTGAGCCCGGAGCGCGCGGTCACCGTGCGGGTGTCCCGGTCGATCGTCTCCGCCGGGTCGCCGATGTGCAGCTCGATCCCGTGCGTCTCGATGAACTCCCTGTCCGTCACGGACAGTTCGTCCGGCGTCGTACCCGAGAAGTACGAGGTGAGCCGGACCCGGTCGTAGGCCGGGCGCGGCTCCTCACAGAGCACGACCACGCGGTGCGTGGCGGTCAGGCCGCGCTCGGCCAGCGCTTCCAGGAAGCGCTGGCCGACCATGCCATGGCCGACGAGCACGATCGTGGGGCGGGGGCCGGTCCCCACAAGTGCGGTCGTGGACATCAGGAGCCTCCATCGTTGGTGATCAGGTGGAGCAGCGGGGCACCGTCCGCGGGCAGCGGCTCGGCTGTCTCCCAGGCGCGGGCGAGCGCGCCGACGGTGCCGAGTTCGCCGACGAGCACGCCGCCGACCAGGCGGTCCTCGCGCACGACGACCTTGCGGTAGGTGCCGCGGGTGGCGTCGGCGAGCTGCACGACGTCGTCGCCGGGGCGGGGGTCGGTCTCGCCGAAGGCGGCGAGGTCGAGGACGTCCCGCCCGGCGAGGGTGAGCCGGGTCAGGGACCGGGTTCCGGTGTAGCGGGCGGCGGGATCGCCCGCGCCGCCGTCGGCCTCGCTCGCGATCAGCTCGGCGAGCACGTCGGCCTGTTCCAGGGCCGGAGCGGCGAGCCCGTACACGGTGCCGGCGTACTGGGTGCAGTCGCCGATCGCCCTGATGTGCGGGTCGGAGGTGCGCAGTTCGTCGTCGACGAGGACGCCCTTGTGGACGGCCAGCCCGGCCTCGTGGGCCAGGCCCACCCGGGGGTGCACCCCGCAGGCCAGCACGACGAGGTCGGTGTCGAGGGCGTAGCCGTCGGACATCTCCACGGAGCGGACCGCGCCGCCGAGCGTGCGCACCCCGCGGACCCGGGTCTCGGTGTGGACCTCGACGCCCAGGCCGGTGAGGTGGCGGCGCACCAGCCGTGAGGCGGACGGGTCGAGCTGCCGCTCCATCAGGCGCTCGGCCTGCTGGGCGAGGACGACCTGGGCGCCACGGGCGGCGAGCGCGCGGGCGGCGGAGACACCGAGCAGGCCGCCGCCGATGACGACGGAGCGCACCCCCTCGCGGACCGCCTTGGCCAGACCCAGGCAGTCGTCCATCGTGCGGAACGCGTGGACGCCCTCGGGAAGTTCGCGCCGGTCCGGGGTGAGCAGTCCGCGCAGGGGCGGCAGGACCGGGTTGGAGCCGGTGGCCAGCACGAGCGTGTCGTATGCGACCAACGAGCCGTCATGGCAGTGCACCGCGCGGGCCGCGCGGTCGATCCGGGTGACCCGGGCGCGCACGAGACGCTCCGGGGCCGGCAGGGAGATCACCTCGGGGGCGTAGCGGCCGGCCAGGACGTCGGCGAGCAGGACACGGTTGTACGGGGCGTGCTCCTCCTCCCCGACGAGCAGGGCGGGCGTACCGAGCTCGCCGAGCCGCCGGGCGAGACGGGCGCCCGCGAGTCCGGCGCCGATCACCACCACACGCGTATTCGAGGTCATGCAACGCAGCGTGCGATGCCGACGTTACCCGGCCGCATCACGACTGTTTCCCACGGGGAACGCTGCCCTCAGCCGGCATGGAGCGGGGGTGTGAGGGTTCGCGGAGGGCGGGCGGGCCGGGGTGTGAGGGTTCGCGGAGGGCGGGCGGGCCGGGTGTGAGGGTGCGCGCCGGGCCGGTGGGCCGGGTGCGAAGGCGGAGGTCCACGGCCCGCCCGAACCTCAGAAGACCCTCAGGTCGATGGACGGCACATCGATCCCCTCCCTAGGGTCGCGATCATGCCCGACATATCGCTGACCATGGCCGTCGTCCTCTGCCTCACCGCCCTCGCGGCCGGCTGGATCGACGCCGATGGGGGCACCTCCCTGTTCGAGCGGAGCCGAGAACTCGGGGGACGGCGGGGGCGGGCTTGTGCTGCTGCCCGTGCTGCTGCTCGGGCTGCCCGGCGGCACCCCGGCGGCGTACGCCCTCGGCACCAACAAGGCCGTCGCGATCGTCGGCACCACGGGCGCGGCCGTGACATACGCGCGCAGGACGCCGGTCGACGTGGGAACGGCGGTACGGATCGGAATCGCGGCCCTGGCCGGGTCCACGGGCGGGGCGTTCGTGGCCGCGGGGATGAGCACGGACGTCCTCAAGCCGGTCGTCATGGTCGTGCTGCTCGGGGTGGGCACCTTCGTGCTCCTCCGGCCCGCGTTCGGCACCGCCCCCTCGACCGCGCCGGTCTCCGCGCGGCGCGTGCTCGCCGCGATCGGGCTCGCCGGTCTCGGCATCGGCTTCTACGACGGTCTCATCGGCCCCGGCACGGGCACGTTCCTCGTGCTGGCGCTCACCGCCGTCCTGCACCTCGACCTGGTGACCGCCTCCGCCACCGCCAAGATCGTCAACTGCTGCACCAACGCCGGCGCCCTCGCGACCTTCGCCTGGAAGGGCACCGTCTTCTGGCGGCTGGCCGTGCTGATGGCCGTCTTCAACCTGGCCGGCGGCACCGTGGGGGCGCGCACCGCGCTGAAGAAGGGCAGCGGGTTCGTCCGCATCGTGCTGCTGACGGTGGTCTTCGCGCTGGTCGCGAACCTGGCCTACCAGCAGTGGGTGGCCTGAGCGGGCCGGCGTACGGGGAAGCGGGGCGGCGCGTCCGAGGGAGCGCGGCGGCGTCCGCCGGTGGCGATCCGGCGTCCGGCGGCGGGTCAGCGCACGGCGGTGAGGTGCGCGAAGACGACCACGTTGCCCTGGTAGCCCGTCGCCTCGGAGTAGCCGCCCCCGCAGGTGATCACCCGGAGTTCGGGGCGGTGCGCCGCCCCGTAGACCCGGTCGTCGGGGAAGTCCTTCGCCTCGTACACCTCGACCGCGTCCACCGTGAAGACGGCCGTCGAGCGGTCGCGGCGTCCGACCTCGATCGTGCTGCCCTTCGCCAGGGCGCCGAGGTCGTAGAAGACGGCAGGGCCCTGGGCGTTGTCGACGTGACCGGCGACGATCGCGGTGCCCGTCTCGCCGGGCATGGTGCCGGCCTCGTACCAGCCGGCCAGGTTCTTGTTCCCGGCGGGCGGGGCCTCCAGGCTGCCGCTGCTCGTCAGCCCCAGGCCGGTCAGGGGGGCGTCGACGCGGATCGCGGGTATCCGGATGCGGACGGGCGGCGAGGGCGGCAGCGGGGAGGTGGCGGACCCCGCGCGATCGGGGTCGGAGGCGGCCTGCGCGGCCGACGGCTGCGGTGGCGCGTGGGACTGGGAGCCGCTGCCGAGCAGCCATCCGCCGGAACACAGGGCGACCACGGTGACGGACGCTATGGCGGCGTCACCGACGGTGCCGGACCTGCCGGCCTTGCGCACGTGAGCCTCCTTCGTGGATGCCGGGCCTGGCCCCGGTCTGGCCGGGGCGTCTCCCGGACCCCCTCCGGGCCGCGAGGGGCATCGGACCCGGAGGGGGATGGGGGACGGCGGTACCGGCGGACGGACAGCGGAGGTCGTCCGTCACATCCCGTCGCCTCTCGCACGGCGATGCAGGAGCCAGGTACCGCCCGCGGCGGCGACGGCGAGAGCCGTCACACCGGCCGCGGTCCGCACGGGGTCGGGGCCGAGTGCGCCGCCGACCCCCGTCTTCACGCTTCCTCGCGGACGCGTCTGATCCTGGGCCGAGGCCAGGGTCACCGTCAGGTCGCCCGTCACCCTCGCGTGCCGGCCGCCGGAGCACTTCGCGACGATCTCGTAGGTGCCCGGCTGCGCACCGGGCGGCACCCGGAACCGCCCGATCGCGTCCTGTTCGTGTGTGCTGGGTGCGAGCGCGAAGGCGCCGGCGCCGACCGCGGTGGCGTCGCCCGCCGCCGAGCCGTCCGATCCGCACGCCGCCGTGTTGACGGTGACCTCGCCCCCGGGCGCGACGGTGGAGGGGAAGACCTCCAGCCCTTGGGCGTCACCGGCGTACGCGGGTACGGCCGCCGCGAGGCCCGCGGCGACGGCGAGCGCGGTACCGGTCAGCAGACGGGACGTACGTCGCATGGGGTGCACCTCCGGGAGGGCACGGCCCGCGGCACCCCCAGTGTGCCGCTGCGTCGGTCGTGCCCCTGCCCTGTCGAGGAAAGTCGCACCCGGCCGCTCACGCTTCCTGGCGCGCCGTCGGACGTACGGTGAACGGGTGTGCCGCGACTGGCCCGTCCGGGCGGTCCCGACGGTCTTTCAGCAGGTCATGGACGTACGGGCGTCGGGCTCCCGGAAGGGGGCCCGAAGGGGGGAGCCGCAGGCTGTGAACGGGTGACCGGCCGTCGCGCCGGGAGCGGAGGAGACGGCTTGACCTCAACAATGGTTGAGGTATGAGGCTGTGCGTCATGACCACAGCCACGGATGTCTCCGCCCCCGCTCCCGTCCCCGCCCCCGCTCCCGTCCCCGTCCCCGTCCCCGCTCCCGTCCCCGTGCCCGTCCCCGTGCCCGTCCCCGTGCCCGCTCCCGTCCGTGTCGCCGTCGTGATCGGCAGCAACCGGCACGGCCGCTTCGGGCCCGTCGTCGCCGAGTGGCTGCTCGATCGCCTCCGCGGACGCGACGACCTCGTGCCCGACGTCGTGGACGTGGCCGGGATTCCGCTGCCCACGACCCTGGCCCGCTCCCCGGAGGTGACGGCCGCGCTCGCCGGGGTCACCCCGAAGCTCGCCGGCGCCGATGCGTTCGTCGTCCTCACCCCCGAGTACAACCACTCCTTCCCGGCCGGCCTGAAGAACCTCATCGACTGGCACTACACCGAGTGGCGCGCCAAGCCCGTCGCCCTCGTCTCCTACGGCGGCATGGCCGGCGGCCTGCGCGCGGTGGAACACCTCCGCCAGGTCTTCGCGGAACTCCACACGGTGACGGTGCGGGACACGGTGTCCTTCCACGGCGGCCGCGCCGCCTTCGACGAGGCGGGCCACCCGCGCGACGCGTCCGGCCCCGCCGCGGCGGCCAAGGTGATGCTGGACCAACTGGTCTGGTGGGCCCAGGCGTTGCGCGAGGCGAGGGAGAGGCGGCCGTACGGAGGGTAGCCGGTGCGGCGGTCAGGCATCGCCGCCGGCCGGTCGCGGGTCAGTCCGCCAAAACCTCCGTCACCGCGCGGTGGCCCACCGCGGCCAGGACCGGATTCGTCTGCCGGTAGTAGTGCTCCGCCATCAGGCCGAAGCACAGCGCCCAGCCCCGCCCGCGCGCCCATGTCGCGTCGTCGACCTCGGCCGCCTCGCGGAACGGTTCCCGTGTGCCGGACGTGAGGACCGCCCACGCGGCCAGCGTGTCGGCCGCGGGGTCGCCCACCCCCAGGCCGCCGAAGTCGATCACCGCGGTGAGCCGGCCCGCCTCGGTGAGCAGGTTCCCGGGCAGCAGATCACCGTGCAGCCAGACCGGATCGCCGTCCCACTGGGGGAGCCGGACGACTTCCTCCCAGAGCGCGGTCGCGGCGGTCGCGTCCACCGTGCCGTCCGCGCCCAGGTCGCGGATCGCGGCCCGGACGTACGGGTCGTTCGCCGCCACCGGGCCACCGCGCCAGGACGCCGGGCCGCCGGTGGCGTCGGCCCCGCGCAGCGCCGCCACGAAGCGGCCCAGGTCCACGGCGGCGGAGGCGGGATCGGTGGCGGGCGCGTCGTAGGCGTTCTCGCCGGGCAGCCAGCGCAGCACCGACCACGGCTGCTCGTACCCCTGCCCCGGCGCGCCCCGGCCGAGCGGCACCGGGACCGCCAGCGGCAGCTGCGGGGCGAGGAACGGCAGCCAGCGCTGCTCCTTGGCCACCTGCCGGGCCCCGCCGGGCCGCCTGGGCAGGCGTACGACCATGTCGTCGCCCAGCCGGAACATCGCGTTGTCCGTCCCCGCGGACGGCACCTCGGTGACGGGCAGTCCCGCCCACCGCGGGAACTGGTCCGCGATCAGCCGGCGCACCAGCCCACCGTCGACGTCCAGTTCGTCGGGGTGCATCTTCACGGTGGGCATGGGTCTCCGTGCGTCGGTCGGCGGCCGGGGTGCCGGGGCGCCGGATGGCGGGGCGGCTGCCGGAGCCTAGGCGCTCCGGCGGCCGGCCCGCCACGGCTTTTCGCTCAGCCCACGCTCACCGCGCTCCACGCCGCCGCCACGGCGTTGTACTCCGCGCTGCCCGCGCCGTAGAGGTCCTTCGCGGCGTTCAGCGTCGCCGTCCGCGCGCCCGCGTAGTTCGTCGACGACGTCATGTAGACCGTCAGGGCCCGGTACCAGATCTTGCCGAGCTTGTCGCGGCCGATGCCCGTCACGGTCGAGCCGTTGCAGGTGGGGGAGTTGTAGGAGACCCCGTTGAGCGTCTTCGCGCCGCTGCCCTCGGCGAGCAGGTAGGCGAAGTGGTTGGCGACGCCCGACGAGTAGTGGACGTCCAGGTTCCCGACCGACGAACTCCAGCAGTCCGCCGAGTTCCCGTCCTTGGACGGCTGATCCATGTACCGCAGCGCCGGCTCGCCGAATCCCGAGCGGACGATCTTCTCGCCGATGAGGTAGTCACCGGGGTCCGAGGCGTTGTTCGCGTACCACTCCACCAGCGTGCCGAAGATGTCCGAGGTCGCCTCGTTCAGGCCGCCGGACTCGCCGGAGTACGTCAGTGCCGCGGTCGTCGACGTCACGCCGTGCGACATCTCGTGGCCGGCCACGTCCAGCGCCACCAGCGGGCCGAACGTCGTCCCGTCACCGTCGCCGTACGTCATGCAGAAGCAGCTGTCGTCCCAGAAGGCGTTGTTGTAGTTGTTCCCGTAGTGCACGCGGTTGTACGAGCCCTTGCCGTCGCCCGCGATGCCGGTGCGGCCGTGGACGTTCTTGTAGTAGTCCCAGGTCTCGTCGGTCCCGTACTGCGCGTCCACCGCCGCCGAGGAACGGTCCGCGGTCGTGCCGGTGCCCCAGTGGTTGTCGGCGTCGGTGAACAGGGTGGCGGGGGCGCGGCTGAAGCAGATCCCGAAGATGCACAGGTCGGTCTTGTTCTCGGCGTCGCCGGTGTAGGTGTTCCCGCGGGTCGGGTCCTTGAGCTGGTAGCTCGACCCGGACAGGGTGGTCTCCAGCGGAACCGTGCCGCCGTACAGGGACTTCCCGTCGCCGGTCGCCGTCTCGATGCTGTCCCACGCGTCGATCTGCCGGCCGGTGCGGGCGTCCGTGAGGACGGTGCGGGCGACCGGGTTGCCCAGCGAGTCCTGCCCCACCGCGTTGGTGCGCCAGGCCAGCCGGGGTGCGCCGTGCAGGGCGTCGACGACGAGCTGCGGCTTGGCGGTCACGCGCTTCAGCAGCTCTCCGGTGTTCGCGGCGCGCAGTGCGGCGGCGGCCAGGTCGGCCGCCTGAGGTGCCTTGACCGTGGGGGTGGTCGTCGGCACGGAGACGGCGCGCGTGGTGGCCCGGTCCGCGCTGCGGTAGGAGCCGCTCGGGGCCAGATGGACCACGAAGTCGCCACCGAGGACGGGGAGCTGACGGTACGTCCGGTCGTAGCGCACATGCTGGCCGCCGTCCGCGTCGACGACGACGTCGCGGACGGCGGTGCCCTGCGCGGAGGACAGGCCCAGATGGGCGGCCTGCTGCCGCAGCGCGGCGGTGGCGTTGGCGATCGCGGTGGCCCGGCCGGGTCTCGCGGCCGCGCCGGCGGCGGGTGCGGGGGCGAGGGCGGCGGCCAGCAGGGCCGCGGTGGCCACGGCCGTGCCGGCCGCGGCGAGACGGGAATCTCGGATGTGCCGTATCCGACTCATCGGTCTCCTCGAAGTGGCGCCTGGGGGCGCGTGTGGGGGATCGGGGGCGGTGACCCCCGACGTCGCTTCGATTTAAGGGTTCATGACATGTCATGTCCATAGCTCATTCACGAAGATGTGTGAGGGGTGAGAATCGTTTCTGCAAGGCTTCGGTAGAGGGGCGGGAGGAGACCGATCATGGCTGCGGCGAACGGCGCGACCATCGGGACCAGCGGGGGAGCCGGGGCGTGAGACTCCCGTTCTTCGTGTACGGGACCCTGCGCCCCGGCGAGCCCAACCACGACCTCTTCCTGCGCGGCCGCACCCGCTCCGAGGAACCGGGGCTGCTGCCGGGCGCCGTGCTCTACGACGGTCCCGGATACCCGTACGCCGTCGAGCAGGGCGGCGGCACGGTCAGCGGCGAGATCGTCACCGCGCGGCCGGAGGCGTACGCGGAGCTGCTCGCCGCCCTCGACCTGCTGGAGGACTGCGTGCCGGGCGATCCGCACAGCCTGTACGAGCGGGTGGCCCGGGACGTGACGGCCGCGGACGGCGGCACGGTACGGGCCTGGGTGTACGTCGCCGCGCCCGCCGTGGCGGCGCGGCTGCGGGCGCACGGCCGGCTGATCGAGGGCGGGGACTGGCTCGCCCATCGCTGAGACCGCGTCGCGCGTTGCGCTCCCGGGTCGCGTGTTGCGCTGCCCGCGTCGCGCTCCCCAGGTCGCGCGTTGCGCTGCCCGCGCCGCACGGGCGCCCCGCGCCGCACGGGCGCCCCGCGTCGCGTGTTGCGCTTCCCCGTCGGTCGCATGGCACGCGTCGGGCCGCGCGTGTCGCGCGCCGTACCGCCGAACCGGGCGCCGCGGGCGGGCAGTCGGCCGCCACCGTCGCTCGTGCGGGCGACCGCGCCGTGCGCCCCCGTTCCCGGCCGGCCCGCCGCGCCTAGGGTCCCGCCCATGACGGACAGCGACATCACCCGGCGGCGCGCGCTCGCCCTGGGAGGCGCCGCGGCGGGAGCCGTCCTGGGACTCGGCGTCAGCTCCTGCTCCTTCCCGGGCCGCGGCCCCCACGGACCGGACGCCGGCAAGGCCCCGGACGCGGCCCGCGGTGCCGAGCTGTGCGTGCTCAACCCGAGCGTCTCGGAGGGGCCGTACTACCTGGAAGGCGCGCTCTTCCGCAAAGACATCACCGAGGGCAAGAGGGGGGTGCCGCTCACGGTGCGTCTGACCGTGCGCGACCAGCCCCACGCCTGTGCCCTTCTCGCGGACGCGGCCGTCGAGATCTGGCACTGCGACGCCTGGGGGTACTACTCCGGCTACACGTCCCTGCCCCCCGGTGGCAGGGCACCCTTCGCGGACAGCGACACCGGCGGCGCGAACCCCCGCACCTTCCTGCGCGGCTACCAGACGACCGGCGCCGACGGCGTCGCCGAGTTCACGACGGTCTTCCCCGGCTGGCACGGCTCCCACGCCCCCGGCATCCACGTGAAGGTGCGCACCGGCGGCGGCAGGAGCGGCCGCACCTACGACGGCGGCCGGCTCAACTGGACCGGCCGGCTCTACGTCGCCGACCGGTACACCGACGCCGTGTACGCGACCGACCCGTACACCGGGCACACCGGGAAGCGCACCCTTCTCGCCGAGGACGGGGGGTACCGCGGGGGCGGCGCGCGGGACGGGCTCATGGACGTCACCGGCGATATCGCCCGGGGGCTCGTCGCCACGCTGACGGTCGGGATCGACCCGACCCGGGAGAGCACCGGGGCGGGCGGCGAGGCCCCGCTGCCGCCGTCCGGCGCGGCGCCGCCGAAGGGGCTGCCCGAGTCGCCGTCGCCCGGTCCTCCGCCCGGCGCCACGACGCCGTACACACCGCCGCCGGACAGCGCGGCGAGCGCCTCGCGAACCGCCGTCCCGTAGGCCCCGGGCGGAGGGGCGAACCCGCGCCCGCGCTCACGGCCGCCGTTCCCGCCCGGCCGCCGTCTCCTGCTGGACGCGCTCCAGCCGCACCGCGCACACCTTGAACTCCGGCATGCGGGAGGTGGGATCGAGGGCCGGGTTGGTGACGGTGTTGGCGCGGCCCTCACCCGGCCAGTGGAACGGCATGAAGACGGTGTCCGGCCGGATGCCGCGGCTGATCCGCGCGGGCGCGACGGCCCGGCCGCGCCGCGACACCACGGCGACCGCGTCCCCGTCCGCCGCGCCGAGCCGCTCGGCCAGCCGCGGGTGCATCTCGACGTACGGCCCCGGTGCGGCGGCGTTGAGCTCCTCGACCCGGCGCGTCTGGGCCCCGGACTGGTACTGGGCGACGACCCGCCCGGTGGTCAGCAGCACCGGGTACGCGTCGTCGGGCTCCTCGGCGGCGGTCCGGTACGACACGGCGGCGAACCGCGCCCGCCCGTCCTCAGTGGCGAACCCGTCCAGGAAGAGGCGCGGGGTCCCCGGATGGACCGGCCGGGCGGCGGGCGGTCCGGCGGCGGCCTGTCCCGCGTCACCCGACGGGCCGTCGGGCCAGAGGCCGAAGGCCGCGCCCTCGCCGTCCCGGACCGCGGTGCCCATGGGCATGTCGGCAGCGGTGCCGCCTGCGGGCGCGGATCCGCCCGCCGCCTCCGGGCACGGCCAGAACACCCCGTTCTCCTCCGCCAGCCGCCGGTAGGTGATGCCCGAGTAGTCCGCCGGGCCCCCGGCGCTGGCGCGGCGGAGCTCGTCGAAGACCTCCTCCGGGTCCGTGGGGAAGCCCTTCTCCACGCCCAGGCGGGCGGCCAGTCCGTGCAGGACCTCCAGGTCGCTGCGGACCCCTTCCGGAGCGGTGATCGCCCGGCGGCGCAGCAGGACCCGGCCCTCCAGGCTGGTCGTCGTGCCGGTCTCCTCCGCCCACTGCGTGACCGGAAGGACGACGTCGGCCAGCGCCGCCGTCTCGGAGAGGACCACGTCGCACACCGCCAGGAAGTCCAGCGCGCGCAGCCGCTGCTCGACATGGGCGGCGCGCGGGGCCGACACCACCGGGTTCGAGCCCATCAGCAGCAGCGAGCGGATGTCCCCGCCCAGCGCGTCGAGGAGTTCGTACGCGCTCCTGCCCGGCCCCGGCAGCGTGTCCGGGTCGACCTCCCACACCCGGGCCACGTGCCGCCGTGCCGCGGGGTCGGTCAGCTTGCGGTAGCCGGGCAGCTGGTCGGCCTTCTGGCCGTGCTCGCGGCCGCCCTGTCCGTTGCCCTGGCCGGTGAGGCAGCCGTAGCCGGACAGCGGGCGGCCCGCACGTCCGGTGGCCAGGCACAGGTTGATCCACGCACCCACCGTGTCCGTGCCCTTGGACTGCTGCTCGGGCCCGCGGGCGGTCAGCACCATCGCCGTCTCCGGCTCGCAGAACAGCCGTACCGTCTCCCGCAGTTGCGGAACGGAAACGCCCGTGATCCGCTCCACGTACTCGGGCCAGTACGCCATCGCCGCCGCGCGTGCCTCCTCCCAGCCGCTGGTGCGCTCCCGGATGTACGCCTCGTCGGTGCGTCCCTCGGCGACGATCAGGTGCAGCAGGCCGAGCGCCAGCGCGAGGTCCGTGCCCGGCCGGGGCGCCAGATGCAGGTCCGCCTGCTCGGCGGTCCGGGTGCGGCGCGGGTCCACGACGATCAGCGTGCCGCCGTTCTCCTTGAGCTCCGTCAGGTACCGCAGCGCCGGCGGCATCGTCTCGGCGGGGTTGGAGCCGACGAGGATCACGCACCCGGTGCGCGGAACGTCCTCCAGCGGGAACGGCAGCCCCCGGTCGAGCCCGAACGCCTTCACCCCGGCGGCGGCCGCGGACGACATGCAGAACCGCCCGTTGTAGTCGATCTGCGAGGTGCCGAGGACCACGCGGGCGAACTTGCCCAGCGCGTACGCCTTCTCGTTGGTGAGGCCGCCCCCGCCGAACACCCCCAGGGCGTCGGGGCCGTGCCCGGCGCGCGTGCGGGAGAGCCCCTCGGCGACGCGGTCCAGGGCCTCGTCCCAGCCCGCAGGCCTGAGCACGCCGTCCGAGCGCACCAGCGGCGAGGTCAGCCGCACCCGTGACGACAGCAGCGCCGGCGCCGTACGGCCCTTGCCGCACAGCGCCCCCCGGTTGACCGGGAAGTCCGCGCGTTCGGTCACCTCGACGCCACCCTCCGGCGCGGGCGACAGGTTCATCCCGCACTGCAGGGCGCAGTACGGGCAGTGGGTGGGCGTCGAGGCGGTCTTCATGCAGATCAGCGTGATTCGGCCGTGTTACGTGCCGTGACCGGTCCCTGTTACGCGGCCGGGACGGTGACCTCCCCGCCGGCCGGCGGCCGGCGTGAGGCCGCCGGGTGCCCGTCTACTGCCGGTTCAGCGAGCGTGTGACCCCCGCCGCGATCGTCGTCGCCAGCACCCAGCCGGTGGCGATCAGCAGATACGACAGCCACTGGTACCAGCCGCGTGGCGCGAACGCCCCCTCCTGGCCGAAGTCGATGATCGGCAGCAGCAGGTCGAGCGTGTAGAAAGGCGGGTTGAAGTCGGGCGCCTCGCCGGGCTTGAGCGCCGGAGGATGGTGCAGGGCGAAGGCCAGGGTGCCGGTGCACAGCAGCAACAGCAGCCAGCCGGCGGCCCGCATCGGGCGGAAGCCGTAGCCGACCGCCGCGTCCTGCACATGGCCCCACAGCCGGGCGTACCACGGCAGGGTGCGGCGGTGCCGGCGCAGCTTGGCCAGCTGGACGGTGCGCGCCGCCGCGTCGTCGCCCGCGGTGCGGTAGGCCGCGGCCAGCTGCTCGTAGGCGTACGGGAGATAGCCCTCCGTCTCCCGCTCCAGCAGCGGCAGCCGCTGCTCGGCGGGCAGATGCGGGGTCAGGGCGCGGTAGCCGAGCCCGTCGAGGCTGACGCGCTCGGGCCACACCTCGGGCGGCACGTGCAGCAGGTCCACCTGGGCGCGGCGCATGTTGACGACGCCCTCGACGGGCGCGGCGTCGCGCAGCCACAGCTCGCCGATGACGCAGCTGCTGACGCGCAGGGCCTGGCCGCCCGGGTTGGACAGACGGGCGTGGGCGAACTCGAGCTGGCGGGGAACGCGGGGGCCGCTGAGGTTGACCCGGCCATGCGCGCGCAACCGCATGGCGTGCAGGTCGGTGCCCACCACCAGGGTCTCGGCGTGCAGGGCGGTGGCGCCGGGGGCGTACAGCTCCGCGTCGTTCAGGTTCACCTGCCCGCCGACCGTGGCCCCGTCCATCAGGACCTTGCCGTGGGCGACGAGCCCGGCGGCCCACACGTCGGTGGCCACCTCCGCGTGACTGAGCCTGAGGACGGACTCCCCGCCGGTCTCGCCGGGTACGCCGAGCCGTGCCCCCTCGGCGAAGAACGCGCCGGAGATCCTCGCGGCCTGGAGGCGTACCGGACCGGCGATACGGCAGCCGCTGATCCGTACGACGCCGTCGGCGCGGAGGGTGCCCGCCGCGAGCCCGGGCAGCACCGAGTCGCTCAGGACCAGGGCGCCGACCTGCGCCCCGTACAGTTCCGGTGCCTGCTCGAAGTGGCAGGACCGCAGCCGTACGGGATGCGTGACCGTCCCGTATTTGAGGTCCAGCCGTCCCGTGATGCGGGCCCCGGTCACCTTCAGCCCGGCGATCCGCCCCTCCCGCACCGGCCCGTCCAGCAGCAGGGCCCGCAGCACCTCGGCGCGCACGGTCCGCTCGGGGCCCCAGGAGGCGCCCGCCGCCGGGTCGTCGTCGGCGCCGTCGAGGAAGTCGACGCCCTCGCCGAGCGGGAACGCCGCCAGGACGCGTCGCTCGGCGGGCGTCGGATCCGTGATCTCCACCCTCAGCCCCGCGCCGCCGCTAGCGCCCTCGTGACGCCCTGCTCCTTCGGGCCGAGGAAGGTCGGGTCCGGGCGGAACAGCACGTCCAGGGCCGCCTTGCCCGCGGCGAACACCTCCCGGGTGCCGCCGTAGTACCAGGTCACGTCGTGCTTGTCGTCGACCCCGACGCCGTACGAGGCCACGCCCGCCGCCTGGCACAGGGCGACCGCGCGGCGGATGTGGAAGCCCTGGCTGATCAGGACGGCCCGGTCCACGCCGAAGATCTTC
This sequence comes from Streptomyces sp. PSU-S4-23, assembly GCF_055632315.1. Classification (NCBI taxonomy): domain Bacteria; kingdom Bacillati; phylum Actinomycetota; class Actinomycetes; order Kitasatosporales; family Streptomycetaceae; genus Streptomyces; species Streptomyces sp. PSU-S4-23. Next base: position 2,641,714 of record NZ_JBVMUU010000002.1, on the reverse strand, counting down.
TTCGCGCGGACGCAGGAGTCCCAGGTGTCGAAGCCCGCGTAGTCGCTCACGATCCGTCCGTCCGGCACGCCGTGCCTCCTCAGGTAGGCGCGCATCGCGTCCGGCTCGTCGTAGTCCCTGCGGCTGTTGTCGCCGGTGACCAGGACGACCTCGATGCGGCCCGCCCGGTACAGCCGCGCCGCCGCGTCCAGCCGGTGGGCGAGGTACGGCGAGGGCTCGCCGTCCCACAGGCCGGCGCCGAAGACCACGGCGACCTGCGTGCGCGGCACGTCCGCCGTCGTGCGCAGCCGGTCGCCCGTGGCCAGGAACATCCACGTGGCCGGCAGCAACGCCAGCACGCACAGCAGCATCAGCCCCTGCACGGCCCTGCGCCGCCCGGCACGCGTGCGCGGCGGTCTCGGTCGGCGGATCCTCAGGCGCGGCAGGCCCATCGGGACGCGTCCCCCCAGGTCGGTGGCTTCGGCGGCCGCGGCGGCTTCGGTGCCGCCGGTGTCGTCAGGGGGGACGCAGCGGGCGGTGATCCGGTTCGCACGGAAGCGGAGGGGGCGCGCGAAACGGCCCCCGCGCCCCCTCACGCCTCCCGCCGCCTCCCCGTGAAACCCCGGAAAACACCCGTCACGGCCGCGCAACGGCCCGGCAATCTCGCGCCGTCAGGATCGGTCCATGACGGCGTCGAACCCTCCTCGCGACGAGTCCCACCCCGGCCCCGGCCGCCCGTACCCCGGCGGCGCCCACCTCGACAGTACGGCGCAACTCATGAACCGGATCACCAGCCAGCTCGGCAGGCAGCTCAGCCTCGTCTCCCGCAACGGCGCCCGGCGCCCGGCCCCGCCCGCACTGGTCCTCGTCGCCCACGGCAGCCGCGACCCGCGCGCCCTGGCCACCGTGCACGCCCTCATGGAACGCGTCCGTGACCTGCGCCCGCACCTGCCCCTGCACCTCGGCCACATCGAGCTGAACGACCCCCTGCTTCCCGACACGCTGGCGTCCCTGGGCGGGGACCGCGCCGTCCTCGTGCCGCTGCTCCTCGGCCGCGGCCACCACGTCAAGCGCGACATCCCCGAAGCCGCGGCGGCGGCGCGGGCGGACACGATCGTGGCCGCCCCGCTCGGCCCGCACCCGCTGCTCGTGGAGACCCTGCACGACCGCCTCGTCGAGGCCGGCTGGCGGACCCGGCCGGGCGACCTCCGGCACCGTGCCGACGCGGTCGTGCTCGCCGCCGCCGGCTCCCGCGACCCCGACTCCGCCCTCGACACCCGCCGCACCGCCCGGCTGCTGGCCGAACGCCTCGGCGTCCCCGTCCTCGCCGCCTACGCCTCCGCCGCCGCGCCCACCGTGGCGGACGCGGTGCGCGCGCTCACCGCCCGAGGCCGCCACCGGGTCGCCGTCGCGTCGTACTTCACCGCGCCCGGGCGCTTCGCCGCCGAGTGCGCGGCCGCAGCACCCTGGATCGCCGCGGCCCCGCTCGGTGCTCATCCGGCCGTGGCGCGCCTTGTACTGCAGCGCTACGACCAGGCCGTGGCGGCCGGGGAGCCGGTCGCCGAGCGGGCCCTCGCCTCGGCCTGAGCGGGCGGCGGCACGGCGCGAAACGGATCGCCCGGAAGCGGACGCCGACGTCCCGAACGTCATCCGCTGCGTTTACTGTCGGGTCATGGAAGGGACCGCACCACAGGCACACGAGGCCCCCGCGCGGTGTGAGAGCGGCGCGGCGGGCCCCTCGGCGTACGACGCGTCGGACGTCGAGCGCTGGGCGCTCGAACCCGACAAACGTCCGGGCCGCACCGCCTTCCAGCGCGACCGGGCGCGGGTGCTGCACTCGGCCGCCCTGCGCCGTCTGGCGGGCAAGACCCAGGTCGTCACGCCCGGCGCGCGGAGCGAGGCATGGGACGCCAGCCCCCGCACCCGGCTCACGCACTCCCTGGAGTGCGCCCAGGTCGGCCGTGAACTGGGCGCCGCGCTCGGCTGCGACCCCGACCTCGTCGAGGCCGCGTGCCTCTCCCACGACCTCGGCCACCCGCCCTTCGGGCACAACGGCGAACAGGCGCTGAACGAGTTCGCGCAGGACTGCGGCGGCTTCGAGGGCAACGCCCAGTCGCTGCGCCTGCTCACCCGTATCGAACCCAAGCGTTTCGTCCGGTCCGGGCGGACGGGCGAACCCGTCAGCGTGGGTCTGAACCTGACGCGCGCCGTCCTCGACGCCGCCACCAAGTACCCCTGGCCGCGCGGCGCCCACCCCACCGACCCCGCGTCCCCGAAATTCGGGGTCTACGAGGACGACCGCCCCGTCTTCGACTGGGTCCGCAAGGGCGCCCCCGGCCACCGCACCTGCTTCGAGGCCCAGGTCATGGACTGGTCCGACGACGTGGCGTACTCGGTGCACGACGTGGAGGACGGCCTGCACGCCGGCCACATCGACCCCGACCGTCTGCGCGTCGAGTCCGAACGCCGGGAGGTCTTCGCCGTCGCCGTCGGGCGGTACGTCCCCGCGGACACCGACCCCGACGAACTCGCCGAGGCCCTCGACCGGCTCCTCGGCCACGAGTGGTGGCCGCACGGGTACGACGGCTCGGCCGTCGCCCAGGCCCGGCTGAAGGACGCCACCAGCCAGCTCATCGGCCGCTTCTGCCTGGCCGCGGAGGGCGCCACGCGGGCGGCGTACGGCAGCGGGCGGCTGACCCGGTACGCGGCCGAACTCGTCGTACCGAGAAGCACCCGCATGGAGTGCGCGGTCCTCAAGGCGGTCGCCGACCTGTATGTGATGCAGCGCGCCGAGCAGGAGCGCCTCCGCGCCGACCAGCGCGTCGTCGTGGCCGAGCTGGCCGACGTCCTCACCGCCCGCGCGCCCGGCGGGCTCGATCCCCAGTTCCGGGCACTGTTCGAGCAGGCGGCCGACGACCGTGCCCGCAAGCGCGTCCTCGTCGACCAGATCGCCTCGCTCACGGACGCCTCGGCGCGCTCCCTGCACGCACGGCTGACGGGAGCCGGATGAACCCGAGGTGACCCGGACATGACCCGGCGTGGCCTGATCGGGCCACTCCCCCTTCCCGCACCACGTTCCGTGCGGGACGCTCGCATGTGGCGACATCCTTACGAGGAGGCATCAAGTGGTCGACGCGGATCAGACATTCGTCATCGTCGGGGGAGGGCTCGCCGGTGCGAAAGCGGCCGAGACGCTCCGAGCGGAGGGCTTCACCGGGCGGGTGATACTGATCTGCGACGAACGGGACCACCCGTACGAGCGACCTCCCCTCTCCAAGGGCTATCTGCTCGGCAAGGAGGAGCGCGACAGCGTCTTCGTCCACGAGCCCGCCTGGTACGCGCGAAACGACATCGAGCTGCACCTAGGCCAGACCGTCGACGCCGTCGACCGGGAGACGAAGACGGTCCGTCTCGGGGACGACGGCACACTCGTCCACTACGACAAGCTGCTGCTCGCCACCGGCGCCGAGCCGCGCCGCCTCGACATCCCGGGCACCGACCTCGCCGGCGTCCACCATCTGCGCCGCCTCGCCCACGCCGAGCGACTCAAGGGCGTCCTGACCGCGCTGGGCCGGGACAACGGCCACCTCGTGATCGCCGGGGCCGGCTGGATCGGTCTGGAGGTCGCGGCGGCGGCCCGCGAGTACGGCGCGGAGGTCACCGTCGTCGAGCCCGAGCCCACCCCGCTGCACGCCGTCCTCGGCCCCGAGCTGGGCAACCTCTTCGCCGAGCTGCACCGCGAGCACGGCGTCCGCTTCCGCTTCGGCGTCCGGCTCTCCGAGATCGTCGGCCAGGACGGCATGGTGCTGGCCGCCCGCACCGACGACGGCGAGGAGCACCCCGCGCACGACGTGCTCGCCGCGATCGGCGCGGCCCCGCGCACCGGGCTCGCCGAGGCGGCGGGCCTGGAGATCGCCGACCGCGCGCAGGGCGGGGGCGTCGTGGTCGACGAGCGGCTGCGCACCTCCGACCCCGACATCTACGCGGCCGGAGACATCGCCTCCTTCCACCACCCCCTCTTCGGCACCCGGCTGCGCGTGGAGCACTGGGCGAACGCCCTCAACGGCGGCCCGGCGGCGGCCCGCGCGATGCTCGGCCGCGAGGTGACGTTCGACCGGGTGCCGTACTTCTTCTCCGACCAGTACGACGTGGGGATGGAGTACTCGGGGTGGGCGCCGCCCGGGTCGTACGACGAGGTGGTGATCCGGGGCGACGTCGGCAAGCGGCACTTCATCGCGTTCTGGATGAAGGAGGGCAGGGTGCTGGCCGGGATGAACGTGAACGTGTGGGACGTCACGGAGCGGATCCAGTCGTTGATCCGGGCGAGGGCGGCGGTGGATCCGGAGGCCCTGGCGGACCCCGGCGTGCCCCTGGAGGACCTGTCCGCCTAGGCGCGGGCGCGGCCGCACGGCGCCACGGCCCCCGCGCCCCTTCGGGCGCGGGGGTGTCGGTGCGCCACCGTAGAATTCACGCGTGGCAGGACGGATCAACGACGAGGACGTGAAGGCGGTACGGGACGCGGTCCCGATCGACTCCGTCGTGTCCGAGTACCTCCAGCTGCGCAACGCGGGCGGCGGCAATCTGAAGGGCCTGTGCCCGTTCCACGACGAGAAGTCCCCGTCCTTCCAGGTCAGCCCGGCCAAGGGCCTGTTCCACTGCTTCGGCTGCCAGGAGGGCGGCGACACCATCACCTTCGTGATGAAGGTCGACCACCTCTCCTTCTCGGAGGCGGTCGAGCGTCTCGCCGCCCGCGCCGGGATCACGCTGCGCTACGAGGAGGGCGGGTACAACCCCACCCACCAGCGGGGCGAGCGCATCCGCCTGGTGGAGGCCCACACACTCGCCGCGCAGTGGTACGCGGAGCAGCTCGGCACCAGCCCCGAGGCGGGCACGGGACGGACGTTCCTGGCCGAGCGCGGCTTCGACCAGGCCGCCGCGCTCCACTTCGGCGTCGGCTACAGCCCCCAGGGCTGGGACCACCTCACCCGCTACCTCCGCGGCAAGGGCTTCTCCGACAAGGAGCTGCTGCTGTCCGGCCTGTCCCAGGAGGGCCGCCGCGGGCCCATCGACCGTTTCCGGGGCCGGCTGATGTGGCCGATCCGCGACATCGGGGGCGACGTCGTCGGCTTCGGCGCGCGCAAGCTGTACGAGGCGGACACCGGCCCCAAGTACCTGAACACCCCCGACACCGCGATCTACCGGAAGTCGCAGGTCCTGTACGGCATCGACCTGGCGAAGAAGGAGATCGCCAAGGCGAGCCGCGCCGTGGTGGTCGAGGGCTACACCGACGTCATGGCCTGCCATCTCGCGGGGGTCACCACCGCCATCGCGACCTGCGGCACGGCCTTCGGCGGCGAGCACATCAAGATCCTGCGGCGGCTGCTGATGGACAACGGATCGGCGCGGGTGATCTTCACCTTCGACGGGGACGCGGCGGGCCAGAAGGCGGCCCTGCGTGCCTTCGAGGACGACCAGAAGTTCGCGGCCGAGACGTACATCGCGATCGCGCCGGACGGCATGGACCCCTGCGAGCTGCGGCTGGCCAAGGGCGACGAGGCGGTCGCCGACCTGGTCGAACCCCGCACGCCCCTCTTCGAGTTCGCGCTGCGCCAGATAGTCGGCCGCTACGACCTGGAGACCCCGGCGGGCCGCGCCGCCGCGCTGGACGAGGCGGCCCCGGTCGTCGCCCGCATCAAGAACAGCGGCGCCCAGCACGAGGTCGCGGTCCAGCTGGCGGGCATGCTCGGCATCCTCGACACACAGTTCGTGGTCAAACGGGTGGCGCAGCTGGCCCGTTGGGCCCGCGACCGCGGCGGCAGGGGCCCGGCGCCGGCCGGGCAGCGCCCCCCGCAGTCGTATCCGGCGGCCGCCCGTCCGGCCGTCTCCGGCCCGGCGCTCAACCTGCGCAACCCGGTCTATGCGACCGAGCGGGAGCTGCTCAAACTGGCCCTTCAGCGGCCGGAGTTGGTCACCCCGGCGTTCGACGCGTACGGGGTCGACGAGTTCACCGCGGCGCCGTACGCCGCGGTCCGTCAGGCGATCATGGACGCGGGCGGCGCGGAGTACGGCGCCCAGGACCCGCAGGAGTACCTGATCCGGGTCCGCGAGACGGCCCCCGACGACACGGTCCGCGCCATGGTCACGGAGCTGGCGGTCGAAGCGATCATGCTCCGCAAGGAGGTGGACGAGACCTACGCGGGCGCCCAGCTGGTCACGGTCCGCCGCCGCGCGGTGGAACGCCGCGTCCGCGACATCCAGAGCACCCTGACCCGCCTTGGCTCCCACGCCGACCCGGCCCACGTCTCCGCGGTGCAGAACGAGCTGTGGGTGCTGCAGCAGTACGACCAGGCGTTGCGGGAACGAGGGGCGGCGGCGCTGTGAGAGCCGCCGCTCGTGCGGCTACGCCTCCGGGGGCGTTTCGGGCGGCGTGATCCCCAAGTGGTTGGTGATCGCCTGGAGCTGCTCCATCATCGCTACCTGACCGGACACCAGGGCACCGAGCAGCTTGCCGTGCTCGGCCAGGGTCTTGGTATGTGAGTCCAGCGTCTTGCCGTGCTCCAGCTGCGTGTCTCGCAGCGCCCGGATCACCTGCATGTCGGCGCGCCGCTGTACCTGCAACGCGGCCACATCGCGATCGGAGCCCACGGCCAGGTTCTGCGTCGTGGTGTGCTGCGCTTCGAGCCGGCTCACCTGAGCCTCCAGCGCCTCGATGCGCCGCCGCAGCTCGTCGTTCTCGCTCATGTTCCCCATCTTGCCCGATCGGTCCTTCCTCATGTTCGCGATGTCCCCGGTGGCCGGTCCGATGGTCAAACGAGCTGAGTAACCGCCCGGTCACGGAACGGACCCAAAAAGTGGCCGCACGCCCCTCGTGGCGGCGATGTGTCGTACCCCACACTGGGGTGCGGTGCCTGAGTCCTCGGAGCGCGGCCGGACCGCCGACGGCGGGTCCGACACCCCCGCGGTTCCGCTCAATGACTACGGGATGGCCGGCGGGCGGACCGCCGGCGCCATCCCCGACGTACCGCTGCCGCATGCCTCAGCAGCGACACTCCTGGAGGTCGCCCCCGTGCAGACCCAGACCCTCACCCAGACCCAGACCGAGACCGCGAGCGGCGAGCCCGACACGGAGCCCGCCGTCCTGACGGCGATGCCACCGCAGGGCCGGCTCGCGCACCACCCGGAGGCGGGCGCGGAACCGCAGGGCGCCGCCGAACCGGTCGAGCCGCCGGCCGGCGAGATGGAGACCGTCGAGGCCGGCGAGGCGCCCGAGCCCGTCGAACCGCTGCGCGCCCGCATCGACACCGGCGGTCCCTCCTCGGACCTGTTCCGCCAGTACCTGCGCGAGATAGGCCGCATCCCCCTGCTGACGGCCGCCGAGGAGGTCGAACTCGCCCGCCGCGTCGAGGCCGGCCTGTTCGCGGAGGCGAAGCTCGGCAACACCCCCGATCTGGACACCGAGCTCGCGCTCGACCTCGACCGGCTGGTGGTCATGGGCCGGATGGCCAAACGGCGGCTGATCGAGGCGAACCTGCGGCTCGTCGTCTCCGTCGCCAAGCGCTACGTCGGCCGCGGCCTGACCATGCTCGATCTCGTCCAGGAGGGAAACCTGGGCCTGATCAGGGCCGTCGAGAAGTTCGACTACGCGCGCGGCTACAAGTTCTCGACGTACGCGACCTGGTGGATCCGCCAGGCCATGTCCCGTGCCCTGGCCGACCAGGCCCGCACCATCCGCGTCCCGGTCCATGTCGTCGAGCTCATCAACCGCGTCGTCCGCGTCCAGCGCCGCATGCTGCAGGAACGCGGCTGTGAACCGACGCCGGAAGAGGTCGCCGCCTACCTGGACCTGCCCAGCGAGCGGGTCAGCGAGGTGCTGCGGCTGGCCCAGGAGCCCGTCTCGCTGCACGCGCCCGTCGGCGAGGAGGAGGACGTGGCCCTCGGCGACCTCATCGAGGACGGCGACGCCACGAGCCCCGTCGAGTCCGCCGCCTTCCTGCTGCTCAAGGAGCATCTGGAGGCGGTCCTGTCCACCCTCGGGGAACGGGAGAGGAAGGTCGTACAGCTGCGCTACGGCCTGGTCGACGGCCGTCCCCGCACGCTGGAGGAGATAGGCCGCATCTTCGGTGTGACCCGCGAGCGGATCCGGCAGATCGAGTCGAAGACCCTGAACAAGCTGAGGGACCACGCGTTCGCCGACCAGCTCAGGGGATACCTCGACTGACAGGGGGCCGCCCACCGCCCGCGGGAGCGGCCCCCATCCGATCAGTCGACCTCGGCCACGGCCTGCGCGAACTGCGCCTTGTAGAGCCGGGCGTACGCCCCGTCGGCCGCCAGCAGTTCGGTGTGCGCGCCCTGCTCGACGATGGCGCCGTTCTCCATCACCAGGATCGTGTCCGCGTCGCGGATCGTCGACAGCCGGTGGGCGATGACGAACGACGTCCGCCCGTGCGCGAGCTTGGCCATCGCCTTCTGGATCAGCACCTCGGTACGGGTGTCGACCGAACTCGTCGCCTCGTCGAGGACCAGGATCACCGGGTCGGACAGGAACGCCCGGGCGATCGTGATGAGCTGCTTCTCACCCGCGCTCACCCCGGTGCCCTCGTCGTCGATCACGGTGTCGTAGCCGTCCGGCAGCGTACGGATGAACCGGTCCGCGTGTGCCGCGCGCGCGGCCTCCTCGATCTCCCCGCGCGTCACCTTCCGCGCGGCCCCGTACGCGATGTTCTCCGCGATCGTGCCCCCGAACAGCCAGGTGTCCTGGAGCACCATCCCTATCGCGGCCCGCAGCTCGTCCCGGGACATCTTCGCGACATCGACCCCGTCGAGCGTGATCCGCCCGCCGGTGACCTCGTAGAACCGCATCAGCAGGTTCACGAGCGTGGTCTTGCCCGCTCCCGTCGGGCCGACGATCGCGACCGTGTGGCCCGGCTCCACCTTCAGCGACAGGTTCTCGATGAGCGGCTTGTCCGGGTCGTAGCGGAACGACACGTTCTCCAGCGCGACCCGGCCGCGCAGTTCGTCCGGCCGCAGCCCCGGCTCGGGGTCCGCCTCCTGCTCCTCCGCGTCGATCAGGTCGAAGACGCGCTCCGCCGAGGCGACGGCCGACTGCACCAGGTTGGCCATCGACGCGACCTGCGTCAGCGGCATCGAGAACTGGCGCGAGTACTGGATGAACGCCTGCACGTCACCGATGGACAGCGTGCCGGACGCCACCCGCAGACCGCCGACGACCGCGACGAGCACATAGTTCAGGTTCGACACGAACATCATCAGCGGCTGCATGACCCCGCTGTTGAACTGCGCCCGGAACCCGGCCTCGTACAGCGCCTCGTTCTGCTCGGCGAACTGCTTCGCGGACTCCCCCTGCCGCCCGAACACCTTCACCAGCGTGTGCCCGGTGTACATCTCCTCGATGTGCGCGTTGAGCTTGCCGGTGGTGCGCCACTGCTGCACGAACTGCGGCTGCGAGCGCTTGCCCACACGGGTCGCCACGACGAAGGACAGCGGCACGGTCACCAGCGCGACCAGCGCCAGCAGCCACGACACCCAGAACATCATGGCCAGCACGCCCACGATCGTCAGCAGCGAGTTGATGAGCTGGCCCATCGACTGCTGCAGCGTCTGGCCGATGTTGTCGATGTCGTTGGTCGCGCGGCTGAGCACCTCGCCGCGCTGCCGCTTGTCGAAGTACGACAGCGGGAGCCGCGACAGCTTGGCCTGAACGTCCTCCCGCATGCGGTAGACGGTCTTGTTGATGGCCCGGTTGGACAGCCGGGTGGCCACCGCCATCAGCAGGCCCGCCACCAGGAACGTGGCCAGCGCGAACAGCAGGACGTTGCCGACGGCACCGAAGTCGATGCCCTTGCCCGGGGTGAAGTCCGTACCGGAGAGCATGTCGGCGACGCCCCCCTCGCCACGCTCGCGCATGGACTGAAGGACCTGCTCCTTGCTCACCCCCGACGGCATCCGGCGGCCGACGATCCCCGCGAAGACCAGGTCGGTCGCCCTGCCGAGGATCTTGGGCCCGGCCACCGACAGGCCGACGCTCAGCACACCGCAGGCCAGCATCCCCGTCATCGTGGCGCGTTCGGGCCCGAACTGCGCCAGGAGCCGTTTCCCGGACCCCTTGAAGTCCATCGACCGCTGGTCGGGGCCGCCGCCGGCCATCATGCGTCCCATGGGCCCGGCCATCAGGCAGCCTCCGCTTCCGTGAGCTGGGAGAGGACGATCTCCCGGTAGGTCTCGTTGTCCGCCATCAGGTCGCGGTGGCGCCCGGTGCCGACGACACGGCCCTCGTCCAGGACCACGATCCGGTCGGCGTCCCGGATGGTCGCCACGCGCTGCGCGACGATCACCACCGTCGCCTCGGCGGTCTCCCGTGCGAGCGCCGCGCGCAGGGCCGCGTCCGTGGCGTAGTCGAGCGCGGAGAAGGAGTCGTCGAAGAGGTAGATCTCCGGGCGCTGCACCAGCGTGCGCGCGATGGCGAGCCGCTGCCGCTGGCCGCCGGAGACATTGGTGCCGCCCTGGGCGATGGGGGAGTCGAGCCCGTTCTCCAGCGCCTCGACGAACTCCCTTGCCTGCGCCACCTCCAGCGCGTGCCACAGTTCCTCGTCCGTGGCGTCCGGATTGCCGTAGCGCAGGTTGGTGGCGACCGTGCCCGCGAACAGGTACGGCTTCTGCGGGACCAGCCCGACCGTCCTCGCCAGCAGCTTCGGCTCGATCTCGTGGACGGGCACGCCGTCCACGAGCACCTCGCCCTCCGTGACGTCGAAGAGCCGCGGGATCAGCCCGAGCAGCGTCGACTTGCCGCTGCCGGTCGACCCGATGACGGCCGTGGTCTCGCCCGGCCGCGCCACCAGGTCGATGGCCTTGAGCACCGGCTCCTCGGCACCCGGGTAGCGGAACCCGGCACCCCGGACCTCCAGGTGGCCGTGGCGCCGCAGCTCGACGACGGGCGCGGTGGGCGGCACGACGCTCGACTCGGTGTCGAGCACCTCCTGGATGCGCTCGGCGCACACCTCCGCGCGCGGCACCATCATGAACATGAAGGTGGCCATCATCACGGACATCACGATCTGCATGAGGTAGGCGAGGAACGCGGTCAGGTCGCCGATCTGCATGCCGCCGCTGTCGATGCGGTGCGCGCCGAACCAGACCACGGCGATCGACGACAGGTTCACCACGGTCATCACCAGGGGGAACATCAGCGCCAGGGTGCGGCCGGTGCCGAGGGACACCTCCGTCAGCTCGGTGTTCGCGTCCCGGAACCGGCCCTTCTCGTAGTCGTCCCGCACGAAGGCGCGGATGACACGGTTGCCGGAGATCTGCTCGCGCAGCACCCGGTTGACCGTGTCGAGCCGGACCTGCATGGTGCGGAACAGCGGGCGCAGCCGGCGCACGATCAGCGTCACGCTGATGCCGAGCACGGGCACGACCGCGACCAGGACGCCGGACAGCGGCACGTCCAGGCCGAGCGCCATGACGATGCCGCCCACGCACATGATCGGCGCCGACACCATCAGGGTGAACGTCATCAGGGTGAGCATCTGGATCTGCTGCACGTCGTTCGTGGTGCGGGTGATCAGCGACGGCGCCCCGAAGTGACCCATCTCACGCGAGGAGAAGGACTGCACCCGGTCGAAGACCGCCGCCCGCAGGTCCCGCCCGACGGCCGAGGCCGTACGGGCGCCGAAGTAGACCGCGCCCATGTTGCACACGACCTGGCCCAGCGAGACCCCGATCATGAGGCCGCCGAAGGTCAGGATGTAGCCCGTGTCCCCCTTCACGACACCGTTGTCGATGATGTGCGCGTTGAGGGTGGGCAGATAGAGCGTGGCGCACGTCTGCAGGAACTGCAGCAGCACCAGCAGCGCGACGGGTTTCGTGTACGGGCCCAGATGGGCCCTCAGAAGTCGTATGAGCACGCGGGATCTCTCGGAGTCGTCGACGGCAGGGCGGTCGGTGGTGCACCAGCCCCTATCGTCGGACACTCCACCCGCGTTACCTCAAGTGATTAAGCCGTTGACGGACCAAGTGCCGATGCGGATTCAGCCTCGCGACGTAGGCCCACCGGGACGGCGGACACCGGGGCGTTACGGCGGACACCGGGGCGTCCTAGGACCTGAACGCCCCCGGATGCGTCTGCTCGCGCACCGACACGTACTGCTGGCGCACGGCCTGGCCCACCGCCAGCTCCTCGCCCGGCTCCAGGACCTGCGCGGCCGCGCCCTGCCAGGCGGGAGGGGTGCGCGGGTCGAGGGTGCCCCGGGAGACCCCGAGCGACCAGGCCGCCTGCCGGGCCGCGCCGATCGCCGCGTAGTCGGCGGGCTGCGGGACCATCACCTGCGCGCCGAACAGCGCGGGCGCCGCCGACTGCACGGCCGGCAGCTCCGCGGCGGCGCCGAGCAGAAAGATCCGCCGTACCTCGACCCCGCGTCCGCGCAGCACGTCCAGGGCGTCCGCGAGCCCGCACAGCATGCCCTCGAACGCCGCCCGCGCCAGGTGCTCGGGCTTCATCGACTCGCGCCGCAGCCCGGCCAGGGTGCCCGCGGTGTGCGGCAGGTTCGGAGTCCGCTCGCCCTCCAGGTACGGCAGCATGACGAGCCCGTGGGAGCCGGGCGTCGACTTCATGGCCAGATCGGAGAGGGACTCCAGGTCGGGCACGCCGAGCAGTTCGGCGGCGCCGCGCAGGGTGCGCACCGCGTTGAGGGTCGTCACCACCGGCAGGTGCAGCCCCGTCGCGTCCGCGAGTGAGGTGATCATTCCGGTGGAGTCGACGAGCGCCTCGGGGTGCACGGCCATCACGGACCCGGAGGCACCGAGCGAGACGACCGCGTCGCCCAGCCCGATGCCCAGGCCCAGGGCGGCGGCCATGGTCTCGCCGGTGCCCGCGGAGATCAGCAGCCCCTCCGGCGTCGTCCCCGCCGCCTCGGACGGGCCGAGCACCTCGGGCACCACGACCTGGTGGCCCAGCGCCAGCTCGACGAGGTCGCCGCGGTACATGCCGGCCGCCGCCGACCAGTACCCGGTCGCCGAGGCGCCGCCGCGATCGGTGGTGCGTCGCACGGGCCGCCCGAGCAGCTGCCACACGATCCAGTCGTGGGCCTGCATGAGCGCGGCGGTGCGCAGCGCGTTGTCGGGCTCGGCCCTGGCGAGCCAGCGCAGCTTGGTCACGGGCAGCGCGGCCTGCGGTACGCAGCCGACGGCCTCGGCCCACGCCTGCCGGCCGCCGAGCGCGTCGATGAGGTCGGCCGCCGCGACCTGCGCCCGCTTGTCGCCGCCCACCAGCGCGGGCCGCACGGTGGCGCCCTGGGTGTCGAGCGGGATCAGCGCGTTCTGCTGCGCCGAGACCCCGATGGCCTGCACGCCCTCCAGGAGACCGCCGCCGGCCGCCTCCCCCAGGGACAGCAGCCATGCCTGCGGATCGACGTCGGAGGGGCGGCCGCCCCCCTCGGGGCCCTCCACCGGATGCGGTGCATACCCCTGCCTGAGCACGGCCCCCGTGTCCGTGTCACAGACGACGATACGAGTGAAATCGGGCGAACTGTCCAACCCGGCGACTATCCCCATGGCGGAATTCTGCCGCACGGAGGGCGGTGGCCGTGCCGCCGCGGGTGGGCCACCGGGGGCGGGGTCAGGTGTTGCTGGTGCCCCAGTCGTCCTCGCCGCTGCCGTTCGTGTTCCGCTCCCGCAGCGAGCGCACACGGACGGCGACCGAGTCGGGCATGCGGTCGCCGACCTTGGTGCTCACCGCGTGGAAGGCCCGGCCCGCGTACTCGCGTCCCTGCTGGGCGGCCGACTCGGCCGTGTTGCGCACCGCGGGGTTCTCGGCGAACTGGCGGGCCGACTTCTTCATCTGCTCATACCGCTCGCGTCCGGCCCGTGTGCCCAGCACATAGCCCAGAAGCAGCCCGGCGACGAACGTGAGCCGATAGCGCATGGCGGCCACCCTTCCCTTGCGTCTGCATCGTCCCTTGCGTGGGCATCGGTCGCGGGGCGAACCGATTGGCGGAGCACCCCCCTGCTTGCGCTAATGTATGTGTCGCAGCGAGCGTGCGCCCCCTGGCGGATACCCAGGTAGGTACGTTCGATGCAACGAGGCGTTCCTCCGTAGCTCAATTGGCAGAGCAGCCGGCTGTTAACCGGCAGGTTACTGGTTCGAGTCCAGTCGGGGGAGCTCGGTCCTCCGTAGCTCAATTGGCAGAGCAGCCGGCTGTTAACCGGCAGGTTACTGGTTCGAGTCCAGTCGGGGGAGCACGCTGAAGAGGACCCCACCGGGGTCCTTTTTCATGTCCGCAGGAACCGCCCGCGCCCAGGACGAAGTCCTCAAGGTCGTGCGAAGCCGACCACGCGAAGCAGGAGATCGTATGAGCGGCTATGCTGCGGCAGACGGCGCGCACAAATGTGCGCGACGCGCCGTAACGGGGCGGTAGCTCAGCCGGTTAGAGCAGCGGACTCATAATCCGTCGGCCGTGGGTTCGAGTCCCACCCGCCCCACTGTGCACCCCTGTGACCTGCGGAAACGTCTCATCTGGCGTGCGGATTCAGGACTTTGGGCTCCGGGGCTGAATCCGCTGCTCGTGAGTTCAACTCGGTGGCCGTCAGTGTGCGTTGGATCGCTTTGACCTGCGCAGACGTATCGGCCTGCGGCTGGAGGATGGCGTCGTGGGTGGGCTGCGCGAGCGTCTGGACGTCGAATTCTGGACGCTGGCTGGACGCGAGGATCCGGAAGTGGTGCCCGGTGACCCGGGGGGCGGGAGGCGGCCCAGGTCACCGCGGACTGACCGCCGGGCGGCCGGGTCGGTCGGAAGCTCGGTGCCCGTCGGCACCGCGCGAGCTCCACTGTCTGAGGTCGATCGTGCGGACCGGCTGCCCTGTCGTGCGGGCGATGGTTTTGAAGTCGCGGTCGTAGTGGAGCAGGGTGAGTCCCGCTTCTTCCGCGGCGGCGGCCATCAGGAGGTCCACGGGGCCCGCGCTGCGGTGTTCTCCCTTGGCGGTCAGCTGTTCCTGGATGACGCGGGAGCGGCGGTAGACGCCGTCAGGCATGGGGCACCAGGCGTAGTGGGCGTCGAGTGCCGACTTCAAGCGGGCGCGGTCCGTGGCGGAACGGGCCGAGTGGAGGACTTCCAGTTCGGTGAGGTCGCAGATCGCGACGAGGCCGGCGGCGATCCTGTCGTCCCATTCGGCCGTGTTCTGGCGGAGCAGGACGCGGGCGAGGGCGGAGGTGTCGATCAGGTAGTCGGCGACGGTCACTCGTGCGCCCCGGTGCCGCGGTCATCGTGTGCCGCGTCCGCGCTCGTGGGGCGGTATGCATGCTTGTTCATCAGCAGGTCGATGTCCAGAGCGCCTTCGGCCACCAGTTCGCGGGCTTCGTCGAGCGCCCGCAGGCGCCGGTAGCGGGCCGTGACTTCCCGCAGTGCCGTGTTGATGGTGTCGCGTTTGGTGGTGGTGCCGAGTTCTCTGGCAGCTGCTTCCAGTGCGTCGTCGTCGAGATCGATGACCGTCCGGCTCATGGTGACCTCATCCGCGTGGGTGTATCAGGCAAAGTATATCAAGATATAAGATCTTTTATATCTTCTGTTTGGTGGCGGTCGCGAAGCTGTGTGGGCCAGGGCCTGGGCGACCGGCGGGGAGTGGACAAGGACGTACTCTGGCGAATCGACGAAGTGCTCCAGATGGAGGGCTTTTCTTGAGCCGGGACCGTTGGCCAGCAGGATCGTGGTGTGGTCGGGCAGCTGGAATGTCTCGGTCGAGAGGTTGACGACACACACGAGACCGGGGTCGCGGTGGAAGGCGAGGACTCCCGGCGCGGAGTGTCGAGCCAGGTCATGGTGCCGTCGCCGAGGGCCGGGTGCCTGCGTCGGATGTGCAGGACCGTGCGGTACGGCTCCAGCATCGGTGTCTCGTCGCCCGTCTGTGCCTCCCCGCTGTGCTCGCTCCAGTTGGCGGGCGGCGGCAGCCAAGGTGCAGTAGTGGCGTCGGAGGGGCTGAAGCCGAAGGGGGCGGTGTACCCGGACCAGGGTATGGGGGCGAGGCAGCCGTCGCGGCCCTTGTCGGTGTGTCCGGAGCGTTTCCAGATGGGGTGCGCGCTGCCTCCGCATGCAGCAGGCCCGCCTACAGCTGTAGCAAATGCCACGTCATGGGAAATCAGTGAGCGCAGTTCCCATGAGGAGCCCGAGCGCCATAACAGGTCTTCGAACTTGATGGGGCACCGCGGCGGTGACCGGGTATCGGCCGCCCCTGGCATGGACGGCCAGGGGCGGTGATGGTGTTCAGCCGATCGCGATGACGGGGTGCTGGGCCGGGTCGATCCAGCGCAGTATCTGAGTGAGGACGGTCTGGGGAACGGCGACGCAGCCTGCGGTGGGTCCGGCTTGGGGGCCGAGGTCGTGCAGGAAGATGCCGGCGCCGCGGCCTTTGACGGCGGGGTGCATGTTGTAGTTGATGACCAGGGCGTTGTGGTACTGCGTGGGGTAGTTGATGAGGTGTTCGCTGCCGTGGTCCCCGGATTCGGTGAGGGGGAATCCGCCTTGGGAGGCCTGGCGCATCTGGTTGTAGTAGGCGGAGTCGGGGTCTTCTACCCACCAGTCCTGGGACGTGACGTGGTGGTAAGGCACCTTCGTGCCGGGGTTGGCGGCGACGCCGAAGCCTTGGGTGATGGTGTAGGTGCCGGTGGGGGTAGTGCCGGTTCCTTGTTTGCGGGTGGTGCCGTTGGTGATGCCATGGGCGCCGATTCTGGCTGAAGTGGTGGTGTATTTCTTGGCCCAGGTCGAGGCGGTCTTCTGCCAGACGGTAACGGTGGCGTGGCTCCCGTTCGCCTGAACAGTGATGACCTGTCTGGAGGTCCCTGCGGTGACGGGCACGGGGAAGGGCGAGGTGGTCGAGCCGACGGGCAGGACGAGTGTTTCGCCGGGGTGGATGATGTACGGCGAGGCGATGTGATTGGCCGAGGCGAGGGCACTCCAACCGCCGGGGACGTTTTCTTTGACGGCGATGCCCGACAGGCTGTCGCCCGGCTCGACGGTATAGGCGGAAGAGGCCGTCATCGCAGCTTGTGCCGTGACGGTCGTGAATGCGCCGGAGGCGATTGCTCCTGCAGCTATCACCAGCGAGGAAGCCGCCTTTCCGCCTGCGCGGGGAGGTTTGGGCCGGGCGTGCCGTCCCGAACCGCCGTTGAAAGCCATGGTCGCTCCTGAATAGGGATGGGCAGTCACGGAGACCTGTCGTGGATGTGATGCGTCACGCGTGGAGACACGCGTGCAGCTGTTGTGGGTGCTCCCGGCCAGGCGGCCGGGAGCACCCACAACAGCAGGTCAGGGGATTTGCTGGTAAAGGGCGGTGACTTGGTTGGCGGTGAGTGCGTAGTTCCACGCCTGGACGCCGCTGATAAGCCCGGGGAAGAAGTCACTGTTGCTGCCGTTGTACATGGCTCGGCCGATCGCGAAAGCGTTCGCGGAACTCCAGGTGGTGACGTTTGTGGCGCTCGCGGCAAGGCTGCCGTTGACGTAGAGCTGGGCGGTTTTCGTGGCGGCGCTGTAGGTGCCCACTAGGTGGGTCCAGGTATTCGCGGTGGCTGCCGCCGTCGAGCTGGCGACCGTGAAGGCCGGACTGGCTGTGTCGGTATTGGCGAAGTTGAGGGCCCACCTCGGGCTGCCGGTGTGGGCGTAGTTGTACTGCAGGTAGAAGGCGCTGTTCTCGGTGCCGTCCTGGGAGGCGACGGTGGCGTTGCGGGTGGGCAGCGAGGAGAGTTTCACCCAGGCGGAGACGGAGTAGCTGCCGGTGGTGTTCAGGACTTGGCCGCTGCTGGCGGCGTAGCCGGTGGTGCCGTCGAAGGAGAGGGTTTCGCCGCGGGTGGAGTCGTTCGTCCAGGCGGTGGTGCCATTGAGGGCCAGGGTGTTGCTGCCGACGCCAGTGGTGTCGGTCACCGTGTTGGGGGTGTCGGTGGCGGCGGTGTCGTTGGCAATGGTGAAGCCGTCGCCGTCGTCGAGTGCCCAGGTGTCGTGGGGGGAGAGGACGGCGGTGGTCTCGGCGGCGTACCCGGCATTGGTGATGTTCACGTGGTCGCTGGAGTCGGCGGCGGTGGCGAGCTTCTCCTCGCCGTTCGTCGTGTCGGGCACGGCGAGGGCCGAGTCGAAGTCGGCGTAGTAGACCGGCGGAGTGGACCAGGGGCTGCCGAGGTACATGCCGCTGAGCCAGCCGTTGACGTCGGTGCGGTTGGAGTCGACCGTGCTGGTACAGGGGTCGTTGGGGGTGGCGCCGTCGCCTGTGAAGCCGTCGCAGGGGGTGAGGGAGGTCAGGGTGGTGGCGATGCCCCAGCCTTGGAGTTGCTGGACGAGTGCGGTGTAGCCGTTGGCTTCCACGTCGTCGGAGGTACTGCCGCTGAGGAGGTCTTCCAACCCTTCGTAGATCACGACGTCACTGATGCCGGGTTGGTCGAGGATGTCGCGGTCGATGCGGGAGAGGGCGGAGGGGCCGCCGATGGTGCTGCCGTTGTAGGTCTCGGGGTTGTCGGTCATGAGCTGGTTGGATTCGATGCCCTCGGCGATGGTGCCGTAGGGGCTGGGTGTGCTGGGTTCGGCGCCGGCGAGGGTGTCGGAGACTCTGTAGCCGGCGGTGTTGGTGGGGGTGGTCCCGGGCTGGAAGGGGTCGATGAGTCCGTCGCCGAGGACCGCCTGAGTGGGGGTGCCGGCCGAGGTGACGTCCACGTCGGTGACCAGGTCGGTGTACCACCCGGAGTAGGTGCCGGTGCCGGAGAAGGGGGTGCCGGTGGTGTCGGTGGTCTTGTCACCGGCGCCGGTGGCCGTGAGGTATTGGAAGGCGTTGTTGGCGTAGGAGTGCTGGACCAGGTACGGCACGGAGTTGGTCAGCTGGTACGAGGCGAGCAGGTACTGGCCTGCGGCGACCGGGAAGGGGAGCGGGTCGCTGTAGACGGAGCCGCCTTCGGGGATGGTGACGGTTTGGCTGCCGCCGAATTTCAGGGTTGTCGGGGTACCGGCGGGTACGGCGGAGGGGGCGCCGGAGCCGGAGTCGGTCGCGATGGTGGCGTGGCCGATGGACAGCTTGCTGGTGCCAAGGGCGTTGTCCAGCTTGATCCGTACGGTGCTGCCGGAGATCGAGGGCTTCAGAGCGATGCGGAACGTCTGGTTGGAGAAGTTGCTCCCCTGGAAATTGAATTGGCCCTCATTCGCGTTGGCCCACGCGCCGGTCCAGGACTGACCGCTCGGCGCCACGGCAGTGGTGCCGTTCGTCTCCGGCGTGCCTGCGGTGGTGTTGCGGGTGGCCATGCCGAAGACGTGCAGCGCCGGGGTGCTGTTGCCGACCTGGTGGGAGACGTCCGGCAGGGTCACCGAGGCGATGGTCTTGGCGGGGTCGACCGGCACCGCGAAGGGGTAGATCTTCGGCTGGTAGGCGGCATTGGTGACCTGCCCGGACGGCTTGTTCCAGTGCGGCAGGGCCACGGCCGCCAACGACGCGGGACCCGAGATCCAGTCCGGGACGGTCAGGTCATAGGGGGTGCTGGTGCCGTCGGTGTAGGTGATGGTGCCGGTGGCGGGGCAGACGTCCAGCGGGTCGGTGCCGGAGAAGCAGTACGAGGCGGACACCGGGGCACCGGCTGGTACGTAGGGGGCGGTGGTGTCACCGGCGATGGCGCCGGGGTCGGCGAGGTTGGCATTGGTGGAGGTGGCCAGGAAGACCAGCGCGTTGCCGGTGCCGCTGTAGGTGATGGTCTGGTTGGCGGCCAGCAGATTGTCCTTCTGCCCGGAGCCGAAGGCGGGGAGGGTGAAATTCGCTCCGTCCACGGTGACTTTGCCGCCGCTGGACCAGCCGGCGGCTGAGAGGTCGGTGGCGGAGAAGCTGTTATTGCCGTCGGCCGAGCCCAGGGAGATGTTGGAGTCGGGGCTGATCGCGGTGTTGTTGAAGCAGGCGGAGAGGCTGGTACAGGTGGTGTTCGCGTGGCCCGTGGCCAGGAACGGGTATCCGTACGTGCCGGAGTCGTCGCCTGCGGCGTCCACGGCGTACACCCACAGTGTGTGCGGGCCGGGAGAGTAGGGAGTGGCCGTCACCGTGGCGGCGTTGCCCGTCGCGGCGATGACCTCGGAGGCGGGCGGGTTGCTGGTGGGTGGGGGCACGTCCACGTTGTAGACGAACTTCGTGGCGCCGGCGCCTCCGCTGGTCGCCAGGTCGAACTTGCCGGCCGTGCCGGCCGAGGCGCCCGCGCTGCCGCCGTTGTCGGTGTCCGGGTAGAGGTTGTTCTCCGAGGTGACGGTCGGGGTGTCGGGAGCGGTGGGTTCGGCGGTGAACTGGCAGGTCGGGGAGTTGGTGTAGGAGGTGGTGTCCTCGCCGTCGGTGACCTTGACCTGCCAGTCGACGATCTGGCCGCTGGTCAGTGAGCTGATGAAGCTGGACGGCAGGCTGTAGCCGGCGTAGGAGCCGCTGCTCAGGTTGTCGCCGCTGAGCCCGGTGTACTTGGTGGAGGAGCCGTTGACCCAGTATTGGAACGTGGCCTGCAGTTTGTCACCGTCCGGGTCGGAGACCTTGGCCTTCAGTACCGGTGGGGTGCTGGCGATGGTCTTGCCCATGTACGGATAGGGGGAGGTGGTGTCGCAGGCCGCGTCGTCCGCACCGGAGACCGCGGACATGGTCGATTTGGAGGGGCTGGAGGGAATGAGGTTGTAGAAGATCTCCAGGCTCGGGTTGTGCGAGAACCGGGAGAATCCGCCGTCGTCGTGGCTGGATTCGGCGGAGTCCTCGCTGAGCGTGGCGGTGAAAGTGGAGGCGTGTCCGGCCGCGTTACGGGAGATCGGGTTGTACACGTTCAGGCCGTGGGTCACCGAGCCGTTGGACGGACAGTAGACCCCGTTGTAGGCGCGGGCGTAGCTGGCGGAGGTGGAGTAGCTGTTGTAGCCGGGCCGGTTGCTCCAGTCGGTGCCGGATCCTATGCCGCCGGACCAGTGCAGGTTGACGGTGTAGGAGCTGGAGCAGGCGGCGGAGTAGATCTCGGTGGCGTTGACGGTGGCGGTGTTGATGTGGGCGCCCCAGATCGTGGACGACAGTTTCCACTGATAGATCGCGTGCTCCCGGCCGGTGTAGCAGGAGCCCTCCTGCCAGCCGTTGTAGCCGACCCCCAAGTACCCGCTGTCCGCGAGCGAGCCCGTCTGGTTGTAGAAGGACTTGTTGGGACAGCCTTGTTTGACCTCGTCGAAGGCCGGGGCGGCCGGGTCGTAGGGGTGCCAGTTGAACGTGGGGTCGATGTAGACGGGGAATACGGTGGAATGGGCCGTCAGCATCCGGGCGTCCGGGATGAGCGACAGGGCCGAAGCGGACACCTTCGTGCCGACCGGCGCCTGATGTGCGGCCAGGCCGGGATGCGCGGCATCCGATGGGTCTGCGGCGACCTTGGCTTTGTTCGCCGCCGGTGCGGTCCTGGCGTGAGCCTGGGAGGGCAAGGTGGTGTTGGAGTCCCACATCAGCGGGCCGGCCGCGTCCATGAGGTCTCGGCCACGGGTGTCTCGTACGGTGAGATTGTCCGCGTTGCCACGCGTGAGGCGGCCGCCGGTGAATTTCGTCCCGAGGCGCAGTGTGGCCAGCACCGGATTCCGGGCGGCTGCCGCGGACTTGACGACCAGCGTGTCAGTGAAGCCACCGGCGGCTGTGGCGGTGACGACCAGGTCCACCGAGGGTTTTACGGACCGGTAGGTCGCGGTTGCGCCGTTGACGACGGGTGTGGGCAGCGTGCCCGGCCAGGAGACAGCCATGCTCACGCCGTCGTAGTGAGTGGTGATCAACGGGGCATGGCCGCCACCGGAGAAGGACACCGTGCCGTAGGCGGTCGCGGCCGGAGACCAGGTGCCGTCGCCGTTGTGATGCAGCGTCATGTCAACGGGTACCCAGGCACCGTGCTGCTTGGTCCGTACCGGCTCAGGGTTCGCCGACAACTGGAATCCGCCCTTGGGGTCGGCGCTCACCTGCTGGACCGGAGTCGTCAACGAACCGACCGAGACCGTTTCCCCGGTGTGCCGGGCCTTTGCCGCCGCAGCCTCCATCGTCTTCCGCTGAGCGGTTGTGGGGCCGTATCCGTCCGGCAGGCGGGGCAGATCAGACCGTTTGGGCGTGCTCTTGGCGGCCGGGGCGGATGTTCCGGAGGAGTAGTGGGCTGTGTCCCCGGTGGCGGCTACAGGGGTGTTGGCTTCGGCCGGGCTCTGACTGACCGCGGCGGTGACCAGGGCGAGTGCGGCGCCGATGGCTGCGGCTCTGAGTCGGCGGGCGGCTCTGGGCATGCCCGGTGAGTGGTGCCTTCGCATGTGGTGGTTTCCCCCCTGTCCGGTGACCGGTGATCCGGTGCGTCACGACGCTAGGAGGCCGTGGCTGTCTGTGCCAGAGGGCTGGATGGGGCGGGGAAAGCGATTTCACCTGCTTGTCTGCCAAATATTGTCATGTAAGCGTCGTAAGAGTCTGATCAGGACTCGGTAAGGCCGTTCGCTGAGCGTCGGGCCGTGGGTAGCGTCCCGGGGCGGATCAAGTGATCCATCCAGGGACACCGAGGGGGCGGGACGCCGTGGCTTCTGGCAGACACCGAGGCAGTTGCGTGGCGTCGGGGCGATCGCGACTCGGCATCAGAGCATGGCGCGTGCTCACCGGAGCCGTTGTCGCCGGGGCGCTGTGCACGGGGATGCTTCAATCGGCACCAGCCGCTATGGCCAGTCCGCGTCACGCGCCCACACCCCGGCACGACAGGCCGGTAGCGGTCTTCCCTGTGACCTCGCACTACCACCGGCCCAAGCCCATGCCTGCCTATCGGCCCCCGCAGGTCTCATGGCCGTCAGGCACAGCCGCCATCTCCATGAAGGCGTCGGGGACCGCGAAGCGCGCCGGCTCGCTCCCTGTGTGGATCGGTCCGGCGAGGCCGCCGGCCAAGAACGCTGTACGCAACCCCAAGCCGGCAGCGGCGGGGGTCCCTTCGAGCATCAGCGTGCGCGTACTGCCTGAAGCCACGGCCAAGGCGGCAGGGGTGAAAGGCGTTCTGCTGAACCTGGGCCGTAACGACGGCATCGATTCCGAAAGTCGCTTCGCCCTCACGCTCGACTACAAGGCGTTCGAGGCTGGGTTCGGCGCCGACTGGGCCTCTCGCCTGCGCTTGGTCGCGCTACCGGATTGCGCCCTGACCACCCCGAAGGCGGCACGTTGCCGGACCCAGACGCCGTTGGCGACCGTGAACGACTCCACCGCCCACAAGCTGAAGGCGAACGTGACGTTCACCGTGGCGAAGAGCACCTTGGTGACTTCTCGGATCACGCCGCCACTTGAGGCCCCGTCCGGTTCGTCCGCCCAGAGGGCGCTGCTGTCGCCCATGGCCTCGACAGCGCAGACGACCCAGCTGGTGGTGGCCGCGACCTCCTCGACCGGCGGAGGCGGCGGCGACTTCACCGCCACTTCGCTGAAGCCGTCCTCATCGTGGCAGGCAGGCGGTAGTTCGGACACCTTCAACTGGTCCTATCCGATCGATGTTCCGCAGGTACCGGGCGGGTTGCAACCGAAGATCGCCCTGAACTACAACTCGCAGTCCCAGGACGGTCTCACCTCCTCCACGAACAACCAGGCGTCGTGGATCGGCGACGGCTTCGAGTACAGTCCCGGCTTCGTCGAGCGGTCGTACCCTTCGTGTCACCAGAACCCGTCAGGCGCGACAAAGACCCAGGACAACTGCTGGTCCAGCAACAACACGGTCACCCTGTCGCTGGGCGGCAGGACCACGACGCTGGTCAAGGACGATTCCACCGGTGCCTGGCACCCTCAGGACGATCGCAACGAGCGGGTGCAGTACAAGACTGGTGCCGTCAACGGAGCCCAGAACGGTGAATACTGGGTGGTCACCACGGACGACGGCACCCAGTACTACTTCGGTCAGAACCAGCTGCCCGGCTACGCCAGCGGGAACACGGCCACCGACTCGGTGTGGACCGAGCCCGTCTACGCCACCGCTTCCGGCCAGCCTTGCTACAACGCCACGTTCTCCAGCTCCTGGTGCCAGCAGGCCTACCGCTGGAACCTCGACTACGTCGTGGACGCCCACCAGGACACGGTCTCGTACTTCTACACCAAGGAGACCAACTACTACGCCCGTGACCTGGGCACCACTGCCAACACCTCGTACGTCCGCGGTGGCTACCTCAACAAGATCATGTACGGACAGCGGGCCGGCAAGGTGTACTCCACCTCTCCGACCGGCCAGGTCACCTTCACCGTCAACGGGCGCTGCTCCACCTCCTCCAGCGGCTGCGCGACCTCGGGCCTTTCCGCCTCGACCGCGTCCAACTGGCCCGACGTCCCGTACGACCTGAACTGCGCCAGCGGCGCGTCCTGCTCAAGAAGCTGTTGTTTTTTCGATCTTGAGAGATGCGCGTCGAACGAGAGTCCCGATTGGGTGATCGTGGGGCGCTTGGCGCATACGGACAGGGCCTCCTGAACAGCTCGTTGGTGTCGAATCACCGAGCAGCAGGAGGCCCTTGATGCAGCAGTCTTTCGTGCCGAATGCCGGGCAGTCCAGCTCGGTCACCTGGGAGTGTGACTGCCTGGCTCACCGGTTCGGAAACGCCGTCGACAACGGGTTGCGGCAGCGGCGCTACCCGTCGGACATGACGGACGCGGAGTGGGCGGCCGTCCGGCCGTTGCTTCCGGTGCCGGGCTGGATGCGCGGTCGCGGTGGCCGGCCGGAGGCGTACTGCCACCGGGCTGCACTCGATGCGATCCGCTACCTCGTTGACAACGGCATCAAGTGGCGGGCGATGCCGGCCGACTTCCCGCCGTGGGACCGGGTGTACGCGTTCTTCCGCCGCTGGCGCGACCATGGCCTGGTCAAGGAGTTCCACGACCGGCTACGTGCGCAGGTTCGCGAGGAGGTGGGCCGCGACGCGGAGCCGACGGCCGGAGTGATCGACTCGCAGTCGGTGAAGGCGGACGCGGTCGTCGGTGCGGACAGCCGCGGGTTCGACGGAGGCAAGCTGGTCAACGGGCGCAAGCGGCACGTCGTGGTCGACACCCTCGGCCTGCTGCTCGGGGTGATGGTCACCGCCGCAGATGTCGGCGACCGCGCCGCCGCCCGGGTGCTGCTTACGCAGGTGGCCGACGCGCATCACCGCCTCACCCTTGTCTGGGCCGATGGCGGCTACACCGGCAGCCTCATCGACTACTGCCTCGCCTTCCTCGCGCTGGTCCTGGCGATCGTCAAACGCAGCGACGACATGCGCGGCTTCGTGGTACTGCCCAAGCGGTGGATCGTCGAGCGGTTCTTCGCCCACCTGATGCGCACCCGCCGCCTGGCACGCGACTACGAGCGGCACACCACCAGCGCCGAGGTGATGGTCTACTGGTCGATGACCCTGCTCATGACCCGCCGCCTTGCCCGCTCACGCCCGCAGCAGGCGTGAACCGGCCCGGCGCGGGCTCGGCCAGCCAGCCGCGCGCGACCAGTCGTTTCGCCTTCGACCGCAATGTCTCCACACGCGCCGGCACCACCTCCATGCCGAACCCCGCGGCCATCTCCTGACAGGTCAGCGGCCCTTGACCGAGCCGGCACCGGTCCGCGAGCACGTCCAGGATGCGCTGGTAGTCCACCGACAGCACCGACCTGTCCAGCCCCTCCCGCCACACCGGCACCTGCGACTTCGCCTTCGCCGCATCCGGCACTGGCGCGGTCCGGTCGGCCCGGACCTGGTCCTGCATTGTTTCGTCGACCAAGGCCAGCACCTCGTCGACCCGCGAGCGGGCGATGGCCCACTCCTTCCATTCCCGCTCGGCCACAGCCAGCTCGGCCTGGATGCGGTCGGCCTCCTCCCGCAACTCGTCCACACGACGGCGAGCACCCAGCTCACGCTGTTCCAACAGCCCAACCACCGACGGCATCCACGACCTCCCAGGCAGCGACAGCACGACAGGCCACTACTCCCACAGGACCGCCGACCCTACGCCCGACCAGTGGAAATGCAGTCCCCAACTCCGGAAAGACAACAGCTTCTCAGTCAACTCCCCGACCTTCTGGTCTGAGTACGAACTGACCGGCATCCAGACCCAGGCCCTGGTCGGCACCACCGAGACCAACGTGGACTCCTGGAGCTTCACCCACTCCTTCCCGGCCACCGGCGACTCCACCACCGCGTCCTTGTGGCTGTCCTCGATCACGCGCACCGGGCAGGACACCAGCGCCGGAGGCTCGTCCGCGTCGAGCTCCACCCCTGCGGTCACCCTCACCGGCACTGCGCTGTCCAACCGCGTCAACGTCACCAACGGCTATCCGCCGATCACCCGTCACCGACTCAACACGATCACCACCGAGACCGGCCAGATCATCAACGTCGGCTACTCCTCGGCGGCGTGCGCGTCCGGAACCCCGAGTGACCCGAGTCAGAACACGCAGTTGTGCTACCCGGCCTACTGGACCCCGGACGGGCAGACCTCGCCGATCGAGGACTGGTTCAACAAGTACATCGTCACCGGTGTCACCCAGCAGGACCCGACGGGCGGTGGAGTCAACGACACCATCACCACGCATTACACCCCGGTCGGCTCCCCTGCTTGGCACTACGACGACAATCCGCTCACCCCCTCCGGCCAACGCACCTGGAATCAGTGGCGCGGCTACCAGGGGATGAAGGTGACCACCGGCACTGCCCCGGACCAGGTCACCGAGACCGACTACACCTACTTCCGGGGCATGGACGGCGACACCCTGCCGAACGGCGGCACGCGGTCGGCGACGGTCACGGATTCGCGTGGCGATTCACCAGCCACCGACTCCAGCCCCTACGCGGGTATGACCTACGAGACGATCGATTACAACGGTTCGGGCAGCGGCAAGGTGGTCACCGACACCATCACCGACCCATGGAAGTCCGCCGCGACCGCCACCCACGCCGTGAGCGGCCTGCCCGACCAACACGCCTATCTCATCGGCACCGCGAAAAGCCGGGTTTACACACCGTTGTCCTCCGGCAGTACCCGGGAGACCGAAATCGACTACACCCACGACTCCTACGGCAGGGTCACCAAGACCGACGACCTCGGTGACGTCTCCACCGCCTCGGACGACCTCTGCACCGCCACCACCTTCGCTGACAGCACCAGCGCCTGGATCCTCGACAAGCAGAACGAGACCAGCACGGTGTCAGTGAACTGCTCGGTCAGCCCGTCGCTGCCGGCCGACGCCGTCTCCGACACCCGCACCTTCTACGACGGCTCGACCACCTTCGGCACGGCCCCCACCGCCGGGGACACGACCATGGTGCAGAAGGCCACCTCCTACAGCGGGTCCACCCCCGTCTACAGCACGATGTCGTCCTCCACGGTCGACGAGTACGGGCGTACTCTGACCGCCACCGACGCGGTCAACCGCAAAACCACCACCGCATACACGCCGACCACCGACGCCGAGCCGACCTCGGTCACCGTCACGGATCCACTCACCCACGCCACGACCACGACCTACGACGCCCTGCGCGAGCTGCCCCTGCAGAGCACCGACGCCGCCGGGTACGTGACCAAACAGCAGTACGACGCGTTCGGGCGGCTGACGGCCGTTTTCAAGCCAGGCATATCGTCAGCCAGCGAAAAGTTCAGCTACGCGATCTCGGACAGCGCCCCCTCCGTGGTCACCACCCAGACCCTCAACGACGACGGCTCCTACCGCACAGCCGAAGTGCTCTACGACGCCCTGCTGCGGGAACGGGAGTCGCAGACCGGAACGGTGGACGGCGGCCGTCTCATTACCGACACCGTCTACAACACCGACGGCCTGACCGCCAAGACCACCGACCCCTACTACACCACCGGTGCTCCCGGTTCCACTCTGGTGCAAGCACAGGACGGGCAGATCCCCTCCGAGACCGGCTTCACCTACGACGGCGCGGGACGGCAGACCGCCGCCATCTCCTATGCGCTCGGCACCCAGACGTGGCAGAAGCTCACCACGTACGGGGGCAACGTGACCACCACCGTCCCCCCGAACGGCGCCACTGCGGAAAGCACGGTGACGGACGCCCGCGGCAACACCACCGACTTGTACCAGTATCACCACGGTGTCCCGGCCGATCCGGTGAACGACCCTGCATCGGACTATTCCGACACCCATTACACCTACTTCCCCAACGGCAAGGAGGCGACCGAGACCGACGCCGTCGGCAACACCTGGTCCTGGACCTACGACCTGCTCGGCAACCAGACCTCCGCCGCCGACCCGGATACCGGAACAACCACTTGGGTTTACGACAACGCCGATCAGTTGCTGTCCACAACGGACTCTCGCGGTAAGCAGACGTCGTACGCGTATGACCTGGACGGGCGGAAGGCTTTCGCCTACGACACCACCGGGGGAGCCACCGCTTCGACGAGCGATGAGATCGGTGCCTGGACCTACGACACGCTCAAGAAGGGATACCCGACCTCCTCGGTCTCGTACCAGAAGGGCACCACCAGCCCGTCGGTGGCCAGCACGGTGCTCGCCTACACCGGCATGGCCAAACCCGCGGCCAGCAAGGAGACCTTGGCGAACCTGCCCTCCAACGAGGCGGCTCTCGCCCCCTCGGCCGGCTACACGACCAGCTACACCTACACTCTCACCGGCAATCTCGCTTCCCGGGGCGACCCGGCCTCCGGCGGCCTGCCGGCGGAGACCATCGACTACGGCTACGACCAGTACGGCGAGGCCACCAGCGCCGTCAGCACCGGCACCGCAGCCTGGGACTACGTCACCGCCATCGGCTACTCCGAATACGGCCAGCCCCTGCAGTACACCATGGGCCCCTCCGGCACCTGGGTCGCTCTGTCCCTGACCTACGACCCGCAGACCCGGGCCCTGACCGACGCCAAGACCACGGACGCCACCGCCGCCACCGTCGTCGACGACACCAGCTACACCTACGGCAACAGCAGCGTCTCCGCCGGAGCCGGCCTGGTCACCTCGACCGTCGACAAGCAGAGCGGTGGCGCCACCACCGACACCCAGTGCTACCAGTACGACTACGCGACCCGCCTGGACGCCGCGTGGACCGCCACCGACAACTGCGCCGCGACCCCTGCCCCCGGCAGCAGCTCAACCGTCGGCGGTACCAACCCGTACTGGCAGACCTGGACCTACGACGCGGCCGGCGACCGCAAGACCCAGACCGACCACGACACCTCGGGCGCCACCGCCAACGACACCACCACCACGTACGAGTACCCTGCCCAAGGCTCGGCCACCGACCAGCCCCATTCCCTCAACAACACCACCGCCACCGGCCCCGACGCGGCCAAGAACACCGTGGCCTACAAATACGACGCGGCCGGCAACACCACCACCATCACCGGCGGCGCCACCGGGGACCAGACCCTGACCTGGAACGACCAGGGCAAGCTCGCCACGGACACCACCAGCGCAGGCACCACCACCTACCTCTACGACACCGACGGCAACCAGGTCCTGCGCACCGACCCGGGCCAGGCCACCCTCTTCCTCGGCGACGAGCAGATCGCGGAGAACACCACCACCTCGACCCTTTCCGGCACCCGCTACTACACCATCGGCGGGACCACGATCGCCCAGCGGACCAGCACCGGCGACGTCCAGTACCTGATCCCCGACCGCCAGGGCACCGACACCCTGGCCGTCGACTACCAGACCCTGACCGCTACCCGCCGCCAGTACCTCCCCTTCGGCTCCACCCGCGGCACCGCCCCCACCACCTGGTCCGGCGACAAGGGCTACATCGGCGGCACCCCAGACCCCACCACCACCTTCGAAAACCTCGGCGCCCGCGAATACGATCCGGCGAACGGACGCTTCCTCTCCGCCGATCCCGTCACCGAGACCACCGATCCAACGCAGCTCAGCGGTTACGACTACGCCGGCAACGACCCGGTCAGTGCCAGTGACCCGACGGGTTTCGACGACTGGTACAACGACCCGTCCATGAACAAGTGCGTGATCGACTGCGGCGGCGGACATCCCGCGCATCATGGGAAAACGAGTGGCAGCAGCTCCAAGAGCGACATCATCACGAACTGGACCTCGTCGACCGGCTGTGCGAGCAAGGGCTACGACGGAAGGGTGTGTGCTGCAATCAACGGAGTCCTGACAGGTGGCGGTGCAATTCAGGGCGGTGCGGCGAAGCTGGGCGACAAATGGCATGAAATGCAGAAGATCCTCAAGAGCCCGGAAACGACTCCTGAGGAATTGGAGAAGGCCATCAAGCAGCTGGCTGTGTTCCTCAAGTCTCCCGGTACGCTGAAATTGGCTTCCACTCACATCGGAAGTGATGTACAGCTCGCCGGAAAGACCTTCGGGTCGCAGATCCCAGGAATCGTTCGCTATACAAGATATGCGCCGTATGTCGGCATCGGGGCCACGGAATGGTCGAATCTCCAAGGAACGCGGTACAACGTCCCCGAGGCGACCACAGAGACCGCTGTCGACACCGGGCTGTCCGTGTGGGCGGCGGATGCCGGGGCCACGGCGGGAGCAGCTGTGGGGACGTGGGCCGCGGCGGAGGGAGGCGCCGCGCTCGGGGCATCGATCGGCTCGGTGGTTCCTGGCGCCGGT
The DNA here is from genome assembly GCF_055632315.1 of Streptomyces sp. PSU-S4-23. NCBI lineage: Bacteria > Bacillati > Actinomycetota > Actinomycetes > Kitasatosporales > Streptomycetaceae > Streptomyces > Streptomyces sp. PSU-S4-23. Next base: position 2,611,170 of record NZ_JBVMUU010000002.1, on the reverse strand, counting down.
ACGGTTGTCGGTGGTGTCGTCGGAGCTCTCGCCGGCGTGGCACTGTCCAGTTTTGCCAACAACGCCATCTCGGACCTCTGGTGAGCGAACGATTCGGAACGGACATGCGATGAACGCTGCTGTGGCAGTCGGGTTGCTGGCGATCTTCGGTGCCGGGGTCAAGGCTTACCTGACATTCCGCCTCTGGAAGGATCCCGGCAGGGTCACCATCCATGCGGGCGCGATGAGGATCTATCCCCTGAGTGAGGAGTTCCGCCGTGGGATGGTGCGTGCGTCGGTGGCCACAGCCGCCGGTCTCGCGTTCGGTGGCCTCCTGGTCCTGGCAGACGGGATCTGGCGCCAGAGCCACCAGGGCCCGGCCCAAGGGGTGATGCTCGACATCCTCAGAGCGTCACTCGCCGGGATATTGCTGTGCGGTGTCGTCTATCTCTCCATCGCTTTGTTCAACGTCCCCAAATTCCTGGTGCCCCCACATATGCGGAACGAGCCCGGCTCGATTGCCGCCCGCCAAAAGAATCGAACCTCTGGTCGGCGGTAGCTGCCTATGCCTTAGATGATCGAGAACCGATCGCCACGTCTGCCGTCACAGTGAGTCCTTCCCGGCAAGTGGAGGTTGTTCGCCGTGATGGCGATGCTGGCACCGCGGGTCCGGCAGGGGCCTTTCCCCGCAGAGTGAAGCGCATCAGAAGAAGCAGCGGTCTCGGACGTGGCCAGTGCGCTGAAGTCTTGCAGCGCGGGGCCAACTGCCTGGAGGGGCACCGTGGGCCTGCCCGAACTTGGGAGTAGCTGGACGAAGGTTGCTTCTATGGCGTCGAGTCAGCCGGTCGAGGTGGCCTCGTTCGCGACGCAGACGGCGCGCTACGTCAAGGTGGTCGACATCGGCGGCGCCGACAGCTGGTGGTCGATCGTCGAGTTCAACGTATACGCGTGATCACGTACATCGTGCTCCCGAGCCCGGGTCAGCCGGCTGACCCGGGCTCGGGGTGGCATCAGGCCCAGCGGCCCAGGCGAAGCGGGGCGGTGCATCCGGGCGTGGGAATACCCAGCCCTGCCCGTCCCTTCGGGGCGCGTTCTGGACGCAGGTTGGACACAAGGATCGGAAAAGACCGACAAGGGCCGGGAAGGATCGAGGCGCCAAACTGTGTCTGACCTGGGAAAACGGCCAAGATTGACATTGATCGACAAGGGTCGCCAAGATCCTCAAAGGACTCATAATCCGTCGGCCGTGGGTTCGAGTCCCACCCGCCCCACCATTCGCTACGCGAGGAGAAACCTTCTGGCCAGGCACTTTCCTGGTCGGGGCGAGCGTATGAGGGTCTTGGTGACCCTTCGGTGATCATGATTGCCTGATCGGCAGGACAAATTCGGGACGCAGGTCACGCGGCGCGCGAAACAACCCCCTTCCGCCTGCTGCTACGGCCGAGAGGCGAGGGGCGCGACGAGTCCCAGCCCGCGATGCTCGGTGTCTCCGTTCGGGCGACCGTGAAGCGGAGGAGGGCGAACTCCTGGCGCTGATCTCCCTGGTGCTGGTCGTTGAAGTTCTCGATCCGGACCAGCTCCAGATCGTTCGGCGTGCAGTGATCACGCATCCACTGCACGGCGGCATGGGCGGCGTCGTCCTGGCTCTCCTGGACCACCTTGATGTCGTTCCCGGCGAGCAGGGAGAGCGTGGCCGCCAGGTGGCGTAGGTCGTGGAGGCGGCCCCATTGCCAAACCAGCAGACTCTCGCTCGTGGCTGCTGCCGCAGACGTCCCGCAGGCGGAGGCGAGCGCGGAGAGCGACACTGAGCACCCCCGTGACAGTGGGCGAACCGGATGCTGGCGGAACCCCACAGCCCGACGCCGTTCAGGAGGCTACTGAGGAGTCCGCCGGCCCACCGGCCCGGGAGTCTGAGCCCTCACCGGGGAAGTCCTCCCCCCGAACCTCCAAGAAGAGGTCGAAGTGACCACATCCTCTGTCAACCCAGGCGAGAACAAATAGCCTGGCCAAGCACGCGGACCGTGATTGAGCAGATAGCGGCCTCCCGGGGAAGCGACTCGGCCGAGCAGCCGCTTCCCCGGGTCGGAGCCTCCTTGCCCAGATGCCCTACGCCACGGCGCTGAGTGCGGAGTACAGGGCGTAGAGCACCGCAGGAAGCGCGCCTACGAGCCCGGTCACGGCCGCGATCACCACAGGCAGCCGTTTGTTGGTCCTCAACGATCTGACGAGGTAGCCAACCAACACAAAATAGGCCAGAGTCACCACGACTCCGGCCAATAGGACAGGCGTACTGATGGATTGCATGACGGCGCTCGTTCTCCCTATGACTTTGCCCAGTCCGGATCCGCGGCACATGTCAACAGGCAGACCTTCAATGACCTTTGGCGGAGGCCAGCCCACCCGCCACACGGCGCGCTGGGATGACGGTAGCCCAAAGAGCGTCAGACGGACCAGAGTTGAAGAAGGAAGGTCGAAGGCTGTCTACTCCGGTTCGCCCGCTCGGGCCGCCGGGAGCCCGGGATGCCACTCCCGGACCCCGGCGCAGCGCAGCCCCGGACCGGGCAGTCACAGAGTGCGGTTGGCCCATGGTCGCAGGCGTCGATAAACGATCGATATACGTCTGCTAAACGAGTTGGTACGCTGACTGGAGGGGAGGCAGCGATGGATGGCGTACCACGGGTGCCCGAGCAGCCCCCCGGCGTGGCGGGGCCTGACATGCTGCGTTTCAGGGTACTCGGCCCGGTGGGCGCCCGGCGCGGGGACGAGCTGCTCAACACCGGCTCCCCGCAGCAACGCGCCCTGCTCGCCGCCTTGCTGCTGCGCGAGGGCCGTACGGCGACCGCCGCCGAGCTGATCGACGCCCTGTGGGGCGAGGAGCCGCCCCCGCGGGCGCTGGCCGCGGTGCGCACCTACGCCTCCCGGCTGCGCAAGACGCTGCCCCCAGGTGTCCTCGTGAGTGAGTCCGGCGGCTATGTGATCCGAGGGCTGCCCGAGGGCAGCCTGGACCTGACGGTTGCTCAGGAATTGGCGTCCGAGGCGGAAAAGGCGCACAACGTAGGGGATCTGACCCGAGCACGGGATGCGCTGGGGCGGGCGCTGGCACTGTGGGACGGCGAGCCACTGGCGGGCGTGCCGGGACCGTACGCCGAGGCGCAGCGCGTCCGCTTGGAGGAGTGGCGCCTCCAACTCCTCGAATCCCGGCTGGACATGGATCTGGAGCAGGGCTATCACGCCGAGGCGGTCTCGGAGTTGACTGCCCTGACCGCCGTGCATCCGCTACGGGAGCGCCTGCGTGAGCTGTTGATGCTGGCCCTGTACCGGTCCGGCCGCCAGGCGGAGGCCCTGGCGGTCTACGCCGACACCCGTCGGCTGTTCGCCGACGAACTGGGCGTGGAGCCACGCCCGGGCCTCACGGAACTCCAGCGAAGGATCCTTGCGGCAGACCCACGTCTGGCAGAGCTTTCCGATCCCGTGACCGAGCCCGCCCCTGTCCCCGTCCGTCCGGCGCAACTCCCTGCCACGGTCCCCGACTTCACGGGGCGGACGGCCCTCGTGACAGAGCTGAGCGAGATCCTGGCGTCGGCCGAGGGCAGGGTCATGGCCGTCTCCGCGCTCGCCGCCATCGGCGGGGTGGGCAAGACGACGCTGGCGGTACACGTGGCGCACCAGGCGCGCGGCGCCTTTCCGGACGGCCAGCTATACGTGGATCTGCAGGGTGCGGGCCCGCGCCCTGCAGACCCGGAGTCCGTCCTCGAACTGTTCTTGCAGGGGCTGGGGATCGCGGACTCGGCGATCCCCAGTTCCTTGGAAGGCAAGGCGGCCTTGTACCGCTCGGTCATGGACGGCCGCCGGGTTCTCGTCCTGCTCGACAACGCCCGGGACGCCGCCCAGGTCCGCCCCCTGCTGCCTGGCACGGAGGGCTGCGCGGCCCTGGTCACCTCTCGCGTGCGCATGGTCGACTTGGCGGGCGCCCACCTCGTCGACTTGGACGTGATGTCCCCAGAGGAAGCACTCATCCTGTTCACGAAGATCGTGGGCGAGGAACGGGTTGCCACCGAGCGGGAGGCGGCGCTGGACGTGGTGGCCGCGTGCGGCTTCCTGCCCCTGGCTATCCGTATTGCGGCCTCCCGCCTGGCGGCCCGCCGCACCTGGACGGTCTCGGTCCTGGCGGCCAAGCTGGCGGACGAGCGCCGCCGCTTGGACGAACTCCGGGCGGGTGATCTCGCGGTCAAGGCCACCTTCGAACTGGGCTACGGCCAACTGGAGCCCGCCCAGGCCCGAGCCTTCCGCCTCCTCGGCCTCGCCGATGGCCCGGACATCTCCCTGGCCGCCGCCGCTGCCGTACTCGACCTCCCGGCCGAGGACACCGAGGATCTCCTGGAGTCCCTGGTCGACACCTCGCTCCTGGAGTCGGCGGCGCCCGGCCGCTACCGGTTCCACGATCTCGTACGGCTGTACGCGCGCGCGTGCGCCGAACGCGACGAGTGGCCACCCGGGCGGGAGGCGGCGATAGCGCGCCTGCTGGACTTCTACCTGGCCACGGCGGCGGGTGTCTACGGGATCGAGCGGCCCGGAGACCGACTGGTCGATCATCTGGAGCCGGCCGACTACCCCGGGCTGACCTTCCAGGACCGGCACGCCGCTCAGGACTGGCTGTACAGCGAAGCGCGATCGTTGCTCGCTGCTGTCCAACAGGCCCCTTCCAAAGGTGAGTTGCGCAAGGGGATCGACCTCCTCCTCGTCGTGCGTGACCTGGCTGAGTCCGGCAGCAACGCCAACCGCTACGAATCGGTGGCCACAGCCCTGCTGGACGCAGCCACGGCCACGGGCGACGAGCGGGCCGAGGCGCGGGTGCGCGGGATCCTCGCCTTTGTGCACTCCCTCACGGACCGCTTCGAAGCGTCAGACCGAGAAGCACGCGAAGCAGTACGCCTCGGAAGAGCAACCGGCGACGACTGGACCACGGCCGATGCGCTCAACGGCAGAGGGGTCATCGCCGTTTACCGGAACTGGCACAAAGACGGGGAGAACTATCTCACCCAGGCCATCGAGTACTACCAGGCTTTGGGCGATCGCTCCGGCGAGGCCGGGGCCCTGTGCAACCTGTCGCGGATTCACCTCGCGACTGGACGGACGGCGAGCGCGATCACGCTGGCGCAGCGGGGCATCAGCATCTACGACGACATGGGCAACGCCATGCGCGGTGCCAACGGCCGTTACACACTCGCTCTGGCTCTCACCGAGACCGGTGATACGGCCGCCGCGTCTGAGCAACTGCTCCAGGCTCTGACGGTGTTCCGGGACAGCCGCCAACGTCTGTGGGAGGGCATGTGCCTGTTCCGTCTCGCCGAGGTCGACCTCGCCGCCCGGCGTCCGGCGCAGGCGGCGGCCAACGCCGAGATGGCCTTGGCCATCCTGCGCGGTATCGGCGGGGAGTGGCGCCGGGCCAACGTTCTGACCGTCCTCGGCCGGGCGCTCGCGGGCATCGGCCAACAGGATCGTGCCAACGTGATGTGGCAGGAAGCACGGGACGTCTTCGAGAAGCTGGGCTCGCCAGAGGCCGAGCCGGTCCGCACGCTGCTCGGTGGCAACGCCTACAGCGTTGCCTAAAGGGGGTGTTCTGCAAGGCTTTGTCGGGCCGGCTACCTTCGGCTGTGCGGCTGGTGATCGAACCGCTCACGACGGCTCTCCTCAGCAGAGACGTTCGACTTGTGGCCCCGACCCCGGCGGGGGCGCACTGCCGTGCACGGGAGGTGCTCAGTACGGAGCCATCACCAGGTCGCCGATCACCGTCAGCCCTACCTGGGCTGCGAGCCACGGCGCGCGCTCGGCCTCGATCTGCTTGACGTGGACGAAAACGGTGTGATCGGTCGCGGGCCTCTCCAGATCGAGGTCGCGGACGTTGGCGCACAGCGTCACGAACGCACCCCTCGTGCCGCTGGCACCCAGCCCCACCTCCGGGGCCTCGGGCCAGCCGCCGAAGTCCCATCGCACCGTGGCCGGGCTGTCGCCCACCGCGTCGAGGAACGGCTCCACCGTCTCCGGTGGCCGGGCGAAGGACCTCAGCCGGACGGGAAGGTGCGCTGACGGATCGTCCCCCTTCACCGACGAGCCACCCGTGTCCCCTTCGGCGAACCACGTGGCACGCGGAAGCAGTTCCAGCAGCGGTGTGAGAACGTCCGCCGAGGGGACCAGGGCCTCGAAGTCCACCTCCAGGCCCTGAAGATCGGCGATGGAGAGCAACCGCTCGACGGTGTGCAGGCCCTCGGAGAGATCCGGCGTCCTCAGAACGGGCTGCGCGTACGAATTGGACATGGCGGCCAGCCTGCCACCGCCCTCAAGGCAGTGCCTTGACCTTTACTCCTGCGATCCGGCCGGTGGATAGGACGCCGCTGTCATCACATGAGGAGCGGGGTCGCCGTGCCCTGGCGGGGCGCGGCAGAACTCAGCCGGGCTCCTCGGGCCGTGTGCCTCGCCGTTACCGCCGACCGGGCGGATCCGCCGGTGCCGCTCCCGGTGCGGCCGCCGGCGGGTGCGGCGGCAGCAGGATCCGGAGCAACGAGCCGCGCGGCCGGTCGGGCACCACGGTGAGGGTTCCGCCGTGACCCTGGACGACGGCGCGCACGATCGCCAGGCCGAGCCCGGTGCCGGGGCGCCCCGACGAGGGCGGTGGGCCGCTGCCGTCGTCGGCCCGTGACCGGGCGAAGCCGATGCCCGTGTCCTCCACCTCGACCACGGCGCCACCGCGGGTCGCACGGCAGCGCAGCACGATGGCGTCGCCCTCCGCGGTGAACTTCACGGCGTTCTCCACCAGGGCGTCGAGGGCGGCCTCCAGCCGGGACTCGTCGCCTTCGACCAGGACGGGGGGCGCGTCCAGGAGCCAGTCGCGGTCCGAGGCCGGCCGCCACCGCTGGGCCGTCCGCCGCAGGAGGGAGCCGAGGTCCACCGGGCCCCACTCGAACTCGGCCGACTCGTAGGCGTCCGCCAGGACGAGGAGGCGCCCGGCGAGGCCGCCGAGCTTGTCCAGCTCGTCCACCACGACATCGAGGTCCTCCTTGCTCTGAGGGGTCGGCAGCTCGTCGCGGACCATCTCCGCGTAGCAGCGGGCCACCGTGATCGGGGTACGCATCTCGTGCGAGCAGTTGCGGACGAACAACTCCTTGACCTCCTGTGCGCGGCGCTCGCGCTCGACGAGGCTCTGTGTCTCCGCGAGGGCGGCGGCCCGTCGGCGTACGTGCCAGACCATGGCGAGGAACACCAGAGCCATCAGCGGCACCTCGGCGAGTTCGTCCCAGTCGGCGTGGCCCCGCGCCACGAACCCGCCCAGCACCGTGCCCGTGACCAGGATGACCACGGTCAGCACGACGGCCATACGGCGCACCGACCAGCCCTGGAACCCGTAGACGACGGACATGCTGATCCACACCAGGTGGAACGCCACGGTCTCCAGGCCGGGTACGACGAACAGCAGCAGCTGGCTGCACACGGCGAACAGCACCCAGCCGGCGAAGACGAGACGCGGGTGCTCAGCCGGCACTGAACGCGTACCCGACATTGCGCACCGTCTCGATGACCGGCCGGGGGACCTTGCCGCGGATCCGGCGGACCGTCGCGTCGACCACGTTGCTCCCGGGGCCGTCGGCGTAACCCCAGACGCTCGCGAGGAGTTCACGCCTGCTGCACACCTCCCCGGCCCGCCGCATGAGATGGCCGAGCAGCATGAATTCGCGGTGCGACAGGGGCACGTCCTTGCCGCCCACGCTGAGCGCCTGCCGTTCGAGGTCGAGGGTGGCCTCCCCGACGCGCAGCCATCGCTGGGAGACGCCGCTGGCGGGAGTACGGAGCCGGGTGCGGACGCGCTCCACCAGCTCCGCGGTCGCGAAGGGCTTGCCGAGGAAGTCGACGGCCCCGATCCGCAGGCAGCGGACCCGGGTCGCGACGTCTACCACGGCGGACAGGACGAGCACGCGCTGGTCGGGCCGCCGGTCGAAGGCGCGCCGCATCACCTCGAAGCCGTCGAACCCCGGCAGCATGAGGTCGAGCACGACGAGGTCGAACTCGCCGTCGCGCAGGCGGCGTACGGCGTCCGGGCCGGACCCCGTGCCGTCCACGACGTGACCGTCCGCCTCAAGAGTGCGTGTGAGGTAGGCGCGCAGCCGCGCCTCGTCCTCGACGACCAGCAACCGGGCCATGATGGCCACCGCCCTCCCCCCGCCGCACATGTGGCAGCACCCCCTGGGCTGTCATCTGCGGCTGTCCCCGGATCTTTTATAGGTGTCGCTCCGGTGTTCGGCAGGCGGTCTTCCGAATGTGGCGGGATCGGCCTGGTCGGGCGCCCGTTCCAGGAGAGCGGGATGACGTTGCGTGAGTACGCGTTCACCCGGTGTGGCGATCCGGTTCGTGTGGTGACGTCCCGTTCGGCCCGCCCCCCGACGCCCCGTCATGACAGATGGATGAAAGGCGTGTCATCTTCGCGCACGCTCTCGGCGGCCGGCCGCAGGGTTGTCGCGCGACCCCCACAGGTCGTGCCACCGGCCGGTGGCAGGAGCCTGTGCCCTCGTTCTCCCCGCCCCGGTGGGCCACGGGGCCGGACCCGGGCGCGCAGGCCGCGGCAGGTCAGCAAGGGGAGGGGGAAGGCGTGTTCACCGAGCAGGTGAGAAGACGGTTCCGGAAGCGGGTACGGCGCACCGTCGCGTTGATCGGCTCCGGGGCGGTGCTGGCGGGGCTGGCGGTCGTCACGGGTCTGCCGCCCGCGCCGGTCCGGCAGGCGCAGGCGGCCGCCGCCGACGGGCCGAGCGGCCCGACGGACGAGACGAAGGTCCCGCACTACTTCGGCCCGTGGCCGAACTGGGCCAACAGCCCGCTGACGCTGTCGAAGGCCCGGGTGACCATCACGTCCACCGCGATGCGGGTGGGAAACCCGCTGGCCGACCGGGCGTTCGCGACCGACTACGCGACGCCGCCGGGCGAACTCGGACCTGTGCTCGTCATCGTGTCCGGCTCTCCGCTTCCCGACGGCACCCTCAAGAGCTTCCAGACCTGGAACCAGGCCACGCCGGGCGGGAGTCCCTCGGCATCCGAGGGCGGCCTCTTCCACGCCTACGTCCTCAGGCCGGCGGGCGCGGCGGACACGTACACCGTGGTGTCCGACAGCGGGCCCCAGACGGTGCCCGCGCCGGCCGCCGCGGCCGGAGAGGTCACGACGTACGACGTCCCCGACGTCGCCGTGCGGGCCGGGGACGTCATCGGCTTCTACGGTGAGGGCGTCCCGGTCGACACGGGTGTCGCCTCCCGCACGGACACCTTCGTCTATCCGGCCGGTGTCGACACCTCCACCACACCGCAGACCAACGTGCCTCCGAAGGAGGGCGGCACGGTGGCGGTGGGCTCGGCGGACTACCCGCGTTACCCGATCCAGGACCGGCAGTACTCCTTCGCGGCGCAGGTGGTCCCCGACGGGACCGGCGCCGAGGCGACGGCCACGGTGGACCCGCAGACCGGCGGCATCGCCTCCATCGACGTGACCGCCCCGGGGCACGGCTATGTCGCGGGCGCGACGTCGGTCACCGTGGACGGCGGCACCACGGCGGCGACCGCGGAGGCCACCGTCAAGGCGACGGGGGCCGTGGTCGGCCTCACGGTCGGCGCGGGCGGCAGCGGCTACGGCGGCTTCGCCGTCGGCATCACCGGGGGCGGCGGCAGCGGTGCCACCGCCACGGCCTCCGGCGGGGTGGACGCCGTGACGATCGCGGACGGCGGGTCCGGCTACACCATGCCCACGGTGGACTTCGACCTTCCCGACGACCCGAACGGCACCGTGGCCAGGGGACATGTCGAGCCGGCCGACCTCGCGGCCGACGGCAGCGTCACCAAGGTGACCGTCGACGATCCCGGCAGCGGCTACAGCGGCGCCCCCGGCGTGGCGGTCCACAACGGGACCCTGGCCGACCCGATCCCCGGCGCCACGGAGGCGAAGGTCTCCAGCAGCCTGAGACTCGTGGGCCTGACGGTGGACACGATCGGCTCCGGCTACACCGGAACGCCCGATGTCACCATCACCGACCCGACGGGCAAGGGCGGCACCGGGGCGGTGGCGAAGGCCGTGACGGACACCGGCGCGATCAGTGCGGTCAAGGTCACCGACCCGGGGGCCGGCTATCTCTCGGCCGGGATGAAGAAGTTCCAGGACGAACTGCCGGTCACCTGCGACCCCAAGGCGGACGGCACGGGCTGCCCCGACGTCGTACAGCTGCAGGCGCCGTCGGCGAAACCGTCGGAGAAGTTCATCCCCCTGGCGGTGCCGGAGCCCGTCACCACCGGCGGCAAGCCGGCCGACGAATACGTCATCGGCCTGGTGCAGTACCTCACCCGGTTCTCCTCGGACCTGCCGCCGACCCTGGTGCGCGGCTATGTCCAGCTGTCGACGGACGCGGTGCCCGGACGGAAGGTCCCGCTCTACAACGAGCTGATGGACGGCACCCGGCAGCCGCTGCCGTACACGGGTGTGACCTCACCGCAGTGGATGGGTCCCCTCATCGCGGCGACCAAGGACCGGCCGGTGCGGATCGTGTTCCGCAACCTGCTCCCCAAGGGCGCCGACGGCGACCTGTTCCTGCCGGTCGACTCCACCGGCATGGGCTCGGGCATGGGCCCGATGGCGATGCCCGCACCGACGAACGACGGCACCGTCACGGACGAGGTGCGCAACCCGGCGTGCACCAACGGCAAGACCGGCTGCTTCCCGGACAACCGGGCCACGCTGCACCTGCACGGCGGCATCACGCCCTGGATCAGCGACGGCACCCCGCACCAGTGGATCACCCCGGCCGGCGAGAACACGGACTGGCCGCAGGGCGTCAGCGTGCAGAACGTGCCGGACATGACGGACGGCACGGGGGCGACCCTCTGCGCCGCGAAGGACGACGGCTGCTCGACGTTCTACTACACCAACCAGCAGAGCGCGCGGCTGATGTTCTACCACGACCACTCCTACGGCATCACTCGCTTGAACGTGTACGCGGGTGAGGCCGCCGGCTACACCATCACCGACGACACGGAGAAGGCGCTGATCGGCAGCGGCACCATCCCCGCTGCGGGTGACACCCTCCCGCTGCTCCTCCAGGACCGCACGTTCGTGCCGGACGACGCGCAGCTCAAGGACCAGAAGGACGCCGCCGGCAAGACCGTCTCCTACGGCCAGGACCCGACCTGGAACACCAGGCGCTGGGGCACCAAGGGCAGCTTCTGGTACCACCACGTCTACATGCCCGCGCAGAACCCGGGCGATCCGTCGGGCATGAGCGCCTACGGGCGCTGGATGTACGGGCCGTGGTTCTGGCCGCCCGCCGGTACTGCCAAGTACGGGCCCATCGCCAACCCCTACTACGACCCGAAGTGCAAGCTGGACGTCCCCTCGACCTGGCAGTACCGGACCGACCCGTTCTGCGAGCCGGAGCAGATCCCCGGCACGCCGAACATCTCGATGGGCATGGAGCAGTTCAACGACACGCCCGTCGTCAACGGGGTCGCCTACCCGAAGGTGACGCTCCAGCCGAAGACCTACCGGATGCGGCTGCTCAACGCCGCCAACGACCGGTTCTTCAACTTCCAGTGGTACACCGCCGACCCGAAGCAGGGCGACGGCACGACCGAGGTGGCGCTGAAGCCGGGCGAGCTGGCGGCGGCGCAGACCGACCCGACGGTGTCGCCCACCCCCGTGGACGCGAACAACGACGCCGCCGGGCCGGACTGGATCCAGATCGCCAACGAGGGCGGCTTCCTGCCCGCGCCGGCCGTCGTCGACGGTCAGCAGCCGACGACCTGGATCACCGACCCGACGCGCTTCGACGTCGGCAACGTGGACAAGCACTCGCTGGCTCTCGCACCGGCCGAGCGGGCCGATGTCCTGGTGGACTTCTCGAAGTTCGCCGGCAAGACGCTCATCCTGTACAACGACGCCCCCGCGGCCTATCCGGCGCGCGTCCCGTCGTACGACTACTACACGGGCGCACCGGACCTCAGCCCGACCGGCGCACCGACGATCCTGCCGGGGTACGGGCCCAACACCCGTACGGTGATGCAGGTGACCATCGCGGACACGGCGCCGGCCGCGGCGTTCGACCTGACCAAGCTGCGGGCCGCCTTCCGGCACCACGCGGACGGCTCCGGCGTCTTCGAGTCCGGGCAGAACCCGCTGATCGTCGGGCAGGCGGCCTACAACTCGGCGTACGGTACCGCCTTCGCCGCCAGCAGCAACTGCAACGTCCCCAACACGTCCGTGAACACCTGTGACGGACTGGTCCGCGTGAACGACACGTCGACGTTCGGCTTCAACACGCTCAAGGCACCGGCCGCCAAGATGACGATGCCGCTGCAGCCGAAGGCCATCCACGACGAGATGAACGCGACCGCGTTCGACGACTTCGGCAGGATGCAGGCCAACCTGGGGGTCGAGGCGCAGCCACCCACTCCGGGGGCACAGAACGTGACGCTGTATCCGTACATCAACCCGCAGACCGAGCTGATCGACGGCACCGACCTGCCCAAGGCCGATATGAAGGTCACGCCCATCAGCACCAACGCGGACGGCACCCAGATCTGGCGGTTCACCCACAACGGGGTGGACACGCACCCCATCCACTTCCATCTGTACGACGTCCAGGTCCTCAACCGGGTGACCTGGGACAACATCGTGATCCGGCCGGACGCCAACGAGCTGGGGTGGAAGGACACGGTGCGGATGAGCCCACTGGAGGACACGATCGTCGCGCTGCGGCCGGTCGTGCCGACGGTGCCCTTCGAAGTGCCGAACTCCGTCAGGCCGCTCGACCCGGCGATGCCGCTGGGTGACACGTCGATGTTCAACAACGTGGATCCGCAGGGCAATCCGACGGCGGCCATCACCAACAAGCTGGTGAACTTCGGCTGGGAATACGTCATCCACTGTCACATCCTCAGCCACGAGGAGATGGACATGATGCGTCCCGAGTCGCTCGCGCTGCCGCCGCTGAAGGCGAGCGGGCTCTCGTCGGACGTCGTGGGCACGGGCACCAGCGCCCGGATCCGGCTGTCCTGGCAGGACGACTCCATCAACGAGACGTCCTTCGTCGTCCAGCGGTCGAGCGACGGCACCGCATGGGCCGACGTCGGCACGGTCGACTCGCCGCTGGACCGGCCGAACGTCCACGAGGCCCGCTCGTTCGTCGATCCGACGGCATCGGCGACCACGCCGTATCTGTACCGGGTCGTCGCGCTCAACAGGGTCGGATACGGCAGCGAGTTCCCGAGCATGACGGTGAAGTCGGTGTCGGACCCGCTCGGCGTCAACGTCCCGCAGCCTCCGACCGGCCTGGCCGCGGGGCTGCGGAGCGGGCCGAGGCTCAGCCTCACCTGGCGGGACAACGCGACCAACGAGTCCGGGTTCGTCATCGAGCGGTCCGCCGACAACGGCGCGACGTTCACGCAGATCGGCACGGCCCCGGCCCGCAGCAGGACCGGGAAGGTCAGGTTCGTGGACGGCACCGTCGCCCTCGGGTCGACCTACCAGTACCGGGTCTCGGCGACGAACGCCGCCGGGCGCAGGACGACGCGTCCTCTCACGGTCCGGGTGACGCTGCGCTCACCCTGGTGACCGGGACACCGGCCGCGGCCGGGCGATGACGCACGACAGGAGGGCGGGCCGTGGGCCCGCCCTCCGGCGCGTGTCCGGCGAGGACGCGCACCGTGGCACCGGCGGCCGGTCGTGCCGCGCTCGCCGGGCCGGACATGTTCCCCCGCCGGCCCGGACGCAGCGGACGCGGCCCGCGTGCCCGTGCGTGGCACAGTGCGCCGATGGGGGAGCCGCCGTGTGAACCGCCAGGCGGGTCCGGTCCGATGAGGGGGCGTGAGCGAAACGAACCGGGGGAGTCCGGGCGACGGCGAGCTGCTGCGGGCCGTCGCCGAGGGGGACCGTCGCGCCTTCGAGGAGCTGTACCGCCGTTACGCACCGTGGCTCGTGCTGCGGTTGCGGGGGCGGTGCGCCGATCCGGCGCTGGTCGACGACGTGGTGCAGGAGACGTTCCTGGACGTGTGGCGGGGGGCCGCCCGCTACCGCCGTGACGGCGACGTGGCGGGCTGGCTCTGGCGGATCGGGTCGCGCCGCCTGGTGGACGCGCTGCGCGGCGACGGGGCCCGGGGCCGGCTGCGCCAGGCGCTGTCCCGGCTGCGCCATCGCGACGAGGTGTCCGCCGAGGAGCAGGTGCTGGCCCGGGTGCAGCACGGCGACCTGGGGGCCTCGCTGGCCGGGCTCTCGCCGGAGCTGCGGGCGGTGGTGCAGGCGACGGTGATCGACGGTCTGACGACGCGTGAGGCGGCCGTGCTGCTCGGCATCCCGCCGGGCACGGTCAAGACCCGGGCGATGCGCGCCCGGAGGCAACTGCGGGAAGGCCTGGCATGAGCTGGCACGTGGAGGACGGGGACCTGCGGGAGTACGCCCAGGGGAATCTGACGGCGCCCCGGCTGTGGTCCGTCGAAACCCACCTCGCCGCCTGCGCGGACTGCCGGGCGGCCCTCTCGGCCCATGTCCCGCCCGCCGAGATCAGCGCCGGCTGGGCCCGCCTGGACGCCGAGCTGGACGCCCCGAGGCCCGGTCCGGTCGAGTCGCTGCTGATCCGGATGGGGGTCGCCGGCCACACCGCGCGGCTGCTCGCCGCGACCCCGGTGCTGCGCCGGTCCTGGCTCGGGGCCGTGGCGCTCACGCTGCTGCTCGCCGTCGGCGCGGGACTGGCCGCGTCGCCGCTGATGCTGCTGGCCACCGCGCCGCTGCTGCCGCTTGCGGGGGTGGCGGTGTCGTTCGGGCCGGGGCTGGACCCGACGTACGAGATGGCGGTGGTCGCGCCGATGCACACCTTCCGCCTGCTGATGGTGCGGACGGTCGCGGTGCTGTCCACGACGACGGCGCTGAGCGGGCTGGCGAGTCTGGCGCTGCCGTCGTTCGGCCTGGCGGCGCTCGGCTGGCTGCTGCCGGCGCTCGCCCTGACCGCGACGGGGGTCGCGTTGACGGCCCGGCTGGGGCCGGTCCTGGCGCCGGCGCTGGTCGGCGGCGGCTGGACCGCCCTGGTGGTGCTGAACCTGCTGCTGGCGTCCGGGACACCGGTGCCGTTCACCGCCGTGGGCCAGGGCGCGGCGGCGGCGGTCGCGGTGGTGGCGACGGCGCTGCTGGTGGCGTCGCGGGACCGCTTCGACAGCGGCCGCCCGCTCGCTCCTTCCCTTCGATCCGTCCCCTTCACGGCCAGGAGGCTGTCATGACACCCCCACCCACGGTCTCGGCCGTCGGGCTGACCCTGAGCCACCGCGGTACGAGGGCGGTGGACGATGTGACTCTGCGGCTCGGCGAAGGCGTCACCGGCCTGCTCGGGCCGAACGGTGCGGGCAAGACGACGCTGCTGCGGATCCTGGCGACGGCGACGCCGCCGGACACCGGGGCGCTCAGCGTCCTCGGGCACGATCCGGGCACGGTCCGCGGACGGCAGGAGGCGCGCAGGGTGCTGGGCTATCTGCCGCAGAATCCCGGGTTCCACCCGGAGTTCACCGCCTTCGAGTTCGTCGACTACGTGGCGATCCTGAAGGAGCTGACGGACCGGCGGGCCCGGCACGAGGAGGCCCGGCGGGTTCTGGACGCGGTCGGTCTCGCGGATGTGCGCGGCAAGCGGATCAGGAGACTCTCCGGTGGCATGCGCCAGCGCGTGGCGCTGGCGGCGGCCATGGTCGGCGATCCGGGGTTCCTGGTGCTGGACGAGCCCACGGTCGGCCTTGACCCGGAGCAGCGGATGCGGTTCAGGGAGCTGATCGCGCAGGCCGGCGAGGGCCGCACGGTGCTGCTGTCCACCCACCAGACGGAGGACGTGGCGATGCTGTGCCGCCGGGTGGTGGTGCTGGACAAGGGCCGGGTGCGGTTCGAGGGCACGCCGGCGGAGCTGACGGCGGTGGCCGACGGCCGCGTGTGGAGCAGTGCGGAGCGGCAGCCGGGCGCCCGGGCCGGATGGCGCACCGGGGCGGGCGAGTTCCGCAACGTCGGGGATCCGCCGGCGGGCGCCCGGCTGGTCGATCCGACGCTGGAGGACGGCTACCTCCTGGCGCTCGGCGGCGGCACGGTGCCGGAGGCGGCGGCATGACGGCCGTGACCGAGGCCCCGGTGGCGGCCCCGGCGCCGGGCGCGGGCGGGCGGCGGGCGGTGATGACGCTGGCCCGGGTGGAGGCGCGTCGCCTGCTGCTGCACCCTCTGGTGCTGGTCGCCGTGACGGTGTACCCGGCGTTTCTGCTGTGGCGGGGCGGTGGCGCGGACGACGCCTACCCGGTGCTGCAGGACGCCGACCGCGAGACACAGCTGGGACAGGTGCTGCTGGGCCTGGCCGCGCTGATCGCCGCGAACATGGCGGTGCTGCGCTCCCACCGGCACGGCACGGACGGGCACTTCGGGGTACTGGTGATGCCGCCCTGGCAACGCACCTGCGCCCATGTGCTGTCGGTGCTGCCGACGGCGTTCGTGGGGGCGCTGATCGTGGCCGGGCAGTTCACGGCCGCGGCGCTCCGTCCCGGCGCGGTGGGACACGGGTCGGTGTTCGAACTGCTGACCGGGCCGCTGCTGGTGCTCCTGCCGGCGGTCCTGGGGGTGCTGCTCGGCAGGGCGGTCCGGTCGGCGTTCACGGCGCCCATGGCCGCCGTCGCCCTCCTGGCGTTCACCTTCGTCTTCGTGCCCTCCGCCCGGACCGGGGCCTGGCTGCGCGGGATGGCCCCGGTGCTGTTCGACGAGGGCGCACGCCCGCTCCCGTCGGATCTGCTGGGGCGGCCCGCCGGATGGCACGTGCTGTATCTGCTGGCGCTCTCGGTGCTGGCGGCGGCGGGTGCGGTACGGGTGAGCGGCGGCCGGACACGGGCCGTACGGGCCACCGCCCTGGGGGCTCTCGGCGCGGTGGTGATCGCTGTCGTGTTCCAGGGCATGGCGCCGTCGAAGGCGGTGACCGAGGAGCGTGAGGTGGCGACCCGCGATCCGGCGGCGGTGCAGCACTGCGAGCGGCGCGGCGTGACGACGTACTGCGCCTTCCCCGAGTTCACACCCTGGATCGGCGAGTGGACCCGGGTGACGGTCAGGGTGCGGTCGATGGCCGGCGCGCCGCAGGCGACGCGGGCACTGACGGTGCGGCAGCGGGTCGCCGCCCTCGACGGGCCGTCGGGCCAGGCGGAGCCGGCACCCGCCGCGCCGGGCGAGGTGACGGCCGGTACGGCGTGGGGCGGCGAGCCGGAGCTGGAGTTCGCGGCGAGCGTCGCCCGGGGTCTGGTGGTGGGGGACGAGCACTACCACGGGGCGTACTGCGACGCACGGGGAGTCCTGATGGCCTGGCTGGCGATCCGCGCGACCCGGAACGGCGCGGCCGCGGCGGCCGGGGGCGGCGTCAGCAGTCCCGGGCTGATCCCGGCACCGGTGAACCCGATCTCCCTGCGGGACCGCGAGTACGCCGTGCTCCAGCGGCTGCTCGCCGAGCCCCGGGGGGAGGCGGAGCGCCGGGTGAAGGCGTCCTGGGCGGAGCTCTCCGCCCCCGGTACGACCACCGACCGCGCGGCCGCCCTGCTGGGCGTCGGTGCCCCGGCGGAAACGGCCGCGGACCGCGAGTGGATGTGCGCATGAGGCGGCGGGCGACGGTGGTGGCGGCTCTGGTGCGCCCCACGGTGCGGTCGCTGCCGTGGTCCCGGCTCGCCACCGGCTGGGGGCTGGGGCTGGTCATCGCCGCGGTGCCGGTGCTGTTCTCGCCGCAGTCCTCGGCCCGGACGCTGGTCGACGTGGTACGGGGGGCCGCGTTGTGCGGGGCGGTGGGGACGGCGTTCGTCCTGGACGACCCGGCCCGGCACACCACCGGCGTGCCTCCCGTGCCGCGCCCGGTGCGGCAGGCGTTGCGGGCGGCCGTGGTGCTGCTCTTGGGCGCGGCGTGGTGGACGGCCGTGCTGGGCGTGGCCCGGGCCGGTGCCGGCGCCGGGCAGGGGGCCGGGGTGCCGTCGGGGGCGGTGACCCTGGAGGCCGGCGCGCTGTCCGGGCTGGCGCTCGCCCTGGCCGCGGCGTCGGTGCGGTTCAGCGAGGCACGGGCGCCGGGACCGGGCGTGGCGGGCGCCGTGCTGGCGCTGCCGGTCACGGCCGCCGTGCTCCTCCCGCCCCGCGTCACGCCGTTCGTGCCGCTGGGCGATCCGCGCTGGGCGGACGCACATGAGCTGTGGTGCGGGGTTCTGGCCACCGTGCTTGCCGCCTGGGCGGTCTGCGGGCCGGAGCCGCGCCGCCGGCTCCGGGGCGCGGGCCTCCGGCACGGCGGAGGCGGGTGACTCGGCTCGGGGGCCCGGCGGCGGAGCCCGAAGGAGCCACGGCAGTCCTCACCGTCAGTCCTCGGAGCCCCCGCCGGCCTCCTTGGCCGGCCTGGGCCGGGCGGCGGCCGGCGTCCTGCGGCGCGGGCGGAGGGGACGGCCACGACCTCCTGCCGCCGATCGGCGCCGCCGTCCGACGCCGCCGGCACGGTGCCGCCGCCGGCACGGTACCGCCGCCGGCCCACCCGGCGCTGGTTCCCGGCGGTTTACCTGACGGCTCGATCCGGCAGTCGTCACCCGGCAATCGTCCCCGGCGGTTCAACCCGGCGGGCGTCACCCGGCGCTCGTCACCCGGTGGGTGTCGCCTCGCCGACGGCGGTGCGTGTGCGCAGGCCGCGGGCGACGACCGGCGGCATCGCCGTGCCCAGCGCGGCGAACGCCACAGCCAGGGCCGCCCAGCCGAGCGCCCCGTGGCCGAGCACCAGCCAGATGAAGACCGCGGGGGCGATCATCTTGCCGATGTCGGCGCCCATCGCATGCGTGGCCTGGTACTGGCCCTGGGCGTGGTCAGGGGCCAGGTCGAAGGCGATGCCCCAACTGCCCGCCGCCTGCCGTACCTCGCCGAGGGCGTGGGCGACGGCGCCCAGCGCGAGCAGCAGACAGGCGGGCACCAGTGCTGCCTTGTCGCTCAGTGCGAACACCAGACAGGCGGCCGCGACACAACCCGCGCCCTGGAGGCTGGCCCGCGCGGCGGCCGTCGGATCGTCCACGCCCCGGGCGGCCCGGGTCTGGACGGCCACCACCAGGACCGTGTTGAGCAGCAGGATGGCCGCGCTCATCCAGCGAGGCGCCCCCGTGTGCCGCAGCACCCACAGGGGCAGCACCACGTCGAGCAGCACGGTGTGCGTGGTCAGCAGCCCGTCCAGGGCGGCGAAGGTGAGGTACGGCACGTCGCGCAGCACCCCGAGCGCGGGGCCCGCCGAGGCCGGGACCGGGGGCACGGACGGTTCCTTCACCGTGAGCAGGCCCGTGATCAGGAAGGTGACGGCGACGAAGCCCACCGCCGCCTGGTACGCCTCGCGGGACCCCACGGCCAGGACGAGACCGGCGAGGCAGGCCCCGACCGAGACGCTCGCGTTGGAGGCCGCGCGTATCTGAGCGAGCACGGTCACCCGGTTCGCCGAGGGGATCAGCCCCGCGATCATGGCCTTGCGGGCGCTGCGTCCCGCCCGGTAGGCGATGCCCTGGGCGGAGACGACGACCAGGTACGGCCAGAAGTCGGTGACGAACAGCAGACCGCACGTCAGCACGGTCAGCACCAGGAACGACCATATCTGCACGGTGCGCGGGCCGGCCCGGTCGGCGAGATGGCCGAGCGGGATGCTGCACAGCAGGACGATCCCGGCGGCGACGCTCACGCTCACGCCGAGTTGACCGGACGTCAGGTGCAGTACGGTCACCGCGTAGACGGCGCTGAGCGCCATCCACAGCCCCTGGCCGAGCGTCATCACCATCACGATGACCGTCAGCAGCCGCGCGGGTCCGGGTGGAGGCAGGAGGGATCTCATGTGGCCGGCACTCCTCGCTCGTTTCTCTCCCGCTTGGTACTCCCGGCGAGGCTAGGCCACGCCCCGACTGCCCGGCCCTTGGGCCCACAAAGGGAGTTGAGCGCGAAAATCCCGTTCTGCTCGTTGAGTTCACCGCCCCGCGGAACACGCGGCACGAGACCAATGGGCAGAACAGGATTTACTCGTTAAACAAGCAGTGCGCTCGCAACGGCACAGCCCGTGCGGGGCACCGCTAGCGTCGGTCCGGCTTCCCGTCACCGGAGTTCGGACCGACATGACCACAGCACTCGACCGGCGTCTGGGCGCCGGTCTGCTCCACCACGCCAGCGTCCGTCCCGACCGCGTCGCCCTGACCGTCGGGCGCCGTGACTACACCTACGAGGAGACCGCGGCCACCGCGCGGCGCTGGGCGGCCGCCCTCGTCGAGACGGTGGCGGGCCCGCCACGCCGGGTCGGGGTGTTCGCCCACCGCAGCGAGGTCGGCTATCTGGGCGTGGCCGCCGCGCTGTTCGCCGGCGCCGCCTTCGTACCGCTGAACCGGAAGTTCCCGGTGGCGCGCACGCTCACCATGCTGGAGCGCGCCGACGTCGACGCCGTCCTCGCGGACGCCGCGTCGGCCGCCCAGCTCCCCGGACTGCTGCGGCAACTGCCGTACCGCCCGGTCGTCCTGCTGCCCGACGCCAGGCGGTCCGAGGTGCCGGGCCTCGACGGGCACCGGGTGCTGGACGCCACCGACCTCGCGGGGTTCACGGCGGCGGCGAAGCTGCCCGAGCCCGCCGCCGACGACCCGGCGTACCTGCTGTTCACCTCGGGCAGCACGGGCGTGCCCAAGGGGGTGCCCGTCACCCACGCCAATGTGCGCGCGTTCCTCGACGCCAACCAGGACCGCTACCGGCTGACCCCCGACGACCGGCTCACCCAGACCTTCGACCAGACCTTCGACCTGTCGGTGTTCGACCTGTTCATGGCCTGGGAGAACGGCGCCCGCGTCTGCTCCATGGACCCCATCGAACTGCTCGCGCCCTTCACGTACCTGGAGCGCAACGGCATCACCGTCTGGTTCTCGGTGCCCTCGGTCGCCGCCGTGCTGCGCCGGCGCGGGGTGCTGCGGCCGGGCACGATGCCGACGCTGCGCTGGAGCCTGTTCTGCGGGGAGGCGCTGCCCAGGGCCACCGCCGAGGAGTGGCAGGCGGCGGCGCCGTACTCCACCGTGGAGAACCTGTACGGGCCGACCGAACTCACCATCGCCTGCACCGCGTACCGCTGGGACCCGGCGGCCAGTCCGGCCGAGTGCGTCCACGACAACGTGCCCATCGGACGGCCCTATCCGGGCCTCGACGCCCTGGTCGTCGACGAGCGGCTGGCCGACGTCCCCGAGGGCGAACCGGGCGAGCTGTGCCTGGCCGGGCCGCAGACCACCCCCGGCTACTGGCGGGCGCCGGAGCTGACCGCGCAGCGGTACTTCGAGCGCGCCGGGCGGACGTACTACCGCACCGGCGACCTGGTGCGCCGCCTGAACGGGCAGTACGTCTGCCTCGGCCGCAACGACCAGCAGGTCAAGATCGGCGGTCACCGCGTCGAACTCGGCGAGATCGAGGCCGTGCTGCGCCGCGCCGGGGCCCTGGAGGCGGTGGCCCTGCAGTGGCCGGACGCCGGAACGATCACCGCCGTGGTGTCCGGTGCCGGCGACCCCGCGGCGCTGTCCGACGCCTGCGCGGCCGGTCTGCCCGCCTACATGGTGCCGAGGTCCGTGCAGGTCGTCGGGGAGATGCCCGTCAACGCCAACGGCAAGGTGGACCGCCCGGCGCTGCGCCGGTGGCTGGAGCAGCGGACGCCCGGCCCCCGCTGATCCCGCCGACGTCCTACGGCATCGCACACGACCGACCGCAGAAGGGGAACCATGAGCAGTGTCGACGCCCTCGTCGCCCGCACCCTGGGCATCAGCGAGGACCGGGTCACCGACACCCTGGAATACCAGTCGATCCGGCAGTGGGACTCGCTCGGCCACATCTCGCTGATGGTGGCGCTCGAAGAGGCGTACGGCGTGCCGGTCGACGACGAACTCACCCTCGCCCTGCGCTCGGTGACGGCGATCCGGGAGTTCGCCGAGGGGTGCGCCGCGGGCCGGGCGCCCTCCGCCGCGCCCGGTCCCGGCGCGCCCGCGGGACAGCCCCCCGCGGGGCAGCCCCCCGCCGGGCAGCGGCACACCGTGCACCGCGGCCTGGACGGCGTCAGCTTCGATCGGACCACCATCACCCGTATCGACGGCGCCGAGGGGATCCTGGAGTACCGCGGCTACAGCATCCACGACCTGGCCGAGCACGCCTCCTTCGAGGAGGTGGCCCACCTCCTCGTGCACGGTGAACTCCCCGACGCCGCGGCCCTGCCGGCCTTCGAGAAGGAACTGCGGGCGGCCCGCGAACTGCCCGCCCCGGTGCTCGACCTGGCCCGCTCGCTGGCCCACGCCCACCCCATGGACGCACTGCGCACCTGCGTCTCCGCGCTCGAGGCGTTCGGGCCCCGCCGCGACGCGGGCACGGACGAGACGTACGAGCAGGCCCGCGAGACCGGCATCGCGCTGATCGCCCGGATCCCCATGCTGGTGGCCGCCCACCACGCCTTCCGCAGCGGCCGCGAGCCGTCCACCCCGGCGGAGGAGACCTCCTGCGCGGACGCCTTCCTCACCGCCCTGCTCGGCGAGCGGCCCACACCGGCCGCGGTGCGGTTCCTGAACAAGGGACTGATCGTGCACGCCGACCACAGCTCCAACGCGTCGGCGTTCGCCGCCCGCGTCGCCGTCGGCTCCCGGGCCGGGATGACGGCCGCGGTCACCGCCGCCGTCGCCACCTTCGCGGGCTCCGTGCACGGCGGCGCCGCCGAGCGCGTCATGCGGCTCGTCGACGAGGTCGGCGCGCCCGAGCGGGCCGC
Organism: Streptomyces sp. PSU-S4-23; assembly: GCF_055632315.1. Lineage (NCBI taxonomy): Bacteria > Bacillati > Actinomycetota > Actinomycetes > Kitasatosporales > Streptomycetaceae > Streptomyces > Streptomyces sp. PSU-S4-23. The sequence goes on along the minus strand of NZ_JBVMUU010000002.1, from coordinate 2,588,371 downwards.
GGAGTACGTGGCACGGCTGCGCGGCCGGGGCGAGCCGGTGATGGGCTTCGGCCACCGGGTCTACCGCACCGAGGACCCGCGGGTACGCCATCTGCGGTCCACCGTCGTCGAGTTGAGCCGGGAGCGGGGCGACAGCCGCGGCCTGGAGATCCTGGACGCCGTCGCCGAGGCCATGCGGCCCTACGGCCGGCACGGCCTCGCCCCCAACGTGGACCTCTACGCCGGCCTCGCCTACCGGCTGCTCGGCCTGCCCGACGACCTCGCGGTCCCGCTGTTCGTCGTCGGCCGTACCGCCGGCTGGGTGGCGCAGGCGCTGGAGCAGCAGTCGAACAACGTCCTCATCCGGCCGCTCCTCGACTACGTCGGGCCGCGCGGACGCCGGTACCCGGCGGCACGGGAGGCGGACGCCCGATGACCGCGCCGATCAGGACATGCCTCGCCGGGCGGTCGGCCGTGCTGTACGGCCTGCCGGAGTTCGCCGAGGAGAGCGGCTTCGACCTCGGGGCCGTCCCCTACACCGGCCGGGTGCTGCTGGAGTCCCTGCTGCGGGCGGGCGACGACGCGGCGGCCGCCGGGCTCGGCAAGCGGCTCGCGGCGGGGGAGGAGCCCGGCCTGGAGATGCCGCTGCGGCCCGCCCGCATCCTCGTCCAGGACTACACCGGCATCCCCCTGCTGGTGGACCTGGCCGCCCTGCGCGACCGCGTGTCCGAGCCGGGGCGCGTGAACCCCGCGCTGCCCGTGGACGTGGTCGTCGACCACTCCGTGCAGGCCGACGTCGCCGGACGGCCCGACGCCCTCGCCCGCAACGAGGCCCTGGAGCTGGAGCGCAACCGGGAGCGGTACGCGTTCCTGAAGTGGGCCGAGGGCGCCTTCGACGGGCTGCGGGTCATCCCGCCGGGCAGCGGCATCGTCCACCAGGTCAACCTGGAGCGCCTGGCGACCGTCGTCGCGCGCGCGGACGGCGACGTGCTCCACCCGGACACCGTGATCGGCACCGACAGCCACACGACCATGGTCAACGGTCTCGGCGTCCTCGGCTGGGGCGTCGGCGGCCTGGAGGCGGAGGCCCTCATGCTGGGGCTCGCCCAGCCGATCCGCGTCCCGCCCGTGGCCGGCGTGCGCCTGACCGGCGCCGTGCGCCCGGGCACCTCGCCCACCGATGTGGTCCTCGCGCTCACCGAGCGGCTGCGCCGGGAGGAGGTGCGCGGACTGATGCTGGAGTTCACCGGCCCCGCGGTCGCCGCCCTGTCGGCCCCCGACCGCTGCACCATCGCCAACATGGCGCCCGAGTACGGCGCCATGTCCGCCTTCTTCCCGGTGGACGACGAGACCCTGGACTACCTGCGGCGCACCGGGCGCACGGAGCGGGACGTCGCCCTGGTGGCGGAGTACTGCCGCCGCCAGCGCCTGCTGCGCGAGGGCGACGCGCCCCGCTTCGGGCGGGTGATCGAGTTCGACCTCGGGGAGGTCGGGCCGAACCTGGCCGGGCCCAGCCGCCCCGACCAGCGGATCCCGCTCGCCGGCCTGCCCGGCTCCTTCGCCGCGCTCCACCCCGCCGAGCCCCGGACCGAGGACGGTGTCACCGACGGCGACCTCGTCATCGCCTCCATCACCTCCTGCACCAGCACCTCCAACCCGAAGGCGATGCTGGCGGCCGGACTGCTCGCCCGCCGGGCCGTGCAGCGGGGCCTGACCGTTCCCCGGCACGTCAAGACGAGCCTGTCGCCCGGCTCCCGGGCCGTGACCCGCTACCTGCGGGACGCGGGCCTCCTCGACGACCTGGAGCGGCTGGGCTTCCACGTCGCCGGGTACGGCTGCATGACCTGCAACGGCGGCAGCGGCCCGCTGGGCGACGGGGTCGGCGACGCCGTCGACCGCGCCGGTCTCACCGTCGCCGCCGTGCTCAGCGGCAACCGCAACTTCGAGGCCCGTGTGCACGCCCAGGTCCGGGCCGGATACCTGGCCTCGCCCGCCCTCGTCGTCGCCCTCGCCCTCGTCGGGCACGTCCGCGTCGACCTGGACCGCGAACCCCTGGGCAGCGACGCCGACGGCGCACCCGTCTTCCTGCGCGACCTGTGGCCGCAGGACGTCGAACTGCGGGCTCTGGAAGCCGAGTTCGTCACCCCGGAGGTCTTCGCCGACGACCCGTCCGCGCGGGCGGGCTGGGCGGCCGTCACCGCACCGGACTCCGCGGTCTTCGCCTGGGACGAGGACTCCACCTACATCCGGCCCCCCGCCTACGCCGACGCCCGCCCCCGCTCCGGCCCGCTCACCGGCGCCCGCGCGCTCCTCGCGCTCGGCGACGACGTCAGCACCGACCACATCTCACCGGTCGGCGCCATCCCCGCCGACTCGCCGGCCGGGCGCCACCTGCGCGAGCGCGGGGTGCGCGACTTCAACTCCTACGGCTCGCGGCGCGGCAACCACGAGGTCATGGCCCGCGGCACCTTCAGCAACCCGCGCCTGCGCAACCGCCTGGCCGGCGACGGCGACAGCGGCGGCAGGACGCTGCACCTGCCGAGCGGCGAGCGGCTGCCGGTGTACGAGGCCGCGTGCCGGTACGCCGCCGAGGGCACCCCGCTGATCGTGCTGGCCGGCCGCTCCTACGGCATGGGCTCCTCCCGGGACTGGGCGGCCAAGGGCCCCTGGCTGCTGGGGGTACGGGCGGTCCTCGCCGAGAGCTTCGAGCGCATCCACCGCGCCAACCTGTGCGCCATGGGCATCCTGCCGCTGCTGCTGCCGGCGAGCTGGCCGGAGCTGGGCCTGAGCGGCCGGGAGGAGTTCCACCTGGCGCTCGACGCGGTACGGGAGACCGGCGAGGCGCGGGTCACCGCGGACGGGACCTCGTTCACCGTGCGCGCCGACGTGCAGTCCGCGGGGGAGTGGGACGTGCTGCTGGCCGGCGGCACGCTGCCGTACCTGCTGGGGCGGCTGCGGGACGGGGAGGGGCGATGAGCGGGCACCTCCTGGACGGGCTGGGCCTGCGCTCCGCCGCGTCGGCCGACGCCCTCGCCACCGGGGCCAAGACCTTCGCCCCGGTGCACGTCGGCACCCACGACATCCCCATCGGCACCCTGCTCGACCTGCTCCACCGGCACGAGGACCTGCTGCCGCCGCGCACCGGGCACCTCGGCAACTGGGAGGACATCGCGCTGGGCCGGTCCGGACCGATGGACTTCAACACCGCGATCTGCGGCGGCGGCCACGGCTATCCGCTGATCTACGGCTTCACCCGCACCGAGGCCGACGCGGCGGGCGGCGACGAGGCGTACCAGCCCGGCTCGCTGATCGGGCAGGGCAAGCGGGACACCCTGGCGCTGTACACCTGGGACGGGCGGGCCATGGTCCGGCGGGACCGCGGCCGTCCGCTGTTCTGCCCGCTGACCCAGGCCGAGGTGGACGGCGAGCTCGTCCCGCTCGTCGACCTGCACTGGCGGCGGATGCGGGAGATCCCCGGCTTCCGCTTCACCCAGTGGGCGGCCGTCCTCGTCGACAACGGGCCGCTGGTCACCGACATGCTGACCCTGCTGATCGAACAGGCCGACGCCACCGCGAAACAGGGCACCCGCCTGTCGGAGCTGATCAGCCACGCGGCATGGCCGGACGGCGCGGTGGACCGCTGCGACCCGCGGCGGGACGGCACGGGGTACGTCCTCGAAGGGCACCGCTACCCCTCGGCCCGCGCGCTCGCCGAGGCGGCCATGGTGCTGGTGAGCGCCCTGGTCGAACCCGCCGCCTTCTTCGAGCGGCTGCCGACGCTGCCGCCGGTGCTCCCGGTGATGTCGCTGCAGCTGACGAACGTGCTGTTCGCGCTGCTCGGCACCCACCACCCGGGCCGCCCGCCCGGCACCCCCGAGCGCCCCTTCGTCACCCATGTGCACTGGGGGGCACGCGCCATGGCGGGCTGTCCGCCCCGCCGCGGCGGCTATCTGGCGCGCCGGTCCACCGTGCGCTCCCTGCGGGCGATCACCACCCCCCTGGTGCGCCACTTCGACGCGGCGAGCCCGGTGGCCTTCGTGCTGCTGCCGGCCCAGGTCTTCATGCTCTGCCCGCCCGGCACCGAACCCGCCGACGCCGGGCTGCTGGCGGACCTCTTCAGGCACCTGAGGGCCGCCCGCCCTGACGACTCCCACGACACCGCGCTCTCCTGGCTCGCGGAGCACGGCGGGCGGCTGTCGCCCTATCTGCGTGGCCGCTTCCGGGACGGCAGCGGCGTGCCCGCGGGCGGCGAGACCCGCGAGCCGACGGTGCCCGTGGAGCCGGAGGGCTTCCGGGAGCTGACGTTCCGGCAGGCGTGCGCCGCCGTCGCCGCGTGCGAGGAGGCACTGGGATGAGATTCGTCCACCGCACCGTCCGCGTCGCCCTCAAGGAGCCGTTCGTCAGCAACACGGGCGTCACCACCGAGGTGCGCCAGAGCGTCGTCGAGCTGACCTGGGAGGGCCTGACGGGCTACGGCACCGCGCGGGGCGCCGACCCCGCGGACGTCGACGCCTGCGCGCCCGTACTGGCGGACGCCGCCACGCCGTACGAACTGCGGGCCGTCCTCGCCCGGCTGGCCGCAGCGGGCATCGGGCCCGCCGCCCGCTGCGCCGTCGACATGGCGCTGCACGACCTGCTCGGCAAGGCGTGCGGACAGCCGCTGCACCGGCTGCTGGGCCTGGACGGGCTGCCCGTCGGGCCGACCGCCCTGTCCATCGGCGCCTGCCCGGACGGCGAACTCCTCGACAAGGGGCGGGCGCTGGCCGGCTGGCCGGTGCTGAAGCTGAAGTTCACCCCGGACGACGACGGCAGCCGCGCCGGGCTGCTGCGCTCGGTGTACGGCGGGCGGATCAGGGTCGACGGCAACGGTTCCTGGAGCCCCGACCGGGCCCTGCGCGTCGCCCGCACCCTGCACCGGCACGGCGTCGAACTCCTCGAACAGCCCGTCCCGCCGGGCGACCCGGACGCGCTGCGGTACGTCCACGAGAACGCGCCGCTGCCCGTCTACGCCGACGAGGACTGCGCAGGCCCCGACGACGTGCTGCGGCTGACCGGCCGGGCCGGCGGCGTCAACGTGAAGCTGGCCAAGTGCGGCGGGCTCCTCGCGGCCCGCGAGACCATCGCGCTCGCCCGGCGCGCCGGACTGCGGGTCATGCTCGGCTGCAAGCTGGAGAGCGCCCTCGGGGTGACGGCCATGGCCCAACTGGCCCCGCTCGCCGACGAACTGGACCTCGACGGCCATCTCGGCCTGGTCGGCGACCCGTTCACCGGAGCGACCGTCGACCGTGGTGTGATCGGGATGCCGACGGCCCCCGGCCTCGGCGCCACCCAGACCGGCACGACCTACGGAGACAACTGACATGCGACTGCGCTGTGCCGTGCTCGACGACTTCCAGGACGCCGCGCTGCGATCCGCCGACTGGACCCCGGTCCAGGACCGGGTCGAGGTCGTCGCCTTCCGCGAGCACATCGTCGACGAGGACGAACTCGCCGCCCGCCTCATCGACTTCGACATCGTCGTCACCCTGCGTGAGCGGGTGCCCTTCCCGGCCTCGCTGCTGGACCGCCTGCCCCGGCTGAAGCTGCTCGTCGCCTCCGGGATGCGCAACTCCGTCATCGACTTCGCCGCCGCCCAGCGGTGCGGGGTGACGGTCTGCGGCACCGCCAGCTCCTCCACCCCGCCGGTGGAGCTGACCTGGGCGCTGCTCCTCGGCCTCGCCCGCTCCGTCGTGACCGAGAACAACGCGCTGCGCGAGGGCGGCCCCTGGCAGTCCAGCGTCGGCGCCGACCTGCACGGCCGCCGACTGGGCCTGCTCGGCCTGGGCAAGATCGGCAGCCGGGTCGCGCAGGTGGGCCTGGCCTTCGGCATGCAGGTCGCCGCCTGGAGCCAGAACCTCACCAGGGAACGCGCCGACGAGGTCGGTGTCGAACTCGCCGCGTCCAAGGAGGAACTGCTGGAAGGCAGCGACTTCGTCTCCGTCCACCTCGCGCTGAGCGACCGCACCCGCGGGCTGCTCGGCGCGCGCGAACTCGCCCTGCTCAAGCCCACCGCCTACCTGGTCAACACCTCGCGGGCGGCCATCGTCGACCAGGACGCGCTGCTGGCCGCCCTGCGCGAGGGCCGCATCGCCGGCGCCGGAGTGGACGTCTTCGACACCGAGCCGCTCCCCGCCGGCCACCCGATGCGCACCGCCCCCCGGCTGCTCGCCACCCCGCACCTCGGATACGTCTCGCAGGCCAACTACGCGACGTACTACGGCCACGCCGTGCAGGACATCCAGGCGTTCCTGGAGGGCGAGCCGGTACGCCGCCTCGGCTGACCGGCCGCCGGCCGGCCGCCCGGCGGCCGGCCACGGCAGGCCCTGCCCAAGTCCGCATCTGCCCCTTGGAGATCCACGTGAGCGCGCAACGCCGCATGATGAAGCTCGGCGCCTTCCTGCCCGCACCGGGCCACCACGTCGCCGCCTGGCGCCACCCCAACGCCCGTCCCGACGGCGGACTCGACTTCGGCTACTACCGCTCGCTCGTGCAGACCGCCGAGCGGGGCCTGTTCGACATGGTCTTCCTCTCCGACGGGGCCGGGGTGCGCACCAAGTACCGGGACGCCGACGAGCTGAGCCGGCAGGGCCGCATGGTGCACTTCGAGCCGCTGACGCTGCTGTCGGCGCTCGCCGTGCACACCACACACATCGGCCTGACGGCCACCATGTCGACGACGTACAACGAACCCTTCAACGTGGCCCGCCAGTTCGCCTCCCTGGACCACCTCAGCGCGGGCCGCTCCGGCTGGAACGTGGTCACCTCGGCGACCGACGCGGAGGCCCGCAACTTCAACCTGGACCGGCAGCCGGAGCACGCGGCGCGGTACCACCGGGCACGGGAGTTCATGGAGGTGGTCACCGGGCTGTGGGACAGCTGGGAGGACGACGCGTTCCTGTACGACAAGGAGGGCGGGCGTTTCTTCGACCCGCAGAAGCTGCACATCCTGGGGCACGAGGGGGAGCACTTCCGGGTGCGGGGGCCGCTGAACGTGGCGCGGCCGCCGCAGGGGTACCCGGTGATCGTGCAGGCCGGCTCCTCGCCGGACGGGCAGGACTTCGCCGCCCGCTGGGCCGAGGTCGTCTTCACCGTGCAGCAGACCCTGGACGGGGCTCAGTCCTACTACCGCGGGCTGAAGAAGCAGGTCGCCGACTACGGCCGTGACCCGGACCAGACGAAGGTCCTGCCCGGCGCGTTCGTCGTCGTCGGCCGCACCAAGGCGGAGGCCGAGGACAAGTACGCCACCCTGCAGGACCTGGTCGACCCGGTCGTCGGCCTCGGCATGCTGTCCTACCAGCTCGGCATGGTGGACATCTCCGGCTTCCCGCTGGACGGCCCGCTGCCCGAACTGCCGCCCACCGAGGGCTCCACCAGCAAGCAGCAGCTGATCTACGAGAAGGCCCGCAGGGAGGGCCTGACCGTCCGCGAGCTGTACCTGTCCGTGGCGGCGGGGCGCGGCCACCGCTTCCTGCTCGGCACCCCGGAGACCATCGCCGACGAGCTGGAGGAGTGGTTCGCCGGCGAGGCGTGCGACGGCTACAACATCATGCCCGACTACCTGCCCGACGGCCTCGACGCGATCGTCGAGCTGCTGGTGCCCGAACTGCAGCGGCGCGGACTGGTGCGCACCGAGTACGAGGGCACCACCCTGCGGGAGAACCTCGGGCTGCGCCGGCCGGCGTTCGGCGCCGCCGCGGGGACCAGATGACCGTCGAGGCGTCGGCCCTGCGCACGGTGCTGCGCCCGCACGCCTCGGGTGTCGCGGTGCTCACCGCCCAGGGCGAGGCCGGACCGGCCGGCGTGACCATCACGTCGTTCACCTCGCTCAGCGCCCGCCCCGCCCTCGTCTCGTTCGCGCTGGCCGACACCTCCGGCACCTGGGCCCTGGTCCGGGACGCGGAGTGGTTCGGCATCCAGCTGCTGGGCGCCCACCAGACGGAGCTGGCCGAGCGGTTCGCGGCCCGGGGCGCCGACCGGTTCGCCCCGCCGACCGGCTGGCACACCGGCCCGCACGGCGTGCCGCTGCTCGACGGCTGCCTCGGCTGGCTGGTGTGCGCACGGCAGCAGCGGAGCAGGGTCGGCGACCACCACCTGGTGGTGGCCTCCGTCGAGCATGTGCGTGAGGGGGCGCCGGGACAGAGCCTGGTGCACCTCCACGGCCGGCTGCGGCCCGTCACCTCCACCACCGCGTCAAGGATCTGAGAGCCATGCCGAAAGTCCTGCTGTTCTCCCGCCAGCCGCTGACCGGACGCCCGCTGCAGCAGTGGCTGGACGACACCGCCGGCAGCGTCGTCCTGATCACCACACCCAAGGCCGTCCAGGGCGCCGAGGACGTCCTCGCCGAGCACTTCCCGATGCACCGCCTGGTGCCCGACTACCACTCCTGGGCCACCGAGGAGATCGCGGAGGAGGCGGCGCGCACCCACGGCGTGGACCTGGTCGCCAGCACCAGCGAGAGCGACGTGCTGCGGGCCGCCCGGCTGCGTGCCCGGCTCGGCCTGCCCGGCCAGGACACCGCCTCGGCGACCGCCTACCGCGACAAGGTCGTCATGAAGCGGATCGCCCGCGAGGCGGGGATACGGGTGCCGGCCTTCACCCCGGTCGACAGCCCGGCGGACCTGCTCGACCTCCTCGACGCCCACGGCTTCCCGGCCGTGGTCAAGCCCCGCTTCGGCGCAGGCTCGGAGGGGGTCGCCGTGCTGCGCGGCCCGGCGGACGTCACCGCCTTCCTGGCCCGGCAGCGCGCCTCCGACGTGCCCTACCTGCCGGGGCAGTGGATGGCGGAGAGCTTCGTCGTGGGGGACTTCTTCCACGTGGACGGCATCATGCGGGACGGGCGCGTGCTGCACGCCTGGCCGTCCCAGTACAACCTGGGCGGGATCGCCCAGCGCCTGCAGGACCACTCGGACGTGAGCAGCGCCATGCTCGGCCCGGACGACCCGCGGTTCGGCCCGCTGACGCGGATGACGCACGACGTGATCGCCGCGCTGCCGGGCTCTTCGACCCCGCTCGCCTTCCACCTGGAGGCGTGGACCGGCGCCGACGGCGAGCCGGTGCTGTGCGAGATCGCCAGCCGGGCCGGGGGCGCGCTGGTCGCCGAGACGTACGAGCGGATCTTCGGCGTGCACCTCGCCAGGGAGGGGCTGCGGGCGCAGTGCGGCAGCGCCCTCACCCTGACCGGGCAGCCGCCGGCCCCCGCCGAACTCGCCGGCTGGACACTCTTCCCGCCGGGCCACGGCGCCTTCGTCCCGCCCTCGGGGCCCTGCCCCGTGCCGGCGGTCGACCTGACCGTGCGGCTGGCGCCGGGCGCGGTGGGGCGCGGTGTGGAGCACCTCACGCAGTCGGCCGCCGACGCGCTGGTCACGGCGGGGACCGCGGCGCAGGTGCGCAAGTACCAGGAGGAACTGGCGCACTGGTGGTACGCCGCCACCGACTGGGTCCGGACCGCGTCGGAGACGTCCTGACGCCCTAGCGAAATGAGCTGTGATGCCTGAGCACGTACTGGTCGTCGGGACGGGCCGCGACTTCCCGGCCCGGCTGCGCGCCGCCCGGCCCGGCACCGAGACCTCGGTGATCGTGCAGCTGGACTACATCGGCAAGGTCCGCGAACCGGGCGGCAACGCCCGGGTGATCGGGGTGCGCGGTGACGCCCCCGACGAGGAGTGGATCGCGCTGGCCGCCGCCGCGCACGCCCGGCACCCCTTCACCCGGATCGCCACCTTCGGCGAACGGGACCAGGACCGCTACGCCGCGATCGGTCAGGCCCTCGGCCTGGCCTGCCACAGCGTCAGGACGGTCTCCCTGGCCCATGACAAGGAGGCCATGCGGGCCCGGCTGGCCGAGGCCGGCGTCGACACCACCGCCTACGCCCGGGTCGCCGACGTGGACGCCCTGCGGGCCTTCGTACGGGCGCACGGGACCTGTGTGGTCAAGCCGGTCTCGGGCGCGGGCAGCGCCGGAGTCGCCCGGGTGACCGCCGGCAGCGACCTGGCCGGCGCCTTCGACCGGGCCGGCGGCAGCTACCTGGGCCTGGCCAACCCGGGCGTGCTGGTGGAGGAGTTCATCGAGGGCACCCAGTTCAGCGTCGAGGCGGTCTCCGAGCGGGGCGAGCACGAGGTGGTCGCGATCACCCGCAAGTACTCCGACCCGGCGACGTTCGTCGAGCTCGGCCATGTCTCGCCCGCCGAACTGCCCGAGGAGCGGCGCAAGGAGGTCCACGCCTGCGTCGGGAGCGTCCTGGACGCGCTGGGCGTGACCTTCGGCGTCACCCACACCGAGGTGGTGCTGGCCCCGTCGGGCCCCCGGGTGATCGAGACGCATGTGCGGATGGGCGGTGACGAGATCCCGGCGCTGACCCGGGACGCGACCGGGGTGGACCTCGACGAGTGCGCGCTGCGGCAGACGCTGGGGGAGCGGGTGCTGCCCGGGGTCCGGGCGGCCCTGGCCGCGCGCCGCGCGCCGCGCAGCTCGGCGATCTGGTTCGCGGTGCTCGGCGCCCGCGGTGTGCTGGGCGAGGTCACCGGGCTCGACGAGGCCCGCGCCGTGCCCGGTGTGACCGGGGTCGAGGTGACCGCCAGGCCGGGCAAGGAGGCCGGGGGTCTGACCTCCTCCGAGTCCCGGGTGGCGTACGCCCGCGCCCTCGGTGCCAGTGCCGGGGAGGCGGTCGACGCGGCCCGCAGGGCCGTCTCCCGCCTGGAGTTCCAGCTCCGGGTGCGCGACGCGGGCGGTCCGGCGGTGTGATCCGCCGGACCGCCCGCACCGGTGCCGCCCGCCGGGCCGGAGGGCGGCACCGTCATGCGGTGGAGTAGTGGTGTTCGGGCCGGCCGCTGTCCCCGTACTTCAGGGTGAGGCGCAACCGGCCCTGTTCCTCCAGGTACTTCAGGTACCGCTGGGCCGTGGAGCGGCTCACCCTGGCCTGCGCCGACACCTCGTGCGCGGACACCGGCCCGCCGGCCCGGCAGACGATCTGCCGGATCAGCTCGGCCGTCCGCTCCGTGTACCCCTTGGGCATGTGGCCGGCGGCGGCCGCGGCGCGCAGGGTGCCCAGGACCCGGTCGATCTTGTCCTGGTCCAGCGCGGTGTCGCCGAGGGCCGCGCGCAGTTGCGCGTAGCCCTCCAGTTTGCCGCGCAGCGCCTCGAACGTGAACGGTTTGACGATGTACTGCAGGACGCCGGCCCGCAGGGCCTCCTGGACGGAGGCGGGCCGGTTGTCCGCGGTCACCATGATGACATCGACGTCCGGGCCCTCCCGGCGCAGCCGCCGGGTGAGGCACAGCCCGCTCTCGTCCGGCAGGTAGTGGTCGAGCAGCACCAGGTCGATGCCCCCGCGCTGCACGGACGCGAACGCCGAGGCGGCGTCGTGGGCCCGCCCCACCACGCGGAAGCCGGGCACCCGGGAGACATAGCGCTCGTTGATCCCGGCGACGTGGAAGTCGTCGTCCACCACGAGGACGTCGATCACGGCGCCTCCCCTTCGCCGGCGGGCCCCGTCGTGGGCAGCAGAACGGTGAACACCGCGCCGCCGCCCTCCCGTTCGCCCACGGTCACGGTGCCGCCCCGCTCCCGCAGGAGGCCGGCGACGAGGGCCAGCCCCAGGCCCCGGCGGCGGTCGTCCGCGTGCCGTTTGGTGGAGGCACCGTCGACGAAGATCCACTGCCGTTTCTCCGGCGGCACCCCGGGCCCGTTGTCGGTCACGCGCAGTTCGGTGAGGGACCCCCGCTCGCGCAGGTCCACCTCGATCCACGGTCCGTCCGGGGCGGTCGGACGGTGGCCGGCGAGCGCGTCGACCGCGTTGTCGATCAGGTTGCCCAGAATCGTGACCAGGTCGTCCGGCCGGTCCTGGCGCCGGCGCAGTGAAGAACCCTCACTGACGGACAGCCGTACCCCCCGCTCCATGGCCATCACCGACTTTCCCACCAGCATGGCCCCGACGAGCGGTTCACCCACCCGGTCGGTGATGGTCGCCCAGTCCTGCCCGGCCAGTTCCAGCAGGCCGAGGAGCGTGTGCAGCGCGTTGCGTCGTTCGTGGGTGCGTACGTCCTCCTGTCTTCGTGCCGGCGTGGAGAGCACAGGCGTGCGTTCGGACACGAAACCCCCGTTCCCGTCACTCTGATGCATCGTCACCGGTCGGTGCGACCGGTGCGCGCACGGCTCATCAGGCGGGCGCGGAGCGGTCGTTGGCGGTACCACGCCCGGGGCGCGGTTTTCGGCCGTCACCCGGGAGTCATTGATTCGGATGGGCAGCGACGGCAGCAAGTATTCTTTTGGTAAAGAGATTCGTTGACGGAGTCTTTACCCGAAGGGGATTTCGGGAGCAACCGGGTCACAGATCCCGGTCGCCACCGGCGCCCGGCGCAATGGGCACAAAGAGATTTTCGAGAGGAAACCTCGTTGTGCCCACAACCGTGGCCGCGCCCGTGCCCTTGCTACCGTCCCTTTTCCGAGTCGCGTCTGCAAAGGGGCCGTTCGCGCGGCCGCCCGGGGCATCGACCGGGCGCGCAGGTCCCACCGGAGCGTCAAGGAACGGGCCGTCGGGCACGGTCGCGGCCCCCTCGACCCGGTCGCCGGCCTCGGGCCGCCCGGGCGCTCCTCCCCGACACCCCCACCACCGCCGACCAGGAGCCACCCACCATGCCCTCCTTCGGTACGCCGACCGACCTTCCCCCCTCGCCGCTGGCCGCGGTCGAGCGGCTGCTGCGGGCCCGCGGGCACCGGACGCCGATCGGGCTGCACCAGGAGAAGACCGTCTTCCCGCCGTGCGCCGAGCCCCGGGTCTGGGAGCGCGCCGAGTTCGGGATCGCGCCGCACGAACCGGCGCCGCCCGCAGGCGTCCCCGCCCTGCGCGAGCGCCTCGCCGCGGTGGCGGGGGCACGGCGCGGCACCGCGGTCGACCCGGACCGGATCCTGCTGACCGCCGGGGCCACCCACGCCGTCGCCGTCGTGCTGCACGCGATCCTGCGGCCCGGCGACGACGTGCTGGTCCTCTCGCCGCAGTGGATGTCCGCCACCGGCCTGGTCCACGCGGCGGGTGGCGTGCCCCGTGAGGTCCCGGTGTTCCTGGAGCCGCCGGATCCGGCCACGGCTCCCGGCCTCGGGCCGGTGTCCGCCGTCGAGGCCGCCGTGGGTCCCCGCACCCGCGCGATCTACCTCAACAACCCCAACAACCCGACGGGTCACCGCCTCGACGCGGCCCAGCTGGCCGGTCTCGTCGATCTCGCCGAACGGCACGACCTGTGGCTGATCGCCGACAACGCCTACGAGAACTACGACTTCTCGGCCGACGGCTTCCGCGACACGGCCACCGTCGACGGGGCCGACGCGCGCACCTTCGCGGTGCACTCGTGCAGCAAGACCTACGCGATCCCGGGCGCACGCGTCGGCTACCTCATCTCCCCGCCCGGCTGCGCCGGGACCCTGGCCGAGCGGTCGCCGCACACCCTGCGCCCGGTGCCCACCGTGGCCCAGTTCGCCGCGTTCGAGGCACTGGCCACCTCGCCGGGGGAACTCGCCGCGCGCCGCCGGCTCGCCGCCGACGCGTACCGGCTCGCCGCCGAGGTGCTGGAGATCCCGCACACCGCGGTCGCCGGCGGCCTCTCCACCTTTCTGGACCTGCGCGCCTACGGCGACGGCGAGGAGTTCGTGCGCCGCTGCGCCGAGCAGGGCGTCGGACTCGTACCCGGCAGGGCGTTCGGCGAGCACTGCGCCGCCTGGGCGCGGCTGTGCTTCACCGCCGCGCCCCCGGGGACCGTGCGCGAGGCCGTCCACCGCATCAACAAGGTCTACGGGGAGGGCGCCTCATGAGCGCCGCCGCGCCCGCGGACAGCCTTCCCGGCGTCGCTCACCAGGCGGGCTGCGGGGCCCGTCCCGCCTGCCAGGTGAGCCAGCCGCCGTCGAGATTGCGCACGCTGCGCCCGTGCTGGGTCAGGATGCGGGCGGCCGTGTGGCCCCGCAGCCCCGCATGGCAGTAGACGACCGTGGGGCGGTCGAGGGGGATCTCGTCGAGACGGTCGCGCAGTTCGTCGACCGGGACGTGCAGGGAGCCGGGAATGCCGCCCGCCTCGTGTTCGGCGCGGGTGCGGACGTCGACGAGCACGGACCCGTCGTGCACCGCCTGGTCGAGTTCGTGCCACTGGACGGTGGCGGCCGTTCCGCCGGCCAGGTTGTCGGTGACGTATCCGAGCATGTTGACGGGGTCCTTGGCCGAACCGAAGGGCGGGGCGTAGGCGAGTTGGAGGTCGGCCAGGTCCGGCGCGGTCAGACCGCAGGTGATGGCGGTGGCCAGCACGTCGATGCGCTTGTCGACGCCCTCGCCGCCGACGACCTGCGCACCGAGGATGCGCTCGTCGGCCGGGTCGGTGAGCAGCTTGAGGGCCAGCGGCCGGGCCCCCGGGTAGTAGCCGGCGTGGGACGCCGGGTGGATGTGCACGACGCGGTGGGGACGGCCGGCGGCGCGCAGGCGCTTCTCGTTCCAGCCGGTCGCGGCCGCCGTGAGGCCGAAGACCTTGACGATCGCGGTGCCCACCACCGGCCGGCTGCGCACGGGGCGCCCGGCGATGGCGTCGGCGACGAGGCGGCCGTGCCGGTTGGCCAGGTTGGCCAGCGGGACGAGAGTGCCGTCGCCGGTGAGACGGTCGCGTTTCTCCGCCGCGTCGCCCACCGCGAACACACGCGGGTCGCTGGTGCGTTGCTGCTCGTCCACCGCGATACCGCCGCAGGGGCCGATCTCCAGGGAGGCCGCGCGGGCCAGTGCGGTGTCGGGGCGCACCCCGGCGGCGAAGACGACGATGTCGGCGGGGATCACGGTGCCGTCGGCGAGCTCCACCGCGTCGGGCAGCACCTTGTGCAGCTGCGCGGACAGGCGCAGTTCGACACCGCCTCGGACGAGTTCGTCCGCGAGGGGGCGGGCCATCTCCGGGTCGAGGGGCGACAGCACCTGGTCGGCCAGTTCCACCAGGGTGACGGTGAGACCCCGATGGCGGAGGTTCTCCGCGAGTTCGACGCCTATGAAGCCGCCGCCGACGACGACGGCACTGCGGGCACCCGCGCGCACCGCGTCCAGGATGCGGTCGGTGTCGGTGACGTCCCGCAGCGTCAGGCCGCGCTCCGCCCCCGGCAGCGGCGGCACGACGGGTTCGGCGCCGGGGCTGAGCACGAGATGGTCGTAGTCCTCGGTGTACGTGCGCCCGGCGTCGAGGTCGCGGATCCGGACGGTGCGCGCCCCGCGGTCGATGCCGAGCACCTCGTGGCGGACGCGGACGTCGAGACGGAAGCGGGCGCGCAGCGATTCGGGTGTCTGCAGCAGCAGATCGGTGCGTTCGGGGATGACCCCGCCGACGTGGTACGGCAGGCCGCAGTTGGCGTACGACACATGCGGTCCGCGCTCGAGGACGACGATCTCGGCGTGCTCCTGCATGCGGCGCAGCCGGGTGGCGGCCGACATGCCACCCGCGACCCCACCGACGACGATGACCTTCACCATGTTCTCCGTTCGTGCTCCCGGTTTCTGCGGTCCGTGGGACCCGCAGCGCTCGGATACCCCCCACCGTATGTGGGGGGTGGGGGGCGACCGGGGGCGAAACGTCCCTCGGCCGAGGGACCAATGGCCCTGATCCACGGGGCGGGACGGACCACCGCGCACGGGACCGCCCGACCCGGGCACGCCGGGGCGGCGGATGACGTCAGACGGTCTCGGCAGGTCCCTGACCAGGGCCGTTGCGGCGGGTCCCGGCCCTGGCGGTCCTGGGCAGGCGGACGGTCATCCGGGTCCCGCCGCCGGGGGACGGGTCCGCGGTGACCGAGCCGCCGTGCGCGGTGACCAGTTCCTTCACGACGGCCAGGCCGATGCCGCTGCCGCCGGTGGCACGGGCGCGGGTGCCCCGCCAGAGGCGGTCGAAGACGTACGGCAGTTCGTCGGCGGGGATGCCCGGACCGGTGTCGGCCACCTCGACGCGGGCCTCCGCGGGCGTGGCCGAGACGGTGACGGTGACGCTGTCGCCGGGGCGGCAGTGCCGGGCGGCGTTGCTGAGGAGGTTGCCGAGAGCCTGGTGCAGCCGGTCCGCGTCGGCGTGCACGGGAACGGGAGCCGTGCCCAGGCGGCTGTGCACGGTCAGCCCGGCCGTACGCAGTTCGGCCTCGCGTCCGGCGACCGCCGAGCGGACCAGGGCGACCAGATCCACCTCGGCCGGATGCAGCGACAGCCGGGCCGACTCCGCGTCCGCCAGTTCACCGAGGTCGCCGACGATGCGGCCCAGCCGCAGGGCCTGGTCGTGGAGGGCGGCCAGCCGCTCGGGCGACGCCTGCGCGTAGCCGTCGCGCAGTTCCTCCAGCCCCGCCTGCAACGCGGCCAGCGGGGTGCGCAGTTCGTGCGCCACGTCGGCGGCGAGCCGATGGCGGGCCCGTTCGGCGGAGGTCACGTCGTCGGCCATGGCATCGAAGGCGCGGGCGAGGTAGCCCAGTTCGCCCGGCGCGTCGACCCGGGCACGGGCGGCGCGGTCCCCGGAGGCGAGCGCGCGGGCGGTGTCCGCGACGCGCACGACGGGGGCCGTCAGACGCCGGGTGACGAACCAGCTCGCGGCCAGCGCCAGAGCGAGGGCGCCGACGGCCGCGGCGCCCACCCACCCCCAGGCGACGGACCGCCCCGCCGTTCCCGCCCCGGACGCGAAGCGCAGCCGTACGGAGCCGACCGCGGCGCCGCCCACGGTGACCTCCGCGGTCGCCACGGGACCCGGGGCGCCGCTTTGCCCGCCGTGTGCCGGGCCGGGGCCGGATGTGCCGTGGCCGGGCCCGGGGCCGGGCGTGCCGAGAACGAGCCGCCCGTCCGCGTCCCACACGGTGAGGTCCGCCCCGGCGCCGGCGGCGAGGGAGCGGGCCCTGGAGAGGTCGGCCTCCGGCCAGCCGTCCGCGGTCCGGTAGGCGTCCGCGGCCACCGCGGCCACACGGTCCGCGGTCCGCTGCCGCTCCGCCCGGTGGGCGCTGCTGACACCGCGGTCGGCGCCGACGAGTGCGGCGGCGGTCAGCAGGGCCACGGACACCAGCGCGACCAGGGCGAACGCGGCGAACAGCCGCCGCCCCAGCGGGCCGAGGCCATGACGGTGCAGACCGGTCCGGGGGCGTGGCACCTGAGCCGGTCCGCCGGCCTGAGGGCGCGGGTCAGAGGTCACGGGTCCACCCCAGCCGGTAGCCCACGCCCAGCACGGTCTCCACGACGCCCGGGCCGGCCGCCCCGAGCTTGTGGCGGAGGTTCTTCACATGCGAGTCGACGGTCCGCTCGTACCCGGCGAACTCGTAGCCGCGCACCCGGTTGACCAGCTCGTAGCGCGAGTACACCCTGCCCGGGACCGACGCCAGGGTGGTGAGCAGACCCCATTCGGTGGGCGTCAGCTCCACCGGGACCCCGTCCAGCACGACCTGGTGACGGGCCTCGTCGATGCGCAGCCGTCCCCCGCCGTACGAGACGGGCGTGACCGCGTCCGCCCCCGTGCCCCGCGCGCGGCTCAGGACCGCTCCCACCCGCAGCACCACCTCGGTCGGGCTGAACGGCTTGGTCACATAGTCGTCGGCGCCCAGCCGCAGGCCGTGGATGCGGTCCTCGACGGTGCTGCGGGCGGTGAGCACCACCACCGGGACACCGCCCCGCTCACGGGCCTCGCGCAGCACCTCGTCGCCGTCGACGTCCGGCAGCCCGAGATCGAGGAGCGCCAGGTCGACCGCCTGCTCGCCGAGCAGCCGTACCGCCTCCGCGCCCGAGGAGGTCGTCACCACCCCGTACCCCGCGCGCTCGAGGTAGCGGCGGAGCAGTTCGCGGATCTCCTTGTCGTCCTCGACGACGAGCACGGTGGCACCCATGCCCCACACCTACGCGCCCGGGGCGCCCCCGCGCGAGGGCCGAACGGTCCACCGCGCCCGCCTGCGCGGTCTCCATCCCGTCTCCACATCGGTGGCACACCGACTGCAGGGCCGGACGCGACGGTGACGGTGCGGGGAGCGGCAGAGGCCCCGGACCGACGGCTTGAGGAGAACACCATGAAACGCAACGTCAAGGTCGCCACGGCGCTGACCGCCGGCGTCCTCGTCCTCGGCGGCGTGCTGGCGGCGGGTCCGGTGACCGCGGCCACCGGCGGCACCCCGGCGCCCGACCGGACAGCCGCGCAGGGCCTCATGGCGGGAGGGCAGGGCCCCATGGCGGGAGGCGGCCAGCAGCACGCACACCGGCAGGGCGCGGGTATGCCGGACGCCCGCGGTGACGGGGTCTGCAACATCTCCGTCCCCGCCGCCCAGGGCACTCTGACCGACGTCCAGAAGACCGCGCTCGCGAGCATGGCGGAGGAGGAGAAGCTGGCGCACGATCTGTACACGGCGTTCGCGAACCGGTACGACGAAAGGATCTTCGAGCGGATCGCGGCAGCCGAGACGCAGCACCTGAGCGCGGTCCGCGGTCTGCTGGACCGCTACGGCATCACGGATCCGACCGCGGGCAAGGCGGCCGGTGACTTCGCCGATCCGGCCGTCCAGGCCGTCTACGACCGGCTCCTGAAGCAGGGCGAAGGCGGTCTCGACGGGGCGCTGAAGGCGGGCCGTACCGTCGAGACGGAGGACATCGCCGCACTGGACAAGGCGCTGTCGGGCCTCACCGCCCCCGATGTGCGGCAGCTCTACGGCAACCTGCGCGCCGCGTCCGAGAATCACCTGGCCGCCTTCGACCGCTGGATCGCCCCGGGCGCAACGGGCTGAGCGGGCGGATCGGGCGGATCGGGTGAGGCCCTCGGCGAGGCCGGACGGCTCGGCCGCATGGGCAACGGTGCGCTCGCCCCCGCTCGGCGGTGCGGTTCGCCTCGCATCCGGCGGTGCCGCGTCGCTGCGGGCCGCGCCCCCGCGTCCGGCGCCCCCGCCCGGGGTGCCGGACGCGGGGCGGCGGGCCGGCGGGTCAGGCGGCCAGCGGGTCCAGCGTCAGCGGCTGGATCCTCCCCTCCAGCATGGCGCCCAGGCCCTGCACGGCGCAGATGTCGGGCCGCTCGGCGATGTGCACGGGCATACCGGTCGCCTGCCGCAGCATCTGGTCGAGGCCCGGCAGCAGCGCGCTGCCGCCGACCATCATGATCCCGCGGTCGGCGAGGTCGGCCACCAGGTCGGGCGGGCAGTCCCGCAGCACCTTGCCGATGCCGTCGAGGACAGCGGTCAACGGGGTCTGGATGGCGTTGCGCACGGCGGCCGTGTCGACCTTCACGGACCGCGCGAGCCCGGTGGCCACGTCCCGGCCCTGGATCTCGGTGGAGGCGGGCCCGTGCGGGGTGAGGCCGTTGCCGGAGAGGGCGAGCTGCAGGGGCCGTACCGACTGGCTCGGCAGCATCAGCGCGTGCTCGTGCCGCAGGTGCTGCACGATCGCGTGGTCGACGGCCTCCCCGCCCACCGGGATCCGCTCGGCGGTCACGATGTTGCCCAGCGACAGCACGGCGATCTGGGTGGCGGCGGCACCGCACACCATGATCATGGACGCTTCGGGCTGCTCGACCGGCAACCCGCACCCCACGGCGGCGGCGACCAGGGTGTCGACCAGCTCGACCCTGCGCGCCCCCAGCCCGACGAGGGTCTCGATGGCCGCGCGCTGGGCGAGCGGATCCGCGTCGTGCGGGGTGCAGGCGGCGGCCCGCAGCCGGGGCTTGCGGCGCAGCGAGCGGCGGAGCTTCTCACCGAGCAGATGGCGCAGCATGCGCTGGGCCATCTCGATGTCGACGACGGTGCCGCCGGAGACCGGCCGTGCGACCCGGATGTACGCGGGCGTGCGCCCGGTCATCTTCTCCGCGAACTCGCCGACCGCGATCAGCGCGCCGGTCCGGGTGTTCACGGCGGCGACGCTGGGCTGGTCCACCACCAGCCCGGACCCCTTGACGTACACACGGGTTCTGGCCGCCCCCAGGTCCACGGCGACGTGGCAGCGGCGCAGCTGGTCCAGGCAGACGGTCATGGCGGTACCTCCCGAGAAAGACCGCGGGCGGCCGCCGGGCGGCGGGCCTCTTCCTCTGCATCGTCCGCCGCGGCGGGCCCCGGCGCCCTTCGGAGTGGGCCGGGCGGGGTGCGTCCGGCCGGGTGGTCCCGGGCGCGTCGCACCCCCGGAAGCTTGTGCCGCGCCGCTTCCCGTGCCGCGCGCCCGTGCCGCGTGCCCGCGGCGCCCACCACGTCCGCCCGCGCGCCGCGGTGAGCGGCCACCGGGGCGGACGGCCGGCCAGGAGATCATCCGGGCGGTGGCACAGAGGCGGCGCCACCTCCGGTGATCCCCCGGACGACCCCCAGCGCCACCAGGTCCTGGGGACGCACACGGAGGTGGTCCGCCGTCGCCCGCACCTGGTCGGCCGGGCGCTTGAGGATCGCGGCGGCCGACTCCGGCGCGATGACGGAGAAGTAGCTGTCCGGTGTGGCCCAGGTGTTGCCGGGCGCCGCCAAGGCCAGGGCCCCGCCGGAACCGCCCTCGCCGATCACCAGGGTGGTCAGGGGCGTACGGGCGGTGGCGACCGCGCCGAACAGGTCCGCGATCGCCGCGCCCACGCCCTGCCGCTCGGCCTCGGCGTCGTTGGCGGCGCCCGGCGTGTCCACCAGCGTCAGGACGGGGACCGACAGGGAGTCCGCCAGGCGGATCAGACGTGCGGCCGTGCGGTACCCGGCGGGCCGGGTCGGGGTGCCGTCCTGGGCCGCGTACGCGATCGTCCGCCCGGCGCGTGTGCCGAAGCCGCACAGCACGCCCCCGCCCCGGCCGCCGCAGCGGTCGCCGCCGATGTCCGCCCGGCGCGTGAAGTACGCGTCCAGGTAGGCCCGCGCACGGGGGCGCCCCGGGTCGCGGGCGCGCCGGACGGCGTCCCAGCCGGTCGCGGGACGGTCCGCCGCCGCGGTCGCCGTGCCGGGCACGGGCGCCGGCTCGGTGGACGGCGCCGTCAGCAGCGCCAGCCACCGGCCGACCGTCTCCCGCAGGTCCCGCGGTCGCACGATCGCGTCGACGGTGCCGGCCGCCAGCTGCGCCTGAGCCGTGTAGGCCGCCGGGTCCGCGTCCGGCGGGCGCACCCGGGAGCCCGCGAAGGCGACCTGCGCGTCCGGCAGCGCCAGCACCACGTCGGCGCCCGCGCCCAGCGTGGCCCAGCCGCCGCCGGTCGTCGGGTCGCGCGCCACCGCGAGCTGCGGCAGTCCGGCCGCGCGGGTGAGCGCCGACTGCCGCGCCATCCGCTGGAGCTGGGTCAGCGCGAGCATGCCCTCCTGCATCCGGCTGCCGCCCGTCGCGATCAGCGAGACGACCGGCAGCCGGTGCGCACGGGCGTACGCGTGCGCCGCCTCCAGCCGGTCGCCGGTGCGCTCGCCGAGCGAACCGCCGAGATAGCCGAACTCGAACGCGATCAGCACGGCCGGAACGCCACCCACGGTCGCGTGGCCGCAGACCACCGACTCCTCCTCGCCGGTGCGGGCGGCGGCGAGGGCCCGCGCGGCCCCGTACCCCGCCCACTCCAGCGGGCCGTCGGGCCCGCACGTGTCCTCCGTGCCCCCGGGGCGGGGGAGTTCGGTGAAGTCGGGGGTGAGGAGGGCGATGAACTGCCGCGCGGTCAGGCGCTCAGGCATCGCCCAGGGCCCGCTTCATGATCTTCCCCATGTCGTTGCGGGGCAGGGCCGCGAGACGGCGCACCACGCGCGGGCGCTTGTGCGGGGCGAGCCGGCGCGCCACATGGTCGGCCAGCTCGTCGGCGCCGGGCGGCGCCGCGGGGTCCGCCGGCACGATCCAGGCGACGATCCGCTCGCCCAGATCGGCGTCGGGCTCCCCGGTGACGGCGGCCTCCCGCACCCCCGGGTGCTCCAGCAGCGCGTTCTCGATCTCGCCCGCCCCGATCTTGTACCCGCCGCTCTTGATGAGGTCGGTGGCCTTGCGGCCGACGATGCGCACATACCCGTCGGCCTCGCGCACCGCCATGTCCCCGGTGCGGAACCAGCCGTCGTCGGTGAACGCGGCGGCCGTGGCGTCGGGCCGGTTGAGGTACCCGGTGAACAGGTTCGGGCCGCGGACCTGGATCTCGCCGACCGTCTCCCCGTCCCACGCGCCGATCGGCGAGCCGTCCTCCTCGACGAGCCGCAGTTCGACACCGGGCAGCGGCACGCCGACCGTGCCCGGGCGCGCCTCCCCGTCCGCGCGCACACTGGTGTTCATCAGCGTCTCGGTCATCCCGTACCGCTCGATGACCCGGCGGCCGGTCGCGGCCGCGATCCGCTCGTGGTCGTGCACCGGCAGCGCCGCCGACCCCGACACCAGCAGCCGGGCCCCGGCCAGCGCCTTGGCCAGCCCTGGTTCGCCGGGCAGGGCCTCCGCGATGCGGTGGTACATCGTGGGCACGCCGAACAGCATGGTCGCGCCGTCGCCCAGCTCGCGCGCCACCCCCTCCGTGTCGAAGCGGCCGAGGTGGCGCACCGATCCGCCGCGGCGCAGCGGGCCGAGGACGCCGAGGACCAGCCCGTGCACATGGAACAGCGGCAGCCCGTGCACGAGCACGTCGTCGGAGGTCCACCGCCAGGCGTCCGCGAGCGCGTCGAGCGTGGCGGCCAGGGCCCGGCGGGGGATGACGGCACCCTTGGGCGGCCCGGTGGTCCCGGAGGTGTAGACGACGAGGGCGGGATCCTCGCCGTCGGCCTCGGCCGGTGCGAACGCCGCCACGCCGCCGGTGCCGTCCGCGCCGGCCGTGCCGTCCACGTTCACGTCGACGCGCTCCAGCTCCCGTACCGGGGAAGGGAGTCCGTCGGCCGGGGCGGCCAGCACCAGCGAGGGGGCGCTGTCGGACAGGATGTGCCCCAGCTCGCCCTCCCCGGACCTCGGATTGAGCGGGACGACGGTGACACCGGCGCTCAGCGCGGCCACCACGCCGACGGCGGTCTCCAGGGAGGGCGTGGCCCACAGGGCGACCCTCTCCGCGCCGCCGATCCGCCCGGCGAGCGCGGCGGCCGCCGCGGCCAGCCCGTCGTACGTCAGGGCCCGCTCACCGAACCGCAGGGCCGGGCGCCGCCCGGCCGAGGGGTCGGTCAGGGCCGGAAAAAGGGAGGACACGCGGGCACTCCTTGCGTCGAAACGGACGTACGGACTCACGGACCGTTCCTACACCACGGTCAGCGATACCCGCCTGAGGACGAGATCGATCCCGACCACACGGACGTCCAGTTCGTCCCCCTCCACCGGCCACGCCCCGCCGCGCGCGCGACCGGCTCGCTCAGGCGGCCTCCGCCACGTCCGCCACCACACAGCTGACGTTGTCCGGTCCGCCGGCGGCGTTCGCCGCGGCGACCAGGGTGTGTGCCGCGTCGGCCGGCGCGGGCGCCGAGGCGAGTGCGGCGCGGATCTCCCCGTCCGGTACGACCCCGGACAGGCCGTCCGAGCACAGCAGATACCGGTCGCCGGGCCGTGCGTCGTGCAGCCGCAGATCGGGCACGGCGCTGTCCCCACCGCCCGCCAGCGCCCTCAGCAGCAGGGCGCGTTGCGGATGGACCGCGGCCTCCTGGGCCGTCAGCCTTCCCTCGTCGACCATCGACTGCACGACCGTGTGGTCGTGTGTGATCCGGAACAGCCCGCCGTCCCGCAGCAGATACGCACGGGAGTCCCCGACATGGACGAGGGCGAGCTGCGAGCCGGTCCACACCGCCGCGGTGAGGGTGGTGCCGGCCTCGGTGTCCGTCCCGACCGCGTCCCGGACCGCCTGGGCCGCGCCCTGCACCGCGTCCTGAAGCAGATTGAGCACATGGCCCGTCGGCAGCGGCTCCCGGTCCAGGTACCGCAGCGCCTCGATGGCGGCCGAGCTCGCGGGCGCGCCCCCGGCGCCGAACCCGTCGGCCACGGCGAGCACACGGGCGCCCGCGTACGCCGTGTCCTGGTTGGCCGTACGGACCAGTCCGGGGTCGCAAAGGGCGCAGTAGCGCAGTTCCAGCATGGTGGTGTCCTTCCTCGACGGGTGTGAGAGGTGGTCCGCGAGGAACGCGGCCAGGTCCCGGCGTGCCGCGGTCTCGGCCTCGACCCGTGCCCAGTAGGCGCGGATCTCCCGGGCGGCGCCCGCGTCGTCCAGCGCGCACACCCTCCGGATGCGGGCCAGCGGCATGCCCAGCCGCCGCAGCCACGCCACCAGCCGGGCCCGCTCCAGCTGCCCGGGGGCGTAGTAGCGGTAGCCGGTGTCCGGGTCGACGCGGGCCGGGCGCAGCAGATCCAGCTCGTCGTAGAGCCGCAGCGCCTTCGGTGACAGCCGGCACGCCTTCGCGAACGCCCCGATCGTCAGCATCTCCACCGCCCCCACCCCGCCCTTCGGCCGTTCCCCGTTCCGCCACCGATGCTGTGGCTTCACCAAGGGTGAAGGTCAACACGGCGGCCGTGGTTCCTTGCGGCGGGGCAGCAGCACACGCGCCGCCAGCGCCACGAGGAGCGGAAGGGCGGTGACGGTCAGCATGGTGAGCCGCAGCCCGTCGGCGAAGTCCAGCCCCAGGTTCAGCCCGGCCGCCTGCCTGAGCAGGTTCGGGTCGTATCCGACGCCACCCGGGCTGTGCGCCATCCCGCCGCGCACGGCGTCCACGGCCTGCTCGGCCCGTGACGCCGACACACCGCGGGAGGTGGCGTCCGACAGCCACCGCTGCTGGAAGAAGACGTTCAGGAGCAGCAGGTAGACGGTGGGCCCGAGCGCGTAGCCGGTCATCCCGAAGGCCATCTGCACGGAGGCCACCGTGCCGGACCGTCCGGCCGGCGCATGGGCGAGAACCGTCTCGGACACCGAAGCGGAGGTGACCAGGGACCCCAGGTTGCACAGCCAGACGGCCAGGACGAGCAGCCACAGCGCCATCGTGGGGCTGACGGTGCCCGCCATCAGCAGCCCGCTGGCCGCCATCAGCAGCAGGCCGGCGACCATCACCGGCCGTGGGCCGTGCGCCCCGACCAGGCGCCCGGCCTGGATGACGGCCGTGGAGATCAGCAGGGTGCCGGGCAGGTACAGCAGTCCGATGGCCTCGGGGGACAGCGACAGCACCGCGCTGCCGAACTGGCCGAGGGCGACGCCGAGCCCGGCGGCGAGGAGGTTCAGGGTGAGGTTCGCGGCCAGGGCCGTGCCGAACGGGCGGCTGCGGAACAGCGCCGGGTCCAGGGCCGGTTCGGGGGTGCGGTGTTCATGGAGCACGAACAGCACGGCGGCGGCCGCGCAGATCGCCAGCGGCACCCACGTCCCGGCCCGGGCGATGCCGTTCTGCGCCGAGGCCAGGCCGATGACGAGGGCCAGCAGGGCCACTCCGACCAGGGCGACACCGGGCGCGTCGAGCCGGCGGCGCCGCCCGGCGGGGGGATGCGGCACATGGCGGGCCGTCAGCCGGAGCGAGACCAGGCACAGCAGCGGGGCCACCAGGAACAGGTACCGCCAGCCGACGGCCGCCACCGCCCAGCCCGTGAACGCGGGGGCCAGCCCGAACAGGAGCATCTCGACGGCGGTGAAGACCCCGATGGCCGTCGGCCGCTTCTCCGGCGTCACCGACGCCTTCAGGAGGGCCAGCGGCACCCCCAGCAGCGCGGTCATGCCCAGTCCGACCAGGAAGCGCATCGCCAGCAGGAAGCCGTAGCCGGGGGAGAGCGCGCACAGCAGGTCCGCGACCGTGACGACGAGCAGTCCCAGTATCAGCAGCCGCTTGAGCCCGAAGACGTCGCCGAGACGGCCCGCGGCGAGGACGGCGGCGGCCATCACCAGCGTCGCCGCCCCGCCGAGCAGCCCGAGGAGCCGCGGCGGCACCTGGAGGGCCCGGCTCACCTGCGGCAGGTTGAGGCTGAGCACCAGCGGGTCGACGACCGTGACCGCGAAGGCGATCGCGAGTCCGAGGATGACCGGCAGGTCGGTCGGGGCGATCCGTGATCGAGCCGTCGGCACCGCACCACCTCCGTGCCCCACGTCGTGTGCCGGTCGACGGTGGCGACGTTAACCCGGCCACCGGGTCCTCCCGGGCTTTCCGGCCGCAACGCGCCGGGGACCCGCCGTCGGGCCGTCCGCCGGCCCCGTCCTCGGATCGTGTCCGGCCCTCTTCAGCCCGGTGCGAACGTCACGACCAGGACGTCGCGGTACGCGGGACGGCTCCGGTCCACCGGGCGGACCGGCGACACGCTGTGCAGGGTGCGGCGGTCGTCCCCCAGCAGCAGGGTCCCCGGCTCGTCGAGCGTGGCCGTCAGCAGCCGTCGCCCGTCCGGATCGGACACGGAGCTCGCTCCGCCGGCGGCGTTCCGCCGGCCGACCAGGAGCGAGGACACCAGGGTGACCCCGTCGCGGTGCCGGCCCTCCGGTGTGGGCAGTCCCTCCGCGTCCGCCGACGCCACGACACGGAACGGATGCACCTTCACGGCCCATTCCGCCGGCTCGTCCAACGCCGTCGCCACCAGTCCGAGCAGGCGCAGTACCGCCCGGAACACCGGGTCGGCCACGAAGGAACCGGTCAGGGGCTCGAAGGTGCGGTCCACGCCGACGTACAGGGGATTGCTGTCCTCGGGCTGCAGGAAGGCGGCCTGCGGCAGCAACGCGATCCGCCCCGTCGCCGGGGTGAGCGAGAACCGTCCGTAACGGCGCAGCCGGCGCGCACCCCGGGCGGAGGCGTAACGGTCCGTGCTCAGCTCCTCCCAGTGGGTACGGAAGCGTTCCCACTCCCCGGCGTCCGCGCCGAGCCACGCGGTCGTGACGGCGGCGGGCATGAGGTGGGCACCGTCGGAGACCAGCGCCTCGCGGGCGGCCTCCACGGAGGGGTTCTGCACGGGACGGCCCGCCTTCCTCCGGCCTGCGCCGGGCGACTTCCCCCGAGAGACCGGATGAAACGGGTGATGGGAATGGATCAGCTGAATCGGTGGATAACGGGTGCCGTGGTCGTGGATGCGCCGGCCGCCCGTCCCGTCCCTCCGGCCGCTCCTCGCGGGGCCGTTGCTAGCCTGCGCGCTGGAATCGTCGCCCGAACAGGAGTCCAGCCGTGGCCCACACCGCCGCCCGCGTGGCGCTCGTCACCTGCCGCCCCGGGCCGGAGGTCGCGGTGGACCGCGACCTGCCGTCGCTCCTGAGCGAGTTGAGGGCGGCCGGTGCCGAGGCCGACGTCGTGCACTGGGACGACGCGGGCGCCGACTGGGCCGCCTACGACCTGGCCGTGATCCGCTCCACCTGGGACTACAGCTGGCGGGCCGCGCAGTTCACCGCCTGGGCCGAGCGCTGCGGCACGGCCACCCGGCTGGCCAATCCCGCGGACGTGGTGCGCTGGAACGCCGACAAGCGCTACCTCGGGGATCTGGCCGCCTCGGGCGTCCCGGTCGTGCCCACCCGGTACATCGCCCCCGGCGACCCCGCCGGTCTGCCCCGCGATCACGAGTACGTCATCAAGCCCACCTCGGGCGCGGGCGCCCGGTTCGCCGCCCGCTACCTGCCCGGGGAGCACGCCACCGCCGTACGGCAGCTCGCGCGGATGCACGCGGAGGGGTTCACCGCGATGGTGCAGCCCTACGCGAAGGGGATCGACGCCACCGGGGAGCGGGCGCTGCAGTTCTTCGGCGGGCGGTTCCTGCACGCCAGCCGGAAGGGTGCGGTCCTGGCGCCCGGCACGCCGTACGACGAGCGCAAGGTGGCCCACCCGCGTCTGGAGCCGTGGACCCCGGCCCCGGACGAACTCGCCGTCGCCGAGCGGGCCCTGGCCGCCGTGCCCGGCGCGCCGGAACTGCTCTACGCCCGCGTGGACCTCGTGGACGACGCCGACGGGCGTCCGTGCGTGATGGAGCTGGAGCTCATCGAGCCGAGCCTGTTCCTCACCCTGCACCCGGGGTCGGCGCAGGCGGTCGCGGCCGCGATCCTCACGGCCGCCCGCTGACCGCCACCCGCTGCAGCAGCCCCCAGGTGAACTCCGCCGCGCACGCGTGCCGCACGCCCGACGCGTCCGGGGCGGTGAAGGCCAGGCCCCACCGGGTGGGCGCCGTGCCCTCCAGGGGGCGGGCCGGGGCGAAGGCGCGGGCGGCCTCGTCGACCGTGCAGGACCACGGGGTCAGGTCCTCGACGGTGGCCGGCGCACGGGCGGGTGCGCCCGGCGCCCGGACCAGCCACTCGTTCCACACCACTCCGTTCGGCGCCACCAGCACCTCGAAGCGGAGGTCGGGCCAGAGCGGGACCGGCCACAGCAGGGCCTCGCAGGCCAGGTCGCCGATCCGGCGGGGCGCCGCCGACTCGGGCTCGCCCAGGACCGAGCGGTAGCGCGACACGGAGGAGCGGGCGCGCGGGGAGTGCAGCATGGCCTGCCAGCGGCGGTTCGCCTCACGCATCCGGGAGATCGGTACGCCCAGCTCACGGCGGGCCCCGTCGACCAGGGCCGGATTGTGGTCCGCCATGCGGCGCAGCAGCACCAGCTGGAAGTCGAGTGGGGTGAAAGGGCTGGCGGGGCGTTTCGCGGACGGCATGCTTTCCATCCTCCCGGACATCGCGCCGGCCGCACGCACCGCACGCACCGCACGACCATTGCCCGGCTGAGCCACTATGACTAGCCTGTGTTCGTCATGCCGATCGTGAGTTGAAATTTCGAACATACAGAGAGGGGGCCGGTCGTGGGACGCCTCGTACCTGCCGTGACCCGGGCTCTCGACA
This sequence comes from Streptomyces sp. PSU-S4-23, assembly GCF_055632315.1. Taxonomy (NCBI): domain Bacteria; kingdom Bacillati; phylum Actinomycetota; class Actinomycetes; order Kitasatosporales; family Streptomycetaceae; genus Streptomyces; species Streptomyces sp. PSU-S4-23. The sequence continues at coordinate 2,559,734 of NZ_JBVMUU010000002.1, read as the reverse complement.
TCCTGGAGCTCTTTCTCGACGGGGACGGGACGCTCTCCGCCCCCGACATCGTGCGCAAACTGCAGCTGCCGCGCACCACCGTGCACGAACTGGTCACCACGCTCGCCGCACGCTCGTACATCGTCCAGGTGCCGGGGCAGCCGGGACGCTACCGCCTCGGCGTGCGCCCGTACCAGCTCGGCAGCCGCTACGCCGAACAACTGGACCTCGCCGCCGAGGGCCAGCAGGTCGCCCGGTCCGTCGCCGAGACCTGCGACGAGACCGTGCACGTGGCCATCCTGGAGGGCACCGACGTCATCTACATCGCCAAGGTCGACTCCACGCACGCCGTGCGGATGGTGTCGGCCGCGGGCCGCCGGCTGCCCGCCCACTGCACCTCGGTCGGCAAGATGCTCCTCGCGTCCCTGCCCGAGCAGGAGCTGGCCGCGCGTATCCCCGACGGCACCGAACTGGCCGCGATGACCCCCAACAGCATCACCGACCCGGCGGCCCTGCGCGAGGCCCTGGGCGAGATCCGCACCCGCGGCATCGCCGTGGAGAGCCGCGAGTCCAACCCCGACGTCAGCTGCGTCGCCGCGCCCGTGCGCGACCGCACCGGGCAGGTCGTCGCCGCGCTCTCCATCTCCGTACCGATGATCCGCTGGAGCGACGAGCGCCGCGCCGAGCTGGAGCAGCTCGCCGCCAAGGGCGCCGGCGAACTGTCCGAGCGCCTCGGCCACCGGAGCGCGGGATGACGGGATACGAGATCGCGGTACGGGAGCACGCCGCCCTCGGCGAGGGCCCGACCTGGGACCCGGACGCGCAGCGGCTGATCTGGATCGACATCCTCGGCTCCCGGGTGCACACCTACGATCCCGCCTCCGGGCGCCGCACCGTCATGGCGACCGAGCAGCACGTGGGCGCCGCCAAACCGCGCGCGGGCGGCGGACTGGTCGTCAACCTCCGGGACGGCGTGGGCCTCTACGGCCCCGGTGGCGCCGGCTTCCGCTGGCTGCACCGCGAACCCGTACCCGGCCGTCGCGGCAACGACGCGGCCGTCGCCCCCGACGGCTCGCTGTGGGCCGGAACCATGCGCTACGACGAGGCGCCGGGCGGCGGCACCCTGTCCCGGATCACCGCCGACGGCACGGTCCGCACCGTGCTGGACGACGTCGCCGTCAGCAACGGCACGGGCTGGAGCCCCGACGGACGGCTGATGTACTACATCGACTCGCCGACCCGGCGGGTGGACGTCTTCGACGTGGGCGACGACGGGCTGCCGGTGGGCCGACGGCCGCTGGCCCACGTCGAACGCGGCTTCCCGGACGGGCTCACCGTGGACGCCGACGGCTGCGTGTGGGTGGCGCTGTGGGACGGTGGCGCGATCCACCGCTACACGCCCTCCGGTCGCCTCGACCGGGTCCTCGATCTGCCCGTGCGCCGACCCACCGCCTGCGCCTTCGGCGGCGCGGGCCTGACCGACCTGTACATCACCACGGCCCGTACGGGCCTGGACGCGCCGCATCCCCTCTCCGGCTCCGTCCTCGTGCTCCCCGACGCCGGAAAGGGCCTGCCGCAGCCCCCGTTCGCCGGCTGACCCCGTCCCGGAACCGAGAGGACCCCCATGTCCCGCACCGCGCAGGCCGCCCGGTTCACCCTCGACCCCGCCTTCACCGTCGGCACGGTCGACCCCCGGCTCTTCGGCTCCTTCGTCGAGCACCTCGGCCGCTGCGTCTACACCGGGATCTTCGAACCGGACCACCCCGCGGCCGACGAGACCGGCCTGCGCACCGACGTGCTGGAGCTGGTCCGCGAACTCGGTGTCACGGCCGTGCGCTACCCAGGCGGCAACTTCGTCTCCGGCTACAAGTGGGAGGACTCGGTCGGACCGGTCGACCAGCGCCCCCGCCGCCTGGACCTCGCCTGGCACTCCACGGAGACCAACCGCTTCGGGCTCGGCGAGTACATCGCCTTCCTGAGGAGGCTCGGCCCGCACACCGAGCCGATGATGGCGGTCAACCTCGGCACCCGCGGAGTCGCGGAGGCCCTGGAACTCCAGGAGTACGCCAACCACCCCTCCGGCACGGCCCTGTCGGACCTGCGGGCCGCGCACGGCCACAAGGACCCGTTCGGCATCCGGCTGTGGTGCCTGGGCAACGAGATGGACGGCCCGTGGCAGACGGGCCACAAGACCGCGGCGGAGTACGGCCGGCTCGCCGCCGAGACCGCCCGCGCCATGCGCCAGATCGACCCGTCCGTGGAACTGGTCGCCTGCGGCTCCTCCAACCAGTCCATGCCCACCTTCGCCGCATGGGAGGCGACGGTGCTGGCCGAGACCTACGACCTCGTCGACCACATCTCCCTGCACGCCTACTACGAACCCGCCGACGGCGACGTCGACTCCTTCCTCGCCTCCGCCGTCGACATGGAGTCCTTCATCGAGAACGTGATCGCGACCTGCGACCACGTCGGCGCGAGACTCAAGTCCACGAAGCGGATCAGCCTCTCCTTCGACGAGTGGAACGTCTGGTACCAGTCCCGCTGGCAGGAGCACGCCCGGTCCGCCGACCCGGGCGACTGGCCCGAGGCCCCGCGCCTGCTGGAGGACGCCTACAGCGTGACCGACGCCGTCGTCGTCGGCTCGCTCCTGATCGCGCTGCTCCGGCACGCCGACCGGGTCACCGTCGCCTGCCTCGCCCAGCTCGTCAACGTCATCGCGCCGATCATGACCGAGCCGGGCGGACCGGCGTGGCGCCAGACCACCTTCTTCCCCTTCGCGCACGCCTCGGCGTACGGCCGCGGCACGGTCCTCGACGTGCGGGTGGACTCGCCGACGTACGAGACGCGCAGGTACGGCGAGACCGACCTGCTGCACGCCACCGCCGTGCGCGCCGAGGACGGCTCCGTCACCGTCTTCGCCGTCAACCGCGGCCGCACCGGGCCCCTGCCCCTCGAAGTCGCCCTGGGCGGCCTCGGCCTGACGTCGGTCGTCGAGCACACCGCGCTCGCCGACGCCGACCCCGACGCCGGCAACACCCTCGCCGACCCCGAGCGGGTGACCCCGCACCAGGTGCCCGGCACCCACCTGCGGGACGGCGTGCTGAGCACGCTCCTGGAGCCCCTGTCCTGGAACGTGATCCGGCTCCGCTAGCCCGCCCGGCCGGGGGAGTGCACCGGTGACACGAGAACTCCCCCGGCCGCCCGGCCCAGCAGCGTCAACCCGGCCTTCCCGGGCCCCGAGGCGGTGGTCCCGTCGGCGAGGACCGCCAGCGCGAGCGTGTTGGTGCCCCGGGTGTCGAGCACCCCGTTCGGCAGCACGAAGGTGTGCTGCGGGCCCACGTCGTTGATGTACTGGCCCATGTTCCAGCCGTTGAGGAAGATCTGCACCCGGTAGGCGCGGGCCGGGTCGTCCTCCAGGGTCAGCCCGATCGACGCGTCCGTGCCGGGGTCGACGGCCAGCCGGAACCGCGTCCGGTACCAGACCACACCCTGCCGCCGGTCCGCGCGCGGCAGGGCCGCCGACTGCCAGCCGCCGTCCGCGAACCCGGGCAGATGCCACCCCTGCCGCTCCCCGTACAGGCCGCCGTTGTTGAGCGGGCCGCGCACCGGGTCGGCGGCCGTCTCGCCCTGGATGCGCCATCGCACCGCGGGCGGCGCGCCGTTGACGCCGACGTCGAAGGTGACGGAGACCAGCCCCCGCCCGGCCTTGTGGGTGTCGTCCGCCCGCCCGTCCTCGTCGTGCTGCATCCGGCGCACCAGGACGGACAGGACGTGCGGGCCGGGCGCCGTCGCCGCCACCGGGAACGTCGCCGTCGCCTCCCAGGTGCCCTTGCGCACGGTGTCCTCGTCCGGCACGGGCATCCGGTGGGTGCCCAGCGGCTTCCCGTCGAGCCATGCCATCAGCAGCCCCTGCGTGCCCGTGACGTACGCCAGCGAGACGGACCCGGCGCCGGGCGCGCCCTCGAAGCGGCCCCGGTACCAGACGTCCCCGTAGTGGAAGCCGTAGTCGTCGGCGAAGAGCACAGGCCCTCCGTCGGGCACGGGAGTCGTGCTGTACGAGGACGTCAGGTCGGCCGCCCGCCACGCCGAGTCGTCGAAGCCGGCGGCGGACTCCGGGTTCTCCTCCCTGCGGCGCCACCCGGTCAGCGCGGGCAGCCGGACCGGTCCCGCGCCCGGCAGCCGGCGCACGGCGCGCAGACCGCCGCAGCGGGTGGGGCGCACCGCCTGCGCCACCCCGTTCCAGACGACCTCGCCCACCCCGCGCGGCGCCCACACCTCCAGGTCCGCCTCCTCGACCGTGTCACCGGTCAGATACGCGGTCGTGCCGCGCAGGGAGGCGGTGCGCAGCAGCGCGGGGCCGTACACCAGCACCGCGCCCGAGGGGGTGTCGCGCCGCCACAGCCGCACGGACGTCTCGTCGTCCGCGAGCAGGAGCAGCAGCGGCCGTGCCACGCCCCCGTCCTGCACCAGCACCCGGGTGAGCCCGCCGAGGCCGGCGTCCACGCGCAGGGCGCCGTCGTCGTACGCGTGCCGTGCGTCTCCCTCCAGCACCGTGACGGCGGGCCGGTCCGCGCACTCCAGGACGGTCCGCGTCGCCTCGCCGGCGCGCCCGGTGAACACGGCGATGTCCTGGCGCCCGGCGGTCAGCCGCAGCATGGGCTGCGCGGTGGAGTACCGCAGCGTCCGTGCTCCGAGGGAGATCCCGGTGGCCAGCAGCCGGGCGTCGCGCCCGGGGACGGGCACACGGACGGTCGTCCCGGCGAGCGGGACGGCGGCGGTGATCTCCGCGGACGTGTCGTTGCGCAGCACGCAGACGTGGGCCCGGGTGTCCGGATGGACGAGGTGGTAGGCCCGCAGCCCCGGTCCGCCGCCGGCATCGATGTCCTCCGCCCGGTCCAGCGCGGCCAGTTCGGGCACGCTCTGCAGCAGATGCCCGAGCTGGTGCATCGGGACCAGCTTCGCGGTGGGCCGGCGGGCCTCGTCGAGGGCGGCCCCGTAGTCATACGAGGTGTAGACGACCGGGGCGGGCAGCCAGCCCCACGACGTGCCGCCGAAGGTCATGTAGACGTTGTGGACGGTGATGCCGTTGGCGAGGTTGGTCAGGTAGAAGCGCCGCTCGTACGCCGCGTCCCGGGTGCGGCGCGACTCCGCGTACCCCTTGCCGCCGAACTCCACGCCGCCCCACGGGTCGAACCAGCCCCCGCCGAACTCGGCCAGGAAACCCGGCGTGCTCGGGCTCGCGGTCGACCCGCCCTTCGTCCCCCCAGGGCCGAAGTACCCCCAGTCCGGGGGCGTCCGGGAGGGCGAGGGATAGCCGTCGAAGGCGTACAGCCAGCGCCCGCGCTCGCCGCCCGTGTCGAACGAGCCCGGGGTCCAGTAGCCGTTCCTGCCCTTGTCGTTGTGGAAGAGCGGCACGTCGACGCCGTCGGCGCGGACCTTCGCGTACAGGTGTGCCATGTAGGCGCGGCCTTCCGGCGCGGTGACGTGGTTCGCGTACTCGTTCTCCAGCTGGTAGAGGACGACGGTGCCGGTGCCCCTGGTGTACTGATGCCGCACCGCGATCCGGTCCACGGCGGTCAGCCACTCGTCCACGTACGACAGATACGCCGGGTCGGAGGTGCGGGCCGTGCCCGGGGTGGCCGTCAGCCAGCCGGGGAAGCCGCCCGCGTCGACCTCGGCGTTGATGTAGGGGCCCGGGCGCAGGATCACATACAGCCCCGTCTCGGCGGCCGTGCGCAGGAACAGGTCCAGGTCCCGCACGCCGGTGAAGTCGTACGAGCCCGGGGCGGGGGAGTGGTAGTTCCAGGCGACGTAGACGCTGACCGCGTTGTAGCCGTACGCACGCAGTTTCTGCAGCACGTCCCGCCACAGGGACGGGCTCGGCAGCCGGAACGGGTGCACCTCACCCGACCACAGCACGAGCCGCCCGCCGTCGACGATCAGCGAGTACCGGTCGAAGCCGACCGTGTGCGCCCGGCCGTCCGCGCCCGGCGGTCCGGGGGCGGGCCCGGACGGCGCGGTGGCCGCGGCGCCCACCCCGCCGCTCCCGCCGAGCGAGAGGCCGAGCGCGGCGCTGCCGGCGAGCGCGCCGAACGTGCGTCGGTTCAACACCAAGACGGTCTCCTCGGGGCGCGGGTGCCGTCATTGTTCCCCCGGCACGGCCCTGCGACGGTGCCATGAGGCCCGCGGCACGGGCGGATTACGCGATATGGGCGGCACCCAGGGGACGGCCGTGCGCCGGGGTGGCGTCGCGGTGACGCGATTACATGAACTATGTGTTTCAGCGGCGGTGTGCTTCGGCCGCGCGGCGAACGCCAGCACCGCGCGGCCGAAGCACACCGCCGCTGGAACAACCTCACCGCCGCCGTCACGACATGACACGACCAGCCTGATCAAGAACTACAGCTGCCGTGTCTGATGATGTGGGGAGGCCGGGTGACCCCGGTTGATGGAGGGAGAAGGGCGACTCGCTTGGGCATCGGCCTGTGTCTTGAGGTACCGGTTTCCGCCCTGCGGATAGCTTCGTGTCAGCGGTGGGGCGTCAGCAGGACTCCTCGATGTAGAGCAGGACACGACCGTCCTCGGAGCGGAAGTCGTACGCCCGGTACGTTCCCGGCTCGGGAGGGTCCAGCCGGGCCTTGATCAAGACCCACGCCTCCTCGCGCCCGTCGGTCGGCACCGGTCGCAGCACCTCCCCGGCACCTTCCCCCAGGATCATCTCGTCCGCGCCGTGCACGAGTCGTCTAGCCAGCCGGGCGTCGAGCGGTCCCCGGTTCTTCGTCCAAAGACAGCCCTGTCCGTCGACGAGCTCGCCCGAACTCGCGGGCGAGAGTTCGCCGATGCCCGGATCGGACCCTCCACCGTGCTCCAGGGAGGCCACCAACTCGGCGAAGGTCGTGCCGGGTGTTCGCTTCTTCGGCATGAGCCCAGTCTTGCAGCGGAATCCGTGGGGTGGGCATCACCGCGATGTCGGTGCGGACGCACAATGAGCTGCAGGAAGCGGCTGGATGAACCCGTCGTCAGTCCGAGCCGGCCCGGCTGGGGCGGCACAGGAGCGGCTTGGCCAGTTCGGCGCAGGGGCGGTCGCCGTGGGCGCGGACGATGTCCTTGCCGACCTCGTTGGCCAGGTAGCGCAGGAAGCCGGCGGCCAGGGAGTCCGCGGGCGGCTCGCCGTAGGTGTACGCGTACTCGGTCTGCCAGTACGGGTAGGCGCCCTCGTCGGCGCCCGCCAGCGTGGCCGGGTAGCCGTCGATGCGCACCAGCCGGATGCCGGTGTGCGCGGTGGCGGCGCCGACCTCGCTGTGGCCGAGGGCACCGCGGGTCGAGGCCACGGTGTTTAGGAGGGCCATGGTGTCGCTGACCTCGCAGCGGCCCGGCTTGGCGGCGTCCAAGGCCGCGCAGTCGTTCACGGTGACCGAGGGCAGCGTCCTGCCTGCCAGGACCTGGCGCTCGAGGGTGGTGCGGGTGCCGGAGCCGGGGTGGCGGCTGACCAGGTGGATCGGGACGTCGTTCCCCTTCAGCTGCCTCCAGTTGGTGATCTTCCCGGCGTAGATGTCCCTGACCTGCTTCAGGGACAGGTCCTGGACCCCCGCGTCCTCGCTCACCACCAGGGTGAACAGGGACAGCGCGACGGGTCTGGGCAGCAGTTGCGGGCGGCCGTCGCTCTTGGGTCCGTCGCTGAACGCCAGCCGGTCGCCCATCCCCTGACCACCGGCCGGTTTCGCCTTCGCGCCCGCGGAGGCGAGTGAGTCGAGTCCCGCGACGCTGCCCTGGAAGGTGTCGTCGCCGATCGGTATGTGCGCCTCGGGGCACGTCTTCTCGTACTGTTTCGCGGCCTCCCGCAGTATCGGCGCGAACGCCGTGGAGCCGGAGAGCGTGAGCGTCCCCTTGGCGCAGTCGAGCGGCGCGGCCTTGGCGTCGTCCCTGGTGAACGTCAGCAGTGACTGGACGGCGCCCACCAGCACCAGCACGGCGAGCAGCACCCTGACCGGGCGGGAGGCGAACGGGTAGTACTCGGTCCTCCTGACGGACCCGCCGCGCACCCCGCCCACGATGCTCGCGACGACCTCCGGATCGGGGTACGTCTCGTCGGCGAAGCCCTCCTCGCGTTCCAGGACCGCCAGCACCTTGTAGTGGTCGCGGCGGTTGAGCTTCACCTTGGGCAGCTCGATGAGACCGTCGGCGACCCCGAGGCCGGGGACGGGGCGCGCGGGAGCCCGGTTCCCGCCGGGCGGGGTGAAGAAACCGCGCAGCTCGCCGCGGCTGAGCTCGGTGACGACCATGCCGACGACATGGCGGCCCCGGCATCTGATCCGGATGCCCACCGGGCCCCCGGCGGGCGCCAGGTAGTCGTCCTCGACGATCGGGGCCCAGCCGCTGTTCTCGATCCGCAGCAGGACGAACGACGGGTCGCGCAGCGGTGACCCGTTCGTCCGCTCCATCTGCCGGAGCACTCCCGCGTACGGAGAGGCGGCCGCGTCCCCTGCGGTGGTGTCCATCTGGACGCGGTAGCCGAGCCGTTTGCGTCCGGCGAGCACGAACTCCCACAGCGCGGCGACCACGGGGACGGCCAGGCCGAGGACGGCGAAGGAGAACTCCCAGGGAAAGCCGTTCACGGCCGACTCCCGAAACACGCGGGTGGATGGGGAGGCCATGGTGATGGCCTCGGCACCCTGCGTGGCGAGGAATCGACGGACCGTCAGCTCGAATTCACCGGGGCGTCATTCCGGACACCCGCGGTTCGCCCGGAGCCGACGGGAATCAGACCCGGGCCGCGTAGGTGAGGAACTCGGTCCAGGCGGTGGGTGTGACGGCGAGCCGGGCGCCCTGCCTGTCCTTTGAGTCGCGTACGTGGATGGTGGCGGGGGTGCGGGCGACCTCGACGCAGTCGTCTCCGGAGCCGCTGCTGTAGCTGCTCTTGAACCAGGCCAGTTCGGACATGCTCATAGCGCTCCCCGCATCTGCTCCAACAGGCTCACGGAGTCTTCGAAGGTAAGAGCCTGCGCACGCATCCTGGCATATCGCCTCTGGAGCACGCTGACCACCTTTGAGTCGGAGATGAGGTGGCCGCTTTCCTGCCCCTCGTTGTAGGCGAACCACCGGTTCTCCGGGGTCTCCACCAGACGGATGGGCCCGTGCAGGCCGGCGTGCGACTCGCGAACCAGCGGCATGACCTGGATCTCGACGTTACGCAACTGAGCGATCTCCAAGAGGTGATCGATGAGTCCGCGGGTGGCCTGTGCGCCGCCTGTGCGCCGCCGGAACAAGTGCTCTTCCAGGATGAAGCTGAACGCGGTGTTGGCGCGTTCCCACAGCAACCGCTGTCGCTCGGCACGCGCGGCCCAGTGATTCTCGATCTGCTCATCGGTCAGTGGCGGCAACTGGTCCACGAACAACTGGCGCGCATACCGCTCCGTCTGCAACAACCCCGGAATCAACCGGCACTCGTACGTGTACAACGTGATCGCCGCCGCCTCCAGCCGCGCCCACTGCCGGAACCAAGCCGCCAACCCCGGCTGCCGCGACAGGAACTCCGCCGCCCTCCGCAACGCCCCCGTGTTCCCCAGCGCCTCCTCCGCCCGCTCCACGAACGCCGGGTCCGGCATGCGGCGCCCCAGCTCCACCGATGCCACCGTGTGCTTGGAGTACCGCACCAGCTCGCCGAACTCCTCACGGCTCAGCCCGGCGTGCTCCCGCAGTGCCTGGACCACCGCCCCGAACGTCCGCAGGCTGTCCGAGGACTCCGGTTCGCCGCCGCCCGTTCCCATCGCGCCATCGACCACCGTCGGCCACCTCCCGCGCCCATGGTCACGGCACGTGACGGGTACCGTCCAGTCCGTGATCGCGTACGCCGCGGCAGCGTACGTGGCGCCGACCTGGTGAAGTGGGCCTCCGGACCGTCAGATTGGGCGCATGACCGCACCACCCACCCCCCAACGCCCGGTTACCGTACGTGTGTTCACCCAGCGCTTCAGCGCCACTGCGCGCGGAGCCCGGCTCGCCCGCCACCTCGCCCTGAACCAGCTGAACACCTGGGGCATCCCGCACGGCACGGACGCCTCCGACCGGATCGCCGTGATCGTCGCCGAGCTGGCGGTCAACGCGGTCACTCACGGCCGCGTTCCCGGGCGGGACTTCGAGCTGCGGCTCTCCCTGGTCACGGGAAGCGTCCGCATCGAGGTCGGCGACACCCGCGGCGGGCCGCCGCACCCGCCGGGCCCCGGCGATCTACGGCAACCGCCGTCCCTCGCCGAGACCGGCCACGGGCTGCTCCTCGTCGACGCGCTCGCCGCCCGCTGGGAGGTGGTGGACCGGGACCCGCCGCCCGGCAAGACCGTGCGCGCCGAGGTCGACGTACCGGGCTGGCTGTCCCTCGTCAGGGCTCACCCGGTCTGACCCCTCCGCGCGGCGCGGCCGGCTCAGCCCACCTGGTTGTACATCGCGCCCGCCGCCGGCCACCCCGTGGGCTCGGGGACCGGTTCCGGCTGGGTGCGGCCGCGGACCTGGGCCGCGGTGAGGCCGCCCGCGGCGGGCATGCCGCGGCGGTTCTGCGCGGCCGCCGCGAGTCCGGGCAGGCCGGTCTGCGGGACGGGCTGCAGGGCCGCGGCCGGGGCGTACTCCGGGGCGTATCCCGGGGCGTACCCCGGCGGTGTCGCGAGGGCCGCGGCCGCCGGGGCGGGCATCGGGGCGGGCATCGGTGCGGGCATCGGGGCGGGGGCGGGCGGCGCCGGCAGCGGGGTCGGCGTGGGCATGGGGGCCGGCGCCGGGGCAGGGGCCGGGGCCGAGCCGGGAGCCAGGGGCATCGCCGCGGCCTGGGAGGCGAGGCCCATGACGCCCGCCCCGTTGGTCTGGCTGACCAGCCGGTCGACGGCCGCCGTACCCGAGCTGTAGCTGGTCCCTGTGCCCAGCTCGGGTACGGCGGCTCCCCTCCTGGTCCCGTAGAGCACCTGTTCCAGGGCGGACACCAGGCGACGCACGTCCACCTCGGGGCGCACCACGAGCCGCAGGAAGCGGCTGGATGAACCGATCTTGTTGCCGCACTCGCGGACCAGGATCCGGTGCTCGGTCAGCAGCCGGTCGCGGACCACGGTGCCCTCGGCGCCCACGGGGAGGCGCACGAAGAGGAAGTTGCCCTGCGACGGGTAGACCGTCAGACCGGGGAGCTGGGCGAGCTGGCGGGCCATGTCCAGGCGGTCGCGGCGGACCTGGTGCAGGCTCTCCATGTACTCGGCACCGTGCTCCTTCAGCATGAACACCACGTGCTCGGCGAAGGAGTTCAGGTTCCACTTCGGCAGCATGGAGCGGACCTTGCCCGCGAGCGCGGGGTTGGCGACCAGATAGCCGAAGCGGATGCCGTGCAGACCGAAGTTCTTGCCCAGGCTGCGCAGCACGATGACGTTGGGCCGCATCACCGCGTCCTGGACGACGCTCGGCTCGTTCTCCGCGTCGGCGAACTCCAGGAACGACTCGTCGATCACGATGAGGTCCAGGTCGGCCATCGCGTCCATGAACTGCACGAGCGCCTGGCGGTGCACGAATCCGCCGTCGGGGTTGTTCGGGTTGCAGACCACGGCCACGCGGGTGCCCCGCTTGCGGATGAACTCGGCGTACTGGCCCAGGTCCAGCGCGAAGCCGCTGGACTCCTGCAGCGGGAACATGTCGACGCGCTTGCCGGTCTCCATCGGCTGGTCGGTCCAGCGGCCGAAGGTGGGGACGGGGACGGCGAGGGACTCATGGACCAGCAGATGGTCGATCCAGGTGATCAGCTCGGTGGAGCCGTTGCCCATCGCGACGCACTGCGGCGGAAGCTGGAGCAGATTGCACAGCTCGGATGTGATCGTGTCGGCGCTGCTCGGGTAGTAGGTGACGATCTCGCGCAGCCGGCCCGCCATCTCGTCGAACATGGCGGGCGTGGGGAAGTAGGGGTTGCACGGAATACAGAAGTCCACGGGGCCCGTCCCGTCGCCGCCCTCCCGCGTCAGCGCCGCCATCGACGGGCTGTGCGCCCCGTTGCCGCGGAACAGCGAGGTGACGTTGTCGGCCATGGAACCTCCGTATGGGGCGGACCCGGTGGGCAGGCGGGTCCGTCGTCTGTGGGTGGCCCGCGCGGGGGAGCACGGGCCACCCGGTCATACGGATACGGCGGGGGCGCCGTTCAACGGGTGTGAAGACGGTGTGACTTCGGGAACCGGAACCACCGCGGACGCGTCAGGCGCCGAACGATCACACGCCGAACGAGTGGATCGTCGTCGTGCGGTACGTCTGCCCCGGCCGCAGCACGGTGGACGGGAACGACGGCTCGTTCGGCGAGTCCGGGAAGTGCTGCGTCTCCAGGCACAGGCCGTCGCCCTGCCGGTAGGTGTGCCCGGAGGTGCCCACCAGCGTGCCGTCGAGGAAGTTGCCGGAGTAGAACTGCAGGCCCGGCTGGTCGGTGGCGATCCTCAGGGTGCGTCCCGAGCGCGGGTCCCGCAGCGTCGCGATGTGCTCCGGCTGCGCCGTGACCCCCTTGTCGAGGACCCAGTTGTGGTCGTAGCCCTTGGCGGTGACCTGCTGGGGATGGCCGGCGCGGATGTCCCGGCCGATCGGCTTGGCCCTGCGGAAGTCGAAGGGGGTGCCCGCGACCCGGGCCAGTTCGCCGGTGGGGATCAGGCCCGCGTCGGTGGGCGTGTAGCGGCTGGCGGCGATGGTGAGCTCGTGGTCGTAGATGCCGCCGCTGCCTTCGCCCGCCAGGTTCCAGTACGTGTGGTTGGTGAGGTTGACGACGGTCGGCTTGTCGGTGGTGGCCTCGTAGTCGATGCGCCAGTCGCCGCGCCGGTCGAGGGTGAAGGTCACCTTCGTCCTGAGCGTGCCCGGGTAGCCCATCTCGCCGTCGACACTGGTGTAGTGCAGGACGAGACCGACGTCGGAGCCCTTGGTGAACGGCTCGACGTCCCAGACCCGCTTGTCGAAGCCCTTGGCTCCGCCGTGCAGGCTGTTGACGCCGTCGTTGACGGACAGCTGGTGGGTCGTGCCGTCCAGGGTGAACCGGCCCTCGGCTATGCGGTTGCCGTAGCGGCCGATGGTGGCGCCGAAGTACGGGCTCTTCGCCACGTAGTCGTCGATGGCGGCGAAGCCCAGTGAGACATTGGCGTACCGGCCGTGCCGGTCCGGGATCTCCAGCGACTGGACGATGCCGCCGTAGCTGAGGACCTTCAGGCGCGTGCCGCCGTTCTCCAGCGACCAGCGGTACACCTTCGTCCCGTCGGTGAGCGTGCCGAAGAGCTCCTTCACCGGCTTCCCGCCTCCCGGGGCTGCCTGCGCCGTGCCGATGCCGGCGGCGGTGACTCCCGCCGCCGCCGTACCCGCGATGACCGTGCGTCTGCTCAGTTCCATGTGCGGCTCCCGTAACGGAGGGGCCCCGCCGGGGCGGCGGGGCCCGAGCTGACCTACGAACCGGACTTGCGCTTGTTCCACACGTCGAAGCCGACCGCCACCAGCAGGGCCAGGCCCTTGATGACCTGCTGCCAGTCGGTGCCGACGCTGAGGAGGTTCATGCCGTTGTTCAGCACGCCGAGGACGAGACCGCCGATGATCGCGCCGAGGACGGTGCCCACACCGCCGCTCATGGACGCGCCACCGATGAACGACGAGGCGATCGCCTCGAGTTCGAAGTTCACGCCCGCCTTCGGCGAGGCCGCGTTGAGGCGGGCGGCGACCACCAGACCCGCCAGGGCCGCGAGCACGCCCATGTTCAGGAACACCTGGAAGGTGACCCGCTTGTCCTTGACACCGGACAGCTTCGCCGCCGGCAGGTTGCCGCCGATCGCGTAGATGTGGCGGCCGAAGACGGCGTTGCGCATGACGTAGCCGTAGCCGACCACCAGGAGGCCGAGGACGATCAGCACGATCGGCGCGCCCTTGTAGCTGGCGAGCAGCAGGGTGAGGACGAGGATCGCGGCGACCAGGGCGACGAGCTTCAGCGCGAACAGCCGGCCGGGCAGCACATCCAGGGCGAACTCCTGCTGCCGGCGCCGGTCGCGTACCTCCTGCCACACCACGGCGGCGGTCAGGACGAGGCCGAGGAGCAGCGTGAGGTTGTGGTAGTTGGTGTTCGGGCCGGCCTCGGGCAGGAAGCCGTTGCCGATCTTCTGCAGCCCGTCCGGGAACGGGCCGAGGGTCTGCCCCTTGAGCAGGATCTCCGTCAGCCCGCGGAAGAGCAGCATCCCGGCGAGGGTGACGATGAACGACGGTATGCCGAGATATGCGATCAGGAAGCCCTGCACCGAACCCGCCACCGCGCCCACCAGCAGGCACAGCACCACGGCGACCGGCCACGTCACGTGGTGGCTGACCGTCAGCACGGCCGCGAACGCGCCCACGAAAGCCGTCAGTGAACCGACCGACAGGTCGATGTGGCCCGCGATGATGACCAGCATCATGCCGATCGCGAGGATCAGGATGTAGCTGTTCTGCAGCACCAGGTTGGAGACGTTGCGCGGCAGCAGCAGGTCCCCGCCGGTCCAGATCTCGAAGAGGACCACGATCAGGCCGAGCGCGATCAGCATGCCGTACTGCCGCATGTTGCGGCGCAGGCCGGTCAGCATCAGGTGGAGCAGGCCCTTGCCCGAGGCCGCTCCGCTGCCGCCCGGCGGCGCGGGGGCCGGGGTCTTGGCGGTCACATCCGTGCTCATCGCGTTACCTCTTTGTCCTTCGTCATCTGGCGCATCAGCACTTCCTGCGTGGCCTCGGCCCGCGGCACCTCACCGGTCAGCCGTCCCGCGGCCATCGTGTAGATGCGGTCGCACATGCCGAGCAGCTCCGGCAGCTCGGAGGAGATGAAGACGACCGCCTTGCCCTGGGCGGCCAGTTGGTCGATGACCGTGTAGATCTCGTACTTGGCGCCCACGTCGATACCGCGCGTGGGCTCGTCCAGGATCAGCACGTCCGGACCAGCGAAGATCCACTTGCTGAGGACGACCTTCTGCTGGTTGCCGCCGGACAGCTTGCCCACCGGCTCGAAGACGGTCGGCGCCTTGATGTTCATGGAGGTGCGGAAACCCTCGGAGACCTGCCGCTCCTCGTGCTCGTCGACGATCCCCCGGCCGGCGACCTTGTGCAGCGCGGTCAGCGAGATGTTCCGGTTGATGGTGTCGATGAGGTTGAGGCCGTAGTGCTTGCGGTCCTCGGTGACGTACGCGATGCCCTGCGCGACCGCCTCGGCGACGGTCCTGGTACGGATCTGTGTGCCGTCCTTGAGGACGGTGCCGCCCGCGTACCGGCCGTAGGCGCGTCCGAAGACGTTCATCGCCAGTTCGGTGCGCCCGGCGCCCATCAGGCCCGCGATGCCGACGATCTCCCCGCGCCGTACCTGGAGCGACACATCGTCGACCACCTTGCGCTGCTGGTCGATCGGGTGCAGCACGGTCCAGTTGCGGATCTCCAGCGCCGGGGCCGCACCCTCCTGGGGGTGGTGCGGGGTGCGCTCGGGGAAGCGGTGGTCCAGGTCGCGGCCCACCATGCCGGCGATGATCCGCTCCTCGGTGGTCTCGGGCGCCTTCACGTCGAGGGTCTCGATGGTGCGGCCGTCGCGCAGGATGGTCACCGAGTCGGCGACCCGGCGGATCTCGTTCAGCTTGTGCGAGATGATGATCGAGGTGATGCCCTGTTTCTTCAACTCCAGGATCAGATCGAGGAGTTTGCCGCTGTCCTCGTCGTTCAGGGCGGCCGTCGGCTCGTCGAGGATGAGCAGCTTCACCGACTTCGACAGCGCCTTCGCTATCTCCACGAGCTGTTGCTTGCCCACACCGATGTCGGCGACCCGGGTCTCCGGGTGCTCGTCGAGGCCGACGCGGCGCAGCAGTTCCGTGGCGTGCCTGAGGGTCTCGTTCCAGTTGATGAAGCCGCGTGTGGCGTGCTCGTTGCCGAGGAAGATGTTCTCCGCGACGGAGAGGTACGGCACCAGCGCCAGCTCCTGGTGGATGATGACGATGCCGTGCTGCTCGCTCGCCCGGATGTCCTTGAAGCGGCAGACCTCCCCCTCGAAGAGGATCTCGCCCTCGTAGGTGCCGTGCGGATGGACGCCGGAGAGCACCTTCATCAGGGTGGACTTCCCGGCGCCGTTCTCTCCGCAGATGGCGTGGACGTCGCCCTGACGGACCGTCAATGTGACGTCCGACAGCGCCTTGACACCGGGAAAGGTCTTGACGATCGAGCGCATTTCCAGGACGGGTCCCGCCATGGTCGTGCCTTCCAGTGGTTGGGGTCGGTGGACGCGGCGGTTACTTCTTCAGCTCGGCGTCGGTGTAGTAGCCGCCCTTGACCAGGACGTCCTCGTAGTTGGTCTTGTCGACGCTCACCGGCTGCAGCAGGTAGGCGGGCACGACCTTCGTGCCGTTGTCGTAGGTCTTGGTGTCGTTGACCTGCGGCTTCTTCTTGTTGAGGATGTCGTCGACCATGCTCGCCGCGACCTCGGCGAGCTTGCGGGTGTCCTTGTAGACGGTCTGCGTCTGCTCGCCGGCGATGATCGACTTCACCGAGGCCAGCTCCGCGTCCTGGCCCGTGACGACCGGCAGCGGCTTGCTCTTGGAGCCGTATCCGTCCGACTTCAGCGAGGACAGGATGCCGATGGAGATGCCGTCGTACGGCGACAGGACCGCGTCGACCCGCCCCGTCTTGTACGAGGAGGTGAGGATGTCGTCCATGCGCTTCTGCGCGGTGGCGCCGTCCCAGCGCAGGGTGGTGACCTTGTTGAGCGCGGTCTGGCCGGAGCGGACGACCAGCTTCTTGCTGTCGATGTACGGCTTCAGGACGCTCATCGCGCCGTTGAAGAAGTACTTGGTGTTGTTGTCGTCGTTCGAGCCCGCGAACAGCTCGATGTTGAAGGGGCCCTTGCCGTTCTTCAGGCCGAGCTTGTCGACGATGTAGGTGGCCTGCAGCTCGCCCACCTTGCTGTTGTCGAAGGAGGCGTAGTAGTCGACGTTCTTGGTGCCGAGGATCAGCCGGTCGTAGGCGATGACCGGGATGTTCTGGTCGGCGGCCTCCTGGAGCACGTTGTTCAGGGACTTGTTGTCGATGGCCGCGACGATCAGGCCCTTGACGCCCTGCGTGATCAGGTTCTCGATCTGCGAGACCTGGGTGTCCGGGTCGTCCTCGCCGTAGACCAGCTTGGTCTGGTAACCCTTGGCCTGGAGGTTCTTGACGACGTTGTTGCCGTCGGAGATCCAGCGCTCCGAGGACTTGGTCGGCATCGCGATGCCGATGGTGCCGCCCTTGGCGCTGCCCTTGTCCTCCTTGCTGCCGCCCGAGCTGTTCTGGCCGCAGGCGGTCAGGGTGAGGGCGAGGGAGGCGGCTGTGGCTATCGCGGCGAGAGCGGCTCTGCGAGTGCGCATGGTGATCAGTCCTTGTTCCTTGTCGTCGTGGAGAGGGGCGTCGTGGGGAGGGACGGGGTGGGGAGGGGCGTTCGTGGGGCGGGACGGGGTGGGGAGGGGCGTTCGTGGGGAGGGACGGGGTGGGGAGGGACGGGGTGGGGAGGGACGGGGTGCTCCCGGCGGTCGTCAGTCGCCGGTGGGGAAGCGGTTGAGCGGCCCGGGCAGCCGGGAGCCGAGCGGCGCCATGTCGCCGTCCGCGCCGTGCCGGGCGAGCAGATCGAGGGCGAGCCGGCCGCGCCGCACCCGCTCCCGGGCCGTGTCCAGGGTCAGGTCCCGCAGATGTGCGCCGTAGGGGTAGATCCCCGGTGCCTTGGACAGGCCGAACTTCAGATAGAGCGGTGCGCCGCGCCGGATCAGCTCGGCGACCTCGTACATCCGCACGTACCCGCCGAGGTCGTCGGGGGTCTCGATGTACATGTCCATGGGGGCGGCGGAGACCCGCCGTATCTCGGTGAGGTGACCGAGGGTCAGATCGCTGGGCACGTTGATCGAGTCGGCGCCCAGGTGCTCGTGGACGGAGTACGACGCCGGGTTGACCGGGCCGACGAGCGCGGACACCTTGAGGGTGGTGTCCGCCGGGATGATGCCCTTCTCCCGGGCCCGGTGCAGGGTCCACAGCACGCCCTCGTCGGCGACGAGCAGGCACTTCACGCCCAGCTCCGTGGCCCGTACGGCGTCCTCGACGCAGCCGGCGACGGCGTCGTGACCGCGGGCCCGCAGCCCGGCTCCGTGCGAGTCGGAGCGCACCGAGCCGCCGATGTCCCAGGTGCCGCGCGGCCCGGTGAACAGGCACAGTTCGATGTCGCGCTCGCCGGTCGCCTCGACCATCTCGGTTATCTCGGAGTCGGTCAGCATCCACACGCCGCTGCCCTGGCTGATCCGGTGGACCGGCACATCGAGCCGTGCGGACTCCTTGAGGACCACGGCCAGCGCCTCGGGTCCCTCGCACGAGGGGACCTCGGTGCGCCAGCGGCCGCCCCCGGGGAAGGTGTGGGGCGAGGCGTCGGCGGGGGAGAGGGCGGGCGCGCCCAGGCCGAGCGCGGCGAGCGCCTGCTCACCGGGCCTGCGGGCTGCCGTAGCGGAGTCGATCACAAGGTGTCCTTCATGTTCGGTATTTCGGACGAGGTTCGCGGCTGAGGGTGTGGAAGGGCCGGGATGTACGCCGGTGCGGAACCCGTCAGGTCGCCCCGCACCGGCGTACGGCTCGCAGGTGTCAGGGCCGCAGCAGGATCTTCCCGACCTTCGGATCGCCCGCCCCCACCAGCTCGATGGCCTGTGGGAACTCGGCGAGCGGCAGCTCGTGCGTGACCAGCGGCAGGGGATCGAGCAGTCCCGCGCCGAAGACCCGCACCGCGTGCGCCCAGGCTTCCGGCGGAGCCCCGAACACGGTGTGCACCTCCAGTTGCCGCACCACCAGGACGGTCGGGTCGAGGCCCTCCGCGCCCGGGGCCGGGATGCCCGTCAGGACGAGGCGTCCCCCGCGCCGGAGCAGCGAGGCGGCGGTGCGCGCGGCGGACGCGGACCCGGCGGTCTCGATGACGACGTCGACGTCGTCGGGAAGCTCCTCGTCCCGTGTGCGGAAGCTGGTGGCGCCGAACCGCCGGGACAGCGCCTCGCGGTCGCGGCGCGTCCCCACGACCAGCAGGTCGAGGGGGGAGACCGCCTTCAGGAACTGCACGGCGAACATGCCGAGCGTGCCGGTGCCGACGACCGCGACCCGCTCGCCGGGCCGCGCGTCCGCCTTCAGCGCGGCGGCCGCGACGCAGGCGGCGGGCTCCAGGAGGGCCGCCGCCGTCAGGTCCGCGCCGTCCGGCAGCACGTGCAGCAGACGGGCCGGCAGGGTGAGGGTGGGGGCCATCGCGCCCGGCCGGGTGAAACCGGTCTCCTCGTACCCCGCCGTGCACAGGGTCGTCTCGCCCGCGTGACAGCGGTCGCAGACCTGGCAGTTGCGGAAGCCCTCCCCGACGACCTTGCGGCCGGTGAGCGCCTCGGGCACCCCCGCGCCGACCGCCTCCACCGTGCCGGACCACTCGTGGCCGGGGACGAGCGGGTAGCGCACATATCCCTCGGGCCGGTTGCCCTGGTAGACCTCGCGGTCGCTGCCGCAGATGCCGACGGCGTGGACGCGGACCAGCGCCTCGCCGGGGCCGGGCGCGACCGGCTCGTGCGGCACCAGGCGGTGGGTGCCCGGCGCCTCGACGACGACCGCGGTGCTCACTTCGCCCCCTTCGGCCTGCGCTGCTCCCAGCCCTCGGACCACAGGTCGAACCGGGCCTGCTGCTGCGGGAACTCCGCCGCCGCGTCCGTGTCCAGCTCCACGCCGAGCCCCGGGGCGTCGGAGAGGTGGAAGTAGCCGTCGACGACCTCCGGCGCCCCCTTGACCACCTTCTTGATCTCCGCGTCGGCGAAGTCGTTGAAGTGCTCCAGGATCTTGAAGTTGGGGGAGGTGAAGCCGACCTGGAGGGAGGCGGCGGTGAGGACGGACCCGCCCACGTTGTGCGGAGCGACGAGCATGTAGTGCGTCTCGGCGGTCGCGGCCAGCTTCCGGGTCTCCCAGATGCCGCCGATATGGCCGACGTCGGGCTGCAGGATGTCCACGGCCTGGTCCTCGAAGAGTTCGCGGAACTCGATGCGGTCGTGGATCCGTTCGCCCGTGGCGAGAGGGATGTCGGTCTTCGCGGCGACCTTCTGCAGCGCCTTGAGGTTCTCCGGCGGGACCGGCTCCTCCAGCCACGCCGGTGCGAACGGCGCGAGCTCGCGGGCGAGCCGGACGGCGGTGGCGGGGGAGAAGCGGCCGTGCATCTCCAGCATCAGCTCGGTCTCCGGACCGATGGCGTCGCGGACGGCCTCGATGAGGGAGACGGCGTAACGGGTCTGCTCGTGGTCCAGTTCGAAGTGGCCGGTGCCGAAGGGATCGATCTTCAGGGCCCGGTAGCCGCGGGCGATGACCTGCCGGGCGGCCCGGTGGTACGCCTCCGGGGTGCGCTCGGTGGTGTACCAGCCGTTGGCGTACGCCTTCACCCTGTCGGTGACCTTGCCGCCGAGGAGCTGCCAGACGGGGACGCCGAGGGCCTTGCCCTTGATGTCCCAGCAGGCCATCTCCACGACCGCGATGCCGGACATGACGATTTCACCCGCGCGGCCGTAGTCGCCGTACTTCATCCGGCGTACGAGGTCTTCCACCGCGAACGGGTCGGAGCCGAGAATGTGGTTGGCCTCCGCCTCGTGCAGGTAGCCGAGCAGCGCGTCGGTGTGGCCCAGCATCCGGGTCTCGCCGACGCCGGTGACGCCCTCGTCGGTGTGCACCTGGACATAGGTCAGGTTGCGCCACGGCGTCCCGACCACATGTGTGCTGATTCCGGTGATGCGCACGGCAGTTGCCCCTTGTTGCCTCGTCGTGGTGCTGCGTCGGCCCACATGGATTGTTCGATATTTCGTCACACGTTCGAAATGCTGGCGTGACAGTAAGGAGGGGTCGGTGGGGGTGTCAATGGGTCGCACGCATAACGGTTTCGGCAAGGATGCCGGTGCCGGTTCCCCGGGCCGTGATCAACTCGCCGCAGGGTTCACCCGCGGTTCACCACACAATTTTCACAGCGGCCACTAGGAACGTTACCGGCGAGGAACTTACTCTTCCCGCGTCATGGACTACTGCCACCCGTGCCGACGGCACCTCAACGGCGCCCTCGCGTGCCCGGGGTGCGGCTCATCGGTCGAAGAACTGCGCGCGTACGCGGACCACGCCGACGCGCACATCGCCGGTGACGGCTACGACGGGGCCGACGCCCACGGCGGCTTCGACGCCCCTGGTGGTCCGGAAGGCTTCGAGGCAACCGGGGCCGCCGACGCGGACGAGCCCGTGCGGCCCGGGCGCGCCCAGAACCGGCGGCGGGCCAAGGGGCGCGGGGCGCCCGCCCAGCGTGACCCGGCCGCCGGGGGGCGGGCCGCGCGTCGCGACCGCAAGGCGGCGGCGCACCGGCGGCGCCGGCGGCGGGCGCTGTTCGTCGGGGCCGGCCTGCTGCTGGCGGCCGGTGGGCTGAGCCTGGCCGAACTCGGCATCGAGGCACCGGGATCCATCCCCAGGACGGCGACCGCCGGGAACGAGTCGGCGGACAGTTCCGCCGGCGCCGGGGACACGGCCGATCCGTCGGCCGGCGACGGGAGTGCGGGGACCGCCGGGTCGGCCCGCCCGGCATCGGCCACGGCGTCCGCGTCGCCGTCGGTGTCCGAGTCCCCGAAGGCCACCGGGCCCGACGGCTCGAAGAGCCCGCAGACGCCGTCGCCCGCCGCCACCGGGCTGCCGGGCTCCCCGGCCCCGGCGCCGACGGCGACGTCGACCGGGACGGCGAGCACGCCCTCGGCGGACCCGGGGCCCACGACCCCGCCCCCCGCTCCGTCCCCCACGAACACCTGCAACCGGTTTCTGTGGTGGTGCACCTAGCGGCTCACCGGGTACCGCCGCGCGGGGCCGGGGTCATGCCTCCAGCATGCGGACCAGCAGGTCCCGCAGGGACAGGCGTTCCTCGCGGGACAGGGCGGCCAGCGGCTCGCGGGCGAAGTCCAGGGAGTCCCGCAGGCCGCGGGCCACCCGGCGGCCCTCCTCCGTTGCCGCCGCCAGCTTCACCCGGCGGTCCGCCGGGTCCGGGCGGCGTTCCACCAGGCCCCGCGTCTCCAGCCGGTCCACGATGCCGGTGACATTGGACGGCTCGCACTTCAGCTTCTGCGCCAGCCGCCGCATCGGCAGCGGCTCCAGCGACAGCAGGCTCAGCAGGCGTGCCTGCGCGCCGGTCAGCGCGTGCTCGGCCGCGGCCTCCTCGTACTCCTCGTGGTAGCGGGCCACGACCGTGCCGATGAGCTCCACGACCTCCAGGGTCAGCGGGTCGATGCGGGGTGTCCTCTGGGTGGCCATGGCGTCCAGGCTACCGCTCCACTTGACATGCTGAAATATTCAGGCGCATGGTTGTTTCAGGTACTGAAGTATTTGAGCCGCCGCAGCATGTGAGGAAAGGCCGCCATGTCCAACGCCCCCACGCTCCCCGCCGTCAGCCGCGAATGGCACCTCCTCAGCCGGCCGGTCGGCTGGCCCGGGCCCGGGGACTTCGCCCTCGTCGAGGCGGAGGTCCGGCAGCCGGGTGAGGGCCAGGTGCTCGTGCGGAACGTGTACGTCTCCGTCGACCCGTACATGCGCGGCCGGATGAGCGCCGCCAAGTCCTACGTCGCGCCCTACGAGCTGAACAAGCCGATGCAGGGCGGCGCGGTCGGCGAGGTCGTCGCCTCCAACGCCGAGGGCATCGAGCCCGGCGACCATGTCCTGCACTTCTTCGGCTGGCGCGAGTACGCCGTCGTGGACGCCGGGAACGCCGTCAAGGTGGACCCGGAGGCGGCACCGCTGTCCGCGTACCTGGGCGTGCTGGGCATGACCGGGCTCACCGCCTACGCCGGACTGCTGCGCACCGCCGCCTTCACGGAGGGCGACGCGGTGTTCGTGTCGGGTGCCGCCGGGGCCGTCGGCAGCCAGGTCGGGCAGATCGCCAGGCTGAAGGGCGCCTCGCGGGTCATCGGCTCCGCCGGCTCCGACGAGAAGGTCAAGCTGCTGGTCGAGGAGTACGGCTTCGACGCGGCCTTCAACTACCGCAACGGGCCCGTGAGCGCACAACTGCGGGAGGCCGCCCCCGACGGGATCGACGTGTACTTCGACAACGTGGGCGGGGACCACCTGGAGGCCGCCATCGGCTCCCTCAACCGCGGCGGCCGCATCGCCGTGTGCGGCATGATCTCCGTCTACAACGACACCGAGCCCGCCCCGGGTCCGAAGAACCTGGCCCGCCTGATCCAGACCCGCGGCCGGATCGAGGGCTTGCTCGTCAACGACCACTACGACCTGCAGCCGCAGTTCGTCGAGGAGGTCGGCGCCTGGGTGCGTTCCGGTGCCCTGAAGTACCGCGAGACCGTCGTGGAGGGCATCGAGAACAACCTGGAGGCGTTCCTCGGCGTCCTGCGCGGCGACAACACCGGGAAGATGGTCGTC
This sequence comes from Streptomyces sp. PSU-S4-23, assembly GCF_055632315.1. Lineage (NCBI taxonomy): Bacteria > Bacillati > Actinomycetota > Actinomycetes > Kitasatosporales > Streptomycetaceae > Streptomyces > Streptomyces sp. PSU-S4-23. The sequence continues at coordinate 2,536,322 of NZ_JBVMUU010000002.1, read as the reverse complement.
AGGCTCTGAACCCTCCCGGCGGCGCCGCGGTGACGATCATCCGGCCCATGGCGCTGTGTTCGACGAGGGCCGCATCTCTGGACGTGGGATGCGGCCCTCGACCCGTGCCCGGCCCGGCACGGCGCGGCAGCGATAGGGTTCCCCCATGCGCGATCTCGGGACGGGATTCGGCCATCTGCTGAAGGGGCAGCGATGGATGGCCCGGCACGGCAGGCAGTACCGCTTCGGTCTGCTGCCCGGCCTCGTCACCCTCGTGCTCTACGCCGCCGCGCTCACCGCCCTGGCGCTGTGGGGCGAGGACCTCGTCGCCTGGGCCACCCCCTTCGCCGACACCTGGCCGAGCCCCTGGCCCGGCCTCTTCCGCGGTTTCCTGACCGCCGTGCTGTTCGCCCTCGCCCTGCTCCTGGCCGTCCTCACCTTCACCGCCGTCACCCTGGTCGTCGGCCAGCCCTTCTACGAGAGCCTCTCGGAGAAGGTCGACCGCGACGTCTCCCCGGACGGCACCGCCCCGCGGTCGGAGCTGCCCCTGATCCGCGAAGTGTGGATCTCGCTCCGCGACAGCCTGCGCGTCCTGGTCCGGGCCGCGCTGTGGGGTGTCCTGCTCTTCGCGCTCGGCTTCCTCCCGTTCGTCGGCCAGACCGTCGTCCCCGTCGTCGGGTTCTTCGTCACGGGCTTCTTCCTCGCCGAGGAACTCGCCGCCGTCGCCCTCCAGCGCCGCGGTGTAGCGCTCCGCGAGCGCCTCGCCCTGCTGCGCTCCCGCCGGCTCCTGGTCTGGGGCTTCGGCACCCCTCTCGCCCTCGCCTTCCTCGTGCCCTTCGCGGCCGTCTTCCTGATGCCGGGCGCGGTCGCGGGCGCCACGCTGCTGGCCCGCGACCTGATGGGCGAGGAGACCGCCGGGAACGGCCCCGAGCGGTCCCCGGCCCCGGAGGAGGCCACTCCGTGACCCGCCCGCCCGCCGCCGTCCCGGCCGGCCCCGGGGTCAGCCTCCCGTCCCCTCCGCCGCACTGACGCCGGACGTCGCGTTCGCCGCCGCCACCACGATCGCCCGCACCTGCGCGATGATGTCGAGCCGGTTGCGCACGAACTCCGGGTCGGTGACCGCCCCCGTCGCCGGGTCCGTGTTCCCCGTGCCGAACCGCAGCACCGGCGTGTGGACATGCCCGCCCGGCAGCGTGTCGTGCAGTCCGAGCCGGTCCCGCAGCAGCGTGGCCCGGTACGCGATCTCGTTGGACAGGTAGTTGCCGCCGCCCCCGGCCCGTGCCGTCGAGCCCGCGGTCGGTCCGTCCGGCCGTACGACGGGACCGGTGCCTCCCGCCGGGATCTCGGTCACCTCCGTGTGGTCGTACACGGGGAAGCGCCCGGTGTCCGCGGCCGTGATCGCCCGGTACGGGAGGGTCGTGGACGTCCACTGCGGCTGGCCGGCCGGATCGCGGACCGGGACGATCCCGGTGCTGCCGAGGTTGTCGTTGTCCGGGAAGCCGCCCCGCCAGGCCCCGTTGGTCCGCTCGATGTCGAAGCGGCCGACCCGTCCCTGGCTCACCGTCGTGAACAGGTCCAGGTGCGGCAGCCGCCGCCGCAGCGTGCGCTCCACCGTCCCTTCCGCGAAGTCCCGCCAGCGCACCGGGAACACGGCGGCCTCGATGCGCGCAGGGCCGTCCGCCGTCCGCACCGTGGTGCCGTCCAGCGCGAGTGCGGCGGCCCCGGACGGGTTGGATGTCCGGATGTCCCGGTCCAGCGTGAACGGGTCGAACCCGGTGACCAGGATCCGCCGCACACCGTGCGGGTACCGGATCGTGTCCTGGCCGCGTGAGGCGGTCTCCAGCGCCGAGAGCAGCCTGCCGCGCTGGGTGTCCGACAGCCCGAACCCCGGTTGCCAGGCGCGCAGTTCCCGCGTCATGCCGAGCCGCGCCCAGTACAGCGGCCGGTCGTCGTCCCGGCTCAGGCCACCGCCTTGGCAGGGAAGCGCTTCGCGCCCCCCGCAGTCCGCCGGCCCCCGCCCCTGCGCCCGGTCGACGGCTCGACGCCACAGCCGCGACCCCTGCCAGGTGACGATGCGCTCCGCCTGCGCGTACGACCCGGTCCGCGCCAGCGCCCGCGCGAACCGCGGGGCCACGGAGTCGAATCCGGAGCGCTGGAGGATCTCCTGCGGGGTGGCCCGGTCGAGGCGCTGCTCCTCGACGGTCGCGGTGGGCGCCGGGTCCGCCGCCGCGGCCGGTGGCGCCGTGAGTCCCGCGAGTAGCGCCAGTCCCAGGATGCCTGTCCGAACACGTATGGGAGGCAAGGGAGTTCAGTTCCTTCCGTCGCAGTGGGTGTGCCGCCGGACGGCCGCAGTATCGCGTGACGGAAGGGGCGGGGGCCACGGTGCCCGGATCAGCCGGCACCCTCCCGCGCCGGCGCGGGCACATGGGCCGCCGCGTCCCGCAGGGCCCCGATGAACGCCTCGGCGGCCGGTGACAGGGACCGCCCGCGCGCCGTCGCTGCGTACACCGCCCGGGCCGGCGCGCCCTCGTCCAGCACCGCGAGCAGCGCGACGTCGGGCCGTACGGACTCGGCGGCGAGCGCCGGGACCAGGGCCACCCCGAGGCCCGCGGCGACGTATCCGAGTTTGGCGGTCCACTCGGCCACGACATGGGCGATGCGCGGGCAAAAGCCCTGGCGTACGGCCGCGTCGAGGAGGGTGCCCTCGGGGCGCGGGGCGCCGGAGATCCAGTCGTCGTCGGCGAGCCGGCCGAGCCGCACGGGCCCCGGATGGTCCGCGAGGGGATGGCCGGCGGGGACGGCGACGTACAGGGACTCGTCGAGCAGGTGGTGGAGGTCGTGGGCGTCCAGCGGGGGCCGGCCCGTCGTGGAGACGACCGTCAGGTCGAGGTGCCCCGCGGTGAGCCGGTCCAGGAGGACGGGCGTGAGGCCCTCCTCACGGGAGACCCGGACGCGGGGGTGGCGGGTGCGGAAGGCGGCCAGGGCACGCGGTACCAGGGCCGCGTCGGCGGTGGCGAACGCCCCGAACCTCAGCCGCCCGCCGGACACTTCGTGCAGCGCGGTGAACTCGCGCGCCGCCGAGTGCAGCGAGTCCGACACCGCCTCCGCGTGCGGCACGAGGATCCGGCCCGCCTCGGTGAGCCGCACGCCCCGCGGCAGCCGGTCGAACAGGCGCGCCCCGCCCAGCGCCGACTCCAGCGCGGCGATCTGCCGGGACACCGCGGACTGCGTCCAGCCGAGCGAGCGCGCCGCCAGAGTGAACGAGCCCCGCCGGGCGACCTCCAGGAACACCCGCAGCCACACGGTGGACAGGTCGGGGACGCCGGACACCACCGTGCCATGTGAGGTCGACATGGCAGCCATGCTAGACATTCGCTTGTCGCATTCCGGGCGCGGTCATAGCGTCGGCGCCATGCAGATCACCCTGGGCAACCCCGCCTCCGCGCCCCAGCCGCTCAGCCCGTACTACTCCCAGGTCGCGCGGGTCGAACAGGCCGATGGCAGCGCGCTGTTGTTCCTGTCCGGCCAGATCGCCGAGGGCGCGACGCTCGCCGAGCAGACCCGCGGCGTCTTCGAGACCATCGACGCCCTGCTCAGGGCGCACGGCGCCACCCTCGCCGACGTCATCAACATCCGCACCTATCTGACCGACATCGGCCGACTCGAGGAATACGGCGCCGTGCGCCGGACGTTCCTCGCCGGGACTCCGCCCACCAGCATGACCTTCGAGGTGCCACGGCTCTTCCGGCCCGAGGCGCAGGTCGAGGTCGAGGTCGTCGCGGCGGTGCCTGCGGCCTGACGCCCCGGGCGTTTGTGAAGAGTTCGTACGAGATCCAGGCCCGCCGTTCGATCGCCGGCGGCCGGGTGACGGCGACGATTACCGTCGGGCCGGGACGAGTTCCCCGCACAGCAGCCCCGGTCCGGGACCTGACCTCCGGGCCGGGGCTCGTCGCCCTCGGTGGGCTGTGGCAGACTCGCGGGCCGGAACACGCCGTTCGGGGGAGAACGCATGCACCCAAACCAGCCGCAGGGCCCGTACCCGCCGCAGGGCCCGTACCCGCCGCAGGGTCCCTACCCGCCGCAGGGTCCCTACGGACAGCAGCCCCCGTACCACCCGTCCCAGCAGGGCGGCCACCCGCAGCAGCCGTACCCGCCGCAGCAGCCCCAGGCACCGCAACAGAGGCTGGGCGAGGGACACATGCGGCTCGACCCGAACCTGACCACGGATCAGCGGCAGCTGGTGCTGCGCATCCAGCAGAAGTCGAAGACCTACGCGGTCTCGTTCGTCCTGGGCATCCCGCTGACCTTCGGCGGCGTCCACTACGGCATCACACAGAAGCCGTCCGGTCTCGTCGCCGCGGCCGTCGGCCTGGTCCTCGTGACCGTCGGCGTCGTCACGATGGTGAGGATGAACGCCCTCCGGCGGCAGCTGCGCCTGATCACCCCGGACGCCTGGCGCTCGCCGGCCGCGCACCTGCCGAGCGCCCGCAAGGCCGCCACGCAGGCCGCGTACATCAACGGCCTGCTCGCCCTGCTGTCCTTCGCAGCCGCGGGCTATCTGCTCGTCAAGGGCGCCGGCTGGGGCGCCTACGGCAACTCCTTCGGGTTCGGCGCGCTCGTCCTCGGCGCGTTCATCCCGTTCGCCATGGGACTCGCCGCCGCGACGACCGTCCCGCAGCTGCTCCAGGTGATTCCGGCCGGCGCCAAGGTGGGCATGAGCCTGTACTCGATCATCCTCGTGCTGGCCACGACGGTGACCGGCAACGGGATCAAGGACGGCAGTCCGGCGCCGACGGCGGTGGGGGGCTCGGTCCTGCTGGTGTGCCTGGGGGCGATGACCCTGCTCGGCCGGGCGGCGAAGCGGATGCGGGGCGAGGGCGGCTAGTGTAGCGGGGCGCTGCGGTGGGCGAACTCGCCGACCTGGTCCTGTGCACCGCCCGCGAGGCCGACCGGCTGCACGGCAATCTGCGCCGCCACGCCGCCCACGTACGCGCCCGTCTTGAGGACGCCCTCAACCCACGCCTGGATCCGGCATTCGTCCCGGTCACCGGCTTGCTCACCAGCACCGGCCACACCACCGACATGCACGCGGCCCTCTTTGCCCAGCAGATGACACCGCCACAGACCGACCGGACCGTGCGCCAGAAACTGGCGCACCTGGCGCACGGCTTTCCCACCGGCTATGGGGGTCTATCGCAAACGTCCAGGTGCAATCGGACGGGCCGTCGCTGTCCGGGACGCCATCCTGATAGCCGCACCGGCGAGGAGCCCGCCGCCATCGCGGGTGCACACGCGGTCGGCTACCTCTCGGGCGACCGCCAGGACACCACTGTGGTGAGTGGAGTATGCGAGAGGTGCGAGGACCTCGAACCTCTCGCACGTCCGGCAGGCTGCCAGTTCGGCGTTGTCACCATCGCCGAAGTAGGTACCGGCTCACGGACAAGTGGTCGTTGACTGGCCGCGGACGTAAGCCGTCCCCCAGTCCTCGACCTTCACGTAGACCGGAGTGGAGTAGGCCCTCCGGTCATAGCGCATGTGCCACTTCTTGCCCGGCGTGTGCAGTTCCACGAGGTAGCAGTACCCAGCGTCTACCCGGAAAGCGTCCCAGTCCTGGCCGCTCGGCGTGCGCTGGCCGTAGTAAATCCATTTGGTTGTAGACAGAGAGACGCAGCCGGTGCTCGCTGTCCCCGTCGTTCCGGAACTGCAGGTCCAATTCTTCACCGCGTACACGCCGAGATTGGAGTAGTTCCAGGTGGTTGAGCAGCCAGCCAGTGAGCAGGACGCCCCCGCGTACGCCTGCTGGGTCGGGGACAGCACCGCCAACCCCGCAGCTGCCGTGAGCGCCGCCGCCACCTTCGCCACCCCAGACTTGGTCCTGGCCCGCATAGTTCCCCTCCATGTCGAGTACATGCCGACGTATTTTTCGGGCCGCGCTTGCCGCCGCGCCCCTAAATCCCGCGCGTCCTTCGCGTATACGCTCCCCCTCGGCTCCGTCGGCGACCACGCCGCGGGCCATCAGCTTGCGCCGATCAGGCCTGTCACCGCGACGTTCCGTGCGACGATTCGAGCAGATTCGAAGGGACGGCCGCGCGGCCAGCGGGAGGGTCATGATCGAGCTGACCGTGGACGCCGCCGGGCTCGCCCGTTCCCGCTTCGCGGTCTCGCCGTTGCACGAGGTCGTCGCGACGCTGCTGCCCTGGGGTCTGCGACCGGCCCCGGATGCCGATCCGTGGGTCGCTCGTGCCCGGCGCGTGCTGCGCCGGGCACGGCTGCCCCTGCTGTCCGAACTGGCCCTGGACGGGGGCGGGTACGTGCCCGACTTTCTCAGCCCGCATCCGTCCGGGCCTTCGCCCACCGTCGAGGAGGAGCTGGAGCGGGTCCGGTGCACTCCGCCCGGGCGTGTACTGGGTGAGCTGGAGGCGTTGCGTGACGGCCGGCCGCGGAGCGGCCTCGCCGGTTCCGAGCTACCGAGGGGGGTACAGCGGGCCATGGCGCGGGGCGGCGCACACGTGGCCCGACAGGTGGCGGACGAGATATGGCGCTACTGGGAGCTGGCCTTCGCCCCGCACTGGGAAGCCGCCAAAGCCGCCCTCGACGCGGAGGTCGACCGATGCGCCGGCGTGCTGGCCCGGCACGGAGCGGCCAGGCTCTTCAACTCCCTGCACCCCGGCATCCGGTGGGCCGACGGAACCCTGCGTGTCGAGAGCCGGTTCCGGATCGCGCGGCCCGTGCCCCTGGTCGTTGTCGTGCCGTCACTCGTCGCACCTCAGCCGGCCGTGGCCGTGGACACAACGCGCGACGGAGACCGGCCCCCGATGCTCGTCTACCCCGTGCGCGACAAGGCCATTGCCAACACCATCGCCCCAGCAGCCCCGTCTCCCGAGATGGCCCAGCTGCTCGGCCCCACCCGCGCCGGACTGCTCGCCGCACTGGCACATCCCACCTCCACCGCCCAGCTGGCGGCACGACACTTCCTCAGCCCCGCCACGGTCTCCTACCACCTCGGCGTACTGCACCGGGCAGGCCTCGTCGCCCGCGCCCGGTCCGGCCGATCGGTGCTCTACCGCCGTACACCCGAGGGATCCCGGCTGGCTGGGGGGAAGCCGGTAGGGGGCGGAACAGGCTCCTCGGATCTCCCCCGGCAGACGACACTTTCCGCTACGTCTCCACCAGTGACCCGGGTTTGACAGTCGCGCGTCGTGTCTAGGACCAGTGCGGCCTGACCTGCGGGAACGTGTGAGGGCATGCTGAAGTGGCGTGCCACAGGTGACCTTCTTGGGCACGCCGAGGGTGAGGGCGAACGCGAGGTCCCAATGGCGTCGCATCTCGTCCGCCGCCTGCCGGGCCACGTGCCCACCTCCCCGGCCCATGGCACGCCACACACCCGCCGGCATTCCGGAACCGGCGAGGCCGCTCAGCGGCCGCCCGTCGCGCAAGGCCCCCAACTCGCCCAGGACGCGCTCGGGCGGGGTGCACGAATTCGTTCCAGCTGCTCCTGGACCGAGGGAGCGGGCCCTGAGGGATGCGGGCTGAGGAAGTCGGGTACATACCCTGTCTCGTCCCGAGCCAGTTCCGATAGCAGAGGCAGCCGCTCCCGCCGCAGTATGCGCCAGGCGCGAGCGACCCACGGATCGGCGTCAGGGGGCCCGGTTTCACACCCCAGGGCAGCAGCGTCGCGACGACCTCGTGGAGTGGCGAGACGGCGAAACGTGAGCGGGCGAGCCCGACGGCGTCCACGGTGAGCTCGATCATGATCCTCCCGCTGTCCGGCCCTGGCCCTGCTGGTTCCGCGGCCGCCTGTTCGAACGTGCTCGAATCGTTGCACGGAACGTCGCGGTGGTATGCGTGATTGCCGCATTCTGATCCCCACGGTCGCCACAGGATCATCACACGAGGGAGACGACATGGCTTCACGGAGAAACATCGCGATGGCTTTGACCGCCGCGACGCTGATCACTAGCACCATTGGCGCCCCCGCGGCATTTGCCGGCTCCACCTCTGCCCAGGCGTACACCTGTCACTACACCCAATCGGGGGTCAACGGGTACGCCGGCTATTACAGCGGTACGACGGTCATTCCCAGCTCCACCGGAGTATCGAGTTCGGGCATCGAGGCCCAGTGTCTGCTCAAGAAGGTTGGGTTCGACCCTGGCACGATCGACGGTGTCTTCGGGAGCAACTCCAAGGCCGCTGCCAAGGCTTTCCAGTCCTATGTGAACGACAGGTCCGGATACACCGTGATGACGGTCGACGGCGTCGTCGGCAGTCAAACCTGGCCCAACCTGCGGTACTACGCGGCAATGTACATATAGCAGGGTCGTCGTCAGAAGCCGTATCTAAACCGATCACGGAACGTGCGGGTTGAACAGGTTTCCCGCCGGGGTGATCTTCTGATGGTAGGTGCATGAAGGCAGGGCCCTTGGTAGCTCGGAGGTGCGAACCGAACCGAGCAGTACCAAGAGGCCCTGTTGTCGCAGTTGTACGCGCCTGAGCCCGCTGATCTCAACTCGGCCGCCCTAACGTGTGATTGCTTCGCGCACGTGTACGTCAACGCAGCCGATCACCCCGATCGGGTGCGGCGGTACCCGTCGGACATGACGACCACGTCCCCGAGCTCCAGCCGACCGCACTTGCCCGCCTACTGCGCTAGCTAGCGCCTGTTCCGAGTTCTCCGTCGTCTGCGCGGGGCGCGGGCGGGGAACTCAGCACAGGTCCTCAGCCCGTACGCCGAAGCCGTACACCGTCTGCGAGCGGTACACCGCGCCCGGCCGCAGCAGCGTGCTCGGGAAGTCCGGCCGGTTCGGGGAGTCCGGGAAGTGCTGCGTCTCCAGGGCGATCCCGGCGCCGGGCACGAACGGGCCGCCGATGTGGTCCGCGGTGTACAGCTGCAGCCCCGGCTCCGTCGTGGCCACGGTGAGGACCCGCCCGGACGCCGGATCGTGCAGCTCGGCGACCTCGACCGGGGTGCCGGTCACGCCCTTGTCGAGCACGAAGTTGTGGTCGTAGCCGGAGCCGGTGGTCCGGGCCGTCCGGAAGTCGAAGCGGGTGCCGTCCACGTCCCGCGGCGCGCCGGCCGGGATCAGGTCCCCGTCCACGGGGGTGAACCGTGAGGCGGCGATCCGCAGCTCGTGTCCGCCCGCGTTCCCCGAACCGGCCAGGTTCCAGTACGAGTGGTTCGTCAGGCTGACCACGGTCGGCGCGTCCGTGACCGCCTCGTACGCGATCCGCAGCGCGCCGTCCGCGTCGAGGGTGTACGTCGCCGAGACCTCCAGCCGGCCGGGGAAGCCCTCCTCGCCGTGCGGGCTCACCCGCGACAGCCGTATGCCGTGCTCGACCGGTTCGCCGTCCCACGGTCGCTTGTCGAAGCCCCCGGCGCCCCCGTGCAGCGTGTTCGGTCCGTCGTTCGGTTCGAGCGCGTACGTCCGGCCGTCGAGGGGGAGGCGCGCGCCGGCGATGCGGTTGGCGTACCGCCCGATCAGCGCGCCGAGGTACGGCCCCGGGTTGCTCAGATAGCCCTCCAGGTCCGGCAGGCCCAGCACCACGTCCGCCGGGCGTCCGTCCCGGTCGGGGACCTCCACGGACTGCACGATCCCGCCGTACGACAGGACGCGCACCCGCACCCCGCCGCGCTCCAGGGTCCAGCGGTGGACCGGTGTGCCGTCGGAAAGTGTGCCGAAACGTTCGCTCATGGGGAAACCCTAGGTCACGGGGTCCTTGGCGGTGACGGCGCGGTAGGCGATCTCGGCGAGCCTGGCCTGACCGTTCCGGCTCGGATGGAACCAGTCCCACTGGCTCAACTGCGCGGCCCCGAAGCGGTAGTCGAAGACCGCGTTGCCGTCGAAACGGCACCGCCGGTCCTTTGCGCACACCTCCCTCAGGACCCGGTTGTACCCCTCCACGCGGGCCTGCACCTTGTCCCGCCGCCTGGTCGCCGCGGCGTCCAGCGCGTCCGCGTCACCCAGCATCGAGGGGCAGATGCCCAGCTTCCACACCTGCTTGCCCAGCGGGCTGCCACGGCCCTCGGACCACAGCCGCTTCAGGTTCGGCACGCTGGAGACGTACACCTGCGTCCTGGGCAGCGACGCGCGCAGCACGTCCATCGCGTCCTGGAACTCGTCACGGAAGTCGTCGACCGGCGTCATCGCCGAGGTGGTGGAGCGGCAGGCGTCGTTCGCGCCGACCATCACCGTCACCAGCTCCGGCCTCCTCGGCACGGCCTGGGCGACCTGCCCGGCCAGATCGGACATCCGGGCCCCCGTCACCGCGTAGTTCCAGCTGCGCTCCGCGGCCCCCGCCGCCCCGAGCAGCCGCACGGCGAGGCTGTCGACCCCGACGTCGCTGCCCGTCGCCCAGGACACCTCGGGGCAGTCCGACAGCACGGTGCAGGCGTCGAAGCCGCGCGTGATGGAGTCGCCGACGGCGGCGATCGAGCGGGGGGAGGGGTTCCAGACCGGCGTGGGCCTCGCGGAGGCGGTGCTGCTCCGCGTGGCGGTCCCGTCGCCGCGGGAGGCGTCGCATCCGGCGAGCCCCAGGACGGCCGCGGCGGCGATCGCGACGGCGGCCCGCGATCGGTGGTCTGGCTTCCGCATCCCCTGGTCCCCTCGTTCGTCGTACCCGGTGGTCGGTCCGCGTACGCAGTCGTTCGGGCAGCGTTTCGAACACGCTGGGTCAGCCCCGCGTCCCCTTGGGTGAAACCTCGGAGTTTGCGGGCACCTGGACCGACGGTACGTCACACTCCTTGCCCCCACGCACGGTAGCCTCGCCCCGTGGCCGCCCCGCCACGCCCGTTCCGTAAAGTTACAAGATGTCGCGGTCTGCCCGGAGGTTCAGGTGACGACACGTGGAGTCCTGTACGTGCACTCCGCGCCACGCGCACTGTGCCCGCACGTCGAGTGGGCCGTCGCGGGCGTGCTGGGGACACGCGTCAACCTCGACTGGATCCGGCAGCCCGCCGCCCCCGGCACCTGGAGATCCGAGTTCTCCTGGCAGGGCGAGGCCGGCACCGCATCCAAACTCGCCTCCGCCCTGCGCGGCTGGCAGCTGCTGCGTTTCGAGGTCACCGCGGAGCCGTGCCCGACCGCCGAGGGCGAGCGCTACAGCTGCACCCCCGACCTCGGCATCTTCCACGCCGTCACCGGCCTGCACGGCGACATCCTGATCCCGGAGGACCGGCTGCGCGCCGCCCTGCTGCGCTCCCAGCGCGACGAGACGGACCTGGAGGCCGAACTCGCCAGGCTGCTCGGCAAGCCGTGGGACGACGAGCTGGAGCCGTTCCGCTACGCGGGCGAGGGAGCACCGGTCCGCTGGCTCCACCAGGTCGTCTAGAGGCGTTCACGCGGCATCCGGCGGGCAACGGCGTGTGGCCCGGACTCCCCAGGGGAGTCCGGGCCACACGCCGTTCGCAAGGACGTCGGACGTCGAACCGTCAGACGGTCCGGAACGCCAGCACCACGTTGTGCCCGCCGAAGCCGAAGGAGTCGTTCAGCGCGGCGATGCGGCCCTGGACGGGCAGCTTGCGGGCCTCGCCGAGGACGATGTCGGCGTTGGCCTCGGCCTCGGGGTCGAGGTTCTCGACGTTGATCGTCGGCGGGGCGATGCGGTGGTAGAGCGCGAGGACGGTCGCCACCGACTCCACGCCCCCGGCGCCGCCGAGCAGATGGCCCGTCATCGACTTGGTCGCGGAGACCGCCATGTGGTCCGCGTCGTCGCCGAAGACCTTGCGCAGCGCCTTCAGTTCGGCCACGTCACCGGCCGGCGTGGAGGTGGCGTGCGCGTTCACATGCACGATCTCGGCCGGGTCCAGGCCGGTGCTGTCGAGCAGGTTCTGCAGGGCGTGCGAGATGCCGCGGCCCTCGGGCTCCGGCTGCACGATGTCGTGGCCGTCGGCGGAGATGCCCTGGCCGACCGCCTCCGCGTAGACGCGGGCACCGCGCTTGGCGGCGTGCTCGGCCGACTCCAGGACCAGGACGCCCGCACCCTCGCCGAGGACGAAGCCGTCGCGGGCCGTGTCGTAGGGGCGCGAGGCGCCCTGCGGGTCGTCGTTGTTCTTGGACATCGCCATCATGTTGCCGAACGCGGCGATCGGCAGCGGGTGGATGGCCGCCTCCGTACCGCCGGCGACCACGACGTCGGCGCGGCCGCTGCGGATCATCTCGATGGCGTAGCCGATGGCCTCGGCGCCCGACGCGCAGGCGGAGACCGGGGTGTGCACACCGGCGCGGGCGCCCACGGCGAGGCCCACGTTGGCGGCCGGGCCGTTCGGCATCAGCATCGGCACGGTGTGCGGGGAGACACGGCGGACGCCCTTCTCCTTGAGCACGTCGTACTGGTCGAGGAGGGTCGTCACACCGCCGATGCCGGAGGCGATGACCGCGCCCAGCCGGTCGGGGTCGATACTGCCGTCCTCGCCCGCCTTGCCGGTGAAACCGGCGTCCGCCCACGCCTCCTTGGCCGCGATCAGCGCGAACTGCGCCGAGCGGTCCAGGCGTCGGGCCTGGGGCCGCGGGAAGATCTCGGACGGATCCACGGCGATCTGTGCGGCGATGCGGACGGCCTGCTCGGCGGCCCAGTCCTGCTCCAGGGCGCGGACACCGGACTTGCCGGCGACCAGACCCTCCCAGGTAGAGGCCGCGTCGCCACCCAGCGGTGTGGTTGCGCCGATACCGGTGACGACCACGGTGCGATTGGTCGGGCTCACGGGAATTCTTTCTCCAACGGATACGAGGATTCGACGGCGCCACCGCCGGGTGGCGGGGCGACGGCCCGACGGCCGGGCCACGGGCCCGGCGCCTGGCTGTCCGCCCAGGTGATCGGTCGATCAGCCCTGGTGCTTGAGGATGTAGTCGGCAGCGTCGCCGACCGTCTTGAGGTTCTTGACGTCGTCGTCGGGGATCTTGACGTCGAAGCGCTCCTCGGCGGCGACGACGACCTCGACCATGGACAGCGAGTCGACGTCCAGGTCGTCGGTGAAGGACTTGTCCAGCTGGACGTCCTCCACCGGGATGCCGGCGATCTCGTTCACGATGTCGGCGAGACCGGCGACGATCTCTTCCTGCGTGGCGGCCATGTCAGGCGCTCCTTCGTAGATATCCAGAGGGTGTGGCGCCCACCGCGTCAGCGGCAGGTGCGTGCAGTGCCCGTGCCGGACCGAAGATCCGGCACGGAGTGCCTAGGGGAGAGTAACGACCGTCGCGGCGTACACGAGACCCGCCCCAAAGCCGATGACGAGCGCGGTGTCGCCGCTCTTCGCCTCGCCGGTCGCCAGGAGCCGCTCCATCGCGAGCGGGATCGAGGCGGCCGAGGTGTTGCCGGTGGTGCGGATGTCACGGGCTACCGTGACGTGCTCCGGCAGTTTGAGAGTCTTCACCATCGAGTCGATGATCCGCACGTTCGCCTGGTGCGGGATGAAGACGTCCAGGTCGTCCGCGGTGATCCCGGCCGCGTCCAGCGCCTGCTGGGCGACCTTCGCCATCTCGAACACGGCCCAGCGGAACACCGCCTGGCCCTCCTGCGTGATCGCCGGGAACCTGACGTTGCCCTGGTCGTCGAGCGGGAGCTGGGAGGCGTCGCCGACCCGGTACGCGTTCCACGGCACGGTCTGCTTGATCGTTTCCGCCTTGTCGCCCTCCGAGCCCCACACGGTCGGGCCGATGTGCGGCTCCTCGGACGGGCCCACGACGACCGCGCCCGCGCCGTCACCGAACAGGAAGGCGGTGGCCCGGTCCTCCAGATCCGTCAGGTCGGACAGCCGCTCCACGCCGATGACCAGGACGTACTCCGCGGACCCCTCGACGATCATGCCCTTGGCGAGCGTGAGGCCGTAGCCGAACCCCGCACAGCCCGCCGAGATGTCGAAGGCGGCGGCCTTGTCGGTGCCGAGCTTGTCGGCGATCTCGGTGGCGACGGCCGGGGTCTGGCTGAAGTGCGAGACGGTGGAGACGACGACCGCGCCGATCCGCTCGGCGGGGATCCCGGCGTCGGCGATCGCCTTGCCGGCAGCCTCCACCGACATGGCGGCGACGGTCTCCTCGTCGTTCGCCCAGTGCCGCGTCTCGATGCCGGAGCGGGAGCGGATCCACTCGTCGGAGGAGTCGATCGTCTCCAGGATCACTTCGTTGGGCACCACCCGGACGGGACGGTAACCGCCCACGCCGAGGATGCGCGCGTACGGAGCGCCCTTCCGCGCCTTGATCTTCGACATGCTCTCGGGCTCCTCCATCAGGCGCTGTGCTCGGCGATCAGATCGCGAGCCGCGGCGAGGTCGTCGGGGGTCTTCAGGGCCAGGGTCGTGACGCCCGGCAGCGCGCGCTTGGCGATGCCGGTCAGGGTGCCGCCGGGACTGACCTCGACCAGCGCGGTCGCGCCCAGCTTCTCGAAGGTCTCCATGCACAGGTCCCAGCGGACGGGGCTGGCGACCTGGCCGACCAGGCGCTGCAGCACCTCGGCGCCGGTGTCGACGGCCTGCCCGTCCTTGTTCGAGACGTACGCGACCTTCGGGTCCGCGGGCGCCAGCGCCTCGGCGGCCTGTGCCAGGGCGTCGACCGCGGGGGCCATGTGGTGCGTGTGGAACGCGCCCGCCACCTTCAGCGGGACGACGCGGCGCACGCCCTCGGGCTTGTCCTCCTGGAGGGCGGCGAGCTGCTCCAGGGTGCCGGCGGCGACGATCTGCCCGGCACCGTTGACGTTGGCCGGGGTCAGGCCGAGCTTCTCCAGGTGCGGAATCGTCGTCGTGGGGTCGCCGCCCAGCAGCGCCGACATGCCCGTGGGCGTGATGGCCGCGGCGTCGGCCATGGCCAGACCCCGCTTGCGTACGAGGGTCAGCGCGGCCGTGTCGTCCAGGACGCCCGCGAAGACGGCGGCGGTGATCTCGCCGACGCTGTGGCCGGCGACGGCGCCGGGAACGATGTCACCCAGTGCCATGGCGGACAGCAGACCGGCGGCCACCAGCAGCGGCTGGGCGACGGCCGTGTCCCGGATGGCGTCGGCGTCGGCCTGGGTGCCGTAGCGGGCGAGATCGAGCCCGATGGCGTCCGACCAGGTGGCGATACGGTCGGCGGCGCCGGGGAGTTCGAGCCAGGGGGTCAGGAAACCGGGCGTCTGGGCGCCTTGGCCGGGAGCGACGAGTACGAGCACTCTCACACTCTCTCTTGGGGACGGCCGGGGCCGCCCGTGAGGACAGGGACGAAGAACCGCAGGGGGTTTTGTGGGCCCTCGACAAAAGGTCAGGTCGGGAGATCCCCCTCGACGAGACGGCCCAGGATCAGCGCGATTCGCAGGGTGAACGCGGAGCGTACATCAGAGGGCGACCACCCGGTGACGTCAGTCACACGTCGGAGCCGGTAGCGCACGGTGTTCGGGTGAACGAAGAGCATGCGGGCCGCGCCTTCGAGGCTGGACGCCTGCTCCAGATACACGCTGAGGGTCTCCAGGAGCGCGGAACCCGCCTCCTCCAGCGGTCTGTAGATCTCCTCCACCAACTGCTCCCGCGCGCTCGGATCACCGGCGATCGCGCGCTCCGGCAGCAGATCGTCCGCCAGGACCGGGCGCGGTGCGTCCTGCCAGGCGGAACACGCCTTGAGGCCCGCCGCGGCGGCCTGGGCGGAGCGGGTCCCGGCGAGCAGATCGGGCACGATCGGCCCGGCGACCACGGGACCCGCGGCGAACGGCCCGATGAGCGACTTGGCTACGGCGAGCGGATTGTCACTGCCTCCGGCGATCACCACCAGCCGGTCCCCGAGGACACCGGTGAGCACCTGCAGCTTGGCGTGCCGGGCGGCCCGCCGGATGGCCTCGACCGTCAGCTCGCTGTCACCGTCCGGCGCGGTACCCAGCACCACGCACACATGTTCCGGCGAGTTCCAGCCGAGCGCCGCGGCCCGGCTGACGGCCCCCTCGTCGGCCTCCCCGCTGAGCACGGCGTTGACGACGAGCGACTCCAGCCGCGCGTCCCAGGCGCCGCGCGCCTCGGCGGCCTGGGCGTAGACCTGGGCGGTGGCGAAGGCGATCTCACGGGCGTACACGAGGAGCGCCTCGCGCAGCACGGACTCGTCGCCGGGAGCGGCCACCTCGTCGATGGCGGACTCCATGACCTCGATGGTCGTGCGCACCATCTCCACGGTCTGCCGCAGGGTGATGGCCCGGGTCAGCTCGCGGGGGGCCGTGCCGAACACATCGGTGGAGATGGCCTGCGGGGCGTCCGGATGCCGGAACCACTCGGTGAACGCCGCGATACCCGCCTGGGCCACCAGACCGATCCAGGAACGGTTCTCCGGGGGCATCGCCCGGTACCACGGCAGCGTCTCGTCCATGCGCGCGATGGCCTGCGCGGCGAGGCTTCCGGACGACTTCTCCAGCCGCTTCAGGGTCGCGGCATGCGGATGGACGGAACGCGCTGCGGTCTCGGTGTTCCTGGCTTCGGGTTCGGGCACGGGGACAAGACTGCCTTATCGGGACGGGACCGTGCGTCGCGGGTCCCGATGGGTGGACGGCACGGGGCTACGGTGGGGACCGTGATGGACGTACGGCGCGCCGGCGGGCGCCACCGCGGAGGGGACCCGGGCGCCGGGATCGAGTCCCTGCACGCCTTCAGCTTCGGCCCCCACTACGACCCGGACAACCTCCGGTTCGGCGCGTTGATCGCCTGCAACGAGGAGCGGCTGGCACCGGGCGCCGGCTTCGACGAGCATCCGCACAGCCACACGGAGATCGTCACATGGGTGGTGGAGGGCGAGCTGACCCACCGCGACTCCACCGGCCGCACCTCCGTGATCCGCCCCGGCGATGTGCAGCGCCTCAGCGCGGCGGGCGGCGTCCGGCATGTGGAACGCAACGCCGCCGACGTCCCGTTGGTCTTCGTCCAGATGTGGCTGGTCCCCCTGGAACCGGGCGGCGAGCCCGGCTACGAGGTGGTCCACGGCATCGCGGACTCCACACCGTACGCGGTCCCGGGGGCGGGCGCGATGCTGCACGTACGGCGCCTCGGGGCGGGGGAGCGCACCGCGGTACCGGACGCGGCGTACGCGTACGTGCACGTGGTGCGCGGGGACGTACGCCTGGAGGGGGAGGAGCTGGGACCGGGGGACGCGGCGCGGATCACGGACGCGAAGGACCTGGAGGCGGTGGGGGTGACGGCGGCGGAGCTGCTGATCTGGGAGATGGCGGACACCTCCGGCCCGCCGCGGTAGGACGGGACGGCACGGGGCTCAGCCCCGCAGCTCCGCCAGCACCGCGTCCGTGAACACCGGCCACGCCTCGATCGCCCACGGGCCGAACGCCCGGTCCGTCAGGGCCGCACAGGCCGCCCCCGCGTCGGGGTCGATCCACAGGAACGTGCCCGACTGGCCGAAGTGGCCGAAGGCACGGGGCGAGGACGAACGCCCCGTCCAGTGCGGTGACTTCGCGTCGCGGATCTCGAAGCCGAGGCCCCAGTCGTTGGGGTTCTGGTGGCCGTAGCCGGGCAGCACGCCCTTCGTCCCGGCGTACTGCACCGTCATCGCCTCGGCCACCGTCCGTGGATCGAGCAGGCGCGGCGCCTGCACCTCGGCCGCGAACCGGGCGAGGTCCGAGACCGTCGAGACGCCGTCCTTGGCGGGGGAGCCGTCGAGGCTCGTCGAGGTCATGCCCAGCGGCTCCAGGACGGCCTGGCGGGCGTACTCGCCGAACGGGATGTCCGTGGCCTTCGCCACATGGTCGCCGAGCACCTCGAACCCGGCGTTCGAGTACAGGCGCCGCTGCCCGGGCGCCGATGTCACCCGGTGCTCGTCGAAGGCCAGGCCGGAGGTGTGCGCGAGCAGATGACGGACCGTCGAGCCGGGCGGACCGGCGGGCTCGTCCAGCTCGACCGCTCCCTCCTCGTACGCGACGAGCACGGCGTACGCGGCGAGCGGCTTGGTGACCGAGGCCAGCGCGAAGCGGTGGTCGACCGGACCACGGGTGCCGGGGACGGTGCCGTCCGCACGGACGACGGCCGCGGCGGCGGTGGGGACGGGCCAGTTCTCGATCAGCGCCAGACTCTGCAGGGACATGGGTATGAGGCTAAGCGCTTCACAGCCGGAGCCACATGGAGGGGTCCGGCTTGCGGACGAAGCCCAGGGACGCGTACAGCGGCTCGGCCTGGGCGGACGCGTTCAGCTCGGCCTGCCGGGCGCCCTGCTCCCGGAACCAGTCCAGCAGGGTCTCCATGCACGCGCGCGCGTAGCCGCGACGGCGGGCGCCGGGATCCGTGGCGACGCTGAAGACGTGCCCCACCCGCCCGTGCGGATTGCCCGTCCGGCCGATCCGGTACTCGATCGTGCCGGCCGCGAGCGCCGCGAGCGCCCCCGGCCGCTGCGGATGGTCGACCACAAAGGCCGCGAAGTCGCCGTCCCGGTCGGCGAGCCGGCGGCGCACCGTCGGCAGGGACTCGTCGTGCCACTGGGTGGAGGACTCGGCGGAGAACACGGAATCCAGCATGATCTGCCGTAGCCGCAGCACTTCCTCGGCGTCCTCGCGCACGGCCCGTCGTACGAGACTCATGGTCCGCACGCTAGTCAGCCCCACCCGGTCGAGTCTCGGCATTTTCGCCTGGTTCCGCTTGCTTGGAGTGTGCTCGAAGGTTCTAGCGTGGTGGCCATGACGGTGATCGAGACCTTGGCCCAGGAAGCCGAACAAGGAACCGACGTCTGCTCCGCACCGCCCGAGCGGCACCCCCGTCCCGACGGCGAGGACAGCTACACGATCAGCGAGGTCGTCGCCTTCACCGGCCTGACCGCGCACACCCTGCGCTGGTACGAGCGGATCGGGCTGATGCCGCACATCGACCGCTCGCACACCGGTCAGCGCCGCTACTGCAACGCGGACCTGGACTGGCTCGACCTCGTGGGCAAGCTGCGGCTCACCGGGATGCCGGTCGCCGACATGGTGCGCTACGCGGAGATGGTGCGGGAGGGCGACCACACCTACGCCGAGCGCTGCGAACTCCTGGAGGCGACCCGCCGGAACGTGCTCGCCCGGATCGCGGAGCTGCAGGACACTCTCTCGGTGCTCAACCGCAAGATCGATTTCTACGCGGACGCCGGGCGCGCCCCGGTGTCGGAGAGGCCGCGATGACGGACAGCAGGATCACGACGGTGCGGCTCGGCGGCGACGGGCCCGAGGTGGGGGTCCAGGGCCTCGGCTGCATGGGGATGAGCTGGGCGTACGGCCCCGCGGACGCCGGGGAGTCGCGGGCCGCCCTGGAGCGGGCGCTGGCGCTGGGCGTCACGCTCTACGACACCGCGGACGCGTACGGCGCGGGCGAGAACGAGACGTTCCTGTCGCCGTTCTTCAAGGCGCACCGGGACGAGGTCGTGATCGCCACCAAGTTCGGGATCTCGTCGCCGCCCGACGAGCCGTACAAGCGGACCATCCGCAACGACCCCCCGTACATCCGCCGGTGCGTCGAGGCCAGCCTCGGGCGCCTGGACGTCGACGTGATCGACCTCTACTACATGCACCGCCGCGACGTGAACGTGCCGATCGAGGAGACCGTCGCCGCCATGGCGGAACTGGTGCGCGAGGGCAAGGTGAGACACCTCGGGCTGAGCGAGGTCACGGCCGGTGAACTGCGCGCGGCCCGGGCGGTTCACCCGATCGCCGCCGTGCAGTCCGAGTGGTCGCTGTTCAGCCGGGACATCGAGGCGCATGTGGTGCCGGCCGCCAAGGAACTGGGCGTGGCCCTGGTGCCGTACTCGCCGCTCGGCCGCGGCTTCCTCACCGGCTCCTTCTCGAACGCCGACACCGACCTCACGGACCAGGACTTCCGCCGCACGATGCCCCGCTTCACGGGGGAGAACGCGAGCGCCAACGTGGCGCTCCTGGAGCCGGTCCGGACCGTCGCCGAAGCCCACGGCGTGTCGCCGGCGCAGATCGCGCTGGCCTGGGTGCAGCAGCAGGCGGCGGTGTGCGGCCTGCCCGTGGTGCCGATCCCGGGGACGACCAAGCGCTCGCGCGTCGAGGAGAACACGGCGGCGACGCGGATCGTGCTGAGCGAGAGCGAACTGGCCCTGCTGGAGCCGATCGCCTCCAAGGTGGCGGGCGACCGCTACCCGGACATGACGTTCGCGTCGGCCGGACGGGAGTAGCGGCGGAACGGGGGCGGTGGCGGGACGGGGGCAGTGGCGGGACGGGGGCAGTGGCGGGACGGGAGCGGCGGCGGGCAGCGCGGGGCCGGCGGCCGACCGGGCGGGTCCGCGAGGTCCGGTGCGGTGCGGCAGTGCCCGAAAGGGGCGTGGGAAACGGCGCGAGGAGCCTCCCCCACCGATCGGACCCGCAGGTGGTGCACCGGGTCCCGCGGAGCGCTCAGAGCTCCGCCAGCAACTCCGCCTTCTTCGTGGAGAACTCCTCGTCCGTCACGAGCCCGGCCTCGTGGAGTTCCCCCAGGTGCCGGATCCGCTCGGCGATGTCCGCCGGATCGCGGCGAGCGGCGGGGCCCACGGCCGGGGCGGGGCCCGCGGCCCGCACGGCCGCCAGCACCGAGGCGGCGAAGGGCAGCGACTCGTGCACCGGCCCGTAGCCGAGCCCGAAGATCACGGCCGCGGGGTCCTGGTCCGGCTGGGCCGGCTGCGCGGCGCCGGCCGGGTCGCGGTGCAGCAGCCGGAGATGGCCCTCGAAGACCTCGGGGGAGCGCCACTCGACCCCGCTCAGACCGGTGATGGGGAAGCTCTGGTCGCCGGCCTTCCACTTGGCCGAGGACGCGCCCGTCCAGGACCAGCGGAAGGACACGGCCTTGCCGTCGAAGGACGCCTTCCCGTCGTACGCCTTGAACTGCAGGGGTACCTCGGGCGGCGCGACCAGGAAGCGCTCGGCCGGCCCGGGGTCATCGGCGAGCAGGGTGCGCAGTTCGTCCGCGTAGTACTCGGCGAGGGTTTCGCGGTCGGCGGGCAGGACCAGCCGGTAGGGGTCGGAGGTCTCCTTGAGCTGTCCGGCCGCCGCCTCCATCAGCGGGTCGGCCCCGGGCCGCGGCACCGCCTGCAGGACGACCGTCCCGCGCTTCCCCGCATCGAGCCTCACCCCCGCGATCGCCTCCAGGGGGATGCGGCGTTCGCCGAGCGCCTGGAGCAGCTTGGGCGTCCGGATTCCCCGTTCGAAGCGGATGAGCACGGAGTCGGACTCGAACTCCCAGGCGGCATGAAATCCGGCCAGTACGTCACCCATGCGGCTCATCGTATGCGGCATGAGCTCCTCCGTCGCCTCCCCTGGCAGACCGCAATTCCTGGTCCTCTACGCGCGTCCGGCCGACACGGCACCGGACAAACCCGCCCGGCAGCCTCCATCGTCGTCGGCACACAGCACCGAGTCATATGCGCCGGTGCCGATGTCGGCGAAGTTGCGCAGGCTCTCCGTGCCCGGCTCGAAATAGCCGGCGTGACCCTTCGCCCCCTGTGCGGACAGCACCCGCGCCCCGAAGCCCCGGGAGACCGGGTCGGCGCCGTGGCCGAGGCCGCCGACCTCCAGGTAGGGCACGTCCTGGATCCAGTCGTCGGCGTCCCGCATGGCCCACACACGGGCCGTGGTGTGCAGGCCCCCCGCCGTGTCGGCCCGCATACCCGGGCTGCCCGCCACCGCTATGTCGGACACACGGGCCGGCAGCCGGTGCGCGGCCACCCCGCACAGCACGGATCCGTAGCTGTGGCAGTACAGCTGGACCGGTGCGTTGCCGGGCAGGGCGCGCAGCAGGGCGTTGAGCCGGACGGCGCCCTCCGTGGCGCGCATCGCGGTCGCCGCCTCCATGCCGAGCCCGCTGGGCGCGGTGTAGTCGGCCCAGGCGATCACGGCCGTACGGGTGTGCGGGTCGGTCTCGTGCTCCGCCGTGTACAGGGACCTGGCCATGCCGACCGGTGCCGAGTACTTGCGGAAGGTGCGCTGGAAGGTGAG
Organism: Streptomyces sp. PSU-S4-23; assembly: GCF_055632315.1. Classification (NCBI taxonomy): domain Bacteria; kingdom Bacillati; phylum Actinomycetota; class Actinomycetes; order Kitasatosporales; family Streptomycetaceae; genus Streptomyces; species Streptomyces sp. PSU-S4-23. The sequence goes on along the minus strand of NZ_JBVMUU010000002.1, from coordinate 2,514,452 downwards.
CAGGTCGGTGTCGACGCCGGGGACGACGACCGAGATCCGCTCGGCTCGGTCGAGGTTCCCGAGGACCTCGGCGATACGGCCCGAGCCCTCCGGGTCGAAGGCGAGGATCTGCCGGTCCTTGCGCATCAGCGCCCCGAAGCGGTTCATGAGGCGGCCGGCCTCCCGCTGACCCACCGGCGACAGCCGGTCGTCGTGCATCCTGACGCGCTCGACGTCGCGCTGCCTGGCGAGGGCGATGTGGTTGGCGTCGTAGCGCAGCCGTACCGGGGCCCCGTTCATGTTGCCGACCGCGAGCGGGTAGCGGTGGGCGAGCCGGGAGCGCTGGCGGGCGCTGAGCGAGGCGAAGAAGGCGGCGAGCCGGGCCGGGGGTTCGTCCAGGTCCGGCAGTTCACGTCCGGCGATCCTGCCGTGTTCCCACGCGGAGCGCGACGCCTGCAGGGGGGTGAGGCCGCGGTGGCTGCGCACGGCGGTCCAGCCGGTCGTCGCGAGCATCACGAAGACCACAGCCAGCGCGAGCAGCGCGCGCCAGACGTTGAGTTGCGGGGAGGTGTCGAAGGAAGTCACTGGAAGGACACACTAGGAGAACGAGAGTGTCTCGCGTTAACCGAGTGACGCGTCTCACGTTTCTCGTGCGCCAATTGCGGCAAAACGGATACACTTTACGCTCGATCATCACGCTGCGCCGATGAAGTGCGCCTCCTCCCGCACCGCGTGTGACCGCGGGTTCACCCCGTCGGCTGCGGCCCGTGCGGCGGGAGCGGGAATTCACTTGACCCGTACGGGACCGATGCGGAATCAGCACGGGATCAGTGCGGGATCGGTGCGGGATCGGTACGGAATCACTCCGCGCGCCACTTCTCGGCCAACGCGGGGCCCACGGCGTCGAGGTAAGAGGCCGTCAGTTCGCGGATGGCGGCCACGCTGAGGTCTTCCCGTGCGCTCCAGAGCCGTTCCGTCACGCGCATCACCCCGCCGAACACGGCCACCGTGACGCGCGGCCGCGGGTCCGTGTCCACGTCGAGCCCCTCGCGCTCGGCGATCGCACGGGCGATCTCCTCCTCCAGCTCCGCCGAGCGGCGCAGATGGGTGGCGAACAGGGCGGGCGTCGACTCGATCAACCTATACGTGCGCAAATGCAGTTCGATCGGGATGAATCGGTCTACGGCCTCACCGATGCCGTCCCAGCCCTCCAGCACGGCCTGGCGCAGCGCCTCCAGGGGCGCCTCGTGCGGCGGCCGCCCGCGCACCGCCTCCAGGAAGTGCGACTCCGCCACGGAGTGCGCGAAGAAGACGGCCTCCTCCTTGCCGGCGAAGTAGCGGAAGAAGGTCCGCTGCGAGACGTCCACGGCCGCGGCGATCTCGTCGACGGTCGTCCGCTCGTACCCCCGGGTGAGGAACAACTCCAGGGCGGCGCGCAGCAGCGCGTCCCGGGTGCGTCGTTTCTTGCGCTCACGCAGTCCCGGCCGCGGGGCCGTCTCCATGGGTCCTCATTTCGTTCATCCGCCCGGTTCACCCTATCCGTGAGTGGCGTGGCAGTTACCGACTTGTGAACTGGTTTGTCATTTGTCAGAGGCTGTCATTAGCCTCGACCTCATGACTAGTCAGACCACCGTCGACGCGACGGAACCGGGGGACAAGACGTCCAGTACGTCGATGGCCCCGCCGGATGGCGCGCCCGGGCGAGGGCTGCGCGGGCATCCGTGGCTCACCCTCGTAGCCGTCGCCATCGGCGTGATGATGGTCGCCCTCGACGGCACCATCGTGGCCATCGCCAACCCGGCCATCGCCAAGGACCTGGGCGCGAGCTTCGCCGACGTCCAGTGGATCACCAACGCCTACTTCCTCGCCCTCGCGGTCACCCTGATCACCGCGGGCAAGCTCGGCGACCGCTTCGGACACCGGCAGACCTTCCTGATCGGCGTGGTGGGCTTCGCCGCCTCCTCCGGCGCCATCGGCCTCTCCGACAGCATCGCCCTCGTCATCACCTTCCGTGTCTTCCAGGGCCTGTTCGGCGCGCTGCTGATGCCGGCCGCGCTCGGTCTGCTGCGGGCCACCTTCCCCGCCGAGAAGCTGAACATGGCCATCGGCATCTGGGGCATGGTCATCGGCGCCTCCACCGCGGGCGGCCCCATCCTGGGCGGTCTGCTCGTCCAGCACGTCAGCTGGCAGTCGGTCTTCTTCATCAATGTGCCGGTCGGCGCCCTCGCCCTCCTCCTCGGTCTGCTGATCCTCACCGACCACCGCGCCGAGAAGGCGCCGCGCTCCTTCGACCTGCTCGGCATCGCGCTGCTGTCGGGCGGCATGTTCTGCCTGGTCTGGGCGCTCATCAAGGCCCCGTCCTGGGGCTGGGGCGACGGCAAGACATGGCTGTTCATCGGTGCGTCCCTGGCGTGCTTCGCCCTCTTCTCCTTCTGGGAGACGAAGGTGAAGGAACCGCTGATCCCGCTGGCGCTGTTCCGCTCGGTGCCGCTGTCGGCGGGTGTCGTCCTGATGGTCCTCATGGCGATCGCCTTCATGGGCGGCCTGTTCTTCGTCACCTTCTACCTGCAGAACGTGCACGGCATGAGCCCGGTCGACGCGGGCCTGCACCTGCTGCCGCTGACCGGCATGATGATCGTCGGCTCCCCGCTCGCGGGCGCCGTGATCACCAAGGCCGGCCCGCGCATCCCGCTGGCCGGCGGCATGGTGCTCACCGCGGTCGCCATGTTCGGCATGTCCAGGCTCGAGGCGGGCACGGGCAGCGCCGTCATGTCGATCTGGTTCGCCCTGCTCGGCCTCGGCCTCGCCCCGGTGATGGTCGGCGCCACCGAGGTCATCGTGGGCAACGCGCCGATGGAGCTCTCCGGTGTCGCCGGCGGCCTCCAGCAGGCCGCGATGCAGATCGGCGGCAGCCTCGGCACGGCCGTGCTGGGCGCGGTGATGGCCTCCCGCGTCGACAACGACCTTCCGGGCAACTGGGCCGCCGCCCAGCTGCCGCCGCTCACCCCCGCCCAGCTCGACCAGGCGTCGCAGGCGGTCCAGGTGGGTGTCGCCCCGGTGCCGAAGGGTGTTCCGGCCGTGGTGGCCGAGAAGATCACGGGTGTCGCGCACGACACGTTCATCTCCGGCATGAGCCTGGCCTGCCTGGTCGCCTCGGGCGTGGCGGCGGTCGCCGTACTGGTGGCGCTGCTCACCAAGCGCGGCGAGAACGCGGAGGCGGGCGCGGGGGCCGCGCACATCTGACGCCGGGCGGGGTGCGTTCGCTCGTCAGGGTGAAGGCGCTCAAGATCCCTCCCTACCCGCGCGCGCCGCAGGTCACAGTGGTCGCGTCCTTCGCACGGCGGGGCCGTGGGACCCGGAGGGCGGCCGGACTGCGGCGCGCTGCTGGAGGGGGGCAGCGCGCAGGCAGGTCTGGCCCGGGCACCGCGGGGTACCCGCCGCATCGAACCCGAACTGACCACGAGGTTCCGGGAGTTGATGATGGCGAACTTCGGGCACGGCACGCGCGGACACCTCCGTCCCAGGGGCCGCCCCCGGTCCCGCTGGGAGTTCCCTTCGGCGGGGCGGAGCCGGGTGCGGGCGGCAGGGCCGGATCGCACCACACTCGGGATCGTCGGAGTCGTCTGCGCGATCGCCGGGTTCTTCGCCCTCGGCATCGTTCTGGGACCGGTGGCGGTCGTGTGCGGCCGGCTGGCCCTGGGCCGCGGCCGGTCGAGCACCCGCCCGGTGACGGCCCTGGTGGCCCTCGTCCTGGGAGCGATCGACACGCTCCTGGCCCTCCTCTGGCTGACGGGCACCACGGGCGGCCCGGGCAACGGGTTGCTCTGACCGGGAGCGCGGGGGACGGTCCGGTGTACGGCCGCGCCTCTGATGGGGGGCGAAGAGGGTCCGGTCGGTGGCCGGGGTCCCCGGTCCGGGGAGTGCGGGGACGGTCCGTGGGAAGGGACCCTGAGCCGGTGGCGCGGGGACGGTCCGGTCGGTGGCCGGGCTCCTGAGGCCGGGTGCCGGGTGCCGGGTGCCGGGTGCCGGGTGCCGGGTGCCGGGTGCCGGGACCGTCCGGTCCGTGACCGGGCCCTGCCCAGGGGCCGGTGCGAGCGGCCCCGGCTACGGCCGGGGGCCGGTCTCCTCCGGGGCGTGGGGATGCGGCACGGGCGGCGGCCCGGACAGCGCGGCGACCTCCGCCCGCAGGGCCCGTACCTCTTCCGTCAGTGCCTCGATCGCCGCCGTCTGCCGTCGCTCCACCGCGTCGTCCTGCTCGAACCGCGCGATGAACCAGGCGGCGATGTTCGCGGTCACCACACCGAGCAGCGCTATACCGGAGAGCATCAGCCCCACCGCGAGCACCCGGCCGAGCCCGGTGGTCGGCGCGTGGTCCCCGTACCCCACGGTCGTCATCGTCGTGAACGACCACCACACGGCGTCGCCCAGGGTCCTGATGTTCCCGTTCGGCGAGTCCCGCTCCACCGACAGCACGGCCAGCGACCCGAACATCAGCAGCCCGACGACCGACCCGCCGACATACGTCGTCAGCCGGATCTGCGAGGCCATCCGGGCCCGCCGCCCCACGAGTATGAGCGTGGCCACTATCCGCAGCAGCCTGAGCGGCTGGAGCATCGGAAGGACCACCGCGAACAGGTCCGGCCAGTGCGTACGGACGAACTCCAGGCGCCTCTCGCAGAGCCCGAGCCGCACCAGATAGTCGGCGGCGAACGCGGCCCACACCACCCACTCCACCACCGTGCACGCGGTCGTCAGCGCGGGACTCGCGTCGGTGTCCACGATCGGCACGCCGTACGCGACAGCGAACGCGATCGCCAGCACGAGCAGGGGCCGCCCGGTGTAGTGCTCCCAGCGGGCCCGTGCCGATGTCTCTTTCATACGGGCATCGTAGAAAAGCCCGAAGGGCGGCGGGGAACGTCGCCCCGCCGCCCTTCGGGGGCGATCCGCAGCCGGGTCAGGCGTCGCCGCCGGCCACGCCGGGGTCGGCCGCCGCCACGTCGAGCAGCTGGTAGCGGTCGATCGCCTGCTTCAGCACCGAGCGGTCGATCCCGCCCGCCTTCGCCAGCTCGGTGAGCACCGCGACCACGATCGACTGCGCGTCGATGTGGAAGAAGCGGCGGGCCCCACCGCGCGTGTCCGCGAAGCCGAAGCCGTCCGCACCCAGCGACTGGTAGGGGCCGGGCACCCAGCGTGCGATCTGGTCCGGAACCGATCGCATCCAGTCGGACACGGCCACGAACGGACCCTCGGCCCCGTTCAGCTTCCGGGTCACATACGGAACGCGCTGCTCCTCCTCCGGGTGCAGCAGATTGTCCCGCTCCACCTCGACGGCCTCCCGCCGCAGCTCGTTCCAGGAGGTCGCCGACCAGACGTCGGCGCGCACGTTCCACTCCTCGGCGAGGATCCGCTGCGCCTCGATCGCCCACGGGACGGCGACGCCGGAGGCCATGATCTGCGCCGGGATGCTCCCCGAGGTGCCCTCGCTGATGCGGTGGATGCCCTTGAGGATGCCCTCGACGTCCACGTTCTCCGGCTCGGCCGGGTGCTGGATGGGCTCGTTGTAGACGGTGAGGTAGTAGAAGACGTCCTCGCCGTGCGGGTGCTCGGGCGAGGAGCCGTACATCCGGCGCAGACCGTCCTGCACGATGTGCGCGATCTCGTAGCTGTAGGCGGGGTCGTAGGCCACGCACGCGGGGTTGGTCGAGGCGAGCAGCTGCGAGTGGCCGTCCGCGTGCTGCAGGCCCTCACCGGTCAGCGTCGTACGCCCGGCGGTCGCACCCAGCACGAAACCACGGGCCAGCTGGTCGCCCATCTGCCAGAACTGGTCGCCGGTGCGCTGGAAACCGAACATCGAGTAGAAGACGTACACCGGGATGAGCGGCTCGCCGTGGGTGGCGTACGCCGAGCCGGCCGCGATCAGCGACGCCGTGCAGCCCGCCTCCGAGATGCCGTCGTGCAGCAGCTGGCCGGTCGGGGACTCCTTGTACGCGAGGAGCAGATCGCGGTCCACGGATTCGTACTGCTGTCCGAGCGGGTTGTAGATCTTGGCGCTCGGGAAGAACGAGTCCATGCCGAACGTGCGGTACTCGTCGGGCGCGATCAGCACGAACCGCCTGCCGAGCTCCTTGTCCCGCATGAGGTCCTTCAGCAGGCGCACGAACGCCATGGTCGTGGCGATCGACTGCTGACCGGAGCCCTTTTTGACGGTCGCGTACACCTTGTCCTCGGGCAGCGGGAGCGGCTTCGAGCGCACCACACGGGTCGGGACGTAGCCGCCGAGTCCCTTGCGGCGGTCGTGCATGTACTGGATCTCGTCCGAGTCCCGGCCCGGGTGGTAGTACGGCGGCAGGCCCGAGTCCAGCTCCTTGTCGGAGATCGGCAGGTGCAGGCGGTCCCGGAAGCGCTTGAGGTCGTCGACCGTGAGCTTCTTCATCTGGTGGGTCGCGTTGCGGCCCTCGAAGTTCGGGCCCAGCGTCCAGCCCTTGATCGTCTTGGCCAGGATCACCGTCGGCTGGCCCTTGTGCGCCTTGGCCGCCGAGAAGGCCGCGAAGATCTTCCGGTGGTCGTGGCCGCCGCGGCCCAGGTGCAGGATCTGGTCGTCGGTCATGTTCTCGACCATGGCGCGCAGCCGCTGGTCGTCGCCGAAGAAGTGCTCGCGGATGTAGGCGCCGGACTCGGTGGCGTACGTCTGGAACTGGCCGTCCGGCGTGGTGTTCATCCTGTTGACCAGGAGGCCGTCCCGGTCCTGGGCCAGCAGCGGGTCCCAGGTGCGGTCCCAGATCAGCTTGATCACGTTCCAGCCGGCGCCGCGGAAGACCGACTCCAGCTCCTGGATGATCTTGCCGTTGCCGCGGACCGGGCCGTCGAGGCGCTGCAGGTTGCAGTTGACGACGAAGGTCAGGTTGTCCAGCCCCTCGCGGGCGGCGAGGGTCAGCTGCCCGAGCGACTCCGGTTCGTCCATCTCGCCGTCGCCGAGGAACGCCCAGACATGGGACCTGGAGGTGTCCGCGATGCCGCGCGCCTCCATGTAGCGGTTCATGCGGGCCTGGTAGATCGCGGCGATCGGGCCGAGGCCCATGGAGACCGTCGGGAACTCCCAGAAGTCCGGCATGGAACGCGGGTGCGGGTAGCTGGAGAGGCCGTAGGGGGCCTTCGACTTCTCCTGGCGGAACCCGTCCAGGTGCTGCTCGGTGAGCCGGTCCAGGAGGTACGCGCGGGCGTAGATGCCCGGCGAGGCGTGGCCCTGGAAGAAGACCTGGTCGCCGCCGTCGCCCTCGTCCTTGCCGCGGAAGAAGTGGTTGAAGCCCACGTCGTACAGCGAGGCGGAGGAGGCGAAGGTGGCGATGTGGCCGCCGACCCCGATCCCGGGCCGCTGGGCGCGCGAGACCATCACCGCGGCGTTCCACCGGGTGGCGTTGAGGATCTTGCGTTCGATCTCCTCGTTGCCGGGGAAGAACGGCTCGTCCTTGGTCGCGATGGTGTTGACGTAGTCCGTGCTGCGCATCTCGGGCACGGCCACGCGCCGCTCGCGGGCCCGCTCGATCAGACGGAGCATCAGGTAGCGGGCCCGCTCGCGGCCGCGCTGGTCCACGGCGGAGTCGAGGGAGTCCAGCCACTCCTGGGTCTCTTCGGGGTCGAAGTCAGGAACCTGACTCGGAAGGCCGCCAATGATGATCGGATTGCGATCGGATCCGGAAGCCACGCTGTTCCTTACCTGTCAGAGGGCTACTTCTGCCTGTGCCTGCACCGGTCCCCATCGTGTACCTGGGGGGAGCGAAACGTCATCTCTACCGAGTGGTAACCATGGCGGCGGACCGGTCTTGCGTGATGAGCCCGACCAAAACGCAACGATACGCCCACGCTGTGACACCCCCGGAAGGGCCGTTCGACCTTCGTACCGGTGAAGGATTCCGGACTGCGCAAACCGGGCAGAACGGTGTGGTGTGGATCACTCCCGGGCGCGATACCGTGACAGGAGTTGCGGCGACACGGCCAGGATCGTCACCGTTTCGGCGGTCTGAACCGCCGGGTACTTGCGCGATCCGTCCCGCCCGTGTGGACTACGGCCAATGCTTCGCGTACGCGCGTGGCTGAGATACTCACCAAGACATGATCAGGAGGCAACCCGTGAGCGCGACCGCGGACCACGCGGAGGAGCGGACGAACCCTGCCGCGAGGCTGGGGTTCCAGCCCGAGCAGGTGGTCCAGGAGATCGGCTACGACGACGACGTCGACCAGGAGCTCCGCGAGGCCATCGAGGAAGCCATCGGCGGCGAGCTCGTGGACGAGGACTACGACGACGTCGCCGATGCCGTGGTGCTGTGGTTCCGCGACGAGGACGGCGACCTGACGGATGCGCTGGTGGACGCCACCACGTACATCGAAGAAGGCGGCTCCATCCTGCTCCTCACGCCGAAGACCGGCCGTACGGGCTACGTGGAGCCGAGCGACATCTCCGAAGCCGCGACGACGGCGGGTCTGTCGGCGTCCAAGAGTGTGAGCGTGGGCAAGGACTGGAGCGGGAGCCGGCTGGTGACGCCGAAGGCCGCCAAGCCCAAGAAGTGACCCCCCACCCCGGTGACCGTCCCCGGAGGTCCGGTGCCCGGACCTCCGTACGGGCCTGAACGGCCTGCTTCCCGGACCCCGGACGGGCTGAAACACTCAGCCCGTCCGCCGGCCCGCGGTGATCGCTGCGTAGGGTGGTCCCACCCCGAACAGTCCACCGGAAGGGATGCAGGACCATGGCGATCCAGGTCGGAGACAAGGCCCCCGACTTCGAGCTCAAGGACAACCACGGCCGGACCGTGAAGCTCTCGGACTTCCGCGGCGACAAGAACGTGGTGCTGCTCTTCTACCCCTTCGCGTTCACCGGCGTGTGCACCGGCGAGCTGTGCGAGCTGCGCGACAACCTGCCGGCGTTCGTCAACGACGGCACCCAGCTGCTCGCCGTCTCCAACGACTCCATCCACACGCTGCGCGTCTTCGCCGAACAGGAGGGCCTGGAGTACCCCCTGCTGTCCGATTTCTGGCCGCACGGCAACATTTCGCGCGCGTACGGCGTCTTCGCCGAGGACAAGGGTTGCGCGGTGCGCGGGACCTTCATCATCGACAAGGAGGGCGTGGTGCGGTGGACCGTCGTCAACGACCTGCCGGACGCGCGTGACCTGAACGAGTACGTGAAGGCGCTCGACACCCTGTGATTCTTCGGTTCCAAGCCCTGCGGGGCGCGGGAACCGGTCACTAGGATCGACTCGTTGATCCGATACCCGACACCAACGCACCACGGGGCTCCCCGCCCCTGGACACCAATGGGAGGACTCGTGGGAGTCAGCCTCAGCAAGGGCGGCAACGTATCACTGACCAAGGAGGCCCCGGGCCTGACCGCGGTCCTCGTCGGTCTGGGCTGGGACGTCCGCACCACGACCGGCACCGACTTCGACCTGGACGCCAGCGCCCTGCTGCTGAACTCCTCGGGGAAGGTCGGCAGCGACCAGAACTTCGTGTTCTTCAACAACCTCAAGAGCCCGGACGGCTCGGTGGAGCACACCGGTGACAACCTCACCGGTGAGGGCGAGGGCGACGACGAGGTCATCAAGGTCAACCTCGCCGGGGTTCCGGCCGACGTCGACAAGATCGTCTTCCCGGTCTCCATCTACGACGCCGAGAACCGCCAGCAGTCCTTCGGCCAGGTGCGCAACGCGTTCATCCGCGTCGTCAACCAGGCCAACCAGCAGGAGATCGCGCGGTACGACCTGAGCGAGGACGCCTCCACCGAGACCGCCATGGTCTTCGGCGAGCTGTACCGCCACGGGAGCGAGTGGAAGTTCCGTGCCATCGGCCAGGGCTACGCGTCGGGACTGCGCGGCATCGCGCAGGACTTCGGCGTGAACGTCTGAGCCGGACGCTCGCGCGGTCGCGTCACCGTCCGTCACCGCCGTCCGGCGCCGCACGCATCGCGGCGCCGGACGGACGGGGACCGGCGGGAGTCCCGAGCCGCGGACACCGGGGGCGGGCCCCCGGCAGCGGGGACCCGGGCTTCCGGCACGCGGCCGGGCTCCCAGGCGCCGGGGGTTCGAGCTTCCCGGCCTCCCGGTACCGGGAGGCCGGGCTCACGTCTTCCGGGCGCGCGATTCCCAGGAAGCGGGGGCCGGGCTCTCGGATGCGGGGGGGGGTGCGGGTTCGCGGTAGTGGGGCCGGGCTCTTGGATGCGGGGGGTGCGGGTTCGCGGTAGTGGGGGCCGGGGCTCCACGGGGTCTCGGGGATTCGGCTCCCGAGGTGGCGGGGATGTGGCCTCCGGGACACCGGGCCCGGTTCCCGGCCACCGGGGCCGACCTCCGACCACCGGGGGCCCGGCCCGGGACCACCCGGGGGAAGCCACCCCCGGACCACCGGGGGGATCCGCCCCCGGACCACCGGGGGGATCCGCCCCCGGCACGACGCAGTACTTCGGGGAGGACCAGCATCATGGGCGTCACGCTCGCCAAGGGAGGCAACGTCTCCCTCTCCAAGGCCGCACCCAACCTCACACATGTGATGATCGGGCTCGGCTGGGACGCGCGCTCCACCACCGGGGCACCCTTCGACCTCGACGCCAGCGCACTGCTGTGCAGCGGTGGCCGGGTGCTCGGCGACGAGTGGTTCGTCTTCTACAACCAGCTCAAGAGCCCGGACGGCTCCGTGGAGCACACCGGCGACAACCTCACCGGCGAGGGCGAGGGCGACGACGAGACGATCCTGATCGACCTCGCCAAGGTGCCGCCCCAGTGCGACAAGATCGTCTTCCCGGTCTCCATCCACCTGGCCGACGAGCGCGGCCAGACCTTCGGCCAGGTCAGCAACGCCTACATCCGGGTCCTCAACCAGGCCGACGGCCAGGAACTCGCCCGCTACGACCTCAGCGAGGACGCCTCCACGGAGACGGCCATGATCTTCGGCGAGGTCTACCGCTACGGCGGCGAGTGGAAGTTCCGCGCCGTCGGACAGGGGTACGCGTCGGGCCTGCGCGGCATCGCCCTGGACTTCGGGGTCAACGTCGCGTAGAGGCCACGTCCCGCCTTCCTCGTGATCGGCGAGGGAGCCGGTCCGCGCTCCCCTGCCTGCGGCTGCGAGGTCCGGCCGAACCAAGTGGCCCGGCCGGGCCGCTCCCCCTCTAGACTCGTGGTCAACATTAGGCAAAGCCGGGTACGGCAACGGGGGAGACCCGTACAGATACGGATTGGGTAGCCAGTGCTTCTGAAAACCTTCGGTTGGTCGTTCGTGGTCACCGCGGTCGGCCTGGCCGCCGCGGTCCTCTACGGGGGGTGGACCGCCTTCGGCATCGTGGCGATCCTGTCCATCCTCGAGATCTCGCTGTCCTTCGACAACGCGGTGGTCAACGCCGGGATCCTGAAGAAGATGAATGCCTTCTGGCAGAAGATCTTCCTCACGGTCGGCGTGCTCATCGCCGTCTTCGGCATGCGACTCGTCTTCCCCGTGGTGATCGTCGCGGTCACCGCGAAGAAGAGCCCCGTAGACGCGGTGAATCTGGCGCTGACGGACAAGGACCAGTACCAGCAGCTCGTCACCGACGCCCACCCGGCCATCGCCGCCTTCGGCGGCATGTTCCTGCTGATGATCTTCCTGGACTTCATCTTCGAGGACCGGGACATCCAGTGGCTGCGCTGGATCGAGCGTCCGCTCGCCAAGCTCGGCAAGGTCGACATGCTGTCGGTCTGCATCGCGCTGATCGTTCTGCTGATCTCCTCCATGACCTTCGCGGCCCACGCCCACCAGCACGGCGGCGCGCATGTCGACAAGGCACAGACGGTGCTGATCGCCGGCATCGCCGGCCTGATCACCTACATGATCGTCGGCGGTCTCTCCGGCTACTTCGAGGACCGGCTTGAGGAAGAGGAGGAGCGGGAGCACGAGGAGGAGGAAGAGGCCAAGCGCGCCGGCAAGCAGCGCTCGGCGATCCTCCTGGCCGGCAAGGCCGCGTTCTTCATGTTCCTCTACCTGGAGGTCCTGGACGCGTCCTTCTCCTTCGACGGTGTGATCGGCGCCTTCGCCATCACCAACGACATCGTCCTGATGGCGCTCGGCCTCGGCATCGGCGCGATGTACGTCCGGTCGCTGACGGTCTACCTGGTCCGCCAGGGCACCCTCGACGACTACGTCTACCTGGAGCACGGCGCGCACTACGCGATCGGCGCGCTTGCCGTGATCCTCCTCGTCACCATCCAGTACCAGATCAACGAGGTCGTCACCGGTCTCGTCGGCGTCGTCCTGATCGCCTGGTCCTTCTGGTCCTCCGTGCGCCGCAACCGGGCGCTCGCCGGGGGCGAGGGAAAAGGCGAGAGCTCGGACGAGAAGACTGAGGTCTCGTCCGGGGTGTGACGCGCCCCGGGGCGAGGAACGCTCTGATTCGGGGCGGCCGCGAGGACTCGTCCTCGCGGCCGCCCCGCGGCTGTGGAACCGTGAGTACAGGGGGCGGGCATGAGCTTCTGGGACGGCGTGTGGCGCGGGCGGGCCGCACAGTTCGACTCGGGCAGCGCGGCGAGCAACGCGATCGAGCTGACCAAGCGGCATCAGCGGGTGTCCCTGACCAAACAGGGCGCGGCGACCGGCAACCTGCGCATCAACCTGTCGTGGCGGATGCGCACCTCGGACATCGGCGCCCCCGAGCGCGGCAGCCTGCTGCGCCACCCCCTCCGGCTGTTCACCCCGGAGGTCGTGCAGGCGCACACCCAGAGCATGGTCAACGTCGACCTCGACCTGGGGTGCCTGTACGAGCTGAACGACGGCACCAAGGGCGTGGTGCAGCCCCTGGGCGGCTTCTTCGGAGAGCTCAACGAACCGCCGTACATCAAGCTCAGCGGCGACGACCGGTTCGGCTCCGGATCTGGTGAGACGATCTTCGTCAACCTCGATCACCGGGATGACTTCAAGCGGCTGCTGATCTTCGTCTACATATACGACCAGACGCCGGCGTTCGACCGTACGCACGCCGTCGTGACGATGTTTCCCAGCAACGGTCCGCGCATCGAGATCGGCCTCGACGAACGCCACCCGCAGGCACGCTCCTGCGCGGTCGTCCTGATCGAGAACGTGAAGGGCGAGATCGTCGTCCGGCGCGAGGTGAAGTTCGTCTACGGCTTCCAGGCCGAGCTGGACCGGCTGTACGGGTGGGGCCTGCAGTGGGGCCGAGGGTACAAGACGAAGACGTGATCCACGTCGAGGCGACCGCGGCTCGCGGACCGCGTCCGAGGCCCGCGCCCGAGGTAGGCTGCGACCGCACACTTGCCCAGTGCTCCACCCTTCAGGGTGGAGGTGTAGGGCATCCTCGCCTCAGCGGCCCGTAGGGCCGCAGCACCACTGCTGAAGTCGCCTTGTCCGACAACGTAGTTGGCGGACCTACCGCCGGACGGGCGGGAAGTCAGGCCTGTGGAGGCCCGGTAAGACCACCTTCGGGTGGCAGAGGCCCGTGAAGCAGGAACCCGAGGGAGCACCGCATAGCGGTGCTGACCGGAATCACCTGCGTTTACGCAGGTGAGGGCGTCAACGGCCGATGAACTGCGGCCCCTGCGGCGGCAGCGCGAAATCCGGGTCCGGGACCGGGGCGGTCGTCGGCGGGTAGCCGTACGCCGGTGCGGGCGCCCCCGCCGTCTGAGGCTGCGGATAGCCGTACGCCGGCCGGCTCGCCGGCTGCGGGTACCCGTACGCGGGCTGCGCGGCCGTCGCGGGCGCCGGCTGTGCGGGCACCGCCGGATAGCCGTACGACGGCTGCGGCGGCACCGGCTGCTCCGGCGGCAGCGGCGCCGACACCTCGGGCGCGGCCGAGGGGACCGAACCGGTCGTCCCGGCCGGAACCGGCGGAGCCTCCGAATCGTCCACCGAGATGCCGAAGTCGTTCGCGAGCCCCTTGAGCCCGTTGGAGTAGCCCTCGCCGAGCGCCCGGAACTTCCAGCCATCGCCGCGCCGGTACAGCTCACCGCAGATCAGCGCCGTCTCCGCGCCCGTCTCCGGTTTGATGTCGAAGTACGCCAGCGGCTCCCCGTCGGGGGCGGCCGCGTCGTACAGCAGGATGCGCAGCGCGCGTACGCGGTCGAACGTGACGTCGTCCGCCGAGGCGACCAGCAGGATCTGCCTCACGCCGGGTTCGATCCCCACGAGATCCGTCTGGATCGTGTCGGTCAGCCCGTCCGACTCCCGCTTCTTGCCGAGCAGCCGGACCTTCCCGGACGGATGCCGGGGCTGGTTGTAGAAGACGAAGTCCTCGTCGGAACGCACCCGCCCGCCGGGCCCGAGGAGCAGCGCCGAGGCGTCGACCTCCGGGACGCCCTGCCCCGACGCCCAGCGCAGCACCGCCCGTACGGCCGTGGCCTCGAGCGGTACGTTCGACCCCTTCAGCATCGCGTGCGTCATGGCGTCATCCTGCCTTCTCGGTCCTGGTCACGACAACGCGGGGTGGACTCCCCGGAGTGGCGCCGATGTGCCCTCGACACAGCCGGGTTACCTGAACTTCATGCCCGGTGGGAACCCACGACATGGGGTTCTACGTACTATTACCGGCCACATCTTTTCGGGTCGTCCAGGTCGTCCTGCACCACGGGGGAGTCTTATGCGTCATTTCGGGCACATCGCCCCTGAGGAGCGGCAGCGCCTCTTCCACCGGGAGCCGGCCGTCTTCACCGCCGACTCCCCCGCGCGCGTGCTCGCGGCGGCCCTCGGCGCCACCCTCTACAGTCCCGCGACCCGTCCGCGCCTGGCCGACGACGTGGTCAAGCAGGCGGGCCGCGGGGTGGTCTCCATGGTGCTGTGCCTGGAGGACTCGATCGACGACGCGGACGTGGCCGACGCCGAGGAGAACCTGGTCCGGCAGTTCACCGACCTGGCGTCCCGCCCGGATGCCGAGCTGCCGCTCCTCTTCGTCCGGGTCCGGACGCCGGCGCAGATCCCGGACCTGGTCGCCCGGCTCGGCCCGGCGGTGCGGCTGCTGTCCGGTTTCGTCCTTCCGAAGTTCACCGAGGAGCGGGGCGTCCCCTTCCTGGAGGCGCTGACGGCGGCCGAGGCGGCGAGCGGACGCCGGCTGTTCGCCATGCCCGTCCTCGAATCACCCGACCTGCTCTACCTGGAGTCGCGCCGGGAGACCCTGGACGGCATCGCCCGCACCGTCGACAAGTACCGCGACCGCGTCCTCGCGCTGCGCCTCGGCGTCACCGACTTCTGCTCCTCGTACGGACTGCGCAGAGCACCCGACATGACCGCGTACGACATCCAGATCGTCGCCTCCGTCATCGCCGACGTGGTCAACGTCCTGGGGCGCGCCGACGGCACCGGGTTCACGGTGACCGGGCCGGTGTGGGAGTACTTCCGGGTCCAGGAGCGGATGTTCAAGCCGCAGTTGCGGCGCAGCCCCTTCCTGGAGGGGGAGGTCGAGGAACTGCGCGAGGCGCTCATCGAGCACGACATGGACGGGCTGCTGCGCGAGATCTCCCTCGACCGTGCCAACGGCCTGCTCGGCAAGACCTGCATCCACCCCTCGCACGTGATGCCGGTGCACGCGCTGTCGGTGGTCAGCCACGAGGAGTTCAGCGACGCGCAGGACATCCTGCGGCCCGAGCGCCTCGGCGGCGGTGTGCTGCGCTCCGCGTACACCAACAAGATGAACGAGGTGAAGCCGCACCGCGCCTGGGCCGAGCGCACGCTCCAGCGCGCCGAGGTCTTCGGCGTCGCGGGCGAGGACATCGGCTTCGTGGAACTGCTGGCCGCCGGGCTCCCCGGCTGAGCGCCCAGTGGCCGTGCCGTCGTGGCGACGTGGTGAGGCATCGACATCAGTGACAAGGAATCGATGAAGAACGTGGTGTGGTCCGGGACGTGGGTGGCCGAACGGCTCGGGGTCGAACTCGTCGGCGACGACGAGCTGACCGGTCTGCTGGGGCTCGCGCTGCGGCGCAACCCCCGGCGGGCGCATCTGCTCGTCTCCAATGTGCTGGGCAAGCACGTCCCGCAGTCCCCGTCCGTCGTCTACGGCCACGGGCTCGCGCTCGGCCGCCGGGTGCGCGACCTGCTGGCCGCCGACGGAGGGGAGAGCGAAGCCGGCGGTCCCGTCGTCCTCGGGTACGCGGAGACGGCCACGGGCCTCGGCCACTCCGTCGCCGACGGCATGGGCGCCGTGCCCTATCTGCACTCCACCCGCCGCCCCGTCGAGGGTGTGGCGCGGGCCGGCGGCTTCGAGGAGTCCCACTCCCACGCCACCTCGCATCTGCTGCTGCCCGAGGATCCGCGCCTGCTGGCGGGCGACGGTCCGCTGGTCCTGGTCGACGACGAGTTCTCGACCGGCAACACCGTCATGAACACCATCCGCGACCTGCACCGGCGCCATCCGCGGGGGCGGTACGTCGTGGTCGCGCTGGTCGACATGCGCTCGGCCGCCGACCTGGACCGCCTGGCGGACTTCGGGCGGGAGATCGGCGCCCGGATCGACCTGGTGGCGGCCGCCGCGGGGACCGTCCGGCTGCCCGAGGGCGTGCTGGAGAAGGGCCGGGAACTGGTCGCCCGGCATGAGTCGGCGGTACCGGACCGGGAGCGCCACGGCACGATCGGCCGCGTCGCGCTCGGCTGGCCCCGCGGCCTGCCCGACGGCGGGCGGCACGGCTTCACCCCCGCGCACCGGGCCCGTCTGGAGGCCGCGCTGCCCGCGATGGCCGCCCGGCTGGCCGAGGCGATACCCGAGGGCGCCCGGCGGGTGCTCGTGCTCGGCTTCGAGGAGCTGATGTACGCGCCGCTGCGGCTCGCCCGTGAACTCGAGCAGGTGGTGGCCGCCGAGGTCCGCTACTCCACGACCACCCGCTCGCCCGTCCTCGCGGTCGACGACCCCGGCTACGCGATACGCAGCCGCATCGTCTTCCCCGCCCACGACGACCCGGCCGACGGCCCCGGAGAGCGCTACGCGTACAACGTCGCGGACGCCGGCTTCGACGCCGTCGTCGCGGTCGTGGACTCCGTGGCCGACACACCGGCCCTGCACGCCAGGGGTGGCCTGCTCGACCGGCTCGCCGCGCACGCCCCGCACGTTCTGCTCGCGGTCGTCCCCAGTCACGTCCCCGAGCCCCGGCACGTTCCCGAAAGGCCCGCCATGCTGCCCGAGCCCCTCCGCGGCCCAGCCTTCTCCTCGTACGCGCCCGAGGAGGTCGGCTGGCTGCTGCAGGACCTCTCGGACGTCACCCTGGAGGCGCCGACCGAGGAGCGCGAGGAGGCCATCCAGAGCGGCGGCGCGCACTACGCCGAGTCGCTGCCGGTGGAGTACCAGCCCAGCGAGCAGTACCAGGAGCTGTTCCACGCGGCGCTGGAGGCGTCCGCCGCCCGGCTCGCCCAGGCCGTCGGCGCGGTCACGGAGACCGTGCTCGCCGAACGGTCGCCCCGGCCGGTCCTGGTCTCCCTCGCCCGCGCCGGCACCCCCGTCGGCGTCCTGATGCGCCGCTGGGCCCGGCACCGGCACGGACTGGACCTGCCGCACTACGCGGTGTCGATCGTGCGCGGCCGCGGCATCGACGCCAACGCGCTGCGCTACCTGGCCGACCGGTACGACCCCGCCGACGTCGTCTTCGTCGACGGCTGGACCGGCAAGGGCGCCATCACCCGGGAACTCGCCGACGCCGTCCGGGAGTTCGAGGCATCCGACGGCATCACGGGCTTCGACCCGGAGATCGCGGTCCTGGCCGACCCGGGATCGTGCGTACGCACCTACGGCACCCGGGACGACTTCCTCATCCCGTCCGCCTGCCTCAACTCCACGGTCTCGGGCCTGATCTCACGGACGGTGCTGCGTGCCGACCTGGTGGGCCCGCACGACTACCACGGCGCCAAGTTCTACCGCGAACTCGCCGGGGCGGACGTGTCGGTGGCCTTCCTCGACGCCGTGTCCGCCCGCTTCACCGAGGTCGAGGAGGCCGTCGCCGCGCGCACCAAGGAACTGCTGTCCGCCGACCGCACCCCGACCTGGGAGGGCTGGGCGGCGGTCGAACGCATCAGTGAGGAGTACGGCATCCACGACGTGAACCTCGTCAAGCCGGGCGTCGGCGAGACCACGCGCGTGCTGCTGCGCCGGGTGCCCTGGAAGATCCTGGCACGCGCCGGGGCGGGCGCCGACCTCGACCATGTGCGCCTGCTGGCCGAGCAGCGCGGTGTGCCCGTCGAGGAGGTCGCCGCGCTTCCGTACATGTGTGTGGGCCTGATCCATCCGAAGTACACGCGGGGCGCCACCGGCGCCGACGGCAGGGCGGTGGCCGCATGAAGCCCGTACTGGTCGCCAGTGACCTCGACCGCACGCTGATCTACTCCTCCGCGGCGCTCGCGCTGACCATGCCGGACGCCCGGGCTCCCCGGCTGCTGTGCGTCGAGGTGCACGAGAGCAGGCCGCTGTCGTACATGACCGAGACCGCGGCCGGGCTGCTCACCGACCTGGGTGACCGGGCGGTGTTCGTGCCGACCACGACCCGCACCCGCAAGCAGTACCAGCGCATCAACCTGCCGGGCCCCGCCCCGGCGTACGCGATCTGCGCGAACGGCGGCCATCTGCTCGTCGACGGCGTCAGTGACCCCGACTGGCACACGGCGGTCCTCGCCCGGATCGCCGAGCAGTGCGCGCCGCTGGCCGAGGTGCGGGACCATCTGGCGGCCACCGCCGACCCGGTGTGGGTGCGCAAGCAGCGGGTCGCCGAGGACCTGTTCGCCTACCTCGTCGTCGAGCGCGAACTGCTGCCCGGGGAATGGGTGAAGGAACTGGCCGTCTGGGCGGAGAACCGCGGCTGGACGGTGTCGCTGCAGGGCCGCAAGGTCTACGCCGTGCCGAAGCCGCTCACCAAGAGCGCGGCCGTGCGCGAGGTCGCCCGGCGCTGCGGGGCCGTGCTCACGCTCGCCGCCGGCGACTCGCTGCTCGACGCGGACCTGCTGCTCGCCGCGGACCGGGGCTGGCGTCCGGGCCACGGCGAACTGGCCGACGCCGACTGGACGGCACCCGGGATCAGTGCCGTGCCGGAGCGGGGCGTGGCGGCCGGGGAGCGGATCCTGCGGGAGTTCCTGAAGGCGGCGCGGGAGGCGTAGCAGCGGGGCGGGCGGCGCGGGCGGCCCCGCTCCCGGGCGCGGGGCTACGGTGGAAGCGAGCGGGAACGCTCGGGACCTCGGGGCCGACGTGAGGAGGGCCTGGTGGCCAAGGGGAACGGGACGCCACTGACCGAGGAGCTGTACGCGTACATGCTCGGGCACAATCCGCCGCTGGACCCGGTGCAGCGGATGCTCGTCGAGGTGACGCACACCCGGCTGCCGCTCGTGGCGGGCGAGCAGGCGGCCGAGGAGCAGGCGGCCGAGGAGCAGGTGGCCGAGGAGCAGGGGCCGCTGCTGGCCTTCCTGGTGCGGCTGACCGGGGCGCGCCGGATCGTCGAGGTCGGGACCTTCACCGGGCTGTCGGCGCTGTCCATGGCGCAGGCGCTGCCGCCCGGCGGGACGCTGCTGACGTGCGACGTCTCCGGGGAGTGGACGCGGCAGGCGCGGGCGGCCTGGGCGAAGGCGGGAGTCGCCGACCGGATCGAGCTGCGCACCGCCCCCGTGCCGGAGACGCTGCGGGGGCTGCCGGCCGAACCGCACATCGACATGGCCTTCATCGGCGCGGACGAGGACGACTACGGCGCCTACTGGGACGAGTTGGTGCCGCGCATGCGCCCCGGTGGCCTTCTCGTGGTGGACCGCGTCTTCTGCCACGGCGGCGTCACGGACCCGGGCGCGACCGGATGCGCCGCCGCCGTCAGGGACTTCAACGCGCAGGTGAAGGCGGACGAGCGGGTGGACAGCGTGATGCTGCCGGTGGCGGACGGACTGACCCTGGCGCGACGGCGCTGAGCGGGGCTCAGCCGCAACAGCCCCCGCCGCAGCAACCGCCTCCGCCTCCGCCCGCGCGGGGCGCCGGCGCCGGAGCGGACGCCGTGCCGCCCACCGCGACGGTCGACAGGAGCTTCACCGTGTCATCGTGGCCCGACGGGCAGGGCGCGGGCGCGGAGGACTCCGCCATCGGACGGCTCAGTTCGAACGTGTCGCCGCACGTACGGCAGCGGTACTCATAGCGAGGCATGCCCATAGATTAACGGGCGGTTCCGGGAGATCACGGGAGATCCCGGGACGTCATAGTGTCGGGCGACCCTCCGTGAACCCTGCCAAATCTCCTTAACATCTCCTCAATTTTTTCGCTCCGATCAACTTCTGTCCGGTCTTCGACGAAGAGATCACAAGGGGCACTGATAATTTATGAAGGCCGCGATGAGCCGCATGGTCGGGGGCGGGGCTCGCAGCCACAATGCGTGGCCACTGCAGACACCCGCGCGCGCAATCCGGGAGTGCGGAGGGAGACGCAGTCGTGACCGAGGCGGGGTTTCGAATAGGTGGCCGACAGTCCCTGGACCGTCCGTGCGCCGGGGCCCGTCGTGGCTGACGAACGCGGCGTAGGCCGCCCTCACCGCCGCCGGCCGGTGCCGAAGCGATCCCAGCCGCACCGCGCTCAGGACGGCGCCCGGGCGGAGGAGCCCCTGGGGCCCGACGTCACCATGCAGTTGAGGCTCCCGGAGGCCCCGGAGCCCGATGTCACCATGCAGTTGAGGCTCCCGGAGCCCCTGGAGCCGGACGCCACCATGCAACTGCGGGTGGTGCAGCCAGAGGGCTCCGGCACCGGGCGGGACGGGAGTGCCCGGCGCCTTGCGCTCACCCGTCTCACGGACCGACTCGCGCCGTACACGCGCCGGCTGGCCCCCTACGCCCGCAGACTCGCCCCGTACGCCCGCAAGTTGAAGCCGGTGTACCCGCGGCCGGGCCGCACCGGCTGGCGGCGCTGGATACCCTCCTGGCGCCAGTGGCTGGGTGCCGTGCTGGCCTCCGTCGGCCTCACCGCCACGTTCCTGGCCGTCGCGTACGCGGCCACGGACATACCGCAGAACCTGAACTCGTACGCCACCCAGCAGGACAACGTCTACTTCTGGTCCGACGGCACCCCCATGGCCCGCACCGGCTGGGTACAACGGCAGGCCATGCCCCTCAAGGACATACCCCCGCAGGTCCGCTGGGCGGTGCTGGCGGCCGAGAACGAGAGCTTCTACTCCGACCCGGGCGTGTCCGTCTCGGGCATCACCCGGGCCCTGTGGCGCACGGTCGGCGAGGGAGACACCCAGGGCGGCTCGACCATCACCCAGCAGTACGTCAAGAACGTCTACCTGAACCAGAACCAGACGGTGAGCCGCAAGTTCACCGAGGCGATGATCGCCCTCAAGCTCGACAACAAGATGAGCAAGGACAAGATCCTCGAGGGATATCTGAACACGAGCTGGTTCGGCCGCGGCACCTACGGCATCCAGCGCGCGGCCCAGGCGTACTACGGCAAGGACGTGAGCCGGCTCAACGCCGGCGAGGCCGCCTCCCTCGCCTCCCTGCTGAAGGGCGCGGGCCTCTACGACCCCACGCTGAGCCAGGCCAACCACCGGCGGGCCGTGGAGCGCTGGTCCTGGATCCTCGACCGGATGGTGAAGATCGGCAAGCTGTCGAAGGCCGAGCGCGCCAGGTACCGCACCTTCCCCGAGCCGCTGAAGCAGAACCCGCTCTACGACACCGGTGAGCAGAGCGACTATCTGGTCGAACTGGCGGCGCAGTACGCCAAGAAGGCCGGACACATCTCGGACAAGCAGTTCGACCTGGGCGGCTACCAGATCTACACGACCTTCGACCGCACGCGGGAGGCCACGCTGACCAGCGCGGTGACCAAGGCCCGCAAGCAGGCGAAGCGCGACCATCCGGGCACGGCGGCGACCGCGCACTACGGCGCCGCCTCGGTCGCCGACGACGGCCGGATCCTCGCCGTCTACGGCGGCCCCGACCACCGCAAGCAGGGCTACAACGAGTCCAACGCGAGCACTGTCCCGGCCGGTTCGGCGTTCCTGCCGTTCGTGTACGCCGCCGGCCTGGAACACGGCGTGCACAAGACCCGCGGCGGACCCGCGACGCCGGTCACCCCCGAGTCCGTCTACGACGGTGACGACGGCATCCCCGTCACCACGCCCGAGGGGCCGTACTGGGACCGCAGCGGCAGAAAGGTCGCCGCCCACAACGACGGCAACGCATCCTACGGACCGATCACCCTCAAGCGGGCGCTCGCCCGGTCCGTGAACACGCCGTTCATGCAGCTCGGCATGGACACCGGCCTCGGCAGGGTTCGTGAGACCGCTCAGGCGGCCGGGCTGCTTGCCTCCAGCATCGGCCCGCAGGTCCCCGCGCTGTCCCTGGGCAGCTCCACACCCAGCGCCATCCGGATGGCGAGCGGGTACGCCACGTTCGCCGCGGACGGGACCCACACCGAGCCGTACTCGGTGTGGCGCGTCACCCGCAACGGTTCCGCGGTCGCCCTTGCGAAACCGGAGTCCCGCCGGGCCGTCGGCACCTCCGTGGCCCGCGACGTCACCGGGGCGCTCACGGAGTCCTTCCGCCGCGCGCACCCCGATGGTGCCCCCGCCTCCCTGCAGGTGGCCGGAAAGGCGGGAACCACACCGAACGACACCGCCTCTTGGTACGTGGGGACGTCCACGTCCGTGTCGACGGCGGTCGTCGTCTACCGCATGGATCTGTCCAAGAGCCTGGAACCACTGCCGCTCGAGGGCGTTGCCGGCACCGCCGCGGACAGCGTTCCCTACGGCATCTGGTCCAAGGCCATGACGCAGTCCGGCCGGTCCCAGACGGCCGAGAAGCCCCACGTGTCCACCCCCCTCCCGGAACGAGCCAGCCATGACCAAGAGAACCGGCCGACGTCGCCGCGCCCGTCCTCCTCGCACAGCCCGTCTCAACAGCCGGGCAGGGTTCCTGACGCTGGCGACGTTCCTGGTCGTGGCGTCGGTGACGGCGACCCTCCTGGCGCTGACCCGACCGGGCAACACGGCTCCGGCGGCGTCGGCGGAGGCGGGCAGGACTCCCAAGGGCAAGGACTCGACGGCTAGTACGGCCAAGGAGCCCGCCTGGGACGGCAAGACGAGGATCATCGGGGACGGCTCCACCTCGTACACCGGACCGCAGAAGAGCGAGTTGAAGCCCGAACCGCTCAAACCGGGCGAGCAACCGCCCCAGTTCGTCGTCTTCTCCTGGGACGGCGCCCTGGAGGGCGACGACCATCTCTTCTCGCACTACCGCGAGATGGCCAAGGAGTACAACGCCCATATGACCTTCTTCCTCACGGGCATCTACCTGCTGCCCAAGGGCAAGAAGGACCTCTACCACCCGCCACAGCACTCCGTGGGCTCCGCGGCGATCAGCTATCCGACCGACGAGCACATCCGCACCACGCTGGAGCAGCTCCGTAAGGCGTACGACGACGGCAACGAGATAGGCACCCACTTCAACGGCCACTTCTGCGGCGCCAAGGGCGGCGGCGACTGGAGCGTGCAGGAGTGGAAGAGCGAGATCGACCAGTTCTACTCGTTCGTGGAGAAGTGGAAGACCAACACCGGCTACGAGGACATCGCCCCGCTGCCCTTCGACTTCAAGAAGGAGGTCACCGGCGGCCGCGCGCCCTGCCTGGAGGGCCAGAAGAACCTGCTGCAGGCCATCAAGGGCTACGGCTGGCGCTACGACGCCAGTTCCCCGGGCGACTTCCAGATATGGCCGACGAAGAAGAACGGCATATGGGACTTCCCGCTCCAGATGCTCCCGTACGAGGGCGGCAAGTACCAGGGCCTCTCCATGGACTTCAACTTCCTCTACAACCAGTCCGGCGGGGAGACCAAGGGCGACCCGGCGAAGTACGCCCAGTGGGAGCAGATGACCGTCGACTCCTATATGGCGGGATTCAACCGCGTCTATTACGGCAGCCGGGCACCCCTGTTCATCGGCAACCACTTCGAGGACTGGAACGGCGGCATCTACATGAAGGCCATCGACCAGGTCGTGAAGAACATGTGCACGAAGAAGGGCGTGAAGTGCGTGTCCTTCAAGGAGTTGGCCGACTGGCTGGACGTGCAGAAGCCCGAGACCCTGGAGCGGCTGCGCAGCCTGGACCCGGCCCAGTCGCCGGACTGGTCGACCGTGGTGAAGTGAGGCCGCCGTCCTCTGTATCGCTTCTGCAACCCCCTTCACGAGAGCCACACATGCCATGCGAAGATGCGGCTCCCGGTATCGAGTACCGGCGTAGAGGGGAACATCATTGAAATCAAGAAAACTGAGCCATAAGCGGCGTCGCACGACCATAGTGACGGCCGCGGCCGCCTCGGTCGTCGCCGGCGTGGCGCTGCTGCCCAACTGGAGCGCGGGTGCGGCGAGTGTCGCCGACGACCCCACGGTGGACCCGTCGACCAAGGCCACCTTCCAGCGGCTGGCGGACGCGGTCTTCACCGACCGCACGGACGCCCTGGTGGACAGCGGGAAGAACACCGGCGGCAAGCCGCTCGCGTCGCGGTTCTCCGGCGATGTGCGGCTGTCCTCCACCCTGTCGCGCGACGAGAAGTCCGCGCTGTCGCAGCTGCGGGGCCGCAAGTCCCGTCTCGCGGCGCTCGGTGAGAAGTACAGCGCGGCCACCACGAGCGTCTCGCTGGACCGCACGCGGGTGAAGGGCCGTCACGCCACCGTCGACGTCACCGAGACCACGACGCTGACCTACAAGAAGGTGCTGGGCAACGAGCCGAAGACCACCGGCTTCCAGGCCCACCACCAGCTGACGTTCAAGGCCGACCACAGCGGCGACTGGCAGCTGACCGGCATCCGCGACACCGACGACGGCTACCTCGCGGTGAACCAGGTGGCCAAGCCGGCCGTCGCCGCGCCGGCCACCGCCGCCGACGACGGCCCGCCCGAGGCGACCCGCTCGGCCACCACGCGGCCGGCGCCGGCGAAGCCGAAGGACTTCTCCGCCACCGGCTACGACTACAAGGCCATGGCGGCGTACGCGGCCAAGTACTGGAACAAGTACAACCCGGACTACCCGGACTTCAACGGGCAGGGTGCCGGCGGCGACTGCACCAACTTCGTCAGCCAGTCCCTGAAGGCCGGCGGCTGGAAGCACGTCCCCGGCTACACCAACGACTTCCACAAGTGGTTCGGCAACGCGGAGATCCAGTCGGACTCGTTCGTCGGCGTCAACGAGTTCTCCTGGTTCGCCCTGTCCTCCAAGCGGGTCACCAGCCTGGCCAACGTCTACCAGATGGACGTGGGCGACGTGCTGCAGATGGACTTCAACAAGGACGGGTCGAAGGACCACTCCATGATCGTCACCTCCCGCAGCTCTAAGGGCGTGCCGTATGTGACGTACCACTCCACCAACACCTACAACAGGTCGGTGGCGAGCATCATCGCGTCGTACCCGAACGCGGCGTACTACGCCTACCGCACCTGAGAGGTGCTCTTCGGGGGCGGGGGGCCGGGCCTCAGTGCCCGGCTCCCCGCTCCTCCCGGATCCGTGCCACCACGCCCGCGACCGTCCGGCGCACCGCCTCGGCCTCCGTCAGGAAGTGCCAGTAGTCCGGATGACGGCCCTCCAGGGTGGCGATCGCGCGCTCCAGCCGGGCCACGGAGTCGTCGAGCGGGCCGGCGTGCCGCGGATCGGGTGTCGTACGCCCCGCCATGGCCAGCCGCTGCGCGTCCCGGATCGCGAACCGTGTCCGCTCGATCTCCTGCTGCGGGTCCTTCTGCACGGCGTTGAGCCGCCGCAGCCGGTCGCCCGCGGCGGACACCGCCTCGTCCGTCGTGTTCAGCAGCGCCCGCACGGTCGACAGCAGCGAGGTCGCGTCCGGCCAGCGCTGCGCGTCGCGCGCGGCCTGCGCCTCCTTCAGTTTCACCTCGGCCTGCCGCACGGTCTCGGCGGCCTGCTCCGGCACATGCTGCAGGTCCTGCCAGCAGGCGGCCGCGAACCGCCGCCGCAGCTCGCTCAGCACGGGCTCGACCTGACCGGCACGTGTGGTCAGCGCCTGCGCCCGGGTGCGCAGGGACACCAGCCGGTGGTCGGTCTCGGCGGCCCGCTCCGGAAGCCGCTCGGCCTCGGTGCGCACGGCCTCGGCCTCCCGGGCGACCCGCTCGGCGCGCTCCAGGGTCTGGGCCACGCCGTGCCGGCCCGCCCCCTGGTTGAGCCTGGTCAGCTCGGGGGCGAGAGCGGCCAGCCGGGCGGCGAGGTCGTCCGCTGTCAGGCCCGTGGCCCGCACGGTGTCCAGGGCGTTGCTGGCGGCGAGCAGGGACCGGCGGGCGCGCTCCACGGCCGGGGCGAGCCTGGCCAACTGGGTCTCGGCCTTGCCCAGCAGCGGTCCGAGCCCCTCACCGAAACGATCCAGCTCCTGTTTGACACGGGTGAGTTCGTCCTTGGCGGCGGTCAGGTCCGACCGGGCGCGGGAGGCGGCGGAGGCGTCGAGATCGACCCGGTCCAGGTCGTGTGCGTCCACCGCTTGGATGTACCGGTGGCTGACCTCGTCGATACGCCTCCCGAGCGCCTCGAAGTCGCTCAGTGCGCGGCGGGCGGCGGGGGAGTCGTCGACCGCGGCGATGGTCTCGATCGAGATCCGCAGATCGCGCTGGGCGGTGTCGAGCTCGTAGAAAGCGGCCGCGGCGGCGTCCTTCGCGGCCTGCGCCTCGGCCCGCTGCCCCTCGCCCCGCCCCCCGAACCACCTGCGCGTCCCGCCCCCGGCGAACGCCGCGGGAAGCAGCAGGGCGGCGACAAGGGGGACGGCGAGCAGGACGAGGGCATCACGCACCGGGGTGGGGGGCCGTGAGGACCGGGGGACGGGAACCCGGCGCGGCGCCCGGCCGGCCCGTCGGCCGCCGCGCCCGTCCGGCTCAGGACGCGCAGTGCTCGTGGGGTCCGGGCGGCGGCTCGGCGAGCGGTGGTGCGCGCATGGCGCAAACGGCGTGTACGGCTGCGATGGTGTCGCCGTCACATCCCTCTCCCGTGCTGTCATCCGCCCTGCCCGGTGTCATTCTCCCACCGGTTGAGGACGAACACACGGGGCAGTCGGTTCGCCGTGCCGTGGCCGAGCCGGCCCCCCGGGCCGGCACCCCCGGGCCGCGCGGTCTATCCCGCCGCCCGCACCGTGACCGACCCGTCCCGCGTCCGTGCGTCGACCACATGGGAACTGCTCGGGTCCCTGGGGACGGACACATGGACCGAGCCGTCCCCGGCACGGGTGGACACACGGTAGGAGCCGTGCGGCAGCGTGATCGTCACCGAGCCGTCCTCGCTGCTCGACTCCACGAGGTCGGGGACGACACGGAGTTCGAGGTGCACCGAGCCGTCCCGGGTCCCGGCGTGCACCCGCCGCGCACCCACCCCCGTCGCGTGGATCGACCCGTCGCCGCTGTCGAGCGTCAGCGGCCCGGTCGAGTCCGTCACCCGCACCGAACCGTCCCCGGTCCGTATGCTCAGCGCCTCCTTGAAACCCCGCGCCCGCACGCTCCCGTCGCCGTCCCGGACCCTGACGGCGACCCCGCGCGGCACCTCGATCCGATGCCTGGCGGAGCAGTCCGCGACCAGTCCCGAGCACTTCAGCCGCAGCACGAGCCGGTCGTCCTTCATGACCCACGTCACCCGGGGGTTCCCGCCGACCACCACCGACCCCTTGAACCACCGTGTGACCTCGACCTTGTCCACGTCGGCCGGAACGATCTCCAGCGCCGAGTCGTCGGAGTCGACGGTGAGCGTACGACCGTGCAGCGCGAAGGAACGGTGGTCCGGATGCGGGTCGTCCGCGGCGTCGTTCCCGCAGCCGGCGGCGGCCGCGACGAGCACCGCGACGACTCCCGCGACGGCGACGGCCCGGACAGGCCGCGCGCCCTTGGCACGCGCAGCACGCGCGGTGGCCGAGCCCGTACGATCCATGAGGTCCCCCTGAGAGCAGAAGCGTCCTTCGACCGTACGCATCCGCGCGCTCCGGGAGGATCCGGCCCACTCCCGGAACGAGGGTGGGGTTAACCCCCGAACCCTCCGCCGTATACGGGTTTGCGGGGCACACCCTCGGGCAATGTAGGCTGTCGACTCGTCCTGGGCGCGTAGCTCAGTGGTAGAGCGCCGCCCTTACAAGGCGGATGTCGGCGGTTCGAAACCGTCCGCGCCCACCAGTCGCAGGGCACGAGAAGGGCCCAGGTCGGCGGGTGACACCCGATGACCTGGGCCGGCGCGCCGCCTCCACTGCTCACCGTCTTCCCGGCCTCACCCGGGAAGCGCTCGGCAGGCGGCCGATGCGACAAGACTCAAACCGGTTCGGACTGCGGTTCCGGTTGCCGCGCCGGTACGGCCCTCGGTTCCCACGGCGTAGTGGTCCGCACGTAGCGGTAGATCACCGAGGTCGTCGCCAGTACGAGAACCGGTCCGTAGACCCACGGATACTTCGCCAGCTCCAACGGCAGATAGCGATATGACACCAGGAGCGCGGCGAAGACGGTGGCGCCGTGGGCGGCCAACTGGATCCCCGATCGGTCCCAGCCGCGGTCGTACGAGCGCAGGGCCGCCTCGATGGTGAGTGTGAACACCACGCCGGCAAGGAGATCCGCCCCGTAGTGGTAGCCGAATCCCAGGGTGGCGCAGAGCGTGGCGATCAGCCAGAACGTGCCTGCGAATCGCAGCGCCCTCGGGCCCTTCCGGGTGTGAATGAAGATCGCGGCAGCCCACGCTGTGTGCAGGCTGGGCATGCAGTTGCGCGGGGTGATCTTGTCGAACGGCATGGGGTGCGGGGCGCCGATCGGCGGCGGCGTTCCCGGCCACACATCGGCCACCGCCCAGTGTCCGGTGGACTGCGTGTGCGACCACAGGGCGAACGACGCCCAGTGCCCGGTGCCGTCGCCGTACGCGAAGACCGGTCCGACCACCGGGAAGATCATGTAAATGGCAGGCCCGAGCAGACCGATCAGCAGAAAGGTGCGCACCAGATGATGGCCCGGGAAGCCGCGCTCGGCCGCCACGTTGCGCAGCTGGTACAGCGAGACGAGGGCCGCGGCCACCGCGAGTTGACCGTAGACGAAGTCGAGAAAATTGAAGCCGATCGGTCCGGAGGCCGTGACGATCCGGCCCATCAGCCATGACGGGCTGCCCAACGCGTGATCGGCGGTCTCCACGTATTGGTCGAGCACCCATGGGCGCGCTTTCGCGGTGATGAGCAGCCAGGTGTCTCCGGCCTTGCGGCCGGCCACCAGCAGCAGGCCCAGCCCGACGCCCTTCAGCAGCAGAACGCGTTCCGGGCCGGTGCGGCGTGTGACAGCGATGACCGCACAGCCCAGAATCACCCACAACGCGCCGTTGCCGACAGGGTGGCCGTCGGTCATTCTGACGCCTGCCGTCCACCGGACCAGCAAGAGGACGACGTCGATGCCGACCGCGGCACCGGCCGCGATGAATCGTTCCCGCCAGGGGAGCACCACCAGCATCAGCGCCATACCGGCGTACAGCAGAAAACCGGATTTGGGGGGGAATATCAGCTCTCGCGCTTGAACGGTGAGGGGCCCCGGCACACCGTAGCGATGTGCGGCGATCTCCAGCATGACGAGGAATCCGAGGGCCGCCACGCCCGCCGCGGCCCCGAGTACCACCCGCGGCCGACGCCATACGGAGAGCCTAATTCCGCCCTTTATTCGCGAAATCACCCGCGATGGTGTGGATATCAATTGTTTGACCGGTTTGCTGTGTTTTGGTCGAGTGGGTTACTTATCGCGATGGATGGCATGTTTTTCCGGTGAAGAACGGGTGATGGGGGCGTTAGTCGCAAGTTCGAGCATGTTATCGAAGCGACGCGTGGGTTTCCGCTGAAATATGTTTTGCGTTTGGGTGGCGTGGCCGATCTCTGCCGGCCGACCGGTGATCCTGCGCGCAGGACCTTTCGACTGCCGTGACTGCTCCGCCCCGCAGGCCGGGCCGGCCGTCGCCGCTGCTCCCCACGGTTTACCGGGGGGTGGGGCGGGTGGTCGTCCCGCGCAGGTGGGCCTCGATCAGTGGGACGGTGGCGTCCGGCTGTTCGATGTGGGGAAGGTGGCCCGCCTTCGGGATGATCTCGAGTCGGCCGTGGCCGAAGGCGGAGGCGTACGCCGCGCCGTAGGCCGGGGTGACGACGCGATCGCTCTCTCCCCAGAGCAGGAGCGCGGGCGGGTGGACCCGGCCCAGGCGGCGCAGCAGCTTGGGGTCGTGCATGTAGGGGTCGCCGGCGAGCGTGCGCATGGTGGTCATATTGGCCTGCCGCACGGCGAGTTGGCCGGGCGGGACGTCGGCGGGGCCGACGGTGTGGCGGTCCGGGTCGTGCCAGGAGTGCTCGGCGAGGGCGCGGGGGCCGAGGCCGAAGACGTCGGCGATCGGTTCCGCTTCGATGTGCACCCCGACCGCGTCGATCAGGACGAGTCCGGTGATGATCCCCGCCGTGTCGCGCACGGCCATCTCGGCAGCGGTCCAGCCGCCGAGTGAGGAGCCGACGACCAGGACGTCGTGGAGCCGGCGGTCGTGCAGGAGGTGCAGGTAGGCGAGGGCCAGGTCGTCGACACCGGTCAGCCAGGCGGGGCGGGGGGTGCCGTCCCAGCCGGGGTGCACGGGGGTGAGGGTGTGCGCGGTCCGGGAGAGGCGCCGGGCGAGGTCCGCGACCGTGGACGGTCCCCCGCCGCCGTGCAGGACAAGGACCGGCCGGCCGGTACCGGCCTCGGACAAGGTGAGGGAAAGGTCGTCGTACACGACCGCTGTGGTGTCTGTGGGCATGCCGAGATGGTAACTAAGGTTCTTTATATAAGCTAGCTTGGTCGTGGGGTAGGCTCAGTGTATGCACGGTGACCTGCAAGTCCTCGGAAGGGCGGTCAAGCAAGCCCAGTACCGGCAGCACCGGGCGCTCGACAGTGCCCTCTCCGCCGTCGGTACAACGCTGGCCCAGTGGGACGCGCTGCGCGCGATCGGCCGCCTCCCCGGTGCCTCGGGCCGCGAGCTGGCCGCCGCGACGTTCCAGAGCGAGCAGTCGTTCGGCGCACTCGTGGGCCGTTTGGCGGCCCAGGGCCTGGTCGAGCGCCGGCCCGGCCGCGGCCGCCGTATCGGGCACCATCTCACGCCCGCCGGCGAGCAGGTCCTGGCGGCCGGGCACCGGGTCGCCGACGAGGTGCTCGCGACGTGCTTCTCCGCCCTCTCCGGCGCGGACCGCGCGACCCTGCTCGACCTCCTCCGGCGCCTCAACGGGGAAGAGGAGGGGTAGGCGCACCAGAGGACCTCGCTGCCCGCGTGACGGCTACCGCACACTTGCCCAGTGCTCCACCCTTCAGGGTGGAGGTGTAGGGCATCCTCGCCTCAGCGGCCCGTAGGGCCGCAGCACCACTGCTAAAGTCGCCTTGTCCGACAACGTAGTTGGCGGACCTACCGCCGGACGGGCGGGAAGTCAGGCCTGTGGAGGCCCGGTAAGACCACCTTCGGGTGGCAGAGGCCCGTGAAGCAGGAACCCGAGGGAGCACCGCATAGCGGTGCTGACCGGAATCACCTGCGTCTACGCAGGTGAGGGCGTCAAGTCTCCCGCGGCGGTTCCTCGGCCGCGTGCTTCAGGTGCATCCGCGCGTCCACCTTGTCCTCGGTCGCCACCTCCGACCAGAAGCGGTGGCCGGAGACGAACACCGCGAGCTCCCGCTCTCGCCGGCGGAGCTTCTCCACCTCCGCCTGCTCGTTCTCGGTCCAGCCCGGGGAGGCGGGGCGCTCCACCTTGCGCCAGCCGGTGTCGTCGCTGAATCCGTCCAGCGGTTCCACCGACCAGGGAAGCCGCTTCAGCAGGGCCAGGAGCTCCGCCCGGACCTGATGCAGCTCCTCCTGACCGGCGAGGAGGTCACTCGGAAAGTCATAGGTCGCAGCCACGGCGCAATGCTACGCCTGTTCGATTTTTGGATGCGAGTCGCTTCCCTCGCTTCACCCGAACGGTTGTGGGCGAGCGCTGGGCGTCACGAACGGCGGGCCGCTGTCGGGGCTAGCTCCGTACTTCGCGGGTGGCAGCGAAAGGTGGATACGACCTCGCGGGCCGCGGCCTCCGAGCACGCCGCCCACTGGGCGTCGTCCCCCGCGCAGTTGTCTGGCCCCGCGGCTATCGGCGACCCTCTCGTTTACGCTTGCTGCGCCGCAGTGCGCGACGTTGCTTTCCTGGCAGGGTGGCGGCCAACTCGCCCACCAGGGAGACGTCGTGGCAATCGCCGTCCTGGCTGCCCCGGCACCACCACACAGGTGGGCCGACCGCGTCCGTTTCGCCCTGGTAGCAGTCGTCAGTGGTCCCTGCGGGACGAGGGTGCATTCCGATCTTGTGTTCCGGGCAGATCGGCCAGACCCGCCAGAGCAACTCCATGATGGTCGACTGCGCCGCATCTGCGACCACAGTCAGGACCGTCGTCGCATCGTCCGGCCCTGGCGGGTCGCCCTCCTCCAGGTCGCACGCATTCACCGAATTGCCGTGCCAACGGCCGTCGGGCATCGCCACGTAGACCTGACCCCTGTCGATTCCGCTCGGGGGCAAAGGCTGCCGGGGCGGGTCAACCATCAGTATCAGTGCTTCTTGATCCGGCAGGGTCGCCATCAGGTCGCGATTGACCACAGCGAGTGCGGCCTCCAACTTCGGCCATTGACCGGGCTCGGCCGGCCTGGGCTCCGGGCGATGCTGCCGGTCATGACCAGGACCGATGCTGAAATGCGAGGAGTGGTTCACCGGGGCATCGTCTCAGTCACCCCGTCTTTCACCGGTGACGGAGGGCGAAAGCAGCTCAGGTCTCTGGCCGGCGGGGGTGTGTGGGTTCCAAGCCGAGGAGGTCGAGCAGGTGGAGCTGGATGCCGCGGGTGATGGCGATGACGGGTGGGTCGGTGGCACTGCCGACCCGTAGTCGCAGGTCGGAGAGGTGATAGGGGAGCATTCTGCCGGTGGGTCGCACCTTCTGGTTGCCGGGGTAGAGGCCCAGCATCTTCTGGTCACCTCCGAGGGCTTGCCGGACCTGGCGTTCGATCAGGCAGAACAGCAGCAGGGACAGGCAGATCACCGCGATCAGTGCGGCGACGCGCCTGTTGTCCTGGTGATCGACTTCGGCGACCTCTGCGCGGGCGATCCGGCCTGCGATCTCGCCGCCGCTGGATACTGCTGCCGGACGGCGCCGTCGAACGCCTCTACGACGCCCGTCGGCCCACCCCGGACGCAGCCACCCGGCGTCGCGCCCGCGGCTGGGCGGTGCTGAAAGCCCTCGCCTGCGTCCTCATCGGAGAGGCGGGTGTCCACGGCCGTCCGGGGGGCAAGCGCACCTGGGGCCCGCCCGCACAGCACGCGCTGAGACGTCTCGTCGCGACGGCCCGTCAGTGACCAGGCCCCTCGGCCTTCGGTGCCGGACGCTCCGGAACCGCCGGCCAAGACCCACGCGGTCTGGCCCATGCGCCTCAGGGCCCGGTCCACGGCCCCGGCCGGCGGGTGTCGGACCCCGCGGTCCGCTCCGGTCCGTCCACCCCGCCGACCGTCCGTGCGCGGCGGATACCTTTGGTGCCCGTGACCCTTGATGATCTGCGTGTCTTCGTCGCCGTCTGCCGGGCCGGCAGCCTGAGCGCCGTGGCCCGGGAACTGGGTTGCACCCAGTCGGCCGTCAGCCAGCACGTACGGCGGCTGGAGCGCGAGGTCGGGGTGGGGCTGCTGGAACGGCAGTCGCGCGGTGTCGTGCCCACCCGGGCCGGGCGCGTGCTCCACCAGGCGGCCGAGGAGGGCATGTCGGGGCTCGACCTGGCGCTGCGCAGGCTGGCGGAGATCGCACGGGGCGACGGCGGTGTCGTACGGATCGCCACCGGCAGTGTCACCGTGCGGCACTTCATGGCCGCGGCGGTGGCCGAGTTCCGGCGGCAACACCCTGAGGTGAGCCTGGAGTTCCGGACCGAGAGCTCCAGCCGCAGTTGCGTGGACGCACTGCGGGAGCCCGGGCTCGATCTCGCCTGGGTGACCCTGGGGGCGCCCGTGCGCGGGGTCGAGCAGCGCCCGGTCGTCCGGCTGCCCTGGGTGCTCGCGGTACCCGCCGCCGACGAACTCTCCTTGCGGGAGCGGATCGAGGCCGCCGACCTGGCGGGGCTGCGGCTCATAGGGCTGCCCGAGGGCTCCACCTCGCGCATCCAACTCGACGCCGCCTACGCCAGATTGGGAATACCGGCGGTCGCCTCCGACACCAGCGTCGCCGACTGGGACACCGCCATCCTGCTGGCCGAACTCGGTGTCGGCCACGCGATCGTGCCGGACCTGCCCGGCTGGCGCGACCACGGCCGGCCCGGGCTGCGGTTCATCCCCGTGCCCGAGCTGCCGCCGCTCACCGTCGGCTGGGCCGCGCGCCGCTGGGACACGCTGTCCCCGTCGGCCCGCGCCTTCGCCGGCACGGTCGTCCGGCACAACGCCTCGTCCGACGTCTCGCCTGACGCCCTGTCCGACGCTCCGTCCGACGCCTCGTCCGACGCATTGCCTGGCGCCCTGTCCGACGCTCCGTCCGACGCCTCGTCCGACGCATTGCCTGGCGCTCCGTCCGACGCCTCGCCTGACGCCCCGTCCGACGCGCTGTCCTGACGGCGCTGTCCTGACGGGCTGTCCCGACGCGTTGTCCTGACGGCGCCGGTTCGCAGGGGAGTTCAGGGCGACGGCCGTCAGGAGCCCGGGAAGGACCGGCCCAACTCCGCCACGAGCCGCGCCGCCACCGGCACCTCCACGCCGTTCCGCTCCGCCGCCCGTAGCAACGCGCCGCCGATCGCATCGAGTTCGAGCGGACGCCCCGCCTCCGCATCACGCTGCATCGACGACTTCATCTCGGGCGGGAAGGCGTCGTAGCGGGCGAGCGCCGCCTCCGCGTCCGTGGCCGCGCCGCTCGCCCGGCCCACCGCGGCCGTCTCCTCCACCAGGGACACCAACTCCTCGCGGTGTTCGCTGCGGATGACACCGAGCGGCGCCCCGTACCGGGTGGTCAGCAGCGCGAACGGGGCGAGGAACGCCATCTTCGACCACAGCGCCGCCGCCTCCCCGTCCAGGACCCGGACCCGCACCCCGGCCCATTCCAGGGCCCCGGCGAACCGGTCGAGCCGGTCGTGCGCCACGGCGTCCCCGGTCAGGTCGACCTCCACGAAGGGGCTGCCGTGCTCGATCACCCCCGGCGCCAGGCGGGTCGACTCCACCCGGATCACCGCGGGGGCCACTCGGGAGTCGCCGTAGCGCTCGCGTAGTGCCGCCGGGTGCTCCACGCCGTTCAACAGCGGTACGAACAGGGCGTTCTCGCCCGGCACGGTGGCCGGGACCCGTTCCAGCGCGGCGTCGAGCGCGGTGTGCTTGACGGCGACCAGCACCACGTCGGCCGGCTCGCGCAGCTCCGTGTCCGCCTCGACCCGCGCCGTGAAATCGCCGAACCTGTCGCTGCGCACACGGATGCCCCGCTCCCGCAGCGTCCGTGCCGATGCGTCGCCCGCCAGGCAGATCACCCGGTGCCCGGCCCGGGCGAGCAGTGCGGCGAGCAGACCGCCGACACCGCCGGGTCCCAGGACCGCCACGGTGAGGTCGTCGTTCGTCATCGGGGATCTCCTTCGTGGATACCCGCGGCTTCAGCCGGGGGTGGGGGTACCTCCCGCTTGCGGGGGAGAAACGAAGCTCCTGCGGAGCAGGGCAGGAAGAGCCGGTTCGCCGCCAGGGCGGACCAGCGTCCACCCCCAGCTACCCGCAGGCCGTCGCAAACTGGTGCAATAGCATGTGAACCGGGAAGACCACCCACGTGAAGCGGGCGTTCAAGTACCGCTTCCATCCGACGGATACGCAGGCAGCGGAGCTGTCGCGCACGTTCGGGTGCGTGCGGAAGGTCTACAACCTGGCCCTTGCGGCGCGCACGGAAGCGTGGCTGCGGCAGGAGCGGGTGAACTGCGACCAGACGTCGGCGATGCTGACGGCCTGGAAGAAGACCGAGGGACTCTCTTACCTCAACGAGGTCTCCTCCGTCCCGCTCCAGCAGACCCTCCGGCACCTCCGGGTGGCGTTCACCAACTTCTTCGGCAAGCGGGCCAAGTACCCCCGCTTCAAGTCGCGGAAGAAGTCGCGGAAGTCGGCGGAGTACACCACCGGCGCGTTCCGGTTCCGGGACGGCTAGCTGACGTTGGCGAAGATGGCGGAGCCGCTCGACATCGTGTGGTCGCGCCCCCTTCCGGAGGGTGTGGCGCCGTCCACGGTGACCCTGTCGCAGGACGCGGCCGGACGCTGGTACGTGTCCATGCTGTGCGAAGACCCGTCCGTCCAGCCGCTCCCCGCCGCCGACGCGGCCATCGGTATCGACGTCGGGCTCGACCACCTGCTGACTCCCTCGACCGGGGAGAAGGTCTCCGACCCCCGGCACGAGCGCCGTGACCGCGCGCGCCTCGCCAGGGCCCAGCGGCAGCTTGCCCGTAAGGCCGAGGGCGACGGCGCGAACCGGGCCAAGGCCCGCCGGAAGGTCGCCAAGGTCTACGCCCGGAACATGGTGAAGAACGGCAGCCTGGCCCGCGCTGTCAGCGATGCGGCCCGGTCGGAGTTCCGGAGCATGCTGGAGTACAAGGCCCAGTGGTACGGCCGCGAGTTGATCGCGATCGACCGCTGGTTCCCCTCGTCCAGGCTGTGCTCCGTCTGCGGCACCTTGCAGGACAAGATGCGGCTCAACGTCCGCACCTGGACGTGCGACTGCGGGACGACCCACGACAGGGACGTGAGCGCGGCGAAGAACATCTTGGCCGTCGGGCTGACGGCGTCTGTCTGTGGAGCTGGTGCAAGACCTCAACGGAGTACTCCGGGCGGGCAGTGGGCGATGAAGCAGAAACCCCTACGGCGCGAGCCGTAGGAATCCCCCTCCTTCAGGAGGGGGAGGAAGCCAAGTTCCGTCCCCGATCACCGTCCGTCCCGACCGACGTCCCCGGTCACGGTGCCGGTCGCCGGGGTCGCCGTGCCGGGGCGCCTCTTCGGGGACCCTCGGAGATGATCACAAGAGGCCCCGATTCCAGTCAATCCTCCAAGAAGCTTGCCGACCCCCAAGGGAAGCCTTGGGGGTGGGGCGGGGTGGGCTCATGGGCCACTCTGCGACTCTGCGCCCCGCCGTCCTACAGGCCGGGCTCCCGCCCCCGCAGCCGTACCGAGGAACCCGGTTCCAGCAGGTGCAGACGGTCCGTCAGGCCCGCCTCCGCGAACGCCTTCCTGAGGGTGGCGCCGTCCTGGGTGAAGTGGGCCCAGTGCTCGAAGTGCAACGGGACGACATGGCGGGCGCCGAGGATCCGGGCCGCCTCGGCGGCCGCCTCGCTCGTGAGCGTCAGGGGGGCGTCCGGGACCAGCGGGGTGCGGGCGGCACCGGCGAACAGGACGGCCACGTCGACGGGGCCGACGCGGTCGGCGATGGCGCGGACCACGTCGAGGGAGGCGTTGTCACCGCTGACGTAGACCGTCGGCAGGTCCGCGCCCGACAGGACGAAGCCGGTGACCTCGCCGACGAGCGGCTCGCTGCCCTCGGGGCCGTGCAGCGCGGGCACGGCGGTCACCCGCAGCACTCCGCCCGCCGGGCGCGGCAGCTCCACCCGTTCCCAGGACCGCAGGGCCCGGACGGGGGCGCCGACGCGCTCGTACGCCGAAGCCGTGGACAGGGCCACCGGGGCCTCCGCGAGCAGGTCACGGCCCGCCGCGTCGAGGTTGTCCGGGTGCTGGTCGTGCGAGAGGAGAACGGCATCGACGGGGGCGATCCCCGTCGCCGGGACCGCGGGCCCCGCCGTCTTCACCAGGCTGCGCGAGCCGATGGGGTACTCGCCCGGCGGATCGAAGGTGGGGTCCGTGAGCAGGCGTACGCCGCCCAGCTCGACGACGGCGGTGGGGCCGCCCACGTACAGGATGTCGACAGAGCTCATGCCGGTCAGAATCCGGCGGGCGACCGGGCTATTCCCGGGATCGGCGCAAAGGCGGGCGAAGACGGGGCGGCGGCGCGAGACTGGACCCATGTGCCGCAGCATCAAGACGCTCCGCCCGCCCGCGATCCCCGAGGAGGCCACGGAGGAGGAGATCCGCGCCGCCGCGCTGCAGTTCGTGCGCAAGGTCTCCGGTTTCCGCGCCCCGGCCGCACACAACCGTGAGGTGTTCGATCACGCGGTGGACGCGGTCGCCGCGGCGACCGCCGAACTGCTCGCGGGTCTGCAGGTGCGGGGAGGGGCCCGTTCGGCTAGTCCCGCGGGGCCGGGCGGCGCATGAGGTAGGCCGCGCCCGCACCCGCCGCGAACAGCGCCGTCACCGAGACGCCCGTGGCCAGCCAGGTCGCGCCCAGCCACTGGCCGCCGAAGTAGCCGAGGGCCACGCTGTACCCCGCCCAGGTGAGGCCGGCCAGCGCCGACCAGGGCAGGAAGTCCCGGGCTCGGCGGCGGGCGGCACCCGCGCCGAGGGAGACGACCGAGCGGCCCGCGGGCGCGAACCGCGCCAGGATCACCAGCGCACCCCCGCCGCGCGCGAGCGCCGCGCCGAGGCGTTCGTGCGCGCTCGTCAGCCGGCGCGAACGGGCGATCGCGCGGTCCAGCCGGGCGCCGCCGCGCCAGGCCAGGCGGTACGCCACCAGGTCGCCCAGGACCGAGGCCGTCGCCGCGCACGCGAGGAGCCAGAAGACGTCCGGTACGCGTGTGACGGCGGACCCCGCCGCTGCCGCGGTCGCCGCCGCGATGACCAGGACACCGCTCGGCAGCAGCGGCAGGAAGACGTCCAGCAGGACCGATGCGGCCACCACGGGGTAGATCCAGGGGCTGCCGGCCAGCGACCCCACACTCTCGAGCACCCGTATCTCCCCGTCCCACTCCCCAGAGGCACCTGCGTACCGCGATGTCACGGGGAGCGGCAGGAGCGCCTTCGACAGCCGTACAGCGTACGCGGCCGGGACGGGAGATGCACCGGGGGTCGGTGAGGCGGACGGGACGCCTGTTGCCGTGTCAGGGACGCCTGCCGCCGCTCCAGGACGTCTTCCGCCGCTCCAGGACGTCTTCCGCCGTCCAGGACGTCTTCCGCCGTGCCCGGGGCCGTCAGGCCGTGATGGGCTCCGAGGACTGCTTGTCCGCGGTGGCCGAGCGGGAGGCCAGCAGGCGGTCGAGGCCGAAGGCACCGGAGCCCGTGAAGGCCAGCAGCAGGAAGCACCAGCAGAACAGCACCGGCAGCTCACCGCCGTTCTGGATCGGCCACAGGGCCACTGGCTGGTGCATGTCGAAGTACGCGTACGCCATCGAGCCCGAGGCCACGAACGCGGCACCCCGGGTGCCGAGGCCGAGCAGCACCAGGCAGCCGGTGATGAGTTCGATCAGGGCCGCGTACCAGTCGGGCCAGGTGCCGGCGGGGATGGCGCCGCCGTCACCCGTCGCACCGCCCAGGACACCGAACAGCCAGGCGGCGCCGTGGCAGGTGAAGAGGAGGCCGATCACCATGCGGAACAGGCCGATGGCGTAGGGCTGTGCGTCGTTCATGCGTGGGGCCATGGGGGGCTCCTTCGGTCTGGCCCGGCCCGCGGGCGGACCGGTCGTGGGGGGAAAACCGATTCGGCCACCAAAGTAGGCAGACCTCCGCGAGGTCCGCAGGTCGGCACAGGACCGAATGGCGGCGGGGGTCCTGCCCTTGACGGTGAATCAGGATGGCACCATCAGCCGGACCCCGGACCCCGGACCCCGGACCCCGGACCCCGGACCCCGGACCCCGGACCCGGCACCGTCGGCCCGGACCCCGGTACGGTCGGCCCGGTGTCTCATGGGCCGGTGAGGTGGGTTTCCTCCACGGTCGTCAGGCGGGCCGAGCCCGTTTTGTCCGGGCGTGCCCGCAGTGCGCGCAGTGACGCGGAACGGCCGCGCAGGGTCAGGGTCATGAGCTGGTTGCCGAACCACGGGCCGCCCGTCCGGCGCCAGTCGAGGCCGGGGCGCGCGCCCCGGCCGTGCCGGGCGATACGGCGGCCCAGGGCACGTCCCGGGCCGCTCCAGCCGAAGCGGAAGCCGAGCCGTATGGACAGCGGGACGGAGTTGTGGACGGGGGAGCAGGTGAGCTGGAGGACACGGGCGTCGGGTCCGCCGCCCGGCCACTCGGGCTCCGCGATGTACGCGTGGTGCACATCGCCGGACAGCAGGCACACGCTCGCCGGGGCGCCCGGTCCCGTACCAGCCTCGGCGACGAGGTCCGCCAGTGCCTCGAAGGACTCGGGGAAGGCCGCCCAGTGCTCCAAGTCGGCCAGGCGGCGCAGTCGTTCGCCGTACCGGGCCCAGCGCTCGCCGCGCTCGCCGCGGCACAGGGCGGCGCTCCACGCCTCGGCGTCGTGCACGAGGTGGGGGAGCAGCCAGGGCAGGGAGGTGCCGATCAGCAGGTGGTCGCAGGTGTCACGCGCGCCGAGGGCCTGCTGCCGCAGCCATTCCGCCTCCGCCGGATCGAGCATCGACCGGCCGCCCTCGTCGAGGACCCGCGCCGCGCGGGTGTCGAGCATGACGACCCGGACGCGGCCGAAGTCCCGGCGGTAGCTCCAGCGGACCGAGGAGGGGTCGGCGTCGGCCTGGGCGGCGTACGCGCGCAGCACGTCCGTGCCGTCCGGGGTCCTGCGCACGGCCGCGTACAGCGGGTCCTCGGCCAGCTGGGCCGGGGACAGGTTGCCGAGGTGCTGGTGGACCCAGTACGACATCAGGCCGCTCAGCAGCCGCTCGCGCCACCACGAGGTGGCGCGCATGTCGGCGAGCCAGGACGCGCTGGTGTTCCAGTCGTCGATGATGTCGTGGTCGTCGAAGATCATGCAGCTGGGCACGGTGGACAGCAGCCAGCGGATCTCGGGGTCCAGCCAGGACTCGCGGTAGAGCCAGGTGTACTCCTCGTAGTCCGCCACCTGGCCGTTCGGCGGGTGGGTGAGGCCGCGGCGGGCGGCGATCCGGTCGCGGATCGCCGCGGACGTCTCGTCCGCGTACACCTGGTCGCCCAACAGCAGCAGCACATCGGGGCGTTCGGCGTCCGGGTCGGCGGCGAGGCCCGCCGCCAGCGTGTCCAGCGCATCGGGACCCAGACCCGTCCGGTCCCTCTCGCCGACGGGAGGCGCGGCCCAGCGGCAGGAGCCGAAGGTGACGCGGACCACCTCGGGATCGGACGTGCGGATCACGGAGGGCGGGAAGGGCGAGTCGGGCAGCGGCCACACGGGCGTCCCGTCCAGCAGCACCTCGTACGCCTCGGTGGTGCCGGGTGTGAGGCCCGCCACGGGCACGATCGCGTAGTGGTGCCCGGCGATCTGGAAGGTGCGGGCCGTGCCGCGGGCGCCGCCGGCGCAGCGCACCTCGGCGGTGCACGGGCGGCTCGCCTCGACCCAGACGGTCGCGGACGACTCGTCCACGTATCTCAGCAGCGGCCCCAGGCGCAGGCTCGTCGCCACGGCGATCACTCCCCTCCGTCGCCCCGTACGGTACGGGGCGACGGAGGGGAGCGGGGAGGGTCCGGAGGGCCCGGGGGCTCAGCAGTTCGCGAGGTAGCTCTGGAGCGCGCTCTTCTCGGCCGAGTCGACGGAGAGGTCGTAGTAGTACTTCACCTGCACCCAGGCGCGGACGTAGGTGCAGACGTAGGCGGACCGGGACGGGATCCAGGTGGCGGGGTCCTGGTCGCTCTTCGCCTGGTTGACGTTGTCCGTGACGGCGATGAGCTGCGGGCGGGTCAGGTCGTTGGCGAACGCCTGGCGCCGGGACGTCGTCCACGCGCTCGCGCCGGAGTCCCACGCCTCGGCGAGCGGCACGAGGTGGTCGATGTCCAG
Organism: Streptomyces sp. PSU-S4-23; assembly: GCF_055632315.1. Lineage (NCBI taxonomy): Bacteria > Bacillati > Actinomycetota > Actinomycetes > Kitasatosporales > Streptomycetaceae > Streptomyces > Streptomyces sp. PSU-S4-23. Next base: position 2,472,743 of record NZ_JBVMUU010000002.1, on the reverse strand, counting down.
GTCGGAGGCGGCGGTCCAGGTGGCGCCGTCGTACGGGGAGTACCAGCTGCCGCTGGTGGCGGCGCAGGAGGAGTTGGTGACGACGTTCGTGCCGTCGCGCTTGAGGACGGTCTCGCGGGTGTTGCAGGTGCCGCTGATGGTGATCCAGTGGGGGAAGAGGTCGCGGCTGTAGCCGGTGCGGTCCTCCGTCGCCACGGTGAGCGAGGCAAGGTAGCTGCGGGCGGTGGCGGCGCTGACCGGGGTGGGGAGTGCGGCCGAGGCGGTCGGACCGTTGAGGAGTCCGACCGAGGCTATGAGTCCGGTGAGGGCGGCCAGGACGCCGAGGCGTCGACGCGCGTAGACCTTGGGCATGACGAACTCCCTTGTGGGGTGGGGTGTCGAGCTGCGGGCGAGGGAATGCTCGCGAGGGGGTGTTGCCGGAAGGTGTGCTTTCGGTAAGAAACTAATGACGCGTACATGACGCTACAAGGGGTGCGGCGTGACTTTTGTCGCACGAGTGGCGTCCGGCGGTCGCTTACCATGGACGGCGCAGAAGGGGAGTAGCTCTTCGCCGGACCGTCGACATACTGCTCAGCTCGCCTGAGCCGGCGCCCGGAGGCCGACCCGTACGGGTCCGCCAGCGAGACCTTCGGCCAGCAGTGCACGCCCGTGCCCCACGGCACGGGCGACCCGTGTGCTGCCGTGCCGAGGTGTCGCAGCAGTCAAGCACTCTCGGCGGGGCGGCCCCGACCGATTGAGGAATCTTGATCAGCATCACCGTCCTGGCGCTCGCCTTCGGCGTCGTCTTCCTGGCCGAACTGCCGGACAAGACGGCTCTGGCCGGGCTCGTCCTCGGCACCCGGTACCGCGCCTCGTACGTCTTCGCCGGTGTCGCCGCCGCCTTCCTGCTGCACGTCACGCTCGCCGTCGCCGCGGGCAGCGTGCTGACCCTGCTGCCGCAGCGGATCGTGCACGCGCTCACCGGTGTGCTCTTCCTCGGTGGGGCCGCCGTGCTGCTCCTGAAGAAGGACGAGGGCGAGGAGGAGATCCGGCGGCCCGAGAACCAGAGCTTCTGGAAGGTGTCGGCGGCCGGGTTCATGCTCATCCTGGTCGCCGAGTTCGGGGACCTGACCCAGATCATGACGGCGAACCTCGCTGCCCGTTACGACTCGCCGCTGTCCGTGGGTCTCGGTGCGGTGCTCGCCCTGTGGGCGGTCGCGGGTCTCGGGATCGTCGGCGGCAGGGCGCTGATGAAGAGGGTGCCGCTGCGGCTGATCACGAAGGTGGCGGTGTCGCTGATGACGGGTCTCGGGGTGTGGAGCCTGTACGAGGCCGTGGCCGCGTGACGTGACGTGACGTGACGTGGTGGGGTCAGGGTGGGGCGGGGCGGGGTGGTGGCCGCCGGACGGGTCTCGCGGTGTCCCTCCGGCCGCCCGGCGGTGACCGGCGGGTGTCCCTGCGGTGTCCGTCTCGGAGGGGGCTGCGTCGATGCAGGTCGGAAGCGGTGGCGGGATGGGCGGCAGTTTTGTATCGTGTAGGAACAAAGTGGCTCCCGCCCGCACCTCCCTGACCGGTGGGCGGGGCCGCCTTGTCTCCCCGGGGCCCCGCCGGTCCCCTTCCCGCGCCCTGGAGCCCTGCCGATGACGGCCACGACCGTTCTCACCGCCCGCGCCCTGCTGCTGGACATGGACGGCACCCTCGTCAACTCCGATGCCGTCGTGGAGCGCTGCTGGCGACGCTGGGCCGAGCGGCACGGGCTGGACGCCGACGAGGTGCTGAAGGTCGTGCACGGCCGGCAGGGCCACGCCTCGATGGCCGTACTGCTGCCCGACCGCCCCGTGGAGCAGAACCACGCCGACAACGCCCGCATGCTCGCCGAGGAGACCACCGACATGGACGGCGTGGTCGAGATTCCCGGCGCCGCCGCCTTCCTCGCCTCCCTCGCCGGGCTGCCGCACGCCCTCGTCACCTCCGCGGACGTCGCACTGTCCACCGCGCGCATGACGGCCGCGGGGCTGACGCCGCCGGACGTGCGGATCACCGCCGAGTGCGTGGGCGCGAGCAAGCCGGACCCCGAGGGCTTCCTCAAGGGCGCCGCCGAACTGGGCGTCGCGCCGGAGGACTGCGTCGTCTTCGAGGACTCCGGCGTGGGCATCGCCGCGGGGCGCGCCGCCGGGATGCGAGTGGTCGGCGTCGGCCCCCGGGCCCGTGCGCACCGCCCCGACGCCCTCGTCCGGGACCTCACGCAGGTGCGCGCGGCGGGCACGGCGGACGGCGGGATCTCCCTGCACATCGGCTGACCGGACCACCGACCGGACCACCGACCGGACCACGGCTCCTGGGTCGCTGGGCCGACGGGGCGTCAGCTCCGCGGGCCTCAGGGCTGGGTCGTCTCCGACTCCAGCCTCGCCCTCGTCGCCGCCCCGTACACCCCCGGTGCGTCCTGTCGGATGCCGCGGCCGAACTGGTAGTTGCGGACGGCGTACTCCACCTGCCTGCCGTAGTCGCCGTCCGCAGGACCGAAGTACAGGCCCACCTGGCGCAGGCGCAGCTGCAGTTCGGTGACCTCGGGACCCCTGTCGCCGGGGCGCAGTACCGGGGCGCTGATCCCGCCCGTGGTCGGTGACACCGTGGCGGTGGGCGGTGCGGTGGCCTGTGCGGGCGGCGCTTGGCTCGCCGTGGCCGAGGGGGACGGGCTCGGTGACGCCGCCGACGGCGACGCCGAGGGCGACGGGCTGTCGCTCGGTGACGGCGCAGGGCTCGCCGAGGGTGTGGTCGAGGGCGCAGCGGGCGCCGGTGTCGTCGGGCCGTCCGACGGCTTCTCCGGCACGCTCGCGCGTATGCCCTCGGGCACTGCCCTGGCCCGTTCCGGCGGGTCGTACGAGAACAGCCCGCCGGCGATCCCCGCGGTCGCCACCACCGCGGCGACCGCTCCGCCGGCGGCCAGCAGCACGGTGCTGCGCCGCGGTCGCCGGGGCGCCGTGCCGTCCGCCCGCTCCGGGCCGGCCGGTGCCGAGGGCACGGCGGTGAGCCGCATGGTCTCGTCGGGTGCGCTCCCTGGGGGCGTACCCCCTGCCGGAGCGGCTGCGCGCCGCGCCGTGCCGTCGTCCGTCACGGCGGCAAGCCGCATCGTCTCGTCGGCGGGCGCCGCGGCCCGCTCCGACCCGTCCCGCACGGCGGCGAGCCGCATCGTCTCGTCCGGTGCCGCCGCGCCTCCGGGCGACTCCCGCCCGGCCGGTTCCGGGGATGCGGGAGCCCGCGTCCGCGGGGTGGCAACCTCCGGCTCCGCGGGAGCCCGCGTCTCCATGGGAGCCTGCGTCTCCGAGGCGGTGACCTCCAGCTCCACATACGGCCGGATGCGCAGCGGATCGAAGTCCTCGGCCGCCGCCGCATCCGCCGTGCGCGCGTCCCGGAGCGCGTCGGACGCCCGTCGGGTGCACGCGCACGACGGTGTGCCGTCAGGCCGCCGCGGTGCCGCGCACTCCGGGCAGTTCCGTCCGTTCGTTCCGCTCACGCGTGGGTCCCCTCCCGCCGAATGTGCAGAGATTATGCAGATCTCCCGCACACAATCTCCCGGGAACCCCCGGAATCGCCGCCTCCCATCGGGACTCAACAGGCCATAACCGGTCATACCGATCAGGATGAGAGAGCAGAAAGCGCAGGATGGACGAGTGACCCCGGGGCGTGCGGGCACAGTGCCCGGGTCCCGGGTGCACCAGGGCCGACGGCCCGTGCACGGGAGATCTTCATGACCGACGACACGCAGGGCAGGACGGGGGAGGCCGAGGCGGCGGGCGCGGGGGCGGCCGTCACACGGCACCACGCGGCGCCCGGGCGGGAAGAGGTGCACGGCGGCGTCCTCGTCTCCATCGGCGCGCTGCTGCTGGGCATGCTGCTCGCCGCCCTCGACCAGACGATCGTGTCGACCGCGCTGCCCACCATCGTCAGCGACCTCGGCGGTCTCGAACACCTGTCATGGGTGGTCACCGCGTATCTGCTCGCGTCGACCGCGGCCACCCCCCTGTGGGGCAAACTCGGCGACCAGTACGGCCGCAAGAAGCTGTTCCAGGCCGCCGTCGTGCTCTTCCTGGCCGGCTCCGCGCTGTGCGGCATGGCGCAGAACATGCCTCAGCTCATCGCCTTCCGCGCCGTCCAGGGCCTCGGTGGCGGCGGGCTCATGGTGCTGTCGATGGCGATCGTCGGCGACATCGTCCCGCCGCGCGAGCGGGGCCGTTACCAGGGTCTCTTCGGTGCCGTTTTCGGCACGACCAGCGTGCTCGGGCCGCTTCTCGGCGGGCTGTTCACCCAGCACCTCAGCTGGCGCTGGGTGTTCTACGTCAACCTGCCCGTGGGTGTTGTCGCCCTCGCCGTCATCGCGGCCGTGCTGCGCATCCCGGGGAAGGCCGAACGGCATGTCATCGACTACCTCGGCACCGTCCTCATCGCCGCCGTCGCCACCTGCCTGGTGCTGGTCGCCTCCCTCGGCGGCACCACCTGGGGTTGGGGCTCGCCGCAGATCATCGGCCTCGTGGTCCTCGGCGCCGTTCTGCTGCTGGCCTTCGTACCGGTCGAGCGCGCGGCGGCCGAGCCCGTCCTGCCGCTGAAGCTCTTCGGCATCCGCACCTTCACGCTCTCCGCCGTCATCAGCTTCATCGTCGGCTTCGCCATGTTCGGGGCGATGACCTATCTGCCGACCTTCCTGCAGGTCGTCCAGCGGGTGAGCCCGACCATGTCCGGTGTGCACATGCTGCCGATGGTGGCGGGCATGCTGCTGTCCTCGACCGCCTCCGGGCAGATCGTCAGCCGCACCGGCCGGTGGAAGGTGTTCCCGGTCACGGGCACCGCCGTCACCACGATCGGCCTGCTTCTGCTCCACCGCCTCGACGAACACAGCAGCACCGCGGAGATGAGCGGCTACTTCTTCGTCTTCGGGCTGGGCCTCGGCCTCGTGATGCAGGTCCTGGTGCTGATCGTGCAGAACGCCGTGGCCTACGAGGACCTCGGCGTGGCCACCTCCGGCGCCACCTTCTTCCGCTCCATCGGAGCCTCGTTCGGGGTGGCCGTCTTCGGCGCGGTCTTCGCCGGCCGCCTCGGCGGCCGGCTCACGGCGGCGCTCGCCGGGCGCCCGCTGCCGGCCGGTGTCACCGCGGACACCCTGAAGGCCGACCCGCGCGGCATCGCGGCCGTCCCCGCCGCCCTGCGGCCCGCCGTCCTGCACGCGTTCGCGTCGTCGATCACCGATGTCTTCCTCTACGCGGCCCCGGTCGCCCTCCTCGGCTTCGTGCTGGCGTGGTTCCTGCGCGAGGACCGGCTGCGCGGCTCGGTGACCGCGCCGGACGTGACGGAGACGCTGGCGAGCAACCCGGTGCAGCGTTCGTCGTACGACGAGGTGTGCCGGGCGCTGTCGGTGCTCGGCTCGCGGGAGGGGCGGCACGAGATCTACCAGAAGATCACCCGACGGGCCGGGTGCGACCTGCTGCCCGCGGCGAGCTGGCTGCTGCTGCGGATGAAGAAGTACGGCTGGGCCGAGCCGGGGATGCTCGCCGAGCGCGGCGCGGTCCCGCTGAACGTCGTCCTCGCCGCGGAACGGCAGGTGGAGGAGCGGCATCTGGCGGTGCGTGAGGGACTCGACCTCGTCCTCACCGCGGAGGGCCGCCAGGTCGCCGAACGCCTGGCCGCCGCCCGCGAGGAGTCCCTGGCCGAGCTGCTCGGCGACTGGTGGGGGCCGGACCGCCCGACCGATCTGATCAAGCTGGTCCACGAACTGAACGGGGAGTTGTGCGGCTCGGACGCGGAACGCCCGCACGAGGGCGCGGGGACGCGCTCGCCCCGGCACCCGGGCTGAGACGTGGTGCGGAAGGCCGCGGTCGGGCTTCAGCCCGAGGAGCAGGCCCGAGGAGCAGGCCCGAAGAGCGGGTCAGGACAGCCGTTTGCCGAACCAGTGCTCCGCGTACGGCTGGTCGTTGTGCGGCTCGGTCTCCGCATAGCCGAGGCGGGCGTACAGGGTGCGGGCCTCCACCAGGTCGTGCCGGGTGTCGAGCACCATCCGCCGTGCGCCGAGCGCCCGGGCCGCGCCCTCGGCGGCGGCCACGAGGAGCGGGGCGCCGCCCTTGCCGCGCCACTCCTCGTACAGGAAGACCCGCTTGAGTTCGGCCGTGTCCGGGTCCGTCAGGCGCACGCCCGCGGTGCCCGCCGGGGCGCCCTCGTACCGCGCCACCAGGAGCACCCCGCCCGGCGGGGCCAGATAGGCGCCGGTGTCCGCGGCGATCTCCCGCTCCAGTTCGGCCGGGTCCGTGCGGCGCCCCTCGTGCAGGAGGTACCAGCGGTCGCTGACCTCCGTGTAGTACGCCCGCCAGAGGGCGGCGGCGACGGGGGAGTCAAAGCGTTCCGGGGTGACGGTCCAGGTCATGCCGGACATTGTCGGGAGGGACCGGGCGGGGCACGCAACCGGATATCGGGGGCGCCGCCGTGCGCGGACCGGGGCCGGGCGGCCCGGCCCGCACAGCTACAGGGCCCGTGCCCCTGCCGGGCCCTCAGCCCTGTCGGCGCTCGCGCCAGTCCCGGACGATCTCCTCGACGTCGTACGGCTTGAGGCCCAGCGGCGGGCCCGGCGGCGGCTGGAACATCATGGCGCGGATCTTCGTGTTGAGGGTCTCGACCAGCCGGCGCACCGCCGGCTCGGACGGCGCCACCGCGGCCGCCGCCAAGGTGTCCTCCGCTTCCTTGCGCAGCTCCAGCGTCGGCGGCAGGACCCCCATCCCCTCGCGGGCCATCTTCCGCTTGATCCACCACAGTTCGTCGTATTCCGTCTCCGTGAGGGCCGGTGACGGCTTGCCCGCGCCGGGGAGGTTCGCGAACTCCCCGCGCGCCTCGGCGTCGCGGATCTGCTGGTCGACATAGGACTCGAAGCTGATGCCGGGTGGCTTGCGCTCGGTCATGGATCCATTGTGCCGGATGTCACCCGACGGGATGATCGGGCGAATTATCATTCCGCAGCGGTAGGCCGAACCGTCCGGCCGCGTACCACTTGACCGCCGCACTCAGGAGGAGCGCACGTGCTCGAACTCACCATGGCCTCGGTGTCCGGGGCGGACGCCGGGGCGACGGCCGGGATGCTGATGGCCGACGCGCCGAGCGAGCCGGGCTCCGTGCTGCGGGTGGGCAGGGACAAGTCCGTGTGCCGGCTGGCCACTCCGGACGACTGGCTGTTCGTCTCACGCGTCCACCTGGAGTTCTTGTGCGGGCAGGACGGAGGCTGGCAGGTCACGTGGCTGCGCGGCTCGCACGTCGAGCCCTCCTCCGAGGTGCGGCTGACCCTGGCCGGCCTCCCCGCACAGTCCCTCCCCTACGGCGGTACCGCCATGCTCCCGCGCGGCAGCTCGGGTGAGCTGATCGTCCAGGACCGCACGGGCCCGCGCAGCATCAACGTGGGTTTCTTCCACGAGGTGTAGCGGGGCCCGGCGGCTTCAGCCCACGACCCGCGCCAGCGCGAAGCCGTCGTGGCCCTTGGTGCCCACCGTCTGGACCGCCGTGCCGCTGAGTCCCGGGTGCGTGGCGATCAGTTCGAGCGCGGCCCGGGTGCCCCGCACGCTGGGGTCCTCGCTGCCGGCGTCGGTGACCCGGCCGCCGCGCACCACGTTGTCGAGCACGATCAGGCTGCCGGGGCGGGTGAGTCTCAGGGCCCATTCCACGTAGTGCGCGTTGTTGGCCTTGTCCGCGTCGATGAAGACCAGGTCGAACGGCTCCTGCCGCTCCTCGGCGAGCTTGGGCAGCGACTCCAGCGCGGGGCCGACGCGCACCTCGGTGATCCGGTCCAGGCCCGCCCGTGCGAGGTTGCGGCGGGCGACCTCCGCGTGCCTGGCGTCGTACTCGAGCGTGATCAGCCGGCCGTCCTCCGGCAGGGCGCGGCCCAGCCAGATCGTGCTGTAGCCGCCGAGCGTGCCGATCTCCAGGATGCGGCGCGCGCCCTGGAGCCGGGCGAGGAGCTGGAGCAGCTTGCCCTGGTTCGGTGCGACGTTGATGGCCGGGAGCCCGGCCGCGTCGCTGTCCCGCAGCGCCGCGGTGAGCGTCTCGTCGGCGGGGCAGAGCAGGGAGGTGAAGTAGGCGTCGACGTCGTCCCAGAGCTGTTGTGCCGTGCTCATGCATCATGCCTTTCCGGTGTGTCCGGACAGAGAGCAGTTAGACGGACTAAATAGAGTCGCTAACGAATATAGCCGGGGCGGGGCACCGCAGCCGCGGAGATCACCCGATCGAGGAGGGTGTCAGCCGATCGGGGTACGTGCACCGGCGGCGGAGGCGGTTGTGGGTCTCTCGGGCATTCGTGTGATCCCTTCCGCACAGCGGGGACGGAACCGGTCTGCACGCCCACTATCGTCATCCGGGCAAAGGGGACGCACGGGACGAACGCGGCGGGAGGGCCGACGGGGCGTGGCGAACGTGGAACACAGCGGGCAGATGGGCGGTGCCCTGGGAGCGGGGGCCTCGGGGACGACGACATCGAGACTGGCGGCGGTCCGCCTCGGCATGTGGCTGCTCACCGCCGTCCTCGCGGCCCGGCAGATCGCCGTGGTCCTGCACACCCCCAGGAACGACCGCCTCACCGATCTGGAGACCTGGGCCGGCGCCGGGGGCGTGCTGCACCTCAACGGCTCGCTGTACGAGTCGACCCGCTTCACCGGTACCCCCTTCGGGGGACTCGTCCTCAAACCGCTCACCCGATCGGCTGAACAAGCCCTCGGCTGGGCCTGGACCTTCGGCACGCTCCTGCTGGTCGTGGCGCTCGGCCTGATCGCCGCGCGGGCCCTGCCGCAGCCCGTGAGCCGGCGGACCTCGCTGCTCGCCGCGCCCATGGCGATCAGCCTGCTGATGCTGTCGCTCCCGGTGCGCAACACCATCCACCTGGGACAGACCAGCATCATCCCGGTGCTGCTGGTCCTGCTCGGCTGTTTCGTGGCACGCGGGGAGCGCCGGAGCGGTGTGCTGATCGGGGTCGGGGCGGCCCTGCAGCCGACCGTGCTGCTGTTCGCGCCGCTGCTGTGGTTCACCGGGCGCCGGCGGGCCGCCGCCTCGACCGCCGTCACCTTCACGCTGTGCACCGCGCTCGCCTGGGCGGCGATGCCGCGCGACTCGTACACCTACTGGGTGCACCATCTGGCGGGCGTGGGCCTCGGCGGCAAGGCGGACGACCACGCCAACCAGTCCCTGCACGGCGCGCTGCTGCGGCTGGGGCTCACCGGACCGCTGGAGATCTGCCTCTTCCTGGTGCTCGGCGCGGCCGTCGCGGCCGTGGGCCTGCGCCGCGCCGTGCGGTACGCGCGCGACGGCCAGTTGCTGCTCGCGGTCGCCGTCACCGGCTGCGTGGCGGTCGCCGTGTCGCCGACGACCTGGCAGCACCAGCTGCTGTGGGTGCTGCTCGCGGCGGTCGGGCGGGCCGGCGGCCGCACCTGTGACCGGTATGTGTGGCCGCTGGCCGTGGTTCTGGTGATGACGCTGCCGGCGAAGGCACTGATCCCGAACGTGGCGGCACTGCACCCGCTGCGCGACAACGTCATCCTGCTGGCGGCGCTGGCCGCCGCCTGCGCGCTGCCGTTCCCGGACCGCGCGTCCCCCGCCCACCGGTCGCCGCGGCCCGCCGTGTACGCCCCGGCCCGTCCCTCCCGGGTGCCGCTGTCCCGGTTCCGGCGTCGTGTGCTCAGCCGCCCCAACCTGCTGTTCGAGCTGCTGCTGATCCGGGTCTGCTACGCCGCCTACTCCTGGGTGCGGCTGACCGCGACCGGCAGCCGGGCCACCGCGGAGGCGCACGGCCACGAGATCCACGCGATGGAGAGGGACCTCTCCATCGACATCGAGCACTGGGCCAACCACACCGTGGTGACGGCGCCGCGGCTGGAGCACTTCCTGGGCTTCTACTACGAGTCGTTCCACTTCGTGGTTCCGCTGGCGACGCTCGCCGTGCTTTACTCCCGGCGGCCGGCGGACTACCGGTGGGCGCGTACCGCGCTCGGCTTCGCCACGCTGCTCGGCCTCCTCGGCTTCTGGCTCTACCCGCTGGCCCCGCCGCGGCTGATGCCGGGATTCGGCTTCATCGACACCGTGCACGGTGTGCAGGACTTCGCGAAGCCCGACTACGGGGTGATGACGGCGGTCACCAACCAGTACGCCGCCATGCCGTCCCTGCACTTCGGCTGGTCGCTGTGGTGCGGCGTCGTGATCGCCGTGCTGGCCCCCCGACGGTGGATGAAGACGCTGGGCCTGCTCCACCCGCTGTTCACGCTCTCCGCGATCGTGGCCACCGCCAATCACTGGGTGCTCGACGCGGTGGGCGGCGCTGCCGTGGTGGGCGCGGGCTTCGCGCTCACCCGTCTGCTGTCGGGGCCGCGGGCGGTGGTCGCCGCCGGCCCGGACGGCGAACGCCGGCCCGCCGCCGGACGGCTGCCGACCGAGGGGCATGCGAAGGCCCAGGGGCTTCCCGGATAGGGAGCCACAAGGGAGGCCGCGTGGTCTTCCTCGGAGCCGAGCGCCGAGGCACGGGGTGTCGCGCCCGGCCGGCAGGCGCGACACGCGGTACAGGGCGCCCGGATCGCGGTCCGGCAGGCCGAGGAGGAGACGCCGTCGAGCACCTCACGCGGCGCGACGGCGGGGTCGTCGGCACGGTCCGGACGGATACGCACGAGCGGGACCTCGACCTCTCGGGAGGACATCATCAGCCGGCATCCTGATCTGGCGCACCCGCGGCGCGGCGGCGGCCCGCGGACCACCCCGCGGGCGGCGGCCCGGCGCGGCGGCGCGCCCGGACGGACGGCGCCGCTGATCCTCCCGGCCCTGGCCGCGCTCTGCCTGGGGCTGTGGGGGATGGACCGGAGCGACAGCATGTGGCGGGACGAGTCGGTGACCTACCAGGTGGCGCACCGCTCGTGGGGCCGGCTATGGGCCCTGCTCGGCCATGTCGACGCCGTGCACGGGCTGTACTACGCCCTCATGCACACCGTGTTCGCGGTGTGGGACGACCGGCTGATGGCCCTGCGGGCGCCGTCGACCGTCGCGACGGCCGTGGCGGCGGCGGGAGTCGGGGCGATCGGCGCGCGGCTGGCCGGACACCGGGCCGGTGTTCTCGCGGGGCTCGTCTTCGTGCTGTTACCGGCGACGCAGCAGTACGCCCAGGAGGGCCGCTCGTACGCGCTGGTCACGGCGGGCGTGACCTGGTCCGCGTACCTCTTCCTGCGCGGGACCGCCTCGGCGCGCGGCCGGTGGTGGGCGGCGTACGCGGCGGTTCTCGCCCTGGCCTGCTGGCTGCACGAGTTCGCCGCACTGGTCCTCGTGGCCCACGCGCTGACCCTGTGGCGGCTGCGCGTGCCGCACCGGGTGTGGCGGCGCTGGGCCGCCGCTTCGGCCGCGGTACTGGTGGGCCTGCTGCCCCTGGCGGTGCTGAGCGCGGGGCAGGCGGCACGGCAGTTGGGCTGGCTCGGACGCCCTGGTCCGGCGATGTGGCTGCAGTTTCTGGCGATCTCGGCCGCGGGCGCGCTGCTGTGCCGGTTCCTCGTGCGCGGCGGCGGGAGCCCCGGAACGACGACCCTGGTGTCGCTCGCCCTGCCGACGCTGGTGGCCCCGGCCGGCCTGCTGATGACGGTGTCCCTGGTCGAGCCCTGGTACGTCGACCGGTATGTGCTCTACGGCATGACGGGCCTCGCCCTGCCGGCGGGGGCGGTGCTGGACCGGATGGCGGGGATGCGGTGCCGGCTCGCCCCCGCCCTGCGGGCCCTGACGGACTGTCTGGCGGCCGCGGTGGCGGCCGCGGTGGCGGTCGCGGTGCTGTGGCCGTGGTCGGTGCTGGTGCGTTCCCCGGACAGCCGCAAGGACGACGTGGTGGCCATCGCCCGTGCCGTCGAGCGGTCGGCGCGCCCGGGCGATGCCGTCCTGTTCATGCCGGCCCGGCGCCGTGAGTGGCTGCTGTCGTACCCGTCCCTGTACGGCCGCCTGAACGATCTGGCGCTCGCCCGGTCCCCGGCGGCCTCGGGCACCCTGGAGGGCACCGAGCTCTCCGCCGGGACGATCGGGCGGCGTATCGAGGCGTCGGACCGGATCGTCGTGCTCACCGACCCGCCCGGTCGGCCGCTCGGCCCCTTCGCCCGGGAGACGGCGAAACGGCGGGGGCTGACCGCGCACTTCGAGGTCTGCGAGCGCACCCTGGTGCGGGGAGCGCAGGTCGTCGTCCATGCCAGAGCGGGGCGTTGCGTGCGGTGACGGTGTGTCAGGCCCAGGAGAACGGCGACGGGGTGCCCCACCGGCGCACGCCCGAAGCCGGCCGTCCGGTCGCCCCTGCCCGAAGCCGGCCGTCCGGTCGCCCACGGCCGCTGCCGCGCGGCCGTGGGCGACCGGACGGGTGCCGCGCGCCGTCATTCCCGGGGGAGGCAGGGGCGGGGCGCAGGGGGATGCCCCTGCCTCCCCCGGGACGGGCCGACGGCGCCGGGAAGCCGGCGGCCCGAGCGTGTCAGCCGGCCGTCACCCGCAGTTCCTTGACGCCGTTGATCCAGGCGGAGCGCAGCCGGCGCGGGTCGCCGGCCGGCCTGAGGTCCGGCATCGTGTCGGCGATCGCGTTGAAGATGAGGTCGATCTCCAGCACGGCCAGGGACTTGCCCAGGCAGTAGTGCGGGCCTCCGCCGCCGAAGCCGAGGTGCGGGTTGGGGTCGCGAGTGATGTCGAACCGGTCCGGGTCGTCGAAGACCTCGGGGTCGTGGTTGGCGGAGGAGTAGAACAGGCCGACCCGGTCGCCCTTCCTGATCTGCCTGCCGCCCAGTTCGGTGTCCTGGGTGGCCGTGCGCTGGAAGGACACCACCGGGGTCGCCCAGCGGACGATCTCCTCGGCCGTGGTCGCCGGGCGCTCCCGCTTGTAGAGGTCCCACTGGTCGGGGTGGGTGAGGAAGGCGTGCATGCCGTGCGTGATCGCGTTGCGGGTGGTCTCGTTGCCGGCGACGGCCAGCATCAGCACGAAGAAGCCGAACTCGTCGGAGGTGAGGTTGCCCTGGTCCTCGGCGGCCACCAGCGTGGTGACGATGTCCTTGGCCGGGCACTGCTTGCGGTCGGCGGCCATGTTCATCGCGTAGGCGATGATCTCGGTCGCCGACTCGGCCCCGACCTCCTCCGTGATGGCGTACTCGGGGTCGTCGTAGGCGACCATCTTGTTGGACCAGTCGAAGATCTTGGTCCGGTCCTCCTGCGGGACCCCGATCAGCTCGGCGATGGCCTGGAGGGGGAGTTCGCAGGCGACCTCGGTGACGAAGTCGAAGGGCCCCCGGTGGGCGAGGGCGCCCCGGGCTATGGCGTACGCGCGGGTGCGCAGCCGTTCCTCCAGGGCCCGGATGGCGCGCGGTGTGAAGCCGCGCTGCACGATCTGGCGGACCCGGGTGTGCTCGGGCGGGTCCATGTTCAGCATGATCAGGCGCTGGGCGTCGATCGCGTCGCGCTCGATGTGCTCGTTGAAGCGGATGATCGCGGTGTTGAGGTACGAGGAGAAGATCTCCGGGTGCGTGGAGACGTACTTGACGTCCGCGTGCCGGGTGACGGCCCAGTACCCCTCGTCCTGGAAGCCGGCGAGGCCGGCCGGCTGGGGTATCCAGCGCACGGGTTCGGCCCGGCGCAGCTCGGCGAACTCCGGGAGGGGGACGCGGTGGTGCAGCACATCGGGGTCGGTGAAGTCGAACCCGTCGGGCAGCGCTGGACAGGGCATCGGCGACTCCCACCATTCTGACGGCCCATCAGGAAGTTGCCGTGAAGGTAGTAACGGGTTCTACAAGTCGCAAGAGGTGCGACGCCCCGAATTGCGTGGGGGATTCGTGCAGATCACGACTTCCGAGGCTGCAAGACCCTTGCGGTTGTGGACAGGGTGTCAGCAGACTGCACGCAGAACTAGAACGCGTACTAGTTCTGCGTGGCGGGTGGGCCGGGACGCCCGCGCCGCGCGGGTGACCGAGGAGAGGACGAGCCCCCCATGGCCGCGGAACCCGTGATCGTCGAAGCCGTACGCACTCCCATCGGCAAGCGCGGTGGCGCGCTCGCCAATCTGCACCCCGCCTATCTGCTGGGCGAGACCTACCGTGAACTGCTCGGCCGCACCGGCATCCACGCCGACTGCGTCGAACAGGTCGTCGGCGGCACGGTGACGCACGCCGGCGAACAGTCCATGAATCCGGCGCGCACGGCCTGGCTGGCCATGGGGCTGCCGTACGAGACCGCGGCGACGACCGTGGACTGCCAGTGCGGCTCCTCCCAGCAGGCCTCCCACATGGTGGCCAACATGGTCGCGACGGGCGTCATCGACGTCGGGATCAGCTGCGGCGTCGAGGCCATGTCGCGGGTTCCGCTCGGCTCGGGGTCCAAGCACGGGCCGGGCAAGCCGTTCCCGGACGAGTGGAACGTGGACCTGCCCAACCAGTTCGAGGCGGCGGAGCGGATCGCCCGGCGCCGGGGTCTGACCCGGGAGAACGTGGACTCCCTCGGCCTCATCTCGCAGGAGCGGGCGGCGATCGCCTGGTCGGAGGAGCGCTTCAAGCGCGAGACGTTCGCGGTGCAGGTGCCGACCACCGAGGACGAGCAGCGGGCCGGCCAGGGCATGTGGCGGCTGGTGGACCGGGACGAGGGGCCGCGGGACAGCTCGATGGAGGGCCTGGCGGCACTCAAGCCGATCATGCCGACGGCCGTGCACACGGCGGGCAACTCGTCGCAGATCAGCGATGGCGCGGCGGCGGTCATGTGGGCGTCCAAGCGGATGGCGCGGGCGCTCAAGCTGAAGCCGAGGGCGCGGATCGTGGCGCAGGCGCTGGTCGGGGCCGACCCGCACTTCCACCTGGACGGGCCGATCGACGCGACGCGGGCGGTGCTGGGCAAGGCCGGGATGTCCCTCAAGGACATCGACCTCGTGGAGATCAACGAGGCGTTCGCGTCGGTGGTGCTGAGCTGGGCGCAGGTCTTCGGACAGGACCTGGAGAAGGTGAACGTGAACGGCGGCGCGATCGCCCTCGGGCACCCGGTGGGTGCGACGGGCGCCCGGCTCATCACGACGGCCCTGCACGAACTGGAACGCACCGACAAGGAGTTCGCGCTCATCACGATGTGCGCGGGCGGTGCCCTGGCCACCGGGACGATCATCCAGCGCCTCTGACCGTTCCTAGAGACTGAGCGGGAGTGAGTCCTGTTGCCAGGACTGGTGCTCAGCCGTGTGCCCCGAACGGTTGTGGGCCCACTGGTCGCCCGCTTTCGCTCCGCATCCGGCGCCAGCGGATCGTGTCCGTGGTCCGGGGATGCGGGGGCGGGTTTCCTCACGCCCCGGGACACCCGGTCGGGCCTGGACGGTCCGATGCCCCGCACGATCGCTCTGGTCGTGTGGGGGCGGTGCCGTCCGTCGCCGGACCGGGTGTCCCAGGGCGCGCCTTCCGATCGCCACGGCGGCAGCCTGATGGCGGGTGGTCTTGCGTGTTGTGGTGGTCAAGGGCTGCCGCCAGTGCTGGGCACCCCAGCGGCTGGTGTAGGCGGGATCGACGGCGACCAGGGTGATGCCGAACTCGGCGGCCATGGACACCAGCCTGCTGCGCAGCTTCGCGGTGGGCATCCCGGAGAGCAACCTGCGGAACCGCTTGCGCCGCCCGTGCTTCTCCCGGGTCTTCTCCGCCGCGAAGTCCAGGTCCTCGATCGCGAGGGCCAGCCCATGGTGCTCGGCCCAGTGCAGGAGCCGGATGAGGGCATGCCGCACTTGCGCGTCGCGGTGCGGTGCGGTGCCGGACAGGTCGTAGTCGAACCTGCGGGGCTCACCGACCGGGTTGCCGTGGACGTCCAGGCGCCAAGCGGCGAGGTGGTCGGCGTTCATGTCCACACCGATCAGCCCGCCTGCACGGGCCGCCTCCAACGGCACGGCCGTCACCTGCGGGATCTGCCAGGAGGCGGTCAGGTACCAGCGGTGACGGCCGACGTCGTAGTGGATGCGGTAGGCGACAGCGCGGTGTGCGGTGACGCGATCGGCCCACTGCTCGCCCCGGTGCCGGAACCCGACCCGGCAGGCGAGCACGTACCGGCCGTGCGGCGCGTTCGCCAGACCCACCAGCGGCGCCGGGAGCTTGATGCTGATCCCACCGTCCGGGGCCACGCGGATGGTCTCGTTCCCGTACCGCTTCCCGGACTCGCCATCGGCCTGGAGGAACCAGCGCTCGGCCTCCCACCGCTGCCGCCACTCCGCCTCGGTCAGCCGGGCGGCTTCGAGGTGGTGCCGGGTGCGCAGCAGCTTCCTGCCACCGCGCACCACACGCACGCACCCGGCCTCGCGCTCCGCACGTTCACGCTCCAGCCGGTCCAGGAGCACGTGCAGGCGCCGGGACTTGGCGAACCACTCCCGCTTCGAGCGGTAACCGCCCCCCGAGCCCTTGGAACCCTTCGCCCCCACCGGCAGCGAGAGCCGGTGCGCGACCGTGCGGACACCTGCTTCGAGGCCCTGGACGTGGGCGAGCTGTCCACGCCGGGCCAGCGCCCACTGGTCATGTGTCGCTTTGGTGATGCTGCCCGCCCAGCGTGAGGAGGACTCCTGGGTCAACGCACGCTTGCGCTGCGCCCACTGCCCGCTGTCATGGCCCGGCCCGGCCGCGCAACGGGCCTTCAGGTCACGGCAGGCCAGCGAGCCGAGCAGACCACCGACCAGGCGCAGGACCTTCCCGTCCTGCGCGGTCAGCCCCTTGAGACTGCCGCGGACCGCCACCCCGGACGGACCGGGCACCACGAACGAAGCCGCCACCTCGCGCAAACCGCCCATGCCCCCACCCCCGCCCGGTGCCCAAGGACCCTGCCACCCCACTCAACGAACACCACCCGCGAAGGTCACGCATTCGACGTAGGAACTCCCGTTCCTCACCAAAGCCGGTCACTCGGCCATCGATGCTCACTCATGCACACCGGCACGCGCCCAAGCGCTGTCCACCGGAAGCAGTTCCCAACCCCGCCCGTGCTTCCGGTGCGTTCGCGCGGGTGCCCGAAGGCGGCGGTCCGGGGGACCGCCGCCTTCGGGGCTGTCGGGGCTGTCGGGGGTGGGGCCGATCAGTACCAGTGGTGGGTCTGCCAGAAGTTCCACGCCTTGACGGGGCTGCCGTAGCGGGAGTTCATGTAGTCCAGGCCCCACTTGATCTGGGTGGCCGGGTTGTGCTTCCAGTCGGCCCCGGCGGACGCCATCTTCGAGCCGGGCAGCGCCTGGACCAGGCCGTAGGCGCCGGACGACGAGTTGGTGGCGTGGACGTTCCAGCCGCTCTCACGGGAGACGATCTTGCTGAATGCCTCGTACTGAGCGGAGTCCGGGATCATCTTGTGCGCGATCGTCTGCGCGGAGGAAGCCGAGGTGGTGGCGGCCTGAGCGGGGGCCGAGGCGAGGACCATGCCGGTCGTGGCGGCGGCGACGGCGGCGGCGGCGATGGCCTTCTTCGGGGAGGCGATGCGACGGATGAAGGAGACGGACACGAGGCACCTTTTCGATCGGGGACGGGGCGTCGCGGCATGCCGGAACCACGCGGAGGCGGTGGGGGCCTGCCGTGGCGTCGGGCCCGGTGGGGCTTGTCGGCGCCTGGCGACGGGATCCAGAGAAGCAGTTGCGCCGAACGTCCGCAATGACCCCTTTTACTAGTTGTGGTCGCATCCGCGACGAAAGTCGCTTGTGTGACCTGGCTCTCATTCCCCAGGTCAGAGGGGTGATCGACGCGTGCATGTCATGAACTTGGATCTACGACCCCGCCTCGTAGGTGACCTCCGTCACGTGGGGCTCCTCACGGTTTGGGTCACGGAGCGCGAGGGGTGGATGCGGACCGCGACGAAACGGTGTGACCCGGGCCATAGACGGGCCGGCCCGAGTGTGACCCAGGTCTCGGCGCGCCTGTGGCCGGGGTCACGCCCCGCGCGGGCGTGGCTGTGACCGGCGCCGCACGCAAGGGAGTCGGGGAGTGGCCGGGGTCACAGGCGGGGGGCGCGGATGTGACCCACGGCACGCGCTACCGCACACTTGCCCAGTGCTCCACCCTTCAGGGTGGAGGTGTAGGGCATCCTCGCCTCAGCGGCCCGTAGGGCCGCAGCACCACTGCTGAAGTCGCCTTGTCCGACAACATAGTTGGCGGACCTACCGCCGGACGGGCGGGAAGTCGGGCCTGTGGAGGCCCGGTAAGACCACCTTCGGGTGGCAGAGGTCCGTGAAGCAGGAACCCGAGGGAGCACCGCATAGCGGTGCTGACCGGAATCACCTGCGTTTACGCAGGTGAGGGCGTCAACGCGGTTCGAAGGCGACCGGGCTCTCGAAGGCGGCACGCCGCGTCGCCCGGCGCAGCGCCTTGAGCACGGCCGGGCCGAGGAAGCAGGTCAGCACGACCGTGACCACGGCACGGCCCAGGTCCCAGCCGAGGGACGTGGCCGTGCAGTACGCGAGGAAACGGGCGAGGTTGGCGGCGAGCCCGGTGTGCGGGTCGTAGGCGATGCCCGAGGCGAGCGCGCCCATGAAGGGCCAGCCGGCCAGGTTCATGACCGTGCCGTACGCGAACGCGGCCCCGAACCCATAGCCGGCGAGCATCACCACCTCACCCCGCCCCCGCAGCCGGTCGGCACCCGGCAGCAGCCCGGCGCCCAGCGTGAACCAGCCCATCGCCAGCATCTGGAACGGCAGCCAGGGGCCGACCCCGCCCGTCAGCAGCGCCGACGCGAACATCGTCACGGCCCCGAGCACAAACCCGAACCCGGGCCCGAGCACCCTCCCGCTCAGCACCATCAGGAAGAACATCGGCTCGATGCCCGCGGTCCCGGCGCCGATCGGCCGCAGGGCCGCGCCGGTCGCGGCGAGCACGCCCAGCATGGCCACGGCCTTCGGACCGAGCCCCGACTCGGAGATCGTCGCCGCCACGACCGCGACCAGCAGCAGGAGCAGCCCCGCGAACAGCCAGGGCGCGTCCTGGGCGTGCGCCCCGAGCTGGGAGGCCGGGTCGGCGAACAGGGGCCAGACGAACCCCGCGGCGCCGACCGCGCTCACCAGGGCCAGGGCGGCGAGCGAACGGGGTCCGAGGCGGACGGCGCGGGCCTGGGCGACCGTGCCCGGACGCGGCAGGGAGCGCGTGGCCGGCGACGCGGCGGGCCCGGGGCGGCGGGACGTCATGACGACAGCGCCCGACGGACCTGGGCCACCGTGAGCCACCGCTGCGGCGCCAGCACCTTCGTCACCTGCGGCGCGAACGAGGGGGAGGCGACGACCACCTCGGCGGTGGCGCCGTCGGCGACGACCTCGCCGTCCGCGAGGATCACCACGCGGTGGGCGAGCTCGGCGGCCAGTTCCACGTCATGGGTGGCCAGCACGATGGCGTGCCCCTGGGCGGCCAGCCCGCGCAGCACGGCCACGAGGCGGGACTTCGCCGCGTAGTCGAGCCCCCGCGTCGGCTCGTCCAGGAGCAGCAGCGGGGGACGGGCCGTGAGGACGACGGCGAGCGCGAGCGCCAGCCGCTGCCCCTCCGACAGGTCCCGGGGGTGCGCGTCGTCCGCCACGCCCGGCAGCAGCTCGGACACCAGCGCCCGGCAGCTGCCGGGAGCGGCACCCGCGTCCCGGTCCGCCGCCGCGCACTCGGCGGCCACCGTGTCCGCGTACAGCAGGTCCCTCGGCTCCTGGGGTACGAGACCCACGCGCCGCACCAGATCCCGCGGGGCGGTGCCGTGCGGTGCCACGCCGCCGACGCGGACGGACCCGCGGGCCGGTTCGACGAGTCCGACGAGCGCGGCGAGCAGTGTGGACTTCCCGGCGCCGTTGCGCCCCATCAGCGCCACGGTCTCGCCCGGCGCGACGGCGAGGTCGACGTGGCGCAGGGCCTCGACGCGGGCGCGGCGGACGGCGAGGGACGCCACGACCGCCGGGGGACGGGGCGTCGAGGGAGGCGGGGCGGCGGTACGCCGGCGCAGGAAGCGGCGGCGGGCGGGGGCCTCGGCGGGCGCGCTGTCCGCCGTGCGCGGGTGCGGCACGTTCGCGCCTGCGGTGTCCGCGCCGGCCGTGTTCGCGCCTGCGGTGTTCGCGCCGGCCGTGTTCGCGCCTGCGGTGTTCGCGCCGGCCGTGTCCGCGCCGGCCGTGTCCGCGCCTGCGGTGTCCGCGCCGGCCGTGTTCGCGCCCGAGGTGTCCGTCGGTGCGGTGTCTGTGGGTGTGGTGTCCGTCGGTGCGGTGCCCGCGAGTCGCTCGCGCAGGGCGCTCGCGCGGCGGCGGGCGTCGCGGACGGTCAGGGGCAGCGGCGACCAGCCGGCCAGCCGGCCCAGGTCCACCACCGGCGGGTACACCGGCGAGACGGCCATCACCTCCGCGGGGGTGCCGAGCACGGGGCGGGCGCCGGGGGCCGGCAGCAGGACGACCCGGTCGGCGTACTGGACGACCCGCTCCAGCCGGTGCTCGGCCAGCAGGACCGTCGTGCCGAGGTCGTGGACGAGCCGTTGCAGCACGGCCAGGACCTCCTCGGCGGCCGCCGGGTCCAGCGCGGACGTGGGCTCGTCCAGGACGAGGACCTTCGGGTGCGGGGTGAGCACCGAGCCGATCGCGACGCGCTGCTGCTGCCCGCCGGACAGGTCGGCGATCGGCCGGTCCCTCAGGGCGGCCAGCCCCAGCAGGTCCAGCGTCTCCTCGACCCGCCGCCGCATGACGTCCGGGGCGAGCCCCAGCGACTCCATGCCGTAGGCGAGTTCGTCCTCGACCGTGTCCGTCACGAAATGGGACAGCGGGTCCTGCCCCACCGTGCCCACCACGTCCGCCAGTTCCCGCGGCTTGTGGGTACGGGTGTCGCGCCCGGCCACCGTGACACGGCCGCGCAGGGTGCCGCCCGTGAAGTGGGGGACCAGCCCGCTCACCGCCCCGAGCACCGTCGACTTGCCGACCCCGGAGGGACCGACGAGCAGCACCAGTTCGCCCTCCGGGACCGTGAGGTCGACGCCCTGGACGGCGGGTCCGGCCGACCCGTCGTACCGCACGGAGACGTTCTCGAAGCGGATCACACGGGCTCCTCGGGGGCGGGGGTGACGAACGCGGGCAGCAGACCGAGCAGCGCCGCCGCCGCGGGGAGCAGGGGGAGCGCCGGGGCGGTCAGGGGGATGACGCCGGGATACAGGGCGGCCGGATCGGTGGCCGCGGACACGGCCAGCCCCGCCGCCGCCGCGATCCCCGACCCGGCGACCAGCCATGCCCGTGCGTCCCACACGTCCGGCCGGTGGCGCGTGCGCGGCGACCGGCGGCCCCCGAGCCGCAGCCCGGCGAGCGCGGCGGCCAGCCCGGTGAGCAGGACGGGCAGGCCGTAGCCGCCCCCTTCCGCGGTGAGCAGCCCGTACGTGCCCGCGCACACCCCGAGCAGACCGCCCAGCGTGAGGGCCGTGGTCGTGCGGCGGACGCCGGGTGGGACGTCGGCCGTGCGGCCGTAGCCGCGCGCGTCCATCGCGGCAGCGAGCGCGACCGAACGCTCCAACGCGCCCTCCAGCACCGGCAGACCGACCTGCAGCAGACCGCGCAGCCCCCGGTCGGGACGGCCGCGCAGCCGGCGCGCCGCACGCAGGCGCCGGACGTCCGCGACGAGGTGCGGCGCGAAGGTGAGCGCGACGACGACCGCGACCCCCGCCTCGTACAGGGCGCCCGGGAGGGACTTCAGCAGCCGGGCGGGGTTCGCGAGGGCGTTCGCGGCGCCGACGCAGACCAGCAGGGTGGCGAGCCGGAGACCGTCGTACAGGGCGAAGACGAGGGCCTCGGCGGTGACCCGGCCGCCGATGCGGATGCCCTGCGCCCAGTGCGGGAGGGGGACTTCGGGGAGGGTGAAAACGGTATGGGTGCCGGGGAGGGGCGAGCCGAGGACCACGGCGAACAGGAGGCGGACGGCGAGCACGGCGAGACCGAGCCTGGCGAAGGCGGAGTAGGAACGGGACCAGGGCGCCGCGGTGCGGCGTGCCGCGACGACGTAGGCGGACTCGGCGACGAGGAGGCCCAGCAGGAGGGGGTTGGTGGTGCGGGTGGCGGCGGTGGCGAGACCGAGCGCCCACAGCCACCAGGCGCCCGCGTGCAGGGCCGGCCGGGTGCCGCGGGGACGGGATGCCATCGTCATCTCCGGCGGCGCCGCGCCTGCCATATCGCGGCCGCGCCCAGGGCGGCCACGGCGGCGGCGCCCACGAGCACCCCGGCGGACGGGCCCTGGGGCGGTGCGTCCGGCGCCGTCCGCGGGGACGCCGTGGGCCGTGGTTGCGCCGACCCGGGTGTCGTCTCCCCAACCTGCTCGCCGCACCCCCGGCCCGGATATCCGGCGATCGCGCACAGCAGGGCGTTGGTGTCGTAGCGGAGCGGCTTCGCCACCGCCGCCAGCGCGTCCGCCGTCGTCGCGTCCTCCGGGACGCGGGCGCAGACCGTGCGCGGGGCCGGTGGGGTCTCGCCCGAAGGGGCGTCCGCCACGGTGCCGAAGTCGATGACCAGCGCCACCCGCTTGCGGCCCTCCCGTGCGGGCGTCGCCGCGCAGACGGCGGCGAAGTCCGCCGTCCCGCGCGGCTTCTCGGCGTCCTGTGAGTCCTCGCTGACGGCGAACCGGAAGCCCTGGACGTCCCCGTCGGCGGGGCGCGCGGTCGACGGGCCCTGGGTGGCGTACGTCCACGCCTGCCCGTGCCGCTCCCAGAAGGACCAGTACCGGTAGCCGACGGCGTGCGCCGGGCCCCCGGCCGGCAGCATCAGGAGGGCCGCCGCGGCCAGGGCGGCCGCACCGCGGCGGATCACGGCTGCCGCTTCCTGGCGCGGCCGGACAGCAGGATGCCGACGCCGATGCCGGCGACGAGGCCGACGCCGACGATCCACCAGACGGCGGGCCCGGAGTCCGAGCCGGAGCGGGCGTTCGTGCCGGGGCCGTCGGACCGCTCGGCCGCCTGCGGGGCCGGGCCCGTCCCGTTGAGCGCGGTGACCAGGTCCGTGCCGCCGAAGTGGTGGGGGTCGGCGCCCATCGCGTGCGCGGCGAGGATCAGCTGGGCGTACGCGGCCGGGCCGCTCTGCTTCGCCCACTGCGCGGAGTTCTTCTCCAGCCAGGCGTACGGCTTCCGCGCGGCCTTCGTCCGGCCCTGCGCGGCGAGCGCGACGACCGCGTCCGCCGTGTTGCCGTAGTCGGGCCGGTCACCCGCGCCGGGCAGGGCGGAGGTGAGATGGCCGGTCGTGGCCGTTGCCCCGGCCAGGTAGGCGGCGCCGTTGGCGGCCACCTGAGGGGAGGTGAGCGGCGTGCCGGAGCCGGCGCACCCGGACTCCTGCCCCGGTGCCTTCCCGGCCGTCGCCACGAACCCCTTGCCGAGGGCGGCCAGCACCCCGGCCGCCGTCGCGTCCGCGTTGGGCGCCAGCTTCCCGTTCTTGTCCGGCTGGTAGGCGAGCGCGCCCCCGCCGCGTCCGCCGCACGGGATGGACCACGACGCCAGCAGCTCCTGCGGTGCCCTGCCGTTCCCGTCCTTGCGGACCCGCGCGGGATTCTCGCCCGCGGCCGCGAGCGCACCGACCACGACGGACGTGGAGTTGGCGTCGCTGGCCCCGCCGGGCATGTACCCCCAGCCGCCGTCCTTGTTCTGAACGGACTTCAGCCAGGAGACGGCCTTGCCGGCCGCGGCCTCGTGTCCGCCGAGCGCGGCGAGGGCCTGGACGGCGGCGGCCGTGCTGTTGGTGTCGACCATGAGCTTGGCGTCGCAGGCCGTGCCGGGGTTCGCGCGGAACGCCGCGAACGCCCCGTTCGCGCACTGCTGTCCGGCCAGCCAGTCCACGGCCCGGGCGGCGGGCCGCACACCCGTGGTGTGCTGCGCCAGCAGGGCGAGGGACTGGCGCCAGACACCGTCGTAGGTCGGGTCGGTGCTGCCGTACAGGCCCGACGGGACCACCGGTGACGGTGACGCCGACGGACCGGTGGCGACGGCGGGCGCGGCGGCGCCGATCACTGCGGTGGCGGCCAGGGCCACGGCGCTGCGGCGGACGTTCATGATCGGCGGGTGCCTCTCCCTGCGGGGAGCCGGGCAGCACGGGACACCCCGGGCGGCTCGGCTCCGTAGACCTCGACGGTGCCGTGCACCGGCGGATGCCGGTGTGCGTGAGCCAGTCACGATCCCGTGCGAGGTGATCCGGCTCGCCGCCGAAGCGGCTCACGGTTGCGGGTCAGCGCCGGATTCGCACCGGCTTCCCCTCGTACGGGTAGTGAGACGACCCGTTCACTCTAGCGGCCTGCGGGGGCGGCCCCGAGACCGCCCATGCCTCACGGCCGGCGCGTACGGGGCCGAGGGGGACCTGGTGCTGCGGCGCCACCGGGGTTCGTACGGGGACGCGGCCGTCGAGGGCCGCGGTGACGGACCTCGTCCGCGGGCAGGGCTTTCCGGGGCGGCCGTGCCGGAGGCGCGCCCGCGCGGGCGGCCGGGCGCCGAGGAGGCCGGGGTCGATGCTCGCGCCCCCGCCGCGCGACCCGCGTGCGCTGCCCGCCCGCCGTGCCGCGTGGACGGCGGGCGCGAGGCGCCGGCCGTGATGCCGGCGGGGCAGGAGCCGGTAGCGGACGGTGACTGCCCCGTATGGAGCAGCACATCCCTCATCTCCCGTGCGACGCGGACAAGATGAAGGTTGCCTTCCGTTTCCGTTGACGCAGTGTGGTCCGTCAGGAGTGGAGTCGCGCCATGAGAACACGTCGGGTCAACGCCGTCGCAGCCTCCGCAACAGCCGTGGCCCTGCTGGGCGTCGCGGCCTGGGCGTGGGCAGGCGCGGGAACCGGCGCCGAGCCGCAGCCGGGCGGCGGCACGGTCACCGAGCCGCTGCGCGCCGAGCACCGCGAGCTGATCCCGTCCATCGAGGCGCTCGCCACGGCGGCCGAGGGGGTCGGCACCGCGCCGCTGAAGGAGCAGCGCAAGAGGGTCGACGCCTCGTACACGTTCCTCACCACGCGGTTGATCCCGCACGCCGTGGCCGAGGACAGGGTGCTGTACGCGACGGTGGACTCGCTCCTCGCCGGCAGGGGAGGGACACGCGCGACGGACACCATGCGTCGCGACCATGCCCAGGTGGGCACCCTGACCGCCGAACTCGGCAGGCTCCGCGCCCGGTTGGGCCGAGCCGCCCCGGGCCCGGACGAGCAGAAGGACCTGCGCCGCGTTCTGTACTCCCTCCACGCGATCGTCGCGCTGCACTTCGCGAAGGAGGAAGAGGTCTACCTGCCCCTCCTCGACCGCGAACTCCCGCCCGACCGGGCCAGGCAGATGTTCAACCGCATGGCGGCGGCCGAGAAGGAGGCGGGTGCAGGCGGCAAGGCCCCGCACTGACCCCGGCCCCGGGGACCGCACCGTCCGGCCGTCGCCTCGGGCGGATCACGCCGCCACGTAGGTCACGGGGTCGCTGCCCGCCACCGCCTCCGCCCGGCCCAGCTTCACCAGCCGGCGCAGATGGGCCTCCGCCTCCGAGACCGCGATGTGCCGGGAGCCGTACGGGATGCGGTCCCAGGGGCGGTTCCACTCCATGCGCTCGGCGAGCTGCCAGGGGGTGAGCGGGGTGGTCAGCAGGGCCAGGAGGCCGGTCAGCCGGTCCTCGTGGTGCGCCAGCAACTGGTTCACGCGGGCCGGCGCGTCCGTGAACGGGTGCTGGTGCGCCGGGAGCACCTCGGCGGGTCCGAGACGGCCGATGCGCTCCAGTGAGTCGAGGTAGTCGCCGAGAGGGTCGGTGACCGTGGTGTCGTCCGGGTCCTCGTACAGGCCGATGTGCGGGGTGATCTCCGGGAGCAGGTGGTCGCCGGAGAACAGGCGGCCGTGGCCGGGGAGCCCGGAGGGGTGCTCCTCCTCCAGGTGCAGGCAGACATGGCCGGGCGTGTGCCCGGGGGTCCAGACCGCGCGCAGGCGGCGGCCGGGCAGGTCGAGGAGTTCGCCGGGGACGATCTCGCGGTCGGGCAGCGCGGGGGCGAGGCCCGGCAGGCTCGCGCGGCCACGGGCGGCGCGCAGCGGCGCGAGGTGTTCCTCGGGGGCGCCGGCCGCGGCGAGTTTGTCGGCCATGTACGCGAACCAGCGCTCGGGCCGGTTCTCCCGGGTGCGCCGCACCACGGAGATGTCGGCGGCGTGCATGGCGATCCACGCGCCGGACGCCTCGCGGACGGCGCCGGACAGGCCGTGGTGGTCGGGGTGGTGGTGGGTGACGACGACCCCGTGGATCTCCCCGGGCGAGGTGCCGCACGCCGCGAGCCCCTCGGTGAGGGCGTCCCAGGAGCCGGGGTCGTCCCAGCCGGTGTCGACCAGCACCGGACCGCGGTCGGTGTCGACGACGTACACCAGGGTGTGCCCGAGGGGGTTGTCCGGAATGGGGACCCTGAGGGACCGTACGCCCCCGCCGTGATCGGCCGTCTGTGCCATGGGCTCCCCAATCGCCGTCTTCCGGTCAACTATAACTAGAACACGTTTCGAAGGTAGCCCCGGTCGACCTTCAACTGCCGTGCCCCGCCTCCGTCCCGGCCGTGGACTGTGCCGACTGGAACTGGTATCAGTTTCGGTATCTGATGGATCGTCAGAGGAGTCCCGGGAGGCAGTCGGCCATGACCGAGCTTGTGGAACACGGACAGCTGTTCATCGGCGGGGAGTTGACCGACCCCCTGGGCGCGGACGTCATCGAGGTGGTCTCACCCCACACCGAGGAGGTCATCGGTCGGGTGCCGCACGCCTCCAGGGACGACGTCGACCGGGCCGTCGCCGTCGCGCGCCGGGCCTTCGACGAGGGGCCGTGGCCGCGGATGACCCTGGACGAGCGGATCGGGGTCGTCACCCGGATCAAGGACGCGATCGCCGTGCGGCACGAGGAGATCGCCCGCGTGATCTCCTCCGAGAACGGCTCCCCGTACTCCTGGAGCGTCCTCGCGCAGGCGCTGGGCGCGATGATGGTCTGGGACGCGGCGATCACGGTCGCACGGAGCTTCACCTACGAGGAGCGGCGCGACGGCGTCCTCGGGAAGATCCTCGTGCGGCGCGAGCCCGTCGGGGTCGTCGCGGCCGTGGTGCCGTGGAACGTGCCGCAGTTCGTGGCCGCCGCGAAGCTCGCGCCCGCACTGCTCACCGGCTGCACGGTCGTCCTCAAGCCGTCGCCCGAGTCGCCCCTGGACGCGTACATCCTCGGGGAGATCGCGCGCGAGGCCGGGCTGCCGGAGGGCGTGCTGTCGATCCTGCCCGCGGACCGCGAGGTGAGCGAGTACCTCGTCGGGCACCCCGGGATCGACAAGGTGTCCTTCACCGGCTCGGTCGCGGCCGGGAAGCGCGTCATGGAGGTGGCCTCCCGCAACCTGACGCGCGTGACCCTGGAGCTGGGCGGCAAGTCGGCGGCCGTGGTGCTGCCGGACGCGGACCTCGCCACGACCGTGCCCGGGATCGTGCAGGCCGCCTGGATGAACAACGGCCAGGCGTGCGTGGCCCAGACCCGTATTCTCGTGCCGCGCTCGCGCTACGACGAGTTCGCCGACGCCTTCGCCGCCGCGGCCGGTGCGCTCGTGGTCGGCGACCCGCTGGACCCGGCGACCCAGGTCGGCCCGCTGGTGGCCAGGCGCCAGCAGCAGCGCAACCTCGACTACATCCGCATCGGCCAGGAGGAGGGCGCGAAGATCCTCACCGGCGGCGGGCGCCCGGCGGGCCTTGAGCGCGGCTGGTACGTGGAGCCGACCCTCTTCGGCGGCGTCGACAACTCCATGCGGATCGCCCGTGAGGAGATCTTCGGACCGGTCATCTGCCTGCTCCCGTACGGCGACGAGGGCGAGGCCGTGAAGATCGCGAACGACTCCGACTACGGGCTCAGCGGCAGCGTCTGGACGGCGGACGTGGAGCACGGCATCGAGGTGGCCCGGCGGGTGCGCACCGGCACGTACTCGGTGAACACCTTCAGCCTCGACATGCTCGGCCCGTTCGGCGGCTACAAGAACTCGGGCCTGGGCCGGGAGTTCGGGCCCGAGGGCTACGGCGAGTTCCTGGAGCACAAGATGATCCACCTGCCGGCCGGGTACGGGGAGGCGTAGCGCATGGGCGACCGCTGGCACATCGAGGTGGACCGCTCGGTCTGCATCGGCTCCGCGCAGTGCGTCAACCGCGCACCCGATGCCTTCCGCCTGGACTCCGCGCGCCAGTCCCACCCCGTGGAGCCGGACGCCGACGCGGGCGAACAGGTGCTGGCGGCGGCGGAGAACTGCCCGGTGGAGGCGATCGTGATCACGGTGCTGGGCAGCGGGGAGCCGGTCTTCCCGCCCGAGGAGTAGTCGCGGACCAAAAAATCATGGTTTGGGGGGTTCCGTCCGACTCTGGAAGGGATAACATGGTAAGTGCCTACGGGATGAGTGAGGCACCTCAACCGGAGTTGCCGACTTTGGCGAGAAGCTTCGGCTTCCGCTGGGGCCGACATCGACGGTCGAGAAGGTCGGAAGGTCGAAAGACCTGAAGATCATCCGAACTCGTCTCGTAGGTCTTTTCGCGCGCCCGGGCAGAGGGCGCAACGGGAGTCGCCATGCCGAGTGACCTCACCGACCTGGACTCGGACGCCGCGCGGCGCCTGCTGGACCGGACGTTCGTCGACACGATCCGGCGGCTGGGCGCGCTCGGGGGTGGCGTCTATCTCTTCGAGCCCGGCGACGAAGTCCTGAGCGCGGAGTGCGGTACGGGGATACCGCCGCGCTTCGTCCGCCCACTGTGGCATCTCCGCATCTCCGTAGAGGGCGCCGATCCGCTGATCGAGGCAGTACGTGAGCACAAGCTGGTATGGCTGCCGTCGAGCGAGGAGTACGCGCGCCGCTATCCGCAGCGCGCCCTGGCCTTTCCGCACCAGTACGCCATGGCGGCCGTCCCGCTGGCCGACGAGGAGACGACGTGGGGTGGCATGGCGCTGTTCTGGCGGCCCGGAAGACCGGCCGATCTCAGTTCTGCGGAAGCGCGGACGATCGAGGCGGCCGTCGCGGAGTGCGTCCGCGTCGTCCGGGCAGCCGACCGGGCCGGGCAACGCCTCGTGCCGTCCGCCGAGCCGCGCGAAATCCCTCCCGTGCGCACGGGGGCTGTGGACAGGGACGAGGCGCTCGCGGCTCTGGACCACCTCGCCCGTGTACCGGAAGCCGCGGTGTCGCTCGACCTCGACGGGCGGCTCACCTTCATGAACCCGGCGGCGGTCGCGCTCCTCGGCACCAAGGAGAGCCTGCTCGGCACCCGTCCCTGGGAATCGCTGCCGTGGCTGGACGAGCCCCGGTACGAGCGGCACTACCGCGACGCCATCGTCAGCCGGTGTACGACCTCTTTCACCGCCCGCTGCCGCCCCGAGCTCGACCTGCTCTTCCAACTCCATCCGGACTCCACCGGCATCAGCGTGCGCATCACTCCCGTCGTCGGCGAACACCGAGCGCGGGGCCCCGACCCGTACGGAGGAGATCAGTTCGGCGGACGCATCCGACCAGGGGTGATCTACCACCTCGTGCATCTGTCCGGTGCCCTCAGCCAGGCCATCGACGTGCAGGACGTCGTCGATCTGGTGGCCCACGAGCTCACGGACGCCTTCGAGGCCCAGGCTTTCGCGCTCCTCGTGGCGGAAGCGGGCCGACTGCGCATCATCCAGCACCACGGCTTCGCTCCGGGGGCCGTGAGGGTTCTGGAGCGCACACCGCTCAGCTCGCCCACCACTCCCGGAGTGGTGGGACTGACCGAGGGCAAGGCGTCCTTCTTCTCCTGCAGGCAGGAACTCGCCCAGTCGTATCCCGCCCGCGCACAGTTGGACGACGGCATGGCCGCGTGGGCGTACCTGCCCCTGCTGGCCTCCGGGAACCCCGTCGGCACCTGCGTCCTGGGGTACGAGCGGCCCCACGTCTTCACCCCGGAGGAACGAACCGCCCTCGTCGCCTTCAGCGGCCTGATCGCACAGGCACTGGACAGGGCCCGCCTCCACGACGCGACTCGGCGGCTCGCCCGCGGCCTCCAGGAGAGCCTCCTGCCCCATGCCCTGCCCGACATCCCCGGCCTGGAGACCGCGGTCCGCTACCTGCCCTCCAGCTACGGCATCGACATCGGCGGCGACTTCTACGACATCGTGTGCACACGACCCGGCGAAGCAGTCGCCGTCATCGGCGATGTGGAGGGCCACAACGTGCACGCTGCCGCCCTCATGGGGCAGGTCCGCACCGCCATCCACGCCTACGCCGTCGCCCGCAAGACGCCCGGCCGGATCCTCGCCCGCACCAACCAACTGCTCACCGACCTCGACGCGGACCTGCTCACCAGTTGCCTGTGCGCGGACATCGACATCGTCCGCCACCGCCTCCGCCTGGCCACCGCCGGCCACTGCCCGCCGCTCGTGCGCCACGTCGACCACCACTGTGAGATCCTCGATCTCCCACCGGGGCCCCTTCTGGGCGTCGAGCCCGCGGCCGCCTTTCCCATCACGGACATCGAGCTGCCGCCCGGCGCCGTCCTCGCCCTCTACACCGACGGCCTGGTCGAGTGCCCCGCCAACCGCGACGACCGCGAGCTCATCCGGCTCAGGACGGCGTTCTCCGCCGCCGGCCACGCCCTCGAAGAGATCGCCGACGCACTGATCGACGAGGCCCAGCTCCGCGGCGGTCAGACCGACGACACCGCCATGCTGCTCCTGCGGCTCACCGACCGCGCCCCGGAGGTCCACGGCAGTGGAGCCCGTCTGTGACCGGTCTGCGCCCGGAGCGGCGGCGACGCGTGGGCGACCGCCGCTTCGCGGGAGGCCGGCCGTCTGTGCGCAGGCGGCTCCTACCGCTCCCCGCCCGGGCCCGTGAGGTCGATCAGCCGGCACACGGTCTCGATGTCGATCTTGACCTGGGCGATGGACGCCCGGCCCGAGAGCCAGGTGATCAGGGCCGAGTGCCAGGTGTGCTCGATCACTCGGACCGCGGACAGCTGCTCCGGGGTCGGGTCGTCCTGGCCCATCGCGTCCAGGATGATCGCCGTCGTCTGGCGGGAGACCTGGTCGACCTCGGGGGACACGCTGCGGTCCGCGAAGGTCAGGGCGCGGACCATGGCGTCCGCCAGATGCGGCTCCCGCTGCAGCGCGCGGAAGGCCCGCATCAGGGTCTCCGCCACCCGCTCGGCCGGCGTCGCCCCGGCGGGCGGCTTCTTCCTGAGGGTGCCGTGCATGTGCTCCAGCTGGGCCTGCATGGTCGCGACCAGCAGATGCACCTTCGACGGGAAGTAGCGGTACAGCGTGCCCAGCGCGACCTGGGAGGACTCCGCGACCTCGCGCATCTGGACCGCGTCGAAACCGCCCCGGCTGGCCAGCTGCGCGCTCGCGTGCAGGATCCGGCGGCGGCGCGCCTCCTGCCGCTCGGTGAGCGGGGGAGCGGCCGGCTGCGCCGCCGGTCGCGCGGTACTGGCTGGCACCTTGGCTTCCGCAGGCATGGGTCCCGTTCCTGGCAGTCGGTGAGGCCGGGCGATCGGACAGCATGGTAGGGCGCCATCCGTGGCGTGAATCACCTGATCCACCGCTTACAGTGGGGCTACCAGCCGGTAGATTCGGAGCCTCTTGAACGATCAAGTCTGAAACTTGTTCTAGATTACCGTCCCAGCGTAGTCTCGCCGGAAATGGCAGGGAGAAGGGGCCGAGAGTGACCGCTGAGGCCAAGGAGGCGGGTCCCCAGGAGGACTCGGCCGCTGACGGCAACCGCCCGTTGCGCATCGCGCTCCTCACCTACAAGGGAAACCCGTTCTGCGGCGGCCAGGGCGTGTACGTACGGCACCTCTCGCGCGAACTGGTCCGGCTCGGCCACCACGTCGAGGTCGTCGGGGCGCAGCCCTACCCCGTGCTCGACGAGGGGGAGGGCCTGGAGGGACTCTCCCTCACCGAACTGCCCAGCCTCGACCTGTACCGCCAGCCCGACCCCTTTCGCACCCCGAAGCGCGAGGAGTACCGGGACTGGATCGACGCCCTGGAAGTCGCCACGATGTGGACCGGCGGCTTCCCCGAGCCGCTGACGTTCTCGCTGCGCGCCCGCCGGCATCTGCGCTCCCGCCGCGGTGACTTCGATGTCGTACACGACAACCAGACCCTCGGATACGGCCTGTTGGGCGATCTGGGCGCGCCGCTGGTGACCACCGTCCACCACCCCATCACCGTGGACCGGCAGTTGGAGCTGGACGCGGCCGAGGGCTGGCAGCGGCGGGCGTCCGTACGGCGGTGGTACGCGTTCACGCGCATGCAGAAGCGGGTGGCGCGCCGGCTGCCGTCCGTGCTCACCGTCTCCGGCACCTCCCGCCAGGAGATCGTGGACCACCTGGGCGTCGCCCGGGACCGTATCCACGTGGTGCACATCGGCGCCGACACCGACCTCTTCTCCCCCGACCCCTCGGTGCCGCAGGTGCCGGGCCGGATCGTCACCACGTCCAGCGCGGACGTGCCGCTCAAGGGCCTCGTCTTCCTGATCGAGGCGCTCGCCAAGGTGCGCACCGAGTACCCCGGGGCGCATCTCGTCGTCGTCGGCAAGCGCGCGGAGGACGGGCCCGTCGCGCAGGCCATCGAGCGGTACGGGCTCGACGGCGCCGTCGAGTTCGTGAAGGGCATCTCGGACGCGGAGCTGGTCGACCTGGTGCGCTCCGCCGAGGTGGCGTGCGTGCCGTCGCTGTACGAGGGCTTCTCGCTGCCGGCGGCCGAGGCGATGGCGACCGGGACGCCCCTGGTGGCGACGACCGGCGGGGCGATACCGGAGGTCGCGGGTCCGGACGGCGAGACATGCCTGGCGGTGCCGCCGGGCGACGCGGGCGCCCTGGCCGCGGGGCTGAGCCGCCTGCTGGGCGACCGGGAGCTTCGCGCGCGGCTCGGTGCGGCCGGGCGGCAGCGGGTACTGAGCCGGTTCACCTGGGCCGAAGCGGCGCAGGGCACGGTGGCGCGCTACCGCGAGGCCATCGCCGCCTCCCCCGGCACCGCTGCCCGCCGCCCCGCGGCACGGGGCATCGACCCCTCCGGGACGACGCGCACCGCCCGCTCCGCGCCCCGGCCCCCCGGCCGCTCCACGGCCCCCTCGGGCGGCGGCCCGGCGGCAGCCGGCACCGCGACCGTGACCGACGTCGAATCCAATCGCGAAAGCAGGGCCACGTGCTGACCGTCGACTTCTCCCGGTTCCCGCTCGCCCCCGGCGACCGCGTCCTGGACCTCGGCTGCGGCGCCGGACGGCACGCCTTCGAGTGCTACCGGCGCGGCGCCCGGGTCGTGGCCCTCGACCGGAACGGCGAGGAGATCCGCGAGGTCGCCACCTGGTTCGCGGCGATGAAGGACGCGGGGGAGGCCCCCGCCGGGGCCACCGCGACGGCGATGGAGGGCGACGCCCTCGCACTGCCCTTCCCGGACGAGTCCTTCGACGTCGTGATCATCTCCGAGGTCATGGAGCACATCCCCGACGACAAGGGCGTCCTCGCCGAGATGGTCCGGGTGCTCAAGCCGGGCGGGCGCATAGCCATCACCGTCCCGCGCTACGGACCCGAGAAGATCTGCTGGGCCCTGTCCGACGCCTACCACGAGGTCGAGGGAGGCCACATCCGCATCTACAAGGCGGACGAACTCCTCGCGAAGATCCGGGGCGCGGGCCTCGAACCGTACGGCACGCACCACGCCCACGCGCTGCACTCCCCCTACTGGTGGCTGAAGTGCGCGTTCGGCGTCGACAACGACAAGGCGCTGCCGGTGCGCGCGTACCACAAGCTCCTCGTCTGGGACATCATGAAGAAGCCGCTCGCCACCCGGGTCGCCGAACGGGCGCTGAACCCGGTGGTCGGCAAGAGCTTCGTGGCGTACGCGACCAAGCCCCATCTGCCCCGTCTCTCCCCCGAGGCGGCCGTCAAGTGACCACTCCCCGGACAGAACACCTCGTCCTGCCCGGGGTCCTCACCGCGGAGCAGGCCGCCGCGACCGTCGGCGGGATTCTCGCCGTGCAGCGGGAGGACGGCGCCATACCGTGGTTCCGCGGGCACCACCTCGACCCGTGGGACCACGTCGAGGCGGCCATGGCCCTCGACGCGGCCGGGGAGCACGCGGCGGCCGAGCGGGCCTACGACTGGCTGGCCCGGCACCAGAACGAGGACGGGTCCTGGTACGCGGCGTACGCCGACGGGGACCCGCAGGACGTCACCGACCGCGGCCGGGAGACGAACTTCGTCGCCTATGTGGCCGTCGGCGTCTGGCACCACTACCTGGCCACCGGCGACGACACCTTCCTCGACCGGATGTGGCCGACGGTGTACGCGGCCGTGGAGTTCGTGCTGGCGCTGCAGCAGCCCGGCGGGCAGATCGGCTGGAAGCGCGAGGACGACGGCACGGGCACCGCGGACGCGCTGCTGACCGGCTGCTCCTCGATCCACCACGCGCTGCGCTGTGCCCTCGCCATCGCCGAGCAGCGCGAAGAGCCGCAACCGGACTGGGAGCTGGCGGCGGGCGGGCTGCGGCACGCCATACGCAGGCACCCCGAGCGGTTCCTGGACAAGGACCGCTACTCGATGGACTGGTACTACCCCGTCCTCGGCGGAGCCCTGACGGGCGCGGAGGCCAAGGAGCGCATCGAGGCCGACTGGGACCGCTTCGTGGTGCCCGGCCTCGGCGTGCGCTGCGTCGTTCCCAATCCCTGGGTGACCGGCGGCGAGTCGGCCGAACTCGCCCTGGCCCTGTGGGCGATGGGCGAGTCCGACCGCGCACTGGAGATCCTCCAGTCGATCCAGCACCTGCGCGACGCGGAGTCGGGCCTGTACTGGACGGGGTACGTCTTCGAGGACCGGGCGGTCTGGCCGGAGGAACTCACCACCTGGACGGCGGGTTCGCTGCTGCTCGCCGTGGCCGCGCTCGGCGGCGACGAGGCGACGTGCGCCGTCTTCGGCGGCGAACGGCTGCCGCTGGGCCTCGACCCGGACTGCTGCGCCTAGGTCTTTCGCACCGACCGTGCCAGGGCTCGCGGACCCTGGCACGCGGCTCGCCGCGTCGTCGTCGGTTGCGTCCGGCGGCCCGCTGCCGTCCGGCGGCTCAGTGCCGGTGCATCCGGTGGGCGATGGCGTGGCCGACGAAGAGGTAGACCACCGCGGCCAGACCGTAGCCGGCGACCACGCGCGCCCAGGCGTCGTCGAACGTGAACAGGTCGTGCGACCAGCCCGCGAGCCAGGAGGCCGCGCCGTGCACGACCCGCACCAGGTCGTTGGCGCGGTTCGCCTGCAGCAGGTACATCAGGATCCACAGGCCCAGGATGACGGCCATGACGTCGGCGACGACCGCGATGACCGTTCCGGCCTGATTGGTGCCGTTGCGATATCGAGGGGACATGCTCTCCGGGTTGCCCGGCGCGCCCGGCTGAAACCTCGTCAGGACGCGGCGTGTCCCGTGCGGGCCAAGGGATTCCGCCCCGGATGTCACCCGAACGGCCCCGTCCGGGACGACGGAGCCGGGCGGGACGGGTCAGGCTGCCGGTGAGGGTGTTCTCCCCGGCCGGGGGAACGAACCCTTCCGTTCCCTTCCCGGAGGCCGGAGGACGTCGTGCCCGCACCGATACGCCCCCTCGCCGTGGCGCTCGCCCTCTGCGGCACACTGTTCGCCGGTGCCGCCGCCTGTGGTGGCGGCGGCGTCGCGCAGGAGGCCGCCGCCTACATCGCGGTCGCCACCCCTTCCCCGTCCACCCCGGCGGAGCGACGGACGTTCGCCAGAACCCGCTTCGCGACGAACGCGGGGCTCGCGGCCGGGGCGACGTACCAGTGGATCGTGAAGCCGTGGAAGTCCGGCACGTTCAAGAAGGGCGCCGAGGGGCGGACGGCCGCGCTCGTCAAGGCGGGCCTCGCCGGCGCCTTCGCCCAGCACCGGCTGGAGGCAGCCGTGCGCGGCGCCCGGGGCGACCCCGCGCTCGCCCGGGCCGTCGCTCCGCTCACCTCGGGCATCGACGCGCTCGAGGGACTGACGTCCCGGCTGCGCAAGGGCGACCCCTCGGCCGTCGGCTCCTTCCAGGACGTCGTCGAACGGGTCGGGCGCGCGGGCAGGAGTGCCGGGGCACCCGTCGTGAACAAGGTCCCGTCGCCGGTGCGGCTCACTTCGGGCTGACACGGGCCGACACGGGCCGACACGGGCCGGCGCGACCGGGACGGGCAGCGCCGCGCAGCGCCGCGCGGCGGTGCCTCAGGTGTTCAACTCGGCGAGCACACGCAGCGTGTGCGGGTCCGGGGACAGCACCAGCAGGTCCGTCACCGGGCCCTTGCGCCACAACTCCAGCCGCTCCGCGATGCGTTCCCGCGGGCCGACCAGCGAGATCTCGTCGGCGAAGGCATCGGGCACGGCCAGCACGGCCTCCTCCCGCCGGCCCTCCAGGAACAGCCGCTGGATGCGGCGCGCCTCCTCCTCGTATCCCATGCGTGCCATGAGGTCGGCGTGGAAGTTCCGTGCGGCGTGACCCATCCCGCCGATGTAGAAGCCGAGCATCGCCTTCACCGGCAGCAGCCCCTCGGCCACGTCGTCGCAGACCGTCGCCCGGGCCATCGGGGCGATCAGGAAGTCCTCCCGCAGCCCGGCCAGCGATGCCTCGTACACCTCGGGGCGGGTCGGAGACCAGTACAGCGGCAGCCAGCCGTCCGCGATCCGCACGGTCTGCGCGATGTTCTTCGGACCCTCCGCCCCCAGCAGGACGGGGAGTTCGGCGCGCAGCGGGTGCGTGATCGGCTTGAGCGGTTTGCCCAGTCCGGTGCCGTCCGCGCCCCGGTACGGGTGGGAGTGGAAGCGCCCGTCCAGTGTCACCGGCGCCTCGCGCCGCAGGACCTGGCGCACGACGTCGACGTACTCCCGGGTCGCGGTCAGCGGCGAGGCCGGGAACGGCCGCCCGTACCAGCCCTCGACGACCTGCGGGCCGGACAGCCCGAGGCCCAGCATCATGCGCCCGCCGGAGAGGTGGTCGAGGGTGAGCGCGTGCATCGCCGTGGTGGTGGGGGAACGGGCGGCCATCTGAGCCACCGCCGTGCCCAGTCTGATCCTCGACGTCCGGGCGGCGATCCAGGTCAGCGGGGTGAAGGCGTCCGACCCCCAGGACTCGGCGGTCCACACGGAGCCGTAGCCGAGCCGCTCGGCCTCCCGCGCCAGCGTGACGTGGTCGGCCGCGGGGCCGCGGCCCCAGTAGCCGAGCGCGAGCCCGAGCCGCATGTCGCCTCCAGTCGCGATGTTCTGACGCCTCGTCAGATATTTTTGGTGCTGCGACTGTACGGCAACGGCCCCCCGCCCGGAAGGGCGAGGGGCCGTGCGCGCGAGGGAACTCAGCCCCGCTGGATCCCGCTCGTGTCCTGCAGCACGCCACGGCGGCCGTCCTGCGTCTGCGCCACCAGGCCGGGACCGCGCTGCTCCACGGCCAGGTACCAGGTGCCCGGCGCCAGTTCGGCGATCGGCGTGGGCGAGCCGTCCTCCGCGTACAGCGGACGCGCCACCGGCACGGCGAACCAGAACGGCGAGAAGTCCCCGGCGGGCGCCTGCGTCTGTTGCGGCTGTCCGCCGAACGGCTGGCCCTGCTGGCCCGGCTGAGGCTGACCGCCGTACGGCTGCTGCTGGCCGCCCGGGTAGCCGTAGCCGCCCTGCGGCTGCCCGCCGTAGGTCTGCGGCGCGGCCGGCCTGGGGGCGCCCATGAGGGCGGCGCCCAGCGCCGGGACCAGGGGAGTGGCGATGGCCGCGGCGGCGAGGACCAGGGCGGCGATGAAGCCGAGGATGAGGCCGGCGCCCGCGTCACCGGCGTCGATGAGCGTCCACAGCAGCACCCAGGCGGCCGCCACGGTCAGCGTGGTACCGAACGCGCCCAGGTCCACACCCGCGACCTTGCGCGGCGCCGGGAGCAGTCGGGAGACCACGACGAGCGCACCACCGACGACGCCGGCCATGTAGGTGCCGAGGCCGAGTCCCAGGCTGTCCCACGAGTTGGGGAGATCGATCTGGCTGCAGTAGGCGCCGGCGCCGCCGCAGCCGGCGAGGTCGAGGAACGACGCGATGAACAGCAACACCGCTGCTCCGATCACCACGCCGTCGCCTCTAGTGAGGGAGCGGATATTCACTTCGGGTCCTTCGTCAGTCGTCTCGTCGTCGGTGGAGGCGTCGCTGTCACCATGTCGCCCTCGGGCCGCGGTGCGAAGCGCGGGGGTGGCCCCTCATCGTAGGGACGAGAGTATCGTCCGACCGGCCGGAGTGTCCGCCGGGTGCGGACCCGTGATCGCTACCCCCGCAGGAAACTCACGATTCC
This sequence comes from Streptomyces sp. PSU-S4-23, assembly GCF_055632315.1. Lineage (NCBI taxonomy): Bacteria > Bacillati > Actinomycetota > Actinomycetes > Kitasatosporales > Streptomycetaceae > Streptomyces > Streptomyces sp. PSU-S4-23. The sequence continues at coordinate 2,434,539 of NZ_JBVMUU010000002.1, read as the reverse complement.
CTCAGAGATCCCTCGCGCCGCCTTCTGCCGCCACGCACCGCTGGTCAGCAATGCCGCGTCCTTGGTATCGCGCATGTTGCCGCACTCGATGAACACCTTCGGAACCGTTGACAGATTGAGACCGCCGAGATCGTTCCGTACCACAAGACCGGTGCCGCCGCCCACGTAGTCGGCGGGCGCGCTGCCCGTGACGCGGACGAAGTTGCCCGCGATGCGCTCGCCGAGGTCGCGGGAGGGGGCGACGACGGGACGGGTGTCCGCGGCGCCCGCGTGCACCGACGCCGGGAGGATGACGTGGAAGCCGCGGTCCCCGGCCGGTGCGCCGTCCGCGTGGATGGAGATCGCCGCGTCCGCGTGCGCCTCGTTGCCGATCCGCGCCCGCTCGTCCACGCACGGCCCCCACGGGCGGTCGCCGTCCTGGGTGAACTTCACGGTGGCGCCCTGTGCCTGGAGGAGTGCGCGCAGCCGGCGCGCCACGTCCAGCGTGAACCGGGCCTCCGTGTAACCGGAGTTGGTGGACGTGCCCGTGGTGTCGCACTCCTTCCGGTTCGTTCCGATGTCGACCTTGTGGTTGATCTCGGCGGTGTGGTGGAAGTTGCCGGGGTTGTGGCCCGGGTCGATGACGACGACCTTGCCCTTCAGAGGCCCCGACGCGGCCGGGGCGGCCGTGCCGGCCGGGGCCGTCGGGGCCGGCCTGGGCGCGGGCGGCGCGACCGTCCGCCCGCCGTCGTTCGTCGGGGAGGCCGCGTTCGGCGAGTGCGCCGGGGAACGGGTCGCGGGCGCCGCTCCCGCCCGTCCGCCGCCGGTGTCGGCCACCGCCTCGTAGACCAGCCAGCCGGCGAGCGCGGCCGGCACCAGCACGGCGACCGCGACGGTCAGTGTCCGGCGCCGCGGGCGGCGCGGCTGGAAGGGATCGAACTCCGGGCCTGCGTACGACATGCCTGCCACCTTATGGGGCGGTCGCATGCTTCGCAGGGACCCGGATCCCTTCGGGATCTCCCGTGTCAGAGGTACTTCGACCGCCCACGTCCGGCCGGGGCCGCCGTGCTCGCCGCCGGCGGGACAGGTCACCCGGTGAAGCCGCCACCGCACACCACGACCTGCCCGGTGACGTAGTCGGACTCGGGAGCACAGAACAGATAGACTGCGCCGGCCGCCTCCTCGGGGGTTCCCGCGCGGCCGAGTGGGATGGCGCTCTCCATGGCGTCGACGTAGTCCCGGCTGATGCCGACACCGATGCGGCGCCCCTGAACGTCGATGGCCGCACCTCCTCCCGCCGGGGCCTCGGTCAGACGGGTGCGGATCAGGCCGAACGCGACCGCGTTGACGTTGACCGCGTAGCGGCCCCATTCCTTGGCCAGGGTGAGGGTCAGCCCGGTCACACCGGCTTTGGCGGAGGCGTAATTGGCCTGCCCCGCGTTGCCCGACAGGCCCACGACCGAGGAGACGTTGACGACCTTGCGATGCACCGTGGTTCCGCGGGCCGCCTCGCGCTTGGCCGTCGCGCTGATCAGCGGCTGGGCAGCGCGCAGGATCCGGAAGGGAGCCTTCAAGTGCACGTCGAGAATGGCGTCCCACTGTTCGTCGGTCGTTTTCTGTACGACGCCGTCCCAGGTGTAGCCGGCGTTGTTGACGATGATGTCCAGACCGCCGAAGGTATCGACGGCGGTGGCCACGAAGTGTTCGGCGAAGCCGTCTTCGGTGACGCTGCCGGGGCAGGCGACCGCCTCGCCCCCCGCCTCCTTCACCGCCCGTACGGTCTCCGCGGCCGGTTCGGCGTCCAGGTCGTTGACGACGACGCGTGCCCCTTCGGCGGCCAGCTTCAAGGCGATGGCCCGGCCGATGCCGCGCCCGGCGCCGGAGACGATCGCGGTCTTGCCGTCGAGGTTGTCCATGGCGGTCACACCGTCCGCTCGTAGAGCGTCACCACGCAGGCGCCGCCCAGGCCGATGTTGTGCTGCAGCGCGAGACTCACGTCCTCCACCTGCCGCACGCCCGCCTGTCCGCGCAGCTGCCACACCAGCTCCGTGCACTGGGCGAGCCCGGTCGCACCCAGCGGGTGCCCCTTGGACAGCAGTCCGCCGGAAGGATTGGTGACCACACGGCCGCCGTAGGTGTTGTCGCCGTCCGCGACGAACTTCTCCGCCGTGCCCTCCGGGGTCAGTCCCAGCGCCTCGTACGAGATCAGCTCGTTCGCGGTGAAGCAGTCGTGCAACTCGACGACGCGAATGTCCTCCGGGCCGGCTCCGGCCGCCTCGTACACCTGCCGGGCGGCTGCTGCGGTCATGTCGTAGCCGACCAGCTTCATCATGTCCTGTCCCGCGAAGCTGCTCGCGGTGTCGGTGGTCAGCGACTGCGCCCGGATCCTCACCGTGCGCAGCCCGTGCCGCCGGGCGAAACGGAGGCTGCAGACGACCGCGGCGGCCGCCCCGCAGGTCGGAGGGCAGCACTGCAGGCGGGTGAGCGGGCCGTGGACATGAGGTGAGGCGAGCACCTCCTCCACGGTCACGGGGGTGCGGAAGACCGCGTACGGATTGTGCGCGGCGTGCCGCCGCGACTTCACGGAGATCCTCGCAAAGGTCTCCGGGGCGGTGCCGTACCGCCGCGCGTACTGTGTCCCCGCGCCGCCGAAGAACTCCGCTGCCCACGGCGCCTGCTCGTTGCGGCCCTGGGCGGCGGCCATGCGGTCGAGGGACCGGGCGAGCGGGTTGGGCCGGTCGCCCCACACGAGGGGCAGCGGGCCCTTGTTCATCTGCTCGAAGCCCAGCGCGAGGACGCACTCGGCGGCTCCGCTCTCCACCGCCTGCCGCGCCAGCCACAGCGCCGAGGAGCCGGTGGCGCAGTTGTTGTTGACGTTGACGATGGGGATGCCGGTCTGCCCGAGCCCGTACAGGGCGGCCTGCCCGCTGGTGGAATCGCCGTAGACGTAACCGGCGTATGCCTGCTCGACCAGGCGGTAGTCGATCCCCGCATCGGCGAGGGCGGCGCGCACGGCGCGCTCTCCCATCACGTCGTACGGATCGCCGGTGCCCGGTTTGGTGAACGGCACCATACCGACCCCCGCGACATGCGCTCGCTGCTCCATCGCTCTCCTCCCAGCGTCCTGCGGGAGCCACCGGTCCCGCGCCTTCAGCAGGCGATCCGACGCTAGACAGCGGCACCCGCACCTGGACATGGACGACTGCTGGGTCATTCGCCGTCCGGTGTGGAGCACATCTCCACACCGGACCCGCACGGCACGGATGCCGTGAGGGAGAGATCGCACACTTTGCCACGAACCGCAGTGGGGGGTTTCTCCATGGCCGTGCGGAGCGGAGGTACCTAATGTCGATTTTGTTCGAAGACACCCAGCCTGCGGTTGGATCGTTCACGGACATGCCGGGTGACCGCGGGACTTCGGACACCACGACCGCCTCGAACTGCGAGCGCGGGAAGGAAGTACAGCACATGGCCGGAGACCCGTACGTGGTCACGTTCCGCGGCCTCGACAGCCCCGACGGACTTCGCCACACCCGCAGTTCCTCCGTGGACCTCCTGAGGTCCCCGCAGGGCCTGGGCGCGTCCGCCGGCCGCGCCGCCGAACAGGAGGACGCCTCCTGGCCGCTGCCGCACGCCCTGACCTCGGCCCGCCGGGCCCGGCGGCTGGTGACCGCCCAGCTGGGCGACTGGGGCCTGGACGGCGTCGCCGACACCGCCGAGCTCCTCGTGAGTGAGCTGGTCACCAACGCCCTGCGCCACACGCACGGACCGGTACGCCTCAATCTCCGGGTGTGCGGGCTCCTCCTGCGATGCGAGGTCGAGGACGCCAGCCCGGCCCGGCCCGTACGCCGTATGGCCCGGCCCGATGCGGAAGGCGGGCGCGGCACGGAACTCCTCGACCTGCTCGCGGAGGCATGGGGAAGCACCCGTACGGCCACCGGCAAGATCACGTGGTTCGAGCTGACGACCTTCGTGTCCAGGCCGTCCGGCCTGCCCGCCGCTCCTTGAACCGAGGCTTTCTCGGGCGTGCGGCCTCACGGCGCCGACAGGACGCTGTGCACCTTGAGCGCGAGGTGGACCTGGAGTGCGTGGTCGCCGTGGCGCCACTGTGGGCCGAGCAGCGCGGTGACCCGGTCGATGCGCTGGTAGAGCGTGTTGACGTGGACGAACAGTTCGGCGGCCGTGCGGGTGAGGCTGGCATCGCAGGCGAAGTAGGCCAGGAGGGTGCGGACGAGTTCACCGCCTCGGCGGTCGTCGTAGTCCAGGACGGGGCCGATGACGCGGCGGACGAAGTGGTGCAGCTCATCACGGCCGGCCTGGCTGAACAGCAGCCCGTAGATGCCGAGTTCGTCGGGGGAGGCGCCTTCTCCGTCCCGGTCGAGGGCGAGCAGGACGTCGAGGCAGCGGGCTGCGTCCCGGTGGGCCTCGACGGTGGCGTCGACGCCCGGGGCGGCGGGCGCGCCGCCGACCGTGACCGCGTCGTCCACGGTCCGCGAGAGGTGGCCGGCCAGGGTGCGGGCGGTCTCCGCGGGGTCCTGGTCCTCGGTCTCGGGGAGCAGGACGATCACGTCGCCCCGGTACTCGCCGGCCAGACCCTTGGCATGGGCGGCGTACGCGGCTGCCCCATCGGCGATGGCCCGGCGATGACCGCCGCCGCGGCAGCGGGCCGCCAGGACCGTGTGGGGGCGGCCGAGGTCGAGGCCCACCAGCGCGGCCCGGCGCCGCAGCCCTTCAAGGTCTCGGTGGGGTGCGCCGAGCAGGTCCTCGAGGATCTCACCGCGCAGGCGGTGCTCGGCCTCGGCGACGCTGCGTTCACTGAGCAGCATGAGCGCGGTGACCAGGGCCGCGCGCTCCAGGGAGCGTACGTCGCCGGCGTCGAGGCGGTCCCTGACCAGGGCCAGGGAACCGAGCACCTCGGCGCCGGCCATGATGGGCGTGGCGCAGGCCGAGGTGCCGGTGTCGGCGCCGGGTATGCGGCGGGTGCGGTGCGATTCGGCACCCAGGAGGCATGCCTCGCGGACCGCGCGGGCGGCCGGGGAACGGTCCGGGAGCCTGCCGGCGGACTGCGCCTTTTCCACCAGGGGGTCCTCGCCGGCCGCGGCCATGGTGCGACCGCCGGGGTCGAGGACGAGGATGCTGCCGCCGAGGACTTCGGCCAGGTTCTGCGCGATGTCGGCCATGCCGCCGCCGTGCAGGACGATGCTGGTCAGCCGCTCGTGCAGGGCGACGGCCTGCTCCACGGAGGCGCTGTGGGCCTTGATGACGGCGTTGGCCTCGGTGAGGTCGTCGACGGCGCGCTGGACCTCCTGGAAGAGCGTGGCGTTCTCGATGGCGATGGCGGCGTGGTTCGCCAGCGAGACGAGCAGTGCCACCTCGTGGTCGGAGAAGGGACGGGCGCTGCGGTTGGCGGCGAACAGCACGCCGATGACCCTCTCGCCGAGCTTGAGCGGCACCCCCTGGATGGCGATCAGCCCTTCGTCGCGCACGACATCGTCGACGGTGTGCTCGAAGCGCGGGTCGTGCAGGTAGTCCGGAGTGTTGTAGGGGACGGCGGTCTTGGCGACCAAGCCGCCGAGCCCCGCCCCCATCGCCAGGCGGGCGTGCTTGAACGCCTCGGTGCGGATGCCGTCGGTGACCCGTACGTAGTTGTCGCCGTGCTGGGTGTCGTGCAGCATCAGGTAGGCCGCGTCCGCCTTGAGCAGGATCCGGCCCCGGCGGACGATCGCCTGCAGCACCGCTTCCAGGTCGCGCAGGGAGGAGAGGTCTCCCGCGGTCTCGTAGAGCGCGGCGAGCTCGTCCTCGCGGCGGCGGCGCTCCTCCAGCTGGGCTCTGACGTGCAACGCGTCATCGATGAGCGGGCGGAGGTGCGGCACGTCGGCGGTGGGGCAGCCGTCGAGGAGTTCCTGGTACGCCTCGGCCGGGGCGCGGTTCCGCAGCAGGCGCAGCAGCCCTCGGGCGCATTCGGTCCCCGGGCTAGCGGACGGCAGGTCGGTGCTCATGATCCCCCTCGGGCGGCTCGGGCGGACACCGCCGTGGCCGGCGGACGGCAGCGCGGCCGGTGGATGCACTCCATGCGATCAGCCCAGAATGATGAATTTTCTCCATATAGATCATTGTGTCACTTGGTTTGCCCTACAATGGCACGTTCTGGGATGTGTCGTCGTGGTCCTGTGGAATTCGCGGCTCGGGTCCGCGCTCCTCGGTGTGGGTGTGGGTGTGGGTGTGGGTGCGGGAGCCGGCCTGTACGGCATGCGTGATCGTGCCCCACACCCCTCGCCGGAAGACCAGTACGACGAGGATGAAGACGGCACCGGTGATCAGACCGGTCTCCTCGAAGCCGGATGTGGACAGCCAGTCCTCGAGACGGACGATGGCGGCGGCGCCCACAAGGCTGCCCCAGAGGGTGCCGATGCCGCCGAGAACGGTCATGACGACGACCTTGCCGGAGGTCGTCCAGTAGACCTCCTGCAAGGAGGCGAAGCCGTGGTTGACCGCGTACAGCCCGCCCGCGAGACCGGAGAGGAACGCGGAGACGACGAAGGCCACGAGTTTGTAGCGGTCGGCGGGGTAGCCCAGCGCCCGCACGCGATCGGGATTGTCCCGTACGGCGGCGACGACCCGCCCGAAGGGGGAGTGGACGATCCGCCAGGCCGCCGCCAGGCCGAGCAGCACCACGGGCAGGGCGGCGTAGTAGTAGACGAAGGGGTCGGACAGGTCGGCACCCGGCAGGGTGCGCGGGATGCCCTGCAGTCCGTTCTCCCCGCCGGTCACATCGCCCCACTGGTTGGCCACGAAATACACCATCTGCGCGAAGGCCAGGGTGATCATGGCGAAGTAGATGCCGCTGCGACGGACGGCGAGGTAGCCGATGGGCAGGGCGAGCAGCGCGGCGCCCAGGGCGCCGCCGAGCACAGCGGCGTGGAAGGGCAGTTGGCTCTGGATGGCGATCAGACCGGTCAGGTAGGCGGAGGTGCCCCAGAACGCGGCGTGGCCGAAGGAGAGCAGTCCGGCGTGACCGAGAAGCAGGTCGAAGGCGACGGCGAACAGGCCCCAGCACAGGATGTCGGTGGCGACCGGCGGATACAGCACCCACGGCAGGCCGAGGGCGGCCGGCAGCCCGGCGGCCGGCAGGCCCCACCGCAGCCACCCCGGCCGGGCACGGAGCTTGTCGAGCAGGGCGAAGATCATGCGTGTTCCTCCTTGCCGAACAGCCCGGCGGGCCGGATCAGCAGGACGAGGGCCATCAGGAGATAGACCAGGGTCTGGGACAGGACGGGGACGTAGAGGCTGCCGAGGGCCTGGAGCATGCCGATGGTGAAGCCGGCCAGCACGGAGCCGAAGACGGAGCCGAGTCCGCCGATGACGACGACGGCGAACACGGTGATGATCAGGTCGGCGCCCATGCCCGAGTTGACGGCCCGCATCGGAGCGGCGAGCACACCGGCCAGGGCGGCGAGTCCGACGCCGAAGCCGAAGACGGGAGTCACCCAGCGGCCGGTGTCGATGCCGAACGCTCGGGTGAGTGCGGGGCGCTCGGTGGCGGCCCGCACGATGGTGCCGATCCGGGTGCGGGTGAGCAGCAGCCATACGGCCAGGCAGAGGGCGAGCGACAGGCCGAGCGTGAAGACCTGGTAGCGGGGGAAGTCGAACAGCCCGAGGTCGACGGAGCCGGTGAGGGGCGCGTGCTCGTACGGCAGGGAGTGCGAGCCGTACCGCATGCGCAGCAGGTCCTGGCAGACCAGGGCGATGCCGAAGGTCAGCAGGAAGTTGTAGAGCGGGTCGAGGGCCATCAGCCGGTGGATCAGCAGCCGTTCGAGCAGCGTGCCGGTGGCGGCGAGGACGACGGGTACGAGGAGCAGCGCCCACCAGAAGCCGAGTCCGGCGCCGTCGGACAGCACGACCGCCCCGAAGGCGCCGAGCGTGTAGATCGCGCCGTGGGCGAAGTTCACCACCCGCAACATGCCGAAGATGACGGCCAGTCCGAGCGCGAGCAGGGCGTAGAAACTGCCGCTGACCATGCCGTTGAAGGTCTGTTGCAGGAACGAGGTCATGGGAGGTCCTTTGCGGTCCCGGGGGCGGCGGCCCGTCCGTCTCCGGCGGCGGGCCGCCGCGCCTGGTCGTCACTTCATCCGGCAGTCCGGCGAGGGCTTGTCGAACGCCTGGTCCCTCGGGACGGACTGCACGAGTTCGGTGTAGTCGCCGCTCTCCTTCGCCTCGGCGGGCGCCTTGACCTTCGCCAGATAGACGTCGTGGACGACCCGGTGGTCCTCGGGGCGCACCAGTGCGTTGCGGGCGAAGAAGTCACTGAACGTCGTGCCGTCCAGGACCTTCCTCACCGCTTCGGCCTTGTCCGTGCCCGCCTTCTGCACCGCCTCCAGGTAGTGGGTGGCGGCCGAGTAGTCGGCCGCCTGGTCGAAGGTCGGCCGCTGCCCCGTGCGCTGCTTGAACCGGTCAGCCCACTGGCGGGCCTCGTCGTCGACGTTCCAGAACCACGGCGTGGTGAACACGGTTCCGGCGAGCTTGTCCGCACCGATGGCCTTGATGTCGCTGTCGAAGAGCAGCCCGATGGCGAGCTGGATGCCCTTGTCCTTGAGCTTGAACTGCTGGTACTGCTTGACGACGTTGGCCAGGTCACCGCCGGCCTGCAAGACCCCCAGCACGTCGGGCTTCGGCTTCAGGGACGGGGCCTTGAGCAGGTAGGTGGAGTAGTTGTCGCTGGGGAAGGGGGTGGGGTCCTTGGCCACCACCTTGCCGCCGGCCTTCTCGACGGCGGCTTCGAACTTCGCCTGCATGTCCTGGCCGAAGGCGTAGTCCGGGTAGATCAGGTACCAGTTCCTGCCCCCTGCGGCGGTCACGCTGTAGCCGGTGCCGTGCGCCAGCATGTAGGTGTCGTAGGCCCACTCGTAGGTGTACTTGTTGCAGCTCCTGCCCGCGAGTTCGGTGGTGGCGGCGGCGGTGTTGAAGTACATCCGCCTGGACTGCTCGGCGACCGTCGCGACCGCGAGCGCCGCGGAGGACGTCGGTACGTCGAAGAGCGCGTCGGCCTTCTTGCGGTCGTACATCTCCCGGGCCTGTGTGTTGGCGACCTCCGGCTTGTTCTGGTGGTCGGCCTCGACCACCTCGATGTCCTTGGTGACCGCCATGGCGCCGTACTTCTTCTTGAAGTCCTCGACGGCCATCCGGACGGCCTCGACCGACCCCGGGCCGGCGATGTCGGCGTAGACGCCGGACAGGTCGGTGAGCACGCCCAGCACGATCTTGTTGTCGCTGATCTTGCCGCCGTCCGAACCGGGTCCGCCGCCTGCGCAGCCCGCGAGCAGCGCCCCGGCCGCGACCGCGGCCACGGCCATCGACAGTCTTCGCTTCATGGGTGGTGCCTCCTGATTGATACGTTCCGTGCGAGCGGAGGTATGGCGAAAAGTGATGGACCGTCACAGTCCGAGGTGTGTAAGGAGATCGGCCTCGCGTTCCCGTACGCCGTCGTTGTCCAGCGACAGGGCGATCCGGCCCTGTGCGAGGAGGTAGTGGCGGTCGGCGACGGTCGTGGCGAACCGCAGGTTCTGCTCCACGAGAAGCACGGCCACTCCGTGTTCCTTGGCCTCGCGCAGAATCTCGCCGATCCGCTGCACGATGACCGGGGCGAGCCCCTCGGTCGGCTCGTCGCACAGCAGGACGCGGGCACCGGCCCGCAGCACACGGGCCAGTGCGAGCATCTGCTGCTCGCCGCCTGAGAGATTGCCGCCGGGGAACCGGCGGCGCGCGGCCAGCACCGGGAAGACGTCGTAGATCCGCCCCAGCGGCCAGTCAGAAGCGGCCTTGGCCGGCGGCAGGGTGAGGTTCTCCTCCACCGAGAGGCCCGCGTAGATCCCGCGGTCGTCGGGCACGAACCCCAAGCCGAGGCGTGCCCGTCGGTGCGGCGGTGCTGAGGAGATGTCGCGCCCGGCCAGCAGCACCTGGCCGGAAGTCCCCCGGTGCAGCCCCATCGCACAGTTCAGCAGGGTTGTCTTGCCCGCGCCGTTGCGGCCCACCAGGGTGACCACCTCGCCCTCACCGACCCGCAGCGACACCTCGTGAAGGACCCTGGCCTCGCCGTAGCGGGCGCTGAGGCCGTTGATCTCAAGCAACCTCGGCCCCCAAATACGCCTCGATGACCTGCGGGTCCGCCTTCACCCGGTCGTAGGGGCCCTGCGCGAGCACGTCGCCGCGCTGCAGCACGGTCACCGTGTCGGCGAGCGAACCGACGATGCTCATGTTGTGCTCGACCATCACGACGGTGCGGCCCGCGCGGACCCGTGCGATCAGCTCCGTGGTCCGGTCGACGTCCTCCACGCCCATTCCCGCCGTCGGCTCGTCCAGCAGGAGCAGCTTCGGGTCCAGCGCGAGCGCCAGCGCCAGTTCCAGGGCACGCTTCTGCCCATAGGGAAGGCTTCCGGCGGGCCGGTCGGCCAGCAGTCCCAGACCCACCTCGTCGAGGAGTTCGGCGGCGCGGCCGGAGAAACGGCGCATCAGCCTGTCCGAGCGCCACAGACGGCGGCCCAGGCCGGTGCCGGACTGGAGGGCGAGCTCGACGTGCTCGCGTGCGGTCGCCTGCGGAAACAGGCTGGTGACCTGGAAGGATCGGGCGACGCCGAGCCGCGCGATGCGCTCCGGTGGCTGCCCGGTGACATCGTGCCCGTCGAACGTGATGCGCCCGCCCGACGGGGTGAGGAATCCGGTGAGCAGGTTGAACAGAGTGGTCTTGCCAGCCCCGTTGGGGCCGACCAGAGCGTGGACGCTGCCCTCGGCGACGCTCAGGTCCACCGCGTTCACGGCGCGGAAGCCCCGGAACTCCTTGGACAACTGGTGCGTGACCAGGATGGCGCGCGATTGATTCATGGCCGCCTCGGCTGCACGGGAAGGCACCGGCGGACGCCGATGTGCGGCAGACGCTAGATCCGGCCACCCCCGGCGGCCACGGAGACGGTCTCCACACCGAGCTTTCGGCCAGTGTGGGTTCCTTCCACCCCTGACCCGTCCGCCCCCCTGGCCCGGGCGGAATGGGGACCGGCTCCACTCGGAGCCACGCCGGACCGTGGTTTCCCTCCATGGCCGGGCCACCGCCGTGCGGTGACGATGTGCGCCATGCCGATGATGGAGACCCCCCTCAACACGTGGCTGCTCTTCGGCCACGCCCCGCGCTACTTCCCCGACACCGAGGTGACCACGCGGTTCCCCGACGGCCACGTGCACCGCTACACCTACGCCGACTTCGCCCGCAGGGCCCAGCAGTTGATGCACGCCCTGGACGCCCTCGGCCTTGCACCCGGCGAGCGCGTGGCGACCCTGGCGTGGAACAGCTACCGGCACTTGGAGGCGTACTGGGCCATCCCCTGCACCGGACGCGTCCTGCACACTCTCAACCTGCGGCTGTCCCCGGACGACCTGGCGTACGTCATCGGGCACGCCGACGACCGGGCCGTCCTGGTCGATCCGGACCTGCTGCCGCTGCTGGAGAAGGTGCACGCCCGCGGCGGCCTGAAAGGCGTACGGCACCTCGTTGTGCTCGGTGACTCGGTGCCCGACACCACGCTGCCCGGCGTCCTCGCCTACGAGGAACTCATCACCTCACAGCCGGCCGAGTACACCCCCCGGGACATCGACGAGAAGGCCCCGCTCGGCCTCTGCTACACCTCCGGCACCACCGGCCGCCCCAAGGGCGTGGTCTACACGCACCGCTCCACCGTGCTGCACGCCATCGCCGCCTCTTCGCAGGCTGCGATGGCGATCGGTCCCGGCGACTGCGTGCTGCCGGTGGTGCCGATGTTCCACGCCAACGCCTGGGGCGTGCCGTACACCGCCACCCCGTACGGCGCCAAGCAGGTGTTCTCCAGCGGCCCGCTGGATCCTGCGGCACTGGTCGGGCTGATGGCCGCCGAGCGGGTCACCGTGGCCGCCGGGGTGCCCACGATCTGGATGTCCGTCGCCGACGAGATCGCCGCCCGGGGCGGGCTGCCGGATCTGCGGCATCTGCTGTGCGGGGGCGCTCGCCCACCACGGACCCTGATCGAACGCTACCGCCGCGACCTCGGTATCCCGCTCGTCCAGGTGTGGGGCATGACGGAGACCTCACCGCTGGCCTCGCTGGCCTGGCCCAAGGAGCGGATGCGGGACTGGGCCGAGGAACGCATCACCGAGGTCGTGCGCACCCGGGCCGGACTGCCGCTTCCCGGCGTCCAGATGGAGATCCGCGGCGAGGACGGCCGCCCGCTGCCGTGGGACGGGGACTCGATGGGCGACCTGCTGGTGCGCGGACCCTGGATCGCCGGCTCCTACCTCGCGGGCGACGGCGCCGAGGCGTTCACCGAGGACGGCTGGTTCCGCACCGGCGACATCGCCATCGGCTCCCCGCACGGCTACATGGTCATCGCCGACCGCGCCAAGGACCTCATCAAGTCGGGCGGGGAGTGGATTTCCTCCGTGGACATGGAGTCGGCCGTCATGGCCCTGCCCGAAGTCACCGAGGCCGCGGTCATCGCCGTCCCCGACGCCAAGTGGCAGGAGCGCCCCCTGATCTGCGTCGTCATCCGCCCGGGCAGCACCATCACCCTCGACCGCGTTCGCGACCACCTCGAACGCAGCGGCTTCTCCCGCTGGCAGCTGCCGGATCGCATCGAGGTGATGGAGGCCATCCCGCGCACCGGAGTCGGCAAGTTCGACAAGAAGACGCTGCGGCGTCGCTTCGACGCCTGATCCGCTCCTCGGCACGACTCCGCCGGCACGCTGTGCACCACCGAGCCGCGCGTCGGTCCGCATCCGCATCGTTCGAGCCCCGACTTTCGAAAGGCCGCACCCATGCGCCCCAGTCGACGAAGCACCCTCCTGACCGCCGCCCTGCTCGCCACGGCCGCGGTCACTCCCGGCACCACGGCACGAGCGGCCGACGCCTCCGCCGGCACCTGCGGTCACCGGCACCCGCTGAGGGTGCCCGGTGCCGAACGGCAGCGGATCTCCTGTCACGACGACCTGACCACCAGCGCCCTGGCCGGCACCTCCTACACAGACACCACCGACCAGGGCGGTCTCATGGCCCAGGGCACCCACAACCCGTCGGGAGTGCCCGGGATGCAGATCGACGGCTACTTCCCCGACTCCTCGCACCTGAACACCACCCACGGCTGGAACCACGACGCCCAGTTCGTCATCCGCCTGCCCGAGCGCTGGAACGGCAAGCTGGTCGTCACCGGCGCCCCCGGGGTGCGCAAGCAGTACTCCCTGGACGCCCTCATCTCCGACTGGGTGCTGGCCCAGGGCTACGCCTTCGCCTCCACCGACAAGGGCAACAACGGCCCGAACTTCTACACCGACGGCCTGCACCCCGGCGATTCACTCGCCGAATGGAACCGGCGCACCACCCAACTCACACGCGCGGCCAAGGCCGTGGTGGCCCAACGCTACGGACGCGCTCCGCGGCGCACCTACATGACCGGCATCTCCAACGGCGGCTACCTCACCCGCTGGCAGCTCGAGAACCACCCCGAGCTGTACGACGGCGGCGTCGACTGGGAAGGGGCCCTGTGGCGGCCCGACGGCCCGAACCTGTTCACCTTCCTGCCCACCGCCGTAGCCCGCCAACTGGGACAGGCCGACGACGAGGACATGTACGCGGCCGGATTCACCCGCGGTTCGGAGTTCCTGTGGCCTTACCACGAAAAGGTGTACTGGGGCCTGACCCAGAAGGTCTACCGCGCCGCGTTCGACCCCGCCTACGATCCGGCCTGTCCCGGCACCTCGGCGGGATCGACCGCCGAGGAGATCCTCGCCCCCTGCCCCGCCGACGCCGCCTACGACTACGCCGCCCGTCCCCGCTCGGTCCATGACGCCGTCGCACGGATCTCCCTCACGGGACGTATCGGCAAACCCATGATCACCCTGCACGGCACCCTGGACGCCCTGCTTCCCATCGGCGTCCAGTCCGACGTCTACGCGCGGATGGTCACCGGCCAGGGCCGGGCCGGACTGCACCGCTACTACCGGATCGAGGGCGGCACCCACGTCGACAGCCTCTACGACACCCATCCCGACCGGCTGCGGCCCATCCTGCCCTGCTACCGGGCCGCCTTCACCGCCATGACGGCCTGGGTCGAGCACCACGAGGAGCCACCGGCCGGCCGAACCATCCCCCGGCCCCGCTCCGGCGACCTGGTCAACGGCTGTTCCCTGGCCTGAGACCGCGCCCCCGGCGTCCCGTTCCCCGCACGTGTTCCGGCCCCGGCTGCGGCATCTCCCGCTCCGGGGCCGGATCGCGTGTGCCGCAACGGCGGACGACTACAGCCCTCTTCGGCGCGGGGTGGGGTTCCACTCCATTACCGCACCCGCTGAGCCGGACGTAACGTCCCCGTGACTCCCCGAGCGCGCACCGATGTCCGAGGCCGGACCGAAGACCGGATGGCCTCCCCTCCCCAACCGTCGCTCTCACCAAGGTGGCACGATGAACCCAGCCTTCCCCCCACCATCGGCTTTCCCCCCACCACGGCGCCGTTTCGGCAGCAGGCGGCACGCACACGTCCCCGCACGCCGGCCGCGCGGTGCAGACCGCCGGCTGCACCCGCGCGCCGCGGCCGCCGTGACGCTGGTGCTCTCCCTCATCGCACTCACCCTGGGATTACTGGCTCCGGCTCCCGCGCGGGCCGCCACCCTGCAGGAGGTGACCGGCTTCGGCTCCAACCCCGGCAATCTGCGGATGTTCCGCTACGTCCCCGACGGGCTGCCGTCCGGGCGTCCCCTCGTCGTCGCCCTGCACGGCTGCACCCAGTCGGCCGCCGCGTTCGGCGACGAGACCGGCTGGACCAAGTGGGCCGACGCCTGGGGCTTCGCCCTCGTGCTGCCACAGCAGCAGAGCGCCAACAACGCCAACTCCTGTTTCAACTGGTTCCAGCCCTCCGACTTCTCCCGCGGTCAGGGTGAGGCCCTGTCCATCAAGCAGATGGTCGACAAGACGGCCACCGACTACGGGACCGACACGTCTCGTGTCTATGTCACCGGTCTGTCCGCCGGCGGGGCCATGACCACGGTGATGGCCGCCGCCTACCCCGACGTGTTCGCCGGTGCCGCCGTGGTCGCCGGCCTGCCCTTCGACTGCGCCCGCACCGTGATCGACGCACTGACCTGTATGAACCCTGGCACCGACCACACCCCGCAGCAGTGGGGCGACAGGGTCCGCGCCGCCTATCCCGGCTACGGCGGCCCCTACCCGACGATGTCGGTGTGGCACGGCACGCAGGACACCACCGTGGCTCCGATGAACCAGACCGAAATCGTGGAGCAGTGGACCGACGTCCACGGCACCGACGCCACGGCCGACCTCGGCGATACCGTGCAGGGCTACCCGCACACGGTGTACCAGGACGCCGCGGGTCGCGCCGTCGTCGAGTCGTACGGCATCACGGGCATGGGCCACGGCCAGCCCGTCGACCCCGGCAGCGGCCCCGCCCAGTGCGGCACGGCCGGCCAGTACCTGCCGGACATGAACATCTGCGCCTCGTACCGGATCGGCCACGACTGGGGCCTGGACACCACCGACGGCGGCGGTTCCCTGCCCGCTCCCGCCGGACTCACCGCCACCGCCGCCGACACTTCGGTGTCGCTGTCCTGGAGCGCCGTCGACGGGGCTGCCTCCTACCGGGTCCACCGCGGCGGCACCCTGGTCGGCTCGCCGGCCTCGACGACGTTCACCGACACCGGCCTCGCCCCCGGCACCACCTACAGCTACACCGTCGCCGCCGTGGACGGCGCCGGGGCGGTCGGCGCGTCCTCGGCGGTGACGCACGCGACCACCACGGGTGCGGCCCACCAGTGCTACACCGACAACAACTACAACCAGGTGGCCGCCGGACGCGCCCACCAGAGCCTCGGCCACGTCTACGCCAACGGCTCCGGCCAGAGCATGGGCCTGTACAACGTCTTCGTCACGCACACGCTTGAGGAGATCTCGCCCGGCCACTTCGTCATCGCGGACTCCGGCTGCCCGTCCTGACAGATCTCGCGGGGCGCCGGGGCTGCTTCGACGTGCGACCCTAACGGCGCGGTCCGCTCCCCGCCCCCGTTCGCCTCAGGACACGCAGTGAGTCGGTCGCCGAGACCTCCGTGAACCCGCCGGAGGCGAGTGCCCTCAGATAGACGCGGTACGGGGCCTGGCCGGTGAACTCGTCCTCCGGCTCCGGGAACACGTCGTGGATGACGAGCAGGCCGCCGTCGGCCACATGGGGGGCCCAGCCCTCGTAGTCGGCCGTGGCGTGCTCGTCGGTGTGGCCGCCGTCGATGAAGACGAGTCCCAGCGGGGTGTTCCAGACCCCGGCCACCTGCGGGGAGCGGCCGACGAGAGCGACCACGTGGTCCTCCAGCCCGGCCCGGTGCAGGGTGCGCCGGAAGGTGGGCAGGGTGTCCATCAGGCCGATCTCGGGGTCGACCGTCTCCGGGTCGTGGTAGTCCCAGCCCGGCTGCTGCTCCTCGCTGCCGCGGTGGTGGTCGACCGTGAGGGCGGTGACCCCGGCGGCGCGGGCGGCGCCCGCGAGCAGGATCGTGGAGCGCCCGCAGTAGGTGCCCACCTCCAGCAGGGGCAGCCCGAGCCGCCCGGCCTCGACGGCCGCCTCGTACAGCGCGAGCCCTTCCCGAAGGGGCATGAATCCCTTCGCGGCCTCGAAGGCGGCCAGGATCTCCGGCTCGGGTCCGCCCTGCCCGGGGGCGGCCGAGAGCTTGGGGGAGGGTGCCGCGGGCATGGAGGGTCCTCTCGGTCGTACGCGGGTCCGGGCGCCCATGCTGCCGCACCTCCCGCCGCGCGGGCGACGGGGGGTGCGGATCGGCGAGGGGCCCTCGGCCGGCACAGCTGCTCTCCGCGGACAGCGCGGTGCCCGCCTGGCGGCCCCGGCGGTCGGTCAGCGTGACCCCGGCGCGGGCGACCGGGCGCCGTCGGCGTCCAGGACCCGGCCGCGGAAGCCGCGCAGCGGGTGGACAGGCGGGCGTAGACCGGCGCGGTGAACATCATCGTCAGGCCCGGCGGTGCCACGCACAGGCCCGCGACGACCATGGACCGGCCGAGTCCGTAGCCGGTGGCGGCGGGCAGCTGGAGCAGCTGCGGCAGGACGAGCGAGTCCTTGACCGTCCTGTGCGGATCTGATGCGGAGTCAGGGCTGTCCTGGAAGTGAAACGTGTTCTACTCTGACTCCTCATGAGGGCCTATGTAGCCGGGGTCGGGATGACCAAGTTCGAGAAGCCCGAGACCCGTGAATGGCAGTACTGGGACATGGTGCGGGAGGCCGGTAGCGGTGCTCTCGACGATGCCGGGATCACCTACGCCGAGGTGGAACAGGTTCCCGTCGGCTACTGCTTCCAGCCGTCCACGGCCGGGCAGCGCGCCGCCTACGAACTCGGCCTGACCGGGGTGCCCGTCTACAACGTCAACAACAACTGCGCGACCGGCTCGACCGCCCTGATGCTGGCCCGGCAGCTCGTCGAGGGCGGGGCCTGCGACTGCGTGCTGGCGCTGGGATTCGAGAAGATGAAGAAGGGGGCACTGGGCCAGGGCGCCGACGGAGGCGACTTCTCCGCCTCCCCCGTGGCCCGGCACTACGGGATCATGGCCGCCCGGCACGGCTTCGAGATGACCCCGCCGACCGCGCAGATCTTCGGCGACGCGGCCCGCGAGCACATGGAGCGGTACGGCACCACCGAGGCGCAGCTGGCCGCCGTGGCCGCCAAGAACCACCGGCACTCGGCGCACAACCCGTACGCACAGTTCCAGGACGTGTACGAGGTGGACGACATCCTCGCCGCACGCACGGTGCACCGGCCGCTGACCCGGCTGCAGTGCTCGCCGACGTCCGACGGCGCCGCCGCCGCGGTCGTCGTCTCCGAACGCTTCGTGGAACGGCACGGCATGGGGGAGCGGGCCGTCGAGATCGTGGCCCAGGAGATGGCCACGGACACGGAGGAGTCCTTCGCGTCGGGCTCGTGCATCGACGTCGTCGGACAGCCGATGTCGCGTGCGGCGGCACGGCGGGTGTACGAGCGGGCCGGGCTCGGCATCGAGGACGTGGACGTCGTGGAACTGCACGACTGCTTCTCCGTCAACGAACTGCTGACCTACGAGGCGCTCGGCATGTGCGGGCCCGGCGAGTCGGGCCCGCTCGTCGAGTCCGGGGCCACGACGTACGGCGGGCGATGGGTGGTGAACCCGTCCGGCGGCCTGATCTCCAAGGGGCATCCGCTGGGCGCCACCGGGATCGCGCAGATCGCCGAACTGGTGTGGCAGCTGCGCGGGGAGGCGGGCGGGCGCCAGGCCGACGGCGCCCGGACCGGTCTGGCGCACAACATCGGGCTCGGCGGCGCGGCGGTCGTGACGCTGCTGCGGGCCGCCTGAGCGTTTCGCTCGAAGTCCGGAACACAAGTCCGGAACACAAGTCCGGAACATCGGCCGCGGGTTCGTCCCGGCCGGCCGCGCGGCCTGGGGCACCGGCGGATCCGGGGCGTGCGGCCGCAGGGCGGGTGGTCCGGACGCGGGGCGGGTGGTCCGGACGCGGGTCGCAGGTCGCAGGACCGAGGCCGGTAGGACGAAATACCGATGCGGAGCGGTACGGCGGTTGGAAGCATGACCCCATGCTCCGAGCCGCCGAAGACACCGCACGCCTCCGCCGTACCGCGCCGCCCACCTGGGTGGTGGTCGCGCTCGCGTGCGCCGGGCAGTTCCTCGTCGTGCTGGACGTGTCCGTCGTCAATGTGGCGCTGCCGTCGATGCGGGCCGACCTCGGGCTGAGCGCGCCGGGACTGCTGGGGGTACCCCCTCTGGGGGAGGGTCGTGAACGCCTACGCGATCGCCTTCGCCGGGTTCATGCTGCTCGGCGGGAGAGCCGGGGACCTGTACGGGCGCAAGCGGATGTTCCTCGTCGGGCTCTCCCTGTTCACGGTGGCCTCCCTGGGCGGCGGGCTGGCGGGGGAGGGCTGGCAGTTGCTGGCCGCGCGGGCCGCGCAGGGGCTGGGCGCGGCCGTCCTCGCCCCCTCGACGCTGACGCTGCTCACCTCGGCCGTCCCGGAGGGCGGGGCCCGCGCACGGGCCATCGCGACCTGGACCGCGGTGGGCGCCGGCGGCGGCGCGGCGGGCGGGCTCGTCGGCGGACTGCTGGTGGACGGGCTGTCATGGCGGTGGGTGCTGCTGATCAATGTGCCGGTCGGCGCCGTCGTCCTGGCCGGATCGAAGCGGTGGCTGACGGAGAGCCGCGCCGGTGACGGGCGGCGCCTCGACCTGCCCGGCGCGCTCCTGGTCACCACGGGTCTCGCCACGCTCGCCTACGGGATCGTGCAGACGGAGGCGGAGGGCTGGACGGCGGCGGCGACGCTGCTGCCGCTGTGCGCCGGGCTCGCCCTGGTCGGCCTGTTCCTCACCGTCGAGGCACGCACGAAGACCCCGCTGATGCCGCTGAAGCTGCTCCGGCTGCGGTCGGTGGCCTCGGCGAACGCGGCCATGTTCGTCTCCGGCTCAGCGATGTTCTGCATGTGGTTCTTCATGACGCTGTACGCACAGAACGTCCTCGGCTACTCGCCCCTGGACGCCGGTCTCGCCCTGGTGCCCAGCTCGCTGGCGGTGGTCCTCGGCTCGAAGCTCGCCCCGCGGGTCATGCCGGCCCTCGGGGCGCGGAACGTGGCGGTGCTCGGCACGCTGATCGCGGCCGCCGGGTTCGGCTGGCAGTCGACGATGACGGCGCACGGCGGGTATCTGACGGCGATCATGTTCCCGGGGATCCTGATGATGCTGGGTGCCGGCCTGGCGGCGACCCCGCTCGCCGCGCTCGCCACCTCGGGTGCGCGGCCGGGGGACGCCGGACTGGTGTCGGGCCTGATCAACACCTCGCGCACGATGGGCGGTTCCCTGGGGCTCGCGGTCATGTCGACGATCGCGGCGACCCGCACGGGGGGAGCCCGGTCGGCGCAGGCCCTGACGGAGGGGTACGCGGAGGCGTTCCGCACGAGCGGGGTCCTGCTGCTCGCGGGGGCCGTGCTGATGCAGGTGTGGCTGCCGCGCAAGAGCCCCGTCCGGTGAGGCAAATCGTGCGCCGGACCGTCGTGGAGGGAGCTCCGCTGGTCCTGTTCGACAACACGGTGGACGAGAGGCTGATGGAGACGGCGATCCCCCCAACGGTCAGCGTCGTCATGGTTCACGGCAGCCTGGTGTTCGGCCAGGTCGTCAAGGGCGTCGAGCAGGTCACCTGCACCTGGAGCGACGGCACGACCACGCAGGTCCGTCGGCGGCCCCCGGGCCACGACCTCCGGCGGCGAGGGGGCGATCCGCCCTGTCGACGGCCGGCCGGAGGACTGGTTCCTGTGTGTGGCGCCGAACGGTACGACTCTGACGTCGGTGAAGGCGACGCACCAGGAGAGGAACGGGTCCGGCGGACCTCACCGGGGCCCGGGTGTTCTCAGAGCCAGCCTTGCTGCCGGGCCTCCCGCATCGCCTCCATGCGGTTGCGGGTGCCCGTCTTGCCGATGGCGGAGGAGAGGTAGTTGCGGACCGTGGACTCGGAGAGATGGAGCCTGGCCGCGATGTCGGCGACCGTCGCCCCGTCCACGGACGCCTTCAGCACGTCGCACTCGCGCGCGGTCAGCGGGTTGGGGCCGGCGCTGAGGGCGGCCGCGGCCAGCGCCGGGTCGACCACCGTCTCGCCGCGCAGCACCCGCCGGATCACGGCGGCCAGCTCCTCCACCGGGCCGTCCTTGACCAGGAATCCGGCGGCACCCGCCTCCATGGCCCGGCGCAGATAGCCGGGCCGGCCGAAGGTGGTGAGGATCAGCACCCGGCAGCCGGGGGCCCGTTCGCGCAGTTCGGCCGCCGCTTCCAGGCCGCTGATGCCCGGCAGCTCGATGTCCAGCAGGGCCACGTCCGGGCGGTGGGTCAGCACCGCGTCCACGATCGTGTCGCCGGAGGAGAGCTGAGCGACGACCTCGATGTCGTCCTCCATGCCGAGCAGCAGGGCCAGGGCCCCGCGCATCATGCCCTGGTCCTCGGCGAGCAGGACCCTGATGGCCTTTGCGGGGTGCTGACGTCGGGGCGTCTCGTCCACGGGGCCAGCGTACGGTGCGGGCCGGCGCCCCGAGAGCCGTCGCCGGCCGTCCGGACGGGTGCGGCCGTGCGCGGTCACTCGGCCCCGGGTGCCGCGGCCGCCGTCGGCGCCTGCACGGAGCCCGGCTCCACGGGGGGTTCGGCCACGGGGAGTCCGGCCTCGACGGGGGGTTCGGCCTTGGCGGGGGGTTCGGGCTCGACGGGGGGTTCGGCCTTGGCGGGGGGTTCGGGCTCGACGGGGAGTTCGGGCTCCACCGGCAGTTCCGCGGTGACCCTGAAGCCGCCGCGCGGCGAGGGGCCCGCCCGCAACGACCCGCCCGCCGCCGCGAGGCGTTCCGCCAGGCCCTTCAGCCCCGTCCCGTCGGCGCCTCCGGGAGCCGGCGCGGAGGACGTGCCCGTACCGTTGTCGGCGACCGTCAGCCGGACCCGCTCCGAAGTGCCGTCGACGGTGATCTCGCAGCGGGCCGCGCCGCTGTGGCGTACGGCGTTGGTGACCGCCTCGCGGACCACCCAGCCGAGCAGGGCCTCGGTCCGGGGGCCCAGCGGCGGGCCCGACCGGTGCACGACGGGTTCCATGCCGGCGGCGGTCAGGGCCGAGCGGGCACGGTCCAGTTCCGTGGCGAGGCTGCCCTCGCGGTAGCCGGTCACCGCCTCGCGGATCTCGGTGAGCGCCTGGCGGCCCACGGACTCGATGTCCGTCACCTCCACCAGCGCGGCCTCCAGATCGCGGGGGGCCAGGCGGCGGGCCGCCTCCGACTTCACGACGATCACCGACAAGGTGTGGCCGAGCAGGTCGTGCAGGTCGCGGGAGAAGCGAAGGCGTTCCTTCTCCACCGCGCGCCGCGCCAGTTCCTCCCGGGCGGCGCGCAGTTCGCGCACCGCCTCGGAGAGGGACAGGAGGGCGGCCGTCACCATGGTCGACAGGAAGGTGCCGTAAGCGATGCCGATCCCGTCCCAGCCCTCGCGCAGCCCGGCGACCGCACCGGCCAGCGCGCTCAGCCCGAGGCCCGTCCGCCCGAGCGCCGGGCCCCGTACGATCGCGCCCGTCGCCAGCCCCAGCAGCGGGAAGAACAGCAGCCAGCTGCCGCCGTAGCCGAGGGCGAGGGCACAGGTCACCACCCCCATCAGCAGCAGTGCCGTCCGCGTGGAGCGCGCCTCGCGCCGGCTCCTGTCGAAGGCGCGGAACGCCACATAGACATAGCAGGAGTTGAAGGTGAGCAGACCGAGTGCGCCGATCCACGGGTTGGGGGTCTCGGCCCGGAGGACGTTGGAGAGCGAGCCCGTCCCCATCAACAGCCAGGGCAGCAGGGAGTAGCCGCTGGGCGGCGGTCCCGCGTCGTCCAGCGGCGGGAAGGCCCGGCCGGTCCGGTGGCACGCCTCCGCAGTGCCCGTCCTTCGCCTTGTCCCCGTCTTCGCCCGTAGCCCGGTCATCGTCTTCGCCCGTAGCCCGGTCATCGTCGTCGCCCTCGTCCCCGTCATCCGCGTCATGCCCACGACGCTACGGGTGCGGGAGCCGGCCCGGCAGCGCCGCTTGTACGCGATCGGCCGGGACAAATGTCATGGGTGCCGCCGGCCGTGGGGACGCGAAGCCGATCTGACGCTGCGTCAGCAGGCTTCACAACTGCGGAAGGCTGGGCTATACAGGGGGGCGCCGTACTGGAACGCGTTCTAGAACGGGCGGGTTCCACGGCCCCGTGACGACCCCGGTGCGGCCGACGGTGCGGACGGCCGCACCGGGGTCTTTCCCCGCCAGTGTCAGGAGCCCCATGCCCATCGACGAAGCTGCGGCCCTCGCAGCCGAACCCCGCTCCGGCGAGATCACCTGGGATCACAAGGACGTTCAGCTCTACCACCTCGGCATCGGCGCCGGCGTCCCCGCGACCGACCCCGACGAACTGCGGTACACCTTCGAGTCCCGGCTGCACGTCCTGCCGAGCTTCGCCACCGTCGCGGGCGCGGGCGCCCCCGGCGTGATCAGTGGCCTGTCCATGCCGGGTGTGGAGGTCGACCTCGCCCGAGTGCTGCACGGAGGCCAGACCCTGCGGATCAACCGCCCGCTCCCGGCCGAGGGAAGGGCCACCGCCACATCCCGTGTCGCCGCCGTGTACGACAAGGGCACGGCCGCCATCCTCGTCCTGCGCACCGACGTCGCCGACGCCGACGGCCCGCTGTGGACCAGCGACGCGCAGATCTTCCTGCGCGGCGAGGGCGGCTGGGGCGGCGACCGCGGCCCGTCCACCCGCCTGGCACCGCCCGCCGACGAGCCGGACCGGGTGGTCGAGCGGCCGATCCGGGAGGACCAGGCCCTCCTCTACCGCCTCTGCGGCGACTGGAACCCGATGCACGCCGACCCCGACTTCGCGAAGACCGCCGGGTTCGAGCGGCCCATCCTGCACGGCCTGTGCACCTACGGGATGACGCTCAAGGCGGTCGTGGACACGGAGCTCGACGGCGACGTGGCCCGCGTCCGCGCCTACTCCACGCGCTTCGCCGGGGTCGTCTTCCCGGGCGAGACCCTCCGCATCCGCATGTGGCGGCAGGACGGTGCGGTCCGGGTCTCCGTGAGCGCGGCCGAACGGGACGACGCCCCGGTCCTCGCCGACACGATCGTCGAACACTCCTGAGCCTCCGGGCCACCGGGCCACTCAGGCACTCAGGCACTCAGGCACTCAGGCACTCAGGCACTCAGGCATATAGGGCCACCGGGCCACCGAGACTTCGAGGGGAGCCGCACCATGCGCGCAGCCGTGCTGCAGGAGATCGGCCAGGACAAGCTGGAGGTCTTCGACGACGTCGAGGCGACGGGGTTCGGCCCCGGCAGGGTCAGGATCCGGGTGCGCGCCACGGGGCTGTGCCACTCGGACCTGTCCGCGATGAGCGGCGTGCTGCCGCAGCCCGCCCCGTTCGTGCCCGGCCACGAGGGCGCGGGCGAGATCCTGGAGGTCGGCGAGGGCGTGCGCAACGTCAAGCCGGGCGACCGGGTGGTCGTGTGCTGGCTGCCGGCCTGCGGCGCGTGCCCCGCCTGCAAGCGCGGGCAGACCGAGCTGTGCCTGGCCGGGTTCATGAACGCGGGCACCCCCAACTTCAGGCGGGCCGGCGGCGATGTCTTCGGCTTCGCCGGCACCGGCACCTTCACCGAGGAGGTCGTCGTCGACGCGGGCTGCGCCGTGCCGATCCCGGACGACGTGCCGTACGACATCGCCGCCCTCATCGGCTGCGGTGTGACCACGGGCCTGGGCGCGGCCCTCAACACGGCGGACGTCGAGGCCGGCTCGTCCGTCGCCGTCATCGGGTGCGGCGGTGTCGGTATCTCCGCGATCCAGGGGGCGCGGCTCAAGGGGGCCGCCGAGATCGTCGCCGTCGACCCGGTCGTCTCGCGCCGCGAGGCCGCGCTGAAGTTCGGTGCCACGAAGGCGGTCCCGCCCGAGGAACTGCCCGACGCCAAGCAGCAGGTCACCGGAGGCGAAGGCTTCGACTACGTCTTCGAAGTGGTCGGCAGGTCGGCCACGGCCCGCACGGCGTACGAGAACACCCGCCGCGGCGGCACCCTCGTCGTGGTCGGCGCGGGCGCGATGGACGACGTCCTCCAACTCAACATGTTCGAGCTGTTCTTCGACGAGAAGCGGATCCTGCCGTCCCTGTACGGCGGCGGGGACGTCCTGCGCTCGTACGAGCGGACCATCGCGCTCTGGCGCGCCGGGCGCATCGACCTGGCGGGACTGATCACGCACCGGGTGCCGCTCACCGGGATCAACGAGGCGCTGGAGCAGATGCGGACGGGCACCGCGCTGCGCACCTGCATCGAGATCTGAGCCCTTGGTGCCTCCCCGTTCATCCGACAGTTTCGACAGCGTTCCGAAAGGACCTTGATGTCGCTGCCACTGGAAGGGCTGTCCGCGGTCGTCACCGGCGCGGGCCGGGGCCTGGGCCGGGCCGAGGCGCTGGAGCTCGCCCGGCTCGGCGCGTCCGTCGTCGTCAACGACTACGGGCAGCCGGGCCGGGACGGTTCCGGTCAGGCGTCCGCGGCCCCCGCCGAGGAGGTCGCCGCCGAGATCCGCGCGGCGGGCGGCCGGGCCGTCGCCCACACCGGGGACGTCGCCGACTTCGAACAGGCCCGGGCACTCGTCGAGTCGGCCGTCGCCGAGTTCGGGAAGCTGGACGTCCTGGTCAACAACGCCGGCATCCTGCGCGACCGCATGGTCTTCTCGATGTCCGAGGACGAATGGGACTCGGTGATCCGGGTCCATCTCAAGGGCCACTTCAACACGACCCGCTTCGCCGCCGCGCACTGGCGGGCGCGCTCCAAGGCGGCGGACCGCCCGGTGTACGGGCGGATCGTGAACACCTCGTCGGAGGCGTTCCTGGCGGGTTCGGCCGGACAGCCCAACTACGCGGCGGCGAAGGGGGGAATCGTCGGCCTCACGACATCGACGGCGCTCGCGCTCGCCAAGTACGGGGTGACGGCCAACGTGATCTGCCCGCGCGCCAGGACGCGTATGACGCAGGACGTCTTCGCCGGCTTCGCACAGCCGGAGGGGGGCCTCGATCCGCTCGCTCCCGAGCATGTCGCGCCGCTCGTCGGCTATCTGGCGTCACCCGCCGCGGCACGGGTCAACGGCCAGCTCCTGGTCGTCCACGGCGGCCTGGTCGCGATCGTCGACCGGCCGCGCGTGCGGGCGAGGTTCGACACCAGGCGGGACGCCTTCACCTACGACGAACTCGGCGCGCTGCTCACCCCGCACTACGCGCAGCGGCCGGAGGGGGAGACGTTCGCGGCGGCGGAGGTACTCGGGCTCCGGCACGAGCGGGACTCGGCGGACCGGGCGCCGGCTTCGGCGGACCGCTGAGCGGCCGTGCGGTCTAGCGGCCGAGCGGCCGTGCGGCCGTGCGGCCGTGCGACGGGGCGGCGGGGCGTCCGGAAGGGGGCGAAAGCCCGTACGTGACGGCTGCCCGTGCGTGACGGCTTCCCTTACGCGACGGCCCCGCCCGTCGTGGGACGGGCGGGGCCGTGTGCTGCGGCGGCCGGCCGGCCGCCGCCCGGCTGACGCGCGGTCAGCGTGCGTACGGTTCCTCGCGGGCCGCCGTCAGGCCGCCGAGCCGGCCCGTTCGGACTCCTGCCCGGACGGCTTGCGGTGCCGGCCGTGCGGAGCCGCCTCGGACTCCTGCGCGGAGACCGGGCCGCGGTGCCGGCCGTGACCCGAGAGCTGGTGGGCCTCGGCGGACAGCGGCATGGTCGTACTGGTGTCGTTCATCGGAAAAGTTCACCCCGTCAACATGATCCTTCGTACAGCCGGGCGAGTCTAACGGGCGGCGGTGACAGTCGTCTCGGCGATTTGGGCCGTCGTGCCGCGCGCGTCGCCGTGCCCTTCACCGTCCGCGGGCACCTCCGCGCGCATCTTCAACGGGCGCCGCGCCGCGAAGAACCGGGCCAGGGGCGCCACCTCCCGCACCGTGGGCCCCCGCAACGGCGCCTCCCGCAGCGGCACCGGCCGCGCCGCCTCCTGCTCCGCGAACCCCGGGACCGGCCCCCCGGTCTCCTCCCGCACCGCGGGCAGGGCCGCGGGCAGGGCCGCCGGCAGGGCCGCGGGCAGGGCCGCCGGCCGCCCGGCCGGCTCCAGCCGCGCCACCCCGCACCGCACGACGCCGGTCGTGTACGGCAGCCGCAGCACCCCGTCCCGCGTCCACAGCCCCGCCCCGGTCAACCAGCCCGCAGGCGGAGCGAGATGGTGGATCCGGCGGTCCACGGGGCGCCACACCGCGACCCAGGTGCCCGCCGGCCCGTCGATCCGCAGCGCCACCGCGCAGCCCTCCGGCATCAGCGCGTTCCCCGGCTGGATCGCGAACGGCGTCGCCGGGCAGTCCAGCAGCAGGCACTCGGGGAAACGCACCGGCAGCCTGCTGCCCATCACCCCCCACCCCAGCCGGTGGCGGCCCGGTGACGGCGCGTCGGACCGGATCAGCAGCAGCCCGCTGTCCGGGTCCGCGAGCACCAGACGGTCGTCGCTGCCGTCCGCGATCTGCAGCAGGGGCGACATCTCACCGCCCCGCGCCAGATCCACCACCACCGTCCTGGTGGGACCCCCGTCCG
Source organism: Streptomyces sp. PSU-S4-23 (assembly GCF_055632315.1). NCBI lineage: Bacteria > Bacillati > Actinomycetota > Actinomycetes > Kitasatosporales > Streptomycetaceae > Streptomyces > Streptomyces sp. PSU-S4-23. The sequence goes on along the minus strand of NZ_JBVMUU010000002.1, from coordinate 2,407,387 downwards.
GTGTGCGGTCCAGGGCCAGCAGCCGGCCCGTACGGTCCAGCCACACCCCGCCCGAGCACCGGCCGGGCACCTCGGCCAGGCGCTCCGGCCCGAAGGCCCCGCCCGACACGAGCCACACGGTCGCCGACTCCCGGCCCGCCGCGAGCGCGAACGCGCGGTCCCCGGTCGGCGCGGGCGGCAGCAGCCACAGCCGCGTTCCCTCCCCGGGGCACTCCACCGCGCCCAGCGGCAGTTCCCCCGTCCCCGGTCCCGTCGGATAGAGCAGCGAGAACGTGTGCCGCCCGTCCGCGACGCGGTGGATCAGCACCCGCCCGTCGGCCATCGGCTGTACTTCGGTGCCGGGTTCCTCCGGCTGGTTGCCCGGCAGCGGCACGGCGTACGGTTCGGGGCCGGCCAGGGTCCAGCGCTCGGGGTACCAGGAGTCGCCGTCCAGGGCGAGGCGCGCCGCGTAGGTACCGTCCGCGGTGATCACGCATCCGGGTCGGGCCGCCCAGTCGTTCCCGTTCTCCGTGGCGGTCATGAAGGCACAGGCCGTCATCGTTCGGTCACCTCCCGCAACGAAGCTAGTTTTCGTACGCACGGGCGTGGCATCGGCGAGCCGCTGCTTCACACAAAGGGGTGTTCGTCCCACGGTTTGTCCGAAAAAACGGGGGCGGATGTGCTGCAGCAGGGGGCGCACGGCCCGCCGTCGCGCACCCCTGTGCCGTCCGTCCCCTCCCCGCCTGGGCGAATGGCCCGTGACCGGTGGGACACGGACCCGGGGCAGGTAGCCTTTTCCCCGTGCCCCGTCTGTCTGAAGTCATCGCCGCGCTGGAGACCCTGTGGCCCGCCGAGCGGGCCGAGTCCTGGGACGCGGTCGGCACGGTCGTGGGCGACCCCGGCCAGGAGGTCTCCCGGGTCCTCTTCGCCGTCGACCCCGTACAGGAGATCGTCGACGAGGCGGTGGGGCTGGGCGCGGATCTGCTGGTCACCCACCATCCGCTCTACCTGCGCGGTACGACGACGGTGGCGGCCTCCACCTTCAAGGGCCGTGTCGTACACACCCTCATCAAGAACGACATCGCGCTGCACGTCGCCCACACCAACGCCGACCGCGCCGACCCCGGCGTCAGCGACGCCCTCGCCGCCGCGCTCGACCTCAGGGTCGTGCGCCCCCTCGTGCCGGACCCGACCGATCCGGAAGGCCGCCGGGGCCTCGGCCGCGTCTGCGAGCTCGACCACCCGCTGACCGTCCGCGAACTGGCCGCCCGCGCCGCCGAACGGCTGCCCGCCACCGCGCAGGGCATCCGCGTCGCCGGCGACCCCGACGCGCCCGTCCGCACGGTCGCCGTCAGCGGCGGTTCCGGCGACAGCCTCTTCGACGACGTCCGGGCGGCCGGCGTCGACGCCTTCCTCACCGCGGACCTGCGCCACCACCCGGCGTCCGAGTTCATGGCCGCTCACACCCACCGTCCTCTCGCGCTGCTCGACGCGGCGCACTGGGCCACCGAGTGGCCCTGGTGCGAGCTGGCCGCGTCCCAGCTCGACGAGATCTCCGACCGGCACGGATGGGACCTGCGCGTCCACGTCTCGACGACGGTCACCGACCCCTGGACCGCCCACGCGGCGTCCGCCACCGCCCTTCCAACGAGCGCTGCGCACGCCTCTTCCCCTTCGTCGCCCACCACCGCCCCTGCAGAGAGCGCCTCACGCGCCCCCTCCGATCCTCCTGGAGCCCCCAACTGAACGCCGCGTCCGCCGACCAGATCCGACTCCTCGACGTCCAGGCCCTGGACGTACGCCTCCAGCAGCTTGCGCACCGTCGGAGGTCCCTGCCCGAGCACGCCGAGATCGAGTCGCTGACCAAGGACCTCACGCAGCTGCGCGATCTGCTGGTGGCCGCGCAGACCGAGGAGAGCGACTGCGCCCGCGAGCAGACCAAGGCGGAGCAGGACGTGGACCAGGTGCGCCAGCGCGCCGCCCGCGACCAGCAGCGCCTCGACTCCGGCGCGGTCACCTCCCCGAAGGACCTGGAGAACCTCCAGCACGAGATCGCCTCGCTCGCCAAGCGGCAGGGCGATCTGGAGGACGTGGTCCTGGAGGTGATGGAGCGCCGCGAGTCCGCGCAGGAGCGGGTCGGCGAGCTGACCGGGCGGGTCGCGTCGGTGCAGTCGAAGATCGACGACGCCACGGCACGCCGGGACGCGGCCTTCGAGGAGATCGACGGCGAGGTGGCCTCGGTGACCAAGGAACGCGAGGTCATCGCGGGTTCGGTGCCCGCGGACCTGCTGAAGCTCTACGACAGGCTGCGCGAGCAGCAGGGCGGCATCGGCGCGGCCAAGCTCTACCAGCGCACCTGCCAGGGCTGCCGCCAGGAGCTGGCGATCACCGAGCTGAACGAGATCCGCGCGGCGGCGCCCGACACGGTCGTCCGCTGCGAGAACTGCCGCCGCATCCTGGTGCGCACCAACGAGTCCGGTCTGTAAGAGGCCTACGGCGTGCGGGAGTTCATCGTCGAGGCCGACGGCGGGTCCCGGGGCAACCCGGGGCCCGCGGGCTACGGCTGTGTGGTGCGGGACGCTGCCACGGGCGAAACGCTGGCGGAGCGCGCCGAGTTCATCGGCGTCGCCACGAACAACGTCGCCGAGTACCGCGGGCTGCTGGCGGGGCTGTGCGCGGCCCACGAGCTGGACCCCACCGGGCGGGTGCACGTCCGCATGGACTCCAAGCTGGTCGTGGAGCAGATGTCGGGCCGCTGGAAGATCAAGCACCCGGACATGAAGCCGCTGGCGATGCGGGCCGCCGCCGTGTTCCCCGCCGCACGGGTCACGTACGAGTGGATCCCGCGCGAGCGCAACAAGCACGCGGACCGGCTGGCCAACGAGGCGATGGACGCGGGGAGCCGGGGCGAGCGGTGGAGTGCCTCCCGGCCCGCCGGGGAGCCGGGCGCCCCGGCCGTGACGGTGCCCGAACCGTCCGGCCCACCGGGCGACGCGCGCGCCGGGGCGGCACGCGCGCGGGCGGCTCTGGCGGCGGGCAGCGGTCCGGCGCCCAAGGGGGCGGGTGAGGGAGCGGCGACCGCCGGGGTGGCCGCCGCGGGGCCAGGTACGCCGGGCGGGCCGGTTATGCCGGGCGGGGCGGGTACGCCGGCCGTGACGGTGCCCGAACCGTCCGGCCCACCGGGCGACGTGCGCGCCGGGGCGGCTCTGGCGGGGACCGGCGGTCCGGGTTCCGTTCGCCCGGGCGCGGTTGCCCCTGGTGAGCGTGCCCCCGTCGAGCGTGCCCCCGTGGAGAGTGCCCCCGTGGAGAGTGCCCCCGTGGAGAGTGCCCCCGTGGAAAGTGCCCCCGTGGAAAGTGCCCCCGTGGCGCGTGCCCGTGCCGACGTCCGGGCCGCCCGTCATGTCGCCTCCGTCCCGCCCCCCGACCTCGGCGCCCCGACCACCTTCGTCCTGCTGCGGCACGGTGAGACCCCCCTCACCCCGCTCAAGCGGTTCTCCGGCAGCGACGGCGGCGACCCGGCCCTGTCCGACACCGGCCGGCGCCAGGCCGAACGCGTCGCCGCCGCGCTGGCCGTGCGCGGCACCGTCCAGGCCGTCGTCTCCTCGCCCCTCGCCCGCTGCCGCGAGACCGCCGGGATCGTCGCCGCCCGCCTGGGGCTGGCGGTGAGCGTCGAGGACGGGCTGCGCGAGACCGGTTTCGGAGCCTGGGAGGGCCTGACGTTCGCCGAGGTACGCGAGCGCTACCCGGACGACATGGACGCCTGGCTGGCCGACCCGGAGGCCGCGCCCACCGGCGGCGGCGAGAGCTTCGCGGCCGTCGCCCGCCGGGTCTCCGCCGCGCGGGACGACCTCATCGCCGCCCACGCGGGCCGCACGGTTCTGCTCGTCTCCCACGTGACACCCATCAAGACCCTCGTCCGCCTGGCCCTCGGCGCACCCCAGGAGGCCCTGTTCCGCATGGAGCTGTCCGCGGCGTCCCTGACGGCGGTGGCGTACTACGCGGACGGCAACGCCAGCCTCCGCCTTCTCAACGACACGTCCCACCTGCGCTGAGTCAACGGCCGACGGCGCGGTGCCGCCGCCCCCCGGCCGCCCCCCGGATCCGGGCCCGGTCCCCGTCCGTCGCTGCAGACCGTTGCAGCGGTTGCACCTTGTGCAACGGACGGGGCGCCGGGCTCAGTGGATCTCCGAGACCACCACGTCCAGCGACCACGCCCTCCCCGCCCTGGCCGGCGCCTCCGCCTCCACCGTGTGACCCAGGTCCCTCAGCGCCACCACCAGTTCCGCCGGGTCCTTCGGCGCGGCCCCCGCGGCCAGCAGACCGCGCACGATCCGCCCCTTCGTCGCCTTGTTGAAGTGGCTGACCACCGACCGCTTCTCCACACCGTCCACGACCTGGGAGTGCAGCACCCGCACGGTGGCCGTCCGCCCCGCCAGCTCACCCTTCGGCCTCCACGCGGCCGCGTACGCGGAGGAGCGCAGGTCCAGCACCAGACCGTCACCGGCCGCCTCGGGCAGGACGGCGGCCATCGGCGCCCGCCAGTACGCGCCCAGCGCCCCGAGCCCCGGCAGCTTGACGCCCATCGAGCAGCGGTAGGAGGGAATCCGGTCCGTCACCCGGACCGCGCCCCACAGTCCCGAGAACACCAGCAGGGAACCGGCCGCGCGACGCCTGGCCGCCGTGTCCAGCGAGGCCAGGCCCAGGGCGTCGTACAGCACACCCGTGTAGATCTCCCCGGCGGGCCGCGCCCCCGCCGTCCGCAGCCCGGCGTTCTTGGCGACCTCACCGCGCAGGCCCTCGCTGAGCCCCAGCACCTCGCGCGCCTTCTCCTCGTCGCCGCTGCACAACGCGACCAGTTCGTCGAGGACGGCCTCCCGTGCGGCGGTCAGCCCCGGCAACGACAGCGACTCCAGCCTCAGCGGGGCACCCCGGCCGGAGGGCGCCTTGCCTTCGGAGGGCGGCAGCAGGACAAGCACACGTACTCCTTCAGTAGAGCTCCGCGTCAGCGTACGGCCTGGTGGGCGTCGGGATGCCGCCCCACCGGCCCCGCCCTAGGCTCGAACCATGCCCCGCCGCCCCATCCGCGTCGTCGGCGCCCCCGAGGGCCCGCTGCGGGCCGCGCTGCGCGGGCTGCGCGCCGGACCCGGGGTACCCGGGGACTTCCCCGCCGAGGTACTCGCCGAGGCCGAGCGTGTCACCAGGGAGCCGCGCCTGCCCGCCGACGACGCCACCGACCTCCCCTTCTTCACACTCGGCCGGTCCGCCGCCGGCCGCGGCCACGCCCTGCACCTCGCGCGGCGCACCGGCGGTTTCCGCGTCCGGTACGCCGTCGCCGACCTCGCCGCCTTCGTCCCGCCCGGCGGCGCCCTGGACGCCGAGGCCCACCGCCGGGTCACCACCCTGTGCTTCCCGGACGGCGGGATCCCGCTGCACCCGGCCCCGGTCGCCGAGGACGCCGCGAGCCTGCTGCCGGGCGCGACACGCCCCGCCGTGCTGTGGACCCTCGACCTCGACGCGGACGGCCGCACCGTCGCCACCGACGTCCGCCGCGCCCTCGTACGCAGCCGCGCCGGACTCGGCCACCACGGCGTGCAGAAGGAGATCGAGGGCGGCACCGCCGAGGAGCCCCTCGCCCTCCTGAAGGACATCGGCCGGCTGCGCGAGGCACTGGAGGCGGAACGCGGCGGCATCTCCCTCACCGTGCCCGAACTGGACATCCTGGAGCACGACCACACATACCAACTGGCCTACCGCGCCCCGCTCCCCGTCCAGGGATGGAGCGAACAGCTCTGCCTCCTCACCGGCATGGCCGCGGCGGCCCTCATGCTCGCCCACGGCACCGGAGCGCTGTGGACGCTCCCGGCCGCTCCGGACGGTGCGATCGGCCGACTGCGCCGCAGCGCGCACGCCCTGCGCATCGACTGGCCGCGCCACGCCTCCTACGCACGCCTCATCCGCTCCCTGGACCCGCATCGGCCCCCTCACGCGGCCTTCCTCCAGGAGTGCACGACCCTGCTGCGCGGCGCCGGCTGCACGGTCTTCCGCGACGGCGTGCTGCCGCCCATCACCGCCCATGCCGCGGTCGCCGCGCCCTACGCCCACTGCACGGAGCCGCTGCACCGCCTCACCGACCGCTACGCCTCGGAGATCTGCCTCGCGGCCGTCGCGAACCGGGCCCCGCCCGACTGGGTCCTCGGGGCGCTCGACGCGCTCCCCGGGGAGACGGCGGAAGGCGGCCGCCGGTCCGACGCGGTCGAGCACGCGTGCCTGGACACCGTCGCGGCCGCCCTGCTCCAGGACCGCGTCGGCGAGGTCTTCGACGGCTGCGTGGTGGACGTACGGGAGGACGAACCCACCCTCGGCACCGTCCAGGTGGAATGGCCCCCGGTGGCCGCCCCCGTCGAGAGCGGCACGGCCCCGCTGCCGCTGGGGGAACGCCTGCGGGTCCGGCTCACCCGGGCCGCTCCGGCAGCGGCGGCGGTCCGGTTCGCGCCCGCGTGATCGCCCGGGACGAGACGGTCGGCGTCGCCGACGTGGCGGCGGAGCGGCCGGGCCGCGCGGGGCGGGCCGAGGACGACCGCGGAGAGCGACCGGCTCGCCGCGCGCATCCCTGACGGCGGGCGTGACCGTGTGCCACGATCGAGGGAACGGTTCCCGATCTCACGGACAGGTGATCTTCCGATGCCCCAGTCTGACGGGCGACAGAAGGAGGGGCGTGACATGACTGCCATGGCCCACGAGCCGCTCACGCAGGAAGAGGTCCTGCTGGAGGGCTTTCTCGCCCTGGACACACCGGAGGGTTTCCGGGCCGAACTGATCGAGGGGGAGATCGTTGTGACACCGCCGCCGGACGGGGACCACGAGGACTACATCGGCCTGATCGTGAGCCAAGTGATCAGGCGGGCCCGGACCGACATGCAGTTCTCCGGGAACAAGGGCCTGAAACTGCAGAGCGGGGGCGCCTGCCCGAAGAACCACGTGATCCCCGACGGCACCTTCGCCCCCGAGAAACTGCGGCTCTACCGGGGCGCCGACCCCTGGATGCCCTGCGACGGCGTCGCCATGGTTCTGGAGGTGACGTCCACCAGGGCCGGGACCGACCGTGATGCCAAACGCCGGTGCTACGCCCGCGGAGGCATCCCCCTGTACCTGCTCGTCGACCGCGACGACTCCTCGGTCACGCTGTTCAGCACTCCCGGGCGTGACGACTACCGCCAGCACTGCACGCTCCCCTTCGGCAAGCCGCTCACCCTCCCGGAGCCGTTCGCCTTCGAACTGGACACGGCGGACTTCCTCTGACGCGGCCGACGGGGCCCGGCCGCCGCACCGAGGGCACCCCACGCCCGGTACCATGGTCGACACGGCAGACGAGCCGGGCGGGCGGCCGCGTGGAGGTCCTGGTGGACCTCCCCGAGGAACGTCCGGGCTCCACAGGGCAGGGTGGTGGCCAACAGCCACCCGGGGTGACCCGCGGGACAGTGCCACAGAAAACAGACCGCCGGGGACCTCGGTCCTCGGTAAGGGTGAAACGGCGGTGTAAGAGACCACCAGTGCCCAGGGTGACCTGGGCAGCTAGGTAAACCCCACCCGGAGCAAGGTCAAAAGGGAGCGCCCCGGCGCTCCTGCGCGGACGATCGAGGGCTGCCCGCCCGAGTCCGCGGGTAGACCGCACGAGGCCGGCGGCAACGCCGGTCCTAGATGGATGGCCGTCGCCGGAGGGCCCGCGAGGACCCTCCGGAACAGAACCCGGCGTACAGCCCGACTCGTCTGCCGCCACCTGCGGCTTTGCCTGAGAAAGGGCCTCTGACCTGCATCGGAGGCCCTTTCTGATCTTTCAAGAGCTTGCCGCGTTAGGCGGCGAAAAGTCCCTCGGAAGTCCCTCAGACAGTGCTGAAAGTCCCTGAAAAGTCCCAGAGCAGAGGAGCGGGCGACGCCGTCGGTCGCCGAGACAAGTCGACCAGGCAATCCTTCACGCCCAAAGGAAGAGCGCAAAGGGATCGATGTGCTGTGCTGATCGCATGCCTTGCCCGCGACGGGGGCGTACTGATGGGCAGGATCATGCGTCGTCGCTCGGCCGACGACCGCTGGCTGCGCCTCAGCCTCGACGCCTTGGACCGGGCCTGCGCGTACGTGGCCGCCGCGTTGCAATCCGGGGCTGAGGTCGTGGTGGGGGCGACCCGATAGCCTGCACGGAACGATCTCCGAGGGCCTAGATCCATTCAACTTGAGACTGTTTGGGGGGCGATGGTGGGCGCGACAAGGACGGTGGCTGTCTACTCTCTCGGTGGCACCATCGCCATGACCACCGACCCGGTGACCGGCGGGGTCGTTCCGGCCCTCTCCGCCCACGACCTCCTGGCCGCCATCCCTGGCCTGGACAATCACGGCATCGACCTGCGGGTGCACGACTTTCGCCGGGTGCCTGGTGCGTCCCTCACTTTTGAGGACCTCGTGGAGCTTGTCGCAGCGATCGGCAAGACCCTCGAAGGTGGCGACGTCGACGGGGTGGTGATCACGCAGGGCACCGACACCATTGAGGAGACCGCGTTCTTCCTCGACCTCCACCACGGTCACGACCAGCCGGTCATCGTCACCGGTGCCATGCGCAACTCCACCATGGCGGGCCCTGACGGCCCTGCCAACCTGTACGCGGCCGTCATCGCCGCAGCCGACCCCCAGCTGCGTGGGGCCGGGGCGCTGGTCGTCCTGAACGACGAGATCCACGCGGCACGCCATGTCCGTAAGACCCACACCACCAGTCCCGCCGCCTTCATGTCACCCGGAGCCGGGCCCATCGGCCGGATAACCGAGGACCGTGTGCGGCTGGCTGCCCCGCTGCGGCGCCGGCACGGTCCTCTGGCGCCGCCGAGCCGTGCCGCACGCGTGGGCCTGTACACGGTCAGCCTCGGCGACGACGGCACGCTGATCGCGGCGTGGGACGGCCGATGCGACGGGCTCGTTGTCGCCGCTTTCGGTGTCGGACATGTCCCTCAGCGACTCGTCGAGAGCCTCGAACGGCTCGCCGCGCGAATCCCCGTGGTCTTCGCCTCACGTATCGGCAACGGCCTGGTCCTGAACCGAACGTACGGCTTCCCCGGCTCAGAGATGGACCTGATCAACTGCGGGCTCGTCTCTGCCGGCGACCTCAGCGCCTACCAGGCACGCCTCCTGCTCCAGGCGTTGCTCGCTCAGGACGCGGACCGCGAGACGATCGCCGAGAAGTTCGCAGCCTTCGCGCACTGACCCACGCACGTCAGCCAATTGGATGCCGCGAGCGAAGCCGTGACCGCAGCGGAGAGGTCTGATGTGAGGTGCGGAGGGGTACGGTCTAATCGACGAGCGCCTCCGGTGTTTCTCAGCCGCGACAGAAGCTGACCCGGGTACCACAACTCGCCGAATAGTCAAGGCGTCTTGCCGGGCGTGCCTGCGGACAGACTGTCCTCACACAGTCCTTGTCGGGTGGAAGGCTTCTTCTTCACTGAGGCCACTACCAAGGGTGAGGTTGTCGTCATGGCGCGTCGCAGTTCCGAACGTCCGACGTACGGATTCACGGTTGCGCCTGTTGTCGACGCTGTCCCGGCCGCACGCCGTCAAGTTGTCTCGCTGGCCCAGGACCTGGGGCTTCCGATGTCGGACCAGACGCTGGAGACCGTCGAGCTGCTGGCCGGCGAGGTGATCGCCAACGCTGTCCTGTACACAGAGGCTCCGTGCGGTGTCTCTGTGACGCGGGCCGATGAGCGGCTTCGCGTCGAGGTCACGGACGCGGACGCATCGTTGCCGAGCGCTGTTGAGGCCGGACCGAACGACGAAGGCGGTCGGGGCCTCCTGCTCGTGAACGCCTTGGCGGATGCCTGGGGGACGCAACCGCAACCCCCAGGCAAGACGACATGGTTCGAGATCACGCCGGAGCCGTCGACCGACGGCTTGGGCCACAACTCCGCGGATGCACCGCCCTCACCTCATGCGGGTGAACCTGCCGTGCGACGAACAGAGCGCCAGGCCCGCACGGCGTCGCCGGCCAACCCGCGGTTCTCGTTCCTCCCAGCAACTGCTGGGAAGCAGCATCAAGCTGCCTGATGCTGTGATCCGAAACGGCCGACCGACCCCCGCGGTCCGATCATCATCGAGCAGCACCAACAGCCCGAAGGCGCCGTGACCGTGCCGGAAGCCCTACGGAAGTGGATGCCGGCCGAGACTCTGGAAGCGCCGTCTCAGTCCCGCTGAGCCCGTCGTCACGGCCCGGCTGCGGAATCCATCTTCGCCCAGATGTTGCCGTCACTGAACGTCAGGTGCGAGAGGTGCCGTGAGCGGAGGCTGAGACACCTCGATCACAAATGGGCCTGATCCATTGGTACCGTCGTCATACAGCACCCAAGGAGCCGTATGACACCCTCGTTGTCCGCCGCCGCTGCTGTCGATCTGCGGAGGGCCTTCACGCCTACGCCCAGCACCCTCCGGCTGGGGCTCGCCCGACGTGAATCGGCACGCATTGTGGCCGAACTTCAGGCCAGTTGACGTCGAGTCCGGTCGCGGATGTGCCCCCTCCACCTCCCGTCCAGCATCACTCTTGAAAGGAGACACTTCGCTCATGCCAGGCTTCAAGGTGGCAATGTGTACGGGAAATGCAGGAAAGTTCCGAACCGCCCAAGAGCACCTTGCCCCGTGGGGAATCGAGGTGGAGCAGGTAGCTCTGGACTTGGACGAGATCCAGACGACATCGGTTGCAGAGATTGCGCGTCACAAGGCTCGGCAGGCGTTCGAAGTGCTCAAGCGACCGCTGTTTGTGGAGGATTCCGGCTTCTACATCGAGGAGTTCGGCGGCTGGCCGGGACCGATGGTGAAGCAGGCCCTTGAGGCATTTGGTCCTGCAGGGCTTACGCATCTCGCGGACCTCACGGAGAAGCGGACCTGTCGGTTCGCCAGCGCCGCCGTCTACGCTGACGCGGAGGGGGTGCTTCATACCTTTGCTGACGATTCCAGGAAGCCCGGCACCATTGCTCCGGCGCCGGATCGCGGGACTGGCCTACGCTCGTGGTCCGACTTGTGGTCGATCTTCGTTCCGGAGGGCGCCACGTCGACGCTGTCGGCCCTGCCGTCGGTTGAACAGGATCAGATCTTCGCTGAGTGGCGAGGCAACTCGGTTGTTGCCGCGCTGGGCGCCTGGCTGGCCGAGGTGGAACCTCGGCACTGACGTCAAGCCGCTCCCTGCCTTCCACTCTTTCGACGCGCGTTTCGGCGGCCGTGAGGCAGTCCGCCGCCGGCGCCGCTGAGCGGAAGCAGGGACGCAAGGGGTGCTCCGCTGTTCCATGAGCCGAAGAGGTTGCGGTTCAGGGCGACGATGTTGTGCTTGAGGGCGAGGTCGCGAGCGGATCTGCCGAACTCGCAGGTCGCGACGAAGACGGCGACATCCGCGTTGTGCTCGGCGAACGCCATGCCGACGAACTTCTGCATGTCACCGCTGGGCACAGTGCGGTGGGGTGCATAGTGCTTGACCTGCACGACCAGGCGGCGGCCGTCCGGCAGGCTGCCGACCACGTCCGCCGCGAGATCACCCGAGCCGCCGACCACAGCGACCTCGGTGCAGCCGTCGCGCCTGCAGAGTTCGGCCACGTATCGTTCGAAGTCCTGCCAGGTCATGGCGTCGATGGCAGCCATAGACCGTTCCAGCGCCATGCGCTGGTCCTGTTGGCGCCAGGCGAGATCACCGTGGCGTTCGCGGCGGTGCGCAGCCCACAGGTACCACCCAGCGCTACCCGCTGCAGCGGCACAGACGAGGCCGAGCAGTAGCCATGGAAACTGCCACAACACGAACACGGCGGTGGCGAGGGCGCCACCGGCAAGGCCCGCTTGCCGTCGCCGCTGCATCCTGTTTCGGCGGCCCGTCCGCTTGGCCATCCATCCCCCGATCGCCATGATCTGTTCGACAGTGTGGAAGCGCCGGAGCGCGACGCCAAGAGCGCCTTCTCGGCCACGTCGCTGGGAGGCCCATCGTGTACAAGGGGCTCCCGCTCCGGCCGTTCGGCCGCCGTTCTGCCACCGGATCACATGAGGTCGGCCTGCGCCTACGTCGGCCCGAGCATGATCCGGCTACTTGGTGGCGAGCACGTAGACACTGGCCCACTGGCGCTTCGGGTTGGCCAGCTGCGGGTCGAAGGTCCAGGGCTCGACGGTGGTGAAACCGGCCTCGGTGAACAGCTGGACGAGCTTGTCGTAGTCGTAGGCCCAGTAGTGCGGGCTGTAGGTGGGGTTGTCGTCCTGGTCCCGGAAGACGTAGTTGATCAGGTCGAGATGCGTGTTGATGTGATCGAGGCAGTCCCGCTTCCCGTACCACCGCTTGATCATCTCTTTGCTGTCCGCGGTGCCATCCGGGTATTGGGAGAGCACGAACGCGGCGTCGGGGACACCGGTGATGAGTCGGCCGCCGGGGGTGAGCACACGGTGAGCTTCGAGCGCGTAGTACTTGGCTGAGCGCGGATAGTCGACGTGCTCCAGGAAGTGTTCGGAGAACAGTTCGTCGACGGAATCGTCGTGCAGGGGTATCCCTTCGCGGACATCCCACAGGAGGTCCGCGGGCGGTGCGACGTCGATGTTGAAGAAGCCGCCGATCTGATGGGCACCGCCGCCGATCTGTACCTTGCGGGGCGTCTTGTCGATGCGTCCGTTGGGCCAGGCATCCTGGCTGGCCAGGTGAGTGCGGTGGACTTCGAGTTCCTTCTTGGCGGCGCGCAGAGTGCGGGCGAGCCCGTGTGTGGTAGTTGGCTGCCGCAGAAGCTCGGCTATCTGCTGTGCCAACAGGTCCGGCGTGGTGGTCTCGGTGTCCGGCTGGACGGTCACGATGGTCTCCTTGGAGATCGTGTGCGGGCAGGTGGGCGGGGCCGGTTCCTCACGCGGCGGTCGATGACGGGCTTGCTGACCGGCTGTTGCGCATCAGGGTGTACTTGATGTCCACAAGCCGCGGAGCGATGGTCACGTCCAGCTGCTCCGTCGGGTGAAGTCGCCCTGCACCATCTTGTTCGGCGCGCCAGACCCGGTATTCGAGATCGGGGTAGGCGGGGTTGATGCCGATCTCGCCCTTCGGGATCGTGCCGTTGAAGGGCGTGATGATGTCCATGTGGTTCCAGTAGTTCCATGCCTGGAGTGCCTTGTGCTGGTCGAAGTAGAAGTAGAAGTCGGGGTACCGGCCGAAGGTCCTCAGTTCGCGGTGGATGAGATGGCCCAGTAGCGGGCCCAGGTGGGTGGCCAGGCTGTCGAACTCCCAGCGGGTGTGCCGCCACTCCTCTGGGACCTGCCCGGGTGTGAAGAGGCGGGCGGCGACGAGATAGCTGATCCGCTCCATGAGGTAGTGCCGGGTGTGCTGCGGATCGATCGTCGAATCCACCTGCGCGAGCAGGCCGTCGAGCTTGTCAGGGGAGGGGCGGAACTTGGCGAGATCGAACTTGCCGGCCATGGCCAGTTCGGAGGAGAAGATCATCTCTTTGTAGAGCCAGTTGTTGAGCTCGCCGAGTTCTGCCAGGTGCTTGGTCTCGTCGCTGGTGGAGTGCAGCATCAGGTACTCGGCGAGTGCCTCGAAGTACACGTATCCGAGGATGGGCAGGCGTGGAATGGTCTCGTCGAGCAGTTGGAGGAACGACTCGGCCGCGACGGTGGCACCTGTGTGCGCGATGGCCGAGGCGAGGGCGAGGAAACTGGCGGAGTTCTTCGCCCGGCTGATGATCGTCTCGCGCAACTGGTGCCGTTCGGCCTTGGACAGCAGGTATTCGAGATGGCTGTAGATGCTCAGGTGGATGGCGCCGAGCCGCAGGTAGTCGATGCCGGCGAGGCCGCGGTACGCCTGGCGTGGCACGTCGATCTCGAATAGGAGGGGAGTGGGCGTCGCCTCGGGTTTGCCGATCCTCTTGAGGAAGGCCGGGGCCTCTCTGTTGAGAACGTACGAGGCGAGATTGTGCATCCGAAAGCCCTGGCCGGCTGCGGTAAGCGGGGCACAGTAGATGCTGCCGACAAGACATCCGCCCGAGGGGTACAGCACCCCGTGCTCGTTGATCTCCTCCAGAGCATGGGTGACGTGCAGCAGGTGCAGCTTGTCGCCACTGCTGAGGGCGTCGAAGAGGGCGTTGCTGCGAAGGAGAGCGCCCTGGGGGGTCTCCTCGGCCAGGCGGGATTCCCAGGCAGCGCTCTGCTCGGTCAGGGGGCCAGTGGCCTCGGCCAGGTTGGGGATGATCGACGCCTCGTAGAACTCGTGGGCGTCGGCCCACAGGTGGTACGCGTCGAGGAAGTCCATCAGCCGATCAGCTCCCGCCGCTCGAGGGCCTTGAAGACAGCGTCCGCGCTGTCCAGTCCCGCCAGGTGGCTGGCTTCGGACCACAGGACCAGGTCGAAGGCGGCTGCACGGAGCTGGTCGAACGCCCCGACGCGTACGTGCTGAGGGTCCGGCCACCAGCTGAGCTTCGGCAGCCGGTACCGGTCCAGCGCGTCGGCCGCCTTCACCAGATCGCTGATCTTCTGGGCGCTCGAGTAGTCGGCTTCGTCATCCGTGGTGAAGTCCGAGTACGGCACGTCGTGGAGGCGTACCGAGGTAGCGGCTTGAGTGACGGCCGGCTCGGTCGCCCCCATGTGGAAGTGCTCCCAGATGACCTCTGTGTTCCTGGTGAGCCATTGCGCGGCGCGGGCTCCATGCCCTCGGTCGTCCTTGTCATGGAGGCGACGGCAGTCGTGGACGGCAGCGGCAACGATCAGCGTGGCGGTATCCGGTTCGTCGAGACCGGTGGTCTCAGCGAGGAGTGCTGCGAGTGCGGCTGTGCGCATCGCGTGACGGACTCCGTGCAGAGAATCGCGTAGTCGGGGTTCTGCGAGCCAGGCCGCCGGTATCGCCGCACGGGTGAGAAGTCTGCGGGAGGTGACCCGGATGCTCGACGGTGCACCGTCGAGCAGGCGTGGCCGGTTCCCCTCGATCCAGCGCAGCGTTGCGTGGTCGGTGAACTGGTGATGTGGGAGCTGCTTGCGTGCGGCGAGCTCCACCAGGCTGGTGGCCGGCGGGGTCGTGCTCATCTAGTCCACCCCTCTCGGTGGTCTATCGCGACGAGTTGACTCAGGTGGCGGGTGTCACCTGCGGGGCGGATTCTTCGGGAGCGTTCTGCGCTGCTTCGAAGGCTGCGGTGAACTCGGCGAGCTCCTCCTCACTCATGAGAGGGACACCCAGTTCGCGGGCTACCGAGTTGATGCGCTCGTGAGCCGTCTCCACTGCTGCCGGGCTCGGGTCGTCACCGAGGAGTACCTCGAACTCGGCATGGTGGCCCCACGCTTCACTCCACTTGACGGCGATCTCGACACCGCCAAGGCGGAAGTTGCGGCGCTGGTTGTACGCCTTGTGCATCGTGTTCTCGAAACCGAGTGCGTTGAAGACGTAGACGGCGGCCGCAACGTCCTCGCGGGCGATGGGGATCTCCGTCTCAGGAAAAGCCGTGCCGTTCCCGATCTTGCTGGTCTTGAGGGTGATCTTCGCCGTGTTGGCGGTGATGTTGTCAGTAACCTTCAGCAGTTGGTCGGACAACACGTAGAAGTAGATGTGCTTGTCGTCGCGGCCGAGGTCTTCGCCGTCCTGTTCGAGGCGCGAGACGAGCTGGTCGTGGGCCTCTCGGCTGAAGCGGGCACGCATTTCGATCTCGACAGGCACGGTGTCCTCCCTGTTCAGGCATGGGTGATCCAGCCGAACCAGGTCAGGCGGAGCCCAGCTGGTCCGGATCGGTCGCGATGTTCGGCTGTTCTGCTGGCGGGCAGCGCGGGCGCCCTTTGGCGTCCGCGCTGCCCAGATGGCGTTGGCCCGTCAGACGATGTCGCCGAAGCGGTCTCGTACGACGCCGTCGTGCAGGTAGGTCGGGAGCTGAACGCCTCCCACGGAGAGGCGCTTGGTGGCCACCTGCTCCATGGTGTCGCTCGGGAACCCTTCCAGCAGGCGCAGGCACTGCTGTACCCATTCACGCGACTGGTCCCAGTTGCCGTCGTCGCGGTGTCGCACTGCCAGTGCGTATGCGCTCTCCGCCGCTGCCCATCGGTCAGTGCCCAGTTCCCGCTGGAAGCCGGTCTCGAGTTCTTCGACGGAGGCGACGCGGGTTTCGCTGGTCATGGTGCCCTCTCTCATCCGGTGATTCCCCGGTGGTGTTCAACGCGGCGACGACCCGCTAGTGACGTGGTGGCCGCCTAGTAGGTGAAGATTTCAGCGAGGGTGCGGTAGTCGTGCAGTTCGTCCTTGTCGAACCAGAGGTCCACTTCTTGAGCTGCTTCCTCCTTGTTGCCGGAGGCGTGTACGAGGTTGGCGACGGCCTTGCCGGACGCGACGCTGGCGGCCTTGCTGTAGTGCGAGAAGTCCCCGCGGATCGTGCCGGCCGGTGCCTCGTTCGGGTAGGTGCTGCCGACGATCTTCCGTACGGTGGCGATCGCGTCGGCTCCTTCCAGAACAAGTGCGATGACGGGGCCCTGCTGCATGAACGTGGCGGTGAAGCTGTAGACCTCGGAACCGAGGCGTTCTTCAAGATCGAAGTAATGCCGTCGCGTGAACTCGGCGTTCATCTGCTTCATCTTGACGCCGACGATCTTCAGCGCCGCATCCTCGAATCGGGAAATGATCTTCCCCGCGAAGCCGCGCACGACGGCGTCGGGCTTCAGCAGTACGAGAGTGCGTTCCACCGACTGCTCCTGATCCTGGACCATTGGCTCCCTTTCAGCGTTCAGGCAGGCGATATGAGGGACGCTCAGTGCGCCACGGGCCTGAGGTTACCTGCGCTTCGAGGGCTCCTCGCGAGACGAGCTGAGATCGAGAATGCCCGCGGGCGTCTTGATCGCTTCTCCTGCCGAACGCCACCTTCACGGTTCGTCAACGCCGCACCACCTTGTCTCCTCCTCCAATGGGATCTCGTTCTTGCCGTTCCGGCACCGCTTCCGCTCATCTCCTGAGGCAGGGGAGCGCTTCATGCTCGAGCGACCCCGCCGAGCGGGCACTGAGCAGGACGGTCATAGCCGGCCGCGAGAAGAGCCTCTCAACCCGCGCCGCCGATGGGCGGACAGGCTGTCCGCAGGCTTCCTCTCCAAAGTGCCGCGTCGGAAGCAAGGTTGTGCTAGGGGTTCGAACCCCATCGCGCTGCGGGCCTTTGGGAATGTGGCCGGGGGCCTGGAGACATGGGGCCGGTCCCGCGACAGGCCCCTTCGCCGGAGCGAGTCTGGCCCCGAGATGGCTGGGCCTTGGAACAGGCCACGAAGGGCATCGGAGTGGCTGGCCAGGTGAACTGCCGGATCTCGTCGGCTAGCCTTTGACGGGAGCGTTCAACCCGCTCAACGCCCCACGAACTACAAGGACTTCGTCCTCGTTTGGAAGCCTGTGATCCTGCGCGAGAGTGCATGCAATCAGTGAACCGACTCCAGGGCGAGCGCACCAGGCATGGGCGATGCAGTGAGAGCGCAGTCGCAGTGCAGTGATCACGCATGCCGCTGACCGCGGTGGGCCAGGAGGCCGACATGGACGTAGTGGAGGTTTGGAACGGCCACTACGCCTGCGCTCTGCAGGCGGCACTCAGAATGACCAACGATGCCTTTGCCGAGCGTCTGGGTATCGCTCCTCGGACGGTTGCGGCGTGGCACACGAACTCTGATGTGGTACTTCGCCGCGAAACGCAGCAGCTGCTCGACGAGGTCTACGAAATGGCGTCTGTGACTGTCCGGAAGCGGTTCGCGCTGATGCTGACCCCGGACCAGGCTGCGACCGCAGGCAGCGGCTCCTCGGTCCAGCCGCTGAGGGTTGCTATCGCGGTAGTCGTGCGTGAAGATCAGGTCCTGCTTGTGTGCCGTCGCGATGACAGAGCCTCCGGGCTCACGTGGCAGTTTCCAGCCGGGGTGATCAAGCCTGGTGTTCACCCGGACAGCGCTGCGGTCCGTGAGACGTTGAACGAGACCGGCGTGCGCTGCGCTGTAGTGCGCAACCTCGGCACCAGGCTGCACCCGGTGACGGCCGTCCAATGCGAGTACTTCCTGTGCGAGTTCCTCGCCGGCGAGGCCACCAATAGCGACATCGTCGAGAACGTGGACGTGATGTGGGTACCGAATACTTCGGTCACGCGCTTCATCCCCACGAGTAACATCTTCCCGCCCGTCCTGGCAGCCCTGGAGGAGCCTCAACGATGACGCAGCAGACCAACGACGACCGGCCGGGAATCGCCGCAGCAGTCATCGTGAGCGAGAAGCGCGTCCTTCTGGTGCGGCGACGGGTGAACGAGGGCCAACTGTCCTGGCAGTTCCCTGCGGGCGAAGTCGAGCCTGGCGAGTCTGAAGAGGACGCCGCCGTCCGCGAAACACGGGAGGAGACGGGCCTGGAAGTGAAGGCGGTCAAACCGCTCGGAAACCGAATCCATCCCAAGACGCAAAGGCACATGTCCTACACGGCCTGCGAGGTCGTCTCGGGGGCCGCGCACGTCGCTGATCCCGATGAGCTGGCTGATCTGGCGTGGTGCTCGCACTCCGAGATCCCGAAGTACGTCCCGTACGGACTCTACGCCCCCGTCCAGCAGTACCTGGACCACGTCATGGCCCACTAGGCTCACAGCCCGTCTCACCAGGTGAACGGGCCGACCTGTGAGGTTGAGAGAAGCCGTGCCGCACCTCTTCCGGGGTAATCCCGCGCCTGCGGCTCTTCGCAGCTACTCCCTGCGGGTGACCAAGTGTCATCAGAATCTGTGTGGCCAGAAGATCGAGTCAGGGATACGCGCGGCGGGCGGCCGCCGGGGGGTGACGGTGCCGATGGCCTCTTCGGCGGCCCGCAACGCCTGTTCATGGGTGCCGCTGCCGAGGTGATGAGCAGGGCAGCTTCCGCACTCTCCGGTCCGGGCGTGTGCATCCGGGCTGCCGTTGAGGCCCCGTACGTGGGCGAAGGCGTGTTCGGGGAAGTCGGCCCGCACGGTATGCCAGGTGCCGCGTTGCTCTTCTTCGGTGAGGCCGGCGGCCACTTCCGGATGCATCGGCGGGTACAGCTGGCCGTCGTGCTCGCGGAGCATGAAGACGCGGTCGATGTAGTCGACGGTATCCCTCTTCGGTTGCTGTGCATCTAGCCAGGCCAAAGCGTCGCTGCGGCTTCCGGGACCCCAGAGGTAGTCCGCGGGGAACTGCGTGGTCTCGAACCGGGCGTCGAACGCTGGCCAGTGCGCGTCCTCGAACCGGCTTCCGGGGCGGGAAACGCTGCGGATCAGGAGGTAGACGTATCCGTCGGCACCGGTGTCGTCGCGCAGGGCATCGGCCTGGGCGAGGTGGACGCTTCCCTCGTCGTTCCAGGCCATGACGACGATGTCGCGTTCCACCGGGGCGGGATACAGGCACCCGCCTGGGGTCGGCTGTCCCCACAACTGGTTGATGAACTCTGCCAGGTCGTGCAGGGTCCGTGCCGCCTGCACGGGCGTCGTGCGGTGGTAACCGGTCGGGTGCGCGACAGCATTGCGCAGATTCGACATCGCATGCTCGATGCCACGCGTGCGCTGACCACGCAGCAGACTGGCCGCCCGCGCCCAGGTCCGCAGCCCGGCGAGCATCCCGTTGAAGTTGATCAGCGTGCTGCCGACCTTCAACTGCCACCGCGGCGACGGCTGCCGCTGCGGTCCCCGCCGTCTCCTTCTTCCCAGCTTCTTTACCGCGGCGAGCACGTCATCGTAGGTGCGCACGTCCTCGGTTACTGGAGACTCGCAACCGTTGGCGTCCTCGAACGTGACCGCGCCGGCGCACCACTGGACGAACCGCTCTCGCAGTGCCTGCTCCATCACCAGCAAGGCGCGGTCGTCGACCATGGTGAAGACGTCATACTCAAGCAGACCATAGGCGAAGAGGCGCTGAAGTCGATCGAACTCCCGGCGCGTTCCCTCCGCCACGTCCGAAGCAAGCTCGCAGTCCGCGACCAGCCGCTGCAGGTACTCGGCCGACCGCTCGGCAGGCATTGCGCCGCCCAGCCCGAGCGCGGTGCTGTCCGGCGTCTGCAGCTCCTCCAGCGAGCGGATCTCTGCCACGGTTACGACCTCCTATATGGGCAACCCACCAGAATGCACCAGGAGTTCGCCTGTGCCACTGCTTTTGCTGCTGCCGGGATGAGGGCGCGAGCCCCAAGTCCCGCCTGCCCCGCGATGTCCGGCAGCACACTCGCTGCGTTGTCGGGACGACAGACGTACGCTTCGAAAGCCGGCCTGCATCGTATGACCGCGCACAGCCGTGAGTTGCGCGGCGGGGCTCTTGCGCTGGCCGTCGGGGGGCGGCAAGAGAGAGGTGGGAAAGGTGAAGCGGGAGCGGGCCACCGCGCTGGTGGAGGACATGCTGCGCCGACTGGATGAGGGGACCGACTGGCCGCTGAACCTGGTCGACGAGATCTACCTCTTTGGCTCCTACGCCCGTGGCGCCCTCCAGCCGCATGACGTGGACGTCGCGGTTGACGTCCGCCGCGATGAGCGAATGAACCAGCATGTCGTCGCCTGCCTCTTCTCCGGCCGCAACCCATACAGCGAACTCCGCGGGCAGCTGGTCGGACGCAGCCGCGGCACCCAGCTCCAGTTCGACACCGCCCAGCGTCGGCAGCTTGAGAGTGAGGGCGTGCCCATGCTGCGGCTGTGGCGCCGCGGAGACACCCTTCAGCAGGCTCTCCAGATCCTGCACGGCATCAAGCCGGACCCCGAAGCCAGGCGTGCACCGCGCGACGACATGATCGAAGAGTTCGAGGGCCTGGACCGTGCGATCCCCCGCCCAGTCCGCCACGACCTGATCACCTGGCGCGAAACCGGCCAGATCACCATCTCCCGCATCACTCTGCCCGACCAAGCCGCCGAACCCGTCGACAGTAACGTCGCCGTCGACTTGCGCACCCGCTGGGTGGACCACAGCCCGCTGCGCCGCGCTGCTCTCGCGGCCCTGCACCACCTCCAGGAGCAAGGCGTCGACTTGAGCGACGTGGAGCTGTCCGGCTACCGCCTGCCCACCCCCAGCCGCACGGCCGGCCGCCTCGAAGAGGCCCGCTGGTGGGTGAACTGGAAGTGGCAGCACTACCAGTCCATCCCGTACTGCCTGGCCGACGGCGACGGCTGGCTCGAAGTTCTTGCCCCCACCCGCACCTGCCCCCTTCACGCTCTGCTCCTCACCCCCGGCCCCACACCTGCCAGGACCTGAAGGGGAGGCACCACCTCAGAAGCTGTTGTCTTTCCGGAGTTGGGGACTGCATTTCCACTGGTCGGGCGTAGGGTCGGCGGTCCTGTGGGAGTAGTGGCCTGTCGTGCTGTCGCTGCCTGGGAGGTCGTGGATGCCGTCGGTGGTTGGGCTGTTGGAACAGCGTGAGCTGGGTGCTCGCCGTCGTGTGGACGAGTTGCGGGAGGAGGCCGACCGCATCCAGGCCGAGCTGGCTGTGGCCGAGCGGGAATGGAAGGAGTGGGCCATCGCCCGCTCGCGGGTCGACGAGGTGCTGGCCTTGGTCGACGAAACAATGCAGGACCAGGTCCGGGCCGACCGGACCGCGCCAGTGCCGGATGCGGCGAAGGCGAAGTCGCAGGTGCCGGTGTGGCGGGAGGGGCTGGACAGGTCGGTGCTGTCGGTGGACTACCAGCGCATCCTGGACGTGCTCGCGGACCGGTGCCGGCTCGGTCAAGGGCCGCTGACCTGTCAGGAGATGGCCGCGGGGTTCGGCATGGAGGTGGTGCCGGCGCGTGTGGAGACATTGCGGTCGAAGGCGAAACGACTGGTCGCGCGCGGCTGGCTGGCCGAGCCCGCGCCGGGCCGGTTCACGCCTGCTGCGGGCGTGAGCGGGCAAGGCGGCGGGTCATGAGCAGGGTCATCGACCAGTAGACCATCACCTCGGCGCTGGTGGTGTGCCGCTCGTAGTCGCGTGCCAGGCGGCGGGTGCGCATCAGGTGGGCGAAGAACCGCTCGACGATCCACCGCTTGGGCAGTACCACGAAGCCGCGCATGTCGTCGCTGCGTTTGACGATCGCCAGGACCAGCGCGAGGAAGGCGAGGCAGTAGTCGATGAGGCTGCCGGTGTAGCCGCCATCGGCCCAGACAAGGGTGAGGCGGTGATGCGCGTCGGCCACCTGCGTAAGCAGCACCCGGGCGGCGGCGCGGTCGCCGACATCTGCGGCGGTGACCATCACCCCGAGCAGCAGGCCGAGGGTGTCGACCACGACGTGCCGCTTGCGCCCGTTGACCAGCTTGCCTCCGTCGAACCCGCGGCTGTCCGCACCGACGACCGCGTCCGCCTTCACCGACTGCGAGTCGATCACTCCGGCCGTCGGCTCCGCGTCGCGGCCCACCTCCTCGCGAACCTGCGCACGTAGCCGGTCGTGGAACTCCTTGACCAGGCCATGGTCGCGCCAGCGGCGGAAGAACGCGTACACCCGGTCCCACGGCGGGAAGTCGGCCGGCATCGCCCGCCACTTGATGCCGTTGTCAACGAGGTAGCGGATCGCATCGAGTGCAGCCCGGTGGCAGTACGCCTCCGGCCGGCCACCGCGACCGCGCATCCAGCCCGGCACCGGAAGCAACGGCCGGACGGCCGCCCACTCCGCGTCCGTCATGTCCGACGGGTAGCGCCGCTGCCGCAACCCGTTGTCGACGGCGTTTCCGAACCGGTGAGCCAGGCAGTCACACTCCCAGGTGACCGAGCTGGACTGCCCGGCATTCGGCACGAAAGACTGCTGCATCAAGGGCCTCCTGCTGCTCGGTGATTCGACACCAACGAGCTGTTCAGGAGGCCCTGTCCGTATGCGCCAAGCGCCCCACGATCACCCAATCGGGACTCTCGTTCGACGCGCATCTCTCAAGATCGAAAAAACAACAGCTTCTCAGGGGACGGTCAGCCCAGGCCAGGTCGAGGATCGGGCTCCACACCGCGGTGTCGTGGCCGGCGAGGTCAGCAAGCAGCCACCAGCCGCCGGGGGAGCCGGCCCGCGCCGTCGAGGAGGCAGGTCAGGGGATTCGTGCAATTCGTGAAGGGGTCCCGATCCCTTCTGACCAACCCGGCGATTCTTGTTGGTGCTGCGGGGATCATGGCGCAGGTTGCGATGCGATCGCGTCCCGTGAAGTGGTGTAGTCGGGCAGGGTTCCGGAACGCGCGGGTGTCTGCCCGGGGGCGTGCATCCGTTGGCGGTGCATGCTCCCTGAACAAGGGCAGGCCATCGCGCAAGTCTCTCTGGTGAACGGGCAGTTCGACCGGAGGAGCACGCGATGGCCTTGTCCCAGTCTGAGCTGATGCGGCTGCTGGAGTCACTACGTCGGGCCGAGGGAGTTGAAGCAATCAGGGTGGTGTGCGAGCGCATCCTGCAGGAGCTGATCGAGGCCGAGGCCACCGAGGTGATCGGTGCCGCGCCGCGCGAGCACTCCGAGACGCGCACGACCTGGCGCAACGGACACCGGGAGAGGCTGCTGACCACGCAGGCCGGCGACCTGGACCTGAAGATTCCGAAGGTGCGCAGCGGGTCGTTCTTCCCGTCGCTGCTGGAACGCCGGCGGCGGATAGACCGGGCGTTGTTCGCCGTGGTGATGGAGGCATATGTGCACGGTGTCTCGACCCGCTCGGTCGATGACCTGGTCAAAGCCCTGGGGGCGGACAGCGGGATCTCCAAGTCCGAGGTCTCCCGCATCTGCGGCGAGCTGGACGCCGAGCTGACCGCGTTCAAGGAGCGGCCGCTGGATCACACCGTCTTCCCGTACGTCTTCCTGGACGCGACCTACTGCAAGGCGCGGGTGAATCACCGGATCGCATCGCAGGCCGTGGTGATCGCGACCGGGATCTCCGCCACGGGGCACCGGGAGATCCTCGGGCTGATGGTCGGCGACAGTGAGTCGAAGCCGTTCTGGACGAAGTTCCTGCGGTCGCTGCGGGCCCGTGGCCTGGAGAACGTCCAGCTGGTGATCTCCGACAGCCACAGCGGGCTGGTGGCCGCGATCCGCACCGTCTTCCTCGGCGCGGCCTGGCAACGGTGCCGGGTGCACTTCGTCCGGGACGTGTTCTCGGTGATCGAGAGGGGTTCTGGGGAGATGGTTGCCGCCACCATCCGCACCATCTTCGCGCAGACCACCGGCGAGCAGGTGCGCAGCCAGCTGAACGTGGTCGCCGACATGCTCGGGCGGCAGTTCCCACAGGTCAAGACGATGCTGCTGGATGCGGCGGTGGACATCACCGCATTCGCCGACTTCCCGCCGGCGCACTGGAAGAAGATATGGTCGACCAACCCGCTGGAGCGGCTGAACCGGGAGATCAAACGGCGGGCCGATGTTGTCCAGGTCTTCCCCAATCCCACCGCCCTGGACCGGCTGGCCGCCGCGGTGCTGGCCGAACTCCACGACGAGTGGCAGGTCTTCGACCGCCGCTACCTCTCCGAAGCCTCCATGGCCGAGCTCTTCACCACCAAGCCGACCGAACCCGAACCGCAGATCACCCCACAACCGGAACCGAAACAGCTGCCCTGACTACACCACCCCGTGGGACATGACCTGCGATGCAACCGACCAGGGACGAGATCACCGACTATCTCGCCACGATTGACGAGAAGGTCGATGATGTGCTGCGCGCCCAGAAGACGCTGTGTTGGCCCGCATGATCGGAGTTGGCTTCGTCATCGAGGAGGCCATGGCCATCCGAGAGAAGAGGGGCAGGGTCGACAAGGTTACGTGGGAGGCAGGCCGCGCGCGTGCGCGCCCGCTTTCCCCACCTGCGTGAGCACCCAACCCTCCGAAGAGGCCGAACTCCTTGCCCGCAAGCTTGCCGCGATCTTCCGAGCCATCCCAACCCGCGGACCGGGACCGCACGATGGGCGTAGAGCTCAACCCATGACGTGTGCTGGCTGATGAACAAGCAACCGGCTGACCATGGCGGTTACATCAGGTCATCTTGCCTTGCTTTTCTCACGAGGCGGCACCGGAGCCGTACTTCACGAGAGTATGGAGCAACATGCTCAGGTGGTCTTGTCGCGCAGTGCGCCTGGTCACTTTCCGTGATGGATCATATCTCGTTGATCGAGTGGAGGTAGGGGAAGTGCGGACAATTTGTCCGTAGGTATTTCTCCGCCAGCTCTTGACGATCGAATGGCAACGACCTCCAAATTCTGGCCTATTTGTAGTCTTATGACCTACTTGCTCCGGTTCGAAAGATGGTAGGGGAGGTCTTGGACGAGGCACCAAAGGGCTTCGCTTCCTGGTCGCGACGCTGCCGACTCTGTTAACACTTGGCGACCAGGGGCACGGGTCAGGGCGTTTTCCGTACTCTGAACCGAGTGCTCCATCGCGAAGGGACAGATCCACCGATGAGTGAAAACCTGACGCTGGGAGATCGTCTCCGTACGGCACGTAGGACACGGAAGCTGTCTGCCGCCCAACTGGCACAGAAGGTCGCAGTCTCCCCGAGCTACGTGCAAAAGCTGGAGTCCGGCGCGCGGAAGGCTTCACCGTCGCTGGTGCTGGCGCTCGCGAAGGCGCTGCGGTTCGGTCCCGAAGTCCTAACCGGGCAGCCGTACTACGGTGAGCCGGAAGCCGAAGACAGCGTTCACGCTGTCATCCCTGAGCTGCGCCGCCTCCTGCTCTGCTACGACAGTCCCGACGACCTGGAAGTCGCCCCCCGTGTGCTTCCCGTGCTTGCCTCGGAAGTCGACCAGGTGGCCGCCCTGCGTCGCGACGCCCGGTATGCGCCCATGGGTCCCCTGCTGCCGCCGATCATCACCGAGCTGACGCACATGGCCCTGAGCGGTAGCAACGGCGACAAGAGCAAGGCGTTCTGGCATCTCGCGCGTGCCTACCGTGCCGTAAACTCGCTCGCCCACAAGATGGGTCACCACGACCTGTCGAACACGGCGTTGGAGCGTGTCCGGTGGGCGGCCGACCGCTCTGAAGACCCCCTGATGCAGTTCACGGCCGGCTACCTGGTCGCAGGGGCGATGCTCCGCCAGGGCGCCTACTCTTCGGCCCGCCGTAAGCTCATTGCACTGCGGACCGAGCTGGAGCGGTTGCAGCCGGAACGCTCCTTCACGGCGGACGCGCTGGCCGTTGACGGTGCACTGCTGCTGAAGCTCGCGGTACTGGAAGCTCGTGAGAACAATTCGGATCGTGCCGACGCGTACCTGCAGGAGGCGAAGCAGGTGGCGCTCATGGCGGGTAACCGTGACTCTCTTGCGTACGAGATGTCGTTCGGTCCGACGAACATCCGCATCCACGAGGTGCACACGATGATCGACATGGGCGACAACGAGCAGGCTCTCGCCCGCCTGACCGAGTGGTCTCCGGTTTCTGGCGGGGAGTGGGCGCCGCCCACCACTACCGTCGGCGAACGAGCCAGCCACCACTTCATCGACGTGGCTTCCGCGAAGCTCGCTGTGGGCGACAGGGCCGGCTCGTTCGCCGATCTCAAGCGGGCACGGAAGGTCGCACCGAACCATACGCGGTTCCACCCGTCCGTTCGCGAGACCACCGCGGCGCTGCTCAGAATGGATGCCTATCCCCCCAACGAGCTGTCGGCATTTGGCAGTTGGACGGGCCTTAGCACAACCTGAGAGCTTGTCAAGGGCCTTGGCAAGTGGACCCCATGGACAATCTGTCCGTGCACAGAATTTGCTGAGTGGAATGGTCTCCTCACACGTAGTGGTGAGGAGGCTTTTTCCGTGTCTGACGCCAATCCAGCAGCTCGCGCGCTCCCGCCTCGCTGGTTGCCCATCGGCGACGAGCCCGAACTGTGCTTGGCGGGCGAGTGGTGGGATGCCGTACGCGCCGTCGAGGCCGTGGGCCGACGTGCCATCGAGATCCTCGGCGAGAGCGATGAGCCGGTCGGCCCGGTGATCCTGGATCACGAGGGCCCGGAACCTCGGCTGTACTTCCTGGTCCCGGTGGGCACCGCGGTTCGCTGGGATGAGCCGGGAACCGTCGCGCTCGGGCCGAAGTGCCACGTCGTTGTGCCGTCCGCTGAGAGCACGACGCCTCCAGGGACGCACTGGCACGTCTTCCCCCGTGGCCCTCGGACACTGACCCGACCTGATGCTCTGCGCCGCGCGCTGAGCCAGGCGCGACGGGAGCGACGAGGGCCTGCGGAGGAAGCAGCCTCCTGATGGCGCTGAGCGTTTCCTTCGTGTTGTTGCTCGGGATCGTCGTGGTCGTTCTGATCCGCGGCAAGGCCGTGAAACCCGGACCCGCGATGGTCTGCGTGCTCTTCGGGTTCTTCCTGGCGAGCACGTCCATGGCCCCGAGCATCAACCGGTTCGTGACCAGTATCGCGGACGTGATCGGCCAGATTCGTCTCTAGGCCGCCCGACTCGGTGACCGAGTCGACTCCTGCCTTCTGGTGACGGTGTACCCACCCACTGCGCGGCTCCGTTCCCCCAACTGACCTGAGGCCCTCGATGACATCGACGTTCGACCCAGAGAGCACGACGCGACCTCGCACGGTTCGAGCGCACCTGGCGAGCAGCCTCGACCTTGCGGTCCGCCACCGCCCCATGCGTGGCGAGGGACTCTGATGCGTCTCGTGTATCACCCCGCCGGCCACGACGACGACCTGGGCGTGGCACTTATCGAGTTACAGGCGGGCCGCTGGAGAACGGCACGGGAGCTGCTGCTGGATACCGGAACGCATTGGGCACTGCGCACGTCGCGCACTCAGCTGCTGGCGGTGGCCGCCGCCCGGTCGGATGTGGTCGGCTTGTGGCTCGAGGAAGAGCCCGACAGCTACGACGCGCAGCTGATGAGTGCTCGCGTTGCTGTCGAGCGGGCGTTGCGTGCGAACCGCCAACAGCATCGACAGACTCTGGAGTTCGAGATCAGGGCGCGGCGTGAGGCGCTGCTGGCAACTCATCGCGCGCCGCATGATCCCGTGCCGTGGGTGTGTCTCCTGGCGCTGGCGCAGATCGACACACGGCAGCTGCGTCAGGAACATCGTATGAGGCCCGCCGAGCCGATGCTGCCCAGCGGTCCGTGGGGACTGCTGTACGAGGTCAACCAGCGTGATCCGTACAACCGCGAGGCATACCACCGCGTGCTGCAGTTCATGCTCGCCGTCGAGGGCCCGTGGGGCGCTTCCTTGGCCGCGGTCTTCGACTTCGGCCGGTCCGTGGCCTCGCAGCGGCCCGTCGGATCGCCGGTGCTGCTTCTGCCGGCGTACGCGCAGATCGAGCAGCGGCGGCAGTCGCGTGCTGATCCGCTGTGGCGGCGGCAGTGGGCGCAGGAGCCGACGCTCGACTGCACGCTGACCGCCTTTCACGACTGGTTCCGCAAGGCACCCGCCTGGCAGCGTTCGGTAACCGATCTGAACCTTCTCGCCTACACGTTGTGGGCGGGCCACCAGTACCTGGAGGCCGCCGAGGTCTTCGAGGCGATGGGCCCGTACGCAGCCCGTGAGCCGTGGGCGTCGGTCCACGACGGGGCCGCAGGACCAGACCCCGGCGAAGCGCTGCTCCTGCGAGCGCGTGCCGAGTCCTTCTCCTACGCCCGTGCCCGTAGGCCCCGTGCCGGGCCGCACCCGTGATCGGGATCTGCTGCCCACCACGCCCAACCAATTGGCATGAGCCTGCCCGTATTTCCCCAGTTCAAGTCTTGGAGGCTGACCTGTGTCTCGCTTGAGTCCAAACCGCCATGCGACCCCCCGGAAGTCCGATGACGCATACCTGCGGGAGCTGGGCTACGAGCCCGTGCTGACCCGGCGCATGGGGCCGTTCGGGAACTTCGCGATCTCCTTCAGCGTCATCAGCGTCTTGTCCGGCTGCATGACCTTGTACGGCTTCGGCCTGAACACCGGCGGCCCGTCAGTGATGCTGTGGGGCTGGCTCGCCGTCGGCGTCATGGTGATGTTCATCGGCGCCGCCCTCGCCGAGGTGACCTCCGCCTATCCGACCTCCGGGGCCCTGTACTACCAGGCGGAGCAGCTCGGCGGCCGGAAATGGGGCTGGTACACGGGCTGGTTGAATCTGCTGGGCCTGCTCGGCGCAATCGCCGGCATCGACTACGGGGCGGCACTGTTCACGGGCGCCCTGTTCAACCTGCAGTGGGGCTTCGAGCCGACGCCGGGCCGGATCATGGTGATCTTCCTGTGCATCCTCGCTTTGCACCTCACCCTGAACCTGTTCGGGGTCCGGCTGGTCAGCATCCTCAACAGCATCAGTGTCTGGTGGCACCTCGGCGGTGTCACGTTGATCGTCGCTGCACTGGCGATCGTTCCCTCCCACCACCAGGCCGCCGACTTCGTGTTCGGCGAGTTCGTCAACAACACCGGCTGGTCCAGCCCCCTGTACGTGACGGCGCTGGGTCTGCTGCTCGCCCAGTACACGTTCTGCGGCTACGACGCTTCCGCGCACCTGTCGGAGGAGACAACCGACGCCCAGGTGTCCGCCTCGCGCGGGATCATTCACTCGATCGGCTGGTCGTGGCTGGCCGGGTTTGTGCTGCTGGCCGGGCTCACCTTCGCCATCCAGGACTACGCAGGCACCGTGGGCACGGCGACGGGGGTGCCGCCGGCGCAGATCTTCCTGGACGCCCTGGGCGTGGCGGGGGCGAAGGCACTGCTCCTGGTGGTGATCAGCGCCCAGTTGTTCTGTGGCAATGCCGAGACCGCCGCGGCGTCCCGGATGGTGTTCGCGTTCTCCCGCGACGGGGCGCTGCCGGGTTCGCACCAGTGGCGGCAGGTCGACCGCCGCACCGGCACCCCGCGCAAGGCCGTGCTGCTGTCCGTCGTGTGCGCCGCGGTGCTGGCGCTGCCGAGCCTGTACAGCCCGGTCGCGTACGCGGCGATCACCAGCATCAACGTGATCGGCATCACCCCGGCCTACGCGATCCCGATCTATCTGCGCATCAAGAACCGCCACCGGTTCCGGCCCGGACCGTGGAATCTCGGCAACTGGGGCGTGGCCGTCGGCACGATCGCGGTCATCTGGGTGGTGTTCGTGACGGTGCTCTTCTGTCTGCCGCAGACACGTCCCGCCGGCGGTGGCCTGGTGTCCGTGGAGAGCTTCAACTACGCGCCGATCGCTCTGCTCGCAGTCCTCGCCCTGGCCTGGGGATGGTGGCGGAAACAGGGCAGCTCGTACGACGTGCCGGCCCAGAACTTCGACCGCTCGGCCGCCACGTACGAAGACGAGGTCGTCTGATGACGCACACCACGAGCACCAACGGCACCATGCCACGCCTCGCCGCCGCGTCCTTTCCCGGGCAGGGCGGGCGCTCCGAGAGAGCCTCCTCCCTGTCTGACCTGCGGGACCTCGTCAAGGCGGGCGCGATCGACACGGTGCTGCTCGCCGTGCCCGATCTGCAGGGAAGGCTGAAGGGGAAGCGGTACGACGCGAACCACTTCCTCAAGCGCGTCGCGCATCACGGCGCTGAGGTGTGCGCCTACGTCCTGGCCACCGACGCCGACATGAGCCCGGCGGACGGCTTCGCGCTGACCTCGTGGGAGACCGGCTATCAGGACCTGTCCGTGCAGCCGGCCCTGTCTACCCTGCGGGTGCTGCCGTGGCTGCCGCGTACCGCCGTCGTGCTCGGCGACGCCGTGACCCACGACGGAACGCCCATCGAGATCGCACCGCGCCAGATCCTCCACCAGCAGATGACCCGGCTGTCCAGGCACGGTCTGCACCCCAAGGCGGGGATCGAGACCGAATTCGTCCTCTACAGGGGCACATACGTGGAAGCGGAACAGGCCGGGTACCAGGACCTGCAGCCCCTGGCGTCGGAGAACCTCGACTACGCCCTTGACCACGATCCGGCCCCCGACCGGTTCTTCCGCCGCCTTCAGCGCGCGCTCGCGGGCGCCGCAATGCCCGTGGAAGCGATCAAGACCGAGGCCGGGCCTGGCCAGGTCGAGGTGACTTTCCCGTACGGGCCCGCGCTCACCGCCTGCGACCGGCACCTTCTCTTCAAGCACGCGGTGCGCACCCTCGGCTCACGTGCCGGTCTCGCGCCCACCTTCATGGCAGCCCCGGAAACCGGGCGGGCCAACGGCATGCACCTCCATGTGTCGTTGTGGTCCAAAGCCATCAGCCAGCTCAACGAGCCGGAGGGTCAGCTGTCCAAGACCGGGCGGTACGCCATCGCGGGCCTGCTCGCCGGCCTGCCCGAGCTGGCCCCCTTCTACGCCCCGAACACCAACTCCTACAAGCGGTTCACGCCCGGCTCATTTGCCCCGACCACGTTCAGCTGGGGCTACGACAACCGCACCTGCGCCGTCCGCGTCGTCGGCCGCGGTGAGGGGCTGCATCTGGAGATCCGCGTGCCGGGCGCGGATGCCAACCCCTACCTGGCCTTGTCCGCGGCACTGGCGGCCATTGACCGCGGCATCGAGCAGAAGCTCACTCTCGGTCCGCCACAGACGGGCAACTCCTACAGGGTGGGCGGCGCCTCCGTGCCGCCCACCCTCGCTGATGCTCTCGCCGCCTTCCAGAACAGCGCTCTCGCGCAGGAGGCATTCGGCACCGCGGTGGTCGAGCACTACACCCGTCTGTCCCAGCTGGAACTCGAACACGAGCGGAGGCTGGTCACCGATGCCGAGCGGCGTCGGTGGCTGGCTCGCGCCTGACAGTCATTCCTCCCCGAAAGGATCGAGACCTTCCGTGAGTGCCCGACCGGCGCGTCCGTCCCGAACATCGCTCGACCTGACGCCCGCACAGATCCGGATCGTCCAGCAGATCGCGGAGGGCAAGAGCACCGACACGATCGCCCGCGAGCTCGTGATCACGGCTGGCACGATCAACGTGCAGTTGAAGCACTGCGGACAGAAGTTCGGCGTACGTGGCCGGGCCGCAGTCGTCCATGCCTGCTTCGTCACCGAGCAGCTCCGGCGCCCGGGGAAGGCCACCTTCCCGGGGGCCTTCTCGGATGCGGAGATCGAGACGTGGCGGATGGTCGCCATCGGTGCGACGTCTTCGGAGTACGCGGCGCGCACTCGCATCAGCCGCGATGAAGCCCGGGGACGGGTACGAGCGTTGCGGGTGCGCGTCGAGGTGGACAACGACCCGCATCTGGTGACTCTCGGCTGGAGATACGGGGTTTTGGGCGAGTCCCTCCTCGAGATGGCCTCCGGCACCGTCCTTCGACTCCGGGTATGTAAATGACCAGCTCAGGCCGCAATGTCAGTGGCTCTTGGCAAGCTATCCACCACCTACGAATACTCAGCGTACCTGTCCGGCCACATGCTGTGGCTCGGCCGGTCGACTCAGCCAGCGGAAGGGCGCACCGACATGACCGATATGCCCAGCGCACTCCACCAGTTGGCGGGATCGGTGACCGTCACGTGCACGGTCGCAGCTACACATCCCCGGCCCGGCGACAACCGGCCGTCGGCCTGGGAGGCCGGCGGACCCAGTGGTGAGCTGAGGGTTGCCAGGCAACATGCCGGTAGCGAGCCGCACCGGTGCGCAGACGGCGTGAGCGTGGTGTTCCGCGATCACGGCCCGTGGACAGGAAACGGCCCCTGGCAACAGGCCGCACGAAGAGTCGTCCAGGAGTTCCTCAGCGAACGGCAGCACGCCGCTATCGCGGAGAGCGGGCAGCTCCCGGAGCACAACGCGTTCACCGTGTTCACTGCCCGCCGCCTCTCTGGGTGCAAAGAGCGGTGACAGGGATGAGCGAAGCCGGCTGGGATGCGGAGTTGACGGCTGACGTGCTGGAGGACCGGTACGGGTTCGTTGTCGACGCGATCGAGTCGGTACCCATGGGCACCGACACGATCAACCGGCGGGTTCTGACCACTGACGGATTGCGGCTGTTCGTCAAGGAGTACCGATCGGTCGCGGACGTGGATGCGGCACGGGCTGCGTTGGACATGTCGGAATACTGCCGCGCCGCACGGCTTCCCGTACCGCGCGTGTGGCCCGACCTGGATGGCAACCTTGTCACCCTCTCGGAGGGCAGAGTGTGGGCGGTCGTCGATGAGGCGCCCGGTCGCGTGGCCACTGCGGCGATGACGGTTTCCCTCGCCGAGCACATCGGTGTCGTGATGGGGCGCATGCATCGAGTGCTGGCCGCGTATCCGCTGCCGAAGCGTGTGCAGCAGTCCCGTTGGCGGACCGGTGCCGTCGAGGACGCGGTCGCGATGTGCGACAGCGTGATGGCCACGGCGCTGCAGCAGGGATACGACGGGCCAGGGCAACTGCGGGTTGACATCGATCAACGGCGAGAGGACCTGCACGGTCAGGTCCACCGGCTGCGGGAGCAGTTGCCCGCCACGTTGGTGGAACAGGCTCTCCACGCGGACCTCACCCGCACCAATCTGATCGTCCTTGCCGATGCCGTCACCGGTGTCATCGACTTCCGCTGCGCGACCGGACTGCCGGCCTGGGAATTGGGCCGGGCGGCGTTCGACCCGCGCACCGTGGCCAACAGCCCGGAATGGGCCGCTTGCGCGCTGGCCATGGTGGGCGCCTACCACACGGAGAACCCTGGCCTCCCCCTGGCGGAGGTGCGGTCCTGCGCCCGGGTCGCGCTCCTCTACATGCTGTTCAGCTTCTACGGCGCCACGACCGCCGAATACGGCCTCCCGCAGGAAGCCGAGGCGGATCTGAAGCAGCACTGGAGCGAGAGACAGACCACCCTGTTGAACCACCTCGACGACCTCGACGATGCGTTCGCCCGCCTTGGCGCGGGCGGAGGCCGGACGTGACAGGACCGCCTATTCGGATCGTGCTGGCACGCACGGCGGCCCAGCGGAGCCCCGTTCTCGGCGACGGCCCAAACGGTTCAGCCACCGCCGACACCCATCGGCACTTCACCTACAGGGGGACGTCTTGTATCGCACATTGATCGGCCGGTATCGGGCGGCCGAGGCTGTCGCACCGTGCGTCGTGTCCGCGGCCGACGCCATCCGGGCCAGGCGCCAGACAGCGGCGGAGGGGTGGAGGCGATGACGACCACCCCGAAAACCGCCCAAGAGGCCACGCCGTCCGACGACGCGGAGGTACCGGACGAGGAGCTGAGGCTGGCCATCCCCGGCGACCGCCGTATCGAGGCTGCCAACGCCATCACCAGCCGCTCCATGGCCCGCCGCCTACCCGAGTTGATCCGTCGCGCCCTCGCCCTGGGCTGGCAGGTGGACCGCAACACGGTCATCGCCCTGCTGCTCGTACAGGTCCTCTCAGGGGTGCTGGAAGCGTTCGGGCTCATGGCCACCACCGGAGCGATCAAGCCGCTGATCACCTCTCAGCGCATCAGCAGTGCCCAGCTCATGGACGCCGCACCGTCCTTGGCCGTACTGACCGGGGCCATCGGTCTGCGCGCCCTCCTGGGCATCGCCTCGTCCTCGCTGTCGGCCCGGCTGGCGCCCCGTATCTCCCGCGAAGCCGAACTCAAACTCCTCGATGCCGCGACCAGGGCAGAACTGTCCGCGTACGACAACCCCGGATACAACGACCGGTGGGATGCGGCCGACCGCGGCGTGGAAGTCTCCCGGGATCTCCTGACGGAGACCCAGTACATCCTCGCGGCGTCGGCGTCGCTGATCGCCTCCGCATGCGTCCTGACCGCCGTGCACCCCGTGCTGCTGCCGCTGCTCGTCCTCGCCGCACTTCCCAAGGGCGTGGCCAGCGTGCGGGCGGCCCGCATCAGCTACATCGCCTCACTCGCCACCTCGAAGGACCGCCGGCTGCTGGGGATGCTGCGCTGGTACATGGTCGACAAACAGACCGCCGACCAGGTCCGCTCCGACACCATGGCCCCGTTCCTGCTCGGCAAGTACCGCACGGCCGGTGCGCGGATCGACAGAACCACCGACCAGGCGACCTGGCGCGCCGCCCGGATCTCCCTGGTCGGCGGGGCCGCGGGAGGCATCGCACACGCCGTGGTCTGGGTGGCCCTGGCGCTCCTGGTGTCCGCCGGACGGATCTCGGTCGCCGCCCTCGGCACGGCGTTCCTCGCCTTGGGGCGTGTCAGCACCGGGCTGGACGGAATCGTCGGCTACGGCGCCCAGCTCTTCCGCACCGGCATGTACCTGGATGACTGGGCCGACTTCATCGACGAAGCCGGCGGCCATCGCATCGACCGCGGCACCCACGAGCCGGCCGGTCCCACGGCCGTATGCGCCGAGAACGTCACCTTCAAGTATCCGAGCGCCGACCGCCCGGCCGTCAGCGACGTATCCCTGGAAGTCCGGCGGGGCGAGGTCGTCGCCCTTGTAGGCGAGAACGGTTCGGGCAAGACCACGCTCAGCAAGCTCCTGTCCTCGCTGTACCTGCCCGACAACGGAGCGATCACGTGGGACGGCGTCGACGTACGGGAGTTGGACGCGCACGCGGCCTGGAAGCGAGTCGCCGTCGTACCGCAGTCCTACGCGAACTGGCCCTTGTCAGCCAGGGAGAACATCACCCTTGGCCAGCCCACGAAGGAGGGGGACTCTGCGGTACTCACCGCAGCCCACGCGGCGGGCGCCGACGAGGTCGTCGACGGTCTGCGCAACGGCCTGAACACCCTCCTCGCCAAGGAATGGTGGGGCGGACAGGAACTCTCCGGCGGACAGTGGCAGCGCATCGCGCTCGCCCGCGCGTTCCACCGGCCGGCCGGACTCCTGGTACTGGACGAGCCGACCGCTGCCCTCGACCCACGGGCCGAGCACCGCATCTTCACCGGCCTCCGCTGCCTCGCCGCAGACCGCGCCGTTGTCCTGGTCACCCACCGGCTCACCAATGTCGCGATCGCGGACCGCATCGTTGTCCTGAGCAAGGGGCGCGTCATCCAGGACGGTACCTTCGCTGAACTCCTCGCCCAGCGTGACGGCTTGTTCCGCGAACTGTGGGATCTGCAGAACGAGCGCACCGGGCGTGTCCCCGCCCCTCCAGGATCCGCGACTTCGTCAGCAATGAAGGCGGTTCATTAGCAGCGGATGAGCAAATCCGCGATCCCGTTGACAATGGCTACGTCCAGTAACGGTCTCTCGGGGGTTGGGGGCCCAACACCTTCGGGTTGACGTCAGACACGTCTGTGAGCACGTCCATTGTCGGTGCGGTGCGCTTCACTGTCCGTCATGGAGCTCGCGCAAGCGACTGTCAACGACCTGCTGGCCCAGCTCGGCCGGGGGATGGCTGGATGTACCTGCCCAGGGACCTGGACCTGCAGGAGCTGACCGACCTGCTCGGCGGCAGGTACGGCGCCCGCGCACCCTCGTCCTCGATGGCTTCACCGATCCGACGGTCGACGAGTCCAGAGACGCGGCTCTCCTCGTCCCCTTCGAGGACCGGGCCGTCACGATACCGGCGTGGGCGTACGGGGATCAGTGGGTCGGCACGGGCAGGGCGCGGGATGCAGAGGGGACCGAGCGGCCGGTGCTGGTGGCCGCTCACCGGGAGGTGCCCGAGCCCTTGGCGGTCGCTCCGGACGAGGACGTCGACTGGATGCAGCGGCTCATACGGATCACCGGCTGGACACAGCCCGCGCAGCGGCCGGACGTGGACTGGGCGGAGGTGGAGTCGCGCCTGGGCACCGCGCTGCCGAGTGACTACAAGGGCATGGTCGAGACGTTCGGCGTGGGCGCCTTCGACGGTTTCCTGCGCCTGAACCAGGAGCCGTGGACGGATTTCAGGGAGGGCGGGCTGCTCATCTGGGCGGGCATGGAGCACGAGGACCTGTACTGCTGGGGCCGACGGTGACGACCCCGACCGTTGGCCCGTCGTCGGCACGGCTCGCCGTTTTGGGAAGCGGGCGGCGGCGGGGTGCGAATCGAACGTTTACGAGTTTCGACAGCTCCTGCACCGGGGGCTCAAGCGTCCGAGGTTGGTGGGTGGGGATGTAGGCTCGCTTTCCCGTGCCCCTTTCTCATTGACGATGGCCCTTGTCTGGCCCAAGGGACAACGCGATGAGACGAACTCCTGTCTGATCGTTCACTCGCCTGACCTGCTCGTCGTGCGGGGCCGTGCTCGCGCCGTGGGGAAATGGCCAGCCGTGGCAAGTCTGGGCTGATCTCGGGTTCCGGCTGTCATACGTCCTCGCCGTGCACGCTGTACCGGTTGTATCGGCACGCACGTGCTGCTGCCGGGAGGGCCGTGGCCGCGTCGGACGGACGCGGCCGGGGGTCACATCTGCTCCCACAGCCCCAGGACATACCTCAGGACCTCCCGGGCAGCGCCGGAGGCGGTTTCCTGCACGATCCACTTGCCCAGCTTCTTCGCCGCCCGCGCGATCCCTGCCCTTCGCCCCGCAGGCTGCTCGCCCTGCGCCTGCTGCGTGGTGATGTTCATCGCCTGCTCCTCGGTGTCGTCGTGGTGTGACGACGACAAAGAAGCCGGAACGCTGGAGTGTTCAGCGAGGGGCCTGAACCGCTGAACAGGGCGTCAGGCCAGGCCAGCGCGCGGGAGAATAGCGTTCAGCAGGGGTTCGGACTGAACAAGGGAGACCCATGGGGGAGACGTCGGCACAAGACCGGCTGGCCGCGGAACTGCGGAAGCTGAAGGACGCCTCCAACTTCTCCTACACCCAGATCGACACGCGGGGCAGGCAGCAGACTCTGGTAGCGCACCTGGGCAGAAGCAAGCTCAGCGGCTGGCTCAATGGTGAGTACGTCCCTGAGGACGAATGGCCCTTCCAGTACCTGATCTCGCTGCTCGAACCGAAGGCACAGAGGAACGGCTTCCCCGCAAAGGGGGTCAACTGGTGGCGTAACCTGCGTCAGAGAGCGGCCACCGAACGGGACATGTCCGCAGCGACGAAGCAGCCAACGGACCGCTCCCTACCGCCCGTCCGACCCGCAGGCTCTGGGACGCTGGAGCAGGATCCGGTGTTCGAACATCGAGACAGGGTCTTCCACAGCCATTCGGCATGGATCGAGCAGTTCATCCTCCCTGCCCGCCTACTGGACCGGGACGGCGAGTTGCGGGAGTTGGAGGTGTTCTGCACCGCTGACGATGTCGAGGGTGAGTCCAGGTATGCCTGGTGGCAGGCTGAGCCGTGGGCCGGTAAATCTGCCCTGATCTCGGAGTTCGTCACCCGGCACAGGCCGGCGGACGTGGATGTGGTGAGCTACTTCATCGCCGATCGCCTGGACAACAACGACCGTGACCTGTTTCTCGAAGGGGTGACGAGGCAGCTGGCTGCTGTCGCCGGCCGGGACTCGGTACCCCCGGGCAGCCGGGCGGAGGCATTGCCTGGGCTCTGCGAGGCCGCTGCGGAGGCTTGTCGCGCGCGCGGACGGCGGCTGGTGCTGATGGTGGACGGCCTGGACGAGGATCGGGGTGCCGGTCCCGGTGGGTTCAGTATCGCCTCCCTGTTGCCGAAGAAGCCGCCCATGGGCATGCGCGTGGTGGTCACGGGCCGACCCAACCCGCTCGTACCCGACGGCGTCCTCTGGGATCATCCCCTTCGTGACGCGGGTATCGTCCGCACGCTGGCCGCTTCACCTCACGCGCGGGCCATCAGCGATATGGCCGGTCGGGAACTGCAGCGGCTCCTGGACGATGAGCCCCTTGGCAACGACCTGCTCGGAATGTTGGCGGTGGCGCGGGGCGGCCTGACCGACAAGGACCTGGCCGACCTGGTCGGTGCCCGGCCCTACCAGGTGCGCAAACGGCTTCGCGGCATCACCGGACGGAGCTTCGTGCCCAACCAGAGCGGTCATGTTCTTGTGGCGGACGCGGAGAATGACTTGCGGGCGCACGTCCTGGGGCACGAAGAGCTGCGCCGGCGGGCCCTGGCCGAGCTGGGGGATACCGCTGTGGCCACGTACGAGGCTCGGCTGCACGCGTGGGCGGATGATTACAGGGCCAAGGGCTGGCCTGCTGACACCCCGCCCTACCTTCTTTATGACTACTCGCGTATGCTCCGCCGCTCGGGCGGCACCGAGCGGTTGGTGTCCCTCGTCCTCGATCCACGTCGTCAGCGGGTTCTCCTGGCCCGGGCGGCAGTTGATGCGGCGTTGTCTGAAATTGAGCTGGCCCGTCAGGTGATCGAGGATGAAGCTCCCGGCGATCTCGCCACGATGGCGGCGCTCGCCGTTTCGCGTGACCTGCTCCACGACGATGCCAGGGCCTTGCCGTTGAGTATTCCGGTGGCCTTCGCTCGGCTGGGATACCCGCAGCGTGCCCTGGATCTGGCGCTGGCTGCTCCGTATCCGGAGGACAGGGCCATCCGGTTGGCGAAGGTGACGCGCGCGTTTGCGAGCGTCGGTGACGGCCACGCCGTCCGGACGGCGCAGGAGGCTGCCCGGTGGGCCGAGCGGGCCCGCCGGGAATCGGCGCCGTCGAACGGTGATGAGTACGAAGCTGAAGTCGCTGCGGGCGCAGCCGCTGTGGCACTGATCTCAGTCGGCCAGGACCGTGAAGGGCGCGATCTACTCGATTCCCTTTGGCTCCCGGCCGGCGTGGGCGAGACGCTCAAGTGCGAGAAGACAGCAGAAGCATCCGTCCTCGCCCGCTCCTACAGTCCCGAGCTGGCTGAAGAATTGCTGGACCAAGCCGAGCGCTACGCTGACGAACTGGCATCTGATTCACCCTCGGACCCGACCGCGCCCGTTACGGCGTTGGCAGGCGTCGCCCAAGCCGCCGACTCCGCGCGAGCATCCCGGCTCTATGAACGGATCAGGCAATACGCGAAGACGTTCCCGGCGGGACTTGAGGCGTGCGCCGTTCATGCCACCGCCGCCTCGGCACTGGCGGCAGACCACCCCGATGAGGCAGCCACATTGGCGCACCGAGCAGCACGGCGGTTGGGAGCCGCGCTACGTGCTCCCGAAACGTTGCCACGCGATGACGCGACAAGTCTGTCCATCCTTAGCGGACTCATGCTGACGAGCGTGACTCAAGCGCTCGTGGATACCGGGGCGGTGGAAGAGGCTCGCGAGCTGGTGGCCTGCGTACCCGAGAACATGCAAACGGGCCCATTCGGCATGGACGTGCTCGCCGGGGCTTGCGCCGCGATCGCCGACGCCGCGAACAGCCTGGAGGTGGAGTCAACCGCAGAGGCCCTGGCCCAACAGGCATGCCGCCTCGCGGAGCAGGGACAACCAGACGAGGCGAAGAGTCGCCTGCATGAGGCCCTTGCAGCGTTCGCGGCATCCCCTCGTAATGGCCGGACGCGGCAAACGTGGCTGATCCCTCTTTGCGAAGCCCTAGCCACGGCCGGCTGGCACGCCGACGGAGAACGGCTGGCCAGGAGCCTTCGGGTCCCGATCGAGCAGGTACGGGCACTGGCGACCGTCGCCGCCTCAGCCGCGGCCGCGGGGCATCTCGCTGAAGCACGACGGCTCGCGCACGAGACAGCCGATCGCTCCCGGACACTGGAGGGCGTCGGCAACTTCACCTTTCTCCAGGGCGCCCCTGGCCAGGCCGTGGCGGCCGTGCAGAGCGCCGCCGCACAGGCTCTGGCACACGTGGGAGAACGCGAGGCTGCTCTGTCACTCGCCGCCGAGGTTCATGAACCGGACAGCGGCCGGAGCCGACGTGCGCTCATCGCCGTGGCGGCCGGACTGCGCGCCCACGCATCTGCCATTGCCACTGCCACGGAACTTGTTGACCGGGAACGAGAGCGCCTGCTGACCGCAGATGCTGGGTCAGGTGGCCTCGGAGGCCGTATCGCTCGGCTGGCAGAACTCCTCGCAGCCATCGGTGGTGTGGACGCGAAGTGCAGAGACCGCCTTCACCAGGCAATCGAGCAAGTGTGGTCAGAGCGCAGTGCCATGAAGAAGGCGTCGCTGGAGGTGGAGGACATCCTCGTGGTGGTCGTTCTGGCTGCCCGAGAGCAGCGTGAGGATGCCCGCATGCTGTTGGAGGCTTGGGAGAAGGGGCGGGCGAGCGTTCCTCCGTGGGAGTTGCCAACCGCAGGTTTCGCGATCGCCCACGCAGTCTTCGGGAACTACGACGCCGCCCGACGCAGCGCGAGCCGCCACAATGTGCCGTACGACCGTGCCGAGGCGCTCGCGGCTGTCGCCGCGTACCTCACCCGGACACCGGCAGTCATGTGGTCGGCGTCTGACTTCACCCGGACGCTCGGGACGCTTGCCCTGCTGGAGATGCCTCCCGGCACAGCAGGGAGTTCTGGTGCCGCACTGCGTTTCCTGGCAGACGCACTCGCTGGCGATGGCTGGCACCAGGCTTTGCCTCCCCTGGCCCGCATCGCTCCCGAAGCCGTAGAACGTGTCCGCAACATCGTCTTCACACATCGCGGCCTGGAGATCAGCGCCGATCGGACCGCACAGATATCGCCGAAGTAGGCGCTTCGGAAAGGCCGCCGCCCAGGCCCGGGGCGCCCTCAGATCTGCCTGCGTCCTTCCGGGCCAGGCGCGTTCGGCCTTGGTCTCATCTCCGGTAGGCCGACCCTGCTCGGGCTGGGTCGCCGCTATGCTTTGCGGCGCTGGCGCGGTGGGGAGGAGTAGAGCGTGATCGAACTGTCCGAGATGATCCGGCAGTTGCGGCAGGAGCTGAACACCGCGATGGCGGACGGCGCGGCTGGTCCGGTCCGGTTCGAGCTCGGCCCGGTGGAGGTCGAGGCGAGCGTGGCGGTGGACCGTGAGGCCGGGGCGGGAGGGAAGGTCCGATTCTGGGTCGTCGAGGCGAACGCGGGCGGCAAATCCGCCACGTCGGAGACGCACCGGATTAGTCTTACTCTGCAGCCGAAGCTGGTGGCGCCGGACGGGACACAGCGGGCTGTCCTGATCGCGGGAGATGAGGCCGACGGCGAACGCTGACCGCGACATGGTGGGCATGGCCGGGCTGCGAGCCGAACGCGTGGCGGAGATTCTCGTCACTCTGCCGGACGGCCGAGGCCGCCGTGGTTCCGGCTACCTCGTATCGGCCGGCAAGGTACTGACCGCAGCTCACGTCGTCGCGGAAGCTGCCGGTATCCGGGTCCGCTTCGACGCCGACCAGCCCGACGAGCGGACAGCCGAAGCAATGGTGGAATGGGCACACCCGGCGATCGACACCGCCGTCCTCACCCTCCCGGGCACCGACAGGGACACAGGGCATCTCACGCCCTCCACCTTCGCCCGGATCGACGAGCGCGACGTCGAACTGCACTGCAGCGCCACCGGATTCCCGCGTTTCAAACTCCGTAATGACGAAGACGGCACGCGCTACAGGGACTCCGAACACATCAACGCCACCTGCGCGGCGCTCTCCAACCGGCGCGAAGGCACTCTCGACCTGACCGTCACCCCACCCGCCGCGTCCCCGGACCCGCAGACCTCTCCTTGGGAAGGAATGTCGGGCGCTGCTGTGTTCAGCAGCGGCAGAATCATCGGCATTATCGGCAAACACCACCTCTCCGACGGCCCCGGCCGCCTCGCCGCGCACAGAGTCGACCGCTGGGCCAGACAGCTCTCTCCACACGAACTCGAAAGGCTGGAGGCGACGCTGGGATGCAGCCTGACCCCGGAAGACCTGCCGGACGTAGCCCCGCCATCCAGCTCCGCCTGGAAGATCCTTGACCGGTACGCCGGGATGCTGCGTGACCACACCCGCCCGCGCCTGACCGACACGCACAGCCACCTTGAACTCGACCGCGGCAGCGCCCGTCATGACCTGGTGCAGAGACTCACCGAAGCCGCCTCCGGCCCCGGCACGCTGGTCATCCTCGGCGAGCCGGACGTTGGCAAGTCCGCACTCACCTTGCGCGCAGTGGAGGACTTGAGGCAGGCCGATGCCACCGCGGCGTGCGTTGACCTGCGGGACCTGCCTTCCTCTGTGACCGCCGTGGAATCCGAACTCGGCGCACCTCTGAGTGAAGTCCTGCAAGAGGCGGAAGCCATCCCGTTTCGGCTGCTGGTCATCGACGGTGCGGAAGCAGTGCTGGAAGGCCGTGGGCAACTGCTCACGGACCTGGCGGCTGCCGCTCTGCGAGCTGGCTTCGGGGTGGC
This sequence comes from Streptomyces sp. PSU-S4-23, assembly GCF_055632315.1. Classification (NCBI taxonomy): domain Bacteria; kingdom Bacillati; phylum Actinomycetota; class Actinomycetes; order Kitasatosporales; family Streptomycetaceae; genus Streptomyces; species Streptomyces sp. PSU-S4-23. Next base: position 2,364,621 of record NZ_JBVMUU010000002.1, on the reverse strand, counting down.
CGCGGTGACCCGGGCCGACGCGGCACGGGCGGTGTCAGACGCCCTGCGACACGCGGCGGACGCCATAGACCTGGTCCTTTCCGGCTCACGGCCTGCCGAGCACGAGGTACCACGGCTGACCCATGCCGAGACGGAGCAACTGACCCAGACGTTCCCCGCCGTGGCCCGGTTCCGGCAACAGCCTCGCGCGGCCTGGCTGCTGGGTCGGCCGGGACTGGTCGATCTGCTGCTGCGGTCCGACGCCACGCAGGAGCTGCCTGACGGCGCGCTCTCGGAGGCGGATGTGTTTGCCGCGGTCTGGAGCCAGCTGGTCCGCCGCGGCGAAGACGCACCTGCGGGCGGCCCATCGCCCGATGATAGGGAACAGGCGATGGTCGCTCTCGCCCGCCGACGTCTGCTGCCCGACTCCACGCCTCTTGCGGCACCGGATCCGGCGGCGCTGCCATCGCTACGCTCGGACGGGCTCCTGCTACCCGCTGGCCCGCACCGTGCATGGAGGCCCGCCGACGATTTCGCCAGCGATCTCGTCCGCGACCTCGCGGTCGCCCATCTTCTGCTCACCGATGGCTGGGAGCTGCTGGAAGCCGCTGGCGCCCCGCGGTGGACACTGCGCGCGGTGCGCTTGGCCTGCCAGGCGACACTCGCCGATGCCCGTTCGGATAGCGAGCCGACGCGACGCCGCCTCCAACAGGTCTTCGACCTCCTCGCGGTTGACTACGGTGACCGGTGGGGGGAACTCCCCTTCGAGGCCTTGCTCACCCTCGGCTCGGCTGCCGAGGCCCTGACCGCCGCCTGGCCCGCCCTCACCGAAGAGCCCCCAGACCGGCTGGCCCTGTTGCTCCGCCTGGCCATGGACGGGCACAGCCGCCACGGAGTCGGCGACCCAGTGATCCTGGCGCCCCTCGTGGAACTCACCTACGGCACCGGCCTCTACCCGGACAACGGGGACGTCCCCTACACATCGCCCGGGATCGCTTCCTTGGTACGGAAACTGGCGCTGGCCTGGCTCCGCGGCCTGGCCGCCGCAAACGCCGAGGCCCTTCCGCTTCGCCAGCAGGTCCGCGATGTGCTGCTGGATGCCGAGCCGGCACAACACGACGAGTTCGCCGTCGAGGCGATCGCGATGCTCGGTGCGGACCTGGACACCCGAGCGGAAGGCTTCCTGCACGCCCTCGCCGAAAACGGCGGCGGCTTCCTGGCACCCGCCGTCGAATCGGGGCATGTCGCATGGTCGATGTCGCGTACCCGCCCAGAGCTGCTGCTGTCGCTGACCGAGGCGTACTACATCAAAAAGCCTCGCACCGGAGACCCCTGGTACTCCCAGCCCGACCCCCTGGACGAGGGAGTACGCGGACACACCAGGACATTCGGGGCCTTCGGCCCGATGGCGAGGTGGGACTTCGGCCCGTTCTTCCCTCTCCTCGCCGTCAATCCGACCGAGACCCTCCAGATGATCCACCGTCTACTGGACCACGCGGCCACGACGCGTGTCGGGCGCCTTGCCTCCCTCTCAACCGGCTATGAGCAACGGGGGTCGGAGGGACTGGAACTCGATCTTCCCGGAACCGAGCATCGACTGTGCGTCGGCGATGAACACGTATGGTCCTGGTACCGCGGCACCAGCGTCGGCCCGTACCCGTGCATGAGCGCGCTCCTCGCCGTCGAAATGTTCGCCGACCATCTGATCGAGAGGTTCGGTCTGCCGCTGAGCAAGGTCACCGAGCTGCTGCTGCGCGGCTGCGGGAACCTGGCCATGCCCGGTCTCGTCGTCGGCCTGCTGGTACGCTACCTGGAGCGTGCTGGCACGGAGCTGGACTGCTGGCTGATCCGGCCGGAAATCTGGCATTTGGAGACCCTACGCGCCCTGGCCGAGAACAACCTCCACGTCCAAGGCCCAGACCCAGCCGATGTCACCGGCCGCGACAGACGCCGCCTCAGCTTCCTCGAAGTCTCCACACAGATGATGGTCACGGCCCTTCTCGCTGGAAACCAGGAGCGCCTCACCGTCCTCCACGGTCTCGGGGACGAACTGCTGCGCCACGCCGGTGACCAGGTATTCGGAGAACAGATCGGCACCGAGAGCAGCACCCTTACGGTGATCAAAGGGTGGGCGGGTCGGCTGCAGGCACACAATTATCACTTCGTCGAACTGGGCGACGGCCGTCACGGCCTGCACTACGAACCGCCCCCCGACGTCGTCGCAGGACTCGCCGCCGAGAATGCAGAACTCGCACGAGGCCAGCAAGCGACCCGGCTGCTGATGACGTACGCCGTCAACGAAGACAGGTCAGCCCCGCTCGACACCCTCGCCCAAGATCTGGAACTGGCCCGGACTCTCGCCGCCGATCCACCCGAGCAGGGCTCGTTGTACCCCATGGACCCCATGGTGGGAACCGCTACAGCGGCCATGGTCGCGCATGCCGACGGATACATCGACCTTGCCGAAGATGCCATCGACTGGGTAGCCGGCCTGGTCCTCGACGCCGCCCTGCACCCGCACGAGGACGAGTACGCTGCCATGTCGAGCCTGTACCCCATGGGCGCCGACCGCTCAGCCGCCATCGCTGTGCCGCTCCTACTGCTGCCCGCCTTCGCCACGGCACGAATCGACTACGACGCCCTCGAACAGGCCCTGACCCGCTGCGCGACCAGCCTGTTCGACGAGGTGCGCTCTGCCTTCCCCCTGGGTCTGGCCCGTGTCTGGAGGGCCCCCTGCGACGCCCACCCACATCAAGGAAGGCGATGGCTGCCATGGCTCCGCTTCTGGCCGACCCTGCGCGGTAACGGATCTGTCCGCGGCCGATGTCGGCACCAGACAGCCTGGGATGCGGTCGAGGCTGGGCTGCGCGAATGCCGGCTCGGCCCGTGGGACCCAGACCTGCAGCAGCGCGCCATCGAACCGCTCACCGGCCCGCTCCCTCGCGCACTGCGAACAGCGACGGCCGACCAGCTTCTGGTCAACCGGCTCGCCGGACCGATCACCGCCGCCGCTGATGCTGTGCGCGCGCAGTGCTGCATCGCCCCACGCGCGCAGCGGCTTCTCGACGCGCTCTGGGACGCGCACCGCACAGGCGCAGTCCACTGGGCAGCCAAAGGGTACGACGCCGCCACATTCACAAAATGCCGCCGCCAGATCGCCCGGGTACTTCTCACCCTGGCTGGCGACGGGACCTGCGATCCTCTCAAGGACCATCTCCAGGCATTTACCGCCCATCCCCAGGCCCTGGCCCAGCTCCTTACCGATCTGTCGCTGCTGTGCACCTACGGCACCAGCCTGCGCCGTACTCTGCCGCGCGTCTGGCCATCCGTGATGCAAACGGTCCTAGACACGCTCGAGGTCGGCGTCGGCCCCCGCACCGACAGCCACTGGGACCGCGAGGCCGTCGCTGGCCTCATCCCCCGCCCGCAGCCGGACATCACAGACAACGACCCCGCCGTCAGCCTGGCTGCAGCAGGCCGCGACTGGATCAGCCCTCAATCCCTCGCTCCTCTTGTCGCTCGGTGGATACCCACCGCCCGCGCCGCCCCCGAGGCCGTCGACGGACTTCTTGGCCTGATCGAGACCGCCCCACCGCCCTGGCAAGCCACCACCGGACTGCAATGGATCAACGAACTGATCGACGGGCAGTACGCCGCCATCGCCTTACGCTCCTGGGGACTCCCGCAGTGGTTGGAGACCCTGCACGCCTTGCCCAGCCTTCCCTCCACGAGCAGAGCGGCTCTCCAGCGCATTACCGACGGCCTTGCCACCCACGGCGACAACCGCGCAGTACGACTGCAACGCCTCGAAGAATGATGCGACGCCGCGCTGCTCCGCCCAGGACTCGATCGATATCCGACTCCGCACCGGGCGCCATCGTTGAGGCGCCGCGACCGTTGATCACGGGTCTGGGCGACGCCAGCCGAAGTGTGTAAATGTGCCGTGGTTCGACCCCAAGCTCGCCTCCGAGCAGGACATCTCCAACATCGACTGGCGACGCAATCCCAGGGACGCCTTGGAACGCGACCTGCGCCAGACCCTTACTGAGTTCGACCCCGACGGCGCCTTCGACGAAGTCGTACGAACCGAAGCCATCATCGCCACCCGCCCCTGAACCCGCGCCACTCACACTGCTACCTGGCCTACCTCACCGACCGGGTTCTGGTCGCGGCCGACGAACCCCAGTTGTACGGAACGCAGTACACCCACGACCCGGACGGCTCGAGCCTGCGCCCGCAGCCCGTTGCCGACCCCGACCGGCTCGGCGAACGCCGCGCCGCGATGGGGCATGCACGGTTACTGACCGCGCCCCGGACGACCTCAAGGGGACGACAAGATCGTGAGACAGAATGTCGTGGCCCTCGTATGAGACAGCCGAGAAAAGCGCAGGTCGCCGCACCGGAACAGGACATTCCGAATGCGGGCCTACAGGGGAACTTCGCGTTCTCAAGCGGCACCTTCTTGGGCCGGATTGGGGCGGCCTCGCCACAATGCCAGGGCGTCCGCTCCGGCATAGCGTGGAATGAGGAGCAGCTCGCACCGCGCGCCCGGGAGAGGTGAGACCCATGCCGAGCGAGCAGACAGAGGCACGCGAACAGGATCTGGCCGAACGGCTCCGGTCCTCGCTGCGCGGCGAGGTGATCGACCGCAGTCACCCTGGCTACGACGAGGCGCGGGCCGTATGGAACGGGCTGATCGACCGCAGGCCCGCAGTGATCGCCCGGTGCGCCGGGACCGCCGACGTCGTCGAGGCGGTAGCGGCCGCGCGCGAGCACCGGCCGGTCGTGAGCATCCGCGGCGGCGGGCACCAGGTCGCGGGGAGCGCCGTGTGCGACGACGGGCTGGTGATCGACCTGTCGCACATGAAAGGCGTGCACGTCGACCCCTCGGCCCGCACCGCGCGTGCCCAGGCGGGCGTGACCTGGGGAGAACTGGACCGTGAGACCCAGCTGCACGGGCTGGTCACGCCTGGCGGGGAGATCTCAGCGACCGGGATCGCAGGTCTCACGCTCGGCGGCGGCCTCGGTTTCGTGATGCGGACGTTCGGGCTGAGCTGCGACAGCATCCGCTCGCTGGAGATCGTCACCGCGGACGGCACGGTGCGCACGGCGAGCCGGGAGGAAGAGCCCGACATGTTCTGGGCCGCGCGCGGCGGGGGCCGGGGCCTGGGAGTCGTCACGTCCTTCGAGTTCGGCCTTCATCCGCTCGGTCCGGAGGTGGCCGGGGTGCTGGTTCTCCACCCGTACGAGCGCGCCGAGGAAGTGCTGCGAGCATGGCGGGACGCGACGTACACCGCGCCAGAGACGGTCACACCGGAGATCCTGCTCTGGAGCGTCCCCGCCGACCCCGCGATCCCGCAGGAACTGCACCGATCGAATTGCGTGATGGTCGGCGCCGTGTACGGCGGCCCGCCAGGTGACGGTGCCACCGCCGCGCTGGCGCCGCAGCGCGAACTGGGCCCGCCGCTCATGGACCTGAGCGGAACCGTGCCGTACGTCACGCTGCAGAGCGCGAATACCTGGCGGTTCCCGGACGGCGAACGCTACTTCATGAAGTCGCACTTCATGGAGGACCTGACGGACGAGGCCATCCGGACCCTGGTGGACTGGGACTCCCGGCGGCCGACTCCGGAGAGCCTGATCGTCATCCGCACCCTGGGCGGCGCTGTGGCGCGCGTGGGCCCCGATGACAGCGCGTTCGCGCACCGGTCCGCGCGCTACAACGTGAGCATCGACGCGGGCTGGCGGGATCCCGCGCTGGACGAGGCCGCGATCGGGTGGGCGCGCTCGGCATGGGACGCGATGAAGCCGTTCTCGAGCGGCGGGACGTACGTCAACTTCGCCGGACTCCACGAGGACGCGAGCGAGCTGCGGGGCGCGGTCTTCGGCTCGCACGAGGAGCGGCTCGAGCGCATCCGTGCCGCGTACGACCCGGAGGGCCTGTTTGCACCGGCCGCGCGCAGGCCGTGAACCGGCCGTACTGCCGGGGTGTGCGCTGGCGCCGCCCCAGCCCGTGGCGGCGTGCTGTCGCTTCTTGTGAACATCGAACACAACGTTGCTGAACAAGTGCTGTCAAAACAAAACTGGTGAACAAAGCCATCCGTAAGGTTACGTAGCGCACCAGTGCACCTCCGGTAAGTTGCCATCCGCGGGTCAGTAGTCGAGGCTCGGGTACCAGTCGCCGCGGCCCTGTGGGGTCAGGTCGAGGAGGTGCCAGACGGGGGTCAGGAGGTCGATGCCGCGCTGGTCGATGTCGTCGGCCATGCGGGGGTGGGTGGAGTAGAAATGGCGGACTGTGCTGTCGTCGTCGCGGGTGAAGACGGAGATGGTGGAGTCCTGTTCGCCGTCCTCGTCCTCGCTGCCCAGGTCGTACTTGAACGTGCTGTCGCCGCAGCTCAGGAGCCGTAGCCGGCGCCAGCCGCGGGTGCGGGCGTGCTGCCGCAGGGCGGGCGGGCCGGCGGCTGCGGCGACGGCGAAGTCGGCGTTGCGGGCGATGTGGTGGGCGATGCCGTTGAAGCCGTCGATCCATAGGGTGCACATCGGACAGGGGTCGGTCTGGAGCTTGCCGTACATGAGGTGGTAGACGATAAGCGGGCGGTCCGGGGCGGTGAACAGCCCGCTCAGGGTGACCTCGCGGACCGGTGTGTCGCCGGCGTCGAGGTCGGCGGGGCCCTGGAGGAAGACGTAGTCGTCGACGGGCGGCCCCTGCGGGAGGGCCCGTCGCCGGGCCGCGACCTTCTCGCGGTGGCGCATGAGCTCGATCTCGGCCAGGCGCAGCTCTTCGCGGGCGGCGAGGTAGTCCGCTGATTCCCCGGCCATTCTGGTGTGCCACACCATCGCGTCCTCCTGGAGTGGCCATCCCCCGGTCCTCGGTCCGGATCCCGAGTTCCCCGTCCACGTGTCCCCGAACCGGTGTCTTGAGTATGGCGGCTCCAAGGTTTGCCGACAGTTGAGCTGAGGTCCGGCTGGTGTGCTGATCCGCGAGTGGAGCGAGGAGGCCGGTCGCCCGTACGGAGGGAGGCCGGGGATGCGGCCACTGGGTGTCCGGGGCGGACGTCGCGACGGCGTCGGACGGCGGCGGGAATGAGCGGTACGAGCAGCGCACGTACCGTCTAGCCTGCGGAGCATGATTCGTGCGGTGGTGTTCGACGTGGGTGAGTGCCTTGTTGACGAAACCCGGGAGTACGGGACGTGGGCGGACTGGCTGGGGGTTCCACGGCACACCTTTGCGGCGATGTTCGGGGCCGTCATCGCTCAGGGGCGCGACTACCGGGAGACGTTCCAGCAGTTTCGGCCCGGGTTCGACCTGACCGAGGAGCGGGAGAAACGCGCGGCTGCAGGACAGCCGGAATGGTTCGGCGAGGACGACCTGTACCCGGACGTGCGGCCCACGCTGGCTGCTCTGCGCGAGTTGGGGCTGTGGGTGGGCATTGCCGGAAATCAGACCGTGCGGGCCGGCGGCCTGCTGCGAGGTCTGGACCTCCCTTCCGACATGATCGCCACCAGTGACGACTGGGGGGTGTCGAAGCCGGATGTGACGTTCTTCGAGAGTGTCATCGAGGCGACGCCTGCCGAGCCGGGCGAGATTCTGTACGTCGGTGACCGGCTCGACAACGACATCCGCCCGGCCGTGCAGGCGGGGCTTCTGACCGCTCTGATCCGGCGTGGCCCCTGGGGCATGATCCAGCAGCGTGACCCGGACGCGGATGCGATCACGACGATGCGCATCGACTCGCTTGCGGAGCTGCCGGAGAAGATCGCCAAGTTCAACGCTGAAGGGCGCTGACCGTCGTGGTCCAGTCGTAGAGGCGATCACCGAGGGTACGGATGCGAGGGGGCGAGCGTGCGCCGGACCTCGCGGATACGGCCGACGCCCATGGCGTATCAGGTGATCGCCGGCTGGTCGAGAGCTGGATGGTGTACCTGCATACCTCCTTCGGCCTTCCGTCGGCGGCTTCGACCGCGGCGAGATCGCCGAGGACGACGGTGCGCTGTTCATCTGGCTCGGGTGGCAGGCCGTCGAGCGCCTCGTGGAGTGTCTGGCGCGTTTGCGGCAAGTGGCCGCCGGTGCAGCTCGAAGCGCTACGGTCGGAAATGGTCGAGGTCTACCCGAACCTGGCCAGCGTGCCCAGGGACCTCTGGATCTTGCTGCTGCTGGGAGCCGTGAAGCACGTCGACGTTCTCGCCTTCTCCGGGACCTTCTTCGCCCAGACCAACACACCGCGCGTCCTTTGGGCGCCCGACTGTCAGGAGTACCACCAGCGTGGGCAGGACTGAGTACTACAACGACTCGAAGGCACCCAAGGCCAACACCCTGATCCCGGCCAGCAACCTCCTCGTCGTCAACGACGACGGCGCGATCCTCCTCCAGCGGCGTCGCGACACCGGGCAGTGGGCCCTGCCGGGTGGCGCCCAGGACATCGGGGAGAGCCCCGCGCAGTGCGCCGTGCGCGAATGTGAGGAAGAGACCGGCATCGTCGCCGAAGTCACGGGGTTCCTCGGCGTCTACTCGAACCCGGCACACATCATCGAGTACACCGATGGAGAGATCCGGCAGCAGTACGAAGCCGCCTACATCGGCCGCCCGGTGGGTGGAGCTCCGACGGTGAACGACGAGGCCGACGGCGTGCGCTGGGTGCTGCCGGAGGAACTCGACGGCCTCGACATCCACGCCAGCATGCGGGAGCAGATCGGCCACTACCTCTCCGGCAACTACCCCTATCTGGGCTGAGTGGGGCCTACAGCGCCAGCCCGGCCTCGTGAGCTCGTGCTCGCACCCGCGCCACGCTCTCGTGGATGGCGGGTGCAGCCCGGCGGATGAACCGTCCGACCACGCTGTCTGTGCCGTAGCGACCGAGGATCTCGTCCACCCGCGCGTGCGACGTCGTCGGCAGTCCGTCGGGTGTGGTGTAGGGGTCGGACCGGGGCGCGGTACTGGTGTTCCCACCAGCCCGTTTCCCCGGCCCGCCCTCCGAACCGGACGTGCCCGTTGGCCGGGCATCCGGCTCTCCACAAGCCCCGTTGGACGGGACGTTTTCGTCACGCACCGGTCGGCCAGGGTGTGGGGATCTTGGTGCCCCGGTAGTAGTAGCGTCGCGTGCCTACTCCTCCCGGGTTGAACAAGACCACCTCCCCGTCGGCGGGCCACCACCCGTCGCTGGTGAAGCGGCGGCGGAGTTCCTTCCAGGTCGTCTTCGGGTGCTTGCGGCGCAACCATCCGAAGACCCGCTGCCACAGGTAAGCCCTCACATACTGGAAGGTCCTGCTGGAACAGCCGTAGCGGAAGTAGGCGGTCCAGCCCCGCAGCATCGAAGTGAGCTGATGCAGCAGGACCGCGAGCGGCAGGTTCTTGTCCTGCCAGCACAGCGCCTTGATCTTGGCCATGACGGCGACCAGCGCCTTCTTGGCCGGGTAGACATAGACATAGTGCTTGTCGGTGCCCCGCTTGCGGTGACGCTGGATGCGCCACCCGAGGAAGTCGAGGCCCTTGTCGATGTGGGTGATCAGCGTCTTCTCCGGCGACAGGCGCAGGCCCATCGTGGACAAGACCTCCGCCGCTTCCGCGCACAGGCCCTCGGCGTGCTCCCGTGTCCCCGAAACCGCCAGGACCCAGTCGTCCGCATAGCGGACAAGTCGGCAGTTCGGCAGACCGTGGTAGCGCCGCCTGGCCAGCCCGTTGCCGTTAAGCCGATACGCGGCGAAGTGCTCGTCGAGTACCGACAGCGCGACGTTGGCGATCACGGGGGAGAGAATCCCACCCTGCGGGGTTCCGGCCCGGGTCTCCGCGAGCGTGCCGTCCTCGGTGAGGATGCCCGCCTTGAGGAACGCCTTCACCAGGGCCAGGACGCGCTTGTCTCCGACGCGTTCCCGGATTCGGCCCATGAGGGCGGAATGCGAGATTTCGTCGAAACAGGCTTTGATGTCCCCCTCCACGATCCACTCATAAGAGCGGGACACGAAGAAATGCACCTCGGCCACGGCGTCGTGGGCCCGGCGCTTGGGGCGGAACCCGTAGGAACACGGGAGGAAATCCGCCTCGAACACAGGCTCCAAGACCAGTTTGAGAGCACCTTGGACCACCCGGTCGCGCAGGGCGGGAATCCCTAACCGGCGACGCTTCGTCGTTCCCGGCTTGGGGATCATCCGCTCCCGCACAGGGATCGGGCGGAAACTGCGGTCCTTCAACTCGTCCCGCAGCTGGCCGAGGAAGACCTCGACCCCTTTCACGGACTCGACGTAGTAGGCGGTCTCGCCGTCCACCCCGGCCGTGCGCGCTCCCTTGTTGCCCCGCACACGAGCCCAGGCCACCAGCAGGAAGCCCGGATCGCAGACAAGGTTGTGCAGATCATCGAACCGGCGATCAGAATCGTCGGTCGCCCAACGGTGCAGTTTGGTCTGGATCTCCTGTACCCGGCGCTCAGCCCTGATCAGGGAAAGCTCCAGCTCATCGGTATTCACCAACGTCCTCCAGGCATTCCAGCAACCTCTCCGCTGACTTGCTGGCCCCCTTGGCCATGCACGGAGCTTTCCTCCGCTCGGACTACTACGGGGCCTCCGCCCCACCCGCGACCGTCAGCCGACGACGGGCCTGCCCCCGGTCCGGACTGGAAGCCCGGACCGGTAGGGCGATCACGGATGGTTCCCACGTTCACTGAGTGCCGATCGACGAGTGAGATGCCCAGCTACTGTCCCGGCAGCATCGCCACGCCTACGCCGCAGGCTTTCAACGTGGCCTCCCCACCGACATAACCCTCCGGCTTCGGAGTTGACCGCCCAACCTACTCGGCAGTCACGCACTGCACACCGGCCCGGATCCGCCAGGTTGGAGCCGGCACTGCGCTTACGGGATGTCGACACTGGTTCCTCTCGTACACCTTCTCGTCTCGCTAGCCGGACCCGCACCGTCTGGCAGTACCGATGCGTCCCGTCGTTGTCAGGGCTGCTTCCCGCCCTCCCCGGCGTCTCCCGGATCAGACTGCCCTCGGCTTCTACCCCGCTGCTGCGACAGCCGGGCGGCGGGGTCCTCTCATCCCCGCTCGGTCACTCAGCGCCTCGTGGCGCACGGTCATGTCGCAGTACACCAGGGCATCCACCAGGAGTTCGTCATCCGGCCGCGGAAACTCTGCCGCCAGGGTCTCCCGCAGCCCGCGCTCCTCGGCTTCGAGCGGGGCGAAGGAGTGGTTGGCCACCAGCTGAACGACCCGCTCGTCCACCCCGGGCAGCGTTCGCAGGTGGCGAGCCCCGTCCAGAAGGTGGAAGCCCGTCAGCGCCACGGCCGGCGCGTACCCGATGTCGTGCAGCACCGCGGCTGCTCCGAGCGTCTCGGCATCCACTCCGAGGACCGGAGCCAGCGACTCGGCGCGGGCCGCCACACCGCGGCTGTGGGCCCACCGGCGGGGCAGGGGCTCAGCGAGCAGGGACTCCGCAAGTTCGTACGCCCAACCGACCGCAGCCATGGCAGCGAGCGTACCTTTCGTTCCGGCGGCGGACCACGGCGAGAAGTGCCTGCGATCGGTCCTTGGCTCGCGCTGATGTTGTAGACGCGCTGTCACCACCGTGGACAGGACACCTGGTCAGCGACGTCCGGGCCTTGGCTTGGGCACATCCACGTAGCCCATGGCTCGCTCGACCGTGATCTCGATGACCACGCGCTCAGGGTCCGGAGCCGGCATCCGACCGTATCGGCTGCCGTAGCGCGCCACGGCGTCGCTGACGACATCCGGGTGCGTGCGGACTTCCGCTGTGCCCTCCAGCGTGGCCCAGCGCCCTCCGTCGACCTGGCAGACGGCTACTCGGGCCTGACCGGGTTGCACGGCAAGGATGTTGGCGACTTTCTTGCTGGATTTGCGGGTGATAACCCGAGCGATGTTGGCGTCGGCGTCAACGGTGACCCCGACAGGCACAACGTGCGGACTACCGTCAGGGCGAACCGTCGTCAGGGTGCACAAGTGGTGCTCCCGCCAGAACTCCACGTAGTCATCGCCTCGGTTGCGTATTTCGCTTGACATGGCTGGAAAGCGTAATAGCGAGTGATGCCCGAACTGCCCCGAAGTGACGACGACCACACCCCCTTTTGTGTGCGACGGTCAGGGTTGATTTACGCCGACTACTAGCTAAATCTTCCAGTTGTCCATTGACGTGGAGGTCTCGGATTGACAACTTCTGTGCGCGCCGGAGGGCGCAACTGGGGCGTGCGTGTCGGACCTTGAAGGGCCAGTTCAGCGGCATGATCCGCTTTCGGTGCGGCTAATTTGGGATGATTTGACACGTCGACGACGAGGGCTTGTGGCGCGGTTTCGGTGTCGATTTCAGGCCATTCCTGTCTTCGGGCTCACGTAATCTCCAAAGTGTTCACGAAGACTCCGCCGGACCAACCCTCGCCGGCGGGTACCGATTTGCGTACGCGATCATGACGTATGGGTGAGGTGTGGACACATGCGTGTGCGGCCCACTTGCCGCTGCTCAACGGCTGCGGCGTTGTCCTTCGATACAGCTGATCGTTTTCGTCCTCGCTGCCCAGCACGGGAACTGAACGCCGATGACTCGGGCGTGGCTGTCGCCCGGCTCCGGTGAGAGCCGCCAGCGGCCGGTACGAAGGGGATTTCTGATGTGGTCGGGAAGACGTGCCGGCGGCGCGGCGGAATCCGGGGAGCCTGGGCGGGGCAAGGCGAGCCGTCGGTGGCTGGGACGGTGGCGCACCGCTGAGAAGCGGACGGTCGAGAGGGACCTGCATCGCCGGCTACGGCGAGAACTTCAGGACCTCGGCATAAAGCCGCCGTTGGATGTGGAGGAGCTGTGCCGGGCGCTGGGCGAGCGGCGCGGGCGCCCGATCGTTCTTCGGGCGTTCCCCCTGGAGAAGCCGGGACCGTCAGGGCTGTGGGTCGACACGCCCCAGATGGACGTGATCCTCTACCAGCAGGAGACCACGCGCCTGCACCAAGAGCACATCATCCTGCACGAAGTGGGCCACATCCTCCTCTCCGAGGATGAGGGGGCCGACGAGCAGCAGGAGCATCCGGACGACTACGTCGAGGGCTGGGCGACCCTGATTCCGGTGCTCGATCCCGATCTGGTCCGCCGGGTGGCCCGGCGATGCTCGTACGACGACGGCGAGGAATGTGAGGTCGAGCTCGCGGCCACGATCATCCTGGAGTGGTCCTCGGTGCTCGACCGTGCCGCCCCGTTGTCGGAGGATCCTTCGCTGCGCCGCATTCAGTCGGCCCTCGACGACCGGCGAGGGTGGCTCTGACCCGTGACCGAGCTGCTCCTCCTGGGTATCGCGGCTGCCGTGATCTGGAAGCTGTACCAGTGGTCGCGCGCCCCGCACGACGCCCCGCTCCGCTCCGTCACCCTGAGTCTGCTGAGCGCTGCACTCTCCTACCCCGTGGCCATGCCCGGCGGCGCCTCGGGGGTCGACACCGTGGCCGGGCACGGCACGGCGAAGCTGATTCAGAACGTGCTGCTCCTGCTGACGGTGTACTTCCTGATGTGCTTCTACCTGTACTCGGCCGACGAAGAGGCCGGGCGGCTCCGGGCCCGGCGGGAAGCCGTCATCGTTGTGCTCGTAGCGGTGTCGATCACCATTGCCGCCGAGTCCGTTTCGAACGAGGTCTTCGCGGGCTCCTTCAGCACAGCGGACATGACGATCCCGCAGATCGCCTTCTTCTACGGCGGCGCCGGGCTGTACCTCATGTACGCCCTGGGCGTCGCCGGGCAGTGGACTCGCCGGTATGCCCGCATGTCGCGGCGCCCCCACGCCACGGGCCTGTGGATGGCCGCTGTCGGCCTCACCGCAATGGCCGCGGCCAGCGCCGTCCGCGCGGTCATCGTCGCTATCCGGTGGAGCGGCGGAGCCGTACCGCAACCGTTCATGACCGCCGTGGCGTTCCTGCTGGTGGTGTCCATACTGCTCTTCGTGGCGGGCGTCACCTACCCGGGGGCCCGTACCCGGATCGCGTCCCTGAAGCTCTGGATCCGCCACCGGCGTGACCACCGGCGGCTCACCCCGCTGTGGCAGCTGCTCGCCGAGGCGTACCCCGAGAACGTGCTGCGGCCTGCTTCATCGGCACTTCGGGACCGGTTGCGGGCGCGCGGCGTGCATCGGCGCTACCACCGGCGGATAGTGGAGTGTCGTGACGGGCTGGTCGATATCAGCCCCTACCTGGGCTACACGGCGGAGGACACGGAAGTCCTCGACCTCGAACCCGCTGAGCTGGCCGAGCGCCTCCGCCAGGCCGTGAACAGGATGGGCAAGGGTGCGCTTGCGCCACGCCAGGCGGTCCCGCTGGCCGTTCCTCGGGAGGACGACCGGGACGCGGATGTCCGTCAGCTGATCGCGGTGTCGGACGCGCTGCGGCTGTCCGAGTAACCACCGAAGGAACAAGGAGACGCGATGCTGATTACCGCTGGCCGAGTCCTGGTCGGCTCCGGGACGTACCTGAACGATGGCGCGGTCCTCATCGAGGGCGACTCGATCACCGCAGTGGGACCGCGTGCGGAGATCACGGAGCAGGCCCCTTCGGACGTGATGCACCTCGAGTTCCCCGGAGCCACGGTCCTGCCCGGCCTCATCGACGCCCACGTCCACCTGGCGTTCGATGGCAGCGCGGATCCCGTGGCCGCTCTTCGCGACTCGGACGACGAAACCCTGCTGCAGGACGTCCGGCGCCGCGCGGAGCAGCTCCTGAACAGCGGCGTGACGACAGCACGCGACCTAGGAGACCGCAACGGCGTCGTGCTGCGACTGGCTGAGGAGATCGCCAGCGGCAGCACACCCGGCCCTCGGATCGTGTCCGCAGGCACGCCGGCGACGTCAATCGGCGGCCACTGCCACTTCCTCGGCGGCGAGGTCTCCGGCGTGGCCCAGGCCCGCGACCTCGTGCGGCGCAACATCACGGCGGGTGCTGGCGTGATCAAGGCGATGGTGAGCGGGGGCGGCCTGACCAAGGACGGGCCCAAGAGCTGGCAGAGCCAGTTCACCCACGAGGAACTCGCCGCCCTCGTAGACGAGGCCCACCAGGCCGGAGTGCCAGTGGCTGTCCACGCTCACGGTACGGACGGCATCAGCGCGGCCGTCGAAGCGGGTGTGGACACGATCGAGCACTGCACGTGGATGACCAGCGACGGATTCGACCTCAGGCAGGACGTCCTGAAGCGGATCATCGACCAGGGCATCGCCGTCTGCCCGGCCGTGAGCCCCCACTGGCAGATGCTGCCCCGCTTCTTCGGCGAGGAGCGCGCCGCGGCCATGTTCGATCTCGTACGGCAGATGGCGGAGGCCGGCGCCAAGCTCATCGCCGGTACCGACGCCGGAGTCCAGCGCGCCGGGTTCGACGGGCTGGCCTCGGCCCTGTCGTTCTACGCGTACCTGGGCCTGCCGAACAGCAAGATCCTCGACATGGCGACCACGGACGCGGCCGATGCGCTGGGGCTGGGTAAGACGACGGGCCGGATCGCTCCCGGCTTCCGGGCCGACCTGCTGGTGATCGACGGAGATCCTCTCGAAGACCTCGACGCGCTCAAGGCGGTCCGGGCCGTGGTGACCGCGGGCCGGCGCTATGAGCCGCGCAAGACGACTGCGCAGGAGTAGTCGCCGACGGCCCTGTCCGGGGCTCTGCAGAACTCCGGACAGGGGTTACTCGTTCGCCTCCGGCTCTCTCTGTTCCAGCTCCGTGACCAGGCCGTTGACGAACTCCATGACGTTCGCCGGTAGACCTTCAGCCCCCAGTCCGCGGCCCCTGACCCGGCCTACGGCTCCCTTCCTCGACGCCGACAGGAGCCGGAGCCCCTCATAGACCTGAAGGGCGACGGCATCATCCGGCTCGAAGTACATCCGTGACACGCCGACGACCGCAGCCAGTCCGTCAAGGACGACCGGCGCCGCGGTTTCCGCAGCGCCGGTCCGCAGATCCCGAACGCCTTCCTCGGTGATGACCTCCGAACCGGCATGGGCATTGATCGCGGCGGCGATCTCCTCGTCCGAGGGCGGCCCCTGCTCTCCGGGGTATGAGCGCTCAAGAATCAGCGTGATCTTTTCGGCCAGCGTGCCGGGCGGCCGCACAGAAGTTGGGGCAGCCTCCGCCGCTTCAGGTTCTCCGGCCTCCGTCTCCTGCGCTTGCGCCTTGGCGATCGAGCGATCTTCCGCTCGCCGCAGCTCTTCCTCACTCACGCGATAAGCCGTCGCCAGGGCCGGCAGGTACTTGTCCTTGAGCCGCCGCTCCCCGCGTTCGGCCCCCGCTACCGGTCCGGCGCTCTTCGTTCCGATCAGCGCTGCTGTCTCGTACTGGTAGTAGCCGGCATCGCACCGCAGGTCCGTCAGATCGGGCAGCCCGGTACGCGGAAAGAGGTCGTCCAGCTTCCGGTTGAGGACGTGGGCCAGAGCGGGCAGCTTCTCCGCATCGGGAACCGCATCCCCGGATTCCCAGCCGGCGACCGTCGAGTCGGCCACGCCGAGGGCCGCAGCCACCTCGGCCTGCGAGATCTCGGCCGCTCGCCGCACCGTGCGCACACGGCGTCGGTCGAAGTGACGAGAAGGCATCATCTCACCCCCGTTTTTCGCTGAATCGAAAGAACATCGGCGCGTTGACTTTTTCGGTGAGTCGGAATAGCTTCAGCCTAGCGAAAGACGGGGAGCCTAGCACGCTCACTCGATCTTCGCCTTCGGCCTCTCCGACGCCTCCGGGGGCCGGAGGGAGGGGGAGGGGAGCCTGCACTGTCCCAGGTACGGAGCGATTCCAAGGCAACTGGCACCCGACAATTCACACCTCGGCGCGGCGCCGGCGGAGTGGCCAACCCGAGAGGAATGTCGCATGTCTCCTGCTGCGGACAGCGGTCCGGCCACCGTCCCGTACGCGTACACATGCGGCCTGCAGCACTCACCCTCCAGCGCCTGGGCGTCCGCCCAGGCCGGGCAGCGGTACTCGCCGCGAGTCGTGGAGGGTTCTCTGGACAGGTCTGGATCTTGGCACGACCTGCGCATATGTTCGTCGTCGCTCGCCGGGCAACCCGCCCGGAGGGATGTCAGCAAGGAGTCGCGTATACGGGACGGGCAGACCGACCGGGCCGGATAAGTCAGGAAAACTGCGGCGCCCAGGAGCGGGAACTCCCAGGCGCCGACAGGCCGCCCCCCAAAGGGGTGCGGATTCACTACCAAGCGGCTCAGCTGGACCTTTTCCACGAGAGACAGCCGGGCCGCTCACTACCAGCGAAGGATACTCGCATGCCCGAGCACCGGAGCGGAAGCCGAAGCGTCACGGAGCCTGACGCCCGGCACCGTCGCCTGGCTGACCTGCTGGCGGACATGATCCCCGGGGCCGCCACATTCCGTGTGACCCTCCACGACCCCACCCAGGCGTGGCCGCACCCCCACGCCCGCGCCTATGACACGGCGGGGGAGCCGATCGCACTGAACCGCATCCAGGCGGTTACCGCCGCCCGCTGGATCATCCGGACGCACCCAGAAGCCCCCTGGGGCGACGTGTACGTCTTCGACCTCGCCACCGCCCGCCTTCGCCGCGCCGCCGTGGTCGCGGCAGGACGGGGACGCTGAGCATGGCGAGGATCCGCACCATCAAGCCGGAGGCGTTCATCTCCGAGTCGCTCGCCGAGGTGAGCGTGAACGCCGAGCGGACGTTCTTCGGCCTGCTGACCCAGGCCGACGACCAAGGGCGCTTCCGCGACAACGCGGCGATCATCAACGGCCTGCTGTGGCCCCTGCGCGCCGAGCACACCGCCGTCCACGCCGAGGACGACCTCCAACAACTCGCCGACGCCGGGCTGATCTGCCGGTACACCGGCTGCGACGGCCGCCGCTATCTGCACGTGTCCGCCTGGGGGCAGCACCAGAAGATCGACAAGCCCTCCCAGTCCCGGCTGCCCACTTGCCTGGCGCACCACGCCACCGACCGGTGTGGCGTCTGCAAGGGCGCCTGTACCGGTGTCCCGGCCGAGGCCAGCGAGGTTCCGCCGAGCCCTGCCCGCGCTCTCCCCGAAGCCTCGCCGAATGCTCCCCGAACCCTCGATCTGCCCGCTCCCGCCCCCGTACCGCCCGCTCCAGAGCGGCCCGACCACCAGGCCGAGGGCTGCGACAGCCAGCGGCACACCCTGGGCCGGGCGGTCGGCGACCCCGCGCACGATGACCGTGAGGCGGCAGGTCAGGCGGCATTCGCCGGCGCTTCCCCGAACCTTCCCCGAACCCTTGGGGAGACCTCGGCGCCTGGATCTAGGATCTTGGATCCTGGATCTCCTCATCCTTCGGGGCGCACAGCGCCCGCACCATCGCCATCGGCGCGAGATCTGATCGGCGAGTACGCCGCCGCATGTGCCGAGCGCCCGCCCAGCGATGTGCTCGGTCACCTCGGGCGGAAGGTCCGGCAACTGCTCGACGAGGGCATCGACCCGCAGCACGTCCGGGCGGGGCTGGAGCGCTTCCGGGCCAAGCCGATGCACCCTTCGGTGCTGCCGAGCCTGGTGAACGAGGCGATGAACGCCGGGGGCGGTCGCTTGGTGCGGCCGGAAGACCGGCCTACCGTTCCCGGTCACACGGCGTGGACCAACCCGGTCGATGCTGCCGCCGCCTACGCCGAGGAGCTGTGATGCGCGACCGCAACCGCGAACCTCAGCGGCTCGGCGGTGAGGGCACCATGACCCGCATCGCCCGGATCCTGGCGGCCCGAGGCGTCGACCCTGCCAGCGTCCAGGTGCACGACACCCCCGAGCCGATCGCCGCGCTGGAGGCGGCCGAGGCCCGGATTCCGCTGCGCTTCCGCAGCGCGATCGGCGACCACCCGCAGATCGAAGCGTGGGTTCGCAACGTCGCCTCGGAGGCGGTCGCTCCCAGCAAGGGCGCCCGCTGCCAGGTGCGCACCGGCCCGTCGCTCCTGCTCGTCGGTACCACCGGCACGGGCAAGACGCACCTGGCCTACGGCGCCGTCCGCAGCCTCGTGGGTGCCGAGATCGGGGTGCGGTGGCACGCCACCACCGCCGCCGACATGTACGCGAGCCTGCGCCCCCGGGCAGGCGTCGACACGGAGCGGGAACTGCTCGCGCTGTCCCGCTGCCCGCTGCTGCTCCTGGACGACCTCGGCGCGTCCAAGACCTCGGAGTGGACCGAGGAGATCACGTACCGGCTGGTGAACCACCGCTACAACCAGATGTTGCCGACGCTGATCACCACCAACCTGGCCATCCGTGACCTGCGCCAAGCCGTCGGCGACCGGGTCGCCTCCCGGCTGGCGGAGATGACCGAGCGCATCGTGCTGACCGGCGCCGACCGCAGACGAGGCCCCGCTGCCTGACCGCTCTACCCCGTCGGCTCCTTGCTCCCCATCACCTCCCCGACCACGCACCATCCTCCGCCGACGCCCGGCCGGGCGCACGGAGGGCGATCGGAGACACCCCGCGCATGCCCAAGACCTCGATGGCCCCTGCCCACTTCCGGACGCTGGGCGACCACACCTGGCAGGACCGCGCCGCCTGCCGCCCCACCGAGCACCACCATGTCGACCCCGACCTGTTCTTCCCCGAGCCGGACGAACTCGACCAGATCGCCACTGCCAAGGCGCTGTGCACCCAGTGCCCGGTCCGCCGCACCTGCCTGGACGCCGCCCTGGAGAACCGGGACCGCAACGGCATCCGGGGCGGCCTGACCGAGGAGGAACGCGAGCCCCTGCACAAGAAGCTGCCACGCCGCCTGGACTACGCCCGCGTCAACGCCGTACTCGCCGGACGCGACATCCATCTCACCGTCCGGGAACGCGAGGCCGCCGCCCTGGCCGCCTACCGGCGCGGCATCCCCGCCGGCCGCCTCGCCTGGTTGCTGAAGATCACCGAAGAGCACGCCGACAAGCTCTACCGACGCACCCACCGCCGTCTCCGCAACCGGGACATCGCCACGGCGAAGCCCAAGAAGCGCGGGCGGCCGAAGAAGAAGACCACCGTGTCCCGCGACGACCTCCGGGCGGCGGCATGACCCCCACCGTGCCGAAGCCGGCGCGCATGACCGGCTGGGACCGAGCCGCCATCGTGGCCCTGGGCGCGGCGGGTTGCGCGCTGTCGTACGACGCCCTCCAGCAGATGGCCGTAGCCATCCACGTCCGCGGTTTCCTCACCTACCTCTTCCCGCTGGTGATCGACGGGTTCATCGCCTACGGAGTACGCGCCTTGGTGGTCCTGCGCGCCGCACCGCTCGGCGCCCGCGTGTACGTGTGGACGCTCTTCGGCACCGCGACCGCCGCCAGCATCTGGGCCAACGCCCTGCACGCCGTCCGCCTCAACGAACAGCACACAACCACCGGCAGGCTGCGGCTGGGCGACACAACGGTCGGCATCCTGTCCACCCTCGCCCCGCTCGCCCTGGCCGGGGCGGTTCACCTGTACATCCTCATCGCCCGCCGGGTCACCGAGGAGAGCTCGGCTCCTCTCGGACACCTGGCCCCCGCTGGTCACTCCGCTGACCGGATCGAGGTCCAGCGACCGGCGACCACCGGACACCTGCAGCCTCCAGCCGCCGGTCAAGTCACTACCAGCCACCAGCACGCCGCTCTGACCGGGACACCCGGACACGTCAGCGACGGCGATCAGGTCACCCCGGACAAGCCCGGTCAGGGCACCCGGACACCAACCGGTCAAGACACCTCGGGTCAACCGACCACCCCGGCGACCGACCCGGTCACCGAGTTGGTGGCCGGGGTAGCTTCCCGGGCCACCCGGACACCTCTCCAGGTCGGTGACCAGGGCGGACACGCCAAATCCAGAGCGGCCGGAGACGCTCGCCCGAAAAGTGACCGACCGGCGACCCCGAGCAGGGACACCAACTCTGTCACGCGTCCGTCGTCTCCGTCCGACGGTGACCGGGTGACCGACCCGGTCACGGATCAACTGCTCCCCATCGCGCGGAGGGCGGTCACCGAGACCGGCCGGACCACCCGCGCGGTGGTCGCCGAGGCCATCCGCGGACAGGGGCTGCCGCTGTCCAACGACCGGCTGACCGACCTGATGCGCACGCTCCGGGACGACCCCGGACAGCCCAACGACGATCGCCGACTGACCGGTCACCCTCACGCGGGCAGGTGAGCTGACCGAGGGCCGGCCCCCTCACCCGCCCCGCACCCACACGAAGACCGCCTGCCGCACCGGAGACGCCGCTCATGCGCACAACGCCCGCCACCGCCGCCGAAGTCGACGCCTGGTTGACCGTTCTGCACCGCCGAGGGCACCTGCATCGCGCCGAAGCCGGGCCCGACGGGATCTGGATCGTGCACCGTACGCCCGACTCGCGGCCATGGACCCTGCACCATCCGATCCTGGCGATGGACTACGTCGCCGAGATCCTGCGAGATGTCCGCCGTCGAAGCCCGGAGTCGAGCCGATGACGACCGCCGACCCGGCGGGCACCACTCCCTCAGCGGAGCCGGAGGCTCCGACGGCCACCGGCCGAGCAAGCTGTTGCCGTGGGTATCCCAAAGGGATATCCACGGCGCATGCCCTCGCCCAGGAGAGCGAGGGAGGTCCGGTTGGTTCCCGCGCGGGGGCGCACGGGAACCAACCGGACCTGCGGCACCAGGGGGCGCCACAGGAAGAGGGGGAAACCGAAGACTCCGCCGCCGAAGCCTCCCCGAGCGCGAGCGATGCCGCGCTTCCCGACCGTCGCCCTCGCCGCCGCGCCTACCAGCCAACGCATCGCGAAGACGTGATCGCCGTCCGCTTCACCGCTGATGAGAAAGCCGAGATCACCGCCGCCGCAGCCCGCAACCGCGTCTACCCTTCCGGCTTCCTCGCCACCGCCGGACTCTCGGCCGCCCGTGGTTCCACCACCCTGCTCGACTCCAACGACCAGCTCAACGCCGCCATCGACGAACTGGCCGCCCTGCGAGCCCAGATATCCCGCGTCGGCAACAACATCAACCAGATCGCCTACATCCACAACGCCGGCGGCCAGCCCCGCCCCGGCCAACTCGACCACGCCCTCAAGACATTGGTCCGCACCCTCGCCCTGGTCGACGCAGCCGCGCACGAACTCGTACGGAAGCGCGTGTAGATGGTCCCGGACATCAGCCGGGGCTCACGCACGCACGGACTGCTCGCCTACCTCTACAGCCCCGGCAAACGCGACGAACACGTCGACCCGCACCAGGTCGCCTCCTTCGACGGCTTCGCCCCCGACCCCGGTCGCGACCCCGGCGCCACCCTCACCGACCTGACCTGCGTCCTGGACCTGCGGGTGAACCAACTCGGCGACCGCGCCCCCAAGAACCACGTGTGGCACTGCTCAGTACGCACCGACCCGGGCGACCGCTACCTCACCGACGCTGAGTGGGGCGAGGTCGCCCGCCGCATCGTCCACGCCACCGGCATCGCGGAAAAGGGAGATCCGGACGGATGCCGGTGGGTGGCCGTACGCCACGCCAACGACCACATCCACATCCTCGCCACCATTGTGCGGGGCGACCTTCGCCAGCCCCGCAACGCGTACGACTACAAGCGCTCGCAGGCCGAGTGCCGCCGCATAGAGAAGGAATGGGGCCTGCGCGAACTCAACGCCGGCGACGGAACCGCTGCACAGAACCCCACCAGCGCAGAACGCTTCAAAGCCGAGCGCACCGGCCGCGACCGCACCCCGCGCGAGATCCTGCGCGAGACAGTCCGTCAGGCGGTTGCCGGAGCCGCCGGCGAGGCAGAGTTCTTCACCCGCCTGACCGAAGCCGGACTACGCGTCAACAAGCGCCTCGCCCCGTCCGGCGACACCCTCGGCTACACCGTCGCCCTGCCCGGCGACCGCAACCGCGACGGCCAACCCATCTGGTTCCCCGGCTCCAAGCTCGCCCCGGACCTCTCCCTGCCCAAGATCCGCAAGCGTCTTGCCGCCGGACCCGTCGACCAGGATCACGATCCCGACGAGGCACCGCGCTCTGCCCACCCGGACACGCCGTCCTCCAGCCGGCCGCAACCCTCGCAGGCCCGTCGCCGAGCCGCGCTTGTTGCCGAACGCGCCACCATCGCCCTCGGCCAGGACGACGATGAAGAAGACGCTGCCGCCCAGCTCGTCGGCGCCGGCGAACTCCTCGACGCCCTCGCCCAGACCTCGCCCGCCGCCACCCGCGGTGAACTCCGCGAGGCGGCCCGCGCCTTCGAACGCGCTACCCGTTCCCACATCCGCGCCGAGCGCGCGGACAACCGCGCCCTACGCGCCGCCGCCCGAGGCATCGTTCGCGCCGGAGACGCCCTCGGCCGAGGCGAAGACGGCGGCGCGACCGCCATGGTCCTGTCCACCCTCGTCCTGCTCGCCATCGCCGCCGCCCACTGGCACTCCGCCCGAGGCCACGCCCAGCAGGCCGCCGCCTCCGCCCAGGCCGCCCGCCACCTGCGCGCCGCCTACCGCGCCGCCGCCCGCACCCCGATACGCGCGATGCGCGAGCAGGGCCAGCGGCTCCCGCAGCCGGTCCGCCAGCGCTACACCGACACAATCAACGCCGCCCTGCCCAACCATCAACTCGCCGACGACAGTGGCTTGGATGCCCTGGCCGCCACCCTCGACCAGGCCGAACGCGCCGGACACGACCCGGCCGCACTGCTGAAGGAGGCCGTCGAGTGGCGAGAGCTGGACACCGCCGACAGCGTCACGGACGTACTCGTCTGGCGAATGCGACGCCTGGGCAAACTCCCCGCCACCGCCGACGCTCCGCGCCGACGCCCCACGAGTACCGCCAAGGACACCAAGACCGGCACGGCCAGCCGCACCCGGGCACGTACCACTTCTGCGAGGACCGACACGAGTCCTGCCCCTGTTGCCTCTGCGGACCCTCCCTCGCGCGGGCCGAGGCGCTGAGCCGCAGCTCAACGCACTGGACACGGGGCGGCGGCCCTGTTATGGCTGGAAACGACAACGAAGGAGCTGACGCTGGTGCTGCACGACGACGCGGTACGCACGAGAACCGACATACCGAAGCCGGCAACTGCGGACGACCCGCTCCTGCGGCTCCAGCAGGAGACGCAACCGCACGACGGCGAGTTCCGGGTCCAGTGCACCACTCACCCCGGCGAGTTGGTGATCACCGGCATCATCCAGATGTGCCCGGCCTGCGGAGCCCGCCGCGACTGGCTGGTCATCTGCGACCGCAACCAGGTCAGCATCCGCTGCCGCTGCGCCCACCAGTGGGTCGAGCACGAGCTGGGCCGCGCCGACTTCGAGGCGATGACCGGTCCCGGCGGTGAGGTGTACGACAGCCTGCAGACAACCATCCAGGCTGCGGGGTACGGCGGAGATCTTGCTGGCAGTTACTGGACATGACGCGGTCTTGGTGCGGTCATAAGCGATCGTCATGGGCACCCCGCTAATATGCGGGTCTCGCTGTCAAGCTCCGGGATTGTCGTACTCCGTCAGTCGATCGGTCCGGCCGGGTTCGATCACGCGCCTAAGAAGCTGTTGTTTTTTCGATCTTGAGAGATGCGCGTCGAACGAGAGTCCCGATTGGGTGATCGTGGGGCGCTTGGCGCATACGGACAGGGCCTCCTGAACAGCTCGTTGGTGTCGAATCACCGAGCAGCAGGAGGCCCTTGATGCAGCAGTCTTTCGTGCCGAATGCCGGGCAGTCCAGCTCGGTCACCTGGGAGTGTGACTGCCTGGCTCACCGGTTCGGAAACGCCGTCGACAACGGGTTGCGGCAGCGGCGCTACCCGTCGGACATGACGGACGCGGAGTGGGCGGCCGTCCGGCCGTTGCTTCCGGTGCCGGGCTGGATGCGCGGTCGCGGTGGCCGGCCGGAGGCGTACTGCCACCGGGCTGCACTCGATGCGATCCGCTACCTCGTTGACAACGGCATCAAGTGGCGGGCGATGCCGGCCGACTTCCCGCCGTGGGACCGGGTGTACGCGTTCTTCCGCCGCTGGCGCGACCATGGCCTGGTCAAGGAGTTCCACGACCGGCTACGTGCGCAGGTTCGCGAGGAGGTGGGCCGCGACGCGGAGCCGACGGCCGGAGTGATCGACTCGCAGTCGGTGAAGGCGGACGCGGTCGTCGGTGCGGACAGCCGCGGGTTCGACGGAGGCAAGCTGGTCAACGGGCGCAAGCGGCACGTCGTGGTCGACACCCTCGGCCTGCTGCTCGGGGTGATGGTCACCGCCGCAGATGTCGGCGACCGCGCCGCCGCCCGGGTGCTGCTTACGCAGGTGGCCGACGCGCATCACCGCCTCACCCTTGTCTGGGCCGATGGCGGCTACACCGGCAGCCTCATCGACTACTGCCTCGCCTTCCTCGCGCTGGTCCTGGCGATCGTCAAACGCAGCGACGACATGCGCGGCTTCGTGGTACTGCCCAAGCGGTGGATCGTCGAGCGGTTCTTCGCCCACCTGATGCGCACCCGCCGCCTGGCACGCGACTACGAGCGGCACACCACCAGCGCCGAGGTGATGGTCTACTGGTCGATGACCCTGCTCATGACCCGCCGCCTTGCCCGCTCACGCCCGCAGCAGGCGTGAACCGGCCCGGCGCGGGCTCGGCCAGCCAGCCGCGCGCGACCAGTCGTTTCGCCTTCGACCGCAATGTCTCCACACGCGCCGGCACCACCTCCATGCCGAACCCCGCGGCCATCTCCTGACAGGTCAGCGGCCCTTGACCGAGCCGGCACCGGTCCGCGAGCACGTCCAGGATGCGCTGGTAGTCCACCGACAGCACCGACCTGTCCAGCCCCTCCCGCCACACCGGCACCTGCGACTTCGCCTTCGCCGCATCCGGCACTGGCGCGGTCCGGTCGGCCCGGACCTGGTCCTGCATTGTTTCGTCGACCAAGGCCAGCACCTCGTCGACCCGCGAGCGGGCGATGGCCCACTCCTTCCATTCCCGCTCGGCCACAGCCAGCTCGGCCTGGATGCGGTCGGCCTCCTCCCGCAACTCGTCCACACGACGGCGAGCACCCAGCTCACGCTGTTCCAACAGCCCAACCACCGACGGCATCCACGACCTCCCAGGCAGCGACAGCACGACAGGCCACTACTCCCACAGGACCGCCGACCCTACGCCCGACCAGTGGAAATGCAGTCCCCAACTCCGGAAAGACAACAGCTTCTAAGCCGTCATCTGGAGCGTCGGTTGCCGGCGGTGTGCACTCGTGGCTGTTGATCCGGTGGTCGACACTCTCCAGGAAGGGCTCGGAGTCGGTCTCAGCCCGGAATATGAAGGTGACGCCTGTTCCCTCGACCCGCAGGGCGAGCTGTCTGGGTGGCTAGTCGACCAGTGTGCGGCGTAACCAGGCGGGTTCGCACCAGCCCAGGTCGAGCGTGGCGTACAGGCGCCGTGGCCGCGCCGCATCTCGCGCGCGCGAGGGAGAGCTCGACCAGGGTCTTGACTGGGCCGTCGGTGCACAGCACAGCGTCGGCGAACTCGAAAAGCACGTCGGCGCGGGCGTACAGGCACTCGTAGAACTCGATCCGGAACCTGGACAACACGGGCAGTGGGTCGACGCCGGAAGCACCGTCCGGAACGCTCGTCATCAGCGGCCGTTCTGTACTCGGGACTTCAGCAATTCCGAGAATCACAGACGGCCGCTGCCCATGTCTCGGAAACGCCGCAGGTCACCGGCCCG
Organism: Streptomyces sp. PSU-S4-23; assembly: GCF_055632315.1. Taxonomy (NCBI): domain Bacteria; kingdom Bacillati; phylum Actinomycetota; class Actinomycetes; order Kitasatosporales; family Streptomycetaceae; genus Streptomyces; species Streptomyces sp. PSU-S4-23. Next base: position 2,338,066 of record NZ_JBVMUU010000002.1, on the reverse strand, counting down.
CCGAAAGAGCGAGGTTAGATGCCAAGCTCAGCGTGGTCTCAGGTGGCGGCGAGGATGTCGAGGACGGAGATCACGGTGGTGCCGGGTGCCAGGCCCTTCGGGGGATGTGGACCGTACCCCAGGTTCGCGGGGATGACGGCGAGGACGCGGCTGCCGATCCGCTGGCCGACCAGGGCGCGGTCCCAGCCTGCGATGACGTTGCCCTGGCCGATCACGACGGGCAGTGGGCCGCCGTCCGCGTGGGAGCTGAGGAAGAGGTCTGCCTCGTCCTTGCCGCGGGCGGCCTCCCAAGCAGCCGAGGAATGCTGGAGTACCAGGGTCTGCCCGGTCTTCACCACCGGGCCGGTGCCGTCCACCAGGCGCTGGACGACCAGGCCCTTGGGGGCGGCCCGATCGGGGACGGTGAGGGTGACGGTGCCGTCGCCCCGATGCATGTGCACCTCGGGCAGGGCATCGGAGATCGGCTCCTGTTTGCCGGGGACGGTGGCGTGGGCGCCTATGACGTTCAGGAGGTCGACGGCGAACACGACAGTGTCCTTGCCAGTGACATGGAACTGCGCGCTGCCGGTCGTGCCGTACGCGGCCGTGGGGGGTGCCACGACCAGGACCCGGCTCCCCGCGCGCTGGCCCTGCACGGCCCGGTCCAGGGCGGGCAGCGTTGCACCCCGCCCGACGGCGAACACCTGCGGCCGGGCCCCCTTGTCGTACGGGCCGGGAAGCGCCTTGCCGGTGCGCCACACTACGGCGGTGTAGCGGACGACGACCACGTCGCCGGTGTGTGCCGACCGTCCCCGCCCCTGCGTCTGCGGCGCGACGACGAACTTGCCGCTCGGCGCGGACTTCGGAACCGAGATCGCGGCCGGGCGCCCGAACCGTCCTGAAACGGTGGGCAGCACGGCATCCGTGGTCACCATGGCCGGCACGGCCTTCGCGTGAGCGGACACCGAAGGGGCCGTAAGCGGCCGGTGCCAGCCGTCAGGCCGCCGCTGATCAGATGAGGATTCGCTGCTGCACCCCACAAGCAGGAGGGCGGACGCTATCAGCAGCGCAGCAAGACGGCGCATCGATCAACCGCAATTCTTGTAGGCCGACTGGAGGTCAGAAACAGATTTTGACACATTCATCGTCGATCCTTCAGCGTCGTCTTTGCAGAGATACTTCACAGTTCCGCCACCCATCTCGAGACGGAATACGATCTCAGAAGAAGAGATCTTGTATTCCGCACGCCCTTCGGGTCTCAATTCACCGAGTCCTTGACGCTCCTTGCAGTGGGAATCCTCCCCCGAGCACCAGGAGACATGAATTCTGTCGGAGGTGTCGTTCACCAAACGCACGGGAGCCACATTGTCGGGATCGGTCGCATCGGCAGCGCACGCGGTTGCCGTCAGCATGATGAGGCCGCAAAGGGGGGCAGCCACTATATTCCCGCTACACCGATAAGGCCGATTGAATATCCAGGTCACCGTCATCGTCCAATCTTGGAGCGGGCCGGGGGCTCATCGAGCCCCCGGCCCGGAATCAATCGTCAGTAGTCCCGGTGGACCCGTCCGTGCTTCCTGTACGAGCCGGGCAGCCATCCGTACAAGCTGCCGCCGGGGCGGCAGGAACGCCAGCGGTACATGAATCTCGGACAGTAACTGCCACGCATGTGCTCATCGTAGTTGCTCTCATGCCTACCGAGATGGTGCCGCTTGAAAGCGTCCAGCCGCTCGTCCACGCCAAGGCTGTAGTACTCGACCTTCCGGAGGAGGCGACCACTCAAGCCTCGGCGTTGACGGCGACTCATATGGTGGTGCCGCAGGTAGTACGAGCCGGCGTACACCGCGTACGGGAAAATTGCACCCACGGCAACAACCTTGTTTGCAACGGATTGCACATGTCTGTTCCGCCACATAATGCGCAGCCAATGAGTGCCCCACCACTTGCCGTTCAGATCGAACTGGTTGACAGGGTCGCAGGGATATCCGTAGGCGTTGTCTCCTCCTCCGGGAACCGGGTCGATGGACTGGAAGCGTCCAGTGCCCGGCTCGTAGAGGCGGACACCCATGAGAATGTCTCCAGTTGGGGTTTCGCCGGAGCGCTGTTTGGCGCCGAGCCAGCCGTAGCGGGTGGTAGCGGTGCCGGGCTCGGGGTTTCCGTACTCGTCGTAGGCCGACGCGACGACGGGCTTGGTGGTGTCCAGCGGGAGCTGGACGGTGACGTCGCCGTGGATGTCGGTCAGCTGCAGAACCGTGTTGCCCGTGGCGTCCGTGGTGGCATCGAGGTCGCCGCCGCTGCCCTGGACGTTGCGGGTGATGGTGCCTGCGGTGTCCTCTGTGATCCAGTCGGGGCTGTCGCCGTCGCCGCCGTAGTGGTTGGTCTTGCTGCCGGTCTGGGTCCAGGTGCCGGCGTTGTCGGTCTCCGTCGTCCAGACTGCGAGGCGCTGGGCGGCGTCCAGGGTCCAGGTCTGCCGGCTGGTGCCGGAGGTCTGCTGCTGGACCAGGTCATTGGTGTAGTAGGCGACGGTCGCGCCGGTGGCCTGGGTGGTGGTGCGGCCGAAGGCGTCGTAGACGATGCCCGTGTTCACCAGCCGGTTGGCGCTGTCGTAGGTGTTGGTGGTGCTGGTCGCACCGGTCGAGGTGCACGCGGCTCCGGCGGCGCTGACGTTGGTGGCCAGGGCGGTGCGGTTGGAGTTGTCGTCGAAGGCGTAGCCGCGGCGGGTACAGGTCCCGTCCGGGGCGGTGTCGTCGGCCTGGGTCAGGCGGCCGGTGTTGTCGTAGGTGTAGGCGCGGGCGTAGGTCTGGCCTGCGCTGTCGGTGTCGTTGACGGTCTGGCCGTGGATGGAGTGGTCGGCGGTGTCGGAGGCGACGACGGTGCCGTCGCTGTCCTGGGTGTAGATCCGGGAGGTCTCCGCGCCGGTCTCGTCCTGGGTCACGGTGAGGGTGTAGCCGCCGGGCAGCTGCTCGGTGGCCGGCTCACCGTCCGCGTCGTAGGTGGCGTTGAAGGTGCCGGCGACGGAGTCGGTGCGTGAGGTTTCCACACCGCGCGGGTCCTTGGTGGTGTCGTAGGTGTAGGTGGTGGTCGACGGAGCGGAGTCGGCGACCTGGGTGGGGCGGTCCAGTGCGTCGTACTGGGTGGCTGCGGTGTTGCCGCTGCCGTCGCTGTAGGAGATCTCTCGCCCCAGCATGTCACTGACATGCGTGATGGTCAGGCCGCCCGCCGTGACCGTGGCAACGTCGCCACTGTCCGGATCGTACGCGGTGGTGGTGTCCGCAACGGCGGTGCCCACTCCGCCGGTCACCGACACCAGGGTCGGACGCCCGGCGCCGTCGGAGGTGGTTGTGGTGGTGCGGGTCACACTGTTGGCGGTCTCGGTCAGCTTGGCGGTGTTGCCCCACCGGTCGTACTCGACCGTCTTGGTGGGCAGCTGGGCGGGGTTGGTACCGCCACCGGTGATGTCACCGGCCGGACCGGTGGAGCACACCAGGTCCGCCCACTCGGGGCGCCCATTGCAGGCACCCGTACCGGTGGCCGAGTAGTAGGTGGTCACTGTCGCACCGGCGTCGGTGCCGTTCGACTTGGGCAGCGTGGTCTTGATGACCCTGCCCGCTGCGTCGTACGACGTGGTCTTGACCAGGTTCAGACCGCCTGGATCGTCAGTAGTCGAGGTGGGCAGTCCCTTCACCCAGTCGTACGCCGTCTTCGTGGTGCGAGTGTCGCCGTCGGAGGGGTAACCGTCCACATGCGCACCGGTGGTGACCGTGGTGGGCTCATCGGCCACCGTGGCCGTCCCATCGATCGGACGGCCCTCGTCATAGGCGGTCACCGTGTGCGAGCGCGCCGCCACCTCACTGCCTGCCGGCAGGTCGGTGCCACCCGTCCCGGCGTGCAGTACTCCGGTCAGTGTGGTCAGGTGCAGCGGGCCGAAGCTCTCCAGCTCCCGCTGCCCGTCACTGGAATACACGGACGTGGTGGATAGCTGCTGCGCACGGTCCGCAGTGGACAAGCCACTGATCCCGAGCAGTGTCAGCTCGGACAGCCCCGCGCCGCTGCTGGCAAGCGACAGCTCGCGGTTGCTCGCGGACAGTTCACGGACCGTGTTGCCCAAGTGGTCGTACTCGGTCACGCTCAGGTGTCCGCCCGGCGTAGCGCTGTTGACCTCCCGACCGGACGCATCCGCGTACGAGATCGAGGCGCGGCCGTAGTTCGCCGAGGTCAGGGCCGAACCGTCGTGCGACGCAGGCACGGCGTCCGGCGGGAAGACCGCGGTCGCGTCGGACGGGACATCCGTCTGGCCCCAGGCCGCAACGTCGGTGGCACCCACTGGGATGGGGGCGTTGGCGCCGGTCAGCGGTACGTCGTAGACCAGGCTGGTCGTGGCCGTGCCGCCGTCGGTCTGCGTCTTCGAACCCGCCACCAGGGTGGGGCGCGAGGCGGCGAGCAGCATGCCGGGGCCCGCGGTGGCCGCGTTGCCGGCCGTGCCGTAGGTGAAGGTCCACGGCAGCTCACCGGGCGGGGTCAGGGTGGCGACCCGGCCGGCGCTGTCGTAGGTGTAGGCGGTCTTCAGCGCGGGGCTGATCCGCGGGTCCCAGCTCTCGCGCAGCCGGCCGGAGTCGTCGTAGGCGTACTGCGCGATCGCCGTCGCGGTCGCGGAGGCCGCGCCCGGGTCGGTGATCCACAGCTTGATCTGGGCCACCTGGCCCGCGTAGTCACCGAACGCCGAGGGCGTGGCGGTCGTGGAGGCGGCGTACACGTACTCCAGGACGCGGCAGCCCTTGGTCGACGGCGTCGTCTCGCACGTCGAGGAAGCGACGGCGGACGTCGGCGCGATCACGTACTTCGGGCGTGCCAGGGTCAGCGAGCCGTTGACGGCCTTCTCGGAGACCACCTTGGTGGTGGAGTTGTCGGTGGGCAGGTAGGTGGTGGACACCTGCCAGGTGGTGGCGGCGGGGTCGACCTTTGTGAACGTGGTCGTCGTGCTGGCGGTGTCCTTCAGCGTGAACGAACCGGTCAGGGATCCAGTCAGGGTCAGATCCTCCGCGCCTGGCTCGCTCTTCCAGCCACTGGCGGAGGTGGCGGTGAATCCGGTCTCGTTGCCGTCCACGTCCACGACCGCCACCGAGGTGGACGAGGTCTGGCGGATATAGGCGTAGTCGGAGTCGGTGATGTCCGCGGTGGTGCCAGCTGCCCACTGCGGGCCGAAGATCGCCACCTGGCCCTGGGCATCCGCGCCCGCGGTCGGCTTCCGCGACGATGCCGTGCGCGTCACACTCATGCCGAACGCGGACGCGTCCGTCGCCGACAGGGTGTAGTCGCCCGTCAGGTCGTTGACCGAACCCGGACCGACCTGATCCGACGGCGCGGTGCCCGCGTTGCGGTCCACCGTGACCGTCGACGCCGGCGAGTACCCCGTCGTGGTCCCGTCGGTGAACGCGACACGGATGTCGACCGGGCCGTCCTCGGTCAGCGACGTGGTGATGTTCCACGTCAGAGCGGGCGGCGCACCACTGGGGGCAGCCAGCGGCCAGGCCGTCACAGCCGAACCATCGCTGTTCTTCGTGACGTCAGCCAGCGGCACGTTGTGCCAGCTGTCGGTCTCACCGCGGCGGTACTGGTAGGTGACACCGGTGTAGGTGGGCTTGCCGGTCGCGGCCAAGGCCACCCTGCGGGCGGGCCGGTCGCCGTCGCCGGGGCTGAGCAGCGCGGCACCGTCCGCACCCACGCCGAAGGAGTACTTGGTGTTGGTCGACGACAGGTTGCCGCCCGAGTCGATGGTCTGCGCGTACAGCGTGTGCCAGCCGTCGGCGGGCGTGATGGAGAGGTTCAGCGGGTCACCGCCGGTGCCGTCCACCGTGTCGTACACACTCTTCGCCATCGACGGGTCGTCCAGGCCCCACTTGAAGCCCTGCCCGTCCGTCGAGGTCGTGTCCAGGGTGCAGGTCACCGCCCCGGGCGCCGTCGCCGACCACGTGTCCTGCGGATACGAGGGACAGCTGATGGTCGGGGCCGCGGGCAGCGCCGTGTTCAGCACGAACGTGGTGTACCCGGTCCAGGACCCGTAGTCGGTGGAGTCATACCCCCGCACCCTGAACCGCAGATGTTTGCCCGCCGGGAAGGCGTTGGCCGACGGGATCGCCAGGCTGGCCGTGGAGCCGGACGCCACGCCCGCGCTGGTCGCGGTGTACGTGTAGGTGGTGTCGTTGTAGGCGGGGTCGGGGGTCACCTCGAACTGGGCCTTGACCGTGCCGCCGTCCGCGTCCGTCACCTTCGCCGACAGGGTCGGCGTCAGCGAGGTGACGTACCGCTTGCCGTTGTAGGCGTTCACGGCCGAGGGCGAGATCGCGGCCGCGGTCGGGACGGCCGGGTAGGAGTTGTAGGTCACCACCAGCTTCGGTGCGTATCCGGCGGTGGTGTAGTTGGCCGAACGGAACCGGCGCCAGGTGGTGGAGTCGTTTTCGTTGGCACTTGCCAGCTGCAGGCCGTAGTTGGTCGCGCCATTGGCCCAGTCTTGCACCATGGCCTGTAGGTTCCAGTTCGACCAGTTGGCGGGGCAGGAAGTGTCGTAGCCCCAGTGGCCGGTGTTCGTCGCCTTGTTGGTGGTCGTGGTGGTGGGCTGGGCGCCCCAGGTGATCGATGTCGAGGACCACGAGGAGGTGATCCGCTTGGCGTCCGTGGTCGCGCCCGACGTCGAGCAGGTGGCCGAGTAGTAGTTGTAGAGCGACATCGTCGCTGACTGGATGTGCTTGCCCGTGAACGGCGACACGTCGAACTTCAGATACGACCGCGCCACATCCGTGCCCGCGTCGTACGTGCCCGACTTCAGCTCCTGGGAGGAGACCTGCGAGTCCGGGTAGTTCGGGTTCTGCACCCACGTGTCCGTCGTGACCGCCAGCGTGGACGTGGGGTCCACGGTCACCGGGTAGGTCGCGGTGGCCAGGAAGTCCTTGTCCGGGGTGAGCACCAGGGTCTGCGAGCCGTCCGAGGCGGTCTCGATCGTCGTGGCGACCCGCTCCTGGTGCGCCGACTCACCGGACGCCGGGTCCTTGGACGCGTCCCACATCATCGGGGCGGGCGCCTCGGCCACCAGGTCGCCGTCGCCGTTCTTCAGCAGCAGGTGCCCGGAGTCCGCCTGGGACAGCTTCAGCCCGGCCAGGTTGAGCGGAATCCGGTAGGACACCGTGTTGTTGTCGGGCTGCTGGGTGAGCTCGATGTTCTCCGAGAATCCCTGCGCCAGGGCGGTGACGGACAGGGTTTGCCCGCTGCCCAGGTTGTAGGAGGCCGTGTCGCCCTTCACGGACGGGGTGGGCAGCTTGTCCTGCCAGCCCAGCCCGAAGGACTCCGTCCCCTTGGCCACGGAGGCCAGCTGGGTGTCACCGCCGTCGGAGACCGCGATGTCCGCGGCTGCCGCTGCCGGCGTGAGGTCGGCGCCGCTGTTGGACAACGAGGTGTCGATGTCCTTCCAGACGCCACCCTGCTTGACGCGGATCGGCCCGGCGTACGCCTCGGCCTCCAGCTCCCCACTGGGCAGTGCCCACGTGGTCGAGTCCGTCGTCCGCGCGGACAGTACTTCGATCTTCCGGTTCTGCAGACGGGCCATCAGCACCGCCGACGCCTCATCCTGCGCCTGAGCAGGACCCAACGCCTGGGAGGAACCGGACGATGTGGACTCGGATGCTGTGGTGCCCGCGCTCACGGCGAACGCCATCTCGGTGTCCTCCGCGATCACTGCGGTCTCCACCGCCATCGCCAGCACCACACTCATGGCTATATGCCGCAGCCGCCGGGCCTGTCTCTTCTTCTTCGGTCTGCCACGGGTCGCAGGTCTGTGACGCACGATCAGCTCCCTCCCTGACACTCCGCAATGCGGAGCCAACAGAAACGAACTGATCTTCACGGAAGGTGCGCAGCTCACCCATGACAGCTAGACGGGAAGCTCGCCCTAAACCCAAAAAATCGCGAAGGTACATAAAAGTCGTTACGTTATGCCGACCTCTAGGAGTGTCCCTATTGTGCGCTTCACCCACTTTGAACTCGGCGTCACTTGATATTTGAGTCGCAGATGAGTTCCCTGATCCACTTCAAGACTTTCCCAAGAAATGAAGGAAGAAGTGGATCAATGGGTAAGAACTCGACAAGAGCCCTCGTGGGTCACCTTGCGCGCCCTTGTGCCGTGCCACGTTAGTTGGAACCGACAAGACAGTCTTGTTGGCACCTGCGTCTTCCCTGACCCGGCGGCAGTGGTGAGAACCGGCCGGGCCTGGCATCGGTTTTCCCTCGCAGTTCGTGCCGACGGTGGCCTGACCGTACAGGGCGCAGTGCTGACGCGGTGCCCTGGTCGCGACATCGTCGAGTCAGCGCAAGAATCGGGAACGGGTCATTCCAGCGGCGCGTGGCATCGGAAGCGTACGCCGACGGCCGCCACCGCGAGCGGTTACGGCTTTCGAGATGTCAGCAGGCAGGACTGGAAGCGTTAGCCGGCGAGCAGCTCTAGGATCAAGGTGGCGAGGGTGAGGGCGGAGTGCAGGCCCGTCACCTCGACGACGGTGGGGTGGACGATGTGGCTCCATTCGCCGGTCAGGATGCTCCTATGGTTGTCAAACCACTGGAGCGAGGTTGGTTCGGGTGATTTGGCCCGTTGGTTTGGTGGTGAGAGCGCGGTAGACCTCGCGGGCGACGAACCGTTTGAGGCAACGCATGATCTCCGGCTTGGAGAGCCCTTCCTTTGTGCGGCGTTCGACATAAGCGCGCGTGCGTTCGTCAAAGCGCATGCGCGTCAAGACGATCGTGTACAGGGCGTTGTTCGCGGCCCTGTCACCGCCTCGGTTGAGACGGTGGCGGTGGGTGCGGCCGGACGACGCCTGGATCGGCGCGACGCCGGCCAGGTGCGCGAACGCGCCCTCGGAGCGCATCCGCTCCGGGTTGTCCCCGGCCGAGGCCAGAAGCTGCCCGGCGGTCTCGGCGCCGACACCGAACAGTTCCAGCAGAGCAGGGGCGGCCCGCTTGACCAGTGGGCCGATCTCGGCATCCAGGCCGGCGATCTCGGCGTCCATCGCCTGGTGGCGGCAGGCCAGGCGTCGCAGTGCCGCCCGGGTCGCCGCCAGCGGGCGGGACAAGTCATCACCGGGCCGCAGCCGGGCCAGGGCGCGTATCAACGCGGCTCGGTCCAGGCCCGCGACCTGCTCACGCAGCATCGCAGGGGCCGACACCAGCAGGCCCCGGATCTGGTTCATCGCCTGAGTGCGGGCCTTCACGGCACTGCGGCGCGCGATCCGCAGCACTCGCACGGCCTCTACCGCACCGTCCCGGCTCTTGGGGATGCCAACAGCCCGGCCGGACAGTACGGCCGTCGCGGCGGCGTAGGCGTCGATCGGGTCCGACTTGCCCTTCAGCCGCCGAGTCTTGCGGTCGGGCCGGTCCACGTCGACGACTGTGACCCCGGCCGCCGTCAGTACCCGTGCGAGTTCGGCACCGTAGGCACCGGTGCCTTCCACTCCGACCGCGGCCAGCTCACCGTGCGAACGCATCCAGTCCAGCAGATCTCGGTAGCCGCGGATGGTGGCCGGGAACTCCCGGTCAGCCAGGTGCCGACCAACCGAGTCGATCACCGCGGCGTGGTGGGTCAGGCCGTGGGTGTCGACTCCGCCGGTGATCTCCGGGCCATCGTGCGTCATGCTGGTCATGTCCGTCCTTGCGTGTCCGTTCCGAGGGCGGCACGCGCCGGTCGGGCGGGTGGACAAGACAGTGACGGGGCTTCTGGACCAAGCTCCTATGAAGTCACAAACGCCCGTCCGGCCGCGTGCGTGGTGACGCCGCCCGACGGGCCGACAAATCCCAAACAGGACAGTCGAGACGTCAGTCAGGCCAAGGGTCAGACCCGCCAGCAGCGTCACCACGTCACATCCTCACTGTCAGGCCAGGTCGCGAGCAGTACCTCGGCTGCCGGCAGACCGAGGTAGGCCGTGACGTTCGTACAGCCGTCCTGCGCGCGGGTCCAGCTCAGCAGGATCCGGCCGGGCGGTACGCGGCCGGGGCGATCGGCCTGCAACCAGCTGACCTTGAGGGTGTGGGTGGGGTTGCCGGATACGTGGTGGACGAGGGCTCCGCGTACACCGTCGGGCATCGGGTGGGTTGTCAGAGTCCGGAGGGCGACGAAGGGCGGGCAGGCGGTGGTGTATGGGGGAATGATTCCTCCAGCTGCGGACGATCACGATGGAGCGCTGCCCCGCGCGGGCTGAATAGTCCGCGGGGCAGCAACACGACGAGTGAGATCAGAGAGTGGGCTCCGGGCCAAGCAGTGCTGCGGCGAACGCCTTGATGGCGGTGGGCGGGACGGCGGCGCCGAAGTCGGCCTGCCACACCTCCTCGCCGCCGGGAGTACGGCGGGCTTCGAAGGACCAGCCGCTGTCCGCGCAGCGGACCGTCAGATGACCGTTGGGGGCGGCGTACACACCCTCGGTATCGGTGTCGTACGCGGTCCAGCCCGCGCGGTGGTGGAAGAACTCGGTCACGAGGTACGCGGCGTCCTGCGCGTCGAGGTACCACGGTTCCTGGTCGGCGCCACCGGTTGCGGGGTGGAGGCCGGGATCCCAGTTCTCCTCGTGCCACCCCAAGGCGTCGCCGACGGATCGCGGAAGGTAGCCGTGCTGTCCGTCCTCGGCGATGTACACGGCCGGGCCACTGTCGCCCTCGCCTTCGACGATTCGGCCGATGACATGGGCGAATGGCCAGTCGGGGTTGACTGCGAGGAGTGCTGGGCGGTCGGGGTCGAGAGTCTGGAGCTGGTGGATGAGCTGGCTGACGGTCAGCAACCGGGACACGGGAAGACCTCCTACGGGAAACGGGCAGGGGCGGGAGAGAACGGCGTGAGGCTCAGGTGGCGTCGAGGCGCAGGAGTCGGCGCAGCACGGCCCAGCCCTCGGCGGGCTCGGCGGCGTGGCGGATGGCGAGGTGTCGCTTGCGCTCCTTGTTGACGTAGGTCTCGACGCCCCCGGAGAGCTTCCAGGTGCCGCACTGCAGATGGACTCGAAGTGGTCACGGCGCCGGGGCAGTGGGGTGGAAGGGCTCGCCGGACGAGTGCTTGTGAGACGGCTGGGAGTGCGACCCGTCCTTGTGATGGGCTATCAGGGAGCGCGGTGGTGGGCCAAGACAGGCCGTTGTGGAGAGGGCATGGGGAGGGAGCGGTCGGCCCAGAGACGTCCGGGCCGACCGGATGGCGCGGTGTGGATCAGGCGGGGGTGAGGGTGAGATACGCCTCGGCGCCTCGGGGCAGTTGGTAGCGGTCGACCGGGTTCGGGTCGGCGAGCGCGGTGGTGAAGGCGGCGAGGATGCTTGTCGGTGTGGTGTCGTCGAAGGAGGCGGCCCACTGCGCGGGTGCGTCGTAGATGAGACGGGCGGTGGCTAGCCAGCGGGCGGGCGCGTGGTCCGAGTGACCGTCGCAGCCAGGTAGTTGGTGGGTGAGGCGGGCCTGGAGTCGCGGCGCGTGATACGTGTGGGACGACTGCTCGGTCGGATCAGGAGACCATCCGGCCGCGGCGAGAGGGGCGACGACCGTCGCGTCATCGGCCTCGGTTCGGGTGGGGTATCGCAGCGCCTGCTCCAGGACCGTGTCCGGGGCGGTGGCCAGTGCGCTGATCATCGGCAGGAGGATCTCTTCGGGTGTTTCGTCGGTGAACAGTGCGGTCCAGGCCAGGGGGCTGAGGGTGTCGCGGCGGGCCCACAGTCGCCACAGCACGCGCTGGCCTTCGAGGCGCGGCACGGTCTGGGCCTCGGGGAGGAATTCGAGGGCCAAGCGCTGGCTGGGATCGAATACGCGCGTGTTGTCCATCCACGTCGCAGCGGTCCAACCGGCGTCGGTCAGGGTCTGGATGACGGTGCCCGCGCCGTCCTCGCCGGGGCCGGCGAGGTAGCGCGGGGCGACGCGGTACAGCGGCCGTTCGGCATGGTCGAGGAGGGTGGGTGCGGGCGCGGTCGGTGTGTTGAGCATGACGTGAATCCCTTCGTTGACCTGGGACCTTTCCGAGCCGTCGTACGTTCCCTTGGACCGCGCCGTGGTCTCAAGCGGGTTGCGCGTGGTTTGCGTCTGCCGTGGGCGAACTGGATGTCGGCCCGTACGACGAAACACCGTCGCGGCTGATCTGGTGCAGCGCGGGACGGTGAACCTGACCGGGCGGTGGTGGCGGTGTGCGGCGCCCACGGTGTCGGCAGGGCACAAGACTGGGCCAGGCGTGTCGAGAGAGGCGACGTATCAGGCAAGTGCGGCCTGGGGCGGGCTTGCCCCGCAGGTCGGACGGTCGGGGAGGACAAGCGGGCGCTGATCAGGAAATCGAGGGCATGGGAGGATCCGTTTGCTCGGCAGCGGCCACGCCGACAGAAATCGGTCGAGGAAGATGCCGTGGCACTGGCACCCTGGCGCAATGTTGTTGAAGCTCACCGGGTCCAGCTGCTCGGGGAAGACGACGCTCGCCTACGCCGTGGCTGACAGGCTCCGGGAGATCGCCGTGCACGACTTCGACGAACTGAGTGTGCCGGAGGGTGCCGACCGGCACTGGCGCCATCGCATGACCGAGATGTGGGTGCGCCGGGCGCTGGAGTACCAGGACCGCGGCATCGACCTGCTGCTCACCGGACAGTCCCCGTTGGGTGAAATCCTGGCCGCGCCCTCCGCCCCACGGCTGGACGGCATCGCTGTGTGTCTGGTCGATGTCGCCGACGAGGTCCGGCGCTCTCGCCTCGCCGGGCGTGACCATGGGCGGTGGGACACCCAGGCGGTCGACGCCTTCCTCGGCTGGGCCGCGTGGCACCGCAAGCACGCCCTCGGCCCCCGGCATCGGCCCCATGTCATCGTCCACGACGGCTGGCCCGAGATGGTCTGGCACCGCTGGACCGGGTGGAATGCCGGTGATCCCCGATGGAGCACGCAGCTGCTCGACACCACGCATCGACCAGTCGCGGAATCCGTGGACCGGGTCGAGCAGTGGATCAACGAGCAGCGTCAAGCACACCGGGTCGGCAAACTCGCTCTGAGCCGCAAATGGGCTTCATGATCCGTCGGCCGTTGTGCTGGGTGATGTGCGGGGTGGCTCAGGCTGCGTCGCGGAGCGGTGACTCCGGGCGCGGGGCACAGCTCGGAGAGTGGTTGGAGTCGGTGTAGGCGGCGCGGTGGTGCCACAGTCCGCGGAATCCGAGTGCGGTCACCGCGATCTGCAGCAGTGCGCAGGTCAGCACCAACGCCGGGATCCGTTCGGGCGGCAGGACTGCGACGATGGCGCCGGCGAGCGGGTACGGGGCGAGGATCGCCAGCAGGGTGACGGCCAGGGTCGAGGCGAACACAGCGGGCGGGATGAGCCGGGCGCGGGCGGTGCGCAGCACCACACTCAACACCCCCTCGCCGCACAGCAGTACCGCCAGCGCGACGCCGTAGAGCAGCGCGGAAGGGGCCAGGGCGGCGGTGAGCGCCGCGACCGACAGCGCAGCTGCCCCGGCAAGGCCGGTGGCCCACAGGCCGTACCGGTCGATGGCCTCGCGGGCCGCGGCGATCGCGAGTAGCGACGGGACGGTGGCGACGCTCCACACGGTGCCCGCAGTCACGGTGGAGACCTCGAAGTCGTTGGTCAGCGTGATCGGAGCGCTGACCTGGAGGACACCGGAGACCAGACCGCAGGTGGTCATGGACGCCACCAGCCAGGCCAGGGCAGGCCGGGCCGCGATCACTCGGCAGCCGGTGGCCAGTCCGGCCCAGGGCGTGGACGACCGCTTCGGCAGGCTGTCCGCCGCCCGCAGGGTGGGCGGCAGGCCACGGGTGCCGACGGCGGCGACGAGGGACAGCGCGGCGAGCACGGTGAGCAGGACCGTGGGTCCGGCGAGCAGCAGTAGGCCGCCGAGGAGGGGTCCGGCCAGCAGGGCGGACTGGTCGATGCCGACCAGCACCGTCTGAACCCGGTGTGCCCGGTCGGCGGCGTGCCGGCTGGCTTGCGCGCCGAGCGACTCCACGGTCAGGAACGAGACCTCGGTCAGCATGCCGGACAGCACGCCGAACCCCATCACGACCGCGCTCGCCGCGCTGCCGTCCCCCAGGAGGAGGGCGATGCCGGTGGTCACGGCCGCCAGGGTGCGCAGCACGGAGACGTAGGCGAATACCCGCTCTGGGCGGTGCCGGTCGACGAGCGGTCCGGCGCCGACCATGGTCAGCAGCCGGGGCAGCCATTCCAGCAGGAACGCCAGACCCGTCAGGGCTGCCGAGCCGGTGGTGGTGAGGATGATCAGGGGCACGGCGTACATGACGGTGGTGCCGGCCACGCCGTCGGCGGCCCGGAGCAGGTAGCAGCGGGTCAGCCAGCCCGAGGGCAGTCCGGACGTGGTGGTGGGGCGGGGCATGGAAGGACTCCAGGGCGAGGCGAGGGTGATGGGCGAAGAGCGAGGACGAACGGCGTCAGCGGCTCGCGTGTGGAGCGGTTCGGCTGGTCTCGGCCGACGGGATGTGGACGGGGGCCAACTGCGGCGCCATGGCAGCCGTACGTGATGCGATGGCCGCTTCCGACGTGGTGGCGGGGCCCACGCGGATGGGAGATTTAGCGCGTGCGGCGGCAGGGAGGGCGGGCTACCGACGCGGGCCAGGCCGAGCGGAGTTGGGGTGGACACCTGGCTGCGGGGCTTGCGGCGCTGGAGAGTCGGCCGAATGTGCTGGGCTCGGCAGAGTGGTGCGGGCGCGGGCAGCCACGGCGCGGGGGCTGGTCGAGGAGCTGCGGAAGGCGCGTTCGACGGCTTGGGTGACGGCGGTGCGGTGGACATCGAGCGGGGTGGGCTTCGCGGGCTGCGGCGGTTCGACCGGGGTGAGCTGGACCAGGTCGCGGAGCCCGCGCGGGATGCTGCGCTCGTAGCGGATGACGGGCGCGGGGTCGGCCATGGCCGCGGCGGTGGCAGTGACGAGGTGGGCGGGGGTGCCGGTGGTGAAGGTGGCCTCCGCGCGGGTTCCCCAGCCCGGAGGGCCTGACCACAGCAGGCATTGCTGGTCCTCGGGGTCCTGGCAGCGGAGGTCGAGGAGAATGCCGGCCTGCTTGTCCGGGGCGAGGATCTCCACGGTGCCGATCTCGGCGCCCCAGTCGCGGGTCCAGCCCGCCTCGGTCAGGGGCTGGGTCTGCTCGTGCCAGCGCACCGGTGGGCGTGCCAGGAAGCGGTTGTTGCCTTCTTCGTAGTCGCGGGCCAGAGCCGTGGTGAAGGCGGCGACGATCTCCGGCGGTGTGTTCTGGTTGAAGGTCGCGGCCCAGCGACGAGGGCCGAAGGGATCCTCGTAGGCAGCGATGTTCCACAGGATGTAGTCGTCGCCGAAGAAGCCGATCCGCAGACGCCCGTCAGGGGAGACGAAGACGTCCTTGCCCAGGTCGCCGTCGATGTGGTGGTGCAGCCAGTCCAGGTCTACGAACGGCTTCAGGCTGGGGTCGTCGTCGGCGCCGAGCGATCCGGCGAGGTACCGGGGCGCGACGTGGTACGTCCGCCAGTAGGCGTCGTCCTCGGGGGTCAGCATGGGTGGCTCCGTGAGGTGTGAGGGCTGGTGAGGTCAGCGGCGGGATCGCCGGGGATTGGCGACACCCGGATGTGTCACTGGCGCTGCGGCTGGTGCCGCCGATGAGCCTGTGACCAGCGGCCCAGCAGTCGTGCGGGCACGTGCGGCAGTGACGCGCGAGGACGTGGCGGGCTGGGTGGTGAGGTACGGGAGGTTGCGCTCGGGCATGTCGCGCCGGTTGCGGCGGACCGGTGCCCGGCTGGAGAAGGCGTCGGCTGCGGCGATGATCAAGTGCAGCGGGGTGGCGGAGGTGAAGTCCGCGTGCCATCGGGGCCCGTTGGCGGCCTCGACGCCCGCGTACATGGTTCGTTCGGCGGAGACGTCGCCTTCCAACTCGGAGTGGAAGTCGGCGTCGTACTGGCGCAGGCTGAGGTAGGCGTGTCGGTCGGGGGAGTGCTGGTACTGGAAGAGGGCGTTGGCCTCGTCCTTCCAGCCGCGGGCGATGAGGACGTCGCCGGGGGCGATGGGGGTGTAGTGGGGGCCGCCGGGGAGGAAGTCCTTGTGGTCGTTGTCCAGTCCGCGCATGAGGGTGGTGGTGAACGCGGAGACGATCTCGGCAGGGGTGTTGCGGGTGAAGGTTGCGATCCAGGCCGGGATGGCGAGGGGTTCCCGGGACCAGGAGATCTTCCAGCCGCCGTAGCGGGACGAGGGCAGTTCGGCGATCTGGGCGCGTAGGCAGGGGCTGGAGAACACTCGGCCGGTAGGGGTCTGGCTTTCGGCCCACCCGGGTGTGGCGCGTAGGGGTTCGGTGATCAGGGCCGGGTTGCCGGGGCCGGCGAGGTAGACAGGTCCGACGAGGAGGTCGTCGTCCGGGGCGGGCGGATGCTGGGGCGCGGAGGGCATGGGCGAGCGTCTTTCGGAGGTGGGCGAGGAGGCGCAGCTGCCAGTGCAGGGGCGCGATGGCTGTGGGTGGGCGGTGCCGACGGGACTCTGTGCGGCGGCATGGAGCGGTTCACCGGGTGTGCAGGGGACGGGAAGCGGCGGTCCATGCAGCGGGCATGGCCGATTCGGATGCGGGAGCGTGGGAGAACAGCCCCTGGACGGCCGTTGTCGTACGACGAAGTGCCGCTGTGGCGCGGGCGCTGACCGTCTCCTGCACGACCGGGGCGGTGATGTGCGCTGGCGCCGGGGCGGTGGTGGGGCCGGGAGACCAGGTGTTCAGTGCCTCGTAGACGGGGCCGACGGCGGCACCGGTCTCGGTCAGCTCGTACCGGCCGTGGCCCGTGCGGGCCAGGAGCGCGTCGGCTTGCATCCGCTGCAGGCGGGCGTAGGCCGACCCGGGGCGCCCGATGGGCTGCTGCAGCTCGGTGAACGATGCCCGCGGGCGCTGGGCCAGGAAGTGGAGCACGGTGGTGGTGTCCCGTGGGCGGAGCCGGGCGAGCGCGGTCTCGATTCGCTCGGCCTCGGCGGTCGGCCGGTCCGTGGGGAAGTGGGTGCGCTCCCAAGAGGTGAGGGCTTCGTAGACCGGTCCCAACTGCCGGGCGGCGTCGGTGAGCTGGTACTGGCCGCGCCCGGTCCGGTCGACGAGGCCGTGATGCTGCAGGCGGGGCATCTGCTGACTGAGGCTTGTGCCTGAGATCCAAGGGAGAGCGTGTCCCAGTTCGGATATGCGCAGGTGATCGTGGCGCTGGAGAGTGAGCAGCGTCCAGGTGGTCCAGCGCGGGGAGAGACGGGCGAGGGCCTGCTCCAGGTGGCCGGGGTCGGCGTCGGTCGGCCAGAACGTCATGTCATGACTCCGTGATCAGGGCGGGGCGGGACTAGGCAGCGGCGCCGAGGAAGGTCTCGGTGCGCAGGCGGTTCAGAAGTGCGCCGAGGCGCTGGTTGCTGACGCGGATGCCGTGGGCGCGCAGAGCGGGGCCGAGCGTGGCGCGCGTCAGGTGCGGCGAGCCCGCGGCGATCCGTCGGGCGAGCGGCAGTAGTTCGTCGAGGTCGTGGTCCGCACAGATGCCGGTGGACGCTGCGCAGGGCAGCGGCGGCGGAGGCTGGTGGGCGCCGAGGAGGTCACCGAGGGCCCGGGCCTCGGTGATGTGCCGGGTGGTGAGGGCGTGGATGTCCTGGGCGAGGTTGAGTAGGCGGGTGGTGCCGTCGATGGTGCTGTCGTGGCCTTCGTCGAGGAGCTGACGCACCCTCTGCCGGGCCTCGGTGAGCCGGGCTGCCGTCTCCCGCAACCCGCCGTAGAGGTTCAGGGCGGTGGAGAGCACGGGGTCGTGGTCCCGGCCGGGCCGGGGGATGGTGTCGTACGTCAGATGCTGGATCGGCCGTCCGTACTGCCGCTCGATGAGGCGGCGCGAAGAGTCCAGGGTGGTTGGGTCTGTCATTGAACGGGTCCTTTCGGTCGGGACAGGGATCGGGAGATCAGCGGGAGCGGTGATACGCGGGTGTGGCGGCGGGCTGGGCTGCCGGGTCCGGGGCGGCGAAAGTGGTGGGGTGGCTGGTCAAGCGGCAGCACCCGGGGCATCGAGCAGACGCTGGACGATCGTGGGCAGGCTCTCGGTATCGGTACCGAGCGCGGCGTCGGTGTCGGGGCCGGTACGGACGTACTCGGCATCGGTCAGCAGCCCTTCGAAGATCTCGCGGCACAGATCGGTGAAGAGCAGCGAGGCCGCAACCGCCGACGCGGACACAGCGACGAACTCGCCGGCGTCCAGGCCGCCGATGCGGGCCGCCTTCTGTATGGCGTCCCACTCGGTCGTGGTGAATGCGATCGCCGTGCCGACGGCGTCGTCCGTGTCCGTGGTCGCGGTGGGCTGCGCGCTGGAATCGGGGCTGATTCCGGCGCGGTTGCACACCGACTCGATGGCGGTGATGAACTCCGCTGTCGCTTCGTTGAGTTGGCCGTTGGCGGCGGCCAGGCAGGCGAGGGTGAACAGCCCGGCCGGAGTCTTGGGCAGCGGGTCGCTGAAGTAGGCGTCGAGTTGCTCGGACAGGGAGTGCAGGACGGGAGTGGCTGCGGCCAGCGGGCCGAGGAACGGAGTCAGGTAGGGGCGGGCGGACGTGCCGACGGCGGGGCCTTGCGCGGTGAGCACGGAGCCCACCTGCTGCGCGGCCTCGGTGAGCAGATCGGCCAGGGCATCGCGGGTGGCGGTCATGCGTGGGCCTTTCGTACGACGGGGGATTCCGCGGTGGTGCGCGGGCGGGGAGCGTCGCTCGGGGACGCCGAGGTGGCGGGCACGCTGCGGAGATGCGGGGAGCGAGCGCGGGCGGCCTCGGCCTGGCGGCGGAGCGGAGCGGCTTCGGGCGTGGTCTCGGCGTCTCGGTTCAGGCGCTGGGTAGCGGCCCGGTAGACCGCTCCGGCCTCGCGCTCCCCGGCTGCGATGAGGTAGATCTCCCGGTCGTGGCGGCTGCCCGCAGGGGCGTTGCGGAACTGGATCACCAGGCGCCATTCGGCCTTCGGGTCGACGTAGACCTTGTGGCAACCGGCGAGGCGGCCGACCAGAGGTGCACCGCGTTCGTTGCCGTGGACGAGGTGCTGGAGTTCCAGCAGCGCCAGATCACGAATGTGGTCGGGTACTTCGCGCAGATCGGCGAGGGCTTCGGGGTGCGCGGCGAATCCGAACCTGGCCCGGCTCACGAGCGGCCCCCTCGACGGTGCGACGGAGTACCGGCCGACGGCGCGGGACCAGCGGGAGGCGCGTGCACTGAGGCAGTGGTTGCCAGCCGGCTGGTGGTGGAGCGGGCAAGCGCGGCCCGGGTGCGTCGATCGGCCGAGATCAGGTGCTCGGGCGGCTCGGGCAGCGGGGTGTCGCGGTCAAACAGCCACTGGTTGGCGCTGGTGCCGTCGCGGAAGGCGCCTTCACGCAGGGTGTAGGTGAGGGCGTCGAGGTCCGCGTCTTCCAGGAAGATCCTCACCGGCTGATCGGCGGCGCTGGGGTCGCTGTCGCGGACCATGACCCACGTCTCGTACGGGGCGGAGTCGTGGGTGTAGTGGTCTTTGATCTCGTACCGGGTGCCGGAGTGACGGATCTGGCGCTCGATGCGGGTGGTGAGGGCGTCGGCGGGCTCAAGGTACTGGTCGTCGGGCAACTGGAGGGCGTCCGGCGGGCAGCCGCGGCCCGCCAGCCACAGCTGGGCGAACGGCACGGTCGGCTGGTTGGCCTGCTCGATCCGGAAGGTACGGGCGGTGAGGTCGCGGGTGATGTGCAGGGCGATGAACTGGGGTGCCCCGGGGATGCCCCAGGTGGCCGAGCCGTCATGGACGACGAAGTAGCTGTGCTGTCCATCGGGGGTGTGGTGTTCGGCCAGGGTGCTGAAGAGGTCGTCCCACAGTGCGATGTTGCCTTCGGCTTCGGCGGCGGCATCGTCGGCGGGGGAGAGCCCGTCGAGGCGGTAGTTGGGGGTGTCGGGCATGCTCAAGCCGCCAGTTCCAGCTCGGTCGGTTCGGGGGCGGGGGTGGGCAGGAGCCGGTGATGGGGCCGGTTGGGGCTGGTGGTGCAGGCGGCGAACGGCCCGTCCGGAGCGCGCAGCTGCAACCAGGTGGGGTCGAGGTGGTCGCGGTGCCAGACCGAGGGGCCGGCGAGTCCGGCCTCGACATCGGTGAACTGCTGCCAGGCCAGCCACAGCGCGTGCAGCCGGGCGACGGCTTCGGGGTGTTCGTGCCACTGGTGGCACCAGGGGCGGCTGGTCGTGATCTCCCGCCCGTAGACGGGCAGCAGGAGATGGTTGACCCACGCCGTCAGGGCGTGAAGTTCGACGCCGTACGCCTGGTTGTCCAGCGCCAGGATGAATACCGAAGCGGGCCCCGAGTCCCCGGCTGCCTCTCGAACCGAGTCCGGCTCGCCCTGAAGCTCGTTGTCCTCCTGCTCGGGACCGTGGTCCTCTGCGTCATCGCCGGCGGGGTGGGTGTCGGAGCCCTCGGCCTTGAGCCGCTCCAGCATCCGGCCTTGGGCTTCGGCCGTCCTGACCAGCCGTTCGAGGGTCGCGGCGAGGTCGTCGAGATCGTGGTCGGATACGCGTATGGGCTCGTCGGCGCTGGTGGCTGCGGGGTCGCTCATGGAGGGCGTCCCTTCGGTCGTGGATGGGATGTGGAGGGGAGGGCGGCGGAGGGTCGGCCCTGTGGCGAGACAAGGCAGGAGGTCTGCGGGGCGGCATGCGGCTCCGTTCGGGCGGGGTGTGGCTGCCGAGGGCCCAAGAATCCGCAGGAAGTCGGATTTGGTGCGGCCGGGAATGTGCGATAGAGCGGGTCACCGCGTGCGGCAGCGCGGGCAGGCCGGGAACGGCGGTGCGAGCAACTCCAAGGCACGGGTTGCTTGTTGGGGGATGACGCCGTTGCCGAGCGCGGTGAGCTGGGCGGGGCGTCCCAGGCCGGGGGCGGCGGTCACCCATCCGTCGGGGAGTCCTTGCATCCACTCCACGAACGCCGGGTTCAGGCGGCCCAGATCGTCGGTGGGACGAGGCGCCGGGCGGGTGAGGCTCTCCCAGCGGGCGATGGCGGCGGCGTACGGCCCCCACGCTCATGTCCGAGCCGTACCGCGGTCGGCGACCCGGCTGGTCGGCCGCGTTCCCGAAACCTGTGGGCGAGGCAGTCACACCCAGGAGTGGACGGACTGGACCCGGCAACCGTGACCACGCGACACTTCGACAATGGCCCGGATTTGGGTCGAAGTGCACCCAGGCGTGCCCGCTGTGGTCTTCCCCGACTCACCCGGACGGGTGCCTGCGCTCGCCGGGGCAGATTATGCCAAGTAGCCTGAATGTTAGATCACCCCAGAAACGCAAGAATTCCGCGGGACATGCGTATGGGAGTCGGACCGTCATGACAAAGGGTTCCGCAGAGGGTAGAAATATCGTCCCTGGTGATATTGTAATCGTCGGCAAGAGTCGATATGTAGAATCAGTGCAGCGTGATTGGCGGCAAAATCCAAGGGTGCATAAAGCGCTAGTGGTGTCCAGCGAGGGTGGCGAAAAAGGGCGTGGCGCTCCGAAGTTGGTCTACGCTAACGGTCAGATCCGAAAGATCAACAGTCGAGTCCCAAGGATCTCACAGGGGGAAAAACTATGGGTGGCGCGGCTGGATGACGAAAACCCAGGGATTGATGTCGGTGCAATAATCAAGGATGTCCGCGTAAATGCCGGGTCTGGTATTGCTGAAAGGCACTTCCGAAGAATCCTGCGCGATGCAAATTTTGAAAGTGTGAGGAGGGTCCCGCTTGCGCGGCTCCATTGTCCGTGGTGCGGTGGCCCATTTCCCTGTCCTAGGTGCCGGTAGGAGGTTGATGTGGCAGTATGGGCTTGGGCTCGCGAGCTAAATTCCCATCGCGCTCTCTCTTCTGTGGCTGGAACGCCAATAGCGATCCTTGGGGGATTTTCGCTTACAAACTCCGTGGTGGCAGTCAGGGACTCGCGCGGAGTTTGGAGTGATCTAGCCGTCGTATTTTTTGGAGTTGCAGTAGCTTTTTTGCTTTCCGCCTTGCTATTTATCGGCATTGTAACGCGCTATACGTCCAGTCCTAGCGAGAGGCTGGAATGGGTGCCAGAAGCCACGGTAGATGCGAAGAAGATCGAAGATGTTAGGCATTTTCAGCGCCAGGATGCGTGGCTGCTGGGTAAGTACTTTTGGAGGATCACCCTCACGACTACCGTAGGGATATGTGGGACTGTGCTGGGTATGGCTGCTCTACTCATTTCCTACCGAACTTCTTGGGTTGTGATCTCGACTGTGTGCCTCCTGTTGGTGTGTGCGGTTCTTACGGCGCTCGCAAACTTCCAATGGCCGAAGTGTATTTTCCCTGGCCCGGATAATTGGAAAGATGGCGAACTTCCAGCGCTCAATGCTGCGGAGTGGGGTTCGATCCGCAAGTAATATCAATGTGGTGCCACAGCCCGGAGCGGGTGCCTTCGGCGAGTCCGGCGCGGCGGCCGGCGACGGACACGTCCTGGCAGGGGAAGCCAGCTGTCAGCACGTACACCCTTGGCACCTGGGCCCAGTCGACGGCTGTGATGTCGCCGAAACGGGGGCACCCCGGGCCAGTGCCGGGAGAGGATCCGGGACGCGTCGGGGCTGATCTCGGCGTGCCAGGCGAGAGTGCCGCCGAGCGCGGCCTGGACGCCGAGATCCAGACCGCCGTAGCCGGAGCAGAGGCTTCCGATCAGCGGCTCGCTGCGGCCGGGCACATCAACGTCCGTGACGGGGCACCTGACCGGTAGAGGGAGGAGTTGGTGCTGCTCGTGTCGGTGTGCTGTTGGTGGCAGCGCTGGAGTCGGGGACCGTTGTACGACTGTGTGCGGCGGCTGTACGGGGCAGGACGGCGCCGGCGCGGTCGGTCTCCAGGTGCAAGGCATGTGAGGCGTCCTGGAGCGCGGTCCGCGACTGGTCGAGCCGGTCGTGGATCACGTCGACTGCCGAGTTCCGCATGTCGGCCAGGTCGGGGTTGACCGGGTGGTCGGCGTACTCGTAGAGCAGGCCCAGCTGCTCGTACGCCTCGGCGAACTGCTCCAGAGCGCGTGCCGCGGGGGCTACGGCCCGGGCCAGCACGCCGACGGCACGCCGTTCCTGCGGGGTGCGGCGGCCGGGCTCGGCGATACGGAACAGGACCTCGTCGGTGAGGCCGCCGACGAGGCGGCCGAGGGACTGGAGCTGATGGGAAGCGGCCGTGAGCGCGGGCAGACCGTCGCCGCTCCGCCGGGCGGCGTCGAGGCGTCGGCGGGCGGCGGTGAACTCCTCCGCCAGGGCGTACAGGGCGCGGGAGTCGGCGGCGGTCAAGGCAGGCGGGGTCATGAAGGGCTCCGTCGAGGTGGATGGGCAGGGGAAGCCACGGCGGCGGACGAGCCGGCCGGTGAAGCAGGTGATGAGGGAGGGTGCGGCCGACTGCGGGCGCGGGCGGCATCCGTACGGGCCGACGGAACACGGCCGACCGACTGCGGTGCGGGTTGCGGCTCGGGGACGCCGCTGGCGGTCTTCCAGCGGCGGCGGATGTCCTCCAACGGACTGAGCGCGTACAGGGCAAAGCCGATGAGACGGCCGGGGGCGAGGGACTCGTCATCGGCGAGCGCACGCACCTGCCGGGCCGCACCGGCGGCTGTACGGACCAGGGCGGCCCGGACGACCTGCTCGCCGAGATAGTCGGCGCTGCCACCGGCAGCGCGGGAGTCGCACAGGCGCAGGACGTCCTCGGCGGTGAGCGTGCCGTCTCCGAGGGCGCCGCGCCGCTGGGCCTCCCACAGGACGGTGACCTCGTCGACCGGCTCGCCCCGGTGATGCAGCGCGCCCAGACAGCGGTAGATCCGGCCGTGTCCCGGGTCGGCGAAATCCTCCGGCCGCAGCCAGCCCACCAGTTCGCCGAGCGCGTCGGGGTGCGCGTTGAGCACGCCCAGCAGGTACTCCTCGTCGGCGAGCTGCTCCTGGGAGACCGGCGGCTGGTTCGACGTGGCAGGCTGGGGCAACGGTGGAGCCGGTGCCATGGGGCGGGCGTCGGTGCCCCAGCGTCGAGCGAGATCTCCCAGGACGTCGGTGAGGACCTGGGCGTAGTGCAAGGTGTCCTCGGCGCTGCCGCGTACGGTGTCGGCACGGGCCGTCTGGTGTAGGCGGGTGGCATGTTCGGCGACGGTGCGGTGGATGGCGCCCTCCAGCACCATCCGCCCGTAGACCGGGGCATGCGCCGGGCGCGGGCATGCAGCGATCAGCGTGTGCAGGTAGACCGTGGTCAGGCCCCGCACCCCGGTGCTGTTCACCTCGGCGATGGCGGCATCCATCCACGCCAGCCGTTCGTCACCGCCCGCCGTAGGAGTGGTGGGCCAACCCGCCGTGCGGCCCTCGGCGGCGGTCGCGGTGGACTGTGGGGCGGCACCGGGATGTCCGTCGGAATGGAGTTGGAGTAGAGCGGCGTACAGCGCCGCATGGTGCGGGCGGTAGAAGTGACCGGGCCGCAGCCACTCCGAAAGGCGGGGAAGCTGGCCGGGGTCGAGCAGGACGGCGCCGAGGACTGCCTGCTCGGCTTGGAGCAGCGGCCTCATCGCCGAGCCTCGTGACGGGCAGTGCGTGCGGTGAGAACTTCGGCGACGGCCTGGTCGGCTGCGGCCAAATCGGCGGCGAACCGGTCGAGTTCGTCCGTGAAGGCCGGGTCGCTGGCGAGAAGGGAACCGGTGGAGGCGACCAGCCACCAGTGACCGCCGCGCCGCACGGCCGGGGTGCCGGCTAGGCGCTCGGTTGTGCGGAGCGAGGAAGAAGTCGGCGTGCGCGGGGACATGACGCTCCTTGCAGAGAGGACGAAATAGGCGAGAGGCGAGGCAGTGCGCTACGCAGCGACCGTCGAGTCGTCCGCGACCGGGATGCCGGAGCGGCAGGACCAGAGGTTGAGCGCAGGGAGGGATGGGAGAGAAACCGCGGCGGCGGGTTACCGGCTGCGGCGGGGAACGGTGGGCGGCACAGGGTGCGCTTCGGTTGACGTCGGCGCAGGGCTGGCTGCGGTGACGCTGGGCGGCCGGGCGGGAGAGGTCGCGGTGGCCGCATGGAGTCGGGAGTTGCTGGGCTGCCGTGCACGGTTGGGTGCCGGTGCGAGTTCGGTGCGTGTGTCGAGGCTGGTGGTGCGGGTGGCTTGGGCGGTGTCGGTGAAGCGGCGCCAGGCGTACTCGGATCGGTCACGGGCCCAGTCGTCGGCGTGGGTGACGAGGGCCGGGGCGAGGGCGCCGACCTCGGCTTCTGGAACGGTGCCGAAGGCGAGCAGTTGCCCGCCGTCCGACCACAGGTCCAGGTACCAGTCCTCGCCGACCGGGTACGCCTTCACATGGGCGCCCGAACTGTCGGGCTGGTAGGCCCAGAAGCCCTTGAGGTCGGCCCAGCCCGGTCCGGTAAACGGCAGGTCCGGTGGTGGCGGAGTCGGCTTGGGGGTGGCCCGGTCGGCCACCGCGAACGCATGCTTGACCAGCCGGAGCACGTCGTCGCCGTTCAGCCCCTCCCGGCCGTCCAGGACGCCGACAACGCGGTGAATGGAACGCAGCGTTTGCCGGGCGCCTTCGGGATCGTTGAGTTCCGCGGGATGGTTTGGGGCGTTACGCAGCTGGAACCGCACGCGGTCGGCGGCTTGGCGCAGTCCTTCCATCTGCCGCGGTCCCGGCCGGTCGGGAAGGTTCTCGATGCGGTAGAGGACCGCGTTGAACGGGCGCATGTACTCGTTCACCGCGTGATGGGCGTAGCGCTCGGCACGGTCGGTCAGGGCCCGGGTTGCCGCCTTCCGAACGGCGTCGTCGTGCTTGCGCAGCTCCGTGAGCAGGCCCATGTAGCGGTCGCGGGTGTCGATCTGCTCGCGCAGCACCGACTCGTACGCCGCGTTGAGCAGCTCCAGGTCCGACACACCAGCGACCGGTTCCCCGGCAGAGGCGTACTGCTCGCGCAGGGAGGCCACACGCTCGGCGGCGGGCTTGTTCCAGACGCTCATACCGCGGCCCCGAAGTCGTCACGGCCCAGGGACTTCGACAGGGCGCGTTCGGTGATCGCCTTGGTCGCGCGGGCTGAGGCGGCGCCGAGGGGACCGGCGTTCGGCTCCTTGTACCAGGGTTTGAGGTTCAGCAGCGCTGGGCGGATGCCGGTGGCCAGCAGCAGTGCGGTGCCCTTGGGCAGGGCCCGGATCGCGTCGGCCGGAAGGATCCGCTCCTGCCGCATCGAAACGGACCTGGACTTGCCGGACTCACTGTGCGAGACGGAGACGGTCTGCACGTCGTGGTCGCCCACCAGGCGCGAGAGCTTGTCCGCGAAGTCGGCGTCGTCGATGCCCGAGCCGATGAGCTTGACGGTCGCCGCCGACCACAGGGCGTCCATCCCGGCCTCGCCCCACACCCGTACGCCCTGGCGATAGGACTGCAGGATGGTGACGGGGATGACGCCCCGTGAGCCGAGGTGGGAGTACAGGTCGGGCAGGTCCTGGATCTTGCAGACGTTGGCGGCCTCGTCGAGGATCGCCAGCAGAGGCGGGTCGAGACGTCCGCCGTCGCGCTCGGCCTGGACGACGGCGGCGCGCATCACGGCGTCGGCGGCTGCGGCGATGATCGCCGAGGCGGAACCGCCGCCGTCCTTGGACAGCAGGAACAGTGTGTTGCGGCTGGTGGCGAACACCACCGGCCTGAACTCGGGCAGGTCCGGGGCCGGGGTGACCCAGGCGGCGATGCCCGGGTCGAGGAGGCAGGCGGCGTACTGGCGGGCCGTTTCGAAGATGCCGTCGCGGGTCTCGACCGCGCCGGCTACGGTGCCCTGGAGCTGGGCGGCGACGGCGTCGAGACCTGCGTCGACCAGGATGTCGATGGGCGTGCGGTCGGCGGGCGAGGCGAGCCACGCCAGTACGTCGGTGATCGGCCGCCGGGCGCGGGCGGCGGCCAGGAACAGTGCGGTGAGGGTGTTGGCGGCGGCCGTCGACCAGAAGTCGCCCTGGGAGGACTCGTCGACGGACGCGGTGACGAAGTGACCGGCCAGGCGGCGGGCGCCGGCGAGGTCGTGGGCGTCGGCGAGGATGTCCCACCACACTTCGCGCGGGGCGTGTGCGATCTGCTGCGGGTCCAGCGTCCACACGGTGCCGACTTCGGCGCGGGCGTCGAGGGTGGCGGTGTAGGCGTCGCGGGCGGCCTTGTTCGAGGTGAGCAGAACCGGGCCGGGGGCGCGGAGGATGGCCGGGATCGCGAGGCCGGACGTCTTGCCGGAGCGGGGAGCCATGATCGCCAGGAGGACGTCCTCCCACGAGGAACGTATCTCCTTGTTGCCGGGATTCAGGGTGCCGAGCAGGATGCCCCGGTCGTCGGGCGTGATCTGCTTGGCGTTCATGTCCTTCAGGCTGGGCCGGAGGCCCTTGGCCCTCGCACTGATCTCCTTGGGCAGCAGCCCGGAGAGATCACGCTGGTCGGCCAGACCCTTTCGATTGCCGCGCAGCCGCAACCAGAGTTTCGCGCCGGCGGCGGCGGTGAGCAGGAGCACCAGGGCTGGCAGCACGTAACAAGCGGTGATGACTGCCGGGCGGGGAAGGTGAGGCCAGAGCTGCTCGGGATGGAACAGCGCGGTCGCGGGATCGTAGACGGACCACCGGCCCGAACCCGTAACGAGAGCGGCGAGATTGCCGCACAGCCAGGCCAGTGAACCGCCGACAAGGCCGAGTCCGGCGATGACGAGCAGGAGATAGAGGAGGGCGTCGGTTCCGGTGGTGGTCGAGGGCGTGCGTGAACGCGCGGATGGCACAGGAGACTCCGGGAACGGTGACAACGAAGGGAAGGAGGCAGGAGGGCGGTTCTTCTGGCGGTCATCGGGGACTCCTCAACGGATCGGGGCGTGGTCGGCTGGCTGGGGTGGAGGCGCCGCACGGCGTGATCGCGGCTGTTGTGAAGGCAGCCGGCATCGCTGGCGAGGCCGTCGGAGAGACGGCACGTACGGCACTGGCTCGGGACGAGACCGGGCAGCTGCGGGGCTGCTCACGAAAGAGGCACTGGAGGTCAGCGGGGGCGACGGGCGGGCTGGGCGGCCGGCTGGGCAGCGGTGTTGTCTGGGGCGGCCCCTTGCCTACCGCAGGCGGCCGTATTGCGGGTGGCCGGTGAGGTGGCGCGAGCGGCGCTGGTGACAGCCGTCTCGTCGTAGGCGGCGACCTGGGCCTGCCAGCTCCGCTCCTGGGGCTGCTGGGCCGGTGTGGCCGGTTCCAAGGCGCGGAAGTCGACGGCTGCGCTGTCGAGATCGTGGCCGATCTGGGTGAGCTGCTCGGCTGCGGCGGTGAAACGGTCGCTCAGTTCGAAGCTGCTGCCGTCTTCGTCGAAGTCGTTGCACTTCTCGGCCGCTGCTTCCAGAACTTCCTGAAGGCGGATCAGGATGCCGTCGGCAGGATCGAGGATCTGGTCCAGGGCTTCGGCTGCCTGTCCGGCGGTGGTGGCGGCGTTGACCCGGTCGGTCAGGTCGAGCACCCCACGGCCAACGGCGTATCGCCCAAGGGGGTCGGTGGGGGTGGGTGCCTGCGGCGGGTCGGGGTCCAGCCGTGGGTCGATGTCGACCCGGTAGCGGGCTGCCCGAAGCATCTGCGCCGCGTACCCGGCAACGGCCGCTCGCTCCTCGGCCGAACTGCTCAACGGCATCCGGTGGCGCAGACCGTGCCAGTCGTTGATCTCGGTGAATCCGGCCCGGCGCAGCAGGGTGGCAGCCAGGGCGTCGGCGCCGCGGGCGCTGACCCGGCCGCTGGGCTCGAGGGCGATGGTGATCAGGGGTTCAGGCATAGCGGTTGCTTTCGGTCGAAGGGAGTAGCGCGGCTATGGGTGGAGGATCCGGAGAAACGGGTGCGTGGTCCGGCCGGATCGGAGTGGTAGAAAACCGGGCGCCGAGCGCTACGCGTACGGGTTCTCGGTGGGCCGGTCGTCGTTGGTGGCGGCCTGCAGAAGCTCGGGCAGGTCAGCGGGGTCGGCCTCCCTCTGATCGATCCACCACCCGGCCCGTGTCACGGTCCGGGCAGCGTCTTCGATGGCCTGCCACTCGGGTTCCGTTGTGTCGCCTTCCAGTACGAGGGCGGTGTAAGCGGCGGACATCAGCTGGTGACGGCAGCGGTTGCCCCAGGCCACCGCGCGATCGGTTCCGTCAGCGGTGGCATCCGGTACTGCTCGGCCCACGCTTCGGCCTCGGCCTGTTCCTCGGCGCGCTTGTTCTCCAGCCACGTCGCCTTCTCCTCGGCGTCGTTGTCGCGGCTGGCCTTCCAGCAATCGGAGCAGGACCGTCCGGCGAGCCAGCGCGCGTAGCCGGCGCGGCGGTCGGCGGGACGGTCGGCCAGATCGACAGTGGTGGTGTGACCGCACGGGTGGTGCTCGACGGTCCATTTCGTCTTGACGGCCATGGCGGTGGTACTCCTTCGCAAGGTGGTGAGCGGGCGGGGTGGTCAGCGCGTGCGGGCGGGACCAGACGGCGGAGAGGCTGCCGCCGGGGACGGTGTGGCATCGGTGGGCGAGTGGGCCGGTCGGTGGGGGAGGTGGCCACGGCGGCCTGGGCACGAGCCCCGTACCTGGGCAGGAGGTCTTCGTGCGGGCGGGCGGGAGTGGCGGCCAGTGGTGGGGCGTCGGCTGGGATCAGGCCCGGCATGATCGCCAGGTCGACTTCGACGTCGGCTATCCGGTCGCCGAGGAAGGCCACATGGTTGGCGATGGTGCGTAGCCGGGAGCCGAGTTCGCGTCCCTCGTCGCTGTCCAGGTGCTCGCACCAGGTGGCCGTCGTCTCGATGAGCTGTTCCAGCTCGCCCATGGCGCCGAAGTCCTCGTCCAGCAGTTCCTGCAGGATCTCGGCGGCATCCATCGCGCGGTCGGCCGTGTGCAGTTCCGCGGTCAGCGCGGTCAGAGACTGCGCCGGGACGGCCTTCCGAGCGGACGTGCCGGGAGACCGCGGGGCGGGCGGGGGCACCATGAGGCACGGATCGGCTGCCACCGACAGTCCCGCGTCCTGCAGTACGCGGGCGGCACCGGTCACCGCACGCAGGACCCGGTTGTAGGGGGCGTCGCTCGGCAGGAAGTACAGCCCCGATTCCGGGTGCTGGCGGAAGTGGTGCTTGCGCAGGACCTGCTCGGTATGGGGGTTGCCGGCGGCGACTTCGGCGACGACACCAAGGTCGGGATGGGGGCCGAAGAATATGTGTGGTTCGAGGCGCACGGAACGCGCTCCTTATATATGGGCCGGTTATCGGCTGGGGGCTGGCGAGGCAGAGGGAGCCTGGGGCGAGTGGGACGGCGTGGGGCTGTTGGCTGTCGCAGGCCGGGAAGTGGCGGAGTGCGCGGGAGAGGCGGTGGTGGCGGCGC
The DNA here is from genome assembly GCF_055632315.1 of Streptomyces sp. PSU-S4-23. Classification (NCBI taxonomy): domain Bacteria; kingdom Bacillati; phylum Actinomycetota; class Actinomycetes; order Kitasatosporales; family Streptomycetaceae; genus Streptomyces; species Streptomyces sp. PSU-S4-23. The sequence goes on along the minus strand of NZ_JBVMUU010000002.1, from coordinate 2,307,804 downwards.
GAGCCCGGCTTTTCTGCTGGGACAGCGCCGTGGTCGTCGGCCGTGGTGGCAGGGGGCTGTCGAGGTCGAGGAAGTCGGCGCCGGTGAAGCCGAGGTCTACGCTCAGCTCGGTGATTTTGTGGCCAAGGCGCCTGCAGATACGGGCGAGGTCGGTGCCCTCGTCGCCGAGGCGCCGCTCGCACCACTCGGCGGTGGCCTCCAGCAGCTGGTGCATCTCCGGCATGACGCCGCCCCGGTCGTCCAGGAGGTCGTTGAAGACATTGGCGATATCGGACGGACTCTGCGCCTGAATGACCCGGGATGTCAGCGCGCGGATGCCGGAAACCTGCTGTGGCTCCTGCAGATGGGGGTCGGCGGCGACGGTGTACCCGAAGGCTTGCAGGTCACGGACGAGCTGAACCATCGCGCGGCGGTCGGCACCCTCGGGGAGGACGAAGACGTCGAGCTCCTCGTGGTGGTCGAAGCCGGCGGCGCGCAGCGCGGCTTCGGCTTGCGACAGTCCGTCGGAGACGGCGGCCACGGTTCCGAACGTGGGGTGAAGACCGAAGGCGACGTCGGGTTTTTTTGCCATTGCAGTGTGCTCCTGGAGTTCTGGGAACGGAGGTGCTGATCAGCGGGAGCGGTGCCCTGGCGCCCGCGGTCCGGCAGCCGGTGATGCAGCCAAGGAGTGGTTCCCCGGGATGCCGGTCGCCGCACGGCCCGGGAGGCGCAGGGCCGAGCGGGCGGGAGAGACAGCAGTGGCTGCCCGTGCCAGCGGCTCCGGTGGCGGCACTGGGTGGCCATTGCCGCGGACGTGGGCGAAGGCCGCGAGCGCACGGTCGGTATCGGCGAGCCGGGTCTCGACGTACCGCAGGTCGCCCTCGCCGTAGAGCAGGACGCCCTCGCCCGTGGCGGGGTAGGCTCCGACGGCGCGCAGGGCGCCTTCCGGATCGCGCAGTTGATCGAGGAGGACCAGGCGGCCGGAAGCGATGTCGGAGGCGAGGGCGCGAGCGTGTGCGTTCGGCCCGGACAGACTCTCGACCGGGTCGCGGTGGCGGTTGTGCAAGGGCCGGGGTGGCAGCGAATCGGGCTCGAGATCAGCGTCGACAGCCACTTGGTAGCGCACGATGCGCAGGCTCTGCACGGCCTGGCGGGTACGGCGGATCCCGTCCCGGTCGGGCTCGGCCAGCGCGTACAACTGGCGGCGGTCAGGAACGGGCTCAAAGCCCACGCGCCGCAGAACGTGGTCGATGACAGGGGTGTTGTGCCGGTTGGCGGCCACAATCCCCAGGTCCGGGTGGCGGCCGATGACTATGTGCGGGTCGAAGCCGGCCTTCTCCACCACTTCGCGGAGCGCGGGCAGCATGCCGATCTTCTCGTCGGTGAGGACGTAGAGGAGCGCGGCGACCTCAACGGCTTCGTCGGCGTGGACGATCTCGTCGATCAGCGCGCTCAGAGTCTGGTTGTAGACGTCGTGCGTGGCGGCAAGAGGGGGCGTGCCGGTGCGGTCATTGCACAGGAGCAGCGACGGGTCGATGACCACCGGGTAGCGGGCGGCGGTCAGCATCTCGTAGGCGTAGGTGGCCTTTTCGTTCTCGTAGTCCTCGCCCATGTCGTAGTGGAGCCGGTACCAGGACTGGCGGATCGAGGACTGGGGGACGAATCCGGCCCGTTCCAGGAGCGTGGCGGCGAATGCGTCACCGCCTTCTGCGGTGACGCCGCTGGTGGGACGGCGGGCGATACGGATGGCGGGAATGGGCTCGGACATGTGTTGGCCTTCTGTGGCGTGGTGGGCGGTTTCGCGCAGGCGTGTGGCATGAGGGGCGGTGTGCCGAGGATCCGGGCCTGGAGGCGTTTGGCGAGGCCGGGAAATTGCGGTAGAGAGCCGACGGGGCGCCGCTCAGCGGGCGTGCGGCGCGGACGAGGCTGAGAAACCTTCAATTGCAGTGAACTCGCGGGGGATTGCATGCATCCGGGCGTCCGTGTCGAAGAGTTCGCGCTCGCGCGGATGGAGGAGGTGCTGAGTGATGAAGGACCGGCCTGCCACCTTCCACAGGCCGCGTCCCTTGGTGAGGGCGGAGACGGCCTGGGTCTCGACGCCGGTCAGGCCCAGGAGGGTGGCGGCGGTGGCGAGTTGGTCTGCTTCCTGGCGGTAGATGATCCGTGTGGAGCAGTCGGTCAGCAGGCCCTCGGCGAGTGCACGGCCCCGTGATCCGGCGTCGCCTGCGGTCAGCAGGTCGGACAGCCGGTGGATCACCATCAGATTGGCGATGCCGAGTCCTCGGGAGAGCTTCCACTGGGACTGCATGCGTTCCAGTAGGGCGACGTGCCGCATGACGCGCCACGCTTCGTCGTAGATCACCCAGCGCCTGCCGCCGGTGGGGTCGGCGAGGGCGGCCTCCATCCATGCTGAGGCGCAGGTCATGGCGAGGACGAGGGCGGTGTCGTCGCCGATGCCGCCGAGCCGGGACAGGTCGATGGACAGCATCGGCGCGGCCGGGTCGAAGGTGACGGTGGAGGGGGCGTCGAACATCCCGGCCAGGTCGCCGTAGACGAGGCGGCGCAGGGCGTGGGCAAGGTCTTCGGCGGCCTGGCCCAGCCGCCCGGACAGCTCGCCGGTGGCCGCGTCGAGCCGCGCTGGTGTGCCCAGGACGTGGGCGACGTCGCCGAGCAGCGGCGTGGCGCCGGTGGCCTCGGCGGCAGCGACGACCTGGTCGAGGGCGATGTCGAGCGCGGTGTGCTCCATCGGGTGCAGGTCGCGGCGCAGGACGGTACGGGCGAGGGAGCCGAGCAGCAGCAGGCGTCGCTTGCGGACCTCGCTGGTCCAGTCCTGCTCACTGATGCCGTACGGCCGGGCGGGCGCGTCAAGGGGGTTGAGCCTGCCGGGGAGGCCGGGGCCGAGGGCGATGGTGTTGCCGCCGAGGGCCTGGGCGACGGCTGTCCACTCGCCCTTGGGGTCGCAGGGGACGTAGATGCGGTAGCCGAAGGCGACGGCTCGGACGGCGAGGGACTTGGCGAGGGCGGACTTGCCCATGCCGATGATCCCGGCGAGCAGGATGTTCGGGTTGGTGAAGCCCTCCAGCCGCCCGTACAACGCGAACGGGTCGTAGGTGAACGCGGCTTCGGCATGGACATCGCGGCCGATGTAGATGCCTTGTGCGCCGAGTCCGCCTTCGGCGAGGAAGGGGTACGCGCCGCTGGCGGTGGCCGTCGTCATTCGGTGTGCGGGCAGTTTGAGGAGGCCGCCTCGGGTGGAGGCGGGGCCCGGCCTCCCCGACGCAGGGTAGGTGGCCCGCAGATCCGGATCCCCACCGGCGGAGGTGGGACGGGTTTCGGGGTGGGCGGCGCGGTGGGCGGTGTGGCGGGCGGCGGCGAACTCCTCCCGCGCGGCGCGGGCGGTGGCGCGGCTGGCCTTGCGCGGGGTGAACAGGGGGCTGGCGCTGGCGCGCGTACGGATCGCCATGGGTCAAGAACTCCTCGGGTGGTGGTCAGTGGCGGATGAGGCCGGTGAACGGGTCGTGCAGTTCGGCCGGGGTGGTCTGGCGACGGACCCGGGCGGCGGTGGCGAGATGCCGCTGACAGATCGACAGCTCCGGGGCACCCTCGGGAAGCCCCGCCCGGCACGCCTCCGGGGCCGGCGTCTGGCTGGCGGAGGGGCGGGGAGCTGCGTGGTACGCGGCGTGCAGATGCTCGACGGCCTGCCACAGCCGGGTCCGTACGGCGCGCAGGTGGTCGCCCTCGGCCTCGGCGACCACGGCGGTGCGGGTGGTGTGGGCGTCGAACAGGCCGTGTAGGGAGATCAGATGGGCGTGCAGGGAGTCCAGCTCGGCGCGGCTGGCCGCGACCGTTCCGGCGGGGATGTTGATGCTGCGGTGGAAGTCGAGCGCTGCGGTGGCGAACGGCACGAAATCCGGGGCGAGGTCGGGCAGCGGCGGCTGCGGGGTCAGCATGGCGATGCCCTTCGGCGAAGTGCGGGTGAGAGGACGGAGCGCTACGGGCGGGCCAGAGGCAGGGCCGCATTGGTGAAGGCTTCGGCCTGCTGCCAGGTCAGACGGCGCAGATCGACCAGCGCGGCGACAGCGGCGGTCTCGACGGCGGCGCAGGCGGCGTTGAGCTGCTCATCGCTCTCGGCGGAGACGGTGAGCAGACCGGTCAGGGCGACATCGGCGTGGCCGGCGATCAGCTGCCGCTCACGGGCCTTGATATCGGCGTACTCGACCGAGTCCTCCTCGGAGTCGACCTGGCCCTTGCGCTGCCGCTCGGCGGCGTCCGCGATCACGGTGGCCTTCTTGCGCTGGACGTCCCTCAGTGCGGCATCGAGGCCCTTGGGCGCGTAGGTCAGGGACAGCGTGCGGCGCACGCCGGAGGCGAACAGCAGTTGGTGCAGGAAGCCGGGCGAAGTTTCGATCCGGGGCCAGTTCTCGATCCAGAACACTGCATGGTGCGCGGTGTCGGTCTGGATCCGGTCGGCCTTCTCCACCAGCACCACCGGGCCGGCGGCTGCCGGGACGGCCTGCGCGCGCCCGGAGGCCGACCAGCGGTCCAGCGCCGCCGACGCCTCGGGGTCGTAGGCGGTGCGCACGACGGCGGCGATCTCATTGCCGGTCAGCCATCCCGCAGGGGCGAGCCCGGCGTTGCGGGCTGCCTGGTCGAAGGTCGCCGTCAGCTGTGCCAGGACCGCGAAGGCACCGGTGAGTCCGCCTCCGGCCTGGTTGATCAACCTACGGGCAGCCTTGAGGTCCAAGGCCAGGGCAACGTACGCCTCGTGCGGCGCGGCGGCAGGACCGGCGGCGGCGAGCAGGTCGGAGTAGACGGGCCCGGCGAGATGGGTGTCGGGGCGCCCATGGTCCTCCCAGTAGCGGTTGAGCGCGTCACCGGAGTCCGGGACGGTGCGCTCCAGGACCTGGATCCGGGCGATGTGTCCCGTACGGGCCAGGGCAGCGAGGGCGCGGCCCCATCCGGCGACGTTGGCGTTCTGGGTGGCCGGATCGAGCAGCGCGAAGGCCCGGCTGGAGATCTTCACGACGGCGGTCAGAGTCTGCTGATGCGGGTCGTGAACGGCGCTGACACGGCGGTCGGGCGAGGCGACCACACGCAGGGAGGCAGCGGTGCCGGGCAGGTGCAGCAGGCCCTCCCGGCGCGGCCGGGCGGAAGGCCGAGCGAGCCAGAGCAGCTGGCCGCGGGCACGACGAAGCGCGTACCGGAGCACGATGGGGGACCAGTCGGCGAGTGAGCGGCCGTGGTGCCGGGCGAAGACCGCGACCGCGACCAACGCCCACACCGGTATCAGCTTGAGGGCTCCGGTGACGCCGGCGGTGAGCAGCACCGCGAGAAGCAGCAGGCTGGTGGCGGCCACGACGACGAGCTGGGCGGCGGTCAGGCCGAGCAGCACGCCGCGCCGGGAGCGGTGCGGGAACTTGACCGTGGCCGGGGCCTCGGTCGGTGAGGTGTCGGAGAGCATGGCGAAGCCGTCCTTGAAACGAAGTGCAGAGATAGAGGGAGGGGGCGGGCCGTCCTGGTGGCGGCGGCCCACCCCGTGTCAGCCAGGGGCTAGGAGCGCGATCCGCCCTGCGGTGGGTTGGGGTAGACCCACTGCTGCGGTGTCGCCGAGCCCTGCGGAGAGGGACCAGCGCCGGACGAGGCCGCGCCTCCCTGCGCGGCCGGAGGCCGTAGCCGAGTCGCAGGCCCCTGGGGTTGCGGGCTCGCAGGTGCCTCGGCTGCCGCGGAGCTCGACGACGCTGGGGCGTTCGCCGCGGCCTGCTGTCCGGGACGCCGGATCAGCGGCTGGCCCCGGTCACCGTCGGCTGGCGGGCGCTTGATGAGCGGCGTGCCCTTGTCGCCGGTGGCGCCCGGATCCTCGCCGTAGCGGAACCGGACCTGCTTCGGGGTACCGGTGCTGCTGTTGCCGCCGGTGGGGTCGATCCCAGAGGCGACCCCGCCCCAGCCCATGCCTGGCACGGTCGCCGGGCCCTGCGGAGCGGGGTTGCCGGTGCTGGCCTGGACCGCGAGTTGCCCGGCGGTCTTGGCCCCGCGGGCGGCGGTGACCATCCCGGAGGCCCCGGAGCGGTGCAGGTCCTCGCCGCCTCCGCCGTCGGCGGCCCAGTGCACGAACTTGTACGTGGCGAACGGGGTGAGCATCACCAGAGCGAGTACGACGATGCCGGCCATCGCATCCGACAAGGCGGACAGCCCGTCCTTCGCATCGGCCTTGCCCATCGCCGAGACGCCGGTCAGGAACACCACCGTCATCAGCAGCTTCGAGACGACGAGCGTGGCGGTGGCCTCGATCCAGCCGCGCCGCCAGCGCTTGGCCACCTCCCAGCCGCCTCCGGCGCCGGCGAACACGGCCAAGGTGACCAGGATCAGGATGCCGACCTTGCGGAAGACCATCACGCCCCAGTACATGAACGCGCCGATGGCGGCGCCGAGCGCGACCAGAGCCTGGACCAGCCAACCCAGCGCACCCAACTGCCCGAACTGGCTGACCAGGACCACGCGGCGTACCGCGTCGGAGACGCTGCTCTTGGCGAGCGTGAACAGGCCGTCCGACAGTGCGTCGACGACGGTCAGGGCGACGGTGGTGAAGGCGATCGCGGTGAAGGCGAAGAAGACGCCCGTGATTGTGCCCTTCAGCGCGTCGAACAGTGACTCCGAGTCGCGGCGCCAGGCGGCGCGGATCAGGGCCAGGCAGAAGGTGCCGACGGTGAGGATCAGCCCGATCGGCAGCAGCAGTTCGTAGTTGTCGCGGAACCAGGACGCGTTCAGGTTCACCGCGGTGGTGGCGTTGACGGCATCGGCGGCGAGGTCGGCCGCCGAAGCGGCGAGCTCACCGGTCGACTTGGCGATCCAGGCGCCGATGCCGTCGGTGATGGCGTCGCCGACCCCGCTGGTGACGCTGTCGCAGACGCTGGACATCAGGGGCCAGTCGCAGACGTTCACTGGCATGGCAGACGCCTCCTCTCTTTGTCGTGCGGGGTCAAGGGCTGACGCCCGGTGCGATGCCGGACAGCGCGCAGTGCTCGTGGGGGCGGCACTGGACGGCGAGCGTGATCGCGCGGGATTCGGCACCGGCACCGCCGCCGTTCCAGGCGATGGACTGGGTGCCGGTGACGGTGACCGCGTAGACGTACGCGGTGCTGATCGCGCCCGGGTTCTCGTTGAGTGCGGCCGTGAAGGCTGCGGGGATGTGACCCTCGCTGATGCGGGCGGTGGCGTGCTGGCCGTTCGACCGTAGCTGCTTCCACAGGTCCTTCGTGGGCACTTGGGCGGTGACCGAGGGCCAGTCGGTGTATTTCTCCTCGCCGGTCATCCACGCTTTCAGTCCGGCCAGTTGCTGCGGCTGCGAGAGGGTGCGGCTGTCGTAGGCCCACAGGGTCTTGGCGAACGCCTTGCCGAAAACCACCGGGTCGGTCGTCCTCGGGGGCTTGGCCACCGACCCCTTGCCGACGGGCCCCGAGGCCGACGGGAACGGAGCGGCGCCCGCCGTTGCTGTCGCCGCGCTCGTCGTGCTGGCGGCAGAGGGTGGGACCACTATGTGGCGATCGCGGGTGAGATACGCGATCAGCCCCGCGACTGCCGTGAGGGCGGCCAGGACCACGATCCCTGCCAGGATCCGGTGGCGCAGTCCTGATGCGCCGCCTGCGCGGGCGTGCGTGGCGGATTGTTTCGTTCGCATCAGTGGACCTGGGAGCCGAGTGCGGAGAAGAAGCTGACGATCCCGTTCGCGGCGCCGAGCAGCAGCGCGCAGCCGGCGGCGACCGTGGCACCCTTCTTGCCGTTGGCCTCGGCCTGGTGTGAGCCGGAGTGGTGACCCCAGGCCCACACCACGGCGGAGACGGCCAGGGCGCCAACGACGGCGATGATGCCGAACAGGTTGATCGAGGAGATGACCTCCTTCAGGACCGACAGGCCCGGCAGGCCGCCCTCCTTCGGGGTCACCCCCGGGTCATAAGCCAGATAACGGACGTGATCGGCAAGATTCACGGAAACTCCAGTTCGAAAATGGGCACACGGAGATGCCCGGGAAGCGGGAAGAAGGGGGGGAGGAGGGGGAGGCGATGGCCCCGGAACGGGGCCTACGGCCCGGCCGTCACGGCGCGGAGCCAGGGATCAGCATGGAGACCATGCAGTCGCAGGAGGCAGCCTGCACGGACGGGGCGAGGAGCACCGTGCCGCCCAGCACCACGGCAGCAGTCGCGGGCAGAGTCGCTCTGCGCTTCACGGAGGAGGTCCTTCGGCTGGGGGAATGACGGCCCGAAGCGAGCCGGAGAGAAGGGGAAGTGCGAGGTGCGCGGGCTCAGTTGGCGATGCGGCGCACGGCCAGCACCTGGGACTCCCACGCGGCGAGCGTGGTGATCCGGATTACGTCACCGGTATGCGGCGCGTGCACGATCAGCCCGGAGCCGATGTACATGCCCACGTGATCGGGGGCAGCGGCGGTGCCCTCGGTGAACAGCAGATCGCCCGGCTTCACCGCGCCCAGAGATACGGCCTTGCCCTCCTTGACCTGGGTGTAGGTCGTACGGGACAGCGTCACGCCGGCGGCGGCGTAGGAGCGCTGCATCAACGATGAGCAGTCGCAGCGCCCCATCGGGTCCAGCCCGTGCGGATCTGTACACGAGCCACCCCACTGATACGGAGTGCCGAGCTGGCCGAGCGCCCACCGGATCGCGGTCCGCACCTCGGCGGGCGCATCGACGGGAATCTCGTACCCATCCGGCAGCGCTCCGGCGGGAATCGCGCCGAAGCCGGCACCGTCCTCCCCGCCCTCGACCACGCACCTGGAACCGGTGGAATTGGCAGCGTTGCTCGACCCTGTGTCGTCATCCGGGGAGCCCAGGGCCTTCGCGATCGCCGACTGCAGAGCTGTGGCCAGGTCCTCCCACTTGGCGTACGCGTCCGGATAGCCCGAGCGCTGGACCGCCTGGGCGGCCTGCGCGACCGTCAGCTGCTGCCACCCGTCGATCTTCAACAGGTGCGTGTAGAACTGGGTCGCCGCGTACACGGGATCCCGGATCTGTTCGGCCGCCCCCCAGCCCTGCGACGGACGCTGCTGGAACAAGCCGAGCGAATCCCGGTCCCCGTACGGCAGGTTCCGCAGGCCGGACTCCTGCAACGTGGTCGCCAAGGCGATCACTTGTCCCCGCGCCGGCACCTTGAGCGCGATGCCTGTGGCGACGATGGTCTTGGCGTGCGGTATCTGCTCGGCCGGATCACTCAGACCCGCGATCGAGACCGAATCGCCCTTGCCGCCGTTCAGGATCGACTCCACCTGTCGAGCGACCGCCGCGCTGTCCGCAGACTGTGCGCGACTGGCCGTGCAGGCTGCCGCGTCCTTGGCGGCCACGACAAGGAACGGGGCGGCCAGGAGCAGGGGACCGGTGGCGACCAGGCCCACCACGGTGCCGGTCTTCTTCAAGGCCGCCACCGGAATGAGGGTTTCTGGGCATGCTGCATACGCAGCTCCTTACGTGTGGTGGCGCGGCGCCGGTCTCTCGTGGAAAAGGTCACCGGCGCCGCGCCGGTGTGAATCCGAACTTCCTTAGGAAGGAGAGGAACCCGGTATCCGGGGCTACTAACTCCCAGAACCCGGAGGCGTCATCAGGGTGCGGCAGCCAGCCGCGCTCGTAATCTCAGGCACCACATCGGAATGCCTCCTCTGGCTCGTCGACAACACACCTCAACTGCGATTCCAGTGCTGTCCCGTTGGACGAGGCAGCACAGAAAAACGCAGATCAGCAGGAGCGGGACCGAGCCCCGTCCTGCGAACAAGGCGAGACAGTAGACGCGATTTCCGGCCGCACCAAACGACCCTCAATCCGGTGCAATACGGGCGCGGCAGGCGGGCCCTGGACTATTGGGTGAGGCCGGAGAGAGCCGCTAACCTCCCGCCCATCAACCGCCCCGAACGGCTACTCCCGATGCCGCCCGGAGCCACTGCTGCGCGACTCCCGAAGGGAAATTCGCGCCACGACCGAAACCCCGGAAAGCGAGAACTCCCGGATGCCGTACACCCTCCACCGAGGCGACGCACTGACTGTGCTCGCCGGCCTCGGCGACGACAGCGTCGATGCTGTGATCACCGACCCTCCGTACAACAGCGGCGGACGCACCAGTGCCGAGCGCACCGGCCGCACCGCCCGCTCGAAGTACACCTCCGCCGACGCTGAGCATCTGCTGGCGAACTTCCCGGGTGAGAATCGCGACCAGCGCTCATACGGGTTCTGGCTGGGCCTGCTGCTCACCGAGGCATACCGGGCCACCGTTGAGTCCGGCGCCGCACTGGTTTTCACCGACTGGCGGCAGCTGCCGACGACGACGGACGCCCTGCAGGCCGCAGGATGGACCTGGCGAGGCATCGCCTCCTGGCACAAGCCGGTCTCCCGGCCGCAGAAGGGCCGCCTGAAGCAGTCGTGCGAGTACATCGTCTGGGGCACCAAGGGGCCGGTCGACGCAGACCGCAACCCCGTCTACCTTCCCGGCCTCTACACGGCGAGTCAGCCGAGGAAGGACCGGGTGCACATCACCCAGAAGCCCGTCGAGGTCATGCAGGAGCTGGTCAAGATCTGCCCACCCGGCGGCACCGTCCTGGACCCCTTCACCGGATCCGGCTCCACGGGCGTCGCCGCGCTTCGTGAGGGGCGACAGTTCATCGGAATCGAACTGTCCGGCCACTATGCGGACATCGCCGAACAGCGACTCCAGCGCGCCCTGACCCAGGACGACTTCGTACTGGCAGGCCCTGAAGAATGAGACCAGACCACGCCAGACCGCCATCCATGAAGGCACGTAAAACGGGGGCCGTGGGTGCATCGGAACTCTGATGTGCCCCTGGCCCCCGCGATCTGGGTCAGCGGCCTTCGATGCTCCGCCGGACCAGCTCGCCGGCTCTCGACAGGTCCTCGTGTGACCGGATCCGCAGCTCCAGAGGACCAGTCCCCAGACAGCCGATCCTGCGTACGTCACGGGAGAAGCCCTCGACCAGCTCGACCGTGTCGGGATCGACCGCAAGCCGGACCACGAGGGTGTGGCTGCGCGGCTGGAAGCGGACGGTCGCGACGTTCTTGATCCGCCGGTAGGCGACGTAATGCAGCTGGAACTCCTTCTGCACATCAGCAGGGGAGATCAGCATCGCGTCGAGGTCGGCGTACAGGTCCCGCAGCGACTGAGGCGACTCGTCGTAGAACTGCCGGACCGACTTGACCGTCGAACCGCCACCCCCAGAACCCTCCGAGAATGCACTCGTGTTCGAGGGCGTGGCCGGAGGCCGGGACAGTGCCGAGGAGCCGGTCACGGAGGCGACCAGCTGCAGAGCCAGCAGGCCCCCGCCGAAGTCCCGGTAGCTCACCAGATCGATCCGGCGGCCGATTTCCTCCAGCGCGTTCGTGTCGTGCGACGTGAAGTCCCCGGCGATGCACACCAGACGCGGATTGCCCCGGTCGACCGAGCCGGCCGCCTCGTCGCCCAGCCGCTCCTTCACCAGGCTCTCGAACTCGTGCCGGTGATCCCGCAGCCACGAGAGGTAGGACAGCGCCTGAGTGATCACGGCCTTCCCATTCGAACGTTTGTACCCAATTTTACCGGCCCTAGGAACTCGTGAACCGTCTCTGAACTGCGATGATTCATAGGCTATATGTCCCTGACAGCGAGTTGGGCCGTTGCTGTAGCTCGTCCGGGTGGCCGTGGGAGGGCCCGTCCCCTGGAGTAGGTGGACGGGCCGTGGTTGGAGACGGGAGTCGACGTCAGGTTTGGCTCGATCCGCGGTCACTTGGAGGTTGGCCTGTGCCATAGGCGAGTACGTGCACGACATCGTTGCGGGGCGCGCATTCCAGAGCCCGGCGGCTCAGCCTGTATATCCAGAAGTGGTGCAGTCCGTATACCAGCGGCCCTGATAGTGCCAGGGCAAGTTCCGCCTGCCATGGCATTGCCCCCGTAGGCAACGCTGTTGCGAATGGCGAAGCCACGGCGGCTACTCCTGTAGCCCGCATTCTTCTCACCACTCCCAAGCGCCGTCATCGCGCTGGGCGTACAGAATCGCCCGTCGCGTAGACCAGGCGCGGACCGTGACGCGAAGTGCATGAGCGAGGTGGCGGCGGCGTGGCTCAGCGGTGAGATCCCAGAGTTCGCTGCGCCATTCCTCGGTGTATCGCGGCCGGTCTGAAGCCGGGAGGATGCGAACCGCGGAGCCGATAAGCCACTGTGCCGGCAGGCTCACGCGCCTTTGGTCCCTGGGGGAGGCACAAGCATCTTCCGAACCGTGCAAGGCGGTCGTGAACTTGTGCAGCACGGTGGTGGCTTCGTCGCAGGCTTGAGCAACGCGTCTGGCCTGAGCGCTTCCGCGGGGGTATACGCGTTCGAGTTGTAGCGCGAGTTCGGAGGAGGACTCGGCTGCATACTCAAGCCCCTGGGCCAGGTGGGCAGTTCGAGCTTCGACAGAACGGGGCGTATCGATCGCGGACGAGAGCCGGACAGCGCGGATATGGAGGTGCGCGACGGCTTCGGCCAAGTCGAGCGCCAGATCGACATCGCTGCTGGTGGCGCCGAGACGCTGAGAAGCTGTTGTTTTTTCGATCTTGAGAGATGCGCGTCGAACGAGAGTCCCGATTGGGTGATCGTGGGGCGCTTGGCGCATACGGACAGGGCCTCCTGAACAGCTCGTTGGTGTCGAATCACCGAGCAGCAGGAGGCCCTTGATGCAGCAGTCTTTCGTGCCGAATGCCGGGCAGTCCAGCTCGGTCACCTGGGAGTGTGACTGCCTGGCTCACCGGTTCGGAAACGCCGTCGACAACGGGTTGCGGCAGCGGCGCTACCCGTCGGACATGACGGACGCGGAGTGGGCGGCCGTCCGGCCGTTGCTTCCGGTGCCGGGCTGGATGCGCGGTCGCGGTGGCCGGCCGGAGGCGTACTGCCACCGGGCTGCACTCGATGCGATCCGCTACCTCGTTGACAACGGCATCAAGTGGCGGGCGATGCCGGCCGACTTCCCGCCGTGGGACCGGGTGTACGCGTTCTTCCGCCGCTGGCGCGACCATGGCCTGGTCAAGGAGTTCCACGACCGGCTACGTGCGCAGGTTCGCGAGGAGGTGGGCCGCGACGCGGAGCCGACGGCCGGAGTGATCGACTCGCAGTCGGTGAAGGCGGACGCGGTCGTCGGTGCGGACAGCCGCGGGTTCGACGGAGGCAAGCTGGTCAACGGGCGCAAGCGGCACGTCGTGGTCGACACCCTCGGCCTGCTGCTCGGGGTGATGGTCACCGCCGCAGATGTCGGCGACCGCGCCGCCGCCCGGGTGCTGCTTACGCAGGTGGCCGACGCGCATCACCGCCTCACCCTTGTCTGGGCCGATGGCGGCTACACCGGCAGCCTCATCGACTACTGCCTCGCCTTCCTCGCGCTGGTCCTGGCGATCGTCAAACGCAGCGACGACATGCGCGGCTTCGTGGTACTGCCCAAGCGGTGGATCGTCGAGCGGTTCTTCGCCCACCTGATGCGCACCCGCCGCCTGGCACGCGACTACGAGCGGCACACCACCAGCGCCGAGGTGATGGTCTACTGGTCGATGACCCTGCTCATGACCCGCCGCCTTGCCCGCTCACGCCCGCAGCAGGCGTGAACCGGCCCGGCGCGGGCTCGGCCAGCCAGCCGCGCGCGACCAGTCGTTTCGCCTTCGACCGCAATGTCTCCACACGCGCCGGCACCACCTCCATGCCGAACCCCGCGGCCATCTCCTGACAGGTCAGCGGCCCTTGACCGAGCCGGCACCGGTCCGCGAGCACGTCCAGGATGCGCTGGTAGTCCACCGACAGCACCGACCTGTCCAGCCCCTCCCGCCACACCGGCACCTGCGACTTCGCCTTCGCCGCATCCGGCACTGGCGCGGTCCGGTCGGCCCGGACCTGGTCCTGCATTGTTTCGTCGACCAAGGCCAGCACCTCGTCGACCCGCGAGCGGGCGATGGCCCACTCCTTCCATTCCCGCTCGGCCACAGCCAGCTCGGCCTGGATGCGGTCGGCCTCCTCCCGCAACTCGTCCACACGACGGCGAGCACCCAGCTCACGCTGTTCCAACAGCCCAACCACCGACGGCATCCACGACCTCCCAGGCAGCGACAGCACGACAGGCCACTACTCCCACAGGACCGCCGACCCTACGCCCGACCAGTGGAAATGCAGTCCCCAACTCCGGAAAGACAACAGCTTCTGAAGTGCGAGGCCATGAGCCAGCCTCTTGGCGCGGATATCGGTTCGAGCGAGCTTACGGATGAGGTCACGAGACAGGCCGCTGGCGTGACTGTAGTTGAACTCACCGGCGAGGCTCGGATCGTCGGCAACGGGAACCGGGCTCATGTGCTGGCGCCTCCGGCGAGGCCGGGACGCAGTGCGCTGAGTGCATTTCTGCTGGCCGTGGCGCGGGCAAGTGCTTCCCTAGCGGACACGGCTCCGTCTGGGCTGAGCCGGTAGTAACGCCGTCGGGGACGGCCCTGCTCATGCGGGTTCGCATCCTCCCAGCGTGAGATCAACCAGCCGACGGACTCCAGACGAGCCAGGATCGGATGGATCGTGCCGCTGGCGAGTTGCGCCCTGGCGGAGATTTCCAACCCGTACAGCTCCTCAGTGGGCTTCTCCAGAAGTGCTCGCAGCACTAATTGAGTCGGCAGCGTCATTCGTGGAGCGGAAGGCTTCTGGGGCATGGTCCAACTCTACCTAGCCCTAGGTAGAGTTGGACCACGATTTGACATTCGATGTAAATGCGACATCTGTTCGCGCCGCGGTGCGGCCGTGATCAGCAAGGCAGGATCAGGGTGTCGGTCCAGGGTCGGCGAGGCGGGCTTCGAGGCCGGCGACGTGCCGGTCCTGGAAGCGCAGGTTCGAGCGGGCGGCCTTGAGCTGTTCGTCGAGGGTGCGGTTGTCGGTGGTGGGCTGGCGGACACGCTGTTTGAGGGCGGTGTTCTCGGTGGTGATCCGCTGGATGGCGCCTTCGGTCCACCCGGCTTGCAAGTCGCGTATCTGGCCGAAGAGTTCGCCGATGCGGGTGCGCTGGGTGTGGATCTCGGTGTGGGCTGCCTTGAGGGCGTCCTCGGCGTTCAGGGCGTGTTCGCGCCAGGTCGCCTCGCGTTCGTCGTCTTGTTCGGCGAGCGTGCGGGATGGGTGCTCGCCCGGCTGCGTCATCGCTGCGGCAACCGCGGCTCTGGCCTCGACGCTGTTGTAGAGGAAGGTGCGTCAGACGTCCGCTCGGCGGGCGACGGCGGCGACACTGATCTGAGCTTCCTCGCGTCGGAGCCGGGCGATGGCGCGACGGCGGTGGGCTGACTGCGGAGGAACGTGCTCGCCGGGAACGAACCCGGATCGCCGAGGTGGTGCGTGCTCGCTTCAGCGTGCGGTACACCCTGGCCTGCGACTGACGGACACTGGCACCAAGCGGGTGTCGATGGCGGGGCTCATCTGCACCAAGTCCGGTCACCGACCGCGGCTGATCTATCGCATCTACCTCAGGCGAGGCCCTGGCAAAGGCAGGCGCAAGGGCTTCATCGAGATCGATTACGCTCGCCTGCTCGACGCGGTTGCCTTCGGGGTCGTGGCTGGACGGAACAAGGACAGGTGCGTGAGACAGGCTTGGGCAGCCCTGCGGCGCGGGACCGGGACGGGGATGAGGGCGACTGAGGCGAGGCACGCCGATGTCGCACTGGCTCATGAGAACCAGGTACACGCAACACGCTGACATGAGTACGTGTACGACGTCAACGGATATACTTCTCGAAATGAGATTGATGGCCCGTGTACGCTGGGACTATGACGGACAATGCCGCTTCATCGGTCGGACCACTTGTCACCGGTTCCGAGATCGCTCGGCTGGCCGGAGTCACTCGGGCCGCTGTCTCCAACTGGCGTCGGCGCTACGACGACTTCCCCGCGCCGGCGGGAGGCGCCGCGAACAGTCCGCTCTATGCGCTCGCAGAAGTCCAGGAATGGCTGGACAAGCAGCGCAAAGGCCAGGAGGTGTCACCCGAGGTCGAGCTGTGGCAGGCCATGCGGGCCGCGTACGGGGAGCAGATGATCGCGGGCCTGGCTGAGGTGGCCGCGGTGCTGGCCGGAGAAGACGAGCCGGGAGTGCCGGATGAAGTAGCCACCCGCGTACAGGCGCTCGTTCAAACCGAAGCGCCCGTCGACCTCGTGAACGGACTGACTGAACGGTTCATGGATTCCGCTCGGCGTGCGGGATCGGACCAGGTGACTCCCGAGCGCGTGGTGCGGGCCGTGTGCCACTACGCTCCCGAGCTGCCGGCGGACGCCACAGTCTTCGACCCGGCCTGCGGAATCGGGGTGCTGCTCCTGTCCGTCGCCTCCGAAGACGGGATGCGCTGCTGCGGCCAGGAGATGGAAGTCGACAGTGCCCGTTTCGCGCAGCTCCGCGCCGACCTACTGGGTCGATCAGGCGTGCGCGTCGTGGCAGGTGATTCCCTTCGCGCGGACGAATGGCCGGACCTCAAGGCGGATCTGGTGGTCTGCGACCCGCCGGCAGGCGTGACCGAGTGGGGGCGAGAGGAGCTGCTGCTCGACGCTCGCTGGGAACTCGGTACCCCGTCCAAGGCCGAAGGGGAGCTCGCGTGGCTCCAGCATGCCTATGCGCACACCGGGCCCGGCGGCCAGGTCCTCATGGTCATGCCGGCCTCGGTCGCCTACCGCAAGGCAGGCCGCCGCATCCGATCAGAACTCGTACGCCGGGGCATCGTGCGCCAAGTGGTCGCCCTGCCGCCGGGGACGGCGACCTCTCACGCCCTGCCCGTCCATCTGTGGTGTCTGCAGCGCCCCGAGAACACCGCAAGTGCGGATACGAACTACACCGTGCGCATGGTCGACCTGACTGGCAACAGCCCCGACGGCAGCCTGGAACCACGCCCCGACCAGGTCGCCGACGTGCCCCTGATCGAACTGCTCGACGACACCGTCGACCTGACTCCCGGCAGCCATCTCCGGTCCCGGCACCGTGACTATCCCGGTGAGTACGCCGCCCTGTGCAAGGAGCTGGAGGACCAGATCCGCCGACTCACCGCACTCCTGCCCGAGCTTGCGGCGGGCGGTGGACCGGGCTCACTGGAAGGCGCCACCACCAGTGTTGCGGATCTCGCCCGCGCCGGACTCGTCACGTACGACGGTTCGGAACCGGTGTCGGCCAGCGAACAGCTCGACACGGACTATCTGCAGGGATTCCTGCGCAGCTCCGTCAACACCCGCCGGTCCACAAGTGCCAGTGGGACCTACCGCGTTGACGGCAGAGGTGCCCGTATTCCCCGCATGAGCATCGACGAGCAGCGTCAGTACGGCGCTGCCTTCCGAGCCCTGTCCGCGTACGAGGAAGGAATGCGCAGGGTCGACGAGCTGAGCCGGCAGCTCGCCGAAGTCGCCCGTGACGGCCTGGCCACGGGCGCCTTGGCCCCGGCGGAGTGAGGAAGGTGCGGGGTACTCCGGGGTGGGTGCCCCGCACCTGCTCTGCCTGCTGGCCGGTCAGGCGGTGCGTGGCAGAAACGGGCTCGGAGTTCCACTCCACGTCACACTCAGCGCTTCGCGAGCGCGGGTGCAGGCGACGAAGAGCAGGCAGCGTTCCCGGAGCAGGTCGGCGTCGTGCTGCAGCGGGTCCACCTCGCGTGGGGTGATCTCGCGGGCGAACGGGACGGTGCCCTCGGTGACACCGAGGACGGACACCGCGCGGAACTCCAGCCCCTTCATCGCGTGCATCGTTGCCAGCCGTATCCCCTCGGTCCCCTGCGCGACCTGCCCTTTGACGCGTAGCACCGGGACGCCCGCGGCCTTCAGTTTCTCCTCGGCCGCGTCCAGGGAAAGGTTGAAGCGTGCGCACACGCCGATCTCGTGCGGTGCGAGGCCCTCGGCGAGCAACGCCCGGACCCGGTCCACCAGGGCCTCGGTCTCCTCCTGCCGGGTCGTGTACCCCTGCGCCTGGGGGCGGCGCCCGTGGAGCAGGGAGCGGTACCCGGCCAGCGAGTCCGTTCCCTCGCCCTCGAGCGCGTCGACGGTGACGGGCGCGAGGAGCCGCGCAGACCAGGCGAGGATCTCCTCGGTCGAGCGGTAGTTGACGCGCAGCCGGAAGCTGCGGCCGGCGGTGGTGATGCCCAGGGAGCCGAGCGAGACCCGGGAGTCGTAGATCCGCTGATGCGGGTCGCCGGTGACGAACAGGTCGTCGGGGCCGGGAGACACGGCGGCGCGCAGCACACGCCACTGTGCGGGGTGCAGGTCCTGTGCCTCGTCGACGACGACATGGGCGTACGGAGTCGGCTCGCCGGCGAGGAGTTCCGCCGCGCGGGCGCAGATTCGCAGGTGTGTGGTCTCGCCGCGGTCGCGCAGGAACTGTTCGAACCGCTCCACGCCGTTCCACACCTCCCGGCGGCGCGTGGGGCCGAGGCCGGTGCCGCGGCCGCGGCGGCTTGCGCCGAGGTAGGCGTCGAGGTCGCGGAGGTTCTGGCCGAGAACGACGTGCCGATACTCCTGGGCCAGGAACTGGGCGGTGAAGGGTAGAGCGAGCTGCTTGACGGCCTTCTCCCACAACTGCCGCTGTTCCCGGTCCCCGATCGGTCTGGGCGCGGCCCCCGACTTCGCGCGGATGATGCCGTTCGCATAGGCGTCGACCGTCGTCACGTCGACCCTGGCCAGCAGCTTCTCGTCCTCGTCGAGGAGCAGGCCGAGCATCTCACGCAGTCCGGCGGCCAGTGCGTTCGTGAACGTGGTGAGCAGGATACGGCCGTCCTCGGAACGGCCGAGCAGGTGCTTGACCCGATGCAGGGCGGCCACCGTCTTGCCTGTCCCGGGGCCGCCGGTGACCTGTACGGGACCCCCGTACGAGGTGCGGTAGGCGACGCGCCGCTGGGAGGGGTGGAGGAAGACCCGCCACGTCTCGAACGGCTTCTCCATGATCTCCTCCAGCTCCTGCGGCCCGGTGACCAGGCGGACGCGTGCGGGAGTGTTGGCGATCACCGTGGCCAAGTCCTCCACCGGCTCAGCGGGTGCGTCGGCCGGCCGACGGACGGCCACGACGTCCCGGTAGACCTCTTCTGGGCCGAACCCCTCGGCGAGGTACTGCAGCACCTGCAGCTGGTCCTCCGGCAGGAGCGTGGAGAACGCCTCCAGTTGGGCCTTGTCCACCAGTGAACGCGCGGCGCGCAGCACCTGGTCGTCGATACCGAGCTCGCGCAGCGTGCCGTCGGAGACGTCCGCGAACAGCAGCCGTGGAGCCGTGCGTGCGGCCGTCTCGTACAGCGGTGTCAGCTCGTCCAGGGCGACGGCGTTGCGTACCTCCAGGGCCCGGGTCGCGGAGTTCGCGCTGTACAGACGCTTCGCCGCCCAGGTATAGGCGTCGTCGTGCGGCAGGACATTGACCAGGAGGAACATGTCGCTGCCGTCGTCGGGGGCGAGGACGACGCCCCGCCAGAAGTCGGTGATGCGTATGGTGCGCATGCGCGGGTCACGGGCGTTCTCGACGGACTCCAGGTGCAGTCCCTTGTCCGCGTTGAGTTCGGCGACGCTCATGGCCTGGAATTTCGCCATGGCCTTGCGCACTCCGGCTCGAACTGGCTTCTCCAGGGTGTCGTAGCCGTCCCAGAAGCTCTGGGCGAAGGCGAGCCGGGGCATGAGGTCCCTTCCTTTTCTGCCTGACGGTGTTCCATGGTCACGGATGTGGGGTGGCTCCGGCCAGCCGTTCCGCGATCTCCTTCAGAGCCGACAAGAGTTGTCCGGGTTCGCGGGAGAGGTCGAGGCTGTGCTGGTACAGCCGCACTCCCCGTCCGTCCGGCCCGGCCGTCGTTCCGCGCACCTCATGGACGCGCTCGGGCTGCCGTCCGGCCGCGTACACGAGGTGCGCCTCGGGCAGAGAGAACACGGTGGCGTACGCCAGCGCCTGGTACAGGTCGGCGTTCAGGAGTCCGTCGGCCTTCTCGACCTTGTACTTGGCGTCGACGACGGCGAGCGGAGTGCGGCCGTCGCCGGCGCGGACGACGAGATCGGGGCGTATCCGTACCAGACCCGCTGTGTCGAGGTGGTGGGGGTCCTGGAGGCGCGCGGTCAGGCCGTGCTTTTGAAGGGCCTCACGCAGGGCGACCGTGACGAAGTCCTCGAACAACTGGTTCATGTCGAGCAGGAAGCCGTCAACGGTGAGTGGTTCGGCCCCGGCCGGCCGGTGTTCCGGTGAGGTGCCGCGCAGGACGGCCTCGGCGAGCCGCAGTGCTGGCTGGTAGCGGGAGTTCAGGCGTGACGGCTGCCAACGCGGCAGTTCCTGCCCCCGTACCAGTGGCAGCGCGTCGGCGAGACGTACGCGCTGATGGGCGAGACGCCGTCGGACGGGACCGGGAACGCCCGGCAGCCGCAGCAACCGCTCGGTGGCGGCGCGCAGGATGCGGTTCTCGGCGGTGTCGGCGGTGTACGCGTCGTAGACGATCTCCACGGGCGGTGTACGGCCGAAGTGGCGCCGGATCTGCTCGGCCTCGCGCAGCCGCCCGCGCACGACCAGCGCGGACTCCTCCACCTCCCGGTAGCCCTGGAGGACACCCTGTCGCAGCGCCGCGTCGATCTGCCGCTCCACGGCGTGCGCGAGGGCGGGGACGACGTCGTCGTACGCTCCGGTGTCGATCGTGCCCTCCCGGCTGTCGCGCCAGGCGCGGGCCGGGTCGAGGCTGAACCCGAGGAGGAAGAACAGCCGGCTCACCGGGGTCTTGGGCATGATCCGTACGACCGGACCGCCGGGCGTCCGCACGGCGCCGACCTGGCTGCCCGCCCGCAGCAGCCAGTGCCCGTCCCGGCCGGGATCCGGGGTCGCGCTCTGCAGAATGCCGGAGGCGGCGAGGGCCCGCCCGGCCGCGGAGCCCAGAGGGACGGAGACGGCGGGCCCGTACTCGCGCAGCGTCACCTCAAGCACGGGCACGGTCACGGTCATGGGCGCTGCTCGCGCAGCGAGTCGAGACCGTAGCGGGCGGCGACGTCGAGGCCCTCGCCGTAGTGGTGCTCCTCCAGCAGCGGCAGGATCTTCGTGCGCCAGGTCCGTTCGAGGCCGCCCTCGCGGTACACGCCCGGCTTCATCAGGTAAGAGGGGCCGATGGCGAAGTCGGCGTCGTCGATGCGGGCGTTGAGGGTGTCGAGGAGACGGGCGGGCTCCGGGTCCCTGCCCTCGCGCTTCAGCCAGCGCGCGAGCAGACCGGCGGTCGGCTCGGCGCGCGGGGACAGCTCCACGAACGCGAAACGGCGCCGCATCGCCGCGTCGACCAGGGCGATCGACCGGTCGGCGGTATTCATCGTGCCGATCACGAACAGATTCGGCGGCAGCGCGAAGTCGTCCCCGGAGTAGGTGAGGCGGACGGATTTTGTCCGGTACTCCAGGAGGAAGTACAGCTCGCCGAAGACCTTCGCCAGATTGGCGCGGTTGATCTCGTCGATGATCAGGAAGTGCGGGATGTGCCGGTTGCCCTCGCGGGAGGCGAGATCGGCGAGTTCCCGCAGCGGGCCCGCCGTCAGCCGGAAGGCAACCTCCCTCGTCTCGGGATCCTCCACGGGCCTAAACCCCTCGAAGAAGTCCTCGTAGGCGTACGAAGGGTGGAACTGCACGATCTTGACCTGCTCCGGACCGCCGCCGAAGTACTCGGCCAGCTTCATCGCCAGAAACGTCTTGCCCGTGCCCGGCGGGCCGTAGAGGACCAACTGCCGCTCATCGAGAAGCAGTTCGCGCATCTCCTCCAGCCAGGCGCGGTCGTGGACCAGGAGGTCCGCGGCAAGTGCCTCGGTGATGTCCGGCAGCGACAGCTCCCGCTGCGTCGGCCGTTCGACGGAGGGGTACTCGCCGGTGTCGTCGGCTGCTGTCGGGTCCGTACGCTCCGTATGCCCCGTGAGCCCGTCCAGCGTGTCCAAGACACCGGTCAGGTCGACGACGTCATGCTGAACGGACAACTTCTGCTGCACTTCCTCCGGCAGCTCCTCGTACGCATGGCTCTGCGGCAGCCAGGCGACGGTCCTTCGCAGATTGGACAGCCCGCCCGGCGACGAGGTCTGCACGGCCTCCCCGGTGATCCGCCCGACGTACAGCCGGCCGTCGCCGATGGTGGCCACCGTGTCGCCTACGCGCATCTGCGTCAGGAATGCGTGCAACTCGTCGACGAGGCCCCGCTTCTGGTTGTACGAGGCCGCCCCTTCGTATCCATCCTCCACGTAGCGGCGCAGCACGCTCTTGGTCGGATCGGACTCCTCCAGCGGCGGCAGGTGAGCCCCCGAGAGCGAGACGAACCCCTCCTTCAGCCACAACTGCCGCACAAGGTTGCGCCCGGAGACATTGGAGCCGCGCACCAGCCACGCCTTGCGCGGGGCACGCCAGCCAGTGGACAGATAGTCGGCGAGCGGGTGGCCCTCGGCGGTTCGCCAGGACTCCGGACCGGAAGCGTCATAGCCGTACACCAGCGCGGCGGCGGCCGAGGACGAGTTGCACGCGATGTCCTGGGCCGCCACCCAACGCGGCGGTGCCTCCGGCCGGTCGGGCTCGGCAGGCGCGTCGACGAGCCCGCCGCTCGCGCGCAGATCCGCGCGGAACCGGCGCGCGTGATCACCGAGCCCGGGCCATGCCTCGGCGACCACCATTGAACCCTCCTGCAGGAGGAACTTGTGCGTGCCGTTGCCGCCGAACTCCGCGAGCAGATACCCGCACGCCTTACCGCCATCCTTGGGAAGCTTGATGCGGAACTCGGGGGCGCCGGGGAGACGGTCGGGCTGCGGCATGGAGGACCTTCCGGGTCGGGCGAGCGCGAACGCCGCACAGTTTACCTGTTGACACTGTCAAGTGACTCATGAGTTAGTAAACAACCTAGAACTTTATGTTGACGATGTAAACGCACAATCCCTAGAGTGTGGATGTGCCCGGTTGGTTCTACTGGGCGGAACCGGCGTGGGGACGCTGGAGTGGGGGGCGTTATGGGCGGGGAATCGATGGCCGAGGCCGAAAGACGCACGATCGAGGCCGAGTTGCCGTCCGTCATCGAGAGGCTGAAGGGCTGTGCGTCTCGCACGGGCCTCGTCAGCCAGCGGGCCTTCGGTCTGGAAGCGGACCGGCTGGGGCTGACGGACGACGAGCAGCGGAGAAGGCTCCGCAACGGGCTCGCCGCTCTGGGCATTCGTGTGAAGGCCTCGCCCCGCACGGCGGCGGCCCCACCGCACGTCAGCCCTGAACCCCGGCACGGCGCAAGCGAGGCGGCCAGGCGCCTGGCCCAGGCCCGCCAGATGCTGGCTCGCTACGCCGACGCCGACGGAACCGTCAACAGGCTCGCCCACGACGGAGTCGTACGGCTGCACGGGCTCGGCCCTGGCGAAGCGCGCGAGCTGACCGCCGACTTCCCGATCACCCGCCCCCGCCCGCCCGTCCAGACGGTGACGGACGGTCAGGTGCGGCCCGTGGCAACCGCGTCCGCTCCGGCGTCGATCGGTGGGAAGAAGCGGGCCCCCTCCGCCGCTTCGGTCATGGACGCGCGACTGGCCGACGCCGTCCGCGCGGCCCGAGCCGTGCTGGAAGACGACCGGTGGCGCCGGAACCTGGACGAGGTACGGCTCACGGCGGACGAGGAAGTCGGCCTCGCCGTGCTTCTCCGCGATGGCGCCGAGCGCCTCGGCCGCGACGTTCCGGCGGAAGAGATCAAGGCACTGCCTCGCGACGGCGAGCGGTGGCGCGCTTACGAATGCCTCGTCCTGCACAACCGGCGGCTCGTGTGGAAGATTGCGCACGGCTACCAGGGACACGGACTGGACATCGAGGACCTCGTCCAGCACGGGACTCTCGGACTGATGCGCGCCGTCCGCAAGTTCGACGCCACCAAGGGCTTCAAGCTGTCGACCTACGCGACGTGGTGGATCAAGCAGTCCATCACCCGGGCCATCGCCGACGAGGGCACCATGATCCGGCTGCCCGTCCACACCCACGAAAGAGTCAGCAAGGTCGCCGTGGCCGAGCGCAAGCTGCTGAACGAGGGCCGCCCCAGGACCGTCGCCAATGTGGCCTACACGACCGGTCTCACATTCGCCGAGGTGGAGGAGGTGCGCCGGATCAGCCGGCCCACCGACTCCCTGGACCGGATCATCGGTGACGACGCCGCACTCGGTGACCTGATCATCGGGCCTTGCCGTCTGCCCGGGCCGTGTGCGGAGTTGCTGCGCAAGGACTTTTTTGAGCAGGTCCACAGCGTTCTGGACTGTTTCTCTGAACGCGAGGCATACATCCTGGCCCGGCGAATCGGTCTCGATGGTGGGGAGCCGTACACCTTGGACGTGATTGGCGGGGTCCTCGGCATCACTCGCGAGCGCGTTCGGCAGATCGAGGCGAAGGTCAAGCCGGTCTTCCGCGACAGGTTGATTCGCCTGGGGCTCGTACCTCCCCGCCGCTGAACCGCGCGCTATCTGCTTTCCATTCCCCTGATCCGAAGGAACCCGCACATGGACCCGCGCCAAGAGCTGGTCGACTACCTCACCCGCCAGCTCGTCGGCCCCGTCGGCGGTGACGACGAGGTGCTCGACGCGCCGCCGGACCGGCAGTACCTGATGGGCACGCTCTACCCGCAACAGGCGGACCGCCAGCGCCGGCTCGACCTCGCCGCCGACGGCCCCGAGGCACCCGGTGCCGAGCAGGACGCCCCCGACGTGGACCCGGCCCCCGACCCCGTGCCCGAGACCAACAGCTGGCTGCCCGCGTCCCTCGGCATCAGCTTCTACACCGATGCCGTAGACGTCGAGGTGAGCTGTGCCGCCGCCCGCTACGAGACGCAGCGGAACGAACCCGGGCGCGGGCGGCGCTGGCAGCGCGTTCCCCTCACGCCCGAGACCCACACGATCGGACCCGACCGGGAGGACGTGCCCGTCTTCAACGGCCGCGCGAAGATCCAGCTGACCCGCCGCTCCTATGGTGCGGGCACCCTCATCACCGTGGCCCTGGTCAACGAAAAACACCACGACGGTGCCGACGACAAGGCGCCGGACTGGGACGACATGCTGTTCCAGTGCCGGCTCCGCGTCCGCCCCGCCGATGGCGCCGTGCTGCCGTATCCCAGCGTCCGGCTCGCCAGTCGTGATCCCGAGGAACGCGAACTGCGCCTTCAGTACCGGCACGTCGTCACCCATGCCGTCGGCCACGGCTGCGCCGTCCGCGAGGACTGCGGCGAGGACGGCGGTGTCGAACTCCTCGCCTGCGAAGCCCTGCCACGCGCCGAGGTACCCGCCATCCGGGCCGGCGGCCCGCTCGACGCCCCCGCGCTCACGATCTCCCACCTGGCCGACCCGGCCGTCGGCAGGGACCAACTCCGCGAGGAACTCGCCGAGTTCGCCGCCTCGTACCACGCCTGGTACGTGGGCCAGCGATCCGTCGAGGTGCCGCCCTGGGGCCGGGAAGCCGCGGAGCGGATCCTCGACCGCGTCCGCCGGGCGGTCACTCGCATCGAAGCCGGCGTGCGTACCCTGTGCGACCCCGATCGGCCCGACCTCCTCGACGCCTTCCGCATCGCCCAGCGTGCCATGCTGCTGCAGATGCGGCACTCCGCCCCCGACCAGGCCGGTCAGCGGCGCCACCGCGCGGACCCCGTGGCTCTCGATCCGCCCGTTGACCCCAAGGCCACCTGGCGCCCTTTCCAGCTCGCCTTCTTCCTCCTCGCCCTCGACGGCGTCGCCGACCCCAAACACCACGACCGCGAGACCACCGACCTGATCTGGTTCCCCACCGGTGGTGGCAAGACCGAGGCGTATCTGCTCCTGGCGGCCTTCACCATCGCCCTGCGCCGGATCCGCGGCGAAGGCGGCGGAACCACCGTGCTCAGCCGCTACACCCTCAGTCTGCTCACCACCCAGCAGTTCCAGCGCGCCGCCACCACGATCTGCGCCCTGGAGCACCTTCGCCGCACCGAACCCGGACTTGGCCTCGGTGGCGAACCCATCACCATCGGCCTGTGGGTCGGCGACACCACCACTCCGAACAAGTTCCAGGCGGCCAAGGACGCCTTCGACGAGCAGCGCGAGGCCAGCCACCCCGAGGACGTCTTCATTCTCGACCGCTGCCCGTGGTGCGGCACCCGCATCCTGCCGCCGACCCGGTCCAGCGTCCGCTCCGACTACGGAGTCCGCGCCGAGCCGGCCGAGTTCGCCTTCTACTGCACCCGTGACGAGTGCGCCTTCCACGACGTCCTGCCCGTCGCCGTCGTCGACCAGCACCTCTACGAGGATCCGCCCACCTTCGTCCTGGGCACCGTCGACAAGTTCGCCCGGCTCGCCTGGGAGCCCGACTCCGGCCGCCTCTTCGGCGCGGGCACCAGCCACCGGCCCCCGTCCCTGATCATCCAGGACGAGCTGCACCTGCTCACCGGACCGCTCGGCACCACGGTCGGCCTCTACGAGGCGGCCATCCTGGAGCTGTGCACCGACCCGGACGGCCGCCCGCCCAAGATCGTCGCCGCCACGGCTACCATCCGGCGCTCCGCCGAACAGGTCCGCGCCCTGCACCACCAGGACGTCCAGCTCTTCCCGCCGTCCGGGCTCGACGCCCGCGACAGCTTCTTCGCCGTCCCCGACACCGGCAGCCCCGGCCGCCTCTATCTCGGTGTCATGGCGCAGGGCCACACCGCGGGCCGCGGCGCCGTCGCCACCACGGCTGCCATGCTCCAGGGCGTCCACCAGCTCCCCGAGGAACACCGCGACGACTACTGGACGCTCGTCGGCTACCACCACAGCCTGCGCGAACTCGGCCGTACCGTCACCGCGGCCGGCGACGACATCCCCGCCCAGCTCCGCGGCCTCGACGAGGGCGCGGGCACGCGCGAGCTGGTCGGCGAGCAGGTACAGCAACTCGACAGCAGCGTGAAGCGCGCCGACCAGCCCATCCTCCTCGACCGCCTCGAAAAGCCCTGGACTGACCCCCGGTCGGTGTCGTTCCTGCCGTGCACCAACATGCTCTCCGTCGGCGTCGACGTGAAGCGGCTCGCGTACATGCTCATGCAGGGCCAGCCCAAGACCACCGCCGAGTACATCCAGGCCACCAGCCGCGTCGGCCGCCACCAGGTGCCCGGACTCGTCGTCACCTACTTCAACGCCACGCGCCCGCGCGACCGGTCCCACTACGAGACCTTCATGGACTACCACCGGGCGCTCTACCGCTACGTCGAACCCGCCAGCGTCACCCCCTGGTCCCTGCCCGCCCGCCGCCGCGCCCTGCACGCCGCGCTCGTCATCCTGGTCCGCCACCGGCTCGGCCTGGCCGCCGAGAACCGGGCCGGACGCATCACCGACCACAAGGAAGAGGCAGGGCGGATCGCCGACGCCCTCGCCGAGCGTGCCGCGACCGCCGAGCGCGGGGCCACGAAAGCCGACGCCGACGCCGTACGCGCCGCCGTACGAGCGGAACTCGGCTACCTCCTGGACGACTGGTACCGGCAGGCCGACACCGCCACCGCCGAGGGCAAGGACCTCTACTACCGCAGCCAAGGCAAGGGCCAGCACAACCTGCTCAAGACCTTCGAGCAGCGCTACGGCCTGTGGGAGACCCTCAACTCGATGCGCAGCGTCGACCGCGAGTGCCAGATCACCGTGACGGGAGCAGGAAAGTGAAGCGCAAACTCCGGGTCCGCCAGGCGCAGACCGTGCTGCCGTTCGGCGTGGGCGCGGTACTCGACGTCCAGGGCGAGTCGTTCGTCGCCGTCGGCATCGAGAGGTGGCCGGGGCTGAAGACCCCCGTCCCCTCCGAACGGCTCGCCGCCCGCCTCGGCGTAACGGGTTTCTTCGCCGCGCCCCACACCCTCAACGACCGCTACGACAAGCCCGACCGGCCCGGCGTCCCCTATGTGCGCTTCCCCGGCTGGCTGTTCTGTGGCTCCTGCCGGGCCATGGTCCGCTTTCTGCGTGAGAACGAGAAGCCGGGCGAGCCGCCCGTCTGTACGTCATGCGCTGCCGCACCCCGCCTCACCCCGATGCGGTTCGTCCGCATCTGCCCGGACGGACATCTCGACGACGTCGACTGGTGGTATTGGGCCCACTCCAAGCTCGCGCCCGAACTGCGGGAGTCCTGCTCCGAGTCGAAGCACGCCTGGAAGGCACGCCGACTCAGCTTCCGCGTCGCCGACCGCGCCTCCGGACTCGAAGCGCTCTCGGTGCGCTGCGGAGCGATCAGGGAGGGCGGCAAGCCATGCGACGCCGAGCGCGACCTCCTCGACATCCTCGGTCCCCAGGGAGGGAAGTGCTCGGGCCGCAACCCCTGGCAGCACTGGGACGCCAGGCATTCCTGCGGCCAGCAGGTGCACATCGTGCAGCGCACCGCCGGCAACGTCTACTACCCGGTCGTCTACTCGGCCCTCGACATCCCCCAGACCGCCGAAGCCCCGCGTGCGGAGCAGAACATGGCGGAGGCCGTCCTGGGCCACGGCTACTGGCCGATCCTGCTCGACGCACTCGGCACGTCCAGGGCCGACACCTTCCGCGGCATGATCAAGGAGGACACCGAGGCCCCCGACAGCCTCATCGACCAGCTCGTCGCGGAGGCCACCGGTGCCCCCGCGCAGGCGCCCGCCGAACCGTCGGAGCCCGGAAAGTCCGGCAAGATCGACCTGAGCCGCGACGAGTGGTACGCCTTCGACGCCACCCGACTCCCGGAACCCACCAAGGAGTTCGCGATCCGCCGTGGCGGACTCGGCCTCGACGGTGAGAAGGAGGAGCCCTGGGCCGCCCTCGACGCACACATCGACGGCGTAGTCCTGGTCGATCGCCTCCGCGAGGTCCGTGCCCTGACCGGTTTCCGCCGCCACTCGCCGGGCGGCACCCTCGTTCCCGCCGACACCAGCGGCCGCCTGCGCTGGCTCCCCGCGACCGAGGTCTACGGCGAGGGCATCGTCCTCACCCTCGACGAACATCGCCTGACCGCCTGGGAGAACGACCCCCGCGTGCGGGCCCACGTCCACGAAATCCGTACGGACCTCGACGCGTCGTTCCGCAAAGAACAGCTCGCCGAGACGACCGGCAGCGAACTCTCGCCCCGCTTCCTGCTCCTGCATACCGTCGCCCACCTGCTCATCCGCCAGCTGTCCTTCGACTCCGGCTACACCACCGCCAGCCTGCGCGAGCGCGTGTACGGCCGCCCCGAGTACGGCCAGCGTGGACTGCTGGTCTACACGGCCGCCGGTGACGCGGAAGGCACTCTCGGCGGCCTGGTCCGGCAGGGCGAGGCGCCGAACTTCGCCGAGACGCTCATCCGGATGCTGGAGGCGGCCGCCTGGTGCTCCGCCGATCCGCTGTGCGCCGAGCACACCGGCCAGGGCTTCGGCAACCTCAACCGGGCCGCCTGCCACGCCTGCACCCTGCTGCCGGAGACCAGCTGCCAGACCGGTAACACCCTCCTCGACCGGGCCCTTGTCGTCGGCTCGGCCCGCGTCCCCGGCTACTTCACCGACGTCCTCACCGCGAGCCGCGAATACGCGGCCGCCACCGCCTTGGGATGACACCCATGACCACTGCGAACGCCCCCGTTCTCCACCCCGACCTCACCCCCGCACAGCGCGACTGCCTGGACGCCCTGCCGCTGACGGGCAACCACGTCGTCAGCGGCCCGCCCGGCAGCGGCAAGAGCCTGCTTGCCGCGCACCGCGCCGTCCACCTCGCCCTCACCGGCCGAACCACCTTTCTGATCTCGCGCTCCAACCTCCTGCGCCAGCTCCTGCGCGGAACCCTCCAGGGCCTCACTGTCCCCGGCACGCCGGTCGATGCCGCCACCGGCCACACCTGGATCCATCGCCGCTTCGGACACGACGCACCGCGCACCGAGGACGGCTGGTTCGACTGGACGGAACTCACCCGTCGAGCCGCCGCCACCCTTGACGAGAACGACGCGACAACCCCCCACCTCGTCATCGACGAGGGCCAGGACCTGCCGCCGGGCTTCTACCGGATGGCCCGCCTTGCCGCCGCCTCCGTGACGGTCTTCGCCGACGAGTGTCAGCGCCTCACCGAGACGAACTCCACCCTCACCGAGATCACCGATGCCCTTGGCCGCTCCACCGCACGCGTCGAGATTTTCGGCAACCACCGCAACACCCGCGAGATCGCTTCCCTCGCCGAACACTTCCGCACCGGCGGCACCCGCCCCGACGTCCCCTTCCGCAGCGGCGCCCTGCCCATGGTCCGTCACTACTCGGGTATCAAGGACCTCGCCGACGACATCACCACCCTGGCGGCCCGGCACCCGCGGGACCGCATCGGCGTCATCGTCAACTCACTGCGCACGGCAGCCGACCTGATGCGCCGCCTGGAGCGGTCCGGCCTCGCCCACGAACCCCAGCTCTACAGCTCGGCGGCCCCCTCCGGACGCTACCGCGACCTCGACCTCGCCCGCCCCGGTGTCGTCCTCGTCCACCGTGCCAGCGCCAAGGGGCTCGACTTCGACACCGTCGTCATCGCCGACGCGGAGTCCGACTCGGGCGTCGACCCCACGTCGGCGGCCCTCCGCATGGCCTACTACGTCATGATCACCCGCGCGCGTCAGCGGCTGGTGCTGGGCTGGCAGGGCAGCAGGTTGCCGCAGCACCTGGAGGGGCTGGATGGATGGGTGCGGATGTGGTGATGGGATCATTTCGGCTGTGGGTACGCGAGGGAGCCGACGCGGTTCCGGAGCGGTCCGATGCGCGGCGTGCGACGCCAGGGCGCTGCGATCCGCGGAGCGCGGCCACGTGCCGTTCGCGCTCGATGTCAGACCTGAGCCACTGTCGGGAACAAGGGGGAGACGATGACTGACGACCGTAAGAAGACCGTGCCCGTGCTGACGCTGGCGACCGCCGACGTCCAAGTGCCGGGGGTGATGACCGCGGGTGAGGTGATGACGGCTGAGCGCCTGGCCGAACTGCGCGGAGTGCTCGCCGCCCTGGCCGACAACCCGATCGTCACCCTTGAGGTGCATCCGCTGCCCGACAAGATCGACCGCGGCCGTGGCATCCCGCTCGACGCCGCGAGCCCTCTGGCGCAGAGCCTGTCGCAGCTCATCACGCAATCGGCGCGCAGTTCCCTTACGACGGCCAGAGCGACCGCTTCGGGCGAGAATCTGTATCGCATGGTGGTCCCGGCCAAGGTCGCCGCCCAGTTCGGGCAGGGCATCGTCCGCTCGCTGCCGTCGAAGGCCGCGGCAGGTGGCATCTACGGTTCACTCGTGAACTCGGCGGGGCGCTTCGTCGAACCGGCGACGTTCGTGCCGGTGGGCAAGGCTGCGGCAGCCGGTGCGGTCGGTGGAGCCGGTGCGACGGCCGGCGCCGCGGCCGCCGGCGGCGCGGCGCTCACCGTGGCTGCGCCGCTCGTGCTCATGGCCGTTGCGGTGGGGGTGAGCGCGCACGCCGACAGCAAGCGCCAGCGGGCCATCGAACGCATCACGGAAGCGTTGGAGCGACTGCACGAAAAGGATCTTGAAGACGAGCGCAGTGCCCTTGACGGCTGCCGCAATGCCATTGACAGAGCCACTGCCATTCTGCTTGACGAGGGCGAGATCGGTGCCTCACTGGGACTGGACTCGGCAGTGCACACCATCGATACGGCACTGTCCAAGGCGGATAGCCGCCTTCGCCGGTGGCAGAGAGCACTCGACGCGCTTCCTGACGGCAAGCCCGTCGAGATCGGCACGTTGACCGATTCGTTTCCGGGTGTGGACGACCACGGCGGTACGTTCCGCGCTCACCTCGAACTCGCTGTCCTGGCCATTGCGCTGAAGCGGAGAGTCGACGTTCTGCAGGCCGTCGAGCATGCCCAGAAGAACCCTGACAACTTGTTCGAGAACTTCACCCGCGCACTCAAGCGCGGCCAACAGAGCCTCGACGAAGTGGAGGAAGGCATCGCCGGTGTCCTGGTACGCCTGTCGGCGCTGGAGCTGGCACGACCGAATAGTTTGCGACCCGCCCTCATGAACGGTGAAGTCGATCGCCTCATGAGCGCGGCACACCGGATTCACAAGCTGGCCGACGGCGTCACGGTCAACAGCCGTGCGACAGACGTGGCGATCGAGATCGCCCGCGAGAAGGACGGCTCGGTGCTCGTGTTCCCCGCGCTGGCCGCGTAGGCGTACGCGTAGAGGAAATTGGGTGTGGTGCGGGACCTGACCGGCCCTGCACCACACCGGATTCCTCGGCCTGTCACCGTTTCGACGGCAGCACGCTTCCCGCAGGAGACGAGACGCTCACGTCCGCGAACTGTCCCCGGCCCTGTTCGGCGAGGCGGCCGAGGCGTACGAGCTGGGTGTCCTGGGCCGTCTGGTCGCCGCGTTCCACCGCGTCGCGCAGTGCGTCACGGGCGGCCAGGATCTCCTTGCGCAGGGTCGCCGGGTAGGCGTCCTGTTCGGCCAGGCGGATGGTCACGACCGACCTGCGGACCGCCGGATCGAGTGCGGTCCAGCGATCCTCCGCCCGCTCGGTGCTCGCCCGCATCGCGTCGGCGTCCATGGCCCGGCGTGCGTCCAGGACGGCCTCCGCCGCTTCCCGCAGTTCCGCCAGGAGCGCCGGCGGCAGCAGACCGCGCCCGCTCCGGCAGGTGAGGCTCGCGTGCGCGTGGGCACTTCGGGCCCGCGTGCACAGATCCAGGGTGTCCCGGGCGGAGTCCAGGAGTCCGTCCAGGGAACGGCCTACGGTCTCCCCCCTGACGAGCGCCGCCAGGTCCGCCTCGGCTTCGGCGAGGGCGTCGCGTTCGGCGGGGGTGAGCTCGGGCCCGAAGTCGGCCAGGAAACGGGCGTACCGGACGTGGAGTTCGGCCGCCTTCCGCCCGATGCCCGTGGAGACCAGGCTGCGCCGGAGCTCCTTGCCTCGCCATTCGCCGGAGCCGATGCGGTACTGCAGGGCGATGGTCCGGTCGGCGTCGAGCCTCGCCTGGACGGTGAGCGGCATCGTTCCGCGGAGCTCGTCGGTGTGTTCGTCGACGAAGCCACCGCAGAACTCGTTGCGCTGCGCCGAGCCCAGGTGCGGTCCTTCCCAGAGGTGGAACCGCACCGACGTGCCGCTGTCGCCGCGTACCGCCAGGTCGTCCACCCGGTGCCAGTCGGTCGGGTAGGGGGTACCGCCGGGGAAGAGGACCTCGAGGGTGCCGTCCTCCAGCTCCAGCCCAATGTGCTGGGCCGTGACCTGCTGGGGAAGAGCGGTGCCGAAGTCGCCGCCGCACATCGAACAGGCGCTGAGACCGGGGGCGTTGACCATTCCGCAGCCGGGGCACTTCAGCCCGCCCGTGTCCAGAGGCGCGTCGCAGTCGAGGCACGCGGTCGCGGTGGCGGGGTTGTCGGCGCGGCCGCAGTCCGGGCACTCCGCGCGGGTGGCCACCGGCGCGGCCGCCCGCAGCCCGGACAGGTTCATGGCGCACACGGGGCAGACGGCGGTGAGTTCGGGGGCGGGGACGTGGCAGCCCGGGCAGTCCACCGTGGCCGGACCGAGCAGCGGGGTGTCACAGGCAGGGCAGGCGTCGTCGGTGACGGGAATCCCCTCGATGGTGCAGCTCTCGGCAGGGCAGTCGAGCGTGTCGAGGAGACCGGCCTCCACGGCGGCGCCGTGGGCGACGGCCATCATGGGATCCACCGCGTCCGACACCGTGTCCTCGCCGAAGAGCTTCTGGAGGTCGCGCCGGACGGCAGGGACACGGGTGGAGCCGCCGACCAGGAGGACCCGCTGGACGTCCTCGGGCAGCGCGTCGTTCTTCCTCAGCACCGACTCGACCGTGTCCCGCATCCTGCTCCGGTGCCCGGTGAGGATCTCCTCGAAGTCGGTGCGCCGTACCGTTCCCGACCAGGATCCGCCCTCGCGACCGAGCGGAGCGAGGATCACGTCGAAAGTGTCCCGGTCGGACAGTTCGACCTTCGCGCGCTCGGCGGCGGCCCGGATCCGGTAGGCGTCTCCCTCGCCGCTGTGGTCGCGTCCGCCGAGCCGCTCACGCAGGTGGCAGTCCAGCAGCGCGTCGAAGTCGGCGCCGCCGAGGAGGTTGTCCCCGCCCAGGGTGCCCACCTGGAAGTAGCCGGGACCGATCGTGAGCAGCGATACGTCGAAGGTGCCGCCGCCCAGGTCGAAGACGAGCACGGTCGCGTAGTCGCCCGAGCGGACACCGAACGCGTGCGCGGCGGCCGTCGGTTCCTCGATGATCCGCGCCACATGGAAACCGGCCAGCCGTCCGGCCTCGCGCACCGCGTGGAACTGCGGCTCGGCGAAGTACGCCGGTACGGTGATCACCGCACGCCGGAACGGTACGCCCGCAACGTCCTCGGCGTCCTTCTTCAGCCGCCGCAGCAGAATCGCGGAGACCTGCACGGGGGAGAGGTAGTGCTCGCCGAGCCGGATCTCCACCGAGCCGTCGGCACCGGCCCGCACGGGCGGCGCGTCGGCGGGCCGCGTCTTGAGTGCCTGCTGCACGAGTTCGTCGTCCCAGCGCCGCCCGATCAGCCGCTTGACCTCCGTGATCACGGAACGGGGGTCCCCCGCACGCCAGTTGAGGGCCTCCTGCCCGATCAGCAGAGCGCCTTGGGCGCCGATCCCGACGGCGGACGGGGTGGCTGGCTCGCCGTGTCGATTGGGCAGGACGGCGGGGACGCCGTCGCACAGCCAGGCCGTGACGGAGTTGGTGGTGCCGAGGTCGATACCAAGAGTCCGGTGCATGGAAGGGTGCTTCCTGATAGTCGTGGAGCGGCGGTGGCGGGAGATGCGGTGCGGGCGGGCCGAGGGAGCGCGGCCGCCGGGTCAGGTACGACGGGACCGGCGTCCCCGCCTGGCCGAGGGCTTGAGCGGCAGGCGTCGCTGGGAGCGCGTGGTACGCCGGGGCTGCGCCCGCTTGCCGCCCGAGGGGCCGACCCCGACCGACGGTACGGACTCGGGCTCGGGCGCCGGTCCCGGCACCGCGAGGACCACCTGCGCGGGCCGCAGGACGGAGGCGCCCAGCCGGAAGCCCGTCAGCTTCTCCCTGAGCACCGTGCCGTCCGGCCAGGTCGGATGGGGCTCCGTGCCAAGGACGCGCATCTCCTCCGGATCGGCGGCTCTGCCCACCACCTCCATCGGCCTGACCTCGTGTCGGGCGAACTCGCCGCGCAGCATCTGGTGCGCCGCGTCGATCTGCTCGCTCAGGGCGATGGCGGCCGAGGCCGTCTCGCGGGCGGACCGCGCCTCGTGCAGGGCGCCGACCCGGCGGCGCGTGTCGGCGAGCACGTCGTCCAGCGGCAGCAGGGAACCCAGCAGGTCCCGCAACCGGGCCTCGGCCTCGTCGCGCTTGCGGGACAGCGCCTCGACCCGGCGCCGCATCTTGTCGAGTTCGGACGGCGGGCCGGTCGTGGCGGTCGGGGCGGGGTCGGTCACGGACGTTCCTCGGTGTCGTGCGAGGGCAGGGGCGGGGTGAGCATTTCGGCGACGAGGGCGGTGACGGTACTGCGGGAACCCTGGTCGGCACGGTCGATGAGCTCGTGCCTGACCGGATCCCGCCGGGCCGCCGCGAGCGCCTGCGCCGCCTGCCTGCGCAGGGGCATGGGGCGGGTGCCCGGTGCGATGCCGGGCACGAGTTCGTGGAGCGTGGGGCCGAACCAGGGGAGCGGGGGAAGGCCGCCGTTCGGGGCGGATGCGTCGTCGGTCAAAAGAGGGCTTCCTGTCCGGTGTCGTCGTGACGGGTCCTGCGGCGGTCGGGGCCGAAGAGCGGGGCGGGTTCCGACAGCCCGGCACCGATCCGTTCCGCGCAGTCGCGGTCGCGCCGCGCCCCGCCGAAGTCGCCCGCGCGCTCGCGTTCTTGGGCACGGTCGAGGTAGGCGGCTTCGACGGTGCGGTCGAAGCGTGCGCTGACACCGATCCGCATCCGATCCCGGAGGAACAGCTCGATGACGTCCGACGGGGACGCGGTGGCTTCGAGGTGCTCCGCGAGCAGGAGTACGGCGGTGTCGAGCCGCTTCCTGACATAGCGCCTCCGGGCGGGGTCCGCGACGGCCGCGGCCACGTTCAGCAGCTCGACGCTGCGCTCCATGGCGGCGCGGCCGTCCTCGGCGTCGGCGTGCCCCGCCTCACTGAGCAGCAGGTCGACGAGCACCTCGTCGACGAGGCCGTCACGGTACGGCCGTTCGTCGTAGTGCAGCACCTTGCGTACGGCTGCCCGCGCCTTGGACGCATGTCCGCCGGTGGCGGCGGTCAGGGCCCGCTCCACGTAGTGGTCGACGAGCCACCTTCGGGCCGATGCGCACTCCGGGTCGCGCTTGAGTAGCTCCTGCACGTCGCCGACCCGGAGCCTGGTCTCCAGATCCTCACCGTCGAGCACCCGGCGCAGGTCCGTCCTCAGATGCTCGTCGAGGCCCGCACGGGCGTCTCCGTTCCGGGGCGTCACCTCCAGAGCGCGCGCGAAACGCCTCCGGCTCTGCGGAGCGTCGCTCGCGAAGACCTTCTCGCCCAGTTCCACCAGCTCGGCGGTCAACTCGGCGGCCACGTAGGCGTTCTGCGGCAGGAGCGTATGGGCCAGTTCGAGGCCGTGGATGCGCGTGACGGTGGAGTTGCCGCGCCCGGTGCGACTCCGCCCGACATTCCCTGCCGCGCGCAGTACGGCCGCCTGCGACACGGCCCCGAGGGTGCGCCCGAGCCGTGCCGCCGTGCTGAAGTCCACGAGCGCCTCATTCCAATGACCGGCCCGCACCCGGTCCCGGCCCCGCTCGGCGAGGGCCTGGGCCAGGGCG
This sequence comes from Streptomyces sp. PSU-S4-23, assembly GCF_055632315.1. Classification (NCBI taxonomy): domain Bacteria; kingdom Bacillati; phylum Actinomycetota; class Actinomycetes; order Kitasatosporales; family Streptomycetaceae; genus Streptomyces; species Streptomyces sp. PSU-S4-23. The sequence continues at coordinate 2,271,143 of NZ_JBVMUU010000002.1, read as the reverse complement.
TCGGCGCAGGCACGGTGCTCAGGCGAGTCCGCGTTCCAGGCGCCCAGGTCGGGGTGGCGCAAGGTGTAGGCGTCGAGGAGGTCACTCCCGCGGCCGTCGTCCACGAGATGCCGCGCGGCATGCCCGAGCGGGACGAGACCGTCGGGTCGGGCATCCGAGGGGACGACGGCTGGGGCGACGCCGCACTCGGCCCTCCAGGCCGTCGCCCAGGCGGCGAGGACGTCCCGGCTCGCCCGGACGTCCAGGGCGTGCAGCAGGTCGGCGACGCGCCCGAGCAGATGGCTGCGGGCATCCACCCAGTCCTGGTCGGGTACGGGAGTACCGCGCCGCTCGGTGAGCAGCAGGCGGAAGTCGCCCGGGTCCTCCTCGTCCAGGAGGTACGCCCACAGCACGATCACGAGCGCCGCGGTGCCGGCGTCGGTGTGCCGCCCTTCCTCGCTCAGCCTGCGGAGGGCACTCACCGCGAGGGCGTGGACGACGCCCGTCTCCGCCATGTCCAGGTCGTGGCTGTCGGGGCACCACCGGACCGCCTCCGGCCAGTTCCCGGCCCGAGCGGCCAGCGCGCCCCGGAGCACGGCGTACCGCACCGCGGAGCCGCCGACGTCGGGGGTGCCGAACTTACTCTGGAAACGCTGCAGAAGCGGTCGTACGACGCCGAACTCGGCGCGCAAGAAAGAGTGTTCGGCATCGCTCAGCAGGCGGTCCGCCGAGACGGCTCGGCCGGGTCCACCGGTGTCGCCCACCTGCACGGTTTGTTGCCCCCCTGAACCCCTCACGCAGCAACAGTCACCGTAAAGAAGTGTGTTGGCGACGTCAACGCGCTCGTGGATGGGGTGGCTGGTTTTGCGTGGCCGCTCCTCGGGGCGTGTCTCATCTCGCATTCATCGCGACCGGCTCGGCCATGCGTCGGCCGGGGCGGGGTGCGCGTCGGCCGCCGTCGACTGCCCGAGCGCCTGCAGGAGCTGGCCGGCCCCGTCGAGGGGACCGTCGACCTGCCTCTGCACACCGTCTGGTCCGGGCGGACGAGCTACTTCTTCCACGCCTCGATGGCCTGGACCAGGTGATCCCTGAGCCGGTCAGCCGTCGGCTTTCCCGGCAGGAGTCCTTCGAACTGCTCGCTGGGCCGAGTAGCGATGAGGTCCGCGATACTGCAGGACAGCTCGGACGGATATACCAGGGAGCACTTCCGCTCACCGAGTTCGTGGGCCAGGCCGTGAAAGGCGCGGCCGACGTCAAGAGGGGGCCTGAAGCTGTAGTTCTTGGCCTCCACAGCGGCGACCAGCCCTTCGCGGCGGGGATGCTTCTCGTCCCTACGGCATCGCTCGGCTTCTGAGCTCTGGATGATCGCCACGTCGCACTCGTGCGGTGCCCCTGACAGCCCGAAGGCTTTTACACCCACATGGATTTCGAGCCACCTGCGGCGGCCGTCGAACCTGACCTTGGCGTAGGTGAATCCGGGGGACCACAGGTTGCCGGGTGCCCGGCGGAAGTGCAGGGCAGAGGCCCGGTCTCCGCTGTTCCACACGTACTCCAGTTTCCCGCCCGCCTTCTTCGCGGCGTCGACGCACAGCGTGAACAGCATCGCCTCGTACAGGTCGGACTCGTCGGCGAGGCCACGGTAAGCCTTCGACACGGTGCCGATCGCCGCTTCGATGACCCGCAGCAGGGAGGTTCTGTCAGCGTTGCTCATCGAGCGGCCTCCACTCACTCCCGAAACGATCCCCGAGCAGTTCTCGTGCCGCCTGCAACGCCGTGCGTGACCGGTCCATCTCCTCTGGCATCACCAGGGACGACGACTCCCCCGACGGCGGGTCGCGGAACTGGAGCACCCACTCGAGGCCGGGGGCCGCCGATGGGCCCGCCATCATGCTCCAGACGGCCTGCCGTGTGGCCCACATGGTCTCGGCCAGTTTGAGCAGTGCTTCGCCGATCAGCTCGATACGTTCCTCGTCCGAGTAAGGCAGCACTGTCACGTCGGCTGCTTCGAGCTCCGGCGAATCAGTGGTGGCCGCTTCACAGCCCTGCCTCGCGTATTTCCCCTCCCGAACGGTCTGCTCTACTTGCCGAGCCAGGTCCGGTAGCGCTTCCCTGAGCTGTCTCATGAGCGACGCGTAGTCGTCGGCAGCCGTCATGTTCCTCTGCTCCCCCCTCTGCTGCGGAGAAGCACGTTACAGCGAGGCGCTGACAGACGGATCTCGGTTGGTTGGTCCCATCCCCGCCCCCTACGAATGTCCGGGAGCGCGCGACCCCGTTACGCAGGAGCCTGGGCGCGCACCATGAGCGTGCCCAGGTCGCCCGGTTCCGGAGCGCGATGGCCCGGGAGTGCTCAAGACGCCCGGCGGGTCATCCGCGGTGCTCCCGTCGCTGGTGCAGGCGCATCAACACGTTGGCGTCCGTCATCTTGCTGTGGTCGAACTCGCCGCGCGCGGCCTCACGTTGCCCGGCGAGTTCGGTGCACGTCGCGCAGCCCGCGACGGGAACGGGCGGACGGCCGGTGTCGTAGCTCGGCTCGGTCACGGCTTCCGCCCGGCGCGGTCGTTCGCCGCCTTCACCCCGGCGCTCAGCCGTTCCGCCTGCGTGGCGGGCCGGATCCGCCCCGGGTCGGCCTCCCACTCGCGGCCCCCGCCGACGGGGCGCAGCAGCGCGTACGGCCCTTCCTTGGCCTGGTACTCCCCGACCCTGCGCGTCTCCGGGTCGTAGACGAGTGCCCCACGCTCCGGGGGCCATTCCTCCGCCCGCCGCATCACCGCGTAGTCGCCGAAGTTCCGGCGGTAGCGCTGGTGCCCGGTCTCCTGCGTGTGCTTGCGCTGCCACTCCTCGACCGGCCCCGGGCCGCTGTGCGTGCCGGACTCCGCGCCGCACTCCGATTCGTCGCCGGACACGCAGCTCGCCTCGTACTCCGGCTCTGCCGTCTGGTCCTGCTCGATCGTGAACGGGACGTAGCGGAACACGCTCCGGGTCACGCCCTCGCCCCCTGTCGGCGCGTGCACCCGCCGGGCTGGAGAGCGGCGGCGAGCGCGCGGGCCGTCTCCACGTTGCAGCGCCCCAGGTCGATCAGCGTGAGCGGGGCAGGCCCGACGCAGGACGCGATGTCGAGCCCCAGGGAGGGCAGTTGCACCCCCGCGGCCCTGAGCGCCTCGCGCAGCTCGTCGCGTGCCCGCTCGGCGTCTCTGACCTTCTCCGTGGCCGTCCGCCGCCTGCCTGTTGTCGCCATGCCCACTACTCCGTACGCCGATGTCACTCGTCTGTTTGCTCTGCGTGACTACTTACTCACACGATGGCCTCGGGGTGCGTACGCTCAACAGGGCTGGAGCCATTCCAACGCAAGCGGAATGCCGGGGAGTTGAACAGATGAGCGAAGGGGCCGACCAGGCACGGGAGCCCGCGAACGGTGCCGCGTACTTCGGGGATGAGACGAAGGCGCTACGGGAGACGCTGGGGCTCTCGCAGGGCGCGTTCGCCGACAAGCTGCACTATCAGCAGGCGCAGGTCAGTAAGGTCGAGAACGGCGTCGTGCTCGCGTCCGAAGCCTTCGCGGAGGCCATGGACCGTGTGGCCGGTACGCCGGGGGTGTACGCCCGGCTCCGGGCCAAGCTGAGCAAGCAGGGGCATCCTGAGTGGTTCATCCCCTACGTCGAGCTTGAGAAGAAGGCGGCGAAGATCGAGGACTACTCGAACGCGTTCGTCATGGGGGTGCTCCAGACTGCGGAGTACGCCGAAGCTGTCTTCCGAGCAGCACACCCACGCGAGACGGACGCGCAGATCAAGCACCGGGTTGAACTGCGGTTGCGCCGACGCGAGATCCTTGAGCTTGATACACCGCCCCTTCTATGGGTGATCCTTTACGAATCGGTCCTGCGGGCGGTGGTTGGCAGCCCTGCCGTCATGGCCGGACAGCTTGAGCACCTGCTGAGGGCGGCCGCGAGCCCTCACGTGTCCCTGCAAGTCCTGCAGTTCACAGCGGGTGCCCCCGCGTCGGGGCTCCCGTTTATCCTGCTTACGCAAGCCGACGGGACAACGGTCCTGTACTCGGAGACGACAGGGCAGGGGCACGTAAACGACTCCACGACGGCCGTGCGTGACTGGACGGCCACGTATGAGCGGCTACGCGCTTCGGCCGAGTCAGAGGCCCGGTCACTGCGCCTTATCCACTCGATCATGAAGGAACACGCGAATGAGCAGCATGCCGGACCCGCGTGACATGCGTTGGGTCAGCAGCACGTACAGCGATGGTCAAGGCGGCAACTGCGTCCAGTGGGCCCCCGACCACGCGCGCGCGACGGATGAGTTCCTGGTACGTGACAGTAAGGATCCGAACGGCCCGCACCTGGCCTTGACCCGTGAGGGGTTCGTCGGTCTCGTGGAGTTCGCCAAGTACCACGGGTGACCCACACTCCCACCGACCTTGAGTGACGAGTGCGCCGCCCGCCACCGCCGGTTCGACCGGAGGGCAGGCGGCGTACTCGCGTCCGCGCACGGCAGGCGCGCGCTCAGGTGAGGGTGTTGCGCAGGTGTGGGCCGAGGTAGCCGACGTACACCTTTCCTGAGCGGGGGCAGTCGTCGTAGAAGTGGAGGCGCGGGGCGATCGTGTTGCCCCCGCCGATCTTCAAGTGGGCCTGCATGAAGACCCGACCGTCGGGGTCCACTGCCTTCGGCACCGGGAGCATGCGCTCAACGCGCAGTTTGGGATTGCGGGCGACGGTGTCCGACTCGCGCATGGCCACCTTGGCCGCCGGGAAGGGGAAGTCGCTGGAGGCGTCGGACTTGCACCAACTCAGGAAATCGCCGGACGCCGCGCCGTCGGCGGAGGAACGGGCGAAGTGATCCAGGGCCAGTAGACCGTCCCAGGCGACGTACAGCCAGTTGTCCACCGACTGGCTGTCGAGGGCTCGTGTGGTCTTGCGGTTCCCGGTGAACGAGATGCCGGGCAGTTCGTGGAGGCGGTCCAGCAGCTCGGAGAAGGTCGTCGGGTAGGCGATGTCCGCTGCGACGGCCGGCGTGTGGGAGGCGGCGAACTGCCCCGCTTCCTGTAGCTGTTCACGCAGAAAACGTATGAGCCGCTGGGACTCCTGGACCTTGTCGTACAGTTCCTCGTTCTCGCCGCGCAGTTCGTCGCTGGCCTGATCCGCCGTCGCAAGTTCCGCGTACAGGTCGTTGATCTCGTTGACCCGGATGGCCTCCGCGCGCTCCGCCTCGTCCAACAGGGCGGTCAGGGCCGCATTGTCGGAGCGGAGCTGAACGACGTCCGTGCCGTCTGAGGGCGAGCGGGGGCGAGTGCGCTGGCGCGGAATGCCGAGCAGAGCGGCGGGCAGCGGCTGTCGGGAGGACAGCCGCTGGGGAAGCGCAGCGAGTATGGAGGCGGCGCGGCGGGGGTCGGCCTCGATCGTACGGCGCGACATCACGGGGTGACGTTGTGCGTCGGGTTTCCAGGCAGGGTCGATACCCGGCAGGTAGGTGCGGACGCCGCCTCCGAACACAGGGTGGTACTCCAGCGCGGCGTTGAACTTGACCTGTGCTTCCGGCGTGAGCACGTACAGGACGGCCAGTCCGTGCAGATAGTGGAAGAGTGGTTCGACGACCGATCGCGACCAGTCGTCGGGATCCTTCCCGTACGGCACCGTGGCGATGACGACGGGCATCCGCCGGTTGCTGTCGCACAGTTCCTCGAGGGCGTCGTCGACGTCGTCGGCCTCGATGAAGACGGGCGCCGCGGCGACATCGGCGTCCGCGTCACGTGCCTCCACTGCGTCCAGGAGGGAACGGACGATGTTCGGTGTGTTAGCGCGTCTGGGGACGTCGCCTTCGCGGGCCGGCTGGTGCTCGATGTCGAGCTGCACCCACGTACGACGGCCCCCGTCCTCCTCAAGGCCGGAGCGCACGATCAGCGTCGACTGCCAGGTGCCCGAGGACGTGGAGGGTGTTTCGCGCATGCGCCACCGGCTGTACGCGCCCTTCCGGCCGGATACCGAATCACGGTCGAGGGTGGCGTGAGGGGCGATCTCGGTCCGCCCCTCGTCCAGCCCGGACGGGTCGTACCCCTTGTCGCGGATCCAGTCGATCAGCTGTCGCTCTGCGATGCCGCACGCCTTGACGTAGTTGAGTTCGGTCGAGACCACCATGCGGTAGCCGCGTGGTTCCATGGGCGCTCCTCGCTGGGTAGTGGGGCGGGGCGGCTTCTGAGTTCGGGACGAGCGGCCTTACCGCTGTCTCACGCCTTGTCGGTCGGCTCGTAGCCGAGGGCCGCACGGTTGATGAGGCGGTCACCGAGGTCGCGAACAGGCGTGGGCTTCGGCTGTGGCTTCTGCGCCGTGCCGTTCGCCGTGGACTTCTTCGCGACAGAATTCTTCCCGCCTGCACGGGCGGCTGGTGTCCGCTTCGTCTTCTTGCCCTTCATCGCGGCGGGCGTGCCGCGCGCCGCGTACTTCTTGCGGAGCTGCGAGAGTTGCTCGCGTTCCTGGACGGTCAGCTCGGCGGGCAGCGCGTTGACGAGAGCCCGGGCCCGGCTGAGGGCGTAACGCGCCGAATGCCAGCGCTTCTTGTCGATCGCCATACGCGCTTCCAAGACGGACTGCCGCAGGGCCTTGAGCTTCGCTGGCTGTCGGCGGGGCATGGGGGCCTCGGCTCCACTGCTGCGCCGCTGAGCGGCGGCACGCGTACCCCAGTCCTTACCCGAGGTCAGGACGACGGCCGAACGCGGATTGCTTGTCTGGCTTCGACGTACCACGTGGCGTTGGTTCCTTGCGGGAGCGGTGGGCCCATGGGCGGCCGGAGACACGGCCGCCCAGGAGTGGTCAGCCGTGGCGGGGGCCCTGGCCGGGGGGTGGGGTGAGGGTAGAGAGGTAGGTGCCGGATTCGCTCTCGGTGAGTGGGGTCTCCAGGGTCAGGCCGGCGGCGGCCATGCGGTCGTACTCGGCGAGGATCAGGTTCTTGGTGCGGTACTCGCCGTGGGCCTTCATGTCGTTGTCGCGGGTGACGTTGAAGGTGTCCAGGATGTACGCCGTGTCGTCGCGGGTGATGCCGTAGAGGTGGAAGAAGAGGGCGTCCAGTTCGGCGCGGATGATGGCGCGACGGTCGGGGTCCCAGCGGAAGGGTGTGCCGGTGTCGCCGAGGTCGCGGGCGAACGGGGTCATGTCGTGGGCCGTGTAGGTGAGTTCGATGACGCGGGGGGTGATGAATGAAGAGTGCGGACTGGCTTGGGCAGGGGAAATGACCGGGAGTTGCTGAGTAGTAAAGAACTTGAGGTGAGTTCCTCCGATCTTCTGGCGCGTGGCGAAATCAAGAACGAAGGAGGACAGGCAGGCTACAAGGGCAGCGATTGGATCCTGGCGAGGCAGCATGAGGAGCGTGCCGTCAGGTGCACCGAAGCGAGGGAACACGAAGTTGATCATTGTGCGCTCATTGCTCTTGTTGGTGATGTCTCGCCACCCCAGAAGCCAGTCCCGATCCCAGCCCTTCCTCATCAGGAGGGTCTGCACACCAGGGATCTTGACCTCCTCGCCGTTCTTGAAGTCGCCTGTGGGGGTGTCGGCCTCCGGCACCCAGTAGCGAGGCATCGGTACGGCAGATGCGTCCTGGTGCTGTTCTACGGTGAAGCGGGGAAGGGTGCCCTTGTTGAGTTGCTTCTCTGTGGCGTTCTCATACGTGGCAAAGCGGTGGTCGTAGTGGTGGAGCATCTTCCCCTCGTACAGCGGGAACATGTGCGCTCCAGCCTTGATGAAGGTGTTGCCTTCTAGGTTCCAGCCATCGGCGATGAGGTCTTCGTGGGTGCGGAACTTGTCCGAGTCCGTGTTGGTCATGAACATGATCTGGAACTTCGCGTCCCATGGATTGCCGTCCGTAGAGCCTTCTACGAATAGCACCGGGACGCGTTGGTAGATACCCAGTGTGATCTCCATGTCGCGGCGGGAGCCGAAGACGGGGCAGGTTCCGGTGTTCGGGTTCATGGCGAGGATGTCCTCGGCCGCCAGTAGGTAGCTCCGATCGGCGATCTGCTCAGGCTGTCGAACCTTGAACACCATGCGGATCGGCTCGTGAAGGTCGCCTGAGCCGCGCAGAGTGAACAGGCAGAACCGAAGCTGGTTGTGGACTTCAGGAAAGACCTTATCCTCGTTCTCGAAGTCGTAGAGGGCGTCGAGTTGCCCCTTGGTGACCAGGTCCTTGAAGAAGTGCTGGTTGAAAGAGTCCGTGGCGATACCCGAGGGCACAATCTGACCGCTGCGCCCTTGAGCGGCCATGGCGGTGCGAGCGTGTTCCGCGAACAGTGAGTACGTATTGAGTCGCCCAAAGGCTGTCAGCGGGAATCGCCCAGAGGTGTGCGCGAAATGCTTGAACCCGTCGTTCTTGCGCTGTTCCTCCTTGAAGCTTGCGTACAACTCGGGGTCCTCTGTGGCCAGCAGGTTGATCTTCTTGTTGCGGGCCGTCATGTTCGCTGCTTCAGCGATGTCCACTCGCTTTGCAGCGAAGAACTCGCGTGCGTCTACCTGAACTTGATCCCACGGAGGGTTGCCCACCACGGCGTCGAAGCCGCCTGCCCAGCCCGTCTGTTGCTGAACCCCAACCCCCGACTCCGGGACGGAGAAAACCTCCGGAAACTCCAAGTGCCAATGAAAGAAGCTGTATTGATCCCGAAGCCCCAGAATCTCCTCGTGCGTGCGGTCTGGCACCACAGACTGGTCACGACCACGCAGCGCCCGAAACACCTGATCCGTCGGCGCCTCCGGCGCACCCTCATGCTTGGGCCACACAAATGCGGCGCACCACGCATCGGCGGCGTGCAGGTCGTGCACATACGCGGTCGACTCCACGTAGACCCGGTAGGCAGACTCCTGCGCCCGTACCTGCTTCAGGGAGTTGGCAGGTGCAGCAGTGATCCGGGCCAGCTCAGCGGCGTACCGCTCATTGCCCGGCAACGCATCCGTGTCGAACAGCAGCTCGTCCTGCCCACCCCGCTGGGCCTTGTTCCGCTTGACCAGCCCGGCCGCGTACTTCCGATCGTCCCCCTCGATCGGCTTGAAGGCGTCGTCCGGAACACCGTCCGCCAGCAGCTTCGGCGTCGCCCCGATCAAGCCGTTCCCGTGCTTGACATGGGCGTCCAGGAACCCGAGCGGCTTGCCCGGCTCCATGGCCTCGATCCACAGCGAGACCTTGGCCAGCTCCACGGCCATCGGGTTGAGGTCGACCCCGTAAATGCAACGCGCGACGACCTCATGCAACGCATGCCGCATCGCATCGACCGTCGGCTCGGGGTTGCGCTCCCGCACCGACGCCACCCGTTTGGCGATACGCCGGGCCGAAGCAACAAGGAAGTGCCCCGAGCCGCAAGCCGGGTCACACACCGTCAGTGACAGCAGCTCCTCGATGATGTCATCCGCCGGATCGGGATGCCCGGCCTCAGCGGCCCGCTGCTCGCCACGCTTGACCGCATCGTCTATCACCGGGTCGAGCGTCGTATCCAACAGGCACTCGATCAGCGACGACGGGGTGTAGTAACTCCCCGTCGTCTTACGGCTGTTCCCCGCCACCTCGATCAACTCGAAGCTACGATCCGTCGCCGAGTGCTTCGGCTCCAGCTCCAGCAGGGACTCGTACACCGAGCCCAGTTCCTCGGCGTCCAGGTGCCGGTAGTCGACCGCACGCCAGCGCCGGGCACCCGGGTCGCGGACCTGGGCGAGGTGGCGGACGGCGGCGAGCAGCGACTCGTTGGACAGCTTCAGGCCGTCGAGCGGCGTGTCAGCCTCCGTGTGAGAAAACAGGCCACCGAGACCGGGCAGCCCGAGCTCGGGGCGGCCGCCCTCGGCGCCGAGGGCGGCCAAAACGATCCGCAGTGCCTCGTACTGGTCGCCGTGGGCCGTGCCCTGCCGACGGCGGGCCCGCTCACGCAACCGGGCCGAGGAGAAGTACCGCTCGTACGCCTCCCGCTGCCGCTCACCGGCCTTCGGGTCGAGCAGAGCCTCGCGATCCTCGGCGACGAAGACGAACAACAGGCGGTACACCAGGCGCAGCAAAGCGTCCCGCAGCGCCTTCGGGTCGGTGTTCTCGCGCAGGCGGACATTGTCGGGGTGCCGCAGAAACCCGGTGCCCAGCACCGTCAGCGCGTTCTGCACCCCCAGCCGCAGCTGATCCAGAGCCCGAGCCCCCGAAGTGACGGCCTCCGCACGCCACTTCTCCAGCCAGCACCCCGAGGCCGCCGCCCCCTCCGGCACCTCGAAGCGGGACGCGTGCAGCACGCAGTACAGCAGTACGAACTCGCTGAACAGTTCGCCGTCGAAGATGGCTTCTAGGTCGAACTCGACGTAGGCGGCCGTGGCGAAGGACGACGAGTCGCGGAGCAGGCGCAGGCGGCGGCCGTTGGTGAGGACCGCCCACAGGTGGGCCTCGGTGCGGTTGAGGCAGTCCTGGAGCATCGATTGCGCGGGGACCTGCCCAGCCGCAGGGCGCTTGTCCAGTTCCTGGTTCCAGGGGATGAGGTGGACCAGGGCCGGGCCGTGGCGGTGGGAGACCGGGAACCGCTTCTCCGGGTCGGAGTCGGCCGCGATGCCCGCCGCGCCGACCTCCGTCAGCGCGCCGAAGTCCAGCTTGCGGAAGAGCTGGGCGAGCCAGTCGGTGCCGGCGCGGCCGGTCGGGTCGGCGGCGGGCGCGCCGGTCACCGGGTCGGCGGGCAGGGCGGTGCGCAGGTCGCGCCAGAGGGGCTTGAGGTACTCCCAGGCGCGCTCGGCCTCGTCGCGCACGGGTACCGAGGCGGGCAGGCCGTAGTCGGCGGGCTTGGTGCCCGGCAGGTTCCGCGCCTCGGCGATGCGCAGCAGCATGTCGGCGGGGAGCAGGGCGCCGACCGTGGTGACGGCGGTGAAGGCCAGGGGGGTGCGGGTGGCGGCGGACATCAGGCTTCGGCTCCGGACACGGTAGAGGCGGACGCGGCGGGAGGGGCAGATGGGGCGGATGAGGCCGACGCGGTGGGGGAGGCGGCCCCGGCCGGTTGCTGCGGCGGCATGTACACGTACACGCCCAGGACATCCGCCGGCTCCTGCGGGACGACCTTCAGGCCGCGGACGATCTCCTCGTTGGCCTTGCGGACCCGGCGGTGCGAGGCGTCGAGTTCGGCGGCCAGGCGGGTGCCGTACTCGGTGAGGTGCCCCGCGAGATCCCGCAGGCCGTCCAGGTCGCGGGTGATCTGGTTGCGGGCGCGCTGCTCGTGGGTGTTGGCGGTGGCGCGGGCCGCGAGGAGGGCGGTGGCCGCGTCGTCGTCCAGCCAGCGGGCGCGCGAGGGCAGGCCCTCGTAGGCGAGCAGGCGGGCGTCCTCGGCGACCAGCTGCCGTTCACCGGTGCGGGAGGGGAGGGTGAGGTGGAAGCGGTAGCGGACCAGGAGGAGCGTGGTGCGGGTGGTGACCGCGTCCGTCGTCACCACACCGCAGCGGCGGGCCGGGCGGGGGCCCAGAGCGTTCACGTCCAGCGCCGAGTCCAGGACGTACGAGGCGACGGCGCCGATCGCCGGGTCGGTGCGGACCAGGGCGGCCTCGCCGCGCGCGATCGCCGGGGTGGTGCGGAACGGGATCTCGCGGTCCTCCTCCACCAGCCGGTTGCCGAGGGTCGCGGCGAGCGCGTCGCGCAGGCCGGCCGGGGTGCCGCCGACCTGGGCGGTGAAGTCGCCGGTGCCGTCGCGCCCCTGAAAAGATGCCGTGCGGACCAGGGCGTCCAGGTCGCGCAGCGCCTCCAGGGCGAACTCGCGGACCTCGTCGGCGCCGCCGAGCGCGGCCCGTACGGCGGCGACCTCGCGGGCCACCTCCTCCGGGTGGATGGCGCGCTGGGCGTACTTGGAGCGGGAGGTCTTCTCCCGCTCGGCGGCCGAGTTCCACTCGCGCTCGACGCGGTCGAAGGACTCCTGGTGGCCGTCCATCTCGAACAGGCTCTCCTGGCTGCCCTGCCGTCCGTGCAGCAGCAGCCACTCCACCACGGCGTCGGTGACGCCGGAGGCGGTCTCGTCGGGGACGGAGACGGAGATGCCGAGGTCCTTCTTGATCTGCCGGTGCTTCTTGAACAGCACCTCCAGGACCTTGCCGTCGATGCCGTTGTCCTCGCCGTACATGGTGATGACGCGGACCTGGTCGCGCTTCTGGCCGTAGCGGTCGACGCGGCCCTCGCGCTGGTCGTGGCGGGTCGGGTTCCAGGCCAGGTCGTAGTGGACGACGGCGTCGAAGTGGTGCTGGAGGTTGACGCCCTCGGAGAGGCAGTCGGTGGCGATCAGCACGCGGCGGACGGCCGGGTCGTCGCCGGTCTCGGCGGCCTCGGCGGCGAGCTGCTCGATGCGCTCCAGGCGCTGCTGCGGGGAGAGGGTGCCGGTCACGGCGGCGATCTTCGTCTTCTTGCCGAGCTTGCCGTCGAGCTGCTCGGCGAGGTACTGGGCGGTGGGGATGTAGCGGCAGAAGACGATCGGGTGGTAGCCCTCCGCGATCAGGTTCTTCAGATGCCGGGTGAGCGCCTTCAGCTTCGCGTCCTCGGCCGGGCCGACCAACCGCGCGGCTCGCTCGGCGAGTTCGAGCAGCCGGGCGCCCGCCTCCTCCGACTCGGCGGCGCCCGGTGCGACGTCCATGCCCTCCAGCCGGTCGTTGTCGGCGGAGTCGGCGGCCACCGGGGCGCCCAGCGCGTCCGCCTCGTGCGCGGTGCGGGCGGCGGCGGACTCGGAGCGGGTCTTCAGGGTCTGCGCGGCGGCGGCCGGCGAGGACACCATCGAGCGCAGCAGCGCGATCACCGACCACCAGGCGATACGGGCCTCCCGCTTGCCCTGCTCGCCGGCCGCCTCGACGCGGTCCCGGGCGTAGGCGATGGCGTCGTCGAGCAGTGCTCGGTAGGCGGGGGTCAGCCGGTACGGCTCGTCCTTCGTCCAGCGGTCGGCGGGGAAGGCGGTCCGCTCGGCCAGGGAGTCGTCGGCGAGGCCGTCCTCCTTGGTGAGGTAGTCGCGGACGTCGGCGCGCTTGCGGGCCACGAAGTGCTCGGCGAGCTTCGCCCGCCCCGCCGGGGACTCCAGGTCCAGCGTCGCCAGTTCGGGCCGTACCAGGCCGAGCAGGTTGCGGAACGCGGACTCCTTGCCGGAGTGCGGGGTCGCGGTCAGCAGCAGCAGGTGACGGTCGGCGTCGGCGGAGACCCTCCGCAGCAGCTCGTAGCGGAGCTGGTTGGAGGCGGACGACGCGCCGCCCTGCGCGGCGTCGTCGGCGGCCACGCAGGTGTGGGCCTCGTCGACGATCACCAGGTCGGGGCAGTGCCGTACGAAGTCCTCACGGTGACGGGTCGACTTGATGAAGTCCGTCGAGATGATCGTGAACGGGTGCTTGTCGAACAGGGACTGGCCCAGCTCCAGGCCGCGCTCCAGACGCGACACCGTGGAGGCCAGGATCAGTTCGGCGTCGATGCCGAACTTCTCCCGCAGCTCGGCCTGCCACTGCTCGGCCAGCGCGGGGGAGCACAGCACGGCCAGCCGGGTCGCCTCGCCCTGTGCGAGCAGCTCCTTGGCGATCAGACCCGCCTCGACCGTCTTGCCGATGCCGACGTCGTCCGAGACCAGCAGCCGCACGGTGCGCTGCCGCAGCGCCATCAGCAGCGGGACCAGCTGGTAGGCGCGGGGTTCCACGGCGATCGACGCCAGCGAGCGGAACGGGCCCGCGCCCGACCGGAACCCGATGCGCAGCGCTGTGCGCAGCAGGCCGGCGGCGCGCTGGTCGCCCAGGTCGGCCGGGCTCGGCGCCGCGAACTCGGCGGCACGCACGTCCTCGAACGCGGGGAACACGGCCGCGATGTCGTCCTCGCTCCCGCCCAGCGGGCGCAGCACCAGCATGTCGGCGGCGCTCTCGGGCAGCACCACCCATTCCCGGCCACGGGCGGCGACCAGCGAGCCGGCTGTGTACGTGAGGCTCATGAGATGTCTCAGTTCCTAGAGATGGAGAGGTCGAGAGAGGTCGAGAGGGGGCGAGGCGGTCAACGGAGGTGGAAGTACCCGGCGTTGTGGTCGGCGATGGCGTCCCAGTCCGCGTCCGTCGGGAAGCGCACGACGTCCCAGCCGGCCTCCTCCAGGCGGTAGCCGGCCTCGATGTCGCGGGTGGAGTCGGCCGGGTGGCCGGGGACGTCGACGAACACGGCGAGGAAGTCGGCATCGCCCAGACGGAAGACGAGGTCGGGGCACGCCCCAGCCCCGTCGACGAAGGCGTTGACCTCGTCCGGCAGCCGGTAGCCCTTCGCCCTCAGCCAGCCGAGCAGGTCGCCCTGGGCGACGAGGGCCGCCAGATCCGCCTCCACCGGGGTCGGCGCGGACGCGGGGGCGTTCGAGGACGCGGCGGCCTTCTCCGGCGCGGCTTCCGTGCTGTCGACCGCAGGAGTGAGCCGGCGGAACCGTTCGCTGCGGGACTCGCCGCGGTCCTCCCGCTCGGTACGGGCATCGGCCAGCCGCACCAGCAGCGGGCGGGCGGAGTGCCGGCTCAACCTGCGGTGGTGCGTCTGGTTGGCGTACGTCAGCAGGCAGGCGTAGCAGCCGCGGGCGCACTTCTCGTCGTCCGTCGGCCCGCCCTCGTCCTCACCGGTGTCCGGGTCGAAGTGGCAGATCTCCAGGGCGGTCCGGGCGGCCCTGGCGAGGGCGTCCTTGTCGTGTTGGATCCGACGCAGCACACCGGCGCCGCCCTCGGCGGCCTCCGTGAACAGCATGTGGCGGCGCGGGCCGTCGTCCGGGGGCAGCAGCTCCGCAGTCAGCTCGGAGTCCTCCAGTTCGAACGCCGCCTCGATGCCCCGCTCCAGCGCGTACAGGAACGACAAGGCCACCGGCTCGGGCTGCGGCTCGTCCAGGGTGACCACGAGGATGTTGCGGCGGTCCTCCACGTAGGGCAGCACCCGCTTCTTGCGGCGCTTCTCATTGCCGTCCTCGTCGACCACCGGCATGCCGGTGCCCTCGATGGCGTCCGCGGCGGCCCGGTCGTTGAGCCAGCGGCCGTCGCCCAGGTCCAGCCAGTAGCCGTCCGGCTCGCCCTCCTTGTCGCGGACACGGCCGAGGTTGGTGATGCGCACGGTCGCCGAGTCGCCGTAGTCCAGGTCGAGAACGGGTGCCCCGCTGGCGTCGGTGACATGCGAGGTGAGACGGCCCTTGCGGGCGCCGTGGTCCTGGAACGCGTACGAGGTCTCCAGACGGAAACCGGCGCGGCGGCGCTCCTCCTCATCGGAGGAGATCCGCTCGCGCGGCGTGGTGTACACGGTGTGCAGGTGGAGCAGGCCGGTGCGCTTGCCCCTCAGCGACTCACCGCACATCGCGCAGATGTCGGAGCCGACCTTGACGTCGTAGTGGTAGCCGCAGCCGTCGCACCGCCTGGCCTCCGCCGTCGCCAGGTCGCCGGAGGCGTCCGGCGGCAGCTGCACGCGGGTGACCTGGTAGCGGGCGCCCTCGTGGTAGATGAGCGCGCCGGGGCCGAACTCGCGGATCGCGAGGAATCGGGGACGCTGCAGATAATCCCCGTCGGCGTTGCGGCGGTTGCCGGAGCGGGGGATGTACGCGGCCAGCGGCAGCCGCGGGAAGCTGTAGCCGGGCAGGAACCCCTCGGACGCCAGATAGCGGTACGGATTGAAGTCGCTCATCACCGACTTGTTGTCGGCGGAGCGGTTCAGCAGCAGGTTTGTCTGGGTCTCGGCCTCCCGGCGCCGGGTGCGCGCCCGGCTCTGCTCGCCCGGGGAGAGGGTGTGGTCGACGACGCGCTTGTTCTGCTCGTACTGGTCGATGACGGCTGCCCGGAACAGCTGGCGCCACCGCTCGAAGGATTCGTTGAACTTTTCCGGGGCCCGCTCGATCCGGTCCTCGATCCACTCGTCGTACCACCAGGTCGTCGACTCGAAGTCCGTGATCAGCGGGGCGAGGACGGTGCGGGCGGCCTCGGCCGCGCGTCTGCGGGCGCCCTCGTCGAGGGAGAGGTCGCGGATGTGGGGGAGGAGCGGCAGCGGCATCTGCGGGTCGGGACGGTCGCCGCCGTCGGGGTCGTAGGCGACGTCGACGACGTCCGGGATCGCGGTGCCGAGCTTCATGTCGGTCTCCGCCAGCCAGATGCCCTGCAGGTGGGAGCGGACCAGGTCCTCGTTGGCCAGGTCCAGGCGCGGCGGGGCCACCTGCCCGAAGACCATGTCCTGGGAGCGGCGGAAGTAGTACTGGTCGTGGCTGTTGCCCGTCGCGCAGTACGTGGTCACCAGCGCGGGCTGGCCCGAGCGGCCCGCCCGGCCCGAACGCTGCGCGTAGTTCGCCGGGGTCGGCGGCACGTTGCGCATCATCACGGCGTTGAGCGAGGAGATGTCCACGCCCAGCTCCATCGTCGGCGAGCAGTACAGCAGGGGCAGTTCCGCGTCACGGAACTGTCTCTCGCGCTCCAGCCGGTCCTCCGGGGTGACCTGCGCGGTGTGCTCCCGCGCGTACAGACCGGCCAGCTCGGCGGCCGCGGTGCGGTACAGGTCGCGGAAGAACGGGTTGACGCGCGGGCCCTCGCCGCTGCTGTAGGTGCGCGCCAGCGGGTCCACCGCGCCCCGCTCACCGTTCCCGGCCCGCCAGACCAGCGCGGCGGCCGACACCCGGTAACCGGTGCGCTTCTGCGCCGCACGGCGGCGGTAGGCAGGGCCGGACTGCTCGGGGGTTGCGTCCACCTCACGCACCAGCTCCGCGTCCCGCAGCACCTTCAGCAGGTCCTCGATGACGGTCTGGACGTCGTCCAGGGGGAGGTCGCGCAGGTCGGGCATGTTCCGCCGCAGGTACTTGCCGAACTTGCCGCGGGCCGACAGGAACTGCGCGGAGCGCTCCATACCCGGCCGTGAGCCGTACGGGTAGGCGGTGCCGATGGTGGGCCGGTCGCTCTCGCTCAGCACCCACGGCCCGCTGAGGCGCTCCTCGCTCGCCCGTTGCAGGGTGTCGAAGTCGTCGCGGAAGTACTGCACGTCGATGGCGAGGGCGCGCCGCATGAAGTCGAGCAGCGTACGGGCGATCTCCTCACGCAGCGCCGGGTCGGCGTCGCGCAGCACGGCGTGGGCGGACTGCCAGCGCTCAGGCTTGGCAGCAATCCAGTCGAGATCCTCGTAGTCGATCCGCAGCAGCCCCGTCTGCTCCAGGTTCGGCATCGTGATGCGCCAACCGCGCTCCAGGTCGCGGTAGAGGCGGTATCCGACGACGTCCCGGAACGCCTTCACGGCCCGGCGCTCCATGGAGGGGGGCAGGTCCGTGCCGGCCGCGTACTCGTGGGGCGCGAGGCCCATCACCTCGGTGACAGCCTCGGCGAGGTCGTCGTGACGCAGCCCCTCCTCGCCCGCCCGCACCGCGGCCTGGTACAGGGCACCGCGCAACTGGGTCACCTGGGCGAAGTCGTTGAAGTGCCCGGCCTGCAGCGAGGCGTCCTGCCGGTTGTCGACGAAGGTGAGGAGCTTGCGCGCCTCCTTGCCCAGGCTCTCCTCCGGCACCGCCCGAAGGGACTTCACGATCGACGCGGAGATCAGCGAGGTGGCCGAGGAACGCCCCTCCTGGTCCAGGGTGGCCAGCTTGGCGAAGTCCCGGCCGCGGGTCTGCTCGTAGGAGACCTGGCAGTGCACGCAGAACAGGAACGGCGCCGGGACGAACGCCGCCACCAGTCCCTCGCCCGACTCGTTGCCGTGGGCGTCCACGACGACGCGCTTGGGCAGCCGGGGCCGGTAGGACTTCTTGACGACCATCACGCCCTGCGCGTCCGGCTCGAGCCACGACTCCGGCAACCGCCGGTCGTCCACGGCCTTCTGCGGATCGGCCGGCCACTCGTAGTCCTGCCCGGGCATGCCCAGGTACAGGTAGCCCTCGCCCTCGCGGCCCCCGGAGGCGGAGGTGTCCCGACGCGGCTCGTACCGGAACGCGCCGCTCTCCTCGGTGCGCCACACGGTCAGGTACTCCTGGCCGCACTCACGGCAGAACGCCAGCGGGAACAGCGGTTTGCCGTCGCTGTCCGGCTGCTCCAGCTGGTAGGTGCGGGTGAGCGGCCGGGTGAGCGGATCCTCCAGCGTCGTGTAGACGGTGTCGCCCTTGGAGAGGAACTGGTGCAGCCGGAACGCGAACAGCGGTCGCTCCGTCACCGGGTGCTTGGCCTGCGCACCCGCCTCCAGGGTCGTCCGGATCGCCTCGCACACGCTCTCCTCGGCCACCCCGGACTGTTCGGCGAGCTCGGCCGCCGCCTCCTCGACGGTGCCCGGGGCGCAGCGGCGCAGCCGCCCCGTACCCTCCTCGTGCTCCAGACCGAACCGGGATTCCACCCAGCGGGCCAGCGTGTCCTTCGTCAGCGCGTCGTACGAGCGGGGCGCCGCCGGTACCCGCAGGCGCTCAGCGGGCACGGTCGCGGGGGCCTCCTCGGTCGCCCGGACCAGGGTCTCGCCGATGACCCGCTTCGGCAGCACCGTCGTACCGAACAGCCGGCCGGCGACCCTGGCCACCTCGCGCTGCTGGTCCTCCCAGGAGCCCTCGGTGGACATGGTCGCCGAGGTGCCGATGCACTGCAGGGTCGCCGAGGCCCGGCAGGCCTCACGGACCCGGCGGATAAGGAACGCCACGTCCGCTCCCTGTCGGCCCCGGTAGGTGTGCAGCTCGTCGAAGACGAGGAACTGCAGTCCCTCGGCCATGCGGATCAGGCTGGACCGGTCGTCCGGCCGGGTCAGCATCAGCTCCAGCATCACGTAGTTGGTCAGCAGGATGTCCGGAGGGTTCCTGCGCAGCTCGCGGCGTTCCTCGGTGGATTCCTGGCCGGTGTAGCGGGCGAAGGTGACCGGCTCGCGGCCCTTCCCGAAACCGTGGCGCAGGTACTTCTCCAGCTCCCCGAGCTGTGAGTTGGCCAGCGCGTTCATCGGGTAGACGACGATCGCGCGCACCCGTCCCCCCGCGTCCGGTCCCGCCGCCTGACGCTCCTTCAGTACGCGGTCCACGATCGGGACGATGTACGACAGCGACTTGCCGGAACCGGTGCCGGTGGTGAGCACATAGGAGTCGCCCGCCTGCGCGGCGTCGATCGCCTGCCGCTGGTGGAGGTGGAAGGTCAGCGGCCGACCGTCCGGGCGCTGCGAGGTCTCCTTCTTGCCGGCCTGGAAGATCTCCGCGCACCTGGGGTGCAGCACTCCGTCCCGCACGAGGTCGGTGACCTGGCCGCCGTCGGCGAAGAACGGGTTCAGCGACAGCCAGGGGTCGGGCCACTGCGACTTCGCCGCCAGGTCGTCCTCGACGAAGCCGGCGATCCGGGCGTCTCTGATCACCGTCGCACTCTTGGTGAAGCTCTCGTACTCGCCGATCAGGTCGGCGTGGATGCCGAAGACGTCCATCGCCTCGGGCAGGCGCGGCTCCCTGCGCGGCACGGGTGCGGGCGCGGCGGGGGCGGGCTCGGGGAGCAGGGCGCGCAGCCGCGCCACCGGGTCCATCACCTGCCAGTGCGGAGCCAGCAGCGCGGCTGTGTCGTCCGGCGCGAGCGCGAGCGGGATCAGTACCTCACGGACCAGGGCGGCGTTGTCGGGCCGCAGCTCGGCGTCCTTCTCCAGCAGGCGGTCCACCAGCCGGACCAGCCCGGCGGGCAGGTCGGGGCGCACCAGGGTCAGCCGCGGCGGCCGCTCGTGCTGGTGCTGCTCGGAGAGCTCGAAGGCGGTCCTGGCGGAGAACGGCGGCCGTCCGATCAGCAGCTCGTACAGGATGCAGCCGAGCGCGTAGAGGTCGGCCGAAGCGGAGACCTGTTCGGCGCGGAACTGCTCGGGTGCCATGTAGCGGGCCGTGCCTACGCTGACGCCCGTGCTGGTCAGTCGCGTCTGGTCGGGGTCGTCGACGACCGAACCCATGCCGAAGTCGAGGATCTTGACGGTGCCGTCGCCGGTCAGCATCACATTGGCCGGCTTCAGATCGCGGTGGACGACCCCGGCGGTGTGCGCGGCGGTGAGACCGGCGGCGATCTGGGCCCCGAGGGCGGCGACCCAGGAGACCGGGAGCTGAGGCTCCTCGTCTATCAGGTCCGCGAGTGGATGACCGTCCAGCAGCTCCATGGCCAGGTACGGCAGGCCGCTGCCGCCCGGCGCCTCGTCCACGCCGCCGCTGATCAGCAGGGTGAGGTTTGGGTGGCCCTGGGACAGCATGCGCATGATCCGCACTTCGCGGCGGAAGCGGTCGATGTCCTTGCCGGACCCCGACGTGTCAACTGCGACTCCGGTCCGGCCGCGCAACACGGTCTTGACCGCGACCTCCCGGTGCGGGGAGTCCGGGGCGGCCTGAAGGTCTTCGGCCCGGTGCACCTCGCCCATGTTCCCGCGCCCTACGATTCCCGTGATCCGGAACCGTCCGTCGACCATCCCCAGGCTCACGACCCCTCCCCGTTTCACCCGTCGCGTGCAAGGTGGGTACATCCTGCACGGAGCGTACACCTTCACGTGTTGACGAGATTCACACACTCGCGTTGACGCTGTCAACAGGCTGATGGGGAGTCTGATCTGGTAGCGCTGCCCCGGACGCGCGGCAACCGGTGATGTGCCCACTTCGTGGTCATGCCGACGGGAACAGCCAGTCGGGCCATGACTGCTCCGGGTCCTCAAGCGGGGCCCGAGGTGGATGGCTGATTTCAACGAGCGGGCGTGGACGGCCTGTCGCCGTATCCGTACCCTGCGTAGGCATTCTGGGCTCAGGCATGGCTGACTCCCTGCCGTGAACGACGACAACCATTATCCTGTCGGGGCCTGAACTCCCGAACGATCTCTGGATCGACGGCTCCGCGCTGGCCGACGAGGACCCATGGGCACCGCGCCACGTCACGGTTCCCATCGACGAAGAAGTGGATCTCGACTGGAAGCGCACGGACCCCGATGACTGGACTGTCGAAGCAGGCTGAGCCCACTGATGAGAAGTAACACCAAACGCTGGCCGACCTCGGTCTGGAGTGGGCAGCAGCGTAGCGAAACGCGGCGGGCCCGAAGGAAGATCTTCCCTTCGGGCCCGCCGCGTGATTCGTAAGCCGCGGTCTCAGGCGGGCGGCAGGCCTGGAAGCACCGTCCCTGTGTATGCGGCGAGCACGCTTCCCAGTGCACCGCTGACAACAGGCGAGTTTAGGATGCCGATGACCGAGGCTCCCCAGCGCTGGAGCCTTCCGGGGTCGGGAGATCCGTTGGCGGCCTCGGTTTCGATACGCGTGGCGAGCTGAGTGAACTCGATGGCGTCGTCCTCCGGCAGGTCCAGTACCGGTGCGGCCTGGCGCAGGGCACGGGCGAGCATGACCACTGCCGCGGGGTCGATCCCGTCCTTGTTGGTCGTGGCGTTCATGGTGAAGTCGCGGCTGTTCGCGGCGATGTTGCCGGTGTTCTCGCCGATGTGGAAGGTGATGTTGTCGCCGGAGCTCGGCTGGTTGATGTGGTCTTGCACGCTTCCTCCTGCCAGGGCGCAGCTGACGCCTTGGGGTGTGATGGCGACCGTGGCGGGGTCGGTGTCGATGGCTTCGATCAGGTTGTGCTCTGCCAGGTAGGAGAGCGCTTGGTGCAGTTCGGTGCCGGAGATCTCGGCTCCGGCGAAGTACGAGCCGGGCGTCGCGAGGAACAGGGCCGGGTTGATGGGTGTCTGGTCGCCTGCGGCGTCGTACAGCCACCGCAGGAAGGCGTCCATCGTGTGGCGAAGCCGGGCGGCGCGGTCCCTCTGAAGGTTCTTCAGATGGCGTACGGCGACGACTCCCTCGTCGGTGAGGTGGACGTCTGGGGTGCCCGCGAGGTTGCGGGCGATGTCCACCAGGCCGCGCTGCTCCAGCTGGAGGGCGAGGACGGTGGGATCCTCGTCCTCGAGCTGGAACTCCTCAACGAAGCGGGTGACGTCGACGTACTCCGCCGGGCGCTGTTGGGCATGGGCGTCCAGCCATATCAGCAGCCGGGCGAGGTACGCGCTGCTCTCGATCCCCTCGCCGGGAAGTGTGCTGCCGCTGGCGGTGGAGGCTTCGAACTGGACCGGCACACGAGAAGGGTTCTGCCGGGCAGCCCGCTGAAGGCTCTTGTTCATGCCCTTGACCAAGCCCTGGGCCCACTTGTCGAGATCGCGCTGATTGATTCCGTTGCGGGCCATGTTGCCCTCCTGTCTCAGGTGCCTCACAGCAAGCGTACGGAGCGGGTCTGACATTGGGCCGTCGGCCGGTACGGCTCCGGTTCCGGTGCGCGCTGGAGCGCTCTTCGCCGGGGCGAGGGCGACGCCCTACAGGTTCTGGATCCCTTGCTCTACCGCTTCGAGGGCAAGGCGTTGGACGTCAGGTGAGTGGGCGAGGCTGCGGATGGTGGACAAGACTCCGTCCGCGATGCGCCGTACCACGCCGCGGTCCGGTACGGGGGCCGCGGCAACCGTCTGGAGCTTGCTCACCTGGGTCAGAAGCTCCTGCTGTTCACCGGCGTCCGGGGTCAGGGCAGGGGTCAGCTGCTGGATGAGGCTGACCGCCGCCAGGATCTGTGCCGGATCAAAGGCGCCCTGCGTCACGGCGTTCTGGGTGAAGCTGGCGCTGTTGGCCGCGATGTTGCCGTTGTTCGTGGCGATGTGGAACGTCACGGTTCCGATGTCCTTCCGGCGGATGTACGCGCTGACGTCGCCGTTGTAGTTCTCCACGCAGTCCTCGCCGGCCGCGGTGACCTCGGCCAGGGACGGGCCGGCTCCCTGGTCGAGCGTGCCGGCGCCTTTGATCAGTCCGTGCTGTTCCAGATATGCGGATGCCCGGTCGATCTCGTCTTCAGTGAACCGCACTCCCTGGTCGGCAGAGAGGTCATCGTCCAAGAGCACGCCCAGAACCTTGGGCATCGGCCCGCCCGGCGCCTGTTCCTGTTTCTGGTGCCACAGCCACGTCAGCAGGGCCGTGCGGGACGCGCTGAGGTGCAGCACCGCATCAAACGGCGGCGCGGGGGCCGACTGCCCGGCGAAGAGTTCCCTGTCGGCCTCCTGGAGGACTCGGTGCACCTGCCTGCAGACCTCGCTCACATAGCCGAGCAGGTCGGTGGCGTGCTCGTAGCGTCTGACGTCCCGTGGGACGTCCATCGCCCAGGTACCGTCCTGCTGCTTGCTGTACGAAGTGGACAGGAGCGGCTCGCGGGAGAAGTACTCCGGGACCAGGTGGATGATGCGGGCACGCATGTGCGGGAACGCCCCCTGGAGGTCCTCGGAGGTGAGGGTGACCCGGGTGACCTCGTTCGGCGAACGCGGGGCGCTTCGCCACAGCATGATCATGTGATGGAGCACCCGCAGGAAGGGATCCCCCAGGTCGCTCCGTGCCTCTTCCAGCGCCCAAGCCGCGGCGACCGTCAGCGCGATCCGGGTGTCCTCCGCAAGGATGCGGGGGACCGCCGTGGTGAAGCCGTAGGAAAGTCCCAGCGATCCGGAAGCCCCGATACGCGGAAGCGAGTCGAGCACACCCCGCGGGTCCTCCATTCCGAAGGACTTGGCCCTGTGGTCCACCCAGTCCCACATAGGCCACTGGCCGTCTGGATCGGCCGCCTGCTGCGTGCCGATCATGGCAAGCAGCGCGCATTGCTGCCGATCGAGTTGTACTTCCGTCAGGTCGTGCACGGGCATGTTGGCGGTGGCCCCCGATGTGGAGATGTGGTGACGCTTATGGACGCTAGCGGACGAAATCGCGTCAGGGCATTCCAGCTTCGAACTGAAGGCCTCTCCGGCCTGGGCCAGTCCTTCCCCGGCCGCGGTGGTGGTGGCCTATGCCGTGGTTTCCGGGTCGGCAAGGTCCAGCATCTGCGTGGGGTGGGCGGTGCTGCCGGTGACGACGTGGACGCCGCCCGGCTGCACGCGGTCCTTGGGAGCGTGGCCGGCCATCGGGACGAGCATTTGCCAGGTGCCGGTAGGAACCCGCCCCAGGATGACCGTGGGTCCCGGGATGTCATGGCTGATCCCCCGGGCCCGTGGTGTCTCATGAAGCCGAAGCTCATCCTTCGTCGGTCAGGGCCTTCGCGAACAGCGCTTCGGAGTCCAGCGAGCGGAGCAGGGGGCCGAGGAGCCTGCGGGTCACCGTGCCTGGTGCTTCACGCAGTTCGGCCAAGGTCGCGCCGGTGCTCTCCTCGTAAGTGTCGGCGCTGTACCTGTGGTTGCTGGGGAAGTGCGACTGTCCGGCGTACCTGCGACGGCCGCGGAGTCGGCTGGCTCCGACCGCCACCGCCCAGTTCCCGTGGTAGCCCACGTCTTCGGAGACGAGGCGGATCAGCTCCAGCATGTGCCGGGTGAGGATGACGGCGCCGGCATCGAAGAGAACCTGCTCCGCGTCTTCTTCCGGCGCATACCGGTCGTGGAGGCCGTCGGAGAGACGGGTCATGAACAGCCGTAGTCCGCCGTCCTCGAAGAGTTGAACTTCGATCACGTGTTCATCGCCCCAGTTGCCCTCTGCGGCATAGGTGCGGTCGGACTTGAGACTTGAGGAGCTGAGAGCCACTCCCCTGGCGCGTCGGCGCCCTTGGTGGGCGTGGCTCAGGTCGGGGCTGAAGCCCTGGTCCGAGAGCGCCGCCCGGAGTTTCTGGCTTTCCTGGACGCGGGTGATCAGTGTGTGCAGGCGGAGGTTCCAGTCCTGGGCGCCGGTGATGGGCAGGCACATGTCCCGTCGTCCGGCTGTGGGCTGGGCCACCAGGAAGAGGTGGGACTGGGCGCCGACGTCGCGCAGCGGGTCTTCGTCCATCTCCTTGCGCAGCAGGGCGAGGGTGTCGGCTTCGGTGTTGCGTCGCCTTGTGTGCAGGGCGACGACCTCGGCGTCGCCCATCTGGTACTTCGTCTTGTCGCCGCGGCCGAAGTACCTGTTGTCGACCATGTGCGGTGCGACGGGGCTGGCCGGGATGTGGACGATGAGGTAGCCGGTTCCGTCGTCGGCCGCTGAGCTGATCTCCTCGGTGATGACGGTGAGGGGCGGGTCGGGGATGGTCCGTGCCACGGATTCGACCTTCTCCGGCAGTCCGTTCAGCGGCTGGGGGGCGAGTTCGAAGGTGCGGCTTTCCTTGTTCTCCTGCACCCCGATGATCAGGGTGCCGCCATCGACGGCGAACGAGGCCAGGTCCCGCGCGAGTTCCTTGTTGTCGCCCTTGCTGTTCGGGGCCTTCTTGAGGTCGAGGTGGTGGCTTTCCTCGAAGAGGCCGCCGTCGACGGCGGCCTGCAGGTCGGCCTCGGTCTTCGGTATCCACCGGGGGTTTTCGGAGGAGAGGTAGATCGATGTCACTGTGCGGTCCCGCTTCTCGTGATCCAAGGCCCAGCACGGGCCGTAGCCCAAGCGGCTGAGCGCCAAGAGTACGGAGGGGGTCTGACAATCGGCCGTCCGTTTCGGTGCGGCAGGGGTCAGCGCGTCTCGGTCTCCTGGTCGCTGGCCCACGCGGCGACTTCGGCGTCCGTCAGGTGCAGTACCCGCGTGGGGTGGACGGTGCCGTCCTGCACGACGTGGACGCGGCCCGGGTGCCTGCTGGGCTTCGGGCGTGCGAGACGTAGGGGCGGGACAGTTCGACTGCGCGCCCCGGAAAGAAGCAGAAGTCGACGGGGCGTGGCAGTACGTCGCCCCCGGCGACGTCCGGGCCGGAGACGCAGTGGAACTCACCCTGCGCAACAAGTACGGCAACATCGACCCCGTACAGACCGAGATGTCCGTCCTGGCCCGCGTCTACCTGCCCGACGGCACCTCACGCCTGGCACGCACCACCGTGCACTCCGACACTCCGGCCACCGTGGTCTGGCCCGGAGACTTCCCGGGAGCCGTCGCCGACTACCCACCAGGCACATATACCGTGGCCTGGTCCGTCGGAGACGGCTCACAGCGCTACATCGCTTGTACCGGGTTCGCCGCACAATGACCACCTGCTCCCCCAGCAGCAGCCGCGTCCTGGCGACCGCCGGCAGCACCGCCTACCCGCCACAACCGCGCTGATCACAGCCGCCCCGGGCTCACCCGTCGGGGCGGGTGAGCCCGAGGACGAGGGGAGCCTCCCCCAGCGTGCCCTCGGCGATCCCGAATTGATGGGTGGACAAGATCGTGCGCAGCGCCTGGTTCATGGCGGCCTGCTGGGCATCACGCAGCCCCACGGGCAGGTGGCGCGCGGCCGCCGGGTCCTGCTGCCACACCAGGCGCAGCGCGCGGCGGCCCTCCGGCACCAGGGCCACGCCCGTCTCCTCCCCGTCCGCGGCCGCCTCGATGCTGTACGGCGGCAGGCTGGCCAGCAGCGCAGCCTCGAGGGCTGCCCGTGCCAGTTGCTCCTGCGCCTCGGCGAGTGCCACGCCGTCCATCACGGCCCTGGGCGCGAAATGGCGTGCCTGCTGTAGACGACGGTCGGCCGCCCCCTAGCACGAGGTGACAGCCGCACCAAACCACTGATTCTCCGGATTCTGATGCTGCTCGCCAGCAGTGATCCGTGCGGCCTCGCTGCGCGGTGGGCGGGAGGACGGAACGACCGCTGCCTCGGCAGCGCTTACTTCGGAGACACGCGATGCGCAACCAGTCCATGCCCGCCGTTGAGGCTGCGTTCCTGAACGTTCAGAACGCTGCGCAATACATGGGTATCTCGGTGAACACCCTCTACGTCTGGCGCCACCGTCGGCAAGGGCCGCCCAGCTTCCGGATGGGGCCCGGCGGGAGGGTCATGTACCGCCGGGATCTCCTCGATGCGTGGCTCAACGAACAGCAGCAGGCGGACTCGCGGTCGAACCCGGCTCTCAATCCGCTGAGTAAAGCGCCGCAGCAGCGCGAACGACGCCGGGCTGTTTGACCTGGGAGAACGGTTCCGAGGAGTTCAGCAGCACTCGGAATTTCATGCGCACGGAGATCGTCTGTGTGTCTGATCGCGACGCAGGTCGTGCCGAGAGAACCATGACCAGGCCAAGGAGAAGACGCGCATGGCGGGCTACATCGAGGACCGATGGCTCAAGAAGCGGCCGAACAAGGAGACGGGCAAGCGCGAACGCACTGCGCTCTGGGGCAAGTGCACGCGCTACCGCGTCAAAGGGATACCGGGGGTCCGTGACCGGTCCTTCGATACGGTCGCGGACGCCAAGGCGTGGCTGGCCGAGGCACAGACCGACACACGTCGAGGGGATTTCGTCGACGCGCGGGACGGTGCGATCAGCCTTCGTGAGTACGTCGATAAGCACTGGTGGCCCTCCCAGGTGCACCCCGCCCAGACGCTGGAAAGCATGAGGCACAGGATCTGGGGGCAGGTGCTGCCGCAGCTTGGAGATCTGGCGCTCAGGGACATCGGCGTCGCGGAGCTGCGCAAGTGGTCGGCCGACGTACAGAGGGCGGTGGCGTCGAGTACCGCCTATGTCGCGTGGGTGTACCTCAAGGCGATCATGCAGGCCGCGGTTGAGGACAAGCGGCTCTACCGCAACCCGTGCAAGGGCAACAGCTCGATCAAGCCGCCGAAGAAGCCGGAGCGCAAGGCTCGCGCCTGGGAGCAGGACCGTGTCGACGCGGTACGGGAGGCACTGGCCGACCGCTACCAGATCGCGCTCGACCTCGGCGTCGGATGCGGACTTCGACAGGGTGAGACGTTCGGCTTCAGCCCAGGTGATATCCGTGGCGACTTCGTCCACGTGGAGCGGCAAATCCTCATGTACAAGTCACGGCTGTACTTCGGTCCGCCCAAAGGCGGTAAGGAACGCGATGTGCCGGTGCCGAAGACGCTCGCGAAGCGACTCCTCACTCACCAAGAACGCTTCGAACCAATCGACGTCACCCTGCCGTGGCTGGACCCCGAGGAGCCTGACCTCGCGCGCGAGGACCGGCGGAAGGTCACCGTCCCGTTGCTCGTGTACACCGGCCGGCGCGGCGCGATCAACCGCACCACCTGGAACACCAAGGCGTGGAAGCCCGCGCTCGCCGAAGTGGGAGTCATCCCGCCGCTGCCCAAGCGGCAGCCGGGTGAGAAGCCGTCGCGCGTCTGGGAGCCGAGCCGCGAGCACGGCTTCCACGTCTTGCGCCACACGTACGCCTCGGTGATGCTCGAAGCCGGTGAGTCGATAGTCTCGCTCGCGAAGTGGCTGGGGCACTCCGACCCGGCGTTCACGCTCCGGACGTACACGCACTTCATGCCGCAGGCCGGCGCGCGGGGACTGTCCGCCATCGAGGCCTGGTTCACGGACTCGGCCAAAAGTCCCTGAGAAGTCCCAGAGGGCTGAACCAGCCGCCGGATACCCGCAAACATGCAGGTCAGAGCGTGATCGCTCCCTGAGTGGAACAGAACCCGGCGTACAGCCCGACTCGTCTGCTTTTGTCGCCCTGGCCTGGGGTTTTACCCAGGTCGGGGCCATTTCTTGCCGGGCGGAGGTTCCCGTTTCTACCTGCGGGTTCCCGGGAGTTCCCGCGTGGTTGTGCAACGGTCGTGAAATGGGGGAGCGGCCGGCAGAGCGTGACTTGCCTCGTCAGATGGGGGTGCTGGGCGAGTGCGGGAAGCTCGTGATCTGTGAGACCACTCTGCGGATTTGCGCGCGTCGGGATCGTGTGGCGGGCGGGGCTGAGTGGCGGCGTGGGCTGCTTGTGCGGAGCTTGAGGTCCGCGCGCATGCCGGCTGCTGGGCCACCGTCGACCCGTCTCGCCCCGGTGGACTACGTGAGCAGACCACCCGCGAACGCTTGGGGTGATTCGCAGGGGTTTGGGATGTAGCCGATCGTGTCGGCTCCTACCGTCGCCGGGGTCGAGTCCGCCGTGAGGGCGGGGATGACGAGTCGTGTGAGTGGAGTCGCTGGGAGACGTGCGCTTGGCGGTCCCAAGACTTCGGATCGGCCCGCCTGTGGACCCTGGCGGTGACGGCGCCTACGGGGCGCTTCCGGGGTGGGGCTGGGCGGGCACGCGCAGGGCGAGGATGGCGATGTCGTCTTGGCCTTCGCCGGGGTGCTGGTCGGCCAGGGTGCGTACGAAGTCGTCCAACGGCAGGTCGGCGTGGGCGGTGGCGAGGTCGGCGAGTGCGTCGAGCCCGACGTCGATGGGCTGGTCGCGGTGTTCGACCAGCCCGTCGGTGAAGAAGATCACGGTGTCGCCCGCGGGCAGGAGGCGGGTGTCGTCGGAGCGGGTCCGGTCGGGATCCACGCCGAGCGGCAGGCCGGGCTCGATGTGCAGGTACTCGGCCGCGCCGGAGGCGGTGAGCAGCAGCGGTGGGAGATGGCCTGCGCTGCTCCAGTTCAGCTTCCAGCCACTGTCACTGGGCTCGATGCGGGCCACGCACGCGGTGGTGACCGGGTTCTTCGTGATCGCGTGGAGGGTGCGGTCCAGCGCGGCGAGGATGGCGCTGGGTGCGGCGCGGCGGTCGAACAGCAGGGCGCGCAGCATGTTGCGGACCTGGGCCATCGCGGCCGCGGCGTGCAGGTCATGCCCGGCGACATCGCCGATCACAGCGCCGACGGCGCCGTCGGGGAGCGGGATGGCGTCGTACCAGTCCCCGCCGAGGTGTCCGACGCCGACGGTGGCGGGCCGGTAGACGGCGGCCGCGCCGAAAGGGGCCAAGTCCGGCAGCTCCGGCTGCAGCAGCCGCTGGAAGCGCTCGGCGCCCCGTTCGATGTGTCGCCGGCGCGTCACGTCCCGCAGGGAGATGACATGCATAGGCTCGCCGTGCAAGGCGGTGGTGACGGTCCGTATCTCGACGACCCGGCTGCCGCCGCCCGGCAGCAGCAGTTCCACCTCTGTCGACCGGTCCGCCACGATCGGGAAGCCGAACGGGGCGCCGAGCAACTCCCGGGCGGGGCGGCCGAAAAGCTCTGCGGCGACCGGATTGCACAGCCGGACGAGCCCCTGGTCGTCCACGGCGATGACCCCGTCGGCGGACTCCTGGACGATCAGCCGGCTGATGTCGATGGCGAACTCCACGTCGGCGGGGCCTGGCCCCTCCGTCTCCTGGCCCTCCCGGCCGACGGCAGCCTCATTCATCACTGTGCTGGGGGCTTTCTGTCTCGTCCGGTGCCGTCGTCTCCGCCCGGAGGGCTTCGTCGGGTGTGAGGATGCCGATGCGGGCGCTGAGCCGCTCGCCGATGTGCAGGCCGTCGGCGTCGATCGTTGCCAGGCGGATGCCGGGGTCGTGGGCGGAGCCGCGGCTCTGCATGACCACGATGGCACGGTGGACCTGGCCGGCGTGCTCGAAGAAGCGCAGCGTGATGGTGACGTCGGTGAGGCTGGCGATCTCCTGCGCGATGTGTGGCGTGAGCTGGCGGGTGAGTCGGCCAGGTAGCGCTGAGGTGAGCAGCGTGGTGATGCCGCGCTGGCGCACGACCGCGCCGAGGGCGATGACGAAGTCGAGCAGCGCGCGGGGTGAGGCGATGCGTTCCAGCGCGGATATCGTGTCGATGACGAGCCGGTCGGGCCTGCGTTCTTCGACGGCCCGTCTGATCTGGATGAAATGGTCCTCCAGCGATGCCGTCTCCGGGTAGTCGGCGATGAGGTGGAGCAGGCCGGATGCCTCCATGGCGTCGATGTCCATCCCCCAGCCTGCCGCGTTGCGCTTGACCTGCTCCCGGGTCTCGTCGAAGGAGCAGGCAAGGCAGCGCTCGCCCGCTGCCGCTCCCGCGGTGATGAACTTCAGGCTCAACAGCGTCTTGCCTACGCCGCTCGGGCCGGTCAGCAGGATGAGCGCATCCTTGTAGAACCCTCCCCCACACATGTCGTCCAGTTGGGTGAGGCCCGACGACACGCGCACCCGGGAGGCGGCCGCGGGGGGCAGGGCGAGGAACGCAAGCGGGATCACCACGAGTCCGTCCGTCGGATCGATGGCGAAGAGCCATTCCCCCGTGCGGTGGGGAGCACCGCGGAATTTGACGATTTCGACGGTCCGGCGCCGTCGCTCGTTCGCCAGCACGTTGCGCAGGATGATCACGTTGTCGACCACGAACTCCTCGACGCCGTACCTGGACACGCCGTCGTACTCACCCGAGCGCTCCGCGGTGATGATCGAGGTGGTCCCGGTCATTTCCAGGGCGTTGACAATCCGCGCGATCTCGTGGCGGACGGTCGCGGGGTCGGCGAAGCGGGTGAAGACCGCATCCAGCGCGTCGACCGAAACCCGGGCGGCGCCGATCCGGCCTGCCGCATGCCCGATCCGCGCCTCCAGGGCGCCGAAGTCGAAGGTGCCGATGACGGGCGCTTCCAGGGCGATGTCGGCCGAGGCGTCGACAAACGCCCATTTCCCGTCGTCCTCCCACTGCCTGATCGGGAAGCCCAGCGAGGCGAAGTTGCGTCGGATGTCGTCCGCCGTCTCCTCGAAGGTGACGAACACTCCCGGCTCCCCTGAATGGAGGATGCCCCGGGCCAGGAACTCCACCGCGAACAAGGTTTTGCCGCTGCCGGTGGTTCCGGCGACGAGAGTTGCACGCCCTTTGGGAAGCCCGCCGAGGGCGACTGGGTCGAAGCCCTTGATGCCGGTGGGGAGCCGTTCGATCGCATCGATGCCGTTCATTCCTCTTCCCCCTGCCGGGCAGGACCGGACGGCTCCGGGAGCCCCAGGGCGTTTGCCGTGCGGCGCTGATCGGACAGATCACCGATCGCTCGCAGCTGCGGCAGCGGGGCGAGTCTGATCACGGCAGGAGTGGCCAGAATGCGCTGCTCCTCCGCGAGATCCGGCTGTTCGGCGGCGTCGACGACCTCGAGGTCGAAACCGCCCGACAAATGGGATTCGCACAGCGCACGCAGGTTCTCCTCCGCGGTGGAGGACCGCTCCGTATGCCCGGCCACAAAGAGCCTGAAGGAATACCTCGTCACGACCTCCATGCGATCCATCGACATCAACCCCTTGCCCGTCACCACCACTCTCGCTCCAAACGGGACAAAATGTGTGTTCTATCCTAAGTCGAAGCGGGTCGCCCGCGCCGGTGTGGACGGTGCGGCGGTCCGCGGCGAGGCCGGCGCTTTAGTGCCGGATGGGCACGTGGCGGTCCGGGCGGCCGGGCCACCTGAGGCCGTCGCCGCCCACCGCGCTGCAGGCGCGGTGGGGGTGTATAAGTACCCTTTGTGATCTATTGAAGGCATACCGTAACCATCGCTGCTTGCCGTGACTGGTCGCGAGTTGATGCTCGTGGTGAGGGTTTCCATACTGATGTGAGGGGGGTAAGGGAGTCTGGCCGTGAGTGGTGCCTTCCACGAACTTCCCCGGTTGTTGACGGCAGCGGAGACGGCGGCGCCGGTGGATGCCGTCGACGTGGTCGCCGAGGACCTGCGGCAGCGTTTCGAGGCCACGAAGGTGTCCTTCCTCGTCGTCGATCTGACGGGGAAGGCTGTGGCCCGGCTGTCCACCGCCTCTGCGGGGGAGGCCGGACGGGAAGTGGAACGGATCGACCTGTTCGGAAGTGTCTACGGGCAGGTGGTGCGTACCCAGCGGCCGTACCGGGAGGTGACCGGTCAGGGACAGCGGGTGATTGCCCCGGTCACCAACCGCGGCGACGCGATCGGACTGCTGGAGCTGCATCTGCCGGCCGACGCCGGTGAGGGGGTTCTCGAGGTGATCGGGGAAGCGGCCCATGCCCTGGCCTACATCGTCATCGCCAACGGGCGTTTCACCGATCTCTACCTCTGGGGCAAACGCTCCAGGCCACCGAGCTTGGCAGCAGAGATCCAATACCAGTTGCTGCCACAGTCGCTGTCGTGCGAGGCCGCACAGTTCGCCCTGTGCGGGAGCCTGGAGCCCTCCGAAGACATCAGCGGCGACACCTTCGACTACGCCCTGAACCGCGACGCCCTGCATCTGTCGGTGACCGACGCCATGGGCCACCACATCGACGCCGCTCTGGACGCCACGGTCCTGGTGGGCGCCCTGCGCAGCGCCCGCCGTGAAGGAGCCGGCCTGGCCGAGCAGGCCCACCGGGCCGACCGGGCCCTGGCCGACCACGGCCACGGCCACGCCACCGGGCAACTGCTGCGCATCAATATCCACACCGGGCAGGCCCAGCTCGTCAACGCCGGCCACCCCCACCTGCTGCGCATGCGCGAAGGGGCCCTGGAGGAGATCGCCTGCGAGGTGGACCAGCCCTTCGGGCTGCCGGTGCCCATGTCCCACCCCTACCGCGTTCAGGACATCGAGATACGCCCCGGTGATCGTCTGCTCATGCTCACCGACGGCATGCTGGAGCGGAACGCGGAGAAAGTGGACCTGCCCACCCTTGTGAAGCGCACGCGGGACCTGCACCCACGGGAGACCGTGCTGACGCTGACAACCGCGGTCCTGAACGCATGCGGTGGCCGCCTCGAAGACGACGCCACGGTGATGTGCCTGGACTGGCACGGCATCGAGGAGACCCTCCGGCACGTCAGCTCCGGCGCGGACACTCAGCAAGCCTCCCCGCCTCAATGAGTGAAGTGGGCCGCCGACGAGGTGCCCGTGGCTCGGGTCCTTTTCCGACGGCCCCTTCCCGAACCGGACAGGCCTGATTTCCAGGCATCCGGCTCTCCAACGATCACTTCCGGAGTGGTGCGGTGGTAGCGCGTCTCCCCTGCGAAATACCTCGCCGCCTTGCACAGGATCTCGCGCTCCTCTTCCAGCTCGCGGACCTTCGACCTCGACCCGGCGGCGGGCCGCTTCGGCGCCGTCGTGGCCGAGCACACTCACCGGCGGGGCTCCCGGATGCCGCCCTGAAGCCGCGTGCGGAACGGACCGGCCGGGGACGCGACGCCACCCTGCCGAACCCGCGGTCCGCACGACACACGGCCACCGGAAAGCACTGACGGGGGTACCTGGTGTTTGCGCTGGGACAGACGGCGTCATCCCGTTCCGCGCCACCGAAACAGCGTTCATGATGCTGTTCCTGTCGGCCGCGAGTAGATGTGCACCAGATGTGCAGCGCGGTCGTCCCGCACGAATGAACCCACAGGTCAGCGTGGCATTCTTCCAGCGTCCGGCGGTCTCCGGCGTACAGCCCGACTCGTCTGGCTTCCTGGCTCCTGTCCGGGCTCGTCCCGGTCGGCACCGGGTTCCCCTGGTGTGGACGGTTGGTGCACCCTTGTTCGCTGTCCTGCTGAGCGCGCGCCTTGATGACGGCTCAGCTCTTCCCGCCGCCCAGCGCTGCCAGGCCGTCGCACCATCTGCGACCACGCCTGCAGACCCGCAGCCATCGCGTTAGAAGCTGTTGTCTTTCCGGAGTTGGGGACTGCATTTCCACTGGTCGGGCGTAGGGTCGGCGGTCCTGTGGGAGTAGTGGCCTGTCGTGCTGTCGCTGCCTGGGAGGTCGTGGATGCCGTCGGTGGTTGGGCTGTTGGAACAGCGTGAGCTGGGTGCTCGCCGTCGTGTGGACGAGTTGCGGGAGGAGGCCGACCGCATCCAGGCCGAGCTGGCTGTGGCCGAGCGGGAATGGAAGGAGTGGGCCATCGCCCGCTCGCGGGTCGACGAGGTGCTGGCCTTGGTCGACGAAACAATGCAGGACCAGGTCCGGGCCGACCGGACCGCGCCAGTGCCGGATGCGGCGAAGGCGAAGTCGCAGGTGCCGGTGTGGCGGGAGGGGCTGGACAGGTCGGTGCTGTCGGTGGACTACCAGCGCATCCTGGACGTGCTCGCGGACCGGTGCCGGCTCGGTCAAGGGCCGCTGACCTGTCAGGAGATGGCCGCGGGGTTCGGCATGGAGGTGGTGCCGGCGCGTGTGGAGACATTGCGGTCGAAGGCGAAACGACTGGTCGCGCGCGGCTGGCTGGCCGAGCCCGCGCCGGGCCGGTTCACGCCTGCTGCGGGCGTGAGCGGGCAAGGCGGCGGGTCATGAGCAGGGTCATCGACCAGTAGACCATCACCTCGGCGCTGGTGGTGTGCCGCTCGTAGTCGCGTGCCAGGCGGCGGGTGCGCATCAGGTGGGCGAAGAACCGCTCGACGATCCACCGCTTGGGCAGTACCACGAAGCCGCGCATGTCGTCGCTGCGTTTGACGATCGCCAGGACCAGCGCGAGGAAGGCGAGGCAGTAGTCGATGAGGCTGCCGGTGTAGCCGCCATCGGCCCAGACAAGGGTGAGGCGGTGATGCGCGTCGGCCACCTGCGTAAGCAGCACCCGGGCGGCGGCGCGGTCGCCGACATCTGCGGCGGTGACCATCACCCCGAGCAGCAGGCCGAGGGTGTCGACCACGACGTGCCGCTTGCGCCCGTTGACCAGCTTGCCTCCGTCGAACCCGCGGCTGTCCGCACCGACGACCGCGTCCGCCTTCACCGACTGCGAGTCGATCACTCCGGCCGTCGGCTCCGCGTCGCGGCCCACCTCCTCGCGAACCTGCGCACGTAGCCGGTCGTGGAACTCCTTGACCAGGCCATGGTCGCGCCAGCGGCGGAAGAACGCGTACACCCGGTCCCACGGCGGGAAGTCGGCCGGCATCGCCCGCCACTTGATGCCGTTGTCAACGAGGTAGCGGATCGCATCGAGTGCAGCCCGGTGGCAGTACGCCTCCGGCCGGCCACCGCGACCGCGCATCCAGCCCGGCACCGGAAGCAACGGCCGGACGGCCGCCCACTCCGCGTCCGTCATGTCCGACGGGTAGCGCCGCTGCCGCAACCCGTTGTCGACGGCGTTTCCGAACCGGTGAGCCAGGCAGTCACACTCCCAGGTGACCGAGCTGGACTGCCCGGCATTCGGCACGAAAGACTGCTGCATCAAGGGCCTCCTGCTGCTCGGTGATTCGACACCAACGAGCTGTTCAGGAGGCCCTGTCCGTATGCGCCAAGCGCCCCACGATCACCCAATCGGGACTCTCGTTCGACGCGCATCTCTCAAGATCGAAAAAACAACAGCTTCTTAGTGTTCTCCTCGAATATCTTCAACTGCGGTCCGACGGGCTTCCGCTGCAGGACATGCCCCCCATCCGCACGAGTCACTTCGTGCTGCCTGGGGGCTTTTCCGTGCTGTATCGCGGTTCGGCGTCGACCATCGCCGCCGAACACATGTCAGGGCCTGAGGACCGGATCTCCAGCGCTCTGGCCGTCTACTTGACCGAGCAGTTTTTTCACCTCCACAAGCGCAAGCCCGGCGCCTCCGAAATACGCTCATGGGAGTGCAGCATCCCGCAGGTGGCGAACGCGCTCCTCGACGCGGGCCTGCACGGCGTCGAGATGATGCTCGAGTATCAGCTCCCGCTGTCGAGCAAGCGTGCCGACGCGGTGCTGGCCGGGGTGCACCCCACAACCGGAGCCCCGTCCTACGTCGTGGTCGAGCTCAAGCAGTGGAGCAGCGCGGAACCCTACGACGGAACGGCGGAGCGGTGCCTGGTCGACGGCTACGGCAGGCCCAAGCTCAACCCCATCCTCCAAGTCGCCGACTACTGCGGCTACTTGGTGGGATTCAACAGCGCCCTCGCACGGCATCCTGAACGCATCGCCGGTGCCGCCTACCTGCACAACGCCCCCGAGACCGGTGTGGCGGGCCTGTACGACGTCGGGCAGCGCATCCATGGACGGCTGTTCAGCAGGGACCGGCGCGGCGCGTTCATCGACTTCCTGAAGACGCGGTTCGCGCCCGAGCCCGGCGCGAGCGCCGCCGACGCGCTGCAGCACGCTGCCATCAGGCCGTCGCGTCAGCTCATGGAGGTCGCGGCCCGCGAGGTGGGTGAGCGTGAGGAGTTCGTCCTCCTCGACGAGCAGCACCTGGCCTACGAGACGGTCATGCACGCGGTGCGCAAGGCACGCCGCTCGGACCACAAGGAAGTCGTGATCGTGACCGGCGGCCCCGGCACCGGCAAGAGCGTGATCGCGCTCTCGCTGCTGGGTGAGCTGTACCGCAACGGCCACACGGCTCTGCACGCCACGGGATCGCGCTCCTTCACGCTGACCATGAGGAACAGACCACGCTCGACGTTGAGCAGTCCGAAGACACCTCGGTGGGCCAGGACATGTGAGCCCTGGCCCGCCAAGGCTGATCGAGCTCAGACCTGGGTGTTGCCTGCGTGGGTGATGAACGCTGCCCAAGCTGTCGGAGAGAGGGCGAGCTGCCCGCTCTCCCGCTGCTTCGAGTCGCGCACGTGGATGGACTCGTCCACGGCGACCTCGATGCAGTTGTCCCCGGAACTTCCGCTGTAGCTGCTCTTGAACCACTCCAGTTCAGTGCTGCTCATAACGCTCCTCGCATCTGCTCCAGCAAGCACATACCGGCTTCCCGGCCGAGAGCCTGCTGACGCAGCTTGCCATAGCGCTGGAGCATTGCGCTCACGTCTTCGGGCTGAGTGATCAGGACACTGGACTGCTGTCCTTCGGTGTACCCGATCCACTGGTGGTCAGGAGTCTCCGCCAGGTACATCTGCCCGTCGACCCCGACGTGATCCGCCTGCCGGAGCGGCATCATCTGGATCTCGACGTTACGCAACCGCCCGGCCTTCAGCAGCTGGTCGATGACACTCTGGGTGACCTGAGTGCCGCCTACTCCTCGTTCGATGAGTGCCTGCTCAATGACGAAGCTGAATGCCGTGTTCGGCCTCTCCACCAGCAACCGCTGCCTCTCCAACCGCGCCTCAACCTGCCGCTCGATCTGCTCCTCCGTCAGCGGAGGAAGCCGCCTCTCGAAGATCGCCCTGATGTAAGGCTCCGGCTGCAGCAACCCCGGAATCGCCCTGCACTCATACGCATAGAGCGAGATCGCTTCCTCTTCGATCCCCGCCCACTGCTGGAACCACGACGCCAACCCCTGCTTCCGTGCCAGGTTCCGCGCCGCCGCCCGTAGCACCCGCGGCGCCTCCAACACCTCCCCGGCCCGCTCGATGAACCTCGGCTGCGGAAACCGCCTGCCCTGTTCCAGCTTGGCGATGGCGTGGACCGAGTAGCCGACGATCTCCGCGTACGCCTCCTGCGTGAACCCGGCCTCCTCCCGCAGGGCCTTGTGTACGGCCCCGAAGGTCTTGAGCCCGTCCGAGACCTCTGGTTCACTGCCAACGGCCCCGGCCCCTGCGTCTTCGACGTCCACCACGCCCGGCCACCTCTCGTCGCGCACCCCGTGTTCAACTGACCCATCGTTACGGTGCGTGACTTGCCCTGTCCAGTGAGCGAACCAGTACAACGCGGCTGTACCAGCGTCGTGCCTGGCTGGACCGTCCACCCCGCCGGAACGCTGGCCTCCATGTCCGCGCCCCACACCCAAGCCCCGATTACCGTACGTGTGTTCAGTCGGCGTCTCAGCGCCACCCGTCGCGGCGCCCGACTCGCCCGCCGACTGGCCGTCCACCAACTCGACGCCTGGGAAGTCCCGTACGGCTCCGACCTCTCCGACACCGCCGCTCTGATCGTCGCCGAGCTCGCCGCCAATTCCGTACTCCATGGCCGCGTGCCCGGAAGGGACATCGCCCTGCGTCTGACGCACAGCCCGGAAAAGATCCGCATCGAGATCGCCGACGTTCGTGGGGAAGCCCTCCCCGACTCCTGCCGTCCCCGTTCCCCGACGCCGAGACCGGCCGCGGTCTCCTCTTGGTCGAGGCCCTGGCCTCCCGCTGGGGCGTCGACACCGAGCCGGGCCCCGGAAGAAGGGTCTGGGCGGAAATCGATCACCCCGCCGGCTCCCACGCCCCGGCGCCACCCACTGAGCTGTGTCAGTGCCGCCTGCCACTCTGCCTCCCATGAGCATGCGACAGGCATTCTTATGGTTCGTCTTCTACTTCTGGTTCCTCGTCACGCCGTGCCAGCTCTTCGCGTACTACGTCCCGTGGGTGAGCGGCACACGCGTGCCGGGTCGCCT
This sequence comes from Streptomyces sp. PSU-S4-23, assembly GCF_055632315.1. Lineage (NCBI taxonomy): Bacteria > Bacillati > Actinomycetota > Actinomycetes > Kitasatosporales > Streptomycetaceae > Streptomyces > Streptomyces sp. PSU-S4-23. Next base: position 2,232,534 of record NZ_JBVMUU010000002.1, on the reverse strand, counting down.
TCTCGGCCGCGTGCGTCTGCTGAAGCGGCTCGGGCGGCGCAAGGCGGAGGGCCGACTCGGCTCGGTGAAGGCATCACTCACTGAAGAGCTGGGACCCCGCGCTGAGTTCGAGGTGCTGACCGCCAAACCGCTCGTGGACCAAGTACACGCGCACGCCACCTGGGCACAGCTCAGCCGGATTTTCCTCGCCGCGCCCGGCCTGCTCGCCTGCGCCGCCCTCGCGCTCGTCGTCACCCCCTCGACCTGGCGCACCTGGCCGCTGTGGGCCGTTGGCATCTACCTCGCCTTCGTCCATGTGTCGGCCTTGTTGACCTGTATCGACATCTGGGCCGTGCGCAACGCCGACTCGGCGGGCACGGTCACCGCAGTGGCTGTGGGCGTCCTGGAGAGCTTCACCACCAGGGCCCACAAGGCTCCCGCCAAGTCGACACCGGCGGCTTGGCAGAGCCAGATGGTCGAGCAGCTGTGCACGGCCCTGGTGCGACGCGCTCACCGGGAGTCCGTCGGAGCCGTACCGGGAAGCCGCCTGGCCATGGCGCAGAGCACCGCAACCGCCGTCCTCGCCCTGCGCCACCACACCGCACTCGTCCACGGTGACGCCGCAGGCGAGGAGCGGGCGATCCACCTGCGCGAACTGTGGCTGCTCGTCTGCGACATCCTCACGTACAGCAGCCGCCCGCGCGCCGACGTCGTGGACTTCCGCGTGGTCGACGCGGACCGGCTCGCCGACGTGCCGGAGACGATCCCCGACGTGACCGCGGTGCCCTCTCCGAAGGCCCGCGTGCTCGTCCCGCTGTTCTTCCTGTGCGCCCTCATGGCCATCGCCGTCGGACTCGGAGTCACCGGAGCCGCGGGCGAGTTCACCGCGCCCATCGTCGTCGCGCTGGCCATGGCCGCCGCGCCCCTCGCCCGCCGGTTCGGAGTCACGGTGCTCGACTCCTTCGCGGGTCCCACGGCCCCGCTCGCAGCCGCCGCGCACGACGAGCCCCAGCCGACTCCGGGAGCCGTCCGCAGGGCCGCCTGACGAGGCGCACATCGGGGCGGACGGCGGCCGGGAGGACGGATTCCGTGAGCGGACATGCCCGCTGGTGCTGCAACGGCGCTTCCCGTGACTGGCTGTCGAGTACGGGGTTGTGCGCATGGGTGTGGGCGCGTCCATGGTGGACGCGCCCCTGACACTCATCGGGTTCACTATCGGGATCGGGCCCACAAGATCGCGCAGCCGATCGCGAAGCCGCCCACGCCGCTGCCGGCACCGTAGGCGACCCCGAGCGCGAAGCGCTTCGTCAGTGGCTTGGCGGCCCGGCGCAGGCGGATGAGAGGGCGAGGTCCGGGCGCGGACTCTGTCGGCAGCGTTTTTGACCTGGGGTTTTGGCGGGGGTTGGGTCAATGGCATGGTCCCGGCCCGCAGCGCGTGGCGTCGACGTCCGCCCGGGGGATGGGAGCCGGGCAGGTTCTCGGTCACAGTGGAGTACCCGGTCGAGGGGGAAGCCGTGGCGGGGGAGGGACGACCGATGATGGAACCGGGGCTGTTCGAGCTGGAAGCCGTCGTGGTGGGGCAGCCGAAGCGTTCACGGTGGCGCAGATACGTGGGCCCCGCCCTGACCGTGTGCACCGTGAAGGGGACCCCGCTCGCCCAGGTCACCTACACCGACGACACGCACTCCGTCCTCACGGAAACGTCCGGCGGGTTCATCGTCGGTATCGAGCAGTTCGGGCCGGTGGAGTTCCGCTTCACCGATGCCGCGGACCGGGAGGTCGGCACCGCCGGCGCCCGTGGAATCGTCAAGACCCGGCAGCTGAGCCTCCGGACGGAGCAGGGACGCCGACTCCTCCTCACACGGCTGAGTCTCCTGCACACCGAATGGCATCTCACGGAGAGCGATCCGGAAGGGGGCCCGGCGCCGGAGACTCTCGGCCGGGTCACGGTGAGCACCATCGACTCGTGGATCGGGTTGCAGCAGTACGTCGTCGAAACGGACCCTCGCCTGGACGCCTCCGAACGGCGGACCGTCGTCGCCTCGGTCGTCTGTCTGCACCTGCTCCGCCGGCCCCCGGGCGACAGCACCACGCCGGTGTGATCGGCTGCTCCTGCCGCAGATCGTGAGCTTGCCGACCGCGCGGCTGCGCCATGAGGGTGAGGGCTGAGGCCCGGCTCTACGCAATGGTGTCGGCCTCGGACGGCCAACCGATGACCTGGTCCAGCTGAACGTTGCGAAGGAGCGCTCCGGTGAGGCGGACCCCGGTGGCGTTGGTGAGGTCGTACTGTGGTCTGCCGCTGTTCACCCGGCCGAACTCGGCGTCGGTGAGAACTGCGTCGCGGAGGTCGGCCTCGCGGAGATCGCAGCCGGACAGCCGCGCCCCGCGAAGCGACGCTCCGCGCAGGTCTGCACCGCTGAGATCGCAGAACTTGAACCAGCAGCCGTCCAGGGTGGCCTGCCGCAGATCGACTCCCTTGAACGAGCACCGTGTGAAGCGCAACTGTGAGGGGCGAGCAGAAGCCAGGTCCTGGCCGGTGAAGTCCTCGCAGTTCAGGGCCGTGTAGCGCGGGAGCTCGGCGAGTCGACGCCTCGCGTTCAGGGGCGTGGTCATGGGCGACAGTCTGCCGGTCAACCCCGATATGAGCTCGCGGTTTCCCACGGCAACGCGTACAGGTCGAGCACGCCGGACGGGTCAGCGGGCCCGGGACCGCCGGCTTCGATCCAGGAGCAGGCTCCAGGCCGTCGGTCACCCGCACCTGAGCGGTGCTCTCCAGCGCGCGGCGTGGCCCGGCGAGTTGGGCGGCGTGGTCGACGCCGGGGATCGTGGAGGTGCCGCAGCAGCAGCCGCGGCAGACAGTGACGGTGCAGCGGCTGCCCCCGCGGCGGCGGGGGCAGCCTTGCGGGCGCGGCGGCTCACCGGCCGGTCCCCATGCGGGCGCGGCGCCAGGCGCCATCGGCGAGCAGGCGCAGGCCGTTGACACCGACGATGACCGTGGAGCCTTCATGGCCTGCGACACCGAGCGGCAGGGGCAGGGTGCCGGCCAGGTCCCAGATGACCAGGCCGGTGATGAACACCGCGGCGATGACCAGGTTCTGTACGACCAGGCGGCGCGCTCGGCGGGAGAGGCGGACGACGGTGGGGATGGTGTCCAGTTCGTCGCGGACCACGACGGCGTCGGCGGTCTCCAGGGCCAGGTCGGATCCGGCGCGGCCCATGGCGATGCCGGTGTGGGCGGCGGCCAGCGCGGGGGCGTCGTTGACGCCGTCGCCGACCACCAGCACCTTCCGCCCGGCCTGCTCCATCTCCCGCACCGCGTTCACCTTGTCCTGCGGCAGCAGACCGGCGCGCACATCGGTGATCCCCACCTCGCCGGCGAGGTGGGCGGCCGCGCGCGGGTTGTCCCCGGTGACCAGCACGGGGACGGTGCCCGTCAGCTCACCCAGGGCGGAGACAGTGGAGGCGGCCTCCTCGCGGAGCCGGTCGGCGATGCCCAGCACCCCCACCGGGGTGCCGTGGAGGGTGACCAGCACGGCGGTGCGGCCTTCTTCCTCCAGTCCTGCGGCAACGGCGATGGCGGGATGACCGGTGTGGTGGTCCAGGACGCGGGCGGGGCTGCCGACCGCGACGGTGCGGCCCGCGACCTTCGCGCTCACCCCGGCGCCCGGCGTGGAGGTGAAGTCCTCCACCAGCGGGACGTCGAGGTTGCGGGTGCGGGCGGCGTCCACGATGGCGCGGGCCAGCGGGTGCTCGCTGGGGTGCTCGGCCGCTGCTGCCAGTCGCAGCAGCTCGTCCTCGTCCAGGCCGGAGGCGGCCATGGGGAGGATGTCGGTCACTTGGGGTGTGCCTTCGGTCAGCGTTCCGGTCTTGTCCAGAGCGACCGCATCCACCTGCCCGAGGCGTTCCATGACCACCGCGGACTTGACCAGCACGCCGTGGCGTCCGGCGTTGGCGATGGCCGACAGCAGCGGTGGCATGGTGGCCAGCACCACCGCACAGGGCGAGGCGACGATCATGAAGGTCATGGCGCGCAGCAGCGTGGACCGCAGGTCGGCGCCGAAGGCGAGGGGCAGGATGAACAGGGCGAGGGTGGCGGCGACCATGCCGAGGCTGTAGCGCTGTTCGACCTTCTCGATGAACAGCTGGGTGGGGGCCTTGGTTTCGGAGGCTTCCTCGACCATGGCCACGATCCGGGCGATCACCGAGTCCGACGGGTCGCGCTCGACCTTCACCCGCAGGGCACCGGTGCCGTTGAGGGTGCCGGCGAAGACCTCGTCGCCCTCCTCCTTCGCAACGGGGAGGGGTTCGCCGGTGATGGTGGCCTGGTCGACCTCGCCGGCCCCGTCGACCACCCGGCCGTCGGCGCCGATCCGCTCGCCGGGCCGCACCAGGATGGTGTCGCCCACGCCGAGCTGCTCGGTCAGCACCGTCTCCTCGGTACCGTCATCCGCAAGCCGGGTGGCGGTTTCCGGGGCGAGATCGAGAAGGCCGCGCACCGAGTCGGCGGTGCGGGCGGTGGCGAGCGCCTCCAGCGCGCCGGAGGTGGCGAAGATGACGATCAGCAGCGCGCCGTCCAGCACCTGCCCGATCGCCGCCGCCCCCAGTGCCGCAACGACCATGAGCAGGTCCACATCCAGGGTTTTCTCCCGCAGCGCCCGCAGGCCGGCCCAGCCCGGCTCCCAGCCGCCGGTGACGTAGACGGCCGCGAACGGCGGCCCCCACGCCCACGCCGGCGCACCGGCCGAGTACGGCGGCAGGGCGAGCAGGAACAGCACCAGCGCCGCCGCCGCCCACCTCGCCTCGGGCAGCGCGAAGATCCGGGTACGGCGCCTGGGAGACACCGGCTCGCGAGCGGCGTCAACCGGAGCCGGGCGGACAAGAGTGGAAGACATTCCACCACGGTAACAGGAACGAATGAACATTGATTCATGTGTTCATGGTGCGGCGTACCATGGACGTATGGGTCACGGAGCCGCACCGCCTGACAGCAACGTCCCGCACACGCGCCTGGACGCGGCCGGCGCCGCCAAGGTGGCCACCACCCTCCAGGCCCTGGCCACTCCCTCCCGCCTGCTCATCCTCGCCCGCCTGCGCGAAGGCCCCCTGCCGGCGACGGAACTGGCCGCCGAGGTCGGCATGGAACAGTCCGCCTGCTCCCACCAACTGCGCCTGCTGCGCAACCTCGGCCTGGTCACCGGCACCCGCAAGGGCCGTTCAGTCGTCTACGCCCTCTACGACAACCACGTCGCCGAACTCCTCGACCAGGCCCTCTACCACGTCGAACACCTCCGCCTCGGCATGAGCGACGCGGCGCTGCCCGCTCCGGAGCCGGAGCGCGACACCGCCGCGATCCCCGGCGCCTGAGCCGTACGGGCACGGCGCCTCGCCGGCGACATGACATACCTTGCGGCGCTGCGGCGCTGCGGCGTCCGGCTCCGCCGGCCGGGGTTCGGCGCCGGCGCCGACGAGCGCCGGCCTGTCGGTGACGTGCTCAAAGACCCACTGCCGGGACTGGTCCTGGCATCGGATCACGGCCGGCTGTGGATCAGTGACGCCCACAGGTGTGGTCGGCCGGTGTGCTCGGTGCGCAGACGCTGGACGACATGGTGGAGCGCGACCGCCGCGTCATCGGCGGACGGCGTGTCCGGCATCAGCCGGTAGAAGGGGTCGGCCGCGCCGGCCGCGACGCGGTCGTCCAGCGGCCGCAAACTCGCGACGACGTGCCGGAACCCGGCCAGTCGGAACGCGGAGGCGTGGTGGATGGACTGGTCTGCGTGCCTCCAGCCGACATGTCCGGTGGAGCACGCGGACGGGTATGCGAGTTCGGCTTCGTGGAGGTCGCGGCGGCCGATCTCCGCGATGGACAGCACGCCGTCGTGGAGGTGGAGCCCGCCCTCGGACGGTGCGTCGGGGTCGGTGCCGGAGTGGCAGGCGAAGTGTGCCCAGCTTGCCTCGGCGTCCTTCAGGAAGCCGGTGTCGTCGAAGACCATGGTTCTCGGCCGGATCACCGCCTCCATCCGCCAGGCCGGCCGGGCCCGGATATGCGCCGGCTCCCAGGGACTGGTGTGGTGAAGTTGGCCAGAGCCTGGCGGTTGCCGTCAGCCCCGAGCCGGGCGGCCATCGGCTCGATGGACTTGCGCCGCCCGTCGGTCAGCAATGCCTCGGCGGATTCGCATGCGACGATCTCCAAGTCCTGAGTCACCCCAGCAGCGAACCACACTCGCCTCGCCGCGGACGGCCGAGCTGGGAACAGGTGCGGAGACCGGCAAGTGGCGCCTGACCCGAAACCGGTGGCACACCGGCTTCGTCGACGCCCTCGGCCACGGTGGTCCAGCTCGCCAACAAGATGCTGTCCATGGTCAGGCGCCGCACCACCGCCGAGACCCGCGGCCGGCGCGGACGGGCGAGCGCCCCGGCCCTGGGCCCGCGCCGGCGGGTCCCGCGGCGCCCGGGACTCGTCCCCGGCGAAGACGTCGAGGCTGTCGTCGCTGTCCCGCAGTTCCTCGGCGGTGGCCAGGCTCGCCGAGGTGCACGCGCCGGCCTGCCAGGGCGGCAACGGTGCGGTCCACACCCAGACCACGCGCGAGTCAGTGCCGGGCGAACTGGACCTGGGTCGGTTGTACGACGTTCGGCCGCAGCGCGATTCCACTGATGGTCAGTCGTTCACCGTAGATGTCCGTGATTCTGATCGCGTTGCCGCACCCGCCGCCGTCGGCGGAGACGAAGTAGTTGTAGGCAGTGCGGGGCAGTTGCCGCCAGCCGCTCGTGGTGCGGACCTCCAGCCTGGTGACCGGATTCCGGTGGTCGATCGCCTGGATGGCGCACCAGTAGGGGCTGGAGCCGGTCTTGTACCTGATGGAGACCGTATCGGAGGTGCTGGGGCTTACCAGGCTCCAGACGATGGGGAGCCGGCCGAGCTTGAGGTCGGCGAGTTTGGCGAAGGCCTGTTCGCTGAGGTCGATCTGACCGGGTGCGCAGGGCAGGGGGCATTCGTTGGTGATCCGTACCGTGACGGACTTGCCGTTCGCGGCGCGCACGAGCACGTAGGCGCCGCACGCCCTGGACGACTCGTAGTCGGTCGTGTTCATCGCCGCGATCATGAGGTCGTCGCTCGCGCCGAACAGGCAGGCGCCGTCTCCGACTCCTGCCTTGTAAGCGGTGGCGACTCCCCGGTAAGTGGTGTTGGGCTGAATCCGTCCTGCCGACGATGCCGCGGGGGGCTCCGTTCGCGGGGGCTGCGGAGCGTCTTTCGGCGACGGTTTCGCCGCTTTGGTGGTCGTGGTGCCCGTCGGGGTCGGGGAGGCACTCGGGGTCGGGGTGCCCGTCGCGGTCGGGGTGGCGGTTCTCACTTTGGTAATGGGGACGTGTGTGGCCGTCGCAGACCCTGCATCGACCTTGCGGCCGGCAGGCGACGCCGTGATCAGGTAGGTGAGAACACCTGCGGCGGCCAGCGCCACCACGGAACCCGTCATGAGCCGTCTCCTGTGCCTGCGCTGCCGCGCGGCCTGCCTTGCTGACTTCATTGCCTGTCCGTTCGGAAGATCGAGCCGATGGTGCACTGTTCGGTGACCGCGGGAAGCGAAAAGGTTGCCGACGATTCCTCAGGGACTGATAGGGCAGAACCGGACTGACACGGTCGCCGCGTGACCGTGCCCCGCCTTTGCCGTTCATGCCGTCCTTGCCGCCGACTCGGTAGCCGGTGCCCGTGCCGCCCGTGTCCTTCCGGCAGCACGGTGGCCCCGGCGCTGGAGGATCCCGTGGTGAACAGGGTCGCGGCCCGGCGGTACGGCGTTGTCGCCACGCAGGTGAACGTCTCCGTACCGCCATGGTTCGTCGCGCCGGAGGCGAGGGTCCCGCCGGCGTTCGCCATCTTGGCCCAGCCGGTGAGCAGGAGGCGGTGCTCGGCCTGGGGCAGGTCGGGTTCTGGTCGGTGTTGTCTTGCTGCTGGTCTGGGTGGTCAACGCGTGGCCTCCGGTGCGGGCGTTCGAGGACGTGACGGACGAGGCCGCCCCGCTGCTCACCCAGGAGCTCGTCGAGCCCCGTCTCGAAGCGGGCGCTGGAGATGGGGTTGCCGCCGGTGTGGTTGCCGCCGGTGCCGTGCAGGCGCCGGTGTCGGGTGCGGCCGTCGCCGAGACGGCGTCGCCGTAGGCTCCCTTGCCGTCGTTGTCGCCGCTGGCCGTGCCGACCCGGTTCACGGGCGAGGACGGGTGGACTCGGTGGGCATCGGTCCGGTGGGTGGGTTTCTGGCGAAGAGGCCGACGGGACGCGCGATCCGCCGGGTCGGCCCCTTCAGGAATCGGCCCGGCGGGCGCTCACCGTGTCAGGTGGCTACGGCAGCGGCGGGTAGGCGTTCTGCATGAGCTGCTGGAACTGGGCGGAGAACCAGTGCCCGGCCAGCGGCGCGTTCGGCAGGGCGCCGGTGGGGTTGTTGCCGTTGCGGGCGTTACCGCCGTAGGCGGGGTCGCACATCCGGTCGAAGCCCTTGCCCTCGTCGTTGGAGACGGCGGAGCTGGAGCCGTCGGACTCCCCCGGCGGCTTGACCCACACATAGGCGTCGATCCCTGCGGCCGGGGCCGCCGTGGGCCGCTCACCGAGTCCGGCGCCGCTCTGGTTGCACCAGTTGCCGGCGTGGATGCGCCGGTCGATGCGGCTACCGTTGACGTAGTCGTCGACGGACGTCATCGGGCCGGGGCCGGTGGGCCGGGCGGAGCCGCCCCAGCCGTCGCGGGAGGTGTCGATCAGCATGCCGAGGCCGGAGTCGAACCCGGCCGCGACCAGCTTGTCCCGCAGCCCGAGGGCGAACGACTGCTCGTCCACGTACTGGTTCCAGTCCACCCACTTCGACTGGCGTACGGTCTGACCGTTGACGCTGTCGGTGACCTTGAAGTTCGGCTCCTCGACGGGGCTGTAGTTGGCCGTGTTGACGATGAACCCGGCCACGTCGTTCACGCTCGCGCCGTTGGTCGTGGCGACCTTGGCGAACTCCTGCACGGACGGGCCGAGGTTGCTGTCCCAGCCGAGCCAGCCGTGGTGGCCGGCGTCGATGTAGTTGTAGACGTTCGGGATGGCGCCGAGCTTGCCCAGGGCGTAGGAGACGCCCTTCTCGTAGTTGCCGTTGCTCTTCATGGTCACGCAGGCGTCGGTAGTGGTGCCGGTGCCGCCGGCGTTGGTGACCAGGTTGGGCAGCGAGTCGGGTTCGATGACGGTGGCGATCCGCAGGCCCGCGTACTTCGGGTCGGAGATGATCGACGCGATCGGGTCGATGTACTGGGACTTGTACTTGTCGAGGTCGTTCGGTCCGAGTTCGCCGTTGGAGGCGAGAGCGGAGCAGTCGCGGCCGGGCAGGTCGTAGATGACCAGTTGGACGACCAGGTCGCCGGAGCCCTTCTGCTTCAGCGCCTCGTCCAGGTGGGCGCGCAGGCCCATGCCGCCACCGACACCGTTGATCGCGGCCATCCGGTCGAGCCAGACGGCGGTGGGCTGGTTGGCGATACGGCTGCCGCCCGGTTCGGCCGCGGCCTTGGCCGACCACTCGGGGTTCACGTACACCTTGGCCCCGGCATAGGGGTTGTCGGCCCGGCTGCCGGTGCCGCCGCCTCCTCCGCCGGTGCCGCCACCAGTACCGCCGCCGGTGCCGCCACCAGTACCGCCGCCGGTGCCGCCGTCGCCGGCGTTGCAGGTGACACCGTCGAGCGTGAAGGCGGAGGGCATGGCGTTGGTGCCGCTGTAGGAGCCGTTGAAGCCGAAGCTGACCGAACCGCCGTTCGCCAGAGAGCCGTTGTAGCTCTCGTTGGTTGCCGTGACGGCGGCACCGCTCTGGACGATCTTCGCGTTCCAGCCGTTGGTGATCTGCTGGTTGCCGGCGTACGACCACTTCAGCGACCACGCCGACTTGGCCGCGGCGTTGTTGGTGATCGTGACGGCCGCGGTGAAGCCGGTGTCCCACTGGCTTTGCACCCGGTAGTCCACGGTGCAGGGGGCCGAGGCGGTGGCGGCACCGGCCGGTGCCGTGAGGAGCGTCGTCCCCGAGGTCCCGGCGAGGACCGCCAGGGCGGCGAGGAGTGACATTCTGGTACGACTCATCAGTGCGGGTTCCTTTGTGTCGTGAGGGGTTACGGGGCGAGGGAGCGCAGATGGATGCGCAGGCCGGTGCCGTACGCGGTGGGCGGGCCGGCGTAGGCGGAGATCAGGGACGGCCCGGAGGAGCAGCCGGTGGCGAGGGAGCCGTTCCGGTTCTCGTTCGCGGCGGTCACGGTGGTGCCGGACTGGGACCGCTTGGCGTTCCGGCCCTGGGACCTTCTGGCCGTCGGCGAAGCCGAAGGCGAGCTGCCGACTACTCACCGCCCGGCTTGTCGGCGATCCTCGCAGAGCCCTTGGAAACCGCCGTCCCACCGGCTGGTGACGGCGTACTCCACCGTGCTCGCGGGGGTGGCTCCCTGGGCCGAGACCACTGGCAGGGTCGCGCTTGAGACGAGCGCGGCCGCACCGGCGCCGGCTAAAAGTACTGAACGCGGGGGGTGTCGCATGAGCGACTCCTTGCAGCTTGGCGCGCCGTGACGGCCGCGTCGAGTGATGGAATCGCTCCCACTGGTGCGAAGGACCGTAGTGCCAACCGCCTTGATTTCACAGGGTTGTTGCCCAACTTTCGTTGACGGGTTTAGTTCAAACGATTCAACTTCTCAACGTCTTGACGGGGTCTGCGCCCGTCATCACTATGGGAGCGCTCCCACTGGTTCAAGCCTTGACCCCCACCGAGCCGCATCCCGCAAGGAGGACCAGAAACATGGATCCCGGACGTAAGCGCAGAGCTGTGCGGCGGCTGTGGACCGCCGTCGCGGCCGCGTTCGCCCTGCCCTTGTCGACGCTCGCCATCAGCGCAACGCCCGTGCAGGCGGCGGGGGTTCAGTGCAGCGTCGACTACAAGACCAATGACTGGGGCTCCGGCTTCACCGCCGACCTCACCATCACCAACCGCGGGACCGACACGATCAACGGCTGGACGCTGACGTACGCCTACTCGGGCAACCAGAAGCTCGGCAACGGCTGGAACGGCACCTGGTCGCAGTCCGGTCAGTCGATCACCGTGAAGGACGCCGGGTACAACGGCACGATCGCCGCGGGCGCCGCCGTCTCCACGGGCGCCCAGTTCAGCTACAGCGGCACCAACGCGGCACCCACCTCCTTCGCGGTCAACGGCACCACCTGCGCGGGCGCGCACCAGCCGCCCGTCGCTGTGCTGACCAGCCCGAAACCGGGCGCGGTCTACTCGCAGGGGGACGCGGTCCCGCTCGCGGCGACCGCGGCGGCGGCCGACAACGCGACGATCAGCAAGGTCGAGTTCTACGACGACACGACCCTGCTCGGCACCGACACCAGCGCGCCCTACTCGCTCTCGGTCTCAAGTTTGTCCGTGGGCAGTCATTCGCTGATGGTGAAGGCCTACGACAGCCTGGGGGCCTCCGCCGAGTCGACACCGGTCGGCATCACGGTGGCCTCGGGCCCCGCTCTGGTCGCCTCGCCGAGCCAACTGGGCGTTCAGCAGGGCAGGTCGGGCACGTTCACGCTGAAGCTGTCGACGCAGCCGAGCGCCGACGTCACCGTCACCACGGCCCGCACCGACGGCAACTCGGGCCTGTCCGTGACCGGCGGCGCCACGCTCACCTTCACGCCGTCCGACTGGAACACCGCGCAGACGGTGACCATCAGCGCCGACTCCACGGGCACGGGGGCGGCGACCTTCACCGCCTCGGCGACCGGCTACTCCAAGGCGACGGTCACGGTGACGGAGCTGGCCGCGCAGAAGGCGTACGACGCCCGCTTCCTGGACCTCTACGGGAAGATCACGAACCCTGCGAACGGCTACTTCTCGCCCGACGGCATCCCTTACCACTCGGTGGAGACGCTGATCGTGGAGGCCCCGGACCAGGGCCACGAGACCACGTCGGAGGCCTACAGCTATCTGCTGTGGCTGCAGGCGATGTACGGCAAGGTCACGGGTGACTGGTCGAAGTTCAACGGCGCGTGGGCCCTCATGGAGAAGTACATGATCCCCACCCACGCCGACCAGCCGACCAACTCCTTCTACGGCCCCTCCAAGCCGGCGACGTACGCGCCGGAGGAGGACACCCCGAACGAGTACCCGGCGAAGCTGGACACCTCGGTGTCCGTGGGTCCGGATCCGATCGCCGGTGAGCTGAAGAGCGCGTACGGCACGGACGACGTCTACGGCATGCACTGGATCGAGGACGTCGACAACGTCTACGGCTACGGCGACACCCCCGGCGGCACCTGTGAGGGCGGGCCGACGGCGAAGGGACCGTCATACATCAACACCTTCCAGCGGGGTCCGCAGGAGTCGGTGTGGGAGACGGTGCCGCAGCCGACCTGCGACGCCTTCGAGTACGGCGGGAAGAACGGCTACCTGGACCTGTTCACCGGCGACTCGTCCTACGCCAGGCAGTGGAAGTACACGGACGCCCCGGACGCCGACGCGCGTGCGGTGCAGGCCGCGTACTGGGCGGACGTGTGGGCCAAGCAGCAGGGCAAGGGCAGTGACGTCTCCGCGACCGTGGGCAAGGCCGCGAAGATGGGCGACTACCTGCGGTACGCCATGTACGACAAGTACTTCAAGAAGATCGGCAACTGCGTCGGACCGTCGACCTGCGCGGCCGGCACCGGCAAGGACGCCTCGCACTACCTGCTCTCCTGGTACTACGCGTGGGGCGGCGCCACCGACACCAGCGCAGGCTGGGCCTGGCGCATAGGCTCCAGCCACGTCCACGGCGGCTACCAGAACCCCCTCGCGGCCTACGCACTCAGCGACTACGCCGACCTGAAGCCCAAGTCGGCCACCGGAGCCGGCGACTGGTCCAAGTCGCTGACCCGGCAGCTGGAGTTCTACCAGTGGCTGCAGTCGTCCGAGGGGGCCATCGCGGGCGGGGCGACGAACAGCTGGCAGGGCCGGTACGCGACCCCGCCGGCCGGTACGTCGACCTTCTACGGCATGTACTACGACTGGGAGCCGGTCTACCACGACCCGCCGTCCAACCAGTGGTTCGGTTTCCAGGCGTGGTCGATGGAGCGGGTTGCCGAGTACTACCAGCAGACGGGGAACACGCAGGCCAAGGCGATCCTCGACAAGTGGGTCACGTGGGCGCTGTCCAAGACCACGATCAACCCGGACGGTACGTATCTGATCCCGTCGACGCTGCATTGGTCGGGGCAGCCCGACACCTGGAACCCGTCGAGTCCCGGCTCCAACGGCGGACTGCACGTCACCGTGGCCGACTACACCGACGACGTGGGCGTGGCGGCCGCGTACGCCAAGACCCTGACGTACTACGGCGCCAAGTCCGGTGACGCGACGGCGAAGTCGACGGCGAAGGCGCTGCTGGACGGCATGTGGAACAACTACCAGGACGACCTGGGCATCGCCGTCCCGGAGACCCGCGCCGACTACAACCGCTTCGACGACAGCGTGTACGTCCCGAGCGGCTGGAGCGGCACGATGCCGAACGGCGACGCGATCAACTCCTCGTCGACGTTCGTCTCGCTGCGGTCCTTCTACAAGAACGACCCGGCCTGGTCGAAGATCGAGGCCTACCTCAAGGGCGGCGCCGCGCCCGTCTTCACCTATCACCGGTTCTGGGCCCAGGCGGACATCGCCCTCGCCATGGGCTCGTACGCGGAGCTCCTCGAATAAGTCCCCGCTGAGGCTCCGCGCGCACGACCTCGTCACAGGGAGACGGGGTCACCCGGCCGGGCGGTCCTCAGCCGCACAGGGGACCGCCCGGCAGCTGCCAGGAGCGTGATCACAAGACCAGCTCCCGGGAACCGAATTGGGAGCGCTCCCGAACCGGTGGACGCTCTCGCTGCTCCCCACACATCCCCAGCGGAGGATCCGCATGCAACAGTTGAAGCACAGGGGCAGGGCGCAGGCTCTGTTCGGCACGTTGCTCACCTCACTCGTCGCGCTGGCGGCGCTTCTCACCGCCGCTCCGGCGTCGCAGGCCGACACGACCATCTGCGAGCCGTTCGGCTCGACCACGATCCAAGGCCGTTACGTCGTCCAGAACAACCGCTGGGGCAGCAGCGACACCCAGTGCATCACGGTCACGGACGCCGGCTTCAGGATCGCCCAGGCCGACGGCTCGGTCCCGACGAACGGCGCCCCGAAGTCCTACCCGTCCGTGTACAACGGCTGCCACTACACCAACTGCTCACCCGGCACCAACCTGCCGGCCCGGCTCAGTTCCGTCGCGAGCGCGCCCACGAGCATCTCCTACAGCTACGTCAGCGGCGCAGCCTACGACGCCGCGTACGACATCTGGCTGGACCCGACGCCCCGCACCGACGGCGTGAACCGCACCGAGATCATGATCTGGTTCAACCACGTGGGGTCCGTGCAGCCGGTCGGCTCGCAGACCGGCAGTGCGACCGTGGCCGGGCGCTCGTGGCAGGTGTGGTCCGGCAACAACGGCTCCAACGACGTGCTGTCCTTCGTCGCGCCGTCGGCGATCGACAGCTGGAGCTTCGACGTGACGGACTTCGTCCGCCAGGCCGTCTCCCGGGGACTGGCGCAGGACAACTGGTACCTGACGAGTATTCAGGCAGGATTCGAGCCCTGGCAGAACGGTGCGGGACTGGCGGTGACGTCGTTCTCCTCGACCGTCGACATCGGTGGCAGCACCCCCGGCGGCCCGGGTGGCTCCGGCGGCTCGTCGGCGTGCAAGGTGTCCTACGGCACGAATGTGTGGCAGGGCGGCTTCACCGCCGACGTCACCGTGACCAATGCGGGTTCGTCGCCCGTCGACGGCTGGAATCTCACGTTCACGTTGCCGGCCGGGCAGAAGATCACGAATGCATGGAGCGCCACCATCTCTCCCTCGTCGGGAGCGGTGACGGCCAACGGCCTGGCGTACAACGCGTTTATCGCACCCGGCGGCCAGGTCTCCTTCGGGTTCCAGGGCACCTACGACGGTACCTTCAGCGAACCGGTCGGCTTCAGCCTGAACGGTACGTCCTGCACCACCGTGTGATCGATTCGGCACGGGCAGCCCGAGGGTGACTTCACCGAGGAGAACGGGCGCCGCGCCATGGCGGAACTCCTCGAACGGCACCCGGATATCGACGGCGTCCTCGCAGCGTCGGACACCACGGCGGCGGGGGCGCTGCACACGCTGCGCGCGGCGGGCCGACGGGTGCCGGAGGATGTCGCCGTGATCGGTTTCGACGACTTTCCGCTGGCCCAGCGCACCAAGCCGCGCCTGACCACAGTGCGTCAGCCGCTGGAGGAGATGGGGCGGGCCATGATCAGACTGCTGAGGGAGGAGATGGAGGAGCCGTCCGTGGCCTGGCGCCACGTCATTCTCCGTACAGAACTCGTCGTCCGCGAATCGTCCTGAACGGTTGCAGAGCGAACCGAGTCCAACGCCGGTCCGCTCGGTGATCGTCCGGATCCGGCGCTGGTGTCCCGGTCTCGGCGAGGAGCTGCGGTGCGGTGCGTCACGGACGAGCGCATTCCGCATCCCTGATGGAATCCGCAAGGGAGTGCTCCCTGGCTATGGACGAGACAATGGTGAGGGCATCGGCAACAGGTGGCGGGCCGGCCGTGAGGACGCCGTGCATGCCGAGCGGGACGGCACCCACGGTCGCCGCCGCATCACCGCCGAGCTGCGCGACAGCGGTGAGCGCGTGAACCACAAGCGCGTCGGAGGGGTCATGCGCAAGTTCGGCGTGCGCGCACGGGCCGGACGGGGCGCTCAGGCTGAGCGTGGGTGCGTCCGCCCGGCCCGCCCGGCACCCGCCACCCGGACGACGCTCGTAGTCTCCGGTCCGTTACCCAATCGTTCGCCATCGCGCGCCGTCACCTGTGATGATGTGGTTCCGGGGAGCGACCGGTGAAGTCATGAGGTCCGGGGGGATCGATGAGCAGTACGGCGTCAGCGCTGGTACGGCTGAAGTCCGCGCAGAAGAGCGCGAAGGGTGTGTCGCTGTACTCGCGGTTCGTGAACCGGCCCGCAGGCCGGTATCTCGCCGCAGGGGCCTACCGGCTCGGGCTGACGCCCAATCACGTGACCATGATCAGCGCATCGTTCAGCTTCGCGGCCGTCGTGGTGGCGGCACTCGCCGCGCCCACCTGGGCCGTGGGCCTCGCGGTGTGGCTCGGGCTCGCGGTCGGTTTCGCCTTCGACTCCGCCGACGGGCAGCTCGCCCGGCTGCGCGGCGGCGGCAGCGCGGTGGGCGAATGGCTCGACCACGTGGTCGACTGCGCCAAGCTCACCGCACTGCACACCGCCGTGCTGATCTCCTTCTACCGCCACCCCGCTCACTTCGGGACCGCGGCCGACGGCTGGCTGCTGGTGCCGCTCGGATTCCAACTCGCCGCGGTCGTCACGTTCTTCGGCGGACTGCTCACCGAGCAGCTCAAGCCCAAGGCGGCCCCGGGCGACGGTGGGGCGCCTTCCGCGGTGCGCGCGGTGGCCCTGCTCCCCGTCGACCACGGGGTGTTCTGCCTGGTCTTCCTGGTGCTCGGGGGCGGCAGCGCCTTCCGCTGGGCCTACACCGCCCTCGCCGCCGCCGCCGCGCTCTTCCTCGTCGCCTTCCTCACCAAGTGGTTCCGGGAGCTGTCCGCAGTTCGTCGGTGAACCGTGTCCCGTCGAGGGCGTCGATGGCACGTCGCAACTGGGTGCTCGACGTGTGGACGGTGTACGGGAAGTAGACGACGTCCACCCCCACGGTGGCGAAGTCCCGCTCCAGCCGCTTCCCCTTCGGCGTGTCCCGCCAGTCGTCGCCCTTGAACAGCACGTCGAAGCGGACCTGCTTCCACGTTTCCAGCTTGTCCGGCACGGTCTCGACGAACGCGGCGTCCACGTACCGGATGCTGCGGACGATCTCCAGCCGCTCGACCAGCGGGATCATCGGCTGCCTGCCCTTGGCCTGTTCGGCCATCTCGTCCGAGACCACGCCTGCGACCAGGTAGTCGCACTGGGCGCGAGCATGGCGCAGGATGTTCAGGTGCCCGATGTGGAACAGATCGTAGGCGCCCGGCGCGTAGCCCACGCGATACGGCTTGCTCGACGGCACAGATGCCCCCCTCGTTCGGTGGTGCCCCCCACGTGCGCACACGGAGTGCGCGGACTTCGACGATAGCGTTCGTATTCGGTGCAGGAAGGGTGAACAATCAGGGTGCGTCCTGGTTCACTGCCGAGCAGTGCGTGGGGCCGGGGGGCCCGTGAGACGCCGACACACAGGGGAGGCTGCCGAGGTGGCCGGGGGGAAGGTTTCGTCGCGTGACACAGACCCATGACGGGCGTGGCAGCCGGTACCGGAGCGGGAGCGCCCGCAGGGCGGCCTCCGTGCCGCAACAGCGCACCGGTGAGCCGGAGGCCCACGCGGGTACCGGCGAGAAGGCGGAACCCGCCCGGCCCAGGCGCCGCTTGCTTCTGGTGTCCACCAACTACGCACCCGAGCACACCGGTATCGGCCCGTACGCCACCGGCATCGCCGAGCACTGGGCGAGCCGCGGGCACGACACCCACGTCCTCGCCGGGCTCCCGCACTACCCGTCCTGGCGCCTCGACCCCACCTACCGCCGGGTGTGGCGGACCACCGAGCAGCGTGCCGGGGTCACCGTGCACCGTCGCCGGCACAGCGTCCCACCGCGCCAAAGCGCCCTGCGCAGGGCCCTGTTCGAAGCCACGATCCTCACTCACGGTCTCGTCGCACCACCCCGCACCGGCCGTGTCGACGCCGTGCTCGCACAACTGCCCAGCCTCGCCGGCGGAGTGCTCGGCGCCCGCATCGCCGCCCGCCACCATGCACCGTACGTGCCGGTCGTGCAGGACCTCATGGGTGCCGCCGCCGCGCAGTCCGGCATCCAGGGCGGCGGCCGCGCCGCCGAGCTGGCCGAGCGTGCCGAGTCGTGGGTGCTGCGGCGTGCCACCCTCGTGGGCGTCATCCACGAGACGTTCGTCGAGCGGGTGCGGGCCATGGGCGTGGATCCCGGACGCATCCGCGTGGTGCCCAACTGGTCGCACATACAGACCCCTTCGGCGCGGCGTGCCGACACCCGCGAGCGCCTGGGCTGGCGGCCGGGGCAGACCGTGGTCCTGCACTCCGGCAACATGGGCCTCAAGCAGGGGCTGGAGGTGCTGGTGGAGGCGGCCCGCCGCGACCCCGCCGTCCGGATAGTGCTGATGGGAGACGGCAACCAGCGCGATCACCTCGCCCGCCGCGCCGGGGGACTGCCCAACCTGGACTTCCTGCCTCCGGCGGCCGACGCGGACTTCCCCGACGTGCTGGCCGCGGCCGATGTGCTCGCCGTGACCCAGCGTGCCTCCGTCCTCGACATGAGCGTCCCCTCCAAGCTCACCTCCTATTTCGCGGCCGGCCGCCCGGTGGTCGCCTCCGTCGCCGCCGAAGGCGGCACGGCCCGCGAGGTGCTGCGCTCCGGTGCCGGAATACTCGTGGAACCGGAGAATCCCGATCAGCTGCTCTCAGCCGTACGTAGACTCGCCGAAGATGCGGCGACTGCTGACGAGTTGGGCGCGGCCGGGCCGCGCCATGTGGCCGCCCATCTGTCACGGGAGGCGGGACTCGCGCGGATAGACGCGCTGATCGACGAGGTTTTGGGGGACTCGGCAGGTGACTGACACACACGTTCCCGTCCGGGGCGAGGACGAGCCGGAGCAGTTGCGCGAGCAGTTCCGCCAGTTGCTGCGCTACCGGTGGCTGATCGGCACCGGCGTCGGCGTCGGGCTGCTGGCCGGTGCCTGGCTCGGCATCACCGGCGCCGACAGTTACGCCGCCACCACCGACCTCGTGCTGCGCGCACCCACCAGCGACCCCTTCGCGCCGACCCTCGCCACCGACAAGGCCGTCAACATGGGGTCCGAACGGCAGACGGCGCTCAGCCGCAAGGTCGCCGAAGGCGCCGCGAAGCGACTCGGGATGGACGCGGACGAGGTCGACCG
This sequence comes from Streptomyces sp. PSU-S4-23, assembly GCF_055632315.1. Taxonomy (NCBI): domain Bacteria; kingdom Bacillati; phylum Actinomycetota; class Actinomycetes; order Kitasatosporales; family Streptomycetaceae; genus Streptomyces; species Streptomyces sp. PSU-S4-23. The sequence continues at coordinate 2,213,581 of NZ_JBVMUU010000002.1, read as the reverse complement.
GCTCCAGCACGGCCTCCAGGTCACCAACCCCCCGCAGACCCTCGTACTGCACTTCACGTACAGCGCCTCCGATCCGAAGGAGGCTGCGCGCCGCGCCGACGCCCTCACCCAGTCCTACATCGACCTGCGCAAGCAGCAGTGGGAGTCCGTCCGGGGGTCGATGCTCAAGAGCCTGCAGGACCAGCTCGATCCCGTCGCCAAGCAGAACGACGAACTCTCCCAGCGGCTCAAGCGACTGCCCAACGGCTCAGCCGCGGACTCCGCCTACGCGGTGCAGGCCAACCTGCTCAACCGCATCACCGACCTCCGCGGCAAGATCACCAGTTTGAAGGCGCTCGACATGACGCCCGGCAACGTGATCCGCAACGCCACCGTCCCCACCTCGTCCGACGGGCCGGGCCTGCCGCTCTCGCTCGGCCTGGGCGGCCTGGTCGGCGTCGGCCTCGGCCTGCTCGGTGCCTGGGTACGCCTGGTCTTCGATCCCGCGCCGCGTTCGGCCGGCGACGTGGTGCGTGCGGTGCGCGGACCCGTCCTCGGCGCGCTGCCGCGCGGCTCGGCGGGAACCCTGGTGGTCGGCCGCACCGACTCCCGGGCGGCCGAGGAGTACCGCTCGATCGCCTTCCGGCTCGCCTACGACGAGAGGTTCGCCGACCGGCGCCGCCTGCTCGTCGTCGCCCCGCGCGGCTCCATGGAGTCCAGCGTGGCCGTCGCGGTCAACCTCGCCGCCTCCTTCGCGGAGACCGGCAAGAACGTGCTGCTCGTGGAGGCCGATCTGCGCACCCCGTCCCTCTCCGAACGGCTCGACGTGTCCGCCGCTTCCCGGCCCCGCTGGAGCCGCACCGGTGAGCACGCGGAGGGGGAGTGGCCCGGCCGTGGCCAACTCGTGGTCGACGCGGGCGAGTCCGGGGCCTTCGGCCTCGTCCCCGGCGAGCGGGTGCGCAACGTCCCGCGCGCGCTGACCTCCGCGGCCACCACCCGGCTGATCGCCGAGGCCGACGATCCCAATGCCACCGTCGTGGTCGTCGCCCCGCCCGTCCTCGCCTACGCCGACGCCCTCGCGCTCGTCGACCGTGTCGACGGGGTGCTCATCGTCTGCGACCCGCGCACCGTGCACCGCGCCGACCTCGTCCGTATCCGCGAGCTGATCGTCGGTGCGGGCGGCACCGTGCTCGGCGCGGTGACGCACACCGAGCCGCGCCGGGGCGGAGCGGCGACCACCCCACGCCGCGACAAGCGGCGCCGCGGGGCCGGAGGTCCGGCGGCCCGGCCCACTCCGCCCAGCACCCGTCCCGGGCCCGAGCAGCCCCTGGACGGCGACGGCAGCACCACGATCAGCCTGCGCGCCGTCCACTCGGGGGACCGGTGACCGGTTCGGGGGAACAGCCACCGGAGTCCGGCCCGCCGGGCGCGACGCGGCGTTCGGCGGCCGCGTTCGCCTCCTTGCTCGACCAGGCGGCTTCCAGCCTCACCAACATCGCCGTGCTGGTGATCGCCGCCCGCGTCTCCACCGTGCACGGGTTCGCCGCCTTCTCGATGGTCTACCTGACCTTCACGGTACTGCTCGGGCTCAACATGGCGTACGTGGGCCAGGCCGTCGTCCTCACCCGGGGCGACACCGCGGTCACCGGGGCCGCCTGCCGCTCCGCGGTCTCCTTCACCGCGCTGGCCGCCACCGCCGTCGGCGCCCTGCTCGCGGCCGCCGGCACGGTCACCGCCGCCGTCACCGGCGGCTGGAGCGGGCCGGGCGGAGCCTTCCTCGCCCTGGGGCTCGTCCTGCCGCTGGTGCTGGTGCAGGACGGGCTGAGGTACGCGTTCTCCACCCTCCGGCGCCCCGGCCTCGCGCTGGCCGCCGACAGCCTGCGCCTGGTGTGCGTGGTGCCCGCGCTGCTGCTCCAGCCCCGGCACACCGCGCCGGGACTGCTCGTGGCCGTCTGGGGACTGTCGGCCGTACCGGCGCTGCTGCTCGGCCTGCGCCTGCTGTGGCCCCACGTGCGCGACGCCCGAGCCGACCCGCGGTCCTTTACGCGCCGGGGCCACCTCGGACGGCGCTTCGTGGTGGAGTTCGCCGTGGGCAACGCCTCCAGCCAGCTCGCCGTGCTCGGCCTCGGGCTGTTCGCCGCCCCGCTGGCGGTCGGGGCGCTGCGCGGGGCCACCACGCTCTTCGGCCCGCTCAACGTCCTGTTCAACTCGGTCAACGCGTTCGGGCCGCCGCTGCTGGGCCGTCTCGGCAGCCGCCGGGCCACCGCCCGCGCCGCCGCCGTGCTCGGCCTCGCGCTCTGCGCCGTCGGCCTTGCCTGGGGGCTGGTGCTCCACGCCCTGCCCGACGGCGTGGGACGCCAGCTCCTCGGCGCCACCTGGCAGTCGGCCTCCGCACTGCTGCCCGCCTCGGGTGCCCAGTACGCGGTGATGGGCCTGGGCACCTGCGCCCTGGTGACCCTGAGGGTCCTCAGCCCGCGCGCCACCCTGTCGGTGCAGGTGGTGTTCTCGCTGCTCTCGGTCGCCCTCATGCTCGGCGGCTACCTGCTGAGCGGGTCGGCGCTGGGCGCCGCCTGGGGACTGGCCGCGGGTTCCGCGCTGAAGGCGGCGGCGGCCTGGATCCGCGTCGCCCGTCTGCCGGTGCGGGAGCGGCCCACGGCCGCGCCCGTCCCGGCGGTCCCCACGGGCTGAGACCGGGCAGGACCGGCCGGCAGTCCCGCTTCAGCGCAGCCCGGTCGCCCGGTCCCGCCGGAAGGTGGTGATCAGCGCGATACAGCACACCGCGATCGCCACGCGCCCCGACGCCTGCAGCAGGGGCCCGCGCAGCAGGATGAAGGAGTACCCGGCGACCAGGGGCACGGTCAGCGCGATCAGGCTGCCCGGCGGGGCCCGGCGCACCGCCCGGCGCGCATAGCGGCGGTCGACCCGCGCCGCCGCGTATCCCAGGGCCAGGAACCCGGCCGTCATGCCGACCGGGCCGAAGTCGATCCACAGCTCGGCCCACACCGGCGAGGAGAGATTGGTGTTGGTCGCCCCCATCCACTGGCCGACCACCACCCCGGTGTCCATCGGCTTGCCCGGCCACATCGACCGGGGCACCGCGAACAGCGCCGAGCCCGCCAGCTGGCGACCGTAGGTGTGGCCGCGTCCCGACCCCACGTAGGTGATGGTGTTGGCGAACATGCCGACCTGGTCGTAGTCCTTCAGGGCCAGCGGCTCCAGGGGCGACGTGGTCTGGAGGGGCCGGTAGTCGGCGTCGTCGTAGCGGAACCGGTCCGCGAACGGGAAGACGATCAGCGCCACCACCACGCCCAGGCTCAGCGCGGTCCGGTACAGCGCGGCGCTCACCGGGAAGACGGTGAACAGCAGCGAGAAGAGGACGGTGAGGAACCAGAAACGCGGGTTGGAGACCGGGTTGTTGACCACTGCGTTCAGCGCGGCCAGCGCAAGCCACACGGCGATGATCACCACGGAGCGGCGGGCCCGCCGCGAGGTCACCAGCCACCGCGTGTACACCAGCCAGGCGATGAGGGCGGGCACGGTGCCGAAGCCGCGCACGATGGCCTGGCCCGCCTGTGAGTCCGCCTGGGAGAGCCCCGCTTCCTCGACGCTGCTGATGATCTCCTGGCGGCTCGTGAAGAAGACCGCGGGGCCGCCCAGTTTGACCATCAGGAGCGCCGAGCCGGCGAAGGCGACGAGTGTCAGCAGGTACAGACGGCGGCGGTGCACCAGCGCGAAACGCAGGCCGTCGTCCCGCTCCCGGCCCGGCCGCTGACGGGCCAGCAGCGAGCCCACGTCGAAGGCCACACAGCCGATCAGCACGAGCGAGACGGCTTCGGTCAGATCGCTGCGGGTTCCCACCACCGGGGTCGGCGTGCGTCCGAGCACGGCCTGGGCGAGCGGCGCCACCCCCATCGCCATGTAGACGAACAGCCAGAACGAACCGGCGAGCAGCTTCCGGCGGCTGGTGAGGATCATCGCCGACAGCCGGGTGCCCGCGTACACCGTCAGCACCAGCTGCATCCACAACGCCGAGTCGCGCGGGCCCGTGCCCGGCTGGACCAGCACCAGCAGCGGCAGGAACACCGAGAAGCCGAGCACGAGCGGGACCGACAGCGCGCGCGAGAGCAGCGCGCGCGGTGAGAACGGCGGCAGCGCGGCGAGCGCCCGGGAACCCGGCTCCGGCGTCCTGGGCGCGGTCGTCGCGCTCAGGGTCGTGTGCTGCGTCATGGCGCCCCCGCCCCCGGAAAAGATCCCCGCCGCAGTCTACCGACGCCGCGCCCGCGGTGGACGGTCGGCCGCACAACACCGCCCGGTGCTCCGTCCTTCAGGGCGGAGGTACAGGGCATCCTGCCCGTTGTGGCCCGAAGGGCCGCGGCAGCACGGCTAAAATCGCCTGGTCCGGCAACGGAGTTGCCGGACCTACCGCCGGACGCGCGGGAAGTCGGGCCCGCGGAGGCTGGAGTGGGCCGACGCGGCGTCCGGGGAGGCGTCGTTGGGGGGATGGACCGATGCGTGATCTGCCGGCCTTCACACTGGCCGGATACGACAAGGGGCGCGGCATACTCGTCCAGGCACTCTGGTTCGCGGTGATGAACACGGTCTTCATGGCGTGGTTCACCCCGGCCCGCGTCAGGACGGCCCTGCTGCGCGCCTTCGGCGCCCGGATCGGAACCGGGGTGCTCGTCCGCCACCGGGTGCGGGTGCTGTGGCCGTGGAAGCTGACGGTCGGAGACCACACCTGGATCGGCGAGGGGGCGTGGATCCTCAACCTGGAGCCGGTCACCCTCGGCGCCCACGTGTGCGTGTCGCAGGAAGCCCTGCTGTGCACCGGCAGCCACGACCACCGCGCCGCCGACTTCCGCTACCGCAACGCTCCGATCGCGGTGGACGACGGCGCGTGGATCGCCGCCCGCGCCACCGTCCTGGCCGGAGTGAAGGTCGGCCGCTGCGCCGTCGTCGGTGCCGGGGCGGTCCTCCACAAGGACCTGCCCGAACTGACCCTGCACACGGCGGACAACCGGCGCCGGCCCGTCGAGGAGCCGGCGTGAGAGTGCTGCACGCGGTCACCCTGCACAGCACCACCCATGCCTTCGGCGGCCCGGTGCGAGTCGCCCTCAACATCTCCCGCGGACTACGTGAACGCGGGCACGACGCCCGCCTCACCGCTCTGGCCGACGGCTTCGGGCGGCCGCTGCCCGAGGACGTGGAGGGCGTGCCCGCCCGGCTCCATCAGGCGCGCAGGGTCCTGCCGCTGGGGTTCAGCGGCCTGACCTCCCCGTCGCTTCTCGCCGGCGCCCACCGCCTGGTGCGCTGGGCCGACGTGGTCCATGTGCATCTCGCCCGCGACCTGGTGACACTGCCGGTGGCGCTCGCCGCGCTGCGTGCCGGACGGCCCCTGATCCTGCAGACGCACGGCATGGTCGACCCGAGCGAGCGGCTGTCGGCCCGGCTCCTCGACGCGGTCGCGGTGCGCCGGGTACTGCGAGGCGCCGCCGCCGTGCTGCATCTCACCGCGCACGAACTCCGCGGTCTGCACGCGGTGGTCGGCGGGGCGGGCCTCGACCGTGCCGTCCACCTGGTCAACGGCGTCCCCGCGCAGCCCGAGGGCCCCGCCCCCCAGGGGGCGCCGCGCATCCTGTACGCGGCCCGGCTGCAGGCCCGCAAGCGCCCCGTCGATCTGGTGGAGGCCGCGCCCGCGATCCTGGCCCGGCATCCGGAGGCGGCCCTCGTCGTGGCGGGGCCGGACGAGGGAGAACTGCCCGCCGTGCGGCGGCGGATCGACGAGCTGGGACTCACGGGGAAGGTGAGCTGCCCGGGGCCGCTCACCGGGACCCGTATGACCGAGGAACTGCGCCGGGCGCACGTCTATGTGCTGCCGTCGGTGGACGAGCCGTTCCCGATGTCGGTCCTGGAGGCGATGGCGGTGGGCACGCCGGTCGTGGTGACCGACTCCAACGGCCTGGCCCGCGACGTGGAGCGGTCCGGATCCGGCCGCGTGGTGACCGGCCCGGACGGTATCGCCCCGGCGGTACTCGATCTGCTGGAGCCCTCCGCGCGCCGGTCGGCGTCGGCGGCGGCCCGCAAGCTCACCGCCGAGACGTTCTCCATGGACGCCGTCCTGGGCACGCTGCTCGGTGTGTACGAGCGGGCCTACGCAGGAAGCCAGGCATAGCAGCCCGACGAGACGAACGTACGGGTCCCGGCCGGGATCTTCGCGGTCACCTTCTTCGCGCCGCCCGGTCCGGGCCCGGACGCCAGCACCTTGCCGCCCGCGCCCAGGGCCTGCCAGGTGCACCCCCCGGCCGTGGTCAGCGCCCGGTAGGTGCCCGGCTCCGGTTTCTTGTGCGTGCCGTCGGCGAAGCCGGTCGCGGCGGCGTCCAGCAGGGGTTTCAGCCTGGGGCACAGCTGGTTGATCGCGTCGTCGGCGGACGGCACGTCCCCGGCGATGAGCGCGCCGACCGCGGCGTCCTCGTCGTGGACCGCGGTGCGCTCGATGCGCTGGCAGGCTTCCTGGCCGACCTGGAGCACGGCGGCCGGATCCATGTTCTCGGGTACCCGGCCGTGCAGGTACTTCTTCTCCGCGGCGGTGAACGAACCGGTCGCCGGGGTGAGCTTCGCGTCGGGCAGCACCGGACCCGCGGAGGGCGTCGACGGGCCCTCGGAGGCGGGGCTCGCCTGATCGTCGGGTACGGCGGCGGCCTGGTCGTCGGAGATGCGCTGCGTGGGCTTCGGCTCCGTCCCGGTGCCGCCGTGCGAGCTGCAGCCGCCGAGCGCGAGGAGCGCGGTGAGGGCGACGGCGCCGCGCCCAAGAGGCCCAAGAGGCCCAAGAGGCCGAAGGGGCCCAAGAGGCCGAAGGGGCCCAAGAGGCCGAAGGGGCCGGAGAGTACGAGTGTGCATGGTGGCTCCTGCGGCCCCAGCGGGCCGGGGTATGGAGGCGGGTCCGACAAGAGCTGTGGGCCCGGACGGGTCGTGCGGGGCGCCGGTCCGTGGTCCGGCGCCCCGCACACGGGACGCGGTGACGGTTACGGCGCCCCGAAGGTCAGCACCAGCTGCGGGGTGTTCTCCGCGGCCGACGCCTCACGGGACCACAGCCACAGCGCGTCCGTCCCGGTGCTCGTGAGCGCCAGGTCGTAGCTGCCGCCCAGGACCGGGGAGAGCGCCGTGGTGTCGAGCGCCGCCGAGTAGAGCGTCGAGACGTCGGTGGCGCCGCTCAGGGTGCCGACCGCGGTCTGGGACACGGCGGGCTTGGAGGCGTAGGTGGTCCCCGCCTCCGTCCAGCCTCCGGTGACGGGCCGCACGGAGATGTCGTCCGTGCTGCCCGCGCTGCTCAGCGTGGTGGTCTTCACCGCGAGTCGCGCGCTCTTGAGTACCGTCCCGGCCGGTGCCGACGGCAGGTCGAAGCGCAGATACGCCTCGTACGCCGCGCTGCCGCGCACCGCCAGCGAGGTGGAGGTGCCGTAGTTGGTGCCGGTGGCACCGGAGTTGACGTACGTGTCGGCCGACGCCCGGACGGTCTGCACGCTGTCGGCCGGGGCCGAGGCCAGGGTGTAGTGGCTCTGCACCTGGGAGGCGCTCAGCACCGACGGGTAGATCGCGGTCTCGTCGATCTGCCCGGCGAGGTAGTTGCTGGTGGGCCGGCTCGGCCAGCCGTTGAGGTTGTCCCCGCCGACGTGCCAGTAGCCGTTGTAGTTCTGGCTGCCCGTCTCGGCGAGCGTGCCGACCTTGGCGCCGTCCACGTACAGCACCATCCCGGAGGCGCCCTGGGTGGCGACGACGTGGTGCCAGGCGCCGTTGTTGTAGGCGGCCGGCGAGGTGATGGTGCGGGCGGCGCCCGTCCACACGCCGAAGACCAGCCGGCCGTCGTCGCGCATGTAGATGTGCTTGTCGTAGGTGCTGCTGGCCCGTGTGGTCCTGTTGCCGAAGCCGACGAGCTTGCCGCCCCGGCCGGTGGTCGTCTTGAACCAGGTCTCGATCGAGTACTGGCTCGGCACCGTGGTGCGCTTGTCGCCGTAGACCATCTGGTCGACGCCGTCGAAGCCGATGGCTGTGGACGGACCGGTCACGGCGGCCGGGGTCTGGCGCAGCGAGGGCCCGTTCACGTGGATGCCGCTCTGGTCGCCGGGTGAGGTGTCGCCGACGTACGGAGTGGCGGACTCGTCGTAGCGCCAGTACAGGTTCGCGCCGTCGTCGAGCACCTTCGCGGGGTACTTCTGGACGGAGACCGGCACGGTCACCGTGGCCGTGGCGGACAGCGCGGAGGTGTTGCCGGCGCCGTCGGTCGCGGTCACCCGGTAGCTGTAGGTGGAGCCGGCGGTGACGTCCGTGTCGGTGAACGACAACTGCGGGCGCGACCATTCCACGGAGTCGCCGTCGACGGTGTACACGGGCGTGGAGGCGCCGTTGCGGTAGACCTTGTACGTCAGCCTGGTGTCGTCCGTGTCGAGACTGGAGCGCCAGCGGACGTGGACCTCGGTCGGCCTCACGGACTCGGCGCCGGCCGAGGGCACCGTCGGGGCGCCGGTGTCCGGGGAGGCCGCGAAGTGCGTCAGGCCCTGGGCCGGCGAGCCGTTGACGGTGGTGAACTCGCCGCCGACCCACATGTACTTGTTGTCGGCGGTCTCCGAGACCGCCATGGCGCGCGGGCCTATGCCCTCGCCCAGGCCGTCGTTGGTGTCCGGGAACCAGCCCAGCTTGTTGGTGCCGGTCGTCGGCTCCGCGAGCAGGTGGTGGCGGCGCCCGTCGGGGAACTCTCCGACGCTGGAGCAGTCGTGCGCGTGCGAGGCGCTGTACAGCACACCCTGGTAGGACCTGACGGCCTGGGTGGCGCCCAGACAGGTGTCGCGCCAGCGCTGGTTCAGCGTGGACAGGTCGAGCGCGATGCGGCCGTCGAAGACGCCGCCGCCGGTGCCCTCGTTGCCGGTGTAGAAGCCCGTGGCGTCGGTGTCGAGGGACTTGACCACCGAGTTGGTCTCGATGAACCCGGGATAGGTGCGGACGTTGGCACCCGTGGTCGCGTCGACGACGGCCAGGGCGTGCGAGGCCGCGCCGTTGACGGTGAAGAAGTCACCGCCGAGGATCACGTTCTTGCCGTCGGGGGTGACCGCGACGGCTCTGCCGGGCTCGTCGGCATCGGCCTGGAACGGTTTGACCGCGCCGCCGGCGGCGTCCACCGCCGCGTAGCGCGCGTGCGCGCTGCCGCCGACAGAGGAGAAGTCGCCGCCCAGGTACACGGTGTCGTCGGTGACCGCGAGCGCCCGCACGGTGGCGGAGACGCTCGGGTGGAAGCCCGCCTTGGGCGTGCAGGTCGCGATGTCGATGGCGGCGAGGCTGCTGACCGGCGTGCCGTTGACCGCGCCGAAGTAACCGCCCGCGTACAGCGTCTTCTTGTCCGGCGAGACGGCGAGCGCCCGCACGGTCGCGGTTCCGCTGCCGACGGTGAACGACAGCTTGCAGGACGTGGGATCGCCGGTCGCCGCGTCCAGCGCGACGAAGTTCACCGCGTCCTGCGCGGTGCCGCTTCCTCCCTCGGGCGGGCGCACCTGCGAGAAGGTGCCGCCCGCGAAGACCGTGCCGTGTGCCTCCGCCAGGGCCCACACGATGCCGTTGGTCTGCCAGGTCGGCAGGTCGTCGGCGGTGAAGGCGACGGGCGGGGTCAGCGCGGCGGCCGGCTGCGGCAGGGCCACCAGGCCCAGGCCCGCCGCGGTGGACAGGACGAGGACGGCGCTGAGCCCTCTGGATCTGTGCATGTACCCCCCCGGCTTCCGGGCCCGGTCGCGGGCCCTCTGCCTCGTCGAGCCCGCCGGAGTCCCCGGATCCGAACGGGCCGGATGAACGTGTTTGCTGCGCGAACCATACGAGTACATGACACGTGATGGGGTGCGCTTGACTCATCTGGTAGGAAATTTCGATGTGTTCAGCGGTCGATGCGCACCGCGGCGCCCGCGAGCTGGTCCTCCACCTGCCGTACATCGGCGTCGACCATGATCCGTGCCAGCTCGTCCACCAGGACGGTGGGCCGCCAGCCCAGCGTCTCGCGGGCCTTGGACGCGTCACCGATCAGTGCGTCCACCTCGGTGGGGCGCTCGTACTTGGGGTCATAGCGCACGTACTCGTTCCAGTCGAGGCCGGCGTGGGCGAACGCGGTCTCCACGAACTGCCGTACGGTGGCCGGTACTCCGGTGGCGACCACGTAGTCGGTCGGCTCGTCGTGCTGGAGCATCCGCCACATCGCCTCCACGTACTCGGGTGCGTAGCCCCAGTCGCGGACCGCGTCCAGGTTGCCGAGGTAGAGACGGTCCTGGAGGCCGGCCTTGATCCGGGCGACGGCGCGGGTGATCTTGCGGGTGACGAAGGTCTCGCCGCGGCGCGGGGACTCGTGGTTGAACAGGATTCCGTTGACCGCGAACATCCCATATGCCTCGCGGTAGTTGACGGCCGCCCAGTACGCGAAGACCTTGGCGGCGCCGTACGGGCTGCGCGGGTGGAAGGGCGTGTCCTCGTTCTGCGGGGGCGGCGTGGAACCGAACATCTCCGAGGACGACGCCTGGTAGATACGGGTCTCCACCCCGCTCGCCCGGATCGCCTCCAGCAGCCGCAGCGTGCTCAGGCCGGTCACGTCGCCGGTGTAGAGCGGCGCGTCGAAGGAGACCCGCACATGGGACTGGGCGCCCAGGTTGTACACCTCGTCCGGCTGGATGTCGCGCAGCAGGTTCACCAGCGCCACCCCGTCGGAGAGGTCCGCGTGATGCAGCACGAAGCGGCGTTCGGCCTCCTGGGGGCCCTGGTAGATGTGGTCGATCCGCTCGGTGTTGAAGCTGGACGACCGCCGCACCAGGCCGTGCACCCGGTATCCCTTCGACAGCAGCAGCTCCGCCAGGTACGAACCGTCCTGTCCGGTCACGCCGGTGATCAGCGCGGTCTTGCTCATGCGGGGTTCCCCTCCCTGCCGGACCCGTCCCGGGGGCCGGTCCGGTCCGTACGCCCGCCGTGCGCGGGCTGCATGTCGTGAACTATGGGAAATTTCATGCAAGTTGGCGGTGTGTGCGCACTGATCACACGGCTCCTGGCATGATCCGGCCCATGACCGCATCGCTGCTGCCCGAACGTGCCCGTGTCTTCGTCGCCGGCCACCGTGGCCTGGTCGGCTCCGCCGTGTCCCGCCGGCTCGCCGCCGAGGGGTACGAGGTGCTCACCCGTACCCGTGCCGAACTGGACCTGCGTGACGCCGCGCGCACCGCGGCCGAACTGTCCGTCCTGCGCCCGGACGCGGTGGTGCTCGCCGCCGCGAAGGTGGGCGGGATCATGGCCAACAGCACTCAGCCCGTGCAGTTCCTGGAGGAGAACCTCCAGATCCAGCTCAGCGTGATAGCCGGGGCCCATGCCGCCGGTGTGGGCCGCCTGCTCTTCCTGGGATCGTCGTGCATCTACCCCAAGCACGCCGCCCAGCCGATCACCGAGGACGCGCTGCTGACCGGACCCCTGGAGCCCACCAACGAGGCGTACGCCGTCGCGAAGATCGCGGGCATAGTCCAGGTGCAGTCCTACCGGCGCCAGTACGGCGCGTCGTACATCAGCGCCATGCCGACCAATCTCTACGGGCCCGGTGACAACTTCGACCTGGAGACCTCGCACGTCCTGCCCGCCCTGATCCGCCGCTTCCACGAGGCCGCGGCCGAGGGGCGCGAGGAGGTCGTCCTGTGGGGCAGCGGTACCCCGCGCCGGGAGTTCCTGCACGTGGACGACCTCGCCGCCGCGTGTGCGGTGCTGCTGCGCTCCTACGACGGCGACGAGCCGGTCAACGTCGGCTGCGGCAGCGACCTCACCATCCGCGAGCTGGCCGCGACGGTCGCCGAGGCCACCGGTTTCACCGGCCGGATCGCCTGGGACACGAGCCGGCCCGACGGCACCCCGCGCAAGCTGCTCGACATCTCGCGGCTCGCGCAGCTCGGCTGGAAGCCGGCGATCCCGCTGCGCGACGGCATCGCCGCCACCTACGCCCACTGGCGCGGCGGTCTCGACGGCTGACGGGCCCCGTTCGTGCACGGACCCGGGGGGCGCGCAGCGCGCGCCGGGGCGCTGTGCGGCCATGGGCGGCGCTCTCAGTACGCCCCGCGGCCGTCGGCGACGGCGCGGAACGTGCGGGCCATGACGTCCACATCGCTGGTGAACGACCAGTTGTCGACGTAGCTGAGATCGAGCTGGACGGTCTCGTCCCACGACAGGTCGGAGCGTCCGCTGATCTGCCACAGCCCGGTCATGCCCGGCCGTACGGTCAGCCGCCGCCACTCGACGGGCGTGTAGTGCGCCACCTCGTCGGCGAGCGGCGGCCGCGGGCCCACCAGGGACATGTCCCCCTTGAGGACGTTGACCAGCTGGGGCAGTTCGTCGAACGACGTACGGCGCAGCCAGTGGCCGACCCGGGTGACCCGGGGATCGCGGCGCATCTTGAACATCAGGCCGTCGTGCTCGTTCTCCTGGGCCAGTGCGGCCTTCTGGCGGTCGGCGCCCACGCGCATGGTGCGGAACTTCCACATCACGAAGGGACGCCCGCCCCGGCCGACGCGCTCGTGGAGATAGAGCACCGGCCCCGGCGAGGACAGTTTCACCGTGGCGGCGACCGCCAGAAGCACCGGTGCCAGCACGAGCAGGCCCAGCAGGGCGGTGCTGCGGTCCAGGGCCGCCTTGAGCAGAGGCTGTATGCCCTCCCGCATCGGCGGGGCCACGCGGAGCAGGGACAGCCCGCCGGCGGATCCGGCCTCCAGGCGCTTGACGGACACCTCCACCAGGCCGGGTGCGACGAACAGTTCGATGCCGGCGTCGTGCAGGCCCCAGGAGAGGCGGCGCAGCCGCTCCCCGCTGAGCGTGGAGCACGGGACGACCAGCACCAGGTCGGCGCCGAGCCGGTGCACCGCGCCGATGACCAGGTCGGCATCCTCCGCGGGGGACTCCGGAGCGGTGGCGGGGAGCCGTTCCCACGTCCGGATCCCCGAGGTGAACGGGCCCTGTCCCACGGGGACGCCGCCCACCGTCACGTACGGGTGATCGGTGCGCGCGGAGAGGTGCGCGGTGACGCCGTCCGCCGCGGTGGGCTCGCCCACCACCAGGACCTTGATCACCGCCTGCGCCCTGCGCCGTACCGCCGCGAGATGGCGGTACAGCGCCTTGCGGCACACCAGGGTCAGCAGCAGGGCGGGCAGCAGCGCCGCCAGGCACAGCGCCGCGCGCAGCCGTACCCCCGCCGCGGCGTGCCCCACCGCGAGCACTCCCAGCAGGATGAACCAGTCGTGGAGCACCGGCAGTGTGCCCCTGCTCTCGCCGATGGCCCGGGCCGCGTAGCGCGATCTGAACAGCTGCACTCCCGCCCAGGCGAGCCCCGCGGCGATGCCGCTCGGCACTGCCCACGGCTGGTGTGCGGCGAAGAACATCAGCGTCACCGGAACACCGGCGCCGACCAGGTCGGTGATCAGTGAGGCGGGAAGATACCAGCGGGACTTCCGTCCCACCCACAGCGAGGACGCGCGCTCCCGCGAGCGCGCCTTGTGTGATCTCTCGGATTCAGCGGCCTGAACATCCCACATGTACCCCCCCAGGTACGTTCCGCGGCACGAGTCGCCGGATGTCGCGAACGTGCATTCGTCGAACATGCGGCGCGATGGTGAACAGTACGGCAAACTTGTGCAGGGATGGGGGCGTTTACGTGAACGTCACCGAGAAGCGCCGGGCCGTACGGAGTGCCGGGCCGCGCTTGCGGGTCGACACCGCGGGCGATGATCCGGTGGACGGGGGTACGAACGTCGAACGTGCTGGCTACAGTGTGCGCTTCGGTACGGAAGGGGCCGTACCGCGTTGATGTGGGGGGTGCGTGGTGGGGGACGGGAACACGGCCGGGGCCGAAGCGGCAGGCCGGGACGAAGCGGTCGACCGGGGTGAGGCGGCAGACCGGGAGGAGGGGCCGGACAGAGCCGGTTTGGCGGTGTCCGGCCCGATTGCCGGCGTCCCCGAAACCTCGACCGGAACTTCACAAAAGGAAGTTGACGGATCCGGAGATACGCAGGCACACCCTCGGCGCCGCGCAAGCCGTGCACGTCGGGTGCTCCTCGGGGCGCTCGTCCTGCTCGCCGCGGGCCTGCTCATGGTGGCCGGGGTGTCCTGGTGGGCCGTCGACCACTTCACCGGGAAGGTCGACCGCATCTCCGGTGTCTTCCCGACGGACGTGCCCGCGGCGGCGCAGCCGGCACCCTCCGACGGAGGGCAGACCTTCCTCCTCGTCGGCGTCGACAGCCGCTCCGCGCTGCCGACCACGGGCCGCGACGCCAAGGCCCCCGAGTGGAAGTACGGTGCCCAGCGCAGTGACACGATGATGCTGGTCCACCTCCCCGCCGACCATTCCGGCGCGTATGTCGTCTCGCTGCCCCGTGACGCGTGGGTGGACATCCCCGGACACGGCAAGGCCAAGCTCAACGCCGCCTTCTCCTGGGGCGGGCCGCCGCTGCTCATCGACACCGTGCAGCGGCTGACCGAGGTGCGCGTCGACCATCTCGCCGTCATCGACTGGGACGGCTTCAGGAAACTCACCGACTCCGTCGGCGGAGTGGAACTCGTCGTGGACGGCGCCGCCCGCCATATGAACGGCACCCAGGCCCTGGCCTACGTGCGTGAGCGCTATCACCTCGCCCGCGGCGACTTCGACCGCACGCACCGTCAGCAGTACTTCCTGCGGACGCTGCTGGAGAAGGTCATGCGTCCTTCGACCTTCTCCAATCCCGTCAGGGCCACCAGGGTGCTGGACGACCTCACCGCCGCTGTGAGCGTCGACGACCGGCTCAGCGACGGCGACCTGCGGGCCCTGCTGTGGGACAACAAGGAGGTCCGCCCCGGGAACATGGTGTTCATGAACGCCCCGGCCAAGGGAACCGGCACGATCTCCGGTCAGTCCGTGGTCCTCCTGGATTCCGGCGCCGGCGCCCAGTTGTGGCGGGCCATGCGCGAGGACGCCCTCGACATCTACCTGCAGTCGCACGACGCCGACCGGCTCGGCGCCACGACTCCCTGACGGGACGGCCGTGATCGCCGGAGATGCCCGTCTGGGCACGGTTCGCCGGACAATGGGCCGCATGTGCCCTAGAGTTCTGCACCGGCGGCCCACCGGCGTCTGCGGAGGACACCATGACGGATCACCCCACTCGTCCCACGCATCGGCGCCGAAGGCCGTCAGACCGGCGGCGCGCCGCGCTCGGCGCCCTGTTCGGACTGATCCTCATCGGACTGATCACCGGCACCGGACTGGCCCGCGACCGGGAGGACACCGCGCCCCATGCCGGGCGAACGAGGGACGCGGCGCTTCCCTTCGACCTGCCGGCCACGGATGTGCTGCGCGACAGCCCGCATCTGGTCTTCGCGCACTACTTTCCGCCCTATCCGCTCTCCCTCGACAACCAGCCCGCCGAGCACGACTACTACGCCCGCAACTACCTCACGCCACAAGGCGAGCAGGGCAAGCACGCGGCCTACGGCGGACTGCTGCGTGACCGGCCCCTGCCGGTGCCCCCGTCCAGCGGGGACTGGCGACTCGCCAACCTCGAACGGGAGGTAAGGACCGCCCGAGACGCCGGGCTCGACGGATTCACCGTGGACATCCTCTCCCTGACCGGCGTCAACCGTCAGCGCGTCGACATGCTGCTGCGCGCGGCGCGGCGCGTCGACCCGGGCTTCCGGATCGTGCTGATGCCGGACATGACGTCCCTACACACCGACCCGCGCACCCTTGCCCGCCAGTTGGCCCGGCTTGCCCGGTCCCCGTCCGCATACCGGCTGGCCGACGGACGCCTGGTGGTGTCCCCGTTCAAGGCGGAGGCCCAGGACCCCGCATGGTGGGGCCGAGTCATCGCGCGACTACGCGACCAGGGCATCAGCACCGCGCTCGTCCCGGTCTTCCTGGATTTCCGCGCCAACGCCCGGCGGTTCGCATCCATCAGTCACGCCTTCTCGTCCTGGGGCAACCGGAGCTACAGCCGCCAGGACAACGTTCCCGGCGACATCCGACTCGCCCACTCCCTGGGAAAGAAGTGGATGCAGGCCGTGTCCGTGCAGGACGCCCGGCCCAACCAGGGCGTCTACGACGAGGCGGGCAACACCGCCAGCCTGCGGTCGACCTGGAACCACGCGATCTCCGACGGTGCGGACTGGGTGCAGCTCACCACGTGGAACGACTACTCGGAAGGCAGCCAGTTCGCACCGTCGCTGCACAACGGCCACACCTACCTGGACATTTCCTCGTACTACCTCACCCGTTTCAAGACCGGGGCATGGCCGCAGATCGTCCGCGACACCGTGTACGCCACTTCCCGCGTCCAGTTCACCGATGTCGACAGCGCCCCGCTTCAACCCCGGCTGATGCGCCCGCGTCCGGGCACCGCACCGCCGCGCGACCAGGTGGAACTGCTCACCTTCCTGACCGCGCCCGCCACAGTCTCCGCGCGCGTGGGTGGCGCGCCCCACACCTACCGTGCCCCCGCCGGCGTGTACGCCCGGGGCCTGCCGCTGAACCCCGGCCGTACCAGGGCCGTGGTCCGCCGCGCGGGGGACACCGTCGCCGCCGTCACGACCCGCTATCCGGCGCGGCGTACGGTCACCGTGCAGGACCTTCAGTACTACGCGGTCTCCAGCCGCGGTTGAACCCGGAGCGCGTCGACGAGGTCGCCGTACCGCCCGGCAGGGCAACGACCGCTGGTCCGGCTCCCGGCCTGATCAGGGCGCTTCCCTGCCGGCGCGTTCGTCGCCCGGCAGGGTTCGCGAGCGGTGTACCGCAGGGCCGTGAAGCCTGTGTGCCCTGCGCGGAGATGCCCGGTCTCAGCGGTGGGTGAGCTGGAGGCGCCAGGCCTCCGGGCCCCGCTCCAGGTACTCCACGGAGAACGTGCCCGGCCGCCGGCCCTCGATCTGGGCCAGTAGCGGCAGCGGGTCGTGGGGGGCGACCAGGACCATGGCCCGGCCCGCCGGCACGGCGTCGAGCGCGCCGAAGACGGTCGCGTGCCGCAGGGCGTGCGGGACGCCGCGCACGTCCAGTTCGGGCACCGCGGTGTCGTCCGAGCCGCCGCAGGCGCACCCTCCGCCGCCGCAGCCGCCGTGCCGTGCGCCGCCCTCCGCCTCGTCGCCCTCGTCGTCGTGTGCATGACCGCCGAGCAACTCGTGCATGCCGGCGAGCAGTCCGGCCAGGGAGATGCCGGGCGCCGCCGCGAGCAGCGGCAGGATGAGGGAGTTCTCCTTCTCCAGGTGCTCTTCGAACAGGACCTGGAGCGCCCGGGCCTCGGCAGCCGCCCGTGCCGTCGAGGGCGCGGTGCGCAGCGCCTCCACGAGCGCGCCGATGCGCCGGTGCTCGGCGATCATGCCGTCGACGAGCAGACGGCCCTCCACCGTGCCGTGCGCGGCCGGGTACATCGCGGACTCCTCGGCCGCGGCGTGCGGGAGCAGTTCGCGTTCGCAGAAGGCGACCAGCCCGGCGCGGGTCCGCTCGGCCGCGTCCGGGTCGCCGCCGGCCTCCAGGAGCATCGTGACGCGTCCGGCCAGTCCGCCGGCCAGTTGGGCGTGGTGCGCCTCGACGGCCTCGGCGGCCGCGGCGTCTTCGGGATCCGACGCGAGGGTGAGAGAACTCATGATCGCTACTCCAGCGGTTGGGGGCCGGCCGGTCCGACCCGGGCCGGTGACTGCAATATACTACGGACATGTCCGTGGAAAATAAGGCTCTCCCTCTCCCCGGCGGTGGCTCGGACGACGATCCGTCACTGTCCCGGCAGCGCCGGGCGGTCCTCCAGCACCTGCGGGGCCAGGCCGCGCCGGTCACCTCGGCCGCGCTCGCCCGGGTCTGCGGACTGCACACCAACACCGTCCGCGAGCATCTGGACGCGCTCGTCGACCTCGACCTGGCCTTCCGCGAGCGGGCCCCCGCCGCCGGGCGCGGCCGCCCCGCCTGGCGCTACCGGGCCGCACTGCCCCAGCAGTCCCCCGTACGGGAGTACGCGGGGCTCGCCGCGGTGCTCGCCGCGCAGATCGCCCGGTCCAGCCCCGATCCCCAGGCGGCCGCCGTCGCCGCCGGGGAGGAGTGGGGCCGCGCTCTCGTCGCCGGGCAGGCGCCCGGGCGCAGCCCGGAGGAGGCACGCGGCCGGATCGTCGCCCTGCTCGGGGAGATCGGGTTCGCGCCGGAGACGGACGACGACGGCAACCGCGTACGGCTGCCGCGCTGCCCCTTCATCGAGGTCGCCCGCGAGTACCCGAACGTGATCTGCAACGTCCACGCCGGGCTGGTCAGGGCCGGTATGGCCGCGCTGGGCGGCGACGGGGAGCGGGTGGCCCTGCGGCCCTTCGCCGAACCCGGCGCCTGTGTGCTGCGCTTCGACGCCGGACCGGTGGACCCGGACGCGGGACCGGTGGACCCGGACGGACACCGTGGTGACGGCCCGGCGGACGGCCCCGAGCACTCCCGGAGGACCCGATGACCGCCGCGGAGGGAACCCAGGGGGCGCCCCGCACGTCCCGCGGCCCGCGCGGTCGCGACGGCACGACCGTGCGGCGGGGCGTCGCCGGCCGGGGAGTGCTCCTGGTGCCCGCCGGGCTCGCCCTCCTGTCGGGGCTCGACGCCGCCCTGCTCCGGCTCGGCCTGCCCGCCCCCGTCACCACCGGCCGGCTGCCCGGCGTGCACGGGGTGCTCCTCGTGCTCGGGTTCGTCGGGACGCTGATCGCGCTGGAGCGGGCGGTCGCGCTGGGCCGCCGCTGGGCCTACCTGTCTCCCGCCTTCCTCGGCGCGGGCGGACTGCTGCTGGTCGCGCCCGTCGCCAGGCTCACCGGGCGGCTGCTGTTCGTCGCCGGTACGGCCGTCCTGCTCGCCGTCTACGTGCGGTTCTGGCGGCGGCAGCCGAGCGCCGCCCTGCTCGCCCAGGCCGCGGGTGCGGTGTCGGCGCTCGGTGCCGCGCTGCTGTGGCTGGGCGGACTGGACGTCCCCCGGCTGCTGCCCTGGCTGGCCTCCTTCCTCGTACTGACCATCGCCGGGGAGCGGGTGGAGCTGGCCCGGGTGGTGCTGCTGGCGCCGCGGGCGGAGCACGCCTTCCTGGGCTGTGCCGGCGCCGTGCTGGTCGGCACCGTGGCGAGCCTGCTGTGGCCGGCCCGGGGCGTCCTGCTGTACGGCGCCGCCCTGCTCGCGCTCGTCTGGTGGCTCGTCATGCACGATGTGGCCCGCAGGATGCTGCGCTCGACCGGGCTTCCCCGTTTCAGCGCCGCCTGTCTGCTGGCCGGGTACGCGTGGCTGGCCCTGGCGGGAGTGCTGTGGCTGTGGTCGGGTCCGGTCGGCGAGGGGGGCCGGTACGACGCCGTGGTGCACGCCGTCTTCCTCGGCTTCGTGCTGTCCATGATCATGGCGCATGCCCCGGTGATCCTGCCCGCGGTACTGCGCCGCCCCCTGCCGTACCGGCCGGTGCTCGCCGCACCGGCCTGGCTGCTGCACGGCTCCCTGGCCCTGCGCGTCCTGGTGGGAGATCTGGGGAACACCGGCTGGGCGTGGCGGCTCGGCGGGGTGCTCAACATCGTCGCCGTGCTGCTGTTCGTGCTGACGGCGGCGGTCCTCACGCTGACCGGTACGGCGAGGAGCAGGACGGCGCCGCCGGGCGGGAGCGGACCGGTGACGCCGGGCGGGAGTGGGACGCAGACGCCGGGCGGGAGCGGGACGCAGACACCGGGCGGGAGCGGGCTGGCCGGCACCGGGGGTCGCAAACGGGACGGGGGGCGCGGCGGTCCGGGGGGTCCGGGTGCCGGTTCCGGTGGGGGCGGTGGCGGGGGTGGCCCGCTGCCGGCTCCGGGCCGGGGCGGCGGCACGGTCACGGATGGCCCGGCTGGGGGTCCCGGCGGGGGCGGCGGCCCGGGTGGTTCGGGTGCGGGTCCCGGCGGGGGCGGCCGCGTGGCCGGTGCCGTTCCGGTCCCCGGGCGCGACACGGCCACAGCCCCGGACCCCCACGGGGCCGCGGAGCCGCCGACCGGCACCACCGCGAGCCCCCCGGCACCCTCCGGCCCGCAGGCCACAACGGCCCCGGCCCGTACGAGCAGCAGAGACGACACCGGCGCGAGCGCCGGCGGCACCGGCACCGGACGTCCGGTGCCCCGGCCGCGTACCTCGGAGGAGAACCCCTGGTGAGTGGCCTGCCCCTTTCCCGTCATCCCCAGGGCCCCTCCTCGCCCGGGCTCCCGCCGGGCCCGCCCGGGCCGCCGCCCGGCCGGTCGCCCCGTGCCGCCTGGCATCTCGGCGTGAACGTCGTGGTGGCGGCCTGGCTCGCGCTGTTCGCCGCGGGATCGCTGGTCCACCCGTTCGTCCCGGCGGCCCGCTGGCTGCTGGTCCATCTGCTGCTGCTCGGCGCGGTCAGCAACGCCGTCGTCATCTGGTCCGGGCACTTCGCCGCCTCCGTGCTGCGGCTGCCCGAGGCGCACCGGGGCGCACCGGCGGTCCTGCGCCTGGCCTGCCTCAACGCCGGTGCCGTCGCCGTCGTCGGCGGCATGCTCACCGGCATCTGGCCGGCGGTCCTCGCGGGAGGTGCCGCCGTCGCCGCCGCGGTGCTCGCCCACGCGGTGTGGCTGGTCCGGCTGCTGCGGCGGGCCCTGCCCAGCCGCTTCGCGATGACCGTCCGCTACTACGTCGCGGCGTCCGCGCTGCTTCCGGTGGGCGCCGGGCTGGGTGTCCTGATGGCCCGCGGTGACCTGTCGGACTCCGGCCACGCGCGCGTCCTGCTGGCGCACGAACTGATCAACCTGCTCGGGTGGGTGGGGCTCACCGTGGCCGGGACCCTCATCACCCTGTGGCCGACGATGCTGCGCACCCGGGTCGCGGAGGGAGCGGAGCGCGCGGGACGCACCGCCCTGCCGGTGCTGCTCGGCGGGCTCGGGGCCGCGGTCGCCGCCGCGCTGCTGGCGCCGCCGCCGCTCGCCGCGGTGGGGGTGGCCGGCTACGCGGCGGGGCTCGTCGTCGCGGGGCTGCCCTGGGTGCGCGAGGCGCGGGCCAAGGCCCCGCACTCCTTCGCCACCTGGTCGCCGGTCGCGGGCGGCGGCTGGCTGCTCGGCGCGCTGGCGGTGCTGGTCTGGATCCTGCTGACGGCGCGGACGTGGCCGGAGGTGGCGGACCGGGTGCCGGCGCTGACCGCGCCGCTCGCCGCCGGATGGATCGCACAGGTTCTGCTGGGGGCGCTGAGCTTCCTGGTGCCGGTGGTGCTGGGCGGCGGCCCCTCGGCCGTGCGGGCGGCGAACGCGGAGCTGGACCGCGGCTGGCCGATGCGGCTGACCACGACCAATGCGGTGCTCGTGACGGCCCTCCTGCCGGTGCCGAGCATGGTGCGCGTCGTCTGCTCGGTGGTGCTGCTGGCCATGCTGGTGTGGTTCCTGGTGCTGCTGGTACGGACGGTGGTGCGGCACCGCGCGGCACGTCGCGGCGCCGCGACGCCGGGCACGCCGCACGCACCGCACGCACCGCAGGCCCCGCACGTACCGGACCCGTCGCAGGCCCCGGCCGCGCCGGCCTCGTCGCACCGCGTCCTGGGCGGTGTGGCCGCGGGAGTGGCGGTGGTGATGCTGGCCGTCGCGGCGGGCGGCGCCGTGGACGTGCGGTCGCTGCCCGTTGCCCCGGGGTCGCACTCCGCCGCGCTCACGGCGGACGGGACCCGGGTACGGCCCACCGGCCGTACGACCACGGTGGAGGTGACGGTGCACGGTATGCGGTTCTCCCCGGACTCCGTCGCGGTACCCGTCGGGAACCGCCTGGTGATCATGCTGCGCAACCACGGCACCGACCGCCACGACCTGGTCCTGGAGAGCGGCGCCCGCACCGGCCGGCTGTCCCCGGGCCAGGCCGCGACCCTCGACGCGGGCGTCATCGGCCGTGATCTGGACGGCTGGTGCTCGATGCCCGGGCACCGGCAGATGGGCATGGTGTTCACGGTGAAGGCCACCGGAACCGCCGCCGGGACCGGGGCCGCCACCGGCGCGGGGACCGACGGCCGCGAAGACGGGGGGCACACGGGCCACGACAAGGGCGCGGCGGCCTCCGCATCCGGGAGGTCCGCCGCCGCGGACTTCGACCCGATGGCCCAGCCCTCCCCGGGCTTCACGGCGCGCGATGCCGTGCTGCCGCCCGCCGAGGGCGCCGGCGGCCCGCGCGTCCACCGGCGCACCTTCACCGTCCGGGAGACGCAGAAGGAGGTCGCGCCCGGGGTCCGGCAGACCGTGTGGACCTACGGCGGCACCGCGCCGGGTCCCGTGCTGCGCGGCCGCGTCGGGGACAGGTTCGAGATCACGCTCGTCAACGACGGGTCGATGGGCCACTCGGTCGACTTCCACGCCGGGACGCTCGCCCCGGACCGGCCGATGCGGACGATCCAGCCGGGCGAGTCGCTGACGTACCGGTTCACGGCCACCCGCAGCGGTGTGTGGATGTACCACTGCTCGACGATGCCGATGTCGCTGCACATCGCCAACGGCATGTACGGGGCGGTGGTCATCGATCCGCCGAACCTGCCGCGGGTCGACCGGGAGTACCTGCTCGTCCAGTCCGACCTCTACCTCGGCCCGCAGGGCGGGACCGCCGACCCCGCCAAGCTGGCCGCGCAGCGGCCCGACGCCGTCGTCTTCAACGGATACGCCGGCCAGTACACGTACGCGCCCCTGAAGGCCCGTACCGGCGAGCGCGTGCGGATCTGGGTGCTGGACGCGGGGCCGAACCGGGCGGGCGCGTTCCATGTGGTCGGTGGGCAGTTCGACACGGTGTACCAGGAGGGCGCCTACCGGCTGCGGCGGGACGATCCCGGGCACGGCGGCGCCCAGGTGCTGGCCCTCACCCCGGCGGAGGGCGGGTTCGTCGAGTTGTCCTTCCCCGAGGCGGGGACGTACCCGTTCGTCTCGCACATCATGAGCGATGCCGAGCGCGGCGCACGCGGGGCGTTCCAGGTCACGCGGTGAGGCGTGCGGCGCGTACGCGCGAGGTCCCGGGGAACGACGGGCCCGGCGGAGACGCGTCTACGCCGTGGTACGGGGGAGGGCGCCGCGTTTGGGTTCGCTTTGGGGAGTATGTGGGGAGGATTTGAGGAGATGTGAGGTCGCCGTGGACTCCGGCGACCGCGTCGGACTCGCAGGCGGCCCCCCGCCGGCGGGGCCGTGAGGGCACGGAACGGGCGCCGGCCGGGCATCGAACCGGCGTCGATCGGGCGCCGGCCGGGCGTGGTTCGTGCGCCGCGCGATCCGGCGCGCGCGGCTGCGCGCGCCGGTCCGGGGGCACGTCCCGGGCCGGAAAAACGTATCGCCGGCCGAGGCGTCTCCCGCTCGCCGTGGGTGCCCGGACGGTCGGCGAAGGTGTGCCTCCCGCCCGTATCCCAGGTGCTTGGTGAAGGCACGCTGATGCGCTGTCAGTTGCGGGGGAGTGGCTTCCGGTTGGCGGTCCCGGCGGTGATACGATCACCGCACTTGTCGAGCGGGCGGATGGACGCACAACGACATCTGAGACCAAGAGGACGGCCCGGCTGAAACATGGCGCGGGCGACCTGTAGGCCCAGGCCCATCCGCGTTGACGGGATTTCAGCAGCTGACCTTCAGTCGTCTGAAGAGAGTCATATGACGCACTACTTGCAGGACCCGGCATTCTGGGCTCTCCTCGTCGTAGTCCTTGTCGCAGCTGCCTTTGCTGTTCGCCAGCGCAGGGCGGCACGGAATTTACGGCAGGAGATCGATGGGCTCAGAACCCACTACGACGAACTCGAGAACCATTACTCGGAATCCGTCAAAAAGGCCCAGGAGCACGCTGAAGAGGAAACCAAAACCGCCCTCAAGTCCGCGATGCGGACGATTCAGGGACTTGCCGCCGAGCAGCAGTTGATCATTTCGAGGCTGCAGACCAAATATGGCGAGTCGGTCATTCTTCAGGATCTGCTGGACATCGACCACATGAACTCCCAGTTCGGTCGGCGCGCCCAGTCCATCGCCGTGCTCTGCGACGGCTGGCTGGGCCGGCACCGTGAGGTCGCGTCGGTCTACGACGTCGTGCGCAGCGCGCAGGGCAGGATCCGTCACTTCCAGCGGGTGGAGATCCTCTCGCAGGTCGACTTCGGCATCACCAGCCGGGCCGTCGAACCGGTGGCCCTGGCTCTCGCGGAACTCCTCGACAACGCGACCAGCTACGCCAGTCCCGACACCATCGTCGAGATCAACGTCCGTGCCGTGCCCAAGGGCATCTGCATCGTCGTCGACGACGCCGGTGTCGGTATGAACGAGGAAGAGCGGGCCAGGGCGTCGAGGCTGCTGTCGAGCGAGCGGGTCTCGGGCGTCTCACAGCTCGGCAACCCGCCGCAGTTCGGCTTCGCGGTGATCGGTGTGCTCTGCGAGCGCTTCGGTTTCACCGTGTCCGTGGACTCCACCTCCCCCTACGGGGGCGTGCGTGCGGTCCTCCTGCTGCCCGACGAACTCCTCACCAGCATGCCCGACCCGAAGGAGACCGTCCCGGCCGCCGGGGCCGCCAACTCGCCCGGCCTCAGCGGACCCCACTCCTCGCCGACCGCATCCACGACCGCCGACGGCCTGCCGAAGCGGCGCCGCAAGCGGCCGATGGCCCTCGTGTCCACCGGTTCGGCACCCTCGCAGTCATCGAAGAGCTCGCGTGCCCCGAGGCGCTCCGACGAAGACACGGCAGCGATCATGGCCGCCTTCCAGCGGGGCACGGTGATCGGCCGGTCCTCGCATTCGGACACGCCGGATGAGACGGGCAACACACGCGATGCAAGCAGCGAAGGACATGAGGTCTCGTGAAGAACGATCTGGCGTGGATGCTTGACAGTGCCCTGGAGATCCCCGGGGCCCTGCATGCCGTCCTGGTCTCCGCCGACGGGCTGCTGATGGCCCGTTCGAAGGGGGTCGACAAGGACATGGGGGACACCATCGCCGCCGCGATGAGCGGTGTGCAGTCGCTGAGCCGGTCGATCGGGTTCTTCTGCGAGGGATCCGATCAGCGGTGGCGGCAGACGCTGGTCGAGTTCGACGAGGGATGGGTCTTTCTGATCTCCGCGGGAGAGGGCGCCTATCTGGCGGTCTCGGCGGCCCTCAACGTGGACATGGGGGACATCACCTTCCGGATGCAGCAGCTCGTCGGCCAGCTGGGCAAGGAGCTGACGACGCCGCCGCGCGAGAACGCCGGTTCACGGCCATGACCGACGCCAGCCGACCGGAGCCGGAAGCCGCGGAGTTGGTGCGCCCGTACGTCATCACCAAGGGGCGCAGCCTCCCCGATGACGAGCAGTTCTCGCTCATCACCCTGATCACGGCGGTGACGGACCACCAGCAGCGGCCCAACCGGCTGTCCCCGGAGGAGCAGAGGCTGCTGACGATGTGCACCGGCGGTTACCTCTCGGTCGCCGAGATCGCCGGGCACACGCGGTTACCGCTGGGGGTGGTGAAGATCCTGCTCGCCGCCCTCGCCGAAGGCGGATACATCGTCATACGCCCGCCCGCCGCGCGCGCCCACGTCACCGACGTGCGGATCCTTGAGGAGGTGCTGAATGGTCTCCGAGCCAAGTTTGGCTGAGCACGCCTACGTCCGCGGCGGCGACACCCAGACTCCCGTGAAGATCCTGGTCGTCGGGCACTTCGCGGTGGGCAAGACCACCTTCATCGGGTCCATTTCCGAGATCCCTCCGCTGTCCACCGAGGAGAGGATGACCCGGGCGGGGGAGACGGTCGACGACCTCAAGGGAGTCGCCGGCAAGACCACCACCACCGTGGCCATGGACTTCGGACGGCTGACGCTCAGCGAGCGGGTCGTCCTCTATCTGTTCGGCACGCCCGGCCAGCAGCGCTTCCTGCAGATGTGGGAGGCCATGGCCCGTGGTGCCCTCGGGGCACTGGTGCTGGTCGACCCCGAGCGGCTGGCGGACTCCTTCGCCGTGATCGACCTGATCGAGCAGTACGGGCTCGACTACGCGATCGCCGTCAACCGCTTCGACGGTTCGCCGCTGCGCGAGGAAAGGGCGCTGCGCGAAGCGCTGGACCTGCTCGATGACACGCCCGTCGTCACATGCGACGCACGGGACGAGAAATCGTCGGCCCAAGCACTGATCACACTCGTCCGCTATTTGCAGGACCGTGCACTTCAGGAGCAGACATGAGCGCCCATTCCACCGATCCCGCGCCCCCACCCGGGTGCCCCGCCCACGGCAGTGGCCTCAGCGTGCCCCTGTACGGGCCGGAGTTCGCCGCCCATCCGCAGTCGTACTACGAGTACATGCGCCAGCACGGGCCGATCGCGCCCGTGGAACTCGCGCCCGGGGTGGAGGCCACCCTCGTCACCGACTACGCGACGGCACTGCAGATGCTGCAGGACTCCGGGGCCTTCCGGAAGGACGCGCGGCGCTGGCGGGACTTCAACGAGGGCAGGGTCAGCCCGGACAGCCCGGTGCTCCCCCTGCTGGTGTACCGCCCCAACTGCATGTTCAGCGACGGTGCCGAGCATCTGCGGCTGCGCCAGGCGGTCACCGACAGCTTCGCCAGGGTGGACTCCCGCCGGCTCAGCCAGAGCACCCAGCGGATCTCCGACTACCTCATCGCCCAGTTCGGCACCCGCGGTTCGGCCGACCTGCTCAACGACTACGCCAAGCAGCTCCCACTGTTCGTGTTCAACGAACTCTTCGGCTGCCCGGCGGACATCGGTGACCGGGTCATGTTCGGCATTTCCGGCATCTTCGACGGCATCAACGCCGAGAAGGCCAACGCGGTGCTGTTCCAGGCCGTGAGCGAGCTGGTGCAGATCAAACGGAGCAGGCCGGGCGACGACGTCACCTCCTGGCTGATGCAGCATCAGGCGAAGCTGGAAGACGAGGAGATGGCCCACCAGCTGGTGCTCCTGCTGGGCGCGGGCGCGGAACCGCTGCGCAACCTGATCGGCAACACCCTGCACCGGCTGCTCATCAACGACCGGTACGCCAACGGCGGCCTGATCGACGAGGCCATCGACGACACGCTGTGGGAGAACCCGCCCATGGCGAACTACGCCCCGCACTACCCGGCCTCCGACATGGAGTTCGGCGGGCAGAAGGTGCGGGCGGGCGATCTGATGCTGGTCAGCTTCGCCGCCGCCAACACCGGGCCGACGCTCACGGCGACGCGTAAGGCCGGCAGCAACCGCGCCCACCTGGCGTGGAGCGCGGGCCCGCACGCCTGCCCGTCCAAGGAGCCGGCCCGGCTCATCACGGTCTCAGCCATCGAGAACCTGCTCAACCAGCTCCCCGACGTCGAACTCGCGGTGCCGGAGGACAGCCTGACCTGGCGCCCCGGCCCCTTCAACCGGGCGCTCGCCACGCTGCCCGCACGCTTCACCCCGATGCGGACCGTGCGCCGGCCCGAGTCGGCGGCGGGTGCGCAGACGGCCGCCCAGGACGCCAAGGGCGACGGCGGGGCGCGCAAACCGGAACGTGGACTGTGGAGTTCGTTCCTGACCTGGTGGAAGGGGTGATGCACGCAACACCAGGCCAACTCTCCCATACAGCATGAAAGTTGAATCGGTGGGGTAGTGAGCTGCGCGGTACGCGTGTTGAAATCGAGCCGAAGGAGGTGTGGTGGACCACCTATCCACCGCCGCCGCTCCCGATCAGCGCTCCGCCGCTTCAGTCTCCCGGGAACACATCATCCCCATAGGTCCGCTACCTTCTGATCCGGACACCGAGATACCCGTCTGCGAGGGCGGGTATCTTTTCGCCTTCTTCCAGGCGGGTGCCCGTCCCCGGACATCCCTTCCACCCCTGCCGTCCCGTGTGCACCCCGGCTGGTGCCGGGGCGCCCGGTGATCCCCGTCCGGTCCGGCGGTCTGGCCCCCGCCGCGGATCCCCCTACGCTTGGCATGTTCACAACTGGACAATTGCGGAGGTTGTGCGCCGTCGCGGGGCTCGACCGCCGCGACGCGGACACATACGCGAGCGTGCTGGACGAGTCGTTGGGCGCCATGGCCGGGCGCCCGCTCGACCAGCCTCCGCCGTCCCTGAGCTTCCTGTCCGACGACCATACGCCGGTGGAGTTCTCCCTCGCCTTCCTGCCCGGCAGGGCGCCGTCGCTGCGGGTGCTGCTGGAACCGGGGTGCGGTGCCGGCAGCCTGGCGGAGAGCGGGCGCATCGGCTTACGCGCGCTGCGGACCATGACACGGCGCTGGGGCTTCGCCTCCGACCGGCTCGACCTGCTGGAAGACCTGTTCTTCCCGCTCTCCCCGCAGGGCCCGCTGGCGGTGTGGTGCGCACTGGAGCTGCGTCCCGGCGGTGTTCCCCGGCTGAAGGCGTATCTGAACCCCGCGGCGTCGGGGCCGGAACGCGCCGCCGCGACGGTACGGGAGGCGCTGGAACGGCTCGGCCACCGGGAGGCGTTCGCCGCGCTGCCCCCGGCCGACGGCTACCCGTTCTTCGCCCTCGACCTGGGCGACTGGGAAGCGCCCCGGGTGAAGGTCTACCTCAGACACGACGATCTGGCGGCCTCGGAGGCCGGGGGTCTGTCCCGCATGGACTCCGGGCCGGAGCCCGAGACCGTGGCGGACTTCTTCCGCACGGCGGCGGGGGTCCACGGGCGGGCGCCGTCCGGGCCCGGGACGGGGCAGGACCTGCGGCTGGTCAGGCGGCCCGCCCTCACCTGCCACTCCTTCACGGAGACCACGACCGGTCTGCCGAGCGGTTTCACCCTCCACATCCCGGTCCGGGACTACGTCCGCGACGACGGGGAGGCCCACGCCCGGGCGGTGGCCGTGCTCGGCCGGCACGGCATGGACCCCACGCCGCTCACCCGGGCGCTGGCCGCCGTCACCGCGCGCAGACCGGAGGACGGGACCGGGCTCATCGCCTACCTGGCGCTCGTCCACGAGCGGGGCAGACCGCCCCGGGTGACCGCCTACGTCTCCTCGGAGGCGTACGGGGTCCGGCCGCCGGCCGGCCCCGCATCCCCGCGGACGGTGCCGCCCGCGCACCGGCGGGCCCCGGCTTCCGGGACCGTGCGGCAGTCGCAGCAGTCGCAGCAGCAGACAGAGACAGGAGCAGAGATCACCGTGGAGCCGTACCGGATCAAGGTAGTCGAGCCCATTCCGATCACCACGCGCGAGCAGCGCGAGGAGGCGCTGAAGCGCGTCCACTACAACGTCTTCGACCTGCGTGCCGACGAGGTGACCATCGACCTGCTGAGCGACTCGGGCACGGGTGCGATCTCGGCTGCCCAACTCGCCGCGGGCATGGAGGGCGACGAGTCCTACGCGGGCTCCCGCTCCTTCTACCGGTTCCGCGAGACGGTGGCCGAGCTGACCGGCTATCCCCACATCCTGCCGGCACACCAGGGCCGGGCCGCGGAACGCATCCTGTTCTCGTCCCTGCTCGAACCCGGCAGCATCGTCCTGTCCAACACGCACTTCGACACCACCCGCGCCAATGTGGAGCTGGCGGGCTGCCAGGCCCGCGACCTGCCCTGCCCCGAGGCCCGGAACCTCGACAGCGAGGAGCCGTTCAAGGGGAACATCGACCTGGAGGCGCTGCGGCGGGAACTCGGCGGAGCCGACGGCCCCAAGGTCGCCGCGGTGGTCATGACCATCACCAACAACGGCGGCGGTGGTCAGCCGGTCTCCATGGAGAACCTGCGGCAGGCCGCCGACCTCTGCCGGCGGCACGGTGTCCCCCTGATCCTGGACGCGGCCCGGTTCGCGGAGAACGCCTGGCTGGTGACCCGTCATGAGGCGGGCTACCAGGACCGCACCCCCCGGCAGGTCGCGGAGGAGGCATTCCGGCTGGCCGACGGCTGCATGATGAGCGCCAAGAAGGACGGCATCGTCCACATCGGCGGATTCATCGGGCTGAAGGACCCCGAACTCGCCGAGAAGTGCGAACGTCTCCTCATCGCCACCGAGGGCTTCGCGACCTACGGGGGCCTCGCCGGACGCGACCTCGACATGATGGCCCAGGGCCTGCTGGAGGTGACCGAACCGTCCTATCTCGCGGAGCGTGCCGACATCGCGGCCCACCTCGCCCAGCGGGTGCGCGTGGCCGGCGTCGACATCCTCGAGCCCCCCGGCCTGCACGCGCTGTACCTCAACGCCGGGCGCCTGTTCCCGCACATCCCGGCCCACCACTACCCGGGGCACGCCCTGTCCTGCCAGCTCTACCTGGAGGGCGGCATCCGCTCGGCCGAACTCGGCTCCCTCTACCTCGGTGAGGAGGACGAGGACGGCAACCCGGTCAAGAGCGCACCGTACGAACTGGTCAGGCTCGCGCTGCCGCGCAGGGTCTACACACGCAGCCACTACGACCACGTCGGCAGGACGCTGGAGAGCATCGCCAAGAAGGCGGAGTCGGTCGGCGGCTTCAGGATCGTGGACCAGTCCCCGATCCTGCGTCACTTCCGTGTGAAGCTGCAGCCCGCGTGATCCGGGCCCGGCCGACGGGCCCGCGAGACGTCGCCTGACCCCCTGGCTCCGCCGCTCCGCGGCGGGGCCTCCCATGGACCCGCCCCCGGGGCGGCACCCGACCTGCGGGATACACCCCCACGCGACCTGATGAGTTGCTAATCTTCGCAATTAGTCAGGTCGTCACTCCTGTGGGTGTCGTGACGGGTGGGTGGATGCGATGCGCTTAGATCCGGTAGATCCGGCCGGCGGGGCCGTGCTGTGCGACGGTCAACGATCCGCCAGCCAGGCAAAACACGGTAAAAGCCGCGTATCCGGTTGAGGTGTGTCCCGTTGGACACTCCGCGGACCGGTCCTCACCGCGTCGGGAGGGGTTCATGGGCCTGTTGCGTAAGATCCGCGCCACCGGGCGGGTGGCCGAGCCGGCTCCACCGCGCCCGGTCGGCGAGGTCCCGGAGGCGGCACGGGAGTTCGGCGGCTCGGTGCAGGTGCGGTGCGTGGATGCGGGGTCCTGCAACGGCTGCGAGATCGAGATCGCGGCGGCCTTCAATCCGGTGTACGACGCCGAGCGGTTCGGGGCGCGGTTGGTGGCCTCGCCCCGGCATGCCGATGTGGCTTTGGTGACCGGGCCGGTGACGCGGAACATGGCTGGGCCGCTGCGGCGTACGGTTGCGGCGATGCCCGAGCCGCGGCTTGTGGTGGCGGTGGGGGACTGCGCGATCGGCTGTGGGGAGTTCGCGGGCGGGTACGGCGTCGAGGGTGCCGTTCCGGATGTCGTGCCTGTGGACCTCCAGGTGCCTGGGTGTCCGCCGGAGCCGGAGGCGATCGTGGCGGCGCTCAGGAGGGTGACCGGTAGATGAGCGTCGTCTCGGTCGCTCTCGCGGTGGCTGTCGGGCTGGGTGGCGTGGGTGCGGTGGCCGGGTTCGTGCTGCCGTGCCGGCCGCGTGTGCCGGTCGTCGGAGTGCTGACGGCGGGTGTCGGTGTCGGCGGTGCCGCGGCGGGTGTGGCCGCGCTGGGCGGCGGCCGTTGGACGGCCTTCGTTCCCGGGGTGTTGCCCCTGGCCGGGACGCATCTGGCGGTGGATGCCCTGGCGGGGCTGTTCATGGCGGTGGCGGGGGTCGTGGTGGCTGCGGTCGCGGTGTATGGCATCGGGTATGCCGCCGGGCATGGGTCGCACGGGCTCGGCTCTCGCACGGCGCAGGCGGTGCTGCCCCTGTTCGCCCTCACCCTGGTGCTGGTGCCGGTGGCGGCGTCGGTGTCCACGTTCCTTGTGCTGTGGGAGTTGATGGCGCTCGCCTCGCTGCTGCTGGTGCTGGCCGAGCACCGGGAGCGGGGTCCGGTGCGGCAGGCCGGTGTCTGGTACGCGGTGATGACCCATCTCGGTCTGGTGCTCCTGCTGGCCGGGTTCGCCCTGTTCGCTGCGCGGGCGGGCGGGGAGAGCTTCGATGTGCTGCGGGCGGCCTCCCCCACCTTGTCGCCGATGGTGCGCGGGCTGGTGTTCGTGCTGGTGGCGCTGGCCTTCACCTCGAAGGCGGGTGCGGTGCCGTTGCATGCCTGGCTGCCCAGGGCGCACCCCGAAGCGCCCAGTCCGGTCTCGGCGTTGATGAGTGCGGCTATGGTCAATCTGGGCGTCTACGGTCTTGTGCGTACCGGCCTCGATTTGCTCGGCGGCGGGCCGGCGTGGTGGTGGCTGGGGCTGATGGCCGTCGGTGGGGTCAGTGCCGTGTACGGCATCCTGCAGGCGGCGATGGCCTCGGACCTCAAGCGGCTGCTGGCCTATTCGACCAGTGAGAACATGGGCCTGGTGCTCATCGGTGTGGCGGCCGCCGGGCTGTTTGCGGCCTCCGGTGACCGGGCGCTTGGGGCGCTGGCGTTGACGGCGGCGCTGCTGCATGTGGTCAACCATGCGGCGTTCAAGGCCCTTTTGTTCAGTGCGGCCGGGTCGGTGCTGCGTGCCACCGGTCTGCGGGATCTGGATCTGCTGGGCGGGCTGCGCTCGCGGATGCCGTACACGGCCGGGCTGTTCGCGCTCGGTGCTCTGGGCGCGGTGGCGCTGCCGCCGGGCAACGGGTTCATCAGCGAGTGGCTGCTGTTGCAGTCCCTCATCCATGGGCTGAGGGTGCCGGGTGTCGCGGTGGGGGTCGTGCTGCCGCTGGCGGTGGCGCTGATCGCGTTGTCTGCGGGTATCGCCGCGGCGGTGTTCGTCAAGGCGTTCGGTGTCGGGTTCTTTGCCCGGCCCCGCGGGGAGCGGGCCGCCTCGGGGCGGGAGGCGCCGCCCCTGATGCTTGCCGGGATGGGGCTGCTCGGCGTTTTGTGTGTGGGCCTGGCGTTGGTGCCGGGCGTGCTGGGCGGTGGCCTGGAGCGTGCGGTGGCCGCGGCCGGGTTGCCGGGCGGCGATGGTCTGGTGGGTGGCGGGCCGGCGCTGCGGCTCGCCGAGGTGTCCGCGTCGTTGTCTCCGCTGTGGGTGGTCGCCGCGCTGACCGCCGCGCTTGCCCTGGCTGCGGGCCTGCCCCGGCTGCTGCGGCGGCGCCGGCGTCGTATGCGCGCGCCGCTGTGGGACTGCGGGGGCGGGGCGCCGACGGCCCGCATGGCCTACACGGCGACCTCGTTCGCCGAGCCGCTGCAGCGGGTCTTCGATGATGTGCTTGCACCGGAGCAGGACCTGGACGTCACACCCGTGCGGGAGTCGGCGTACCTGGTGGAACGGGTCCGTTTCCAGCGCCGGGTGCCCGACCGGATCGAGCACCGGCTGTACGAGCCGGTGCTGCGCCTGCTGGCCGGGGCCGGCCGGGCGGCACGGCGGCTGGCGGGCGGCAGCGTGCACCTCTACCTCGGCTACGGCTTCGTCGGCCTGGTCGTCGTACTGTCGATCCTCGCGTTGGGCTGGTGAAGCGGACGGATGAGTACTGTCGGATATGCCGCCGTCGCCGGCCAGGTCCTCGTGGTGGGGGCCGGGGCACCGTTGCTGACCGGGTGGATGCGGCAGGTGCGGGCCCGCCTGGAGGGCCGGGCCGGGGCCGGTGTGCTGCAGCCGTGGCGGGATCTGCGCAAGCTGCTGCGCAAGGAACCCATCACCCCGATCGGGACCGGGCCCGCCTTCCGCACCGCCCCCGCGGTGCTGGTCGCCACCACCGTGGTGGCCGCGGCCCTGGTGCCGCTGCTGGCCACCGACACTCCGGTCGGCGGCCATGCGGACCTCATCGTGGTGGTGGCCCTCATCGCGCTGGGCACCCTGGCCCTGGCCCTGGCCGGTCTGGACACCGGCACGGCGTTCGGTGGGATGGGCGCCTCCCGGGAGATGACGGTGGCGGCCCTGGTGGAGCCCACCATCCTGCTGTCGGTGTTCGCCCTGTCGATCCCCGCCGGGACGACCAACATCCCGGCCATCGTCTTCGGTGCCGCCCACGACCCCGCCCGCCTCGCCTCCCCCGTGAGCCTGCTCGCCACCGCCGCGCTCGCGGTGGCGGTGCTCGCGGAGACCGGGCGGATCCCCGTCGACAACCCCTCGACCCACCTCGAACTGACGATGATCCACGAGGCGATGGTCCTGGAGTACGCCGGCCCCGACCTGGCACTGGTCGAACTCGGCGCCCAGATGCGCCTGACCCTGCTGCTGGGACTGCTCTCCTCGCTGTTCCTCCCGTGGGGGATCGCCACCAGCACCTCCTGGGCCGCCCTGGCCGTGGCCCTGGTGCTGTTCGCGGTGAAGGCCGCCGCGCTGGGCGCGGTACTCGCCGCGGCCGAGGTGTTCTGGGCCAAGGTGCGGCTGTTTCGGGTACCCGAACTCCTCGCCGGATCCTTCCTGCTGGCGCTGCTCGCGGTGGCCGCCTCCTACTTCCTGAACGGAGCGCCATGAACAGCGGCCTGTACACGCAGTTCCTGGACGTGGCCTGCGGCGCCTTCCTGCTGGCCGCCGTGATCGTACTGTGGCGGCGCGAACTCGCCGCGATCGTACGGGTCTTCGCCCTGCAGGGCATCGCCCTGGCCGCCATCGCGGTCCTCCTCGGCGCGCACGAGGGACGGTGGGACCTGATCGCCGTGGGCATCGGCATCGGGCTGCTCAGAGCCGGCGTCCTGCCGTATCTCATGCGCCGGGCCCTGACCGCACTCACGGCGGACCGGCAGTGGTATGGCACCGGCGGGGCGGAGGCGCGGGAGACCCAGCCGCTGGTGAACGTCGCCGCCTCCCTGCTGACCGCCTCGCTGCTGACCCTGCTGGCCTACGTGGTCAGCCTGCCCCTGACCGAGCTGGACCCGACGCCGGCCACCCGCGCGCTGCCGGTCGGCCTCGCCGTGGTCCTGATCGGCTTCTTCGTCCTGGTCACCCGCAGACGGGCCCTGGCCCAGGTGGTCGGCTTCCTGCTGCTGGACAACGGCATCACCGCCACCGCCTTCCTGGCCGCCTCCGGGGTGCCGCTGATCGTCGAACTCGGCGTCTCCTTCGACGTGCTGCTGGCCGTGCTGGTTCTGCAGATCCTCACCACCCGAATGCGGGAGGCATTCGGCACCACCGACATCGACGACCTGCGGGAGCTGCACGACTGATGCCCTACCTATCGCAAGGAGGCACCGCCTCCACCCTGCTGCTGACCGCACCCGCCGCCGTCCCCCTCGCCGCCGCAGCCGCATACACGCTGGCCGGGGCGCCCCTACGCCGGCCGGCGCCCGCGGCGGCCCGGCGCCCGGCGAAGGCCCCCGTCCCGGCGAAGGCCCCCCTTCCGGTGGCGGAGGCACCCCCGCCCGGACCGGCCCCGCGGCGCCGCGCCGCGGACTGGGCCGGGCTTCTCTCGCCCGCCGTCATCCTCGGGTCCGCGGCTCTGCTCGCCGCGACCGTCGTGGACGACGGCCCCCGGACGGCGTACGCCGGACTGCTACGCGCCGACGCGCTCACCGTCTGGATGCTGCTCGTGGTAGGCGCCGTCGCCACGGTCGCCTGCGGTTCCGCACCGGCGTATCTGGCGGGTGAACGGTCCGCCGGCCGGGAGGGCGACCGGACCGGCCACCACACAGGCGACCACGCCCCGTGGCGCTACCACGCCCTCGTGCAGGCGTTCCTGGCCGCGATGAGCCTGGCGGTGGTGACCGCCAACCTCGGTGTGCTGTGGGTCGCCGTGGAGGCCACCACCATCGTCACCGCCTTCCTCGTCGGGCACCGCCGCACCCGCACCTCCGTCGAAGCCGCCTGGAAATACGTGGTGATCTGCTCGGCCGGCATCGCGCTCGCCTTCCTCGGCACCGTCCTCGTCTACTACGCGGCCCGGCAGGCCGGCGTCGCCGAGGCATGGGCGCTGGACTGGCCCACCCTCGTCTCCCACGCCGACCGCCTCGACCCGGCGGTCACCCGCCTCGGCATCACCCTGGTCGTCCTCGGGTTCGGCGCCAAGGCGGGCCTGATCCCGCTGCATGCCTGGCTGCCGGACGCCCACAGCCAGGCTCCCGCCCCCGTGTCCGCGCTGATGTCCGGAGTGCTGCTGTCCGTGGCGTTCGCCGCGGTCCTGCGCTACCGGGTGATCGCGGACGCCGCCCTCGGCCCGGACTTCACCCGGGTCCTGCTGGCCGGGATCGCACTGCTCACCCTCGCCCTCGCGGCCGCGCTGCTGCTGGCCCAGCGCGACTACAAGCGGATGCTGGCCTACTCCAGCATGGAGCACATGAGCCTGATCGCGCTGGCCGCCGCGGTCGGCAGCCCGCTCGCCCTGGCCGCCGCGCTGCTGCACATCGCCGGACACGGCCTCGCCAAGTCGGCCGCCTTCTGCGCCTCCGGCCGCATCCTGCACCTGACCGGCACCACCCGCATCGAGCAGGTCCGCGGGCTGCTCGCCCGGGCACCCGCGTCGGCAGGAGTGTTCGGGCTCGCGGTCGTGGCGCTGATGGCCTTCCCGCCGTTCAGCCTCTTCGCCTCCGAACTGGCCATCGCCCGGGCGGGGTTCGCCGCGGGCACCGGCCTGGGCTGGGTCACGGCGGCGGCCCTGCTGCTGGTGCTCGTCGCCTTCGCCGCGCTCGCCGCCCGCACCGCCCGGATGCTTCTGGGCCCCGCACCCGCACAGCCCACCGCCTCCGAGGCGTCGGCCGTGTGGCCGCTCGCCCTGGGGCTCCTGGCCTGCGCCGCCCTCGGCGTCGCCACGGGACCGCTGACCGACTTGCTGCACGCCGCCGCCCAGGCGATCGGGGGCAGGTGAGACGATGCGCACCGCCCATGACATCGGCGTCGGGGAACTCCACCGGCGCGCGGAGGAGTTGCTGCGCGAGGGCCACCGGCTGGCCCTGGTCGCGGCTCACCACGACGAGCGCGGACCGCGTGTGGTGTACCTGTTCGCGGCCGGCCCGCCCGACACCCGCACCGAACTCCACGTCCGCCTCGACCCGGACCGGCCCGAACTGCCCACGCTGGCCCATCTCTCCTTCCCCGCGGGCCGGTTCGAGCGCGAGATGCGCGACCTGTTCGGCATCGTGCCCCTCGACCACCCGCTCCCGCGCCGACTGGTGCGCCACTTCCACTGGCCCCGCGGCTGGTACCCCATGCGGCCCGACGCCGGCCCGCCCCCGGCCTTCGGCGAACAGGAAGGCCCGTACCCCTTCCTGGAGGTGGAGGGCGAGGGAGTCTACGAGATCCCCGTCGGCCCGGTGCACGCCGGGCTGATCGAGCCCGGCCACTTCCGCTTCTCCGTCGTGGGCGAGACCATCCTCAAGCTCAAGGCACGGCTGTGGTTCGTCCACAAGGGCATCGAGAAGCTCTTCCAGGGCCGCACGATCACCACCGGCCTACCGCTCGCCGAGCGGATCAGCGGCGACACCGCCGTCGGCCACGCCCTGGCGTACTGCCTGGCCGTGGAAGAGGCCACCGGCACCGAGGTCCCACCCGAGGCCCAGCGCGCCCGCGCCCTGCTCCTGGAACTGGAGCGGATCCACAACCACGTCGCCGACCTCGGCATGCTCTGCAACGACGTCGGCCACGGCATCCTCAACACCCAGGCCCAGCGCGTCCGCGAGCACCTCCTGCGCCTGAACCGGGAGATCACCGGACACCGGCTGCTGCGCGGCGGCGTCGTCCCCGGCGGCGCGGTCCTGCACGCGCTGCCGGATACGGGCAGGCTGAAGGCCATCGGCGAGGACATCCGCGAGATCACCGGCCTCGCCCTCGGCCACTCCACCGTCCACGACCGCTTCACCGGCACCGCCATCCTCCACACCGACGCCGCCCGCGCGATCGGCTGCCTCGGCTATGTCGCCCGCGCCAGCGGCCTGCCCGGCGACGCCCGTACCGCCCACCCCTTCACCGCCTACGACACCCCGCCCGACGTGCCGGTCCACGACAGCGGGGACGTCCTGGCCCGCTTCCTGGTCCGCGCCGAAGAGATCGACGTCTCCCTCGCCCTCGCCGAGCGGCTCCTGGACGGGCTGCCGGACCCCCGGGCGCTGCCCGCGCCCGTACCGCCGCGGCCCGGCACGGGTCCCGGCACCGGGGTGGGCCTCGTGGAAGGCTGGCGCGGCACCATCGCCACCCGCGTCGAACTCTCCCCCGACGGCAACCTGGCCCGGGTCAAGCCGGTCGACCCGTCCTTCTTCAACTGGCCCGCACTACCAGTGGCATTGGCGGACACGATCGTCCCGGACTTCCCCCTCACCAACAAGAGCTTCAACCTCTCCTACGCGGGCAACGACCTGTAGCGGGGGCCCGCGAGCCCGGCGTCGTCGCGAGCGGTGACAGCGGACGGGGTTCGCCGGTGGAACGGTTCGGCATCCGCCCGCGTCGTCTTTCTCCAGGGCACGGCGACCGTGCCCGAGGGAGACTGGGGACCGGGTGAGTACGGGCGATTTCGCCAAGTGGGTACGGCGGTTCGAGGACGAGCGCGAGCGCAGGCATGACCGAGGGGACCCGGACTGGAAGCAGGGCGCGACCCTGCATCCAGCCGTCTGGGCGGGCATCCGGCGTTTTCAGCTCGGGGAGGACGGCGACGGTGCCAACCTCGTCGCCAAGGCGGACGGTGCCGGGGACCCCGTCTACGCGCGGGCGGTCCGGTTGTTCGTCGCCGAGGAGCAGAACCACGCCCGGCTACTGGCTCTGCTGCTGGCCGCGGGCGGCCGGACGACGTTGACCAGCCACTGGAGCGATGAGGTCTTCGTCCGGTTGCGGCGCCTCATGGGCCTGCGCACGGAACTGCTGGTGCTGATGATCGCGGAGGTGGTGGCGCTGCGCTACTACCGGGCCCTGCGCGACGGCACCGACGACTCGCTCACCTCGGAGGTGGCCGGGCGGATCCTGGCCGATGAGCACCGCCACGTACCGTTCCACTGCGAGCGACTGCACGCCTCCTTCGCAGAGCTGCCCCGGCCGCTGCGCCGCCCGGTGACGGCCCTGTGGCGGCTCCTCCTGCTCGCGGTCTGCCTCGTCGTCGCCGCCGACCACGGTCCGGGGCTGCGCCGACTCGGCGTCGGGCGCCTGCGCTTCGCGGCCGACGTGATGGCCTCGTCCGGCGCGGTGGCCTCCGCGGTGCTGGAGCACCACCCGGACGGGTGGCCGGGCCCGGCCTGACGGCCGACGGCGTGCGGCAGCCGGCGACCGCTGTGTCCGGCACGCCCACGGCACGCGGCCCCGTATGCACCGGGCCGTTCAGGGGGCGGAGGAGCCGAGTGAGCGCTGGGTGACCCTGGTCAGATGCGCGGTGAAGACCTCGCGCGCCTCCGGGGTCAGGGTGCGCAGCGCGACCAGGGCGGTGATGACCACGTCGCACAGCTCCGCCTGGACGTCCTCCCAGCGGTGTGTCGTGCCCTTGCGGGGGTTCTGGCCGGTCGCGCCGATCACCGCCTGCGCGACCTCGCCGACCTCCTCCGACAGCTTCAGCACGCGCAGCAGCAGGCCCTCCGCGCCGTCGTGCGCCCGGTGCGCGTCGAGCCACGCGTGCAGCCGGGCGATCGACTCCCAGAGGTCCGCGGACCCGTCGAGCTCAGTCATACCGGCAGCCTGCCATGAGGCGGCCTGTCATGAGGCGGCCTGTCATGAGGCGGCCTGTCATGAGGCGGCCTGTCATGAGGCGGCCTGCCATGAGGCGGCCTACCCCTCGAACAGGGCCTCCTGTTCCCCCTCTTCCCTCCGGCGCACCCGCCTGTTCCGCGCCCCCACCACCACGGCCGTGACCGCCGCCGTCACCGCGAACGCCGCCGGGACCATCCAGCCGCGGTTCACGGCGTGGCCGAGCGCCGAGTCCAGGGAGAGCCGGCCGGGGCCGGTGACCGCCAGGCCCGCCGCCGTGAGACCGAGCGACGCCGCGTACTCGTAGCCGCCGCTCTGGGCGAAGAACCCGTTCGGCATGTGCACCACCGTCGCCCCCGCCATGGCGCCGGCCGCCGCGGCGCCCGCCGCCGGGGTCGCCAGGCCCAGTGCCAGCAGTGTGCCGCCGCCCGCCTCCGCGAGCCCCGCCGCACGCGCACTCGCCCTGCCCGGACGGTAGCCCACGGACTCCATGAACTGCCCGGTTCCCTCGATCCCGCCCCCGCCGAACCAGCCGAAGAGCTTCTGCGCCCCGTGTGCGGCCAGTACCCCGCCGGTGCCCAGCCTCAGCAGCAGCAGCCCCACGTCACGTCGCTCGGTACAGGTCACGGTCACTCCCGGGGAAGCCGGTCGGCAGGAAGGGTCTTCTCCGCGTTCCCACCGTCCCACCGTCCACACCCGCCCGGCCCGCCGGCGGCGCCGTTCGGGTGGCGAGCGCCCCGGGAGGGCATACGGGCAGCCGTTCCGCGGTCCGGCGCGCACCCCGCGGTCCCACGCGGGTCACACCCCCTCCCGGACGGCGGAACGGCTGCCACCCCCCTGGTATGGTCGGCGGAATCCCCGTGCCCCAACTGTGAAGCTTCAGTGGAGGAGTGTCGAGCATAAGCCCGTTACATGTCCGAATGGTGCGGAGTTGAGCATTCCGTTTGTGTAGGTTGAACGGTTGACGGTTCGTCCGCCCCTTGGTACACCGCCCGGTCACCCCGCAGGAACTGAGAGCATGGGCGGCGCGCCGTACGAAGAGGGAGGGGCAGATGCCCGAGCGTGGCCGTACCACGCACGACCAGGAAGGGCCGCAGGGTCACATACCCGCCCCCGCGTCCGCCGCGTCCCCCGCACGGAGCGGTCCCGGCCTCCGCCGCACCGGTCTCCTGGTGACGTTCATCCTGGGCGGGCTCACCGCCACACCCCCGCTGGCGATGGACATGTACCTCCCGTCCCTGCCGCAGGTCACCACGTCCCTGCACACCTCCGCCGCGACCGTGCAGCTCACCCTCACCGGCTGTCTCGCGGGCATGGCGCTGGGACAGCTTCTGGTCGGCCCGATGAGCGACCGGTGGGGCCGCAGGCGCCCGCTGCTCGCCGGCCTCGCCGTCTACGTGGCCGCCACCGCGCTGTGCGCGCTCGCGCCCACGGCCACCGCCCTCGTCGCCTTCCGGCTGCTGCAGGGACTCGCGGGCGCGGCC
This sequence comes from Streptomyces sp. PSU-S4-23, assembly GCF_055632315.1. Classification (NCBI taxonomy): domain Bacteria; kingdom Bacillati; phylum Actinomycetota; class Actinomycetes; order Kitasatosporales; family Streptomycetaceae; genus Streptomyces; species Streptomyces sp. PSU-S4-23. The sequence goes on along the minus strand of NZ_JBVMUU010000002.1, from coordinate 2,172,732 downwards.
GGCATCGTGATCGCGCGTGCCGTCGTCCGGGATCTGTACGACGGTGTGACCATGGCCCGGTTCTTCTCCACGCTCATGCTGATCTCCGGGCTCGCGCCGATCGTCGCCCCGCTGATCGGCGGTCAGATCCTGCGCATCACGGACTGGCGCGGCGTCTTCGTCGTCCTGACGGCCGTGGGGGTCGCGCTCACGGCGCTGGTCTGGGCGAAGCTGCCCGAGACCCGCGCTCCGGACGCAAGGCGCGGCGGGGGAGGGGACACGGCCCTGCGCTCCCTGCGGATCCTGCTGGCCGACCGCGCCTTCACCGGCTACACGCTCGTCGGCGGCTTCACCTTCGCGGCGCTGTTCGCGTACGTGTCCGCGTCCCCCTTCGTCGTCCAGGAGATCTACGGCGCCTCCCCGCAGACCTTCAGCCTGCTGTTCGGCCTGAACTCCGTGGGGCTGGTGGTCGCCGGGCAGATCAACGGCAAGGTGCTGGTCGGCCGCGTCAGCCTCGACCGGGTGCTGGCCACCGGCCTCCTGACCGTGACGCTCGCCGCGACCGCGCTGCTGCTGATGGCCACGGGCGTCCTCGGCGACGTGGGCCTCGCGCCGGTCGCCGCCGCCCTCTTCGTGCTCATGTCGGCGATGGGGATCACGCTGCCGAACACCCAGACGATGGCGCTGCTGCGCACCCGGCACCACGCCGGCTCCGCGTCGGCGCTGCTGGGCACGTCCTCCTTCCTCATCGCCGCCGTCACCTCACCGCTCGTCGGGATCGCCGGCGAGCGGACCGCCGTCCCGATGGCCGTCGTCCAACTGGCGGCGGCGCTGGTGGCCGTCATCTGCTTCGTGGCACTGTGCCGTCCCTGGACAGGACGTGCGGGCGCGAAGGGCGGGGGCACCCCCGGCCCGGGCCCCGCCGAGAGCGTGGGGGAGGAGAGCTGAGCGCGCCGAGACTGCGCATCGACACCCCGGAGAAGGCCGGGCTCGATCCGGAGGAACTGCGTCTTCTCGTGCGCGGCGTCCGCGACGCCGTCGGCGGGGAGCGCCCCTGGGCCGCGGGCGCCGTGGTGATCGCCGGCCGCGGCCCGGTGATCGCCGTCGAGGAGGCGGCCGGCTGGGCGGTCCGCTACACCGCCTACGACGCGGAGACGGACCGGGGCGTCGGACTGCCGCCCGCGGCGCGGGTGCCGATGACCCTGGACACGCCCTTCGACCTCGCGTCGCTCACCAAGCTGTTCACCGCGGTCGCCGCGGTGCAGCAGCTGGAGCGCGGCACGCTGGGCATCGACGCGCGCGTGGGGGCGTACCTGCCGGACTTCCACGCGGCGGCCGAGCACGGCATCACCGTGCGCCAGCTGCTGACCCACACCTCCGGCCTGCGGCCCGAACTGCCGCTGTACGACTGCCCGTCCGACGCGGCACGGATCGCCGCGCTGCGGGCTCAGGCGCCGGTGGGCGAGCCCGGCGCGTACTGCTACTCGGACCTGAACCCGCTGATCCTGCAGCACCTCCTGGAACGTCTCACCGGGCGCACCCTCGACGTGCTCGTCCGGGACGGGATCACCCGGCCGCTCGGGATGACGGCGACGGGCTTCGGGCCGTGCCCGGGCGCTGCGGCGACGGAGGACCAGCGGCGGCCGTGGGCGAAGGCGGACCGGGGGATGCTGCGGGGCGTGGTCCACGACGAGAACGCGTGGGCCCTGGGCGGGGTGGCCGGGCACGCGGGCCTCTTCTCGACCGCGCGCGACCTGGCGGTCTTCTGCCGCACCCTGCTGGCCGGCGGCTCGTACGGCCCCGCGCGCATCCTGGGCCCCGACTTCGTGGAACTGATGCTCACCCCACCCGGGCTGGGCTTCACGGTCGACCAGCCCTGGTTCATGGGGGAGCTGTCGGGCCGGGGCGCGGCCGGCCACACCGGCTTCACGGGCACGTCGCTGGTCCTGGACCCGGCGACGGACACCTTCCTCGTCCTGCTGGCGAACACGGTCCACCCGCGCCGCCGGGCACCGGACAGCCGGCCGCGGGCGGCGGCGGCGGACCGGCTGGCGCGAGCGGTGCGGGGGACCTGAGAGAATTTCCCGGTGAACGCCCCCGTCTCCCCAGCCGACAGCCTCCGCGCCGCCCTCTCCGGGCTGCTCGACGGGCTTGCGCCCAAGCAGGCTGGCCAGGCCGTGGACCGGCTGATCGCCAGCTACCGGGGACGGACCCCCACCGGCGCGCCCGTGCTGCGGGACCGCGCGGACGTGGCCGCCTACGCCGCGTACCGGATGCCCGCCACGTTCGAGGCGGTGCGCGCGGCGCTGGACGCGTTCGCCGCCGCCGTCCCCGGATGGGCTCCGGCCGGCCATGTGGACATCGGCGGCGGGACCGGGGCGGCGACCTGGGCCGTGAGCGCGACCTGGGAGGGGCGGCGGCCGGTCACCGTGCTCGACTGGGCCGAGCCCGCCCTCGCCCTGGGCCGGGAGATCGCCGCGGCGAACCCGGCGCTGGAGGACGCCGAGTGGCGGCGCTCCCGTATCGGATCGGCGCTCACCGTCGAGAGCACCGATCTCGTCACGATCTCCTACGTCCTCGGCGAACTCACCGAGGCGGACCGCGCCTCGGTGGTCGAGACCGCGGCCGCGGCCGCCCGGGCCGTCGTGGTCGTCGAGCCCGGGACGCCGGAGGGCTACGCCCGCGTCATCGAGGCCCGTGACCGCCTCATCGGCGCAGGCTTCCGCGTCGCCGCGCCCTGCCCGCACAGCGCGGCCTGCCCCATCGTCCCCGGCGAGGACTGGTGCCACTTCTCGGCCCGGGTCAGCCGCTCCTCGCTGCACCGGCAGGTCAAGGGCGGCTCACTGGCGTACGAGGACGAGAAGTTCAGCTATGTCGCCGCGGCCCGCTTCCCGGTGGCGCCGGCCCCCTCACGGGTCGTCCGCAGGCCGCAGATCCGCAAGGGGCAGGTCCTCCTCGACCTGTGCGGCCCGGACCGCTCCCTGCACCGTGAGACGGTGACCAAGCGCCACGGTCCCCACTACCGCGCGGCCCGCGACGCGGACTGGGGCGAGCCCTGGCCGCCGGCCCCGGCGGACTGAGGGGTCCGGCGGAGTCCGGTGCGGTCCGGCGGCGCCCGAAGGGGCGCGGGGCTGTGTCGGTATGCGGCTCCGCCGCGCGGGCGTGACCGGCCTCCCCCAAGCTCTCGGCTGCGTTCGATCAGGGGGACCCCCCATCGCACCCGCGGGTGATGCACCGGACTCTCCGCGGAGCGATGCACCGGACTCCCCGCGGAGCGATGCACCGGACTCCCCGCGGAGCGCTCGGGCACGCGGCCCGGCGGACGGGGGTGCCCTCGCGCTCCTCCGAGTAGGACGGCCGGCCCGGCCCCCTGCGGACCGGGCGTGGTTCCCGCCCTGGCGGACCGGCTGCCCGCCCCCGGCGGACCGGCCGCCCGCGGACGAGACGTCCCGTCTTGTCCCCCTGGTAGATTCGCCGCATGGCCGAGAAACCCGCCCCCGACACCTCCCGCCGCAGTGAGGCATCGCGTCGCGCCATCCACGACGCCGCGCTCGCGCTCGTCGCGGAGGTCGGGTATCCGAGGACCACGGTCGAGGGGATCGCCGCGCGGGCCGGCGTGGGCAAGCAGACCATCTACCGGTGGTGGTCGTCCAAGGCCGACGTGCTGCTGGAGGCGTTCCTGGACCTCGGGGAGCGGGCCGCACGGGAGGCCGGGCAGCGGCCGGACGCCCTCCCCGACACCGGAGACCTGGCCGCCGACCTCAAGCTCGTGCTGCGCGCCACCGTCGACGAGCTCCACGACCCCCGCTTCGAGGCCCCCGCCCGTGCCCTCGCCGCCGAGGGCCTGGTCAACCCCCGGCTCGGCGCCGAGTTCGTCGCCAAGTTGCTCGAACCGCAGCTCGGGCTGTACGTCCGGCGGTTGCGCTCCGCCCAGGAGGCGGGTGCGGTGCGCCCCGACGTCGACCCGCGCATCGCCCTGGAGTTGTTCGTCTCCCCGCTCGCCCAGCGCTGGCTGCAGCGCACCGGCCCGATCACTTACGCGTACACGGACACCCTCGTCGACTACGCGCTCCACGGCCTGGCCCCCCGCTGACCCCCCTGACCGGAGGGATACTTCACGGGAAATCCCGTCATGTCGCCCGATCCGGTCCGCGGTTGGCATCGCCCCACCTACCCCGGATGCGGACTGCGGTCACCCGTGCCGCAGGATGGTGGGACCATGAGGCATGCTGTCCGCACAACTGCTGTAAGGCGAGGGGATAGATGAGCGCAGGGTTCGGCCGTCGCACGAGCGTGCAGGGCAGGATCTCCCAGTGGCTGCGCGGACGCCGTCCCGCCCGTCTCGAGGAGGACGCCGGCGACGGCGGCCGTGAGGCGATGCTGCTGGCCGCGGCCGCCGCGGGGCTGCCCCTCGCACCCGCCGCGCACCCGGTGGGCTACCGCTGCTCGTGCGACCGCGTCGGCTGTCCCACCCCCGCCCGGCACCCCGTCTCCTTCGCGTGGCAGACGCAGTCCACCACGGACCGGGCGCAGATCGAGCGCTGGGCCCGGCACCAGCCCGAGGCGAACTTCATCACCGCCACCGGGATGGTGCACGACGTGCTCGACGTTCCGCACGAGGCCGGCGACGAGGCCCTGGAGCGGCTGCTCGCCTCCGGTGTCGAGGTGGGGCCGGTCGCCGTGACCGGCGACGGACGCATGCTGTTCTTCACACTGACCCGCGGCACACCCGAGGACGAGGACGAATGGTGGCCGTGCGAACTGGACTGCCACCCCGAGACGATGGACGAGCACCCGGGGCTGCGCTGGCACTGCCGGGGCTCGTATGTGCTTCTGCCGCCCGCGCAGTTGCCCGGTGAGCTGACGGTCGCCTGGGTACGGGGCCCGGAGCACGCGCTGCCGGACCCGCTGAGCCTGCTGGAGGTGCTGACGGACGTCTGCTCGCGCTACGCGGGGGACGACACGGAGGACCAGCTCGCGGCCTGGCCCCACCGGGGCTGAGGCCCGGCGGCGCCCCTCCCCGCACATCCCCTGCTCCCCCTACTCCCCCTGCTCCCCCTACTCCCCCTTCGCGCCCGTCAGCCCCTCCACCCGGCTGAGGACCTTCACCTGGCCCTTCGGCGGGTCCAGCACCGCCTGGTTGGAGACGAACTCCAGCGTCAGGGACTGCTTGACCTCGCCGGTCATCAGCGCCTTGATGTTCGGGTCGGTGACATTGATGTTCACGCCCTGCGCCGCCGTCTGCTTCTCGTAGCGGTGGGTGACGAAGAACACCAGCGCGCCGCCGTCCGTCGTGCGCAGCCCCAACGGCGCGTAGTCGCCGTCGGTCAGCGGCTCGTCGATGTACTGCCGGGCCACGCCCGGCTTGCTGGCGTTCCTCAGCCGCGCGGCCCGCCACTGCGAGGTGTGGGTGCCCGGCGCGAACGTGTCCCCGCCGTCCTTCAGATAGGCGGTGTACGCGGAGCCGAGACGGCGCGGCTGCACCGCGAGCGCCGCGTCGTCCGCGGTCACCGGCTCGGCCCAGCCGTCCTGGTCCTTCTCGAACTGCGGTACGTCACCGGGCGCGACGATCGTCAGATACGACACCGCCCACACCTCGCCCGGGTCGGACCGGGTGAAGACGAGCAGCCAACGGGCATCGGGGCGGCCCTTGTTGGCGCGGGCGTCGACGACGAACCAGCGCGGCCAGCCCGCCTTCTCGGGGATCGTGAACGTCGCGTCGGCCAGCTTCAGCGGGGAGTGGCCGGGGTTGCCGTCCGGGTGGTTGCGGTGGCCCGCCGCGAGCTTGCCGCCGTCGATGTCGGCGAGCGCGCCGGTGACCCGGTCCGCGTCCTGGGAACGGTCGTAGTCCTGGTCCGCCTTGTTGTACGCGCGGAGGAAGTCCTTGAGGGCGCGGGCGGCCTCGGCGTGTGTCGCCGTCGGCACGACCTTCCGCTCGCCGTGCACCACGACACAGCCGCTCGCCGTCAAGGACACCACGGTCGCCGCGACCGCGGCCCGGGCGAACCGGCCCGGACTACGAGGCGTTCGAGGGCTGTGATCCCCGCGATCCCTGCTCATCAGTGACCTTCACCTTCCCCTTCCCGGAGGGGAACCCTACCGGGGCGAGGAAGACCGCGAGTGTCGGGACCAGGTACAGAGCCCACACCGTGACCTGGAGGACCGTCGGATCGGGCTGGAAGTTGAAGACGCCCTTCAGCAGGGTGCCGTACCAGCTGTCCGGCGGGACGGTGCCGCTGATGTCGAAGGCAAGGCTCGTCAGACCCGGGAGCCAGCCCGCCTCCTGCAGGTCGTGGAAGCCGTAGGCGAGCACGCCCGCCGCGACGACGACCAGCATGCCGCCGGTCCAGGTGAAGAACTTGGCGAGGTTGATCCGCAGGGCGCCGCGGTAGAACAGCCAGCCCAGCAGGACCGCGGTGGCCAGGCCCAGGGCGACACCGATCAGCGGGCGCGGGGTGCCGTCGCTCGCGGCGTGCACCGACGCCCACACGAACAGCGCGGTCTCCAGGCCCTCCCGGCCCACGGCCAGGAACGCGGTGGCCACCAGCGCGCCCGTGCCCATCCGCAGGGCCGCGTCCAGCTTGCCGTGCAGTTCCGACCTCAGATGCCGGGCGGTGCGCCGCATCCAGAAGACCATCCACGTCACCAGGCCGACCGCGAGCACCGACAGGGAGCCGCCGAGCGCCTCCTGCGCCTCGAACGTCAGCTCCTGGGAGCCGAACTCGAGGAGGCTGCCGAAGGCCAGCGCGATGGTCACCGCGATGCCGATGCCGGTCCAGATGGGCCTCAGCGCGTCCCGCCGGCCCGTCTTGACCAGATAGGCGATCAGGATGCCGACGACGAGGCTGGCTTCCAGGCCCTCGCGCAGACCGATCAGATAGTTGGAGAACAACTGACTACGCCTCCTCGGTCAGCAGCGTCCGGCCCCACCAGTCGTCCTTGTCGCGGACGCCGGGCGGTACGGCGAAGACGGCCGAACCCACGTGCTGGATGTACTCGTTGAGCGCGTCCGACGCCGACAGCCTGCGCTGCAGCGGGATGAAGCCCTTGCGCGGGTCGCGCTGGTAGGCGAGGAAGAACAGGCCCGCGTCGAGGCGGCCGAGCCCGTCCGTGCCGTCGGTGAAGGAGTAGCCCCGGCGCAGGATCGTGATGCCGTTGTTGGCGTCGGGGTGCGCGAGGCGGACGTGCGCGTCGGGCTTCATCGCCTTCAGGAACGGCTCGTCGTGCTCCTTCGCCCTGCCGACGGGGGCGCCCTCGCCCTTGCTGCGGCCGAAGACGTCCTCCTGCTCCTGCAGCGAGGTGCGGTCCCAGGTCTCGATGTTCATGCGGATGCGCCGGGCGACGAGGTACGAGCCGCCCGCCATCCACGCCGGGCCGTCCCCGTCCGCGACCCATACGAACTTCTTCAGCCGGTCCGTCTGTGTGCCGGCGATGTTGCGGGTGCCGTCCTTGAACCCGAAGAGGTTGCGCGGCGTCTGGGCGTCCGGGGTCGTCGACGAGGTCTTGCCGAAGCCGAGCTGGGACCAGCGGACGGCGACCCTGCCGAATCCGATGCGGGCCAGGTTGCGGATCGCGTGCACGGCGACCTGGGGGTCGTCCGCGCAGGCCTGGACGCACAGGTCGCCGCCGGTGCGGGACTTGTCGAGGTTGTCGCCGGGGAACGCGGGCAGGTCCACCAGGGCCTCGGGCCGCTTGTCCGCGAGCCCGAACTTCTGGAAGAAGGACGGCCCGAAGCCGATCGTCAGTGTGAGCCGTGACGGCTTGAGGCCCAGCGCCTCGCCGGTGTCGTCCGGCGGCGCCTCGGCGAGCCCGCCGAACGCGCCCTCGCCGACCGACCTGCCCGCGGTCATCCGCCGCGCGGCCTCGGTCCAGTCCTTGAGCATCCGCACGAACTCGGCGCGGTCGCCGGTCTTCACGTCGAACGCGGCGAAGTGCAGCCGGTCCTGCACCGGCGTCGCGATGCCCGCCTGGTGGACGCCGTGGAAGCCGACCGCGCCGCCCGTCGCGGCACCGGCCGGTTCCGCGTCGTCGCCGACGCGGGTCGTGGCCACCGCGCCGCCGCCAACGGCGGCGCCGAGCGCCAGGCCCGCCCCGCCCCAGCCGATCAGCGCGCGCCGGGAGGGCGCCGGGGAGGCGGAGCCCGGCGTGGTCGTGTCCGTCGTGTCCGTCATGATCCGGGTCCCCCTCACTTCGCGACGGCGGCGGCGAGCTTCGACAGCGGCTCCGCGAGCGCGTTGACCGCGTCCGAGAGCTCCTTGCGGTCGCCGGCGCCGACCTTGTCGTAGGAGACGAAGTCGTACTGCGCCGCGTCCGCCCCCTTCGTGCGGTGCGTGTCGAGCAGCGTGTTCAGCGCCGCGAACTGCCGGTCGAGCTCCTCGGCCAGGGCCGCGTCGTTCTTCTGCGCGACGGGCCTGAGGAGTTCGTACGCCTTCTGCGCGCCCTCGACGTTGGCCTTGAAGTCGACCAGGTCGGTGTGCGAGTAGCGCTCCTCCTCGCCGGTGACCTTGCCGGTGGCGACCTCGTCGAGCAGCTCCTTGGCGCCGTTGGCCATGGACGTCGGGGTGATCTCGGCCTTCCCGACCCGCTCCTGCCAGTCCTTCAGGTCCGTCACGAGCCGGCCGGCGAGGGCCTTCTCCTCGGTGCCGAGCCTGCCGTCCGCCCACAGGGCCTTCTCCAGGCGGTGCCAGCCGGTCCACTTCTGGCCCTGCTCCAGGCCGTCGGCGCGGACGTCGACCTTCGGGTCGATGTCGCCGAAGGACTCGGCGACGGGCTCCGTGCGCTCCCAGCCGATGCGGGAGGTCGCGTACGCCTTCTTCGCGGCCGCCAGGTCACCGTCCTCGACCGCCTTCGCGAACGCCTCGACGCGGGGCAGCGTGTCGTCGGCCTGCTGCTGCACGTACTGGCGGTAGGCGGCGACGGCCTGGTCCAGGCGGGGGTCGCGGGCGGCGGTGCTGCCGCCGGTGGCCGTGACGTCCTGGCGGATGCCCTTGCCCTTCATGCCGGGCTTGCAGGCGATCCGGTAGCCGCCCGCCTTCACCTCGGCGGTGACCTTCTGCTTGGTGCCGGGACCGATGTTCTCGCGCTCGGCGACGACCCGGTCGTCCGGGAAGAGGACGTAGACCTCGGTGACCTTGGAGCCCTTGTTCTCGATGTCGAGCTCGATGTGCCCGGCCGGGAACCGCTTCTTCGACACCTTGCAGGCGTCGTCCGTCGCCGTGACGGTGATCACGCGGTCGCCGCCCTCGGCGCTGCTCTTCTCCGTACACCCCGTGACGGCGGTCAGGGCGGCCGCGGTGGCGGCGGCGGTGACGACGGAGAGTCGGACGGCTCGCATACATGCTCCAGGGAACGGACGGCGGCACATCGCGCGGAGGGAGCCACGCGGTGTGGTGAGGCTTGCCTAAGTTACCTGAGCCTTACCTCACCTGCCCATCCCCCGGATACGTGATCTGGATCCCACCCCCTTCCGGCCGCCGTGCCCGCGGGGGCGCCCACGGGCCCTGCCCGCCGTCCGCGGGATGCTTGAATGCCCGCGTGACTGACTACGACGTGCTGCGCGTCTTCTGCGGACCGGGCGGTGGATACGGCAACGAACTCGGCGTCGTCCGCGACGGTTCGACGCTCCCCGGACGTGACGAGCGGCAGGCGTTCGCCGCGAAGCTCGGCTTCAGCGAGACCGTCTTCGTCGACGACCCCGAGCGCGGCGTCATCGACATCTACACGCCGACGCTGCGGCTGCCGTTCGCCGGGCACCCCTGCGTGGGCACGGCCTGGCTGCTCGACGTGCCCGAACTCGTCACCCCCGCCGGAGTCGTGGGCACCCGCCTGGACGGTGAGTTCAGCTGGATCGAGGCCCGCCCGGAGTGGGCCCCGCCGCGCACCCTGCGCCAGTACCCGACGGCCGCCGAGGTGGACGCCCTGCCCGTGCCGCCCCCAGGTGAGTGGATCTACGCCTGGGCGTGGGAGGACGAGCCCGCCGGCCGCGTCCGCGCCCGGGCCTTCCCCGGCCGCATCGATGAGCGCGGCGTCAGCCGCTCCGGTGGAGCCGGTGCTTGCACCGGGGGGATCGACGAGGACGAGGCGACGGGCGCGGCGGCCCTGCTGCTCACGGCCCGGCTGGGCCGCGCGCTCAACATCGTCCAGGGGGCGGGCTCGCAGATCCTGACGGCACCGCAGCCGGAGGGCTGGGTGGAGGTGGGAGGACGGGTGTTCCTGGAGCGCTGATCGTCGCTGAGCGGTGTACGGCTCCGCGGCGTGGGCGCGGCCGGCCTCCCCCTCCGGGCCCTCGGCCCGGAGCGTCAGGCGCTCAGCCGGAACTCCTCGCCCAGGGCCCGGAAGACGTCGGTGTTCAGCGCGAACGCCCGCTTGCACTCGGCGATGACCCGCTGCCTCTCCAGGTCGTCCGCCCGGATCCCGTCCAGGAGCGCCCGGTAACCCCTCTTGAACGCGGCCGGGCTGGGGATCCCGTCGAACACGTAGAACCGGACCCCGTCGCCCTTCCGGGCGAAGCCCCATGTCTTCTCGGCCCTGTCGCGGATGATCTGGCCGCCGGAGAGGTCGCCCAGATAGCGCGTGTAGTGGTGGGCGACGTACCCGGCGGGCCATCGCTCGGCACACTCCCGCACCCGGGCCGCGTACGCCCGTGTCGCGGGCAGCGCCGTGAGGCCCGCCCGCCAGCCCGGGCCGCGCAGATGCGCGAGGTCCCGCTCCAGCGACGGCAGCCGCAGCAGCTCCGGCCGCAGGAAGGGCCCGGCCACCGGGTCCCCGGCCAGCCGCTCTCCGCCGGTCTCCAGCGCCTCGTACACGAACCACAGCTGCTCGGTGTACCGCGCGTACGCGTCGACCCCCAGCCTGCCGCCGAGCAGGTCGCTCATGAACGCCGAGGTCTCCGCCTCCGTGTGCTGCTGGTGCGACGCGTCGCGGATGAGCGTGGAGAACGCCGCGCGGGCCGGGTCCGGCGTCTGCATCGGGCCTCCAGCTTTTACCGACACCCTGTCGGTAAAACCCTACCCCCGGATCGGCGGCGGAGCCCACAGCACACAGCCCACCCGGTGGACGCGGCGCACTCCCGCCCGCCGTCCGCGCCGGGCCCTAGGGGAGGGTCAGGATGTCCGCGCCGGTGCCCGTGACGACCAGGGTGTGCTCGAACTGGGCCGTGCGCCTGCGGTCCCGCGTCACCACGGTCCAGCCGTCGTCCCACATGTCGTACTCGTGCGTCCCGAGCGTGAGCATCGGCTCGATGGTGAAGGTCATGCCCGGCTGCAGCACGGTGGTCGCGTGCGGGCTGTCGTAGTGCGGGATGATCAGCCCGGAGTGGAACGACGAGTTGATCCCGTGCCCGGTGAAGTCCCGCACGACGCCGTAGCCGAACCGCTTCGCGTACGACTCGATGACCCGCCCGATGACGTTGATCTGGCGGCCGGGCCTGACGGCCTTGATCGCCCGGCTGAGCGCCTCACGGGTGCGCTCGACGAGCAGCCGCGACTCCTCGTCCACGTCCCCGACCAGGTAGGTGGCGTTGGTGTCGCCGTGCACGCCGCCGATGTACGCCGTCACGTCCAGGTTGACGATGTCGCCGTCGCGCAGCACCGTGGAGTCCGGGATGCCGTGGCAGATCACCTCGTTGACCGAGGTGCACAGCGACTTGGGGAAACCGCGGTAGCCCAGCGTCGACGGATAGGCCCCGTGGTCGCACATGTACGTGTGGGCGACCCGGTCCAGCTTGTCCGTGGTGACACCCGGCGCGATGATCTTCGCGGCCTCGGCCATCGCACGCGCCGCGATCCGCCCGGCGGCCCGCATCGCCTCGACGGTCTCGGGCCTCTGCGCCTCGGGGCCGGTGTACGGGGCCGGCGCCGGTTTGCCGACGTACTCGGGGCGGCGGATGTTTCCGGGTACCGAACGGGTGGGAGACAGCTCTCCTGGTACGAGCAGTGACTGGCCAGACATGTCAGCGAGTCTATCCAGCGGGCGTGCGGGACCATGGCCCTGGTGAAAGGAGCTCCTGCGATGGCGCTGTTCAGGAAGCGGACGGTCGGGAAGCCGGGGGAGTGGTTCTACTGCCTGGTCCACCAGAAGGTCGAGGAGGGCCCCGAGTGCCCCGCGAAGGACCGCTTCGGGCCGTACACGTCCCGTCAGGAGGCGGAGCACGCGATGGAGACGGCACGCGAGCGGAACCTGGAGTGGGAGACGGATCCGCGGTGGCATGACGCGCCCGCGGCGGAGCGGGACGACGACTGACGGCGGCCGCCCACCCGCCCCGGCGGGTGGGCGGGACGGCCCCCCGGGCGGGCCGCGTCAGCCCACCGCCCCCTCACGCCGGGCCCGCAGCCGCAGCGCGTGCTCGTCGGTACGGACGTCGTAGCGCATCAGCGACGGCAGGCACAGGGCCAGCAGCGCCGCCGCGCCCGCACACAGCAGGCCCCCCGACCAGACCGAGGTGCGCACGTTCGTCCACGCCGCCATGCCACCCGAGCGGACCTGGCCGAGCTGCGGGCCGACCGAGTACGACAGCAGCTCGATGCCGGCCAGACGGCCGCGCAGCTCATCGGGGATCGTCTGGTTCCAGATCGCGGACCGGAAGATCCCGCTGACCATGTCGAAGCAGCCGCCCAGGGTCAGGAACAGCACCACCAGCCAGACGTCGCGCGCGACGCCCGCCGCCGCGATCGCCAGGCCCCACCCCGCCACGGCGAGGACCACCATCCGGCCGTGCCGGCTGATCCGCGACGTCCATCCACTCGTCAGCGACACGATCAGCGACCCCGCCGGAATCGCCGCGTACATCAGCCCCAGCGACCACTCGGCGTGCAACTCGTCCGCGAGGAACGGCAGGACCGCCAGCGGCATCGCGAAGAACATCGCGGCGATGTCGACGGTGTACGTGCCCAGCAGTTCCTTGCGGCCCCACGCGTAGCGCGCGCCCTCCGCGACCGACCGCAGCGACGGCTTCGCCGCCTTGTGCGAGGCGGGCGACGCCGCGAGGCCCAGGCCCAGTACGACCGACACCACGAAGGTCGCGAGGTCCGCGCCGTACGCCGCGCCGAGCCCGGCGTAGGCGACGACCACGCCCGCCAGCGCCGGGCCCGCGACCCCGCCGACCGTCCAGCGCAGCGAGTTGAGCGAGGCGGCGGCCGGCAGGTGGTCGTGTGCCACGATGCGCGGGACGAGGGCGTCGAGGGCCGGACGCTGGAGCGAGCCGAGCGCCGAGGACAGGGCGGCGACGACGTACAGGGGCCAGACCGCGGGCCGGGGCAGCAGCGCGTTGAGCAGCAGCACGGCGGACAGCAGCCCCTGCCCCGCCTCGGTGGAGAGGATCAGCTTCCGCTTGTCGTACGCGTCGGCGAGTGCGCCGCCGTACAGGCCGAAGACGATCAGCGGAACGAGCTCGACGGCACCGATCGCACCCACGGCCGCCGCCGACCCGGTGAGTTCCTTGAGCTGCACGGGCAGCGCCACGAAGGTGAGGAAGGTGCCGAAGTTGGTGATCAGCCCGGCCAGCCACAGCCGCCGGAAGTCCTCCGACGCGTGCCAGGGCGCGAGGTCGGGAAGCAGCGCCCGCAGCCGTGAGCCGCCGGGAGCGGGCGCGTCCTCGGCGCCGGGTGCGGACCCCGCCTCGGGCGCGGCTGCCGGTACGGGCACCTCTACGGGTGCGGGCAGGGGGGAAGCGGAGCCGTCGTCGGTCACGACCGGCCATGCTCACGCGGCCCCAGCGACCGGGGCAACCGGATTTCGGCGCCTACCAGCGCACCGGCGGCGGCGCCGTCAGCTGATCGGCCAGCCGCGACAACCGGTCCCGGAAGCGCCGGCGCCCCCGCGGCGCGGGCAGCGCGTTCTCCCCCGCCGCCGCGCTCACCAGGTGCTGCACGGTGTCCAGATCGAGATCCGTGTCCCGCGGCACCGCCAGCGCCTCGTGCGCCATCGCCGTCAGGTCGTCGTCCCCGGCGTCCAGCGCCAGCACCACGGCCCCGGCCCGCCGCGCGTCGTGGACCCGCTCCAGGAGCCCGGCCCCCGGCGCGCCCGGCGACACCACCAGCAGCGTCTCCCCGCGCCGCGCCGCCGACAGCCGCCCGAGCCCCACCGCCAGATGCGCTGGATCCGAGGCCCGCGCCCCGTGCCGCACCAGCGTCGGCGACAGCTCGGGCGTCCCCGACCACGCGGCCTCGTCGACCAGGTGCGCCGCCAGATGCCACGGCTCGTGCTCCGCCGTGCCCACGAGCAGCAGCCCGCCCCCGTGCGACACCACCGACGCCCGCAGCGCCCCCGCGAACCGCCGTGTGGCCCCCAGCCACTCCGTCCCGGCGAGCACTTCCCGCAGCAATGCGACCCGTACGGCGTCCATGGGAGGGCATCCTGCCGCAATCGGCGGCGCGGGACGCGGAGTTCACCCCGAATTCGCCCCCCGCGGGCGAAGCGCCGGCCCAAGTGCCGCAGGAACCGCACCACGCAACGCACGGCCCGTCGCCCGTAGAGTCGGCCCATGACCTCTTCCGACAGTGCACCCAAGGCCCCGCCCAAGGACCCCTGGGACCTCCCCGACGTCTCGGGGCTCGTCGTCGGCGTGCTCGGCGGTACCGGGCCGCAGGGCAAGGGCCTCGCCTACCGGCTCGCCAGGGCCGGCCAGAAGGTGATCATCGGCTCGCGTGCCGCGGAGCGCGCCCGGGCGGCCGCCGAGGAGACCGGCCACGGTGTCGAGGGCGCCGACAACGCCGAGACCGCCCGGCGCAGCGACATCGTGATCGTGGCCGTGCCGTGGGACGGCCACGGCGCGACGCTCCGGTCCCTGCGCGGGGAACTGGCCGGCAAGCTCGTCGTCGACTGCGTCAACCCGCTCGGCTTCGACAAGAAGGGCGCCTACGCGCTCAAGCCCGAGGAGGGCAGCGCCGCCGAGCAGGCCGCCGCGCTGCTGCCGGACTCACGGGTCACCGCCGCCTTCCACCACCTGTCCGCCGTTCTGCTCCTGGACCCGGAGGTCGACCGGATCGACACCGACGTCATGGTCCTCGGGGAGGAGCGCGCCGACGTCGAGACGGTGCAGGCGCTGGCCGGCTGTATCCCGGGCATGCGCGGCATCTTCGCGGGGCGGCTGCGCAACGCCCACCAGGTCGAGTCCCTCGTCGCGAACCTGATCTCCGTCAACCGGCGGTACAAGGCACACGCCGGTCTGCGGGTGACGGACGTGTAGCGGGCGCGGGGGCATGGGGGACACTGGAGGCCGTACGACCACGCCGTCCGTCCGTCAGGAGCCGACCGCCATGCCCCGCCTCGCCCGCTACGCCCTCGCCGTGTGCGTCCTCGCCGTCGCCGCGGCCGTCGTCTCCTTCTCCCGGGGCAGCTGGCTGGGGGTCGTCTGGGTGCTGCTCGCGGGACTGGCCTCCAACATGACCTGGTACTACGCCCGCCGCGACCGGGAGCGCCGCTCGTCCGCCACCGGCTGAGCGGCGGCCGGGGCTAGCCCGCCGGCGCGCAGTACTCGTTCGTGCCCCGCCAGAAGCGGTAGAGCTCCTGACCGCAGTAGCGGTGCACGTCGTCGATGCCCAGGGTGTTCAGGAGCGAGTCGACGGTGTCGAAGAAGACGCTGTTCACCGACGGCAACCACAGGAGCGCGAACACGGCGAGCAGCCCGAACGGCGCGAACGGCTCCACCTGGCGGCGCACCCCGTGCGACAGCCACGGCTCGATCACCCCGTACCCGTCCAGGCCCGGCACCGGCAGGGAGTTCAGCAGCGCGGCCGTGACCTGGAGCAGGGCCAGGAACGCCAGCGCGTACTGGAAGTCGTCGGGCACCCCGTCCAGCGCGTGCAGCCAGAACGGTGCCGTGCACACGGCCGCGAACAGCACGTTCGTCAGCGGGCCGGCGGCCGAGATCAGGCTGTGCCGCCAGCGCCCCCGGATGCGCCCGTGCTCGATGAAGACCGCGCCGCCCGGCAGGCCGATACCTCCCATGATCACGAAGATCACCGGCAGGACGATGCTCAGCAGGGCGTGCGTGTACTTCAGCGGGTTGAGCGTGAGATAGCCCTTCGCGCCCACCGAGATGTCCCCGCTGTGCAGGGCGGTGCGCGCGTGCGCGTACTCGTGCAGGCACAGCGAGACGATCCACGCGGCCGTCACGAACAGGAACACGGCCACGCCGGGCTGCGCGGCGAACCCGCTCCAGGTGGCCCAGCCGGTGACCGCCGTGACGGCCAGCAGCCCGACGAAGACGGGGCTGATCCTCCGGTCGCTGCGCCGGGTGGCGGCGGTGGTCATGGGACTCCCTGGATTCGGCTGATGCTGCGGACTGCCCGACCGTACCGGGCGTACCCCGAAAACGTCTCGCGCGGGGGACCGGGTTCCGGCGAGGCTGTGAGGGACGCGGCGCCGCACCGCCCGAACCCCGTGACCGGTTCCGGCGCCGCCGGAGACAATGAACCCCGTGCGCTATCGCATCCTCGGCACCACCCAGGCCCTCCGCGCCGACGGCTCGCCCGTCCCGGTCGGCGGGGCCCGGCTGCGTGCCCTGCTGACCGTGCTCGCCCTGCGGACGGACCGGGCCGTCCCCGCCGTCCTCCTCGTCGACGAGGTGTGGTCCGGTGACCCGCCCGCCGATGCCACCGGGGCCCTGCAGGCGCTGGTCGGGCGGCTGCGCCGGGCGCTCGGGCCGCATGCGGTGGAGTCGGTCCACGGCGGCTACCGGCTGACCGCGGCCCCGGAGGACGTCGACCTGCACCGCTTCGAGCGGCTGACCGGCGAGGGGCTGCGGGCCCTGGCCGACGGCGACCCCGCGAAGGCGGCCGTCGTCCTCGACGACGCCCTCGCCCTGTGGCACGGGCCCGCCCTCGCCGACCTCCCGGAGCGCGCCGCCGAGGCGGCCCGCTGGGAGAGCCGCCGCCTCGACGCGCGCCGCGCCCGGCTGACCGCGGCCCTCGCTCTCGGCCACGGCGGGCAGCACCTGCCCGAGCTGACCGCGCTGTGCGACCTCCACCCCCTCGACGAGCCCCTCCAGGTCCTGCGCCTGCGGGCCCTGCGTGACGCGGGCCGCCCCGCGGAGGCACTGGCCGCCTACGAGGCCGTACGGCAACTGCTCGCCGACCGGCTCGGCTCCGATCCCGGGCCCGAGCTGCGGTCCCTGCACGAGGAACTGCTGCATGCCCCCGAAGTCGCGCCGCCCCACTCCCACCCGCACGCCTCCGCTTCCGGCCCCCGCCCGTACGCCTCCGGGTCCGGCCCGCAGACCCCCGCCCCCGCCCCGCAAACAGCCGCCTCCGGCTCGCACGTCCCCGCTTCCGGCTCCTCGGGCCGGGGCGCCCCGGCCTCCGCCTCGCAGACCGCGGCCTCCGGCTTCCGCGTCCCCGCGTACGGCTCGCACGTCCCCGCTTCCGGCTCCTCGGGCCCGGGCGCCCCGGCCTCCGCCTCGCAGACCGCGGCCTCCGGCTTCCGTGTCCCCGCCTCCGGCTCGCACGTCCCCGCTTCCGGCTCCTCGGGCCCGGGCGCCCCGGCCTCCGCCTCGCAGACCGCGGCCTCCGGCTTCCGTGTCCCCGCCTCCGGCTCGCACGTCCCCGCTTCCGGCTCCTCGGGCCCGGGCGCCCCGGCCTCCGCCCCGCACGCCGCCGGTGCCTCGGGGGGCTCCTCCGGCCGCGGGACGTATCCCGCACCGCCCCCGGGCAACCTCCGCGCCCGCCTCACCTCCTTCGTCGGGCGGGAGGCCGACATCGACACCCTCCGCGCCGACCTGGCCGGCGCCCGGCTCGTCACCCTGCTCGGGCCCGGCGGCGCCGGCAAGACCCGGCTGTCGCAGGAGGCCGCCGAGGCCGTGGCGCACACCGCCCGGGACGGGGTCTGGATGGCCGAACTGGCGCCGGTCGACGACCCGGAGGCCGTGCCCGAGGCCGTGCTCACCGCCGTCGGGGCGCGCGAGACGGTGATGCGCGGCGCCGGCGCCGAGGAGATGCGTGCCGTGGCCGACCGGCACGACGACCCCCTCACCCGGCTCGCCGAGCACTGCGCGCGGCGCCGCATGCTGCTCATCCTCGACAACTGCGAGCACATCGTCGACGCCGCCGCCCGGCTCGTCGAGCACCTCCTCGAACGCTGCCCCGGCCTGACGGTCCTCGCCACCAGCCGCGAGCCCCTCGGCGTGCCGGGCGAGCTGCTGCGCCCGGTCGAGCCGCTGCCGCAGCCGTACGCGCTGAGGCTGCTCGCCGACCGCGGCGCCGCCGCCCGGCCCGGCTTCAGCGTCGAGGACGACCCCGAGGCGGCGGCCGAGATCTGCCGCCGGCTCGACGGACTGCCGCTCGCCATCGAGCTGGCGGCCGCCCGGCTCCGGATGCTGTCGCCGCGGCAGATCGCGGACCGGCTCGACGACCGCTTCCGGCTGCTCACCTCCGGCAGCCGTACCGTGCTGCCGCGGCAGCAGACTCTGCGTGCGGTCGTCGACTGGTCCTGGGACCTCCTCGGCACGGACGAACGCACCGTGCTGCGGAGGCTGTCGGTGTTCGCCGGCGGCTGCGACCTCACCGCCGCCGAGGCCGTGTGCGGCCCCGCCGCACTGGAGGCGCTCGGCTCGCTCGTCGACAAGTCCCTGGTGGTGGCGGCCCCTTCGGCGGACGGGGAGATGCGCTACCGGCTCCTGGAGACCGTCGCCGAGTACGCGGGCGAACGGCTCGACGCCTCGGGCGAGCGGCCCGGCGCCGAGCGCGCCCACCTCACGTACTACCGCGAACTCGCCCGCACCACCGACCCGTTGCTGCGCTCGTCGGGGCAGCGCGCCGCGATCGAACGGCTCCAGGTGGAGTACGAGAACCTGCGCACCGCCCTGCGCCGCGCCGTCGCCGCCGACGACGAGCAGGAGGCGCTGTGCCTGCTGCTCTCGCTGGCCTGGTACTGGCAGATGCGCGATCTGCGCACCGAGGCCCGTATCTGGGCCCAGGCCGTGATGGCCCTCGGCCCCGACCCCTTCGCACCACCCGGGCGGCCCGCGCCGGACCTGACCGAGAAGTGCACCGACGCCCCGCCGCCGATGCGCCCCGAGGTGCTCGACGAGGCCCGCCGCGGCGCCCATCTGATCCATCTCGCCTGTATGGACATCGATCTGCAGGCGTGGGAGACGCCGCAGGCCAAGCAGAAACTGCGCATCATCAGCGAGACCTACCGTCCCGGCCAGCCGCAGACCTGCCGCGTGCCCGGCTTCCTGTGGTTCTTCGCCGTCCTGTTCACCGGTGACCTGGACCGTATGCGCGCGGTCCTCGACGAGTCGGTGCGCACCTGCCGCGAGCTCGGCTGCGCCTGGGAACTGGCCCAGACCCTGCAGATGCGGGCCAACATCCTCGCCAACCGCAGCCACTGGGCGGGCGACGCCACCCGGGACGCGGACGAGGCGCTGGAGACCTTCCGCCGGATCGGGGACGCGTGGGGCGTGGCCGAGGCCCTGTCCGCACGCGGCGAGGCCCATGAACGCCGCGGCGACTACCTGCTCGCCGCCGCCGACTACGAGGCCGCCCGGGAGCACGCCGAACAGCTCGGCGCCCGCTCCCAGAAGGCCGTGCTCGGCGCCCGCCTCGGCGGCGTCCTGCTCGACGCGGGGCAGGGCGAGCGGGGCGAGGAACTGCTGCGCCAGGTGCTCGAAGGGGATCACGGCTCGGGGCACGACGCCCTGCCGGCGGCCCGGATGTTCCTGGCGATGTGGCTCTGCCGCACCGGCCGCGTGTCCGAGGCGCGCGAGCAACTGAGCCTGCTGCGCGTCGAGTTCGAGGCCATCACCTTCGTGGTCTTCGAGGCGTTCGTGCTCGGTCTGGAGGCATGGCTGGACACGGCCGAGGAGCGCTACGACGAGGCGCTGCCCAAGGTGCGCGAGGCGCTCGTGCGCGCCGGGGACCAGATGACCCAGGTGATCGCGCCGCATCTGCCCTCCCTGCAACTGGTCACCGCCGCGATCGTGCTCGCCGGCCTGGACGGCGGGCGCCGCGCCCGGGACGCCGCCCTGTGCCTGGCCGCCGCCGACGGGCTGCTGCCGCCCGGCCACGTCCCGGCTCCGGCGGAACGCGAGGCGCGCGAGAGGGCGGAGGCGGGCATCCGGGCCGTGCTGGGCGAGCAGGCGTTCCGGGCGGCGTACGCGGAGGGCGGCGGGCTCTCCCTGGAGGAGGCCGCCGCCCTCGTCTGACGCGGACCGGCGCGGTCGGTGCCCGGGTCAGCTCTTGGAGGTGAACTTGCGGATGGCGATCGGTGCCATGAGCGCCGTGAGCACCACCGACCAGATCACGGTCACGAGCACGTCGTGGGCGATGGGCTGGCCGCCGTTCATCAGGCCGCGGGCGGCGTCCGCCAGCGATGACAGCGGGTTGTAGTCGGTGAACGCCTGGAGCCAGCCGGGCATCGTGTTCGTCGGCGCGAAGATGGACGAGCCGAACTGCAGAGGCATCAGCACGAGGAACCCCATCGCTTGGATGGCCTGGGCGTTCTTCATCACGACGCCCATGGTCAGGAAGATCCACATGATGCCGAAGCCGAACACCATCGACAGCCCGACGGCGGCGAACAGCCCCGGCACGTTCGACACGGACAGGCCGAGGAGGAACCCGACCGTGAGGAGCACGGCCGTGGCGACCAGCATGCGGCCGATCTCCACGGTGATCTTGGCGATCAGGACGGAGAAGCGGGCGATCGGCAGGGACCGGAAGCGATCCATCACCCCCGTCTGGAAGTCCTGGTTGAAGCCGGTCCCGACCCCCATCGCGATGTTCATGCCCATCATCGCCATGAGGCCGGGGACCACGTAGTTGACGTAGGCGTCGCGGTTGTGGGTGCCCGCGATGGCGCCGCCGAAGACGAACACGAACAGCAGGGTGAAGACGATCGGCATCAGGATCGCGTCGAACATGGACTCGGGGTCCTGCCGGATCCACAGCAGGTTGCGGCGGACCAGGGCGCCGATGTGGCGCAGGTTGGCGCGCAGTCCGATGCGGCCCTCCACGACCGGTGCGGCGGATGCGGTGACGGCGGCGGAACTCATGCGGCGACCTCCTCGCGGGCGGGGGAGGGGCCCTGCGGGGCACTGGCCTTGTGGCCGGTGAGGGACAGGAACACCTCGTCGAGACTGGGCAGTTCGGTGGTGATGCCGGCGAGCGTGACGCCGCGGGCGGTGAGCGCGCCGACCACCGCGGTCAGCTGCTCGTCGCTGAGGACCGGCACGAGGACCGTGCCGGTCTCGGTGTCCACGGTCGCGTTCCCGGGGCCGGTGAGGCCGAACTCGTCCAGCGCCGCGGCCGTCGGGCGCAGCTCCAGCGGGTCCGCCGGGCGGATGCGCAGCGTGCGGCCGCCGACCCTCGCCTTCAGCTCGTCGATGCGGCCGCCTGCGATGACCTTGCCGCGGTCGATGACGGTCAGCTCGGAGGCCAGTTGCTCGGCCTCCTCCATGTACTGGGTGGTGAGCAGCACCGTGGCGCCCTCGGCGACCATCCGCCTGACCTCGGTCCACACCTCGTTGCGGGTGCGCGGGTCGAGGCCGGTGGTCGGCTCGTCGAGATACAGGACGGCCGGGCGGCCGATCATGGAGGCGGCGAGGTCCAGCCGCCGCCGCATACCGCCGGAGTACGTGGACGCCGGGCGCTTGGCGGCCTCCGTGAGGGAGAACCGCTCCAGGAGCCCGTCGGCCCGGGCGCGGGCCTCCTTGCGGGGCAGGTCGAGGAGCCTGCCGATCATGTACAGGTTCTCGTACCCGGAGAGCTTCTCGTCGACCGAGGCGTACTGCCCGGTGAGGCCGATCACTCGCCGCGTCTGCCGCGGCTGGCGTATCACGTCGTAGCCGGCGACGGTCGCGTGGCCGGCGTCCGGGGTGATGAGGGTGGACAGGCAGCGGACGAGGGTGGTCTTGCCGGCGCCGTTCGGCCCGAGCACGCCGAGGACGGTGCCCTCGCGCACATCGAGGTCGACGCCGTCCAGCGCCTTGGTCTCGCCGTAGTGCTTGACCAGCCCCCGTACGGTGACGGCCGCGTCCGGGGCGGCCCTGCCGGGGTTCTTGTCGATTCGCGTCATGCCGGCCACGGTGTCAGCCGCCACCGACAAACCACCGACAGCCGGCCTACAGCCACCGACAGCCCGCCTACAGCCACCGACAGCCCGCCTACAGCCACGCTGAGAAGGCCGCCGACAGTACGCAGGCGCAAGACACGACAGCCCGCCGACGGGGGAAGATCGGCGGGCTGTCGCGGCGCCCCTGCGGGGGGCGCGGGACGGGGCCGTCGGGCGGGCCGGCGCGGGGGGACGCGGCCGGGCGGGGACGGCCCACGGGGGTCCGGCTGCCGTGGCGGCAGGGCCCGGGCGGGTGTCAGTGCACGGAGTGCTCCTCGAGCGGGAAGGCGCCGCCCACGACGTCCTCGGCGAACGCCCTGGCCGCGTCACCCATGACCTGGCGCAGGTCCGCGTACTTCTTGACGAACTTCGGCACCCGGCCCCCGGTCAGGCCGAGCATGTCGGTCCACACCAGCACCTGTGCGTCCGTGTCCGGGCCCGCGCCGATGCCGACCGTGGGGATGTGCAGCGTGCGGGTGACCTCGGCGGCCAGTTCCGCCGGCACCAGTTCCAGGACCACCGCGAAGGCGCCCGCGTCCTGCACGGCCTTGGCGTCCCGCAGCAGCCGGTGCGCCGCCTCCTCGCCGCGGCCCTGTACGCGGTAGCCCATGGCGTTCACGGACTGCGGGGTCAGGCCGATGTGCGCCATGACCGGGATACCGGACTCGACCAGCAGTTCGATCTGGCGGTGCGAGCGCTCGCCGCCCTCCAGCTTCACGGCGCCGACCCCGGCCTCCTTCACCAGGCGGGTGGCCGAGCGCAGCGCCTGCACGGGGCCCTCCTGGTACGAGCCGAAGGGCAGGTCGCCGACGATCAGGGCGCGCCGGGTGCCGCGTACGACGGCGGCGGAGAGCATGGTCATCTCGTCGAGGGTGACGGGCACGGTCGTGTCGTACCCGAGGTGGCAGTTGCCGGCCGAGTCGCCGACGAGCATGACCGGGATGCCGGCCTCGTCGAACACGGACGCGGTCATCGCGTCGTAGGCGGTGAGCATGGGCCACTTCTCGCCGCGGTCCTTGGCGGCGGTGATGTCGCGCACGGTGATGCGGCGGGTGCTCTTTCCTCCGTACAGCGCCTTGCTGCTGTCGGAGGGCTTGAGCGCACCCTGAGCGGGCTGCCCCTGGGCAGCCGGAAGCTGCGTCATCGCAACGGCTCCTTCGGTCATCTCGAGGCGCCCTGACGGCGTCCCCGGATCGTTTCCATGGTGGCACCTCGTGCCACCCGCGGCTAGAGGAGCGTGCGCGACCCCGCTCACCCCGGGTCCCGGCATACGGTCCGATTTTCTTAAGTTCTCCGTAAAGGATTCCGATACGAGACCGTTCCGTATCGGAAACCGCCTAGGCTCGTCGCCATGACTACCCCTGCTGCCCCAGTCGCACGGCGGGTGCCCGAGGCGGTGCACCGGCGCCGGTGGGCCATCCTCGGCGTGCTGATGCTCAGCCTGCTGATCGTGGTGCTCGACAACTCCATCCTGAACGTCGCGATCAAGACCATCTCCACTCCGGCGCCGACCGGTCTGGGCGCCACCCAGAGTGAGCTGGAATGGGCCATCAACGCCTACACCCTCGTCTTCGCCGGGCTGCTGTTCACCGCGGGGCTCCTGGGCGACCGTATGGGCCGCAAGAAGACGCTGCTGGCCGGTCTCGCCCTGTTCGGCGCCGGGTCGGCGCTCGCCGCGGAGTCGGGCTCGCCGGGCCAGCTCATCGCGTTCCGCGCGCTCATGGGGCTCGGCGCCGCCTTCGTGATGCCGGCCACGCTCGCCGTCCTCATGAACGTCTTCGAGCGTGACGAGCAGCCCAAGGCCATCGGCATCTGGGCGGGCGGCGTCGGCCTCGCCATCGCCATAGGCCCCATCACCGGCGGTGTGCTCCTCGACCACTTCTGGTGGGGCTCCGTCTTCCTGATCAACGTGCCGATCGTGCTCCTCGCGCTCGTCCTGATGGTGTGGCTGGTCCCCGACTCCCGCGACCCGCGCCCCGGCCGCGTCGACCCCGTCGGCGTCGTGCTGTCCGTGGTCGGCCTGGTCCTGCTGGTCTACGGCATCATCAAGGGCGGCCAGTTGGCCGACTTCACCGACACCAAGGTGCTCGCGACCATCGCCGCGGGTCTCGCCGTGCTCGCGCTGTTCGTCGTGTTCGAGAAGCGCAGCGACCACCCGTCCATCGACGTCACGTACTTCCGGAACAAGGTGTTCTCCGCCGCCATCGCGGCCATCGCGCTGGTCTTCTTCGCGTTGATGGGCGTGACCTTCTTCTCCGTCTTCTACACCCAGAGCGTGCGGGGCTACTCGCCGCTGCAGACCGGACTGCTGATGCTGCCGCTGGCCGCCGCGCAGATGATCTTCGCGCCGCGGGCCCGGCTGCTGGTCGACCGGTTCGGCAACAAGGCCACGACCACCGGCGGCATGGTGGTCATCGCCGCGATGCTCGCCGCGTTCTCCGCCCTGGAGGCGGACACGCCCATCTGGATCCTGGAGGTCGTCTTCTTCCTGATGGGCACCGGCATGGCGCACATCATGACCCCCACCAGCGTCGTCATCATGCAGGCGCTGCCCCGCGAGAAGGCCGGCTCCGCGTCGGCGCTCAGCAACACCTTCCGCCAGGTCGGCGGCGCGCTCGGCATCGCGGTGCTCGGCTCGGTCCTGTCGGCGACGTACCGCGACGGCATCCAGGACGATCTCTCCCTGCTGCCGGCCGGCCTCCGTCACACCGCGGGCGAGTCGATCGAGGCGACCCTCGGGGTGGCCGCGAAGCTCGGTCCCGGCGGCAGGGCGCTGGTCTCGCCGGCCAACGACGCGTTCCTGCACGCGATGCACGTCACGGCGCTGTGGGGTGCGGGGGTGGCGGTGATCGGTGCGGTCGTCGTGGCCCTCTTCCTGCCCGGAAAGGCGCCCGCGCCGCAGGAGGGCACCCAGGAAGCCGAGTTGGTCACGGCCGAGAACTGACGGTACGTCATGAGGGGGCGCCCCGGCACCGGGTGCCCCTCACGGCCTGCACGGGGGGAGAATCATCCGAGCGCAGCAAGGACGGAGACCGACGTGAGCCTCGCCGAGAGCCGGCCCCAGCAGGACTGCCCCGCACGCGGACGCCCCCGTAGCGAGGCCGTCGAACGGGCCATCATCGAGGGGGTGATGAAGCTCATCGAGGACGGGGTGCCCCTCGCGGACCTGTCCATCGAGCGCATCGCCCGCACCGCCGGCGTCGGCAAGGCCACCATCTACCGCCGCTGGAGCAACAAGGAGGACCTCTTCGTCGACGTCATGCGCGCCGCCGAGCCCGGGGACGCCGAACTGCCCGGCACCTCGATGCGCGACGACCTCGTGGTGCTCCTGGAGTCGCTGCGGCAGCGCGGTCTGGCCAGCCGCTCCTCGGCGATCCTGCGCAATGTGCACGCGCAGATGAAGAGCAGCCCCAGGATCTGGGCCGCCTACCACGCGACCGTCATCGCCCCCCGGCGCCGGCTCGGGCTGGAGGTCCTGCGCCGTGGGCAGCGCAACGGCGAACTGCGCGGGGACGTGGACGTCGACCTGATGAACGACATCCTCGTCGGCCCCATGCTCGTACGCTCCGTGCTGCGCCCCGACGCCGAACTGGAGGAGGGCCTCGCCGAGCAGATCGTCGACACGGTGCTGCGGGGGCTACGACCCGTCAGTTCCTGAAGCCCGTGTGCGGGTTTCGTCACAGAAGGCCCTTTCCGGGCCGCCGTCCGGAACTCCGGGTGCCCCCTCCGTCGTCCTCGTGCGCGTACGGCCGTCATGGGGCGGCGGGGAACGGAGCCGATCATCCCCTAGGGTCGTAACCGGGGGACGACGGTGTGCACGGCAAGCGGTGAGGCGACGGCATGGCGCAGGCGTACGTGACGGAGACGGACAACGGCGGCACGGGGCAGGACCGCCGAGGATCCCGGTTCCGGCGCCTGTACCACACCCTCCGCGGCGACCGCGGCATCTGGCGCCGCGGCATGGTGCCGGCCGCGCTCGCCGTCCTCCTGGCGCTGGTGATGCTGGTGCACGCGCGGATCCCCAACACCATCGGCAACCTCGGCAGTCTCACCGAGACGTTCCTGCCCTGGCTCGGTGTCGTGCTCGTCCCGCTGCTGCTGGTCCTCGCGCTGGTCCGCCGGTCGGCGACGGCGCTGATCGCCGTCCTGCTGCCCGTGGCGGTCTGGCTGAACCTCTTCGGCGGGCTCTTCGGCGACAAGACCGGCAGCGGTGGCGATCTGACCGTCGCCACGCACAACGTCAACGCCGACAACCCCGACCCCTCCGGCACCGCCCGCGACGTGGCCGGCTCCGGCGCGGACGTGCTGGCCCTGGAGGAACTGAAGGCGTCCGCTGTTCCGGTGTACGAGCAGGCGCTCGCGCCGACGTACAGGTACCACTCCGTGCAGGGCACCGTGGGACTGTGGAGCAAGTACCCGCTGAGCGGGGTGAGGGCCGTGGACATCAAGCTGGGCTGGACGCGGGCGATGCGGGCGACCGTGACCACGCCCGAGGGCCAGGTCGCCGTCTACGTCGCCCACATGCCCTCCGTCCGGGTGAAGCTGGAGGCCGGGTTCACCGCCCGGCAGCGGGACACCAGCGCGGACGCGCTGGGCGAGGCCATCGCGGACGAGAAACTGGAGCGGGCGATCCTGCTCGGCGATCTCAACGGCACCATGAACGACCGCGCGCTCAACGCCGTCACCTCGCAGATGCGCTCCACGCAGGGCGCGGCGGGCAGCGGCTTCGGGTTCAGCTGGCCGGCGTCGTTCCCCATGGCGCGGATCGACCAGATCATGGTCAGGGACGTGGAACCGGTGAGCTCGTGGACGCTGCCCCGGACGGGGAGCGATCACCTGCCGGTGGCGGCCCGGGTGAAGGTCGACGCCCCCGCCTCCTGAACGGGTCCGGAACGAGGGGCGGGGTGCCGCACGGGGAGGCCGTTCCCCCCGTGCGGCACCCCGCCGGCCCTCACCCCTGGTAGCCGAGCACCGTCATCATCCCCGCCTCCGCGTGGTAGACGTTGTGGCAGTGGACCATCCACAACCCCGGGTTGTCGGCGTCGAAGTCCACCGTCAGCCTCCCGCGCGGCAGCACGATCGCGGTGTCCTTGCGTGCCCCGTGGGTCGTGCCGGCCAGCCCGAAGGTGTGGCCGTGCAGATGCATCGGGTGCCACATGGAGGTGGCGTTGGAGAAGACGAGCCGCACCCGCTCACCGGCCCGCACGGGATGCCGCCCGCCGGGGGTGTAGGGCTTGCCGTCGAAGGCCCAGTCGTACCGCGCCATGCCGCCCGTCAGCCGCAGCCGCACCGTCCGGTCCGGTGCCCGGGACGCGAGCGCCACGGACTCGTCGGCCCTCAGCCGGTCCGCCGTCAGCACGCGGCCGTCCAGTTCCCCGGGCCGTGCGGACGCGGCCGGCGTGCTGCCGCCCCCCGTCCTCAGCAGGGCGCGCGCCGAGGCGTTCTTGCCCTCGGCGAACGCGGTCAGCGGGAAGACGCCGTCCCGGGCGGTGACCAGCACGTCGTACCGCTCGCCCATGCCGATCAGCAGCGCGTCCGTCGTCGTGTGCCGTACGGGGTAGCCGTCCGTGTGGGTCACGGTCATCCTGTGGCCGCCGAGGGCCACCCGGAAGGCGGTGTCCCCGCCCGCGTTGACCAGCCGGATCCGGATGCGGTCGCCGGGGCGCGCCCGGAACACCGTGGGCGCCGTCGCCGTACGCCCGTTGACCAGGTAGTACGGGTAGGCCACATCGCCCGCGTCCCCGCCGAGCAGGGGGCTGCGGGCGCCCATGAGCATCCGGGAGGGGCCGGAGGCGGACGGCGACGGGCTCCCCTCCGCGGACCTGCCCGACCTGCTTGACCTGCCTGACATCCCCGACATGCCGGACATCCCGTGCCCGGAGTGGTCCATGGAGCCGCCCCCGTCCATGTTCATGCCGCCCATGTCCCCGTCGCCCATGTCCCGGTCGCCCATGTCCATCCCGCCCATGCCGCCCCTCAGCTGCCTCAGCACGGCGTCCGGCGTCGACCCGTCCACCCCGTCGACCCAGTCGTCCAGGACGACGACCCACTCCTTGTCGTACGACAAGGGCTCCTTCGGGTCCTCGACGATCAGCGGCGCGTACAGCCCGCGGTCCAGCTGGGTGCCCGAGTGGGGATGGAACCAGTACGTGCCGGCGTGCGGCACGGTGAAGCGGTAGGTGAACGCGGCGCCCGGTGCGATCGCGCTCTGGGTGAGGCCCGGGACGCCGTCCATGTCGTTGCGCAGGGCGACGCCGTGCCAGTGCATGGACGTCGGCTGGGGGAGGTGGTTGGCGAGCGTCAGCGCGAGCCTGTCGCCCGCGGTGACCCGGACCTCCCTGCCGGGCAGATCGCCGCCGTACGACCAGGACCTGACCGTACGGCCGCCGAGGTCGAGCGAGGTCGCGGCGGCGGTGAGCCGGACCGTCCGGACCGGACCGGCGCCGCGTGCGCGCTCCGCGAGGGCGACCTGGGGCCCCGCCGGGTCGACGTATCCGCGGGGGGCGCCGGACGCCCCGGCCCCGGCTCCGGCGTCGGCCGGGTTCCTGCAGGCCGCCAGAGCTCCCGTTCCGGCGGCGGCGAGCGCCGCGCCGAGCACGGTGCGGCGGGTGAGCGCGGTGCGTGTGTGAGGGGTGGTGCGAGAAGGCATGACAGGGTGACACCTCGTCGTGGTGTGGTGCGTGCGGAAGGGGCGCGCGCGTCCACCGCCTCCGGCGCGCCGCGTCGGGAGGATCCGCGCGGGCGGCACGAGGCGGCCGGTGCGCCGGCTTACTGGCGCAGCACCGACAGACGGGTCAGCAGGGATCCCGGCGGCGGGGGGTCGGGCCACAGCGCCCGCAGCGGCCGGGCGGGCCGGACCGGCGGGTCGTGGGGGTCACGCGGGCGCGCCGCGGCCGCGGCCAGCAGCACGAGCAGCGTGAAGGAGCCGAGCACGGCCAGGCAGACCGACAGCGGGTCCATGCCGGTCATCGGGGGCGCCCAGGCATGCACCGACGGCACGGGCGTGGCCGTCGCCTCGGGCGCGTGGGCCTGCGTGGGGGCCTGGGCGCGGTGTGCGGCGGCGGCCACCGGTACGCCGGAGGGCGCCATCTCGTGCTGCGCGGGATGCCCCAGGGTGTGCATCGTGATGATCCCGAAGAGCAGCGCGGCGAACAGCAGCAGCTGTCCGTAGCGCTCGCGGCTCCTCGTTCTCATGCCCGCACCCTACCCCCACCGGGTATCGGTTGCCCACGGGTGTACGCCGGTCGTAGGCCGCGTCGCGGGCCACGTAGGCTCGTCATCACCCCCACACCACAGGGCAGGAGGGGAGAGCGGGCCATGATCCAGGAACGCGGGGGCGGTGCTCCCGTGCGGCCGCGCGCCGGCGGGGAGGCGCTGCACGTGCGCATCGACGGGGTCCGGCACCACGTCCGCGTCGACGGCACGGGACCGCCGTGCGTCCTGACCCCCGGGCTCGGGATGTGCTGGTTCGACTGGGAGCCGGTCGTGCCGCTGCTCGCACCCCGGCGGACCGTCGTGCGGTTCGACCGGCCCGGGCTCGGCCTCAGCGGGCCGGCACGTTCGTGGCCGACGCTCCGCGCCGAGGCCCGGCGGATCGGGCAGGTCCTGGACGCGCTCGGGCTCGACGGACCCGCGACCGTGGTCGGGCACTCGCTCGCCGGTTTCCACGCCGAGGCGTTCGCCCGGCTGCTGCCCCGGCGGGCGGCGGGCCTCGTGCTCGTCGACTCCAGCGTCGAGGAGGACCCGCGTCCACGCCGGGCCGGGCCGGCCCGGGACGCGGCCACGCGTGCGTGCGCCACGCTGCTCGGCGTGGCCGGTGCGCCGCGCGTCCTGCTGCCGGGCCTGCGCCGCGCCGTCATACGGGCCTCCCGCACCGGAGGCGGCGATCCGGCTCCCCTTGCCCTCGTCCGCGGCGTCTACTCCACGCGCCGCGCCTTCGACGCGATCCTCGCCGAGAACGCCACCTACCCCGACCAGGCAGTCGACCTCGCGCTCCTGCGCCGCCGGAAGCCGCTGCCGGATGTGCCGGTCACCGTGCTCGCGGCGGGCGCGCCGCACTGGCTGGACCGCCAGCGGGCCCTCGCCGACCTGCTGAACGGCACCTTCCGCGTCGCCGAACGCTCCGGCCACATGGTGATGCTGGACCGGCCCCGGGACGTCGCCGACGCCGTACTGGAGACCGGCTGACACACACGAGCGCCCGCCCCCCGGTGACGGGGGACGGGCGCCACGCGGTCGGCCGCGGCCGGTCGCCTGTCAGCGACGGCGCCACGACTCGACGTAGCCGGGGGCGGGCGAACCCACACCGGTCACGTCGTCATAGCCCTTCACGGCCTTGAGGGAGCTGTCCTTGCCGAGGCTGCGGACGGAGGTGATCAGACCGTCGGCCGCGTCGAAGCCGTTGGCGAAGTCGACGCGCGCCACCGCGAGTCCGGAGCCCGTCGGGTCGTCCGTGACGTCGTGGTAGACCTTCGAGCCGTACTTGGCGTAGATCGCCGGGTTGGCGAAGCCGATGGCCTTGCCGCCGCGCGCCTCCTGGGCCAGCGCCTGGACGGCCGCGATCACCGGCGCGGCGAGCGAGGTGCCGCCGATCCGGTACTCGCTGTACTGCTGCGAGCCGTCCGGGAAGGTCTGCGTCTGGCCGACCTTGAAGCCGGTGTTGGGGTCGGCGATCGCGGCGATGTCCGGGACGACCCGGTTGCCGTCGGCGCTGTTCGCCTTGGCGAGCGAGTCCGGTACCGCGCCCTTCTGGTAGAAGGGCTCCGCCACGGTCCGGCTGGTGCCGCCGCCCGCGCCCGACGTGAACGCGCCGGGGAAGTTCATCCAGCTCGTGCCGTCGGCCGACAGCGCGGCCCGCTCGGTGCCCCAGCCGGTCTCCCAGAGGTACTTGTTGTACTTGCCCACGGCCAGCGAGGTGCCGCCGACCGCCGTCACCCACGCCGAGTTGGCCGGGGTGTCGACCTGCTTCGTCCCGGTGCCCGCGACCTCGTCGCCGTTGTCGCCGGAGGAGAAGTAGAAGCCGATGCCCTGGACCGCGCCGAACTGGAAGACCTGGTCGTAGGCCGCCGCGAGGTCCGGCGTCTGGTTGGCCTCGATGTCGCCCCACGAGTTGGAGACGATGTCGGCCAGGTGACCGTCGACGATCTTGCCGAGCGAGTCGAGCAGGTCGTCGTCGTAGCAGGAAGCGGCGCCGACGTACGTGATGCTCGCGCCCGGGGCGACCGCGTGCACGGCCTCGACGTCGAGGGTCTCCTCGCCGTACCAGCCGGCGGCGCCGCACTCCTGGGTCTTCGTGTAGTTCTTCGGCAGCACCTGGCGCAGCTGACCGGTGGTGTAGGCCGCGTCGCCGTGCTTCTTCGCGTAGGTGGCCGCGTCGAAGGCGATGGTCGGGGAGGCGTACGCGTCGGTGATGGCGACCCGCACGCCCTTGCCCGTGTGCTTGCCCGCGCCGTACGCGGCGCGCAGCTGCTTGCCCGTGTAGCCCTGGACGGCGTACGGGATCTTCGTGCCGTAGGCGTCCGGCAGCGTGCTCGCGATGTTCGAGCCGTGGTACGAGGAGAACGGCCCGGAGTTGCGGAACACCGCGTCGGGCGGCGGCAGCTGGTCCTTGTGGTTCGCCTTGTGCGGGGCGTTGTCGAGACCGGTGACGGTCAGGACGGCGCCCTTCAGGCTGTCCGGCGCGGAGGCCGTCATCGACGGCGCGCGATAGGTCTTCGAGCCCTTGGCGTAGTTGTGCAGCTGTGTGCCGAACGCCTTCTCGGCGGCGGCCACGTCACCGGTCACGGCGACGTAGTGCCGGGTGACGGCGGTGACCTTCAGGCCCGATGCCCTCAGCCAGGACGTCACCGCGGCCACCTGGGCCTTGGTGGCGCCGAAGCGCTGCTGCGCCTGCCTGGCGCTCAGGTACCTGCCGTAGACGGGCGACGACGGGTCGGAGACGGCCTTGGCGTATGCGGCCAGGCCGGCGGCGTCGCGGCCGGCGAGGTAGACCCGGGCGGAGACCTGGGCGCTGTTCGAGGTCGCGCCCTTGTCCGCCCTGGCCGTGGCCCACGCGGGCCTGGTGCCCGAGAGTGCGTCCCGGCCCGGGTTGTCCGCGGCGTGCGCCGCGGGTATGCCGAGCGCCAGCGCGCCGGCGAGCAGCGGCAGTGTCGCTGCCATGCTCACCCCGGCGCGCACCTTGGCGCGGTTGGATCTCATGAAACCCCCTGCGATGCGGTTCGTCGCATGTAGTGGCCGGTGATCCGCGTAGAACTCCGCGCGCGTGAGGGCACGGTGAGTGGATCACACGGTGGGGGCCACTCTTTCGATGAACCGTTCATGCCAGGGGAATGAAAAGGCCAAGAAGAGCCCAAGTGACGGAAGTGTCACGGCATTTGGGGTGATTTGGGGCCTGTCGGCGGTTGCGGGATGGTTGCGATCGCCGCGGTGCCCTTGCGGCGCCGTCCGCGGGGCTCGGGGACTTCGTGCGGGGCCCGTCCTCAAGACCACAGCCACGTCCGGAAAGCCCTGGCTAGCCGCGCGGCTTCGCGCCCCGCTCCGCGAGCATGGCCGTCATCAGCGCGATCTCCGACCGCTGGGCGTCGACCATGCCCTGGGCGAGCCTCTTCTCCACCTCCACCGTGCACAGGTCGGCACAGCCCTCGGCCATGTGGACGCCGCCCTTGTGGTGGTCGGTCATCAGCTGCAGGTAGAAGACCTCGGCCTGCCGGCCGCTGAGGGTGCCGAGCCGGCTCATCTCGGCGTCGGTGGCCATGCCCGGCATCAGCGCCCCGTCCTTGCCGGAGGCCGTGCCGCCCATGCCCATCCAGGTCATCGGCGGGTCGGGGGACACCTTCGGCAGGCCCCACAGGTCGAGCCAGCCCAGCAGCATGCCGCGCTGGTTGGCCTGTGTCTGCGCGATGTCGTACGCGAGCCGGCGCACCTCCTCGTTCCGTGTGCGGTCGCGCACGATGTACGACATCTCGACGGCCTGCTGGTGGTGGACCGCCATGTCGCGGGCGAAGCCCGCGTCCGCGGAGCGGGCGGTGGGCGTCCGCGGCGTGGACCCGCTGTCCTCGGCGACCGCGTACGTGACCGCGCCGACCGCGACGAGCACCGCCGCCGCGGCCCCGGAGACCCACCCGACGTGCTTCCTCACCTCATCGCCCCGCCGGTGCACGACGCACCCGGCTCGGGTGTCTGGCTGCCCTGGACGTAGGTGGCGAGGAAGGCGTCGACGCCCGGGTCGGCGGCGCTCCGCACGCCGAGCTGGTGGCCCCACGCCGTGAGCATGATCGGGTCCTTCTGGTTCCCGTACGGGCTCATCAGCGTGTAGGGCGTCTTGCGCACCTTCGCCGCCAGCGCCCGCACGTCGGCCTTCGACGCCTTGCCGGTGTAGGTGACCCAGACCGCGCCGTGCTCCAGCGAGTGCACGGCGTTCTCGTCCTGCACGGGCTCGGTGTAGACGGTGCCGTTGCAGTTCAGCCACACCGGGTTGTGGTTGCCGCCCACGGGCGGGCGCATGGGGTAGTCCACCGCCGTGCCGACGTGGTTGCGGGACAGCTTCCCGGTCCAGGTCCGCACCCCGTCCTTGCCCGTGACGAAGTGACCCGAGTCACCCGAGCTCCCGGAGCTCTTCGGGTCCGTCCCGTTCTTCGCGTCGCTCGCCGCCGCGGCCTTGCCGCCGGACTGCGCGTCGACGAGGACCACCCCGCCGACGACGAGACCCGCGACGACGACCACGGCGGCCGTGATCGCGAGGATCCGGCCGCGGCGCTCGCGGGCGCGCTCGGTGCGGCGCATCTCCTCCATGCGCGCCTTGCGCTCGGCGGAGGCGGCGGTCTTCTCGGCGGAACCCATGGCGAGTCCTTCGGGGAAGGGGCAGGTGCGCCGCATCGTAGTGGTACTGGAGTGGCCGGATGGAGACAGGACACGGGGAATGGCCGAAGGGAAGGGGTTTGGTGGGGGTTCCGTGGCGATAATTTGAGCCACAGATACCGATTACTTACCCTGGGCGGCATGCGGCTCTTGCGCTCCACCGACCTGGCGCTGCGCGTCCTGATGCGGCTCGCCGTCGCCGGCGAGTCCAGGCCCACGACCCGACAGGTCGCGGAGGTCATCGACGTGCCGTACACGCATGCCGCCAAGGTGGTCGCCGAACTGCAGCACATGGGGCTGCTGGCCGCCCGGCGGGGCCGGGGCGGGGGACTCGCGCTGACCGAGGCCGGGCGCAAGGCGTCGGTCGGCACCGTGGTGCGGGCCTTCGAAGGCCACAGCGAGGTCGTCGAATGCGACGGCTCCGCGCCCTGCCCGCTCCGCTTCGACTGCCGGCTGCGCGGAGCGCTGCGAGGGGCCCAGGAGGCGTTCTACGCCTCGCTGGACCCCTTCACGATAGAGGAGATGGCCGTCGCGCCGACCGGGCCGGCGCTGCTGGGGATCTCCGCCGCCGCGCCTCAGTCCTGGCCGAGCCAGAGGTCCGGACCGAAGACCTCGTAGTGGATGTCCGCGGCGGGCAGGCCCCGCTCCAGGAGCTGGGTCCGTACGGACCGCATGAAGGGCAGCGGACCGCACAGGTACGCCTGCGTGCCCGGAGCGATCGTCACGGCGGACAGGTCGACGATGCCGGTGTGCGCGGACTCGGGGGCGTCCTCCTCGTACCAGAAGTGCACGCTCGCGTTCTTCAGCTTGCCCGCGTAGGCCACGTGGTCGGAGCGCAGGGCGTGCTCGGCGGGGGAGCGGTCGCCGTGCACGACCGTGACCGGGGCGGCGTGGCCCGTGCGGGCGAGCTGGTCCAGCATCGCGATCACCGGGGTCACGCCGATACCGGCGGAGGCGAGCAGCAGGGGCGCGTCGGTGTCCTCCAGGACGAGGTCGCCGTACGGAGCCGACAACTCCAGGGTGCTGCCCTCGCGCACATGGGCGTGGAGGTGGCTGGAAACCTCACCGTCGGGGGCGCCGTCACCGTGCACGCGCTTGACGGTGATCTGCCGCAGCGGGGAGTCCGGCGAGGCGGAGAGGCTGTACTGGCGGATCTGCCGGGCGCCGTCGGGGAGCTCGACGCGGACGGAGACGTACTGTCCGGCACGGAAGTCCATGACGGGCTCGTCGTCGGCCGGGCGGAGCTGGAAGGTGGCGACGTCCGGGGTCTCCTCGACCCGCCCGACGACCTGCCACGTCCGCCAGCCGGTCTGCTTGCTCTCCTCGTACAGCCGCCGCTCCAGCTCGATCAGCGCGTTCGCCATCAGCCAGTAGACCTCGTCCCAGGCCGCCGCGACCTCGGGGGTGACCGCGTCGCCGAGGACCTCGGCTATGGCGGCGAAGAGGTTCTCGTGGACGATCGGGTACTGCTCGGGCGTCACGGCCAGGGAGGCGTGCTTGTGGGCGATGCGGCTCAACATCATGTCGGGCCGTTCGTCGGGGTGGTCCACCAGGTAGGTGGCGAAGGCGGCGATCGAGCCCGCCAGTGCCTGCGGCTGGGTGCCGGCGGCCTGGTTGCCGCGGTTGAAGAGGTCGCGGATCAGTTCGGGGTGGGCCGTGAACATCTTCTTGTAGAAGAGGGGGGTGATTTCCCCGATGGCGCCGCCGACGGCGGGGAGGGTGGCGCGCACGGTGGCGGCGGACTGCTCGGACAGCATGCGGAACTCCTTTGCGGAAGGGCGGGCTCCGGCCCGCTGGGCCGATCGGCACGCTAGTAAAACTTGCATCTGAGATGCAAATTAAGCGAGCCGGAAGGGCGAAAGAGTGGGCCATTACACATGAGCCGACGAACAGGCAAGATGGGCGGCAGAGCGGCATCGCCGTACGTGAGGTGTTCGGCCGGATGCCGCCGGGCCGATCTTGGTCCGCAACGCGCATGAAATGGTGTTGTGGTGGGATGCTCAGGTGCCCGACCGCCTCCCGTGCTACCAGGGACAGGCGGCCTGACCAGCAAGGATGGGGAAGCGGAAGATGGACAAGCAGCAGGAGTTCGTGCTCCGGACGTTGGAGGAGCGCGACATCCGGTTCGTACGCCTGTGGTTCACGGACGTGCTGGGCTTCCTCAAGTCCGTGGCGGTGGCCCCGGCCGAGCTGGAGCAGGCATTCGACGAGGGCATCGGCTTCGACGGCTCCGCCATCGAGGGCTTCGCGCGCGTCTACGAGTCCGACATGATCGCCAAGCCGGACCCCTCGACCTTCCAGATCCTGCCGTGGCGCGCAGAGGCACCGGGCACGGCCCGCATGTTCTGCGACATCCTGATGCCCGATGGCTCCCCGTCCTTCGCCGACCCGAGGTACGTGCTCAAGCGCGCCCTCGCCCGCGCCTCCGACCTGGGCTTCACTTTCTACACCCACCCGGAGATCGAGTTCTTCCTTTTGAAGGACAAGCCGGTGGACGGCACCCGCCCCACGCCCGCCGACAACTCCGGCTACTTCGACCACACCCCGCAGAACGTCGGCATGGACTTCCGCCGCCAGGCGATCACCATGCTGGAGTCGATGGGCATCTCGGTCGAGTTCTCCCACCACGAGGGCGCGCCCGGCCAGCAGGAGATCGACCTGCGCTACGCCGACGCGCTGTCCACCGCCGACAACGTCATGACGTTCCGCCTGGTCATGAAGCAGGTGGCGCTGGAGCAGGGCGTGCAGGCGACCTTCATGCCGAAGCCGTTCTCGGAGTACCCGGGCAGCGGCATGCACACCCACCTGTCCCTGTTCGAAGGCGACCGGAACGCGTTCTACGAGTCGGGCGCCGAGTACCAGCTCTCGAAGGTCGGCCGCTCCTTCATCGCCGGCCTGCTCCGCCACGCGGCGGAGACCTCGGCGGTCACCAACCAGTGGGTGAACTCCTACAAGCGCATCTGGGGCGGCTCCGAGCGCACCGCGGGCGCCGGCGGCGAGGCGCCGTCGTACATCTGCTGGGGCCACAACAACCGCTCGGCCCTGGTCCGCGTCCCGATGTACAAGCCCGGCAAGACGGGCTCGGCACGTGTCGAGGTCCGCTCGCTCGACGCCGGCGCGAACCCGTACCTGGCCTACGCGGTCCTCCTGGCCGCCGGCCTGAAGGGCATCGAGGAGGGCTACGAGCTCCCGCCGGGCGCCGAGGACGACGTGTGGGCCCTGACGGACGCCGAGCGCCGCGCCATGGGCATCGAGCCGCTGCCGCAGAACCTGGGCGAGGCCCTGACCCTGATGGAACGCAGCGACCTGATCGCCGAGACCCTGGGCGAGCACGTCTTCGACTTCTTCCTGCGCAACAAGAAGCACGAGTGGGAGGAGTACCGGTCCGAGGTGACGGCGTTCGAGCTGCGCAAGAGCCTGCCGGTGCTGTAGGCACAGGTCAGGGCGGGTTTCCCGCTGATTCGGCGGATGAGGCCGACGGTCGCGGACCGTCGGCCTCACGCAGTCCCGCTGCTCCGGGCCGGTCCGGGGGCAGCGGGGGTCGGCCCGACCGTGCCGGGGTTTCGGCGCGGCCGTCCGCGGGGTACGTCAGGACGCCCAGATCCCGGTGATGTCGGTGGCGGAGGCGGCGTTGCCCGCGTGCGTGGACAGGCCCTGCATGTCCTCCAGGGTGCGCAGCAGGTCGTAGTGGTCGTACGTGGTGGAGCTGCTGGAGCCCGCCGTCACCGGCTGGCCGTACAGGACCGTCGGGATGCGGTTGCCGCTGAGCGAGTTGTCCTCGTCGAAGGTGACGACCAGCAGGCTGTTGTGGGTCTTGGCCCACGTGGCGTACGCGCCCAGGTTGTTCTTCAGCCAGGTGTCACCGGTCGACACCGAGCAGTCGTGCATGTCGCTGCACAGGTTGGGGATCACGAAGGACACCTGCGGCAGGGCCGTGTAGTCCGTCGGGAACTGCGCGAAGGTGTACGCGGACGACGTCGGCACGTTGCTGAAGCCGAACCAGGGGTTGTGCTTGCGGGCGTACTTGCCGCTGCTGCACGTGGTCGAGCCCTGGCTGGGCAGCGTCTCGTTGTAGCTGGCCCAGCTCCGGCCCGCCGCGATCAGCTCCGAGGCCAGGTTCGGGGCGGAGGAGAAGCCGGGCGTGTAGCAGTTGTCGTTCGTGATGCCCTGGGTGGAACCGGAGAACAGCGCGAAGTAGTTGGGCTGGCTGGGGTGGGTGATGCCGTACGACTGGGTGAGGTTGGCGCCGCCGGACTTGAGGGAGTTGATGTACGGGGCGCTGGAGGAGCCGATCACCTGGCTGTAGGAGTGGTTCTCCATGACCACGACGACCACGTGGTCCGGGCTCGGGACGGCGCTCGCGGCGTGCGCGGGGGACTCGCCGCCGAGCCCGCTCCACAGCCCGGCGGCTGCCGCGGCGAGGGCCGCGGCGGACGCCAGGGCGGCGCGGGTACGGCGGTACAGGGAACTGCCGGACACATCGACCTCCGGTGTGGGGGAGAGTACGGGGTGGCGGTGCGGACAGAGCATGCACACGCCAACATTCCCCCACTCCACACCGTCCGACCCCCCAGGTGAAGAGCGGATGAACGTCTGCTGAGGCGCGGTCGCACATCGCGGCTCCCGGCCCGGGCCCCATACCGGACCCGGGACGGACCCGGTACCGGACCCGCCCCGGGACCCGGGACGGGCACTGCGGTTAGGCTCCCTCTCGTACGACCTTGATCCGACGCGATCCGACTTGATCCGATGGCCGGTGCGAGCGGCGGGTGCGACGGGAGGCCGAGGATGACGGTGCCGGGGCGCAGGAGCAGTACCTTCACCCGACTGCTGCGGCACGGCTTCACCGACCCCTCGGCCGCCGAGCGGCTCCTGGAGAGCGCCGAGCTGGCGCCGATAAGGACCGATCCCGTCCTGCTGGACGCCCTGGGCGCCACCGCCGACCCCGATCTGGCCCTCAGCGGTCTCGTCCGGCTCCTGGAGGCGCAGCCCGCCCCCACCGCCCGGCGCGAGCTGCTCGACACGCTGATCTCGGCCAAGCCCCTGCGGGACCGGCTGCTCGGCGTCCTCGGCGCCTCCGCCGCCCTGGGCGACCACCTCGCCCGCCACCCCCGCGACTGGCATGTGCTGGTCACCTACGAGCCGCAGGACCTCCACCCCGGGGTGGAGGAGTTCGAGCGGCGGCTCGCGGAGGCCGACGACCCCGTCGCGCTGCGCGTCGCCTACCGCCGCTGCCTGCTGTCGATCGCCGCGCGCGACGTGTGCGGCACCACCGACGTGGCCCAGACCGCCGCCGAGCTGGCCGACCTCGCCGTCGCCACCCTGCGCGCCGCCCTCGCCCTCGCCCACGCCGCGGCCCCCGAGGACGCCGCGGTCTGCCGGCTCGCGGTGATCGCCATGGGCAAGTGCGGCGGCCACGAGCTGAACTACGTCTCCGACGTGGACGTCATCTTCGTCGGCGAGGCCGTGGGGGCACCCCCAGGCCCTTCAGGCACCGGGGGAGGAGCAGACGAGCACAAGGCCGTGCAGGCCGCGACCCGGCTCGCCTCGCACATGATGCGGATCTGCTCCGAGTCGACGGCCGAGGGCACGATCTGGCCCGTCGACGCCAACCTGCGGCCCGAAGGGCGCAACGGCCCGCTCGTGCGCACCCTGAGCAGCCACCTCGCCTACTACCAGCGGTGGGCCAAGACCTGGGAGTTCCAGGCCCTGCTCAAGGCGCGCCCGGTGGCCGGCGACGCCGAACTCGGCGAGAGCTATGTCGCCACCCTCGCCCCCCTCGTCTGGCAGGCCGCCGAACGCGAGAACTTCGTCGCCGACGTGCAGAAGATGCGCCGCCGGGTCGTCGCCAACATCCCCGCCGCACACCTCGAACGCGAGCTGAAGCTCGGGCCCGGCGGGCTGCGGGACGTCGAATTCGCCGTGCAGCTCCTGCAGTTGGTGCACGGCCGGGCCGACACCTCGCTGCGCAGCGGCACCACCCTGGAAGCACTGCGGGCACTCGCGGCCGGCGGCTACGTCGGGCGCGCCGACGCCGTACAGCTGGAGGACGCCTACCGCTTCCTGCGCTCCATGGAGCACCGCATCCAGCTCTACCAGCTGCGCCGGACCCACCTCGTCCCCCAGGAAGAGGCCGGCCTGCGGCGTCTCGGCCGCTCCCTCGGCCTGCGCACCGAGCCCGTCGGCGAGCTCGGCCGCGAGTGGAGGCGGCACACCAGCGTCGTACGCCGGCTGCACGAGAAGCTGTTCTACCGGCCGCTGCTCGACGCCGTCGCCCAACTGGCTCCGGGAGAGGCCCGGCTGAGTCCCGACGCGGCCCGGGAACGGCTTGTGGCGCTCGGCTACGCGGACCCCGCGGCCGCCCTGCGCCATCTGGAGGCGCTGGCGTCCGGCGTCAGCCGCAAGGCCGCCATCCAGCGCACCCTGCTGCCGGTGCTGCTCGGCTGGTTCGCCGACTCCGCCGACCCGGACGCGGGCCTGCTCAACTTCCGCAAGGTCTCCGACGCGCTCGGCAAGACCCCGTGGTACCTGCGGCTGCTGAGGGACGAGGGCGCCGCCGCCGAGAACCTCGCCCGTGTGCTGTCCGCGGGCCGGCTCGCCCCCGACCTGCTGATGCGTGCGCCCGAGGCGGTGGCCCTCCTCGGCGACGGCGACGGCGGCGGCCTCGAACCCCGCGGGCGCGCCCACCTGGAGCAGGAGATCCTGGCCGCGGTAGGCCGCGCCGAGAACGCCCCGCAGGCGGTCACGGTGGCGCGCGGCGTGCGGCGGCGCGAGCTGTTCCGCACGGCCGCCGCGGACATCGTCGGCTCGTACGGCACCGAGGAGGCGCCGGCCCGGCCGGACCAGGGCACCCTGATCGACATGGTGGGCGGCGCGGTCTCGGACCTGACCGCGGCGACCCTGGCCGGCACGCTGCGGGCCGTGGTCCGGGACGGCTGGGGCGACATGCTGCCCACCCGGTTCGCGATCATCGGCATGGGCCGCTTCGGCGGGCACGAGCTGGGTTACGGCTCCGACGCGGACGTGCTGTTCGTGCACGAGCCCTGGGAGGGCGTGGACGAACGCGAGGCGGCCGACGCCGCGAACAAGGTGGTCGCGGAGATGCGCCGGCTGCTCCAGCTGCCGAGCACCGACCCGCCGCTGCTGATCGACGCGGATCTGCGGCCGGAGGGCAAGTCGGGACCGCTGGTGCGCACCCTGACGTCGTACGAGGCGTACTACCGGCGCTGGTCGCTGGCGTGGGAGTCGCATGCGCTGCTGCGGGCCGAGCCCGTCGCCGGGGACGAGGACCTGGGCCGCCGCTTCATCGAGCTGATCGACCCGCTGCGCTATCCGGCGCACGGGCTCGGTGACGACGCCGTGCGCGAGATCCGGCGGCTGAAGGCCCGCATGGAGTCGGAACGGCTGCCCAGGGGCGCCGACAAGACGCTCCACACGAAGCTGGGCCGCGGTGGTCTGTCGGACGTGGAGTGGACGGTCCAGCTGCTGCAGCTGCGGCACGGCCGGGAGGAACCGGGCCTGCGCACCACCCGCACCCGTGCGGCCCTCGCCGCGGCGTGCGAGGCAGGGCTGATCGGCCGCGAGGAGGCGGCGGTCCTCGACGAGGCATGGGTGCTCGCCTCGCGGGTGCGCAACGCGGTGATGCTGGTACGCGGAAGGGCCGGCGACACCTTCCCGACCGTGGGCCGGGAACTGGCCGCGGTGGGGCGCTACCTGGGATACGGGCCGGGCCACGCGGGCGACATGCTCGACGACTACCGGCGGACGACGCGGAGGGCACGGACCGTCGTGGAGGAACTCTTCTACGGGTCGTAAGCACCCGTCGGGCCGCGACCACCGGTCGGGCCGTAGCCACCCGTCGGGGGCCGTAACCGCCTGTCGGGCCGTAACCGCTCGTCGGGCCGCGACCTCTGGTCGGGCCGTGGCCACCCGTCTGGGCCGTAACCGCCTGTCGGGCCGTAACCACTGGCCGGGCCGCGACCTCTGGTCGGGCCGTGGCCACCCGTCGGGGGCCGTAACCGCCTGTCGGGCCGCGACCACTGGGCGGGCCATAGCCGCCCGTCGGGCCGTAGCCGCCTGTCACGGACCGCGACGGGCGGCTGCGGCGCTCACGGCTCGGCGGGCGCCAGCGCGGGTCCGGCCGCCCTTCCCGTCACGCGGCGCGGCAGCGCGTACGGCAGGGCGCCGTACCACAGCCTCGCCACCGCGAGGCCGAACGCCAGGCACAGCGTCCCGCCCACCGCGTCCAGCCAGAAGTGGTTCGCCGTGGCAACGATCACCGTCAGGGTGCCCAGCGGGTACAGCAGGGCCAGGATCCGCACCCACGGCAGCTTGGCCAGCGCGAAGATCGTCAGGCCGCACCACAGCGACCATCCGATGTGCATCGACGGCATCGCCGCGTACTGGTTCGACATGTGCTTCAGGTCGCCCGAGGCCATCGAGCCCCAGGTGTGGTGCACCAGGACCGTGTCGACGA
Source organism: Streptomyces sp. PSU-S4-23 (assembly GCF_055632315.1). Classification (NCBI taxonomy): domain Bacteria; kingdom Bacillati; phylum Actinomycetota; class Actinomycetes; order Kitasatosporales; family Streptomycetaceae; genus Streptomyces; species Streptomyces sp. PSU-S4-23. The sequence continues at coordinate 2,130,374 of NZ_JBVMUU010000002.1, read as the reverse complement.
AGCGCCCGCCGCCCATCAGGCGCGGCGGGGCCAGCGGGAAGAAGTAGTAGCCGAGCAGCGCCACCCCCGTCGCGGCGAACAGGGACAGCCGCGTCGCCGCGTACCGGCCCGGATGCCGGCGGTACAGCCACACCAGCACACCCAGTGTCACCACGAAGTGCAGCGTCGCGTAGTAGTAGTTCATCCCGATGATCAGCCATGTCACCGAGTTCATGGCGTGGTTGACCGACCGTTCCACGGCGATCCCGAGATGGTGCTCCAACCGCCACACCAGGTCGGCGTTGCCCAGCGCCTCGGCCTTCTGCTCCGGAACCGCGTTGCGGATCAGCGAGTAGGCCCAGTAACTGACCGCGATCAGCAGGATTTCGAACCAGAAGCGAGGACGACGAGGAGTGCGGAGCCGGGGCCAGAGTCCCTGCCCCGCGCGGTCCTCCGCCTCCTCCGTGACGGGATGCGGAGCGGCCTGCCCCCGGGCTTCCAGTGTCGTCACGGTCCTCTCACCCATAGGCACAGAGTCTGCCAGAAAACCCTTCTCCGACAGATCATCCCCTGGAAGGGTTCCGGCCGCATTTCCGTTACCCCGGCGACCCCGCCGCAACCGTGGGAGACTCCCTGCTCAGGGACGGTTTCGTTCCCCTGGCGCCGAAGCCGTCGATCCCCGCACCACCAGCTCCGGCATGAACACGAACTCACTGTGGGGCGCGGGCGTCCCGCCGATCTCCTCCAGCAACGTCCGGACCGCCGCCTGCCCCATCGCCGGCACCGGCTTGCGGATCGTCGTCAGCGGCGGATCCGTGAACGCGATGAGCGGCGAGTCGTCGAAGCCCACCACCGATATGTCCGTGGGGACTTCCAGCCCCCGCTGCCGCGCCGCGCGTATCGCCCCGAGCGCCATCATGTCGCTCGCGCACACCACCGCCGTGCAGTCCCGGTCGATGAGCGCGGACGCCGCCGCCTGACCGCCCTCCAGCGTGTAGAGCGAGTGCTGGATCAGCCGTGACTCGATGTCCTCGGCCGACAGCCCCAGCTGCTCCTGCACGGTGCGGACGAACCCCTCGATCTTCCGCTGCACCGGAACGAACCGCTTGGGCCCCAGGGCCAGCCCGATCCGGGTGTGGCCCAGCGACACCAGGTGCGTGACGGCCAGGGACATCGCGGCCCGGTCGTCGGGGGAGATGAACGGCGCCTGCACCTTCGGCGAGAAGCCGTCCACCAGCACGAACGGCACGCCCTGGGCGCGCAGCCGCTCGTAGCGCTGCATGTCGGCGGTGGTGTCCGCGTGCAGCCCGGAGACGTAGATGATGCCCGCGACCCCGCGGTCCACGAGCATCTCCGTCAGCTCGTCCTCGGTGGAACCGCCCGGCGTCTGCGTCGCCAGCACCGGCGTGTACCCCTGCCGCGTCAGCGCCTGGCCGATGACCTGGGCGAGGGCCGGGAATATCGGGTTCTCCAGCTCCGGTGTGATCAGGCCCACCAGGCCCTCGCTGCGCTGGCGCAGCCGCACCGGGCGTTCGTAGCCCAGAACGTCGAGGGCGGCCAGCACGGACTGGCGGGTGGTCGCGGCGACGCCCGGCTTCCCGTTCAGCACCCGGCTGACCGTCGCTTCGCTGACCCCCGCCTGGGCCGCGATGTCGGCAAGCCGTGTGGTCACGGGATTGGACTGTACCGGCCGGGTCTCCGCTTGCCCACCAGCCGGACGCCGGGCCCGTGCGGTTGAACGGCCCGCTGCGGGTTGCTGCGTCATCGCGCTCCCTCGTGTTCTGTTCGGCGTCCGGTCCGCAACGGGATCATCCCCGTCGCGGTGACGTATGGCAAGAGCTTGCAGAGTCTTGCACAAGTGTCCACGATCCCGCCGAGCAGCCGCAAACCTGTTCTCCCGGCCCCGCGCGGGCAGGTCACGGACGGGTAACTGTCGGAGGTTCTTGCATTTTTTTGCTGCAAGGTCTTTCGCGGCGCTTACATGGCTGTTACGTTCTCGTCGCTCGGCGGCCTCCCCCACGGCGCAGTCGGCAAGTCGGCAGAGGGACGGCGGACGGGACCGTCTCTGGCCCCCACGGGCTTTCACCCTCAAGGAGAAACTCATGCGGCGTGGCATAGCGGCCACCGCGCTGGTGGCGTCCGTCGCCCTCGCGGCGACGGCCTGCGGCGGAAGTGACAGCGGCAGCGACAAGTCGGACGGGCCGGTCACCATCACCTGGTGGGACACCTCCAACGCCACCAATGAGGCGCCGACGTACCAGGCACTGGTCAAGGACTTCGAGAAGGCCAACCCGAAGATCAAGGTCAAGTACGTCGACGTCCCCTTCGACCAGGCGCAGAACAAGTTCGACACCGCCGCAGGCTCCAAGGGCGCCCCGGACGTGCTGCGCTCCGAGGTCGGCTGGACCCCCGCCTTCGCGAAGAAGGGCTACTTCCTGCCGCTGGACGGCACCCCGGCCCTCGCGGACCAGAGCAAGTTCCAGCCCAGCCTGATCAAGCAGGCCCAGTACGAGGGCAAGACCTACGGCGCGCCCATCGTCACCGACACCCTGGCGCTCGTCTACAACAAGGCGCTGTTCAAGCAGGCCGGCATCACCGAGGCGCCGAAGTCCTGGGACGAGCTGAAGTCCGACGCCGCGAAGATCAAGGACAAGACCGGCGTCGACGGCTACTGGGGCTCCACCCAGGCCTACTACGCGCAGTGCTTCCTCTACGGCGAGGGCACCGACACGGTCGACGCCGCCGCCAAGAAGATCACCGTCGCCTCGGACGCGGCGAAGAAGGGGTACGGCACCTGGCTCGGCCTCTTCTCCGGCAAGGGTCTGCACAAGGCCGACACCACCGCCGACGCCTACGCCCACATCCAGGACGCGTTCGTCAACGGCAAGGTCGCCGCGATCATCCAGGGCCCCTGGGAGATCACCAACTTCTACAAGGGCACGGCGTTCAAGGACAAGGCCAACCTCGGCATCGCGACCGTCCCGGCCGGCTCCAGCGGCAAGGCGGGCGCCCCGACCGGCGGCCACAACCTCTCCGTGTACGCCGGCTCGGACAAGGCCCACCAGGAAGCGGCGCTGAAGTTCGTCAACTTCATGACCTCGGCGAAGTCCCAGGAGACCATCGCCCTGAAGAACTCCACGCTGCCGACGCGTGACGACGCCTACAGCGCGCAGGTCAAGGCCGACCCCGGCATCGCCGGCTACCAGGGCGTGCTCGCCGCCGCCCAGCCGCGCCCGGCGCTGCCCGAGTACAGCTCGCTGTGGGGGCCGCTGGACACCGAGCTGCCGAAGATCGCCGGTGGCAAGGAGCCCCTGGACAAGGGCCTGAGCAACGCGGAACTCGCCATCGCCAAGCTGGTTCCGGACTTCAGCAAGTGAGTCCGCGTGGCCGTCGGATCCTCCGGTGACATCGGGGGAAGGATCCGGCGGCCACCGGCCTGTGCCCAGGCCATCCCGTTGATCCGCAGACGTCCAAGAAGGTTGTCGAACCATGACAGTCGCCATCGACCGCGCGACCGGCAAGCGCCGCGGTGACCGCGGGCCGCGGCCCGGCCTGGGCCGGCGCCTCAAGAACGGATACCAGAAGCACTGGTACGCGTACGCGATGATCGCGCCCGTGGCCGTCGTGCTCGGCGCCCTGGTGCTCTACCCCCTGGTGTACGGCGTCTATCTGACCCTCACCGACGCCAACAGCCTCAACACGGCCCGCACGATCGGCGTCAACCACATCGACGCCACGTACAAGTTCATCGGTCTCGACAACTACAAGGACATCCTCTTCGGGCCGCTGTCGTACGACCGCTTCTGGTCGCACTTCATCTGGACGGTCGTGTGGACGGTCGCCTGCGTCGCCCTGCACTACTCGATCGGCCTCGGCCTGGCGCTGCTGCTCAACCAGAAGTTCCGCGGCCGCACGTTCTACCGCCTCGTCCTGGTCCTGCCCTGGGCCGTGCCCACCTTCGTCACCGTCTTCGGCTGGCGCTTCATGCTCGCCGACGGCGGCATCATCAACGCCGCCCTCGACTGGCTCCATCTGCCCGCGCCGCTCTGGCTGGAGGACACCTTCTGGCAGCGCTTCGCCGCCATCATGGTCAACACCTGGTGCGGTGTGCCGTTCATGATGCTCTCGCTGCTCGGCGGCCTGCAGGCCATCGACGCCTCGCTGTACGAGGCGGCCGAGATGGACGGGGCCGGCGCCTGGCAGCGCTTCCGGTACGTCACCCTGCCGGGCCTGAGGTCCGTCAGCTCCACCGTGGTGCTCCTGGGCGTCATCTGGACGTTCAACCAGTTCGCCATCATCTTCCTGCTGTTCGGCAACACCGCGCCGGACGCCCAGATCCTGGTCACCTGGGCGTACTACCTCGGCTTCGGACAGCAGCCGCGCGACTACGCGCAGTCGGCCGCGTACGGCATCCTGCTTCTCTCCATCCTGATCGTCTTCACGTCCGTCTACCGCCGTTGGCTGAACCGCAATGAGCAGCAGCTCGCGATCTGAGGCAGGAGTCCCCATGAGCACGACCACCGTCGAGCCCCCCGCCAGGACGTCGGGACAGACCTCCGCGGCGGTCACGCGGCGCCCGGTGCGCCGCCGCGGCGAGCGCGGCCCGCTCGCCTCCGCCGCCGCGCACGCCACCCTGATCGCGGCGAGCCTGATCGCCTTCTTCCCCGTCGCGTGGCTGATCTTCCTCTCCCTCGGCCCCGACAAGGACGACTATCTGCACCCCGGGCGCATCTGGCACACGATGACGTTCGACAACTACTCGTTCGTCCTGCAGCACACCAGCTTCTTCGACTGGCTGAAGAGCTCGCTCGTGGTCACGGTCGGCACCACCGCCATCGGGGTGCTGATCGCCGCCACCACCGGCTACGCGGTCTCGCGCATGCGTTTTCCCGGCTACAAGAAGTTCATGTGGCTGCTGCTGCTCACCCAGATGTTCCCGATCGCCGTCCTGATCGTGCCGATGTACCAGATCATGTCGGACCTGGAACTCATCGACACCTATCTCGGCCTGATCCTGATCAACTGCACGACGATCGTGCCCTACAGCGCCTGGCTGCTGAAGGGGTACTTCGACACGATCCCCTTCGAGATCGACGAGGCGGGGCGGATCGACGGGCTCTCCCCGTTCGGCACCTTCGTGCGCCTGATCCTGCCGCTCGCCAAGCCCGGCCTCGCGGTCGCCGCCTTCTACGCCTTCCTCACCGCCTTCGGAGAGGTCGCCTTCGCCTCGACGTTCATGCTGAGCGATGACAAGTACACCTTCGCCGTCGGCCTGCAGAGCTTCATCAGCGAACACGACGCACAGCGCAACCTGATGGCAGCCACCGCGGTACTGATCGCGATACCCGTCTCCGTGTTCTTCTACCTCGTGCAGAAGAACCTGGTGACCGGCCTGACCGCGGGCGGCACCAAGGGCTGAGGCCCAGCCCGCAGGGCTCCCGCGCCTGACCGCGCGGGTGGCGGCCGCGGTGCCCTCCCCGGGCCGTCCGCACGGGGAGGGACCACCTCCCCGCTGTCACCGCGGCCGCCTCGTCACCCGCCGCCGTACCCACGCCCGATGACCGACGCTTCCCCACCCTCGGCCCGCCCGAGACGGGGACCCTCATCGCATCAAGGACGCCATGAGCCAGCACTCCGCCGACCAGGCCCCGAACACGGTCCTCGCCACTGTCGCCCGCCACCGCGACTGGTGGCGGGACGCGGTGATCTACCAGGTCTATCCGCGCAGCTTCGCCGACAGCAACGGCGACGGCATGGGCGACCTGGAGGGCGTACGTTCCCGACTTCCTTACCTCCGCGACCTGGGCGTCGACGCCGTGTGGCTCAGCCCCTTCTACGCCTCGCCGCAGGCCGACGCCGGCTACGACGTCGCCGACTACCGCGCCGTCGACCCCATGTTCGGCAACCTGCTGGACGCCGACTCGCTGATCCGCGACGCCCACGAACTGGGGCTCAGGATCATCGTCGACCTGGTGCCCAACCACTCCTCCGACCAGCACGAGTGGTTCAAGCGGGCGCTCGCCGAAGGCCCCGGCTCCCCCCTGCGCGAGCGCTACCACTTCCGCCCGGGCAAGGGCGCGGGCGGCGAACTCCCGCCGAACGACTGGGAGTCCATCTTCGGCGGGCCCGCCTGGACCCGCGTCACCGAACCGGACGGCACCCCCGGCGAGTGGTACCTGCACCTCTTCGCCCCGGAGCAGCCCGACTTCAACTGGAACCACCCGGCGGTGGGCGACGAGTTCCGCTCCATCCTGCGCTTCTGGCTCGACATGGGCGTCGACGGCTTCCGCGTCGACGTCGCCCACGGCCTGGTCAAGGCGGAGGGGCTGCCGGACCTGGGCGCCCACGACCAGCTCAAGCTGCTGGGCAACGATGTCATGCCGTTCTTCGACCAGGACGGCGTCCACGCCATCTACCGACAGTGGCGCACGATCCTCGACGAGTACGCCAGTCGGAAAGGGCCCGAAGGGCCTTCCTCGGAAGGGCGGTGGTGGGAGACGGGCGGGCGCATCTTCGTGGCCGAGGCCTGGACCCCGACCATCGAACGCACCGCGAACTACGTCCGCCCGGACGAACTGCACCAGGCGTTCAACTTCCAGTACCTGGGCACCCACTGGGACGCCCGCGAGCTGCGCGACGTCATCGACCGCACCCTCGACGCGATGCGCCCGGTCGGCGCCCCCGCGACCTGGGTGCTGTCCAACCACGACGTGACCCGGCACGCCACCCGCTTCGCCCACGACTCCGCCCTCGGCACGCAGATCCGCCTGGCGGGCGACCGTGAGCTGGGCCTGCGCCGCGCCCGGGCCGCCACCCTGCTGATGCTGGCGCTGCCCGGGTCGGCGTACCTCTACCAGGGCGAGGAACTGGGCCTGCCCGACGTGGTGGACCTGCCGGACGAGGTCCGCCAGGACCCCGCCTACTTCCGGGGCGCGGGCCAGGACGGCTTCCGCGACGGCTGCCGGGTGCCGCTCCCGTGGACCCGCACCGGCCCGTCGTACGGCTTCGGCGCCGGCGGCAGCTGGCTGCCGCAGCCGGAGGGCTGGGGCGAGCTGAGCGTCGAGGCACAGCGGGGCGTGCCGGGCTCGACCCTGGAGCTGTACCGGAGCGCGCTCGCCGTGCGACGCGAGCAGCCCGGTCTCGGCGCGGGCGACGCCGTCGAGTGGCTGCGCGCGCCCGAGGGCGTGCTCGCGTTCCGGCGCGGGGAGTTCGTGTGTGTCGCGAACACCACCGGCGAGTCGGTCACGGCACCGGCGTACGGCCGGGTCCTGATCGCCAGCGACGAGGTGACGGAGGCGAACGGCGAGACCAAGGTCCCCGCGGACACGACCGTGTGGTGGACCACCGCCTGACGCGTCCGAGTCCGGCCCGCCGCTCCTCCGCAGGGGGCGGCGGGCTTCGCCTCCTGCGGCGCTCGCGGGCCGCAGCGGTCTCGGTGATCAGCACGTCACAGCGAGGTACTGTGGCATCGACACCGCGACAAGGGAGCCTGGACCGCCATGACCACGAATCCGGCCGACTCCGGTCGACCGCACCTCCCCCCCATGCGCACCATCGGCGAACTCCGCGCCGCCCTCACCATGGGCTACGGCTTCCCCGGCGACGCCGACGACTTCGAGGCCGAACTGGCCCGTGAGATCAACCACGCCGACCCCGCCGACCTCTCGGGCGTCGTCCGACTTGTCGAGGAGTTCCGCGGCCGGATCACCGCCCGCCAGGATCCCGACTTCGACACCGCCGTCGCTGCGGCCGTCGCCGAGATCCGCGCCGCGCGGGGAGCCGACCGGTGACCGAGGGACGGCAGCCGGTCGTCGCCGAGATCACGCATGAAGCCCGCATCCGCTGTCTTGCCGTCGGCGCAGGAGCCCTCGAAGCCGTCGAGGGGCTGCGTGCCGAACTGGAGAAGAACCCGACGCTCGGTCGGCGCGCCCGCAGTGCCGTCGGGGACATGAAGATCTACACGACGCGCATCGAAGGCACGGACACCCGCCCGGCGCTCACCGTCACCTACGTCTACGACGCCCCGCCGCCCGAACCGGGTCTGGTCCGCATCGCTCTCGTGTCGCCCGTGCGCTTCGCGGGTGGCGACACCGGTTGTCTCTGAGCCGGCACCGCCCTCGCCGACGGCACCGCGTCGACCTTTTCGCGATGTGGTGGATCTCTCTGCTGTGAACGCCTTCGCGGAGGCGAAGCGAAGCCGCCCAGGACACGACGGGGTGGTGGGCGGCTGTCTGACGGCTTGGGCCCGCCGCTTCGAACGGGGCGGTGGGCTTCGCCCCCTATCGAGGCCGGTTGATGCTCTGCCGGTTCGCCTCGCGCACCTTGGCCAGCAGTTCTGAACCGTGCCGCAGGGCCGCCGCCAGTTTGCGGGCCGTACTCGGATTGCAGCGTCCGAGGTCCACGAGCGGCGACAAGTGGTCGCTGGCGAGCGACACGGCATCCAGCCCGAGCGACGGCAGCAGCACGCCCGCGTCGGCCAGTGCCTCACCCAGCTCGTCTCTCGCCGCCTTCGCGTCCCTGATCTGCGCGCTCTTCGTCATCTCCATACCGCGCTCCGGCGTCGTCATCCGTTGCCGATCCTCTCGTGCTGATCGTGACTTCTACTCCTGAGCATCGGTGGCACAGCGTGCCCAGCCTGCTCCAGACCGAGGCATACGCGCGTGAGGTGCTGCGGCAAGGGCAACCCTGGTGCACCGCAGATGAGATCGAGGAGAAGGTGGCGGCCCGGCTCGGGCGGCAGAGCATGCTCCAGCGCACACAGCCGCCTCTGCTGTGGGTCGTGCTCGACGAGTCGGTGATTCGCCGTCCCGTGGGCGGGGCGGCGGTCATGTGGGACCAGTTGGCCCACGTGCTGGATGCCGCACAGACGCCGTGCATCGAGGTGCAGGTGCTGCCCTTCGCCGCCGGGGCGCACTCGGCCATGGGCGGCTCGCTCAGCCTCCTGTCGTTCGAGAACGCCCCTGATGTGGCCTACCTGGAGGCTGGACACTCGGGTGAACTGGTGGAGGACAGAGCCATGGTGACCCGGCACTCCTATCGTTACGATCTTGTGCACGCTCGAGCCCTGCCGCCAGAGGCGTCAGCGGCCGTGATCCAGCGGGCCATGGAGGAGTTCAAGAGATGCGCAGCAAGCGACCTGACCTGACTTCCGCCGCCTGGCGCAAGAGCACGTACAGCGATGGCGGCGGCGGCGACTGCCTGGAGCTCGCCGACAACGTCCCCGGCATCGTCCCCGTCCGCGACAGTAAGAACCCAACCGGCCCGGTCCTGTTCTTCCATCCCGCCGTGTGGTCCGCGTTCATCGTCGGCATACGCCGACTTGGATGAGCCCGGCCACTTCGTGGGCCCGGACGCACCGTACCTGGTGTTCAGGGGATTCGTGGAACGACGCATGAGCCGATGGCGGCGCGGCTACGGAGGCCACACGGGCGGTAATTGGCGGATTCGGGCCAGTCCGACGGCGTTTGCCAAGCCGTATGGGGCGGTCGGCGGCCCAAGTCCGCCGCTTACGGCCTGGGTGGCGATGGGCTTCGGGACATGCCGGCCCGGTGGGCGGGAACGTCTGGGATCCTTCTCCTCATGAGCACACCACCGGACGGATTGCCTGTTTACCGAGTCCTGACCGGACCGGACGATGCCACGTTCTGCCACCGTGTGAGCGAAGCGATGGGTCTTGGCTACGAACTGCACGAAGGCCCCGCCGTCACCTTCAACGGTGAGAGCGTCGTCGTCGCCCAGGCGCTGGTCTGGCCGGCACGGACGTAGGGACTTCGTGAGCAGCGGTGGTCGCGGTCGGCCCGTGAGCGTGAGAAGGGCCGCAACCTTGCCCAGGTCGGCTTGGCCGGTGCCGCCGAGTGTGTTCCGCGGCGTCCCGGATTCGATGCTCAGCCGTGGGTCTGGGCGGGGCTGCTGAACGAGATCCAGACGTCGGGAGGCAGGTCCGGCCGACCTGGTACGTGTCTGCGCTCCTCGGTCCACGCGTCGCCGGCGATCTCCGTGGCGACGCGACGCCAGAAGCGCACCGCGGCCGTGTTGCGGCCGACGGCCGGCGATCCACTCTCGCAGGAACGTCTCGTGTTCCATGCCGCCGCGCAGGCCATCGGGCAGGTGGTGGCGCAGCAGATGGCTCACGGTGTGGCAGCGGTCATACACGAGGTGGTCGGAGAGGAACCCGCCGCCGGGCGCGAGCGGTGACTACTGCGAGGTCGTCGCCCCCGCCGCGAGAACGAGAACCGCGTCAACGCCCTCGTGGCCGCCGCCGAGCGCTGAGGGGCCGTCAGGAAGGCGGCCCGGAGGCCCTCTCGCCGCCGGACCCTGACCAAGTGAGGGATCCCGCCGTGCCCGGATGTGGAGATCAGACAGCGGCCAGGCTCTTCGCCATGACCCGCTTCCGGTAAACGCCATCGGGGAGAAGATCGCCGGGCTCACCCGTGTCCGTGAAACCGTGCCGCTCATAGAGCGCGATCGCCTTGCGGTTGTCGGGCATGACCGACAACCGCAGCGTCGTGGCACCGCGCTCCGCCCCCCACCGCTCGACCGCCTGGATCAGATAGTCACCCACGCCCTTGGCCCGAGCCGTGGGCTTGACCCACATCGAGATCAACTCCACGTTCTCTGCTTCCTCGCCCGGCACTCCGCTGACCATGCCCACCGGAAGGCCGTCGAGGAGCGCGACGAGATCGTGCGCGCCAGGAATCGACAGACGGGCACGCCAGCGTTCCTCTCGGTCGCCGGAGCCCTGCCACTGGGCCAGTGTCGATCCGAACGCGTAGGGCGCGTCAGCAAGCGCGGCCAGTCGCAACTCCCGCCAAAGGGGCCAGTCGTCTGATTTCAAAATGCGTAGTTCAAGCGTGATCCAGACCCTGCCCATCCGTGGGCGCGGGCAGCAAGTTGTGCCTGACGGCCCGCAATCTCTTTCGTCCGGTTTCAGGGGCTCGTCGTCCGGCGGGGACGGCGGGCCTCGCCGTGTGCCCGCCCGGATTCGTGAGGGTTCGCCCAGCGCAACGGGTCGCAATCCGCCCCTTGTCGGGGTATCTGTGACAGGAGCATGTCGAGGGGTTGACCGTCGGGGTCGCGGCTCGTACGGTCGCTGCACCGCAAGTGGTTGAAAACTTGCAGCAATTCCCTTCAAGGGGCCCTGGGTCCCTCCAACCGGCCCCGCACACAGACCCTTCGGCGGATCCTCCCCAGATCCTCCCCAGATCCGCCTTCAGATCCGTCCGCAGATCCTTCAACGGAGAAGGAACCCCCACATGGCCAAGAGAACGCTCTCCGGCGCCCTCGCCCTCGCGGCGGTCGCGTCGATCGCCCTCGCTGTCCCGGCCGGGACCGCGTACGCCTCCCCGCCCGGCACCAAGGACGTCACCGCGGTCCTCTTCGAGTGGAACTACGCCTCGGTCGCCAAGGAGTGCACCAACACCCTCGGCCCGGCGGGCTACGGCTACGTCCAGGTCTCCCCGCCCGCCGAGCACATACAGGGCCCGCAGTGGTGGACGTCGTACCAGCCGGTGAGCTACAAGATCGCCGGTCGGCTCGGCGACCGCGCGGCCTTCCAGAACATGGTCAACACCTGCCATGCGGCAGGGGTCAAGGTCGTCGCCGACACCGTGATCAACCACATGTCGGCGGGCAGCGGCACGGGCACCGGCGGCTCCTCGTACACCAAGTACGACTACCCCGGCCTGTACTCGTACGCCGATTTCGACGACTGCACCGCGCAGGTCACCAACTACCAGGACCGCTGGAACGTCCAGCACTGCGAACTGGTGGGCCTGGCCGATCTGGACACCGGCGAGGAGCACGTCCGCCAGACCATCGCCGGCTACATGAACGACCTGCTCTCCCTCGGTGTCGACGGCTTCCGCATCGACGCGGCCAAGCACATCCCGGCGGACGACCTGGCCAACATCAAGTCCAGGCTGACCAACCCGTCCGCCTACTGGAAGCAGGAGGTCATCTACGGCGCGGGCGAGGCGGTCCAGCCGACCGAGTACACGGGCAACGGCGACGTCCAGGAGTTCCGCTACGCCTACGACCTCAAGCGGGTCTTCAACAACGAGAAGCTGGCGTACCTCACCAACTTCGGCGAGGGCTGGGGGTACATGAGCAGCTCGGTCGCCGGCGTCTTCGTCGACAACCACGACACCGAGCGCAACGGCTCCACGCTGAACTACAAGGACGGCGCGAACTACACGCTGGCGAACGTCTTCATGCTGGCCTGGCCCTACGGAGCCCCCGACATCAACTCCGGCTACGAGTGGTCCGACACCGACGCTGGCCCGCCGAACGGCGGCCAGGTGAACGCCTGCTGGCAGAACGGCTGGAAGTGCCAGCACGCCTGGCCGGAGATCAAGTCGATGGTCGCCTTCCGCAACGCCACGCACGGCGCGGCGGTCACCAACTGGTGGGACAACGGCAACAACCTCATCGCGTTCGGCCGCGGCAGCAAGGGCTATGTGGTGATCAACCATGAGAGCACGACGGCCGACCGCTGGTTCCAGACCTCGCTGCCCGCGGGCACCTACTGCGACGTGCAGGGCAACAGGACGGTGACGGTGAACTCCAGCGGCTGGTTCCAGGCCTCGGTCGCCCCGAACACCGCGCTCGCCCTCTACACGGGCAAGTCGAGCTGCTGAGCCGGGGCTTGGGAGTAAGGCCCGCCGACCCGCCGTGTGCGGCAGGGCGGGCCTTCGTTCGATGCAAATGTTTTCTGTTGCTTTCAAGAGTCTTGCTGTAAACCTTTCGGCGGCGATACGGTCGCGCGGCGCCCCGCGACGAGAGCCGTCCCGCGGCGCAGGGGCCGGACCCGTTCGAGCCGTAATCGCAAGGAGTTCAAGCCTGTGATACCGAGATGGCCGGCGCCGCCCGCGCGCCGTACCGCCCATGCCGGACGGATCGCGTCCGTCGCCGTGGCCGCGCTCGCCGCGGCCCTCGTCCAACCGCTCGCGGCCCATGCCGAGATGCCGCCCCCGCCGCCCTCCGACGCGAGGCTCGCCGCCGAACCCGCCCGGCACGACGACACCCGTGAGCAGTTCTACTTCGTCATGCCGGACCGTTTCGCCAACGGGGACACGTCCAACGACAAGGGCGGCCTGACCGGTTCACGCCTCAGCACCGGCTACGACCCCACCGACAAGGGCTTCTACCAGGGCGGCGACCTCAAGGGCCTGACCAGGCGACTGGACTACATCAAGGGGCTCGGCACCACCGCCATCTGGATGGCCCCGATCTTCAAGAACCAGCCCGTGCAGGGCACCGGCAGCAACGCCTCGGCCGGCTACCACGGTTACTGGATCACCGACTTCACCAGGGTCGACCCGCACTTCGGGACCAACAAGGACCTCCAGACCCTTATCTCGAAGGCCCACGCCAAGGGCATGAAGGTCTTCTTCGACGTCATCACCAACCACACCGCCGACGTCGTCGACTACAAGGAGAAGACCTACGACTACCTCTCCAAGGGCGCCTTCCCCTATCTGACGAAGGACGGCAGGCCCTTCGACGACGCGGACCACGCCGACGGCACCACGGCGTTCCCGCCGGTCGGCACGGACTCCTTCCCGCGCACCCCCGTCGTCCCCGCGGCGAAGCGGGCCGTGAAGGTCCCGTCCTGGCTCAACGACCCGGCGATGTACCACAACCGCGGCGACTCCACCTTCGCCGGCGAGAGCTCCGCCTACGGCGACTTCTCCGGCCTGGACGACCTGTGGACCGAGCGCCCCGAGGTCGTCAAGGGGATGGAGCGGATCTACGAGCGCTGGGTGCGGGACTTCGGCGTCGACGGCTTCCGGATCGACACCGTGAAGCACGTCGACATGCCCTTCTGGACCCAGTGGGCGACCGCCCTCGACAAGTACGCCGCCGCACGCGGCCGCAGGAACTTCTTCATGTTCGGCGAGGTCTACTCCGCCGACACCTCCGTCACCTCGCCGTACGTCACCCGAGGCCGCCTGGACGCGACGCTCGACTTCCCCTTCCAGGACGCCGCCCGCCAGTACGCCTCCCAGGGCGGGAGCGCCCGGAAGCTCGCGGGCGTCTTCGCCGACGACTACAAGTACACGACCGACAAGGCCAACGCGTACGAGCAGGTCACCTTCCTCGGCAACCACGACATGGGCCGCATCGGGTACTTCCTGAGGCAGGACAACCCCAAGGCGTCCGACGCCGAGCTGCTGAAGAAGGACGAACTGGCCAACGAGCTGATGTTCCTCAGCCGCGGCAACCCGGTCGTCTACTACGGCGACGAGCAGGGCTTCACCGGTTCCGGCGGCGACAAGGACGCCCGCCAGACCATGTTCGCCTCCCGGGTCGCCGACTACCTGGACGACGACGAGATCGGCACCGACCGTACGGCCGCGAGCGACGCCTATGACCCGAGCGCGCCGCTGTACCGGCAGATCAGCGCCCTCGCCAAGCTGCGCAGGGACAACCCCGCGCTCGCCGACGGCGTCCAGACCGAGCGCTACGCGGCCGACGGTGCCGGCGTCTACGCCTTCTCCCGCACGGGGAAGGACGGGACCGAGTACCTCGTCGCCTTCAACAGCGCCGACGAGCAGAAGACGGCCGACTTCGCCACCGCGTCGGCAGGCATGACGTTCCGCGGCGTCTACGGGACCGACGCGTCCGTCACGAGCGGCGCCGACACGAAGGTCTCCGTCACGGTACCCGCCCAGTCGGCCGTCGTCCTCAAGGCCGCGGGCCGCCCCGGCGCCCCGGCCTCCCGGCCCGCGCTCACCCTGAAGGCCCCCGACGCGGGCGCCACCGGCACCGTGGAGCTGTCCGCGGATGTCGAAGGCGGCCGGCTGAACCGGGTCGTCTTCGCCGCCCAGGTGGGCGACGGCAGCTGGCGCACCCTCGGCTCCGCCGACCACGCCCCGTACAAGGTGACCCAGAGCATCGCCGAGGACGTGCCGGCCGGAACGGCGCTGCGCTACAAGGCGGTCGTGATCGACTCGGCGGGCCGCACCGCGAGCGCGACGGCCGCGAGCACCACCGGCACCCCGCCCGCCCCGCAGGTCCCCACCGCCTCCTCCCGCGACTACGCGATCGTCCACTACAGGCGCGCCGACGGCGACTACGGCAACTGGGGCCTGTACGCCTGGGGCGACCTCGCCGACGGCGAGGGGACCACCTGGCCGGCCGGCCACCCCTTCGCCGGCCGCGACGCCTACGGTGCCTTCGCCTACGTCAGGCTCAAGCCCGGAGCCTCCAGCGTCGGTTTCCTCGTCGTCGACAAGGACGGGAACAAGGACGTCTCCGCCGACCGCACCATCGACGTCACCAAGACCGGGGAGGTCTGGGCGGAGCAGGGCAAGGAGACCCTCCTCACCGAGAGGCCGACGGCCGACTACCCGCCGCAGGACACGACCAAGGCCGTCCTCCACTACCACCGCGCCGACGGGAACTACGACGGCTGGGGCCTGCACGTCTGGACCGGCGCCGCGAACCCCACCGACTGGGCCGCCCCCCTGAAGCCGGTGCGCACCGACGCGTACGGCGCGGTCTTCGAGGTGCCGCTCGCCGACGGCGCCACCAGCCTCAGCTACATCGTGCACAAGGGCGACGAGAAGGACCTCCCGGCCGACCAGTCGCTCGACCTCACGGCGAACGGCCACGAGGTGTGGCTGATCGGCGGCCAGGAGAAGTACCTGCTGCCGCAGCCCGCCGGCAGCGCCGCCGCCCTCGACCTGAGCACCTCCAAGGCCGTCTGGATCGACCGGGACACGGTCGCCTGGAACGGCGTCGACGGCGCCGCCTCCACCCAGCTCGTCTACTCCCACGACGGCTCGATCGCCGTCAAGGACTCCACGCTGACCAGCGACGACGAGCGCTGGCTGCGCCTGACGAGGACGACGCTCACCGACGCCCAGAAGGCGAAGTTCCCGCACCTGAAGGACTACACGGCCTGGTCCGTCGACCCGCGTGACCGCGACCGGGTGCGCGAGGCGCTGCGCGGCCAGATCGTGGCCTCGCAGCGGGCCGCGAACGGCGCCGTGCTGGCGGCGACGGGCGTCCAGACCGCCGGAGTGCTGGACGACGTGTACGACGCGACGAAGGCCGACCTCGGGCCGACGTTCCACCGGGGCCGCCCCACACTGGCCGTGTGGGCGCCGACCGCGCAGCACGTCTCCCTGGAACTCGGCGGCTCCACCGTCGCCATGCGGCGTGACGCCGCCAACGGCGTCTGGTCCGTCACCGGCCCGGCCTCCTGGAAGAACAAGCCCTACCGGTACGTGGTGACGGTGTGGGCGCCCAGCGTCCGCAAGATCGTCACCAACAGGGTCACCGACCCCTACTCACTCGCCCTGACCGCCGACTCCGAGCGCAGCCTCGTCGTCGACCTCGACGACCGCTCCCTCGCCCCGAGCGGCTGGGCGAACCTGAGGAAGCCCAGGGCCGTGCCGCTCAGGGACGCCCAGATCCAGGAGCTGCACATCCGGGACTTCTCCGTCGAGGACAGCACCGTGCCGGCGAAGGACCGGGGCACCTACCTCGCCTTCGCCGACAGGAACAGCGACGGCTCCCGGCACCTGCGGGAGCTGGCCGGGGCGGGCACCTCGTATGTGCACCTGCTGCCCGCGTTCGACATCGCGAGCATCCCCGAGAGGAAGTCCGAGCAGTCCACCCCCGGCTGCGACCTCGCCTCCTACGCCGCCGACTCCGACCGGCAGCAGGCGTGCATCGCCGCGACCGCCGCGAAGGACGCCTACAACTGGGGCTACGACCCGTACCACTTCACCGTCCCCGAGGGCTCGTACGCCACCGACCCCGACGGCACCGGCCGCACCGTCGAGTTCCGCAGGATGGTGCAGGCGCTCAACAAGGACGGCCTCCGGGTCGTCATGGACGTGGTCTACAACCACACCGCCGCCAGCGGTGAGGCCGACACGTCCGTGCTCGACCGGATCGTGCCCGGCTACTACCAGCGGCTGCTCGCCGACGGCTCGGTGGCGAACAGCACCTGCTGCGCGAACACCGCGCCCGAGAACGCGATGATGGGCAAGCTGGTCGTGGACTCGATCGTCACCTGGGCCAAGGAGTACAAGGTCGACGGCTTCCGCTTCGACCTCATGGGCCACCACCCGAAGGCCAACATCCTCGCCGTGCGCAAGGCCCTCGACGCGCTCACGCCCGAGAAGGACGGCGTCGACGGCAAGAAGATCATCCTCTACGGCGAGGGCTGGAACTTCGGCGAGGTCGCCAACGACGCCCGCTTCGTGCAGGCCACGCAGCAGAACATGGCCGGCACGGGCATCGCGACCTTCTCCGACCGCGCCCGTGACGCCGTGCGCGGCGGCGGCCCCTTCGACTCCGACCCCGGCATCCAGGGCTTCGCGTCCGGGCTGTACACCGACCCCAACGCCTCCACCGGCAACGGGACGAAGGCCGAGCAGAAGGCCCGCCTGCTGCACTACCAGGACCTCATCAAGGTCGGCCTGAGCGGCAACCTGGCCAAGTACCACTTCACCGGCACCGACGGCAAGGAGGTCACCGGCGCCGAGGTCGACTACAACGGCTCGCCCGCCGGATACGCCCAGGCACCCGGCGACGCGCTCGCCTACTCCGACGCTCACGACAACGAGTCGCTGTTCGACGCGCTCACCTACAAGCTGCCCCAGGGCACCTCCGCCGCCGACCGGGCCCGTATGCAGGTCCTCGCCATGGCGACGGCCGGCCTGTCGCAGGGCCCCTCGCTGTCGCAGGCCGGTTCCGACCTGCTGCGCTCCAAGTCGCTTGACCGCAACTCCTACGACAGCGGCGACTGGTTCAACGCGATCCACTGGGACTGCCGGGACGGCAACGGCTTCGGGCGCGGGCTGCCGACGGCGGCCGACAACCGGTCCAAGTGGACGTACGCCAAGCCCCTGCTGACCTCCGTCAAGGTGGGATGCGACCAGATCCAGGGCGCCTCCGCCGCGTACCGGGACCTCCTCAGGATCCGGACCACCGAGCCCGTCTTCTCCCTGGCCACCGCCGACCAGGTGCAGTCGCAGCTCTCCTTCCCGCTCTCCGGGAAGGACGAGACGCCCGGGGTGATCACGATGGAACTCGGTGACCTGGTCGTCGTCCTCAACGCGACGCCCGAGAGGCAGGAGCAGACCGTCGCGGCACTCGCCGGGAAGGACTACGCGCTGCACCCGGTGCAGGCGCACGGCGCGGACCCCGTCGTCAAGACGTCCTCCTACACGGCGCAGTCCGGCACCTTCGCGGTACCGGCGCGCACCGTGGCGGTCTTCTCACGGGTGACGCACTAGGCACCGGCGGTGGGGCGGACCGGCGTTCCCGGCCCGCCCCACCGCCGGAGTGGCGAGCCGACGGCCCCGCCGGCCGTCACGAGGCCAGGGTGACCAGCCGGGTGACGAGATCGGCGAAGGGCCCGTCGCCCGGTTCGTCGCCGAGCATACGGCGCAGCAGGGCCGCCATGTCGGCGTCGTGCGCGGCGCTCACCGCCGCCAGCGCGGCGAAGTCGTGCACGAGCTGCACCTCCAGCTCACGGCGCGGGATCCGCCGCCCGTCCAGCCAGATCAACGCCGTCGACTCGACGAGCGAGATCCACGAGCGGACCACCAACTCCAGCCGGGCGGGAGGATCCTGGACCTCCAGATGCGCAAGGATCTGGACATACGCGGCCTGGCGCACCGAGTCGACGAGCGCGTTCGTCCGGGACACCGCGTCCAAGGGCCGGTCCGCGTCGGCGGGGACGGCGGGGCCTCCGCGCATCAGCGCCGAGAAACCGGGCCCGTGATCCTCGACGAAGTCGAAGAAACGGCGCATGACGCGCAGCAGCCGTGCCCCGAGCGGGCCCTCGCGCGGCTCCACGAACCGCGCCGCGAGGTCCTCCGACGCACGCTTCAACGCCGCTTCGTAGAGACTGAGTTTGCCCGGGAAGTAGTGGTAGACCAGCGGCCGCGAGATGCCCGCGGCCGAGGCTATCTCGTCGATGGAGACCTCGTCGGGGGAGCGCTGGCTGAACAGTTCGAGCGCGACGCCGATCAACTGCTGCCGCCGCTCCTCGACTCCCATTCTGCGGCGTACCCCGGTTGTCATGCGAACACCTTACCGATCGGATCCGGACCTCCACGGGCCGGAGCGGCCGTGGTCTTTCACACGTCCGGCACACTTTGCTCACCAAGCCCTCGCGGCACACCCATCGGTATCGAGCCACCGCGCCTGCGTTCAGCCTTCCCTGGTACGCGTTCCGTGGTTCAGCGCAGGCCGTTGATCTCCCGTCCGTCGTCGAGTGTCCCCTTCAGCCCGGCCCGGACGCCCTGCTGCGTCCGCACCGCGAGCACGTTCCCCCGCGCCGAGCCGCTCGCCCCGCCGGTCGCACCGATCGACGCGGTGCCCTTGCTGCCCGCGGCGAGCAGATACCACGTCCCCGCCGCCGACTTCCACAGCACACCCGCCAGCACATGGGGATCCTTCGCGCCGCACGCGGGCACGTTCTCGGCCTTCGCCGCCACGGCGCCGTACCGCCCGCCCGGCGTGTGGAACTGCGCCAGCACCCGCGACCCCCCGCCCCGCCAGGTGTCCGCCCGTGTGCACACCCACGACGCCTCCCCGGACCCGTCCGGGAGCTTCTGCCGCGCGTACTCCCACGCGTTCACGGACCGCACACCCCCCGACCACACCGCCGCGAGCGAGCACGCGAACGGGGACCAGGCGCGCAGCGCCGCCGCCCCGGACACCTCCCGGGGCGCGTCCGGCCGCCCCACGGTGAGGTGGGCGGGCGTCAGCTCCCCGAGGTCGGTCAGCAGCCGGGTGCCCGAACCGTCGGTCAGCTCCAGCACGTTCCACGACGTGCACGAGCCGGTCTGCCGCGCCCGGCCGGCCAGGGGCGCGGTCACCCCGTCGTCCGGGCCCAGATCCATGGCCCCCGACCGCGGCCGCAGCAGGTCCCGCTCGGCCGCCCCGGTCACCCAGGGCGCCGTCAGATAGCGGACGTTGCCGTCGGCCCGGCCCAGCACCACCGCGTCCGCCTCGGCACCGGATGCCGCGTCGACCCGGGCGAAGTCGAGCGCCGCCCCGCCGGTGCCCTCGTCCGGCTCGGCGTAGCGCACGATGCGCAGCCCGTCGTAGAAGACCACCACCCGCGCGGCGTCGACCCGGCCCGCGTACAGCAACTGCGGTGGGCCGGCCGGGGGGCCCGACGGCGTGCCGGGGGTCGCCGACACCTGGACGGATCCGCCGGGCCGCGCCCAGACGGCGAGCGCGCGGCGCAGCAGCGCCGTGTCGCGGGTGAGGCCGCCGCGCGCGGGCCACACGGAGAAGTCGGTGCGCGCCGACGTCGTCCACGCGGTGGGCGGCACCTTGGTCAGCCCGGCCGGATCGAGGGCGGCCCGGAGGGCCGGGTTCTGCGCGTCGGAGGGAGCGGCCGCGCCCTCCGGACCCCAGCCGCCGCCCGGCAGGGTGAGGAGCGCGCCGCACACCGCGACGGCCGCCACGGCGGCGAGGGCGGCCTTCGTGTGCTGTCTGCGCCGCATCAGATCGGTCGGCCGCGCCTGCAGCGAACACGGGTCGAACTCGGGGGACAGGAGCAGCGCGTCCTGGACCGGTACGCGCCCGGCCTCGCGGACGGCCGACGCCGGGTGCGCCACGCCCGCGGCGCGCAGCAGCCTGCGCACGCCGTCCTCGGGGAGCCTCTCCAGACCGCGCAGCACATAGGCGGCCCGGGCGGGGCCGGACAGGGCCGACAGCCGCTGGTCCAGGGCGAGTTCGTCGGCGCCGCCCGCGCGCGGGAAGAGCCGCAGACCCCACACCTGGGGCAGCGGCCACGGCAGTTGGGCCCGCTTCGGCCAGGCCGCGCGCTTCAGCGGCCGGCCCGCCTCCAGCGCCGAACGCACCACCCGCAGGCGGACCAGCGCGTAGCCGGGGTCGCCGTCGCGGCCCTCCCTCAGGCCCTCGGCCGCTGCTCCGGCCTGGGCCGGGATCAGTGACGCGGAGGCCCGTCCGCGGGGCAGCGCGCGCTGGGTGAGGGCGTGTGCGGTCAGCACCCGGCGGCTGCGGCCGAGGCCCGGCGGCAGCACCAGATAGGCGAGCCGGACGAGCCGGGGGTAGTGCTCGACGAGCGCGGCCTCGGCCTGCTCGACGTCGACGACCGGGCCGGAGGCGGGGGTGGGGCGCGGGGCGACATGCTGTGACTGCACGTCCGGTCAAACGACCGAGCCGGGGGTTGGTCACCTCGGCCGCCGCCCTCGCGGCCCGCATGCCGGCCGGCGCGATGGCGCGCCCGACAGCGGCGTGGCCGCGGCGGCCGCCGTGCGCGAGGGCCGGACCCACGAAGGCGAGCCCCCCGATCAGCGCTCGGGCTCGACGAGCAGGCGGGCGTAGTTCGCCATCGACCTCTGGTAGCGCGGCAGATGGGGCGCGAGCGCGCCGAGCACGAGCGAGAGGCCCTCACGGTCGCGGCCCAGGCTGGACAGGCAGAGGGCCAGACAGGCGCGCACGGCGTCGTCCAGTTCGTCGGAGGGGGCGTCGAGTTCGGGCGTGAGCAGCTTGACGCCCTCCTCGGCCTGCCCGATGTTCCGCAGCGAACTGGACAGCTGGATCCTGGCCCGGCGGCCGCGGTAGCCGTCAAGGCCGAGCGCCAGCGCCTCCCGGTACAGCGGGACCGCCTTGTCCGAGTGGCCCGTCGAGTCCCAGGCGCAGGCCCGTTCGAAGGGGCCCAGCGGGCTGTCCTCGGGCAGTTCGGCGACCAGGGCGTCGATCACCGCGCGGAAGTCCGCGGCGTCCGGCTCGGCACCGTCGTCGAAGGCCGCCCACGCGGCGGCCACGCGCGCTTCCCAGCCCTGCGTGCTCACGCTTCCCCCTCGTCCCGGCCCTCAGGCCGACCACCTTCGCACATGTGCGCAGGGACGGGCACCGGTTTTCGTGTGGTCGCGGTGGGGTTCCGTGGTGCCGTTGAGCACGGGGCACACCACAGCCGTAGGGAAGGGCAGGGCCCTCGTGGGTCTTCAGCGGCACGGCGGGAACGACCGGAGGAATTCATGAGGTGGACGCGCGAGAAGCTGGCGGCCGGTGCGGCCGTCGCCCTGCTGGTGCTGACCGGCTGCGGCGGGTCGGGCGGGTCGGATGACGCCCAGGACAAGGTCCCGGCGACCGCGACCGGCAGCCTGGAGGACCTGGCGGCGAACGTGGACTGCAAGCCGAGCATCCAGACCGACGCCGACGAGATCCGCCAGGGCGTCTGCAAGAACACCGACGGCCGGTTCGTCCTCGCGACCTTCGCCACCGACCGCGGGCAGCGCGAGTGGCTCAATGACGCCAAGGACTACGGCGGTTACTACCTCGTGGGCCGCAAGTGGGTCGCCGTCGGCGACGACGGAGTGGTCAAGGCGTTGCGCGGCAGACTCGGCGGCGAGGTCGAGATCGGGGTCGATCACCACGCCCATGCCGGCCACGGCGGCTGAGCCGCACCGGGCGTACACGCCGAAGGCCGGTGGCGGGATCTTCGCCACCGGCCTTCTTGTGCGGGCCACCCGCTCAGCGGGTCACCCGCTCACCGGGTCACTAACACCTCCGGCCGCTGTTGATGCAGTTGGCGATCTTGTTCGCCAGGCCGCCGGTCGTGATGCTGATGAAGTCGTCGTGGTCGGTGGCGGGCTTGTGGAGCTGCTCCGGGAAACCGTCCACCGCGTAGGCGTTCTTGACCTGGCCGTTCTGGACGACCGGCTGCGGAACGCTGTACACGAGACGCATCGTCAGCTGCGGGATCGCCTTGAAGCCGTTCTGGCAGTTGCCGCCTGCGTCGGCGAAGGCCACGTGCGTGCGGTGGTTGGCGCTGTCGATGTTCTGGCCGTCCCAGCAGCTCTGGAAGGCGAACGTGCGGACCACCTTGCTGCCCTGCGGGCAGATCGGGTACTGCGTCGTGAGCTGCACCTTGTTCTCGAAACCGGTGCAGCTCCAGTGCGCGTTGGCGTTCGCCAGGCCGTTGGTGGTGGTCTTGGCGTCACCGGTGATGATGCGCAGGAACTGCGGCATCGCGACGACCTTGCTGGTCGGGCTGCCGACGTAGGTGATCTGGGCCTGCTGGGCGACCAGGATCTTGCCGACGTTGCCTTCCTTGCCGCCGCCGTCCCGGTTCTGGTCGAATTCCTGCGTACCGTCCTGCAGACGCAGCACCGGCCAGTAGTACGACGACAGGTCGTTCTTGTTCTGGCAGCTGGTCCCGCCCTGCAGGAAGTTGTTGTTGTCGGAGAACGCGTTGATCTTCTGGTTGCCGACGTAGTCGTGCGTGTGGTGGGCGCCGTTGGTGACGCCGGGCGCCACGATCACGTTGTCGGTGTTGCGGTTGCCGTTCGCGTTCACCCCGCACCTGGTGGTGAAGGTACCGGTGGAGGCGTTGCCCGTGCGGCGCGGTTTGGCCGGGACGTTCGGCTGGACCTTCGTGATGTCGACGAAGTCCGCCGCGGACGGGCCGTTGCCGGCCTGACCGCCGTTGCCCTGCTGCTGCCCGTTGTTCTGGCCGCCTTGCTGCTGGCCGCCCTGCTGCTGGCCGCCGTTCTGCTGCTGCCCGCCTTGCTGCTGGCCGCCGTTCTGCTGCTGCCCGCCCTGCTGCTGGCCGCCGTTCTGCTGCTGCCCGCCCGCGTTGGTCTGGGCCTGGTCGGCGGTGGTCCCGGTGCAGGCGGCCAGACCGTCGAGCGAGGACGGGGCGCTGGCGCCCACCCGCCTGAAGTCGATCTTGATCCGGTCGATGACCGCGGTCCGCTTGTCCTTGAGCGGACCGAGGATCGCGTTCTGCACGAAGCCGGCGTCGTTCGTCTGCGCCTGGCGCGTCGAGGCCAGCCGGGCGTACGCCTCGGTCACCTGCTTGTCGAGGGTTGCCAGCTCCCTGTCGACGTTCGACTTCGCCGCGTTCGGAACGCTGGTCAGCTGCTGGCCGACGTCCGGGCAGGTGATGGTGGCCACCTGGGCGGCAGCGGCCTTGGTGGTGTTGTTCTGTGCGTTCGTCTCGTGCGCCGAGGCGTAGTAGTTCGCCCAGATCAGCCCGCCCCCACCGAGCGCTAGGGCCGCGGATGCGGCTATGGCCTTGGTGGCCAGCGGCGTACGGCGTTTTCGTGTGTTGCGTCCCATGGAACTCCTCTGACTTCCTTTCGGGGCGGAGGCGCCCGACAGGGGTGAAGCGGCTCCCTCCCATACGCAAGGGGCCCGTGAGGTGTTCAGAAACCCCTGAAAAACTTGGAAGTTCATGAGGTGATTTCGGGCAAGAGGTGCAGAAGCCCTGGTTTCAGCGGGAGTTGAGTGGGGTACCCGGATCACGACCCCCGCCTTCCCCGGTTCGCGTCCCAGTGTGTCCGCGGCCCGCGCACAGGTCAGTGGGGCGCCCACCCGGCCGGGGGTGTAGCCGGCACCGCCTTCCGGGGTGGGCGGTCACAGCCTGAGCAGTCTCGCCTCGACGTCGGGGTCGAGGCCCTTGGCCGGCCGGTCGGGGCGCTGCGGCGCGGTGCCGCCGATGTCCCGCAGCCAGCTCCAGGTGTCGGCCACGGTCTCGGCGACGGGACGGCACCGCAGCCCCGTCGCGACGGCCCGCGACACGTCCGCGGAGTGCATGGCGTCGTGCAGGTCGCTGCCCGGTGGCACCCACACGGGCAGCTGCGTCCAGGGCTCGACGCCCGCGTCGAGGATGGCCTCCGGGGTTGTCCAGCGCAGCTCGGCCGCCGCGCCGGTGACCTCCACGCACGCCTCCAGGAGCCCGCCCATGGTGGCGTGGCCCTGCGGACCGATCAGGTTGCAGGGCCCGCTCAGCCCCTGCGTGACCGCCCCGAGGATCCACTCGGCGAGGTCGCGGACGTCGACGTACTGGAGGGGGAGGTCCCGCGGGCCCGGCGCCAGGACCGGGCCGCCGCGGGCGATCCGGGTCAGCCACCACGGCAGCCGCCCGACGTTCTCGTACGGTCCGAGGATCAGCCCCGCCCGCACCAGCACCGAGCGGTCCGTGCCGAAGGCGTCCAGCGCGGCCAGCTCACCGCCCCGCTTGTCCCTCGGGTACTCGGTCGTCCCGGCGTCCGCCGCGGCGCCCTCCACCAGCGGCGCGTCCTCGGTGTACCCGGCGGGCGGGGCCCACGCGTACACCGAGCAGCTCGACACATACACATACCGTCCGGCGCGGCCGGCGAGCAGCCGGGCGGCCTCGTGCACCGCGCGGGGCGCGGCCGACCAGGTGTCGACGACGGCGTCCCACTCGCCCTCGGCCAGCGCCGCGAGCCCACCGGGTGCGGTGCGGTCCCCCCGCAGCGCCTCCACCCCGGGCGGGGGCCGGTGCCGCCCCCGGTTGAGGACCGTCACCTCCCAGCCCCGCCCGAGCGCCGCCTCCACGACGGCCCGCCCCGCGAATTCCGTACCGCCCAGCACCAGAAGCCTCATGCCACGACTGTGCCCGCACGGACGGCGGGACGGAACCCGGATCTGCTCACAGGAGACTCCGCGGCCGGGTGTCGCCTGCCGGGACCGTTCCGCCCCGGCAGCGCGAGGGGCGCCCACCCCGCGGGTGGACGCCCCCTGACGGCGGGCGGGCGGATCAGATCTGGCCGGCCTTCTCCAGCGCCGTGCAGCAGGTGTCCACGAGCAGACGGGTCACCACGTACGGGTCGACGTTGGCGTTCGGACGGCGGTCCTCGATGTAGCCCTTGCCGTCCTTCTCGACCTGCCACGGGATGCGGACCGAGGCGCCGCGGTTGGAGACGCCGTACGAGTACTCGTTCCACGGGGCGGTCTCGTGCAGGCCGGTGAGCCGGTCGTCGATGCCGGCGCCGTAGTGCTTGACGTGGTCCATCGGCTTGGAGCCCTCGCCGAGCGCCTCGCAGGCGGTGATGATCGCGTCGTAGCCCTCGCGCATCGCCTTGGTGGAGAAGTTGGTGTGTGCGCCCGCGCCGTTCCAGTCGCCCTTGACCGGCTTCGGGTCGAGGGTGGCGGAGACGCCGAAGTCCTCGGCGGTGCGGTACAGCAGCCAGCGGGCGACCCACAGCTGGTCGGCGACCTCGAGCGGGGCCAGCGGGCCGACCTGGAACTCCCACTGGCCGGGCATGACCTCGGCGTTGATGCCGGAGATGCCCAGGCCCGCCTTCAGGCAGTTCTCCAGATGGGCCTCGACGACCTCGCGGCCGAAGATCTCGTCGGCGCCGACACCGCAGTAGTAGCCGCCCTGCGGGGCCGGGAAGCCGCCCTCCGGGAAGCCGAGCGGGCGCGAGCCGTCGAAGAAGGTGTATTCCTGCTCGATGCCGAAGACGGGCTCCTGCGCGGCGAACCTCCCGGCGACCTCCGCCAGCGCGGCACGCGTGTTGGACGGGTGCGGGGCCAGGTCCGTGTCGAGGACCTCGCACAGCACCAGGATGTCGTCGCCGCCGCGGATCGGGTCGGGACAGGAGAAGACCGGCTTGAGTACGCAGTCCGAGGAGTGGCCCTCGGCCTGGTTCGTGGAGGACCCGTCGAAGCCCCAGACCGGCAGCCCGGCACCCGTGACCGTCTTGAAGGAGTCCGCCAGGATCTTCGTCTTGGAACGGAGCTTGGCCGTCGGCTCGGTGCCGTCGATCCAGATGTACTCAGCCTTGAAGGTCACGGGCCACATCCTTCGGGGGTGGGTCTCGACGTGCGGTCGACGTCGTTGCGGGTGCGCGGCGCGGCGCTGCGGCAGCGGGGCGCCGGGCGCTGCCGGGCAGCCTGACAACAGGCGATTTCCCGGCCATTGCCCGTCTGTGAATGCCGTGTTACCTGGTGCTGGTGTGCCGCACTGCACGCGGTGAGGTGAGCGGCCCGGGCGGCAGAGGCGTGCACGGCGGCCGTGGGGCGGGCACGGGTGTGCGCCCGAGCGCCGCCGCGCTGCGCTCGGGCGCACCTGCCGGTCCCGCTGCCCGTGGCCGCGGGCAGCGGGAGACCTAAGCCGCGGGCGTCACCCCACCTTCTCGATCAGAGCCCGGCGGATCAGGAACTTGCCGGGCTCGCGGACCTGCTCGAAGGCCGCGTTGTTGAGCAGCACACAGCTGCCGGAGACCGAGGTGACGGTGACCGTCGTGGACTTGTTGTTGTCCAGGTTGGTGACCTTCAGCTTCGTGCCCGACGGGAACTGGTCGCTGGACGCGGCCGGGGCGCCGCCCTCGCCGGAGAGCGTCACGGTCGAGCCCTTGCAGACCTGCTGACCGGCGACGCTGCCGGCGTCGCCCGCCGGTGCCGTCGTCGCGGGGGCGGAGGTGGCGGCCTGCGAGCCCTGGGGGTCCTGAGCCGACCCCCCGGCCTGCGCGCCGCCGCCGGCCTGCGCCGATCCGCCGGGCTGTATCGACTCCCCGACCTGGCAGCCGGACGCCTCCTGCTTGCGCTTGATCTCGGCGACGACCGCCTCGCGGTTGGCGATCCGCGCCGCCGACTGGGCGTCCGGGTCGGCCTTCTGCGCGGCGATGAACGACTCGTTGTTGCCGAGCGCGGTGGCCAGTCCCTGGCAGACCGTCGAGTCGGACGCGTTCTGCACATCGGCCGCGTTCGAGGTGGCCGCGAGGGCGAAGGCCCCACCGCCGGCCACGGCGACGGCGCTGACCAGCAGCGCGAGCTTCTTCTTGGGACTGAGGGTTCTCCTACGCGACATGCGCGCCTCCTGACCCCGGCCGCCCTCGCGGACGGCCGGACGACATGCGTACGCCGCTATGTACGAGATGCCGAACGACGGTGCTCACGGGTCCCGGGAGCCGATGACGTAACGTGCATCACACGGACGGTGCGGCTCAGCGTGCCAGGGCGTCCCGTACCGCCTCGTCGGTGCGCGCGACGACGGCCGTACCGTCGTCGGCGGTGATGATCGGCCGCTGGATCAGCCGGGGATGCTCGGCGAGCGCACGCACCCAGCGGTCACGGCTCGCGTCGTCCCGCGCCCACTCCTTCATGCCGAGCTCCTTGGCGACGGCCTCCTCGGTGCGTGTGATGTCCCACGGTTCGAGCCCGAGCCGCGTCAGCACGTCGCGGAGCTCGTCCTCGCTCGGAACCTCCTCCAGATAGCGGCGCACGGTGTACTCGGCGCCCTCGGCATCGAGCAGACCGATCGCGCTGCGGCACTTGGAACAGGCCGGGTTGATCCAGATCTCCATGCCCGTCACGGTAGCCGACAGCCGTCGCCGGCCCCGCTCACACCCTGCCCCCGCCTTCTGCCGCCCGCACCCGGCGGTCGGTGCTGTTCGATTTACTCGCCGTCGTGTGCCCCTCCCGTCCCACCTGTGGTGACGCCACGCCAATTTCCTTGCTGACCTGGACTTTTGATGGCCCTCTGGACTCCCTGGATGTCAGTGCCCGGCAGTAGACTGGAGGCAGTGTTCGAGGGAGTTGACGGGACGTCCGGACCTCTCCCTGACCGCGACAGGAGGATGCCTGTGCCCGCTGCCGCAACCAAGCCGAAGCCGACCCAGTCCACCGCCCGCCGGCCGGTCCCGATGGAGCTGCCGTACGCGCCGATGAAGAAGCGACCGCTTCCGCCGGGGCGGCCGCGCGACTGGTACGTCACGCACAACCGGCGCCTCAAGGCGATGCGTCTCGCCATCGCGCTGCTCGACTCCGGGGTGTACATGCCGAACCAGGCGCGCAACGAGACGATACGGAGCACGGCGGAGCTGATCGGGGTTCATCCGCCGTCGGACACGACCTGCCACATGGTGCGGGCGCTCATGCGGTACAGCCGCTGAGCCGTGACGCCGGGTGCCCCGCCGCTCCGGGGCACCCGGCGCCTTCCGGTCCCACCGCTCCGGTCCCACCGCTCCCACCGCTCCCGCCGCCCGCGGGCCGGGGCGGTCCGGAGGCCGGCCGCTCCCGTTCCCCGTCACCCGAAGTGCCGTATCCGGCATGCGCTCCCGCCCCGGCCCGGCCTTCACTGGAGCCATCGAGGGACGACGGGAGCGGCGATGGCGCGGCACGGCATGCGGGACACGGCACGGGGTTTCGGGGCGGTCGTCGCGGCGGCCGCCGTGCTCTGCGGCTGCTCCGGCGACGGGGGCCCCTCAGGGAACGCCTCCCAGGCGGCCTCCGCCGCCGCCTCCCTCGCCTCGCAGGCGGCGAGCGCGCTGGCCTCGGCGACCGCAGAGGCCGGTCGCCGACTCGACGAGATCAAGGGCGGCACGGACGCCAAGGGCGACGTCAGGACCGGTACGACGTCCACCGACGCCGACGGGCGGAGCGCCGCGGAGATCACCGTCACCAACCCGACGAAGCAGACCAGGACCTACGCCGTCCAGGCCGACTTCCGCGACACCGGCGGCAATCTCCTCGACACGGTCGTGGTGATGGTCGACGACGTCCCCGCCGGCGCGTCGAAGAACGCCACCGCGCTCAGCCATCGCAAGCTCTCCGGCCCCGTCACCGTCGACGTCGCCCGAGCCGTCCGGTACTGACCCGGTGACCGGCTCCCGTACGCCGCGGCCGGGCCCGCGGCCTCCGCGTCCGTACTCGTCGCGCTCGGGCCCGCGTCCCACGGGACCGCCCGCCCCGCGTCCGAGCGCGGGCCCCGCGCACCCGCGGCCGACGGCCCGCTGAGGCGGGCCGCGGGTCACAGGAGGAAGGGCAGGTTCACCACCAGGGCGACATAGGCGACGCATCCGACGGTGACGAGCGCGACGAACAGGCCGGAGCGCACATGACGCCACGGCCAGCGGACCCCGGGGAAGCGCTTCTTCAGCGCCGGCCATTGCGGGGAACCGCTGTTCTGCAGGGACGGGGGCAGACGCTGCCACAACTCCCCGAGCCCCTGGGCGTTCCAGGCCCGGGGGTCGATCAGGAGCCGCCGGCCGTCCCTCGCCGTGACGACGATCCGTGTGCCGTGCGGGCCGGCGATCGGCAGGACGACCTGGTGCAGCCCGGTGAGCGACGACACGGGGACACGCAGGACCTCGCGGTGCCACCGGTTGCGCACCGTCAGGACCCCGTCCTCCAGGAGGATGCCGGCGTTGGCCCAGCGCAGGGCGCACAGCAGGACGGCCCAGACGAACGGAAGGACCACCGCCAGGACGCCGATCACCAGGCCGCGCGTCCCCGATCCCTCGGACGCGCCACGGCCCTGCGCCATCATGAGCCCCATGCGGAGGGCCCCGATGGCGAGGAGGGGCGACCCGGCGATCAGCGGGGCCCTGACGGGCCCCATGTCCGGTCTGACCGAGACCCACGGCTCGTCCGCGTCCTTGGGCACATCGGTGGGCGGGCCGTCGCCCGGCTGCCGTGCTGTCATGGGGATGTCCTCCTCGTACACCGGACCGCACCCGCTGTCTCTCCCGGCCCCGTCAGGACCGCTGCCTGCGAAGCGACGTCATCAGGCCGATCACGCCGACGATGAGGAGCGGGGCCGCCACCACGGTGATGACGGGCACCCGTCCGATGAGCCCGACGGCGTTGCCTAGGGCACCGATGAGTACCAGCGCCCTCCAGCCGGCGGCCTTGCTCCCTGCTCGCTCCTGCGTCATTCCGGAACCTCCCTCGGCGAACCTGATGGCGCCGGACCGTACCCAACGCGTCGGCGGCCCTCTCCGTGTCCGGCTTCGCCGACGGACGCCGGCGCAGGTGGGGCCGGGCCGGGCGGGGTGAGACACGTCCCCGGACCGGCCCGGACCGGGAGGGCGGGGAGGCCCCGCGGCCTTGGCAGCCCCCCTAGACTCGACGGGGTGGAAGAGCCGGAGCCCGACCTGCCGCCGAGAGCGGCGTTCAGCGCCGCGTTGAGGCGACTGCGGCGTCAACTGCCGGACCATTCCGACGAGATGCTGGCCAGGCGAGCGAGCCGTACGCCCCTGCCGTCCGGGCGCCGGGTCAGTGTCAACGCCCGCCGTCTGGGCGAGTGGCTGAACGGACGGTCGGTTCCGCGTGACGTCCATGCCGTGCTGGCGGTGGTGCGCGCCGTCGAGTCGGCCGTCGGCCCCCTCGACGCCCGGTTGTCCCTCGCGGACTGGGAGCGGCTGTGGCGAGCGGCGTACGAGGACCGAGCCGTTGCGGTGCCCCGTCCCGGTACGGCCGCCGGGGACGCCCCGCAGGACGTGGTCGTCGGCCGGCCGCCGAGCGACGCGGCCTCGTTGCGGGAGAGGGCGGCCCTGTCCCGCGCGATCGACGCGGCGCTGCGGGACGAGACGGTACGCGAAGTCGTCCTCACCGGGGCCGGCGGCGTGGGCAAGTCACAGCTCGCGGCGGCCGCTTTCCACCGGTTCCGGCAGCCTGGCGGGGTACGGGTCTGGGCGGCGGCGTCCTCCCGCCAGTCGGTGCTCACCGCGTACGCACGCGCCTGGCGAGTCGTCTCCGGCAAGGACGGCGGGCACGGCTGGGACGACGAGGCCCAGGCCGACCTGTTCATCGCCTGGCTGCGCACGACGACGCGGCCCTGGCTCGTCGTACTGGACGACCTGGACGATCCGGCGGACCTCGGGGGCGTCCGGCCCGTGGGGGCGCACGGCAGGAGCCTGGTGACCACCCGTCGGCGGGACGCCGCCGTGATCCGCCCGTCCTCCCGGCTCGTACAGGTGGGGATGTTCACCGCGGAGGAGTCGGTCGGCTACCTCCGCGCACGGCTCCCGCGGGGCGAGGACGGGGACGGTGAACTCGGCACCCTGGCGCACGCGCTCGGCCACTTCCCGCTCGCGCTCTCCCAGGCCGCGGCGTTCCTCATCGACACCGGTATGCGCCTGACCTCGTACTGCCGGCTGCTGGGCGACCAACGGGAGACGCTGTCCGATCTGCTGCCGGCGACCTCCCCGGCGGACGAGCACGGCGGCACCGTGGCGACGGCCTTCCAACTCGCCGTGGAGCGGGCGGAGGACCTCGCTCCCGGCGGAAGCGCCAGGGCGATGCTCGCACTCCTGTCGATGCTCGCGCCGGACGGCGTCCCGGAGGCGGTGCTGCACACCGCGGCGGCCCGCCGCTGGATCGACGCGGGGGCGGACGGCCCCGGCGACACCGGCGGGGTTCCGGACCGGCGCGCCGAACGGGCCGCACTCCTGTCGTTGCGTGCCCTGCACCGGCTCAGTCTGGTCACGCACGACGTCTCGCGCAGCCCCTCCTTCGTCGAGGTGCACGCACTGGTGCAACGCGCGGCCCGCGAGGCGGTACCGCGGCAGGCCCGCCCCCTCCTCGCCAGGGCCGCCGCCGATGCCCTGGAGGAGCTCTGGTCGTCCACGGCGGAGTCCGAGCACCGGCCGGAAACCGAGGCGGCCCTGTACCGCAGTGTCGAAGTCCTGCGCAGGACGACGGCCGCCGGCCTGCTCTGGGACGGGCGCATGCACCCGGTGCTGCGCCGCATCGGTCCCCATCTGGCCGGACTCGGCCGTGACGGCGCGGCGCGGGACATCGGCCGCGAGCTGCTGGAGCAGGCGCGGGCCCGGTTCGGGGACGCGCACCGCGACGTGCTGATCCTGCGGTGCCAGATCGCCCTGGCCACCGGCGAGCTCGGGGAGGCGGCCTCGGCGCACGCGTCCTTGCGGGACATCCGGCGGGAAGCCGAGCGGATCCTGGGTGCCACGGACCCCGACACCCTGGCGGTACGACTGCACGAGGCCCGCTTCCAGATGGAAGCGGGCGCCGCGGCCGCGGCCCTGGAGCGCTTCACCGAGCTCACCGAGCAGGCGACGGAAGAACTCGGCGCGGACCACGCCCTGGTGACCGACGCACGGAGCTACGCGGTTCTCTGCCGCGGCCTGGCGGGGGATGCCGTCGGTGCGCGGGACGCCTGCGCCGCGCTCGTCGCGGATGTGGAGCGCCGGCTCGGCGCGGGGCACGCGGTCACGCTGAGGATCCTTGCGGACCTGGGGCGTTGGGCCGGCGAGGCGGGCGACGCGTCCGCGGCGGTCGAGACGCACGTCCGGGCCCTGGCGGGGCTGGAGGCCGCCCTGGGCCGGCTCCACAGGGAAACCCTGATCGTCCGGCACAACCTCGCGTACTGGAGGGGCCTCGCGGGTGATCGCGAACGCGCGGTCGAGGAGTTCGCCGGTGCGGCGCAGGACGCGGAGCGCGCGCTCGGCCCCGGCCATCCGACCACGCTGACGTACCGCGTCAACCTGGCCTTCTGGCGCGGGCTCGCCGGTGACCCGGCCACCGCGCTGGCCGATCTGGCCGCTCTGCAGCCCATGATCGAGACGGTGCTCGGCGTGGATCACCCGCGAGCCCTGCGGACCCGGCAGCAGCGGGCGGAGCTCCTGGAACTCTCCGGTGACGGCGACGGCGCGACCGCCCTGCTCACCGCCCTGCTGGCCGACATGATCCGGGTCCAGGGCAGTGACCACCCGCGCACCCGTGAGGTCGCCAGGGCGCTGGCGAACCGTCACGGCCAGGCGTCCTGAACCCCGGGCGGTGCCCGGCTCCCGGCGGGAAGAACGGGGGCGCGCCACGGGCGGGTCTCGTCCTCGACACCACCTGCCGCCGGACCCCGGGGATCCGGCCAGATACCCCAGGGGGTATATTTTTATATACCCAGGGGGGTATCCTGGGTGCCCGTAAGGGACAGATCCAACGAAAGGGCAATGTGCCATGTGCCAGCGCACTGTGTGCCGCACCTGCGGCAAGTACACCTACTCCGGCTGCGGAAACCACGTCGACCAGGTCCTGGCGGGCGTGCCGGCCTCCCAGCGCTGTCAGTGCACCGCGGAGCAGAAGAACTCCGGCGGGTTCTGGTCGCGGCTCGGCCGCCGCTGAACGACGGGGCGTCCGAAGGACGGAGGGCGTCCGGGTCGGACCACCGGCCGCTCAGTCCTCCGTCCCCGGCGCACCCCACACGGGGAACCAGCGGGAGAGGTCTTCCTCGATCCGCAGGTCGTTCTTGAGCAGGGCGGCCACCTGAAGCTCCAGGGCGTTGTCGCGCTTGTGCCGGCCGGGCAGCGGGCACATCGGGTAGAACGTGCCGCGCTTGTACAGATACACCAGGGCGAGCCGCCGCCCGCCCTCGTCCCGGAAGCCGGCCACCGAGCACAGCAACTGGGGGCCGAAGCCGTTCGCCTCCATCGCGCTGTTCACCGCGTGCAGATCGTTGACCAGGTCGGTCAGCCGGTCGGGTGCGCGGCGCGACACCAGCCAGGAGTAGCCGTACTCGTCCCGCCGGAGTTCGACGGGCTCTCCCGTGCGGTCCGTGTCCGCGTCAAGGAGCGCCTGCACCTCGCGGTGCGCCTGGGTGAACGCGCCGCCCTCGACGGTGGCGAAGCAGACCGCGCCGGTCCCGGTCGGGGTGAACCCGGCGCCGGCCTCCAGCGTGATGGCCGCCGACGGCAGCGCGAAGAGCCGGTCGAGGTCGGGCGCCACCGGTTTCGTACGACCGAGCAGGATGTCCAGCAGTCCCATCCGCTCAGCCCGCCTTTCCCGGCGTCGCCGCCTCACCCAGCTCCGTCGAGATCCGCGCGAGCTGGTCGAGCCGCTGCTCCAGGCTCGGGTGGGTGGAGAAGAGGCGGGAGATGCCGGGTTCGGCGCCGAACGCCGGGGTGATGTAGAAGGCGTTGAACGCCTGGGCCGTGCGCAGGTCCCTCGTCGGGATACGGGCGATGTCCCCGGTGAGCTTGGTCAGCGCGGACGCCAGGGCCGAGGGCCGCCCGGTGAGCTGCGCCGCGGCACGGTCGGCGGCCAGCTCCCGGTACCGGGACAGGGCCCGGATCAGCAGGAAGCTGATCGCGTAGACGACCGCGGAGATCCCCATCACGGCGCCGAAGACGGCGACGGTGTTCTGGTCCTTGCGTCCCCGCCCTCCGAAGAGCTCCGAGTAGAACGCGAACCGGACGACCAGCCCGGCGATCACTCCGAGGAACGACGCCACCGTGATCACGGCGACGTCCTTGTGCGCCACGTGTGACAGCTCGTGCGCGAGCACGCCCTCCAGCTCCTCGGGCTCCAGCCGCCGCAGCAGACCGGTGGTCACGCACACCACGGCATGATCGGGGTTGCGGCCGGTCGCGAACGCGTTCGGCATCTCCATGTCCGAGACGGCGACGAGCGGCTTGGGCATGTCGGCCACGGCGCAGAGCCGGTCGACCACACCGTGCAGCTGCGGATACTCCTCCGGCTCCACGATCCGGCCATGCATGGCGTACAGCGCGATCCGGTCCGAGAACCAGTACTGCGCGCCGAGTGCCGCCGCCGCGATCACCACGACCAGCACCCAGGACTTCAGCAACGCGATCAACGCGGCGACGAACGCCACGTACAGCAACCCGAGCAGGAACAGCGTGACCGTCATCCGTACGGTCAGCCGCCGATCGCTCCGGAACCGGCTCCGCATCCTGCATCACCCCGCAGTAGGCCGCAGCACTCCCTCCCATTGTGCGCCCGCCCCCGCCCATGGACCGGTCCCGAACGGCCCCATGGCGGGCAAAGAGTCCCTGAGTCCCCGGGACGAGTGCCCCTACCGCGGCCGGACTCCACCGGCCCGCGACGCGACGGAGCCCCGCCGCCGCCCGGGGGCGGTGACGGGGCTCCGTGGGAGGGCTACCGGAGCGGCCGGCTCACACGTCGAAGTAGAGCTCGAACTCGTGCGGGTGCGGACGCAGCTGCAGCGGGGCGATCTCGTTGGTGCGCTTGAAGTCGATCCACGTCTCGATCAGGTCGGCCGTGAAGACATCGCCCTGGAGGAGGAACTCGTGGTCGCTCTCGAGCGAGTCGAGGACGGCGGGGAGGGAGGTCGGAACCTGCGGGACGTTGGCGTGCTCCTCGGGAGCCAGCTCGTACAGGTCCTTGTCGATCGGCTCGGCCGGCTCGATCTTGTTCTTGATGCCGTCCAGGCCCGCAAGCAGCAGGGCGGAGAAGGCCAGGTACGGGTTGCCGGAGGAGTCCGGGGCGCGGAACTCCACGCGCTTGGCCTTCGCGTTCGAACCCGTGATCGGGATACGCATGGCCGCGGAGCGGTTGCGCTGCGAGTACACCAGGTTGACCGGCGCCTCGAAGCCCGGGACCAGGCGGTGGTACGAGTTCACCGTCGGGTTGGTGAAGGCCAGCAGCGACGGGGCGTGCTTGAGGATGCCGCCGATGTAGTAGCGCGCCGTGTCCGACAGGCCCGCGTAGCCGGCCTCGTCGTAGAACAGCGGGTCGCCGTTGCTCCACAGCGACTGGTGGACGTGCATGCCCGAGCCGTTGTCGCCGAAGATCGGCTTCGGCATGAAGGTCGCGGTCTTGCCGTTGCGCCAGGCGACGTTCTTCACGATGTACTTGAAGAGCTGGACGTCGTCGGCGGCGGCGAGCAGCGTGTTGAACTTGTAGTTGATCTCCGCCTGGCCGGCGGTGCCCACCTCGTGGTGCTGGCGCTCGACCTTCAGGCCGGCCCGGTCCAGCTCCAGGGAGATCTCGGCGCGCAGGTCGGCGAAGTGGTCGACCGGCGGGACCGGGAAGTAGCCGCCCTTGTAGCGGACCTTGTAACCGCGGTTGTCCTCCAGCGCGCCGGTGTTCCAGGCGCCGGCCTCGGAGTCGATGTGGTAGAACGACTCGTTCGCGCTGGTCGCGAAGCGCACGCTGTCGAAGACGTAGAACTCGGCCTCGGGGCCGAAGTACGCGGTGTCGGCGATGCCGGTGGACGCGAGGTACGCCTCGGCCTTCTTCGCCACGTTGCGCGGGTCACGGCTGTACTGCTCGCCGGTGATCGGGTCGTGGATGAAGAAGTTGATGTTCAGCGTCTTGTCGCGGCGGAAGGGGTCGACCCGGGCGGTCGACAGGTCCGCGCGCAGCGCCATGTCGGACTCGTGGATGGCCTGGAAACCACGGATCGACGATCCGTCGAAGGCCAGCTCCTCGTCCGGGTCGAACGCCTCGACAGGCACCGTGAAGTGCTGCATCACGCCCGGCAGGTCGCAGAAGCGGACGTCGACGAACTTGACGTCCTCGTCCGCGATGAACTTCTTGGCCTCGTCGGCGTTCTGGAACATCCAGCTCCTCCTACTCCCGACCGTTCCTGACCGGGGTGGTAGTTCTTCGTGCGGCCAGTGCGGTGGCACACGCTGGCCCCGACAATAGGGACGGAGGATTTCTCAAGCGTGACCCATTTGTTTCTCCCAGGTTAACCGGTGCGCGTCACAGTCACCCCGCGTCGCCGCCCGCCGGGAGGGGCGCAGTACCGTGGACGCGTGGACAACAGGCAAGCAATCGGATCGTGGCTCTCCGGTCCCCGCGCGGCCATGGAAGAGGCCGGCGCGGACCTCGGATACCGGGGACAGCAGCTCGGTCTGCCCGAGCAGGGACCGGGCTCGATCGCCCGCCCCGGCCGCCGCCTCGGCGCCCTCGCCGTCGACTGGGGCCTGTGCCTCTTGATCGCATACGGTCTGATCACGGACGGCTACGACCAGGCCACGGGCAACTGGGCCCTGCTCATCTTCTTCGTGCTGGGCGTCCTGACCGTCGGCACGGTCGGCTTCACACCCGGCAAGCGCCTGTTCGGCCTGCGGGTGGTGGGGGTGGAGACGGGCCAGGTGGCCCCGCTGCGCGCCCTCGCCCGCACCGTGCTGCTGTGCCTGGCGGTCCCGGCCCTGATCTGGGACCGCGACGGCCGCGGCCTGCACGACCGGGTGGCGAAGACGGTCGAGATCCGCATCTGAGACCGCGAGACCCGGACGGAGCGCCCCGTCAGGGGCGCGGGGAACTGCGCGAGCGACCCCCACCGGCCGGCAGCGGCGGATGCCGCCGCAGCCTCCGTCGACATGCCGCGGGTCTCGGGACGCCGCGCGGAGCGCCCCGTCAGGGGCGCGGGGAACTGCGCGAGCAAGCCCCACCGGCCGGTGCCGCCGCACCCCCATGACATGCCGCGGGGCCCGGGAGCCGCCATGGCTCCCGGGCCCCGAACCGTCCGGCTCAGCCCGGCGGGGGCGTCACCGCAGGCGACCGCCCCGCGGCATCCGCATCCCCTTGGGCAGCGGCCCCTTCGGCAGCGGCATGTTGCTCATCAGGTCGCCCAGCGCGCGCAGCCGGTCGTTGGTCGCGGTCACCTGCGGGCCGCTGAGCACCCGCGGGAACTTCAGCATCGTGGTACGGAGCTTCTTCAGCTCGACCTGGCCCTCGCCGTCGCCGACGACCACGTCGTGCACCGGCACGTCCGCGACGATGCGCGCCATCTTCTTCTTCTCGGCGGCCAGCAGGCTCTTCACCCGGTTCGGGTTGCCCTCGGCGACCAGCACGATGCCCGCCTTGCCGACCGCGCGGTGCACCACGTCCTGGCTGCGGTTCATCGCCACCGCCGGCGTGGTGGTCCAGCCGCGTCCGATGTTGTCCAGGACCGCCGCGGCGGCGCCCGGCTGGCCCTCCATCTGCCCGAAGGCGGCATGCTCGGCCCGGCGTCCGAAGACGATCGCCGTCGCGAGGAAGGCGAGCAGGAAGCCGAGAATGCCTAGATAAACGGGGTGACCGAGCAAGAAACCGATCGCGAGGAAGACACCGAAGGTGACGATTCCGACAGCCGCGAGTACAAGACCGATCTTCGGATCGGCCCTGCGGGTCATCTTGTAGGTCAGGGCGATCTGCTTCAGTCGCCCCGCGTTCGCAGCGTCCGCTGCAGTTTCCTTCCTCGCCATGGCACGAAGTCTACGTGTCCCGGAAGGCGGTGACGACGGCAGTGCCCGATGGGGAGCGGGCGCCCGGCCGGCGGAGGGAACCGGAGGAGGGAGGGGAGGGAGCGGTGGGGTCGCTCCGCGGTGGTGAGCGGTGACCTGCGACTTACGAACGTGAGGACGCGGCGTCGAGCATGCGCTGCGCCTCCACGCGGTCCTTGGCGCGGCGGCGGTCCTCCAGGACGGAGGTCCAGGCGTTGCGGCGGGCGGTCCGCTGACCGCCGCTCATGAGCAGTGACTCGATGGCACGCAGTGCATCGGTGAACGAAGGAATCGCGGTGGCGCGAACGGGCGCGGCCTGCATGGTGGAGGTCCCCCTCGGGTAGGCGGCGGCTGTGGACCCAGGCGGTACGTGACGTATGACCAGGGTCACCGTTTGGTGTTACCAGGGCGTGACCGACCGGTCAAACGCCAATGAAGCCTCGCCGTGCGGCCCCGGAACGCGACGCGGCCCCGCCGGCGCCCGCTAGCTGCGGGGACGGTCGGGGCCGCGTCAACCGGCCATGGTCGGCCGGGAGTTGCCTGTGTGCGGATTCACACGCGGGAACTGGCACGCAGTGCCATGCGCTCCCTCGCGGGCCGGGTCAGACCGCCTGCGAGGCGATGTACGCGCCACCCGGCTGCGGAGCGGCCGACCGGCGCTGTTCGACGGCCATCCGGTACAGCCGTCCGGCGCGGTAGGAGGAACGGACCAGCGGACCGGACATGACACCGGAGAAGCCCATCTGCTCGGCCTCCTCCTTCAGCTCGACGAACTCCTGCGGCTTGACCCAGCGCTCCACCGGGTGGTGGCGCACGGAGGGGCGCAGGTACTGCGTGATGGTGACCAGCTCGCAGC
Source organism: Streptomyces sp. PSU-S4-23 (assembly GCF_055632315.1). NCBI lineage: Bacteria > Bacillati > Actinomycetota > Actinomycetes > Kitasatosporales > Streptomycetaceae > Streptomyces > Streptomyces sp. PSU-S4-23. Next base: position 2,091,062 of record NZ_JBVMUU010000002.1, on the reverse strand, counting down.
CCGCGTCGTGCAGCTGCCGCAGTGCCTCGACGACCTCCTCGCGGGTCTCGCCCATGCCGAGGATGAGGTTCGACTTCGTGACCAGACCGTAGTCGCGGGCGGCGGTGATGACCTTCAGGGAGCGGTCGTAGCGGAAGCCGGGACGGATGCGCCTGAAGATCCGCGGGACGGTCTCGACGTTGTGGGCGAAGACCTCCGGGCGGGCGGAGAAGACCTCTTCGAGCTGCTCGGGGACCGCGTTGAAGTCGGGGGCGAGCAGCTCGACCTTGGTGTGACCGCCCTCGCGGTCCGCCGTCTGCCGGTGGATCTCGCGGACCGTCTCCGCGTACAGCCAGGCGCCGCCGTCCTGCAGGTCGTCGCGCGCCACACCGGTGATCGTGGCGTAGTTGAGGTCCATGGCGACCACCGACTCGCCCACGCGGCGGGGCTCGTCGCGGTCCAGCGCCTCGGGCCTGCCGGTGTCGATCTGGCAGAAGTCGCAGCGGCGGGTGCACTGGTCGCCGCCGATGAGGAAGGTCGCCTCGCGGTCCTCCCAGCACTCGTAGATGTTGGGGCAGCCGGCTTCCTGGCAGACCGTGTGCAGGCCCTCGCTCTTCACCAGGTTCTGCATCTTCGTGTACTCGGGACCCATTTTCGCCCGGGTCTTGATCCACTCGGGCTTGCGCTCGATGGGGGTCTGGCTGTTGCGGACCTCCAGGCGCAGCAACTTGCGTCCGTCGGGTGCGACTGCGGACACATCGGCTCCCTGTAGCTTCGATTCTTCGGCGTACACCAGCGTACGCCCGTGATGTGTACGGCCCTGCCTGCGGGGCGAGCCGGGACGGCGGGGGTGCGTCCCCCTCGGCTACGCCGTCGCCCGCTCGATTACGCCGTCGCCCGCTCGATCTCCCGCGGCTTCGGCTCCGCGTTCTGCAGCACGTCCCGCAGATGCCGTTCCGCCACCGGGAGCACCTCCGCGATGGTCAGGTCCCGGCCCAGCTCGTTGGCGAGGGACGTGACGCCGGCGTCCCGGATGCCGCACGGGATGATCCTGTCGAACCACGCGTTGTCGGGGTTCACGTTCAGGGCGAAGCCGTGCATGGTGACGCCCTTGGCGACGCGGATGCCGATCGCCGCGATCTTGCGGTCCTCGCGCCGCTGGCCCGCGTTGGAGGGCGCGTACTCCGGGCCGTTCAGCCGCGGGTCGAACTCGTCGTCGTGCAGGCGCGGGTCGAAGTCCAGGGAGAGCCCGCCGAGGGACGGGCGCTGCTCCACGGGGTCCCCGAGCACCCAGACGCCGCTGCGGCCCTCGACCCGGGTCGTCTCCAGGCCGAACTCCGCGCAGGTGAGGATGAGTGCCTCTTCGAGGCGGCGCACATGGGCGACGACGTCGACCGGGCGCGGGAGCTTCTGGATCGGGTAGCCCACCAGCTGGCCCGGGCCGTGCCAGGTGATCTTGCCGCCGCGGTCCACGTCGATCACGGGGGTGCCGTCCAGGGGGCGCTCGTCGTCCGCCGTGCGCCGGCCCGCCGTGTAGACCGGAGGGTGCTCGAGCAGCAGGCAGGTGTCGGGGATCTCGTCCGCGAAGCGGGCCGCGTGCACCCGGCGCTGCTCGTCCCAGGCCGCCCGGTAGTCGACGGCCTGCGCCCCGAACCCCATACGGACGAACCGCATCTCACTCACGGCAAGCGCCTCCCTAGAAGCTTCGTCAGGCGCGAAAGACGCCCACGCCACTGTACGTCCAGCCCGGGGAGTGGCACCGTCCGGTGGTGTTCGTCATCCCGACCGCCCAATCCTCACACGATCGGATGAATGGACGCCGAAGAGTGCGACGATCTGCTCACTCTCCGCTACATTCGCGCCGTCCACGAGGCCATAAGGGCTGTTCACAGGCGATCCGGGCACCGCGGCGACCCCGGGGGAGGCATCCGCCCCTCCCGGGGCACCGTCGTGGTCCGAAAGTCAGGAGACCGCACCGCAGATGACGGAACGACCCGCGCAGCGCACCCCCAACCGACAGCTCGCCGCGCTCATCGCAGAAGCGGGGTTCTCCAACGCAGGTCTCGCCCGTCGCGTCGACCAGCTCGGCCTCGAACACGGGCTCGATCTCAGATACGACAAGACCTCCGTGACCCGATGGCTGCGCGGGCAGCAGCCGCGCGGCACCACCCCCGCGCTGATCGCCGAGGTCTTCACCCGGCGGCTCGGCCGCCGGCTCACCGCGCAGGACCTCGGGCTCGACGCCTGCGCACCCGTCTACGCGGGCCTGGAGTTCGCCGCCACCCCGGAGGAGGCGGTCGACATCGTCAGCGGCCTGTGGCGCAAGGACTCGGGCAGCCACGCCGAGCTGCGCAAGATCGCCTTCACCCCGGCCGGGCTGGTCGTGCCCAGCAGGGACTGGCTGATCGGCCGGGCCGACGACCGGGTGAGCCGCTGCGAGGCCGCGCCCCGCGTCCCCGCCCAGGGCCGGCCCGTAGTGCCCCGGCAGCGCGGCCACTCGGAGCGCGGCCCCGGCCAGAAGGTCAGCGGCGGCGACGTCGCCGCGCTCCGCTCGGTCGGCGAGCTGTTCCGGGCCCTGGACCACGCCTACGGCGGCGGCCACGCCCGCCAGGCGCTCGTGCGCTATCTGGAGCACGAGGCCGAGCCGATGCTGCGCGGCACCTACGGCGAGCAGACGGGCCGCCGCCTGTTCGCGGCGGCCGCCGACCTCACCCGGCTCGCGGGCTGGACGTCGTACGACATCGCCGCGCACGGCCTCGCCCAGCGCTACTTCGTCCAGGCGCTGCGGCTCGCGCAGGCGGCCGGGGACCGGGCGTACGGGGCGTATGTGCTGGTCACGATGAGCCGCCAGGCCGTCTACCTCGGCCATGGCAGGGAGGCCGTGCAGCTCGCGCGGGTGGCGCAGCAGGGCATCGGCACCTCGGCGCCGCCCGTCGTCCAGGCGCTGCTGCACTCCGTCGAGGCGCGCGGCCACGGCGTGCTCGGCGAGGTACGGGCGTGCACGGCCTCGCTCGTGCGGGCCGAGCGGGCGCTGGAGTCCGCCCGGCCCGGCGACGAGGTCCCGTACTGGGCGCGCTTCTTCGACGAGGCGCAGCTCAGCGACGAGTTCGGGCACTGCCACCGGGATCTGCAGCAGTACCGCGCCGCGGTCCAGCACGCCGAGCGCTCGCTGCAGCTGCGGGCGCCCGGGTTCGCCCGCAGCCGGCTGTTCTGCCGGGTCGTGCTCGCCTCGGCGCGGCTCGGCCTCGGCGAGCTGGACACGGCCTGCCAGCTGGCCGCCGAGGCCGCCGGGCAGGCAGCGGACATGCGGTCGGCGCGGGCGGTCGAGTACGTACGGGACTTCGAACGCCGCCTGGAGCCGTACAAGGACGCGGCGCCGGTGCGGGGGTACCGCGACAGGGTCGCCGCGCTGCAGTGACCCTCGGGCTCCGTCCCTCAGGCCGCGGTGGGCAGCGGTTCCCCGACGTGCATCGGGCCCGCGCCGAGATCGGCCAGGACGGCGGACGCGGCGCGGTGCCCGGAGTGCAGCGCACCCTGGACCGTGCTCGTGTCCCGGTGGTCGCCGCACACGTACAGCCCGGCCAGCAGCCGTACCGGCCGGCGCAGGTCGTGCGGCGGCCGCATCGCCGGGACGGCCCGCGCGGTGTGGTGCACGGCGAGCGTCTCCCAGCGCACGGTCGAGGCGCCGTACAGGCGCGCCAGATGGGCCCGTACGGCGCCGTCGACGTCGTCCGGGGGCGCGCCGAGCACGGTCGAGGAGACCAGGGTGCGGCCCGCGGGCGCACGGGAGGGGTCCACGCGGCTGACGACCGCGGTGTGCGCCACGGGACCGCCGCGGTCCGCGTCGAGCAGCAGCGACGCACCGGTCGACGGCGGCTCGTCCGTGGCGTGGTGGACGACGGTGACGGGATGGAAGTCCGGGACGCGCAGGCCGGGCAGCAGCTCGGCCGCGGTGTGCGCGCCGGTGGCCAGCAGTACGGCGCGGCAGCGGACCACACCGTGCTCGGCGGTGGCCACCGAGGTGGTGGAGACCGACGTGACGTGGACCCCGGTGTGCACGGTCCCCGGTGGCAGCGCCCGCGCCAGCAGCTCCGGCAGGACCTCCGCCCCGCCCTCCGGCACGCACAGCCGGCCGCTCGCGAAGGCGCGCAGCGCGAGGTCGGCGCAGCGGCTCGACGTGGTCAGCTCCGGGTCGCACAGCAGTGCGGCGAGCAGGGGGCGCAGAAAGCCGTCGACCGTGCGAGCGGGGATCCCCCGGGCGGTGAGGGCGTGCCCGGCGGGCAACTCGGGCCGGGTCAGCAGCCGTTCCACGGGCGTGGCGGATATCCGGGCCAGTGCCGCACCGAGCCGGGCCTGGTCCATGGCCCCGCCGAGCGCGGTGCCGGGCCGTGCTCCCGCCGCCCTCGCCCGGACGGCGCGCGCCCGGGCCGCTCCGCTCCCCGCCAGGGGCGCGGAGGCCACCCGGGGGGCGCTCGCGAGGGCGCGTACAGCGTTCAAGGCGCTTCGTGCGCCCCCCGCGCTCCCTCCCATCAGGGCGCCCGCCCGATGGTGGCGCCCCTCGCTGTGCACCAGGACGCCGGGCGCGAAGGGACGCAGAACCAGTGCGTCGAGCCCCGGGGTACGGCGCAGTTCGGGATGTGCCATCGAAGACGTTGTCAGGAGCTGCCCGAACCGGTCGAGCCGGAAGCCGTCGACCTTCTCGGTCGACATGCGGCCGCCCACACAGGGAGCGGCCTCCAGGACTGCGGTGGTGATTCCTGCGCTGGTCAGCCGTTGGGCCGCCGCGAGACCGGCGACCCCGGCCCCCACGACGACGACGTCCGCCTGATTCACGGGCTCGTGCACGTGCCCCTCCTCGAGGTTGTGCGGCCGGTGCAGACGTCATGCCCCCAACCGGCTTGAGGAATACCCGAGTTCGGGACGAGCGTAGGTCCGTCGGCGGCCGGTGGAAGTCGCGCATGGACAGGGCACGGTCGCACGACGGTCGCACGGGGCCGGACACCGGAATTCCGCTCCGCCGTCGTGCTCGCCGGCTACCGCTCCAGCGCCGCCCGCAGCGCCTCCTCGATCCCCGGGAACGCGAAGGAGAACCCGGACTCCAGCAGCCGCCGGGGCAGCACCCGCGCACTGCCCAGCACGTCCCCGGCCAACTCGCCCAGTGCGAGCCGCAGCACCGGCGCGGGCACCGGGAAGAGCGCCGGCCGGCGCAGCACCCGCCCCATCGCCGCCGTGATCTCACGGTTGGTCAGCGGCTGCGGAGCCGTCAGATTGAACGGCCCGGACAGCCCCTCCCCGCCGATGAGATGGCGGATCGCCGCCACCTCGTCGTGCAGCGAGATGAACGACCAGTACTGCCGCCCGTCGCCCAGCCGCCCGCCGAGCCCCGCCTCGAAGAGCGGGAACAGCCGCCCCCACGCCCCGCCCCCGCGGGCGACCACCAGCCCCGTCCGCAGGAGCACCGTCCGTACGCCGGCCTCCTGCGCGGCGGCCGCGGCCCCCTCCCACTCCACGCACAACGACGGCAGGAACCCCTCCCCGGGCGGCGCCTCCTCGTCCACGGCCCGCTCCCCGGTGTCGCCGTAGTAGCCGATGGCGCTGCCGCTCACGAAGACGCGCGGCCGCTCGGACAGGGAGGCGACGGCCTCCGCGAGCGCGGCCGTGCCGAGCACCCGGCTGTCGCGCAGCGTCTTCTTGTACGCGTCCGTCCAGCGGTGGTCGCCGATCCCGGCCCCCGCCAGGTTCACCACGGCGTCGCACCCGGCCAGACCGGCCGCGTCCACGTACCGCCCCTCCGGGTCCCAGCAGATCTCGTCCCTGCCCCGGGCCGCGCGGCGCACCAGACGCACCACCTCGTGCCCGTCGGCGGCCAGTGACCGCACCAGGGCACTTCCGACGAGGCCGGACGCGCCGGCCACAGCGATTCGGGAACGCTCCATGGCCTCATCCTGCCCGGCGCCCGCGCACGACACCGGACGGCACCTCGGACGACCGGCCTAGAGTGACCCTCATGCCGGTTCCGCACATACGCCACGCCACCCCCGACGACGAGGAGCCGCTCGGCCGGCTCGACCGCGCCGTCTGGTCCCCGCTGCACGCCGTCCAGCCGCGCCCGCAGCCGCCGTACGAGCCCTTCTTCAACGAGCGGTTCGGGCCGCGGGACCATCTCGTGGCCGAACTCGGCGGCGCCCTCGTCGGCTACGTCCGGCTGGGGTTCCCGACCTCCCTGAAGTGCAACTCCCACGTGCGCCAGATCCAGGGGCTCGCCGTCGCCGACGAGGCGCGCGGCGCCGGGGTCGGCCGGGCCCTGCTGCGCGCCGTGCAGGACGAGGCGCGGCGGCGGGGAGCGCGGCGCATCACGCTGCGCGTCCTCGGGCACAACACCCCGGCCCGCGCCCTCTACGAGTCCGAGGGATTCGTGGTGGAGGGCATCCTGCCCGAGGAGTTCCTGCTCGACGGCGAGTACGTCGACGACGTGCTTATGGGGCGCCCCCTGTGACGTCCCGGTGAGGGACGCCCGTGCCGCGAGCTGCGTGGCCCCGGACTCCGGGTGACGCTCAGGACGTGACGAGGTCGCCGGTGTCGACGGCCGCCGTGGCGTGCGCGGCGCGCTTCGCGTCGGAGGCGACCTCGGTCGCCGTCAGGACGTACCCCGTCTCCGTGTCCGAGGTGGAGCGGGCGAAGACCACGCCGTAGACCCTGCCCTCGGTGGTCAGCAGCGGGCCCCCGGAATTGCCGGGCAGGACCGTCGAGCGCACCGAGTAGATCTCCCGGGTGACGGTGCCCGAGTTGTAGATGTTCTGGCCCGTGGCCCGGATCCGGCTGGCGACCGTCGCGGCCCGCAGCGTCAGGTCGCCGTCCTCCGGATAGCCCGCGACCACCGCCGCGTCGCCGCGCGCCGCCGACTCGTCGAAGCGCAGCACCGGCGTGCGCAGACCGGGCACGTACAGCACGGCCACGTCCCGGTCGGGGTCGAAGAGCACGACGCGCGCCGCGTACGACGGACCGACGCCCCCGATCCGCACGCTCGGACGGTCGATGCCCGCCACCACATGGGCGTTGGTCATCACATGCCGCGCCGCGTACACGAAACCGCTGCCCTCCCGGCCCTGGTCGCCCGCGGCGCCCTCGATCTTCACCGTGGCGAGCTTGGCGGCGTTCGTCGCGCTCGCCGTGACGTTGTCGCCGGAGGGCTTGGCGACCCCGGCCGTGGGCTCGTTCTCGAACGGGTTGAAGACCTGCGGGAAGCCCGCCTGGGTGAGCGCGGAGGTGGCACGCGCGAACCAGGCCGGGGTGGTGTCCGGCATCGCGCTCTGCACGGCCCCGAGCAGCCGGGAGTCCCGGATCGCCTGGGTGACCAGCGGCGACGAGGAGGCGCCCAGGACGCTCGCGGCCACCCATGCCACGATCAGCACGGCGGCCGTGTTGGCCGCCGCCCCGCCGACGCCGTCGGCCACCCGCAGCGGCCCCCGGTCCAGCTCCCGGCGCAGCTTCAGCGCGAGGCGCCCCGCCATCTCGTGCCCCGCCACGGCCGGGACCAGCACCGTGAACACCGCGGTCACCGTCGCCGCCGTCGTACCCCGCGTCACCAGGCCCATCACCCACGGCAGCACCCACACGCCGACCACCGCACCGCCCACGAAGCCGGCCAGGGAGACACAGCCGGCCACCAGTCCGCGCCGGTAGCCGGACGCCGCATAGCCGAGGATCACCAGCAACAGCAGGAAGTCGAGCAGGTCCACGAAGCCGCCTTTCTCTGGGGCCCCTTAGTACGCGCCGCAGGAGCCCGGTGATCAGCCGCGCGGGGAGCGCCCGGAAACCGCCCCCGCAGGAGCCGGGCCGCCCGCGCGGCGAGCACTGAGGAAAACGTGCCGGACCGGGACGATGGTTCCACCAGGTGGCACAGCGCACATCGCGGATGCAACGGAACGGACGGACAGTGAAACCATGCGTGTCTTCCCAAGAGTGCGCGCACCGAGGCCGCATGCCCTGCGGCGCCCCGGCGCCGCCCTGCTGCTGCTCGGCTGCATGCCCGGGCTGGCCGCCGTTCTCATCCTGGTGATGAGCGCGGCCGGGACCGAGCGCACCGTGGTGCTCCCACCCCCGCGGCCGGCGCAGGCACGGTCCGCCGTCCTGCACCCGGCGCCCCGGCCGCGCATCGTGCCGCGATCCGTCTGGGCCGACGACGGCACCCGGGGCCAGCCCCCGCCCCGCTACGACGACAAGGTCGTCGCGGTCTTCGTGCACCACACCGACTCACCCAACCGCTACCGCTGCTCCGAGACGCCCCGCATCATCCGCGCCTTGTACACGGGGCAGCGGGGCAACCGGCGGTGGGACGACATCGGTTACAACTTCCTCGTCGACCGCTGCGGCACGATCTACGAGGGCCGCGCCGGCGGCATCGACCGTGCGGTCACCGGCGCCCACACCCAGGGCTTCAACCACCGCACCGCGGGCATCGCCGCCATCGGCACGTTCACCAAGGGCGTGCCGGTGCCCCGGGCGATGACCGACGCGATCGCCGCACTGGCCGCCTGGAAGCTGGGCCTGGCGGACATCGACCCGCGCGTCAGGGTCCGGCTCGTCTCCAGCAACGGCAAGAGCCGCTACCAGGCGGGCGCCACCGCCACGCTGCCCGCCCTCGCCGGGCACAACGACGGCTTCATGACGAACTGCCCCGGTGCGGCGCTCAGCGCCCTCCTCCCGAACATCAGGGAGCAGGCGGCGCACCTGCAGGGCCGGCGCTGACGCGTGGCCGGGCCGGGGACGAGTGTCGCGACGGCGCGGACCACCGTCCAGGAGGTCATGGTGCGCAGCTTCGGCCGGTTGCCGTCCGCAGGCCGGAGGACGCCGGGATCCGCCGGCCCGGGCGCCGGCGTACCGCCCCCGGACGTCGGCCGGCGGCGCACGGCAGGCATGAGCGCCAGGGCGCACGGCAGGCATGAGCGCCAGGGCGGCCGGGATGCACGGCTGCGGGGTGGGCCGGGATGCACGGCTGCGGGGTGGGCCGGGACGGACGGCTGCGGGGTGGGCCGGGACGGACGGCCACCGGGCGGGCCGGGACGCACGCTCGGGATCAGCCCTTGAAGCGGGCCCAGAGCCTCGGGTAGCGCTCGGCGAGCAGGGACTCGTTCTCCATGTCGAACGGGGTGCCCTCCGGCTCGGCGGGCGCCGGCGGGACCCCCAGGTCCGGTGCCACGGTGCCGGTGAGCTGCTCGTACGCCTCGTCCGCCGCGTAGCCGAGTTCCTCGCCGTCGCCGTCGGTCTCCTCGTCGAAGTCCTCCAGGAGGCCGGCGAGCGCGTCGGGATCGTGCAGGGCGCCCTCGAACACCTCCCGGCCCTGCCCGATCAGCCAGCACCGGAAGAAGTCGAACGCGTCGTCGCTCGCCCCGTCGAGCAGCACCCAGGCGGCGCCCCACAGGTCCCAGTGGTAGGCGCGGTTGTACCGGGACTCGAAGTGCCGGGCGAAGTCCAGGATCGAGTCCGGGTCCAGCCGCGTCAGCCGTTCGACGAGCTGGTCGGCCTGCTCGTCGGGGTCACCCCCGGCGGCCCGGCGGCTCGCGTCCACCAGCTCCCAGAACTCCGTCTCGTCCATCACGGGACCAGCATCGGCCCTGCACGGGAGGGGCGCATGCGGAGGGCGCGGGACGTCAGGGGCCGTAGAGCCCCGCGAGCCGTGCCGCATCGCGCGCGAACCGCGCGCGCAGCCGCTCCGGGGACAGCACCTCGGCCTCCGGGCCCAGCGCCGTCAGTTGCGTGTGCGCGACCTCCTCGGACTCCACCGGCAGGGTCAGCGTCACCCAGCCCCGCTCGTCCGGGTCGCCCGCGCCGCTCAGCGCCTCCCGGGCGGACGCGGGGTCGACGGCGTACGGCAGCCTGCGCACGCCGTCCGCGGACAGCCGCACCACGACCTCGGCCCGCAGGACGGACCGCGCGAACTGCTCGGCCCGCTCCTCCCAGAACGCGGCCAGGCCGAACTCCTCGTCCCGCGTGAACCGCTCCCCGCCGTCCTCCACGGCCGTGAAGCGGTCGATGCGGTACACGCGGAACGCTCCGTCCTCCGCGACCCGCGCGCACAGGTACCAGACCCCCGCCTTGAGCACCAGCCCGTACGGCTCCAGCTCCCGCTCCACTGCGCGCTCGGCGTGCCGGCCCATCTCGCCGCGCCGGTAGCGCGCGGTGATCCGGCGGTCGTCCCACACCGCGTCCGCGATCGCCGGCAGCAGCCGCGGCGTCCCGGGCTCCGTGAACCAGGCGGGCGCGTCCAGATGGAACCGCTGCGCCGCCGTGCGGGGCGCGTCGCGCAGGGACGGCAGCAGGGCCGCGGAGACCTTCAGCCGGGCCACGGAGGCCGCGTCCTGCAGCCCCATCTCACGCAGCGCCCCCGGAACGCCGCTGAGGAACAGTGCCTCGGCCTCGTCGCGGGCGAGGCCGGTCAGCCGGGTGCGGTATCCGCCGATGAGCCGGTAACCGCCTGAGCGGCCCCGGTCCGCGTACACCGGGACGCCCGCCTCCGACAGGGCCTGGGCGTCCCGTGTCACGGTCCGCTCGGACACCTCCAGCTCACGGGCCAGCTCGGCGGCGGTCATGGCGGGACGGGACTGGAGGAGCAGCACCATCTTGATGAGGCGGGCGGCACGCATGGCTTCATGATGCCGGGCGGCACCGACAGTGAGGGGCACGGCGGCCGCCGTACCCCTCGTCCGACCGGGACCCGGCCTACAGGCCGTAGCGGTCCCGCGCCTCCTTCACGGCCGCGGTGCTGACCTCGCCGCGCCTGGCCAGCTGGGCCAGGGCCGCCACGACGATCGACCGGGCGTCGACGCCGAAGTGGCGCCGGGCCGCGTCACGGGTGTCCGACAGGCCGAAGCCGTCGGTGCCCAGCGAGGAGTAGTCCTGCTCGACCCACTGCGCGATCTGGTCGGGGACCTGGCGCATGTAGTCGGAGACCGCCAGGACCGGGCCCTCGGCGCCCTGGAGCGCCTGCCGCACGTACGGCACCCGCTCCTCGCCGCGCAGCAGGGCCGCGTCCGCCTCCATCGCGTCGCGCCGCAGCTCGCCCCACGATGTCGCCGACCACACGTCGGCCGCCACGCCCCATTCCTCGGCGAGGAGCTTCTGGGCGTCGAGCGCCCAGTGGATCGCCGTGCCCGAGGCCAGCAGCTGCATCCGCGGGGCGTTCGCCGGGGCGGAGAGCCCCGCCGACTCGGCCGTGTTGAAGCGGTACAGGCCCTTGACGATGCCCTGGTCGATGCCGGGCACGGACGGTTTCGCGGGCTGCGGCAGCGGCTCGTTGTAGACGGTGAGGTAGTAGAAGACGTTCGGGTCCTCGCCGGGCAGGGTCCCGCCGTACATGCGGCGCAGGCCGTCCTTCACGATGACCGCGATCTCGTACGCGAACGCCGGGTCGTACGTCAGGGCGGCGGGGTTCGTCGCCGCGATCACCGGTGAGTGGCCGTCGGCGTGCTGCAGTCCCTCACCGGTCAGCGTGGTGCGGCCGGCCGTGGCGCCCACCAGGAAGCCGCGGCCGAGCTGGTCGCCGAGCTGCCACATCTGGTCGGCCGTGCGCTGCCAGCCGAACATCGAGTAGAAGATGTAGAAGGGGATCATCGGCTCGCCGTGCGTCGCGTACGACGTCGAGGCGGCGATGAAGTCGGCCATGGAACCGGCCTCGGTGATCCCCTCGTTGAGGATCTGGCCGTTCGCGGCCTCCCTGTAGTACATCAGCTGGTCGCGGTCGACCGGCTCGTACGTCTGGCCCTTGGGCGAGTAGATGCCCAGGGAGGGGAACAGGCTCTCCATGCCGAAGGTGCGCGCCTCGTCGGGGACGATCGGCACCCAGCGCCGGCCCGTCTCCCGGTCGCGGACCAGGTCCTTGACCAGGCGGACGAACGCCATGGTGGTGGCCACGTTCTGGGAGCCGGAGCCCTTGTCGAAGGCGGTGAACGCCTTCTCGGCCGGGGCCGGCAGCGGGGCGACGGGGTGGACGCGGCGGGCCGGGGCCGGGCCGCCGAGGGCCGCGCGGCGCTCCTGGAGGTAGCGGACCTCGGGGGAGTCGGCGCCCGGGTGGCCGTAGGGCACCACGCCGCCCTCGAAGCGCGCGTCCGGGATCGGCAGTTCCAGCCGGTCGCGCATCGCCTTGAACTCGTCCACCGTCAGCTTCTTCATCTGGTGGTTGGCGTTCTTCGACGCGAAGCCCTCGCCGAGCGTGAAGCCCTTGACGGTCTGGGCCAGGATGACGGTCGGCGCGCCCTTGTGCTCCAGGGCCGCCCTGTACGCGGCGTAGACCTTGCGTGCCTCGTGGCCGCCGCGGGAGAGGTGGAAGCACTCCAGGATCTTGTCGTCGCTCAGCAGCTTCGCCATCTCGGCGAGGGCCGGGTCCTTGCCGAAGAAGTCCTGGCGGATGTAGGCGGCGTCACGGGTCTGGTACGTCTGGACCTGGGCGTCCGGAACCTCGCGCAGCCGGCGTACCAGTGCGCCGGTGGTGTCGAGCGCGAACAGCTCGTCCCAGGCCGTGCCCCACAGCGTCTTGACGACGTTCCAGCCGGCGCCGCGGAACTGGGCCTCCAGCTCCTGCACGATCTTGAAGTTGGCGCGGACCGGGCCGTCGAGGCGCTGCAGGTTGCAGTTGATGACGAAGGTGAGGTTGTCCAGCTCCTCGCGCGCGGCGAGCGCCAGCGCCGCCGTCGACTCGGGCTCGTCCATCTCGCCGTCGCCGAGGAAGGCCCACACGTGCGAGGACGAGACGTCCTTGATGCCGCGGTGGGTGAGATAGCGGTTGAAGCGCGCCTGGTAGATCGCGGAGAGCGGACCCAGGCCCATGGAGACGGTCGGGAACTCCCACAGCCAGGGCAGGCGGCGCGGGTGCGGGTAGGAGGGCAGTCCGTTGCCGCCCGCCTCCTGCCGGAAGTTGTCCAGGTGGTCCTCGGTCAGGCGGCCGTCGAGGAAGGCGCGGGCGTAGATGCCGGGGGAGGCGTGGCCCTGGATGTAGAGCTGGTCGCCGGAACCTCCCCCACTCTCCTTGCCCCTGAAGAAGTGGTTGAAGCCGGTCTCGTACAGCCAGGCCGCGGAGGCGAAGGTGGCGATGTGGCCGCCGACGCCGTACTTGCTGCCGCGGGTCACCATCGCGGCCGCGTTCCAGCGGTTCCACGCGGTGATGCGGCGCTCCATCTCCTCGTCACCGGGCACGGCCGGCTCGGCGGCGGTGGGGATGGTGTTGACGTAGTCGGTCTCCAGGAGTGCGGGCAGCGCGATGCCGGAGCCCTCGGCACGCTCCAGCGTGCGGCGCATCAGGTAGGCGGCACGGTGCGGCCCGGCCGCCCGGGCGACGGCGTCCAGGGACGCCTGCCATTCGGCGGTCTCCTCGGGGTCGCGGTCCGGGAGCTGGTCGAGCTCGCTCGGCCGGATGGCGTGGGGGTCGGTCATGTCGCCGCCTTCCTCAGTCGAAGGGGGTTCCCTCGTCGGTAAGGGTTCGGGGGTGCCCTTGGTCTTTGGCAGGACAGGGCTGGGGCTCGGGTGGAAGCCCGTCGGTGACTCTAACCCGCTGATCGATGATCGATCAAAGGGTTGCGGACCAAAACCTCTTGATCACGAGAAAGTCGGCACCCGGTGCCTCGTACCAAGACACCCGGTGCCGTGTTCCACGAGGGTTTTCGCAGGTGGGGGACGTCTGAGCGCGGCGGTGCCCCGCGTCACGCGCGCGGCGCGCAGCCCAGAACGTGGGCCTTCACGATCTCGGCGATCCGCGGATCCCGCCTGCGGAACGCGGCCACGAGTTCCTCGTGCTCCTCCGCGTACGACTGCTGCACCGTCCCCAGCCAACGGATCGACAGCGCCGTGAACACCTCGATGCCGAGGCCCTCCCAGGTGTGCAGCAGCACCGAGTTCCCGGCGGCCCGCACCAGCTCCCGGTGGAACGCCACCGTGTGCCGCACCTGCGCCGTCCCGTCCGACTCGCGGTCCGCCTCGTACAGCGCGGCGACGTGCGGCTCCAGCTCGGAGCAGTCCTCGGCCAGCCTGTCGGCGGCCAGCTCCGCCGCGATGGCCTCCAGGCCGGCCCGCACGGGGTAGGACTCCTCCAGGTCCGCGGCGGTCAGGTTCCTCACCCGCACGCCCTTGTTGGGGGCGGACTCGATCAGCCGCAGGGACTCCAGTTCCCGCAGTGCCTCCCGGACCGGTGTCTGGCTGACCTCCAGCTCCGTGGCGATCCGCCGCTCCACGATCCGCTCGCCCGGCTTCCAGCGCCCGCTGACGATCCCCTCCACGATGTGCTCGCGGATCTGTTCGCGCAGCGAGTGGACGACGGGCGCGGTCATGACGGCTCCTTAGGCGGGGGCCACCGGCCCCTGGGGTTGACGTTTAGACAATAAGGCCGCAGCCCCGTCCGTGAGAGGCGCATGGGGGCGCTTTCGCGCAGGTGAGACGAGACTTACACGCCCGGTCGGAAACACGGTGCCCCCGCCCGGATCTCCGGGCGGGGGCACCGAGGGTCGCTCGCCTGCCGGTGGCTCAGAGGCCGAGCTCGACCTCGAACTCGCCGGCCTCCAGGATCGCCTTGACCGCCGACAGGTAGCGGGCCGCGTCGGCGCCGTCCACCAGGCGGTGGTCGTAGGACAGCGTCAGGTACGTCATGTCGCGGATGCCGATGACCGTACCCTCCTCCGTCTCGATGACGGCGGGGCGCTTGACCGTGGCGCCGATGCCGAGGATCGCCACCTGGCCCGGGGGCACGATGATCGTGTCGAACAGCGCGCCGCGCGAACCGGTGTTGCTGACGGTGAAGGTCGCGCCGGCCAGCTCGTCCGGCGTGATCTTGTTGCTGCGGACCTTGGCCGCCAGGTCGGCGGTGGCCTTGGCGATACCGGCGATGTTCAGGTCGCCGGCGTTCTTGATGACCGGGGTCATCAGGCCCTTCTCGGAGTCCACGGCGATGCCGAGGTTCTCCGCGTCGAAGTACGTGATGGTGCCCTCGGCCTCGTTGATCCGGGCGTTGATGACCGGGTGGCCCTTCAGCGCCTGGGCCGCCGCCTTCACGAAGAACGGCATCGGGGACAGCTTGACGCCCTCGCGGGCGGCGAACGAGCCCTTGGCCTGCTCGCGCAGGCGCATCAGGCGGGTCACGTCGACCTCGACGACCGAGGAGAGCTGGGCCTGCTCGTGCAGGGCCTTGACCATGTTGTCGCCGATGACCTTGCGGATCCGCGGCATCTTGACGGTCTGGCCGCGCAGCGGGGAGACCTCCAGGACCGGTGCCTTCCTGGCGGCCGGCGCGGCGGCGGCCGGGGCCGGGGCGGCGGCGGCCTTCGCGGCCTCGGCGGCGGCGATGACGTCCTGCTTGCGGATGCGGCCGCCGACGCCGGTGCCGCGGACGGTGGACAGGTCGACGCCGTTCTCGGCGGCGAGCTTGCGCACCAGCGGGGTCACATACGCGCCCTCGTCGGTCGGCTGTGCGGCGGCCGGGGCGGCCGGAGCCGGGGTGACCGGGGCGGGCGCGGCCGGAGCGGGCGCCGGGGCCGGGGCGGGAGCCGGGGCCGGGGCGGCGACCGGGGCGGCAGGCGCCGGAGCCGCGGGCGCGGCCGGAGCGGGCGCCGGAGCGGCGGGTGCCGGAGCCGGAGCGGCAGGAGCCGGAGCGGCGGCCGGGGCCGGGGCGGCAGGAGCCGGGGCGGCGGCCGGGGCCGGGGCGGCAGGAGCCGGGGCGGCCGCAGGAGCGGCACCCGGCGCGCCGATGACGGCCAGCTTGGCGCCGACCTCGGCGGTCTCGTCCTCGCCGACCACGATCTCCAGGAGCACGCCGGAGGCGGGCGCCGGGATCTCGGTGTCGACCTTGTCCGTGGAGACCTCCAGCAGCGGCTCGTCGGCCTCGACGGTGTCGCCGACCGACTTCAGCCAGCGGGTGACGGTGCCCTCGGTGACCGACTCGCCCAGCGCGGGCAGGACCACGTCGGTGCCCTGGGCGCCGCCGGCCGGAGCGGCGGGGGCGGGGGCCGGGGCGGCCGGGGCCTCGGCGACCGGGGCGGCGGCGGCCGGGGCCGGGGCCGGGGCGGCCGGGGCCGGCGCGGGCTCGGCGGCAGGCGCCGGAGCGGCCGCGGGGGCGCCCGTGCCGTCGTCGATGACGGCCAGCTCGGCGCCGACCTCGACCGTCTCGTCCTCGGCGACCTTGATGGAGGTCAGCACGCCCGAGGCGGGCGCCGGGATCTCGGTGTCGACCTTGTCGGTCGACACCTCGAGCAGCGGCTCGTCGGCCTCGACGCGCTCGCCCTCGGCCTTCAGCCAGCGGGTGACGGTGCCCTCGGTGACGCTCTCACCGAGCGCCGGAAGGGTTACGGAAACCGGCATGGTTTCGGTTTCTCCTTACGAATTGCGGAAGTCTGTGTCGTCGCGCCCGAAGACTGAAAGCGTCAGTCGTGGGAGTGGAGCGGCTTGCCCGCGAGGGCCAGGTGGGCCTCGCCGAGCGCCTCGTTCTGCGTCGGGTGGGCGTGGATGAGCTGGGCCACCTCGGCGGGCAGCGCCTCCCAGTTGTAGATCAGCTGGGCCTCGCCGACCTGCTCGCCCATGCGGTCGCCGACCATGTGGACGCCGACCACGGCACCGTCCTTGACCTGGACGAGCTTGATCTCGCCCGCGGTCTTGAGGATCTTGCTCTTTCCGTTGCCCGCCAGGTTGTACTTCAGAGCGACGACCTTGTCCGCGCCGTAGACCTCCTTGGCCTTGGCCTCGGTGATGCCCACCGAGGCGACCTCCGGGTGGCAGTACGTCACCCGCGGCACGCCGTCGTAGTCGATGGGGACGACCTTCAGACCCGCCAGTCGCTCCGCCACCAGGATGCCCTCGGCGAAGCCGACGTGCGCGAGCTGGAGCGTCGGGACCAGGTCACCGACCGCGGAGATGGTCGGGACGTTGGTCCGCATGTACTCGTCGACGAGGACGTGACCGCGGTCCATGGCGACCCCGGCCTCCTCGTAGCCCAGGCCCTGGGAGACCGGCCCGCGGCCGACGGCGACGAGGAGGACCTCGGCCTCGAACTCCTTGCCGTCGGCGAGTGTGACCTTGACACCGTTCTGGGTGTACTCGGCCTTCTGGAAGAAGGTCCCCAGGTTGAACTTGATGCCCCGCTTGCGGAAGGCGCGCTCAAGGAGCTTGGAGGAGTTCTCGTCCTCGACCGGTACGAGGTGCTTGAGGCCCTCGATGATCGTGACGTCGGCGCCGAAGGACTTCCACGCGGAGGCGAACTCGACGCCGATGACGCCGCCGCCCAGGATGATCGCGGACTGCGGCACGCGGTCCAGGACGAGGGCGTGGTCGGAGGAGATGATGCGGTTGCCGTCGATCTCCAGGCCGGGCAGCGACTTCGGCACGGAGCCGGTCGCCAGCAGGACGTGGCGGCCCTGGACGCGCTGCCCGTTGACGTCCACCGAGGTCGGGGAGGACAGCCGGCCCTCACCCTCGATGTAGGTCACCTTGCGGGAGGCGATCAGGCCCTGCAGACCCTTGTACAGGCCCGAGACGACCTCGTCCTTGTACTTGTGGACGGCCGGTACGTCGATGCCCTCGAAGCTGGTCTTGACACCGAACTGCTCGCTCTCGCGCGCCTGGTCGGCGATCTCGCCCGCGTGCAGCAGGGCCTTGGTGGGGATGCAGCCCCGGTGCAGGCAGGTGCCGCCGACCTTGTCCTTCTCGATCAGGGCGACGTCCAGGCCCAGCTGAGCCCCGCGCAGGGCCGCGGCGTAACCGCCGCTGCCACCGCCGAGGATCACTAGGTCGAAAACGGTGCTGGCGTCGTTCGCCACGTCACGTCCTCCATGCATGTGCGCCGTACGCCGGTCGTCGATGACCGGCAGGCGGCTGGTGTCCGGCCGCTCTTGCTTCGGCCCTTCGATGGGGCCCTGTCCTGCCGAGACCCCATCTTCGCACTTGTCGGCGGCGTGCGGGACGCTGGGCCGGGTGTGTGAAACGTCGGATCCATCACGCCGAATGGTCGCGCTTGCGGATGATCGTACGGATTTGGCCGAAGGGGAGGGCCCGTACCGGTACGACTGCGGCCCCGGGCTCCGCCGAGCCCGGGGCCGCACTCCCGCGCGGGTGGGATATCAGCCCAGGTCGCCCGCAGCGCTCAGCTCCGCGAGCCGGACCAGGGTGCGGACCGCGGACCCCGTGCCGCCCTTCGGCGTGTACCCGAAGGGGGCCTGCTCATTGAAGGCCGGGCCCGCGATGTCCAGGTGGGCCCAGGGGATGCCCTCGCCGACGAACTCCTTGAGGAACAGTCCGGCGACCAGGCCGCCGCCCATCCGCTCGCCCATGTTGGCGATGTCCGCCGTGGGGGAGTCCATGCCCTTGCGCAGGTGCTCGGGCAGCGGCATCGGCCAGGCGTCCTCGCCGACCTCCCCGGCGGCCTCGTGGACCGCGGTGCGGAAGGCGTCGTCGTTCGCCATGACCCCGAAGGTGCGGTTGCCGAGCGCCAGCATCATGGCGCCGGTCAGGGTCGCCACGTCCACGATCGCGTCCGGCTTCTCCTGAGAGGCCGCCCACAACGCGTCGGCCAGGACCAGCCGGCCCTCCGCGTCGGTGTTGAGCACCTCGACGGTCTTGCCGCTGTACATGTGCAGCACATCACCCGGGCGGGTGGCGGAACCGGACGGCATGTTCTCGGCGAGGGCGAGCCAGCCGGTGACGTTGACCTCCAGACCGAGGCGGGCGGCGGCCACGACCGCGGCGAAGACGGCCGCCGCCCCGCTCATGTCGCACTTCATGGTCTCGTTGTGACCGGCGGGCTTGAGGGAGATGCCGCCGGAGTCGTAGGTGATGCCCTTGCCGACGAAGGCCAGGTGCTTGCCGGCCCCGGCGTGCGTGTACGACAGCTTCACCAGGCAGGCCGGGGAGGCCGAGCCCGCGCCGACCCCGAGGATGCCGCCGTAGCCGCCCTTCTCCAGCGCCTTCTTGTCGAGCACCTGCACCTTGAGGCCGTGCTCCTTCGCCGCGGTCTGCGCGATGGCCGCGAAGGCCATCGGGGTGAGGTGGTTCGGCGGGGTGTTGATCAGGTCGCGGGCGCGGTTGAGCTCCTCGGTGACGGTGACGGCGCGCTCGACGGCCGCCTTGTACGCCTTGTCGCGGGGCTTGCCGCCGAGCACGGCGACCTCGGCGAGCGGGGACTTGCCGCTCTTGGCGTTCTTCCCGGTCGTGCCGTTGTCCTTGAACGCGTCGAAGGCGTACGCGCCGAGCAGCGCGCCCTCGCCGATGGCGCCGACGTCGGCGGCACCGGTGACCGGCAGCGCGAAGACGGCCTTCTTGGAGCCGGCGAGCGCCCGCGCCGCGCAGCCCGCGGCGCGGCGCAGCGACTCGGCGGTGAACGCCTGGTCCTTCTCGGGCTCCGCACCCAGGCCCACCGCCACCACGACGGGCGCCTTGAAGCCGGAGGGCGCGGGCAGCTTCGTCACCTCGCCCTCGGCGCCCGAGGCGCCCAGGGTCTGCAGGGTGGCGGCGAGCCTGCCGTCGTACGCCTGGTCCACGGCCTCGGCGCCCGGTGCGACGACCGGGCCCTCGGCGCCCTTCGCGACACCGACCACGATCGCGTCGGCCCGCAGGCCGGCCGCCGCGGCGGTGCTGAGAGTGAGAGCAGTCACGGTGGTGAAATCTCGCTTCCGATTGAGTTTCGGTGGCCGAACGGATGGGGTCGGCCGGCCCGGGAACCGACCCTAGATCCCTCCGAACGTCCGGTCTCTGCCTGGGCTGGGAATTGCCCGGCACGAGCCTACGCGCGGGGGCCGGTTTCGCTCATTCCCCACGGATTTCGCCGGTGTGTGGCGCTGGGGCGACGACCCGCCGCCCCCCGCGGGGCGACCCGGGTCATGTCGGCCGGTCGGTGAAGCGCCGGCCCGGCGCTGTCGCCCGCCGGGTCGGTGCTTCGGCCCCGACTGCCGTCGCCCGAAGGGGAGTCGGCCGCTCAGAAGGTGTGGGCCGGCGGCACGGCGGCGGCGCCGCCGAACCGGAACCCCTCCACCGCCGTGCCCGCCACCCGGTCTGCCAGCGAGCGGCGGCTGGGGGAGAGGACGGGCAGCGCGTTCAGGAAGAAGACCACCACCGCCGCCGTCCACACCAGCACCGAGAGCACGAACTGGCCCTCGACGAGCAGGATGCAGGCCAGCGCGTACACGGCCACGTCCGCGGTCGTCGTCACGGCGGCCCGCAGCGCGGCCCGGCTCGGGGCGGCCGGCGTCACCTTCAGACCGGTCAGCGCCTTGCCCAGGGTGCGCCCGGCGAGAGCCAGCGACGCCCACTGGTAGAGGAAGGCCGCGACCACCAGCAGTCCGAAGCCCTGTTCGACGTACAGCACCGTCGTGTGCCACAGCGAGAGTCCGAGGCCCTCCGAGGTGCGGACGACGTCGCCCCGCGACGTCAGCAGGTCCAGGCCGCCCTTCGTCGCGAGGCCGGGCACGTCGGTGAAGAGCATGGATATCCGGTGGAAGGTGAGCATCGCGAGCCCCGAGGCCGCCGTGAGCACCAGGGCGAAGTCGATGAACCAGGCAAGGAACCGGCGGGTCTTCTGCACAGTCGTCCCCCGATGACGGTGAAGCGGATGGCTGATCGATGTGTCACCTTAGCGCGCAAATCACCCGTGCAGAGCCGCAGTTGAACAGGGCCGCAGCAGGGCCGTGACACACGGCGCACCCGGGTCAGCCGAGCGAGAGCACCACCAGCGCGGCCGTCGCCGCCGTCTCCGCGAGGCCGCCGAACACATCGCCCGTCACCCCGCCGAAGCGCCTGAGGCAGTGCCGCAGCAGCAGCTCCGCGGCGACGACCGCGACCACCACCGCGGCCGCCGCGCGCGCCGCCTCGTACCCCCCGGAGGGCGCTGCCCCGGCGGCCGCCGCCGCGGTGACGACGCCGGCCGCCGCCAGGGCACCGCGCACCGGGACCACCCCCGCGACCGCGGCTCCCAGCCCCTCAGGCCGGGCGGCCGGCACCCCGCCGCGCGCGGCCAGTGTGAGGGCCAGCCGGGCGGCGGTGGCCGAGACGACGGCGGCCAGCGCCCCGCGCTCCCACGAGTGGCCGTACGCCTGTGCGAGGGCCGCCACCTGCGCGAGCAGCACGAACAGCAACGTGATCACGCCGAACGGCCCGATGTCGGACCGCTTCATGATCCGCAGCGCCTCCTCGGGGGGCTTCCCGCTGCCGAGTCCGTCCGCGGTGTCGGCCAGCCCGTCCAGGTGCAGCCCCCGGGTGAGCACGGCCGGTACGGCGGCGCCGGCGACGGCGGCGAGCAGCGGCCCGGCGCCCGCCAGGAGCACGAGTGAGCCCAGCAGACCGGCGAGACCTCCGACCACCGCTCCGGCCAGCGGCGCGCACAGCATTCCGCCGCGTGCGGCGGACCGGTCCCACCGGGTGACCCGGACGGGCAGGACGGTGAGGGTGCCGAAGGCGAAGCGGAGGCCGTGGCGGGACGATGACGTGAACACGGCCGCAGGGTACGTGACGGCGGTGCCCGTCCCGGGTCCGGGAGGCCGCGAACAGGCAGTTCAGGGGGTTCGCGGGCAGACTTGCCCCATGGGCCACTGGCTGCAGCGCAACATCGTCGAGCCGGGCAAGCTGCCGTTGCTCCTCGCGCTGGCCGCGTTCGTGCTGACGTTCGTGATCACCCGGGTCATCACCCGGCTGATCCGGGCCGGCCGGGGCCCCTTCGGCAATGTGAAGGCGGGCGGCGTTCACATCCACCACGTCGTCCCCGGGGTCGTGCTCGTCGTCGTGGGCGGCTTCGGCGCGGTCGCCAGTCGCGAGGGCGCCGGCTCCGGCGCCTTCGCCGTCCTCTTCGGCGTGGGCGCGGGCCTCGTGCTGGACGAGTTCGCCCTGATCCTGCACCTGGACGACGTCTACTGGACCGAGGAGGGCCGCCAGAGCGTCGAGGTCGTCGTCATCACCGCGGCCCTGGTCGGCCTGGTCCTCGCCGGTTTCGTGCCCTTCGGCGTCAACGACGTCTCCGCGGAGGAACTGCAGAACCGCGGCGGCGTCATCGTGACCGTCGGCGTGAACTTCCTCTTCTCCCTGCTCGCCCTGAGCAAGGGCAAGGCCCGCGTCGCGGTCTTCGGAGCGATCATCCCGCTGGTCGCCCTGGTCGGCGCCGTCCGCCTGGCCCGGCCCGGATCGCCCTGGGCCAGGCGGTTCTACCGCCGCCGTCCGCGCGCCCGCGCCAGGGCCGGTCTGCGCGCCTACCGCCACGACCGACGCTGGACCGTCCCGCGCCGCAGGGTCCAGGACTGGATCGGCGGCAGGCCCGATCCGCGGTTCACCGGGCCGCCCGGCCGCCGGTGACGGCGCAGCGCGGACAGCCCGCACAGCGTCAGCACCGCCGCGATGGCGGCGATGTGCTCCTTGCCCGCGAGGTTCCCCTTCACCAGCAGCTCCCCGGTCATCGCGGCGATCACCGCGCCCCCGGTGAACAGCGCGCGGTAGCGCCAGCACAGGAACAGGGCGAGCCCGATCACCGCCGCCGACGGGCCGGTGTCGACGACCTGCGCGTCGGCCTTGGACAGCCCCAGCGGATGGTGCGGGCCCAGGCCGACGGCCACCCGCGCGTAGAGCGTGCCGGCGAGCGTGGCGACGTACGCGATGACGAGCGTGCGCCACCAGCCCAGACAGATCTCGGCGATCCCGAACACGAAGAGGATCTGCAGCAGCGCCCCCCACACCGGAAGGTCCAGGGCCGGCACGAAGAGGGAGAGCGGAGTGCGCAGCAGGGCGCGCGGCAGCGGTTCCTCGGCCCGCACGGACCCGATGGCCTGCACGAACCCGAAGCCCCACGGCTGGTTCTGCACGAACTGCAGCACCGACGTCAGGCACACGGCCCCCAGCGTCATGGGTATCGCCCGCCGGCCCCGCCGTGCGAGGGCCCCGCGCACGGTGGCGTACAGCGGTGCCCCTTCGGCGCGGGCCAGGCGGGCGAGGATGCTCATCCAGCGGCCCTCATCTGTCCGGCTCTCCTCTTCTGTGCGACTGAAGGTGCCTGCGGTGCAGCCACTTCGGCAGTCCCGGGGCCTCCAGGAACCCCTCGGCGCGCGCCGAGGCGACGCCGATGCGCAGCAGGTCCGCGCTCTTCTCGAAGAGCAGGAACCGGGGTTCCCAGATGGGCCGGTACTTCGCGTTGGCCCGGTACAGCGACTCGATCTGCCACCAGCGCGAGAAGAAGCTGAGCAGCGAGCGCCACAGCCGCAGCACCGGTCCGGCGCCGAGGCGCGCACCACGTTCGAAGACGGATCGGAACATCGCGAAGTTGAGTGAGACCTGGGCCACCCCGATCTCCCGGGCGCGGCGCAGCAGTTCGATCACCATGAACTCCACGAGCCCGTTCTCGGAGTCCCGGTCGCGTCGCATCAGGTCGAGGGAGAGCCCGTGCGGCCCCCACGGCACGAAGGACAGCAGCGCCCGCAGCCGGCCGTCGGCGTCCGTGCACTCGAGCATCACGCACTGCCCGTCCTCGGGGTCGCCCAGCCGCCCCAGCGCCATGCTGAACCCGCGCTCGGTGGCGCCGTCGCGCCAGTCGTCGGCCTTGTCGAGGAGGTACGCCATCTCCTCGGCGGGAATGTCCGCGTGACGCCGGATGCGGACGGTGTACCCGGCGCGTCTCACGCGGTTGCACGCCTGCCGCACGGTGCGCATCCCCCGCCCCTCGAGGGTGAACTCGCCCACGTCCACGATGGCCTCGTCACCGAGTTCGAGCGCGTCCAGCCCGTGCCGCGTGTACACGGTCCCCGCCTCCTCGCTCGCGCCCATCACGGCGGGGATCCAGCCGTGCGCACGTGCCTGGGCGAGCCAGGGCTCGATGGCGCCGGGCCATGCCTCCGGATCGCCGAGCGGATCGCCGGAGGCCAGCGAGACGCCGCCGACGACCCGGTACACGACCGCCGCCTTGCCGGTGGGCGACCAGATCACGCTCTTCTCCCGGCGCAGCGCGAAGTACCCGAGCGAGTCACGGGCACCGTGCGTGGCGAGCAGTGCCCGCAGCCGCCTCTCGTCGTCCTCGGTGATCGGGTCGACGGCGCGCCGGGAGCGGAAGGCGGCGTACAGGACGGCGAGGACGAGCAGCGTGCTGAAGGCGTTGATGGTGACGTTCACCCAGTTCGGCGTGGCGATCCCGGGGTGGTGCGCCGTGCTGCCGGCGGCGACCGAGACGAGCCGCATCGCGCCGTAGCGCCAGCGGCCCAGGAAGGTCGAACGGTGGGCGTCGTGCGCGGTGTTGGCCACGGTCACCAGGAGCGCGGCGAGCAGCGAGGACACGAGCAGGCCGCCGGCGCCGACGACGGCGGCCAGCCGCGGGTTGGACCGGTCGCCCTTGGCGTAGAACTCCCGCCGCCCCACCAGGAGCGAGCCGACGAAGACCGCGGTGAGGAGCAGGGAGATCCAGTTCTGCGCGTACTGCCGGATCTCGGGGAAGGCCATGGCGAACGCGAACAGCAGCAGGAACGGCCCGCTGAGCGCCATGTTGAGGATCCAGGCGGCCCGCTTGCGCCGCCGCATGGTGACCGCGAGGAACATCGTGAACACGCCCGAGGCGAAACCCGCGGTCAGCAGGTACGGCGTGAAGAGGTCCGCCTGGTTGTGGCGCCGCACGTCCTGCCCGAGCGCCACCCATACGGCGGAGAGGAAGTTGATGAACGTGACGGCGCGCAGGTACCAGACCGCGATCGCTGCGGCCCGCCGGGAGGCCCGACCGGACCACCGTGTCCCGCCCGCCGGCCGGACCGTGCGTTCCCGTTCCGCAGTAAACAGGGCATCTCCCATGAAGGGGGATGATATGGGGCGCTCGGGGGCGTACCGGGGAGCGGTGTGCGATGGAATCCGCCGGGCCGGCCGCGGCCCCGCCGGCTACTCGCCCTCCTGCTCGCCCTTGTCCTCGCCCTCCTGCCTGCCCTCCTCGCGCCTCTCCTCGCCCTCCCCCTTCTCCTGCCCCTCGTCCTGTCCCGGCAGCTCCGCGGCCAGTGCGGCCGCCGCCTGCACCAGCGGCAGCGCCAGCAGCGCTCCGACCCCCTCGCCGACGGTCACTCCGTGGTCGAGCAGCGGCTGCAGCGCCATCCGGTCCAGCGCCTTGGCCTGCGCCGGCTCCCCGCTCGTGTGCCCGGCCAGCCACCAGTCCGGCGCGCGGAACGCGATCCGCTGGGCGACCAGCGCGCACGCCGCGGACACCACACCGTCCAGGATCACCGGGGTCTTGCGCACCGCGCACTGCAGCAGGAAACCCGTCATGGCGGCCAGATCGGCCCCGCCCACGGCCGCCAGCAACTGCAACTGATCACCCAGTACCGGCCGGGCCCGCCGCAGCGCGTCCCGTACGGCCGCGCACTTGCGCATCCAGGCCAGGTCGTCGATCGCCAGGCCGCCGCGCCCGGTCACCACCGACGCGTCCGTCCCGCACAGCGCGGCGGTCAGCACCGCCGCCGGCGTCGTGCCGCCGACGCTCACATCGCCGAGGACCACCAGGTCCGTCCCGGCGTCCGCCTCCTCGTCCGCGACCGCGATCCCCGCCCGGAACGCAGCCTCCGCCTCCTGGAGCGTCAGCGCGTCCTCGACGTCGACCCGCCCGCTGCCGCGCCGCACCCGATGCCGTACGACGTCCTCCGGCAGCTCCTCCGGATCGCAGTCCAGCGCCATGTCGACCACGCGCACGGGCACGTTCTGCCGCCGCGCCAGGATCGCCACCGGACTGGCGCCCTCCAGCACCGCCCGCACCAGCCGGGCCGCGCCGCCCGCGGGCCGACCCGACACGCCGAGGGCGGCCACCCCGTGGTCGCCCGCGAACAGCACCGCGCGCGGCCGCTTGATCGGCCGCGCCGGTACCGCGGACTGCGCGGCCGACAGCCACTCACCCAGGTCGTCGAGGCGGCCCAGCGCCCCCGGCGGCACGGTCCGACGCTCCCGGCGCGCCTCGGCGTCGCGGCGCACCGCGCCGTCGGGGCGCTCGATCAGGTCGGTGAAGTCGTCGAGATTAAGCGAGCTCATTCGCCGAACAGTACCGGCAGGGATCGAACGCGGCGGCGCCGTGTCGGCGGCACGTCCCCACGCCCGCGAACTGAGCCCCGTACGTACCGTTTGGGCACGTATTGTCGTTCTCCTCCATGGTCACGACCACCCCCATCCGCCCCGTCGTACGCCGCCCGCCGCACCCGCCCCAGGAGCCGCCCATGCACCCCACCCCGCCGACGGACGGCGCGCACCCCTCCCGGTACCCCGGCGAAGGCGCCGGGAACACCGGCCGGTCGCACCCGACGCCCCGCGAGGGCTGCCCGTGGTGCGGTTCGACGCGGCCGCACACCCGGCTGCGCCTCCCCGGCCCGGGGCGGCACGGGCCGGGCCCGCTCGTGTACGAGTGCCGGGACTGCGCCCATGTCGTCCGCCACGCGGAGGACATGGGCCCCCACGGTCCCGCCGAACGCGCCCTCGCCGCCCGCGCGGGCAGCCGCCGCCACCGGGCTGCAGCCCGCGCCATGCTGCCCTTCCCGGAACCGGAGAGCTGGCTCGACGTCGGCACCGGGCACGGCCACTTCCCCGAGGCGGCACGGGAGATCCACCCCTACACCTCGTTCGACGGCCTGGACCCCACCCACCTGGTCGAGGAGGCACAGGCCGCGGGCCGCGTAGAGGAGGCCCACCGCGGCCACCTCACCGACCCGGGGATCACCGCGCGGCTGCGCTCCCGCTACGACGTCGTCAGCATGCTCCACCACCTGGAGCACACCCGCGACCCGCGCGCGGAACTGCGCGCCGCCCTCACGGTGCTGCGGCCCGGCGGCCATCTGCTCGTCGAAGTCCCCGATCCCGACTGCCTCTTCCGCGCGCTGCTCGGCCGATGGTGGGTGTCCTACGCCCGGCCCGGCCACCTCCAGCTGATGCCGCTGCGCAACCTGACGGCCGAACTGGAGGCCCTGGGCTGCACGATCGTCGGCACCGACCGCCGCGAGCCGCACACGCCGTACGACCTCGCGGGCGCCCTGGCACTGGTCGTGGCCCGCGCGCTGCCGGCCCCGGGCGGCCGCCCGGGGCGGCCGGTTCCGCCGAGACGGCTCCGGCGCCTGCTGCACACGGCCCTGAGAGGGGTTACCGCACCGCTGCTCGCGACGGCCGCCGCCCTGGACCACACGCTCGCACCCCTGGCGCGGCGCACCCGCTTCTCCAACGCCTACCGGATCGTCGCCCGCACCCCGCCCTCAGGGCCTGTTCCGAGTTCCCCGCCGACGCCCCGGCGCCCGGCACACCCTCAGAACAGGCCCTAGCCGCGCAGCGGCAGCGCCTGCCCGGCCACCACCAGCAGCACCTGCTCGCACTCCGCCGCGAACGCCGCGTTCAGACGGCCGAGTTCGTCCCGGTAGCGGCGGCCCGACGCCGTCGCCGGCACGATGCCGGAGCCGACCTCGTTCGAGACGGCGACGAGGGTCCGGCGGGTGGCACGCACCGCCGCCCCCAGCTCCTCCACCCGCGCCCGCAGCGCCCGCTCACCCCCGCCCGACCACTCCGCGTCGTCCCACGCGTTCACCGCGTCCATCGCGTCGGTCAGCCACAGCGCCAGACAGTCGATCAGCAGCGGCGGCCCGTCCTGCGCCAGCAGCGGCACGAGATCGCAGGTCTCGCGGGTGTACCAGGACCCGGGCCGCCGCTCCCGGTGCGCGGCCACCCGCGCCGCCCACTCGGAGTCCCCGTTGCGCGACCCGCCCGTCGCCACGTACAGCACGTCCGGGAACGCCTCCAGCCGCCGCTCCGCCTCCGCCGACTTGCCCGACCGGGCCCCGCCCAGCACCAGGGTGCGCCGCGGCACGTCCGGGACGTCCTCGTAGGCGCCCACGGTCAGCGTCGTCCCGTCCGGCACCGCCCGTGCCCCCGCCGCCGCGAGCCGCCGCCGCAACTCGGCACCCGGCGGCACCTCGTGGCCGATGTGCACGGCGATGACGTCGGTGGTGGGCCCGAGCGCCCCCGCCGCACGCAGCCTCGCCAGCGCGTCCGGCCGCCCCACGACGTCCGCGACCACCATGTCGTACGGCTCCGCGGGCCCTTCCAGGCCCGCGGGCGCGGCACCCGGCGGCAGATACAGCAGCCGGGGCCCCTCAGGTCCGGTCACCGCGTAACCGGTGCCCGGCGCGTCCGTCGCCAGCGCCCGCACCCGGTGCCCGGTCAGCAGCGCCAGCTCCCGCCCGTCCGGCACCCGCCCGGGCCCCGGCAGGCCGGCCGGGACCTCGACCGCCGGCCCGTCGTGCGGATGCGACAGCAGCACCTGCCGTACGCCGGCCAGCGAGTGCCCGGCCCGCGCCGCCGCGAACGCCGCGCCGGGCGTGAGGTCCAGCAGCAGCGCCCCGTCCACGAGCACGGCGGTCGCCGCCCGCGCCTCCTCGCCGAGCGCACGCGCGCAGGCCGCGCAGGGACAGTCGGGGCGGGGGAGTCCCGCGGGGGCACCGGTGCCGAGCAGAGTCACGTCCACGGAGCCGATTTTCCCGGGTCACCGCAGGCGACGCGCGCCCAGGTCCGCCCCCGCGGGCCCGAGGCCGCACGCCCCGATGATCCATGGTCTTCTCCTCCCCGCCGGGGGGAACACATAGGCTCGGGGCAGCGGCCGGACCTGGATCCGGCTCCTGCTCTGCGTGTGCTCACATCTGGGAGGCGTACATGGTGGCGTGGACGTGGCGGTTCGAGAAGGCCGACGGGACGGAGGTCCGGCCCGCGGTCGCGCCCGAGGAGTTCTCCACGCAGGGGGACGCCGAGTCCTGGCTCGGGGAGCACTGGAAGGAACTGCTCGCCGGGGGCGCCGACCAGGTGCGGCTGTTCGAGGACACGACGGAGATCTACGGTCCGATGAGCCTGCACGCCGACGAGTCGTAGACCGCCGGGCGGGGGCCCACCGCCCTCGCCCACCTCATCGGCCGCCGCAGCCCGCCCCTTCGGTGGTCCTGAGCCCACCCCATGGGGCGGACCTCAGCCACGCACCCCGCACAGGTGCAGCAGCGCGGCCACCCGCCGGTACGGGTCCGTGCGCCCCGCCCGTTCCTCCACGGCCAGCAGGCTGTCCACGTCCTGCGGGACCTTTGCCCCGTCCGCCGCCGTGTCGGTGAAGACGCGCACCCCGTACCACGCGTGCAGCGGCGCCCCGATCCCCGCGAGCGTCGCGGTCAGCGCCTCCAGCCGGTCGGCCCGCACATCGAGCCCCAGCCGGTTCGTATACATGGTGGTGTCGAAGGCGGCCAGCGCCGTGCCCCAGTCCCCGTACAGGCCCGGCCGCATCGCCAGCGCGTCCCCGTTGCGGACGAGCAGCGACAGCAGCCCGCCGGGTGCGAGCATCCGGGCCAGCCCCGCCACCAGCGGATCGGGCTCCTCCACATACATGAGCACCCCGTGGCACAGCACGACGTCGAAGCTGCCGGGCAGGAAGTGCACCCCCGTGTCCCGCCCGTCGCCCTCGATGATCCGCACGCGCTCCCGGATGCCCTCGGGCTCGCCGGACAGGGCCGCACGGGCCGCGGCGATCATCGTCGGATCCTGTTCCACCCCGGTGACCTGGTGCCCGGCCCTGGCCAGGCGCAGCGCCTGCGTACCCTGGCCCATCCCCACGTCGAGCACCCGCAGCCGCCGGCCCACCGGGAACCGCCCGGCTATCTGCTCGTCGAGCTGCCGGGCGACCAGCTCCTGCCGTACGACGTCACGCAGACCGCCGAGCCGGCTCAGCCAGGCGTCGGCCGCACCCTCGGAGAACGCAGCCGTGCTCAGGGCCGCTCTCCGCGCTTGACCTGCGGCTTCGGCAGCCGGAGCCGGCGCATCTGCAGGGAACGCATCAGGGCGTACGGGATCGCGCCCCTCTTGCTCTGGTCGGGGAAGCGCTCCTGCAGCTGCTTCCTCAGCCGGAACGCGGAGACGATCGAGTCGAGCACGATGAGAACGATCACGACGAGCCACAGCATCAGCGCGATGCTCTGCATCGAGGCCACCCGCACCATGCTCAGCACGAGAATGATCACGGCCATCGGCAGGAAGAACTCGGCGACGTTGAAGCGGGCGTCGACGAAGTTGCGGGCGAACTTGCGGACGGGGCCCTTGTCCCGCGCCGGAAGGTACCTCTCGTCACCGCCGGCCAGCGCCTCACGCTGTTTCGCCAGCTGGACGCGGCGCTCCTCGCGCTGCCGCTTGGCGGCGTCCTTGCGCGTCGTCGAGGTATTGGCGACGCTGCGACGCTGGGCCTGGGCCTCACTGCGCTTGGGCGTCGGCCGGCCCTTCGGGGCCTGGGGGTCACGGGGCTGCTTGGAGTCGGTCACCGGCGCCTTGTCGGCGACCTGGGCCTTCTCTTCCTTGGCACGGCTACGGAACACGAAACCCAAGGGTACGGGGTCT
This sequence comes from Streptomyces sp. PSU-S4-23, assembly GCF_055632315.1. Lineage (NCBI taxonomy): Bacteria > Bacillati > Actinomycetota > Actinomycetes > Kitasatosporales > Streptomycetaceae > Streptomyces > Streptomyces sp. PSU-S4-23. The sequence goes on along the minus strand of NZ_JBVMUU010000002.1, from coordinate 2,060,738 downwards.
CCACGCATGGACCCCCGATCCGTGGGGAACGATCCGGCAACACCGGTCGTCTGTACTGGGACAGAGGGGCCTCAAAAGGGAAGACCGCCGACGTTCTTCCGGAAGGCGGCTGAGGGAATCCGGGAGCCACCCCGTACGTAACCCGGGGGGCACCTACTCCCTACGCCGGAGCGGGACCGTTGCGCAGTCGTCCTTGCGGATGACCGCATCCGTCCTCGAACAGTGCGGTAATGGAGGCAGGGCCCGTACTGTGGGTTCTGTCGCAGATCTGTGAGCTGGAGTCCGTCAGAAGGGGGCGCGCGAAGCCCATGAGCGGTGTCATGAAGCGTATGGGGATGATCTTCCGCGCGAAGGCGAACAAGGCCCTTGACCGGGCCGAGGACCCGCGCGAGACCCTCGATTACTCGTACCAGAAGCAGCTGGAACTGCTGCAGAAGGTGCGTCGCGGCGTCGCGGACGTGGCGACGAGCCGCAAGCGCCTCGAACTGCAGCTCAACCAGCTCCAGAGCCAGTCCACCAAGCTTGAGGACCAGGGCCGCAAGGCGCTCGCCCTCGGCCGCGAGGACCTGGCCCGCGAGGCGCTGTCGCGGCGGGCCGCGCTCCAGCAGCAGGTGACCGATCTGGAGACCCAGCACCAGACCCTGCAGGGCGAGGAGGAGAAGCTCACCCTGGCGGCCCAGCGACTCCAGGCGAAGGTGGACGCCTTCCGCACGAAGAAGGAGACCATCAAGGCCACCTACACGGCGGCCCAGGCGCAGACCCGGATCGGCGAGGCGTTCTCCGGCATCTCCGAGGAGATGGGCGACGTCGGCCTGGCGATCCAGCGCGCCGAGGACAAGACGGCCCAGCTGCAGGCCCGCGCGGGCGCCATCGACGAGCTGCTCGCCTCGGGCGCGCTGGACGACCCGTCCGGCATGGCCAAGGACGACATCCAGGCCGAACTGGACCGGCTCTCCGGCGGCACGGACGTCGAGCTGGAGCTGCAGCGCATGAAGGCGGAGCTGGCCGGGGGCTCGGCCACGCAGCCCCAGGCGATCGAGGGCGGCACGGGCCAGGGCCAGTCCCAGTCCCAGCCGCAGGACACGCCGCGCTTCGACAAGCAGTAGCCCAGTCATCCACCGGGTCCCACGCCTGAGGAGGGCGACATGATCGTGCGGATCATGGGGGAGGGGCAGGTGCAGCTCGACGATGCCCACTTCACCGAACTGAACAAGCTGGACGACGAGCTGCTCCGGGAGGTGGAGGGCGGCGACGAGCAGGGCTTCCGCCGCACCCTGAACGCCCTCCTGGACGCGGTCCGCCGCCTGGGCGCCCCCCTGCCGGACGACTCCCTGGAACCGTCGGAGCTGATCCTGCCGTTGCCCGAGGCGAGCCTCGCGGAGGTCCGCGAGATGCTGGACGGCGACGGCCTGATCCCGGGCTGAGGCCGGGGCACTGCCCGGCCGGGGCCGGGCCGCACCAGCGTCCGGCGTTTGAGGCTGGGCACTGTTCGGCCGGAGCCGGGCCACACCAGCCCGTCCGGCGTTTGAGGACGAGGCCGTTCAGGCCGAAAGCGGGGGCGTGGGGGCGGCAGCCCCCGCACGGCACGACCACCCCGGGTGCCGCCCACCACCCCTGGGCGCCCCGCCCCGACCGTTCCGCCCGGCGCAGCCGCCCCGTACCGTGAACAAGCGTGAGCACCCTGGAACGCACCCGGTGCAGAATGCGCGCCCACCCGCTGGCCCTGGACGCCGCCCTCGCCTTCTGCGTCCTCCTCTGCATGGTGGCCGGTTCCTTCCTCGACCCCCACGCCGAGGACGGCTCCTCCTGGGGCACGCGCACCCCGAACGCGCTCAGCGTCGCCCTCATGGTGCTCGGCACGGCGGCACTCGTCCTGCGCCGGCGCGCCCCCATGACCGTCCTCGCGGCCACGGCGGCCCTCTCCCTCGTGGAACTCGTCACCGCCGACCCCCGCGCCCCCGTGGCGATGTCGGCCGTGGTCGCCCTCTACACCGTCGCCTCCACCACCGACCGGCCCACCACCTGGCGGGTCGGCCTGCTCACCATGACCGTCCTGACCGGCGCCGCCATGCTCGACGGTCCCCTTCCGTGGTACGCGCAGGAGAACCTCGGCCTGTTCGCCTGGACGGGCATGGCCGCGGCCGCCGGAGACGCCGTGCGCAGCCGCCGCGCCTTCGTGGACGCCATCAGGGAGCGCGCCGAACGGGCGGAACGCACCCGCGAGGAGGAGGCCCGGCGCCGCGTCGCCGAGGAGCGGCTGCGCATCGCCCGCGACCTGCACGACGTCGTCGCCCACCACATCGCCCTGGTCAACGTGCAGGCCGGGGTCGCCGCGCACATCATGGACAAGCGGCCCGACCAGGCGAAGGAGGCCCTCGGCCACGTCCGTGAGGCCAGCCGCTCCGCGCTCAACGAACTGCGCGCCACCGTCGGCCTGCTCCGGCAGTCCGGCGACCCGGAGGCCCCCACCGAGCCCGCTCCCGGGCTCGCCCGCCTCGACGAACTCGCCGACACCTTCCGCAACGCCGGCCTCCCGGTCGAGGTGGCCCGGGCCGACCACGGCACCACGCTGCCCGCCGCCGTCGACCTCGCCGCGTACCGCGTCATCCAGGAGGCCCTGACCAATGTGCAGAAGCACGCGGGCCACGAGGCGAAGGCCGAGGTCAGCGTCGTACGCGTGGGAACGCACGTGGAGATCACGGTCCTCGACGACGGAACGGACGAGGACGCCGGACAGCCCGGCGGCGACGAGGAACACGGCGGGCACGGCCTGCTCGGCATGCGGGAGCGGGTCACCGCCCTCGGCGGCTCCCTGACCACCGGTCCCCGCTACGGGGGCGGCTTCCGGGTCCATGCGATCCTGCCCGTCAGGAACCACGCGGCGGCGGCAGCCGGGGAGACCGTGTGACCACCGCCCAGGGAGGGCCCGTATGACCATCCGCGTCCTGCTCGCCGACGACCAGGCGCTGCTGCGCAGCGCGTTTCGCGTACTCGTCGACTCGGAGCCGGACATGGAGGTGGTGGGCGAGGCGTCCGACGGCGCCGAGGCGGTACGGCTGGCCAGGGAGCAGCACGCCGACGTCGTCCTCATGGACATCCGGATGCCCGGCACGGACGGCCTCGCCGCCACCCGCCTGATCAGCGCCGACCCGGCCCTCGCCCAGGTGCGGGTGGTCATACTGACGACCTTCGAGGTGGACGACTACGTCGTGCGGTCACTGCGCGCAGGGGCGTCCGGCTTCCTCGGCAAAGGGGCCGAGCCCGAGGAACTGCTGAACGCCATCCGGCTGGCCGCCGGCGGCGAGGCACTGCTGTCGCCCGCCGCCACCAAGGGGCTCATCGCGCGCTTCCTGGCCCAGAGCGACGGCGACGACGGCCGCGACCCGGCCCACTCCGACCGGCTCGGCACCCTCACCGGCCGCGAGCGCGAGGTGCTCGTCCAGGTCGCCGGCGGCCACTCCAACGACGAGATCGCAGAACGCCTGGAGGTCAGCCCGCTCACGGTGAAGACACACGTCAACCGGGCCATGGCGAAACTGGGCGCCCGCGACCGGGCCCAACTCGTCGTCATCGCCTACGAGTCGGGCCTGGTGCGCCCGAGGGCGGACTGACCCGGGCCCTACGCCTTGAGCGAGCCGACGAACGCGTCCCAGGCGGCGGCCGGGACGACGATCACGGGACCTCGGGGGTTCTTGCTGTCGCGCACGGGAACGACGCCGGGCAGGTCCTGGGTGATCTCGACGCAATCACCCCCGTTCGCATTGCTGTAGCTGCTCCGGCGCCACCGGGCGGTGCTCAGCTCGGGGGTGTGCTGCATGGCTTGTAGTCCTCCATCGCCTGTCGAATCAGCTCTGCCGAGGCGGCCGGTGGGAGGGCGTTGGCGCGGAGGACTTCGTACCGCCGCCGCCACTTCTTCACCGAGTCCCGGTCCTCGTGGAGGTGACCGACCTCGATGCCCTCTTCATAGGCCACGGTGGAGCTGTTGGGAAGGGTCAGCAGGGTCAGCGCGCCGCCCATCAGGTAGTGCGGACCGGCACTGAAGGGCATCACCTGGACCTTGCTGTCCGGAGTATCCACCTGCGCGAGCAGCGAGGCCAGTTGTTTGTACATGCAGTCCCTGCCGCCCAACGGCCGCCGGAGGACTCCCTCATCGATGATCGCCCACCGCAGTGGGGGCTCAGTGGAGTTGAGCCGGTCCTTGCGGGACATGCGGGCGTTGACGAGTTCCTCCACCTTCGACCTGGGCAGCTCTTCCTGGAGGCTGAGCTGGGCTTCGGCGTACTCCTTGGTCTGCAGCAGTCCTGGGATGGTCTGGACTACGAAGTTCTCGACGACCTCGGCCTGCGCCTCGAAGTCCATGAACCGCCGGTACTGGTCCGGATGCGCCTCGCGCTTGGCCAGTTGGTACAGCCCGTGGAAGTGCCGGTCCGTGCCGAACGCGGCGTCGAGCCGGTCGGGCAGGTCCGGCGGTGGCATCAACTCCGCCGTCTCGACGCGTGCCAGCGTGCTCTTGCTGGAGTTGAGGATGTCCGCGAGCTGCAGCAGCGACAGCTTGGCGGCCTCGCGGTGGCGGCGCTGCTCGGCGCCGAAGTAGTGGCGGGCGGAGAGGTAGGGGGTCAGGGTCTGCGGCTTGAACGTCATCGGTCTCGCCTCCCGGGCTGATCGTCCCGTTCTCGACGATGGGACGGGGCGCTCCTGTTCAGGGCCCATGTCGCACAGCGACGATGGCACCACAGAAGGTAACGATCAGCGATCCGGTCCCGCAGCGGAATGACCGGATCCGGAGGGAGCGACGAGATGATGCGCGACGGACGGGACGGGGCGGCGCTGCGCCTGCTCCCGTGGACGACGCCGGAGGGCGCCCCGTGCTACCTGAGCACGGACGACCCGGAGAGTCTCCTGTCCCGCCTGGCCGACCGACTGGAGGCGGACCTCCTCGACTCGGCGCGGTTCATCCTGGCCGAGGCCAGACCGCTGCTCGCCGACGAGGCCACGGGGAGGCGGGAGTTGCGCTTCACCGGCGTACAGCTGGCCGCGGCGCTGGCGGACGCGCTGCGGATCGCGGTGAGCAGGGGCGAGCGCCTGCCGGAGAGCTGAAGACCTCACCCTGCGGGCGTCGGCCGGGGCGGCGCTCCGGAGCAGGTGGCGCGGCCGAACGCGCTGCTGGCGGTGGCGCTTCGGACTGCGGTGACGGCCCGTCGGTGGCACCGGCGGGCCGTCACCGCGCGACTGAGGCGCAATGCCGTGCCGGCCTGCGCCCTCGGCGGAGCCTGCTGCTGCCGGACAGCAGCCGACCGCCGCGATGCGACGGATGACGGATGCCTTACCGGCACCGGACCCCTCCCCCCGCCCCACCACGACACCCGCCCGCGTGCATCACTCGCGTCGCCCTGGCGCTGCGGAAAGCCGCAGTAGACGGTCGCACAAGACTCCGGGTGAGCTGGACGTGACGCACAGCTGTACGCGGCCCTCGGCGCGGACGACCGCCAGGCTCGCGTCCGGGCTCATGTCCGACGGCGGGTGATCCGGCGTGAGGGCCACCGACCTTCCACGGTCGGCAAGTGACCACCTTCCCCCGCCGGTGAACTCCCCGCCCGACGACGGCGTGAGCGTCTCGAGCGGCAGCCCGGCAGCCGAGAACCGTCCGTTCGCGAAGAACTCGACCTGCCCGGTCCTGCCATCCGTCGTCTTCCACGTCCCGAGGAGCGCGGAGCGGGAGGAGGCGACGGCGAACCGGGGCTGAGCGTCATGGAGGCGGATGAGGCGCCAGGCAACCCCGGCGAGGAGCACCAAGGCCAGTACCACGAGCGCTGCGGGCCGACGCCATCGCGTCCCGCGCCGTTCTCTCCCGCACACCGCGCAGCCCCCTGCCACACCTTTGATCACGACGGCTCAGTCTCCGGACCAGCCCCAGAAGTAGATCTCCCGCGGCGTCCCGTGCTCGTCGTGCAGTACCGCACAGCGGCCGAACCAGCGCTCGCGAGCGAGGTCCTGGATCGCGGGGACGTGTTCGCTGCACTCCTTCCGAGCCGACCGGTCCCGCGGCCGGGCTCACCCGACGCCCGTCGGGAGTGTGATGGTCCCCGTGTACGGGCCCTGGGCGCGTTCCGTCACGTCCTGGCTGTAGCGGAGGTTCTGGCCGCGGTAGGGGATGAGGAAGGTGCACCGGAAGCGGTGCGACCTGATGCGGTACGTGCCGGCGTCGAGGAAGAGCACCTCCTCGACGTTCTGCACGACGATCCGGTCCTCGGGAGCCGTGATGCCCGCCGCGCGCAACTTCTCAAGGGTCGGGGCGAGTTCGCGTACCGCCTTCTTGACGGCGCCCCGGTCCCGTACGGCGGTCAGGGTGGCCGACGCGGTGTTCACCCGCAGTTCGACCTGTCCGGCGGTCGAGGTGACGACCAGGACCCCGGAGCCCGTGTGCTGCTCCCCGGCGTACGTCCCGAACGCGTCGAGCGCGGCGACGGGGTCCTCCACGGCGTTCGCGATCGCCGGGTCGGAGAGGGCACCGCTCTTCCACCGCGCCCTCGCCCCGCCCTTCCTGACGTATCCGGTCCCGTCCACCACGTAGACCTCCTCGGGCTTCGCTGCGCCCTTGGCGTACGTCGTTCCCGTGGAGTGGAGTGCCAGGGGGTTCTGCGTGCGCCGTACCGTGGCCTTGTACGTCGCGGTGCTCTGACTCCCCTGGTAGAGCAGGCCCTCGTTCCCCTTGACGGTGAACGTCCAGCCCTGCTGCCCGGACATCGCCTCCCTCGCCCGGGCGAGGAACTCCTCGGGCGTCCTCGGCTCGGGGGGTGCCGATGTCGGCTTCGCTGCGGTCGCGGAGGCGGAGTCCACCGGAGTTCCGGAAGCCGTCGACCCGCTCCCGGCGCACCCGGACAGCGACAGCGAGACGAGCGAAACGGCGGGGAGCGCCAGCAGGGCGACGCCGGGACGAGGTCTCACGCGCGCACTCCTTCAAGATCGGAAGATGCCCGGTTGTACACGAGTCGGGACCGTCCAGGCCAACGTGCGGACAAACGGGGTCAATGGGGTCTTCTGTCGTGGGCTCGGCTCGGCTCGGCTCGGTTCGGGCCAGGGGCTCGCCCCTGCCGAAGGCCGATGGCTGTAACGGACACGCACAGGGCGAAAAGGTTGTGCGCGGGCTGTGGGTCCTTCCTGTGGCATTCGTCATGTCCGTGACCCGTGATGTTCCTGTGTTGGCATGCGCTTGACCAATTCGGGGGGACCAATTGGCGTTCCTCTGGAGCCGAGTTGAAGGGGTGGGGTCCCATGGGCAAGGCGGTCGAGGGCGTTCCGTACGCGAATCGGATGCGGCCGTGCGCGGCTGCCTTCGTCGCACGCGTCACCGCCCGCAACCGGCTGCCGCTCGACTACTCCGTGGCCAGTCTGAGGGTGGTCGATTTCCTGGTCGACGGGCTGCGCAAGGGCCTGGCCGCCCCGGAGCGGCTGTCCGGCACGCTCTTCGGTCTCGGCGCGTACGTCGGCGAGGTGCTCGTGCGCCGCGCGGGCGCGGTCTGGGTGGACTTCGACGCCGATCAGCGCGGCTACTTCGGGCAGCCGGTCGGCGTGCGCATGCCCGACGGGCGGGTGTGGAATCCCCTCGGCAAGGTGCACAACCGCTTCGAGGTGGGCGGTCCGGAGGAGTCGTTGCAGACCTTCTGGCTGACGCTGCACGGGCGGGCCCGGACGCCCGCCGCCTGAGGGTCCGCCTCGTCCGAGGCCGTCGGTCGTCGTCGGCCCGGCGCTGCCTCCTAGGCGCGCCGCGGAACCTGCCGGCACGCCTACCTGCCGCTTTCCCGGCTTCCAGCTTCCCGTTCTTTTTCTGCCGAACCAGTCGAAGGGTTCTTCCGTGCTGCCCTCTTGTTTTGTGCTGCCCTCTTCCGCTGCCCGCAGGCGCCTCGCCGTGGCCGCCGTCGGCGGGGCGCTGATGTTCGCGACCGCCTGCGGCGGCGGGTCCGCCGAGTCCGGATCCGCCCGGGTGGCGGGGGAGGGGGGCGACGCCCAGGGCGCGTCCGCCTCGTCGGCTCCGTCCGCCTCGCCCAGCGAGTCCGCGAGCGCCTCCGCCGGCGCGTCGGCCTCGCCGTCGACGTCCGCCACGTCCGGTCGCGCCGCATCCGCGTCCGCCGGCGCGTCCCGCACCGCCACGCAGGGAAGTGCCGGGACGGGAACGGGGACGGGCACGGCGACCGGCTCCGGGCAGGGCGGCGGCACGGCCGCACCGCACTTCCCCGTGCCGGTCGACGTCGGTGGCGCCACCCAGGTCATCACGGTCGAGGCCAGCGGTTCGTATGCGACCGTGACCGCCTGGGCCAAGGGATCCGCAGGCTGGAAGGAGCAGTTCGCCACGACTGCCGGGCGCGTCGGATCGAACGGTGTGGTGGACGGGGCGACCCGGCGGCAGGGGACGTACACCACCCCCTCCGGGACGTACACGATCACCGAGGGGTTCGGCGTGGAGTCGAGCGGGACGAGCATGCCGTACCACGTCGTCGACGACACCGACTGGTGGGTGGAGGACCCCGAGTCCCAGTACTACAACTCGATGCACGGCGAGGCGGGCGCCGACTTCCCGCTCACCGAGGCCGGCGACCGCGGCAGCGAGCACCTCGTCAACTACCCCACCCAGTACGCGAAGGCCCTCGTCATCAACTTCAACCGGTGGCCCGCCACGCCCGGCCGCGGTGCCGGGATCTTCCTGCACGTCAACGGTTCCGGGGCCACGGCCGGCTGTGTGTCCGTGCCGAGGGCCACCATGGACCGGATCATGGGCTGGATCAGCCCGGGCGCTCATCCGCGTATCGCCATCGGCTGAGCCGCGTGGCGGCGCGCCGCGCCCACAGCGGAGGGGCACCCTTCGGGGCGCCCCTCGGCGATGTCGGCGGCAAGGAGGGTTACGGCAGCGCCAGCATCCGCTCCAGCGCCAGCTTCGCGGACGCCTCCGTCGCCTTGTCGACCTCGATGCGGTTGACCATGTTGCCCTCGGCGAGGGACTCGAGCGCCCACACCAGATGCGGCAGGTCGATACGGTTCATGGTCGAGCAGAAGCACACCGTGCGGTCGAGGAAGACGATCTCCTTGCCCTCCGGCGCGAAACGGTTCGCCAGCCGCCGTACGAGGTTCAGCTCCGTGCCGATGGCCCACTTGGAGCCCGCCGGCGCCTCCTGAAGCGTCTTGATGATGTACTCCGTCGAGCCCACGTAGTCGGCCGCGGTCACGACCTCGTGCGTGCACTCGGGGTGGACCAGTACGTTGACGCCCGGGATCCGCTCGCGCACCTCGTTCACCGAGTCGAGGCTGAAGCGGCCGTGCACCGAGCAGTGGCCCCGCCACAGGATCATCTTCGCGGCGCGCAGCTCGTCGGCCGTCAGCCCGCCGTTCGGCTTGTGCGGGTTGTAGACGACGCAGTCGTCGAGCGACATGCCCATGCCCCGCACCGCCGTGTTGCGGCCCAGGTGCTGGTCCGGCAGGAAGAGGACCTTCTCGCCCTGCTGGAAGGCCCACTCCAGGGCCCGCTTCGCGTTCGAGGAGGTGCAGACGGTGCCGCCGTGCTCGCCGGTGAAGGCCTTGATGTCGGCGGAGGAGTTCATGTACGTGACCGGCACGACCTGCTCGGCCACGCCCGCGTCGGTCAGCACGTCCCAGCACTCGGCGACCTGCTCGGCCGTGGCCATGTCGGCCATCGAGCACCCCGCCGCCAGATCCGGCAGGACCACCTTCTGCTGGTCGTTCGTCAGGATGTCCGCCGACTCCGCCATGAAGTGCACACCGCAGAACACGATGTACTCGGCCTCGGGCCGCGCCGCCGCGTCCCGCGACAGCTTGAAGGAGTCGCCCGTGACGTCCGCGAACTGGATGACCTCGTCGCGCTGGTAGTGGTGGCCGAGCACGAAGACCTTGTCGCCGAGCTTCTCCTTGGCCGCGCGGGCCCGTTCGACCAGGTCCGGGTCGGAGGGGGAGGGCAGCTCGCCGGGACACTCGACGCCCCGCTCGCTCCTCGGATCGGCCTCGCGGCCGAGCAGCAGCAGGGCGAGGGGCGTCGGCTGTACGTCGAGCTCCTGGGTCTGGGCGGTGGTCACGACACGCACCCTTTCTGTTCTGCGGCCCGCCGGCCCGGGAGTGGGCCGGCGGGACATGCGGTACACGCCTTTTCGTCGATATGACGCTATCTATCATAACCGGTTCACGTCATGTTGACGATGGCCATAACGTCGATGTGACGTGAATCCCGGCACGCCCCACCCGGCGAGACGGCGGCACGCCCCGGGCTTCTCCCCGCAGGCTGGTGTCCCCGTTCCGTCGCGTGTGCGAGCATGAGTGGAGGGAAGACAAAAGAAACGTGCCCGGCCCCGGAATGAATCCGCGGCCACGCGGGTTTGCATTCGTCGGCAAGCAGTCTCCGTACGACCCGGGAGAGATGTAGATGTCCGTACAGGACGAGACCACCACCGTCACCGACGGCATCATCCTGACCGACGCCGCCGCGGCCAAGGTCAAGGCCCTGCTCGACCAGGAAGGCCGTGACGACCTCGCGCTGCGCGTCGCGGTCCAGCCCGGTGGCTGCTCCGGCCTTCGCTACCAGCTGTTCTTCGACGAGCGGTCCCTCGACGGCGACGTGGAGAAGGACTTCGGCGGGGTCAAGGTCGTCACCGACCGCATGAGCGCCCCGTACCTGGGCGGCGCCACCGTCGACTTCGTCGACACCATCGAGAAGCAGGGCTTCACGATCGACAACCCGAACGCGACGGGTTCCTGCGCCTGCGGCGACTCCTTCAGCTGAGCACGAGCTGAGCACGCTCCATCGGCAGGTGTGTGAAGGCGGCGCCCCCTGACAGGGGGCGCCGCCTTCGTAGGTCCGCCTTCACGGCTCCGCGTCCGTGAGGCGCGCCTACCGCGCCAGCGGGGGCCCCGCCCCCTCGGAGGGCAGCGTGCCCGCCGCCTCCCGCGCGATCGCCCGGCCGTCCGAGCCCACCACCTCGCGGCCGTCCAGCGGCGCCTTCAGATGCAGCGTCTCGTGGTAGATCTTGGCGATCATGATGCAGACCACCCTGCCCGGCCAGGGCGTCTCGGTCACGGTCACCGTCACCCGGCCGGGGCCCTCGCTCACGGACGCCGCGTAGTCGGCGCACACCCCGCCCTCGTAGGCGATGGTGAGATCCCTGCCGTCGGCGGTGTAACCCATCACCTTCACATCGCGCTTCGCCGGCGCCGGCGCCGGCGGGCGAGCGGGTCCGCTCGTCCGCGGGACCGGCGTTCCGCCCGGCTGCCCGGGCGGCTGCGGCGCGGTCAGATACCGCGGGTCCACCGCCGGATACGTCACCGTGACCGTGTCCCGGGACCCGGCCGGCCGCACCTCGAACAGCCACGACGGCACCAGCACCGCCCGCGCGTCCACGGAGTGCCGCGCGAGCCCGAACACCGCGCCCAGCACGGGCGCCGAGGCGCGCTCCGGCGCCGCGGTGGACGACCCGCACGGTGCCTCGTCCCGGTCCTTGAGCGGTACGGGGCTCGCGCAGCCCCCGATGCCCTTGCGGCCGTACGACGGGGGCGCGCCGTTCATCAGATCCAGCGTCCGCTTCGCGTCGACGACCGGGTAGACGGCGCCCTTCACCGGCGCCTTCAGGTTCCCGCTGCCGCCGACGATCCGGCCGTCCGCCGCCACCTGGACGCCGGTCGACCAGCCGTGCGTGGGCAGCCCGCCGATCGTCGGGTCGGCGTTGACCACCCGCAGGGAGCCCATCACCTGGCGGGCGTCGAGGGCGGCGCCCTCCTGGCCCGCCGCCCTCAGCACCGGCGCGGCCGCCTTCTTCGCGGCGGCCTCGCTCACGGGGTGGACGAGGTCCTGGCGGGGAGCGCACGGCTTGACTCCCGTGCAGCGGTTGTCGGACCCGTACGGGTACCGGCTGAACGTCCAGGTCCCCGGCGCCTGCCGGTTCACCCGCAGCACGGGCTCGGAGCCGTCCTTGGTCACCCCGACCGTCCAGGCCCCGCCGGCCGGCTTCGGGGTGCCGCTCACGTCCAGCGCCCGGGCGAGCCGGGCGACCTCGTCGCGCGTCACCTCGCCCGTCGCCCGGTACACCGGCGCTGATGCCGGGCCGTCGGGGAGCGTGCCCGTGGCGCGGTACGTCATGCCGTACGGGTTGGGCTCGCCCACCGCGATGCCGGCCCCGTCACCGGCCCCGCCGCCCGTGGCATAGCCGTCGAGGGCCAGCGCCGGGGGAGTGCCGTCACCGCCCGGCGCCGAGGACCCGCCCGTGCCGCCGGACGTGGTCGCGGCGAGATACGCCCCGCCGCCCGCGACGAGCAGGACCGCGGCCGCCACCGAGGCGACGACCACCGGGGAACGCCGCCGCAGCGGCACGGCCCCGCCCGCGTCCTCGGTGACCTCGCCGGCGTCACGCGCGTCGTCGGGTCGCTCGGTGTTCACCGCATCGCTCCTTCGGATCCGCTGCTGTCCCAGGAGACCCCGCCGTGACCGGAAGGGACACGGAAGGCCGTACGCCGCCTCCCTCGTACGGGGGACAGCGATGGGACGCACCGGGGGAGCGCATGGTTCCCTCGGGGGGCGCGCCCGGTCCCGGGGGGCGCCTGCTCAGTCCCCGTACTCGGACATGGCGTCCAGGAGGCGGGCCGAGGCGGCCGGCACCGAGACCCCGTGGATCAGGGACGGCGGAACGGGCCGGGACGCGGCCCTCTCCGGGGCGGCCCAGTGCGGGACCATACGGGCGCAGTCACCGCGCAGCGACGCCAGGTCTCCTTCCTGGTCGAGCGGGGCGGTGCCATGGACCTCGAGCTTCGTCATGACAAGACCGTAGGCAGCTCCGGGCCCACCGAGAAAGATCTACTATCGGGTAGTTTTGCCTGCTTCAGGGGCGCGGGTGAACCGGGTAGCGTGAACCGTCAATCCCCCTCCCTCCACAGGAGCGTGTCCTCGCCGTGCGTATCGCAGTCACCGGCTCCATCGCCACCGACCACCTCATGACGTTCCCCGGCCGCTTCGCCGACCAGTTCGTCGCGGACCAGCTGCACACGGTCTCGCTCTCCTTCCTGGTCGACCGCCTCGACGTCCGCCGCGGCGGGGTGGGCGCCAACATCGCCTTCGGCATGGGGCAGCTCGGCACCAGCCCGATCCTGGTGGGCGCGGCCGGCTCGGACTTCGACGAGTACCGGGCGTGGCTGGAGCGGCACGGAGTGGACACGGAGTCCGTGCGCATCTCCGAGACCCAGCACACGGCCCGTTTCGTCTGCACCACCGACGCCGACCACAACCAGATCGGCTCCTTCTACACCGGTGCGATGAGCGAGGCCCGGCTCATCGAGCTGAAGACGGTCGCCGATCGGGTCGGCGGCCTCGACCTGGTGCTGATCGGCGCGGACGACCCGGAGGCGATGCTGCGCCACACCGAGGAGTGCCGCACGCGGTCCATCCCGTTCGCCGCCGACTTCTCGCAGCAGATCGCGCGCATGAGCGGCGACGAGGTGCGGATACTGCTGGACGGGGCGACCTACCTCTTCTCCAACGAGTACGAGAAGGGGCTCATCGAGACCAAGACCGGCTGGTCGGACGGCGAGATCCTGGCCCGGGTGGGCCACCGGGTGACGACGCTCGGCGCCCGCGGCGTACGCGTCGAGCGGTCCGGCCGGGAGCCGATCGAGGTCGGCGTGCCCGACGAGACGGCGAAGGCCGACCCGACGGGCGTCGGCGACGCCTTCCGCGCGGGCTTCCTGTCGGGCCTGGCCTGGGGCGTGTCGCTGGAGCGCGCGGCCCAGATCGGCTGCATGCTCGCCACGCTCGTCATCGAGACGGTGGGCACCCAGGAGTACCAGCTGCGCCGCGCCCACTTCATGGAGCGCTTCACCAAGGCCTACGGCGACGACGCCGCCATGGAGGTCAAGGAGCACCTGCTCTGACACCGGGCGCGGGCGGCCCCTCTAGGAGAGCCGGCGGACCAGGAAGGCGCGGCCCCCTTCCGCCGGCTCCTCGCCCACGTACTCCTGCCCCCGCATCTCGCACCACGCCGGGATGTCCAGCCGTGCCGCCTCGTCGTCCGCCAGGACGCGGACCGTCCCGCCCACCGGGACCTCCCCGATGACCTTCGCCAGCTCGATCACCGGGATCGGGCAGCGCTTGCCGAGGGCGTCGACGACGAGGACACCCTCGCCCGCGGCCGTGCGGGGAGAGGGCGCGCCGAGCTTCTCGCGCACCGCCGCCACCGCGCCCGGCAGCGCCGAGAGGAAGCGGTCGACCTCCTCCGCGGGCGTGCCCGGCGGCAGCGACACCCGGACGTTGCCCTCGCTGAGCACCCCCATCGCCTTCAGTACGTGGCTCGGCGTCAGTGTGCTGCTCGTGCACGACGACCCGGAGGAGACGGAGAAGCCCGACCTGTCCAGCTCGTGCAGCAATGCCTCCCCGTCGACATAGAGACAGGAGAAGGTGACGATCCCGGGCAGTCTGCGGTCCGGGTCGCCCACCACCTCCACATCCGGTACGAGATCCGGCACGCGCCCCCGGATCCGCTCCGTCAGCTCCCGCAGCCGTACCGCCTCCCCGGCCGCCTCCGCCCGCACCGCCCGCAGGGAGGCGACGGCCGCCACCACGGCCGGGATGTTCTCGAAGCCGGCCGCCCGACCCGACTCCCGCTCGTCCGCGGGCCCTTGAGGGGCGAACCGCACCCCTTTGCGCACCACGAGAAGTCCGACACCGGAGGGTCCACCCCATTTGTGTGCACTGGCGGTCAGCACCGACCAGTCGCCCTCCACCGGGCCCCAGCCCACCGACTGCGCCGCGTCCACCAGCAGCGGCACGCCGGCCTCCCGGCACACGGCGGCCACCTCGGCGACCGGCTGCACCGTCCCCACCTCGTGGTTGGCCGACTGCAGACACGCCAGCGCGGTGTCCGGGCGCAGTGCGTCCCGGTATGCCTCGGGGGTGACGGCGCCCGTGCGGGAGACCGGCACCCGGGTCACCGTTCCGCCGGCCGACTCGAAGCACTCCGCCGAATGGAGCACGGAGGAGTGCTCGACCGCGGACACGATCAGGTGACGTCCGCTCCTGCGGCGGCCCGCCAGGGCCCCCTCGACACCGGTGTGCACCGCCCGGGTGCCGGACGGGGTGAAGACCAGCTCGTCCGGGCGGCAGCCCACCGCCTCGGCGGCCGCCTCGCGCGCGGCGTCCAGCAGCAGCCGGGCCCGCCGCCCCTCGCGGTACAGCCGGGAGGGATCGGCCCATCCCTCGTCGAGCGAGGCCAGCAGGGCCTGCCGGGCGACGGGGTGGAGGGGGGCGGCGGATGCGGCGTCGAAGTAGGACACACCGCAACGCTAACGCGCGCGAACGGCCCGGCCCGGCACGGGATCCGAAGGTCCCGTCAGATGGCCGCCAGGGCCGGTACTTCGGGGGTCCGAGGGCCGTCCCGGGGCCGTCCCCCGGACGGCGAAGTCGCCCCTTCGGGGTGTCGGGCGGCGCGTTGGGCACCCTCCCCGCGCGACCCAAAATGGCGTCCAGTAGGGTTTGGTCCGCATAAACATCAAACCCCTGCCCGACGCAGGGCGGCGACCGACCAGCAAAAAGGCCGCAGCCGGGCGCGCGGGCGAGACTCTCGGGAAGGCGCTACGTGAGTCCCAACGGCTCCGACCGCTCGCTGCGGCGCCCGATGCGGCGGAAGCTGCTGCAGGCACTGACCGCGGGCCTGGTCCTGGCGACCGCCACCGGTTGCACATACAAGGACTTCCCCCGCCTTGGTATGCCCACCCCGGTCACGGAGGAGGCTCCTCGGATCCTCTCCCTGTGGCAGGGCTCCTGGGCGGCCGCGCTCGCCGTCGGCTGCCTTGTCTGGGGCCTGATCCTGTGGAGCGCATTCTTCCACCGGCGCAGCCGCACCAAGGTCGAGGTTCCTCGGCAGACCCGCTACAACATGCCGATCGAGGCGTTGTACACGGTTGTCCCCCTCCTCATCATCTCGGTCCTCTTCTACTTCACCGCCCGTGACGAGTCGAAGCTCCTCGACATGTCCAAGAAGCCCGACGTCACCATCAACGTCGTCGGCTTCCAGTGGAGCTGGGGCTTCAACTACGTCTCCCCCGTCGACGGCGTGTCCGGCGACGCGAAGACCGACGCGAACCTGGCCGCCATTCCGGACCGGTACAAGTCGGAGTTCCCGGCGAACGCCGGCGGTGTCTACGACATCGGCACGCCCGCCACGCGCAACCCGCAGACGGGCAACCCCGGTCCCACCCTGTGGCTCCCCAAGGGCAAGACCGTCCGCTTCGTCCTCACCTCGCGTGACGTCATCCACTCCTTCTGGGTGGTGCCGTTCCTGATGAAGCGCGACGTCATCCCCGGCCACACCAACGCGTTCCAGGTGGTCCCCAGCAAGGAGGGGACCTACCTGGGCAAGTGCGCCGAACTCTGCGGCGTCGACCACTCCCGCATGCTGTTCAACGTGAAGATCGTCTCGCCCGAGCGTTACGAGCAGCATCTGAAGGACCTGGCCAAGAAGGGGCAGACCGGTTACATCCCCGCTGGCATCGCGCAGACGGGCCACGAGAAGAACCGGGAGGTGAATGAACTGTGAGCATCCTCAATGAACCCCAGGGTGCCGCCGCGGCCGCGAGCTCGTACGAGAGCGGGTCGCCGGTCAGGCGCAAGCAGCCCGGCAGCACCGTCGTCAAGTGGCTGACCACCACCGACCACAAGACGATCGGCACGCTGTATCTGGCCACGTCGTTCGCGTTCTTCTGCATCGGTGGCGTCATGGCGCTGCTGATGCGTGCGGAACTCGCCCGGCCGGGTCTGCAGGTGATGTCGAACGAGCAGTTCAACCAGGCGTTCACGATGCACGGCACGGTCATGCTGCTGATGTTCGCGACGCCGCTGTTCGCCGGTTTCACGAACTGGATCATGCCGCTGCAGATCGGCGCGCCCGACGTGGCGTTCCCGCGGCTGAACATGTTCGCCTACTGGCTCTACCTGCTCGGCTCGCTCGTCGCGGTCGGCGGTTTCCTCACCCCCGAGGGCGCGGCCGACTTCGGGTGGTTCGCGTACGCACCCCTGTCGGACGCGATCCATTCGCCGGGTATCGGCGGCGACATGTGGATCATGGGCCTGGCCCTCTCCGGTTTCGGAACGATCCTCGGCTCGGTCAACTTCATCACCACGATCATCTGCATGCGGGCCCCCGGCATGACCATGTTCCGCCTGCCGATCTTCGTGTGGAACGTGCTGCTGACCGCGGTGCTGGCCCTGATCGTGTTCCCGGTCCTCGCCGCGGCGCTGTTCGCCCTGGAGGCGGACCGGAAGTTCGGCGCCCACGTGTTCGACGCGACCAACGGCGGTGCCCTGCTGTGGCAGCACCTCTTCTGGTTCTTCGGCCACCCCGAGGTGTACATCATCGCGCTGCCGTTCTTCGGCATCATCTCCGAGGTCATCCCGGTCTTCAGCCGTAAGCCGATGTTCGGCTACACGGGCCTGATCGGCGCCACGATCGCCATCGCCGGACTGTCGGTGACGGTGTGGGCGCACCACATGTACGTCACCGGTGGCGTCCTGCTCCCGTTCTTCTCCTTCATGACGTTCCTCATCGCCGTACCCACCGGCGTGAAGTTCTTCAACTGGATCGGAACGATGTGGAAGGGCTCGCTGTCCTTCGAGACGCCGATGCTGTGGGCGACCGGCTTCCTGATCACCTTCGTGTTCGGTGGTCTGACCGGCGTCATCCTGGCCGCGCCGCCGATGGACTTCCACATCTCGGACTCGTACTTCGTGGTGGCGCACTTCCACTACGTGGTCTTCGGCACGGTCGTGTTCGCGATGTTCGCCGGATTCCACTTCTGGTGGCCGAAGTTCACCGGCAAGTTGCTCGACGAGCGCCTGGGCAAGGTGACCTTCTGGATGCTCTTCGTCGGCTTCCACGGCACCTTCCTGGTCCAGCACTGGCTGGGCGTGGAGGGCATGCCGCGGCGTTACGCGGACTACCTCGCGGCCGACGGCTTCACCGCCCTGAACACGATCTCGACGATCTTCTCGTTCGTGCTCGGCCTGTCGGTCCTGCCGTTCTTCTACAACGTCTGGAAGACGGCCAAGTACGGCAAGCCGGTCGGCGTGGACGACCCGTGGGGCTACGGCCGGTCGCTCGAATGGGCCACCACCTGCCCGCCGCCGCGGCACAACTTCATCACGCTGCCGCGGATCCGCTCCGAAGCGCCCGCCTTCGACCTGCACCACCCGGAGATCACCGCGCTCGAGCAGCTGGAGTACATGGGTGCCGGTGCCGGTAGCAGGGCCGTCGCTGGTGGCAAGGAGGCCGGCAAGTGAAGATCCAGGGCAAGATGTTCCTCTGGCTGGCTCTCTTCTTTCTCATCATGGCCATCGTCTACGGCGTGTGGGCGAAGGAGCCGGCCGGTACCACCGCACTCTTCCTGTCCTTCGGCCTGAGCGTGATGGTCGGCTACTACCTGGCCTTCACGGCCCGGCGGGTCGACGCGGGCGCCCAGGACAACAAGGAGGCCGATGTCGCGGACGACGCCGGTGAGCTCGGCTTCTTCAGCCCGCACAGCTGGCAGCCGCTCGCCCTCGGCCTCGGAGGTGCGCTCGCCTTCCTGGGCGTCGCGATCGGCTGGTGGCTGATGTACTTCGCGGCCCCGTTCATCCTGGTGGGCCTGTGGGGCTGGGTCTTCGAGTACTACCGCGGTGAGAACCGCACCCAGTAGCACCCGGCAGATTCGCGCCCGGCGCACGAGAGAGCCCGGACACTCCGTCAGGAGGGTCCGGGCTCCCTCTTTCGCTCCCTCTTCCTTCCCTCGTACGGGTCACTCGGCGCGCCGTGCTTGACGGACATTCTTAGCGTGATCTCATGAGCCACTCACCGCGAAACCGCACGGTCGTCAGCTGCACCCTGCTGGTGATCGCCTTCGGCGTGGGCCTCGGCGCCTGCACGTCCGACGGCGACCCGCTCTCGGCGAAGCCGTACGACGCGGCGGGGCAGATCAGCTACAACGTCAGTACGAAGAAGAAGGCCGACCCCGGCAAACCGGTGGAGATCACCGTCTCCGACTCGAACGCGCGCATCACGGATGTCACGGCCACCGACAGCCGGGGACGCCAGGTGGCCGGGGAACTCTCCGCCGACGGCAGCCGCTGGCACAGCACCTCACCGCTGGCCGCCGGTGCCCACTACACGGTCCGGGTGAGCACGGAGGACGAGGACGGGGCCCCCGGCCGCAAGGTCATCGACTTCGACACCGGCACCCCCACGACCAAGAAGGTGCTGAACGTCACGTTCGGCCCGAAGCCGGGCACGTACGGCGTCGGTCAGCCGGTCACCGCCGAACTGAGCGCCCCCGTGAAGGACAGGGCCTCCCGGGCGGCCGTGGAGAGCGCCCTCAGGGTGGACTCCGTGCCCGCGGTCCAGGGCTCCTGGTACTGGGTGGACGACAAGACGCTGCACTACCGCCCCAAGGACTACTGGCCCGCCCACGCCACCATCACGGTCCACAGCAACCTCGCGGGAGTGAAGATCGGCGACCGCCTCTGGGGCGGCGAGACAAAGCCGCTGAAGCTCACCACGGGGGACCGGATCGTCGCCCTGACGGACGCGGCGGCGCACCGGATGACGGTCTACAGGGACGGCGAGGTGATCAAGGAGATCCCCGTCACCACCGGCAGGGCCGGCTACGACACCCGCAACGGGATCAAGGTCGTGCTGTCCAAGGAGAGCCCCGTACGGATGCGCGGGACCACCATCGGCATCTCGGAGAACTCGTCGGACTCGTTCGACCTGCTGGTCTACTGGGCGACCCGGGTGACCTGGAGCGGTGAGTACGTGCACGCCGCGCCCTGGTCCGTCGACTTCCAGGGGTACTCCAACGTCAGCCACGGATGCACCGGGATGAGCAACCAGTACGCCCAGTGGTTCTACAACACCGTACGGGTCGGCGACATAGTCCAGGTCGTCAACTCCAAGGGCCAGCAGATGCCCCCGTTCGGCAACGGCTTCGGTGACTGGAACCTCGACTGGAACAAGTGGCGCAAGGGCAGTGCCCTGACCCCCGGGACCTCCCCGGCCGCCGCCGCGGACCGGGCGAGGCTGCGCCCGGAGACGGTCTGAGCCCACGCTCCCGCGCGGCCGGAACCCCGTCCGGCCGCGTCGTACGGCCGCACAGCGGGGCGAACGGCCGGCAGCCGCACCCTTCCCGCCCGGCCCGTCTCTCAGGCCCTCACAAGGGCCTTGCGGCGCAGCAGAGTGGCCAGAGCGGAGGCGAACTCCACCGGCTCCACCGGCAGCGCCACGGCCGTGTCGGCGCGGCTCCAGGTCGCCAGCCACGCGTCCTGCGGCCGTGCGATCAGCAGCAGCACCGGCGGGCACTGGAAGACCTCGTCCTTGATCTGCCGGCAGACGCCCATGCCGCCCATCGGCACGGCCTCGCCGTCGAGCACGCACACGTCGATGCCGCCCTTGTCCAGCTCCCTGATGACGGCTCCAGGCGTGGCGCACTCCACGAACTCGACCACGGGCACGTCCGGGGCCGGCCTGCGCCCGGCAGCTAGCCGGACCTGTTCGCGGGTGTTGGCGTCGTCGCTGTAGACCAGCACCGTGGCGGTCGGCTGCATCATTCCTCCGGGACGTCGGCGTCATACGGAACAAGCCGTTGCGCCGGATGCTACTCCCTTGAACACGAGGTCAACAGCTGTTCGGACGAGGCTTCGATGGGCCATCCGGGCAGTCCACAGGGCGGGGACACCCCGAACGGCACCCCCCGGAGTGAGGGCGAGATAAGCGCCCGACATAATGTCGGTCGTGGCGACAGCAACGACAGTAGACACCGGGCACGCGCACCCGTCGGTCAATCGACCGAACCTCACCAGCGTCGGAACCATCATTTGGCTGAGCTCCGAGCTGATGTTCTTCGCGGCCCTCTTCGCGATGTACTTCACCCTTCGATCGGTGACCGGGCCGGACCACTGGAAGGAGATGGCCAGCCATCTCAACTTCCCGTTCTCGGCCACCAACACCACCATCCTGGTGCTCTCCTCCCTGACCTGTCAGCTCGGCGTGTTCGCCGCCGAGCGCGGTGACGTGAAGAAGCTCCGGGGCTGGTTCATCGTCACCTTCATCATGGGTGCGATCTTCATCGGCGGTCAGGTCTTCGAATACACGAGCCTGGTCAAGGAGGAGGGCCTCTCGCTCTCCTCCGACCCCTACGGCTCGGTCTTCTACCTGACCACCGGCTTCCACGGCCTGCACGTGACGGGCGGCCTCGTGGCCTTCCTCCTGGTCCTGGGCCGCACCTACGCGGCGCGCAGGTTCACTCACGAGCAGGCGACCGCCGCCATCGTCGTGTCCTACTACTGGCACTTCGTCGATGTCGTCTGGATCGGCCTCTTCGCCACGATCTACATGATCAAGTAGACGGCCGCTGGCCGCGGCGGACGGTCACCCGATCCGGGAGAACCGATCGCCCGCGACGAACCGGTCCCAATTCCAGAAGCATCGACGCAGAAGATCCTGACACCGGGGTAATCCGTGAAAAAGCTCTCCGCACGACGACGCCATCCGATGGCGGCGCTCGTCGTCCTACTCATCGCGCTGACGCTCTCCGGGGGGCTCTACGCCGCGTTCGCGCCCGCGGACAAGGCGCAGGCCGATGACAGCGCCCAGTCCCTCGCCATCGAGGAGGGCAAGAAGCTCTACTCGGTGGGCTGCGCCAGTTGCCACGGCACCGGCGGTCAGGGCAGCTCCGACGGCCCGAGTCTGGTCGGCGTCGGCGCGGCGGCCGTCGACTTCCAGGTCGGCACCGGCCGTATGCCGGCCGCGACCTCGCAGGGCGCCCAGGTCCCGAAGAAGAAGAACATCTACACGCAGGCCCAGATCGACCAGCTCGCGGCGTACGTCGCCTCCCTCGGCGCCGGCCCGGCCGTCCCGTCGAAGAACGACTACAGCCCCGAGGGCGCCGACATCGCCAAGGGCGGTGACCTCTTCCGGACCAACTGCGCGCAGTGCCACAACTTCACCGGCAAGGGCGGCGCGCTGACGCACGGCAAGTTCGCACCGACCCTTGAGGGCGTCGACCCGAAGCACATCTACGAGGCCATGCAGACCGGCCCGCAGAACATGCCGTCCTTCCCCGACACCACGATGTCCCAGCAGAACAAGAAGGACATCATCGCCTACCTGAACGCGGTCAACGGTGACCAGACGGAGAACCCGGGCGGCCTCGAGCTGGGCGGTCTCGGTCCGGTCTCCGAGGGCCTGTTCGCCTGGATCTTCGGACTGGGCGCCCTGATCGCGGTCGCCGTCTGGGTCGCCGCTCGGACCGCAAAGGCCAAGAAGTCATGAGTAGCCAAGACATTCCAGAAGAGAACCTGCCCGCTGAGCAGGACACCGCACCAGGTGCCGTGACGGTGGCGGACGAGGAGAACCCGTTCGCCGACCCGGGCCTCCCGCCCCACGAGCACCGCATCCAGGACATCGACGCGCGCGCCGCCAAGCGCTCCGAGCGCACGGTCGCCCTGCTGTTCACCGTGTCGATGCTGGCCACCCTCGGCTTCATCGCCTCGTACGTCACGATCCCCGGTGACAAGTCGATCTACGTCTTCCCGATCGGGCACATCAGCGCGATGAACTTCGCGCTGGGCGTGACGCTGGGCGTGGCGCTGTTCGCCATCGGCGCGGGCGCCGTCCACTGGGCCCGCACCCTGATGTCCGACGTGGAGATCGCCGACGAGCGTCACCCGATCGAGGCGCCGCCCGAGGTCAAGTCGAAGGTCATGGCCGACTTCCGGCAGGGCGCCAAGGAGTCCCAGCTCGGCCGGCGCAAGCTGATCCGCAACACGATGCTCGGCGCGGTCGCCCTGGTGCCGCTCTCCGGTCTCTTCCTGCTGCGCGACCTCGGCCCGCTGCCCGAGACGAAGCTGCGGCACACGGCGTGGCGCAAGGGCAGGCTCCTCGTCAACATGAACACCAACGAGCCGCTGCGTCCGTCCGACGTCGCGGTGGGCTCGCTGACCTTCGCCAAGCCCGAGGGCCTGGAGGAGACCGACGAGGACTTCCAGAAGGAGATCGCCAAGGCGGCCTTGATGATCGTCCGGCTGCAGCCGGGCAACATCAAGGACAAGAAGGAACTCGAGTGGTCCCACGAGGGCATCGTGGCGTACTCGAAGATCTGCACCCACGTCGGTTGCCCGATCTCCCTGTACGAGCAGCAGACGCACCACGCGCTCTGCCCGTGCCACCAGTCCACCTTCGACCTCTCCGACGGTGCCCGAGTCATCTTCGGCCCGGCCGGTCACGCCCTGCCGCAGCTGCGCATCGGCGTCAACGCGGACGGTTACCTCGAAGCGCTCGGCGACTTCGAGGAGCCCGTCGGTCCTTCCTTCTGGGAGCGCGGATGAGTACTACGACGACCAACGAGTCCCGCTCGCGCGGGAGGGCACCAGCCGGCGAGCGCGTCGCCGACTGGGCGGACGGCCGACTGGGGATCTACTCCCTGGCCAAGGCCAACATGCGCAAGATCTTCCCCGACCACTGGTCGTTCATGCTGGGCGAGATCTGCCTCTACAGCTTCATCATCATCATCCTCACGGGTGTGTATCTGACGCTGTTCTTCCACCCGTCGATGAACGAGGTGGAGTACCACGGCAGCTACGTCCCGCTGCAGGGCCAGCTGATGAGCGAGGCGTTCAACTCGACGCTGCACATCAGCTTCGACGTCCGCGGCGGTCTGCTGATCCGGCAGATCCACCACTGGGCGGCGCTGGTCTTCCTCGCCGGCATGTTCGTGCACATGATGCGCGTGTTCTTCACGGGCGCGTTCCGCAAGCCGCGTGAGATCAACTGGCTGTTCGGCTTCCTGCTGTTCGTCCTGGGCATGTTCACCGGCTTCACCGGTTACTCGCTCCCGGACGACCTGCTCTCCGGCACCGGTGTCCGCTTCATGGAGGGCGCGATCCTGTCGGTGCCGATCGTCGGCACGTACCTGTCGTTCTTCCTCTTCGGCGGCGAGTTCCCGGGCGGCGACTTCGTGGCCCGCTTCTACTCGATCCACATCCTGCTGCTGCCGGGCATCATGCTCGGCCTGGTGGTCGGCCACCTGATCCTGGTCTTCTACCACAAGCACACGCAGTTCGCGGGTCCCGGAAAGACGAACAACAACGTGGTCGGCATGCCGCTGCTGCCGGTGTACATGGCGAAGGCCGGAGGCTTCTTCTTCCTGGTCTTCGGTGCCATCGCGATCGTCGCGGCGATCGCCCAGATCAACCCGATCTGGGCGATGGGCCCCTACCGTCCGGACCAGGTGTCCACGGGCGCCCAGCCGGACTGGTACATGGGCTTCTCCGAGGGCCTGATCCGTACGATGCCGGGCTGGGAGATCAACTTCGCGGGCCACACGCTCGTCCTGGGCGTCTTCATCCCCCTGGTGATCTTCCCGCTGATCCTGGTCGCGATCGCGGTCTACCCGTTCATCGAGTCGTGGGTCACCGGCGACAAGCGCGAGCACCACATCCTGGACCGCCCGCGCAACGCCCCGACCCGCACCGCCTTCGGCGCCGCCTGGATCGCCTGGTACTTCGTGCTGCTGGTCGGCGGTGGAAACGACCTCTGGGCCACCCACTTCCACCTGTCGATCAACTCGATCACCTGGTTCGTCCGCATCTCGTTCTTCGTGATGCCGGTGCTCGTGTTCGTCATCACCAAGCGGGTCTGCCTCGGCCTCCAGCGCCGCGACCGCGACAAGGTGCTGCACGGCCGCGAGTCGGGCATCATCAAGCGGCTGCCGCACGGTGAGTTCATCGAGGTCCACGAGCCGCTCAGCCAGGAGCAGCTGCACACGCTCACGGCGCACGAGCAGTACCAGCCGGTCGAGATCGGCCCGACGGTCGACGAGAACGGCGTCGAGCGGAAGGTCAAGGGCTCCCAGAAGCTGCGCGCGAAGCTCAGCAACGCCTACTACGGGGAGGACAACCAGATCCCCAAGCCCACGGTCGAGGAGTACAAGGAGATCACGAGCGGCCACGGCCACCACTGATCGCTGCGCGCGCCACGCCACGGTCGAAGGGCCCCGTCCAGTGCATGGACGGGGCCCTTTGCCGTGCCCCGGGGTGGATAGGGTGGAGCTGTCCCCGAACGGGGGACGAGGACCCGTCCGCGGCACGGCGGGGGTCCGGCGGAGAACCCAGTCCCCTTCTTCGGGACATGACCCAGGAGCGGCTTATGAGCGCTGTGCACCCCGCTGGAGGCGACACCGCGGCGGGCCGTTCCTGGCCCCAGGTGCTGAACGGGCTGCTCGACGGCCGCGACCAGAGTGCGGACGACACGGCCTGGGCGATGGACCGGATCATGCGCGGCGAGGCGACGGACGCCCAGATCGCCGGGTTCGCGGTCGCCCTGCGGGCGAAGGGCGAGACGGTCGAGGAGATCACCGGACTCGTGCGTGCGATGTACGAGCACGCGAATGTGATCGAGGTGCCGGGACGGACGGTCGACATCGTCGGCACGGGCGGCGACGGCGCCAGGACCGTGAACATCTCCACGATGTCGTCGATCGTGGTCGCGGGCACGGGCGCGAAGGTCGTCAAGCACGGCAACCGGGCCGCGTCCTCCGCCTCCGGGGCCTCGGACGTGCTGGAGAAGCTCGGGGTCAATCTGGAGCTGACGCCGCAGCGGGTGGCGGAAGTGGCCGAGGAGGCGGGGATCACCTTCTGCTTCGCCGTGAAGTTCCACCCGGCGCTGCGGCACGTGGCCGCGGCACGCGGGCAGCTCGGCATCCGGACGGTGTTCAACTTCCTCGGTCCGCTGACGAACCCGGCCCGGGTGAAGACGCAGGCGATCGGCGTCGCCGATCCGAGAATGGCGCCGATCATGGCCGGGGTCTTCGCGGAGCGCGGGAACTCGTCCCTGGTCTTCCGGGGCGACGACGGCCTGGACGAGCTGACGACCACGTCGACGTCCCGGGTGTGGATCGTGCGTGACGGCAAGGTCACCGAGGAGTCCTTCGACCCCCGGGACGTCGGCATCGAGCTGGTCCCGGTGGAGGCGCTGAGGGGCGCCGACGCGTCGTACAACGCCGATGTCGCGCGCCGGCTGCTGGAGGGCGAGACGGGGCCGGTGCGCGATGCGGTGCTGCTGAACTCGGCGGCGGCCCTGGTGGCGCTGGATCCCGGGGAGGGTCCGCTCGCGGACCGGATCCGGGCGGGCATGGAGAAGGCGGCGGTGTCGATCGACTCCGGGGCGGCCAAGCGGGTCCTGGACCGGTGGGTGGCGGTCAGCAACGCGTAGCGCCCGCGGGGCCGGGGGTTGCTGCCGCACCGCGGTGGGGAAGCGGCCGTCCGGGTGGTAAAAGGCCAGGTCAAACGCGCGACGGGGATGCGGCCGGAGTACAGTGAACGCGTGGCGGTCCCCGCCGGTCACGCCCGCGCCGGCCGGAACGCCCATGGGAGACCGGCCGGTCGCAAGGAGCGAGGCATGATTCACTCAGCCGATATCCGCGAATGGCGCAATCAGGATGTGATCGACCCCAAGGGCCGCAGGATCGGGGCCCTGGAGGCCGTCTACGTGGACACCGCCACCGATTCTCCGGCCATGGCCACCGTCCGCACCGGACTGCCCACCCGCCACAAGCTCGTCTTCGTCCCCCTCGACGAGGCGACCCTGGGGCCGGGCTATGTGAAGGTGGCGCACTCCAGGGGGCTGGTGAGGAAGGCGCCGTCCATGGGCGTGGACGACGTCCTCCCGGTCGAGCGGGAGGCCGAGGTCTACCAGCACTACGACAAGCCCTACGAACCCGGAGCCGACCGGGGACGCCGCCTGGCGCGCCGCTGAACGGCGCTTCGGGCGCGGTACCGCCGGAGGATGTGGTCGCTCATGGCGCTGTTCCTGTTCCTGATCCTCGTGGCGATCGCGCTGGGGCTCGTGGGCGCGGTCGTCAAGGGGCTCTTCTACCTTCTGATCATCGGCATCGTGGTCCTCGTGGCCGACTTCGTGCTGCTCGGTGCGCGCTGGTCCCGCTCGCGCAGGCGCCCCGTGCGGTGAGGCGGGCGCGGGCGCCGGTGACCGTCCCGGTATCCGGACAGACATTGCGGTCGGACGGTCACGTCCCGTAGTGTCCCGGCCAGGTCATGAGTGACAGTCATTCGGCCCCGGCCGGCTGTCCGGCAACCCTCCGTCCGTGGCGGGGTGCCCCGGGTGAAGACCAGGCCGCAGGCAGCGAGGTCTGCGGCAAGCGCGGACCCCTCGCCTCACCAGGGGTCCTGGTCGTTCGAGGGAGCCTTTCCGTGAGCAAGCGAATGCGCTAGGGCCGCAGAGCCCCGCCTCCGCATCCTCCTTCTCACCCTTCTCCGTGCCGCCGACGCTGACGCGCGCCCTCCGGCGTGCCGCCCGGCACGGCGATTCCACCTGCCTCACGGGAGTGCACCCATGTCCGTCTCCACCGTTGCCGTCGCCCCTTCCGTCCGCCCTTCCGTCCGCACCCCGCTGCCCGTTCTGGGCGGCGACGTCACCGTCCCGCTCGTCACGGGCGGTGAGGTCGCCTACGCCGCGCTCGACTACGCGGCCAGCGCACCGGCACTGCGGCGGGTGTGGGACGACGTGGCGGCGTACGCGCCGTACTACGGCAGTGTCCACCGCGGCGCCGGGTATCTGTCGCGGCTGTCCACCGACCTCTTCGAGAACGCCCGCAGGACCGTCGCCGGGTTCCTCGACTGCCGCGAGGACGACCAGGTGATCTTCACCCGGTCCACCACCGACTCCCTCAACCTGCTCGCCGCCGCCCTCCCGGCCGGCTGCCGGGTCTTCGTCTTCGAGACCGAGCACCACGCCTCCCTGCTGCCGTGGCGGAACGCCCCGGTCACCTTCCTCGACGCCCCGCGCACCCCGCGGCAGGCCGTCGCGACCCTGGAGCGCGCCCTCGCGGACCGCTCCCCGCACGACGAGGCCCTCGTCTGCGTCACCGGCGCCTCCAACGTCACCGGCGAGCTGTGGCCGGTACGCGAACTCGCCGCGGCCGCCCACGCGCACGGCGCGCGGATCGCGCTGGACGCCGCCCAGCTCGCCCCGCACCACCCGGTGTCCGTCCGCGACCTCGACGTCGACTGGGTCGCCTTCTCCGGCCACAAGCTGTACGCCCCCTTCGGCTCGGGCGTCCTGGCCGGCCGCGCCGACTGGCTGCGGCAGGCCGAGCCCTACCTCGCGGGCGGCGGCGCCAGCCGCAGTGTCACCCGGCGCGCCGACGGGGGTGTGGACGTCGAGTGGCACGAGGGCGCCGCGCGGCACGAGGCCGGATCACCCAACGTCATCGGCGCCCATGCCATCGCCTCCGCCTGCAGGGCGCTCACCGAGGCCGGCTTCGACACCCTCGTCGCCCGCGAGCAGCACCTGGTCCGCACGGTCCGCGAGGGGCTCGCCGAGGTCCCCGGGGTCAGGATCCTGTCCCTGTTCGGCGACGACGCGCCGCGGGTCGGGGTCATCTCCTTCGTCGTCGAGGGCTGGAACAGCTCCCGCTTCGCCGCCGCGCTCTCCGCCGAGTACGGCATCGGCGTCCGCGACGGTCTGTTCTGCGCCCACCCGCTGGTGCGCATCCTGGTCGGCGGCGATCCGCGGAGCGGGCACGCGTGCGGCGCCCCCGGCGGCACCCCTGGCGACCGGCCTCTCGACGCGATCCGCGTCAGCTTCGGCGCGGGCACCCCCGACGAGCACGTGGAGCGCTTCCTCCACGCGGTGGGACGGCTCGTCCGCGACGTCCGGTGCGGTTCGGCGGCGCCCCGGGACTTCCAGCGGAGCGCCTAGTTGTCGAGGCCGATCGCGAACGCCGCCTCCAGGTCGTGCTGTGAGTACGTACGGAAGGCGACGTGGGTGTCCGTGGCCAGCACGCCCGGGATCTTGCTGATCCGGCCGGGGATGACGTCCGCCAGGTCGTCGTGGGCCTTGACCCGGACCATGGCGACGAGGTCGTACGTACCGGTCACGGAGAAGACCTCGCTGACGCAGTCCAGGGCGGCGATCGACTCGGCGATCTCGGGGATCCGGTCCACGCTTGTCTTGATGAGCACGATCGCGGTGATCACGGCTGGTTTTCTCCCTCGGGGGCCTGGGCAGGGGGTTTCACCCTACTCGTACGCCCGTAGCGCACCCAGGCGTAGACGAATCCCAGGGAGAAGCCCACCAGGTGGGCCAGGTAGGCCACCCCGGGTCCGTGCGTGGTACGGCCCGCCGCCATCCACTGCAGGGTCGCCCAGAAGGGCAGCACCACCCAGGCGGGAAAGCGCAGCGGCAGGAAGAGCAGGAACGGGAAGAGACTGGTCACCCGGGCCTTGGGGAACAGGAACAGAAAGGCGCCGAGGACCGCGGAGATCGCCCCGGACGCCCCCACCAGCGTCTGCGCCGACCCGGCGTTGGCGGCGGCGTAGCCGAGCAGGGCGAGATAGCCGCAGCCCGCGTAGAACAGGGCGAACTCCACATGGCCCATCCGCTCCTCGGCCATCGCCCCGAAGACGTAGAGGAAGAGCATGTTGCCCAGCAGATGTACCCAGCTTCCGTGCACGAACAGCGCCGTCGCGGGGGTGAGCGCGGTCCGCGGCGCCCCGCCGAACAGCTCGACCGGCACCACGCCCCAGCGGGCGAAATAGGCCCGCTGCGCGGCCGACAGCGCGTCCCCGGACCCGTACGCCGGGTTCAGTCCCGAGGCCGGCCCGAGCAGGAAGATCAGGCAGCACAGGGCGATCAGTCCGTAGGTCACCGGTGCCGGCTGGCCCCGCAGCGCTCGGGCGGCCGCCCTGCTCCAGGTGCTGATCATGGAACAGAGCATGGCGTAACGGGACCGATCCGCACAGAGTGCCTCGCCGCGGGGTACGGGCGGGCGGCGGGTACCCGCCAGGCCGTAGGGTTACGAGCCACACGCTCCAGGGAAACTGGCGCATCACGGAGACTGGAAGAAGGAAGAGCAGCCACGATGACGGTTCCCCTGCCGACGGAGAAGACCCGCTGGCGCTGCACGCTCTGCGGCAACCTGACGCGGTTCGACGTGACCCGCTCGTCGAAGGTCGTCGAGTACGTGCACCTGGATCTGGCCGGAGAGCCGACGGTCGAGGAGCGCGAGGTGGTCAGTGAGACCATCGAGTCGGTGCGTTGCCGCTGGTGCAACGCCGTGGACCAGGTGGAGCTCGTGGACAGGCCGGGTGCCGGCTCCTGAGGGAGGCGGTCCCGCACAGGCATTGGGGTGACGGATGGTGGAGACCACGGGCGGGGAGTCGGCCGACGGCACCGCTGAGGTGCTCGACCGTCCGCTGCCCGAGGGTGTGCGCCGCCGGGTCGTGCAGATCGTGTCCGACGGATTCGGCGGCCTGACCCTCGGCGACCTGCCCCCGCAGCTGCGGCAGTACGCCCGGTTCGCCCCCAACCGCCGGGCGAAGTTCGCCGGCAACGCCATGGCGGCGGCCCTGGAGACGGACGCGCTGTTCCGGCAGCGCATCGCGGAACGGCTCAGAGAGTCCCAGCCGGAGCTCGCCGGCGCCCTCGACTCCGGCTCACCGCCCCCGGCCGCGGACCCGCTCGACGTGGCGGCCGCGGCCTACGTACTGCGCCCGCCGGGCTGGGTGAAGCTGGTGACCGCCGCCGGCGAGGAGGCCCAGCGCGCGGACGCCGAGCGTGCCGACGAGGAGAGCCGGGCCGAGCTGGAGCGGCTGCGCGGGGAGCTGGCCGCCGCGCGCGACCAGACCCGCGCCGAGACCGAGCGGCTGCGCGTGGAGCTCGACTCGGTGCGCAAGGAGGCCGAATCGCTCCAGCGCAAGCTGCGTGCCGCCCTCAGCGACGTCAAGCGCGGCGAGGCCGCCCTGCGCAAGGTGCAGGGGGAGATCGAGGCCGTGCGCGCCGAGGGCCAGGCGCAGATGTCCGCGGCCGAGGGCGAGAACCGCCGGCTCAAGGCGCGCCTCGGCGAGGCGGAGGCGGCCCTGGAGGCCACCCGCAGGGCGGCGCGTGAGGGGCGCAGCGTCGAGGACATGCGGGTACGGCTGCTGCTCGACACGGTGCTGGAGGCGGCACAGGGGCTGCGGCGGGAGCTTGCGCTGCCCCCGGTGTCGATGCGGCCGGCTCAGACCGTGGACGCGGTCGAACCGGGACGTATGACCCCCAAGGACATCGCCGCCCGCGCCCTGTCCGAGCACGATCCCGCGATCCTGGACCAGTTGCTCGCGCTGCCGCAGGCGCATCTGGTCGTCGACGGCTACAACGTGACCAAGACCGGCTATCCGCAGATGCCGCTGGAGAAGCAGCGGCTCAGGCTCCTCGGGCAGCTCTCGCAGCTCGCCGCGCAGACCGGCGCCGAGGTCACCTGCGTCTTCGACGGGGCCGAACTGGCCGCGCCCGTACTGCTCGCGCCGCCGCGCGGGGTGCGGGTGCTGTTCTCCAAGCCGGGCGTCACCGCCGACGAGCTGATCCGGCAGCTGGTGCGCGCGGAGCCGCCGGGCCGGCCGGTCATCGTCGCTTCCACCGACCGTGAGGTGGCCGACGGGACCGCCAAGGCGGGCGCGCGGCCGGTCGCGTCCGCGATGCTGCTGAAGCGTCTGTCCCGCGGCTGACGGCGCCGGCTGCCCCCGGGTGCGGCGTCGCCGGGACCCACACACCGGTACGCCCCATGCGTACCGAAAACACCAAGCGCAACGTCCGTCGGGGATGCCCGAATTGGCGAAACCTTCACGCAACATAGGGTCAAGCGCACATCACTGCATGTGAGTCGAATGCAAAGAATGCACGTCGCGGCGGAGTTTTTTGCCGTGGGGATTTGAACTGATCACAAGA
Organism: Streptomyces sp. PSU-S4-23; assembly: GCF_055632315.1. Lineage (NCBI taxonomy): Bacteria > Bacillati > Actinomycetota > Actinomycetes > Kitasatosporales > Streptomycetaceae > Streptomyces > Streptomyces sp. PSU-S4-23. The sequence continues at coordinate 2,028,957 of NZ_JBVMUU010000002.1, read as the reverse complement.
AGGTCACTAGGGTCTGGCCTCGAACCTCCGCTCGGGTGATCACTCATCGGGAGTGACGGCGGAGGGACACCGCCCACCGGCGTGTCGGTAGGCGGCTGGAGGAAGAAGGAGCTCGCCTCCGTGGCGTCCCACCGTCGACCCAAGCAGCCGAACCGCGCACGTGTGACCGTGCTCACCAGCGTCGCCGCCGCCGCCGTGGCGCTCAGCGCCCAGGCCGCCAGCGCCGCCCCCAGCGCGAAGCCGAGCAAGGACGAGGTCAAGTCCAAGGTCGACAAGCTCTACGAAGAGGCGGAGAAGGCCACCGAGAAGTACAACGGGGCCAAGGAGAAGCAGGAGAAGCTGGAGAAGCAGATCTCCACCCTGCAGGACAAGGTCGCCCGCGGTCAGGACGAGCTCAACCAGCTGCGCGACGGCATCGGCACGATGGCCAGCGCCCAGTACCGCACCGGCAGCATCGACCCCTCCGTGCAGCTCTTCCTCTCCTCGAACCCGGACGACTTCCTCGACAAGGCGTCCACGCTCGACCAGTTGAGCAGCCAGCAGGTCGAGGCGCTGAAGAAGATCCAGGAGAAGCAGCGCGAGCTGGCCCAGGAGCGCAAGGAAGCCTCCGACAAGCTCAAGGACCTCGCCGACACCCGCACCGAACTCGGCAAGAAGAAGAAGGAAGTCCAGGGGAAGCTCGCCGAGGCGCAGAAGCTCCTCAACAGCCTGACCGCCGCGGAGCGCGCGGCCCTGGCCGCGCAGGACGCGCGCGCCAGCCGCGCCAGCGAGCGCAGCGTCCTCAACGGCTCCAGCAGCGCCGCCTCCGGCCGGGCCGCCGCCGCGTTCTCCGCCGCGCAGAGCAAGATAGGCTCGCCCTACGTCTACGGCGCCTCCGGCCCCTCCTCGTTCGACTGCTCGGGCCTGACCTCCTGGGCCTACGCGCAGGCCGGCGTCTCCATACCGCGCACATCGCAGGCGCAGGCCAACGCCGGCACCCGCATCTACAGCACCAGCGACCTCAAGGTCGGCGACCTGGTCCTCTTCTACGGCGATCTGCACCACGTGGGCCTGTACGCGGGCAACGGCCAGGTGCTGCACGCCCCGCGCACCGGAACCGTCGTGCGCTATGAGTCGATCGGCAACATGCCCTTCCAGTTCGGCGTCCGCATCTGACGTTCCCCCCGCGGCTTCTCCGCCCGCCCGAACGGGCGAATTCCAGCGGCTCCCGCTGACCCCGCGTCCCGCCGATGACCTGCGTCAGCGGCGGGACATCGCGTTTCGGGGCGCGTCGGGGTTCTTTGGTCCCCGAGTGATCACCCGGCTACTGTCTGCCGCGTTCTTCCCCCGGCCGTGCGGCGGGGGTTCGTTCAGCGGAAGGGAGTGCGACCGGTCGTGGGGTCCCATCGCCGCCTTGCACCAACCGGCCTCGGCCGGGGCCGTGGCGCCACAGCCGCCGTCCTGTCCGCCGCGGCCGCCGTCGCCGCGGCACTCGGCACCGTACCGGCGGACGCGGCGCCGTACGACGGCCCCCGGGCCGCGGTGGACCGGCTGTACCGGGAGGCCGAGCAGGCCACCGAGGCGTACAACACGGCCGAGGAGCGCGCCGGTTCGCTGCGCCGCCAGGTCGGCCAGGCGCAGGACCGCATCGCCCGGGAGCAGGACCGCGTCAACTCTCTCCGGGACGCGCTGGGGGCGCTCGCCGGGGTCCAGTACCGCTCCGGCGGCCTGGCCCCCACCCTCGCGCTGCTGTTCTCCGACGACCCGGACGAGTACCTCGACAAGGCGGCCGTGCTCGACCGGATCGGCGTCCGCCAGGCCCGGCAGCTCGGAAAACTCCGCTCGGCGCTGCGCGAGTTGGGCCAGGAGCGGGCGCAGGTGGCCGACAGGCTCGCGGAACTGGACAAGAGCCGCAGGGCGGTGGCGCGGCACAAGAAGACCGTCGAGCGCAAACTCGCCAGGGCGCAGCGGTTGCTCAACTCCCTCTCGCTGGCGGAGCGCGCCGCCTACGAGCGGGCGTCCCGCTCCGGCGGGCCGCTGCCCGGCCTCTCCGCCGCCGCCCCGGCGAGCGGCCGTGCCGCCGCGGCCGTCGCGGCGGCACGCTCCGCGCTCGGCCGCCCGTATGTGTGGGGTGCCAACGGGCCGGGCGGCTTCGACTGTTCGGGCCTGATGCAGTGGGCGTACGCGAGGGCGGGCGTCGGACTGCCGCGCACCTCGCAGCAGCAGCGGTACGCCGGCCATCCGGTGCCGCTGTCCGGAGCCCGCCCCGGCGACCTGGTCGTCTACCGCTCCGACGCCAGCCATGTGGCGATGTACGTCGGGGGAGGCCGCGTCATCCACGCGCCGCACCCGGGGGCCGCCGTGCGCTACGACCCGGTGGGGATGATGCCGGTGTCGTCGGTCATCAGACCCTGACCACGGCGCCCGGCCGTGCGGGCCCTGCGCGTACGATCGGCGCGTGGCTGGGCGTGGGCGTGGGCGTGTGCGGGCAGTGGCGGCGGCGTGTGTGCTGCTGCTCGCCGGGCTCGCCGGCTGCGGCGCCCCGGCGGCGCCCGACCCCCAGACGACCGCCGTGCAGCGGCTGCTCGACCGGCGGGCGACGGCCGTTCTGCACCGGGACCGGCCCGCGTTCCTGGCCACCGAGGCCCCCACCGGCGACGCGGCGGGACGGCCCGCGGCCGGTGCCGCCGGGTTCGACAACCTCCGCGCCCTGCCCCTGGCGGCCTGGTCCTACCGCCTCACCGCCCTGCACCGCACCGGCGACCGGGCCACCGCCGACGCCGAGCTGCGCTACCGGGTCGAGGGCTACGACCGGGCGCCGGTCACCACCGCCCGGGCGCTTCGGCTGGTCCGTACCGACGGCCGCTGGTACATCAGCTCCGACACACCCGCCGGGAGGGCGGCCGGGCAGCTCTGGGAACAGGGCGTCGTCGAGGTGGTCCGCGGCACGCACAGTCTCGTCCTCGGGGTGGGACAGCCGCGGCGCGTCCTGCGCGGCTACGCGCGCCTCGCGGACCGGGCGGTACCCGCCGTGACCGGGGCGTGGGGCACCCACTGGCCGGGGCGTGTCGTGGTCGTCGTCCCGCGGTCGCTGCAGGGGATGGCGGAGCTGCTCGGCGCGCCGGCGTCCGGCTACCGGGGCATCGCCGCGGTCACGACCGGTGAGGCGGGAGGCGCCGGGCGGGCGCCCGCGGACCGGATCGTCGTCAACCCCGACGCGTACGCGCTGCTGGGCGGCTCGGGCAGACAGATCGTCCTCAGCCACGAGACCACCCATGTCGCCACCCGCGCCGCCACCACGGCGGCGACGCCCCTGTGGCTGTCCGAGGGGTACGCCGACTGGGTCGGCTACCGCGGCGACGGCCGCACACCCGCCCGGGTGGCCCCCGAACTCGACCGCTCCGTCGCCCGCGGGCGCGTCCCCGCCGCGCTGCCGGCGGACGCGGACTTCGCCTTCAGCGGGGACGCGGGGAGGCTGGCGCAGGCGTACGAAGGCGGCTGGATGGCCTGCCGGCTCATCGCCGACCGCTGGGGAGAGGCCCGGCTCAACGACTTCTACCGGGCCGTGGGCGCCCACCGGCGGCGGGAGGGCGCGGTCGAGGCCGCGCTGAAGGGGGTGCTCGGCACGACGCCGGAGGCGTTCACACGGCAGTGGCGGGCCTATCTGAAGGCCCACCTGGGCTGATCCCGCGGCCGGTTCAGCCCTCCAGCCGCGCGATCGCCTCCCGCAGCCAGGCCCGCTCCGCCTCGCCCGTCGCCCGGGCGACCCGCAGCATGCCCTGCCGGAACAGGTCGTCGGCGTCCTCGGCCCGCAGCGGCTTCCCGTCGCGGTGGAAGAAGCTCGCCGGGGTCTGGAGGAAGTCCAGGCGGCGGCGGAGGACGGCGGCCTGCTCCTCCCGGTCGGGCAGATGGCGCAGGAAGGCGAGCACGGTGTTGAAGCGGACGTGGTCGGTGATCTCCGCCTGCCTGGGGTGCCGCAGCCGTTCCAGCAGCTCGGTCCGGCCCTCCTCGGTGAGCGAGAGGACGCGGCGCGGGACCGCGCCCGCACCCGGCCCGGTGTGCTGCTCCAGCCTGCCCGCCGCCACCAGGCGGCTGATCGCCGGGTAGAGGGCCCCGTCGCTGACCGGGCGGACGTGACCGCTCAGGGCCCTGATCCGCTCCTTCAGCTCATAGCCGTGCAGGGGCTCCTCCGCCAGGAAACCCAGGATCGAAAGCTCCAGCACCGTTCGGCTCCTCGTTGCAGACGTCGTAGGGCCCATGATACCTCTTTTCGAGTTACCTCGAATCGAGGTAGCTCAGGCAACCCGAGGTGACTCGAAAACAGGGAGCCCGGTCGTGAACCTCCACCGCAGACAGCTCGTCTCGCTCGCCCACCCCGTCTACTTCTCCCTGCTCGCCTCCGTCACGGCGGGGATCGTCAACACCTTCTGGGTCTCCCGGCTCGGCGGCCCGGCGGTGGCGGCGGTCGCCGTCGCGACCAACACCGAGAACGTCCTGCTGGGCGTCGCCCTGGTGTTCGCCTCCGGGACGACCGTCCTGGTCGCACACGCCCGGGGCGCCCGGGACCCGGGCGCGGTCCGGGCGGCGGTACGCGGCGGCCGGGCGCTGTGCGCGGTGATCGTGCCGTTCGTCGTGATCGGCGGCCTGCTGCTGCGGGAGCCCCTGGCCCGGCTGGTCCTGGGCGGCGGCGGGCCCGCGCTCCCCCTGGCCGTCGGCTACTTCGCGATCTCACTGCCGGGTACGGCCGTCTTCTTCGCCCAGCAGCTCGTCGACGGCATCCTCAAGGGCACCGGCGACACCCGTACCCCCCTGCGCCTGGCGCTCCTCGCCAACGGGCTGATCCTCGTCTGCGACCCGCCGCTGATCCACGCCTACGGCGTCCAGGGCGCCGCCGCCTCCACGGTGCTGTGCCGCTGCGCCGCCCTCGCGGCGGGGATGCTCGCCCTGCGCCGCAACGCCCTGCTGCGGACGGCGGCGCACACCACGCCCGCGCGGTCCACCGCGGCCGCCCTGCGCCACACGCTGACCACCGGTCTGCCGATGTCCGCGGACTTCACCGTGCGGCAGACCGGCGCACTGGTCCTGGTCGCCATCGTGGCCCGGCTCGGGGTGGCGGCCGTGGCCGGGTACGCGATCGCGTACAAGGTGATGTACGTCGCGACCATGGCCTTCTACGCGGTGCGGCAGGCCGCCTCCATCCACACGGCGCACACCCTGGGCGCGGGCCGGGACGAGCGGCGGGCCATCGGCCGGCAGGCGGTGCTGCTTGCGGCGGCCGTGGGCCTGGCGGCGGCCGTGCTGCTCTGCGCGTTCGCACCGTGGCTCATGCGTGCCTTCGGCGCCGGTCCGGCGGTCGTGCAGGCCGGGGTGCTCTTCCTGCGCTGCATCGGCCCGTACCTGCTGCTGATGGCCTGCTTCATCGCGCTGGGAGGGGTCTTCGAGGGCAGTGGGGGCGCGCCCCTGGTACTGCGCGTGACGCTGCTCGGCACGGCGGTGCAGCTACCGCTCGCGTATGCGCTGTCGGGGCTCGGAGCGGCCGGGATCTGCTGGGCGCTCGCCCTCTCCATGGCGCTGCAGTGGGGCGCGCTGCTCCTGCTGGCGCGCCGTCAGGACGGCGTCAGCGTCTCCTGGGTGCGGGCGGCCTGAGGCGGCACGGTAGGGGCGGGCCGCGAGACGGTGCCGAGCCACAGCTCCCGGGCGGCGGTCACCGTGGCCAGCACCAGCAGGCCGTCGCGCAGGAACAGCAGTGAGACGCCGAGCAGGTCGCCGGCGACGACGTCCGCGAAGAAGACGGGGAACTCCAGGACGGTCGCGAGGCAGCCGGCCAGGACCAGCCCCGCGGGCAGCGCCATCCGGCTGCCGTGGAAGCACAGGCAGACGGCCGCGAGCCCGACCAGCCACACCATGTACTGCGGGCTGATCACCCTGCTGGTGACCGTGGACATCAGTACCGCCGTGAAGGCCGCGTCCGCGAGTGTGTGCACGTGCATGCGCCGGACGCTCACCCGCCACAGCAGCAGCCAGCCGAAGGTGCTCGCGGTCAGGAACAGGGCGGCGGTGCTGACCCAGTCGACGTACGGGCCGGCGAACTCCACCGAGCCGTAGTGGAAGACCACCCGGCCGCTCCAGCCGGCGTGCCGGGCCACCTGGAAGACCAGCGCGCCCAGCGACTCGACCTCGGTGCCGCGGTCGCGCTGGGAGGTCAGGAAGGAGAAGGCGCCGGGCATCGTCAGACCGAACAGCAGGGCCAGGCCCCCGGCCACCACCGCCGCGGACACCCAGGCCCGGCGCCTGACGGCGGCCACCAGCAGCAGCGCCGGCCACGCCTTCAGCAGCGCGCCGAAGCCCGCGAGCGCGCCCATCACCCGCGGGTGGCGGGTCCCGGCCAGCAGCGCGGCGACCGCCACCGCCGTCACCATCACGTCGTAGCGCGCGTAGACGGTCGGGCCGAGCAGTGGGACGCCGACGGCCCAGACCCAGGCGCCGCGCAGCGTCCTGCCGGGGCGCATTCCCGCGGACTGCAGCAGGCAGAAGACCGCGAGGTCGGCGAGGAAGGCCAGCACGTAGAAGCCCTGCGCGTAGTCGAGGAAGGGCAGCAGCGCGGGGGAGAGGACCGCGAGCGCGGCGGCGGGCGGGTACTGCCAGGTGACGTCGTCGTGCGGGAAGGCCCCGGTGCGCAGGGTGCCGTACCAGCCGTGGTAGATCACGGAGACGTCGGTGGTGACGTCCGGGCCGGGGAAGGCGCGCACCTTGAAGACGAAGAGCAGCAGGGCCAGTCTGCTCAGGCCCCAGGTGACGAGCAGCCAGACCGGGAACCGTCGTGTGTCCGTGATGCCCACCTGAGCCCCTGTTCCTTCCGTGTCGTCCCGTTCGTGCCGTGAGGGGCCATGATTCCGTGTCAGCCCGTGCCGGGGCCATGAAGCGCGGCCGTGCACGGCCGCGGGGACGGCCGCACACCGGGTTCGGTACTGTCGACGGCGATGCACAAGACGCTGATCGTGACCAACGACTTCCCGCCCCGCCCGGGTGGCATCCAGGCGTTCCTGCACAACATGGCGCTGCGCCTGGACCCCGGGCGGATCGTCGTCTACGCCTCCACCTGGAAGCGCGGCAGGGAGGGCGCCGAGGCGACGGCCGCCTTCGACGCCGAGCAGCCCTTCCCCGTCGTACGGGACCCGACCACGATGCTGCTGCCCACGCCGGGAGCCACCCGGAAGGCGGTGGGACTGCTGCGGGAGCACGGCTGTACGTCGGTGTGGTTCGGGGCGGCGGCGCCGCTCGGCCTGATGGCGCCGGCGCTGCGGCGGGCGGGGGCCGGGCGGCTGGTGGCGACCACGCACGGGCACGAGGCGGGGTGGGCCCAGCTGCCCGCGGCGCGCGGCCTGCTGCGCCGGATCGGCGAGGCCACGGACACCATCACCTACCTGGGCGAGTACACGCGCTCGCGGATAGCCTCCGCGCTGACGCCCGCGGCGGCCGGACGCATGGTGCAGCTGCCGCCCGGGGTCGACGAGAAGACCTTCCACCCCGGCTCGGGCGGCGACGAGGTACGGGCCCGTCTGGGGCTCACGGACCGGCCGGTGGTGGTCTGTGTGTCCCGGCTGGTCCCGCGCAAGGGGCAGGACACCCTGATCCGGGCGATGCCCCGGATCCTGGCCAAGGAGCCGGACGCGGTACTGCTGATCGTCGGGGGCGGGCCGTACGAGCGGGACCTGCGCAGGCTCGCGCACGAGACCGGGGTCGCGGGCGCGGTCCGCTTCACGGGCCCCGTCCCCTGGTCGGAGCTGCCGGCGCACTACGGGGCGGGCGACGTCTTCGCGATGCCGTGCCGCACCCGCCGGGGCGGCCTGGACGTCGAGGGCCTGGGCATCGTCTACCTGGAGGCGTCCGCCACGGGCCTCCCGGTGGTCGCCGGCGACTCGGGCGGCGCGCCGGACGCGGTGCTGGACGGCGAGACGGGCTGGGTGGTCCGCGGCGGGTCGGCGGAGGAGACCGCGGATCGTGTCATCACCCTCCTCGGCGACCCGGAGCTGCGCCGCAGGATGGGGGAGCGGGGCCGGCGGTGGGTCGAGGAGAAGTGGCGCTGGGACCTGCTGGCGGAACGGCTCAGGGAACTGCTTTAGCCGCCCGCCCTAGGCGGAAGCCGAAAATCCGCCGATGCTGCGTGCATGACAGAAAAACTGACGCATCATCACCTGAGTAGACGTCATATCCTCGGCATCGCCGCCCTCCAGACGGCGGCCGCCCTGGGATTCACGCGCATAGGTCTGCAGTCCGCCCAGGCGGTCGAGCCCGCCGCGGTCGAATCCGTCCCCGCCATCGTCATCGGCTCCGGGTACGGCGGCGCCGTGGCAGCCCTGCGCCTCGGCCAGGCCGGCATCCGCACCCTCGTCCTGGAGATGGGCCGCCTGTGGAACACCGCCGGCCCCGACGGCACGGTGTTCTGTTCCACCACGGCCCCGGACCAGCGGTCGATGTGGTTCCGCACGCGCACCGAGGCCCCGCTCGCCACCTTCCTGTGGCTGGACGTCGTCAACAAGAACATCAGCCCCTACCCGGGCGTCCTCGACCGGGTGCACTTCGACGCCATGTCCGTGTACGTGGGACGCGGCGTCGGCGGAGGCTCCCTCGTCAACGGCGGGATGGCCGTCACCCCCGTCCGGTCGTACTTCGGCGAACAGTTCCCCACCGTCGACGCCACCGAGATGTACGGCACCTACTTCCCGCGCGCCCGCGCCATGCTCGGCGTCAACACCGTCGACCCCGACTGGTTCGAGTCGACGGAGTGGTACCGCTTCGCCCGCACCTCCCGGAAGGCCGCCGCGAACGCCGGTCTGAAGACCACCTTCGTGCCCAACGTCTACGACTTCGGCTACATGCAGCAGGAAGCGGCCGGCACGGTGACCAAGTCCGCGCTGGCCGGCGAGGTCATCTACGGCAACAACCACGGCAAGCGCAGCCTCGACAAGACCTACCTGGCCTCGGCGATCGGCACCGGCAACATCACGATCAACACCATGGAGCGGGTCCGGGAGATCCGGCGGCAGGCCGACGGCACGTATCTGCTGACCGCCGACCGGATCGACGCCGGCGGCGCGGTCGTCGGGACCGGGCAGTACTCGTGCACGTACCTCTTCCTCGGTGCCGGCAGCCTCGGCACCACCGAACTGCTGGTGCGGGCACGGGAGACCGGCGCCCTGCCGGCGCTCGACGCCAGCGTCGGCACCGGCTGGGGAACGAACGGCAACGTGATGCTCGGCCGCGCCAACCACCTCTGGGACACCGTCGGCGCCGACGAGTCCACCATCCCCGTCCTGGGCATCGACGACTGGGCCAACGCCGACAACCCCGTCTTCGCGGAGATCGCCCCGCTGCCCATGGGCCTGGAGCACTGGATCAGCCTCTACCTGGCGATCACCAAGAACCCGGAGCGCGCGTCGTTCTCGTACGACCCGGCGACGGATTCCGCGAAACCGGGCTGGACGGCCGCCCAGAGCGCGGTGTCCGTGAGCATGGCGAAGAAGCTCTTCGACCGGATCAACGCGGCCAACGCGACGATCTACCGCTACGACCTCTTCGGCTCCCCGAGCAAGCCGTTCGCCGACGACTTCACCTACCATCCGCTCGGCGGCTGCGTCCTGGGCCGGGCGACCGACGACTACGGCCGTGTGAAGGGCTACCCGAGGCTGTACGTCACCGACGGCTCCCTCGTGCCCGGCTCCATCGGCGTCAACCCGTTCCTCACCATCACCGCGCTCGCGGAACGCACCATGGCCCGGGTCCTCGCCGAGGACACCGCACCATGACGTGAGGCGGTGGGGCCCGCTACTTCCGGTAGATGGCCTCGATCTCGTCCGCGAAGTCCTTCGTCACCACGTTGCGCTTGAGCTTCAGGGACGGCGTGAGGTGGCCCGACTCCTCGCTGAACTGGGAGGGGAGAATGCGGAACTTCCGCACCGATTCCGCCTTCGACACCGCGGCGTTGCCGTCGTCGACCGCGTCCTGGACCGCCGCGAGCAGATCCGGGTCCTCGCGCAGCGACGCCGCGGTGGAACCCGCCGGCTTGCCGTGCTCGGCGGCCCAGCGCTCCAGGAACTCCTCGTCGAGAGTGATCAGCGCACCCACGAACGGCCGCCCGTCGCCCACCACCATGCACTCCTGGACCAGCGCATGCGCCCGGATGCGGTCCTCTATCACCGCCGGGGCGACGTTCTTGCCGCCCGCGGTGACGATGATCTCCTTCTTGCGGCCGGTGATCCTCAGATAGCCGTCCTCGTCGAGGGTGCCGATGTCACCGGTGTGGAACCAGCCGTCGGCCAGCGCCTCGGCGGTCGCCGCCTCGTTGTTCCAGTACTCCTTGAACAGGTGCTCGCCGTGCAGCAGCACCTCGCCGTCGTCCGCGATGCGGATCACGGAACCCGGCAGCGGCTGGCCGACCGTACCGATCTTCTGCCGGTCCCAGGGGTTGAACGCGGTCGCCGCACAGGACTCGGTCAGGCCGTAGCCCTCCAGGACCGTGAAGCCGATGCCGCGGAAGAAGTGGCCCAGCCGCTCACCGAGCGGGGCGCCGCCGGAGATCGCGTACTCGCCGCGGCCGCCCAGCACCGCGCGCAGCCTGGCGTAGACGAGCTTGTCGAACGCCTTGTGCTTGATCTTCAGACCCAGGGACGGGCCGGACGGGGTGTCCAGGGCGCGGCTGTAGGCGATCGCCGTGTCCGCCGCCTTGTCGAAGATCTTCCCCTTGCCGTCGGCCTGCGCCTTGGCGCGCGCCGAGTTGTAGACCTTCTCGAAGACGCGGGGCACCCCGAGGATCAGCGTCGGCCGGAACGCGGCGAGTTCGTCGGTGAGGTTCTTGATGTCGGGGACGTTGCCCAGCTTGATCGGAGCCATCATCGGGGCCACCTGCACCAGCCGCCCGAAGACGTGCGCGAGCGGGAGGAACAGCAGGACGGAGCACTCGCCCGTGCGGAAGAGGGGGCGCAGCCGCTCGACGATGTTCCCGCACTCGGCGAAGAAGCTGCGGTGGGTGAGCACACAGCCCTTGGGGCGCCCCGTGGTCCCGCTGGTGTAGACGATCGTCGCGGGATCGTCGGCCCGGGCGATCGAGCTGCGCTCCTCGACCGTCTCGTCGCTGACGTCCCGGCCGGCCCGGCCCAGCTCCTCGACGCCCCCGGCCTCGATCTGCCAGACGTGCTTGAGGGCGGGCAGCCGGTCGCGCACCGACTCGACGGCCGCGGTGTGGGCGTCCAGCTCCACGATGCAGGCGGTGGCACCGGAGTCGCTGAGGATCCACTGCACCTGCTCCGGCGAGCTGGTCTCGTACACCGGTACGGTGATGGCGCCCGCGCTCCAGATCGCGAAGTCGAGCAGCGTCCACTCGTAGCGGGTGCGGGACATCAGGCCCACCCGGTCGCCCGGCTGGACACCGGAGGCGATGAGCCCCTTCGCCGCGGCCCGCACCTCGGCGAGGAAGGCGACGGCGGTGACGTCCTGCCACGCACCGCCGACCTTGCGGGCGATGACGGCGACGTCGGGGTGCTGCGCGGCGTTTCTGCGGACGATGTCGGTCAGATTTCCGTCCGCAGGGACCTCGTACAAAGCCGGAAGGCTGAACTCGCGCAAGACTGCTGCTCCTCATAGGGCGCCGGCGCCACGACTCCGTGTGCTGCGACGGTGCGGTCCAAGGCTCGGGGAGGTGCGCAGGGTTCTTCCTCCGAAGTCGTTGGTTGAAACCCTGAGCACGACTGGACTGCCCGGACGTTACCCGTCGGTATGGCTTTTCCGACAGGGGGTCCCGACGAGATGTTCCGCGCGTCACACGGCTTGGCGTTCCTTCGCGCACAGTAGTCCAGGCCGTTCCCGGCGGGCCAGTAACCGCAGGTCCGGACGCCACTGTTCACCTATGTCCCACAGCCCTACGCTTGATCGTCATGGCACCCACACCGGGCGGTAACCCGAGGACGCGTGTTCATGTGGTCAGCGACGTGCACGGCAACGCGCGGGATCTGGCCAGGGCCGGCGACGGGGCGGACGCCCTGATCTGCCTGGGCGACCTGGTCCTCTTCCTGGACTACGCCGACCACTCCCGCGGGATCTTCCCCGATCTGTTCGGCACCGAGAACGCCCGCCGGCTGGTGGAGCTGCGCACCGCCCGCCGTTTCGCGGAGGCGCGGCGGTTCGGAGCCGGGCTGTGGGCCGGTGTGGGCCAGGACCGCGCCTCGGCGATCGAGCGGGCGGTCCGCAGACAGTACGCCGAGCTGTTCGCCGCGTTCCCCACCCCGACGTACGCGACCTACGGCAACGTCGACATGCCTGCCCTGTGGCCGGAGTACGCGGGCCGGGGGGTGCGGGTGCTCGACGGCGAGCGGGCCGAGATCGGCGGCTGGACCTTCGGCTTCGTCGGCGGCGGCCTGCGCACCCCCATGCGGACCCCGTACGAGATCAGCGACGAGGAGTACGCGGCGAAGATCGAGGCGGTGGGAGAGGTGGACGTGCTGTGCACCCACATCCCGCCGGAGGTCCCCGAGCTGGTGTACGACACGGTGGCGCGCCGCTTCGAGCGCGGCAGCCTGGCCCTGCTGGACGCGATCCGCCGCACCAGGCCGCGGTACTCCTTGTTCGGCCATGTCCACCAGCCCCTGGTGCGGCGGATGCGGATCGGGGCGACGGAGTGCGTGAACGTGGGGCACTTCGCGGGCAGCGGCAGGCCCTGGACGCTGGAGTGGTGAGCGGCCGCTGCCGGGGAGGGGGAGGGGTGCGAGGGGCCGCGGCGCCCGGCGGGCCGGGCCGGTGGCCGAACCGCAGGTGGGGTGGTACCGGCGCGGAGCGTGCGCGGTAGCCTTCACGCTGCACCCGTGCGCGCGTGCGCACCACCCTCCCTCACCGGACCGCATCTGGAGGAGCCACGGCGATGGCGGAACACACCAGTTCGAGCATCAGGATCGAGGCGGCTCCGGCCGATGTCATGCGGGTGATCGCCGACTTCGCGCGCTACCCGGACTGGACGGGCGAGGTGAAGGAGGCGGAGGTCCTCTCGACGGACGGGCAGGGCCGCGCGGAGCAGGTGCGCCTCGTCATGGACGCGGGCGCGATCAAGGACGACCAGACGCTGGCCTACACCTGGACGGGCGACGGCGAGGTCTCGTGGACCCTGGTCAAGTCCCAGATGCTCCGCTCCCTGGACGGCTCCTACCTGCTGAAGCCGGCGGGCTCGGGCGGCACGGAGGTGACGTACCGGCTGACGGTCGACGTCAAGATCCCGATGCTCGGCATGATCAAGCGCAAGGCGGAGAAGGTCATCATCGACCGGGCGCTGGCGGGGCTGAAGAAGAGGGTGGAGTCCGGGACCGCCGGGTAGCCGCCCGGCCCGCCGGAGCCGTGGCCGGCGGCCCGGCGTCATGGCCGGCCCGGCGGGGAACGCCCGGGTAGCGTTCACCGTCATGCGCACCATCCTGATCACCGGCCCCGGCGGCTGCGGCCGCACCACCGTCGCCGCGGCCACCGCGCTGGACGCCGCCCGCCGGGGCACCCGCACCCTCCTGCTCAGCGCCGACCGCACCGACACCCCCGGTGCCCTGCTCGGCGCCGGCACCGGCGCCCGTCCCGCCGAGGCCGCCCCCTGCCTCACGGTCCTGCGGCCCGACGCGGCCGCCGGCTTCCGGGACGATCTCGTCGCCTTCCAGGGCCGTGCGGCCGGCGCGCTCGACCTCCTCGGCGCGGCCCGGCTGGACGCCGAGGAGGTCACCCCGCTGCCCGGCGCCGAGGAACTCGCCGTGCTGCGCGCCCTGCGCGACGCCGCGCTCTCGGAGGCGTACGACCTCCTCGTCGTCGACCTGCCCCCCGTCCCGCAGGCGCTGGCCCTCCTCGCCCTCCCCGAGGAACTCCGCCGCTATCTGCGCCGGCTGCTCCCGCCGGAGCGGCAGGCGGCCCGCGCCCTGCGCCCCGTGCTCGGCCGGCTCGCGGGCGTCCCCATGCCCGCCGAGTGGCTCTACGAGACCGCCGCCCGCTGGGACCTCGAACTGGCCGCCGCCGAGGCCGTCGTCGCCGACCGCGCCACGAGTGTGTGGCTGGTCGCCGAGCCGGGCCCGGCCGGCGCCGACGCCGTCCGCACCGCCGTCACCGGCCTCGCCCTGCGTGCCCTGCGCCCCCAGGCCCTCATCGCGAACCGCGTCCTGCCCGACACCGCCCACGACGCCTGGCTCGCGGGCCTCGCCGCCCAGCAGCGCAAGACCCTGGAGGAGTGGCAGGGGACGTACGGGGCGCACACCGTGCACGGGGTGCCGCACCTCGGCCGGGACCCGCGCGGCGCCGACGACCTCGCCCTGCTCGCCGGTCCCGCCGTCAACGAGGCGCCGCCCCCGGTCGAGTGGCCCGTGACGGACCTGCTCGCCGAGGACGGGGTGCTCGTGTGGCGGATCCCGCTGCCCGGCGCCATACGCGACGAGCTGGACCTCGTCCGGCGCGGCGACGAGATCGTGGTGACCGCGGGCCCCTTCCGCCGGATCGTCCCGCTGCCGTCCGCCCTGCGCCGCTGCACCGTGGCGGGCGCGGCGCTGCGCGAGGGCGAGCTGAGCATCCGCTTCGCGCCCGACCCGCAGCTTTGGCCGCGCCGGGCGTGACCCGGCGCGCCGGGGGTGCCCCGGGGCGCGCGCGACGGCCGCGCACACGATGAAGCACGTACCCCCGTTCGGGTAACGTCGGGAGTACGAACCGCAGTCAGGAGTCCGCCATGAGCGAAGAGCGCCCCACGTCCGACGCCGCTCAGGAGGAGGCCGCCGACACCGAGGTGCGGGCGACCGACGCCGACGCATGGGCGAAGGCGTGCGCCGAGGACCTCGCGGCGGAGAAGGCCCGCCGCCGCGCCCGGTACGGAACGCCGCCCGGTTCGGCCGCCGAGGAACTGCGCCGGCTCGTCGACGCCGTCGCCGACAAGCTGTCCGGTCTGCAGGCCCCGCTGCTGGGAGCCGCGGCGTCGGGCGCCGCCCAGCAGATGGTGCAGCAGGCGGTGCAGCAGGCCAAGGCCGCGATGGAACCGGTGATCGAGCGCAACCCTGACGTCTTCGACCACCTCGCCGCGGCCGGCTCGGAGCTGCTCGCGGCCTACCGCTCCGCCGTCGAGGCGCAGGAGCGGCGCTGGACGACCCGCGGCGCCCCCGGCCACGGCCCCGGCGACGGCCCCCGCGGGCAGGACGACGGCCCCCGCGGGCAGGACGGGGAGCAGGGTCCGGGGGAGCGCATCGACCTCGACTGAGGCTCGGCCCAGGGGCGTCTCGGGGACCCTCAGCACTCCGACACCCTCCGGTCACCTCGGGTACGGTTGGCCGTAGCGGGGCTCGACCGAAACTGAGGGATTCATGGGACTCACCATCGGCGTCGACATCGGTGGCACGAAGATCGCGGCCGGTGTGGTCGACGAGGAAGG
Organism: Streptomyces sp. PSU-S4-23; assembly: GCF_055632315.1. Taxonomy (NCBI): domain Bacteria; kingdom Bacillati; phylum Actinomycetota; class Actinomycetes; order Kitasatosporales; family Streptomycetaceae; genus Streptomyces; species Streptomyces sp. PSU-S4-23. Next base: position 2,013,557 of record NZ_JBVMUU010000002.1, on the reverse strand, counting down.
CAGCATCCTCTCGACCCACAAGGTGCCGACTCCGGGCACGCCCGGGGCCATCGTGGACGCCATCGCCGCTGCCGTCGAGGGCGCTCGTGCCGGGCACGAGATCGTCGGCGTCGGGATCGGCGCCGCCGGGTACGTCAACCGTCAGCGCTCCACGGTCTACTTCGCGCCGAACATCGACTGGCGCCAGGAGCCGCTGAAGGAGAAGGTCGAGGCCCGCGTTGGCCTCCCGGTGGTCGTCGAGAACGACGCGAACGCGGCCGCGTGGGGCGAGTACAAGTTCGGCGCGGGCAAGGGCCACCGCAACGTCATCTGCATCACGCTCGGCACCGGCCTCGGCGGCGGGATCATCATCGGCAACAAGCTCCGCCGCGGGCACTTCGGCGTGGCCGCCGAGTTCGGCCACATCCGGATGGTGCCGGACGGCCTGCTGTGCGGCTGCGGCTCGCAGGGCTGCTGGGAGCAGTACGCCTCCGGCCGCGCCCTCGTGCGGTACGCGAAGCAGCGCGCCAACGCCACCCCCGAGAACGCCGAGGTACTGCTCTCGCTCGGGGACGGCACCCCCGCGGGCATCGAGGGCAAGCACATCTCCATGGCCGCCCGCCAGGGCGACCCGGTGGCCGTGGACTCCTACCGCGAGCTGGCCCGCTGGGCGGGCGCGGGCCTGGCCGACCTGGCCTCCCTGTTCGACCCCTCCGCCTTCATCGTCGGCGGCGGCCTCTCGGACGAGGGCGAGCTGGTCCTCGACCCGATCCGTAAGTCGTACAAGCGCTGGCTGGTCGGCGGCAACTGGCGCCCGGTCGCCGAGGTCATCGCCGCCCAGCTGGGCAACAAGGCGGGCCTGGTCGGTGCCGCCGACCTGGCCCGGGAGCCGGACCCGATCATGTGACGTCCGGCCGCGCGCGACGGTGCCCGCCGAGCCCCGCCCGGGGACGGCGGGCGCCCCCGCAGCGGCCGCGGCGGCGTATTCTCGATCGGCATGGCGACGACCTTCACGCTGCCCAACTCCCGTACCGAAGCCGACGGTTCGGCCGTCGTCCGGGTGCTCAGCTACAACATCCGCTCCATGCGCGACGACACCGGCGCGCTGGCCCGTGTGATCGGCGCCTGCGCCCCCGATCTCGTGCTCGTCCAGGAGGCACCCCGCTTCTTCCGCTGGCGCAAGAAGCTCGCCCGGCTCGCGGCGGCCTCGGATCTGGTGATCCTCTCGGGCGGCGCCACGGCCGCCGGGCCCGCCCTGCTGTGCTCGCTGCGCGCCACGGTCGAGTGCACCGAGGACGTGCTGCTCCCGCTCACCCCCGGACTGCACCGGCGCGGCCTCGCGACGGCGGTCGTGCGGTTCGGCGGGGCCCGGCTCGGTGTCGTCAGCTGCCATCTGAGCCTGCGGCAGGACGAGCGCTACGACCAGGGCGGCATGCTCCTCGACCGGCTCGCCGGGATGGGCGTCCGGCACGCGGTCGCGGGCGGCGACCTGAACGAACGCCCGGGCGGACCGACCTTCGAGCGACTGGCCGCCCGTCTCCAGGACGGCTGGGCCACCGCACCGTGGGGCGGCGAGTACACCTGGACGCCCGCCGATCCGTACCAGCGCATCGACGCGATCTTCGCCACGCGGGGCGTGGAGGTCCTCGGCTGCGGTGTTCCCCTCGACCACCCGGGGGTGACCCGGGCAGACCTGAGGGCGGCCACCGACCATCTGCCGGTGCTGGCCGCCCTCAGGGTTCCCGCGTCGTAGCGGTCGCCGGCGCGGGTCAGACCACCGCGCCGCGCCCCGGATCGCCGTCGTCCTCGTCGTCCGTCTTCATGCGCACCACCAGCGTCACGAAGCCGCCGAGGAAACCGCCGACGCCGAGCGTGGCGAGCCACCAGGTCATCTCCCAGCCGAGCAGGACCGCCAGCAGGAGCAGGACGGGACCGCCGATCACCGCGAGCCAGGCGAACTTCGCCGTGGTGTCGGCCGCGGGCAGCGGCGGTGGCTCCGGCGGCACGAAGTGCCCCTCGTCGTCCTCGTCGAAGTCGTCGTCGGACGGCTCCGGCACCTTGTAGTCCCGCGGACCGACGCCGGGCGCGAAGGCGACCGAGCTGCCCAGCGGCTTCGCGGGCCCGCCCCCGGCACCGTCCCCGGCACCGTCGTCCGTGCCGCCGTCCGTGCCGCCGTCCGTGCCGTCGTCCGTGCCGTCGTCCGTGCCGCCGTCCGTGCGGCCGGCCTCCTGCTTCGGCTCCGGCAGCGCCAGGTCCTCGACCGGCTTGAACGGCCTGCTGCCCGGCGGGTCCGGCGGCTCCTCGCCGTACCCCGCCACGATCGCCGCCCAGGCGGCGTCCTCGTCGAAGGGCACGCCCTTCTCGTCCGGCTCGCGGCCCTCGCGGTCGGAGTCGTGCTCAGCCACCTGCGGCCGTCCCTTCCTTGCCGACACTCGGCGCGAGCCGGCCGATGAACGCGAGGCTCTCCTCGAAGATCCGGTCCGCGTCATGGTCCAACGTCGCCACGTGGTAGCTCTGTTCCAGCAGGATCTCCCGGACGTCGGCCGACGACACCCGGCTGAGGATCCGGGCCGAGTCGGCCGGCGGCACCACATGGTCCTGCGGGCTGTGCAGGAGCAGCAGCGGCTGGGTGACCTGCGGGAGCTCGCCGTCGACCAGCCGGAAGAAGTTCCGCAGGGAGTGCGCGGCGTGCAGTGGCACCCGGTCGTACCCGAGCTCCGTGCTGCCCTGCTTCGCGATGTCGCTGGCGATCCCCTTCGTCGAGGGCACCAGGTGGCGGACCACCGGCAGGGCGTACGCGGACAGGCCGTGCACCTTGTTGGCCGGGTTGACGACCACGACGCCGCTGACCGCGTCCCCGTGCCGGGCGGCGAGCCGCAGCGCCAGGGCGCCGCCCATGGACAGACCGGCCACGAACACCTGCGCACAGCTGTCGCGCAGGGTGCGCAGTTCCCGGTCCACCTCCGCGTACCAGTCCTGCCAGCCGGTGAGCTGCATGTCCTCCCAGCGGGTGCCGTGCCCGGGCAGCAGCGGCAGCGAGACGGTGAGGCCGCGCTCGGCGAGATACTCCGCCCAGGGGCGCAGCGACTGGGGGGAGCCGGTGAAGCCGTGGCAGAGGAGGACGCCGACCTCCCCGCCGTCGTGGCGGTACGGCTCGGCTCCGGGGAGGACCGGCACGTTCGGTCTCCTGTTCATGGAAGGGCTGGGCACGTCGATTGCAGGTACTTCACCGTACGCGACGGCACTGCCACCGAACAGGGCCGTCGGGGCCTTTGCCGGTGGGGCGCGTTAAGGTCTGATCGACACACACGGGAGGCAGTCGGTTGTTGTACGGCGCGATGAAGGTATCCATCGGGGGGCCGCTGAAGCTCGCCTTCAGACCGTGGGTGGAGGGCATCGGGAACGTTCCGGCCGAGGGCCCCGCCATCCTGGCGAGCAATCACCTGTCGTTCTCGGACTCGTTCTTCCTGCCCGCGGTCCTCGACCGCAAGGTGACCTTCATCGCGAAGGCGGAGTACTTCACCACACCCGGCGTGAAGGGCCGGCTCACCGCCGCCTTCTTCAAGGGGGTCGGGCAGCTGCCCGTCGACCGTTCCGGTGCCCGGGGCGCGGGCGAGGCCGCCGTCAGGAGCGGCATCGAAGTCCTGGAGCGCGGCGAGTTGTTCGGTATCTACCCGGAGGGCACCCGCTCGCCCGACGGCCGCCTCTACCGGGGCAAGCCCGGCGGCCTGGCCCGCGTGGCGCTCGCCACCGGCGCGCCGGTCATCCCGGTCGCCATGATCGACACCGAGAAGATCCAGCCGCCCGGGAAGATCATCCCCAAGCTGATGCGCCCCGGCATCCGCATCGGCAGGCCGCTGGACTTCAGCCGCTACCGGGGCATGGAGCACGACCGCTTCGTGCTGCGGGCGGTGACCGACGAGGTCATGTACGAAATCATGAAGCTCTCCGGCCAGGAGTACGTCGACATGTACGCGACCGCCGCCAAGCGGCAGATCGCGGAGGCGGCGAAGGCCGGGAAGCAGGCGCAGAAGGACGCCGGACAGGCACACAGGGACACGGAGAAGGCAGCCGTGAGCGAGCGGCCGGGCTCCTAGGGGCGCGGCCGTCCGGCTCGGGGGGCGGGGGGACATGGCCAGGCGCGAGCGGGTCGTCAGAATGTCGGTCGAACAGCCGCTGTGGCGTGCGCTCATGGCGTACCGCGTGCTCACCATGGTGTACGCCGTCGCTCTCTTCGCGACGGCCTACGACAGGTTCGCCCGGCCCTGGCTGGCCGTCGCCTACTTCGTCGTGCTGTGCGCGTGGACCCTGGCCACGCTGCCCAGGGTGGCGAACGCGGCGAGCTGCACCCGGTGGTTCCTGGCCGTCGACCTCACCGTCGCGCTCACCGGCATCCTCCTCACCCCCCTCGCCGACACGCATGAGCGGGTCCTCTCGGGCGGTCCGACGCTGCCGTCGATATGGACCGCCGGGTCGGTCCTCGCCTACGCCGTCAAGGGCGGCTGGCGCTGGGCGGCCTTCGCCTCCACGACGGTCGCCGCGGTGAACCTGGTCGAACGCGGCACCCCGGCCCGCGACACCGTCCACAACGTGATCCTGGTGTGGGTCGCCTCCATCGCGATCGGATACGTCGTCGAGGTCGCCCGCGCCTCCGAGCGCACCCTCGCCCGCGCCCTGGAGATCGAGGCCGCGACCCGGGAGCGGGAGCGGCTGGCCCGGGACATCCACGACGGCGTCCTCCAGGTGCTCGCCATGGTGCAGCGGCGCGGTTCCGCGCTCGGCGGCGAGGCCGCGGAGCTGGGCCGGCTGGCGGGCGAGCAGGAGGTCGCGCTGCGCACGCTGGTCTCCGGCGGGCTGGCGGCCCCCTCGCGGGTGTCGGAGGACGCCGCACTCGGCGCGGTCGTCCGCGCGGTCGACGAGCCGGACGCCGAGAAGGGCCCGGTCGACCTGCGCTCCCTGCTCGCTCCGTACGCCGGGGCCCGGGTGACGCTCTCCGAGCCCGGCTCCCCGGTGCCGCTCCCGCAGGCCGCCGCCCGTGAACTGGCCGCGGCCGTCGGTGCCGCCCTGGACAATGTGCGCAGGCACGCCGGGGAGGCGGCCCGGGCCTGGATCCTGGTGGAGGACGAGCCGGACGGCATCGTGGTGACGGTACGGGACGACGGCCCCGGCATCCCGGAGGGCCGCCTCGCCCAGGCCGAGGGAGAGGGACGGCTCGGCGTGGCCCAGTCGATCCGCGGCCGGCTGCGCGACATCGGCGGCACCGCCGAGCTGATCTCGATCCCGGGCCAGGGCACGGAAGTGGAACTGAAGGTACCGAAGGAAGCGACGGGCGGCCCGGGGGCCGCACGGGGGAAGGCGGAGCGGCGATGACGGCGGACACCACCGGTGCGCGGCGGGAACCGATCAAGGTCATGGTGGTCGACGACCACCCCATGTGGCGCGACGCCGTCGCCCGTGACCTGGCCGAGTCCGGCTTCGACGTGGTCGCCACCGCGGGCGACGGCGAGCAGGCGGTGCGCCGCGCCCGGGCCGCCGCGCCCGACGTCCTGGTCCTGGACCTGAACCTGCCCGCGAAGCCGGGCGTCCAGGTGTGCAAGGAACTCGTCGGCACCGACCCGGCGCTGCGGGTCCTGGTGCTGTCGGCGAGCGGCGAGCACGCGGACGTGCTGGAGGCGGTGAAGTCGGGTGCGACGGGCTACCTGCTGAAGTCGGCGTCCACGGAGGAGCTGATCGACGCGGTGCGCCGCACGGCGGTCGGCGACCCGGTGTTCACGCCGGGCCTGGCGGGCCTGGTGCTCGGCGAGTACCGCCGGCTCGCCTCGGAACCGGCCCCCGCCGCGGACGCCGACGAGCCACGGGCACCACGGCTCACCGAGCGGGAGACCGAGGTGCTGAGGCTGGTCGCCAAGGGCCTGAGCTACAAGCAGATCGCGGAGCGCCTCGTCATCTCGCACCGCACCGTGCAGAACCACGTCCAGAACACCCTGGGCAAGCTCCAGCTCCACAACAGGGTGGAGCTGGTGCGGTACGCGATCGAGCGGGGGCTGGACGAAGACTGAGGTGCCGCGAGCCGGGCCCGCGCACCGCGAGCCGAGCGCACATTCGGGAGTGAACGGCGGCGCGCGCATCCAATGCCCACCTTCGAGTGAAGTCTGACTCGCGCCGAGTGATCAACTACTGGGCAATTCACCGGAATTGACCCTCCGCGCCATGCCGAAGTGACGTGGGTCACCATTAGCGTGACCCGCATCAGGCAACCGCGGCGAAGGGACTTTTCCATGCGGGTCGGAGTACTGACCGGAGGCGGCGACTGCCCCGGGCTCAACGCCGTCATCCGAGGCATCGTCCGCAAGGGCGTGCAGGAGTACGGCTATGACTTCGTCGGCTTCCGGGACGGCTGGCGGGGGCCCCTGGAAGGTGACACCGTCCGGCTCGACATCCCCGCCGTGCGCGGCATCCTGCCCCGCGGCGGCACGATCCTCGGCTCCTCGCGCACCAACCCCCTCAAGCAGGAGAACGGCATCCGCCGCATCAAGGACAACCTCGCCAAGGAGGAGGTCGACGCGCTCGTCGCGATCGGCGGCGAGGACACCCTCGGAGTCGCGGCGCGCCTGGCCGACGAGTACGGCGTCCGCGTCGTCGGCGTGCCGAAGACCATCGACAACGACCTCTCCGCCACGGACTACACCTTCGGCTTCGACACCGCCGTCAACATCGCGACCGAGGCGATCGACCGCCTGCACACCACCGCGGAGTCGCATATGCGGGTCCTGGTCGTGGAGGTGATGGGCCGTCACGCGGGCTGGATCGCCATCCACTCGGGGCTGGCCGGCGGGGCGAACGTGATCCTCATCCCCGAGCAGCGCTTCGACGTGGACCAGGTCTGCGCATGGGTGACGTCCCGGTTCAAGGCGTCGTACGCGCCGATCGTGGTCGTGGCCGAGGGGGCGATGCCGAAGGACGGCGACATGGTGCTCAAGGACGAGACGCTGGACTCCTTCGGGCACGTCCGCCTCTCCGGCGTCGGCGAGTGGCTGGCGAAGCAGATCGAGAGGCGCACGGGCAAGGAGGCCCGTACCACCGTCCTCGGGCACGTCCAGCGCGGCGGCACGCCGAGCGCCTTCGACCGCTGGCTCGCCACCCGGTTCGGCCTGCACGCCGTCGAGGCGGTCCGCGACGGCGACTTCGGCACCATGGTCGCGCTGCGCGGCACGGACGTCGTCCGCGTACCGATCGCCGAGGCCACGGCCAGACTGAAGACGGTCGACCCGAAGCTGTACCAGGAGGTCGGTGTCTTCTTCGGCTGACGGCGGCCGCGCCGAGCCGCTGTCCTGCGGGGCACCGGCACCCGCAGGACAGCGGCGGTCCGGCTCCGCTCCCGCCCCCCGCCGCGCGCCAGGCCCGTATATTCGGCAGTGTCAGGCAGTTCCGGCCCGACCCCGGAGGGTTTCGTGGAGATTGTGGCGTTCGGCGTGCAGGCCGACGAGAGGCCTCTGCTGGAGAAGGCGTTCGCGGGCCACCACGACATCCGCTGCCTCGATGTCTTCCTCAACGAGGACACGGCCCCCATCGCGGTGGGCCACGACGTCGTCTGCACCAGCGTCAACTGCGAACTCGGCGAGCGCGTCCTGCAGACCCTGGAGGCCGGCGGCACCCGGATGATCGCGCAGCGCTCCACCGGCTTCAACAACATCGACCTCACGGCCGCCGAACGCCTCGGCATGACGATCGCCCGGGTCTCGTACTACTCGCCCTACTCCGTGGCCGAGTTCGCCTGGGCCCTGGGCATGGCCGCGGGCCGCCGCGTCGTCCGCGCCTGCAACCGCACCCGCGACTTCGACTTCCGCCTCGACGGCCTGATGGGCCGCGACATGCACGGCCGCACCGCGGGCGTCCTCGGCACCGGCAAGATCGGCGAGGCGTTCTGCCGGATCGCCCACGGCTTCGGCATGAAACTCCTCGGCTGGGACATCGCCGAGAACCCGGCCTGTGCCGCCCTCGGCATGACGTACGTCTCCAAGGAGCGGCTGCTCGCCGAGTCCGACCTGATCAGCCTGCATGTCCCGCTGATGCCCGCGACGCAGCACCTGATCGACGCGGCCGCCCTGAAGACCATGAAGGACGACGCGATCCTGGTGAACACCAGCCGCGGCGGCCTCATAGACACCGCGGCCCTCGTCGCGGAACTGCGCGAGGGCCGCTTCACCGGTGTCGGCCTGGACGTGTACGAGGCGGAGGCGGGGCTGTTCTTCCTGGACAAGTCCCTGGAGGCGATCGAGGACGACACCCTGGCCCGCCTCGTCACCTTCCCGAACGTCCTGGTCACCTCCCACCAGGCGTACTACACCGTGGACGCCGTGACGCAGATCGTCGACGCCACGGTGCGCAACGTCCTCGACTACGAGGCCGGCCGCCGTTCCGAGAACGTGCTCGTGCCCGCGGCGGCCGACTGAGCCAGCAGCTCCCGCACGATCGCGGCGCCGTTCACGGACAGCACCGACTCCGGGTGGAACTGGACGCCCGCGACCGCGTTCCCGGGCGCGCCCGGGGCACGACGCGGCCCGCGCAGCGCGTGCACCTCGCCGCCGGCGCCGCGGCTGACCTCGACGCCGTGCGCGGCCAGCCCGGCCGCCGCCGCGTCGTCGCAGTGCGCCACGAAGCTGTTGTAGAAGCCGACGGTCTCGCGCCGCCCGAACAGGTCGATCTCCATCTGCGCGCCCTGGTGGGGGACCTCCTTGCGGACGATCTCCAGGCCCAGTTCCGCCGCGATCAGCTCATGGCCCAGGCAGACGCCGAGCACGCCGTGCCGGTGCCCCCGGACGAGCTCGGCCGTCAGCTCCCGCAGGAACCGCATCTTGGGGTCGGTGAGGTCCGAGGGGTCGCCCGGCCCCGGGCCCAGCACCACGGGGCCCTCGTGTCCGAGGACCGCCTCCCGCAGCCCGGGCCCGTCGTACCGGCGCACGGTCACCTCCAGTCCCGAGGACCGCAGGACGTGCGCGAGCATCGCCGTGAACGTGTCCTCGCCGTCGACGACGAAGGCATGTCCGGTCAGGTCGCGGGCCCGCTCCTGCATCCGCAGCCAGAACGGCGCCAGCGAGGCCCGCCGCCCGGCGAGCGCGGCCTGCACCCGGGGATCGTCCGCCAGCCTCGGCCGTACCCGCTCCTCGCCCGGCCGGCCGGGACGCACCCCCAGCGCCGCCAGCACGCCGGCCGCCTTGGCGTGCGTCTCCGCGACCTCGCCGGCCGGGTCCGACCCTCGCACCAGCGTGGCACCGACCGGCACCCGCAGCCGTCCGTCCGCGTCGATGTCCGCGGTGCGGATGAGGATGGGGGAGTCGAGGGTCTGGGCCCCCGCGCACCGGCCGAGCAGCGCGAGCGCTCCCGCGTAGTAGCCGCGGCCCCCGACCTCGTGCCGTTCGATCACCCGGCAGGCGTTCTGCACGGGCGAGCCGGTGACGGTCGCCGCGAACATGGTCTCCTTCAGCACCTCGCGCACGTCGAGGGTGGACCGCCCGCGCAGTTCGTACTCCGTGTGCGCGAGGTGGGCCATCTCCTTCAGCCGCGGCCCGACGACCACCCCGCCCATGTCGCCGACCGTGCACATCATCTTGAGCTCCTCGTCGACGACCATCGACAGCTCCTCGATCTCCTTGCCGTCGGCGAGGAAGCCGAGCAGGTCCCCGGGCGTCGGGCCGCCGGCGGGATAGCGGTACGTACCGCTGATCGGGTTCATCACGACGGTCCCCCCGGACATCCGCACATGCACCTCAGGGCTGGCCCCGACCAGCGTCCGGTCCCCCGTGTGCACCACGAACGTCCAGTACGCGCCGCGCTCGCCGACCAGCAGCCGGCGGAACAGCGCGAGGGCGTCGGCCCGGCCGAACCCCGGGATCCGCCCCTCGTAGGTCCGCCGGACCACGAAGTTCGCGCCCTCGCCCGCGCCGATCTCGTCCCGCAGCACCCGTCCGACGATCTCCGCGTACCGCTCGTCGCCGACGTCGAAGCCGGCGCCCTCCACCCGCACCTCGTGCTCCGGCAGCTGCGCGAGCGCGTCGGCGAGCGGGATCGTGTACGACTCCTCGGGCACCAGCACCGCCAGCGGGGTGCCGTCGTCACGGACGTCGAAGCCGCGCTCGCGGATCTGGCGGAACGGGATGAGCGCCAGGCACGTGTCGGGCAGGTCGGCGAGGCGCTCGCACTCGGTGACCGGGCCGAGGAACACCTCGACGGTGTTCTCGTCGTGGCCCGGCGTGCGGCGGCGCAGCAGGGCGAACGGGCGGGGATCGTCGAACAGGTCGAGCAGGTGCATGGGTCCGTGGTCCTTCTCGGATGGGAGGAACGGACCCCGGACACACCGAAGGCCGCCCCTCGGGCGGCCTTCGCGAAGTCTGCGTACGCGCAAGTCAGTGGGCCGCCGGATGAGCGGTCCACCACCAGTTCTGGTGCGTCGGCACGTACATGCGAGGCACCTTAACGCATGCGCCCGCGGCGCCGCAGCCCGTCGCCGGGTGGGGGGACGGCCACGGCGCCGCGGGCGGTGTGCCGGTGTGCCGGTGTACGACCGTGTGGCACGCCGACGTCAGATGATCATGTTGTACGTGTTCCAGCCGCTGCCGAACCTGGTGCGCGCCAGGAAGGGCGCGGTAGGAGCCCGTCACGGCGGACCCGGCCAGCGTGTACTCCTGCCCCGCCAGGACGCTGTACCTGGTCAGCGACGCGGAGTTCGAGTTCTGGACCGGCACCCCGGTGCCGTCGTACGCGGTGTCCTCGGGGCAGGTGCGCCCGGCCGGGAACCAGGCGCCCGGGTCGTCCGGCAGCGAGCCGGTGGCGGGCGGCCTGCTCGAAGTCGTTCTGCAGCCGGGCCCCGGGGGCGACGGCGGCCTGGGCGTCGTTCGAGCCGAGGAGCCCGGGCGCCGCCAGGGCCAGCGTTCAAGTCCCCACCCTGTGGTCAATGAAGTGCAGACCGGCGCGCCGGAGCGATGTTCACGCTGCCGTTGCGGCACGGATGCGTGAAGGTGACATCTATGTAGGTCGGCGTTAAGGGAGTGCGTGCTGTCATCCCTGGGGCCGACGGGCCCTGTGGGAGGGCTGTCTCGCCTGTCGAGCCGGGCCGAAATCACCGGACACGACCCCGTAAGGTTGGGACTGTGACCGTGAACGCTAAGTCCAGCGCAAGCGCTGGCAACACCTGGCGAGACCTGCCCGCGGCGCAGCAGCCCGAGTACCCCGACCCCGAGGCTCTGCGCGAAGTGATCGCGGAGCTCGAGTCGTATCCGCCACTCGTCTTCGCGGGCGAGTGCGACCAGCTGCGCGCCCGGATGGGAGCCGTCGCCAGGGGCGAGGCGTTCCTGCTTCAGGGAGGCGACTGCGCGGAGGCCTTCGACGCGGTGTCCGCCGACCACATCCGCAACAAGCTGAAGACGCTGCTCCAGATGGGTGCCGTGCTCACGTACGCGGCCTCGGTGCCCGTCGTGAAGGTCGGCCGGATCGCCGGCCAGTACTCCAAGCCGCGCTCCAAGCCGATGGAGACCCGCGACGGCGTGACCCTGCCGAGCTACCGGGGCGACTCCGTCAACGGCTTCGAGTTCACCGAGGCGGCCCGCATCCCCGACCCCGAGCGGCTGAAGCGGATGTACCACGCGTCCGCCTCGACGCTCAACCTGGTGCGCGCCTTCACCACCGGCGGCTACGCCGACCTGCGCCAGGTGCACGCCTGGAACCAGGACTTCGTGAAGTCGTCGCCGTCCGGGCAGCGCTACGAGCAGCTGGCGCGGGAGATCGACAACGCGCTGAACTTCATGCACGCCTGCGGGGCGGACCCGGAGGAGTTCAGGACCGTCGAGTTCTTCTCCTCGCACGAGGCGCTGCTGCTGGACTACGAGTCGGCGCTGACCCGGGTCGACTCGCGCACCGGGCAGCTGTACGACGTGTCCGCGCACATGGTGTGGATCGGTGAGCGCACCCGCCAGCTGGACGGCGCGCACATCGAGTTCGCCTCGAAGATCCGCAACCCGATCGGCATCAAGCTCGGCCCGGCGACGACGGCCGAGGAGGCGCTGCAGTACATCGAGCGCCTGGACCCGGAGCGTGAGCCGGGCCGGCTGACCTTCATCGTCCGCATGGGCGCCGACAAGATCCGCGACCGGCTCCCCGAGCTGGTGGAGAAGGTCACGGCGTCGGGCGCGGCGGTGGCCTGGGTGACCGACCCGATGCACGGCAACACCTTCGAGGCCGCCTCCGGGCACAAGACCCGCCGCTTCGACGACGTGCTCGACGAGGTCAAGGGCTTCTTCGAGGTCCACAAGGCGCTGGGCACCCACCCGGGCGGCCTGCATATGGAGCTGACCGGCGACGACGTCACCGAGTGCGTGGGCGGCGGCGACGAGATCTTCGTCGACGATCTGCACCAGCGCTACGAGACGGCCTGCGACCCGCGGCTGAACCGCAGCCAGGCCCTCGACCTGGCGTTCCTCGTCGCCGAGATGTACCGCGACCAGTAGCCCGCTTCGGGAGCACCGGCACCGGTGGGGCGCGGATCACATGCGATCCGCGCCCCACTTCGCTTCTCCGGCTTCCCCGCGCCAGGTAAGGTTAGGTTTGCCTCACCGATCAGTCGGGTCGGGTGGCACGGCCCGTCCGATCCGGTGGGAGGTGAACCCCGTGTACGTCTGCACCTGCTTCGCCGTGACCGAGGCCCAGGTCAGGCAGCATGCGGAGGGCGGCGCCCGCACTCCCCGGCAGATCGCGTCGGCCTGCAAGGCCGGCACCGACTGCGGTTCCTGTGTACGGCGGATCCAGGCACTGCTGGGCAGGGACGGCGTCCCGCGCCGCGCGGCGGCCGGTGGGGCCGGTCCCGTCCTGTCCGCCCCGGACCGGTCCGGCGCACCGAGCGGACTCGAGGAGGCGGCCTAGCCCTCGGGCTGTTCGATGACCTGGGAGAGGTACAGCCCCTCGCCCAGCTTCTCCAGCAGGTCGAGCTGGGTGTCGAGATAGTCGATGTGGTGCTCCTCGTCCTCGAGGATCGACTCGAAGATGTTCGCGGACGTGATGTCGTCCTTCTCCCGCATCAGCCGGATCCCGCGTCTGAGCCGGTCGATCGCCTCGATCTCGATCTGCCGGTCGGCCTCGAACATCTCCTTGGCGGTCTGGCCCACCCGCACATGGAAGAGCCGCTGGTAGTTCGGGAGCCCCTCCAGGAAGATGATGCGGTCGGTGAGCACCTCGGCGTGCTTCATCTCGTCGAAGGACTCCCGCCGCGTGTACGCCGCGAGCTTGTACCAGCCGAGGTTCTCCTGCATCTTCGCGTGCAGGAAGTACTGGTTGATCGCGGTCAGCTCGCCGGTGAGCTGCTCGTTGAGGAATTCGATGACCTCAGGGTCGCCCTGCATCGCGCGGGCTCCTTCCAGGCGGGGACTGGCGGGTTGCGCCGCATGATCGCATCGGCATGCGGAACCGTCCAGTAAGTTCACACTTAGTGGGAGATGTCCTGGTTTGCTCTGGGTGGGTCCTGCACACCCCGCGCGGTCTGTCAGGATGGAGTCATGGGTCATCCGGTGGAGCGAGAGTCTGGAGCAGCAGCACGGTCCGAGCTTCCGCCGGGACAGCGACTGCAGCGGGGATGGCCGGTCACGCACTACGGTCCGGTACCCAGGTTCCGTCCCGACCGCTGGGAGTTCGGGGTCTTCGGCGCCACCGCGGACGGCGAGAAGCACTGCTGGACCCACGAGGAGTTCACCGCGCTGCCGTACGCCACCGTCGTCGCCGATCTGCACTGCGTCACGAAGTTCAGCATGGTCGGCGCCGAGTGGGGCGGTGTCCCGGCACGCACGATCCTGGAGATCGCCCCGCCGGCGCCCGCGGTCACCCACGTCATGGTGTGGGCGGAGTACGGATTCAGCTCCAATCTGCGCCTCGCCGACTTCGCCTCGGACCGCACGATCTTCGCCACCCACAAGGACGGCGAGCTGCTCACCGCGGAACACGGCTTCCCGCTGCGCCTGATCGTTCCGCACCTGTACGCCTGGAAGGGCCCCAAGTGGGTGCGCGGCGTCGAGTACATGACCGCCGACCGCCGCGGCTTCTGGGAGGAACGCGGGTACCACAACATCGGTGACCCGTGGAAGGAGCAGCGCTACTCGTACCAGGAGGAGCCCGGGGACGGCCCCGAGCTCTGAGCCACGGAAAGCCCGACTCGCCGGTCCCGCGTCAGCCGTCCCGGAGTTTCTTCAGCCGCTCCACGTCCGCCGCGTGCCCCTCCTTCCGGCCGGGCGTCTCGATGATCAGCGGCACGCCCGCGGTGGCCGGGTGGGTCATCAGCGCGCGGAACGGGGCCTCGCCGATGTGGCCGGAGCCGATGTTCGCGTGGCGGTCCCGGTGGGCGCCCACCACGTCCTGGGAGTCGTTGGCGTGGATCAGCCCGAGCCGTCCCTCGCCGACGGTGTCCACCAGCAGGTCCAACGTCCGGTGCATGCCGTCCGGCCCGGTCAGATCGTGCCCGGCGGCGAAGACATGGCAGGTGTCGAGACACACGCCGAGCATGGGGTGCGCGTCCAGCGCCTCGAAGTAGGGCCCGAAGTCCCAGGTGCGCGAGCACAGCGAGGCACCCTGGCCCGCGGTCGACTCCAGCAGCAGGCGGGGGTCGTCGTCATGCGTCAGCTCGTCCAGCAGCGGCAGCACGCGCTCGCGCACCTGCTTCAGCGCCACGGCCCGCGTCCGGCCGCCGGTGGCGCTGCCGGTGTGCACCACCACGCCCAGCGCCCCGATCTCCCGGCCCCGCCGCAGCGAGTGCCGCAGGGACTCCACGGACAGCTTCGCGGTCGCCTCGGTGTGCGAGCCGAAGTTGATCAGATACGGCGCGTGGACGTACACCGGGACCGACTCCGCGGCGCACGCGGCGCGGAACGCCTCGTCCTGCCGCGGATTGCCCGCGGGCGTCGCCCAGCCGCGCGGATTGGCGACGAAGACCTGCACGGCCTCGGCCTCGATGTCGCGCGCGTAGACCATTCCGACGGAGTGGAGGCCGCCGGCCACGGGAACATGGCTGCCGATGGGGTTGCGCGGGACGCCGCCGGACGTGCCGCGGGTGGTGCGGGACCGCTGGGTGCTCACCCCCCAAGGGTGGCACGCGGCCCCGGGCATCCCGCCGCCCGGTCCGCGGTGCCGCCCGTCAGCGGATCCTGATCGTGATCGTCGACCCCTTCGGCGCCCTGTCGCCGCCCTTCACCGACTGTCCCTTCACCGTGTCACCGAACAGGCCCAGCAGGCCCCGGTCCTCCTCGACCGCGAAGCCGGCGTCCTCCAGGGCCTTCTTCGCATCGTCGACCTTGTCACCGACCACGTCCGGCACCTCGACCATCTCGCGGCCCTTGGAGACCGTCAGCGTCACCGTGTCGCCCTCGGCGGCCTCCTTGCCCGCGTCCGGCGTCTGCCGGGCGACCTGTCCGGCGTCGAACTCCGACGTGATCTGCGTGTCGGCGATCTTCACCTTCAGGCCCGCGTCCCGCAGCTCAGCCGTGGCGTCCGCGACGGAGGAGCCGGTGACGTCGGGCACCTCCACGGGGCTGCCCCTGCTGACCGTGAGCGCGATGGCCGAACCGCTGTGGCGCTCGGTACCCGCGCCCGGGTCCGTGCCGATCACGAAGCCCCTGGGCACGTCCTCGCTGAACGCCCGCGTGACCATGCCCGCGGCCAGGCCGTCCTGCTTCAGCAGGGCCCGCGCCTTGTCCAGCCGGTAACCCTTCAGATCGGGCACCTTCACGGTCTCGGGGCCGTCCGAGACGGTCAGCGTCACCCCGTCGTGGGAGCGGATCCGGGCGCCCGCCGCCGGGTCGCTGCTGATCACCGTGCCGCGCTTCACCGTGTCACTGAAGGCGTGCTTGACCTGTTTGACCTCCAGCCCCGCCCGCTGCAGCCGCGCCCGCGCCTGGGCCTCGGTCTTCGCGAGCAGCGGGGGGACCTCGGTGAACTGGCCCGAGTTGATGTACCAGACGCCCACCCCCACGCCGAACACCACCAGCACGGCCAGGACGAGCGCGAGCAGCCCCCGCCGGGGGCGTCCCCGCCGCGCCGGCGGCGGTGGCGGCGGGGTCTCCAGCCGGCTGGTCCGGTCGAGCAGGGCGTTCTCCGGCTCGCCGACCGGGTTGACCGGCAGCAGCCGCGGGATCACGCTCGTGCGGTCCTCGGCGCTGTCGCGGTCCGGGGCGACGGCCTGCGGCGGTACGGCGTCCAGTTGCCCGGCGGTGAGCGCGCTGCGGGCCTGCAGCACCTGGCCGAGCAGGGCCACCGCGTCCTCCGGGCGCAGCCGCGGGTCGCGCGCCGTCGCCGAGGCGACCAGCTCGTCGAGTTCATAGGCCAGCCCCGGCACGGCGGCCGACGGCGGCGGCACGTCCTCGTGCAGATGCCGGTAGAGCACCTGGGCGGGGGAGTCGCCCTGGTGCGGCTTCGCGCCGGTGAGCATCTCGTGGAGGACGACCCCGCACGCGTACACGTCGACCCGGGGGTCCGCCGTGCCGCTCTCGATCTGCTCCGGGGCGAGGTACGAGACCGTGCCCAGGACGGCACCCGTCGTGTTCGTGACCGTGTCCACGGCCCGGACCAGACCGAAGTCGGCCACCTTCACCCGGCCGTCGTCCCCTATCAGGACGTTCTCCGGCTTCATGTCACGGTGCACGAACCCGGCGCGGTGCGCGGCGCCCAGCGCGGCCAGCACCGGCTCCAGGATGTCCAGGGCGGCGCGCGGCTGCAGCGCCCCGCGCTCCCGCAGCACGTCACGCAGGGTGCACCCGGCGACGTACTCCATGGCGAGATAGACGTACGACCCGTCGGTGCCCTGGTCGAAGACCTGCACCACGTTCGGGTGGGCGAGCCGGGCCACCGACTTGGCCTCGCGTATGAAGCGCTCGACGAACGAACCGTCGGCGGCCAGCGCCGGGTGCATCACCTTGAGGGCGAGGACGCGGTCGAGGCGGGTGTCCACGGCCCGGTAGACCGTGGCCATCCCGCCGACCGCGATCCGCGCGTCGACGCGATAACGGCCGTCGAGCACCCGCCCGACGAGAGGGTCCTGAAGGGTCGTATCCACGCAGGTGAGTGTACGAGGACCCACTGTCGGCCCCGGCCGTTCCGCCGAACCGGGGCACGACTGCAGCCGACCTGTGACGCACGCCGCGCCCCCGCGCCCCCGGGCCCGGCGCACCCGGGCCCGGCGCACGCCGCGCCTCCGCGCACCCGGGCCGGGCGCGCGGCGCGGGACTTCGCGCCCGGCCGACGCTGCCGCACGGGCCGGGTCCGGCGGGGCGGTGTGCCCGGCCGGTTCAGAAGGCGGGCCGCTCCGGGTCCAGGCGGCCCATGCCCTCCGCCGGCGACGACGCCTGCGCGAAGTGGCGCCGCGGGATGCGGCCCGCCCGCCGTGCCAGCCGGCCCGCCTCCACCGCGTGCCGCATGGCCTCCGCCATCAGCACCGGCTCCTGCGCCCGGGTCACCGCCGAGGCGAGCATCACACCCGCACAGCCCAGCTCCATCGCCAGCGCGACGTCCGACGCCGTACCCGCGCCCGCGTCCAGGATGACCGGCACGCGCGCGTGCTCCACGATCAGCTGGAAGTTGTGCGGGTTGCGGATGCCGAGCCCCGAGCCGATCGGCGAGCCGAGCGGCATGATCGCGGCGCAGCCCGCATCCTCCAGCCTGCGCGCGAGCACCGGGTCGTCGTTCGTGTACGGCAGCACCGTGAAGCCCTCGTCGACCAGCGTCTCGGCCGCCTCCAGCAGTTCGATCGGGTCGGGCAGCAAGGTCCGCTCGTCGGCGATGACCTCCAGCTTCACGAGATCCGTGCCCAGCGCCTCGCGCGCCAGGCGGGCGGTCAGCACGGCCTCGCCCGCGGTGAAGCAGCCCGCCGTGTTGGGCAGCACCCGGATGCCCAGCTTGTCCAGCACGGACAGCACCGAGCCGTGCACCGAGGCGTCCACGCGGCGCATCGCCACGGTCGTCAGCTCCGTACCGGAGGCCACCAGGGCCCGTTCCAGCACATCGAGGCTGGGCGCACCCCCGGTGCCCATGATCAGCCGCGACGAGAGGGTCGTACCACCGAGGACGAAGGGATCGTCGGCCATGGGTCAGCCTCCTTGGACGGCGGTGAGGACCTCGACGCGGTCCCCCTCGCGGAGGGACGTCGACGGCCACTGCCCGCGCGGGACGACGGTTTCGTTGACGGCGGCGGCCACGCCGGAGGGCGCCGCCGTGAGGGTCTGCACGACCGCGTCGAGCGCGGTGCCCGGAGCCACCCGCCGGGGCTCCCCGTTGACCGAGATGTTCATGCGGGCTGCTCCGTGAGCGCGGCGGCGAAGCGCCTGGGGGTGAAGGGGCGGCCGGCGGCCGGAAGCTCCCCGGTGGTCAGGACGTGCGCCATGACGTCGCCGGTGACCGGCGTCAGCAGGACGCCGTTGCGGTGGTGGCCGGTGGCGAGCAGCAGGCCGTCGAGAGCGCTCGGGCCGAGCAGCGGCGCGTTGTCCGGGGAGGCCGGGCGCAGGCCCGCCTGGGTCTCGGTGAGCGGCAGCTCGGTGATCCCCGGCATCAGCTCGTGCGCGTCCCGCAGCAGCTCGTACACCCCGCCCGCGGTGACCGTCGTGTCCCAGCCGAGTTCCTCGCTGGTCGCCCCGATGACCAGCTCGCCGTTCTCGCGCGGCACCAGATACAGCGGGCCGCCGCGGACGACGGCCCGCACGGTGCGGCTCAGGAAGGGCGCGTACCGCTTCGGCACGGTCAGCCGCACCACCTGCCCCTTCACCGGGCGCACGGGCGGCACCACCTCGTCGGGGACGCCCGCCAGACGCCCGCTGAGGCTGCCCGCGGCCAGGACGACCTGCCCCGCGGCGAGGTCGGTGCCGTCGGCCGTCCTGACCCCGCGGGCCCGCTCCCGCGCCACCGAGAGCCGCTCCGCCCACGCCCGGTGGAAGACCACCCCGGCGCGCTCGCAGGCCGTCACCAGGGCCGCGGCGAGCCGACGCGGGTCGATCTGGTGGTCGCCGTCGGCCCGGAGCCCGCCGCGCACACCAGGCGCGAGCATGGGCTCCAGCCGGCGGCACTCCCGCCCGCTCAGCCACTCCGACTCCAGACCGGACTGCTGCTGCAGGGCGTGCAGTTCGCGCAGCTGGGCCCGGTCGTCGGCGTCGAGCGCGACGGCGAGTGTGCCGCAGCGGCGGTAACCGAGGTCCAGGCCGGCGGCCTCGGCCAGCTCGGCGGCGAAGTCCGGGTAGCGGCGCGCGGACTCCAGATTGAGGCCGAGCAGCGTCTGCTCGCCGTAGTGCAGTTCGGTGACGGCGGCGAGCATCCCGGCGGCCACCTGGGCCGCTCCGCCGCCCGGCTCGGGATCCACCACCGCCGTGGCCAATCCGTGCTGCGCCGCCCGCCAGGCGGTCACGAGCCCGATGATCCCGCCCCCGATGACGAGGACGTCCGACACGGTCGACACGTCGTCCGATGTACGCGACATGGGCGTCCAGCCCCTCCCTTCGCCGGCATGACCCGGATCAGGTTCGTACGGTCGGAGGCCGCCCCAGCCTCCCTCTCAGCCCGGTGCGTCCGGGCTCCCGCGAGTGCTTACGGGGCCACCCTAGCCCGTGCCCTGTGCCTCGGTAAGGGAGCCTCCGCCCCGGCGGCCGCGGGCCGGGCGGCGGCTGTGGAACACATCACCCGGCACGCACGCTGACTGACAAATCGTCAGGTGTCTATGGTGATCAGGTGAGCGAGCAGACGCAGCAACGGGACGGTGCGGTCCGGCACGTCGTCGTGGTGGGCGCGGGCATGGCCGGGGTGCAGACCGCGGTCGCCCTGCGGGAACAGGGCTTCACCGGCGACGTGACGCTGATCGGCGCGGAGCCGCACCAGCCGTACGACCGGCCGCCGCTGTCGAAGGCCGTCCTGCTCGGCAAGGCCGAGGGTTCCGCCTTCGACGTCGACTTCGAGGCCCTGGACATCGAACTCCGGCTGGGCCGCGAAGTGCTCGGCGTACGCCCCGGCGACCATGAGCTGGACACCGCGCAGGGCCCCGTCCCGTACGACGTCCTGGTCGTCGCCACCGGAGCGGAACCGATCCGGCTGCCGGGCGCGGAGGGCGTCCCCGGTGTGCATCTGCTGCGCACCCTGGACGACGCCGAGCGGCTGCGGCCGGTCCTCGCGCGCCAGCACGACATCGTCGTCGTGGGCGCGGGCTGGATCGGCGCCGAGTTCGCCACCGCCGCGCGCGAGGCGGGCTGCGCGGTGACCGTGGTGGAGGCGGCGGACCGGCCGCTCGCGGGGGCGCTGCCCGTCGAGGTGTCCGCCCCGATGGCGGCCTGGTACGCCGACAGCGGGGCCGAGCTGCGCACCGGCGCGCGCGTGGAGCGCGTCGAGCCGGGGGCCGTGGTGCTCGACGACGGCTCGCGGGTGCCCGCGGACGCGGTGGTCGTGGGCATCGGAGCGCGTCCCGCCACCGCGTGGCTCGCCGGCTCGGGCATCGCCCTGGGCGTCCACGGAGAGGTGCTGGCCGACGAACACCTGCGCGCCTCGGAGCCGGACGTGTACGCGGTCGGCGACTGCGCGTCCTTTCCGTCGGGGCGGTACGAGGAGCGGCTTCTCGTGCACCACTGGGACAACGCCCTGCAGGGGCCGCGGGCGGTCGCCGCGAACATCGTCGGGGAGGCCCCGGTGGCGTACGACCCGGTGCCCTACTTCTGGTCGGAGCAGTTCGGCCGCTTCGTCCAGTACGTGGGCCACCACGCGTCCGCCGACACGATGGTGTGGCGCGGGAACCCGGAGGGTGCCGCGTGGACGGTGTGCTGGCTGCGGTCCGGCCGCCTGGTGGGCCTCCTGGCGGTGGGCCGCCCCAGGGACCTCGCCCAGGGCCGCCGCCTGATCGAGTCCGGCGCGCCGATGAACCCGAACGTGCTGTCGGACCCGTCCCGCCCCCTGAAGGAGGCCGCGGCGTAGTCGCCTCCGGCCCCTTCCCGGCACCTCGCCGCACGGCCGGCGCGGGGGTCCTCCGTGTTCCGGCAGCCCGTCCGGGGCTGGGTCCCCGTGTGCGCCGCGGCCGTCCCTGGGCGGTGCTCCGCCCCGGCGCGTGGGGAGCCGAACCGGGTCACCCGGCTCTCCGGCACGTGGTCGCACGGCCGGCGCGGGGGTCCTCCGTGTTCCGGCAGCCCGTCCGGGGCTGGGTCCCCGTGTGCGCCGCGGCCGTCCCTGGGCGGTGCTCCGACCCGGCGGGCGGGGAGCCGGCTCTCCCGCACCCGCCGCGCGCCGGGGTGCAGCGGTCTTCCGGCCCACCGGCGGCCGTCCGGGCACGGAGGCCCGCGCATGCGCGGCAGCCGACCGGCGGGCGCGGGTGCCGCCCGGCGGCACGCCCCGAGGCGCGCCCTCGCGATGCGCCGGGTGTGGTGACCGCCGCGCCTGGCGCCCGTGCGGGGACGCCGGGTGCGGCCAGGTGCGCGGTGCCGCCCGGTGGCACGTTTCCGCTCCCGCCCCCGCTCCCGCGCAGGCGCGCCGACGTGCCGGGGTGGCGTCCCCCTCCGGAGGCAACCGGCCCCCGGCCGGAGGCGCCCCGCTTCCGACTGTCAGTCCGGGATGGCACGCTTGATCCCGTGACCGAGATTGACGCAAAGATCGATGCTCTCGTCCCCGCCTGGCTCACCCTCCCCGACATCGCGGAAATGCTCGGTGTCGAGGTGACCCGCGTGCGGCAGCTGGTCAAGGAGGGCCAGCTCATCGCCGTACGCCGTGGTGAGAACCGCGCGCTGCACGTCCCCGCCGCCTTCATCGACGGGGACAAGGTGGTCAAGGGCCTCTCCGGCACCCTGACGCTCCTGCGGGACGACGGTTTCACGGTCGAAGAGATGCTGGAGTGGCTCTTCACCCCCGACCCGACCCTGCCCGGCACCCCCGCGCAGGCGCTCAGCGAGAATCGCGGCACGGAGGTGAAGCGCCGCGCCCAGGCGCTCGCCGTCTGAGCAAGGAACAACCATCCGGCGTACGGGCCGCGGTCCCGGGCCACGGCCCCGGGCCGACCGCGCCCGCCGCGGCCCGTACGCCACCGACCACGGGGGGACCCCACCGTGCCCGAGACCGCCCGCACCGCCCGCACCTCCCGGCTCGCCGACGCCCGCGTCTACCTCTGTACGGACGCCCGCAAGCGCCAGGGCGACCTCGCAGAGTTCCTGGACGCGGTCCTCGCCGGCGGCGTCGACATCGTGCAGCTGCGCGACAAGGGCATGGAGGCCGCCGAGGAGCTGGAGCACCTCCGGGTCTTCGCCGACGCCTGCGCACGCCACGGCAGACTGCTGGCGGTGAACGACCGCGCGGACGTCGCCCACGCAGCCGCCTCCGACGTGCTGCACCTGGGCCAGGGCGACCTCCCCGTGCCCGCGGCCCGTGCCGTCCTCGGCGACGGCGTCCTCATAGGCCGCTCCACGCACTCGCAGGCGGAGGCCGGGGCCGCCGCCGTCCAGGAGGGCGTGGACTACTTCTGCACGGGCCCCTGCTGGCCCACTCCCACCAAACCCGGCCGCCCGGCCCCCGGCCTCGGCCTGGTCCGCCACACCGCCGCGCTCGGCACGGACCGGCCCTGGTTCGCCATCGGCGGCATCGACCTCGGGAACCTCGACGAGGTCCTGGAGGCCGGTGCCCGCCGCGTGGTCGTGGTGCGCGCGATCACCGAGGCGGACGACCCGGGCGCGGCGGCGGCCGAGTTCGCCAAGCGGCTGCGCACGCTCTAGGGGGCCGCGGAAACCCTCCGGGACGGTCCGCGGGGGCCGAAGTGTCCGACAGGTGGACAACAACTCGACAATTCGGGCAAATTTCCTGCGCCTGGTTGGGGGACCGCCAGCCCCTGGTTAACCTGCGAGTATGGCCCTCGGAACCGCATCCACCAGGACTGATCGCGCACGGACGGTGCGCGACATCCTCGCCGCCGGCAAGACGACGTACTCGTTCGAATTCTCGGCGCCGAAGACCCCCAAGGGCGTGCGGAACCTGTGGAGCGCGCTGCGGAGGGTCGAGGCGGTGGCCCCGGACTTCGTCTCCGTGACCTACGGCGCAGGCGGCTCCACCCGCGCGGGCACGGTCAAGGAGACCCAGCAGATCGTCGCCGACACGACGCTCACCCCGGTCGCCCACCTCACCGCCGTGAACCACTCCGTCGCCGAACTGCGCAACATCATCGGCCAGTACGCCGACGCCGGGATCCGCAACATGCTCGCCGTGCGCGGCGACCCGCCCGGCGACCCCATGGGCGAGTGGGTGCCGCACCCCAAGGGCCTGACCTACGCGGCCGAACTCGTCCGGCTCATCAAGGAGTCCGGCGACTTCTGCGTCGGCGTCGCGGCCTTCCCCGAGATGCATCCCCGCTCCAGCGACTGGGAGACCGACGTCGCGCACTTCGTCGACAAGTGCCGGGCCGGCGCCGACTACGCGATCACGCAGATGTTCTTCCAGCCGGAGTCGTATCTGCGTCTGCGCGACCGGGTCGAGGCGGCGGGCTGCGCCACCCCGGTCATCCCCGAGGTCATGCCCGTCACCAGCGTGCGGATGCTGGAACGTCTGCCGCAGCTCAGCAACGCGGGCATCCCCTCCCGTCTGAAAGAGCGGATCCTCGCGGCGAAGGACGATCCGGCGGCTGTACGCTCGATCGGGATCGAGTTCGCCACGGAGTTCTGCGCGAGGCTGCTGGCCGAGGGAGTGCCCGGACTGCACTTCATTACACTCAACAACTCCACGGCGACACTGGAAATCTACGAAAATCTAGGTCTGCACCATCCGCAGCGGGCCTAGACCGGTCGCACCGCCGTACGACACACTGCGTAGCGGCCACTGGGAGAGGGGCGTACATGGGCTGGACGGTCCTCTACATCGCGTTCGGCATCGTCGCGCTGTGGCTGCTCGGCGAAGTGCTGCTGCAGTACAAGGCGCGCCTTCGCTGGCGGCTGCTCGCATTCGTGGGTTTCCTCGGTGTCGTGCTCGGCGTGCTGATCCCGTCCGTGGTGGTCATCGGCCTGGGCGCGGCCGCGTTCGCAGTCGGGCAGACCTACGTCACACTGTCGTTCCGGCGCGGCTTCGCGGCGGGCTGGGCGGTCGGCAACCGCCCGCGTGAGGGCGGCGACGGCGGCAGCAAGCGCCGCCGGGGTGAGGCCGCGGGCCAGGAACCGGCACCTGACGCCCACGAGGCCGGGCCGGCGGCCGACGGGACGTACCGCCGGGACGACGGGTACGACGACGACCGCGACGATGTCTTCACCCGCCCGCAGCCGCCCGCGGAGAACGCCGCCGAGGCGACCGCCGTGTACGAGCCGCAGCCGCTGCCCGAGGACACCGGTTCCTACGGCGTCTACAGCGACGCGGCGTACGCGGCCGGGGCCGCGGCCGACCCGTCCTACGCCGCGTCCGCCGACCCCTCCTACGCGGGCTCCGGCGGGACCCAGGACCAGCAGGCCTACGCGTACGATGGCTACTCCGGCTACGGCCAGCAGCAGTACGGCTACGACAACGGCCAGCAGCAGTACGCCGGCTACACCGACCCGTACTCCGGCACGCAGACCTACGGCGGCGGCTCCTACGACACCGCGTACGGCGGCGAGCAGCAGTACGGGCAGCAGGCGTACGGCCAGGACCAGTACGCCACCGGCACGTACGGCGAGACCCCGCCCGGCGGTGTGTGGGTCCCCCAACAGCGCACCGCGGACGACGCGTTCGGCGGCGAGCTGCCGCCGGAGCAGCCCTACCCCTACCAGGGCAACGGCACGGCGCAGGGCAACGGCTACGACGAGCAGTACCGCTTCTGACCGTTCACGGGCGGCAGCACCGGATCCCTCACTGCGATCCCCGGAAGTCCGGCCCCTCCACGATGAGTCCGGCGACCAGGGCGCCCGACATGCCGGCGTGCGGCAGACCGCCACCGGGGTGGGACCAGCCACCGACCGTGAACAGTCCGGGCACCCGGGTGCTGTTGGACGGGTGCAGCAGACGCCCGCCGCCCGCGGCCAGCGCCGGCGCGGGGATCGCGCCGCCGGGTGCGCCGGTGTCCTCGGCGATGTCGGCCGGTGTGCGCACCTCGTGCCACAGGACGCGTTCGCGCAGGCCGGGTATCGCACGCGCGGCGGCGTCCAGGACGCGGTCGACGTCGCCCTCGGACACCTTCGCGCCGGAGGGGACCGTGACCGTCAGCGTGACCGCCTCGTGCCCCGCGTCCGGCACCAGCGCCGGGTCGTCCGGGCGTAGCACGGTCACCGTCGGTGCGGGCGCCGGCCCGGCGGGTTCGCCGAAGAGACGCTCCAACTCGCCCTCGCGGTCGGCCGTGTGGACCACCGTACGGTGCGCGGTGCCCTCGGGCCGGCCACCGCGCAGCGCCAGCAGCACGGTCAGCCGGCTGGGCAGCCCCCGCCGCGGGCCGACCTCGTCGGCACCCCGGGCGCCCGCCGTCCCCGGGAGCACACGGTCCAGCACGGCGGGCGCCACCCCGGACACCACCAGGTCCGCCTCCACCACCGACCCCCTCCCGGAGCCGGGCGCCCCGGAGACGTCCCCGGCCAGCTCGACCCCCGCCACCCGGCCGTCCTTCTCGAGGATCCCGGTGACCTCGGCACCGAACACGAACTCCACCTTCCGGGCCACACACCGCTCGTACACGGCACGCGCCAGCTCCCGCATCCCGCCGCCCACGCGCCAGGTGCCGAACGCGTGCTCCAGGTACGGCAGCACGGCCGCGCTCGCGGGAGTGGCCCGGGGGTCCAGGCCGTACCCCAGCGCATGGCTCTCCAGGAGGGCCGTCAGACGGGGGTCGCGCAGCTCCCAGGCGCCGACCTCGGCGAGCGTGCCGGCCCGCCGGGTGCGCAGCAGCCGCTTGTGCGGCACCGCCGGGTACGGCTCGCGCTCGGCAAGCACCTGCCAGTTCGGCCACAGGGGCTCCTCCAGGAGCGGCCTGCGCGCGCGGTCCCATGCCTCGCGGGCCCGCACCAGGAAGTCGCCCCAGCGCCCCCCGGCCCCGCCGCCGAGCGCTCCGTCCAGCGCGGACACCACGCCGGCGCGCGACACGTTCGGCAGCGAGACCTCCGTGCCGTCCGCGAAGACGTGCCGAGAGGAGGGGTCCACCTGAACCAGCTCGACGCACTCCTCCAGGGGCTGCTTCCCGGTCTTGACGAACAGATCGCGGTAGACCGCGGGCAGCGGCAGCAGGCCCGGCCCGGTGTCGAAGGAGAAGCCGTCCCGGGTGAAACGGCGCAGTGCGCCGCCGTATGTCTCCGTGCGCTCGTAGACCACCACCCGGTGGCCCGCGACGGCCAGCCGGGCGGCGGCCGCCATCGCGCCCATCCCGGCGCCGATCACCGCAATCCGTGCCATGACCGCGACCTTATCGGCCCTCGCCGACAATCCGGACGCGGGGCGGTGACCAGCGCATGCGACGAATCCGGGAGCGTGCGGCACCCCGGGGCGGCCCCGGCCGCGCCGGGGCCGGGCGAGCGGGGGAGCGGACGCCGTCCCCACCGGGCCGGTGAGGCGGCGCCCTGGGGGTGAGCGCCCAGGGCTGAGTATCCGTACCTAGCCGGTGAGATGAGTACGCGGGCGGATGGGCTCCGACCTGCGCGAACGGAAGAGTGGAGGCACGGAAAGGGGCGCGGCTCCGGTACCGCCGACACGGGGCGGCGGAACGGCGCCCGCCCTTGGCCGCTCCTTCCGCCGGCACAGCTCGGCGGAAGCGAGACACGGGGGTCCGGGGGACGACCGAACGGGGGCCCGCCGGGGGAGGACGGGGCACGGCAGAGCGCCGGTCCGGAGCGGTCCGCGGGAGCGCGGACACACCGGACCGGCGCTTTCGCGCTCCCAGCCAGGCCCTGTCGTCACATTCCCGTCGTCTGCCCGAAGGGCGGGGCCGCGCGGGGTCGTGGGGGCACCGCCCGCGCGAGCGCAGCCGAGCGTGGGGGAGCGTGCATGGCGTCGCACGGCAGACGGGAATTCGACGACAGGGCCTAGCGGCGGCCGCCGCTCACGCGCCCCTGGAGCAGCCGTGACAGCGACGCGTGGACGTCGTCCAAGGACCGCTCCGGCTGGAACGACTGCCAGTCCAGGGCCGCCACCAGAACCATGCCGACCAGCGCGGCCGCCGTCAGCGGCACATCGATCTCCTCGCTGAACTCGCCGTTCGCCACGCCTTCGCGCAGCACGCCCTCAATGACCGCGACGACCTGCTGCCGGACCACCATGAGCGTGGACTGCCAGGCCCGGTTGGTGCGCCACAGCTCGGCCACGTACAGCTGGGTGAAGGCCGGATAACGGGCGATGAAGCCGAGTCCCGCGCGGATCATCGCGTCCAGCGCGTCCACCCTGGTGCCGCCGGCGAGGTCCGTCTTCTCGGCCGCCTCCCGGAGGGAGGCGGTGAGGAGTCCCACGCCGTGCCGCAGCAGTTCTTCGAAGAGGACGGACTTGCTCGCGAAGTTGTAGTAGACCGTGCCCTTCGCGACCCCGGCCCGCTCGGCGATCTCGTCGACGGTGGTGGCGGAGAACCCCTGCTCCGCGATCAGGGTGACGGCTGCCTCGTAGAGCTTCTGCCGGGTCGCCTCGCGGCGGCTCGAGCCGCCTCCCGCGGCGGCGCTGCTGCGTTCCATGGTCTTGATTCTCACAGGAAAGGCCCTGTGAGAGGGCATGGACTCGGTTCCCCGCGTCACAGGCTCAGCTCCGGGTGCAGCCGGTCGAGCGTCCACACCTGCATGCGGCGCGCCGACAGGGCGGTGAGCGCGAGGGCGCCCGCGGTGAACGCCGCCAGTACGGCGCACGCCTGCCACACGGGTCCGAGACCGCCGCCCGTGATGAGCCTCCTGAGGGCCTCGACGACGTAGCTCATCGGCAGGAACGGGTGGATCGCGTTGAAGAACCCGGGACTGGTCTGCACGGGATACGTGCCGCCCGCGGACGTCAGCTGAAGCATCAGGAGGGCGAGCACCAGGATGCGGCCCGCCGCTCCGAAGCGCGCGTTCAGCCACTGGACGAGCGCCGCGAAGCAGGCCGTCACCAGGAACAGGAAGCCGACCGTGCCGGCCGCGTGCACCATCCCCAGCCCGATCGCCCAGTGCAGCACCGCCATGAGGGCGGCCGTCTGCAGCACGCCCACGGCGGCCACGGGCAGCCAGCCCGCCAGTGAGATCCGCCAGGCCGAGGCGCCGGCCGCGAGCGCGCGCCGGTTCAGCGGCGGGATCAGCATGTACGCCACCATCGCGCCCACCCACAGGGACAGCGGGATGAAGTACGGGGCGAAGCCGGTGCCGTAGTTGGGCGCCTTGTGCAGGTCCCTGGAGGCCAGCTGCACCGGGTCGGACATGACCTGGGTGCGCCGGTCGCGGTCCGCCTTGTCGTAGTCGGGGATCCTGCCCGCGCCGTCGTGCAGCCCGCCGGCGAGCTTCCCCGAGCCGTCCACCAGCTTGTACATGCCGCCGTTGAGGTCGATCGCGCCCGTCTTCAGGTCGCCGACGCCCGAATCGAGGTCCGCCGCCCCCGTCGTGGCGGTGCCGAGGCCGGTGTGCAGCTTCCTGGCCCCCTTGGCGACCTGGGCGGCGCCCTTGTTGAGCGCGTCCACCTTGGCGACCGCGTCGTCGAGGTCCTCGGAGAGGTGCGGCGCCGCCTTGGCGAGCGCCCGGGCCTGCCGCTGGAGGGTCTTGAGATCCTTCTTCAGCGCCTTCGAGTCGCCGTGGTAGTCCTGCACCACGGTGTTCACGTCCTTGGCGAGCCGCGCCGCGTCCGCCGCGGCGTCCTTCGCCTTCTTCAGGTCGTCACACGCGGGATCGGGCAGGACCGCCTTCACGCAGCGCTTCGTGTAGACGGCGTCGAGCGTCTCGGCCGCGGTGCGGGTGCCGCTTTCCGCGAGCGGCGCGGTGGCGACGAACGCGTCGAGGTGGTCGCTGATCACGCCGGCCGAATCGGCCACCAGGGTCGCGGTGTCGGCGATCTGCCTGCCGTTCTCCTTCAGGAAGGGCCGCACCTGGTCGGCCGCGCCGCCGACCCGGTCGGCCAGCGCCTGGGTGCCGTCGGCGACCTGCTGCGCCCCGTCCTGGAGGTCGCCCGCGCCCTTGTCGAGCTTCTTCACGCCGCTCGAGAGCCGTCCGCTGCCCTTCTTGGCCTCCTTGAGCCCGTCGGCGAGGTCCTTGGACCCCTTCTCCGCCTTGCCGATCCCCCCGGTGAGCCGGTCTGCACCCTTGGCGGCCTTCACGGTCGCCCCGTGGATGTCCGAGAACGAGATGAAGATCCTGTCGAGGAACGACCGCGACGCCTTCGTGGAGGCCGCCGCGCGCACCTCGTTGAACACCGTCTTGGAGATCTGCCCGACGATGTAGTTGTTCGCGTCGTTCGTGCGCACCTGGAGGGCGCCCGCCTCGGGGGAGTTCCCGGAGCTGGAGGCGATCCGCTCGCTGAAGTCGGAGGGCATGGTCAGCGACAGGTAGTAGGTGCCGTTCTCGACGCCTTTCCGGGCCTCGGCGGCGCTCACCTGGTGCCACTCGAAGGTGTGGCTCGTCAGCAGGCCCTTGACGAGGTCGTCGCCCGCGGTGACGTGCCGACCGGCCGCCGTGGCTCCCTTGTCGTCGTTGACGAGTGCCACGGGGATGCGGTCGAGCCGTCCGTAGGGGTCCCAGAACGACCACAGGTACAGGGCGCCGTACAGCAGCGGCAGCAGCAGGAGCGCGGCCAGCGCGGCGCGCGGCAGCCTTCCCCTGCCGAACCGCCTGAGCTCAAGCGCGGCCAGTTTCGGCGAGCGCATCCGCCGTCTCCTTCTCGTCGTCTCCGCCGTCCTCGGACGGCTGGTCGGGGGTGCCCTCCGTGCCCGTGCCCCGCTCCCCGGGCACGGCGTCCCCCGGGCTTTCGCCGCCGCGGTCCGGCCGGTCGCCGTCGCCGGGGGCCGTCGACACCACGACCGCGCCCTCGGGGGCCTCGGCGCACACCGCGAGGACCGTGGTGCCCGCCTTGGTGAGCGACCTCAACAGGTCCCAGGTCGCGGCCCGTTCGGCTGCGGAGAGCTTGAGGTCCGTGTCGTCCACGGCCAGCAGTCGCGGACGGACGATCAGGGCCAGTGCCATGGACAGCCGCAGGGCCTCCAGTCGCTCCAGGTCGCGTACGGCGGTCCGGGAGCCCTTGGGCAGCGCGTCCCGGTCGAGTCCGGCGGCGGCGAGAGCGGCGTCGATCCGCAGCCCCGCCTCGGCCGTCCTCCCCCAAGCTCTCGACTCCGCTCGACCAGGGGGCACCCCCATGGCGCGCGGCCGCAGCAGCGCGCGCAGGGGGGCGTCGAACCGGCTGTGCAGCAGCGCCCGTTCACGCAGATGCTCCCCGACGGTCAGCGCCGGGTCGAGGTCGGTGACTCCGGGCACATGCGCGAGCGCGCTGATCCGGCGCACGGCGGCCATCTCCTTGGGCAGCCGGTGCCCGCCCACCGCGGCCCGCCCCTCGGTCGGCTTCATCCGGCCGGTGAGCGTGAGCAGCAGACAGGTCCGGCCCGAGCCCGAGGGTCCCTCGACGGCGATGAGCGAGCCGGGCTCCGCATCGAGGCCGGCGCCCCGGTACGCCCAGCCACGCGGTCCCTTCAGACCGAGGTCCGCGGCACTGACGGCGACCCCGTCCGCCATCCCTGGCACGTCCATGTCTCCTCGCTCCCGGGGCGGAGGCGATGCCCCCCGATTTAAACTGACTGGTCAGTGCAAAAGCTACCGCGAACCTGCATGCGAAGCAAAAGCCCAGGTCAGAACGGATTGTCAGTGGCATACCTCACGATGGGCACATACGGCCACAGTGCCGTCACGCAGACGACAGGAGGTTCGTCATGGCCAGCCACCACGCGGCCGCCGCACGCCGGCGGCGCGGCACCGGCCCTGCCCCCTCACTGACCGGCCCGGCGAGCGACGTGCACCCCGTGCTGCGCCGGGCCACGGCCCCGCCCGCCGCACTGGACCTGCTCGCCCAGGCCCGTGCCGGACTCGACGAGGCGGCCGTCCTCGAAACGCCCAACGAGCGCTATGCGACGGCCCATCTGGCCGCCCTGCGCATCGCCGCCGCCGTGCTCGCCGCGCGGGGACGCCCGGAGCTGACGGCGCGGCGCCGCGCCAGGATCAGGAGCGCCTGGGAGGTGCTCCCCGAGATAGCGCCCGAACTGACCGAGTGGTGCGCGCTGTTCGCCGCCGGAGCCCCGCGCCGCGCCCGCGCCGAAGCCGGCATCAAGGGCGCGGCCGGCGCCCGGGACGCGGACGACCTGATACGCGACGTGGCGATGTTCCTGCGCCTGGTCGAGCGGATGCTGGTGCTCCAGCCGGTCCTGCCGCAGCCGCGGCAGGAGGGGGAACGGCAGATCCCGGACCGG
Organism: Streptomyces sp. PSU-S4-23; assembly: GCF_055632315.1. Classification (NCBI taxonomy): domain Bacteria; kingdom Bacillati; phylum Actinomycetota; class Actinomycetes; order Kitasatosporales; family Streptomycetaceae; genus Streptomyces; species Streptomyces sp. PSU-S4-23. Next base: position 1,982,233 of record NZ_JBVMUU010000002.1, on the reverse strand, counting down.
CAGATCCCGGACGCCGGCTGAGCCGTGGGCCCGGGCAGGCGGACGTCCGGGGGGCCGCTCGCGCAACGCCCCCGGCCGCCCGCGGGGGCGGCGTGGCGTTCGGCGGGCGGACAGGCCGCCGGTCGGGGCTCCGGAGGCAATAGGGTGGAGGCGCATGAAGCCTTTCGCCCTGGTACAGGGGGCCGGAAGGCAGCCCGATCGCTCCGCCGTACACCAGGCGGTGCCGCGCCGAGGAGTCAACTGCCGTGTCGGACCCGATGCGCCCGCCCGTCTCCCACCACCCTCGAACGACGTCGCTACGCTCCGACGCCTCCCGCCCCCGCGCTTCTCTCCGCACCGCCGTGGTCTGGGAGGTCCTCAAGGACGCCCTCGACCGCCGCGTCAAGGCCACGGGGCGGGAGGTGCTGGACGTCCTCGACACCGGCGGCGGCAGCGGCAAGTTCGCCGTGCCCGTCGCCCGTCTCGGCCACCGCGTCACCGTCGTGGATCCCAGCCCCAACGCGCTGTTCGCACTCGAACGCCGCGCCGCCGAGGCCGGTGTCGCCGACCGCGTGCTGGGCGTCCAGGGCGACGCCCACGGCCTCTTCGACGTGGTCGAGCGCGGCGGTTACGACGTCGTGCTGTGCCATGGCGTCCTGGAGTACGTGGACGACCCCGCCGAGGGCGTCCGCAACGTGGTCGCCGCACTGCGCCCCGACGGCGTCCTCAGCCTGCTCGCCGCCGGCCTCGGGGGTGCCGTGCTCGCGCGGGCCCTCGCCGGGCACTTCACGGAGGCCAAGCAGGCGCTGGAGGATCCGAACGGCCGCTGGGGCGAGGGCGACCCGGTGCCGCACCGGTTCACCGCGGAGCAGCTCACCGCGCTCGTCGAGGACGCGGGTCTGCGCGTCGGCGCCGTGCACGGCGTCCGGGTCTTCGCGGACCTCGTGCCAGGGGTGCTGGTCGACACCGAGCCGGGCGCCCTGGAGGCGCTGCTCAAGCTGGAGGCGGCGGCCGCCGAGGCTCCCGCGTTCCACTCCGTGGCCACGCAGCTCCACGTCCTCGGCGAGACCCAGGGGGCGGCGGGGGCCTGAGCAGCTGCCCGTGACGCGCCGCTGATCAGCGGATCGGCGGTGGATGGAGTACGCCACAGGTCGCCCGATCGGGCGGTGCGCGCCGTATGATCGAGGGAGACCGTCCGGCATGACGGGTCGGCTGCTGGGGAATGGAAGCCTCAGTGAGCCGGGACGGCCATGGCGGATTCCGGTTGGCCAATTGGCGTAGAGGGGCGGGTTTCAAGGGGGCGATTCCCTGCCTATCCTGAAGGGGACCCCCGGTCGCCCCGGCGACTGCACGATGAGGAGGACTCCGTGCCGCTCTCGGAGCACGAGCAGCGAATGCTCGAGCAGATGGAGCGAGCGCTGTACGCCGAAGATCCCAAGTTCGCGACAGCGCTTGAGGGAAGCGGGCTGCGTACGTACACCCGGCGACGGGTCTACCAGGCGGTCGCCGGCTTCCTGGTGGGTATCGCGCTCCTCATGGCCGGAATGGTCGCACAGCAGATCTGGATCAGCGTGGTGGGATTCCTCGTCATGCTGGGCTGCGCCGTGCTCGCCGTGACCGGGTGGCGCAAGGCCCCCAAGCCGGGAGAGCAGGGGGCGCCGGGCGCCCGAAGGCCGGTGCGGCAGCGGCGCTCCATGATGGACCGGATCGAGCAGCGCTGGCAGCGGCGCCGGGACGAGCAGGGCCAGTAGCTTTCCACGGCACTCGAAGGACTGCCGGCAGGGGGCGGCCACCGACGAGGTGGCCGCCCCCTGTTGCCGTCCCGGGCCGGCGCGCGTAACCTCCCGCCGGCTGGCCCCCGGCGCCGGCCGGTCCGCTCGGCCGGTCCGGTCCGGTACGGACGGCCCGGCCCGCACGGCCTGGGAGTGACGGGCCCGGGAAGCCCCCGGATGGATCCCGGATGGATACGGCGCCGCCCGCTCCCCCCGGGGCGGAGCGGGCGGCGCCGTGCGTCAGCCGCTCCGCTGCCCGGACGGCCGCCGCGTCAGGGCGACCCAGCGCGCCGACCAGCGGGCCTTGAGGTTCCCCCAGCGGTCGCTGAGGGCCCACACGGCGCGTACCGCCGAGCGTGGCGCCAGGACCGCCCGCAGCCGCGTCCGCCGGCCGGCCGTGGACCGCAGGGCCGCCCGCAGCCTGCGCACATCGCCGGCCAGCCCGGGCGCGGAGCGCGGCCGGGGGGCGAAGAGCACCTGCTCCACCGCGCCGGCCACCCGGTGCACGGCCTCGGCCGTCGCCGCGTCCAGCCGGCCGAGCCGCACGATCCGCTCGGCGGCCCTCCGCGGGGTCAGCGCGTCGTCCGGCGGTATGCCGTAGTCCCACGCCGTGTCGATGAGCTCACGCCACACGGCCAGGGCGTGCCCCACGGCGGCGGCCTCGGCGCCCAGGTCCGTGGCAGCCCCGTCCGGCAGGACGGTCATCCCGATCTCAGCCGTGTCCCCCTCACCGGCCCCGCGCTCCCCGCGACTCAGGCGGGCCAGCGGGAGCGCGGACGGTGCGTGCTGCGCGGAGGCCAGCCGCAGCGACCGGCTCCTGAGCCGCCACAGCATCGGCGCCAGCGGCACCGCGAGCAGGACCAGCCCGAGCAGCGTCCACGTCAGGATCTGGTACCAGGGCGGTCCGCCGTCCCCCGCGGCCACCGCGGCCGGGGAGGACTCGCTCGGGCACGCCTGGAGCTTGCGCATCGCCGGCGTGCAGCTCTCGCTCGCCGACGGCGCGGTGGACGGCGCCGTGGACGACGACAGCGACGGCCGCGGCGCGACCGGGTCGCTCCCGCTCGGCGTGTCCGACTGGGTGTACGACGGCGGCGACCCACGGTTCGGAGTCGGCTCGAAGCGGGTCCAGCCCACGCCCTCGAAGTACAGCTCCGGCCACGCGTGGGCGTCCCGCAGCCCCACCGACATCGAACCGTCCGCCTGCACGGAGCCCGGGGTGAAACCCACCGCGACCCGTGCCGGTATGCCCAGGGTGCGTGCCATCGCGGCCATCGCGAAGGAGAAGTGCACGCAGAAACCCTGCTTCTGCTTGAGGAACCGGGCGATCGCGCCCGGCCCGGTGCCGACCTGCACCTGGGTGTCGTAGGTGAACCCGCCGTTGACCGCGAAGTACTCCTGGAGCTTGACCGCTTCCTCGTAGTGGTTCGACGATCCGGCCGTGACCTGGCGGGCCGTTCGGGCCACCACCGCCGGCAGCGACGAGGGCACCCTGGTGAACTCTCGCTGCAGCGGTGCCGACGGTGCCGGCGCCGTGGCCAGCTGGTTCGCGGTCGGCTGCACGATCAGGCTCTTCACGTCGTACTGCACGCCCCGCGTGTTCTGCCCGTGGTCGCCCACGAGCGTGCGGCCGACCGGCTCGTACCGCCAGCTGCCGTCGACCTTCACACGCGTCGCGGGGTACGGCATGGGCAGCCAGTCCTGTGCGTACCAGCCGGCCGCCGAGATCCTCGTCTCGATCTCGGTCCGCCGCACGTCGCCCGCGAGACCGGGCGGCGTGGGAAGTGTGTCGGGGACGGCGGTGATGCGCCGCTGGGCCGGCTTCCAGGTCGTGCCGTCGAAGTCGTCCAGGGCGACGATCCGCAGATACATGTCCTGCGTGTCCTGCGTGTCGGTGCGGTACGCCATGACCTGGCGGTCCTCGTTCACGTTCAGGCTGTCGCGCAGTGACACCAGGGGGTTGACCGCGGAGATGGTGCCGCCGTCGCCGATGCCCGCCCCCACGCCCGTGCGGGCGCTGTCCAGCAGCCCGCCCTTGAGCGAGGGCAGGGCGAGCGGCACCACCAGGGCGATCCCCAGTGCGACCGCCCCGATGCGCCGCCCGGTGCGGACGGGGGCGACGACGCCGGTGTCGGCGCCCGCAGCGCGGGGTCCGCCGCTGAAGACCCGGCCCCACTGGGAGAGCCGGTCGCGGCCCTCGGCCAGCAGCAGCACCAGATAGCCGCCCGCGGCGACGAGGAACCACAGCCAGTCGGTGCCGCCGTCGGACAGGCCCGCGGCCACCGAGTACAGCGCGAGCAGTGGCAGCCCGGCCGGCGCCGCCGCGCGGAACGTCACCGCCAGCGTGTCCACCAGAAGCCCGATCACCAAGACCCCGCCGACGATCAGCAGCCGGATCCCGGGGGTCAGCGGCGCCGGGATCGCATACCGCCCGACGTCCTCCGCGCCCGACCGCAGCAGCAGCCCGAAGTGGTGGAGGGCGTCCGGGCCGGGGATGAACCCGGCGATGGACTGGTCGCGGGCGAAGGTGAGCGTGAGCAGCATCAGGCCGGCCACCACCTGGCTGGCGACGGTCAGCGGACGGGCCAGCGGGACCCGCCGGGTCAGCGCGCCCACCCCGGTCTGCACCGCCACCAGGACCGCCGCCTGGAAGAGCCAGGTCGCCGGAGTCACCAGAGGCAGCAGGGCGCACGACGTCATCAGCGTCGCCGCCGCGGCGCACAGCGCCAGCCGGGCCCGTCCGCTCATGACCGTCCCCCCACGCCGCCGACGGCACCCGCGCCCGTGCGCTGCCGGTCCGCCTCGCGCCACAGCTCCGCCAGCGAGACGCCCCGGGGCACCATCAGCGCGGTCCAGCCCGCCTCGCGCAGCATGCGCAGCCGGTCCTCGCCTTGGTCCGACTGACCGGGCACATCGGCCTGTTCACGCCCCCAGGCTTCGCCGTCCAGCAGGAAGGCGAGTGCGCCGCCGCTGCGCCTGCTCATCTTGGCGGCCACCGCCGCCTGCTCCTCGTCGAGATCGCCGAAGAAGGCCACCAGCAGGCCCTCGTTCCCGCCGCGCAGCAGGTCGTAGGCGCGTGACAGGCCCGTGCCGTCCGAGTGGTCGATCACGGCGAGCGTGTCCATCATCAGTCCGGCCGCGTCCGCGGACTCCTGGCTCGCGCCTGCGAACCCGTCCGCGCCCTCCCCGGGCACCGAGCTGCCCGTGTCGGTCAACAGCCGTACGGAGAAGCCGCGTTCCAGCATGTGCACCAGCGTGGATGCCGCGCCCGCGACCGCCCATTCGAAGGCCGAGTCCGGGCCGGCGCCGTGGAAGGCGATGCCCCGGGTGTCGAGCAGTACCGTGCACCGGGCGCGCTGCGGCTGCTCCTCGCGGCGCACCATCAGCTCGCCGTAGCGCGCGGTGGAGCGCCAGTGCACCCGGCGCAGGTCGTCGCCGTACCGGTAGCCGCGCGGGATCACGTCGTCCTCGCCGGCCAGCGCCAGCGAGCGCTGCCGCCCGTCGCCGTACCCCCTCGCCTCGCCCGTGAGCCGCGCCGGCGGCAGCGGCTCCACGCGCGGGATGACCGTCAGCGTGTCGTACGTCGAGAAGGAGCGGGTCAGTTCGCACATACCGAAGGGGTCGGTGAGGCGCAGCTGGAGCGGGCCGAGCGGATAGCGGCCGCGCAGGTCGGAGCGCACCCGGTACGACACCTCGCGGCGGCCGCCCGCCTCCACCCGGTCCAGGACGAACCGGGGGCGCGGCCCGAGGACGTAGGGCACCCGGTCCTGGAGCATCAGCAGCCCGGTGGGCAGCCGCGAGACGTTGTCCATCCGCAGATGGACCCGGGCCTCCGAACCGGCGGGCACACGTGCGGGGGAGAGGCGGCGGCTGCCCGCGACCCGGTAGCGCGTGCGGTACAGCACGGTCGCGCACACCAGCGGCAGCGCCGCCAGCAGGAGCCCGACCCGGAGCAGATCGCTCTGGCCGAGGACGTAGGCGCAGACGGCGGCGGCGATGCCGGCGGCAAGGAAGGAGCGCCCGCGCGTGGTCAGCCCGGCGAACACGGTGCGCAGCCCGCCTCCGTCGCGCTCCGCGGGGTGCGCCGTCCCCCCGGGCGCCATCACGGCCTCCGGGGCGGCTGCTGACCGTAGCCCCGGCCCATGCCCAGGCCGGACTGCTGCTGGGGCGCCGCGGGCACCGGGGTGCGCTGCAGGATCTCCTCGACGACCTGCTCCGCCGTACGCCGGTTGAGCTGGGCCTGCGCGGTGGGCAGCAGGCGGTGGGCCAGGACCGCCACGACGAGGGACTGCACATCGTCGGGCAGCGCGTACTCCCGGCCGCTGAGGGCGGCGGCGGCCTTGGCCGCGCGCAGCAGATGCAGGGTGGCGCGCGGCGAGGCGCCGAGTCTGAGGTCGGGATGCGTGCGCGTGGCCGCGACCAGGTCCACCGCGTAGCGCCGGACGGCATCCGCGACATGGACGCCCCGGACGGCCTCCACCAGCTTCACGATCTCGTGCGCGTGCGCGACCGGCTGGAGATCGTCCAGGGGGTTCACCCCGCCGTGGACGTCGAGCATCTGCAGCTCGGCGTCCGGGCTCGGATAGCCGATGGAGACACGGGCCATGAAGCGGTCGCGCTGGGCCTCGGGCAGCGGGTAGGTCCCCTCCATCTCGACCGGGTTCTGGGTGGCGACCACCATGAAGGGGCTGGGCAGGGTGTACGTCTGGCCGTCGATGGTGACCTGGCGCTCCTCCATCGACTCCAGGAGCGCGGACTGGGTCTTGGGCGAGGCGCGGTTGATCTCGTCGCCGATCACGATCTGGGCGAAGATCGCGCCCGGCTTGAACTCGAAGTCCCGGCGCTGCTGGTCCCAGATGGACACGCCCGTGATGTCCGAGGGCAGCAGGTCGGGCGTGAACTGGATGCGCCGCACCGAGCAGTCGATGGAACGCGCCAGCGCCTTGGCGAGCATGGTCTTGCCGACGCCGGGGACATCCTCGATCAGAAGATGGCCCTCGGCGAGCAGCACGGTCAGCGAGAGCCGTACGACCTCTGGCTTGCCCTCGATCACTCCTTCCACCGACCTGCGGACACGCTCCACAGTGGCGGTCAGATCAGTAAGGCTCGCTCGATCGTCATAGGTCGTCACCCGGCCCTCCTCGGCCCGTTCTTTCTCCGGGCCGACGCTTGCGATGCGGACCGGCCCACCCCGGATTACGGACACCACGCGGGAAATGTTCCGCGTGACGCCACCCCCGCATTCTTGTGGCCGTTACCGGTTCGTGTCACTCGCCTGTGGATAACTGGCCGCGAGATGTCGGCCTTTACGGCCTTTTCGGCGCAGCGGGGCCGGGATTCTTGTCCGAATGGTTGTTCGGTGAAGAAGGCGCGAGGTGACGGCCGGGGTGCCAACCGGGTCGTCAGGCGGGGTCGATCTCGCGCAGCAGTCCCGTCCTCACGTCGAAGACGAAGCCGCGCACGTCGTCCGTGTGCAGCAGGAACGGGGAGGTGCGCACGCGCTGCATCGACTGCCGTACGTCCTGCTCGACGTCGCGGAACGCCTCGACCGCCCAGGCGGGCCGCTGGCCGACCTCCATCTCCAGGTCGTGCCGGAAGTCCTCCGTGAGGGACTCCAGACCACAGCCGGTGTGGTGGATGAGAACGACGCTGCGGGTGCCGAGCGCCCGCTGGCTGATGGTGAGGGAGCGGATCACGTCGTCGGTGACCACGCCGCCCGCGTTGCGGATGGTGTGGCAGTCGCCGAGTTCGAGTCCGAGCGCGGCGTGCAGGTCGAGCCGGGCGTCCATACAGGCCACGACCGCGACGTGGAGGATGGGACGGGCGTCCATCCCGGGGTCGCTGAACGCGGCGGCGTAGCGTTCGTTGGCCTCTACGAGGCGGTCCGTGACGGTGCCGCCGAGTATGGCGCCTTCGGGGCCGGGGGGAACGGATGCAGAAGTCGTCATACCCATGACGGTACTGGTCACAGACGGTCCGGGCCTGCTGTGAGAGGGCACAAAGAACGTCATCGCGGCTTGTTGTGACGTAACCCACACGGACAGTGAAACGCCGCCGGACGGGTGAATCTGCGCACAGTGCGCCGCGGCGACGGGCCGGGTGCGCGACGCGCAGGCCGGTTGATTGACCGCGAGACAGGGTGGACTAAAGTGACGCGAAGCGGGAGGCGAGACGCTCTCCCCGCGGACTGTTCACCCGGAGAGCCCGGCGGCACCGCCGGTTTCTCCCCGCGTGCGCGGCGCGTACGTACGGCTCGGCCTCCTCCCGCTCCCGGTGGGCTGACGCTTCCGGCGCCGGCGGGCGACCTCTTCACCGGGGAACACCCGGCGTCAGCCGGGAGAGGGCGGGGACCCGGCGGTACGCACCGGCCGCGCCGGATCCGAGAGGCCCCGAAGTGACAGGGCGCGATGCGCTTCCCGACAACGGCGGCGGGCGACCGGCCGGCCGCCATGTGCCCGTCATGCTCCGGCAGTGCCTGGACATGCTGGCTCCGGCCCTGACCGAGCCGGGAGCCGTCGTCGTCGACTGCACCCTGGGACTCGGCGGACACAGCGAGGCGCTGCTGAAGCGGTTTCCCGAGGTCCGGCTGGTAGGGCTCGACCGTGACAAGGAGGCGCTGCGCCTGTCCGGGGAGCGGCTCGCCCCCTTCGGGGAGCGCGCCACGCTGGTGCACGCGGTCTACGACGAACTCCCCGACGTGCTCGAACGGCTCGGCGTTCCACGCGTCCAGGGCGTGCTGTTCGACCTGGGCGTCTCCTCCATGCAACTCGACGAGGCGGAGCGCGGTTTCGCGTACGCGCAGGACGCCCCCCTCGACATGCGCATGGACCAGACGACGGGCATCAGCGCCGCCGAGGTCCTCAACACCTACCCGGCGGGTGAACTCGTGCGGATCCTGCGGGCCTACGGCGAGGAGAAACAGGCCAAGCGGATCGTGTCGGCGATCGTGCGCGAGCGCCAGAAGGAGCCGTTCACGAACAGCGCGCGACTCGTGGAGCTGATCCGGGACGCGCTGCCGCAGGCGGCCAAACGGACGGGCGGCAACCCGGCCAAGCGCACCTTCCAGGCGCTCCGTATCGAGGTCAACGGCGAACTCGCCGTCCTGGAGAGGGCGATCCCCGCCGCCGTGAAGGCGCTCGCCGTCGGCGGCCGGATCGCCGTCCTCTCCTATCACTCGCTCGAAGACCGCCTCGTCAAGCAGGTGCTCGCGGCCGGCGCCGCGAGCACGGCACCCCCCGGCCTGCCCGTCGTGCCCGAGCACCACCAGCCCCGGCTCAAGCTCCTCACACGCGGTGCCGAACTTCCCACCGATGACGAGGTGGCCGAGAACCGGCGCGCGGCGCCTGCGCGCCTGCGCGGCGCCGAGCGCATCCGCGAGGACATCGAGTGAGCCGGATGCGGGGACACCGGGTCAGCCGGACGCCGGGACACCGGGTGAGCGGGACGGAGGACGCCCAGTGGGCCGGACGCCCAGCGGGCCGGACGCCGAGTGGGCCGGACGGGAGCACGCCGGGTGAGCCGGACGGAAGGGGTGGTCGAGTGAGCCGCGGACCCGGGGCGCGCGCGAGGCGGGAGGGCGTGTGAGCAGAAGACCCGAACTCAGGGGGCGGGCCGCCCGGCTGGCCCGGCTGATTCCCGTGCGCGGCGCCGAGGCCGCCGCCCGTACCCCCTTCGTGCTGCTCGTCGTCCTGCTGCTCGGCGGCGGGCTCATCGGGCTCCTCGTACTGAACTCCGCGCTCAGCGAGGGCGCGTTCAAGCTCGACGACCTGCAGCGGGAGACCAAGAACCTCACCGACGAGGAGCAGGCCCTCCAGCGGGACGTGGACGCCTACTCGGCCCCCGACGCCCTGCAGCGCCGCGCCCGCGAACTCGGCATGGTCCCCGGCGGCGACCCCGCCTTCCTCAACCCCGACGGCACCGTCAGGGGCGTCCCCGAGGCCGCCGCCCAGCAGTCCGCGGAGAGCACCGGGGACGAGGGCTCGCCCGGGGCGCTCGGCCCCGACGCGAGCGCGACGGCGTCCCCGCCACCGTCCCAGGACCCGGCGGCCACGCCGTCCGGCACATCGCCGCCGCCGGCGTCGCCGTCGCCGTCGGCGCCGGCATCGCCGAGCGGCACGGCGCCGCCGCTGTCGCCGGCCGCCGACTCGGCGGCCCGTCCCACGGCCGGGTCCTCCACACCGCCCACAGCCCCTTCCACGACCCCCGGCAGGTGACGGAAGTGTCCGACAGGGAACCGCCGCGCCGCCGCGTGCCCGGCCCCGCCCGGCCCGAGCGCCCCGGCGCCCGGCGCCACCCGGCGCCCGGTGCCCGCCCCGCCCCCCGCCCGGCCGCCCAGGCCCGCGGCGGCCCCGCGTCCCGAAACATCCGGCTCGGCAGCCCGCGCCCCCGGCTGCGCATGGTCGGCCTCGCCCTGACCCTGGTCATGCTCGCCTTCGTCGCACGGCTGCTGCAGGTGCAGGCCGTGGACGCGAGCGCGTACGCCGCCAAGGCCGACCAGAACCGGTACGTCGGCCGCACCCTGGCCGCCGTGCGCGGCGAGATCACGGACCGTGACGGCAACGAGCTGGCGACCAGCGTGGACGCGTACGACATCACGGCCGATCCCACGCTGTTCACCGAGGAGGCCACCAAGAGGCCGGACGCGCCCGAGCAGGCGGCCGAGCTTCTCGCCCCGATCCTCGGCCAGGACACCGCCGCGATCGCCAAGAAGCTCAGGACCCCGCACACCCGCTACGTCCTGCTGGCGCGCCGCCGGACCCCCCAGGTCTGGAAGCAGATCAAGGACCTGAAGAACACGCTGGCGGCGAAGGCCGAGAGCGAGAAGGACGGGGTCGGCGTCCTCGCGGGCGTCCTCGCCGAGCCCACCAGCAAGCGCGTCTACCCGAACGGCGGCCTCGCCGCCGGGATACTGGGCTGGGTCAACGCCGAGGGCAAGGGCGGCGGCGGCATCGAGCAGCTGCTGAACAAGGAGCTGGCCGGCCAGGACGGCAGGATCCGCTATGCCCAGTCCGGGGGCCGTCTGGTGCCGACCGCGGGCTCCACCGAGACGCCCGCGGTGGCCGGATCCGACATCGAGCTGACCATCGACCGCGACATCCAGTGGGCCGCCCAGAACGCGATCACCGAGCAGGTGAAGAAGTCGAAGGCGGACCGCGGCTACGTGGTCGTGCAGGACACGCGGACCGGCCAGATCCTGGCCATGGCGAACTCGCCCGGCTTCGACCCCAACGACCTGTCGAAGGCCGATCCGGCGGCCCTGGGCAACGCGGCCCTCCAGGACGCGTACGAGCCCGGCTCCACCGCCAAGGTCATGTCGATGGCGGCCGTGCTCCAGGAGAACGTCGCCACGCCGATGACGCACGTCACCGTGCCCAACCGGCTGCACCGCGGCGACCGGATGTTCCAGGACGACATGGACCACACGACCTGGTACCTGACGCTCAACGGAGTCCTCGCCAGGTCCAGCAACATCGGCACCATCCTGGCGGCCGGCCAGCTCGGCACGACGCAGGCGGAGGCCAACCGGGTCCTCTACTCGTACCTGCGCAAGTTCGGCATCGGCAGTCCGACCGGGCTCGGGTTCCCCGGCGAGACGAGGGGCATCCTCGCGCCCCCCGGCAGCTGGTCGACGTCGCAGCAGTACACGATTCCTTTCGGCCAGGGCCTGTCGATCAACGCGGTGCAGGCCGCGTCGGTCTACTCGACCGTCGCCAACGGAGGCGTCCGCATCGAGCCCACGCTCGTGCGCGGCACCAAGGGCGCGGACGGGCGCTTCACGCCCGCCCCGAAGCCCAAGGAGACCCGGGTCGTCAGCGAGAAGACGGCGAGGACCCTCGCCCAGATGCTGGAGTCCGTCGTGGACGACGAGCAGGGAACGGGCGTCAAGGCGCGCATCCCCGGCTACCGGGTCGCGGGGAAGACGGGTACGGCCAACCGCGTGGATCCGGCCACCGGCAGGTACCGCGGCTACACGTCCTCCTTCGCCGGATTCGCACCCGCCGACAAGCCCCGGGTCACCGTCTACTGTGCGATCCAGAACCCCACCAAGGGCAGCTACTTCGGCGGCCAGATCTGCGGTCCGATCTTCAAACAGGTCATGGAGTTCGCCCTGAAGACCCTCCAGGTGCCGCCCACCGGCGCCGGGGCGGCGAACCTCCCCGTCACGTTCACGCCATGATCAGCACTACGGGAAAGACCGACCAGGAACCAGCTCGTGACAACGATCACCCCCGATCCCGGGAACCAGCCCCCGCCCTCGCCCTCGCCCTCCCGTCTCCCAGCCCCGCCCTCACCGGACCGTCCTGCGCCCGGCCTCCGTTTTAGCCCGGGCGGGGGTGGGCCCGGTACGCTCACCGCCGTGCCACACGCTGATCAGTCCCCCACCCCCCAGGAGGGCGCTTCCGTGACCTATCCGGGACCGCCGCGACCGGTCCACGTCTCCGCCGTACCCCTCGCGGAGCTCGCCGACCGGCTGGGCGTCACCGCGCCGGAGACCGCCGCCGAGGTCACGGGCATCACCCACGACTCGCGCGCCGTCCGCCCCGGCGACCTGTACGCCGCTCTGCCCGGCGCCCGGCTGCACGGCGCCGACTTCGCCGCCCAGGCGGCCGGCCTCGGCGCCGTCGCGGTGCTGACCGACCCCACGGGCGCCGGGCGCGCCGCCGAGACGGGGATCCCGGTCCTGGTGGTCGACGATCCGCGCGGGCGGATGGGCGAGCTGGCGGCCAGGATCTACGGCCACCCCGGGCGCGCTCTGCTCCAGATCGGCATCACCGGCACCTCCGGCAAGACCACGACCGCGTACCTCGTCGAGGGGGGCCTGCGGACCTCCCGCAGCACCGGGCTCGTCGGCACCGTCGAGACGCGGATCGGCGAGGAGCGCGTCAAGTCCGAGCGCACCACGCCCGAAGCCACCGACCTGCAGGCACTCTTCGCCGTCATGCGCGAGCGCGGGGTCGAGGCGGTCGCCATGGAGGTCTCCAGCCACGCTCTGGTGCTGGGCCGGGTCGACGGTTGCGTCTTCGACGTCGCGGTCTTCACCAATCTGAGCCCGGAACACATGGAGTTCCACTCGGACATGGAGGACTACTACCGGGCCAAGGCGCAGCTGTTCACGGAGAAACGCAGCCGGGTCGGCGTCGTCAACCAGGACGACGAGTACGGCCGCAGGCTCGCCAAGGAGGCCGGCGTGCCCGTCGTCACCTTCTCCGCCGAAGGCAGCCCCGACGCCGACTGGCGCGCCGAGGACGTCCGGATCGGCCCGGTGGACGCGACGTTCACCGTGACCGGCCCCAAGGGGGAGCGGATCGCCGCCAGGTCGCCGCTGCCGGGCCCCTTCAACGTCGCCAACACCCTCGCCGCGATCGCCGCCCTGGCCACCGCCGGCCTCGACCCGCAGACCGCCGCCGACGGCATCGCCGCCGTACCGGGCGTACCGGGACGGCTGGAGCGCGTGGACGCCGGGCAGCCGTACCTCGCGGTCGTCGACTACGCGCACAAGACCGACGCGGTCGAGTCGGTGCTGCGCGCCCTGCGCAAGGTGACCGAGGGCAGGCTGCACGTGGTGCTCGGCTGCGGCGGCGACCGGGACCGGACCAAGCGCGCGCCGATGGGCGCCGCCGCGGCCCGGCTCGCCGACACGGCCGTGCTCACCTCGGACAACCCCCGCTCCGAGGATCCCCTCGCGATCCTCGCGGCCATGCTCGAAGGCGCGGCCTCCGTGCCCGCCCACGAACGCGGCGAGGTGCAGGTCTTCGAGGACCGGGCCGCCGCCATCGCGGCGGCCGTCGCCCGTGCGCGGCCCGGGGACACCGTGCTGGTCGCGGGCAAGGGCCACGAGCAGGGCCAGGACATCGCCGGAGTGGTCCGTCCCTTCGACGACCGCCAGGTGCTCCGCGAAGCTATCCAGAAGACCCAGGGATGAACTTGTGATCGCCCTCTCCCTCGCCGAGATCGCCTCAGTCGTCGGCGGGCAGACGCACGACATACCGGACCCGTCCGTCCAGGTGACCGGACCGGTCGTCCGGGACTCCCGCGAAGTGGAGCCCGGCAGCCTCTTCGTCGCCTTCGTCGGCGAGCGCGTGGACGGACACGACTACGCGCAGGCGGTCGTGGAGGCGGGTGCCGCCGCCGTGCTGGCGTCCCGCCCCGTCGGCGTGCCCGCGATCGTCGTGGACGACGTCCAGGCGGCCCTCGGCGCCCTCGCCCGCCACGTCGTCGGGCGGCTGGGAGCCACCCTCGTGGCCCTCACCGGCTCCGCGGGCAAGACCAGCACCAAGGACCTCATCGCGCAGGTGCTCCAGCGCAAGGCACCGACCGTGTGGACGCCCGGCTCGCTCAACAACGAGATCGGGCTGCCGCTCACCGCCCTCAGCGCCACCGAGGACACGAAGTTCCTCGTCCTGGAGATGGGCGCCCGCGGCATCGGCCACATTCGCTACCTCACCGGCCTGACCCCGCCGCGCATCGGCCTCGTGCTCAACGTCGGCACCGCCCACATCGGCGAGTTCGGCAGCCGCGACCAGATCGCCCAGGCGAAGGGCGAACTCGTCGAGAGCCTGCCCGCGGCGGACGCCGGCGGCGTCGCGGTCCTCAACGCCGACGATCCGCTCGTACGCGCCATGGCCTCCCGTACTCAGGCGAAGGTCCTCCTTTTCGGAGAGTCCGGCGAAGCGGACGTACGCGCCGAGAACGTGAGACTCACGGACAGCGGACAGCCCTCTTTCATCCTTCACACACCCTCCGGGTGCAGCGATGTGACCATGCGCCTGTACGGTGAGCACCACGTGTCGAACGCGCTCGCCGCGGCCGCCGTCGCCCATGAGCTGGGCATGTCCGCAGACGAGATCGCCCTCGCGCTCTCCGAGGCGGGCTCCCTCTCCCACTGGCGGATGGAGGTCACCGAGCGCCCGGACGGCGTGACCGTCGTCAACGACGCCTACAACGCGAACCCCGAGTCCATGAGGGCCGCACTGCGTGCGCTCGCGGCGATGGGCAAGGCCGCACGGGCACAAGGGGGGCGTACGTGGGCGGTGCTCGGCAAGATGGCCGAGCTCGGGGACGAGGCGCTCGCCGAGCACGACGCCGTCGGACGGCTCGCCGTCCGGCTCAACGTCAGCAAGCTCGTCGCGGTCGGGGGCAGAGAAGCGTCCTGGCTGCAACTGGGCGCATATAACGAGGGTTCGTGGGGTGAGGAGTCGGTGCACGTGTCCGACGCACAGGCGGCGGTCGACCTGTTGCGCAGCGAATTGCGCCCGGGAGACGTCGTACTCGTGAAGGCGTCCCGGTCGGTCGGGCTCGAGAGCGTGGCGCAGGCGCTGCTCGAGGCCGGTGCCGAGGGTGAGGTTGCCGCCCGATGATGAAGCAGATCCTGTTCGCAGGAGTCATTGGCCTCTTCCTGACCCTGATCGGCACCCCGCTGCTGATCAAGCTGCTGGCCCGCAAGGGCTACGGTCAGTACATCCGCGACGACGGTCCGCGCGAGCACCACAGCAAGCGCGGTACGCCGACGATGGGCGGCATCGCCTTCATCCTGGCGACGATCGCCGCGTACTTCCTGTCCAAGGTGATCACGGGCTACACGCCGACCTTCTCCGGGCTGCTGGTGCTCGGTCTGATGGGCGGCATGGGCCTGGTCGGCTTCCTGGACGACTACATCAAGATCGTCAAGCGGCGCTCGCTCGGTCTGCGGGCCAAGGCGAAGATGGCCGGCCAGCTGATCGTCGGCATCGCCTTCGCCGTGCTCGCGCTGCAGTTCGCCGACGCCCGGGGCAACACCCCGGCGTCCACCAAGCTCTCCTTCGTGCAGGACTTCGGCTGGACCATCGGCCCGGTGCTGTTCGTGATCTGGGCGCTGTTCATGATCCTCGCGATGTCGAACGGCGTGAACCTCACCGACGGCCTCGACGGCCTCGCCACCGGTGCCTCCGTGCTGGTCTTCGGCGCGTACACCTTCATCGGCGTCTGGCAGTTCCAGGAGTCCTGCGCCAACGCCGCGACCCTGACCAACCCGGCCGCCTGCTACGAGGTCCGCGATCCGCTCGACCTGGCCGTGGTCGCCTCCGCGCTGATGGGCGCCTGCCTCGGCTTCCTGTGGTGGAACACCTCGCCCGCCAAGATCTTCATGGGCGACACCGGTTCCCTGGCCCTGGGCGGCGCCCTGGCCGGGCTCGCGATCTGCTCCCGCACCGAGATGCTGCTCGCGCTGCTCGGCGGCCTCTTCGTCCTGATCACCCTGTCCGTCGTCATCCAGGTCGGCTCGTTCCGCCTGACCGGCAAGCGGGTCTTCCGGATGGCACCGCTCCAGCACCACTTCGAACTCAAGGGCTGGTCCGAGGTCCTCGTCGTGGTCCGCTTCTGGATCATTCAGGGCATCTGCGTGATCGTGGGACTGGGCATCTTCTACGCGGGATGGGCAGCGGAAAAGTGACCGACTGGCAGGGCAAGCACGTCACCGTCGCCGGCCTCGGCGTCTCGGGCGTCCCGGCGGCCAGGGTGCTGCACGGCCTCGGCGCGACCGTGACGGTCGTCAACGACGGCGACGACGAGCGGGCCCGGGCGCAGGCCGCGGAGCTGGAGGCGCTCGGCGTCACGGTCCGGCTGGGGGACGGGGCCACCCTGCCGGAGGGCACCGAGCTGATCGTCACCGCGCCGGGCTGGCGGCCCGACAAGCCGCTGTTCGCCGCCGCGGCCGGGGCGGGCGTCCCGGTCTGGGGCGACGTCGAGCTGGCCTGGCGGCTACGGGGCCCCGACGCGGCCGCCTGGCTCGCCGTGACCGGCACCAACGGCAAGACCACGACCGTGCAGATGCTCGCCTCGATCCTGAAGGCGGCGGGCCTGCGCACGGCCGCCGTCGGCAACATCGGGGTCTCGCTGCTGGACGCCGTGCTCGGCGAGGAGCGGTACGACGTCCTGGCGGTGGAGCTGTCGAGTTATCAGCTCCACTGGGCGCCGTCGCTGCGCGCCCACTCCGCCGCCGTGCTCAACCTGGCGCCCGACCACCTCGACTGGCACGGCTCCATGGAGGCGTACGCGGCCGACAAGGGCCGCATCTACGAGGGCAATCGGGTCGCCTGCGTCTACAACGCCGACGACAAGGCCACCGAGGACCTGGTGCGCGAGGCGGACGTCGAGGAGGGCTGCCGGGCCGTCGGCTTCACGCTCGGCACCCCCGCGCCCTCCCAACTCGGTGTCGTGGACGGCATCCTGGTCGACCGGGCGTTCGTCGAGAACCGGCAGCGGAACGCCCAGGAGCTGGCGGAGGTCTCCGACGTCACCCCGCCGGCACCGCACAACATCGCCAACGCACTTGCCGCGGCGGCCCTCGCGCGTGCCTTCGGGGTGCCCCCGGAGGCCGTGCGGGACGGGCTGCGGGCCTTCACACCGGACGCCCACCGCATCGCGCACGTGGCGGACGTGGACGGGGTGGCCTACATCGACGACTCCAAGGCCACCAACACGCATGCGGCGCAGGCGTCGTTGGCGGCGTACGAGTCGATCGTGTGGATCGCGGGCGGGCTCGCCAAGGGCGCGGTCTTCGACGAGCT
Source organism: Streptomyces sp. PSU-S4-23 (assembly GCF_055632315.1). Classification (NCBI taxonomy): domain Bacteria; kingdom Bacillati; phylum Actinomycetota; class Actinomycetes; order Kitasatosporales; family Streptomycetaceae; genus Streptomyces; species Streptomyces sp. PSU-S4-23. The sequence goes on along the minus strand of NZ_JBVMUU010000002.1, from coordinate 1,964,940 downwards.
GGTCGCCAGTTCGGCACCGCGGCTGCGGGGCGTGGTGCTCATCGGGGCGGATCGGGCGCTGATCCGTGAAGCCCTTGCGCGACACGCGCCGGAAGTGCCCGTCGTCGACCTCGAACGGACCGACACTGGGGCGATGCCCGCGGCTGTGCGGGAGGCGCGGAGGCTCGCTCGCGCGGGCGACACGGTGCTGCTGGCACCGGCCTGTGCCTCCATGGACATGTTCGCGAACTACAACAAGCGCGGCGACGCCTTCGCGGAAGCGGTTCGCGAACTCGGCGCGGGCGCCTGACGGCGGGTCTCGGTCAGTCCGGGCGCGCCCGGACCCCTGGGAGGGACGCGTGACAGGGATGTGGTTGGTGTCTCGCCGTCGGCTTTCCGCCGGTGGCACGGCGCCGTGCCGGCGCGTCGCGGCGGGGTGAGCGGCGTGCCCGGCAGCCGTACCGGCCGTCCTCCCGTCCAGCGGGCCGCGAAGCGGCCCGATGTGTTCCGCTCCCCGCGCGACAACCCCGTGGCACGCCTGCTCACGCGGACCCGGCGGGCCTGGGACCGGCCCCTCACCGCGTACTACCTGATCCTCGGCGGCAGCCTGCTGATCACCGTGCTCGGCCTGGTGATGGTCTACTCGGCCTCCCAGATCACCGCGCTGCAGATGTCGCTGCCCGGGTCGTACTTCTTCCGGAAGCAGTTCCTCGCGGCGTCGATCGGGACCCTGCTGCTGCTCGTCGCCTCGCGGATGCCCGTGAAGCTGCACCGGGCGCTGGCGTACCCGATCCTGGCGGGCGCCGTCTTCCTGATGGTCCTGGTGCAGGTGCCGGGGATAGGGATGGCGGTCAACGGCAACCAGAACTGGATCGCGCTCGGCGGTTCCTTCCAGATCCAGCCCAGCGAGTTCGGCAAGCTCGCGCTGGTGCTGTGGGGTGCCGACCTGATCGCGCGCAAGCAGGAGAAGCGGCTGCTCACGCAGTGGAAGCACATGCTGGTGCCGCTCGTCCCGGTGGCGTTCCTGCTGCTCGGGCTGATCATGCTGGGCGGCGACATGGGCACGGCGATCATCCTGACCGCGATCCTGTTCGGCCTGCTGTGGCTGGCCGGGGCGCCCACCAGGATGTTCGTCGGGGTGCTGGCGATCGCCGCGGCCATCGGCGTCGTCCTGATCAAGACCAGCCCGAACCGCATGGCCCGTCTCGCCTGCATCGGTGCCGCCGACCCGGGCCCGAACGACCAGTGCTGGCAGGCCGTGCACGGGATCTACGCGCTGGCGTCCGGCGGACTGTTCGGTTCCGGCCTCGGCGCGAGCGTGGAGAAATGGGGTCAACTCCCCGAAGCGCACACCGACTTCATCTTCGCCGTCGCCGGTGAGGAACTGGGCCTCGCGGGGACGCTGTCGGTACTCGCCCTCTTCACGGCTCTAGGCTATGCGGGTATCCGCGTGGCCGGACGCACGGAGGACCCCTTCGTGAGGTACGCCGCGGGAGGCGTGACGACCTGGATCACCGCTCAGGCGATGATCAACATCGGTGCGGTGCTCGGCCTGCTGCCGATCGCCGGTGTCCCCCTCCCGCTGTTCTCCTACGGAGGGTCCGCCCTGCTGCCGACCATGTTCGCCATCGGGCTGCTGATCGCCTTCGCGCGCGACGAGCCCGCTGCGCGGGCGGCGCTTGCGATGCGGCAACCCCGCTTTGGTAGAAAGCGGGCGGGAGGCCCTGCGGGACCTCGGAGACGGAACACGATGCGACGGCGCGCCTCGGCGGCGCGCTCGTCCGGAGAGCGGTGAATTTCGGTGCATGTCGTACTCGCCGGTGGGGGGACCGCCGGCCACATCGAGCCCGCGCTCGCCCTCGCGGACGCCCTGCGCAGGCAGGACCCGACCGTGGGGATCACGGCCCTGGGCACGGAGCGCGGCCTGGAGACCCGGCTCGTACCCGAGCGGGGCTATGAACTCGCGCTGATCCCCGCCGTCCCCCTGCCGCGGAAGCCGACCCCCGAACTGATCACGGTCCCCGGGCGGCTGCGCGGCACGATCAAGGCGGCGGAACAGATCCTCGAGCGCACCAAGGCGGATGTCGTCGTCGGCTTCGGCGGCTATGTCGCCCTGCCCGGCTACCTGGCCGCCAAGCGCCTCGGCGTGCCGATCGTCATCCACGAGGCCAACGCCCGCCCCGGCCTCGCCAACAAGATCGGTTCGCGGTACGCGGCCCAGGTCGCCGTCTCCACCCCGGACAGCAAGCTGCGGGGCGCCCGCTACATCGGCATCCCGCTGCGCCGCTCCATCGCCACCCTGGACCGCGCCGCCATGCGTCCCGAGGCCCGCGCCGCCTTCGGGCTGGACCCGAACCTGCCGACGCTGCTGGTCTCCGGCGGCTCGCAGGGCGCGCGCCGGCTCAACGAGGTGATCCAGCAGGTCGCCCCGTACCTGCAGCAGTCCGGCATCCAGATCCTGCACGCGGTCGGTCCGAAGAACGAACTGCCGCAGGTGCACCAGATGCCGGGAATGCCCCCCTATATCCCGGTACCCTACCTGGACCGGATGGATCTCGCGTACGCCGCGGCCGACATGATGCTCTGCCGTGCGGGCGCGATGACCGTCGCCGAACTCTCCGCCGTCGGGCTCCCGGCCGCCTACGTCCCGCTGCCCATCGGCAACGGCGAACAGCGGCTGAACGCCCAGCCGGTGGTCAAGGCCGGCGGCGGACTGCTGGTCGACGACGCGGAACTGACGCCCGAGTGGGTCCAGCGCAATGTCCTGCCCGTGCTCGCCGATCCGCACCGGCTGTACGAGATGTCCCGCGCCGCCGCGGAGTTCGGGCGCCGGGACGCCGACGACCTGCTCGTCGGCATGGTGTACGAGGCGATCGCCTCGCGCCACCACCAGTGACACATCGGCGGGTGAGCCGAAGGGACGCGCCGGTGCCGGGAGGCCTGGGGGTCCCCCCTGCTCGAAGAGCTTGGGGGAGCACGCAGGCCCAAAGGGCCGGGCACGGTCGGCTCCCGGCGCCGGCCGGAGCGCCCCGGAGGTGAGCCCGGCCAGGGAAGGGGAGTGCACGTGGCCGGACCGACGACCGCCGAGCGCGGCAAGCGGCAGCAACGGGAGTCCGGCCCGCCCCGGCCGCCTCGGCGTGGCCGGCTGCGCCGCCCTCATATGCTCATCATCCTTTTGCTGGCAGCGGTGTTGGCGGCAGGCGGATTTGTCTGGCTGCTGTACGGCTCACCGTATCTGCGCGTACGGCATGTCTCCGTCTCCGGAACTCGGGTCCTGACGGGGGCGCAGGTGCGCGAGGCGGCCGACGTGCCGCTCGGATCGCCCCTGATTTCCCTCGACACCGATGCGATCGAGGCGCGTGTGCGCCGGAAACTGCCCCGGATCGACTCGGTCGACGTCGTCCGTTCCTGGCCCCGTGGAATCCGGCTGGACGTGACCGAACGTACTCCGGTTCTGTTGGTCGGAAACAGGGGGAAATTCGACGAAGTGGACAAGGAGGGGGTGCGGTTCGCCACGGTTCCGGAGCCGCCCAGGGCGGTTCCCGTACTGGAATTGACGCTGACCCCGTCGCCCGGCATGCGCCGCTTCGGCACCGACCGGCTGATCCGCGAGGCGGTGCGGGTCGCCCGGGACATTCCGGCCGCCGTCGCCCGCGACACCCGGACCGTCAAGGTCCGTTCCTACGACTCCATCTCGCTGGAGCTGACGGGAGGCCGCGGCGTGATGTGGGGCAGCGGGGAGAGGGGACGGGCCAAGGCGGCCGCGCTGACCGCGCTGATGAAAGCCGCGCCCCGCGCCCGGCACTTCGACGTGAGTGTCCCCACCGCCCCCGCGTCATCGGGTAGTTGACGCACATCAGCGCAGGCCAGCACCCTGGTTGGGCAGCGCTATGGCTGATCACATAGGGTGAAAAGAAAAACGGGAGGTTCGGCGTGTTCGTTGAACGGGCGCCGCTTGTCGACTTAGTGTCCTGTTCGGAAGAGTCCAAGGAACAGGCACACTGGTAACCCTAAACTTCAGGGTTAGGGTTCGGGTCGGCGTTCGGACCGTCCCATTCGGCATCAGCCGTCGCCTCGCGGAGCACCCGCGGAACGACGGCGACGTAATTCGAGGCGAGAGGCCTTCGACGTGGCAGCACCGCAGAACTACCTCGCAGTCATCAAGGTCATCGGTGTCGGCGGCGGTGGTGTCAATGCCATCAACCGGATGATCGAGGTCGGTCTCAAGGGCGTCGAGTTCATCGCCATCAACACCGACGCGCAAGCTCTGTTGATGAGCGACGCCGACGTCAAGCTCGACGTCGGCCGCGAACTCACCCGCGGACTCGGCGCCGGCGCCAACCCGGCCGTGGGCCGCAAGGCCGCCGAGGACCACCGCGAGGAGATCGAGGAGGTCCTCAAGGGGGCCGACATGGTCTTCGTGACGGCCGGTGAAGGCGGCGGCACCGGCACCGGCGGCGCGCCCGTCGTGGCCAACATCGCGCGCTCGCTGGGCGCCCTCACCATCGGCGTGGTCACGCGCCCGTTCACCTTCGAGGGGCGGCGCCGCGCCAACCAGGCCGAGGACGGCATCGCCGAGCTGCGCGAAGAGGTCGACACCCTCATCGTCATCCCGAACGACCGGCTGCTGTCCATCTCGGACCGCCAGGTCTCCGTCCTCGACGCCTTCAAGTCGGCCGACCAGGTCTTGCTCTCCGGTGTCCAGGGCATCACCGACCTCATCACCACCCCCGGTCTCATCAACCTCGACTTCGCCGACGTCAAGTCCGTGATGTCCGAAGCCGGTTCGGCCCTCATGGGCATCGGCTCGGCCCGCGGTGACGACCGCGCGGTGGCCGCGGCCGAGATGGCGATCTCCTCCCCGCTGCTGGAGGCGTCCATCGACGGCGCCCGGGGCGTGCTGCTGTCCATCTCCGGCGGCTCGGACCTCGGCCTCTTCGAGATCAACGAGGCCGCCCAGCTGGTGAGCGAGGCCGCGCACCCCGAGGCCAACATCATCTTCGGCGCGGTCATCGACGACGCCCTCGGCGACGAGGTGCGGGTGACGGTGATCGCGGCCGGCTTCGACGGCGGGCAGCCCCCCGCCAAGCGGGACAACGTCCTCGGCGCGTCCTCGGTCAAGCGCGAGGAGCCGGTCCGCCCCGTGGACAGCCGCCCCTCCTTCGGCTCGCTCGGCAGCGTCACACCGAAGGAGGCGCCGGAACCGGCCCCGGAGCCGGTGGGCGATCTCCCGGTCACCCCGTCGGTGCCGCCGTCGCGGACCTACTCGGACAGCGCGGCCGAGGAGCTGGATGTGCCGGACTTCCTGAAGTGATAGGACAGCGCGACACCGTGAGCGGCGCGCACTTCGCCTTCACCGACCGGTGGGGCGGGGTGAGCGCCGCTCCGTACGAGGAGCTCAATCTCGGCGGAGCGGTCGGCGACGACCCCGGGGCGGTACGGGCCAACCGGGAGCTGGCCGCGGGGGCGCTGGGCCTCGACCCGGCCCGGGTGGTCTGGATGAACCAGGTGCACGGGGCGGATGTGGCCGTGGTCGACGAGCCGTGGGGTGCCGCGGCCGTACCCGAGGTGGACGCGATCGTCACCGCACGGCGCGGTCTCGCCCTCGCCGTGCTCACGGCGGACTGCACGCCCGTCCTGCTCGCCGACCCGGCCGCCGGGGTCGCGGCCGCCGTCCACGCGGGCCGCCCCGGCATGGTCGCCGGGGTCGTCCCCGCCGCCGTCCGCGCGATGACGGAACTGGGTGCCGAACCGTCCCGGATCGTCGCCCGCACGGGACCGGCCGTCTGCGGCCGGTGCTACGAGGTGCCGGAGGCGATGCGCGCCGAGGTGTCCGCCGTCGAACCGGCGGCGTACGCCGAGACGAGCTGGAGCACTCCCGCGGTCGACGTGACCGCCGGCGTGCACGCCCAGCTCGAACGGCTCGGGGTGCGCGACCGGGCGCAGTCGCCGGTGTGCACGCGCGAATCGCGTGATCACTTCTCGTACCGCCGCGACCGCACCACCGGACGGCTCGCGGGCTATGTCTGGCTGGACTGATGAGGCATGACGGACCGTAAGCATCAAATCGCCGCAAACCTGGCGAAGGTGGAGGAGCGCATCGCGGCTGCGTGCCGGGCCGCGGGGCGCGAGCGGGAAGAAGTGACCCTGATCGTGGTCACCAAGACCTATCCCGCGAGCGATGTGCGGATTCTGTCGGAACTCGGTGTGCGTGACGTCGCCGAGAACCGTGACCAGGACGCGGCCCCCAAGGCGGCCGCATGCTCGGATCTGCCGCTTACATGGCATTTTGTCGGTCAATTGCAGACCAACAAGGTGCGCTCGGTGGTCGGTTATGCGGATCTCGTGCAGTCCGTCGATCGCCCCAGGCTCGTGGCGGCGCTGTCGAGGGAGGCCGTTCGGGCCGGGCGCGAGGTGGGGTGCCTCCTCCAGGTCGCGCTCGACGCGGGCGAGGGCGGGCGGGGGGAGCGCGGGGGCGTGGCGCCCGGGGGAATCGAAGAGTTGGCCGACCTCGTCGCACAGGCCCCCGGGTTGCGGCTGGACGGCCTGATGACCGTGGCGCCGCTCACCGGAGAGTACGCGGGCCGTCAACAGGCGGCGTTCGAGCGGTTGATGGATTTGTCGACTGACCTGCGCCGAGCCCATCCGGCTGCAACCATGGTCTCGGCAGGGATGAGTGCGGACCTCGAACAGGCCGTGGCCGCCGGGGCGACACATGTGCGCGTCGGCACTGCGGTACTCGGAGTCCGCCCCAGGCTCGGGTAACGTCGCCAAGAAGTCGGACCACAGCAGAAAATATGGTCATTACCGCCGAAAGGCGGGCATAACGACCTCGTGGATCGCGGGCACTTGGCAGTCGTCAGCCGATCCACCACAGAGCGGAGGACTCAGAGCATGGCCGGCGCGATGCGCAAGATGGCGGTCTACCTCGGCCTCGTGGAGGACGATGGGTACGACGGCAGGGGGTTCGACCCCGACGACGACTTCGAGCCCGAGCTCGACCCGGAGCCGGAGCGGGACCGCAGGCGGCACGAGCCGTCTCATCAGTCGCACCAGGCACTTCAGTCCCAAAGGGACGAACCGGTGCGAGCGGTGCAGCCGCCGGCGCAGCGTGATCCGGTGTCCCGTTCTGCTTCCCTCCCCGCGGATTCCGGACGTCCGGCGCGCATCGCGCCCGTGGCGTCCATCACACAAGAACGTCAGAGTCTGGAGAAGAACGCACCGGTGATCATGCCCAAGGTCGTGTCCGAACGAGAGCCGTACCGGATCACCACGCTGCACCCCCGGACGTACAACGAAGCCCGTACCATCGGGGAACACTTCCGTGAGGGCACCCCGGTGATCATGAATCTGACTGAGATGGATGACACAGATGCGAAGCGACTTGTCGACTTTGCGGCCGGTTTGGTGTTTGGTCTTCACGGCAGTATCGAGCGGGTGACGCAGAAGGTGTTCCTGCTGTCTCCTGCTAACGTCGATGTCACGGCGGAGGACAAGGCCCGCATCGCAGAGGGCGGGTTCTTCAACCAGAGCTGAGACGTACCACCGGAAAGCCGCACGGAACAGGGGAGAGGGAAGCACGGATCATGGGCGTGGTCTTGGAGGTTCTCTACATCGCGCTGATGTGTTTCCTCATCGTGCTGATTTTCCGGTTGGTCATGGACTACGTCTTCCAGTTCGCCCGCTCATGGCAACCCGGCAAGGCGATGGTGGTCGTTCTGGAGGCCACCTACACTGTCACCGATCCACCGTTGAAGCTTTTGCGGCGGTTCATCCCGCCGCTGCGTCTCGGGGGCGTGGCGCTCGACCTGTCCTTCTTCGTACTGATGATCATCGTCTACATCCTGATCTCCATCGTGGGCAACCTCGCGAGGTGACTGTGGACGATACGGTCTTGCCGACTGCCGATGACTACGTTGAGGTGAAGAGATGCCGTTGACCCCCGAGGACGTGCGGAACAAGCAGTTCACGACCGTCCGCCTCCGAGAAGGCTATGACGAGGACGAGGTCGATGCCTTCCTCGACGAGGTCGAAGCCGAACTGACCCGTCTGCTCCGGGAGAACGAGGATCTGCGCGCCAAGCTGGCCGCCGCCACGCGTGCCGCCGCGCAGAACCAGCAGAACATGCGGAAACCCCCGGAGCCCCAGGACCAGCAGCAGGGTATGCGAGGTCCGGGTGCCCCCGTGCCCGCCGGGATATCGGGCCCGCCGCAGCAGCAGATGGGTGGCCCCATGGGTGGCCCGCCCCAGCTGCCGAGCGGTGCCCCGCAGCTGCCCGCGGGCCCCAGCGGGCAGGGCGGTCCTCAGGGTCCCGGCCCGATGGGTCAGGGTCCTGGGCCGATGGGTCAGGGGCACGGTCCGATGGGTCAGGGTCCTGGGCCGATGGGTCAGGGGCACGGTCCGATGGGCCAGGGACACGGTCCGATGGGCCAGCCCCCGATGCAGCAGATGGGCGGCCCCATGGGCGGTCCTATGGGCGGCCCCATGGGCGGTCCGGGGATGCCCGGTCAGGGCCCCGGCGGCGACAGTGCCGCCCGTGTCCTCTCGCTGGCCCAGCAGACCGCCGACCAGGCGATCGCCGAGGCCCGTGCCGAGGCCAACAAGATCGTCGGCGAGGCCCGCAGCCGCGCCGAGGGTCTGGAGCGCGACGCCCGGGCCAAGGCCGACGCCCTGGAGCGGGACGCGCAGGAGAAGCACCGTGTCGCGATGGGCTCCCTGGAGTCCGCCCGCGCCACGCTGGAGCGCAAGGTCGAGGACCTGCGCGGCTTCGAGCGCGAGTACCGCACGAGGCTGAAGTCCTACCTGGAGTCCCAGCTGCGCCAGCTGGAGACCCAGGCGGACGACTCGCTGGCCCCGCCGCGCACCCCGGCCGCGCCCTCTCTGCCGTCGCCGTCCGCGCCGTCGATGGCTCCCGCGGGTGCCGGTGCCCCGTCCTACGGGGGCAACCAGACCATGGGCGGTGGCCCGGGTCCTTCCGGCCCGTCCTACGGCGGTCAGCAGCAGATGTCCCCGGCGATGACGCAGCCGATGGCGCCGGTGCGCCCGCAGGGCCCGTCGCCCATGGGCCAGGCCCCCTCGCCGATGCGCGGGTTCCTCATCGACGAGGACGACAACTGACGGCGACGCGTACGCCGTAGGCGTCGGCAGCCTCAAGGGCGGGGCCCCGGATTCCGATCCGGGGCCCCGCCCTTGTGCTGTGCGGTCCGGTTCGTGCGCCGTGTGTTCGGGCGGGGGAGCGGTTGTACGTGCGCACACAACGCCGAAGGCCGCGCCCCGCCGAGATTTTTCGGCGGGGCCGGCCTTCGTGTGGGCCGTCAGGCCTTGCGCAGGCGGAACGTCAGGGTCAGCGGTTCGTCGGTGAACGGTTCGCCGAATGTGCCGTCCGCCTCGCCCTGGGCGAAGTCGGTGGCGAGGACCTCGTCGGCGATCAGGCCGGAGTGCTCGGTCAGGGCCGCGATGACCGCCGGGTCCGTGGCGGTCCAGCGGAGCGCGATCCGGTCGGCGACGTCCAGGCCGCTGTTCTTGCGGGCCTCCTGGATCAGGCGGATCGCGTCACGGGCCAGGCCCGCCTGCCGCAGCTGCTCGGTGATCTCCAGGTCGAGGGCGACCGTGGCACCGGAGTCGGACGCCACCGACCAGCCCTCACGCGGGGTCTCCGTGATGATCACCTCGTCGGGGGCGAGGGCGATCGTCTCGCCGTCGACCTCGACCGACGCCGTGCCCTCGCGTAGTGCCAGGGACAGCGCCGCCGCGTCGGCGTTCGCGACGGCCTTCGCCACCTCCTGGACGCGCTTGCCGAAGCGCTTGCCCAGCGCGCGGAAGTTCGCCTTCGCCGTGGTGTCGACGAGCGACCCGCCGACCTCGCTCAGCGATGCCAGCGCCTCGACGTTCAGCTCCTCGGTGATCTGTGTGTGCAGCTGCGGGTCCAGCGTCTCGAACCCGCTCGCCGCGACCAGGGCGCGCCGCAGCGGCTGACGGGTCTTGACGCCCGACTCCGCGCGCGTGGCGCGGCCCAGTTCGACGAGGCGGCGCACCAGCACCATCTGCCGGGACAGCTCCGGGTCGATCGCGGACAGGTCCGCCTGCGGCCAGGACGCCAGGTGCACCGATTCGGGGGCGCCCGGGGTCACCGGCACGACGAGGTCCTGCCAGACCCGCTCGGTGATGAACGGGGTGATGGGCGCCATCAGCTTCGTGACCGTCTCCAGGACCTCGTGCAGCGTGCGCAGCGCCGCCTTGTCGCCCTGCCAGAAGCGGCGCCGCGAGCGGCGGACGTACCAGTTGGACAGATCGTCGACGAACGCCGACAGGAGCTTGCCGGCGCGCTGGGTGTCGTACGACTCCAGGGCCTCGGTCACCTGGTCGGTGAGCGCGTGGAGTTCCGACAGCAGCCAGCGGTCGAGCACGGGGCGGTCGGCCGGGGCCGGGTCGGCCTCGCTCGGCGCCCAGGCGGACGTGCGCGCGTACAGCGCCTGGAAGGCGACCGTGTTCCAGTACGTCAGGAGCGTCTTGCGGACGACTTCCTGGATGGTGCCGTGGCCGACCCGGCGGGCGGCCCACGGGGAGCCTCCGGCCGCCATGAACCAGCGGACCGCGTCCGCGCCGTGCTGGTCCATGAGCGGGATCGGCTGCAGGATGTTGCCCAGGTGCTTGGACATCTTGCGGCCGTCCTCGGCGAGGATGTGGCCCAGGCACACCACGTTCTCGTACGACGACCTGTCGAAGACCAGCGTGCCGACCGCCATCAGGGTGTAGAACCAGCCCCGGGTCTGGTCGATGGCCTCCGAGATGAACTGCGCCGGGTAGCGGGACTCGAAGAGGTCCTTGTTCTTGTACGGGTAGCCCCACTGCGCGAACGGCATCGAGCCCGAGTCGTACCAGGCGTCGATGACCTCGGGTACGCGCGTGGCCGTCCTCGCGCACTGCGGGCACGCGAAGGTGACCTCGTCGATGAACGGGCGGTGCGGGTCCAGCTCCGACTGGTCGGTGCCCGTCAGCTCGGTCAGTTCCGCGCGGGAGCCGACACAGGTGAGGTGGTCGTCCTCGCAGCGCCAGATCGGCAGTGGCGTGCCCCAGTAGCGGCTGCGGGACAGCGCCCAGTCGATGTTGTTGTCCAGCCAGTCACCGAAGCGGCCGTGCTTGACCGTCTCCGGGAACCAGTTCGTCTTCTCGTTCTCCTGCAGCAGCCGGTCCTTGACGGCCGTGGTGCGGATGTACCAGGACGGCTGCGCGTAGTAGAGCAGCGCGGTGTGGCAACGCCAGCAGTGCGGATAGCTGTGCTCGTACGGGATGTGCCGGAACAGCAGACCGCGCTGCTGGAGGTCCTCCGTGAGCTTTTCGTCCGCCTTCTTGAAGAAGACGCCCCCGACCAGCGGGACGTCCTCCTCGAAGGTGCCGTCGGGGCGCACGGGGTTGACCACGGGCAGGCCGTAGGCGCGGCAGACCTTGAGGTCCTCCTCACCGAAGGCGGGGGACTGGTGGACCAGGCCCGTACCGTCCTCCGTCGTGACGTACTCGGCGTTCACCACGTAGTGGGTCTCCGTGTCCGCCGGGAAGTCGACCAGCTCGAAGGGGCGCCGGTACGTCCAGCGTTCCATCTCGGTGCCCGAGAAGGTCCGGCCCGTGGGCTCCCAGCCCTCGCCCAGCGCCTTGCCGAGCAGCGGCTCGGCGACGACGAGTTTCTCCTCGCCGTTCGTCGCGACGACGTAGGTGACGTCGGGGTGGGCGGCGACCGCGGTGTTGGAGACCAGCGTCCACGGGGTCGTCGTCCACACCAGGAGCGCGGCCTCGCCGGCGAGTGGACCGGAGGTGAGGGGGAAGCGGACGTAGACCGAGGGGTCGATGACCGTCTCGTAGCCCTGCGCCAGCTCGTGGTCGGACAGGCCGGTGCCGCAGCGCGGGCACCAGGGGGCGACGCGGTGGTCCTGGACCAGCAGGCCCTTGGTGAAGATCTCCTTCAGCGACCACCAGACGGAGTCCACGTACTCGGGGTCCATCGTCCGGTAGGCGTCGTCCAGGTCGACCCAGTAGCCCATGCGGGTGGTCAGCTCGGCGAAGGCGTCGGTGTGCCGGGTCACGGACTCCCGGCACTTGGCGTTGAACTCGGCGATGCCGTACGCCTCGATGTCCTGCTTGCCGGAGAAGCCCAGCTCCTTCTCCACCGCCAGCTCTACGGGCAGGCCGTGGCAGTCCCAGCCGGCCTTGCGGGCCACGTGGTAGCCGCGCATGGTGCGGAAGCGGGGGAAGACGTCCTTGAAGACACGGGCCTCGATGTGGTGGGCTCCCGGCATGCCGTTGGCCGTGGGCGGGCCCTCGTAGAACACCCACTCGGGGCGGCCCTCGGACTGCTCCAGGCTCTTGGCGAAGATCTTCTGCTCGCGCCAGAAGTCGAGCACCGCGTGCTCGAGAGCGGGCAGGTCGATCTGGGCGGGCACCTGGCGGTACTGCGTCATGGATCTTCCTCCGGCGGACGTACTGCCTTCCGTCGGAGGGACGAGAGCCGGGAATTCCGTGAATCCTCCGTACGCCGTGTGCGGCGCGCTCCCGCGGTACCACCCTCCTTGGCTCCCCGGTGCGCCGTACGCGCCGGTGAGCCCCCTCATTGGGGTCGCGATGCCGGTTCTACCGGCCCTGGGCCGTGGGCGCAGCCACTGTCCAAGGCTTTCTTCCGGCGGCTCCGGGGTGATCTTCACGTCGCGCTCGCCTCCGGGCTTCCACCGTCCCCGGATCGCTGATGGCTGCGTACGCCGCTACTCGTCCCCATCCACGCTTTTCGCTCCGCCCAGTGTACGGCGCCGCACGGACCGCGGCCGACCGGTTTTCCGGGTCCCGCGGCAGGAGGCTGTGCGGGGCGGCGGGTGACCCGAATGGCGAGGGCCGCGGCGTCCGGATCCCGGGACACGGATCCTGGCGGATTACCGGGCGGAGAGCTGGGCACAACGGATGCAGGCTCACCGTGCGGCGCTCGTGCGGCGGGCGATTCGTTGGCGTGCCCCGTTGCCGCGGGCCAGAAGTCGATTTATCGTCCCAGCACGATTTGCGCGCAATATCACAATATGTGAAGGGGCCGCGGCCATGGTGGCGAAGAAGACCGCCGTACAGCAGTCGGCGTCCGGCAGACCCACGGGTGCGGCTGCCTCCGGCGGTGTGGCGGCCAAGGACGTGAACGGCAAGAAGAGCACCCGTTCGGCACCGGCGAAGAAGACGGCGGCCACGAAGAGGGCCGGCGCGGCCTCGGCCGCCGAGAAGGCGGCCCGTACGGAGTCTGCCGAGGCAGCCCCCCGGAAGAAGGCCACAGGGAAGAAGGCCACGGGGAAGAAGGCCACAGCGAAGACGGCCGCCGAGAAGGCGACGTCCGTGACGACCGCGGCCGAGCCCTCCTCGGCCAGGACCTCCGCAGGCAAGAGGTCCGCCGCCAGGAAGGCGGCGGCGTCCCAGGCGGCGCCCTCGAAGAGAGCGGCCGGGAAGGCGGTCCCCTCGAAGAAGGCGGCCGAGGAGAAAGGCGGTCCCGAGCGGCCGGCGGCGAGGAAGGCGGCGGCCGGCAGGAAGACGGCGGCGACCGGCACTGCTGCCGGGAAGGCGGCGGCGAAGAAGGCCGTCCCCCGCAAGGCGGCGTCCAAGAAGGCCGCCGCCGGGAAGGCGGCCCCTGCCAGGGCCGCCGGACGGAGCGGCGCCGCGAAGGGCGCCACCAAGAGCACCCCCACACAGAGTGCGGCCGAGAAGGGCACCGCCACGACGGCGGGCACGGTCGAGGCCGCGAAGCAGACGGGAGCCACGACCGTGGTTGCGAAGAAGACTCCTGGCACGGCCACAGCAGAGGACAACTCCACCGCGGTCCCCAAGGCGCGGATCGCCGCCGTGGAGCCGGGTGAACTGGCGGTGCGCCCCGGTGAGGAGCCGTGGACCCTCCAAGAGGTGGCCGAGGCGCGCGCGGAACTGCAGGCCGACGCGGTGCGGCTGCGCGGTGAGATCGACGCGTCGGAGCGGGCGCTGGCCGGCTTGATGCGGGACTCCGGGGACGGGGCCGGCGACGACCAGGCGGACACCGGCACCAAGAACATCACGCGCGAGCACGAGATGGCGCTCGCCGCCAACGCCCGGGAGATGCTCGAACAGACCGAGCGCGCCCTGGAACGCCTCGACGCCGGCACCTACGGCCTGTGCGAGAACTGCGGCAACCCCATCGGCAAGGCCCGTATGCAGGCGTTCCCGCGCGCCACGCTGTGCGTGGAGTGCAAGCAGAAACAGGAACGCCGTCAATGATCCCGTCCTGAACACATGGACCGGCGGGGTCGTGTCGTAGTCTCGTCCTCAGTCAGGAACCTAGGTTGAGGGACTCACGTGGCAGAGGCGGAGCGCATCATCGGTACGCCGGAAACCCCAGGAGCGGCGGGGGCCGGGCCGGAGGAGTCCGGCGGGCGGGCCCCGTCCGGCGAGCGAACCGCCCCGGACACCGACACCGCGCCCCCGGCCCGGGGCCGGCGGCGGATCGCGGTCCTGTTCGCGGTCGCCGCCTTCGCCTACGTCCTCGACCTGGGCAGCAAGCTGCTCGTGGTCGCCAGGCTGGAGCACCACGCGCCGATCCGGATCATCGGGGACTGGCTGCAACTGGAGGCCATCCGCAACGCGGGCGCCGCCTTCGGCTTCGGTGAGGCGTTCACCGTGATCTTCACCGTGATCGCGGCCGCCGTGATCGTGGTGATCGCCCGGCTGGCGCGCAAGCTGTACAGCCTGCCCTGGGCGATCGCGCTGGGCCTGCTGCTCGGCGGCGCCCTGGGCAACCTCACCGACCGGATCTTCCGCTCGCCGGGCGTCTTCGAGGGCGCGGTCGTCGACTTCATCGCGCCCAAGCACTTCGCCGTCTTCAACCTGGCGGACTCGGCGATCGTCTGCGGCGGCATCCTGATCGTGCTGCTGTCCTTCCGCGGCCTCGACCCGGACGGAACCGTCCACCGGGACTGAACCCCGGGACTCCGCTGCGGCGGTGTCCGGGGAGTCCGGCATACTCGACGGGTGAGCAGCCTTCCCGAGATCCGTACCCTGCCCGTGCCCGACGGCCTGGAGGGCGAGCGCGTCGACGCCGCCATCTCCCGCATGTTCGGCTTCTCCCGTACGAAGGCGGCGGAGCTGGCCGCGGCGGGCAAGGTGCTGGTCGACGGCACGGCGGTCGGCAAGTCCGAGCGGGTGCGCGGCGGCGCCTGGCTGGAGGTCGAGATGCCGCAGGCGCCCGCGCCGGTGCGGGTGGTCGCCGAGCCGGTCGAGGGCATGGAGATCGTGCACGACGACGAGGACGTGGTCGTGATCGTCAAGCCGGTCGGCGTGGCCGCGCACCCCTCGCCCGGCTGGTCGGGGCCCACCGTGATCGGCGGTCTCGCCGCCGCCGGCTACCGCATCTCGACCTCCGGTGCCGCCGAGCGCCAGGGCATCGTGCACCGCCTCGACGTGGGCACGTCGGGTCTCATGGTCGTCGCCAAGTCGGAGTACGCGTACACGTCGCTCAAGCGCCAGTTCAAGGAGCGCACGGTCGACAAGCGCTACCACACGCTCGTGCAGGGACACCCCGACCCGACCAGCGGCACCATCGACGCGCCCATCGGCCGCCACCCGAACCACGACTACAAGTGGGCGGTCACGGCCGACGGCAAGCCCTCCGTCACGCACTACGACCTGATCGAGGCGTTCCGCTCGGCCTCCCTGCTGGAGGTCAAGCTGGAGACCGGGCGCACCCACCAGATCCGCGTCCACATGGCCGCCCACCGCCACCCGTGCGTCGGTGACCTGACGTACGGCGCGGACCCCACGCTCGCCAAGCGGCTCGGCCTGACCCGCCAGTGGCTGCACGCCGTACGCCTGGGCTTCGAGCACCCCGCGGACGGGCAGTGGGTGGAGTTCGAGAGCGGCTACCCGGCCGACCTGCAGAAGGCGCTCGACACGGTGCGCGAGGAGAGCTGGGCATGAGCGCCGCGTACGTGGTGCGGGTCGCCGAGGACCTCGCCGACCGGGAGGCGTGCTTCGCCGTCCGCAAGGAGGTCTTCGTCGGCGAGCAGGGCGTCCCGGAGGACATCGAGTACGACGCGTACGACGCCGGCGCCGTGCACGTCCTGGCCGTGCGTGAGGACGGCGTGCCGCTCGGGACGGGCCGGCTGCTGTACGGCGAGGCGGCCGCCTCCAAGAACGGCGGCGACCCGGCCGTGGGCTCCCTGGGGCGGCTCGCCGTGACCCGTCAGGCGCGTGGGCTGGGTGTCGGGGCTGCACTGGTGGCGGCGATCGAGGACGCGGCACGCGCGCGCGGGCTGGCGGCGGTGGACCTGCATGCGCAGACGCACGCGCTCGGGTTCTACGAGCGGCTGGGCTACGAGACCTACGGACCGGAGTTCCCGGACGCCGGCATACCGCACCGGGCGATGCGCCGCCCCCTGTAGGCCGGCGCGCCGCGCGGCCGGCATCCGCGGTGGGTGCCGGGCGGGCGGTCATCCGCCTTTGTACGATCGGACCGTGGCGCGCAACGTGGTGATCAGCGGCGGTGGTACGGGAATCGGGCTGGCGGCCGCACGGGCCTTCGCCGCGGACGGTGACCGCGTGATGCTCCTCGGGCGGCGGGCGGAGGTCCTGGCGAAGGCCGGGGTGCCGGGGGCACTGACCTGCGCGGCGGATCTGAGCGACCCTCACGCGGTGCGCGGGGCCGCCCGCTTCGTGGCGGAGGAGTTCGGGACCGTGGACGTCCTCGTCAACAGCGCGGGCGGCGCCGGGAATCTGGAGCCGGCCGCCGCCGCCGACGACCCGCTCGAAGCCGTCGCGCACACCTGGACCGTCAACTTCCGGCTGAACGTGCTCACCGCGGCCCTGCTCACGGAGGCGCTGCGGGAACGGCTCGCCTCGCCCGGCGGGCGCGTGCTGTTCATCAGTTCCATCGCCGCCTACCGTGGGTCCGGCAGCGGCGCCTACGCCGCCGCCAAGGCCGCGCTCCACCCGTACGCGTTCGATCTCGCCCGGCAGTTGGGACCGCGGGGGGTCACGGTGAACGTGGTCGCGCCGGGCTACGTGGAGAACACCGAGTTCTTCGGCGACGCGATGGACCCGGCGCGACGTGAGCGGCTCGTCGCGGAGACGTCGACCGGCCGGGCCGGTACGCCCGGTGACATCGCCCAGACCCTGCACTGGCTGGCGTCTCCCGGTGCCCGTCACATCACCGCGCAGGTGATCCAGGTCAACGGCGGGGCGGAGCGGGGGCACTGACGGACGCGGCTCAGCCCCGGCCGGTCCGCGGCGGCTCGTGCGTCCGGTACGCCGCTCCGTCGTGGCGTGTGCGGCCGTCCACGCCGGGCGGCCGGACCGCGTCGGCCGTGTTGACCCGCGGCAGCGCGTACGGGTGCTCCTCGGTCAGCCAGCGGATCATCCGCTCGCGGACCGTGACGCGCACCGTCCAGATGTCGTCCGCGTCCTTCGCGGTCACCAGTGCCCGCACCTCCATGGTGGTGGGCGTCGAGTCGGTGACCTGGAGGCCGCAGGCGCGGCCGTCCCACGCGGGGCACGCGCGCAGGATGTCGCGGAGCCTGTCGCGCATGGCCTCCACGGGCGCGGAGTGGTCGACGTGGAAGTAGACGATGCCCGTCATCTGGGCGCCGCCGCGGGACCAGTTCTCGAACGGCTTCGAGGTGAAGTACGACACCGGCACGGTGATCCGGCGCTCGTCCCAGGTGCGCACCGTGAGGAACGTCAGCGTGATCTCGTCGACGGTGCCCCACTCGCCGTCCACGACGACCGTGTCGCCCAGCCGGACCATGTCGCCGAACGCGATCTGCAGACCGGCGAAGAGATTGGACAGCGTGGACTGCGCGGCCACACCGGCGACGATGCCGAGGATGCCGGCGGAGGCCAGCAGCGAGGCGCCGGCCGCCCGCATCGCCGGGAACGTCAGCAGCATGGCGGCGACCGCCACCACGCCGACGACCGCCGCCACCACCCGCATGATCAGCGTCACCTGGGTGCGCACGCGCCGGACGCGGGCCGGATCGTGGTGGGCGCGGGCGTAACGGGTGTACGTCGTCTCGACGACCGCGGCCGCGATACGGACCACCAGCCAGGCGGCGGCACCGATCAGCACCAGCGTCAGGGCCCGTCCCATCCCGGTCCGGTGCGCCTGGAGGAGCTCCGCCTGGTCGTAGGAGCCTCTCAGCAGGGCCGCGCACAGCAGGAACTGGTAAGGGATGCGGCCGCGCCGGAGCAGGCCCCACAGGGGTGTCTCGGGGTGCGTGCCGTTCGCCTTGCGCAGCAGAAGGTCCGTGGCCCATCCCATGAGCAGGGTGAGCGCGACCGAGCCACCGACGACGATCACCGGGCGCAGTACGTTCTCCATGCCCTGGAACGTAACCAGCCGGCGGCATGATGAACGCACGGCCCGGATCCGCCCCGGAACCCGCTGCGCCGTCCGTCCGGCGTTGTCGGCGGCGGCTGGCACCATGGCCTCATGGACATCATGCTCTTCCACTCGACGTACGGTCTGCGGCCCGCTGTCCGGGCCGCCGCCGACCGGCTCCGCGCCGCCGGACATGAGGTGTGGACCCCCGACCTGTTCGACGGGCGCACTTTCGGGACGGTCGAGGAGGGCATGGCCTTCAAGGACGGGACGGGCAAGGACGAGCTGCTCAGACGGGCCGTCCTGGCCGCCGCGCCCTACTCGGAGCGAGGGCTGGTGTACGCGGGGTTCTCGCTCGGCGCGGCCATCGCGCAGACCCTGGCGCTCGGTGACAAGAAGGCCCGCGGACTCCTGCTGCTGCACGGCACGTCGGACATCGCGGCGAACGCCTCGGCGGACGGGCTGCCGGTGCAGCTGCACGTGGCCGAGCCGGATCCTCCCCCACTGCCTCAAGGGCGTGGGAGGTGCCCCCAGAGCCGGACGACTGGCTGAGCGCCTGGTATCTGCAGATGGGCCGGGCGGGCGCGGAGGTGGAGATCCACCGGTACGCGGGCGCCGGCCACCTCTACACCGACCCCGGCCTGCCGGACTACGACGAGGAGGCGGCCGAGGCCACCTGGCGGGTGGCGCTCGGCTTCCTCGGCACTCTGTAGCCGGCGGCTACACCGGGTTGTACGTCCGCTCCACCTTCTGCGTGCCGCTGCGCGTGCGGTACGAACGGGCCCAGGCGGAGGTCGCGTTCGGGTCCGTGCGGTCGGACAGCACGTAGTAGTCCATCTGCGCGCGGTCGGCGGTGATGTCCAGGACGCCGTAGCCGTGGCGGTCGGTGTCCACCCAGTGGACGTGCCGGTTGGCGGCGCGGATGAGCGGCGAGGCCAGCGCAGAGACCGTGCCCTCGGGGACCTTGACGATGTCGTCGAGGTTGTCCGAGGTCACCGAGGTGACCACGAACTCGGTGGCGGCCGACGCGGAGAGCGGGTACGTCCCGGCGTCCACCGGCACGTCGTTGGCCCAGGCCATGTGGATGTCCCCGGTGAGGAAGACGGTGTTGCGGATGGCGTTCGAGCGCAGATGGGCCAGCAGTTCCCGGCGGTCGTCGGTGTAGCCGTCCCACTGGTCGGTGTTGACGGCGAGGCCGCCCTGCGGCAGGCCCAGCAGCTCGGCCAGCGGCCCCAGCAGATCGTCGGTGAGCGAGCCGATGACGAAGGGCGAGATCATCACCGAGTTGCCGACCAGCCTCCAGGAGGTGTCGGACGCCTTCAGGCCCGCCTTCAGCCAGTCGAGTTGGGCGCGGCCGGTGATCGTGCGGTTCGGGTCGTCGACCGACCCGCTGCCCAGGGACGCCTGCTGCGAGCGGAAGGAGCGCAGGTCCAGCAGGGAGAGATCGGCGAGCTTGCCGAAGCGCAGCCGGCGGTAGGTGGTGCCCTCGATCGCCGGGCGGACCGGCATCCACTCGAAGTACGCCTGCCGTGCCGCGGCCTGGCGCGCGGACCAGCTTCCCTCCGCGCCCTCGGTGTGGTTCTGGGCGCCGCCCGACCAGGTGTCGTTGGCGAACTCGTGGTCGTCCCAGATCGCGACGACCGGCGCCTTCGCGTGCAGGGCCTGCAGGTCGGGGTCCGTCTTGTACCGTCCGTGCCGGGTGCGGTAGTCGGCCAGTGTGAGGATCTCGTGGGCCGGTGCGTGCGGTCGTACGACGGTGCCGCGCGTCCCGTAGTCGCCGGTCCCGTACTCGTAGATGTAGTCGCCGAGGTGCAGCCAGGCGTCCAGATCGCCGCGGGCCGCGAGATGGCGGTACGACGCGAAGTAGCCCGCCTCCCAGTTGGCACAGGAGACGACGCCGAACCGCAGGCCGGTGACGGCCGCGTCGGCGGCCGGGGCCGTGCGGGTGCGGGCGACCGGGGAGTCGGTGCCGCCGGCGGAGAAGCGGAACCAGTAGTCGGTGGCCGGCTCCAGGCCCCGTATGTCCGCCTTGACGGTGTGGTCGGAGGCGGCGGTCGCGGTGAGGGACCCGGTGGCGACGACGTCCGTCAGGGCCCTGTCCCTGGCGACGGTCCACCTCACCTCGGTGTCCGGCCCGGCCCCGGAGCCGGGTACGGCCTCGGCGGTGGGTGTCACCCGCGTCCACAGCAGGACGCCGTCGGGCAGGGGGTCTCCGGAGGCGACGCCGTGCAGGAAGGCGGGGGTGTCGGTGGCGGCGCGGGCCGGGAGGGCGGCCGCGAGCGGGGCGCCGAGGACCGCGGTGGCGGCGGCGGCCTTGACGACCGTGCGACGGCGCGGGAAGAGGGTGTCCGCGCTCTCGGATGATCTGTATCGACTGGTCACGGCCGACCAGATTACTGACGCGTACACGCTAAGAGCGGGCGAACGCGGAAAGTTCGCCCGCTCTTCGGCCGCGGGTCGCCCGGTATTCCCGGCCGCCGCCGGGTCAGGCCTTGAGCGCCTTGTCGATCGCCGTGCCGAACTCGGGCACCGTCATCGGCGCGTTCTGGCCGTCGGACCCGGTGATCGTCTTGCCGTCCATCTTCAGGGTCGGCGTGCCCTGCACCCCGCTCTTGTTGAACTGGGCGGACATCTCCAGCGCCCACTTGTCGTAGGTGCCGTCCTGCACGGCCTTACGGAACGCCGCGTTGCCCTTCAGGGCCGGCACGGTGTCCGCGACCTTGATCAGGTAGCTGTCGTCCTTGAACTTGTCATCGGTCTCCTCGGGGTGCCACTTCGCCGAGTAGAGCGCCGACTTGTACTCCAGGAACGCCTCGGGGCTGACGTTCAGCGCGGCGCCCATCGCGCTCAGCGCGTTCTTCGAGCCCTCGCCCTGCGTGTTGCTGTCGATGAACGACGCGCCGACGTACTGCAGCTTGAACTTGCCGCTGTCGACGTCCTTCTTGATGGTCGCGCCGAGGGACTGCTCGAACTGGGCGCAGATCGGGCAGCGCGGGTCCTCGTACATGACCAGGGTCTTCTCGGCGCTGCTCTTGCCGATGACGACGGTGGTGCCGTTCGCGCCGGTCGTGTTGGCCGGCTTGACGAGCTTGTCGTCCTTCGCGGCCTCCCAGTAACCGGGCTTGTTGTTCTGCACGACGAAGTAGCCGATGCCGCCGGCGGCGGCGAGGACGGCCACGATCGCGCCGACGACGACCAGCTGCCGCTTGACCTTGTCGCGCTTGGCCTGCCGCTCGCGCTCCAGGCGCAGCCGCTCACGGGCCGCCGTCTTCGCCGCCTGGCTGTTCCGCTTGCTCATTGGGTGATCTCCCTGGGGATGCGCGTACGCGCGGTACGCGGGATGTACGTGGGGGTTTCCGGTGCTCGGGTGCTTCAGGCGAAGGCGGCCGAGCGCGGCGGCCCCCGCCGCCCCAGGGAGTGCACGAACAGACGGGTACGGGTCGTGGTGACGTGCCGTACCGGACGCGGCGCCCGGCGGACCGGGGCGAGCCGCACCGTCACCGCCGCGACCGCGATCAGCAGCGGCCGGAAGGTGGTCACGACCACGGCGCCCAGCAACTGGGCCAGCGCCCGCTCGCCCCGGCGCAGCCAGGCCGCCGCGAGGAGGCCCACGCCCACATGCGCGGCGAGCAGCAGCCAGGCGGTCGCCGGGTCGGCATGGGCGAGGAGCGCCGCTACCCGGTCGGTGCCGGGGCCGGTGACCCGGCTGAGCGGGGTGCCGACGCTGCCGCCGCTGCACAGGACGTCCAGGCCGACCGAGCGCAGCGGGCCGGTGACCGGGCCGCCCGCCTGTCCGTAGCAGGCGTGCTGGCCCGTGGTGAACACGGTGTCCGCCGTCAGCTCCAGCGGAACCAGCAGGGCGGCGATCTTCCCGTAGCCGCGCTCGCGGCCCGCCAGCGCGTAGGCGACGACGAAGACGGTGGCGGCGATCGCCGCCACCGTGCCCATCGGGAGGGGGACCTCGGACAGCAGCACGTGCGAGGCGGTGCTGAGCGTCACGGCCATCGCCGTGAACAGCGCCGCCCGTACGGCTCTGAGCTGGGTCCCGGATATGTTCATAGCAGGGGAGAGTGTCCCACGCGCTCCCGTAAGGGCCCCTTAAAGGGGGCCATGCGTTACGGGAGCGTTGTGGGGGAGCGGCCGGGGCGGCTCACAGACCGGGGATCCGGCCGTTGCGGAACAGGTCCAGGAAGATCTGGTGGTCGCCGCGCGCGCGTGCCCCGTACCCGTGCGCGAAGTCCACCAGCAGGTCCTCGAAGCCGGACTCGTCGGCCGCGATCGCCGCGTCGATGGCCCGCTCCGTGGAGAAGGGCACCAGGGACTCGCCGGACTGGTCGTCGGCCGCCCCGTGCATCGTGGCCGTGGCCCGGCCCAGGTCGGCGACGACCGCCGCGATCTCCTCCGGGTCGTCGATGTCGCCCCAGTCCAGGTCCACCGCGTACGGCGACACCTCGGCCACCAGCTGGCCCGCGCCGTCCAGTTCCGTCCAGCCGAGCCACGGGTCGGCGTGTGCCTGCAGGGCGCGCTGGGAGATCACCGTGCGGTGGCCCTCGTGCCGGAAGTAGTCGCGGATCGCCGGGTCCGTGATGTGCCGGGAGACGGCCGGGGTCTGAGCCTGCTTGATGTAGATCACCACGTCGTTCTCCAGGGCGTCGCTGTGGCCCTCGAGAAGGATGTTGTACGACGGCAGGCCCGCCGAGCCGATGCCGATGCCGCGGCGGCCGACCACATCCTTGACCCGGTAGGAGTCCGGGCGGGCCAGGGAGGACTCGGGCAGCGTCTCCAGGTAGCCGTCGAAGGCGGCGAGGACCTTGTAGCGGGTGGCCGCGTCCAGCTCGATGGCGCCGCCGCCCGGCGCGAAGCGGCGCTCGAAGTCGCGGATCTCCGTCATCGAGTCCAGCAGCCCGAAGCGGGTCAGCGAGCGGGCGTCGCGCAGCGCGTCCAGCAGCGGGCCCTGGGCGGTGTCCAGGGTGAAGGGCGGCACCTCGTCGCTCTTGGCGCCGGTCGCCAGGGCGTGCACCCGCTCCCGGTAGGCCGCCGCGTAGACCCTGACCAGCTCGGTGATCTGCTCGTCGCTCAGCGCCTTCGCGTACCCGATCAGCGCCATGGAGGCGGCGAAGCGCTTCAGGTCCCAGGTGAAGGGGCCGACGTACGCCTCGTCGAAGTCGTTCACGTTGAAGATCAGACGGCCCGTGGAGTCCATGTAGGTGCCGAAGTTCTCGGCGTGCAGGTCGCCGTGGATCCACACGCGGGACGTGCGGTCGTCCAGATACGGACCGCCCCGCTTCTCGGTGTCGAGGTCGTGGTAGAAGAGGCACGCCGTGCCCCGGTAGAACGCGAAGGCGGAGGCCGCCATCTTGCGGAACTTCACGCGGAACGCGGCCGGGTCGGCGGCGAGCAGCTCGCCGAAGGCGGTGTCGAAGACGGCGAGGATCTCCTCGCCGCGTTGCTCGGCGCTGAGCTGCGGAACCGACATCGCTGGGTGCCTCCAGGTGCAGGTGGTGCGTGGTGTGTGGGGACGGAGCGCCCGTTCCCTTCCAACGGACGACGGTACGCGGGAGTGCCCTCTCTCCCCGCTCGCGGACACGGATGCCGGGACCCGTGTCCGTCGCGCGAGGGCACGGGTGCGCGGTCCGTGTCCCCCGGACGAAGGTACGCGTGGAAGCCGCTCCTGCGTCACCCGACCGCCACCCCCGTCGGGGCGTTCGCGCCACAGTATGCGCCTGCGGTGTCAGTGCCGGGGCATAGACTTCGACGCTGTCCCCCAGACTGTCCGCAGCCTGCCGGGCCCCCGTCGACGTCCGTCCGCCCGCGTGTCACCCGACCGCCCATCTGGAGGCCGAAACCGTGTCGAAGCCGCCGTTCACGCACCTGCACGTCCACACCCAGTACTCCCTGCTGGACGGTGCCGCGCGGCTGAAGGACATGTTCAACGCGTGCAACGAGATGGGCATGACGCACATCGCCATGTCCGACCACGGCAACCTCCACGGGGCCTACGACTTCTTCCACTCGGCGAAGAAGGCCGGGATCACTCCGATCATCGGCATCGAGGCGTACGTCGCCCCGGAGTCGCGGCGCAACAAGCGCAAGATCACGTGGGGCCAGCCGCACCAGAAGCGGGACGACGTCTCCGGTTCCGGCGGCTACACCCACAAGACGATCTGGGCGGCGGACAGGACGGGCCTGCACAACCTCTTCCGGCTCTCCTCGGACGCGTACGCCGAGGGCTGGCTGCAGAAGTGGCCGCGCATGGACAAGGAGACCATCGCCCAGTGGTCCGAGGGGCTGATCGCCTCCACCGGCTGCCCCTCCGGCGAGGTGCAGACCCGGCTGCGGCTCGGCCAGTTCGACGAGGCCCTCAAGGCGGCCGCCGACTACCAGGACATCTTCGGCAGGGACCGCTACTTCCTGGAGCTGATGGACCACGGCATCGACATCGAGCACCGGGTCCGCGACGGTCTGCTGGAGATCGGCCGGAAACTCGGCATCCCTACGCTGGTCACGAACGACTCCCACTACACGTACGCGCACGAGGCGGGCGCCCACGACGCCCTGCTGTGCATCCAGACGGGCAAGAACCTCTCCGACCCGGACCGCTTCAAGTTCGACGGCACCGGCTACTACCTGAAGTCCACGGAGGAGATGTACGCCATCGACTCCTCGGACGCCTGGCAGGAGGGCTGCCGCAACACCCTCCTGGTGGCGGAGCAGATCGACACCACGGGCATGTTCGAGAAGCGCGACCTCATGCCGAAGTTCGACATCCCCGAGGGCTACACCGAGGTCACCTGGTTCCAGGAGGAGGTCCGCCGCGGCATGGAGCGCCGCTACCCGGGCGGCGTCCCCGAGGACCGCCAGAAGCAGGCCGAGTACGAGATGGACGTCATCATCCAGATGGGGTTCCCGGGCTACTTCCTCGTGGTCGCCGACTTCATCATGTGGGCCAAGAAGAACGGCATCGCCGTCGGCCCCGGACGGGGTTCCGCCGCCGGCTCGATCGTCGCCTACGCGCTCGGCATCACCGACCTCGACCCGATCCCGCACGGCCTGATCTTCGAGCGGTTCCTCAACCCCGAGCGCATCTCGATGCCCGACGTCGACATCGACTTCGACGAGCGCCGGCGCGTCGAGGTGATCAGGTACGTGACCGAGAAGTACGGCGCCGACAAGGTCGCCATGATCGGCACCTACGGCACCATCAAGGCCAAGAACGCGATCAAGGACTCCGCGCGCGTGCTGGGCTACCCGTACGCGATGGGCGACCGCATCACCAAGGCCATGCCCGCCGACGTCCTCGGCAAGGGCATCCCGCTGTCCGGCATCACCGACCCGAGCCACCCCCGCTACTCGGAGGCGGGCGAGGTCCGCGGGATGTACGAGAACGAGCCGGACGTGAAGAAGGTCATCGACACCGCGCGCGGCGTGGAGGGCCTGGTCCGGCAGATGGGCGTGCACGCCGCCGGTGTGATCATGTCCAGCGAGACCATCACCGAGCACGTGCCCGTCTGGGTCCGCCACACCGACGGCGTGACCATCACCCAGTGGGACTACCCGAGCTGCGAGTCGCTCGGCCTGCTGAAGATGGACTTCCTCGGCCTGCGCAACCTGACGATCATGGACGACGCCGTCAAGATGGTGAAGTCCAACAAGGGCACCGACATCGACCTGCTGGGGCTCCCGCTGGACGACCCCACGACCTTCGAACTGCTCCAGCGCGGCGACACGCTCGGCGTCTTCCAGTTCGACGGCGGCCCCATGCGCTCGCTGCTGCGGCTGATGAAGCCGGACAACTTCGAGGACATCTCCGCCGTGTCGGCCCTGTACCGCCCGGGCCCCATGGGCATGAACTCCCACACCAACTACGCGCTGCGCAAGAACGGGCAGCAGGAGATCACCCCCATCCACCCGGAGCTGGAGGAGCCGCTCAAGGAGGTCCTGGACGTCACCTACGGCCTGATCGTCTACCAGGAGCAGGTGCAGAAGGCCGCCCAGATCATCGCCGGTTACTCGCTCGGCGAGGCCGACATCCTCCGCCGTGTGATGGGCAAGAAGAAGCCCGAGGAACTGGCGAAGAACTTCACCATCTTCCAGGAGGGCGCCCGCAAGAACGGCTACAGCGACGAGGCCATCCAGGCCCTGTGGGACGTGCTGGTCCCGTTCGCCGGCTACGCCTTCAACAAGGCCCACTCCGCCGCGTACGGCCTGGTCTCGTACTGGACCGCCTACCTGAAGGCGAACCACCCCGCCGAGTACATGGCCGGGCTGCTGACCTCCGTCAAGGACGACAAGGACAAGTCGGCCGTCTACCTCAACGAGTGCCGCCGCATGGGCATCAGGGTGCTCCCGCCCAACGTCAACGAGTCGGAGTCGAACTTCGCCGCGCAGGGCGACGACGTGATCCTCTTCGGCCTCTCCGCCGTCCGCAACGTCGGCACCAACGTCGTCGAGTCGATCATCAAGACCCGCAAGTCCAAGGGGAAGTACGCCTCCTTCCCGGACTACCTCGACAAGGTCGAGGCGGTGGTCTGCAACAAGCGCACCACCGAATCCCTGATCAAGGCGGGCGCCTTCGACTCGATGGGGCACACCCGCAAGGGCCTCACCGCGCAGTACGAACCGATGATCGACAACGTGGTCGCGGTCAAGCGCAAGGAGGCCGAGGGGCAGTTCGACCTCTTCGGCGGCGCGGAGGAGGACAACGCCGAGCCGGGCTTCGGTCTCGACGTCACCTTCACCGACGAGGAGTGGGACAAGACCTATCTGCTCGCCCAGGAGCGGGAGATGCTCGGTCTGTACGTCTCCGACCACCCGCTCTTCGGCCTGGAGCACGTGCTGTCCGACAAGGCCGACGCGGGCATCGCCCAGCTCACCGGGGGCGAGCACGCGGACGGCGCGGTCGTCACCATCGGCGGCATCATCTCGGGCCTGCAGCGCAAGATGACCAAGCAGGGCAACGCCTGGGCCATCGCCACGGTCGAGGACCTCGCCGGCTCGATCGAGTGCATGTTCTTCCCGGCCACCTACCAGCTGGTGTCCACCCAACTCGTCGAGGACGCCGTGGTGTTCGTCAAGGGCCGTCTCGACAAGCGCGAGGACGTGCCACGGCTGGTCGCGATGGAGCTGACGGTCCCCGACCTGTCGACCGCGGGTGCCAACGCGCCCGTGGTGCTCACCATCCCGGCGGTGAAGGTGACCCCGCCGATGGTGAGCCGGCTCGGCGAGATCCTCAGCCAGCACAAGGGCGACAGCGAGGTGCGCATCAAGCTCCAGGGACCGCGCAAGACGACCGTGCTGCGACTGGACCGGCACCGGGTGAAGCCGGACCCGGCGCTCTACGGCGACTTGAAGGTGCTGCTCGGTCCGTCCTGCCTGGCAGGCTGATCACCGGTGTGACACATATGCGAGGGGCGCACCCGGTCACGGGTGCGCCCCTCGAAGTCCGCCGGGGGCCTCAGTTGTGGCCGAAGCGCTTCTGCTGCTTACGGGCGGCAGCCGCGGGGCTGCCCTGGGCGTGAGCGGCCGGAGCCGGCTGCGCCTCCGCCACGGACACCTGGGCCTGCTCCTGGGCGTGCGCGGCGTGGGGGGCCTGCGTGGCCTGCGAGGAGCGGTTCTGCGGGCCGGCCTGCTTGCGGTTCTTGTTCTTGGCCATGGTGATCTGCCTCCTGTGGGGGATCTAGGGGCCAGGGCCGGATCCAGATTCACACAGGCCGACCACAGCTGCATGTCGAACAATTACCGTCCGTGACAAGGCTCGTCGGGAGGCCGTGCCCCGATACGCCACGCCGAAGATCGAGTTCGGGCCGTTAACCTCCCCGTGGTCGGGCAGACTCGAAAGAAGCCCGAAGCAAACCTCCCGGAAAGAGGGTGGATCGCGTGGACCGCTGCATCGTCCTGGTGGATGCCGGGTATCTGCTGGGGGCCGCCGCCAGCCTGCTCGCAGGAGAGCCCTCCAGGGCCCGGATCACCGTCGATCACGCCGCCCTCATCCAGGGGCTGCGGGAGCGCGCCGAGTCCGACACGGAGCGGCCGCTGCTGCGCATCTACTGGTTCGACGGCGCCCCCGACCGCGTACCGCAGCCGGAACACCGCAGGCTGCGCGTGATGCCGCGGGTGACCGTGCGCCTGGGCGCCCTGACCCGCAGCGACGGGCGGTGGGCGCAGAAGGGCGTGGACGCCGCGATGCACGCCGAGCTGACCGAGCTGGCCCGCAACCGCGCCTGCTCGGACGTCGTGCTCGTCACCGGGGACGGGGATCTGCTGCCGGGCATGATGGCCGCGAAGGAGCACGGGGTCGCCGTGCACCTGTGGGCCGTGCAGGCCGCGGACGGCGACTACAACCAGTCCGAGGACCTGGTCGCCGAGGCCGACGAGCGGCGGGTGCTCGACCGGGAGTGGATCACCCGGGCCGTCCGGGCCAAGGACCTGGGCGGGGTCTGCGCGTCCCCGCCGGCCCCTCGGCCGGAGATCGCGGCGATCCTGTCGGCGCCACTGCCCGAGTCCGCGCTCGCGGCGGCGGACCGGGCCGCCGCCCGGCCGGAGCACGTCTCGGCGGCCACCGCGCACAACGGCGGCCAGGAACGGCTGCCGGCCTCCAAGGGCGTACCGACGCCGAAGGACCTGGCGGCGCTGCGGGCGCCCGGGACCCAGGCCGTGCAGCAGCCCGCCGGGGCGACGCTGAGGTGGTCGTCCGACAAGGGCTGGGTGGACCGCCCGGTCGCCGCCGAGTCGCCGGAGGCCGCCTCGCTGCCGACGCTGGCGCAACTGACCACCGCCGAACAGCGCTGGGCCGACCGTGAGGAGGACATCACCACGGTCGGCGGCGATCCGTACGAGGTGGGGCAGGTGTTCGCGCGGCGCTGGATCGGGCGGCTCGCCGACCAGTCGCATCTGCAGAAGCTGTCGGGCATGTATCCGCGGGTGCCGCACCGCATCGACGGGGAACTGCTGCGGTACGCGGCGCGTTTCGGGCTGCTCGCGCACAAGGACGACCAGATCGACGAGCACGACCGGTACGCGATCCGGGCGGGATTCTGGCGTGAGATCGACCAGCGGACGGCCACGGAGCACGCCTCCCCCGCGGAGTAGGCCGGGGAGCGGGAGGCAGAGGCACGCGGGAGGCCGGGAGAGGCGGCCGCGTTCCGGCGCGCGCGGCGGCGCCGGGCGGCGGATTCGCCCGCACGGGCCGACCCGAGCGTGGCTTTCGGCGTGGCACCACGTACTCTCGTCCCTTGTGAACACGCGCACCGCACCGGCAGATCCGCAGGGCAGCGATGTCGTATGCGCCGTGCGCGGGCTGACCAAGACCTACCCGGCGGTGCGGGGCAGGCGCGGCGCGCCCGGGACGCCCGAGGTGCGGGCCACCGACGACGTGCGCCTGGACATCCGGCGCGGGGAGATCTTCGGGCTGCTCGGGCCGAACGGCGCCGGGAAGTCCACCTTCGTCCGGCAGCTGACGGGGCTGATGCGGCCCGACCGCGGCAGCGTCGAGATCCTCGGCCACGACATCGTGCGCCATCCCGAGCGGGCCGCCCGCATCCTCGCCTACCTCGGCCAGGAGACCACCGCGCTCGACGAGCTGACCGTCTCGCTCGCCGCCGAGACGACCGGGCGGCTGCGCGGGCTCGGCCTGCGGCAGGCGCGCCGGGAGCGGGACGCCGTCCTCGACGAACTCGGGCTCGCGCCGATCGCCTCGCGGCCGCTCAAGAAGCTCTCCGGCGGTCAGCGCCGGCTCGCCTGCTTCGCCACGGCCCTGGTGGGGGAGCGGCCGCTGCTCGTGCTCGACGAGCCGACCACCGGGATGGACCCCGTGGCCCGGCGGGCCGTGTGGGCCGCGGTGGACCGGCGGCGGGCCGAGCGCGGGACGACCGTCCTGCTGGTCACCCACAACGTCATCGAGGCGGAGACCGTCCTCGACCGGGTCGCGGTCCTCGACCGGGGCCGCGTCATCGCCTGTGACACCCCGGCCGGACTCAAGGAGCGGGTCGCGGGCGAGGTGCGCGTAGAACTCGTGTGGCGCGAGCGGGCGCCGCTGGAGGTGCCCGAGGTGGCGGCCCTGCGCGCCCGCGCCGCCGAGTCAGGGCGCCGCTGGTCGCTGCGGATGGCGCCCGAGGAGGCGCGCACGGCCGTCGCCACCGTGACCGGGGGCGCCGCCTTCGCCGCCCTCGACGACTTCACCCTGGCCACGCCGAGCCTGGAGGACGTCTATCTGGAACTCGGCGGCAGTGCGCAGGGGCTGGTGAAGGCATGAGCGCGCGGGCCGGGGTGCCCGTAGGGTGCGCAGGGGGCGCCGCGTCCGAAGGGGGCGCGGTGGCGGCAGGAGCGAAGAGGAGCAGCGCGACGTGAGTGTCGTACCCGCCGAGGTTCTGCGCGGCGCCGGGGCGGAGGGCGGCGCCGGAGGCACCGCCGCGCTGGGCCCCAGGGCGCGGCTGTGGCCGTCGCTGGCCGCAGTGTACCGGGCACAGCTGTCCCGGGCCCGGGTCTCGCGGATCCCGCTGCTGTTCGTGGCGACGTTCCAGTCGATCGGGATCATGATCATGATGCGCGGGGTCGTGGACGGCGGCGGCGACGCCCGGTCCGTGGTCTCCGGGGCCTCGGTGCTGGTGGTCGCCTATGTCGGCCTGAACCTGCTCGCCCAGTACTTCGGCCAGCTGCGGGGCAGCGGCGGACTCGACCACTACGCCACCCTCCCGGTGCCGGCGGCCGCGGTGGTGCTGGGGGCGGCGGGGGCCTACGCGTCCTTCACCGTGCCCGGCACCGTGGTGACCGCCGTCTTCGGGTGTGTGATCTTCGGGCTGCCCCTCTCCCACCTCTGGGTGCTGGCCGCGGTGATCCCGCTCTCCGGGGCCGCGCTGTCCGGGCTCGGCGCCGCGCTCGGGCTGCTTGCGCCGCGACCCGAACTGGCGACGCTGCTGGGACAGCTGGGCATGTCGGCCGCGCTGCTGCTGGGGGTGCTGCCGGCCCACCGGATGCCGGAGGCCGTGCAGGTCGTACGGGACCTACTGCCGTCGACGTACGGCGTCGAGGCGTTTGCGCGGACCTTCGGAGGGCATCCGGACTGGGCACTGGTCCTCGGTGACCTCGCCGTCTGCGCCGTCGTCGGGGTGGCCTCGCTGACCCTGGCGACCTGGGCCTACCGCCGGGCCGCCGTGCGATGACGCGGCCGATGGACACGACTGGCAGGATGTGAAGGTGACCGCTCCGTTGACTCCGCCTCCGCCGCCGCACGAACCCTCCCCGCGCTCCGCGCACCCCGCCTGGGAATCCGTGCCCGCCCCGTCGGCGATGGGACCCGCCCCGCACGGTGCCACCGCCGTGTACGGGGCGGACGGGCCCGGCATGAAGACCGAGGTGCGCGAGGCGGCCGTGATCACGGTGGGCGTGGCCCTCGCCGGGGTGCTGCTCGGCGTGCTGTGGTCGCGGCTGGCCCCCCATGTGCCGCTGGTGGGCGACCTGGTCGACAAGAACTGGGTCGTGTATCTGAAGGACACCGAGGGGGAGCAGGCCATCGGGGTGGACGGAACGTTCACCCTGCTCGCGCTCGGGTTCGGTGTGCTCAGTGCGCTGGTCGTCTTCCTGGTGCGCAAGCGGGGCGGGGTGCCGCTGGTGATGGCGCTCGCCCTGGGCGGGGTGCTCGGGTCCCTGCTCGCGTGGCGTGTGGGCGTGTGGCTGGGCCCCACACAGGATGTGATCGCGCACGCGCAGGCCGTGGGCAAGGGGGTGACCTTCCCCGCGCCGCTGAAGCTCGGGGCGAAGGGGGCGCTGCTCGCGTGGTCGGTGGCCGCGCTGGTGATGCACCTCGGGCTGACGGCGCTGTTCGGGCCCCGGGACCCGGACCCCTACGCGACCCCCTACGGCGGGCCGGCGGCGCCACCGGCGTAGGACCGGCCGCACGGGGACCTGCCGCACGGGGACCGGCTGCTTGGGTACCCGCGCAGGCCCGTCCGCGCGTGCCCCCGGAGACCTCCTTGGGCGCCGGACGGCCGATGCGAGGCTGCCCGGCGCCGAGGTGAGGGGCGTGGTTACGCCGGACGGTGGCCGTGGTTCGCGTGGCCCTTCTTCATGCGCCATTTGCGCTTGCGTGTCCTCTTCGACATATTTCCGTACTAGCCGAGGACGGGCCGTTCGTCGAGTGCTCAGGCGCGGGCGGTCGTCGCAGTGCTCAGGCGCGGGCGGTCGGGGCAGTGCTCAGGCCCGGGCGATCGGGGCCAGCGTCGCGTCCGTCAGCTTCGCCAGGTCCTCGGGGGCCACTTCCACCTCCAGGCCCCGGCGGCCCGCCGAGACGCAGATCGTGCCGTGCGACGACGCCGACGCGTCCAGGACCGTACGCAGCTTCCTGCGCTGGCCGAGCGGGGAGATACCGCCGCGCACGTATCCCGTGGTGCGTT
This sequence comes from Streptomyces sp. PSU-S4-23, assembly GCF_055632315.1. Classification (NCBI taxonomy): domain Bacteria; kingdom Bacillati; phylum Actinomycetota; class Actinomycetes; order Kitasatosporales; family Streptomycetaceae; genus Streptomyces; species Streptomyces sp. PSU-S4-23. The sequence continues at coordinate 1,932,219 of NZ_JBVMUU010000002.1, read as the reverse complement.
CGGCGAGCGCCGGGTCCGCCATCGCCGCCCGCTTCCCGCCCACCGCCGTCGCCAGCGCCTTCAGGTCCAGCGAGCCCGCCACCGGGACCACCCCGACCACCAGAGCGCCGTCCACGTCCGCCACCAGGGTCTTGAAGACCCGTTCCGGGGACACCCCCATCGCCTCCGCCGCCTCCTCGCCGTAGGAGGGGTGCGACGGATCGTGGTCGTAGGAGTGGACCGTGAACTCCACCCCGGCCGCCGTCAGCGCCACCGTCGCCGGCGTACCGCCCGGCTGCTGCTTCTTCGATTTCTTCGCCATCCGGCCGTTCCCCACCCGTCGCGCTTCAGTTCAGGCTCGTCGGAGCCCGCGTCAGGTCCGACGCGGGCAACGACGGCAGACTACGGATGATCGCCGTCTCCGAGCGAAGCAGTTTCAGCTCGTCACGCAGGCGGGAGGCGGTGTCCGGGGCCTGCAGCAGCCGCTGCTTCGTCGGCGTGTCCAGCATGACCGCGGCCGCGACCAGGTACGACACCACGGCCGGTTCGTCCGGCAGCTCCGCGCCCGTCGACAGGGACCTCTCCCGCGCGCCCGCCAGCCGCTTCTGGTACTGGCGGAACGCCCGCAGCACCCCCTCGGCGAGCGCGCCGGCCTCGTCGCCCTGCTGCTCCGGCAGCTCCTCCAGCTCGGCCGTCAGATACGCGCCCGACGCGTCCACGGACAGCAGCCGGACGCGTGTCGTGCCCGTCGCCAGGACCTCGAACGAGCCGTCGGCCCGCTCCCGGATCGTCGCCGCGTCCGCGACGCACCCCACCGTGTGGAACGCCTTGGCCGGGTCGGGTCCGAAGCCCGCCGCGGGGCCGCGCGCGGGCAGGGCCGTCGGGTCCGGCATCCCCGGCGCGCTCGGCGCCACCTCGTGACCGTCGCGGATCGCCACGACGGCGAAGCGGCGCGATTCGTCCTCGGGGATCTTCAGCAGGTCGCGCATCAGGGCGCGGTAGCGCTCCTCGAAGACGTTCAGCGGGAGCACGAGCCCCGGGAACAGCACCGAGTTCAGCGGGAAGAGCGGGAGCCGGACGGTGGTCACGACGGGAAAGCCTAATGGGAGCGGGAGCGCACGCGTCCGGCCCGCCCCCCGCGGGGGAGAAGAAGCCGCACGGAAGGCGGTGGTCCGGGGCGACAGCGCGTTCCGCCGCACGCCGCCCCGCACGGCCGGGAACGCGCCGAGCGGATCGTCCGGGATCCGGTCCCAGGGGAACGACGTGGCATACGGTCCGGCCGTCCACAGCCGTCCACAGCCATCCACGGTCATCCCCAGTCGCGGCAACGCGCCCTGCCGGCGCTCCAGTTCGACCAGGACGCACGTGAGGAGGCCGCGGACCTCCGCGTCAGCCGCGCCGCAGCAGTCTCGTCGCCCCCGCCGCGACCGTGGTCGCCAGGATCCACCCCAGCAGGATCACCACCGCCGACAGCCACTGCCAGCCCCCGCTCAGCTGCCACTGGCCGGCCTGGCCGAGATCGATGACCGGCAGCAGCAGGTCCAGGGCGAGCAACGAGGGGTTCCACGGCGGATGCGCGTCCTTGTTGACCGGCGGATGGCTCGCGTGCGAGAACGCGATCGACGCCGCCGCCCACAGCACCGCCATCCACACCGCCGCACGGCCGGGCCGGTACCCGTAGGCGACGGTCCAGTCCTGCGCGTAACCCCACAGCTTGGCCGCGAGCGGCAGTGTCTCCCGGCGCCGTCGCTGTTTGGCGAGCAGCACCTCGCGCGCGTCCTCGTCCTCCCCGGAGTTGCGCAGCACGGCCGCGAGGCGCTCGTACGGCTCCGGGTTGTACTCGGCGGTCGCCGCCGCGACCCACTCCAGACGCCGGGCGAGCGGGAAGGCGTCCTGGGGGACGAGGTTCTCGTAGCCGAAGCCCCCCATGTGCAGGTCGCCGAGGCCCGGCCAGCTCGCCCACCGGTCGACCAGGTTCACGACGCGCGCGCCCGAAAGGGTCACCTTGCCGCGCTCGGGCCGCTCGCACAGGAAACGCAGCTCGGGGGTCTGGACCCGGCGCAGGGACAGTTCGTGGTCCTCGTCGAGCACGAACCGGGCCTGCTCCAGGTCGACCGCGTCCCCGAACCGCCCGTCGTCCAGCCGGATTCCGCCCCGGCACTCGAACCGCTGCACCCGCGTGCCACGCGCGGGCGTGGTGCCGCTGGTCAGCAGCGGATTGCCGAGGCCCGCCGGCGTCAGGTACAGCGTCCGCTCGACCGTCATCTGCGGCGCGTTGAGCGCCAGCCGGGTGTAGGGGTTGTTCAGCCGGGCCCCGCGAAGGCTCAGTGAGACCCCGACCTTGGCGCCGCGCAGGCTCAGTTCGCCGTGCGACTCCAGCATCTCGGCCTGCAGGTCCTGGCCGACCGTCATCCCGTCCGCGGTGATCGAACGGCCGCGCCGGTCCCGGTAGACGACGGCCTGGTTGAGCAGCAGGTCGGTGCCGATGTGGGCGTCGGTGAGCCGTACCCCGTTGTGGAAGCGGCAGCGCGGGAGATGCAGATCGCCCTCGGTGTGCACACGCGCCGCCTCCAGCCGCGGCACGGAGCAATTCACCAGCCGTATGGTCGTGAAGCGGGCCTCCGGCAGCAGGATCTCCCGCTCGAACCGGCAGCCCTTCAGCTCCACGTACGGCACGATCGTGCCGCCGGCCAGATCCAGCGCGCCGGTGATCTGCACACCGGCCAGCTTCAGCGACGAGACCCGCCCCGCCAGCGCGGGCGGCCCGTCCAGCAGGAGCCACGCCACGATCCGCGCCCGCACGCTGCGCTCGGGACCCCAGGGGTGGCCGCCGTGCGGATCGTCCACGGCGGTGTCCCCGCTGCGCAGGTCGTACGGGCTGCCGTTGCGGAACGCCTGCCACATCCCGGCCTCGGCGGCGGTCAGCTCCTCCGGCAGGTCTCCGGCACGGAAGCCGGCACCCTCGGTCACGGCTCTTCCTTCCTCCCCGGCTACTCGCGGGTTCGTACGACCGTCATGCCCGCTGGGTGACGGCCCGAACGCTACCGGTGAAGGCGATCTTCCGGGTCCGGTATCAGCCACCGGATCCGGCCACCGCGGGCCCGCACCCACGCGCGCCACCCACCGGGCGCCCGCAGCCCGCCGCCGCGCGTCCTCCACGGTTAGCGAAGCGCCCGCCCGGCCGCCGCGCGCCCCCGACGGTTTGCGAGGCGCCCGCCCGGCCGCCGCGCGGGGAACGGCCCCGGCCGCCGCGCGGGGACGGCCCCAGGGGCCGCCCGTGCCGGTCCATCCGGCCATCCGTCCCGGCCCGGCCCGGGGCCCGGCCCGATCGAGCGCGTCGAGCGCTCCGGAGCGGCCGACCGCGGCGCGATCCGCCCGGCCCCCGGACCCGGCCGACGCCGCCCGAGCGCCTGGTACGGGCCCGGATCAGGCGCGGATCGATCCGGAGCCCCTGGTGCGGACCTGGGTCGATCCCGAACGCATGGGCTCGGGCCGGGATCGATCCGGAGCGCCTGGTACGGGCCCGGATCGACCTGGAGCGCCTGGCCGGACCGCCCACCCAGGAGGCCCGGAGGGACGCTCCACCCGCACCCCGCCCGGCCCGGGACGCCCCGCCCCACAGCGCGACACGCCCCCCGAACGGGCGGCCCTCCCCGCGCGTGCCTGAGCCGGGACCGAACCGGTCGCTCGGCCCGCCGTCCCGCCGCGCCCGGCCCGCGCCCCGGCGGACGGCGGTCGGGCGCCCCGCCACGCAGACCGCCCGACCGCCCACACTCTGTATCAGCCATTGATACGGTCGTCCGGCGCCTCGTCGCCGTCTGCGAGAATTGGCCCCGTGATCTCCCGAATCGATCTGCGCGGCGACGCCCTCCCCGAGGGCCCGGCCCTGCGCGACCTGCTGCCCCGAGCCGACTTCGACGTTCAGGCCGCCCTGGAGAAGGTGCGCCCGATCTGCGAGGCCGTGCATCATCGGGGCGACGCGGCGCTGATCGACTTCGCCGAGAAGTTCGACGGCGTCCGCCTGGAGTCGGTGCGGGTCCCGGCCGAGGCGCTCGACGAGGCGCTCGAACGGCTCGATCCGGCCGTGCGCGCGGCCCTGGAGGAGTCCATCCGCCGAGCCCGCGTCGTCCACCGCGCTCAGCGCCGCACCACGCACACCACCCAGGTCGTGCCCGGCGGCTCGGTCACCGAGAAGTGGGTGCCGGTGGACCGCGTCGGGCTGTACGCGCCCGGCGGCCGGTCCGTCTATCCGTCGTCCGTGGTCATGAACGCCGTGCCCGCGCAGGAGGCCGGCGTCGAGTCGATCGCCCTCGCCTCCCCGGCCCAGGCCGAGTTCGGGGGCCTGCCGCACCCGACGATCCTCGCCGCGTGCGCCATGCTGGGCGTCGACGAGGTCTACGCGGCGGGCGGCGCGACCGCGGTCGCGATGTTCGCGTACGGCACCGAGTCCTGCCCGCCCGCCACCATGGTCACCGGCCCCGGCAACATCTGGGTCGCCGCTGCCAAGCGCTACCTCACCGGCAGGATCGGCATCGACACGGAGGCAGGCCCCACCGAGATCGCGATCCTCGCGGACGGGACCGCCGACCCCGTGCACGTCGCCTCGGACCTGATCAGCCAGGCCGAGCACGACCCGCTGGCGGCCGCCGTCCTGGTCACCGACTCGGTCGAGCTGGCCGAGGCGGTGGAGAAGGAGCTCTTGCCGCAGGTCGAGGCCACCCGGCACGTCGAGGACCGGATCCGCCCGGCGCTCACGGGCAAGCAGTCCGCGATCGTCCTGGTCGACGGCATCGACGAGGGCCTCAGGGTGGTCGACGCGTACGCGGCCGAGCACCTGGAGATCCAGACCGCGGACGCCGCCTCCGTCGCGGACCGCGTGCGCAACGCGGGCGCGATCTTCGTCGGCCCGTGGGCGCCGGTCTCGCTCGGCGACTACGCGGCCGGTTCCAACCATGTACTCCCGACCGGCGGCTGCGCCTGCCACTCCTCGGGCCTGTCCGTCCAGTCCTTCCTGCGCGGCATCCACGTCGTCGACTACACGAAGGACGCGCTGGCCGAGGTCGCGCAGCACGTGGTGACGCTGGCGGAGGCGGAGGACCTGCCGGCGCACGGCGCGGCGATCAAGGCCCGGTTCGCATGGAAGGTGCCCGAGAGCAAGTGACCTTCGGAATCAACGATCTTCCTGTACGGGACGAGCTGCGCGGCAAGTCCCCCTACGGCGCGCCCCAACTGGACGTGCCCGTACGGCTGAACACCAACGAGAACCCCTATCCGCTGCCCGAGCCTCTGGTCGAGCGGATCGCCGAGCGCGTGCGCGAGGCCGCCCGCGGCCTCAACCGCTACCCCGACCGTGACGCGGTCGAGCTGCGCACGAAGCTCGCCGAGTACCTGACGAAGACCGCGGGGTACCGGGTCGGCCTGGAGAACGTCTGGGCGGCCAACGGCTCCAACGAGGTCATCCAGCAGCTGCTGCAGACCTTCGGCGGACCGGGCCGCAGCGCGATCGGCTTCGAGCCGTCGTACTCGATGCACGCGCTCATCGCGCGCGGCACGGGCACCGGCTGGATCTCCGGCCCCCGCAACGACGACTTCACGATCGACCTCGCGGCCGCCGAGCGGGCGATCGCCGAGAGCCGCCCGGACGTCGTCTTCGTCACCTCCCCGAACAACCCCACCGGCAACGCGGTGCCGCCCGAGACGGTCCTCGCCCTGTACGAGGCAGCGCAGGCGGCGAAGCCGTCGATGGTCGTCGTGGACGAGGCGTACATCGAGTTCAGCCACGGCCGCTCGCTGCTGCCGCTCATCGAAGGGCGGCCGAATCTCGTCGTCTCGCGGACGATGTCGAAGGCGTTCGGCGCGGCCGGACTGCGTCTCGGCTATCTCGCCGCGCACCCGGCGGTCGTGGACGCCGTCCAGCTCGTCCGGCTGCCCTACCACCTGTCGGCGGTCACCCAGGCGACCGCCCTGGCCGCGCTGGAGCACACCGGCACGCTGCTCAAGTACGTCGAGCAGCTGAAGTCCGAGCGGGACCGGCTGGTCACCGAGCTGCGCGCGCTCGGCTACGACGTCACCGAGTCCGACGCCAACTTCGTGCAGTTCGGGCGGTTCGCCGACGCCCACGAAGCCTGGCGGAAGATCCTCGACCGGGGCGTCCTGGTCCGGGACAACGGCGTGCCGGGGTGGCTGCGGGTCAGCACCGGAACACCGCAGGAGAACGACGCGTTCCTGGACGCGGCACGTGAGCTGAAGAAGGAGCAGAGCGCATGAGCCGGGTAGGCCGCGTGGAGCGGACCACCAAGGAGACCTCCGTGGTCGTCGAGATCGACCTCGACGGCACCGGCAGGACCGACATCGCGACCGGCGTCGGCTTCTACGACCACATGCTCGACCAGCTGGGCCGGCACGGTCTGTTCGACCTGACCGTGAAGACCGAGGGCGACCTGCACATCGACTCGCACCACACCATCGAGGACACCGCGCTCGCCCTCGGCGCCGCCTTCCGGCAGGCCCTCGGCGACAAGGTGGGGATCTACCGCTTCGGGAACTGCACGGTCCCGCTGGACGAGTCGCTGGCCCAGGTGACCGTCGACCTGTCCGGCCGCCCCTACCTCGTGCACACCGAGCCCGAGAACATGGCGCCGATGATCGGCGCGTACGACACCACGATGACCCGGCACATCCTGGAGTCCTTCGTCGCCCAGGCCCAGATCGCGCTGCACGTCCACGTGCCGTACGGGCGCAACGCGCACCACATCGTGGAGTGCCAGTTCAAGGCGCTGGCGCGGGCCCTGCGGTACGCCAGCGAGCGCGATCCGCGCGCGGCCGGCATTCTCCCGTCCACGAAGGGTGCGCTGTAGAGCCATGAACGGTACCTCGACCGTCCTGATCGTCGTCGGCCTCTTCCTCGTCGGCGGGATCATCTCCTTCGTCCGGCAGAAGATGCCGAAGAGCCTCATCGTGCTGCTCTCGATCGGCGCGGCGATGTGTCTCGTCGCCGGCGTCATGCGCCTGGAGGTGTGGAATTGAGCACGCCCAGGAGCGTCGTCGTCTTCGACTACGGCTTCGGGAACGTCCGCTCCGCCGAGCGCGCCCTCGCCCGCGCCGGGGCCGACGTCGAGATCACCCGTGACTTCGACAGGGCCATGAACGCCGACGGACTGCTGGTGCCGGGCGTCGGCGCCTTCGCCGCCTGCATGCACGGCCTGCGCGAGGCGCGCGGCGACTGGATCATCGGCAGGCGGCTGGCCGGCGGACGCCCCGTGATGGGCATCTGCGTCGGCATGCAGATCCTGTTCGCGCGCGGCATCGAACACGGGGTGGAGACCGAGGGCCTGGACGAGTGGCCCGGCACGGTCGAGCCGCTGCAGGCCGACATCGTGCCCCACATGGGCTGGAACACCGTCGAGGCGCCGGCCGACTCGGAGCTGTTCGCCGGCCTGGACGCGGACGCGCGCTACTACTTCGTGCACTCCTACGCCGTCCACGACTGGCAGCTCGAGACGCACAGCCCGGCCCTGCGGGCCCCCAAGGTCACCTGGTCGACGCACGGCAAGCGCTTCGTGGCGGCCGTGGAGAACGGCGCCCTGTGGGCCACGCAGTTCCACCCCGAGAAGTCCGGCGACGCCGGTGCACAGCTGCTCACCAACTGGATCGGAACCCTGTAGACCATGGCCAAGCTCGAACTGCTTCCCGCCGTCGACGTCCGCGACGGCCAGGCCGTCCGCCTCGTGCACGGCGAGTCCGGCACGGAGACCTCGTACGGCTCTCCCCTGGAGGCTGCCCTCGCCTGGCAGCGGGCGGGCGCCGAGTGGCTGCACCTGGTCGACCTTGACGCCGCGTTCGGCACCGGCGACAACCGCGCGCTGATCGCCGAGGTCACGAAGGCCATGGACATCAAGGTGGAGCTGTCCGGCGGCATCCGGGACGACGGCACCCTGGCCGCCGCACTGGCCACCGGCTGCACGCGTGTGAACCTCGGCACGGCCGCCCTGGAGACCCCCGAGTGGGTCGCCAAGGTCATCGCCGAACACGGCGACCGGATCGCGGTCGGCCTCGACGTGCGCGGCACCACCCTGCGCGGCCGCGGCTGGACCCGTGACGGCGGCGACCTCTACGAGACGCTGGAGCGCCTCGACACGGAGGGCTGCGCGCGGTACGTCGTCACCGACATCGCCAAGGACGGCACGCTGCAGGGCCCGAACCTGGAGCTGCTGAAGAACGTCTGCGCCGCCACCGACCGCCCGGTCGTGGCCTCCGGCGGCGTGTCGTCCCTGGACGACCTGCGGGCGATCGCCGGCCTCGTGTCCCTCGGTGTCGAAGGCGCGATCGTCGGGAAGGCCCTCTACGCGAAGGCGTTCACCCTGGAAGAGGCACTGGAGGCTGTGTCGTCATGACGTCCGAAGCCGTGCGGCGTGTGCAGAGCGGAAGTCCTTGGGAAGAGACCTTCGGTTTCGCACGCGCCGTCGCGGCGGGCGACCGTGTGCTGGTGGGGGGCACGACGGCCTTCCGGGGCCGGGTGCTGTACGGCGAGGGCGACCCGTACGAGCAGGCCAAGGTGGCCTTCGCCGGCGCGGTCGAGGCGATCGGCGAGTTCGGGCTCGGCATCGAGTCCGTGGTACGGACCCGGATGTACCTGGCGCATCTGCGGGACGTCGACGAGGTGGGCCGAGCCCACAAGGAACTGTTCGACGCGGTGCGCCCGGTCGCGACCCTGCTGGTCGTGGAGGGCTTCGTCGATCCGCGCATCCTGGTCGAAGTGGAACTGGAAGCCTTCAGGGGCTAGAAGGAGCCTTCAGAGGCGGGAAGCAGCCTTCTGGGGCCGGAGCAGCAAGAGGAGCCGTGGATTCATGACCCTGGCGGTCCGAGTCATCCCCTGCCTGGACGTGGACAACGGCCGGGTCGTCAAGGGTGTCAACTTCCAGAACCTGCGCGACGCGGGCGACCCCGTCGAAATGGCCAAGGTCTACGACGCCGAGGGCGCCGACGAGTTGACGTTCCTGGACATCACCGCGTCCTCGGGCAACCGCGAGACGACGTACGACGTGGTGCGCCGCACCGCCGAGCAGGTGTTCATCCCGCTCACCGTCGGCGGCGGCGTGCGCTCCGCCGAGGACGTGGACAGGCTGCTGCGGGCGGGCGCCGACAAGGTGGGCGTCAACACGGCCGCGATCGCCCGCCCGGATCTGATCCGCGAGATCGCCGAGCGGTTCGGCCGGCAGGTGCTGGTGCTGTCCGTGGACGCGCGGCGCACCCCGTCGGGGAGCTTCGAGGTGACCACCCACGGGGGCCGCCGCGGCACCGGCATCGACGCGGTGGAGTGGGCGCACCGCGCCGCCGAGCTGGGCGCGGGGGAGATCCTGCTCAACTCGATGGACGCGGACGGCACCAAGGACGGCTACGACCTGGAGATGATCGCGGCCGTGCGCAAGCACGTGACCGTGCCCCTCATCGCGTCCGGCGGCGCGGGCAGCCCGGCCGACTTCCCGCCGGCCGTCGCCGCGGGCGCGGACGCGGTGCTGGCGGCGTCGGTGTTCCACTTCGGGGATCTGCGGATCGCCGAGGTGAAGGAGACCCTGCGGAAGGCGGGCCACCCCGTCCGCTGACACCGGCCTGCACCGGCAAGACAGGAAAGAGAAGTTGCGCAAAATCAATTGCGCAACTTTTCTTTCGTATCTACGGTGAGCGGCATGACACGCAAGGAGAACCGCCGGATCACGGACGTGGGGACGCTGAAGGCGCTCGCGCATCCGCTGCGGGCGGACCTGTACCGGTTGGTCTGCATCCATCGCGTCGCGACCGCCTCACAGCTCGCCGACGACGTCGACGAGGCCGTCTCGCTGGTCAGCTACCACCTGCGCAAGCTCGCCGAGCACGGGCTGATCGAAGAGGCGGAGCCGCAGAGCGCGGACGGGCGGGAGCGCTGGTGGCGGCCCGCCTCGGACGGGGTGAGCATCCACGACGAGGACTTCCGCGGCGAACCGGCGAGGGCCGCGGCCCATCTGGCCGCCTCGCGGCTCTTCCACGACCAGCGTGCCGACCGCTACCGCCGCTACCTCGACGAGCGCCCGGCCTGGAGCGCCGAGTGGAACACCGCCTCGGTGGACAACGAGTCCTGGCTGCGGCTCACCGCGGGCGAACTGAACCAGCTGCGCGAGGAGCTGGAGGCGATCGCCCGGAAGTACGACGAGAAGGGCCGCGCCGCCGAGGCCGCGGGTGACACCGAGGGGCGCGAGTACGTCGCGCTGCACCTGTACGGATTCCCGTTCCGCGTCTGAGAGGCCATTGCCGTGACCGGTACCGCGACCCCGACCCCGACCGCGACCGCCGCCGGACCGCACGCGCCCGAGCTCCCCGCCCACCGCGACGGCAACGTCCTGCGCTGGATCGGCGCCTACGCCGCGTCGGCGGTGGGCGACAGCGTCTACTACGTCGCCCTGTCCTGGGCCGCCGTGCGGACCGGATCCCCCGCCCAGGCCGGGGTGGTGATGTCGCTCAGCGCCCTGCCGCGCGCCGTGCTGATGCTGGGCGGGGGAGTGGTCGCCGACCGGTTCGGACCGCGGCGGGTCGTCATCGGCGGCGACGCGGTGCGCTGCGCGACCGCGCTCGCCGTGGCCGGGCTGCTGTTCCTGACGCGCCCGGGCCTGTGGCCGCTGGCCCTGCTCGCGCTGGTCTTCGGTTCCGTCGACGCGGTGTTCGTGCCCGCCGTCGGCGCGCTCCCGGCGCGGATCACCGGCAGGAGCCAGCTCGCCCGGGTCCAGGGGATGCGAGGGCTCGTGGAGCGGTTCGCGAACGTCGCCGGCGCCCCGCTCGGCGGCCTCGGCGTGGCGATGGGCGGTGCGGCGGCCGCGTTCGGGCTCGCCGGGCTGCTGATCGCGGTGTCGGTGCCGCTGCTGGTCTCCGTACGGTTCCGCGAGCTGCCGCCCGACGACACGGCGGCACCCGGGAGGGGGACGCCCTGGCGCGATCTGCGCGAAGGACTGCGCTACCTCCGCGGCCACCGTGTCCTCGCGCCCCTGACCGTCGCCATCGCCCTCGGGGACCTCGGCTTCGTCGGCCCGCTCAACGTCGGCCTGGCGCTGCTCGCCGACGAGCGCGGCTGGGGGGCCTCCGGCATGGGCTGGGTGCTCGCCGGGTTCGGCACCGGCGCGGGCACGGCCGCGCTGGCGCTGACGGTGCGGGGGCGGCTGCCGTCCGCGGGACGGGTCGCCGGGGTCTCCGTCCTGGCGGGCTCCGTCGCGATCGGCGCCCTCGCCCGGGCACCGAGCCTGCCCGCGGCCGTCGGCACCGCCCTTCTCATCGGGCTGCTCGCCGGCCTCAGCGGGGCACTGTGCGGTGCCCTGCTGCAGACCCTGGCCGACCCCGCCTACCTCGGCCGGGTCAGCGCGGTCGGCGGCATCGTCAGCCTCGGCATCGCGCCGCTGACCATGCCGCTGACCGCCGCCGCCATCGGAGCGTGGGGCACCGGCCCCGTGTTCGCCGTGAGCGCCGCGGTCTGCGGCCTCGGCGGGGTGATCGCCCTGGGGGTGCGCGACCTGCGCCGCGCCGAACTCCCCCGTTGAGGGGCCCCGGCCGCCCTCGGACGCCGCGGAGCCCCGGACGACCCTAGATCCCCAGCTCCTTCGCGTCCTGCATCTTGGCCACGGCGTCCTTGTCGCCCTCCAGCTGCACGTCCGCCGCCCGCTGCCGTCCCATCGTGAACATCAGCAGCTCGGAGGGCTCGCCCGTGACCGTCACGACCGGTGTGCCCCGGTGCGCGACCGCCGTCTGCCCGTCGGGGCGGCGCAGCACCAGACCCGTGGGCGCGCCGCGGCTGACCAGGCGGGCGGTGCGCTCCAGCCGCGACCACAGGGCGTCCTGGAAGACCGGGTCGAGCTCGCGCGGCGTCCAGTCGGGCTGCGCGCGGCGCACGTCCTCCGTGTGGACGTAGAACTCGACGATGTTCGCCATCTCGTCGATCTGCTTCAGCGAGAAGGGCGAGAACCGCGGCGGACCCGTACGGATGAGCTGGATCAGTTCCTCGTACGGCTTGTCGGTGTACTCGGCCATGACCCGGTTCAGCCGGGGTTCGAGCTGCTTGAGGAGGGCGCCGCCGGCCGCGTCGGGGCGGCGCTCGCGCACCACGACATGCGCGGCCAGGTCACGGGTGGTCCAGCCCTCGCACAGGGTGTGCGCGTCCGGGCCCGTGGCCTCCAACAGGTCGGCGAGGAGGAGTCGTTCACGCTTGGCATGGGTCGACATGCAGTCAGCCTACGACCGGGGGCACGGTCCGCCCACCGGACGCCGGCCGGGCACGGCGGCCCGGCGCGGCACAATGGGCGGCATGACCAGCACGCCTCCGCCCAGCAGGCCCAGCGGCCTGGACCCCGAGATCGCGGCGCGTCTCAAGCGCAGCGCAGACGGGCTGCTCCCCGCCATCGCCCAGCAGTACGACACCGGGGAGGTGCTGATGCTCGGCTGGATGGACGACGAGGCGCTGCACCGCACGCTGACGACCGGGCGGTGCACATACTGGTCGCGCAGCCGCCGGGAGTACTGGGTCAAGGGCGACACGTCCGGCCACCTCCAGCACGTGAAGTCGGTCGCCCTCGACTGCGACGCCGACGCCGTGCTGGTCAAGGTCGACCAGGTCGGCGGCGCCTGCCACACCGGCGACCGCACCTGCTTCGACGCCGACGTGCTGCTCAAGGACGCCGGTTCCGGCGCGCCGTCCGGGGATCAGTAAGGTCGGCCGCCATGGACCTCGAGACGTTCCGCAAGCAGGCCACCGACCGCCGCGTCATCCCGGTCACGCGCAAGCTCCTGGCCGACGGCGACACGCCGGTCGCGCTCTACCGCAAGCTCGCCGCCGAGCGCCCCGGCACCTTCCTGCTGGAGTCCGCTGAGAACGGCCGTTCCTGGTCCCGCTACTCCTTCGTGGGCGTCCGCAGCGCGGCGACCCTCACCGCGAAGGACGGCCAGGCCCACTGGCTCGGCGCTCCGCCCGTCGGCGTCCCCGTCGACGGTGACCCGCTGGCCGCCCTCCGGGCCACCATCGAGACCCTTCACACGCCCCACCAGGAGGGTCTGCCGCCCTTCACCGGGGGCATGGTCGGCTATCTGGGCTACGACATCGTGCGCCGCCTGGAGAAGATCGGGCCCGGCGAGCGCGACGACCTCGGGCTCCCCGAGCTGACCATGCTGCTCACCAGCGACCTCGCCGTCATGGACCACTGGGAGGGCTCGGTCCTGCTGATCGCCAACGCGATCAACCACAACGACCTCGACACCGGCGTCGACGAGGCCTACGCGGACGCCGTGGCCCGCCTCGACGCGATGGAGGCCGACCTGTCCCGCCCGGTCGCCCAGCCGCCCGCCGTGCTCCCGCCCTCCGAGCTGCCCGAGTACACGGCCCGCTGGGGCGGTACGGACTTCCAGGACGCCGTCGAGGACATCAAGGAGCGCATCCGCGCGGGCGAGGCCTTCCAGGTGGTCCCCTCGCAGCGCTTCGAGACGCCGTGCACGGCCGGCGCGCTGGACGTGTACCGGGTGCTGCGCGCCACCAACCCGTCGCCGTACATGTACCTGTTCCGCTTCGACGGTTTCGACGTCGTCGGGTCCAGCCCGGAAGCCCTGGTGAAGGTCGAGGACGGCCGGGCGATGGTTCACCCGATCGCGGGAACCCGGCACCGCGGCGCCACCCCGCAGGAGGACCAGGCCCTCGCCGAGGAGCTGCTGGCCGACCCCAAGGAGCGCGCCGAGCACCTGATGCTCGTCGACCTGGGCCGCAACGACCTGGGCCGGGTCTGCGAGCCGGGCTCGGTGGAGGTCGTCGACTTCATGTCCGTCGAGCGGTACTCGCACGTGATGCACATCGTCTCCACCGTGACGGGCCGGGTCGCCCGCGGCCGCACGGCCTTCGACGTCCTGACGGCCTGCTTCCCGGCGGGCACGCTCTCCGGCGCGCCCAAACCACGCGCGATGCAGATCATCGACGAGCTCGAACCGTCCAGGCGGGGCCTGTACGGCGGCTGCGTCGGCTATCTCGACTTCGCCGGCGACTCCGACACCGCCATCGCCATCCGAACGGCCCTGCTGCGCGACGGCACCGCGTACGTCCAGGCGGGCGCGGGCATCGTCGCCGACTCCGACCCGGTCGCCGAGGACACCGAGTGCCGCAACAAGGCGGCGGCGGTGCTGCGGGCGGTCCACACGGCGAACCGGCTCGGCCGGTGAGCCGATCGGCCGACGGGCCGACAAGGGGTCCCGGGTGACGGTTCGCCCGGGGCTCAGGCGATAGTGGACTACGTGACTGCCGTACCTCACCCCCGATCCGAGGCCGCCGCGCCCGCGCGCTCCGGCCGCCGCAGCCTCGCCCTCGCCCTGCTGTGCGGGGCGGCAGGCGCGGCCGTGGTGCTGCTCTCCTCCCGGCAGAGCTGGTCCTCGGGGACCGTGGCGGTGGCCGGCGGGGACTTCCCGCTGACCGCCAAGGGAAGCGACGTCACGGGCGTGCCCGCGGCCCTCGCCGTCGTGGGCCTCGCCGCGCTCGTCGCCGTCTTCGCCGTCCGCAGCACCGGCCGTCTGCTCGTCTCCGGGCTGCTCGCGCTCTCCGGCGCGGGCACCGTCGCCGCGGCGCTCCTGGGCGCCGGCGACAGCTCGGCGCTGGACGAGAAGGCGGCCCAGGCGGCCGGCGACACCGCCGCGACCGCCGCCGCGCTCACCCACACCGTCTGGCCGTACATCACGGCGGCCGGCGGGGCGCTCGTCCTTCTCGCCGGGCTGCTCGCCCTGCGCCACGGCCGGCTGTGGCCGGCCATGTCCGGCCGCCACGAGCGCGGCGGCACGCCCGGCCCGCGCAGGACCGCTCCGGTCGACCCGGACCGCCCCGAGGACCTGTGGAAGGCGCTCGACCGGGGCGAGGACCCGACCGGCGCCTGAACGGCCCACCGCCACGCGAGGGCGACCCCGAGTCACCTCATACGCGCGGGTACGGGACAATGGTTGCCGAGCGTCCGACTCACATGTGCACATTCAGCTAACGAGGAGCAAGTCATGGCGGGCAGCAGCCACGGTCACACCCCGGCCGCCTGGACCGGCGTCATCATCGCCTTCATCGGTTTCTGCGTCGCGGGCGCTTTCACCGTGATGGACCAGCCCATCGGCTTCTGGGCGGGCATGGTGCTGATCGTCGGCGGCGCCGTCGTCGGCGGCATCATGCGGCAGATGGGCCTCGGCCAGCCGAAGCCGGCGCACTCGGCGCACCAGCCGGCGAGCGCGACGGAGCGCTGAGCCCTCCCCGACTGTGCACGAGAGGCGGCCCCCGCCCTGAGCGCGGGGGCCGCCTCTCGCGTGTCCGGGCGCGGTGGGCGAACCGGGCGCGGGACGGGCAGAATGCGAGGTGTGAACGCCGAATCCGCTCCTGTGACCGCGTCGCCTACGGGCCCCGGGGCAGCCGCCGCGCTCCGGCGTGCCGCCGTCCCCGCCGGGGTGCTCGCGAGTGTCGTCGCGGCCTTCGCGTACGTCGGGGCCGTGGACCCCAACGAGCCCGGGCACTACCCGGTCTGCCCGCTGCTGCGCCTCACGGGCGTGTACTGCCCCGGCTGCGGCGGACTGCGGGGTGCGCACGCCTTCGTGCACGGGGACGTACTGGCGGCGCTCCAGGACAACGCCCTGGCCGCCGTCGGCTATCCGGTCTTCGCCGTGCTGTGGGCCGTGTGGGTGGTCCGCGCGGTGCGGGGACGGCCGCTGGGCATCGACCTCCGGCCGGTGCACCTGTGGAGCCTGGGAGCGTTGCTGCTGGTCTTCACGGTTGTCCGGAACCTGCCGTTCGGTGGCTGGCTACATCCTTGATCAACTGACGAATGTCCAGTATGGGGGCACCTCCCGCCCGAGCCGTGCGAAGCTGGTTCGAGGGTGGGGGAGGGACCGGCGTCAACCGGATGCGAGGCCTACGCCTTCCTCCGGATACCATCACAGTGACCATCGGTTTCGTCCGACAAGCGGTCCCGGTGGGCCGAGGCTCAATCCGGTTGAGCCGCTTGAATCGTCAACCGCCAGGAAGGGGGCCGCTCGCGTGAGTGTGCTCGACGAGATCATCGACGGAGTCCGTGCCGACCTCGCGGAGCGGCAGGCGCGCGTCAGCCTCGACGAGCTCAAGGAGCGCGCGGCGAAGGCGCCCGCGGCCAGGGACGGCCTCGCCGCCCTGCGCGGTGACGGGGTCAAGGTGATCTGCGAGGTCAAGCGGTCCAGCCCGTCCAAGGGTGCGCTCGCGGCGATCGCCGACCCGGCGGGTCTCGCGGCGGACTACGAGGCGGGCGGTGCCGCCGTCATCTCCGTGCTCACCGAGCAGCGCCGCTTCGGCGGCTCGCTGGCCGATCTGGAGGCCGTGCGGGCCCGGGTCGACATCCCGGTGCTGCGCAAGGACTTCATCGTCACCTCCTACCAGCTGTGGGAGGCACGGGCGTACGGCGCGGACCTCGCGCTGCTGATCGTCGCCGCCCTCGACCAGCCCGCCCTCGAGTCCCTCATCGAGCGCGCCGGGTCCATCGGGCTCACGGCGCTCGTCGAGGTGCACGACGAGGAGGAGGTCGAGCGGGCGGTGGACGCCGGCGCGAAGGTGATCGGCGTCAACGCCCGCAACCTCAAGACCCTGGAGGTCGACCGCTCCACGTTCGAGCGGGTCGCCCCCGAGGTCCCCGCGGGGATCGTGAAGGTCGCCGAGTCCGGCGTCCGCGGACCGCACGACCTGATCGCGTACGCCAACGCGGGTGCCGACGCGGTGCTCGTGGGCGAGTCGCTGGTGACCGGGCGCGACCCGAAGACGGCGGTCGCCGACCTGGTGGCGGCGGGCGCGCACCCGGCGCTGCGGCACGGGCGGGGCTGACACCCCGGTAGGGTTGGCGCTGATGATGCTCACGATCACCATGGCGACCAGGGATCCGTATGCCCGCCTCGCCCGCGGATGCCGGCCGCGCGGCTGCCGGGCGCCCGCGCGGCGCGTGCACGGGCGACGGGTGCGGTACGTCATCGGTGACGAGCCGGGCCAGGTGAACGGCAGGCGATGGCGCTGCCGCGTGCGCGCCGCCCGCCGGCGGCCGGCCTGAGCCGGACGCCGTCCGCCACACGGGCCGGACCGCTCCGTCCGCCGCTCCCCGCCTCCCGCGACGACGGGCGGCGGCGGACGCGGGGGACGACGCGCGCACGCCACACACGTGACTCCCGTCCGACCAACCCGGGGCAGCACGCCCCTGCGAGGTAACCGCATGCCCAGCGAGTTCTTCATCCCCGACCCCGAAGGCCGGGTTCCCAGCGCCGAGGGCTACTTCGGCGCGTACGGCGGCAAGTTCATCCCGGAGGCCCTCGTCGCCGCCGTGGACGAGGTCGCCGTCGAATACGACAAGGCGAAGACCGATCCCGAGTTCGCCCGCGAACTCGACGACCTGCTCGTCAACTACACCGGCCGGCCCAGCGCCCTCACCGAGGTGCCGCGGTTCGCCGAGCACGCCGGCGGCGCCCGGGTGTTCCTCAAGCGCGAGGACCTCAACCACACCGGATCCCACAAGATCAACAATGTGCTCGGGCAGGCCCTGCTCACCCGGCGCATGGGCAAGACCCGGGTCATCGCGGAGACCGGCGCCGGCCAGCACGGCGTCGCGACCGCGACCGCCTGCGCGCTGTTCGGGCTCGAGTGCACGATCTACATGGGTGAGATCGACACCCGGCGCCAGGCCCTCAACGTGGCCCGCATGCGCATGCTCGGTGCCGAGGTCGTCGCCGTGAAGTCCGGCTCGCGCACCCTGAAGGACGCCATCAACGAGGCGTTCCGCGACTGGGTCGCCAACGTCGACCACACCCACTACCTCTTCGGCACCGTGGCCGGACCCCACCCCTTCCCCGCCATGGTCCGCGACTTCCACCGGGTCATCGGGGTCGAGGCCCGGCGGCAGATCCTGGAGCGCGCCGGGCGCCTGCCCGACGCCGCCGTCGCCTGCGTCGGCGGCGGCTCCAACGCCATCGGGCTCTTCCACGCCTTCATCCCCGACACGTCCGTGCGGCTGATCGGCTGCGAGCCCGCCGGCCACGGCATCGAGACCGGCGAGCACGCCGCCACCCTCAGCGCCGGCGAGCCCGGCATCCTGCACGGCTCACGGTCGTACGTGCTGCAGGACGAGGAGGGCCAGATCACCGAGCCGTACTCGATCTCGGCGGGTCTCGACTACCCGGGCATCGGCCCCGAGCACGCCTACCTCAAGGACAGCGGCCGCGGCGAGTACCGCGCCGTCACCGACGACGCGGCGATGCAGGCCCTGCGCCTGCTGTCCCGCACCGAGGGCATCATCCCGGCCATCGAGAGCGCCCACGCGCTCGCCGGCGCCCTGGAGGTCGGCAGGGAGCTGGGCAAGGACGGGCTGATCGTGGTCAACCTGTCCGGCCGCGGCGACAAGGACATGGACACGGCCGCCCGCTACTTCGGCCTGTACGACACCGACGCGTCCGTCGCCGCGGACGCCGACAGCGACACCGCCGAGATCGAGGGGGACGCCAAGTGAGCGGGAACATCCGGCTGCTGTCCGACACCATCGCCGCCGCGAAGGCGGAGGGGCGGTCCGCGCTCATCGCCTACCTGCCGGCCGGCTTCCCGACCGTCGACGGCGGTATCGCGGCGATCAGGGCGGTCCTCGACGGCGGCGCCGACATCGTCGAGGTGGGCCTGCCGCACAGCGACCCCGTCCTCGACGGGCCCGTCATCCAGACCGCCGACGACATCGCCCTGCGCGGAGGGGTCAAGATCGCCGACGTCATGCGCACGGTCCGCGAGGTGTACGCGGCGACCGGCAAGCCGGTGCTCGTGATGACGTACTGGAACCCGATCGACCGCTACGGCGTGGAGCGCTTCAGCGCCGAGCTGGCCGAGGCGGGCGGCGCCGGCTGCATCCTGCCGGACCTGCCCGTGCAGGAGTCGGCCCTGTGGCGGGAGCACGCCGACAAGCACGGGCTCGCCACGGTCTTCGTGGTCGCGCCCAGCAGCAGGGACGAGCGGCTCGCCGCGATCACCGCGGCGGGCTCCGGCTTCGTCTACGCGGCCTCGCTCATGGGCGTCACCGGCACCCGCGAGTCCGTCGGCGCACAGGCCCAGGACCTGGTCCGCCGCACCCGGGCGACCACCGGGCTGCCGGTCTGCGTCGGCCTCGGCGTCTCCAATGCCGCGCAGGCAGCCGAGGTGGCCGGGTTCGCCGACGGTGTCATCGTGGGCTCGGCGTTCGTGAAGCGGATCCTGGACGCGGAGGACGAGGCGGCGGCCTTGGCGGCCGTGCGCGCCCTGGCGGGCGAGCTGGCCGAAGGCGTCCGCGCCGCCGCCTGACGCGGCGAGGGGTGGCCGGGAGGCCATTCCCCTCACTCGAAGGGGTGGACCTGGGGCCGGGGAGGCGCGCTGCGCCTCCCCGGTTCGTTCTGCCCCATGTGAGCGAGAAGAACCGTGACGGAAAGCGCACCGCCCGTGAGCGGATGGCGATCGAGCGAGAGAAGCAGCGGGCCGCGGACAAGCGCCGCCGGGCGCTGATCGTGGGCGCCTCGGTCGTCTGCGTCCTGGCCCTGGCGACGGTGGTGGGCGTCCTTGCGGCGAACGCCGGCAAGGGCGGCAAGCAGAGCGACTCCGCAGGGCCCGCCGTGGCTCCCTCGGGGGCTGTGGGCAAGGACGGCCTTGCGATCCCGGTCGGCCGGGACTCCGCCAAGTCGACCCTCACGGTGTGGGAGGACTTCCGCTGCCCGGCCTGCGAGGCGTTCGAGACCGCCTACCGCCCGACGATCCACCAACTGGTCGACGCCGGAAAGCTCAAGGTCGAGTACCACCTCGTCACGCTGATCGACGGAAACCTGGGCGGCAGCGGATCCCGTCGCGCGGCCAACGCGGCGGCGTGCGCCCAGGACGCCGGCAAGTTCCTGAGCTACCACGACACGCTGTACCGGAACCAGCCCCAGGAGACCCAGGACACGTTCGGCAACGACGGCAAGCTCATCGGGCTGGCGGGCAAGGTGCCCGGTCTGGACACACCGGCGTTCCGGAAATGCGTCGAGGACGGCAGGCACAACAGCTGGGTGGTGAAGTCGCACGCCGCGTTCCAGAGCGGCGGCTTCCCGGGCACGCCGACCGTGCTGTTCGGCGGGAAGAACATCTACGCCGACCGGACGATGACACCGGCGAAACTGAAGCTGATGGTGGAGGCGGCCACCAAACGCTGAGGCGCGCCGGGCGGTATCCCGGTCCGCCGGCGCGGGCACCGTACGTTATGGACCCGTAGCCGGTGCGGGTTGCCACCCCGTGTGTCCGGCACGGTAGCGTCGGTCCTGCCATGGAACTTGCCTACATTCCCAGCCCGTCGCGCGGGGTGCTGCATCTCGGCCCCATCCCGCTGCGCGGCTACGCGTTCTGCATCATCATCGGTGTCTTCGTAGCCGTGTGGCTTGCCAACAAGCGCTGGATCGCCCGGGGCGGCCGAGCCGGCACGGTGGCCGACATCGCCGTCTGGGCGGTGCCGTTCGGCCTCGTCGGCGGGCGCCTCTACCACGTGATCACGGATTACGAGCTGTACTTCAGCGAGGGCCGTGACTGGGTGGACGCCTTCAAGATCTGGCAGGGCGGGCTCGGCATCTGGGGCGCGGTGGCGCTCGGGGCGGTCGGCGCGTGGATCGGCTGCCGGCGCCGGGGCATCCCGCTGCCCGCGTACGCCGACGCCGTCGCGCCCGGCATCGCCTTCGCCCAGGCGATCGGACGCTGGGGCAACTGGTTCAACCAGGAGCTGTACGGACGGCCGACGGATGTTCCCTGGGCACTGCACATCACCTCGTCGACCGACGGACGGGTCCCGGGCTACTACCACCCGACCTTCCTGTACGAGTCGCTGTGGTGCATCGGTGTCGCGCTGCTGGTGATCTGGGCGGACCGCCGCTTCACACTGGGGCACGGGCGGGCGTTCGCGCTGTACGTGGCGGCGTACTGCG
Source organism: Streptomyces sp. PSU-S4-23 (assembly GCF_055632315.1). Lineage (NCBI taxonomy): Bacteria > Bacillati > Actinomycetota > Actinomycetes > Kitasatosporales > Streptomycetaceae > Streptomyces > Streptomyces sp. PSU-S4-23. The sequence goes on along the minus strand of NZ_JBVMUU010000002.1, from coordinate 1,911,267 downwards.
TGGGCCGTTTCTGGATCGAGTACATGCGGGTCGACGACGCGCACCACATCCTCGGTCTGCGGCTGAACGACTGGACCGCGATCGGGGTGTTCCTGCTCGCCGTGATCTACATCGTGGTGTCGGCCCGGCTGCGGCCCGGCCGGGAGGCAGTGGTCGAGCCGGGTGCCTCCGAGGCCACGGGCGAGGACGCCTCCGGTGGTGAGGTGCCGGACGGGGACGCGGCGGAGCAGCAGAAGAAGAAGCCGCAGGCCACGGACGAGAAGACGACGTCCGCGGAGGCTTCGGACGCTCCGGGGGCCGCGGACGCCCCGAAGACCGGACAGACCACGGAAGCGGCGGAGGCCGCCGAGAACGCTGACGGCGCCGAGAACGCTGACGCCGGCAAGACCGCTGCCGCTGCCGCTGCCGAGGGCGCCGGCACCGTCAAGACCGTCAAGACCGCCAAGACGGACGACGCCGTCAAGACGGATGACGCCGCCGGGACCGCGGAGACTGTCGTGACCGTCGAGACCGCGGAGGTCGCCGAGGCCACGGAGGTCGCCGAGGCCACGGACGCGGAGACGGTCGGGGCCGGGCAGGACGAGGCCGAGTCGGCCAAGAGGGTCTGAGGACCGTACGCACCCGACCGGGGGCGCCGTATCGCCCGATACGGCGCCCCCGGTCCGTTCCCGGAGAGGAAGGCCCGGCCGCCGCGGTCCGGCTTCTCATCGCCGCCGCCGGGCCAGGGACAGTGTCAGCTGGGCCTCCCGCACCACCGCCGTGTCGATGAAGCGCCCGTCGGGGAGGGCCTGGGCGCCCTGGTCCCTGGCCGCGGCCTTCAGGACCTCCTCCGCGCGGGAGATCTCCTCCGCGGTGGGCGCGTAGGCCCGCTCGATGACGGGCAGCTGTCGGGGGTGGATCGCGGCGCGGCCCAGGAAGCCCAGGGTGCGGCCATGGGCGCAGGAGGCCGCCAGGCCCTCCAGGTCCCGGATGTCCGGGTGGATCGACTGGGCCGGCGGAGGCAGCGCCGCCGCCCGCGCGGCCACCACCACGCGCGAGCGTGACCAGTCGAGACCCGCGTCCTCGCGCACCCCCAGGTCCGCCCGCAGATCCGCCTCGCCCAGCGCGATGCCCCGTACGGCCGGATGTGCCGAGGCGATCGCGAACGCCCGCTCCACACCCAGGGCTGTCTCCAGGAGGGCATGGAGGGGGACCGCGCCGCCCGCGGAGACCGCCCGCTCCGCGACGCGGACCACGTCCGACGCAGACGTCACCTTCGGCAGGCGCAGCCCCGACAGTCCGGGCAGGGCGGTCAGCGCCGCCAGGTCCGCCTCCGCCCAGGGGCTGTCCAGTGCGTTCACCCGGACGTGCACCGGGACCGGGGGGCGCTGCGACAGCCGTTCCGCCGTCGCCGTCCGCGCGTACTCCTTGCGGTCGGGGGCGACCGCGTCCTCCAGGTCGATCAGCACCACGTCCGCCCCGGACACCAGGGCCTTGCCGACCGTCTCCGGGCGGTCTCCGGGCGCGTACAGCAAGGTCAGCGGGGGGAAGGCTCCTCCCGCGGTCACAGGGCGCCCTCCGCCCGGAGCGCGGTGATCTCCGGGCCCGTGAGCCCGAGCTCGGTCAGGACCGCGTCCGTGTCGGCACTGTGCGGGCGGCCCGCCCAGCGGATCGTGCCGGGCGTCGCGGAGAGGCGGAACAGGACGTTCTGCATGCGCAGCCGGCCCAGCTCGGGATCGTCGGGGATCGTGGTGATCGTCTCCAGGGCCGTGTACTGCGGGTCGGTCATCACATCCCGTACGTCCTGGACCGGCGCCACCGCGGCCTCCGCCTTCTCGAACACCTCCAGTACCTCGGCGCGCGTGCGGCGGGCGATCCATCCGCCGACCGCCGCGTCGAGCACGTCCGCATGGCGGGCCCGCCCGGTACCCGTCGCGAACCACGGCTCGTCGGCCAGCTCCGGGCGGCCGACCAGGCGCATCACCCGCTCGGCGACGGACTGCGCGGAGGTGGAGACGGCGACCCAGTGGCCGTCCGCGGTGCGGTAGGTGTTGCGCGGGGCGTTGTTCTGGGAGCGGTTGCCGGTGCGTGGCTGCACATGGCCCAGCTGGTCGTACCAGGTCGCCTGCGGACCGAGGACCATGAGGATCGGTTCGATGATCGCCATGTCCACCACCTGGCCGGCGCCGGTGCGGTCCCGGGCCGCGAGGGCCGTCATCACCGCGTACGCCGTCGCCAGGCCGGCGATCGAGTCGGCCAGCCCGAAGGGCGGGAGCGTCGGGGGCGCGTCCGGCTCCCCGGTGATCGCCGCGAACCCGCTCATCGCCTCGGCGAGCGTGCCGAAGCCGGGGCGGTGCGCGTACGGGCCGAACTGGCCGAAGGCGGTCACCCGGGCCAGCACCAGACGGGGGTTGGCGGCCGACAGTTCCTCCCAGCCCAGGCCCCACTTCTCCAGGGTGCCCGGGCGGAAGTTCTCGATGACCACGTCGGCGCCGGCGGCGAGACGCAGCAGCGTCGTCCGGCCGCCGGGCTTCGACAGGTCCAGTGTCATCGCGCGCTTGTTGCGGCCGAGCAGCTTCCACCACAGGCCCACCCCGTTCTTCGCCGGGCCGTGCCCGCGTGAGGGGTCGGGCCGGGACGGATGCTCGACCTTGATGACCTCGGCACCGAAGTCACCGAGCAGCGTGGCGGCGAGGGGGCCGGCGAAGAGGGTCGCGAGATCGAGGACGCGCAGGCCGGTGAGGGGAGGGGTCATGAGCGGAGGGATTCCCGGTGGGTGAGGTGGGCCAGGGTGTCGAAACCGATGCCGTTGAAGTCGCCGACGGACGTGGCCAGCCGGTTCTTGAGCGGGGTCGTCCAGCGGTCGGGCAGCGCGCGGGGGTGTCCGGCCAGCAGCCCCGCGATGCAGCCGGCCGTCGCGCCGGCCGAGTCGGTGTCCCAGCCCCCCGCCACCGCACGGCAGATGGAGCCCGTGAAGTCGCCGTCGGCGTGGGTGAGGGCCGCGGCGATCAGCGCGGTGTTGGGGACGGCGTGGACCCAGTGGTACGCGCGGTGCGCGGCGTGGAGTTCGTCGACGACCGAGTCGAAGTCCTCCGTGCCGCGGGCGAGCCGGACCGCGTGGCGGACGGCGCGTGCGAGCCGGGAGCCGGGCGGCACGACACAGAGGCCGGTGCGCAGGCAGTGGTGGACGTCGTGAGCTCCGGTGGCCGCCTCGGCGACGGCGGCGGCCGTGAACATCGCCGCGTGGACGCCGTTCGCGGTGTGGGTGAGGGTGGCGTCGCGGTGGGCCTGTTCGGCGGCGGCGGCCGGGTCGCCGGGGTTCGTCCAGCCGTGCACGTCGGCGCGGATCAGGGCGCCGATCCACTCGCGGAACGGGTTGCGGTGGCGGGCGGTGCGCGGGGGCTCGACGCCGGAGAGGAGATTGCGGTAGGCGACGCGTTCGGCGGTGAAGGTGCGGCCGGCGGGGAGTTCGTCGAGCCAGAGCCGTGCCACGTCGGCGGTGGTGAAGCCCCTGCCGTATCGCTGGAGCAACAGAAGGTTCAGCAGCGGGTAGTTGAGGTCGTCGTCCTCGGGCATGCCGTCGATGTTCTCGGCGAGGGAGGTCGCCGCGGAGCGGCGGTTCCAGGGGTGGGCCGCCGTCAGCTCCGGGGGCACTCCCCGCGCTGTGAACCAGGTCCTCAGCGGCCAGTTGCCGGTGGCCCGGGCGAGTCGGCGGATGCCGTCCAGGGGGAGCTTCTCGACGGGTTTGCCGAGCAGGCAGCCGGCGGCCCGGCCGAGCCATGCGGCCTCCAGGCGTGCCTCGGCCGGGGCCGCGGACGAACGAGCGGGGTCCGTCGCCCCCGGGCCGGGTCCGCGGACCGGCCAGTCGGGGCACAGTGACTTGATGCGCTCCAGGTCCGTCGGCTCACGCTCCGTCAGGCTGCTGGGCAGGTCGGCGAGTTCGTCCAGCAGATCCTCCGCGAGGAGCCGCAGGTACGGAGACACCGGCTCCGGTGACGCCCCGGCGCGGTCCGGCGCCGGTGGACCGCCCGCCGCCGTCCACCGCGCCGCGATCGCCGACGGCTCCCGGCCGTCCTGTTCCGCCTGGCGGAGCTCGTGGCCGAGCAGGTCCTCCGGCTGCGCCCAGGTCAGTCGGAGCACCTCAGCCCCCGATCCCGGCGAACGCCGCCTCGTGGGCCCGGCGGCGGTGCACGTCCCGGGCGAAGATCTCCCGTGCGACCTCCGTGAGCGCGCCCGCCGGTGCGTGCAGATCGAGGCGGCTCGCCTCGGCGACGGTCTTCGCCCAGTACGACGGGACCTCCGAGCCCAGCGCTCCCGTGATCGCGCCCGCCATCGTCGCGATGGAGTCGCAGTCCCGGCCGTAGTTCACCGAACCGAGCACCGCATGGCGGTAGTCGCCGCGGGCCACCACCATCATGCCCAGCGCCACCGGGAGTTCCTCGATGGTGTGCAGCCGGGACGGGCGCCGGGCACCCAGGGACGGCGCCCGGTAGTCGGGGCCCACCGTGTCGTAGGGCGCCACCGCCTCCCGCAGCGGGCCCAGCGCCGACTCGAAGTCCGAGTAGTGGGAGGCCGTCTCGCAGACCGTCTCGATGGCGGCGCGCGTCCCGTCCTTCGCCAGCGACAGGCACGCCGCCACGACCGAGTCGGGGGTCGCACCGGGTGCGCAGGCCGCGGCGACCGCCGCCGCGAAGACGCCCGCGGCCTCCCTGCCGTACGACGACTGGTGCGCGCCCGCGATGTCCAGCGCCTCGGCGTACGCACCCGCCGGATGGGCCGCGTTGACCAGACCGACCGGCGCCATGTACATCGTGGCACCGCAGTTGACGATGTTGCCGACGCCGGCTTCGCGGGGGTCGGCGTGGCCGTAGTGCAGCCGGGCCACCAGCCACTTCTCCGCGAGGAAGACCCGCTGGAGGGGGATCGCCTCCGCCTCGAGTTCCGGAATCCAGCGGGGGTTGGCCATCAGGTCGGGGACCAGGTGGTCGGCGATCGCGTAGGCGTCGAGATGGTCGCGGACGGCCGCGTACACGCGGACCAGCGCATGGGTCATCAAGGTGTCGTCGGTGACGTGGCCGTCGCCCTTGTGGTACGGGGCGATGGGGCGGGCCGTGCGCCAGGCGTCGCCGTGCCAGGGCCCGACGATCCCGTGCACGCGGCCGCCGTGCCGCTCGACGATCTCCTCGGGGGAGCGGCCCTCGACGGGTCCGCCGAGGGCGTCGCCGACGGCGGCGCCGACCAGGGCGCCGGTGATGCGTTCACCGAGAGTGGGAGTCGCGCCGAGAGTGGGAGTTGCGCCGAGAGTGGCAGTCGCGCCGAGAGTGGGAGTCGCGCCGGGTGCGGGCTGTCCGGCGGAGGCGGGCCTCCCGTCGGAAACATGCGTCTCGTCGGGAGTGAGTGTCTCGTCAGGAGTGGGCGTCATGCCCGAATCATCCACCTGGAGCGACCAGTTCCGTCGCCTCCAGGAGTTCGGCGAGGTGTACGAGGTCGGTGCCGGTCAGGCGGGGGAGCACACAGCCCGAGAGGGTGCGGCAGGCGTCGCGCCAGGCGGGCGGGATCGCATCGCCTCCGCCCAGGGCACCCGTGAGGGCGCCCGTCAGCGCCGGGGCGGAGTCGGCGACCCGTGACAGGCAGGCCGCGGCGGGCACCGCCTCCGCGATCCGGCCGCGCGCTGCCGTCGCCAGCGCGAGTGCGACCGGGACGGTCTCCGCGGCCGCGATGCCGTAGCTGTAGACGTGGTCGACGATCTGGTGTTCCAGCAACGGCACGACGGAGAAGGTTCCGTCGCCGTCGCGGGCCAGCAGCAGCGCGTGCCGGGCGTTGCGGCCGATCTCGGTCGACTCGGGGAGTTCCGCCAGGGCGGCCGCCACGCAGGTGTCCACGGCCTCCCCGGTCAGAGCGAGCGAGAGGGCCGCGGCCATGGCGCGCGCGCCGTGCACCCCGTCGCCGTCCTGCGTGTAGCGGGCGTCGAACTCGGCGAGTTCCGCGGCGAGTCGGGGATCGCCCGGATGTGCCACCGCGAGGACGCAGGCCCGCACGCAGGCCGCGTCGTCGAAGTAGTGCGGGTTGTCGTGACCGGTGGCGGGCGGCCGCAGACCGGCGGCGAGGTTGCCGAGCCCCGCGCGTACGGAGATACGGGCGCGCAGCGGCAGGAGCGCCGACTCGACCTCGGGCGCGCGCTCGGCTGCGGCGGCGACCTCGCTGGCGACGGCGTTCCAGGACAGGTCGATGGCCGCGCGCATCCGCCGCTGCCGTCCGAGGTCGCCGAGCGCGCCGTCGTCCCCGGCCCGCAGCACGGCCTCCGCGGCGAACGCCGCCCACTCGGCGTCGTCCGACGGCCCGAGCCTGAGCGGTTCCGGCGGCTGGTTGAGGGCGATGGGGACGGGCAGGGTGGTGGTCGCGTTCTGCTCGGCGAAGGTGTCCAGCTCCCGGGTCAGCCGCCGGGTCCACTCGGGCATCCGGGCGGCGCGGTGCCGGGCGGCGGGCCACCCGGCGGCGTCGCCCGCGGCGAGCCCGAGCAGGAGCCCTTCGATACGGCGGGGGCCGGCGCACGCGTTCACGGCCCCGCCTTCCCCCCGTCGCCCGCAGGCGCGCACCCCGCGGGACCGGGACGCGCCCGGCAACCGCCCCGCGCGGGGCCGGAGTGCGGGCGCGCGGGGCCGGCGTGCTCCACGAGGTCTTCCCGCCCTGTGGCGATCCCCGCCCCCCACACCCCGGCGATCCCCGCCCCCCACTTCCCGCCCTCGCCCGGCGTCAGCAACTCCGCCACGTCCAGCACGTGGTGCCCCTCCATGGACGGCAGGCAGCGGCCGCGTGCCGGGCCGATCGCCGCGGCCCACTCGGCCGGGATCGCCGAGACGCCGCGCGCCGCGCCCGCCAGGGCCCCGGCGACCGCGGCCGTGGTGTCGGCGTCCCGGCCCATGTTGACCGCGGTGAGCACCGACTCGGGGAAGTCGCCGTCCGCCGCCGCGTACGCGCCGAAGGCCAGGGCCACCGCCTCGGGGGCCAGGTCCGTCCAGGGATAGCCGCCGATCACCACCGCGGAGCGGACGGCGCGGGCGCCGCGGTGGGCCGCGGCGACCGCGCGGCGCAGGGAGCGGGCCGTCCATGAATCCTCGGGGACGACCGCGAGGGCCGAGGCCACCACGGTGCTCGTCGGCGCGCCCGCCATCGCCGCCGCGACCCCGGCCGCGACGGCCTGTCCGCCGTAGATGCCCTCCCCTTCGTGGCTCACCGAGCCGTCGATCGCCACCAGCCGGGCGGCCTCCGCCGGGCGTCCCGCGGCGAAGACGCCGAAGGGGGCCGCGCGCATGGCCAGGCCGTCGCTCCAGGCGTGCCGGTGCTGCGCCGAAATGGGTGCCGCGAGGCCCCGCCTGAGGTTCTCCAGCGTGCCCCGCTCGCTGAACCCCGCCCCGCGGAACGGCCCCTCGTCGCGGTCCGCGATCCACTCGTGCCAGGCCGACTCGACGTGCGCGACGGTGAGCGCCGAGCCGTGCCGGGCCAGCAGCAGTCCCGAGAAGATCGCGTACTCGGTGTCGTCCGTGCCGGAGGGCTGCTGCGCCACGTACCCTGTGATGCGGCCCCAGCGGGCGCGGATCTCCGACGGTTTCATGTTCTCGGCGGGCGCGCCCATCGCGTCCCCCACGGCGAGGCCGAGCAGCGCACCGCGCGCCCGTTCGCGCAGACCGGCGGCGTCCTCGGGTGCGGGGGCCGGGGGAATACGGGCGATGGAACCCATGCGGTGCCACTCCTCTCAGGGCACCCCCCTCGTCCCGGGGCGACGGAGCCCCCTGTGATCTGTCCCACCGGAGGGGCCCGTCAGAGCCTGAGGGACCTCAGCATCACCCGTCCGACACCGGGATGCGGGTACTCTCACGAGTGGCCTCCACAGACAAACGCGCAGGTTAGCCCAGCCTTTCCTTGCTGGCGGGACAGAAAATCCGAGCGTACTTTTGTAGTTGTCGAAAAGTGGAAGCAGTCCAATCACGCACCTCTGGGGGGCCGGCCATGGCCATCATCGAGACCGAAGCGACGCTGCACGAGGCGCACCGCGACAACCACACGCACCGTGATGTGAACGGTGGCTGGCTGCGCCCGGCCGTCTTCGGCGCGATGGACGGGCTGGTCTCCAACCTGGCCCTGATCACGGGTGTGGCCGGCGGAGCGGTCAGCCGGCAGACCATCATCATCACGGGGCTCGCGGGCCTGGCCGCCGGCGCCTTCTCCATGGCCGCAGGCGAGTACACCTCTGTCGCCTCGCAGCGCGAGCTCGTCGAGGCCGAGCTCGAAGTGGAGCGCCGCGAGCTCAGGAAGCACCCCGAGGACGAGGAGGAGGAGCTGGCGGCGCTGTACGAGGCGCGCGGCGTCGACCCGGACCTCGCCCGCAAGGTCGCCAAGCAGCTCTCCCGCGACCCCGAGCAGGCCCTGGAGATACACGCGCGCGAGGAGCTCGGCGTCGACCCGGGCGAGCTGCCCTCCCCGATGGTCGCCGCGGTCTCCAGCTTCGGGGCGTTCGCGCTCGGCGCCATCCTGCCGGTCCTGCCGTATCTGCTCGGGGCCCGGGCCCTGTGGCCCGCCCTGCTGGTCGCCCTGATCGGGCTGTTCGCGTGCGGCGCGGTCGTGGCCAAGGTGACGGCGCGCACCTGGTGGTTCAGCGGTGTGCGGCAGCTGGCGCTGGGCGGTGCGGCGGCGGGTGTGACGTACGTCCTGGGTACTTTGTTCGGTACCGCCGTAGGATGAGTGTCGCCCCCTGTGTGTGCTGCCGGTGCGAGGGACCGCACAAGTAGTTGTTACCCGGCGGTTTCGACCGCATGACCACGGGGCATGAGCCGTAAGCGCCGCGGGCAATGACGCCTGCTCCGCACCTGTCGCGGTGGGCGACGATGTCCACCGCACCCCGGGCCGACGGGCACCGACCTGTCCGTTCGTGCCCCCTTGATCCCATCGTCGTCGCGCGTGACATCCCTACCACGCCCCGACGATGTCCGCATGCTGGAACGAGCTATCCGGTTCACGAGAGCCACTCCATCATGTAACCTGCACGAAATTTTGCGCAGAGGGCCAACGTCGTCCCTCGGCACTTGCACATGCCACGACGACGACGGGAGAGCCGATGCGCACACCGCGCCAGCCGTCCCAGCACTCCGAGAACGGCCAGAACTGGTCGTTCATGGATGCTCGCCCTGCTGCGCAGGGTATGTACGACCCCCGCAACGAGCACGACGCCTGTGGCGTCGGCTTCGTGGCCACCCTCACCGGTGAGGCGAGCCATGCGCTGGTCGAGCAGGCGCTGACGGTTCTGACCAACCTGGAGCACCGCGGTGCCACCGGCTCCGAGCCCGACTCGGGCGACGGCGCGGGCATCCTCGCCCAGGTCCCCGACGTCTTCTTCCGCGAGGTGGCCGGATTCGAACTGCCCGAGGCGGGCTCCTACGCCGTCGGTATCGCCTTCCTGCCCGAGGAGGACACCGCCGAGGCCGTCGCCCGGATCGAGGCGATCGCCGCGGAGGAGGGCCTGACCGTCCTCGGCTGGCGCGAGGTACCCGTCGCCCCCGAGCTCCTCGGCGCGACCGCCCGCGCCACGATGCCCGTCTTTCGCCAGCTCTTCGTGGCTGGGGGCACCTCCCGGACGGAGTCCGGGGGAGGCGTCAGCAGGGGCATCGACCTGGACCGCACGGCCTTCGTGCTGCGCAAGCGCGCCGAGCGCGAGGCCGACGTGTACTTCCCGTCGCTGTCCGCGCGCACGATCGTCTACAAGGGCATGCTGACCACCGGCCAGCTGGAGCCCTTCTTCCCGGACCTGTCCGACCGCCGGTTCGCCACCGCGATCGCGCTGGTCCACTCGCGCTTCTCCACGAACACCTTCCCGAGCTGGCCGCTCGCCCACCCGTACCGCTTCATCGCGCACAACGGCGAGATCAACACGGTCAAGGGCAACCGCAACTGGATGCGCGCCCGCGAGTCCCAGCTGGTCTCCGACCTGTTCGGTCCCCAGGAGAAGCTGGAGCGGATCTTCCCGATCTGCACGCCGGAGGCGTCCGACTCCGCCTCCTTCGACGAGGTGCTCGAACTCCTGCACCTCGGCGGACGCTCCCTGCCGCACTCCGTGCTGATGATGATCCCGGAGGCGTGGGAGAACCACGACGCCATGGACCCGGAGCGGCGCGCCTTCTACGAGTTCCACTCCACGATGATGGAGCCCTGGGACGGCCCGGCCTGCGTCACCTTCACCGACGGCGTCCAGGTCGGCGCTGTGCTCGACCGCAACGGTCTGCGCCCGGGCCGCTACTGGGTCACCGACGAAGGCCTCGTCGTCCTCGCCTCCGAGGTCGGCGTCCTCGACATCGACCCCGCCAAGGTCGTCCGCAAGGGCCGCCTGCAGCCCGGCCGCATGTTCCTCGTCGACACCACCGAGCACCGCATCATCGAGGACGACGAGATCAAGGCGGCCCTCGCCGCCGAGCAGCCCTACGCGGACTGGGTGGAGGCCGGCGAGATCGAACTGGGCGACCTGCCCGAGCGCGAGCACATCGTGCACACGCACGCCTCGGTCACCCGCCGCCAGCAGACCTTCGGCTACACCGAGGAGGAGCTGCGCGTCATCCTCGCGCCGATGGCCAAGGCCGGCGCCGAGCCGATCGGCTCGATGGGCACCGACTCGCCGATCGCCGCGCTGAGCGAGCGCCCGCGCCTGCTCTTCGACTACTTCACCCAGCTGTTCGCCCAGGTCACCAACCCGCCGCTGGACGCGATCCGCGAAGAGCTGGTCACCTCCCTGCGCTCGTCGCTGGGCCCGCAGGGCAACCTGCTGGAGCCGACCGCGGCCTCCTGCCGCAGCGTCGTGCTGCCGTTCCCGGTGATCGACAACGACGAGCTGGCCAAGCTCATCCACATCAACGCCGACGGCGACATGCCGGGCATGAAGGCCGCCACGCTGTCCGGCCTGTACCGGGTCAGCGGCGGCGGCGACGCCCTCGCCGCGCGCATCGAGGAGATCTGCGCCGAGGCCGACTCCGCGATCGGCAACGGCGCCCGCCTGATCGTCCTCTCCGACCGCCACTCGGACGCCGAGCACGCCCCGATCCCGTCGCTGCTGCTCACCGCGGCCGTCCACCACCACCTCATCCGCACCAAGCAGCGCACCCAGGTGGGCCTGCTGGTCGAGGCCGGCGACGTCCGCGAGGTCCACCACGTCGCCCTGCTCATCGGCTACGGCGCCGCGGCCGTGAACCCGTACCTGGCGATGGAGTCCGTCGAGGACCTGGTCCGGGCCGGAACGTTCCTGCCGGACATCGAGCCCGAGAAGGCCATCCGCAACCTGATCTACGCCCTCGGCAAGGGCGTCCTGAAGGTCATGTCCAAGATGGGCATCTCGACCGTCGCCTCCTACCGCGGCGCCCAGGTCTTCGAGGCCGTCGGCCTCGACGACGCCTTCGTCGAGAAGTACTTCAACGGCACCGCCACCAAGATCGGCGGCGTAGGCATCGACGTCATCGCCGAGGAGGTCGCCGCCCGGCACGCCAAGGCGTACCCCGCCTCCGGCATCGCTCCCGCGCACCGCGCGCTGGAGATCGGCGGCGAGTACCAGTGGCGCCGCGAGGGCGAGCCGCACCTGTTCGACCCGGAGACGATCTTCCGCCTCCAGCACTCCACGCGCACGGCCCGCTACGACGTCTTCAAGAAGTACACGGACCGGGTGAACGAGCAGTCCGAGCGACTGATGACGCTGCGCGGCCTGTTCGGCCTCACGTCCGACCGTGCGCCGATCCCCGTCGACGAGGTCGAGCCGGTCTCCGAGATCGTCAAGCGCTTCTCCACGGGCGCCATGTCGTACGGCTCCATCTCCAAGGAGGCGCACGAGACCCTCGCCATCGCCATGAACCGCCTGGGCGCCAAGTCCAACACCGGTGAGGGCGGCGAGGACCCCGAGCGCCTGTACGACCCGGCGCGCCGCTCCGCGATCAAGCAGGTGGCCTCCGGGCGCTTCGGCGTGACCTCCGAGTACCTGGTCAACGCGGACGACATCCAGATCAAGATGGCCCAGGGCGCCAAGCCCGGCGAGGGCGGCCAGCTGCCCGGCCACAAGGTGTACCCGTGGGTGGCCAAGACCCGTCACTCGACGCCGGGCGTCGGGCTGATCTCGCCGCCGCCGCACCACGACATCTACTCCATCGAGGACCTGGCCCAGCTGATCCACGACCTGAAGAACGCGAACCCGCAGGCGCGGATCCACGTGAAGCTGGTGTCGGAGGTCGGCGTCGGCACGGTCGCCGCGGGTGTCTCCAAGGCGCACGCGGACGTCGTCCTGATCTCGGGCCACGACGGCGGTACGGGCGCCTCCCCGCTGACGTCGCTGAAGCACGCCGGCGGTCCCTGGGAGCTCGGCCTCGCCGAGACCCAGCAGACGCTGCTGCTCAACGGCCTGCGCGACCGCATCGTCGTGCAGACCGACGGCCAGCTCAAGACCGGCCGCGACGTGGTCATCGCCGCGCTGCTCGGCGCCGAGGAGTTCGGTTTCGCGACGGCGCCGCTGGTCGTCTCCGGCTGCGTCATGATGCGCGTCTGCCACCTGGACACCTGCCCGGTCGGCATCGCCACCCAGAACCCGGTGCTGCGCGAGCGCTTCTCCGGCAGGCCCGAGTTCATCGTGAACTTCTTCGAGTTCATCGCGCAGGAGGTCCGCGAGCTCCTCGCGGAGCTGGGCTTCCGCTCCATCGAGGAGGCCGTCGGCCACGCCGAGGTCCTCGACGTGACGCGGGCCGTGACCCACTGGAAGGCGCAGGGCCTGGACCTGGAGCCGCTGTTCCACGTGCCCGAGCTGCCCGAGGGCGCGGTGCGCCACCAGCTCGTCGCCCAGGACCACGGCCTGGAGAAGGCGCTCGACAACGAGCTGATCAAGCTCGCCGCCGACGCCCTCGCCGCGGACTCGGCGAACGACGCCCAGCCGGTGCGCGCCCAGGTCGCGATCCGCAACATCAACCGCACGGTCGGCACCATGCTCGGCCACGAGGTGACGAAGAAGTTCGGCGGCGCGGGCCTGCCCGACGACACGATCGACATCACCTTCACCGGCTCGGCGGGCCAGTCCTTCGGTGCGTTCCTGCCGCGCGGTGTCACGCTGCGCCTGGAGGGCGACGCCAACGACTACGTCGGCAAGGGCCTGTCCGGCGGCCGTGTGATCGTGCGGCCCGACCGCACCGCCGACCACCTCGCCGAGTACTCGACGATCGCGGGCAACACCATCGCCTACGGCGCGACCGGCGGCGAGATGTTCCTGCGCGGCCGTACCGGCGAACGGTTCTGCGTCCGCAACTCCGGTGCGCTCGTGGTCTCGGAGGGCGCGGGCGACCACGGCTGCGAGTACATGACCGGCGGCCACGCCGTCGTGCTCGGCGAGACGGGCCGCAACTTCGCGGCCGGCATGTCGGGCGGCATCGCCTACGTCATCGACCTCGACCGCGACAACGTCAACGCCGGCAACCTCGACGCCGTCGAGGCGCTGGACGACGCGGACAAGCAGTGGCTGCACGACGTGGTGCGCCGCCACGCCGAGGAGACCGGTTCCACGGTCGCCGGGAAGCTCCTCGCCGAGTGGTCCGTCGCCGTGGACCGCTTCAGCAAGATCATCCCCAGCACGTACAAGGCAGTGCTCGCCGCCAAGGACGCCGCCGAGCGAGCCGGTCTCTCCGAGACCGAGATCACCGAGAAGATGATGGAGGCGGCGACCAATGGCTGATCCCAAGGGCTTCCTGACGCACGGCCGCGAGGTCGCCACGTCCCGCCCGGTGGCCGAGCGCGTCAAGGACTGGAACGAGGTCTACGTTCCCGGCTCGCTGCTGCCGATCATCAGCACGCAGGCCAGCCGGTGCATGGACTGCGGCATCCCGTTCTGCCACAACGGCTGCCCGCTGGGGAACCTGATCCCCGAGTGGAACGACTACGCGTACCGCGAGGACTGGGCCGAGGCGTCGGAGCGGCTGCACGCCACGAACAACTTCCCGGAGTTCACCGGCCGGCTGTGCCCCGCTCCGTGCGAGTCGGCGTGCGTCCTCGGTATCAACCAGCCGCCGGTCACCATCAAGAACGTCGAGGTCTCGATCATCGACAAGGCGTGGGACAGCGGCACCGTGAGGCCGCAGATCCCCGAGCGCCTGTCGGGCAAGACCGTGGCCGTCATCGGCTCCGGGCCCGCGGGCCTGGCCGCGGCCCAGCAGCTGACCCGGGCCGGCCACACGGTCGCGGTGTACGAGCGCGCGGACCGGGTCGGCGGTCTGCTGCGCTACGGCATCCCCGAGTTCAAGATGGAGAAGCGGCACATCAACCGCCGCATCGAGCAGATGCGCGCGGAGGGCACCCGCTTCCGCACGGGCGTCGAGATCGGCCGGGACGTCAAGGCGGCGGACCTGCGCAAGCGGTACGACGCCGTGGTGATCGCGGCGGGCGCGACGACCGCCCGCGACCTGCCGGTGCCCGGCCGGGAGCTCAAGGGCGTGTACCAGGCCATGGAGTACCTGCCGCTGGCCAACAAGGTCCAGGAGGGCGACTACGTCACCTCGCCGATCTCGGCCGAGGGCAAGCACGTGGTCGTGATCGGCGGCGGTGACACGGGCGCGGACTGCGTGGGCACGGCCCACCGGCAGGGCGCGGCCTCCGTCACGCAGCTGGAGATCATGCCCCGTCCGGGCGATGAGCGGAACCCGGTCTCCCAGCCGTGGCCGACCTTCCCGATGCTGTACAAGGTCACCTCCGCGCACGAGGAGGGCGGCGAGCGGGTCTACTCCGTCTCGACGACCCACTTCGAGGGCGACGAGGACGGCAACGTGCAGTGGCTGCACCTGATCGAGGTCGAGTTCGTGGACGGCAGGCTGACGCAGAAGCCGGGCACCGAGCGGAAGATCCCCGCGCAGCTGGTGACGCTGGCGATGGGCTTCACCGGCACCGACCAGGACAACGGCCTGGTGGAGCAGTTCGGCCTGGCGCTGGACGAGCGCGGCAACATCGCGCGCGACGCCGGCTTCCAGACCAACGTCCCGGGTGTGTTCGTGGCCGGTGACGCGGGCCGCGGCCAGTCGCTCATCGTGTGGGCGATCGCCGAGGGCCGCTCGGCGGCGCGCGGCGTCGACCGCTACCTCACGGGCGCCAGCGACCTGCCGGCCCCGGTCCGGCCCACGGACCGCGCGCTGATGGTCTGACGGCCCCGGGCGTGACCTGACGGTCACTCATCCGCGTCCCGTACAACGGTGTACGGACACGGACGGCGCCTGCCCCCACGTCCCCGACCGGACGACGGGGCAGGCGCCGTCGCATGTCCGGGGCCGCCGGGGCCGGGGCTGCCGGGGCCGCCGGGGCCGTTCGGGCCGGCGGTCAGCGACCACCGGTCTGTGTGCAGAGATCGTTGATGATCTTCTGTGCCAGGGCCCGGCCGGAGGCACCGGTCTCGGCCCGGGCCCACACGAGGTACACGTCCCTCTTCCCGTAGGAGGCGGAACGGGCGAGCACCATGCGGTACGTGCCGGCCTCACGCGTGTCCTCGGCGTACCACACCGACGGGCTGACCCGCTTCCACGGGGTGGAGGCGAAGCCGGGGCGGGCGTGCCAGAAGCGGGCGGCGTCGGCGCACGGCCGGACGCAGTGGTGGGAGGCGAGCGACAGCCGGAGGCGGGGGAGGCGTACGCCTTTGGGCCCCGCGGACGTGCAGATCACGGTGCCGTCCTGGGCCGGCGCCTTGCAGTCGATGTACTTCGGCGCCCGGAACACGTAGTCGAAGCCGGGCAGCCGCCAGAGGTGGGACCGCTCGGCCGCACCCCAGTGGGCTCCCACCAGGGTCTGCGGTGTCTGCCGGGAGTAGTGGGCGAACCGGGTGTCCGACGGGAGCCTGGTGCGCGGCAGGTCGCCGAGTGGGCGCTGGGCCGACTGCCGGTGCTTCGGCGCGAGGTGCGCGCGCCGCAGGGCCGCCCGCATGAGGACGCGGGCGACTTCGACGGCCCGGGACTCCTTGGCGAACTCCTCGGTGTAGGTGACCACCACGACCACGTTGGCGACCCTGGCGGCCAGCACGGCGGTGTACTGGTAGCCCTCCATGTGCGCATGCGGCGCGTACCGGGTTCCTTCGAGCGACTCGTCGCCGAGGCCCTTCACCGGGCCGGAGGCGAACGGGACGCCGTGCATCATGGTGGTCGCCGACTGGTACGTGGGGCCGTGGGCGCTCATGCCGGTCACGAACGTCCGCAGATCGACGCTGACGTCCGGACGGAACGGCGACTGCTCGCCGGCCCCGCAGGCGTGCGCGCCGTCCGCGGTCTTCACCGCATCCGACATCACCTGGCCGAGCAGATGATCGTCGAGCAGCGCACACGCCCGGGGCACGGCCGTGTACGGCGCGGGCGGGGCCATGGAGAGCACGCCCATCGGCAGCAGGAGCATGCCCACGACCCCCAACGACGCGACGGCCCTCACCCACGTGGAGAACCGTGCCCGCCACTTCCGTGCCGGCTCCGGTGCGGAGGCCGGCTCGGACGTACGGGCCAGCCGGTTGCGGAGCTCGATGTGCCGGAACCGGTACACCCCGCCCGCCTGCCGCAGGATTCCGCGTGCGTGCGCGTCCCGCAGGAAGGCCATGAGCCGCCAGGGCAGTCGGCCCGTGAGAGCCAGCCAGGACCGGGCCACCGTGTAGCGGCCCCAGGCCGACATCGCCACGCCGTGGCACAGCGAGGCCGCCAGGAAACAGGCGCCCGCGCGCGCCCGGTCGGCCGGGTCCAGGAGGTCGTGCGCCACGATGAGCTGCCACCAGGCAACGGACCAGAGGACGAAGCCGAACAGACTCTTGTGGTGTTCGGCGTACCGTGCGGGACCGAGCAGATCGAAGACCGCCAGGGCGATCGTGGCCTTCCGGTCGGCGACCAGCAGCACCGACGGCTCCGTCGCCTCGGCCGGGTCGGCGGGTCTGCGCAGCGAGCCGGCGAGACGAGCCGTCCGGTGCACGGCGAACCAGACCGTCCCCAGGACCGCCAGCGTGCGGCCGGTGCCGGGAGACAGCAGCACCATGGCCGTGGTGCCGAGTGTCATGCCGCACAGGAAGAACGCCGTACTCGCCCAGTGCCGCCCGCTGCGGACCGCCGTTCGCAGCCGTGCCCCGGACGGCCGGTGGAGCCGCTGGGGCCCGGGGAGCGGCTCGGGGTCCGCCAGGTCCGCGCTCAGCGTGCCGGCCATGACGAGCGCCACGGCCGCGCTGAACGGCAGCCCCACCCACTTGTGCCACGACGGAGTGCCGAAGTGCGCGGTCTGGACGGCCAGCATGATCAGGGCGAACGCCGGCAGCGCCACCAGGATGCGGAGGGCGCGCGGCACCGCCTCGTCGAGGCGCCACCACTCCAGGTCCTGCGTCGCCGAGGCGCGCAGATGCCGGGCGAGGAAACCGGTCCAGCGCCTGGCGTCGTCCGCGGCCCAGGCGGGCCGTCCGGCGCGGTCGTCGAGCGCTCCGCCGTAGGCCGCCGACAGGAAGGTGTCGAACAGGTGCTGCTCGACGGCCGCTCGGGTGGTGAAGCGGCCTGCGGACAGCAGTTCGGCCGGATCGGCGCCCGCGCCGCCGTCGCTGTAGGCGACCCGGGCCAGGCCGATCATCAGCGGAGTGCCGAGGACGGCCCGCAGCACCCGCACCTCACGGCTCTGGTCCGCGGGGTCGTTCAGCCGTCGCAGCACGGGCTCCCACGCGGTACGCGAGGCGTCGTCGCGACTGGTCCTGCGGGCGGTACGGGGAAGGTAGGCGGCGACCTCGTCGGCGGTCAGCGGCTGCAGTTCCACCACGGCGGTCGACGGGAGCACCGTGTTCCCGGCCTCGACGGCCGCCGCGTACTCCTCCGTCCTGCTGGTCAGCAGGAACCGGGCGGGACCCGCGAGGCTGGCCCGTAACTCCCGCAGGGCGCCGGCCTGGGAGGGCCCGGGCAGCTCGTCGAAGCCGTCCAGGACCGGCAGGACGCGCCCCGAGGTGATCAGCGCCAGGGCGAGCGCGTGCGCGCCGGCGCCGCGTCGGGCCACGACCGTGGGATGGTCCGCGGCGATACGGCCGGCCGCCCAGTTCCACAGGCCGTCGTGCCTCGGGTCCCAGGACGCGAGCGGGAAGACCACCGGGACGGGGTCCGCGGAGGCCGGGCCGCGTGCCCCCACGAGCCTACGGGCGAGGTGGAGGGCCAGCACCGACTTCCCGGCACCGGGGCCGCCGAGCACCACGAGCCGTTGCACGGGCAGGGAGGTGAACAGGCCGGCGATCTCGTCGAAGCGGCCGTCCACCTCCAGGGGCGGGCCGGCGCCGTGGCCGTCCGGCGACGCGGGCCCGGCCCGGCGGATGTTGGGCCAGTGGTCGGTGAGCAGCGGGTCCGCGGCCGTCCAGCGCACGGGGATGGGGAAGGGGTCGTGGATGCGCGACAGCCGCTCGTCGCGGTCGTAACGGTCCTTCAGCACCTCGGCCAGCTCGTCGGTGGCCCGCTCCAGCTCCGCGACCGACGGCCGGTGCTCCGGGCGTCTTTGGGCGTGCAGATCCCACAGCGCCAGCAGCTCCACGCACACGGCGGCCGCCAGGCACAGCACCCCCACGGCCGCCGCCGCCCCGGGGGCCACGGCGGAAGACCGGTAGCGGCCCAGCAGGAGCAGCGCGCCACCACCGCACGCGAGCCCGACCGCCGAGATCTGCCGCAGCCGCCATGCGAGCGCCCGGGGCCGGGGCGGCGGGACGTGGAAGTGCACGTGCCCGATGTGCTGTGCCTGCACCACGTGCTCGAATCGGCCACCGTGGATCCGGTTGTCCCCCACTCCGCCAGCGTACTGAACTCCCTTCCCAGCGGCCCCGGTTCGCGTCCGGGCAGGAGGTGTCCGGGCGGGGCGCACGGTTCGCGGAACCGCGGGAGGGCGGTGGCGTAGCCTCTCGGCACCCGTCCCCCGCGACCGAAGGGAGTCCCATGGCCGCCATCAGCCTCGCCAAGGTGGAGGAGGCCGCGCCCGCGCTGGTCGGCCTCTACAAGAGCGCCGGGGTCTCGCTGCGCAAGCACGGACTGGGCGGGCAGCGGGCGGCCGTCTATCTGGTGGTCGACCACTCCGGGTCCATGAAGCCGTACTACAAGGACGGCAGCGTGCAGGCGCTCGCCGACCGGGTGCTCGGGCTGTCCGCGCACCTCGACGACGACGGGAGCGTGCCGGTCGTCTTCTTCTCCACGGACATCGACGCGGTCACCGACATCTCCCTCGCCGACCACCGGGGCAGGATCGACCGGATCGTGGCCGGGCTCGGGCACATGGGCAAGACCAGCTACCACCTGGCGATGGACGCCGTCATCGACCACTACCTCGACAGCGGCTCCAAGGACCCCGCGCTCGTCGTCTTCCAGACCGACGGCGGTCCCGTCAACAAGCTCGCCGCGGAACGGTACCTGTGCAAGGCGGCCCGGCTGCCGATGTTCTGGCAGTTCATCGGGTTCGGGGACCCCGGCAGCAAGCAGTTCGACTTTCTGCGCAGGCTCGACGAACTGGCCGTGCCGCACAGGCGCGTCGTCGACAACGCCGGGTTCTTCCACGCCGGCCCGGACCCGCGGGAGGTGTCCGACGACGCGTTGTACGACCGTCTGGTGGGCGAGTTCCCGCAGTGGCTGGCGGCGGCGCGGGCGCAGGGGATCATGGCACCGGGGTGAGCCGGCGGGCCGGACGGGCGGCGCGCTCTCACGGGCCCGGGCGGACGGCGTCGACGACGGCGGCCCGGCACTGCGCCGGCGTCCCCCACGCGGTGAGCAGCGTACGGGCCTTCGTCAGCCACAGGGACAGGTCGTACTCGGCGGTGTAGCCGATCGCCCCGTGCAACTGGAGGGCGGTCCGGGCGGTGGCGTAGGCCGCCTCGCAGGCCGCGACCTTGGCGGCCGCGACGTCCCCGGGGCTCATCGACAGGGCGGCGCCGAAGAGCAGCGGCCGCGCGAACTCCAGAGCGGTCTTCGCGTCGGCCAGCCGATGCCTGACCGCCTGGAACGAGCCGATGGGCACACCGAACTGGACCCGCTGCCTGACGTACGCGACGGTTCTGTCGAGCAGGGTGAGGCCGACGCCCAGGGCCTGGGCCGCGGTGGCCAGACGGGCCCAGGCGAGGGCGCCGGACGGGACTGCGGGGGACAGGAGCCGGCCGCCGGGGAGCGGGGTGGCCAGCCTGCGGGCCGGATCCAGCGACGGCCGGACCTCCGGCCGGCAGCCGGGGGACAGCCACACCTCCCCGCCGGTGAGGGCGAGTACGGCGTCGGCCGCGTCACCGTCCAGCGCGTACGGCGCGCCGACCGTGACCATCACCCGGCCCGCGGCCGTCCCGGGCAGCAGCCGCTCGGCCTGCTCGGGCGCCCCCGCGAGCAGGGCCGCCGCGAGCACCGTCTCCACCACCGGCCCCGGTACCGCATGGCGGCCCAGCTCCACGAAGGCCACGGCGAGTTCGACGGGAAGCGGGCCCAGCCCCTCGTACGCTTCCGGGACCGCCAGCGCGAAGACGCCCGCCTCGCCGAGCCGGGACCACAGCGCCCGTCCGGCCGTGTGGTCGCCGGTACTCCATGACCGTACGACCGCCGGTGTGTCCGCGGCGGTCAGCAGGGCGTCCAGCGAGCGGGCGAAGGCGCGCTGTTCGCCGGTGAGCAGGAAACGCATCAGCGGCGGCCCTTCGGCAGGCCGAGCAGGCGCTCGGCGATGATGTCGCGCTGGATCTCGTTGGTGCCGGCGTAGATGGGGCCCGCGAGGGAGAAGACATAGCCTTCCGCCCAGCCGGTGTCCGCCGACTCGCCCTCCGCGCCCAGCAGTTCGAGCGCCGTCTCGTGCAGCGCTATGTCGTACTGCGACCAGAACACCTTGTTCATGCTGGACTCCGGGCCGATGGCCTCGCCGTCGAGGAAGCGGGACGCGCCCGCGTAGGTGAACAACTGGTACGCCCGGGCCCCGATCACCGCGTCGGCCACCCGGTCCCGCGCCTCGACGGGGCATCCCCGGGCGTGCCACAGCTCGACCAGCCGGCCGGCGGCGGCCAGGAAACGGCCGGGTGAGCGCAGCGTGAGCCCGCGCTCGTTGCCCGCCGTCGACATGGCGATCCGCCAGCCCCGGCCCGGCTCGCCGATCACGTCCTCGTCGGGCACGAAGACGTCGTCCAGGAACAGCTCGGCGAAGGCCGGCTTGCCGTCGAGACGGCCGATCGGCCGTACCGTCACCCCGGGCGCGCGCAGGTCGAACATGAGGTAGGTGAGGCCCTGGTGCGGCCTGGGCGCCTCCGGGTCGCTGCGGAACAGCCCGAACGCGCGGTCGGCGAAGGCCGCCCGCGACGACCACGTCTTCTGACCCCGCAGCAGCCACCCGCCCTCCGTGCGGACCGCCTTCGACGTCAGCGACGCCAGGTCCGAGCCCGCCTCCGGCTCGGACCACGCCTGCGCCCAGACCACCTCGCCCGACGCCATCGGCGGCAGGACACGCGCCCGCTGCTCCTGCGTGCCGTACTCGAAGAGGGTCGGCGCCAGCAGGTTGATGCCGTTCTGGCCGACGCGGCCCGGCGCGCCCGCCGCGTAGTACTCCTCCTCGAAGACCAGCCAGCGCACCAGCCCCGCGTCCCGTCCGCCGTACGCGGCCGGCCAGGACACCACCGACCAGCGGTCCGCGGCGAGTTCGGCCTCCCACGCGCGGTGCGCCGCGAAGCCCTCCTCGGTCTCCAGGGAGGGCAGCGGGACGGCGGGCACGTGCGCGGCGAGCCAGGCGCGGGCCTGCGCGCGGAAGCCCTCGTCGGCGGGGGAGTGCGTGAGGTCCACGGTCACCGTCCTTCCCTAACAAGTGTTTGGTAGGTTAGCGTGGGCCCATGACAGACGTCGAGAGTCCGTCGTACGTACCCGGCCACGGGCTGCTGAAGGGCCGCACCGCCGTCATCACCGCGGCGGCCGGGGCGGGGATCGGAGGGGCGACGGCGTGCCGGTTCCTGGAAGAGGGCGCACGGGTGGTGATCAGCGATGCTCATGTGCGCCGGCTCAAGGAGTACGAGGCGGAGCTGGGCCGGCGGTTCGCCGGGGCGGTGGCGGCGGTCCCCTGCGACGTCACCGACGAGGCCCAGGTGCGGGCCCTCTTCGACACGGCCGTCCAGATGCACGGGCGCCTCGACATCGTCGTCAACAACGCCGGCCTGGGCGGCACGGCCCCCCTCGCCGACATGACCGACGAGCAGTGGACGACGGTGCTGGACGTGACCCTGAACGGCACGTTCCGCTGCACCCGGGCGGCCCTGCGCGCGATGAGGGAGACGGGCGGCGGCGTGATCGTCAACAACGCCTCCGTGATCGGCTGGCGCGCCCAGGCCGGCCAGGCCCACTACGCCGCCGCGAAGGCGGGCGTCATGGCCCTGACCCGGTGCGCGGCGATCGAGGCGGCCCCGTACGGGGTGCGGGTGAACGCCGTCGCGCCGAGCCTCGCCATGCACCCGCACCTGGTGAAGGTGACGACGCCCGAGCTGCTGGAGGAGCTGACCGCGCGGGAGGCCTTCGGGCGCTACGCACAGCCGTGGGAGGTCGCCAACGTGATCGTCTTCCTGGCGTCCGGCTACTCCTCGTACATGACCGGCGAGGTGGTCGCCGTCAGCAGCCAGCACGCCTAGGACGACAATGGATCCGTGCCGACCAAGAAGAAGCCCCAGGTGACCGCCGCGCCGGCCCGCCGTCGTGAACTCCTCGACACCGCCGCCGAGGTCTTCGCCGAGCAGGGCTACAACGCCACCACCGTCCGCACGATCGCGGATCACGCCGGGATGCTCGCGGGCAGCCTCTACTACCACTTCGACTCCAAGGAGTCGATGCTGGAGGAGATCCTGCGCACGTTCCTGGACGAGCTGTGGAACGGCTACGACACCGTCCTGGACGCCGGACTCGGTCCGCGGGAGACGCTTGAGGCACTGGTCACCGAGTCCTTCCGGGAGATCGACCGGCACCGCGCGGCCGTCGCGATCTACCAGAAGGAGTCCAGGCAGCTGGCGGCGCAGGAACGGTTCGCGTTCCTCGCCGAATCGCAGCGCAAGTTCGAGAAGGCATGGCTGTCCACGCTGGAGCGCGGGGTCGCCGCCCGGGTGTTCCGGTCCGACCTCGACGTCCGGCTCACCTACCGGTTCGTGCGCGACACGGTGTGGGTCGCGGCGTCCTGGTACCGGCCCGGCGGACAGCACAGCCCGGAGGAGATCGCCCGGCAGTACCTGTCGATGGTGCTCGACGGAATCGCCGTGCGCACCTAGTCGCATCCGAACGGCCGTCCCATGTGGAGGAGTTGACCATGGCCGAGGCATACATCGTCGAAGCGGTCCGCACGCCCGTCGGGCGGCGCGGGGGTGGCCTGAGCGGGGTCCATCCGGCGGACCTGGGCGCGCATGTGCTGGGGGCCCTGATGGCGCGCTCCGGCATCGACCCGGCCGCCGTGGAGGACGTCGTCTTCGGCTGCCTGGACACGGTGGGGCCGCAGGCCGGGGACATCGCCCGCACCTGCTGGCTGGCGGCCGGGCTGCCCGAGGAGGTGCCGGGTGTGACGGTGGACCGCCAGTGCGGCTCCTCGCAGCAGGCCGTGCACTTCGCGGCGCAGGCCGTGCTCTCCGGCACCCAGGACCTGGTGGTCGCGGGTGGTGTCCAGAACATGTCGCAGATCCCGATCGCCTTCGCCTCCCGCCAGGCCGCCGAACCGCTGGGGCTCACCCAGGGGCCGTTCGCGGGCAGCGAGGGGTGGCGGGCCCGCTACGGCGACCAGCCCGTCAACCAGTTCCACGGCGCCGAACTGATCGCCGCCAAGTGGGGCATCAGCCGGCGCGACCAGGAGGAGTTCGCGCTGCGCTCCCACCGGCGGGCCCTGAGGGCGATCGACGAGGGCCGCTTCGACCGTGAGGTCGTCGCCCACCGGGATGTCACGGCCGACGAGGGCCCGCGCCGGGACACCTCGCTGGAGAAGATGGCCGCGCTGAAGCCGGTCCTCGACGGCGGCACCATCACCGCCGCCTGCTCCTCGCAGGTCTCCGACGGAGCGGCGGCCCTGCTGCTGGCCTCCGAGCGGGCGGTACGGGAACACGGCCTGACCCCGCGCGCCCGGGTCCACCACCTCTCGGCGCGCGGCGAGGACCCCATCCGCATGCTGTCGGCGCCGATCCCGGCGACCGCGCACGCGCTGAAGAAGACCGGCCTCACCATCGACGACATCGACCTCGTCGAGATCAACGAGGCGTTCGCCCCGGTCGTCCTCGCCTGGCTGAAGGAGACCGGGGCCGACCCGGAGAAGGTCAACGTCAACGGCGGCGCCATCGCGCTCGGCCACCCCCTGGGCGCCACGGGCGCCAAGCTGATGACCACCCTGCTGCACGAACTGGAGCGCACCGGCGGCCGCTACGGACTGCAGACGATGTGCGAGGGGGGCGGCCAGGCGAACGTGACGATCATCGAGCGGCTCTGAGGGATCCCAGCGACGCCAGCGCCTCCTCCGCCTCCGCCATGATCCGCTCCACCAGCTCCGCGCACGAGGGCAGGTCACCTATCACCCCGGCGACCTGCCCGGACGCCATCACCCCGAGGTCCGTCCGCCCCTCCACCATGGCGGCCCTGAGCAGCATCGGCGTGTTCGCGGCGAGCAGGACCTGGCTCCAGGTCAGGTCCTTGCCGTGCCTCAGCGCGAGGCCGTCGCGGACCATCCGCCGCCACGTCAGGCCCGACAGCCTCCGGAAGCCGGACGCCCGGCGCACCGCGTGCAGCAGCGCCCGCGCACGGCCCGCGCGCTCCAGCGCGTCGACGAGCGGGGTGCGCAGCATACGGTGCGGCAGTCCGTCGACCGCCCTCGTCACGGTGACGTCCTTCACGGTCGCCGCCAGATATCTCGCCTTCACCGGGTCCGGCACCGTCGAGTCCGAGGTGAGCAGGAACCGCGTGCCCATCGCCACCCCCGACGCCCCGTACGCCAGCGCCGCCACCAGCCCCCGCCCGTCGTGGAAGCCGCCCGCCGCCACCACCGGGATGTCCACCGCGTCCACCACCTGCGGCAGCAGCACGGTCGTCGCCACCTCACCGGTGTGACCGCCGCCCTCGCCGCCCTGCACGATCACCGCGTCCGCACCCCAGGCGGCCACCTTCTCCGCGTGCCGCCGGGCGCCCACGGACGGCATCACGATCACGTCCGCCGCCTTCAGCCCGGCGATCAGCTCACGGGAGGGTGCCAGCGCGAAGGACGCCACCCGCACGCCCTCCTCGACGAGGATCCGCACCCGGTCGGCCGCGTCCGAGGCGTCCGCGCGCAGATTCACCCCGAACGGCGCGTCCGTACGCGACCGGACCTCCCGTATCGCCTCCCGCAGCCGGTCGAGCGTCATGGTCGCGGAGGCCAGGATGCCCAGCGCGCCCGCGTTCGCCGTGGCGGACACCAGCCGCGGCCCGGCCACCCAGCCCATGCCCGTCTGGACGACCGGGTGCCGGATGCCGACGAGCCGGGTGAGCGCGGTGTCCATCAGCGTCCTCCGCTCTCGGCGGACCGATCGGGAACCTCACGCTCCCGTGTCCCCCGCGGATCGATCACCTCGCGGATCAGCCGCAGCTCGTCCGGCGTCGGTTCGCGGGTGTACGGCACCTCGTCCGGGACCGTCAGCTCGAAGCCCGTCGCCTCGCGCACCTCCTCCACCGTCACCCCCGGGTGCAGCGAGGCCAGCCGCATCGACCGGTCCGGGGTGGCGAAGTCGAAGACGCCGAGGTCGGACACCACGCGCGGGATGCGGTGGAAGCGGGCGGAGGCCGGGTGCCGGGCCGCCCGGTCGTACCCCACCCCGCACACCATGTCGACCCGCTCGACGAACACCCTCCGCGAGTGCCGCGGTATCCAGTAACTGGTCGGGTTGTTGAGGGTGTTCACCGGTGCGCCGCGCACCCCCAGCAGCTGCCGTCGGGGCCGTGCCCAGTCGCCGACGCACGAGATGTTCTGGTTGCCGAAGCGGTCGATCTGGCTCGCACCCATCATCACGTGCCGCCGGCCACCGGTGACCAGCGCCAGATGCTGCCGGTAGGGCAGCCAGCCCTCCACCGTTCCGTCGAGGCCCACGAGCATCGCCTCGCCGTCGGTGAGCAGCAGGTCCGGGGAGAAGGTGTGCCTGGCGAGGCGCGCCCCGACGGACGGGACCGGGCCCATGGGGCTGGCGAGGATCTCCCCCGCGCCGCGCCATGCCTCGGCACAGGCGATCACGCAGTACTCGGCGCGGGTCGCTCCGCTCATGACCGCTCCTTGTGCCAGGCCCGGACGGCCGACTGATAGGTCTGTTCGTCCCCGGCGAGGAACCGCTCGGCGAACCGGGGCCACTCCGTGGTCGCGTAGTGCTTCTGGAAGGGCTCGTCCCGGTCGTGGTCGGGTGCGCAGGACGTGAAGTGCGCGCCGTTCGGCGTCTCGACCACGCCGGTCACGGTGTGCCGCTTGACGAGCAGGGTGTGCGGCGCCGCCTCCTTCGTCAGCTCCGCCGTGTCCACGATCCGCTCGCACGAGACGTACGCCGCGTCGGCGGCCTCGCAGAACAGGTCGTCGAAGTAGGGATCCGGGCCCAGGTACTGGCCGTTGCCCAGCCGGTCGGCACGGTTGACATGGACCAGGGCGGCGTCCATCCGCAGCGCGGGCATGGCCACGAACTCCTCGCGGGCACCGGGCCCGCCCCCGCCGGGAGCGACGGCATCCCCGGGCGCGTCCGGGCGGGCCCGGCGCGCGAACGGCCCCCCGTCCTCGTACGGTGACGTGACCGTCCGCAGGCCGGGGTTGACCCGCATCACGTCCGAGCCGATGCCCGCCCGCACCGGCAGGAACGGCAGCCGGTTGGCCGCCGCGTGCAGCCCCCACATGAACATCGCCTCGTCGATCTCCACCAGTTCGAAGGCGCCGCTCTCGCGCGCCGCCCGGACGTGCGGTTCGAGCGGGATCGAGTCGAGGGTCGCGAAGGCGGCGACCAGGGTGCGGATCCGTCCGGCGGCCGCGAGCATGCCGACGTCCGGGCCGCCGTAGGAGACGACCGTCAGATCGGTGACCTCCGAGCGGAGCAG
Source organism: Streptomyces sp. PSU-S4-23 (assembly GCF_055632315.1). Classification (NCBI taxonomy): domain Bacteria; kingdom Bacillati; phylum Actinomycetota; class Actinomycetes; order Kitasatosporales; family Streptomycetaceae; genus Streptomyces; species Streptomyces sp. PSU-S4-23. Next base: position 1,884,226 of record NZ_JBVMUU010000002.1, on the reverse strand, counting down.
CGCCCGCACCAGGGCCATCGGCTTGCGGCGCGAACCCCAGCCGCCGATGCCGAGGGTCATGCCGCTCTCCAGCCGGGAGACGACCTCGTCGGCGGTCATCGTCTTGTCGCCCATCTACGCCCCCTTTGTCCCGAAGGTGTCCCTGATACGGCCGGCCACGCCGCTCAGGTTCGCCTCGAAGGTGAAGCCCTGCTCGAAGCGGTAGCTACGGCGGACATCGACCGGGTCGATGCCGTTGATCGCGGCCTTGGCGAGACGGAGCAGCTCGCCGTCCTTGGCGGCGATCTCGCGGGCCAGCTCCAGGGCGGCCGCGCGCAGCCCCTCCCGCGGTACGACCCGCCACACCGAGCCGTGCGCGTGCAGTTCGGCCGCCGTCGCCGTCCGCGCGGTGTAGTACAGGGCGCGCATCAGGTGCGGGGGGACCAGCCGCGCCAGGTGGGTGGCCGCGCCCAGTGCCCCGCGGTCCAGCTCGGGCAGCCCGAAGACGGCGTCCTCGCTCGCCACGATCGCGTCCGCGTTGCCCGCCAGTCCTATCCCGCCGCCCAGGCAGAAGCCCTGCACGGCCGCCACGACCGGCACCTCGCACTCGTACACCGCCGCGAACGCCTCGAAGCATCCGCGGTTGGCCCCTATGAGCGCCTCGCTGCCCCGGGCCTGTATCTCCTTGATGTCCACGCCCGCGTTGAAACCGCGCCCCTCGGCGGCCAGCACGACACAGCGGACCTCCGGGTCGCGGCCCGCCGACCGCACGACATCGGCCAGGGCGAACCAGCCGCCCACCGGCAGCGCGTTCACCGGTGGGAAGTCGACCGTGACGACCGCGATCCCTTTTTCCGGGCACGAGGTGGAGACACCCATGGACACATCAGCTACCTTTCCACCAAACGTTTGTTAGGTGCGATTCGACGCTAGCAGTCATCGCATTCCGGCGGGAGGCCCTGTGGACAACTCAGCCGTTCCGTCCCCGGCGTCGGGCGACGGACCATCACGCGGGGACTCCGGCGCGCGCGGGGACTCCGGCGGGACCGTCCGCAGCCTGCACGGCCGGACCGCCGTCGTCACCGGCGGCACCCGCGGCGTCGGGGCCGGGATCGCCCGGGCCTTCGCCGCGGCCGGCGCGGAGGTCGTGGTGTGCGCCCGCCGGCCTCCCGAAGTCCCCCTGCCGGGCATGGAGTTCGTCGCGCTCGACGTGTGCGACCCCACCGCCGTACGGGACTTCTTCGACGCGCTGCCCCGCGTCGACGTGCTGGTCAACAACGCGGGCGGCGCCCCCTACCGGCTCCTCGCCGACGCCGCACCCGAACGGCACGCCCGGGTCGTCGCGCTCAACCTCCTCGCCCCGCTGACCGTCTCGCTCGCGGCCTACCCCCACCTCAGGCGTGCCGGCGGAGCGGTCGTGATGATCGGCAGCGTCAGCGGCGGCCGGCCCTCACCGGGCACGGCCGCGTACGGGGCGGCCAAGGCCGGGGTCGAGAGCCTCGCCCGGTCCATGGCCGTGGAGTGGGCGCCGCGGGTGCGGGTCAACACGCTGGTCGTCGGGATGGTCCGCACCGAGCTGTCCCACCTCCACTACGGGGGCGAGGACGGCGTGGCGGCCGTCTCCCGCACCGTGCCGCTCGGGCGGCTCGCCGAGCCGTCCGACGTCGGCGAGGCCGCCGTCTTCCTCGCCTCGGACGCCGCCGCGTACATCACCGGTGCGAGCCTGCTGGTCCACGGGGGAGGGGAACGCCCGGCGTTCCTCGACGCGGCGACCGTCAACCGCCGCACATGAGACCGCACGTCACGGATGACGGCGCGTCACGGGTGACCGCACGTCACGGATGACGGCACGTCACGGATGACGGCACGTCACGGATGACGGCACGTCACGGATGACGGCACGTCACTGACGGTTTACATCGATGGATCGATCCATCGACACGACGACAAGGGGACAGATGTGACGGGTATCGCCGATGGCCGGGTAGTGGTCGTGACCGGTGCGGGCCGTGGTCTGGGCCGCGCCCACGCTCTCGCGTTCGCCGCCGAGGGCGCGAAGGTCGTCGTCAACGACCTCGGGGTCGGCCTCGACGGGGCGCCCGGCGCCGACAGCCCGGCCGGCCGGGTCGCCGACGAGATCCGCGCGGCCGGCGCGGAGGCGGTCGCCCACGGCGGCGACATCGCGACGGACGCCGGGGCCGCCTCGCTGGTGGCGACCGCCCTGGAGACGTACGGGCGCCTCGACACCCTCGTCAACAACGCCGGGTTCCTGCGCGACCGGATGCTGGTCAACCTCGACGAGGACGACTGGGACGCCGTGCTGCGCGTCCACCTCAAGGGCCACTTCCTGACGCTCAAGCACGCGGCGGCGCACTGGCGGGCCGAGGCGAAGGCGGGACGCGCCCCCCGCGCCCGTGTCGTCAACACCAGCAGCGGGGCGGGGCTGCTGGGCTCGGTGGGGCAGGGGAACTACAGCGCGGCGAAGGCCGGGATCGTCGCGCTGACGCTGGTCGCGGCGGCGGAACTCGGGCGCTACGGCGTGCAGGTCAACGCCATCGCTCCGGCCGCCCGCACCCGGATGACCGAGCGCACGTTCGCCGAGGCGATGGCAGCGCCGGACGCCGGTTTCGACGCGATGGCCCCCGAGAACGTCTCGCCCCTGGTCGTCTGGCTGGGCTCCGCCGGGAGCGCCAGGGTCACCGGGCGGGTCTTCGAGGCCGAGGGCGGGCGGATCACCGTCATGGAGGGGTGGCGGCCGGGCCCGACCGCCGACAAGGGCGCGCGCTGGAGCCCGGCCGAGGCGGGGGAGGCGGCACTGAAGCTGCTGGCGGAGGCCGAGGCGCCGGGGCCGGTGTACGGGGCGGAGTAGCGACGCGGCCCTGCGCACGACGCGGCCCTGCGCACGACGCGGCCCTGCGCCCGGGGCGATGTCGTGGTTGACGGCCGTGTTCGTGTACTGCGCGGTGCCGTGCACGGCACCGCGCCGGCGGGCGGTGGCGCCCACCAGGGGTGAGGACGAGGGCTTCCGCCCGCCTCATCCGCCGCCCGCTGCGGGCACGTCCTCCAACAGGCGGACGATCGCGTCGTGTCCGGTCTGCCGGTTGTCGCCCGCCACCGTCATGCCGTCGCGCACCAGCGTGACCTCCACGGTCACCGTGCCGGGCTCCTGCTCCCAGCGGCGCGTGACGTACGTGTGGCCGGGGCCGTACGCCGCCTCCAGGCCCGCACGGAGTTCCGCCGCGACGTCCGGCGCCCGCAGGCGCCGGGTCTCGGCCAGCGCCTCCCGCCGCGCCCGCGCCCCGTGGGCCAGCAGGGCACGCACGCAGCCGGGGGAGCCGCGCCGGGCGGCCGCCACCAGCGGGGGCTCGCCGGTGGGGCCGGGCAGATCCGGGTCCGCGCCCGCCGCCAGCAACGCCCGTACGACCTCCGCGTGCCCCCACCGCACCGCCCACGTCAGTGCCCGGAACCCGCCCTCCTCGGCCAGATCCGGCGTCGCCCCGGCCGCCAGCAGCACTCGCACGACCTCGGTGCGGCCCCCGCACGCCGCGCCGCACAGCGGCGCGTCGGCGCCCTCGCTGAGGCGGTCGGGGTCGGCGCCGGCCGCCAGCAGCAGCCCTGCGGTGCCCGGCGCGCCGCTCACCGCGGCCTCGTACAGGACGGTCCGGCCCTCCTCGTCGGCCGACTCGGGGCTCACACCCGCGCGCAGCAGTCGCAGGATCGCGTCCTCGTCCCCTTCGCGTACCGCCGTGAACAACCTCCGCGGTCCGTGCCTCACCGGTCGCGGCCGCGTCTCACGTGTCGCACTCCAGCACCGTACGGCACAGCGCGCAGCGCGCCCGCACCCGCCCCCGTACCGGCACCCTGATCCGCTGCCGGCAGGTCGGGCACGGGAACGACACGCGCAGCGGGCCGTGGCCGGAGGAGGTGAAGGAGTACGGGACTCCCGGATGCGGGCCGGGGCCGGCGGAGGGGTGGTCCTGGGCCTGGCGGCGGTCCTTGGCGTAGCGGTGGCGGCCCGTCCAGCCGGCGGCGGTCAGCGGCGGCTGCTGCTCGTCGCGGCGGGCCTGCGCCATGCCCTTGGTGTACGCCGTGTACGCCTGCGGGCTGGTGAACCAGACGGCCGGGTCCTCGCCGAACAGCAGCGCCCGCTTGGCGAGGACGTAGCCGAACTCCTCCGGGGTGAGATAGCCGAGCTTCTGCGACGACATCGCGTCCTCGCGGAAGGCGTCGAGGAGGAGCCAGCCCGCGCCCAGGTAGGTCGTCGCCGTGTCGGTGAGGATCTCGTTGTCACGGGTGCCGGGGAAGGACAGGCCCAGACGGTGCAGGTAGACGTGCATCACCTCGTGCGCGAGCGCCGCGCCGATGTCCCGGCGGTGGGTGCGGAACCGGTCGTTGAGTTCGACGAAGTACTCGGGACCCGCGGCCAGTTCGACGTTCGCCGCGTGCGTCATCTCACGGAAGCTGACGATGATCCGGGCGTCGGGCAGCCGGAAGTGCCGCACGAGTTCCCGTGCCACGCGCTGCGCGCCCAGGTGCAGGTCGTCCTGGTCGCAGAACGCCACGTCGGCGGGGCTCACGCTGGTCGCGAAGGTGTGGATGGTGTCGTACGAGAGCCGTTTGTACAGCGCGGTGATGGCCGACCGCACCGTCTCCAGATGCGGATAGCCGTGCTCCACCGGTCCGCCGTTCGCCACGGCCGCACCCCCTGAAGACGCCAGCACTGCCTTCCACTGTAGGCGCGCTTCCTCCTGGTGGCGGGGCGTGCGCGGGCGCCCGGACGGGGCGTCGCACGGCCCTGTGGCCGGAAAACCCTTCTTGTCGCCCCCCTCGGCGCTTCAAATAATTTGCACAGTCTTGGCGGGAGCATGTCATTGACGCTCTTCCGTGCTGCCGCCATGCGGTCAACCCCCCACGGAAGGAAACGCGTTGAAGCTCCTGAAGAAGATCGGCGGCCTCAACAGAGCCTTCGCGACGGTCGCCGTCGCGCTGGCCGCCCTCTCGCTCCAGCCCCTGTCCGCCCATGCCGCCCCCCAGCCCGTCGTCGGCGGGACGCGGGCCGCGCAGGGCGAGTTCCCGTTCATGGTCCGGCTCTCCATGGGCTGCGGCGGTGCGCTGTATGCCAAGAACATCGTCCTGACCGCCGCGCACTGTGTGAGCGGATCCGGCTCCAACACCTCGATCACCGCCACGGCGGGCGTCGTCGACCTGCAGAGCGGCAGCGCGATCAAGGTGAAGTCGACCAAGGTGCTGCAGGCCCCCGGCTACAACGGCAAAGGCAGGGACTGGGCCCTGATCAAGCTCGCCCAGCCCATCGACCTGCCCACCCTGAAGACCGCCACCACCACCGCGTACAACAGCGGCGACTTCACCGTCGCCGGCTGGGGCGCCGCCCGCGAGGGCGGCGGCCAGCAGCGTTACCTGCTCAAGGCCACGGTCCCCTTCGTCGACGACGCCACCTGTGAGCAGGCGTACGGCAGCGATCTGGTGCCCGGCGAGGAGATCTGCGCCGGCTTCCCGCAGGGCGGCGTCGACACCTGCCAGGGCGACTCCGGCGGGCCCATGTTCCGCAAGGACGACACCGGCGCCTACGTCCAGGTCGGCATCGTCAGCTGGGGCCAGGGCTGCGCACGGCCCGGCTACCCGGGCGTCTACACCGAGGTCTCCACGTTCGCGGCCGACATAGCCCAGGCCGCCTCGGGCCTCTGACCGGAATCCGCGCGTACCCCTCGCGGGTACGCGGGCGCCCGCGGCCCGCCCCGGCCGCGGGCGCCCCCTCCCGCCATCCGCCGCGCCCGGCCGCCGCCGCGGTCACCGGTCCGGTCCGGGCCCGCCAGCGTGGTCACCGGTCCGGTCTGGGCCCGCGGCTGTCACCGGCCGGGTCCGGGCCCGCCGTCGTGGTCACCGGGCCGGTCGGCCGGTCCGGGCCCGCCGCGACAGCGGCGACCCGTCCGGGGGCGCCCCGGCGCCCGGAATCCGCGCCCGGCACGACACCGGCCCCTCGGCCCCGGCCGTGTCGCGCACTCCTGCACCGACCGCCCGGCCTCCGTCCGGGGCGCGCCCGCTCCCGGCCACCTCCGCAGGACCGAGAGCCTCCGCCGGGCGCGCCCGGGCTCGTGCCGCGGCTCGCGCGCCGGGCTCGTGCCGCGGCATCGCGGGCCCGTGGCCCGGAACCCGTGCGCTCCGGCGGCGATCCCTCGCACCCTGCGGGCCTGATCCGGCACCGAAGCGGTGGCGATCGAGGACCCGCACGCCCCGTAGGCTGGGCGCCCATGACCACCCGCCACACCGCCAACGGCGAAGTCGACCCGGCCGTGCGCGCCGAACTCGCCCGGCTGCGCGACAGCATCGACAACATCGACGCCGCCGTCGTCCACATGCTCGCCGAACGCTTCAAGTGCACCCAGCAGGTCGGCCACCTCAAGGCCGCGCACCAGCTGCCGCCCGCCGACCCGGCCCGCGAGGCCACCCAGATCGCCCGGCTGCGCCGGCTCGCCGAGAGCGCCAAACTCGACCCCGCGTTCGCGGAGAAGCTCCTGAACTTCATCGTCGCCGAGGTCATCCGCCACCACGAACGCATCGCCGAGGACGTCACGGGCAGCACCCCCGCCCCGGGAGAGTGACCGGCGGGGGTGGCCGGGCATGCCGCGGCGAGCCCCCTGACCGGACCGACCGGGCCCGCGATGCCGCGGCGCCGGCCCCGGCGCGCGAGCCGCGGCACGATCCCGGGCACGCCCGGCGGAATGAGACCACCACCGGCGTCGGCCGCCGGCCTCCGGGAGGCGGTGCGTCACCCGGATGAAGCGGGCGCCCGGGGGCGCACGACCGGCGCCCCCACCAGTCCGGGAGCGCCCCCGGAGACGGACATAGAACGTGTACCGGACCGCCCCTGTGCGCTGTCGGCGGCATCGGGCAGCATGTCCCTCATGTCCGTACTGACGCGCGACGAAGCGCAGACCCGTGCCAGGCTCCTCGACGTCCACCGCTACGAGATCACCCTCGACCTGACCCGTGGCGACGAGACCTTCGACTCCCGTACCGTCATCCGCTTCACGGTGCGTTCGGACCAGGACGGCACGGACACCTTCGTCGAGCTCAAGCCCGCCGAACTGCGCTCCGCCACCCTCGACGGACAGCCCCTCGACCCGGAGACCCTCGTCGGGAACCGGCTGCCGCTGAAGGCCCTCCCCGCGGGGGAGCACGAACTGCGCCTCGACACCCTCATGCGCTACTCGCGCACCGGCGAGGGCATGCACCGCTTCACCGACCCCACCGACGGCGAGACCTACGTCTACACCCAGCTGTTCCTGGACGACGTCCAGCGCGTCTTCGCCGCCTTCGACCAGCCCGACCTCAAGGCCGTCTTCGACCTGACGGTCACCGCACCCGACGGCTGGAGCGTCCTCGCCAACGGCACCACCACACACGACGGCAACGGCACCTGGCGGGCCGCCACCACGCCCGTCATCTCCACCTATCTGGTCGCCGTCGCCGCCGGACCCTGGCACTCCGTGCACACCGAACACCGCGGGCTGCCCTTCGGCATCCACTGCCGCCGCTCCCTCGCCCCCCACCTCGACGCCGACGCGGACGAACTCTTCGAGATCACCCGCCAGTGCTACGACCGCTACCACGAGAAGTTCGAGGAGCCCTACCCCTTCGACTCCTACGACCAGGCGTTCGTCCCCGAGTTCAACGCCGGCGCCATGGAGAACCCCGGCCTCGTCACCTTCCGCGACGACTTCGTCTACCGCTCCGCCGTCACCGACACCGAGCGGCAGACCCGCGCCATGGTCATCGCCCACGAGATGGCCCACATGTGGTTCGGCGACCTCGTCACCCTGCGCTGGTGGGACGACATCTGGCTGAACGAGTCCTTCGCCGAGTACATGGGCTACCAGACCCTCACCGAAGCCACCCGCTTCACCGACACATGGACCCACTTCGGCGTCGCCCGCAAGTCCTGGGGATACGACGCCGACCAACGCCCCTCCACCCACCCCGTGGCCCCCGAAGCGGTCGACGACACCGCCTCCGCGCTCCTCAACTTCGACGGCATCTCCTACGCCAAGGGCGCCTCCGCCCTGCGGCAACTGGTGGCCTGGCTCGGCGAGAAGGACTTCCTCGCCGGCATCAACACCCACATCGCCCGCCACCGCTTCGGCAACGCCTCCCTCGCCGACTTCATCGACTCCCTCGCCAGCGCAACCGAACGCGACGTGCACGCCTGGGCCGACACCTGGCTGCGCACCAGCGGCGTCGACACCCTCACCCCCCGGCTCACGCACGCCGAGGGCACCTGCTCGCTCACCGTCGACCACCACGGCAGCCGCCCGCACCGCATCACCGTCGGCCTCTACGACCAGGACCTCGCCGACAACGGCGGCCTCACCCTGCGCGAGCGCCTCGCCCTGGACATCCCGCAGAGCGCGCCACGGCCCCTGGGCAAGCGCCCCGCCCTGCTCCTGCTCAACGACGGCGACCTCACCTACGCCAAGGTCCGCTTCGACCCCGAGTCCTTCCAGACCCTGCGGGGGGCCCTGTCCGGACTGCCCGAACCGCTCACCCGGGCCGTCGTCTGGAACGCCCTGCGCGACGCCGTGCGCGACGGCCACCTCCCCGCCGCCGCCTACCTGGAGACCGCCCGCGCCCATCTGCCGCGCGAGACGGACCTGGCCCTCGCCGAAGGCGTCCTCGCCTTCGCCTCCGTCCACGTCGCCGACTGCTATCTGCCCGCGGCCGACCGGCCCGCCGCGCTCACCACCCTCACCAGCCTGTGCCGCGACCTCATCCGCCGCACCGAGGACGGTTCGCACCCCGGCCTGCGGCTGACCGCCGTACGCCACTTCATCGACGCCGCCGCCCACCCCGACACCATCGCCGCCTGGCTCGCCGACGGCACCGTGCCCGGCGGACCCGAACTCGACCCCGAACTGCGCTGGCGCATCCTCGGCAGGCTCGCCGTCCTCGGCGCCGTCGACGAGCCCACCATCGCCGGGGAACTCCACCGCGACCCGAGCGCCACCGGCCGGGAAGGCGCCGCCCGCTGCCGCGCCGCACTCCCGGACCCCGATGCCAAACGGCGCGCCTGGGAGGCCATGTTCACCACCGACGACCTCTCCAACTACCTGTTCACCGCCACCGCCCAGGGCTTCTGGCAGCCCGAACAGGCCGACCTGGTCGAGGAGTACGCCGACCGCTACTGGAGCGACGCGCCCGCCGTCGCCGCCCGCCGCGGCCCCGCCGTCGCCGTCGCCGCCGGCCGCTGGGCCTTCCCCCGCCACCTCGTCTCCGCGGACACCCTCAGCCGGGGCGAGCAGTGCCTGCGCGAGGCCGACCTCACCCCCGCCCTGCACCGCACACTCGTCGACCAACTCGACGACCTGGGACGCGCCCTGCGCATCCGCGAGGCATAGCCCCCGGCCGGCCGGCGCGCGGTCCGACACCGGGCGCCGGCCGGTACCGGGAACGCTACTGCCTTACCACACCGCCAACCATTCCGTCCCCCGGCAATACCCCCTCCCGGTCTGATCGTTGTCCTCTTCGGGTGGGCCGGACCCTCGCAGGCGGCTTGACCCGCCCGCCGAGCGCCTGGAGGACGTCCCATGAGCCTGCCGCCCCTCGCCTCGGGACCCCAAGGCCCCGCCGCGCTGCGGCCGTTGCTGGACACCGTCCTCCACGCCCTGCGGGAGGGCGCACGATCACGCGGCGGCCCGCTGCCCGCGGGCGGGCCCCGAGCGGTCGCCGCACGAGTGCGCGACGCCGCCGGCGACGTACTGCCGCAGGAGGGCGACCCGGACGCGCTACGAGCCCTCGTCCACGCCCTCGCCGAGGGCTCCGCCGACCCCGCCGACCCGCTGTGCGCCGCCCATCTGCACTGCCCGCCCCTTGCCGTTGCCACCGCCGCCGACCTTGCCGCCTGCGCCCTCAACCCCTCCCTCGACTCCTGGGACCAGGCGCCCGCCGCCTCGGAACTGGAGGCGCTCGTCACCCGGGCCCTGGCCAGTGAGGCCGGCGCCGCCGACGCCCTCGTCACCACCGGCGGCACCGAGTCCAACCAGCTCGCCCTCCTCCTCGCCCGCGAATCCCACGGCGGCGTCCGGCTCGTCTGCGGATCCAACGCCCACCACTCCCTGACCCGCGCCGCCTGGCTCCTGGGGCTGCCCGAACCCGTCGTCGTCCCCGCCCCCCGCGGCATCCTCGACCCCGCGGCCCTCGCCGCCGCCCTCGCCGGCCTCACCGGCCCCCTCCTCGTCGCCGCCACCGCCGGCACCACCGACGCAGGGCTCATCGACCCGCTGCCCGAGATCGCCGAACTCAGCGCCCACCACGGCGCCCGCCTCCACATCGACGCCGCCTACGGAGGCGGACTCCTCTTCAGCGACCACCACCGCGCACGGCTCACCGGCCTCGACCGCGCCCACACCATCACCCTCGACCTGCACAAACTCGGCTGGCAGCCCGTCGCCGCCGGCCTCCTCGCCGTCCACGACCCCCACGACCTGGACGCACTGCGCCACCGCGCCGACTACCTCAACGCCGACGACGACACCGAAGCCGGCCTCCCCGACCTCCTCGGCCGCTCCCTGCGCACCACCCGCCGGCCCGACATCCTCAAGATCGCCGTCACCCTCAAGGCCCTCGGCCGCACCGGACTCGGCTCCCTCACCGACCACGTCTGCGCCCGCGCACAGGAGTTCGCCCGCCTCGTCCGGGCGCACCCCGCCTTCGAACTCCACGACCGGCCCACCATCAGCACCGTCCTGTTCCGGCCCGCCGCCGCGTCCGACGAAACCGTCGCCGCCGTCCGCCGCGCCCTCCTGCACGACGGCCGCGCCGTCCTCGGCCGCGCCCGCCTCGACGGCCGCCTCTGGCTCAAGGCCACCCTCCTCAACCCCCACACCCGGCCCGGCGACCTGGCCGCGCTCCTGAATCTGGTGGAAGGAAGCACGCCCCGATGACCCACCCCCGACACCACGAGCCCGACACCCCCCGCGACCTGGTCGGCATCGGCATCGGCCCGCTCAACCTCTCCCTCGCCGCCCTCGCCCACCCCCTGGCCGAACTCGACACCGCCTTCTACGAACAGCGCCCCGGGTTCGACTGGCACCCGGGCCTGCTCATCGACGGCACCACCCTCCAGGTGCCCTTCCTCGCCGACCTGGTGACCCTCGCCGACCCGACCAGCCCGTGGTCCTTCCTCAACTACCTCAAGGCCCGCGACCGCCTCTTCCCCTTCTACTTCGCCGAGCGCTTCCACATCCAGCGCGCCGAGTACGACGCCTACTGCCGCTGGGTCGCCGGCAACCTCCCCGGACTCCACTTCGGCCACCAGGTCGACGCCGTCCGCTGGAACCCCGCACGCGAGGTCTTCGAAGTCGACTTCCTCCACATCGGCGAGGACGGCGCGGCCACCTCACTCGGCCGCACCCACGCGCGCAACATCGTCCTGGGCGTCGGCACCGCGCCGTACGTGCCCGAACCCCTGGAACCCCTCGTCGACACCCCCGGCGTGCCCGTCATCCACGCCGCGGACTATCTCCAGCACCGGGAGGCGTTCCTCGCCGCCGACCACATCACCGTCATCGGCGCGGGCCAGTCGGGTGCCGAGGTCTTCCTCGACCTCCTCCGCCACCGCCCCGCCGGCCGGGAGAGGATCCACTGGCTCGCCCGCACCGAGGCCTTCGCCCCCATGGAGTACTCCAAGCTCGGCCTGGAACACTTCACCCCCGACTACACGCGCTATTTCCACGGCCTCGCCGAACCCGTCCGCGACCGCCTCATCTGCGCCCAGTGGCAGCTCCACAAGGGCATCGACACCGACACCATCGCCGCCATCCACGACGAGCTCTACCGGCGCAGCCTCCACGGCGGATGGCCCGACGCCGTACTCACCCCCGGCGTCCACGTCCGCACCGCCGGACGCATCGCCACCACCATGGTCGAACTGCACCTGGAACACGTCCAGCAGCGCACCCGCTCGCGCCTCACCACCAACGCCGTCGTACTCGCCACCGGCTACCGCGAGCGCCCCCTGGACCGCATCCTCGCCGGACTCGACCGGCACCTGAGCCGCGACAGGAGCGAACGCCCCCGCATCGACGGCCAGTTCCGCATGGTCCTCGACCCCGCCGTCACCGGCTCGGTCTACGTCCAGAACGCCGAACTCCACACCCACGGCGTCGGCACCCCTGACCTCGGGCTCGCCGCCTGGCGCAGCGCCACCATCCTCAACTCCCTCACCGGCAAGGACCCCTACCCGCTGCCCCGGCGCACCGCCTTCACGACCTTCGGCCTCCAGGAACCCGCCCCGATCCCGCCCGCCCGGCGGGGCGAGGCCCTCGCGCCCCTCGCCGACGGACGCTAGAAGCGCGACGGCGCCCTCACGGGGCGCCGTCGGCCTCACGGGGCGCGCGCAGCTAGAACACCGGCGTGCCGTTCCGGGTCAGCTTCCAGTCCACCGACGCGAAGTCCCGCGGATCCAGGACCTTCTTCGCCGTCACCCACTCCGCGATCCTGGTCCGGATCTCCGTCGACTCCGACCACACCTCCCGTGCCGTCGCGACGTGCGGGAAGGCGCCACCGCCGTTCGCGCGGTAGTTGTTCACCGCGAACACGAACTGCTGCGCGTCGTCCAGCACCGCACCGCCGAACGTCAGGTTCCTGATCCGCGAACCCGCCGGCTGCGCGATGTCGATCTCGTACCGGAGGCCCGACACATAGTCGTAGTTGTAGTCGGGACGGTTGTTCGCGTTGGTGAGCTTGTCCACGTCGACCGCGGCGTCCGCCGCCGTCTGCACGTAGTACTCCGCCGAGTACTCCAGGTACGCCCGCACCTGGGCGCCCGTCATCAGCTTCGCCACCAGCGTGTTGTCGTAGACGTACAGACTCGACAGATCCCGGATCGTCACCTCACCGGCCGGGATCTCGGACGTCCGCGAGAACGGCGACGCCTGCGCGATCACCGGCAGCGAGGCGTACTCCGTGCCCGCCAGCGCCGCCCTGACCACATCCTCCTGCACCGTGGTGATCAGATCGATGATCGGGGCGTCCTTGTAGCGCGCCTCGACCGTCGTCAGCGTCTGCGTCGCCTCGCCCACGACCTGGTTCACGTACGCCACCACGGCCGCGTGCTCGTCGGACAGCAGCCGGGTGATCTCCGGGTCGTCGGCGACGGCGTTGGAGTTGCGCAGGGACGCCGCGACCGACTCCACCTCCCACCTGCCCCTCTCGAACACCAACTCGATGTCGAAGAGCGTCAGCCGCTCCGCGTAGCACAGCGGCTCGGACAGCACGACCGTCCGCCCCGTCTGCTCGTTCGTGACCTTCAACTCCGGGATCTCCACATGCGCGTGCCCCACGAGGATCGCGTCGATCCCCGGAACCTGCCTGGCCACATTGGCCGCCGCGTTCTCCACGTACGGCACCTGGTCCCCGTAGGACGACGTACCCGACGCGCCCGAGTGCGCCGACACCACCACCACGTCCGCGCCCATCGACCGCAGCTTCGGCACCCACTTCGCCGCCTGCTCCTCCAGACCCGGGAACGTCAGCCTGCCCTGCACATACGCCTTGTCCCAGATCGCGATACCCGGATTGGTCAGACCCAGCACCGCCACCCTCACCGGCGGGGCGCCCCGGACCCGGAACTTCTTGATGACATACGGAGGGAACGCCGGCTTCGACGTCTTCGCGTCCAGCGCGTTCGCACCGAGCAGCGGGAAGCGGCACTGCGCCTCGAACGCCCGCAGCGTCTCGATGCCGTAGTTGAACTCGTGGTTCCCGAGCGCCACCGCGTCATACCCGATCGCGTTCATCGCCTGCGCCATCGGATGCACCGGACCGTCCTCGGCGGTGATCGGATCGACCTTGGCGTAGTAGTACGCCAGCGGAGTGCCCTGGATCGTGTCGCCCGCGTCCAGCAGCAGGGTGTTGCAGTGGCCCTTCTCCTGTCTGACCTGCTTGACCAGGGTCGAGATCCGCGCCAGCCCCTGGGCGTTGCCCGCCTTGTCCGCGTACTCCGCGTCCTTGAAGTAGTCCCAGTTGAACACGTGCCCGTGCAGATCCGTCGTACCCATCACCGTCAGGGAGTACCGCTTGCGGCGCCCGCCCGACGGGACGCCCGACGCGGCGCGGGCCGCCGGAGCCGCCGCGGCACCCGTCAGCGCCACCCCCGCCCCGGTCGCAGCGGATCTCTTCAGGAACTTCCGGCGGTTCAACGGCATGTCTGCGACTCCTCGGAAAACGGTCAACGACGCGCGTAGATTCTGGCTTGTCCATGACGAACCGCAACAGACCCCGCAGGTTGCGATCTGATGACCGGAACATGCACCCCCACGGCGCATCGGTGACAGAGTGGGACGTATGACCTCCAGCCCCGCCCCGGCCCCCGCTCCCTACGGCACCCCCGACGCCCCCCGCATCGCCGTCTGCGGAGAGGCCCACCTCGAAGCCGACCCCGAGATCGCCCGCATCGGCGTCACCGTCAGCGCCCGCGGCACCGACCGCCACACCGCACTCGACGACCTCACACGCCGCAACGCCGCCGCCCTCGACCTCATCAAGAGCTACGGGCAGGCGGTCGAGAAACTGGAGACCGGAGCCTTCACCCTCAGCCCCGAACTCACCAAGTACGGCCGCGGCGAACGCGTCCGCGCCTACCACGGCCGTGTGCACCTCACCGCCGAACTCACCGACTTCACCGCGCTCGGCGAACTCACCACCCGCCTTGCCGACCTCGAACTCACCCGCGTCGACGGCCCCTGGTGGTCCCTCCGCCCCGACTCACCCGCCCACCGTACGGCCCGGCAGCAGGCCGTACGCGAGGCGGTACAGCGCGCCCGCGAGTACGCCGAGGCCCTCGACACCACCCTCACCGCCCTCGTCGAACTCGCCGACATCGGCGCCGAGGACGCCCACCCCATCGCGGTCGCCGCCGCCCCCGCCATGCGGTCCATGGCCTACGGTGCCGCCGCCCCCGAAGAGGCCGCGCCCCTCGACCTCGAACCCGAGCGCCAGCACATCTACGCCCGCGTCAACGCCCGGTTCACCATGGCGCCCCCGCGGCTGTAGTCACCCGGACAACCCCCCGGGGCCAGGCCCGGAAAACCGCGGACAGGCGGGCCGGAAGAGACCCGGCGGCCACCGGGAACACCCCAGGAACACCCCAGGAACACCCCCGGGAATATCCCGGGATGCTCATCGGAGCACGCCACCGCACAATTCAACACTTGTCAATAATGCTTCACCCAAAGGTTGTTGAGTAGTCACGCCCGGCCAATTCTCTACCCGCCGGTAAGCCCTAGGCTCGAACCATGCGCCGAGCAAAGATCGTCTGCACCCTGGGACCCGCCACCGACTCGTACGACCAGATCAAGGCACTGGTAGAAGCCGGAATGGACGTCGCCCGCTTCAACCTCAGCCACGGCAGCCAGGCCGACCACGAGGAGCGCTACCAGCGCGTGCGGAAGGCCGCCGACGAGACCGGCCGCAGCATCGGAATCCTCGCCGACCTTCAGGGCCCGAAGATCCGACTCGGCCGGTTCACCGAAGGCCCCGTACTCCTTGAACGCGGCGACACCTTCACCATCACCGTCGAGGAAGGCACCGAAGGCGACCGCCACACCTGCGGAACCACCTACGCCGGACTGGCCGCCGACGTCACCCCCGGCGAACGCATCCTCGTCGACGACGGCAAGGTCGCCCTCGAAGTCACCTCCGTCGACGGCCCCCGCGTCCACACCACCGTCGTCGAAGGCGGCATGGTCTCCGACCACAAGGGACTCAACCTCCCCGGCGTCGCCGTCTCCGTCCCCGCCCTCTCCAAGAAGGACGAGGACGACCTCCGCTGGGCCCTGCGCACCGGCTTCGACGTCATCGCCCTCTCCTTCGTCCGCAGCGGCCGGGACATCACGGAGGTCCACCGCATCATGGACGAGCAGGGCCGCCGCCTCCCCGTCATCGCCAAGATCGAGAAACCGCAGGCCGTCGAGGACATCGACGACATCGTGGCCGCCTTCGACGGCATCATGGTCGCCCGCGGCGACCTCGGTGTCGAAATGCCCCTGGAACAGGTCCCCATCGTCCAGAAACGCGCCATCAAGCTCGCCAGGCGCAACGCCAAGCCCGTCATCGTCGCCACCCAGATGCTCGACTCGATGGTCGACAACTCCCGCCCGACCAGGGCCGAGGCATCCGACGTGGCCAACGCGGTGATCGACGGCACGGACGCGGTGATGCTCTCCGGCGAGACCAGCGTCGGCAAATACGCCACCGAGACGGTCAGGACGATGGCCCGCATCGTGGAAGCGGCGGAGGAGGACATCCTCGCCAAGGGCCTGTCCCCGCTGACGGAACGCAGCAAGCCGCGCACCCAGGGCGGCGCCGTCGCCCGCGCGGCCGCCGAGATGGGCGACTTCCTCGGCGCGAAGTTCCTCGTCGCCTTCACCCAGTCCGGCGACACCGCCCGCCGACTGTCCCGCTACCGCTCCCCGATCCCCCTCCTGGCCTTCACGCCCGCCCCGGCCACCCGCTCCCAGCTCAACCTCACCTGGGGCGTGGAGACGTTCCTGGGCCCGCACGTCGACTCCACGGACGCGATGGTCGACCAGGTCGACGAACTGCTGCTGAAGTACGGCCGCTGCCAGAAGGGCGACACCGTGGTGATCACGGCCGGCTCGCCGCCCGGGGTGCCGGGCTCGACGAACATGGTCCGGGTGCACCGCATCGGAGAGGAAGACAGGCCGAGGTAGGGGCCGTGGCCCTCCCCGCGGTCCTTCCCCACGCTGGGGGCGGTGGTCAGTACTTGGGGCCCACGTGTACGTTGCGCTTGCGTTCACCGGCGACCAGGCGAGTCGTCCAGTCGGCGCACGCAATGCGGAGGAAGTGGACGCCCCTTCTGAGGTAGCTCACGCAGCCGTCTCCGAGATAGAGCCCCCGTAAGCAGGCGTAGGCGGCGGGCTCGTCGGGTGCGCCAGGGGTGTCGCGGCATCGTGGGCACGGAGTTGAGCGGTTCGAGTCGAGAGGCATGGTCACCCTGTGCCATTCATGGCGGCGGTGAACATCCGCTTCTTCGGTGTGCGGCCTTGGAATCCAAGGAAAAGTGCCCCAGGTGGGATTCGAACCCACACTGTCCGCTGTTTGAGAGCGGCCTCTCTGACCAGTTGGAGTACTGGGGCCTTGGAAACTAAGGGGGAGGGTGCCCCCATGAGGCACCACCTTACCGCAGCTAGGTAGGCTCTTGGGAGCAGTACCTGGCCTGCCCCGGACAAGGAGCCCCCGTGACCTCCGCCGAGTCGCCCCAGCCCGTCGCCGACGACGACAAGTCGCATGTGCCTCCGCTGACGACCCGTGTCGTCATCGCCGAGGACGAGGCCCTCATCCGGCTCGACCTCAAAGAGATGCTCGAGGAGGAGGGCTACCACGTCGTCGGTGAGGCCGGCGACGGTGAGCAGGCCGTCGAGCTGGCCCGTGAGCACCGGCCCGACCTGGTGATCCTGGATGTGAAGATGCCCAAGCTGGACGGCATCTCGGCCGCCGAGAAGATCGCGGAGGAGAGCATCGCCCCGGTGCTGATGCTGACCGCCTTCTCGCAGCGCGACCTCGTGGAGCGGGCACGTGACGCCGGTGCCATGGCGTATCTGGTGAAGCCGTTCAGCAAGAGTGATGTCGTACCGGCGATCGAGATGGCCGTCTCGCGGTTCAACGAGCTGAAGACGCTGGAGAAGGAGGTCGCGGACCTCGCCCAGCGGCTGGAGACCCGCAAGCTGGTCGACCGGGCGAAGTCGGTGCTGCAGACCGAGTACGGGCTGACGGAGCCGGCCGCCTTCCGCTGGATCCAGAAGACGTCCATGGACCGCCGTATGTCGATGCAGCAGGTCGCGGAGGCCGTCATCCAGGACGCGGAGGAGAAGAAGGCCGCGAAGGGCTGACGCCCGCGAAGGGCTGACGCCCGCGGCGGCGCGCGTACGGCGAGGCCCGCACCCCCTGACGCCGGGGTGCGGGCCTCGGTGTGTACGCCGACGCCGCGACGGGAGCCGTTCAGTCCTCGCCGAGGTACGCCTTGCGTACGGATTCGTCGTGCAGCAGGTCCTGGCCGGTGCCGGACAGGACGATGTTGCCGACCTCCATCACATGGCCCTGGTCGGCGAGTGACAGTGCCGCCTGGGCGTTCTGCTCGACGAGCAGGATGGTGGTGCCCTGGGACTTCAGTTCGGCGATGGTCGCCATGATCTTCTGCATCATGATCGGCGAGAGGCCCATGGAGGGCTCGTCGAGCATGAGCAGCTTGGGCTGGGACATGAGGGCGCGGCCCATGGCCAGCATCTGCTGCTCGCCGCCCGAGAGGGTACCTGCGGCCTGCTTGCGGCGTTCGCCCAGGATGGGGAAGAGGTCGTAGGCGCGCTGGATGTCCTTTTCGATGCCTTCCTTGTCCTTGCGGAGGAAGGCGCCGAGATGGAGGTTCTCCGCGATCGTGAGGCGGGGGAAGATGTGCCGTCCCTCGGGGGAGTGGGCGAGCCCGAGGGCGACGATCTTGTGGGCGGGGACGTTGGTGAGTGGCTTGCCGTCGAAGACGATCTTGCCGCCGGTGGGCTTGAGCAGGCCCGACAGGGTGCGCAGGGTGGTTGTCTTGCCGGCGCCGTTGGTGCCGATGAGGGTGACGACCTGGCCGGCCTCGACGGTGAAGGAGATGCCCTTGACGGCTTCGATCTTGCCGTAGGCCACCCTGAGGTCTTCGACCTCGAGCAGTGCGGTCACTGGGTCTCTCCCTTGGTGCTGCCGGTGGTGCTGTCTGCGGGCGCGTCGGCGACGGCTTCGGCCGCCGCGACCTCGGCGGCCTCCTCTTCTCCGGGTTCGCCTTCGAAGGGGGTGCCGAGGTAGGCGGCGACGACGCGTTCGTCGGCCTGGACGACCTCGGAGGTGCCCTCGACGAGTTTTTCGCCTTGGACGAGGACGGCGACGCGGTCGCAGAGGTTGAAGATGAAGCGCATGTCGTGCTCGATGACGAGGACGGCGATGCCCTTGTCGCGGATGGCGAAGACCAGTTCCTCGGTGGTGCGGGTCTCCTGCGGGTTCATGCCGGCGGTGGGCTCGTCCAGCAGGAGGAGTCCCGGCTCGCTGGCCATCGCCCGGGCGATCTCCAGCTTGCGCTGTTCGCCGTAGGGCAGGTTGCGTGCGAGGTGGTCGCGCTTGGGGGCGAGCCCGACGAAGTCGAGGAGCTCCATGGCCCGCTCCTCGGACTCCTTCTCGGCCTTCTTGAAGCCGGGGCCGCGCAGCAGGGCGGACCAGAGGCCCTCTTTGGTCCGGGTGTGGCGTCCGACGAGGACGTTCTCCAGGACGGTCATGTTGGCGAAGAGCCGGATGTTCTGGAAGGTGCGGGCGATGCCGGCCTGGGTGACCAGGTGCGGCTTGGGCGGCAGGACGGTGCCCTTGTAGGAGACGGTGCCTTCGGTCGGTATGTACAGGCCGGTGAGGCAGTTGAAGAAGGTGGTCTTGCCGGCGCCGTTGGGGCCGATGAGGCCGACGATCTCGCCGCTGTTGACGGTGAAGTCGACGGAGCGTACGGCGGTGAGGCCGCCGAAGCGCATGGTGACGGCGCGGGCTTCGAGTACTGGTGTGGTCATGGTGGTGGTCACGCCCCCGCCTTGGTGACGGCCGGTTCGTCGGCGAGTGTTTCTTGTGCTGGTACGTCGAGTTGGCCGGTCTCGTGGAATTCGAGCTGGCGGCGGCGGTTGGCGATGATGCCCTCAGGCCGGAAGCGCATCAGCAGGATCAGGGCGATGCCGAAGGCGAGGAGGGACTTGTCCTGGAGGAAGACGAGCTTCTCCGGGAGCAGGTACAGCAGGGCGGCGCCCAGCAGCGGGCCTGCGACGGTGCCCATGCCGCCGAGGACGACGGCGGCCAGGAGGAAGGCCGAGTTGGGGGGTGTGGATCCGGCGAACTGATAGGGGTTGGGGACCACGCTGTAGGTGACGTGGGCGCTGACGGTGCCTGCGAGGCCGGCCAGGGAGGCGCCGAGGGCGAAGGCGATGAGCTTGACGCGGAAGCCGTTGATGCCCATGGCGGTGGCGGCGGTCTCGTCCTCGCGGATGGCGATCCAGGAGCGGCCGATGCGGGAGTCGGCGGCGCGGGTGTAGACGAGGACGACGATGGCCATGATGAGGACCATCAGCAGGTAGTAGTTCGCGAACCGGCCGATGGTGAAGCTGCCGAGGTCGTGGGCCTGCCCGAAGTCGAACCCGAAGAACTTCAGGTCGGGGATGGAGGGGATGCCGTTGGGGCCGTTGGTGATGTTCGGGCCGGAGTCGCCGTCCATGTTGTTGACGGCGATGCGGAAGATCTCTCCGAAGCCGAGGGTGACGATGGCGAGGTAGTCGCCGCGCAGTCGCAGGGTCGGGGCGCCGATGAGGACGCCGAAGACGAGGGATGCGGCGGCGCCGGAGAGGGCGGCGGCCCAGAAGGGGAACTGGACGCCGGAGAAGCGGGAGAACTCGGAGCCGGAGACCAGGGCCGCGGTGTAGGCGCCGACGCCGAGGAAGGCGACGTAGCCGAGGTCGAGGAGGCCGGCGAGGCCGACGACGATGTTGAGGCCGAGGGCGACCGTTCCGAAGATCAGGATGTTGACGCCGATGTTGGCGTAGTGGTCGTCGGACTGGGTGAGGGGGAAGGCGATGGCGGCGACGAAGCCCATCGCGAGGGTGAAGCTGCGGTTGCCGGCGACGATGTGCGAGAAGCGGTCGAGCAGGCCCGCGGTGTGCGCCGCCCAGACGGCGAAGACGACGACGATGAGGTAGCCGATGAAGAGTTCGCCGTACTCGGTGTCGATGCCGTAGGCGAAGGCGAACAGGCCGATGGCGGTGACGGCGGTGATGACGGCGCGCTGGATCCAGGGGGCGGTGGCGCCGGCCGGCGGGATGCGGTCGGGCTTCGCGATGGCGGCGCGCAGGGTGTCCTTGGCGGACTCTCCGCCGGGCTGGGGGAGGGCGAGGGCGCCGAGGGCGGTGAGGAGCGAGGCGACCGCCGCGACGTAGCCGCCCGGTTCGAGGTTGACCAGTCCGCCGAGTTTGGCGGCGATGGCGATGACGGTGAACCAGGTGGTGCCGAAGGCGCCGAGGGCGGCGAGGACCGTGGGCGCGTTGTTGCGGGCCGGGGTGAGCCAGCCGAGGCCCTTGACGCCGTAGCCGGCGAGGGCGAAGAGGGCGACGAGGATGCCGGCGGTGAAGGTCAGCCACTGCAGGCCGCCGGGGTAGCCGTAGACGGTGAGGTCGCCGGGGAAGTCGGCGGTCCAGGTCCAGGCCAGGAAGGCGGAGGCCGTGGTGCCTATGCCGCCGACGAGGGTGAGGGCGCGGGCGGCGGCGGGCGGCAGCGGGATGAGACCGCGTTCGGTGGCCATGGGCGTCTCGGGGATCTCTGGGGTCTTCGTGTCGGTCATGGTGATCACGCCCTGTCTGCGACGCGCTCGCCGAGGAGGCCCTGGGGCCGGAACAGCAGCACGAGGATGAGGAGACAGAAGGCCCAGACGTTGGCCCAGCTTGCGCCGCCGAGCTGCTGCATGCCGGGGATGTTGTCGATGTAGGCGGAGGCGAGGGTCTCGGCGATGCCGAGGACGACGCCGCCGAGCATGGCGCCGTAGATGTTGCCGATGCCGCCGAGGACGGCCGCGGTGAACGCCTTGAGGCCCATGAGGAAGCCCATGCGGTAGTCGATGCTGCCGTACTTGAGGCCGTAGGCGACGGCGGCGACGGCGGCGAAGAAGCCGCCGATGGCGAAGGCGACGACGATGATGCGGTTGGTGTCGATGCCCATGAGCTGTGCCGTGTCGGGGTCCTGGGCGGTGGCCTGCATGGCGCGGCCGGTGCGGCTGCGGCGGACGAAGACGGCGAGTGCCGCCATGCAGACCGCGGCGGCGATGATCAGGAAGATGTCGGCGTCCTTGATGGTGACGGAGCCGAGGTCGTGCGTGGCGTCCAGGCCGGGGAAGGGGCGGGCGCGGTCCGCCTGGGGGTAGAAGTTGCGGACGACTTCCTGGAGGGCCAGGGAAAGGCCGATGGCGGTGATGAGTGGTGCCAGCCTCGGGGCTCCGCGAAGTGGCCGGTAGGCGAACCGTTCGGCTCCGACGGCGATGAGGATGGCAACGATGCCACCGCCTATCAGCATCAGGGGCACCAGGGCCCACATCGGAGTGCCGGAGGGCAGGATCAGGGAGACCGTGAGCGCACCGAAGGCCCCGGTCATGAAGATCTCGCCGTGTGCGAAGTTGATGAGCTGGACGATGCCGTACACCATCGTGTAGCCGATGGCGATCAGCCCGTACATCGAGCCTAGGAGCAGCCCGTTGGCCAGCTGCTGCGGCAGGGTGTTCACCGCATGGCCTCCATGTCACTGGTGGTCGTGTTGTGCACTGTCATGTGCAGGACGGGATGTAAGGAGACGGGCCGCGCGGTCGGGGTCCTCCTTCCGCGCGGCCCGTCGGTGCACTGCTGGGGTGAAAGGTCAGCTGGCGTTGTACGTGCCGGTCTTCACGGCCTTCCAGGCGCCCTTCTCGACCTGGTAGACGGTGAGCTGCTTGTTGGTCGTGTCGCCGAACTCGTCGAACGAGATGTGGCCGGAGATGCCCTCGAAGTCGCTCTTCTGGACGCCCTCGACGACCTTGGCGCGCAGGTCGTCACCGGTGGGCAGCTTGCCGCCGTTGGCGTCCTTGGCGGCCTTGACCGCGTTGATGATGGCGGTGGCGGCGTCGTAGGCGTAGGCGCCGTAGGCGCCGTAGTCGCCCTTGTAGCCCTTGGCCTTGTAGGTGTCCACGAAGGTCTTGGCGGCGGGCAGGGTGTCGACGGGGACACCGACGGCGGTGGCGAGGTCGCCCTCGGCCGCCTTGCCGGCGGTCTGGATGTAGGTGGTGGCGTACATGCCGTCACCGCCCATCAGCGGGATCTTGACGCCGGCGTCCTTGAGCTGCTTGGTGATCAGCTCGGACTCGTCGTACTGGCCGCCGTAGTACAGGATGTCGGCGCCGGAGTTCTTGATCTTGGTGACGAGGGAGCCGAAGTCCTTGTCGCCGGTGTTGACGTGGTCGGTGCCGGCGATCTTGCCGCCCACCTTCTTGAACGTGTCGTTGAAGATCTTGGCGAGGCCGGCGCCGTAGGTCTGCTTGTCGTCGACGACGAAGGCCTTCTTCTTCTTGAGGCCGTTGTAGGCGTAGTCGGCGGCGAAGCCACCCTGGAGGGCGTCGGTGGTGGCGGTGCGGAAGTACGTCTTGTACGGACGCGTCTTCTTGGTCTGCCAGTCCTTGCCCTGGGTCAGGGTCGGGTTGGTGTTCGACGGCGAGATCTGGACCATGTTGGCGGAGGCGAACACCTGCTGCATCGACTGGGCGACGCCGGAGTTCAGCGGGCCGACGGCGCCGACGACGGTCTTGTCGCCGACCAGGGCCGTGGCGTTCTGCTGGCCGTTGGCGGGCTGGGCCTTGTCGTCCAGGGCCTTGACCGCGAACTTCACGCCGGGAACGGTGTTCTTCTTGTTGGCGTCGTCGACGGCGATCTGGACGCCGTACTGGATGCCGAGGCCGGTGGTCGAGTTCTCCCCGGAGAGCGGGGCGTCCACGCCGATGGTGATGGTGGTGCCGCTGTCGCCGCCCTTGTCGCTGTTGTTGTCGCGGGAGCCGCACGCGGTGAGGGTCAGAGCTCCGGTGGTGAGCACGGAGGTGAGGATCACCAGAGAACGCTGTCGCACAATCAGTCCTTTCCGCAGCGTGGCCGCCTCTTGTGGGGCGGCGCGAGTGCCGCGCTGGTACCGAACTCCCGATGGAGCGGTGACTGGCCGTGACTCTAAGCCCGGTCTGACAGGATGGGCATCGTCGAAGGCTGGCTTGTGACTTTCTTGTTATGACGTGCCGGTTGGTGGGTATCGGGGATGGCTGCTCTTGGACGGTTTGGCGGAATTTCCGCGCGGTCCGCATTTTGAGAACCCGCACTTCCCGTCGGCCGTGGACGAGCCCGGCGCCCGGAGGCGTCACAGACCGTGTGGAGGAGTGCGGAAAGGTCCCGGGAGTAGGCGCCGCTGAAGATGAAACTGTGCTGTTGTATTGCGCGCGCGTTACGCAGCGTTACATCGAGAAAAGGAAGGTCCGGATTCAGCGGCAGCCCCGCGCAGTCGGCCACGGATATCTCCAGCCCGATGCGGCGTGCGGTCCCGACGGGCACGCTGACGGACGTGTCCGGGGTGGTCCGGGCGTGGAGGCCGGTGAACCCGGCCGTGATGTCGTAGACGGTCACGGGCGGGCCGCTGCGGACGGAGATGTCGAAGCGGAAGGTGCCGGTGGGGGAGGCGGCGGTGGCCCGGCGGGCGACTCCCGCGTAGGTGAACTCGGTCACGTTCGCGGGCCAGGGCGGCAGGTCCGGCTGCGGGGGCGCCGTGGAGGCGGGCGCGGGCGGCAGCAGGAGGGCGCCCGTGACGGCGAGGGCCGCGGCGGTGCCCAGGACCGCCGCGCGGGTGCGTGCCGGCAGCCGGGCCCAGCGGTCGGACAGCCGGGGCGGGTCGCTGCCGATGACGTCGTGACCGGTCCGGGGTTCGGCCGGTTCGGCCGGTTCGACCGGTCCGATGCCGCTCATGGCCGGGGCCTCATGGGGCAACGGTAGGGGCCCCGGGCGGGGCCCGGAAGGTGTGGTGACGCGCCGTGCCGCGCCCGGGAGCCGGGGCGGACCCGCGGTGGGGCCCCGGCCGGCCGGGGTGCTCGGCAGGGTGACCGGGGCACGGAGGCGAGGGGGGCGGCCCCGGTACCCGGCCGCCCCCTCGGTGTCAGCCGGCCGCCGGGACCTGCTCCGCGTCGCCCGGCCTCACGTCGCGCAGCAGGCAGGTGAGACGGGCGGTGCACACCCGCTTGCCGTCCTCGCCGCTGATCACGATCTCGTACGTCGCGGTCGAGCGCCCCCGGTGGACGGGTGTGGCGACACCGGTGACCAGGCCCGAGCGCACCCCCCGGTGGTGGGTGCAGTTCAGGTCGACCCCGACGGCGATCTTGGAGCTGCCGCCGTGCAGCATGGAGCCGACGGAGCCGAGGGTCTCGGCGAGGACCGCGGAGGCGCCGCCGTGCAGCAGTCCGTACGGCTGGGTGTTGCCCTCCACCGGCATGGTGCCGACGACCCGGTCCGCGGACGCCTCGACGATCTGGACGCCCATGCGGGTGCCGAGGTGCCCGGCGGAGAACAGGGCGGGCAGGTCGACGCCGAGCGCGGCGTACTCGTCGACGACGTCCTGCGGGAACTTCACGGCGTGCTGCTCGCCCATGGGTACGGCTCCGTTCGTGGTGATCGGTTACTCGGCTGCTGGCTGAGCAAACGCTCAGTCGGTCGCCGATTGTTCCAGGCGGACCACGACGGACTTGCTGGCGGGGGTGTTGCTGGTCTCGGCGGTGGCGTCCAGCGGGACCAGGACGTTGGTCTCGGGGTAGTAGGCGGCGGCGCAGCCCCGGGCGGTGGGGTAGTGCACGACGCGGAAGCCGGGCGCCCGGCGCTCGACGCCGTCGTGCCACTCGCTGACCAGGTCGACGTACGAGCCGTCCGCCACGCTCAGCGCGCGGGCGTCCTCGGGATGGACGAGGACGACGCGGCGGCCGTTCCTGATGCCGCGGTAGCGGTCGTCCAGGCCGTAGATCGTGGTGTTGTACTGGTCGTGCGAGCGCAGGGTCTGCAGAAGGAGCCGGCCCTCGGGCAGCTTCGGGTACTGGACGGGGGCCGCCGTGAAGTTGGCCTTGCCGGTGGCCGTCGGGAAGCGGCGCTCGTCGCGCGGGGCGTGGGGGAGCGCGAAGCCGCCCGGGCGGGCCACGCGCGCGTTGAAGTCCTCGAAGCCGGGGACCACCCGCGCGATGCGGTCGCGGATGGTCGCGTAGTCCTTCTCGAACTCCTCCCAGGGCACCGTGCTGCCGGCGCCGAGCACGCGGCGGGCCAGACGGCACACGATGGCCGGTTCGGACAGCAGGTGGGGGCTCGCGGGCTCCAGCCGCCCCCGCGAGGCGTGCACCATGCCCATGGAGTCCTCGACCGTCACGAACTGCTCGCCGCTGCCCTGGAGGTCGCGCTCGGTGCGGCCGAGGGTGGGCAGGATCAGGGCGCGCGCGCCGGTGACCGCGTGCGAGCGGTTCAGCTTGGTCGAGACGTGCACGGTGAGGCGGGCGCGGCGCATGGCGGCCTCGGTCACCTCGGTGTCGGGGGAGGCCGACACGAAGTTGCCGCCCATCGCGAAGAAGACCTTCGCCTCGCCGTCGCGCAGGGCGCGGATGGCCCGTACGACGTCGTAGCCGTGCTCGCGCGGCGGCGCGAACCCGAACTCCTTCTCCAGGGCGTCCAGGAAGGCGGGGGCGGGGCGCTCGAAGATGCCCATGGTGCGGTCGCCCTGCACGTTCGAGTGGCCGCGCACGGGGCACACGCCCGCGCCGGGCCGGCCGATGTTGCCGCGCAGGAGGAGGAAGTTGACGACCTCGCGGATGGTGGGGACCGAGTGCTTGTGCTGGGTCAGGCCCATGGCCCAGCACACGATGGTGCGGCGGGAGGCCAGGACCATGCGGAGGGCCTCCTCGATCCGCGCGCGGGTGAGGCCCGTCGCCGCGAGGGTCTCGTCCCAGTCGGCGGCGCGGGCCGCCTCGGCGAACTCCTCGAAGCCGTGCGTGTGGTCGCGTACGAACTCCTCGTCGACCGCGCCCTCCGTCTCGATGACCAGCTTGTTGAGGAGACGGAAGAGGGCCTGGTCCCCGCCGAGGCGGATCTGCAGGAACAGATCGGTCAGGGCCGCGCCCTTGAGCATGCCCTGGGGGGTCTGCGGGTTCTTGAAGCGTTCCAGGCCCGCCTCGGGGAGCGGGTTGACGCTGATGACCTTCGCGCCGTTCGCCTTGGCCTTCTCCAGGGCCGCGAGCATGCGCGGGTGGTTGGTGCCGGGGTTCTGCCCGGCCACGATGATCAGGTCCGCCCGGTAGAGGTCCTCCAGGAGGACGCTGCCCTTGCCGATGCCGATCGTCTCGGAGAGCGCGGAGCCGGACGACTCGTGGCACATGTTCGAGCAGTCGGGCAGGTTGTTGGTGCCCAGTTCGCGGGCGAAGAGCTGGTAGAGGAACGCCGCCTCGTTGCTCGTGCGGCCCGAGGTGTAGAAGACCGCCTCGTCGGGGGAGCCGAGCGCGGCGATCTCCTCGGCGATGATGCCGAAGGCGCGCTCCCAGGTGACGGGCTCGTAGCGCTCGCCCCCCTCCGGGAGGTACACGGGGTGGGTCAGGCGCCCCTGCTGGCCCAGCCAGTAGCCGCTGCGGGTCGCCAGGTCGGCCACCGGGTGCGCGGCGAAGAACTCCGGGGTGACCCGGCGCAGGGTGGCCTCCTCGGCGACCGCCTTGGCGCCGTTCTCACAGAACTCCGCCGTGTGCCGGTGGCCGGGCTCGGGCCAGGCGCAGCCCGGACAGTCGAAGCCGTCCTTCTGGTTGACGCGAAGGAGGGTGAGCGCGGTGCGGCGCACGCCCATCTGCTTCTGGGCGACGCGCAGGGTGTGCCCGATGGCGGGAAGACCCGCGGCCGCGTGCTGGGGCTCGGCGACCTGCGGAGCGTCCTGCACCGGGTCACCCTTGGGCGGCTTGCTGGCCATCTCGGCTCTCCCCTTCGCGTACCTGTGTGGGCTGCGTCTTCGATCCTCGCACGGGCCACCGTCGACGCCCTCGCCCGGTTTCCGCCCGCCGGCCGGTCGGACACGGGCGGCCGCCGTCGGTCCCGGCGGGCGGTCCCGTGGCTCACGGGCGGCTCCCGCTGTCAGTGGGGCGTGGCAGGATCGGGGACGTGGCAGAGACAGCATCGAAGAAGACCCAGAAGACCTCCGGCGGCGGCCGTCCCCGGCTGATGCTCATGGACGGGCACTCACTGGCGTACCGCGCGTTCTTCGCGCTGCCCGCGGAGAACTTCACGACCGCGACGGGCCAGCCGACGAACGCGATCTACGGCTTCGCGTCGATGCTGGCGAACACGCTGCGCGACGAGGCGCCCACCCACTTCGCGGTGGCCTTCGACGTCTCGCGCAGGACCTGGCGCTCCGAGGAGTTCACCGAGTACAAGGCGAACCGCTCGAAGGCCCCGGACGAGTTCAAGGGCCAGGTGGAGCTGATCGGGGAGCTGCTGGACGCCATGCACGCCCCGCGCTTCGCGGTCGAGGGATTCGAGGCGGACGACGTCATCGCCACGCTCGCCACCCAGGCCGAGAGCGAGGGCTTCGAGGTGCTGATCGTCACCGGGGACCGCGACTCCTTCCAACTGGTCACCGAGAACACGACGGTGCTGTACCCGACGAAGGGCGTCTCGGAGCTGACCCGGTTCACCCCGGAGAAGGTCCTGGAGAAGTACGGGCTGACGCCGGCGCAGTACCCGGACTTCGCGGCGCTGCGCGGCGACCCCTCGGACAACCTGCCGGGCATCCCCGGGGTCGGCGAGAAGACGGCCGCGAAGTGGATCAACCAGTTCGGTTCGTTCGCGGACCTGGTCGAGCGCGCCGACGAGGTCAAGGGCAAGGCCGGGCAGAACCTGCGCGACCACCTGGAGTCGGTGAAGACGAACCGCCGGCTGACGGAACTGGTGCGCACCGTCGAGCTGCCGAAGACGGTGGCGGACCTCGAGCGCGCGCCGTACGACCGCAAGGCCCTCGCGATGGTCCTGGACACCCTGGAGATCCGCAATCCGTCGTTGCGGGAGCGGCTGCTGGCCGTCGACCCGGGCGCGGAGGAGGCCGAGACGGCGGGCCCGGTCCTCGACGGCGTCGAACTGGACGGGACGGTGCTGGGCGCCGGCGAGCTGAAGCCGTGGCTCGCCGAGCACGGCCTGCAGGTCCTGGGCGTGGCCACGGTCGACGCATGGGCGCTGGGCACGGGGGCGGTCGCCGAGGTCGCGCTCGCGGCGGCCGACGGGGCGGCGGCCTGGTTCGACCCGACGCAGCTGGACGAGGCGGACGAGAGGGCGTTCACGGAGTGGCTCGCCGACCCCGCCAGGCCGAAGGTGCTGCACAACGCCAAGGGCGCGATGCGGGTCTTCCCCGAGCACGGCTGGTCCATCGAGGGCGTGGCCATGGACACGGCACTCGCCGCCTACCTGGTCAAGCCGGGACGGCGCACCTTCGCGCTGGACGCGCTGTCGCTGGAGTACCTGGGCCGGGAGCTGGCGCCGGCGGCCACGGCCGACGGGCAGCTCGCCTTCGGCGCGGACGAGGGCGCCGAGGCCGAGGCGCTGATGATTCAGGCCCGCACGATCCTCGACCTCGGCCAGGCGTTCGAGGAGAGGTTGCGGGAGGTCGGCGCGGCGGACCTGCTGCGCGACATGGAGCTGCCCGTCTCCGCGCTGCTCGCCCGCATGGAGCGGCACGGCATCGCGGCGGACCGCGCGCACCTGGAGGCCATGGAGCAGATGTTCGCGGGCGCCGCCCAGCAGGCGGTGAAGGAGGCGTACGCGGCCGCCGGGCACGAGTTCAACCTGGGCTCGCCCAAGCAGCTCCAGGAGGTCCTCTTCGGTGAGCTGGGTCTGCCCAAGACGAAGAAGACCAAGACGGGTTACACGACCGACGCCGACGCGCTGGCGTGGCTGGCGACCCAGACCGACAACGAACTGCCGGTGATCATGCTGCGCCACCGGGAGCAGGCGAAGCTGCGGGTGACGGTCGAGGGCCTGATCAAGACGATCGCCGCGGACGGCCGGATCCACACCACCTTCAACCAGACGGTCGCGGCGACGGGCCGCCTGTCCTCGACCGACCCGAACCTGCAGAACATCCCGGTGCGGACCGACGAGGGCAGGGCGATCCGGCGCGGCTTCGTGGTGGGCGACGGCTTCGACTCCCTGATGACGGCCGACTACAGCCAGATCGAACTGCGGGTGATGGCGCACCTGTCGGAGGACGAGGGCCTGATCGAGGCGTTCACCTCCGGTGAGGACCTGCACACCACGGTCGCCTCCCAGGTGTTCGGTGTCGGACGCTCGGCGGTGGACGCGGAGATGCGGCGCAAGATCAAGGCAATGTCGTACGGACTGGCGTACGGTCTGTCGGCGTTCGGCCTGTCGCAGCAGCTGAACATCGAGGCGGCGGAGGCCCGTGCCCTGATGGACACCTACTTCGAGCGTTTCGGCGGGGTACGGGACTATCTGCGCCGGGTGGTGGACGAGGCGAGGGCGACGGGGTACACGGAGACCCTCTTCGGCCGCCGCCGCTACCTGCCCGACCTCAACAGCGACAACCGCCAGCGCCGGGAGATGGCGGAACGCATGGCGCTGAACGCCCCGATCCAGGGCACCGCCGCGGACATCGTCAAGATCGCCATGCTGAACGTGGACCGGGCCCTGCGGGAGGCCGGCCTCACGTCCCGCATGCTCCTCCAGGTCCACGACGAAATCGTCCTGGAGATCGCCCCGGGCGAGCGCGAGAAGACGGAGGAAGTGGTCCGCCGCGAGATGGCGGGCGCAGTCCACCTCAGGGCACCGCTGGACGTCTCGGTGGGCGCCGGCGGGGACTGGGAATCGGCGGCGCACTAGCTTCCGGGCCGGTGGCCGGTGGCCGGTGGCCGGTGGCCGGTGGTCTGTGGTCTGTGGTCTGTGGTCTGTGGCGTGGGACGGTGGAGGCAGCCGGGGCGATCGGGTCCCGTGGGCGGGCCGGGGCGCCCGGTCAGCCGGTGCCCCGCCCCACCGCTGCGGGGAGCCGTCACCCGGGCGGCCCCCGTGAAGACGCCGTTCCGCCGGGGCCGGCGTACAAAGGCGGCCATGGGTATACGCACGTTCCCTCGCCGGAAGGCGACCCCCGTGCCCGCGGTGTTCGCGGCTCCGGTGCCCTCCGTCCCGGCCTACGCCCTCGGCGCGAGCACGGTCCGTGTGCCCGCCTCACACGGCTCGGCCCGGCTCCTCGGATGCACCGTCCGGATCTGCCAGGGCCTCCGCACCGTCCGGACCGTGTTCGTCCCGCGCCTCAGGGCCCTGTCGCCGGCCTCGCCGCACACCTCCGGCCCCGTCGGCGCCGGTGTCCGCCCCCGGCCTGCCCGCCCGCCGGGCGTCGCTGCCGCCTCCCGGGTGCGCGCCGTCCTCGCCCGGGTCCGGGGGAAGGTGCGTGGACCGTCGGCCCGCCGCGGCTTCCCGGGCCGCTCCGTTTAGGCGGCGGGCGGCGGGCGGCGGGACACCGGCCGACGGGGCCCGGTGCCCGCCCGGTCATGGCCGGCCGTGGCCGGACGCCATCCCCTGACCCCCGCCGAGTACAGCGCCAGCCCGACGAGGAGACCCGCGCCCGAGCCGAAGCACACCGTCGGGATCAGTTCCCACGGCTTCGCGGTCGCCCCCCAGTAGTCCCACCAGCGCGACGCCCGCTGCACCGCCCCCGCCACCGCGCAGCCGCCGATCACCGCGCCCGCCAGCCACCGGTCGGCCCGCGACAGCACCGGCACCCCCGGCACCCGGGCCGATCGGGCCGGCGTCCGCCGCAGTGCGACCGTCACGAACACCGTGATCCCCACGGCCGCCAGCGCCGAACTCCCGTACTGCAGGTACCAGAACAGCGGCGCGCCGGCGAACTCCCGCCCCAGCACGGGAAACAGCCGCACCCCCCACCGGTCGTGATGCGTGAACGCGTCCCACACGACATGCGTCAGCGCGCCCAGCGCCGCGGAGACATACCACCGGACGGCCGGCGCAGGCGAGAGCCTTCGCCGGGGTGCGCCACAGCGCACCAGGACCGCGACCCGCCCCCGCACCGCCCGCGGCACCAGCGCCACCAGCGGCTCCCGCAGTACCAGCCATGCCCCGGCCAGGGCCCAGGCGATGAGCACGTCGACCGTGAACACCCCGGCGAAGGAGTGCGTGACCGTGCCGAACTCCATCGCTCCGGGCACCATGCTCGCCGCGAAATAGGTCATGTCGGGCGCGAACGAACCCGCGACGAGGACCGCGGGCACCAGCCGCCCCCGGCCCGACCCGTCGCGGCGCACGGCCGGGAGCACGGCCGCTGCATGGCTCAGAGTGAACGGCAAGGTCGGCCCCCGCGGCAGAAGCTGGCCGGGTACAACCACCCGGCGATCACAAACGTCAGTATGAGGGACGCAAGAAAAGGGTGAGGCGCTCCACCCGGGTCCCGTACCCGGGCCAACGCCACATGGACAACCGGTGAAAACCGGGCACCAGCAGGTGTCCGGGCAAGGGAAGTTGTCGTAGTGTCACTGGGTCGCCGCGCCGGGCGCGGCCGGACACGGGCACCAGCACAACCGCACACGCAGGGTCGTCGACGGGAGGGATTCGCTCAATGGCGGCGCATTTCGGCAGGAGGCTGCGCAAGGGTGCGGCAACCACAGCGGTGGCCGCGGCGGCGGTCGCGGCTCTGGCCGCGTCCCAGGCTCCGGGAGTGACCACCGACGACCAGGGCAGACGGACCACCGGCGCCGAGGCCACGCCCGATGCCGACAACACCGGTGCGGGCCGGGGCGGCGACGACACCGCCACCGGAAACGGCGGCTACTACACCGATCTCCCGCCGCTCAACAGCCCCACCGACCCGCCCGCCGCGAGCACGGGCCCCACCACCGACACCTCCGGTGAGGGCGGCATACCCGCCACCGTCCTCGACGCCTACAAGAAGGCCGCAGCGGAGATCCGGCAGTCCAAGCCGGGCTGCAACCTGCCCTGGGAACTCCTCGCCGCCATCGGCAAGGTGGAGTCGGGCCAGGCCCGTGGCGGACGGGTCGACGCGAACGGCACGACCTACTCGAAGATCCTCGGCCCCGTCCTCGACGGCAACGGCTTCGCCCGCATCAAGGACACCGACCACGGCGCCTACGACGGCGACAGCACCTACGACCGCGCGGTCGGCCCCATGCAGTTCATCCCCTCGACCTGGTCCTGGGCGGGCCGCGACGGCAACGGCGACGGCGTCAAGGACCCCAACAACGTCTACGACGCGGCCCTCGCCGCCGCCCACTACCTCTGCCGCGCAGACCGCGACCTGTCGGTCCAGACCGACATGAACGCCGCCATCCTGGGCTACAACAACTCGCAGGCGTACCTGAACACCGTCCTGTCCTGGTACGAGTACTACCGCAAGGGCACGCACTCCATCCCGGACGGCTCGGGCAGGCTCCCCTCGCACCGCAGCGACGCCACCTCCGGCCCCGGCACCACGCCCACCCGGCCGCCGAAGAAGCCCGCGAAGCCCGCCACCGGCGGTCCCGCCAAGCCGAGCACGCCTCCGTCGTCGCCCGGCAAGCCCACCAAGCCGCCGACGCCGCCCCCCACCAGCACCGACACCGTGGACCACCTGGCGGACGGCGGCACCGGCGGTCTCTCGGCCATGGCGGGCGACACGTTCGACCACGACATCGTGGTGAAGGCCGTGACCAAGGCGGGCAAGGCCGTGCCGAAGGTCCGCGTCCGGTTCGTGATCAGCGGCGACACGGACGCCGCCTTCACCGGCGGCGAGAAGGTGGCGACCGTCGTCACCGACAGCGCGGGAAAGGCCACCGCTCCCGCGCTCGTCGCCGGCGAGAAGACCGGTGCCTTCGCGGTCCGCGCCCTCGTGGTGGGCCGCACGGTCACCGGCCTCGCCTACACGGCGACCGTCACCGAGCGCCAGGCCGATGCCCTCGCGCGCACCAGTGACACCCCGCTGAGCTGCACCCCGGGCGGCGAGTTCGCCGACCAGGTCGAGGTGAAGGCCACGTACAAGGGCGCCGCCGCGGACGGTGTCGCGGCCACGGCGACCCTCGTCAAGGCGGCCGACGACCCGGCCGAGAACGACAAGGGCCCCTACTTCAAGGACGCCGACGGCAAGACCGTACGCACCCTCACGGGGCTGACGACCGACGCCGACGGGCTGTTGAAGCTCCCGAAGCTGTACGCCGACGACACGACCGGCACGTTCCTGCTGCGCATCACCACCGCGGGCGGCGCCACCCTGACGGTCGAACTGGCGGTGGCACCGGCCACCACCCCGCCGGCCACCACCACCCCGCCGGCCACTCCGTCGGCGGGATCCACCTCCTAGGGCGGTCCGGTCCGCCCGCACACGACGGCGGCGCCCCTCCGGCGAGGAGGGGCGCCGCCGTCGTGTGCGGGACTGTGCGCGCGACGTGTTCTCATCTCGCGCGCCCGTTGCTACGGTGCCGGACCTGACGAACTATCAGATGCATTGGCTCCGGCCCGGGGAGGCCCGTATGCGCGCCCTCGTCGCAGCCGCGATCGGTCTCGCGGTGGCGCTCGCCCTGGTGTTCACCATGACGGCCATGGGCTCACCGTCCGGCACGACCTCCCCGAAACCGCTGCTGACGACGGTCCCCAGTCATCCGTGACGCACCGGGCCCGGGCGACATGACGCACGGGCCCGGGAACCCGTACCGCACGCACAGGGAGGAAGCCGAGATGCGCCGCAAGGCCGGTCTGGTCCTGCTCGCCTTCGCCGTGTTCTTCACGGCGCTGTCCCCGCTGCTGCGCTGGTACGCCTTTCCGCGCCTGGCCAAGA
Organism: Streptomyces sp. PSU-S4-23; assembly: GCF_055632315.1. NCBI lineage: Bacteria > Bacillati > Actinomycetota > Actinomycetes > Kitasatosporales > Streptomycetaceae > Streptomyces > Streptomyces sp. PSU-S4-23. The sequence goes on along the minus strand of NZ_JBVMUU010000002.1, from coordinate 1,849,765 downwards.
TCCCCGCGAACCAGTACCAGGCCGTGGTCCTGGAGGCGAGGAACGCCACCCTGCTCGACTACGGCACCATGAAGGCCCGCACGGTCCCCGAGGTCACCATCGTGCAGACCCTCAAGGGCGACGTGGAGGCATCGGAGAAGATCGAGAGGACGGCGGGCCGGGACGTCGTCGTCTGGGACGGCCTGTCCTACGTCCAGGGGCCGGACGGCAAGATGGTCTCCCGCATCCCCGAGCGCTACATCTTCGACGCGCACAGCCAGGAACCCGTCCACGCCACCGGCGAGATGGTCGACGGCGACCCGGTCCGCCGCGACGGCATCGAGTTCAAGTGGCCCTTCCTGACGCAGAAGAGGGACTACGAGTACTTCGACGCGCAGACGCGCACCACGGCCCCCATCCACTACCGGGGCACCCGGACCTTCCGCGGCCTGAAGGTCTACTACTTCGAGCAGACCATCCCCTGGACCAAGGTCTCCTTCCCCAGGACCATGCCCGTCCAGGGCATCACCCCCGAGTCGGTCGCCAAGACGGGCACGACCCGCTGGTACACCACGGTCCGCAGGTTCTGGGTCGAACCCGTGACCGGCGCACCCGTGTACGGCGAGGAGATCCACAAGGAGGAGCTGCGCGGCGGCACGCTCCTGGGGGGCCGAGACCGGGTCACGGCGTTCGCCGGGCACGTGAAGATGCGCGAGGACTACATCCGGTCGACGGTCGCGCTCGTCAAGCACAACCGTCTGCTGATCCTCATGCTGACGTCCTACCTGCCGTGGGGCTTCCTCGTGCTGGGCGCCTGCCTGCTGTGCCTGTCCCTCTGGCTGGAGGCGCGCGGCCGCCGCCCCGGAGATCCGGCGCCCGCCGAGGCCGCGGAGCCGGAGCCGGTCACCGCCTGAGGCGCGCGTTGGTGTGCCGGGTCGGCTCCGCGCCGGCCGGGTCCTCGGGCCAGGGGTGCCTGGGATAGCGGCCGCGCAGCTCGGCCCGCACGGCCCGGTAGCCGTCCCGCCAGAAGGAGGCGAGATCGGCCGTGACGGCGGCCGGCCGCCCGGCGGGGGAGAGCAGATGGACCAGGACGGGCACCCCGGCGACGCGGGGTGACTCCTGGAGCCCGAACATCTCCTGCAGCTTGACCGCGAGGACGGGCCGCTCGGGATCGGCATAGTCGATCCGGATCCTGGACCCGCTCGGCACGGTGATCCGCTCGGGCGCGAGCTCGTCGAGGCGGGCCGCATCCCCGCCGGCCCAGGGAAGCAGCCGGGCGAGGGCGTCTCCGGCGTCGATGCGCGCCAGATCGGCGCGCCGCCGGGCGCGGCTCAGCTCGGGCTCCAGCCAGGCGTCCACGCGCGCGTGCAGCGCGTCGTCGGAGACGTCCGGCCACGGCCCACCGAGGCGCATCCGGAGGAAGGCGAGCCGCTGCCGCAGCACCCGGGCCTCCGGGGACCACCGCAGCAGCCCCAGCCCCTCCTCCCGCAGCCCGTCGAGCAGGGCCTGGCGTACGGCCGCGGGTGCGGGCTCCCGCAGCGGCCGCACCGTCAGCTCGACGGCCCCGAGCAGCTCCACGCCCCGGGCCACGACGTCCCCTCCGCTCCAGCGGACCTCGTCCGCCTCGGAGCGCAGCGCCGCGGCGGCCCGGCACGCCACGCCCTCGTCCACCACGGCGGCGAGCCGCACGCGCGCGTGCCCCGCTCCCACGGGCCGGTCGGCGACGGCGACGGCGAGCCAGGGCGCACCGCGCAGACCCGACCCGGCCCCCGGTTCGGCGCGGGTGCCGTTCACCATGAGGTACGAACCGCCATCGGCCCGCGCGAGCCGCTCGGGAAAGGCCAGGGCGGCGACGAGCCCCGCGACCTGGTCGTCCGGAGCCTGCCCGGCCCCGTCCGCGTCGCGGGACAGGCCGCCCGCCGCCCGCAGCCGGCGCACCTCCTGCCGCCAGCGGGCCGCGTACGCGTCGCCTCCGCGCCGGGCCGCCCGCCACGCCGCCGCCAGATCGTCCCCGTACTCCCGCGGCGGCTCCTCGCTGAGCAGGGCGACCACCTCCGCGGCGCGCTCCGCGCCGATCTCGGGGGCCGCGTCCAGCAGCGCCCGGGCCAGCCGCGGATGCAGACCGAGCCGGGCCATCCGCGCGCCACGTCCGGTGGCACGGCCCGCCGGGTCCACGGCGCCGATCGCCGTCAGCACCGACCGTGCCGCCGCCATCGCCCCGCCGGGCGGCGGGTCCAGGAGCGCCAGCCCGGACGCGTCCGGGTCGCCCCAGCACGCCGCCTGCAGTGCGAACGCCGTGAGATCGGCCAGCCGGATCTCCGGCGCCGGGAACCGGGACAGCCGCGTGTCCTCCGCCTCGGACCAGCAGCGGTACACCCGGCCCGGCGCCTCACGCCCGGCACGGCCCGCACGCTGCCGTCCCGTCGCCTGCGAGGCACGCACCGTCGTCAGGGCGCTCAGCCCCCGTGCGTGATCCACCCGCGGCTCCCGCGCCAGCCCCGAGTCGACGACCACCCGTACCCCGGGCACGGTCAGCGACGACTCGGCGACGGCCGTCGACAGCACCACACGCCGCCCGGCGCCGGGGGACAGCACCGCGTCCTGCACGGCCGCCGGCGCCCGCCCGTGCACCTGGAGCACCTCGACATCGCCCAGGTCCCCGAGCCGCCCCGCCACACGCGCGATCTCCCCGACCCCGGGCAGGAAGCACAGCACGTCCCCCGCGCACTCGGCGAGGGCCCGCCGCACCACCGCCGCCACATGCGCCGGCAGCGCCGGGTCCACCCGCAACCCGTGCGGCGGCCGCAGGGGACGGGCGGGCGGCGCCCACACGACCTCGACGGGGTGCGAGACGCCGTCCGCCTCCACGACCGGTGCCCCGCCCAGCAGCCGCGCCCAGCCCCCGGCGTCCGTCGTCGCGGAGGCCGCCACCAGCCGTAGCTCCGGGCGCAGGGTCTCCCGCACGTCGAGGAGGAAGGCCGCGACCGTGTCGGCGTCCAGGTGCCGCTCGTGGCACTCGTCGAGCATCACCACGTCGACGCCCGCCAGTTCCTGGTCCCGCTGCAGCCGCTGCAGCAGCACACCCGTCGTGACGACCTCCACGCGCGCGTGCGGCCCGGTCACCCGCTCGCCGCGCACGGTGTACCCGACGCTGCCGCCCGGCGTCTGCCCGAGCAGCCACGCCATGCGGCGCGCCGCGGCACGCGCGGCGATCCGGCGCGGCTCGGCCACGACCACACGCCGTGCCGGGCCGCCGCCGACGAGCCCGGCGAGGACCAGCGGCACGAGCGTGGTCTTGCCGGTACCGGGCGGCGCGCACAGCACCGCGGCACCGCGCTCGTCCAGCGCGCTCCGGAGAGCGGGCACGGCGGAGCGGACGGGAAGGCGGCCGAGCTCGTCGTGGCGGATCACCGCACCAGTGTTCCAGTCGCTCCTCGGCGGCCGGCCCGCCGTCTCGGTCCCGCTCGCGGTGGTGGCCGCCTCAGCCCCGCTCGCACACGAAGATCGCCGTGCCCGGGATCAGCCCGCCGCGCAGGGGCGACCAGCCGCCCCACTCCGAGGTGTTCCAGGCGGGCCACTCCGGCTCGACCAGGTCCACGAGCCGGAAACCCGACGCCACGACGTCCCGGACCCGGTCGCCGAGCGTCCGGTGGTGTTCGACGTAGACGGCACGGCCCCGCTCGTCCTGCTCGACGTAGGGCGTGCGGTCGAAGTACGAGGCGGCCACCGTCAGGCCCTCGGGCCCCGGCTCGTCCGGGAACGCCCACCTGAGGGGGTGCGTCACCGAGAACACGAAGCGGCCGCCGGGCCGCAGCACCCGGTGCACCTCCCGCAGCACCAGGACCGGGTCCGCGACGAACGGCAGCGCCCCGTACGCGGAACACGCCAGGTCGAAGGAGGCGTCCCGGAAGGGCAGGGCGCCCGCGTCGGCCTGGACCAGGGGGAAGCGGGCCCCGCCGATGCGGAGTGCGTGCTGGAGCTGGCGGTGGGAGAGGTCCAGGGCCACCGGACGCGCCCCCTGGCCGGCCAGCCAGCGCGAGCACTGCGCCGCGCCGGCGCCGACCTCCAGCACGTCCTTGCCCTTGAGCTCCTCCGGTGGGCCGAGCAGCCCGGCCTCGACCTCGTCGAGGCCCTCGGGGCCCCAGACGAAGCGGTCGTCCCCGAGGAACGTGCCGTGCTCGGTCTGGTACTCGTCCGCGTTCCGGTCCCACCAGCCCCGGCTGGCCCGGGAACTCTCCGTGACTCCGGCCGGACGCCGGGTGGCTTCCGGTTCGAACTGTTCGGGCTCTTGGATGATCGGCTCCCTCGTCGTAATCTTCCGTCCGACCCGTCTCGGCGGTGTCACGGAAGAGGTGTCCCCGCACCCGTGCGGCCGCGTACGGTTGTCCGGTGAACGGGTGGTGCCGCGCGGGGTCTTGTGCCGGGAATGCGGCGATCCGCCCCGGCTGTGCCTCTTCGCGCATTGACCCTGTCCGGCTGCCCCCGTATGCTACAAGTTGCGCTGCGGGCCTGCGCACCTCAGACGTAGCAGGCTGCGCTCGCATCTGTTGTATGTCCCCTCGGTTGTCGAGGCGCCACCGGGCACCCGGTGTCCAAAAGTGGCGCTTCCTAGGCTGTCCGGCTTCTGCAGAGCGAAACGGGCTCCCGGCGTAAGCAGTGCCTACGACTTCAATGTCCGTACCGGAGCCCTTTCCCACATGACGAGCAGCACCGAGACCACCGCCACCACCCCGCAGGTAGCGGTCAACGACATCGGTAACGAGGAAGCCTTCCTCGCAGCGATCGACGAGACGATCAAGTACTTCAACGACGGCGACATCGTCGACGGCGTCATCGTGAAGGTCGACCGGGACGAGGTCCTGCTCGACATCGGTTACAAGACCGAAGGTGTCATCCCGAGCCGCGAGCTCTCGATCAAGCACGACGTCGACCCGAACGAGGTCGTTGCCGTCGGCGACGAGATCGAGGCCCTCGTCCTCCAGAAGGAGGACAAGGAAGGCCGCCTGATCCTCTCGAAGAAGCGCGCCCAGTACGAGCGTGCCTGGGGCACGATCGAGAAGATCAAGGAAGAGGACGGCATCGTCACCGGTACCGTCATCGAGGTCGTCAAGGGTGGTCTCATCCTCGACATCGGCCTCCGTGGCTTCCTTCCGGCCTCCCTCGTCGAGATGCGCCGCGTCCGCGACCTCCAGCCGTACGTCGGCAAGGAGCTCGAGGCCAAGATCATCGAGCTGGACAAGAACCGCAACAACGTGGTCCTGTCCCGCCGTGCCTGGCTGGAGCAGACCCAGTCCGAGGTCCGCCAGACGTTCCTCACGACCCTGCAGAAGGGCCAGGTCCGCTCCGGTGTGGTCTCCTCGATCGTCAACTTCGGTGCCTTCGTGGACCTGGGTGGCGTCGACGGTCTGGTCCACGTCTCCGAGCTGTCCTGGAAGCACATCGACCACCCCTCCGAGGTCGTCGAGGTCGGCCAGGAGGTCACCGTCGAGGTCCTCGACGTCGACATGGACCGCGAGCGCGTCTCCCTGTCGCTGAAGGCGACCCAGGAAGACCCGTGGCAGCAGTTCGCGCGCACCCACCAGATCGGTCAGGTCGTGCCGGGCAAGGTCACCAAGCTGGTTCCGTTCGGTGCGTTCGTCCGCGTGGACGAGGGCATCGAGGGTCTGGTCCACATCTCCGAGCTGGCCGAGCGCCACGTGGAGATCCCGGAGCAGGTCGTCCAGGTCAACGACGAGATCTTCGTCAAGGTCATCGACATCGACCTGGAGCGTCGCCGGATCTCGCTGTCCCTGAAGCAGGCCAACGAGTCCTTCGGCGCCGACCCGGCCGCGGTCGAGTTCGACCCGACCCTGTACGGCATGGCCGCGTCCTACGACGACCAGGGCAACTACATCTACCCCGAGGGCTTCGACCCGGAGACCAACGACTGGCTGCCGGGCTACGAGAAGCAGCGCGAGGAGTGGGAGCACCAGTACGCCGAGGCGCAGACCCGCTTCGAGCAGCACCAGCAGCAGGTCATCAAGTCCCGCGAGGCGGACGCCGCTGCCGCCGCCGAGGGTGGCGAGGCCGCCGCTCCGGCTGCGTCCGGCGGTTCGTACTCCTCCGAGGGCGGCGACAACTCCGGTGCCCTCGCCTCGGACGAGGCCCTGGCGGCCCTGCGTGAGAAGCTGGCCGGCGGCCAGAGCTGAGGTTTCCCGCCGGGAGACTCACAGCCGCCGAGTGAGCCGATGACTGCGGGCCCGCACCCTTCGGGGTGCGGGCCCGCAGCCGTGTTCCCGGGACCCGCGGTGCGCGCCCGCGGGGCGCCGAGGCGGCCTCCCGCGCCCTGTGTGCGGGGAGGGAAACACGGGGGCATACGAACGACGGGCGGCGGCGTCGCCGAGCACGTCTGCGTGTACGAACTCGGCAAGGCGGGCTACGACTGCACGGTCCTGGAGGCCAGGAACCGTGCCAGCGACCGTACCGGCCGCCGCAACTCCACCCTCCGCGGCGGCCGTTCGACCACCGGCGGGTCTGGTGTGCCCGGCGACCGGCTCACCCGGGGCTCACCCACCCCCATGCCTGGCAGCACGGCGCATCGCCTCCGGCCCGCAAGGCGGTGACCGCGCTCCACACGCGCGTGCCGGGCGTCGTGAAGCCATGGGCACGGCCCGGCAGGGCAGTGAGAGGCATCGGACCGGAGCGACGGGCGCGGGCGGGAATGCCCGCGCCCTGGGGCCTGTTGAGCAGTACGGACACGAGGAGGAGCGGTCACAGTGCTTGATCCGCAGGGTTTGTACGCATGGGAGCCGAAGGGCCTCGCCGTGGTCGACACGGCACTCGCCCAGGAGTCGGCGGGCCTGGTCATGCTCTACCACTTCGACGGGTACATCGACGCCGGCGAGACCGGTGACCAGATCGTGGACCGGCTCCTCGACGCGCTCCCCCAGCAGGTTGTGGCCCGCTTCGACCACGACCGGCTCGTGGACTACCGCGCCCGCCGCCCGCTGCTCACCTTCCGGCACGACCGCTGGACCGACTACGAGGACCCCGGCCTCGACGTGCGCCTGGTCCAGGACGCCACGGGAGCGCCCTTCCTGCTGCTGTCCGGACCCGAGCCGGACGTGGAGTGGGAGCGCTTCGCCGTGGCCGTCCGGCAGATCGTGGAGCGGCTCGGCGTCCGCCTGTCCGTGAACTTCCACGGCATCCCCATGGGCGTGCCGCACACCCGCCCGGTGGGCCTCACCCCGCACGGCAACCGCACCGACCTCGTTCCCGGGCACCGCAGCCCCTTCGAGGAGGCACAGGTTCCCGGCAGCGCCGAGGCCCTGGTCGAGTACCGGCTCATGCAGGCCGGACACGACGTCCTGGGCGTCGCCGCGCACGTCCCGCACTACATCGCCCGCTCCGCGTACCCGGACGCCGCGCTGACGGTCCTGGAGGCCATCACGGCCGCCACGGGACTCGTACTGCCGGGCGTCGCGCACGCGCTGCGCACTCAGGCGCACCGCACGCAGACGGAGATCGAGCGGCAGATCCGGGAGGGCGACGAGGACCTCGTGGCGCTCGTGCAGGGCCTTGAGCACCAGTACGACGCCGCCGCCGGCGCCGAGACGCGCGGCAACATGCTCGCGGAGCCCGTCGAGATTCCGTCCGCGGACGAGATCGGGCGGGAATTCGAGCGCTTCCTGGCCGAACGCGAGGGCGACGGCTGAACGACCCGTGGCCGGGCACACGGTCCGGGCACACGGGCGGGCGGGCGCTCGGACGGCCGGACGCACGGCCTGCCGCGGTGCCGGTGGCAGGCCGTAGGCTTCCCGTCATGCTGAAGGTGGGCCTGACCGGCGGTATCGGTGCCGGCAAGAGCGAGGTGTCACGGCTGCTCGTGGAGTGCGGAGCCGTGCTGATCGACGCGGACCGCATCGCGCGCGAGGTCGTCGCGCCCGGAACCGCCGGGCTCGCGGCGGTCGTCGCGGCCTTCGGGGAGGACGTCCTCGCGCCGGACGGCAGCCTCGACCGTCCCAAGCTGGGCTCCGTCGTCTTCTCCGACCCCGAGAAGCTCGCCGCCCTGAACGCGATCGTGCACCCCCTGGTGGGCGCCCGCTCCCGCGAACTCGAATCCGCCGCGGCCGAGGACGCGGTGGTCGTCCACGACGTCCCCCTCCTGGCCGAGAACGGGCTCGCTCCTCTCTACGACGTCGTGGTCGTCGTCGACGCGAGCCCGGCCACCCAGCTCGACCGGCTCGTGCGCCTGCGCGGCATGACCGAGCAGGACGCACACGCGCGCATGGCCGCCCAGGCGGCGCGCGAGAAGCGCCTGGAGATCGCGGACATCGTCATCGACAACGACGTGCCCCTGGAGCAGCTGGAGCGGCGCGTCAGGGACGTATGGGCGGATCTCGTGCGAAGAGCCCACGGGTCGCAGGAATAGGGGTGGCCGCCGGGGGCGTTGAATCCCCGCAGCAAGGGAAGGACTCTGCCGTGCCCGAGACCAGCGATTCGGCCGGACGTACTCCGGAGACGCATGTCATCGACTTCCGTGCCGCGGAGCAGCTGCTCGCCGCGCGGGACCCGCGCGGTGCGGTGAAGCTGCTCGACGGCGTGATAGCCGCCCATCCCGAGAACACGGCCGCGCGCCTGCTGCGCGCGCGTGCCTTCTTCGCCGCGGCGCAACTGCGGCCCGCCGAACTGGAGTTCAGCATCGTGCTGGAGCGCGAGCCGGACAACGCGTTCGCGCACTTCGCGCTGGCCCGCACCTACGAGCGCCAGGCGCGTCCGGAGCAGGCCAGACGGCACTTCAGGCTGGCCGCAGCGCTCGACCCGAATCCGCAGTACCTGAAGGCGGCCCGCTTCGACGCGTAGCCCCGCACGCGGGACCGCGGCGCTCGCGGCCGCCGCCTAGGGGCGGCGATCCGGTGGCAGGTACGGCGGGATGTCCCGGCCCGGCTGCCAGTGGGGGCCCTGGCGGAGGTGGCGCACGATCACGGTCATGTCCATGGTGACGATCAGCCACAGCACACCGCACGCGGCGGCCCAGCCGGGCCGTCCGACGAGCGAGAACACGACCGTGCCGAACGTCGCCCAGACCAGCCCCCAGACGCTCAGCCACATGCGCGCCCGCAGGGCACTGCGCGCCGTCGTCGGTTCACTGCCGGTACGCATCGCCATCACCGCTCCTACGGGCAAACGTACTCTTCGGGGTGCAGGTTCACCACGACACGACGACGCGATCCGCGCACCGCGCACAGGCGGCGGCCGGATCCACGGGGGAGGTGAGGGTGCTGCTGGAGGCGCTGCGGGCGGACGCGAGGCTCGCCGACTGGCTGCGGGACCTGGAGAACGACGGGGAGGCGGGTGTGGAGGCCGTCCTGCCCGACGCGGACGAGCTGCCCGACGTCCTGCTCGACCTGTCCGTGCCCCACGAGGACATCAACGCGCTCGTCGCGCTGCGCGCCCGGTTCGGGCGGGACGCCGACACGATGACGCTGCTGTCACGCTGCCTCAGCCGCTTCGTACGGGACATGGGGGAGATCGGGAGGAGCTGGGAGCCGCCGCCCTTCCCCGAGTCGGCGGGGGAGTCCGGGCGGCTCTTCCACGTGTACCTCTTCGTCGCGGCGCTCCCGTACGTGCGCGCCTACCACCGGCAGCGCGGAATCCCCGACAAGGTGTCCCGGCGCACGCTCGCCGACCTCGGACGGCATGTCGCGGTGCACCGACGGCGGTGCGGCACCCCGGGGCTGCTGTTCCCCTGGTGGATCGCGCTGCCCTTCCACGGGGAGCTGTTCCAGCTGGGGCGGCTGCAGTTCCAGCGCGCTCGGCTGGGGCGGCGCACCGGGCGGGCGGCCGCCGCCGCAGGTCTCGGGCCGGGGCCCGGAGACCCCTGTCTGAGCGTGCACATCCCCGACTTCCGGGGCCCGCTCTCGCCGTCCGCCTGCGAGCGGTCCCTGGCGCTGGCCCGGGAGTTCTTCGCGCGTCACTATCCCGACGAGCACCACGAGATCGCCGTCTGCCACTCCTGGCTGCTGGATCCCCAGCTGAGGCGGTACCTGCCGGCCGACTCCAACACCATCCGCTTCCAGGACCGCTTCGAGGTCACCTCCGTGGAAACCGTCCCCGACGACGGGGCGCCCGTCGGCTTCGTCTTCGGCGACCCGGAGCTCGCGGTGGCGGAGCTGCCCCGGCGGAGCGGTGTCGAGCGGGCCGTGGGGGACCATCTGCGCGCCGGCGGGCACTGGTACGGAGCGCAGGGCTGGTTCGCGCTGTGACCGGTCACCGGGGTCCTGCGACACCGCACGTTTCACCTCATCGGGTGAACACGAAAGAGGAACGGAGCGCTGCGGGCGGCCCGTTGGACGGATATGAGCCCGAACATGCGAGAGGGATACGAGGGGACGGGGCCCGGCCCCATCACACCCGACGGCTGCGCGGTCGAGCTGTACGCGCGGCTGCCGGCCGGGGACGAGCCGGACATCATCGCCGCGGCCGTGCCCGCCGGCGCGCACATCCTGGAGCTGGGCAGCGGGGCGGGACGCATGACCCATCCGCTGCTGGAGCGCGGATTCACGGTCACGGCGGTGGACGAGTCGCGGGAGATGCTGGAGCGCGTGCGGGGGGCACGCACGATATGCAGTCCCATCGAGGCCCTCGACCTCGGCGAGACGTTCGACGTGGTGATGCTGGCGTCGTTCCTCGTGCACGCGGGGGACACCGGGGTGCGACAGGGCCTGCTGCGGGCGTGCGCCCGGCACGTGGCGGACGACGGGTGCGTGCTGGTCCAGCGCGAGGGAGAGGACTACCACACGAACGTACCGCGTGAGCGCGTCGACCCGAGCGGCCTCACGATACGGATCGTATCGGCGCGGCCGGTGGGGGACGGGGTCGACCTGGTCCGCGCCGAGTACGAGTTCCCGGACGCGACCTGGACTCAGACGTTCCTGTCGAGGCCGCTGAGCAGGGAGGAGTTCGAGGGGGCGCTCGCGGAGGCAGGGCTGGCCGTGGACCGGTACCTCACGCAGGACCGGATCTGGGTGAGGGCGGTGCTGCGGACGTAGAGGTGCCGGCAGGGGCAGTGGGGCAGTGGGGCAGTGGGGAACGGGCCTCGGGCGGAGAGAATCGGCGCGAAGCGATGAGTCCAGGCGTGCGGGCCGGTCTGCCTCTGTGACAGCACAGCACCGAGGACCTGCTTCCCACAGGAGAACCCCATGTCCGAGACCACCCCGCACAACACCCCTGCCGCCCCGTCGGTGCGCCACCACCACAGCCGTGGCCGGCGTGCCGAGATCTCGCTGCGTGCCCTGCAGATCGTCCTCGCGCTCTTCTACGGCGTCGCCAGCGCCTTGCCCAAGCTGATCGCGCACCCGTCCGCCGCCGAGTCCTTCGACAAGATCGGCTGGGGGAGCGCGGGGATGTACACCATCGGCACGCTCGAACTGGCCGGTGCGATCGCGCTGGTGATCCCGTTGCTGTCGTCGGTCGCGGCGGTGGCGCTGTCCGCGCTGATGGTGGGCGCGTTCATCGTGCAGCTCACCGTCTTCGACGGTCAGAACGCGGCGACCCCGCTGATCCTCATCGTGCCGCTGGCCGTGATCGCGTGGGCCCGACGGCACCGCACCGCGGACCTGGTACGCCTCGTACGCGGCAGGGCATAGCCAGGCACCGGGATGCGCCACGGCGCTCCGGTGCCCCGTCTTCCGCCCCCGGGGGAGCCGCCGCCTCCGGTCAGAGCCCGCCGGAGCCGTTCCGGCCGTCGGACCGACCCCGGCCTCCCGGGCGCCCCTGCCCTCCCGACCGGCTCTGGCCCCCCGACCGGCCCGGGGCGCCGTAGCCGCCCAAGCCGGCGGAGGGGCTGCCCGGTGCTGCTCCCAGACCGCGCAGACGCTCCATCTCGCGGCGGTCCCGCTTGGTGGGGCGGCCCATACCGCGATCACGGATTCCGGCCGGGGCCACGGCCTCGCGGGGCGGCGGGGGCGGGCTGTTGTCGACGTAGCACTGGACGGCCACGGGAGCCCCCACCCGCTTGCGGATCAGCCGCGTCACCACGACGACCCGCTCCCGGCCCTCGTGCCGCAGCCGCACCTCGTCACCGACCCGCACGGAGTACGCGGGCTTCACTCGCTCGCCGTTCACCCGCACATGCCCGCCCCGGCAGGCGGCGGCACCCATCGAACGCGTCTTCACGAGCCGCACGGACCAGATCCAGCTGTCGACGCGCACGCTCTCGCCGTTCGACGGACCGGCCGCCGCGGCGGCGGCCACCGCGGCCGCGGTCTTCGCGTCCCCGGCCTTCGTCCCGGCGGTCCCGGCGCCCCCGGACGCAGGCCCGCCGCTCCGCAGATCGCCGGCCTGCGCGCGGGCCGCGCCATGCGCGTCGCTCACCCGATCCTCCTCACCCGCGCCGGCCTCCCCGCGGTTCGCCTCCCCAGCCCGGCGCGCCCCGGCTCCCCGGCCCATCGCGGCCGCCGCCCCGGTCCCGCCGGCCCCGGCCGTCTTGTCGTCGTCCGCACCTTCAGCAGCCATGCTTCCGACCTTAGCCCCCTGAGCCGGCCGGCTCGGACCCGTTTTGCGCGCGACCCCACCGAGGCCCGCGCGCTCCCCCGCCGGGCCCTACGGTGGGGCCATGGACAGCAGCAGCCTCGCCGTGCTGGAGGAGCGGATCACCGGATGCCGGGCCTGCCCGCGCCTGGTCGCATGGCGTGAGGAGGTGGCCCGTACCAAGCGCGCCGCGTTCGCCGACCAGACCTACTGGGGCCGGCCGGTGCCGGGCTTCGGGCCGCCGGACGCCGGGCTGCTCGTCATCGGTCTGGCGCCCGCGGCCCACGGCGGCAACCGGACCGGGCGGATGTTCACCGGGGACCGGTCCGGTGACGTGCTGTACGCGGCCCTGCACGCCGTGGGACTGGCATCGCGGCCCACGTCGGTGGCCCCGGGCGACGGCCTCGAACTGCACGGGGTGCGCGTCACCTCGCCCGTGCACTGCGCCCCGCCCGCCAACAAGCCGACCCCCCGGGAGCGGGACGCCTGCAGGCCGTGGCTCGTACAGGAGCTGCGGCTGCTGCGGCCGTCCCTGCGGTCGGTGGTCGCGCTGGGCGCGTTCGGCTGGCAGTCCGCGCTGACCGCGCTCGCCGGGGCGGGCTGGACGGTGCCCCGGCCGCGTCCCGTCTTCGGGCACGGGGTCCGGGTGACGCTGGACGGGCTGGAGTTGTTCGGCTGCTTCCACGTCAGCCAGCGCAACACCTTCACGGGACGGCTCACCCCCGCGATGCTGCGGGACGTGCTGCGCACGGCGGCCGGGGCGGCGGCGCTGCCGGTCGCGCCGTAGTCCGGAATCTCCACCGACGTGCCGGCGTCGGCGGGCTACGGTGGGTGGTCGTGGCCGTGACGAAGGGGGAACGGTGGACGAACTGACGGAGCTCGCGGTGGCCGGTGCGACGACGCTGGTGGCACAGATGGTGACCGACGGGTGGGCGCAGGTCCGGGACCGGGTCGCCGCCTTACTCGCCCGCCGGCGCGCCGATGAGGAGGAGGCCGTCCAGGGGGAGTTGGAGCGTTCCCGCACGGTTCTGGTCGCCGCGAGGGAGGCGGGTGACGCCGAGACCGTGTCCGACGTCCAGGACGAGTGGCGCAGCCGGCTGCGCCGCACCCTGCGCAACGACCCGCAGGCTCTCGCCGAACTCCGGTCGCTGCTGGACGAGTTGGCGCCCGGGACGGACACCGGGGCCAGAGGGACCAACATCATCAGCGGCGGGGAGCAGCACGGCACGGTCATCCAGGTGAACAAGATGGGCGATCTGACCATCAAGGACGACCGCGGGCGAGCATGAACGACGAGACGTTCCTCGACGCGGTGGCCGACCGTCTCGCGGCCCTCCCCGGGGTCGGGGCCGTCGCGCTCGGCGGTTCCCGGGCGGAAGGCACCCACCGCCCGGACAGCGACTGGGACCTCGCCGTCTACTACCGGGGGCCGGACTTCGACCCCGCCGGCCTCCGGGCCGTCGGCTGGCCCGGCGAGGTCTCCGAGATCGGCGGCTGGGGCGGCGGAGTCTTCAACGGCGGGGCCTGGCTGACCGTCGAGGGCCGCCGAGTGGACGTCCACTACCGCGATCTCGACGTCGTGGAGCGGGAGCTGGCGGAGGCCGGGGAGGGCCGCTTCCACGTGGAGCCGCTGCTCTTCCATCTCGCCGGCATCCCCAGCTATCTGATCGTCGCCGAGCTGGCGGTCAACCGCGCGCTGCGGGGCACGCTCCCGCGCCCGGAGGCGTACCCGCGGAAGCTGCGCGCCTCCGCGGCCGAACGCTGGCGGGGAACGGCCCGTGCCACGCTCGCGTACGCGAAGGCCAACCACGCCCCGAAGTCCCGCCTCACCGAGGTCGCCGGCGCCCTCGCCACGGCGGCCGTGCAGGCCGGGCACGCGGCGCTGGCGGCACGCGGGCAGTGGGTGACGAACGAGAAGAGGCTGCTGGAGCGGGCCGGGCTGCGGCAGACGGACGCGCTCGTGGCGGGGCTGAGCGCCGAACCGGACACGCTCGCAAGGGCTCTGGCGTCGGGGGAGGACCTCTTCGAGAGCGTGCTCGCCTCCGCGGGGGAGACGGACGGCCGATAATCCTTCGAAACCCCGGCCGGCCCGCTGCTACGGTCTCGGCGTGGCGAAACTCAATCAGATCATCGCAGTCGAGAAGGGCATCAAGTCCAAGTCCCATCAGGACCTGACGGCCGCTCACCACGGGCTGCAGAAGCCCGCGTTGCTGGCCGGGATCTCGCGTACGTACCAGCCGAAGGACGAAGAGGGCGAGCAGCTGCCGCCCGAGTCCACGCGGGTTCAGGTCAAGGCCGAGGACGTGCTGCGGCAGACCGCGGCGACCCTTACGCGGCTGTTCGACGTGACCGCCACGAAGGACTGGGCCAACTGCTCCGCCACCGCGGATGTGACGGTCGACGGGCGCGTGCTCATCGCCGACGTCCCGGTGGCGTATCTGCTCTTCCTGGAGAAGCAGCTCGTCGACCTCATCACGTTCGTCCGCAAGCTGCCGGTCCTCGACGCCTCCGAGTCCTGGGTGCAGGACCCGTCCACCGACTCCTGGAAGACGGAGCCGGTACGGACCGTGCGCACGAAGAAGGTGCCCCGCAACCACGTCAAGGCCGAGGCCACCGACAAGCACCCCGCCCAGGTCGAGGTGTACTACGAGGACGTGCCCGTCGGATACTGGACGACGGTGAAGTTCTCCGGCGCACTGCCCGCGCGGCGCGTGAACGAGCTCCTCGACCGGGCGGAGAAGCTGCAGCAGGCCGTCAAGTTCGCCCGGGAGGAGGCGAACGGCGCGGACGTCGTCGACCAGCGCGTCGGGGACGCCGTGTTCGGCTACCTGTTCGGGTAGCCTCAGGAACTCCCCGGCCACCGTGCACGACGGCCGGGGTGCGCGAGGAGCGCAAGCTGAAGCTGAAGCTTGTCGTGACGGCGCGGTTCGAGTGGAGGTTCGAGTCCTCCCCGCGGCACAGATCCTTGCCGCGGTAGCCCAATCCGGCAGAGGCAGACCGCGATCAATCTCAGACTCTCGCTCCAGACTCAGCATTCGCCGCCGATCGCCGGATCGACCGGGCCCAGGCCCCGGGACGCCGAATTGCTGGTTCAAGTCCAGCCCGCGCAGCTCGATGCGCGGTGGTCCAAAGGCAGGACGCGGCGACATGACGACTGACCTGGGTCCTCAAGCGTGCCGGCGTGCCCACATGGGCGGCATTACAGGGCCCGGGGGCCGGCTACGCCCTCGGGCCCGCCTTCGTCAGCCCAGGGCCACGGCCCGAAGAGCGCTGCCGTGCGCCGGCCTTCGAACTCCCCGCCCGCGGCCGCCATACGGACGGCATGGACCCAGCGGGCGGTTGCCGCCACGCCACCGCGAACCGCTCGCCGTACTCCTCGACGAACTCGCAGAGCGGCGCAGGCACACCGGACCCGGCGCCGGCGGCAGCCCAGGCCCGCCGCCGGCCGTATGACACGGTGACGGCGCCGACGGGCCCCGTACGGTGGGGTTCATGACGCCGACCCCGGCCGACCGGCCGCCCGCTCCCGCCGACCTCGTCATCACCGGCTGCACCGTCCTCGTGCACGACGAGCACGAGCGGATCGGCTTCGCGGAGGACGCCGCGATCGTCGTCCGGGACGGAACGGTGGAATCGGTGACGCCCGCCGGGGACGTACACGACCGCCCCGCGGCCGAACGCATCGACGCACGCGGCCAGGTGGCGCTGCCCGGACTGATCAACTGCCACACACACTCCCCGATGGCCGCCCTGCGAGGGATCGCCGAGGACCTGCCCGTGGCGGAGTGGTTCAACGACCGCATCTGGCCCATCGAGGCCAACCTCACCGCCAGGGACGTGGAACTGGGCGCCCGGCTCGCCTGCGCGGAGATGATCCGCGGTGGCGTCACCTGTTTCGCCGACCATTACTTCTCCATGGACGTCGTCGCCGCCGTCGTGGCCGGCAGCGGACTGCGCGCGCACCTGGGCGAGGCGTACTTCTCCTCGCAGGGCCCGCGAGGGCGTGAGAGGTCGCTGGAGTTCGCGCTGCGCCACCGGGGCGCCGCCGGCGGCCGCATCACCACCGCGCTCGCCCCGCACGCCCCGTACACCGTGCACGACGCGGACCTGGCCGCCACCGCCGCGCTCGCCCGCGAGCACGGCCTGGCCGTGCACATCCACGCCGCCGAGAACCGTGAGCAGACCGACACCAGCCTGGCGCGGCACGGCCGTACACCGATCGAGGTCCTGGAGGCCGCCGGACTCCTCGACACGGACCTGCTCATCGCGCACGGCACCGGGATCGTCGAGCGGGACCTGCCCGTGCTGGAGCGGGCGGCCGGGGACGTGGCCGTGGCGACCGCGCCCCGCGGCTACCTCAAGTTCGCCTGGCCCACCACGACCCCGGTACGGGCCCTGCGCGCCATCGGCGTCCCGGTGGGACTCGCCACGGACGGCGCCGCCTCCAACAACTCGCTGGACGTCTGGGAGTCCATGGCGCTGACCTCCCTGGCACAGAAGTCCGCCGAGGGCGACCCACGCTGGCTGACCTCACGTCAGGCCCTGCACCACGCCACGCTGCAGAGCGCCCGTGCCGTCGGGCTCGGTGAGCGTATCGGCAGCATCGCCCCGGGACGCCGCGCGGACATCGTGCTGGTCGACCTCACCGGACCGCACACCCAGCCCGTCCACGACCTCGCCGCCACCCTCGTGCACAGCGCCCGAGCGGCGGACGTCCGCACCACCGTCGTCGACGGGCGCGTCCTCATGCGCGACCGCGAGCTGCTGACCGTCGACGTCCCGGCCACCGTGCGGGAGCTGGGCCAGCGGCTGCCCGCGCTCGTCGACCGCGGCCACGGCACGCGGATCCAGGAGTACGACACCTGATCGCCCCGGCATCCGGCCCGGACCCATCTTGCCGACATGAGTGTCTGGAAAACGGCCTATGATGCTGACACCACCGTCGGCAAGATGCCGGCGGGTGCGAGTCATGAGGTGGTGGTTTCCCGTGGTGTACACGGTGATGAACCGGATCGACGTCCCCGCCGAACGGGCGGCGGCGTTCGAGGAGCGTTTCACGCAGAGCATGAACCAGACGCTGCACGGTGTGGTGGGCCTGGTCGGCGCACGGCTGCTGCGCCCGCGCACGGCCGGTGCCCCGTATGTCGCGGTCATGGAGTTCACGTCGGAGGACGCCTTCGCGGCCTGGAGGGAGTCGGAGTCCTTCCGCGCCGCGCACGGCGGGGCGTCCGGCGGAGCCGGCCAGGGCGCGGCCGGTGTGGTCGAGGCGTTCGACACCGTCGCCGCCGTCGGCGCCTGAGCCGAAGGCGGAGTGGTTCGATGTTTCTCGCTCTGCGCGACCTGCGGTTCGCCCGCGGTCGTTTCGCCCTCGTCGGTGCCGTGGTCGCGTTGATCGCGGTGCTGGGTGTGATCCTCTCGGGTCTGGCCAGCGGCCTGGCCGACGCCGGAGTCTCCGCGCTGCGCACGCTCCCGGTGACGCACATGGCCTTCGACAAGTCGGCCACCGGTGAACTGTTCTCCCGCTCCACCGTCACCGCACGCACCTGGCAGACATGGGCGGCCCAGCACGGAGTCACCCGGGCCGAGCCCTTCGGCAACCAGCTCGTCCACGCCCGGACGGCCGGCACCCCGGACGGCGCCAGGCAACTGGACCTCGCGGTCTTCGGCGTGCAACCGGGCGGGTTCCTGGCTCCCGCCCCACTGACCGGCAAGCCGCTGACCGCCCGCGCCGACGGCATCCTCATCAGCCAGGAGATCGCCAAGGAAGGCGTCAAGGTCGGCGACCGGCTGATCGCCGGGCAGGCGGGCACCCCGCTGACCGTCGTCGGCACCGTCGGCCACGCCTCCTTCGGGCACGTCGGCGTCGTCTACGCGCCCCTGCCCCTGTGGCAGCGGCTCCACTACGGGCTCTCCGGCCCCCTCCCGGAGGCGGCCACCCGGCAGGCGACCACCGTGGCGCTGCAACTCGCCCCCGGTGCCGACGTCCAGGCGATCGACCGCCGGCTCGGCACCCACACCGTGGACAAGGCCGGCACCTACAACGCCTCTCCCGGGTATGCGGCCGAGTCCAGCACCATGACCCTGATCCGCGGCTTCCTCTACGCCATCTCCGCCCTGGTCGTAGGCTCGTTCTTCACGGTCTGGACCATCCAGCGCGGCCAGGAGATCGCCCTGCTGAAGGCGATCGGGGCCGGCACCGGGTACATCCTGCGCGACGCGCTGACCCAGGCCGCCGTCGTCCTCATAGCCGCGACCGCCGCCGGGACCGCGGTGGGCGTGGCCCTGGGCAGCGCCATGAGCGGTTCCGCGCCGTTCTCCCTGCGCGCCCCACAGGTCGCCGCCGCGGCCGCCCTGCTCATCGTCCTCGGCCTCGCCGGCGCCGCCGTCGCCGTACGCCGCATCACCCGCGTCGAAGCCCTGACCGCGCTCGGAGCACACCGATGAACACGCCCGCAACCGACACCCTCAGCACCGACCCGGACCCGGGCGGGACCGCGACGCTGCGACTGGCCGACGTCACCGTGCTCCTGGGCAGCGGCGACCAGCAGGTCACCGCCCTCGACGAGGTCACCCTGGAGGTGCGGCCCGGCGAGTTCGTCGCCGTGGTCGGCCCCTCGGGCTCCGGCAAGTCGACCCTGCTGGCCGTCACCGGCGGACTCCAGGTCCCCACCCGGGGCCGGATCCACGTCGCCGGAGCCGACCTGACCACGCTCAAGGAGAAGCAGCGCACCGCCCACCGGCGCCGCCACATCGGTTACGTCTTCCAGCACGCCAACCTCCTCGCCTCGCTCACCGCCCGCGAGCAACTGCTGCTCCCGGCGCATCTCGGCGGGCGGCTCGACGCGGCGGCCCGCGCGCGGGCGGACGAACTCCTGACCGCGGTGGGGATGGCCGAACGCGCCGGCCACCGTCCGCACCAGCTCTCCGGAGGTGAGCGCCAGCGCGTGGGGCTGGCCCGCGCCCTGATGCCGGCTCCGGACGTCCTGCTCGTCGACGAGCCGACCTCTGCCCTCGACCGTGCCCGCGCCAGGGACGTCGTCGACCTGCTCGCCGAGCAGACCCGCGCCCACAACACCGCGACGGTCATGGTCACCCACGACACCGAGATAATGGATGCGGCCGACCGGGTCCTGACCCTCCGCGACGGCCGTCTGAGCTGAACCGTTCCCAGCCGCGAGGAGCTGCCGCACGATGCCCAAGATCAGCGCCGCCACCGTTGCCGAGCACCGCGCCCAGCAACGCGCCGCGCTGGTCCGGGCCGCCGTCGACATCCTCGTCGAACAGGGCGCCGCCGGCGTCACACCGGCGGCGGTCGGCGCCCGCGCGGGCCTGGCCCGCTCCAGCTTCTACCAGTACTTCCCGTCCGGCGCCGCGCTCATCGCCGCCATCGTCGAGGACTCCTTCACCGAGGCGGACGCCGCCGTCGGCCAGGCCCTGGACGGGATCGAGGGGCCCCTGGCGCGCATCGACGCCTACATCACCGCCGAACTGCACCTCGCCGCGACGGGGATGCACCGCCCGGCCACCGCCCTGATGCACGCCGACCTGCCCCCCGAGTGCCGCAACCGGGTCCACGAACTGCACCAGCAGCACGCCGCCCCCCTGCTGGCCGCGATCGCCGAGCGGGACCCGGTGGACCCCGAGCTGACCGCGCGGCTGATCGGCGGCCTCCTCCAGGCCGCCATGGGCGCCGTCGAGCAGGGCGCCCGGCCCGCCGACGTCATCGGCCGCACCCTCGATCTGATCCACCACGGCATCGGGTCCGCCGGCTGACGGCCCGTGTCGAATGGGTCTCAGTACCGTCACGGCACGAGCCGTTCACCCCGGAGAAGGCGTTTGACTCTACGAGCCGATCCGGACCGGCCGACGGACCGGGAGCGAGGCCACAAGGAGGTACAGGGTGAACGGGCGAACGGTGCTGGCGCGCTTTCCCGCCGGCGGGCCGCGCGGCTCGTGGCCGGCGGAGGAGTACGCGCAGGCGCGCCGCCTGGAGGGGCAGCCCGCGGAGGTTGTCATGGACCTCGCGACCGACGCGTTCCTGGTGATCGTCCGGGGGGCCGACGCCGCCGAGTGAGCCGTCCCTCAGCTCAGCCGGCCTCAGCCGGACTCCCGGAAGGGAACCTTCGCCGCGAACTGCTCCGCGCCTGCGGCGCGTACAGCTCCGCGTACACGCCGCCCGACGCGAGCAGGTCGTCCGGGGCGCCGGACTCGACGAGGCACCCCTGCTCCAGGACGTACGCCGGCCGGTGCGTGATGAGGATCACCGTCTGGCCCGAGCCCGCCGGCGCCCGGATCTTCTCGAAGACCTCCGGCTCGGCCCGGGCGTCGAGGGCCGCCGTGGGCTCGTCCACGATCAGAATCTGTCCGTGCCGGTAGGCGGCCCGCGCGATACCCAGCCGTCCTGGGCTCCGGCCTGGGCGACCGAGGAGGCGAGACGCTCTTCGGTGAGGGGAGCGGTCGTACGCCCGACCGCGACGTCGACGCGCGCCGTGCACGGCCACCGTTGGAAGTCCTGCGCCACCATCGCGATGGGCTCGGCGAGCCGCTGCCGGTCGGCGGACGCCGCGTCGACGTCGTCCCACAGGATCCGGCCGCGGTCGGGCGCGTAGAGCCCGGCGAGGAGCTCGACCAGCGCCGTCTACGCGTCAGCACGGAGTTGACCGCCAGCAGAGTCACCGCCTGCGCGACGCCGCGGCCCGCCTCGGCGCCCAACGAGCCGGGCGGCCGGCCGGTCCGCCTGCCAGGCGAGCCGGAAGCTCGCCGCCAGCAGCGACGGCAGCCGGGCGACCACGGCCCGGAAGTTCAGCTCCAGGAACGCGTCGGAGTGCTGCGACCAGCCCGTGTCGCAGCGCAGCGGACCGCCGAAGAGCAGTGACTCCGACTCGGACGTCGGCAGCCCCGTCTCATCGGCATTCTTCTAGCCGGACTTCTTCGCGCCGGACTTCTTCGCCACGCATGACTTCCCCCGAGTGCGGACGAACGAGATCTCCCCAGGGAGGCAGCTCGTCCCCCGCCCCGGCGACGGAGTTTCGGTACGAGCGGCGGTCTTCGGGCAGGGGAGGCCGCGGGGCGCACGCGCCTCATACGCGGTGGCCGGACGGCCGTACCGTCACGCGCTGAGCGGACGCGACCACGCCGGCGTCGTGCCCGTGATGCGGCACAGTGCCAGATAGAGGGGGATGGGCGGGGTGTAGGGGACGGTGCCGTCCGGCCGGTGGATGAGCCCGGGGGTGCCCGGCGCGTGCGGCACGAGCGCTCCCGTGGCGTACCGCGCGGGCGCCGGCCATTCCAGCGCGACATCGGAGTCCGACGGCACGATCCACCACCAGTCGGCCGGGTCGGCGTACACGCACCCCACCCGCGGCAGCCGGGGCAGCAGCAGGGGGCCGTAGTGGGCGGGCACGGCCACCGCGTCGAAGCCGAGCGGAACGGCCATGTCCTCGGGCAGGGGGAGGCGTCTGGACACCGTCGCGGACGTCCGCTGTGCCCGCCGGAGGCGGACCAGCGAGTCCAGGGTCAGGACCTGCGCGGTCCCGGGTCCTGTGGCCTGCGTACCCCTCACACCCATGCGGTCCCCGTTCCGCGGGGCGCCCCGGCCCCGGAACCCCGGTTGTCCGCCGGGGGTTTCTTGGCGCTCCAGCCCAGGTCGGAGCGGGCGCCTCCGTCCGCCGGCGGCTTCTTCGCGCTCCAGCCGAGGTCGGACCGCGCGGCGGTGTCCTCGGTCGCCCGGGACCTGTCGCCGGAACACGACAGGTCCCGGGACGGCTGCGCGGCGCGAGGCCGTTCGCCGGACGCCGGCTGCTCGGCCTCCCGGGCCAGCTCGGCCCAGACCACGAGCCCGGGGCCCGCCTCCTGGGCCCCCCAGGCCCGGCACAGGGCCGAGACGAGAAGCAGTCCCCTTCCGTGCTCCTCCTCGGGGCGCTGCGGGGCGGGGTGCGGCTCGCCCGGAGCGCAGCCCTCGTCGCGCACGGCTATGCGCACCAGGCCGTCTTCGTCGTGCAGTTCGCAGACGACGAACTCCCCGGCGGTGTGCACGATCGCGTTGGTGACCAGTTCGGACACCACCAAGGCGGCCGCGTCGCACGTGTCTTCGCACACCTCCCAGCCGGACAGCCGGGCACGCGTCAGCCGGCGGGCCCGTGCGACGGAGCCCGGTTGCGCGGCCAGTTCGAAGCGGAACCGGCGCTCGGCGGCCGCGCCGGGGCGCAACCCTGGGGCGCGGACCGGCCCGAACCGGTCCGCGGCGTCTGTTCCTAACGGCGCGGACGGAATCACGCTTGCCACTATCTCCCCGGCGTGAACACTTGGCAAGGGCCACTCTGAAAATTGCAGAGTGCGGTGTGACGCGGTGAAGGGCCGTGGCACACTGCTCGCAACAATGCGCCGGGCGACGGCAGTTAAGGTTTCAAGTACAGGTCGTCAGGCCCCGCGCCCGCCCGAGGACCTTGTGGATCGCAGGCCAACCCGGGCGCGGAGGCGGTGCGAAGAGGGCCGGGCACGGCGTCGTCGTGCAGAGCGCCGGAACACCGGAGGACGGGAGGAGGTGTGAGATGAGCGAGCCGCGATCGGCGCCGACGGTGGGTCAGGTCGTCCTCGGGCGACGCCTGTCGGACCTGCGCGAGCGCGCGGGCCTCAAGCGGGAGGAGGCCGCGGCCATCCTGCGTGTCGCCCCCGCCACCGTCCGCCGCATGGAGACCGCGGAGGTCGGTCTCAAGATCCCGTATCTGCAACTGCTGCTCAAGGCGTACGGGGTGGGCGACGAGGAGGCCGACGCATTCGTCCGGCTGGCCGAGGAGGCCAACAGACCGGGCTGGTGGCAGCGGTTCCACGACATCCTGCCGGGCTGGTTCTCGATGTACGTCAGCCTGGAGGGCGCGGCCGGACTCATCCGCCAGTACGAGCCCCACTTCGTGCCCGGCATCATGCAGACCGAGGAGTATGCCCGGGGTGTCCTGAGGTCGGGCGCCATCGGGCAGACAAGACCCGAGGACATCGAACGCCACGTGGCGTTGCGCATGCAGCGCCAGGAGCTGCTCACGCGTGACGACGCTCCCCACATCTGGGCCGTGATGGACGAGACCGCGCTGCGCCGTCCGGTCGTCGGCCCGGAGGTCATGCGCGCCCAGGTCGACAGGCTGCTGGAGATCATGAAGCTGCCCCATGTGACGCTGCAGGTGCTCGAGTTCTCCTCGGGCCCGCACCCCGGCACCTACGGGCCCTTCGTACTGTTCCGATTTGCCATGTCAGAACTGCCGGACATGGTCTACAGCGAGTACCTGACCGGTGCCGTCTACCTGGACGCGCGCGCCGAGGTGGCGACCCACCTCGAGGTCATGGACCGCATGGCGGCCCAGGCCGCTACGGCACAACGCACGAAGGAGATCCTCGGGGATCTCCGCAAGGAGCTGTGAATGGAACGCATCACGCCGCGCAAGCGCGTCTACAACGGCATGCCCTCCCGCGAACTGGGCAGCGAGGGCTGGCACAAGCCGTGGAGCGGAGGCAACGGCGGCAACTGCCTGGAGGCGATGAAGCTCGCCGACGGCCGGATAGCCGTCCGCCAGTCCACCGACCCGGACGGGCCCGCGCTGATCTACACCTCCGCGGAGATGACCGCGTTCATCGAAGGGGCCAAGGCCGGGGAGGCGGACTTCCTGCTCTCCTGACTCCCGTGTTCTGCGTGCCCCGCACGCACGTTGATATCCACACCCCTGACTTGGCATTCACTTGAGTACTGATTCCCCCCACAGGCGCACGGAGTTCCTCATGACCGGGCAGGAACCCGCCCGGGACGCCGTGGCCGTCGACACCGGCGAGCGCCACCCGGTTTGCGTGCACGACTGGCACCCCGGCGGCGCTCGCGTCGTCCACCGCGACAACGACCCCCGCCGTGGCTGCCCACGCGGAGGCGCTGCTGCGCGGCACGTCCACGGCGGTGACCGCGTCTCTGCGGGCCGATGTGCGCGACCCGGCCGCCGTCGCCGTCATGGAGGGCGGCCAAGCAGGTCCTGGACCTCGACCGGGACCCTGCGCCGTGGGACGCCTGCGCGTGCGCCGGACGTCCCACGGTGCTCTGGGGGCGCACGGCGCCGTCGGGGGCCGTAACGCGTTCGCAGGGAGGCGTACTGCGCCGTCTGGCGTACGCACTGCGCCGTCTGGCGTACGCACTGCGCCGTCCGCCGCCGACGGCCGTCGTACGGGGGCTGCCGGGAGCCGCCGGGCTTCCGGCTCTGGCGGGGCCGGCAGGGTTCGGTGCCGGCCCGGGCGGCGGACGGCCGGTCACCGGCGGGCGCGGTCCCGGCTACACCCTCATCGGCCGGTCGTACGGACCGATCGGCGCCTGAAGGCGCGACGCACCGCCCGTGAGCCGCCGGTCCACCGCCGCCGCGACCGCCCGTCCCTCGGCGATCGCCCAGACGATCAGCGACTGCCCGCGCGCGGCGTCCCCGGCGGCGTACACGCCGGGGACGTTCGTCGCGAAGTCCGCGTCCCGCGCGATCCTCCCGCGCCCGTCGAGCGCGAGCCCGAGCTGTTCGATCAGCCCGTCCCCGTGGTCGGGTCCGCAGAAGCCCAGCGCGAGCAGCACGAGGTCGGCGCGGAGCGTCCGCCCGCTGCCCGGCAGCGGCCGCCGCCGCTCGTCCACCTCGACCAGGTGCAGCGCCCGTACATGCCCGCCGGCATCCCCCGTGAAGCGGAGCGTGGACGCCGCGAAGAGCCGCGCGTCCGTGTCCGCCGCGGGCGCCGACCGCAGATCGCGCGCCTCTTCGTGCGCTGCGGACAACCGGTAGATCTTCGGATACGTCGGCCACGGCTCGGTGTCCTCGTTCCGCTCCGGCTCCGGCTGCGGATAGATGTCGAGCTGGGTCACGGACGCGGCCCCCTCGCGCACCGCCGTGCCGAGGCAGTCGGCACCGGTGTCCCCGCCGCCCACGATCACGACGTGCTTCCCCGCCGCCGACAGCGGTGAGACACCGAGGTCCCCCTCGCACACCCGGTCGGCCAGCGGCAGGTACTCCATCGCCTGCTGGATCCCGGCCAGCTCCCGCCCGGGCACCCGCAGTTCCCGCCAGGCGGTGGCGCCGGTCGCGATCACCACGGCGTCGTACCGCGCCCGCAACTCGGCGGCCCCGATCTCCTGCCCTATGGCCGTCGACGTACGGAACTTCGTCCCCTCGGCGCGCATCTGCTCCAGCCGCCGGTCGAGATGCCGCTTCTCCATCTTGAACGCCGGTATCCCGTAGCGCAGCAGCCCTCCGGCGCGGTCCGCCCGCTCGTACACCGCCACCGTGTGCCCGGCGCGCGTGAGCTGCTGGGCCGCCGCGAGGCCCGCGGGCCCCGATCCGACCACCGCGACGGTCCGCCCCGACAGCCGCTCCGGCGGACGCGGCGGCACGAACCCCTCCTCCCAGGCGCGGTCCGCGATGGCCACCTCCACGTTCTTGATGGTGACCGCGGGCTGGTTGATGGCGAGCACGCACCCCGCCTCGCACGGCGCCGGACACAACCGCCCCGTGAACTCGGGGAAGTTGTTCGTGGCGTGCAGCCGGTCGCCGGCCGCCCGCCAGTCCTCGCGCGAGACCAGGTCGTTCCACTCGGGGATGAGATTCCCGAGCGGGCAGGCCTCGTGGCAGAAAGGGATCCCGCAGTCCATGCAGCGATTCGCCTGCCTGCTGATGATCGGCAGCAGCGCACCCGGGACGTACACCTCGTTCCAGTCCCGCACCCGCTCCTCGACGGGCCTGCGGGGCCATTCCTCCCGGGGCGTGGTCAGGAAACCCTTGGGATCGGCCATGACCGTCCCCCTTGCTACGCATACGGGACCGTCTCGTGCCACGATACGACGTCATCGCACGGGCCGCGCCCCTCGTCACCGGGGCGTCTGCGTGGGCCTCGGGGCTAACTGAGGGCCAGGGCGTAGCACACTGCCGCTCCGGCCGACGCGACCGTGCGGACGTGGTTCCACAGGGTCCACTCGCTCACGTAGGTGCGCCAGTACACGGCCGCCTCGGGGGACCCGGGGTCCATCCGCAGGAGCGCCTCGTTGCGGGGCACGTTCGCGACCGCCGTCACACCGAACCCGCCGATCAGATACAGGGCGCTGCCCGTCAGCAGTCCGACCGTGCCGTCGTCGGGCCACAGCACGAACGTCACCACGGCGAGGACGGCGCAGACCACGGCCGACCCCAAGAACACGATCATGAACGCCGGTGACACGGCGGCCCTGTTGATCGCGTTCATCGCGGCCACACCCTGGGCGGGCGGCAGCGAGCCGAGCCCCTTCATCACAAAGGTCGAGAACCCGCAGAACACCCCTGCCGTCAGCCCGGTGCCGAGCACCCCCAGCACGGTCAGTACGAAGTACGGCCCATCGATCATGTCGGCTCCCGCGTCGATCCCCCGGAACCCGGAGATCCTTCCCGCCCCGGCCCATCACTACAAGTGAAGCCCGGTATCGGATCGGTGACCATACGCGGCCGGTGCGGGCGCATGCGCAAGCGTCCACCGGGCCCGTCTCGCCCCGGACCGCGGCCGTCACGGGCTCCGGCGACAGCGCCCGGCGACAGCGCCCGGCCCGCGGCGCACACCGTCAGTTCTCGCGAGGTCGCCCCCCATAGAGCCGTTGACGGCCTTTCGCGCTCATACCCGTCCAGTGGGAACGACCCAGTGCGATCATGGATTTCCAGGACCTGTTCCGTTTGAAGGGCATCTCGAAGATCCGCGAGAACAGCCATGCCCAAAGCATCGAAACCGGCAGGGCCAGGAGAAGCGTGAACCAGAACGTCGGCAGGCCGGACGGTACGAAATGCGGGGCCACCCGGCGAATCACGGCCATGACGATCGGGAGATGGACCAGGTACAGGCTGTAGGAGAAGCCGCCGAGGCTCCGAACGGGGCGCGCGGTCAGGAGCCGTACGAGGACGGCGGGTCTGCCCGTGGCGACCGCGGCGAGCAGCATCGTCATGGCCGGAGCAATGGAGAGATCCACCCAGAAGTAGTGGTGCACCGTCCACACGGAACCCCGGATGACGCAGAGAGCCAGGACAGGCATGGCGGCCAGGACGGCGAACCGTCCCCACGGCAGGCGCCGGACTCTGTCCGACGCAACGACGACCCCTGCGCCCATCATCCC
The DNA here is from genome assembly GCF_055632315.1 of Streptomyces sp. PSU-S4-23. NCBI lineage: Bacteria > Bacillati > Actinomycetota > Actinomycetes > Kitasatosporales > Streptomycetaceae > Streptomyces > Streptomyces sp. PSU-S4-23. The sequence goes on along the minus strand of NZ_JBVMUU010000002.1, from coordinate 1,822,146 downwards.
TGCAACGAACACGGGGGCCAGATGCGGAGCCAGCCAGTTGTCTCCCTCCACGGGGGATGCGTCTGCCGCCGTCAGGCCACGGGCGATCACCGGAAGTGTCACGCAGGCGACCAGGACCACCGCGCTCCACCGCCGCCGAACAAAAAGGAGGAGGGGGAAGAGGGCATAGAGTTCGGCCTCTACTCCGATCGACCAGAATGCGCCGTTCGGTGTGGGGGCGGTGAACACGTCCTGGGCAACGAGGCCGTACACCAGCATGGACGCGCCGGTAGGTGGTCCGAAGCGCGAAGCCGGCACCACGAACCAGGACATGACCAGGCTCATCGCCAGCGCCGCCCAGTAGGGAGGCAGGATGCGCCAGGCGCGCCGGCGCAGGAACCGGGCGGCGCCGTCCGACCGCCAACCGTGACGCGCCGGGGAGATCGCCAGGGAGAAGCCGGACAGCACCAGAAAGAAGACGACGGCGACGCGCCCGAACATCAGCACGTCCAGCCACGGAGGCGCCGAACTGTCGGGATAACCGGGGAACGTGTACAACCAGCAGTGGAACAGGACCACATAGAGTGCCGCCAGGCCGCGGAGACCATCCAGGCCCAGCATGTGCCGGCGGACGTGTGCTTCGCTCGCCCTCTCCTCCTGCCCTGCGGGGGCGGCCAGGCCGAGAGCGCCGCTGACCGGATGGCTCGGATCCACTGGAATCGTCCAATCCTTTCCGGGCCCCGCGTCTGCCGCACGCCGCCGAAGCCCAGGCAGTGGCCGCACGATGCAACCTGCGACAGGCGCATGCCCCGCCGACCCGTTTCCCCGGCGGTGCGCCGGGCGGCACGGTGCCACCCACAGTGACTGGTACGTGGCGTTCGGCTGAGCAGTTCAACCGAGTCCCACCCGTGCCCTCAGGGCCTACAGTGCGACGCCGGATGCGGCAGGCCGCGGCCCCGGCGCGATGTCGCGGGCGGGGCCCGGCAGCCGCCGTGCCGGGTCTCCGCCGCCGCGGCGCGGCATCATGGGCCCTGTGCGACTCGAAGCGATCACCTGGGAACGGCTCGGCGACCTCCTCGCTGACCGGCTGCTCGATGTGAAGCCCGTCGACGGCAGCTCCTGGCCACGCGTCGCCTTCGACGGTGCTCCGGCCGCGCGCCCCGGTGACCTCGCCCGCCGTGTGTCCGGCGCGCTGCGGATACGCGGCCGGTCGTCGCTCGTCGTGGGCGCGGAGGGCTTTCTGCGACCCGCGTCCCTCCGCTTCGAGCACGGCCACCGGGACCCCGACTCCTACTACGACGGCTGGCTCGACACCGGAGCCCTGTGGCGCGAGGTGTTCGGCCATCTCGAACCCGGCGGCGACGGCCGCGTCCTGCCCGACCTGTGGGACCCGGCCACCGACCGTGCCACCCGCAGCCCCTACGTCCAACTCCCGCCCGGCGGAATCCTGTTGCTCCATGGTCCCCTCCTCCTGCGGCACTGGTTCCCCTTTGACCTGACCGTCCACGTACTCCTCTCGCCCGGTGCCCTCCGCCGCCGCACCCCCGAGTCCGAGCACTGGACCCTCCCCGCCTTCGTGCGCTACGAGGCGGAGACGGACCCGGGTGCCGTCGCCGACGTACTCATCCGCGCGGACGACCCGCGCCACCCGGCGTGGACGGGCTGATCGCGCGTCCCGTCCCGCATTCCGTCCCGCACCGACTTTACATGCGCATGCATGTAATTATGATGATCCCATGACGCCCTCCTCCGGTCCCTCCGGCTCTTCGGCCCTTTCCACCGCCTCGGTCTCCTTCGACGAGTCCGTCCGCGCCCTCCTCGACGCCAGGAACTTCGCCGGCGTCGCCACGCTGGGCCCGGACGGCGCCCCGCAGAACTCCGTGGTCTGGATCAAGCGCGAGGGCGACACCGTCCTCTTCTCCTCGACCGACCGCCGCCAGAAGGTGCGCAACCTGCGCCGCGACCCCCGCGTCAGCCTCTCCGTCTTCGACCTCGCCGACCCCTACACCTCGGTCGAGATCCGCGGCGTCGCCGAGATCCTGCCCGACCCGCAGAAGCGCCTCCCGCACGAGCTCTCGCACAAGTACCTGGGCATCGACCCTCCCGCGGAGAAGGACGACGAGGTCCGTGTGATCGTCCGTGTGGTCCCGCGGAAGATCGTGCGTTTCCCGGCCTGAGCGCGGGCGCCGTCGCGACCACGACGTTCCAGGTGCGTTTCACCGGGGACCCGGCGAGAATTGAGGACGCCGGGACATGCGGTGCGTCCCGTGCCGCGCCGGCCGTCCGGCACCGGGAGGTACTCCATGACCACCGCCGGAGACATCATGCATCGTGGTGCCCAGTGGATCCCCGCCCACGAGACCCTGGACCGCGCCGCCCAGCTGATGCGCGAACTCAACGTCGGTGCGCTGCCCATCAGCGACGAGAACGAACGGCTCTGCGGCATCCTCACCGACCGCGACATCGTCGTCGGCTGCGTGGCCATGGGCCACGATCCCTCACGCGTGACAGCGGGCCAGATGGCGAAGGGAACGCCGCGCTGGATCAACGCCGACGCCGATGTCAGCGAAGTGCTCCATGAGATGGAGGAGCACCAGATCCGCCGGCTTCCCGTCATCCAGAACAAGCGTCTCGTCGGCATGATCAGCGAGTCGGACCTCGCCCAGCATCTGACGGAGGACCAGCTCGCCATGTGGGTCGAGACCGTCTACGCCCGGACCCCGTCCCACTGACCGGCCCGCTCGCCGCCGCTCCTCGTCCGGCCCGACGCACCAGGCGAGGAGCGCGCCGCGGTCACAGCCAGCCGTTGCGCTTGAACCCCCGGTACAGGGCGACGCAGGCGACGGCGATCACGACCAGGACCAGCGGATAGCCGAACCTCCAGCGCAACTCCGGCATGTAGGTGAAGTTCATGCCGTACACCCCGGTGACCATGGTCGGCACCGCGATCAGTGCGGCCCAGGCCGTGATCCTCCGCATGTCCTCGTTCTGCGCGACGCTGACCTGCGCGAGATGCGCCTGCAGGATCGAGTTGAGCAGTTCGTCCGAGGCGGCTATCTGCTCGATGGCGCGCAGCAGATGGTCGGAGACGTCCCGGAAGTACGCCTGTATCTCCGGGTCGATCGCGCGGACCGGCCGGGTCGCCAGCTCCTGGATGGGACGGTCCAGCGGAGTCACGGCCCGCTTCAGCTCCAGCAGTTCACGCTTGAGCTGGTAGATGCGCCCGGGATCGGCCCGCGCGCCGTTCTCCGCGAAGACATCGGCCTCGACCTGGTCGATGTCTTCCTGCACCGCGTTCGTGACGTGCAGATATTCGTCCACCACATGGTCCGCGACCGCGTGCAGGACCGCGCCGGGGCCCTTTGCGAGCTGGTCCGGTTCGGTCTCCAGTTCCTCACGCAGCGGGCCGAGCGAACCGTGCCGTCCGTGCCGCACCGTGATGACGAAGGCAGGCCCGACGAACACCATGATCTCGCCCGTGTTCACCACCTCGCTCGTCGCGGTCAGTTCCTGGTGCTCCACGTAGCACACGGTCTTGAAGACCGCGAACAGCGTGTCCCCGTACCGCTCCAGCTTCGGGCGCTGATGGGCTTCGACCGCGTCCTCGACCGCCAGCGGATGCAGGTCGAAGAGTTCGGCCACACCCGCGAACTCCTCGACGGTCGGTTCGTGCAGCCCGAGCCAGACGAACCCGTGGTCGCTCCTGCGGACCCGCTCGACGGTCTCGAACAGATCGCCGTCGCCGGGGATGCGCACACCGTCCTTGTACGTCACGCAGTTGACCACCGCGGAGCCCAGTGGTGACCGGGCGGGGTGACTCAGATCAACGCGTGGACGACGCCGCGCCAACCGTGCCACCTTGCGGAAGCCGCCGACCTTGCTGAGGCCCCTGACCTTCCGCAGATTCCCTGCCATGGACATCTGGATCTCCCTGCGTGGATCTCCTCGCGCCGCATCCGCGCCTTCGCGAGCCAGTCTGCCAGTCCGCGCCGATTGCCGGAAAAGCCTGTGGATAAGGAACATTCCGCTTCGGCTGAGGAGTTCGGGCTCGGTGAGGCCGGTGCCGCGGTGGCGCGGTGCCAGCTCGCCGCGACCGTTCCGGGTGGCGAGTCCCGAGTCCCGAGTCCCGAGTTGCCAGTTGCGTACGCTGTGTTCCGTGTCGTGTGTTCCGTGTCGTGTGTTCGGCGTTGCGAGGTCGGCAGGCAAGGTGTCAGCGACCGTCGCGGTCGGGCTGAGCGGAAGGGGCGGTTGGCGGGTGACACAGCCCGTGCGCGCCCCGGCGGGGGCACGCACCTGCGACGCGGGCGCGGAGGCCGGCACGCCGTTCCGCGCCCCGCAGGTCTGTCATGGCCTGCCTCCCACCTTCTCCACTGCTCTCGCTCCCGCCCTGCACCCCTCCGCCGCGGCCTCTTCGGGCTCCGCCCCCGCGAGCAGCGCCGCCAGGAACGCCCCGGTGAACGCGTCGCCCGCGCCCGTCGTGTCCCGGGGGACGGCGGCGATCGCCGGGATCCGCGACCTGACCTTCCCCGACACGGCCACCAGTGCCCCCTCCGCGCCCTGCTTGACCACCACCAGCGGAACGTGGCGGCTCAACTTGGCCGCCGCGTCCGCCGGATCGGGCAGCCCGGTCAGCAGATGTGCCTCGTCCCGGCTGGGCAGCAGCACGTCGGCTCCGTCGGCGAGCGCCAGGAACCGGTCGACGCCCAACTCGGTGAGGAATCCCGCCGAAGCCGGGTCCACGCTCACCGGCACTCCGTGTGCGCGGGCGGCCTCGACGGCCACCGTCACAAGCTCCCGGCTCGGTTCGGAGAAGAAGAGGTAGCCCGACAGGTGCAGGCGTGCGACGCCGTCGAGCAGTGCGTCCGACCAGTCGCCGGGGGCCAGCCGCAGCGACGCCCCGCTGTCCGTGAGGAAGGTCCGCTCCGCCGCGGCGCCCGTGTCCACCAGGCAGATCACCGTCCCCGTGGGCGCCTCGGGGTCGATGACGAGATGTGCTCTGACGCCCGCCGCCGTCAGCTCCCGCTCGTGCCAGGCGGCCGCCTCGGACCCGACGCGTCCCAGCAGCCGCACGTCCGGGCAGCCCCGGTGGGCCGCCCAGCACGCCACGTTCGCACCCGCGCCCCCGGGCAGCGTCCGGACGACGGCGGCCGTGTCCGTGCCCGCCGCAAGCGGCCCCAGGTGGCGGGCGACGACATCCGTGACGACGTCCCCGACGACGAGCAGTGCCCCGCTCACGCCTCGGCCCAGGCCGCCGCGATCCGCGCCGCGAGCCGCACATTGCCGCGGACGGCCGCCAGATTGGCGCTCAACGACGCCCCGTCGGTGTGCCGGACCAAGTGGTCGAGCAGGAACGGCGTCACCGCCTGACCGGTGATGCCCGCTTCCCTGCAGGCGGCCAGCGCGTCGGTGAGCACGCGCGCGTGGAGTTCCGGATCGAGCTGCTCCTCCTCCGGGACGGGATTCGCGACGATGAGCGCCGACTCGGGACCGTCCAGCGCATCCTGGGCACGCATGACCTCTGCTACCTGCCCCGGCGACTCCAGCGTCCAGTCGACCGGATACCCGGAGTCGGAGAGGTAGAAGCCCGGAAAGCGCGCCGTGCGGTACCCGGCCACCGCCACGCCCAGGGTCTCCAGTCGCTGCAGCGTCGCCGGCACGTCCAGGATCGACTTCACGCCCGCGCACACCACCGTGATCCTGGTCTGTGCCAGCAGACGCAGGTCGGCGGACTCGTCCTGGCTCACCGTCCACTCCCGGTGGACCCCGCCGAGCCCGCCCGTCGCGAACACCCTTATGCCCGCGAGGGACGCCAGCAGGGCCGTCGCGGAGACGGTCGTCGCCCCGCTGGCACCCGCCGCCACCGCGAGCGGCAGGTCGCGGTGCCCCAGTTTGCGGATCCCGTCCTCGTTCGCGACGCGCTCCACCTGTTCCTTGTCCAGCCCGACATGGGCCCGTCCGTCCAGCACGGCGATCGTCGCCGGTACGGCACCCTCCTGCCGTACGGCGCCCTCCAACTCCAGGGCCACCTGGAGGTTGCGCGGACGAGGCAGTCCGTGAGCGATGATCGTCGACTCCAGAGCCACCACCGGGCGGCGCGCGGCGAGCGCCTCCCGCACCTCTTCGGACATCACCAGCACGTGCTGCCTCCTGTCTGTCGGTCCTTCCTCATCTCTGGCGGGCGACGCGTCCGGCCAAACCCTTGCGGGTCGCGGCCCACGGCATCAGCCTGGGGGCATGACGGACAACTCGCCACGTCTCGACCACGTCGTCCTCTGGGTCCGGGACCCGGTCGCAGCCGCCGGTTTCTACGAGGAGGCGGTGGGGCTGGAGCCACTCAGGGTCGCTGAATTCGCCGCGGGGAAGGTGTCGTTCCCCTCCGTACGGCTCAATGACGAGACCGTCTTCGACCTCGCCCCGTTCTCGCTGGCGGAGCGCATGACGATGGTGCCCGGGGCCGCCGAGAGCGCGGGTCATCCGGTCAACCACGTGTGCCTCTCCCTGACGGGAGATGATTTCGAGGCTCTGAGAGCCCGCCTGGAAGAGCAGGCCGTACCCGTCTCGGGCTATTCGTACGACGCCTTCGGAGCCAGGGGCGCGGCACGGCGCAGCTTCTACTTCCGGGACCCGGACGGGAACGTCTTCGAGGCACGTCACTACGAGTAGGGGCAGGGGTGCGCGTGGGGCGCCTCGGGTGTGAGGACACGCTGACGGGCGGCACGGCGCAGCCGCTCAGAACAGGGGCTCCGGCAGCACCCCTTCCAACGCGAGCAGCTTCCGCTTGGTCTCCAGCCCGCCGCCGAACCCGCCTATGCCGCCGTCGCTCTCGACCACGCGGTGGCACGGCACGACCACCGGCAGCGGGTTCGAGCCCATCGCCACCCCCACGGCCTGGGCCGCGCCGGGCTGACCGACCCGCCCGGCCAGGTCGCCGTACCCCACCACCGTCCCGAACGGCACGCCCGACGCCAGCTCGCGCAGCACCTGGCGGTTGAACCCGCTGATCAGCGACCAGTCGAGGGGCAGCTCGAAGTCGTGGCGCTCACCCGCGAAGTATGCCGCCACCTGGCGTATCGCCTCGGCCAGGAGCGGGGAGTCCGGATCCTCCACCGGCCGGGCGCCGAGCCGGGACGCGAGCCTCTCCAGCGCCTTGTCGCGCACGGTGTCCGTCGCGTGGAACACCACGTTCACCAGGCCGTCCCGCGTCGCGGCCAGCAGCAGCGGACCGATGCCGGTGGCGACGACGGTCCACACCACCTGCTGCTCGTTCTGCCCATGACTGTCCATGCGCCCACCGTACGGCGAGCCACTGACAACGCAGCGGGCCACCGGCAACACAGCGGGGCGCGGACCGGCTGCGGACCGGTGCAGACCGGCCGCGGACCGGGCGGCGGTCCCCGCACCGGCCTCCGCGCACCCGCCCCTCCGCGCGCTCCGTCCCCGTCCGCTCAGGAGCCGCTCAGCGCTCGCCGGACCACGTCGGGCGTGTTCGTGATGATGCCGTCCACACCGAGGCCGGCCAGGCGGCGGGCGTCGTCCGCGCGGTCGACGGTCCAGGCGAAGACCTTCATCGGCTTGGCGTGCGGTCCCCGGATCGTGTGGATCGCGGAGACATAGCCGGCGGAGAGAGGCGCCTGGGCCGAATTGATCTGGTCGGCGAACCGCGCGTACGACGGCAGCTCCGCCACCCGCGGCGTGCCCAGGTAGGCGGTCCTGATCCCGGGCCTCAGCCCGTGTACGGTCCGCACGCTGTCCGCGCTGAAACTCTGGACGATCAACCGGTTCCCGAGGTGGCCGCGGTCGAGCCAGCCCTCCCTGCCCAGCAGCCCGAGGATCTGGCGCTCGATCCCCGGATACAGCTGCGGGTTCTTGATCTCCAGAACCAGCTTCTGATGGTTGCGTGACACGCGCTCCATGTACTGCGTCAGCGTCGGCACGTGCGCGCCCGCGTACCGGGAGCCGAACCAGCTGCCCGCGTCCAGGCGGCCGATCTCCCCGGCGGTGAAGTCCTTCACCCTCCAGGGCGCTCGGCCCGGGAACACCTGCTCGACGTTGGTCGTGCGGGCCAGCGTGGCGTCGTGGATGACGACCAGCCGCCCGTCCTTGGTGCGTTGCACGTCGTTCTCGACCCAGCCGAAGCCGAGCGCGGCCGCTCGGTCGACGGCGGCCAGGGTGTTCTCGGGAGCGTATGCGGACGCCCCGCGATGGCAGACGACGGCCAGGCGGTCACGGGCGGTCGCACCGGCCTGCGCCGCGGGCAGTATGACGACGCCGACTCCGAAGAGGGCGACGGTCGTGGCGGCGGCAACGCGCGCGTGCATGCTTCTCCTCGCCGGGGTCGATTACAGAAAGCGTCATCGTGACAGCAGAGAGTAAAAATAGCGTGTGCGGGAAGGCCACAGATTGGCGGGAGTTGCCCGAAGCCGCTCACAGCCACGGCACAAGTGCGGCAGCGCCGTGATTCTTTGCCGGATAATCGTTCGACCGTTCCGGTGGGGGCCATACGCTCTGCTGCAACCCTGACCGTCGTCACGGTCCTGGGGACGGGGATATTTCCGGAGTTCAGGGACGTTTCAGGGTGGGAAGGGCAGCCGCGTATGCAGGGCACCGTGGACGGCTTCAGCTACGGCCTGGTCACACCGGTGGTGGCGTACCTCATGGCCTGCCTCGGCGGTGCGCTCGGTCTGCGCTGCACCACGAGATCGATGCTGGCTGTCCACTCGTGGCGGGCCGTCTGGCTCGCTCTGGGATCCGCCGCGATCGGGTCCGGCATATGGACCATGCACTTCATCGCGATGATGGGGTTCACCGTCAAGGAGACCCCCATCCACTACGACAAGACGATCACCTTCGCGAGCCTTGCCCTCGGCATCGTCATGGTCGGCCTCGGAGTCTTCATCGTGGGCTATCGGGGAGCGAGCGGGGTGGCCCTCTTCACCGGAGGCACCATCACCGGCCTGGGCGTCGCCACGATGCACTACCTGGGCATGGCCGGGATGCGCCTCAACGGGGTGCTCCGGTACAACACCCTCACCGTCGCCGCCTCCGTCGTCATAGCGGTCGTCGCCGCGACCGCGGCCTTCTGGGTGGCCGGACGGGTCCGGGGGCTCCTGTGGAGCGTCGGCGCGAGCCTCGTCCTGGGATTCGGGGTCACCGGCATGCACTACACGGGCATGGCGGCCCTCAGCGTCCATCTGCACGGGACGGGCGACCCGGCCGGTGATTCGCCCGCGGCCCTGCTCGCCCCGATGATGATCGGTCCGCTCGTCTTCCTGTGCCTGGCCGGCGCCGTCGTGCTGTTCGACCCGTTGATGGTCATGGGCAGATCCGGCCGGATCCCGGCGGAGCGCAAGCCGGGGGTTCCGGCCCATCCCGAGGCCGCCCGCGCCGACCGGAGTCCGCTGCCCCGCGCCGGCCAGCGGGGCTCCCGCAGCCCGCAGAGCCGGTGACCCGGCCCCGTTGTCAGTGCGGGGTCGTACGGTGGATGGCATGCGGCCCGTTTCACAGATCGAACGCACGGTGGCGCCCTTCGAGGTCGTCAGCCCCTACCAGCCCAGCGGTGACCAGCCCACGGCCATCGCCGAGCTGGAGAAGCGCATCCGCGCAGGTGAGAAGGACGTCGTCCTGCTGGGCGCGACCGGCACCGGCAAGTCCGCCACCACCGCGTGGATGATCGAGAGGCTCCAGCGCCCCACACTGGTGATGGCGCCGAACAAGACGCTGGCCGCCCAGCTGGCCAACGAGTTCCGAGAGCTCCTGCCGAACAACGCGGTCGAGTACTTCGTCTCGTACTACGACTACTACCAGCCGGAGGCGTACGTCCCGCAGTCGGACACGTACATCGAGAAGGACTCCTCGATCAACGAGGAGGTGGAGCGCCTGCGGCACTCCGCAACCAACTCGCTGCTGACCCGCCGCGACGTCGTCGTGGTCGCCTCGGTCTCCTGCATCTACGGTCTCGGTACGCCGCAGGAGTACGTGGACCGCATGGTCAGCCTCACGGTCGGCGACGAGATCGACCGCGACCAGCTGCTGCGGCGCTTCGTCGACATCCAGTACACGCGCAACGACGTGGCGTTCACACGCGGCACCTTCCGGGTGCGCGGCGACACCATCGAGATCTTCCCGGTCTACGAGGAGCTGGCCGTCCGGATCGAGATGTTCGGCGACGAGATCGAGGCCCTGTCCACCCTCCACCCGCTCACCGGCGAGGTCATCAGCGACGACCGGCAGCTGTACGTCTTCCCGGCCTCCCACTACATCGCGGGACCCGAGCGCATGGAGCGCGCCATCAACGGCATCGAGAAGGAGCTCGAGGAGCGCCTGGCCGAGCTGGAGAAGCAGGGCAAGCTCCTGGAGGCGCAGCGGCTGCGCATGCGCACGACGTACGACATCGAGATGCTCCGTCAGATCGGGAGCTGCTCCGGCGTGGAGAACTACTCGATGCACTTCGACGCGCGTGAGCCCGGTTCCCCGCCCAACACGCTGCTGGACTACTTCCCGGACGACTTCCTGCTCGTCATCGACGAGTCGCACAACACCGTCCCGCAGATCGGTGCCATGTACGAGGGTGACGCCTCCCGCAAGCGCACCCTCGTCGAGCACGGCTTCCGGCTCCCGTCCGCCCTGGACAACCGGCCCCTGAAGTGGGAGGAGTTCCAGGAGCGCATCGGACAGACCGTGTACCTGTCGGCGACCCCCGGCAAGTACGAGCTCTCGCGCGCGGACGGATTCGTCGAGCAGATCATCCGTCCCACCGGTCTCGTCGACCCCGAGGTCGTGGTCAAGCCCACCGAGGGCCAGATCGACGACCTGGTGCACGAGATCCGCAAGCGCACCGAGAAGGACGAGCGCGTCCTGGTCACCACGCTCACCAAGAAGATGGCCGAGGACCTCACCGACTACTTCCTCGAACTGGGCATCCAGGTGCGGTATCTGCACAGCGACGTGGACACCCTGCGCCGTGTCGAGCTGCTGCGCGAGCTGCGGTCGGGTGAGTTCGACGTGCTGGTCGGCATCAACCTCCTCCGGGAGGGCCTCGACCTGCCCGAGGTCTCCCTGGTGGCGATCCTCGATGCCGACAAGGAAGGCTTCCTGCGCTCGGGGACCTCGCTCATCCAGACCATCGGCCGGGCCGCACGCAACGTCTCCGGCCAGGTCCACATGTACGCCGACAAGATCACCCCGGCGATGGAGAAGGCCATCGAGGAGACGAACCGCCGCCGGGAGAAGCAGATCGCGTACAACACGGCGCACGGCATCGATCCGCAGCCGCTGCGCAAGAAGATCAACGACATCGTGGCGCAGATCGCCCGTGAGGACGTCGACACGGAGCAGCTGCTCGGCTCGGGCTACCGCAAGGGGAGGGACGGCCGGGGCACCAGGAGCCCCGTCCCCTCGCTCGGTGGCCAGGCGGCGAAGGGCGCCAAGCCCGCCAAGTCCGCCAAGGGCAAGGCCAAGCAGACGGTGCCCACCGACCGCCCCGCGGCCGAACTCGCCGAGCAGATCGAGGAACTGACCGAGCGGATGCGGGCTGCCGCTGCCGACCTCCAGTTCGAGATCGCGGCCCGGCTGCGCGACGAGGTCTCCGAGATGAAGAAGGAACTGCGACAGATGAGGGAAGCGGGCCTGGCCTGACATCGCCCCGTCCGTGACGGACCCCGGTGGACCCGCAGTGTGTTGCAAGACCGACACAAAGCACGGCCCGGGGTTCGGCACTGTCAGTGGCGAACCGTAGGGTTCTGGCATCCGCGGAGTCCGCGGCCAACAGGGGACAGCTCGAGAGAGGACCAGCGCGTGACCGTCAACTTGACCAAGGGTCAGGCCATCAGTCTGCAGAAGAACGACGGGGGCACGCTGAATGCGGTGCGCATGGGGCTCGGCTGGCAGGCCGCTCCCCGGCGTGGGCTGTTCGGCTCCCGCACCCGGGAGATCGACCTCGACGCGTCCGCCGTGCTGTTCGCGGACAAGCAGCCGGTGGACGTGGTGTTCTTCCGCCACCTCGTCAGCGACGACGGCTCCGTGCGGCACACCGGTGACAACCTCGTCGGCGGTGCGGGCCAGGGCGGCGACGACGAGGCGATCCTCGTCGACCTGCAGCGCGTCCCGGTCCACATCGACCAGATCGTCTTCACGGTGAACTCTTTCACGGGCCAGACCTTCCAGGAGGTGCAGAACGCCTTCTGCCGCCTCGTCGACGAGACCAACGGCCAGGAGCTGGCCCGCTACACGCTGGCGGGCGGCGGCGCGTACACGGCGCAGATCATGGCGAAGGTGCACCGCGCGGGCGCGGGCTGGACGATGACAGCCCTCGGCACTCCGGCCAACGGCCGTACCTTCCAGGACCTGATGCCGGCGATCCTGCCGCACCTGTAGGCGGCCGTACACCGGGGTAGACGAAGCGACGTAGGGGGACGAGGCGATGACGGCCGAGCTGGTCCGGGGGCAGAACCATCCGCTGCCCCAGGTCCGACTTGAAGTACGGGTGTCGGCCGGCAAGCCGATCGTGGCCGCGGCCACGCTCAGTGACGCGCACGGCAAGGTGCGCGGCGTCGATTGGGTGGCCCACCCGGGCGCCTCCACGCTGCCCGGCCTCGAAGTCTCCAAGCAGGCGGCGGCCGACCATCGCCTCGCCTTCGACCTGGACGCCCTTCCGGAGAGCGTGCACTGCGTGACCGTGCTGCTCGCGCTGCCGACGGGGATCGGCGGCCCGGTGCGGTTCGGAGCCCTCGCCGCCCCCTTCGTCGCGGTCACCGGCCTCGACGGCTCCGAGGTCGCGAGTTACACCATCACGGGCCTGGACGCCGAGTCCGCCGTGATCGCGCTGGAGCTCTACCGCCGCCAGGGCGCGTGGAAGGTCCGCGCGGTCGGCCAGGGGTACGCGGGCGGGCTCGCCGCGCTGCTGACCGACCAGGGCCTTCCCGAGGCCCGGCAACTCGCGGGCAGCATCAACGAGGCGGTGTCCCAGGGCCTGGCACGCTCGGTGGCACCACCTCCGCCGCGCCTGCCGGAGGGCGACCGCACACGTCAGGCGGCGGCCCCGGCGTCACCTCCCGGCGGTTCCGGTGCCGTACCCCCGCAGCAGGGCACGCCCGCCGTGCCGCAGCAGGGATCCCCCTACGACGTCACAGGTTCTCCGGGCCCCGTCCCGCAGCCCGCTTCCGGCGGACCGGTCAACTACACCCACCCCGGTCGGCAGACCACGGCGCCGCCACCGCCCCCGCCCGTCGCGCCGCCGGCCCCGCCCGGGCAGCCCGCCCAGCCCGTGGCGGGCGACGCGACGGGCTGGTCCATGGAGGAGCGGCTGTACAACCAGGTGTGGGGCATGTTCGAGGACCTGGCGCGCACGGCGGCTGCGTACCGCAGCGCCGTCGACTTCGCCGACTCGCGCATGGAGCAGGAGCTGGACCGGGTTCTGTCCGACCCGCGCAGCCGCATCGGCGGGCAGGGCGACGCCGCACGCGAGGCGGCCCAGGCGAAGCACACCGACCTCGTCAACCAGGCCCGGGCCGCCCTCGACCGCGATCTCACCCAGCTCATCGCCGAGTCCGACGTCGTCGAGCCCGCGCTGCCTCCGGCGTTCGCGGGCTGGGACAACCCGGTCTGGCACGGCTACCGGGTGCCGATGGAGATCCCCATGGCGGTGCGCCTCGGCGATCTCCACCTGCCCGAGAGCGAGAGCCTGCGTATCCCCATGCTGGTCCGGCTGCCGCTGGAGCGCGGGCTGTGGATCGACAGCGGCCGCTCCGGCTCCCTCGACCCGGTCGCCGACTCCGGTGACCTGCGCCGGCTCGCGATGGAGACGGCGGTGACACACGCTGCACGGCTGCTCGCCGTCTACCCGCCCGGCGAGTTCACGGTGCACGTCATCGACCCGGCGGGATCGGGCACCTCGGCGCTCGCGCCGCTCGTGCAGGCCGGTGTGCTCGCGGGACCGCCCGCCGCCGGTGCGGCGGCCGTGGCGGATGTGCTGACCCGGCTTGCCCAGCGGGTCGATCTGGTGCAGATGGCGGTGCGCGGCGGTGCGTCAGACTCGCTGCCGCCCGACCTCGACACGGCCGAGCACCTGCTGATCGTCAACGACTTCCCGCACGGCTTCGACGACCGGGCGGTGACCCAGCTGCGCTATCTCGCGGACGAGGGGCCGGCAGTCGGTGTCCATCTGATGATGGTCGCCGACCGGGAGGACGCGTCCGCCTACGGGCCGCTGCTCGACCCGCTCTGGCGCTCACTGCTGCGGCTCACCCCCGTGCCCGACGACCATCTCGCGGACCCCTGGGTCGGCCACGCCTGGACGTTTGAGCCGCCGCGCGTCCCGCGGGGGAGCCAGGTGCTGCAGCATGTGCTGACTCAGGTGGCCGAGGCCCGCCGCTCCTGGAACCGCTGACACCATCCCTTCTTTCAAGGAAAGGCAAAGAGGATCCGACCTGCCGATTTGGGTCTTTCTTTACCTACTTCTTTACCTTTCCTTGGTGTTCGGGTAGTCTCTTCCACACGGAGGGGAGTACTCCCGCCTGCGGCGTACCCGTCAATACGGATCAGAACGGATCCCGGGGCGCCGGCCCGCGGACGCGGCGCATGACGCGCCGGTGACGGCGGGTGGAAGAGACCTCCGGTAGCGACGCTGACATGCCATGACTGACGTACTGCCGGAGGCGCAATGGATGTTTCGATGACCCTGTGGGTCCTCACGGTGGTGGGCCTCGCCGCCCTGATCGCGGTCGACTTCTTCATCGGCCGCAAGCCGCATGACGTCTCGATCAAGGAAGCCGGTATCTGGACGATCGTCTGGATCGTCCTGGCCGCACTGTTCGGACTGGGCCTGCTCGTCCTCGGCGGCGGGCAGCCCGCCGGAGAGTTCTTCGCCGGTTTCATCACCGAGAAGTCGCTGAGCGTCGACAACCTCTTCGTCTTCGTCCTGATCATGGCGAAGTTCGCGGTGCCCTCGCGGTTCCAGCAGCGTGTACTCCTCGTGGGTGTACTCATAGCCCTGGTCCTGCGGGCCGTGTTCATCGCCGCGGGCGCCGCGATCATCGCGAGCTTCTCGTGGGTCTTCTACCTTTTCGGCGCGTTCCTGATCTGGACCGCGTGGAAGCTCGTCCAGGAGGCCAAGGGCGGCGAGGAGAACGAGGAGTACGAGGAGAACAAGTTCCTGAAGGCCGCCGAGCGGCGCTTCGGGGTCGCCGACCGGTACCACGGCACCAAGCTGTGGATACGGCACAACGGCAAGCGCGTCATGACGCCGATGCTGGTCGTGATGCTGGCGATCGGCACCACCGACGTCCTCTTCGCCCTCGACTCCATCCCCGCGATCTTCGGTCTCACCCAGGACCCGTACATCGTCTTCACGGCCAACGCGTTCGCCCTCATGGGCCTGAGGCAGCTGTACTTCCTCATCGGCGGTCTGCTCCGGAGGCTGGTCCATCTCTCGTACGGTCTGTCGGTCATCCTCGGCTTCATCGGCATCAAGCTGGTACTGCACGCGCTGCACGAATCCGGGGCCCCCGTTCCCGAGATCTCCATCCCGGTCTCCCTCGGCGTGATATGCACCGTCCTGACCGTCACGACGATCACCAGCCTGATCGCCTCCAGGAAGCAGACGGCCGAAGAGACGCCGGAGGAGACGAAGGCCCGGGAGAGCATCGACGCATGACGGTGCCGGAGTCGGGCCGACGGGATGTGTGATCCCGCAGGAGAGCGACGGGTGTGTGCCAGGCCCGCCGGCGAACGCCACGGCACGGCGTTCCGCCGGTGTGCGCGGTCGCGATCCGCGGGACGCAGGCACCTGGCATGCGCGTCACAGGCGCTTCTGCAACGATCGCTGCATGATCGTCCGGGTCCGGTCACTCGTGACGCGGTGGACGGCCGTGGCCGTCATGCCGGTGGCCGCGGTGGTGCTGCTCGCCTTGACCTGGGGGCGCGACATGCCCGGAGCGGTCGTCGCGTTGATGACGCTGGTCCTCGCCGGATCGGTGCTGGCCGCAGTCCACCATGCGGAGGTGATCGCGCACCGGGTCGGTGAGCCCTTCGGCTCCCTCGTCCTCGCCCTCGCCGTCACGATCATCGAGGTCGCGCTGATCGTCACCCTCATGGCGGACGGCGGCGACAAGAGCGCGACCTTGGCCCGCGACACGGTCTTCGCCGCCGTCATGATCACCTGCAACGGCGTCGTCGGCCTGAGCCTCCTGGTCGCCTCGCTGCGCCACGGAACCGCGCTCTTCAACCCCGAGGGGACCGGTGCCGCTCTGGCCACCGTCGCGACCCTGGCCACCCTCAGCCTGGTGCTGCCCACGTTCACCACGAGCAAGCCCGGCCCGGAGTTCTCCATGGCCCAGCTCACCTTCGCCGCGTTCTCGTCACTCGTCCTGTACGGCGTGTTCGTGGCGACCCAGACGGTACGCCACCGCGACTACTTCCTCCCGGTCACCCGGCAGGGTGAGGTGATCCGCGCGGACAGCCACGCCGACGCGCCCTCCGCCGGCGCCGCGGCCCTCAGCCTCGGCCTGCTCGCTCTCGCCCTCGTCGGGGTCGTGGGACTCGCCAAGGGCGTGTCGCCCACCATCGAGTCCGGCGTCGCGGCTGCGGGCATGCCACAGGCCGTCGTCGGTGTCGTCATCGCACTGCTCGTGCTGCTGCCCGAGACCATCGCAGCACTGCGCTCGGCGGGCCGCGACCGGGTCCAGACGAGCCTCAACCTCGCCCTCGGCTCAGCGATGGCCAGCATCGGACTGACCATCCCCGCCGTCGCCGTGGCGACCGTATGGCTCTCGGGCCCTCTCGTGCTCGGCCTCGGCCCCGTCCACATGGTGCTGCTCGCCCTGACCGTGGTCGTGAGCTCCCTGACGGTGGTACCGGGCCGGGCCACGCCGCTCCAAGGGGGCGTTCATCTGGTGGTGTTCGCCGCGTACCTGGAGCTGGCGGTCAACCCGTAGCCGCCGCCGTGCGGCGCACCGTCGCTTCCCGGGCGGCGTGCGGGCGGCCGTTCGTGCGGCACGCGCGGCTGTGCCTCACCCGGGAGCGGGTTCCGTCACCGCCACCGGCAGGGGGCGGGTCTCCGGCAGCAGCGCGAAGCATCCGAGGCTGAGCAGAGCCAACACCGTCAGATAGGCGCCGACACCCCAGGGAACCCTGCCCCCGTGCTCGGCCAGCGCGGTGGCCACGACCGGAGTGAGGGCGCCCCCGAGCACCCCGCCGAGGTTGTAGCCCACCGCGGCACCCGTACAGCGCACCCGGGGCTCATAGAGCTCCGGCAGATACGCTGCGATCACGGCGAACATCGTGATGAAGGCGGTCATCGCCCCCAGGAAGCCGAGGAAGATCAGCAGCGGCACGCCCGTCGACAGCAGCGCGACCATGGGGAACATCCACAGGGCCACGCCGGCGCAGCCCGTCAGACACAGCGGCCGCCGCCCGTAGCGGTCACCCACGAGCGCCAGCAACGGGGTCAGGACGCCCTGCACCACGACGGTGGCCATGACGCACACCAGCATGACGGTGCGGCTCACGCCGAGCCGGTCCGTCGCGTACGCCAGGGACCAGGTCGTCACGGTGTAGAAGACCGCATATCCGACCGAGAGCGCGCCGGCCGTCAGCAGGACGAGCCGCCAGTGGCCGCGTACGACCTCGGCGAGCGGCACGCGCGCGTGGTCCTCGATCTTCAGGAAGAGCGGACTCTCGGTGAGCGAACGGCGCAGCCACAGGCCCGCCGCGGCAAGGACACCCGCCGCCCAGAACGGGATCCGCCATCCCCAGGAAGCGAACTGAGCGTCCGACAGCGTGGCCGACAGCCCCAGCATCACGCCGTTGGCCAGCAGGAATCCCAGCGATGGGCCGACCTGCGGAAAGCTGGACCACAAGGCGCGCCGCCCGGCCGGCGCGTGCTCCGTGGTCAACAGCACCGCACCGCCCCACTCCCCGCCGAGCCCCAGCCCCTGCAGGAAACGCAGCACGACAAGGAGAACGGGAGCGGCCGTGCCGATGGTGCCGTACGTCGGCAGGCAGCCGACCGCCACGGTTGCGGCTCCGGTCAGCAGCAGGGAGACGAGGAGGACCGGGCGTCGCCCGCGCCGGTCCCCGATGTGGCCGAACAGCACCGAGCCGAGCGGGCGCGCCACGAAGCCGGCGCCGAAGGTCCCGAACGCGGCCAGTGTGCCCGCCAGCGGCGAGAACGTCGGGAAGAACAGCGGGCCGAGGACCAGGGCGGCCGCGGTCCCGTAGACGAAGAAGTCGTAGAACTCGACGGCCGTCCCCGCGAGCGAGGCGGCCGCGAGCCGGAGCATGGCCGAGCCCTTTACTGTGCGTACGTCGTGCATGCCGAGTCAACTACCCACCGTGATCGGTCGTCACGGGGGCGTGTGGTGGCTCGGCTCACTCACCGTGAGGGCGGGCGTGCGCCCGGTGCGGCAGCCGGGTCAGTAGATCACGGTGATGCGCCGGGCGGGACCGTCCACGCGTACGGTGCCCCCGTAGGGGATGACGACCTGCGGATCCGTGTGCCCGAGGTCCACATCGAAGACGGCCATGGTGTCGGGAGCGTAGGCCCTCAGGGCACGCACGACGGCCCCACGCTGGTCCGCCGCGTAACGCGCGCTTGCCTCGGGGCTGTTGGGGCACGCGAACGACCAGGTCTTGGGACGGCCCATGAGCAGCGCGCAGAAGCGGCGGAGCAGTCCGCGCTCGCCCATGTTCCGCAGGACACGGAAGACCTCCTCACCGCTCGGCAACTCCTCGGACGTCTCCAGGAAGAGCACTCCGCCGTCGTGGACCGTCACATCGTGCGCCACCTCGCGGTCGGCCATGAGTAGCCAGCCGACGATCTCCAGGCACCCGCCCCAGCTGCGGCCCTCGGCGACGTGGTCCGCATTCAGCCAGGTCCAGCCGGAGCCGGGACGGGTCTCCGGCTCCGCGTCGAAGGTCGCGGGGTCGGCCCAGTCCCGGTCCGTGTCCCGCCAGCGCCCGGCCGGCTTCAGCTCGTACTCCCCGGAGGTGAACAGGGCGGCCCTCAACGACGCGGCGGTCAAAGGCGCCATGGCGCCGGGGCGGCCGAACTCGGTCATGACGGTGCCGCCGTGATAGCTCACCACGCCCGTGTTCCACAGGAAGGCGTGCAGATTGGTGTTGTCGCTGTGTCCGAAGAACGGCTTGGGGTTCGCGCGTATCAACTCCCGGTCCAGCAGCGGCAGCACGGTGATCTGGTCGTCGCCGCCGATCGAGGCGATCACGGCCTTGACCTCCGGATCCGCGAACGCGGCATGCAGGTCGTCCGCCCGTGCCCGCGGCGTCGCGCCCATCGTCCGGGTCGTCGGATACTCGACCGGTTCGAGACCGAACTCGGTGCGCAGCCGCTCCAGGCCCAGCTCGTACGGGCGAGGGAGGAGGGCGGGGAGCCCGGCGGACGGCGAGACGACGGCGACCCGGTCGCCCGGCACCGGCTTGGGCGGGTACGTCGGTTGCGTCACGGCCCGAGGGTATGGGGCGCCGCCCGCCCGGCGCATCGTGATAAACCGGGGGCTGAGCAGCGGTCCTTCCTGGGCCGGCAGACCTGAACGGACCGGAGGAACCGTGCCCCGCACCCTCGCCGACGCCCCGATCATGATCCTGAACGGCCCCAATCTGAACCTTCTCGGGCAGCGGCAGCCGGAGATCTACGGTTCCGGCACCCTCGCGGACGTCGAGGCCCTGTGCGTGAGGACGGCGGCCGTGTACGGAGGCACGGTGGACTTCCGGCAGTCCAACCACGAGGGCGAACTGGTGGAGTGGATCCAGGAGGCGCGGCTGGACCACGCCGGGATCGTCATCAACCCGGCCGCCTACTCGCACACCTCCGTCGCGATCCTTGATGCACTCAGCGCATGTGACGGGATGCCGGTGGTGGAGGTCCACATCTCCAACATCCACCAGCGCGAACAGTTCCGGCACCACTCGTACGTCTCCCTGCGGGCCGACGGTGTCATCGCCGGGTGCGGGGTGCAGGGGTACGCGTTCGCGGTGGAGCGGGTCGCGACGCTGGCGGGGGCGACACGGGCGGAAGTGTGACACTCCGTCACCGGCGTGCGGGGGAGAGGCGAACCGGGGGGGGGGGAGTCCGTCGGTGCCGGGTGTCACGACCGACCCGTGAACGTCGTCGGCGGACGGCCCGTGCCGGACGACCGCGGGAGCAGGCCCGGGGCCGCCGGGACCGCCGGGGCCGCCGGCCGGGGGCGGAGACCGGGCGACCGGCGGCCCGTCCGCGCGGAAGCCGTCTTCCCGCGCAGGGCGGCCTCCAGTCGACCGCGCGTCCGGGCGCGCCGGGAGCGTGCGCGGGGCGCGGGCGCGTGCGCACGGTTCACACGGGGCGCGTGTCTCGGGTGTCACGCCGGTGAGTTCGGGCCCCCCGAACTCACGCCGGGCAGCCCGGACGTCGCGTCCGCGGTCACCATCCCCGCGCGTGCCACTCCGGCAGGTGCGGGCGTTCGGCGCCCAGCGTGGTGTCGTTGCCGTGCCCGGGGTAGACCCAGGTCTCGTCCGGCAGCACGTCGAAGATCTTGGTCTCGACGTCGTGGATCAGGTCGGCGAAGGCGGCCGGGTCCTTGCGCGTGTTGCCCAGGCCGCCGGGAAAGAGGCAGTCCCCGGTGAAGACATGCGGGTGTCCGTGCGGGTCGTCGTAGACGAGGGCGATCGAGCCCGGTGTGTGGCCCACGAGGTGGCGCGCGGTGAGCTCCACGCGCCCCACGCGGATCGTGTCGCCGTCGTCGACGAGGACATCGGTGGGTACCGGGATGCCTTCGGCGTCGTAGCGCCCGGCGTAGGTGCGCGCGCGGGTGGCCGCCACGACCTCGGCGAGCGCCTGCCAGTGGTCGCCGTGGCGGTGGGTGGTGACGACGGACGCGATGCCGTCGTCACCGATCATGCCGAGCAGGGTGTGCGCGTCGTTGGCCGCGTCGATCAGCAGTTGCTCGTCGGTGGCCCGGCAGCGCAACAGATAGCAGTTGTTGTCCATGGGGCCGACCGCGATCTTCGTGATCATCAGGTCCTGCAGCTCGTGCACGTCGGCGGGGCCGCCGACCTTCACCGCTCCGCTGTACGTCATGGCGGCAGCCTATAGCGGGCCACCGGCCGGGGCCGTCCCCGACCTACAGCGGGGGGAGCGCCGGCAGCCCTCCGCCCCCGACGTTCAGCGCGGACCCGTCCCGGCGGCCGGAGAGCCAGCCGAGCAGGTCCGGCGCGGAACCGCGCACGGCGAGGGTCCCGCCCTCGGCGCCTCCACCGGTCGTCCAGGCCCGGCCGCCGGCCTCCAGCGTGGTCGAGGGCACGTCCTTGTGTCCGCGGAACCGCTCGGCGAGGAAGTCGATCTCCCGCTCCACGAACTCGGCCGGCAAGTCCTCCAGCTCGTAGCCGACCCCGAGATCGACATGGTGCAGTTCGACCTCGGCCCGCCGCCGGAACGGTACGCGGGCCGCGGAGTCGGTGACGCCGTTGCGCAGTTCGACCGTGCGCGACCAGTCCGCCGGTGCCTCGCCCGCCTTCTGGAAGCGGGCCGCGCTCTCGCGGAGGTCGGCCAGCTGGGCGTCCAGGGCGCGCGGGGCGTCCCGCTCGATGTCGGCGTCCCGGGCGTGCGCCGAGACGTACATGGGACGTCCCTCCAGGACGTTCACGAGCGCGTCGGCGTTGCGGGCGAGGTGGGCGAGGACATGGCCGCGCGACCAGCCGGGCAGTCGTGACGGCTCGGCCACGGCGGCGTTGTCCAGGGCGGAGACTGCGGTGAGCAGCCGGTCGGTCGCGTCGCGTACAGAGGCCAGGTCGTGCGCGTGATCAATCATGGGTCCGACCCTAGCCTCGCCACTCCTTCGGGTGAAGGTTGTGGCCCCGCCCCGCAAATCGAATGCGCGTGCTATATGGTCAGGTGCGGCGTCGGGCATGCTGGAGAGCCCGGGATTGTTGTGAACCCTGGAATCCGACCGGCGTTGTCAGTGGCTCCCCCTAGTCTGGGAAACACGGGGGCCCCGCCCCTGTCGCTTCTCTCAAGAAAGGTGCGGACCGGCGTGGCCGACCGTCTCATCGTCCGTGGCGCGCGCGAGCACAATCTCAAGAATGTCTCGCTCGACCTGCCGCGCGACTCGCTCATCGTGTTCACGGGCCTGTCGGGGTCGGGCAAGTCCTCGCTGGCCTTCGACACGATCTTCGCCGAGGGCCAGCGGCGTTACGTCGAGTCGCTGTCCTCGTACGCCCGGCAGTTCCTCGGCCAGATGGACAAGCCGGACGTCGACTTCATCGAGGGCCTCTCGCCGGCGGTCTCCATCGACCAGAAGTCGACCTCGCGCAACCCGCGCTCGACGGTCGGCACCATCACCGAGGTCTACGACTACCTGCGTCTGCTCTTCGCGCGCATCGGCAAGCCGCACTGCCCCCAGTGCGGCCGCCCGATCTCTCGCCAGTCGCCGCAGGCCATCGTCGACAAGGTCCTGGAACTGCCCGAGGGAAGCCGGTTCCAGGTGCTGTCGCCGCTGGTGCGCGAGCGCAAGGGGGAGTTCGTCGATCTCTTCGCCGACCTCCAGACCAAGGGGTACAGCCGGGCGCGTGTGGACGGTGAGACGATCCAGCTGTCCAGCCCGCCCACGCTGAAGAAGCAGGAGAAGCACACCATCGAGGTGGTCGTCGACCGGCTCACGGTGAAGGACTCCGCCAAGCGCCGGCTCACCGACTCCGTGGAGACCGCGCTCGGCCTGTCCGGCGGCATGGTCGTGCTCGACTTCGTCGATCTCCCCGAGGACGACCCCGAGCGCGAGCGGATGTACTCGGAGCACCTGTACTGTCCGTACGACGACCTGTCCTTCGAGGAGCTGGAGCCCCGCTCCTTCTCCTTCAACTCGCCCTTCGGCGCCTGCCCCGAGTGCACCGGCATCGGCACGCGCATGGAGGTCGACCCCGAGCTCATCGTCCCGGACGAGGAGAAGACCCTCGACGAGGGCGCCATCCACCCCTGGTCGCACGGGCACACCAAGGACTACTTCGGCCGGCTCGTCGGCGCCCTCGCGGACGCGCTGGGGTTCCGGACCGACATCCCCTTCGCGGGCCTGCCGCAGCGCGCCAGGAAGGCCCTGCTCCACGGCCACAAGACGCAGATCGAGGTCCGGTACCGCAACCGGTACGGGCGCGAACGCGTGTACACGACGCCCTTCGAAGGCGCCGTCCCCTTCGTGAAGCGCCGACACAGCGAGGCCGAGAGCGATGCCAGCCGTGAGCGCTTCGAGGGCTATATGCGCGAGGTGCCCTGCCCCAGCTGTGAGGGCACCCGCCTCAAGCCGGTCGTCCTCGCGGTCACGATCATGGGCAGGTCGATCGCCGAGGTCTCCGCGATGTCGATCAGCGACTGCGCGGACTTCCTGGGCGAGCTGAAGCTCGACGCCCGCGACAAGAAGATCGCCGAGCGGGTCCTGAAGGAGGTCAACGAACGGCTGCGGTTCCTGGTCGACGTCGGCCTGGACTACCTGTCGCTGAACCGCGCGGCCGGCACGCTCTCCGGCGGAGAGGCCCAGCGCATCCGCCTGGCCACCCAGATCGGCTCGGGACTCGTCGGCGTCCTGTACGTACTGGACGAGCCGTCCATCGGCCTGCACCAGCGTGACAACCACCGGCTGATCGAGACTCTGGTCCGGCTGCGCGACATGGGCAACACCCTCATCGTCGTCGAGCACGACGAGGACACCATCAAGGTCGCCGACTGGGTCGTCGACATCGGCCCCGGGGCGGGGGAGCACGGTGGCAAGGTGGTGCACAGCGGCTCCCTGAAGGACCTGCTCGCCAACGAGGAGTCACAGACCGGGCAGTACCTGTCGGGCAAGAAGTCGATCCCGTTGCCCGGCATCAGGCGCCCGCACGACCCGTCCCGTCGGCTCACGGTGCACGGTGCCCGGGAGAACAACCTCCAGGACATCGACGTGTCGTTCCCGCTGGGCGTGTTCACGGCGGTCACCGGAGTGTCCGGCTCCGGAAAGTCGACGCTGGTGAACGACATCCTGTACACGCACCTGGCCCGCGAGCTGAACGGCGCACGCAACGTCCCCGGGCGGCACACACGGGTGGACGGCGACGATCTGGTCGACAAGGTCGTGCACGTCGACCAGTCGCCCATCGGCCGCACCCCGCGCTCGAACCCGGCGACGTACACCGGTGTCTTCGACCACGTCCGCAAGCTGTTCGCCGAGACCACCGAGGCGAAGGTCCGGGGCTACCAGCCCGGCCGCTTCTCCTTCAACGTCAAGGGCGGCCGCTGCGAGAACTGCGCGGGCGACGGCACGATCAAGATCGAGATGAACTTCCTCCCGGACGTGTACGTCCCGTGCGAGGTCTGCCA
Organism: Streptomyces sp. PSU-S4-23; assembly: GCF_055632315.1. Lineage (NCBI taxonomy): Bacteria > Bacillati > Actinomycetota > Actinomycetes > Kitasatosporales > Streptomycetaceae > Streptomyces > Streptomyces sp. PSU-S4-23. Next base: position 1,797,839 of record NZ_JBVMUU010000002.1, on the reverse strand, counting down.
CGGCGCCCGCTACAACCGGGAGACGCTGGAGGTCCACTACAAGGGCAAGTCCATCGCCGACATCCTGAACATGCCGATCGAGGAGGCCCTCCACTTCTTCGAGGCCGTCCCCGCGATCGCCCGCCATCTGAAGACCCTGAACGACGTCGGTCTCGGCTACGTCCGGCTCGGCCAGTCCGCGACCACCCTGTCCGGCGGCGAGGCCCAGCGCGTGAAGCTCGCCAGCGAACTGCAGAAGCGGTCCACCGGGCGCACGGTCTACGTCCTGGACGAGCCGACCACCGGTCTGCACTTCGAGGACATCAGCAAGCTGCTCCAGGTACTGGGCGGACTGGTCGACAAGGGCAACACGGTCATCGTGATCGAGCACAACCTCGACGTCATCAAGACCGCCGACTGGGTCGTCGACATGGGACCCGAGGGCGGAGCGGGCGGCGGCCTCGTGGTCGCCGAGGGCACGCCGGAGGAAGTCGCCGGGGTTCCGGCCAGCCACACCGGCAAGTTCCTGCGCGAGATCCTCGGTGCGGAACGCGTCAGCGACGCGGCCTCCGTGAAGGCCCCGCGCAAGGCGGCGGCCAGGAAGACGGTCGCGGCCGCGTCGACGGCGAAGAAGACGGCGACGGCCAGGACGGCGAAGACCGCCGACAGCACGGCGGCCAGGAAGGCGGCCGCCGTCACCAAGAAGGCGGCACCCGCGAAGAAGACCACGCGGGCCCGCACGGCATGAGCCCTGCGGCCCGGACAGGCCGAAAGATCCGGACGGATACGGCGCCCCTCGGGAACTCCCCGTGGGGCGCCGCCCCTTGCACGGTCGGCCGTCCTGTTCCCGCGGCCGTGGGCTAGCGATCCCCCAGTTCGGACGCATACGGCGGCTCCGCACCGGCCCGGGAGCAGGTGATCGCCGCGGCGCGGGCCGCGAAGTGCAGCAGTTCCCCCCAGCCGTCGGCGCCCAGGCCGGCCAGCGCCGCCGGGGAGAGGCTGTCGCGGGAGGCCAGCCCGTGCAGCAGGGCCGCGTTGACCGTGTCGCCGGCGCCGATGGTGTCCACGATGTCGACCCGCACACCCGGTACCGAGTACTCCGCCCCCTCGCGGGTGACGACCGTGAGCCCGTCGCCGCCATGGGTGATCACGACGGCCGCGGGGCCGGAGGCCAGCCACTCGCGTGGCGTGCCGCCCAGCCACTCCGCGTCCTCCGCGGAGAGTTTGAGCAGCGACACCGACGGCAGCCAGCTCTTGAAGCGGGCCCGGTAGGCGTCGGGGTCCGGGATCAGCCCTGGGCGGATGTTCGGGTCGAGCGCCGTGAACACGCCCTGTGCGGCGGCGTCGCGCATCAGCTCCTCATAGGCGCTCGCCCCCGGTTCGAGGACGAGCGAGCAGGTGCCGAACGACACCGCGCGGGTGCCCCGCGGCAGGTGCGCCGGTGCCGTGAACAGGCGGTCGGCGGTGCCCTCGACGTAGAAGGAGTACGCGGCCGAGCCGTTCTCGTCGATCGTCGCCACCGCCAGCGTGGTCGGCTCGGTGCCGCGCTGCACGGTCGAGACGTCCACCCCCGCCGTGCGCAGGCCGTCCAGCAGGGCCTCCCCGAAGGCGTCGTAGGAGGTGCGGGAGCAGAACGCCGTGGGGGAGCCGAGACGGCCCAGCGCGACGGCGGTGTTGTAAGGGCCGCCGCCGAGCGCCGGCCGCAACGGTGCGAGGGCACCCGTGTCCTGCGGCACCAGGTCGATCAGGGCCTCACCGGCGACGACGATCACGAGACGGTTCCCTTCTCGGAGGGGGTGTCGGGGCAGCCGCACGAGGTGCGGTGGACGAAGGCACAGGGGAGCCGCACGGTGCGGGAGGGACGGTCCGGCGTCTCCAGCCGCTCCAGGAGAAGCCGCACCGCCCGGGCACCGATCTCCCTGCTCGGCTGGGAGATCGCCGTCAGCCGGGGCGAGAACAGATCGGCCCACGCGAAGTCGTCGAAGCAGCACAGCGCCATGTCGTCCGGCACGGACAGGCCGCGGTCACGCAGGGCGCGCAGCGCGCCGATGGTCATCGCGTTGTTGGCGGTGACCAGGGCGGTGGGCGGTGCCGCGAGGTCCAGCAGGGTGGCGGTGGCGCGCTCGGCACCCTGCGCCGCGGAGTCCCCCCGGGACACCAGCCGCTCGTCGTAGGGGAGACCGGAGGCCGCCAGGCCGCGCCGGTAGCCGCTGATGCGCTCGGTCGTGGTGCTGAGCCCGGGCAGGCCCGCGACCAGGCCGATGCGCGTGTGCCCCAGACCGGCGAGATGCGTGACCAGGGCGGCCGTCGGTTCGGTGTTCTCCGCGCAGACCTGGTCGAAGCGGAAGTCGGCACCGGAGGGGGCGTCCCGCTCGGACCCGTCCAGCGCCGGTGTCCGCGGCGGGGCGGCGGCGGCCGCCGCGCCGTCCACCAGCCGGTCGAGGAACACGGTCGGTACACCGTGCCGCCCGAGATGGGTGAGGAGTCCGCGCGGATCCGCGGAGGGAGCGACGATCATGCCGTCGACGCGGCGCTCGTGCAGCAGCCGGGCGACCTCGCGCTCGTGCTCCGGGTCGTCGTGCGGATCGGCGATGAGCAGGCCGTAGCCGTGCTCCAGGGCACCGGCCTCGACACCCTGAAGGATCTCCGTGAAGTACGGATTGCTGATCGCCGACACGGCGAGCCCGATGGACCGGGTGCGGGAGGTCACCAGGGAACGGGCGAGTGTGTTCGGTGTGTAGCCCAGCTCGTCGATGGCGTCGAGCACCGCCCGCCGGGTGCGGGGCAGCACCGGACGGGTGTCGTTGAGCACATGCGAGACGGTCGCGACGGACACACCGGCGCTCCGTGCGACATCGGCCATGGTTGCCATCGCGTCTCCCCCCTCGGTTTCCCTGGCCGGGACCGTATCTCATGTCAGGGCAGGGCGTAAACGCTTGCGTAAGCGTTTACGTGTCCGTGTGAGCCTCCCGCACTCAACCCCGGCCGAAGGACGAAGGACGGCTGCCGGTATCGTTCGAGATGCCCGCCGCTGCGGCGAGCACGGCTCTGACCTGTGGAGATCTCATGTCCACCCGCCCCTCAGCGACCCGTCGTACCGTCCTTCGCGGGGCCGCTCTCACCCCGGTCGCCGGGTTGGGCCTCGCGGCCTGTTCGCCGGGGGGCGGCGCGACGCCCACCACGCCCACCGCGCCGGTCACACTGGGGGCCGAGAGCGAGGTCCCCAAGGGCGGCGCGAAGCTGTACCAGGACCAGAACGTCGTGGTCAGCCGTGCCGAGGACGGTTCCCTGAAGGCGTACAGCTCGCTGTGCACGCACGCCGGGTGCGCCATCAACAAGCTCTCGGGCACGACGCTCGTCTGCCCCTGTCACGGCAGCCGGTTCGACGCCGTCACGGGCAAGGTCACGCAGTCTCCTGCCGTCGCCCCGCTGCAGGAGCTGACGGTCGAGGTGAAGGACGGCAGGATCGTGGCGGGTCCCCCCGTGGCCTGACGGTTCACGGGCCGCCGCTCACTCCCACTCCCACCCGATCCCCACGATCCCCGACCGCACCCGTGGCTCCACCAGGTGCACCGAGCGGTGGCGTCCGCTCAGCGCGAGCTCCTGCCGGCCGCTGCGCGGGGCGGCAGCGGAGTGCTGGGTGAACCGGTGGCAGCGCACCGGCAGCGCCTCCTCGTCGAAGCGCACCTGGAGCGCGTACTGGCCGCCCGCGAATCCGAACCCGCGGACGTACTCGCACGACGCGCCCGCGGTGCCGTCCTCGAAGCCGTAGCGGAAGAGGAAGGTGTCGCCGTTGCGCAGCCGCGTGTCGAAGAGGAGCTCCGCGACCAGGATGCCGGTGTCGTGATGCCACCGCACGCGCCCGGTGCGGCAGTTCTCCGTCGCGTGCACCGTGATCCGCTCCGGGGCGCAGCCCGGATCGCCGTGGTGGACGGCGACATAACGGTCCACACCATCCCTATGGGCGCGCACTATCTGGTGCGACTCGTGGGTCAGCAGCTCGCGGCGCGCCCCGATGCGGACATGCTCGTGATGGCCGATCGTGTGCAGGCCGCCGTCGAGACCGGACCCCAGCTCGGCGAGGAGCCGTTCCAGTACCCCCGACGCCTCCACCAGGGAGCGGTACGAGCGGCCTGGCGGACGGTCCGGTCCGGGGTGCTTGTCGGCCGTGGCCAGCAGCCGGATCAGGGACTCGTCCGGAAGCTGGAGGATCTCCTCCAGGGCACGTACGGCACGCAGGGACTCCGGCCGCTGCGGGCGGCGGGCACCCTGCTGCCAGTAGCTCAGGCTCGTCACGCCGACCCTGACCCCGTACCGCGACAGATGGTGCTGCACACGCTGCAGCGGCAGGCCCCGGGCGGCGATGGCGGCGCGCAGCGCGACATGGAAGGGCCCGCCGCGCAGGGCCTCCGCCAACTCCGCGGGGACGACGTCCGCATGCTGTGTGCCGTGCCGCATACAGGGGCCTTTCTGTGATCTTGACGACGGCTGGTCAGACCGTTGGCATGGAGTGTCACCGGGAGGCCCGAGGGGGGTGCGGGGTCGTTCACAAACGAACCTCGCCGGTCACAGCCCGAAGTTCCACCGCATTGAAGCGTGTTGACCAAGCCCCGACAACACCTGATGCCCAACCTCCTGACTTCACTCCCGGTGATCGCCGTCGCGGGGCAGGGGCCCGGGACCGCGCAGGGCGCGCGCTCCCACAGGGGCGCGGACGCGCGACGTGCGCCGGGAGGCCGCGTGCTCGGCGCTCGCGGGGCCGGACGGGCTCGGACGGGCTGGGACGGGGTCGGACGGGCTCCGGGCGACCCAGGCCCAGCACCTCCTGGCGCGGGGCCCCGCCCCTGGCCGCCGCGCCGGCTACCCCCCGCACCGGAGATCCGGTACCTGGCCGGCCCCGTGCCCGGCCCCGTGCCACGGCCCCCGTGCCCGGCCCCCGTGCCACGGCCCCGGGGCCGGCCGGACGCGCCGGCCTGCCCGCCCGCCTGCCCGCGCGGCCCCCGGCGGACATCGCCTTCGACGTCTCCCCTGGACCCCGCCGGGCCTTGCCCGCACACGCGCCGCGCTGTCGGTTCCCGACAGTAGGGTGTGAGACATGGCCGACCCCTCCAGCTACCGCCCCAGGCCGGGAGAGATCCCGGACTCGCCCGGGGTCTACAGGTTCCGGGACGAGCACCGCAGGGTGATCTACGTCGGAAAGGCGAAGAGCCTGCGCCAGCGCCTGGCGAACTACTTCCAGGACCTGGCGAGCCTCCACCCGCGCACCCGCACCATGGTCACCACGGCCGCGTCCGTGGAGTGGACGGTCGTGTCCACCGAGGTCGAGGCCCTGCAGCTGGAGTACACCTGGATCAAGGAGTTCGACCCCCGGTTCAACGTCAAGTACCGCGACGACAAGAGCTACCCGTACCTCGCGGTGACGATGAACGAGGAGTTCCCGCGCGTGCAGGTGATGCGCGGCCAGAAGCGCAAGGGCGTGCGCTACTTCGGGCCGTACGGGCACGCCTGGGCGATCCGTGACACGGTCGACCTGCTGCTGCGCGTCTTCCCGGTGCGCACCTGCTCGGCCGGCGTCTTCAAGAACGCCGCGCGCACCGGCCGCCCCTGCCTGCTCGGCTACATCGGCAAGTGCTCCGCGCCCTGCGTCGGCCGGATCCCGCCCGAGGACCACCGCGAACTGGCCGAGGAGTTCTGCGACTTCATGGCGGGCCGCACGGGGACGTATCTCCGTCGTCTGGAGAAGCAGATGATGCAGGCGGCCGAGGAGATGGAGTACGAGCGGGCCGCCCGCCTGCGCGACGACATCGAGGCACTGAAGAAGGCCATGGAGAAGAGCGCGGTCGTGCTCACCGACGCGACCGACGCCGACCTCGTCGCCGTCGCCGAGGACGAGCTGGAGGCGGCCGTGCAGATCTTCCATGTGCGCGGCGGACGCGTGCGCGGCCAGCGCGGCTGGGTCACCGACAAGGTGGAGGACGTCACCACCGCCGCCCTCGTCGAGCACGCCCTCCAGCAGCTGTACGGGGAGGAGACGGGGGACTCCGTGCCCAAGGAGGTCCTCGTCCCGGCGCTGCCCGACCCCATAGAGCCCGTCCAGGACTGGCTCACCGGCCGCCGCGGGTCGAACGTGTCGCTGCGCATCCCGCAGCGCGGCGACAAGAAGGCCCTGATGGAGACGGTGCAGCGCAACGCCCAGCAGGCGCTCGCGCTCCACAAGACCAAGCGCGCCTCCGACCTGACGACCCGCTCGCGCGCACTGGAGGAGATCGCCGGGGCCCTCGGCCTGGACAGCGCCCCGCTCAGGATCGAGTGCTACGACATCTCGCACCTCCAGGGCGAGGACGTCGTGGCCTCCATGGTCGTCTTCGAGGACGGGCTGCAGCGCAAGAGCGAGTACCGCCGCTTCCAGATCAAGGGCTTCGAGGGCCAGGACGACGTCCGGTCCATGCACGAGGTGATCACCCGCCGCTTCAGGCGCTACCTCGCCGAGAAGGAGAAGACGGGGGAGTGGGCCGACGGTGACCCGTCCGCGGAGGACGACGGACGGCCGAAGCGGTTCGCCTACCCGCCGCAGCTCGTCGTCGTCGACGGCGGGCAGCCGCAGGTCGCGGCCGCCCGGAGGGCCCTGGACGGGCTCGGCATCGACGACATCGCCGTGTGCGGCCTCGCCAAGCGACTGGAGGAGGTCTGGTTGCCCGGCGAGGACGACCCGGTGGTGCTGCCCCGCACCAGCGAGGGCCTCTATCTGCTGCAGCGCGTCCGCGACGAGGCCCACCGCTTCGCGATCACCTATCAGCGCAGCAAGCGGACCAGACGCCTGCGGTCCAGCCCCCTGGACGAGGTGCCGGGGCTCGGCGACACGCGCAAACGGGCGCTTATCAAGCACTTCGGCTCGGTGAAGAAGCTGCGATCCGCCACAATCGACCAGATTCAGGAGGTTCCCGGCATCGGCCGCAAGACGGCCGAGACGATCGCCGTGGCCCTCGCCCAGGCGGCCCCGGCCGCGCCCGCCGTGAACACGGCGACTGGAGAGATCATGGAAGAGGAGGAACCCGTGACGACGGCGGGTTCCCCCGGGGAGCCCGTGCCCGCGGGGGCCCCGGACGAACGACGGGGGCAGGAGACATGACCGAGCACGACCAGCACGCGGAAGAACGCCCAGCGCAGGACCGGCCCACCCGCACGGAGACGGGCCAGGGCCGGGCGCGGCAGCAGACGGTCCAGGACAACGGAGCACAGGTGGGTACGGGCATCGAAACGGCCGGGGTCCCCGAGGCGGCCATCCCCGAGCTGGTGATCATCTCCGGCATGTCCGGCGCAGGCCGTTCGACGGCCGCCAAGTGCCTGGAGGACCTCGGCTGGTTCGTCGTCGACAACCTGCCGCCCGCGCTGATCCCCACCATGGTGGAACTGGGCGCGCGCTCCCAGGGGAACGTCGCGCGGATCGCGGTCGTCGTCGACGTCCGCGGCCGGCGCTTCTTCGACAACCTCCGTGAGTCCCTGGCCGACCTGGAGGCGAAGAACGTCACCCGGCGGATCGTCTTCCTGGAGTCCTCCGACGAGGCCCTGGTGCGCCGCTTCGAGTCCGTCCGCCGGCCGCACCCGCTCCAGGGCGACGGCCGCATCGTCGACGGCATCGCCGCCGAGCGGGAACTGCTGCGCGAGCTGCGCGGCGACGCCGACCTCGTGATCGACACCTCCAGCCTCAACGTGCACGAGCTGCGGGCCAAGATGGACGCCCAGTTCGCCGGCGAGGAGGAGCCGGAGCTGAGGGCCACCGTCATGTCCTTCGGCTTCAAGTACGGCCTCCCCGTCGACGCCGACCTCGTCGTGGACATGCGCTTCCTGCCGAACCCGCACTGGGTGCCGGAGCTGCGCCCCTACACCGGACTCAACGAGGAGGTCGCGGCGTATGTCTTCAACCAGCCGGGCGCCAAGGAGTTCCTCGACCGCTACGCCGAACTGCTGCAGCTGGTCGCCGCCGGCTACCGCCGGGAGGGCAAGCGCTATGTGACCATCGCGGTGGGCTGCACCGGTGGCAAGCACCGCTCCGTCGCCATGTCCGAGAAGCTCGCCGCCCGCCTGGCCGCCGAAGGTGTGGAGACCGTGGTAGTGCACCGGGACATGGGGCGCGAGTGACCGGACGTACTCTGCGGCTGAGCAGGCTGCGCCGGGTGGTGCCCGAGGGCCGCGGCGGCCGGGCGCGCCGCCGCGGCGCCCAGCCGAAGGTGGTCGCCCTCGGCGGCGGCATGGGCCTGTCCGCCTCGCTCGCCGCGCTGCGCCGGATCACCGGTGACCTCACCGCGGTCGTCACCGTCGCCGACGACGGCGGCTCCAGCGGCCGGCTGCGGGACGAGCTCGGCGTGCTCCCGCCGGGCGACCTGCGCAAGGCGCTGGCCGCGCTGTGCGGGGACGACGACTGGGGCCAGACCTGGTCCCGGGTCATCCAGCACCGCTTCCAGTCCCAGGGCGACCTGCACGACCACGCTGTCGGTAACCTGCTGATCGTGGCCCTGTGGGAGCAACTCGGTGACCATGTGCAGGCACTGGACCTGGTCGGCAGGCTCCTGGGCGCACACGGCCGCGTCCTGCCCATGTCCGCCGTCCCCCTGGAGCTCCAGGCGCTCGTCAAGGGCCACGACCCGGAGCACCCGGACGAGATCGGCACCGTACGGGGGCAGGCGACCGTCGCCCTCACCCCCGGCGAGGTGCAGTCGGTCCACCTGGTGCCGAACGACCCGCCCGCCGTGCCCGAGGCCGTCGCCGCGGTCCTGGACGCCGACTGGGTGGTGCTCGGCCCCGGATCCTGGTTCTCCTCGGTCATTCCGCATCTGCTGGTGCCCGAACTGCTGGACGCGCTCACCGAGACGAAGGCCCGCCGGGTACTCTCCCTGAACCTCGCCCCGCAGCCCGGAGAGACCGAGGGCTTCTCCCCGCAGCGTCATTTGGAGGTTTTGGGACGACACGCCCCTAAACTCGCCCTGGACGTAGTGCTGGCCGACGAGGCCGCCGTGCCCGATCGCGCCTTGCTCAACGAGGCCGCCCAGCGGTTCGGCGCCGCGGTCGAGCTGGCGCCGGTGGCCCGTACCGACGGAACCCCGCGGCACGACCCGGAGCTGTTGGCCGCCGCGTACGACCGTATTTTTCGGATGCATGGAAGGATCGGCCCATGGCGATGACGGCAGCGGTGAAGGACGAGATCTCCCGGCTACCCGTCACCCGGACCTGCTGCAGAAAGTCGGAGGTCTCGGCGATCCTGCGGTTCGCGGGCGGGCTGCACCTGGTCAGCGGCCGCATCGTGATCGAGGCGGAGCTGGACACGGCGATGGCGGCCCGGCGTCTCAAGCGGGACATCCTGGAGATCTTCGGGCACGGTTCCGAGCTGATCGTGATGGCGCCCGGCGGTCTGCGCCGCGGCTCCCGCTATGTGGTGCGCGTGGTCGCGGGCGGTGACCAGCTGGCCCGTCAGACGGGCCTCGTCGACGGGCGGGGCCGCCCGATCCGCGGCCTGCCCCCGCAGGTGGTCTCGGGGGCCACCTGCGACGCCGAGGCGGCCTGGCGCGGCGCGTTCCTGGCGCACGGCTCGCTGACGGAACCGGGCCGCTCGTCCTCCCTGGAGGTGACCTGCCCCGGCCCGGAGGCCGCACTCGCCCTGGTCGGCGCCGCCCGCCGCCTGTCGATCGCGGCGAAGGCGCGCGAGGTACGGGGCGTGGACCGGGTGGTGGTGCGGGACGGGGACGCGATCGGCGCCCTGCTCACCCGCCTCGGCGCACACGAGTCCGTGCTGGCCTGGGAGGAGCGGCGGATGCGCCGCGAGGTCCGCGCCACGGCCAACCGCCTCGCCAACTTCGACGACGCGAATCTGCGCCGGTCGGCGCGCGCGGCCGTCGCCGCGGGCGCGCGGGTCGCCCGCGCCCTGGAGATCCTCGGCGACGAGGTGCCCGAGCACCTCGCGGCCGCGGGGCGCCTGCGGATGGAACACAAGCAGGCATCCCTGGAGGAACTGGGCGCCCTCGCCGATCCGCCGCTGACCAAGGACGCGGTCGCCGGCCGCATCCGCCGTCTGCTGGCGATGGCGGACAAGCGCGCCGCGGACCTCGGTATCCCGGGTACGGAGTCCAACCTCACGGAGGAGATGGCGGACAACCTGGCGGGGTGAGGCACGAGGTCTCAATACGCCGGTGCCGACGCTCATATGGAGCATCGCACCGGCGTTGCGCCGTCCATGGGGCGACCTTGACTCGATCATGAATCGTCATGAACCTGGCATTTGTTCGCCGCCGTGGCGAATCACCGCTAGGGGGGGCATGAGACACAGAGCGAGATCGATCCTTGCTGTCGGCGCACTCCTGCTCGGCGGGGCGGGTTCGCTGCCCGTCGCCCAGGCGCAGACGGGCGGTTCCGCCCGGCCCGCCGCGGACAGGGACACGGAGGTCAAGGTCTTCCGCGCGGAGGTCACCCGCAAGCAGTTACCCCTGCTGTTCGAGGCCGGACAGGACGCCAGTGAACTCGGCGCGCAGGTGACCGGCAGCGGCAGGACCGCCGTCGAGGTCTATCTGACCGGCCCGCAGGCCGAGAAGCTCCGGAAGCAGGGTGTCGCCCTCACCGAGCGCACCCTCTCGGCCCGGGCCGAGACACGGGTCACGAACGCGGCCCAGGGAGTGTTCCGTCCGTACGGCGGAAAGGGCGGCCTGAAGGAGGAGATCGTCCGGACCGGCAGGGCCCACCCCGGCCTCACCAAGGTCGTCTCCATCGGCAGGACCGTCGACGGCCAGAACATCCTCGCACTCAAACTGACCAGGAACGCGCGGACCTCGAGGGACGGTTCCAAGCCCTCCGTGCTGTACGTGTCCAACCAGCACGCCCGTGAGTGGATCACGCCGGAGATGACCCGCCGGCTGATGCACTACTACCTGGACCACTACGCCACCGACCGGCGCATCAAGAAGATCGTCGACTCGACCGAGCTGTGGTTCGTCCTCTCGGCCAACCCGGACGGCTACGACCACACCTTCAAGGACGCCGGCACCCGTCTGTGGCGCAAGAACCTGCGCGACGTCGACGGCGACGGCGCCATCACCGTCGCCGACGGCGTCGACCTCAACCGCAACTTCGCCTACAAGTGGGGCTACGACGACGAGGGCTCCTCTCCCCTCCCCACCAGCGAGACCTATCGAGGGCCCGGCCCGCAGTCGGAGCCGGAGACCCGGGCGCTCGACGACCTGGAGAAGCGCATCGGGTTCACGTACGGCATCAACTACCACTCCGCCGCCGAACTCCTCCTCTACGGCGTCGGCTGGCAGGTCGCCACGCCGACCCCGGACGACGTGCTCTACAAGGCTCTCGCCGGTACCCCCGACAACCCGGCCGTTCCCGGCTACCGCTCCCAGGTCTCCTCGGAGCTGTACACCACCAACGGTGAGGCCGACGGCCACGCGTCGAACGTCAACGGCATGGCGATGTTCACGCCCGAGATGTCGACCTGCGAGACCGCCTCGGACAGCGACCCGAACGACGCCTGGAACGCGGCCGACTGCCGGTCGGTCTTCAACTTCCCCGACGACGAGAAGCTGATCGAGCGGGAGTTTGAGAAGAACATCCCGTTCGCCCTCTCCGTCGCCGAGACGGCGTCCCACCCCGACCGGCCGTCCTCCCCGGTCGGCATCGACGCGCCGGACTTCACCCCGGCCGCGTTCCCGGCGTCGTACGCGCGCGGCGCGGACCAGGAGGTCTCGGTCGTCGCGCGCAAGTCGGTACGCCACAAGAGGCTCCGGTACCGGATCAACGGCGGACGCGTCCGGGAGCGGACGCTCAGGCCCTGGAAGGGCGGCACGACGTACGGGGGCGGCGACAACCTCTACTTCGACGAGTACCGCGCCGCGGTCAAGGGGGCCGACCCGGGCGACAGGGTGGAGGTCTGGTTCACGGGCCGCGCCCGGAGCGGCGGGGCGACCTCCAGCGCTCACTTCACCTACACCGTCGCCGAGCGGCCGGCGGCCGACACCCTGGTGGTCGCCGAGGAGGGCGCCGAGGCCGCGCGGGCGCAGACCTACGTCGACGCCCTGAGGGCGGCCGGCCGCAGAGCCGCCGTCTGGGACGTCGCCACCCGGGGCGCGCCCGACGCGCTCGGCGTGCTCGACCACTTCAGGACCGTGGTCCACTACTCGGGCGTGAACGGTCCCGGCGAGGCCACCCAGCTCCGGCTGCGCGCCTTCCTCAACGAGGGCGGCAGGCTGATCGAGGCGGGGGAGCAGGCCGGCGGCAGTGTCGACCTCGGCGACGGCACCCCCTCGGACGACTTCAGCCAGTACTACCTGGGCGCCTACTCGCGCACGTCGACCCCGGGGGCCACCGGCTTCACCGGGTCCGGCGGGCTCGACGGCCTCACCGCGGTGCTGGCCGGCGCGCCCGGCAACCCGCTGGACAAGGCGGGCTCCTACGGCGTGACCTCGGATGAGCTGGCCGTCGGCACGTACCCCCAGTTCGCGAGCGCGGGGGCGGGCCGGTTCACCGGGACGGCCGACCCGTACGAGCCCTACGCGGGCTCGTACATGGCCGCGGCCGCGCACACCGACAACGCTTACAAGCGGCTCACCCGCACGATCGACCTCACCCGGGTGAGCGCGGCCGACAAGCCCACGCTGCGCGCCCAACTGCTGTGGGACACCGAGCCGGGATACGACCACGCCGTGGTGGAGGCCCACACGGCCGGGGCCGACGACTGGACCACGCTGCCGGAGGCCGGCGGCGCCACCCGGGAGGCCGTGCCGACGGACTGCGAGGCCGGATTCCTCGTCGGCGAGCACCCCTGGCTCAAGCACTACCTGACCGTGGCGGCGAGCGGCTGCGCCGCGACCGGCACCACCGGCGCCTGGCACAGCCTCACCGGTGCCTCGGACGGCTGGCAGCAGGTGAACTTCGACCTGAGCGCGTACGCGGGGAAGAAGGCCGAGATCTCGCTGAGCTACATCACCGACCCGAGCACCGGCGGCCACGGCCTCCTCGTCGACGACGCCTCCCTCGTCGCCGGCGGCACGGCCACGGAGACCGAGGGCTTCGAGGCATCCCTGGGCGCGTGGAGCGTGGCCGGGCCGCCCGCGGGGAGCCCGGCCGTCCTCAAGGACTTCTCACGCACAAGGGAGTTGTTCACGACCTACGGAGCGGTCACCACGGACCGCACCGTGCTGCTGGGTTTCGGCCTGGAGCAGGTCGCCTCGGCGGCCGACCGGTCGGCACTGGTCCGGAAGGCGCTCGCCGCGCTCGGCGGCTGACCGCGGGCGGTCAACGGCGGATGGTTCCCTGTCGCCGGAAGGAGTGATGGGGCTGTTGGGCCCGGGTGGTCCGTACCCCTACCGGCGGGTACGGGCCGCACTGCCGGGTACGGGCCATACGGATGTCACTTCGGGGGCCTCAGCGGGGTAGGGTCGTAGGCGGTCGGGGACATCACATCCAGCTCGCCGGCGTCGACAGCCGGCGTACCAACGAGGAGATCGGTTCGTGACGATCCGCGTAGGCATCAACGGCTTCGGCCGCATCGGGCGTAACTACTTCCGCGCGCTGCTGGAACAGGGTGCAGACATCGAGATCGTGGCTGTCAACGACCTCGGTGACACCGCGACCACCGCTCATCTGCTGAAGTACGACACGATTCTTGGCCGCCTCAAGCAGGAGGTCTCCCACACCGCCGACACGATCACCGTCGACGGCAAGACCATCAAGGTCCTCTCCGAGCGCAACCCCGCCGACATCCCGTGGGGTGAACTGGGCGTCGACATCGTCATCGAGTCGACGGGCATCTTCACGAAGAAGGACGACGCCGCCAAGCACCTCGCCGGTGGTGCGAAGAAGGTCATCATCTCGGCTCCGGCCAAGGATGAGGACGTCACCATCGTCATGGGCGTCAACCAGGACCAGTACGACCCGGCGAACCACCACGTCATCTCCAACGCGTCCTGCACCACCAACTGCGTGGCGCCGATGGCGAAGGTGCTCGACGAGAACTTCGGCATCGTCAAGGGCCTGATGACCACGGTGCACGCGTACACGAACGACCAGCGCATCCTGGACTTCCCGCACAGCGACCTGCGCCGGGCGCGTGCCGCGGCCGAGAACATCATTCCGACCACCACCGGTGCCGCGAAGGCCACCGCCCTGGTCCTGCCGCAGCTCAAGGGCAAGCTGGACGGCATCGCCATGCGCGTCCCGGTCCCGACCGGCTCCGTCACCGACCTGGTCGTCGAGCTCAGCCGTGAGGTCACCAAGGAAGAGGTCAACGCCGCCTTCCAGAAGGCCGCCGAGGGCGAGCTCAAGGGCCTCCTCGACTACACCGAGGACCCGATCGTGTCCTCCGACATCGTCAGTGCCCCGGTGTCCTGCACCTTCGACTCCTCCCTGACCATGGTCCAGGAGGGCAAGAACGTGAAGATCATCGGCTGGTACGACAACGAGTGGGGCTACTCCAACCGCCTCGTCGACCTGACGGTCTTCGTCGGCAACCAGCTCTGATCACCGAAACAGGCACGTCGATGTGAGAACAGGGCTCGGGCAGCGCACCGTCGCGCCGCCCGGGCCCTGACTCGCGTACAGCGGGCCCCCGGCTCGCGGGCCGGTCGATCGGCCCTCGTACGATCAAGAGCCCTTCCCCTGGAGCAACCCTTATGAAGACGATCGACGAACTCCTCTCCGAAGGAGTGGACACCAAGCGGGTCTTCGTCCGCGCCGACCTGAACGTCCCGCTGGCGGACGGAGCCATCACCGACGACGGCCGCATCCGCGCCGTCCTGCCCACCGTGAAGGCCCTCGCCGACGCGGGCGCCAGGGTGGTCGTGGCCTCGCACCTGGGCCGCCCCAAGGGCGCCCCGGACCCGGACTTCTCGCTGCGGCCGGCCGCCGAACGCCTCGGCGAACTGCTGGGCACGCCCGTGGCGTTCGCCCAGGACACCGTCGGCCCCGCCGCCCACGACGTCGTGGACGGCCTGCGGCCCGGCCAGGTCGCGGTCATCGAGAACCTGCGCTTCAACCCCGGCGAGACCTCCAAGGACGACGCCGAGCGCGCCGAGTTCGCCAGCCGGCTCGCCGCCCTCGCCGACGTGTACGTGGGCGACGGCTTCGGCGCCGTGCACCGCAAGCACGCCTCCGTGTACGACCTGCCGGCCCGGCTGCCGCACTACGCCGGCTACCTCATCGCCACCGAGGTCGGCGTACTGAAGAAGCTCACCGAGGACGTCCGGCGGCCGTACGTCGTCGCGCTGGGCGGCGCCAAGGTCTCCGACAAGCTGGCCGTCATCGACGAGCTGCTCGGCAAGGCGGACCGGCTGCTCATCGGCGGCGGCATGGCCTACACCTTCCTCAAGGCCAAGGGCTACGAGGTCGGCAGGTCCCTCCTCCAGGAGGACCAGATCCCGGCCGTCACCGAGTACATCGCGCGGGCCGAGAAGACCGGCGTCGAGCTGGTGCTGCCCGTGGACGCGCTGGTCTCGCCCGACTTCCCGGACCTGAGGACCAAGGCCCCGGCGCACCCGACGGTGGTTGCCGCCGACTCCATTCCGGCCGACCAGGAGGGCCTGGACATCGGTCCGGAGACCCGCAAGCTGTACGCCTCGAAGCTCGCCGACGCGGCCACCGTCTTCTGGAACGGTCCCATGGGCGTCTTCGAGCACCCCGACTACGCCGAGGGCACCAGGGCCGTCGCCCAGGCGCTCGTCGACTCCCCGGGCTACACCGTGGTCGGCGGCGGCGACTCCGCCGCGGCCGTCCGCACACTGGGCTTCGACGAGTCGGCATTCGGCCACATCTCGACCGGCGGCGGCGCCTCCCTCGAATACCTCGAGGGCAAGACGCTCCCCGGCCTCGCCGCACTGGAGGACTGAACCTCGATGAGCACCCGCATGCCGCTGATGGCGGGCAACTGGAAGATGAACCTCAACCACCTGGAGGCCATCGCCCACGTCCAGAAGCTCGCCTTCGCCCTGGCGGACAAGGACTACGAGGCCGTCGAGGTCGCCGTCCTGCCGCCCTTCACCGACCTGCGCTCCGTGCAGACCCTGGTCGACGGCGACAAGCTCAGGATCAAGTACGGCGCCCAGGACCTCTCGGCGCACGACTCCGGCGCCTACACCGGTGAGATCTCCGGCCCGCTGCTGGCCAAGCTGAAGTGCACGTATGTGGTGATCGGGCACTCCGAGCGGCGGCAGTACCACCGGGAGACCGACGAGCTCGTGAACGCCAAGGTCAAGGCCGCCTTCAAGCACGGTCTGACCCCGATCATGTGCGTGGGCGAGGAACTGGAGGTCCGCGACGCGGGCAACCACGTCACGCACACGCTCGCCCAGGTCGAGGGCGGTCTGAAGGACCTGCCGGCCGAGCAGGTCGAGTCGATCGTGATCGCGTACGAGCCCGTCTGGGCCATCGGCACCGGCAAGGTCTGCGGCGCCGACGACGCCCAGGAGGTCTGCGCGGCCATCCGCGGCAAGATCGCCGAGCTGTACGCACAGGACGTGGCCGACAAGGTGCGGATCCAGTACGGCGGCTCGGTGAAGGCCGGGAACGTCGCCGAGATCATGGCCAAGCCGGACATCGACGGTGCCCTGGTCGGCGGCGCCTCACTGGATGCCGACGAGTTCGTCAGGATCGTCCGCTTCCGCGATCAGTGAGTGTGACGTAGGCGCGATCCGTCGTACTCTTGCGGGGCCGGTACTCAGCCCGTGGAACGTGAAGTTTCAACAAGAGATCCGGCCCCGTCGTCCATCCGACTCCGAGGAAGTTGGTCCAGCCGTGGTTTTGGGGTTCTCGATCGCCCTGATCGTCTTCAGCCTGCTGCTGATGCTGCTGGTGCTGATGCACAAGGGGAAGGGCGGCGGCCTCTCCGACATGTTCGGTGGCGGCATGCAGTCCTCCGTCGGCGGCTCCTCGGTCGCCGAGCGCAACCTCGACCGGATCACCGTCGTGGTCGGTCTGCTCTGGTTTGCGTGCATCGTGGTGCTCGGCATTCTGATGAAGATCAACAACTAGGGTCTGCCGTATAACGGCAAACCTCACATTGAGTACGTGACGCCCCATGTTCGGTACGGGTCTTCGGACGCGGCCTATCATGGGGCGTGCGTCTAGGGGCGGGGGTAACTCCCATCACTGGACGCGCGTTGGGCCTTACGTAGACTGAGGCGCTCGCAGCGAAGCGAAACGCCGACTCGCTTCGCGGCACCATCACGCAGGGAGTTACGACCGTGGCAAGTGGCAACGCGATCCGAGGAAGCCGGGTCGGGGCGGGGCCGATGGGCGAGGCCGAGCGCGGCGAGTCCGCGCCGCGTCTGCGCGTCTCCTTCTGGTGCTCCAACGGGCACGAGACGCAGCCGAGCTTCGCCAGCGACGCGCAGGTTCCCGACACCTGGGACTGCCCGCGCTGCGGCTTTCCCGCCGGACAGGACCGGGACAACCCGCCGGACCCTCCGCGCACCGAGCCGTACAAGACGCACCTCGCCTATGTGCGGGAGCGGCGCAGCGACGCGGACGGCGAGGCGATCCTCGCGGAGGCGCTCGCCAAACTGCGGGGCGAAATCTAGACGTTGCGATCCGGCCGGACACCGAAGGTGGCTGGCCGCAGCGGCTTTACGGGCCCGGTGGCGGCCGCCTTCGCGCCGATTGTCAGTGCCGCCCCCTACGGTGTGCGCATCGACGCATCGTGAGGGGGAGCCGTGGCGACGACAGAGATTCTGGGCGTCCGTGCGCCCCGGGTGGCGCGGGGGATTCGGGCGGCTGTGGACCGCCGCCGTGGTCTCCCGGTTCGGGGACGCCTTACGGACGGCCGCGCTGCCCCTGCTCGCCGTACGCCTCACGGACGACCCGCTCGCCGTCGCCTCCGTCACCGCCTGCGGCTATGCCCCCTGGCTGCTCTTCGGACTGCTCGGCGGGGCCGTGGCGGACCGGGTCGACCAGCGGCGGGCGATGTGGGCCGTGGACACCGTGCGCGGCCTGGTCGTGGCCTGTTCGGGATGGGTGCCCTGATCGGGACGCTGGTGCTGCGGGTGACGGGCCGGCTGCACGCGGGCAGCGCGGGATACGCGGCCGCGATGACGGCGTACGCGGCGGGCGGCCTCGCCGGCGGCTTCCTGGCCCAGCGGATCGCACGCCGTACCGGACGGGCCCGCGCTGCTCGTGGCCGGGAGCGTCCAGACGTCGTCCCTGCTGCTGATGGGGACCGTGCGGCACCCGGGCGCGCTGCTGGCGGGCATGCTGCCGCTGGGCGCCATGGGCATGGTGTGGAACGTCAACCAGGTCGCACTGATGCAGCGCCGCAGCCCCGCCCCCATGGTGGGCCGCATCGCCTCCGCGTTCCGCACCGCCTCGACGTCCGGAGCCCCGCTCGGCGCCCTCCTCGGCGGGGCCGTGGCGCGGATGTACGGGCTCCACGGACCCGCGCTGCTGACGGCCGTCCTCTTCGCGCTCGCCGTCACCTCGTTGATAACCGCGCGCGAGCCGGACGTACCTGTGGGTGCGCCGCGGGCCGGCGCGACGACGGGTCGCCCCACGTCCTGATCAACTAGGTTGGGTCGGCAGCGGGGCGAGGTACGCAGCAGTACAGGCGAGGAAGAAGGCTGAAGTCCGAGATGAACGCAGACAGCCGTACCAGGCTCGACCGGACGCCCGAGTGGACCGCTCTGGCCGAGCACCGCGAGGAACTCGGCGAGGTGCACCTGCGCGACCTGTTCGCGGCTGACCCCGGACGCGGCAGCGGGTACGTCCTGCAGGTGGGGGACCTCCACGTCGACTACTCCAAGCACCTGGTCACCGACGAGACGCTGCGGCTGCTGCGCGAGCTGGCGGCCGCGAGGGACGTCGTCGGCCTCCGGGACGCCATGCTGCGCGGCGACAAGATCAACACGACCGAGAACCGCGCGGTCCTGCACACCGCGCTGCGCGCCCCGCGGGACGCGGTGATCGAGGTGGACGGGGAGAACGTCGTGCCCCGGGTGCACGCCGTGCTCGACAAGATGGCCGGCTTCGCCGGCCGGATCCGCTCGGGCGAGTGGACCGGGCACACCGGCAGGCGCATCAAGAACGTGATCAACATCGGCATCGGCGGCTCCGACCTGGGCCCGGCGATGGCCTACGAGGCACTGCGCTCCTGCACCGACCGCGACCTGACGGTCCGCTTCGTCTCCAACGTGGACGGCGCCGACCTGCACGAGGCCGTACGGGACCTGGACGCGGCCGAGACGCTGTTCGTCATCGCCTCGAAGACGTTCACGACGATCGAGACGATCACCAACGCGACCTCGGCCCGCGCCTGGCTGCTCGACCAGCTGAAGGCCGGCCAGGAGGCGGTCGCCCGGCACTTCGTCGCCCTGTCGACGAACGCCGGGAAGGTCGCCGGGTTCGGAATCGACCCGGACAACATGTTCGAGTTCTGGGACTGGGTGGGCGGCCGCTACTCGTACGACTCGGCGATCGGCCTGTCCCTGATGATCGCCATCGGCCCCGACCGCTTCCGGGAGATGCTCGACGGCTTCCGCATCGTCGACGAGCACTTCCGCACCGCGCCCGCCGAGTCCAACGTCCCGCTGCTGCTGGGCCTGCTGGGCATCTGGTACGGCAACTTCCACGACGCCCAGTCGCACGCCGTCCTGCCGTACTCGCACTACCTGTCGAGGTTCACCGCCTATCTCCAGCAGCTGGACATGGAGTCCAACGGCAAGTCGGTGGACCGCGACGGGCACCCGGTGGAGTGGCAGACGGGCCCGGTGGTGTGGGGCACCCCGGGCACCAACGGGCAGCACGCCTACTACCAGCTCATCCACCAGGGCACCAAACTGATCCCGGCCGACTTCATCGGCTTCGCCGAACCCGTCGCCGACCTCGCCCCCGGACTGGTCGCCCAGCACGACCTGCTGATGGCCAACTTCTTCGCCCAGACCCAGGCGCTGGCCTTCGGCAAGACCCCGGACGAGGTGCGCGCCGAGGGCGTGCCCGAGGAACTGGTGGCGCACAAGACGTTCGAGGGCAATCACCCGACGACCACGATCCTCGCCAGGGAACTCACCCCGTCGGTGCTCGGCCAGCTGATCGCCCTCTACGAGCACAAGGTGTTCGTCCAGGGCGCGATCTGGCACATCGACTCCTTCGACCAGTGGGGCGTCGAACTCGGCAAGGTCCTCGCCAAGCGGATCGAGCCCGCGCTGACCGATGGCGCCGACATCCCGGACCTCGACGGGTCCACCAAGGCCCTCGTCGCCAAGTACCGCGCGCTGCGCGGCCGTTAGCGGTCACGGCATGGGGAGGCGGACGGCGCGGGGCCGTCCGCCTCCCGTAGACTCCTCCGGCGATCACGACGGCTGACGGGGGGAGCGGAAGTGGCCGGTTCGCGCGGGCGATGGCTCAGCGAGAGGCTGACGCCGAGGTCGTTCATCAGGCCGAAGAACGTGGCGAGGGCCGTCTTCCACCCGGCGTGGATCCCGGAGACGGTCGATCCCGCCGTGGAGACGCTCAAGCGCATCCGGCTGGTGGCCGGCGCGATCGCGGCCGTGGGCGTCTACACGTTCGTGCAGGGCGGCTTCGCCTTCGACGAGATGCTGCAGAACATGCTGACGGCGTGTCTCGTCCTGCTGCTGATCACGCCTCTGACGACCGGCGTGATGCTCTACGTCTGGCGGCGCACCGGAACCGTCCGCCAACTGCGCGCCTCCCTGGTGAACGCGGTCAAGCTGCTGCTGCTCTTCGTCGGTTCGGTCGTCGTGACGGTGCTGGTGTGGATGCTGGTGGACGGCACAGGCCCGCTTCTCCTGCTGCTCGGCCTGCCGGCGATCTGGCTCACCGGTTTCGTGGGGGCCGGGGCCGTGCGGTTGTCCGGGAACTTCTTCGGCACCGCGGCGGTGCACCGCTGTCTGCCGCCGCTGCTCGCCACCGTGACGACGTGGCTGATGGCGATCCCGGACCTGGCCACCGGTGATCTGCACGGGCTCAGCCTCACCATGGGTGTCGTCTTCATCCTGGGCGCACCGCTGACGGTCACGGGAATCGCCCTGCTGGAGATGAACCGCCTGCGCCGGCGGTACGGCATCCGGCTGGGCGCGCACCCGTCGACCCTGCCACCGCTGCCTCCTCCTCCGCCGCCGTACTCGCCGAGCGGTCACCCGCCCCCGCCCGGGAGCCCCCAGGGAAACCCCTACGGCAGCCCCTACGGCAATCCGTACGGCAATCCGTACGGCAATCCGTACGCGCCGGGTCCGGCCCATCCGCACGGCCAGGGCGCCCCCTACGGCTATCCGCAGCCCCCGGCGCCGCCGTACCCGTACGATCCGCGGCCGCCGTACCCGCCCCAGAACCCGTACGGCCCCGGCCCCCACGCCGGCTGATCCGCGGCGGCCGGCCCCGGGTCCACCGGATCCCCCGGGTCCACCGGATCGCCGTGCTCAGGCCACCGCGCTCAGGCCACCGTGCTCAGGCCACCGCGCTCAGGCCACCGCGCTCAGGGTGTCCGCGAGCCGGCGCCGTGCCGCGCGGGCCGCGGGCACGGCGGCGAGGGCGGCGGCGCCCAGCACGGCGGCGGCCCCGAACAGCAGCAGCAGGACCGGGGACGGCCCCTGGGCCAGCCCCGCGCCGATACCGCTGGAGCGGCCCTGGGCGTCGATCAGCCAGTGGGCGAGGGGGATCCCGAGCGCCACACCGACGGCGACCGAGGCCAGCGCGGTGCAGGCGGTGGCCGTGACGGTGACCGCCGTGATCTGCCGCGGGGACAGACCGATCGCCTTGAGGGCGAGCAGATCCCGCTCGCCCTCGCGGACGGTGCCGCCGATCGCGGTCAGCAGCTCGATCAGCCCGATGAGCGCGAGGACGGCGATCAGCCCCGCGACGACTCCTCGCAGCGGCGACAGTCCGTCCGCCGGATTCGTCACGGGATGCACGTCGAGGCGCCCGTGGGCGGCCGCGGCCAGCTCGCCGGCGACCTCGTGCGGATCGGCGCCCGGCCGCAGCCGCAGCTGGTAGAGGGTGGGACGCAGCCGGGAGTCGTTCTCGCGGAGGGTGTCGAGCGAGGTGGAGATGACCCGCCCGGCGTTCTCCGGCTCGATGCTGCGGCCCACGATGTGCAGGATCTGCGGCTGGTCGCCCACCGTCATGCGCACCCAGTCGCCGACGCCCACATGCAGCAGGTCGAGCAGCCCCTGGCCGGCCACCGCCTCGTCGGGACCCAGCGGGGCGCGTCCGTCGGCCAGGGCGTAGGGGTAGGGGTCCTGGCGGGTACCCAGGCCGCGCAGGGCGATCGTGGCCGTCTGGCCCGGCACGAGGGCCGCCACCTCGACCCCCGGGTAGGCCGCGGCGACCTGCGGACTGCCGGCCAGCAGGGAGCGGGCGGCCGTGTCACCGAGACCGCCGTCGGGGCGCACGGTGAGGGCGGCCGGCAGACCGACCTGCTCGGGACTGCGGTGGAAGCGGTCGATGGTGGTCCACGCGCTCATCGCCACCACGATCAGCAGCAGCGGCAGCGCCAGCCGGGCGACCGTGGCAAGCGACCGGGGACGACGCGTGAACGCCTGGTGGCAGCCCAGGACCAGCGCGGGCGGCAGCCGCAGACCGAGGGCCCTGCGCGCCACACCCGACAGACGCCCGCCGGCCGGTGCCGTGGGCCGCGGCACCGGCACCGGAGGCACTCGCCCCGCCCGCCAGGCCGCGAGCCCCGTGGTCGCGGCGATGAACAGCACGGCTCCCACCGGCACCGCGAACAGCGCCACCGTGTGGTCCGGCAGCCCCTGCCACACTCCGACCGCGTCGCCGAGCCGCCCCGGGATCCGGCGGCCCAGGCCCTGCGTGACGGCAGCGGCGGCCACCGCGCCCAGCAGCGCGTAGGCGACGTGCTGGAGCAGGAAGATCCGCACGACCTGGCCGGGAGTGAAACCGATCGCCTTCAGCACCGAGATGTCCCGCAGATGCCCGCGGATACGGGTGCCGATGGCCCCGTGCACCGCGAATGCGGCGGCGATCAGTGAGCCCAGGCCGAACAGGCCCAGCACCTGGCCCAGCAGCCGGTTGTCGCCCTGTGCCTCGGACCGGGCCTGCCGCCAGGTGGAGACCTCGTCGACCGCGCCGGCGCCCAGCACGGTCACGGCCCGCTGGACTGCATAGTCGGTGTCGCCGGGGTCGGTCAGACGCAGCCCGGTCACCTGGCCGCCGGGGTTGCGCACGGCGGACGGCAGCGCCCAGACGAGCCCCGGCTGTTCCCCGGGGCTGTAGCGGGGTTCGGCGCTGTCGGCGATGCCGAGGACGGTCAGGGTCCGGGCCGTGCCGGGCAGCGTCAGCGTGTCGCCGGGCTCGGCCAGCAGTGCCCGGGCGAGCCGGCTCTCCAGGACCACGCCACTGGGGTGGGCGGGGTCGAGCCAGCGGCCGGAGGTGAGCAGCGGGCGGCCGACGGAGGGCGGCCGGGGGGTGCTGCGCAGTTCGAC
Organism: Streptomyces sp. PSU-S4-23; assembly: GCF_055632315.1. Lineage (NCBI taxonomy): Bacteria > Bacillati > Actinomycetota > Actinomycetes > Kitasatosporales > Streptomycetaceae > Streptomyces > Streptomyces sp. PSU-S4-23. Next base: position 1,774,431 of record NZ_JBVMUU010000002.1, on the reverse strand, counting down.
GGAGGCGCGGGTGCCCCGTGAGACGACCGTGGTGGACTCGGTGGGATAGGGGCCGGCGACGGCCTCGACGCCGTCCAGGACGGTGAGCCGGCGGGTGTCGGCCGAGGGGCCGGTGTGGATCCAGACGTGGGCGCCGTGTGCCTGCGTGAAGACCCGCTGCCAAGGGTTGGTCGCATAGCCGAACAGGGCTGTGGCCAGCAGCAGTGAGGCGACGACGCCGGCGGTGGCGAGCACGATGAACAGCGCCTCGCCGCGGTGCGTCCGCAGATCGGAGTGCGCCCAGCGCAGGGTGGCTCGCACCGGCCTCAGCCCCTCGGCCCGTGCGGGGCGCGGCGGGGGCCCGGCGCGTGTGCCGGCCGCCCCGTGCGGCCGTCCGTCGGCAGCTGGTCGTCCACCGCAGTCAGTCCTTCAGCTCCAGCACACCCGAGATCCCCGGACCCCGCGACGGCGTGCCGTCCAGCTCCGCGTCGTCGGCGATCCGGCCGTCGAAGAAGCTGATCACCCGGTCCGCGGCGCTCGCCAGCCGGGCGTCATGGGTGACGAGCAGGATGGTCTGGCCCCGCTGGTGGAAGCGGGAGAGCAGCCGCATCACCTCGCGGGTGCCCTTGCTGTCGAGGCTGCCCGCGGGCTCGTCGGCGAGCAGCAGCGGCGGATGGTTCACCAGGGCCCGGGCCAGCGCGACCCGCTGCTGCTCGCCACCGGACAGCTCGCCCGGCATGCTGCGCTCCTTGCCCTCCAGACCCAGCTCGGCCAGCAGCTCCTGCCGCTCGGACCGCGCCTGCCGGGGCGACCGGCCGGCGAGCAGCGCGGGCAGTTCGACGTTGTCCGAGACCGACAGGTTGGACACCAGGTTGAAGAACTGGAAGACGATCCCGATGCGCTTTCTGCGCTCCACGGCCCAGCGCGCCTCGGTGTAGGAGTCGGTGCACTCGCCGTCCAGCCAGATGCTGCCGCGGTCCGGCCGCTGCAGGCCGCCCAGCAGGTGCAGCAGCGTCGACTTCCCGGCGCCGGACGGGCCGGTGACGGCCACGAACTCGCCTCGGGTCACGCGCAGGTCGACGCCGCGCACCGCGTGCGCCGGCGCACCCTCGCCGTAGTGGGTCTTGACGAGCCCCTCGGCCCGCAGCAGAGGAGCGGGGCTGTGGCTCACTCCGGCTCCTCCAGTTCCTCCTGGCACCGCTCCAGCCAGTCGAGGTCGGCCTGCAGATGCAGCATCGCGCCCTCGATCAGCAGGTGGGCGATCCGGTTGTCGCGGTCTTCGGCGGCGGCCAGTTTCGACAGGTTGCGCATGGTGTTGAGGTACTGGCGCCGCTGCTTGTTGATCAGGGTGATCTGGTCGGCGAGACCGGTCCGCGGGGCGAGGGCGAGCTTCATGAAGAACTCGTCGCGTACCCGGGGCTCGTCGGCCGTCTCCTCGAACCAGGCGCGCAGCGCCTCCCGCCCGGCGTCGGTGAGGTGGTAGATCTTCTTGTTGGGCCGGCTGGACTGCTCGACCTCCTCGCCCTCGATCAGTCCGGACTTCTCGAGGCGGCCGAGGGTGACGTAGATCTGGCCGACGTTGGGCTGAGGGTACGCGGAGCCCAGCAGTTGCTCAAGGTCCTGCTTGAGCTCGTAGCCGTGGGCCGGGCCGCGCGAGAGGAGAGCCAGGAGAGCCAGGCGCACTCGTGCTGTCCTCCTCGCGTCCTCGTCATGTGCTCCAGGCCCTAGTATCGCCCATACCTAACGGGTATACATGGCCCTGACTTCGGGCGAGGGTGCCCGGTGCCGGTGTACAGGGAGGAACCTATGCGGTGGACGCGCGCCGCCGGTAGGGGCCTTCTCGTCCTTGCTGTGGTCATGACCGGTTATATGGCCTCGGGCGCCCGTGCCGACGAGGGGGCCGTGCACGGCCGGGGCCCGCTCACCCTGGCGACCGCGGGCGACCTCACCGGCTACCTCGGCCCGCTGCTGGAGGGCTGGAACCGCACCCATCCCGGCGAGCGGGTCACCCTCGTCGAACTGCCGGACTCCGCCGACGAGACCCATGCGCAGATGACCACCGATCTCCGGGGCGGGGACCGCGGCCGCTTCGACGTCCTCAACATCGATGTCGCCTGGACCTCCGAGTTCGCGGCGGCCGGCTGGATACGGCCGCTGCCCCGCGACCGCTTCCCGCTGCAGAGCTTCCTGCCGCCGGTCGTGGGCACGGCGACCTACGACGGCCGGCTGTACGCGGTGCCGTATGTGACCAACGCCGGTCTGCTGCTCTACCGCAAGGACATCCTCGCCGAGGAGGGCGTGCGGCCCCCGCGCACCTGGGCCGAACTGGAGCGCGACGCGAAGACGATCGCCCCCAAGTACGGACTCGGCGGCTACGCGGGCCAGTTCCTGCCGTACGAGGGCCTCACCGTCAACGCGGCGGAGGCGGTGTACTCGGCGGGCGGCACCATCCTCGGCGACGAGGGCGAGCGCGTCACGGTGAACTCGGCGGCGGCCCGCGAGGGCATCGGGTTCCTCGCCCGGGGCGTGCGCGAGGGCTGGATACCCAAGGCGGCGCTGACGTACAAGGAGGAGGAGTCCAAGCAGGCGTTCCAGGACGGCCGTCTGCTCTTCCTGCGCAACTGGCCCTACGCGTACGTCGTCGCCTCCGCCAGGGGATCCGCGGTCGCCGGCAAGATCGGCGCCGTGCCGCTGCCGGGCCCGAGCGGCCCGGGGACCAGCGTTCTGGGCGGCTCCAACCTGGCGGTCAACACCCATGCGCGGCACCCCGATTCGGCCGCGCGGCTGATCGCGTACCTCACCAGCGAGCGCGTCCAGCGCCAGGTGCTCACCCGCGGCGCGCTGCCTCCCGTGCGGGCCGCGCTGTACGACGATCCCGAGCTGGTGCGGGAGTTCCCGTACCTGCCGACCCTGCGTGCGAGCGTCCTCGCGGCCGCCCCGCGTCCGAAGAGCCCGCGCTACGACCAGGTCAGCCTGGCGGTGCAGGCGGTCATGCACGACGCGCTCACCGGGCACGAGACGCCCGAGTCGGCGGTACGGCGGCTGGCGCGCGAGCTTGCGTCGATCTCTCACCGCTAGCTTCACCGACCCCTCTTCCGATCCCTCTTCCCTAGTTACGTGTTAGGTAACGAGGACATCTCTCTTCGGTGTGAAGCGCCCTGATGTGTCCGCATATGGAAGGCCAACTGTCCGGTAGTTTACCGCTTTTCATTGACACCTCGATATCACGCCTACCTAACATGCATGCATAACCGTAAGCACGCACAGACAGGTCGACGGGGTGAGTCTCAAGCGCATCCACACCCACCGCTGGTGGCGCGACGCAGTGATCTACCAGGTGTACGTCCGCAGCTTCCTGGACAGCACCGGCGACGGCATCGGTGATCTGTCCGGCGTCCGGGCCGGACTGCCCTACCTCAAGAAGCTCGGCGTCGACGGGATCTGGCTGAGCCCCTTCTACCCCTCGCCGCAGCACGACCACGGCTACGACGTGGCCGACTACTGCGACGTCGACCCGGTCTTCGGCGACCTCGCCGAGTTCGACCTGCTGATGGCGGCCGCCCGGCGGCTCGGCATCAGGGTGCTGCTCGACATCGTCCCCAACCACTGCTCCCACGAGCACCCGTGGTTCCGCGAAGCCCTCGCCGCCGTTCCCGGCAGCCCCGCCCGGGCCCGGTTCCACTTCGTCGACGGCCGAGGCCCGGACGGCGCCGAGCCGCCCAACAACTGGCACGCCATGTTCGGCGGGCCGGCCTGGACCCGGGTCACCGAGGCGGACGGCCGCCCGGGCCAGTGGTACCTGCACATGTTCACGCCCGAGCAGCCGGACTGGAACTGGCGCACCCCCGAGGTCGCCGCCCACTTCGACCATGTGCTCCGCTTCTGGCTCGACCGGGGCGTCGACGGCTTCCGCATCGATGTCGCCGCCGGCCTCTTCAAGCACCCCGCGCTGCCGGACTCCCCGGACCCCGAGGCCGACGCCCGCACCCGCGACTCGGTCAACCCGCTCGCCTGGAACCAGCCCGAGGTGCACGACGTGTGGCGGCACTGGCGGGCGGTGTGCGAGGAGTACACGGCGCGCGACGGCCGCGAGCGCCTGCTGGTCGGCGAGGTCTCCGTGCCGACCGCCCGTGAGCACGCGTGCTACGTCCGGCCCGACGAACTCCACCAGGCGTTCTTCTTCGACCTGCTCAGCGCCCCCTGGAGCGCCGACGCCTTCCGCAAGGTCATCTCCGAGGCCATGCAGGACATAGCCGGCACGGGCTCGACGGTCACCTGGGTCCTCAACAACCACGACCAGGTCCGCACCGTCACCCGCTACGGCGAGCCCACGACCGGCGGCAGCGGCCTCGGCGCCGTCCGTGCCCGCGCCGCCGCGCTGCTGATGCTGGCGCTGCCCGGGGCCGCGTACATCTACCAGGGCGAGGAACTGGGCCTGCCCGAGGTCGTCGACCTGCCCGACGACGTCCTCACCGACCCGATCTTCCGCCGCACCGGCAGCCGCGCCCGCATCCGCGACGGCTGCCGGGTGCCGCTGCCGTGGTCGGGTACGGCCTCCCCGTTCGGCTTCACCTCCGGTGCCGAGGGCGCCAAGCCATGGCTGCCGCAGCCGGAGTGGTTCGCCGAGCACGCCACCGACCGCGCCCTGGCCGACACCCGCTCCTTCTGGCACCTCTACCGCGACGGCCTCCAACTGCGCGCCGCGCTTGAGCAGTTGGGAGAGGGCACGCTGCGCTGGCTGGAGACCCCGCCAGGTGTCCTCGCCTTCGTCCGCGGCGACGACCTCGTCTGCGCCGTCAACTTCACCACCGCGCCCACGCCCGCGCCGGTCTCCGGCACGCCCCTGCTGTCCAGCGGACCCTGCCCGCCCGGGGTGCTCCCCGGCTCCACGGCCGCCTGGTGGATCAGCGACGGCACCGGCCTCTGACCCCGTCACCTCCCTCCCCGTCACCTCCCCAACCCGAAGGGACATCAACGATGATGAGACGACGTACCACCCTGCTCACCGGCTGCACCGCCCTCGCCCTGGCGCTCGGGGCGACCGCCTGCGGCGGAAGCGGCCCGGTCTCCGCCGGCGGCGGGGACAAGGCGCTCAGCGGCCAGACGGTCACCGTGGCCGGTGTCTGGTCCGGCAGCGAGCAGAAGAACTTCCAGAAGGTGCTCGACGCCTTCTCCGAGAAGACCGGCGCCAAGACCCAGTTCGTCTCCACCGGTGACAACGTCTCCACCGTCGTCGGCAGCAAGATCGAGGGCGGCAACGCCCCGGACGTCGTGATGGTCCCGCAGGTCGGCGTGCTCCAGCAGTTCGCGAAGAAGGGCTGGCTCACGCCGCTGTCGCCAGCCACGCAAAAGACCGTGGACGCCGACTACGCGAGTGTGTGGAAGACGTACGGGAGCGTCGACGGCACCCTCTACGGCCTGTACTTCAAGGCCGCCCACAAGTCGACCGTCTGGTACAGCCCCGACGCCTTCACCCAGGCCGGCGTCAAGCCTCCGACGACGTACGACGACATGCTGAAGGCCGGGCACACGGTCTCCGACTCGGGCCTCGCCGCCTTCTCGGTCGCCGGGCAGGACGGCTGGACGCTCACCGACTGGTTCGAGAACGTCTACCTGTCCCAGGCCGGACCCGAGAAGTACGACGCCCTCGCCGCGCACAAGCTGAAGTGGACCGACGCGAGCGTGGTCAAGGCGCTCGGCACGCTCGGCAAGCTGTTCAAGGACAAGCAGCTGATCGCGGGCGGCCAGAAGGAGGCCCTCAACACCGACTTCCCCGGCTCCGTCGAGAAGGTCTTCGGGCCCAAGCCCGAGGCGGGCATGGTCTACGAGGGCGACTTCGTCGCCGGGGTCGCCCACGACCAGTTCGGGAAGAGCATCGGGAAGGACGCGAACTTCTTCCCGTTCCCCGCGGTCGACGGCGGCACCGCCCCCGTGGTCAGCGGCGGCGACGCGGCGGTCGTCCTCAAGGACGGCAAGAACGCCAAGGCCGGCATGAAGCTCCTGGAGTACCTGGCGACCCCCGAGGCCGCGGCCGTGTGGGCGAAGGCGGGCGGCTTCCTGTCCCCGAACAAGCACCTCGACCTCGCCTCCTACGGCGACGACGTCACCCGTGCGACCGCCAAGTCCCTCGTCGCGGCGGGCGACTCGGTCCGCTTCGACATGTCCGACCAGGCTCCGGCGGCCTTCGGCGGCACCAAGGGCGCGGGCGAGTGGAAGCTGCTGCAGGACTTCCTGCGCGACCCGTCCGACCCGACGGCGACCGCGGCGAAGCTGGAGGCCGCGGCGGCCAAGGCGTACCAGGGCTGACCTGCCGTGACCGCCACCACGCTCGTGAAAGAGGCGAGCCCCCCACCCGTCGCAGGCGCCGCCCGCGCGCGGCGCCTGCGACGGCGCGGGCGGTTGATCGCCCTGCTGTTCGTCTTCCCCGCGCTGCTCCTGCTCGGGGCCCTCGTCGTCTACCCGGTGCTGTTCTCGATCGGCCGCAGTTTCTTCGACGCGTCCGGCACCCGCTTCGTGGGCGGCGACAACTACACGGAGATGTTCCGTGACCCGACGACGCTCAAGGCCATCCGCAACACCACCATCTGGGTGGTCGTCGCTCCGGCGCTGCTGACGGGGCTGGGCCTGATCCTGGCCGTCCTGGTGGAGAAGGTCCGCTGGGCCACGGCGTTCAAGCTGCTGCTGTTCATGCCGATGGCGGTGTCCTTCCTCGCCGCCGGCATCATCTTCCGGCTCGCCTACGACGAGGACCCGAACAAGGGCGTGCTCAACGCCGCCGTGGTCTTTGTCCACGACGCCTTCAGCGGCACCTCGTCGTATCCGACCGCGCGGGCCCGCGACGGCCAGGGCCTCGCCAAGGCCGGGGACGGCTCGTACCGGACGAGCGCGACCGTGTCGCCGGGGGACTCGGTGGCCCTCGGGCTCGTCGGGGTGCTGCCCGAGGACCTGCCCGCGGGCGCCGAGCCCGCCTACACGGCGGCCGGACGCAAAGCCGCCGCCGGCGAACTGCGCGGTGTCGTCTACCTGGACTTCGCGCCCGGCGGGGGAGGGCGGCAGGGGAAGGTCGACCGGCGGGAGAGCGGACTGCCGGGGATGAAGGTCGAGGCGGTCCGCGACGGGCACACCGCGGCGCGGACGACGACCGCGTCCGACGGCTCCTTCCGCTTCGAGGGACTGGGCTCCGGGGCGTACACGGTGAACCTCCCGGCGTCGAACTTCGCGCCGCCCTACCAGGGCATCTCCTGGCTCGGGCCGACGCTGGTCACCCCGGCCATCATCGGGGCGTACCTGTGGATCTGGACCGGCTTCGCGATGGTGCTCATCGGTGCCGGACTGTCCACCCTGCCGCGGGACGCCCTGGAAGCGGCACGGATGGACGGCGCCAACGAGTGGCAGATCTTCCGGCGGATCACCGTGCCGCTGCTGGCGCCCGTGCTGACCGTGGTGTTCGTGACCCTGGTGATCAATGTGATGAAGGTCTTCGACCTCGTCTACATCATCGCGCCCGGCCCGGTGCAGGAGGACGCCACCGTGCTCGCCACGCAGATGTGGCTGGTGTCCTTCGGCGGCGGGAACAACCAAGGGCTCGGCAGCGCCCTCGGCGTGCTGCTCCTGCTGCTGGTGATCCCCGCCATGGCCTTCAACGTCCGCCGTTTCCGAAGGAGTCAGCGATGAACGCGGTCAGGCGCGGTCTGGGCAACGGGCTGGTGCAGGCATTCCTCGTGGTGATCGGCCTGGTCTGGCTCACACCGCTGGCGGGGCTGTTCCTGTCGTCGCTGCGGTCCACCCAGGACACCGCCAAGGGCGGTTGGTGGACGGCGCTGGCCAGCCCCGGGCAGTTGTCCTTCGACAACTACTCGGCGCTGCTGAAGAACGCGGGGATCACCCAGGCGTTCTGGAACACCGTGCTGATCTCGGTGCCCGCCACGGTGCTCGTCGTCGTCATCGCGGCGCTCGCCGGATACGCCTTCGCGTGGCTGGACTTCCCGGCGCGCGAGCCGGTCTTCCTGCTGGTGGTGGCCCTGCTGGTGGTGCCCGTGCAGATCGGGCTGCTGCCGGTCGCCAAACTCTTCGGACAGCTCGGGCTGTTCGGCACGATCCCCGGTGTCGTGCTGTTCCACGTGGCGTACGGCCTGCCCTTCGCCGTCTTCCTGCTGCGCAACTACTTCGCCGAGATGCCGCGGGAGATGCTGGAGGCGGCGCGGATGGACGGCGGGAGCGAGTGGCGCATCTTCACCCGGCTCGTGCTGCCCGTGGGACGGCCCGCCATCGCCAGCCTCGCCATCTTCCAGTTCCTGTGGGTCTGGAACGACATGCTGGTGGCGCTGCTGTTCGCCGACGGCTCCTCGCAGCCGCTGACCGTGGAACTGCAGTCCCAGATCAGGCAGTTCGGCAGCAACATCGATGTGCTGGCCCCCGGGGCGTTCCTGTCGCTGATCGTGCCGGTGGTGGTGTTCTTCGCGTTCCAGCGGCACTTCGTGCAGGGGGTCATGGCGGGATCGGTGAAGTAGGGGCGTGTGCCACGGGCGCTCCCCGGGCGCCGGCCGGGCCGAGCACTCAGCCCGTCCGGCGCCGGAGGACGAGGCCGTTCAGGCCGATGCCGGCGGGTACAGCGAGCGGGGCAGCCGGGAGGCCGCCGCCGCGTCCAGGAGCCACAGGGTGCGCGAGCGGCCGTACGCTCCCGCCGCCGGGGCCTGGATCTCGCCCGCACCGGACAGCGCGATCGCCGCGGCCTGCGCCTTGTCCTCGCCGGCCGCCAGCAGCCACACCTCCCGGGCTGACCTGATCGCCGGCAGCGTCAGGGTGATCCGGGTCGGCGGCGGCTTCGGCGCGCCGTGCACGCCCACCACCGTCCGCTCGGTCTCCCGCACCGCCGGCAGCTCCGGGAAGAGCGAGGCCACATGCGTGTCGGGGCCGACACCCAGCATCAGGACGTCGAAGGCCGGTACGGAGCCGTGGTTCTCGGGCCCCGCGGCCCGGGCCAGCTCCGCCGCGTACGCCTCGGCCGCCGTCTCCACGTCGGCGCCGTACGGGCCGTCCGACGCGGGCATGGCGTGCACGCGCTTCGGGTCCAGCGGCACCGAGTCGAGCAGCGCCTCGCGGGCCTGGGTGACATTGCGTTCCGGGTCGCCCTCCGGCAGGAAACGCTCGTCGCCCCACCACAGGTCGAGCCGGCCCCAGTCGACGGCGTCCCGGGCGGGCGCGGCGGCGAGCGCGGCGAGCAGCCCGTTGCCGTTGCGGCCGCCGGTGAGCACGACCGAGGCGTAGCCGCGCGACGCCTGCGCGTCCACGACCTTCGTGATCAGGCGGGCCGCCGCGGCCTGGGCCATCAGCTCCTTGTCGCGGTGCACCACCAGCTGGGGCGTACTCACGGCGCGGCCGCCTCCCCCTGGGACGAGGGCTCCCGTGCCGGTGCCCCGGCCGCCGCCGCGGCTGGCCCTTCGGCCGCGTCCGCGGTGGGCGCCTCGGCCGGCACCGTCTCCCCGGTCGCCGCGGCGGCCGGTTCCGGGCCCGTGCGCAGCCGGTCCACGCCGTACCGCAGCGCCGACGCGTAGGTGTCGTCCGGGTCGAGCCTGCGCAGCTCCTCCGCCATCAGCTCGGCCGTGTCGCGTCGCTTGAGCGCCACCGCACGGTCGGGCTGCCCCTGGACGGAGAGCGTGGCGAGCGACCCGTCGGCCCGGTCCAGGACGATCGGGCCGCAGCTGGTGCCCATCCGGACGGCGGTGAGGCCGGGGCCGGCGGAGAGGGCGCGCCTGACGGGGACGTGCAGCCGGTCCGCGAGCCACATGGCCAGCAGCTCACAGCTCGGGTTGAACTCCTCGCCCTCCACCTCGACCTCCTCCACCTCGCAGGTGACCTGGTCGAGCGCCGCGGCCAGCATGGAGCGCCAGGGCGTGATGCGGGTCCACGACAGGTCCGTGTCGCCGGGCGTGTAGGTGTCGGCGCGGGCGCCGAGCTCCCGTACCGGAGACTCGGCCGCGTAGGTGTCGGTGACCCGGCGCTGTGCGAGGGCCCCGAGCGGGTCGTTGGCCGGGTCGAGCGGCGCGTTCACCGGCCACCAGGCGACCACCGGGGCGTCCGGCAGCAGCAGCGGCAGCACCACCGACTGGGCATGGTCCACGACCTCGCCGTACAGCCGCAGCACCACCGTCTCGCCGGTACCCGCGTCGGCACCCACCCGCACCTCGGCGTCCAGCCGCGAGGATGTGCGGTCGCGGGGGGAGCGCGAGACGCGCCTGATGACCACGAGGGTGCGCGAGGGATGCTCGCGCGAGGCGTCGTTGGCGGCCTTCAGGGCGTCGTAGGCGTTCTCCTCGTCGGTGACGATGACGAGGGTGAGCACCATGCCGACGGCGGGCGTGCCGATGGCGCGGCGTCCCTGGACCAGCGCCTTGTTGATCTTGCTGGCCGTGGTGTCCGTGAGGTCGATCTTCATGGCCGGCGCCAGCTCCGTCCGTCTCGCTGAAGCATCTCGTCCGCCTCGACGGGCCCCCACGTTCCGGCCGGGTACCGCGCGGGCCTGCCGTGCGTGTCCCAGTACTCCTCGATCGGGTCGAGGATCTTCCAGGACAGCTCGACCTCCTCGGTGCGCGGGAAGAGGTTCGAGTCCCCCAGCAGCACGTCCAGGATCAGCCGCTCGTACGCCTCCGGGCTGGACTCCGTGAAGGACTCGCCGTAGGCGAAGTCCATGGACACGTCCCGGATCTCCATGGAGGTCCCCGGCACCTTGGAGCCGAAGCGGACGGTGACGCCCTCGTCGGGCTGGACGCGGATGACGACCGCGTTCTGGCCCAGCTCCTCGGTGGCGGTGGTATCGAAGGGGGAGTGCGGGGCGCGCTGGAAGACCACCGCGATCTCCGTCACCCGCCGCCCCAGCCGCTTGCCGGTGCGCAGGTAGAACGGGACGCCCGCCCAGCGGCGGTTGTCGATCCCGAGCCTGATCGCGGCGTAGGTGTCGGTCTTCGACGCAGGGTCGATGCCCTCCTCCTGGAGGTAGCCGACCGCCTTCTCGCCGCCCTGCCAGCCGGCCGTGTACTGAGCGAACACGGTGTCCCGCCCGAGGTCCTTGGGCAGCCGGACGGCCCCGAGCACCTTGGTCTTCTCGGCGGCCAGGGCGTCCGCGCCGAAGGAGGCGGGCTCCTCCATGGCGGTGAGGGCGAGCAGCTGCAGGAGGTGGTTCTGGATGACGTCTCGGGCGGCGCCGATGCCGTCGTAGTAGCCGGCGCGGCCGCCGATGCCGATGTCCTCCGCCATGGTGATCTGCACATGGTCGACGAACGACCGGTTCCAGATCGGCTCGAACATCGTGTTGGCGAAGCGCAGCGCCAGGATGTTCTGGACGGTCTCCTTGCCCAGGTAGTGGTCGATGCGGAAGACCTGGTCCGGGGCGAAGACCTCGTGGACGATGGCGTTGAGCTCCTCGGCCGACCTCAGGTCGTGGCCGAACGGCTTCTCGATCACCGCGCGCCGCCAGGACCCGCCGGTCTGGTCGGCCAGGCCGTGCTTCTTCAGCTGCTGGATGACCATCGGGAAGGACCTGGGCGGCACGGAGAGGTAGAAGGCGAAGTTGCCCCCGGTGCCCTGCGCCTTGTCCAGCTCCTCGATGGTGGCGCGCAGCCGCTCGAACGCGTCGTCGTCGTCGAAGGTGCCCTGGACGAAGCGCATGCCCTGGATGAGCTGCTGCCAGACCTCCTCGCGGAAGGGCGTACGAGCGTGCTGCTTGACGGCGTCGTGGACCTCCTGGGCGAAGTCCTCGTCCTGCCACTCGCGGCGGGCGAAGCCGACGAGCGAGAAGCCCGGGGGCAGCAGACCGCGGTTGGCCAGGTCGTACACGGCAGGCATCAGCTTTTTACGTGACAAATCGCCCGTAACGCCGAAGATGACCAGGCCCGACGGCCCCGCGATGCGCGGGAGCCGCCGGTCCGCGGCGTCACGAAGCGGATTCGCTTCGTGTACGGATGTCAAGATGTCAGCCCTCCGAGGGGGCGAGGCGCTCGAGTACCGCCTCGGTCGACTTGAGCAGGTCGTTCCAGGACGCCTCGAACTTCTCGACGCCCTCGACCTCCAGGAGCCGGACCACGTCGTCGTACGGGATCCCGAGCTTCTCGACGGCGTCCAGATCGGCGCGCGCCTGCTCGTAGGTGCCGGCGATGGTGTCGCCGGTGATCTCGCCGTGGTCCTCGGTGGCCACCAGGGTGGCCTCCGGCATGGTGTTCACCGTGTTCGGCGCCACCAGCTCGTCCACATACAGGGTGTCCTTGTACGCCTTGTCCTTGACGCCGGTGGAGGCCCACAGCGGACGCTGCCTGTTGGCCTGCGCCCTTTCGAGGGCGTGCCAGCGGTCGCTGCCGAACGCCTCCTCGTACGCCTGGTAGGCGAGCCGCGCGTTGGCGACCGCCGCCCTGCCGCGCAGCGCCTTGGCCTCCGGCGTGCCCAGCGCGTCGATCCGCTTGTCGATCTCGGTGTCCACGCGGGACACGAAGAACGACGCCACCGAGTGGATCGCGGACAGATCCAGGCCGCGCTCCTTCGCCCTCTCCAGCCCGGTCATGTACGCGTCCATGACCTCGCGGTAGCGCTCCAGCGAGAAGATCAGGGTGACGTTGACGCTGATGCCGTTGGCGATGGTCTCGGTGATCGCAGGCAGGCCCGCCTTGGTGGCCGGGATCTTGATGAGCGTGTTCGGACGGTCGACCAGCCAGGCCAGCTGCCTGGCCTCGGCGACCGTGGCCCGGGCGTTGTGCGCCAGACGCGGATCGACCTCGATCGACACCCGGCCGTCCCGGCCCTGCGTGGCGTCGAACACCGGACGCAGGATGTCGGCGGCGTCCCGGACGTCCGCCGTCGTGATCATGCGCACCGCCTCTTCGACGGTGACCTTGCGGGCGGCGAGGTCGGCGAGCTGCTGCTCGTACCCTCCCCCACTCTCGGCTTCGCTCGAGCGGGGGGACCCCCATCCGGCCGAGATCGCCTTCTGGAAGATCGTCGGGTTGGTGGTGACGCCCACGACGTGCTGCTGGTCGATCAGCTCGGCGAGGTTTCCGGACGTGATCCGCCTGCGGGACAGGTCGTCCAGCCAGATCGCGACGCCTGCTTCGGAGAGGCGCTTCAGTGCGTCTGTCATGGAAATTGCATCTCCTACGTCTCGTATATCAGCGTCAGCGCTGGGCCGCGGCGATGGATTCCCGGGCGGCGGCCGCGACGTTCTCGGCGGTGAAACCGAACTCGCGGAAGAGGACCTTGCCGTCCGCCGAGGCCCCGAAGTGCTCCAGGGACACGATGCGGCCGGCGTCCCCGACGTACTTGTGCCAGGTGAGACCGATCCCGGCCTCGACCGCCACCCGCGCCTTCACCGACGGCGGCAGGACGCTGTCCCGGTACCCCTGGTCCTGCTCCTCGAACCACTCCACGGACGGCATCGACACCACCCGCGTCGGGACCCCCTCCGCCTGGAGCCGCTCGCGCGCCTCGACGGCGATGTGCACCTCGGAACCGGTGGCGACCAGGATCACCTGCGGCTCGGCGCCCTGCCCGTCGGCCCCCTCGGCCTCGGCCATCACATAACCGCCGCGCACCGTGTCCTCGTTGGGCTCGTACGTCGGCACGCCCTGACGGGTCAGCGCGAGACCGTGCGGGGCGCCCTTGCCCCACTCCTTGGTGTGGCGCTTGAGGATCTCGCGCCAGGCGATGGCGGTCTCGTTGGCGTCGGCGGGGCGGACGATGTTCAGGCCGGGGATGGCGCGCAGCGAGGCGAGGTGCTCGACGGGCTGGTGGGTGGGGCCGTCCTCGCCCAGGCCGATGGAGTCGTGGGTCCACACGTACGTCACCGGCAGGTGCATCAGTGCGGACAGGCGGACGGCGTTGCGCATGTAGTCGGAGAACACGAGGAAGGTGCCGCCGTAGACGCGGGTGTTGCCGTGCAGGGCGATGCCGTTCATCTCCGCGGCCATGGCGTGCTCGCGGATGCCGAAGTGGATGGTGCGGCCGTAGGGGTCGGCCTCCGGCAGCGGGTTGCCCCCGGGCAGGAAGGAGCTGGTCTTGTCGATGGTGGTGTTGTTCGAGCCGGCCAGGTCCGCCGAGCCGCCCCACAGCTCGGGGATGACCGCGCCCAGCGCCTGCAGCACCTTGCCCGACGCGGCCCGCGTGGCGACGCCCTTGCCCGCCTCGAAGACCGGAAGCTTCTCCTCCCAGCCGGTGGGCAGCTCGCCCTTGCCGATGCGGTCGAACTCGGCGGCGCGCTCCGGATGGCTGCCCCGCCACTCCTGGAACGACTTCTCCCACTCGGCCCTGGCCTGACGGCCGCGCTCCAGCGCCTTGCGGGTGTGGCCGATGACCTCGTCGGAGACCTCGAAGGTCTTGTCCGGGTCGAAGCCGAGGACGCGCTTGGTGGCCGCGACCTCCTCCTCGCCCAGGGCCGAGCCGTGCGCGGCCTCGGTGTTCTGCGCGTTCGGGGCGGGCCAGGCGATGATCGAGCGCATCGCGATGAACGAGGGCCGGTCCGTGACCTCCCTGGCCTGCTGGATCGCGTTGTAGAGGGCGTGCGGGTCCAGGTCGCCGTCGGGCTTCGGCGCCACGCGCTGCACATGCCAGCCGTACGCCTCGTACCGCAGGGCCGTGTCCTCGGAGATCGCGGTCTCCGTGTCGCCCTCGATCGAGATGTGGTTGTCGTCCCACAGCAGGATCAGGTTGCCGAGCTTCTGGTGACCGGCCAGCGAGGACGCCTCGGCGGAGATGCCCTCCTGGAGGCAGCCGTCACCGGCGATGCAGTAGACGAAGTGGTCGAAGGGGGACTCGCCCTGCGGGGCCTCCGGGTCGAACAGGCCGCGCTCGTAGCGGGCGGCCATGGCCATGCCCACCGCGTTGGCGACGCCCTGGCCCAGCGGGCCGGTCGTCGTCTCCACGCCCACCGTGTGGCCGTACTCGGGGTGGCCCGGCGTCTTGGAACCCCAGGTCCTGAAGGCCTTCAGATCATCGAGCTCCAGACCGAAGCCGGCCAGGTAGAGCTGGGTGTAGAGGGTCAGGGACGAGTGGCCGGCGGACAGCACGAAGCGGTCACGCCCCACCCAGCCGGCGTCGGCCGGGTCGTGGCGCATCACCTTCTGGAAGAGGGTGTAGGCGGCCGGAGCCAGGCTCATCGCCGTACCCGGATGGCCGTTGCCGACCTTCTGTACGGCATCGGCGGCCAGGACGCGGGCGGTGTCGACGGCCCGCTGGTCCAATTCGGTCCACTCGAGGTCTGTGGTGGTCGGCTTGGTGCTCACCCTGGGTCAGGGCTCCTCTCCACATGTCGTATGCCGGTGCACTGGGCGCCCACCGGCCGCTGACGAGCCTACCCCCGTAGGTACGTGCGTCTTTTCGAGTCGCGCCAGACTTCCGGGAGTCGCCCCGATCCCGCTTCCCGACCGCCTGATCACCGTTCGGCAACTGAATACGGAGCCGGTCATCCGAGTGCTCAATCGAGCCGTGCGCGGCTCTGCGCACGCCCCCGCGTGGGCCCGTGTGCCACCGTGTGACGCCGTACCCGGCGGCATGCCGCCCCCGGGGCGCGTGACCGTGCGCCGCACCCTCCGCCGGCGCTCCGCCCTCCGCCCTCCGGCGGACGGCACCCGGTGACGAGGGCCGCCAACACGACCCACCCCCACGAAGGGCGGGCTGTGGGCAACGTCTAGAGTTGCCCGGGTACGCGCGAGTCTTTACCCCGGGTTCACAGACGGGGGGCTCGCTGGGATGTCTCTGTCAGGGGTGTACGTGACGGCCGTCGAATCCCGTCCGCCGGGAGTGCTCGCGACGAGCAGCAGCCGGGGCCAGCGGCCGTTTGGGGCCCGTGCCAAGGCGTTCGTTGCGCTGACCAAGCCGCGGATCATCGAACTGCTGCTGATCACCACCGTCCCGGTGATGTTCCTCGCCCAGCAGGGCGTGCCGAGCCTCCGGCTGGTGCTGCTCACCTGTCTCGGCGGCTACCTCTCCGCGGGTGGTGCCAACGCGCTGAACATGTACATCGACCGCGACATCGACGCCGTCATGGAGCGCACCTCGCAGCGTCCGCTGGTCACCGGAATGGTCAGCCCCGGGGAGTGCCTGGTCTTCGGCATCTCGCTGGCGGTCGTCTCGACACTGCTGTTCGGTTTCACCGTCAACTGGCTGTCCGCGTGGCTGTCGCTCGGGGCGTTCCTCTTCTACGTCGTCGTCTACACGATGATCCTCAAACGGCGTACGGCGCAGAACATCGTGTGGGGCGGCATCGCCGGCTGCATGCCGGTCCTCATCGGCTGGTCCGCCGTGACGAACTCCCTGTCGTGGGCGCCGGTCATCCTCTTCCTCGTCATCTTCTTCTGGACGCCGCCGCACTACTGGCCGCTGTCCATGAAGGTCAAGGACGACTACGCGCGCGCGGGCGTGCCGATGCTGCCCGTCATCGCCTCCAACAAGGTGGTGGCCCGCCAGATCGTCGTCTACAGCTGGGTCATGGTCGCGGTCTCGCTGCTGCTCACCCCGCTCGGCTACACGGGCTGGTTCTACACGGCGGTCGCGCTGGCGGTCGGCGGCTGGTGGCTGTGGGAGGCGCACGCGCTGCAGCACCGGGCGAGGGCCGGGGTGACGGGCGCGAAGCTGAAGGAGATGCGGCTGTTCCACTGGAGCATCACCTATGTCTCGCTGCTGTTCGTCGCGGTGGCGGTGGACCCCTTCCTGCGCTGAGCGCCGAGCTGGGCACCGAGGGGCGGGAGGGTGGTCAAGGCCACGCACCCTGCCCGTCGCCGTGGCGTCTACCCGTCGGTAGCATCCTGACCATGGCAGACACCAAGCAGGTTGACGAGGGCGCGGACGCCCGGCAGGCCGCCGGGGACGAGCGCAGGGCCGCCCGGCTCGCCAAGGAGATCAACGCCTTCGCCAAGGCGCACGGCGGCGCCGAGGGACAGGTGGCGTACATCGGCCAGCGGGGCGCCCGGATCGTGCTCGTCGGCGAGGACGGCGGCTGGGGCGACCTCGTCGCACCTACGTACGCGATCGCCGAGAAGGCGGTACGGAAGGCGGGCATCACCGTCCACGAGGCGTTCGACGGCGAGTTCGCGGCCAAGGTGAAGACCGGCCCGTACGAGTGGACGCGCATGGCCGGGATCCAGGTGAGCGGCCGCCGGGGCGCCTGAGCCCGCGGCGGTGCGGGGCCGGTCCGGCGCCCCGCTCACAGGCACCGTGCGGCAGGAGCAACACCTCACGCCCGGTTCACCCGTTAGGACGTGAAGAGACACGGTCCAGTCGCGGGGAGTCCGGATGATCGAAACGCCGTCCCTGGTGGACCAGTACTGCCACGGCGTGCTGCGCACCGAGTTGGGCCTCGGCACGTTCGAGGCCCACCTCGCCCGTACCGAGGGCCCGCCGGCCGCCGGCACCACCCTCTTCGACACCCAGACGGGTTTCGCCGTGCGCCGCTGGTGTCCGCCCCTGCTCGGCCTGGAGCCGCACTGCCCGCCCGCCCGCTATCTCGCCCGGCGCCGCGAGCTCGGCGTCCTGGAGGCCGGGCGCAGACTCCTGCGCGGCAGCGGCATCACCACGTACCTCGTCGACACCGGGCTGCCCGGCGATCTCACCGGTCCAGGCGAGATGGCCTCGGCCGGGGACGCCGAGGCCCACGAGATCGTCCGCCTGGAGCTGCTCGCCGAACAGGTGGCCGACACCTCCGGGACGGTGGAGTCGTTCCTCGCCAATCTCGCCGAGTCGGTCCACGGGGCGGCGGCGCACGCGGTGGCGTTCACCTCGCTGGCGGGGGTACGGCACGGGCTGGCCCTCGCGCCGGAGCCGCCGGGGCCGGGGGAGGTGCGGGGCGCGGCCGGCCGCTGGCTCGCGGACCGCCCGGTGGGCGGCGCGCTGTCGGACCCGGTGCTGCTGCGCCATCTGCTGTGGAGCGCGGTGGCCTCGGGACGGCCCATCCAGCTCCACGCCGGGCTCGGCGAGCCGGGGCTGCGGATCGACCGCACCGACCCGGTCCTGCTCACCGACTTCGTACGCGCCACCGCCGGTCTCGGCACGGATCTCGTCCTGCTGCACGGTTATCCGTACCACCGGCACGCCGCGCATCTGGCCGGGGTCTTCCCGCATGTGTACGCGGACCTCGGCGCGGCGCTCGCCCGCACGGGCGCCCGGGCCGCGGCCGTCGTGGCCGAGATCCTGGAACTGGCCCCCTTCGGCAAGATCCTCTTCTCCAGCGGCGCGCACGGCCTGCCCGAACTCCATGTGATCGGCGCCCGCCTGTTCCGCGAGGCGCTCTCGCGGGTGCTCGGAACCTGGGCCGCCGAGGGCGCCTGGTCCCTGGAGGACGCGCAGCGCGTTGCGGACATGATCGCCGCGGGGAACGCACGGCGGGTCTACGGACTGGAGTGACCGTGTGGGGGCGCCGCCCCGGCGTGCCGCATCCGCCGGCGACCGCGTCTCCCGCGTACCGCAGCCGATCCCCGCGAACCGTGCCCGCCGGCGGGCCTTAGGCGCCGGGAGCCGTGCCGGGAGCCGTGCCCGCCGGCGGGCCCGCCCTGCGGTGTGCCGCGTGCCGCGCTCGTCGGGGGCGCGGCACGGTGCCGCCCGCCGGGCCGCCCGGCAGCGGGCGGTACGGCGGGCGGCACCGTGGCGGCAGCGGGCGGTACGGCGTCACGGGGCCGGTCTCAGGCCGCGGAGAGCGCCGACTCGGCCGCGGGACCCGGGCTGTCCGGTGCGCCCGGCGCCTCCTCGGGGCGCTCGCGCAGCGACAGCAGCACCCGGAGCACCCATATCCACATCAGCCCCGAGCCGAACATGTGGACGCCGACCAGGATCTCCGGCAGGTGCGTGAAGAACTGGACGTAGCCGATGACGCCCTGGCCCAGGAGGATCAGGAACAGCTCACGGGTGCGGTGCAGCGGGCCCGCGGGCGCGTCGACCGCCTTGAGCACGAACCACAGCGCGAAGGTCAGCGTCACCACGATCCAGGCGAGCACGGCGTGCAGCTTGGCGACGGTCTCCCAGTCGACCGGCATGCGCTCGACGTCGCTGGAATCGCCCGCGTGCGGGCCCGCGCCGGTGACCACGGTGCCGACCACGAGCAGCAGCGTGGAGGCGGCGACCAGGAACCACACCAGTTGCTGCACGGCCTTGCCGACCAGGGGACGCGGCGCCGTGTCACCCTCCCGCGCGCGCTGCCACATGAGGGTGGCCACCGTGATGAGCGCGGAGGTGAGCAGGAAGTGGGCGGCGACGGTGTACGGGTTGAGGCCGACGAGGACCACGATGCCGCCGAGGACCGCGTTGCCCATGACGATCCAGAACTGCGCCCAGCCGAGCCGGGTGAGACTGCGCCGCCACGGCTTCTGCGCGCGTGCGGCGATGATCGCCCAGCCGACCGCCGCGCACAGCACGTACGTCAGCAGGCGGTTGCCGAACTCGATGACGCCGTGCACGCCCATGGCGCTGGTCGTGGCCAGCGAGTCGGCGGTGCACCGGGGCCAGGTCGGGCAGCCGAGCCCGGAGCCCGTGAGGCGCACGGCACCACCGGTGGCGACGAGGACCACCGACATGACGAGCGCGGACAGTGCCGCCCGCCGGACCGTCCGGGGCTGCGGGGTCCAGCGTGCGGCGATGGAGGTGAGCGGGTTGCGCACGGCGGCCAGGGCGCCGGCGCGGTTCACGTTTGGCACGCCTCTCATGGTAGGGGGCCGCTTGTGCATGGTTTCACGAGGGGGCCGGACCGAGAGCGATGTCTCACTCCCAGCGGAAGAACTTCCCGGCCGCGGCCAGTCCCACCACGGCCCACACCGCGAGGATCCCCAGGTCCCCCCAGGGCGTCCCGGCCCCGTGCTGCAGGACGCCCCGCAGGCCGTCGGAGAGCGCGGAGATCGGCAGCAGACCGAGGACGTGCTGGGCGCCGGAGGGGAACTTGTCCAGCGGGACGACCACCCCGCCGCCCACGAGCAGCAGCAGGAAGACCAGGTTGCCCGCCGCCAGCGTGGCCTCCGCCTTCAGGGTGCCCGCCATCAGCAGTCCGAGCCCGGAGAAGGCCGCCGTGCCGAGCACCAGCAGAAGCAGGACGGAGAGCGGATCGCCGTGCGGGGACCAGCCCAGCGCGAAGGCGATCACGGTCAGCAGGACCACCTGGAAGACCTCGGTCACGAGGACGGAGGCCGTCTTGGCGGCCATCAGGCCCCAGCGGGGGAGCGGGGAGGCGGCGAGCCGCTTCAGCACCCCGTACCGGCGCTCGAAACCGGTCGCGATGGCCTGGCCGGTGAACGCGGTCGACATCACCGCGAGCGCGAGGACGCCGGGGGTGAGGAAGTCGACGGCCTTGCCGGCCCCGGTGTCGACGATGTCGACGGAACTGAAGAGGACCAGCAGCAGCGTCGGGATGACGACCGTGAGCAGCAACTGCTCGCCGTTGCGGAGCAGCATCTTGGTCTCGAGCGCGGCCTGCGCCGCGATCATGCGCGGGAGCGGCGCGGCGCCGGGCTTCGGCGTGTACGTACCGGCGGTGGTCACGAACGCAGCTCCTTGCCCGTGAGTTCCAGGAACACATCCTCGAGGGTGTGTCGTTCGACGGAGATCCTGTCCGGCATCACCCCGTGCTGGGCGCACCAGGAGGTGACCGTCGCGAGCAGTTGCGGGTCGACCTTGCCTTCGACGCGGTACGCGCCCGGCGCCGGCTCCGCGGCCGTGCAGTCCGCCGGGAGCGCCTTCAGCAGGGACCCCACGTCGAGGCCCGGCCGGCCCGTGAAGCGCAGTGTGTTCTCGGCGCCGCCGCGGCACAGCTCCTCCGGGGAGCCCTGCGCGATGACCCGGCCCGCGTCGATGATCGCCACGTCGTCGGCGAGCTGCTCGGCCTCGTCCATGTAGTGGGTGGTCAGGATCACGGACACGCCGTCGGCGCGCAGATCGCGCACCAGGTCCCAGGTGGCCCGGCGGGCCTGGGGATCGAGGCCGGCGGTCGGCTCGTCCAGGAAGACCAGCTCCGGGCGGCCGACGACGGCCATGGCGAGGGCGAGCCGCTGCTGCTGCCCGCCCGACAGCCGCCGGTACGGGGTGCGCCCGCAGCCGCCGAGCCCCATCCGCTCGATGAGCGCGTCCACGTCGAGCGGATGCGCGTGCAGTCTGGCGACGTGGCGCAGCATCTCCTCCGCGCGGGCGCCGGAGTAGACGCCGCCGGACTGGAGCATGACGCCGATCCGGGGGCGCAGCGCGGCCGCGTCCCGCACGGGGTCGAGGCCCAGGACGCGCACCGTGCCGGAGTCGGGCTTCCGGTATCCCTCGCAGGTCTCGACCGTGGTGGTCTTGCCCGCGCCGTTGGGGCCGAGCACGGCGGTGACACCCGCCGCGGCCACCAGGTCGAGGCCGTGCACCGCGGTCTTCGTGCCGTACCGCTTCACCAGGGCCTGCACCTGGACGACCGGCTCACTTCGCATGGGTCCAGAGTCTAGGTACGGCGACCGGGTGCCGGACGCGGGGGTCCGGAAACCACCCGTCGTCCGGCCGGTACGACACCGGCCACCGGTCCGCGCGCCCCCCGTCCGCCGCCGTGGGCGGCGGTGCGCCGGAGCGCGCCGCGAGGGCGGTCCGCGCGACAAGAGGGCCGGTCGGAGAGGGGCGGGGGGCGGCCCGGGGTCCTCCGGGCGGGCCGCGCGACTGTCTCCCCGATGACCGATCAAAGATCGTTTTCGCAGGTCGGCTTAGGTATGCCTAAGTGATGCACCGCACCGCGGGTCCGCCCGGACCGGCGCTTGTCAGGCTCTGAGGAATTACGCAACAATGGCGTTGTGAAAAACGTCGGCGAAGCTCGGGAGACCCCCATGGGGGCCTCTGAGGAGGAGCTAGCGACCGGGGAGCGCTCGACGCGCAACCGGATCGCGCGGTCCATCCTGGACCACGGCCCGTCGACCGTCGCCGAACTCGCCGGGCGGCTGGGGCTCACCCAGGCGGCCGTACGGCGGCACCTGGACGCACTGGTCGCGGACGATGTCGTCGAGGCGCGTGAGCAGCGCGTGTACGGGGCGCGTACGCGCGGTCGCCCCGCCAAGGTCTTCGTGCTCACCGACTGCGGCCGCGACGCCTTCGACCAGTCGTACGACAAGCTCGCCGCGGACGCCCTGCGCTGGATCGCCGCGCGGGAGGGCGGGGAAGCGGCGGTCGCCGCCTTCGCGCGTGCCCGGGTCGCCGCCCAGGCCGGGGCGTACCGTGAGGCGGTCGAGTCCGCCGACCCCGACCAGCGGACCGAAGCGCTGGCCAAGGCCCTGAGCGCCGACGGGTACGCTGCCACGGCGCGCAGCGCGCCCCTCCCGCACACGGGCGAGCAGCTGTGCCAGCACCACTGCCCGGTCGCGCATGTCGCGGAGCAGTTCCCGCAGCTGTGCGAGGCCGAGACGGAGATCTTCTCCCAGCTGCTCGGCACGCACGTCCAGCGACTGGCGACGATCGCGCACGGCGACGGCGTCTGCACGACGTTCATCCCGAAGGCGGCACACGCCTCGAAGAAGTCCAAGACCACCCACAACGCATCTGCCAGCACGGCCGGGAGGAACCCCGCATGACTCTCCCCACGGAGACCGCCCACCCCGAACTGGAGGGCCTGGGCAAGTACGAGTACGGCTGGGCCGACTCCGACGAGGCCGGTGCCGCGGCGAAGCGCGGTCTGAACGAGGACGTCGTCCGCGACATCTCGGCGAAGAAGTCCGAGCCGGAGTGGATGACGAAGCTGCGCCTCAAGGGCCTGAAGCTCTTCGAGAAGAAGCCCATGCCGAACTGGGGCTCGGACCTGTCGGGCATCGACTTCGACAACATCAAGTACTTCGTGCGCTCCACGGAGAAGCAGGCGCAGTCCTGGGAGGACCTGCCTGAGGACATCAAGAACACCTACGACAGGCTCGGCATCCCGGAGGCGGAGAAGCAGCGCCTGGTGGCCGGTGTCGCGGCCCAGTACGAGTCGGAGGTCGTCTACCACCAGATCCGCGAGGACCTGGAGGAGCAGGGCGTCGTCTTCCTGGACACCGACTCGGCCCTGAAGCAGTACCCGGAACTCTTCAAGCAGTACTTCGGGACCGTCATCCCGGTCGGTGACAACAAGTTCGCCGCGCTGAACACCGCCGTGTGGTCCGGAGGCTCCTTCATCTACGTGCCGCCGGGCGTGCACGTGGAGATCCCGCTGCAGGCGTACTTCCGCATCAACACCGAGAACATGGGCCAGTTCGAGCGGACCCTGATCATCGTCGACGAGGGTGCCTACGTGCACTACGTCGAGGGGTGCACGGCCCCGATCTACAAGTCCGACTCGCTGCACTCCGCGGTCGTCGAGATCATCGTCAAGAAGAACGCCCGCTGCCGCTACACGACCATCCAGAACTGGTCGAACAACGTCTACAACCTGGTCACCAAGCGTGCCGTGGCCTACGAGGGCGCGACCATGGAGTGGGTCGACGGCAACATCGGCTCCAAGGTGACGATGAAGTACCCGGCCGTCTACCTGATGGGCGAGCACGCCAAGGGCGAGACCCTCTCCATCGCCTTCGCGGGCGAGGGCCAGCACCAGGACGCCGGCGCCAAGATGGTCCACATGGCGCCGAACACGTCGTCGAACATCGTCTCCAAGTCGGTGGCGCGCGGCGGCGGCCGTACCTCCTACCGCGGCCTCATCGAGATCGGCGAGGGTGCCCCGGGCGCCAAGTCGAACGTGCTCTGCGACGCCCTGCTCGTCGACACGATCTCGCGGTCCGACACGTACCCGTACGTCGACGTCCGCGAGGACGACGTGTCCATGGGCCACGAGGCCACCGTCTCCAAGGTCTCCGAGGACCAGCTCTTCTACCTGATGAGCCGCGGTCTGTCCGAGGACGAGGCGATGGCGATGATCGTGCGCGGCTTCGTCGAGCCGATCGCCAAGGAGCTGCCCATGGAGTACGCGCTGGAGCTCAACCGGCTGATCGAGCTGCAGATGGAAGGCGCGGTCGGCTGACCGGCCCCTCCGAGCAGTAGCGGCCCGCCCGTACGGGGCGGGCCGAAGATCACAACCGACGCAGGAAGAGAGCACAACGACAGCCATGGCCGAGGCCCAGAACATCCCGGTGATCCCGGCGGGCTCCACCACCGCCGGCTCGATCGCGGTGGCCGCCGAGTCGACCGTCGCCACGCGCATGAGCGCGCCGCCGTCCTTCGACGTCGCGGACTTCCCGGTCCCGCACGGCCGCGAGGAGGAGTGGCGGTTCACGCCGCTGGAGCGGCTGCGCGGGCTGCACGACGGCACCGCCGCAGCCACCAGTGAGGGCGTGAAGGTCGTCGTCGAGGCCCCCGAGGGCGTCATCGTCGAGACCGTCGGCCGCGACGACGCGCGGCTCGGCCGGGCGGGCACCCCCGTGGACCGTGTCGCCGCGCAGGCGTACTCCGCCTTCGAGAAGGCGTCGGTCGTGACCGTCCCGAAGGAGACCGTCCTCACCGAGCCGATCCGCATCGCCGTACACGGCCAGGGCGGGGTCGCCTACGGCCACCAGGTGATCGAACTCGGCGCCTTCGCCGAGGCGGTCGTCGTCATCGACCACACCGGTGACGCGGTGCTCGCCGCGGGCGTCGACTACCTCCTGGGCGACGGCGCCAAGCTGACCGTCGTATCCGTCCAGGACTGGGATGACCGGGCCGTGCACGCGGCCCAGCACAACGCGCTGGTCGGCCGCGACGCGTCCTTCAAGTCGATCGTCGTGACCTTCGGCGGCGACGTGGTCCGGCTGCACCCGCGGGTGACGTACGCGGGCCCGGGGGGCGAGGCCGAGCTGTACGGCCTGTACTTCACCGACCGCGGCCAGCACCAGGAGCACCGCCTCTTCGTCGACCACAACACCCCGCACTGCAAGTCGAACGTCGCCTACAAGGGCGCGCTCCAGGGCGACGACGCCCACGCGGTGTGGATCGGCGACGTCCTGATCGAGGCCGCGGCCGAGGGCACGGACACCTACGAGATGAACCGCAACCTGGTCCTGACGGACGGCGCGCGGGTCGACTCGGTCCCGAACCTGGAGATCGAGACCGGCGAGATCGCCGGCGCCGGCCACGCGTCCGCCACCGGCCGCTTCGACGACGAGCAGCTCTTCTACCTGATGGCCCGCGGCATCCCGGAACACGAGGCGCGCCGCCTGGTGGTCCGCGGCTTTTTCGCCGAGCTGGTCCAGCAGATCGGCGTCCAGGACATCGAGGAGCGCCTGCTCACCAAGATCGAAGAGGAGCTGGAGGCGTCGGTCGCATGACCACATTCGTACGCGCCTGCGGGCTGAGCGAGCTGGAGGAGAACACCCCGAAGCGGGTGGAGCTCGACGGCACGCCCATCTCGGTCGTGAAGACCGAGGGAGAGGTGTTCGCGATCAACGACATCTGCTCCCACGCGAACGTCTCGCTCTCCGAGGGCGAGGTGGAGGACTGCCAGATCGAGTGTTGGCTGCACGGCTCCAGCTTCGACCTCCGCACCGGCAAGCCGTCCGGCCTTCCCGCGACGCGCCCCGTCCCCGTATACCCCGTAAAGATCGAAGGGGACGACGTGCTCGTCTCCCTCACCCAGGAGTCCTGAGGCACCCATGGCAACGCTTGAAATCCGAGACCTGCATGTCACCGTCGAGGCAGACAACGCCACGAAGGAGATCCTCAAGGGCGTCGACCTCACCGTGAAGCAGGGCGAGACACACGCCATCATGGGCCCCAACGGCTCCGGCAAGTCGACCCTCGCCTACTCGCTCGCGGGTCACCCCAAGTACACGGTCACCAGCGGCACCGTGCTGCTCGACGGCGAGGACGTCCTGGCGATGTCCGTCGACGAACGCGCCCGCGCGGGCCTGTTCCTGGCGATGCAGTACCCGGTCGAGGTCCCCGGCGTCTCGGTCTCCAACTTCCTGCGCACGTCCGCGACCGCCGTCCGCGGCGAGGCACCGAAGCTGCGCACCTGGGTGAAGGAGGTCAAGGGGGCCATGGAGCGCCTCAGCATGGACCCGACCTTCGCCGAGCGCAATGTGAACGAGGGCTTCTCCGGCGGTGAGAAGAAGCGCCACGAGATCCTCCAGCTGGAACTGCTCAAGCCGAGGATCGCGATCCTCGACGAGACCGACTCCGGCCTGGACGTCGACGCCCTGCGCATCGTGTCCGAGGGCGTCAACCGCGTCCGTGACACCGGCGAGGTCGGCACCCTGCTGATCACGCACTACACGCGCATCCTGCGCTACATCAAGCCCGACCAAGTCCATGTGTTCGCCGGCGGCCGCATCGTCGAGTCCGGCGGCCCCGAGCTCGCGGACAAGCTGGAGGACGAGGGCTACGAGGCATACGTGAAGGGTGGCCCCGTGAGCGGAGCGAACTCAGGGGAGGGCGTCGCGTGACACAGCTGCCGGGCCTCCTCGACACCGAGGCGATCCGCAAGGACTTCCCCGTCCTGGACCGGCTGGTCCACGACGGCAAGAAGCTCGTGTACCTGGACAACGCGGCGACCTCGCAGAAGCCGCGCCAGGTGCTGGACGTCCTGAGCGAGTACTACGAGCGCCACAACGCCAACGTCCACCGCGGGGTGCATGTGCTCGCCGAGGAGGCCACGGCGCTGTACGAGGGCGCACGCGACAAGGTCGCCGCGTTCATCAACGCGCCGAGCCGCGACGAGGTGATCTTCACCAAGAACGCCTCCGAGTCGCTCAATCTGGTGGCGAACATGCTGGGCTGGGCCGACGAGCCCTACCGGGTGGACCACGACACCGAGATCGTCATCACGGAGATGGAGCACCACTCCAACATCGTCCCGTGGCAGCTGCTGGCGCAGCGCACGGGTGCGAAGCTGAAGTGGTTCGGCCTCACGGACGACGGCCGGCTGGACCTGTCGGCCGTCGACGAGGTCATCACCGAGAAGACGAAGATCGTCTCCTTCGTGCTGGTGTCCAACATCCTGGGCACGCTCAACCCGGTCGAGGCGATAGTGCGCCGCGCGCAGGAGGTCGGCGCGCTGGTCTGTGTCGACGCCTCGCAGGCCGCGCCCCACATGCCGCTCGACGTGCAGGCCCTGCAGGCCGACTTCGTGGCCTTCACCGGCCACAAGATGTGCGGCCCGACGGGCATCGGCGTCCTCTGGGGCCGCCAGGAACTGCTGGAGGACCTGCCCCCGTTCCTGGGCGGCGGCGAGATGATCGAGACGGTCTCGATGCACTCGTCGACCTACGCACCGGCCCCGCACAAGTTCGAGGCGGGCACGCCGCCGATCGCGCAGGCGGTCGGCCTGGGTGCGGCGATCGACTACCTCGGCTCGATCGGCATGGACAGGATCCTCGCCCATGAGCACGCGATCACCGAGTACGCGGTGCAGCGGCTGGCCGAGGTCCCCGATCTGAAGATCATCGGACCGGGCACGGCCGAGGACCGGGGCGCGGCGATCTCCTTCACTCTGGGAGACATCCATCCGCACGACGTGGGCCAGGTCCTCGACGAACAGGGCATCGCCGTCCGGGTCGGCCACCACTGTGCCCGTCCGGTCTGCCTCCGTTACGGAATTCCGGCGACCACACGAGCGTCGTTCTATCTGTACTCCACGCCGGCCGAGATCGATGCACTGGTCGAGGGGCTGGAGCACGTACGGAACTTCTTCGGCTGACAGGGACGCGAGGGCAGGCGTTGTGAAGCTTGATTCGATGTACCAGGAAGTCATCCTGGACCACTACAAGAACCCGCACGGTCGTGGTCTCAGGGATGGCGACGCCGAGGTGCACCACACCAATCCGACCTGTGGCGACGAGATCACGCTGCGTGTGAAGTACGACGGCACGACGATCAGGGACGTGTCGTACGAGGGGCAGGGCTGCTCCATCAGCCAGGCATCGGCCTCCGTACTGAACGACCTGCTCGTCGGCAAGGAGCTGGCCGAGGCGCAGAAGATCCAGGAGACCTTTCTGGAGCTGATGCAGTCCAGGGGCCGGATCGAGCCCGACGACGCGATGGAGGAAGTCCTGGAGGACGCGGTCGCGTTCGCGGGCGTCTCCAAGTACCCGGCGAGGGTGAAGTGCGCCCTCCTGAGCTGGATGGCGTGGAAGGACGCGACGGCCCAGGCGCTGGGCGGAGCCGACGCCGAAAGGAAGACGGCATGAGTGACACCGTGGAGACGAAGCCGGTCTCGGAGGAGGAAATCCGCGAGGCCCTGATGGACGTGGTCGACCCCGAGCTGGGAATCGACGTCGTCAACCTCGGCCTCATCTACGGCATCCACATCGACGAGGCGGCGAACATCGCCACCGTCGACATGACCCTGACGTCCGCGGCCTGTCCGCTGACGGACGTCATCGAGGACCAGGCCATGTCCGCCACGGAGGGCCTCGTCGACGAGCTGCGCATCAACTGGGTCTGGATGCCGCCGTGGGGCCCCGACAAGATCACGGACGAGGGCCGCGAGCAGTTGCGGGCACTCGGGTTCAACGTCTGAGGCCCCTGGCCCCCACCGGCCGGGGACAACGGCGGCGTCCGGCGGACGCCGCCGTTTCGCGTGCTCAGGCCAGTCCGTCCACCAGCCGGAACGCCGAGTCCGCGCGGTAGAGGGGGGTCTGCTGGTACGGGTCCAGACGCAGCTGGAAGTTCTGGTGGCGCAGGAAGCGGCCCGGGTAGTTGACCGACTCCAGCATGACCGCGCCGGAGTACGACGCCGGTCGGGGACAGAAGGTGGCGTCCTGCCCGAACAGTGTGGAGCCGTCGTTGCGTTCGGCGCGCAACAGGAAGTTCCGGTGGCGCAGATAGCCGCCGTCGGCCGTGGCGAACGAGTAACAGGAGCCGTCGGCCAGGCCCTTGACCAGGGTGAAGGTGGAGTTTCGCCGGTCGTGAGCGGAGCCGGCCGGGTCGAGCTTCACATAGTCGCCGCTCACCTGCCAGTAGCGGTCGGGGTAGTTGACCGACCGGACCGACCTCGTCGGTGTCGCGGCGGGCGTGGACGCGGACGCGCTGGACGTGGCGGCGGCCGACGCCGAGGAGTGGGCGGCCGGTCCCGAACCGGGCGCGGGCTTCCCGGACTTCGGGGAGGGCGATCCGTCCGCGGCCGTCCTGGAGGGGCCGGCGGAGGCCATGCCGCTCTTCCCGACGGGCGCCGGGACGGAGGGGGCGGGCAGCGGGGCGTCGGGCACGTCCGGCTCGCCCAGCGCGA
Organism: Streptomyces sp. PSU-S4-23; assembly: GCF_055632315.1. Lineage (NCBI taxonomy): Bacteria > Bacillati > Actinomycetota > Actinomycetes > Kitasatosporales > Streptomycetaceae > Streptomyces > Streptomyces sp. PSU-S4-23. The sequence goes on along the minus strand of NZ_JBVMUU010000002.1, from coordinate 1,745,321 downwards.
CCGCGGCGTCCTGTGTGCGCTGGGGTGATGCCCCGTCAGACGCACTGCCCGCCAAGGAGATCGCTATCGCACTGGTGGAGAAGACGGCCACGGCGAGCAGACCGGCCGCCCACAGCCTGCGCGTCCCGGGCGTACGGTCCTCGCCCGGAGCCTCACCGGTCTCCCACACCGGGGAGGGGCCTGGCCGGTCGGGAGCGGATGGGGGGTTCGTTTCTGGCATGCGCGGGTCCCTCAGCGTCGCCGTACGGCGGACGCGGAATCGTCAAGTGGTGGTGGCGCAAGGGGCACAAGGGGCACAAGGGAAGGCAAGGCAAGCAGGAGCGAGAGCAGGGGCAGCCGGCCACGGACGCGTGGCGCGGCGGCGGTGGCCGCCGGGTGCGCGGCCGGTGAAACAGTAGTGGACATGACGGGCTTCCAGAACCCGTTTCGGAGAGCGGTTTCCCCGTGCGGCCCGCCGGCCCGCGGACCCGCTCGTGTACGGCCGTACACATCGATGCGTACACTCGTACACATGGACTACGCCTTCCTCGCCGGAGCCATCGCCTCCGAAGTCGTCGCGACGTCCGCCATGAAGTACAGCGACGGCTTCAGCAGGCTCTGGCCCTCGCTGGTGACCGTCCTCGGCTACGTCATCTCCTTCGTGCTGCTCGCACAGGCCCTGAAGACCCTGTCGATCGGCACGGCCTACGCGATCTGGTCCGGCGTCGGCACCGCGACCGTCGCCGCGATCGGCCTGGTGCTCTTCGGCGAGGGACTGGGCCTCGCGAAGATCGCCGGGATAGGGCTGATCATCGGCGGGGTGGTGGTCCTGAACCTCGGAGGCGTGCACTGATGCCCCGGCGCCACGACCCCGCGCGGCGGCAGCGGATCATCGACGCGGCGATCCGGGTCGTGGGGAAGAAGGGCATCGCGGGGCTCAGCCACCGCTCCGTCGCCGCCGAGGCCGATGTGCCGCTCGGCTCCACCACGTACCACTTCGCGACCCTCGACGAGCTGATGGTCGCGGCGCTGCGCCAGGTGAACGAGGGCTTCGCCAAGGTACTGGCCGCGAGCGGTGTGGCGCAGGACGCGGAGGGCGACCTCGCCGCGGACCTGGCCCGGGCCCTGGGGGAGTGGCTGGACCGCGACCGCGCCAGTGTCGAGCTCGAGTACGAGCTCTACCTCGCGGCCCTGCGCCGGCCGGCCCTGCGCCCCGTCGCCGCGGAGTGGACCGAGGAGACCGCGACCCGCCTGGCCCGGCGCATCGACCCGGCCACCGCGCGTGCCCTGCTCGCCCTGACGGACGGGATCTGCCTGCAGGTGCTGCTCACGGGTGCGCGGTACGACGAGGAGTACGCGAGGGAGATGTTCACGCGGGTGATGGGCGGGTGATGGGCGGGTGACGGCCCGGCGACCGGCGCGCCTCCGGACACGGTCGGCGCGACTCCGGGCGATGGTCGGCGCGCCTCCGGGCGACGGTCAGGGCGCCCGGCGGCGATGGGCGGCGATGGGCGGCGTCTCCGGACTCCGGTTTCCGGGCCGGGCGCGCACCGGGGGCCGTGGCCCGGGACCGGCGGCCCTGTCCCTGCCCCTGGCCGCGGGTGCCGGGTGCCGGGTGCCGTGGCCCGGTACGTGAGACGTCCGGGTACGGGTTCGCCGGAGCGCCCCCGGCCACGTTAGGTTTCCCCTATGACCGACACGACTGCTCCTCGTACCACCGGTGCGGTGGCCGCCGGCCTTGCCACGATCGCCGCCGACGGCACCGTCCTCGACACCTGGTTCCCCGCGCCCGGACTGGCCGCCGGGCCCGGACCGTCCGGCACCGAACGGCTGTCCGCCGAGCGGGCCGTGGAACTGCTCGGCGAGGGCGCAGCGAAGGCGATCGGCCCGGACGCCCGGCGGGGCGTCGAGGTGGTCGCGGTCCGCACGGTCATCGCCTCGCTCGACGACAAGCCGATCGACGCGCACGACGTCTACCTGCGCCTCCACCTGCTCTCGCACCGCCTGGTCAAGCCGCACGGCCAGAACCTGGACGGCATGTTCGGCTTCCTGGCCAACGTGGCCTGGACCTCGCTGGGCCCGGTCGCCGTCGACGACATCGAGACGGTGCGGCTGAACGCCCGCGCCGAGGGTCTGCACCTGCAGGTGACCTCGATCGACAAGTTCCCGCGCATGACGGACTACGTCGCGCCGAAGGGCGTCCGCATCGCCGACGCCGACCGGGTGCGGCTCGGGGCGCACCTCGCCGAGGGCACCACGGTCATGCACGAGGGCTTCGTGAACTTCAACGCCGGCACGCTCGGCACCTCCATGGTCGAGGGCCGCATCTCCGCGGGCGTCGTGGTCGGTGACGGCTCGGACATCGGCGGCGGAGCCTCCACCATGGGCACGCTCTCCGGCGGCGGCAACGTGATCATCTCCATCGGCGAGCGCTGCCTCATCGGCGCGGAGGCGGGCGTCGGCATCGCCCTCGGCGACGAGTGCGTCGTCGAGGCCGGCCTGTACGTCACCGCCGGCACCCGGGTCACCCTGCCCGACGGCCAGATCGTCAAGGCCCGCGAGCTCTCCGGCGCCTCCCACATCCTGTTCCGCCGCAACTCGGTCACGGGCGCGGTCGAGGCCCGCCCGAACAACGCGGTCTGGGGCGGTCTGAACGAGGTCCTGCACAGCCACAACTGATCACCGGCGGCCCCGCGCCGCGGCGAGCGCCCCTCCACGGTCCGAGGACGGTGGGAGGGCGCTCCGGCCGCTCGGGACCTCGACTAAACTCGCCAGGTGACCGAAATACTGCCCCCCTGCCCCGAGTGCTCCAGCGAGTACACCTACGAGATGAGTCCTCTCCTGGTCTGCCCGGAGTGCGCGCACGAGTGGACCCCCGCGCCCCCGGCCACCGAGAGCGCGGCCGAGAGCGGGGTCGTCAAGGACGCGGTGGGCAATGTGCTCGCCGACGGCGACACCGTCACGGTGATCAAGAGCCTCAAGGTCAAGGGCAGCCCCACCGGGATCAAGGCCGGCACCAAGGTGCGCAACATCCGTCTCGTCAGCGGCGTGGACGGCCATGACATCGACTGCAGGATCGACGGGTTCGGCGCCATGCAGCTCAAGTCCGGCGTGGTCAGGAAGGCCTGACCGGAAGCCCTGAACCAGTGCCTGACCCGAAGGGGGCCGGCCTCAGGAGGTCGTGAGGACGACGAGCTGCCCGGTCGCCCGGGTCATCGCGACATAGCGGTCGACCGCTCCTTCGACTGGGCGGACTCGAGCCCGGCAGCCGCCTCGGGATTGGCGGATTCGGGCCACGCGCGGCCTACTGCGCCTGGTCGCAGTGCCCGGAGCCGGCACGGACCCACCAAATGCCGCGACGTGCTCGGCGTGACGGCGTCCCGGCTCGGGGACTGAAGGCCCCGCCGATCCGCCACGGGGGAAGCGGACGGACGGGGCCGGTTCACTGCAGCTCGGCAGCGTTCGAGCGGACGCCGACTACGCGACGGTCCGGCCGACGGGCTCGGACGGCCCGGCGGCGTGAGGCGGCGGCCTGGTCGGGGGTCCGTCTCGCCGGGCTTTGGAGTCCGGTGACACGGGGCGGTGGTTGTGGCGATGCCCTGGGCGGCTGTCCTGGGACCCCTGTCGCCCGGGGCGGGGCGGCAGGGATCAGCGGTCCGGCCGAAGGGCTCGCGCGAGCAGGACGCGGGCGAGGATCCGCACCGCGTCCGGGTCCGGGCCGACGCGGTCGGCGTGATCGCGGTGGGCCCAGAGGTCCCAGCCGGGCCCGCTGTTGCCCGTCTCGCGCCCCAGGTACACCGCGGCCTCCGGGTCGCTGACCGGCTCGTCACAGGCGCGGCACACATGCGACGCGGCGGTCACATCGGGCACCACCGGCCAGCGTCTCGTAGTGGTCCGCGAGGGCGGTCAGCGAGCGGGCCAGACGGCGTGCGTGGGCGACGGCCCCGCCCGGCGCCGGGCTCGGCGCGGCGGCGAGCTTCCTGCGGGCCTCCCCCGTGCAGGCGAGTGCGCAGTACCTGGGGATGCTGTCCTCCGGGAGTTGCTCGGTCAGTTGCTCGATCTCGGGCATGAGCAGCCCCAGATGCTCCCGCAGCAGGCCGGTCAGCCTCTCCAGCTCGTCGGCGGCCGGCGGCAGCGCCTCGGGGGCGGCGTCCGGGTCGAGCAGCCGGTTCGCGATCTCGCGCATCGCCGCGATGTCCGGCACCCGCGTGCCACTCTCGGTCTCCGCGGTCCCCGTCACCGGTCACCTCCTGCCCGGTGGATGGGGCAGCGGCAGGGTCCCGGATCGGTACTGAGCGGCTCCAACGCGGGCTCGTAGTCGTGCGGAAGGCTCATCACGGTGCCGCGGTCCTGAATGACCGAGCCGTGGCGGTCCACTCGGTACACGCGGATGCTCATCTTGACCCTCGGGCGTGCCGGGGTCGTAGTGTTCGTCATGCCGACGTTCCCTCGAAGCGTTGACCGGCCCCGGAGCCGTTCGCGCGGCTGCCGGGGCACGCCTTGCGGTGACGTCCGCAGGGCCGCGGGGTGGCGTCGGCCGATGCCTTCGGAGCGAGTCGACCGCGTGCCATCCCACTGCTCCCGCGTCGTCGTTGTTGACCAGGCGTGAGAACAGAGTGACGCTCCGAAAGGGGCACAACGCTCACAGTCTTGTGAGCGTTGCGGGCGCGGCCTACAGACCGATCCAGGCCGCCATGTGATTCAGGGTGTCCGGGGTTCGCCGCGACAGGTGAATGAGGCCCGTGATGGTCTCCCGGGCCGCCGGGTGATACCGGGTCTGCTCGGGAGCCATGCGCCGCGCCGCGACCAGCGACTTCAACGCGTCCTCGGTGTTCCCGGTCTCCAGTTCGGTGCGGGCCTGGTCGATCAGGAAGTGCGCGCGGCGGGACGTCGCGAGCTTCGGCGGCAGCTTCTTGCCGATCTTCCGGGCCTTCTTGAGCGCGTCGTCGTACTGGCGCATCTCGACAGCGGCGGACATCTCGTGCAGGTCCACGTTGGCCGGGCCGAAGGACAGCCAGTGCACCTCGGAGGCGTCACCGATCCGTTTCGCGATCCGGCGCGCCTCGCCGATGTGCACCTTCACGGCCGCCTCGTCCTCGGCCCGTGCGGAGATGACCGAGGCGCCGAGGTGCAACTGCCCGGCAACGGCCAGGGCCTCGCGGGTGTCGTCGGCCTGGTCGACCATGCTGTGTCCGGAGGCGATGAGCCGCTGCCCGATCCGGTACTCACCCTCACGGAAGTACACCAGGGCCCGCATGTACTGGCGCACGGCCGCAAGACACGGGGCGGACGCGCGCTGCGCCGCCCAGTCCATCCGGTCCAGGGCGACCGCGGACAGGTCGTAGTAGCCGAGCTTCACGCTGATGTCGTGCGCGGTGCGGTAGGCAGAGGCGAGCGCCTGCCACACCTCGGTCGACGGTGTCGACCAGGCGGTGTGCGTGAGTTCGGCGATGAGGCCCGGAAGGTCGCGGGCGGCGTTCCGCAGATGGGCGGCGCGGACCTCCTCGCACAGGTGGTCCGCCCGCGTGACGAGCCGGTCTGCCGGCCGAACGGTCAGGTCCGGGTCGGGGCCGAGGTCATACAGGTCAAGCGATTCACGGATCGGCCGCACCAGCGCGGCGAGCCGGTCGCGCTGCAACTCGGTCACGTACGGCTGCCCCGTCAGCGCGGTCACGTCGACCTTGAGGACCTTGGCGCACGCGGCCACGAAGGCGGCCGTCGCCGGGCGGGCCCCGCACTCCACCTGATTGAGGTAGCTGTACGAGTACGGCAGCAGATCGGCCATCCGGCGTTGAGTGAGCCTGGCCAGTCTGCGCTGCTCCTTGATGCGTGCACCCGTGTGGTCATCATCCACTGTGGGCATACCGGTCTCCGTTCTGGCACCCACGGGGAACAGTACCCGCGCCCGGTCGGTGCGGGTTCCTCCTTCCGCTTCCGACTCCCTTGTGAGCGGGGACGGTTGGGTGTGGTCGGATAGGCGTATGACGACGACTTCCGGTGTGCTGTACCTGTTCGGCTCGGCGGCCCCGCCGGTGTTCGACGTCGCGACGGTGATCCAGGATGCGCAGGCCCGGGGCTTCGACGTGTGCCTCGGCCTCACCCCGACCGCGGCGCTCTGGCTGGCGCCACAGCTGACCGAGCTGGAGCGGCTGACCGGCCATCCCGTGCGCAGCGAGTACAAGATGCCAGGCGAGCCGGACCTCTGGCCCAAGGCAGACGTGATCGCGGTCGCGCCGGCCACCTTCAACACGATCAATGAGTGGGCGCTCGGCCTCACGCATGACTTCGTGGTGGGCGTCGTCGCCGAGGGCATCGGCAAGGACATCCCGACCGTGACCATGCCGTGCGTGAATGCGGCCTACGCGCAGCATCGCCAGTTCCGGCGGAGTGTCGCCGAACTGCGCGCCATGAGGGTACGGGTCCTGTACGGACAGGGCGGCTTCGTGCCGAACCCGCCGGGCCAGGGCAAGCCGAAGGAGTATCCCTGGCACCTGGTCCTCACCGCGGCGGAGGAACTCGCCCGGACCTGATCAGCGGATCACCGTGTGAGCCGGACACTCCACCGATGTCGTCGCTCGCTGACGACGGTACCCCCCGCCCCCGGACGGCAACGGTACGGTGTCCACGGCCGCCCGTGATCACTGATCCTCGGTCAGGTCCTGGTACACCGAGAGCAGTTCGCCGACCGTCTTCGCGTCCGCGGGCCGCAGCGGTGGGCGGACCGGGCCGGACGGCAGGCCGAGCCTGCCGAGCAGGCCCTTCGCGGTCACCGTGCCCGGCAGGCCGGACGCCATCATCGACTCGATGAGCGGCAGGGCCCGTTGCTGAAGACGGGCGGCCTCGGCCGTCCTGCCCGCGTCGAACGCGTCGAGGATCGCCCGGAACCGGCGTGGCGCCACGTTGGCGACCGTGCTGACGCAACCGGCGCCGCCGACCGCGTACAGGGCGAGCACCTCCTCGTCGCAGCCCGCGTAGTACGCCAACTCCGTGCGCGCCAGCACCTTCTGGGTGCCGAGCAGGTCGTAGGCGCAGTCCTTGACCGCCACGATCCGCGGATGCTCCGCGAGCCGGATCATCGTGGCGGGCTCGATGCGGGTGCCGGTGCGGCCAGGGATGTCGTACAGCACGAGCGGCAGCCCGGAGGCGTCGGCGACCGCGCGGAAGTGGGCCTCGACGGCGTCCTGCGGGGGCCGGTTGTAGTACGGCGTGACCACCAGCAGGCCGTCCGCGCCCGCCTTCTCGGCCGCGATCGCCAACTCCACGGTGTGCCGGGTGTCCGGGGTGCCGACACCCGTCACGATCGACGCCCGTCCGCCGACCGCCTCGCGTACCGCCCGCACCAGTGCGGCCTTCTCGGCGTCCGTCGTGGTCGGCGATTCGCCGGTGGTGCCGGAGAGCACCAGGCCGTCGCAGCCCTCGGCCACCAGCAGGTCGGCGAGCCGCTGCGCGCCGTCGAGGTCCAGCGCTCCGTCGTCGGTGAAGGGCGTGATCATCGCGCACAGGGCGCGGCCGAAGGGAGGGGAGGCGAGGGTCGTTGTCGTCATGGCGGTAGTCTCCGGCGCCTCTTTGTGTAGCTCCACTTAATTCTTCTTCACGATATTCATTAGGAATGCTGTGGCGTGCCGGCGCCTCTCACCGAAAGCCTCACTCTCCTGGACAAAAAAAGTTTTCGGTGGGAGGGTGGAGCCATGTTGGACGTGACCGTGATCGAGGACCCCGAGGCCGCAGCCGTCTCACTCGACCCCGTACGGGCCCGGCTGCTCGCCGAGCTGGCGGCCGGGCCCGCGTCGGCCGTCATGCTGGCCGGACGCGTCGGGCAGCCCCGGCAGAAGGTGAACTACCACCTCAGGGCCCTGGAGCGGCACGGCCTGGTCGAGCTGGCCGGCGAGCGCCGCAAGGGCAACGTCACCGAGCGGCTGATGCGGGCCACCGCCGCCTCGTACGTGATCAGCCCGCTCGCGCTCGCCTCCGTGCAGCCCGACCCCGACCGCTTCCGCGACCAGCTCTCCGCGCGCTGGCTGCTCGCCCTCGGCGCCCGGCTGGTGCGGGAGGTCGGCTCGCTCGTCACCGGCGCGGCGAAGGCCCGCAAGCGGCTCGCGACATTCGCGCTCGACGGCGAGGTGCGCTTCGCCTCCGCGGCCGACCGGGCCGCGTTCGTCCAGGAGCTCACGGCGGGCCTGAGTGCCCTGATACGCAAGTACGACGCTCCGGAGACCGAGGGCGGCCGCGACCACCGGATCGTCGTGGCCGTCCACCCCACGCTCAGGCCGCCGGCCGCCGGACTCGAGGACGCGCCGTCGCCGGCCGCCGAGCTGGACCCACCGACCGACACCCCCACTTGACGCGCAGGAGCCCATCATGTCCAGGGAATTCGAGATCGTCCGCGAGTTCGAGGCCGACGCCACTCCGGAACAGGTCTGGGAGGCCGTCACCGGCGGCACCGGCGGCTGGCTGTGGCCGATGGACGCCCCCGAGCCGCGCGAGGGCGGCAAGGGGCCCTTCGGATCCACCGTCACGGCGTGGGACCCGCCGCACCGTTACACCAACCGCGTCGAGAACGTCGAAGGCATCCACGAGCAGACCCTCAACCAGCTCGATCACACCATCGAACCGCGCCAGGGCGGCCGACGCGCCTGGGTGCGGTACGTGCACAGCGGGATCTTCGTCGACGACTGGGACAACCAGTACGACGGCGCGAGCAAGCACACCGACTTCTACCTGCACACCCTGCGCGAGTACCTCACGCACTTCGCGCCCCGGCCGGTCGCCTTCGCGACGCTGAACGGCCCCGAGGCGTCCACGGCGGCCGACGCCTTCGACGCGGTGGTGCGGGCGCTCGGGATCGAGGAGGACGCCGTCGCGGGCTCCGCCGTGGAGGTGCGGGGTCCGCAGGGCCGCCTCTTCGACGCCGTGCTCGACTACCGCGACCCGTACTTCGCCGGACTGCGCACCGACGACGCCCTCATCCGCTTCTTCGGGCGCAACCACTGGGGCGCCCCGGTCGGCATCAGCATCCACGACTTCGCGCCCGGCGCCGACGCGAAGGCCGACGAAGCCGCCTGGCAGGGCTGGCTGGACGAGGTCTTCGCCTGACCCGGCGTACCCATGGGACGAGCCCGGCCCCCCGGACGACGGGGCCGGGCTCGTCGGCACGGGAGGCCGGCGGCCGCGCGGGCGGCTACGGCCTGAACCGCAGCACCTGCGGGTCGTGGTCGCTGATCTGGTCGTGGAACTCCGAGTTGATGTGCACGCTGTCGTAGTCGACGTCGCAGCCGCGGCGGATCGAGGGGCTGACCAGGATCTGGTCCAGGACCTGGCTGTTGCCCTGGTAGTCGTACGTGTACCGCTCGCTCTTGCGCAGCGACTTGATCGCCGACCACAGCTCGCCGTCGCCCTCGAGGATCTTCGCGGTGTCGGAGAACTCGAAGTCGTTCATGTCGCCGAGCGCGATGACGTCGGCGTTCTTCTGCGTGTCCAGGATGTCCTCGACGAAGGCGTGCACCTCGGCCGCCTGGAGGTGGCGCTGGGTCTCCGAGCCGCGCGTCGGCGGCTGGTACTGGGCGTGCAGCGCCTGGTCGCCGCCCTTCGAGGCGAGGTGGTTGGCGATCACGAAGACCGTCCGGCCGCGGAAGACGAACTCTCCGACGAGCGGCTTGCGGCTGTCCTTCCAGGCGTCGCTGGCCGGGTCGATGCGGCCGGGGGACACCGTCAGCTGCGCCTTGCCGTGTACCTCGGTGACGCCCACCGCGGTCGTCGAGTCGCCGCCCGGGCGGTCGGTGAAGGAGACCCGCTGCGGGTTGAACAGGAAGACCTGGCGGATGTTGCCGCCCGGCTGGCCGCCGTCCTGGTCGTTGACCGGGTCGATGGAGCGCCACTCGTAGTGCGGGCCGCCCGCCGCGACGATGGCGGCGACGAGCTTGTCCACCGTCTGGGAGGCGTCGACCGTGCCGTCGTCCGTCGCCCCGTCGTTGTCCTGGATCTCCTCCAGGGACACGATGTCCGGCGACTGCAGGTTGTCCACGATCGCGGAGGCGTGGGCCTCGAAGGTGGAGTCGGACGGGTCCAGGTTCTCCACGTTGTACGTCGCCACGGCCAGCTCCCCGCGACCCTGCTTGCGCGTGGTCTCACGCTGCAGGCCGCCGCTCTTGAGGGCGCCGGTCTCCCTCGCGTCGAGGGTGTAGCCGCCGAACTGGTTGTAGTCCAGCGGGCCGGTGGTCGTGCCGGTGAGCGTGTCGCCGACGTCCGCCGTCGGGAAGTCCGCGGCCGGGCCCAGCGACTGGATCTGCAGCCGGCCGGTGTTCTGGGAGCGGTAGGAGCCGTAGACCGTGCCGCCACGGCGGTTGGCGTGCTCGTGCGGCTTCACCGTGACCCACAGCTCGCCGTACCGGTTGCTGGCGGTGACCACGCGGGCGTCGGCGACCTGGACGTTCATGCCCTCCAGGGACTCGTAGTGGTCCAGGGCGTACGTCGCCGGCTCCAGGGCGAGACCGTTGATGGAGCCGTTCGCCGCCGTGTCGCCCGCCGGGGCGTACTCGGCCGGCACGGTCTGCGCGTCGATGACGACGGGCGCCGGGACCGGGTTGCCGCCGGAGAGCACCGTCACCGTCGGCCTGGTGATCTCCGTGACCGACTGGTTGCCGGACGAGGTGCCGCCGGGGACGTACTCCGAGACGGTGCCCGTCACCGTGACCGAGTCGCCGACGGCGGCCTTCGGGGCGGAACTCGTGAAGACGAAGACTCCCTCACTGGTCGCAGGGTCGTCGTCCGGGGTCGGGTCCTGGATCCAGAACCCCTTGGACGAGCCGTAGCCCCGTACGCCCGTGACGATTCCGGCCACGTCCGTGACCTTCTGGCCCGCGAGCGGCGACAGTCGCGTGGTGCCCTGGATGTCATGGATGCGCACGGAGTCCGCGTGCGCCGGGGTGGTGAGGACCACGCCGGACACGGTCGAGCAGACGGCGGCGACGGTGAGCGCGGCGAGACGCGCGGTGGACTTTCTCGGCAACGGGATCCCTCCGGGGACATGCGTGGGCGCCGGGACGAGGGTGGAGCGTGGAACTGCGCAGCCGTGACCGGTGGGGCGGTGGCGACGCGCGCAGAAGGCGGAGGCGTCGGTGAACAAGTGTCCGCCGACTTCTACGCGCGTCAATCTCCTGCCTGGTCAGGGCAGTTGTCAAGGTTTCAGCCATGTACGGCGGCCGAAGGGGAGATGAACCGGGCGGCATGGGTGGAAATCCGTCTAGGCTGAGCCGTGTGTTTCGGGGCGCCCCTCGGTCACTACATACGTCTCAAGGAGACCCTGCCGATGTCAGACAGCTCCCCCTTGCCGCCGGTCCGGCTGCGCTCAGAAGCGGAGCTCGCGCGGGACGCGCTCGCCACGCCCCTGCTCTCCCGCGCCGCCCGGCTGGCCCGCTGGGCCGGCCCGGACACACGGGTCGGCACCGCGGGCGAACTGGTCGAGGAGCAGCTGCCCGCCGCGGCCGAGGTCCTCGGGCTGGCCGGCGAGGACGCCGCCGCCCTCGCGAGCGAGGCATGGCGGGTCGCCGTCGACACCGGGCTGGTGGAGATCGCCGACGAGGAGGAGGGGACGGTCACCGCGGGCGCCGACCTCGCCCTGCTCACCTCCGGAAGCCCGCACGACGTGCTCCGCGTATGGCTCGACGCGCTGGAGACCGTGCTGGCCGACGCGAGCGTGCCCGACCTCGGCGACCTCGTCGACGCCATGGACGAGGGCGGCGAGATCGACTTCTCCTCCCTCGACTGGGACCCCGATGCGGAGGCGGACTTCCTCGACGGGGTCCTCGGAAACCTCTATGTGCTGGCGGTCGGCGAGCAGGGTCCCGGCGACAGCCCGGTGCCGCTGCCCGCCCTCGCCGCGTCGGTCCTCGTGCCCGACGACATGGCCGAGCCCACGAACGACGTCCTGGAACAGGTGTCGGACGCGATGATGCGGCTCGACGACCAGTTCCGGGTTCTCGAACCGATCGGGCTCGTCGACTTCCAGCCCGTCGACGAGGCGCTGTTGACCGATGACGGTGAGGAACCCGCGGCACCCGTCGACGAGACGGACGTCACCCGGTACGGGATGGTGCGGCTGACCCCGCTCGGGCTGTTCGGGATGCGGACCCGGCTGCTGGAGGCCGGGATGACCGCGCCCGCGGTGGGCGAACTGGCGGACAAGGGCGCCGACGTGCTGCTCGACGGTACGTCCGCGTTTCCTCCCCCTGCGGCACAGGCCGAGACGGAGCAGTGGCTGGCGCGCCGCGAACCCCTCACGGCGGCACGTGAGTTGCTCGCGGCGGCACGCGGCTCGGACGCCGGCGCGCCGCTGCGCCGGCTGCGCTGCCAGCAGGCGCTCTCCCTGGTGGGAGCGGACGCGGAGCCGGCCCTGCGTGAGGTGCTGGACGACGCGGAACTGGGGGGCCTGGCACGGGTCTGGCTCACCGAGCACGGCGCGGCCCAGGTGCCCGCGCCGCCCGAGTCGATGGTCTTCTGGCTGACCATCGACACGGTGGCCGCGCAACTGGCCGCCGAGGGCAACTCGGCGGAACTGCAGGCGCTGGTGGAGGGCCTCGCGGCGCAGCACCGCGGTTTCTTCACCACGGCGTGGCGGGTGGACCACCCCGCCACCCCGGAGGTCCTGGAGGCGATGGGGCGCCTGCACCCGGACAAGAAGGTCGCCAAGGAAGCACGGAAGGCGGCGTTCAAGGCCCGTTCCCAGCAAGGGGGCTGAGGTCCGGCCGGTGACCCGGGCCGGGGCCGCCGGCATACGGCGCGCCGGCCGGTGGCCCTTGACCCGGTTTCCGGGCCACCGGACAGCGCCGCCTCAGGAGACGGACCGCTCCACGGGAATCCACAGTTCCGCGTCCGCCCGGGCCCCGTCTTCTGACAGGCGCACCCGCAGGATCTCGGGCCCCGGCACGGTCCGGTATGGATGGATTCGACGGGAACCTGGCTGACGAGGAAGTTCGGATGACACTGCGTCTGCCCCGAGAGCTCCGTGACCGGTTGCGCGCCCATGCACAGCGCGAGCGTCGGTCCCTCAACTCCGAGTTGGTGTACATGCTTGAGGTCGCGCTCGCCGCCGTGGAGGGGGACGACCAATCGCCCTGACGGCGATTGCTCTTTCCTTGCCCTGCTGCGCGGGAAGCCGGATCCTCCCCCGCAAGCGGGAGGTACCCCCACCCCGCCCTGAAGGACGGGCATCCTCCGGCTGCTCGGTGAAAGGCGGCATGGAGCTCAGGGACGTCCTGGCCGATTGGCTGGACTACGACGAAGCAGCCTTTCGGCTCGGGGTGTTCCTGGGTGTCTTTCCGCGTGACCAGAAGCTCTCCTCGGTGAAGCGGATGTTCTGGGTGGACGGATATCCGCTGGGCGACATGTTGGTGGACATCCTTGACCGGATGGCGCAAGCCGGAGTTCTGCTCAAGGATGAGGACGACGTGCGGTACAAGTGGAACCCGGCTCCCATCGACCTGTCGTGAAGGTGCACACGCTGCACATCCGGCTACCGGAGCGAGAGGTGCCGGCCGGGAGTGGACGACTTCGTGCTGCGCCGCCATGGGGTTGCCGTGGTGTGGACGGCGCGTCGGTTCGAGGCCCGATAAGATGCGGAGACGGTCCCCGGTTCGCAAGGAGTATCTGGATGTCGCAGGTCAAGCCCATGCGAGCGGACGCCCGTCGCAACTACGAGCGGTTGCTGCAGGCCGCGGCCGCCGCGTTCGCCGAACACGGCGAGAACGCGTCGCTCGATGACATCGCCAAGCGCGCGGGGGTCGGCTCCGGCACGCTCTACCGCCACTTCCCGACGCGCCAGGCGCTGCTGGAGGCGGCCTACGTCGACCGGATCGAGGCGATCGCCGCCCGGGCGGACGAGATCGCGAAGGAGCTTCCGCCGGGTGAGGCGCTGGTGGAATGGCTCAACGAGCTGTGCGTCGGAACGATCCAGGTGCGCGGCCTCAAGGCACTGCTGGGATCGGCCGTCACGGACGGCAGCTCGGCGGCCGTCACGGCCTGCGGCACATGCATGAAGGAGGCCGCCACGCGGCTGGTCGAGGCCGCGCAGCGGGAGGGGGCCCTGCGGGCGGACGTCGAGCCGATCGAGATCCTCCGGCTGGCCCACGGGGTGGCGACGGCGTCCGAACTCGCCGACGGCGAGGGCAGACACATCCGCCGCTATCTGTCGCTGCTGACGGAGGGGCTGCGGCCGTAGGGCCGCGGCACCACGACCGGCGCGTTCGCGGGCCCCGGCCCGGCGCATCCGCGGTCCCATGGCCGGCGCACCCGCCGGGCCCCCGGCCCGGGGCCCCGCGGGTGCCGTACGACCGCCTACAGCGCCTGCGCCGCCGGCTTCACCATGTTCCGCACCGTGCGGGCCTTGACGAAGTCGCCCATGGCCGTCATCTCCCACTCCCCGGAGAACTGCCGGATGAGCTTGGCCATCATCACGCCCGTCTGCGGCTCGGTGCCCGTGAGGTCGAAGCGGACCAGTTCCTGGTCGGTCGCGGCGTCGACGAGGCGGCAGTACGCCTTGGCCACCTCCGTGAACTTCTGCCCGGAGAAGGAGTTCACGGTGAACACCAGGCCCGTGACCTCCTGCGGAAGGCGTCCGAGGTCGACCATGATGACCTCGTCGTCGCCGGCGCCCTCGCCGGTGAGGTTGTCACCGGAGTGCTTGACGGCGCCGCCGAGGATGGTCAGCTTGCCGAAGTAGCAGCTGTCGATGTGGTTGCGCTGCGGGCCGTAGGCGATCACGGACGCGTCCAGGTCGATGTCCTTCCCGCGGAAGGCGGGCTCCCAGCCGAGGCCCATCTTGACCTGGGACAGCAGCGGACGGCCGCCCTTGACGAGGGAGACGGTCTGGTTCTTCCGGAGGCTGACCCGGCCCTTGTCCAGATTGATCTTCCCGGCGCCGGGAGCCTGTGCGGGCGGGGCCGGAGGGGCGGCGGGCATCGGGGAAGCGGCGGGTGCGGCGACCGGGGCCGGCGCGGCGGGCGGGGGCGGGACGGCGGGCTGCGCGGGCGCGGCCGGCTCTTCCACCGTGACCCCGAAGTCGGTGGCGATGCCCGCCAGTCCGTTCGCATACCCCTGGCCGACCGCGCGGGCCTTCCACACGCCGCCTCGCAGGTAGATCTCCACGACCACCAGGGCCGTCTCGGTGCCGAGCTGCGGGGGAGTGAACGTGGCCAGGACGCTGTTGTCGTCCGCGTCACGGATCGTGGCCGTCGGCTCGATGCCCTGGAAGGTCTGTCCCGCGGCGTCCGGGCTCGCGGTCACGACGATCTTCTCGATGCCCTCGGGGAGCCCACCGGTGTCGACCGTGATCGAGTCGGGGCTCGTGCCGCCGCCGGAGCGGTAGGTCACGCCGGGGCCCGCGGGCTGGTTGTAGAAGATGAAGTCGTCGTCGGAGCGCACCTTGCCGTCGGCGGTGAGCAGCAGGCCCGATACGTCGAGCCGCACCGGGGCGGCGACGTCCACCGTCACGCGGGCGGCGGAGAGAGGGATGTTCGAGCCGGGGGTCATAGCTGTCATGCCTGGGGTAACGAGCGAGGGCGCTTTACCGTTCCCTTACCCACCGCCGTATGGCCGACGCGGCCGGGCCCCCGGCCCCGATCCCCTACGGCACCACCACGATCTTCCTGCCCACCCCCGCCGCGAACTGCTCCAGCGCCTGCGGGTACCGCTCCAGCGGAAGCCGGTCGCTGATGAACACCCCGGGGTCGAGCACCCCGCCCGCGAACAGTTCGGCCGCCCGCTCGAAGCTGTGCAGCACGGCCATCGAACCGGTGATGGTGATCTCCTGGTTGTAGATGCGGTACGGGTCGATCGTGACCCGCGTGGCGTAGTCGGCGACGCCGAACTGCAGGAACGTGCCCGCCTTCGCCACCCGCCCGAGGCCGTCCTGGATCGCCGCCGCGTTTCCCGTGGCGTCCACCACCAGGTCCCAGCCCTGCGGGCGGTCCAGTTCGTCCGCGCTCGCCGCGGACGCCGTCACGCCCAGCCGCCGCGCCGTCTCAAGGCGCGCCGGGTTCACGTCCACCACGTCCACGCTCGCCGCGCCCGTCCGCTTCGCCAGCTCCAGCATCATCAGGCCCATCGTTCCGGAGCCGTAGATCAGGACGTGCGCGCCCAGGCGGGACTGCAGGACGTCGTAGCCCCGGACCGCGCAGGACAGCGGCTCGATCAGCGCCGCGTCCTGGGTGCGGATGTGTTCGGGCAGCCTGACGCAGTTCGCGACCGGGGCCAGCGCGTACTGCGCCGCACCGCCGGCCGTCGTCACACCGATGGCGGCCCACCGCTCACAGAGGTTGTTGTGGCCCGTACGGCAGTACCGGCACTCGTGGCAGTACAGGGACGGGTCCACGGCCACCCGGTCGCCGACCGACACCTCGGTGACGCCGGTGCCCACCCCGACCACCTCGCCCGCGAACTCGTGGCCCGGCACGATCGGCAGCGTGGGCGCGAACTCGCCCTGGAGGATGTGCAGATCCGTACCGCACAGACCGCAGGCCGCGACCTCGACGACGACCTCGCGGGGCCCCGGCACCGGGTCCGGGACCTGGGAGACGACGGCCCGGCCCACGGACTCGATGACGGCGGCCTTCATTTGACGGCTCCCAACGACAGGCCCTGGACCAGCTTGTCCTGGGCGGCGAACCCCGCGGCGAGCACCGGCAGGGAGATGACGAGCGACGCGGCGCACACCTTCGCCAGGAACAGGCCCTGACTGGTGATGAAGGTGGTCAGGAAGACGGGGGCGGTCTCGGCCACCACGCCGGTGAGCACCCGGGCGAACAGCAGTTCGTTCCAGCTGAAGATGAAGCAGATCAGCGCGGTGGCGGCGATGCCGGGAAGGGCGATCGGGGCCACCACACGGCCCAGCACCGTGGGCAGCCGGGCGCCGTCGATCTGTGCCGCCTCGATGACCGCGACCGGCACCTCGGACAGGAAGGACTGCATCATCCACACCGCGATCGGCAGGTTCATGGCGGTGTAGAGCACGACCAGCGCCCAGACGTTGTCGAGCAGCCCGGCGTCCTTGGCGAAGAGGTAGATCGGCAGCAGGCCCGCCACCGCCGGCAGCATCTTGGTGGACAGGAAGAAGAACAGCACGTCCGTCCACTTCCGCACCGGCCGGACGGACAGCGCGTACGCGGCCGGCAGCGCGAGGAGCAGGGTCAGCGCGGTGGAGGCCACCGACGCCGTCGTCGAGTTGATCAGCGAGGGCCAGGGGCTGGCGCCTCCGTCCAGGCCGAAGAACTCGCGGTAGCTGTCCAGGGTGAGGGAGGCGGCGAGGGAGGGCGGGTTGGTCGCCGCGTCCGTCTCGGAGTGGAAGGACGTCAGGGCCATCCAGGCGATGGGCAGCACGAACAGGATGCCGGCCAGCCAGGCGGCCACCCCGAGGGCGCTGCCCCCGAGCCCGGGGCCGGAGCGGGTCCGTCGCGGTGCGCGCGGACGTGGTGCGGCGGTGGCCGTGGTCGTCATGCGCGGGACACCTCCTCACGGAACAGGGACGACACGACGCGCAGGGCGAAGGTCGCCAGGGCGATGGAGCCGATGACGACGAGGACGCCGGCCGCGGAGGCGAGACCGTTCTCGTGCGCCTGGTAGAAGGTCTGGTAGACGGTGTAGGGCAGGTTCGCGGTGCCCAGGCCGCCGGAGGTGATGGTGAACACCGCGTCGAAGTTCTGCACGATGTAGATCGAGCCGAGCAGCACGCCCAGTTCGAGGTAGCGGCGCAGATGCGGCAGGGTGATGTGGACGAACACCTGCCAGTCGCCCGCGCCGTCCATCCGGGCCGCCTCGACCAGCTCGGGGTCGCGGCTCTGCAGCCCGGCCAGCAGGATCAGCATCATGAAGGGCGTCCACTGCCACACCAGCGACGCCTCGACCGCCGTCAGCGGCATGTCGGAGATCCAGTCCGGCTGGGGCGCGCCGTCTCCCCCGATCCAGTGCAGGACGCCGTTGAACAGGCCGTACTCGGGGTTGAACAGCACGTGCTTCCACAGCAGGGCGGCCGCGATCGGCACCAGCAGGAAGGGCGCGATGAGCAGGGTGCGGACGGCGGCCCGGCCACGGAAGCGGCGGTCGAGCAGGAGCGCGAGGACCAGCCCGAGCAGCAGGCTGACGAGCACCACGGTGACGGTCAGCAGGACGGTCGTCCACACCGACTTGCGCAGTTCCGGGGTGCTGAGCACGTCGGAGTAGTTGGCGAGTCCGGCGAAGCGGCGGTCGTCCGGGTAGAGCGCGTTCCAGTCGAAGAACGAGATCACCAGGGTCGCCACGAACGGCAGCTGCGTCACGACGATCATGAAGATCAGCGCGGGCAGCAGAGGGGCCCGCGTGGCCCACGCGCGCATGCGGTTCGGCGGCCGGGCCGCCGGCCGCGCGGAGGCGGTGGCGACCCGGGCGGTGCTGGTGACGGTCATGATCCCTCGTACTTCCTGGCGACGGCCTCGGCGTACTGCTGCGACTTCTTCAGCGCGCCGTCCACGGACTGCCGGCCCGCGATGGCGGAGCTGATCTCCTGGGAGACCTTGGTGCCCAGGTCGGTGAACTCGGGGATGCCGACGAACTGGATGCCCGGCGCGGGGCGCGGCTGCACGCCCGGGTCCTCCGGCCTGGCGCCCGCGATGGCGTCCCGGGTGACGTCGGCGAAGGCGGCCGCCTCCTGGTGGTACTGCGGGATGTCATAGGTCGACGTGCGCTTGCCGGCGGGCACGTTGGCCCAGCCGGCCGTCCTGCCGACGAGCTTCTCGTAGTCCTTGCCGGACGCCCACGAGATGAACTTCCAGGCGTCGTCGGCGTGCTGGGACGCCTTCTGGACGCCCCACGCCCAGGTGTAGAGCCAGCCGGAGCTCTCCGTCTTCTCGACCGGGGCCGGAACGTAGCCGATCTTGCCCTTGACCGGGGACCCGGGGGCCTCCAGCGAGCCCGCGCCACTCGTGGCGTCGTACCACATCGCCGTCTTGCCCTGCGTCATGTCGTTCAGGCACTCGGCGAAGCCGGACTGCGCGGCGCCCGACTCCCCGTGCCTGCGGACCAGATCGACGTAGAACTGCGTGGCCTGCCGGAACTCCTCCGAGTCCAGCCGGGCCTTCCAGTCCTTGTCGAACCAGGTGCCGCCGAAGGTGTTGACGACCGTGGTCAGCGGCGCCATCACCTCGCCCCAGCCGGGCAGCCCGCGCAGGCAGATGCCCTTCATGCCGGGTTCGGCGCCGTCCGCCTCGGCGGCCAGGCCGGCGACCTGCCGCCAGGTGGGCTTGGCTGGCATGGTCAGGCCCTTCTTCTGGAAGACGTCCTTGCGGTACATCAGGAAGGAGGACTCGCCGTAGAAGGGCTCGCCGTAGAGCTTGCCGTCCGCGGCGGTGAGGGCCTGCCGCATGGGCGCGAGGATGTCCTGCTGGTCGAAGGCGGTGTCGCTCTTGACGTACGAGTCGATCGGGTGGAGCCAGCCGTTCTTGGCGTAGATCGGGATCTCGTAGTTGCTGAGCGTGGCGACGTCGTACTGGCCCGCCTGGTTGGCGAAGTCCTGGCTGATCTTGTCTCTGACGTCGTTCTCCGGCAGGACGGTGAAGTTCACCTTGATCCCGGTGTCCTTGGTGAAGTGGCCGGCGGTGAGCTTCTGCAGCTCCACCATCTGGGGGTTGTTCACCATCAGGACGTTGATGGAGTGGGCGGAGGATCCGCCGCCGGCGCCGCCGGCGCCCGAGCAGGCGGCGAGCAGGGGGCTGATCAGCGTTCCTGCGGCGGCCACGGCAAGCAGGGTGCGGGGCGTTCGTCGGCTCTGGGTTCGCATGGGGTGCTCCTGGTCGCTCATGGGTGGTCGACGGCGGGGCCGTCGGATGTCGGCGGTGTGAGGGTGTGCGGGTCCGCCGTGCGGCTCGCCGGGGCGGCGGGCGGACGGTTGTGGGAGGGGTGTGCGGTTGTCCGGAGGGCGGCCGCGGTGTCAGACCCTGATGACCTGCGGCCCCAGTAGCGCGTAGCGGTGGGCCTCGGAGGCCGGCAGCAGGGTGCTGGTGACGATGGCCTCCAGGTCGCCGATCTCGGCGAACCGGCAGAAGCTCACCGCCCCGAACTTGGTGTGCACGCCCGCGAAGACCGTGCGGCGCGCCGCACGGAGCGCCTGGGCCTTGACCTCGCTGACCGCCGGGTCGGGCGTGGTCAGCCCGTGTTCGCGGGAGATGCCGTTGGCGCCGATGTAGGCCAGGTCGAGGACGAACCCGGCCAGCATCTTCGTCGTCCAGTGGTCGACGGTGGCGAGCGTGCCGGGCCGCAGCCGTCCGCCCAGCAGCAGGACCGTCGTGTTCTCGGCCTCGGCGAGCGCGCCCGCGGTGGCCAGGGACGCGGTGACCACGGTCAGCGGCCGGTCCCGGGGCAGCGCCTCGGCGATGAGCTGCGGGGTGAACCCCTCGTCCACGAAGACGGTCTCGGCGTCCCCGAGCAGTTCGGCGGCGGCGGTGGCGATCCGGCGCTTCTCGGGTACGTGGCTGGTGGCGCGGAAGGCGAGGGTCGTCTCGAAGCCCGCGCTCTCCACGGGGTAGGCGCCGCCGTGCGTACGGCGGATGAGCCCGTGGTCCTCCAGGGCGCGCAGATCGCGTCGCACGGTCTCCTTGGCGACGCCCAGTTCGGCGGCGAGCGTGGTGACGTCGACCGAGCCGGTGCGGCGGGCGGCCCGCACGATGTTCCGCTGGCGCTCCTCCGCCGTGCTCGCGGCCATGGCCGGCACCGCCTTCCCTGTGTGCTGTGCGTGCTGCCCGTTCGGGCCCGGTGGGGCCCATGGGGGAAGTTGTACAGCGGGTGCGCGGCGGTGACCAGGTCTGTTGCAGGCCCGATGGTGCCCGTATGTGCCCGTTCGGCCCGGGTGGTGCCCGCCTCGGACCTGCGGGGCTGCGGGCCGGGGGGTGGGATCGGGCACCGCGGATGCCCGAATGCGGCGGCGGGCGGGCCCGTTCGGTGCCCGCCCGCCCGCTTGTGCCGGAATGTCCGCGTCAGTGCGGCCAGATCGGCGGGTCCGTGACGAAGTGGCCGCCCAGGCGCGCGTGGGCCGGGTTGTCCGGCCGGAGGCCGCCCTGCTCGGCGAGGAGCTTGCCGGCGTAGGGCTCGGAGTCGTCCCGCGGTTCGTAGCCGAGCGCCCGGGCCTCGGTCAGGTTCCACCACAGGCGGGTGTTGGCGGAGGAGCCGTAGACGACGGTGTGGCCGACGTTCTCGGCGGTCAGGGCCGCGTGGAAGAGACGGGCGCCGTCCGCGGGGCTCATCCAGAGGGAGAGCATGCGCACGCTGGTCGGCTCGGGGAAGCAGGAGCCGATGCGCACGGAGACCGTCTCCAGGCCGTGCTTGTCCCAGTAGAGCTGGGCGAGGTCCTCGCCGAAGCACTTCGACAAGCCGTAGAAGGTGTCCGGGCGGCGCGGGGTGTCGACCGGGATCAGCGGGTCGTCGCCCTGGGGGCGCGGGGTGTAGCCGACGGCGTGGTTGGAGGAGGCGAACACGATCCGGCGCACGCCCTCCTCGCGAGCGGCCTCGTACAGGTTGTAGGTGCCCTCGATGTTCGCCTTGAGGATCTTGTCGAACGTGGACTCCAGGGAGATGCCCGCCAGGTGGAGGATCGCGTCGACGCCGTGCACGGCCTCGCGCAGGGCCTCCCTGTCGGCGAGGTCCGCGGTGATCGCCTCCGGTTCGCCCTCGATCGGCCTGAGGTCCAGCAGTCGCAGGGTGTGGCCGTACCCGGGCAGCAGTCCCCGCATCAGGGTGCCGAGCCCTCCGGCGGCGCCGGTCAGCAGAACGGTACGGGGAGCGGGCATCCGCGGTCTCCTTGAGTCAACGGCCGCATTCGTGTACAGCATTCACATTCATGGACACGTTAAAAAGCGTCCGCACGGCCCGTCAAGTGGGGGGCGGCCTCGGCGTGTTCGGGGCGTGTTCACCCGTTGTCCCGCGCGTGTGGCCGCTTGACTGCCCCCAGGGTGCCGCTTAGCGTGGGCGTGTTCAGAAATATGGACGTGGATCAGAAACGTGCACTGGTGGTGAGGGCCGGCGGACCGGTGCGCATCTGAGCGCCTGTTCAAGGGAGAGCCCGTGACGTCAGCCACTCTCGCCGCTCGACTCAGCATCCCCAGCGGGCCGCTGTTCTTCCCCGTCACCGCCTACGCGCCCGGCGGCCCGGTCGCCCTCGACGTCTACCGGGCGCATGTGCGCACGGGCGTCGAGGCGGGAGCCGCCGCCGTCTTCGCGTGCTGCGGCACCGGCGAGTTCCACGCGCTCACGCCCGAGGAGTTCCAGGCGTGCGTCCGGACGGCCGTCGAGGCCGCGGACGGACGGGTGCCGGTCGTGGCGGGCACCGGGTACGGGACCGCGCTCGCCGTGCGCTACGCGCATCTCGCGCGGGACGCCGGGGCCGACGGGCTGCTGGCCATGCCGCCCTACCTGGTCGTCGCGGGACAGCAGGGGCTGCTGCGGCACTACCGGGAGCTGGCCGCGGCGACCTCGCTGCCGATCGTCGTCTACCAGCGCGACAACGCCGTGTTCACCCCCGGCACGGTGGCCGCACTGGCCCGCACGGACGGCGTCATCGGCTTCAAGGACGGGCTCGGCGACCTGGACCTGATGCAGCGGATCGTGAGCACCGTACGCACCGAGGTCCAGGGCGAGTTCCTCTACTTCAACGGGCTGCCGACCGCCGAGCAGACCCAGCTCGCCTACCGCGGCATCGGCATCACGCTGTACTCGTCCGCCGTGTTCTGCTTCGCCCCCGAGATCGCCCTCGCCTTCCACAAGGCGCTGGCCTCCGGCGACGACACCACCGTCCACCGGCTCCTCGACGGCTTCTACCGCCCGTTCGTCGAACTGCGCGACCAGGGCCGCGGCTACGCGGTCTCCCTCGTCAAGGCGGGCGTCCGGCTGCGCGGCCTCGACGTCGGCGAGGTGCGTCCGCCGCTGCACGAGCCGGCCGAGGACCACGTCACACAGCTCGCCCGGCTCATCGACCGCGGACAGACGCTGCTGCGGGAGGGCATGTGAGGGCCTCGGCGTTCCTCTACCCCTGGGACGTCAACGGGGACCCGGAGGCGGCCGACCGCATCGCCGCGCTCGGCGTGCACCAGGTGACGCTGGCGTCCGCCTACCACTCCACCCGCGCGCTGACCCCCCGGCATCCCCGGCACCGCGTCGTCACGGCCCGCCACGCGGCCGTGCTCTACCCGGCGGATCCGCGCTGGGAGGGCCGGGCCCTGCGCCCCCACGCCGCCGGGGACTGGGCCCCCGGCGACGCCTTCGGCGAGGCCGCCGAGGCGCTCGCCGGCGCCGGCGTCGACGTGCACAGCTGGGTGGTGCTGGCGCACAACTCCCGCCTCGGCGAGGAACATCCGCAGACCTCCGTGGTCAACGCCTACGGCGACCGCTACCCCTGGGCGCCGTGCATCGCGCAGCCCGCCACGCGCGCCTACCTCGTGGACCTCGCGGCCGAGGCGGCCGTACGGCCGGGCGCGCGCGGCACCGAACTGGAGTCGCTCGGCTGGTACGGGCTCGCGCATCTGCACGCCCACGACAAGACGGGCGGGGTGACGCTCGGGGACGCCGGGCAGTACCTCATGTCGCTGTGCTTCTGCGCGAGCTGCCGCCCGGGGTACGGGGAGCAGGGCCTGGACGCCGGGGAGCTGGCGGCGGCGGTACGGGCCGCGCTGGAGCCGGTGTGGCGCGGCGCGCCCTCCGGCGGAGGCTGGCCGGGCGTCGAGAAGCTGCTCGGCGGCTCCACGGCGGCCGCCTCGCGCGCCTGGCGCGACGGCACCGCCCGCACCCTCCAGGAGGCGGCGGTGGCCGCGGTCCGCGCGGCCGCGCCCGGCGACGGCTTCCAGGTCCTGCTGCACGCGGATCCGGTGTCGTACCACTGCGGGGCGAACGCGGGCGTCGACCCCGGGCACATCCTGTCCGTCGCCGACGGAGTGGTGGTGCCCTGCACCGGCGGCGCGGGCCTGCTGACGCCGTTCGCACGGCACGCCCGGCGGGAGACCGTTCTCGCGGCCAACTTCAGCGTCGTCTCCGGAATGGGCGGCAGCCCGGGGACGCTGGCCGCGGACGCGGAGGGCGCCGCCGCGCTCGGCGCCACGGAACTGCGGCTCTACCACGTCGGGTTGGCGTCCGACGGCGACCTGGAGGCGGTGCGGGAGGCCCTCGTGGGCCGGTGAAGCAGCGGGGTCACCGCCGCCGGCAGGAGCAGACCCACCACCACCAGGACCACCCGGTGGCCGATCGCCTCCACCACGGCCGCGCCCACGGCCAGACCGATCGCGTTCGGCGCGTACAGCAGCGTGCCCGCCGTGGCGGCCGCGCGGCCCAGCAGTGGCCCCGGCGTCTCCCGCTGCACCGCGGTGTACGCCGCGACCAGCACGCAGGGCAGCCCCAGGCCGATCGCGGCACTGCACACGAGCACCACCGGATCGGACGGGATCGCGCGCAGCGCCACGGCGGCGGCCATGAGGGCGATGCCGCACGCCGCGAACCGGCGCTCGCCCAGGCGGCGCAGGGCGGAGCCCGAGACCGCCCCGACCGCCACCGACCCGGCGCCCTGGACGGCGGCGAGCACTCCGGCGTAGGCGGGGGAGTGCCCGAGGCCGTCGACGACGGCGTAGACCATCGCGCCGTTGACTCCCGCGGCGAGCATCGTGATGCCGCCCGCCAGGACCAGGGGCCGCAGCCGCGGATGCGCCCACAGATGACGCGCGCCCTCGGCCGTCCCCGCGCGCCACCCGGCGGCGGGCGGCTCCGGCCTGGTCTCACGGACCCGCAGACCCGCGTACAGGGCGGTGGCGATCACGAACGTGGCCGCGTCCAGGAGTGCCACGGCCGGGCCGCCGTACGCCGTGTACAGGCCCGCCCCCGCCAGCGGGGCCAGGAGCTTCGTGCCCTCGGTGGCGGTCATCCGCAGGCCGTTGACGTCGCCGAGCAGCGAGCCGTCGACGGCGGTGGCCATCAGCGCCGACTCGGCCGCGTCGTGCACGATGCCGGCCGCCCCGTACAGGAACAGGACCGCGTACAGCAGCCACAGCCGGTCCGGGGAGCCGACGGCGCAGAGGACGGGCAGGAGGGCCGCCAGGGCCAGGTTCACCGCGATCAGCAGCGGCTTGCGGCGTACGCGGTCGGCGATCGTGCCCAGCGCGGGCGCGATCAGGGTCGGCGCCCACATGGCGAGCAGGCACAGCGCGGCCAGCCCGTCCGAGCCCGTGAGCTCCTTGACCCATACCCCGGCCGCCAGCCACAGCGCCGACGTCCCCAGCCCGGACACCAGCACCCCGGCCAGGTAGAGCCCCGCGTTGCGGTCGCGCAGGACGCGCGCCCCGGTCCATGTCGTCGTCATGCCCGGTCATCGTGGTGCTAAGGCCCCGCCCCCGGGATGAGGCGGATGCCCTAGACAGCCACCGGCCCGCCTCCCCGCAGACACACGGCGATGAGTTCCGCGGTCGCCGCCGGTCCCCTTCGGGAGACGATGCCGGAGGAGATGCGATGACCGACACCGCACTCGACCTGGGACCGCGGTCACGGGTCCTCGCCCGGCTCGCGGCCGGGGTGCGCGACGAGCAGCCGGCGGACGTGACGCCCTGCCCCGGGTGCCCGGTGCGCACCCTGCTGGGTCATCTGCTCGGGCTCGCCGCCGCGTTCCGGGACGCCGGGCGCAAGGACCTGGGCCCGGCCACGGACACCGGCCCGGACGTCGCCGCGGCCGACATCGGGCCCGGCTGGCGTGAGCAGCTGCCCGAGCTGCTCGACGAGCCGGTGGGGGCCTGGCGCGACCCGGCGGCCTGGACCGGCGTCACCCGCGCGGGCGGAGTGACCCTGCCCGGCGCGGTCGCGGGCGTCATCGCCGCCGACGAGCTGGTGATCCACGGCTGGGACCTCGCGCGGGCCACCGGCCAGGAGTACGAGCCGGACCCGGCCGCGCTGCAGGTGTCGTACGGCTTCCTGCTCGCGGCGGCCGACGACCCGAACCGCGGGAACGGGCCCTTCGGTCCCGTCGTCCCGGTCCCGGCGGACGCCCCGCTCCTCGACCGCGCGGTGGGGCTGAGCGGGCGCGACCCGGGCTGGAAACCGTAGGGCCCCGGCGGTACCGGCAACCTCAACTTCCTTTGCCGGAGGCGTTGACGAAACACAGGCGCGCTCCTACCGTCATCGCGTCGTACTTCGTACGTCATATATGAGACGCGATACGTGAGATCCGATACACGAGATCCGAGAGGTGCGCATGACCTCTGTGCCCACACCGATCCCCTCCCGCACGCAGTTCGTGCTGGAGGGGATCAAACACCGCATCCTCACCGGACAGCTGACGCCCGGTCAGGCCCTGGTGGAGACCGAACTCGCCGCACAGTTCGGGGTGTCGAAGACGCCGGTGCGCGAGGCGCTCAAGACCCTCGCCGGGACCGGACTCGTGGTGATGAGCCAGTACAAGGGCGTCACGGTGCGCATGGTGGACGCGGACATGGCGCGCGAGGTCTACGACGTCCGGCTTCTCCTGGAGCCGGAGGCGCTGCGGCGCTCGGTGCGGCGCGGGGCTCTGCTGGACGCCGCGCGCGACGCCCTGCGCCGGGCGGACGCCGCCGCGGACACCGCCGAACGCTCCCTCGCCAACCGGGAGTTCCACCGCGCCCTGTACCTGCCGTGCGGCAACCCGCTGCTCGGCCGGATGCTCGACGAGGTGCGCGACCAGGCCGCCCTCGTCTCCGCCGTCGCCTGGGCAGCCGAGCCCTCCTGGGAGCGGGAGGCCGCCGAGCACCGGGAGATCCTGCGGCTCGCCCTGGAGGGCGAGGCCGACGGCGCGGCGAGCGCCCTGCACGCCCACATCGCCTCGTTCGTGCAGCGGGCCTTTCCCGCGCCCGGGCACCGGGCTGAGGACGGCCGGGCATGACCGCGACGTCCGAGGACCTGCGGGCGGCCCTGGCCGGTGTGGTGGCGATCCCGGTGACCCCGTTCGCCGAGGACGGCACCGTGGACCGGGCCGCCCACCGGGCCCTGCTGCGACGGCTGCTCGACGCCGGGATCACGACCCTGACGCCCAACGGCAACACCGGTGAGTTCTACGCCCTCACCCCCGACGAGCGGCGCCTGGTCACCGAGCTGACCATCGGGGAGGCGGGGGAGCGGGCCGCGATCCTCGTCGGTGTGGGGCACGACGTGCCCACCGCCGTCGCCTCGGCCCGGCAGGCCCGCGACCTGGGCGCCCCCATGGTGATGGTCCATCAGCCCGTCCACCCCTACGTCTCGGCCGGCGGCTGGGTCGACTACCACCGGGCCATCGCCGAGGCCGTGCCCGGACTGGGTGTGGTCCCCTACATCCGCAACGCGCAGCTGCCGGGCGCCCGCCTCGCCGAACTCGCCGACCACTGCCCCAACGTCATCGGCGTGAAGTACGCCGTCCCGGACGCCGCCCGGTTCGCCGCCTTCGCGCGGGACGCGGGCCTGGAACGCTTCGTGTGGGTGGCGGGCCTCGCCGAGCCGTACGCCCCCTCCTACTTCTCGGCGGGCGCCACCGGCTTCACCTCCGGGCTCGTGAACGTCGCCCCGGCCGTCTCGCTGAACATGATCGAAGCGCTTCGCTCCGGGGACTATCCCGCCGCCATGAAGGTGTGGGAGCAGATCCGCCGCTTCGAGGAACTGCGGGCCGCGAGCGGCTCCGCCAACAACGTCACCGTCGTCAAGGAGGCCCTCGCCTCGCTCGGCCTGTGCCGCCGCGACGTGCGCCCGCCGAGCAAGCCGCTGCCCGAGGAAGAGCGCGCCGAGGTCGCCGCGATCGCCGCCGGGTGGGCCGCATGAACGCCCCGCGCAAGCGCCCCGAGGACCTCAGGAGCCACCAGTGGTACGGCACCGACGGGCTGCGCTCCTTCAGCCACCGGGCCCGCACCCGGCAGCTCGGCTACCTCCCCGAGGAGCACCTGGGCAAGCCCGTCATCGCGATCCTCAACACCTGGTCCGACATCAACCCCTGCCACGTCCACCTCCGCGACCGCGCCCAGGCGGTGAAGCGGGGCGTGTGGCAGGCCGGCGGCTTCCCACTGGAGTTCCCGGTCTCCACCCTCAGCGAGACGTTCCAGAAGCCGACGCCGATGCTCTACCGCAACCTGCTCTCCATGGAGACCGAGGAGCTGCTGCGCTCGTACCCGGTCGACGGGGCGGTGCTGCTGGGCGGCTGCGACAAGTCCACGCCGGCGCTCCTGATGGGGGCCGCCTCCGTCGACCTGCCCGCCGTCTTCGTGCCCGCCGGGCCCATGCTGCCGGGCCACTGGCGCGGCGAGGTCCTCGGCTCCGGGACCGACATGTGGAAGTACTGGGACGACAAGCGCGCCGGGCTCATCGGCGACTGCGAGATGACGGAGCTGGAGAGCGGGCTCGCCCGGTCGCCCGGGCACTGCATGACCATGGGCACGGCGTCCACGCTCACCGCGGCCGCCGAGGCCCTCGGCATCACCGTCCCCGGCGCGTCCAGCATCCCCGCCGTCGACTCCGGACACGACCGCATGGCCGCCGCGTCCGGCCTGCGGATCGTCGAACTCGTCCACCGGGACCGCAGACCGAGCGACATCCTCACCCGTGAGGCGTTCGAGGACGCCGTGACGGCGGTGCTCGGGCTCGGCGGCTCGACCAACGCCGTCATCCATCTGATCGCCATGGCGGGGCGGGCCGGGGTCCGCCTCACGCTCGACGACTTCGACCGCATCGCACGCACGACCCCCGTGCTCGCCAACGTCCGCCCCGGCGGCGAGCGGTACCTCATGGAGGACTTCCACTTCGCGGGCGGTCTGCCCGGCTTCCTCTCCCGGATCCCGGACCTGCTGCACCTGGACCGGCCGACGGTCTCGTACGACACCCTGCGCGAGCAGATCGCCTCCGCGCGGGTCCACGACGACGACGTCATCCGCCCCCGTGACAACCCGGTCGCGAGCGAGGGCGGGGTCGCCGTCCTGCGCGGCAACCTCTGCCCCGACGGCGCCGTCATCAAGCACATCGCCGCCGAGCCGCGGCTGCTCAGGCACAGCGGTCCCGCGGTCGTCTTCGACGACTACCGCACGATGCAGCGGACGATCAACGACCCCGGCCTCGGCATCACCGCGGACAGCGTGCTCGTGCTGCGGGGCGCCGGGCCCAAGGGCGGTCCGGGCATGCCGGAGTACGGAATGCTGCCCATCCCCGACCACCTCCTCAAGCAGGGCGTACGGGACATGGTGCGGATCTCCGACGCCCGTATGAGCGGTACGAGTTACGGCGCCTGCGTCCTGCACGTGGCACCGGAGTCGTACGTGGGCGGGCCGCTGGCGCTCGTGCGGACGGGCGACGGCATCACGCTCGACGTCGAGGCGCGCACCCTCCGGCTCGACGTGGACGACGAGGAGCTGGAGCGCCGCCGGGTGGAGTGGACACCGCCGCCCGCGCGCCACGAGCGCGGCTACGGCCTGCTCTACAACGGACAGATCACCCAGGCGGACACCGGCTGCGACTTCGAGTTCCTGGCCCGGCCGGGGAAGGTGCCCGACCCGTACGCGGGGTGACGCGCACCGCGCCGCCCCGTGGGCCCGCCCCTGCGTACGGAGCAAGCGCTTCCTGCACCGACCGTATCCGCCCCACTGCGAACGGAGAACAGTCATGGCCCAGGCCGCAGCCGTGGCGAGACCGCCCGCGCCACCCCGGCGGCGCCGTGCCTCCGCCACGCCCCGCGGGCTCCCGTACCTGTGACCCGCGTCCACGGCGGCCGTCACACGGGGCGTTGCTGGTCCTCGATGTACTGGCGTACGACGGTCAGCGGTGCCCCGCCGCAGCTCCCAGCGAAGTACGAGCCGGACCAGAAGTGCCCGCCCCACAGGTACCGGCGGACGTGGGCGTCGTATTCCTTGCGCAGCAGCCGGGCGGAGACGCCCTTGAGGGAGTTGACCAGTTTGGAGAGCTGGACCTTGGGCGGGTAGTGGACGAGCAGGTGCACGTGGTCGTCCTCGCCGTTGAACTGCTTCAGCTCGGCCTCGAAGTCCTCGCACACCTCCCGCATGATCTCCTCGCATCGGTTCAGCATGGCGTCGGTGAAGGCGCCACGCCGGTACTTGGTGACGAACACCAAGTGGACATGAAGGTTGTAGACGACGTGACGGCCGGTGCGCACGTCGGGATTTGGGTTCCATCGCGGCGACATGAGCCAAATGTATAGTTATCACGTGAGTACGGAACGTGTGTGGCGGAAGCGGCAGTTCGGGCATCGTGCCCGGCTGGCGCTGACCCCTGCGCAGGTCCGGCTCATCGACGGCCAGGCGCACACGGCCCGCACCACATGGAACCTGCTGCATGACTGGTGGACGATGCTGCCGAAGGACAAGCGCACGCTTGCCGCAGCGGACGCCGCGATCCGCCATGCCCGCAAGGACATCGACTGGCTCGCCGCCCTTCCCGCCCAGGCCGCTCAGGCGGTGCTGAAGTCGTACTTCCAGGCGTGGAGGAACTGCTGGGACGGACGAGCGGAAGCGCCGGCCTTCAAATCCCGCATCCGCTCCGTCATGTCGGTGGACATCCCACAGGGCCGGGACCTGAACATCGTCCGCGTGCACCGCCGCTGGGGCATGGCCAACATCCCCAAGGTGGGCCGGGTCCGCTGCGGATGGTCGGGCAACGCCGACCACAACGCCGCCCGGAACGTCCTGCACCTGTACCGGATGGGCCACGCGCTCATCCCGGCTGCCGGAAGGGCAGTCGTCAGACGCGCTCGTCGCGTCAAGCCCGCCACCGCAAGGTAGGAGGGAATCTCCCGGCTACAGCCGGGAGAGCACTTCAACAACAGCACGACGGCGAGCTGGACATCGTCAAGGGCGCGGACTACGTGACGGCGTCCTGGAACGTGTTCGCGGACCACGACAAGACGATCCTGATCGGCAACAGCGACAGCGCCGCCACGGCGGCGGTCGACCGGGGCCATCTGAAGGTCACCTTCCACCACAACCTGTTCTCGAACCTGGTCGAGCGCGCCCCGCGGGTGCGCTTCGGACAGGTCGACTCCTACAACAACCACTTCGTCGCCGGCTCCGGCCACTCCTACAGCTACGGCATCGGCACGGAGTCCCAACTGGTAGCCGAGCACAACGCGTTCACGCTGCCGGACGGGACCAGCGCGGCGAAGGTCCTGAAGAAGTGGAAGGAGGCGCCGGTCACCGCCGACGACAACTACGTCAACGGCGCGCTCACCGATCTGATCGCCGTCCACAACGCGGAGATCCCGGGCGAGACGCTCCGGTCAGGTGCCGGCTGGACGCCGGTCCTGCGCACCGGGGTGGACCCGGCGCGGGCCGTGCCGGGGATCGTCGACCACGGCGCGGGCGCCGGAAAGGTCTGCTGACCATGAACGCGACCATGGGACGCAGGGCCTCCCTCGCCGCGAGCGCCGGCGCCGCCCTGGCGCTCGGCCTCGCGGCCCCGCCCGGGCGGGGCCGCGTCCCGGCGGGGCCGCGTCCGGCCGGTACGTCCGCCCGTCCGCCCGTCCGCCCGGCGACTGGACGCCGCCGTGCGCGGCGCGGTCGCCGGCGGCGTCGTGAGCCGCTCCGGACGGCCGTGCGCGGGTCCGTGGCCGGCCGGGAAGGTATCGATCGGGCAACGGGCCTCGCGCTCGTGGCATGACGCGCGTAGAAAACCTGTCATGCATAAGCCACTTCGCATCGCGGCCCTCGCCGCCGCCTGCGCCGTCGCCGGCGGTGCGCTCTACGGCGCCGGCGCGGCCACCGCCGGTCAGTCGACGGCGAACTCCACCCACGAGCCCTACAACATCGGGCTCCTGGTCAAGGACATCGACACCTACTACGGCACCGCGCTCGACGGCAACGGCGTGTACCAGGCGTCGCCGGACAGCCCCTACGCCCAGGACCTGGCGGGTGTCGACGCCGCCGCCCGGCGCTACATCGACAGGGCGGCCCGCAAGGCGCACCACCGGGGCGAGAAACCGGCCGTCGTCTTCGACATCGACGACACCCTGCTCCTCAGCCTCGACTACGAGAAGCGCTACAACTACACCTACAACCCGACGACCTGGGCCGACTACGTCAACAAGGCGGACCGGCCGGCCGTCTTCGGCAGCCCGGAACTCGTGCGGTACGCCGAGGAGAAGGGCGTCGAGGTCTTCTACAACTCGGGCCTGAGCGAGGCGCAGCGCTCCGCCGCCGTGGAGAACCTGAAGAAGATCGGCGCCGACGTGAACCTCGACGCAGGCCACATGTTCCTCAAGGACAAGGCCGACCCGCCGGCCTATCTGGACGAGTGCGCCACGCCGGGCACCTGGACCTGCACCACCGTCCAGTACAAGTCCGCCACCCGCCGGCACATCGAGGACGACCTCGGGTACGACATCATCGCCAACTTCGGCGACCAGTACTCGGACCTCGACGGGGGCTACGCCGACAAGACGTACAAGCTCCCCAACCCGACGTACTTCGTCAGCTAGTCCGTCGGCAGATCGATGACGGAGGACGCCGGCGGCGTCGGCGCACTGCGGTGCGTGCCGCCGGCGTTCCCAGAGGCGGGTGGGGGAGCCCGTCACTCGTAGCGAATGTCGGACGCCTTGAACACGCAGTTCGTGCCGTCCGGGCCGCTGCCCAGCACCGTGGGCTCCTTGCCGGTGTTGTTGCCCTTGAAGCGCACGCACGGCTTGATCTTCTTCTTGGCGTCGCCGTGGATGCGGATCTTCGAAAGCGTCACGGTGTCGCCGTAGTTGGAGTTGATGCCGACGAGCACCCTGCCGGGCGCGGTCGCGTCGATGTCGCTGACCACGATCGTGCGCTTGAACTGCGTCCGGCAGTTGCCGCAGGAGCGGACCAGCTTGCCGAAGTCCTCGACCTGGAAGCCGGAAACGGTCAGCGTCCCGGCACCGTTGAACTGGAGCACCTTGTCGGAGGCGTTCCTGGCACCGCCGCCGATCACCTTGTACGTCGCCGACGCCGACTTGCCCTTGAAGCTGGCCGCGTCCTCGCCGACATCCAGCCACCACACGTTCTGCAGCGTGCAACTGCCCAGGCAGTGGACGCCGTCCGCGGCCGGGGTGCCGATGATCACGTTCCTGAGGACCGCACCGTCCTTCAGCTCGAAGATCGCGCCCTGGTTCTCGGACTGTCCGCCCGTGCCGAGGGCGCCGGTGCCGGAGAACTTCTTCAGCTTGCCGTCGTAGGTGCCCGACACCTTGATCGTCGAGGCCACGGCCTTGCCGCCGGTGGCCGTGGGCCAGGTGGTGGCAGCGCCTGCGGTGGACAGCAGCGACGTCGTGGCGATCGCCGCTCCGGTCAGGGCGAGGGCGGCTGCTCCACCGATCACCGCCCGTCGCCGGGTGACCCGGCGACGGTGGCGGACGCGCGGTTCAACGGGTGCAGTCATGTACCGATTCCTTGAGTGGGAGGAGTTTCTTGCGTCTCCTGGTCGCCACCGGTGAGGAAGAGGTTGCCGCTTCTCCGGAAAACCCTTACGAGTCGCCGCTCGTGCTGCCGCCGCCGTGAGCGGCGAAGTCGCCCCGTACCGCGAGCCGCGTGCCACCTGCGGTGGCAGCCGCCGTGTAGCCGTCTCCCGCGGCGTCCCGGCCGCCGCGGGCGTGGTCGTACTGCCCCGCGAACACCCACTCGCCCGCCGGGACCGTACGGCCCTGCCGGAGCACCCAGGTGTAGACGAGGAAGCCGTCCTTCTCGTCGACCGTCAGCGTGAAGTCGCCCTCCGGCAGCGACCGCCAGGCCCCCGTCGAGGACACCCCGCCGGTCTGGGCGACCTTCAGTTCGACGGTCAGCTCGGTGAGGGGCTTGTCGGTCCTGAGGGTCACGTTGCTCTGCGCCCAGAAGTCGTTGCTGTGGGGGTCCACCGAACCGTCGGACCACAGCGGACCGTCCTGGGCGCCGACCGCGGGCGGCCGGGCGGTGTCGGTGACGTCGGCCTTCGGGGCCACCGGGCCGGAGGGCTTCGGGGGGCCCGGGGAGGCGCTGCGGCTCGGCGTCGGCCCGGCCGGCGGGACCGGCGCCCGGCTCGTCGCGTCCGGGGAGGGCGCGGGGGTCGGCGAGACGGTGACCGTCTGCTGCGGGGGAGTGTCCTCCTGCACCGCCGAGGCGACCGCGTAGCCGCCCACGGCGAGGACACCCGCGACCGCGGTGGTGGCCCCCAACACCCGTACCCAGCCCAGCAGCGGCGGACGCGTCGCCCGGCGGATCGGGCGGGAGCTCGCGGCCATCCCGCGCTCGACGCGGGCCAGGATGCGCGCACGGTCGGGCTCGTGCGCCTCGGCCGCCTCGTGCAGCCTTGCGCGCAGCTCGTCGGGCACGTCCCTCCCCGTGGTCATCGGTTCCTTCCTCCGGCTCCACCCGTGCGCACCACCGCCGTGTGCATGCGCTGTGGGGCCTCGTCGGTGCCCAGCAGCCGCTGCAATTCGGCCATCCCTTTCGACGTCTGGCTCTTCACCGTACCGACCGAGATGCCCAGCGCGAGGGCCGTGTCCCGCTCGGAGAGGTCGAAGGCGTGCCGCAGCACCACGCACGCCCGCTTGCGGAACGGCAGTCGGCGCAACGCCTCCTGGACGTCGACGACCGCCGGTACGTCCGGGTTCTCGGTCTTCTCGTCGCGCTGCGACCAGAAGAGGGCGATCCGCCGGCGCTCGCGCACCGCGCTGCGGATCCGGGTGCGGGCCAGATTGGCGACCACGCCGCGCGCGTACGCCACCGGGTGGTCCGCGGCGCGCACCCGGTCCCAGCGGTGCCAGAGGGCGAGCAGCGCGTCCGCCGCGAGATCGTCGGCGGCGTCCGCCTCACCGGTCAGCAGCCGGGCGAGACGGGCGAGTTCGGCATGGTGTCGCTCGAAGAAGGCGCGGAACTCCACGGAGGCGGCGTCGTCGACAACAGTGCCCACGGGCGACCTCTCCTCGCTGCGGTTCCCGGACGAGTCCCGGAAGCGTAGCAGCGCTCGTACAGGTCATCGAACGTCGTATGGCGGGCCGAACCCGATTCCGTAACACGGTGAAAACCTGAAACGGGCTCATCGCGGGAACAATCCAGCCAGCATTCGGCACGGTCCCACCGTCGACGAGGAGTTCCACGATGCCCGACACACAGCAGGCGGCCGACAGGGCGAGCGCCGCACTCCCCGCGGGGAACGGCGTCGACCGGTTCTTCAAGATCTCCGAACGCGGCTCCACCTTCGGCCGCGAGATACGCGGCGGCCTCGCCACGTTCTTCACGATGGCCTACATCCTCGTCCTGAACCCGATCATCCTCGGCAGCGCCAAGGACAAGTTCGGCCACCAGCTCGACGCCGGCCAACTGGTCACCGCCACCGCCCTGGTGGCCTGCGTCATGACCGTCGTCATGGGCGTCGGCGGCAACCTCCCGCTCGCCATCGCCGCCGGCCTCG
This sequence comes from Streptomyces sp. PSU-S4-23, assembly GCF_055632315.1. Taxonomy (NCBI): domain Bacteria; kingdom Bacillati; phylum Actinomycetota; class Actinomycetes; order Kitasatosporales; family Streptomycetaceae; genus Streptomyces; species Streptomyces sp. PSU-S4-23. Next base: position 1,709,966 of record NZ_JBVMUU010000002.1, on the reverse strand, counting down.
GCCTCAACGCCGTCGTCGCCTTCCAGATCGCGCCCCTGATGAGCTGGGCCGACGCGATGGGCCTCGTGGTCATCGAGGGCGTCCTCATCTGCGTCCTGGTCCTCACCGGACTGCGGGAGGCCATCATGAACGCGATCCCGCAGCAGCTCAAACAGGCCATCGGCGTCGGCATCGGCCTCTTCATCGCCTTCATCGGCTTCGTCGACGCCGGGTTCGTCAGCCGCATCCCGGACGCGGCGAACACCACGGTGCCGGTGCAACTGGGCGCGGTCGGCCGGCTGACGGGCTGGCCCGTGCTGGTCTTCTGCCTCGGGGTGCTGCTGACCGTCGCGCTGCTCGCCCGCAAGGTGAAGGGCGCGATCCTGATCAGCATCGTGACCATGACGGTCGTCGCGATCGTCATCGACGCCGCCGCCGACATCAAGAGCTGGGGCCTGACCACCCCGAAGGTGCCCGACGAGGTCGTGGCGACACCCGACTTCGGACTCGTCGGTCACTTCAGCCTGTTCGGCGCCTTCGGGGAGACCGGCGCCCTCACGGTGGTCCTGCTGGTCTTCACCCTCATCCTGTCGGACTTCTTCGACGCCATGGGCACCATCGTCGGCATCAGCGCGAGGGCCGGACTGCTCGACGAGAACGGCAAGGTGCCGGGCATCGGCCGCGTCCTGTTCATCGACGGCGCCGCCGCGGTGGCCGGCGGTGTCGCCTCCGGTTCCTCCAACACCGCCTACATCGAGTCCGCGGCCGGCGTCGGCGAGGGCGCGCGCACCGGGTTCGCCAACCTGGTCACCGGCGGCCTCTTCGGCCTCGCGCTCTTCCTCACCCCGCTGCTGACCATCGTCCCGCTGCAGGCGGCGGCGCCCGCCCTGATCGCCGTGGGCTTCCTGATGATGACCCACGTCAAGCACATCGACTGGGACAGGTACGACATCGCCGTCCCCGCCTTCCTCACCATCGCGGCGATGCCGTTCACGTACTCGATCACCGACGGCATCGGCGCCGGATTCGTGTCGTACGTCGTCATCAAGACGGTCGTCGGCAAGGCCAGGGAGGTCCACTGGCTGCTGTGGGGCGTGTCGGCGCTGTTCCTCGTCTACTTCGCGATCGACCCGGTGGAGCAGATCCTCGGAGTGAGGTGAGGTGAGGTGAGGCACGGGCCGGCCGGTCAGGCCCTCAGGACGAGGACGACCTCCTCGATCTCCTCGCCGCGGGCGTTCGCGAAGCCGCGCTCCCGGGCCGTCTCCTCGAAGCCGCACTTCGCCAGGACCCGGCGCGAGGCAGCGTTGTCGGCGGCGGCCCGGGCGTAGAGCGGGCGCTGCGGGACCTGCTCCAGCAGGGCCCGCAGCGCGGCCGTCGCGATGCCCCGCCCCCACAAGGCGCGGTCGATCCAGTACGTGACCTCGCGTTCGCCCGGCTCGCCGAAGACCGCCACGCTGCCCGCCACGTCGCCGTCCGCCAGCACGGTGCGGGTGGTGACGCCGGACGAGGCGCGGATCCGCGCCCAGTGCGCGTCGAAGCGCGGCCGGTCGGCCGGGTCCTCGGGGGCGAAGGCGGCCATACGGACCGCCACGGGGTCGCTCATCTGACGGAAGAAGACCGGCAGGTCGCTGTCGTGGACCTCGCGCAGCACGATCTCCATGTCACAGCCTCCGGGTCGCCAGGGTGAGACGGTCCCGCGCGTCGAACAGGGCGTCCGTGATCATCTGTTCGTGCGCCGGGGTCAGCCGGGCCACCGGGACCGAGCAGCTGATGGCGTCGCGCGCCGGGGTGCGGTACGGGATGGCGACCCCGAAGCAGCGCAGACCCAGCGTGTTCTCCTCGCGGTCGACGGCGAAGCCCTGTTCACGGACCTGGTGCAGTTCCTCGATGAGCTTCTCCCGGTCGGTGATGGTGTGCTCCGTCAGCGCCGGCAGCGTCTCCGGCAGCATCTTGCGGACCTGCTCGTCGGTGTACGTGCTCAGCAGAGCCTTGCCCAGCGACGTGGAGTGCGCGGGCAGCCGGCGGCCCACGCGGGTGAAGGGGCGCAGATAGTGCTGCGACTGACGGGTCGCGAGGTAGACCACGTTGGTGCCGTCGAGCCGTGCGAGGTGGATCGTCTCCGTCGTGTCGTCCGACAGCCGGTCCAGCGTCGGGCGGGCCACCGCCACCACCTCGTCGCCGTCGATGTACGACGTGCCCACGAGCAGCGCCCGCACCCCGATGCCGTACCGCGTGCCCGTCGCGTCCGTCTCCACCCAGCCCAGCTCGACGAGCGTGCGCAGCAGCATGTACAGGCTGGACTTGGGGTACCCCACCGCCTCCTGCACGGCGGCCAGGGAATGCATACCGGGGCGACCCGCGAAGTACTCGAGCAGTTCAACGGTCCGCACCGCGGACTTGACCTGCGCCCCGCCGCCTGTCTCGCCTGCCGACATCGCCCTTGACCCCTTCGTTCGACGGGAAATAGTCTCCGAGCAGCGAATTCATCATCAGAGACGGCGTTCAGTATATCGAACACGGCTGGTGGTGAGGTACGAACTGCGGCAGATATCTGGAGGGACCAGCGGTGGCAACAGCACCAGTCTGGAGTGTCGACCCCCGTACCGGGAAGCAGCGTGAACAGGTTGCGGTGGAGGCCACGGCCCAGGAGGTGGACGCCGTCGTCCACGCGGCCCACGCCGCGCGCGGCGCCCTCGCCGACCGCACGGTCCGCTCGGCGTTCCTGCGCAGCGCCGCCGAGGGACTGGAGGCGGCCCGCGACCGGCTCATCGAGGCGGCCGACGCCGAGACCGCGCTCGGCCCGGTCCGCCTCACCGGAGAACTCGCCAGGACCTGCTACCAGTTGCGGGCCTTCGCGGACATCGTCGACGAGGGCGCGTTCCTCGACGTGATCATCAACCACCCCGACGACACCGCGATCCCGCCGATCCCGGACCTGCGCCGCCTCAAGGTCCCGCTCGGTGTCGTCGCCGTCTACTCGGCGTCCAACTTCCCCTTCGCCTTCTCGGTCGCCGGCGGTGACACCGCGAGCGCCCTGGCGGCCGGCTGCCCGGTCGTCGTCAAGGCCCACCCGGACCACCCCGCACTGTCCGAGCTGGTCGCCAGGGTGCTGCGCCGGGCCGCCGCCGGGCACGGCATCCCCGAGGGCGTCCTCGGCCTCGTCCACGGTTTCACGGCGGGCGTCGACCTGGTCGGGCACCCGCTGGTGGCGGCCGCCGGGTTCACCGGTTCCATCCGCGGCGGCCGCGCCCTCTTCGACGCGGCGGCCGCCCGGCCCGTACCGATCCCGTTCCACGGCGAACTGGGCTCCCTCAATCCCGTCGTGATCACCGAGGCCGCGGCCGCCGAGCGCGCCGAGGCGATCGGAGCCGGGCTGGCGGGTTCGATGACCCTGGGGCTCGGCCAGTTCTGCACCAAGCCGGGGCTGGTCCTGGCCCCCGCGGGCGCCGCGGGCGACCGGTTCGTGAAGTCCCTGACCGAGGCCGTCAGCGGCGTGGACGCCGGTGTCCTGCTGGACCACCGTATGCGCGACAACTTCGTCGCCGGGATCGGCGAGCGCACCGGACTGCCGGACGTCGACTCCCCGGTGACCCCGGGAGCGGGCAGCGAGCACGCGGTGAGCCCCGGCTTCCTGACGGTCCCGGCGAAGAGACTGACCGCCGAGGGCGCCTACGACCTCCTCCTGGAGGAGTGCTTCGGCCCGGTCACCGTGATCGCACAGTACGAGGACGAGGTCGAGGTGCACGCCGTGCTCTCCCGGCTGCCCGGCAACCTCACCGCGACCGTGCACCTGTCGGCGCAGGAGGCGGACGGTGAGGGCCGCGGGGCGGAGATCATCGCGGAGCTGACCCCGCTCGCCGGGCGCGTCCTCGTCAACGGCTGGCCGACGGGCGTCGCGGTCGCCCCCGCCCAGCACCACGGCGGCCCGTACCCGGCGACCACCTCGACGTCCACCTCCGTCGGAGGCACCGCCATCGAGCGCTGGCTGCGCCCCGTCGCGTACCAGAACGTCCCCGAGTCCCTGCTGCCGCCGGAACTGCGCGACGACAACCCGCTCGGGCTGCCCCGCCGGTTCAACGGCACCCTGGAGCGGTAGCGCTCCGCACGGCAGCCGTGGTCCGTGCCTCCGGGCCGGGCCGCGGAGCGGACCTGAGACACTCACGGGATGGACGTGGAACTTCCCGAACTCCCCTTCCTCCTCCGCACATACGGCCCCGACGGGCACTGGTCGTACGAGGACGGGGTGCTCACCGGATGGGCCGGCGCGCGGCAGGACCGGTTCGTGCCGCCCACCGGCGAGTCGCTCGACGCCGCCTGCGACGCGCCCCGGCTGCTCGGGGCGCCGGCCGGCGACTTCCAGCTGATGGCCCGGGTCACGGTCGGCTTCGCCGCGGCCTTCGACGCCGGGGTGCTGTACGTCCACGTCGGCGAACGGGCGTGGGCGAAGCTGTGCCTGGAGTACTCGCCGGATGTGCCGACGGTCTGCACGGTGGTGACGCGCGGACACTCCGACGACGCGAACTCCTTCACCGTGGACGGCAGTTCGGTCTGGCTCCGGGTCAGCCGCACGGGCCGGGCGTTCGCGTTCCACGCGTCGCGGGACGGGAAGCGGTGGACGTTCGTCCGCCTGTTCACCCTGGCCGACGAGGGCCCGTCCTCGGCGGCGCTCGTGGGCTTCATGACGCAGTCGCCCGTGGGGGAGGGGTGCGTGGTCACCTTCGATCACCTGGAGTACCGGGACTCCTGGCCGGAGAGCCTGCGGGACGGGGCGTGAGGGGCCGGCGCAGCCAGGCCGCGCCTGAGGTCCGGGCCCGGCGGCCTCGCCGCCCGACGGGGAACGACCCCAACCGTTTGAACGTTCATGCACTCGGCGGAGGAGGTCTCCGTACCCGTACGAGGGAGTGAAGCCGAGAATGCGCGTCGAGATCTGGAGCGACATCGCCTGCCCCTGGTGCTACGTCGGCAAGGCCCGCTTCGAGAAGGCGCTTCGGGCCTTCCCCCACCGGGACCGGGTCGAGGTGGTGCACCGCTCCTTCGAACTGGACCCGCGGCGCGCCAAGGGCGACGTGCGGCCGGTGCTCGCGATGCTCGCCGAGAAATACGGGATGAGCGAGGCCCAGGCGCAGGCCGGGGAGGACAACCTCGGCGCGCAGGCCGCCGCGGAGGGCCTGGAGTACCGCACCACGGGCCGCGACCACGGCAGCACCTTCGACATGCACCGCATGCTCCACCTCGCCAAGGAGAAGGGCCGGCAGGACGAGCTGATCGGGATCCTGTACCGGGCGAACTTCGCCGAGGAGCGCTCCCTCTTCTCCGAGGGCGACGAGCGGCTGGTGGAGCTGGCCGTGGAGGCCGGGCTCGACGCCCAGGACGCCCGCGCCGTCCTCGCCGACCCCACCGCGTACGCCGACGCCGTCCGGGCGGACGAGCGCGAGGCCGCCGAGCTGGGCGCGAACGGCGTGCCGTTCTTCGTCCTCGACCGCACCTACGGCGTCTCCGGCGCGCAGCCCGCCGAGGTCTTCGCCCAGGCGCTGACGCGGGCGTGGGGCGAGCGTCCGCCGCTCCCGGCGGTCGAGGACGGCGGAGCCGACGCCTGCGGTCCCGACGGGTGCGCGGTGCCCCAGCACTGAGCAACGGCGCAGGTCGGGGCGGATGTATAAGCATTCCTTAGCGAAACCACGTAATAATCGGCAATGGACTATGACTTCATCGGGCCCCACAGTGGTCCCATGGAGACCTTCGAGACCCTGGTCCGTGCCGAGTTCGCTCCGAAGAACACCTATCTGAACACCGCGAGCAGCGGGCTGATGCCGGCCCGCACGGTGGAGGCCGTGCGGACCGCCCTGGAGTCGGCCGCCGCCGGGCAGCCGACCGACATGTTCGCCGACGTGGAGGCGGCACGCGCCTCCTTCGCCCGGCTCACCGGGGTCCCCGTCCGCCGGGTGGCGGCCGGGGCCTCGGTCGCCGTCTACACCGGGCTGATCGCCGCGTCCCTGCCCCCGGGCGCGGAAGTGCTCACCGCCGAGGCCGACTTCAGCTCCGTCGTGACCCCCTTCCACCTGCGCCGTGACCTCACGGTGCGCACCGTCCCGCTGGAGCGGATCGCGGAGTCCGTACGGCCCGGCACGGCCCTCGTCGCCGTCAGCGCGGCGCAGTCCGCCGACGGCCGGATCGCCGACCTGCCCGCCATCCGCGCGGCCGCCCGCGCCCACGGCGCCCGGACGTACGTGGACGCGTCCCAGGCCGCCGGCTGGCTGCCGGTCGACGCCGACGCGTACGACTTCGTCGCCTCCGTCGCCTTCAAGTGGCTGGTCTGCCCGCGCGGCGTGGCCTTCCTGGTGGTGCCGGAGGACCTCGGCGGACTCACTCCCGTCTTCGCGGGCTGGGTCGCGGGCGAGGAGCCCTGGGACAGCTGCTACGGGCCGGTGGCCGAACTCGCCCACTCCGCACGGCGTTTCGACGAGAGCCCCGCGCTCTTCTCGTACGCGGGCGCACGCCACTCGCTGGCGCTGCTGGAGGCACTGGGCGCGGAGCGGGTGCTGGCCCACGACCTCGCCCTCGCCGACCGCTTCCGCGCGGGCCTGAACGGCCTCGGCCACGAGCCGGTCCCCGCGCCGGGCTCGGCGATCGTCTCCGTCCCCGGGCTCGGCGCCCGCCAGCCGGACCTGAGCCGGGCCGGCGTCGAGGTCTCGGACCGCGCGGGCAACCTGAGGGCCGCCTTCCACCTGTACAACACGACCGCGGACGTCGATCGCCTCCTGGACGTCCTGTCGGGCTGAGGGGAGACGGTGGGGGGACGGCCCCGCAGGCGGCCCACGCGTTCGGGCCGTCCCGTGCGGCGGGCCTCACCGCACGGGGGTGAAGTCCCTGGCTCCGATGAACGTGGGCCGCCGCACCGGCGCCGCGAAGGGCTCCACTGCCGCGTTCTCCACGCTGTTGAACACGATGAACACATTGCTGCGCGGGAAGGGGGTGATGTTGTCCCCCGACCCGTGCATGCAGTTGCAGTCGAACCAGGTCGCCGAACCGGCCCCGCCCGTGAACAGCCTGATGCCGTGGCGGCTCGCCATCGCGGTGAGGGCCTCGTCGGACGGTGTGCCCGCGTCCTGCATCTGCAGGGACTTCTTGTAGTTGTCCTCCGGCGTGGCCCCGGCACAGCCGAGGAACGTCCTGTGCGACCCCGGCATGATCATGAGACCGCCGTTGGTGTCGTAGTTCTCGGTCAGCGCGATCGAGACGGACACCGCCCGCATGTTCGGCATGCCGTCCTCGGCGTGCCAGGTCTCGAAGTCGGAGTGCCAGTAGAAGCCGCTGGCCCCGAAGCCGGGCTTGATGTTGATCCGCGACTGGTGGACGTAGACGTCGGAGCCGAGGATCTGCCGGGCGCGCCCGAGCACGCGCTCGTCGTGGACGAGCCTCGCGAACACCTCGCTGATCCTGTGGACCTCGAAGACCGACCGGATCTCCTTCGACCTCGGCTCCACGACCGACCGCTCGTCGGCGCGGATCGCCGGATCGGTGACGAGCCGCTGGAGCTCCTGCCGGTAGACGGCGACCTCGTCCTCGGTGAGCAGCTCGCCGATGGCGAGGAAGCCGTCGCGCTCGTACGCCTGGAGATCGGCGAGGGCGATCGGCCCGGGCGTGCCGGGCGCGCCCCAGACGACCGGGTCCTGGCGGGGGACGGACACCTCGGTGGTGCCGCGGGTGGGGTACAGATCGCTGACGGGGGTGACGGTGGTGGTCACGGTGGTTCAGACCTCCTCGGTGAGCAGGGGGTAGACGCCGTTCTCGTCGTGGTCCTCCCGTCCGGTCACGGGGGGATTGAAGACGCAGATGCAGCGGAAGTCCTCCTCGACGCGCAGCGTGTGCCGCTCGTGGCCGTCCAGGAGGTACATGGTCCCGGGCGTGACGGTGTACGCCTTCCCGGTCTCGTGGTCGGTCAGTTCGGCCTTGCCCTCGACGCACACGACGGCCTCGATGTGGTTCGCGTACCACATGGACGTCTCCGTGCCCGCGTAGAGGACCGTCTCGTGCAGGGAGAAGCCGACCTTCTCCCGGGCGAGGACGATCCGTTTGCTCTCCCACGTGCCGGACGCCGCCCTGACGTGCCGGTCGGTGCCTTCGATGTCCTTGAACGAACGGACGATCACGGTGGTACGTACCTCCTTGTGCCGGGGTCGCTCAGACGGTTTCGCGGACGGCGCGGGCGAGGGTGCTCAGTCCCTCGTCCAGTTCGTCGGGGGTGACGGTGAGGGCCGGGAGCAGCTTGACGACCTCGCTCTCGGGGCCGGACGTCTCCACGAGCAGTCCGAGCTCGAAGGCGCGGCGGGCCACGCACTCCGCGCGCCGCCTGTCGTGGAACTCCAGACCCCACACGAGTCCGCGCCCGCGGTACTCCTTGACGTCGGCGAGGTTCTCCTCGGTGATGGAGATCAGCTCCTGCTCGATCTGCTCACCGCGGGCCCGGGTCTGCTTCTCCATCGAGGACCCGTCGCTCCAGTAGGTCTCCAGGGCGGCGGTCGCCGTGACGAACGCCGGGTTGTTGCCGCGGAAGGTGCCGTTGTGCTCGCCCGGCTCCCAGATGTCCAGTTCCGGCCTGAACAGGCACAGCGACATGGGCAGTCCGTAGCCGCTGATGGACTTGGAGACGGTGACGATGTCGGGCACGATCCCCGCTTCCTCGAAGGAGAAGAAGGCGCCGGTGCGTCCGCAGCCCATCTGGATGTCGTCGACGATCAGCAGCATGTCGCGGCGCGCGCACAGGTCGGCGAGCCCCCGCAGCCACTCGGGCCGGGCGACGTTGATGCCGCCCTCGCCCTGCACCGTCTCGACGATGACGGCGGCGGGCTGGTTGAGCCCGGATCCCTGGTCCTCCAGCAGGCGCTCGAACCACAGGAAGTCCGGGACCCTGCCGTCCAGGTAGTGGTCGAAGGGCATGGGCGTCCCGTGCACCAGGGGGATCCCGGCCCCGGCGCGCTTGAAGGCGTTGCCGGTGACGGCGAGGGATCCCAGGGACATGCCGTGGAAGGCGTTGGTGAAGGAAACGATGGCCTCGCGCCCCTTCACCTTGCGGGCCAGCTTGAGGGCGGCCTCGACGGCGTTGGTGCCCGTGGGCCCCGGGAACATGACCTTGTACGGCAGGCCGCGCGGCCGCAGCACGAGGTCCTGGAACGTCTGGAGGAAGGACCGCTTGGCGACGGTCGACATGTCGAGCGCGTGGGTGATGCCGTCCCGCTCCAGGTAGTCGATCAACGCACGTTTCAGGACGGGGTTGTTGTGCCCGTAGTTGAGCGAACCGGCGCCGGCGAAGAAGTCGAGGTACTCGTGCCCGTCCTCGTCGTACATGCGGCTGCCCTGCGCGCGGTCGAAGACGGTGGGCCAGCCGCGGCAGTAGCTGCGCACCTCCGACTCCAGGGTCTCGAAGACGCCGAGGTCGGGCTGGGTGATGGTCACGGCGAAAACGCTCCTCGGTACGTGGGGGGTCAGACGGAGAGGGGGCCGATGCGGTAGAGGACCTCGGGCTCGTGCGGCCCGTCGGGGAACTGGCGTGTCTCGAAGAGGACTTCACGCTCCACGGCCGCGCCGTGCCGCTGGGCGTAGGACAGGAACAGGCGCTCGGAGGCGGTGTTGCCCGGAGTGATGGTCGTCTCGATCCCCGTCACCCCGTGTTCGTCCGCGGCCCGCGCCGTGAGCGTGTCCAGCAGTCGCGTCGCGAGACCGCGCCCGCGGTGGGCGGCGTCGACGGCCACCTGCCACACCAGGAGGGTGCGGGGGCGGTCGGGCCGCAGGTAGGCGGTGACGAACCCGACGGGCGGACCGCCGGGTTCCGCACGCGCCACCGCCGAGGTGCCGGCGAAGTCACGGCACCACAGCAGATAGCTGTAGGAGGAGTTCAGGTCGAGGACCCCGGAGTCCCTGGCCATGCGCCAGAGTGCGGCCCCGTCCGCCACCGCGGGACGGTCGATCCGAAGCCCCTCCGGCATTTCCGGGAATTCCGCTTGCAGGTCTGCTTGTGCGGCGGTCATGCGGATGGAATTTACCGAGGGAAATTTAAAATTGCATCGTCGGAAGGGCTTACGGGTGGGCGTCTTATGTGTTATCTGCGCGGGCGCGTGCGCCCGCATGAAGGGGGCAGTTTTTGGGAGGGTATGCCCGTAAAATACCGCCCAAAAAGGTCGGGCTGTGGAGTGGGTCACACTCCCGTAATCCCCGCGAGATCCGCCCGTATTGTGCTGGTTGGTGTTCGCAAAACCTTTGCGTTTAGGCCAAGGAAAAGCGGGCAGAAGAAAACGGGGAGCTGCCCTGGATGGAATTCATTGAATTCTGCGGACGGAGAGACGGAAAGGACGGGGAAATGCCGGAGTCAGGCGCCGGTCACTCCGTCGATGCGCTGGCACCGGCGGGCGACCTGTGCGTCATGCGCGGACGACCCGCAGGCCGCCGTGCGCGCGATCCGCAACCTGGCCCGCATCGGCTTCGCCGGGGGCGCCGTCCGCTGGTCCCGGCTCGGCTCCGGCACGGCGTCGTCCACGACCCCGGACCCCCGGCCGGGACGGCCCCTACAGGTCGTTGCCCGCGTAGGAGAGGTTGAAGCTCTTGTTGGTGAGGGGGAAGTCCGGGACGATCGTGTCCGCCAATGCCACTGGTAGTGCGGGCCAGTTGAAGAAGGACGGGTCGACTGGCTTGACCCGGGCCAGGTTGCCGTCGGGGGAGAGTTCGACGCGGGTGGCGATGGTGCCGCGCCAGCCTTCCACGAGGCCCACCCCGGTGCCGGGACCCGTGCCGGGCCGCGGCGGTACGGGCGCGGGCAGCGCCCGGGGGTCCGGCAGCCCGTCCAGGAGCCGCTCGGCGAGGGCGAGGGAGACGTCGATCTCCTCGGCGCGGACCAGGAAGCGGGCCAGGACGTCCCCGCTGTCGTGGACCGGCACGTCGGGCGGGGTGTCGTAGGCGGTGAAGGGGTGGGCGGTACGGGCGTCGCCGGGCAGGCCGCTGGCGCGGGCGACATAGCCGAGGCAGCCGATCGCGCGGGCGGCGTCGGTGTGGAGGATGGCGGTGCCGGTGAAGCGGTCGTGGACGGTGGAGTGGCCGAGGGCGAGGCCGGTGATCTCGCGGATGTCCTCGCCGATGGCCTTCAGCCTGCCCGCATCCGGCAGCGCGTGCAGGACCGCGCCGCCGGGGACGACGCCGCCGCGCAGCAGCCGGTGTCCGGTGATCTCCCGGTTCAGGCGCAGGAGGTGCTCGCGGACGCGCTGGGCCTGGGTGTTGAGGATGCCGTGGCCGACGTCGTTGCAGAGCATGCCGAGGTCGGCGACGTGGTTGTGGATCCGCTCCAGTTCCAGGAGCAGGGCGCGGGCGCGCTGGGCCTCGGGTGGGACCTCGGTGCCGGTGGCCTCTTCCACGGCCAGGCAGTACGCCAGGGCGTGGCCGACGGCGGTGTCGCCGCTGATCCGCTCGGCGAGCGGTAGGCCGGTGGTGATCGTGCGGCCCTGGAAGAGCTTCTCGATGCCCTTGTGGACGAACCACAGCCGTGCCTTGAGCTTGAGGATGGTCTCGCCCACGACGGAGAAGCGGAAGTGGCCGGGCTCGATCAGCCCGGCGTGCACCGGGCCGACGGGGATCTCGTAGACTCCCTCGCCCTCCACCTCCAGGAAGGGGTACGGGCCTTCCTGTTCGCCGAAGGCCGGGGGCGGGCCGGCGTCGGGCCGCATGGGGTACCAGCCGCGGGGCCAGTGGAAGTGGCGCACCAGTCGGCGCGGGAGCGGGTGGTCGAGGGGCACGATGCCGAACAGGTCGCGCATCTCGCGCTCGAACCGGCCCGCGGGGAAGGAGAGATGGGCCAGCGTGGGCAGTTCGGGCCGGTCCGGGTCGAGGCGGACGTGGAGTTCGGTGCGGGTGTCGGGCGGGCCGGCCGCGAACAGGTACACCACGCGCGGTCCGCGCTCGTCGTGGTGGGCCGCGACCAGGGCCAGCCGGTGGCCCTCGCGCAGCAACTCCTCCGCGCGCCGTGGGAGTTCGGAAACCTCGATGTCGTGCGTGGTACGCATCGTCTCACCTGCCTCCAATCGCCTGGGCGGCGGCGTGCAACAGATCGGTCAGCGGTCCCGTGGCGACGCCGAGGGCGGCGCAGGCGACGAGCCCGAGGACGAGCGGCCACACGGCCGACGCCTCGGAGGCGGTATGCGGTGCCGGTGCCGGCGCGGGTTCGGGTGCGGGGCCGAGCAGCATCCGGGCGGTGCGGGCGGCGAGCGCGGCGAAGGCGACGAGCACGAGCAGCAGGGCCGCCGCGGTGGCCCAGCCCAGGCCGGTGCCCGCGGCGAAGCCGGCCCGGGCGATGGCCAGTTCGGAGGCGAAGAGGCTGAACGGCGGGAAGGCCATCAGCGCCACGACCGCGAGCCCGAACACTCCTGCCGACGCGGGTGCCCGGGCGAGCAGCCCGCGGACCTGCTCGATGCGGGTGGTGCCGGTCAGGTGCAGGATGCGGCCGGAGGCGCAGAAGGCGGCCGACTTGGCGAGGCCGTGTCCGGCGATGTGCAGCAGCGCGGCGGCCAGGGCGAGCGGGCTGCCGACCGCGGCGGCCAGCGCGATCAGGCTCATGTGCTCCATGCTGGAGTAGGCCAGCATCCGCTTGTAGTCGCGCTGGGCCAGCAGCAGCGCGGCCGCGAGGGCGAGGGTGAGCAGTGCGATCCCGGCCAGCAGGACCCGGGTGAAGTCCGGGCCGAGGGCGGCGTCCGCGATCACCCGGTAGCGCAGGACCGCGGCGAACGCCACGGACAGCAGCACTCCGGACATCAGCGCGGACACGGGGGCGGGAGCCTGGCTGTGGGCGTCCGGCAGCCAGGCATGCAGCGGGATCAGGCCCGCCTTGGCGCCGAACCCGAGGACGACCAGGGTGATGCCGAGGCGGGTGACCGCCGGGTCGAGGCGGTCGGCGTGGGAGACGAGGGTGGGCCAGTCCAGCGCCCATGCCTCGGCGACGCCGGCCTGCCGGGCCGCGTAGTAGACGAGGACGGTGCCGAGCAGGGCGAGCGCGATGCCGGCCGAGCAGATCACCACGTATTTCCAGGCGGCTTCCACGGAGGTGCGGGTGCGGCGGTGCCCGACGAGGAAGGCGGTGACGATGGTGGTGGCCTCCACGGCGACCCACAGCACACCGAGGTTGGCGGTCACCACCGCCAGGCTCATCGCGGCCAGGAACGCCTGCACGAGGGCGTGGTAGCGCCACCGGGTGCGGTCGCCCTCCCGGCCGGCGGACCGTTCACCCGCCAGATACGCCGGTGCGGAACCGCAGGCGACCGTGGCGACGGCGCCCACCACGAGCAGCATCCAGACGGTGAGCGCGTCGGCGCGTAGCAGTCCGGCGTACGCCGTCCGGGGGCCGTCGTCCACGACGGTCGCGGCGAGCAGAGCCGCGGACCCGAGGACGGCGGCGGGTGAGAGAAGCCCGGCCCAGTCCGCGGCGCGGCGCCGCGGAGCCTGCTCGGTCGGGGGTTCCTCGGCCACCAGGACGGAGGACTTCACCGGGCCTGCCGGCCGCCGAAGCTCCGGGGCCACCGCGGTCGGCACGGCCGCCGGCCGGTGGGTGCGTGCTCCGGCCAGCGTGTATGCGGCTGCGGCGGCGAGGGGGACGGCGGCGGGTGCGGTCAGCAGCAGGGTGGAGGCGGTGCCTCCTTGCGATAGGTAGGGCATCAGTCGTGCAGCTCCCGCAGGTCGTCGATGTCGGTGGTGCCGAATGCCTCCCGCATTCGGGTGGTGAGGATCTGCAGAACCAGCACGGCCAGCAGCACGTCGAAGGAGACGCCGAGTTCGACGATCAGCGGCACCCCGGAGGCGGCCAGGAAGGCGGTGGCGGTGATGCCGTTGTCCAGCAGCAGGAAGCCGACCACCTGGGCCAGGGCCCGTCTGCGGGTGACCAGGACGAAGAAGCCGATCAGGACCACGGCGAGGCCGACCGGCAGCGCGCGGGTGGCCGGCGTCGGGTCCAGCTCGGTCAGGGGCAGGCTGACCACGTAGGCCAGCAGGGTCAGCAGCGAGGCGGTCAGCAGGGAGGCGGCGACGTTCACCAGCGGCTGGGTCTCCCGCGCCTCCGCCCCGCCGGTGCCATACCACTGCCGGTCCGCCGTGAGTGCGGTCAGGGCCCGGCGCATGAGATACGGCAGGACGCCGGCTCTGAGCAGCCCGATGCCGATGCCCACGGCGATCAGGTCCCACCGTCCCTCGTGCGCGCCGAGGAGGACCGCGATGGCGGCCAGGGCGATGCCCTGCAGGGCGAAGACCCGTACGATCGCGGCAAGTTCGCGCCGCCACAGTACGATCACGGCGGCCAGCAGGAAGGCGCCGCAGGCCACGTCCAGGAACTGCGTGTACAGGCCGCTGTTCATGGCGCTCCGTTCAGGAAGTAGGAGGCGGCCACCGCGAGCAGCGCCAGCAGGAAGGATCCGGCGAGGAGTTCGGGTACCCGAAACAGCCGCACCTTGGCCCAGAACACCTCGGCCGCGGCGAGTACCGCGCCCAGCGCGGCGGCCTTCACCGCGAACAGCACCAGGGCCACGGCCAGGGCGGCCCAGGAGGTGCTGGTGGCGATCCCCCACGGGAGGAACAGCGAGGAGAGCAGTCCCAGCAGCAGGGTCAGGCGCATCTGGGCGCCGAGTTCGACCAGTGCCAGGTCGGGGCCGGCGTACTCCAGGACCATCGCCTCGTGGATCATCGTCAGTTCGAGGTGGGTCGAGGGGTTGTCGACGGGGATCCGCCCGGTCTCCGCGAGCACCGCCACCGCGAGCGCGGCGGTGGCGAGCAGGCTCACGGGGGAGGCGAGGCGGGCGGGGTCGTGGGCGGCACCGAAGACGATGGCCGGGATGTTGGTCGTCCCGGCGGGGATCGACAGGGCGAACACCGACAGCAGGATGGTGGGCTCCACCAGGGCCGCCACCGTCATCTCCCGGGAGGCGCCCATCCCACCGAACGCCGTGCCGGTGTCCAGACCGGCCAGGGCCAGGGCCAGGGTGCCCAGCGCGATGAGGGCCACCACCACGATGAGGTCCGCATGGCCGCCGACCGGAGTGTCGGTGGCCAGCAGCGGCACCAGGGCCGCGGCCACCACGGTGGTGGCGACCAGCACCGCGGGGGCGGTGCGGAAGGCGGGCCCGGTCCCGATCGGGGTGATGGGTTCCTTGCGCAGCAGCTTGCGCAGATCCCGCCACGGCTGCAGCACACCGGCCCCGGCCCGGCCCTCCAGGCGGGCCCGCACCTGCCGCATCCACCCGGTCAGCAACGGTGCCCCGGCCCCCACCACGAGGACCTGGCCGGCGACGGCGGCATATCCGACAGTACTCATCCGTCCGCTTCACCAGCCCAACGCGAGGATCGACAGTACGACGACCAGGCCGACGAAGCCGTAGCCGAGGTAGAGGTGCACGCTGCCGCCCGCCAGCCGCCGTGCCGCCCGGCCGGCCCCGGCCAGCAGGCGCAGCACCGGCTCGTACAGCCGGTGCTCGATCCGGTCGGGCACCCGGCGCTGGAAACGGACCCGTTCCACCAGGTACGCCGACTCCCGCACGGGTGTGACGTCCAGGTCCTGCTCCGGTGCAAGCACATCATCGAAGACCCGCTGCAGCGGCTCGGCGAACGAGGTCGCCGTGTAGGCCATGCGGGCCGTCGGCGCCCCGCCCCCGCAGTCCCACAGCGGCGCGCGCATACGACGCCGGCGCCGCCGCAGCAGCCGGGGCAGGCCCGCAGCCAGGGCAAGCGCGGCGGTCAGCGCGGCGACCACCCACAGCGGAGACAACGACGCGGACACCTCGGCGAGCCGCAGCGCCGGCCCGCCACCCACCAGACCATCGCCGCCCGGCAACCCGGCCGCGGCCACCGCACGCTCCAGGCCACCGCCCAGCACGCCCGGCACCAACGCCAGGCCCACACACAAAACGCCGAGCAGCCCCATCCCGGCAAGCATCAGGGGCGGCGCCTCCCGCCCCGAGGCGGCCCGCTCCCCGCGGGGCCGGGCAAAGAACCCGACACCGAACGCCTTGACGAACACCGCCGCGGCGATACCCGCAGACAACGCGATCAGCGCCACCGCCAGCGGCAGCACGACCCCCACCGCGACACCCGGCACCCTCAGCCCATGGATGAGGGACTGCAACAGCAGCCACTCGCTGATGAACCCGTTGCCCGGCGGCAGCGCCACCGCGCCCAGAGCACCGAGCGCGAACAGCCCGGCCGTGTACGGCATCCGCGAGCGCAGCCCGCCCAGCAGATCCAGATCCCGCAGACCGGTGGCACGCAGCACCGACCCGGCCGCACTGAACAAAAGGGCCTTGAACGCGGCATGGTTGACCACATGCAGCAGCGCCGCCGTCAGCGCCAGCGCCCCAAGCGCCCGGTCACCGGAGGCCGCAAACAGCCCGGCGGCCGCCACACCGATGAGCACCAGGCCCATGTTCTCACTGGTCGAATAGGCCAGCAGCCGCTTGAGGTCCGAGGCCATCGCCGCCTGCAGGATGCCGTACACGGCACTGACCCCACCGACGGCCATCAGCCCCAGCCACCACCACGCCGGCCCGCCGCCGAGCAAATCGAGGCCGGTACGCACAAGACCGTAGACGCCCAGATTGACCATAGCCGCACTCATCAACGCCGAGACCGGACTGGGCGCTTCGGGGTGCGCCCTGGGCAGCCAGGCATGCAGCGGCACCGCACCCGCCTTCGAGGTGAAGGCCAGCGCCACCAGCACGAACACCAGCCCGCGCACCATCGGCGACAGATCATGGGCCCCCGCCCGCAGCACATCGAAGCTCTCCCCGCCCGCCCGCGCGGCGAACAGGGCGAACCCGGCCAGCAGGAGCACGAGACCGAGATGGGTCATCACCGCGTACCAGACACCGGCCTGCCGCACCGGACCCCGCTCCCGGTGCTCGGCCAGCACCAGCAGCAGCGAGGCGAGCGCCATCAACTCCCACAGCACAAGGAACGTGGACACCGACGCCGCCACCGGCACCAGCACCAGCGTCAGAGCGAACAGCGGCAGCACCGCCTGCGCCGTGCGAGAGCCGAGCCCGTGCGACCCATGCCCGGCGGCATACCCGATGCCATACACCGCGACCGCAGCCACCACGACCCCCGCCACCGCCATGAACAGCCCCGCCAGAGCGTCCACCGCCAGATGCGTCCCGGCCAGGGGCAACACCCCCGGAACGAAGGCCGTCCAACGGCCGCCGCCCAGCGCGGCCACACCCGCCGCGGCACCGCCGACACCGACACCCGCCGTCAGCACTCCGACGACCGGCACACGCGGCCGATACGGCAGCACGAACCCGGCCACCGCACCCACGCCACCCAGCCCGACAGCCACCGCGAGAGCGACCGAGACGACGCTCATCTACCGGTCACCCTCCTGAGCGCCGCCACGATCGCCTCCGGCTCCGGCGGACACCCAGGCACCTGGAGGTCCACAGGCACGACATCCGGAACGGCACCCTCGACGCCGTACCCGCCCGCGAACTCCCCACAGCCGATCGCGCAGTCCCCCACCGCCACCACAAGCCGCGGCTCGGGCATCGCCGCGACCGTACGCCGCAGCGGCCCAGCCATGTTCCGCGTCACCGGCCCGGTCACCAAAGCCACATCGGCATGCCGGGGCGAGGCCACCAACCGCGCCCCGAACCGCTCGGCGTCATACACCGGATTGAAGGCCGCCGCGATCTCGATCTCGCAGCCGTTGCAGGACCCCGCATCCACACACCGCACCTGCACCGAGCCCCCGAACCCCCGCGCCGCCTCCGGGACCTCGCCGACCGGGCGCGGTGGAGCCGGCTCAGCCACCCGCCCGGTGGCGCGGATCTTACGCAACAGGCCCATAAACCCCTCCCGACACAGTGAAGACCGGTCCGCGGAGTGTCCAACGGGACACACCTCAACCGGACATGCGGTATTTACCGCACTTTGCCTGATTGGCTGATCTTTGACCGTTTAACCGAGGGCCGCCGCTACGAGGGCGGCCTCCCCTCGTCCAACGCGGACTGCGGTGCGGCGAGCAGTTCGGCCCGCCCGGCCGGTACGCCCGACAGGATGGTGCGGGCGACCGGAGCAGCTTCGCGATGTGCGGACTGGGTCCAGGTCGTCCACCGACTCACGCACGCGCAGCCGACCGGAACACAGCCGCCACTCGCCTGGCCACTGCCTCGCTGCCACCGCCGTGAACCTCATCCGCATGGACGCCTGGCAGCAAGGCCACCGCCCCGAGACCGCCCGCAGCATCCGCTTACGCCGCCCCTCTTCACCCATCCCTCGATAAGGAGAGACAGGTGAAGAGGGCCTTCAAGAAGAGCAGGATTCAGTCCGGGATGGCCGGTGTTCGCCTGTCGAGCGGTAAGCGGAAGCCTTCTTGGGCCAACGGTGCCGAGGTCATACGGCAAGCTCGGCGCCGTCGGGCGTGGAGGAAGCCTCGCCGACTTCCGTCTTCAGCACCCGGGACAGGATGCGCCGGGTCTGCGGCGGTACGCCGACGAGCTCGACGGCGACACCGGCCGCCTTCGCATCCTCGACGACCGCGCGCAACGCCAAGGCGCCGGTGAGGTCGATGCGTCCCATGCCGTCACAGTGCAGGACGAGCCGCTGCGCGTCCTGGTGTGCGGCGAGCAAGTCACCGAAAGCACCCTCGAGCGGGGGCGCGGACGCGAAGAAGAGCACCCCGCGCGGCCGCAGGTGCAGCACGTCGCCCTCGGCCCAGGAATGGACGTGGACGTGGAGTTCACGCCACAGGTGTACGGCGATCGCAAGCCCGATTCCGACGAGCACCCCGAGGTGGATGCGGGGCGCCACCACGAGAACCGTCACCAGCGTGCCCACGGCGACGACGGCCTGGGGGCGGGAGTACTGCCAGTACTCCCGCAGCGGCCTGAGGTTCAGCAGCGGCACCACGGCGACGATCACGATGGCGCCCAGCACCGCGGTGGGCAGCTCGGAAAGGATGTTGGCCACCGGCAAGAACGCCAATGCCACCAGGCCGGTGACCAGGCCGCTGAACCGGGTGCGGGCACCGGCGAGCCGGTTCACCGCCGTACGGGAGAAAGATCCTCCCACGGCGAACCCGCCACCCAGACCGGCGGCAATGTTGGCCAGGCCCTGACCGACCATCTCCCGGTCGGGATCCCATCGGTGGTGGTCGGCAGCGGCGAACCGCCGGGCGATCGACGCCGGCTCGGCGAAGCCGACCAACGCGATCACCAGCGATCCCATCAGCAGGCGTGGCACATCGCTCCACGGCAAGTCCACAGTCAAGGCCGGCAGTCCGGTCGGCAGCTCCCCCACCGTGCGGCCCGAGTAATCGAGCAGAACGCCCACCACGATCGCACCGACAACCGCGATCAGGACGCCCGGCATCAGGGGAGAGATCCGCTTCGCCGCCACCATCACCACGGCCGTGGCGAGGCCGAACGCAATCGCCCATATTTCCCACTCGGCCGCCTGGTTCAGCACCCCCCAGGCGCTGGACAGCGGATTGGTGGAGCCGGAGCGGACCCCCACTACCGCCGGCAACTGGGAGACGATGATGACCAGGCTGGACGCAATGGTGAAACCGGTCAGCACGGGCTGTGACATCAGGTATGCGAGCGGACCACCCTTGAGAAGGCCCAGCAGAACCCGCCAGACGCCGACCAGCACGGCCAACAGCGCGGCGAGAGTAACGTATTCGCCTCCCCCGACCGGCGCCAGTGAGCTCAGCGTGCCGAGAACCAGGAGCGCCGTACCCGCAGTCGGGCCGGTCTGCAGGTACGGCGACGATCCCACCATCGCGCCCGCGATCGGCGCAGCGGCCGCCGCATAGAGCCCCACCGCAGGAGGCAGCCCGGCGAGCTGGGCATAAGCCAACGACTGGGGTATCAGCACCAAGCCCACGCTCACCCCGGCGATCACGTCCCGGGTCACTGTGTCTTTCCAGCGTGGCCGCTGTCGGGTCTTCTCTTCGCCCTTCACACCGATACCGCCGTCTGACCCATTGGCATCATGCGCGCCTTCACCTTTCGTCACTCACCGACCAGGCCTCGCCCTCGGCCCGTTCGGTCGAGTTCACCGAACGCTTGCTGCATCGGTGCGTATTGCGCAGGTGGCGGGCCAGGTCATTGGCGCTGACCATGTCTTGTCGAGCAGAAACTCATGCTCGGCCCCGCACGTGACAATACGACCCTGACAGCCGATCCACATGCGCGCTGATCGATCGCCAATGCCTGCCTCAGCGCGGATCCGGATATAGGTGGACATGCCGCATCATTTTGGCAGTCCGCGATATTCCCCCATGCTGGCCCGTGGGCCCGGCAGCCGGTAGACATCCTCGGCTTATGATGTCAAAGGCAATGCCTATGACTGCGGGTGCGCGGAGCCTGGTGCGGGCGGGGACTCCGCGACAGTCCGGGAGCGCCGGACACCCGCTGTCACCGGGTGCGTGCGCCCTCGGCGGAGTGAGCGCACCCGTCGGTCGTCGAGCCCGGGAGCGCTTGAGTGCAAGGGCGGCGCGGTGGAATTCCAGCCGGCTCTCCAGCATGGGCCGCTCGCCAACCCGTCATCAGGGGGAGGGGCCGGCCGTCGGGAAGGGCGCCGGAGCGGACGGGGCCGGGGGCGCCGGTGGAGGTCGTGCGGGGGAGTCCGGCACCGCCGCCCCGCCGTGGGGGAGGAGGGCCGGATCTCCGGCCGGGCGGGCCGGGCGGAGGAGTGTCCGGACTAAGGTGCGGTACATGAACGATCGCGCGGTGCTGCATGTGAAGGGGCGGGTGCTCGTCGGACCGGACGAGGCCCGTGACGAGGTATGGGTGATCGACGGCCGGGTCTCCTACGACCGCCCGGCAGGCGCCCGCGACGTCCGTACCGTCGAGGGCTGGGCACTGCCCGGCCTCGTCGACGCGCACTGCCATGTCGGCCTCGACGCCCACGGCGCGGTCCCCGACGACGTCGCCGAGAAGCAGGCGCTGACCGACCGCGACGCCGGCACCCTGCTGGTCCGCGACGCGGGCTCCCCGTCGGACACGCGCTGGATCGACGACCGCGACGACCTCCCGAAGATCATCCGGGCCGGCCGGCACATCGCCCGCACCCGCCGCTACATCCGCAACTACGCCTGGGAGATCGAGCCCGGCGACCTGGTCGCGTACGTCGCGCAGGAGGCCCGGCGCGGCGACGGCTGGGTCAAGCTGGTCGGGGACTGGATCGACCGCGAGGCCGGGGACCTGTCCGCGTGCTGGCCGCGCGGGGCGGTGGAGGCCGCGATCGCCGAGGCGCACCGCCTGGGCGCGCGGGTCACCGCGCACTGCTTCTCCGAGGACTCGCTGCGCGACCTCGTCGAGGCGGGCATCGACTGCGTCGAGCACGCGACCGGCCTGACGCAGGAGACGATCCCCCTGTTCGCGGAGCGGGGCGTCGCGATCGTCCCGACCCTGGTGAACATCGCGACCTTCCCGAAGCTCGCGGACGGCGGCGAGAGCCGGTTCCCGCGCTGGTCGGCGCACATGCGGCGGCTGCACGCGCGGCGGTACGACACCGTGCGGGCCGCCTACGACGCCGGAATCCCGATCTACGCCGGCACGGACGCCGGGGGCGGGCTGGCCCACGGTCTGGTCGCGGACGAGGTGGCGGAACTGGTGACCGCCGGCATCCCGCCGGTGGCGGCGCTGTCGGCGACGACGTGGGGCGCCCGGACGTGGCTGGGCCGCCCGGGCCTGGACGAGGGAGCGCCGGCGGACCTCGTGGTGTACGAGACGGACCCGCGCACGGACGTACGGGTGCTGGCGGCACCGCGGCGGGTGGTGCTCGACGGGCGCGTGGTCGGCTGACCGTCCGTTGACCGAGCGTGACGGCGCGGCGGAGCGGCTCGTTGTGCACTCCGTCGTGCGCGCGGGGTGCCCACCAGGGTGTTCGCCGCATGTGCGGGCCGAGGGTGAAAACAGGGAACATCCGTGCCCTGAAAATCGAAAAGATCCACGAAAACCCCACGATGGGGTGAAGTCACGGAGGATCGCTGACTGTTCACCCTGAGTGCGTAATTCTTACGGGGTCCCAAGCATGTCTCATCTGGGGGTCCCACCACCTTGAACGGCAACCACTTCCGCATGCCCGCCCGCCGCTGCGTCACCGTCGCGGCGGCCACGGCCCTCGCCGCCGGCCCGGCGGCGCTGGCCGGTGCGGGCTCCGCGCACGCGACCACCGACCACGGTCGCGCGAGCGCCGTCGTGCTGCGCACCGGGCTCGACGTGTCCCTGCTCAACAAGTCCGTGAACATCCCGCTCACGGTCTCCCTCAACGAGGTGCACGCGCCGCAGAGCGCGGGCAAGACCGCTCTGACGGCCCGGCTGGACGGGGTCGACGCAGGAAGGCCCTTCAGCGTGCTGCGCGCGGACGTGGCCTCGGCGAAGGCGACGACGTCCGGCGCCACGGCCGAGGGCTCGGTCAACCTGGCCCACGCCGCGCTCCATCTGCCGGGCCTGCCGCTGCTGTCCCTCGTCCAGGTCGACGGGGTCACCTCGAAGGCGACCTGCGAGGCCGGAAGGGCACCGGTCGCCGACTCGAACGTGCTGGGCGCGGTCACGGTCCTCGGCAAGAAGGTGACGCTCAGCGCCGGCGGCACCACCGATGTGAAGGTGCCCGGAGTCGGCGAGGTCCGCCTGGACCTGTCGGCCCGGGAGACCACATCCCGCACGGCGGCCGCCACCGCCCTCGAACTCAAGGTGTCCGTCAACCCGCTGAAGCTGAACGTGGCCGAGGTCGTGGGCACCGTCACGCTGGCGAAGGCGACGTGCGAGACGCCCGGGGCAGCCGCCACACCGACGGCGTCCACCACGTCGGCGGAGTCCACCGCGCCCGCCGGGTCCGGGGCGGCCACGGCGGGCCCCGCGCAGGACGTGAAGCCGCAGGGGGCGCCCGGGAAGCAGAACCTCGCGGAGACCGGCGGGAGTTCGGCGACGCCCTACCTCGTCGGCGGGGCGGTCGCGCTGCTGGCCGCGGGGGGAGGAGCCGTCGGGCTGGCCCGCAGGCGCCGGGGCTGAGCCGGGGCACGGGGCGGTGAGGGGCTCGGTCCCCTTCACCGCCCCGTCACGCCATCGCGCGGTCCAGCGACTGCAGGAACCGGTCGACCGTCGCCCGGTCCCGGACCGCCAGGCGCAGCCACTCCTCGTCCAGCCCCGGAAAGGTGTCCCCGCGCCGCACCGCGAACCCGAGGCCGCGGAGCCGGCGGCGCACGGCCGCCGCCCGCGGCAGCCGGGCGAGGACGAACGGCCCCTCCGCCGGTTCCACCACGGACACGCCGTCCGGTCCGAGCTCCCGCAGCCCCGCCACCAGATAGGCCCGGTCCGCCGCCACCTGCTGGGCCGCGTGCGCCGCCTCCGCCAGCGCCCGGGGCGACACGCACGCCCGAGCCGCCACGAGCGCAGGCGTGGACACCGGCCACAGGGGCTGCGCCCGCTCCAGCCCGGCGATCGTCTCGGGGCAGGCCAGCACATAGCCGACGCGCAGCCCCGCGAGCCCCCAGGTCTTGGTGAGGCTGCGCAGGACCACGAGACCGGGAACGTCCGTCCGGCCGGCCAGCGCCTCCCGCTCCCGGGGCACCGCGTCCATGAACGCCTCGTCGACCACCAGCGTCCGCCCGGGACGGGCGAGCGAGACGATCGCGGCCGCCGGGTGCAGCACCGACGTCGGGTTCGTCGGGTTGCCGATCACCACCAGGTCGGCGTCCTCCGGGACCAGCGCCGGGTCCAGGCGGAAGCCGTCCGACGGCCGCAGCAGGACCCGGCCCACCGTGTGCCCGGCGTCCCGCAGCGCCGCCTCCGGCTCCGTGAACTGCGGATGCACCACCACCGGGCGACGCACCTTCAGGGCCCGCGCGAGCAGCACGAACGCCTCGGCCGCGCCCGCCGTGAGCAGGACGCGCCCGGCCGGCAGCCCGTGCCGTGCCGCCACCGCCGCCCGGGCGGCCCGGCCGTCGGGGTAGGCCGCGAGCCCGGCCAGCGACCCGGCGATGACCTCGCGCAGCCAGGCCGGGGGTGTGCCCGCGCGCACGTTCACCGCGAGGTCGGTGAGCGCCGAACCGTCGTCGCGGATTTCGGCGTCCCCGTGGTGCCGCAGGTCGTGCGCGCCGGCGTCGGGCGTGCCGTCAGTGCGCATGGGAGTGCGCGTGGCCGCCGTGGTGATGGTGCCCGTGACCGTCGTGGCCCTCGTCGTCCGGGTGGAAGTGCGGCTGCTGCGGCAGGCCCACCTTCTCCTCGAAGCCCGGCAGCGCGATCCGGTACACGCACGAGTCGCAGTTCATCCGCAGATCCCCCCGCACCGCCTCCTCGTACCGCTCCATCACCAGGTCCAGCAGCTCCGGCTCGGGGCCGATGACGTCGGCCGACCGCACCTCGACGTCCGGGTGCGCCGCCGCCCACTCCCCGGCCTGCCGCCGTACCCGGTCCGGCAGGACGCCCGTGAACAGGAAGTACGGCAGCACCACGATCCGCCGCGCGCCCAGCCGGGCGCACCGGTCGAGGCCGCCCGGCACATCCGGTGCGGCCAGCGACACGAACGCCGTCTCCACGCCCGCGTACCCGCGCCCCTCCCACAGCAGCCGGGCCGCCTTGTACACCTCGGCGTTCGCGTCCGGGTCCGTCGAACCGCGACCGACCAGCAGCACCGTCACCCCGGCGCGGTCGGCGGGCGTACGGGCCGCGCCTCCCAGCGCCTGGTCCAGGCGCCGCTCCAGCACGCTCAGCAGCGCCGGATGCGGACCCAGCGGGCGGCCGTAGGCGTACGTGATCCCGGGGTGCCGCTCCTTCTCCCGGGCCAGCGCCGCCGGGATGTCCCCCTTGGCGTGCCCGGCCGACACCAGCATCAGCGGTACCGCGGCGAACCGGCGGACCCCGCGCTCCACCAGCTCCGTCACCGCCTCGCCCAGCGGCGGCGGCGACAGCTCGATGAAGCCGCCCGCGACGGGCAGCTCGGGCCGGCGCCGCCCGAGCTCCCGTACGAAGGCGCGGAACGCCTCGGCTCCGGCGTCGTCCCGGGTGCCGTGGCCGGCGATGAGCAGGGCGGGCGGCGGGGTGGTCACGGCGTCTCCTTCGACGTGGGGTGGTACAGCAGGGCGTTGAGCGCGGCGGCGGCGACCGCCGAACCGCCCTTCTCGGACACGTTGCTCACGGCGGGCAGCCCGCTCTCGCGCAGCGCCGCCTTGGACTCGGCGGCCCCGACGAAGCCGACGGGCAGCCCGATCACGAGCGCGGGCGAGGCGTCCAGCCGCAGCAGCTCCTCCAGGGCGGTCGGCGCGCAGCCGATCACCCACAGCGCCCCCGGGCCCACGTCCTGGTACGCCAGCCGGACGGCGTGCGCCGATCGCGTCAGCCCCGGTCCGGACCTGGCGTCCCCCAGGCGGCAGACCGTCTCGCGGCGGGTGATCCCCGCCGCGACCATCTCCACGTCGACCACGACGGGCGCCCCGTCGTGCAGCGCGGCGTGCGCCCGCTCCAGCTCGCCCTCGTCCAGGACGAGGTCGCTCGCGTAGCCGAGGTCGGCCGAGGAGTGGACGACCCGCTCCACCACCGCCCGGCTCAGCGGCGCGAAGTGCGAGGTGTCCAGGCGGGAGCGCAGCCGCCGGAAGGACTCCTGCTCGATCGGATGGACCACGCGGTTCACCGGGCCTCCTCCTGCCAGCGGTAGCCGCGCGGCGTCACCATGCGCCCCGCGACCCGGCGGGTCGCCGTGTTGCCCACGGTCACCACCGTCATCATGTCGACCGTCGCCGGGTCCAGCGCGGCCAGCGTCGTCACCCGCGCCGACTCGTCCGGGCGCGACGCGTTGCGTACGACACCGACCGGCGTCGCCGGGTCCCGGTGCCCGGCGAGGATCGCCAGCGCCTTCGGCAGCTGCCAGTCCCGGCCCCGGCTGCGCGGGTTGTAGAAGGTCACGACGAGATCCGACTCGGCCGCGGCACGCACCCTGCGCTCGATGACCTCCCAGGGGGTGTGCAGATCGGAGAGGCTGATCGACACATGGTCGTGGCCCAGGGGAGCGCCGAGGAGCGCGCCCGCCGCCAGCGCCGCGGTGATTCCGGGCACGCCGACCACGTCGATGTCGTCGGAGGCCTCGGCCAGCGCGGGCGACGCCATCGCGTACACACCGGCGTCCCCGCTGCCGATCAGCGCGACCGCGTGGCCCCTGCGGGCCTCGGCGACCGCGGTGCGGGCCCGCTCCTCCTCGGCGCCGAGCCCCGACTGGAGGATCCTGGTGCCGGGCCGCAGCAGATCACGGATCTGGTCGACGTACTGGTCCAGGCCGACCAGCACGGACGCGCGCCGCAGCTCCGCCCGGGCGCGCGGCGTCAGCAGGTCCCGGGCGCCGGGTCCGAGCCCGACGACGGCCAGCCGTCCGCGCCCCGGCCGGCGCACCACCGCACACGTCGCCGACGCGGGCCGGCCGGCCGACTTCCGCTTGGGGACCAGCAGTTCGCCGCCCCGTACGAGCGCGGCGGCCTCTGCGACCGAGGGTGTGCCGACCGCGGCGAGCGGCGCGTTCGACGGGTTGGGCACCTCGACCCCGGCCAGCTCCTCGGCGGAGTACGTCACCAGGGGCACCCCGAGCCGCCGGGCCGCCCCGACGATCCCGGGCTCGTCGGCCTTGGCCTCGACGGTGGCGAGTTCGGCGAGCGACGCCGCGCTGAGCCCGGCATCCCGCAGGCACCGCTCGACGAGTTCGAGGACCTCCTCGACGGGCGCGCCCTTGGAGGCGCCCACGCCGGCGACGAGCGACGGCGGCCGCAGGACGACCTCCCGCCCGGCGGGCTCGGCGAGGACATCGGTGACGCGGACGGCGTACGCGCCCCCCTCGGTGGTGACGGGCAGCGGCGGCAGGGGCCAGGCCACGTCCGACCGCAGGACGACGGGCTCCCCGTCCAGCAGCGCCCGCGACACCCCGGCGACGTCGCCCTCCACCGGCAGCCCGAGCGTGTCGAGGCCCGGCAGCCCCACCGCGTCCGTCGCGGTCGTCACCACGGGCTCGGCCCCCAGCACCTCGCCCACCTCGCGGGCGAGTTCGTTGGCGCCGCCGGCGTGCCCGCCCACGAGGGACACCGCGAAGCGCCCGCCCTCGTCGACGCAGACCACACCGGGGTCGTCCGCCTTGCCGCCCAGCAGCGGTGCGATCAGCCGGACGACCGCCCCCGTCGCCAGGAAGCACACGAGACGCTCGCACTCCGCGAAGGCGGACCGTACGGCGTCGCCGACGGGCCCCTCGTACACCCGTGTGCGGTCGGGCCACGCCCCGGCCAGCCGGTCCCGCGCAGCCGCCCCCGCCGCGGTGGCGGAAATGAGGCCGATCACTCAGCAACTCCTTCGCTATGCGCCGCAGGCCGCATGCCCCACAGCAGAAACACAGGGTTGGTCGCCGCGAGCCGGGTCACGTCCCCCGGCAGCGGCGCGAGCCGCGACGACTGCAGCAGCACGCCGTCGCAGGAGAACCCGGCCCCGACGAGCGCCTCGCGCGCCGCCGGTACGCGGTCCAGGGCGGCCATGGCGATCACCACCGCCCGCCGGGCCCGCCGCGCACACGCGGTCACGATCGCGGGCAGCTCCCGCCCGCCGCCGCCGACGAACACCGCGTCGGGGTCGTCGAGAGAGTCCAGCACGGCCGGCGCAGCCCCGTGCACGACCCGCACGTCCACGCCGTGCGCGGCCGCGTTGGCACGGATCCGCCGCACCCCGTCGGGCGTCTTCTCGACCGCGGTGACGGCGGCGCCCAGCCGAGCGCACTCCACGGCGACCGAGCCGGAGCCCGCGCCGACGTCCCAGACCAGCTCTCCGCGCCGCGGTCCCAGCCGGGCCAGCGCCAGGGCGCGCACCTCGAACTTGGTGATCATCGAGTCGCGGTGCGCGAACGCGCTCTCGTCCAGGGCCCACACATCGGGGCCGGCCGGCGGCCCGGCGAGCGTGCGCACGCCCCCCAGCGCCCGTGCCGGGTCGAGGCACAGCACCACGCTGACGGCCGCACCCCATTCGCGGGCCGCCGCCTGACCGGGCGTCACCCGCTCCACGCGCTCGCGCTCCGGGTCGCCGAGCGCACTCGCCACGACGAGCACCCGCTCACCGCAGCGGTAGGCGAGCGCCGCCCCCAGCTCGGCGGGACCGGCGCCCGGCCCGGTCAGCACCGCGACCTTCGGATGCGCCCGGCACACGTTCACCGCCGTGCGCAGATCACGCCCGTGCGCGCTCACCACCACCGCGTCGTCCCACGGCAGCCCGAGCCGCGCGAACGCGGCCGCCACGGAGGACACGCCGGGCCGCACATCGAGCCGCTGGGGCCCGAACCGCTCGGCGAGCGCCCGGACGATCCCGAAGAACCCCGGGTCGCCGGAGGCGAGGACCACGACCCGCCGCTCCTTGTCGAGGCAGCGCCCGATCGCGTCGAGCGCGGGCGCCAGCGGACCGAGGACGATGCGCTCCGCCCGCGCGGGCAGCCGGGCGGCCGCCAGATGCCGCCGCCCGCCCACCACGAGGTCCGCGCCCGCCGTCACCTCGGCGGGAAGCGGCACCCCCGTGCCCGTACCGACCACCGTGATCATGTGCGCGCACCCCGCGCGCGCAGCGCCTTGCGGGCCTCGGGGTCGGCCTTGCGGTGACCGTGGAAGTGGCCGGGGTGGTAGAGGTGCGAGCGCGTGCCGTGCGCGTCGAGCGCGGGGCCGACCAGGAACAGCGTGTGCTTCCAGAGCCTGTGCTGCTTGACGGTCTCCTCCAGCGTGCCGATCGTGCACCTGACGATCAGCTCCTCCGGCCAGGTGGCCTGGTGGGCCACCACGACCGGGGTGGTCGTCGGATAGCCGCCCTCCAGCAGTTCCCGCACGAGCTGTCCGCTGCGGGCCGCCGACAGGAAGACCGCCATGGTGGTGCCGTGGCGGGCGAACTCGCGCACCTCCTCCCCGGGCGGCATGGGGGTCTTGCCGCCGCCGAGCCGGGTGAGCACGACGGACTGCGCGACCTCCGGGACGGTCAACTCGCGCCGGGCGAGCGCGGCGACGGCGGAGAAGGACGAGACGCCCGGTACGACCTCCGTGGCGATGCCGATCGCGTCGCACCGGTCGAGCTGCTCCTGGGTGCCGCCCCACAGCGCCGGGTCGCCGGAGTGGATCCGGGCGACCTTCAGCCCGTCCGCGTGCGCCCGCTCGTAGACGGCGACGACGTCCTCCAGGGACATGGCGGCCGAGTCGAGGATCTCGGCGCCCTCGCGCGCGTGCTCCAGGACCTCCGCCTGCACCAGGCTGGCCGCCCAGATCACGACGTCGGCCTCGGCGATGGCGCGTGCGGCACGGAACGTCAGCAGGTCGGCGGCGCCGGGGCCGGCACCGACGAAGGTCACCTTGCCGGTGGTGGCATCGGCCATGGGGATGTGTCCTCTTCTGTGAAGGCCGGGACGGGGCGAAGGCCGGCGCGCATCCGGCCGCCCGTCCCGGTCGGGGGCTGCCGCGGCGGTCACAATTTGCCGCCGCGGGTGCCGTCGCGCCGGGCGGGCGCGATGAGGGTGGACAGGTACGGCAGGGCGCCGTCCTCCAGGTCGGCGGCCGGGCGGATGGACTCGTCCGGCAGCCCGAGCGCGGACCCCCACACGGCGTCGTCGATGCGGCCGGTCTCCCGCAGTGCCTCGGCGACCTCGCGCGCCTGCCGCCCGAACTTGTAGGCGACGACGGTACCGGGACCGCCAAGCGCGTCCTTGAGCACGGTGGCACCCGCGGTGACGGGCACGAGGGTGAGGGGCTCGGTGCCCTCGGTCAGCACGGCGCCCGACCGGGCGGCGAGGTCCTGCATGGCGGTGATGCCGGGCACGGTCTCGACCACGGTCCCCGGCAGGAGCCGCTGGACGGTCTGCGCGAGATAGGTGAACGTCGAGTACACGTTGGGGTCGCCGATGGTGGCGAAGGCGACGGCCGCGTGCCGCCGCAGCAGTTCGGCCACCCGCTGCCCGGCCGCGTCCCAGGCGGCCTCGCGCCGCGCCCGGTCGCTGCGCTCGTTCAGCGCGAACACCACCCGTACGACCTTCTCCTCGGACACGTAGTGCAGCACGGTGGCCTCGGCGCGCCCGCGCTCCCCGCCGTCGCTTCCGTCGGACGCGGCCATGACGGGCACGACGACGACGTCCGCGCCCCGCAGCGCGCCCACGCCCTTGACGGTCACCAGCTCGGGGTCGCCGGGGCCCACCCCGACTCCGATCAGCGTGCTGCTCATGACGTCCGGCACCTCTCCACGAACCGACGGGCCGCACCGGGCGCGGCCGCCCAGTGCGTGTGCAGATAACTGGCGTGCACCCCGCGGTGCACAAAGCCTTCGACGCGGCGGTGAGGGGCGCGCAGGCCCCAGGCGGGGGCCGCCCCCGCGCCGGGCTCGACGACGGTCCGGTGGAACTCGTGCCCCCGCATCCGCGTCCCGGCCGCGGCGAGGACGCCGTCGCTCACGGCCACGGCGTCGCGGTAGCCCAGGGTGAGCCGCTCGCTCATGCGGGCACTCGCGTCGAGGACGCCGCACATCGGCCGCCCGTCCAGCTCCCGGCACAGGTACAGCAGCCCGGCGCACTCCGCGGCGACGGGCGCGCCGGCCAGCGCGAGCGCGGCGACGGCCTGGCGCAGCGGCACGTTGGCGGACAGCTCGGCGGCGTGCACCTCGGGGAACCCGCCGCCGATCACCAGCCCGGCGGTGCCCTCCGGCAGCCGCTCGTCGCGGAGCGGGTCGAAGGGGACGACGTCGGCTCCGGCGGCGGCGAGCAGTTCGGTGTGCTCGGCGTAGGAGAAGGTGAACGCGGCCCCGCCGGCGACCGCGACCACCGCGCGCCCGCCGCCGTCGGCGACCGGAGGCTCCCACGGGCCGTCGGGCAGCGCCCGCGCGCTACGCGCCAGCGCCAGCAGCGCCTCCAGGTCGCAGCCCGCGCGCATCTGCGCGGCCATCGCCGCCACGGCGGCCACGGCCTCCGCGCGGCGCTCGGCGACCGGCACCAGGCCGAGGTGGCGCGAGGGCGTCTCCATCCGGGGTGTCCGCCGCAGGACACCGAGGACCGGCACGCCGGAGGCGTCCAGCGCCTCCCGCAGCAACTCCTCGTGCCGATCGGAGGCGACCTTGTTCAGGATCACGCCCCCGATCCGCACCCCCGGATCCCAGGACGCGAACCCGTGCACCAGCGCGGCCACCGACCGTGACTGGGACGACGCGTCGACCACGAGCACCACCGGCGCCGCGAGCAGCTTCGCCACCTGCGCCGTGGAGGCCAGCTCCCCTTCGCCGGCGGCCCCGTCGTACAGCCCCATCACGCCCTCGACGACGGCGATGTCGCACCCGCGCGCCCCGTGCAGGAAAAGCGGCGCGATCAGCTCGGGACCGCACAGGTACGCGTCGAGGTTGCGTCCCGTGCGCCCCGTCGCCAGCGCGTGGTAGCCGGGGTCGATGTAGTCGGGTCCCACCTTGTGCGGGGACACGGCCAGCCCCCGCTCGGTGAGGGCGGCCATCAGCCCCGTGGCGACGGTGGTCTTGCCGCTGCCGGAGGAGGGCGCGGCGATGACCAGCCGGGGTACGGACGTCACCACTCGATGCCTCTCTGGCCCTTCTGGCCCACGTCCATGGGGTGCTTGACCTTGGACATGTCGGTCACCAGGTCCGCGAAGCCGACCAGCTGGTCCGGCGCGTTGCGTCCGGTGATCACCACGTGCTGGGTCCCCGGCCGGTCGCGCAGCACCTCGACGACCTCGTCGGTGTCGACCCAGCCCCAGTGCATCGGGTAGGCGAACTCGTCGAGCACGTACAGCCGGTACGTCTGCGCCGCCAGGTCCCGCTTGACCTGCTCCCAGCCCTCGCGGGCCTTCTCCTCGTTGGTGGCGTTGTCCCCCTGGAGACCGCGCTGCACCCAGGACCAGCCCTCGCCCATCTTGTGCCAGGCGACCGTGCCGCCCTCACCGGAATCGCCGAGCACGCGCAGCGCCCGCTCCTCGCCGACCTTCCACTTCGCCGACTTGACGAACTGGAACACCCCGACGGGCCAGCCCTGGTTCCAGGCGCGCAGCGCGAGCCCGAAGGCGGCGGTCGACTTGCCCTTGCCGGTCCCGGTGTGCACGACGACCAGCGGCCGGTTACGCCGCTGACGGGTCGTCAGACCGTCGTCCGGTACGACACTCGGCTGTCCCTGCGGCATTACGCGGCCCTCCTCGCGGTCCTCTGCGTCCCCTGCACGTCCCTCACCAGCCCCGCGATACCGTCCGCGCGCAGCTCGTCCGGCGTCACCGCCGTACCGCCCAGCTCACCCGCGAGCCGCCCGGCCAGCCCCAGGCGTACCGGCCCCGACTCGCAGTCCACGACCACGGACGCGACTCCCTCCGCCGCCAGCAGCCGCGCCGCGCGCCCCGCCAGCCCGACCGGGTCCGCGCCGCCGGTGGCCCGCCCGTCGGTGACGACCACGACCAGCGCCCGCCGTGCCGGATCCCGCAGCCGCTCCACCCGCAGCACGTCATGGGCCTTCAGCAGCCCCGCGGCCAGCGGGGTCCGGCCGCCCGTGGGCAGCGACTCCAGCCGGGCCGCCGCCGCGTCCACCGACGACGTCGGCGGCAGCGCGACCTCGGCCGCCGACCCCCGGAAGGTCACCAGCCCCACCTTGTCCCGCCGCTGGTAGGCGTCGAGCAGCAGGGACAGCACCGCACCCTTCACGGCACTCATCCGCTGCCGCGCCGCCATCGACCCGGAGGCGTCGACCACGAACAGCACGAGATTGCCCTCGCGCCCCTCACGGGTCGCCTGCCGCAGATCGTCCCGGCGCACCACCAGCCCGGGCCCGGACCGTCCGCGCGCCCGCTGGTGGGGCGCCGCGGCCTGCACGGTCGCGGCCAGGTGCAGCTTGGTGAGCGTCCCCCGGGGGCGGCGGGCCCCGGTGGTACGGCCGTGCTCGGTCCGCGCCCGTGACCGCCGCCCGGCGGCACCCTCGCCGATCCCGGGCACGCTCAGCACTTTGGTGCGGAAGGGCTCCGAGGCCCCTACGGCCGCCTGCTCGCCGCCTCCGGCGGCCTGCGGCCGCCCGTCCTCACCGGCCTCGGGCCGCGCGCCGGTGTCACCGCCGCCCGGATCGCCGTCCGTCCGCGGCGGCCGTCCACCGCCGCCACCGGGCCCGTCCGGGTCCGGATCGCCGTCGCCCTCGTCCTGCCCGCCGAACTGCTCCAGCGTCTCGTCGAGCTTGTCCTCGTCCAGGCCAGGCGCGTCGAACGGGTTGCGCCGCCGCCGGTGCGGCAGCGCCAGCAGCGCGGCCTGCCGCACGTCCTCGGCCAGGACGTCCCCGCGGCCCGCCCAGGCGGCCAGCGCGGTCGCGGTGCGCGCCATCACGATGTCGGCCCGCATGCCGTCCACCTCGAACGCGGCGCAGGTCGCCGCGATCTGCCGCAGCGCCCCGTCCCCGAGCCGCACGGACGGCAGCAGCTCGCGCGCGGCCACGATCCGCGCCCGCACGGCGGCCTCCTCCTCGGCCCAGCGCGCCGCGAAACCCTCCGGGTCGTCGTCGTGGGCGAGCCGCCGCCGCACGACCTCCACCCGCTGGTCCGGCTCGCGCGACGCGGCCACCTCGACGGTCAGCCCGAACCGGTCGAGCAGCTGCGGACGCAGCTCGCCCTCCTCGGGGTTCATGGTGCCGACGAGCAGGAAACGGGCGGCGTGCCGCACGGAGACACCCTCGCGCTCGACGTACGAGGCGCCCATCGCGGCCGCGTCGAGGAGCAGGTCGACCAGGTGGTCGTGGAGGAGGTTGACCTCGTCGACGTACAGGATCCCGCGGTGCGCGCCGGCCAGCAGCCCCGGCTCGAACGCCTTCACGCCCTCGGCCAGGGCCCGTTCGATGTCCAGGGCGCCCACCAGCCGGTCCTCGGAGGCGCCGACGGGAAGCTCGACCATGCGCGCGGGCCGGGACTCGAAGGCCCCCGGCGCGTGCGGCCCGTCCGGGCACGCCGGATCGGGCGCCCCGGGATCGCAGGAGAACCGGCATCCGGAGACCACGTCCACTGCCGGCAGCAGAGCCGAAAGGGCCCGCACGGCGGTCGACTTGGCGGTGCCCTTCTCGCCGCGCACGAGGACACCGCCGACCGC
This sequence comes from Streptomyces sp. PSU-S4-23, assembly GCF_055632315.1. Classification (NCBI taxonomy): domain Bacteria; kingdom Bacillati; phylum Actinomycetota; class Actinomycetes; order Kitasatosporales; family Streptomycetaceae; genus Streptomyces; species Streptomyces sp. PSU-S4-23. The sequence continues at coordinate 1,675,893 of NZ_JBVMUU010000002.1, read as the reverse complement.
CGGGCTCACCGCGTTCAGGAGCAGCGCCAGCCGGAGGTCGTCCTGGCCGACGACGGCCGTGAACGGAAACGGGGTACTCACTTGTCGTCGCCCTCCAGATCGCCCTCGAGTTCCAGATAGGTGGCGCGCAGCCGCTCCAGCGTGTCCGCGTCCGGCTCGGCCCACAGGCCGCGGTCGGCGGCCTCCAGCAGGCGTTCGGTGATGCCGCGCAGCGCCCAGGGGTTGGACTTCTTCATGAAGTCCCGGTTCTCGGCGTCGAAGACGTACTCCGCGCTGAGCTTCTCGTACATCCAGTCGTCGACGACGCCCGCCGTTGCGTCGTACCCGAACAGGTAGTCCACGGTCGCGGCCATCTCGAACGCGCCCTTGTAGCCGTGGCGCCGCATCGCCGCCATCCAGCGCGGGTTGACGACGCGGGCGCGGAAGACACGGTGGGTCTCCTCGCCCAGGGTGCGGGTCCTGACCTGGTCGGGAACGGCGGAATCGCCCACGTAGGCCTCGGGGTTGGAGCCCGTGAGGTGCCGCACCACGGCGACCATGCCGCCGTGGTACTGGAAGTAGTCGTCCGCGTCCACGAGGTCGTGCTCGCGGGTGTCCACGTTCTTGGCGGCGACGGCGATCCGCCGGAACGCCGTCTCCATGTCGCCGCGCGCCGCCCGGCCGTCCAGTCCGCGCCCGTACGCGTAGCCGCCCCACACGGCGTACACCTCGGCGAGGTCGGCGTCGGACCTCCAGTTCCGCGCGTCGATCAGCGGCAGCAGTCCCGCGCCGTACGCGCCCGGCTTGGAGCCGAAGATGCGGGCCGTCGCGCGCCGCCGGTCGCCGTGGGCGGCGGTGTCCTCGTCGGCGTGCGCGCGCACGAAGTTCCGCTCGGCGGGCTCGTCCAGCTCGGCGACCGCCCGCACGGCGTCGTCGACGAGGCCCACGACGTGCGGGAACGCGTCGCGGAAGAAGCCCGAGATACGGACCGTGACGTCGATGCGAGGGCGGCCCAGCTCGGCGAGCGGCACGATCTCGAAGCCGGTCACCCGGCGCGAGGCGTCGTCCCACACCGGGCGGCAGCCGAGCAGCGCGAGGATCTCGGCGATGTCGTCGCCCTGGGTGCGCATGGCGGACGTGCCCCAGACGGTCAGGCCCACGGACCTGGGGTACTCGCCGGTGTCGCCGAGATGGCGGGCGACCAGTGAGTCCGCCAGCGACTGCCCGACCTCCCAGCTCAGCCGCGAGGGAATGGCCTTGGGGTCGACGGAGTAGAAGTTGCGGCCGGTCGGCAGGACGTTGACGAGGCCGCGGGTCGGGGAGCCCGACGGCCCGGCCGGGACGTAGCCGCCGTCGAGCGCCCTGAGGATGTGCCCGATCTCGTCGGTGGTCCGGGCCAGCCGGGGCACGACCTCGGCGCACGCGAACTCCAGGACGGCGACGGCGTCCGGCGGTTCGGTGCCGAGCACCTCCCGCACGAGCACGGGTGCGGTCCCGGGGTGCCAGTCGCGCGCCTCCATGCCCTCCGCGAGGCGGCGGCACAGCACCTCCAGGAGGTCGATCGCGTCCGCCGCCGTACGCGACGGGCCCGCCACCAGGTCCGTCAGCTCGGCCGGCACCTTCACCGGGGCACCCGGCCGTGCGAGCAGCTCCTTCTCCACCAGGCCGAACTGCCCGGCGAGCGACGCCCGCAGGCCCGGGAGCGCGTTCGCCCGGCCGCCCCACACCTGCGCGGCGCGCAGCACGGCGAGCACCAGGTTCACGCGCGGCTCGCCGACCGGGCCGCCGCCCAGCACGTGCAGTCCGTCCCGGATCTGCACGTCCTTGATCTCGCACAGATAGCCGTCGATGTGCATGACGAACTCGTCGAACGCGTCCTCGTCCGGCTGCTCGTCCACGTGCAGGTCGTGGTGCAGCTCGGCGGCCTTGACGAGGGTCCAGATCTGGGCCCGTACCGCGGGCGCCTTCGCCGGGTCCAGGTCGGACACCAGCGCGTACTCGTCGAGCAGCTGCTCCAGCTTCGCCAGGTCGCCGTAGGTGTCGGCGCGCGCCATCGGCGGTACGAGGTGGTCGACGACCGTGGCGTGCCCGCGCCGCTTGGCCTGGGTGCCCTCGCCGGGGTCGTTGACGATGAAGGGGTACACCAGGGGCAGGTCGCCGAGGACGGCGTCCGGCGCGCAGCCCCGGCCGAGACCGAGGCCCTTGCCCGGCAGCCACTCCATGGTGCCGTGCTTGCCCATGTGCACCACGGCGTCGGCCCGGAACGTGTTCTCCAGCCAGCGGTACGCCGCCATGTAGTGGTGCGACGGCGGCATGTCGGGGTCGTGGTAGATCGCGATCGGGTTCTCGCCGAAGCCGCGCGGCGGCTGGATCATCACGACGACGTTCCCGAACCGCAGCGACGCCAGCACGATGTCGTCGCCGTCGACGTACAGGCCGCCCGGCGGCTCGCCCCACGCCCCGGTCATCGCGTCCCGCAGCCCCGGGTCGAGCGCCTCGAACCACGCCCGGTAGTCGGCGAGGGGCACCCGCGCGGGCGCGGCGGCCAGCTGCTCCTCCGTCAGCCACTCCACGTCATGGCCGCCGGCCGCGATGAGCCGGTGGATCAGCTCGTCGCCCTCCGCGGGGTGCCCCTCGACGGCGTACCCCGCGTCGCGCAGCGCGTCCAGGACCCGTACCGCCGACGCGGGCGTGTCCAGGCCGACCGCGTTGCCGACCCGCGAGTGCTTGGTCGGGTAGGCGGTGAAGACGAGCGCGATCCGCTTGTCGGCGTTCGCCGTGTGCCGCAGCCGCGCGTGCCGTACGGCGATCCCGGCGACCCGCGCCGCCCGCTCCGGGTCGGCCGCGTACACCGGTACGCCGTCCGGGCCCTGCTCCTTGAAGGAGAAGGGGACCGTGACGAGGCGGCCGTCGAACTCCGGGATCGCGACCTGCATGGCCGCGTCCATGGGGGAGAGGGCGGCGTCGGACTCCTCCCACGCGGCGCGGGAGGAGGTCAGGCACAGGCCCTGGAGCACCGGGGCACCCAGGTCCGCGAGCGCCCCGACGTCCCAGGACTCCTCTTCGCCGCCCGCCGACGCCTGGGAGGCGTGCGTGCCGCCGGCGGCGAGGACGGTGGCCACCAGGGCGTCGGCCCCCGACAGCAGCGCGTACAGCCCCGGGTCGGCGCCGCGCAGCGAACCGCAGAACACCGGCAGGGCGTTGGCGCCCTTCGCCTCGATCGCGTCGCACAGCGCGTCCACGAAGGCGGTGTTGCCGCTCAGTTCATGGGCCCGGTAGAAGAGCACGCCGACGGTGGGCCGCCCCTCGACGTGCCCCCGCTCCCCATGGACCCCGTACTCGGGCATCGTGCGCGGCTCGACGAACCCCTCACCGGTCAGCAGCACGGTGTCGGACAGGAACCGGGCCAGTTCCGCGAGGTTGGCGGGGCCGCCCTCCACGAGGTAGCGCAGCGCCTCGGCCACGACACCCGCGGGCGCGGACGACTCGGCCATCAGCTCGGCGTCGGGCACGGACTCTCCGCCCAGCAGCACGGTCGGGACACCGCAGGCCCTCAGCCGGGCGAGCCCGTCCTCCCAGGCGCGCTTGCCGCCCAGCAGACGTACGACGGCGATGTCCGCGCCCTCCAGGAGGGCGGGCAGCTCGGTGTCGACGTCCACCCGGACCGGGTTGCCGATCCGGTAGGGCGCGCCGGAGGCACGGGCCGCCAGCAGATCCGTGTCGGCGGTCGACAACAACAACACTGTGCTCATGCGGGCGCTCCCGGGGGAATGAAGGGCAGTCCTGGCGGCGCGCCCGACTCGATGAGCCGCCACAGCGCGTCCGTGTCCGCGTGCTGTTCGATCAGGTCGCCGAGCCGGTCGAGCTGCTCCTCGCGCAGCGCGGCGAACGACGTGTCGGGCGCGGGCACGAAGCGGCGGCCCGCGGCGGCCGCCACCTCGCGCAGGAACGCCCGCCGGAAACCGTCCGACTCCAGGGAGCCGTGCCAGTGGGTGCCCCAGGTCTGACCGACCCGGCAGCCGTCGAGGAAGGGATCGCCACCGGTGACCTCGGCGACCCCGTGGTGGATCTCGTACCCCTCGACGCGCTCGCCGAGGGCCTTTCCGGCGGGCCGGGTCAGGGTCTTCTCCCGTGCGAACCGGACCCGCACCGGCAGCACCCCCAGCCCCTCGACGTGTCCCCTGCGGCTCTCCACCTCGTCCTCGATGTGCTCGCCGAGGATCTGGAAACCGCCGCAGACACCGAGGACCGGGCGCCCTTCCGCGGCCCTGCGCACCAGGGCGTCCGCGAGGCCGCGTTCGCGCAGCCACTCCAGGGCCCTGACGGTGCCGCGGGTGCCGGGGACGACGACGAGGTCGGCGTCGGCCAGCTCCTCGGGCCGGTCCACGAACCGGACCGCCACGCCCGGCTCGGCGGCCAGCGCGTCCACGTCGGTGAAGTTGGACATGAGGGGGACGGCGCACACGGCGACCCGCAGCACGTCCTCGCCGAACGGCGCGGCGATCCGAGACTCGCGTACGGCACCCCGGAGGGACACCCGCAGCCCGTCCTCCTCGTCGATCCCGAGGCCGTGCCGGAACGGCAGCACGCCGTAAGTCCGCCGTCCGGTGAGCCCGTGCAGCATGTCGAGCCCCGGCTCCAGCAGTGAGACGTCGCCGCGGAACTTGTTGACGAGGAATCCGGCGACGAGCTCCTGGTCCTCGCGCGAGAGCAGCGCGACCGTGCCGAAGAAGGAGGCGAACACGCCACCGCGGTCGATGTCGCCGACGACGAGGACGGGGAGCCGGGCGTTGCGGGCGATCCCCATGTTCACGATGTCGGTGCGCCGCAGATTGATCTCGGCAGGACTGCCGGCCCCCTCGCAGATCACCGCGTCGTAGGTGCCCCGCAACTCGGCGAGGCAGTCCAGGACGGTGCCGAGAAGCTGCCGTTGCCGCCCCCCGTGGTACCCGCGTGCGCTCAGCTCGCCGACCGGCCTGCCGAGCAGCACGACCTGGCTGCTCTGCTCGCCGCCCGGCTTGAGCAGTACGGGGTTCATCAGCGCGGTCGGCTCGGTACGGCACGCCTGGGCCTGCATGGCCTGCGCCCGCCCGATCTCGGCGCCCTCACGGGTGACGAAGGAGTTGAGGGACATGTTCTGCGCCTTGAAGGGCGCGACCTTCACTCCCTGCCGTACCAGCCAGCGGCAGATCCCGGCGGCGACGACGCTCTTGCCGGCGTCGGAGGTGGTGCCGGCGACGAGGAGTCCGCCGCTCATGAGGTGTGTCCCTTCGCGAGAAGCCGTCGGGCCGCGAGGCGCCCGGCGAGGGTGACGCCGAGCGCGAGCCCGCTGACCCCGCGGGAGAGCCGTACCGCCCGTTCGATGTCGTCCGTGCGCACCGCGCGCCCCGCCGCGTTGAGGACGGGCCGGTGCTCGACGCGGCCCCCGTACGACAGCGTTCCGCCCAGCCGTACGCCCAGGGCACCCGCGAACGCGGCCTCCACCGGGCCCGCGTTGGGGCTCGGATGCCGCGCGGCGTCGGCACGCCAGGCGCGCACGGCGCCGCGCGGATCGGGGCCGGAGGCCGCCGCGAGGAGGGCTGTCAGCCGTGCCCCCGGCCATCCGGCGAGGTCGTCGAGCCGGGCGGACGCCCACCCGAACCGCCGGTACCGGGGCGAGACGTGGCCCACCATGGCGTCGAGGGTGTTGACGGCACGGAAGCCGGCGAGCCCGGGCACACCGGCGACGGCTCCCCACACCAGCGCGCCCACCACGGCGTCGGAGGTGTTCTCGGCGACGGACTCCACGACCGCCCGCGCGATCCCGTCGGCGTCGAGCGCCTGGGGGTCCCGTCCGCACAGATGGGGCAGCCGCGCACGGGCGGCCCCGATGTCCCCCGCCTCCAGGGAGCGCCCGACGGCCCGCGCCTCCCGCGCCAGGGACGTCCCCCCGACGACGGCCCAGGTGGCGGCGGCGGTCAGGACCAGGGACGCGGCGCGCGAGGGGCGCGCGACGGACGCGGCCAGCGCCGCCGTCGCCACGGCGCCCCCGGCGCACACGGCGGTGTGCAGCGCGCCCCACCCGCGGTGGTCCCGCCACAACACCCGCTCCACGACGCCCGCGGCCCGCCCGAACGCGGCGACCGGATGCCCTCGGCGCGGATCGCCGAGCAGGAGGTCACCGAGGAGGCCGGCGGCGGCGCCGTACGCGAAGACGCGATCGGCACCCATCGGCTCAGCCGACCGTGGGGTCGGGCAGGGGGCGGGTACGGAACCTCGATCGGCAGCCGCGCATGGCGATATGTCCTCACTCAGGGTGTCCACGCCCTGGTTCGATGAGACCGGCGGTGAGAGTTCCTGGCTCCCGGGACGTTCCTTCCCGGTGACAGTGGCGGGACCGCGCCGGACTTGCACCGGCTTCCTCTCCTGCCGCCGTGGTGGCCCCGGCAGTCCACCACGCCTCCGGAACACCCGTCAACTGGGTCTTGACCTGCGACGCTGCGGTGTGCTGAGCCCCACACCGCTGAAATATCGTCAGCCAACCGAATCGGCGCTATCTGTGCTCTTTCCGCGCGGGGAAGCTGGGAAGACTAGGGACGGCACTACGAACGAATCGGCATGACCAACGCGAAGAGCGCCGACGAGCGGCATTGGGTGATTCGTTGCGGGGAGACGAACCTGGTGTGGCCGGGCCTCTGTTGCCTGTGGCAGCGGTGGGACACGGCGCTCGGGAGCGTCACGGTGAGGACGCTGTGTCGGTGCGCTGACTGGTGAGTGGAGGTCGGTGTGATCGGCAGGGACCCGACGGGGCGGGTGTGGCGCAAGAGCAGTCACTCGGGAGGGGACAACAACGACTGCGTCGAAGTGACCGTGGAGACAGCGCACGTGCTCGTGCGTGACTCGAAACGGCGGGCCGGGCCGGTGCTCGTCTTTCGCCGTGCCGCGTGGTGTGGTTTGCTGGCTGGACTTGAGAACCCGGCGGCCGGCGGTTTCTGAAGGGGCCGTCCAGAGGGCGGGAGGGGACCCGTATGGCAGACAGGGCCAGGGATGTCTCGGCACGCGCGGGCGGTCCCCACACTCCGCGCCCGTCCTTGTCGGCGGCGGCCCCGCTGGCACTCTTCTCCTTGACCACGGGGGTGTTCGCGGTGGGCGTCGGAGCGCTCGCCGCGCTGCTCGTACCGGGATCCACGGCGCGGGCCCTGGTCTGGCTCGTGGTGACGATCGTCGCGGCCGCCAGCGCCGGGCTGTGGTGGGGCCTCACCCCCGTCACGGAGCGTCTCCGTGTTCTCGACCGGGCTGTGGCGACGGTTCGTCCGCGGGGCTCGGGGACCCGCTGAGCCCGGGCGCGCGCGGCGCCGACGAGCGGCCGCGCAGCGACCGGCCGACGCAGGCCGCGAGCACGGTGACGGCGGCCGCGCCGAGTACCCCGACCACCGTCGTGGTCAGGGGGGTCAGAGCGTCCAGCGCGAGGCTGGGCGCCACCCGGGCGGACACGGCGATGCCGAACAGCAGGACGCTGCCGCACGCCGTGCCCAGCAGCAGTCGGCCGCCCGGGGGCCGTGTGCCGTCCTCGCCGCCCGTGTGCTCCACCTCGTGGAGCGCGGGGGCGCCCTCGTGCGGCCCGGCGGGCCGCGGCGGGACGCCCGGCGGCCTGTCCGTCGCGACGGAGCGGAGCGTGCGCAGCCGCCTGTACCAGTCAGCAATCCCCAAGGCCGCCATGGCCCCTCCCCGTTGTCCGCCCGGGCCGTTCCTCCCGGGTTTCAGCCGTTGCCGAGACTCTCCTTGACCGCGTCGATCAGCTCGATCATCCGGTCGCCGTCGTACGCCTTGTTGCTGATGTCCTCGAAGCACTCCTGGTAGCGGGACGTGAGGTCGAGGTCGTCCCGGTTCGCCACGCTGCCGGTGGCGCCCTCCAGGTAGAGCAGGTCGTCGTCGTCCCTGAAGCCGAGCAGGGTGAAGGACCCGCCCATGCTGTAGTGCGCGCCCGCCGCGAACGGCAGCAGGCGCATGGTGACCCTGGGGTGCTGGGACATCGTCTTGAGGTGTTCCAGCTGACGTCGCATCACCCCCGGTCCGCCGATGACCCTCCGCACGACCGCCTCGTCCAGCACGATGCTCACGTCGGGCCCCTGCTCGCCGTCGAAGATCCGCTCCTGCCTGGTGGTGCGCAGCTCCGCCGAGCGCCGGGCCACTTCGGCGGTCTCGCGGGGTTCCAGCTGGGCCATCGTGTAGTCCTCGATCTGGAACAGCGAGTAGACGACCGACGGGTGGTAGAAGCGGATCGAGGTCGCGGCGCTCTCGTAGCCCAGGTACTGGGCGAACTGCGGCCGCACCATGTCGCTGTACGGCGCCCACCAGGACGGCCCCTTCGAGCCGCGGGCCGCCTCCTCCAGCTCGCCCACCAGCCCGGAGTCCGTCACCCGGTACAGCTGGAGCAGGGCGCGCAGGTCTGTGACGCTGAGGCTGACCGTGCCGGCCTCCAGCCGGATCAGTTTCGACAGTGACCACTCCAGCGCGTCGGCCGCCTCCCGCTGGGTGAGACCGGCTTCCTCCCGCGCCTTGCGCAACTCGATACGGAGCCTGCGTCGGTTCAGGCTCGGATCGATGTCCCTGGCCATGTCGCTCCCTGCTACACGTCGTCTTCGGCTGGTCGGGCGGCCAACGTCGGGCAGCAACTCATCCATTAGACTAGGTGAGTTGGGCATGGGCGGCCAGACCTCTGCCGCTTCGCCACCTGTCTTTTCGACGTGGTCGTATGCGGGGTAGACCGTAGCAAATCGGCATATATCTAACAAAGATCAGCCCCCGCAGTGATCGTCACTGCGGGGGCTTGGCCGTGCGCGCCCATGCGCGCGGGCGCGCTGTGGGGGTTACTTGGCCACGATCAGATAGATCCCGTACGACACCGCCGCCGCGCACGCCGCGAAACAGACGTACGCGCCGGTGGCCGCCAGGGCGGCCGTGCCGCCACGCGCCGTCTCCTTCTTCGTGAGGCCGACGACGCCCAGGGTGAACAGGCCCACCAGGGCCACGGTGACGATGAGGCTGACGCCGAAGACGGAGCCGAGGGCTGCCCAGTCGATCTTCATGGGGTGTACTTCCTTATACCGTCGCGGGGCGGGTCGGCTCCGCGGAGGGGCCTTCCGGGGCCTGGAGGGTGGTGGTCCTCAGCTCGGCGCCGTCCGTCGCGGCGCTCTCCGCCGCGGTGTCGTCCGCCGTGACCGGGCCCGCCGGGGGCGGGATCACCGCGGCGATCGCGGCCGTGACGACGCCCGAGGGCTCCGTCTCGACGTCGTTGACGTTGTGGACCGTGACCGGCTTGCGGCGGGAACGGGCCCAGATGGCGCCGGCGCCGGCGACCAGCAGCACTCCCGTGGCGGCCGTGCCCCAGGTGCCCTGCTTGGTGAGGACTTCGGCGGCGCCGCCGACCAGGCCGGCGGCCGGAAGGGTCAGGACCCAGGCGACGAGCATCCTGGTCGCGGTGGACCAGCGCACCGCGGCGCCCTTGCGGCCGAGGCCGGACCCCATGACCGCGCCGGAGACGACCTGGGTGGTGGAGAGCGAGAAGCCGAGGTGGGAGGAGGCGAGGATCGCGGTCGCCGCGCTGGTCTGGGCGGCGAAGCCCTGCTGCGGGGCCAGGTCCGTCAGACCCTTGCCCATCGTGCGGATGATGCGCCAGCCGCCGAGGTAGGTGCCGAGCGCGATGGCCGTACCGGCCGAGACGATGACCCAGGTGGGAGGGTTCGAGCCGGGGGCGATGACGTCACCGGTGACGAGCGCCAGCGTGATGACGCCCATCGTCTTCTGCGCGTCGTTGGTGCCGTGCGCCAGGGAGACCAGGCCGGCCGAGGCTATCTGCCCGGCGCGGTAGCCCTTCGCGCTCGCCTTCTCGTCGGCGTGGTGGCTGAAGGTGTACGACAGGCGCGTCGCCAGCATCGAGGCGAGGCCCGCCACGATCGGCGCGGCGACCGCGGGGATGAGGACCTTGGTGACGACCGTCGAGCCGTTCACCGCGGACCAGCTGGCGGAGGTGACGGCGGCGCCGATCAGGCCGCCGAAGAGGGCGTGGGAGGAGCTCGACGGCAGGCCGAGAAGCCAGGTCAGCAGGTTCCAGAGGATCGCGCCCACCAGGGCCGCGAAGATCACTTCGACGCGTATGCCCTGTTCGTTGATGATGCCGCCGGAGATCGTCTTGGCGACCTCCACCGAGAGAAAGGCGCCGACGAGGTTCAGCACGGCGGACATGGCCACCGCCGTCTTGGGCTTGAGGGCGCCGGTCGAGATGGTCGTGGCCATCGCGTTGGCTGTGTCGTGGAAACCGTTCGTGAAATCGAACACGAGAGCGGTGACGATCACGATTCCGAGGAGGAGCGTGATGTGTTCCATTTACCCAGGCTTCTCTAGGACGTCAGTGGCGCGTGAACCGTACGCAACCTGGGTGAACGGAAGATGAACTGAGACGGGCCGGAGGGTGTACCGATCGGGGTGCCGCCGCTCCGTTTCGTCGCGGGACCGCGGCGGTGGCGCTCTCGAACGAATGCGGAATTCCACCTTCCGGAAATCTTCGGGTCCGCTCGGTCCCGCCACCGGGCCCTGTGCGGTGTCTGGCAGGATCGCGTCATGGCTGAGCAGCGAGACGACGCACCGGACGCACAGGCCGTACCGGAGGCCGCGGCGGGCGGCCGGGGGCGGGGCGGGACGGATGCCGCGGACGAGGTGGCGCGGGCGTGGGACGAACTCGTCGCGACGGCCCGCCGCACCGTCGCCGACGGGCTGGTCGTCGGAACGTCCGGCAACGTCTCCGTCCGCGTCGGAGACATCGTGCTGGTCACACCCACGGGCGTGCCGTACGAGCGGCTGACACCGGGCGACGCGGTCGGCGTCGGCCTCGACGGCGGGCAGGTGCTCGGCTCGCTGCGTCCGACGAGCGAGCTGCCGATGCACCTGGCCGTCTACCGCACCACCGGGGCGCGTGCCGTCGTCCACACGCACGCCGTGCACGCGACGGCGGTCTCCACCCTGGTCCCGGAGCTGCCGCTGATCCACTACATGGCCGCCGCCCTCGGCGGACCGGTCCGGGTCGCCCCGTACGCGACCTACGGCACGCCCGAGTTGGCCGAGAACACCCTCCGGGCCCTGAGGGGCCGCAGCGCCTGTCTCCTGGAGAACCACGGCACGCTCGCCCACGGGTCGTCGCTGACCCAGGCATACGACCGCACCGCCCAACTGGAGTGGATGTGCCGCGTCTGGCTGGCGGCGTCCTCCGTACCCGGCCTCACACCGTCGCTGCTCACCCGGGAGCAGGTGGCGGAGGTGGGGGAGCGGCTGCGGGGATACGGGCAGGGGTAAGGGCCGGGACGGCGACGGCCGTGCGCGCACGCGCCCGGCGGGGTCACCCCCCGCCGTCCTCCCACTGGCCGGGGGCGGGCTCCACCGCGAGACTGGACGGGTGCGCACTGTCACAGCGGCGGCCGCAGCCGCCACCACAGCCATCGCCACAGCAGCCGCGGCCGGCCTCGTCGTGGGCCGCATGGCCAGCAACGCGGCGCTCAAGGCGCCGCCGGGCCGCCCGCTGCCCACCGAGCCCCGCCTCACCGTGCACTCCACGGCGGCCGGCCGGATCACCCTCACCCGGGACCTGGCCTCTCAGCGCCCCGGCGTCTACGGCCTGTCCGCCAACGGCTCGCACGCGGTCGTCGGACCGGTCCTGCCCACCGCCCCGCACTCCGCCGACACCGTCGTACGCCGCCTGGAACGCGTCACCCAGGGCACGATGGAACCCGGCGGCCGGGCCTGGCTCACCCCCGCCGTGCACATCGGCGACCCGGCCACCGCCCTCGGCCTCCGCCACACCGATGTCGACGTGCCCGGCGAACTCGGGACCCTGCCCGCCTGGTTCGTACCCGGCGCCCGCGACACGTGGGTGATCACCGTGCACGGCCTGGGCACCACCCGGGAACATCCCATGAACGTCATGGAGTTCCTCAGCCGCCACCGCTTCCCGGTCCTCGACCCCGCCTACCGCGGCGACCCCGGGGCACCGCGGCCCCCGGACGGCCTGAACCACCTCGGCGAGACCGAGTGGCACGATCTGGACGCCGCCATCCGCTACGCCGTGGTCCACGGCGCCGAGCGCGTCGTCCTGCACGGCTGGTCCACCGGTGCCACCATGGCGCTGCGCGCCGCCGCGCACTCCTCGCTGCGCGAGCGGATCTCCGGGCTCGTCCTGGACTCGCCCGTGCTCAGCTGGGAGACCACGCTGCGCGCCCTGGCCGTGGCCCGCCGCACCCCCGGCGCCCTGCTGCCGCTGGCGGTGCGCGCCGCCCAGGGCCGTGCCGGTCTGCACCTCGACCGGGTGCGGGAGACCGTCGCCACGGACCGCCTCTCGGTGCCCGTCCTGATCTTCCACGGCCCCGACGACACGGTCGCCCCCTGGGGGCCCTCGCGCCGCCTCGCGCAGCGCCGCCCGGACCTGGTCACCCTCCACACCGTGCAGGGCGCCCCGCACGGAGCGATGTGGAACGCGGACCCCGCCGCCTACGAAGAGGCCATGCGGCGCTTCCTGACCCCGCTCATGTGAGGCGCGGGCCGGCCCGCCGCCCGGCCGCCGCACCCCGGATCGCGGCCCCGCGCCGCCTTCCGCTTAACCCGCCGGACAAGCCCTCGCGCCTGCCGCGATCCCTCTCGGAACCCCTGCCTTGGCCAGCCCTGTCGCCCGTCGTGACATTCCGTTTGGGTTTTCGGACCGTCAACCGGAAGACTGCACCCGTGACGTCCCGTAACCCGCGCGACTCCAGGCTCCGACTCGTCCGCCCGCGGCCCCTGGCCGACGCTCCCCGAGCGGTGACCCAGCGCCGCTCGCGCCGCCCCGCCCCCCGGCCGCCCGAGGGCACACCCCCGCCCGCGGAACTGGCCGCCATGGCCCGCGCCCGACTGGCCGACGCGGCCCGTCTCGCCCGCTGGGCCGACACCGCGCTCCGGCCCGGACGCGACGGCGCGGCCTCCGACGGCAAGGGCGCCCTCTCCGACACCACCGCCGAACGGGCCGCCGGTGAACTCGGCCTGACCGCCGCTCAGGTCCGTGCCGACTGGGACACCGCCCGCCTGGCCGGCCTCGTCGAGGTGCACGGCGACAGCGCCCGCCCCGGCTGGCGGCTGCGCGCCTGGAACCGCGACGACTCCGCCGTGCTGCGCGGCTGGGTCGCCCTCTTCGACGCCTGGTCGCTCGCCTGCCCCGAGCCCGCGGACCATGAGCACGCCGCCGTCGCCGAGGTCGTCTCGGCCATGCCCCAGGTGCTCTCCTTTCTGCAGCTGTCCGCGGGGCCCGTCCCGGTCGAGCAGCTCCTCGACCTCCTGGAGCAGCGGGTCACCGAACTGCGCACCGAGCGCTGCGAGATCCCCCTCGCCCCGGCCGTCGCCGACGGCCCCCACGACGAGGCGCCCCCTGCCGCCGCCGCAGACGCCGCCCCCGCGGACGCCGCCCCCGCAGACACCGCCCTCACCGATGCCGGCCCCGTGCCGGGGCCGGACCAGGGCCCCGCCGAGGACACCCCCCTCGCCCCTCTGCTCGACTGGGCCCTGCGCGCGCTGGCCTCCGTGGGCGCCCTCGTCTACGGGGACGGGCAGGCCACCCTGACGCCGCTCGGCAGCTGGGCGGTCTGGGTCAAGCTGGAGCAGATCTGCGTCGCCGCGCAGAGTCCCGCCGGGAACATCGAGCAGAACGCGGAGGACATGCTCCGCGGCTGCGCCCGGCTCCGCCCGAACGCGGCCCGTGCCGAGTACCGCGCCTGGCTCGCCGCCCGCACCGTCGGCAGCGCCGTGACCGAACTCCTGGACGCCGCCCGCGGCGAGGACGCCCTCCTGCGCGGCCTGGCCTTCGAGGCGCTGCGGGTGGTCGGGGCCCCCGCCGAGCCCGATGTGCGCGCCGCCGCGAAGGAGACCCCGCTGCGCCCCTACGCCCTGCTCTGGCTCGCCGAGCACGACGGCACCGACCCGGAGGACGCCCACGAGGTGCTGACCCGGGAGGAGGCCACATGGCTGTGGGTCGACACCGCCGCGGCCGTCGCCGACCACGGCGAGGCCCCGCTCCTCGTGCGCCATCTGGAGTCGGCGGTGCAGCCCACCGTGCCCGCGCTCCTGAACGAGGTGCGGGGCGTCGGGCACCCCCGCACCGTGCAGGTGCTGGTCGCGCTCGCCGCCGCCCACCCGGACCCCGCGCTCGCCAAGGCCGTGCGCCGCGCCGCCTTCCAGGTCCACACCGGGGGCAGCTGACCGCCCGTCAGACGGCTATGTCCGGGGCGTAGGTACCGAAGCTCCAGATGTTGCCCTCGGCGTCACGGGCCATGTAGTCCCGCGAGCCGTACTCCTGGTCCGTCGGGGGCATCAGGATGTCCGCGCCGTGCTCCACGGCGCGCCGGTGGTGCGCGTCGACGTCGTCCACGGCGACGTACACCCCGCACGGGCCCGCGCCCTTCATGGCCTCGTCGAAGGCGCCGCCCCGGCCCTTGGAGCCGAGCATCACCGCGCCGTTGCCCTGCACCAGCTCGGCGTGCAGCACCGAGCCGTTCTCGTCCTCGTACACCGACAGCTCCGTGAAGCCGAACGCCTCCGTGAGCTGCTTGAGCGCCGCCTTCGCGTCGGTGTACAGCAGCGTCGGGCAGATGCTCGGACGCCTCCCGTCCATGCCCGCCATCGCGATCACTCCCCTCCGGTGTCCCTGCCGCAATCACGGCCTGCGCCCAGTCTCGCACCGGCCACTGACAGTGACCCCGAGCCGGTCGCGGGACGGGGCGGGGAGCACCACGGTGCCGGACGTCCGCACCGGCGAAAAGCGCTTGCGCCGCCCCGTTAGACTGGGCCCATGGCCATTCTCCTCGCGCATTAGACGGCGGGAACGTCCGCAGCCGCCCATCCCGCCACCCTCCCGCCCTGGAGTCTGTCCGTGATCTCCGCATCCGGTATCGAGCTGCGCGCCGGTGCGCGCATCCTCATCGAGAACGCCACCTTCCGCGTCGCCAAGGGCGACCGCATCGGCCTGGTCGGCCGCAACGGCGCCGGGAAGACCACCCTCACCAAGGTCCTCGCGGGCGAGGGCATCCCCGCCGGGGGCACCGTCACCCGCTCCGGCGAGGTGGGGTACCTCCCGCAGGACCCCCGCACCGGCGACCTGGACGTGCTGGCCCGCGACCGCGTCCTCTCCGCGCGCGGCCTCGACGTGCTGATCCGCAAGATGCGCGAGAACGAGCAGCGCATCGCCACCGGCCAGGGCGCCACCCGCGAGAAGGCCCTCAAGCAGTACGAGCGCCAGGAGACCGAGTTCCTCACCAAGGGCGGGTACGCCGCGGAGGCCGAGGCCGCCACCATCGCCGCCGCCCTCAACCTGCCCGACCGGGTGCTCGGCCAGCCGCTGCACACGCTCTCGGGCGGGCAGCGCCGCCGCATCGAGCTGGCCCGCATCCTGTTCTCCGACGCGGACACCCTGCTGCTCGACGAGCCGACGAACCACCTCGACGCCGATTCGATCATCTGGCTGCGCGACTATCTGAAGACCTACCGTGGCGGCTTCATCGTCATCTCCCACGACGTCGACCTGGTCGACACGGTCGTCAACAAGGTGTTCTACCTGGACGCCAACCGCGCCACGATCGACATCTACAACATGAGCTGGAAGCTCTACCAGCAGCAGCGCGAGGCCGACGAGAAGCGCCGCAAGCGCGAGCGCGCCAACGCCGAGAAGAAGGCGGCCGCGCTCAACGCGCAGGCCGACAAGATGCGCGCCAAGGCCACCAAGACGGTCGCCGCGCAGAACATGGCCCGCCGCGCCGAGAAACTGCTGGCCGGCCTGGAGGAGGCCCGCCGGTCCGACAAGGTGGCCAGGCTCCGCTTCCCAGAGCCCGCGCCCTGCGGCAAGACCCCGCTGATGGCCGAGGGACTGTCCAAGTCGTACGGGTCGCTGGAGATCTTCACCGACGTCGACCTGGCCATCGACAAGGGATCGAGGGTCGTCATCCTCGGCCTCAACGGCGCCGGCAAGACCACTCTGCTGCGGCTGCTCGCGGGCGTCGAGCAGCCGGACACGGGCGCCGTCGTCCCCGGGCACGGTCTCAAGCTCGGTTACTACGCCCAGGAGCACGAGACCCTCGACCCGGACCGCACGGTTCTGGAGAACATGCGCTCCGCCGCGCCCGACATGGACCTCGTCGAGGTCCGCAAGGTGCTCGGGTCCTTCCTGTTCTCCGGTGACGACGTCGACAAGCCCGCAGGTGTCCTCTCCGGCGGCGAGAAGACCCGTCTCGCCCTCGCCACCCTCGTCGTCTCCTCCGCGAACGTGCTGCTCCTCGACGAGCCGACCAACAACCTCGACCCGGCCAGCCGCGAGGAGATCCTCGGCGCCCTGCGCACCTACACGGGCGCGGTCGTCCTGGTCACGCACGACGAGGGCGCGGTCGAAGCGCTCCAGCCGGAGCGCATCATCCTGCTGCCCGACGGTGTCGAGGACCTGTGGGGCGCCGACTACCAGGACCTCGTGGCCCTCGCCTGAGTCCGGCCGCGGCGCCGGAGGCGGTCAGCGCCGTTTGACCGAATGGTTGATCCCCGCGTATGGATCATTCGGCCGACGCGTGATCCATCATCTGTGTGAGATCTCCTCGTACCCGGGTGTGTCCTGCACCGAATCGGCGGGCGGACCCCCTCGTCCCGGGGCTCCGCCCGCCGCGCGCCGCTGACCTGGCGCTTCCCGGGTGAACCCGTTCGGGCACAGCGATGCCACCGGGCGGAACCCCAGATTCCGTTCGTGGGGATGTGCTCCTGTCGTCACAACCATGTCTCACGGACCTTGCCGAATGGGTGGCCATCACGCCTCCGAGGGGTGATCATGAGGAGACCAGAGCGCACTTCCCATGAGGAGGCACGGGTGGCCGAGACTCTGAAGAAGGGCAGCCGGGTGACCGGCGCCGCGCGCGACAAGCTCGCGGCAGACCTGAAGAAGAAGTACGACTCCGGTGCGAGCATCCGGGCGCTGGCCGAGGAGACCGGCCGCTCGTATGGCTTCGTTCACCGGATGCTCAGTGAGTCGGGCGTCACGCTCCGAGGGCGTGGCGGGGCGACGCGGGGCAAGAAGACCCCGTCGGCCTGACGCCGGGCGCCCCATCGGCTTCGGTGGTGGCCACCCGGTCGATCGGTCCCCCAGTGCCTCAAGGGGCCTGGGGGTGCCCCCGTCCGGCCGGGTGGTTACTGTGCAGTCACTTATGGATGCCGTTGCATGGCATCCTCTCCTGACCGCACCCATCGGAGGCGCCCCATGGCTTCGCTCGACCCAGCACTCGACAAGGACGGCGTACGGCTCACCGTCGACGAGGCGATCGCCACGGTGACGTTGACCAACCCGGCCAAGCGGAACGCCCAGAGCCCCGCTCTGTGGCGCACACTCACGGAGGCCGGGCGCGCGCTGCCCGGTTCCGTTCGCGTGGTCGTGCTGCGCGCCGAGGGCAAGTCGTTCTCTGCCGGGCTCGACCGGCAGATGTTCACCCCCGAGGGAATCGAGGGCGAACCGACGTTCATCGACCTCGCGCGCAGCAGCGACGCCGAACTGGACGCGACCATCGCCGAGTACCAGGAGGCGTTCACCTGGTGGCGGCGCAACGACATCGTGTCCATCGCCGCCGTGCAGGGCCACGCGGTCGGTGCGGGCTTCCAGCTCGCCCTCGCCTGTGACCTGCGCGTCGTCGCGGACGACGTGCAGTTCGCCATGCGCGAGACCAGCCTGGGCCTCGTACCGGACCTCACGGGCACGCATCCGCTGGTGGACCTGGTCGGCTACGCCCGTGCGCTGGAGATCTGCGCGACGGGCCGCTTCGTGGCGGCCGAGGAGGCCGTGGCCACGGGGCTGGCGAACCTCGCCGTGGCCCGTGAGCAGCTCGACGACGCCGTACGGGACCTGGCCTCCGCGCTGCTCGCGGCGCCCCGGGACGCGGTGGTCGAGACCAAGGCACTGCTGCGCGGGGCGCAGGGACGGTCCTACGAGGACCAGCGGGCCGCGGAGCGGGCCGCCCAGGCGCGCCGGCTGCGTGATCTGGCCGGGGTCGGCGACTAGGGTTCGACGGCCGTCACAGCGCCCGGCACCCGCCGCGACCGACGGTCCACCCGGACGGGCGGCGCGGCAGGGCCGTGCCGCCATGCCGTTGCTCCCGCGCACCGCCCGGATCGGGCCGCCAGGACAGCGGCGGGATGCCACGCCCGGCACCCGGTCCGGTCCGTCGGCGGGTCCCGTCCGCTGCGGGCCGGGACCCGCCGCCGCGGCCGGCTTTTCCGTCCAGCCCTCCGTCCCTCGCGGGTCCCCCCGCGACCGTCGGGCCGGGCCGCTGCGTCGCCGCCGTCGCCGGGACCGCGCGCAGGCGGGCCGCTGTCGCCGGGAGCGGTCCGGCGCCCCGAACGGGTGACCCGCCACCGCCGCGAGGCCGGCACTGCTCCGCGGCGCACCGGCGGTACGGCACCGTCGGCGCGGGTGTCTCATCCGCCCGCGGGCGGCGGCGCGCGGTGGCCGGGCCACCCACGGCCGAGCGCTCCGCCGTTCCTCCGGCCTGCCGCACGCCGGGCGCAGCACGGTGGAACCCCCCTTACTGTGGGTGAAGGAGGACGACCGAGAGGGCGAGCGGCGATGACCGAGACGAACCGGCCGGAAACGGCCTCCGCGGGTGCGACGGAGGGCACGCAGACGCGCATCAGGCCCACCCGGCGGGGCGGCGGCCACCCGGCGACCCGGGGACGGACGACCATCGCCGACGGTGTGGTGGAGAAGATCGCCGGGCTCGCGGCGCGTGAGGTGCTCGGCGTGCATGCCCTGGGCAGCGGCCTCAGCCGTACCTTCGGCGCCGTGCGCGACCGGGTGCCCGGCGGCTCACGGGCCGCCGCCCGCGGGGTGAAGGCCGAGGTCGGCGAGGTGCAGACCGCGCTCGACCTGGAGATCGTCGTCGAGTACGGCGTGTCCATCGCCGACGTCGCCCGCGCCGTGCGCGAGAACGTCGTCGCGTCCGTCGAGCGCATGACGGGACTGGAGGTCGTCGAGGTCAACATCGCGGTCATCGACGTCAAGCTGCCGGAGGAAGAGGAGGAGCCGGAGCCGCGGCTCCAGTAACCGGACGAGGGAGAGGGCGAGGTGAGGAGCGCAGCATGAGCTTGGCCGTGATCGGCATGATCGCCGGAATGGCGCTGGGCTTCGCCGGGTACTTCGGCGGATTCGGTGCCTTCCTGCTGGTGGCCGCCCTCGGCGCCGTCGGCTTCGTCGTCGGCCGCTTCCTGGAGGGGGATCTGGACCTCGGAGACTTCTTCCGTCCCCGCGACGGCGGGCGGCGGTGACCCGTGCCCGGCTCCGCCGGTGAGCATCGGCAGACGGACCCGGCCGGACGGGCGGCCGCCGTCGCCGGGCCGGCCGTCGTCGTGCCGGCCGAGCGCGGCGCCACCCGGATCGCCGACCGGGTCGTCACCAAGGTCGCCGCACAGGCGGCACGGGAGGCACTCGGCCAGCTGCCCCCGGACGCCGCCTCGCCGCACGCCACGGTCGTCGTGCGATCCCCGGCCCCCGGCCCCCCGCGAGCGGGGGAGCCCCAGGCCGAAACGGCGAAAGTCCGCGTCGTCGTCGAACTCGACTACCCCTGCGACATCGGCGGCCGGTGCCGTGCGGTGCGTCGCCGGGTCGCCGAGCGGGTAGGCGCTCTGACGGGGATGGACGTGCACGAGGTGGCCGTCCGGGTGGAGCGGCTGCATCTCGCACCGGCACAGGGGAGGACGCAATGAGCGAGTCCCAGGGCCACGAGAGCACCCAGCGGCTCCCGGTCCTCGAAAAGACCGCGGACGGCGGACCCGGGCAGCTCTCGTCGGCGGCGGCCTACGGGGCGGCTCCCGGGGCGGACGGCGGGGGCCGCCGGTTCTGGTCCGTGCGGCGGGTTCCCGCGGGCGTCCTCGCGGTGCTCGTCCTGATCTCGGCCGGCCTCTTCCTGTACGACATCGCGGCCGTCCGCGCCCACCGGCCCGCCATGCGCTGGCGCCCGGCCCTCGCCCACCGGCTCGCCGGGCTTCCCCTCGACGACACCCGGGTGCTCGTCGGGGCGGGTGCGGTGACGGCACTCGGCCTGTGGTTGCTGGTGCTCGCCGCGGCCCCGGGACTGCGGCGTGTACTGCGGATGCGCCCGGCGCACCCGGACGTCCGGGCGGGGCTGCACCGTGAGGCCGCGGCCCTGGTGCTGCGCGACCGGGCCATGGAGGTCTCCGGGGTGCAGTCCGTGCGGATCCGTCTCGGGCGCACCCGCGCGGATGTGCGGGCGGTGTCGCACTTCCGGGAACTCGACGACGTACGCGCCGACCTGGACACCGTGCTCGCCGACGCCGTACGGGGCCTCGGGCTCGCCCGGCCGCCCGCGCTGTCGGTGCACGTGCGGCGGCCCGGGCGGAGGGGGTGAGCGCGGTGCTGCGGATCGTCAACCGGGTGCTGATCGGGCTGGCCGGAGCGGTGCTGCTCCTCCTCGGCGGTTCCGTGCTGGCCGTCGGCCTGGGCGCCGCACCGCCCTCGTGGTGGATCCACCGGGGGCCGCACGACGTCCTGCTGAGCGACGCCGAGCGCACCCGGTGGCGGGACCAGGGCTGGTGGTGGCCGGCGGTCCTGGCCGGGCTCGCCGTCCTCGTGCTGCTCGCGCTGTGGTGGCTGTCGGCGATCCTGCGCCGGCACCGGCTCGCGGAGATCCTCGTCGACACCGGCGACGGCGAGGGCGCCCTGTTGCGCGGCCGGGCCCTGGAGGACGTACTCGCCGGTGAGGCGGGGCGGTTGGACGGTGTCGAGCGGGCGCATGTGCTGCTGTGGGGGCGCCGCAGCGCGCCCGAGGCGAGGGTGCGGCTCCTGCTGGAACCGCACGTGGACCCCGGCGACGCGCTGCACCGCCTGACCACCGAGGCGCTCGCCCACGCCCGGGACTCCGCCGGGCTGGCCGCGCTGCCCGCGGAGGTGCGACTGCGCGCCGTCGGTCACCGGCCGGAGCGAGTGAGCTGACGCCCGCGCCACCGGTCCGCGTCGCCGATGCCTGTGACGCGCACCGGTCCGCGTCGCGGGTGCCCGTGCGCGCACCGGTCCGCGCCGCCGGTGTCCGTACGCGCACCGGCCCACGTCGGCGATGTCCGTACGCGCCACCGGCCCACCCTCCGATGCCCCTGCGCCGGCGTAGGCCCGGGTGTCAGAAGCCGTGGCGGGCGCCGCCGTCCACCGGCAGCATGATGCCCGTCAGGTACGACGCCGCGGGGGACAGCAGGAACGCCGCCGTGCGGCCGAACTCCTCCGGGGTGCCGTAGCGGCGCAGCGGGATGCGGGCCTCGGCGGCCGCGCGCGTCGCCTCCGGGTCGGCGGAGAGGGCGTCCAGCTCACGGACCCGGTCCGTGTCGATGCGGCCGGGGAGCAGCCCGACGACGCGGATGCCGCGCGGGCCCAGCTCGCTCGCGAGGGACTTGGCGAAGCCCGCGAGTCCGGGTCGCAGACCGTTGGAGATGGTCAGTCCCGGGATCGGCTCGTGCACGGAGCTGGACAGCACGAGGCCGATGACACCGCCCTCCGGCAGTTCCGCGGCGGCCGCGCGGGCGAGCCGGACCGCGCCGAGGAACACCGACTCGAAGGCGGCCGTCCACTGCTCGTCCGTGTTGTCGGCGACATGGCCGGGCGGCGGGCCGCCGACGCTGACGAGGACGCCGTCGAAGCCGCCGAAGTGCTCGCGCGCGGTGGCGATGAGCCGGGCCGGCGCCGCGGGGTCGGCGTTGTCGGCGACCACGCCCACCGCGTTCGCGCCCAGTCCGGCCGCGGCCTCGGCGGCCCGCTTCTCGTCCCGGCCCGTGACGACCACCTTCGCACCGTCGGCGACGAGTTCCCGCGCTGCCGCGTTGCCCAGCCCGCGCGTGGCGCCGGTGATGACGTACACGCGGTCCTTCAGTCCAAGATCCATGCCCCTTATCCTGCCGTCCCGCCCCCGAAAAGGTCGAGGGCGCCGGCCACCAGGCCGAGATGGCTGAACGCCTGCGGGAAGTTGCCGAGCAGACGGCCGGCGGCCGTGTCGTACTCCTCGGAGAGCAGGCCGACGTCGTTGCCGAGTCCCACCAGCCGTTCGAACAGCTCACGGGCCTCGTCCGTGCGGCCGGTGAGGTGCAGGGCGTCCGCGAGCCAGAACGAGCAGACGATGAAGGCGCCCTCCTTCCCGGGCAGCGAGTCCGCCGAGCCGTCCGTGGAGTACCGGCGCAGGAGGCCGTCGCACGCCAGTTCCGACCGCACCGCGTCGACGGTGCCGATGACGCGCGGATCGTCCGGCGGCAGGAAGCCGACGCGGGGGATCAGCAGCAGCGCGGCGTCGAGCCCGCGGGAACCGTAGTACTGCGTGAACGTGTTCCGCTCGGGGTCGAAGCCGCGCTCGCACACCTCCCGGTGCACCTCGTCGCGCATGGCCCGCCAGCGCTCCGGATCGCCTTCGAGCCCCGGGTCCTCCTCCAGGGCGCGGACGGCACGGTCGGCGGCCACCCAGGCCATGACCTTCGAGTGCACGAAGTGGCGGCGCGTGCCGCGCACCTCCCACACCCCCTCGTCCGGCTGCCGCCAGGCCGACCGCAGGAACTCCATCAGCGCGCACTGCACCTGCCACATGTGCGGTTTGACCGGCAGCCCCGAACTCCGCGCCAGCGAGAGCGAGTCGATGACCTCGCCGTACACGTCGAGCTGCAGCTGCTTCACGGCCTCGTTGCCGACCCGGACCGGGGCCGAGCCCTGGAAGCCGGGCAGCCAGGCCAGCTCGTACTCGGGCAGCCGGCGCTCGCCGGACAGGCCGTACATGACCTGCAGGTCCGCCGGGTCGCCGGCGACCGCGCGCAGCAGCCAGTCGCGCCACGCCTCCGCCTCCTCGTGGTAGCCGGCCGCCAGCAGCGCCTTCAGGGTGAGCGTCGAGTCGCGCAGCCAGCTGTAGCGGTAGTCCCAGTTGCGCACGCCGCCCGGCACCTCCGGGAGCGAGGTGGTGGGGGCGGCGATGATGCCCCCGGTGGGCGTGTAGGTGAGGGCCTTGAGGACGATCAGGGAACGCATGACGGCGTCCCGGTGCGGGCCGCGGTAACGGCACTGCGCCGCCCACGCCCGCCAGTCCGCGACGCTGCTGTCCAGCGCCTCGAACGGATCGATGAAGGGTGGACGCGGCTCGTGCGAGGGATGCCAGGTGAGGACGAAGGCGACCCTCTCGCCCCGCTCGACCGTGAACTCGCAGTGGGTGACGAAGTCCTTGCCCCAGGTGCGCACCCGGGGCAGGCTGCGCAGCCACACCGAGTCGGGACCCGCGACCGCCACGTGGTGGCCCTCGGCCCGGCGCATCCACGGCACGATCGAGCCGTAGTCGAACCGCAGCCGGATGCTGCCGCGCAGGGTGATGCGGCCGTCGAGGCCCTCGACGACGCGGACCAGGTCGGGGGCGCGGTCGCGCTGGGGCATGAAGTCGGTGAGGCGGACCCTGCCGTCCGGGGTGTCCCACTCGGAGTCCAGGACGAGGGTGTCGGGGCGGTAGGCGCGGCGGGTGCACGCGCCGGCGCCGTCGGGCGCGATCCTCCAGTGGCCGTGGTCCTCGGTGCCGAGCAGCCGGGCGAAGCAGGCGGCCGAGTCGAAGCGGGGCAGACACAGCCAGTCGATCGAGCCGTCACGGCCGACCAGCGCGGCCGTCTGCTGGTCGCCGATGAGCGCGTAGTCCTCGATGCGCGGGTGCACGGGGTGCGGGTTCCCGGCGAGCCGGGCGCCGAACCGGACACGAGGCGGCGGTGGCCCGGTCGGCGTACCCCCGTCAGGCTGTGGGCCGCCCGAGTACCCAGGACACGCCGGTGCCGCCGCAGGCGCGGGAGAAGATCACGCCGGGATCCGCCGGGGCCCGGTTGAGGACCCACAGTCCGATCAGCACGGCCAGGGTGAAGACGACCGCGATGAGCACGGCGAGGACGAGCCGGCGCCGGCGCTCGCGGCGCAGCCATTCGCCGCGTGCGGTGCGATAGGCGTCGGGGGCGGCCCGTACCCCGTCCGCCAACGCGGCGAGGGCCTCGCGCAGTTCCCGCTCGGTCCGGTCCGGGCTGGTGTCGTTCATCGCCGGGCCTCCATGGCCTGCGTCAGGGCGGCGATGCCGCGTGCCGTGTGGGTCTTGACGGAGCCGCAGGAGATCCCCATCGCCGCGGCGATCTGGCTCTCCTTCAACCCGAGCCAGTGCCGCAGCACCAGTGCCTCGCGCTGCCGGGCCGGCAGTTGCTGGAGGGCGTCGATCAGCACGCGCTGGTCGTCACGGAGGAGTGCGGTGCTCTCGGCCGAGGCGACGACGTCGTCGGCCGGCTTCTCGAGGTGTTCGAGGTGCTCGACGTGCCTGCGGGCGACCTGCAGATGGCGTATGCGCATACGGGTCAGATTGCAGACGGTGGAGCGCAGATACGCCTCCGCCGCCTCCGTGTCCCGCAGCCGCCGCCACCTCCGGTAGATCTGGTAGTACGCCTCGGCGACCACGTTCTCCGGGTCGTCCGCGCCGAGCAGCACGGCGAGGCGCAGCATGGAGGCGTAGTGCAGCTCGAACAGCCGGGCCAGGGCGGCCTCGCGTTCCAGCTCCGCCGGGTCGCCCACCGCGGGGGCGAGGGGCTCGGCGGGGCCTGCGGGCTGCGGGACGAGCGGCTCCTGCGGCAGCGTGGCGGGCGGGCTGTGTCTGCGTCTCACGGGTTGTTCGCTCCCGTCTCGGGGCGCCGCCTGGCGGTCAGGCGCGACGGTAGGTCGGTCGCGTCGGCGCCGCGCGGGACACCGAGGCGTTCGAGGGCCGCAGTCCCGGCCACGGCGACGGTCAGGTTCAGGAGCAGGGCCGCGAGCCCCGCGTAGATCTCCAGGGGCGGCTGTGCGGTGGTGAGGGGCACGATCGACGAGAATCCCTCCCGTACGACCAGGAACGTTCCTGCCGCCATGCCCACGCCCCATCCGGCGAGCAGGGCCCGAGGGTGCAGCCACCCGGTGAACAGCCCCACGGCCACCGCCGGGAAGATCTGCAGGACCCAGACCCCGCCGAGCAGCTGGAGGTTGATGGCGTCCTGGTCGCGCAGCCCGAACACGAATGCCACCGCGCCCACCTTCGCGGTGAGGGACACCGCTTTGGCGATGCGCACCTGCCGCTTGGGCGTGGCCGTCGGGTGGACGTACTCGACGTAGACGTTCCGTACGAAGCTCGTGGCGGCCGCGATGGACATCACGGCCGCCGGGACCAGCGCCCCCACGGTGATCGCGCCGAACACCAGCCCGGCCAGCGGCCCCGGCATCAGCCGGTCGACCAGCATGGGCACGGCGGCCTCGGCCCCGCCCTTCGGGGCCCGGACGCCCGTCGCGAGGGCCGCGACCCCCAGGAAGCCGAAGAGCGCGAGGAGCCCGGTCCAGGCGGGAAGCGCCACGCAGACCTTGCGCAGGGTGCGCGGACCGTCGGCGGCGAACGCGGCGGTGAGCACGTGCGGGTACATCAGCAGGGCCAGCGCGGAGCCGAGGGCGAGGGTGGCGTAGGCCGGCTGCTGGGCGGGGGAGAGGAGCAGCGGGGAGTGCGCGGCGTCCGTCCCGCCGAGCCGCCGTGCCGCGCCGTCGAAGACCGGACCGGGGCCGGCGAGCCGGTGCAGGACCAGCCAGCAGACGGCGGTCAGTGAGACGAACACGGCCACCGCCTTGAGCGCGGAGATGACGGCGGGCGCCCGCAGGCCGTGCCGGTACGTCGCCACCGCGAGCCCCGCGAAGAGCGCCACCATCACCAGGTCGCCGACCGCGCCCCGCGGGTAGACACCGCCGGCCGTCAGCACCGCCCGGATGCCGAGCAGCTGCAGGGCCAGGTAGGGCATGGTCGCGAGGATCCCGGTCAGCGCGACCACCAGGGCCAGGGGCGGTGACCCGTACCGGCCGCGCACGAAGTCGGCGGCGGTGACGTAGCCGTGCCGGCGGGCCACGGACCACAGGCGGGACAGCAGCACGAACGCGAGCGGGGAGACGATCACGGTGTACGGCACCGCGAAGAAGGCGGGCGCGCCGGTGCCGTAGGCGAGTCCGGGTACGGCGGCGAACGTGTACGCGGTGAAGACCGTCCCGCCGAGCAGCATCCAGGTCCACACGGGGCCGAGGCTCCGGTCGGCGAGGGCCCAGCCGTCCAGGGAGGGCAGCCGGTCGTTCGGGCGCAGCCGGCGTGCGGTGACGGCGAGCAGCGACGCTCCGCCGGTCACGGCGAGGAACGTCGCTGTCATGGCGCTGTCGGCCATGGGTCACCGTCCTTGGTGTGCGTATGCCCTCACGGGGGAGTTGCGCGAGTGGCCGGTTCGGAGGACGGAAAACGGCGGGAAATCTGCTGGAAATCCGCTGTCCACCATTTCCGGCGGGTGCGCAACTCTTGCACAGACCGACAGCGAGTGGGAAAGGAGTCCAGGTCATGGCAGGGACCGGTCGTCACTGCGCCCTCCGGGCCGCGGCCGCCGTCCTCGTCCTCCTTCTTCCCACGCCTGCCGAGGGCCCGTTGCCGGCCCGGCACGAGCGGGGCCGCCGCGGCGGCCCCTGATCCCGGGCCGAGCCCCGGCTGCCGTACCCCCGTGACCCGCGTCATCCCCGACCCGAGGAGCCATCATGCCCACATCAGTCATGCCCGATTCCGGGCACCCCGGCCCCCGGACGTCCCCAGGGCGGCCCCGTATGTCGCCCCGGGCGATCCTCGGGTGGGCCGCCGTCTCGCTGGTCGGCGCGGCCGCCTGGGGGGTCCTCGCGCTGGCCCGCGGCGAGAACGTCTCCGCGGTCTGGCTGGTGGTGGCGGCGCTCGGGTCGTATGCCATCGCCTACCGCTTCTACTCCCGCTTCATCGCGCGCCGCGTACTGAAGCCGGACGACCGCCGCGCCACCCCCGCCGAGCGGCTGGAGGACGGCGTCGACTTCCAGCCGACCGACCGCCGGGTCCTGCTCGGCCACCACTTCGCGGCGATCGCCGGCGCCGGGCCGCTGGTCGGGCCCGTGCTCGCGGCCCAGATGGGGTACCTGCCCGGCACCCTGTGGATCGTCGCCGGAGTGATCTTCGCGGGCGCGGTGCAGGACATGGTCGTGCTGTTCCTGTCCATGCGGCGCGACGGCAAGTCGCTCGGCCAGATGGCCCGTGACGAGATCGGCCGGGTGGGCGGCGCGGCCGCGCTGATCGCCGTGTTCGCCATCATGATCATCCTGCTGGGCGTGCTGGCCCTGGTCGTGGTCAACGCCCTCGCCCACTCGCCGTGGGGCACCTTCTCCGTCGCCATGACCGTCCCCATCGCGCTGTTCATGGGCTTCTGGCTGCACGTCATCCGTCCTGGCCGGGTCGTCGAGACCAGCGTCATCGGGGTGGCGCTGCTGCTGCTCGCGATCGTCGGCGGCAGCTGGATCCAGGACTCCTCGCTGGCCGACACGTTCACGCTGAGCCCGACGACGCTGGTCTTCTGCCTGGTCGGATACGGTTTCGTCGCCTCCGTGCTGCCGGTGTGGATGCTGCTCGCGCCGCGCGACTACCTGTCCACCTTCATGAAGATGGGCACCATCGGGCTGCTCGCGATCGGCGTCGTGGCCGCCGCGCCCGTGCTGCGCCAGGACGCGGTCAGCCACTTCGCCACCTCGGGCACCGGACCCGTCTTCGCCGGCTCCCTGTTCCCGTTCCTCTTCATCACCATCGCGTGCGGCGCCCTGTCCGGCTTCCACGCGCTGGTCGCCTCCGGTACGACTCCGAAGCTGATCCAGAAGGAGTCCCAGGTCCGGATGATCGGCTACGGCGCGATGCTCATGGAGTCGTTCGTGGCGATCATGGCGCTGATCGCCGCGGCCACCCTCGAACCCGGCCTGTACTACGCGATGAACGCACCCGCCGGACTGCTCGGCGCGACGGCCGAGTCCGCCTCGCACGCGGTGGCGGGCCTCGGCTTCACCATCACCCCCGACCAGCTGACCCAGGCGGCCAAGGCCGTCGAGGAACAGACGCTGATCGCCCGCACCGGCGGGGCGCCGACCCTCGCCGTCGGCATGTCGGAGATCTTCTCCGGGGTCTTCGGCGGCAGTGGGATGAAGGCGTTCTGGTACCACTTCGCCATCATGTTCGAGGCGCTGTTCATCCTGACGACGGTCGACGCGGGCACCCGCGTGGGACGCTTCATGCTCCAGGACATGCTCGGCAACGTCTGGAAGCCGCTCGGCCGGGTCAACTGGAAGCCGGGCATCTGGCTGTGCAGCGGCCTCGTCGTGGCCGCCTGGGGATACTTCCTCTACACCGGGGCCACCGACCCGCTCGGCGGGATCAACCAGCTCTTCCCGCTCTTCGGCATCGCCAACCAGCTGCTCGCCGCGATCGCCCTCGCCGTGTCCACCACCATCCTCGTCAAGTCCGGACGGCTGCGCTGGGCCTGGGTCACCGGTGTCCCGCTGGCCTGGGTGGTCGCGATCACCTTCACCGCCGGCTGGCAGAAGATCTTCTCCGACGACCCGAAGATCGGCTTCTTCGCCCAGCGTGCGCGGTACGTCGACGGCATCGAGGCCGGTACGGTCCTGCCGCCCGCCAAGACCCTCGACGACATGCACACCGTGGTCACCAACTCCACCGTCGACGGTGTGCTGATCGCGCTGTTCCTGCTGCTGGTCGCCGTCGTGATCGGCAACGCCGCGGTGGTGTGCGTCCGGACGCTGCGCTCCCCGGTGCCGCCGCCGACCACCGAGGCGCCGTACGTCGAGTCCCGTATCGACGTGCCCGAGCAGGCCGGCGACCCGCTGGTGGGGGCACCCTCATGAGCGCCCGGACGTGGGCGCGGGCCGTGCGCTGGTACCTGCGCGAACTGACGGGGGAGGCGGAGTACGACCGGTACTGCGAACACCACCGGCGCCGCCATCCGCACACGCCGGTGCCGACCCGCCGCGAGTACGAGGTGCTGCGCACACGGCACCGCGAGACCCATCCGCAAAGCCGCTGCTGCTGACGCGCGCGGCACCGAACGCGGCGAGGGCGCGCCGCACCGGCAGAACGCCGACACACCCACCCCGCCCGCCCGGCCTGCTCGGCGTCTGCCCGGCCGGCGTCCGGCTCGCTCGGCACCTGCTCGGCTGGGCGCCGTTCGGTGTGGCGTCCGGCCTGCCCGGTGCCTGCTCGGCCGGCGTCCGGCTTGGTCGGCGTTCGGCTTGGTCGGTGTCTGCCCGGCTGGGCGCCGTTCGGTGTGGCGTCCGGCCTGCCCGGTGCCTGCCCGGCCGGCGTCCGGCTTGGTCGGTCTCTGCCCGGCTGGGCGCCGTCCGGTGTGGCGTCCGGCCGGTCGGCGTCCGCACCGGCGCTGCCGACGGCGCTCACGCCGTGGCCGGAGCCGGCTCCTCGCTCGGCCGCTTCGCCGCCGCGGCGCGGTCGCGGGCCTCCCGGCGGGCCAGGACGGCCCAGCCGACCGGGACGCCCGCCGAGAACAGCCACCACTGGATGGCGTAGGCCAGGTGCGGCCCGATGTCGCCGTGCTCGGGGTCGGGCAGCAGCTCGGGGCTGCCGCCCTTGGGGGCGGGCGAGGCCAGCTCGACATAGCCGCCGAGGACCTGCCTGCCGCCGAGGCGCTCGGCCTCCTGCCTGCTGTCGATCAGCATGACCTGGCGGTCCGGCAGGCCCCGCACGTTCTTGATACCGCTGTCCGCGGTCGTCTCGTCCGGCATCAGCCGGCCCGTGATGGTGACCTCGCCCGACGCGGGCGCCGGGATCCTGGGGAACGCGGTCTGTGTGGTGTCCGCGGGGACCCAGCCGCGGTTGACCGTGAGCACCTTGCCGTCGTCGAGGACGAAGGGGGTCAGCACGTGATAGCCGACCTCGCCGTCCGCGTTGGTGCGGCGGCGCACCACGACCTCGTGTGCGGTGTCGAAGGTCCCCTTGGCCGTGACCCGCCGGTACAGGTCCCGGTGCGCGACCGTCACCCCGGGGGAGGTGAGCGACTCGGCGGGCACCGGCTTCGCCGCGAGCGAGTCGGCGATCACCTTGTTCAGCGCGACCCTGTGCTCGTGCCGGTGCAGCTGCCAGAAGCCCAGCTCGATCATCGTCGGGATGAGGGCGAGGGCGACAAGGGTGAGGATCACCCACTGCCGGGACAACAGGAAGCGGTACACCCCACGACCGTACCTCTCGGGACGTGGGGCGCCCGCACAGGGGCTCCTCAGGCGTGGTCGACGATTCCCACCTTTCCCTCCGCCCGGGAGCAGTGCGCCCCGCAGTAGAAGTGGCCGTCGACCTCGACACCCTGCCCGATGATCTGGACGCGACAGTGTTCGCAGATGGGTGCCATCCGGTGGATGGCGCAGGAGAAACAGTCGAAGACGTGCACCGAGCCCTGCGCGTGCACCTCGAAGGTCATTCCGTAGTCATTGCCACATACTTCACATCTCGCCATGCGCCACAGGGTGGGCCGTCGGCGCGGCGCGGGCGAGCGGGCGCCGGGCGAGTCGCGCGGCAATCACCCGTACGTCGGTCAACCGCCGTCCTTCACTCCTTCGAGGCGGGCGCCGCGCCCCCTGCCGCGGGCTCGACGTCGCGCAGCAACTGCCCGAACGCCGCCTCGTCCACCACCGGCGTCCCGTACTGCCGCGCCTTGACCACCTTGGAGGTGCCCGAGTCCGGATCGTTGGTGACGAGGAGACTGGTCAGCCGGGACAGGCTCGTCGCGACGTGCAGCCCGGCCTCGACCGCCCGGTCCTCCAGCAGCTCGCGGTCGACGGACGTGTCGCCGGAGAACGCGACCCGCATGCCCTGCTTGAGGCGCTTGCCCTCTTCGTACCTCCCCGGGTTGGGGTAGGGGCAGGCGGGCCGCTTGCGGGAGGGACGCCAACTGCCCGGACGGTAGGTCCGGGAGGACTGCCGGCCGATCGCCGGGGAGGCGGACCACTCGACCAGCGGGCGGCACTCCAGCAGCGGCAGCCGCAGACCCCCGCGCGCCGCCGCGTGCAGACTCGGCCGGAACGCCTCGGCCAGCACACGCGCGTCGTCCAGCGCGTGGTGGGCCCGCCGCTGGACGACGCCGAAGTGCGCGGCCAGCGTCTCCAGCTTGTGGTTGGCCAGTGGCAGGCCCAGCTCCTTGGAGAGCGCGATGGTGCACAGCCGCTGGCGGACCGGCGCCTCGCTCTGCGCGCGCGCGTACTCCCGGGCGATCATCGACCAGTCGAAGACCGCGTTGTGCGCGACGAGGACACGGCCATCGAGTCGGGCGGCGAACTCCCCGGCGACGTCCCGGAACAGCGGCGCCCCTTCCAGCGCCTCACTCGTCAGACCGTGGATCCACACGGGGCCCGGGTCGCGCTCCGGGTTGACCAGCGTGTACCAGTGGTCCTCGACCTCGCCGCGCGCGTCCAGCCGGTAGACGGCGGCCGAGATGATCCGGTCGTCCCGGGCCAGGCCGGTGGTCTCCACGTCGACGACCGCGTACCCCTCCGGGTACGCGGCCGGCCAGGCGGCCGGGGCCGCTGCGGTCGTACGGTCTTCGAGCATGGTCACTGAGGATACGGGCCGCGTCTGACACTCCCGCGCGCACCCGCACCCGGGAGCCGGGCCGCGTCACGCTCGCGCCAGGGCGCGCGCAACCGGGCCGTGCGCCGCGGGAGTTCACCGCCCGCCCGGACGCCGCCCCGTCGGCCGCCCGTCCGGGACGGACGCCCGTGGGGCTTTCGGTACCTCCGTCCGCCGGTCGTCCGCCGGCCGTTCGCCGGGCGCGTCCGCTGACGCCGGCAGGGATCGCGTCAACGCCTCCACGGAGGTGACGAACAGCCGTTCCAGGTCCGGCGGACCGGCCAGCGCCTGGGCCAGCGCGGGATCGTCCCCGGCGGACGCCGCGTTCCACAGCTCCTGCTCGCCGGGGTGCTGCGCGGGGGCGCGCTCGCGGTTGCGCTCGACCAGGACGTGGCCGACGACCTGGAACTGCACGGCCCGTACGAGGTCCGCGGCCCCGGCGCCGCGCAGTCCGGCCGCGTGCGCCTCGCGTACCAGGGCCTGCTGGGCGGGCAGGAACATGCGCTCCGTCAGGCCCCGTTCGTGGACCATCGCGATGAGGTGGGGGCGGTCGAGCAGCTGCCGGCGCAGGGCCCGCGCGACGGACACGATCCGCTGTGCGGGCGTGCGCCCCGACGGCCGGATCTCGCCCAGGTCGGCGACCGTCCGCTCGACGAGCGCGTCGAGCAGGGACTCACGGTTGCCGACGTGCCAGTAGATCGATGTGACGGCGGTACCCAGCCGGGCCGCGAGCCCGCGCATGGTGAGCGATTCCGGACCGTGCCGCCTCACCAGGTCCGCGGCGGCGTCCAGGACCTCGTCCCGCGTGAGTGCCGCTCTCGCCATGATCCCCCCGAGGTCCGCCCGTGCAGCCCTGTTTACCCCGCACGAGGAGTGCTGTAACTGTGTTACAGGTGACGGCCCATCAGGAGAAGGGCGGTACGACATGCCACGAGTGCGCTACGGCGCCCGCACCGAGGCGGAGATCGCCGCGGCACGCACCGCACGGGCGGAACTCCCCGACATCTGGTCCACGGGCGTGGTGGCCGTCTGGGAGAGCGACCCTGACGCGGTGGCGGCGGTGCTGCCGCCACCGCTCGAACCCACCGGGCGGCCCCTGGTACGGGTGAACATCAGCACGGTCGAGCTGCCGGGATACCCGCTGGGCGCGGGCTCCTTCGCGGTCGCCGCGGCGCACGGCGGCGTCGGGGGCTGGTACCCGCTGGTCATGCCGATGACCCACGAGCGGGCCCTGACCGGCGGCCGTGAGGTCTTCGGGGAGCCGAAGAAGCTCGGCGAGGTGACGGTCGAGCGCGACGGCCCCGCCGTCCGTGCCTCGCTGGCCCGGCACGGCGTCGCGTTCGTGGAGGTGCGCGGCACGGTGAGCGGTGACCTGCCGGTGCCCGAACCCCGCCCGAAGACCGACTTCTACTTCAAGTTCCTCCCGGCGGTGGACGGTTCCGGCTTCGACGCCGGCCCCGTCCTCGTGCACTGCGTACGCCGCGAGACGGTGCGCAGGCTGGAACGGATCACCGGGGACGTCGTCCTGCGCGAGTCGGCGTACGACCCCGTCGCGGACCTCCCCGTGCGCCGGCTCGTCGAGATCACCATCGGCGAGAAGACCAGCGACCAGCGCGGCACGGTCGTCGAACGGGTCCCCGCCGAGGCCCTGCTGCCCTACGTCCACCAGCGCTACGACGACCCGCAGCAGGTACACGACGGACCGCCCGAAGGGAGCGTGTGATGGAGCTGAACGCCGGACAGGTCGCCGTCGTCACCGGCGCGGCGAGCGGCATCGGCCTGGCGATGGCGCGGCGGTTCGCCGCCGAGGGGCTGCGGGTCGTCCTCGCGGACGTGGAGGAGGGCGCCCTGGAGAAGGCGGCGTCCCTGCTGCGCGAGGAGGGCGGCACCGTGCACGCGCGCGTGGTCGACGTCGGGGAGCGCGCCGAGGTGCTGGCCCTCGCCGACGACGTGTACGAGCGGTTCGGCGCCGTCCATGTGCTCTGCAACAACGCGGGCGTCGGCTCGGGCGCCGAGGGCCGCATGTGGGAGCACGACCCGAACGACTGGGCGTGGGCCTTCGCGGTGAACGTGTGGGGCGTCTTCCACGGCGTCCAGGCGTTCGTACCGCGGATGCTCGCGGGCGGGCAGGCCGGTCACGTCGTCAACACCTCGTCGGGCGACGGCGGCATCGCGCCGCTGCCCACCGCGTCCGTGTACGCCGTCACCAAGGCGGCCGTCGTGACGATGACCGAGTCCCTGTACGCGCACCTGAGGGCCGAGCACGCGCGCGTGGGCGCCTCCGTGCTCTTCCCGGGCCCGCACATGCTGCGCACCGGACTGTGGGAGTCGCACCGCAACCGGCCCGCCCGGTACGCCAAGCAGAAGCCCCGCAGGACCCCGTACCGCAGCCTCGCCCAGTGGGAGTCCGCCATGAGGGCGGCGGGGCACGAGGTGCGGTTCACACCCGTCGAGGAGGTCGCCGGGCTGGTCGTGGACGGCATCCGCGCGGACCGCTTCTGGCTGCTGCCCGACAGCGAGCACAGCGACGCACAGATCCGGGCGCGGGCGCGCTCCATGCTCGACCGCGCGAACCCGTCGTACCTCGAACGCTTCATCCTGGACTGACAGGGGGCCGCCGTGACCGACCACGACCCGTACCTGATCATCTCCTCCGACTGCCACGCCGGGCTGCCCACCGAGGAGTACCGGCCCTACCTGGAGACCCGTTTCCACCGGGACTTCGACGAGTTCCTCGCGGGGCGCGACCGCCGCCGCGAGGAGATGACCCGGCTCGGCATCCGCAACGAGGAGTTCGCCGCCCGGTGGTTCCAGGACAACGAGGAGGGGCTGCGCGGAGGATGGGACACCGCGCAGCGCCTCAAGGAACTGGACGGCGACGGGGTGGCCGCCGAGGTGGTGTTCCCCGACGCCGACGCGGTGGACAGCCGGACGGCCGCGCCCTTCGGCGTGGGCCTCGGCCTCTCCGGCGACCAGGACCCCGAGCTGGGCATGGCGGGCGCGCAGGCGCACAACCGCTGGCTCGCGGACTTCGTCTCCGAGCACCCCGAGCGGCACTGCGGGGTGGCCCTGCTGCCCGTCACGGCGGATACCGGCCGCGTGGTCGCGGAGGTCCACCGGGCCAAGGAGTCGGGCCTGGGAGCGCTGATGATCCCCGCCATGTGGGTCGGCAAGGAGCCCTACCACGACCGCCGTTACGACCCGGTGTGGGCGGCGGCGGCCGAGTGCGGGATGCCCGTCCTCACCCACTCGGGGGCCGCACCGCGGCACGAGTACGGAGACCACCTGGGCATCTACGTCTCCGAAGTCACCTGGTGGCCGGCGCGCCCGCTCTGGTTCCTGCTGTGGTCCGGGGTCTTCGAACGGCACCCGGGGCTGAGGTTCGGCGTGGCGGAGTCGGGCTGCTGGTGGCTGCCGAACCTGCTCTGGTTCATGGACCGCCTCTACCTGGGCGCGCACGGCGGCAAGAAGCTCTCCCCCTTCGCCGAGCTGAAGCGGCCGCCCCACGAGTACCTGGACCGGCAGGTCTTCGTCTGCGCGACCAACACCAAACGGCGCGAACTGGCCCAGCGGTACGAGATCGGCGTGGACAACATCCTCTGGGGCAGCGACTTCCCGCACCCCGAGGGCACCTGGCCCGACACGCGCGCCTGGCTGAGGCGCACCTTCCACGACATCCCGGTGGGCGAGACGCGCCGCATGCTCGGGCTGGCGGCGGCGGAGGTCTTCGGCTTCGACGTGGAGCGGCTGACCCCGCTGGCCCGGCGCATCGGCCCGACCCCGGCGGACCTCGGCCAGAGCGACGACCAGGCCGCCGTGGAGGCGTCGTGGGCCCGCTCGCGCGAGGTGGGCCGCCACTGGCTGACCGGCGAGGACTTCCCGGCCCTGGGGGCGACCCCGTGAACGAGCGGTACACCGTGATCTCCGCGGACTGCCACGCGGGCGCGGACCTCCTGGACTACCGGCCCTACCTGGAGTCGCGGTACCACGACGACTTCGACGCGTGGGCGGCCTCGTACACCAACCCGTACGAGGACCTGCTCGCCGACACCGCCGACCGGAACTGGAACTCGGACCGGCGCCTCGCGGAGCTGGAGGCGGACGGGATCGTCGCGGAGGTCGTCTTCCCGAACACCATCCCGCCGTTCTTCCCGTCCGGCTCGCTGATGGCCCCGACACCCACGCGGGAGGAGTTCGAGCGGCGCTGGGCGGGCCTGCGGGCGCACAACCGCTGGCTGGCGGACTTCTGCTCGGCGGCCCCCGGCCGCCGGGCGGGCGTCTTCCAGATCCTCCTCAACGACGTCGAGGAGGCGGTGAGGGAGATCCGGTGGGCGGTGGCGGCGGGCCTGCGCGGCGGTCTGCTGCTCCCCGGCACGCCGCCGGGCTCGGGCCTGCCCGAACTCCACTCCCGTGCCTACGACCCGATCTGGGCGGTGTGCGAGGAACTGGACGTACCCGTCAACCACCACGCGGGATCGGCGTCGCCGCCCCTGGGGGACGAGCCGGCCGCACGGGCGGTCTTCATGGTCGAGACGACGTGGTTCTCCCACCGCGCCCTGTGGCACCTGGTCTTCGGTGGGGCCTTCCACCGTCATCCCGGGCTGAAACTGGTGCTGACCGAGCAGGGCTCGGGCTGGATCCCCGGCGTGCTCGACATGCTGGACTACTACCACGGCCGGCTGGTCGCGGCGGGCGCGAAGGCGTCGACGGCGGAGTCGAAGTTCGGCGCCGGCCTGGCGGCTTCGATGGGCAAGGGCCCTTCGGAGGTGTGGCGCTCCAACTGCTTCGTCGGCGCGAGCTTCATGCGTCCGCACGAGGTGCCGCTGCGCGACCGCATCGGCCTCGACAAGATCATGTGGGGGAGCGACTACCCGCACGACGAGGGGACCCATCCCTACACACGGGAGGCCCTCAGAGCCGCCTACGCCGGTGTGCCGCGTGCGGAGGTGGCGGCGATGGTCGGCGGCAACGCGGCCCGGCTGTACGGCTTCGACCCGGCCCTCCTGGACCCGATCGCCGCCAGGGTGGGCCCCACGGTGGCGGGGACCGCCGAACCCCTGACCGAGCCGCCGGGGGACGCGACGAGTCCCGTGTTCGCCCGGGGAGGCCGGGTACGGGTCTGGTGACGGGCGACGCGCCGGCCCGGGCCCGGCCGCCGGGCCCGGCCGCCGGGGTCGGTGCGCCGGAGGGCGCACCCGGGATGCCATCCTCACCCTGTGACGAAACCCATGCACCCCGAGCCCCACGGCGGCGATCTCGGCACCCGGCTGAACTGGCTGCGGGCCGCGGTCCTCGGCGCCAACGACGGCATCGTCTCCACCGCGGGCCTCGTGGTCGGCGTCGCGGGCGCGACGACGGACCGCTCGGCCCTGCTGACGGCGGGTCTGGCCGGGCTGCTGGCCGGATCCATGTCCATGGCGGCCGGCGAGTACGTCTCGGTCTCCACCCAGCGCGACTCGGAGAAGGCGGCGCTGGCCCTGGAGAGATGGGAGCTGAGGGAGCAGCCGGAGGCGGAGCTGGAGGAGCTGACCCAGCTGCTCCGGGAGCGCGGCCTGTCGCGGGAGGTGGCCCGCGAGGCGGCGGTCCAGCTCACGGAGCGGGACGCGCTGCGCGCCCACGCGCGCGTGGAACTCGGCATCAACCCCGACGAGCTGACCAACCCGTGGCACGCGGCGTGGGCGAGCTTCCTGGCGTTCACGGTGGGCGCCCTGCTGCCGCTGCTGGCGATCGTGCTGCCCCCGACGGGCTGGCGGATCCCGGTGACCGTGGTGTCCGTCCTGGCCGCGCTCGTGGTCACCGGCTGGACCAGCGCGCGCCTGGGAGCGGCCGAGCCGGGGCGGGCCGTGCTGCGGAACGTGGCCGGCGGGGCGCTGGCGATGGCGGTGACGTACGCGGCGGGCGCGCTGCTGGGCGCGACCGGGGTATAGCCGCGGCCCGGCCGTGGCCCGGCTGAGGTCCGGCTGAGGTCCGGCCGAGGTTTGGCTGAGGTCCGGCCGTCCATGGGCGGAGACCACCGAACGCGCCCCCGCCCCGCCCATACTTGTCGGTAACAACCTCTAGCCGCCGCCGACCGGCGGCCCTACGGTTCATCCATGCCGAACCTGCCCGATGTCGTGCTGTGGTCGATACCCGCCTTCGTGCTGCTCACCGTGATCGAGGCGGTGAGCTACCGGATCCATCCCGACGAGGACGCGGAGGGATACGACGCCAGGGACGCCGCGACCAGCATCGGCATGGGGCTCGGCAGCCTCTTCTTCGACTTCCTGTGGAAGATCCCGATCGTCCTGGTCTACGACGCGGTCTACGGGCTCACGCCGCTGCGCGTGCCCGTGCTGTGGTGGACGGTCCCGCTGATGCTTCTCGGGCAGGACTTCTTCTATTACTGGTCCCACCGCGGGCACCACGTCATCCGGATCCTGTGGGCATGCCACGTCGTGCACCACTCCAGCCGGAAGTTCAACCTGAGCACCGCGCTGCGCCAGCCCTGGACGTCCCTCACCGGCTGGCCCTTCTACCTCCCCCTGGTCGCCCTCGGCGTGCACCCGGCCGCGCTGGCGTTCTGCTCCTCCACGAGCCTCGTCTACCAGTTCTGGATCCACACCGAGCGCATCGACAGGATGCCCCGGTGGTTCGAGGCCGTCTTCAACACGCCGTCGCACCACCGGGTGCACCACGCGTCCCAAGGCGGTTACCTGGACCGCAACTTCGGCGGCATCCTCATCGTCTGGGACCGGCTCTTCGGATCCTTCGTCCCCGAGACGGAGCGGCCGGTGTACGGGCTCACCAAGAACATCACCACGCACAACCCGCTGAGGGTCGCCACGCACGAGTACGTGGCCATCGCCAAGGACGTCAGGGCGGCGCGCGGTTGGCGGGAGCGGGCCGGGCGGGTGTTCCGCGGGCCCGGCTGGGAACCGGCACCGGCCGCGGCCGTGGCCGCGTCCGCGGCCACAGCCGTCGCCACGGCACCGGCCGTCGAGGAGCCTGCCGCATGAGCCCCCTGCGCGAGCGCCTCGCGCGCGTGCCGCTCCTCGCGTTCGGGGTGGCCGCCGCCGTCGACCTCGGGTCCCTGGCCGCCGGCTACCACCCGGGGCACGTCCTGGCCAAGCCCCTCCTGATGCCCCTGCTCGTCCTCCACGCGCGCGTGCGCGGCGGCCCGCGCCTCCTGATCGCGGCCCTGCTCCTCGGGTGGGGCGGCGACCTCCTGCTGATGTCCCACGCCGACGCCGCCTTCCTCGCGGGCATGGCCTCCTTCGCCGCGGGGCACGTCTGCTATCTCCTCCTCTTCCGGCGGTACGGCGCGCCGGGCCCGCAGCGCGCACGGCTCGCCGCCGCCTACGGCGTCGCCCTCGTCGTCCTCGTCGCCCTGCTGTGGCCCGGACTCCCGGCCGGTCTGCGCGTCCCCGTCGCCGGCTACAGCCTGCTGCTGACCGCCATGGCGTACGGCGCCACCCGGCTCGGCCCCGTCGCCGGCGCGGGCGGTGCGCTGTTCATGCTCTCCGACACCCTCATCGCCACCGGCGTCGCCGACTGGCCGCAGCTCCCGCGACCGGACTTCTGGGTCATGGCCACCTACGCCGCCGCGCAGACGCTGCTGGTCCGGGGCGCCCTCGACGGGCGACGGGAACCGGCGACGGGAGCCGGCGACGGCGTACGGCGCGGCGAGCCCGTCCACCGCCTGACGGGGCGGTGAGAGGCCGGACGGCAGCGCCGAGCCCCGGGAGCCGGTCGTCGACGCGCCCGCCAACCGCGCATCAGGACCAGCGGATCGGCAGCGGCAGCGCCGTCAGCAGCCCCGACACCGCGACGACCAGGGACAGCGCCGCCACCTCCGCGCGCGCCGGGGAACAGGCGCTGAGCGGATCGGCGGCACGCCGAAGCCGCCGGCGCGCCATCAGGGCGAGCGCGGCGACGACGGCCACGAGCAGCAGTTTGGCCAGCAGGGCGCGGCCGTACGCCGTCGTCGTGAGCTGGCCGAGGACCGTGTCGGTCGGCATCCGGCGCAGCGAACTCCACACCCCCGTCGCGGTGATCGCGGCCAGCAGCACGGCCGCCACGCGCGCGTAGAGTCCCAGCAGCGCGGCGCCCGCCCCGGGGACGGCACGCCAGCGCCGCACCGTCCGCAGCACGGCCGGCAGACCCCCCGCCCACAGGGCCGCGCAGGTCAGGTGAACGAACGTCAGGACCGAGCCGGTCAGTGCACCGTGCTCCGTCGTGGGATGGGCGCGCAGCGCCTCCGCGACGACCACCGCGGCCGGCGGCCACAGCCGCAGGGACGGCCGGCGCGAGCGGGCGCACACCCCCGCCACCAGGAAGGCGTTGACCTCCAGGAGGGCCAGCGAGCCGTCCCTGGTGCGGTACAGCCCCCCGAGGTCGATCTGGTCGAGCCGGTCCGGGACCAGGTTGCCGGTGGCCACGACCGAGGCGAGCGCCAGCGCGGCCGCGAAACCCGCGGCGGCCGCCCAGGTCGCCGGGCTGCGCGGCGCACCGGCCCCGGGCGCGTCCGGCACCCGGCGGACCAGCCGGGCGCAGAGGAACTCGCCCGCCGGCACGCACAGCGCCGCGAACAGGACCGTGCGCAGCAGGCCCGTGCCGCCGGCCCCGGGTGCGGCCGCCTCGCCCGTGTCCCGCAGTGCCGCCGAGGGACCGAGCAGGGGTATCAGGGCGGCGGCGGTCACGAGGGCGAGGACGGCGGTGGCGCGCCGGGCCGACGGGCGCGGGAGGGCGGGGGAGAGCGGCGCGGGCACGGACGCCGCGCCGGCGCCCCCGCCGCCGGCTTCGGCCGGAGGTCGGATCGGGCTCACCCCAGGATCGTCACCAGTCGGCACAGAACCGGGCAAGCGAATGAGAACAACTGGGATGGTGTCATTCCGCCCAGAGGTGCGCTTTCGGCCGTCCGGTGGCTCAGCCGCGGGGCGCGGCCGGCGCCCAGCGCGCCGGATCCTCCCCCCACCGCCCCGGTGGCCGCGCCCAGTCCGCCGGCCCGCCCTCGAAACGCGTCGCCGGCAGCGCGTACCGCAGCCGGCCCAGCACGCTGTCGGACTCCGTGAGCCAGGCGTCCGGGCCGTCGTACGCCGACCGCGCGCCCCCCGGGGCCCGCACGGCCCCGTCCGTCAGCCAGGCGGCCGTGCGCGCCAGCGCCAGCCGTACGACCCGGGTCCCGCCCTCCCGGGTCTGCTCGGTGAGGGACCTCAGGACCGCCGCGGCCAGCAGATACCCGGTGCCGTGGTCGAGGGCCTGCGCAGGCAGGGCGCCAGGCCGGTCGGCCGGCCCCTCGGTCACCGCGATGCCGGTGGCGACCTGCACCAGACTGTCGAAGCCACGGCGCCCGCCCCACGGACCGTACGCGCCCCACGCCGACAGCTGGGCGATGACGAGGCCGGGGCGCCGCTCGGCCAACCGCCCGGGAGACAGTCCCAGCCGGTCGAGCGCTCCGGGCCGGTATCCGCTGACGACCACGTCGGCCTGCGCCAGCAGCCCCTCGAACGTCCGCCGGTCCGCGGACGCCGTCAGATCGAGGAGCGCGGACCGCTTCCCGATGTCCATGTCGGCGTGCTGGTCGGGGAGTTCGGGCAGACGCGGGCTGTCGATCCGCAGCACGTCCGCGCCGAGCAGCGCCAGCGTGCGGGTGGCCGAGGGGCCGGCGATGACCCGGGTGAGGTCCAGGACGCGCAGGCCCACGGCGGGCAGCAGCGGCTGTCCGGCGAGCGGTACGAGGGGGCGTACGGGCGCGTCGTCGAGCCGCTCACGGCCCACCAGGGGGTGTGCGGCGATGGCGCGCCCCTGCTCGTGCGCCGCCCACTCCCCCGGGGTGCGCAGCGCGACCGCGAGCCCTCCGGCCGCGTACACGCTCTCCTCCACCTCGGCGGCCGACCGCTCGGCGAGCGCCGGGGCCACGGTGTCCGGGGACGCGTCCG
Organism: Streptomyces sp. PSU-S4-23; assembly: GCF_055632315.1. Taxonomy (NCBI): domain Bacteria; kingdom Bacillati; phylum Actinomycetota; class Actinomycetes; order Kitasatosporales; family Streptomycetaceae; genus Streptomyces; species Streptomyces sp. PSU-S4-23. Next base: position 1,634,471 of record NZ_JBVMUU010000002.1, on the reverse strand, counting down.
CCGGCAGCCCGAGCGCACCGAGCAGCCGCGCCCGGTGATGCGGATAGTTCGCGTGGGTGCGCACCCAGCCGTCCGCGGTGCGCCAGAACCGGGACAGCGGGGCGAAGGCGACGGGTGCGCGGCCGTCGACCAGCAGGTGCCGTTCGCTGTGGAAGGCCGTGGCCACGGCCCCGTCGTCCACCCGGACCCGGGGCACGGCCGGGAGCCCGGCCCGAAGCGCGCCCCATTCGGCGGCCGCCAGGGCGCAGGCCCCGACACAGGCCCTCGCCACCTCCCGCACGGGCAGGCGCGAGGGCAGTGCCCCGTCCCGCACGACGGCCGAGACCCCCGGCAGCAGAGCGGGATCCCCGCCCAGTGCCGCCCATGCCATGTCCATATCCGTCATGGGGGCACTATGCAGGGTGTACCGGATCAACACGGCTGCCGGGGCCGGGCGGTGGCCCGGCCCCGGCAGCGGCCGGTCCGTCGTTCAGGCGGGTCCGTCCTTACCTGGTCACGGCCTTCAACGCGTCCACGGTGCCCCAGCCGTAGAACCCGTTGCGGTTCTTCGAGCCCTGGCACACCGCGTCGACCTTGCCGTCGGAGTCGATGTCGTACGGATCCGTGCACGGTGTGGGGTCGGCGCCGGCGTAGAGCAGCGCCTTCACCAGGGCCGCGGAGGCGTGCGGGTGCGTCGACTTGATGAGCGCGGCCACCCCCGCGGCGTGCGGGGACGCCATCGACGTGCCCGCCATGTAGCCCCAGGTGCCGCCGGGCAGCGGGCCGAGGATCAGACCGCTGGTGGCCGGCGGTGCGGGGGTCTGGTAGCGGGTGGCGTCGCCGCCGGGTGCGGCGACGTCGATGACGCCGAGGCCGTAGTTGGAGAACGACGACTTGATGCCCTTGGCGCCCGTCGCGGCGACGGTCACCACACCCGGCAGCTGGGTCGGTATGTCGAAGCACCGGTGCGGGTCGATCACCCGGTCGCTCGGTGTGCCGTCGTTCGGGGAGACCGGGTCGGTGATCGAGTCCGCGTCCAGGTCGTAGTTCTCGTTGCCGGCGGCCGCGACGTTCACCGTGCCCTTGCGCTCCGCGTACAGCGAGGCCCGGGTGATGGCGTCGACGAGCGCCTTCTGGTCCGGGTCGTCGGTGCAGTTGAAGTACCAGGGGTCGGTGTAATAGCTGTTGTTGGTGACGTCGACGTGGTGCTCGGCCGCCCACACGAAGCCGCACACCACGGCCTCGGTGTAGAAGTAGCCCGCCGTCGTGGCCACCTTGATCCCGGCGACCCTCACCCCGGGGGCGACCCCGGTGATGCCGACGCCGTTCCTGGCGCCCGCGATCTCCCCCGCCACATGCGTGCCGTGCGGGCTCTCCGACGCGCTCGGCCGCCAGGCCCCGTCGGTCGTGTCCGGTTTGCCCGACACGCAGTTGACGGACGCGTCGCGGTCGAAGTTCGGCGCGATGTCCGGGTGTGTGTCGTCGACGCCCGTGTCGATGACGGCGACCGTGACGTCCCGGCTGCCGAGCGTCTTCTCGTGCGCCTTGTCCGCCTTGATGGCGGGCAGGTCCCACTGCAGCGGCTCCAGCGGGTCCTGTCCGTCGGTGGCGCGGGCGCTCGCGGCCTCCGCGGAGGTGAGCACCTTCGGCGTGCCGACATCGGTCGTCGACTGTGCGGGAAGCGGTGCGTTGCGGGTGGCTCCCGCCGACTGCACCCCGCGCACCGTGCGGACGGTCCTCGCGAAGTCGGGGTTCGAGGAGTGGACGACGATCACGCCGATCCGGTCGTACGAAATCACGATCGTGCCGCCCGCGTCGGCGATCGCCTTCTTCACGTGTGCGGAAGGGCCGTGGCCGGGGCGGACGTTGACGACGTAGCTGAGCGAGGCGGCGTCCGCCGTCGTGGCCTTCGGGGCCGCCTGGGCGGCCTGGGCCGCCGACGCGGTGGCGTTCGGCAGGAAGGCGAAGGCAGACGCCATGGCCATGCCCAGCGGTAGGGCGACGAGACGGCGTGAGCGCTTGCGCGGCGCTGTCATGGAGGTCTCCAGTTCGTTCGCGAGAGCAGCGGTACGGGCCGTGCGGAAGCCCGGTGAACGGGTCCGTGCGGCTACTCGACCGCCCGCAGGGCGTTGACGACGCCGAAGCCGTAGAAGCCGTTCATGTGCTTGTCGCCCACGCAGGTCGCGTCCACGACGCCGTCGCCGTTGCCGTCGTAGGGCTCGCTCGGGCAGCCCGGGTTGTCCGCCTGCGCCTTCAGGAGCCACTGCAGCTGGGCCGGCGTCGCCCACCGGTGCGTGGACTTCAGCAGCGCGGCCACGCCCGCGGCGTGCGGGGACGCCATCGAGGTGCCCTGGAGGAAGCCGTACTGGCCGCCCGGCATCGTGGAGAGGATGCGGCCGTTGGCCGACGGCGTGTCCGGGATCTGGTACTTGTCGCCGCCCGGTGCCGCGACGTCGATCACGCCGTCGCCGTAGCTGGAGTAGTAGGACTTGGCGCCCTTGACCCCGGTCGCGCTGACCGTGACGACGCCCGGCAGCTGGGTCGGCACGTCGAAGCACTCGTGCGGGTCGACGGTGCGGGTCACCGCGGTCGAGTCGTCGGGGCTGGAGTCGTCGACCAGGGCGTGGGAGTCGAGGTCGTCGTTGGAGTTGCCCGCGGAGGCGACGTTGAGGGTGCCCTTGCGCTGGGCGTACAGCTGGGCCCGGTTGACCGCGTCGACGATGGCCCGCTGGTCCGGGTCGTCCATGCAGTTGTACAGCCACGGGTCGACGTAGTAGCTGTTGTTCGTGACCTCGACGCCGTGGTCGGCGGCGAACACGAAGGCGCACACGACGCTCTCGGGGTAGAACAGCTCGTTGACCGGGTCGGCGACCCTGATGCCGGCGACCTTGACGCCCGGGGCGACACCCGCCACACCGATGCCGTTGCGGGCCGCCGCGATCTCACCGGCGACGTGCGTGCCGTGGTAGTGGTCGGGGCTCGCGGGCCGCCAGGCGCCGTACGAGGTGTCCGCCTTGCCGCCGACGCAGCTCGCGGACTGCGACGCGGAGAAGTTCGGGGCGAGGTCGGGGTGGGTGTCGTCGACGCCGGTGTCGATGACGGCGACCGTGACGTCACGGCTGCCCGGGTTGATCTGCGCCGCCTTGTCGGCGCCTATGGCGCGCAGGTCCCACTGGTCGGCTTCCAGGGGCTCGCTCTCGCCGGCGGAGGCCGACGCGCCCGTGATCTTCGCGGCCTCCGACTTCGTCAGGTACTGCGCGGCCCCCTCGTCCGTCGTGCCCGCGGCGGTCAGCGGCGCGGTCCGGGTCGCACCCGCGGACTGTACCCCGCGGACAGTCCGGAGGGTCTTGGCGAAGTCCGGGTTCGAGGAGTGGACGACGAAGACGCCTATCTTGCCGTAGGTCACCACGATGCTGCCGCCGGCCGCCTCTATCGCCCGACGCACCGTCGTGATCGTGTGACGGTCCGTGCCGGTGTTGACGACATAGGCGAGAGCGGGACCGTCCGCGGTCTGAGCGGTCTGAGCAGTGGTGGCGGTGCGCGGGGCGGCCGAGGCGGCACTCGGCAGGAAGCCCAGCGAGGCGGTGAGCGACAGCACGACGGGCACGGCGAGGGCGAGCCGACGTCTGGAGGGCAGATGAGCCATGGGATCTCCACATCATCCGGAAACGTGAACGAGCCGGACCGCGGTGGCGTCCGGCAGGTACATGACGGGTGGTGCAGGGCGAAGCTATCTGCCGTTACGGCTGGCCATCAATGACTTTCGGCGATGACTTTCGACGAGGGCGGAGAAGAAACGAACCGAGTTGAACCGGTCCCCGTGTTGCGCCGTGAACGTTGTGCAGGGAGCAGGGAGACGATCGAAGCCCCCTGACGGATCACGTATCAGAGCACTACCGTCGCACTCAGTGATGTGATCCAGGTCACCGTGGGGTCATACCGCGCGCCCGCACCGACCCGTTCCCGGCGGCGAGGTTCACTCACCGCCGACCACCGCCGTCACCGCACCCGCAACGCGAGGAGACACCGTGGCAACCGACGCACCACCCCCTTCGACGACTGAAAAGAGCCTTCCGTCGACCGAGCATTACGTCGAGGTCCAGGAGAGCGCCGAATTCGGTGAACTGCGCCGTACCTACCGCTCGTTCGCCTTCCCGCTGACCGTGGCGTTCAGCGTCTGGTACTTCGCTTACGTCCTGCTGTCGATCTACGCGGGCGACTTCATGGGCACCAAGCTGTTCGGCAACGTCAACGTTGCCCTGGTGCTGGGCCTCGCCCAGTTCCTCACCACGTTCCTGATCGCCTGGTGGTACGCGCGGCACGCCGCCGCCAAGCTCGACCCCAAGGCGGAAGCCATCAAGTCCCGCATGGAGGGCGACGCATGAGCCACGCAATCACCCTGGCCGCAGGCGCGGCCAGCGAGCACAGAGGGCTGATCATCAGCCTGTTCTCGGTGTTCGTCGTCGCCACCCTCGTCATCACCGTCTGGGCGGGCCGCCAGACCAAGGACGCCGCCGACTTCTACGCGGGCGGCCGTCAGTTCAGCGGCTTCCAGAACGGCCTCGCCGTCGCCGGTGACTACATGTCCGCGGCGTCCTTCCTCGGCATCGCGGGCGCGATCGCCCTCTTCGGATACGACGGCTTCCTCTACTCCATCGGCTTCCTGGTCGCCTGGCTGATCGCCCTGCTCCTGGTCGCGGAGCCGCTGCGCAACTCCGGCCGCTACACCATGGGCGACGTGCTGGCCTACCGCATGCGCCAGCGCCCGGTCCGCACCGCGGCCGGCACCTCCACGATCGTCGTGTCGATCTTCTACCTGCTCGCCCAGATGGCGGGTGCGGGCGTCCTGGTCTCCCTGCTGCTGGGCATCACCAGCGACGGCGGCAAGATCGGCATCGTGGCCCTGGTCGGCGTCCTGATGATCGTGTACGTCACCATCGGCGGCATGAAGGGCACCACCTGGGTGCAGATGGTCAAGGCCGTCCTGCTGATGGCCGGTGCGCTGCTGCTGACCATCCTGGTGATGGTGAAGTTCCACTTCAACATCTCCGACCTGCTCGGCAAGGCCGCCGACAACAGCGGCAAGGGCAGCGCCTTCCTGGAGCCCGGCCTGAAGTACGGCGCCACCAGCCTGAGCAAGGTGGACTTCATCTCGCTCAGCATCGCCCTGGTGCTCGGCACCGCCGGCCTGCCGCACATCCTGATCCGCTTCTACACCGTGCCCACCGCCAAGGCCGCCCGTAAGTCCGTGATCTGGGCGATCGGCCTCATCGGTGCCTTCTACCTGATGACCCTGGCCCTCGGCTTCGGCGCCTCCGCGCTGATCAAGCCGGAGGAGATCATCGCCTCCAACAAGGCGGGCAACACGGCCGCGCCGCTGCTCGCCCTGCACCTGGGCGGCGTCGACTCCAACATGGGCGCGATCCTGCTGTCCACGATCTCGGCGGTCGCCTTCGCCACGATCCTCGCGGTCGTCGCGGGCCTGACCCTGGCCTCGTCCTCGTCGTTCGCGCACGACATCTACGCGAACGTCATCAAGAAGGGCAAGGCCACCGAGAAGGAGGAGATGAAGGCGGCCCGCTGGTCCACCGTCGGCATCGGTGCCGTCTCCATCGTCCTGGGCGCCCTCGCCCGCGACATCAACGTGGCGGGCCTGGTCGCCCTCGCCTTCGCGGTCGCCGCGTCCGCCAACCTGCCGACGATCCTCTACAGCCTCTTCTGGAAGAAGTTCACCACCCAGGGCGCGCTGTGGTCGATCTACGGCGGTCTGATCACCTCGGTCGGCCTGGTGCTGTTCTCGACGGTGGTCTCCGGCAAGCCGACCTCGATGTTCCCCGACGTCGACTTCCACTGGTTCCCGCTGGAGAACCCGGGCCTCATCTCGATCCCGGTCGGCTTCCTGCTGGGCTGGATCGGCACCCTCCTGTCGAAGGAGGAGCCGGACGCCGCCAAGTACGCGGAGCTGGAGGTCCGGTCCCTGACCGGTACCGGAGCGCACTGACGGTTGCCGGCGGCGGTTGCCTGACCGTGGTCCGTGCCGACGGCCGCGTCGTGGGTCCCCACGACGCGGCCGTCGCGTATTCCTCGGGATCAGGCCGGTGCCGATGCCGGTGTCGTCACGTAGGCTCTCAGGAGTTGGACTCGAGTGATCCGCAACGCAGGAGGGGACCACGTGCTCATCGACACCTACGGTCGGGTGGCGACCGACCTGAGGGTCTCACTGACCGACCGGTGCAATCTGCGGTGCACGTACTGCATGCCCGAGGAGGGCCTGCAGTGGCTGGCCAAGCCGGACCTGCTGACGGACGACGAGATCGTCCGCCTGATCGGCATCGCGGTCACGACCCTCGGTATCACGGAGGTCCGCTTCACGGGAGGCGAGCCCCTGCTGCGCCCCGGCCTGGTCGGGATCGTGGAGCGGGTGGCCGGGCTGCGGCCGCGCCCCCAGATGTCGCTCACCACGAACGGCATCGGCCTGGGCCGCACGGCGGCGGCCCTGAAGGCGGCGGGCCTGGACCGGGTCAACGTCTCGCTGGACACCCTGCGCCCCGATGTGTTCCAGGCCCTCACCCGCCGCGACCGGCACCGGGACGTCCTCGACGGCCTCCGGGCGGCCCGCGAGGCGGGCCTGACCCCGGTCAAGGTCAACTCCGTCCTGATGCCGGGCCTGAACGACGACGAGGCCCCCGACCTGCTCGCCTGGGCGGTCGAGCACGACTACGAGCTCCGCTTCATAGAGCAGATGCCCCTGGACGCCCAGCACGGATGGAAGCGCGAGGGCATGGTCACCGCGACGGACATCCTGGCCTCGCTGCGGACGCGCTTCGAGCTGAGCCCCGAGGGCGCCGGCGAGCGGGGCTCCGCCCCGGCCGAGCGCTGGGTCGTCGACGGCGGCCCGCACCGCGTGGGCGTGATCGCCTCGGTCACCCGCCCGTTCTGCGCCGCCTGCGACCGTACCCGGCTGACGGCCGACGGACAGATCCGCACCTGCCTGTTCGCCACCGAGGAGACCGACCTGCGCGCGGCACTGCGCTCCGGCGCCCCGGACGAGGAGATCGCCCGCATCTGGCGGCTCGCGATGTGGGGCAAGAAGGCGGGCTCGGGGCTGGACGACCCGTCGTTCCTGCAGCCCGACCGGCCGATGTCGGCGATCGGAGGCTGAGCCGGCGCCCGCCGCGGACAGCCGGTCCCGGACGTACGTCCCGTGGGCCGGCGGGTCCGTTCGCTGCGGGCGGCCCGGGGCCGTGGGTCAGTCCGTCCCGGGCTCCTGCGGCTCCCGCGATCCGGCGGGCTGCGGCGGCTCCCACTGCGCCAGCGGCACGACGTCCTTGAGGAACCCGCGTACGCCCAGGAACTGGGACAGGTGCTCGCGATGCTCCTCGCAGGCGAGCCATGTCTTGCGGCGCTCGGGCGTGTGCAGCTTCGGGTTGTTCCAGGCCAGGACCCATACGGCGGCGGCGCGGCAGCCCTTCGCGGAGCAGACCGGGGAGGGCGCGGCGGAGCCGGGGGCGTTCACCATCACCCCCCGACCCTAGCGCCCGCCGATTCGGGGCGTTCGCGCGGTGAGGGATGCTGCGGGGGACGCCGGACACGTGACACCACGCGGCGTCCAAAGGGCGACGCCGAGCAGCCACGGGGGGAGCTGCCCGGCGTCGGTCCGTCGCTCCGACGGGGGATGCGGAGCGCGTACGAAGTATGTCACGGGTGACCCCGTGCCCGGCAGCGGAACAGCATGATTGATCTGAGCTTTTCTTGAGCTTCGCGCGGGGTCTGGTTCCGTTTCCCGGTGCCCCGCCCCGATCAGCTCCGCTCGCGCGGCTGGCCCGGGACGCCGGCCGCGCGCCCGGCCGGGGCGTCCGCCGGGTCGCGTTCCGGGTCCGGTTCCGTGGAGCCGCCCGCGCTCTGGTCTCCGCCCGGGCGGGGGGCGGCTTCCGCGGAGGGCTGCGTGAGCATCGGGCGCAACGGGGCGGTGACGAACGTCGACGGGAGCGACGGCGCGTTCTCCCGCCCGGCGTTGGCGATGACGACGGCGACGTAGGGCAGGGTGGCACCCAGGACCAGCGCGATGACGGCGACCGGCCGCTCCACGTTCCACAGGGTGGCCGCGAGGATCACCGACACGGTGCGGATGCTCATCGAGATGACGTAGCGGCGCTGCCGGCCGCGGACGTCCTCCGCCAGCCCCTGCCGGGCACCCGTGATCCGGAATACCTGGGCGTTACCCCCGCTTCTGGGCTTCCGCATCACATTCCACCGCCCGCCTGCCTCGGACTCACCCCGGCCCGTACCTGGTCCGTACCCGGCCAGGACCTGGGCCCGAACATGTTCCACGTTACGCCGCGCCTGCGCAGGCTACGAGACCGGGGCAGGCGCGGCCTGGGCGGAGGTGCTGCGCGATCCCGCGTACGGAGGACTCGGCATGCGCCGTACGACGGACGGTCCGAGACTGGGCGTACTGCTCACGTCGAGCCGTACGAGGAGGCGGTCATGGGCTGGTTGTGGGCGATCATCGTCGGATTCGTGCTCGGTCTGCTGGCCAAGCTGATCCTGCCGGGCAAGCAGCACAGCCCGCTGTGGCTGACCACCCTCATGGGCGTGATCGGAGGCATCGTCGGCAACGCCGTCGCGCGGGCCCTCGGTGTCGCGGCCACCCCGGGCATCGACTGGAGCCGCCACGGACTGCAGCTCGCCGCGGCGGTGCTCTTCGTCTTCCTCGGCGAGATGGCGTACATGTCGACGAAGGGCGGCGGCGGACACAGGGAGCGGGCCTGAAGGAACGGACGAGGGGGCGCTCCCGTGCGGGACCGCCCCCTCCGTTCGCGCGGGAGCGCCTCAGGCGCCCGCGACCTCCACCGCCGCCAGGTTCTTCTTGCCGCGGCGCAGCACCAGCCAGCGCCCGTGCAGCAGCTCCTCCTTGGCGGGGACGGTGTCCTCGGCCGTCACCTTCACGTTGTTCACGTACGCGCCGCCCTCCTTCACCGTGCGCCGCGCGGCCGACTTGCTGGGCACGAGGCCCACCTCGGCGAACAGGTCCACCACCGGGGAGAGCCCCTCGACCCGGGCGTGCGGCACCTCCGAGAGGGCCGCCGCAAGCGTCCTCTCGTCGAGCTCCGCCAGCTCGCCCTGTCCGAAGAGCGCCTTGGACGCGGCGATCACGGCGGCCGTCTGCTCCGCGCCGTGCACGAGCGTCGTCAGCTCCTCGGCCAGCGCACGCTGCGCGGCACGGGCCTGCGGGCGTTCCCCGGTCTGCCGCTCCAGCTCCTCCAGCTCCTCGCGGGACCTGAAGGACAGGATGCGCATGTACGTCGAGATGTCGCGGTCGTCCACGTTCAGCCAGAACTGGTAGAACGCGTACGGCGTGGTCATCTCCGGGTCGAGCCAGACGGCGCCGCCCTCCGTCTTGCCGAACTTGGTGCCGTCGGCCTTGGTCATCAGCGGCGTCGCCATGGCGTGCACGGTGGCGTCGGGCTCCAGCCTGTGGATCAGGTCCAGGCCCGCCGTGAGGTTGCCCCACTGGTCGCTGCCGCCCTGCTGGAGCGTGCAGCCGTACCCGCGGTAGAGCTGCAGGAAGTCCATGCCCTGCAGGATCTGGTAGCTGAACTCCGTGTAGCTGATGCCCTCGGAGGACTCCAGGCGCCGGGCGACCGAGTCCTTCGTCAGCATCTTGTTGACACGGAAGTGCTTGCCGATGTCCCGGAGGAACTCGATCGCGGACAGTCCCTGCGTCCAGTCGAGGTTGTTGACCATCACCGCCGCGTTCTCCCCCTCGAAGGAGAGGAACGGCTCGATCTGGCGGCGCAGCTTCTCGACCCAGCCGGCCACCGTCTCCGGAGCGTTCAGCGTGCGCTCCGCGGTCGGGCGCGGGTCCCCGATCAGGCCCGTCGCGCCGCCCACCAGGGCCAGCGGCCGGTGCCCCGCCTGCTGCAGCCGGCGCAGGGTGAGCACCTGCACCAGGTGCCCCACGTGCAGCGACGGCGCCGTCGGGTCGAAGCCGCAATAGTAGGTGACAGGACCGTCCGCGAGCGCCTTGCGCAGAGCCTCCTCGTCGGTGGACAGGGCGAACAGCCCGCGCCACTTCAGCTCGTCGACGATGTCCGTCACGGTTCTCGTGTCTCCTTGGGTGGTCCTCGGCGGTCGGGTGACAGCCGACTACGAGGTTATACGCCCTGGCTGACAGAGCTCATGTTGAAATCGGGGACGCGCACCGGGGGCATCGCGGCCCGTGTGAACCAGTCGCTCCACTCCCGCGGCAGCGTCTTCTCCGTGCGGCCCGCCTCGCTGGCGCGACCCAGCAGATCGACGGGGGACTCGTTGAAGCGGAAGTTGTTGACCTCGCCGGTGACCTCGCCGTTCTCCACCAGGTAGACGCCGTCCCGGGTCAGGCCCGTAAGCAGCAGGGTCGCCGGGTCCACCTCGCGGATGTACCACAGGCAGGTCAGCAGCAGCCCGCGCTCGGTGCGCGCGACCATCTCCTCCAGAGACCGGTCGGCACCTCCGTCCAGGATCAGGTTCCCGATCGACGGGGTGAGCGGCAGCCCGGTCAGGGCCGCGCTGTGCCGGGTGCTCGTCAGATGCTTCAGCTCGCCGCCGCCGATCCACTCCGTGGCCTTCAGCGGCAGCCCGTTGTCGAACACCGAGGCGTCGTCGCCGGAGGCGTGCGCGATGACGAAGGGCGCCGTCTCCAGGCCGGGCTCGTGCGGATCGCTGCGCAGGGTCAGCGGCATCTCCGAGAGCCGCTCGCCGACGCGCGTGCCGCCGCCGGGCTTGCTGAAGACCGTGCGGCCCTCCGCCGCGTCCCGGGCCGCCGCCGACCACATCTGGTAGATCAGCAGATCGGCGACCGCGGTCGGCGGCAGCAGCGTCTCGTAGCGGCCCGCCGGCAGGTCGATCCTGCGCTCCGCCCAGACCAGCCGCCCGGCCAGCTCCGCGTCCAGCGCCGCCGGGTCGACGTCCTTGAAGTCCCGGGTGGAACGCCCCGCCCATGCCGAGCGCCGGTGGTCCGGCGACTTCGCGTTGAGCTCCAGCGTGCCGCTCGGCTGGTCATGGCGCAGGCGCAGCCCCGTCGACGTGCCGACGTACGTCGACACGAGCTCGTGGTTGGCGAAGCCGTACAGCTCCCGGCCGCCCGTACGCGCGCGTGCGAACGACTCGCCGAGCGCCGGCGCGAAGTCCGCGAAGACGGCCGACGAGGTCTCGGCGGGCGCCTGAGTGAAGTCCGGCGCCTCGGGCACGCCCGTGACCAGCGGTTGCGCGTCCTCGGCGGGACCGGCGGAGCGCGCCGCGGCCTCCGCCGCCCGGACGAGCGGTTCCAACTCGTCGGCGGTGACGGCCGAGCGGGAGACGACACCGGACGCCGTGCCCTGTGCGCCGTCCACGGTCGCGATGACGGTGAGGGTGCGCCCGCGCGTGACACCGTTCGTGGTCAGCGCGTTGCCCGCCCACCGCAGATTGGCGGTGGAGCGCTCGTCGGCGATCACCACACAGCCGTCCGCCCGGGACAGTGCGAGGGCCCGCTCGACGATCTCGTGCGGCTTGTGCGTACGCGCGGTCATCGGCCGGCCTCCTGGGTGGTGTTCAGAATGTTGACGCCTCTGCAGAGGGCCGGCGGGCAGCCGTGCGGGACGGCCGCGACGGTGGACCGGAAGTTCCCCGCAGGGTTCGGGGGCGTACCTCTCTGATCGGCATTTGTGCAGGTCAGGGGGTTATTCACGGTCTGCCCTCAATCCCTGTCTACAGTGGTTGAAACTCGACCGTACGGGGTCTGGTTGATGACTTGGTGGTGGCCTCCGGAGCGCCTCGGCGTATTCGAGGACGGCTCCGGAGACCGGATTGTGGATCAGCGCAGAGACTACCCAGCAGAGATGGGGGCGGGACGCGATTCCTGCCTCGGGTCCGAGCGGCCTGAACACCGAGAGAGCCTGTTCGTCACTCCTGGGGAGGGACCGGCCGCGTCGCACGCTTCACTGAGTACGCCTACTCATGCCGAGCCGCACCGGGCCGGGGACGATGGGCCGTGTCGACGTACAGACGGGAGGCGGGGGTATGGGCAGAACTCTGGGAGCCGTGGTGGCCGTCGTGGGGGCGGCCGCAGCACTGGTCTTCGCCTATGTGGCGGGGGCGCCGCCCGCGGTGGTGTTCGCCGTCGGGGCGGGCGCGCTGAGCCTTCTGTGGCTGCTGCTCCTGCTCACCCTGCCCTGGAACCTGTACTTCCACGCGCACGCGGTGCTGGCCGAGATCGCGGTGAGCCGTGAGAAGGGCATGGAGGTCTCCCCGGCCCGGGACGCCGAGGCCGCGCGCATCGCCCGCACGATGCTCCGGGCGGCGGTCGCGGGTCACGTCCTGACGGCGGCCGTCGTCTTCGTGATCACCTGGGCGACGGGCGAGTTCACGGGCTACTGGTTCGCCGCGTTCTTCCTGCTGAGCACCTTCTTCCGTCCGGCCGGCGCCTACTTCGGCCAGCTCCGGCGGCGCCTGGGCACCCTCCTGAAGGACGTCACGTATCCGCGGGACGACGTCGTCGAGCTGCGCGGCCGACTGGACCGCGCCGAGGCCGGGCTGCGGGTGCTGGAGGAGAAAGCGGAGGAACAGTACCGAGCCCTCGCCGAACTGCGCCGCACCATGGACGCGCTGGCCATGAGCACATACGAGCGGACCGACGAGGCGGACCGCAGGATCGCCGCGCTGGGCAGGGAGTTCGAGTCCACGGTGAACCGCCTCACCGACAACCAGGAGATCATCACGGGCGTGAAGGCGTTCCTGCGCCTGCTGCGCTCCACGGACGCGGCCGACGGCGCCCCGGCCTCCGGCTGACCGGGCCTACGAGCCGGTGCGGGGGCGCCTTGTCCGCCGCACCGTGGACCGCGAGGCGCCCGGCACCCTCGACGACCGTCCGGGGCTGACGCCGGAGCCGCCGCGGGGCTTCGTTCCGCCCCCTGGTCGTCAGGCGCGCCCCGACTCGTTTGTCGTGTTCAGGATGTTCACACTCCGAAACAGCGCGGACGGGCACCCGTGGGACACGGCGGCGACCTGTCCCGGCTGGGCCTTTCCGCAGTTGAACGCCCCTCCCAGCACATAGGTCCGGGGACCTCCGACGCCCTCCAAGGAACCCCAGAACCGGGGCGTGACCCCCTGATACGCAAAGTCCCGGATCTGCCCTGCCAGGCGCCCGTTGTGGATCATGTACGCCCTCTGGCCCGTGAACTGGAAGTTGTACCGCTGCATGTCGATCGACCAGGAGCGGTCGCCCACGACGTAGATCCCGCGATCCACCCCGCCGATCAGGTCCTCGGTCGACAGCCCGGCCGGATCCGGCCGCAACGACACGTTGGCCATGCGCTGCACCGGCACGTGCGAGGGCGAGTCCGCGTAGGCGCACCCGTTGGACCGCTCGAAGCCGGTCAGTCTGGCGATGCGCCGGTCCAGCTGGTACCCCACGAGTGTGCCGTCCTTGACGAGGTCCCAGGACTGGCCCTCGACGCCCTCGTCGTCGTAGCCGATCGTCGCGAGTCCGTGCTCGGCGGTGCGGTCACCGGTGATGTTCATCAGCTCGGAGCCGTATCTCAGCTTGCCCAGCTTGTCGAAGGTGGCGAAGGAGGTACCCGCGTACGCGGCCTCGTACCCCAGCGCCCGGTCCAGCTCGGTGGCGTGGCCGATGGACTCGTGGATGGTCAGCCACAGGTTGGACGGGTCGACGACGAGGTCGTACACCCCCGCCTCGACGCTCGGCGCGCGCATCTTCTCGGCGAGCAGCTCCGGAATCCGCGCCAGCTCGGAGTCCCAGTCCCAGCCGGTGCCCGTCAGATACTCCCAGCCGCGGCCGACCGGCGGCGCGAGGGTGCGCATCGAGTCGAACTCGCCGGTGGACTCATCGACCGAGACCGCGGTGAGCTGCGGGTGCAGCCGTACCCGCTGCTGGGTGGTCACGGTCCCGGCGGTGTCGGCGTAGAACTTGTTCTCGTGGACGGTCAGCAGAGAGGCGTCCACGTGGTTGACGCCCTCGGCTCCGAGCAGCCGTGCGCTCCAGTCGGCCAGCAGCCCCGTCTTCTCCTCGTCGGGCACGGTGAACGGATCGATCTCGTACGAGGAGACCCACGTCCGGTCGGCGTGCACCGGCTCGTCCGCCAGCTCCACCCTCTCGTCCGACCCGGCCGCCCCGATCACCTGCGCCGACAGCTCGGCCATCGCCACCGCCTGCGAGGCGACCGCGGCGGCGGCGTCCGCGGTGAGGTCGACACCTGAGGCGAACCCCCAGGTGCCGCCGTGCACGACCCGGACCGCGTACCCGAGGTCGGTCGTGTCCGACGAACCGGAGGGCTTGCCGTCGCGCAGCCGCCAGGACGCGCTGCGCACCCGCTCGAACCGGAAGTCCGCGTGCTCGGCCCCCAGCGACCGCGCACGGGCCAGCGCGGCGTCGGCCAGTGAGCGCAGCGGAAGCGCGAGGAACGACTGATCGATCTCATGGGGCACGGGTGGGATTCCCTTCGCTGTGGCCGTCGGGTTCGTCCGGCCGGTGGCGCGGCCACGCACAAGCCGGAACTGAAGCATGTCCCATGCGGGCCGCTCATGCGGGACATCTCCGGAGGGCGGCCCGGCGCCGGACCTCCGCGGACCGCCGGCATCCGGTGCCGGGCCCGCAGCCCGGCCACCCGCACCGGCCGCTTCCGGCGCGTCCGGTGCGCGGAGACGGCGCCACAACATGAGCGAAGGCGGCACAACATGAGCGAAGGCGGCGCGCCGGACCCGGCGGATCCTGTCGGCGCGCCGGACGCCGGGGCGGGGAGTCTCGTCAGCGGCGCGGGACGGTGCGCTTGGGCGGCGTTATGCGGACCCGCTTCTCCGCGGGCGCGCTCTCGATGTCGTCGAGCTGCGCGACGATCGTGTCGCGCAGGTCGTCGTAGTCCTCGAAGACGTGGTCGTTGAAGAGGGTGTAGCCCGTCCACATCAAGTTGGCGCACACACGGGCCGGCACCCGGCCGGTCCGGGCACCCATGCCGACCAGCGCCACCGACCGGATGCTGCCCGGTGCCTCCTTGTTCTGCCGGTGGATCGCCTGGAACGCGGCAGCGCAGGCCAGGGCCACGTTCAGGGTCTCGCTGATGTTCTGCGAGGACGTCTCCATCGTCGGCGTCGAGATCAGGAACCTCGGCTTGACCGCCCCGGACGCGACGCACACCGCGCTGCCCACCGGGAGTGCTCCCGCGAACTGGCCGCGGATCGCCTTCTGCACCCGCAGCTGGATGCCCGCGCCGAGGTGCCGTTTGACGACCGCGTCGACCCCGCCGTCCATCCGTCCCCGGGAGTTGGTGGGGCTGACCCAGGCGTCGACGTCCTGGGCGACGATCGAGCCCTTGCGGATCCGGATCCCGGGAGTGTCGGCGAACGCCGCTCGCCACGCCTCCACCACCGCGGTGTTGATGTCGGTCAGCACCACTTCGAGAGGCGGCTGCACGTGGTCGACGGTCATGGCTCACTCCGATCGGGAACGGTTGCTCGACGGATCGGGACGCTACCGGGCCCCACTGACAGAGCGGCCGCCTCGGCCCGGCGCCTCCACGAACCGGGGGAGGACTGTCAGTGGGCCGGCATAGCCTCATGGGCACTTCGCCGATCAGGCCTTCCACCAGAACCGGTTCGACCATTGGAGCCCTGCCGCCATGAGCGACGCCCCCACCCCCGCCGCGCCCGACCCGAACGACCCGCTGGCCCTCGCGGAGCTGTTCAAGGGCGGCGGTGAGCCGTGGCTTCCGCTGCTGAAACCGGTCATCGAGGCGCAGCCGGACGCGGCCGCGTTCATCGGCCCGGGCCGCAGTTCGGAGGTCGTGCCCGTGCGCGAACTGACCTTCCAGGCGCTCAAGCCCAACGCGCCGCACAAGTGGAAGGTCGTCGTCTTCGGCCAGAACCCGTACCCGCGGCCGGAGAGCGCCACCGGCATCGCCATGTTCGACAACACCTTCCACGACTGGAAGGACAGCCAGTTCGGCAGGGTCGTCAGCATCCGCTGCATCATCAAGGCAGCGGCCATGTGGAAGTACGGCATACCCAAGAAGACCCCGATAGCCGACATCCGCGCGCTGCTGAGGAAGCAGGACACCGTCCAGCCGCCGGAGTGGTTCCAGGCGATGCTCACGCAGGGCGTGCTGCTGCTGAACGCCGCGCTGACGGCCAGCGGCGACGGGGCGATCGGCACCGACCGGCACACCAGGTTTTGGCGGCCGGTCGCCGAGCAGATCGTCGAGGAGATCCTCAAGGCCAAGCAGGACGCGGACGAGGAGGACCGCGGGGTCGTCTTCGCGTGGTGGGGGGCGCACGCCCGCAGCCTGAAGAAGGTCGTCCTCAAGCTCCAGGAGAAGTACCCCGCGGTCGAGGTCCGGCACATCGACCACGCCAACCCGGCGGCGCAGGGCGACATCTTCTGCGACGGCGACCACTTCGACATGGTGAACGACGCCCTCGCATCGCTGGGCGCCGACGGGATCGACTGGCTGCCGAGCACCGGCTGGAACACGCTCGCGGCAGAGACCGGCGGGGCCGACGGCGACATCGCCGACCGCATGGGCGCGTTCATCGCGTCGACCATGGAGCTGCACCAGCTGTACCTCGACCGTCTCTCCAGCGTCAAGCACGAGGGGCTGGTCCTTCCCGCGATCACCGGCGTGTTCGACACCCCGCTCATGGACTTCCGCGAGGCCGCCGCCCCGGTCGCCGCGCTGCTGTCCGGGCTGGGCCGGTACGTCGACCGGTCGCACGAGTTCGGCAAGCGGCGGGCGGACGAAGTGTCCGACGACCTGTCCGCCGACGCGATCGCCGCGCTCTACCTCTACACCTGCGAGTCCGCGTTCTACCGGGAGATCAACGCCACCCTGCGTTCCCCGGACCGGACCAGGCTCGTCCCCTACCTGCCGTATCTGCGGCTGCTGTTCTCAGCGGTATCGCAACTCCCCGTCCGCACCGAGCCGTTGTGGCGCGGGGTGCCGCTGGACCTGCGTGCGCAGTACCCGCTCGGACAGACCGTGACCTGGTGGGGCGTCTCCTCGTGCACGTCCGACATCAACGTGGCCAGGTCGTTCCTGCGCAGCCGCGGCAAGCGGACGCTGTTCGAGGTGGTCCCCGCCCGGGCCGTGGGCATCCGCGACTTCTCCGCATTCACCGGCGAGGAGGAGTTCATCCTCCTGCCGGGCACCCAGCTGGAGGTGACGGACGTCAAGGACGAGGGCCGCGGCCTGTGCACCGTGAGGCTGACAGAACTGGGGGAGCAGACACTGGTGTCCTGACCGGACGCCCGCGCCGACCGCCGCCCCGGGTGGAGCGGCGGTCGCACGTGCCGGGCAGCCACGCGGCGCGGTGGGTACGGAAGCAACGCGCGTATCGGTGGCGTCCCTGTCGGCACGCCGAAAGGGGCCGCACGCTCGGCGCATGCCTGCACCACATGCCCGCCACCCGCCGTGGGGCGCGGCTCGTGCGGAGACCGGCCGTGGTCACAGCCACCTGGCGGGCACGCGCCCGGGAGATCGGCGTGGCGAGTGTGAGGCGCTGCGCGGACGGCCCGGAGCGCCGCGCGGCACCCGCCCCGCCGATCCGGCCGCGGCCCCGACGGCGGCTCCCCGGCCGCATTACCGTGGAGCCATGTCCAGCAAGCGCCGCACCGGCCGTGGGAACGGCACACAGCGGAACCGGCCGCGCACGAACCCGCCCGCCCCCGACCTCCGCCCGGGCGGGCCCCCGCCCCCGGCGGCCTGCGCCCAGGCGGCGCGGACGTGCGAGGAACTGGCGGAGCAGCGTCCCGAGGACCGCGAGGAGCTGCTGCTGGAGGCCGCCGACGCCTGGAGCGACGCGGGGGAGCACGAGCGCGCCGTCGCCGTGTACGAGCGGCTGCTGGATCCGGAGGGCGGCGGCTGCGCGGAACCGGACCTGGTGGACGCCTTCCGGATCGGCACGCTGTGGGAGGCCGGACGGGAGGAGGAGGCCCGGGCGGCGGCCGCCGCGTTCCGGCGGCGGCACCCCGGGCACGCCGGCGCCTGGAACTTCGTCGCCGAGGCTGTCGAGGCGTTCGACGGAGCGGCCGCGGCCGCCGAGTGGTACACCGCCGGCGTCACCCACGTGCTCGGCGCGGGGGCCCCGGTGACGCCTGACGCGGTGGAGCGGGACCCGCAGCACTACGACGTCGAGACGCTCATCGTGGGCCGCCACCGGGTCCGGCGGCTGCTCGGCGCGCCGCACGACGACTGGGACGAGGCGGCGGACTCCCTGCACGAGCGGCGCTCCTCCCTGGTGCCCGGCCGGGTGCGGCCGCTGGACGAGCTGCACGATCCGCTCTGGGTCAAGCGGCTGGACGAGGACGGCCCCGCAGCGTTCGGGGACGAACTCGGCGAGCTGGCGGACCGGCTGGCGGCCGTGGTCCCCGCCGGCCGCGTCCCCGCCGGCCGCCCCCGGGTGCGCGCGTCGTGCGTCCTGTACTGGCCGCGGGAGGAGTTCACCGCGCTGCGGGAGCGCTGGCCGAAGGCGGCCGAGGCCTACGGCGACGACCACGCCGAACACCTGCGGCGGGTCGAGCGGACCCTGCGGGACCTGTCCGAGGAGGGCGCCCCGCGTCTGGCGGTGGGCCGGGCGGCACTGGCGGAGCTGGAGGCGTACGCGGAGAGCAGCCACGGATCCCCCGACACCCCCGGCACCCGGTCCGCGTACGCGGCCGAGCTCGCCCGCACGGGCCGGGCGGCCGACTGGCCCCCGCCCCGCAACGGCCCCTGCTGGTGCGGATCAGGACGGAAGTACAAGAAGTGCTGCGGCGGTCCCGCGGCGGTGTGAACGAGGAGGAGCCCTCCATGAGCACCACCATTTCCGCTCGAGAGTTCTCGTACGACCGCAGTGCCGTCCTCGCCCGTGGCGGATGCCGGAGGCGGCCAGGGGCGGCGGCGCTGCCCCGGCGTGCCCCGGAATGGCGGACTGACCGCGGGGTCACTGTAGGAAACCGACAGTGAGTGCCCCAGGTCGCTGTCGGTGCCCGATTGCCTGCGCAGCGACCGGGACCGATAGGTTTCAGGCGAAGGCGCCTGTCCAGCAGGGGTTCCAGACCGCTATCGAAAGGGTGATCCGTTGAGCCGCTCGGTTCTCGTCACAGGAGGCAACCGGGGCATCGGCCTCGCCATCGCCCGCGCGTTCGCCGACGCCGGCGACAAGGTCGCGATCACATACCGCTCGGGTGAGCCGCCGGAGGGTGTCCTCGCGGTCAAGTGCGACATCACCGACACCGAGCAGGTGGAGCAGGCTTACAAGGAGATCGAGGCCGAGCACGGCCCCGTCGAGGTCCTCATCGCCAACGCCGGCGTCACCAAGGACCAGCTGCTGATGCGCATGACGGAGGAGGACTTCACCTCGGTCGTCGAGACCAACCTGGTCGGCACCTTCCGCGTCGTCAAGCGGGCCAACCGCGCCATGCTCCGCGCCAGGAAGGGCCGCGTGGTGCTGATCTCGTCGGTGGTGGGGCTGCTCGGCGCCGCCGGGCAGTCGAACTACGCCGCCTCCAAGGCCGCGCTGGTCGGCTTCGCGCGCTCCCTGGCCCGCGAGCTCGGTTCACGCGACATCACCTTCAACGTCGTCGCTCCCGGCTTCGTCGACACGGCCATGACCCGGGTGCTCACCGACGAGCAGCGCGAGGCCATCCTGGCGCAGGTGCCGCTGGGCCGGTACGCGCAGCCCGAGGAGATCGCCGCAGTGGTGCGGTTCCTCGCCTCCGACGACGCCTCGTACATCACTGGAGCCGTCATCCCCGTTGACGGCGGACTGGGAATGGGTCACTGATCACATGAGCGGAATTCTCGAGGGCAAGCGCGTCCTGATCACCGGTGTGCTGATGGAGTCCTCCATCGCGTTCCACACCGCGAAGCTGGCCCAGGAGCAGGGCGCCGAGGTCATCCTGACCGCGTTCCCGCGGCCCACGCTGACCGAGCGCATCGCGAAGAAGCTCCCGAAGCCCACCAAGGTCGTGGAACTCGACGTCACCAACGACGAGCACCTCGCGCGCCTGGCCGACATCGTCGGCGAGGAGCTGGGCGGCCTCGACGGTGTGGTGCACTCCATCGGGTTCGCCCCGCAGGACGCCCTCGGCGGAAACTTCCTCAACACGCCGTTCGAGTCGGTGGCCACCGCCATGCACGTCTCGGCGTTCTCCCTGAAGTCGCTGACCATGGCCTGCCTGCCGCTGATGCAGAACGGGGGCTCGGTCGTCGGCCTCACCTTCGACGCGCAGATCGCCTGGCCGCAGTACGACTGGATGGGTCCCGCCAAGGCGGCCCTGGAGGCCGTCAACCGCTACATGGCGCGCGACCTGGGCAAGCAGAACATCCGCTGCAACCTGATCTCCGCGGGCCCGATCGCCTCCATGGCCGCCAAGTCCATCCCCGCCTTCGGCGAGCTGGCCTCCGTGTGGGACAGCCGCTCCCCGCTGGAGTGGGACCTCAAGGACCCGGAGCCCGCGGGCCGCGGTGTCGTCGCCCTGCTCAGCGACTGGTTCCCGAAGACCACCGGCGAGATCATCCACGTGGACGGCGGTGTGCACGCCGTCGGCGCGTGACCGCTTGCGCAATCGCTCACGGGCTCACTTCACCCCGTTGTCCGAGGTCGGCGCCCCGTTCCCCGCTCCGCGCGGGGAGCGGGGCGTCGCCCGTTCGGAGTAGCTGACCGGGCGTTCGGGGCCCTTGGGCACGCACGCTGGGAGTACGCGACGCCCCGCAGCCGTACGGCCGAGGAGGTTTCGTTGTGCGCCTGTCCCGCCGTATCGCCCTGTCCCGCCGTATCGCCCTGTTCGTCGTCGCCGGTTCGCTGGTGACGGTCCTTCCCTACGAGGCCATGTCCCACGCGCGCGTGGACGCCGCGAAGACCGCGGATCCGCGGCCCTTCGGCGCCGAGTGCCGTGTCCGGGTCACCGGCGTGGACGTCGTGGCGTACTGCCACAACCCCTATCCCGACACGGATCACGTGAGTCTGCACATCGAGTGCGACCCTTGGTGGGACATCGACACCGACACGGCCCCCGTCGACGACGGGCCCGCCATGACCGTACGGCTGGCCGGCCGGTGCTGGGAGAAGGTCCGCTCGGCGTGGGTCAGTCACGCGCGGTGAGGCGCGGCGGGCGGCGGGCGGGCGCGGGGCGCCCCGGACGGCACATGATCGGGTAGCTCGCCGCCGCGGCGGCAGCGGCGGCCGCGTCACCCTCACGGATCGCGTCCAGGAGCCCCGTGTGGTCCAGGTACGTCTCCGGTGTCAGCTCCTCGCCGACGTCGCCGCGCAGCCAGTCCCGCAGCACATCGCCCAGGTCCGCGTACATCGCCGTCATCACGTCGTTGTGGGAGGCGGCCACCACGGCCAGGTGGAACGTCGCGTCGGCGGCCACGAACGCCTCCGTGTCCCCGGACGCCCATGCCTTCTCCCGGCGGGCGAGGAGCGTCTCCAGCTGCTTGAGCTCGCGCTCGGTGCGCCGCTCGGCGGCCAGCCGGGCGGCCCCCGACTCCAGGGTGGAACGCAGCTCGGCGACATGGGCCGGGTCGGCGTCGGCGAACCGGCGGTGCATCACACCCGCCAGCTCACTCGTCGCCGCCACATACGTGCCCGATCCCTGGCGGATGTCCAGCAGACCGTTGTGCGCGAGTGCCCGGACGGCCTCGCGGACCGTGTTGCGGGCGACGCCGAGCTGCGCGACCAGCTCGGGCTCGGTGGGGATGCGGGAGCCCACGGGCCATTCGCCCGAAGTGATCTGCTTCCGCAGCTCGGCGATGACCTGCTCGGACAGCGCGGACCGGCGGGGGTGGCTCAGCGTCATGACAGCCGGGTGGGCCGGGACCATGGACAGTCAATCATCCCATGATTCTATGATGTTCCGCATGGTGCGCGAGAAGACAGGGACGACGGCGTCCACACCGATACGCTCCGCCGGTCCGCCGACCGGCACAGGGGTGTCCGGCACTGTGGTGTCCGGCACCGGAGCCTCCGGCACGCGCGCGTGGACCATGCGGCTGCTGGTCGCCGGCATCGTCCTCACCGGACTCAACCTGCGGCCCGCGGTCACCAGCCTCGGCGCCCTCCTCGAAGAGGTGCGCGACGGTCTCGGTATGAGCGGCAGCGTCGCGGGACTGCTCACCTCCGTCCCCCCGCTGTGCTTCGCCGTCTTCGGCGTCACCGCGTCGCGGCTCGCCCGCCGCTTCGGGCCGGCCGCCGTGGTGTGCGGGGGAATGGCCGCGGTCACCGCCGGCCTGGTGATCCGCCCCTACACCGGCACCACCGCCGGCTTCCTCGCCGCCAGCGCGCTCGCCCTCATGGGCATCGCCGTCGGAAACGTCCTGATGCCGGTGATCGTCAAACGCTGGTTCCCCGACCGGGTGGGGCCCATGACGGGGCTGTACTCGATGGCGCTCGCCCTGGGCACGGCCGGCGCGGCCGCGGTCACCGTGCCCGTGACCGACGCACTGGGCGGCGGCTGGCGGCCCGGGCTCGCCGTGTGGTCGGTGCTGGCGGCGGCGGCCGTGCTGCCGTGGATTCCGTTCGCACGCGCGCGTGACGCAGCCTTCACCGGGAGCACCCCCACCGCGGCAGCCGACCACGACGCGCCCGGCGGGCCGCCGATCACCCGGAGCCGTACCGCGTGGGCGCTGGCCGTCTTCTTCGGCCTCCAGGCCACCGCCGCGTACATCACGATGGGCTGGATGCCGCAGATCTTCCGTGACGCGGGGGTCCCCGCCGGCACGGCCGGCGTGCTCCTGGCGGTCACGATGGTGATGGGCGTCCCCCTGGCCTTCGTCATCCCGCGGCTGGCCGCGCGGCTGCCGCACCAAGGGCCGATCGTGGTCGCCCTCGGCGCGTGCGGTCTCGCGGGGTACGCGGGACTGTACGTGTCCCCGGCCGGCGGCGCCTGGGCATGGGCCCTGCTCCTCGGCGTCTCCAACTGCGCCTTCCCGCTGGCCCTCACCATGGTGGGGCTGCGGGCCCGGACGAGTGCGGGCGTGGCCCGGCTGTCCGCGTTCGCGCAGAGCACCGGGTATCTGCTGTCGATCCCCGGGCCGCTGCTGGTCGGCGTCCTCTACCAGCACAGCGGCGGCTGGGGCATGCCGCTCGCCCTCATGACGGGGCTGATGATCCCGCAGATCGCGGTGGGCGTCGTCGCCGGCCGCGACCGGACCGTGGAGGACGAGACGGCCCCCCGAACGGACGGCGGCCCCACCGGACACGACCGACCCCACCCGTGCCCGGGCGGGGCCCGGGTGCGAGACTGAGCGCATGCCCGTGCTCGACCCGAACCCCCAGAACGGCCAGAAGAAGATGCTGCTCGTCTTCGGCACGTTCCTCGCCATCTTCGTCCTCATCGCCGTCATCGCGACCATCGCCGCACCGTGACGGACGAGCCGCACCGTGACGGACGACCGCCCCGACGCCCCGGGGTGGGGCTGACCCCACCCTTGCCCCCCGGCTGACCCCACCGTCCCCTAGGGGGTGAGGGTCAGGGTCAAGTGGGTGGATCACCGGATGGGTTGAGGGCTGCGGAGTCCGTACCTTCGAGGTGTGGCCGCGAGGCGCGGACCACCGACCGTCGAAGACCACGGAGGCAGTCATGTCGGCCCGTACGCACACCCGGCCCCACCCGGCGACCACGGGCGGCGTCGGCATCCGGCTGCCCTGGTGGGTCCTCGCCCTGCCGACCCTGGCCTTCGTCGTCCTGCTGGCGCTGATACTCAACCCGGCGGACGCGAGCGCCGGCGGCGACCCGGCACTCAGCCACCTCGTCGAGTGGATCCAGCAGGCGGTGACCCACCACGGGGCCTGACGCCCCGACCTGCGGCTCCCCGTGACGCCGTCCCGGGACCCACGCCGTCTCACCCCGGCGGGCGTGGCCGGGGCCGGGGTGAGCCGCCGGTGCGCGGGTGCGCCCCCGGCGCCGTCAACTCTCTGCGCCCGTTGGCCTGTCTCATGCGAAGCTGGGACGCATGAGCTCCGCAGAACCCCGCAGGATTGTCCTCTTCCGGCATGCGAAGGCCGACTGGCCGCAGGTGGCCGACCACGAGCGTCCGCTCGCCGACCGGGGCCGTATGGACGCCGCCGTCGCCGGACGCAAGCTGGCCGACACCGGCATCC
The DNA here is from genome assembly GCF_055632315.1 of Streptomyces sp. PSU-S4-23. Lineage (NCBI taxonomy): Bacteria > Bacillati > Actinomycetota > Actinomycetes > Kitasatosporales > Streptomycetaceae > Streptomyces > Streptomyces sp. PSU-S4-23. Next base: position 1,610,378 of record NZ_JBVMUU010000002.1, on the reverse strand, counting down.
CCTTCGACCTTGCCCTGTGCTCCACCGCGACCCGCACCCGTGAGACCTGGAAGCTCGCGGTCCAGGAGCTTCCACAGCGGCCGAAAACCGTCTACGAGGAGCGGCTCTACGAGGCCTCGCCCGGCGAGCTGATCGCCGTGGTCAACGAAACCGCCGACGACGTGCGGAACGTGCTCCTCATCGGCCACAACCCGAGCGTCCAGGGCCTCGCCGAGATCCTGGCGGGCGCCGCCGATGGCGACGCCCGCGAGCGCATGAGCCGGCGCGGGTTCCCGGCCGCCGCCTTCGCCGTCCTCTCCTTCGACGGCTCCTGGAAGTCGCTGGAGCCCGGCGTGGCCACCCTGCTCGACTACTGGGCGCCGAGCGAGTAACCCCCGACGCAACGACACCGGCCCGGCACCCCTTGGGGCCGGGCCGGTGCCACACATGTGGACTGCTCAGTGCGGGTCGTCGTGCATGTCCGCCGCCTCGACCTCTTCCCGGGTGACGCCGAGCAGGTAGAGGACGGTGTCGAGGAAGGGGAAGTTCACCGCGGTGTGCGCGGCCTCGCGGACGACGGGCTTGGCGTTGAACGCGACGCCCAGACCGGCCGCGTTCAGCATGTCGAGGTCGTTGGCGCCGTCACCGATCGCCACGGTCTGAGCCAGCGGCACGCCCGCCTCGGCTGCGAACCGGCGCAGCAGCCTCGCCTTGCCCGCCCGGTCGACGATCTCGCCGACGACCTTGCCGGTCAGCTTCCCGTCGACGATCTCCAGGGTGTTGGCCTGGGCGAAGTCGAGGCCGAGCCGTTCCTTCAGATCATCCGTGACCTGCGTGAATCCGCCGGAGACCACGCCGACCTGGAAGCCGAGCCGCTTCAGCGTACGGATCAGGGTGCGGGCCCCCGGAGTGAGCCGGACCTCGGCGCGGACCTTGTCCACCACCGACGCGTCGAGCCCCTTGAGGAGCGCCACACGCGCGTGCAGCGACTGCTCGAAGTCCAGCTCCCCGCGCATGGCGGCCGCCGTCACCTCGGCGACCTCCGCCTCGCAGCCGGCGTGCGCGGCGAACAGTTCGATCACCTCGTCCTGGATCAGCGTCGAGTCCACGTCCATGACGACCAGGCGCTGGGCGCGGCGGTGCAGCCCGGCGGCGACGACGGCGACGTCGACACCGAGTGCCGCGGCGTCGGTGACCAGGGCGGTGCGCAGCGGTCCGGTCTCCACGCCGGACACCGCGAACTCGACCGCCGTCACGGGATACTTCGCGAGCCGGAAGATACGGTCGATGTTGCCGCCGACCGCGGCGATGCGGGCGGCGATCTCGGCTGTCGACTTGGCGGTGAGCGGGTGGCCGAGGACGGTGACGAGGGAGCGGCCCACGCCCCTGGGACGGTTGTCGCCGATGCCGGAGATGATCTCTGCCTGCATCTTCCTGGACTCGGCCCAGTTGTGGACCGTGACCCGCAGATCGCCTTCGAGCCCGGACGGCGGCACGGTGACGAGGGCGCACAGCACCAGGCGGCCCCGGGTGACGACCTGCTCGATGTCGACCACGTCGACGTTGTAGGCGGCCAGCGTGTCGAACAGGCCGGCGGTCAGGCCGGGCCGGTCCTTGCCGAAGATCTTGACGAGGAGAGTGGGGGCGTCGGGGGTCTGCGAAGCGCTCATGGTGCTTCCACCGTATCCGGCACCCCGTGCCTTCGGCGTGCCAGGTCCGTCCAGCGGACAGCGAACAGTGGATGACGGGCGGATGGCGTACGCCTTGACCGACGGCGACGACACGGGGCGCGCCCCGGTGCGGCCGGCGGGCCCCGTCCCGTCAGCCGCCCCGCGGCCGTCGTGGTGGTGCGGCCGGGGGAGGGGGAGGCGGTGGGGGCGGCCCGTCGTCCGGGGACGACGGCCCGTGGCGCCGCCCCGGTGGCCTGCCCGGCGGCTGGAGGGGACGTACCACCGTGGGGGCGCCGTACATGTCACCGGGAGGGGGCGGCGCGCCCGGCGGCGCGCCCGCCTCGGGGGGCGCCGCAGCGGGTTCCGTACGACCATCCGGTCCGGGACCCCGTCCGGGACCGTCCGGCGAAGGCCGTGCGCCGCCCTCCTCGCGAGCCGTCCCGGCCCGTCCGCCTCCGGCGCGTCCGTCTTCGGGCCGTTCGCCTCCGGCCCGTCCGTCTTCGGGCCGTTCGCCTCCGGCCCGTCCGTCTCCGGGTCGTCCGGCTTCGGGCCATTCGCCTCCGGGTCGTCCGTTTCCGGGCCGTCCGTCTCCGGGTCGTCCGGCTTCGGGCCATTCGCCTCCGGGTCGTCCGTTTCCGGGTCGTCCGTTTCCGGGCCGTCCGTCTTCGGCCCGTCCCCTTTCAGCCCGTCCCCCTTCGGCCCATGCGCCTGCCGACCGCGCCCCGGCTGGTCCGCCACGCGGCCGTCCGCCGTCCTGGCGTCCGGACGGCGGCGCGCCGCCCGCCCGCGCGCCGCCGGCCGGTGCCGTTCCCGGCCGTGCGTCCTCGGGCTCGCCGAGCCCCTCCGGCAGCCGCAGGTACGGGTTGGTGTCGGGGTTCGGCGGGCGGTACGGCCTGCCCGGTGTGTAGGGACCTGCCCCCTCCGCTCCCGCCGGGGAGGCGACCGGTCCCGCCTGCGGCGGCCCCACGGCACTCCGTGCCGGCGCCGCCGTCCGGCTTCCCGCCGCCCCGGTCGCGTACGCGAGCAGGGCCCCGGCCGCCCCGGCCCCCGCGCCCCAGGCCGCACCCAGCAGCAGCGCCATGCCGAGGTGCCCGTGCAACTCGATTCCCGCACCGAACGCGTCGAAGCCGAACACGGACAGCGAGGCGTCCACCGACACGTCCGTCAGCCAGGCCAGCAGCGGCAGTGCCGACGCCGTCACGATGCCGAGCCGCAGGGCGCAGTGCCCTGCGAAGCGGAGGGGACCGGGCTCCCGTACGGCAGCGGGCACTGGACCCGGTACGGCAGCGGCATCCCCGGCTCGTACGACAGGCGTACGCACCGCGGTCAGGACACCCGCCAGGAGCATCATGAGCGCCGCGGCGGCCGCCAGCAGCCACACCCTGCCGTCCAGCGCGGCCAGGCGGCCCACGGTGACGGGCTGGTGCGTGCCCACGCCCAGCAGCCGGTCCAGCGGGCCGGGCAGCAGTTTCGCCAGCTCACCCGTGGCGCTGCCGTCCCACGGCACGAACAGGCCGATCGGGACGCCCAGCCACACCCCGTTGGGCGCGCCGAGCAGCGCCGCCCCCGTGATCCGCGCCGGACGGTCGTCGCCGACCGCCGCGTACGCCGCGGCCGCGAGGCCGGCCACCACCGCCACCATCAGCACGGTCAGCAGTGCGGACGCGGCCGGGCGCACCACACGGTGCACCGCCTCCCAGCCGCGCGGCAGGGGAGTGCGCCGCGACGCGAGGAGCGCGATCAGCAGCACTCCGGCCGCCCACGCGGCGCCCCCGAGCAGCGTGGGCATCGTGTCGACGGTGAAGCCGACCGCGGCCTTCGCGCGGACGAGGTCACCCAGCCGGCCCGGCAGCAGCCCGCCGATGTCCCCCAGCCCCGGAATGGTCAGGCCGCCGTCGCCGCCCGCCCCCGGGAGCCCGTCGAGCCCCAGTGAGCGCCCGTCGATGGTAATGATGTCGTGGCCGGCCCAGGCGAGACCGCCCAGCACCGCCACGAACAGCACGACCACCGCGCCCGCGCGCGCGAGGAGTTCGGCGGGGGAGACCGCAACTCCCGCTGCCCGCAAGGACCGCAGGAAGAACCAGCAGAGCAGCAGCGCACCCACCAGACTCACACCCAAAGGCGTGATCTCCACGGCCGTCGTCGCCTGCGCGCCTTTCAGCCCGAACGCGGACACGTCCCCGGACGGCGTGACCGACCCGTTCGCCCCCAGCGCCACCACCGCCGCGGTCATCGGCCCCAGGGAGCCCGCCGCGTCCGCCCGGAGCAGATGCAGTCCGAGCGCCGCCGTCCCCGCCATCCCGATCAACGCCCAGCTCACGGAGGCGATCGCGGACAGCAGCACATCCGTCCACGGCAGCCTCCCGCCGTCTTTCCCGGCCCCGATGCCCATCGTCAGCCCCCGATCCGCGCCGCGGCAATCCACCGCGGATGTCCCCCTCGCGGAGGATTACCACTCTCCGGGCCGGTTTCACCCCCGTCAACGGGACGTGTGCCGGGGACCGTACGCGGTCTTCACAGGGCCCGACTTTCGGTCAGAGTGCTGAGCCTGAAATAGTTCCCCACGATGTTCGACATCCCTAGACTCCCTGTGATGGGGGTAACTCGGGGGACAACTCAGTGGGGCATGGAGTGCCTGAACTCGTACTGGAATTGAACGGACGCACCTGGACGCTCGACGCGTCCAGGACCTACACCCTCGGACGCGATCCGCAGGGGGACATCGTGCTCGACGACGCCAGGGTCTCCTGGCGTCACGCCACGATCAGCTGGAACGGCCGTAGTTGGGTCGTCGAGGACCACGGCAGCACCAACGGCACGTTCGTGCAGGGACAGCGGATCCATCAGCTGGAGATCGGCCCCGGCTCGGCCGTTCACCTCGGCAACGCGACCGACGGGCCGCGCCTGAACCTCTCCGGGGCCGCGGCCGCCGTCGCCACCCCGCAGGCACAGCCGCAGCAGCAGCCGTACGCGGCCCAGGGCGCAGGCGCCGGCTGGGCCCAGCAGGCACCTCAGCCGCAGGCTCCCCAGCAGGGCTGGCAGCAGCCGCAGCAGGGCGCCGCGCAGATTCCGCAGCAGCAGGGCCCCGGTGGTGGCGCGGGGGCGCCGCCGGTCTACGGCGACCGCAGCCCGACCACGTTCCACCAGTTCTCGCTCGGTCATGTGATGCGCATCGGCCGTGCGCTGGAGAACGAACTGGTCGTCTCCGACCTCCAGGTCTCCCGCCACCACGCCGAGTTCCACGCCACACCCGACGGCCGTTTCGAGATCCGCGACCTCGGCTCGCACAACGGCACGTTCGTCAACGGCATGCCGATCGGCAAGGGCGGCTCGGCGCTGCTCGGCCCGAACGACATCGTCGGCGTCGGCCACTCGACGTTCCGTCTGGTCGGCGACCGCCTCGAGGAGTTCGTCGACACCGGTGAGGTTTCCTTCTCCGCCCGCCACCTCACCGTCACCGTCGACGGCGGCAAGCAGATCCTCAAGGACGTCTCCTTCGGCGTTCCGGAGAAGTCGCTCATCGCGGTCATCGGCCCGTCCGGCTCCGGCAAGTCGACGCTGCTGAAGGCGCTCACCGGTTACCGCCCGGCCAACCAGGGCGATGTCCTCTACGACAACCGCAACCTCTACAAGCAGTTCGCCGAGCTGCGCCAGCGCATCGGCCTCGTTCCGCAGGACGACATCCTGCACAAGGAGCTGACGGTCAAGAAGGCCCTCAAGTACGCGGCCAAGCTCCGCTTCCCCGCCGACACCACGGCCGCCGAGCGCGAGGCCCGCATCGACGAGGTGCTGCGCGAGCTGAAGCTCGACGTCCACAAGGACAAGAAGGTCACCTCCCTGTCCGGCGGCCAGCGCAAGCGCGTCTCGGTGGCCCTGGAGCTGCTCACCAAGCCGTCGCTGATCTTCCTGGACGAGCCGACCTCCGGACTCGACCCGGGCATGGACCGCGACGTCATGCAGCTGCTGCGCGGCCTCGCCGACGACGGCCGCACGGTCCTGGTCGTCACCCACTCCGTGGCCGAACTGGCGCTGTGCGACAAACTCCTCGTGATGGCGCCCGGCGGTTCCGTCGCCTACTTCGGCCCGCCGGAGGAGGCGCTGAACTTCTTCGGCTACGAAACCTGGGCCGACGTCTTCTCCGCCTTCGAGAACTACCGCGACTACGACTGGGCGGGCCGCTGGAAGGGCTCGCAGCACTACCAGATGTACGCCGCGGACATCGACGCCGTCGCCCCGCAGTCGGTCCACATGCCGCCGCCGCAGGCCATCAGGCCGCCCAAGCCGCAGGGCTGGATGTCGCAGCTCGGCACGCTGGTCCGGCGGTACGTCGCGGTCATCGCCTCCGACAAGGGCTTCCTCGCGCTGACGGTGATCCTGCCCGCGGTGCTCGGCGCGGTGAGCCTGCTCATCGACCACAAGAGGGGCCTGCTGGTCAACCCGATCAACCCCAAGACCGGCATCCCCGTCCCGAACGGCACCGCCACCACGGTCCTGCTGATCCTCGCGGTCGGAGCGTGCTTCGCGGGCGCCGCCAACTCCGTCCGTGAACTGATCAAGGAACGGGTCATCTACGAGCGGGAACGCGCCACGGGCCTGTCCCGCTCCGCGTACCTGATGTCGAAGGTGATCGTCCTCGGCGTCGTCACCGTGCTGCAGGGCCTCATGGTCGGCGTGATCGGCCTCTCCAGCCGCGAGATCCCCGAGCAGGGCCTCGTCCTCGGCAACGCCACGCTGTTCGAGCTGTGCCTGCCGATCATGGCGCTGGGCTTCACCTCGATGATGTTCGGCCTGGTGATCTCCGCCCTGGTGAAGACCGCCGAGAAGACCATGCCCCTGCTGGTCATGTTCGCGATCATCCAGGTCGTCTTCACCGGCTGCCTCTTCACCCTGCACGGCACGGTCGGCGTGAACGAGGTCTCGTACCTGATGCCGTCCCGCTGGGCCGTGGCCGCCGCCGGTACGACGCTGGACTTCAACAACATCGCCCCGAACACGGACGACCCGACCAGCACGGACCCGCTGTGGGACCACCAGGCGTCGGCCTGGGGCATGGACATGGCCGCCCTGATCGCCCTCGGGGTGATCTGCGGCTTCCTCGTGGCCCGCTTCCTGCGCCGCCACGAGCCCGAGGTCATGCGGAAGTAACCTCTCCCGTTCGACCCCGAAGGGCGGCACCCCTCAGCGGGTGCCGCCCTTCGGCGTGTCCGGTCCCGGCCCCGTGTGCGGGTCAGTACGCGCTGTTGACGTTGTCGATCGAGCCGTACCGGTGGGCCGCGTAGTTGGCGGCGGCGGCGATGTTCGCGACCGGGTCGTAGATGTTCCGGGAGGTGCCGGCCACGTGGTACGCGTCGAAGGTCGGCTGGATGACCTGGAGGAGGCCCTTGGACGGGATGCCGTTGGCGGCGTTCACGTCCCAGTTGTTGATCGCCATCGGGTTGCCGGACGACTCCCGCATGATGTTGCGGTGCAGGCCGCTGTACGAGCCCGGGATCCCCTTCTGCCGCATGACGTCCAGGGCGTGGCGGATCCAGCCGTCGAGGTTGTGGCCGTAGGCCCTGGGCGCGGCCGGCCGTATCCGCGCGCGCTGCGCGGACCGGCTCGCCGCCTGCTGCGCCGTGCGCTGCCGTGCGGCCTGCTGCCGGGCCTTCTGCACGGCCGCCGTCTTCGCCCTGAGCGCGGCCTGCCGGCCGGCGACGGCGTCCGCGGCGGCCTTCTTCCGCGCCGCTATGGCCTCGGCCTTGAGGCCGGGGCCCGCCAGCTGGTCGGTGACGCTGACCTTGAGGTCCTTGACCGGCCCGTCGCCGAGCAGCACCGGGGCCGACGCGAGCGCGGCCTCGTTCGCGGGGGTCTGCGCCTCGCTCGGCACCGCGGTGAGCGCGAGGGTGGCGACACCGAGGGCGGCCACGCCGGCGGCGGACAGCTTCTGGGTCGCGGTCAGCGCACGACAGCGAGCACGGATACCGGTGTTCTGGGGCATGAATGCTGGACCTCTTCGACTGGCGCGGAGGTCGCTCTGGTGCCGGTGGACAGGGTGTTTCCGGCACGAGCGCCGCGGTCAGAGGCCGCGGCGCCGAGCGACGGCAGCCATTCTTAGCGCCCGCAAAATCGCCTGGCAAAGGTGTGACCTACGACCCGCGATCGTGGTCAAAGGAACGGCAAAATGGGGCAGACCGGCCAGTCTTTCCCGTTCACGGGGGTCCTCCCTGTCTCCTATGGGTCTTCGTACGTGATCTGGCTCCTATGCGCGGCCTCACATCGGGAGAGTGCCTTTCTCGCGGATCGTTGCGAGAGCAATGCGCTGTGTGATGTCACTTCCCGGGCAGCAGGAGATGGCTGTCGCCGAACTCGTGCCACAGGTAGCGCCCGGCCAGCGCCTCCGCATAGCCCCGCTCGACCGCCGCCCGCCCCGCGATCGCCTCCAGCATCAGCAGATGCGACGCCTCCGGCTCGTGCAGTCCGGTCAGTAGCCCGTCGACCACCCGCACCCCGCGCTCGGGCGTCACCACCAGACCGGTCCAGCCCTCCCGCGCCCGTACGACACCGTCGGCGCCCACCGCCGACTCGACGGCCCGGACGGCCGTCGTCCCCACCGCGACGACCCTTCCGCCCTCGCGCCCCGTCCGCTCCGCCCTCACCGCATTGATGAGCCGAGCCGACACCTCCGGCACCACGAAGCGCTCCGGATACGGCGGCTCGTGCGCCTCCGCCGACGCCACACCGGCGTGCAGCGTGACCGGCGCGAACTGCACACCCCGGCTCACCAGCTCCGCCACCAGCCGCGAGGTGAAGGGCCGTGCCGCACTCGGCATCTCCGCGCTGCCCGCGCCGTCGGCGGACGGCAGGGCGAACACGGTCTGGTACGCGGACAGCGGCTGGTCCCGCTCCGTATAGGAGTACCGGATGGGGCGCCCGTGCCGGTCCAGCAGTCCCGTGACCTCCGCATCCGAAGGCCGCGCCCACCACAGCCGGGCGCTCCGCCGCGACAGGGGCTCCTCCAGGACGAGCCGGACGCCGTCCGGGAGCCGCACCTCCGCTCCCGCGGGCCCGCCCGCACGCGCGCGCGTGGTTCCCCGTCCGTCCGGATCGCGCAGCTCCACGGCCCACCGCCCGTCGTCCCCGCGCGTCGAGAAGTGCACCACCACGCGCGCGTGCCCGGCCCGTCCGTCCACCGCCGCCGCCAGCGTCGGCGATGTGTTGACGACGAGCAGATCCCCCGCCCGCAGCAGCCGCGGCAGGTCCCCGAACGCGTGGTGCGACACCTCGCCGCCGCGCGAGACCAGCAACCGCCCTGCGTCCCGGTCCAGGCCCGGCCCCCGCTGCTCCACCGGGACCCGCGCCGACAGCTCCTCCGGGACGCTCCCCCACTTCAGGACGCCGACCCCCGTCCTCGTCGTCATCGGCGCTCCAGCAGCGACGGCGCGCTGTAGCGTCCGCTCGCCGGCCGTTCGTCCAGCAGCCCGAGGAACGCGGGCACCACGCTCTCCGGTGCGGGCCGCGGAGCGTCGTCCACGGGTACGGCCGCCGCGTACAGGTCCGTGTCCATGTCCCCGGGATCCACCGCCCACACCCGCAGCCCGGGCTCCTCCACGGCCAGCACCGCCACCAGGTGGTCGAGCGCCGCCTTCGAGGCCCCGTAACCGCCCCAGGTCTCGTACGCCTCCGCCGCCGCGTCCGAGCTGACCGCGACGACCGTGCCCGCGCCCGAGGCCCGCAGCAGCGGCAGCGACTCCTGGACGAGGCCCAGCGCGGCCACCACGTTCACCTCCAGGGCGCGCCGCAGCCCCTCCAGGCCCTGCCCCTCCAGACGCACCAGCGGCTCGGCGCCCAGCGCGCTCGCGTTGTGCACCAGCAGGTCCAGCCCGCCCAGCTCCCGGGCCGCCGCCACCAGGTCCGCCCGGTGCCCGGCGTCCGTGACGTCACCCGGCAGGGCCGCCACGCGCGTGCCGTACGCGGACAGGGCCCCGGCCGTCTCGTCGAGGACCCGCGCGGTCCTGGCGTCCAGCACCAGGTCCCAGCCGCGTTCCGCCAGAGCCGCGCCGAGTGCCCGCCCCAGCCCCTTCGAAGCCCCTGTGATGATCGCAACCGGCATGAGTACCGTCCCTGTCCTCGTCCACGTCCGTCGTCCGCCGTTGATCGGCGGTGGCCTCAACGTAGGAACGGCGGCTCCCCGGCCGCCTCGGACGCGGGCCGCAAAGAACCGGGGCCCTTCGCCCTAGGCCCAGCGGCCGAGGCACGGCCGCCACGGGGCCGATACGCCTGTCGCACCGCGCCGGTACCGTGAGGTCATGAGCCATCGACCCCGGTCGGGCCTGTACGCGGTGAGTTCCGCGCTGCTGGCCATGAGCAGGCACCTCGAGGTGCGCGACGTCCTCAAGACGATCGTCGCCTCGGCCCGCGAGCTGCTCGACGCGGAGTACGCCGCGCTGGGCGTCCCCGACGACCACGGGGGCTTCGCGCAGTTCGTCGTGGACGGCGTCAGCGACGAGCAGTGGAAGTCCATCGGCCCGCTCCCGCGCCAGCACGGCATCCTGGCCGCGATGCTGCACGAGGCGAGGGCGGAGCGGCTCGCAGACGTCCGCAAGGACCCCCGCTTCGAGGGCTGGCCGAGCACCCACCCCGAGATGTCCGACTTCATCGGTCTGCCCGTGCGCGACGGCGAGGAGATCATCGCCGCGCTGTTCCTCGCCAACAAGAGGTGCCCGAAGGCGGAGGGCAGCTGCGGCTTCACCGAGGACGACGAGGAACTGCTCTCGATACTCGCCCAGCACGCCGCGATCGCCCTGACGAACGCCCGCCTGTACGAGCGCAGCCGCGAGCTGACCATCGCCGAGGAACGCTCACGGCTGGCCCACGAGCTGCACGACGCGGTCAGCCAGAAGCTCTTCTCCCTGCGGCTCACGGCCCAGGCGGCCGCCGCCCTGGTCGACCGCGACCCGGGCCGGGCCAAGGGTGAGTTGCAGCACGTGGCGGCGCTCGCCGCGGAGGCCACGGACGAACTGCGCGCGGCCGTCGTCGAGCTGCGGCCCGCGGCCCTCGACGAGGACGGACTGCTCGCCACCCTGCGCACCCAGGTCCAGGTGCTCGACCGCGCCCACAGCGCCCGGGTGACCCTCACCGGCCGAGGCGTCCGCGCACTGCCCGCCGCCCAGGAGGAGGCCCTGCTGCGCGTCGCTCAGGAGGCACTGCACAACGCCCTGCGGCACGCCGGCGCCGAGCGGGTCGACGTGCTGCTGGAGAAGCGCGGCCCGGGCGCCGTGCTGCGGGTCGCCGACGACGGCAGCGGGTTCGACCCCACGGCGGTCCGCCGCGCGGGACGCCACCTCGGCCTGGTCTCGATGCACGACCGGGCGAGCGGGGTCGGCGGCACACTGACCGTCGAATCGGCACCCGGGAAGGGCACCGTGATCGAGATGGAGGTCCCCGGTGGCTGACGCAATCAAGGTGCTGCTCGTCGACGACCACCAGGTCGTCCGCCGCGGACTGCGGACGTTCCTCGAAGTGCAGGACGACATCGAGGTCGTCGGTGAGGCGTCCGACGGCGCCGAAGGCGTCGCCCGCGCCCAGGAGCTGGCACCCGATGTCGTCCTCATGGACGTCAGGATGCCGGGCATGGACGGCATCGACGCGCTGCGCAGGCTGCGCGAACTCGACAACCCCGCGCGCGTGCTGATCGTCACCAGCTTCACCGAGCAGCGCACGGTGGTTCCCGCCCTGCGCGCGGGCGCCGCCGGTTACGTCTACAAGGACGTGGATCCCGACGCGCTCGCCGGAGCCATCCGTTCCGTGCACGCGGGGCACATCCTCCTGCAACCCGAGGTGGCGGGCGCGCTGTTGTCACAGGAGGAGGCCAACTCCGGCCAGGGCAGGGCCGGTTCGCTCACCGAGCGGGAACGTGAGGTGCTGGGCCTGATCGCGGACGGCCGCTCGAACCGCGAGATCGCCCGGGCACTGGTGCTGTCGGAGAAGACGGTCAAGACGCATGTCTCGAACATCCTGATGAAACTCGATCTGGCGGACCGCACCCAGGCGGCGCTCTGGGCCGTACGTCACGGGGTGAGCAACTGACCCGCCGATCCGCTGGACGCTACGGAAGGTTCCGCTCCGGACTGAGATTCATACCGTCGTGTGTATGTCCCCCGAACGGCGCATCCTCGGGGGAGCCGGGCCGTTCTCCAAGGCGTGCTGCGGCGCCTGCCGCAGTGATCGCAAGGAGAGGGCTCGAAGTGAAGAACCTGAAGAAGGCCGTAGCCGTCACGATGGTGGCCGGCGGCCTGGTCGCCGCCAGTGCCGGTCTCGCCTCCGCCACCGAGGGCGCGCACGCCGGCGGCCAGGCCGTCGGCTCCCCCGGCGTCGTCTCGGGCAACGTCATCCAGGCCCCGGTCCACATTCCCGTGAACGCGGTCGGCAACACCGTGAACGTGATCGGCCTCCTCAACCCGGCCTTCGGCAACCTGGGCCTCAACCACTGACGCCGTCGAGGGACCGCCCCTGATCCCTTCCGGCCTCCCGGCCCCGCCCGGGAGGCCGCCCGGCGCCACCGCCGGCCGATGCGGACTGACGGGCGACCGAGGACCGGGCCGTTCAGACCGCCCCGTGGAACCGGAAGGGGCGGCTCTCGGCACGGTGACCCCGACCCCGTCCGACGGCACGCCTCCGGCTCACCGGATCTCCCGCTGCTCCACCACGGAGTTGTACGCCGCGACCTGCGCCCGCCGGGCCGTCCGCTCCACCGGCCGCAGCGCCTCGGCCCGCGCCGCCATCTCGGAAGCGCTCACCGCGCCCCCGTGCCCGTTCTCGTACGCCACCGAGATCAGCAGGCCCACCCGCCTGGCGAGCTCCAGCACCCGGACCGCCCGCGGCGGATACCCCGGCGCCAGGACCTCCCGCCCCCGCGCCGCCCGCGCCCGGTACGCGTCGACCGCCGCCTCCGCCACCGGGCCCGACCCCGCCACGTCCAGCCGCGACAGCACCTCCGTCGCCTCGCGCAGCGCCTCCGCCAGCTCCCGCTCGGCCTCCCCGAGCGACGGCACATCGGCGGGCGGCGCCTCCCGTACCGGCAGACAGCGCCAGACCACCTCGACGTGCACATCTCCCTCCGGGCCCGCCTCGCGCACCTCCGGCACCAGCCCGAACGCGGCTCCGAAACACACCACGGCCTCCTCGGCGTCCAATGCGCGCGCATTGAACTCCGGCGGCCCGCTCAACCCCAGCGGATGCCCGGGCGCGGGCAGCGCGACCCGCAGTCCGCTCACCCCCAGCGTCCGCAGCCGCCCCAGCGCCAGGGTCAGGCCGACCGGCGCCGACTCGCCCGGCAGCCCCTCGACCCGGTGCACCGCATCCTCCCCGACGATGGCGGCGGCGGCGTCGTCCGGTGAAACAAGTCCGGCCAAAAGGGCATTTCCCCATGCGGCCAGCCGTCCTGAGCGTGGTTCCGAGAGCATGGCACCACCCTAAGGACCCGACCGATGGAATGGACCTCGCGATCGGTGGCGTAGATTTCATGAGGGGCTGCGCCCACCGGCGTGGCGGACCGCGCCCACGGGCGTACGCGAGAGCCGACACTGGCCACACTGCAAGGGGAGACAACACGCTCATGAGCGATGTTCTGGAGCTGGAGGACGTATCCGTGGTCCGCGAGGGCCGCGCTCTGGTGGACCAGGTCTCCTGGTCGGTGAAGGAGGGCGAGCGCTGGGTCATCCTCGGCCCCAACGGCGCCGGCAAGACGACCCTCCTGAACGTCGCCTCCAGCTACCTCTTCCCCAGCAAGGGCACCGCCACCATCCTCGGCGAGACCCTCGGCAGGCCCGGCACCGACGTCTTCGAGCTGCGCCCCCGCATCGGCATCGCCGGCATCGCCCTGGCCGAGAAGCTCCCCAAGCGCCAGACCGTCCTGCAGACCGTGCTGACCGCCGCGTACGGCATGACCGCGGGCTGGCAGGAGGAGTACGAGGAGGTCGACGAGCAGCGCGCCCGTGCCTTCCTCGACCGTCTCGGCATGAGCGACTACCTGGACCGCAAGTTCGGCACCCTCTCCGAGGGCGAGCGCAAGCGCACCCTGATCGCCCGCGCCCTGATGACCGACCCCGAGCTGCTGCTGCTCGACGAGCCCGCCGCCGGCCTGGACCTCGGCGGCCGCGAGGACCTCGTCCGCCGCCTCGGCCGCCTCGCCCGCGACCCGATCGCGCCCTCCATGATCATGGTCACGCACCACGTCGAGGAGATCGCCCCCGGCTTCACCCATGTCCTCATGCTCCGCCAGGGACAGGTGCTCGCCGCCGGCCCGCTGGAGCTGGAACTGACCTCACGCAACCTCTCCCACTGCTTCGGCCTCCCGCTCGTCGTCGAACAGGTCGGCGACCGCTGGACGGCGCACGGCCTGCCCCTGTCCTGACGCCCCCGGCGTCCCGTCAACAAACCGGGTAAGAAGGGCCGTTCGACCCCATCGGCGCCCTGTCCGGGACCGGACCCGCGGTCCTACCATGACCATGTGAACATCGACGCGTGGCTGTGGTGGCTGATCGGCGCGGCGGGACTCGGCATCGGGCTCGTGATCACCGCCATGCCGGAACTGGGCATGCTCGCGGTCGGCGCCGTCGCGGCCGCCGCGGTCGACGCCCTCGGCGGCGGCGCCGTCCTCCAGGTCGTGGTCTTCGCGGTCGTCTCGGTCGCACTCATCGCCGTGGTCCGGCCCATCGCGGCCCGGCACCGCTCCCAGCGACCCCAACTGGCCACAGGCATAGACGCGTTGAAAGGCAGACAGGCCGTCGTCCTTGAGCGCGTCGACGGCTCGGGCGGCCGGGTCAAACTCGCCGGGGAAGTGTGGTCGGCGCGCTCTCTCGACACCGGTCGCACCTATGAAGTGGGCGAGGAGGTCGACGTCGTGGACATCGAGGGAGCCACGGCGATCGTCATGTGACCTCGCAGGACGCAACTGAAGCGAACAGCCCACGGGGCAGACGACGGTCTGCCACACTCGACGAGCAAGATCTTCAACAACCATAAGATCTTCCACAGGCGCCGAGGCGGAGAAGGGTACGGGGACAACACGATGGAACCGATCATCATCGTCCTGATCATTCTGGTGGTGTTGGTCTTCATCGCCCTGATCAAGACGATCCAGGTCATTCCACAGGCGAGCGCGGCCATCGTCGAGCGCTTCGGCCGCTACACACGCACCCTGAACGCGGGCCTCAACATCGTGGTCCCGTTCATAGATTCCATCCGCAACCGCATCGACCTGCGCGAGCAGGTCGTGCCGTTCCCACCGCAGCCGGTGATCACCCAGGACAACCTGGTCGTCAACATCGACACCGTCATCTACTACCAGGTGACCGACGCCCGGGCAGCCACCTACGAGGTCGCCAGCTACATCCAGGCCATCGAACAGCTCACCGTGACCACACTCCGCAACATCATCGGCGGCATGGACCTGGAGCGCACCCTGACCTCCCGCGAGGAGATCAACGCGGCCCTGCGCGGTGTCCTTGACGAGGCCACCGGAAAGTGGGGCATCCGCGTCAACCGGGTCGAGCTCAAGGCGATCGAGCCGCCCACCTCCATCCAGGACTCGATGGAGAAGCAGATGCGTGCCGACCGTGACAAGCGCGCCGCGATCCTCACCGCCGAAGGTACCCGCCAGGCGGCCATCCTCACGGCCGAGGGCGAGAAGCAGTCCCAGATCCTGCGCGCCGAGGGTGAGGCGAAAGCCGCCGCCCTGCGCGCCGAGGGCGAGGCCCAGGCGATCCGCACGGTCTTCGAGTCCATCCACGCCGGCGATCCCGACCAGAAACTGCTGTCGTACCAGTACCTCCAGATGCTCCCGAAGATCGCCGAGGGCGACGCCAACAAGCTCTGGATCGTCCCCAGCGAGATCGGCGACGCCCTCAAGGGCCTCTCCGGCGCCATCGGCAACTTCGGCCCGATGACGGGAGGTCCGGCCACCGGCGGGCCCTCCGGCGCCTCGGGCAACGGCGGAACGGGCACGGGGGCCGACCGCCGCGAGAAGCCGTCGATCGACTGACACCACGGCGCCCGCACAAAGCCGGGGCCCGCCTCCCGACGGAGGCGGGCCCCGGCTTTGTGCTCAGGACCCAAGCAGGGGGCACCCCCATCGGCGCCCGTGACGCACCGGCCTTCCCGCGGAGCGCTCAGGCGGCCGACTGCGCCAGCCACTGAGGCAGCGCCTCGAAGTCGTCCTGCCCGAGCGCCAGCAGCATCGCGTCCGCGGGCGTCGGCTCGAACGGCTGCCGCAGCAGCGGCATCCCCGCCTGCTCCGGCGTACGGTTCGCCTTGCGGTGGTTGTCCTCCGCGCACGAGGCCACCGTGTTCAGCCAGCTGTCGGCACCACCCTGCGACCGCGGCACCACATGGTCCACGGTCGTCGCCCGCCGCCCGCAGTACGCGCACCTGTGCCGGTCCCGCACCAGGACACCCCGCCTCGACCACGGAGCTTGTCTTCGGAACGGCACCCGTACGTACCTGCAGAGCCTGATCACCCGGGGCGCGGGTATGTCCACATCGGCGCCCCGCATACGGAGTTCGGGGTGGGCCTGCTCGACGACGGCCTTGTCCTGCAGCACCAGAACGACGGCTCGGTTCAGAGTCACCGTCGACAGCGGCTCGAAGCTCGCGTTCAGAACAAGCGTGTCACGCATCCAGCCCACCTCCCGTGTGCACCTGCCCACCCCCCGGCGGGCTGGGATCAACTCTGTACGGGCACGCCGAGATGGACAACGCAATAAAAAAGATGCCCGCCTCTGATCAATTCCAAGACCAGAGGCGGGCAAACGTTCAGCGAACGCCAGTCTTCTTCCGCGTGCGTTCAGCTCGTGGCCGGGTTCTCGTACTCCCCGATGAGCTGGGCGCGCGCCAGCGTGTGGAACCGCAGGTTGAAGCCGACCACCGCGGGGGAGGCGTCCGAGTCCGGGCCGAGCCCCTCCTGGTCGACGGCGTACACCGTGAACACATAACGGTGCGGCCCGTCCCCGGGCGGCGGCGCGGCACCACCGAAGTCCTTCGTCCCGTAGTCGTTGCGCGCGTGGACCGCGCCCGCGGGCAGCCCCTCGAACTTCCCGCTGCCCGCACCCGCCGGCAGCTCGGTGACGGAGGCCGGGATGTCGAACAGCACCCAGTGCCAGAACCCGCTCCCGGTCGGGGCGTCGGGGTCGTAGCAGGTCACCGCGAAGCTCTTGGTCTCCGGCGGGAAGCCCTCCCAGCGCAGTTGCGGCGAGGTGTTCCCGGCCGAATGGACCTGAGCGTCCTTGAGCCTGGCCCCCGGCTCGACGTCCTCGCTCGTCACCGTGAACGCCGGCACGGACGGGTGGAAGTCGTGTGGCAGCGGCCGCCTCTTGAGCTCGGTCACCTCGGCACCTCCAAAGTCAGTGGATCAACCGATTCCAGTCGTTGCAGAGCCTAGAACCAGCTGCGCCTGCTGCCGACCTCCGACAGCCACTGGTGGAGGTACGCGGCCCAGTCCGTGCCCTGGAAGTCGTGCAGACCGACCTGGAAGCAACGGTAGGAGTCGCTTCCCTCGCTGAACAGACCCGGCTTCTTGTCCATCTCCAGCACCACGTCCATGGCGTGCTCATCCGCGACGAAGCTCAGCTCGACCTGGTTCAGGCCGCGGTACTGCGACGGCGGGAAGAACTCGATCTCCTGGTAGAACGGCAGCTTCTGCCGCGTCCCCCGGATGTGGCCGCGCTCCATGTCCGCGCTCTTGAAGCGGAAGCCCAGCTGGATGAACGCGTCCAGGATCGCCTTCTGGGCCGGCAGCGGATGCACGTTGACCGGATCCAGATCGCCGGAGTCGACGGCCCGTGCGATCTCCAGCTCCGTGGTCACCCCGATGTGCATCCCGCGCAGCGCCTGCCCGTCGATCATGGTGATCGGCGTCTCCCACGGGACCTCGAACCCGAACGGCACGGCATGCACCGCCCCCGCCTGGAGCTCGAAGGCACCACCGAGCCGCACCTTCGTGAACTCGATGTCCTGCTTGTACTCGGTGTCGTCGTGCCCCTCGACCTCGACCTTGGCCTGGAGGCCGACGTTCAGGCCCTCGATCGCCTGGTTCACGGACCCGCCCTGGATCCGCACCTCACCCTGGACGACGCCGCCCGGCACCACGTTGACCTCGGTCAGCACCGTCTCGACCGAAGCCCCGCCGGCTCCCAGGCTCGCGAGCAGCCGCTTGAACCCCATGAATCTTCCCTCCCAGGCAAACGCCTGTTCCGTCGTCCACCACGTGCGCGCGTTCTCTCACATGGCTCGTACGTGGATCCTCGATCCCTTGCTTGATCCCTTGATACGCGATCCGGCCCGGGGCCGGTTCCGCGCCTCACCCTTCCAAGGGGGAGGACCCTTGACCACCCCTTGGCGCGCACCCGTCTGGACTACGCTCGTACGACATGATCGCGACCCCCGACCGTACGCCCCTCCCCAGGGACTTCTTCGACCGGCCTGTACTGGAGGTCGCCCCCGACCTCCTGGGGCGCGTCCTGATCCGCACCACCTCGGACGGTCCGATCGAACTGCGCCTCACGGAGGTCGAGGCGTACGACGGCCCGAACGATCCCGGCTCCCACGCGTATCGCGGCCGCACGAACCGCAACGGCGTGATGTTCGGTCCGCCCGGCCATGTGTACGTCTACTTCACCTACGGCATGTGGTACTGCATGAACCTGGTGTGCGGCCCGGAGGGCAGGGCGAGCGCGGTGCTGCTCCGCGCCGGCGAGATCACCGAGGGAGCCGCCCTCGCCCGGAAACGTCGGCTCTCGGCCCGGAACGACAAGGAACTGGCCAAAGGTCCCGCCCGTCTGGCGACGGCCCTGGGCGTGGACCGCGCCCTCGACGGCACGGACGCCTGTGCCGCCGGCGAGACCCCCTTGCGCATCCTGTCCGGGGCATCGGTGCCCTCCCACCAGGTACGCAGCGGTCCGCGCACCGGTGTCTCGGGCGACGGCGGCGTCCACCCGTGGCGCTTCTGGGTTGCCAACGACCCCACGGTGAGCCCTTACCGGGCCCATGCACCCCGGCGCCGCCGAAGTTGACGCGCCTGCGGAGGATGCGTAATGTAGCCCGAGCCGCTTGAACCGGGTACGGCGTCCAGCCGGCAGCCGGAAGCGGCCAACCCACTACCTACGTCATCCCTCGCAGAGGGCGAAATCGGTATGCCTGCATGCCCGAATTCGAACTCGGCGAACTCGATTATGAGTTGCGACGGGAATCGGCTACCGTAGTGAATGTCGAAAGATCACGCGGCGGAAAGCCGAGGGGTCTGGACAAAACCCGCCGACCGGGAATCAGCTCCGAAAGGATCTGATAGAGTCGGAAACACCGAAGGGAAGCGCCCTGAGGAAAGCCGTGAGAGTGGTTCTCGTGGTGAGTACGAAGGAAGCGTCCGTTCCTTGAGAACTCAACAGCGTGCCAAAAGTCAACGCCAGATATGTTGATGCCCCGTCTGTCGGAGCTTTGTGTTCCGATGGTCGAGGTTCCTTTGAAACAACACAGCGAGGATGCTGTGAACCACTGGGTTATTCCTCTGGTGGTTCCGCTCTCGTGGTGTCGACCGGTGGTATTCATTTACCGGCCGGGTAAGCATTCACGGAGAGTTTGATCCTGGCTCAGGACGAACGCTGGCGGCGTGCTTAACACATGCAAGTCGAACGATGAAGCCCTTCGGGGTGGATTAGTGGCGAACGGGTGAGTAACACGTGGGCAATCTGCCCTGCACTCTGGGACAAGCCCTGGAAACGGGGTCTAATACCGGATACGACCCGGGGAGGCATCTCCTTGGGTGGAAAGCTCCGGCGGTGCAGGATGAGCCCGCGGCCTATCAGCTTGTTGGTGAGGTAACGGCTCACCAAGGCGACGACGGGTAGCCGGCCTGAGAGGGCGACCGGCCACACTGGGACTGAGACACGGCCCAGACTCCTACGGGAGGCAGCAGTGGGGAATATTGCACAATGGGCGCAAGCCTGATGCAGCGACGCCGCGTGAGGGATGACGGCCTTCGGGTTGTAAACCTCTTTCAGCAGGGAAGAAGCGCAAGTGACGGTACCTGCAGAAGAAGCGCCGGCTAACTACGTGCCAGCAGCCGCGGTAATACGTAGGGCGCAAGCGTTGTCCGGAATTATTGGGCGTAAAGAGCTCGTAGGCGGCTTGTCGCGTCGGTTGTGAAAGCCCGGGGCTTAACCCCGGGTCTGCAGTCGATACGGGCAGGCTAGAGTTCGGTAGGGGAGATCGGAATTCCTGGTGTAGCGGTGAAATGCGCAGATATCAGGAGGAACACCGGTGGCGAAGGCGGATCTCTGGGCCGATACTGACGCTGAGGAGCGAAAGCGTGGGGAGCGAACAGGATTAGATACCCTGGTAGTCCACGCCGTAAACGGTGGGCACTAGGTGTGGGCCACATTCCACGTGGTCCGTGCCGCAGCTAACGCATTAAGTGCCCCGCCTGGGGAGTACGGCCGCAAGGCTAAAACTCAAAGGAATTGACGGGGGCCCGCACAAGCGGCGGAGCATGTGGCTTAATTCGACGCAACGCGAAGAACCTTACCAAGGCTTGACATACACCGGAAACATCCAGAGATGGGTGCCCCCTTGTGGTCGGTGTACAGGTGGTGCATGGCTGTCGTCAGCTCGTGTCGTGAGATGTTGGGTTAAGTCCCGCAACGAGCGCAACCCTTGTCCCGTGTTGCCAGCAGGCCCTTGTGGTGCTGGGGACTCACGGGAGACCGCCGGGGTCAACTCGGAGGAAGGTGGGGACGACGTCAAGTCATCATGCCCCTTATGTCTTGGGCTGCACACGTGCTACAATGGCCGGTACAATGAGCTGCGATACCGCAAGGTGGAGCGAATCTCAAAAAGCCGGTCTCAGTTCGGATTGGGGTCTGCAACTCGACCCCATGAAGTCGGAGTCGCTAGTAATCGCAGATCAGCAGTGCTGCGGTGAATACGTTCCCGGGCCTTGTACACACCGCCCGTCACGTCACGAAAGTCGGTAACACCCGAAGCCGGTGGCCCAACCCCTTGTGGGAGGGAGCTGTCGAAGGTGGGACTGGCGATTGGGACGAAGTCGTAACAAGGTAGCCGTACCGGAAGGTGCGGCTGGATCACCTCCTTTCTAAGGAGCACTTCTAGGCTGCTTCGGCGGTCCAGAGGCCAGTACATCGGCGAGTGTCCGATGCTGGTTGCTCATGGGTGGAACGTTGACTACTCGGTCAGGACCTCGGGTCGGGGGCTGCTAGTACTGCTCGTCAGAGCGTGGAACGCATGATCTTCGGGCAGGGTCTGGCCGGGCACGCTGTTGGGTGTCTGAGGGTGCGGGTGTGAGCCTGTTCCTTTGGTGCCGGCCCCAGTGAACTCGAGCCTGTTGGTTCGGGGTGGTGGGTGGTTGGTCGTTGTTTGAGAACTGCACAGTGGACGCGAGCATCTGTGGCCAAGTTTTTAAGGGCGCACGGTGGATGCCTTGGCACCAGGAACCGATGAAGGACGTGGGAGGCCGCGATAGTCCCCGGGGAGTCGTCAACCAGGCTTTGATCCGGGGGTTTCCGAATGGGGAAACCCGGCAGTCGTCATGGGCTGTCACCCACTGCTGAACACATAGGCAGTGTGGAGGGAACGAGGGGAAGTGAAACATCTCAGTACCCTCAGGAAGAGAAAACAACCGTGATTCCGGGAGTAGTGGCGAGCGAAACCGGATGAGGCCAAACCGTATGTGTGTGAGACCCGGCAGGGGTTGCGCATGCGGGGTTGTGGGTTCTTTCTTCTGCGGTCTGCCGGCCGTGGGACGAGTCAGAAACCGTTGATGTAGGCGAAGGACATGCGAAAGGTCCGGCGTAGAGGGTAAGACCCCCGTAGTCGAAACGTCAGCGGCTCGTTTGGAAGATACCCAAGTAGCACGGGGCCCGAGAAATCCCGTGTGAATCTGGCGGGACCACCCGCTAAGCCTAAATATTCCCTGGTGACCGATAGCGGATAGTACCGTGAGGGAATGGTGAAAAGTACCCCGGGAGGGGAGTGAAATAGTACCTGAAACCGTGTGCCTACAAGCCGTGGGAGCGTCGGGCATCAGCTTGCTGGTGTCTCGTGACTGCGTGCCTTTTGAAGAATGAGCCTGCGAGTTTGCGGTGTGTTGCGAGGTTAACCCGGGTGGGGTAGCCGTAGCGAAAGCGAGTCCGAAGAGGGCGTTTTTAGTAGCACGCTCAAGACCCGAAGCGGAGTGATCTAGCCATGGGCAGGTTGAAGCGGAGGTAAGACTTCGTGGAGGACCGAACCCACCAGGGTTGAAAACCTGGGGGATGACCTGTGGTTAGGGGTGAAAGGCCAATCAAACTCCGTGATAGCTGGTTCTCCCCGAAATGCATTTAGGTGCAGCGTCGTGTGTTTCTTGCCGGAGGTAGAGCACTGGATAGGCGATGGGCCCTACCGGGTTACTGACCTTAGCCAAACTCCGAATGCCGGTAAGTGAGAGCGCGGCAGTGAGACTGTGGGGGATAAGCTCCATGGTCGAGAGGGAAACAGCCCAGAGCATCGACTAAGGCCCCTAAGCGTACGCTAAGTGGGAAAGGATGTGGAGTCGCACAGACAACCAGGAGGTTGGCTTAGAAGCAGCCACCCTTGAAAGAGTGCGTAATAGCTCACTGGTCTAGTGATTCCGCGCCGACAATGTAGCGGGGCTCAAGCGTACCGCCGAAGTCGTGTCATTGCAGCATGAGGGTTAACGCCTGTTGTGATGGGTAGGGGAGCGTCGTCTGCCGGGTGAAGCGGCACTGGAAGGTAGTCGTGGACGGTTGACGAGTGAGAATGCAGGCATGAGTAGCGATTCACACGTGGGAAACGTGTGCGCCGATTGACTAAGGGTTCCTGGGTCAAGCTGATCTGCCCAGGGTAAGTCGGGACCTAAGGCGAGGCCGACAGGCGTAGTCGATGGATAACCGGTTGATATTCCGGTACCCGCTGTGGAGCGTCAAACATCGAGCATCGTGATGCTAAGGCCGTGAAGCCGCCGGGTGCGTCTTCGGACAATCTCGGAGTGGTGGAGCCGCCGGACCAAGCGGTTAGTAGGTGAGTGATGGGGTGACGCAGGAAGGTAGTCCATCCCGGGCGGTGGTTGTCCCGGGGTAAGGGTGTAGGCCGCAAGGTAGGTAAATCCGCCTTGTGTGTGGCTGAGACCTGATGCCGAGCCGATTGTGGTGAAGTGGATGATCCTATGCTGTCGAGAAAAGCCTCTAGCGAGTTTCATGGCGGCCCGTACCCTAAACCGACTCAGGTGGTCAGGTAGAGAATACCGAGGCGTTCGGGTGAACTATGGTTAAGGAATTCGGCAAAATGCCCCCGTAACTTCGGGAGAAGGGGGGCCATGCCTGGTGATCGGATTTACTCCGTGAGCTGGGGGTGGCCGCAGAGACCAGCGAGAAGCGACTGTTTACTAAAAACACAGGTCCGTGCGAAGCCGTAAGGCGATGTATACGGACTGACGCCTGCCCGGTGCTGGAACGTTAAGGGGACCGGTTAGCTCACTTTCGGGTGGGCGAAGCTGAGAACTTAAGCGCCAGTAAACGGCGGTGGTAACTATAACCATCCTAAGGTAGCGAAATTCCTTGTCGGGTAAGTTCCGACCTGCACGAATGGCGTAACGACTTCTCGACTGTCTCAACCATAGGCCCGGTGAAATTGCACTACGAGTAAAGATGCTCGTTTCGCGCAGCAGGACGGAAAGACCCCGGGACCTTTACTACAGTTTGATATTGGTGTTCGGTTCGGCTTGTGTAGGATAGCTGGGAGACTGTGAAGTTCCAACGCCAGTTGGGGTGGAGTCGTCGTTGAAATACCAGTCTGGTCGTGCTGGATGTCTAACCCGGGTCCGTGATCCGGATCGGGGACAGTGTCTGATGGGTAGTTTAACTGGGGCGGTTGCCTCCTAAAGGGTAACGGAGGCGCCCAAAGGTTCCCTCAGCCTGGTTGGCAATCAGGTGTTGAGTGTAAGTGCACAAGGGAGCTTGACTGTGAGACCGACGGGTCGAGCAGGGACGAAAGTCGGGACTAGTGATCCGGCGGTGGCTTGTGGAAGCGCCGTCGCTCAACGGATAAAAGGTACCCCGGGGATAACAGGCTGATCTTCCCCAAGAGTCCATATCGACGGGATGGTTTGGCACCTCGATGTCGGCTCGTCGCATCCTGGGGCTGGAGTCGGTCCCAAGGGTTGGGCTGTTCGCCCATTAAAGCGGTACGCGAGCTGGGTTTAGAACGTCGTGAGACAGTTCGGTCCCTATCCGCTGTGCGCGTAGGAGTCTTGAGAAGGGCTGTCCCTAGTACGAGAGGACCGGGACGGACGAACCTCTGGTGTGCCAGTTGTTCTGCCAAGGGCATGGCTGGTTGGCTACGTTCGGGAGGGATAACCGCTGAAAGCATCTAAGCGGGAAGCCTGCTTCGAGATGAGGACTCCCACCCACTTGATGGGGTAAGGCTCCCAGTAGACGACTGGGTTGATAGGCCGGATCTGGAAGCCTGGTAACAGGTGGAGGTGACCGGTACTAATAGGCCGAGGGCTTGTCCTCAGGTGCTCGCGTCCACTGTGTTGGTTCTGAGGCAACGAACCGTTGCCGGCTTTGAGCTGAACAGACAATTGAAGAGTGTGCTTGTTCGCTCGAACCCATTAGGGTTTCGGTGGTCATAGCGTGAGGGAAACGCCCGGTTACATTCCGAACCCGGAAGCTAAGCCTTACAGCGCCGATGGTACTGCAGGGGGGACCCTGTGGGAGAGTAGGACGCCGCCGAACAATCTTTGGAGGACCCTTGGTCCCAGCGACTTGCTGGGATCGAGGGTCCTTTTCTTTTTTCCGGAGCGCACCAGGGTACCCGGGTGCGCGAGAATGACTTGCGGTACCGAAGACAGGAGCCACCGATGTCCACCAACTCTCCCGACGAGCGTCCCGAGCGCGACCAGCGCCGGCGGGACGGCGGTGACCGCGGGGGCTATCGTGGGGGCCCGCGCCGCGGTGACGACCGTGGTGGCTTCCGTCGTGACGATCGCGGTGGGTACGCGCGCCGTGATGACGACCGGGACCGTGGCTTCCGACGCGACGACCGGCGTGACGACCGGCGTGACGACCGGCGTGACGACCGGCGTGACGACCGTGACCGCGGTGGACGTCCCGCCTTCCGACGCGACGACCGGCCGTCCGGGCCCCGCCGTGAGGATCGCGACCGCGGGTTCCGCCGCGATGGCGACCGTCCTGCCTTCCGTCGTGACGACCGTCGTGACGATCGCGGTGGGTACGCGCGCCGTGATGACGACCGGGACCGTGGCTTCCGCCGTGACGACCGCCGTGACGACCGTCGCGACGACCGCCGCGATGGCGACCGTCCTGCCTTCCGTCGTGACGACCGTCGTGACGATCGCGGTGGGTACGCGCGCCGTGACGATGACCGGGACCGTGGCTTCCGCCGCGACGACCGCCGTGACGACCGTCGCGACGACCGCCGTGACGACCGGCGTGACGACCGCGGTGGGCACGTGCGCCGTGATGACGACCGGGACCGTGGCTTCCGCCGCGACGACCAGCGAGGCGGTTACGGCCGTCGTGACGACCGCCGCAGCGATGACCGCGGTGGCTTCCGTCGTGACGATCGCCGTGACGACCGTCCTGCCTTCCGTCGTGACGACCGTCGTGACGATCGCGGTGGGTACGGGCGCCGTGATGACGACCGGGACCGTGGCTTCCGCCGCGACGACCGTGGCTTCCGTGGACGTGACGAGGGCCGCGGTGACCGCGGCGGCTTCCGCGGACGCGAGGAGCGGGGTGCGCGCGGCCCCCGTCGCGATGAGCGCGGCGGCCGTCCCGGTGGTTTCCGTGGCCGCGACGACCGGCGTGGTGGCGGCCGGATCCGTGAGGAGCGAGAGCGCGACCGTGAGCCGATCAAGCGGCTTCCGATCCCGGAGGACGTCACGGGCGAGGAGATCGACAAGGATGTGCGGCAGGAGCTGCAGAGCCTGCCCAAGACGCTCGCCGACGACGTCGCCAAGAACCTGGTGATGGTCGCCCGGCTCATCGACGAGGAGCCCGAGAGTGCGTACGGGTACTCCAAGGTGGCGTTGCGTCTCGCCTCCCGTGTCGCCGCGGTACGTGAGGCGGCCGGCTTCGCCGCCTACGCCACCCAGAAGTACTCGGAGGCCCTCGCGGAGTTCCGGGCCGCCCGGCGTATGACCGGGAACGTCGATCTGTGGCCCGTCATGGCCGACTGCGAGCGCGGTCTGGGCCGGCCTGAGAAGGCGCTGGACATGGCCGGTGCGCCCGAGGTGCAGAAGCTCGACAAGGCCGGGCAGGTCGAGATGCGGCTCGTCGCGGCCGGCGCGCGGCGGGACATGGGGCAGCTCGACGCCGCCATCGTGACGCTGCAGAGCCCGGAGCTCGCCTCCAGTTCCATCCAGCCGTGGACCGCCCGGCTGCGGTACGCGTACGCCGACGCGCTGCTCGCCGCGGGGCGGGAGAACGAGGCGCGCGAGTGGTTCGCCAAGGCCGTCGAGTCCGACAAGGACGGCAGTACGGACGCCTCCGACCGGCTCGCCGAACTGGACGGTGTGGAGTTCGTCGACGCGCTCGACGAGAACACGGGGGGCCAGGACAGCCCCGAAGGATGCCCCGGGGACGAGGAGGACTGACCTCCGGGCTTCTCCGTGCTCAGAGCGTCTCGGGGGGCGCCAGGGCCCGCAGCACCAGCCCCGACGCCGGCTTCGGGCCGAAGGACGTCGACTTCCGCGGCATGGTGACGCCCTGCCGGGCCAGCTCGCGTACGACGTCCTCGCGGACCGGGTGCAGCAGAACGGCCGTGCCGCCGTCGCGTTCCGCCTTCTCGACCGTGGCGGCGGTGTCGTGGATGTACGCGATGTGCTCGGGCGAGTCCGGGATGCGCCAGACCTCCTCCAGGAGTGCGGAGTGCAGGACCGTCGCGTCCAGCGTGCGCCAGGCGTCCGGGCGGTCCGCCGGAACCGTACGGGCCAGCAGGTCCGGGGACGGCCGGTCGACGAGGTGGAAGGCGCCGTCGCCGGCGAGCAGGAAGGCGTTGCCGGCGCGGGCCGCGCCGGCCAGCGCGTCCAGTGCGCCGGCGAGCGGGACGCGCAGCTCACGCACCCGGAACACACCCCTGAGGGCGGACAGTGCGTCGGCCACCGGCAGGCGGTGCAGGAGGCGGTGGATGGCGCGGACCCGCAGGGGGTAGCGGGCGGTGTCCACCAGGAGGACCAGGCCGTAGTCCCAGGGGCTGGGGGAGGTGTGCTCCGCGCGCAGCCGCAGATATGTCGCCCAGCGGTGGTGGCCGTCGGCGATCAGTGCCTGGTGGCCGGTCAGATCCGACTGGATCTCGGTGATCTCGGCAGGGTCCGTGACCGCCCAGAGGCGGTGGCCGAATCCGTCCTCCGTCGTCGTGCACACCAGCGGGGGGCGCTCGGCGGTGCGCTCGATGACGGCCGTCGCGCCGGCCTCGGGCCCGTCGCCGCGGTAGGTGAGCAGCAGGGGTTCGAGGTTGGCGCGGGTCGCGCGCATCAGGGCGGCGCGGTCGGCGACGATGTGCGGCATGACGTCCTCGTGGGGGAGCACGACGCCGGCCGACGGCTCGGACACACGCAGGGCGCCTATGACGCCGCGTTGCAGCAGTCCTTCGCCGCGCTGCTCGTAGACGTAGAAGCCGGGTTCGGAGTCGGCGGTCAGGACGCCCTCGGCGAGCCAGCGGCGCAGGGTGCGCGCCGCCTGTTCGTTGCGTGCTTCCGGGGTGGGCGCCTGGGGGAGGATCAGGCGGACGATGTTGTGCGGGTCGGCCGACTCCAGGTGGTGCAGCCCGTCGGGCCGTACGACGACGTCGTACGGCGGGGAGGTGACCGCGGCGAGGCTGCGGACGCGGTCGGGGTTGTAGCGCAGGCCCCGGAAAGGGGTCAGGTCAAGGCCCATGCGCGTCGGTACGTCCCTGGGACCTGCAGTCTTCATTGATGCATGGTAAGTGCGCCGCTGCCATGCGCGATGATCGGGGAAAGCGAGCGAACGAGGAGCGATGTGTGATGAGCCAGACCGTCAGGACGCGGCCCGACGCCAGCGTGCGGCCCCTGAGCGAGACGTACGACACGGCCCTGCTCGACCTGGACGGGGTGGTGTACGCGGGAGGGAACGCGATCGAGCACGCCGTGGAGTCGCTCGGCAGCGCCCGCGCGGGCGGGATGCATCTGGCGTACGTCACGAACAACGCCCTGCGGACCCCCGAGGCGGTCGCCGCGCACCTGACCGAGCTGGGGATACCGGCCGATGCCTCGGACGTGGTCACATCGGCGCAGGCGGTCGCCCGGCTCATCAGCGAGCAGGTGCCGGCCGGCGGGCGCGTGCTGGTCATCGGCGGTGAGGGGCTGCGCGCCGCGCTGCGGGAACGGGGGCTCGAACCCGTCGAGTCGGCCGACGACGACCCGGTGGCCGTCGCGCAGGGCTACGGAGGGCCCGAGCTTCCCTGGGGGCGGTTCGCGGAGGCGTCCTACGCCATCGCGCGCGGGGTGCCGTGGTTCGCGTCCAACACCGATGTGACGATCCCGAGCGCGCGGGGGATCGTGCCGGGCAACGGCGCGGCCGTGGAGGTGGTGCGGCTCGCGACCGGCGCCGAGCCGCAGGTGGCGGGCAAGCCGCTGCCGCCGATGCACCGGGAGACGATCCTGCGGACCGGTGCCGAGCGGCCGCTGGTGGTCGGGGACCGGCTGGACACGGACATCGAGGGCGCGTTCAACGGCGACGTCGACTCGCTGCTGGTCCTCACGGGGGTGACGGACGGCGCCCGGCTGCTCGCCGCCGCGCCGCACCACCGGCCGACGTACGTCGCCGCGGACCTGCGCGGGCTGCTGGCCGGGCAGCCGGAGGTGGGCGTGGCCGGCGGCGGTTTCCGGTGCGGAGGCTGGACGGCGACCGCGGGCGCGGAGCGGCTGGAGCTGGAGGGCGAGGGCGAGGCCCTGGACGGACTGCGGGCGCTGTGCGCGGCTGCCTGGACGGCGGCGGGCGAGGGCTCCTGTGGCCTGGACGGGGGCAAGGCGCTGGCGCGGCTGGGGCTGTGAGCCGGTACGGACCACGGGCGTCGACCCTCTAGCAAGGGTAGGCTAACCTAAGTTCGTGTTGGTTGACGCTCCCACCGAAACCGGCGCGGCGACCGGCGCCGCGCCTTTTCTCCGCCGGGCCACACGGCCCCTCGCGCTCCTGGCCTCGGTGGTGGTCCTGACGCTCGTCGCGCTGGCGAGCATCGCGACCGGTGCCAAGGAGCTCTCGCCGGCCCAGGTCTGGCACGGCCTGGTCCACGACTCGGGGACGTACGCCGACCTCGTCGTCGGCGACCGGCTCTCACGCACGGTCCTCGGGCTGCTCGCCGGAGCCGCGCTCGGCCTGTCCGGCGCCGTCCTCCAGGCAGTCACCCGCAATCCGCTGGCCGACCCGGGCCTGCTCGGCATCAACGCGGGCGCGTCGGCCGCGGTCGTCACCGCCCTCACCTCCTTCGGCGTCACCAGCCTCAGCGGCTACGTCTGGTTCGCCTTCCTGGGCGCCGCCGCGGTAGGGGCACTGGTGTGGTTCCTCGGCGGCGGCCGCGGCGCCACACCGGTGCGCCTCGCGCTCGCCGGCACCGCGATCAGCGCCGCGCTCTACGGCTACCTCCAGGCCGTGATGATCACGGATGACGCGGCACTCGCCACGATGCGCTTCTGGACGGTGGGCTCGCTGGCCTCGGCCACCGACGCGACCATCGTCCAGGTCCTGCCGTTCCTCCTGGCCGGCACGGTCCTCGCGCTGGCCCTCGCCCGTCCTCTGAACGCGGTGGCGATGGGCGACGACACCGCCCGCGCCCTGGGCGCCCGCCTGGGACGCACCAGGGCCCTGTCCATGGCCGCCGCCACCGTCCTGTGCGGGGCGGCCACCGCCGCCTGCGGGCCGATCGGGTTCGTCGGGCTGATGGTCCCGCACGCCGTACGGTCCTTCACCGGCCCCGACCTGCGCTGGATCCTGCCGTACGCGGCCGTCCTGTCGCCCGTGCTGCTGCTGGGCGCCGACGTCGTCGGGCGCGTCGTCGCCCGGCCCGCCGAGCTTCAGGTCGGCATCGTGACCGCGGTCATCGGCGGCCCGGTCTTCGTGCTCCTCGTACGACGGCGGAGGGCGGCGCAGCTGTGAAGACCCCCCGCACTCCCGTCCTGCGCATCCGGGGCGGCCTGTCCGTCCGGATCGACCTGCGCGCCTTCGCGGTGGTAGCGCTGCTCCTGGCCGCCGCGCTCACCGCGGGCATTCTGCTGATCGGCACCGGGGACTTCCCGGTCCCGGCCGGGGACGTCGTCAGGGCGCTGGCCGGTCACGGCAGCCGGGGCCAGCGGTTCGTCGTCACCGAGCTGCGGCTGCCGCGCGTCCTCGTCGGGCTGCTGGCCGGGGCCTCGCTCGGGCTCGGCGGCGCGCTGTTCCAGTCCCTGACCCGCAACCCGCTGGGCAGCCCGGACGTCCTCGGCCTCGGACAGGGCTCGACGGCGGGCGCGCTCGTGGTGATCGTGCTGTTCTCCGGGAGCGCCGCGCAGGTCGCGGCCGGAGCGCTCGCCGGTGGCCTGGCGACCGGGACCGTCCTGTACCTCGCGGCCTGGAGGCGGGGCGTGCACGGGTACCGGCTGGTCCTGGCCGGTATCGGCGTCTCCGCGGCCGTCACGGCGGTCAACGGCTACCTGCTCACGCAGGCGGACCTCGTCGACGCGGCCCGCGCCGTCCTGTGGACGACCGGTTCCCTGGCGGGTCGCGGCTGGGAGCAGGTATGGCCGCTGCTCGCGCTGTGCGCCGTGCTCGTGCCGGTCGTCCTCGGCCATGCGCGTGCCCTGCGGACGATGGAGACGGGCGACGACACGGCGTACGCCCTCGGGGTGCGGGTCGAGCGCGTACGGCTGCGGCTGATGGTGTGCGCGGTGCTTCTCACCGCCGGTGCCACCGCCGCCGCGGGCCCGGTCGGTTTCGTGGCGCTCACCGCCCCCCAGCTCGCCCGCCGGCTCGCCCTGCCCCGCCGCCTCGGGAGCGCCGGAGGCGGCCCCGTGCCCGGACCGAACCTCGGGCCCTCCACGGCCATGGGCGCCGCCCTGCTGATCGTCGCGGACTGGACCGCTCAGCGGGTCTTCGGCGCCGACCAGCTGCCCGTCGGGGTGGTCACCGGGTCCCTCGGCGGCGTCTACCTGCTGTGGCTGCTGGTCACCGAACGCCGGGCGGGCCGCATATGAGCGCCGCCGGCGAACCGGGCCCGGACACCGGCGACCTGAACACCGACGATACGGACACCGACGACACAGGGAGCCCCGTGCACCGCCTCTCCGCCGACCACGTCACCCTCGCCTACGACCGGCGCGTGATCGCCGAGGAACTGTCCGTGCGGATCCCCGACCGCTCCTTCACCGTGATCGTCGGCCCGAACGCCTGCGGCAAGTCCACCCTTCTGCGCGCGCTGTCCCGCATGCTCAAGCCGGCCGTGGGACGGGTGCTGCTCGACGGGCGGGTCATCCAGTCGATGCCGGCGAAGCGGGTCGCGCGGACCCTCGGCCTGCTGCCGCAGTCCTCGATCGCGCCCGACGGGATCACCGTCGGCGACCTCGTCAGCCGGGGCCGCTATCCGCACCAGGGGATCCTGCGCCAGTGGTCGGAGGACGACGAGCGGGCCGTGCGGCAGTCGATGGCGCGCACCGGTGTCGCCGACCTGGCCGGCCGCCCCGTCGACGAGCTCTCCGGCGGGCAGCGGCAGCGCGTGTGGATCGCCATGGCGCTCGCCCAGCAGACCCCGCTGCTGCTGCTGGACGAGCCGACCACCTACCTCGACATCCAGCACCAGATCGACGTGCTGGACCTGTGCGCCGAACTGCACGAGGAGGAGGGGCGCACCCTGGTCGCGGTTCTGCACGACCTCAACCACGCCGCCCGGTACGCCACCCACCTCATCGCGCTGCGCGGCGGAGCGGTCGTCGCCGAGGGCGCCCCGGGCGACATCGTCACCGCCGAGCTGGTCGAGGAGGTCTTCGGATTGCGCTGCCAGGTCATCGACGACCCCCAGACCGGCTCACCGCTGGTGGTGCCGGCCGCGCGCAGCGCACGCTCACGCACGGTGCCCCGGAAGAAGCCCTGAGCGGGGCGGTGCCCGGGGGCGCGTCTGATGCGGCTACAGCAGCTTCCGCAGGCGGAACAGGTCCAGCAGGCCCGCCTCCAGGCGCACCCGGCCCACGCCCCACGCCTTCGCGAAGTGCAGGTGGCCGTCGACCATCGCCAGCAGATCGTCGCCGGCCATCGCCAGCCTGATCTGTGCCTTCTCGCGCGGCGGCCCCTGGATGGTGTTCAGCACCTCAATCCGGCCGTCCCTGAGGCGGCCGACGAAGGTGATGTCCAGGTCGGTGATGCGGCAGCTGAGCGAGCGGTCCAGCGCCGCGGCCGCGCGGACGTCCCCGTCGGCGCCCGCCAGGTTGTCCGAGAGCTTGTCGAGTGCCCTGCGGCACTCCTCGATCGTCGCCATCGCCAGCGACGGTACCCCAGCTCTTCGCGGTAGCGTCGGGGCATGAACGACTCTGTGCCCGGGGCCGGGATCCCGGCGGAAGCAGTGGTGGCGGAGCCGGACGCTCCGGCCGGCTCCGCGTACGAGCCGGAGCACGACCCCGCCGCGCCCGCGCCCCTGAACGTGCCCCGGACGCCCACCGGCAACGCGGACGTCGACGCCTGGCTGGAGCGGCTGGCCGACGCCGACCACCTCGCCACCGACGGGCATGTGGAGGTGTACGAGGATGTGCACCGGGGGCTGCGCGACGCGCTGACCGCCCTCGACGCCCGCCCGGGGCCTCCGGCTCCTCCCCCTCACCCGGCCCCCACCTCGCGGTGAGACGCTTGGGCCGCACCTTTCGATCACCGTACGACCGCAGGAGCTGAACCGAACGTGGCAGGAGTGGCACGCCGCCGTCTCGACGCCGAACTGGTCCGCCGGAAGCTGGCACGCTCGCGGGAGCACGCCGGCCAGCTGATCGCCGCGGGCCGGGTCACCGTCGGCAGGACCGTCGCGACCAAGCCCGCCACGCAGGTCGAGACCGCGGCCGCGATCGTGGTCGCCCGCGACGACAACGCCCCCGACTACGTCTCACGCGGCGGCCACAAGCTCGCCGGCGCCCTGAAGGCCTTCATGCCGCGCGGCCTGGCGGTCGAGGGGCGGCGGGCCCTCGACGCCGGCGCGTCCACCGGGGGCTTCACCGACGTCCTGCTGAGGGCGGGCGCCGCGCACGTCGTCGCCGTGGACGTCGGCTACGGACAGCTCGCGTGGTCTCTCCGCAACGATGAACGCGTCACCGTCAAGGACCGTACGAACGTACGCGAGTTGACGCTCGAAGCGATCGATGGGGAGCCTGTGGATCTTGTCGTGGGGGATCTGTCCTTCATCCCGCTCGGACTGGTGCTGCCCGCCCTGGTGCGGTGCACGAAACCGGACTCCGATCTCGTGGTGATGGTCAAGCCGCAGTTCGAGGTGGGGAAGGAGCGGCTGGGCAGCGGCGGCGTCGTCCGCAGCCCGCAGCTGCGTGCCGAGGCGGTGTGCGGGGTCGCGGAGCGGGCCGCGGAACTGGGGCTCGGGGTGAAGGGCGTGACCGCGAGTCCGCTGCCCGGACCCTCGGGCAACGTCGAGTACTTTCTGTGGCTGCGAGCCGGAGCACCCGCACTGGACCCGGCCGACGTTGACCGTGCAGTGGCGGAGGGGCCGCGTTGACACAGAACCGAGCTCGTACTGTTTTCCTGCTCGCCCACACCGGGCGGCCCGCGGCCGTCCGCAGCGCAGAGCTGGTGGTCAAGGGGCTGCAGCACTGCGGGATCGATGTGCGCGTCCTGGAGGCCGAGGCGGCCGACCTGCCGCTGCCGGACACCGTGGAACTCGTCAAGGAGGCCACGCCGCAGTGCCTGGACGGCTGCGAGCTGCTGATCGTGCTCGGCGGCGACGGCACCCTGCTGCGCGGTGCCGAGTTCGCCCGCGCCTCCGGGGTCCCGATGCTCGGTGTCAACCTCGGAAGCGTCGGCTTCCTCGCCGAGGCCGAGCGTGACGACCTCGACCGGGTCGTGGACCGGGTGGTGATGAAGGCGTACGAGGTCGAGGAGCGCATGACGGTCGACGTCGTCGTGCACAAGAACGGCGACATCGTGCACACCGACTGGGCGCTGAACGAGGCGGCCGTGCAGAAGGTCTCCGCCGAGAAGCTCCTGGAGGTCGTCCTGGAGATCGACGGGCGGCCGGTGACCGGGTTCGGCTGCGACGGCATCGTGTGCGCCACCCCCACCGGCTCGACCGCGTACGCCTTCTCCGCGGGCGGGCCCGTGGTGTGGCCGGAGGTGGAGGCGCTGCTCATGGTGCCGATCAGCGCGCACGCGCTGTTCGCCAAGCCGCTGGTGACCTCGCCGGACTCCGTGCTCGCCGTGGAGGTGCAGCCGGACACCTCGCACGGGGTGCTGTGGTGCGACGGCCGGCGCATGGTGGAGCTGCCGCAGGGGGCACGGGTCGAGGTGCGGCGGGGCGCGGTGCCGGTGCGGCTGGCGAGGCTGCACCACGCCTCGTTCACGGACCGGCTGGTGGCCAAGTTCGCGCTGCCGGTGTCGGGATGGCGCGGGCGCCCGCACTGACCGCCGCAGGAGCCGGCGCCGCCCCCCAGCCGGGGGTGCCGGCGCCGCGCGCGGCGTACCTCCCGGGGGTGATTTGGGCCCTCGGCGCCTTTCTGTCACCTGCCGCTTCGCACCGGCGCACCGGGGGCCGTCGCACATCCGCGCCCCGACCTCGTAAGGTCGTGTCCGTGTTGGAGGAGATGCGGATACGGTCGCTCGGAGTCATCGACGACGCGGTCGTCGAACTGTCGCCCGGCTTCACCGCCGTGACCGGTGAGACGGGCGCGGGCAAGACCATGGTCGTCACCAGTCTCGGCCTGCTGCTCGGCGGTCGCGCGGACCCGGCGCTCGTACGGATCGGTGCGAAGAACGCGGTCGTGGAGGGGCGGATCGCCATGCCCGAGGGCGCCCCCGCCGCCGTCCGCGCCGAGGAGGCCGGGGCGGAACTCGACGACGGTGCGCTGCTCGTCAGCCGCACCGTTTCCGCCGAGGGGCGCTCGCGGGCGCACCTGGGCGGGCGTTCCGTGCCCGTCGGCGTGCTCGCGGAACTGGCCGACGAACTGGTCGCCGTGCACGGGCAGACCGACCAGCAGGGCCTGCTCAAACTGTCCCGGCAGCGGCAGGCGCTCGACCGGTACGCCGGCGACGCCGTCGCGGTGCCGCTCGCCAAGTACGGGGAGGCGTACCGCCGGCTGCGGACGGTCGCCGCCGAGCTGGAGGAGATCGGCACTCGGGCGCGTGAACGGGCGCAGGAAGCCGACATGCTGCGCTTCGGACTCGACGAGATCGCCGGCGTGGAACCGCGGCCCGGCGAGGACGTGGAACTGGCCGAGGAGGCCGAGCGGCTCGGGCACGCGGAGGCGCTCGCGTCGGCGGCGACGGCCGCGCACGCGGCGCTGGCGGGCAATCCGGAGGATCCCGAGGGCGTCGACGCGGCCACGCTGGTCGCCGGCGCGCACCGGGCCCTGGAGGCGGTGCGCTCGCACGACCCCGCGCTGGCCTCACTCGCCGACCGGATCGGGGAGATCGGGATCCTGCTGGGCGATGTGGCCGGGGAACTGGCCGGGTACGCCGACGACCTGGACGCCGATCCGCTGCGGCTGGCCGCCGTCGAGGAGCGGCGGGCCGCCCTGAACGCGCTGACGCGCAAGTACGGCGAGGACGTGGCCGCCGTGCTGGCCTGGGCCGAGCACAGCGCCGCGCGGCTGACCGAACTCGACGGCGACGACGAGCGGATCGAGGAGCTGACCGCCGAGCGGGACGCGCTGCGCGGCGAACTGGGCGCTCTCGCCCGGGAGCTGACGGACGCGAGGACGGAGGCCGCCGAGCGCTTCGCCGCCGCCGTCACCGCCGAGCTGGCCTCCCTCGCCATGCCGCACGCGCGCGTGTCGTTCGCGATCCGGCAGACGGACGATCCCGACGGCGTCGAGATCGGCGGGCGTACGGTCGCGTACGGACCCTCGGGCGTCGACGAGGTCGAACTGCTCCTCGCACCCCACCCCGGCGCGCCGCCCCGGCCCGTCGCCAAGGGCGCGTCCGGCGGTGAGCTGTCGCGCGTGATGCTCGCGGTGGAGGTCGTGTTCGCGGGCACGGATCCCGTGCCGACCTACCTCTTCGACGAGGTCGACGCGGGCGTCGGCGGGAAGGCGGCCGTGGAGATCGGCCGCCGCCTCGCCCGGCTCGCGAAGACCGCGCAGGTGGTGGTCGTCACCCATCTGCCCCAGGTGGCGGCGTTCGCCGACCGGCAGCTGCTGGTGGAGAAGACGAACGACGGATCGGTGACGCGCTCGGGGGTGAAGGTACTTCAGGGCGAGGACCGGATCCGTGAACTGTCCCGGATGCTCGCGGGCCAGGAGGACTCCCAGACGGCCCGGGCCCACGCGGAGGAACTGCTGGCGACGGCCAGGGCGGACCTGTAGGACGGGCGGCGCCGGGGCTGCCGTAGGGTGACGGGATGATCAGCCGTATGCGCCGTACCGTCTCGTTCGCCCTGTCCGCGACCGTCGCCCGGGCCGCGGCGGCCGGCCTGCGCGCCGTCGCGCCGGGCGGCGACGGACGCTGGCAGCGGACGAACCACGCCGGGCGGACCGTAGGGCTCCACCCCGGGCCCGCCGTGGCGGCGGCGGCCGCGCTCGCGGCGGGCCGCGTCCATCCCGCCGCCGCGGCCGCCGTGCTCGTCGCCGGGGCCTGCGGCGCCTACGACGACATCGCCGGCGCCGGTGACCCGCGGCGTGGGTTCCGGGCACATCTGTCCGCACTGGGGCACGGCGAAGTCACCAGCGGCGCGGTGAAGCTGTTCGGGATCTCGGCCGGGGCGCTCGTCGCCGGGGCCGCGCTCAAGCAGCGGCCGCTGGACAAGGTGCTTGCCGGTGTCGTGATCGCGGGGGCCGCCCATCTCGTCAACCTCGTGGACGTACGGCCGGGACGCGCCGCCGGTGCCGTTCTCGCGCTGGGCGCTCCCGGGCTGGTGCGGAAGGGACCGGCCGGGGAGCTGTCCGCCGCCGCGATGGGGGCCGCAGGCGCCGTCCTCCCGGACGATCTCGGGGAGCGTGCGATGCTCGGCGACACCGGGGCGCACGCCCTCGGCGCCCTCCTCGGCACCGCCATCGTCACCGGAGCGGGCCGGGCCGGACTTCTCGCCCACGCGGCGGCGCTGACGGCCGCGGCGGTGTACGGGGAGAAGGTGAGCGAGGCGGCCAGGTCGTGGGGCACGAGGTGACCCGTCCCACGGGTCCCGTCGGTCCCGGTCCCACGGGTCCCGTCGGTCCCGGTCCCACGGGTCCCGTCGGTCCCAGGGTCTCGTCGGTCCCGTCGGTCCGGTCGGTCCGGTCGGTCCGGTCGGTCCCACGGGTCTCATCCGGTCCCACGGGTCTCATCCGGTCCCACGGGTCTCATCCGGTCCCACGGGTCTCATCCGGTCCCACGGGTCTCATCCGGTCCCACGGGTCTCATCCGGTCCCACGGGTCTCATCCGGTCCCACGGGTCCCATCCGGTCCCACGGGTCCCATCCGGTCCCACGGGTCCCATCCGGTCCCACGGGTCCCATCCGGTCCCACGGGTCCCATCGGTCCCGGTCCCATCGGTCCCACCCGTCCCACCCGCCCGGACGGCACCCGAATCCCCTTCGTCCCTCACCCGAGTGAGTGACCGTGCCCGCCTCCGGGCGCCCGGTCCGCCGTCGGCGCGCGCGCCCGCCGTTGCCGCAACACCCGCGCGCCCTGGCATCCTTGAGTCATCCGCCGAGCACGTCGCGCGGTCCAGTCCACCGCGTGAACCTTCTGTACGTTTCTTCGTGACCGTCCAGACGCCGAACCAGGAGCCCCGGCCACGTGAGCCTTGCGAGCAGCCACTCACCGCACGGCCGGCCGCCGCTGCGCACCGTGCAGGTGCTCGGCGGCGGCAGCGCGGGCAGCAGCGCGCACGTGCGCTCGCTGGCCTCGGGCCTGGTGGCCCGGGGCGTCAGCGTGACCGTGTGCGCCCCCACCGAGGCCGAACGCACCTACGGGTTCGCCGGCGTCGGCGCGCTGCACGTGCCCGTGCCCCGCAGCACGGACCCCGCCTCCCTGGCCGCGCTCCGCCTCGCCTGCGGTGACGCGGACCTGGTGCACGCGCACGGACTGCACGCGGGTCTGCGCGCCGCGCTGGCCCTCGGCTGCCTGCGCACCCCGCTCGTCGTCACCTGGCACACCCGCGCGCACGCCGAGGGCGCCCGCGCCCATCTGGTGCGCCTCCTCGAACGCCGGGTGGCCCGGGCCGCGTCCGTCGTGCTGGGCACCTCCTCCGACCTCGTCGACCGGGCCCGCCGCCGCGGCGCCCGCGACGCCCGGCTCGCCGCCGTCTCGATTCCGGCGCCGCCCACCCCGGCCGAGCACGACGACCCCGAACGCACGCACCCCAAGATCCTCGCCGAACTCGGCGCCACCGGCCGTCCGTTGCTCATGACCGTCGGTGCCCTCGACCGGCACCGCGGGTACGACGTACTGCTCGACGCCTCCCGCGCCTGGCGCCGCCTCGACCCGCTGCCCCTCGTAGTGATCGCCGGGGAGGGGCCGCTGCGGGCGGTGCTGCAGCGGCGCATCGAGGACGAGGAGCTGCCCGTGCGGCTGGTCGGGCGGCGCGAGGACGTGGCCGACCTGCTCGCAGCCGCCGACATCGCGCTGCTGACGAGCAGTTGGGAGTCCCGGTCCGTACTGGCCCAGGAGGCCCTGCACGCGCGCGTCCCGCTCGTCGCCACCGACGTCGGCGGCATCCGGGAACTGGTCGGCGACGCCGCCGAACTCGTCCCGTACGGTGACGCACAGGCGCTGGCCCGTTCCGTGGTACGGCTGCTGGACGACCCGGCACGCCGCCGGCTGCTGCGCGACAAAGGCACACGCCAGGCCGCCGGCTGGCCGACCGAGGACGAGACCGTGGCCCAAGTCCTCAGCGTTTATGACGAGTTGACCCAGGCACGGCCCATCGTCTGAGCGGGAACAGGGGGCCGCCCCCATCGCACCCGCAGACGGTGCGCCGGACGTCCCGCGGGGCGCTCAGGGCACGTGCCGGCGCGCCCGCAGCGCCAGACTCAAGGCCAGCACCGTCTGCGGGTCGTCGAGGTCCGTGCCCAGCAGCTCGCCGATGCGGGCCAGCCGGTTGTAGAGGGTCTGCCGGTTCAGGTGCAGTTCGCGGGCCGTCTCCGCCTTGCGGCCCGCGTGCGCCAGATACGTCTCCAGTGTGGGCAGCAGCGGCGGCCGGGAGCGGCGGTCGTGGTCGAGGAGCGGGCCGATCGCGCGGTCCACGAAAGCCGCCAGGTCCGGATGGTCGCGCAGCCGCCACAGCAGGAGGTCGATGTCGAGGCGGCGGGCGTCGTACCAGGGCCGCTCCGGGAGCCCCTGCGCCGCCGTCGCCGTCTCCGCCGCATGCCGCAGACCCGCCGAGGCCGCCGCCCAGCCGCCCGCGACGCCGACCACCACGACCGGCGGCGGCGCGCCCTGCCGCCTCATCCCGGCCCGCTCCACGCCCGCCCGCAGCGCCCCCGCCACCCGGTCGGCGACCGCGGAGCGCTCCGACTCCGAACGCAGGCCCAGCAGCAGCGGCACCCGGCCCTCCACCGGTCGGACGCCGAGCAGGACGGGCACACCCACCGAGCTCAGCTCCTCGGCCACCGCCCGCGCCAGCACCGCCCAGCCACCGCCGGCCGGGGACAGACCGTCCGCCAGCCGCATCACCACCGGCAGCAGCGGGCTCCTGCCGGGCTTGAAGCCCAGCACCCCGGCCTGTGCGGGCGCGTCCTCCGCGGCGATGCGGCCCTCGGCGAGGTCGGTGAGGAAGTCGCCGCGCCCGCGGGCCGCCAGCTCCTCCTCCTGCCGGGCCTGCATCAGCACCACGGCGAGGATGCCCGCGGCCCGCTCGGCGGCGATCCGGTGCACCGGGGCCACCGGCGCGCTGACCGGCAGCAGCACGAGCCGGGCCCGCACGGCACCCGCGCCGGCCCCGCCTCCGGGCACGTCCACCAGGGTCGTGCCCGCCGGGGGCGCGTCCTTGTGCTGGCCGCGCAGGCCCTCCCACACCTGGAGCGGGTCCGTGTCCGCCGGCCCGGACCCGGCGGCGTACAGCAGCCGGCCGTCGGCGGTCTCCAGGAACACCGGGTTGCCGCCGAAGTCGGCCAGGATGCCGAGCACCTGGGGCACCCCGCCCCCGCCCAGCAGCGCCTCCGTGCAGCGGCGGTGCACCTCCTCGGCCCGCTGGAGCAGCGCGTAGTGGCCGTTGACGATCTCGGTGTGGATCTCCTCCGTCACCGTCACGAACGGCACCTCGCGATGCAGCTGCACCAGCGGCAGACCGGCCGCCCGCGCCGTCTCGACCAGGGCGGCGGGCAGCCGGGTGAAGCGCGGGCCCAGCTCCACGACCAGGGCGGCGATCCCCCGCTCGGCCAGCGTCCGCACGAACGCGCGCTGGTCGGCCGGGCGGGTGCCCAGGCCGTACCCGGTGGTCAGGAGCAGCTCGCCGCCCTTGAGCAGCGAGGCGATGTTCGGCACCTCGCCCGCGTGCACCCAGCGCACCGTGCGGTGCAGCCGGTCGGCGGCGGCCACCACCTCCGGCAGCCCGCTGCGCAGGCCGGGCAGCTCCAGCGCCCGCTGCACGGTGATCCCGCTGTCCGGGGCGCTCTGAGGGTCGAAACGGCTGTCCATGCGGCGACGCTACCTGCGGGGATGCCCCGAAGGCACCCTCGGCCCCGGTCAGGCCGGCGCGATGTTGTGGTTGTACCGGAACACGTTGTCCGGGTCGTAGCGGCGCTTCACCCTCGCCAGGCGGTTGAGGTTCCCGGTGCCGAGGCCGGCCACCACCCGGTCCCTGCCCTCGTCCCCGACGAGGCTCACGCGGACCACGCCGGTGCGCCAGGGCCGGACGTCGTCGCGCAGATCCCCGGCCCACCGCAGGACCCGCAGGTCGTCCGCCGGGTTCTCCCAGACGCCGCAGGCGTGCACGGCCCAGGGCGCGCCCTGGTGGGGGACCGGGTAGCCGGGGCGTCCCGTGGCGGCCGTGCCGCCGAGCGGGAACAGCATCTGCCGGCAGGCCGTGGGAACGGGCATCGTGCGCGCCCGGGCGCAGAAGGCATCGATCAGCTCGTCCGGCAGGCCGGTCAGATACCCGGCCCGGCAGTGGTTCCGCAGTCCGGGCGGATCGTCGAGCATGCACTGCACGTCGGGGTACGGGACGGCGGCCACGACCTCCGCCTCGTGCGGCAGCGCCAGCAGCGGCCGGACCAGCTCGCGCAGGGCGTCCGGGCCGCCGGCGTAGGTGACCACCACCGCGCACAGCAGCGTCCCGACCAGGCGCCCGGGGACGAACGGCTCGGGCGGCCCGGTCAGGTACAGGGCGGCGCCACCCGCCTCGCGCGGGCCGGTGGCCATCAGATCCCGCTGCACCCGGATCGCCTCGGGGCCCGTCCCGGGCCCGAACAGCACCAGGGCCACGCAGAACTCGGGCAGCTCGTGCAGCCTCAGCGTGAGCGCGGTGGCGACGCCGAAGTTCCCGCCGCCGCCGTGCAGGGCCCAGAACAGCTCGGGGTCGTCCTCGGCGTCCGCGCGGACGACGCTGGCATCCGCGGTCACCAGTTCGACGTCGAGCAGGTTGTCGACGGCCGGTCCGAAGGCCCGGTCCAGCCAGCCGCTGCCACCGCCGAGGACGAAGCCGGCGACTCCCGCCGCCGAGTAGCGGCTGCCGGTGGTCGCGAGGGCGTGCGGCTGGGCGACGCGGTCAAGACGGCCGGTCGGGGCGCCGCCCTCGACCCGTGCCGAGGCGGCGCCGGGACGGACGGTGACCTGGTGCATCCGGCGCAGGTCCACGACCATGCCGTTGTCGTTGACCGCCATGCCGGCGACGCAGTGGCCGCCGCCGCGGACGGCGACCTTCAGATCCAGGTCCCGGGCGAAGCGCACGGACCGCACGACGTCGGCCGTCCCCGCGCACTGCGCGATCACGGCCGGCCGGCGGTCGATCCTCGCGTTGAAGACCGTCCGGGCCAGGTCGTACCCCGGATCGCCGGGGGCGAGGACGTCGCCCGCCAGTTCCTCGCGAAGCGCGGCGAGCGCAGCGCGCGCCTTGGAGAGGGGAGCCACGGCAGCCGCCCCCTTCCAGCGGGGGACAGGACTGCCTCCAGCTTAGCCGGGCGGGCAGGCCCCTACCGGCCGGCCCGAGGAGCATGCGGCCGGCTCACGCCCGCACGGCCGGAAGGCGCAGGGGGTCGCGCTACCGCCGCTCGGCGTAGCTGC
Source organism: Streptomyces sp. PSU-S4-23 (assembly GCF_055632315.1). NCBI lineage: Bacteria > Bacillati > Actinomycetota > Actinomycetes > Kitasatosporales > Streptomycetaceae > Streptomyces > Streptomyces sp. PSU-S4-23. The sequence continues at coordinate 1,568,338 of NZ_JBVMUU010000002.1, read as the reverse complement.
GTACCTCAGTCCGGAACTGGCGCTCGAGAGCCCACGGTGCGAAAGGCACCAGCGAGGCGATGAAGGCGATCCCTGCCGTTCGCCACGGCCAGCCCAGCGCCCTGCGCACGATGGGCAGGAGGAGCAGATAGACGGTGAAGACGGTGCCGTGCGTCGCACCGATCACGGCGACCGCGGAGGCACCGGCACCGGTCGAGTAACGCACCAGGACCAGCATCAGGAGAGCGGGCAGCAAGGTCCCCTCCGCGACCGCCACCAGCCGGAATATCTGCAGTACGGCGAAGAGTCGCCCGCTGTATGTGGACATCTGCAACGGCCCGATCCCTCCCACCCTCCAACCGGCACAGCTGTTCGGTCACCATAGCGACCGGTGGAGGTGCCCGACTCACCAGGTCCCGGAAGACGGCAGGGCCGCCCGCCTGGAGGGCCCCCGGTCATGGCTGTACGGCCCGGACGACGCACGGAACGTGCCGGTCGCGGGGCCCGCCGAGTGCGCGTCATGGGGGCTGAAAGTAGGTACGGACCAAACTTTTGCCGGATCTGACTTTGCGAGGGTGATCCACACGGGTCGCGGCGGAGAGTTGCGGATTCTCGACGGCCACGAGCCGACGTGCCTCGGTGGAATCGGCGCGCAGGGCTCCCTGCGCGCCGAAGGACTGCATGTCTCAGCACAGGCGCAGCGGGACGCGGAGGCATACAGTCGCGGTGAGGTCAGCGCGGACGACCTGGTCGCTCGTGCCGTCGCGCGGTACAGCGGCACCGTCAACCGTTCCGCCGGATGACTGGTCCGTACCTCTTCCCCAACGGCACACTGCGCAACCTCCTCGGTATCGACGAAGCCGGCGTCCTCGCCCAGGCGGAGGCAGACCCGACGCGTGCCGGGCGAGGGCGACATCAACGCGCTCCACCCCTTCAGGGAGGGCAACGGACGCGCGCAACGTGCCTTTCTCCGTCAGTTGGCGCGGGACGCCGGCTACGACCTCTCGTGGTCGCAGCTGAACTGCCAGGGCGGGTGCGGGGGAAGGCATACGGGACGGTCACCGGGGGATGTCCGTGACCTACGGAGCCACTTCCCCGCATCGATGCGGAGGCGGAATCCGCGGCCGGGCGCCCTGCTGTGCGTGGCAGCGTTCGCTCCGAGCTCGGCGCCGATCGCCTCCGCCGCCTCCGAGACGGCATTGAGTGGTGACCGAAAGCGGGCCCCTGATGTGCCGTCATTGGTAGCGTGATGTACGAGCTGAGTTCAGTGTGGCCTACGGGGGTGAGCCGCTTGTCACGGTGGTTCGGGCGGCTCTGGAAGTTCCTGAAGTCCGGGGACGGGCGTGCCGTGGTCCTCGCGTCGCTCGGGGGTGCGCTGGCGCTCGGTCTGCTGCCGGACCTCGTGAAGGCGGTGCCGGGGGTCGGGTCCTCGGTGTGGTGGATGCTCCTCTGCCTCGTCGTCGGTGTGCTGACGCTCGCCTTCTTCTCCGATGCGCTGCGGCATCGTGAAGGGGCCGGGATCGTGCTGTACATGCCGCAGGGTCCGGGCGGGGACCGGTCGCGGCTGGAGCTGATGAAAGCGGACGCGCGGCGCAAGCACTCGACGTGCTTCACCGTGGACGTGGAGGAGATGCTGCGCGGGGTGACCGTCGCCGACCGGACCGGGCTGGCCTTTCGCGTGATGCAGGCCAGGCTGGCCGAGGAGACTGAGGGCCAGGGCGCCCCACAGTCGGTGTCCTTCTACATCACCGCCCGGCTTCCCGATGCCTACCGGCTCGGCCAGTTGCTGAAGTTCCAGCTGCACGACACCGTCGGTGTGTACGCCGAGAGCGGTGACGGCGGTGGGCAGGCCCCGGACGAAGAGCCGCAGACGCAGGCGCGGGCAGCGACTCCGGCCGCTCCCGCCCCCACGCGCGCGGTCCGGGCACAGCTCATGGGCCTGTCGGAGGAGCGCGGGAAGTCCGTGTTCCCGGCTGTGGGGCTCGACAGCCGCCTCAAGGCAGTGCCGGACGCGAAGGACCTGACCGAGTTACGGGAGGTGCTGACGACGGACCCCGCGGCGGACCCCGAGTGGCGGCAGTTCGGGGACGGGACAGAGGACGGCACCGGCGCCGGCGGCGACGCCGAGGACGGCACCGCCCCTCAGCGCATCGCCCTCGTCCTGCGGGTCTCGGACAACGCGACGATGGTGGAGGACGCCGTGAAAGCGGCCCGGACAGGGGTCGGTGCCGACCGGGGCACAGGCGGTGGTTACGTCTTCCCCGAAGGCACGGCGCCCGCCGACAACCGCTGCGGCGCGGCCCTCGTCATCGACACCCGCTCCGGCAACATCCCCGACCGGGCCGCCGCCTACGAGGCTTTGATCAGGTACGTCGCCCACCACTGGAAGCGCAGGCTCGACGAGTGCAGTGCGCGGACCGGCCGTCAGGGTCCGGTGCGCGGCGTGCTCTTCACCGACGCGCCCGCCACCATCGTCCTGGCCCTCGGCGCGGTGATCGGACGGCAGACCGAACTGGTTCCCTTCGTGCCACCCGTACGCAGACCGCTTCCCCGGCAGGAGCGAGCGACTGGAGCCACGGCGTGAGCGCGCAGCACCCTGGCCACGACAGGTTCGTCAATCCCTACACCTTCGTCCCGTTTCCCGACGTCGCCGACGAGGCCGGCTTCCGGCGCGCGCCCACCGGGCACGCACGCCTGGCGGCCGGGCGTTACACCGGCCGGATCGACGTGGAGCTGACCGCACGCAGCCCGCTGCTCCTGCGCGGGATCCGGCGCGGCGACGCAGACCGCGGTGGCGCCGACCGGTTTCCGCGCCGGACCTTCCCCGGAACCGGTGCCGAGGCCGAGGCCGGGAACGAGCCGGTGCCCTTCCTGCCGGGGTCGTCGCTGGCCGGTGTGGTGCGCTCCCTGCACGAGTTGCTCGCCGGCGGGTGCCTGCGCGTGTTCGACGCCGGTTTCCGGCCCGGCTACCGCGATCCGGTGCAGGCACGCGGCGACGACTGGACGCTCGCCGTCGTCGACGAGGCCCGGGAGGGGCGCCCCACCAGACTGCGGCTGTGCTCCACGGTGGCCTGGGTGCCGGCCCGGCGCCTCGCCGAACTGCTCGGCGGGGCGGACCGGGTGGTCACCGGCGCAACGGTGCATGTCAGCGGCTGGGAAGAGAAGAAGTACGGCAAGGGGCGTCAGGAGACGTGGCGCAACGAGGTGACGAAGGACCACTGGGTCGGGCCGGGCGACGGCTGGGTGGTGCTCGTCACCGACAGCGGTGCCCGGAAGAAGTACAAGTCTTTCCTTTGCGCCGTGGGCGAGCTTGCCCGCGGGGATGGGCAGGACGGTCTCGTCCCCGGGGTGACCGACAAGGCGTGGGACGACTTCCAGCGGTCGGTGGCCGGCGCTGACGACGTCCGGCGGGCGCGCCGGGACAAAAGGCTGCGGACGGACAGGCCGCAGCCCGCCGAGGTGACGTACCACTACGGGGACGGTGAACGGCTCGTCGGCAAGCGTCACGAGGCACGGCCCGTGCTGCACGGGGGACAGGTCATCTGGGTGCGGACAGCAGTGGAGACCACCTCCGTCGGGCTCGCCACCATCGAGAAGACGGTCATCGAGGGCATGGCGCTGTCCCACATCTGGCGGCACGCAGGCGAACGCTCCGCCGCCGAGCGGGTGCCCCCCGTCCTGCGCCCTTGCGAAGACGCCGAGCAACTGTGCCCGACCTGCCGGGTCTTCGGGTCCGCCGACACCAGCGGCACCGGCGGCCCGGAGAGCGAGCAGCAGGCGTACCGCGGGCACCTGCGGTTCTCCGACGCTCGCCCGCTGGCCCCAGTCACCGTGCGGGAGGAGAAGCTGGCGCCACTGGGCATGCCGAAGCCCGGGGCCGGTCAGTTCTACCTGGAGCACCGGACGACCCGCCCCGGCCTCTACGGGAATCCCCTGAGGGAGTGGGGCTCGCGAGCCGACACACCGCGCGAGGGCGGGGTACGCCGTCTCCGCGGCCGCAAGCAGTACTGGCTGACGGGCCGCCACCAGGAACGGCCGCTGTTCCGCGTAGAGAACCGGGACTGGGACGGCAAGACGGCCGGCACCGCCGAAACCGTCCTCCCCGGTGCCCGCTTCGGATTCAGCGTGCACTTCAGCGGTCTGGACACGGCGGAGTTGGGGGCGGTCCTGGTGGCGCTCGCCCCGCAGCTTCTGCTGGAGGCCGCAGGACAGGGCACCGGCATCGGCTGTGCGGTCGGGGGCGGACGGCCCTTCGGCTTCGGCACCTGCACGGCAGAGATCAGAGGGCTCGAAATCGACGATGCCGCTTCCCGCTACACGGGCGGCGACGCCCCGGAGATCTCCGTCACCGGGGCGGTGGCGGACTTCCGCGAGAGGGTGGACAGCGGGGTGTCGGCGACTTGGCCGGCCGCGGCGGCGGCCCTCACGCTGGACCGAGTGGAGCCGGGCACCGTGTGGTATCCGCCGGAGCAGCCCATTCCGGCCGGTCAGATCCCCTCGGGGAAGACGGGCCTCGCTGCGGGATTCGAGTTCTGGACACAGTCGCGCGGCTACGAGGAGAAGAACGGCACCTACCCGCTCCTCCCGCTCCCGGAGCCGACCGACGCTGACCAGACCCTGCCGGTACTCGGCCGCGAGCACCGGGGGAGCGGGCATGGCGCGCCGCAGCGGCGGGAGCGGCAACAGCCGCCGCAGCGCCCCGACGCGGCGGGCGGGCCACCCGGCGGAACCCGGCCGAAACCGGCACCGCCCGGCCGGCGCGGCCATCCTCCGCGCGGCGGAACCCCCGGCAAGGGAGGCCGGCGCTGATGGGATCCCTCTACCTCGACGTGTCGGCCGTGCGCATCCAGAGCTATCTCGCCCGCACGCCCCAGCTCAAGGGGCGGCGCGGAGCGAGCGCCGCGGTCGCCGAAGCCACCCGCCTCACCGACGGGCATCCGGTGCTGGGCGGGCGCGCCAGGGTCAACACCGAGGCGGGCGAGGCCGACGGCGTCGTCAACCTCGTGCTGGAGCGCGGCGACGAGGACGTGGCCCGCGCCCTGGCCCGTGATGTGTTCGCCCATCTGCGCAAGGCGTTGCCGGGCGCCGAGTTCCAGGCGGTGTGGGGTACCGGGGCCACGTACCTCGACGCGCACCACGACGCCATCGGTCCGCGCCTGGTCCGCGGCGACGTTCTCGCTGATCTGCCGCCCGCCCACGAGTTCTCGTACGCCGTGGTCTGCCGCGTCTGCCATCAGGATCCGGCGGCCGCGCGCCTGCCCGCGGGCGTCGCGGCCGACGACGCCCTCGACGCCTGCGCCGACTGCGACATGCGGTACTCCCGCAAGGTCAGGGTCGCCGGCGAAGGCGCCGAGAACGATCTCGCCCGCACGCTCGGCGTCCCCCGTACCGCGGAAGACCTCGGTGAGCTGGCCCGGCTCGGTGCCCCGGACACCGACCGGAACCATCTCGGCACCGTCTTCGTCGACGGGAACGCCTTCGGTGACTTCTTCCACCATCTCGCGCAGCGCGGCAGGAAGGCCGACGCCAGGCTCAAGGCCCGGATTTCCAAGGACCTCAACGCCCACACCCGCACGGCTCTCGCCGAGGCGGCCCGCGCGGTGCGGCGGCCGGACGACGGCGCCCTGCTGTGGGTCGTACCGCATCTGGTGGGCGGCGACGACGTGCTGGTGAGCCTGCCGGCCGACCGTGCCTGGCAGTTCACCCGCAGCTGCCTGGCCGCGTTCGGGCGGTTGGCGGAACGGACCCGCAAGCAGACCGGGATACCGGATCTGCCGCGGCTGTCGGCGTCCGCGGGCCTGGTGTTCGCACGGGCCACCCACCCCTTCCACCTCGTCGTGGAGGAGGCCGAAACGCGGCTGCGCGCAGCGAAGGCCCGGGTGCGGGGTGCGGAGGCGTCCGTGGACTTCGTCGACATCACCGACGAGGGGCGGGGCGGCGGCGACCTCCCGCCGCCGGTCACGCTCGCGACCCTCGAAGCCTCGGCGGCCGAGCTGGGTGCGCTGGCGGCGTTGCCCGCCTCCCTGCGGGCCGGTCTCAGCGGGCAACTGCGGGACCGTACACCGGAGGAGAGGCTGCGGGTACGCAACACCGTCGACAGGCTCGGCCACCGGGACGTGATCGCGCCCTTCTGGCCCGACGCGGCGACGGGCGCGGCCCCCGCCATCCCGCTCGAGCAGGCGCTGCGGATCGTGCGGTGGTGGCGATGACGGCCATGCGGGTACGTATCGACTTCCACGGCCCTTTCAGAGTCAGCACCGGGCGTGCGGCCGCCGGGGCGAACGACACGGTGGACGACCTCGACCTGCTGCCCGCCTCCTCACTGAAAGGCGTGATGCGCGCTTCGGCGGCGCTGCTGCTCCCAGGGCACCGGGAACTGCTCGACGCGGTGTTCGGTGCCGCACGCCGCCCTTCACCATGGCACTGGAGCGGCGCCACCGTGCACGACGTGCCGGTCGTCAGACAGCGGGCCAGGATCGCCGTCGACCCGGGCACGGGGGCGGCGAAGAGGAACCACCTGCTGTTCGCCGAGGAGGTCTGGGTTCGCACGGCCTCCTTCAGCGTCACCCGCACCGGTCCGCTGACCGCGGACGACGAACGCACCCATCTGACCGTGCTGGCCTGCGCCGCGGCCGGCGTCCACGCGCTCGGCGCGGACCGCCGCCGCGGACTCGGCTGGGTCACCTGCACCCCTCTCGACCCGCCCGTGGACGACGAACTCCTCGCCCGCTTCGAGAACCTGCGGGGCCGTGATGCCTGAGGTGACCCTGCGACTGGCCCAGCCCGCCGCCCTCGGCCGCCGCCCGCGCGGCCGGGCCCCGGTCGAGACGTACCGGCACATCCCCGGCTCCGTGCTGCGCGGTGCCCTCGCCGCCGCGTGGATCCGCGCCTACGGGCCGCCCCAGGGCGCGCCGCCCGCCCGCCGGGATGAGTTCGTGCACCTCTTCGAAGGCCCGGTGCGGTACGGGCCGCTCTTCGACCCGGTGTCCGCCGTGGTGCCGCTGTCGGTGTACCGGTGCAAGTACCGGCCCGAGTGGGAGTGCAGGGGAGAGCACGCCGACATGGCGGCCACCGGAGAGGGCGCGGGAGCCCGCCCGCGTTGCCGCCACTGCGGCGGGCCCCTGGTCGCCGGCAGGGGCGAGGTGGAGTTCTTCGGCACGGCAGCGCCCGTGGTGGAGAACACCCGGGTGGCGCTGACGGAGGACGAACGTGCCGCGGACGGCCGGCTGTTCACACGGCGGTCACTGAGCCACCGCAAGGACGGAGGCGGCCCGCGTGAACTCACCGGGCGCATCACCGACACCTCGGGACCGGGGGCGGAATGGCTCCTCGCCGCCCATGCCCTGCACATCGGCGGGCGGCGGAGCACCGGTGGAGCCGCCGAGTACACCGCACTCCCGGACGCCGCCGCACTTCCCGATCCTGCGGACCTGGTCGTCGACGGAACACTCGTCGTGCGGCTGACGGCGCCCGCGATCCTGGTGGACGCGGCCGGGCGGCCCACCGACGGGCCGGACACCGTACTGCTCACCTCCTTGCTCGGCACGGACGTGATGCTGGACCGCAGCTGGGTCCGCCGCGAACGGGTCAACGGATGGAACGCGCTCACCAACCTCCCCAAGGCGGAGGAACTGGCCGTGTCCGCGGGCAGCGTCTTCCTGCTGCGCCTGGCGAGCACTCCGACCGGGGAGGGACTGGCCGCCCTGCGCGATCACGGCCTCGGCCTGCGCCGCGCCGAGGGCTTCGGCTGGGTGGAACTGGGCCGCTGGGCCCTGCCCCAGATGGCCGCGGCCGTCGTACGGCCCCGGCAGGAAGACCTCTACAGCGGCATGGCCAGGCTGCTGTACGAGACAGGCGCCGGGGCCCGCTACCTGAAATGGCTGCGGGAATGCGCGATGCGTCGGCGCCGGGGAGAACCCGCGGGCAGCCGGTTCCTCGACCAGCCCGCCGCCGAGGGCTTGTTGCACAACGAGCGACTGAGGGTGCGCCTCGAAGCGGTGCTGAAGCGGGACGTCCAGGATCTGGAGGGGATCCTCGTCCACCTGGAGGCGCGGGTCCGGGAGGGCCGACGGTGACCGTCATACTGTTCGCCCAGGTCGAGTTCGAGCTGACCGGCTATGCGGCTGTGGGCGCCCCGGAACGCCGGGAGCAGGGCTCGACGCTCTCACAGCCGGTGGCGCGAGACGGCTGGGGCGGTCCGTGGATCCCACCGACGTCCCTGGCCGGCTCCTTCCGCGCCCACGTACGCGCCCGCCTGGGGGAAGAGAGCGTCAAGGCACTCATGGGCGAGGAGGAGCCCGGCGACGAGGAAGCGCGGGGACGACCGTCGGCCGTCCGTTTCCTCGGCACCGAACTGCGCCTGCCCGCCGGCGGGCTCTCCTACCGCAGGCAGACGGCAGTGGACCGCCACCGTGCGGCCGCCCGCGCCACGACCCTTCGGACCGGCGAGCACCTGCCTCCCGGCACCCGCGTCCGGTGCCTGCTGCGTGTGGACGGGGCCGCCCACCACGAGGCCGTGCTCGCCGCCCTGCGAAGCTGGCAGCCCCTGATCGGCGGCGGCCGCAGCACCGGCCACGGCACCACGCGCACGACCGCCATCCGCTACGACACCATCGATCTGGACACCGCCGAGGGGCGTCGTGTCTGGCTCACCCGCGGCGGGCCGGAGCTCTTCACCGGCGCGCACAGCCTCACCCCCGATCCGGCCGACGGCTCTCCGGCGATCCGCTCCACGTGGGAGATCGTCGATGCCCTGCACATCGGTTCGGGCGTCACCGAGGCTTCGGAGCCCAGGAGAGCGGACGAAGACAGGGCGGCGGAGCCTGCGCCGCTCCTGCGGGACCACCGCGACCGCCCCTATGTGCCGGGCACCACGTGGAAGGGTGTACTGCGCGGCCGCTGCGAGTTCATCCTGGGGTCGTTGGGCCTGCCCGTCTGCGACGGAGGGCCGGACACCTGCGGTGACTGCATGGTGTGCACGTCGTTCGGCTGGGGCGGCGACGGCAGGGGCGCGGCGGAAGCCAAGGCGGAATCCACCACGGAATCCACGACGGAATCCGTGGGCCTGCGGTCCCGGCTGCGGTTCGGCGACTCGCCGCTGACCGATGCCCGCGTCGGGGCACGCAACCACGTCGCCCTCGACCGGGTCTTCGGCGGTGCGGGCGGCGGTCTGCTCTTCGCCGAAGAGGTCGCCGAGAGCGGCCGCCTGACCCTGGAGGTGTACGAGGACGGGGAGGTGCACCCGGCCGTCCGGGCCGCCCTCCGGCTCGCCCTCCACGATCTGCACACCGGCGCCCTCGGCATCGGCGGCGGAACGACACGCGGCTACGGCACGCTGCGCCGCGTGGACGCGGACGCCGCCGCGCTAGCGGCGGAACGCGCGGAGGCCATGGCGGTTCTCGCCGCCCATCTCGATCCGGACCGGGAGACCGCTGGATGACGGACACCAAGCCCGCCCGGCTGTACGGCTACGGCCGACTGTACTGGGCACAGGTGTGTGCCCTGCTCGACGGCTGTGGGTGCACGTGGTCCGACCTGGACGGGATCCACGTCACCGACGCCCCTCCGGATGTGCTGCCCCTCGGGGCGACTCACTTGTGGGGCTGGGCGGCGGACCGGTGCGTACGGGTGCGCTTCGACGGTGAGGTGGCGTACGCGGCGCTGCTGCGCCTGGTGGAAGGTGAGGGAGACAGCGGGCCGGAGGCTCTCATCGCCGAAGTCGTCATGCCGGTCATCCGCCGTCCCGTCGTCTGGAGCCCGGACGACCGCCAGGCGGGGCCGCTGCCGGAGACGGTGCTGGGCCGCGGGTGGGAACTCCTGGAGGTGCCCGGCGCCAGTCCGGTCACCTTCGTGCGCGCGTAGGGCCAGGGGAGCGATGAGACCGTTCCTCACCGGCCGCCTGGTCAACCTCACGCCCCACCCGGTGCGCGTGATCGCCGCCGACGGCGGCACCGTCGCCGAACTACCGGTGGCCGGGCCGTCGGCCAGGCGCGCCGAGCATGCGCGGGAGGAGAGCCGGCTGGAGGTGAACGGCCACGCGGTGCCGGTCCTCCGCCTCGGCTACGAGGAGGGGCTGGACTTGCCGGAACCGGTACCGGGGACGTGGTACGTCGTGTCCAGGGTGGTGGCCGACGCGATGCCGGAGCGCGGCGACCTGCTCGTCCCGGCACGGGTCGTACGGGACGCCGACGGCAACCCGGTCGGGTGCCGCGCCCTCGCCTGGGGCGCCGCCGCCGGAGGGGTTCGCTGATGCCGGCCCGCTGGACGCTGGTGCTGCGCGCCGAGCGGCCGTCCACGGAGCGCGCGGTGACACCGGCCCAGCTCCACGGCCTGACCGCCACGCTTCTGGAGGGCGTGGGCGCGGATCACCACGCCCAGCACAAGCCGTACTCGGTCTCACCGCTCATGGCAGCCGGCCGGCCCGGGACGGCCGTACTGCGCATCGGCTGGCTCCAGGACAGCCCGCGCCCGGACCTGACGGCGCTGACCGGTCTGCGGGTGCGCCTGGGCGCGCAGTTCTTCACGGTGGGGGAGGCGGAGGAGGAGTTCACGCCGTACCCGGCCCTGTGCCAGGTCCCGGGCGCCCGGCGCGTCGTGATGCGCTTCGTCTCCGCGACGTACTTCTCCCGCAACGGCCGCTGGCACCCACTGCCCGACCCGGTCCTCCTGTACGGAGGGCTCGTCCGCCGCTGGAACCTCTTCGCGCCGCCGTACGCGCGGATCGACGAGGGCCAGGAGAAGGCACTGCTGTCGTCAGTGGCCCTCTCCGCCCACGACATCGCGTCCTGTCCCGTCGACCTCGGCGCGGGCTCCCGCGTCGGCTTCACGGGCGACACGGCCTTCACACTGGTCGGGCCGCGTGCGGACGGTGCGGACGGTTCCGCCGGTCTGCTGGCCGGGCTGTCGCTGTTCGCGGCGGCATCGGGGGTCGGGGCCCAGACCACTCATGGCCTGGGGTGCGTGGACGTCGGCTTGGAGTAGCGCGTAAGCCCCTCGCTTCGGGCGTCGTCAGCGGACGCGGGCCTCATCAACCTGCGCTGGCTCTGGCGCGCGGTTGCTATGCCCTTCACCCCGGGCGTCGTCAGGGACACAACAACTACAACGGTGAACTCAAGCTGTGCGCCACGTTGCTATGCCCTTGACCTCGGGCGTTGTCAGCGGACCCGCTACCGAGAAGGAAGTCACTGACTTCTTGAAGTTGCTATGCCCCTGACCTCGGGCGTTGTCAGCGGACCCTACCGCATTCCGCGCCCCCGTGAGCTGCGATGACGGTGTCCGTTGCGCGCGATCTAGCGGGCAGACGCCTTGGGGGCTGCGAGCCACACCACTGGAAGGGCGCAAAGCGCTGCTGACCTGCCCCGATGCCCCCGCGCGCGATCATGGGTTCGGGGCCTCTCCCCGCAGCGCCGGTACGGGCCGCGCATCTGCCCGTACCCAGCACCCGTACCCGGCCTCCACCGCGCCCCGCCTCAGCCCCCGTAAGCCCCCGAAGCCGTAAGCCGCAGCGCCGTGTCGATCAGCGGGACGTGGCTGAAGGCCTGCGGGAAGTTGCCGACCTGGCGCTGCAGGCGGGGGTCCCACTCCTCGGCGAGCAGGCCGAGGTCGTTGCGCAGGGCGAGCAGCTTCTCGAAGAGCTTGCGGGCCTCGTCCACGCGGCCGATCATCGCGAGGTCGTCGGCCATCCAGAACGAGCAGGCGAGGAACGCGCCCTCGTCGCCCGGGAGCCCGTCCACGCCCTCCTCCTCCCCGGAGGTCGGGTAGCGCAGGATGAAGCCGTCCGGGGTGGAGAGCTCGCGCTGGATCGCCTCGATGGTGCCGATCACGCGCTTGTCGTCCGGCGGCAGGAAGCCCATCTGGGGAATCAGCAGCAGGGAGGCGTCCAGCTCCCTGGACCCGTACGACTGCGTGAAGGTGTTGCGCTCCTTGTCGTAGCCCTTCTCGCACACGTCCCGGTGGATGTCGTCGCGCAGCTCGCGCCACTTCTCCAGAGGGCCGTCCGCGTCCCCGGACTCGATGAGCTTGATCGTGCGGTCGACCGCGACCCAGGCCATGACCTTGGAGTGCACGAAGTGGCGCCGCGGCCCGCGCACCTCCCAGATGCCCTCGTCGGGCTCGTCCCAGTGCTGCTCCAGGTAGCGGATCAGCTTGAGCTGGAGCAGGGCCGCGTAGTCGTTGCGGGCCAGGCCGGTCATATGGGCCAGGTGCAGGGCCTCGGTGACCTCTCCGTACACGTCCAGCTGCAGCTGGTGCGCGGCGCCGTTGCCGACGCGCACCGGGGCCGACTGCTCGTAGCCGGGCAGCCAGTCCAGTTCCGCCTCGCCCAGTTCCCGTTCCCCGGCGATGCCGTACATGATCTGCAGGTTCTCGGGGTCGCCGGCCACGGCGCGCAGCAGCCACTCGCGCCAGGCCCGGGCCTCCTCGCGGTAGCCGGTGCGCAGCAGCGAGGAGAGGGTGATGGCGGCGTCGCGCAGCCATGTGTAGCGGTAGTCCCAGTTGCGGACGCCGCCGATCTCCTCGGGCAGCGAGGTCGTGGGCGCCGCCACGATGCCGCCCGTCGGAGCGTAGGTGAGGGCCTTGAGCGTGATCAGGGAGCGGATGACCGCCTCGCGGTAGGGGCCGTGGTACGTGCAGTGCTCCACCCACTCGCGCCAGAAGTCCTCGGTCGCCTCCAGCGACTGCTCGGGCTCCGGCAGCGGCGGCGGCTCCTTGTGCGAGGGCTGCCACGAGATCGTGAACGCGATCCGGTCACCGGGCGCGACCGTGAAGTCCGCGTACGTGGTCAGCGACTTTCCGTAGGTCTCGGCGTGGGTGTCGAACCACACGGAGTCGGGCCCGGCGACGGCGACCGTGCGCCCCTCGTGCCGGTGCACCCAGGGCACCACCCGCCCGTAGGAGAACCGCATCCGCAGCGCGGACCGCATGGGCACCCGGCCGGTGACGCCCTCCACGATCCGGATCAGCTGCGGGGCGCCGTCGCGGGGCGGCATGAAGTCGGTGATCCGGACCGTGCCGCGCGGGGTGTCCCACTCGGACTCCAGGATCAGGGACTCACCGCGGTAGGTCCGCCGGGTCGCGGCCGGCGGCCGGGCGTCCGCCGCGTGGGCCGGCCCCAGGCGCCAGAACCCGTGCTCCTCCGTGCCGAGCAGGCCCGCGAAGACGGCATGGGAGTCGAAACGGGGCAGGCACAGCCAGTCCACGGTGCCGTCCCGGCAGACCAGCGCCGCGGTCTGCATGTCTCCGATGAGTGCGTAGTCTTCGATACGCCCGGCCAATGCAACTCCAGTCGAACGGCCATGTCGCCCTGGCAGGGGCGGTCGGTCTTGCGGTCATGGGGTGTGTGGGAAACGCGTTGCCCACCGACTCATTCGTCAATGATGCAGTCGATGTTCAACGAACTGACGAGCCCTTGTTGTTCCGGCACGTGCGGGGGTGGTGCCGTTTTCCGGGACCGCTCGGCAGTGAGTGTCCGAGCAGGATACGACGCACGTGGGGGATCCGCGTGCCGCTCCGGGCAACGAGACTGGTCCGAACGAGTGGGGCACGGGTGACTCGTCGCGCGAGCGTGGTGACACATGTGCGGAGCGTGGCCGGGAGCGGCCCTCTCGAGGCGCTGATACCCTGGTAGCCCGTGGACCGGTGGGCACGAAACCCCCGAACCGCAGCGACGGCACCCCCCGGAAACCCTTCGGAGGGTGATTCGTATCGCACCCCATACCGCGACCACGGGAGCCCCCTCTTGGCCATGCCGCCCACTGTTTTTCGAAACAGCACAGCCACGACGACCAAGCACATCTTCGTCACCGGGGGTGTCGCCTCCTCGCTCGGCAAGGGCCTGACCGCCTCCAGCCTCGGCATGCTGCTCAAGGCGCGGGGGCTGCGCGTGGTCATGCAGAAGCTGGACCCGTATCTGAACGTCGACCCGGGCACGATGAACCCCTTCCAGCACGGTGAGGTCTTCGTCACCAACGACGGTGCCGAGACGGACCTGGACATCGGCCACTACGAGCGCTTCCTCGACCGCGATCTGGACGGCTCCGCCAACGTCACCACCGGCCAGGTCTACTCGACGGTGATCGCCAAGGAGCGGCGCGGCGAGTACCTGGGCGACACGGTGCAGGTCATCCCGCACATCACCAACGAGATCAAGCATCGCATCCGGCGCATGGCCACCGACGAGGTGGACGTCGTGATCACCGAGGTCGGCGGCACGGTCGGCGACATCGAGTCGCTGCCGTTCCTGGAGACCGTCCGACAGGTCCGTCACGAGGTCGGCCGCGACAACGTGTTCGTCGTGCACATCTCGCTGCTGCCCTACATCGGCCCCTCCGGCGAGCTGAAGACCAAGCCGACCCAGCACTCCGTGGCCGCCCTGCGCAACATCGGCATCCAGCCGGACGCCATCGTCCTGCGCTGCGACCGCGAGGTCCCCACCGCGATCAAGCGCAAGATCTCCCTGATGTGCGACGTCGACGAGGCCGCGGTGGTGGCCTGCCCCGACGCCCGCTCGATCTACGACATCCCGAAGGTCGTGCACACCGAGGGCCTGGACGCGTATGTCGTCCGCAAGCTCGACCTCCCCTTCCGCGACGTGGACTGGACGACCTGGGACGACCTGCTCGACCGCGTCCACAACCCCGAGCACGAGGTCACCCTCGCCCTGGTCGGCAAGTACATCGACCTGCCCGACGCCTATCTGTCGGTGACCGAGGCGCTGCGCGCGGGCGGCTTCGCCAACAAGGCCCGGGTGAAGATCAAGTGGGTCACGTCCGACGACTGCAAGACCCCGGCGGGCGCGAGGAAGCAGCTGGCCGACGTGGACGGGATCTGCATCCCGGGCGGCTTCGGCGACCGCGGGGTCGCGGGCAAGGTCGGCGCCATCCAGTACGCCCGCGAGAACCGGGTCCCGCTGCTCGGCCTCTGCCTCGGCCTGCAGTGCATCGTGATCGAGGCCGCGCGCAACCTCGCCGGGATCCCGGACGCGAACTCCACCGAGTTCGACTCGGCCACCGCCCACCCGGTGATCTCCACCATGGCCGAGCAGCTCGACATCGTCGCGGGTGAGGGCGACATGGGCGGGACGATGCGTCTGGGCATGTACCCGGCCAAGCTGGCGGAGGGCTCCCTGGTACGCGAGGTGTACGACGGCAAGGAGTACGTCGAGGAGCGCCACCGCCACCGCTACGAGGTGAACAACGCCTACCGCGCCGACCTGGAGAAGAAGGCGGGGCTCGTGTTCTCCGGCACGTCCCCCGACGGCAAGCTCGTCGAGTACGTCGAGTACCCGCGTGATGTGCACCCCTACCTGGTGGCGACGCAGGCGCACCCGGAGCTGCGCTCCCGCCCGACCCGGCCGCACCCGCTGTTCGCCGGCCTGGTCAGGGCGGCCGTGCGCCGGAAGAACGGCGAGTGACACCGGGGCTGTACGGTGGCCGGGGTGCGCGCCCCTCGGGAGGCGTGCCCCGGTGTGTGCGAGGGCGTGGGAGGAACAGGGCGACATGACGATCAAGGACACCGCCGAGGAGTGGGAGGTCAGGGCGAGCCGGACCCCGTTCGTCGGCAACAAGACCTCCGTCCGCACCGACGACGTGATCATGCCCGACGGCACGGTGGCCCGCCGCGACTACCAGGTGCACCCCGGTTCGGTGGCCGTCCTCGCCCTCGACGACCAGGACCGTGTGCTGGTCATCCGGCAGTACCGCCATCCCGTGCGCCACAAGCTCTGGGAGATCCCCGCCGGCCTGCTCGACGTCCCCGGCGAGAACCCGCTGCGCGCCGCTCAGCGTGAGCTGTACGAGGAGGCGCACGTCAAGGCCGAGGACTGGCGTGTGCTCACGGACGTCTACACGACGCCCGGCGGTTGCGACGAGGCCGTGCGCATCTTCCTGGCCCGTGATCTGTCGGAGGCCGACGGGCAGCGATTCGAGGTCGAGGACGAGGAGGCCGACATGGAGGTGGCCCGCGTTCCGCTCCAGGAGCTGGTGGGGGGCGTCCTGGGGGGCGACCTGCACAACAACTGCCTGGTGGTGGGTGTCCTCTCGCTGGTCGCGGCGCGGAACGGCGACGGGCTGGACGCGCTGCGCCCGGCCGGGGCGCCGTGGCCCGCGCGCCCCTTCGACGCCTGAGACCGCGCGGCCTTCGGTGTCTGGGCCCGCGCGCCCCTTCGATGTCTGGGCCCGCGCGCCCCTTCGACGTCCGGGCCCGCTCGGCTCTTCGATGTCCGGGACCGCGTGGTCCTTCGACGTCCGGACCCGCCGGGATCGCGCACCGGGACCGCCGTCGCCCTGTGCCTTCGAGGACGCGGGACCGGGCCCGCCGCCGGGTGTGGATCGCACCGCTGCACGACGCCGCCGGTCGTACCATCAGGTGATCCGATCGAGGGATATGCCCGCCATGCTCCGCCGGGATCGTCGCAGAGCGTGAACTAGGCTCTGATCAACGACCCGCCCAAGGCCCGGCGGGCCCGTGTGCGCAGTGGGACGGGAGTGTGGCCCGTGACGGATCAGGCGGTGGACGCAGGCGGCGGCGAGCTGCCGGGGAGCGAGCTGCCTCCCGCCGCCACGGAGCATCATTTCCTGGGACGCACAAGGGAGTTGAAGGAACTCCGCGCCGACATCGAGCGTGCCGGGCTGGACACCATCGCGGGCCGCAAGGCGCCCCGCGCCCGGGTACTGCTCATCGCGGGCCGGCCCGGATCCGGCCGCACCGCGCTCGCCGAGGAGCTGGTACGCCAGGTTGCGGACCGTTACGGGGACGGCGTGCTGCGCGCCCGCCTCAGCGAACCCGACGGCACCCCGGTACCGGTCGAGCGCACCGTCCGTGAGCTGCTGACCGCCCTCGGCCTGCCCAGCCCGGCCGGCGCCGACGAGGACGAACTGGCCCAGATCCTGCGCGAGGCCCTCGCCGGTCGCCGCGTACTGCTCCTGCTCGACGACGCGGTGGCCGCCGAGCAGGTCGACATGCTGCTGCCGGACTCGCCCGACTGCCTCGCCGTGGCCGTGTCCGAAGGCCCCCTGACCGGCATCGCGGACGTCCGCCCCTGCACCCTCGGCGGCCTCGACACCAAGTCCGCCCTGGAACTGCTCACCCGCCACACCGGCTCCGTGCGCATCACCGTCGACCCCCGGGCCGCCGAGGGGCTGGTCGAGGAGTGCGCGGGCCAGCCCGCCGCGCTCGTCCTCGCCGGAGGATGGCTGGCCGCCCGCCCCAAGGCCGCCGTCGCCGACCTCGCCAAGCAACTGCGGGCCGGGGACGACGGGCCCCCGCTGGTCCGCGTCTTCCGGTTCTCCTACGGGGGGCTGCCGAGCACCGCCCGGCGCCTCCTGCGTCTGCTCTCCCTCGCCCCCGCCGGCCTCGCCGACCCGCACACCGCCTCCGCGCTGGCCGGCTGCTCGGTCGAGGACGCCCGCACCGTCCTCGACGACCTGGCGGCCCTCGGTTTCCTGCGGCGCCTCGGTTCGTCGCTGCCGCAGTACGAGGTCCCCGGCTGTCTGCTGCCCATGATCCGCACCCTCGCCGAGAGCCAGGACCGGCCCGGAGAGCTGCAGCTGGCCCGCGCCCGGATGCTGGAGCGGACCGTACGGCTGCTGCAGTCCTGCCGCGTGATCACCGAGACCGACAGCCCGCAGGCCCGCGAGAGGCTCGCCGCGCTGCCCCGGTCCCTGCGGTTCCCGAGCCCCCGGGCGGCCGAGGACTGGCTGCGCGCCCGGCAGCCCGCGCTGCTGGCGGCGGCCCGGCTCGCGGTCCTGGACGGTCAGCTGGACACGCTGGCCCGCCGCCTGCTGGCCGCGCTGGTGAGGGCCATGGTCGCCCACTTCGGTGCTCGGGCCGCCGCACCCGAGCTGTACGGCGTCCACCGGCTCGTCCTCGACATCGCCGAGCGGCGCGACCTGCCCCGCGAGCGGGCGGCGGCCCTGCTGAACCTCGGGGACCTGGACGCGCAGACCGGCCGCACGACGGAGGCGCTGGCCCGCTACCGGGCCGCCCTGGACGCCGGACGGGAGGCGAACGACCCGTACGCGACGGGCCGCGCGATGGAATCCGTAGGCGGTGCCCACCAGCAGACGGGGGACTACGACCGGGCCGCCGACTGGTACGGCCGCGCCCTGGCCCAGCGGCTCGCCCGCGGCGAGGACGCGGACGCCGCCCGGCTCTACGGCCGCATCGCCGCCGCGCACACCTACGCGGGCCGCTACGGCGAGGCGCTGCGCAACTGGCGCGCCGCGATCGCCCTGCACCGCAGGAGCGGCGATGTCGCCGCCCACGCGCGGGCGTTGAGCGAACTGGCCAGGGTGCAGGAATACGCGGGCCGGCCCGAGGAGTCGCTGCACACCTGCCAGCAGGCGGTCGAATGGGCACGGCGCGCGGAGGACTCGCGGCTGCGGGCGGCGCTGCAGCTGCGGATGGCCGACACCCTGGAGCGCCTCGGCGACCCGGCGGCCGCCCGGCTGCACAGGGGCGCGGCCGAGCGCATGCTGGGAGACGGGCGCGAGGACAGCGCCTCGACCCGGGAACATCACGCTAACGCCTGCGAAATCCGTAGTACATCCGCCGAGGATTAAAGTAATGAAAGGCTAGACAGCTAGAAATCCTTCATTAGACTGGTTCCGCCGCCGGTTCTCCAGCGGTGTCTCCCGGTGCGCTCCCCTGTGTCCCGGTATGACGTGCAATGACCGGGCATGCGCTGCCCTGGGCATCCACAGCCCCAGAACCCTCTGAGCCAAGGACCGTGATCGACGTGAAGGTCGGCATTCCCCGCGAGGTCAAGAACAACGAGTTCCGGGTGGCCATCACCCCCGCCGGCGTGCACGAGCTGGTGCGCCACGGCCACCAGGTGGTCATCGAGCGGAACGCCGGCGTCGGCTCCTCGATCCCGGACGAGGAGTACGTGGCGGCCGGGGCGCGGATCCTTGAGACCGCGGACGAGGTCTGGGCCACCGCGGACCTGCTGCTGAAGGTCAAGGAGCCCGTCGCCGAGGAGTACCACCGGCTCCGCAAGGACCAGACGCTCTTCACCTATCTGCACCTGGCCGCGTCCAAGGAGTGCACGGACGCGCTGCTGGAGTCCGGCACCACGGCGATCGCTTACGAGACCGTGGAGCTGCCGAACCGCGCCCTGCCGCTGCTCGCGCCCATGTCCGAGGTCGCGGGCCGGCTGGCCCCGCAGGTGGGCGCCTACCACCTGATGCGCGCGGCCGGCGGCCGCGGTGTACTGCCCGGCGGCGTCCCTGGCGTGCCGGCCGGCAGGGCCGTGGTCATCGGCGGTGGTGTCTCCGGCTGGAACGCCGCCCAGATCGCCATCGGCATGGGCTTCCACGTCACCCTGCTCGACAGGGACATCAACAAGCTCAAGGAGGCCGACAAGATCTTCGGTACGAAGATCCAGACGGTCGTCTCCAACGCCTTCGAGCTGGAGAAGGCGTGCCTCGAGGCCGACCTCGTCATCGGCGCCGTGCTCATCCCGGGCGCCAAGGCCCCGAAGCTGGTCACCAACGAGCTGGTCTCCCGGATGAAGCCCGGAAGTGTCCTTGTCGACATTGCGATCGACCAGGGCGGCTGCTTCGAGGACTCCCGCCCGACCACGCACGCCGAGCCGACCTTCCGGGTGCACGACTCGGTCTTCTACTGCGTCGCCAACATGCCGGGCGCGGTGCCCAACACCTCCACCTACGCGCTGACGAACGCCACCCTGCCCTACATCGTGGAACTCGCCAACCGCGGCTGGGCCGAGGCGCTGCGCCGTGACGCCGCGCTGGCCAGGGGCCTCAACACCCATGACGGCAAGGTGGTTTACAAGGAGGTCGCGGAGGCGCACGGTCTGCCGCACACGGACCTGGAGTCCCTGATCGGCTAGGCGCGACCAGGCGGCCGCCCGGCCCGCTCCGACGGGCCGTGGCCACAAGGCGACAGGTCAACTCACCTCGTCAACACGGCGAATCCGGCCGGACCTTGCCCGACAAGGTCCGGCCGGCTGTGTGTATGGTCACTTTGCGGCACTCGTTCAACTCGCCTCGAACGTAACCCTTCAACCGTTTCGCACACCGGTGAAACCTGGCGAACGATGCCCGGACACCCTTGACAGGGGGATGTTTCATTGCCGACACATCGGGCCGGGTCCGGCGGATTGTGTTGCTGCGGACCGCCGACACGCCATAGAGTCGCCAACCGTCGGCATGGTGCCACGCTGACCTATCTAGAAGTTACCTGGTCACCAAGGAGGTAAGACGACTTGTGAATGAGTCGACATTTACTCCCGGGGGTGGTCAACCAGGAATGCCTACGCGGGGCGCGGGTCCCACGGGGCTCGAGGCTGTCGGCTCCGTCGCTGTCCGTACCTTCGCTGCCCACCAGAGCCGGCGCCCCCACCTGGCTCAGACAGCACACCAGAGCTTGGATGGCCAACACGTGAACGCCATGGCCGGCAACGGAAGTGGCGAGGTCCACAACCACTTCGCCGACTACGACGAACTGCCCGACGGGCACTTCTACGACCCGGACGCCGAGTACGAGCCGGATCCCGAGTACGCGGCCACGCTCGCGCCCGACGCGGCCCGCCAGCGCCGCGAACGCATCGGCCCCACCGGCCGTCCGCTGCCGTACTTCCCGATCCCGGGCCCGCTGACCGACCACGGCCCCGCGAAGATCATCGCGATGTGCAACCAGAAGGGCGGCGTCGGCAAGACCACGTCGACCATCAACCTGGGCGCCGCGCTCGCGGAGTACGGGCGCCGGGTGCTGCTCGTCGACTTCGACCCGCAGGGCGCGCTGTCCGTGGGCCTCGGCGTCAACCCCATGGAGCTCGACCTCACCGTCTACAACCTGCTCATGGAGCGGGGCATGTCCGCGGACGAGGTCCTGCTGAAGACCGCGGTCCCCAACATGGACCTGCTGCCGAGCAACATCGACCTGTCGGCGGCCGAGGTCCAGCTGGTGTCGGAGGTCGCGCGCGAGTCGACGCTCCAGCGGGCGCTCAAGCCGCTGATGCCGGACTACGACTACATCGTCATCGACTGCCAGCCCTCGCTCGGCCTGCTCACCGTGAACGCCCTCACGGCGGCGCACAAGGTGATCGTGCCGCTGGAGTGCGAGTTCTTCGCGCTGCGCGGTGTCGCACTGCTCACCGAGACCATCGAGAAGGTGCAGGAGCGGCTCAACCCGGAGCTGGAGCTCGACGGCATCCTCGCCACGATGTACGACTCCCGGACGGTGCACAGCCGTGAGGTCCTCGCGCGGGTCGTCGAGGCGTTCGACGACCACGTCTACCACACGGTGATCGGCCGGACCGTGCGCTTCCCGGAGACCACCGTCGCCGGTGAGCCCATCACCACCTACGCCTCCAACTCCGTCGGTGCCGCCGCCTACCGCCAGCTCGCCAGGGAGGTGCTCGCCCGGTGTCACGCCGAGTGAGTCTGCCGGGGGCCGACGAACTGTTCCGTACCACCGGGGGAATGGCGCTCCAGGCGTCCACCCCGAGGCGCCAGGCCAACGGCGAGGCCCGGGTGCCGGCCCCCGCGGGCGAGAGCGATCCGACGGCCGCGGCGGAGGACGCACCCCCGTCGGTGCCCGTGCAGGGCGGCGACGGGGAGGGCGACGAGCACGTCGCGGCGGACCCCGCGGAGTCGGAGACCGGGGAGTCCCGCACGCGGGCGGCCACCGCCGAGCGTCCCGCGCGGCGCCAGGCGCCGCAGGAAGGTTCTGGCGGGTCCTCCGGGGCCCAGCCGCGCAAGCGGGGGCGCGCGGCCGGGCGGCGTCCCAGCGGGCGGGAGCGGCACGACGAGAAGATCACCGTCTATGTGTCCGCGGAGGAGCTCATGGACCTGGAGCACGCGCGTCTCGTGCTCCGGGGCGAGCACGGGCTCGCGGTCGACCGCGGGCGGATCGTGCGCGAGGCGGTCGCCGTGGTCCTGGCGGATCTGGAGTCCCGCGGGGACGCGAGCATCCTCGTGCGTCGGCTTCGGGGGCGTTGAGCAGGTAGCCTGCGACGGCCATGACCTCGTACGACGGCTCCGCTCCCGCCACCGGCTCCGCCGGCCGCCGGCGCACGCTGGGGCGTGGGCCCGGGGCCGCGCCGACGCCGACCACGCCTCCGGCCGGGCCGAGGCCCGACGACGACCCCCGGCCCACGCCCCGGCCACCCACGGCAGCCGCACCGTCCACGCCGGCGCGGACCCGTACCGAGGCTGGGCGCGGTGAGTGGACCACCTCCACCGAGCCGTCGACCGGCGGCGCCGAAACCCGCACCGAACTGTTGACCGGCGGCGCCGAAACCCGCACCGAGCCGCGCCACGAGCCGGGCACGCCACGCGAGGACACCGACGCTCCGCCCCCCGGCGGGGCGGTCGGCGCCGAGCCGGGCGGTGAGCCGCGGGCTGTGCCCGGTGGGGCGGAGGCCGGGGCCGGCCAGGGCGCCGTTGCCGTGGTCGCGACGGAAGCCGGGGCGGAGGGCATGGCCTCGGCGTCCGTGCCGGTGGCGGACGCGGGTTCCGCCGTCGGCACTCCCGCCGCGGCCCCGGGCGAGCCGGAAGCCGGCGAGGGTGTCTTCAGGGTCCGGCTCGCCAACTTCGAGGGGCCCTTCGACCTCCTCCTCCAGCTGATCTCCAAGCACAAGCTGGACGTCACCGAGGTGGCGCTGTCCAAGGTGACCGACGAGTTCATGGCGCACATCCGTGCCATGGGCCCGGACTGGGACCTCGACCAGACCACCGAGTTCCTCGTCGTCGCGGCGACACTGCTCGACCTCAAGGCGGCCCGGCTGCTGCCCGCCGCCGAGGTCGAGGACGAGGCCGACCTCGCGCTGCTGGAGGCCCGGGACCTGCTGTTCGCGCGGCTCCTCCAGTACCGCGCCTACAAGCAGATCGCCGAGATCTTCAGCCGGCGCACCGAGGACGAGGCCCGGCGCCACCCCCGTACCGTCGGCCTGGAACCCCACCACGCCGAACTGCTGCCCGAGGTCGTCATCAGCATCGGCCCCGAGGGCTTCGCCCGCCTCGCGGTCAAGGCGATGCAGCCCAGGCCCAAGCCGCAGGTGTACGTCGACCACATCCACGCCCCGCTGGTGTCGGTGCGGGAACAGGCCGGGATCGTGGTGGCGCGGCTGCGGGAACTCGGCGAGGCCAGCTTCCGTGTGCTCGTGGAGGACACCGACGACACCCTCACGGTCGTCGCGCGCTTCCTCGCGCTGCTGGAGCTGTACCGGGAGAAGGCGGTGGCGCTGGAGCAGGAGGCCGCGCTGGGTGAGCTGGTCGTGCGCTGGACCGGTGGGGACGGGGACCAGACGCCGGTGGTCACGGACGAGTTCGACCGGCCGCCCGAGGAGCCCGGCAGGAACGGCACCAAGACGGAGGAGAAGGCGTGAGCGAGGAGACCGCCGGGATTGCGGCCGGCCTGGACACCGTGGCCGGGCTCGACCTCAAGCCCGCCCTGGAGGCCGTCCTCATGGTCGTGGACGAGCCCGCCACCGAGGAGCACCTGGCGAAGATCCTTCAGCGGCCCCGGCGGCAGATCGCCGACGCGCTGCGCGAGCTCGCCGACGAGTACACCGTGCAGGGGCGCGGGTTCGAGCTGCGGTTCGTCGCCGGCGGCTGGCGTTTCTACACCCGCGCCGCCTACGCCGCCGCCGTGGAGCGCTTCGTGCTCGACGGGCAGCAGGCCCGGCTCACCCAGGCCGCGCTGGAGACCCTGGCGGTGGTCGCCTACCGCCAGCCGGTCAGCCGCAGCCGGGTCTCGGCGGTCCGCGGGGTCAACTGCGACGGTGTCATGCGCACCCTCCTCCAGCGCGGTCTGGTCGAGGAGGCGGGCACGGAACCCGAAACAAGTGCGATCCTGTACAGGACGACGAACTACTTCCTGGAGCGGATGGGCCTGCGCGGCCTGGACGAGCTTCCGGAGCTCGCGCCCTTCCTCCCGGAGGCGGAGGCGATCGAGGCCGAGACCCAGGAGGGTGCTTTGTCGTTCGACCCGGACGCTCCCGATGCTCCGGACGCAGACGGCGATCACACCACGAACACGACGACGGAACTTTGATGCGAAGCAGCGGCAGCAGCAGGAACGGCGGGCGGGGCAACTACCGCGGTGCCGGCAACAACAGGGACCAGCAGCAGGGCCAGGGCCGCCCCCGCAAGCCCCGTCCCGAGGAGCGCCGCTACGACGTGGGGCCGGGTGCTCCGCAGGACGGCCCGAAGTCAGGGCGCGGCGGCGCCGCGCGCGGCGGTGCCAAGGGCGGCCCGAAGCAGTCCCAGGAGCGCGGCCGCGGCCGCACGGCTCCGGCCCGCTCCCGCGAGTACGAGGCGCGGACGGAGGAACGCAACCGCGAGCGGTACGCGGGCAGGAAGGAGATCAGCCTGCCCAAGACCTTCCCGGGCGCCGAGCAGGAGGGCGAGCGGCTGCAGAAGGTGCTCGCGCGGGCGGGGTACGGCTCGCGGCGCGCCTGCGAGGAGCTGATCGAGCAGGCGAGGGTCGAGGTCAACGGCGAGATCGTCACCGAGCAGGGCAAGCGCATCGACCCGGAGAAGGACGAGGTCAGGGTCGACGGGCTGACCGTGGCCACCCAGTCGTACCAGTTCTTCGCGCTCAACAAGCCGGCCGGTGTCGTCTCCACCATGGAGGACCCGGACGGACGCCAGTGCCTCGGCGACTACGTCACCAACCGCGAGACCCGGCTCTTCCACGTCGGCCGGCTCGACACCGAGACCGAGGGCGTCATCCTGCTCACCAACCACGGCGAGCTGGCGCACCGGCTGACGCACCCGAAGTACAACGTCAAGAAGACCTACCTGGCGCACATCGTCGGCCCGATCCCGCGCGACCTGGGCAAGCGTCTGAAGGAGGGCGTCCGGCTGGAGGACGGGTACGCGCGCGCGGACCACTTCCGGGTGGTGGAGCAGACCGGTAAGAACTACCTCGTGGAAGTGACCCTCCACGAGGGCCGCAAGCACATCGTGCGCCGCATGCTCGCCGAGGCCGGCTTCCCCGTCGACAAGCTGGTGCGCACCGCGTTCGGGCCCATCACCCTCGGCAACCAGAAGTCGGGCTGGCTGCGCCGCCTGTCCAACACGGAGGTCGGCATGCTGATGAAGGAAGTCGATCTCTAGGGCCTTTTCCCCAAGGACCGTTTCGCAGCGGCCGGTTCCCGCGGTGGCGGGGGCCGGCCGTCTTCTTGTGCGGGACCACCCCCGATGTTTATAGTCAATGCGACCATTAAAGGGGGTGGGTGGGTATGCAGGGCGCCGGCCAGGACTACGACAAGTACGCCTACGAGCCCTTCGCCGTCACCGTCGACCTCGCCGTCCTCACGATCCGCGCGGGCGCACTGCACGTGCTGCTCGTCGAACGCGGCCAGGAGCCGTACGCGGGCCGCTGGGCGCTCCCCGGCGGTTTCCTGCTGCCCCGCGAGTCCGCGGAGGGCGCGGCCCGGCGCGAACTCGCCGAGGAGACCGGCCTCGCGGACGTCTCCGGGCTCCATCTGGAGCAGCTGCGCACCTACAGCGACCCCGACCGCGACCCCCGTATGCGGGTCGTCTCCGTCGCCTTCGCCGCGCTGCTGCCCGACCCTCCCGAGCCGCACGGCGGCGGCGACGCGGCGCAGGCCCGCTGGCTGCCCCACGCCACTGCCGGGCCGCTCGCCTTCGACCACGACCGGATCCTCGCCGACGCCCACGACCGCGTCGGCGCCAAGCTGGAGTACACCTGCCTCGCCACCGCGTTCTGCCCGCCCGAGTTCACCCTGGGCGAGCTCCAGCAGGTCTACGAGACCGTCTGGGGCACCGCGCTGGACCGGCCCAACTTCCGGCGCAAGGTCCTCGCCACCCCGGGATTCGTCGAACCGGTCCCGGGCGCCGCCCGGCTGACCGGGGGCCGCGGCAAACCCGCCGCCCTCTACCGCGCCGGCGGCGCCACCGCCCTGCACCCGCCCCTGCTCCGCCCCACCACGGAAGGACGGCCCTCATGACCACCACCGCCCTCGCCAAGCGCGCCGCCACCGGCTCCCTGCTCGGGCTCGCGCTCGGCGACGCGCTCGGCTTCCCGACCGAGTTCAACGATGTGCCGTCGATCCTCGCCAAGTGCGGGCCCTGGCGGGAGATGGAGCTGCCGCGGCCGGCGATCGTCACCGACGACACCCAGATGACGCTGGCGCTCGGGCGCGGGCTGCGCACGGCCATGGACCGCGGGGCCCTGACGCCGGCGCGGATGCAGCGGCCGGTCCGCGAGGAGTTCGTCGACTGGTACCGGTCCCCGGACAACAACCGGGCACCCGGCCGGACCTGCCTGGTGGCCTGCAACCTGCTGAAGGACGAGAGCCGCCCCTGGCAGCTGGCCAGCCAGACCGGCTCCAAGGGCTGCGGGGCCAACATGCGTGTGGCGCCCGTCGGCCTCGTACCCGGCCTGAGCGACGAACAGCGGGCGGGCGCCGCCCAGTTGCAGGCCGCCCTCACCCACGGCCACCCCACCGCGCTCGCCGCGTCCGACCTGACCGCCCACGCGATACGCCTGCTCGCGCAGGGCGCCGAGCCGACCGGCCTGGTGGGCCTGCTGCGCTCCTACGCGTACGACAACCGCACCCGCTACCACGAGCGGTGGCTCGGAGATCTGTGGACCCACGCCCAGGACCCCTCGCCCGAGCACTTCATCGCCCGCGGCTGGGACGAGTGCCTGGAGGTCCTCGAACACCTCCGGGCGGCCGTCCGGACCGTCTCGCCCGAGACCGACCCCTGCCTGGCCACCGGCGAGGGCTGGATCGCCGAGGAGGCCCTCGCGACCGGTCTGCTGTGCTTCCTGCTCTTCCCCGACGAGCCCCTCACCGCCCTGCGCCGGGCCGCCTGCACCTCGGGCGACTCCGACTCGATCGCCTGCCTGACGGGCGCCTTCGCGGGCGCCAGCCTCGGCGCCGAGGCATGGCCGCGGGAGTGGACCGACCGGATCGAGTACGGGGGCGAGCTGTACGCCCTGGGGGCGCTCTGGGACGCCTGAGCGAGACGTCTCGCCAGGCGGGCGGTGCACACCGGGGCGTTCCGGCCTGACTACGCTGGGGGCAGACGTTTCGGCACACAGGCGAGGAGCATCACCGTGGCGGTACGAGCGGTCCGGGGCGCCGTCCAACTGGAACGGGACGAGGCCGGGCACATGGACGAGCGGGTCGGAGCCCTGCTCACCGCCCTCCTGGAGCGCAACGGCCTGACGGCCGACGAACTGATCAGCATCTGGTTCACCGCCACGCCCGATCTGCACAGCGACTTCCCGGCGGCCGCCGCCCGCAAGATCGGCATCGTCGACGTGCCGCTGATCTGTGCGCAGGAGCTGGACGTCGAGGGCGCGATGCCCCGGGTCGTCCGCGTCCTCGCCCACATCGAGTCCGACCGGCCGCGCGCCGACATCGCGCACGTCTACCTCGGCGCCGCGGCCGCACTCCGCAAGGACATCGCCCAGTGAGGACCGCACTCGTCATCGGCACGGGACTGATCGGCACGTCGGCGGCCCTGGCGCTCGCCGCGCGCGGGGTGACCGTGCACCTCGCCGACCACGACCCCGAGCAGGCCCGCACGGCGGCGGCGCTCGGCGCCGGCACCGACGAGGTGCCGGCGGGGCCCGTCGACCTCGTGATCGTCGCGGCCCCGCCCGCGCACGTGGCCGCCGCGCTGGCCGACGCCATGCGGCGCGGCCTCGGACGCGGCTACCTCGACGTCGCCAGCGTCAAGGGCGGCCCGCGCCGCGAACTGGAGGCACTCGGCCTGGACCCGGCCGTCCTGTCGAGGTACATCGGCACGCACCCCATGGCGGGCCGTGAGAAGTCCGGTCCGCTGGCCGCCACCGGCGACCTCTTCGAGGGCCGCCCCTGGGTGCTGACCCCGACCCGGGACACCGACACCGAGGTGCTGAACCTCGCCCTGGAACTGGTCTCGCACTGCCGTGCCGTGCCGGTCGTCATGGACGCCGACGCCCACGACCGGGCGGTCGCCCTCGTCTCCCACATGCCCCACCTGCTGTCCAGCATGGTTGCCGCGCGCCTGGAGCACGCCGAGGAGGCGGCGGTACGGCTGTGCGGCCAGGGCATCCGGGACGTCACCCGCATCGCGGCCTCCGACCCGGGGATGTGGATCGACATCCTGTCCGCGAACCCCGGGCCGGTCGCCGACCTCCTGTCCGAGGTGGCCGCCGACCTCGACGAGACGGTGCGGGCCCTGCGCGCCCTCCAGTCCTCCGACGAGGCCAAGCGGCGCGAGGGCGCCGGGGGCATCGAGGACGTGCTGCGCCGCGGCAACGCCGGCCAGGTGCGGGTGCCCGGCAAGCACGGCAGCGCCCCGCGGGCGTATGAGACGGTGGCCGTCCTCATCGACGACCAGCCCGGGCAGCTGGCCCGCATCTTCGCGGACGCGGGCATGGCGGGAGTCAACATCGAGGACGTCCGCATCGAGCACGCGACGGGGCAGCAGGCGGGTCTCGTGCAGCTCATGGTGGAGCAGAAGGCGGCCCCGACGCTGAGCGCGGCGCTGCGGAAGCGCGGCTGGGCGATCCGCCAGTAGGGCGGGGGATCCGGCAGGCGGGCGGGGCGGCGGGGTGCCCGTACGGCGGGAGGGCCCGTACGGCGGGAGCCCGGCCGCAGGCCCGTCATACCGGCTCCGCAGAGCCAGTAACCTTGTGCGGGGCGCCCTCGCGTCCCGCCCATCCGCCACCCCGCACCAGGAAGGTGTCCCCCCGTGGAAAACGGCGCCCGGACCGCCCCGCCAGTGATCGTCGCCATCGACGGCCCCTCCGGCACGGGCAAGTCGAGCACCTCGAAGGCCGTGGCGGCGCAGCTCGGGCTGAGCTACCTGGACACCGGCGCCCAGTACCGGGCGATCACCTGGTGGATGGTGAACAACGGCATCGACACGACCGACCCCTCGGAGGTCGCGGCGGTGGTGGGCAAGCCGGAGATCGTCTCCGGCACCGACCCGTCCGCGCCCACCATCACCGTGGACGGCGTGGACGTCTCCGCCCCGATCCGCGGCCGGGAGGTCACCTCCAAGGTCAGCGCGGTCAGCGCGGTCCCCGAGGTGCGGGCCCGGATCACCGAGTTGCAGCGTTCCATCGCCGCGGCCGCGGAGCACGGCATCGTCGTCGAGGGCCGAGACATCGGCACGACCGTGCTGCCGGACGCCGACCTGAAGGTCTTCCTCACCGCGTCCCCGGAGGCGCGCGCCGCCCGCCGCCACGGCGAGCTGAAGGGCGCGGACCTGCACACCACCCGCGAGTCCCTGATCAAGCGGGACACGGCCGACTCCACCCGCAAGGCGTCCCCGCTCGCGAAGGCCGGCGACGCCGTCGAGGTGGACACCACCGACCTCACGCTGCAGCAGGTCATCGAGTGTGTCGTCACCCTCGTCGAGGAGAAGCGGGCCGGAAAGTGACCGAGGTTCCTTCGCCACGCGGCGCCGACGTCGGCCGGCGGATCGGTGTCGGCCTGATGTACGGGCTGTGGAGGCCGCGCGTCCTGGGCGCGTGGCGGGTTCCGGCGAGTGGCCCGGCGATCCTCGCGGTCAACCACTCCCACAACATCGACGGTCCCATGGTCATGGGCGTGGCACCCCGGCCGACGCACTTCCTGATCAAGAAGGAGGCGTTCGTCGGCCCGCTCGACCCCTTCCTGCGCGGCATCGGCCAGCTGGAGGTCGACCGCCACAGCACCGACCGCACGGCGGTGACCCGGGCGCTGGGCGTGCTGGAGAACGGGGGAGTCCTCGGGATCTTCCCCGAGGGCACCCGCGGCGAGGGCGACTTCGCCTCGCTGCGCGCCGGACTCGCGTACTTCGCGGTCCGCTCGGGGGCGCCGATCGTGCCCGTCGCGGTGCTGGGAAGTTCCGGGCGGCGCGGGCGGTTGATAAAAGGGCTGCCGCCGCTGCGCAGCCGGATCGACGTCGTCTTCGGCGACCCGTTCGAGGCGGGCGACGGCACGGGGCGGCGCACGCGCACGGCGCTCGACGAGGCCACGGAGCGCATCCAGAAGCAGCTCACCGCGCACCTGGAAAACGCCAGGCGCCTCACCGGGCGCTGAGCGACACTTCAGTAGTGGATCACCGTGGCCGCGGTGCTCCACCGATCACCACGATGAACGAGGTACGGACTTCATGAACGACGACAGCAGGCCCGACGGCTCGGCCGCGCACGAGGACGAGCACGGGGCACTCGGCGACGCCGAGTACGCGGAGTTCATGCAGCTCGCCGCGGAAGAGGGCTTCGACCTGGAGGACGTCGAGGGCGCCATCGGGGCGGCCGGACACGGCCCGCTGCCCGTGCTCGCCGTCGTCGGCCGCCCCAATGTCGGCAAGTCGACCTTGGTGAACCGCATCATCGGCCGCCGTGAGGCGGTCGTCGAGGACAAGCCGGGGGTGACCCGTGACCGGGTCACCTATGAGGCGGAGTGGGCGGGCCGCCGCTTCAAGGTCGTCGACACCGGCGGCTGGGAGCAGGACGTCCTCGGCATCGACGCCTCGGTGGCGGCGCAGGCCGAGTACGCGATCGAGGCGGCCGACGCGGTGGTCTTCGTGGTCGACGCCAAGGTCGGCGCGACCGACACGGACGAGGCGGTCGTACGGCTGCTGCGCAAGGCGGGCAAACCCGTGGTGCTGTGCGCCAACAAGGTCGACGGCCCGAGCGGCGAGGCCGACGCGGCGTACCTGTGGAGCCTGGGCCTCGGCGAGCCCCACCCGGTCTCGGCGCTCCACGGCCGCGGCACCGGCGACATGCTGGACGCCGTCCTGGAGGCCCTGCCGGAGGCGCCCGCCCAGACCTTCGGCACCTCGGTCGGCGGCCCCCGCCGTGTCGCGCTGATCGGCCGCCCGAACGTCGGCAAGTCCTCGCTGCTGAACAAGGTCGCGGGCGAGGAGCGCGTCGTCGTGGACGAACTCGCCGGCACCACCCGCGACCCGGTCGACGAGCTGATCGAACTCGGCGGGAAGACCTGGAAGTTCGTCGACACCGCGGGCATCCGCAAGCGGGTCCACCTCCAGCAGGGCGCCGACTACTACGCCTCACTGCGCACGGCCGCCGCCGTCGAGAAGGCCGAGGTCGCCGTCGTGCTGATCGACGGCTCCGAGACCATCTCGGTCCAGGACCAGCGCATCGTCACCATGGCCGTGGAGGCGGGGCGCGCGCTCGTCATCGCCTACAACAAGTGGGACACCCTCGACGAGGAACGCCGCTACTACCTGGAGCGAGAGATCGAGACCGAGCTCGCCCAGGTGCGGTGGGCGCCGCGGGTGAACGTCTCGGCGCGCACCGGACGGCACATGGAGAAGCTGGTCCCCGCGATCGAGACCGCCCTGGAGGGCTGGGAGACCCGTGTCCCCACGGGCCGCCTCAACGCCTTCCTCGGTGAGCTGGTCGCCGCGCACCCGCACCCCGTCCGCGGAGGCAAGCAGCCGCGCATCCTGTTCGGCACCCAGGCGGGCACCAAGCCGCCGCGGTTCGTGCTCTTCGCCTCCGGCTTCATCGAGGCGGGCTACCGCCGGTTCATCGAGCGGCGGCTGCGCGAGGAGTTCGGCTTCGAGGGATCCCCGATCCATATCTCCGTCCGCGTGCGCGAGAAGCGCGGCAAGAAGAAGTAGGCGCTCACAGCCCCCTGCGCGGTGCGGGGGGCAGCGCGGGGAGACGATGCCCCGTGGCCTGTCGTGCCACCTGCTCCCAGAGGGTCGCCGTGGCCGTCTGCTCGTGCGGGGCGGTCTGCCGGCCGACCGCGTGCTGCGGGGTGGTGTGGCGTGTGCCGTACGTCCCCGCGCCGTACGAGCCGGTGCGGTGGACGGGGTGGGAGAAGGCGACGAAGTCCAGGTCCTCCTCGCCGCTGCGGTCGCCCGGGCACGCCCGGAAGGACCGGACGTACTCGGCGTAGAGCGCGTCGTAGATCGGCGTGGCCGAGGAGCGGTCGGAGAGGTCCTGGGCCGATCTCGCGGCGGGGATCGGCTGAGGGGACGGGCGGCGGGGGACGTCATATGCGTGCACGTAGGTGCCAACGACCCCGCCGCCCGCAGGATGCGGGTCGAGTACGCAGCCCTTGCAGGTCAGGCGCCT
Organism: Streptomyces sp. PSU-S4-23; assembly: GCF_055632315.1. Classification (NCBI taxonomy): domain Bacteria; kingdom Bacillati; phylum Actinomycetota; class Actinomycetes; order Kitasatosporales; family Streptomycetaceae; genus Streptomyces; species Streptomyces sp. PSU-S4-23. The sequence continues at coordinate 1,536,325 of NZ_JBVMUU010000002.1, read as the reverse complement.
CGTCGGGCGGTGTGCCCGCCGGCCGGGCTCAGGTGCCCGCCAGCGGCAGGGCGGCGGCCACGAGCTTCCCGTTCGCCGCGGCCTTGTCCAGCGCGTCGCGCAGCAGGTCCTCCCGCGGCTGGCGGCCGATGGAACCCACCGGGGCCGCGAACATCAGCACCTGCTGGTGCTTGTTGGCGGCCGCCCGCCATCCCTCGGTGACCTGGAGCGGCTGGTGCGCCTGCCACCAGGCCACCGGCTGGCCGCCGTTGGCACCCGGCTGCAGCACGGCGTGCAACTGGCCCATGGCGAGCAGCACGGACCAGCCGTGCAGCACCGACGGCACCGACGCGATCTCGGCCAGCGGCGTGAAGCCCTGCTCGACGAGCAGGGGCAGGAAGTCGTCGCCCACGCCTGACGAGCCCGGGCGCGCGATGGGAGCGGTGGGCTCCACGACGAGCGCCGGGTGCAACTCCCCGGCGATCAGGACGAGTCCGCTGGTGACGCCCAGCACCGCCTGCTCGGGAGCCCCCTCGGCGAGGTCCTCGGCGGCGGTGATGGAGCGGACGGCGCCCTGCAACTGCTCCTCGGTGACCTGGACGACCTGGGACGGCAGACAGGTGGCGTGGGCGAAGGCGAGGACGGCGGTCTCCTCGCCGACGAACAGGACGGTGCTGGTGCGCTCCTGCTCGGAGTCGCCCGGGGTGCGGCAGGACGTGCAGTCGTAACTGCCCGGGGCGTTCTCTCCGGTGAGCAGCCGGTCGGCTTCTTCGTCGCCGATCTCGGCGCGTACGGCGTCGCTGACGTCGAGCATGCGCGGCACGGGGGCTCCCTCGGGATGCGGTACGTGGCGTGCCGGGTGGCTCCCGGCCCATGAGCCGGGGGTCCCCGGCTCATGCAGAAGACAACGGGCGATCTGTGGCCGGAGTCACGCCCGCAAGCGAACGGAATCGAACCATCCGATGCGCAGGGTGAGCATGCGCGCGGAATGCGTCACTCCACGCCAACTTCCGGGAACGAAAGGGAAGTTGCTTTCGTGAGGTGGCTCACAGATCATCGAGTGCCCTGGTCGACAAATCCGGAAATCAGCGAATGAAATGGGTGGCCGAAAATCGCCGATACCGCCGGTAACAGCGAACTGGCCTGGAATGACAAGGAGTTGGTTGATATCGGACGGCCCGCCTGCCTAGATTCCTCCGCCGTGTGCAACGAGCACCGCCCGGGAACGTCCACCGGCCGCGCCGCACCGACGGCGCGCAGCACCACCTCCGGCGGACGGGGCGGCGCGCGACGACCGCGCCCCACGCGCAGGCCGACGCGCCCCGCCCTGGGGGATCCCGGGTTCGTGGAAAGGGAATTACATGTCCGAATGTGCCGATGACACCCGTAAGGCCCGTACGACCCGTACGACGGCGGTCCTCGCCGGCGCGGCCCTGCTCGCCCCGCTCGGACTGCTCGCCGCGACCGGCAACGCCGCCGCGGCCGACAGCGGAGTGTGGGACCGCATCGCCCGGTGCGAGAGCGGAGGGAACTGGCACATCAACACCGGCAACGGCTACTACGGAGGACTGCAGTTCTCCGCCGGCACCTGGCGCGCGTACGGCGGCACCGCCTACGCCCCGACCGCCGACAAGGCGTCCAGGCAGGCACAGATCGCCGTCGCCACCAAGGTGCAGAACGCGCAGGGCTGGGGTGCGTGGCCCGTCTGCTCGGCCCGCGCCGGAGCCCACGGAAGCGCACCCGCGGCATCGGGGGCCCGCGAGGCCACCCGCCCGTCCTCGGGTTCGGCCACCACCGAGTCCGCAGCCGAGTCCACTCCGCGGGGGCATCGGCATGTGTCGAAGGCGCCGGAGCACTCGGCGGGACACACCGCGCGCGGCGCGTCCCGCGGCGACTACACCGTGCGCAGCGGTGACACCCTCAGCGGTATCGCCGAACGGCACGGCACCACCTGGCAGCGGCTCTACACACGCAACAAGGCGGTGATCGGCGCCGATCCCGACCTGATCATGCCCGGACAGCGACTCGACGTCTGACCGCGCTCCTCCCCGGGCCCTGCCGTCCCCCGCGACGGCAGGGCCCCACGCATGCGGCCACCCCCTCGGGGGCACCCTGATGCCCTTCCTGGCCGAAAGGTTCCCGTCGTCACCTACCGATGCGGCAACCGTTGCGCCACAACATGGCCATGGCGCCCAACCGGTCGGCGCGCCCTGGGTCTAATCAACACGCACGGGGGACGGACAAGGGGATCCAGGGACGCATGCACATCTCTTTCCTGATACACAACGCCTACGGGATCGGAGGCACGAACCGCACGACGTACAACCTGGCGAGCGCGCTGGCCGAACAGCACGACGTGGAGATCGTCTCCGTCTTCCGCCACCGCGACGAGCCCGTCTTCGCCCCCGGCCCGGGCGTCCGGCTGCGCCATCTCGTCGATCTGCGCGCCGGCGGCCCCGACCGCGGCCACCCCGAGCTGGACCGCCCCGCCAGGATCTTTCCGCGTGCCGAGGGCCGCCACCGGCAGTACAGCGTCCTCACCGACCGCCGCATCGGCGCTCACCTGGCAACGACCGAGGCGGACGTGGTGGTCGCCACACGTCCCGGGCTGAACGTGCACCTGGCCTGCCAGACGCGCCGCGGCCCGCTCCGCGTCGGTCAGGAGCACCTCACCCTCGACAGCCACTCCAAGGCGCTGCGGCTGGTCCTGCGGGGCGCCTACCCGAGGCTGGACGCCCTCACCACCACCACCGAGGCCGACGCCGGCGCCTACCGCGCACGGATGCGGCTGCCCGGCGTCCGTATCGAGGCCGTGCCCAACCCCGTGCCCGCGCCGAACCTGGCACCCGCCGACGGCTCGGCCGCCTGGGTCGTGGCGGCCGGGCGGCTGGCGCCCGTGAAGCGGTACGACCTGCTCGTCACCGCCTTCGACCGGGTGCGCGCCGAGCGCCCCGACTGGCGGCTGCGCATCTACGGCGGCGGCGAGCAGAAGGAGGAACTGCGCGCCCTCGTCGACCGCCTCGGCCTGCACGACCACGTCCACCTCATGGGCCCCGTGCACCCCATCGAGCCCGAGTGGGTCAAGGGCTCCCTCGCCGCCGTCACCTCCCGCACCGAGTCCTTCGGCATGACCATCGTCGAGGCCATGCGCTGCGGGCTGCCCGTCGTCGCCGCCGACTGCCCGCACGGACCCCGTGAGATCATCCACGACGGGGTCGACGGCCGGCTCGTCGAGCCCGGCAGCGCGGAGGCGGTCGCCACGGGTCTGCTGGAACTCATCAACGACGACGCGTTGCGCCTGCGGATGGCCGCCGCGGCCCTGGCGGCGTCCGCGCGCTTCGACCCCTCCCGCATCGCCGAACGCTACGAGTCCCTGTTCACCGGCACCACCCGGCACGGCGCCCGGCTGCGCGGATCACTGCCCCGCACCCGGGCCGCGCTGGCGGGCGGCGTCCAGGCCGTACGGGCCGCCGGGCGCGGCGTACTCGGGAAGGGGCGCCCCGCATGACGACCGGGGCACCGCGGAGCCGGCCGAGCGGACCGCCGGGCCCCCGCGCGCCGACCGTGCCGCCGACGCCGCCGGCGGGCTGACCCTCGCCATCGACGCCACCGGCCTGGCGGGCCCCGCCCACCTGCTGCCGCCCCGCCGCGAGGGCGAGGAGGCAGCACTGCCGCCGGTCCCCGCCGAGGGCGGCCGGCTGCGCGCCGCGCTGCCCGGCGGTGTCGGGCTGCCCGAGGGCCGCGGGGACCGCCTCACGGGTCCGGCGGGCCCCTGCGGCTCGCGGACAGTATCTGTCCGCAAGGGGTGGCAGACTCGGCGCCATGCTGGATACCTCGGCCCGACTGCTGCGTCTGCTGTCCCTGCTCCAGGCCCACCGGGAATGGTCCGGATCCGACCTGGCCGATCGCCTCGGTGTCAGCCCCCGCACCGTGCGCCGGGACGTGGAGCGGCTGCGCGAGCTGGGCTATCCCGTCAACGCCAGCCCCGGCACCGGCGGCGGCTACCAGCTGGGGGCGGGGGCCGAGCTGCCACCGCTGCTCCTGGACGACGACGAGGCCGTAGCCGTGGCCGTCGGGCTGCGCACGGCCGCCGGGCAGGGCATCGAGGGCATCGGCGAGAGCTCCGTGCGCGCCCTCGCCAAGCTGGAACAGGTCCTGCCGAACCGTCTGCGCCGCCGCGTGAGCGCGCTGAACGCGTTCACCGTGCCGATGCTGCGCGGCCCCGGGCCCTCCGCCGTCGACCCGGCCGTCCTCACCGAACTCGCCCGTCTGTGCCGGGACGCGGAGCGGCTGCGCCTGGACTACCGGGACCACGGCGGCACCCCGTCCCGCCGCACGGTCGAGCCGTACCGCCTGGTGTGCACCGAGCGCCGCTGGTACCTGGTGGCCTGGGACCTCGACCGCGAGGACTGGCGCACCTTCCGCGTGGACCGGATCACCCCGAGGGCGCCGCACGGCCCGCGCTTCGCCCCGCGGACACCACCGGCCGACGACCTGGCCGCGTATGTGTCGAAGGGCGTCTCCACAGGCGCGTACGCCACCCAGGCCGTCGTACGGCTCCTGGTGCCCCTGCACGAGGCGGCCGGGAGGATCTCGCCGTCGGCGGGGACCCTGGAGGCGGAGGGCGACGGCAGCTGCCTGCTGCGCACGGGGGCGGCGAGTCTCGACGTGGTGGTGATCCACGTCATGATGATGGGGTTCGAGTTCCAAGTGCTGGAGCCCGCGGACCTGACCGAGACGGTCAGGAGGGCTCGGGACCGGCTGTCGAGGGCGCTGGAGCGTGCCTGACCGGCGCGTACTGCGGGTGATGCAGGTCGAACGCCGGGGACTCGGAGCGGATCCGGGGCAGGCTGACGAAGTTGTGCCGCGGCGGCGGGCACGAGGTCGCCCACTCCAGGGAGCGGCCGAAGCCCCAGGGGTCGTCGGTCTCGACCCTGGTTCCGTGCTTCGCGGTCCTCCAGACGTTGTGGAGGAACGGCAGCGTCGACAGGCCGAGCAGGAACGACCCGATGGTGGAGACCGTGTTGAGCGCGGTGAAGCCGTCGACGGCGAGATAGTCGGCGTACCGGCGCGGCATGCCCTCGGCGCCCAGCCAGTGCTGCACCAGGAACGTGGTGTGGAAGCCGGTGAACAGCGTCCAGAAGTGGATCTTGCCGAGCCGTTCGTCGAGCATCTTGCCGGTGAACTTGGGCCACCAGAAGTAGAAGCCGCCGAAGGTCGCGAACACGACCGTGCCGAAGACGACGTAGTGGAAGTGGGCGACCACGAAGTACGAGTCGGTGACGTGGAAGTCCAGCGGCGGCGCGGCCAGGATCACCCCGGTCAGCCCGCCGAACAGGAACGACACCATGAAGCCGACCGCCCACAGCATCGGCGTCTCGAACGACAGGGAGCCCTTGACCATCGTGCCGGTCCAGTTGAAGAACTTCACCCCGGTCGGCACCGCGATCAGGAACGACATGAAGGAGAAGTACGGCAGCAGCACCGCGCCCGTCGTGAACATGTGGTGCGCCCACACGGCCACCGACAGACCCGTGATCGCCATGGTCGCGCCGACCAGCGTCACATAGCCGAAGACCGGCTTGCGGCTGAAGACCGGGATGATCTCCGTGACGATCCCGAAGAACGGCAGCGCGATGATGTAGACCTCGGGGTGGCCGAAGAACCAGAACAGGTGCTGCCACAGCAGCGCCCCGCCGTCGGCGGCCTCGAACACCTGGGAGCCGAACCGCCGGTCGGCCTCCAGCACCAGCAGCGCCGCGGCGAGCACGGGGAACGCCAGCAGGACGAGGATCGACGTGAACAGCGTGTTCCAGGTGAAGATCGGCATGCGGAACATCGTCATGCCCGGAGCGCGCATGCAGATGATCGTCGTCAGGAAGTTCACCGCGCCGAGGATGGTGCCGAAGCCGGCCAGCGCCAGCCCCATGATCCACAGGTCGGCGCCGATGCCCGGCGAGTGCTGCAGGCTGTTGAGCGGTGCGTACGCGAACCAGCCGAAGTCGGCGGGGCCGCCCGGTACGGCCAGCGAGCCCAGCACGATCAGCCCGCCGAACAGGAACAGCCAGTACGAGAACATGTTCAGCCGCGGGAAGGCCACGTCGGGGGAGCCGATCTGCAGCGGCATGATCTCGTTGGCGAAGCCGGCGAAGGTCGGGGTCGCGAACAGCAGCAGCATGATCGTGCCGTGCATGGTGAACAGCTGGTTGTACTGGGTGTTGCTCATGAGCTGCAGCCCGGGCCGGGCCAGCTCGGCCCGCATCAGCAGTGCCATGACCCCGCCGACCAGGAAGAACGCGAACGACGTGATCAGATAGAGGTGCCCGATCTTCTTGTGGTCCGTGGTGGTCAGCCAGTCGACGACCAGTCGCCCCGGCTGCCTGCTCCGCACGGTCCGGCCGGTCACCTGCGCGGTGTCCGTCGTCATCGCTCGCCCCCTCGCTCGTCGCGCCCCGGGCCCGCTGGAGCCCACGGCGCGGCGGTCCCGTGGGCTCACGCCATGATGCGCGCACCGTCCCGCCCTCCGACAGGGTGCGTGCGGGGGTTCTGTGCCGAAGCCGTGTATTTCTTATGCGCAGTCAGCTGCCGGGCATCGGGAAAGAGAAATGAGAAAGGGCGGCGTGAACTGTGCGCCGCGTTTTTCCGGGCAGGTTAATCCGGACCCCTGAACGATGATGATCAAGCCTCTGCCGAATTCCGCCCCGGCTGGCGCGTGGCGCATGCAGAACCGCCCGATCGTGTGACGCCGTTGGGGCGAAAGGGTGTCGTGGATCCGTGACAGAAGCGTGACCGTGGAGGGACGGGGGCAGGAGTGGCCGCCCGGACTTCCACGGCCGCGCCCCGCGGCCTAACGTGGCCGCATGGCACCCATTCCCACCCCCGGTACGGAACCCGAGGACTCCCCGGAGGAGTACGTCGGCCTGGAGGCGCACCGCGCCGAGCGCCTCGCCCGCGAGCGCGGCTGGCGCACGGTCCGCTCGCTGCCGCCGGGCACCGTCATCACCATGGAGTACCGCTTCGGACGGCTGAACTTCGAGGTCGACGGTGGCAGGGTCACGCGCTGCTGGAAGGGCTGACGGGCCGCGTCCCGTCAGCCCATGACGAAGGCCCCGGCTCCTGCGAGCCGGGGCCTGCACCGGGCGGGGAGGCTGTGCGTACCGTTCCCCCTGGGCCGGCCGCTCAGCCGCCCGCCATGGGCCGGGCGGGGGCGGTGCCGCGCACCCGGTCCGAGTGCGGTGGGCGGCGGCTGCCCACCGGAGTGACCGGGGTGCGTTCCGCGCGGGTGGTGTGCGGGCCGGGGGCCAGATAGACCGGGGCCCGGGGCGCGCGGGCGGCGCCCACCGGCTCCCGGGCCGGTGCCGTCTCCCCCTCCGCGGCCGCGACGGGGGAGAGGGCGGGGACCGGCGCGTCGACCGGGACCGGGACGGGCACCGGGACGGCACGGCGGCTGCGACGGCGGTCCCGCACCGCGAGGATGGCCGTCTCGGCGCGGGCGATCAGCGGCTCGAACCAGGGCAGCGCCAGCAGGATCAGCAGGCCCGCGGCCCAGCCGAGGAGTACGTCGCTCAGCCAGTGCGTACCGAGGTAGACCGTGGTCAGCCCGACGCCGAGGGAGGTCACCGCCGACAGCGCGGACAGCCAGCGCCTGGCCCGTGGCGTCGAGGCCAGATAGGCCAGGATGCCCCAGGTCACGACGGCGTTCGCGGTGTGCCCGGAGGGGAATATATCCCCGCCGCGCCACATCTCGTTCGACCCGATGACGGTCGCGTAGTGCGGGCCGAGGCGGCCCATGCCGTACTTGGCGGCGCCCACCGTGATGTTCAGCAGGAGCAGCGCCGCGCCCAGCGTGAGCAGCGGGCGCAGGGTGTGCTGCCGCCACGAGCGCCAGCCCAGCCAGGCGGCGACCATCACCGCGGTCGGCCCGCGCTGGCCCAGCACCACGTAGTAGTCGAGGAACGCGTGGATCTGCGGCCACTGCTGGTACGGCCGGAAGAACATGACCTGCCAGTCGAGCCGGACCAGCCATGAGGAGACGACGACGGCCCACACGATCGCCGCGTAGAAGGCCAGGGTTCCCGAGAAGAGGACGACTCGGTGCCGGCTCATCCTGGGCACGTCGATGTGGGCCGGTCGTTCCGGCTCACGGTCCAGCCGGGCGAAGACCCGGTCCAGACGCCTCAGCTTTGGTTCGGTACGCACTCAATCGACGTTACAGCGAGTGAGCTCGATGCCCACCCGAATCACCGGCTTTGTGATGACGATGTGATGTGGGATTCCTCTCAACAGGACGCCGATTTCCATGGATTCCCTCATGGCGGCGATGCTCGATCGATAATTCCGTCGATCGAGCCCGGTCGCCGTTTTAATGGCGCTTGCTAATTCGTTCACCGAATGCTGGCGTGGAATTCCCCGGTCGCTCACGGACGGTCACGACGACGGTCATGGCGACGGTCATGGCGGGCCGGAGCCGTTCAGCCAGAACGCCCCGTAGAGGGCCGAGACCATGGCGACACCGCCGAGGACCGCCGCCGACCTGGAGGGACGGGCGCGCGCGAGGGCCACGGCGAAGGGCAGCAGCAGCGGGAACGCGGGCAGCAGCAGCCGTGGTTTCGAGCCGAAGTAGCTCGACGCGCCCAGGGCGAGCGCGGTGACGGCTCCCGCGTACACGAGCAGGGCCAGTGGCTGTCCCTGCCGCACGCACGCCACGCAGAGGCCGACGACCAGCGCGACCCCGGCGACCAGCGCCACGCCGGCCAGGGCCGAGGGGAAGGAGGTGAACGTGGCCGCGACGAAGCGGGCGAAGGCGTAGCCGCCGTCGAAGCCGTTGCGCCAGCCCGCCTGGACGTCGAGATAGCCCAGGGGGCCCCTGCCGGTGCGGTGGCCGACCCACAGGACGTAGCCGGCGGCGCCGAGGGGCGCGAGGAGCGTGCCGAGGGCACGGCGGGCGCGCGGCACACCGCCGGCCGGGGACGCCCGCCGGTCCCGTACGTACGACGTGACCGCCGCCGCCCACACGGCCGCGACGACGGCCGCCCCCACCGGCCGGGTCAGACCCGCCAGCGAGGCGAGCAGGCCCGCGGTCACCCAGCGGCCGGTCAGCACCGCGTACAGCGCCCAGGCGGCGAGCGCCGTGAAGAGCGACTCGCTGTACGCCATCGACTGCACGATCCCGACCGGCAGCGCCGCCCACAGCAGGACCAGGCACACGCCCACGCGGCGGTCGTACACCCGCTCCGCGACGGCGAAGACGCCCCAGGCGGCGGCGAGCGAGGCGAGCGCCGAGACGACGAGGCCCGCGTCGGCGTACGGCAGCGGGGTCAGCGCCGCGCCCAGCCGCTCCAGCCACGGCAGCAGGGGGAAGAAGGCGAGGTCGGAGTGCACGTCACCGTTGGGCAGGCGCACCTCGTAGCCGTAGCCGAGCGCGGCGACGCGGGTGTACCAGAGCGAGTCCCAGCGGGCCGTCAGCAGGGTGTGCGGGCTGGTGCCGCGCGCCGCGCTCCACAGCGCCAGCACGGCCAGGCCCAGGGCGCGGACGGCCGCGTACCCCGCGAGGGCGGGTGCGGCCCGGCGCGCCGCGCCGTGGCCGGGCGGCGCCGGGCGCGTTGCAAGATCGGTCACGCGCCCGATTATCGGCGCCGTACGGAACCGGACGGGCCCCTCCGACGTGCTGGACCGGGGGAGGAGTGGTGCATGCCACACCCCCTCCCGGAGGAACGTGAGGGGTCCGCCACGCGACGACCGCGGGAACTCGCGTACGCTGGCGATTCACTCGCTTCGTTGCGTGGGCCCCGGGAGCACCGCTCCTCCCGGTCGCCGTCGCGGGGGCGTCCCCACCCCGCGTTCCGCCGAAGTGAGGGACCACCTGGGAGGTACGTACATGTCCGGGACGACCACGGCCGCCGCTGCGCTGCGCCGCCGGGCGGCCGGGGACGGAGCGGGCCGCTGGGTCGTCCTCGTCGTCCTGTGTGTGAGCCTGCTGCTCGTCGCGCTCGACGCCACCGTGCTGCATGTCGCGATGCCCGCCGTCACCGAGGACCTCAGGCCCGGCGGAATCCAGCTGCTCTGGATCGTCGACACCTATCCGCTCGTCTGCGCCTCGCTGCTCATCCTCTTCGGCACGCTGGGCGACCGGATAGGCCGCCGGCGGGTGCTGCTGCTCGGATACGCCCTCTTCGGCCTCGCGTCCGGTGCCGCGGCCCTGGCGCAGGACGCCCAGGTGCTGATCGCGGCGCGGGCGCTGCTCGGCGTGGGCGGCGCGATGATCATGCCCGCGACGCTGTCCATCCTGCGCCAGGTCTTTCCCGACCGGCGCGAGCGGGCGCTGGCGATCGGCATCTGGAGTGCCGTGGCCGCGGTGGGCGCGGCGGTGGGCCCGCTGCTGGGCGGCTTCCTGCTGGAGCACTTCTGGTGGGGTTCCGTCTTCTTGATCAACATTCCGCTGATGCTGGTCAGCCTGCCGGTCGGGCGGCTGCTGCTGCCGGAGTCGAAGGGGGACCGCGACGGTCCCTGGGACGTGGTGGGCGCGCTCATGGCGGCGGTCGGCCTCTTCGGGCTGGTCCTGGGGGTGAAGCGGCTCGGCGGCGGGGAGACGCCGCTGGGCCCCGGCACGCTGCTGCCCCTGGCGGCGGGCGCCGCCCTGCTGGCCGGCTTCGTGCGCCGCCAGCGCCGCCGTGCGCACCCGCTCGTCGACCTGCGGATGTTCGCGCGGCCCGCGTTCAGCACCTCGGTGGGGTGCATCGTGCTCGCGATGCTGGCGCTGGTCGGCCTGGAACTGATCGCGGCGCAGTATCTGCAGCTGGTGCTGGACCTCTCGCCGCTGGAGACGGGGCTGCGGCTGCTGCCGCTGACGTTCGCGGCGATGGCGGCGGGCCTGGTCGGCTCGAACGTGCTGCACCGCTTCGGCCCCCGGCGCATGGTCGTCTTCGGCTTCTCCCTCACGGCGGGATCGGTGGTCGCGCTGACCGCGATGGGCGGGCACGACAACCCGGGGCTGCTGCTGTTCGGTTTCGTCCTGCTCGGCTTCGGCCTGGAGACGACGCTGTTCGGGGCGTACGAGTCGATGCTGAGCGAGGCTCCGCCCGCGCAGTCCGGTGGGGCGGCGGCCATCGGTGAGACCTCCTACCAGCTGGGCGCGGGTATCGGCATCGCGCTGCTGGGCAGCGTGATGAACGCGGCGTACGCGCCCGGTCCGGCGTCGGTGCCGGGCGTTCCGGCGTCGGCGTCCAGGGCCGCGGGCCATTCGCTGGGAGAGGCGTACGAGGTGGCAGGCCGGCTGGGCGGTGTGCGGGGCGAGGCCCTGCGCCGCGCGGCCCGGGACTCCTTCGTCCACGGTCTGCATGTGACGCTCCTGGTCAGCGCCGGTCTGCTGCTGCTGGGCGCGGTGATGGCGCTGCGGCTGCCGCGGGTCATGCACTGCGAGGAGTCCCCGGCGGGCTCGGCCACGGCGGTTCCCGCCCCGCGCGAGGTCGCGGACTCCCGGGTCTCGGCATGACCGGGTGCCGGCATGACCGAGTCTCGGCACCACCGGGTCTCGGCACCACCGGTCCCGCGTCCGGACCACCGGTACTGGACGCCCGGCGCGGCGCGTCGTACCGTCGGCCCGTCCCATCCTGACTAGCGCTGCTAGTTTTCAGTGTCACGGAGGCTTCCATGTCCGCGTCCCCGACGTTGCCGTCCTTCGATCCCGCCGACCCGCTCGGCATCGACGACCTGCTGGACGCCGAGGACCTCGCCATCCGCGACACCGTGCGCGGCTGGGCGGCGCAGCGCGTACTGCCGCACATCGCCGAGTGGTACGAGAAGGGTGAGCTTCCCCCGATCCGCGAGCTGGCCCGGGAGCTGGGCTCCCTCGGCGCTCTCGGCATGTCGCTCAGCGGGTACGGGTGCGCGGGGGCCAGTGCGGTGCAGTACGGCCTCGCCTGTCTGGAGCTGGAGGCCGCCGACTCCGGCATCCGGTCCCTGGTCTCCGTGCAGGGGTCCCTCGCCATGTACGCGATCCACCGGTTCGGCAGCGAGGAGCAGAAGCAGCAGTGGCTGCCCCGCATGGCCGCAGGCGAGGTCATCGGGTGCTTCGGGCTCACCGAACCCGACCACGGCTCCGACCCGGCCTCGATGCGCACCCACGCCAAGCGGGACGGTGGGGACTGGATCCTCAGCGGCCGCAAGATGTGGATCACCAACGGGTCCGTCGCGGGCGTCGGCGTCGTGTGGGCGCAGACCGACGAGGGGATCCGAGGATTCGTCGTCCCCACTGACAGCCCCGGCTTCTCCGCCCCCGAGATCAAGCACAAGTGGTCCCTGCGGGCCTCCGTCACCAGTGAACTGGTCCTCGACGACGTGCGGCTGCCCGCGGACGCCGTGCTGCCCGGTGCCGTCGGGCTCAAGGGACCGCTCAGCTGTCTGTCCCACGCCCGGTACGGGATCGTGTGGGGGGCCATGGGCGCGGCCCGGTCGTGCCTGGAGACCGCGGTGGACTACGCGAAGAGCAGGGAACAGTTCGGCAGGCCCATCGGGGGGTTCCAGCTCACCCAGGCCAAGCTCGCCGACATGGCGGTCGAACTGCACAAGGGGATTCTGCTCGCCCATCATCTGGGGCGGCGTATGGACGCGGGACGGCTCCGTCCCGAACAGGTCAGCTTCGGCAAGCTCAACAACGTGCGCGAGGCCATCGAGATCTGCCGCACGGCGCGTACGATCCTCGGCGCCAACGGGATCTCCCTGGAGTACCCCGTGATGCGGCACGCCACCAATCTGGAGTCGGTGCTCACCTATGAGGGCACCGTCGAGATGCACCAGCTCGTGCTGGGCAAGGCGCTCACCGGGCTCGACGCCTTCCGGTGACGGCCCGTGGAGCGGGCAGGGCCGGTGAGCGGCCCTGCCTCAGCTCTGGTTGAAGAAGCCGTCGGCCCGCCGGGTCGCGGCGTCGCCGCTGACGATCTCGGTGTCCGCGGGGGTCAGCAGGAAGACACGGTTGGAGACCCGGTCGATCGAGCCGCGCAGGCCGAAGATCAGACCGGCGGCGAAGTCGACCACGCGCTTGGCGTCGGCCGGCTCCATGTTCGTGAGGTTCATGATGACGGGGACGCCGTCACGGAAGAGCTCGCCGATGGCCCGGGCGTCCCGGAAGCTGTCCGGGGTGACCGTGCCGATCCGGCGGCCGGTACCCTCCGCCGTGTCGGACGCGACCTTCACGCGCGGGTCGGTCACCCAGGCATCGCCCTGCTCCTGGCCCTCGGCGTAATCGTCGTCGTAGTAGCGCTCGTCATCGTTGTTGTCGTCGACGAGGCCAAGCCAGGCACTCGCCTTGCGCACCGATCCCATGGACGCCTCCTCTCACAGCGGTCTCTCCAGCCGTCCGCATCCCCATGGTCGTCCATGATGCGGATGTCGCGCCAAGGGGATAGACGCCGCGCGGGGGGTTTGTGACGGTACTGGTGCACAGCGCGCGCGTCGAGAGCCCGTGTACCCCAAGGGTCTTGCCGTATACGGCTGCTGACTGTGAGTGAAATATTATCTGCGACGGCGTATGGGTGACGGGTGGTGCGTACGAGTGAACGAGGTGGCAGATACGATGCCGCGGCTCAACGTCGTACGAAGCGCGGGGGAACATCGTGTTCGGAATGGTCCGGCCCTGTCGGCACCGGCTGAGTGAGGGCCTGCGGACCCAATGGATGGCGCACCTGTGCGGGCTCTGCCTCGCACTGCGCGCGGATCACGGGCAGCTCGCCCGGGTCGTCACGAACTACGACGGCCTCCTCGTCTCGGTCCTGACGGAGGCTCAGGCCGAGTCGGCCGCAGGGGGGCGGCGCACCGCCGGACCCTGCCCGCTGCGCGGCATGCGCACCGCCTCGGTCGCGCGCGGCGAGGGGGCACGGCTCGCCGCCGCGGTCTCCCTGGTGCTCGCCTCGGCCAGGCTGCGCGACCATGTGGCCGACGGGGACGGGCTGTTGGCGCGTCGGCCGGTGGCGTCGGCGGCGCGCCGGGTCGCCATGAGCTGGGACCGGGCCGGTGCCCGTACCGCCTCGGACATCGGATTCGACACCGCCGTACTGGTGGACTCCGTGGACCGGCAGCTGGGGATCGAGGCGGTCGCCGGACTCGGCACCCCGATCCTCGCGGTCACCGAACCGACCGAGACCGCCACCGCCGCCGCCTTCGCACACACGGCGGTCCTCGCGGGACGGCCCCGCAACGCCGAGCCCCTCGCGGAGGCCGGCCGGCTCTTCGGGCGCCTCGCGCATCTGCTGGACGCCGTGGAGGACAGGGAAGCCGACGCCGCGTCGGGCGCCTGGAACCCGCTGACGGCCACCGGCACCTCCCTCGCGGAGGCCCGCCGCCTCGCCGACGACGCGCTGCACGGCATACGGCTCGCGCTGCGGGAGGTCGACTTCGCCGACGGGCGGCTCGCGCATGTGCTGCTCGCGCACGAACTGCGGACCTCCGTGGACCGTGCCTTCGGCACGACGTCCTGCGCGCACCCGCCGCACCCGCCCGCCGCGTCCGGGCCGTACGCGCCCGGCGCGCCCGGGGGACCGGCCGGTACGCCGCCGCCTCCCGAGCCGCCCCGCCGCGACCGGCGGGGACTGATCGCGGGCTGCGCGGTGTGGATGGGGCTCGCCTGCACCTGCCAGCTGTGCTGCGGCACATACGACGACCCGTGGAGCCGCGAGCGCAAGGAGGGGCTCTGCCGCGACTGCTCTGACTGCAGTGACTGTTGCGACTGCTGCAGCAACTGCGACGGATGCTGCTGCGACGGGTGCGACTGCGGCTGCGACTGCTGAGGCCCCCGTACGGCGTACGCCGTACGGTGCCGTCCTTCTGACGCCGGACCAGATCCGGGTGAGGCTCTGACCGTTCGGTGCATGCCGGGAGCACACGGCGCTCCGCACCTCGGTATGCCGTGTCCGGTATGCCGTGTCCGATATGCGAGGGTTGCGTGCATGACGACCGACGCATCCGACGAGTGGAAGCAGTGGCACGAGCGCCGCACGGCGCAGGTGTCGGCCCCCTACGGACCGCTTGCGCTGGCCGGCACCCACTGGCTGGAGGACTATCCGGAGGGGCGAATTCCGGACATCCCCGGGCGGTGGGCGGCCGACGGTGACGCGGTGGTGCTGACGGCCGGTGAGGACGACGGGCTGACCGTCGACGGAAAGCCCTTCACGGGTGAGACCCGTCTCGCCGCCGACCCCGGGCCCGTGGCCGCGTCCCGCGTCGAGGCCGGTGAGCGCCGCCTGGTCGTCCTGGAACGCGACGGGGTCTGGGGCGTACGCGACTACGACCCGGCGGCGCCCGCGCGCCGGGCCTTCAAGGGCATCGAGGCGACGCCCCACGACCCGCGCTGGTCGGTGGAGGGGCACTTCACCCCCTACGGCGAGCGCCGCACCGTACGCGTCGAGACCGCCGACGGTCGCCACCGCGGGCTCGGTCTGGGCGGGGTGCTCGCCTTCACCCTCGACGGGCAGGACCTCACCCTGCAGGTGTCGGTCCGGCGCGACGGCTCGCTGTGGGCCGTCTTCGCCGACGCCACCAGCGGGCACACCAGTCATCGCTTCCGGTTCCTGTGCCCGCCCGCGCCCGACGCCGAGGGCGGCACGACGGTGGACTTCAACCGTGCGCTGCTTCCGCCGTGCGCCTTCGTGGACCACTTCCACTGCCCCTTCCCTCCACCGGGAAACAGCCTGGGCCTCGCGATCGAGGCGGGGGAGCGGGGACTGGTGTAGCGGCCCGTCATCGGCGCCGGTTCATCGGCATGTTGAAGGCTGCACGGCCGAAAGGCGCTCTTGCGCGGGCAGGTCGGCGGCCGAATACTCCCCTTCAGCGCTTGTCAGGGGCACGGCATGTTCGGAATCCGGACGTCCTGGCCCCCGACTGCGACTCACGGGCCCCATCTCCCCCACGTGGGCCCCCGACTTCCCTTGGAGGGGAACGACAAGTGAGGATCAAGCGCACCAACCCCACGAGCGGACTCGCGAGACGGACCCGGCTGATCGCCGTGGCCGCCGGACTCGTGGCCGCGGCCGCGTTCGCCGTCCCCACCGCGAACGCGAACGACGCACACGCCTTCAGTGCGAACCAGCTCAGCAAGGCGAGCGACTCGGTGCTCAAGTCCGATGTCGCCGGCACCGCCTGGGCCGTCGACCCGACGACGAACCGTGTCGTCGTCACCGTCGACAGCACGGTCTCCCAGGCCGAGATCGCGAAGATCAAGAAGGCGGCCGGCGGCAACTCCGACGCCCTCACCATCAAGCGCACGCCGGGCACCTTCAACAAGCTGATCTCCGGCGGCGACGCCATCTATGCGAGTAGCTGGCGCTGCTCGCTCGGCTTCAACGTCCAGGACAGCAGCGGGAACTCCTACTTCCTGACGGCCGGCCACTGCACCGACGGCGCGGGCACCTGGTGGTCGAACTCGTCGCACTCCACCACGCTCGGCAGCACGGCCGGCTCCAGCTTCCCCGGCAACGACTACGGCATCGTGCGGTACACCAACAGCTCGGTCTCCAAGCCGGGCACCGTGGGCAGCGTGGACATCACCAGCGCGGCCACGCCCTCGGTCGGCGCCACCGTCTACCGGCGCGGTTCCACGACCGGCATCCACAGCGGCCGGGTCACCGCACTCAACGCGACGGTCAACTACGGCGGCGGCGACATCGTCTACGGCCTCATCCAGACCACGGTCTGCGCCGAGCCCGGCGACTCCGGCGGCCCGCTGTACTCCAGCGGCGGCGTCGCCTACGGTCTGACCTCCGGCGGCAGCGGCGACTGCACCTCCGGCGGCACGACCTTCTTCCAGCCGGTCACCGAGGCCCTCAGCGCCTACGGGGTCCACGTCTACTGACCCCTGCCACCGGCGTCCACACAGCCCGGCCCGCATCCGGCGGCCGGCGAGCCCCCGTACGCAATCCGCGTGCGGGGGCTCCCCCTTGCTCGCTCCCCGGAGTTACCGTCGAAGGACACGCGGCACATGTGCGCGTGCTCCCGAAAGCGCCCACTTCGGACCCCGGGGGGCCGACATGGTCGAGGAGCTGGTGACGGCGGGGGTGACCCTCGCGTCCGCCGGGGCCGTCTACGCTACGGCGGCGGCACGGGTCGTCAAGCAGTACGAGCGGGGTGTGGTGTTCCGCCTCGGGCGGCTCAGGCCCGACGTGCGCGGCCCCGGGCTCACGATGATCGTGCCCTTCGTCGACCGGCTCCGTAAGGTCAACATGCAGATCGTGACGATGCCGGTGCCCGCGCAGGAGGGCATCACCCGTGACAACGTCACGGTGCGCGTGGACGCCGTCGTCTACTTCAAGGTGACCTCGCCGGCCGATGCGATCGTCCGGGTGGAGGACTACCGGTTCGCCGTCTCCCAGATGGCGCAGACCTCGCTGCGGTCCATCATCGGCAAGAGCGAGCTGGACGATCTGCTCTCCAACCGGGAAAAGCTCAACCAGGGGCTGGAACTGATGATCGACAGCCCGGCGGTGGAGTGGGGCGTCACCATCGACCGCGTCGAGATCAAGGACGTGTCGCTGCCCGAGGCCATGAAGCGGTCCATGGCCCGGCAGGCCGAGGCGGACCGGGAGCGGCGGGCTCGCGTCATCAACGCCGACGCGGAACTGCAGGCGTCCAGGAAGCTGGCCGAGGCCGCCCAGCAGATGGCCGACACGCCCGCCGCGCTGCAACTGCGGCTGCTGCAGACCGTGGTGGCGGTCGCCGCCGAGAAGAACTCCACGCTCGTCCTGCCCTTCCCGGTGGAACTGCTGCGGTTCCTGGAGCGGGCGCAGCAGCAGGTGGCGGTCGCGGCCCCGGGGCAGGCTCCGGCGGCGCCACCGCCCGGGGTCCCGGCGGTTCCTGCGGCCTCGGGCACCGAGCAATCGGTGCAGGAGCAACGCCCGTCCGCCGCCCCCTTCCCGGAACCGGACCCCGAAGGGCCGAGTTCCGGACAGGACTAGACCTCGCGGGTCGCACAGGGATAACCCTCACGCGGCATTTGCAGCGGAAACGCGGATCGGAGGACCAGGGGCCGGTCACGGCGCGGGGCGCGTACGCCTGTTGACGCACACGCGTCCTGAAGTCGGTCTTGTGCGCTCCCCGCGGGCCTCGGAATAGTGGGCGCCGCACGTGGGCGCGGACGTGGCTTCTGTGGTGCGCCGCCTCCGTGCCCGTACGCCTTCCGGTCACGGCGGTCCCCACAATCTCCGCGGCCGGCCCCCCACAGGAGGACGTGAGTTGAAGCACCGACACATACCCAAGCGGCGTGCCGCCCTGGCCGGAGCGGGTGCCGCCGCACTGTTCGCGGCGGCCGTCACCTTCCAGAACGCGAACGCGAGCGAGGTCCCGCGGACCGAGGCGCCCCACACCCTCTCGGCCGCCGCGGCCGGAAAGCTCGCCTCGGCGCTCGGCCGGGACCTGGGCACCGCCGCGGCCGGAACGTATTACGACGCGAAGACGGAGCAGCTCGTCGTCAACGTGCTCGACGAGGCGGCCGCGAACAGTGTCCGGACGGCGGGAGCCAGGGCCAGAGTCGTCCCCAACTCCCTGGCCGAGCTGGCGGCCGCCCGCACCACGCTGAAGAAGGACGCGACCGTCCCCGGTACCTCGTGGGCGACCGACCCCAGGAGCAACAAGGTCGTCGTGACCGCCGACCGCACCGTGTCGAAGGCCGAGTGGGCGCGGCTCACCAAGGTGGTCGACGGGCTGGGAGGGAAGGCCGAACTCAAGCGGTCGAAGGGGACGTTCACCCCCTTCATCGCGGGCGGTGACGCGATCACCGGCTCCGGTGGGCGCTGCTCGCTGGGCTTCAACGTGGTCAAGGGCGGCCAGCCGTACTTCATCACCGCCGGTCACTGCACCGAGGCGATCTCCACCTGGTCGGACTCCAGCGGCGACGTGATCGGGCAGAACGAACAGTCCAGCTTCCCGGGCAACGACTTCGGCCTGGTCAAGTACACCGCGACCGTCGACCACCCGAGCGAGGTCGACCTCTACGACGGCTCCTCGCAGCCGATCACCAGGGCGGCCGACGCGACCGTGGGTGAGCAGGTGACCCGCAGCGGCTCGACGACCCAGGTGCACTCCGGCACGGTCACCGGCCTGGACGCCACCGTGAACTACGCGGAGGGCACGGTCAGCGGCCTCATCCAGACCGATGTCTGCGCCGAGCCCGGGGACAGCGGCGGCTCGCTGTTCGACGGCGACGCCGCGATCGGCCTCACCTCCGGCGGCAGCGGCGACTGCACCTCGGGCGGTCAGACCTTCTTCCAGCCGGTCACCGAGGCGCTCTCGGTCTTCGGCGCCCAGATCGGCTGATCCGCGCCCGCGGCGCCGGGGCGCGCCGGCGGGAGAACCATGACGGGTCCGCCCCCGGCCACCGATGGCCGGGGGCGGCCACCCGGCGCAAGATCATCGTACAGATGTTCGAAGATTGGTCTATGGTGGAGACGAGGCGGGAGAGGCGAGAGCGGGTTCGGTCAGGAGGTGCGTGTGCCGGGTTTCACGCATCTGCACACCGTCTCCGGGTTCTCCCTGCGCTACGGCGCATCACACCCGGAGCGGCTGGCCGAGTGCGCCGGTGAGCGGGACATGGACGCCCTCGCGCTCACCGACCGGGACACCCTCGCGGGCACGGTCCGGTTCGCCAAGGCGTGCGCGGCGGCCGGTGTCCGGCCCCTGTTCGGGGCGGACCTGGCGGTGGGGGAGCCCGGGCCCGTACGGCGGGAACACCGCCGCACCCCCGTGCGCGGCGGTGCCTTCGTCGACGAGTCGGCACCCCGCGCGGTCTTCCTCGCCCGCGACGGCGCCCGCGGCTGGGCCGACCTGTGCCGGCTCGTCACCGCCGCCCACTCCTCGTCCCAGGGCCCACCCCTGCTGCCCTGGGCCGGCAACCACGCCGACGGGCTGACCGTTCTGCTCGGCCCCGACTCCGATGTGGGCCGCGCCCTAGCCGCCGGGCGACCGGACCGCGCGGCCGGGCTCCTCGCGTCGTGGCGGGAGGTCTACGGCGACGCCCTGCGCCTGGAGGCCGTCTGGCACGGCCGTACGGGCGCCGGCCCCGGCTCGCTCCGCCTGGCCGCCCGCACCCTCGGCTTCGCCGCCGAGCAGGGCGTCCGGCCCGTGCTCGGCAACGCCGTCCGGTACGCGGACCCGGGCCTCGGCCCCGTCGCCGACGTCCTGGACGCCGCCCGCCGCCTGGTCCCCGTCGACCCCACCAGGGAACTGGACTCCGGGGAAGCCTGGCTCAAGGGCCCCCAGGCCATGCTCGAGGCGGCCGAGCGGATCGTCGAGGCCGCGGGCCACCGGCGCGAGAGCGCCCGCCGGCTGCTGGAGCAGACTCTGGCCACCGCGGCCGAGTGCCTGGTCGACCCCGAGGGCGACCTCGGTATCGGCAGCGTCCACTTCCCCGAGGCGCACCTCGTCGGCGCCGGCCGCCGCACCGCCCAGCGCGTGCTCGCCTCCCGGGCGGCGGCGGGCATGGTGCTGCGCGGCTACGACACCCGGCGCGCCTACTGGGAGCGGATGCACGAGGAACTGGACATCATCGCCCACCACGGCTTCGCCTCCTACTTCCTGACGGTCGCCCAGGTGGTCGACGACGTGCGGACGATGGGGATCCGGGTCGCCGCGCGCGGCTCCGGGGCGGGGTCCCTCGTCAACCACCTCCTCGGCATCGCGCACGCCGACCCGGTCGAGCACGGGCTGCTGATGGAGCGCTTCCTGTCCAAGCGCCGGGTGGCCCTGCCCGACATCGACATCGACGTGGAGTCCGCGCGCCGCCTCGAGGTCTACCGCGCGATCATCGGCCGGTTCGGCACCGAGCGGGTCGCCACGGTCGCGATGCCCGAGACGTACCGGGTCCGGCACGCGATCCGCGACGTGGGCGCGGCCCTGTCCATGGACCCGGCCGAGATCGACCGGATCGCCAAGTCCTTCCCGCACATCCACGCCCGCGACGCCCGCGCGGCCCTCGACGAACTGCCCGAGCTCAAGGCCCTGGCGGCGCAGCGGGAGCGGTACGGCAGGCTCTGGGAGCTGGTCGAGGCCCTCGACGCCCTGCCGCGCTCGGTCGCCATGCATCCGTGCGGGGTCCTGCTGTCCGACGCCACCCTCCTCGCCCGTACGCCGGTCATGCCGACCAGCGGCGAGGGCTTTCCCATGTCCCAGTTCGACAAGGACGACGTCGAGGAGCTCGGGCTGCTCAAGCTCGATGTGCTGGGGGTGCGGATGCAGTCCGCGATGGCGCACGCGGTCGCGGAGGTGGAGCGGACGACGGGGGAGCGGATCGACATCGACTCCCTCGCACCGGACGACCCGGCGACGTACCACCTCATCCGCTCCACCGAGACCCTCGGCTGCTTCCAGATCGAGTCGCCGGGCCAGCGGGACCTGGTGGGACGGCTCCAGCCGGCCGGCTTCCACGACCTCGTCGTCGACATCTCGCTGTTCCGGCCCGGCCCGGTCGCGGCCGACATGGTGCGGCCGTTCATCGAGGCGCGGCACGGGCGGGCTCCGGTCCGCTGTCCGCACCCCGATCTGGAGGCGCCGCTGAGGGAGACGTACGGCGTCGTCGTCTTCCACGAGCAGGTCATCCACATCCTGGACATCATGACCGGGTGCGGGCGCGACGAGGCGGACCGGGTGCGGCGGGGTCTGTCCGATCCGGAGTCCCAGGGGCGGATCAGGATCTGGTTCGCGCAGCGGGCGGCGGCGAACGGGTACGGTGCAGAAACGATTCAGCGCACCTGGGAGATCGTCGAGGCGTTCGGGTCGTACGGCTTCTGCAAGGCGCACGCGGTCGCGTTCGCGGTGCCGACCTACCAGTCGGCGTGGCTGAAAGCCCATCACCCCGCCGCCTTCTACGCGGGGCTGCTGACGCACGACCCCGGGATGTACCCGAAGCGGCTGCTGCTGGCGGACGCGCGGCGCCGGGGTGTGCCGATCCTGCCGCTGGACGTGAACGCGTCGGGGGTCGCCCATCGCATCGAACTGGTGTCTGAATCAAGGGAGTCCGGCGGGCCGCCCGGACCGGACCGGACGGAGTGGGGGCTCCGGCTCGCCCTGTCCGACGTGCACGGCATCAGCGAGGCCGAGGCGAAGCGGATCGAGGCCGGGCAGCCGTACGCCTCGCTGCTCGACTTCTGGGAGCGGGCGCGGCCGAGCCGTCCCGTCGCCGGGCGGCTCGCCCAGGTCGGGGCGCTGGACACGTTCGGCGCCAACCGCCGTGACCTCCAGCTGCACCTGGCCGAGCTGCACCGGGGTGCCCGGGGCGCGGTCGGGGACCAGCTCCCCCTGACCGGCGGGCGCAGGACCGCGTCCGCCGGGCTGCCCGACCTCTCCCCGGCGGAGCGGCTCAGTGCCGAGCTGGGTGTGCTCTCCATGGACGCCTCGCGCCATCTGATGGACGACCACCGTGCGTTCCTCGACGAGCTGGGCGTGATGCCGGCACGCCGGCTGCGCGAGGCCGGGCACGGTGAGACGGTACTGGTCGCGGGCGCCAAGGCGGCCACCCAGACCCCGCCGATCCGCTCCGGCAAGCGGGTCATCTTCAGCACCCTGGACGACGGCACGGGCCTGGTGGACCTGGCCTTCTTCGACGACTCCCACGACGCGTGCGCCCACACCGTCTTCCACTCCTGGCTGCTGCTGGTGCGCGGGGTGGTGCAGCGGCGCGGGCCGCGCAGCCTGAGCGTGGTGGGCGCCGCGGCCTGGAACCTCGCCGAACTGATCGAGCTGCGCGCCGAGGGCGGCCTCGACGCGGTGGCGGCGCGGCTGGCGGAGCCCGTGCCGGAGCGGCCCGACGGCGACGCGGCGAAGGGCCGGCGCATCCGGATGGCCACGGGGTACGAGATGAACCCCTGGGCCGACATGCGTCCCGCCGGCGAGGGCCCGGCGGGCGGGAGGAAGTTGTGGCACCGGAGTCCGGGGAGCGCGGGTTGACCACCTTCCGCGGACGGTGACGCCGGGGTGCCGGCCGTGCGGTCCTTGCCGTCCTTCACGGCGGCTCAGTTGGCCCACGGTGGGGCGACGCGGGTGCCGTCGGCCAGTTCCGCCTCCAGGCCGATGGACGTGGTGACCCACGAGACGGCGGTGTCGGGCGCCGGGTTCTCGACACCCAGGGTCGCACCGGGGTTGATGATCACCGTGTCGCCCGCGGTGATCCGCTCGGTGCGGCCGTCGAGCGTGATCAGCAGCTCGCCGCTGAGCAGGTGGAAGATCTCCTCCCGGGTGACGGTGTGGACGGGGGCCCGGGTCCCTCCGGGGATCTCACCGCGCCATGCGCACAGTTCCCTGCTCCCCGTCAGGGGAGTGGCGTAGGAGATGAAACGGGCGCCGTGCATCTCGTGGGCGACGGCTTCGGACGAACGGACGATGGGCATGGTGGCCTCCGACTGCCGGTCAGATGGTCAAGCTGCTTGACTGAATTGCGATGCCCTTATGGTCAAGCTGCTTGACCGGTCTGTCAAGGATGCTTCAATGCCTGCGTGCAGAACTCCGAGGCCATGGCACTGTCCGCCGCCCTGCTCGCCGTTGCCGGTGAACTCACCCGGCGCATCCACGACGGCGTGGAGGCGCGCGGCTTCGAGGGCCTGCGGCCCGCGCACGGCTTCGCGTTCGCCCGGCTCGCCCCGGGCGGTGCGACCGTCACGGACCTGGCCGCCCACCTCGGGGTCACCAAGCAGGCCGCGAGTCAGCTCGTCGAGGAGATCGTGCGCAAGGGGTACGCCGAGCGGCGGCCGCACCCCGAGGACGCGCGGGCGCGGCTCGTCGTGCTGACCGAGCGCGGACGGGCCTGCACGCGGGCCGCGGAGGAGGCCGCGGCCGAAGTCGTACGGCCGTGGGCCGAACTGCTGGGTGAGCGTGAGATCCGCTCGCTGTCACGGCAGTTGCTCAGGATCGCGCCCTATGGGCAGATCCGTCCCGTCTGGTGATGTCGCATCACTTCTGTCCGGTCGTTATCAGTGGGTGCACGACGCCGCCCGCTATCACCGGAAGTTTTTACTGACGCGTAACTTCACGCTTCCACTACTCGCCCGTAACTTGATGGTGAACAGACAGCATCCTCGTGATCCGGATCACAAGGCGTCGTCAAGGCCGCCGTCACGGCCGTCGCACCTCCTCCTCCCCTGAGCCGCAAGGAGATCACCCGATGCTGCCCTGGAAGCGCATGCTCAGACCGCTCGCCGCGGTCCTGCTGACCACCGCGCTCGCCGTCGTCCCCGCCGCCACCGCCCACGCCGCCGCACCGAGCAGCGGCTGGAACGACTACACCTGCAAGCCGTCGGCGGCCCATCCCCGCCCCGTCGTCCTCGTCCACGGCACCTTCGGGAACTCCGTCGACAACTGGCTGTCCCTCGCCCCCTACCTGGAGGACCGCGGCTACTGCGTCTACTCGCTCGACTACGGCCAACTGCCCGGCGTCCCGGTCTTCTACGGACTCGGCTCCATCGCCACGTCCGCCGGGCAGCTCCAGGTCTTCGTCGACAAGGTGCTCGCCGCGACCGGCGCCGCCAAGGTCGACATCGTCGGTCACTCGCAGGGCGGCATGATGCCCCGCTACTACCTCAAGTTCCTCGGCGGCGCCCCCAAGGTGAACGCCCTCGTCGGCATCGCGCCCAGCAACCACGGCACCACCCTGGGCGGGCTCACCCAGCTCCTGCCGTACTTCCCGGGCATCGAGGACCTGCTCTCCACCGCCACGCCCGCGCTCGCCGACCAGGTGGTCGGCTCGGCGTTCCTGACGAAACTCAACGCGGGCGGCGACACCGTCGCCGGCGTCCACTACACGGTCATCGCGACGAAGTACGACGAGGTGGTCACCCCGTACAGCTCGCAGTTCCTGAGCGGATCCGACGTCCACAACGTCCGGCTGCAGGATCTGTGCGCGCTCGACCTCTCCGAGCACGTGGCGATCGGGCTGTTCGACCGGATCGCCTTCCACGAGGTGGCGAACGCGCTCGATCCCGCACACGCCACCGCGACCACCTGCGCCTCGGCGTTCAGCTGACGCCGGCACCCCCACCCGGCCGCGGCGACCCCCGGTCGCCGCGGCCCTCGCCGTGGCCTGTCCGGCCTGAGCCGCCGGACAGGCCACGGAGGCCGGGCGAACCACCCCAGGAAACCGTGAAATCGCCTGCCGGAGGCGGGCGGAGGGGATCCTTATGGTCGCGTTAAGGGAGTGCTGAGACGGGGATCAGGTACGTACCGTGCGGTCATGACGGACTTCACGACGCGGCCCACGGCGGCCGAGGAGATCAGGCCGGCCGTCGCCGGGGACATACCGGCCGTGCGGGCCGTGACCGACGCGGCGTACCGCCCCTACATCGAGCGCATCGGCGTGGTGCCGCAGCCCATGGAGGCGGACCACGCGGCGAACGTGGCCGCCGGGCGCGTGTTCGTGACGGGGGAGCCCGTGGGCGGGCTCGTGGTGGTCGAGGCGTGGGAGGACCATCTCTTCCTCGACAGCATCGCCGTGCACCCCGACGCCCGGGGCCGGGGAGTGGGGCGGCGGCTGCTCGCCTTCGTGGAGGCGCGTGCGCGCGCGCTCGGGCTGCCCGAGATCAGGCTCTACACGAACGCGATGATGTGGGAGAACCAGAAGATCTATCCGAAGTACGGGTACGAGGTCGTGGAGCGCCGCGTCGACGGACCGTACGACCGTTTCCACTACCGCAAGCGGCTGGAGTGAGCGTCCTCGCGGTGCCGCGGCGGGCGGGCCGCTCAGCCCTCCGGCCACCAGACGCGGGCGATGTCCTTCCGCACCTCGGGGCGCCCGGCGGGGCGCTCGTCGGACTCCTCCCGCACGCGGCGGGCATCGGTCCTCTTCAGGGGCTTGTGCACGGTCACTCGGCGCATGGCTGCCTCCTTGTGCCTACCGGATACCGCAGCCTGTGCGGAGGTAGACCCTTCCGGCGAGGGTTCCTCATCGGCCCCGGCCTGTCTGTGGCGTCTGTCACGGTTCGACTGTCAGTGGTGCCTGTCACCCTGGCGACATGACCAGGAACATGACCAGGAACGAGGCGGCCGAAACCTCGACGGGCACAAGCGCGGAGGTGGACTGGGACGCCGCCTCCGCCACCTTCGACGACGAGCCGGACCACGGGCTGCGCGATCCGGTGGTGCGCGAGGCGTGGGCGGCGCGGCTGGAGGCATGGCTGCCCCGGGGGGCCTGCGACGTCCTCGACCTGGGCTGCGGCACGGGCAGCCTGTCCCTCCTCGCCGCGGAGCGGGGACACCGGGTGACGGGAGTGGATCTGTCGGCGGCCATGATCGCGCTGGCCCGCGCCAAACTGGCGGGCCGTGACGCCGTGTTCCTGGTGGGTGACGCCGCGGCCCCACCGGTCGGCGAGCAGCGCTTCGACGTCGTGCTCGTCCGCCATCTGCTGTGGGCGCTGCCCGATCCCGGCCGGGCCCTGCGGCACTGGAGGGGCCTGCTGCGCCCCGGCGGGCGCCTCGTACTGGTCGAAGGCGTGTGGGGCGCCACGAGCCCGGCCGGCATCCCCGCCGACCGCCTCACCGCCCTCCTCGCCCCCCTCGCCGGGGACGTCCGCGTCGAGCGGCTGTCGGACGACGCCCGGTTGTGGGGGAGGGAGGTGGACGACGAGCGGTATGCGGTGGTGGCGGCGGACTGACCGCCCGGCTCACGCCAGCAGCGCCTCGAAGCCGCCTTCGCGGGCGAGGAGTTCGAGGCTGCCGAGGGCCCGCACGGCGGCCGTGGCGGCGTCGGGGTCGGTCCTCGCCAGGCCGCTCGCCGCGAACTCGTCCTCGTCGAGGCGCAGCACGGCCGAGCCGTCCGCGGAGCGCCACAGATCCAGATCGAGGTCCTCGACGACGAGTTGGGCGCCGGAGAGGACGGCCGGGCGGGTGATGTCGCAGTACCAGCCCTTGAGGGCGCCCTTCCCGTCGCGGACCTCCTTCACCGAGTACCAGCGGTCCCGCCAGTAGTACTCGGTGAAGACGTCACCGGGCTCGAACCGCACAAAGCCGAAGTCGCGTACGCCCTCACCCGCCCAGGGGGCGCGCACGACGATCCGGGTGCCGTCGTCGTGGACCAGTTCAGCGGGATAACGGATCTTCGTACGGCCCGCCTTGACCAGGACGACCTCCACGACGGCAGCCGGTTCAGCCGAGTTCGCGGACATAGCGCACCTCCGTCGCGCAGATCTCGTAGCCGAACCACGCGTTGACCGCGATCATCGCGCCGTTGCCCGCGTCGTTGCCCGTGAACGCCTGCGTGTACCCGGCGGCGCGGGCGCGGTGCAGGGAGTGGTTCTTGACGAGCTTGGCGAGGCCGCGGCCGCGGAACGCGCGGGCGGTGCCGGTCATCGCGGTGCCGTAGGTGGCGGCGCCGTCGGTACGCGCCAGGGTGAAGGCGGCGGGGCGCCCGTCGGCCACCGCGACCGTGGTCAGCGCGGGGTCGGACAGCGGACGCCGCCAGGTCTCCTCGAGCCATGCCTCGTAGTCGGTGAACTCCGTGTCGATGTCGCTCGGCTCGTCCGCCATCGTCTCCGCGTCCAGTTCGAACAGGGGCCGGGGGTCGTCGGCGAAGTCGGCGCCCGTGCGCAGTTCCACGCCCGGCGGGGGGTCCTGGAGCGGCGGCAGGACGCCGTTCGCCAGGTCCAGACGGAGGAAGTGCGCGGGGCGGCTCGCCCGATAGCCGTGCCGCTCCGCGAAGACCCGGTTGCCGGGGTCGTCCAGGACCCAGCACAGCAGCCTGGTCGCGCCCACGGCGGCCAGATGCTCCTCGGCGGCGCGGACGAGGAGCGATCCGGCGCCACGGCGCGTCCGCTCCGGGTGCACGTACACGTTGACGTTCCCCTGGCCGGGCTCCCGGCTGTCATGGGCGAGGTGGACCTGGGCCGTGCCGATGATCTCGCCGTCCTCCTCGGCGACGAGCGGCCGGTAGTGGGCGTCGGGGTGCATGTGGGCGGCGTCGTAAGCCAGGGCCTCGGGGCTGTACACCATGAACGGCAGGGCCCGTTGCCGGACCCGCACGAATCCCTCGGTGTCGGCCCGGACATCGGCGCGCATGTCGCGGACGATCACTGTCATATCGGCGCACCGTACGCGGGCGGAGCCGGGGGGTGCCTCTCATTTTCCGCCCCGTGCGGGAGAATCGCCCCGTGACCTTGAAGATTCACATCGACGGGAGCGCACCGCCCTACGAGCAGGTACGGGCGCAGATCTCCGAGCAGGCCCGGTCGGGGGTGCTGCCGGTGGGCCACCGGCTGCCGACCGTGCGCGGCCTGGCCGAGTCCCTCGGCCTCGCGGCCAACACGGTCGCCAAGGCGTACCGGGCACTGGAGGCGGACGGAGTGATCGAGACACGCGGGCGCAACGGAACGTTCGTGGCCGCCGCCGGCTCCGCCGCGGAGCGCGAGGCGGCGGCCGCCGCCGCCCACTATGCCGAGCGGGTGCGCCGCCTCGGCCTGAGCGAGTCCGAGGGCCTGGCGGCGATCCGGGAGGCCCTGCGGGCGGCGTACCGCGAGTAGGGGGAGGCACGGCGCGCCCGTACCGCGCCGCGGCCCGGGTGAGCGGGCGGGCGTGTGCTCAGGGCCGCGCCGGGGCCGGTGCCCGCGTCGGCAGCGTTCGCGGTGCGCGGGTTGCCCGCAGGCCCGCCGCCGTTGCGACGCGGGCGAACGCCGTCGCGTCCAGGACCGCCGCCGCATGGGGGTCGTTGTTGAAGTACGCGTAGACATCACGGCCGTCGGGCCAGGCCGCGGCGATGCGCTGCACCCAGGACGTCAGGGCCCGGCGGCCGTACCGGGGCCACGGCTCGGCGCGGCCCGCGTGGAAGCGGACATACCCCCAGTCGGTGGTCCGCCACAGCGGCGTGACCGGGCGCGAGAGCACATCGGCCCAGCACAGCGCCGCTCCCCGCGCCTCCAGCACCCCGCGCACCTCGGGCGTCCACCAGGAGTCATGGCGCGGTTCGACCGCGACCCGGGTGCCGGACGGGAAACAGGCCAGGCAGTCGTCCAGGAGCGCGGGGTCCGCGCGCAGTGTCGGCGGGAGCTGCAGCAGCACCGGCCCGAGACGGTCGCCGAGTCCGGCCGCGTGGGTCATCAGGCGGTCCACCGGCTCCTCGGGGTCCCGCAGCCGCTTGATGTGCGTCAGATAGCGGCTCGCCTTGAGGGCGACGACGAAGTCCGGCGGGGTGCGCTCGCGCCAGCTCTCGAAGACCTCGCGGGACGGCAGCCGGTAGAACGCGTTGTTGATCTCGACCGTGGCGAACCGTGCCGCGTACTCCTCCAGCCACAGCCGCACGGGCACCTGCGCCGGGTACAGGACGTCCCGCCAGTCCTTGTACTGCCACCCCGACGTGCCGACGAACAGGGTCATACCTCCATCAAAGCACCGTCCGCGCTCTCCTACAGGTACAGCCCCGCGTCCGCTTCCGCCCGCTGGTCCGGCACCGACGCCGGCGACGTCCCCCGCTGCAGCGCGTACAGCTCCGCCAGGGTCGCCCCGTCGCGGCCCACGCCCTCCTCCCGGCCCAGCCAGGTCACGGCCTCCGGGCGGGTCAGCGGGCCCACCTCGATGCGGGCCAGACAGCGTCCGGGGCGGACGACGGCCGGGTGGAGGCGCTCCAGGTCCTCGTTGGTCGTGACGCCCACCAGGACGTTCCTGCCCTGCCCCAGCAGGCCGTCCGTCAGGTTCAGCAGGCGCGACAGGGCCTGGCCCGCCGTGTGCTTCGCCTCGCCGCGGATCAGTTCGTCGCAGTCCTCCAGCAGGAGCAGGCGCCAGCGGCCCTTGCCCGTGGAGTCCTCCTCACCGATCGCGATGTCCATGAGATAGCCGACGTCGGAGAACAGGCGCTCCGGGTCCAGGACGCAGTCCACCTGGCACCAGTCGCGCCACGAGCGGGCCAGCGTGCGCAGCGCCGAGGTCTTGCCGGTGCCCGGAGGGCCGTGGAGCAGCAGCAGCCGGCCCGCGATGTCCTCCGGAGTCGTCTTCATCAGCCGGTCCATCGCGTCCGCCACCGGCGCCGTGTAGTTCGCGCGGACCTCCTCCCAGGTGCCCGCCGAGATCTGCCGGGTCGTACGGTGCGGGCCGCGTCGCGGCGACACGTACCAGAACCCCATCGTCACGTTCTCCGGCTGCGGCTCCGGCTCGTCGGCCGCGCCGTCCGTCGCCTGGTTCAGCACCTTCTCGGCCAGTTCGGCGCTGGTCGCCGTCACCGTGACGTCCGCGCCGCGGTTCCAGCGGGAGACCAGCAGCGTCCATCCGTCGCCCTCGGCGAGCGTCGCGCTGCGATCGTCGTCGCGGGCGATCCGCAGCACCCGGGCGCCCGGCGGCAGGAGCGTGGCACCGGACCGCACGCGGTCGATGTTCGCGGCGTGCGAGTACGGCTGCTCGCCCGTAGCGAAGCGGCCGAGGAACAGCGCGTCGACGACGTCGGACGGCGAGTCGCTGTCGTCGACGTTGAGCCGGATCGGCAGAGCGTCGTATGGGTTCGCAGACATGCCGCCATGATCCGTCACACGGGAGCCCCGTGCACCCGGTTTCCGCGGTCCGCCGGGAGTGTCGGCCGTGTCCCGTGCTTCCGGTCCATCCCGTACGTCCTGTTACCGGGCTGTCGCACGACGCAATCTGTCGTCCGGCGGACGCGCCCCGTTACTGTTGCCCCTGATGGGATGTCATGGGTGGAATTCGGGGACACTGCGGTGGCGCCTCACCGCACTGCTCGGCGTGGGTGCGGCCGCTCTGGCCCTGGTGGTGACGCTGGTCAGCACACTGCCCGGCAACGGCGCGAGCACCACAGGGACCACCCCCGACGGCGACAAGGTGCACGGCACGCCCGCCCCCGTGCCCGAACGGACCGGACCGGACGTGGGCTGGGGCTTCACCCACACCCAGTACAGCGCCGACCAGGGCAGCGCCGGCGCCACCGCGCGCGTCGAGGGGCTGCTGTCGCGGACGGCGCTGCCGCAGAACCAGCACATCATGGGCTGGGGCGCGGACAACCCCGAGCCGGTCAAGGGCCGTTACGACTTCGAGGCGATGGACCGCCGCATCGACTTCGTCCGCGCGTCGGGCGGCACGCCCGTCGTCACCCTGTGCTGTGCCCCCGACTGGATGAAGGGCGGCACGGCGGGCGCCGGGAACACCGACTGGAGCCAGTCCGCCCTGGAGACCGCCCCGACGCCCGACCACTACGAGGACTTCGCCGCCCTCGCCGCGACCGTCGCCAGGCGCTACCCGGACGTGCGCCACTTCATCGTCTGGAACGAGTTCAAGGGCTTCTGGAACGACTCCGAGGGCCGCTGGGACCACGAGGGCTACACCAGGCTGTACAACCTGGTCTACAAGGCGCTCAAGAAGGTCAACGACAAGATCATGGTGGGTGGGCCCTACCTCGTCATGGACAGCGTCGACCCGCGGCAGAAACAGGACGCCTCCACGACCGTGCGGGGCCCGTGGGGCGCCATGGACCAGCGGGTCCTGGACGCCTTCGACTACTGGAACGAGCACAAGTCGGGAGCCGACTTCGTCGTCGTGGACGGCTCCAGCTACACCAGGGACGACGACCTGCTGCCCGACGAGTTCGCGGCCACCGACAAGCTCACGGCCGTCGGCGCGTGGGTGCGGCGGCGGACCGGGGGCCTGCCGCTGTGGTGGGCCGAGTACTACGTCGAACCGGGCGACGCCAACGACGGCCGCACGGGCTGGAGCGAGGACCACCGCGTCGCCGTGCAGGCGGCCGGAATGATCGCCATGGTCGAGGGCGGCGCCTCCTCCGGCTTCTACTGGAACCCCGAGGCACGCAGGGGCACGGACTGCGCCGGCTGTCTGTGGACCCCGACCGACACCGCCGGCGGCGGCCGGGCGCTGCCCATGTACGACCTGGTCTCCCGCTTCGGCAGGGAGTTCCCGCCGGGCACGGTGTACCGGACGGTGCCGGTCGCCCCGGACGACGTGCCCAATGTCCGCGTGCTCGCCACCGACAAGGCCGTCCTCGTGGTGAACACGCTCGACCGGACGATCAGCGCGCGGATCGACGGCAAGCGGTTCGACATGAGGGCGTACCAGGTGACGTGGCTACGGCGGTGACGTGGCCACCGCCGTGCCTCCTAGCCCTTCCCCATCGTCAGGAACCGCTGCACCAGCGAGGCCAGCAGCAGCGCCAGCAGCGGCAGCGAGAACCAGAAGCTGCTCTGCAGCCACCGAAGCCGCCGCACACCCGGCCGCACCGCGACCCGTACCACCTCGCGCGCGGTGAGCAGCAGCACCAGCGCCACGGCCGCGAGCCCCCCGACGACCGACCACGGGGTCCAGGTCACCCGCGGGCCGATCGGGCCCGGCCGGGGCTTCGCGACCTCGCCCACCGGCTGGCTGCGCAGGGTGTACAGGGTCACGTCGTCGTTGGCGAGGACCTTCTTCAGCTCCCGGCGCCCGTCCAGGTTCGCGATCAGCCGCCTCTCCCAGGTCGCCGAGTAGCCGACGTCGAGCCGGAGATAGGTCACCTGACCGCGGTTGACCATGAGGTACGAGTTCGGGCCCGCGTCCTTGAGCGACTTGACAAGGCCGGACACCAGCACCGGATCGGCGGGCGCGAGCGTCGGCACGTACTGGACCTTCTCCATGTCCTTCGCGCCCCACGGCATCGCCGGCGTCACGTTGTCGACCGTGTCGTTGCTCAGCCACAGCAGCCGTACCGTCGGGTCGTCGTGCGCGTACACGTAGTCCATGGCCGTGACCTCGCCCGGGCGGATCCGCTCGAACGGCTCGTTGCCCCAGCGGGCCACCAGGAACCCGCCCATCAGCACCAGGCCCGCCAGGAGGGCGGCGACCGGGGCGAGGCTCACCCGGTCCCTGTCCCGCTCGTCGGCCGTCACACCGGTACGCGGGAAGAGCGCGAGCCCGCCGAGCAGGGCCGCTCCCGGCAGCGCGAACATGAAGACACGCAGCGCCATCTCGCCGCCGTACGACTGCATGCCGAAGCCCAGGAACGGCACGAAGGTGAGCACCAGCAGCGACCGCTCGCGGTACTTGTGGTCGCGTCGCCGCCACCAGCCCCAGCACGCCAGGGCCATCACCCCGCCCGCGAGCAGCACGCGCGCGTAGAGCACGAGCTTGTGCGTCGAACTGCCGCCCTGGATGCGGCCGGAGACGGACGTCGACACATTGCTGCCGACGCCCCCGACCCCGCCGAACAGATCACTGAAGTGCCCCGACCAGTACGGCTCGGCCATGAACCCGACCCAGAACGCCACCAGCACGGCGAACAGGACGGGCAGCCCGCGCAGTTCGGAGCGGCCGGCCAGGACCAGCGCCGCGAGCACGCCCAGCATCACGAACGGGGTGAGCTGGTGAGCCGGGACGCACGCCGCGAACAGGCCGATGAGCACCATCAGCAGCACGGCCCGCCGGCTGCGGTCGGCCGGCTCCACCTCCGCCTCGCCGGGACGCACCGTCGCCCAGACCACGTGCGGCGCGCGGAACCACACCAGCAGGATCGCCACGAAGACCAGATAGAGCAGATAGGTGAAGCCCTGCGGGGAGAAGTAGTCCTGGCCGACCCAGCCGCTGAGCACGAAGATCCACACACCGGCCCACTTGGCGCGCCAGCCCGCGCGCAGGGAGCGCAGCAGCAGGAACACCGGTGCCAGGTAGAGGAGCTGTACGGCCGTCGGCCACCAGCGGATGACCTCGGTCAGGTCGGTGACCCCGCAGGCCCTGGCCACGAACGCGGCCGCCGCGAAGAAGCCCGGCCAGCTCCAGCGCGCGTCCAGGTACGGTACGGCCGACCCGGTCCGGTCGATGTAGTCGAGGAAGCCGAGGTGCTGCCACGCCGTCGCGAACCGCGGCTCGGTCTCGATCACCGCGGGCAGCGCGTGCAGCGACACGACCGTGGCGAGCAGCGTGACCAGCAGCAGGCCCCTGGACTCGCGGCCGCGCCACAGCAGCGCGGCGAAGACCACGACGAGCAGTGCCGCCCCGGCGAGGGTGGGCACCGGCAGGACCGAGATCAGGCCCAGGCCGCCCATCCGGTCGAGCGAGGCGTCGTCCAGTCTCAGTGCGGGGACCCAGTAGAGCAGGAGCGCCGAGACGAGCAGACAGCCGAGCACGAGCGCTCCGCCCGGAGGACCGGAAGAGGGCGGGGGCTTCGGCGGCCGCGGGTCGTCCGGCGGCCTGGCCGGCCGCTCGCGCTCCTCGCGTACCGCCGGCGTCCCCGTGGGCGGGGTGCCCGGACCCGGGCGTACGTCCGGGCGGCGCTCCTGGTGGTCGAAGTCCGCGTGGATGCCGAGTGCGAGCGTGTCGGCGTCGAGCTTCTTCGCCCAGGAGGGGCCGCGCCTGGGCGCGGGGACCTCGCGCGTCCCCAGGTCGGCGAGGTCCCCGTCCGGTGCCGCGTCCTCGGGTACGGCGTCCGCGGGCGCGGTGCGCACGATCCTGAACAGCCTCGGCGCGGCGATCAGCACGATCACCGAGAGGCTGGAGATCTCCGCGACGCCCGCGCCGGTCAGCCCCATGCGGGGCAGCAGCAGCACGGTCAGGCCCAGTACCAGGACGCACAGCAGCCCCTGGAGATAGGCCAGTGGGGAGGTGCGGCTCTGGGCGCGCAGCACCGCGAAGTAGGTCTCCATCACCACCCGCAGCAGCGCGCCGACCGCGAACCAGCGCAGCAGCGGGGCCGCCGCGTGGGCGTAGCCCTCGCCGAAGACACGCAGGATGAGGGGCGCGCCGAGAAACAGCAGCGCGCACACCGGCAGCATGATCCGGGCCATGCGCCGCAGCGCCGCCCGGGTGTTGGCGGCGAGCCGTGCCGGATCGTGCGAGCCCTCGACGGTGAGGGAGGCGCCCATGTTGATGGCGAGCAGGTTGACCGTGCCGCCGATGGTGGTGGTGATGTAGAAGTACGCGTTGTCCTCGGAGCTGACCTGTGCGGCCACGATCACGGGGACCAGGTAGACCACGGCGAGCGAGAACAGCGAGCCGGTGTAGTCGCCGGCCAGGAACCGGCCGATCTCCTTCAGCGAGGGCGGGTGGGCGTGCCCCTCGGTCGCCCCCACGTGCCGGGGCACCAGGCGCCGGAACACCAGCCAGCCCAGGGGCACCACGGAGGTGGCGATGGCCGCGATCCAGGAGACGAAGACGCCGGTCGCCGGGATGGCCGCGGCCAGCCCGATGAGCAGCGCCAGCTTCACCGCCGAGAACACGGTGTTGCCCGCCGGCACCCACAGCGCGCTGCGCAGCCCGGTCAGCACCCCGTCCTGGAGCGTGAGCAGGTTCCAGGCGACGACGGCCGCGATGAAGCCGAGCCCGTTCACGGGGCCGTGCAGGAAACGGTAGGAGGGCCCCCATGTGTCCAGCGTCAGCAGGAAGACCCCGGCGGCGAGCGCCACGACCAGGCAACTGCCCGCGTACGTACGGAAGATGAGCCGGCCGGTGGTGCGTCCGGAGACCGGGACGAAGCGCGCCAGGGCCCCGGTCAAAGTGACCGCGGTGAGCCCGGCGAGGAGCTTCATCGCGGCGATCGCGGCCGAGCCCTGGCCGACCGCGGCGTCGGAGTAGTAGCGCGCCGCGACCAGCCAGTAGCCGAGGCCGAGCACCGCGGAGATACCGGTGTTGAGCATCAGGGCGTAGGCGTTGCGGAACAACTGGCTGCCTCCGCCGGCCCCGCCGCGTCCGGGCAGGCGCAGGCGGCGGCCGGAGCGGTCGGGCGCCGCGGTCGGGGTCGGTGATGCCTGGGCTGTGGTGGTCGTGTCAGACACGGGAACGGATGGCCTTCCGGCGGACCTGGCGTGCTCTGCGGACCATGGCGTACCCCTTGGTGAGGGCGCGGTCCCTGGCGAAGGCGCGGGCGATCGAACGGCCTTGGACGAGCCGCTCGAACTCCTCGGCGCCGGTGCTGCGGCGCACGGTGACCCGCTGCAGCGCGTAGGGGCCCTGGCGGCGGCGCGCGAGCCCGTTGCCGACGGCGAGCGACTGCCGGTAGCCCGAGGCGCGCACCGTGCGGCGCACCCGGCGGCTGGAGTAGCCGTACGGGTAGGCGAACGACTCCGGCGGGGCGCCCAGTTCGTCGGCGATGATGTCCCTGCAGCGCAGCAGCTCGTACCGGAGCGCGTCGTCGGAGAGCTGGTCGAGCTGCGGATGGGTGTGGCTGTGCCCGCCGATCTCGGCCCCCGCGCCCGCGAGGTCGCGGACCTGGTCCCAGTCCAGCATGGTGTCCAGGCCGCCGCCGGTGTCGTAGGCGCCGCGGATCCAGCCGGTCGAGACGAACAGGGTGGAGGCGAAGCCGCGCCGGGCGAGCACCGGGAGGGCGTGCCGGTGCACGCCCTCGTAGCCGTCGTCGAAGGTGATCAGGACGGGCCGCTCGGGCAGCGGGCCGCCCTCCCGCCAGCTCCTCGCCAGTGCCGCCGTGGTGACGGGCGTGCAGCCCAGGTCCGCGAGCAGGGCCATCTGCTCCGCGAAGGCGCCGGGTGCCACCGACAGGCCGCGCGTGGCCTTGTTGGGTTCCTCCGCGACCGAGTGGTACATGAGGATGGGCACGGCCCGGTCGTTCATGGTGCGCCCCCCTCGCCGTCCGGGGTCCGGCCGACCGGGACCACCGAGAACTGCGCCCCGCTCCTGCGTGCCCGAACGCTCCCCAGGACGTACCCGCCCGCCGCGGTGAGCACGCCGGCGACGATCGCGCCGGCCCGGCCCGCTCCGCCGGGGCGGGCCAGCAGGGTGTCGCGCAGCCCCCGGGCCACCCCGAGGGGCAGGACGCGGGTGGTGTAGCGGCGCTCCGACCGGAGCCCCTCGGCGGGGCCGACGCTGCGGGCCACCAGCGCCTTGGACAGGCCCTCGGCGTAGGTGCGGGCGCGGAAGTACGCGAAGTGCTCGCGCGGTTCGGGCACCCGGTGGTGGATCACCGCCCGGTCGTCGATCAGCAGGACGGCGTCGGGCCTGGCCCGGGTCAGGCGGACGCACAGCTCCGTCTCCTCGCAGCCCAGCGGTCGCCGGTCGCCGTCGCGCCCGATGCCGGTGGCGAAGCCGCCCGCCGCCTCGAAGGCCGTGCGGCGGAAGGAGGCGTTGCCGCCGAGGACGTTGCGCACCCGGATCAGGCCGGGCGGCAGTCCGCGGTAGGTGCAGCCCACCACCCAGTCGAACTCCTCCGGGAACCAGGCCGGGCGGCGGCCCGATGCCCAGATCGGCATCGTGCGGCCGCCGACGGCCATCACACGTGGGTCCTCGTACCCCGCGGCGAAGTGCCTCAGCCAGTCGCGCTCGGCCACGGCGTCGTCGTCGAGGAACGCGACGATCTCCCCGCGCGAGGCGGCGATGCCGGTGTTGCGGCCCGCGGACAGGCCGCGGGGGCCCGCGTTGGCGAGCACCCGGACCTCCCCGGCATCCCTGTACTCCCCGGCCAGCCGTTCCAGCAGGGTCTCGTTGTGGTCCACGACCAGCAGCGTCTCGCGCGGCGGGCGGGACTGCGCCCGCACCGAGGCGACCGCGGCGAGGATGTCCTCCCAGCGGTCCTCGGTGTAGACGCAGATCACCACGGAGATGTCCGGACCGCTCAAGACACCTCTCCCTGCCCCGAGTCGAGCGCGGTCGCATGAGGGCGGCGGCGCAGCGCACGCCGGTTGGAGCGCTCCTTGAGGATCACCTTGAGCACCCGGAACCCGTCGCGCACCGCCCGCAGATTGCTCGTGCCGTGGATGCGGAGGTACTCGTGGCTGGGAATCTCCTGCACCTTCAGACCCGCCTTGACCACCCGGATGTTCATCAGGGTCTCGACCTCGAAGCCCGTGCAGTCGAGGTCGATCTCGTCGAGGCAGTGCCGCCAGAACGCGTTGTATCCGTAGCAGAGGTCGGTGTAGCGGGCGCCGAACTTGGCGTTGACGATCGCGCACAGCACCCGGTTGCCCAGTCTGCGGACGGGGGTCATGTCGGAGGTGCCGCCGCCGTTGGCGAACCGTGAGCCCTTCGCGAAGTCGGCGCCGGACACCAGGGCGGAGACGTAACTGACGATCTCCTGGCCGTCGGCCGAGCCGTCCGCGTCGACCATCACGATGATGTCGCCGGTGCACGCCTGGAACCCGGTGATCAGGGCATCCCCCTTGCCCTTGCCCCGCTGTCCGACGACCTTCACCTCCGGCCACAGCGCACGCGCGACCTCGACGGTGTCGTCGGTGGAATTGCCGTCGACGAGCACCACTTCGTGTATCCACTCGGGAAGCGTCTTGAAGACGTAGGGCAGGTTCTCCGCCTCGTTCATGGCGGGGATCACGACACTCACCGGCGGTGCGATGGCCAGGTGAGTGGAGACGGGCCGGTACTTTCCCGGCGTTAACGGATCCTGGCCCGGGAAAGCCGGGCGCAGCACAGAGCTCATGGTCTGGTCCCTCTCGTCCGGTGGACCGCCCGCCCCTGGGCGGTCCGGCTTCGTGTCCGGTTCGAAAGGGGGGTTCTCACTCACGACATGCCGAAAGGATCTCCGTACAGGCCGGGTGAGCTGGCAAACCTGGCCGTCTGCCGGGAAGACGGCAGCCGACCGCGCGGCACGGCTCGGCCCGACGTGGCCACCGAGCACGGCACCCCCCTACCGCGCCCCGCGCCGGAACCATCGCGGTACCTGAGCCCTCCCCTGGAGCCGCTTGATGATGGACCGATGCGGGTGGATGTACGACGGTATTGACGATTGCGACTTTATGGCAAGACCTGCGGTGTCCCCCTCATTTTTATTGGTATGACCGTTACTTGATATCTCGAACGGATTTTCCTCATCCGTTTGAGGCAGGGCCGGCCTGCGCGGAGAATTCCGGCCGCGTCGGCCGTCCCATGGTCAGGCCGCTCCTCCCGCCGCACGGCGGCGCCGCCGTCGTGCCAGTACCAGCAGGAGAACGACGCAGCTGATCACGGTCACCGCGAGGATTCCGCCCCGGACCGACCACCGGTGCACCGCCAGCATGCCCTGGGCGACGAGCAGGTCGACCGCGATCGCTCCCGCGACGGACACCACGGCTCGGGCCGCCGGGTCCAGGCCGCGCAGGGCGGCTCCCACGGCCGTCGCCGGTGCGGCGAGCAGGAAGAACAAGGTGAACGGGCCGCGCAGCGGTGAACCCGCGTCGACGAGCGCGAGGATGGCGCCGACCGCTGCGACGGTGAACGCCGCGCCCCCGAGCAAGGGGATCAGGTCCCTCCCCGGATCCCGTCCAGGGCGCCCGTCCCCGCCTGATGAAGGTGGCTTGATACGTAAGGTCTGCATTGGCGACTTTGCCCCCCGAAGCGCCGGATGCCGGGCTTCAATGTCGCGCAGCGAAGAGGGGGTCGTCAAGACGCGCAAGCGGTGGGCGCGTGTTCCGGTCCGCCTTTGATCCGAGGGGTCTTTAAGCGCGCCTTTAGATGTCATGGGCATGCTTGCCAGCTCGGCGCCCCAGGTGAGCGGCCTGTTCGGCGCTGACCGGTCTTCAACAATGTTGGCATGAACACTTCCAGTCAACACGCGTAGCTGGTACCAAAGTTGACGCAGAGATCCTGCTAAAGGGAGGTTCCATGAGACGTTTCCGACTTACCGCATACGTGACTTCACTCTTCCTTGCCATCGGACTGGCCCTGGCCGGGGCCGGCACGGCGCAGGCGGCGGGCGTCAACTACGTTGCCCTCGGCGACTCCTACTCCTCGGGCGTCGGTGCGGGCAGCTACACCAGCGAGAGCGGCGACTGCAAGCGCAGCACGAAGGCATACCCCTACCTGTGGCAGGCCGCCCATTCACCGGCCTCGTTCAGTTTCCTGGCGTGCTCGGGCGCCGTCACGACCGACGTGATCAACAACCAGCTCGGCACCCTCAACTCCGCGACCAACCTCGTCTCCATCAGCATCGGCGGCAACGACGCGGGCTTCGCCGACGTCATGCTCACCTGCGTGCTCGGGAACGACAACGACTGCCTGTCGCGGATCGCGACGGCCAGGGCATACGTCGACTCCACCCTGCCCGGCCGGCTGGACACCGTGTACTCGGCGATCAGCGCCAAGGCACCCTCGGCGCACGTCGTCGTCCTCGGCTACCCCCGCTTCTACAAGCTCGGTACGTCCTGCGTCGGACTGTCCGAGACCAAGCGGGCCGCGATCAACGACGCGTCCGACTACATGAACGCGGCGATCGCCAAGCGCGCGGCCGACCACGGCTTCACCTTCGGTGACGTCCGCACCACCTTCAGCGGCCACGAGATCTGCTCCGGCAGCCCCTGGCTGCACAGCGTCAACTGGCTGAACATCGGCGAGTCCTACCACCCGACCGCGGGCGGCCAGTCCGGCGGCTACCTGCCCGTGCTCAACAGCGCGGCCTGACGGTCGGGAAGAACCGGCCCGACGGTCAGGAAGAAGAAGGGGAGGCCCCGTCCGTCGGGGTCTCCGTTCCGCACGTCACCGAGAACGGCACGGAACCGGACGTGACGTGCACCGGATCGCGCACCTCGACGCCGATCTCGTTGCGGATGGTTCCGCCCGTCTCGTACGCGGTGACGATGACCCGCGTCTGCTTGGTCCTCCCGTCGCCCTCGGCGAACGACAGCGTCCTCCAGCCCGGATCCGACACCTGCCCCGTCCGGGTGACCCAGCGGTAGGACACGTCGACGGGAACGCTGCCCACCGTGAACGTCGCCGTGAACGTGGGCGCCTGCGCCTCCGGTGGAGGGCAGGCGCCGGAGTAGTCGGTGTGCGTGCCCGTGACCGTCACCCGGACGTACTGGGCGGGCGGGCTCGTCGTGCGACCGCCGCCGGTGCCCGAAGCGGAGCCGCCGGTGGGAGCGGTGGCCGTGCCGGTGCTCTCCCGCCCGCTGCCCGGACTCCCGCCGCCCGCGCCCGCGTCGGCGGGCCCGCTGCTCGTACCGGCCTTGCCCGCACCGCCGTTGTCACGGTTCATCAGGGCGTACGTCAGCCCCGCGGCGGCGAGCGCGAGGGCGGTCACGCCCGCGACCAGGGCGACGGCCGCCCGGCGGTCGCGCGGGCGGCCCGCGGGCGCGGGCGGGGCGAGCGGCGCGGTCCGGGCGGGCCCGCGTCCCGGCAGGGGCGTGGTGGGCGGCTCCGCCGGGCCGGGGAAGGCCGCGACGGTCGGCGTGTACGCGGAGGCGCCGGTGCGGGGGACGCCGGCGGGGGCGCCGCCCGCGGCGACGGCCCGCAGCTCCCGCTCCGCCCCTTCTGCGGAGATCCGCTCCGCCGGGTCCTTGCGCAGCAGCCCCTCGATCACCGGGGCCAGCGGGCCGGCCCGGCGGGGCGGCGGCAACTCCTCGTCGACGACGGCCCGCAGCGTGCTCAGCGGGGTGTTCTGCCGGAACGGCGAATTGCCCTCGACCGCCGCGTACAGCAGCACGCCCAGCGACCACAGATCGGACTGCGGGCCCGGCGTGCGCCCGAGCGCCCGCTCCGGCGCCAGGAACTCGGGCGAGCCGATGACCTCGCCGGTCATGGTCAGTGCGGAGCTGCCCTCCACGGTGGCGATGCCGAAGTCCGTCAGCACCACCCGGCCGTCGTTCGCCAGCAGGACGTTGGCCGGCTTGACATCGCGGTGCAGCACCCCCACCGCGTGCGCGGCGCGCAGGGCGGCGAGCACCTCGGCGCCGATGTGCGCGGCCCGCTGCGGAGTGATCGGGCCCTCCGCGTCCAGCAGGTCCGACAGGGCGATGCCGCGGACCAGCTCCATCACGATCCAGGGACGGCCGTCCTCGGTGGCCACGTCGTACACCGTCACCACGTTCCGGTTCGCGACCCTGGCGGCCGCCCACGCCTCGCGCTCCAGCCGCGCGTACATGCGCTCGACGTCGGCCGCCGCAAGCCCGGCCGGGGCGCGCACCTCCTTGACGGCCACCTCGCGGTGCAGGACCTCGTCACGCGCCCGCCACACCGTGCCCATACCGCCCTGGCCGAGCGGGGACGACAGGCGGTAGCGCCCCGCGATCACACGTTCATGGCCGGCTTCTTCGGACACGGGCGTCCCCCATTCGCATCCGCGCGATGTATCCACTCCGCGTGATATCTCCCCAAAAGTAGCTCAACCGAGTGCGGATGCCGCCCCCTTGAACACGAGTCCGGCTCCCAGGGCCAGGACGACGAACGCGGACCCCAGCGGTGCGGTCCTGCGGAGCAGAGCCGCGGCCGGACCGCGGGCCCAGCCGGGGCGCCGGTCCAGGACGCGGTTCATCCCGCTGCCGAGCCTGACCACGGCGAACCCGGCGGCCGTCAGTGTCAGGGCGAGCCCGGCACCGTAGGCGACCACGAGCAGAAGACCGAACCATGCCTGGCCGAGGGCGGCCGCGCCGACCAGGACCACCACGGCGGAGGGGCTGGGCACGAGCCCGCCCGCGAAGCCGAGGAGGATCGTGCCGCGCAGTGTGGGGGCGGTGGGATGGGTGTGGGGGACGCCGCCGTGGGTGTGGGGGACGCCGTGGGTGTGGCCGTGCCCGGGGTCCGGGTCCGGGTCCGGGTGCGGGCGGGCGTCCTCGTGGCCGTGCCCGTGCGCGGTCCCCGCGTGGGAGTGCGCGTGCGCGTGTTCGTGCGCGCCGTGTGGGGACCGGTGCGCGGGCCGGTGGCCGTGGTGGTGCTCATGGGCGTGCGGACGCCCGTCCGCGTGAGCCCGGTTGTGCCAGGCCCGTCGTACGAGCGACGCACCCGCCACCGTCACCAGGAGCCCGCTCGCCAGGCCCAGCCATGCGATCACCGACGGCGCCGCCGCCGAACCCGCCGTGACCAGCAGGCCCAGCGCGACCACGCCCAGGGTGTGGGTGACCGTCACCGACGCGGCCAGGGGCAGCACGTCCCTGAGCCGCGCCCGGCCGCCACGGGCCGCCGCCGTCGCCGCCATCAGGGTCTTTCCGTGGCCCGGGGCGAGCGCGTGCATCGCGCCGAGACCGACCGCGACGACCAGGGCCAGCGCGGCGAAGCCCGGCGTCAGGTCGTGGCGGGCGACCAGATCGTCCAGCGCCCGGGTCCAGCGGTCGGCGCCGCGCGGCAGCACGGCGGCGGCCGGCGCGTCCCGCCGGTCGTCGGCCAGGGCGGGGCCGCCCGGGCGCACGCGCAGGGACGCGCTGACGGTGTCGGCCGGCGAGGAGAGCAACTCCTTCGGATAACCGGTCAGTTCGCGGGACACCGAGGTCGTCGGCACATTCGAGGCGGTGAGCGTCATACGGTCGCCCCGCGCGGTGACCTCCCGCCAGCCGGGCCCGGTGGCCGTGCCCGCGCTGTGGAAGCCCAGGGTGACGGTGCCGCCCCTGGGCAGCGGCGCCGTCAGCCGGCACTCCACGCGCAGCGTGTCCAGCCCCGCCTGGCCGGGGCGCCGCTGCGCGCGGCTCGCACCGACGGCCAGCGCGGCCGGGCGCCCGCCGACGGTGACCGTGCTGCCCGCGGCGGCCTTCTCGCACCGCTGCCGGGCCCACTCGGTCAGGCCCAGCCGCGCGATGTCCGGCTTCGCCTGGGTGGCCGGGATCTCCGCGAGGTCCTCGACGTGGTCGACCCGCAGCCGTCCCGGCGCGGCGACCAGGCCGTCGTACCGGTTGACGGTGAAGTTGCCGAGAGGGTGGGCGCCGGCCTGCCCGGCGGGCACCAGGACGAGCGCGCAGACGGCCGTGAGCACGGCCGCGCCGGAGGCGGCGAGGCGACGGAGGTTCACTTCACCGCCTCCAGCGCCTCACGGGCCGTGCGCGAACCCAGCGGCGAGAAGCCGGCGTTGAGCCTCAGCGCCGCCGTGAGGGTGGCGCGGGCCTGCCGCGGACGACCCGTGGCGCGCTCGATCATGCCGCGGTGGTAGAGGAAGGCCGCGTTGCGGTAACCGGTGGCCGTGGCCTGCCGGGCGTACGGCAGGGCCTCCCGGTCGCGGCCGCTCATGTGCAGGGCCCATGCGAGGGCGTCCGCGGTGTGCACGGTGTGGCGCCGCGCCCACTCGGCGCGGGCCGCCCTCAGCGCGGCCGCCCGGTCGCCGTGGTCGGCGGCGGCGAGCGCCGTGTCGAGGTCGGCGTCGACGCCGTTCGCGCGGGCCAGCGAGACCCAGGCGTCGACGAGGGCGTACTGGTCGTGTGCCCTGGCCCGGTCGCCCTCCTTGCCCCGTGCCTCGTACAGTTCGCCGAGTTCCACCAGGGACTGCGGCAGCGGCGCGCGGTCGACGACCTGCTCCATGCCGCGGATCGCCGCCTCGGTGTCGCCCCGCGCCGCCTGGGCGCGGGCGCGGCCCTCAAGCGCCGGGAGATAGGCGTCGTCGGCTGCCAGCGCGCGGGCGTAGTGGGCGAGGGCGGTGGCGTACTGGCCCTGGCTCCAGGCGAGTTGGCCCAGCGCGGTGGCCACGTACGCGATGTCGCCGCGGCTCGTCGCCGTGCCCAGGGCCTGCTCCAGGACGCGGCGGGCGGTCGTCACGTCGCCGCGCAGCTCGTGGACGTAGGCGTAGCGCGTGAACACGGGGACGCCGGGCCGGCGCGCGTCGGCCAGGTCCGCGGCCTTCGAGGCGTCGGAGTAGCGGCCGAGTTCGACGAGCGCGTCGACACGGGAGGACAGGGCGCGCTCGCTGTACGGGTTCTGCTGCAGGGCCTGGTCCGCGTAGGTGAGGGCGCCGGCGAAGTCGTGCCGGGCCGCGGCGAGGGCGGCGCGGCCGGCGAGCGCGGCGTCGTTGCCCGGGCGCAGCCTCAGCGACCGGTCGAGGGCGCGCTGCGCCTGCGGGTAGCGGGAGGGGTCGCCCTCGGTGCGGGCCTGCTCGACGTAGGCGAGACCGAGCGTCGCCCAGCTGCCGTGGTCCCGTGGCTGGGCGCGGAGATGGGTCTGCAGGGCGCGGATGCCGGAGTCCAGGTCGCCACCGGCGAGCAGGGCGGGCGAGACACCGCCGGGCGTGGCGGCGACCGGGGCCGTGCCGCTGTTCCGCACGGCCCCGACGACCACGGCCCCGGCGGTGAGCGCGACGGCCAACGAGGCGGCCCACAGCCCGAGTTGCAGCGCACGCCAGCGGCGCCCCGACGCGGAGA
Organism: Streptomyces sp. PSU-S4-23; assembly: GCF_055632315.1. Classification (NCBI taxonomy): domain Bacteria; kingdom Bacillati; phylum Actinomycetota; class Actinomycetes; order Kitasatosporales; family Streptomycetaceae; genus Streptomyces; species Streptomyces sp. PSU-S4-23. Next base: position 1,491,437 of record NZ_JBVMUU010000002.1, on the reverse strand, counting down.
ACCTCCGCAGCGCGACGATCCGCTCGTCGCCGCCGGCCGGCGCGGGCGACGCCGGCTCGCCGGCCGGCTCGGCGCGGGAGCCGGTGCCCGCGGGGGACGGGGTGGCCCGTTCGGCGGTGGAGACGGCCGGCGCGGCGGTCGCGCCGGCCCGTCCGGGACGGCCGGCCGGCTCCGCGGTGGTGGTCGTGTCCGGGATCGTCGTGCCGGCTTGCTCGTGTTCGCCGGCCGGGTCTGCGGTGGTGGCCGTGTTCGTGCCGGGCGCCCCGGTGCCGCTCCCGGGTTCCGAGGTGGAGGCGCTCTCGCCGGGGCCGGGAGCCGGAGCCGTGTCCGCGGCCTTCTCGGCGGACGAGTCGGCGCGCGCGGTCTCCCGCTCGGCTGCGGGCCCCGCCGGCTGGGCCTCCGGGCGGCCGCCGTGCCCGCTCTCCGGCGCGCTTGCGTTCGTACGCGGGGACATGCCCTCTCCTCAATCTCCTGGGCGGAAACGGTCGTCGGGGTGGGGCGGCGCGGCCCGCGCCGTGGGGGATGGGAGGGTACGGGCCGCGCCGGTCGGGGGGACGGGGCCACCGGGGCGGCCCCGTCGCGGGCGGATCAGTACGCCCGGTAGCGGGCGCGCCGGCGCCACCACATCAGCGCGCCGGCGATCAGCAGGAACCCGGCCGCGCCGGCCGCCGCGGAGGCCGCGATCAGCGTGGTGCCGGAGCCGCTCGAACCGGCCGGCACCAGTCCGTCGCCCAGCTGGTTGCGCACGTTGTTCCCGGTGCCCTTCGCCAGCGGGCCGCGCGAGCCCGAGGTCGGCTCGGCCAGGTACGGGAAGGAGTGCCCGAACTTCTTGTCGTTCGCGTCGACCGCGTCGCCCAGGTCGTTCTTCGAGCCGACCAGCTCGCCCTCCACCACCTGGAGCGCCTCGTCGATCACGTCGTCGGTGAGCCGGCGCCCGTTCGGGAAGCCCGCGTTGTCGCCGTCGAGCACGCCGAGCCGCTTCGGGTCGGCGGCAGGCTGGATCGAGGTGTTGAGCCGCAGTTCCTCCGCCGGCCGTACGTCCGGCGGCTGGTTGAGGCCCTTGACGCCCTTCAGGAAGACGTCCACCAGGTCGTTGCGGGGCTCGGCCGGAGCCTTGATCTTGTAGATCGCCTCGATGAGCTTCGGCAGCTCCGGGTTGGTCACGTTCTTGAGGAACTGCGCGTCGTACCACGGCGCGGACGCGTTGAATTTGTCCTTGTCCTTCTGCGGGTTGACCACCTCGTTGACCAGCGGGTTGCCGAGGCGGGAGACCTGCGTCCAGTCGCCGTGCGCGTCCTTGCGCTGGACCGTCGACCAGATGCCGACCACCGGCTGGTGCGCCGACTCGCGGATCAGGTCGTTCGGCACCTGCAGCGCGAGGGAGTTGACGTTGTACTCCTTCAGCGTGTCCCGGCCGACCTCCGAGAGGTTCCCGCCGTACAGCAGGTCGAAGACGCGCAGGTCGGCGAAGAACGGGTCGTCCGCCTGCCCCGCGAACGTCGTCGCGCCGCCCGCGAGCTTGTGGACGGCCTGGTCGCGGAGCTTGCCGTAGTCCGGCATCGACGCCTTGCCGACGTTCGACGGAGCCACCGGCACATTGTCCGCGATCTTCGTCTTCGCGACGAGCCTCTGCTTGTGCAGCTTGACGAGGTCGATGTCGTAGGTCTGCGTCACGTTGAGGTCGGGGTCGTCGAGGCTGTCCACCGGACCCGTGTTGTAGAGGAACGTGTTCTTGTTCTTGACATGGGTCTTGAACGTGTACCGGAAGACCAGCTCGCCCTGCGCGTCCCCGTCGTTGTCGACGTGGATGTCGTACTGCGCGTCGTCCGCGAACGTGTAGAAGTTGGGGCCGCCCGCCGGCTCCTCGAACGGGACGAAGTTCGCGATGACCGTCGTCGTGTCCGGCTTGTCGGGGCTCACGAACGCGTACAGGTCCGTGTTGTCGTACTGCGGCTGCCCCGAGATCAGCGGAGCCTCCCGGTGGGAGGAGGCGGAGGCCGCCCCCGGTTCCAGCGCGGTCACGCCGGCGGCCGCGAGCCCTCCGGCCGCCAGTGCGCCACAGATGAGGGCCGCGAGACTCCCGCGCCCCACGCTGCTCCTGGAGAAAGGTGTCATGCCGTCCGTCCTCAGTGCCAACTTGCCTGACGCACGGGGATTCGGAGCGGCGGCCGAGGCGGATTGGTCGAACCCGAAAACTCATTTCGTGCCTGCTCGACCCGCGTTTTCGGCAGGCTGATCCGTACCACCGTCCGAGGGCGTGAGCGCTCCGAATGCCACAGTGGAGCAACCGGGCCGTGTGCGGCGGCGGAGAGGGGGATACGAGTGGAGGCGGACGAACTTCTGGTGCTCGTGGCCGGGGGCGACCAGAAGGCATTCGAGGACCTGTACGGACTGGTGTCCGGGCCGGTGTTCGGGCTGGTGCGCCGGGTTGTGCGGGACCCCGCCCAGTCGGAGGAGGTGGCTCAGGAGGTGCTGCTCGAACTGTGGCGTTCCGCCCCGCGGTTCGACCCCGGCCGCGGCAGCGCGCTGTCGTGGATCCTCACCCTGGCCCACCGCCGCGCCGTCGACCGGGTGCGCAGCGCCCGTGCGGCCGGCGAACGCGAGCAGCGCGAGGCCCGGCGCGCCCACCATCCCGCCTTCGACCAGGTCGCCGAGGAGGTGGAGGCGGGCCTGGAACGCGAGTGGGTGCGCCGCTGCCTGGACCGCCTCACCGCGCTGCAGCGCCAGTCCGTCACGCTCGCCTACTACGACGGCTACACGTACCGTGAGGTGGCCGAGCGGCTCAGACTCCCGCTCGGTACGGTCAAGACGAGAATGCGCGACGGACTCACCCGGCTGCGCGAGTGCCTGGGAGGTGCCGCATGAGCGTCTTCTCCCGTCTGCGCCCCGGCGATCTGCACTCGCTCGCCGCCCCCTACGCGCTGGACGCGCTCGAACCCGGCGAACGGCGCCGCTTCGAGAAGCACCTCAAGCACTGCGACCGCTGCGCCGCGGACGTGCGCGCCCTGTCGGAGGACGCCGTCCGCCTCGCCTGGTCCACGACGGCCCCGGCCCCGCCCGGCCTGCGGGACCGAGTGCTGACCGCGGTACGGAACCTCCCGCAGGACCCCGCGCCCGCACCGGACGTGCCCCCCACCCGGGAACCGCACCTGCCGCCGCACGTCTGGGGCACCGCACCGCCGCCCCCGCGCGCCCGTGCGCCCCGGCTGCGCCCTCTCTTCGGCCCGCTCGCCACCGCCACGGCCGCCGCGGCCCTCGTCGTCGCCGCGCTGTTCGCCGTCCAGGCCACGCGCACGCAGGACGAACTCGACGCGGAGCGAGCGCAGGCGCGCCGGATCGCCGCCGTCCTCGCCGCCCCCGACGCCCGTGCCACCGGTGACCGGGACGCCGAGGGGCGAGGGATCGCCGTGGTCGCCTCCGCGTCCGAGGGGCGCGCCGTCGTGACCCTCAGCGGACTGGGCGCACCTCCCCGCGGCCGTGTGCATCAACTCTGGCTCATGCGCCCCGATGTGCAACCACGCTCCCTCGGTCTGTTCCAGGGCGACACGCCCCTGGTCGCGAGCGGGATCGGCAGGTCCGCGACGTCACTGGCCGTGACCGTGGAACCCGGCGGCGGCTCACCACAGCCCACCGGCCAGCCAGTTGTCCAACTCGCCCTGCGCTCCGTCGGATTCGGTGAGTAGTCGTCAACGCCCTGACGGCTCAGGTGAATCCTGCGCCCGCGATACACGAGTGCCACGAGGGAGCGATAGGGTTACTCTGCCCGGGCCGGGTGGACTCGTACGGGTGGGGAGTGACATGGAACGGATAACAGTGCGCAGCAGGGCGAGGGTCCCTGCGATCACCTGCGGGAGCAGCGCGACCAGTTCGCGCCTCGACCGCCATCTCTCGGTGCTTGCCGGCCCCGCCGTCCCGCAGCGTGAGACGGTCGAGGCGACCTCGCTGATGCGTGAGCTGACCGCACGTGACACCGCGCACGACCGCAGTGGCAGGGGGGCCCGCATGCGCGGGGTCTCGCTGTTCGCGCCGCTGCGCCGTCTGCGCCGTTCGCTGTTCGGCGGGCGCTGAGCGACACCGGCGTTCCGCCCGACGCCCGACAGGCGGGCGTTCCGCAAGGAGCCCGCGCTCAGGCGGCCACACCGTCCCGGCGCAGCGCTGCGATCTCGTCGTCCGTCATCCCCACGGCACGCAGCAGCGCCTCGGTGTGCTCTCCGAGCGCGGGCACCTCCCCCATCCGCGCCTCGTCCCCGCCCGGCAGCGTGATCGGCGGCAGCAGTGCCCGCAGCGGCCCCACCGGCGTCCCCACCTCCCGCCACCGTTCCCGGGCCGCCAGCTGAGGGTGCGCCGCCACCTCCCGCACGTCCCTGAGGCGTGCGCACGCGATGCCGGCGGCCTCCAGCCGGGCCACGGCCTCATCCGTGCCGAGCGCTCCCAGCGCCTCGGCGACCAGGGTGTCCGTGTCCTCCCGGTGGGCGACGCGCGCGGCGTTCGTCGCGTACGCCGGGTCGGTTCCCCACTCGGGGCGGCCGAGGACCTGCGCGGCGAGCCGCCGCCACTCCCGGTCGTTCTGCACGGACAGCAGCACCCGCCCGCCGTCCGCCGTGGGATAGGCGTCGTAGGGCGCGATGACGGCGTGCGCCAGGCCCGTGCGCGCCGGGGGAGTGCCGTCGTGCATCACATGGTGCAGCGGATGTCCCATCCACTCGGCGAGCGCCTCCAGCATGGAGATCTCGACCGGCCCGCCGCGTCCGGTCGTGCCCCGCCGGACGAGCGCCGCCAGCACCCCCGAGAACGCGTACATGGCCGCCGCGATGTCGGCCGCCGGGATCCCCGCCTTCACCGGCTGCCGCGGCGTCCCGGTGACCGACACCAGCCCCGCCTCGCACTGCACGAGCATGTCGTACGCCCGCTTGTCCGCGTACGGCCCCGACGGCCCGTAGCCCGAGATGTCCACCGCGATCAGCCGCGGATGGGCCGCGCACAACGTGGCCGCGTCCAGGCCGAGACGGGCGGCGGCGCCGTGGGCGAGGTTCTGCACGAAGACGTCCGCGTCCGAGACCAGCCGCCGTACCACGTCCAGCCCGCGGGGGTCCTTGAGGTCCAGGGCGATCGACTCCTTGCCGCGGTTGCACCACACGAAGTGCGAGGCCAGCCCGCGGGCGGCGGTGTCGTAGCCGCGGGCGAAGTCACCGCCGTCCACCCGCTCGACCTTGATCACGCGGGCGCCGAGGTCGGCGAGCTGCCGGGTCGCGAACGGTGCGGCGACGGCCTGCTCGACGGCGACGACGGTGATGCCCTCCAGGGGCAGCGGAAGAGGAGCCATGGGATGGATCATGTCCCGAGGGTGACGCCCTTGTCAGCGGGCGGCGTCACACGTGGGTGTCATGGACGGCCGGCGTCCGCCCCGCCGGTCCCGCGGGGCCGTGGTCCTAGACCAGCGCGAACTGCCCCTCGGGGCCCTCTTCGCGGTGGTCCAGCACCGACGCGGGGCGGCGTGCGGCGTCCGGTACCGGCAGCACACCCGCCGTGCGCAGGTCGCCGGCCGTCACCGGCGCGGTCACGGTCAGGCCGGCCTGCCGCGGACGCAGCTCCGCCAGCAGGGCCAGGACGGTGATCAGCTCCAGCAGCTCCGAGGTCCACGGCTGCGGCCAGGCGGCCGGGCGGATCGCCGCCAGGGTGCCCGGCTCGGCCCGGGCGGTCCGGGCCGCGAACCACTCCTCCAGCACCCGCAGGCCGCCCGACTCGAAGTCCCAGGCGGCGGGCGGCACCGGCGAGATGCGGCCCTCCCCGAGGTGGAGGGTCTCCTCGTCGGCGTCGTAGTGGAGGGAGGGCGGGACGGGCGGCAACGGGGCGCGGACATACGGGCGTCGACCGCCGGGAAGCTTGGGGCGTTCGCCGTCGCGGCGCATCAGCCAGAGCATGCGGTGGCCCAGCTCGACGCCCTCCGTCCACAGCGCGGCGTCCTCGGTGAGCGGGACGAGCGGAGCCTCGGGCCCGGGGCGCGCCGCGGCCAGGATCCAGGCGAGGAGGTCCACCGGGGCCGGGGTCAGGCCCAGCCGGGCCTCCAGATGCGCCAGCAGTCCGGGTGCCAGATTGGGCTCCTCGCCGCCGGGGCGGCGGAACAGCGGGCGGATGCGGCCGGAGCGGAGCGCGGGCATCAGCGACGTCGCGATCAGGAGGGGCTCGCGGGAGCCGGGGGCGGCGCCCGTCTCCACGGCGAAGACCTGGTGCCCGTCCGCCACCCGCCACAGCTCCGGCCGTGCCGCGTCGATCAGACGGTGGTCGGGGATCAGCCACTGCTCGTCGAACGGCGCGTGCAGCACACGCACGGGCTCCGGGCAGGGGCCCGAGGCGCGGATCAGCCGCTCGGTGCCGCACGGGTGGCCCGGCAGCTGCCCGACCGCCGAGTGCAGCGTACGGGCGCGGGTCGGCGCGAACAGGGCCTCCCGGGCGGGGCCTTCGGCCTTCACGAAGGCGTCCCAGCGGGCCTTCAGGGAGGCCGCGTCGGGCGCCGACGGCCAGGCGCGGCCCGGCCGCAGGGGGGCGACGGACCACGGCATGAGGTCCGCCAGCAGCGGAGCGTCGTCGTGCGTCACGCCGGGCATCGTACGACGGGGTCAGGTGGCCTCGAGGGTGACCGTGAAGGAGAAGCGGTCCCCGCGGTAGTGGATCACCGCCACATCGAGGGGCCGCCCGCCGGAGTCGTAGGTGACACCCGTGTAGTGCAGGATCGGGCTGAGCAGCGGGACGTGCAGCAGCCGTGCCGTCTCCGGGTCCGCGAGCCGGGCCTCCACGGTGTCCGTGATGCGGCTGATGTCCGCGCCCACCACGTCCCGCAGCACCTTGGTCATCGGCCAGCGGACCAGGTCGCCGGGGACGATGCGCCCGGCCAGCTCCGGGCGGACGTAGTTGCGGGCGTGGTTGGTCGGCTCGCCCGTCTTCTCGTCGCTGCGCAGCCGGTGGTACGTCGCCACCTCGGCGAGGTCCGGGAAGTGCTCGGCGAGTCCGGGCGGCACCGGCGCCCGGCCGTGGTCCAGCAGTTCGGTCGTCATGCCGGACTGCTGGGCCACGATGGCGTCCACCGAGCCGAGGAGCCGGACCGGGGCGCCCCTGCGCGCGCTGGGCTCGATGAACGTGCCGCGCCGGCGGTGGCGCGTGATCAGCCCCTCGTCCTCCAGCTCCTTCAGCGCCTGCCGCATGGTCAGCACGCTCACCCCGTAGTGCCCCGCCAACTGCTCCTCGGTGGGCAGACGCAGCGGGTCCCGGGGGGAGCGGCCGAGTATCGAGGCGCGCAGCGACTGCGACACCTGATACCAGAGCGGCAGCTTTCGGTTCAGGACGATCGAGTCCGGGGCGAATGAGGTCACGGGGCTATCCGTACCGGTCGGCGGCGCTCAGTGCAACGGGCGGAAGTGACGTTCGAGGCCCCGCCACACGTCGTCGTACCCGCGTTGCAGGTGCTCGGCCCGCACCGCGTGCGGCGTGAGGGTCACCGGCCAGCGCGTCTCGAACATGAAGGCCAGCCCGTCGTCCACCTTCTGCGGGCTCAGCTCGGCGGCGCTCGCCTTCTCGAACGTCTCCCGGTCCGGACCGTGCGCCGACATCATGTTGTGCAGTGAGCCGCCGCCGGGCACGAAGCCCTCCGCCTTGGCGTCGTAGGCGCCCTCGACGAGGCCCATGTACTCGCTCATCACGTTCCGGTGGAAGTAGGGCGGCCGGAAGGTGTCCTCGCCCACCAGCCAGCGGGGCGCGAAGACGACGAAGTCGATGCCCGCCAGGCCGGGGGTGTCGCTCGGCGAGGTCAGCACCGTGAAGATCGACGGGTCCGGGTGGTCGTAGCTGATGCTGCCGATCACATTGAACCGGCGCAGGTCGTAGAGGTACGGCACATGGTTGCCGTGCCAGGCGACGACATCGAGCGGCGAGTGGTCATAGGTCGCCGTCCAGAGGTTGCCGCAGAACTTGTTGACCACCTCGACCGGGCCCTCGACGTCCTCGTACGCCGCGACCGGTGCCTGGAAGTCCCGGGCGGCCGCCAGCCCGTTGGCGCCGATCGGGCCGAGGTCGGGGAGGCGGAAGGGGGCGCCGTAGTTTTCGCACACATAGCCCCGCGCCGTGTCGTCGAGCAGCGTCACCCGGAAGCGGACGCCGCGGGGGACCAGCGCCACATGGCCGGGCTCCGCGTGCAGCATCCCGAACTCGGTGTGCAGCAGCAGCCCGCCGCGCTCGGGGACGATCAGCAGCTCGCCGTCGGCGTCGCTGAACACGCGCTCCATGGACGCGTTGGCGTGGTAGAGGTGCACGGCCATGCCGGCGCGCTGGGTGGCGTCGCCGTTGCCGCCGACCGTCCACAGGGCGGCCAGGAAGTCCGTCCCCGCCGGGGGCTCGGGCAGCGGGTCCCAGCGCAGCCGGTTGGGGTCGGGCACCGTCTGCGTGAACGGTGCCGAGCGGAGCGTGCCGTTGCCCGTGCGGGTGAAGGCCGGGTGCGCCGCCGAGGGGCGGATGCGGTACAGCCACGAACGGCGGTTGTGCGCGCGCGGTTCGGTGAACGCCGTACCGCTCAGCTGCTCCGCGTACAGCCCGAGCGGTGCGCGCTGCGGTGAGTTGCGGCCCTCGGGCAGCGCGCCCGGGACCGCCTCCGAGCTGTGCTCGTTGCCGAAACCGGAGAGATACGACAGTCCCTCCGCGGTCTTCCTCGCCTCGTCCCCGCTCATCACCGCTCCCTTGTCACTGATTCCTATGCATCACCGTAGGATTCGGGGCGGCGCGTGCGCAAGGGGGCGGTGGAGCGGAGGGAGGCGTTCCGGGACCGTCGTGCGGAGGACGCGGGAACCAGCCTCCAGACGGATCCGGCCGTCGGCCGGGTGCCCTACGCTCGCCGGCATGTCGTGGACGCGCGGACTGCTCGCCGCGCTCGCGGTGGGTGCCCTGCTCGGCGGCTCGGCCGGCTGCGGCTCGGGCGACGCGCACGAGCGGAAGGGCGGGATGACGGCCTCGCCGGTGGGCAAGGTGCTGAAGGACACGGACGAGGAAGGGCGGCACTACCGTGAAGTCGACAAGACGGGCGCGCCCCGGGTGGCGGTTGTGGTCGAGCCGGACTCCGGCGGTGGCTGGGACGTGCGGCTGACGGTCCGCGCCTTCCGCTTCTCGCCCGCCGGCGCCCCGCCGGTGGCCGTGGCCGGCCGCGGCCTCGCCCGGCTCTACCTGGACGGCCACTCGCTGGTGCGGCTGCGCGCCCCCGACTACCACCTCCCCGGCCGGCTGGTGCCGCGCGGTACGCACCATGTGACGGCCCGGCTGTACGCGGACGACGAGACGGTGTGGGCGGTGGACGGCAGGGCGGTCGAGGGCACGGCCGACATCACGGCGTCGGGCATGGAGACCACGGTGAGCCGGTGAGCCGGTGAGCCCGGAGAGTCGGTGAGCCCGCCGGTGAGCGCCTGACCGGGTTCCGGATGGGGCGGCGTGACTCTGAGTGGTTCCGGCGACTCGCTCGGTGAGTGGCCGGGCCGATCCTTTCCGTACAGCCGGGCGAGGTTCACCGGCCCCCGGCGGAAAGGCATCATGAAACCCGTGCCCCACGCGACATCGCTGCGCCGCGCGCCCGTACAACGCCGTAGCGCGGAACGACTGACCAGAATCCTCGACGCCTGCGCCGATCTGCTCGACGAGGTCGGCTACGACGCCCTGAGCACCCGGGCCGTGGCCCTGCGGGCGGGCGTGCCCATCGGATCCGTGTACCGCTTCTTCGGCAACAAGCGGGCGATGGCCGACGCCCTCGCCGAACGCAACCTGGAGCGCTACACCGAGCGCGTGGTCCGGCGGCTGACGGAGGCGGGGGGCGAGGGCGGCTGGCGCGAGGCCATGGACGTGGTCCTGGACGAGTACCTCGACATGAAGCGCACGGCGCCCGGGTTCGCCCTCGTGGACTTCGGCAACCAGATCCCCGTCGGCGTCCGCCATTCCGAGCCCAACCGGCGCGTCGCCGACCGCCTCATGGACCTCCTGTCCGGTTACCTCGACCGCGCACCGGACGAGGACCTGCGCCGCACGTTCCTGATCGCGGTGGAAACGGCCGACACCCTCATACAGCTGGCCTTCCGGGTGGACCCCGAGGGCGATGAGAAGATCGTCGACGAGATGCGCGGCCTTCTGCGGGCGTACATGGAGCGGGCGCTGGACTGACCGCGCCCCGGGCGGCCCCGGCCCGCCGGCCCAGGGTCCTCGCGGATCTCCGGAGTACGGGCCGGCCGCAACCCCTCCCCTCCGTGCGTACCGGTCGGTATGCTCCCCCTTGTTCGTGCGCCCTGCCGCCGCCACGCCTCCGGGAGGACCCGTGTCCCGCACCGCCCTGCGTATCTGCCCGCTCTGCGAGGCCACCTGCGGGCTGACGCTGACCCTTGAGGGCACCCGTGTCACCGGCGCCCGCGGCGACCGTGACGATGTGTTCAGCAAGGGGTTCGTCTGCCCCAAGGGCGCCTCCTTCGGGGCCGCCGACTCCGATCCGGACCGGCTGCGCGCACCCCTCGTGCGCCGGGACGGGGAACTGTGCGAGGCCACCTGGGAGGAGGCGTTCGACGCCGTCGCCGCGGGACTGCGGCCCGTCGTGGAGCGGCACGGACCCCATGCCGTCGGGGTCGTCCTCGGCAACCCGAACGTGCACACCATGGCCGGCGCCCTCTACCCACCGCTCCTGCTCGCGGGTCTGCGCACCCACAGCGTGTTCACGGCATCCACGCTGGACCAGATGCCCAAGCACGTCTCCAGCGGGCTGCTGTACGGAGACGCGGGCGCCATCCCCGTGCCCGACCTCGACCGCACCGGCCACCTCCTGCTCATCGGCGCCAACCCGCTGGAGTCCAACGGGAGTCTGTGCACGGCGCCCGACTTCCCCGGAAAGCTGAAGGCGCTCAGGGCCCGCGGCGGCACCCTCACCGTGATCGATCCGCGCCGCACCCGTACCGCCCGGCTCGCGGACCGGCACATCGCGATCCGTCCCGGCACCGACGCCCTGCTGCTCGCGGCAATGGTGCACGTCCTCTTCGAGGAGGACCTCGTCGACCTCGGGGACCTCGCCCCGCATGTGCAGGGGATCGGGGACCTGGCCGCGGAGGCACGCCACTTCACCCCCGAGGCCGCCTCCGCGGCGTGCGGCGTCGAGGCGGACACCATCCGCGGCCTCGCCCGCGCGCTCGCGGCAGCGCCCACCGCCGCCGTCTACGCACGCATCGGCACGTGCACCGTTCCGCACGGCACCCTGGCCAGCTGGCTCGTCGACGTGCTCAACATCCTCACCGGCAACCTCGACCGGCCCGGCGGCGTTCTCTTCCCGCTGTCGGCCACCGGCAGATCCCCGCGCCCCGCCGGGCCCGGCCGCGGCTTCGCGCTCGGGCGGTGGCACTCGCGGGTGCGCCGGCACCCCGAGGCCAAGGGGGAGCTGCCGATCGCCGCGCTCGCCGAGGAGATCGACACCGCCACCGACGAGGGCAGCCCGGTGCGCGCCGTCATCGCCGTCGCCGCCAACCCCGTGCTCTCCGCGCCGGACGGAGACCGGCTCGACAAGGCGCTCGGCTCGCTCGACTTCATGGTCAGCGTCGACCCGTACCTCAACGAGACCTCACGCCACGCGCACGTCGTGCTGCCGCCGCCCCCGCCCTCCCAGGCCGCCCACTTCGACTTCGCCTTCAACTCCCTGGCCGTGCGCAACCAGGTCCGCTACACCCGCGCCGCCGTCCCGCCGGAGCCGGGCCGCATGGCGGAGACCGAGATCCACGCGCGGCTGATCCTCGCCGCGACGGGCCTGCACGGCGCCGATCCGGACACCGTGGACGCCATGGTCGTCGAGCAGACCCTCGGCAGGGCCGTCACCGAGGCGCACTCACCGGTCCACGGCCGCGATCCGCGCGAACTGGCCGCCCGCCTCGGCGGCGAGAACGGTCCCGAGCGGCGGCTCGACATGATGCTGCGCCTCGGCCCGTACGGCGACGGGTTCGGTGCCCGGCCCGACGGGCTCACCCTGGAGAAGCTGCTCGCCCATCCGCACGGGATCGACCTCGGCCCGCTCGGTCCCCGCCTGCCGCAGCCGCTGAAGACCCCCAGCGGCAAGGTGGAGCTGCTGCCGGGACCGATCGCGGACGACCTGCCGCGCCTGAGGCGGGCCCTGGGCGAGCGCGCCGCCGGGCTCGTGCTCGTCGGGCGGCGCCATCTGCGCTCCAACAACAGCTGGCTGCACAACGTGCCCGCGCTGACCGGCGGTTCCAACCGCTGCACCCTGCACATCCACCCCGATGACGCCGAGCGGCTCGGGCTCGCCGACGGCGCGCAGGTACGGGTCGGGGGCGCCGGGGGAGCGGTGACCGCGCCCGTCGAGGTCACCGACGGCATCCTGCCCGGCGTGGTCAGTCTTCCGCACGGCTGGGGCCACGACCGGCCCGGCACCCGGATGCGCCATGCCGCCCTGTTCCCCGGCGTCAACGTCAACCAGCTCCTCGACGGCAGCCTGCTCGACCCCCTGTCGGGCAACGCGGTCCTCAACGGCATACCCGTCGAACTGACCCCGGTGGCCACGAACTGAACCGAAGCGTCCGCTTTCTCACCGTGCGAGACCGGACGCCCGATCGTGTCACGTCCCTTCCCCCGGGCGCGTGCCGTCCGTTAACTTCCGTGACCCACGGTCCCGTACGACCCGCACGGGACGGCCGGCCGCGCAGCACCAGCGGTTCCTGTGAGCCCCGGGGACACCCATGACACGTGCCATCTCCCTGCACCAGGTCAGCAAGTCCTACACACGCGGCGTCCGCGTGGTGGAGCGGTTGTCGCTGGACATCCGCCCCGGCGAATTCCTCGTCCTGCTCGGCCCGTCCGGCTGCGGCAAGTCGACCGTGCTGAGGATGATCGCCGGACTGGAGGAGGCGAGCGAGGGCGAGATACGGCTCGACGGCGAGTACGCCAACGATCTGCCGCCCTCCGCACGGGACATCGCGATGGTCTTCCAGAACTTCGCCCTCTACCCGAACATGACCAGCCGCGACAACATCGGCTTCCCGCTGCGCATCGAGAACCCCGGCGAGGACCCCCGCCCCCGCGTGGACGCCACGGCCCGCATGCTCGGCATCGAGGAACTCCTCGGCCGCTTCCCCGCCCAGCTCTCCGGCGGCGAGCGGCAGCGCGTCGCCATGGGCCGGGCGATCGCCCGCCACCCGTCCGCGTTCCTGATGGACGAGCCGCTCTCCAACCTCGACGCCAAGCTCCGCAACCACCTGCGGGCCGAGATCTCCCGCCTCACCCGGGAACTGGGCGTCACCACCGTCTACGTCACCCACGACCAGGCCGAGGCCATGTCCCTCGGCGACCGGGTCGCGGTGCTGCGCGGCGGTGTGCTGCAGCAGCTCGGCACCCCGCGCACGGTCTACGGGCTGCCCGAGAACGTCTTCGTCGCGGCCTTCATCGGCACTCCGCGCATCAATCTGCTGCGCGGGGTCGTCCGTGCCCCGCTCGACGGCGCCATGTCGATCAGCCTCGGCCGCCAGTGCCTGCGGCTGCCCGAACCCCTCAGCCCCGACCACCAGTTGCTGCGGGTGCAGCAGGGCCGTGAGGTGATCGTCGGGCTGCGGTCGGAGGCGGTGCGCATCGCCCCGGCCGCCGCCGCCCGGCCCCGGGAGGTGGCGATCAGCGGGCTCGTCGAGCACGTCGAGTTCCAGGGGCACGAGGTCCTGGTCCACTTCGACACCGGCTCGCGGCCCGCGGTCGTACCGGAGCTGGAGGCACCGCGCCCGGCCCGGCCCGTCCGGCGCCGCCGCCGCGAGGGCACCGTGCTGGACCGGCTGCGGGAGCGCACGGGCGCCCTGCGGGCCGGCCCGGTCGTGGTCCTGGACCGTCCGGCGCAGGCGGAACCCGGCCCCGTCGAGCCGGCGTCCGAGCCGGGCCGCCTGCCCGGCGACCTGGTCGTGCGGACGACCCCCGACATCGAGCTGCGCCACGGGATGCAGGTCCCCCTGCTGGTCGACCTCGCCCATCTGTTCGTCTTCGACCAGCACGGCCAGCGCGTCTGCCCGGCGCCGGCGCACCTGCCGGATCTGGAGGAGTGAGCCCACCGCCGGCCGCGCGGCCGGACGCGGCACCCCGCCCGGCCGGCGGCGGCCCGGCCCGGGCCCGTCGCCGGCCGCACGGGGCCCGCCGGGTCAGCCGGGTCAGCCGTACGGCAGTCTCAGGACCGATGTGTCGCCGGTGCCGAGGGTGCTGGGGCTGCTGCCGAGCGCGTTCCAGACGGTGGCCTGTACGGTTCCGCCCTTCAGGTCGCAGGGCGTGCCGCTTGCCGAGAGGAGTCCTGCCGCGGCGGTGTAGTGCTCCCACCCGGGGAGCGGGTCGGTGGCGAAGTACCGGTAGGTCTCCACCCGGTCCCAGCTTCCGTCTCCGGTGCAGTCGTACGAGAGCCGGAGCTGGACGGCGTTGCCGATGGCCGGGCCGGCGTCGACGGCGAGGTCGAAGGCGGTGGCGTCGCCGTTGCGGGTGAGGTCGAGTCCGGTGGCGGTGAGCGTGAGCGGTCTGTAGGGGCTGCCGTCGTGGTTGGTTCCGTCGGCGGACGCCACGGTGGCGTTCCCGGCGGCCTGTGTGCCGCCCGTCAGGCTCCCGTCGCTCTGCAGGTACAGCGTCGACGAGGATCCCGGGCCGCCCGTGGGCGACGGGGATCCGGTGGGCGACGGGGATCCGGTGGGCGACGGGGATCCGGTGGGCGACGGGGATCCGGTGGGCGACGGGGACCCGGTGGGCGACGGGGACCCGGAACCGCTCGGGCCGGGCAGCGGACCGCCCGGCGCCCCGCCGCCGCTCCAGGTGAGGGCCCCGGAGGCGACCGTCCTGCCCGCCGGCACCTGCACCGTGGTCCCGTCGGAGAAGTGCACGGTGGTGTCGGCGGATGTGGTGTTGGCGGCGACATACGTGCGCGCGTCGTTCTTCACGAACACCGCGGTCAGCGGTGTGTCGGCCGTGACGGTGGTGTCCACGGTGCCGAGTGCCGCCAGATTGCGGATCCAGTGGAAGGTGTGGGCCTTGCTCTCCCCCTCCTCGGAGGTGAAGCCGGCGTGGGAACGGAAGGCGTCCAGGGCCGCGCCGCCGTCGCCGAGCGCCAGGTACTCGTACCAGATGTCCGTCCAGACGGTGGGCTGGGTCTTGCCGCTCTGGTCGAGCATCTCCTGGTAGTCGGCCCGGACGTACGCCGGGTCGTACCCGAGGTAGAGGTGCCCGCCGGTCACCGGCAGCAGATTGATGCCCTGGATCTGCTCCGGGGCGCTGGAGAACCAGGTCGCGTAGGCTCCGCCGTTGCCCCAGACCATGCCGACCTGCCGGTGCGGGAACGTGCTCGGGTAGATCTCGTCGCGGGTGTCGAACCAGTAGTCCTGAACGGCAGCGGCCTGCGTGGTGTACATGTAGATGCCGGCGTCCCGCACGGCCCTGTTCCCGGTCGCGATCCCCCACTGGATGAGGGCGTTGTCGAAGTTCATCCCCTCCGACGAGGACTCCTGGTTGTTGCCCGCGGCGAACGAGCCGTGGCCGGAGGCCCAGTCGTGGCCGCCGTAGATGTCGAAGTCGCGCAGGTAGGGGAAGCGCGTGTCCGCGCGGTCGTAGTTGTCGGCGTCACGGATGAGCAGATCGACCATGCCGCCGTAGTGGGCGGCGTCGGCCCAGGTGGGGTCGAACCTGGCGAGGGTCGCCGCCGCGGCGATGTAGTAGCCGTAGTGGAAGTGGTGGTCGTTCAGCTCCTGGTCGGATCCGTAGGAGGCCGGGTAGCCGATCAGGGTGCCCCACTTCTCGTCCAGGTAGAACAGATGGCCCGTCTCGTCCGGGGAGGCGGTGAACCAGTCCGTGAGCCTGGACCTGATCGCGGCGAGCGCGGCGTCGCGCACCTCGGTGTTGCCGGTCTGGTCGGCGATCTCCGCCAGGCGCGCGGCGCGTCCCAGGCCCTTGCCGGTCCAGTAGGTGTCGTCGCTCTTCTGCCGGGTCGGATCGGCCTTCTCGGCGTTGAGGTACTCCTGCAGCGTGGTGGCGTCGGCTCCGGAGCTGTCGGCGACCGCCGGCACCTCGGGCAGCACCCCGTGGAAGACCATCGACGTGGTGAAGGAGGCGATGCCGGTGAGCACCTTCAACGGGCCCCGTGCCGAGACGTAGGTCTGGGGCAGGGGGCTCTCGTCCGTGAGGTGGCGCCACTGGTGCGGCAGCAGGGCCGTGACCGTGCCCGTCTGTGATCCCTCCAGGGCGGTGGTCGTGAAGCGGTAGGTCGTGGTGACGGTGCTGTCCGCCTCGTCGTACCGGTAGGAGACGGCCGTCCCGGTGACGTGGTCGTGGGCGTACGCGGCGTACTCGGCCGCGAGCGCGGCCCGCTCGGACGCCGGGGTGGACGGCGTGGTCGGCAGCACGGCGACCGAGAAGTAGTCCTTGCCCGCGAGTGAGGACGTGAGGGCGGAGCCGCTCACCGACCAGGTGGCGCCGGCCGGGGCGAAGGCGACGTAGTCGTGTCCGTTGACGGTGTAGCCGACCGCCGGGCCGGAGCGGGACCACACATCGACCGTCGCGCCGGAAGCCGCCTGGATCCGGGCATCGCCGCCGGCCGCCCGGAAGTAGGCGAACGGCAGACCGGAGCCTATGGTCGCCCGCAGGGTGCGGGCTCCGTCGCTGAAGTAGGGGCTGACGGTCCAGTCGCTCCAGTCGTCGACCTTCACCTCGGGTGCCGCGAGGCCCAGGACGCCGACGACGAAGTCCTCCTTGTAGTCGAAGTGGTACTCGCCCACGCCCTTGGCGCCGCCGGAGACCGACGGCGTGGTGCTGTAGGAGACGCCCAGTCCGCCCGACTGGGCCCGGAAACCGAGAGGCTGGGCGAAGAGCGGCTCTCCGTAGGCGCAGTTGGTGCGCTTCCACAGGATGGAGGACCACCAGTCGTTGGTGGGCACGGCTCCCGACGGGGCGCGGGCCGTCACCCAGTGGCGCGGATTGGTCGACAGGTCGGCGCAGCCCGACGGCAGCGGACCGGGAGCCTGGGTGGTGTAGCTGCCCTGGCCCACCGTGTCGGCCCCGGCCGTCCGGGGGTTGAGCACCATCAGGACGGCGCCGAGAAGGGCCGCGACGAGGCCGATCGTTCCCGCGCGCCGGCCTGACACGGCCCACGCGCTGCGCAAGCGGCGGTCCGCACGGGGAGGTTGATCGCTGTCTCTGAACATCCGGGGTCTCCTGTG
Source organism: Streptomyces sp. PSU-S4-23 (assembly GCF_055632315.1). Classification (NCBI taxonomy): domain Bacteria; kingdom Bacillati; phylum Actinomycetota; class Actinomycetes; order Kitasatosporales; family Streptomycetaceae; genus Streptomyces; species Streptomyces sp. PSU-S4-23. The sequence continues at coordinate 1,474,212 of NZ_JBVMUU010000002.1, read as the reverse complement.
GTGGGGTCGCACACGCACGGCGTGCGAGGGAGGAGGGACGTGCATACAGCTTGAGAGCGCTCTCGTGACCTGGAGGCTAGGGAGGTCTCCCCGGGCCGTCAACACACTGTGCAACGGACCTTCACCGGAAGGTCGCGCACGGAGAGGCGGAAGTGGTGGTCGATGCGAGACGACGGATGGCGCCGCTCGCCTTCGTGTCTCGGTGCGGTGGATGAACGTCCTTCTGAGAGCGCTCTCAGACCTGGCGCGGCAAAACTAACACCGCTAGTTTGGTCTCGATCGCCCGTACGGGGGCGCGGACGACGCCGCCCGGCCCAGGAGGAAGACGATGCAGGCACACGACGGCATGTACATCGACGGCGCGTGGCGCGCGGCCACGGGCCCGGACGTGATCGAGGTCGTGAACCCGGTCGACGAACAGGTCATCGGCCGTGTCCCCGCGGGCACCGTCGAGGACATCGACGCCGCGGTGCGGGCGGCCCGTGCCGCGCTGCCCGCCTGGGCGGCCACCGCGCCGGCCGAACGCGCCGCGCGCCTGACGGCCCTGCGGGACGCGCTCGTCGCCCGCAAGGACGAGATCGCCGGGACCGTGACGGCCGAGTTGGGCTCGCCGCTTTCGTTCTCGCAGTCCGTCCATGTGGGCCTGCCGATCCTGATCGCGGGCTCGTACGCCGAACTGGCCGCGACGCACGCCTTCCAGGAGGACGCCGGCAACTCCGTGATCCACCACGAGCCGGTCGGCGTCGTGGGCGCCATCACTCCCTGGAACTACCCGCTCCACCAGATCGTCGCCAAGGTCGCCCCGGCGCTCGCGGCGGGCTGCACGGTCGTCCTCAAGCCCGCCGAGGACACCCCGCTGACCGCCCAGTCGTTCGCGGAGGCGGTGCACGAGGCGGGCGTTCCGGCCGGCGTGTTCAACCTGGTCACCGGCCTCGGCCCGGTCGCCGGCCAGGCCCTCGCCGAGCACGAGGGCGTCGACATGGTCTCCTTCACCGGCTCCACGGCGGTGGGCAGGCGGATCGGCGCGACGGCCGGGGCCGCGGTGAAGAAGGTCGCCCTGGAACTGGGCGGCAAGTCCGCGAACGTCATCCTGCCGAGCGCGGACCTCGCCAAGGCGGTGAACGTCGGCGTCGCCAACGTCATGTCCAACTCCGGCCAGACCTGCAGCGCGTGGACGCGCATGCTGGTGCACCGGGACCGGTACGAGGAGGCGGTCGGGCTCGCCGCGGCGGCCGCCGGGAAGTACGGGGACCGCATCGGCCCGGTGGTGAACGCCAAGCAGCAGGCGCGCGTGCGCGGGTACATCGAGAAGGGCGTGGCGGAGGGCGCCCGGCTGGTCGCCGGCGGCCCGGAATCCCCGCACGAGCGTGGCTACTTCGTGCAGCCCACCGTCTTCGCCGACGTGACCCCCGAGATGACCATCGCCCAGGAGGAGATCTTCGGACCGGTGCTCTCGATCCTGCGCTACGAGGACGAGGAGGACGCCCTGCGGATCGCGAACGGCACGGTGTACGGGCTCGCCGGCGCCGTCTGGGCGGGCGACGACGCGGAGGCGGTCGCCTTCGCACGGAAGCTGGAGACCGGGCAGGTCGACATCAACGGCGGGCGCTTCAACCCCCTTGCTCCGTTCGGCGGCTACAAGCAGTCCGGGGTGGGCCGCGAGCTGGGCGCGCACGGGCTCGCCGAGTACCTCCAGACCAAGTCCCTCCAGTTCCAGGAGCGTTAGCCAGATGATCCGTGCCGCTGTCCTGCCCGCCGTCGGTGCCCCGCTGGAGGTCACCGGGATCGAGCTGCCCGAGCCGGGCCCCGGCCGGGTCCGGGTCCGGCTGGCCGCCGCCGGGGTCTGCCACTCCGACCTGTCCCTGTCCGACGGCACCATGCGGGTGCCGGTGCCCGCCGTCCTCGGCCACGAGGGGGCGGGGACGGTGGTGTCCGTGGGGGAGGGCGTCACCCATGTCGCGCCCGGCGACGGGGTCGTCCTCAACTGGGCGCCGTCCTGCGGGAGCTGCCACGCCTGCGCGCTGGGCGAGGTGTGGCTGTGCGCCGAGGCGCTGACCGGGGCCGGCGACGTGTACGCCCGCCGCGCCGACGACGGCACGGATCTGCATCCCGGTCTGAACGTGGCCGCGTTCGCCGAGGAGACGGTGGTGGCGGCGTCCTGTGTGCTGCCGGTGCCGAACGGGGTGCCGCTCACCGACGCGGCCCTGCTGGGCTGCGCGGTGCTCACGGGCTACGGGGCCGTGCACCACGCGGCGCGGGTACGGCCGGGGGAGACGGTGGCCGTGTTCGGCGCCGGCGGGGTGGGCCTCGCGACGCTCCAGTCGGCACGGATCGCGGGCGCGGAGCGCATCATCGCCGTGGACGTGTCCCCGGACAAGGAGGAACTGGCGCGGCGGGCGGGAGCGACCGACTTCGTCCTCGCCTCCGACGCCACGGCCCGCGAGATCCGCGCCCTCACGGACAAGCAGGGGGCCGATGTGGCGGTGGAGTGCGTGGGACGCGCGGTCAGCATCCGTGCGGCCTGGGACTGCACGCGCCGCGGCGGCCGTACGACGGTCGTCGGCATCGGCGGCAAGGACCAGCAGGTCGTGTTCAACGCCCTGGAGATCTTCCACTGGGGGCGCACCCTCTCGGGCTGCGTCTACGGCAACTGCGACCCGGCGCGCGACCTGCCCGCGCTGGGTGAGCACATCGTGGCCGGCCGCCTCGACCTGGGCGCCCTGGTGACGGAGCGGATCTCCCTGGAGGGCATCCCCGCGGCGTTCGAGAACATGCGGGCGGGGAAGGGCGGCCGCGCGCTGGTGGTCTTCTAGGAGGCCGCACCGCGCTGCCGCGCCGCGCTGCGACCGTGACTGCGGCCGGTCCGCGCTGCCGCGCCGCGCTGCGACCGCGATTGCGGCTGGTCCGCGCCGCGCCGCGCCGCGCCGCGCTGCCGCGCCGCGCTGCGACCGTGACTGCGGCTGGTCCGCGCCGCGCCGCACCGCGCTGCCGCGCCGCGCTGCGACCGTGACTGCGGCCGGTCCGCGCCGCCGCGCCGCGCCGCGACCGTGACTGTGGCCGGTCCGGGTGGCCGGGGTCCACGGTGCGCCCGCGTCCCTCTTCGCCTACCGGTGCGGGCAGGACCCGGCGATCGCCGTCGTCCGCGTCAGGGCTCCGGCGTCAGGTGCCCCGGCGGTCAGGTGCCCCGGCGGTCAGGGCGGCGCGTACGCGCTGAGCGTGCGCACCTCAGGCCCGTTCGCGCTCGGGCCGTTGCCGCGGAGCCGGCCCCCCGGCCGCGGCCCCGCGCCGGAGCGACGCGGCGCGCGGCCGCGACCGGGACACCGCCACCCCGGCCAGGCACAGCAGGCCGCCCCCGAGCGTCAGCGGCCCCGGCACCTCGTCGAGGAACAGCCACGACATCAGGACCACCAGCGCGGGCACGGCGTACGTCGTCGCGCCCATCCGGCTCGCGGTCGTGCGGGCCAGGGCGTACGCCCACGTCGTGAAGGCGAGCGCGGTCGGGAAGACGCCCAGGTAGAGCATGTTGAGCGTCGCGGGCAGCGGCGCGCGGGCGGCGTCGTGCACCAGCTGCCCGGCGAACGGCAGACACGCGACGGCACCGACGAGGCACCCGAACGTCGTCACCTGCAGCGCGCTCGCCGCGGCCAGGGCCGGCTTCTGCGCGACGACCCCGAACGAGTAGGCGGTCGCGGCGAGGACGCAGAGCACGACCCCGAGGACCGAGGACCCGCCCCCGCCGGACATCGACAGCCCCACGGCGACCGCCCCGGCGAACGACACCGCCATTCCCGTCAGGAGCCGGGGCGGCATGGCGTCGCCGAGCAGTCGCGCGCTCAGCAGCGCGATCAGGATCGGCCCGATGTTGACCACCAGCGCGGCCGTCCCCGCGTCCACCTGCTGCTCGGCCCAGTTGAGCGCGACCATGTAGAACCCGAACCACAGCACACCGGATATCGCGATGCCCCGCCACGCGGTACGGGGCGGCAGCCCCTCCCGCCGCACGGTCCACAGCAGCCCGAGCGCGACCGCCCCGGACAGCAGGCGCCCCAGGGCCAGCGCGCCCGGCGCGTAGGCGGAGCCCGCGCTGCGGATCGACACGAAGGCGGAGGCCCAGAGCACCACGGTGACCGTGGCCGCGCCCGCGGCGAGCAGATCGGCGCGACGGGCGGAACGGGGCGAGGAGGCGTTCATCATGCTCCACAGGCTAGGAACGGGGCGGATCGAGGGCTTGCGGTTTTGCGACGTCGAGAGGGGGAGCGCCGTACGGCAGGGGCAGGGGCAGGGGCAGGGGCAGGGGCAGGGGCAGGAGGTGCCCCCGGACCGTGAGCCTGCCGCCGGGATCAGCGCAGTGCCGCCGCCTCGATGCCGAGGAGCTCGGCCAGCGAGCGTTCGCCCGCCGCCGTGACCTTCACGGCACGCTCGGAGCCGATGCGTACGCACCAGCCCGCGTCCAGGGCGTGCCGGCACAGGGCCGCGCCCGCCACGCCCGCGAGATGGTGGCGGCGCTCGGTCCAGTCGAGGCAGGCACGGGCCAGTGGGCGGCGGCTCCCGCGGTCGAGCGTGATGCCGGCGGCGTCGAACCACCGCAGGCCCGCGTCCGTGAGCGCGAAACCCGTGTCCCGGCGCAGCAGTCCGCGCGCCGCCAGCGCGTCGGTGACGGCGATGCCGAGCCTCCCCCACTGCCTGAAGGGCGTGGGAGGTGCCCCCAGGCGAGATGGTCGTAGCAGGTGCGCCCGCGGGCCATGGCGCCCCCGGCGCTCGACTCCCGCAAGGTGCGGGGCCGCAGCGCCGCGGGATCGGGCGCGGTCTGCGCGGCCAGATCCTCCACGAGCTGGGCGACCCGCGCGCCGGCCAGCCGCACGTACCGGTGCCGGCCCTGCCGCTCCTCGGCCAGCAGCCCGCCGGCGACGAGCTTGCCCAGGTGTTCGCTCAGTGTCGACGGCGCGACGCCCGCGTGCCGCGCCAGCTCACCCGCGGTCCACGCCCGTCCGTCGAGCAGTGCCAGCAGACAGGCGGCCTGCGTCTCGTCGGCGATCAGGCCGGCGAACGCCGCGAGGCCGGGCGCCTGACGGTCCCGGGCCCGCGTCCGGCCCCTGTTCCCGGTGGTCATGCCTCCCAGCATGGGGCACGCATGCTTCGGCGCCCACCGAACGATGCCGACCCGGCCTACGCGCCCGCTCCGAGCCGCTCGTACTGCCGCTCCAGCCCGTCGAGCAGCGCCGTCAGCCCGGTCTCGAAGGCCCGTTCGTCGATCTTCTCCTGCTGTTCGGCCAGGAGGTGGGCCTGGCCGAGGTGGGGGTAGTCGGCCGGGTCGTACGCGGTCCGGTCGTCGACGAAGCCGCCGGCGAACGAGCCGAGCGCGGACCCCATGACGAAGTAGCGCATCAGCGCGCCGATGGAGGTGGCCTGCGCGGGCGGCCAGCCCGCCTCGACCATGGCGCCGTACACGGCGTCGGCCAGGCGCAGCGCGGCCGGGCGGCGGCCGGGGCCGCGGGCCAGGACGGGCACGATGTTCGGGTGGTCGCGCAGGGCCCTGCGGTAGGAGACCGCCCAGTCGTGCAGCGCGGTCCGCCAGTCCCGGCCGTCCTCGAACATCGACAGGTCGACCTGTCCGCTGACGGAGTCCGCCACCGCCTCCAGGATCTGGTCCTTGGTGCGGAAGTGGTTGTAGAGGGACGGGCCGCTGACCCCGAGTTCGGCGGCGAGCCGGCGTGTCGAGACGGCCGCGAGGCCCTCCGTGTCCACCAGCGCCCGGGCCGTGTCGACGATGCGGTCGGTGCTGAGCAGGGGCTTGCGCGGTCGGGCCATGGCGCACATAGTAGGGCTGCGCAGTGAAACTAGCAGTGCTAATTTAAATGTGCGGGATTCAAAGACTTCCCTTGGGGTGACATGCCGTGAACCTGGAGCTCAGCGAGGAGCAGGCCGCCGTGCGGCGACTGGCCGAGGACTTCGTGCACCGCGAGATCGCCCCGCACGTCGTGACCTGGGACCGGGCCGAGGAAGTCGACCGGTCGATCGTCAAGAAGCTGGGCGAGGTCGGCTTCCTCGGGCTCACCATCGACGAGGAGTACGGCGGGTCGGGCGGCGACCACCTCGCGTACTGCCTGGTGACCGAGGAACTGGGCCGTGGAGACTCGTCCGTGCGCGGCATCGTGTCCGTCTCGCTCGGCCTGGTCGCCAAGACGATCGCCCACTGGGGGAGCGAGGAGCAGAAGCGGCGGTGGCTTCCGGGGCTCACCTCCGGCGAGTACGTCGGCTGCTTCGGGCTCACCGAGCCGGGCACCGGGTCCGACGCGGGCAACCTCACCACGAAGGCGGTCCGGGACGGCGACGGTTACGTGATCAACGGCGCCAAGATGTTCATCACGAACGGCACCTGGGCCGATGTTGTGCTCCTCTTCGCCCGCTCCACCGACGCCCCCGGACACAAGGGTGTCTCCGCCTTCCTGGTGCCGGCCGACACGCCCGGTCTGACCCGCCGCGCCATCCACGGCAAGCTCGGCCTGCGCGGCCAGGCCACCGCCGAGCTGGTCCTCGAGGACGTCCGGGTGCCCGCCTCCGCGATGCTGGGGCCCGAGGGCAAGGGGTTCTCCGTCGCGATGTCCGCGCTCGCCAAGGGGCGCATGTCGGTCGCGGCCGGCTGTGTCGGCATCGCCAGAGCGGCCCTGGACGCGGCCGTCCGGTACGCCGGCGAGCGCGAGCAGTTCGGCGCGCCCATCGCCCACCACCAGCTCGTCCAGGAGCTCATCAGCGACATCGCCGTCGACGTGGACGCGGCGCGGCTGCTGACCTGGCGGGTGGCCGACCTGATCGACCGCGGTCTGCCCTTCGCCGTCGAGTCATCCAAGGCCAAGCTCTTCGCGTCCGAGGCGGCCGTCCGCGCCGCGAACAACGCCCTCCAGGTGTTCGGCGGCTACGGGTACATCGACGAGTACCCCGCGGGCAAACTCCTGCGCGACGCCCGGGTGATGACCCTCTACGAGGGCACGAGCCAGATCCAGAAACTGCTGATCGGGCGCGCGCTGACGGGGGTTTCGGCGTTCTGAGGCCGCCCGGTCGGGCCGCGGCGCACGCCGGCGGCCGCCGCGCGCCGCAGCCGGACGGGGCGGCGTCCGCACCGGCGGGGCATCCCGTGGCTGAGTACCCGCCTGAGTATCGCGACGGATGCGGCCGGGGCCCCGCCCGCCGACCCTGGTCCGCATGAATGAGACTCCGGTCAGACAGCAGAGCACGGCCGCCTTCTACGGCCAGGCCGTCGCGTCGTTCGCCGTAGCCCTGGCGGCCACCGCCGTCGGGATCTTCCGACTGCACGCCGACGCCTGGGTGCGGGGCTTCCTCGGGATCGCCGTCCTCTACCTCGTGACCTCGGCCTTCACCCTGGCCAAGGTGATCCGGGACCGGCAGGAGGCCGGTCAGCTCGTCAGCCGGGTCGACCAGGCACGGCTGGAGAAGCTCCTCGCCGAACACGACCCGTTCGAGAAGGTCTGACGCGTTTCGGGCGCCGGCAGGCGGGCTCTCTAAGCGCTCGCTCACCTTGGGCGGTATGGTGTTCGTCCTGCCGGTGGAAGGGGCGAGCGATGAGTACGGCGGAGGAGACGGCCGACGACGGGATGCAGCCGTGGGCGGAGGTCACCCCTGACGCGGCGCGGCGGTTGCTCGTGGCCGCCGTCGAAGCCTTCGCCGAGCGTGGCTACCACGCCACGACGACCCGCGACATCGCGGGCCGCGCGGGCATGAGCCCGGCCGCGCTCTACATCCACTACAAGACCAAGGAAGAACTGCTCCACCGCATCAGCCGGATCGGGCACGAGAAGGCCCTGGAGGTGCTGCGCACCGCGGCGAAGGGCGAGGGGAGCGCCGCCGAGCGGCTCGCCGAGGCCGTGGCGTCCTTCGTCCGCTGGCATGCGGCGCAGCACACCATCGCGCGGGTCGTCCAGTACGAACTGGACGCGCTCGGCCCCGAGTCGCGCGCCGAGATCATCGCCCTGCGCCGCCAGGTCGACGCCGAGGCGCGCGGGATCATCGAGGACGGCGTGGCGGCGGGCGAGTTCGACGTGCCCGACGTGCGCGGCACCACCCTCGCCGTGCTCTCGCTCTGCATCGACGTGGCGCGCTGGTTCCGGGTCGACGGCCCGCGCACCCCCGACGAGGTCGGCGCGCTCTACGCCGACCTCGTGCTGCGCATGGTGGGGGCGCGGCGGCAGCCGTCGTCCGCGGCGGTTCAGACGTAGTACCGCGACACCGACTCGGCCACGCACACCGGCTTGTCGCCGCCCTCGCGCTCCACGGTGAAGGCGACGGTCACCTGCACCCCGCCCGGCACATCGTCGACGCCCGTGATCGTCGCGGTGGCCCGCAGCCGGGAGCCGACCGGGACCGGGGCGGGGAAACGGACCTTGTTCGTCCCGTAGTTGACGCCCATTTTCACGCCCTCGACATGGATCAGCTGCGGCCCGAACAGCGGGAGCAGCGACAACGTGAGATAGCCGTGCGCGATGGTGGTGCCGAAGGGGCCCGCGGCCGCCCTCTCCGGGTCCACATGGATCCACTGGTGGTCGCCCGTGGCATCGGCGAACAGGTCGATCCGCTTCTGGTCGATCTCCACCCAGTCGCTGTACCCCAGTTGCTCGCCCACCGCCGCCTTCAGCTCGTCGGCGGACGTGAAGGTCCTCGGCTCTGCCATGTCCCGGCCTCTCGCGTCACGAAGTCACCATCTCTAAGCAACTGCTTAGCATGGTCGGGTGCGGGGCGCATGTCAACGGACCGGGAGGGTGACGTGGTCGGTAGGCTCTGAGGGGTGCCCCAGATCACCGAGAAGATCCATGAGCTGACCGTCGGCCAGTTGTCCGCCCGCAGCGGCGCCGCCGTCTCCGCCCTGCACTTCTACGAGTCGAAGGGCCTGATCAGCAGTCGCCGCACAGCGGGCAACCAGCGCCGCTACCAGCGCGACGCGCTGCGCCGGGTCGCCTTCGTACGTGCCGCGCAGCGCGTCGGCATCCCGCTGGCCATCATCCGCGAGGCGCTCGCCGAGCTCCCCGAGGAACGGACGCCGACCCGGGAGGACTGGGCCCGGCTCTCGGCGGCCTGGCGCTCCGAACTCGACGAGCGGATCAACCAGCTCAGACTGCTCCGCGACCACCTCACGGACTGCATCGGCTGCGGCTGCCTGTCCCTGGAGACCTGCGTCCTGTCCAACCCGGACGACGCCTTCGGCGAACGCGGATCGGGCTCGCGGCTGCTGGTGGGTGCCGGCCCCGCGCGGCGGCGGCGCGGGCCCGACCCGTGCGAGGCGGCCGGGGACCGCCGCTGAGCGGTCCCCGGCCCCCGGTCACTCGTACTCGGTCCCGCCCTTGCGGGTGAGATACGCGGGGCTGACCGCCTTGGCGATCGCCCTGCCGCCGGTCACCGGGCTGCGGCGCTCGGTGACCGGGCGGATCACCACACCCTCGCGCAGATGCAGCCCGCGACCGGAGACCGTCTCGCGCCCCGAGGCGAACTCCAGCACGCGTGCGATGTCGTACGGTCCCTCGTACAGCCGCGGCACCAGCGGCAGTTCGCCCTCCAGCAGAGCCTGCGCGTCCAGCCAGCGCAGCGCCCCGTCGATCTCCGCGGCCACGTCGAAGACCGCGAACCCGAGCGTGTCGCGGCGGCCGTCGGCCCCGTACGTCAGGTCCTGGACCCCCGCCCCGTACACCTCGCCGAAGATCCCCACCCGGCGCGCGCCGAGCCGCTCGGCGAGCCGCGCCGCGGCCTCGGGGACGCCGTGGCCGCGCACCGCCCGCCAGTACAGGTTGCGCGGATCCTCCACGAGCGCCAGGGACCTGGCGCCGAACCCCTTCGAGGACACGAGCACCCGGTCCCCGTCCGCGACATACGTGAGCAGGCACGCCGAGCCGTGCAGCTTCTCGGTCAGGACCACCGGCTCACCGGGAGCGAAGACGTCCGGATAGCGCTGGACGTTCTCGATGTCGACCCAGGGCAGCAGGTCGGGCGCGGACTCGACCTCGCCGTTCATGGTGGGCGGAACCGGCGGCACCCACTTCGTGATGCCCAGTGCCTCCGCGAAGTCGGTGCCCTCGGCGGCGGCCCGCGCGAGGTCGACTCGCGCCAGCGCCCTGGGGCGGCACACGATGCCCTGGGACAGCTCGCCGCGCAGCCGGACCGCCTTGACCCGGTCGGACCCGCTGCCCGCGAGCCGTCCGGTCAGCCCCAGCTCCTCGATCAGCTCCGGCGGCAGCACGGACTGCTCGGGGATGTAGACGGCGGTGTCACCGGTGCGGTACTGGCCCTTCGCGACGACGGCCCGGTACAGGCCCACCTGGGCCAGTTCGAGCGCGTCGGCGTTGGGATGCTCATGGACGGTCAGCACTTCGGCGGTGACGCGCAGCGTCGACATCGGGACTCCTCGGGTTGCTCAGCCGTGTTTCATCGCCCCCAACTGTCCGTGTGCGAAAGGCGTGGAGCGAGCGGATTTGCGGCTGGTAGCGTGCCCTTCCTCCTCGCCCTACGCCGGCCGCCGGGCCCGGCGGTACTGGGCCAGGCCCTCCCTCACCAACTGGGCGTTCGACTCCGCTCGTTCGCCGTCCGGCAGGAGCAGTGTGTCCTCCAGGCCGATGCGGGCCGCCAGACCGAGGCGCCCGGCGAGACGCAGCAGCGGCCAGGCGCCGGCCCCCTCGCCGTGCAGCAGCACCGGGGGAGGGGGCAGGACGCCGCCGAGGTCGGACAGCAGGGCGCGCGCCGTCTCCTCCGCGCTGTCGGGATCCGGATCGGTCACCTCCGCGAGCACCCGCAGCACCCGCGGGCGGAGCGGCGACGCCGTGAACCGTGCCGCCCCGTCGGTGCCGGACCAGATGCCGGCCTCCACCCCGACTCCGCGGGCGATCAGCGCCGCCGCGACCGACTCCGCGCCCGGTTCGTGCCAGTTGACCGACGCGTGGTCCGGCAGCACCGTCCATGCGCGGATGCGCTCCACCCGCGCGGCCGGGTCGGGCTCGGCCCAGGCCCCGGTGGTGACACCGACGGGGACGGCCACGCGCGCCCGTATCTCCCCGAGGGCGGCCGCGACCGCCCTCGCCGACAACGTGTCCCGGCCGCACGGCGTCTTGGGATGGACATGGACGTCCGACGCCCCGGCCGCCACGGCGGCCGCCGCCGACTCGGCCATCGCGCCCGGCGACATCGGCACGGCCGTGCCGTCCGCCGCTGCCCGCGTACCGTTCACACACACCTGCACCATGGCGTCCAGGGTGCCGGACGCCACCGGCAACGGGGGGTGCGGCATCCCCCGGCGCACCCCCGCGCCCTCAGGCCGACACCAGCAGCCGAGCGCGCCTGGCCTCCGCCAGGGCCCCGGGCGTCAGCACGGGCCGCGGCACCACGATGCCGCAGCCGGTGCAGACCGGGCCGGACGACGGTTCATGGGCCAGGTCGTGCTTCCAGACCAGGCGCTCACCGGCGCACACCGGGCAGACCGAGCCCGGCTCGCGCTCCAGTGCGGCGATGAGCCGGCGCAGCACCTCGGCCAGTGGCCCGTGAGGGTGGACGCGAGGATCGTCGCACCAGGCGACCCCGAATCCGCCCCAGGTCAGCCGGTGCCAGTCGTCCACACTGCCCGGCCTGCGCAGTCCGTCGTGCTTCTCCCTCCTGCGGCGTTCGGTGAACTCCGCCTCGTAGGCGAGCCAGACGGAACGGGCCTCCTCCAGCTCGTCCAGTGCGGCCACGAGCCGCGCCGGATCGGGGGAGCGGTCCTCGGGACCGAACCCGGCCCGGGAACACAGATGGTCCCAGGTCGCCCGATGCCCGTAAGGGGCGAACTTCTCAAGGCACTTGCGCAGTGAGTAGCGCCGTAGTGCCAGATCGCACCCGGGATCTCGCACCTGTCTCGCCAGACTCCGGAAACCGGCCATCGCCCTGCACCTCCGTCACACCTGCACCTGTACTGCGGTCACTTCGGCGTCGTCGTACGGACGTCGCCGAATAGACGTATCGACAAGCGATCCGGCTCCATCCGATTTTCGATGATCTTCATCCTCCGCCTGCCGAACCATTGAAAAAGTGACGCATGTTCAACTTCAATCGCGGGGATACCAAGCGGTAACGTCCGCCCGCCCCCACTCCGTTCGGGAGGAGCCGCCATGTCATGGCGCACCCCACGCAACGCTCTGGACAGACTGAGAACTCCCCGCAGATTTCCGAAGTTCCTCAAGGCCGCCGCGATATGCATCCTCGTAGGCGGTCTTCTGTCGCCGCTCACCCAGGCGGCGGCCGCCACGACGGCCACCAACGACTACTGCGGCGGCCAGTGCTCCGACATCCTCCCGCCCGGTGAGAACGGCAACGCCACCCTCGCCGACATCCTGCTCCACCAGGTGTTCGGCACCCAGCCCAAGCACGCCGAGGACCAGCTCGGCCCCTACGCCAACCTGGCCACGGGCCACTCCTCGCTCACCGACGCGAAGATCAACGACTTCTTCAACGACGCGTCCTTCGGGGTCCCGTCCGACCAGGTCGCCTCCACCGAGAAGCCCGCCGGGCGTGACGACGTGACGATCGTCCGCGACAAGAAGACGGGCGTCCCGCACATCACCGGCACCACCCGGTACGGCACCGAGTTCGGCGCCGGCTATGCCGCGGCCGAGGACCGGCTGTGGCTGATGGACGTCTTCCGGCACGTCGGACGCGGCGAGCTGACGTCGTTCGCGGGCGGTGCGGCCGCCAACCAGGGCCTGGAGCAGGAGTTCTGGCGCAACGCGCCCTACACCGAGGCCGATCTGCAGGCCCAGATCGACCGCGCGGTGGCCGGCGCCGGCGCCCGCGGCCAGCAGGCCCTCGCCGACGTCAACGCCTACCTCGCCGGCGTCAACGCCTACATCGACGCCTCCGACAGCGGCCTCTACTTCCCCGGCGAGTACGACCTGACGGGCCACAAGGACCCCATCACCAACGCCGGCACCATCGAGCACTTCAAGGTCACCGACATGGTGGCGCTCTCCTCCGTCATCGGCGCCCTCTTCGGCTCCGGCGGTGGCGGCGAGGTCAACAACGCGCTGTCCCTGCTCGCCGCCCAGTCCAAGTACGGCGTGGCGGAAGGCACCAGGGTCTGGGAGTCCTTCCGCGAGCGCAACGACCCCGAGGCCGTGCTCACCGTCCACAACGGTGAGAGCTTCCCGTACGCGTCGAAGCCCGCGAGCGCGCAGGGCGGGGCGCTGCCCGACGCAGGCTCGGTCACCCGGGAACAGCTCGTATACGACCGCACCGGCAGCGCGGCGACCGCCAGTGCCGCAAGCACCTCCGCGAAGGCCGCCGCCACCGCGCTGACCTCCGCCAAGCGCGGCATGTCCAACGCCCTCCTGGTGAGCGGCAAGCACACCGCCAGCGGCCACCCGATCGCCGTCTTCGGCCCGCAGACCGGCTACTTCGCGCCACAGCTGCTCATGCTCCAGGAGATCCAGGGCCCGGGCATCAGCGCCCGCGGCGCCTCCTTCGCGGGCCTGAGCATGTACGTCGAACTGGGCCGCGGCCAGGACTACTCGTGGAGCGCCACGAGCTCCGGCCAGGACATCATCGACACCTACGCGGTCGAGCTGTGCCAGGACGACTACCACTACCTGTACCACGGCACCTGCACCGCCATGGACAAGGTCGAGCGGACGAACTCCTGGAAGAAGACCCTCGCCGACTCCACCCCGGACGGCTCCTACACCATGCGGGTGTGGCGCACGAAGTACGGGCCCGTGGAGTACCGCGCCACGGTCGGCGGCAAGAAGGTCGCCTACACCACCCTGCGCTCGTCCTACCTGCACGAGACCGACTCGATCATCGGCTTCCAGATGCTGAACGACCCGGACTACGTCAAGGGCCCGCAGGACTTCCAGAGCGCGGTGCAGCACATCAACTACACGTTCAACTGGTTCTACGCCGACTCGCAGCACACCGCGTACTACAACAGCGGTGACAACCCGGTGCGCGCGAGCGGCGTCGACGCCGAGTTCCCGGTGTGGGCGCAGGCGGCGTACGAATGGAGGAACTGGGACCCGGCGGCGAACACGGCGGACTACACGCCGCCGTCCGCACACCCCAACTCCATCGACCAGGACTACTACGTCTCCTGGAACAACAAGATCGCCAAGGACTACACGGCCGGATCCTGGGGCGAAGGCTCCGTGCACCGCGGGGACCTGCTGGAGGACCGGGTGCAGAAGCTGGTCGCGGCCGGCGGGGTGACCAGGGCCTCGCTGACGAAGGCGATGGCGGACGCCGCCCTCGCCGATCTGCGTGCCGAGGACGTCCTGCCGAAGCTGCTGAAGGTGATCAACAGTTCCCCGGTGACCGACTCCACGGCGGCGGCTGCGGTGGACAAGCTGTCCGCCTGGCTGTCGGCGGGCGCGAAGCGCACGGAGACCTCGGCGGGTTCGAAGACGTACGCCGACGCCGACGCGATCCGCGTCCTGGACGCCTGGTGGCCGCTGCTGGTCAAGGCCGAGTTCGAGCCCGGTCTCGGTACCGACCTGTACACGGCGCTGACCGCCAACCTGCCGGTCGACGAGTCCCCGTCGGCCGGGCACGGCCCGACCGGCGGGCACGCCGGAAGCGCCTTCCAGTACGGCTGGTGGAGCTATGTCGACAAGGACATGCGGGCGGTACTGGGTGAGACGGTGCAGGGTCCGCTGGCGCGGACGTACTGCGGCGGCGGCAGCCTGGCCTCCTGCCGGGACATGCTGATCACCACGCTGAAGGACGCCGCCGGCAAGACCGCCTCCCAGGTCTACCCCGGCGACGACCAGTGCTCGGCCGGCGACCAGTGGTGCGCCGACGCGATCGTCCAGCGCCCGCTCGGCGGCATCAAGCACGGCAAGATCAGCTGGCAGAACCGGCCGACCTTCCAGCAGGTCGTGGAGTACGCCTCACACCGGTAGGTCAGTCCCCAGCGGCGGCGGGCCGGCCCACCCGGCCCGCCGCCAGCACCACCTGTGCCAGCTCCCGGTGCACGATGTCGCCGTGCGCGCCGGCCGGGGGCCCGCCGCGGCGCACCACCGCGGACGCGTCGACGTTCACACAGCCCGACGCCGGCAGCGCGCCCCGCAGCACGTCGGCGAGCGCGAGGTCCTCGGTGCCGTCCACCGCCTGCACCCCGTCGTGCCCCATCGCGCCCCACTTCGGCCCCAGGAAGCGGCCGATGTCGAATCCCTCGGCGAGCCCGGTGACGCATCCGGCCACCGACCGGGCGTCCCCGGCCATCCGTGACGCCAGCGGGTAGAACGTGGCCAGCGCCGAGTCGAAGCGCGACCAGCAGCACACCAGGGGACCGTCGATACGGGACTGCCGGCCCGCGAGGGCTCCGCCCGCCCCCGGGTCGTGGGGCAGACGGGACGCGAACGCGTAGTGGGAGAAGGCCCCCTGGAGCAGGGTCACGGACTTCACCGCGCGCACGCCCTCCGGCAGCCCGCGCAGGGCGAACGACACCAGTCGGCCGCCGAAGCTGTGCCCGACCAGGTGCACGCGCACGCCGGGCGCCGCGTGCGCGAGCCGCCCGATCGCGGGCCCCAGGCCGCGCTCCCCGACCGTTCCCGCGCGCCGCTTCATCGCGTAGTACGTGGCCTGCCGCAGCAGTTCGTGCGCCCCGTCCCACAGCCCCCTGGGCGTGAACGCGAACTCCTGCGCCCCGGCCGCCCGCGCGTGTGCCGACTCCACCCGCTCCAGGGCCCGCGCGAAGTCCTCGCACACCCGTACCGTGTCCCCCCGCAGCATCTCCGGGCCGGTCCCGGCCAGCCCCTCCGCCGGTGTGTCCGCGGCGTACGCGCTCAGCGGCTCCCGCGGCCCCTGGAGCGGCCCCACCAGCAGCCCCACCAGCCGCCCGAACTCCCGCAGCGACGGGCCCTCGTCCGGGCGCAGCCGCAGCAGCCGCGCGATCTGCTCTACCACGTCCGCGCGGCCGGGGAAGACCGCCATGAGCGCGGTGCGGCTGCTCTCGTCCAGTTCCGGCCGCGCGGGCGCCGCGACCGCCGCCGCGGCCGCCGACGCCGGGAAGTCCGGGACCGGTTCGTCGGCGAACGCCATCGACGGCCAGATCACGCCCACGTAGCCGAGGCGGGCCCCGGGCGCCAGCGAGGGCACCGGCGCGAAGAAGCGGTCGTAGAGCCGGGTCGCGCCGGAGCGCTCGTTGTTCCAGCCGTGTGCGAAGACCAGCAGGTCCCGCACCCCGCGCCGGGCGACGTCCGCGAGCAGCCGGTCCCGCTCCGGCCCGTCCGCGTCGCCGTCCGCGTCGAAGGTCAGCTCCCAGTAGGGACTCACGCTCATCGCGAGTTCCGCCATGACACAACCCCCTTGCCCCGAGGCCGAGCGCGCCCTGAGCGCATCGTCCTGCCGACGGGGAGGGTTGGCCATACGTCACGGCTCATCCGTATGGACGTCACGGTTCATCCGTACACGAGGTACTCCTCACGCACCCGCCGGAAAGCCGCCAGCTCGTCCTGCCAGGCGGCCACCACCTCGTCGGCCGTCGCGTCCGCGTCGATCATCGTGCGCACCCGTGTGGAGCCCGTGAGCTTGTCGACCCAGTCGTCGGAGCGCCATGCGAAGCCGCTCCAGACCTTCCTGGCGGTCACCAGGAGCGCGATCCCGGTGCGCACGGGGTCGTACACCGCCCGGTCGTGCACATGGATCTGCACGCCCCCCACGGTCTTCCCCTGGAACTTGGAGAAGGCGGGTGCGAAGTACGCCTCCCTGAAGTGCACCCCCAGCAGGCCCAGCCGCTCCGCCTCGGCCGCCCACCGGCCGTCGATCCCCTCCGCGCCGAGCAGTTCGAAGGGGCGGGTGGTGCCACGTCCCTCGGAGAGGTTCGTGCCCTCGAAGAGGCATGTGCCCGAGTAGACGAGCGCGGTGTCGGGCGTCGGCATGTTCGGGCTCGGCGGCACCCAGGGCAGCCCGGAGACGTCGTAGAAGTCCGTGCGCCGCCAGCCCGTCATCAGGACGGTCTCCAGCGGCACCGGCGCGCTCAGGAACTCGCCGTTGAACAGCCGTGCCAGCTCCGCCACCGTCATGCCGTGCGCCTGGGAGACGGGCTGCCGTCCCACGAAGGTCGCGAACTCCTTGTGCAGCACCGGGCCCAGGGCGCACCGGCCGGTCACGGGGTTCGGCCGGTCCAGGACCATGAGCCGCTTTCCCGCGAGCTGTGCCGCCTCCATGCAGTCGTACAGCGTCCAGATGTAGGTGTAGAAGCGGGCGCCCACGTCCTGGATGTCGAAGACGACGGTGTCCACGCCGGACGCCGTGAAGACGTCCGCGAGGGCGCGGCCGCTCTTCAGGTACGTGTCGTAGACGGGCAGTCCGGTCGCCGGGTCGTCGTAGCGCCCCTCGGAACCGCCGGCCTGAGCGGTGCCGCGGAAGCCGTGCTCGGGTCCGAAGACGGCGACCAGGTCCACCCGCGCGTCGGCGTGCATGACGTCGACGATGTGCCGCAGGTCCCGGGTCACCCCGGTGGGGTTGGTGACGACGCCGACCCGCCGGCCCTCCAGCGGCGCGTAGCCGTCCGCCGCCAGGCGTTCGAAGCCGGTGCGCAGCCGTCCGCCGCGGCCCCGGGCGGACGCGGCGGGTGCGGCGGGTGCGGGGAGCGGCACGGCCGCAGCGGTCGCGGCGAGCAGCCCTCGTCTGGACAGCCTCATGCGGTGACCTCCGTGATCGACGCAACTGTCATGGCGCAACTGTCATGGCGTAACTGTCATGGCCATGAACGCTAGTCAGGAACACCGGCCCTGAACACCGGCGCGCGCACCGGAGCGGTACAACACCCCCGGCCGCCTCTTCCCCGAGGACATACCGACTGGTTAGTCTGGCGCTCGCAGCAGAGCCGATTCGCTTCGCGTCGAAGGAGACCGATGGTGGAAGCCGTGCAGGATGCGGGAGTGGTCGTCACCGGGGCGGGAGGCGGTATCGGAGCCGCCCTGGCCCGCCGTTTCGCCGCCGAGGGGGCCCGGGTCGTCGTCAACGACCTGGACGCCGGCAAGGCGAAGGCCGTGGCCGACGAGATCGGCGGCATCGCGGTCCCGGGCGACGCCTCCGCCATCGTGACCGAGGCGCGGGACGCCCTCGGCGGCACGGTCGACGTCTACTGCGCCAACGCGGGCCTCGGCTCCGGCGGCACCGAGGCCGCCGACGAGGAGGTGTGGGCGGCGGCCTGGGACGTGAACGTCATGGCGCACGTCCGCGCGGCCCGCGCCCTCCTGCCGGGCTGGCTGGAGCGCGGTGCGGGCCGGTTCGTCTCCACGGTCTCGGCGGCCGGACTGCTCACCATGATCGGCGCCGCCCCGTACAGCGTCACCAAACACGGGGCGTACGCCTTCGCCGAGTGGCTCTCGCTGACGTACCGTCACCGCGGGGTCAAGGTCCACGCGATCTGCCCCCAGGGCGTGCGCACCGACATGCTGACCGCCTCCGGCAGCGCCGGCGACCTGGTGCTCGCGCCGACCGCCATCGAGCCCGGGGACGTGGCGGACGCGCTCTTCAAGGGCATCGAGGAGGACCGGTTCCTGATCCTCCCGCACCCCGAGGTCGCCGCGTACTACCAGGCGCGCGCCGGTGTGCCGGATCGCTGGCTGACCGGCATGAACCACATCCAGCAGAAGTGGGAGGCCACCCGGTGAGCGCGTCCTGCTACGCCGCACGGCCCTGGCTCGCCCTGCTGAACGACGCCCAGCGTGCCCCGGTCAGCCCCCCGGACTCCCTGGTGCACGCCCTGCGCACGGCCCCCGCGGACCGCACCGCCCTCACCTACTTCGACGGCCGGATCACCTACGCCGCGCTGGAGGCCCTGACCGACTCCGTCGCCGGGCACCTCGCCGCCCGCGGCCTGGAGCGCGGCGACCGGGTCGCGATCCTGCTGCAGAACTCCCCGCAGTTCGTGCTGGCCCTGCTCGGCGCCTGGAAGGCCGGTGCGAGCGTCGTCCCCGTCAACCCGATGTACAAGGCGGGCGAGGTCACCCATGTGCTCCGGGACGCGGAGGTGAGCGCCCTGGTGTGCTCCGACCGCGCCTGGGAGGCGTATCTGCGCGAGACGGCCGCCGACTCCCCCGTCCGCATCGTGCTGACCACCTGCGAACGGGATCTGCAGACCCGTGACGACCCCCGTGTGCTGGACTTCGAGCGCCTTCCGCAGGCCCCCGACGCGGACGACCTCGTGACCGTCGCCCGGCAGGGCGGCAAGGCCCCCGAGGGCCGCGAGCCCGGCCCGTCCGACATCGCTCTGATCAGCTACACCTCGGGCACCAGCGGCACCCCCAAGGGCGCCACCAACACGCACGGCAACATCATGTACAACGCCGAGCGGCAGCGCACGGGGCTCGGTCTGCCGGACGTGCCCGTCTACTTCGCGCTGGCACCCCTGTTCCACATCACCGGCATGGTCGTCGAACTCGCGGCCTGCCTGAACAGCGCGGGCACCCTCGTGCTCGCCTACCGTTTCGAGGCGGGCGTCGTGCTCGACGCGTTCGCCGAGCACCGGCCCCACTACACCGTGGGCCCGTCGACCGCCTTCATGGCGCTGGCCGCGCACCCCTCCGTCACCCCCGGCCACTTCTCCTCCTTCCAGGTCATCTCCTCCGGTGGCGCCCCGCTGCCGCCGGCCCTGGTGGAGAAGTTCCGGGCCGGCTTCGGGCCGTACATCCGCAACGGCTACGGCCTCACCGAGTGCACCGCCCCCTGCGCCTCCGTGCCACCCGGCCACGAGGCCCCCGTGGACCCGGCCTCCGGGACCCTGGCCGTGGGCCTGCCCGGACCGGACACGGTCGTCCGCATCGTCGACGACCGGGGCCAGGAGGTGCCGTTCGGCGAGCAGGGCGAGATCGTCGTACGGGGCCCGCAGGTGGTGCCCGGCTACTGGCGGCGCCCCGAGGCCACCGCCGAGACGTTCCCCGACGGCGAACTGCGCACCGGTGACATAGGGTTCATGGATCCACAGGGCTGGCTCTACGTCGTCGACCGGAAGAAGGACATGATCAACGCGTCCGGCTTCAAGGTGTGGCCGCGCGAGGTAGAGGACGTCCTCTACACCCATCCGGCGGTGCGCGAGGCGGCCGTCGTCGGAGTGCCGGACGGGTACCGCGGGGAGACCGTCAAGGCCTACATCAGCCTGCGGCCGGGTGCGGAGGCCGACCCGGATGCGCTCGCCGCGTACTGCAGGGAGAGACTGGCCGCCTACAAATACCCGCGGCAGGTGGAGATACTGCCCGACCTGCCGAAGACGGCGAGTGGGAAGATCCTCCGTCGGGAACTGCGTTCCCAGGCGCGGACGAGCCGGTAGACATCATGGAAAGGCAGGTGGCGGCAGTGCCCAGAACGACGGACGGGAACGGTACGCCCGTTCCGCAGCGGCTGCTGGCCGCCGCCACCCGGCTCTTCGCGGAGAAGGGCTACGACCGCACGTCCGTGCAGGAGATCGTCGAGGCCGCCGGCGTCACCAAGGGGGCGCTGTACCACTACTTCGGCTCCAAGGACGACCTGCTGCACGAGGTGTACGCGCGTGTGCTGCGCGTCCAGCAGGAGCGCCTCGACGCCTTCGCGGGCGCCGACGAGCCGGTGGAGAAGCGACTGCGGGCCGCCGCCGCCGACGTCGTCGTCACCACGATCGAGAACCTCGACGACGCGATGATCTTCTTCCGGTCCATGCACCACCTCAGCCCCGAGAAGAACAAGCAGGTGCGCGCGGAGCGGCGCCGCTACCACGAGCGGTTCCGCGCCCTGATCGAGGAGGGCCAGAAGGCCGGCGTGTTCTCCACGGCGACGCCCGCCGACCTGGTCGTCGACTACCACTTCGGCTCCGTGCACCACCTGTCGACGTGGTACCGCCCGGAGGGTCCGCTCAGCCCGCAGGAGGTCGCCGACCACCTCGCGGACCTGCTGCTGCGGGCGCTGCGGCCCTAGGGCGGTCACTCCTTCGGCGCGCTCCGGCGCGCGCGGCCCCGCGCCGGTTGACGATGCTGGCCCGATGAGGCTTGTCGTCGATCTCAACCGATGCCAGGGATACGCGCAGTGCGCGTTCCTCGCGCCGGACGTCTTCGCGCTGTACGGCGAGGAGTCGCTCGTCTACGACCCGCACCCGGGTGAGCAGCAGCGGGAGAGGCTGGCCCGCGCGGTCGCGGCCTGCCCGGTGCAGGCGATCACGGCCGAAGGGCCGGACGATCACGGCGACCCGTCCACCGGGACGGGACGGGGGACGTCCCGTGGCGGCTGACGCGTTCCTGGAACGGCTCAGACGCGAGGGCCGGATCGTGATCGTGGGGGCCTCGCTGGCGGGTCTGCGGGCCGCCGAGACGCTGCGGGCCGAGGGCTTCGCCGGTTCGCTCACCATGATCGGCGACGAGCCGTACGAGCCGTACGACCGGCCGCCGCTGTCCAAGGCGGTCCTGCTGGGCAGGGCGTCCCCGCTCCACACCGAGCTGCCCCGGCGCCGGGAGATCGACGCGACGTGGCGCCTCGGCGTCGCGGCGACCGGTCTCGACATGGCCGCCCACCGGGTGCGGCTGGCGGACGGGGACGAGGTGGAGTACGACCGGCTGCTGATCGCGACCGGGGTCCACGCCAGGCCGTGGCCGAAGGAGACCGAGGCCCGGCTGGACGGGGTCTTCGTGCTGCGGACCCGCGACGACGCGGCCGGTCTGCACCGACGGCTGAAGGCCGGGCCGCGCCGTGTCTTCGTCATCGGTGCCGGCTTCACCGGTTCGGAGATCGCCTCCGCCTGCCGGGACAGGGGCATCGAGGTCACCGTCGCGGAACGCGCGGGCGCGCCCCTGGCCGGTGCCCTCGGCGGGGTGGTCGGCGCGGTGGCCGCGGGGCTGCAGCGCGAGCACGGTGTGGACCTGCGCACCGGGATCATGGTCACCGCCCTGGAGGGCGACACGGCGGGCCGGGTGCGCGCCGCCCATCTGTCCGACGGCGCCACCGTCGAGACGGACGTCGTGGTCGTCGCGCTGGGCGCGCTGCGCAACACCGCATGGCTGGCCGGGTCCGGGCTCGGCGCGGGCCCCCGGGGCATCGCCTGCGACGCGGGCTGCCGGGCCTTCGACGTCCGCGGCATCGTCACCGACGACATCTATGTCGCCGGTGATGTCGCGCGGTCCCCGCACCCGCTGTTCGGCTACCAGTTCCTGTCCCTCGAACACTGGGGCAACGCCGTCGCCCAGGCCGAGGTCGCCGCGCACAACATGATCAGCCCCGCTGCCGAGCGGCGCCCGCACCTGTGGGTGCCCGCCTTCTGGTCGGCGCAGTTCGGGGTGAACATCAAGTCGGTCGGCGTCCCGGCCCTGGGCGAGCAGATCATGATCGCGCAGGGGTCGCTCGCCGAGCGCCGGTTCGTCGGCGTGTACGGGTACCAGGACCGTGTCATCGCCGCCGTGAGCTTCGACAGCACACGATGGCTGCAGTTCTACCAGCGGCTGATCGAGACCGGCGCGCCCTTCCCCCTGGACTTCCCCACCGTGGACCGCCGGCCCGAGGGGCACCGGCCGGTCCCGGCCGACTTCCCGGACCCGGCCCTGCCGACGCACGGCCCGACGGTGACCCTCAGCGGTTACTCACCGGCCGACCAGCGGCTGGTCTTCACCCCGGGCCGCCCCTGACCGCCGGCCACCCCCGGCACCACGCCCCCACCCCCGACGGCCCCTCACGCCCCGAGGACCCCCATGACGCACTCCTCGCTCCTGAGCCGGATCACCGACTACGCCAACCGCGCCGACCCGTACCCCCTCTACGAGGAGCTCCGCAGGACCCCGGTGCTGCACGAGGAGGAGGGCGGCCCCTACCTCGTCGGCTCCTACTGGGACATCCGCAGCCTGCTGCACGACCCGCGGATCAGCTCCGACGCCGCCAACCTCGCCGCCGCGGGTGCCGACGAACCGGGCGGACCGGAGGAGGCCGGGCTGCCGCCGAGCTTCATCCGGCTGGACCCTCCGGAGCACGACCGGCTGCGGCGCATGGCCAACCGGCCCTTCGGCCCGCCGCACAGCCCCCGCCGGATCGATGCCATGAGCGGCGAACTCCGCGAGATCGTCTCCGGCCTGATCGACGGACTGCGGGACGCACGGCAGGCCGACCTGGTCGACCGGTTCGCGTATCCCTTCCCGGTGACCGTCATCTGCCGTCTGCTCGGGGTGCCGCGCGAGGACGAGCCGCGCTTCCGTGCCTGGATCGACCCGCTCGTCGCCAGCCTGGACCCGGAAACGGGCGGGAGCGAGGCCGACCGCCTGCGCTCCGTGCAGGAGACACGGATGCAGCTGGGCATGTACCTGGCCGGACTGGTCGAGGAGCGCCGCAGGGAACCCGGCACCGACATGCTGTCCGAGCTGGTGGCCGGTCACGGCCCCGACGGCCCCATGACGATGACGGAGGTGCTCAGCACCGCGGTGCTGCTGCTGATCGCGGGCCACGAGACCACGGTCAACCTGATCACCAACGGCATGCTCACGCTGCTGCGCCACCCGCAGGTCCTGCACCGGCTGCGCGACGAGCCGGGCCTGGCCGTCAACCTCGTGGAGGAACTGCTGCGCTACGAGCCGCCGGTGCAGCTCGTGCCGCAGCGCACCTGTATCGCGGACATCGAGGTGCGCGGGGTCACCATTCCGCAGGGGTCGAGGATCTGGCTCGTCCTGGCCGCGGGCAACAGGGACCCGGAGCGCTTCGAGGACCCCGACCGGTTCGACCCGGACCGCAAGGACATCCAGCACCTCGGCTTCGGCAGCGGCATCCACAGCTGCTTCGGCGCGCCGCTGGCCCGGCTGGAGGCACAGATCGCGCTGTCCGAACTCGCCCGCAGGCTCGACGCTCCCCGGCTGGTCGAGGACCCGCCGCCCTACCGGCGCAACGCGGTCCTGCGCGGCCCACGCCATCTGAACATCGGCCTCGACGGGGTGCGCCCCTGAGGCGTGAGCGGGCGAGCAGGGCCGGTACGCGCGCCGGAAGGCGCCCGTACCGGCCCCGCGCTCACAGGTACTTCCTCAGTTCCCGCCGCGCCAGCGACCGCTGGTGCACCTCGTCCGGACCGTCCGCTATCTTCAGCGTCCGGGCCGCGGCCCAGAGTTCGGCCAGCGGGAAGTCCTGGCTGACACCGCCCGCGCCGTGCAGCTGGACCGCCTTGTCGATGATGTCGACGACCGTGCGGGGGGTGGCGATCTTGATGGCCTGGATCTCGGTGTGGGCGCCCTTGTTGCCGACCGTGTCCATCATCCACGCGGTCTTCAGGACCAGCAGCCGCAGCTGCTCGACGGCCACGCGCGCGTCGGCGATCCAGCCGTGGACGACGCCCTGCTGGGCCAGCGGCCTGCCGAACGCCGTACGCGAGACCGCCCGCCGGCACATCAGCTCGATCGCCCGCTCGGCCATGCCGATCAGCCGCATGCAGTGGTGGATGCGCCCGGGACCGAGACGGGCCTGGGCGATGGCGAAGCCGCCGCCCTCCTCGCCGATCAGGTTCGACACCGGCACACGCACGTGGTCGAAGACGACCTCGGCGTGGCCGCCGTGGTAGT
This sequence comes from Streptomyces sp. PSU-S4-23, assembly GCF_055632315.1. Classification (NCBI taxonomy): domain Bacteria; kingdom Bacillati; phylum Actinomycetota; class Actinomycetes; order Kitasatosporales; family Streptomycetaceae; genus Streptomyces; species Streptomyces sp. PSU-S4-23. The sequence continues at coordinate 1,449,700 of NZ_JBVMUU010000002.1, read as the reverse complement.
GGTCCTCGTAGCCGTACACCTGCATGGCGCGGGCGACGTCGACGCCGGGCGTGTCGCGCGGGACCAGCACCATGGACTGCTGGCGGTGGACGTCGGGACCGTCCGGGTCGGTCTTGCCCATCACGATGAAGATCTTGCAGTCCGGGTTCATCGCCCCGGAGGCGTACCACTTGCGGCCGGTGATGACGTACTCGTCGCCGTCCCGCTCGATGCGCGTGGCGATGTTGGTGGCGTCCGAGGAGGCCACCTCGGGTTCGGTCATCGCGAACGCCGAGCGGATCTCGCCCGCCAGCAGCGGCTCCAGCCACTGCTTCTTCTGCCGCTCGTCGCCGAACTGCGCGAGCACCTCCATGTTGCCCGTGTCCGGTGCCGCGCAGTTCAGCGCGGTCGGCGCGAGCTGCGGAGAGCGGCCGGTGATCTCCGCGAGCGGGGCGTACTGGAGGTTGGTGAGCCCGGCGCCGTGCTCGGCGTCCGGCAGGAAGAGGTTCCACAGGCCCTGACGGCGGGCCTCGGCCTTCAGCTCCTCGACGATCGCGGGCGTGTCCCACGGCGAGGCGAGGCGCGCACGCTGTTCGTGGGCGACCGGCTCGGCCGGGTAGACATACTCGTCCATGAAGGTGAGCAGCTTGGCGCGCAGTTCCTCGGTGCGCGCGTCGAACGCGAAATGCATGGCGGTCAGCCTTCCTGAAGGGTGGTGAGGCCGTGCTCGACGAACAGGGGCACCAGCTCGCCGATGCGGTCGAAGCCCGCGCCGACCGTCTGGCCGAGCGTGTAGCGGTAGTGGATGCCCTCGAGGATCACGGCGAGCTTGAACCAGGCGAACGCCGTGTACCAGGAGACCGCGGCGACGTCGCGCCCGGAACGCGCGGCGTACCGCTCGACCAGCTCGGCCGGGTCCGGGTGCCCGGCGGCCGAGGCGGTCGTGGAGATGGGGGAGTTCGGCAGCCGGAGCGGCACGCTGTACATCACCAGCAGACCCACGTCGGTGAGCGGGTCGCCGAGCGTGGACATCTCCCAGTCCAGGACGGCCGCGATGCGGTCGTCCTCGCCGAGCAGCACGTTGTCCAGGCGGTAGTCGCCGTGGATCACGGTGGCCGCGGGCGAGGGGGGCAGTTCCCGGCCGAGAGCCGAGTGCAGCTCGTCGATGCCGGGCAGCTCGCGGTTGCGGGAGGCGTCCAGCTGCTTGCCCCAGCGGCGCAGCTGACGGTCCAGGAAGCCCTCCGGGCGGCCGAAGTCCTCCAGACCGACCGAGGCGGGCTCCACCGCGTGCAGCTCGACCAGCGTGTCGACCAGGCCGAGGACCGCGTCCCGTGTGCGCTGCGGGCCGAGCGGGGCCAGCTGCTCGGCGGTGCGGTAGGGGGTGCCCTCGACGAAGTCCATGACGTAGAAGGGCGCGCCCAGGGCCGACTCGTCCTCGCACAGGAGCACCGGGCGCGGCACCGGGACGGCCGTTGGGTACAGTGCGCTGATCACCCGGTGCTCGCGCTTCATGTCGTGCGCGGTGGCCAGCACATGCCCGAGCGGCGGACGCCGGACGACCCACTGGGTGGTGCCGTCCGACACGGCGTACGTGAGGTTCGACCGCCCGCCCTCGATCAGCCGGCCGGTGAGGGGGCCGGTCACCAGGCCGGGCCGCTCGGTGTCGAGCAGGCCGCGCAACCGGTCGAGATCGAGACCCGGCGGGTGATCTGGGCTCATCATGGCTCCTACATGCGTGGAAACGTGACGGGCACCATGATGCCGACCGGTCGGTATGTCGTCCAGTGGGTGGAGCGAACGTGATCGGCGCCACGGGGTCCCCGTGGCGCCGACCGGACCGGCGTCAGTGATCGTCCCAGTGGCCCTCGTGCTCGGCGTGCCGATGCCCGTCGTGCAGGTAGTCGACGTGGTCCCCGTGCCGGACCCGCCGGTGGCCGCAGCCCTCGCCGTGCCGGTGGTCGTGGCCCTCGTGCGTGATGTGTCCGCTGGGCTCGCACTCGTCCCAGTGGCCGCCGTGTTCGCGGTGCAGGTGCCCGTCGTGCGCGTAGTCGACGTGGTCCCCGTGCGGTACCGCGTCGTGCCCGCAGGCCGGCCCGTGGCTGTGCTCGTGCGCGGTGTGTTCCCGGTGGAGGGTGCTCATGGCGCTCACCTTCGGAGATGTGGTGCGGTGGTGGCCCAGGCTAACGGGACGAAGCGGGGTCTTTCAGGCTTATCGGGCATGTGTGCCGTCCGTGTACGCCGAGTGCGCCCGGCGACACGGCGTCCGTCAGCCCGTGGCGCGGCGGTGGTGCGCTCTCAGCCGCTCGTACGCCGCGAGCCCGTCCGGCACCCAGGTCCAGTCGGACAGACGGCGTTCCACCTCGTCCTCGGGCAGGAAGCCGTGCCAGGCGACCTCCTCGGCCTGGGGGCTGACGGGCAGCTCGCAGCGGACCCGGTAGACGGAGGACCACCAGGTCCGGCCTGCCCCGTCGTCGTACAGGAACTTGAAGAGCGGCTCGGGCCGGGGCAGCCCGCTGACGCCGAGCTCCTCCTCGGCCTCCCGCAGGGCGGCGGCGTCGTACGTCTCGCCCGCCCCGACGACCCCGCCGACGAACATGTCGTACAGGGAGGGGAAGACCAGTTTGGTGGGTGTGCGGCGGTGGACGAAGATCCGGCCTTCGGCGTCCCGCGCCTGGATGAACACACACCGGTGGCGCAATCCGCGCGCGTACGCCTCGCCGCGCGGCGACTGCCCGATGACCCTGTCGTTCTCGTCCACGATGTCGAGGAGTTCGTCGGCGGCACTCATGGGCCCATCCAACCAGCCCCGCCCCGGGACCGCGGGCGGCGGTGCCGGTCAGCCCGGCTGGAGATCCTTCTGCCGTTGCGGGGCCCCCGTGCCCCGCGGCATGGCGGGGTGCATCCCCAGCAGCACGATGCCGGCGACGATCGCCGCCAGGCCGGCCGCCTGCCAGGCCAGCGCACCCGCGTCGGTGCGCAGCCGGTCGCCGAGGAAGCCCACCCCGCACAGGATCCCGGCCAGCGGCTGGGCCGCGGTCAGGGCCGGCAGGGACATCCGCAGCGGTGCCGTCTCGAACGCGCTCTGCACCAGGATCAGTCCCGCCACCCCGAGCACCAGCACGCCGTACGGCTGCCAGCCGGTGATGAGCTCCGCCCAGCCGCCCTGGGCGAACCGCTGCCCGCTGACCCGGGTGAGCGCGTCCTGCACGCCGTACAGGAGCCCCGCCGCCAGACCCAGCAGCACCGGTCCGGTGATCAGCCGGGACTTCTTCGCACACGTCGTCAGCAGCAGCGCCAGCCCGACCACCACACCGATGATCAGCCAGTGCCGCAGGGGGTTGGTGATGGCGTTGCCGCCCTCGGGCTGGCCCGCGAGCAGGAACGCGGTGACGCCGCCGGCGAGCAGCGCGAGCCCCGCCCAGCCCTGACGGCCCAGCGGCTGCCTGGTCTGCTGGCGGGACAGTGCCAGGGCGAACAGCAGGTTCGTGGCGACCAGCGGCTCGACCACGGAGATCTCGCCGTTGGCCAGGGCACCCGCGCTGAGGACCATGCCCGCGACCATCAGACCGATGCCGGCGAGCCAGCGGGGCATCCTCATCAGGTCCAGCAGCAGCCTGGGAGAGAGGAAGTCGCTCAGCGGCGCCTGCTGGGCGGCGTTCTGCTGCAGCACGAATCCGGTGCCCAGACAGACGGCCGCGCTCACGGCGAGAGCCAGAACCAGTACCGACACGCTGCGTACCTCAATGATTCAGCGGGGTCACGGGATGCGTATCACGCCGACTGTAGCGCTCCGCATGGTGGCCTGCCCGTGGTTGGCCGCTTCCCGGCAGGCCCCGGCCGCCCGGGTGACGCCCCGGGCCGTTCGTACCGGGTGGCCGCGCAGCCGCCCCGGAACGGGGACGAACGTGGCGACCGCTACCGCGAGTACCCGGAAACAGCCGGTTGACGCGGTCACTCTTCCTGTCGAAGGATCTGACCCGTCAGTAACAACACGGACAACGTACCGACTGCCGGTCGCGGCGAGAGGACGGGCGCATGGCCTACGACGCTGATGTCATCGTGATCGGGGCGGGCCTCGCCGGACTGACGGCGGCCGCGGAGCTGGTGGACGCCGGCCGGAAGGTGATCCTCCTCGATCAGGAGCCGGAGCAGTCGATGGGCGGCCAGGCGTTCTGGTCCTTCGGTGGCCTCTTCTTCGTGGACTCTCCCGAACAGCGCCGGCTGCGGATCCGGGACAGCCATGCGCTCGCCCTCCAGGACTGGATGGGCACGGCCGCGTTCGACCGCCCCGAGGACCACTGGCCGCGCAGGTGGGCCAAGGCGTACGTCGACTTCGCGGCCGGTGAGAAGCGGGCCTGGCTGCACGGGCAGGGCGTGCGCTTCTTCCCGGTGGTCGGCTGGGCCGAGCGCGGCGGCTACGACGCCACCGGGCACGGCAACTCCGTCCCCCGCTTCCACATCACCTGGGGGACGGGTCCCGGTCTGATCGAGCCGTTCGTGCGGCGGGTGCGGGCGGGGGCCGCCCGCGGCCTCGTCGAGCTGAGGTTCCGCCACCGCGTCACGGGGCTGTCGCGCAGCGCGGGCGCCGTCGACACGGTCACCGGCGAGATCCTGGAGCCCTCGGCCGCGGAGCGGGGCAGGGCCAGCAGCCGCACGGTCACCGGCGCCTTCGAGCTCAGGGCCCAGGCGGTGGTCATCACCACGGGCGGCATCGGCGGCAACCACGACCTGGTCCGTGCGAACTGGCCCGAGCGACTCGGCAGCCCGCCGGAGCGGATGGTCTCCGGCGTGCCCGCACACGTCGACGGCAAGATGCTGGGCATCGCCGAGGGGGCGGGCGCCCGGCTGATCAACCGCGACCGCATGTGGCACTACACCGAGGGGCTGCACAACTGGAACCCCGTCTGGGACAACCACGGCATCCGTGTCCTGCCCGGGCCCTCCTCGCTCTGGCTCGACGCCCGCGGCCGGCGGCTGCCGGTGCCGCTGTTCCCCGGCTTCGACACCCTCGGCACCCTGGAGCACATCATGCGGACCGGGTACGACCACACGTGGTTCGTGCTCGACCGGAAGATCATCGGCAAGGAGTTCGCGCTCTCGGGCTCCGAGCAGAACCCCGACCTCACCGGGAGGTCGGTCAGGGACGTGATCGGGCGGGCCCGCGCGGACGTGCCCGGCCCGGTCAGGGCGTTCATGGACCACGGCGCCGACTTCGTCGTCGAGAAGGACCTGGGGGCCCTGGTGCGCGGTATGAACGCGCTCACCGAGGAGCCGCTCATCGACGAGGCCGCGCTGCGCCGCGAGATCGTCGCGCGCGACCGGGAGATCCTCAATCCCTTCACCAAGGACCTCCAGGTGACGGCGATGCGCGGCGCCCGCAGGTTCCTCGGCGACCGGCTGATCCGCACGGCCGCCCCGCACCGCATCCTCGATCCCAAGGCGGGCCCGCTGATCGCCGTACGCCTCAACATCCTCACCCGAAAGACGCTGGGCGGCCTGGAGACCGACCTCTCCTCGCGGGTGCTCAGCGAGGGCGGCGATCCGCTCCCGGGTGTCTACGCGGCCGGTGAGGCGGCCGGGTTCGGCGGCGGCGGGATGCACGGCTACCGCTCCCTGGAGGGCACGTTCCTCGGGGGCTGCCTGTTCTCGGGGCGCACGGCGGGACGGGCGGCGGCGCAGGCGGTCGGCTAGCCGCCACTCGGCGGGCACCAGCGGTGCATCGAGCCGACGCGTGTTCAACGCCTCTGCGGCGATGGGCACTTGACACGTGTAGCCCAACAGGTCGGCCCTTGACGCGCGCCGTCGGCGGAGGGTTTGCTGTGCGTGACCGCCCCCTGACGAGCCGCGTTCTGTAAGGACTGTCCCGCGGTGCCACCCCCACCCCCAGCGGCGTTCGGCCGTGGCCGCAAACGCGCGGCCCACGTCTTCGACGCCGCGCTCGACGACGCCGAACTCGTCGCCGCCCGGACCTCGCTGGCCCGGGGGCGATGGGCCATCGTCCGCGCCCTGCTCGCCGCGACCCGTGACGACTGGGACCGCCGTGGGCACCGCGTCACCGTTCTCGCGCAGGAGCCCACCGCCCTCGCCTGGGCGCGCGACTGGCAGCTCGCCGAGCCTGAGTCGCCCTGCGCCTCCGTCCTCGTCGCCCATGCCACCGTCCACCGCGCGCTGTGGGGCAAGGAGCGCGCGGACACGGCCCGCGAGGCGTGCCGGGCCGCGGCCGGGCTCGCCCCCCAGGACCCGACGCCCTGGCTCGGACTGCTGATCCTCGAACGGTCGCTCGGCACCGAGGAGGAGGTGGTGCGCCTCTTCGACGAGGTCCGCGCCCGCTACCCGGACCATCACCACGCCCACCACCTGATGGTCGCCCGGCTCGCCGAGCGCCGCGCCGACCTGGGGCAGGACCCGCTGCACGAGGTCTACGACTTCGCCGGCTGGGCCGCCGAGCAGGCTCCCGCGGACTCGCCGCTCGCCATCCTTCCGGTCGTCGCGCACGCCGAGCGCTACCGTGTGCTGGCCGCCGCGGGCAGCGAACCCGCCGACCCCGTCGCCTCCGGCCACTGGGTGGGGCGGCGGGCCCGCCAGGTGATGAAGGCCGCGTTCGACTGGTGGCTGGAATGGGAGCGCGACGACCACCCGCGCCGCCACGTGGACCTCAACTTCCTCGCCCACGCCAAGTACTGCGAGGGCCGGGGCGCCGAGGCCGCCGCCCTGTTCCACCGCATCGGCCCGTACGCGACCCCGGCGCCGTGGTCGTACCCGGACCGCGACCCGTACCGGGCCTTCCACGCCGCGCGCGAGCACGCGCTGGGCATGATGTGAACGCCGGCCGCGGAGATCCCCAGTCCCCCGCAAGAGACACCGAAAGGACCATCGCGCGATGACGACCGGCAGTGCCAGCAGGAGCGGACCGGCCGCCGACGGCGGCGGCACCATCAGCACCTTCAAGGGGCAGGAGCGCGCCCTGCGCGCCGGCCGGCTCGGCACGGCGGGACTGCTGCTGTCCGTGCTGGCCGCGACCGCCCCCCTCATGGTGGTCGCGGGTGTCATGCCCACCACATTCGGGGTGATGGGCGTCGTCGGACAGCCCCTGCTCTTCGTCGTCCTCGGCCTGGTGCTCGGCCTCTTCTCCTTCGGCTACGCGGAGATGAGCCGCCATGTCCACAACGCGGGCGCGTTCTACGCCTACATCTCCCGCGGCCTGGGCGGCACCTGCGGCGCGGCCGCCGCCGCGGTCGCCCTCGTCGCCTACAGCGCGCTGCAGTTCGCCATCTACGGCATCTTCGGCTTCGAGGTCTCCGGCCTGTTCGCCACCTACCTGGACGCCCGGGTCGCCTGGTGGATCCCGGCCCTGGCCGCCGTCCTCGTCGTCGGAGTGCTCGGCCGGCTGAAGATCGACGTCAACGCGCGCGTGCTGGGCGTGCTGCTGCTGATCGAGGTGGCCCTCGTCGTCCTCTTCGACATCGCGGCCGTCGCGAACCCGGCCGCGGAGGGCCTGTCGCTGCACGCCTTCGACCCCGGCACCCTCACCGGTGCCGGCGTCGGCACCGCGCTCTGCTTCTGCGTGGCGGCCTTCCTGGGCTTCGAACAGGCCCCCGTCTACGCCGAGGAGACCAGCCGCCCGCATCTGCTGGTGCCGCGGGTGATGTTCCTCGCGGTCGGCTTCGTGGCCGTCTTCTTCGCGATCACCTGCTGGGCGCTGACGGTCGCCGCCGGGCCCTCCGGGATCGTCCCGGCCGCCCGCGAGCAGAGCGCGGGCCTGCTGTTCTGGCTGACGGAGTCCCTGCTCGGCCACACCTTCACCGATGTGCTGCACGTGCTGTTCGTCACCGGCATGTTCGCGGCGATGCTCAGCTTCCACAACGTCGTCGCCCGGTACGCGTTCGCCATGGGCCGCGAGGGCCTGCTGCCCGCCGCCTTCGGGCGCACGACCGGCGCCGGCGGGGCCCCCGGCACGGGCTCCCTGCTGCAGAGCGCGGTGTCCGCCGCGGTCGTGATCGCCTTCGCGGTCGCCGACGACAAGCCGGACGGCGACCCGACCGCGCCCGTGCTGCACCTGTTCACCTGGTTCGGCAGCGTCGGCGCGCTCGGCGTCACGGTGCTGATGGTGGCCGCCTCCGTCTCGGTGATCGTCTTCTTCGCCCGCCGCGGCTCCGCCCGTGCGCAGGCATGGCGGCTCGCGACCTCCGCGGCGTCCGGTCTGGCGCTCCTCGTGATCGTCGGCTACACGGTCAAGGACTTCGACGTCCTGGTCGGTACGGGCCCGGACTCCGCGCTCGGCCGGCTGCTCCCGGCGGTCATCGGGGTGGCCCTCGTGCTCGGTCTGGTCCAGGGGCTGGTGCTGCGCTCCCGCAGACCCGAGGCGCACGCCCGTATCGGCCTGGGCAACGAGGCGTTCCAGCTGGACAAGGCCGCGGAGTCGGCGGCGTAGGCCGGCGCGGAGGCGGCCCGGAGCCCCCGGCGCGGCCCGCCGGGCACGGTGCCCGCCCCCCGTGGCACGCCTCCGTCCGGTTCCCGGGGGCGCACCACACCCCGCCCGGGAACCGGGTGAGAAGTGGTTACGGAATTCTGACGGGCACCCGTCACCCCTGGCCCCGAAGGGGCGACGGGTGCTCGAATCGTGGGGTGAACGCTGAACGACCCGAAGAGCGGGACGCACCGGGCCCCGCGGACCGGGAGACGCCCGGCCCGGCGGCGGACGGCACCCCGATCGGCCGCCGGGTGCTGCTGGGCACCCTCGGACTCGGCGCACTCGGCGTCGTGGCCGCGCCCACGCTCCAGCGCGGCCTGGAGTCCTTCCTGGGCAGCGTGTCCGGCAAGGACCCCACCGGGCTGACCGGTCTGCTGCCCAACGGCGGCGGCTTCCGCTACTACTCCGTGACCGCGTCCGTCCCGCACCGGGGCGAGAGGGACTACCGCCTCACCGTGGACGGCCTGGTCGACCACCCGGCCACGTACACCCTCGCCGACCTGCGTGCCCTGCCCCAGACCCGGCTCGTGCACGACGTGCAGTGCGTCACGGGCTGGCGGGTGCCGAAGACCCCGTTCCAGGGCGTACGGCTCGCGACGCTGCTGGACGCGGCGGGCGTCCGCCCCTCCGCCGGCGCCGTGCGCTTCACCTGCTTCGACGGGGCGTACACCGAGAGCCTCACCCTCGACCAGGCGCGCCGCGCCGACGTGCTGGTCGCGCTGACGATGCGGGACAAGCCGGTGAGCCACGACCACGGCGGCCCGGTCCGCCTCTATGTCGCCCCCATGTACTTCTACAAGTCCGCGAAGTGGCTCTCCGGCATCACCGTCACCCGGGACGTCCGCCCCGGCTACTGGGAGGAACGCGGCTACGACGTCGACGCGTGGGTCGGCCGGTCGAACGGGCGGGACGATGCCCCCACGAGTTGACGCCCCGCACCCCGTCTCCGCCCCGGCCCGGGTGCGGCGCTTCACCCGCGCCGAGCGCTGGGTCCACCGCGCGACGGCCGCGCTCATGGGCGTGTGCGTGGCCACCGCGGCCTGCCTCTACATCCCCGCCCTCGCGGAGCTGGTGGGGCGCCGCGAACTGGTGGTCCGCATCCACGAGTGGGCGGGGCTGCTGCTGCCCCTGCCGGTGCTGGCGGGCCTGGTCTCCCGCGCCTTCCGCGCGGATCTCGGGCATCTCAACCGCTGGGGGCCGCACGACCGGCTGTGGCTGCGTGCGGCCCTGCGCCGCGACCACCGCCGTGCGTCCCGGCCCGCCGGCAAGTTCAACGCGGGCCAGAAGACGTACGCGGCCTGGATCGCGGGCGCCACCCTGGTGATGCTCGGCACGGGGCTGCTGATGTGGTTCACCCGTCTCACGCCCCTGGTGTGGCGCACGTCCGCGACGTTCGTCCACGACTGGCTCGCCCTGACGATCGGCGTGGTCGTCGCCGGCCACATCGGCATGGCCCTCGGCGACCCGGAGGCACGGCGGGGGCTGCGGACCGGGCTGGTCAGCCGGTCGTGGGCGGAGCGGGAGCACCCGCTGTGGCGCCCTCAGAACAGGCCCTAGCGGCCACGGCCGGGACAGCGCGGGCCGCTCCCTGCGCGTCGTGGCCGTCGGCGACGCCCCGGCCAGCGGCCCGCTCGGCCCCCGCCGGAGCTCCGGCGTCCGGGTCGTGCGACGGTTCCGGGTCCCGCTGCCCGCTGTCCGCCGGGCTCGAACGCCTGCCGTCCCGGAGATCGTGCTGCCCGGTGCCGGCGACGGGAACGTCGGCCCGGCGGGCGGGTGGCCGGAACGCCTGGACGGGCTCGTGAGGGAGCACGCGGATCACGGCGGCGACCGACGACCTGATCGCCGCCGCGGCATCCTCGGCTCGCCGGTGGGGCGCCCGCTGTGACCGGGTGCCTCCAGAGGTCCTCTAGAGGACGAGGGACAGCAGCAGGACCAGGCCCCCGGCGACCACGGAGATGATGCACTCCATGACCGACCAGGTCTTCAGGTTCTGCCCGACGCTCAGCCCGAAGTACTCCTTCACCAGCCAGAACCCGGCGTCGTTGACATGGCTCAGGAAGAGGGAGCCCGCGCCGATGGCCAGCACCAGCAGGGCGGTGTGCGTGGTCGACATGCCGGCGGCCAGCGGCGCGACCAGACCGGCCGCCGAGACGGTGGCCACGGTGGCGGAGCCGGTCGCCAGCCGGATCGCCACCGCGATCAGCCAGGCCAGCAGCAGCGCGGGTATCGACCAGTCCTTGGATATGTCCAGGACCATCTGGCCCACGCCGCAGTCGATCAGCGTCTGCTTGAAGCCGCCGCCCGCGCCGACGATGAGCAGGATGCCCGCGATCGGCGCGAGTCCCTTCTCGACGATCCCCGAGATCCGCTCCCTGCCGAACCCGGCCGGGCGGCCCAGCGTGAAGATGCCCACGACCACGGCTGCGAGCAGGGCTGTCAGGGGGGAGCCGATCACGTCGAAGACGCGCTGCACCATCCTCGCCGGGTCGTCGACGACGACGTCGACCAGTGCCTTGGACAGCATCAGCACCACCGGCAGCAGCACGGTGGCCAGCGTCGCGCCGAAGCCCGGCCGCCGCTCCGGTTCCCCGGAGGCGCGCGGAGGGACCATCCGGGCCGGGACCGGGGCGTCCACCCAGCGGGCGGCGACCTTCGAGAACAGCGGGCCGGCGATGATCACCGTCGGTATGGCGACCAGCACGCCGAGCGCCAGCGTCACACCGAGGTCGGCCTTGACCGCGTCGATCGCAGCCAGCGGGCCGGGGTGCGGGGGGACCAGACCGTGCATCACGGACAGGCCCGCGAGCGCCGGGACGCCGATGCGCATCAGCGAGTAGTTGCCGCGCCTGGCGACCATGAGCACGACCGGGATCAGCAGCACGATGCCGACCTCGAAGAACAGCGGCAGGCCGATCACCGAGGCGATCAGCACCATCGCCCACGGCATCGCACGGCCCCCCGCCTTCGCGAGGATCGTGTCGACGATCTGGTCGGCGCCGCCGGAGTCGGCGAGCAGCCGGCCGAGGATCGCGCCCAGCGCGATCAGGACGCCCACACCGGCGACGGTCGAGCCGAGGCCGGTGCTGAAACTGGTGATCGCCTTGTCGAGCGGTGCCCCCGCGAACGCGCCGAGCGCGAGCGAGCCGATGGTCAGGGCGAGGAAGGCGTGGAGCTTGAACACGGTGATGAGCAGAACGATGACGGCGATGCCCGCCAGTACCGCGATGCCCAGCTGAGCGTGTCCCGCCGAGGTGATCGGCTCGACGGGGTCCGCTGCCAGCATCTCGACGCTGAGTCTGGTCACGGGTGTTCCCTTGGGTGAGGAGAGGGACTCTCGGTTTCGGGTGGGGAGGGTCCGCGCGGCGGCGCCCCTCGGGGGGAGGAGGACGGGCCGCGCGGGGGAGAGGGGGCTACCGCGAGGAGCGGGGGGAGGACCCGGGGGAGGGCCGCTCCAGGTCGCGCAGCGCGTCGAGGGCGCGGGAGGTGATCTCCTCGGGACTGCCCGAGACGTCCACCACGACCCCCGCCTCGTCCTGCCCCAGCGGCTGGAGCGTGGCGAACTGGGAGTCCAGCAGCGCCGTGGGCATGAAGTGCCCCCGCCGGTGCGCCATCCGGTCCTCGATGAGCGAGCGGTCGCCCGCGAGGTGAACGAAGACGATGCCGGGAGCGGCGGCCCGCAGCCGGTCGCGGTACGCCCGCTTCAGCGCCGAGCAGCTGACCACCCCGCCGAGCCCCGCCCGCCCGTGCGCCCAGGCGCCGATGGCGTCCAGCCAGGGCCGGCGGTCCTCGTCGCCGAGCGGAATCCCGGCCGCCATCCTGGCGACGTTGGCCGGGGGATGGAAGTCGTCGCCCTCGGCGTACGGAACGCCGAGCCGGGCCGCGAGCAGGGGACCGATCGTGGTCTTGCCGGTGCCCGCGACGCCCATGACCACGACGACGTGGGGGGTGCTCATCGCTGCCTCGCTGTCTGTCTTCGTCCTCGTCCACATCTGATGTCGGACGTCACTGAAGCCGATTAGGTAGGACGAATTCAAGACTCCGCGACAAATAAATCTGACTTTTGTGTTGCGTGATCCGCCTCGTACGCTGAGTGCATGACCACACCGGGCCGGGGGCTGCACGGCCATGTACTGGACACCCTGGGCCCCGCCATCACCGCGGGTGAATACCCGCCGGGCAGTGTCCTGCGCACGGACGAACTCGCCCAGCACTTCGAGGTGTCGCGCTCCGTGATGCGCGAGGCGGTGCGTGTCCTGGAGTCGATGCACCTGGTGGAGTCCCGCCGCCGGGTGGGCGTGACGGTCCGCCCCAGGTCCGAGTGGAACGTCTACGACCCCCAGGTCATCCGGTGGCGGCTGGCCGGCTCCGACCGCCCGCGGCAGCTGCGTTCGCTGACCGTGCTGCGCTCGGCGGTCGAACCGGTGGCCGCGGGCCTGGCCGCGCGCAACGCCACCTCCGAGCAGTGCGCCCGGCTCACCGAGTGCGCGCTCGGCATGGTCGCCAACTCACGAGGCCACAGGCTGGAGGCGTACCTCCTCCACGACGTGGCCTTCCACCGGGTGATCCTGGACGCCTCGGGCAACGAGATGTTCGCCCGCCTCGGGGACGTCGTCGCGGAGGTCCTCTCGGGCCGCACCCGTCACGACGTCATGTTCGAGGACCCCGACCCGGCGGCCGTCACCCTGCATGTCCAGCTCGCGGAGGCGGTACGGGAGGGCGACGCGGCCCGCGCGGAGCGGCTGACCCGCGAGATCACCGTGGGCGCACTGCACGAGCTGGACATCCTGGCCCCCTGAGCCCGCCGCCCCGGCTCACTCCGGGAAGTCCCCGTCCACGTACACCCAGGCCCCGTCGACCCGCGCGAAGCGGCTCCGCTCGTGCAGCGAGCCACCGCGGTAGGAGGCCCGGAAGGTCACGGTCCCCGTGGTGTGGAACGCCGAGCCGTCCGTCGTCCCCAGCACCTCCAGCCCCGTCCACCGCATCCCCGGATCGAGGTCGATCCGCGCCGGCCGGGTGCGCGGATGCCAGGTGCGCAGGAGATACCCGGCGTCGCACCTCACGAAGGCGCTGTACCGCGACCGCATGAGCGCCTCGGCGGTCGGGGCGAGGGCGGCACCGGAGTGGAAGCGGCCGCAGCAGTTCTCGTACGCCTCGGGCAGCCCGCACGGGCAGGAACGCGTGGTCATGACCGCCATTGTGCCCACCGGCACGGGGGCCGCCGCCGGCCGGCCCGCGGCCACGCCCCGCCCACGGCCGGCAATGACCCCGGTCCCGCACGGCCGGAAACCGCCCGCCCATGCGGTACGCGCCCATCCGAGTCACAGTGGAAGAAGGCCGCACAGCCCCTGTGTCCCGTTGCCTCGCTGCGGCATGAGGAGGGACGGAAGATGACTCGAGCCGACGGCAGCCGGCCTCCGTCCGCCAAGGAGTGGACGCTGCGCCTGTACCTTTCCGAACGCGACCCGGACACCACCGCACGGGTCGTCCTGGACACCGGTGACAACCTGCTGGAGAGCCGCGCGGAGGCCCACCGCAACCCGTACGACCGGGCGGTGCCCGAGATCGGTGACGAACTGGCCGCCGGACGGGCCCTGATCCTGCTGGGCCGGCAACTGCTGCGTGCCGCCGCAGGCGACATCAGAGCGGTCGGGGCGCCGGAGAGCGCCCAGCCGATCCCGCTCTGGTTTCCTCGGGAATGAGGAGGCTGAATCGTGTTCTTCATGGATCGTCGCGAAGCGGGACGGCAACTGGGCGCCCGCCTCCAGCACCTCATGGGCAAGGACGTCGTGGTGCTGGGGCTGCCCAGGGGCGGAGTCCCCGTAGCCCTGGAGGTCGCCGAAGCCCTCGGCGCACCGATGGACGTCTGCCTCGTCCGGAAGCTCGGCGTGCCCTACCAGCCGGAGCTGGGGATGGGGGCGCTGGGCGAGGACGGCGTGCGTGTGATCAACGACGTGGTGATGCGCGAGGCCCGCGTCACGCCCGGGGAACTGGCACAGGTCGAGGAGCGCGAGCGCGAGGTGCTGGCACGGCGGGCCCGGCGCTACCGCGGCGACCGGCCACCGGCCCGCATCGAGGGGCGCACGGTGGTGGTGGTCGACGACGGGGTCGCCACGGGATCCACCGCACGGGCGGCATGCCGGATCGCCCGGGCCCGCGGGGCCGCGCACATCGTGCTGGCGGTCCCGGTCGCGCCGCGGGACTGGACCGCGCGCCTGAGCGGGGAGGCCGACGAACTGATCTGCCTCGACACGCCGCGGGACTTCTTCGCGATCGGCCAGTTCTACGCCGACTTCTCCCAGGTCGAGGACGAGGAGGTCGTCGCCTGCCTGGAGCGGGCGGCGCGGCGCCCCCATGCGGCGGCCGCCGGTGCCGCGGGACCCCGCGACCGGGAGGTGGAGATCACCGCCGGGCCCACCCGGCTGCGGGGGCGGCTGACCGTGCCCGAGGACGCGGACGGGATCGTGCTCTTCGCGCACGGCAGCGGCAGCAGCCGGCACAGCCCGCGCAACCGGTTCGTCGCCGAGGGCCTGAACCGGGCCGGGCTCGGCACGCTGCTGTTCGACCTGCTCACCGAGGACGAGGAGCGCGACCGGGCCAACGTGTTCGACACCGGTCTGCTGGCCGGACGGCTCACCGGCGCCACCGGCTGGCTACGCGCGCAGCCCGAGGCGGAAGGGCTCGCCATCGGCTACTTCGGCGCCAGCACCGGGGCGGCCGCCGCCCTGTGGGCCGCCGCCGAACCGGAGGCGTCCGTGGCCGCCGTCGTCTCCCGCGGGGGCAGGCCCGACCTGGCCGGGCCCCGGCTGCCCGCCGTCACCGCCGCCACGCTGCTCATCGTCGGCGGCGCCGACCTGACCGTCCTCGACCTCAACCGGCAGGCACAGGCCCGGCTGCGCTGTGAGAACCGGCTCGCGGTCGTCCCCGGCGCCACGCACCTGTTCGAGGAGCCCGGAGCGCTGGAGGCGGTGACCGACCTGGCCCGCGACTGGTTCACCGACCACATGGCGCCCGCCCACGTCTGATGACGGCACCGTCTGATGACGGCACCGTCTGACGACGGCACCCATCCGCGTCTGCCGTCCGCGCCCGTTCCGGCCCCCACGGGGGCCGGAACGGGCGCGGACGGCGCGATCAGGGGCGGGTGACCTAAAGGCCCTGCGAGAGCAGGAGTTCATGAGCCAGCCGGGCTCCCTTGGCCGCCTCCTCGGGCGGGGTGTCCTCGGCGGGGACGTTCTCCAGTCCGTGGGCCAGCGCCCGGACGGCGCCGGCCAGCGTCGCGACCTGCGACTCCAGTCGGCTCAGCCGGGCCTCCGGGCTCAGCGGCGTCTCCGCGCCGGAAGCGGCGGCGCGGGTCTCGGTGTCCGGTTCGCTGGAGTGGTGCGTCATGTCGGGCCTCCTTGTCTGGCGATGGCAGGCCGGGTGGCTACCGGGTGGCTACTCGACGGGCGTGATCAGGCCGTAGTGGCCGTCGTAGCGGTGGTACAGGACGTTTCCGCGTCCTGTGGCCTCGTCGGTGAAGAACACGAACGGGAACCCGCTGATGTCCAGCCGCTGCTTCGCCTCGTCCACACTCATCCGGGGGACGGGTATCTCGCTCACGGTCAGCGGCACGGCCGCGCCGTCGACCGGTGGGTTGTGGGGGTGTGCCAGGGCGAGCCGGTAGCCGGTCGGGCCGCCCCGGTACACCACACAGTCCTCACCGGTGTCGATGTCGGTGAACAGGTGGAAGCCGTAGTCCATCATCTCCATCTCGAAGGCCGCTTCGTCCAGCGTCTCCCGGGCCAGGGAGAACGACTTGTGCCGCACGACCTGCCGCTCCTCGGCCGGACGCGGGAAGTAGTCAGGCCGCTGGGCGCGCTCGCTGCCGTGCCGCCACTCGTGCGGCTCAGGGACGGGCATCCGTCCGCGGCGGGCCTCCCAGTGCCGCTCAAGCCGCTGCAGGCGCTCCGAGAGCCGGTCCTGGAGCAGGTCGACGGCCTCCGTCATCGTCGGGGCGGCGACATGCGCCCGGGCGAGGCGCCCGTTGACGTCCAGGTTGGCCTGGGCCACCGCCGGGCGCTGCATGGCGGGATTCGCCATGCGGGTCAGCTTGACCCGGGCGAACAGGACCGGTTCACGGGTCCGTTCGATGAGAGCCCCCACCTTCTCCCGCGCGTACTCCGTCGCGTCCGGCGGCATCTGGCCCTGGGCCTCCACCTGGATGTCGGGAGCCTGCTGTGGTGCCGATCGCTTCATGGCGCCTCCTGTGCTGGAAGGTGTCACCTTCCAGACTTGTCGCCGATCAGTGGGATGTGGAGGGCCGAAGGTCCCCGGCCTCGTCGCCGCCGGGGCCGTGACGTCGGCCGTCACCGACGTCGGCCGTCACCGTACGGGTGCACCCGTCGCGGACTTCGCACACCGCCCGGGACCGCTTTAGCGTGGGAACATGCACGAGGGCACGGTCACCTTGTTCCTCGGCGGCGACGTGATGCTCGGCCGGGGCGTCGACCAGATCCTTCCGCACCCCGGCGACCCGGCGCTGCGGGAGGGGTACATCCGCGACGCCCGGGCCTACGTCGACCTCGCCGAGGACGCGAACGGCCCGATTCCCCGGCCCGTCGGCTTCCGCTGGCCCTGGGGTGAGGCGCTGGAGGTCCTGGACGGCGCCGCGCCCGACGTGCGGGTGATCAACCTGGAGACCAGCGTCACCGCCGACGGGGAGTTCGCGCCCGGCAAGGGCGTCCACTACCGGATGAGCCCCGCCAACCTGCCGTGCCTGGCCGCGGCCCGCCCGGACGTGTGCGTCCTGGCCAACAACCATGTGCTCGACTTCGGCCGGCGCGGCCTGGAGGAGACACTCGACGCCCTGGCCGGGGCGGGGCTGCGGACGGCGGGCGCGGGCCGGGACGCGCTCGCCGCGAGGCGGCCGGCGATCGTTCCCCTGGACACGGGCGGACGGGTGCTGGTCTTCTCCTTCGGGATGCCCACCAGCGGGATCCCGCACGGCTGGGCCGCCGGCGAGGAGCGGTCCGGCGTCAACTTCGTCGAGAGGCCGTCGGCCGCCGCCGCGGCCGCGTTCGCCGACCGCCTGCGCCAGGTCAAGCGCCCCGGGGACATCGCGGTCGCCTCGGTCCACTGGGGCCCCAACTGGGGCTACGAGGTCTCCAGCGGCGAGGTCCGCTTCGCCCACGCCCTCGTCGACGCCGGCGCGGACATCGTGCACGGGCACTCCTCGCACCACCCGCGCCCCCTGGAGGTCCACCGGGGCCGGCTCGTCCTGTACGGCTGCGGCGACCTGGTCGACGACTACGAGGGCATCGGCGGCTACGAGCACTACCGGGACGACCTGCGGCTGCTGTACCTGGTGTCGGTGGAGGCGGACACCGGCAGGCTGGCGGGCGTACGGATGGTGCCCCTGCAGGCGCGCAGGATGCGGCTGGAGCACCCCTCGCCCGACGACACCGAGTGGCTGCACGCCACCCTCGGCCGGTACTGCCGGGGCTTCGGCACCGACGTCGACCGGGAGCCCGACGGCACCCTCACGCTCCGTACGCTGCGGGGCGTGGGGACCGGCGGGTGACCGGCGCGTCATGCGCTCCGGCCCTTGCGCAGGAACCGGCGCAGCCGGGGCAGCGGCCATGTGTTGACCACGTCGTCCGCGGTGAGCCAGCCCCGCTGCGCGGTGCCGACCCCGTAGCGCAGGTAGGCCAGGTGGAGCACGGAGTGGGCGTCGGTGTCGACGGCGAACTTCACGCCGTGCCGCCTGGCGCGCAGGATGTCCTCGTCGCCCAGGTCGAGGCGGTCGGGCTGCGCGTTGACCTCCAGCGCGGTCCCGGTGCGGGCGCAGGCGGCGAAGACCTCGTCCCAGTCGGCGTCGATGCCGGGCCGTTTGCCGATGATCCGGGTGGTCGGATGGCCGATCACGTTCACGTGCGGGTTCTCGCAGGCACGCACCAGCCGCCGGGTCATGGCCTCGCGGCCGAGGTGGAAGTGGGAGTGCACGGAGGCCACACAGAGGTCGAAACCCTCCAGGAAGTCGTCCGGCCAGTCCACCTCGCCGTCCGGGCCGATGTTCAGCTCGGTGCCGTGCAGCAGCCGCATCCGGTGGCGGGTGCCGTCCAGCGCCCGCAGCCGCTCGCGCTGGGCCAGGATCTTCTCATCGGTCATGCGCTGCATGTACAGGTTCGGCGCGTGGTCGGTGACGGCGTAGTAGGCGTAGCCCCGTTCGGCGGCGGCCGCCACCATCTCCTCCAGCGGGGCGAGGCCGTCGGTCAGGTCGGTATGGGTGTGCAGGTCGCCGCGGATGTCCCGCTCGGTCACCACCTCGGGCAGTTCGCCGCGCAGCCCGGCCTCGATCTCCCCCCGGTCCTCCCGCAGGGTCGGCGGGATCCACGGCAGGCCCAGCCGGGCGTAGACCTCCTCCTCGGTCCGGGAGGCGACCGCCTTGCCGCCGTCCACCTCGAACAGCCCGTACTCGGACAGCTTCAGCCCCTGGCGGATGGCGATCGTGCGGGTGCGGATGTTGTGCGCCTTCGACCCGGTGAAGTACTGCAATCCGGCGCCCCAGGAGTCGGGCGGCAGCACCCTCAGGTCCACCTGCACGCCCTTCACCGTGCGGATCGACGTCTTCTTCTCGCCGTGGGCGATGACCTCCGCGGTGGACGGCAGCTCGCTGAGCGCGTCCATGAAGGGGCGGGACCGCTCGGCGGCGACGAGGACGTCGATGTCCCCGATGGTCTCCTTCATACGGCGTAGGGAACCGGCGTAGGTGCAGCGGCGGCAGCCGGTCACCCGGGAGAGTTCGGCGACGATGTCCTCGGCGGGGTCCATCGCGATGTGCAGCAGGATGCGGCCGCCCGCCTGCTGCATCAGCGCGATGCCGTGCAGGATGTTCTCCTCGGTCTTCCTGCCGAAGCCCTTCAGCCCCTCCAGCTCTCCCGCCTGTATGGCGTCCGCCAGTTCGTTCACCGAGGAGATGTGCAGGTCCTCGTAGAGCGTCATCGCCTTCTTGGGCCCGAGGGTGGGGATCGTGATGAGCTCTCGCACCCCGGCCGGGATCGCCGCCCGGCGCTCCTCGACCACGGTGACGGTGCCCGTGCGGAAGTACTCGGTCACCTTGTCCGCGATGGACTTGCCCACACCGGGGATCTCACGCAGTCCCTTGGCGTCCAGGTGGGAGACGTCGGCGGGGTAGCCGCCGATCGCACGCGCGGCCTTCTCGTAGGCGCGCGCCTTGAAGGCGTCGCCTCCGGTGATCGCGATGAGGTCGGCGTACTCCTGAAGGAGCGCTTCGACCTCTTCGTTGGGCCGGCCCACACTCCGAGTGTAGGAACGGACACGTGGGAGGGACCAACCGGGAGACACACGCGAACGCGGGCTGTGACCATCGGGCCACACCTCGCGACATCCCCTGGTCGAAGATCGTGTCCGAGGGGGAGCCGGACCGGGAGCGCACACTCCCGATCCGGGTGGTGGTCTCGTCCGCGCGCAGGATGCGCCCCATGACCGGCAGCGCACGTTCCGGGCAACGATCAACGCACCGCCCGAGCTGTCCGGCACCCTCGTGATCGACGGCGGCCGTGCCCGCGGTGCTTCCCGGGCGCACGCTGCGCCGAATCTGACGGCATGTCGTCTTCGCCGATCCGGCGTACGGCGGTCCTCCTCGCGGTTGCAGGGAGACCGGACCCGAGCTGGACCGGCTGCTTTATGCTCGCCCCCGCACGGGCGGTGGTCGCCCCAGGGCTTTTGGAGAGGCGCAGTCATGCAGTGGACACCCCGATGGTCGAGGCTGAACCGGTCGGTGTTGCCGGAGGCGGTCCGCAGGCGCCCGGCCGTCTTCGCCGCGGGGCTCGGCCTCGTGCTTGCCGCCGTGGTGGCGGGAGTGTTCCTGTGGCCGTCCGATGACGGAGGGGAGATGCCGACTGCCCGGACGTACCGGAACGTGGACGCCTGTCTTCTCACCGACAGCCGTGGAGTCGTACCGGGGGCGCCCGCGGCGCCGGCGTGGGCCGGCATGCAGGATGCGTCCCGGGCGACCAGGGCGCGGGTGAGTTTCCTGTCGGCGACGGGGCCGAACACCGAGGCGAACGTGGCCCCCTATGTCAACTCCCTGGTGCAGGAGCACTGTTCGGTGGTGGTTTCGGTCGGCGCCGTGCAGGCGCAGGCGGTCCGCGCGGTGGCGCCCCATCAGAAGGGCGTGCACTTCGTGGTGGTGGGAGACGGGCAGTCGTCGGCCAACGTTTCGGTGGTGAGCGAGGGGGACCGGGCCCGGTTGCGTGAACGAGTGCGCGAGATGGTGGCCGGACTGACCGCTTCGTCCTGATCCACCGATCCGCACTCGATGCCGCACGCCCAACCTGCGGCCCGGCCTGACTCGTTGGACGAAGCAGGTGACCATCGACCTTTCGCTGTAAGGATCAGGTAAGAAGATCGACTGGTTGTGGTCAGAGTGTGATCAACACGGGAAGCATCACGCCCGCTTGTGTTCTTTCCGTGTGTTCACAAAGGACTGCCCATGTCTCCCGCCCTGCATCGTCGATCGGCCCGGTCGTCGCGTCGGCTGTTCCGCCGCCGAGCGGCACGTGTGGTGGTCTTGGTCATCTGCTTCCTCCTGTCGTTCGTGCCGACCGCCGAGGAGGCTGTGGCGCAGGGGATGACGCTGTCGGCGGTGAGCATGCCGAAGCTCACGCTGACGGGCCTGTGGGACTGGCTGAACTCCTCGCCGCTGAAGCTGCCGCAGCAGCACGGCGGTTCGGCGAGCGGGCTCAAACACACCACGTCGGCGGCGGGCACCCGGGCGAAGGGCGGGCGCGGACACAAGCCGGGCAAGGGCAAGGGGGAACTGCGCGAGTACACACGGCACGTGCGTGACTCGCACACGTCCACCACGGGCCCGGCGGTGGTCGAGGGGCATGACGGGTTCGCCGCGGCGACGAGCAAGCGCGACGCGGCCGCATCGTCCGCGACGACGGACCTGTTCCACAACGCGGACGGTACGGCGACCAAGCGCGTGTACTTCGCCCGTCACAACTTCCGGGCGTCCGACGGCTCCTGGAAGCCGATCGACACCACGCTGGTGAAGTCCTCCGGCCGCTGGCGCGAGAAGGCCAACAATGTGGCCGTGGACCTCGCAGGCACCGCGCAGGACGCTCAACTGGCCTCCGTGGAGCCGGATTCCAAGCACCAGGTTTCCTACGCGCTGAACGGTGCGGCGGATGTGCCGGGGACCACGGACGCGGACGGCACCCTGACCTACGGCGGGGTGCTGGCGGACACGGACCTGCAGTTGGTGCCGCTGGCGGACGGCGTGAAGGAGAAGCTCGTCCTGTCCTCGGCGGACGCGCCGGCCTCGTGGTCGTTCACGCTGGACACCAAGGGCCTGACCCCGCGGCTCGCCGACGACGGATCGGTGGAGTTCACCGAAACGTCCGGCACGGTGGTGGAGCGGATCCCGCACGCGTTCATGCAGGACTCCAGCGTGCATCCCAAGTCGGGGGAGCCGGCGACTTCGCGGGCGGTGGACTACGCGCTGTCCCGGTCTCACGGCGGCTGGGTCCTGACGATGACCGCGGACCGGTCGTGGCTGAGCGACCCGGGCCGGGTGTGGCCGGTCACGGTGGACCCGACACTGACCGCGAGTGACAGCACCTACGCCGAGACGGGCAACTCCGGTGACCACTCGACGGAGGACGTGCTGAAGGTCGGCTCCTACGACTCCGGCACGCACAGCGCGAACTCGTTCCTGCACCTGACGGGCCTGACCGGCATGATCACCGGTCAGAACGTGACGGCGGCCAGCCTGCATGTCTTCGACATCTGGGCCTCGACGTGCACCGCGGAGCCGTTCTACGTCTCCCCGATCAGCGCCTCGTGGTCGGGTTCGGCCGTGACCTCCTACCCGGGCCCGGCGTGGGACAACACGGTGCTGGGACAGCTGACCGCCAACCCGGGTGCGGCGTGCACGAACACCGGCGGGTCCCGGACCACGGGCACGTGGATGTCGGTGCCGCTGGACGACTCCTGGTTCGACGGCGTGGCGGCGGGCACGAAGAGCAACCACGGTCTGGCGATGTACTCGACCACGAC
Organism: Streptomyces sp. PSU-S4-23; assembly: GCF_055632315.1. Taxonomy (NCBI): domain Bacteria; kingdom Bacillati; phylum Actinomycetota; class Actinomycetes; order Kitasatosporales; family Streptomycetaceae; genus Streptomyces; species Streptomyces sp. PSU-S4-23. The sequence goes on along the minus strand of NZ_JBVMUU010000002.1, from coordinate 1,427,187 downwards.
CGACGCGCTGCACTGGAAGCAGTTCGACTCGGTCAACGCCCCGTCCGGCTACCGGCCCTACCTGGACCTGACCCTGGCGGCGAACGTGGCGCCGCGGATCGACGCCGAGTACCCGCCGGACAACTACAACGCCCAGACGCTGACCCCGGAGCTGGTGGCGTACGGGTTCGACCCGGACGGTTTCCCGGGGACGGCGCTGCAGTACCAGTTCCAGCTCCTGAACGCCTCCACGGGTGCGGTGATCTCCGACTCGGGGCTGATCAACGGGGGTGACTGGAAGGTTCCCTCGGGGAAGACGGCCTGGGGCAGCACCTATCTGTGGCAGGTGCGCACCTACGACGGGCTGCTCTACTCGCCGTGGACGCAGAGCGCGATCACGGCCGTGGTACCGCAGCCGGCGGTGACCTCCGGGCTGACGCAGAACACCGACGGGCACGACTTCGATCCGAGTGTCGGCAACTACACCACCTCCGACACGGACGCGGATGTGCAGACGGTCGGCCCGTCGCTGTCGGTCGCGCGTGACTACAACTCCCTGGACCCGCGTGCGGACGGCGCGTTCGGCGCGGGCTGGTCGACGGTCGCGGACATGGAGGCCGCGCAGGTCAAGGACTCCACGGGCGCGGTGGTGAGCGTGAACATCACCTACCCCGACGGCTCTCAGGTCGGCTTCGGCAAGAACGCCGACGGCTCCTTCACCCCGGCGCCGGGACGCTGGGCGGAGCTGACCGCGACCACCTCCCCGGCCGGGTACAAGCTGGTGGACAAGGACGACACCGCCTACGTCTTCCAGCAGCCGATCACGGGCCGGTCGGGCGCGTACGCGATCTCCTCGATCACGGACTACGCGGGCCGCGCGGAGACCTTCGCCTACACCTCGGGCCGGCTCGCCACGATCACCTCGCAGGTCTCGGGCCGGACGCTGAACTTCACCTGGTCCACCCCCTCGGGTGCGACCGCCCCTCACGTGACGACGGTCGCGACCGATCCGTCCACGGCCGGGGACTCGAACACGATCGAGACCTGGAGCTACAGCTACAGCGGTGACAGCCTGACGAAGGTCTGTCCGCCGACGGACGCCACCCACTGCGTCACCTACGGCTACGCCAACGGCAACCACTACCGCACCACGGTGCTGGACGCCGACCCGTTCGCGTACTGGCGCATGGGCGAGACCTCCGGCACGACGGCCGCCGACGCCGTGGACACCAACGAGGGCAACCTCAACGGCACCTACCACAACGTCACCCTGGGCTCGGCCGGACCGCTGGCAGGCGGCGACGCCGCGTCGTTCAACGGCACCAGTTCGTTCCTGTCGATACCGTCCTCGCCGGGTGCGACGCGCACGTACGCGTCGGTCTCGCTGTGGTTCAAGACGTCACAGGCCGGCGGAGTGCTGTTCTACTACGGTGACAAGCCGCTGACCGACCCCAACCCGGTCGCCGACACCAAGTACAACACCCCGGCCATCTACATCGGCACCAACGGCAAGCTGCACGGCTGCTTCGCGATGGCCGCCGGCTGCTACACCCCGATCCAGTCCTCCGGCACGGTGAACGACAACGCCTGGCACCAGGTGGTGCTCACCTCCGCCGGGAACACCCAGTCGATGTATCTCGACGGCGCTTCGGTCGGCACCATGTCCGGTGACCTGTGGTCCTGGAACCAGCCGTACGTGACGTTCGGCGCGGGTGTGGACACCAACGGCTGGCCGGACATGCCCGCCGACACCCTCGGTCACTACAACGGCCTGATGGCCGAGGCCGCGATCTTCAACAAGCCGCTGGACGCCACCACCGTCGCCGACCAGTACACGGCCGCCACGACCGGCGCGAAGCTGCTGGGGACCATCACCCTGCCGTCGGGCAAGACCCAGAACGCGGTGCAGTACAACCCCGTCGACGACACCATCTCCCAGGAGACGGACAACAACGGCGGCGTCTGGAAGCTCCAGCCGCCCACGGTGACCGGCTCCTCGCAGGTGTACCGCTCGGCAGTGCTGGGCGCGGGCCCCTCGGGGTACTGGCGGCTCGGCGACACCTCCGGACCCGCGGCGGCGAACGAGGTCCACACCGGCTACGCCACCTACAACAACGTCACCCTCGGTGCCACCGGTCCCTTCGGCTCCGGTGACGAGACAGCGGCGACGTTCACGAACGCCTCCGGGTCCTACGCGGCCACATCCGGCCCCGAGGTGGACACCTCCAAGAGCTTCTCGGTCTCGGCCTGGGCGAAGCTGACCGATGCCGGCCACAACTCCGAGCTCGTCTCCCAGGACGGGTCGACCACCGAAGGCTTCGCCCTCTACTACTCCTCCAGCCTGAACAGCTGGGTGTTCGACAGGGCCTCGGCGGACGTGGCCAGTCCGACCCAGACCAAGGCCAAGTCCACCGACGGCGGTGTCACACCGGCGGTGAACACCTGGACGCACCTGGTCGGCGTCTACGACGCCGCCGCGGGGACGATATCCCTCTACGTCAACGGCGCCCTCACCAGCTCGGTCGCCTTCACCACCCCGTGGTCGGCGGGCGGTGCGCTGCAGATCGGCCGTCACCTGTGGAACGGCAGCTACCCCACCAGCTCGCGCCTGGACGGCTCGATGGGTGAAGTCGCCGTCTTCCGCAGCGCGCTGACCGCCGCACAGGTGTCGCAGGAGTGGACGGCCTACAAGTCCTCCACCGGTGTGGCCCCGGTCCGGACGGTGAAGGTGCAGGTGCCCACCGACGACGGGTCGACGAAGTACATCACCTACGGGTACGACGTCGGCAACGGCGACCGGGTCCTGTACCAGACCGACGCCCTGGGCAACCGCACCACGTACGGCTACGACACCTCCGGCTTCCTGTACACCGTCACCGACCCGGACGGGAACACGACCACCACCGGACACGACGTGCGCGGCAACGTGGTGTCGAAGTCGACGTGCCAGGACCAGGCGCAGAACCTGTGCGAGACGGACTACTACACCTACTATCCGGACGACACGACCGCGGACCCGGCGCCGGACCCGCGCAACGACCTGCTGCTGACCGAGCGGGACGGGCGTTCCTCGGGCCCGACGGACAACACGTACCTGACGAGCTACTCCTACGACGCGTACGGCAACCGGACGGCGGTGACCACCCCACCGGTGGCGGGCTTCCCCAACGGCCGTACCACGACGACGACGTACACCACGTCGACCACGCCCGCGGCGGACAGCGGGTACGCGCCCGCGTACCTGGAGGCGTCCACGACCACGCCGGGCGGCGCGACCACCACATACACCTACAACCACAACGGAGACCTGGCCCAGCAGACCGGCCCCAGCGGTGCGTCGGTGAGGTTCACCTACGACGACATCGGCCGCAAGCTGACCACGACCGAGATATCCGACAGCTACCCGTCGGGCCTCACGTCCTCCTACGCCTACGACAAGGACGACCAGGTCGTCACCGAGACCGAGCCGCCCGTCACCGACCGGGTCACGGGTGCGGTGCACACCGCGCGGACCTCCACGGTGTACGACGTCGACGGCAACATCGTCTCGCAGACGACCTCGGACCTGACCGGCGGGGACGGGCCGCGCCGTACCGAGTGGACGTACGACTCGGGCAACCGCGTGTCCACCGAGTCGCAGGTCGCCGCGTTCAACGCCGACGGGTCGGACAAGACGCTGCAGACCACGACCTACACCTATGACGTGTACGGCAACGCGGTCACGGAGGTGGATCCGTCCGGGAACGAGACGGACTACACCTTCGACGCCGACAACCGTCAGGTCACCACCACCCAGCCCGGCTACACCGGCGACCCCGACAACCCCTCCGCCGCACGCACCCTGACCCTGGACTCGCGCGCGTACGACCCGGCCGGACGCCTGGCGTCGACGACCGACTCCATGGGCTTCACCACGTCCTACACGTACACCGACAACGGTCTGCTGGCGTCGGTCACGCGCACGGACGCGGTGACGGACCCGGGCAACCCGAAGTCGTTCGTGCAGCAGGCCAACACCTACGACGCCGCCGGGAATCTGACACAGCAGGTCACCAACGACGGCGCGACCACGACCACCTACGCGGTGGACGCGGCGTCCCGCACCACCACGACGACGGTGGACCCCGCCGGCCTGAACCGCACCGACACGGTGTCGTACGACCCGGACGACCACGTGGTCACCTCCACGCACTCCGGCGCCTCCGGCACCCCGGAGACCACCTCCTACAGCTACGACGCGCTCGGCAACACCACCTCGGCCACGGTCCACGACGGCACCACCGCCCCGGTCGGCCGCTGGAAGCTGAACGAGACCTCCGGCAGCAGCGCCGCGGACTCGTCCGGCTCCCACGCCACCGCGACCGCCGGGAGCGGGGTGACGTGGTCGGCCGACCACGGCGGCAGTGCCGTGTTCGACGGCACGTCAACCTCCTACGCCGAGACCGGTGATCCCGTCCTGGACACGGCCGGCGGCTACACCGTCTCCGCGTGGGTCAAGCTCAACTCCTCGACGGGCAACTCCACCTTCGTCTCCCAGAACGGCACCGCCACCAGCGCCTTCCAGCTCTACTACTCCTCCGGAGGCAACAAGTGGGCCTTCGGCGGCCATACCGGCGACACCTCCGGCGCCACCTGGACCGCCGCCTACGGCGGCACCCCCGTGGTGGGTCAGTGGACCCACCTGGCCGGTGTCTATGACGCCGCCGCGAGCCAGTTCGAGCTCTACGTCAACGGTGCCCTGGCCGCCACCAAGGCCTTCACCTCCCCGTGGAACGCCACCGGCACCCTCGACATCGCCCGCAAGCTGTCCTCGGGCACCTGGGGCGAGTACGCCAACGCCGCGATCTCCGATGTGCAGGTCTACTCCGGGGCGCTGTCCTCGGCCCAGGTCTCCAGCGTGTACGGCGGGACGCTCCCCGCGGCGAACTCCACCGTGCACAGCACCCGGGCGCATCTGGACCAGCGCGGACTCCCGACCTGGGCGGCGGACGCGAACGGCAACGTCACGTCCTACGCCTACGACGAGGCGGGCAACCTGGCGGTCCAGACGCAGCCGACGGTGAACGCGGAGACGGTCGATGCGGCCACGGGCACCTCCAGCACGGTGGCGTCGCACCCGGTGTCGTACACGGGTTACAACACCTACGGCCAGGTCGCGGAGACCAAGGACCCGAACGGCAACGTCACCACGACCGGGTACGACCCGCTGGGCCAGCAGGTTTCGCAGACCCTGCCGCCCTACACGCCGCCGGGTTCGTCCACGGCGATCACCCCCGTGACCTCGACGCAGTACAACACGGCCGGTCAGATCACCTCCGAGACCGACGCGCTGGGCAACGTCTCCTCCTACACCTACGACCAACTCGGCGACCAGGTGGACGAGACACTGCCGGGCGGCCGGACGACGCACTCGACCTACGACACCAACGGCGACCTGCTGTCGGTGACCGACCCCACCGGCGCGGTGACCCAGGCCACGTACGACTATCTGGGTCACAAGCTGACGTCGACGCAAGTCGAGCGCAAGCCCTCGCAGGCCGCCTACACCACGACGAACCACTACGACGCGCCCGGCGCCATGCTGTCCTCGTCGGTGTCGCCGACGGGTGTGACGACCTCGTTCACCTACAACGCGGCCGGTGAGCAGACCGAGGTCGTGGACGGGGCGAACAACGCCACCCAGTACTCCTACGACCTCGACGGCCGGCAGACCAAGGTCACCAACCCGGACGGCACCTACGCGACGACCGCCTACGACGCCTTCGGCAACGCGGTGGGCACCGCGGAGTACGACGCCACCGGAATGATGCGCCGCACCACCTCCGCGCAGTACGACCCGGCGGGCAACCTGACCGCCTCCACGGACGGCAACGGCCACACCACCACCTTCACCGTGGACCCGACGGGCATGGTGACCAAGGAGGTGCAGCCGGTCGCGGCCGGCAAGTCGATCACCACCTCCTTCGGGTACGACGCGGCCGGGAACCGCACCCGGTTCACCGACGGCAACGGCTACGACGCCTCAGGCAACCCCGTCGCCGGGCATGACTGGCTGACCACGTACAACCCGTGGAACCTGCCCCAGTCGCAGATCGAACCGTCCACGCCGACCTACCCGGCGGTCGCGGACCGGACCTTCACCACCGTCTACGACGCGAACGCGCGGGTGACGCAGCAGCTGTCTCCGGGCGGCGTGGCCGTCACCAACACCTACGACCCGGCCACCGGTGACCTGACCCGGCAGGCGGGCAGCGGTGCCGAGGCGACCACCGCCGACCACACCTTCGGCTACGACGCCGACGGGCGCATGACCTCCGCCGCCGCCCCGGGCAGCGACAACACGTTCACCTACAACGACCGCGGCGACCTGCTGACCACCGCCGGACCGTCGGGAACCTCGTCCTTCGCCTACAACGGCGACGGGCAGATGGCCTCGCGCACCGACGCCGCGGGCACCTCCGCCTACGGCTACGACACCGCAGGCCGCCTGCACACCCTCAACGACGCCGCCACCGGGTCCACCGCCACCGTCGGCTACGACCAGATGTCGCTGCCGACGACCATCTCCTACGGCACCGGCAAGGCCAGCCGCACCCTGCAGTACGACTGGGCACACCGGCTCAGCTCCGACACGCTCACGAACCCGTCGGGCGGAACCGAGGCCTCGGTCTCCTACGGCTACGACCTGAACGACAACGAGACCTCCAAGACCACCACCGGATTCGCGGGGGCCGCCGCCAACACCTACACCTACGACTGGGCCGACCGGCTGGCCTCCTGGAACAACGGCACCACCACCGTCACCTACGGCTACGACAACGCCGGCAACCGCACCCTGGTCGGCGGGGACACCTACACCTACGACGCCCGCAACGAACTGACCTCGGACGGGCACAACACCTACAGCTACACAGCCCGCGGCACTCTGAGCTCGACCACCGACGAACAGAGCCGGATCACCACCACCACCGCGGACGCCTTCAACCGGGTGATCACCTCCGGGACGAAGAGCTACACCTACGACGGCCTGGACCGGGTGGTCACCGCCGGCGACGGCATCTCCAACCAGACCTTCGCCTACACCGGCACCGGCAACGACCTGGCCTCCGACGGCGGCACCACCTACAGCCGCGACCCCGGTGGCGCACTGGTCGGCCTGAACTCCTTCGGCACCAAGGTGCTGGCCATGACCGACGTGCACGACGACGTGGTCGGCCAGTTCACCGACACCGGCACCGCCCTGACCGGCTCCACCACCTACAACCCCTTCGGCAAGGTCCTCACCACCCAGGGCATGGTCGGATCCCTGGGCTACCAGTCGGAATGGACCGACCCCGACACCTCCCAGGTCGACATGGCCGCCCGCTGGTACAACCCCAACACCGGCCAGTTCACCTCCCGCGACACCGTCGGCCGCAACCCCGTCCCGGACTCCGCCGCCGCCGACCGCTTCGCCTACGGCGACGACAACCCGCTGACCAACACCGACCCGACCGGCCACTGGTCGCTGTGGGGCGCGGTGAAATCCGTGGGACACGCGATCCACAAGAAGGCCTCCTCGGCCTGGCACCACTCCAGCCTGGGCCGCACGGTCACCTCAGGCATCAAGCACCTCCAGCACATCGCCCACGAGATCAAGAAGCACGGCATCATCGGCGCGGCCAAGCACTACGCCAAGAAGGCCGTCAAATACGTCCGCGACCACCATCCCGCCATCTACCACTACGCCAGGCACTACTACCAGCGCGCCCGGCACTACTACCACCGCGCCGTCTACTACGCACATCACCCCGCCAAGGCACTGAAACGCGCCAAACAGATCGCCAAACACGTCGGCAAGGCCGTCGGCAGACAACTGCGCAAGGCCGGCCGGGCCGCGAAGAACTTCGTCAAGAAGCACGCCGCCACCATCGCCGCGGGAGCCGTCTTCCTCGGCTGCAGCGCAGCCGTCGGAGTCGAAACCTTCGGCGCCGGCATGGTCGCCTGCGCCGCAGCAGCCGGCGCCGTCGGCAACGCGGTCGGCTACGCACAGGCCAACAAGGGGCACATCTCCGCCAAGGGCCTCCTGCTCAGCGCAGGCATCGGCGCGGTCTCCGGCGCCATCGGCGCCGCCGCAGGCGGCGTGGCAGGCGAAGCCGTCTCCCCCTTCATCGGCAGAGCGGTCGGAGGACTCGCCAGTGGTCTGGGCGCCCGCGTCGTCAGCGGCGCCGCAACCGGCGCCATCGCCGGTGAGGTCGGCGGCGCCGCCTCAGGCGCCACCGACTTCGTCGGCGGCTGCCTCACCGGAGGATCCTGCAGCGCCAAGACGGCCAACGCCGCCATCTCCGCCGGCGCCAAGGACGGCGCCCTCATGGGCGGCCTCTTCGGCGGACTCGGCGGCCTCAAGGCGTCCAAGGGCGCCTGCCACAGCTTCACCGCGGCCACCGGCGTCCTGATGGCCACCGGCGCCACCAAGCAGATCAGCCAGGTCAAGGCCGGTGACTACGTCCTCACCGCCGCACCCGGTGAGAAGAAGAAGGAAAAGCACCGTGTCGACCGGGTGATCACCACCCACACCGACCACGACTTCGTCGACGTCACCCTCGCCACCAAGTCCGGCGCCAAGACCATCCACACCACCAAGCACCACCAGTTCTACGACGCCACCACCAACACCTGGACCCAGGCCTACAACCTCAAGCCCCACCACAGGCTCCAGAACGCAGCCGGCACCACCACCGAAATCCTGGGCACCAGCGCCTACACCGCCACCCAGACCACGTACGACCTCACCATCAACGGCCTCCACACGTACTATGTGCTGGCGGGCGGCACGCCGATCTTGGTCCATAACTGCAATGGTGGAACTGCTCCGAATGGAGCTGCCTGCTCCTGCAACGGATCGACGAACCCCTCTAATGCGGACCTCGTGCAAGCGATTGCCACTCGCGCTCAAGCCCGACTGGGCGGCAGTGGGGCAGTCTCGGGTACTGCTAAGCATGCTTATGCCGACACTCTCCTCACTCGCTACCAGGGCATCTATGGAAATCGTGGTCTGATTACCGAACAAAGCTACTTGGGAGGGGTGCCCGTTCCGAGAGGCACGGCGGGGAGTGCCCGACCAGATGTGTTCGATCCGGCCGCAGGTATCGTGTATGACTACAAGTTCGTCAAGAACCCCGGTCAAGGGATCGGAAAGTGGCAAGCGGACAAGAATGTCCTAAACGTCCCGGGCGTGAATCTGACAGTGGAGGTGAACCCGTGAGCAAGGTGGATGCAGCGACCGTCAAACGGGTTACTAAGGACTGGGCGGCTCTGTACCCGGGTTTCGATGTCTGGCGGCCTTTGAGACTGCTTAGGCGTATTGGCCCTGTGCTTCAAGGGGTCACGCTCGACCGATCTACCTCGGGCGATGCGTACTTCCCGACCGTGCACATCCATGCTCTCACCCGAGAGTTTCCAGTCATCTCCCTGACTCTTGGCCAGCGTCTCGTCACGAGCTCAGGGGTGCAGGAGGCCGTTACTTTCTCTCGCCACGTGGAAGACTACTCTGACGCTGCTAGGCGACTGACCGAGCAGGCGCGGTTGAGTTTGGATTTGCCGCCGACGGTTGAGGACGTCGTCCGAGAGTTGCGTGCCTTTGCGGTCTCTCGGCAAGCCCAAGGTGGCCCGCCTGCGGTGAATGAAGTTGAGGATAGCGTCCTCATCCCTGCGGCAAGTGGCTCAGTTGATATTGCCAAGGAGAGCATCCAGCTCGCACAGGAGCTTCTGAGGAAGTGGCCTAAGTCGCGACTTCCGATTAATTGGACCTCGGGAGATGAATGGCTTGAGGGGCTATCGGCAAAGGCTGGGAATGTTGATTCGCTCCATGAGGTTGTCGACGGCCAGATCGCCTTTCATAAACTTGCAAAAGTGCGGCAGGAATAGCCCTTGGTGATGGAAAGGAGGCCCCGTCGGAATGACTTTCCGACGGGGCCTCTGGGGTTTGACGGCAGTAGTTGACGCTGAGGTTGAAAGGGTGGGGTGACGGGGCTTACGGAGGCTCCATCCCGAGTCCGGTCCCGGCTATGAAGCCGTCAAGGATCTCGGGTCGGCGTTGGATGCCGCGTAGGCGGTTCTTCACGAGTGGGGTGAGGTCGTCGATCGTGCGGGGTGCGAGGTTGGCCAGGGACTTCTTCAGGTGGGCCCATACGCCTTCGACTGGGTTGAGGTCGGGTGCGTAGGGCGGGAGCCTGACGATGGTCAGCCAGTCGCTGTGGCGTTCGCAGAACTCCCGCAAGGGCTTGGCGTGGTGGGTGCTGGCGTTGTCCCACACCACGATCAGCGGGGCACCGCCGAGTTGCCGACGGGCGGAGGTCAGCAGGTCCGCGAACTCGCGTGCCCGGAAGCCCTTCTTCTCGCCGGTCCGGCCCCGGTACGTCTGGGTCCGGTAGATCAGACGGGTCTCGCGGCCCGGCCTGACGCAGATCATCCCGGCCATCAGGACCCGGCCGGAACCCTTGCCCGTCACTCTGACCAGCGGCGTCCGTCCGCGTCGCGACCAGGTGCGACCCTTGCCGGGTTTCAGATCCTGCCCGGCCTCGTCCTCGAAGACTATCCACGCGCCCAGGAACTGGGCCGTCCTCTTACCCGTGACCACTGCTCCGTCCGCCACGCGGCGACGGCCTGTTCGTCCCGCTCGACGGCCCGGTGCGCGGGGACCTGCGGCGACCAGCCCAGCCGGTGCAGCAGGTAGGACACCCCGCGCGGGGTGTACTGGCACCCGAAGAGCCTGTGGATCAGCTCCCCGACCCTCGCCAGGGTCCACCGCTGGTCCTCCGTCCAGCCGTGCGCCGCCGGCCCCGCCTCCAACTCGGCCTGCAACCGCTCCGCCTGGACATCGCCCAGTCGGCACGGAAAGCCCCCGGCCCCCTTGGAGGCCAGGGCCGCGCTGCCGCCCTGGCGCCAGGCGGCGTGCCAGGCGTACGCCGACTTCCGCGACACCCGTAACCTGCGGGCCACCTCCGGCGGCCGTACCCCCTGCTCGAACATCTCCGCGGCCTCGAACCGCACTGCTTCACGCTTCGCCCGCCCCGCGGCGGTCAGACCGCCGCCATCCGCGTACCTCATGACGAGGATGTAGCACCGCCAACGCCCGCTGTCACCCCACCCTTTCAACCTCAGCGGCAACAACCCCGCACAACCACGGACATCTGCGTACTTCACCGGACCAGCAAACCGCGCTTGACCTGCGAAAAAGCAGGTAGAGGGGTGCCGCGTAGCACACGTACTATGTGGAGGCCGGGGACACGCCGGTCCTCGTCCACAACTGTGGCAGTGGTTACAACTCAGCCGGGAAGCCGTGCGGGTGCGGGGCTCCGCGAATTTTCGCCGTTGATTCCGCCGGCGAGGCCACCGCTATGCCGGTCCACGAGATTGACACAGCAAGGTTCCCGGATGTGGCTGACAATTTCGACAATGCGATCGGAAATGGTGAGAGTCCGATCGTGAACCGTATGGCGGGCAGGGCTAAGATCAGGGCGAACCGTAATGCCGCGCAAGCGGGACAGCCGCGCCCCAGCAGCTTGGGCACCGATGCCAATGGTGGTGCGTTGTCTTGGGAGGAATATCCGTTCGCGTCAACAACCCAAGGTGGTTCTGGTGCGACCCTGAGACTGATCAATCGTATTCAGAACACTACGCATGGACGAGAATCTCTGTGGCCGTTCCTCCGTGATAACGGAGTCAACGACGGAGACCCGTACTATGTGCGGACCAAATAAGGATTTGGCGAAGATGCTGGATGCCGAACTTGAGCGATTGACTGCCCATCTTGACAGCTTGGACAGGCCCGTCGTCGCATGGATGTTGCCGGGGGTGGACATGGATCATGTCTCATCGGTCCTTGGCGAGCCTGTTCCGGATTCTGTTGCGCGATGGTTCCGCTGGTGCAACGGCATTGCCAGCGTGGAAGGTCAACTTCAGGACGATGTCAACGCGATTCCGGGCTACAACCCACTTTCCATCGAGGAAGGCGCTCGTATGATGGCCTCCTACAGTGGTGATCCGGCGTTGGGGGACCACTGGGTGCCGCTCCTCGGTAGTGCAGGTGGCGATCTCTATGCTGCCGTCTGGGCCCCTGGAGAAGATGCAGTGGTTGTCGGAGTTTTGATCGGGGAACCGACTGAGGTCGAGTTCTCGACGATCGAGCAGATGGTGATGTTCTTCAACCGCTGCTTCGAAGGCGGGGCTTTTTTCGTGGACGACCAGGGGCAGTTGGCCATGTCTCCGGATCAATATGACGAGATCTACGCGCGCACTGTTGGATAGAGATCCACCTCTGTCGTAGATCGCGGGAAGCACAGGGCCGACGCCACTGATGCGACGGCCCTGTGTGTTGGTATCAGCTTGACTCTGACACGAAAAATAGAGTGCGTGTGGGTCAGGCCGTTGGGATGGGGTCGAACCGGACGGTGAGTCCGAGGCGGTTGGCTTCCTTGGCCATGCGTCGCATGGCGCGTTCGGGGTCGCGGCGGGTGAAGTAGTCAGCTCCGAGGTCCTGGTAGGTGGTCTTGTTGCGGAGGATGTGCCAGATGGCGATAGCGATCTTGTGCATCACGGTGACCTGGGCCCGCCTCCGACCGCGTCGAGCGGCGATGCGCCGGTAGTAGGCGCTGAGGTAGCGGTCCTTGTTCCGGATCGCCGCCATCGCGGCAACCCCCAGTACGCGTTTGAGGTTGCTGTTGCCCTGCCGGGTGCGGCCGGACTTGTTGACACCGGCGGACTCGTTCATTCCCGGGCAGACTCCGATCCAGGAGGCGAGGTGGCCGGCGGGGTCGTGGCGCTTGTAGCGCTGGGAGGCCGGCAGGCGGCCCATGTCCAGGCGGTCGAGGATGCGCCAGACGCCGGACTTGCTGATGGTGACGTCGTGGTACCGCTTGAGGTACATGGCGATCTTCTCGGGCCCGAAGTGGTAGTTCTGCCGCAGGTAGATGATCTTCCCGACCACCTCGACGTGGGTCGCGTTCGGGGACGTCTTCGGTGCCTTGGAGCGGGTGCGCAGGCCCTCGATGCCCTCGGCCTGGTAGCGGCGGTACCAGGTGTAGTACGCCTGCCGGCTGATCCCGAAGTAGCGGCAGGACATTGCGACGTTCCCGGTGACCTCTTCGACGTGGCGCATGACGGCCAGGCGCCGCTTGGCCTCACGGTCGAGCGGCGGGGTGGTGGGGATGGACTTCGGCATGTGGATCTCCGTAGTGATCGGAGACCCAGGTGTCAACGGTGATCGTCAGTTTTAGACCCGCTCCCAGGCCACCAACAGCGTGGCCCGGTCGCAGATCAAGTTGAATACGTCAGCGAACCGGCGGTTCGGATCGCTCCTTGCCCATCGGTGCAGCTTGAGCTGATGATCGAGTACCCGCCGCTCGGCCGCGAAGATGCTCGGCCACGTCTGCGGCGGCGCGTCGTTGTTCAACCGCGCTGCGGCGCTGGAGAGTGCTCTGTCCGGTGGCCTCTCCTCTCTCTTCGCCTTGAGCCTGTGGGCGGCGGGAGGCCATTCGTGCATTTACGCCCTACGTACGGGCATGTAGCCGTCATTACGGCACATCAGCGGTCTACACCGCCTGGGGATTTCCAGGAATTCCGAAATCCCGTCAAGCGGCTTTGTCGTGTGGCGTGAGGCTGATGGTCAAGTCGGCGCCCAGTGCATGAGCCAGGCGCCGAAGGAGGGGAAGCGTGGGCACGGTCCCGCCGCCTTCGAACCGGGAGATCTGCGGCTGCTTCATACCGCACCGCTCGGCCAGCTCGGCCTGGGACAGGCCGAGCTGGATGCGACGGTCGTGGACGAGTTGCCCGAGCTCGCGGGCGAGTGCGGAAGGCGGCTGCTGCATGGCTCCTCCCCGACTCAGGCTGCTGAGGCGACGATGGTGACGGTGGGCTCGTCTCCGTCGGCGAGGTGCATGTCCACGGTGAGGCCCAGGGCGCGGGCCAGGCGCATGATGACCGCGATGGGTGGCAGCTCGGTGGCCGTCTCGATGCTTTCGATGTCATCGACGCCGAGGTGCATGCGCTCGGCGAGGTCGGCCTCGCTCAGGCCCAGCTGCTTGCGCCGGTCGTGGACGGCCTTGCCGAGCGTCATGGCAAGGCCTGCCTCTTCGTAGACCCGGTCGTACTCGGGGTCAGCGTCGAGGTGTTCGCCCAGCAGCTGGCGGTGGCGGCGGGTCCTCCATTCGCTGTGGTTCATCGGTTCTCCTTGAGGTTGCGGCTGTAGAGGTCGTGTTCGGCGGCGGCTTCATGCTCTGCCTCGCACAATCGCTGTGCGGCGTGAGCTCGGTCCCCTTCGGCCTGCTCACGCATCTTTGTCTTGCGGAACACGGTGAGCAGCACGACACGTTGGCCGGGCGCCAGCCAGTAGGTGATCCGCTGATGGGCATCACCCAGGCGGAAGCGCAGCTCGCGGAGCTTGCCGCCCAGGTGGCGGGAGTGCGGTTCGTCGAGCATGGTGGGCTGCTCGGCCAGCAGGTCGGCGACCCGTTCGGCCTGCTTGTAGTGCTGGGCAGGAATGTTCTCCAGCCACAGTCGTACCTCCGGCTCGATCTCGATCGACTACCGTTCACCTTCCATAGCATCCATGCTATATGGCGCCCGTGAGATACGAGGGCGTGGCCGCGATTTCGGTCTCAGATCGTGTGGCGCCGCCGCTCGGCGTAGGTGAAGGCCAGGAAGTCCTCCAGTTCCTCATCCGACTCGAACGTGTCGGCGGCGAGATCATCTATCGAGCGGATCGACTGGGTCCCCTTTACGGCCAGCAGCTTCTCCACGAACGAGCGCGGGTGAAACCCGGCCGGAATGCCCGGCACGCGCACCGTGAGGGGCGCCACCAGGACGTCGGTGACCTCAGGCGCCGGGGCATCCTCGAAGTACAGTTCGATTGCTTCCCGCGGGTTGACCAGCACCTCCTCGATGCTCTCGCCCTGGCTGGCGACCTCGACCTGCAGGCAGCGCGCCGCGTACGACTCGCCCTCGTGCGTGATCGCGGCTTCCAGACTCAACGCGTATTCGCTCATGAGCCCGAGTCTGGCACGGTCCCAGGCCGGCTGTCCTTAGAGCCGACCCCAGGGGAGACTGGATCGCGGAGCACTGCGGGCGCCTGGAACAGGTCCGGCAGACCTGGCCCTGCGAAGTCATCGAGACGACCCAGCAGCCTACGAGTGGAGCAGGGCTGATACGTTCTCAGCTGGCGAGATGAGGTGATCGCCTGGGCACGCCGCCGCTGCACGCGGTTCGCCTGGTTCGGCAACGAGAGACGCGACCTCGGCAAGCGCAAGGCTGCCGGTGAGTGTCCGAGGGGGGACTTGAACCCCCACGCCCGATAAAGGGCACTAGCACCTCAAGCTAGCGCGTCTGCCATTCCGCCACCCGGACCAGGTGTCTGTCGTCGGGGTGTCCCCGCGGCGACGAAGGAAACATTACCAGGCTTTCGGGGCCGTTCGATCACGCCCTGTTCCCGCGTGAACGGCCCGTGACGGGGACGGCGGCCCGCTTGGGCCACGGCCGGGATCGGGGGAGGATGAGAGGGGAACCACCGGCAGTGACAGCGGGAGGAAGCAGCGTGACCGAGACGGACACGGCCAGGAGCGTCACCGGCGAGGACGAGGTCGTGGACCTCTGCCGCGAGCTGATCCAGATCGACACCAGCAACTACGGCGACCACTCCGGCCCCGGCGAGCGCAAGGCCGCCGAGTACGTCGCCGCGAAGCTGGCGGAGGTGGGCCTCGAACCGCAGATCATCGAGTCGCACCAGGGCCGGGCCTCCACCGTGGCGCGTATCGAGGGCGAGGACCCCTCGCGGCCCGCGCTGCTGATCCACGGCCACACCGACGTGGTGCCGGCCAACGCGCAGGACTGGACGCACCATCCGTTCTCCGGCGAGATCGCCGACGGGTGCGTGTGGGGGCGGGGCGCGGTCGACATGAAGGACATGGACGCGATGACCCTTGCGGTCGTCCGGGACCGGCTGCGCAGCGGACGCCGGCCGCCCCGCGACATCGTCCTCGCCTTCGTCGCGGACGAGGAGGCGGGCGGCACCTGGGGCGCCCGGCACCTGGTCGACCGCCACCCCGGGCTCTTCGAGGGCGTCACCGAGGCGATCGGCGAGGTCGGCGGGTTCTCGTTCACGGTCAACGAGCGGCTGCGGCTGTATCTCGTGGAGACCGCCCAGAAGGGCATGCACTGGATGAAGCTGACCGTGGACGGCACCGCCGGGCACGGCTCGATGATCCACCGGGACAACGCCATCACCGAGCTGTCCGAGGCCGTCGCACGCCTGGGCCGCCACCGGTTCCCGGTGCGCGTGACCAAGACGCTGCGGCACTTCCTCGACGAACTCGGCGACGCGCTCGGCACCGAACTCGACCCGGAGAACATGGACGAGACGCTCGCCAAGCTCGGCGGCATCGCCAAGCTGATCGGGGCCTCGCTGCAGAACACCGCCAACCCGACCCAGCTGGGCGCCGGTTACAAGGTCAATGTGATCCCGGGCCAGGCCACCGCGCACGTCGACGGGCGCTATCTGCCGGGCTACGAGGAGGAGTTCCTCGCCGACCTCGACCGGGTCCTCGGTCCCCGCGTCAAGCGCGAGGACGTGCACACGGACAAGGCCCTGGAGACCACCTTCGACGGTGCGCTGGTCGAGGCCATGCAGACCGCGCTGTCGGCCGAGGACCCCATCGCCCGCGCCGTGCCGTACATGCTCTCGGCCGGTACCGACGCCAAGTCCTTCGCCGACCTGGGCATCCGCTGCTTCGGCTTCGCGCCGCTGAAGCTGCCGCCGGAGCTGGACTTCGCGGGCATGTTCCACGGGGTCGACGAGCGGGTTCCGGTGGACGCGCTGAAGTTCGGGGTGCGCGTGCTCGACCGGTTCATCGACGCGTCCTGAGGCGCCCTGAGGCGCCCTGAGGCGTCCTGAGGCGTTCCGGGCGCTATTCGCCCGTGCGTACGGAGCCCGACCAGGACGAGTGAATGCGACGATACGCTCGTAGCCTCATTACTCCCTCCTCGTTACAAGTGATGCGGTCCGAGGCTTGGACCGCTTTTGCCAACAAGGAGGAAGAATGATCAAGAAGGTCGTCGCTGCCGCGGCTGCCACCGGTGGTCTCGTTCTCGCCGGTGCGGGACTGGCCGTCGCGGACGCGGGTGCCCAGGGTGCCGCCGTGCACTCCCCGGGCGTCGTGTCCGGCAACGTCATCCAGGTCCCGGTGCACGTCCCGGTGAACGTCTGCGGCAACACGATCTCGGTGATCGGGCTGCTGAACCCCGCCTTCGGCAACACCTGCATCAACAAGTGACGTTGCGCTTCACCCCGTGAGGGGCCCCACCCCACGAGGGTCTGAGTCCGCCGGCCCCGGAGTGCGTGCCATGCGCTCCGGGGCCGACCGGTTCCTCCGCGTCCGCGCACACAGCGCGCGGACGCGTTCCGGACCGTTCCGGACGGTCCACGACCAGCACGACACAGTCGAAGGCAGGGAATCAGCAATGCGACAGGTCACCCGCAAGGGACTGATGACCGTGGCGGCCGCGACCGGCGTCCTCGCCGTCACCGGCGGCTACGCGCACGCCGACTCGGGTGCGAACGGATCGGCCGCCGGCTCTCCCGGCGTGCTGTCCGGCAACACCGTGCAGGCGCCCGTGCACGTCCCGGTGAACGTCTGCGGCAACACCGTGAACGTCATCGGGCTGCTCAACCCGGCGTGGAACACCACCTGCGCCAACACCGGCGGCGGCAGCCACACCGGCGGCGGCAGCGGCGCCCACGCGGGCGGGCACACCAGTGACTCGCCCGGCGTCGGCTCCGGCAACCATGTGCAGGTGCCGGTGGATGTGCCGGTGAACGTCTGCGGCAACACCGTCAACGTCGGCGGGCTCGGCAACGCGGCGGGCGGCAACGACTGTGCCAACGCCCCGGGCGGCGGCCACTCGACCACCCCGCCCGGCACGCCCCCTCCGGGTGGCGGGCACGGGACGCCGCCTCCGGGCGGCGGTGGCAGCACCCCGCCCGGAGGCGGTGGCAGCACCCCGCCCGGACAGCCGGGACAGCCGGGACAGCCGGGACAGCCCGGGCTGCCCACCCACCCCGGGACCCCGCAGCAGCCGGGCGGTGGCACCGGCCACGCCAACCAGCCCGGGGCGCACTCCGCCGCCCAGCCCGCGGGCAGCGCCCAGCTCGCCCACACCGGGAGCAGCCTGCCGCTCGGGATCCTGGTTCCGACGGGCGCCGGCGCACTGCTCGGCGGTGCGCTGCTCTACCGCAGGGCGCGCGCGAGCCTGTAGCCGCCCCGGAGGCCGCCGGGGCGGCGAGGGCGCCCCATGAGCCGGGCCGGCACGCCACCGCTTCCCCGCCGGCGTGCGGAACGGATCGGGCCCCGCCGACGCGGGGCCCGATCCGTCTCAGCGGCCCGTGCTCACCACGTCGCGCGCACCTGGCGGATGATCCGCCGGCGCAACCGCACCTTGCGGCTGCCGTCCCGCAGCAGGCTCAGGCGGTCCAACTCCCAGTGTCCGTACTCGGCATGATCCGTCAGCAGACGTGTGGCGTCCTTGCGGGAGACCCCGCGCGGTACGTACACGTCGACAAATTCGTATTCCGGCATCGCATCTATTGTGCGGGCTGGGGCCCGGTACGGATAGCGTCTGCACTATGTCTGATGCTGCGCAGCCCACCGCTGCCGAGGTACGCGCCGCCGCCGAGGCGGTCAAGACCGCGCTCGACCGCCACCTGGCCGCGGTCGAGCGCAGGACGGGTGAGGACGACCCGGCCGTCTACGAGGCGTTCAACGAGCTGGCCGCGGCGGCCGAGGAGTACGACGAGCTGCTCTACGACCGCTACGACGAGGTCACGCCCTTCGAGATCCCCGGAGCGGAGGAGTCGCTGCCCCCGTACACGGGCCCCGAGGAACCGAACGCGCTGAGCGTGCTGATCCGCCGGGACTACGCGGTGGTGGAACCGCAGCGGCTGCTGGCACAGGCGGAGCGCGTGGAGGCGGCGGACGAGGACAGCGCGCCGGAGTCGTCGGCCGGCACGGTCCACGGGGCGCTCGGCGTTCTCTTCGGGGAGTTCGAACCGGACGAGATCGCCTCCCGGCACAAGGAGTTCGGCCTGGAGGAGGGCGACTCCACCCTGTGGGTGATGGCCGCGGACGAACCGGCGGAGCCGGGCGAATGGCTGGAGGACCCCTTCGAGCAGATCGATCCGCAGCGGGTCGTCTGCCGCTTCGACGTCAGCGCCGTCTTCGACGAGGAGACGGGTGCGGACGACCTGGACGAGGACCTCGGAGCAGATCCGGAGTTCGACGGAGAGCTGGACGACGACGAGGACCTGGAGCCACTGGACGCGGACCGCTGAGGGACCCGGCCGGCCCGCCCCCCCCGAGAGCGGTGGCCGGCCGCCGGGCAGGGCGGTGGCGGTCATCGGTGCGCCGGTGGCGGGCCACCGCCGTCCGCCGCGCCGGTGCCTCAGCCGGACGCCGGGACCTGGGTCCCGAGCAGCACGGGCAGGCGGGTGGTCCTGGGCTTGGCCGGGACCTCGGCCACGGCTCGCGGCAGCGCCTGCTCCACCCCGTGCACCACGGACAGATGGCCGACCGCCCGTCCGAAGGCCGTGTACACCCAGGGCCGGCTGAGGGCCTGGGCCGCGTCACCGGGCAGCACCACGACCACCGCGGGCCACCGCTGTCCCACGGCCTGGTGCGCGGTCAGCGCCCATCCGTGCCGTACGGACTGCTCCACCCGCTCCTTCGGTACGACGACGCCGGCACCGGAGCACTCCAGGTGCAGCCCCTCGGCGTCGGCCCTCACGACGTGGCCCGGCAGCGTGCGCCCCGGGGCGGGGGAGTAGACGATCCGGTCGCCGGGGTCGAAGCCGCCGAAGCGGCCGGGACCCGGGTTGAGCCGGTCCTTCAGCGCCGCGTTCAGGGCGCGCGTGCCCGCCGCGCCGCCATGGCCCGGCGTGATCACCTGGGTGTCCTCGGGCTGGACCCCGATGGCGCGCGGCACCGAATCCGCGACGAGCTGCACGGTCCGGTGCACCGCCTCCCCGGCGTCCCGCACCGGCACGATCACGACCTCCTTGCCGGGCGCGTCGACCTGCGGAAGCTCGCCCACGCCGATCGCGGAGACCAGCTCACCGATCGGGCCGGGATCGGGGGTGCGGGAGGCGATCCGCGGGCACACGCGGGCGGCGAGCACATCGGCGAACACCCGCCCGGGACCGGCCGACCACAGCACGCCCGGATCGCCGCTGAGCACCAGGCGGGCACCGTCGGGCAGCGACTCGGTGAGCAGGGCCGCCGTCTCGACGTCCAGCTGCGGTGCGTCGAGCACGATGAGCAGATCGAGGTCCAGGGCACCGTCCGCGTCCCGGCCCGGACCCTCCGCACCGGACAGCAGGCCCGCCACCGTCGCGACCGCCGGGGGCGCCGGCTCCCCGGGAGAGACCCGGGGCAGGCCGAGCCGGCCGAGGAGGTCCGCGAACAGCGTGCCGCCGGCCGGGCTGTGCGTGGCGGCCCAGGCGCGCACCCCGAGCCCGCGCGCCGCGCACAGCAGCGCCGCCGGCTCGACGCGCGACGCCTCCCCGCCCGTGTGGAGGACCAGGCCGTGACCGGCGACCGCGCGGATCAGCTCAGCCGCGGAGCCGTGTGCCGACCGGGCCGCCCGCTCCCAGTCCTGCGCCGAACCGTCGTCCTTCGCCACGGAGTTGATCAGCCGGGCCAGCCCGTCGGCGAGGCTCTCCTCCGCCAGCGCGTACCGCTCCAGGCCGATCAGCACGCGGACCGGGCGGTCCTCCTCCGCCCCCTCCTCGTCGCCACCCGGCGCGGCGGGCTCCAGGGCGTCCTGGAAGACGAGGGCCTCACCCTCGGCGATCGTGCTCCGCACCGCCGCGTCGGGATCCGGCACCGAGCGCTGCGACAGCGCGGCCCTGAGAGCCGGGGCCTCCAGCGCCGTGTGCCCCGCGAGGGCCGCCTGCTCCAGCAGCCAGACCGTGACCGCGCGGGCCCGCCGCTCGTCGTCCGGGCGGCACTGCGGGCCGAGCAGGGCCCGGGCGAAGGTGTCGGCCTGCTCCGGCCGCACCCCCGGGATCCGCAGCAGCAGCCACGGGTCCGCGCGCAGCCGGGCCTCCGCCTCCTCACCGAGGGCCGCGGCGACCTGGGGCGCGAGGGCGTCGGGTGCGCCCCCCTCGGCCAGGACGGCGCGCACGGCCGCGACGGTCCCGGCGGCGGGGGCCGCCGCCGGGACCGGGGGCGCCTGGGGCTGCGCACGTCGCACGGGCTCCGGCGCGACGGGCCGGCGCGGGGCGGGCTCCGGCCCGCTGAAGGCGCTCGCCGCCGGCTTCTCACCGCCCTCCACGGCCCGTACGGCCGCGAGCAGGTCGGCGGCCTTCCCGCTGAGCTTCCCGCCGGCCTCGATCGGCCCCTTCTTCTCCGCCTTGCGCCGCTCGATCCGCTCCCGCTCAAGCCGCTGGGCGGCCAGCTCGGCCTCGGCCTCGGACAGCTGGGACGAGACGGCCGCACCGCCTTCCCCGGCCCCCGCCGCCTCGCCGGCGTCCCCGGAGGCGTTCGCGTCCCCGGAGGCGCCCGAGTCCCCGGAGGCGCCCGAGTCCCCGGAGGCGCCCGAGTCCCCGGAGGCGCCCGAGCCGGCGGCGTTCGCGTCCCCGGAGGGGGCCGGCGCCTTCCCGCCGCCGCCGGGGACGCCGCCCGCGGCGGCCGCCCCGGTCCCGTCCTCCGGCCGCTCCGGCCGCGGGGCCGTCTCCGTGGTCTCCGGGTCGGTGGTCACAGCGTGCTCCAGTCGTGATCGGGATAGCGGTGCACCGGGGCCGACACGTCGTCCAGCGCCCGGCAGATCTCGTCAGGAAGACTAAGCGCCTCCACTGACAACGCCGCCGTGAGCTGCTGTGCGTTGCGCGCGCCGACGATCGGCGCGACCACGCCCGGCCGGTCGCGGACCCACGCGAGCGCCACCTGGAGCGGCGTCGCGGCGAGCCCGTCGGCGGCCGTCTGCACCGCGTCGACGATGCTGCTCGCGGTCTCGTCCAGGTAGGGCGCGACGAACGGGGCCAGCTGCTCCGACGCCCCGCGCGAGTCGGCCGGCGTCGCCTGCCGGTACTTGCCGGTCAGCACGCCCCGGCCCAGCGGGGAGGACGGCAGCAGCCCGACCCCCAGGTCCAGGGCCGCCGGCAGCACCTCGCGCTCCACGCCACGCTGCAGCAGCGAGTACTCCATCTGCGTACTGGCGATGCGGGTCCGTGTGCCCGGCGCCGCCAACTGCCATGTCGCCGCCTTGGCGAGCTGCCAGCCGCAGAAGTTGGACACGCCCGCGTACCGCGCGCGGCCGCTGGCGACCGCCAGGTCGAGGGCCTGCAGCGTCTCCTCCAGCGGGGTGTGCGGGTCGAAGGCGTGGATGTGCCACAGGTCGACGTGGTCCGTGCCCAGGCGGGTCAGGGAGGCGTCCAGCGCGGCGAGCAGGTGGCCGCGTGAGCCGTCGAAGCGGCGGTCGGGGTCGGGCACGCTCCCCGCCTTCGTCGAGATGACCAGGTCACGGCGTGGCACCAGCCCGTCCATGAGCCGCCCGAGCAGATACTCGGCCTCCCCGTCCCCGTACACGTCAGCCGTGTCGACGAGGGTGCCGCCCGCCTCCCAGAACACCTTCAACTGGTCCGCGGCGTCATGCTCGTCCGTGTCGCGGCCCCACGTCAGGGTGCCGAGACCGATCCGGGACACACGAAGGCCGGTACGGCCGAGATGCCTCTGCTCCATGAACGCCGACATTACTGGCCGGAACTCGTGGCGGGGGGAGGCTGTGGACAACCGGTCTTCCCAGGCCCGCCACTCGTGGATCCGCTCTCCCCGCCGGGCGGGCCGCCGCGCTAAGGTCAGCGGACAAGGGACGTTACTGATCGGTAAGGGGAATCGGCCATGCAGCTCGGGATCAACCTCGGCTACTGGGGTGCCGGAATGGACACGGACAACCTGGCCGTGGCCCAGGAGGCCGACCGGCTCGGGTACGCGGTGTGCTGGGCCGCGGAGGCGTACGGCTCCGACGCGGCGACCGTGCTGGCCTGGGTCGCCGCACAGACGGAACGCATCGACGTCGGCTCGGCCATCTTCCAGATCCCGGCCCGTCAGCCCGCGATGACCGCGATGACCGCCGCCACCCTCGACTCGCTCTCCGGCGGCCGCTTCCGCCTCGGCCTCGGCGTCTCCGGACCGCAGGTCTCCGAGGGCTGGTACGGCGTCAAGTTCGACAAGCCCCTGGCGCGGACCCGCGAGTACGTCGAGATCGTACGGAAGGCGATGACGCGCGAGCGGCTGACGTACGACGGCGAGCACTGGACCCTTCCCCTGCCCGGCGGCCCGGGCAAGCCGATCAAGCTGACCGTGCACCCCCAGCGCGAGCACATCCCGCTCTACATCGCCGCGATCGGCCCGAAGAACCTGGAGCAGACCGGCGAGATCGCCGACGGCGCCCTGCTCATCTTCCCCGCGGCCGAGCACCTCGAGGAGACCGCGATCCGGCATCTGCGCGCCGGCCGCGAGAAGGCCGGCAAGACCCTCGACGGCTTCGACGTGTGCCCCACGCTCCCGCTCGCGCTCGGCGAGGACAAGGACGTCGCCGCGCTCGCCGACACCTTCCGCCCGTACACCGCCCTGTACGTCGGCGGCATGGGCAGCCGCAAGCAGAACTTCTACAACCAGCTCGCCCGGCGGATGGGCTACGAGCAGGCCGCCGCCGAGATCCAGGACAAGTACCTGTCCGGCGACAAGCAGGGCGCCGCGGCCGCGGTCCCCCAGGAGCTGATCGACCGGACCACCCTGCTGGGCTCCGTGGACCGCATCGCCGACCGGATGAAGGCCTACGCGGCGGCCGGCGTCACCACCCTCACGCTGGCACCCGCCGGCTTCACCCTGGAGGAGCGGATCACCGCGCTCCGGGCCGGGACCGAGGCCCTGGAGCGGGCCGGGCTGGCCTGACCGGAGGAAGAGTCTTCACGGCCGTGGTGGGGGCTCGGGAGTCTTCCCCGCCACGGCCGTCACCGGGAACAACGCGCCGGCGCGCCGAGGGTTACGCCGCGGCCCGGCCCGCCGCGTCCTCCGTTCGGCGCAGTCGCCGGGCCCTCCTGTTGCCGCCTCCCCGACCCCGCATTTGACTCGTTCTTTGCGGACCCTGCAGAGAGGTTGCCAGTGATGCTTTCGGCCAAGAGCGTGTTCCAGGAGATCTTCGACAACGACGAGTCGTTCCGGCTCTTCTGTTCCATCGCCGCCAGCGGCGAGGCACAGGGCGGCTGGGAGAACGCACGCATCGCCGCGCTCGTGCCGGCCGCCGAACGCGACCTCGCCCCCAAGATCGCCCGGCATGGCGCAGACGAGGACAAACACGGGCGGCTCTTCAAGGCCCTGATGAGCAAGCGCGGTCTGGACCCCGTCGAGGTGCCGCCCGAGACCGACTACACGATGCTCCTGGAGAAGCACGGCATCGGGCTCGCCCACGAGAAGCTGCGGGGCGACCGGCCGCTGACCGTGCACGACATCGTCACCTACCTCGCCCACAGCAGGGTCACCGAACAGCGGGCCGCCGAACAGATGCGGCTGCTGCGCAGGAACTTCGGCGCCCACCCGGACGTGGGACGGGCGGTCAGGATGATCTCGGACGACGAGGACAACCACCTCGCCTACTGCCACGAGGAACTGCTGCGCCTCGCGCGCGCCGGACACGGCCGCGCCATCCAGCGGACCCTGCGCGAGTGCGCTCTGGCCGAGATCCGCGTCCACCGGGACGTCGGCCTCGCGGTGACGGCCCGCATGGGGCGCATCCTGCGCTGGCCGAGGGCCAAGACGGCGCTGCTGACGGCCGGCATCCACGCGCTGTACGCGTACGAGCGCGCCGGCGGCTGGCGCCGCATGGTCTCGCTGAGGATGCCGGAACGGCGCGACGCCCTGGGCGGCCGCGCGACCACCGCGTCGGACGCCGCATAGCCGCCGGCGGGCGGCACGCGCGCGTGCGGCGCGTCACGGCGGTCACCGTCCGCCCGGACGGCGCGGCGCGCGCTCCTAGAGCCAGCCCCGCCGCTTGAACAGCCGGTACAGCAGGACCTCCAGCACCCCCAACACCAGGATCACCGCCGGGTACGCCCAGACCCAGCGCAGCTCCGGCATGTGGTCGAAGTTCATGCCGTAGATCCCCGCGATCATCGTGGGGACCGCGGCCATCGCCGCCCACGCCGAGATCTTCCGCATGTCGTCGTTCTGCCGGACGCTCATCTGCGCCAGATGCGCCGAGAGGATGTCGGACACCAGCCGGTCCAGGCCCTCCACGGACTCGTTCACCCGGGTCAGATGGTCGCTGACGTCCCGGAAGAAGGGCCGCGACTTCTCCTGCACGAACGGCACCGTCGCGCCGAACGCCCCCTGACCGGCCAGCCGGGCCAGCGGCGGCGCCAGCGGGACCGTCGCCCGCCGGAACTCCAGGACCTGCCGCTTGAACGTGTAGATCCGCGAGGCCGTGTGCCGTGAGTCGCCGCCCGTGGGCGAGAAGACGTCCGCCTCCAGCTCCTCCAGGTCGGTCCCCAACTCGGTGGCCACGTCCAGGTAGTGGTCGACGACCCAGTCCGCGATCGAGTACAGCACCCCCGTCGGCCCGTGCCGCAGCATCTCCGGCTGCTCCTCCAGATGGCGGCGGACGGACGCGAGCGGCATGTCCTGACCGTGGCGCACCGTGACCACGAACGAGTCGCCGAGGAACAGCATCAGCTCGCCGGTGGAGACGGTGTCGCTGCGCGGCTCGTACGACACCGGCTTGAACACCACGAACAGCGAGTCCTCGTACACCTCGAGCTTGGGCCGCTGGTGGGCCTTCAGGGCGTCCTCGACCGCCAGCGGATGCAGCCCGAACTCCTCGGTGACCATGTCGAACTCGTTCGCCGTCGGCTCGTACAGGCCGATCCACAAGAACGCGTCCTCCGCGCCGCGCGCCTCCTCCAGGGCGTCGGAGAGGTCCTCGGGGCCCCCGGTCCGGCGGCCGTCGCGGTAGATGGCGCAGTCGATGATCATGACAGGTATTCTCCGGTCCCGCTCGACACGGGCGCACCGAGGGGGTCCCTCACGCGTCCGCTCGCCCTGCCCGGGGCGCGGGGCGTCCCCTTAGGCTGGGCGGCATGCCCACGTTGATCCTCGTCCGGCACGGACGCTCCACCGCCAACACCGCAGGACTGCTCGCCGGCTGGACCCCCGGCGTCGCCCTCGACGAGCGCGGCGCGGCCCAGGCCGCGGCCCTGCCGGGACGCCTGGCCGAGGTGCCCCTCGCCGAGGTGGTCACCAGCCCCCTGCAGCGCTGCCGGGAGACCGTGCAGCCGCTGCTGGACGCCCGGCCCGGACTGCGCGCCCACGCCGATGAGCGGATCGGTGAGTGCCACTACGGCGACTGGTCCGGCCGCAAGCTCGCGGAGCTGAAGGACGAGCCCCTGATGGAGGTGGTGCAGGCGTACCCGTCGGCGGCCGCGTTCCCCGGCGGAGAGTCGATGCGGGCCATGCAGACCCGGGCCGCGGAGGCGGTGCGGGAGTGGAACGCGCGCGTGGAACGCGATCACGGCGCCGACGCCGTGTACCTCATGTGCTCCCACGGCGACGTCATCAAGTCCCTCGTCGCGGACGCTCTCGGACTTCATCTCGACCTCTTCCAGCGGATCTCCGTCGAACCGTGTTCCATCACGGCGATCCGTTACACCCGGCTGCGGCCGTTTCTGGTCCGCCTCGGTGACACCGGCGATTTTGCGTCCCTCGTGCCGCGTGAGGAACCCCCCGGTTCCGACGCCACGGTCGGCGGCGGCGCGGGCGCACCGTGATCGTCGGCCGCAGTAGGGTGAAGCGGTCGAACCAGCGCAGCAGTTGTCAGCAACCCAGGCGGACCGGCGCGGTCGCCGGTCCCGATCCCGATCCAATGGAGACAGGACGTGTCCCGTCAGGTGTTCCTCTATGACCCCCCGGACCGCTTCGTGGCCGGCACGGTCGGGCTGCCCGGGCGCCGTACCTTCTTCCTGCAGGCGTCGGCCGGGCCCCGGGTGACGAGTGTGGCCCTGGAGAAGACCCAGGTCGCGGCGCTCGCCGAGCGCATGGACGAGCTTCTCGACGAGGTCGTACGCCGTAGCGGCGGCAGCGCGGCCGTCCCCGCCATGGCCCCCACGGAGGTCGCCGACTCGGCTCCCCTGGACACCCCCATCGAGGAAGAGTTCCGCGTCGGCACCATGGCCCTGGCCTGGGACGGCGAGGAACAGCGCATGATCGTCGAGGCCCAGGCCCTCGTGGAACTGGAAGCCGACTCCGAGGAGGACCTCGCCGAGGCCGAGGAGCGGCTGCTGCAGGACGAGGAGAACGGTCCCCCGATGCTCCGGGTCCGGCTCACCGGCGCCCAGGCGAGGGCCTTCGCCAAGCGCGCACTCGACGTCGTCAACGCGGGCCGGCCGCCCTGCCCCCTGTGCAGCCTCCCGCTCGACCCGGAAGGACACGTATGTCCGCGCCAGAACGGATACCGCCGCGGAGCCTGACCACGGCCGAACTGCTCGCCGAGGGCGAGCTGACCGTGCGCGGACGCATCCGTGAGGCGTCCAACGCCGCGCTGTACTGCACGGTCGCCTACGACGGCCGGGAGGCGGCCTGCGTCTACAAGCCCGTGGCCGGGGAGCGGCCCCTGTGGGACTTCCCGGACGGCACGCTGGCCCAGCGCGAGGTCGCCGCGTACGAGGTGTCCGAGGCGACCGGCTGGGGCCTCGTGCCGCCCACCGTGCTGCGCGACGGGCCGTACGGGCGGGGCATGTGCCAGCTGTGGATCGAGGAGCGGCCCGAAGCCGAGCTGCTCGCCCTCGTGGACGGCGACGAGCCGGGGGAGGGCTGGAAGGCGATCGGCCTCGCCGACGTCGGCGGAGGCAGGACCGCGCTGCTCGTGCACGCCGACGACGAGCGGCTGCGCCGGCTCGCCGTCCTCGACGCGGTCATCAACAACGCCGACCGCAAGGGCGGCCATCTGCTGCCCGACGGTGAGGGACGGCTGTACGGCATCGACCACGGGGTCACCTTCAACAGCGAGAACAAGCTGCGCACGCTGCTGTGGGGCTGGGCCGGGGAGCCCCTGACCCGCGAGGCGACCGAGGTGCTGGGCGCCTTGAAGGCCGGGCTGCAGGCCGGCGGGGCGCTGGCCGGCCGGCTGGCCGAGCTGATCACGGCCGCGGAGGTCGCCGCCACGCTCGCCCGGGTGGAGGCGCTGCTGGCGTCCGGGAAGCATCCGGAGCCCGGCGGGGAGTGGCCGGCGATCCCCTGGCCGCCGGTGTGACCTGAGACCGCGCTCCGGCACGGTCCCGGCCGCGGCACGGCGGTGCGGGTGCGGGTGTGGCGCGGTGGGCGCGCTCACGGTCCCGGCCTGGGGTGACAGTCGCGGTGCGGGCGCGGGTGCGGGTGCGGGTGCGGGTGCGGGTGCGGGCGCGGTGGGCGTGGCATGCGCGCTCGCGGTCGGGCGTGGCTCGGCGGGCGTGGTCGCGGTGCGGGTGTGGCGCGGTGGGCGTGCGTGCCAGCGGTCCCGGCCTGGGATGGTGGTCGCGGCCTGGTTGGTGGCGTGGTCGCGGTCCGGGTCCGGGTGGTGGATGCGGTCCGGGGCGGTGGCGTGGACGCGGTCCGGGTCCCGGGCTCGGTGGCGCGGTCGCGGTCCGGGCGTGGCGGGGCCGGGGGCCGGTCACGGGATGCCGCGCCGCAGCCGCAGCCGCGGGTTCCGGTTCTGCGCGCGACACCGTCCCGGCTCCGCGCGCGACACCGTCCCGGCCATCCGGTCCGGTCCGGTTCGTAGCCGGAACCTTCCGCCGGTTACGCTCATGACATGCATGCCTGGCCCGCTTCCGAGGTCCCCGCCCTGCCCGGTCAGGGCCGCGACCTGAGGATCCACGACACCGCGACCGGTGGCCCCGTCACCCTCCGCCCCGGTCCCGTCGCCCGCATCTACGTCTGCGGCATCACCCCGTACGACGCGACCCACATGGGTCACGCGGCGACCTACAACGCGTTCGACCTCGTCCAGCGCGTGTGGCTCGACACGAAGCGGCAGGTGCACTACGTCCAGAACGTCACCGACGTCGACGACCCCCTCCTGGAGCGCGCGCAGCGCGACGACGTCGACTGGGTGGCCCTCGCCGAGCGGGAGACCGCCCTGTTCCGCGAGGACATGACCGCCCTGCGGATGCTGCCCCCGAAGCACTACATCGGCGCCGTGGAGGCGATACCCGGCATCGTCCCGCTGATCGAACGGCTGCGGGACGCGGGCGCCGCGTACGAACTCGACGGCGACATCTACTTCTCCGTGGAGTGCGACCCGCACTTCGGCTCGGTGTCCCACCTGGACGCCGCCACCATGCGGCTGCTGTCCGCCGAGCGCGGCGGCGACCCGGACCGCCCGGGCAAGAAGAACCCGCTCGACCCGATGCTCTGGATGGCCGCCCGCGCGGGCGAGCCCAGCTGGGACGGCGGTTCGCTCGGCCGGGGCAGGCCCGGCTGGCACATCGAGTGCGTGGCCATCGCGCTCGACCACCTGGGCATGGGCTTCGACGTCCAGGGCGGCGGCTCCGACCTCGCCTTCCCGCACCACGAGATGGGCGCCTCGCACGCCCAGGTGCTGACCGGCGAGTACCCGATGGCCAAGGCGTACGTGCACGCCGGCATGGTCGCTCTGGACGGCGAGAAGATGTCCAAGTCCAAGGGCAACCTCGTCTTCGTCTCCCGGCTCCGGCGCGACGGCGTCGACCCGTCCGCCATCCGGCTCGCGCTGCTCGCCCACCACTACCGGTCCGACTGGGAGTGGACCGACCGGGTGCTGAGGGACGCGGTGGCGCGCCTCGACCGCTGGCGCTCCGCCGTCTCCAGGCCCGACGGCCCGCCCGCGGACTCCGTCGTCGAGGAGATCCGCGACGCCCTCGCGAACGACCTGGACGCGCCCACGGCGCTCGCCGCGGTCGACCGCTGGGCGGCACTCCAGCAGGAGAGCGGCGGTACGGACACGGCCGCGCCCGGCCTCGTGTCCCGTGCCGTGGACGCCCTGCTCGGCGTGGCCCTCTGAAGCACGGCGAGCGGTGCCGGCGGGCGGATGCCGCCGCCGGCGCCGCCGGGCAGGCCCGCACCCGGCACGGCGCCGTTCGCGGTTCACGACGACGCCCCGCACCGGACACGGAGAACACCGTGATCGCCGCCGGTGCGCAGGGGAGGGCGGCATGACGAGGGCGGTGCGCCGGTGCGCACCGCCCTGTCAGTCCTCCGGCGAGTCCTCGTCCTCGCCACCCGGCCGGGGCGGCTTCGGCGGCCGCGTACGCCCGCTCGGGTTGTCCCGCCGGTACGAGCCGCCCTCGCCGCCCTCCGCCGTGGCGTGGCCGCCCGGCGGGCTGACGTCCCGCCGCCGCAGATAGCGCTCGAACTCCCGGGCGATCGCCTCGCCCGACGCCTCCGGCAGCTCGGCCGTGTCGCGGGCCTCCTCCAGCGTCTGCACGTACTCGGCGACCTCACTGTCCTCGGCCGCGAGCTGGTCCACCCCGACCTGCCAGGCACGCGCGTCCTCCGGCAGCTCGCCCAGCGGGATGCGCAGGTCCAGGAGGTCCTCCAGCCGGTTCAGAAGGGCCAGCGTGGCCTTCGGGTTCGGCGGCTGCGACACATAGTGCGGGACCGCCGCCCACAGCGAGACCGCCGGGACTCCCGCGTGCGTGCACGCCTCCTGCAGGACGCCCACGATGCCCGTGGGGCCCTCGTACTTGGTCTCCTCCAGGTCCATCCGGCGGGCCAGGTCCGGATCGGACGTGGTCCCGCTGATGGGAACCGGACGCGTGTGCGGGGTGTCGCCGAGCAGGGCGCCCAGGATCACCACCAGTTCCACGCCCAGCTCGTGCGCGAAGCCCAGCAGCTCGTTGCAGAACGAGCGCCAGCGCATCGACGGTTCGATACCGCGGATCAGTACCAGATCGCGGGGCTTCTCGCCGCCCACGCGGACCACCGAGAGCCGGGTCGTCGGCCAGGTGATCTTGCGGACCCCGGCCTCCATGAACACGGTGGGGCGGTTCACCTGGAAGTCGTAGTAGTCCTCGGCGTCCAGCGCCGCGAACACCTCGCCCTTCCACTCCCTGTCCAGATGCGCGACCGCGGTGGAGGCGGCGTCGCCGGCATCGTTCCAGCCCTCGAACGCGGCCACCATGACCGGGTCGATCAGCTCGGGAACCCCCTCGAGCTCGATCACCCAGTGCCTCCTTCCGACGTGCCCTCGCCTACGTCCCAACCTTACGGCGTGCGGCGGGGGCGCCCGCAGCCCCCTTGCACGGGGGAGTGAACGGATGACTGCCCCGTGCAGGGCCGTTGAACACCCATGATCGTCGCCCCGGGCCGCCCGCGTCGACCACGGTCCCCGCCCGCCGGTCGGTCAGGCGCCGGCCACGAAGCGCGTCACGGACGTCCGCCAGGCTGGACGGGGGAAGGGGCCAACGCCTCCAGATCCGCCAGCGCCGCCTCCTCGTCGAGCGTCGTCAGCACCCGGTTCCGCATCAGGACCCGCCCGTCCACGACCGTGTCCCGCACGTCCGCGGACTGCGCCGCGTACGCGAGCGTGGACCACACATCGTGCCGGGGACGCAGATGCGGCCGGCCCAGCTCCAGCACGATCAGATCGGCCCGCTTGCCCGCCTCCAGCGAGCCCAGCCGGTCGCCGAGCCCGAGCGCGCGGGCCCCCTCCGCCGTCGCCATCCGCACCGCCTGCTCGGCGCCGACGGCCGTGGGATCGCCGTCCGCCTTGTGCACCAGCGCCGCCTGCCGGACCGCGCCCAGCACGTCCAGCGTGTTGGAGCTGACCGCCCCGTCCGTGCCGAGGGCGACGGTCACCCCCGCGCCCAGCAGCCGCGGCACCGGCGCGATCCCGCAGCCCAGCTTGAGGTTGGACACCGGGCAGTGGGCCACCGACGTGCCCGTGCGGGCCAGCGCCGCGATCTCCCGTCCGGTGAGGTCCACGGCGTGCGCGAGCAGCACATCGGGGCCCAGCAGGCCGAGCGAGTCGAGCAGTTCCACCGGACGCTTGCCGTACCGCACCTCGACGGTGGCGACCTCGGTCGCGTTCTCAGCGGCGTGGAGGTGCAGCAGCGCCCCGGACTCCCGCGCCAGCGCGGCGATCCCGGTGAGCTGCTCCGGGGCGAGGGTGTAGGCCGAGTGCGCGAAGAGCACCGGCCGGGTCCCCTCCCGGGCCCCGGTCCGCCCCGCCAGATCCCGGCGTGCCCACGCCATGCGGTCCCCGTAGGCCCTGCCGTCGGGGGAGTCCGGAACGTCCATGAAGGTGGGCCCGGTCAGCAGCCGCCAGCCCGCCTCCCGCGCGACCCGCTCGGCGGCCTCATGGAACCAGTACATGTCGAGCGCCGATGTCACTCCGGCCCGTACGCTCTCGGCGACCGCGACCCGCACCGCCGCGCCCACGGTCCCGGGCGACAGCAGTTCGGCCTCCCAGCGCAGCACGCGTTCCAGGAAGCCCTGCAGCGTGACGTCGTCGGCGCGGCCGCGCAGCAGCGTCATCGCCAGATGGGTGTGCGCGTTGACGAGCCCCGGCAGGACCAGGCACCCCCCGGCGTCGACGGCCGTGTCCGCCGCGTACCGCGCCCGTAGCTCCCCGGCCCCGCCCACCTCGACGATCGTCCCGTCGCGGACCGCGACGGCGCCCTCCCGCACGAGGGTTCCGGCGTCGTCGACCGTCAGGACGTCGCCGCCGTGCACCAGCAGGTCGACGCGCTCACTCATGATGCGTTCCCTCCTGACGCCCGCCCGTGTGGTGCGCTCCCCGGGTGGTGCGCGCGCTCGGCCGGACACTCCTCGGCCAGCAGCCGCAACGCCTCCAGCGCGACGAGCGCGCCGCGCTCCACGCCCCGGGCGACGACCTCGCGGTGCGGGTCGTAGCCACCCGTCGAGAAGGACGCCCCCTCGTCGACGAGTTCGTCGGCGTTGACACCGTCCACGACGAGTACCCCGCCCGCGACGAGTCCGCGCAGCGAAGCGGTCACCAGCAGCGCGGACAGCTCCATCTCGATCGCCGCCAGGCCCGCCCGGTCGTACGCGTTCAGCGGGATCAGCCCGGGCTGGAAGGCCGCCCGGGTCCACACGAACCCGCGGTGGTGCGGCACGTCCGCCGCACGGGCGGCGCGCAGCAGCGCGAAGACCGCCTCGGGCGCGGACACCGCCGGGTACTCGGGCGGCAGCAGCTGCTGCGTCACCCCGTCGTCGCGCACGGCCGCCTCCGCGATCACCAGCTCGCCGTCGCCGATCCCCGGCCGCATCGCGCCCGCCGTGCCGAGCCGCAGGAACGTGTGGACCCCCGCGTCCGCCAGCTCCCGGAAGAGCAGGACGGCACCCGGCGCGCCCACCCCGTGCGAGGCGACCGTCACCGGCACGCCCCGCCAACTCCCCCCGAACACCCGGTACTCGCGGTGGTAGGAGACCTCCGCGGCGCCGTCGAGCAGCGCGGCGACGTCCGCCGCGCGCGCCGGGTCGCCGACGACGACGGCGTGCGGGGGCAGTCCGGTGCGGGGGACGCGCGTGACGGGCGACAGGTGCTGCGGCATGAGGCGACTCCAGCGGTGGGGGCGGCGACCGGGGCGGCTGGCCGGTCCGGCGCGGAACCCGCGGCGGACCGGTCCCACCGACACCGTACGCAGCCGGGCCCCGCGCACCCGGAAGGGGCGGCCTCCGCCGTCGGAAGCCGCCCCTTTCCGCCCGCGGGGCCTACCTCTTGTCGAGCAGGTCCTGCACCTTGCCGCGCACCTCGTCCGTGGCCAGGCCGCGGATCGTCAGGGTGGTGCGGCGGCGCAGCACGTCGTCCGCCGTCTCGGCCCACTCGTGGTCGCGGGCGTAGACGACCTGCGCCCAGATCTCCGGGGCGTCGGGGTGGATCCGCCCGCCCAGCTCCGGGCTCTCGTTGGCCAGCCGTGCGATGTCGAAGGCCAGCGAACCGTAGTGGGTGGCCAGGTGCTTGGCCGTGTCCGGAGCCATGCGCGGGCCGGGCGCAGGACCGTCGACCACCAGCCGGTGGGCGACCGCGCGCGGATTGGCGATGCCCGGCAGCGGCAGCCTCTTCGGCAGCGTGGAGATCGGCTCGAAGTCGTCGCCGAGCGGACGGCCCGGCAGCGACTCCAGCTTCCGCATGACGGTGCGGCCGATGTGCCGGAAGGTGGTCCACTTGCCGCCCGCGACGGACAGCATGCCGCCCCTGCCCTCGGTGACGACGGTCTCGCGCCTGGCCTTCGCGGTGTCACTGGGCCCGCCCGGCAGCACCCGCAGGCCGGCGAAGGCATAGGTGATCAGGTCACGCCGCAGCTGCTGGTCGCGGACGGAGAAGGCGGCCTCGTCGAGGATCTGCGCGATGTCCTTGTCGCCCACCGCGACCTCGGCGGGCTCGCCCTCGTACTCCTCGTCGGTCGTGCCGAGCAGCAGCATGTCCTCCCAGGGGAGGGCGAAGGTGATGCGGTACTTGTCGATCGGCGTCGCCAGCGCCGCCTTCCAGGGGGAGGTGCGCCTGAGCACCAGGTGCACACCCTTGGACAGCCGTATGGACGGCGCCGCGTTCGGGTCCTCCATCCTGCGCAGGTGATCGACCCACGGGCCGGTCGCGTTGAGCACCAGGCGCGCCTCGACGCCGAACTCGTCACCGGAGAGCCGGTCCCTCAGCTCGGCACCGGTGACCCGGCCGCGGGTGAAGCGCAGACCGGTCACCTCGGCGTGGTTGAGGACGACGGCTCCCGCGTCGACGGCCGCGCGGACCGTCATCAGCGCCATGCGCGCGTCGTTCATCTGGTCGTCGCCGTAGACGGCCACGGCCTTCAGGTTCTCGGTGCGCAGCTCCGGCACGTCCTGCCGCGCCCTGGCGGGGGAGAGCAGGTGGCCGACGCCGTCACCGAACGCCGACAGCGCGGAGTAGGCGAAGACGCCCGCCCCGAGCTTCGCGGCGCCGTGCGGCCCGCCCTTGTACACGGGGAGGTAGAACGTGAGCGGGTTCGCCAGGTGGGGGGCCACCTGGCGGGAGACCGCACGGCGCTCGAAGTGGTTCTCCGCCACCAGCCTCACCGCGCCGGTCTGCAGATAGCGCAACCCGCCGTGGAGGAGCTTGGAGGAGGCGGAGGAGGTGGCGCCGGCGAAGTCGCCGGCGTCCACCAGCGCCACCCGCAGGCCCGACTGCGCGGCGTGCCACGCCGTGGAGATGCCCAGGATCCCGCCGCCGATCACCAGGAGGTCGTATGTCGCCCTGGACAACTGCTCCCGGGTCTCGGCGCGGCTCGGGTGGGAGCCGTAGGCCGGGTGCGTCCCCAGAGCCGGGACACTCTGCAGGGTGGTCATCTGTGATTACTCCTCGTGCTCGATCCAGCCCATGGTCCGCTCGACGGCCTTGAGCCAGTTCTTGTACTCACGGTCGCGGGTCTCCGCGTCCATGTGGGGCGTCCACTCGGCGGCCCGGCGCCAGTTGGCACGCAGATCGTCGGTGGTGGTCCAGAAACCGACGGCGAGCCCGGCGGCGTAGGCGGCGCCGAGGCAGGTCGTCTCGGCGACCATCGGGCGCACCACCGGCGCGTCCAGGACGTCGGCGAGCGTCTGCATCAGCAGGTTGTTGGAGGTCATGCCCCCGTCGACCTTGAGCGTCGCCAGCTCGACGCCCGAGTCCTTGGTCATGGCGTCGGCGATCTCACGCGTCTGCCAGGCGGTGGCCTCCAGTACGGCGCGCGCGAGGTGCGCCTTGGTGACGTACCGGGTCAGGCCGGCGATCACACCGCGGGCGTCGGAGCGCCAGTACGGGGCGAACAGGCCGGAGAAGGCGGGCACGAAGTAGGCGCCACCGTTGTCCTCGACCGACAGCGCGAGGGTCTCGATCTCGGCGGCGGTGGAGATCAGGCCCATCTGGTCGCGCATCCACTGCACGAGGGAGCCGGTGACGGCGATCGAGCCCTCCAGGGCGTAGACCGGCTTCTGGTCGCCGATCTGGTACCCGACCGTGGTCAGCAGGCCCGAGTAGGAGTTGATGATCTTGTCACCGGTGTTCATCACCATGAAGGTGCCGGTGCCGTAGGTGGACTTGGTCTCGCCCTCGGAGAAGCACGTCTGACCGAACAGGGCCGCCTGCTGGTCACCGAGCGCCGAGGCGACCGGGATGCCGCCGAGCAGCTCGCCGAGCCGCCCGCCGGTGATCTCGCCGTAGATCTCGGCGGAGGAGCGGATCTCCGGCAGGATCCGCATCGGCACGCCGACCGACTCGCAGATCTTGTCGTCCCACTGCATCGTGTGCAGGTTCATCAGCAGGGTGCGGGAGGCGTTGGTCACGTCCGTGACGTGGTGGCCGCCGTCGACACCTCCGGTCAGGTTCCAGATGACCCAGGTGTCCATGGTGCCGAAGAGGATGTCGCCGGCCTCGGCGCGCTCCCGCAGGCCCTCGACGTTGTCCAGCAGCCAGCGGGCCTTCGGACCGGAGAAGTACGAGGCCAGCGGCAGGCCGGTCTCGCGGCGGAAGCGGTCCTGGCCCACGTTGCGGCCGAGCTCCTTGCACAGGGAGTCGGTGCGGGTGTCCTGCCAGACGAGCGCGTTGTGGACGGGCTCACCGGTGTTCTTGTCCCACAGCACGGTGGTCTCGCGCTGGTTGGTGATGCCGATGGCCTTGATGTCGTCCCGGGTGATGCCGCCCTTCTCGATGGCCCCGGCGACGACCTCCTGGACGTTGGTCCAGATCTCGGTCGCGTCGTGCTCGACCCAGCCCGGCTTGAGGAAGATCTGCTCGTGCTCCTTCTGGTCGACGGACACGATGCGGCCGTCCCGGTCGAAGACGATGCAGCGCGAGGACGTCGTGCCCTGGTCGATGGCGGCGATGAACGGGCCGGCGGTGTGTGCGTCGGTCACGGTGTGCTCCTGAGGTTCCATGGATAAGAGAGGCGGTCTTTACGGCGCGGCGATGACGGGCGGTGCCTGGGAAAGTTCACTGTTCTCAAGCAAAGGCGACGTTGTAAATGCCCGCGGCGACCGCACCGCCGATCAGTGGACCGACCACCGGAACCCAGGCGTAGCCCCAGTCGGAACCGCCCTTGTTGGGCAGCGGGAGAAGGGCGTGCACAAGGCGTGGGCCGAGGTCGCGAGCCGGGTTGATGGCGTATCCCGTCGGGCCGCCCAGGGAGAGGCCGATCCCGACCACCACGAGCGCGGTGACCAGTGCGCCCAGGATGCCCAGGCCGTTGCCCTTGTCGTTGAGGCCCTGGGTGAGCACCGCGAGCACCAGCACGACGGTGCCGATGATCTCCGTGGCGAGGTTCATCGCCGCGTTCCGGATCTCCGGACCGGTGGAGAAGATGCCGAGCACGGGGCCGGCCTGGGCCTCCTGCGCCTCGACGGCCTTGGTGTCCTGCGCCCCCGGGCCGCCGACGATCTCTCTGTCGGTGAGGTGGGCGTGGAACTGGCCGTAGTAGGCGACCCAGACGAGGGTCGCACCGATCATGGCGCCGAGCAGCTGCCCGGCCCAGTAGACCGGGACGTTGCTCCAGTCGCTGTCCTTGATGGCCAGCGCCAGCGTCACGGCGGGGTTGAGGTGCGCGCCGGACAGCGGCGCCGAGGTGTAGACCGCCGTGAGGACTGCGAAGCCCCACCCGAAAGTGATGGCGAGCCAGCCGGCGTTACGGGCCTTGGAGGCCTTCAGCGTCACAGCGGCGCAGACTCCGCCGCCGAGCAGGATGAGTATGGCGGTACCGATGGTCTCGCCGATGAAGATGTCGGAGCTGGACACCCGCGACTCCTTTGTCCTTCGTCCAGGGGAAGGCGAACCCCGGGTACCTCCGGTGGTCCGCGCCCTCGGGGGTGAGAGCGATGCCGGCCCTTGGCGTTGCCACACTCTAGCGTGTATTGCCGGTAGGTGTTCGACAATGCCGACCGATGGACGGGAGTCTTGCCTCCTGTTCGCCGGGTCGTCAAGAGTCGTGTTCTCGAATGCGCGATCGTTACTGATCGCCGCAGGTCATCGATCCCTGCGCGGCCCGGTGCCCGGCCGCGCCGGACGGGGTTCGGCATCCGTCCGCGGGCAGGCGCAAGGGCCGGTGCGCCGCAGTGCGCCCCAGTGCGCTGCCGTGCCGCCTTCGCCGCCGTGCCGCCTTCGCCGCCGTGCCGGCCCTCGCCGCCGTGCGGGCCTTCGCCGCCGTGCCGGCCTTCGGGACGCAGCAGGCCCCGGGACACGAAAGAGCCCCCGGCCATGCCGGGGGCCCGCGGGTGCGAGGGTCTCAGAACCGCCCGGCGCCCAGATCCCGCGACACCGCGCGGGCACAGTCGCGGACCGCCGCGATCAGGTCGGGGCGCAGCTCCCCGTCCCGGCACACCCGCTCCACGGCGCCGGTGATGCCCACCGCGCCCACCGGCATCCGCCGCCGGTCGTGGATGGGTGCGGCGATCGAGGCCACCCCGGTCCACGTCTCCTCTATGTCGGCCGCGTAGCCACGCGCGCGTGTCATGTCGAGGATGTGCTCGAAGCCGTCCAGCTCGCACACCGTCCGGTCGGTGAACGCCTTCCGGTCCGCCTCGACCGCCTCGCTGTGCGCGACCGGGTCGTAGGCCGACAGCACTTTGCCCAGGGCCGTGGAGTGCAGCGGTTGCATGGCCCCGATCTCCAGGACCTGCCGGCTGTCGTCGGGCCGGAAGACGTGGTGCACGATCAGCACGCCCTGCTGGTGGACCACCCCCAGGTAGACGCTCTCCCCGCTGGAGCGGGCCAGGTCGTCGGTCCATACCAGGGCGCGGGCCCGCAGCTCGTGCACGTCCAGGTAGGTGGTCCCCAGCCGCAGCAGTTCGGCACCCAGCTGGTAGCGGCCCGAGGCCGCGTCCTGCTCGACGAACCCCTCCTGCTGGAGCGTGCGGAGTATGCCGTGGGCCGTGCCCTTGGCGAGTCCCAGCGACGAGGCGATGTCCGACAGGCCCAGCCGTCGTTCGCCGCCCGCGAGCAGCCGCAGCATCGCGGCCGCCCGTTCGAGCGACTGGATGTTCCGTGCCATCGCCGTCCTGCCCTCCGTCCCCTTCGACCGCCGACCGGTGTTCACTACCGTCGTTCGGCAATGTCGAACACTACCGGTCGTCGCCGACCTCTCGCCAACGGGTGTCGCCATCCGTTCCACCGGAATCCCCGCCCACGTCACCCGAGCCACGCGCGTCCGGCCCGTGGACGCCTCTGACCGTACGGCCCGCAGCGGGCTACCCTGGCCGGGTGCGTCTTCCGCGGGAAGCGCAAAGCCGACAGCCGTCGCACTCCAGGGAGCATCTTCCATGGCCTCGTTGCCGAACCCGTCCCTTTCGTCCGTCTCCGCCGACAGCCGGAACCGAACCGAGACCCTCCGCGACGCCCTCGCCACCCGCGTCGTGGTGGCCGACGGTGCGATGGGCACGATGCTCCAGGCCCAGGACCCCACGCTGGAGGACTTCGAGGGCCTGGAGGGGTGCAACGAGATCCTCAACCTGACCCGCCCCGACATCGTCCGCTCCGTCCACGAGGCGTACTTCTCGGTGGGCGTCGACTGCGTGGAGACGAACACCTTCGGGGCGAACCACGCGGCCATGGCCGAGTACGAGATCGCCGACCGCGTG
The DNA here is from genome assembly GCF_055632315.1 of Streptomyces sp. PSU-S4-23. Lineage (NCBI taxonomy): Bacteria > Bacillati > Actinomycetota > Actinomycetes > Kitasatosporales > Streptomycetaceae > Streptomyces > Streptomyces sp. PSU-S4-23. The sequence continues at coordinate 1,387,576 of NZ_JBVMUU010000002.1, read as the reverse complement.
TACGAGCTGTCCGAGGCGGGCGCCCGCATCGCCCGCGACGTGGCGGACACCTTCGTCGCCGGTGACGGCCGCCCGCGCTGGGTCCTCGGCTCCATGGGCCCCGGCACCAAGCTGCCCACCCTCGGCCACATCGCCTACACCACGATCCGCGACGGCTTCCAGGCCAACGCGGAGGGCCTGCTCGCCGGCGGCGCGGACGCGCTGATCGTGGAGACGACCCAGGACCTGCTGCAGACCAAGGCGTCGGTCCTGGGCGCCCGGCGCGCCATGGAGGCCACCGGCATCGAGGTGCCGCTGCTGTGCTCGATGGCGTTCGAGACGACCGGCACGATGCTGCTCGGCTCGGAGATCGGCGCCGCGCTGACCGCGCTGGAGCCGCTGGGCATCGACATGATCGGCCTGAACTGCTCGACCGGCCCCGCCGAGATGAGCGAGCACCTGCGCTACCTCGCGCGCCACTCCCGCATCCCGCTGCTGTGCATGCCGAACGCGGGCCTGCCGGTCCTCACCAAGGACGGCGCGCACTTCCCGCTCGGCCCCGAGGGCCTGGCCGACGCCCAGGAGAACTTCGTCCGCGACTACGGCCTGTCCCTGGTGGGCGGCTGCTGCGGTACCACCCCCGAGCACCTCAGGCAGGTCGTCCAGCGCGTCCGCGGTGTCACCCCGGAGGCGCGGGATCCGCGTCCGGAGCCGGGGGCGGCGTCGTTGTACCAGTCGGTGCCGTTCCGGCAGGACACCTCCTACCTGGCGATCGGTGAGCGCACGAACGCCAACGGGTCGAAGAAGTTCCGTGAGGCGATGCTGGAGGGCCGCTGGGACGACTGTGTGGAGATGGCGCGCGAGCAGATCCGCGAGGGCGCGCACATGCTGGATCTGTGCGTGGACTACGTGGGCCGTGACGGCGTGGCCGACATGGAGGAGCTGGCGGGCCGTTTCGCGACCGCCTCGACGCTGCCGATCGTGCTGGACTCCACCGAAATCGACGTCCTCAGGGCCGGTTTGGAGAAGCTGGGCGGGCGTGCGGTCATCAACTCCGTCAACTACGAGGACGGTGACGGGCCGGAGTCCCGCTTCGCGAAGGTCACCGGGCTTGCCAGGGAGCACGGTGCCGCGCTGATCGCGCTGACGATCGACGAGGAGGGACAGGCCCGCACGGCCGAGAAGAAGGTGGAGATCGCCGAGCGGCTGATCGCCGACCTGACCGGGAGGTGGGGCATCCGCGAGGACGACATCCTCGTCGACTGCCTGACGTTCACCATCTGTACCGGTCAGGAGGAGTCCCGCAAGGACGGGATCGCGACGATCGAGGCGATCCGTGAGCTGAAGCGGCGCCACCCGGATGTGCAGACCACGCTGGGTCTGTCGAACATCTCCTTCGGTCTGAACCCGGCGGCGCGCATCGTGCTGAACTCGGTCTTCCTGGACGAGTGCGTGAAGGCGGGGCTGGACTCGGCGATCGTGCACGCCTCGAAGATCCTGCCGATCGCGCGGTTCGACGCGGAGCAGGTGGCCACGGCGCTGGATCTGGTCTACGACCGCCGCAGCGAGGGCTACGACCCGTTGCAGAAGCTGATGGCGTTGTTCGAGGGCGCCACCGCCATGTCGCTCAGGGCCGGCAAGGCCGAGGAACTGGCGGCGCTGCCGCTGGAGGAGCGCCTGAAGCGGCGGATCATCGACGGTGAACGCAACGGCCTGGAGCAGGATCTGGACGAGGCGCTCAAGGACCGGCCGGCCCTCGACATCGTCAACGAGACCCTGCTGGACGGCATGAAGGTCGTCGGGGAGCTGTTCGGCTCCGGGCAGATGCAGCTGCCGTTCGTCCTGCAGTCCGCCGAGGTCATGAAGAGCGCGGTCGCCCATCTCGAACCGCACATGGAGAAGTCGGACGAGGCCGGCAAGGGCACCATCGTGCTGGCCACCGTGCGCGGGGACGTCCACGACATCGGCAAGAACCTGGTCGACATCATCCTGTCGAACAACGGCTACAACGTGGTCAACCTCGGTATCAAGCAGCCGGTCTCGGCGATCCTGGAGGCGGCCGACGAACACCGGGCCGACGTCATCGGCATGTCGGGGCTGCTGGTCAAGTCCACGGTGATCATGAAGGAGAACCTGGAGGAACTCAACACCCGCGGCCTTGCCACCGCCTACCCGGTCATCCTCGGCGGCGCCGCCCTCACCCGCGCCTATGTCGAACAGGACCTGCACGAGCTGTACGAGGGCGAAGTGCGCTACGCCCGGGACGCCTTCGAGGGCCTGCGTCTGATGGACACCCTGATGGCGGTCAAGCGCGGCGTACCCGGGGCCAGGCTGCCCGAGCTGAGGCAGCGCCGGGTGCGGGCCGCCACGGTCGAGATCGAGGAGCCGCGGCCGGAGGAGGGCCATGTCCGCTCCGACGTCGCCACCGACAACCCGGTGCCGGAGCCGCCCTTCTGGGGAACCCGCGTCATCAAGGGAATCCAGCTCAAGGAGTACTCCTCCTGGCTGGACGAGGGCGCCCTGTTCAAGGGCCAGTGGGGCCTCAAGCAGGCACGCACGGGTGAGGGACCGGCCTACGAGGAACTGGTCGAGACGGAGGGCCGGCCCCGGCTGCGCGGTCTGCTCGACCGGCTCCAGACGGACAACCTCCTCGAAGCGGCCGTCGTCTACGGCTACTTCCCCTGCGTGTCCAAGGACGACGACCTGATCGTCCTCGACGAGGAGGGCAACGAGCGCACCCGCTTCACCTTCCCGCGCCAGCGCCGCGGCCGCCGGCTGTGCCTGGCCGACTTCTTCCGTCCGGAGGAGTCGGGCGAGACCGACGTCGTGGGCTTCCAGGTCGTCACCGTCGGCACGAAGATCGGCGCGGAGACCGCACGGCTGTTCGAGTCGAACTCCTACCGCGACTACCTCGAACTGCACGGCCTGTCCGTCCAGCTGGCGGAGGCGCTCGCCGAGTACTGGCACGCGCGCGTGCGGTCGGAGCTGGGCTTCGCCGGCGAGGACCCCGCCGACATCGAGGACATGTTCGCCCTCAAGTACCGGGGCGCCCGCTTCTCCCTCGGCTACGGCGCCTGCCCCGACCTGGAGGACCGCGCCAAGATCGCCCGGCTGCTGGAGCCGGAGCGGATCGGCGTCCACCTCTCCGAGGAGTTCCAGCTCCACCCGGAGCAGTCCACGGACGCGATCGTGATCCACCACCCCGAGGCCAAGTACTTCAACGCGCGGTGACGCGCGCGCCCGTACGCCACGGTCCCGCGGCGCCCCGTCGTCGCGGGCGCGGGGGCGCCGCCCGTGGGTGCGCAGGCCGCGACGGCGGACGCGGCTCCTGGGCCCGGCCGGCGCCCGGGCCGCCTCGGTGTGCCGACACGCACCGGCGCATCTCCATCGACAGGCGCATGCTTCACGGGCGTCGTACACTGGTCGGTCCACCGCAGGCCGGTTCCCCGTCAGGGAACCGGCCTGGTCGTCCCTTCAAGGAGGTACGCCTGATGACCACCACGGTTCCCGCGCTCGGAACCCGTACGGCCGAAGGCTCCGCGCTGCAGGCGGTGCTCCTCGACATGGACGGCACCCTGGTCGACACCGAGGGATTCTGGTGGGAGGTCGAGGTCGAGGTCTTCGCCGCCCTCGGGCACACGCTCGACGAGTCGTGGCGGCACGTCGTCGTGGGCGGTCCCATGACGCGCAGCGCGGGCTTCCTGATCGAGGCCACCGGCGCCGACATCGCCTTCGAGGAGCTGAGTGTGCTCCTCAACGACGGGTTCGAGAAGCGCATCGGCCGCAACCTGCCCCTGATGCCGGGTGCCGCACGGCTGTTGGCCGAACTGGCGGCGCACCGGATCCCCACGGCCCTCGTCTCCGCCTCCCACCGGCGCATCATCGACCGCGTCCTGGACTCGATCGGCACCCAGTACTTCGCGCTGACCGTCGCGGGGGACGAGGTCGGGCGCACCAAGCCGTTCCCGGACCCGTATCTGCTCGCGGCCACGGGCCTGGAGGCGCATCCCGCCCGGTGCGCGGTCATCGAGGACACGGCGACCGGCGTCGCCGCCGCCGAGGCCGCCGGCTGCCGGGTGGTCGCCGTACCGTCGGTCGCCCCCATCGCACCGGCGGCCGGCCGAACGGTGGTGGCCTCGCTGGAAGAGGTCGACCTGCCATTTCTGCACGGTGTGATGACGGAAATGCGGTAGGCCCTGCACCGAGCGTGCCGTGGTGAATATATGCATTACCGCGACCTCTCGAACGGAATGAATAAATGCGGGCCTCCTGGTCGAATTCCTGTGCGATGTACATGAGTTGGCGTGTGACGTTCGCCACGCGCAAGGGGCTCGACAGCTGACCCGGCGCGTGCTGGTCGCTCCCGTTGAGGCAGCCCCGGTGTGTCCTTGTGTCCCGATTGGTGAGGCGCTGCACGAATCCTTCCCCGATCCCTCTGCCGGTGCGTCCGCAGCCGGTTCCGCAGCGTGAGGGGGCCTCAACTTCGTCGGCTTTAGCCTCCCTTCAGGTGCGGACTAATCTCGTCGCGAAAACGTCGCCACATTCCCGTGATCCGTTGCAGCGCGATGTTCGCCGGATACACGGACTTCCCAGCTCTGGAGAAACTCGAGCATGAACCGCAAGACCTTGGTGCTGTCGGCCATCGCCGGTCTGCTCACCCCCGCCCTCGCCGCCTGCGGCGGGTCCGGCAGCGGGGGCGGGAGCGGTGACGCCATCGTCGTGGGCACCACCGACCGGTTCACCGCCTCCAGCGACGCACCCGCGCCCCTCGACCCGGCGTACGCGTACGACGTGGGCAGCTGGAACATCCTCCGGCAGACCGTGCAGACGCTGATGGTCCAGCCCCGCGGCGAGGGCGACCCCGTGCCCGAGGCCGCCGAGAGCTGCGCATTCACCGACACCGGCAACGAGCGCTACGCCTGCAAGCTGCGCAGCGACCTGAAGTTCTCCACCGGCGACCCGGTGACCGCGGCCGACGTGAAGTTCTCCATCGACCGGGCCCTCGCCATCAAGTCCGACAGCGAGGTCTGGGCCCTGCTGTCCACCATCGACACCGTCGAGACGCGGGGTGACAACGAAGTCATCTTCCACCTCAAGACCGCGGACGCCACCTTCCCGTTCAAGCTGTCGACGCCGGTCGCCGGTATCGTCAACCCCAAGGACTACGACAAGAAGAAGCTGCGCGACGGCTTCGACATCGACGGCTCGGGCCCCTACACGATGCACGCCGAGGTCAAGGACAACGAGCTCGTCAAGGCGACCTTCACCAAGAACCCCCACTACGACGGGCTGCTGAAGCCCAAGAACGACACGGTGGAACTGGAGTCCTTCAAGGACGCCGACAGCATGGGCGCCGCGCTCGACAAGGGCGACATCGACGTCATGACCCGCACGATGTCGCCGGAGCAGATCCGCAAGCTCCAGAACGCCAACGGCGGCAACGTGAACCTGGTGGAGATGCCGGGCCTGGAGATCCGCTTCCTCGGCTTCAACACCGACGCCCCGTCCGTGAAGAGCAAGGCCGTCCGCCAGGCCATGGCGCAGATCATCGACCGCGCCGCGCTGATCTCCAAGGTGTACGGCACCCAGGCCGAGCCCCTGTACTCCCTCGTCCCGGCCAGCGTCACCGGCCACGCGAACGCCTTCTTCAACAGGTACAGCGAGCCGAGCGTCGCCAAGGCCCGCACCCTGCTGACCAAGGCGGGCATCACCGCTCCGGTGAAGCTGACGCTGCACTACACGACCGACCACTACGGCCCGGCCACCGCCAAGGAGTTCGAGGTGCTGCGCCAGCAGCTCAACGCCAGCGGGCTGTTCGACGTCGACATCGAGGGCACGCCCTGGGACAAGTACCGCAAGGCCGAGCAGAAGGGCCAGTACGACGTCTACGGCATGGGCTGGTTCCCGGACTTCCCGGACGCCGACAACTACCTCGCGCCGTTCCTCGACGCGGACAACACGCTCGGCTCGCCCTACGCCAACAGCGCGATCCGCAACACGCTGATCCCGCAGTCCCGCCGCGAGGCCGACCGGCTGTCCGCCACCAAGAGCCTCGCAAGCATCCAGGACATCGTCGCCAAGGACGTGCCGGTCATCCCGCTGTGGCAGGGCAAGCAGTACGTCGCCACCCGTGACGACATCACGGGCAGCGAGTACGCCATGAACTCCTCCTCCACGCTGCAGCTCTGGGAGCTCAGCCGCGGCGTCGGCAGCTGACCCCCACCCCCGCGCGGGCCCCCGGCATCCCCCCGGGGGCCCCTGCCGTATTCGGGGTACGATCCCGGGGCGCCCACAGGCCCCGGGCCTCGTGGTGTTCGGGGTCACCCAGAACCCGAGACAAGGCACATGCACGTGAACATGCGCACCCCGTGGCCGGTCCTGCCCCTCGCGGCGGGGCTTGCCGCCGGTCTGCTCACCGGATGCGGCACCCAGTCCGGTGACTCCGGAGGAACCGGCTCCTCCGTCGTGATGGGGATGTCCGACGACGTCCTGGCCACCGACCCCGCGTCCGGATACGACCCGGGCTCCTGGCTGCTGTTCAACAACGTCTTCCAGACACTCCTGAACTTCCCCAAGGGCGGCACGGAACCCGAGCCCGAGGCCGCCAGGGAATGCCTGTTCACGGACACCCGGACCCAGGTCTACACCTGCACGCTCCAGGACGGACTGACGTTCAGCAACGGCGACTCGCTCACCTCGGAGGACGTCAAGTTCTCCTTCGACCGGCTGCTGAAGATCAACGACCCCGCCGGCCCCGCGCTCATGTTCCCCATGCTCGACTCGGTCGAGACACCCGACGAGAAGACCGTCGTCTTCAAACTGAAGTACGCCGACGCCACCTTCCCCAGCAAGATAGCCTCCGGCGCCGGCTCGATCGTGGACCACACCCAGTACCCCGCCGACGCCCTGCGCAAGGACGGCAAGGCGGTCGGCTCCGGCCCGTACACCCTGGACTCCTTCGGCAAGGACAAAGCGGTCTTCTCGGTCAACGGCCGCTACAAGGGACCCGCCCACACCCGCAACTCCGGCGTCACCGTGAGGTTCTTCCACGGGGACCAGAAAGCCCTGAAGACCGCCCTGCTCGACAAGCAGATCGACCTCGCCTACCGCGGCCTCGTCGCCGCGGACATCGCCGACGTCGCCGACGACACCGACGTCGGCAAGGACATCAAGGTGGTCGACGGCTCCAGCGCCGAGGTCCAGCACCTCGTGTTCAACATGGACGACCCGGTGGCCGGCAGGCTCGGCGTCCGCAAGGCCATCGCCTACCTCCTCGACCGCGAAGCGCTCGTCGACAAGGTGTACGACAACACCGCGACACCGCTCTACTCGCTCATCCCCGCGGGCATCACCGGCCACAACACGTCCTTCTTCGACACCTACGGCGCCCGCCCCTCCAAGGCCAAGGCCAAGGCCGCCCTGCGGGCCGAGGGCATCACCGGCAAGGTGCGGCTGACCCTGTGGTCGACCCCCTCCCGCTACGGGCCCGCCACCGACGAGGAGTTGCGGACGATCGCCCAGCAACTCAACGACAGCGGGCTGTTCCAGGCCACCGTCAAGTCCGTCCCCTTCGACCGCTACGAGAAGGACATCGCGCAGGGCAGGTACGGCGTCTACGTCAAGGGCTGGGTCCCGGACTACCCGGACCCCGACAACTTCACCGCGCCCTTCTTCGGCAAGGGCAACGTGCTCGACAACCACTACGTCAACCGCACCATCACCAGCGAGCTGATCCCGAAGACGGCCGCCCAGAGCGACCGCGCCTCGACCAACGCCGACTACGGCAGACTCCAGGACATCGTCGCCGGGGACCTGCCCGTCATCCCGGTGTGGCAGGCCAAGCAGTACGCCGTCACCCGCGACGACATCTACGGACTCGAGTACTGCCTCGACCCCGCGGCTGTGTTCCGGTTCTGGGAGATCAGCAAGGGCTGAGCAAGTCCGCACCGGCGGAGGGCCCCTCGGCACGAGGGCGCCCTCCGCGCACGCCGCCCCGCCTACTGCGCCCCCGGGCGCACCAGTCCGCTCTCGTACGCGTACACCGCGGCCTGCACCCTGTCCCGCAGCCCCAGCTTCGTCAGGACATGGCCCACATGGGTCTTCACCGTGGTCTCGCTGACGAAGAGATCCGCGGCGATCTCCGCGTTGGACAGCCCCCGCGCCACCAGCTTCAGCACCTCCACCTCGCGCTCGGTGAGGGTGTGCAGCGTGTCGGGCACCGGCTCCTCCCCGGACGGCAGGTGCCCCGCGTACTTGTCGAGCAGCCGGCGCGTGATGCTCGGCGCGAGCATCGCCTCGCCCGCGGCGACCACCCGGATCGCCTGCACCAGCTCATGGGCCGGAGCGTCCTTGAGGAGGAAGCCGCTGGCACCGGCGCGCAGCGCCTCCACCACGTACTCGTCGAGGTCGAAGGTCGTCAGCACCAGCACCTTGGCCGGGCCGTCCCGGCCGGGCCCGGTGATCTGCCGGGTCGCCTCCACCCCGTCCATCCGCGGCATACGGATGTCCATCAGAACCACATCGGGCTGCAGGGCACGCACCTGGTCGAGCGCCTGGAGGCCGTCCCCGGCCTCACCGACGACCGCGATGTCCTGCTCGGCCTCCAGGATCATCCGGAAGCCCGTACGCAGCAGCGGCTGGTCGTCGACCAGTAGGACGCGGATGGCCACGTCAGTCTCCTTCGCTAGTCCCGCCCCATTCTGCCCTGCTCCCCGCCCCCCGATTCCGGCACCATGACCGGCAGCGGATACGGCGGGGGAGTGCCCCCGAACTCCGGGCACACGGCCTGGTGGTCGCACCAGCCGCACAGCTTCGTGGGACGGGGCCGCCAGTCACCCGTGCGCGTGGCCCGCTGGATCGCCTCCCACAGCGCGAGCAGCTTGCGCTCGACGCGCTCCAGATCCGCCGGGACCGGGTCGTACGTCAGCACATCGCCGCTGCCGAGGTACACCAGCTGCAGCCGCCGCGGGACGACCCCCTTCAGCCGCCACACCACCAGGGCGTAGAACGTCATCTGGAACAGCGCGCCCTCGGCGTACTCGGGCCGGGGCGCCTTGCCCGTCTTGTAGTCGACGATCCGCACCTCGCCCGTGGACGCCACGTCGACCCGGTCGATGATCCCGCGCAGCCTCAGCCCCGACTCCAGCTCCGCCTCCACGAACAGCTCCCGCTCCGCGGGCTCCAGCCGCGTCGGGTCCTCCAGCGCGAACCAGCGCTCGACGAGCCGCTCCGCCTCCCCCAGCCAGCGCGCCAGCCGCTCACCGTCCCGGTCGTCGGCGAACAGCTCCACGACCTCCGGCCTGCTCTCCCGCAGCCGGTCCCACTGACCGGGCACCAGGGACCTGGCGCGCGGCACGGTCCGCTCGGCGGCGGGCACATCGAAGAGCCGCTCCAGCACCGCATGCACCAAAGTGCCCCGCGTCGCCGCCTCACTCGGCTTCTCGGGCAGCCTGTCGATCACCCGGAACCGGTACAGCAGCGGGCACTGCATGAAGTCACCGGCGCGCGAGGGCGACAACGATGCCGGGGGCACGGCGGCCACGGCGGACGGCTCGGCGACGCCGTCGGTGCGGGATTCCATGACCACAGACCATACGGCCCGCCACTGACAGTGACACAACCGCGCCCGGCCCCGGGGACGCGCACGGCGCGGATCCGGGGCCGCCGGCCCCCGCGCCGACGCGACGGAGGGGGCAACGGAACGGGTGCCGAGGCGGAACACGGCACGAGTGGCGCATACCATCGACCACAGACCCTCCCACCCGGCCACGGCCGGGCCGGGGAGACCATCGAACGAGGGGACAGCGTGGACGAGAGCGGCGGGAGCGGACAGCCGCGCTCCGGCAACGACGGGGCGACCGACCGCGAGGCGGCCCCCACGGCACGGACCGCCGGCACCGCACGCCCCGGGGAGGAACGGGACCGCGACGCCGGCCGGCCCGCCCCCGACGGGAACGGGACGGCACCCGGGCAGGAGGCGGGCCCCCCCACGCCCGCCGACACCCCGACGGCACCCGACGACTCCCAGGACACCGCCGCCCGGCCCGCCGCGGCCGACGACGACACGACCGCACCGGGCACCGCGCCCGCGACCCCCACGGCGCCGGCGGCCGCACCCGGCGACCACCCCGCGGCACCCGCCACCGCCGGCCAGGACCCCGCGCCCCGCCCGGACGACCGGGACAGCCCTCCGCGCCCCGCGGGCGACCACACCGAACCGGCCACCGACGCGCGCCCCACGCCCCCCACCGCCCCGGCCCGCACCCTCGCCGACTCCGCCACCACGGGCAAGGGCCGCCCCCCAAGGCGCCCCAAGGAACCCGGCGGCGGCATCCTCATGGGCCGGCCCTTCGGCGTACCCGTCTACGTCGCACCCAGCTGGTTCCTCGTCGCCGCCCTCATCACCTGGGTCTTCGGCGGCCAGCTCGACCGCGTCCTGCCCGGACTCGGCGCCGCCCGCTACCTCGTCTCCCTCTTCTTCGCGGTCGCCTTCTACGCCTCCGTCCTCGTCCACGAACTCGCCCACACCGTCGCCGCCCTCCGCTTCAAGCTGCCGGTGCGCCGCATCCAGCTCCAGTTCTTCGGCGGCGTCTCCGAGATCGAGAAGGAGGCCGAGACCCCCGGCCGCGAATTCGTGCTCGCCTTCGTCGGACCGCTGCTCTCCCTCGTCCTCGCCGGGGCCTTCTACCTCGCCATGCAGCCCGTCGAACCCGGCACCGTCCCCGGCGTCCTGCTGGCCGGCCTGATGATCTCCAACCTCATCGTGGCCGCCTTCAACCTGCTCCCCGGCCTCCCCCTCGACGGCGGCCGCATGCTCCGCGCCGTCGTCTGGAAGATCACCGGCAGGCCGATGAGCGGCACCGTCGCCGCCGCCTGGGTCGGCCGCGCCCTCGCCGTCTCCGTGCTGATCGGCCTGCCCCTGCTCACCCAGTCCGGCGCCCTCGGCTCCACCGCCGAGGACAACGTCGGCATGGACACCGTCACCGACGCCCTGCTCGCCGCCATCCTCGCCGCGATCATCTGGACCGGTGCCGGCAACAGCCTCCGCATGGCCCGCCTGCGCGAACACCTCCCCGAACTGCGCGCCCGCACCCTCACGCGCCGCGCCGTCCCCGTCGAGACCGACACCCCCCTCTCCGAGGCACTGCGCCGCGCCAACGACGTCGGAGCCCGCGCCCTCGTCGTCGTCGACGCCAACGGCCGGCCCCACTCCCTCGTCCGCGAGGCCGCCATCGTCGGCGTACCGGAACACCGCCGCCCCTGGGTACCCGTCAGCGGCCTCGCCCAGGAACTCACCGACGGCATGCGCGTCTCCGCGGAACTCTCCGGCGAGGAACTCCTCGACGCCCTGCGCGCGACCCCCGCCACCGAATACCTCGTCGTCGAGGAGACCGGCGAGATCTACGGCGTCCTGTCCGCCTCGGACGTCGAACGCGCCTTCGTCAAGGCCATGGCCCGCCCCAGCTGACCCACGGCACCAGGCCGCCCGTCCGCCGCCCGTCCGCCGCCCCCCGGGCCGGCCGGCGCATGGTCGGCGGCCCCTCCGGCGACCGGTAGGCTGGTCACATGTCCGAACCGACCGGTGCCGCCCGCCGTCGCGGGCCCTTCAAGGTCGGGGACCAGGTACAGCTGACCGACCCCAAGGGCCGCCACTACACGTTCACACTCGAAGCGGGGAAGAACTTCCACACCCACAAGGGTTCCTTCCCCCACGACGAACTGATCGGCGCTCCCGAGGGCAGCGTTGTCCGCACCACCGGGAACGTCGCCTACCTCGCGCTGCGCCCCCTGCTCCCCGACTACGTCCTGTCCATGCCCCGCGGGGCAGCCGTCGTCTACCCCAAGGACGCGGGGCAGATCCTCGCCTTCGCCGACATCTTCCCCGGCGCCCGCGTCGTGGAAGCCGGCGTCGGCTCCGGGTCGCTCAGCAGCTTCCTGCTGCGCGCCATCGGCGACCAGGGCATGCTGCACAGCTACGAGCGCCGCGCCGACTTCGCCGAGATCGCCCAGGCCAACGTCGAACGCTACTTCGGCGGCCCGCACCCCGCCTGGCAGCTCACCGTCGGCGACCTCCAGGACAACCTGTCCGACACCGACGTCGACCGCGTCATCCTCGACATGCTCGCCCCCTGGGAATGCCTCGAAGCCGTCTCCAAGGCACTCGTCCCCGGCGGCATCCTCTGCTGCTACGTCGCCACCACCACCCAGCTCGCCCGGACCGTCGAGTCCATCCGTGAGATCGGCTGCTTCAACGAGCCGACCGCCTGGGAGACGATGATCCGCAACTGGCACATCGAGGGCCTCGCCGTACGCCCCGACCACCGGATGATCGGCCACACCGGCTTCCTCCTCACCGCCCGCCGCCTCGCCGACGGCGTCGAGCCGCCCATGCGCCGCCGCCGCCCCGCCAAGGGCGCCTACGGCGAGGACTACGCCGGACCCAACGCCGACGGAGGCCACGGCCGCTGAAGCGGCCCCGCACCCCAGGTCAACGCACCAGCGCCGTGGCCGAGTTCCCCCGAACACCCGGGAACTCGGCCACGGCGCTCCTGTGTTGAGGCACCGTCCACGCCCCGAAACCTGACGCACCGCCAGAACCGCGGCCCCGCCGTTCCCTCGGCACTGTGACGTGTGGCACGATGCGGGGCACCCCCACCGGCACAGCCCTCACAGGAGACACCTCCCTCGTGCAGCACCCCGCCGTCCCGGAACTCGCGCACACCGCCACCCGGCCCATCCACTGGGTCGCCACCGCCACCGCCATCTCCGGCGTGATCGCCCTGTCGTCCGTGCTGCAACCGAGCTCCTCCGCGACGGCGGCACAGCCCCACACCGAGACCAAGGCGGCCCCGGCCACTACCGCGCCCCCCGACCCCGCGCGGGCACACTTCCCCCTCGACTGCGGACCCACCAGGCTCCTCGTCCGGAAGAAGGCCACCGGCGACCTCGACGGCGACGGCCGCCCCGAAACCGTCGCCCTCGTCCACTGCGACGCGAGCATGGGCACCCCACCCGACGGCGTCTACGTCCTCACCCAGGCCGCGAGCACCCCCGAGCCCCGCGTGGTGGCCACCCTCGTCGACCCCAAGGACCGCCTCACCGTCACCGACTTCGCCGTCCGCGACGCCGCGGTCACCGCCACCCTCCTCGGCTACTCCTCGCCCGATGTACCGAGTTGCTGCCCCGACGTGAAGACCTCCGCCAAGTGGCAGTGGAAGGGCGGCGTGTTCGTCCGCTCCACACCCCCCGACAGCCGGAGCGTGTGACCACCACGCCGCGCACCCGCCCGGCGACGCGGGCGAACCGAATGTGAGAAACCAGACATTCGTGACAGCGGGTGGTCCTACGATCACGCGGCGTCCGGACCGTGGACCTCCACACTGTCCGAGATCCGACGCACATGAATGCACTCACCCGGGCACTCCCGGGCCGAGGCCACCACATCCGTGAGCACCGGCAACGGCACCGGCGCAGCGGCCCTGACCTGCAAAAGCTCGCCGTCCGAGCCCTTCACGTAGGCCAGCCCGTCGATGTCCAGCTCGAAGACCTCCGGCGCATACTGGACACAGATGCCGTCCCCGGTACACAGATCCTGGTCGATCCACACCTCCAGCGCCCCGTCGCCGGACCCGGCCCCTTGCTGCACGGTCGTCTCCCTGAGTCTCCTGCGCCGGGCCACCGGGAATCCGGCCAGCTCCGACGGGTGTTGAACACCCCGACACTACCCTCGGCCGCTTCCCAATCATGTTCGGTGGGTATTCCCCTGGCGTGAGGGAGAGCGCAAGGGTGAAGATCGGACACACCCCGACAGTCTTTGTGATCTAGGGGTTTCAATCGACACCCGCCCAGGTAGGGTCTGGAAGCGTCCAGCTCCCCTTGGAGGAGGTGAGGACCGTGGCAGCCCACGACGACGACATGAACCGCGGCATCCGCCCGGGACGAGGGTCCGACGACCCTGCCGGGCAGATCGCCTACCTTGAGCAGGAGATCGCCGTCCTGCGACGCAAGCTCGCCGACTCTCCGCGACACACGAGGATTCTCGAAGAGCGGATCGTCGAGTTGCAGACCAACCTGGCCGGCGTGTCCGCGCAGAACGAGCGGCTCGCCAATACGCTCCGTGAGGCCCGCGACCAGATCGTCGCCCTCAAGGAAGAAGTCGACCGGCTCGCACAGCCACCGGCCGGCTTCGGCGTCTTCCTGCAGGCGAACGAGGACGGCACGGCCGACATCTTCACCGGAGGCCGCAAACTCCGCGTGAACGTCAGCCCCGGCGTCGAACTCGACGAGCTCCGGCGCGGCCAGGAAGTGATGCTCAACGAAGCGCTCAACGTGGTCGAGGCCATGGAGTTCGAGCGCGTCGGTGACATCGTCACCCTCAAGGAGATCCTGGAGGACGGCGAGCGCGCCCTCGTGCTCGGGCACACCGACGAGGAACGGGTGGTACGGCTCGCCGAGCCGCTGCTGGACGTCACCATCCGACCCGGCGACGCCCTCCTGCTCGAACCACGCTCCGGCTACGTCTACGAGGTCGTGCCCAAGAGCGAGGTCGAGGAACTCGTCCTCGAAGAGGTACCGGACATCGGCTACGAGCAGATCGGCGGCCTCGGCAACCAGATCGAGGCCATCCGCGACGCCGTCGAGCTCCCCTACCTCTACCCCGACCTGTTCAAGGAGCACGAACTGCGGCCGCCCAAGGGCGTCCTGCTGTACGGGCCCCCCGGATGCGGCAAGACGCTCATCGCCAAGGCCGTCGCGAACTCCCTCGCCAAGAAGGTCGCCGAGGTGACCGGCCAGGCCGCCGGCAAGAGCTTCTTCCTCAACATCAAGGGCCCCGAGCTCCTGAACAAATACGTCGGCGAGACCGAGCGGCAGATCCGCCTCGTCTTCCAGCGCGCCCGCGAGAAGGCCAGCGAGGGCACCCCCGTCATCGTCTTCTTCGACGAGATGGAATCCCTCTTCCGCACCCGCGGCTCCGGCGTCAGCTCGGACGTGGAGAACACCATCGTCCCCCAGCTGCTCGCCGAGATCGACGGCGTGGAGGGCCTGGAGAACGTCGTGGTCATCGGCGCCTCCAACCGCGAGGACATGATCGACCCCGCGATCCTGCGCCCCGGCCGGCTCGACGTGAAGATCAAGATCGAGCGTCCGGACGCCGAAGCGGCCAAGGACATCTTCGGGAAGTACCTCACCGAGAACCTCCCCCTGCACGCCGACGACGTCAGCGAGCACGGAGGCGACAAGGCGATCACCGTCCAGGGCATGATCCAGACCGCCGTGGAACAGATGTACGCCGAATCCGACGAGAACCGCTTCCTCGAGGTCACCTACGCCAACGGCGACAAGGAAGTCCTCTACTTCAAGGACTTCAACTCCGGCGCCATGATCGAAAACATCGTCGGCCGCGCCAAGAAAATGGCGATCAAGGACTTCCTCGAACACAGCCAGAAAGGCCTCAGGGTCTCCCACCTCCTCCAGGCATGCGTGGACGAGTTCAAGGAGAACGAGGACCTGCCCAACACCACCAACCCCGACGACTGGGCCCGCATCTCCGGAAAGAAGGGCGAACGGATCGTCTACATCCGCACCCTCATCACCGGAAAGCAGGGCGCGGACACCGGACGCTCCATCGACACGGTGGCGAACACCGGCCAGTACCTGTAAGGGCACGGCGGCTGCGGGTGCCCACCACGGGCACCCGCAGCCGCCTGTTTTCAGGCCACGGCTGGAGCAAGGCAATGACGCAAATGATCTCCCCACCAGCGCAAAGGCGTTCTAGGCTCTTTCGTACCGCCGCGTCGCGCCGTGCGGGGACGGGCACCGCACGCGCACCGGAGCACCAGCGGTACTTGAGCGCCGCCCCCGACCGAGGGCGCCGCCTGGCAAGGAGGGCCGCATGACCGTACGGCGAGTAATGGGCATCGAGACGGAGTACGGCATCTCCGTCCCCGGCCACCCCAACGCCAATGCCATGCTCACCTCATCCCAGATCGTCAACGCCTACGCGGCGGCGATGCACCGGGCCCGCCGGGCCCGCTGGGACTTCGAGGAGGAGAACCCGCTGCGGGACGCCCGAGGCTTCGACCTCGCCCGCGAGGCCGCCGACGCCAGCCAGCTCACCGACGAGGACATCGGCCTCGCCAACGTGATCCTCACCAACGGCGCACGGCTCTACGTCGACCACGCACACCCCGAATACAGCGCGCCCGAAGTCACCAACCCCCGCGACGCCGTCCTCTGGGACAAGGCCGGCGAGCGGATCATGGCGGAGGCGGCGGAACGAGCCGCCCAGCTCCCCGGCGCCCAGCCGATCCACCTCTACAAGAACAACACCGACAACAAGGGCGCCTCCTACGGCACGCACGAGAACTACCTGATGAGGCGGGAAACCCCCTTCTCCGACATCGTGCGCCACCTCACGCCCTTCTTCGTCTCCCGCCAGGTCTTCGCCGGAGCGGGCCGCGTCGGCATCGGCCAGGACGGACACGAACACGGCTTCCAGCTCAGCCAGCGCGCCGACTACTTCGAGGTCGAGGTCGGCCTGGAGACCACGCTCAAGCGCCCCATCATCAACACCCGGGACGAGCCGCACGCAGACGCCGAGAAATACCGCCGCCTGCACGTGATCATCGGCGACGCCAACCTCTCCGAGATCTCCACCTACCTCAAACTGGGGACGACCGCCCTCGTCCTCTCCATGATCGAGGACGGCTTCATCGCCGTCGACCTGGCCGTCGACCAGCCCGTACGCACCCTCCACCAGGTCTCCCACGACCCCACCCTCAAGCGCCTGGTCACCCTCCGCAGCGGCCGCACGCTCACCGCCGTCCAGCTCCAGATGGAGTACTACGAGCTGTCGCGCAAATACGTGGAGGAGCGCTTCGGCTCCGACGCCGACGAGCAGACCAAGGACGTCCTCGCCCGCTGGGAGGACACCCTCAACCGCCTCGAGAACGACCCCATGAGCCTCGCCGGAGAACTCGACTGGGTCGCCAAACGCGAGCTCATGGAGGGCTACCGCCGCCGGGACGGCCTCGACTGGGACGCCGCCCGCCTCCACCTCGTCGACCTCCAGTACGCCGACGTACGCCCCGAGAAGGGCCTGTACAACCGTCTCGTGGCCCGCGGACGCATCAAGCGGCTTCTGGACGAGGCCGACGTCGAGAAGGCCCGCACAAGCCCGCCTGAGGACACTCGTGCCTACTTCCGCGGCCGCTGCCTGGAGCAGTACGCGGACGACGTCGCGGCGGCCTCCTGGGACTCGGTGATCTTCGACCTGCCCGGCCGGGACTCGCTCCAGCGCGTGCCAACCCTGGAACCGCTTCGCGGAACGCGTAATCACGTCAAGGAGCTCCTCGACCGCTGCCGCACGGCGGAAGACCTGGTCAGGGTCCTGTCCGGGGGCTGAACGGATACCCGGGGCCGGTACCGGCCGGACGGGGTGTAAAACCCCGCGGCCGGGAATCATGGAGGTGGCCCCCGAACGTTGGAAGAACTGCGGGGCCGATGTCGGACCCGGCTTGTAGGGTCTGATCATCACCGATCGGCATGAATGCCGACCATGTCGGGCGAACTGAGCGGGGTGAGGGTTATGGCGACCAAGGACACCGGCGGCGGGCAGCAGAAGGCGACGCGCTCCACGGAGGAGGTCGAGGAGCAGACGCAGGACGCGCAGGCCTCCGAGGACCTCAAGGAGCGGCACGAGAAGCTGAGCGATGACGTGGACTCGGTTCTGGACGAGATCGACGATGTACTCGAGGAGAATGCCGAGGATTTCGTGAGGTCATTTGTTCAAAAAGGTGGGGAATGATAGCGGATGTCCGATTTGGGTGTCGAGAAGAAATGCTCGGCATGCAAGCGGATTCTCCCCACTGGCGCATTCGCGGCGAATCGGTCGAAGCTCGACGGGCTTCAGGATCGTTGCCGCGAATGCGGGGCAGAGGCGTACAGGCGCGGACGTGAGGCCCAGGGCAAGAAGGTGCGTCGAGGAGACGTGCCCGAGGGGCACAAGCACTGCCTGGGATGCGACGAGGTCAAGCCCTGGAGCGAGTGGCATCGGAACGCGACCGCCTCTGATGGGTTGTCCACGCGCTGTAAGGCGTGCAGAGCCGCACAGGGGCGCTCCGACTACTTGAAGCGCCGATACGGCATCACCGAAGCTGAGCGCGATGAGTTGATCGCCTCTCAAGGGGGTGTCTGCTGCGTATGCCTATCCGCCCCTGCAGCGCATGTGGATCACTGCCATGAGACGGGTAGGGTCCGTGGCGTACTGTGCTTCAGCTGCAATGCCGCACTGGGGCAGTTCAAGGATCGGCCCGACGTCATAAGGCGGGCTGCGACATACGTGGAAGGAAACGCGTGGAAGCCAACCCTCGTAGCACCGGGCGTCTACCAGCTGCCTTCCTGACGCCTGGGTCCTCGTCCTTCATGGACTTCCTCGCCGAGCACCAGCCCGAGTTGCTGCCCGGCAAGCGGCAGCTGCCGCCCACCCAGGGCGTGATCGAGGCCCCGCACGGCACCACGATCGTGGCCACGACGTTCCCGGGGGGCGTCGTGCTGGCCGGTGACCGGCGGGCGACCATGGGCAATGTGATCGCGCAGCGGGACATCGAGAAGGTGTTCCCGGCGGACGAGTACTCGGCGGTCGGCATCGCCGGCACGGCGGGTCTGGCCGTGGAGATGGTGAAGCTGTTCCAGCTGGAGCTGGAGCACTTCGAGAAGGTCGAGGGCGCCCAGCTGTCCCTGGAGGGCAAGGCGAACCGCCTGTCGACCATGATCCGTTCCAACCTGGGCATGGCCATGCAGGGCCTGGCCGTGGTCCCGCTCTTCGCAGGCTACGACCTGGACCGCGGGAAGGGCCGTATCTTCTCCTATGACGTGACGGGCGGCCGCTCCGAGGAGCATGGCTTCGCGGCGACGGGTTCCGGCTCGATCTTCGCGCGTGGCGCCATGAAGAAGCTCTTCCGTGAGGACCTGACCGAGGAGCAGGCCACGACGCTGGTGGTGCAGGCCCTGTATGACGCGGCAGACGACGACTCGGCGACCGGCGGTCCCGATGTCGCCCGCCGGATCTATCCGATCGTCACGGTGATCACCGAGGACGGCTTCCGCCGGCTGACGGACGACGAGTCCTCCGGGATCGCCCGCTCGGTGCTGGAGCGGCGCCTGGAGCAGCCCGACGGCCCGCGGGCCGCGCTGCTCTGAGGGCGGCGGCGTTGTTGTCAGGGTGATCCAGTGACTACGACAGAAAGGGACGGATAACCGGTGTCGACGCCGTTCTATGTCTCCCCCCAGCAGGCCATGGCCGACCGGGCGGAGTACGCCCGCAAGGGCATCGCGCGCGGCCGCAGTCTGGTCGTGCTGCAGTACGCCGACGGCATCGTCTTCGTCGGCGAGAACCCGTCCCGTGCGCTGCACAAGTTCAGCGAGATCTATGACCGGATCGGCTTCGCGGCCGCCGGCAAGTACAACGAGTACGAGAATCTGCGGATCGGTGGTGTGCGCTACGCCGATCTGCGGGGTTACACCTACGACCGTGACGATGTGACGGCCCGTGGTCTGGCGAACGTGTACGCGCAGACGCTGGGCACGATCTTCTCCAGTGCGGCCGAGAAGCCGTACGAGGTGGAGCTGGTGGTCGCCGAGGTGGGGGAGACCCCGGAGGGCGACCAGATCTACCGTCTGCCGCACGACGGGTCGATCGTGGACGAGCACGGTTCGGTCGCGGTGGGTGGCAATGCGGAGCAGATCGGCAGTTTTCTGGATCAGCGGCACCGGGACGGGATGTCGCTGGCCGAGGCGCTGAAGCTGGCGGTGCAGGCGCTGTCGCGTGACACGAACGGCAGTGAGCGGGAGATCCCGGCCGAGCGCCTGGAGGTGGCGGTTCTGGACCGTACGCGTCCGCAGAAGCGCAAGTTCAAGCGGATCGTGGGTCGTCAGTTGTCGCGTCTGCTGGAGGCGGACGGTGCGGTCACCGCTTCGGAGGCGGAGGCCGCGGCCGAGGCGGAGGCCGAGTCCTCCGAGGGTGAGGAGTGATGATCCGCGCCGCTGTGTGAGGAGTGTGCCGCCGCACCGGTATGTCGCCGCGCGTCCCGCCGTTCTCGGCCGGGGCGCGCGGCGTTTCGTGGGGTGTGCGGGGGTGTCAGGGGCCGGGTGGCGGGGCGGTGGAGCCGCGGACGATCAGTTCGACGGGGATGTCGCCCTGGTGGGGGGTGTGGCCGTCCAGGACGGCGAGGAGCGCTTGCATGCCGCGTTCGCCGAAGAGCTCCGCGTCGAGGCGGACGGTGGTGAGTTCGGGGTCGAGGGCGGTGGCGAGGGCCAGGTCGTCGAGGCCGGTGACGGAGAGGTCGTCGGGGATGCGCAGGCCGAGGCGCCGGGCGGCCTTGTAGGCGCCGGCCGCGAGTTTGTCGTCGTCGCAGACGAGGGCGGTGGGGCGGGGGCCGGGGGCGGCGAGGGCGGCTTCGGCGGCGGCGAGGGCGGCGTCGATGGAGATGGCTGCGTGTGTGGTGCGCAGGGTGGCGTCCGGGACGGTGGCGAGGCGTGCGGCCAGTTCGTGTGCGCGGATCCGGAAGGTCCAGGAGGGGATGTCGGCGGCGAGGTGGAGGAAGCGGCGGTGGCCGAGGGTGAGCAGGTGTTCGGCCACCTGGCGTACGCCGTCGCCGATGTCGAGGTTGACGGTTGCGGCGCCGAGGCTGCCGTCGGGGTCGCTGTCCAGCATGACGAGGGGGAGTTGGTCGCCGCGGATCGCGGTGAGGGCGTCGGCGGCCATGGAGGAGGCGATGACGCCGTCGAGTGCGGCCTGCGCGGAGTGGAAGGGGTCGCGGGCGGGGCCGACGCCTTCGGGTGAGGGGTAGAGGACGATGCCGAAGCCGTGCCGTGCGGCGATCCGTGCGGCGCCGGTGTAGACGCCGGCGAAGAATTCGGTGGTGAGTGCGGGGACGACGAGGAGCACGGTGCGGGTGCGGCCGAGGCGGAGGTTGCGTGCGGCGAGGTTGGGCCGGTAGCCGAGGTCGCGTGCGGCGGCCCGGACGCGTTCGGCGGTGGTTTCGGAGACGCGGCCGCGCCATTTGCCGCCGAGGACGAGTGAGACGGCGGCCTGGGAGACTCCGGCGGCGTGGGCGACGTCGCGGCTGGTGGGTCGCGTGCTCCCGTGTGCCACCGGTGACCTGCTCTTTCGTCTGGACTCGTGGTCAGCGCTCATGGTACGTATGGCGGGTGGCGTTATACGTACAACCTCGTACCTTGCCGTGAGAAGGGTGGGCCATGGCCGCGGGATACCTGGAGATCCTCAGGGCGAGGCATGCCGCGCGTCTGCTCGCCGGGACGCTGGTGGGCCGGCTGCCGAACGCGACCGCGGCGATCGCGGTGGTGCTGTTCGTGCGCGCCGAGGGGGGCACCTACAGTCTCGCCGGGGCGCTCGCCGCGGTGTACGGGGTGGCCAACGCCGTGGGGCAGCCGGTGCTGGGCCGGCTCGTGGACCTGTACGGCCAGCCGCGGGTCCAGCTGCCGGCCGCTCTTGTGTCCGCCCTGGCCATGACGGTGTTCGCCCTGACGGGTGTCGAGCCGTCCGTCGTGGCGTATGCGGCCATGGCGGTCGCGGGGCTGTTCACGCCGCCCCTGGAGGGCGGTCTGCGGGCGCTGTGGCCCTGCGTGCTGCGGCGGGAGGAGCAGGTGCACACGGCGTACGCGATGGACGCGGTGGCGCAGGAGGTGATGTTCACCGTGGGGCCGCTGCTGGTGACCATGTGCGTGTCGCTGTGGTCGGCGGAGGCGGCCCTGGTGGTGCTGAGCGTCGTCGGTGTGCTGGGGGCGCTGTCCGTGGTGGTGTCGCCGCCGTCGCGGGCGTGGCGTTCGGCGCCGCGTGAGGCGCACTGGCTCGGTGCCCTGCGTTCGCCGGGGCTGCTGGCTCTGCTGGGGGCGTTCCTGTTCGTCGGGGTGGCGCTGGGCTCGATCACGGTGGCGGCGCTGTCGTACGCGGACGGGCACGGCGGTGACGCGGTGTACGGCCGGCTGATGGCGGCTCTGGGGCTGGGGGCGCTGGTCGGGGGCGCGCTGTACGGGGCGCGGCGGTGGTCCGGTGCGCCGGAGCGGCGGTTGCGGGTGCTGGTGGGGTGTCTGGCGCTGAGCTATCTGCCGCTGATGCTGCTGCCGGGCGCGCCGGCGATGACGGCGCTGACGGGGCTCGCGGGGGTGTTCCTGGCGCCGTGCATCGCCTGCGCCTTCGTCATCGTGGACCGGCACGCGCCGAGGGGGACGGTCACGGAGGCGTTCTCCTGGCTGGTGACGACGTTCACCGTGGGCGCGTCGGCCGGGACGGCGCTCACGGGGCCGGTGGTGCAGGGGGGCGGGGCCCTGTGGGGCTTCGCGGTGCCGGGTGCCGCGGGAGGGGCGTCCCTGCTGGTGCTGGTGGCCACGGGGCGGTTCCTCGCAGCTCCCGCCGGGGGCGGGGTGGTTGCGGCTTCACCGGAAAATGATCCAAACCGTGCCGTCGAACCCCGTTTCAGGTCGGGGGATCGGGCGTAATGTTCAGTCATGGACCGCCGCATTTTCGGGCTGGAGAACGAGTACGGCGTCACGTGCACGTTCAGGGGACAGCGCCGTCTGTCGCCTGACGAGGTGGCGCGGTACCTCTTCCGCCGTGTCGTGTCATGGGGCCGTAGCAGCAATGTGTTTCTGCGCAACGGCGCCCGCCTCTATCTCGACGTGGGCTCGCATCCGGAATATGCGACACCCGAGTGTGACAATGTGATCGAACTGGTCACCCACGACAAGGCCGGCGAGCGCATTCTGGAAGGACTGCTGGTCGACGCGGAACGCCGCCTGCACGAGGAGGGAATCGCGGGTGACGTCTACCTCTTCAAGAACAACACCGACTCGGCGGGCAACTCCTACGGCTGCCACGAGAACTACCTGGTGGCGCGCCACGGCGAGTTCTCGCGGCTCGCGGACATCCTGATCCCGTTCCTGGTCACGCGGCAGCTGCTGTGCGGCGCCGGCAAGGTGCTGCAGACCCCGCGGGGCGCGGTGTACTGCGTGAGCCAGCGGGCCGAGCACATCTGGGAGGGCGTCAGCTCGGCGACCACCCGCTCCCGGCCGATCATCAACACACGCGACGAGCCGCACGCGGACGCCGAGCGCTACCGCCGTCTGCACGTCATCGTCGGCGACTCGAACATGTCCGAGACGACCATGCTGCTCAAGGTGGGCGCCACGGACCTGGTGCTGCGCATGATCGAGGCGGGCACGGTGATGCGCGACCTCACCCTGGAGAACCCGATCCGGGCGATCCGGGAGGTGAGCCACGACATCACGGGCCGTCGCAAGGTGCGTCTGGCCAGTGGTCGCGAGGCATCGGCCCTGGAGGTGCAGCGCGAGTACTACGAGAAGGCCGTGGACTTCTGCGAGCGCCGCGGCATCCGCACCGGGACCGTCGAGCAGGTCCTGGAGCTGTGGGGCCGCACGCTGGACGCGATCGAGACCGAGGACCTGGACCGGATCGGTACCGAGATCGACTGGGTGATGAAGTACAAGCTCATCGAGCGGTACCGCGCCAAGCACAACATGACGATGTCGCACCCCCGGGTCGCCCAGATAGACCTCGCCTACCACGACATCCACCGGCGCCGCGGCCTGTACTACCTGCTGGAGAAGAAGGGGCAAGCCGCCCGGATCTGCAACGACTTGAAGATCTTCGAGGGCAAGTCGGTCCCTCCGCAGACCACTCGGGCCCGGCTGCGCGGCGACTTCATCCGGCGTGCGCAGGAGCAGCGCCGTGATTTCACGGTCGACTGGGTGCATCTCAAGCTCAATGACCAGGCGCAGCGGACCGTGTTGTGCAAGGACCCGTTCCGTTCGGTCGACGACCGGGTGGAGAAGCTGATCGCCGGAATGTGAGCCGTGCGTTCCGGTGGTGTGCCGCCGGAACGCAACGCGGGCGCCGTACGTTTGCCGTACGGCGCCCTTCTCACGCCGTAGAGTTGCGCGCACGCCATCAACAAGATCGACCGATACGAGGCCCCCACCGTGCGCCGACGCTCCCTTCTCCTCGCCGCTGTGCCCGCCGGACTGGTCACGCTCGCCGGATGCGGCGACGACTCGTCCGGCAAGGCCGGCACCAGCTCGTCCCCCTCGTCCTCGGCCACGTCGTCCCCCAGCGCACCCCCCAAGATCGTCGAAGGCCCGCTGCCGTCCGTCACCGCGGGCACCAAGTTCGGTGAGAAGCCCACCGTGGCCAAGGGCAGCGGCTCGCCGTCGAAGGACCTGGCGGTGAAGACGGTGATCGCGGGCGGCGGCCGCACGGTAGCGGAGAACGACTACATCCAGGCGGACTACCTCGGCCAGATCTGGGACACGGCGAAGGTCTTCGACAACTCCTACGACCGCAAGACGCCGCTGGTCATCCGGCTGGCCCAGGGCAGCATCATCGACGGCTGGCGGTACGCCCTGCAGGGCAAGAAGACCGGCAGCCGCGTCCTGATGGCCGTGCCCCCGGCCTGGGGCTACGGCACGCAGGGCAATGCCCAGGCGGGTATCAAGGGCACCGACACGCTGGTCTTCGTGGTCGACATCAAGAACACGTTCAGCGCGAAGAGCTCCGCCCGCGGCAAGGTCGTCGCCCAGAACGACGCCGCACTGCCGAAGGTCGGCACCAACACCGACGGCAAGGCACCCTCCATCGAGGTGCCGAAGACGAAGGCCCCGACCGCTCTGGCCGCGACGTATGTGATCGAGGGCGACGGCGCCCCGGTCACGGCGGACAGCACCGTTCTCGTGCAGTACAAGGGTGTGCTGTGGGATTCCGGCAAGGAGTTCGACTCCACGTACGGCCGCAGCGACCTCGCGTCGTTCTCGCTGCAGCAGGTCGTCAAGGGCTGGGCCCAGGGGCTGACGGGCAAGAAGGTGGGCAGCCGGGTGCTCGTCGTCGTCCCGCCGAAGCTGGGCTACGGCGACAACCCGCCCGCGGGCAGCGGTATCCAGAAGGACTCCACCCTGGTCTTCTCCGTGGACATCCTCGCGAAGATGTAACCCCCGCGGGGATATGAGAGTGTCGGTGGTGCCGCAATGGCCTCAACACGAACAAGCAGGAGCTTTTGACGTGAGCATCGAGAAGCCCGAGATCGACTTCCCGGGCGGCGAGCCCCCGGCCGGCCTCGAGATCAAGGACATCTGGGAGGGTGACGGCCCGGAGGCCAAGGCGGGCGACACCGTCTCCGTCCACTACGTGGGCGTGGCCTTCTCCACCGGCGAGGAGTTCGACGCGTCCTGGAACCGCGGCACGCCGCTGAGGTTCCAGCTCGGCGTCGGCCAGGTCATCAAGGGCTGGGACCAGGGTGTGCAGGGCATGAAGGTCGGCGGCCGCCGTCAGCTGACCATTCCTCCCCACCTCGCCTACGGCGACCGCGGTGCGGGTGCCCGGATCAAGCCGGGCGAGACGCTGATCTTCGTCTGCGACCTGGTCGGCGTCTGATCCGACGGCCCGGACCCGGGCCGGAAGCGATCACCAGGGGCCCATGCCCGAGCGGGCATGGGCCCTCGGCTTTTGTCACGACACGTGCGAGCGGTACGGTCGTCGATCGTAAGCACCACAGGGAAGGCGAAGGGCGTCGATGGCCATTGCCAAGGCCGAGCGGTTGATGAATCTGGCGCTGTGTCTGCTCGGGACGCGGCGGCCGCTCAGCAAGCGCGAGCTGCGGGAGTCCATCGAGGCATACGTCGAGGCCTTCGGGCCGGGAAGAGGTGCGGCCTTCGGGCCGGGAAGAGGTGCGGCCTTCGGGCCGGGAAGAGGTGCGGCGTCCGGCCCGGACAGGGGTACGGCCGGCTCCGACGACTCCTTCAACCGCATGTTCGAGCGCGACAAGGACGACCTGCGCGAGCTGGGCCTGGTCATCGAGACCGTGGAGAACCTGGACGGCGAGGTCGGCTATCTCGCCCGCCGTGACAGCAATCGTCTGCCGCCCATCACCCTCGACGCGGAGGAGGCCGCCGCCCTCGGCCTGGCCGCCAAGGTGTGGCAGCAGGCCCGGCTCGCCGGCGCCGCGAGCGGTGCCCTGCAGAAGCTGCGCGCCGCGGGGCTGCCCGAGGAGGTGGACCCGTACGAGGCGCACGGCGCCCTGGAGCCGCGCATCCCCGTGCACGAGGCCGCCTTCGAGCCGCTGATGCTGGCCTGCCGCGACCGCCGGCCGGTGGTCTTCGACTACCGCAAGGCCACCGCCGCCCGCCCGGAGCCGCGCCATGTCGAGCCGTGGGCGCTGGAGTGCTGGCGCGGCCACTGGTATCTGGCGGGCTGGGACCGCGACCGCGGCGCGGAGCGTGTCTTCCGCCTGTCGCGGATCACCGGCAAGGTGCGTTCCCGCGGCGGCGGTTTCACGGCCGAGGTGCCCGACGTGGTCACCGTCCGCGAGACCGTGGCGGGCTGGGCGGGGGAGATCGCCGATCGCACCGCCCTGATCCGGCTGCGCTCGGGCGCGGGGTACCCCCTTCGGGCGAAGGCGACCTCCGTACGGGAACTCGACGGGGGCTGGGACGAGTTGGAGATTCCGTACGGGCACGGCCTCGACGCGTGGCTGGTGGAGTTCGGGCCCGACGTGGTGGTCCTGGAGCCGGCCGAGCTGCGGGCCGACGTGGTGGACCGGCTGCGTGCCGTGGCCAAAGGCTGAGGGGGAGGGGACGACGTGGCAGGCAGACCGGCCAGGCCCGCGAACGCCATCGACCAGACCCGGCGGATGCTGTCCCTGGTGACGTATCTGCGGGAGCGCCCCGGCGCGCGCATCGAGGACGTCGCCCGGGCCTTCGGCATCACCGAGGACGAGCTGGTCTCGGACCTCGACGTGCTGCCCATGTGCGGCACCAGCTTCCGCGGCGGCGACCTCCTCGACATCGACACCGACGGCGAGCGCATCTGGTGGCACAACCCCGCCGCCCTCGGGGCGGAGGCGGCCGAGCCGCTGCGCCTGGCGGCGGACGAGGCCACGGCGCTGCTGGTGGCGGCGCGGGCCGTCGCCACCCTGCCCGGCCTGCGCGAGAGCGACCGGCAGGCGCTGCTGCGCGCCACCGCCAAGGTGGAGACCGCGGCCGGTGAGGCGGCCGGTGCCAGCTCCCGCCTGTCGGTGACCTTCGAGTCGGAGGGCGGCGTCTTCGCGGACGTCGACCGGGCCATCTCCGAGCGCCGCCGCCTGTGGATCCGTTACTACTCGCCGGCCCGCGACGAGGTCACCGAGCGTGAGATCGACCCGATCCGCCTCGTCAGCGTCGGCCACACCTATGTGGAGGCGTGGTGCCGCCGTTCCGAGGCGCGCCGCACCTTCCGGCTCGACCGGGTCGCCGAGATCAAGATCCTGGACGAGCCGTCGGGGCCGCCGGAGATCGAGCTGCGCGACCTGTCGGAGGGGCTCGTCCAGCCCGCTGCCGAGGACCCGGAGGTCGTCGTCGAGGTCGGGCCGGGCGGGCGCTGGGTCGCCGAGTACTACCCGCACGACAGCGCCGATGAGCTGCCGGACGGCGGGCTGCGTATCACCTTGCGGACCCCGGACCCGGCGTCGCTGCGACGGCTGGCGCTGCGGCTCGGGAGGGACGGCCGGATCGTGTCGCCGCAGGGCCTCGCGGACAGCGCCCGCCGGGCGGCCCGTGAGGCGCTGGCGGCCTACGAGGGGCCGGACGGAGTTCAGGACGGGCTGTACGACAGGCAGGAGCAGAGGCTGTGAGCACGTCGGCGATGTCTGGCACGTCGGAACGGCCGGGTGTGCAGGCCGGTGCGCCGGCGCCCGGGCCCGGGGAGATGTCGGTGCGGACGGCGTTCGCGGGCATGAGACGGGTGGCCGACGTGGTGTTCAGGGCGGGCTGCCCGGACTGCAGGGCCCGCTTCGAGCTCGGTGCGGGCGCCCTGCGGCTGGCCATCGGTGCCACCAGCGAGCGCACCTTCTACTCCTTCACCTGTCCCGAGTGCGGCGCGTCCGTCCGCAAGCCGGCGGGTGAGCGCATCGTGGAGCTCCTGACCGGGGGCGGGGTGCGGACGCTGCGGCTGCACTCGACCCTCTAGGCTCGTCGTCATGTTCTGGCCGATGCTCGCGATCGCCCTCGGGTTCCTGGGGCTGGCCGTTCTCGGTGTGCTCGCCGTCCGGGTCTTCGTGGAGGCGCAGCGGCTGGGGCGGCAGGTCGCGGACTCCGCGCGCCGGATCAACCGTGCCGCGGAGGACCTGGAGCGGGCCGCGGTGGGAGCCGCGCGCGCCGCGGACCGGACATGAGGGGGCGCACGGGTGCTCCCCGCGTGCGGTGTTCCCCGAAGTGCCCCTGGAACCGGCTCGTTTCATGGATCCGGTATGAGTCGCCCCATGGATGCGCAATGGGCGGCTTCGGCCTGTCTCCCGGTCTGCGCGGGCAGGTACGCTGCAGATCGCGGTCCGCAGAACGAGGCGCGGGCCGCTGGCCGGGAGTACGCCCAGGGATTGCCCCGCGTTCACCCCTGAGCGTTACGATCGCTGCACGATGGTCGGATATGTGTCCGGCCGATCGGACAGCAACCCCCACCCATGCCGCCTCGGTGAGAAGGTAAAGACATGTTCGGAAGGCTCGGAGCTCCCGAGATCATTCTCATCCTCGTCGTCATCGTCCTGCTGTTCGGCGCGAAGAAGCTTCCGGACATGGCGCGCTCCCTCGGCAAGTCAGCGCGCATCCTGAAGAGCGAGGCGAAGGCGATGAAGGAGGACGGCAAGCCGTCCGCACCGGCCGGCCCGCCGAACGACGAGGCCCCGGCCCAGCGCACGATCCAGGCCGCGCCCGGCGATGTGACCAGCGCACGCCCGGTCACGGAGCCGACGGACACGACCAAGCGCTGACGCACGGCCGGATGCCACCGGCCTGCCGCATGAGATGAGGACGTGGGTTGCTCAAGTCTGCCCGCAAGACGGAGAAGGATCCCGAGGGAAGGATGCCCCTCACGGAGCACCTTCGTGAGCTCCGCAACCGGCTCGCGAAGGCCCTGCTGGCCATTACCGTCGTCACGGTCCTGGCCGCCTTCTTCTACAACGACATCGTCAACGTCATCACCAAGCCGGTGCTGGACTCGGTCGGCTGCGCCAAGAGCTTCGAGGAACTCGCGAAGTCGTCCGACAAGACCGAACAGTGCGCGCAGATCACGATCAACGGTCTGCTGACGCCGTTCACGCTGGCGCTGAAGGTGTCCCTGATGGCCGGTGTCGTGCTGGCCTCCCCGGTCTGGCTGTACCAGTTGTGGGCGTTCGTCGCCCCCGGGCTGCACAGGCACGAGAAGAAGTACGCGCTGGCCTTCGTCGGCACCGGTGTCCCGCTGTTCCTGGCCGGCGCCTATTTCGCCTACCGGGTGCTGCCGACCACCGCCAGGGTCCTGATCGGCTTCACACCCAACGGTGTGAACAACCTGCTGCCGCTGGACGACCTGCTCGATCTGGTCACCCGCATGGTGATCGTCTTCGGTCTCTCCTTCGAGCTGCCGCTGCTGCTGATCATGCTCAACCTCACGGGAGTGCTCACCGGCCGCCGCATGCTCGGCTGGTGGCGTGCCATGATCCTCGGCATCACGGTCTTCGCCGCCGTCGCCACACCCAGCACCGACCCGCTGACCATGCTGGCGCTGGCCGCGCCGATCTGGGTGCTGTACTTCGGCGCGGTGCTCTTCTCGCTGATGAACGACCGGCGCAGGCGCCTGCGCGAGGCCGCGGGCCCCGCCGACGACGAGGCGTCCGAGCTGGACCTCACCCCCGAGGACATCGGGGAGACCGAGTCCGTGCCGGCCGGGCGGACCCTGCCGGAGCAGGCGGACACGGACCGGGTCAACGGTTATGACGACGTGACCTGAGGGCCGGGCGGCGGACCATAGGGTCACCTCCGTGACCAGCGAGCTCACCCTCTTCGTCAATCCCACCGCGGGACGCGGCCGGGGCGCCCGGGCGGCGCAGCCGGCCGCTTCCGCTCTGCGGGCGGCCGGCTTCTCCGTACGGACGATCCTCGGGGAGACCCCCGAGGACGCCCTCACCCGCGCGCGCGGCGCCGTCCGGGACGGCACCGGCGCCCTGATCGCCGTCGGCGGGGACGGCATGGCGAATCTCGCCCTGCAGGCCGTCGCCGGCACGCGCACCCCGTTCGGGCTGGTCGCCGTCGGCACCGGCAACGACTTCGCCCGCGCCCTCGGACTGCCCGTACGGGACCCGGCCGCGGCGGGCCGCCTGATCGCCGACGCCCTCACGAGTGCCCGGCTGCGGGAGATCGACCTCGGCCGGGTGGGAGACCGCTGGTTCGGCACCGTCCTGGCCTCCGGGTTCGACTCCCGCGTCAACGACCGCGGCAACCGCATGGCATGGCCGGCGGGCCGCCTCAAGTACGACCTGGCGATGCTCGCCGAACTCGCCGCCTTCCGGCCCTTCCCCTACCGCATCTCCCTCGACGGCGGTGAGGTCCGGGAGATCGAGGCGACCCTGGTGGCCGTCGGCAACGGATCGTCGTACGGCGGCGGCATGCGCATCTGCCCGGCCGCCGACCCGGCCGACGGGCTGTTCGACGTCACGGTGGTCGGGGACTGCGGCCGGGCGACGCTGCTGAAGGTGTTCCCGCGCGTGTACCGGGGGACCCATGTCGAGCATCCCAAGGTCACGGTGCACCGGGCCGCCCGGGTCGACCTCGCCGCCGACGGCATCACGGGGTACGCCGACGGTGAGCCGCTCGGCCCGCTGCCGCTGACCGCGCGCTGCGTTCCCCGGGCGGTGCGGGTCGCGGCCCCCTGAGCTGCGGCCTCCCGGTCCCGGAACCGGATTCCGGATAATGATCGTCCTGTTGTCAGCGGCGCCCGGTACGCTCGAAAGCACGATGACAGAGGACCTCTCACCGGCCGAGCGGTACGCGGCGGCCCGCCGTCGCGCCGCCGAGCAGGCCACCGCGCTCGCCTCGTTCCGCGAGATGTACGACTTCGGCCTCGACCCCTTCCAGATCGAGGCATGCCAGTCGCTCGAAGCGGGGAAGGGCGTGCTGGTGGCCGCGCCCACCGGCTCCGGCAAGACGATCGTCGGCGAGTTCGCCGTGCACCTCGCCCTGAACCAGGGCAGGAAGTGCTTCTACACGACCCCCATCAAGGCGCTGTCGAACCAGAAGTACGCCGACCTGTGCCGCCGCTACGGCGCCTCCAAGGTGGGGCTCCTCACGGGTGACAACAGCGTCAATGCCGACGCCCCGGTGGTCGTGATGACCACCGAGGTCCTGCGGAACATGCTGTACGCGGGGTCGCAGACCCTCCTCGGCCTCGGCTACGTCGTCATGGACGAGGTCCACTACCTCTCCGACCGCTTCCGCGGCGCCGTCTGGGAGGAAGTGATCATCCACCTGCCCGAGTCGGTGACGCTGGTGTCACTGTCGGCGACCGTGTCCAACGCGGAGGAGTTCGGCGACTGGCTCGACACCGTCCGCGGCGACACCGAGGTGATCGTCTCCGAGCACCGGCCCGTGCCGCTGTTCCAGCATGTGCTGGCCGGCCGCCGCATGTACGACCTGTTCGAGGAGGGCGAGGGCCACAAGAAGGCCGTCAACCCGGACCTGGCGCGCCTGGCCCGCATGGAGGCCAGCCGCCCCTCGTACGCGGACCGCAGGCGTGGCCGCGCCATGCGGGAGGCCGACCGCGAGCGGGAGCGCAGGCAGCGCGCCCGGGTCTGGACGCCGAGCAGGCCCGAGGTGATCGAGCGGCTCGACGCCGAGGGCCTGCTGCCCGCGATCACGTTCATCTTCAGCCGGGCCGCCTGCGAGGCCGCCGTCCAGCAGTGCCTGTACGCCGGGCTCCGCCTCAACGACGAGGAGGCGCGGGAACAGGTGCGCGCCCTCGTCGAGGAGCGCACGGCGTCCATCCCGCCCGAGGACCTGCACGTCCTGGGCTACTACGAGTGGCTGGAGGGTCTGGAGCGCGGCATCGCCGCCCACCACGCGGGCATGCTGCCGACGTTCAAGGAGGTCGTCGAGGAGCTGTTCGTCCGCGGTCTGGTGAAGGCCGTGTTCGCGACCGAGACCCTCGCGCTCGGCATCAACATGCCCGCGCGCTCGGTGGTGCTGGAGAAGCTCGTCAAATGGAACGGCGAGCAGCACGCCGACATCACCCCCGGCGAGTACACCCAGCTCACCGGCCGGGCCGGCCGCCGCGGCATCGACGTCGAGGGCCACGCGGTGGTGCTGTGGCAGCGCGGCATGAGCCCCGAGCACCTGGCGGGGCTGGCGGGCACCCGCACCTATCCGCTGCGTTCCAGCTTCAAGCCCTCGTACAACATGGCGGTGAACCTGGTCGAGCAGTTCGGCCGCCACCGCTCCCGCGAGCTGCTGGAGACGTCGTTCGCGCAGTTCCAGGCCGACAAGTCGGTCGTGGGGATCTCCCGCCAGGTGCAGCGCAACGAAGAGGGCCTCGCGGGCTACAGGAAGTCCATGACCTGCCACCTCGGCGACTTCGAGGAGTATGCGCGGCTGCGCCGCGAGCTGAAGGACCGCGAGACGGAACTGGCCCGGCAGGGCGCTGCGCAGCGCCGTGCCGAGGCCGCCGTCGCCCTGGAGAGGCTCAGGCCCGGTGACGTCATCCACGTCCCGACCGGCAAGTACGCCGGCCTCGCCCTGGTGCTGGACCCCGGCCTGCCCGCCGGCCGTACGGACGGCCACCGCGGGTTCGACTACCAGGACGGCCCGCGCCCGCTGGTCCTCACCGCCGAGCGGCAGGTCAAGCGGCTGGCGTCGATCGATTTCCCGGTGCCCGTCGAGGCGCTGGAGCGGATGCGCATCCCGAAGTCGTTCAACCCGCGCTCGCCGCAGTCCCGCCGTGATCTCGCCTCCGCCCTGCGCACCAAGGCGGGGCACATCCCCCCGGAGCGGCACCGCAAGAAGCGGTCCGCGGCCGCCGACGACCGGGAGATCGCCCGGCTGCGTGCGGCACTGCGCGCCCACCCCTGTCACGGCTGCAACGACCGTGAGGACCACGCCCGCTGGGCCGAGCGCCACCACCGGCTGCTGCGCGACACCTCGCAGCTGGAGCGCCGCATCGAGGGGCGCACGAACACCATCGCCCGCACCTTCGACCGCATCGTCGCGCTGCTGACGGAGCTGGACTACCTGCGCGGCAACGAGGTCACGGAGCACGGCAAGCGCCTCGCCCGGCTGTACGGGGAGCTGGACCTGCTGGCCAGCGAGTGCCTGCGGGCCCGGGTGTGGGAGGGGCTCGGCCCGGCCGAGCTGGCCGCGTGCGTCTCGGCGCTGGTGTACGAGGCCAGGGCCGGCGACGATGTGATGGCGCCGCAGCTGCCGTCGGGCAGGGCCAAGGCCGCGCTCGGCGAGATGGTGCGCCTCTGGGGCCGGCTCGACGCCCTGGAGGAGGAGTTCCGCATCACCCAGACCGAGGGCGTGGGCCAGCGCGAGCCGGACCTGGGCTTCGCCTGGGCGGCGTACATGTGGGCCGACGGCAAGGGCCTCGACGAGGTGCTGCGGGAGGCCGAGATGCCGGCCGGTGACTTCGTCCGCTGGTGCAAGCAGGTCATCGACGTCCTCGGCCAGATCGCGGCCGCCGCACCCACCGAGGGCTCGACGGTCGCCAAGAACGCCCGCAAGGCGGTCGACGGTCTGCTGCGCGGGGTGGTCGCCTACTCGTCGGTGGGCTGAGCCGGCCCACCCGACAGGGGCGCGGTCCGCACGCCGCGGTGGCAGCGCAGAACGGGCCGGGCCCTGCCCGGCCCTCGGCAGGCGGCTGGCCACGCCTCCGGCCCTTGCCTGCGGCGGCCGGTGAGCCGGTCGGCGGGGCAGGCCGCGGGGCAGTTCGGCGAACAGTCGGCCGAGGTCCTCGGCGGGCGGCTGGACACGCCTCCGGCCCTTGCCTGCGGGGGTCGGTCGGGCCGGTGAGCCGGTCGGCGGGGCAGGCCCGATGGCCTGGGCCGGGGGGACAGCGACCGGAGTGGCGGGATCGCCCGCCTTGTGCGAGGGACGGCCCGGCTCGCCGTCGCGAGCCGTGGGCCGCAGGTCATGGGAGCGCCGAGACGCGGCGGTCCCGTGCGGAAGGCACCCGGGGCCGGCCGGTCAGCGGTCGAGGTAGGCGCGCCAGCCGCCGTAGGCGGTGATGTCGGGCGCGTTCTCCAGCGCGGCGGGCTCGCACAGGAAACCGGGTGCGTGGCCGCCGTCGGCGAGTTCGACCCGGCCGAGGGTCATCGGGCGCGGCAGCCCTGCGAGCAGCCGGCCGAGGCCCTCTGCGGGCAGCCGCCACACCTCCGCCTCGATCGCGGACCCGCCCTCGCCGACATGGACCAGGCCAGGCTTGGGCGGAGTCGTCGCCAGGGCGTGCAGACGGTAGACGGGGGCGGTCGCCGTCGTACGGTCCAGGCGGGCGCCCAGCGCCAGGAGCTGAGGGTTGAGAGGCTGGCCCGACAGATGCGCGCCCACCACGACGAGCCGGGTCTCCGCCTCCAGCGAGCGGGCGATCCGGGCCAGCCGCTCGTCCGTGAACGCCGGGCCGATCAGCATCACGCCGAACGGCAGGCCGTCGACCTCGCCCGCGGGCACGGCGACCGCGGCCAGGTCGAAGAGGTTGGTGGAGTTGGTGAAGCGGCCCAGCCGCGCGTTGGAGCCCAGCGGATCGGCGGCCACCTCGGCGAGGGTGGGGTGGCCCGGTGTGGTCGGCAGCAGCAGGGCGTCCGCGTCGGCCAGCCCGGCGAGGGCGCGGGCGCGCAGGGCGGCGAGCCGGGCCTGGTCGGCGAAGAGCCGGTGGGCCGGGATGTCGCGGGCACGGGTGATGATGCCGGCGACGGTCGGGTCGAGGCCGTCGCCGCCCTCGGCTGCCGTCCTGTCGACGAAGCCGCCGACGGCCGTGTACCGCTCGGCGACGAACGCGCCCTCGTAGAGCATGGCGGCGGCCTCGGTGAACGGGGTCAGATCGAGGGCCCGCACCTCGGCGCCCGCCCGGGCGAACCGGGCGACGGCGCTCCGGTACGCCTGCGCCCAGCCGTCGTCGAGCTCACCGAGCTGGGCCAGGGGCGGGACCGCGATGCGCCAGGGGCCGGGGACGCGCTGCGGGAGAGGCGGGAGGGCGCGGCCGGGCGGCGACGCCATGTGCGCCAGGGCACGCTCGGCCTCCGGGAGCGTACGGGCGAACACGGTGACGCAGTCGATCGAGGCGCAGGCGGGGACGACCCCGGTGGTGGGCACGAGACCACGGGTCGGCTTGAGCCCGACGATGCCGTTGAACGCGGCCGGTACGCGCCCCGAGCCGGCGGTGTCGGTGCCGAGCGCGAAGTCGACGATGCCGAGGGCCACCGCCACCGCCGACCCCGAGCTGGAACCGCCGCTGATCCGCGCCGGATCGTGCGCGCTGCGCACCGCGCCGTACGGGGAGCGGGTGCCGACCAGGCCCGTGGCGAACTGGTCCAGATTCGTGGTGCCGAGCGCGATCGCGCCGGCGGCGCGCAGCCGTGCGACGGCCGGCGCGTCCGCCGCCGGCGCGTAGGCGTAGGCGGGGCAGCCCGCGGTGGTGTCCAGGCCGTGGACGTCGATGTTGCCCTTGACGGCGAACAGGAGGCCCGCCAGGGGGAGGCGCTCGCCCGCGGCGACACGTTCGTCGATCGCCCTGGCCTCCGACTCGACCTCCGCCCGGGGCCGCAGGCCGATCCAGAGGTCGGGGCGGTCCACGGCCGCGATGCGTTCATGGGCCCGCCGGACCCGGGTGAGGCTCGACATCTGTGCTCCTGGCTGGGGGTCGTTTCGGGGGATGCGGGGGTGGGACGAGGGCGGGGGCGTTCCTCAGGGTGCCGTCGTCCCCGCCGGGGCGAGCACGACCAGTGCCGTGCCCGGCTCCACCCGGTCGCCCGGCTTGGCGAGGATCCGCGTCACCACGCCGTCCATCGGGGCGGGTACCCGGGACTCCATCTTCATCGCCTCCAGGGCGAGCAGCGGCTGCCCGGTGGTGACCCGGTCGCCCGGGCGGACGTTCAGCTGCCACACGGACGCGGCGAACTCGGCCTCCACCAGCCGGCCGCCGTCCGGGACCGCCACCTCGGCCGCCTCGGGTGCCGGTGCCGCCGCGGTCTGCGCCCGGGTGAACTCGCCCGCCGCCTCCCAGGCGGCGCGTTCCGCCGCGAAGGCGGCACCCTGGCGGGAGCGGAACTCGGCGATCGAGCCGGCGTTCTCGGCGAGGAACGCCTCGTACGCCGCCAGGGAGAACGCGCCCTCCTCGATGCGCGGCACGAAGCGGCCCGAGACGATGTCCGCGCGCAGCTCCAGCAGCTCGTCGGCGCCGACCGGGTACCACTTGATGCGGTCGAAGAACCGCAGCAGCCAGGGCGAGCCCGGCTCGAACGCGCCCCGCTGCCGCCACCCCGACCACACCTGCGTGGTACGGCCCACGAACTGGTAGCCGCCGGGACCCTCCATGCCGTAGACGCACAGGTAGGCGCCGCCGATGCCGACGGAGTTCTCGGCGGTCCAGGTGCGTGCCGGGTTGTACTTGGTGGTGACCAGGCGGTGGCGGGGGTCCAGGGGTGTGGCCACGGGGGCGCCCAGGTACACGTCGCCCAGGCCGAGGACCAGGTACTCCGCGTCGAAGACCGTGCGGTACACGTCCTCCACGGAGGCCAGCCCGTTGACGCGGCGGATGAACTCGATGTTCCACGGGCACCAGGGCGCGTCGTCGCGCACGCCCGCCATGTAGCGGGCGATGGCCTCGCGGGTGGCCGGGTCGTCCCAGGACAGCGGCAGGTGCACCGTGCGGGAGGGGACGACCAGCTCGTCGGTGGGCGGCAGCTGCGCGGCCATGTCCCGTACGGCGGCGAGCAGTTCACGCGCGGCGAG
Organism: Streptomyces sp. PSU-S4-23; assembly: GCF_055632315.1. Lineage (NCBI taxonomy): Bacteria > Bacillati > Actinomycetota > Actinomycetes > Kitasatosporales > Streptomycetaceae > Streptomyces > Streptomyces sp. PSU-S4-23. Next base: position 1,350,790 of record NZ_JBVMUU010000002.1, on the reverse strand, counting down.
GCGTGCCGGGTCCGTCTGGATCTGCAGGGAGCGGATGCCGGGCGTCAGGTCCGTGACGCCGTCGAGGCCGGCCTCCTCGACCGCCTCCATCAGCGCGTGCACCCGCATCCGCAGCGCCAGATCGAGCTGCATCGGCCCGAACTCGACCAGCAGGTTGTCGTCGCCGCTGCGCCGGTACGTCACGTCGCCGTCCCGGGCCAGCACCCCGCCGTCCACGATCTCCGGCCGCGGCGTGCCGTCGTCGGCCAGTGGCGCGAAGCGGACGGTGTCGCCGGGGCGGAGCTGGCCGAGCTTCCACCGCTCCCATGTGGCCACCGTGGCCGGGCAGACGAAGCCGCCGAGCGAGGGGCCGTCCGGGCCGAGCAGCACCGGCATGTCGCCGGTGTAGTCGACGGCGCCGACCGAGTACGGCGTGTCGTGGATGTTGGACGGGTGCAGGCCCGCCTCCCCGCCGTCCGGGCGGGCCCAGCGGGGCGCGGGGCCGACCAGTCGTACGCCCGTGCGCGCCGAGTTGAAGTGGACCTCCCACGCGGCGGAGTAGAAGGCGTGGATGTCGTCCTCGGTGAAGAACTCCGGTGCCGCGTGCGGGCCTTCCAGCACCCCGAGCCGCCACGACGAGGTGAACGCCGGGCGGTCCGCCGGCGGCACCGGGGAGCCCGTCGCCACCGTGCCGCCGTGCAGGACGTCCCCCGTGCGCAGCGCCCGGCCGCCGTGTCCGCCGAACCGGCCCAGCGTGAACGTGGCCGCGCTGCCGAGGAAGGAGGGCACGTCCAGGCCGCCCGCGAACAGCACATAGGTGCGCAGCCCGTGCGCCCGGGGTGCGCCGATCTCCAGGACGGCGCCCGCGGGGACGGTCACCGGCTCCCACTGCGCGACGGGTGTGCCGTCCACCGCGACCGGTGCCGGGGCGCCGGTGACGCACACGGTGGTGGCGTGCGTGAAGCGCAGGGCCGGCCCCTGCAGCGTGCACTCCAGGCCGGGCAGGCCCTCCGCGTTGCCGAGCGCCCGGTTGCCGAGCCGGAAGGAGAGGTCGTCCATCGGGCCGGACGGGGGCACGCCCACCTGCCAGTAGCCGGTGCGGCCCGGCCAGTCCTGGACGGTGGTGAGGGTGCCGGCCGACACCACCTCGATGCGCGGGGTGGGGTCGGTGACGGCGGCGAGGGTCGCCGTGGAGTGCGCCGCCGAGCGCACGCGCCGGTCCGCCAGCGCCGCGCGCACCAGCCCCAGGTTCGTCTCGATGCCGTCCACGCGGGTACGGGACAGGGCCTCGTCCAGGCGCCGCAGTGCGTGCGCCCGGTCCGGACCGTGGGCGATCACCTTGGCGAGCAGCGGGTCGTACGAGGCCGTGACCTCGGTGCCCGGCTCCACCCAGCCGTCCACCCGCACGCCCTGCGGGAACTCGGCGCGGGTCAGCAGGCCCGCGCAGGGCCGGTGGCCCCGCGAGGGGTCCTCGGCGTACAGGCGTGCCTCCACCGCGTGGCCGCGGGGCGGGCCCGGGTCCCGTACGACGTCCAGGTCGCCGCGGGCCAGCCGCAGCATCCAGGCGACGAGGTCGACGCCGTAGATCTCCTCGGTGACCGGATGCTCCACCTGGAGCCGGGTGTTGACCTCCAGGAAGTACGCCTCCTCGCGGGCCGCGTCGTACACGAACTCGACGGTGCCCGCGGAGCGGTAGCCGACCGAGGCGCACAGATCGCGTGCGGCCGTGGCGAGCCGCTCGCGGACGTGCGGGGGCAGCCCGGGTGCGGGCGCCTCCTCCACCACCTTCTGGTGGCGGCGCTGGAGGGAGCAGTCGCGGTCGCCGAAGGTGACGACACGGCCCCGGCCGTCGCCGAAGACCTGCACCTCGATGTGGCGGGCGTGTTCGACGAGGCGCTCCAGGAACACCCCGGCGGAGGAGAAGGACGCGGCGGCCACCCGCTGCACCCGCTCCCAGGCGCCGGCCAGTTCACCGGCGGAGCGGCATGCCGACATGCCGATGCCGCCGCCCCCGCCGGTCGCCTTCAGCATGACCGGGTAGCCGATGGCCGAGGCCCGCTCCAGCGCCTGCGCCCGCGAGGCCAGCAGCCCGGTGCCGGGGGCCAGCGGCACCCCGGCCGCCTCGGCCGCGGCCCGCGCGGTGTGCTTCGCGCCGAACAGCTCCAGCTGCTCCGGCGTGGGCCCCACGAACACGATCCCGGTGTCCTCGCAGCGGCGCGCGAAGCCCGCGTCCTCGGACAGGAAGCCGTAGCCCGGGTGGATCGCGCCCGCGCCGGTGTCCTTGGCCGCCTTCAGGACGAGGTCGGCGTCCAGGTACGACTCCTTCGCGGGCGCCGGGCCGAGCCGCACCGCCCGGTCGGCGAGCCGGACGTGCGGTGCGCCGCGGTCGGCGTCGGAGTACACGGCGACCGTGCGCAGGCCCAGCTCCCGGGCCGTGCGGATGATCCGGACGGCGATCTCGCCCCGGTTGGCGACCAGCAGCGTGCCGAAGCTCATCCGGGGGCCCCGATCGTCATCTCCACCGCCGTCGGCTCGAAGCCGTTGCACGGGTTGTTGATCTGGGGGCAGTTGGAGACCAGGACGAGCACGTCGCGTTCGGCGCGCAGGGTCAGCGAGCGGCCGGGGGCGGAGATGCCGTCGACGATGCCGAGGGTGCCGTCCTTCTCGACGGGCACGTTCATGTACCAGTTGATGTTGGACACCAGATCGCGTTTGCCGAGGCCGTACCGCGCCCCTTCGGCGAGGAAGTTGTCCACGCACGCGTGCTGGGCCCAGGTGTGATGCCCGTACCGCAGGGTGTTCGACTCCTTGGAACAGGCGCCGCCGACGGTGTCGTGCCGGCCGACCTCGTCGGCGACCACGGTCATCAGCGGGGTGTGCTCGCAGGACAGCAGCACGCTGCCGGTCGTCAGGAAGATGTTCCCCTGAGCGTGGACGGTGTCGGGCGCGCTGTAGCGGACGGACGTGTCGTGGGCGTCGTACACGAGGAAGTCGACGGCCTGGTTGCCGTGCAGGTCGGTGATGGTCAGGGTGCCGCCGGCGCGGACGGTCGAGGACCAGGCGGCGCGTGCGGGAACGACGGTCCTCGTCGTGGCGGTCGTGGTCATGCGGGCCCTCTCGGTCTCATGGCGGCCGGCGCTCATACGAGCCCCCGCGAGGCAAGGAATCCGGTGGTGTTCAGGAAGGCGCGGCGGCCTTCGGGGGTGGCCTCCCACAGCGGGTCGCCCGGGCGGGTCGCCGCCGCGCGCCAGGCGAGGACCTCCAGCGGGGTGCACACGTAGCCGGGGCGCGGGTCGGCCGGGTGCGGGACGTTGGCGACGAGCACCGTGACGTCCTGTTCGGCGCGCAGGGTGACGCTGCCGCCCGGACCGGCGGAGCCCGTGAAGTCGAGGGCGCCGTCCTCACGGACCTCCACGCCCTGGAAGAACGACAGCGAGGGCGGCAGATCGCGCGGCTGAAGGCCGTTCTTGGCGGCGGCCAGCTTGAACAGCTCGCGTCCCGCCGGGGACGCGGACTGCGGAGTGCCGTCGCCGTAGCGCCGCGTGTTGCGGACGAGGGTGGACGTGCCGCACAGCGCGTCGTGCCGGCCGGAGGTGTCCGCGACGACCGAGGCGAGGACTCGGCCCTGGTCGGACAGGAGCAGGCGGCGCTCGCCGAGGTACGCGTTCCACTGCACCTTGACCGTGTCGGCGACGTTCAGCCGCTCCCAGGGGCGGTCGGCGGCATACAGCAGCAGATGGGCGCAGGCGTCGCCGCGCAGGTCGGTCAGGCGCAGCTCGGTGCCGCGGGCGAGGACCCGGTGTGTGTAGTTGCCGCCCGCCACGGTCTCCGCCCACACCAGGTGGCCCGCCTCGCAGGGCGGTGCGGGCCAGGTGCTCGCCGGTACGACGGGCATGGCCTCGGCGCGGGTGCCCTCCTGCGCCCGGGCGTGGTCGCGTGCTCCGTGGGTGGTGGCTGTCGCCATGCGGGACCTCCCGGTGATCCGGTGAACTGCTGCGCTCGGTTGCCGCGCGGATTTCTGTCGCCCGACAGAAATTAGGCGGGGGTCGCGTCGCGGCCGTGTCCCGGGCGTTGCCGGCCGGTTACCGATCCCTCACGCGGTGGTCCCCGACGGTGGTGTGCGCCGTGGCGCCCGCCCCGCGGCCGGGACGGCCGTGGGCCGCCGTGTGCGAGGATCGAACGCATGGGAACCGGTGGTGGGCGGCGGGTCGGCCGGCCGCGCGTGGCGCAGCGGCCCGACAGCGGGCTGTCGCCGCGCGACGAACTCCTCCTCGCGGCCGCCGAGTTGTTCACGACCCGGGGGTACGCCGCCACCACCACCCGGGCCGTGGCCGAGCGGGCCGGGATGCGGCAGGCGTCCATGTACCACCACGTCGCCGGCAAGGAGGAACTGCTCGCCGAGCTGCTGGAGTCCACCGTCACGCCCTCGCTGGCCTACGCCCGTGAACTGCTCGCCGACGAGGCGGCCCCCGCCGGGGAGCGGCTGTGGGAGCTGTGCCGTACCGACGTCGAGCTGCTGTGCGGGGGCCCGCACAATCTCGGCGTGCTCTACCTGCTGCCCGAGGTCCGTACCGAGCGCTTCGCGGGCTTCCACGCCGTACGGGCCGAACTCAAGGACGGCTACCGGCAGTTGCTCGCGGCGACCCGGGCGGGGGGCGCGCTCGCGAAGAGTGAGCTGGACCTGCGGACGGATCTGGTCTTCGGGCTGATCGAGGGCGTCATCCTGGTTCACCGCTCCGATCCGGAGCGCCCGGTCTCCGTCTTCGCCGAGGCCACGGCGGACGCGGCCCTGCGCATCGCCGGCGTCTGAACGCGTACGCCTGAACGCGTACGCCTGAACGCGTACGCCTGAACACGTACCTCTGAACGCGTACGCGTCGTCCGTGCCCCAAGGTCTTTCACTCTTCAGGGCGATTGCCTTCGCACGGATGTACGCCATGACGCATCGTGTGCGAACGGCGGCGCAGCGTGCAAATGTGCCCGAGGGTACTCCTGCCCGGGGGGCCGTTTCAGGTGCTTGCGGAATATGACATAGCGATGATCCGGTCGGACTAAGCTCGCCCGCAGCGCACCGAGTTGAGGTTATTCGTGCGTTTGTTCCCGATGATGCCGAAGATCCGGTGGATACCCATGCCCGATTCCATGCGTACCCCCACGTTCCGTCCGTAAGCATCCCGACCCTGCCGATTCATCTCAGAGGGCATACATGGTGAGTGTTCAATCGCCTCCCGGTGGCCGTGAACTTCCCTACGCGCGCGTGCTGTTGCTGCCGGCCATACTGACGGCCGCGGCAACCGGGGCCGCCGTCGCCGTGGTGACGGGGCCGGCCCGCATCGCCGTCGGCTGGTGCGGAGTCATCGCCACCGTCCTGGTGACCTCCGTCGCGGCTGTCGCGGCACGCCGCGGCCGCACCGTCCGTGCCCTGCGGGCCGACTTCGCGCAGCGGACCGCGTACCTGGAACAGCGGATCGCCTCCCAGGACGACGACATCGAGTACTTCCGCACGGAGATCGTGCCCAGGACGCTCGCGGTGCTGCGCACCGGCGTCTCCCCCGCAGAGGTGATCCGGACCGTCATCGACGAGAGCCCGCACTTTCGCGGACTGCCCGGGCCGCAGCGCCAATTGCTGCGCACCCTGCTCCAGATCGTCGACCGCGAGATCGCGATGCGCGACTCCTCGCAGCGCGCGTTCGTCAACATCGCCCGCCGGGTCCAGGCCATCGTCCACCAGCAGGCCAAGGAACTCAGGGAGATGGAGGAGGACCACGGACGCAACCCCGAGGTCTTCGACGACCTGCTGCGCATCGACCACGGCACCGCGCTGATCGGCCGCCTCGCCGACTCCATCGCCGTCCTCGGCGGCGGCCGCCCGGGACGCCAATGGCCCAAGCCCGTCCCGCTCTACAGCGTGCTGCGCGGCGCGATGTCCCGCATCCTGGAGTACCGCCGCATCGAGCTGCACTCCATCGCCAAGGTCAACATCAGGGGCATCTCGGTCGAGCCGATCATCCACGCCGCGGCCGAACTCCTCGACAACGCCACGCGCTACTCACCGCCCCAGACCAAGGTGCACGTCACCGCCGTCGAAGTGCAGACCGGCATCGCCGTCGAGATCGAGGACGGCGGCGTCAGCCTCAGCGAGGAGAGCCGCGCCAAGGTCGAGAAGCGGCTCGCCGAGGCCCAGGCCGGGGTCGACATCCAGGAACTCGGGGAGGCCCCGCGTCTCGGTCTCGCCGTCGTCGGCCGGCTGTCGTCGATGTTCAACATGCACGTGTCGCTGCGGCAGTCGGCGTACGGCGGCGTCCGCGCCATCCTCATCATCCCGAACGACATGCTGACCACCGAGCCCGCCCCCGGGTTCGCCCACGGCATCGGCGCGTCCTCCGTGCCGACCCTGGACAACGACGGGGTGGAGGGCCCCGAGCGCAACGCCAAGAAGCGCCGCCCCACCACCGGGCCCCGGATCCCGCGGCAGTTCTCCATGGAGGACGACGTGCCCGTCGTCACCGAGTGGACGGCCAACGGCCTGCCGCAGCGCCGCAGCCGGGTGAAGACACCGCTCAGCCAGCGGCTCGCCGAGGCCGCCGCCGCGGAGGCCGCCGGCGCCTCCTCTCCCTGGGCGCCGGAGCCCGAACCGGAGAAGGACGAGCCCGCGCCCGGTCTGTGGGTCGAGGCGTTCATGAACGGGCTCAAGGCCGACCCGGACCCGAACGCGTTCTCCTCCGGGCCCCCGGTCGGCGACCCGCACGCATTCACCAGGAACGACGAGCCGGCCCCTGCCGAGGCCGAGGACGAGGGGGACCTCAAGTGATCCAGCAACGAGGCAACTTCGACTGGTTGCTCAAGGAACTCGCCGACGGCGTACCGGGCGTCCACCAGGTCGTGGTGCTCTCCGCCGACGGTCTGCGCATCGCCCGCTACGGCGGTGACCCCGACGCCGCCGACCGCGTCGCCGCCGCCTGCGCCGGGCTGCAGAGCCTGGCCGGCGCGGTGGCGGCGGAGATCCCCGACAGCGACGGCCGGATGCGCATGGTCATCATCGAGATCGACGGCGGCTACTTCTACATGATGGCGGCCGGCCCCAACGCCTACCTCGCCGTGCTCGCCGACACCGTCGCCGAGGCCGGCCTGATGAGCAACCGCATGCGCGATCTCGTCATCCGCATCGGTTCCCACCTGACCAGTCCGCCGCGGCGCGACGAGCAGACCGTATGACTCCTCCCCGACGCCGTCGGCGCCACCCCCAGGAAGACCCCCCGCCGGGTCCCGTCCCGACGGACGGCGGGAAGCAGGGCGAGGAGAAGAACCCCGAGCGGTTGTACATCCTCACCGGCGCGACCGACGGGGGCGAGCGCGCCCCCATCGACCTCGTCACCCTGATCGTGGCGAGCGCCGACCCCCCTCCCACGGCCACGCCGGAGCAGGCGGCCCTGCTCCGGATCTGTCAGGCCCCCCTGTCCGTGGCCGAGATCTCGGCCTACCTCAGTCTGCCGTTCAGCGTGGTCACCGTGCTGATCACCGACCTGCTGGCGGCCGAACTGGTCCAGGCACGCGCCCCGATCGCCCGGCAGACGATGCCTGACCGTTCCCTCCTCGAAGCGGTGATGCATGGACTACAGAAGCTCTGACACCGTCCCCGGCCCACGGACCGAGGACCACCTGCCGCACACGGCCCAGGCCGCTGTGAAGATCGTGATCGTGGGCGGTTTCGGGGTCGGCAAGACCACCATGGTCGGTTCCGTCAGCGAGATCAGGCCGCTGACGACCGAGGAGACCATGACCCAGGCGGGCATCGGGGTCGACGACAACTACGGTTCCGACAGCAAGACGGCCACCACCGTGGCGATGGACTTCGGACGCATCAGCATCACCGAGCAGCTGGTCCTGTACCTGTTCGGGACGCCCGGCCAGGAACGCTTCTGGTTCCTGTGGAACGGCCTGTTCGAGGGCGCGCTCGGCGCGGTCGTCCTGGTCGACACGCGCCGCCTGGAGGTCAGCTTCGACGTCATCGGCCGTCTGGAGGAACGCGGCGTGCCCTTCGTGGTCGCCGTCAACTCCTTCCCGGACGCGCCCCGTTACCCCATGGCGGAGCTGCGCGCGGCCCTCGACCTGCCCGAGGAGATCCCGATCATGGACTGTGACGCGCGGCGCCGCGCCTCCAGCCGCGACGTCCTGATGACGCTGATGCGCTTCCTGCACTCCCTCACGGTGAAGCGCGCACCCGTCTGATGCGCGTACGCGCCACCGGCGCCCGACGTACGCATCCCGCCCGTTCCCGGGTACGCCCCCAGGCCGTCCCCGCGTACGCGGCCCAGCCCGCACCGTGTCCCGTCCCCACCCCAAGACACCGGATCCACCCCAGTACCGGAGCGACCATCGTGACGCCTGAACCCCACTCCCTGACCGGCAGGGACCTCACCCGCACGGACGCCCCGTCAGCGCCGCCGCCCGGCTGCCCGGCCCACGGCCGCGGACCCGGCGGAGTGCACCGGCTGTACGGCCCCGAGGCACAGGACCTGGGGGCCCTGCACGAGAAACTCCGTGCGGAACACGGTGCCGTGGCCCCCGCGCTGCTCCACGACGACGTCCCCGTCTGGGTGGTGCTCGGCCACGGCGAGAACCTGCACATGGTGCGCAGCCCCGCGCACTTCACCCGCGACAGCCGCATCTGGTCCGCGCTGCAGACCGGCCAGGTCACGCCCGACCACCCGCTGACGCCGCACTTCGCCTGGCAGCCCATCTGCTCCTACGCCGAGGGCGACGAGCATCTGCGGCTGCGCGGTGCGGTCACCGGCGCCATGTCGACCATCGACTACCGGGGCCTGCGCCGGTTCATCAACCGCGCCACGCAGGCCCTCGTCAACCGCTTCTGCGAGGAGGGCCGGGCCGACCTGGTCACACAGTTCGCCGACCATCTCCCGATGGCGGTGATGTGCGAGGTCCTCGGCATGGGCGACGAGTACAACGACCGGATCGTGCACGCCGCCCGCGACATGCTCAAGGGCACCGAGACCGCGATCGCCAGCAACCAGTACATCGTGGACGCCCTGACCCGGCTCACCGCACGCCGCCGGACCCAGCCCGAGGAGGACTTCACCACCCATCTCGTCAACCACCCGGCCGGGCTCACCGACGACGAGATCAGGGAGCACCTGCGGCTGGTCCTGATCGCCGCCTACGAGGCCACCGCCAACCTCCTCGCGAACGTGCTGCGCGTGGTGCTCACCGACCCGCGCTTCCGGGCCCAGCTCAACGGCGGCCAGATGACGGTCCCCGAGGCGGTCGAGCAGTCCCTGTGGGACGAGCCGCCGTTCAGCTCCATCCTCGGCTACTTCGCCAAGCAGGACACGGAACTCGGCGGCCGGCGCATCCGCAAGGGCGACGGGCTGCTCCTGGGCATCGCGCCCGGCAACGTCGACCCGCGGGTGCGGCCCGACCTCTCCGCCAACATGCAGGGCAACCGCTCCCACCTGGCCTTCGGCGGCGGCCCGCACGAATGCCCCGGCCAGGACATCGGCCGTGCCATCGCCGACACCGGTATCGACGCGCTGCTGATGCGGCTGCCGGACATCGAGTTGGACTGCGACGAGGACGAGTTGCGCTGGACCGGGTCCATCGCGTCGCGGCATCTGGTGGAGCTGCCGGTGCGGTTCGAGCCGAGGCCGCCGCAGGACGTGACCGCGGCACCGGCCCTGCGGCAGGTGCCGCGGCAGCGCCCCGGCTGGGAGGTCACCACGTCCGGCCCGCAGCCGGCGACGCCGCTTCCGGAGCAGGCCACCCCGCCGCCGCCCCGGCCGGCGGCCGCCCGGCCGGTGCCGCCCGAGCCGGCCGCCGACGCGCAGGGGCGGCCCGGCGTGTGGCGACGGGTGCTGCGGTGGTGGAGGGGCGAGTGAGCCCCTACCGGGCGGCCCACGCGTCGTAGGACGACCACGCCCGCAGCTCCCGCCCGCTGACGAAGCGGTGTGCGCGCCCCGTGACCGGATCGGTGAACTCCAGTGCCCGCGCCAGCAGCTGGAGCGGGCGCCGGAAGTCACCGGCCGGTCCGGGGGCGGTCACCACCGGGTAGAGGGGATCGCCGAGGACCGGCAGGCCCAGCGCGTTCATGTGCACGCGCAGCTGGTGGGTCTGCCCGGTGCGCGGGAGCAGCCGGTAGCGCCCGCGCCCGTCCCGGTGCTCCAGCAGCTCGACCCGGCTCACCGCATTGGGCTCGCCCGCCACCTCCCGGGCCGCCATGACCCCGCGCTCCTTCACGATCCTGCTGCGCACGGTGCGCGGCAGCGGCAGCCCCGGGTCGTACGGGGCGACGGCCTCGTACTCCTTGGCGACGCGCCGGTCGCGGAACAGGCACTGGTACCTGCCGCGCTCCTCGGGCCGCACGGTGAACAGCACCAGCCCGGCGGTGAGCCGGTCCAGCCGGTGCGCCGCGGTCAGCGTCGGTATCCCCAGATCGCGCCGCAGCCGGGCGAGGGCCGTCTCGGCGACATGGCTGCCGCGCGGTGTGGTGGCGAGGAAGTGCGGCTTGTCGGCGACGACGATGTGCTCGTCGCGGTGGACCACCTCGACCGGGTACGGAACGCGCTCCTCGTCGGGCAGCGGGCGGTGGAACCACACGTACGCGCCCGGCGCGTAGGCGGCGTCAGGCGCGACGGGCCGCCCGTCCGCCCCGACGACCAGCCCCGCGTCGAGCATGCCGTCGACCACCCCGTCCCCGGCCGCGAGCCGCGCCACGAGATGGTCGCGGACGGACGCCCACCCCTCGCCGGGCGGCAGCCTCACCCGCACCGGGTCGACGCCGTCGCGCTGCGGCAGCGGGGAGGGCGGGGTCCTGGGTCTGCGTCTCATCACGAGCAGCGTACGAGTCGGGCGGGGGGCGGTGAAAATCGCCGGGTACGCCCCGCCGCGCGTTGCGAGGACGCCCCGATGCCCTGTCTCCCGCGCCGGGTCCTGCCCGCCGGAACGCTCGCCGGCACCCCTCAGCCCCCTGGCCACCGGTGACGGCCTGGTCCTGCGCCCCTGGAGCCCCGGCGACGCTCCTGCGGTCCACGCGGCCTTCCAGGACCTCCAGGACCTCCAGGACCTGCTCATCCCGTGATCTGGGCGCTCACCTCCTGGACGGCCGGCTCCTGCACGGGAGCGGTGGGGTCCGCCGAGCGCCGGCTCCACAGGCGGTGGGCCGCGCCGGCGACCAGGGTCGCCGCCAGGAACAGCACCGTGAACCACTGGAAGTACCAGTGCCCGCCGGCCGGGTCGTACACGGCCGCGCGCGGCCAGGCCAGGTTGACGGTCATGAGCAGGCCGTAGAGCAGGGCCAGTGCGTTCACGGGGACGCCCCAGCGGCCGAGTGAGAACAGCGGGGCACCCTTCTCGTCCGTGCCCCCGGCCGGGAACTCGCCGCGCAGTCGCCGCACCAGCAACGGACCCGTCACCATCGCGTACGCCAGGTACAGCATCACGATGCACGTGGTGCCGATGGCGAGGAAGGCGTCCGGGGAGACGAAGTTCAGCAGGAGCAGTACGGCCGCGAGGACGCCCACCACCAGGGCCGGGGCGGTCGGCATGCCGGTGCGCGGGTTGACCCGGGCGAGCGGCGCGGCGAAGGGAAGCCGGCCGTCACGGGCCATGGAGAAGATCATCCGGGAGGCGGCCGTCTGGATCGCGAGGGTCGCCACCGTGATGGCCACCACCACGTCGGCGAGCAGCACCCGCCCGACGCCGTCGCCGAGGCTGCTGGTCAGGACGTAGCTCAGACCGTCCGTGCCGAGGCGTCCGTCGGTCAGGCTGGGGGCGGCGAGGATGCCGCCGAGGACGATCAGGCCGCCGAGCAGGCCGGCCGCGCCGAGCGCGGTGAGGATCGTGCGGGGCGCGGTGCGGCGCGGGTTGTGGGTCTCCTCGCTCATCTCGCCTGCGCTGTCGAAGCCGATCATCACGTACGCCGCCGTGAACGAGCCCACGAGCAGCGCGCCGAACAGACCGCCGCCCGTGCCGGGGGCGGTGTGGAAGGTGATGCCGGGGGAGCGCTCGGAGTGCGTGAGCAGCAGCACGACGATCAGGCAGGCGCCGATGATCTCGGCGGTCACCCCGACCCGGTTGACGGCTGACATCACGCGGTTGTCGACGATGTTCACGAGCGTGGTGAGCACCAGCAGGACGACGCCGAGGACCGCCGCGTTCGCCGCACCCGTCGACGAGGTGGGCGCCGGGTCGCCGCCCACCAGCTGGAAGCCGGACCACAGCGGCGGTAGCACCATCTGCAGCGCGAGGGCGGCGGCCGCGACCACCACGATCTGCCCGATGACCATGATCCAGCCGGCGAACCAGCCGAAGGTGGCGGTGGACAGCCGCGAGGACCACTGGTAGATGGCGCCCGAGATCGGATAGCGCGCGGCCAGTTCGGCGAAGCAGGCGGCCACCAGAAGCTGGCCCACCAGCACCGCGGGCCAGGTCCAGAAGAAGACGGGACCCCCGAAGGCGTACCCGAACGCGAAGAACTGGAAGACGGTCGTCAGTACGGAGATGAAGGAGAACCCGGCGGCGAAGGACGCGTACCGGCCGAGGCTGCGGTGCAGCTCCTGGCGGTAGCCGAACCGTGCGAGGTCGGCGGCCCCCTCGGGGCGCGGCGGGTCGGGGCGGACGTCGGCGGGGGCGGTGCTCGTCATGCGGCAACCTGCTTTCGCGCTGCGGCGGGAGAGTTCCTGTCGGGTGACAGAAATTCCTGTCGGGCGACAGAACGTAAGGAGGGGCTGTTTCACCGGCGTCACGCGGCCGTGTCGGGAACGGACCCAAGTCCTCACCCCTTGCTGGCGGCGGGCGAACGCGATACATCGTGTGTGTTGACCCGGGTCGTGTGGACGCGATATGTTCGGCCACGGATATTCGTCAACGAGTTCTCGTCAACGAGTTCTAACGAGTTCAACGAGTTCAACGGTGTGAGGTGAAGGCCGTGGCGGTGAAGCGCCGGAAGCTCGGCAACCCGCTGGCGCTCGCGGTCATGGTGCTGCTCACCGAGAAGCCGATGCATCCGTACGAGATCGCCCAGACCCTGCGCCGACGCGGCAAGGACACCAGCCTGAAGATCAACTACGGCTCGCTCTACACCGTCGTCCAGAACCTGGAGAAGCACGGCTTCGTCGAGGTGGCCGAGGTACAGCGCCAGGGCAACCGGCCCGAGCGCACGCTCTACGGCATCACGGACGCCGGACGCGAAGAGGCCGTCGAGTGGCTGTCGGACCTGCTCGCCGTCCCGGCGCGGGAGTTCCCCGTCTTCGAGGCGGCGCTCTCCCTGATCGCCGTGCTCCACCCCGACGAGGTGGCCCGCCTGCTGAGGGAGCGGCTCGCCGGACTGGAGGTGCGGGCGGCCAGCCTGCGCGGCGGACTGGAGAAGCTCTACGAGACGCTTCCCCGGCTCGTGCTGATCGAGTGCGAGTACCAGCTCCACATGATCGACGCGCAGGCCGCATGGGTCCGCGGCTTCCTGGACGAGCTCACGGAGGGGACGTTCCCGGGCCTTGAGGAATGGCGGCTCTTCAACGAGACGGGGGAGGTCCCCGAAGAACTGCGGAAGCTGGAGGGCGGCCCGGCCGACGGGCCGTGACCGCCGAAGAAGAACGGACCCCGGCGGGCCTGTTGCAGCAGTCCCGCCGGGGTCGGCAACCCCGAGCTGAATCCGCCGTGAGGCACATCCGGGCGATCGAGGTGCGGCACACCCAGGATAGGCCCGGCGCTCCTCACACGGATCAGCTGTCATCCGCTCACGGAGGAGAGAGCAGTCGTCATGAACACCCGTGCGCCCGCAGTGGAGGCGCGCCAGCTGATCAAGACCTATCCCGGTGATGTCACCGCCCTCAACGGCATGGACATCACGGTCCGGCCGGGCACCGTCTTCGGGCTCCTCGGCCCGAACGGCGCCGGGAAGTCCACCACCGTCAAGATCCTCACCACCCTGGCCCGCCCCGACTCGGGCACGGCCACCGTCGCGGGCCACGACGTGCTGCGCCACCCCGACCGGGTGCGCCGCGCGATCGGCGTGGTCGCCCAGAGCTCGGGCGCCGACCCCGTGGCCACGGGGCGCGAGAACCTCCGGCTCCAGGGCAGGCTCCATGGCCTCAAAGGCACCGCGCTCGACCGCCGTGTGGACGGACTGCTGGAGCGCTTCACGCTGACCGATGCGGCGAGGCGCCAGGTCAAGGGCTACTCCGGCGGAATGCGGCGTCGCCTGGACGTGGCACTGGGCCTGGTGCACCGGCCCGAGGTGCTGTTCCTGGACGAGCCCACCACCGGCCTGGACCCCCAGGCCCGCACCGCCATGTGGGAGGAGATCGGCCGCCTGGCCGGCGAGGACGGTCTGACCATCCTGCTGACCACGCACTATCTGGAGGAGGCCGACCGGCTCGCCGAGCGCATCGCGATCGTCGACCGCGGCCGGGTCGTCGTGGAGGGCACCCCGGACGCCCTCAAGGGCGAACTCCGCGGTGACGCGGTCCACATGGAACTGCGCGAGGCGGTCGGCGAGGCGGGCCGTACGCTGCTGGGGGGCGCCCTGCGCGGGCTGCAGGGCGTGCACGAGGTGCTCATCGACGGGCGCCGGATCAGCGCCCGCGCCGACAACGGGGCCGCCGCGATGCCCGCGCTGATCGGCGCGCTCGAACGCGCCGGGGTCACCGTCGCCGCGGCGACGGTCGCGCGCCCCTCCCTCGACGACGTGTACCTCCGCCACGCGGGCCGCCGTTACTCCGAGGCGGATGCGGACACCGGCGCCGGCCTCGTCCTCGCCGGAGGTGCGCGATGAGCACCGCCGTCTCCCAGACCTGGTACATGACGCAGCGTCAGCTCATGGTGTTCGCCCGGCAGCCCGCCTACGCCGTCATCACCCTGATCCAGCCCGTGATCTGGCTGTTCCTGTTCGGCAACCTCTTCAGGAAGGTCGTCGGACTCGGCGGCTTCGGCACCACCTCGTACCTCGACTACCTGGTGCCCGGCGTCGTCGTGATGAGCGCGCTCAGCTCCAACATGTGGGCCGGCATGGGCACGTTGGAGGAGATCCAGCGGGGCACGCTCAACCGCTTTCTGACCACACCGGTCAGCCGGGCCGCGCTGATGAACGGCAACGTGGTCCACAACGGCCTGGTCACCGCCCTGCAGTCGGTCGTCATCGTGCTGCTGGGACTGCTCGGCGGCGCGGACTACCCGGGCGGCATCGGCGGCATCGTGATCCTGGTCCTCGCCGCCGTGCTGCTCGGCACGGTCTTCGGGGCGCTGTCCAACGCGCTGGGCATGCTGGTCCAGGAGCGGGAGTCGATCATCGGCATCAACACGTTCCTGCTGCTGCCGCTGACCTTCCTGTCCACCGCCTTCATGGCACCGTCCCAGATGCCCTCCTGGATGCGGCACATCGCCGACCTCAACCCTCTCGACTGGGCGATGGTGGCGGGCCGCTCCGCGTTGTCCGCGCATCCGGACTGGGGCGGCGTGCTGGGCAGGGGAGGGGCGCTGCTGGGACTGGCGATCGCCGCGGTGTGGCTGTCGATCCGCACATTCCGCTCCTACCAGCGGTCGGTGTGAGCCCACCGGTCCTGTGAGCAGGCCGGGTCCGCGGACGGTGGGAGCCCGCACGACACGGCGGCGGCACCATCTCGGTGGTGCCGCCGCGTTCCGCGTCCTACGCCGCGGACGCGCCCCCCTCCTGCTCCGCCTCGACGCGCGCTTTCCACTCCCGCTTCGACGCCTGCCAGCCGTCCTCGTCGTGTCCGAGGCGCCAGTATCCCGAGATCGAGAGATCGTCCCGCGGGACGCGGTGCTCGACGCGCAGCAGCCGGCGCAACTCCTTCACGAAGCCGGCCTCGCCGTGCACGAACGCGTGCACCCGGCCCTCCGGGAACTCCAGCGCCCGCACGGCCTCCACGAGGGCCTCACCGACCGGCCGGTCCCCGCGGTGCAGCCAGACCACCTCCACATCGGAGTGGATCTTCTGCTCCTCCTCCGGGCCCGAGACCTCCACGAACGCACGGGCCTCGACATCGTCGGGCATCGCCTCCAGGGCCACCGAGATCGCGGGCAGGGCGCTCTCGTCCCCGGCGAGCAGATGCCAGTCGGCGCCCGCGTCCGGGGCGTAGGCGCCACCGGGGCCCATGAACCGCACGGTCTCGCCCGGCCGCGCGCGCAGGGACCACGGTCCCGCGAGGCCCTCGTCACCGTGGATCACGAAGTCCAGCGTCAGCTCCCGGCGTCCGGGATCCCAGGCGCGCACGGTGTACGTCCGCGTCACCGGCCATGCCCGGCGCGGGAACTCCTCGCGGATGCGCTGCAGGTCGAAGGGCTCGGGGTAGACGACGCCCTCGGCGGGGAACAGCAGCTTCACATAGTGGTCGGTGCAGGTGTCCGCCGCGAAGCCGGCCAGGCCGTCGCCGCCGAGCACCACACGCTGCATGTGGGGGGTCAGCCGCTGGGTGCGGACCACCTGCGCGGAGTGGACCCTGCGGATCCTGCCTGCCGGGCGCTCTGCCATCACGGCCTCCCAGTTCCCATGCTTAGGTTTGCCTAAGTTAGCATCTCCTTCTCCTTGATACACCTGTCCCCGAAGGGCCGACGACAACCCGGCGCCGCAGCCGTCACGTCCCGAGCGTGACGAGAAGCCGCCGCAGCGAACCGCCCAGGCCCCAGCGGGCCGCCAGCTCCTCCAGCCCCGCGGGGTCGCGCGGCGTCCTCGGCAGCGCCGTGGCCACCTCCGGCAGCGGCACGTCGGCGGCGACCCGCACGACCCGGGGAGCCACCGCCACATAGGCCCGCGCCGCGTCGAGCCGCTTGCGCTGCGCCGGCGTGAGCCTGGCCCCGGGGTCGTCGACCGCGGCCATGATCCCGGCCAGGTCCCCGAACTCGGCGAGCAGCCTGGCGGCCGTCTTCTCACCGATCCCCGGCACCCCCGGCAGCCCGTCGCTCGGGTCGCCGCGCAGCAGTGCCAGATCCGCGTAACCCCGGCCGCCGACGCCGTACTTGCCGCGCAGCACCGCCTCGTCGGTGAGCTGGAGCGTGCCGACACCCTTCAGCGGGTACAGCACGCGCACCTCGCGCGCGTCGTCGACCAGTTGGTACAGGTCGCGGTCGCCGGTGACGATGTCGACCGGTCCCTTCGCCCGCGCCGTGAACGTACCGATCACATCGTCCGCCTCGTACCCCTCGACCCCCACCCGCGCGATGCCCAGCGCGTCCAGGACGGCCTCGATGACCGGCACCTGGGGGGAGAGCGTGTCCGGCACCTGCTCCTCGTCCGGACCCGCCTCGTGCTCCTCGGCCACGCGGTGCGCCTTGTAGGAGGGGACCAGGGCGACCCGCCAGTGCGGGCGCCAGTCCGCGTCCATGCAGGCGACCAGGTCGTCGGGGTGGTGGTCCCGGACCAGACGGTCGACGAATTCGAGCAGCCCGCGCACGGCGTTCACGGGCGTCCCGTCGGGGGCCCTGACGGATTCCGGGACGCCGAAGAAGGCGCGGAAGTAGAGCGAGGCGGTGTCGAGGAGCATCAGGCGTCGGGTCACCTTCCGCATCATGCCGTACGGCACCGACAGGAGCCGGGCGTCCGGCCGGGCACGGGCGCACCGGAAGGATCCGGACAACACCGCCGAGGCCCGCCCTCGCGCCGGTCCGCACGTCCCGTCGGCCGGCTCCGGCCGCGCCGCATCACCCGCCGATGCGGCAGCGGCCCGGTCCGGCACCCGTGCCGAGCCCTTGACCGGTGACTTTGTCCTGTGGAGTGTGGTGCGCGCAGGGAGGCGTGACGGCTCACTCCCTGGCGCAAACCGCGACCCCTGTCACCCTTGTATATGACAACGATGTGACGGGCGGATGAAACGGTTTGCCGAACATGCGTAGGGTGCAGACAACTCAACAGAAGCAGTGACCGATGACCGGCGCACCGACGAGGAGGGAGGGAGCCGGAGCGATGGGCGACCACAAAGAGCGGCCCCTTCGGGTGGGCGCGGCCGTCCGGCGGCGACGCCGGGCGCTGGAGCTCACCCTCGCCGTCGTGGCCGAGCGCAGCGGCCTGTCGGTTCCCTTCCTGAGCCAGGTCGAGAACGAGCGGGCACGCCCCAGCAGGCCCTCCCTGGAGCGGATCGCCGACGCCCTGGGCACCACCGCC
The DNA here is from genome assembly GCF_055632315.1 of Streptomyces sp. PSU-S4-23. NCBI lineage: Bacteria > Bacillati > Actinomycetota > Actinomycetes > Kitasatosporales > Streptomycetaceae > Streptomyces > Streptomyces sp. PSU-S4-23. The sequence continues at coordinate 1,332,684 of NZ_JBVMUU010000002.1, read as the reverse complement.
GTCGACCTGCTCGCGGCGGCCGACCCGGCGTGCAGCGTGGACGTCCTGCGCGCCGATGACGAAGGCGTCACCCCGGGGCGGGCGCGGGTGCGCACCCTGGTGCGGGGACACCACCAGCTGCACGCGATGGAGTTCATCGGGGAGTACGACGACGGCCGGGAGTTCCAGCACCGCAACGACGAGCTGATGTACGTCGTCGACGGCGCCGTCGAAGTCGAGGCGGAGGGCCGGGCGCACCGGCTCGGGCGCGGTGACACCCTGTACCTGAGCGGGGGAGTGCGCCACCGCTGGCGCGCCGCGGAGCCGGACACCCGCGTGATCGTGATCGCGGTCGCGGACCACATCGAGGCGTTGGAGGACCCCTCCCGCCGGCGCTGATCGGGCGACCCTCGCGGGGGACACCCGTCCAGGTGCCGTCCTGGGATACTCGCCGGCATGGCCGAGACCTCCGGACCCGCCGTCGACGGCACCTGGGAACGCGCCCCGGAACGCTGCTGCGGGCGGCGGCCGTGATGCGCGTCGTCTCGCTGGTGCCGTCGCTCACGGAGGCGGTGGCCCTGTCCGCGCCGGGCGTCCTGGCCGGTGCGACCGACTGGTGCAGCCGTCCGCCGGGCCTCGACGTCGTCAGGATCGGCGGGACCAAGAACCCCGCGGTCGAGCGGATCGTCCGGCTCGCCCCCGACCTGGTGCTCGCCAACGAGGAGGAGAACCGCGAACCGGACCTCGCCGCCCTGCGCGCGGCGGGCCTGGAGGTCCTGGTCACCGAGGTGCGGGACGTGCCGCAGGCGTTCCGGGAGCTGGAGCGGGTGGTGGCCGCGTGCGGGGTGTCCACCCGGCCGCGCTGGCTGGACGAGGCCCGCTCCGCCTGGTCGGGCCTGCCCGTGCCGCGGCGCCGTACGACCGCCGTGGTGCCCGTCTGGCGACGGCCCTGGATGGTGCTGGGCCGTGACACCTTCGCCGGGGACGTGCTGGCCCGGCTCGGCGTCGACAACGTGTACGCGGCCCATGCGGAGCGCTATCCGAGGATCCCGCTGCCCGAGCTGCACGACGCGGCACCGGACCTCGTGGTGCTGCCCGACGAGCCGTACCGCTTCACCGCCGACGACGGCCCGGAGTCCTTCCCGAAGACGCCCTGCGCGCTGGTCAGCGGGCGCCATCTCACCTGGTACGGGCCTTCGCTGAGCGAGGCGCCGCGCGTCATCGGCGAGGCGCTGCGAGCAGCCCTCCGCTGACGACGCCGCGGTGCCCGTCCGGGAGCAGCAGGGGTCCCCGGGCCGGGGGGACCGTGGGGGCGACCGGGGCAGCAGCCGTACGGGGGTGGCCCGGCCCGGTTCGATGCGGTGCCGGACGACCGTCGGAGACGGCACGGCCACCACGGTCACGAGCCCGGCGGCCGTACCGGCGGTGAGGAGGACGGCGTCCGGCGCGACGGCCGGGCCCGTACCTGTCCGGTCCCGGCCGGCAGACGGCCGCGCAGGCGGTGCGCGGTCCGGGCAGGTGCGCGGCCCCGGCAGACCGGCGCCCCCCGCGTGGCCACCATCGCCGTGGCCATACGCCGGGGCCGGGCGAAGACGCCGGGGGCCGGGGGAGGCCGGCAGTGCGGTGGGGCCTCCGTTTCCGGGGCGCCGGTGGCTGTGCCCGTACCGGGCGGCCGACACCCGCGGTCTTTGGCCCCTCGGCCCGGTGACAACCCGGTGCGCGCCGGCCCGCGCACCGGCGCCGCGCGGAGCGCGGCGGACGGGCGGGCCCTGCGCGCCGGCCGGGGCACGCGCCGCGCGCGGCACCGCGGTTCGGCCGGCCCGTGAGGCGCCGTGCGTCACCGCCCGGGCGAGGGCGCGCCGGGGCGGACTCAGGAGGCGGCCGTGGCGGCTTGGACGAGGGCCCGCACGACCCGTACGTCCTCGCCCATCTCCGGATGCCACTGCACACCGAGCACCCAGGGCGAACCCGGCAGTTCGACCGCCTCCACCGTCCCGTCCTCCGCGTACGCCGACACCGTCAGCCCGTCGCCGAGCCGGTCCACCGCCTGGTGGTGATAGGTCGGCACGGACACCGGTTCGGGTGCGATGTCCCCGTACCGCGTGCCCGGCACCGGCTTCACGGGATGCGTGCCGAACACCCCCACCTCGGCGACGTGCCCGTCGAGGTGCTGGACGAGCGTGCCACCCAGGGCCACGTTCAGCAGTTGCATCCCCCGGCAGATGCCGAGCAGCGGCGTGCCGGAGGCCAGCGCCGCCCGGATCAGGGCGAGTTCCCAGGCGTCCCGCAGGTGCGCGGGCGGGCCGGTCCGCTCGGAGCGCTCCGCGCCGTAGCGGGAGGGGTCGACGTCCGGTCCGCCCGCGATCACCACCCCGTCCAGCCGGGCCACCGTGGCCGCCGCCCGCTCCGGATCGTCGGGCGGCAGCATCGCCGCGAGTCCGCCGGCCCGCTGCACCAGCCGCGGGTAGCCCGACGGCAGCAGCGCGGCCTCCAGTTCCCAGACGCCCCAGCGCGCCCCCGATTCCAGATACGTGCTCACGCCGATCAGTGGTCGTGCGGTCATGCGATCCTCCCAGCGTTCCAATGGAGCGCATCCATACCTTTGCCCGGACTCCTCATGCCAGGAACCCCCGCAGCAGGGCCGCCGTCCCCGCGCAGTGCTCCCGCATGATCTCCCGCGCCCCGTCCGCGTCCCCGTCGAGCACCGCCTCCACCAGCGCCACGTGCTGCCGCTGCGAGTGCTCCAGGTTCCGCACCAGCAGCGGGATGCAGTCCAGCAGGTCGTTCACGGTCGCCCGGACGGCCGCGTACTGCGCCGTCAGGGAGGGCGACCCGCCGAGCTCCGCGAGGGTGAGGTGCAACAGGGTGTCCAGCCGCCGGTAGTCGGCCAGCGGCGCGTCCCGCGTGCGTGCCAGCGCCTCACGCAGCCGCTCCTCCTGCTCCGCCGTCAGGCCGTGCGCGGCGCACAGGCCCGCCGCCCCCACCTCCAGCACCTCCCGGAACCGCAGCACGTCCTCGATGTCGACCTTCTCGACGCGCCGGCGCAGCTCGTCCTCGCCGCGCGCCTCGGTCCGGGGCCGTACGAAGGTGCCGCCGTAGCGTCCGCGCCGCGACTCCACCAGGCCCTCGTCCTGCAGCACCTTCAGCACCTCGCGCAGCGTGACGCGGCTGATCCCCAGCCGCTCCGCCAGCTCCCGCTCCGCCGGAAGGCGCCCGCCGCCGGGCACCAGGCCGAGGCGCACGACCTGGAGGATCTGCTCCAGGGCCTCCTCGAAGCCGTTGCCGGCCCGCACCGGCCGCAGCACCGGGGTCAGCCGGTCCTGTGGGTCACCGGTGCCCCCGGGTTCCGTCTGCGACATCTGGCCGTGCCCCCTTCCCAATCAATGGTTCTCGGAAATACCTTATGGCTCTCGGCGACCGAAGGAGACCTCCCGTGCCCGACCGCACACCCCCGCTCGGTGTCGAGGAGCTGCACGCCCTCGTCGCGGGCGGAGAGATCGACACCGTCGTCTTGGCCTTCCCGGACATGCAGGGCCGTCTGCAGGGCAAGCGGTTCGCCGCGCGCTTCTTCCTCGACGAGGTCCTGGAGCACGGGACCGAGGGCTGCAACTACCTCCTCGCCGTCGACACCGAGATGAACACCGTCGACGGCTACGCCATGTCCTCCTGGGACCGGGGCTACGGCGACTTCGCCCTCCGCCCCGACCTGAGCACCCTGCGCCGCGTGCCCTGGCACGAGGGCACCGCCCTGGTCATCGCGGACCTCGCCTGGGAGGACGGCTCGCCCGTGGCCGCCGCGCCCCGCCGGATACTGCGCGGCCAGCTCGAACGCCTCGCCGCCCTCGGCCTCACCGCGCAGGTCGGCACCGAGCTGGAGTTCATCGTCTTCAAGGACACCTACGAGCAGGCGTGGGACGCGAACTACCGGGGGCTGACCCCGGCGAACCAGTACAACGTCGACTACTCCGTGCTCGGAACCGGCCGGATCGAGCCCCTGCTGCGCCGTATCCGCAACGAGATGGCCGGCGCCGGCCTCACCGTCGAGTCCGCCAAGGGCGAGTGCAACCCCGGCCAGCACGAGATCGCGTTCCGCTACGACGAGGCGCTGGTCACCTGCGACCAGCACGCGATCTACAAGACCGGAACCAAGGAGATCGCGGCCCAGGAGGGCGTCTCGATCACCTTCATGGCCAAGTACAACGAGCGTGAGGGCAACTCCTGTCACATCCACCTCTCGCTCGCCGACGCCCGCGGCGCGGGCGCGATGGCGGGGGACGGGCCCGGCGGGATGTCGGAGCTGATGCGGCACTTCCTCGCCGGGCAGCTCGCCGCACTGCGGGAGTTCTCGCTCCTGTACGCGCCCAACATCAACTCCTACAAGCGGTTCCAGCCCGGCTCCTTCGCCCCGACCGCGGTCGCCTGGGGGCACGACAACCGCACCTGCGCCCTCAGGGTCGTCGGCCACGGCCGTTCGCTGCGCTTCGAGAACCGGGTGCCCGGCGGAGACGTCAACCCCTACCTCGCGGTCGCCGGAATGGTCGCGGCGGGACTGTACGGCATCGAGCAGAAGCTGGAGCTGCCGGGGCCGTGCCCGGGCAACGCGTACGCCGCCGAGTACGAGCACGTGCCCACCACCCTGCGCGAGGCCGCCGAGCTCTGGGAGAACAGCACCATCGCCAAGGCCGCCTTCGGCGACGAGGTCGTCGCGCACTACCGCAACATGGCCCGCGTCGAGCTGGCGGCCTTCGACGCCGCGGTGACCGACTGGGAGCTGCGCCGCTCCTTCGAACGCATGTGAGGGGTCCTTCCGTGTCCGACCAGTCCGCCCCCGACGAGCACGAGCTCCAGATCCTCAACCCGGCCACCGAGGAGGTCGTCGCCACCCTTCCCGCCGCCACCGCCCGGGACGTCGACGCCGCCGTCGTACGGGCCACCGGGGCGCAGGCGGTGTGGGCCGCGCTCGCCCCTGGCGACCGCGCCCGGCTGCTGCGCCGCTTCGCCACCGCCGTCGACGACCACCTCGAAGAGCTGGCCCGGCTGGAGGTGCGGGAGGCGGGCCATGTCATCGGCAACGCCCGCTGGGAGGCCGGCAACGTCCGCGATCTGCTCGACTACGCGGCCGGCGGAGTGGAGCGGCTCACCGGCCGCCAGATCCCCGTCGCCGGCGGCCTGGACGTCACGTTCCTCGAACCGCTCGGGGTCATCGGCGTCATCGCGCCCTGGAACTTCCCGATGCCGATCGCCGCGTGGGGCACGGCCCCGGCGCTCGCGGCGGGGAACGCGGTGATCCTCAAGCCCGCCGAGACGACCCCGCTCACGGCCCTGCGCCTGGCCGAACTGGCCCTGGAAGCGGGCCTGCCGGCCGGACTGTTCCAGGTCCTGCCCGGCCGCGGCCCCGTCGCGGGCGCCGCGCTGGTCGAGCACCCGGGCGTGGCGAAGATCGTTTTCACCGGGTCGACCGCCGTGGGCACCCACGTGCTGGCGAAGGGCTCCGCCCTGCTCAAGCGCGTCACCCTGGAACTCGGCGGCAAGAGCCCCAACATCGTCTTCGCGGACGCCGACCTCGACGCCGCCGCGGCCGCCGCCCCCATGTCCTTCCTCGACAACTCCGGCCAGGACTGCTGCGCCCGCACCCGCATCCTCGTGCAGCGCTCCGTGTACGACCGCTTCCTCGGCCTCCTGGCCCCCGCCGTCGAGTCCGTCCTCGTCGGCGACCCGGCCGACGAGAGCACCGGGATGGGCCCGCTGATCTCCAAGGCCCAGCTGGAGCGGGTGCGTTCGTACGTCGGCACCGACGCGCCCGGCATCCGCGGCAAGGCGCCCGAGGGCCCCGGCTTCTGGTTCCCGCCCACCGTCCTCACCGACGTCGACCCGTACGCGCGCGTGGCCGTCGAGGAGGTCTTCGGACCGGTCGCCGTCGTCCTGCCGTTCGAGGACGAGGCCGACGCGGTCCGCCTCGCCAACGACACCCCCTACGGCCTCTCCGGCTCCATCTGGACCCGGGACGTCGGCCGCGCGCTGCGCGTCTCCCAGGCCGTCCGCGCGGGCAACCTGTCCGTCAACTCCCACTCCAGCGTCCGCTACTGGACCCCCTTCGGCGGCTTCAAGCAGTCGGGGATCGGCCGGGAACTCGGCCCGGACGCGCTGACCGCCTTCACCGAAACCAAGAACGTCTTCATCAGCACGGAGGGCCCCGCACAGTGACCTCGCAGACACCCGACCCCATCTGCCGCCGCCTGGTCGGCCGTACCGCCGTCATCACCGGTGCCGGCAGCGGCATCGGCCTCGCCGCCGCGCGCCGGCTCGCCTCCGAGGGCGCCCACGTCGTCTGCGGCGACGTCGACGACACCCGAGGCAAGGCCGCCGCCGACGAGGCGGGCGGGCTGTTCGTGAAGGTGGACGTCACCGACGCCGAGCAGGTCGAGGCGCTCTTCAAGGCCGCGTTCGACACCTACGGTTCCGTCGACATCGCCTTCAACAACGCGGGCATCTCGCCGCCCGACGACGACTCGATCCTGGACACCGGCCTGGAGGCGTGGAAGCGGGTCCAGGAGGTCAATCTGACCTCCGTCTACCTGTGCTGCAAGGCCGCGATCCCCTACATGCGGCGCCAGGGCAGGGGCTCCATCATCAACACGGCGTCGTTCGTGGCCCGGATGGGCGCGGCGACCTCGCAGATCTCGTACACGGCTTCCAAGGGCGGTGTCCTCGCCATGTCCCGCGAGCTGGGCGTGCAGTTCGCCCGCGAGGGCATCCGGGTGAACGCGCTGTGCCCCGGCCCGGTCAACACCCCTCTGCTGCAGGAGCTGTTCGCCAAGGACCCCGAGCGCGCCGCCCGCCGTCTGGTGCACATCCCGGTCGGCCGGTTCGCGGAGGCCGAGGAGATCGCCGCCGCGGTCGCGTTCCTCGCCAGCGACGACTCCTCCTTCGTGAACGCCACCGACTTCCTGGTGGACGGCGGGATCTCCGGCGCGTACGTCACCCCGCTGTAGGGGACGAAGGGGAACGGCCCACGCCCTCTGGACCCCTTCTCGCGTGGGCCCTGGTGGCGGCCGCCGCGCCGGCGGCCGCACCGCCCTCCTCCGCCGCCACGGACCGCCACCCGGACCGCCCGCGGCCGACCGCCCGTCGGCCCGACCGGACGAGCCGTGTGCACCGAGCGAATGAGGGGGAGGCCCTGTCTGCCTCCATGCGCCACGTCCTACAGTAGCCGGGATGAGCAGTTCGCCCCCGCCCGGCTGGTACCGCGACCCGTCGTACCCGCTCACCGAACGCTGGTGGGACGGGACCGCGTGGACCGACCACCGGCGCCAGCCCGAGACGCCCGTGCCGCCCCTGGTCTTCCCGCGGCCCCCGGACGGCGGCGGCCCCCGGCGCGCCAGGGCGGTCGCGCTCGCGACGGCCGGAGCCGTCCTGGTCGCGGCCATCGTCACCGGCGCGCTCGTGCTCGGCCACGACGGCGGCGGCGCCGCGCAGGCCAAGTCCTCGCCCACGGCGGTGACTTCGGTGTCCAACGACAAGCGGCCGCCCACGCCGTCCGACCCGGGCTCCGCCTCCCCCTCCGGGGACCCGCACGTCGTCGTGGACGACCTCAACGGCATCACCTTCCCGGTGCTCGACGGCTGGGCCAGACCCGAGAACGTCGCCGAGGACGACGTCGTGCTGACCACCCCCGGCACCTACGACTGCCCCGGCGACCCCGGGCTGTGCCGTCACGGCCGGGTCCTGTCGCGGACCGCAGCGGTCGGTGCGGGCAGCTCCCCGGAGACGCTCGCGAAGGGCGACATCGCGGACGCCGCGAACACGGAGTTCGACCGCGACACGATCGGCAGCCGGCCCTTCGGCGGCATCACGTCCCACCGCCTGGTGAAGGCCGGTCAGATCGCCGTCGCCGGCCGGGCGGGCTACTTCGTGCGCTGGCGCGTCACCACCGCGAAGGGCCCGGGCGGTTACGTCCAGTCGCTGGCGTTCCCGTCCAGCGTGGGCTCGCAGGCGCCGGTCGTCGTCCGCTTCGCCTTCGACGCGGGACCCGACGGGCCTCCGCTCGCCGACATGGACAGGATCACCAAGGGCATCCGGCCGGTCGGCGACACGTCGGGCGGCGGGGGAGTGGGCAGCAGCATCGGGCCCACCCGGTGAACCGTCACAGGAAGGTGCGCCCCTCGCCCCGGTAGGTCGGCACGGTCGCCGTGACCTCGTCGCCCTCGACCAGGTGCAGCACGTCGAACCGCTCGCACAGCTCGCCCGCCTTGGCGTGCCGGAACCACACCTTGTCGCCGATGAGCAGGTCGTCGGCGGGCGCGCCCAGCAACGGGGTCTGGACCTCGCCGGCACCCTCCTGGGGGTCGTAGCCGAGCCCCTCGGGCAGATACGGCACGGGCAGCCGGTCACGGCCGGGGGCGCCCGACGCCGGATAGCCGCCGCCCAGCACGGTCACCACGCCGACCCCCGGCCTGCGCACGACCGGCTGGGCGAACAGCGCCGCCGGACGCCCGCGGAACGAGGTGTAGTTGTCGAACAGCCGCGGCACGTACAGCCCCGAGCCCGCGGCGATCTCGGTCACCGCGTCCTCGGCGGCCGTGTGCTGCACGCTGCCCGTACCGCCGCCGTTGACGAACTCCAGGTCCGGCGCCACGGCCCGCACAGCACGCACCACGTCGGCGCGCCGCCCGGCCAGCTCCCTGCGCGCCGCGGCCTGCATCAGCCGGACGGCCCGCGACCGCACCGGATGGCCGGCCACCGCGTCGCCCACACCGGCGATGTGGCCCTCGTACGCCATGACGCCCACGAGCCGGAAACCGGGCCTGCGCGCCACGGCACGGGCCATCTCCGCCACCTGGGCGGGGGAGTGCAGCGGCGAGCGGCGCGCACCCACCCGCACACGACCGCCGAGCAGCTTCAGCGAGGTGTCCAACTCCAGGCAGACGCGGACCACTTCGGTGCCGCCCTGGCGGGCCTCGTCGATCAGACGCAACTGGGCCGGGTCGTCGACCATCACGGTGACGGCGGCGGCGAGCTTGGGATCGGCGGCCAGTTCGGCGAAGCCCTGCCGGTCGGCCGACGGGTAGGCGAGCAGGACGTCGTCGAAACCGGAGCGGGCCAGCCACAGCGACTCGGCGAGCGTGAAGGACATGACACCCGCGAAACCGTCCCGGGCCAGGACGCGTTCGAGCAGGGCACGGCAGCGCACGGACTTGCTGGCGACGCGGACCGGCTTCCCCCCGGCCCGGCGGAGCAGGTCGTCGGCGTTCGCGTCGAACGCCTCCAGGTCCACGATCGCGACGGGGGCGTCGAGGTGGGCGGTGGCCCGGTCGTAGCGGGCGCGGTCTGCGGCGCGGGCAGTCATGAACGAAGCCTGCCAGATGCGATTACCGCAGGGTAGGGGGACGTTCCGGGCAGATGCCCCGGCGCTGCGGACTGGTTCCCGTTCGAGGCGGATCAACCCGTAGAGTGACGCGCACGCGGGAACGGAGCGGCCGCCGCCCGGGCGCGCCCGCCTGGGATGGGCGTCCGTCAGCGCGGGTATGCCTGCCCAGGACGGGTGGCGCGTCCCGCACCGCGCGTACCGGCCGCTCCCCACGGGCGGTCGAACACCCCGGCAGACCCCGGGGCGGCCCGGCCACCAGGAAACGGGGGGTGCATGAGCACGGAAGCGCGTCGCGCCTCCATCCCCCCGCGCCCCACGGCCCCGCCCCGGCCCTCGAACGCGCCCGGTGAGCCGCCCGCGGACACGCAGGACCCGTACCGGGCGGCAGCACGCGACCAGGCCGCCGGAACGATCCCGCCCCGCCCCGAGCACCCGCCCACGGCCGCGCACCCGTCCCCTCCCCGGCCCGCCGGACCGCCGCGTACCACGCCGGCTCCCCGCCGGACCGCGCCGCCGGGTGCGGACGCCTCGTCCGCGCGGTCCGGTGCCGGGCCCTCCTCGTCCCGGCCCGGTGCGGCCGGTGCCGCGGCACGGTCCGGCGGGGAGGGTTCCGCCGTCCGCTCCGGGGCGGCGGACGCGCCCGCCCGGCCGGCCGGGGAGGAGGGGGCCGCGGGGCCGTTCCGGCCCGGTGCGGCCGGTGCCGCAGTACGGTCCGGCGGGGAGGGTTCCGCCGTCTGCTTTGGGGCGGCGGACGCGCCCGCCCGGCCGGCCGGGGAGGAGGGGCCCGCGGGGCCGTTCCGGCCCGGTGCGGCCGACGCCGAGCGGCGCCCCGGGGACGCCTCCGGGTCCGTGCCACCCCCGGCGGCGGGCGGCGGCACGCAGACGCCGGCGCGGCGCACGCCCGAGTCCCTCCAGTTCCCCAAGCTCCGGCTCGACCGTGGCGCAGGGCCCGCCGGCCCGCCCCCGCCCGCGGCCTCCGCGCGCTTCCCGGACGCGCCGCCGGCCGGCCCGGCCGCGGACGGCCCCGCGAGCGCCGCCGTGCCACCACCGCGCACCGAGCCGTCTCCCGAAGGCATCGTGGAGACGACCGCGCGCCTGCACCACCGGCCCCTCGTGTCCGACCGGCCCGTGGTGACCCTCGCCCGGCCCGACACGCGCGCCGTCGAGTCCGCCCGCCCGCGGCGCCTCGCCGTGCGGCTGCACCCGCGGGCCGCCGCGGCCGCCGTCTGCCTGGTCCTCGGCCTCGGGCTCATCGGCGGCGCCGTGACCGGAAGCTGGCTGACCGGAGAGGACAGCGGGGAGGGAGCGCGCGGCGCGTTCGCCGTCGCCGGAAGCCTGTGGCACAGCACCCCCGTCGACCGGCTCTTCCCGCCCACCGTCGACGGGACGGACGCGGGCCCCGGTGGCGCCGACCGCACCTGGACGCGTATCGCCGTCGCGCCCGACAGCGGCTGCCAGGACGCCTTCGACCCGCTCCTGCGCCAGGCCCTCGCCCCGGCCGGCTGTCTGCGGCTGCTGCGCGCCACGTACACGGACGCCACCCGCAGCCACGTCACCACCGTCGGCCTGCTGTTCACGCGGGCGGACGCCGCCGCCATGGGCGCGCTGAAGCGCCGCTTCAAGGACGGGGGCCTGGACCGGCGCACCGATCTGATGCCCCGTCCGTACGCCGCGAAGGGCACCGTGGCCGCGGGCTTCGGCGACGCCCAGCGCGCCTCCTGGACGATCTCGGTCCGCACGGACGCGCCCGTCGTCGTCTACGCCGTCTCCGGCTTCGCCGACGGCCGCACCGTCAGCGAACCGCAGCCCGCCGCGGACGCCATGAAGACCGGCGCCACCACGGCCCCCGCCCAGTCCGGCCTGGGCGACGAGGCCGCGGGCCTCGCCGACCGCATCGAGGCGGCCCTGCGCAAGACCTTCGCCTCGGCCACGGAGAAGCCGTCATGACCGCCCGCCCGCAGCCCCGCCCGCACCCCCGCCCACGGCCCGCCACGACCACGGAGACGCCCTCGTGATCCGCACGGCAGGCGCCCGGCTCCTCACCCTCCTCCTGGCCGGCCTCCTCGCCCTGCTGCCCGCCGCCGTCGCGCACGCCGACGGGATACGCGCGCAGCAGTGGGCCCTCGACGCGCTGCACCTGCAGAAGGCGTGGCGGACGACCAAGGGCGAGGGGATCACCGTCGCCGTCCTCGACACCGGCGTCGACGCCACCCACCCCGACCTGGCCGGCAACGTCCTGGCGGGCACGGACCTCGTCGGCTTCGGCGCCCGGCGCGGCGACCGCCCCTGGGCCCGGCACGGCACCGCCATGGCCGGGATCATCGCCGGTCACGGCCACGGCATCGACGACGCCGACGGTGTCGTAGGCGTCGCCCCCAAGGCGCGGATCCTGCCCGTCCGCGTCATCCTGGAGGACGGCGACCCGGCCCGGGCCAAGGCCCGTGACTCGCGCGGCAACGCGCTCGCCGAGGGCATCCGCTGGGCCGCCGACCACGGCGCCGATGTCATCAACCTCTCCCTCGGCGACGACTCCGACTCCGCCCATCCCGAAGCGGCCGAGGACGAGGCGGTGCAATACGCCCTGAAGAAGGGCGCCGTCGTCGTCGCCTCGGCCGGCAACGGCGGCGAGAAGGGCGACCACATCTCGTACCCGGCGGCCTACCCGGGCGTCATCGCCGCGACCGCCGTCGACCGCTACGGCACCCGCGCCTCCTTCTCCACCCGCCGCTGGTACGCCACCGTGAGCGCGCCCGGCGTCGACATCGTCATCGCCGACCCCGACCGCAAGTACTACGAGGGCTGGGGCACGAGCGCGGCGTCCGCGTTCGTCTCGGGCGCCGTCGCACTGATCAAGGCGGCCCACCCGGGCCTGTCCCCGGCCCAGATCAAGCAGCTCCTGGAGAGGACGGCCCGCGACGCGCCCACCGGCGGCCGCGACGACTCCCGCGGTTTCGGTTTCATCGACCCCGCGGCGGCCATCAAGGCGGCCGCCTCCCTCCCGGCGGACGGCCCCCGGGCGACGTCGTACGGACAGAAGTACTTCGGGCCCGGCCCCGACCGGGCCGGCGGCACGACGGACTCCCCGGGCTGGGCGGGCCCGCTCGCGGGAAGCCTGGGCGCCGTGCTGCTGGTGGCGTCGGTGGTGCTGTGGCGCGGCCGCACCAGGACGCGCCCCCACGGCCCGTGAGGGAGGGGCGGACCGCCGGCCCGCCTCAGGCGAACGCCGCGACCGCCGCACGCGCTGCGGCCTCCACCAGCGCAATACCCTTCTCCTTCGTGGAGTTGCCGTTCGACAGCGTCACCAGGAGCCGGCCGTGCCCGCCGGCGGTGATCCGCCCGATGCTGTTGATGTCCCACAGCCCGGTCGTACTGCGCGCCAGCCAGCCGTTCTTCAGGGCCCACCCGGAGCCGTCCGCGGCCGCCGACACACCCCAGCGCTGGTCCTCGGCGATGCCGCCCATGAGGTCCCGCAGATACGCCCGCGAGGGCCCGCTCAGCTCCGAGTCGTCCCCGAACACCTGCTGCAGCAGGGTGAGCTGATCCGCCGCGGTGGTCTGTGTCAGCCCCCACAGGGTCCCGTCACCGCCCGCGGTGTCCGTGAGGCCGAAACGCGCGTTCGCGCGGTCGAGGCCCTCCGCGTACCCGATCGCGGTCCACAGCGCCGACGCCGAGGCGTTGTCGCTCTTCTCGATCATCGCGGCGGCCCAGGTCTTCTCCTGCCCGGTCAGCCGCCGGTCCGCGTCCTGCGCCTGGAGCAGCAGCGTCGCCAGGATGTCGACCTTCACGATGCTGGCCGTGTCGAAGGTGCCCTCGCCGTACGTGGCGCTGTCACCGGAGTCCATGTCGAGCACGGCGACGGCCAGATCCGCCCCGGCCTCGACGCTCACCGCCTTCATGGCCTTCTCCAGGAGAGCGTCTGTGTCCACGGAGGGCTTGGCCGCAGGTTCCACCGATGCCTCCTGGCGCGCGGGGGCCGACGCCGAGGGCGTCACCGACGCCGATGACGATACGGCGCCCGCGTCGGCGTGCGCCCGCGCCTTCACATAGGCGGTTCCCGCGGCCGTACCACCGGCGACGAGGACCGACGCCAGCGCCAGGCCGGCGAACGGGCGACGCCGGGAGGAACGGGCACGGCGGCGCCGGCGGGCTCCGGGGGACTCCATGGCCGCGATGCTCAGGCCGGGTGCTGTGCGTGAGGTGGGACGGACGTGAGATCCGTGTCAGGGGCGGCTGAGAAACCCGTGAGACCGGTGGGCGCGCTGTCCCAGGGGCGGCGCCGTCCCCGCGCCGGACCCCGGATAGGGTCGGTGACCGTGGCGAACAAGAACATTCCCGACCACCCGTTCTCCGACGACGACGGCTCCGCGGAACCCCGGCTGAGTGCGGCGCTGGCCGCCTGGGCCGCAGACCGCACCGCCGTGGGGCCCGTCCTCGAGGCGCTGGGCGGCGCCCGGCTGCTGGTGCCGGTCGTCGCCGTGCTCGGCGAGGTCGAGGAGGACGAGAACGGTCTGCGCCGCGAGAAGACCAGTGACATGGCCGTACCGACCCTGAAGGCCGGTGGCCGCACCGCCCTGCCCGCGTTCACCTCCACGGACGCCCTCGCCCGCTGGGATCCCGCCGCCCGCCCCGTCGCCGTCCCCCTGCACCAGGTGCTGCGGGCCGCCGTGCACGAGAAGGCCGACACGATCGTGCTGGACATGTCCGGGCCGGTGCCGTTCGAGCTGACGGGCCCCGCGCTGCTCGCGCTCGCCGAGGGCCGGACGACGACCGATCCGCTCGCCGACCCGGCCGTCACCGAAGCGGTGCGTGCCGCGGTGGCCGCCGAACCCGCCGTGCGGCGCGCCTACCTCGGCCCCGGACAGGCGGACGGCATCCTCGCGCTCGTCCTGGACCCCACCGCGGTTCCGGCGGACGCCGCGCGGGCGGTGGCCGAGCGCATGGCCGCCGACGACACGCTCAGGGCCCGCCTGGTGCGCGGCCTCGACCTGGCGCTGCTGCCGGCCGGGGCGACACCGCCGGGCGAGCCGCTGTTCGTCCGGGGATGACGCCGCCCGTACGCCGGTGACCCGGCACCCCGCCGGCGGTCCGCCGCGGGACGGGTGCGCGGCCGGCCCGGCGTCGGCTCAGCCGCGGGTCAGCCAGGCCCGGCACAGCCACCAGGCGTCCACCGCGCCGAAGGTGGTGTAGGGGTCGATCCCGGTGGCCTCGGTGAAACGCTGCAGACGGTTGCGGACCGTGTTGGGGTGCACGAAGAGCTGCCCGGCGGCCTCGGTGACGTCCCTGTCGGCCTCCAGCCAGGCGCGGACGGCGAGCGCCACCGGTTCGGCCCCGGCACCGAGCGCCGCCCAGGCCGGCTGGTGGTGATCGAGCAGAACGGTGGCCAGGTCCGCCCGGTCCAGCACCGCGGCGAGTGCCGCCGCCTGCGCCACATGGACGAGGCCGAGCCGCCCGGTGGCCTCGGCGGCCGTCAGGGCCAGGGCCGCCAGGCGCCGCGCCGCGGCCAGTTCCTCCGGACCCGCGGGGCCGGCGAGACCGGCCCGCAGCGGCGCGACGCCCGAGCGCGGCGGCGCCTGGGCGAGCACGCCCGCCAGCAGTCCGTCGACGACCCCGAACAGCACCGGCCCCTGGTCGGACAGCCGCTGCCGCACCCCCGCGGTCGCCGCGTCCGGCCGCAGGACCAGCACCCACAGACCGCCGGCCGGCAGCCCGGCCTCCGCGGCTGCCAGCGCCGCCGCCGAGCCGCCCTCCAGCACACGCCGTAGCAGCGCCGCCTCCCGGTCGCTGGTCCGCACCCCGTGGTCGGCCCTGGTCGCCCGGTGGGCCTCGATCAGCCGGGCACGCACCGCCTCGGCCCAGTCGTCGTACAACTCGCGGGCGTCCAGAAGCAGTTCGGCGCCGACCCCGGTGGCGGTGGCGATCTCCCGGGCCCGCGACCAGATGGCCCGCTCCGCCACGTGGATCGCCCGCAGCACCGCCTCGATCGGCACACCCTGCCGGGCCCGGGTCACTCCCAGGTCCTCCACGAAGGACAGCTCGGCCTGCGTCGGGCCGCGCCGGGCGGCCAGGGCCCGGGTCGCCGCGGCGAGCAGGGCGCGGGTGTGCCCGCCGATGTCGGCCGTGGTCAGCGCCGCGACCTCCGGGACCATCGTGCGCACGCCCGCCACCGAGGAGGACAGCAGGTCCTCCTCGCCGACCACCCTCTCGATGAGATCGACGACGGCGGACCACTCGTCACGCGGATCCATCACGCGATGGTGCCCTCTGTTGTGGCCGGGCACAAGGCGGGCGCCGAAGACCGTGGGCCACGCCATGGTTCACCCCGCACCCACCTCCTACTGTTGGCCTCCACCACAAGCGACCCCCGAGGACGGCCCGGTGACGACGGCCGCCCTCCACAGCCGCCTGCCCGCCACCGCTCCGCAGGAGCGCACGGAAGACCCCGCAGAGACCGCACGGAAGGAAGGAACCCCATGACCCAGGTGGTCGTCATCACCGGCGCCGCCGGCGGCATCGGCGCGATGCTCATGAAGCGGTTCGCCGAGGCCGGATTCACGGTGGCGGGCCTGGACCTGCCCGGCGCCTGCCCGCCCGGGGACGACCGCTTCGTCGCGTGCGACATCACCGACGAGGAACAGGTGCGCGCGGCGTTCGGGCACCTGGCGGCCCGCCACGGCCGGCTCGACGTGCTGGTCAACAACGCGGGGATCTCAGCCGTCGGGGCCCTCCTCGACCACGACGTCGCCACCTACCGCCGGGTGATGGAGGTCAACTACATCGGGGCGCTGATCTGCACCCGGGCCGCGATACCCGCGCTCACCGCGTCCCGCGGGCGGATCGTGGTCCTCAGCTCCGTCGCCGGCTTCGCCCCGGTCCTGGGCCGCCCCGCGTACGTGGCGGCCAAACACGCGGTCACCGGACTGTTCACCGCACTGCGGGCCGAACTCGCCCCCAGCGGGGTGTCCGTGACGATGGTGCACCCCACCTTCGTCACGGGCGGCATGACGGAGGTGCCCCGCGCGCCCGGGGTGACGCGCTCCGTCACCGGGGCGGAGATCACCTCCGACCACGTGGCCCGGGAGATCGTCCGGGCGGTGGCCCGGGGAAAGGACCTGCTGCTGCCCGGGCGGACCGCCCGCCTCGCCTGGTGGGCCCACCGCATCTCGCCCCGCGGCTATCTGCGCCTGATGACCCGCCGGCTGCGCACGGCCCGTCAGGCGTAGGCCGGCCACCACCCGGCCGCCGCCCCGGCACACGCCCGCACACGCCCCGGCACACGCCCCGGAACACGCCCGCACACGCCCCGGAACACGTGCCGGCACACGCCCAGGCGGACGAGCCGCGCGCCCACCCGACCCGGGCCACGGCCCTGCCGCCGCCCCGACCCGCCCTGGAGGAAGCACCCCATGACGCCTCACTGCCGCGTCGCCGTGATCGGCGCCGGCGCGGCCGGCCTGACCGCCACCAAAGCCCTTCTGGAGTCCGGCTGCGACGTCGTCACCCTGGAGAAGGGCGACCGGCCGGGCGGGCTGTGGGCCCGGGGCAACGCGAGCGGCCTGTCACCCGCCTACGCGTCCCTGCACCTGAACACCAGCAAGGGCCGCACCCAGTTCGCCGACTTCCCGATGCCGGCGCACTGGACCGACTACCCGTCGGCCGACCGGATGGCCGCATACCTGGCCGACTACGCCCGGACCTTCCACCTCACCGACCACATCCGCTACCGCACCACGGTCACCGCCGCCGAGCGCGACGAGGCCGGCCGGACCTGGAACGTCACCACGCAGGACGGCCGGAGCGAACGGTACGACGCCGTGGTGGTCGCCAACGGCCACAACTGGGACCCCCGATGGCCCAGCCCCGCCTATCCCGGCGCCTTCGACGGCGTCCAGATGCACGCCCACGACTACCGCACCGCCGAGGTCTTCCGGGACAAGCGGGTACTCGTGGTGGGAATGGGCAACTCCGCCATGGACATCGCCGTCGACGCCTCGTACACCGCCCGCGGCCCGGTCCTGCTCTCCGCCCGCCACGGCGTGCACATCGTGCCCAAGTACCTCTTCGGCAGACCGTCCGACGCGACCGGTGGCGCCCTGGCCGTCCTGCCCTGGCGCATCCGCCAGCGTCTCGCCGAGACCCTGCTCCGCCTGGCGGTGGGCACACCGCAGCGCTACGGCCTGCCGGCCCCGAAGGGCGGGCTCCTGCAGAACCACCCCACCATCAGCGACACCATCCTGCACCGCCTCACGCACGGCGAGGTCGTCGCCCGCACCGGGATCGACCGGCTCGACCGGGACCGGGTGGTCTTCACCGACGGCACGTCGGACCCGGTCGACCTGATCGTCTGGGCCACCGGCTACCGGGTGACCCTGCCGTTCCTGTCCCCCCGGTGGGCGGGGGAGGACCCCGAACGACTGCCCCTGTACAAGCGGGTCTTCCACCTGGACGAGCCCAGCCTGGCCTTCGTCGGGCTGATGCAGTCCACCGGCGCCGCGCTGCCGGTGGTGGAGGCCCAGGCCAAGCTGGCCGCCGCCTACCTCTCCGGCGGCTACGCGCTGCCCCCCGCGCACGACCAGCGCCGCACGGTGGCCCGCGCGCTGCGCGCCGCCACCGCGCGCTGGGGCCAGGACCGGCGCCCGATGATGCGTATCGACTTCGACCAGTACGTCGCCGACCTGCCGCGCGAGGTCACCGCCGGGCGCGCCCGGCTGGCCCGCGGCACCGGCCGGGCGTTCGCCCCGGCCCAGCACGAACGGACGGCCCGATGAGCACCCACCCCCGCCCCCGGGCCGCCCTGTTCGGCGGCCGCCGCGACGCACACGGCCTGCGCGTCGTCGTCACCGGGGCCTCAGGCACCTTCGGCCGGGCGATCTGCGAACGCCTCAGCGGGCTCGGCGCCGTCGTGATCGGACTGGACCTCGCCCCGCGGCCGGACGACCCGGTGCGGGTGCTGCCGTGCGACATCACCGACGACGCGAGCGTCGCGACCGCGATCCGCACGGCGCTCGACACCCTCGGCGGACTCGACGTCCTCATCAACAACGCGGGAACCGGCGGCCCGGCGCCGGCCGAGCTGCCGCCCGGCGCGGAGGCCCGGCGCCAGCTCGACATCAACCTGCTGGGCACCTGGCGGGTGACCGCCGCCTGCATCGGGGCGCTGGTGGCGTCGCGGGGACGGGTGGTCATGCTCGCGTCGCGGATGGCCGTGCTGCAGCTGCCGCTGGCCGCGGCCTACGGCGCGTCCAAACGGGCCCTGGTGGCGTACGCCGACGCCCTGCGGCTGGAGGTCGGCACCCATGTCGGGGTCACCTGCGTCTACCCCTCCGCGGTGCGCAGCCCCATCCACGACTCGACGGCCGCCGCGGGACTGTCCCTGGAGGGCATGAGCACCTACGAGCCGCTCGACGGGGTGGTGGACGCCGTGCTGCGGGCCGTCCTCAGCCGACGGGTGCACCGTGACCTGGCGACCACCCGCAAGGGCGCCGTCGAGTTCTTCCTCGCCCGTCACCTGCCCTCGGTGACCGACCGGATCGTCGCCCGCACCCTGGCCGGGCGCGCCCGCTCCGGCGCCTTCGAGGGCGCCAAACTGGCGGCGGGCGTCGTCCGGCGCCACACGGAGCGGCCGTGACCACCCCCTCGGGCGCGCCCCCGGCCGCGGCGTCGCCGCCGGCAGCCCCGGCGGCACGGGCCCGGGCCGGTGCGCTCACGGCCTACGCCACCGGGTCGCTGGGGATGGGCGTGTGGGTGACCGTCCCCGGCCTCCTGCTGCTCTACTTCCTCACCAACACCCTCGGTGTCCCCTCGGCCGTGGCCGGGGTGACGCTGCTGCTGCCGCGGATCGTGGACACGCTGGTGCACCCGCTGCTCGGTTCGCTGTCCGACCGGCGGGCGCGCGGGTCCGGGCACCGCCGGGGGATGCTGCGCTGGGGGCTGCTGCTGGCCGTGGCCATGGTGGCGATGTTCACCGTGCCGGCCGGCTGGATCGGTCTGCCCGCCGCGCTGTGGGTCGGCTGCTGGTTCACCGCCGGCAACCTGCTCTTCGCCGCCTTCCAGGTGCCGTATCTGACCACGCCGTCCGACCTGCGGATCGGGTACCACGAGCGCACCCGCGTGTTCATGGTCCGGATGCTCTTCCTGACCCTCGGCCTGCTCGGCTCGGGCGTCGCCGCCCCCGCCCTGGTGGGGGACGGCGGCCGCGCGGGGTACGCACGGATGGCCCTGCCGCTCGCCGGTGCCATGGTCGTGTGCGGGCTGGTCGCCATCGCCGGTGTGAGGAGGCTCACCGCGCAGTGCGGCTTCGGCGTCCCCGACCAGCGGCCGCACAGGGCCTTCGGGGACATCGCGGCCGCCTGGCGGGACCGGGACTTCCGGGCGCTGGCGCTGTCGTACCTGCTCACCGGCACCACCACGCACCTGTTCCTGGCCGCGCTGCCGTTCTACACCGCGTACGTCCTGCGCGACGCCGGGCTGACCGCGGTCCTCATGGGCGGCTTCCTGGCCCCCGCGGTGGTGGCCGGACCGGGGTGGATGCTGCTGTCGCGGCGCATCGGCAAGCAGCGGGGACTGCTGATCGCGCAGGGCGTGTTCATCGTCGGCTCGCCGGCGCTGCTCACCGGCAGGACGGTCGGCACCGCGGTCACGCTCGTCGTCGTGGTGGCGCTGGGATGCGCGTTCGCCGGGCTGCAACTGCTCGCCTTCTCCATGGTCCCGGACGCGGTGGCCGCCGCGGAGGCCCGGGGGAGCGCCCTCGCCGGCGCCTACACCGGGGTGTGGACCGCCACCGACGCCGCGGGCACGGCGATCGGCCCGTACGCCTATTCCGCCGTCCTGGCCGCGGGCGGCTTCGTGTCCACCTCCGAGGGGCACACCGTGGCCCAGCCGGACGGGGCGCTGACCGCGCTGCTGTGGGGATTCGGCGTGCTGCCCGCCGTGCTGATGGCCGGGGCCGTCGCCGTCCAGCTCCGCTGCCGCCTCGACCGCCGGGCGGCGCGGTGACCGCCGTGGCGGTGTGCCTGCCGCCGCCGGCCGCGCCCGGAGCGGACCGGTGGGCGGGGCTCGGCGGGTCCGGCGGCCGGACTTCCCGCGGAGTGCTCAGCCGTAGACCGGGCCGGTGTACTTCTCCCCGGGGCCCTGGCCCGGCTCGTCGGGGACGATCGACGCCTCGCGGAACGCGAGCTGGAGCGACTTGAGGCCGTCGCGGAGCGGGGCGGCGTGGAAGGAGCTGATCTCGGTCGCGCCGGCGTCGAGCAGACCGGCGAGGGCGTGTACCAGCTTGCGGGCCTCGTCCAGGTCCTTGTACGTGTCGCCCTCCTCGGTGAGCCCGAGTTTCACGGCGGCGGCGCTCATCAGGTTGACGGCGACCGTCACGATCACCTCGACCGCCGGGACCTCCGCGATGTCGCGGGTCATGGCGTCGAAGTCGGGGCTGTCGGCGGAATCGGCGGAGGCCGGGGATTCCTCGGGGGAGGTGTCACTCATGTCCCACACGATAGGCCCCGGCACGGCCCCCGCCGCGCGGCAGGCCAGCGGGGCTGGCACCGGCCCGGCGCGGGCGGCCGGGGGCGTCGGAGGCCGGGTGCACGCCGGTTCGCACCCGTCCCGGGGAGCTGCTAGCCTGGTGTGACGACCGGCCGGACACGCTGTGCCCGGCCCACAAGTGGAGGCTCCGATCTCCCACCTGGCCGTCCTCCGGGGCGGCGGGTCACCGGTCAGGCGGCGGCCACCGTTCCGTACGGACGGTGGAGTCGCCCGAAAGCGCGCCCCGCGGTTCACCGCGGCGGTGCTCCGGAAAGCTCGGAGTCCCGCCTGTGTCCCGTCCGGGGCATTTTTGATGCGCCGAGATGGTTGGTCCCTATGTCAACCGGACATACGCGGCCGTCCACCAGGCGGCCGTGGGGTGCTACCGAGGAGGATCCATCAGCGCCGAGCCCCGCATCAACGACCGGATTCGCGTTCCCGAGGTGCGACTTGTCGGTCCCAGTGGCGAGCAGGTCGGCATCGTGCCGCTTGCCAAGGCCCTGGAGCTTGCGCAGGAGTACGACCTGGACCTGGTCGAGGTCGCGGCGAACGCCCGTCCGCCCGTGTGCAAGCTCATGGACTACGGGAAGTTCAAGTACGAGTCGGCCATGAAGGCCCGTGAGGCGCGCAAGAACCAGGCGCACACGGTCATCAAGGAGATGAAGCTCCGGCCGAAGATCGACCCGCACGACTATGACACCAAGAAGGGTCACGTCGTCCGGTTCCTCAAGCAGGGCGACAAGGTCAAGATCACGATCATGTTCCGCGGCCGCGAGCAGTCCCGGCCCGAGCTGGGCTACCGGCTGCTGCAGCGTCTCGCGGAGGACGTCCAGGACCTCGGCTTCGTCGAGTCGAACCCGAAGCAGGACGGCCGGAACATGATCATGGTTCTCGGTCCGCACAAGAAGAAGACCGAGGCGATGGCCGAGGCCCGTCAGGCGCAGGAGGCCCGCAAGGCGGAGGCGAAGGCCCACCCCGGCCGCTCGCAGAACCCTGCGGACACCGAGAACGCCGAGGCCCCGGCCGAGGCTTCCGCCGAGGCGTGATCCCGGGGCTTCGGCCCCGGGAGGACACCGGACGTACGGACGTACGGACCACCGCGAGGCGGACGTACGGACCCCGGAAAGCCCGGGACGCGAGTCCCAGGACGTAACCGATACAAGAGCGACGCTCCATCGTGCCCGGTTTCACGGCCGGGCACCGGAGCGCCACCGACGAGGAGAGAACGGCGCTATGCCGAAGAACAAGTCGCACAGCGGTTCCAGCAAGCGCTTCAAGGTCACCGGCTCCGGCAAGGTGCTCCGGGAGCGCGCCGGCAAGCGCCACCTGCTCGAGCACAAGTCGTCCCGTCTGACGCGTCGCCTCACCGGCAACGCCGAGATGGCCCCGGGCGACGCCAAGAAGATCAAGAAGCTTCTCGGCAAGTGAGGCGGCGGCGCCTGAGCGCCGCACGTCAGGACCGGGACCCATTCGTTTCCGGGCTGCGTGGGTCCAACCGCAGCCCCGCTACAAGGAGTTAACAAGTGGCACGCGTCAAGCGGGCAGTCAACGCCCACAAGAAGCGCCGGGCGATCCTCGAGCAGGCCTCCGGCTACCGCGGTCAGCGTTCGCGCCTGTACCGCAAGGCCAAGGAGCAGGTCACCCACTCGCTGGTCTACAACTACAACGACCGCAAGAAGCGCAAGGGCGACTTCCGTCAGCTGTGGATCCAGCGCATCAACGCCGCCGCCCGCGCCAACGGCATCACGTACAACCGCTTCATCCAGGGTCTGAAGGCCGCGAACGTCGAGGTCGACCGCAAGATCCTCGCGGAGCTGGCCGTCAACGACGCGGGCGCGTTCGCCGCGCTCGTCGAGGTCGCGCAGAAGGCGCTGCCGTCGGACGTCAACGCGCCGAAGGCGGCGTGACGCCCCGGCGTCAGCCGCACACGAGACGGACCCGCAGGCACACGCCGCCTGCGGGTCCTGCTGTGTCCGCTCCCGTGGCGCCCGCGCGGCCGCGGACGGCGGGCCCCCGGCGGGCGCACGCCGCGGGCCCCGCGCGGACCGGAGAACCAAGCCCACGCCCGTTGCGAAGGTGACACCCATGCCCCCTGCCGCCCCCGAGCCGATCTCCCCCCGCTCGCCCCGCGTCACCGCCGCGCGGCGGCTCGCCAGGCGGAACGCCCGGGGCAAGGAGCGGCTGTTCCTCGCGGAGGGGCCGCAGGCCGTGCGGGAGGCCGCCGGGCACCGGGCCGGCGGCACGGCCACCCTCGTGGAGCTGTTCGCCACCCGGGACGCCGCGGAGCGCTACGCCGCCATCGTGGACGAGGCCCGCGACACCGGAGCCCGTGTGCACCTCGCGGACGAGGACGTCGTGGCCGGCATCGCCACCACCGTCACCCCGCAGGGCCTCGTCGGGATCTGCCGGTTCCTCGACACCCCGTTCGACGACATCCTCGCGCAGCGGCCACGGCTGGTCGCGGTGCTCGCGCATGTGCGCGACCCCGGGAACGCCGGGACCGTGCTGCGCTGCGCCGACGCCGCCGGGGCCGACGCGGTCGTCCTCACCGACGCCTCCGTCGACCTCTACAACCCCAAGGCCGTCCGCGCCTCCGTCGGCTCCCTCTTCCACCTGCCCGTCGCGGTCGGCGTCCCCGTCGAGCGCGCCGTGGCCGGTCTCAAGGACGCCGGCGTGCGGGTCCTCGCCGCCGACGGCGCGGGGGACCGCGACCTCGACGACGAACTCGACAAGGGCACCATGGGCGGCCCCACCGCCTGGGTGTTCGGCAACGAGGCGTGGGGGCTCCCGGAGGACACGCGCGCCCTGGCCGACGCCGTCGTACGCGTTCCCCTCCACGGAAAGGCCGAGAGCCTGAACCTGGCGACCGCCGCCGCCGTATGTCTCTACGCCTCCGCCCGCGCCCAGCGCGCCCGCGGAGGGTGCCGTTCCGTCACGCACGGCTAGTAGGGTGGCGGGCCCGGGGGCCTCCCCGAGCCCTCGGCCAGGCTCGAAGCAAGGGGGTTTCCCCACGCCGGAGGAGAGATGGGGTACGGGGATGATCGGCACGAGCAGAGCACCGGGAGCACGGGACGCGCACCGCGCGCCCGCGCCGCCGTGCGATGATCTCGCCGCGCTGGGCATCGCCCCCGACGACCTCCCCGACGGACTCGTGATCGCCGACGAGCACGGCCGGGTGATCTGTTTCAACGAGGCGGCCGCCCGCATCACCGCGGTCTCCGCCACCGACGCCCTCGGCCGGCGCCTGGAGCACGTCCTGCCCTTAGAGGACCTCGACGGGAGGCGCTGGTGGCAGCTGACCGATCCCTACGGCGGGCTGGCGATCCGGGTGGGGCAGCCCGAGCGCAACCTGCTGCTGCCCGGCGGGCGGGAGGTCCTGGTCTCGGCGCGGTACGTCCGCACGCACCCCACCGGCCCGGTCCGCCGCGTCCTCGTCTCGCTCCGCGACACCGAGGCGCGGCGCCGCACCGAACGCAGCCACGCCGAGCTGATCGCCACCGTGGCCCATGAGCTGCGCTCGCCCCTCACCTCCGTCAAGGGCTTCACCGCCACCCTGCTGGCCAAGTGGGAACGCTTCACCGACGACCAGAAGCGGCTGATGCTGGAGACCGTCGACGCCGACGCGAACCGGGTCACCCGGCTCATCGCCGAACTGCTCGACATCTCCCGCATCGACTCCGGACGGCTTGAGGTGCGCCGCCAGCCCGTCGACATGGGCGCGGCGGTGGGCCGGCACATCCAGGCGTACGTCGCCGCCGGCCAGCCCGCCGACCGCTTCCTGCTGCGTGTCGAGCAGCCCCTGCCGCCCCTCTGGGCCGACCCCGACAAGATCGACCAGGTGCTCGGCAACCTGCTGGAAAATGCCGTGCGCCACGGCGAGGGAACCGTCACGATCGACATCACCCCCTCGGTGTCCCCGCGAGAAGGGGAAGAGGAAGAGAACACCGCCACGTCGGTCACGGTGAGCGACGAGGGCCCCGGCATCCCGGAGGAGTCCATGAACCGCGTCTTCACCCGCTTCTGGCGGGGCAGCAAGCGTGGCGGCACGGGCCTCGGGCTGTACATCGTCAAGGGCATCGTCGAGGCCCACGGCGGCACCATCACGGTCGGACGCGCCCGCGGCGGCGGCGCCGAGTTCCGATTTACCCTGCCCGTGGGCACTCCGGCGTATCTCCAGTAGCGCCGCACAGGTCCACGGGCTCCCCCGCATCCCCGGGAGCACCGGCGGGCCGCTCGTGGACACCCGGTCCGGTAGCCGCTCCCACCCCGTTAGACTCGGCCTTTGGCACCTTTGCGTCCCGAAGTCGGCGACGATTTGTCACCGGACCGGTGTCAGGACCAGTGACGGGGACCTTCAGCCAGCCAATCGGAAGCACGGGAAGAGATGTCGGCACCCAATAAGTCGTACGACCCTGTCGAGGTCGAGGCCTTGAAACCGGAAGAGATCGAGCGCATGCGGGACGAGGCGCTCGCCGCCTTCGCCGCCGCGGACTCCCTCGACGCGCTCCACGAGGCCAAGGTCGCCCACACCGGCCCGGCCTCGCCGCTGGCCCTGGCCAACCGGGAGATCGGCGCCCTGCCCCCGCATGCCAAGGCCGACGCCGGCAAGCGCGTCGGTATGGCCCGCGGCGCGGTGAACAAGGGCCTCGCCGCCCGCCAGGCCGAGCTGGAGGCCGAGCGGGACGCCCGCGTGCTGGTCGAGGAGTCGGTGGACGTCACGCTGCCCTACGACCGGGTACCGGCCGGCGCCCGGCACCCGCTGACCACGATGATGGAGCGGGTCGCGGACGTCTTCGTGTCCATGGGCTACGAGGTCGCCGAGGGCCCCGAGGTCGAGGCGGAGTGGTTCAACTTCGACGCCCTGAACTTCACCCCCGACCACCCGGCCCGGCAGATGCAGGACACCTTCTTCGTCGAGGGCCCGAAGGGCGACCACGGTGAGTCCGGCGTCATCCTGCGCACCCACACCTCGCCCGTCCAGGCCCGCGCCCTGCTCGACCGCGAGCTGCCCGTCTACATCGTCTGCCCCGGCCGCGTGTACCGCACGGACGAGCTGGACGCCACGCACACCCCGGTCTTCCACCAGATCGAGCTGCTGGCCGTCGACGAGGGCCTGACCATGGCCGACCTCAAGGGCACCCTGGACCACATGGTCCAGTCGCTCTTCGGGCCGGAGATGAAGACCCGGCTGCGGCCGAACTACTTCCCCTTCACCGAGCCGTCCGCCGAGATGGACATGCTCTGCTACGTCTGCAAGGGCGAGTCCGTCGGCAACCCGGACCGGCCCTGCCGCACCTGCTCCAGCGAGGGCTGGATCGAGCTGGGCGGCTGCGGCATGGTCAACCCGCGGGTGCTGGTCGCCTGCGGCGTCGACCCGGAGAGGTACAGCGGATTCGCCTTCGGGTTCGGCATCGAGCGGATGCTGATGTTCCGCCACAACGTCGAGGACATGCGAGACATGGTCGAGGGTGACGTCCGGTTCACCCGGCCGTTCGGGATGGAGATCTGATGCGGGTCCCGCTTTCTTGGCTGCGGGAGTACGTCGACCTGCCGGCGACTGAGACCGGGCGCGACGTCCAGGCCAAGCTCATTTCGGTCGGCTTGGAGGTCGAGACCGTCGAGCAGCTCGGCGCCGACCTCAAGGGGCCGCTGGTCGTCGGCCAGGTGCTGTCCATCGAGGAGCTGGAGGGCTTCAAGAAGCCGATCCGCTTCTGCACGGTCGACGTCGGCCGGGCTGGGGGCACGGGGCAGCCGCAGGAGATCGTCTGCGGTGCCCGCAACTTCTCCGTCGGCGACAAGGTCGTCGTGGTCCTGCCGGGCGCGGTGCTGCCCGGCGGCTTCGCGATCTCCGCGCGCAAGACGTACGGCAGGACCTCGCACGGCATGATCTGCTCCAGCGACGAGCTGGGCATGGGCGACGACGGCTCCAAGGGCATCATCGTCCTGCCGCCGGAGCACGAGGTCGGCACCGACGCGATCGAGCTGCTCGAACTGGTCGACGAGGTGCTCGACATCGCCGTCACCCCCGACCGCGGCTACTGCCTCTCGCTGCGCGGCATCGCCCGTGAGGCCGCCACCGCCTACGGCCTGCCGCTGCGCGACCCGGCGCTGCTCGACGTCCCGGCCCCGAACGCCTACGGCTACCCGGTCACGGTCTCCGAGCCGCTGGGCTGCGACCGCTTCACCGCCCGCACGGTCACCGGCCTCGACCCGGAGGTGCGCTCCCCGATCTGGCTCCAGCGCCGGCTGCAGAAGGCGGGCATGCGCCCCATCTCGCTGGCCGTCGACATCACCAACTACGTGATGCTGGAGCTGGGCCAGCCCCTGCACGCCTACGACCGCTCCCGCCTCCAGGGCGCGATCGGTGTGCGCCGGGCCCTGCCGGGGGAGAGGCTCGACACCCTCGACGGCGTCACGCGCACCCTGGACACCGAGGACCTGGTGATCACCGACGACCGCGGCCCCATCGGCCTGGCGGGCGTCATGGGCGGCGCCGACACCGAGATCGCCGACACCGACCACGAGGCCGGTGCCACCACCGACGTCGTGATCGAGGCGGCACACTTCGACGCGATCTCGATCGCGCGCACGGCCCGCCGCCACAAGCTGTCCTCCGAGGCGTCCCGCCGCTTCGAGCGCGGCGTCGACCCGCTGGCCGCGGCCGCCGCGGCCCAGCGCACGGTCGATCTGCTGGTGCTCCTCGCGGGCGGCACCGCCGACGCCGGGGTCACCGAGGTGGTCGCGCCGTCCGAGCCGCGCACCATCACCATCCCGGCCGACCACCCGGACCGGGTCGCGGGCGTCGCCTACGGCCGCGAGAGGGTCGTGCGCAGGCTCCAGGAGGTCGGCTGCGACGTCCACGGGCAGGACGAGCTGATCGTCACCGTCCCGTCCTGGCGGCCCGACCTGACCGACCCGAACGACCTGGCCGAGGAGGTCATCCGGCTGGAGGGGTACGAGAACCTGCCCTCCACGCTGCCCAGGCCCCCGGCCGGGCTCGGCCTGACCGACCGGCAGCGGGCGCACCGCCGGGTGGGCCGCGCGCTGGCCGGCGCCGGCTATGTCGAGGCGCTGAACTACCCGTTCCTCGGGGAGCACGTCTTCGACCAGCTCGGCCTGGCCGCCGACGACCCGAACCGCGCGGTCGTCACGCTGGTCAACCCCCTCTCCGACGAGGAGCCCGCGCTCCGGACCATGCTGCTGCCGGGCCTGCTCGGTGCGCTGCGCCGCAACGCCGGCCGCGGCGCGCACGACCTGGCGCTGTTCGAGTCCGGGCTGGTCTTCCACCCGCGCGAGGAGCGGCGCGTCGCCGAGCGCCTGACCGTCGACCGCCGCCCGGCCGACGAGGAGATCGCCTCGCTCACGGCCGCGCTCCCCGAGCAGCCGCGGCACGTGGCCGTCGTGCTGGCGGGCGCCCGGGAGCAGGCCGGCTGGTGGGGCAAGGGCCGCCCGGCCGACTGGGCGGACGCCGTCGAGGCCGCGCGCATCGTCGCCCGCGAGGCCGGCGCGGACCTGATCGTCCGCCAGGGCCAGTACGGACCGTGGCACCCCGGCCGCTGCGCCGAGCTGGCCGTGGTGGTGGACGGCGGCGAGCGGGTCATCGGGTACGCCGGCGAGCTGCACCCCGGCGTCCTGAAGACCATGGGTCTGCCCGCCCGCACCTGCGCGATGGAGCTGGACCTGGACGTGCTGGAGGAGGCGAGCGCCGGCCTGGTCAAGAGCCCGCGGATCTCCGCCTTCCCGGTCGCGACCCAGGACGTGGCGCTGGTCGTCGACAAGGGTGTGCCGCACACGGACGTCGAGGCCGCGCTGCGTGAGGGCGCGGGCGACCTGCTGGAGTTCATCCGGCTGTTCGACGTCTACGAGGGCGAGCAACTGGGCGAGGGCAAGAAGTCGCTGGCCTACGCCCTGCGCTTCCGCGCCCCCGACCGGACCCTGACCGTCGACGAGGCGTCCTCGGCCCGCGACGCGGCCGTCGCGCTGGCGGGCGAGCGCACCGGGGCGGTGCTGCGGAGCTAGACCTCCCGGCCCCGGGGCCGGGAGGGAACTGCCGGGCGTGGCGCCGGCCGCGGGTTCGTCCGTGGCCGGCGCCACGCGGTTCTCCGGGCCCGGGTGGGGCATGCCCTCGGACCTCCCCTCGGCGATCTCACTCATTCGGGTGGCAAGTCCGGCTGATCAAGGCCGACCGGGGCACGCGGTCGACAGAATCGGACCGGCCCAGGGGCGGGGACGTGGCGCTCCACGGGTCGCTTCTGCGCAGTCAGGGCTCTCATGGGGGGCCGATCGGCATGATCCGTACCAAGGCTGGGTCGCCCCGCAGGCCACGGCCCCGAGCACATCCCCGCGGGCGGTTCACGACCGCCGTCGCCCTCGGGATCGGGCGGCATCCCCGCACGGACCACCGGCGCCTGCGGCGCGCGCTGGCGATCGGACTGCCCGCCGTGTGGGGGGCGACCGCGATCTCGTACAAGCTGGCCTGCCCCCTCGCCCAGCAGAACGGGCTGGGCGCGCGGATCGCCACCAGCGCCGTGTTCTTCGCGGTGGGCACCGGACTGCTCCTCCACATCCGGCGCGTGTTCCTGGGGGAGCTCAGGCAGGCCCGCAGGGTCGCGGGCGCCGCCCAGAACGTGCTGCTGCGTCCGCTGCCGCCGCGGATCGACGGCCTGAACGTCGCCGCCGCCCGGCTCTGCGCGGACCGCGGCGCGACGGTCGGCGGCGACTTGTACGAGGTCATCGCCACCGAGCACGGTGTCCGCGTCGTGATGGGCGACGTACGCGGTCACGGCCTGGGGGCGCTCGCCACCGTCGCGGCCGTCCTCGGCAGCTTCCGCGAGGCCGTGCACGACGAGCCCGAACTCGACCGGGTGCTGCACCGGCTGGAGCGGGCGCTGGCCCGGCACCTGCGCGAGCGGGCCCGGGCCGAACACCCCTCCGCCGGCCGGGAGCCGGACAGCCCGGCCGCCGAGGACTTCGTGACCCTGCTGCTCCTGGAGATCGGCCGCGACGGGGAACTGCGCGCCCTGAACTGCGGTCATCCATGGCCGTATCTGCTCGCACCGGGCCGTGTCGAGCCGCTGGCCCGTGCCGAACCGCTGCCTCCGCTGGGCCCCTTCCCGCTCCCCGAGGACCTGTGCGCCGTGGACTGCGGACGGCTGCCGCCCGGGCGGGCGCTGTTCCTGCACACCGACGGGGCCGAGGACGCGCGCGACGTCCGCGGCCGGTTCTTCGCCCTGCCCGCGGTGCTCGCCGACGCCGTCCGCGACCGTCACGTCGTCGTACCCCAGAGCGTGCTGCGGACCGTCTTCACCGGGCTCCTGCGCCACACCGGCGGCCGTCCCACCGACGATGTGGCCCTCCTGGTCCTCCGCAACGACCGCCTGGCCCGGCGCGCCTCCCTCGGAGCCAGGGAAGCCCCCGGCGTCCCGGCGGACCGCGGCCCTGCGGCCTAGGCGCGGGGAACACCCCCTCCCGGCGGAGCGCCACGCGTCGTCCGCCCCGCCACGGAGTGTCGGGCAGGCAGCGGGGCGGACGACGCTGCAGCGGGCCGCCGCACTGTACGAGGGGGAGCCGGCGGCCCGGCCGGCCTCTTACGAGGTGTTTCAGTCAAGCGGCCGGAGACTCTGCGCAACAGCGCGCGTACCGGCCGGATTCGGGCACTCCGTTCACACCCCGTGTGAACCCGGACGCACTACGCTGTCGGCACCGAGCCACCGGGGGGCACCCACATGCAGCCCAACACACTGCTCGACGCGATCCTCGACGAGGCCGGGATCTCCCACGCGGGACTCGCGGCGCACGTCAACCAGGCGGGGCGGGCGCGCGGTCTCGCGCTCCGCTACGAACACACGGCCGTGGCACGGTGGTTGAAGGGCCAGCGTCCGCGCGGCCAGGTACCCGACCTGATCTGCGAGGTGCTCGCGGCCCGGCTGCACCGCCCGGTGACCCTCGACGACATCGGCCTCGGCGTGCCCGGCGAGCCCGTCACCCCGCACGGCTCGACCCTGTCCGGCTTCGTCGAGCGGGCCACCGCCCTGTGGCGCTCCGACGAGCAGCAGCGCCCCCACATCCTGGGCGCCCCCGCCGTCACCGGCACGCCCGCCGTGATGCCCGTGTGGGAGTGGGAGAACCCGCCCGAGGACGTGGACGTCTCGCGCGGCGGCCGGCACCGGGTCACCTCGGCCGACATCGAGATGCTGCGCGCCGCCCGCGCCCACTACGAGCAGATGTACCGCAAGGCGGGCGGCATCGCGACCCGCAGCCGTATCGTCGGCTTCCTCAACGCCGAGACGGCGCCGCTGCTGCGCGGCGGCTACACCGACGCGACGGGCCGTCAACTTCACCGCGCCACCGGCGGTCTGGTGGCGATCGCCGGCATCTGCGCGTACGACTCGGACGCCCACGGCCTGGCCCAGCGCTACTTCCACCAGGCCCTGCGCCTGGCGAAGGCCAGCGGGGACCGGGGACTGGGCGCGTATGTGATAGCCCTGCTGGTCAACCAGTCGCTGTTCATGAAGGAGTACCGGCAGGCCGTCGCCTTCGCCGAGGCCGCGCTGCGCGCCGCGGGCCGGGACATCACTCCGGCGCTCGCCTCCGACCTGTACGCGATGCAGGCGAAGGCGTACGCGCACCTCGGGGACTCCGCCGGCGCGCTGGCCTGCATCGGGCGGGCCGAGTCGGCCGCCGAACGCATCCGGCGCGGCCGTGAACCGGACGAGACCGGCTATGTCCAGCCCGGTCTCGTCAACGTCCAGGTCGCGGAGGCGCTGCTCAGCCTCGGCGACCTGGTGGCGGCGGGGGAGCACGCCGCGGCCGCCGTCGACACGCCGGCGCACGACCGCGGGCGGGTGCACCGGCTCGCCATCCTCAGCCAGATCGAGCTGCGCCAGGGCCATGCCGACAAGGCGGCGGCCACCGCGGTCGAGATGGCGGAGCGGGCGCGGGGAATGGAGTCCATGCGTCTGCGCGACAGACTGCGGGCGGTACGCGAGCACCTCGCACGCAGTGGCTGCGCGGGAACGGCCGAGGCGGCCGAACTCATCGACGGGGCGCTGCGCGTGCCGCTGTAGCCGTCGCCCCGTCCACTGCCGGAGCCTGCTGAGTGAACGCTCCTGCTGCGATATTGCCACTTACTCCCCGGAAGGTGGCAGAACCGTGCAGTGGACGAAACTGAACGAACAAACTGTGTATGCAAACCGCTGGTTCAGCGTCAATCTCGCCGATGTCGAGCTGCCGGACGGCCGGCACCTCGACCACTTCCTGATACGGCTGCGGCCCGTCGCCGTGGCCACCGTCGTCAACGAGGCCAACGAGGTGCTGCTGCTGTGGCGGCACCGCTTCATCACCGACAGCTGGGGGTGGGAACTCGCGGCGGGCGTCGTCGAGGACGGCGAGGACATCGCCGTGGCGGCGGCCCGGGAACTCGAGGAGGAGACCGGCTGGCGGCCGGGACCCCTGCGCCATCTCATGAGCGTCGAGCCCTCCAACGGGCTCACCGACGCCAGGCACCACGTCTACTGGACCGACGAGGCCGAGTACGTCGGACACCCCGTGGACGACTTCGAGTCGGACCGCCGGGAATGGGTTCCCCTCAAGCTCGTCCCCGACATGGTCGCCCGCGGAGAGGTCCCGGCCGCCAACATGGCGGCGGCGCTGCTCCTCCTGCACCATCTCAGGCTCGGGCAGGACGCCTTGCCCTGATCCCCCGTCCGCGGCCTGCGGGCCTCTAACGGCCCAGAGCCTGCCAGATCGCCACGACGAGCGCGCCCACGGCCGTGAGGGCGGCGACCGCGGGCAGCGGCCAGCGCGTGTGTTCCAGCGCGACGACCCGCAGGCTCAGCTCGTCGAGATCCTTGGCGGTCTGCTCGGCGCGGTGACTGAGCAGGGCCAGCCCTCCCTCGACGCGGGCGTGTGCCACATCGAGGCGGCGGCGTAACTCTGCGACTTCTCCATGGACCACGGGATGCTCGGGGTCGGCGGTCACAAGTCCGCTCCTTTCCGTAGTCGTCACATCCCTTGCATGCGCATGGTGAGTCAACTCCCCTGGTCGGCGCGTGGGGAGAGTGTGCGGCAGGCATATGCGGGTCCGGCCCGCACACGACGTGTGAATGGCGCGGGCCCGGCACCGGAGGCGGTGCCGGGCCCGTCCCTCACAGGGACCGACGCCCCGTCATCAGGCGTAGGTGTAGAAGCCGGAGCCCGTCTTCCGGCCGAGCCGGCCCGCCTCCACCATGCGCTGCAGCAGCGGGGGAGCGGCGTACAGGGGCTCCTTGTACTCCTCGTACATCGAGTCGGCGATCGAGACGATGGTGTCCAGGCCGATCAGGTCGGAGAGCCTCAGCGGGCCCATCGGATGGGCGCAGCCCATCTCCATGCCGTTGTCGATGTCCTCGCGGCCGGCGATGCCCGACTCGAACATCCGGATGGCGGACAGCAGATAGGGCACGAGCAGCGCGTTGACCACGAACCCCGAGCGGTCCTGGGCGCGGATGGCGTGCTTGCCGAGGACCTTCTCGGCGAACAGCTGGGCCCGGCCGACGGTGCCCTCGGAGGTGGTGAGCGCGGGGATCAGCTCGACGAGCTTCTGCACCGGGGCCGGGTTGAAGAAATGGATGCCGATGACGTGGTCCGGCCGCGAGGTGGCGACCGCGAGCTTCACCAGCGGGATCGAGGAGGTGTTGGAGGCGAGAAGGGCGTCCGGGCGGGTCACCACCTGGTCGAGCACCTGGAAGATCTCCGTCTTCACCTGCTCGTTCTCGACGACCGCCTCGATCACCAGATCGCGGTCCGCGAACTCGCCGAGGTCGGTGGTGAAGGTCAGGCGCGCCTGCGTCGCCTCCCGCTCCTCCTCGGATATCTTCCCCCGCTCGGCCGCCTTGGACAGGGAACCGAACAGACGGGTCCGGCCGATCTCCAGGGCCTCGCCGGTGGTCTCGGCGACCTTCACGTCCAGTCCGGCGCGGGCGCACACCTCGGCGATGCCCGCTCCCATCTGGCCGCAGCCGACCACTCCGACGCGTTCGATGTCTGTCACATCGTGCCTTTCGCTGATCTCGGGCCTGGTGAGGCGCCCCGCGGATCATGCCGGGCTCCCCGGATCACAGGACGTCCTCCGGCAGGCCCTCCGTGGTTCGGTGCCTGCTCCGATCGTGCACGTTACTCCGAAAGGAGCGATGATCGATCGTCCGGGTCGGGCATGCTCTGCCGGGAGACGATCCGTGACCGCACGGATCCGCTGCGTATGGGGATGAGGGCATGGGACGGATGTCACGCCGGGCGTTCGCGGTGGCCGCGCTGTCGGGCCTGGTGGCGGCGGGCGACGCCGCCGCCGTGCCGCGGGGCGCCCCGGCAGGCGAGATGCGGGGGATGTGGCTGGCGACGGTGCTCCACCGCGACTGGCCCTCCCACCCCGGCGCGGCGGCCTCCGCGCAGCGCGCCGAGCTGTGCGCCCACCTCGACACGGCGGTGCGGCGCCGGCTGAACACCGTGTTCTTCCAGGTGCGCCCCTCCGCGGACGCGCTGTGGCCCTCGCCGTACGAACCCTGGTCCCAGTACCTCACCGGCACCCAGGGAGCGGACCCCAGCTGGGACCCGCTGGGCACGGCCGTCGAGGAGGCGCATGCGCGGGGCCTGGAGCTGCACGCATGGTTCAACCCCTACCGGATCGCCCTGCACGCCGACCCGGCGCGGCTGGTCGCCTCGCACCCCGCCCGCACGCACCCGGACTGGGCCGTGGCCTACGGCGGCAAGCTCTACTACAACCCCGGAGTGCCGCAGGTCCGCGCCTTTGTGCAGGAAGCGGTCCTCGACGCCGTACGCCGCTACCCGGTCGACGGCGTCCACTTCGACGACTACTTCTACCCGTACCCGGTCGCCGGCCAGTCCTTCGACGACGACGCGGCGTACGCGGCCCACGGGGGCGGCTTCCCCGGCCGCGCCGCCTGGCGAAGGAACAACATCGATCTGCTGGTGCGGGAGACCGCCGCCCGCGTCCGGCAGGTGCGGCCCACCGCACGCTTCGGCATCAGCCCGTTCGGGGTGTGGCGCAACGCCACGACCGACGCCCGCGGCTCGGACACCCGGGCCGGGGTGCAGACCTACGACGACCTGTACGCGGACACCAGGGCATGGGTGAGGTCCGGGTGGCTGGACTACATCTGCCCGCAGATCTACTGGAACATCGGCTTCGCCGCGGCCGACTACGCGAAGCTCGTCTCCTGGTGGGCCGGGGTCGCCCAGGGCACGGCCGTGCAGCTGTACGTGGGTGAGGCACTGTACAAGGCCGGTGACCCGCAGCAGCCGGCCGCCTGGCAGGATCCGGCGGAACTGTCCCGGCACCTCACCCTCGCCCAGCGGTACCCGCAGGTGCGCGGGCATGTCTTCTTCGCCGCCCGGGAGGTCGGCGCGGACCCTGTCGGCGCGATGGCGCGGGTGGTCGCCGACCACTACCGGCAGCCGGCCGCGTCCCCGCGCTGAGGGGTCAGCGGACCCTTCGGCCGACGTCCTTGTGGCGGATCTCGGAGTCGGGGCCCGGGGAGCACACACCCTCGTGCCCGTCCTCGAAGCGGACGCGGTACGGCGGGTTGCCCTCCTTGCCCATCACTTCGACGATCTCGCCGACCTTGTCGTGCTGCCCGACGATCCTGCCGTGCTGCACCAGCTTGTCGCCCACAGTTGCGCGCATCCGACGGGCCTCCTCGTCGCGTGCGGGAGTATCGGTAAGGGGCCGCGGGACCGCGGCCGACGGTGCCGGTGACCCGCTCCGCGCGGCCCCGCCCGGGTCAGCCCCGCGCCCGCTGCGTGACCGCGATGCAGACCACGACCGCCACCGCCGTCAGGGGCGCGGCCGGGGTGAGGTGCTCGCCGAGGAGCAGCACCGACCACACCAGTGTGAGCAGCGGCTGAGCCAGCTGCAACTGGCTGGCCCTCGGGATTCCGATCGCCGCCATACCCCGGTACCAGACGAGGAGCCCGAAGAACTGCGACCCGGCCGCCACCCACAGCAGCCCCACCACGCCGTGCGCCGTGAGGTGGACCGGCTCGCGGGACAGGGCCAGCAGCGCACCGGGCACCGTGAGCGGCAGGCACAGCACCAGCGACCACCCC
This sequence comes from Streptomyces sp. PSU-S4-23, assembly GCF_055632315.1. NCBI lineage: Bacteria > Bacillati > Actinomycetota > Actinomycetes > Kitasatosporales > Streptomycetaceae > Streptomyces > Streptomyces sp. PSU-S4-23. Next base: position 1,296,722 of record NZ_JBVMUU010000002.1, on the reverse strand, counting down.
ACGACCTGCCAGCCGGGCATGACCCGGGCCAGCCGGCCGCCCTCGGTGTAGCCCGCGGCGCACACCAGCAGCGCGCCGAACAGGTAGGCGTCCGCCCCGGTCAGTGCGCCGCCGCTCTGCCGCACGGTGAACGCGACGACGGCGGCGGCGCCCGCGAGCGCGGCGAACCAGAACGTGCGGGAGGGGCGTGCGCCGGTACGCAGGGCCGAGAGGACGGCCGTGGTGAGCGGCAGCAGACCGACGACCACGGCGGCGTGCGCCGTGGTCGAGGTCCGCAGGGCGAGGGTGGTCAGCAGCGGAAACCCCAGCACGACCCCGGCCGCGACGACGGCGAGGCCCGCCCGGTGCGGCCGCGCCGGCACGGGCACCCGGAGGGCCAGCAGCCACGCGGCGGCGATGACGGCGGCCAGCACACTGCGCAGCCCGACGAGCGACCAGGGGCCGAAGCCCTCCAGGCCCCAGGCGGTGGCGGGAAACGTGAGGGAGAAGGCGACGACTCCGAGGGCGGCCTGGACGATGCCGTACTCGCGTCCCCGAGGGTCCCCGCTCGCGGTGACCGCTATCGGCATCGGTGCGGTAGCGCTATTCTCTGCTCTCATGAACGAGCGTAGCAGTGTCGGTGGGTTGGCGAACCGCCTGCGAACGGAGCTCGATCGCTACTCTCCGGGTGAGAAGCTTCCGTCCAGCCGTGCACTTGTCGAGCGGTTCCGGGTGAGTCCGGTGACGGTGTCGCGGGCGCTGGCGCGGTTGGCCGCCGAGGGACTGGTGGTCACGAGGCCCGGGGCGGGGGCGTTCCGTGCCGAGCCGCGCGCGATGGCACCCGCGGTGGGGGACACCGCCTGGCAGGAGGTCGCGCTGAGCGCGGACGCCGTGGCCGACGCCGTGCCGCGGAGCGTCGACGCCTCGGGCGTGCTGGCCTCCCTGGCCGCCCCGCCGGCCGGCGTCGTCGAGTTCAACGGCGGCTATCTCCACCCGTCGCTCCAGCCCGAGCGCGCGATGGGCGAGGCGCTGTCCCGCGCCGGGCGGCGGCCCGGGGTCTGGGCGAGGCCGCCCGTCGACGGGATCCCCGAACTGCGCGAGTGGTTCGCGCGTGGCATCGGCGGCGCGACCACCGCCGCGGAGGTGCTGATCGCGGCCGGCGGCCAGTCCGCGCTGACCACCGCGCTCAGGGCGCTGGCACCGCCGGGCGCCCCGGTCCTGGTCGAGTCCCCCACGTATCCGGGCATGCTGGCGATCGCCCGCGCGGCCGGGCTGCGGCCCGTACCGGTGCCGGTCGACGCGGACGGCGTGAAACCGGGCCTGCTCGCCGACGCGTTCCGGGCGAGCGGTGCCCGTGTCGTCGTGTGCCAGCCGCTGTTCCAGAACCCCACCGGCGCCGTCCTCGCCGCCGGGCGGCGGCGTGAGGTGCTGCGCATCGCGCGCGACGCCGGAGCGTTCGTGATCGAGGACGACTTCGTACGACGGCTGGCGCACGCGGACGCCGGACCGCTCCCGCCTCCGCTCGCCGCCGAGGACCCCGACGGCGTCGTCGTGCACGTCTGCTCGCTCACCAAGGCGACCTCGCCCAGTCTCCGGGTCGGCGCCCTGGCCGCGCGGGGCCCGGTCCTGGAGCGGCTGCGCGCCATCCAGATCGTCGACACCTTCTTCGTGGCGAGGCCCCTGCAGGAGGCCGCGCTCGAACTGGTCGGCTCGCCGGCCTGGCCCCGCCATCTGCGGGCCCTCTCCACGGAGCTCAAGCACCGCCGCGACACCATGACCGCCGCCCTCCGGCTGCGGCTTCCCGAACTCGCCCTCCCGCACGTCCCGTCGGGCGGTTATCACCTCTGGCTGCGCCTGCCCGACGGCACCGATGAGTCCGCCCTCGTGTCCGGCGCGCTGCGGGCGGGTGTGGCGGTCACCCCCGGCCGGCCCTATTTCAGCGCCGAACCTCCCGCCGCGCACCTGCGGCTGAGCTTCGCGGCCGTCGCCGGGGAGGGGGAGATCGCGGAGGGCGTACGCCGCCTGCGGGCCGCCTGCGACGAGGTGCTCCGGCCCCGTCGGGGCACCGGCGGCCCATCGCCGGCGCCCTGACGCGGCCGTCGGAAACGCGTTCGACAGCACCGTCCCGGCCTGGGAGTCTCCCGCCATGACCACCGCACCACGCCTTCCCGACGGCTATGAGTTCTCCGCCGACACCGCCCGCGTCGACATCGACCGCACCCACCACTGGCTGTCCACCGACGCGTACTGGGCGCTCGGCCGTCCCCACGACAAGCACGAACGCGCGGTCGGGCGCTCCCTCAACTTCGGGGTGTACGAGACGGCTTCGGGCGACCAGGTGGCGTACGCGCGCGTGGTGACCGACGAGGAGCTGTTCGCCTGGCTCTGCGACGTGTACGTGGACCGGTCCGTGCGCGGCAAGGGCATCGGCACCGCACTGGTCGGCGCGGTACGCGACCGTCTCGCGCCCCTGGGGCTGCGGCGCATCCTGCTGGCCACGCACGACGCGCACGGCGTCTACGCGAAGCTCGGTTTCGAGCCGCTCGACCGGCCGGACGACTGGATGGTGCTGCGGTACGACCAGGCGGGCCGGGGCGCTGGGTGAGACCCCGGACACCCTTGGTAACTCCTGAGTAAGCCTCTTGACCAGCACACTTGTGCGGCTCACGATCGCGGCATGCATTTTCGGGTCACGTTCGTCGCCGCGGCGCGCGGCTCCTCGCTGCTCGCGGAGCGCTTCGAGGACGACCGGCCGCTGGACCAGGCGGGCTGGGACGAGGTGCAACGTTCCGCCTGGGAGCTGGTGCCGCTGGCGGCGGCCGAACTGCGCTACTGCTCCCCGACGCCACGGAGCCGGGCGACCGGTGACGCGCTCGGCTACGCGCCGCTGGTGCAGCCGGCGCTGCGGGACTGCGACATGGGCCGCTGGCGCGGTTTCACGCTGGGCGAGGCGATGGCCCGGGAGCCCTCGGCGGTGGACGCCTGGCTCGCGGATCCCCGCTCCGCGCCGCACGGCGGCGAGTCGCTCGTGTCGTTCATCTCGCGGGTGGGCGGCTGGCTGGACACGCGTCCCGTCGACGACGGCAGCCGCATCGTCGCCGTGGCGGAACCGTCGGTGGTGCGGGCCGCCCTGGTGTACGCACTCAAGGCGCAGCCCTCGTCGTACTGGAACATCGACGTCCGCCCCCTGTCGACGATCTCGCTGGCGGGGCGGGGCGGGCGCTGGAACCTGCGTCTGGAGCCCGTCTCCCAGCAGCTGGTCTGACGGGCGGCCGGGCGGCCGGGCGGCCGGGCGGCCGGCGCGGGCATCACGGCTCGCGCGTGTAGTCGGTGGTCAGAACCAGGTCCTTCGCGGGCCCGCCCACCCGCCACACCGTGCGCCAGTGGTCCGCGTCGTACACGGTGAACTCGCCCCGGTACAGGTCCGCGGCGCACGGATGCTCGGCGACATGGTGCCCGGTGGTGAGGTCGAGGTCGTGGAACGGACGGCCGTCGGCGAACCGCACCCGGGCGGTGCCGGGGGAGTCCCCGGGCAGGAACCACAGGGTCCGCTCGGCGGGCCGTGGTGTGCCCCGCCAGACGGCGATCCCCGACTCGTGGTGCAGAAGGCCGTCACTGCCGTCCTCCAGCGGCGTGAACACGGTCGTCCCGCTGAAGCGGCCCTCCTCGCCGCTCGCGAGGTCCCGCATGGTGCGCTCCGCGTGCCAGCGCCCGGCCAGATGGGCCAGCACATCCTCCACCGGCCAGAACCCGCCCACCGCCACCCCTTCCCCGGCCTCGTCGGACGCGATCGACCCTACGTCCGTCGCAGTGGGGCGGGAAGCGGGGCCGTGATCCCGGGACCGGGCGGAGGCGGCCCCGGCCGGCGCGGGCCGCAGCCCCAACCGGCAGCAGGCCGCGCTCGATCCCCTTTCCCGTGCCTGCGTGGATCTCCGGAATTCACCTCCTCACTTTCCGGGGGTGACACAACCATCGGGAAGCAATACCTGTCTAAGCCGGCGAATGGACGACCCGCGGGGAGTGAGACCCCCGGACGAGACGCCCTGCGTCCCAATTTCTCTGGGGGCCCGCCGAAATGCCGTATTCGACCCTGCCCGTGACCGGTTTACCGACCGGCTTCCGCCGTGGACGTGGCATTGCTCACGGGAACGTGCGATGCCGGCCGGCCGGGGACCGGGTGTGACAACCGCGACCCGTCCCCGGCCGGGGCACGCCGCCGCCCTGCTCGCGGCGGCGCTCACCGCCGCCGCGTTCTGCGCAGCCGACGCCGTGGCCCGCAGCTACCCCTTCGGCCCCCGCACCCGGAGCGTCAACGACCTGGGCAACCAGTACGTGCCGTTCCACGCCCACCTGTGGGACCTGCTGCACGGAAGGGCCGACGGCGGTCTCCTCGTCAACTGGCAGTCCGGGTTCGGCTCCAGCTTCCTGCCCGACCTCGGTACCTACCTCGGCAGCCCGTTCGCCCTGCTCGTCGCGGTGTTCCCACGGGACGAGATCGACCTCGCCGTGTATGTGATCACCCTGCTGAAGACGGCGTCCGCCGGCGCCGCCATGGCGTGGCTGCTGCCCGTCCTGCGCCCCGGGCGCTGGTGGGCGGCGGGACTGCTGGGCGCGTCCTACGCCCTGTGCGGCTGGAGCGTGGCGGACGCGGCGTACAACCCGATGTGGCTCGACGGCCTCGTCGCCCTGCCGCTGCTGTGCCTGGTCGGCGAGTGGACACTGGCCGGACGGCGCCCGGTCCCCGGGGTGCTGGTCGTGGCGGTCGCCTGGATCGCCAACTTCTACACGGCGTACATGGCCACGCTCGCCGCCGGCCTGGTGCTGCTGCTGCGGCTGTGGCTCGCAGGCCTCCCGCGCCGGCGGGCGCTCGCGGTGGCCGGCCGGGCCGGCGTGACCGCAGCCCTCGGCGTCGGCCTGGCCGCACCGCTGGTGGCCGTGGTCTACGCCGGCACCAGGCACGCCTACCCCGGCAGGGTCAGGCACTTCGTCCCGGTGGCGACGGAGGACCTGCTGGCCCGCCTGCTGCCCACCACGTACAGCTTCGGCACGCCGGCCGTGTACGTGGGCACCACGGCCCTGCTGCTGGCCCTCGCCCTGCCGTTCCACCGGGCGGTGCCCCCGCGGGTGCGCGCGGGGTGGACGCTGCTGGTGGCCGGGGTGGCCCTGTCGATGCAGTGGGCGCCCACCCATCTGGCCTGGCACGCCTTCGCCGCACCGCAGGGCAGCGCGTACCGTCAGGCGTTCGTCCTGTGCGCCCTGCTGGTGATCGCCGCATGGCACGCGCTCTCCCACGGAGTACCCGGCCCACGGGCGCTGAGTGCGGCGGCCGGGCTGCTCGCGCTGGTCGCCGCCGTCGCGAGCCGCAGCGAGCTGGTGCGCCCCTTCGCCTGGCCCGTGCTGCTGCTCGCCGCCGCCGGCGCGCTGGGCGGGCTGGCCCTGCTCGGCCGCACGCCCGGCGGGCGTCCCACGGGCAGCGGGCGCCGCGGCGCGCTGGCCGGGTTCGCCGTGGTGCTGCTCATCGGCGCACAGCTCGGCGAGTCCGCCGCCACGTCCGCCGTGGCCACCCGGCTGCGGCTGGCACACATGGACGACTACGCGCCCTGGGGAGCGCGGCAGCAGCGGCAGGCGGAGGCCATCGCCGGGGCCGGCGGCTGGCCCCGGTACCGCACCGAGCCGGGCCGGGAGCAGACCGTCGGCAACGATCCGCTGCTGGTCGGCGGCCAGGGCGCCCAGTACTACAGCAGCCTCACCTCGGACGTCCTCAGCCGCACGCTCACCGCGCTGGGCGACGGCTGGACCTCGCGCGGCCGGAATCCGCAGAGCCTGGACAACGCCGTCACGGACGCGATCTTCTCCGTCGGAGCACGGGTGCACTCCCCGCCGGACCCTCATCAGAACTGGTTCCCGCAGGACGGCAGCGGGGTGACCGTGTCCCGGCAGGACGTCCCGCCCCTGGTCACGGTGCGGCCGTCTGGGGCCCCCGCCCGCACGGGTGCCCTCGGCTTCGGGCCGTCGCCGTACCGCAATCAGGAACTGCTGCTGGGCGCCCGCGTCTACACGGTGCCCCGCCTCACGGTGCGCACCAGCGCCGGCAGGCCGCCGGACCGCGGCGACGACGAGCGGCCGGGCCTGCGCCTCGGCGTGCCGCCCCCCGGGACCGCCGCACGGAAGCCCACGATCACGGCCCGCTGCCCGGCCGGCAGCGAGGTGTACCTGTGGGCGCCCCACTTCTCGGGCACCGCCGGGCTCGCCGGCGCCCAGCCCGGCGGCCCGGTCGGCCGTTTCAGGTCCGACCACCCCGTCACCAAGATCGCCGCCATGCAGCGGCTCGGCAGGGTGCCGGCCTCCGGCCGGCTGCGGATCGAGCTGTCACCCGACCGCACGGGCCTCGTCCCGGACGGGGCGGTGGGCTGCCTGGACACCGCCCGGCTCCGCACGGCCGTCGGGCGGCTGAAGGCCACCGGAGCCACCGCGGTGACCGTCTCCGACGGCACCGTCCGGGCCGTGCTCCCGCCCGGCAGCACGGGGACCGCCGTCGTCGCGGTTCCCCGGATCTCCGGCTGGCGCTGCGCCACGGGCGACGCCCGCGCCGTACCCGCGGGGCAGTACCACGGACTGGTCGCCGTGCCGCTGGACGGCTCCTCGACCAGCCTCACCTGCACGTTCCACCCGCCCGGGCTGCGGCTGGGCACCGCCGTCGGGGCCGCCTCGCTACTGGCCCTGGTGCTGCTCGGCGCCTTCACCGCCGTCCGCCGGCGGCGCGGTGCGGGCCGCCCCGCACCGCGTACGACCACACGACCACACGACCGTGCGAGCGCCTGACCGACGCTCTCCGACCGCGCCCCGGGGGAACAACCATGCTCATCTCGATCGTCGTGCCCTGCTACAACGAGGAAGACGCCATCGGGCGGTTCCACGACCAGGTCCGGAAGGTCGCGGACGACCTGCTGCCGCTCGGCCACGACATGGAGTTCGTGTACGTGGACGACGGCAGCCGCGACCGGACCCTCGCCGCCCTCCAGCGCCTGGCCGGCCTCGACGCGCGCGTGCGGTACGTCTCCTTCAGCCGCAACTTCGGCAAGGAAGCGGCACTGCTCGCCGGTCTGCGGCACGCCTCCGGAGACGCCGTCGTCGTCATGGACGCGGACCTGCAGCACCCGCCGGAACTGATCGGGCACATGGTCCGTCTGCACGGGCAGGGCCACGACCAGGTCATCGCCCGGCGCACCAGGAGCGGCGACCGGTTCACCCGGACCCTCACCGCCCGCCTCTACTACCGGCTCGTCAACCGTCTCGTCGACGTGGAACTCGTGGACGGCGTCGGTGACTTCCGTCTGCTCTCCCGGCGCGTGGTGGACGCGGTGCTGGCCCTCACCGAGTACAACCGCTTCTCCAAGGGCCTGTTCGCGTGGGTCGGGTTCCCCAGCGCCACCTTCGAGTACGAGAACGCCGTGCGCGCGCACGGCCGCAGCTCGTGGACCTTCCGGAGCCTGCTCAACTACGGGCTCGACGGGCTGCTCTCCTTCAACAACAGGCCGCTGCGCGCGGCTCTGTACCTCGGCATGGGCCTGCTGCTGTGCGCGGGGCTGTACACGGTGTGGATCGTGGCCGCCGCGCTGGTCCACGGCGTGGACACACCCGGCTATGTCACGATCATCACGGCCGTCACCGCCCTCGCCGGAGTGCAGATGGTCATGCTGGGGGTCATCGGGGAGTACACCGGCCGCATCTACTACGAGGTGAAGGGGCGGCCGCACTTCCTGGTGAAGGCCACCAACGCGGAACGAACGGAAGGCCGCGCGCCGCGCGGCGCCAGGAAGGACCTGATTCCCTGATGCGCACGGCAAAGGCGCGGCCGATGGCGCGGCAGATCATCACCTTCGCCGTGGTCGGCGGCATCAACACCATGACGTATTACGGGCTTTACCTGTTGTTGCTCGTGCGTTTGCCTTATCTCCCCGCGCACGTTCTCGCGTTCGCCGTGAGTATGACCGGTTCCTTTTTCCTCAATGCGCGGTTCACCTACCGGACACGCCCGACCTGGCGGAAATTCATGCTGTTCCCGCTGACGACCGCCACCAATTTCGTGGTCACGACCGCGGGCGTGTACGTGGTCGTCGGCGTGCTGCACGCCGGGAGCCGGCTCGCCCCTCTGCTCGCCTCCGCCGCGGCGGTTCCGGTGACCTTCGTCGTCTCCCGCGCGATCATGCTCGCGCCGGCCCGCCGCGGGGGCGGCCCCGGCGGCGTGCCGTCTACCGCTCGTGAGCGTGTGGGACGGCGATGACCGGGCAGCGTGCGTGGTGCAGCAGGCCCTGGCCGACCGAGCCCAGCAGCATGCCGGTGAAGCCGCCGTGCCCGCGGGTGCCCACGACCACGCCCAGGGCGTCTTCGGACGCCTTGGCGAGGACCTCCACGGGGTGGCCCGGCAGGACCTCCTGCCGCAGGTCCACCTCGGGATGGCCGGCGGCGCGCCCGGAAACCGTCTCCGACAGCAGCCGGCGGCACTCCTGGAGGGCCCCCTCGTCCGGGGCCCCGAGCCGTGGCGCGTGCCACACCCACAGGGCCCGCAGGGACGCGCCCCGCAGGGCGGCCTCCTCGATCGCGACGTCGACGGCGGCGGCGGACTGGGGGCTGCCGTCGACCCCGACCACGACGTACGGCGGCTGCCGGACGATGTGCCCCGACTCCGGTACGACCACGACGGGGCAGGGCGAGTGGGCGATGACCGGCAGGGCCACGGCGGCGGAGGTGAAGAGCTCCCGGCGGGCACTGAGGTGCCAGGAACCGAGCACGACCTGAGCGGCGTGCCGCGACTGTTCCCGCAGGACCCACGCCGGATGGCCCTCGGCCAGCAGCCCGGACACCCGCACCCGCGGACACCGCGACTCGACGAAGGCCACCGCGTCCCTCAGCGCCCGATCCCCCGTGGCGTGCAGCGCCTCGTTCCACTCCTCCCAGGACGGCCGTCCGCCCGAGGGCCGGTCGCCGGGGGTCGGCAGGTTCTGCGCGAGGACCAGCAGCAGCGGCAGGCGCCGCAGGTCCGCCGCGTCGGCGGCCCAGGCGAGAGCCCCGCGCTGGGCGGGGTCGGGGTCGACGCCGACCACGATCGGTGTACGTGCTGGCACACCACCATGCTCGGGCGGTTCCCGCGGCGGCGCACCCGCACGTCCTCCGTGCCGGGGAGACGCCGGGTGCGACGGTGCGTGAGTGTCGTGGTGCGGCGGTCCGGTGTCAGTGCGGGTGCTTAGGATCGCCGGCATGGCACTGCGACCTGTTCAGGTGAACATCAAGGCCCTTGATGCCGCGGCGGTCGGCCGGTTCTGGGCGGAGGCGCTCGGCTGGAGTGCTCACAGCCCCGGCGTGACCACCTACGTCGGACCCGTCGGCGGCCTCGTCTGGCCGGACCCGGTCGCCGTCGGCATCGACGTCGTTCCCGTCCCGGAACCCAGGACGACGGCGAAGAACCGTGTGCACCTCGATCTCGCCACCGCCTCTGCGGCCCATCAGAGGGAGCTGGTCGCGCGACTGAGGGCTCTCGGCGCGACGCCCGCCGACGTGGGCCAGGGCGACGTGCCGTGGACGGTCCTCGCCGACCCCGAGGGCAACGAGTTCTGCGTGCTGGAGCCTCGGGAGACGTACCGGGACACCGGGCCGATCGCCGCGGTGGTGGTCGACTGCGCGGATCCGCGGGCCATGGCCCGGTTCTGGGACGAGGCGATGGACTGGACCCTGCACGAGGTGACCGACGATCATGCGTCGTTGCGCTCCGCCAAAGGTGTCGGCCCGTATCTCGAGTTCCTGCGCACGCCCGGCGTGAAGGCCGTGCCGGACCGCGTCCATCTCGACCTGCTGCCGTACCCCGGTGACGACATGGCGGCCGAGGTGGCCCGGCTGCGGTCCCTCGGCGCCACCGGCCTCGACCTCGGCCAGGGCGACGTCCCGTGGACGTGCCTGGCCGACCCGGAGGGCCACGAGTTCTGCGTCCTCGCCCCGTCCTGACGCGGAGCCTCGGCGCGACAAAGCCCTCACCGCCGGGGACGCGCATCCGGCACACACAGGTGCTCGCCGGGAGTGCTCGCCGTGGCCGGGTGCCGCCGCGGAACCGGGTGGCCGTACGCTGCATGGATTGCATAAACGTGCAGCGAAACGTATAGTCATGCCATCCAGGAGGAGGTTCCATGACGGTACGTGCGGCGGTGGCCGGAGCGAGCGGATACGCGGGCGGAGAGCTCCTGCGGCTGCTCCTGGCGCACCCCGGGGTCGAGATCGGCGCCCTGACCGGGAACTCCAACGCCGGTCAGCGGCTCGGCGCGCTGCAGCCGCATCTGCTGCCCCTCGCCGACCGCGTGCTGGAGGAGACCACCGCCGGGGTCCTGGCCGGGCACGAGGTGGTCTTCCTCGCCCTGCCCCACGGGCAGTCCGCCGCTGTCGCCGAGCGGCTCGGCCCCGATGTGCTCGTGATCGACATGGGTGCCGACTTCCGCCTGAAGGACGCGTCCGACTGGGAGACGTTCTACGGTTCCCCGCACGCCGGGACCTGGCCCTACGGCCTCCCCGAACTGCCGGGTGCCCGCGCTGCGCTGGAGGGGTCCAAGCGCATCGCGGTACCCGGTTGCTATCCGACCGCCGTCACGCTCGCGCTCTTCCCCGCGTACGCCGCCCAGCTCGCCGAGAACGAGGCGGTGATCGTCGCCGCCTCCGGCACCTCTGGCGCCGGCAAGGCGCCCAAGCCGCATCTGCTCGGCAGCGAGGTCATGGGCTCCATGACCCCCTACGGCGTCGGCGGCGTGCACCGGCACACCCCCGAGATGATCCAGAACCTCGGCGCGGTCGCCGGGCAGCCCGTCTCCGTCTCCTTCACGCCCACCCTCGCGCCGATGCCCCGCGGCATCCTGGCCACCTGCAGCGCGAAGGCGAAGCCCGGTGTCACCGCCGAGTCCGTCCGCGCCGCCTACGAGAAGGCCTTCGCCGACGAGCCCTTCGTGCACCTGCTCCCCGAGGGGCAGTGGCCCGCCACCGCGTCGGTCTACGGTTCCAACGCCGTTCAGGTGCAGGTCGCCCACGACGCCGCCGCGCACCGCATCATCGCGATCAGCGCCATCGACAACCTGGCCAAGGGCACCGCGGGCGGTGCCGTCCAGAGCATGAACATCGCTCTCGGGCTCCCCGAGGAGCTCGGACTTTCCACGATCGGAGTCGCACCGTGAGTGTCACGGCAGCAAGGGGGTTCCGGGCCGCGGGCATCGCAGCCGGGATCAAGCAGAACGGCAACCCGGACCTGGCCCTCGTGGTCAACGACGGGCCCCGCCGTGCCGCCGCGGGCGTCTTCACCTCCAACCGTGTCAAGGCCGCGCCGGTGCTGTGGTCCGAGCAGGTCCTCAAGACCGGCCGGCTCTCCGCCGTGGTCCTCAACTCCGGGGGTGCCAACGCCTGCACGGGACCCAAGGGCTTCCAGGACACCCACGCCACCGCCGAGAAGGCCGCCGGCGTCCTGGGCCTCGGCCCCATCGAGGTCGCCGTCTGCTCCACCGGCCTCATCGGCGTCCTGCTGCCCATGGACAAGCTGCTCCCGGGGATCGAAACGGCCGCCGCCCAGCTGTCCGAGCACGGCGGTGAGAAGGCCGCCATCGCCATCAAGACCACCGACACCGTCCACAAGACGTCCGTCGTCACGAAGGACGGCTGGACCGTCGGCGGCATGGCCAAGGGAGCCGGCATGCTCGCGCCGGGCCTGGCCACCATGCTCGTCGTCCTCACCACGGACGCCGACGCCGACGGCGAGACGCTGGACCGGGCCCTGCGCGCCGCCACCAGGGTCACCTTCGACCGCGTCGACTCCGACGGCTGCATGTCCACCAACGACACCGTCCTGCTGCTCGCCTCGGGTTCCGCCGGCGTCACGCCCCCCTACGAGGAGTTCGCCGAGGCCGTGCGGGCCGTCTGCGCCGACCTCGCCCGGCAGCTCATCGGCGACGCCGAGGGGGCCGGCAAGGACGTCAAGGTCGAGGTGGTCAACGCCGCGACCGAGGACGACGCCGTCGAGGTGGGCCGGTCCATCGCCCGCAACAACCTCCTCAAGTGCGCGATCCACGGCGAGGACCCCAACTGGGGCCGGGTGCTCTCCGCCATCGGCACCACGTCCGCGGCCTTCGAGCCGGACCAGCTCAACGTCGCCATCAACGGCGTCTGGGTCTGCAAGAACGGCTCGGTCGGCGACGACCGCGACCTCGTCGACATGCGCTACCGCGAGGTCCACATCGTCGCTGACCTGGCGGCCGGCTCCGAGACCGCCACCATCTGGACCAACGATCTCACCGCCGACTACGTCCACGAGAACAGCGCCTACTCATCATGAGCACCCGCAAGCACACCGCACAGCCCAAGGCCCGGATCCTCATCGAGGCACTGCCCTGGCTGACCCGGCACCACGGCAGGACCGTCGTCATCAAGTTCGGCGGCAACGCCATGGTGAACGAGGAGCTGAAGGCCGCCTTCGCCCAGGACGTGGTCTTCCTGCGGCACGCCGGTCTCCGGCCCGTCGTGGTGCACGGCGGCGGGCCGCAGATCAGTGCCGCCCTCGACCGGCACGGCATCGTCAGCGAGTTCAAGGCGGGCCTGCGCGTCACCACCGAGGAGGCCATGGACGTCGTCCGCATGGTGCTCGCCGGGCAGGTGCAGCGCGAGCTGGTCGGACTGCTCAACCGGCACGGGCCGCTCGCCGTCGGCCTCACCGGCGAGGACGCGCACACCATGACCGCGACCAGGCACCGGCCCGAGATCGACGGCGAGCTCGTCGACATCGGGCGGGTGGGCGAGATCACCGGGATCGACACGGGCGCGATCGAGGCCCTGCTCGCCGACGGCCGTATCCCGGTCGTCTCGTCGATCGCCCGCAGCCAGGACGACGGGCACGTCTACAACGTCAACGCCGACACGGCGGCCGCGGCACTCGCCGCGGCACTGGGCGCCGAAACCCTCATGGTCCTCACGGACGTCGAGGGCCTCTACGAGGACTGGCCGAACAGCGACGAGGTGATCAGCCGCCTCACCGCATCCCAACTGGAGAAGCTGCTGCCGGAGTTGTCCTCCGGCATGGTGCCGAAGATGGAGGGCTGCCTGTACGCCGTGCGCAACGGCGTGCGCACCGCCCGTGTCATCGACGGCCGGGTCCAGCACTCGATCCTGCTGGAGATCTTCACCGACGAGGGCATCGGCACCATGGTCGTGCCCGACGAGAGCGATCAGGCGAACGAGGGGGACGCTGTATGACCGCGAACGAGGAGCTCACCCGGCGGTGGCAGGGCGCGCTCATGAACAACTACGGCACCCCGCGGCTGCCCCTCGTGCGGGGCGAGGGCGCCCGGCTGTGGGACGCCGACGGCACGGAGTACGTCGACTTCGTCGGCGGCATCGCCGTCAACGCGCTCGGCCACGCCCACCCCGCGGTCGTCGAGGCCGTCAGCCGGCAGATCGCCTCCCTCGGCCATGTCTCCAACCTGTTCATCGCGCAGCCGCCCGTCGTCCTCGCCGAGCGGCTGCTCCAGCTCTTCGGCCGGGAGGGCAGGGTCTACTTCTGCAACTCCGGGGCCGAGGCCAACGAGGGCGCCTTCAAGATCGGCCGGCTGACCGGGCGCACCCACATGGTCGCCACCGAGGGCGGCTTCCACGGCCGCACCATGGGCGCCCTCGCACTCACCGGCCAGCCCGGCAAGCAGGCGCCGTTCCGGCCGCTGCCCGGCGACGTCACGCACGTCCCCTACGGTGACGCCCAGGCGCTGGCCGCCGCGGTGACCGAGGACACCGCGCTCGTGGTCATCGAGCCGATCCAGGGCGAGAACGGCGTCGTCGTGCCGCCCCCCGGTTACCTGAAGGCGGCCCGCGCGATCACCGCCGCCACCGGGGCGCTGCTCGTCCTCGACGAGGTGCAGACCGGAATCGGCCGTACCGGGCACTGGTTCGAGTACCAGGCCCACGAGGGCGTCCTGCCGGACGTGGTCACGCTCGCCAAGGGCCTCGGCGGGGGCCTGCCGCTGGGTGCCACCGTCGCCTTCGGACGGGCGGCGGACCTGCTCCAGCCCGGTCAGCACGGCACGACCTTCGGCGGCAACCCCGTCGCGTGCGCCGCCGGGCTCGCCGTCCTCGACACCATCGCGGCCGACGGCCTCCTGGAGAACGTGAAGCGGCAGAGCGAGAAGCTGCGGGACGGAATCGAGGGCGCGGGCACCGGTTCCCGGCACCCTCTGGTCGACCATGTCCGGGGCGCGGGCCTCCTCCTGGGTATCGTGCTCACCGAGCCGCTGGCGCAGCAGGTGCAGCAGGCGGCTCAGGACGCCGGCTTCCTGGTGAACGCGCCCGCCCCGAACGTCGTACGGCTCATGCCGCCGCTGACCCTCGGCGACGACGAGGTGGAGGCGTTCCTCCGGGCGCTTCCCGGTGTCCTCGACGCAGTGAGCGGGGACGGACGATCCGGAGAATGAGACGACGATGAGTCAGGCGCAGGACCACGAGCAGGCGGGGCCCTCCGTGCCGCAGACCCGCACCGCACGCCACCGCCGGATCGTGGACATCCTCAACCGGCAACCGGTGCGCTCGCAGAGCCAGTTGGCGAAGCTCCTCGCCGACGACGGGCTGAGCGTCACCCAGGCGACGCTCTCCCGGGACCTGGACGAGCTGAACGCGGTGAAGATCCGCAACACCGACGGCGACCTGATCTACGCGGTACCGAGCGAGGGCGGCTTCCGCACCCCGCGCGCGCCGCTGGGCGAGTCGGCCAAGGAGGAACGGATGCGGCGCCTGTCCCAGGAGCTGCTGATCTCCGCGGAGGCGTCCGCGAACCTCGTGGTCCTGCGGACGCCCCCGGGCGCGGCACAGTTCCTCGCCTCGGCCATCGACCAGGCGGAGCTGCACGACATCCTCGGCACCATCGCCGGCGACGACACGCTCCTGCTGATCAGCCGCGACCCGAGCGGCGGCCAGGCCCTGGCGGACCACCTGCTGCGGCTGGCGCAGAACACCCACTGAGACACGCCACCGGCGCATCCGGCGGCCCGCGACGGCATACGGGCCGCGAGGGCATACGAGAAGGGCGTACCGGCTCCGGTACGCCCTCACGCCCTCCTCGCGCGCGTCAGCCCAGCCGCGCCGCCAGCCCTCCCGTGCACCGCACCTCGTCGCCCGCCGTGATCAGCAGGGCCTCGGCGTCCGGCAGCGACTCCAGCCAGGTCAGGGCCTGCCGCGAGCCCATCGCGAAGGCCGCCGTCGCCCAGATGTCGGCCCAGGTCAGCCGGGGAGCCACCACGGTCACGGCGACCAGGTCGGTGACCGCGGGCCCGCCGGTGCGCGGGTCCACGATGTGCGCGCCGCGCTCCGCGGTCCCGGACGTGGCCACGGCCAGCTCGTCGGCGCCGGCCGCGGAGACCACCGCCGCCAGCGCGCCGGGGCGCAGCGGATCCGACACACCCACCCGCCAGGGGCGGTGCGGGCCGGGCACGCCGAACATCTGCACGTCCCCGCCGCCGTTGACGCTGACCCCGCTCACTCCGGTGGCGGCCAGGTGCCGGGCCGCCCGCTCGGCGGCCCAGCCCTTGACGATCCCGGTCGGGTCGATCCGTCCCGCGTAGCGCGTGCTGAACCAGCCGTCGCTCAGCCGCTCGGCCTCCTCGCCGAGCGCGAGCACCTCGGCGACCTCCGGATCGCAGTCCCCGACGGTCAGCTCGCCGCGGGCGAGCCGTGAGATCTGGCTGTCCTCCCGGTAGGTGCTGAACACCTCGTTCACCCGGTGGAGTCCGGCGACCGCCTCCTCCAGCGCGGTGCGCACGGCCTCGGGCTCGCCGCCGCGCACGTCGAAGGAGAAGACGGTGCCCATCACCTCCTCCGCGTGGCGCAGCGCGGGCGGTGCCTCGGCGGGATCGGTCATGTGCCCGACCACTCAGCCACCGGCCTTGTCCAGGGCGGACTGCAGGGACTGCTTGTACCCGGCGCTGGTGTAGGTCGCGCCGGAGACCGCGTCGATGTTCGCACTCTGTGCGCTCACCGCCTCCTGGTTGAGCTTGGGTACGGCCATGGCGGTCACCTGGTCGCTGTGCCCGCCCTTGGGCGCCTGCACCGCCTCGGCCCTGGTGACCTTGCCTCCGCTGAGGGTGACACGGACCTGGACGTTGCCGTACTGCGTCTGCGCCACGTCACCCATGACCGTACGCGCCTGGGCCGACGACCCGGAACCGCCGGCCGACCCGGACGTTCCGCTGCCGGCGGACGCGGCCTTCGCCTTGTCGATCGCCGACTGCAGTGAGCGCTGGTAACCCTGGCTGGTGTAGGTGGCGCCCGAGACCGCGTCGATCCGGGAGCTCTGCGCGGCGACCGCCTCCTGGTTGAGCCTGGGCACGGCCATGGCGGTCTTCTGGCTGCTGAGCCCACCGGAGGGTGCCTGCACCGCCTCGGCCCTGGTGATCCTGCCGCCGCTGACGGTGAGGCGGACCTGCACGGGACCGTACTCCGTCTTCTCCACGTCGCCGGTGACGGTCCGCGTGCCCGTCTGCTGCCCGCTGCCGCCCTGCGGTGCCTCCTGCGCCGCCGCGGTCTGCTGCGGTGCGGCTCCGCCCGCCGCCTGCGCCGAGGCCGGGCCGGAGCCCGGCTTCAGCGACAGCAGCAGCACGATGCCGGACACGGTGGCGGCGGTGGCGAGCACGGCACGTCGTATGGGGTGGCTCTTCCTCATCGCTCCTGAGCTCCTGATGTCCCGTCGCTCACATCTCGAACGACTCGTGATGGATGCGGCGGGCGGGGACCCCCGCGCCGCGCAGTGCTTCGTACACCTGCTGGGCGAAGCCGGGCGGACCGCACATGAAGACGTCGTGGCGGTCGATGTCCGGCAGCTTCCGGCGCAGGGTCTCCGGTGAGATGTCCGGGCGCTCCCCGTCGGGGCTGTTGACCGCGTACATCAGCCGCGCGCCCCGCTCCTCGGCGATCTGGGCGAGCTCGTCCCACAGGGCCAGATCCTGGGTGCTGTTGGCCCGGTACAGCAGCGTGAGGTCGCCCGCGGCACCGGGCAGCGTCTCGAACAGGGCCCGCATCGGCGTGATGCCGACGCCGCCGGCCACCAGCAGCACCTTGCCCCGGCTGCGCCGGTCCGCGGTGAGCGCCCCGTACGGGCCCTCCGCCCACACCCGGGTGCCGGGCCTGAGGTCCCGCAGCGCGGAGCTGTGGTCGCCGATCGCCTTCACCGTGATGCGCAGCATGTTGGGGCGCGGCGCCGCCGACAGCGAGTACGGGTGCGAGCTGAACCGCATGCCGGGCGCGAGGAAGCGCCAGCGGAAGAACTGCCCGGCCTCCGCGCCCATCCGGTGCAGCCTCCGCCCGCTCATCAGCACCGAGACGACCCCGGGGGCCTCCTCGACGACCGCCTCGACCCGCAGCCGGTGACGCAGGTTCAGCCTGATCGGCGTGAGGATCCGGTACCAGACCAGCAGCGCGGTCACCGATCCGTACAGCGCGTACCAGGCGGTCTTCGCCTCGGGCTGGACGGCGAACTCGTTGCCCGTCGAGAGCTGGTGCCAGAACGAGAGGTAGGTCGCCGCGTAGGTGAGCAGATGGACGTGGTACCAGAGGTCGTAGGAGATCCTGCGGCGCACCGGCCCGATCGAGAGCAGCCCGATGAGCACCAGCAGTCCCGTGCCGATGGTCGCCTTGCCCACGTCCGGCAGCTGGTCGACCGAGTCGACGGTCTGCTGCACGATCCCGCCGAGCCCTTTGCCGCTCTGCAGGGCGTAGCCCCACATCGTCAGGAAGAGATGGGCGAGTACCAGGCAGATCGTGTACCGGCCGGTCATCGCGTGCCAGCGCGCGACACGGTCGGAGCCGACCCGGCGCTCCAGCGCGGGCACCCGCGCCATCTGCAGCACGACGAGCGCCATCAGATAGCCGGCGAGCAGGCCGGTGATCCGTCCCGCGTTGAGGATCCTGCTGGTGTCGTCCGCGACGGACGGGGTGTTCATCCACCACAGCCACAGCACGCCCGCCGCGCCCGCCCAGACGGCGAGCAGCAGGGGGACGGCGTGGGAGCGGCGTGGGCGGATGGCGCGCATCGTCTGGCGCCGCGCGGCGCGGCCACCGGCGATCGTGGACACGGTGTCCTCCGTGTTCCTGCGTGGGACGGGACGAGGCCAGTGGCCCCCTTGGCCCACAGGTACGTGCCGGAGGTCGCGCGTGTTCAACCCCCGGCGGAGTCCAGCGCCGACTGCAGCGACTGCTGGTAGCCCTGGCTGGTGTAGGAGGCCCCGGAGACCGCGTCGATCTGGGCGCTCTGCGCGGCCAGCGCCTCCCGGTTGAGCTGCGGGATGGCGTAGCTGTTGATCTCCTGGTCCCTCGGGTTGTCCTGTGGGTAGGTGACCGCCGTGACGTCGGTGAGCTTGCCGTTCTTCAGCGTGATCCGGACCTGGACGGGGCCGTAGCGGGTGTCGACCGAGTCGCCGGTGACGGTCTTGGTGCCGGTCGAGGCGGATCCGCCCGTCCCACCGGAACCGCCCGACCCGCCCGAACCGGCCGACGTACCCGCGCTGCTCGACGGGGCGGGCACCGCCACGGCGATGCCTTGCGTGGAGTGAGGCTTCATCGACAGCAGCAGCACCATCCCGGTGACGGTGGCGGCGCTCGCCAGCACGATGCGGCGCAGCGGGCTCTTCCTCTTCAACGCGTGCATGACGGCCTCACAGCTCGAACGACTCGTGGTGGATGCGGTGGTCGGGAACGCCCGCCGCGTGCAGCGCCTCGTACATCTCCTCGGCGAATCCGTGCGGGCCGCACAGATAGACGTCGTGGGAGGCGAGGTCCGGCACGGAGGCGTGCAGCCGGGCGGGCGTGACGCGCGGGCGCGAACCGTCCGCACCGTTGAGGGCGTACAGCACCCGGGCGCCGCGCCAGCGGGCCACCGCCTCCAGTTCGGCGCCCAGCGCCAGGTCCTGGGCCGTGCGCGCCCGGTACAGCAGCGTGACCTCGCCCGGCAGCGTCTCGAACAGGGCGCGCATCGGGGTGATCCCCACGCCGCCCGCGACCAGCAGCGACTTGCCGGTGCTCCCCCGGTCCGCGGTCAGCGACCCGTACGGGCCCTCCGCCCACACCCGGGTGCCCGGCCGCAGCAGCGCCACCGACGTGCTGTGGTCACCGAGCGCCTTGACGGTGATGCGCAGCACGTCACGGCGCGGCGGCGCCGACAGCGAGTAGGGCGTGGACGTCCAGCGCATGCCGTCCACGAGGAACCGCCAGCGGAAGAACTGCCCCGGCTCGGCCCCCATCTCGTCCAGGTACCGCCCGCGCATGACCACCGACCACACGCCCGGCGCCTCCTGGTGCACCGACTTCACCCGCAGCCGGTGGCGCATGTTCAGACGCACCGGGGCGAGGATCCGGAACCACACCACGAGGCCCGCGACCCCCAGGTACAGCGCGTACCAGAGGGCCGTCGCGAAGGCGTTCCCGACGAACTCCGCGCCCAGCGCGAGCTGGTGCCCGAAGGCGAGGAAGACCGCGCCGTACGTCAGGAGGTGCACGTAGTACCAGAACTCGTGGGTGACCCGGCGGCGGACGGCGCGCGCCGAGGTGATCCCGACGGCCAGGAGGACGAGGGTGCCGAGGGTGGCCTTGAGCATCTCCGGGTAGTCCAGCACCACCGTCACCGCCTCGTGCACGATCGAGGCGCGGTCCTGGGCGGCGTACCCGGCCAGGATCAGCACGATGTGGGCGACCAGCAGGGAGACCGTGTACCTGCCCGCCATCGCGTGCCAGCGCGCCACCCGGTCCGAGCCGATCCGCCGCTCCAGCAGCGGCACGCGGGCCATCAGCCCGACGAGCACGGCGCAGGCGTATCCGCACAGCAGCCCGGAGATCCGCCCGGCCCCGGTCAGCCAGCCGGCCGTGCCCACCACGGAGCCGGTGTTCTGCCACCACAGGGCCACCACGGCGGCGGCCCCGGCCCACAGCAGGGCCAGCAGCGGACCTGCCGGGGAGTGCCTGACGATCGGTGGCACGGGCGGCGCCTGCTGCTGGTACACCGTGGTCATGAACCGTTCCTTTCGGGCATCGAGGCGAGGCCGCAACTGTGCAGCCGGAACCTCTGAGGCGGCTCTGAGGAACCTGAGCGTGATCTGAAAGGGACGGGGGAGCGGGGCCCTGCGCTGGGAACTCCCGGGGGCCGCCGCCCGTCACTCATAGGGAACTCAGAGCGTCCGGTGTCGTCGGCCGCTCACGCGAGGGGGGATCCTGGTAACCGCCATGAACACACCCCGCTCGGGCCGCCCCGGCCACCCCGCCCTCTCCCGCCCCGACGGCACACGCCTGCGCGTCCTCGTCGTCGACGACGACCCGGACCTCGCCGAGGTGCTGTCCGGGGCTTTGCGCTACGAGGGGTGGGAGGTGCGCACGGCCGGCGACGGCGCCACGGCCGTCGCCGAGGCCCGCGATCTGATGCCCGACGCCGTCGTCCTGGACGTGATGCTCCCGGACACCGACGGCTTCGAGGTGCTGCGCAGCCTGCACACCGTGCAGCCGGAGGTCTGTGTGCTCTTCCTCACGGCGCGGGACGCCGTCGAGGACCGCATCGCCGGGATCACGGCGGGCGGCGACGACTATGTGACGAAGCCGTTCAGCCTGGAGGAGGTCGTCGCCCGGCTGCGCGGTCTGCTGCGGCGGGCAGGTATGGCCCGGCAGATGGAGGAGGGGCCCCGGCTGAGCGTGGGCGACCTGGTCATGGACGAGGAGGCCCGTGAGGTGACCCGGGCCGGAGAGCTGATCGAGCTGTCGCCCACGGAGTTCGAGCTGCTGCGCTTCCTGATGCGCAACCCGCGGCGCGTCCTCAGCAAGGCGCAGATCCTCGACCGGGTGTGGTCCTACGACTTCGGCGGCCAGGCCCATGTCGTCGAGCTGTACATCTCGTATCTGCGCAAGAAGGTGGACGCCGGCCGCGAACCCATGATCCACACCGTGCGTGGGGCCGGCTACGTGCTCAAGCCGGTGACCCGGTGAGGGCGGGGCCGCGGGGCGCGGCACGATGGGCGTGGCGGCTGCCCCGGCCGCGCACGCTGCGGGCCCGGCTCACCGCCGGGCTCGTCGTGCTGCTCGCCCTCAGCTGCGCCGCGGTCGGCCTCGCCGCCGTGATCGAGCTGAACGGCTTCCTCACCGGCCGGCTGGACCAGCAGCTGCGCGACGTCGGCCCGAAGTTCGCGGCGAGTCTGGAGCACGGCCTGAGGCCCTCCGACCACGACGGCGACGAGCACGCCGACACCCGCAGGCAGTCCACCGGCACCTTCGGCGCCCGGCTGGCCGCGGGCGCCGTCACCAACTCGGCGGTGGTGCGCGCCGGCAGCGACGCCACCACGCTGGCCACCCCGCTCGACCCCGAGGACAAGCGCAGGCTCGCCAGGGTGCCGGTGGACGGGCGGGGCCACAGCATCCGGCTGCGCCACCTCGGCGAGTACCGGGTGATCGCGACGGCCGGTCTGGACGGCGACGTCCTGGTCACCGGGCTGCCGCTGGAGCCGGTGGAGTCCGCGGTGCACCGGCTGGAACTGGTCTCGGCCGTCGTGTTCGGCGTGGCGCTCGCCGTCACCGGTGTCGCGGGCGCCGTCTGGGTGCGGTGGTCCCTGCGGCCGCTCAGCCGTGTCGCCGCGACGGCCACCCGGGTCAGTGAGCTCCCCCTGGCCAGCGGCGAGGTCGCGCTGCCGCAACGCGCCCCGGAGAACGACCCGGGCAGCGAGGTGGACCGGGTCGACGCCGCGTTCAACCGCATGCTCGGCCATGTCGAGGACGCGCTGACCAAGCGGCACGCCAGTGAGGAGCGGCTGCGCAGCTTCGCCGCCGACGCCAGCCACGAGCTGCGCACCCCGGTCGCCTCGGTCCGCGGCCACGCCGAACTGGCGCTGCTGCACCCGGGTCCGGTCCCGCCGCAGATCACCCGCGCCCTGGAGCGGATCGCGGCGGAGTCGGCGCGCATGGGCGAGATGGTGGACGATCTGCTGCTGCTGGCCCGGCTGGACGCGGGCCGCCCCCTGGAGCGGCTGCCCGTCGACCTGACCCGCCTGGTCCTCGACGCGGTGACGGACGCACGGGCCGCGGGCCCCGACCACCGCTGGATGCTGGAGCTGCCCAAGGAGCCGGTGACGGTGACCGGGGACACCCACCGGCTGCACCAGGTGCTGGCCAATCTGCTGGCCAACGCCCGGCTGCACACCCCGGCGGGCACCAAGGTGACCGTCTCGCTGGAGGCGGAGGGCGCGGCGGCCGTCCTGAGGGTGCACGACGACGGCCCGGGGATTCCCGGCGAGATCCAGCCGGGTGTCTTCGAACGCTTCACCCGTGCCGACCACCGCCGTCGCCCGGAGAACCGCGGGGGCGGCGCCGGGCTCGGCCTGTCGATCGTGGCGGGGGTGACCGAGGCGCACGGCGGGAGCGTGGGCGTGGACAGCCGCCCGGGTTCGACGACGTTCACGGTGCGGCTGCCCGCCGGCCGGGTCAGGAGCGGGTGAGCGCGGTCACCCCGCTCGCCGTCCCGATCGCGATGTGCGGCCGGCGCGCCGGGTCCGCCCACGCCAGGATCCGCCGCATCGCGTCCTGGGGCACGGACACGCACCCGGCCGTCGCCCCCTTGCCGTTGACGTGCAGGAAGATACCGGCGCCGCGGCCCGGCACCGGCCGGTCGTAGTTGAAGCCGATGACGAGGGCGTAGCCGTACTGCGGGTCGTATGTGATCAGGTGCTCCGACTCGGAGGCGCGGCAGTCCGCCGGAAGGGGCTCGGTCCAGCGGTTGTAGGAGCGGGAGCCGGTGTCCTGGCACCACCAGGAGTTCTGGCGGACCGGGCGGTAGGGGGTCCTGGTCCCCGGGGGCGCGGCCCGGATGCCGAAGGCGTACGGCAGGTCGTACAGGCCCGTCGGGGTGGTGTTCGTGCCCTGCCGGCGCGAGGCGCCCTGGGCCAGGCCGCCCGAGCCGAAGCGGGCCGGGGCGGTACCGGCCGGCAGCCAGTGCCCGTCGCGCAGGTCCCACCAGGTGAGCGTCCCGGCCGTCGCGTCCGGGCCGGGCGCCTGCGCGGTGATCAGCTGGGTGCCGCCGCCGGTGTCCGCCATGAGCGCGGGCAGCGGCGGCTCTCCGCCCCGGTCCGGCGCGGCGCCGAGCACGAGGAGGGACAGGGAGACGAGGGCGGCGGCGACACCGGGGCGCATGGCTCAGACCGTAGACGGCGGCAGCGGCAACGGGAGTCCCGGCAGGCCGTCCATGCTCCGTTCGATGTGTTCCTTGCCCCGGAAGTAGTCGTTCAGCGAGGCGTCGTCCTCGCGCGCGAACCGCTTGCCGTGCAGATCGCGGTCCTCCTCGTACGTCATGAAGGGCACCGCGTAGCCGCAGGTGTCCCTGATGTGTTCGGCCGTGACCACGATGATCGCGCGCAGGCCGTGGGGGGTCGGGTCGATGCCGGGAAAGCGGGCGAGCAGGTCCCGGAAACGGGGGTCGTCGCGGAAGACCGGCTCGCCGCGGCCGTGCACGCGCACGACGGTGGGCGGGCCCTGGAAGGCGCACCACATCAGGGTGATCCTGCCGTTCTCCCGCAGGTGCGCGATCGTCTCGGCGTTGCTTCCGGCGAAGTCCAGGTAGGCGACGGTGAGTTCGTCGATGACGGCGAAGGAGCCCTTGAGCCCCTTGGGGGAGAGGTTGACCGTGCCGTCGGCGGAGAGTGGAGCGGTGGCGGTGAAGAAGAGGGGCTGCGCCTCGATGAACGTGCGCAGTCTGCCGTCTATGCGCTCATACGTCTTTCCCATGGCTGACGATTATCGGGGAAAGTCTTTCGGCCGTCTGAGGAATGGTGGCGGGCGTGCGCCGCCGTCTCCGGCGCCGGCGGTGGCCGCCCCGGCCGGCGTGCGGGGCGGCCACGGCGCCTGTCACCTCACTTGGTGAGCGTGCAGGCGGCCAGGGAGTCGAGGCCCTGGGGCTTGGCCGCGGTCCGCCCGATGGCGATGGCGATGCGGTCGATCGTCGAGACGCGCTTGTCCTTGAGGGGGCCGAGGATCGCGTTCTGGACGAAGTTGGGGCCGCCCTGTCCGACCGAGGAGGCAAGCCGCTTGTCGGCCTCGGCGATCTGGGTGTTCAGCAGGGTGAGGTTGCGGTCGACCTCGGCCTGGGCGGAGGCGGGGACCGCGGGCAGCTGTGACTTCACGTCCGGGCAGGAGATGGTCCCCGCGGCGCCGGCGCCCGCGTTTCCGGCGTTGCCGTTACCGCCGGCCTGCTGACCGGCGCCCGATCCCGCGCCCGCCGCGCCGCCGGCGTTGTTGTTCGCGCCGCCCCCGTTCGCGCCGCCCCCGTTCGCGCCGCCGTTGAGGGTGCACGGCGCGAGCGCGTCCAGTCCCTGGGGCTTCGCGGCTGTGCGGCCGATCGCCGTCGCGATGCGGTTGATCGTCGCCACGCGCTTGTCCTTGAGGGGGCCGAGGATCGCGTTCTGGACGAAGTTGGGGCCGCCTTGGCCCACGGTGTCGACGAGCCGCTTGTCGGCCTCGGCGATCTGGGTGTTCAGCAGGGTGAGGTTGCGGTCGACCTCGGCCTGGGCGGAGGCGGGGACCGCGGGGAGCTGCGACTTCACGTCCGGGCACGAGACGGTGCCCGGGGCCGCCAGGGTTCTGGCGCCGTTGCCCTTGAACGTCTCCCCGGCGAGGGCGGAACCGGCGATCACCGCGCCGGACAGCACCACCGCGGCGGCGCCGCCGATGATCGCCACGCGACGCTTGTTGTACTTCGGAAGAGCCCTGGACATGACGCTGCCTCACTCGGGTCGGGGGTGACTGCGGTGACGTACACGGCAGCCGGGGCTGCCGTGACGAACGCGGCGCCTGCGTTCGGCGAGAGGTACGGGAAAGCGATTTCGA
This sequence comes from Streptomyces sp. PSU-S4-23, assembly GCF_055632315.1. Classification (NCBI taxonomy): domain Bacteria; kingdom Bacillati; phylum Actinomycetota; class Actinomycetes; order Kitasatosporales; family Streptomycetaceae; genus Streptomyces; species Streptomyces sp. PSU-S4-23. Next base: position 1,271,849 of record NZ_JBVMUU010000002.1, on the reverse strand, counting down.
CCGTTCAACGAGTTCCGCAGTTTTCTTCCGGAGCCGTCTGGGGTGGCCCGGCCGCGGCCTGGCGCGGCACCCCCGGAGAGCCAGATTGACGAACCATGCAGAGTGCTGCATACTCATGCATATCAGCGAATGCACTGTGAGGGAGAAACCCGTGACCGAGCGCGTCGTACTCGCCTATTCCGGCGGTCTGGACACCTCCGTCGCCATCGGCTGGATCGCCGAGGAGACGGGCGCCGAGGTCATCGCCGTTGCCGTGGACGTCGGCCAGGGCGGCGAGGACCTGGACGTCATCCGCAAGCGCGCGCTCGCCTGCGGTGCCGTCGAGGCCGAGGTCGCCGACGCCAAGGACGAATTCGCCGACGAGTACTGCCTCCCGGCGATCAAGGCCAACGCCCTCTACATGGACCGCTACCCGCTGGTGTCCGCGCTGTCCCGGCCGACCATCGTCAAGCACCTCGTCGCCGCCGCCAAGAAGCACGGCGCCGGCACGGTCGCCCACGGCTGCACCGGCAAGGGCAACGACCAGGTCCGCTTCGAGGCCGGCATCGTCGCCCTCGCCCCCGACCTCAAGTGCATCGCCCCGGTCCGTGACTACGCGATGACCCGGGACAAGGCGATCGCGTTCTGCGAGGCGAAGGGCCTCCCGATCGCGACCACCAAGAAGTCCCCGTACTCCATCGACCAGAACGTCTTCGGCCGGGCCATCGAGACCGGCTTCCTCGAGGACATCTGGAACGCCCCGATCGAGGACATCTACGAGTACACCTCCAACCCGGCCGAGCTCCGCGACGCCGACGAGGTGGTCATCACCTTCAAGGAAGGCGTCCCGGTCGCCATCGACGGCAAGCCCGTCACCGTCCTGCAGGCCATCCAGCAGCTCAACCAGCGCGCCGGCGCCCAGGGCATCGGCCGGATCGACATGGTCGAGGACCGGCTCGTGGGCATCAAGTCCCGCGAGGTGTACGAGGCTCCCGGCGCGATCGCCCTGATCACCGCCCACCAGGAGCTGGAGAACGTCACCGTCGAGCGCGAGCTGGCCCGCTACAAGCGGCAGGTCGAGCAGCGCTGGGGCGAGCTGGTCTACGACGGCCAGTGGTTCTCCCCGCTCAAGCGCGCCCTGGACGGTTTCATCGACGAGGCCAACCAGCACGTCTCCGGCGACATCCGGATGACCCTGCACGGCGGCCGCGCGGTCGTCACCGGCCGGCGCTCCCAGGCGTCGCTGTACGACTTCAACCTCGCCACCTACGACACCGGCGACACCTTCGACCAGTCCGCGGCCAAGGGCTTCATCGACATCTACAGCCTGTCGTCGAAGATCGCCGCTCAGCGCGACCTCGCCTGAGCCGGCCCGGCACCCTCACACGCACTAGCCTGACAGCCGCCTCCTCACTGACCGGTGGGGAGGCGGCGGCACATCCAGACCTTCGAGGAGCACAGCAAGTGAGCAGCAAAAGCGGTGACGTACGGCTGTGGGGCGGCCGTTTCGCCGACGGACCCGCCGAGGCCCTGGCGAAGCTGTCCGCGTCCGTCCACTTCGACTGGCGGCTCGCGCCGTACGACATCGCCGGTTCCCGGGCCCACGCGCGCGTGCTGCACAAGGCGGGGCTCCTCACGGAGGACGAGCTGACCCGCATGCTCGCCGGGCTCGACCGGCTGGAGGCGGACGTGGCCTCGGGCGCGTTCACGGGCACCATCGCCGACGAGGACGTGCACACCGCACTGGAGCGCGGCCTGCTGGAGCGTCTCGGCCCCGATCTCGGCGGCAAGCTGCGCGCGGGCCGCTCCCGCAACGACCAGGTCGCCACCCTCTTCCGCATGTACCTGCGGGACCACGCGCGCACCATCGGCGGCCTGGTCGCGGAGCTCCAGGACGCCCTGGTCGGTCTCGCGGAGGCCCACCCCGGCGTGGCGATGCCCGGCCGCACCCATCTGCAGCACGCCCAGCCGGTGCTCTTCGCCCACCATGTCCTCGCCCACGTCCAGGCCCTGTCCCGGGACGCCGAGCGGCTGCGCCAGTGGGACGAGCGCACGGCCGTGTCGCCGTACGGGTCGGGTGCGCTCGCGGGCAGCAGCCTCGGCCTCGACCCGGAGGCGGTCGCCGAGGACCTGGGCTTCGAGCACGGCAGCTCGGCCAACTCCATCGACGGCACGGCCTCCCGTGACTTCGTCGCCGAGTTCGCCTTCATCACCGCGATGATCGGCGTCAACCTCTCCCGGATCGCCGAGGAGGTCATCCTCTGGAACACGAAGGAGTTCTCCTTCGTCACCCTCCACGACGCCTTCTCCACCGGCTCCTCGATCATGCCGCAGAAGAAGAACCCGGACATCGCGGAGCTGGCGCGCGGCAAGAGCGGCCGCCTGATCGGCAATCTCACGGGACTGCTCGCCACCCTCAAGGCCCTGCCGCTGGCCTACAACCGCGACCTCCAGGAGGACAAGGAGCCGGTCTTCGACTCCATCGACCAGCTGGAGGTCCTGCTCCCGGCCTTCACCGGCATGATGGCCACGCTGACCGTGCACCGCGAGCGCATGGAGGAGCTGGCCCCGGCCGGCTTCTCGCTCGCCACCGACATCGCCGAGTGGCTGGTCAAGCAGGGGGTGCCGTTCCGTGTCGCGCACGAGGTCGCCGGCGAGTGCGTGAAGGCGGCCGAGGCGGAGGGCAAGGAGCTGGACGCACTCACGGACGAGCAGTTCGCGAAGATCTCCGTGCATCTGACCCCCGAGGTGCGGTCCGTGCTCAACGTCCCGGGCGCCCTCGCCGCCCGCAACGGCCGCGGCGGCACCGCGCCCGAGGCGGTGGCCGTGCAACTGGCCGAGGTGAAGGTGGACGTGGCGGCGCAGCACGCGTGGGCCACCGCGAAGCGGAGGAAGTAGCGCGTCCCGGAGGCGGAGGGCGTCGCGGGTTAGGTTGGTCCCAGCCGCACGGAGCCGACCGAACGGAGCCCGCGATGCCCTTCGCCCTTCCCCAAGCTCTCGGCTTCGCTCGAGCAGGGGAGACCCCAACCGCCTCAGCGACGACTCCCACCTGCCACATCGGCCTGGGCCTCGCCGCCGTCGGACGTCCCGGCTACATCAACCTCGGCCGCGAGCAGGACCTCCCGCCGGTCCGCAGCGTGGACGCCCTGCGCGCCCGTACCCATGAACTCCTGGACGCCGCCTACGCCCAGGGGGTCCGCTACATCGACGCGGCCCGCTCGTACGGCCGCTCCGAGGAGTTCCTCGCCGACTGGCTGAAGGCCCGTCCCGGCACCGGCGACGTCGTCGTCGGCAGCAAGTGGGGCTACACCTACACCGCGGGCTGGCGCACCGACGCCGAGCGGCACGAGGTCAAGGACCACAGCGTCGCCGCGTACGAGCGGCAGCGCGCCGAGTCCGCCGCGCTGCTCGGCGACCGGCTCGATCTGTACCAGATCCACTCGGTCACCCCGGACAGCCCGGCCCTCACCGACACGGGACTCCACGCCAGGCTCGCCGAGGCCGCGGCGGAGGGCCTCACGATCGGCTTCTCGACCAGCGGCCCGGCACAGGCCGAGGCGATCCGGGCCGCGCTCGCCGTGACGGTCGACGGCGAGCCCCTCTTCCGTACCGTCCAGTCCACCTACAACGTGCTGGAGACCTCGGCCGCCCCGGCGCTCGCCGAGGCCCACGACGCCGGACTCACCGTGATCGTCAAGGAGGGCATGGCCAATGGGCGGCTGGCCGGCCCCCACGCGCCGGACCCCCTGAGGGCCGTGGCCGCGCGGACGTCCCTCGGCTGCGACGCCGTCGCCCTCGCCGCGATCCTGCGCAAGCCCTGGGCCGGCGTCGTCCTCTCGGGCGCGGCCACCACCGAGCAGCTCGCGTCCAACCTGCACGCCGCCGTCGTCGACCTCGACGAGGACCAGCTCGCCCGGCTGGAGGCCCTCGCTGAGGACCCGCGCGTGTACTGGGAGCGGCGCGGCCGGCTGCCCTGGCACTGAGAGTGACCGAAAGCGCGACTCGCTGAGAGCCGCGTGATTCTTGTGAGACATCCATGTCTCATATGCGCTATGGTTATCTCATGGCTGTCGATCGAGACCACGTGCTGCGCAGTGCGGCCGCCCTGCTCACCCGGAAATCCACCGCCACCATGGAGGAGGTCGCCAAGGCGGCCGGGATCAGCCGGGCCACGCTGCACCGCCACTTCGCCGGGCGTGACGCGCTGGTACGGGCGCTGGAGGGGCTCGGCATCGCGGAGTGCGAGGCGGCCCTGGACGCCGCACGGCTCGACGAAGGCCCGGCCGAGGAGGCCCTGCGCCGCCTCGTGACGGAGGCCGAGCCGGCCGCCGGACTCCTCGCCTTCCTCTACAGCGAGAACCAGCTCTTCGAGGGCGAGGAGCAGAACGAGGGGTGGGCCAGGATCGACGCCCGGATCGCCGCGCTGTTCCGGCGCGGCCAGTCGAGCGGCGAGTTCCGGATCGACCTCACCCCGGCATGGCTCACGGACGCGCTCTACGGCCTGATGGCCTCCGGCGCCTGGGCCGTGGCGGAGGGGCGCGTCGCCGCCAAGGACTTCACCTACATGATCGTCGAGCTGCTGCTCGGCGGCGCACTACGAAGAGAGGAACCATGACCAGCACCCTGCAGCGCGGGGAGATCACGCCACGGGCGGAGAGGCGTCCGGGCCGCTGGCTCGCGCTGTCCGTCCTGGTGCTCGCCGTGCTGCTGGTGGCCGTGGACGCGACCGTCCTCGGCCTCGCCACCCCGTACATCAGCGAGGACCTGAAGCCGTCGGGAACCCAGCTGCTGTGGATCGGCGACGTCTACTCGTTCGTGATCGCGGGCCTGCTCGTGACCATGGGCAGCCTCGGCGACCGCATCGGCCGCAAGCGCGTCCTGCTCGGCGGGGCCACGGCCTTCGGCCTGATATCGGTCCTCAACGCCTACGCCTCGACCGCGGAGTCGATGATCCTGGCGCGGGCGCTGCTGGGTGTCGCGGGCGCCACCCTGATGCCCGCCACGCTGGCGCTGATCCGCAACCTCTTCCACGACCCGCGCGAACGCAGCCTCGCCGTCGGCATCTGGGGCGCCACCGCCTCTGCCGGTACGGCCGTCGGGCCGATCGCCGGCGGTTTCCTGCTCGAACACTTCTGGTGGGGCTCGGTCTTCCTGATCAACCTGCCCGTGATGGCCGTCCTCGTCCTCGTCGGCATCAGAACGCTGCCCGAGTCCCGCAACCCGGACCCCGGCCCCTGGGACCTGCCCGGCGTGGTCCTCTCGCTCGTCGGCGTGGTCGGCCTCGTCTACGCGGTCAAGGAGGCGGCCGCGCACGGGGTGTCCCGGCCGGCCGCGGCGGCCGGCGTCATCGGCGCCGCCGCGCTGTACGGGTTCGTGCGCCGCCAGCTGACTCTGCCGGTACCGCTGCTGGACATGCGGCTGTTCCGCCGCCGCGGCTTCAGCGGTGCCGTGCTCGCCGACCTGCTGACCGTCCTCGGCCTGTCCGGGCTGGTCTTCTTCCTCTCGCAGTACCTGCAACTGGTGCAGGGCAGGCCGCCCTTCGAAGCCGGCCTCGCCGAAGCGCCCGCCGCCGTCGGCGCGGTGGCGGCGGGCATGGCCGCGGGCCCGCTGGCCCGGCGGTTCTCGGTACGTGCCGCGGTCTCCGGCGGGCTCGCCGCGGTGGGCCTGGCGCTGGCCTCGCTCACCCTGCTGGACCGGTCCACCGGCTACCCGTTGATCGGGACCGCGCTGCTGGTCGTGGGCATCGGCGCGGGTCTGTCGTTCACGGTGACCGCGGACGTCATCCTGTCCAGCGTGCCCAGGGAACAGGCCGGCGCCGCCTCCGCCGTGTCCGAGACGGCGTACGAGCTCGGCGCGGCCCTCGGCATCGCCCTGCTCGGCTCGATCGTGACCGGTGTCTACCGCGGCTTCACCGGCCCGTCCGGCACCCCCGCCGCGGCGCACGAATCGCTGGGCGGCGCGGTCGAGGCGGCGTCGGGCATGCCCTCGGACACCGCCCGGGCCCTCCTGGAGCCGGCCCGTGCGGCGTTCGTGGACGGACTCACGCTCGCGACGGCGGTCGGCGCGGCGGTCCTGCTGGCCACGGCGGCCGCCGCGTGGTTCCTGCTGCGCGGACAGCGCCTGGAGGACGCGAGGCGCGCGCCCCGCTAGAAGGCTCATGAAGATCTTGGGTGTGGGGCTGTCCGGCCGTGGGCGGGCAGTCCCTGTTCGCTATGGGGTGGCTGGGGCGAGTTGCCAGTGGCCGCGGGTGTGGGTGAGTCCGAGGTTGATCAGTCGGCGGAGGTTGAGGGCGGCTGCTCGGGTGTGGAGCCAGGCGTTGTTGGCGATGGTGCCGCGGTAGCGCAGGCGGCGGTTGCCGTGGTGGACGAGCCAGGCGACGGCGCGTTCGACCGGTGGTCGCCAGCGGCGGTAGTCGGCTTGCCAGTCGGGGTCGGTGGCGGCTTGGTGGCGGGCGGCGGTCTGGAGGTCGTGGTGCGGGCGGATGGTCACCACGCGTCCGGCCTTGGCTTTGGTGCACCGCTCGCGCAGGGGGCAGCCGGTGCACACGTCCTTGAAGGAGGCGGTGCGCTGGTCGTGCCGGCCGCCGGGTGCCGAGAGCGGGACGGTGTGCCCGGCGGGGCAGGTCACCAGGGCTGCGGTGGTGTCGATGGCGAAGTCATCAAGGGTGAAGCCGCCGGGGACGGCGGGCCGTAGCGGGGCGGGTTTGAGGAACAGTCGGTGACCTGCGCCATCGTGTCTGTGGCGGGCGTCGCCGGTGGAGTAGGCGGTGTCGCCGAAGACGTCCAGTGGGCTGTCCTCGTCGGCAAGCAGTTCCAGGCCGACGGCCGCCTCGTGGTGCTCGGGCCCGGCTCCGGGCGTGAGGGCGACGGCGGTGTATAACCCGGTCTCCGGCTCGATCGCGAGGTGGGCTTTGTACCCGTCCTGCTGGTGGGTACGGGTTTTGTGGACGTGCCGGGATTCGGGATCGACGGTGGAGAGCGTCCGGTCGTAGGCGGTGCCGCGGGTGATGCGCCAGCGCCCGTCACGGCCGTCGGAGTCCTTGGCCGGCTCGACATCCTGCCCGGCGACCAGGGCCAGCAGGCCGACCGCGTTCGCCGCCTTCTCGCCCAGCTCCTGCTCGGGCAGATGCCCCAGCAGCCTGAGCGCGTCACCGACCAGGGCATCGACGAGATCAGCGCGGGCCTGCTGATCGTTCCAGGCGATGCGGGGCTTGCCGGGATCGGTGTAGTCGTGGGCGGTGCACTGCACGGCCGTCACCTCGGCCGCGCCGGGAACCTCGCGGATCACCGCGCGGACGGCAGCGATGATCTGGGTGACGGTGTCCTGCGTGGCGACCGCGTCGTCCAGCACGGTCGAGTCCAAAGCCCGCCGGTGCTTGCCCTTGAGCACCCCGGTGGCCTTCACCACCTCCCGCACGGCCTCGAACACGCGGTTCGGGCGCACCGAGCGAGACAGCCGACGGCGGAAGTAGGCCAGCAGCGACGCATCGAACGCCATGTCATGCAGGCCCAGCCCGCACGCGGCCTTCCACCGCAGGTCACACCGCAGTTCCTGAACCGTCTCGAAGTCCGACAGCCCATGCAGGGCCTGCAGCGTGATCGCCGAGGCAAGGATCTGCGGCGGCATGCTCGGCCGCCCGTTCGCCGAGGGGTACATGTCCGCGAACATCTCCGCCGGGAACAGCGCACCACGGTGCTCGGCCAGGAACGCGAACACACTCCCTGCCGGGATCAACTCCCGGCAGGTCTCCCACACATCCGGCCCGACCGTCTCCCCGGCCCATTCCCCCATCACCACAAAACGAGTCTGGCCCCACCGCTCACGCGGCGGGGCCAGAACACCAAGATCTTCATGAGCCTTCTAGGCCCTGTCGTCACATTCGCGTCGTCCGCCCGAAGGGCGGGCCGCGCGGCGTCGTGGGGGCACCGCCCGCGCGAGCGCAGCCGAGCGTGGGGGAGCGTGCATGGCGTCGCACGGCAGACGGGAATGTGACGACAGGGCTTAGGGGCGCGGGGCCGCGACCGGGCGGCGGGCGGGCCGGTGGGCCCTCGCTACGCCGCCTTCGCCTTCGTGGCGTACATGTCCACGTACTCCTGCCCCGACAGCCGCATGACCTCGGTCATCACGGAGTCGGTCACCGCGCGCAGCACATACCGGTCGCGGTCCATCCCCTCGTAGCGGGAGAACTCCATCGCCTCGCCGAAGCGCACGGTGACCCGCCCGGGGCGGGGCATGCCGCGGCCGCCGGGCTGCAGCTTGTCGGTGCCGATCATCGCGAACGGGACGACGGGCGCACCGGTCATCAGGGTGAGGCGGGCGATGCCCGTGCGGCCGCGGTACAGGCGGCCGTCGGGGGAACGGGTGCCCTCCGGGTAGATCCCGAAGACCTTGCCCTCCTCCAGGATCCGGCGGCCGGTCATCAGCGCGGCCACTCCGCCGCTCGCGCCGTCCCGGTCGACCGGGATCATCCCGACCCCCGTGAAGAACCAGGCCATGGCCCGTCCCTTGAGGCCCTTGCCGGTGACGTACTCGTCCTTGCCGATGAAGAAGACCTGCCGCCTGGTCACCAGCGGCAGCACGATCGAGTCGATGAACGTCAGATGGTTGCCGGCCAGGATGACGGGACCGTCGCCCGGGATGTGCTCCGCGCCCTCCACCCGTGGGCGGAACATCAGGCGCATGATCGGTCCGAGCACTGCCTTGATGAGCACGAAGCGGGACAACGGGCCCTCCGGTGTCAAGGGATTGCGGTGTGAGTCTGTGCAGGTGAGGACGATACTCGCGGTGCCCGGGGTGGCGCACATCGGGTTCACACGGCGGATACGTGTCGTGGACGACTGTTTACCTGCGGTTGCCGTGTGCCGCACGCCCGTCATCCGCCGGACGGGTGTGACGCACATCGCGCCCGGGGGTGACGGGCCGTCAACCCCGGTGCTCCGCGGGCCCTCAGCCGCGCATCCGTCAGGACGGCCTCCGTCCGCCGTGCGTTCCCGCGGACGTCTCCCGGCCGTCACCCGTCCGCACCTACGATCGACCCGCTTCTACACGTGTAGCGGGAGGAGTCCCATGGGGACGCAGGAGTCGTACGAGCAGGCGCGGGGGACGGGCAGGCGGGCCCTGCTCGGCGCGGCGGTGCTCGGCGCGGGGGGAGCGGTCCTCGGGCTGCCCGGCGCCGCGCACGCGGACGCGCGGCACGCAGGCGGCGGGCTGAAGAGCCTGCCCGTCCCGACGGTCATCGGGCACCGCGGGGCGAGCGGCTACCGGCCGGAGCACACCTTCGGCTCCTACGAACTGGCCCTCGACCTGGGTGCCGACATCGTGGAGGCCGGTGACCTGGTGCCCACCAAGGACGGCCATCTCGTGTGCCGGCACGAGCCGGAGATCGGCGGGACCACCGACGTCGCCGACCACCCGGAGTTCGCCGGCCGCAGGACCACCAAGGTCCTGGACGGCGTGTCCACCACCGGCTGGTTCACTGAGGACTTCACGCTGGCCGAGCTGAAGACCCTGCGCGCCGTCGAGCGCATCCCGGCCGCCCGCCAGCACAACACGGTCTACGACGGCCGCTGGGAGATCCCCACCTTCGAAGAGGTCCTGCGGTGGCAGGACGAGCAGACCCGCAGGCGCGGCCGGCAGGTGTGGATCTACCCCGAGACCAAGCACCCCACCTACTTCCGCAAGCTGGGCCTCGGCCTGGAGGAGCGGCTCACCCGGATCCTGCGCCGGCACGGCAAGGACGGCAAGGACTCGCCGGTCGTCATCCAGTCCTTCGAACCCAGCAGCATCCAGCGCCTGAACAGGCTCGTCGGCAATCCGCTCGTGGTGCTCCTGTCCTCCGCGAACAGCCGCCCCTGGGACTTCGTCGAGGCGGGCGACCCGCGCACGGTCGCCGACCTCATCACCCCGAAGGGCCTTGAGGAGATCGCGTCGTACGCCCAGGGCATCGGCCCGACCCTCGACCTGGTCATCCCGAGGGACGCGCAGGGCAACCTCACCGAGCCGTCCGCGCTCGTCGCCGACGCGCACGCCGCGGGCCTGATCCTGCACCCGTGGACCATGAGGAACGAGAACACCTTCCTGCCCGCGAACTTCAGGAAGGGCACCGACCCGACCGCGTACGGGGACGTCTTCGGCGCCTTCGCGACGTACTTCGCGACCGGCATCGACGGGGTCTTCACCGACAACGCCGACACCGGGCTGCTCGCCCGCGAGGACTTCCTGCGCGGCTGAGGGGTCAACGTGTGACGCGGATTCCCCGGTTGGGGTGAGGCGCGGCCGCTTCGGCAACCCGTCGCCGGGGCGGCCGCGTCCCGCCGCATATGACCCACGAGATGCTCACGGCCCTGCACCCGCTGCTCGCCGCCGAAGCCTCGGCCGAGGCGCACGGGTCCGGGATGGAGCCGAGCGACCTGGAACAGGCGGTGTGGCTGCGGTTCCTGGAGCGGCTCGAGACCGAGGGGCCGCCCGTCGACCCGCAGGGGTGGCTGCGGCGGACCGTCCGCTGCGAGGCGCGCCGCGGCCGCCGCACCGCCCGCCTCGAACTGCCGTACGGCAGCGAGCCCGCCGACGACACGGAGCCCGGACCGGAGCAGCAGGCGCTCATGGCGGCCCGCCGCCGGGCCCTGTACGCGGCGGTGCGCCGGCTCCCCGGCCGCTGCCCTCGCCTGATGGCGGCGCTGCTGTCCCCGCGGGATCTGACCTACCGGGAGATCGCAGGGGAGTTGGGTATCTCACAGGGCAGTCTTGGCCCGGAACGCTCCAAATGCCTTGGATGTCTGCGTCGATTGCTTGCGGTGGAGGTTGCGGCCCGTGAACCGCGGGGATAGGAGTGGGGAACGACCGGTGATCAGGTGAGCGGGAGGCGTGCGCACATGGGCATGAGCGTGACCATCTCTGTGGCGACCGAACAGGACGCCGAGCAGATCTTCAGGCTGCAGTACCTGTGCTTCCAGAGCGAGGCCGCGCTGTACGGCAACTACCGCATCGATCCGCTCGTCCAGACCCTCGACTCGGTCCGTGCGGAGGTCGCCTCGGACTGCGTCTTCGTGGCCCGGCTCGGCGACGAGGTGGTCGGCTCGGTCCGCGGGAGCGTGACCGAGGACGGCGCGGCCTCCATCGGGAAGCTCATCGTCCACCCCCGGCTGCAGGGGCACGGCATCGGCGCCCGCCTGCTGCGCGCGGCGGAGGCCGCGCTGGTGGAGGAGCGCGGCGCGAAGAAGTTCCGCCTCACCGCGGGCCACCGCAGTGAGGGCAACCTCCGTCTGTACCGCCGCGTCGGCTACGAGACGGTCGGCACGTCCCAGGGCGACGACGGCGTCCCCATGATCGTCCTGGAGAAGCAGGTCCCGGCGGGATCGTACGCGGCGACCGCGTAGGGCCGAGCGCCCCGCACGGCACGGGGCCGCGACCGCCCGGTCACGGCCCCCGCGGTCGTGCACGGCCTCAGGCCGCGTCCGCCTGCCGCGAGGGTGCCGTCCGCAGCCAGTACATGGCCGACAGCGGCAGCAGGACGGGGATGAAGACGTACCCCATGCCGAAGTCGGACCACACGGTCGCGTCGGGAAACGCGGACGGCTCGATCACCGTCCAGGTGCCCACGGTCAGGACGCCCGCCAACTCGGCCGCGCAGCACACCAGCGCCGCCCTGCGGGCCCGCTCGCCGCCGCGCACCAGGGAGTACGTGATGAAGCCGTAGACGACGCCGGCCAGCGCCGACAGGGAGTACGCCAGCGGGGCCCTGTCGAACTGGGTCGAGATCTGTACGGCCGAGCGCGACACCGCGCCGACGACCATCACGCCGTACAGCCACACGAGCAGCATGCCGGGGCCGCCGACCAGCCGGGTCCGCTTCGGCGTCTCCCGGGGCACCGTCCCCTTCCCCTCCGTGGCCGTCATCTCAGCCTCCCCAGATGTCATACAGCCGTACCTCCAGCACGGCGAGCACCACACCGCCCGCCGCGACCGTCACCGACCCCCACCGCGTGCGCTCGGCCAGTGACATGAAACCCGCCGCCGGGACGCAGGCGAAGGCGCCGAGCAGATACGCCACGAAGATCGTCGTGCCCTGCTCCGGCTTCCCGCCGCGCGCCAGCTGGACCATGCCGACGACCAGCTGGACGAGGGCCAGCAGCGTCACCACCGCCATGCCGATGAAGTGCCAGTCCTTGGTGGGCTGATCACGGTAGGCCGCCCAGCCGCACCAGGCGGCGAGCAGCAGCGCGGCGACACCGGTCACCAGCGTCAGGGCATCGAGCATGCCGTGACCCTATTACGGGCCGAACGCACCGGAGTGCCCGCCCCCGGCCGTGCGGCTCACCCGTCCACGGTGCTGCCCGGCAGGCTCGCGGCCGCCGCCCGGCATCCCGCTCGTCCTGACCGGGTGCGGCGGCGGACCCCGTGGTGCGGTTCGGTGCTTCCATGCTGCATGCTGGGCAGTTCAGCAGGCACTGACGGTTTCCGAAGGTTACGGAGCGGCGCAATGACGAGCACCTTCCCCAACGTCTCCATCAGCACGGAGCGGTTGGTTCTGCGCCCTCTCGACGAGGACGACGTCCCCGCGCTGGCCGAGATGATGAACGACGAACTGGTCGGTGCCTGGACGGACGTACCGCAGCCCTTCACCGAGGAGGGCGCCCGCACATGGATCACCGAGTACGCGCCCGCCGAACGCACCACGGGCCGCGGCCTCGACCTCGCCGTCGCCGAGTTCCTCACCCAGCGGCTGGTGGGGATCATCCAGCTCGGCCGGACCGACTGGCATGTGCGGTCCACCGAACTGTCGTACATCATCGCCTCCTGGGCGCGCGGTGAGGGCTACGCCTCCGAGGCGGCGCTCGCCACCGCCCAGTGGCTCTTCGGGGATCAGAAGTTCGAACGGATCGAACTGCGCACCGCGGCCGACAACACGGCCTCCCAGCAGGTGGCCCAGAAGATCGGCTGCATCAGCGAGGGCGTCCTGCGCAACGCCTGCATAGCACACGTCCGCACCGAGGACGGCGCCTGGACCGACGTGCGCACCGACTTCATCGTCTGGAGCCTGCTGCCTGAGGACCTCGAAGGGGTCAGCGAGGAACTCGCCGACACCGGTGGTTTCACGTCGTTCCCGAACTGGAACTGACAGCGGGGGACCGCACCCGCCGGCCGAACCCTTGACGGGTGGACACCGGTGGAACCAGGTACCCTCACGGAGCCCGCCGTACGGGCTGCCCCCTGACGACCTGCGCGAACTCCTGGAGACTGACGACGATGGCCGACCGGGTGACGGTGATCGGCTGGGACGGCTCGCCGCTGACCGCGGCGGCGCGCTCCGCCCTCGGAGCCGCCACGCTCGTCGCCGGCGCGGCCCACCACCTCGCGCTCCCCGAGGTCCCCGGGACGGCCGAGCGCATCCGTCTCGGCAGCGTCGCCCTCTCCGCCCGCCGCATCGCCGCCCACCGCGGCACCGCCGTCGTCCTCGCCGACGGCGACCCCGGGTTCTTCGGCGTCGTCCGCACCCTGCGGGCCCCGGAGTTCGGTCTGGAGGTGGAAGTCGTGCCGGCCGTCTCCTCGGTGGCCGCCGCCTTCGCACGCGCCGGGATGCCCTGGGACGATGCACACGTGGTAGTGGCACACCGCCGCACGCTGCGACGCGCGGTGAATGTATGCCGGGCGCACACCAAGGTGGCCGTACTCACCTCCCCGGGCGCCGGACCCGCCGAACTCGGCCTGCTCCTCGACGGGGTCCACCGCACCTTCGTCATCTGCGAGGAACTCGGCACCGAACGCGAACAGGTGACCGTCGTCACCTCCGACAAGGCCGCCGACCACACATGGCGCGACCCCAACGTCGTCATCGTCATCGGCGGACCCGTGACCGCCGCCGACGGCGGCGGCTGGATCGCCGGACGTGACCCGGGAGCGGGACCGCGCGGCTGGGCGCTGCCCGCCGGGGCGTACGGCGGCGGGCTGGGCGAGGGCGAGACGGATATGCTGCGCGCCGCCCAACTCGCCCGCCTGGGGCCGAGGGTGGGCGACCTCGTGTGGGACATCGGCGCCGGCGGGGGCGCGTTCGCGGTGGAGGCCGCCCGCTGCGGGGCCGCCGTCATCGCCGTGGACCTCGACCCCGACGCCTGCGCCCGCACGACGGCCACCGCCCGCCGCTTCGGCGTCCAGCTGCAGGTCGTGCACGGCACCGCCCCGCACATCCTGGAGAACCTCCCCGAACCGGACGTCGTACGCGTCGGGGGCGGGGGAGCGGCGGTCGTCTCGGCCGTCGCCGACCGGCGTCCGCAGCGCATCGTCGCGCACGCCGCGACCCGCGACGCGGCGGAGCTCGTCGGCAGGGACCTGACCGAGCACGGTTACGACGTCGAGTGCGCGCTGCTGCAGTCGGTGGCACTCGACACGCGGGCCTGGACGGAGAAGGAACGGAGCGTCGCGTTCCTGCTCAGCGGCCGATTGCCCGAACGCTCCCTGTGATCCGGTTGTCGTACCGGCGCGGTAGGCTGGCCGATCGTTGTACCGCACTTGGGTGATCCGGGCCTTCGTCAGTCAATGTCCGGAAAGCGCGCCCCTTTTGGGGCAGGTGTGGTACGGCAGAACCGGAGGGCGCGCAACGTGGCGCAGTCCACAGCGGGCCGTCGCGGATCATGCTGTCGCGACGGGAGGACGACCGCGACAATGCCATGGAATGGCTTTGTCGCCATTGACGGCGGGTCGTTCGTGCCGCTGGGCACGCACGCTCGTTCTTCACTGCGGGCGGTCGGCGCGCGACGTTCCGGGCGAGCCGGCTGTAGAAGCACTAACCGATGGGCGAGGGATACGCATGACCGACACCGGCCAGGTCCCGGGCGAGGGGCTGCCGGAGAACGCAGGCATGGTGGAGCAGCCGGGCGTCCTCGCGCCGGGCGCGTACACCTACCTCGACCACTCCGGCACCGCCCCCGCCGAAGACGACGACCTGCTCCTGATGCCCGGCCAGCAGGGCGCGTGGGGCAACGAGCCGCCGCAGCCCGCTCCGGCTCCGGCGCCGTTCGTCCACGAGCCGGGCCCGCACGAGGCGGCCGGCCGGGACAGCGGCTCGCTCGACGTCGGAGCGGTCCGCACGCCGCCCGCGGGGACCCCCGTGCCGCAGTCGGCGCCGCGCCGCCCGCTGCACCTCGGCCCGCCCACCCCGGACCCCTCGTCGACCCTGGTGCGTTCGCTCTCCGACCGCGGTCCGGCGGACGCCCCGCTGCCTCCCACGGGGCCGCCGACGACCGGCCCCGAGTACCTCGACGTGACGCACCTCGGGGAGCACTCCCCGCAGGGAGCGGTGCCGTGGGGCGCCCCGCCGCAGGAGCAGACGGTGCCCCCGGGCAACCCCGCGGTGGACGCGGTCGCCCCGATGCCGGTGCCCGAACCCCTGGCGGCGCCGGTGCCCGAGCCGGTGACGGCACCGGCCGCTGCCGCGCCCGAGGCCGTCCTCATGGCCGCGGAGGGCCCCGAACCACCGCAGGCGCCCGCCGCCCACACCGTCGCGGAGCCGCCGCAGGCCCCCGGTGCGCCGCAGGACGGCCAGGGCATGCCGGGAGCCGCACCGCAGGCTCCGGACGCCGTGCACGCCGTGCCCGTGCCCGAGGGGGTGGTCGACGCGTCCGTGAGCGCACCGGCCGCCGGCGCCGTACCGTTCCCGGACGGCTCACCGGCCCCGGCCGCCCCGCGGCACCCCGAAGCGGCACCGGCGCAGCCGGCCGCCTCCGTCGCGCCGCAGGTTCCGGAGACCGTACCGGACGCGCAGGCCCCGGACGCCGCGTCCGTCGCGGCCGTGGCGAACGCCCCGCAGCCGGCGGACGACGCCGCGCAGGCCGGCGTGCCCGCCGACGGAGGCGCGTCCCAGCAGGCGGCCGAGGCCGTCGAGCCCGCGAACGCCGGCCTCACGGCGCCGCCCGCCCCCTCTCCCGGGTCCCCGGCGCCGACCCCGGAGCAGCAGGCCCAGGACCCCGCCGAGGACCCGGCCCAGGCTCCCGCCCCGGCACCGGACCCCCAGGCCCTCGCACCGCAGCCCCCGGCCGGGGCCGCACCCGTCGCGGACACCGCGGCCGGGCTCCCCGGCGCGGCGGCCCCCTCCGCCGGCCCCGCGCAGGAGTTCCCCGTCCCGCAGGAGCAGCCCGCGGCCGCCGGGCACGGCCAGGCCGTGCCCGTGGGCGTCGCCGCTGCCGCGGAGCCCCGGGCGTCCGCCGGCGGGGCCCACGGCGAGCAGCCCGCGACCGGTGAACCGGCCGCGGGCTTCCCCGAGCCGCAGCCGGACCAGTCGTTCGGCCGGTTCGTGCCCGTCGAGGGCACGGTGCCGACCACCCCGCACCTGGCCCCCACCCCGCCGCACGCCCTGAGCGTCCCGCCCCTGCCCCCGCACGAGCAGCCCGGGGCCGGGGAACCCGCCGCGGACGAGGCCGTCGAGCCGGCGGCCGTCGCACCGGCGGCGGAGCCCGTCGTCACCGTGCCCGCCCCCCGCGAGGGCGAGGCCCCCGCTGCGCAGCCCGGGGCCCCGGCCCCGGAGCCCGTTGCCGCACAGCAGGCGGAGGACCTGGACACCCGGGCCGCCGACCAGGAAGAGAGCACCGCCGCAGTGGAAGACGCACGACAGTCCACCGGCCCGGCGGCGCCCGGATACGACGACGCCGAGCGTGAGACCGTGCTGCGCGTGATGCGTGAGCGCCGTGACATCCGCAACGGCTTCCGCAGCGACCCGATCCCGCACGAGGTGCTGCTGCGCGTCCTGGAGGCCGCCCACACGGCGCCCTCCGTGGGCCACTCCCAGCCGTGGGACTTCGTCGTCATCCGCTCCGCCGAGACGCGCCGCACCATGCACGAGCTGGCGCAGCGCCAGCGCGAGGCGTACGCCAAGTCGCTGCCCAAGGGCCGGGCGAAGCAGTTCAAGGAACTGAAGATCGAGGCCATCCTCGACACCCCGGTGAACATCGTGGTCACCGCCGACCCGACGCGCGGCGGCCGCCACACCCTCGGCCGGCACACCCAGCCGCAGATGGCCCCGTATTCCTCCGCGCTCGCGGTCGAGAACCTGTGGCTCGCGGCCCGCGCGGAGGGTCTCGGCGTGGGCTGGGTCAGCTTCTTCGACGAGCGCGAGATGGTCCGCGCCCTCGGACTGCCCGAGCACCTGGAGGTGGTCGCCTACCTCTGCGTGGGCTACGTCGACGAGTTCCCGGAGGAGCCCGAGCTGATGCAGGCGGGCTGGTCCAAGCGCCGCCCGCTGTCCTGGGTCGTGCACGAGGAGACGTACGGCCGCCGGGCGCTGCCCGGCGAGGAGCCGCACGACCTGCTCGCCGAGACGGTGGCGGGCATCCGCCCGCTGGACGCCAAGGCGCTCGGCGAGGCGTGGGAGCGGCAGAAGCGCATGACCAAGCCCGCGGGCGCCCTCGGCATGCTGGAGATCATCTCCGCGCAGCTGTCGGGCCTGTCCCGGCAGTGCCCGCCGCCGGTTCCCGAGCCCGCGGCCGTCGCGATCTTCGCCGGCGACCACGGGGTGCACGCGCAGGGCGTCACCCCCTGGCCTCAGGAGGTGACGGCCCAGATGGTCGCCAACTTCCTCGGCGGCGGCGCGGTCTGCAACGCCTTCGCGGGCCAGGTGGGCGCCGAGGTGTGCGTGGTCGACGTGGGCGTGGCGGCCGACCTGCCCGCGACCCCGGGCCTGCTGCCGCGCAAGGTCCGCGCGGGCACGGGCGACATGACGACCGGCCCCGCGCTCACCCGCGAAGAGGTCAAGCAGGCGATCGAGGTCGGCATCGAGACGGCCCGCGACCTGGTGGCGGCGGGCAACAAGGCGCTGCTCACCGGTGAGATGGGCATCGCGAACACAACGGCCTCGGCGGCCCTGATCGCGGTCTTCACGGACACCGACCCGTCCGAGGTGACCGGCCGCGGCACGGGCATCAACGACGAGACGCTGGCCCGCAAGACGGAGGTCGTCCGGCGTGCCATCGAACTCCACCAGCCGGATCCGGCCGATCCCATCGGTGTCCTCGCGGCCTTCGGCGGTCTGGAGCACGCGGCCATCGTGGGCCTGCTGCTCGGCGGCGCGTCGCTGCGCACGCCGGTGATCCTCGACGGCGTCAGCGCGGGCGCCGCCGCCCTCGTGGCCCGGGCGATCGCCCCCGAGGTCCTCGCGGCCTGCATCGCCGGCCACCGCAGCGCGGAGCCGGGCCATGTGGCCGCCCTCAACAAGCTGGGCCTGCGCCCGCTGGTCGACCTGGACCTGCGCCTCGGTGAGGGAACGGGCGCGCTCCTCGCGCTGCCGCTCGTGCAGAGCGCGGCGAGGGCGATGCACGAGGTGGCGACGTTCGACTCGGCGGGCGTCACGGAGAAGTAGAGCGGGTCCGGGGCCGCGCGGCCCCGGACCCCCTCGTACGGGACCCCCTCGTACGGGGCACGGCGGCGGGAGGGCCGCGGCCCGCGCAACGCCCCGGCAGGACCGCCCGCGCACCCGCACCCACCACCGCTCAGCCACCCGGCGCATAAAATTCCCACGTCAGGGCCGCTCCAAAGCCGTAGAGGCCCCCGTTTCGCACCGCTTGGACGAGGAGCCGCACAGCCATGGCCGAACACCCCCCTTACCCCGTAGGGCTGCGTCTGACCGGCCGTCGTGTGGTCGTGCTCGGCGGCGGCCAGGTCGCCCAGCGCCGGCTTCCCGCGCTGATCGCGGCCGGCGCGGACGTCCGGCTCGTGTCCCCCGGGGCCACCCCCTCGGTGGAGGCCATGGCGGACTCCGGCGAGATCACCTGGGTGAGGCGCCCGTACGAGCCCGGGGATCTGGAGGGCGCCTGGTACGCCCTGATCGCCACCAGCGACCGCGAGGCGAACGCGCGGGCCTCGGCGGAGGCCGAGAGGCACCGCGTGTGGTGCGTCCGCGCCGACGACGCCGACGCGGCGACCGCCTGGACCCCCGCGACGGGGCACAGCGAGGGCGTCACGGTGGCGGTCCTCACCACCGCGCCCAAGGGCCGCGACCCCCGGCACACCGCCGCGATCCGCGACGCCGTGGTCGAGGGCCTGCGCGACGGCACGCTGGTCGCCCCGCACCATCGCACCCGTACCGCCGGTGTCGCGCTGGTGGGCGGCGGCCCCGGCGACCCGGACCTGATCACCGTCCGCGGCCGGCGGCTGCTCGCCGAGGCCGACGTGGTCATCGCCGACCGCCTCGGCCCCCGCGACCTGCTCGCCGAACTCCCGCCGCACGTCGAGGTCATCGACGCGGCGAAGATCCCGTACGGCCGTTTCATGGCCCAGGAGGCCATCAACAACGCGCTGATCGAGCATGCCAAGCAGGGAAAGTCGGTCGTACGTCTCAAGGGCGGCGACCCCTTCGTCTTCGGCCGCGGCATGGAGGAGGTCCAGGCGCTCGCCGAGGCGGGCATCCCGTGCACGGTGGTGCCGGGCATCTCCAGCTCGATCTCGGTGCCGGGCGCGGCCGGCATCCCCGTCACCCACCGCGGTGTCGCCCATGAGTTCACGGTGGTCAGCGGGCATGTCGCCCCCGACGACGAGCGCTCGCTGGTCGACTGGCCGGCGCTGGCCAGGCTGACCGGAACGCTGGTGGTCCTCATGGGAGTGGACAAGATCGGGAAGATCGCCGAGACGCTCATCGCCCACGGCAAGGCGCCCGGCACCCCGGTGGCCCTGGTCCAGGAGGGCACGACGGCCGCCCAGCGCCGCGTCGACGCCACCCTGGCGACGGTCGCCGAGACCGTCCGGGCCGAGGACGTGCGGCCCCCGGCGGTCATCGTCATCGGAGACGTGGTGAAGGCGGGACCCCGGCCCGGGGAGTAACCCGGGGTAACACGTCCCGTTCCAGCCGTTGGCACCGCTCCCAGGACAAGGCAGTATCACCCTGTGGCTGATCTCATCACCGTTGCGGACGCCGCCGACCCGCGCCTGCGCGACTACACGGGCCTGACCGACGTGGAGCTGCGCCGCAAGCGCGAGCCGGCCGAGGGACTGTTCATCGCCGAGGGCGAGAAGGTCATCAGACGGGCCAAGGCCGCGGGCTACGAGATGCGCTCCATGCTGCTGTCGGCCAAGTGGGTCGACGTCATGCGCGACGTCATCGACGAACTCCCGGCCCCGGTCTACGCGGTCAGCCCCGAGCTCGCCGAACAGGTCACCGGCTACCACGTGCACCGTGGGGCGCTCGCCTCCATGCAGCGCAAGCCGCTGCCGGCGGCGGACGAGCTCCTGGCGACCGCCCGCCGGGTCGTGGTCATGGAATCCGTGAACGACCACACCAACATCGGCGCGATCTTCCGCTCGGCCGCGGCCCTCGGCATGGACGCGGTCCTGCTGTCGCCCGACTGCGCCGACCCGCTCTACCGTCGCAGCGTGAAGGTCTCCATGGGCGCGGTCTTCTCGGTGCCCTACGCCCGCCTCGACACCTGGCCCAAGGGCCTGGAGGCGGTCCGCGAGGCGGGCTTCACGCTGCTGGCGCTCACCCCCGACGAGAAGGCCAGGACGCTCGACGAGGCGGCACCGCACCGGATGGACCGTGTCGCGCTGATGCTCGGCGCGGAGGGCGACGGCCTGTCCACGCAGGCGCTGGTCGCCGCGGACGAATGGGTCCGCATCCCCATGGCCCACGGCGTCGACTCCCTCAACGTGGGCGCGGCCGCCGCCGTCGCCTTCTACGCGGTGGCCACCGGCCGCCCCCGGTTCTGAGCCGTCGGAGCCGATGCCGGCCCCGCGAGGCCGGCGAGGTCCGCTGTGTCATGGCGGCTGAGTGCCGCGACGGACCCGTCTTCGAGGGCGACCGCGAGTTCTCCGAACGGATCCTGCCCCGCCCGTGACGGAGACCGGGGCCGCGGTCACGGGCCCAGCGGTCGCGACGGGGGCAGCGGCTGCGGGCGGGGCAGCGGCTGCGGGGCGCCGGTCGTGGAAGGCGCGGCCAGGGCGGGCAGTGCCGTGTCCGGGGCGCGGACCGGGGCGGCACGGGCCACGGCCACCGCGTCCCTGTCGGGTGACGGGCGCCGCGTTCCTGCCGGGCCGCGGTCCTCGCCCTTCAGTCTGCCCGGTTCGGCCCGCTCCCGTACCGGACGGCCAACACACCGTCGCGTGCAGGCGCGTACGA
This sequence comes from Streptomyces sp. PSU-S4-23, assembly GCF_055632315.1. Classification (NCBI taxonomy): domain Bacteria; kingdom Bacillati; phylum Actinomycetota; class Actinomycetes; order Kitasatosporales; family Streptomycetaceae; genus Streptomyces; species Streptomyces sp. PSU-S4-23. The sequence goes on along the minus strand of NZ_JBVMUU010000002.1, from coordinate 1,250,779 downwards.
CTGCTCCTGCCCCCGGTCCTTGCGTACGCTCCCGTCGTCCAGCCCGCGCGCCGGCCCCTGGCAGCCCTGGGCCGCCGCGATGCCCAGTGCCACCAGCAGGGTCACCACGACGAACACGAAGAGCCGCTGGCGCAGCAGTCGCGGATTGGCCGGACGCAGCCCGGTACCGGTGTTCCGGGGCGCAGGCCGTCCGGCCCCGCTGCGCGGCGCGGGCCGGCCTCCGGTGCGGGTGGTGCCCGTGGCGCGGGGCGTGGCGCCGGATCGGGTCGTGCCGCGCTGCGTGGCCGCCGGACGGGAGCCCGGCCGCCGGCCGCTGCCCCGGGACGGGGGAGCACCCGCTCCCTGGGGGCGGCGCTCGGTGCGCTGCTCGGCGTACTGCTCCGTCGGCCGTGCCGAGGACCGGTCGGCCCCGCCGCGCTGCACGGGCGGGCGCACGTCCGTGACTCCCTGCGCCTCCCGGGCCGCGATCTCCTTGAGCCGCAGCGACAGTTGGAGCGTGCTGGGGCGCTCCTCGGGGTCCTTCGCCAGACAGGCCCGGACGAGCGGTGCCAGTGCGTCCGGCACGCCGTGCAGCAGCGGCTCCTCGTGTACGACCCGGTAGAGCATCACCTCGGAACTGCCGTGCCCGAAGGGGGAGTCGCCGGTCGCCGCGTAGGCCAGCGTGGCTCCCAGCGAGAACACGTCCGTGGCCGGGGTGACGGCGGCGCCGCGCACCTGCTCGGGGGCGAGGAAGCCGGGGGACCCGACGGCCGTGCCCACGTGGGTGAGCGTCGAGGCGCCCGTCGCCCAGGCGATGCCGAAGTCGATGATCCGCGGCCCCTTCGGGGACAGCAGGATGTTGGACGGCTTCAGGTCGCGGTGGACGACCCCGGCCTCGTGCACCGCCACCAGCCCCTCGGAGAGGGCGGCGCCCACCGTGGCCACGTCGGCGGCCGCGAGCGGTCCCTCCTCGGCCACCTTGTCGTGCAGGGAGGGGCCGGGCACGTACTGCGTGGCGAACCAGGGTCGCTCCGCCTCCAGATCGGCGGCCACCAACCGTGCCGTGCACCCCCCGCGAATCCGCCGTGCGGCGGAGACCTCGCGCGCGAACCGCGACCGGAACTCCTGATCCTCCGCCAGGTCCGGCCGGATCACCTTCAGCGCGACCCGCTGCCCCCGCTTGTCGGAACCCAGGTAGACGACGCCCATACCGCCCGCGCCGAGCCGCCGGTGAATCCTGAACGAGCCGACGACACGCGGGTCCTCACGCCTCAGGCGCATCATCGCCATGTCCATCCCCGCTGCCCGGTCCGTCTGACGAGCCACAGCTTACGTTTCCACGGCGGGGTGCGCGCAGAGGCCGCGCCCTCTCTCCCCGATCGATTGTCAGTGCCGCGCGCGGAACGTGAAAGGTGGTCAGGGCGGGCCCGAACGGGCCGGCGGCGCGCCGCGCGTGACTTCAACGTCCCTGCGACGAAAGGGGATTGGACGCGAGGAGCGATCGTGTGGGAACGGCCGCCGGCTCGGGGGCACGGCGCGCGCCCACGAGGTGCCGGCGAGCGTGGAGGACCGCCGGGCAAGGCCGCCGTGCGAGGGGCGCAGGCGGACGTGAGCGAGGTCACCCGGCAGGGGCGCCGCACGCTCCGGCGTCCCCTCGGGGAAGACCCTGAGACCTGGGCCCCGGTCTCCACCCAGGGGAGTACACCGCAGGTCATCGCTCATCCTCCGGGAGGCCAGGCAATCGATACGAAGGCATGACGACCCCCACCCGCCCGGCGCCTAGATTTGAGGTCAAGCGGCGGGTGCAGCACTCGTCCCCCGAGGTCAGACACCCGCCGCTGCCGAGAACAACAGCACAACGGTCAGGAGAGGGACCATGGCCCACACGGCACCGCGGACGCTGATCCGGGCGCAGGGACGCAGGGCGTACGGCGCCGCGTTCGGCACCCACCGCCAGGGCCGCCGCCACCCGTTGGTGGCGACCGCGATGGTCCTTCCCCTCGCGGCCCTGCTCGTGTACGCCTTCGGCGGCTGGGAGGCAGTGGTCACACAGGCGTCGTCCGTGGGTGTGATGCTGGGGCGCTGAGCGGCGCCCCAGGCCCGGAAGAGCGGTCCGGGCGGGGACATCCACCCATGAAACCCCGTGGGGACGGGGGTGCGGCGGACGGCACAGACGCCCGCGCAGCTGGGGAGCTGCGCGGGCGTTCTCTTGCGCGTGGCCACGGGCCGTCGGGCCGCCAGGCCCTGTCGTCACGTTCCCGTCCGCCGTGCGGCGCCCTGCACGCTCCCCCCGCCGCCGGCTCCGCTCGCGCGGGCGGCGCCCCCGCGACGCCGCTCCCGGACGGGAGAAGGTTGCCTGCGGGGGCACCGGCACCAGCCCCGTCACCCTCGCCGGGCCCTGTCCGCGTACGCTCGCCGCTACAGGGCCGTACGCACCCCGGAGGACCCGTGACCGCAGCCGTCCTACTGCCCGCGCTGTTCGCCGCGGCGCACGGCGCGGCGCACGGCGACGCCGGGACGGCCTGCGCCTGTCCCACCCCCGGTGCCGTTCTGGCCGACCGCGACGACGCCACCGTGGTCCGTCACGGGGGCACCGTCGCCAAGGCCCACGCCCCCGGCACCGATCCCGCCGCGCTCTCCCTCCGCCTCGCCACCGCCGCGCGGCTTCCCGGTACGCTGCTCGCCCCGCTCCGCCCCGCCCCCGTCGATCTCCACGGCCGCCTCGTGACCTTCTGGCCCCACGGCAGCCCGGTCGATCCCGATGTCCCGCAGGCCGCGCCCTGGGAGGCGGCCGCCGCCCTCCTGGCCCGGCTGCACACGGCCCCCGCTCCCGCCGGCCTCCCGCCCATGCGCGGCCCCGCCAAGGCCGCGCGCGCGATCCGGCGCCTGCGGGAGGCCGGCCCCCACCCCGCCGCCGAACCCGTGCTGCGGGCCTGGACCGCCCTGCCCGCCTGGGCCCGTGACGAGGCACCCATGCCGCCCGGGGGCACCCTCTGCCACGGCGACCTCCATCTCGGCCAGCTCGTCCGCCGGCCCGCGGGCACCGGCCCCTGGCTCCTCATCGACGTCGACGACCTCGGCGTGGGCGATCCCGCGTGGGACCTGGCCCGCCCGGCCGCCTGGTACGCCTGCGGCCTGCTGCCGCCCGAGGAGTGGTCCCGCTTCCTGACCGCCTACCGGCAGGCGGGCGGCCCGGCCGTCCCGCCCGCCGGCGACCCCTGGCCCGTGCTCGACGTCCCGGCCCGTGCGCTCACCGTGCAGACCGCGGCCCTGGCCATCGCCAAGTCCGTGGCGGCGGGCCGTTCCCTGGACGAGGTGGAGCGCGTGGTCGTCGACGCCTGTGTCCGAATGGTCATCATTCCGCCGGGGCCGGCGCGGGGGTTCACGGCATAGGCTGCAACCGACCAGGGCCGGACCGAGTCCCTACCTGGCGAAGCCCCACCGACCGGCGAGGAGTTGAGCCGAGTATGCAGTGTCCGAAGTGTCATGCGCCGATGCACACGTACAACCGCAACGGCGTCCAGATCGAGCAGTGCAGCGGATGCCGCGGCATCTTCCTGGACTTCGGGGAGCTGGAGGCGCTGACCCGCCTGGAGGCCCAGTGGGCGCAGCCCGCCCCGCCGCCTCCGGCCGCCCCGCAGGCATACCCGGCCGCCCCCGCCTGGGGCGCCCAGCACGGCGGCCATCACGGACACTACGGACATCACCGGCACAAGAGCTTCGGCCACATGCTGTTCTCCAGCTGAGCCGTAGGAAGAAGCCCCCGGCCGCAGGGCCGGGGGCTTCGGTGTGTGGACGATACTGGGATTGAACCAGTGACCTCTTCCGTGTCAGGGAAGCGCTCTCCCGCTGAGCTAATCGTCCTGGTGACCACGCTCGTTCCGGGGAGACGACCGCGGTAGCGCGTGCGCGATACTGGGATTGAACCAGTGACCTCTTCCGTGTCAGGGAAGCGCTCTCCCGCTGAGCTAATCGCGCGGGGATCCGAGCGGACCGAGGGTGCGGGCCCGTGCGAACCAGTGGACGATACTGGGATTGAACCAGTGACCTCTTCCGTGTCAGGGAAGCGCTCTCCCGCTGAGCTAATCGTCCTTGGAGGTGGAGACGGGATTTGAACCCGTGTAGACGGCTTTGCAGGCCGTTGCCTCGCCTCTCGGCCACTCCACCAGGAGTGCAGGGGGTCGGGAGATCCCCTGGTTCCTTCGAGCGGACGACGAGGCTCGAACTCGCGACCTCAACCTTGGCAAGGTTGCGCTCTACCAACTGAGCTACGTCCGCCTGTCGTTTCGGTACGCTTCCGCGTCCCGGGCGACGTGTTGAACTCTAGCGGATTCCGGGGCCAGTACAAAAACGCGTTTGCGCAGCGTGCTGCCCTGCACCCGGCCGAGGACGTGGTCGGGGCACCCGTGGGCGCATGTCCGGGCCGCTCACCGGTCACCGGCCATAGACTCGGCTGCGTGCTCGACCTCCCTCCCCTCGCCCGGTTCGGCGACCGCGTCGCGACCGGTCTCCTCGATGTCACCAGCGATCCCGCGGCGCTCGACTCCACCGGCTTCTGGGCCGTCTGCGCGGACTACGAGGGGCGTCTGACCTGCGCCCGCTTCGGCGACGTACGGGAGGAGCCCGTGCCCGTTCCCGTGCCGGGCCGGTGGCGGGGCCCGGCGGCCGCTGACTGGACGTCCTCGCTCGACCGCGCCGCGTACACGGCGGGCGTGCGGCGGATCCGCGAGCACATCGCGGCCGGCGAGGTCTACCAGGTGAACCTCTGCCGCGTGCTGTCCGCGCCGATCGCGTCCGACGCAGATGTGGACGCCCTGACCGCCGTGCTGGCGCGCGGCAACCCGGCCCCGTACGCAGGAACGATCCGCCTGCCGGAGCACGGCGTCGAGACGGCCACCGCGTCCCCCGAGCTGTTCCTGCGCCGTGCCGGCCGCGTCGTCGAGTCCGGTCCGATCAAGGGAACGGCGACCACCGAGGCGGAGTTCCTGGAGAAGGACCACGCCGAGAACGTGATGATCGTGGACCTCGTCCGCAACGACCTCGGGCGGGTCTGCACCACCGGCAGCGTGACCGTCCCCGACCTGTGCGCCGTCGAGAAGCACCCCGGCCTGGTCCACCTCGTGTCCACGGTCCGCGGGGAACTGCGCCCGGACGCCGGCTGGCCCGAACTGCTCGCCGCCACGTTCCCGGCGGGGTCGATCACCGGCGCCCCCAAGTCGAGCTCCCTGCGGATCATCGACGCCCTGGAGAGCGCGCCCCGCGGTCCCTACTGCGGCGCGATCGGCTGGGTCGACGCGGACCGGCGGGTGGGCCAGCTGGCCGTCGGCATCCGCACCTTCTGGATCGACCGCACCGCCGACGGCGCGGCCGTGCTGCGCTTCGGCGCTGGAGCGGGCATCACCTGGGGCTCCGACCCCGAGGGCGAGTGGCGCGAGACCGAGCTGAAGGCCGCCCGGCTGCTCGCGGTAGCGTCGGGGGAGTACCAGGACACGGGATCGCATTGACCCCCGCGTGCCGTGCCCGTCCGGGGCGCGCCCCGTCCGGGGGGCGCCTCCGGCGCGGAGCCCGGCCGGGCACACTCGTCGGACGACGCTTCCACCACCATCTTGCGAGGTATGACCAGTGAAGCTCTGGCTCGACGGCAGGCTGCAGGACCTCGAGTCCGCCCGCGTCTCCGTCCTCGACCACGGACTGACCGTCGGCGACGGCGTCTTCGAGACCGTCAAGGCCACGCACGGGCGGCCGTTCGCGCTGAGCCGCCATCTCGACCGGCTCACCCGCTCGGCGCGCGGCCTGGGCCTCGCGGACCCCGACCTGGACGAGGTCCGCCGCGCCTGCGCCGCCGTGCTGGAGGCCAACCCCATGCCTCTCGGCCGTCTGCGGATCACCTACACCGGCGGTCACGGGCCGCTCGGCTCCGACCGCGGCGACGCGGGCCCGACCCTCGTCGTCGCCCTCGGCGCGGCCGCCCGGCGCCCCGACTCCACCGCCGTGATCACCGTGCCCTGGACCCGCAACGAGCGCGGAGCACTGGCCGGTCTCAAGACCACCTCGTACGCCGAGAACGTCGTCGCGCTCGCCCGGGCCTCCCGACAGGGCGCCTCCGAGGCGCTGTTCGCCAACACGGTCGGACAGCTCTGCGAGGGCACCGGGTCCAACGTCTTCGTCGTCCTCGACGGCGAGATCCACACCCCGCCGCTGTCCTCCGGCTGCCTCGCGGGCGTCACCCGTGCGCTCACCGCGGAGTGGACCGGGGCCAAGGAGAGCGACCTTCCGCTGGACGTCCTGGAGCACGCGGAGGAGGTGTTCCTCACCTCCACGCTGCGGGACGTCCAGGCCGTCCACCGGGTCGACGGCCGTGAACTGCCGGGCGCGCCGGGACCGGTGACCGCCAAGGCCATGCGGATCTTCGACGAGCGGTCCGGCGACGACCTGGATCCCTGATCCCCGAGAGCCCCGTCGGGGACCGGTGGGGACCGGCGGGGCGGGCAATATGGGATGACGCAAGCGCACCGGCCGGGTAGAACACCCCTGATGACCACGACCCTGCGGCCGACCGAGCCGCTTCAGCGCGCGACCGACGGGACGCGCTCCCGCCGGTACCAGGTGTGTGTGAACGGCCGCCCCGTGGGCGCGATCCACCTCGGCACCTCTCCCGTCTTCGGCGAGTCGGTGGCCCGGATCCTGGACCTGCGCATCGAGGGGCCGGACCGGCGCCGCGGGCGGGGCACGGTGGCCGCGCTCGCCGCGGAAGAGGTGGCGCGCGGCTGGGGCTGCCGCCGGATCGAGGCCGGCGTGCCCGGGGACGCGGAGGCGGCGCTGCGGCTCACGCACACGCTCGGTTACGTCCTCCGCAACCGGGGCATGCGGAAGCGGCTCGGCGACACCCCGCCCGAGCTGCCCCCCGGCAGCGGCGCGCGGCCCATGACCCGGGCCGAGTACGACGCGTGGCAGACGACCCAGGCGGAGCACTACGCGCGCACCTGGACGGAACGGGGCGTGCCGGAGGCCGAGGCGTACGCCAGGGCCCGCCGCGACCACGAGCGGTTCCTGCCGCAGGGGCTCGCCACCGGGAACATGTGGTTCAGCGTCCTGGAGCACGAGGGGACGCGGGTGGGCACCCTGTGGACGGGGCTGCGCGAGGAGGGCGCCCACGTCTTCTACGTCGAGGCCGATCCGGCTCACCGCGGCCGGGGACACGGGCGCACGCTCATGCTGCTGGCGGAGATCCAGACGATCGCCGCCGGCCGCCGTGTCCTCGGGCTCAACGTGTTCGCGGGGAACACCCCGGCCGAGCGGCTGTACGAGTCGCTCGGGTACGAGACGACCGAGTACATGCTCTACAAGCCGCTGGTGTGACAGCCGGACGGCGCCGGGAGCAGGCCGGCGCCGGGAGCGGGAGGGCGCGGTCCAGGGAGGGCGCCGGGAGCGGGAAGGCGCGGTCCCGGGAGGTCAGACCTCCCGCTCGGCCAGCAGCCGGTCCGCGATCGCCTCGATGCGCTCGCGCAGCCCTTCCTGGCTCCTGCCGCCGTCGAGGCGCTCGCCCCCGATGACGTACGTCGGGGTGCCGGTGACACCGATCGCCTTCCCCTCGGCCACATCGGCGTCGACGACCAGGATGTGCCGGCCGTCGATCAGTGCCGTGTCGAACTCCTCGGCGTCAAGGCCCAGTTCGCCGGCCACCTCGACGAGGAGCGCCTCCCCCTTCCGGTCCAGTTCCCCGACCCGCCCGAGCACGGCCTCGATGTACGCCCAGCCCCGGCCCTGCTCCAGCGCCTCCTCGGCGGCCTGCGCGGCGGCGAAGGCGTGCCGGTGCTTGTCGAGCGGGAAGTGGCGCAGCCGCAGCTCCAGCCGGTCGCCGTACCGGGCGCGCAGCGCGCGCAGGTCGTCGAGGGTGCTGCGGCAGTCGGGACACTGCAGCTCGCACCACACCTCCAGAACGGGGGCGGTGGGCGCGGGGGAGGAGTCACTCATGGTCACCAGTCTCCCAGCATCGGCGGGGTGCCCCGAACATGCCCCCGCGGCCGGGGTGGAGGGGCGGCCGGGTCCCGTGGTGTCAGGGGTGCAGGCGGGCCCACACCCTGGGGAGGAGCCGACCCGGAGATGTCCCTGATGTCCGGTCCGGCCGTGGCACACCGGGTGCGGGGCGGTGCAGGATGGAAGGGACGAACCCGCCTGCCCGACCGACCGCCGCCTGGAGGACCGGATGATCGCCGAGACAGTCTGCTCCGCAGTCTCCGCGGCCGGCCTCGGCATCGCCGCGGTCACGGCCTATCGCAAGCGATTCCTCGCGGCGGCCCGCATCGCCGCGTACGCGCTCGTGCCCGTCGGGCTGGTGATGACGGGGGCCGTGGGCTGGCTGGCCGACACCGCGTTCAGCCCCACCGCGTGGGCGGGCTTCGGTGTGCTGGGCGCCGCCTGGCTCCTGTTCGCGGCCACGCGGGCCGTGGAGCGCCGGGGCGGCGGGACCCGCAAGGAGCGCAGGGCGGCGAAGGCCGCACAGCGCCGGCAGGAGGCCCCCTCGGCCTCCGGGCCCGCGCTGGACGCCGGGGGCACCGGGGACAGGAGGGCGATCGGGCCCACGGCCCCGCCCCGGAAGACCGAGGGCCCGGACGACTTCAGCGACATCGAGGCCATCCTCAAGAAGCACGGCATATGACGCTTGAAACGGCACAGCGGTCGGACCACGACGCCCGATGATCACAGGGGCGCACACCGAGATCATCTTCGTTCCGCACGGGGCGGATATTGGCGAACTCCCTGACATTCCGGGCGTGTTGATCGCGTAGCGGGTGCCGGCTGCGCCATCATCGCCGCGAGATGCTGGACAGAACCCAGAGTGACACCGTTGCTCCTCCCGAGGAGCGCCGGGGTTGTCTCTTCGCGCTTTCCCAGCCACCGCTGATGATCTTCCTTGCGGTGATCGGCTGTCTGCTGCTCATGGCATCACTGCACGACCTGCTGCTGCTCTGAGCCGTATGCGGAGCCCCTGGCGTCACCCGCCGAGGGCTCCGTCAGCCCCGCCACCGCATCGCGACGCGCCGTTCCCCCGGTCGCGGCCGGCCGCCCCGCTCGGGGTGCGCCCGGTCGTCCCCGCTCCGCATCCCCGTCGGCGTCCGTGCCGTCGCCGCCCGTCCCCCCACGGCTCGCCGCTCAGCCCGCCGCTTCCTTCCGGCGCGCCCGGTACGCGGCCACATGGAGGCGGTTGCCGCAGGTGCGGCTGTCGCAGTAGCGGCGGGAACGATTGCGGGACAGGTCCACGAAGGCGCGCCGGCAGTCGGGCGCCTCGCAGCGGCGCAGTCGCTCCTGCTCCCCGGCCACCACGAAGAACGCCAGCGCCATCCCGCAGTCCGCGGCGATGTGATCGGCGAGGGAGGCGCCCGGCGCGAAGTAGTGCACGTGCCAGTCGTAGCCGTCGTGGTCGGTCAGCCGGGGAGTGGTCCCCGCCGCCGCCACCAGCTCGTTGATCAGCCCGGCCGCGGTGCGGGCGTCCGCCGCGGCGAAGACCGCGGCGAACCGCCCGCGGATCTTGCGCACCGCCGAGAGGTCGAACTCCGACAGAACGCCGACGTCGCTCAGATGGTGGCTGCGCGCGAAGGCGTGGAGGGCGGCGACGTCCGGGAGGGCGTCCGGCTCGTCGCCCTCGGGCGCGGTGTTCACCAGATCCACCACGAGGTCGAGCGCGAACCGGGTGTCGTGGGTGATCAGCACGTTTCGCTCCCTGGCCTGAAGGTCGGGCGGGCGCCCGCCGATGCTGGCCGAGCCTAGCGGCTCGCCGCCGCCGGGGGGCCGCCGCAGCCCGAGACGGGGACACCCGGTGACGACCGCGACGATTTCAGGTCACCGCCGTCGCCCGCGTTCGTCACGCGGGGAATCGTCGATATCACTCTCCGTGCATGTCTGAGCGCCGCCTCCGCGTGGGCTCGCGGCGACGGCGCCCGGGTGTGCCGTATGCGGTTGTCCTGGCCCGAGCCGTCTCCCCGAGTGGACGGCGCCGGGCGGCTTGCTGTCTCGCGCTAGCTCTCCGCCAGGATGTGGGAGAGCTCCGTGTCGAGATCGAAATGGCGGTGCTCCGTGCCGGGGGGCACGGCCGCGTCCGTCCGCTTCAGGAAGGACTCCAGGGCCCGCGCCGGGGCCTCGAGCAGGGCCTCGCCCTCCGGAGAGCTGAGGGCGATGCAGACCACGCCCTGGCCGTGACTGCGGGACGGCCAGACGCGGACGTCACCGGTCCCTGTGGGCCGGTGCAGACCCTCCGCGAGGAGGTCGCGGGCGAACACCCACTCGACCGTCTCCTCGGCTCCGGTATGGAAGGTGGCGTGCACGGCATAGGGATCGGCCGTGTCATACCGCAGTCCCGCGGGTACAGGCAGTGAGGACTCGCTCGACACAACGAGGCGCAGGTGCAGCTCGCAGCTGACCGTGGTGTTCATAAGCGCCAAGGCCTTTCGCTCAGTGTGCGCTCGGGGATTCGCACGTCGGCGAAATCGACATGCCACCTACGGTGCCGTTGTAAACCCCTCTGAGCGTTTTGCCTGTCTTTACGTAGCTCTTCCGGCCGAGATGCGGTTCGGGCGGTACGACCATTCCGGTGACCGGTTTCTCTCCGGTAGGTTGGAGGTTATGAATACGGGGAGTGACGAGCGGGGCGAGATCGCCGTGGCCGCGCAGGAACCGGAAGGCGAGCGGGCGCTCGGTTCCCGGGCGCCGGAATTCGTCAAGGCGCGGCGGGCGCTGCATCTGAGCTGGCAGGTGGGCGTCTTCGTGGTCGGCCTCGCGGTCGTCGCCGGCGGCGTGGTGATGCTGCCCCTGCCGGGCCCGGGCTGGCTGGTGATCTTCGCCGGCATGGCGATCTGGGCGACCGAGTTCGTCTGGGCCCAGCTGGTGCTCCGATGGACGAAGCGCAAGGTCACGGAGGCGGCCCAGCGCGCGCTCGACCCCGCGGTGCGCCGCCGCAACCTCATCCTGACGGCGGTCGGCGTGGCGATCACGGCCGTCCTCGTCGGGGTCTACATCTGGAAGTTCGGCCTCGCGATGCCCTGGAACATCGAGGACCAGTGATCCGGTCCGCGGTCGGAGGCACCCCCTGACATGGGGTAACCTTCTTCCTGCGCCCGGGCGATTAGCTCAGCGGGAGAGCGCTTCGTTCACACCGAAGAGGTCACTGGTTCGATCCCAGTATCGCCCACAGCACCGAGGGCGGCGTGTGCTCGCGAACGACGCGGGCCACGCCGCCCTCGTCGTATGCCAGCCCCAGCCCCAGCCCCCGCCGTCGCGGTCCGGCGGCCGTGTGCGCCGCGCCGGGCCGTCGTGGCGATCCGGACCGGCTGCCGCGGCCGTGCACCGCCGGCCGACGCCCCGGCCGCCGGGTGGAGGGGCGGTTCGCGCCCACCGCCCGGAGGCGGGGTCGCGTCGCGGTACCCGAAGGGCGCCGCCCGCGGCGACGGGCCGGGGCACCCGGCGGATCCGGTCCACGCTCTGGCGGACGGCTGCCCGCCGCGGGACGGGGCAGCCCCCCGTGCTCCGCGCCGGCTGACGCGCGCAACGGATTCTCGGGATTGTCTCGCGTTTTGGGAGACGCTTCAGACGCGCCGGCGGTGGAAATGCGCCGGACGTATTCCAGAACGCCGCTGGATTTCTTCGGACTACGGCGGCAGTGGTCGCCGGCGAGCCCCAAGTCGCAGGTCCAAGGGGGAATTCGTGCCCCGGAGTGCGGGCGGCGCGGTTCGCGAGCCCGAACCCGGCGCTGCCGGGGGCGGACGCCGCGAGCGGTCTCAGCGCATCCGTCCCAGCGCCTCTCGTACCCGCCGGGCGTCACGGATCCGTTGTTCATAGGTCGCGCCGACCGCGAGGAGCAGCAGCCCGGCGACTGCGGGAGGCACCCATCGGGGGAGCATGCCCGCCAACTGCACAAGGTACGGGGCGAGTTCGTGCAGCGCGTCCAGCACCAGGACGCCGCCGCCGAGGACGAGCGGAGCCTGCAGGCGGTGCCGGGCGCCCAGCAGCGTGAGGGCGAGCGCGACGGCGCCCAGCAGCAGCGGGCGCGGCCGGTCCGCGTCGCCCCAGGCCGTCAGCAGGCTCGGCACGAGGGTCGCCGACAGCCCCGGTCCGTACGCCGTCCAGGACGACACCAGGGGGTCGCGCCGCCGCCGGACGAACCCCACGGCCAGCGCAGGCACCGTCACCGCCAGGGCGTACGCCTCCGGGGCGCCCACCGACCAGCACGCGAGCCGCACCCAGGCGGCCGACACGAACAGCGCCGCGGCCGCGTACCCGGCTCCTCGGCGGTCCGCGCGCAGGGCGGTGCCCGCGGCGATCACCCCGCACAGGGCCAGTACGAGGGCCAGCACCGGTCCGTCGGTGACGGCCAGCCCGATGGCCACCAGCCCGGAGAGAGCGCCCACGGCCTCGACCGGAACCGCCGCCTCGGGCACCCGCGCCGCGAGCACGGCCGCGGCGGCCGGAACGGCCAGAACCAGCAACGCGATGTGCGGGGCCGGCAGTCCGGCGACGGCACCCACGGCACAGGCCAGGCCGGTCGCGGCCGCCAGCGAGGCGCTCGCACAGACCGCGGTCAGCCGCCCGCGCACGGCGGCGACCGCCAAGAGCGCCGTCAGCGCGGCCGGCACCGCCACGGTGGCGCCCCGGGAGGGGAGGGAGAGGAGAGCGAGACCGGCCGCGGTGAGGAGGGACAGGGGCAGGGCGGTGGCGGACACCGGTGTCCGACGCGCGTACGCCGCCACGGCCAGCATCGCCGCCGCCGTCAGTCCCTGCGCGAACAGCCCCGCCGCGTAAGGCAGTTCCAGTGTGGCCGGGAGGACGAGCGCGCCCGCCCACGCCAGGGCCACCGCCCCGGCGGCGGCCTGCGCGCACCAGGCCGTGGCGGTGCGGGAGACGCCGGCCGCCACCGCTGCGACGACCGTGAGCACCAGTGCCGCGGTGGCGGCGTGGGGCGGCCAGGGCGCGTCCACCGTCACCGCGGCGCGCATGTCCTGCGGAGCCCCGGACCAGATCCGTGCGGTCCAGCCGAACGGCCCCAGCAGCGCGACGGCGACCACGGGCAGCGCCCACGCCACCGCCAGGGCCTGCACGGCGCCCGAGGCCCGGGCGAAGCCGCGGCGCACGGGCTCCGGCACCGGTCCGCGCATCGCCGCGAGCAGCGCCACCCCGCACACCAGATAGCCGGGTACCGCCCACGCGCCGGACAGCGCCGCGCGCGGAACGCCCCCGGCGGCCGCCACCAGGAGCAGTCCGCCGGTCAGCGCGGTACCGGTGGCCAGGGCCGGCCCGGGGGCCCGCCACGCCACTCCCAGCGCGATCGCCGCCGCGAGGACCAGGAGCGCCGCCGCACGGGCGGCGGCGCTCGGGCCGGTGGCCTCCCAGGAGAGCCGGCCGGCCGCCAGTACGCCCCATCCGCCCGTCCAGTACGCGCCGACGGCGGCGGTGACGCGTACCGACGTCAGCGGCGTGCGGAGCGCGACCACCGTGTCGGCCGCGGCGGTCAGCAGCAGCGCGGCCGTGAGCGTGTGCGGACCCGCACCGGCCGCCACCGCCCCCAGCGGAAGCGGGAGTTGGGCGGCCGCGAGCGCGGCGGGCAGGGGGACGCGCAGGGCGCCGAGCCCCCTGCCGTACCCCCACCACACCCCGGCCAGGACCGCCGCGGCGCCGGCCGCGTAGCCCGTGCCGCCCGCTTCCGGCAGCGCGACCTCGTGCAGGGCGTAGGCATCGAGCACCGTCAGCGCCAGGCCGAGGCCCGCCACCGCCTCCGCGGTCGAGCGCAGACGGCGCCCCACGAGCGGGACGGGCGCGCCCAGGGCCGCCGCCGTCACCGCACCGAGCACCAGCGACCGCCCGGCGATCCCCAGACGGCCCCAGCTGAGCAGTGTGAACGCGATCGCGGCGATGGTCAGCAGGATGCCGCCGAGGACGAGGAGCACGTTCTGCACACCGGGTGCGGTGGCCTCCGGCCGGCGCGGGGGCATGGGGACGGGCGGCGCGACGGGCGGCTGGAGCGCGCCGATCACCACGGCGCGCCGTGCCAGCAACTGGGCCCGGCGGGCGTCGAGTCGCTGCAGCTCGGCATCGAGGAGCCGCAACTCCTCGGCCGGGGGCGGGAGGTGGGTCATGCCCGGAAGCGTGGCGGGCGTCGCGCCGCAGGGCATGAGTGCGGGTACTCATGACCGTACTCAGATGCCGTGCGGTGCCGCTTCCCGCGGGCAGACTCTGCCCATGGACTGGAACCGGTACCGCTTCTGCAGCCTGTGGCCCCTGCCCGCGCCACCCGGCGAGGTGTACGCCGTGCTGGAGCGGGTGGAGGACTATCCCCGCTGGTGGCCGCAGGTGCGCGAGGTGCACCGGACCGACGGCGTGACGGGCACCGTCCGCGTCCGCTCCGTCCTGCCCTACGACCTTGCCTTCACCGCCCGTGAGACGCGGCGTGATCCGGCGGCCGGGGTACTGGAGATCTCGACGAGCGGCGACATCGACGGCTGGGCCCGCTGGACGGTCGGCGCGGCCGGTGCGGGCAGCCTCGTGCGCTACGAGCAGACGGCCGAGGTGCGCAAGCCGCTGCTGCGCCGGCTCGCCGTGCCGGGAAGGCCGGTCTTCCGCGTCAACCACCGGCTGATGATGCGGGCGGGGCGGCGCGGACTGGTGGCCCATCTGGAAGCGGTTTGAAGCAGACCCGCCGGGACCTGTATTGTTCAGTGCGTTCCCGGGCGATTAGCTCAGTGGGAGAGCGCTTCGTTCACACCGAAGAGGCCACTGGTTCGAACCCAGTATCGCCCACCCGGAGAAGACCGGTCCGTCATCAACGGGCCGGTTTTCGCATGCCGGGAGGCATGGCCGGGGGCATGCCCGGCGCCATCCGGCCACGTTCAGGCCGCGGCCGGCAGCTCCGGACGCAGCGGCCACGCCGGATCCACCGGCTCCTCCGCGCCGGCCCGCGCGAACCACGCCTGCAGCCCGCGTGCCTGCGCCGCGTGCCACACCGCCTGCAGGGTGTGCAGTTGCGCCGGCGTCAGCCGCTCCAGACGGGGTGCGAAGCGGCGTCCCACCGCCCGTACGACCTCCAGCGCGGCCAGCGCGTCCGCCGCCGCGTCGTGCGCGTCCTCCAGCACGACCCCGTAGTGCGCGCACAGGTCGGTGAGCGTACGCCGGCCCTTGCGGTAGCGGTCCAGATGTTTGTCCAGGACCCTCGGGTCGAGCACGCACAGCGGCGCCGAGGAGAACCACCGATCCAGCGAGGACGCCCGGTGCCGGCGCAACTCCCGGTCCAGGAGCGTCAGATCGAACGGCGCGTTCATCACCACCAGCGGCCGGCCCCGCGCGGCCTGCGCGCCGAGCTCCCTGGCTATCTCCTCCATCACCGGCGACGGCCAGCGGCCGTTGCGCTGCAGATGCTCCTCCGTCAGCCCGTGCACCGCCGTCGCCTCCGCGGACACCGGCACCCCCGGGTTCACCAGCCAGCGGCTCACCCGCGGCCGGGTGCCCGGGGCGTCCTGGACGACGACGGCGGCCGACACGATCCGGTCGGTCTCGACGTCCACGCCCGTGGTCTCCGTGTCGAACGCGGCCAGAGGGCCCTCGTACCAGCACGTCATACGCACCCAACTCCTCGTTCACCTTCGGCAGTTGACAACCGTCTTCTGCCCTGTTTGGTGATACCCGGGCTGTTTGCGCTGTACGCCGGAAGGACACAACACGAGTACGGGTCTTTGCAGTTCAGCGACCCGAAGCGGCGATCCACCGGAACGGGAAGGCTGTTGGCCATGGCGATAGCGCAGCCCGAGCGGGGCGGGCTGCTGCCCGAACGGACGGCACCCCATCGCGGCACACTCGCCGTCACCGCCTGCATGGAGACGCTGCAGGTCGGCTATCTGCACGCGGTCGCCGCCGCGGCCGGCTGCTCGCTGTCGCAGCCCTTCCCGGACAACGGCATCGACTGGCACGTCAGCCACAGCGCTCCCGGCCACACGGTCGACGACGAGGTCACGATCAAGGTGCAGCTCAAGTGCACCTACCAGATCCGGCCGAACCCCCCGGGCCGCTTCTTCTCCTTCACGCTGGACAACGAGCACCTGGCGAAGCTCGCCCGCACCCCCGTCTCGGTGCACAAGATCCTCGTCGTGATGATCGTCCCGCGGTCGCAGGACCAATGGCTGCGGGCCGGCCACGACCGCCTCGACCTGCGGCACTGCTGCTACTGGATCAACCTCGCCGGACACCCCGTCACGGGGCGGCGCCGCACCACCGTGCGCATCCCGACCTCGCGCATCTTCGACGACCGCGCGCTCTGCGAGATCATGACCCGGGTCGGAACGGGAGGCAGACCGTGACGCACCGTCCCGTCGGCGAACCGGTCCGCGCGGTCCGGCCGCACCCGGCCGAGCCGCCGTGGCACCGGCCGCCCAGCGCCGACCAGGTCGATCCCGCCGTGCTCAGCGCCCTGCTGCACCGCCATGGCTGGCAGCGCCGCGGGGGTGCCCCCGGGCGCTACGGCCGCTGGACCCCGCCGGGGCCCGGTGGCGGGACGAGCCTGCTGGTGCCCGAGAGCCGGTCCTTCCCCGACAGCGACGACCTGCTCGGTGAGGCCCTCGTCGCCCTGTACCGCAGCGGCTCTCCCTCGGCCCGCGACGTACTGGTCGGACTCGCCGTGCCCAGCGACGAGATCCACTGGTGGCGGGATGTGCCCGCGTCCGCGGTGGGCACGGCGCCCTGGGACGTCGAGGACCAGCTGCGCACCGCGGCCCGCCGGATGCTGCTGGCGGGCGCGCTCGCCACACGGGCACGAGCCGGCTACTACGGCGTCCGGCACCGCGGGCCCGCCGCCGCGTCCCTGGAGAACGTCCTGGTCGGCGCCGCGCCCGGCGGCCGCCGGCTGACCGCCTTCGTGCCCGTCCCCACGGGCCGGCCGCTCGCCGTGCGCCTGCACCAGGCGCTGTTCGCGGCCCGGGAGGCGGTCGACTACCGGCGGGCCACCGGGGGCATGGACGCCTTCGACGCGGCCGTCGGTGCGGGCGTGAGCCACGAGCTGACCGAGGCGCTCGTGGCCCTGGTGCGCGGGTCCGAAGGCGCCAGGATCGCCGTGGAGTGGGCGCCCGCCGCCGGTGTCCCCGAGGACTGCGCGACGCCCGCGGAGCCGGTCGAGTTCTCGCCCGGCGACCTGCCCGCGCTGCGCGAGGCCGGCGCCCGCTATCTGCGCGAGGAGCCGTCCGTGCCGGTGCGGATCACCGGGGCCGTGGTCCGCATGCGCCGGTCGGGGCCCCGCGGCGAGGGCGATGTCCGGCTGCGGGTCATCGCCGGGGCCGAGGTCTCCCATGTGCGGATGACGCTGGACGAGGACGCCTACCGGATCGCGGGCCACGCCCACCTGGTCGGGCTGCCGGTGCGGGTGCACGGGCGGCTGGAGAGCCGGGGCGGCTTCCGGCGGCTCGTGGGTCCCTCCGGGGTGGCGCCGGTGCAGGTCGACGACGCCGAGCGGGACCGGCTGATGAAGTCGCTCCAGGACGACCTGGACTTCTTCGAGGAGGCGTGCGGCGGCGAGTGACGTCGCCGTTTCGCGGGGGGCGGCCCCCGGTCGGTACGATCCCAGTCATGCGCGCGCTCCAGGTATGGCGCCGCATCCACCAGCAGTCAGGAGAGACCGGTGTCAGACGTCCGTGTGATCATCCAACGCGATTCCGAGCGGGAAGAGCGCGTGGTGACGACGGGCACTACGGCCGCCGACCTCTTCGCCGGCGAGCGCTCGATCATCGCCGCGCGCGTGGCCGGCGAGCTGAAGGACCTCGGCTACGCGGTGAAGGACGGTGAGACCGTCGAGGGCGTCGAGCTCTCCTCCGACGACGGCCTCAACATTCTGCGCCACTCCACGGCGCATGTGATGGCCCAGGCCGTGCAGGAGATCTTCCCCGAGGCGAAGCTGGGCATCGGCCCGCCGGTCAAGGACGGCTTCTACTACGACTTCGACGTGGACAGGCCGTTCACGCCCGAGGACCTCAAGGCCGTCGAGAAGAAGATGCAGGAGATCCAGAAGCGCGGCCAGCGCTTCGCGCGCCGCGTCGTCACCGACGAGGCCGCCCGCGAGGAACTGGCGGACGAGCCGTACAAGCTGGAGCTGATCGGCCTGAAGGGCTCGGCCTCCAGCGAGGACGGCGCGGACGTCGAGGTGGGCGCAGGCGAGCTGACGATCTACGACAACCTGGACGCCAAGACCGGCGAGCTGTGCTGGAAGGACCTCTGCCGCGGTCCGCACCTGCCCTCCACCCGCGCCATCCCGGCGTTCAAACTGATGCGCAACGCGGCCGCCTACTGGCGCGGCAGCGAGAAGAACCCGATGCTCCAGCGCATCTACGGCACCGCCTGGCCGTCCAAGGACGAGCTGAAGGCGTACCTGGACTTCCTCGCCGAGGCCGAGAAGCGCGACCACCGCAAGCTCGGCGCCGAGCTGGACCTGTTCTCGATCCCGGAGCAGATCGGCTCCGGCCTCGCCGTCTTCCATCCGAGGGGCGGCATCGTCCGCCGGGTGATGGAGGACTACTCGCGGCGCCGCCACGAGGAAGAGGGCTACGAGTTCGTCTACACCCCGCACGCGACCAAGGGGAAGCTCTTCGAGACCTCGGGCCACCTGGACTGGTACGCCGACGGCATGTACCCGCCCATGCAGCTCGACGAGGGCGTGGACTACTACCTCAAGCCCATGAACTGCCCGATGCACAACCTGATCTTCGACGCGCGCGGCCGCTCCTACCGCGAACTGCCGCTGCGCCTGTTCGAGTTCGGGACCGTGTACCGGTACGAGAAGTCGGGTGTCGTGCACGGCCTGACCCGCGCCCGCGGCTTCACCCAGGACGACGCGCACATCTACTGCACGCGCGAGCAGATGGCCGACGAGCTCGACAGGACGCTCACCTTCGTGCTGAACCTGCTGCGCGACTACGGCCTCACGGACTTCTACCTGGAGCTGTCCACCAAGGACCCGGAGAAGTTCGTCGGCTCGGACGAGGCGTGGGAGGAGGCCACCGAGACGCTGCGCCAGGTCGCCGAGAAGCAGGGCCTCCCGCTGGTTCCCGACCCGGGCGGCGCGGCCTTCTACGGCCCGAAGATCTCGGTCCAGGCGAAGGACGCGATCGGCCGCACCTGGCAGATGTCGACGGTCCAGCTCGACTTCAACCTGCCGGAGCGCTTCAACCTCGAGTACACGGGTCCGGACGGCTCCAAGCAGCGCCCGGTCATGATCCACCGGGCCCTCTTCGGCTCGATCGAGCGGTTCTTCGCGGTGCTCCTGGAGCACTACGCGGGCGCGTTCCCGGCGTGGCTGGCCCCGGTGCAGGCGGTCGGCATCCCGATCGGCGACTCCCATGTGGAGTACCTGGAGAAGTTCGCCGCGGCGGCCCGGAGGAAGGGCCTGCGCGTCGAGGTCGACTCCTCCTCGGACCGGATGCAGAAGAAGATCCGCAACGCCCAGAAGCAGAAGGTGCCCTTCATGGTCATCGCGGGCGACGAGGACATGTCGGGAGGGTCGGTCTCGTTCCGCTACCGGGACGGCTCGCAGGAGAACGGCATCCCGTTCGACGAGGCCATCGCGAAGATCGTGAAGGTCGTCGAGGAGCGGGCCCAGGTCTGATCCGTACGGGTCCGCACGGGACGGAGGGGCCCCTCGGAGTCTCAGCTCCTCGGGGGCCCCTGGTCGTCCCTGCGTGCGAAGCGCTGCATCAGCCACGACGAGAACGAGCCCGTCACCGCGCCCAGCAGGGCGACGCCGCAGCCCATCAGGGCCACGGCGACCACGCGTCCCACCACCGTCACCGGGACGGCGTCGCCGTAGCCCACGGTGCTCAGGGTGGAGGCCGCCCACCACAGCGAGTCGCCGAAGGTGCGGATCGACGCGCCCGGCACCGTGTGCTCGTGCTGGTACACCACGAGTGCGGCGGCGAAGCCGAGCAGCCCCACCGACATGCCCGCGTACAGGATCACCCGCGCCTGCAGGGACATCACGGGATGCCCCTGGCGGCGCTCCAGCAGGGCGTCGTAGACCCGCACGATGCGCACCGGCCGCAGCAGGGGCAGCAGCACCACCAGCGAGTCCAGCCAGTTGCGGCGGACGAAGCGCAGCCCCTGGCCGCTCAGCCGCCAGCGCACCGTGTAGTCGACGACGAACAGCGTCCAGGTCGCGGCCGTCACCGCCAGGCACAGATCGCGCGCGGGCCCGGGCAGGCCGGGCGCCAGGACCCGCACCGCGTACGAGGCCAGATAGAGGAGGGAGGCCGCTCCGAGCGGGGGTCCCAGGTGCCTCTCCCAGCGTGCCGTGCGGCTGCCGTCGTCCATCGGCCCAGCTTCGCTCCGGACGGTTCGGCCCGGGCCCCGCCGACACGCCGCGAACGGGCGAAGCCATATGCTGCACTGCATGACGAGTGAGCCGGAGCAGCAGATCGGAGTGGGGACGCAGGACGCGTTCCAGCGCCTGTGGACGCCCCACCGGATGGCCTACATCCAGGGCGAGAACAAGCCGACCGGTCCCGGAGCCGGCGACGGCTGCCCGTTCTGCTCGATCCCGGCCAAGTCCGACGAGGACGGGCTGATCGTCAAGCGCGGCGAGCAGGTGTACGCCGTCCTCAACCTGTACCCGTACAACGGCGGGCACCTGATGGTCGTGCCCTACCGCCACGTCGCCGACTACACCGACCTGACGGGGCCGGAGACCGCGGAACTCGCCGAGCTGACCAAGCAGGCCATGACCGCGCTGCGCAGCGCCTCGGGGGCCCACGGATTCAACATCGGCATGAACCAGGGCGGGGTGGCCGGCGCGGGCATCGCCGCCCATCTGCACCAGCACATCGTGCCGCGCTGGGGCGGCGACACGAACTTCATGCCGGTGGTCGGCCACACGAAGGTACTGCCGCAACTGCTGGCCGACACCCGGACGATGCTGGCGGATGCCTGGCCGAAGGACCTGAGCAGGCCGGACCCCTCCTGACCGCCGCAGGCCCCCGGGCGCCGGGCCCTCCGGCGCCCGGGGACGATGCCGTCCAGGCCGGCGGCGCGGTCCGGGAGCGCAAGCCCCCGGAGGCGGCCACCCACCGCCGGAGGCCCTAAGCGTCGTACACGTCCGCCTTCCGCGGCGACACGTCCTGCACCTGTGTGCTGAGGAACGACGACCGCGTGCCGAACTTCTCCGTGTCCACGCCGTTCTCCTTCAGCACCCGGATCGCCGCCGCGTGCACGACCCGCAGCACCGGCGTGGCCGCGCGCAGCGCGTCGTCCGCCATGAAGCGGTGGCGCCACGGCTGGTCCGCCCAGGCGTGGCGCAGGCCGAACGGCTCGGGCAGGGTCAGCGAGCCGCCGAGCCAGTTCAGGAGCGGCGGGTATCCGGTGAGCGGGGCCCGGACCGCGAGCCGTACCACCTCGTCCGTGTCGACCAGCGGGAGCTTCACCTCACGGGTCTCCCAGAACCTGACCGACTTCTGCACCTTCTTGGTCGGCGCCGACGGCTTCGTCGTGAACAGCGCGTTCACGGGTCCCAGGGCGTGCCCGGTGACCTCGATGCGCAGCGTCTCGTGCAGGACCGTCACCGTGATCATCATGGTGATGATGAGCTGGCCGTCCCAGAGGGTCCACTGGACGCCCAGGTAGTGCCGCTCACCGCTGCCGAACTGCTGCTTGTTGCAGATCTCCTGTATGGCGTGCGACTTGATCTGGTACGCGTCCACGTCGGTGCCCGAGGGGCGGGAGACCTCCTTCGCGTTCTCACCGATCGGGCTGACGATCCAGTGCTTGATCGACGGGGTCGGGAAACCGCCGGTGTTCAGCGGGCCGCGCTCCAGCATGCGCAACTGGTCGTGGATGGCCTTGATCACGTCCCAGCTGCGGAAGGGGTGGATCTCCTTGTCCGGATCCCGTGGCACCAGGTCCTCGGCGAGCTGCCAGCTGCCCCAGCGCGTGCCCATGCCGAGGATGCCCTTGGGGCCCGCGTAGAAGACGGAGTTGGACTGCTGCTCGGCGCTGAGCCGGGCGAGTGCCTGGCGCAGCCGCTCGGCGGCGGTCTCGCCGGGACTGCCGGGCACGGCCTCGGGGATCTTCGCGCCGAGGCCGCCGCCCGCGAGCAGGCTGTCCCAGCGGTCGCGCAGGTCCTTCGCCGTGCGCTCGCAGATCTGCTTCGCCCAGAACCAGCCGACGACCGGCATGACGACCGCCGCGCGCGCGTACCACGCCCAGAAACCCGTGAACGGCATGCGGATCAGGAAGATCACGGCCAGTGCGCCCACGGCGACCAGCAGGGTCGTGGCGAGGGCGGGGGCGCGCTTGTCGTCGCGCTTGGTGATGGTGGCGCGGATCTGGAAGACCAGCAGCCACACCAGCAGCCCCGGCAGGAACAGGACCCCGCACAGCACCGTCACGGCCGACAGCCAGTTGTCGCGCTCCCTGCGGATGCGGTGGGCGGCCAGGCAGTGCTCCACGACCACCTGCGGCTCGGTGCCGAAGGACTGGATGAGCGCCTTGCGGCCGGCGCCCAGCATGCGGTCCCGCACCGCCAGCGAGAACGCCTCGCCGAGGTTCGGCCGGAAGATCTTCGCCCACGGGCGGCCGGAGCTGACGGCCGACTGGTGCCATTCGTTGTCCGCGTCGAGGATCGTCTCGACCTTCGCGTCCCGGTAGGCCGCCGAGGCCAGGGCGTAGGTCGCCGCCGTCTGGCCCGCGGAGCCCGAAAGGGGCACCTGGGCCCCGGGGCTGAAATCGAATCCGTCCGTCACTGCCGCCCCCATCGCCGCCGAACCCGCTCCTGCGGCCTTCCCGACTTCCTTGCTCCGCACACCTGTTGAACAGGTCATCGCGCTGATCGCGTCTCAACTTGATCAGGTGATCAGCGTATCCGCCGGCGCGGACATCCGTCGGCGGACGGCCCAGAAGCCGTCCGCCGACGGGCGCCCCCGCAGCGGGAGCCGACTACGAGGCTTCCTGCTCCTGTTTGCGGATCTTCTCCGCGACCTGCGGAGGCATCGGCTCGTGCCGCGCGTAGGAGCGGCTGAATCGCGCCGTGCCGTGCGAGAGGGAACGGAGGTCGACCGCGTACCGGCCGATCTCGATCTCCGGCACCTCGGCCCGTACGAGGGTGCGGCCGCCGCTGGTCTGCTCGGTGCCCAGCACCCGGCCGCGCCGCCCGGACAGGTCGCTCATCACGGCGCCGACGTAGTCGTCGCCGACGAGCACCGTCACCTCGGCGACCGGCTCCAGGAGGTGGATGGAGGCGTCGGCCGCCGCCTCGCGCAGAGCGAGGGCACCCGCCGTCTGGAAGGCGGCGTCGGAGGAGTCGACGGAGTGCGCCTTGCCGTCCAGGAGCGTCACCCGGACGTCGACGAGGGGATAGCAGGCGGCCACGCCCTTGGCCGCCTGCGCGCGGACGCCCTTCTCGACGGACGGGATGAACTGCCGGGGCACGGCCCCGCCGACGACCTTGTCGACGAACTCGACGCCGGAGCCGCCGGGCAGCGGTTCCACCTCGATCTCGCAGATCGCGTACTGGCCGTGCCCGCCGGACTGCTTCACATGGCGGCCCCGCCCCGCGGACCTGCTCGCGAACGTCTCCCGCAGGGAGACCTTGTGCGGCACCACGTCGACCTGGACGCCGTAGCGGCTGCGCAGCCGCTCCAGCGCGACGTCCGCGTGCGCCTCACCCAGGCACCACAGCACCACCTGGTGCGTGCCGGGGTTGTGTTCCAGCCGCATGGTGGGATCCTCGGCGACCAGCCGCGCCAGCCCCTGGCTGAGCTTGTCCTCGTCCGTCTTGCTGTGCGCCTGGATCGCGAGCGGCAGCAGCGGGTCGGGCATCTCCCAGGGCCGCATCAGCAGCGGGTCGTCCTTGGCCGAGAGGGTGTCCCCGGTCTCGGCCCGGCCCAGCTTCGCCACGCACGCCAGATCACCCGCGATGCAGTGCGTCAGCGGCCGCTGCTGTTTGCCGAACGGCGTGGACAGGGCGCCGATGCGCTCGTCGACATCGTGGTCCTCGTGCCCGCGGTCGGCCAGCCCGTGCCCGGACACATGCACCGTCTCGTCCGGACGCAGGGTGCCCGAGAACACGCGCACCAGGGAGACACGGCCCACGTACGGGTCGGACGACGTCTTGACGACCTCCGCCACGAGGGGCCCGTCGGGGTCGCACAGCTCGATCTCGCGGGGCTTGCCGTCCGGAGTGGTGACCGTCGGCGCCTCCGGCTCCAGCGGGGTCGGGAAGCCGCCGGTGATCAGCTCCAGCAGCTCCACCGTGCCGAGGCCCTGGCGGGCACCGTCGGCGGCGGGGGCGGCGGCCAGGACCGGGAAGAAGACCCCGCGTGCCACGGCCCGCTCCAGATCCTGCACCAGGATGCCGAGGTCGATCTCCTCGCCGCCCAGATAGCGGTCCATGAGGGTCTCGTCCTCGCTCTCGGCGATGATGCCCTCGATGAGCCGGTTGCGGGCCTCCTCGATCCCCGGCAGCTGCTCCGGGCCCGGCTCGGACTCCTTGCGCTCGCCGGTCGAGTAGTCGAACAGCTTCTGTGTCAGCAGCCCGGTCAGCCCGGTCACGGGGGCGTGCCCGTCGGGTCCCTGCGGACCGTGCAGCGGCAGATACAGCGGAAGCACCGCGTCCGGGTCGTCGGCTCCGAACGCCTCGGCGCAGACCCGGGTCATCTCCTCGAAGTCGGCCCGCGCGGCCTCCAGGTGCGTGATCACGATGGCGCGCGGCATGCCGACGGCCGCGCACTCCTCCCACACCATGCGTGTCGAGCCGTCGACCCCGTCGGAGGCGGAGACGACGAAGAGGGCCGCGTCCGCGGCGCGCAGACCGGCCCGAAGCTCCCCGACGAAGTCGGCGTATCCAGGGGTGTCCAGTAGGTTGATCTTGATCCCGTCCCATTCGACGGGAACCAGGGAGAGCTGTACCGAGCGCTGCTGCCGGTGCTCGATCTCGTCGTAGTCGGAGACGGTGCCGCCGTCCTCCACCCGGCCCGCCCGGTTCACCGCTCCCGCGGTCAGCGCGAGAGCCTCCACCAGAGTCGTCTTGCCCGATCCGCTGTGGCCGACCAGCACCACATTCCGTACGGACGCGGGGTGGTCGGCCGCCGTAGCCCTGCCGGCGGCTCCGGGGTGTGCGTTCGCCTTGTCGCCCATGGCCTTGCCTCCCGTGCACGGTGAGGTCACTGTGGGCGCGGGCGGCCGGCTCCGCGTGAGTGGCGGCTCCGACGGCGCCCGCGGTGTCTTCGAGCTTTGCACTCGTGTCACGGTGCGTCCATACGAAGGACGTGATCCCGACGCCGGAGCGTGCTCCGCGCCGCGATCCCGCCGTGACCCGGGCGCCACCAGGACGTGACACAGGGGCGCGGGTGCCCGCCCCTCGCGCACGCGCACCCGTGACTACGATGGGCCAGCCGGCGGCCAGCAGGGGCCGCGCGGCTCACCGACCGTCGGGAAGGCCATGCTGAACAAGTACGCGCGTGCATTCTTCACGCGTGTCCTCACACCGTTCGCCGCGTTTCTGATCCGCCGGGGCGTCAGCCCCGACACGGTCACGCTCCTCGGCACCGCCGGCGTGATCGCGGGCGCGCTGGTCTTCTACCCCCGGGGTGAGTTCTTCTGGGGCACGGTCGTGATCACCCTGTTCGTGTTCTCGGACCTCGTCGACGGCAACATGGCCCGCCAGCTGGGCCGCTCCAGCCGCTGGGGCGCCTTCCTGGACTCCACGCTGGACCGGGTCGCCGACGGCGCGATCTTCGGGGGCTTCGCCCTCTGGTACGCGGGCAACGGCGACGACAACGTTCTCTGCGCGGTCTCGATCTTCTGCCTGGCCAGCGGCCAGGTGGTGTCGTACACCAAGGCCCGCGGCGAGTCCATCGGCCTGCCCGTCGCGGTCAACGGGCTCGTCGAGCGCGCCGAACGCCTGGTGGTCTCGCTGGTCGCGGCCGGTTTCGCCGGACTGCACACGTTCGGCGTTCCCGGCATCCAGGTGCTGCTGCCGGTCGCGCTGTGGATCGTCGCCGTCGGCAGCCTGGTCACGCTGATCCAGCGGGTCGTCACGGTGCGCCGGGAGGCCGCCGAGGCGGACGCCGCGCAGGCGGAGACGAGCGAGAATGCCTCGCAGGGGAGCGAGGCGGCGAAGTGAGCGGCCGGTACGAGAGAGAGGCGGCGACGTGACCAGCCTCCAGGAGCGGCTGACGGACGGGCTCTACGGCCTCGGCTGGAGCACGGTCAAGACGCTGCCCGAGCCTGTCGCCACCCGGCTGGGCCGGACCATCGCCGATCTCGCCTGGAAGCAGGGCGGCAAGGGCGTGCGACGGCTCGAGAGCAACTACGCGCGCGTGCTGCCCGACGCGAGCCCGCAGCGCCTCGCCGAACTCACCCGGGCCGGCATGCGCTCGTACCTGCGCTACTGGATGGAGTCCTTCCGGCTCCCGGTGTGGAGCGAGCAGCGCATCAGGAGCGGCTTCGACCCGAAGGACCTGCACCACCTCACCGACGGACTGGCCGCCGGCCGGGGCGTCGTCCTCGCGCTGCCGCACCTGGCCAACTGGGACCTGGCCGGCGCCTGGGTCACCACCGCTCTGGGAATACCGTTCACGACGGTCGCCGAGCGCCTCCGGCCCGAGACGCTCTACGACCGGTTCGTCGCCTATCGCGAGGGCCTCGGCATGGAGGTGCTGCCGCACAACGGCGGCTCCGCCTTCGGCACCCTGGCGCGGCGGCTGCGGGACGGCGGGCTGGTCTGCCTGGTCGCCGACCGCGATCTGTCCGCCTCCGGCGTCGCGGTCGACTTCTTCGGAGAGACGGCCCGGATGCCGGCGGGACCCGCGCTGCTCGCCCGGCAGACCGGGGCGGTGCTGCTGCCGGTGACCCTCTGGTACGACGACTCGCCCGTCATGCGGGGCCGTGTGCATCCCCCGATCGAGGTACCGGCGACAGGCGACCGGGCCGAGAAGACGTCTGTCATGACACAGGCGCTGGCAGACGCCTTCGCCACGGGGATCGCCGAGCATCCGGAGGACTGGCACATGCTGCAGCGGTTGTGGCTCGCCGACCTGGATCCGGCGAAGGAACACGGCGAAGACGCCGGGAATCCCGCGAACGGCACGGAGAAAGATCCCGAGAAGGGGACCTCGTGAGGATCGGCATCGTCTGCCCGTACTCGTGGGACGTGCCGGGCGGCGTCCAGTTCCACATCCGCGATCTGGCCGAGTACTTCATCCGCCTCGGGCACGAGGTCTCCGTCCTCGCCCCCGCCGACGACGACACCCCCCTGCCGCCGTACGTGGTCTCGGCGGGCCGCGCCGTCCCGGTGCCGTACAACGGCTCCGTGGCCCGTCTGAACTTCGGCATCCTCAGTGCCGCCCGGGTCCGGCGCTGGCTGCACGAGGGCCGCTTCGACGTCATCCACATCCACGAGCCGACATCGCCGTCGCTGGGCCTGCTGGCCTGCTGGGCGGCGCAGGGCCCGATCGTGGCGACCTTCCACACCTCGAACCCGCGCTCCCGGGCCATGGTCGCCGCGTACGCGATCCTCCAGGCGGCGCTGGAGAAGATCAGCGCGCGGATCGCCGTGAGCGAGTACGCGCGGCGCACGCTCGTCGAGCACCTCGGCGGCGACGCGGTGGTCATCCCGAACGGCGTGGACGTCGACTTCTTCGCGCGGGCCGAGCCCAAGCCCGAGTGGCAGGGCGAGACGATCGGCTTCATAGGGCGCATCGACGAGCCGCGCAAGGGACTGCCGGTCCTGATGAGGGCGCTGCCCAGGATCCTGGCCGCCCGCCCCGGGACCAGGCTGCTGGTCGCCGGGCGGGGCGACGAGGAGGAGGCGGTGGAGAAGCTGCCCGCCGGACTGCGCCCGCGGGTGGAGTTCCTCGGCATGATCAGCGACGAGGACAAGGCGCGCCTGCTGCGCAGCGTCGACCTGTACGTGGCGCCCAACACCGGCGGCGAGAGCTTCGGGATCATCCTGGTCGAGGCCATGTCGGCGGGGGCGCCCGTGCTCGCCTCCGATCTCGACGCCTTCGCGCAGGTCCTGGACCGGGGAGCGGCCGGCGAACTGTTCGCCAACGAGGACGCCGACGCGCTCGCCGACGCGGCGATACGACTGCTGGGCGACCCGGAGCGGCGCGCCGAACTCCGGGCGCGCGGGAGCGCCCACGTACGGCGCTTCGACTGGTCGACGGTCGGGGCGGACATCCTGTCGGTCTACGAGACGGTGACGGACGGCGCGGCGGCGGTAGCGGCGGACGAACGCACGGGCCTACGGGCACGCCTCGGCCTGGCACGGGACTGAACCACGCGGCCGGTCGGCCGTACGAACACCGCCCGGCCGGCGCGACCGGCGCGGTCTCGGGCCCGGCAGAGGCCTGGGCCCGGCAGAGGCCTGGGCCCGGCGGGGTCTCGGGCCCGGCGGGGTCCACGTCCGGCCTGGGCTCCGGACCGGTGCCACGTCGGGCCGGTCGGGCGTTGCCGTCGGCCCCGCCGAGCACGCCCGGGCCTCACGGACGACGACCGCCGCGGCGTGCGGGCGGGAGCGCGTGCCGGGAATCGGCCGGTGGCGGCCGCCGGCCGTCGCACTCGGGCGGCCGGTCTCCGCGTCGCCGCCGGGACCCGGCCCGCCCGTCGCGGGCCCTGTGCGGCCTTCCGGAGCCCCGTGGTGGGCCCGGCGGTTGGGGAAGGGCACGGGCCCGGCCGGGCCCCGTCGGCGGCCCGGTAGCCTTGCCGCCCGTGACCGCAACCCTCATCTGGATCCTCGTCGCCCTCGTCGCGATCGGCCTCTATCTGAGCTGGACCGCGGGCCGCCTCGACCGGCTGCACTCCCGGATCGACGCGGCGCGCGCCGCGCTCGACGCGCAGCTGTTGCGGCGGGCCTCGGTCGCCCAGGAACTGGCCACCTCGGGGGTGCTCGACCCGGCCGCCTCGATCGTCCTCTACGAGGCCGCACACGCCGCCCGTCAGGCGGAGGAGGAGCAGCGGGAGGTCGCCGAGAGCGAGCTGAGCCAGGCCCTGAGGGCCGTCTTCGAGGAGGCGCAGCAGGTCGAGGCGGTCCGGGAGGCCCCCGGCGGGGAGGCGGCCGCGCGGGAGCTGACCGAGGCGGTGCGGAGGGTGCCGATGGCCCGGCGGTTCCACAACGACGCGGTGCGGGCGGCGCGGGCGCTGCGGCGCCACCGCAAGGTGCGCTGGTTCCGTCTCGCGGGCCACGCGCCCTTCCCGCTGGCGTTCGAGATGGACGACGAACCACCGGCGGCGCTGACGGACCGGCCGGCCGCCTGAGGACCGAGGCGGCCGGGCGCGTCCATGGGACCGGACCCGGGCGGAATCCGCAGGTCAGGGCTCCACGGCCGGGCAAAACGATCCACCGGCTTCCCATTGGCCCTTGCCGTGGCCTGCCTCCCTCCCGTTTCCTCGGTCCAGCAGCATTCCGCCTTCCCAGAGTGAGGTCGAAACCCCGTGTCCAGCACGCTCTCCTCCCCCCAGACCCCCGAGACCGGCACCGCCCGCGTCAAGCGCGGCATGGCCGAGCAGCTCAAGGGCGGCGTGATCATGGATGTCGTCACGCCGGAGCAGGCGAAGATCGCCGAGGACGCGGGCGCCGTCGCCGTCATGGCCCTGGAGCGGGTGCCGGCCGACATCCGCAAGGACGGCGGGGTGGCCCGCATGTCCGACCCGGACATGATCGAGGGCATCATCGGCGCCGTCTCCATCCCCGTGATGGCCAAGTCGCGGATCGGCCACTTCGTCGAGGCCCAGGTCCTGCAGTCGCTCGGCGTGGACTACATCGACGAGTCCGAGGTCCTCACCCCGGCCGACGAGGCCAACCACTCCGACAAGTGGGCCTTCACCACGCCGTTCGTCTGCGGCGCCACCAACCTCGGCGAGGCCCTGCGCCGCATCGCCGAGGGCGCCGCCATGATCCGCTCCAAGGGCGAGGCCGGCACCGGCAACGTCGTCGAGGCGGTCCGCCACCTGCGTCAGATCAAGGGCGACATCGCCCGGCTGCGCGGCCTCGACAACCACGAGCTGTACGCCGCCGCCAAGGACCTGCGTGCCCCCTACGAGCTGGTCAAGGAGGTCGCCGAGCTGGGCAAGCTCCCGGTGGTGATGTTCTCCGCCGGTGGCGTCGCCACCCCGGCCGACGCCGCCCTGATGCGCCAGCTCGGCGCCGAGGGCGTCTTCGTCGGCTCCGGCATCTTCAAGTCCGGCGACCCGGCCAAGCGCGCCGCCGCCATCGTGAAGGCCACCACCTTCTACGACGACCCCAAGATCATCGCGGATGCGTCCCGGAACCTCGGCGAGGCCATGGTCGGCATCAACTGCGACACCCTCCCGGAGAGCGAGCGCTACGCCAACCGCGGCTGGTGACGGCTGCCGCATCAGCGCACGAGGACATCACGTACATGACTGACGCACCTGTCATCGGCGTCCTGGCCCTCCAGGGCGACGTACGGGAGCACCTCATCGCCCTGGCCGCGGCCGACGCCGTGGCCAGGGCGGTGCGGCGCCCCGAAGAGCTCGCCGAGGTCGACGGCCTCGTCATCCCCGGCGGCGAGTCCACCACCATCTCCAAGCTGGCCGTCCTCTTCGGAGTGATGGAACCCCTCCGCGCGCGCGTGCGCGGCGGCATGCCCGTGTACGGCACCTGCGCGGGCATGATCATGCTCGCCGACAAGATCCTCGACCCGCGCTCGGGCCAGGAGACCGTCGGCGGCATCGACATGATCGTGCGCCGCAACGCCTTCGGGCGGCAGAACGAGTCCTTCGAGGCGTCGGTCGACGTCCGGGGCGTCGAGGGCGATCCTGTAGAGGGCGTCTTCATCCGCGCCCCATGGGTCGAGTCCGTCGGCGCCGGGGCGGAGGTGCTGGCCGAGTACGACGGCCACATCGTCGCCGTGCGCCAGGGCAACGCGCTCGCCACGTCGTTCCACCCGGAGCTGACCGGTGACCACCGTGTGCACGCCCTGTTCGTCGACATGGTGCGCGCCGGGCGGACACCGGAGTCCTTGTAGGATCTCTGGCGTTCCGTACAGAGATGGGTTACGCGAAGGAGACAGGCAGATGTCCGGCCACTCTAAATGGGCCACGACGAAGCACAAGAAGGCCGTGATCGACGCCAAGCGCGGCAAGCTCTTCGCGAAGCTGATCAAGAACGTCGAAGTCGCGGCGCGCATGGGCGGCGCCGACGTGGACGGCAATCCGACGCTGTACGACGCCGTGCAGAAGGCCAAGAAGCAGTCGGTGCCGAACAAGAACATCGACTCGGCGATCAAGCGCGGCGCGGGCCTGGAGGCCGGCGGTGCCGACTACGAGACGATCATGTACGAGGGATACGGGCCGAACGGCGTCGCGGTGCTCGTCGAGTGCCTGACCGACAACCGCAACCGTGCCGCCTCCGACGTCCGCGTCGCCATGACCCGCAACGGCGGCTCCATGGCGGACCCCGGCTCCGTCTCGTACCTGTTCAACCGCAAGGGTGTCGTGATCGTCCCCAAGGGCGAGCTGACCGAGGACGACGTCCTGGGCGCCGTGCTGGACGCCGGCGCCGAGGAGGTCAACGACCTCGGCGAGTCCTTCGAGGTGATCAGCGAGGCCACCGACCTGGTCGCGGTCCGCACCGCCCTGCAGGACGCCGGGATCGACTACGACTCCGCCGAGGCCAACTTCGTCCCGACCATGCAGGTCGAGCTGGACGAGGAGGGCGCCAAGAAGATCTTCAAGCTGATCGACGCGCTCGAGGACAGCGACGACGTGCAGAACGTCTTCGCCAACTTCGACGTCAGCGACGAGATCATGGAGAAGGCCAGCGCGTAGCGCTGCCGTGAACCGAACGGGCCGACGGGACGGTCACGCGTCCCCCGGCCCCCTCGTCGAGGGCCTCGTCCGCCCCTCCCTTCATGTCGGCCCGCCATGTCGGCCCGCCGCTTTGCCGGTCGTTGTCGGTGGCACCCGATAGCCTGCACGAACAGGTAGGCGAAGGGAGGGGCGCGTGCGCGTGTTGGGGGTGGACCCCGGGCTGACCCGATGCGGCGTCGGCGTGGTCGAGGGCGTCGCCGGCAGGCCGCTGACCATGCTCGGGGTCGGCGTGGTCCGCACGCCCGTGGACGCCGACCTGGGCCATCGCCTCGTCGCCGTCGAGCAGGGCATCGAGCGGTGGCTGGACGAGCACCGGCCCGAATACGTCGCCGTGGAGCGGGTGTTCAGCCAGCACAATGTGCGGACGGTGATGGGCACCGCCCAGGCCAGCGCCGTCGCCATGCTCTGCGCCGCCCGCCGTGGCATCCCCGTCGCCCTGCACACCCCCAGTGAGGTCAAGGCCGCCGTCACCGGCACGGGCCGCGCCGACAAGGCCCAGGTCGGTGCGATGGTCACCCGGCTGCTGCGGCTCGACGCGCCGCCCAGGCCCGCCGACGCCGCGGACGCGCTCGCCCTCGCGATCTGCCACATCTGGCGCGCGCCCGCCCAGAACCGACTCCAGCAGGCCGTCGCCCTGCACGCATCGAAAGGCCGTCCCGCATGATCGCCTTCGTCAGCGGCCCGGTCGCCGCCCTGGCCCCGGACTCCGCGGTGGTCGAGGTGGGCGGCATCGGCATCGCCGTCCAGTGCACCCCGAACACGCTGTCCGGGCTCCGCCAGGGCCACCCGACCAGGCTCGCCACCTCCCTGGTGGTCCGCGAGGACTCACTGACGCTGTACGGATTCGCGGACGACGACGAGCGCCAGGTCTTCGAGCTGCTGCAGACCGCGAGCGGCGTCGGCCCGCGCCTGGCCCAGTCGATGCTGGCCGTGCACACCCCGGACGCCCTGCGCCGCGCCGTGGCCACCGGCGACGAGAAGGCGCTCACCGCGGTTCCCGGCATCGGCAAGAAGGGTGCCCAGAAGCTGCTGCTGGAGCTGAAGGACCGGCTGGGCGAGCCGGTCGGCGCCCCCGCGGCCGGCACGGCGGTCTCCGTCGGCTGGCGCGACCAGCTGCACGCCGCGCTGATCGGACTCGGGTACGCGACCCGCGAGGCGGACGAGGCGGTCGCCGCGGTCGCCCCGCAGGCCGAGGCCGCCGAGGGCACCCCCCAGGTGGGGCGGCTGCTGAGGGCGGCCCTGCAGACACTCAACAGAGCGCGCTGACGGGCGCGGCTGCTCCAGGAACCCCGCGCCGGCCCCGCGCGGGGCGGCTCCCTCCTCGTACGAACCGACCGACCGCGACCCCGAGGCGCATACGATGAACTGGGACGACACGACCGGCACCCCCGCCCCCCAGCGGCTGGTAGGCCCTGTCGCCGACCGTGAGGACCAGGCCGTCGAGGCCGCCCTGCGACCGAAGGACCTGGACGAGTTCATCGGCCAGGAGAAGGTCCGCGAACAGCTCGACCTCGTGCTGCGCGCCGCCCGCGCGCGCGGCGCCACCGCCGACCACGTGCTCCTCTCGGGCGCCCCCGGCCTCGGCAAGACGACCCTCTCGATGATCATCGCGGCCGAGATGGGCGCCCCCATCCGCATCACCAGCGGCCCCGCCATCCAGCACGCCGGCGACCTGGCCGCGATCCTCTCCTCCCTGCAGGAGGGCGAGGTGCTCTTCCTCGACGAGATCCACCGCATGTCCCGGCCCGCCGAGGAGATGCTCTACATGGCGATGGAGGACTTCCGCGTCGACGTCATCGTCGGCAAGGGGCCCGGCGCCACCGCCATTCCGCTGGAACTGCCGCCGTTCACCCTGGTGGGCGCCACCACGCGGGCGGGTCTGCTGCCGCCCCCGCTGCGCGACCGCTTCGGCTTCACCGCGCACATGGAGTTCTACGAGCCCGCCGAGCTGGAGCGCGTCATCCACCGTTCGGCGAACCTGCTCGACGTCGAGATCGACCCCGACGGCGCCACCGAGATCGCCGGCCGCTCCCGGGGCACGCCCCGCATCGCCAACCGGCTGCTGCGCCGCGTCCGCGACTACGCACAGGTCAAGGCCGACGGGGTGATCACCCGCGAGATCGCGGCGGCCGCCCTCACCGTCTACGAGGTCGACGCCCGCGGTCTGGACCGTCTGGACCGGGCCGTCCTCCAGGCCCTGCTCAAGCTCTTCGGCGGTGGCCCCGTGGGCCTGTCGACGCTCGCGGTCGCCGTGGGGGAGGAGCGCGAGACCGTCGAGGAGGTCGCCGAGCCCTTCCTGGTGCGTGAGGGGCTGCTCGCCCGCACCCCGCGCGGTCGGGTGGCGACTCCGGCCGCCTGGGCGCACCTCGGCCTCACCGCGCCACGCGGGACCACCGGGGGAAACGGACAACAGGACCTGTTCGGGGCGTGACGGCGCGGGACTCGCACCGGCAGGAACCCGGGTGCCATGCTGAGCGTTGTTCCTTGCGTGCGGACTCCCTTAGACTCCGCCGATGCCGCCTTTGTGGGCGGTGCCGACCACCCCCATCCATCAGGCCGCCGATCGGGCGGTCGTGCGAAGGAAACTCCGTCCCGTGAATACCTTGACCCTCCTCCCCTTCATCGTGCTCATCGCGGCCATGTTCCTGATGACGCGCTCGGCCAAGAAGAAGCAGAACCAGGCCGCGGAGATGCGGAACCAGATGCAGCCCGGCTCGGGCGTCCGCACGATCGGGGGCATGTACGCGACGGTCAAGGAGGTCAACGAGGACACGGTCCTCCTTGACGCGGGCCCGGGCGTGGAACTGCTCTTCGCGAAGAACGCCATCGGCGCCGTCCTGACCGACGACGAGTACAACCGCATCGTCCACGGCATCGAGCACGACCTGAAGGCCGACACCACCGTGGTGCCGGACGACGCCTCCTCCCTCACCGAGACCGACGAGCCGGCCTCCGACGCCACGGCCGCCGCCTCCGACGCCACGGCCGCCGCCTCCGACGCCCAGACCGTCGACCTCGGTAAGAAGGACGCGGACGACGCGGCCGACGAGGTGGCCGACGCCAAGGCCGAGGAAGCGGAGCCGAAGAAGACCGACGGCGACTCCGACGCGAAGTAGTACCGCCCCGGGAAGCCGGCGCGGACCGCTCGCGCCGCGTGCCTCCCGGGACGCGTCGTTCGTGCACGGAGTCCCGACACCATGGCATGGCCGTCCGCGCGCCCACCCGGCGCCGGCCGGCCCGAGAGGGAGTACGAGAAGGTGGCAGCACCGAAGAAGGGCCGGAGCGCGGGTGCCCAGAGCAAGCCGGGGCGCTCGCTGGCCCTCATCCTGATCGCCATCGCGGCGCTCACCGGGGGAATGTTCGCCTCCGGACACACCACTCCGCGTCTCGGCATCGACCTGGCCGGCGGTACGAGCATCACGCTCCGGGCGGTCGCCGAGCCCGGCCAGGAATCCGCGATCAACAAGACCAACATGAACACCGCGGTCGACATCATGAACCGCCGTGTCAACGGTCTGGGCGTCTCCGAGGCCGAGGTCCAGACCCAGGGCGATCGCAACATCATCGTCAACATCCCCAAGGGCACGAACTCCAAGCAGGCGCAGGAGCAGGTCGGCACCACCGCCAAGCTCTACTTCCGCCCGGTCCTGGCCACCGAGGTCTCCGGCGCCGCCGCGACGGCCAGCCCGTCGCCGAGCGCCTCCGGCAGCTCCCCGAGCAAGGCCACCGGCAAGGCGAACCCGTCCGGGTCCCCGTCGGGCGTCGCCTCCCCGTCGGCGAGCGCCACCTCCCAGGGACGCGCGGTCACCGACGCCCTGAAGGCCGGCTCCTCGCCGTCCGCGACCGGCTCCTCCTCGCCGAAGGCTTCCTCCTCGCCGAAGGCGCCGTCCAGCCCCTCCCCGTCCGCGAGCAGCTCCGCCGGCGACTCGGCCGCCAAGCTCCAGGCGCAGTACGCGGCGCTCGACTGCACCGACAAGAAGGTCCGCGCCACCGCCGGCAAGAACGCCAAGCCCAGCGAGGCCACCGTGGCCTGCGGCCAGAACTCGCAGGGCCAGTGGCAGAAGTACGTCCTCGGCCCCGCGGCGGTCGACGGCACGGACGTCAAGAAGGCCCAGGCCGTCTACAACACCCAGACCGCCGCGGGCTGGACGGTCACCATGGACTTCACGTCCAAGGGCACCAAGAAGTTCGCGGACATCACCGGCCAGCTCGCGCAGAAGCAGTCTCCGCAGAACCAGTTCGCCATCGTGCTGGACGGCGAGGTCGTCTCCGACCCGTACGTCCGCGAGGCACTGACCGGCGGCAACGCGGAGATCTCCGGCAACTTCAAGCAGGAGGAGGCCCAGAGCCTCGCCAACATGCTCTCCTACGGCGCCCTCCCGCTGAGCTTCAAGGAGGACAGCGTCACCACGGTGACCGCGGCGCTCGGCGGTGAGCAGCTGCAGGCCGGCCTGATCGCGGGCGCGATCGGTCTCGCCCTGGTCGTCGTCTACCTGGTGGTCTACTACCGCGGTCTGTCGCTCATCGCCGTCGCCTCGCTGCTGGTCTCCGCCGTCCTCACCTACGTGATCATGTCGCTGCTCGGCCCGACCATCGGCTTCGCGCTGAACCTGCCGGCCGTCTGCGGTGCCATCGTCGCGATCGGCATCACGGCCGACTCGTTCATCGTGTTCTTCGAACGCATCCGGGACGAGATCCGCGAGGGCCGCTCGCTGCGCCCCGCTGTCGAGCGGGCCTGGCCGCGCGCGCGGCGCACCATCCTGGTCTCCGACTTCGTCTCGTTCCTGGCCGCCGCGGTGCTGTTCATCGTGACCGTCGGCAAGGTCCAGGGCTTCGCGTTCACGCTCGGTCTGACCACCCTGCTCGACGTGGTCGTCGTCTTCCTCTTCACCAAGCCGCTGATGACGATCCTCGGCCGTGGGAAGTTCTTCTCCAGCGGCCACAGCTGGTCCGGTCTCGACCCGAAGCGACTGGGTGCCAAGCCGCCGTTGCGCCGCACCCGCCGTCCCTCCGCCCCCGTCGACCCGAAGGAGGCGTGAGATGTCGAAGCTCGGCACCCTCGGCGCCCGACTGCACCGCGGCGAGGTCGGCTACGACTTCGTCGGCAACCGCAAGATCTGGTACGGCGTCTCGATCCTGATCACCATCACGGCCATCCTCGGCCTGGCGGTGCGAGGCCTGAACATGGGCATCGAATTCCAGGGAGGCGCCGTCTTCACCACACCGAAGACGAGCGTCTCGGTCGCCCAGGCGGAGAAGTACGCGCAGGACTCGTCCGGTCACGACGCGATCGTGCAGAAGCTCGGCAACAGCACCCTGCGCATCCAGATCGCCGGCATCGACACCGACAAGTCCGACCAGATCAAGACCGCCCTGGCCAAGGACCTGAAGGTCGACGCGGAGTCCATCAACGCCGACCTGGTCGGCCCCAGCTGGGGCGAGCAGATCGCCAACAAGGCATGGCAGGGCCTGGGGATCTTCATGGTCCTCGTCGTGATCTACCTGGCGATCGCCTTCGAGTGGCGCATGGCCCTGGCCGCGCTCGTCGCACTGATCCACGACATCACCATCACCACCGGCATCTACGCCCTCGTCGGCTTCGAGGTCACGCCCGGCACGGTGATCGGTCTGCTGACGATCCTCGGTTACTCGCTCTACGACACGGTCGTCGTCTTCGACAGCCTCAAGGAGCAGACGAAGGACATCACCAAGCAGACCCGCTGGACCTACAGCGACATCGCCAACCGCTCGATCAACAGCACCCTCGTCCGCTCCATCAACACCACGGTGGTCGCGCTGCTGCCCGTCGCGGGCCTGCTGTTCATCGGCGGCGGCTTCCTCGGCGCCGGCATGCTCAACGACATCTCGCTGTCGCTGTTCGTCGGCCTCGCGGCCGGCGCGTACTCGTCGATCTTCATCGCCACCCCGCTCGTCGCCGACCTCAAGGAGCGCGAGCCGCAGATGAAGGCCCTCAGGAAGCGCGTCCTCGCCAAGCGCGCGCAGGCGGCCGCCGAGGGAGAGTTCGCCGACGCGGGGGCCGCCGGCGAGCCGCAGGACGCGGCAGCCGCGGTCGTGGGCCCGCGCGCCGGGGCCGCGCCGCGCGGCCGTGGCCGCGGCCGGGCCACGGGGAAGCGCCGATGACCGACATAGCGGCCCTCCTGCTCAGCCGCATCCGGGACGTGCCCGACCACCCGGAGCCGGGGGTGATGTTCAAGGACATCACCCCGCTGCTCGCCGACCCGGTGGCGTTCACCGCGCTCACCGAGGCACTGGCCGGGCTGACCGTGCGGTACGGCGCCACGAAGATCGTCGGGCTGGAGGCCCGTGGCTTCATCCTCGGTGCCCCGGCCGCCGTCCGCGCGGGCGTCGGCTTCGTCCCCGTACGCAAGGCGGGCAAGCTCCCCGGAGCGACCCTCAGCCAGGCGTACGAGCTGGAGTACGGCTCCGCCGAGATCCAGGTGCACGCCGAGGACCTGACCGGGGCCGACCGAGTGATGGTCGTCGACGACGTCCTCGCCACCGGAGGCACCGCCGAGGCGTCGCTGCGGCTCATCCGCCGGGCGGGCGCCGAGATCGCGGGTGTGTCCGTGCTGATGGAGCTGGGCTTCCTGGGCGGGCGCGCCCGTCTGGAGCCGGCCCTGGACGGCGCCCCGCTGGAGGCGCTGATCCGGGTCTGAGACCCGCGCGGCACCCCGCACGGCGGGGGTGCAGCCGTGGAAGCACACGAAGGCGGGCCCGGAGGAATCCGGGCCCGCCTTCGTGTGTTCTTCTTCCAGAAGGCCGTCTCAGCGGCCTGGGACCCCGCAGCAGCAGCCCGGGATCGCTACCGTGACTCCGCTCCCTGCCCGAAGGAGGGGCTTCCAACCCAAAGGTTGCGGTCCAGCCCGAACCGGTCCCTTGCGGGGCGAAGGGAAAGTACCACAGACCAGGAAGGCGATTCCCCCACCGGCTGAAGCCGCTGGTCCGGATCGCTACCATGGGGTCTCCGGAGCCTGACCGGGGGACCCGGATCGCGCACGAGGAGCCCTCTTGCCAGACGAGGCCCAGCCACTGACCGCCGCCAAGCCCGACGCGACGTCGACGGCCGCGGCCACGCCCGCGCGCAGCACGAAGGACGCCCCGCGCGGGCCGGTCGAGCACGCCCAGTCCGCGCCCGTCGACCACGCGGCCGAGCAGCCGCGCCCCAAGCCGGTCCCCGAGCGTGCCCCGGCGGCCCGCCCGGCGTCCGCCCCTCCCTCCCGCTCCGGCTCCTCCAACCGCGTCCGGGCCCGCCTCGCCCGCCTGGGCGTGCAGCGCGCCAACCCGTACAACCCGGTCCTCGAGCCGCTGCTGCGCATAGTGCGCGGCAACGACCCGAAGATCGACGCCGCCACGCTCCGCCAGATCGAGCGCGCCTACCAGGTCGCCGAGCGCTGGCACCGCGGGCAGAAGCGCAAGAGCGGCGACCCGTACATCACTCACCCGCTCGCGGTGACCACGATCCTCGCCGAGCTGGGCATGGACCCGGCCACCCTCATGGCGGGGCTGCTGCACGACACGGTGGAGGACACCGAGTACGGCCTGGACCAGCTGCGCCGCGACTTCGGTGACACGGTCGCCCTCCTCGTCGACGGCGTCACCAAACTGGACAAGGTCAAGTTCGGC
Organism: Streptomyces sp. PSU-S4-23; assembly: GCF_055632315.1. Classification (NCBI taxonomy): domain Bacteria; kingdom Bacillati; phylum Actinomycetota; class Actinomycetes; order Kitasatosporales; family Streptomycetaceae; genus Streptomyces; species Streptomyces sp. PSU-S4-23. Next base: position 1,211,320 of record NZ_JBVMUU010000002.1, on the reverse strand, counting down.
GAGGCCGCGCAGGCCGAGACCGTGCGCAAGATGGTCGTCGCCATGGCGAAGGACCCCCGGGTCCTGGTCATCAAGCTCGCCGACCGCCTGCACAACATGCGCACCATGCGCTACCTCAAGCGCGAGAAGCAGGAGAAGAAGGCGCGCGAGACCCTGGAGATCTACGCGCCGCTCGCCCACCGCCTGGGCATGAACACCATCAAGTGGGAGCTGGAGGACCTCGCCTTCGCGATCCTCTACCCCAAGATGTACGACGAGATCGTGCGCCTGGTCGCCGAGCGGGCCCCCAAGCGCGACGAGTACCTGGCCAAGGTGATCGACGAGGTCCAGGCGGACCTGAGGGCGGCCCGCATCCGGGCCACCGTCACCGGCCGCCCCAAGCACTACTACAGCGTCTACCAGAAGATGATCGTCCGCGGTCGCGACTTCGCGGAGATCTACGACCTGGTGGGCATCCGCGTGCTCGTGGACACCGTCCGCGACTGCTACGCCGCGCTGGGCACGGTCCACGCCCGCTGGAACCCCGTTCCGGGGCGGTTCAAGGACTACATCGCGATGCCCAAGTTCAACATGTACCAGTCGCTGCACACGACGGTGATCGGCCCCAGCGGCAAGCCCGTCGAACTCCAGATCCGCACGTTCGACATGCACCGCCGGGCCGAGTACGGCATCGCCGCGCACTGGAAGTACAAGCAGGAGGCGGTCGCGGGCGCCTCCAAGGTCCGTACGGACGCCCCTCGTTCGAACGCCAAGGACAAGGACGCCGTCAACGACATGGCGTGGCTGCGCCAGTTGCTCGACTGGCAGAAGGAGACCGAGGACCCGAGCGAGTTCCTGGAGTCCCTGCGCTTCGACCTGTCACGCAACGAGGTCTTCGTCTTCACCCCGAAGGGCGACGTCATAGCGCTGCCGGCCGGTGCCACCCCGGTGGACTTCGCGTACGCGGTCCACACCGAGGTCGGCCACCGGACGATAGGGGCCAGGGTCAACGGGCGCCTGGTGCCCCTGGAATCCACCCTGGACAACGGCGACCTGGTCGAGGTCTTCACCTCCAAGGCACCCGGCGCGGGCCCGTCCCGAGACTGGCTCGGCTTCGTGAAGTCGCCGCGCGCCCGCAACAAGATCCGCGCATGGTTCTCCAAGGAGCGGCGCGACGAGGCGATCGAGCACGGCAAGGACGCGATCGCCCGGGCGATGCGCAAGCAGAACCTGCCGATCCAGCGCATCCTCACCGGTGACTCGCTCGTCACGCTCGCCCATGAGATGCGCTACCCCGACATCTCGTCCCTGTACGCGGCGATCGGCGAGGGCCATGTCGCCGCGCAGAACGTCGTGCAGAAGCTGGTGCAGGCGCTCGGCGGCGAGGAGGCCGCCACCGAGGAGATCGACGAGACCGTCCCGCCGGCGCGGGGCCGCGGCCGCAAGCGGCGCACCAGCAGCGACCCCGGCGTGGTCGTCAAGGGCGTCGAGGACGTCTGGGTCAAACTGGCCCGCTGCTGTACGCCCGTCCCCGGCGACCCCATCATCGGCTTCGTCACGCGCGGCAGCGGTGTGTCGGTGCACCGCAGCGACTGTCTCAACGTGGAGTCACTGTCCCGGGAGCCCGAGCGCATCCTGGAGGTGGAGTGGGCGCCGACCCAGTCGTCGGTCTTCCTCGTCGCGATCCAGGTGGAGGCGCTGGACCGCTCGCGTCTGCTCTCGGACGTCACCCGGGTCCTGTCCGACCAGCACGTCAACATCCTCTCGGCCGCCGTCCAGACCTCCCGCGACCGTGTGGCGACCTCCCGCTTCACCTTCGAGATGGGCGACCCCAAACACCTCGGCCATGTGCTGAAGGCGGTGCGCGGTGTGGAGGGCGTGTACGACGTGTACCGGGTGACGTCGGCCCGCCGGCCATAGCCCGGCGGAATCCCGCCCGCAGGCGCACGAAAGGGGCTCCGTACGCGCCGTACGGAGCCCCTTTCGTGCGCCTGGACGGGCCGGCCGTCAGCCGCTGAACTCCTGCAGGCCCTTCAGCGCCTGGTCCAGGAGCGCCTGGCGGCCCTCCAGCTCCTTCTCCAGCTTGTCGGCCTTGGCGTTGTTGCCCGCCGCCCTGGCCTGCTCGATCTGGCCGCTCAGCTTGTCCACGGCCGCCTGCAGCTGACCGGTGAGGCCCTCCGCACGGGCCCGGGCCTCCGGGTTGGTGCGGCGCCACTCGGTCTCCTCGGCCTCCTGGATCGCCCGGTCCACCGTGTGCATCCGGCCCTCGACCCGGGCGCGCGCGTCCCGCGGCACATGGCCGATGGCCTCCCAGCGCTCGTTGATCGAGCGGAAGGCGGCACGGGCGGCCCTGAGGTCCGTGATCGGAAGCAGCTTCTCCGCCTCCTCGGCCAGCTCCTCCTTGAGCTTGAGGTTCTCGGCCTGCTCGGCGTCCCGCTCCGCGAAGACCGAGCTGCGCGCCGCGAAGAACACGTCCTGGGCGCCGCGGAAGCGGTTCCACAGGTCGTCCTCGTACTCGCGCTGGGCGCGGCCGACGGCCTTCCAGTCGGCCATCAGCTCGCGGTAGCGCGCCGCGGTCGGACCCCAGTCCGTGGAACCGGACAGTGCCTCGGCCTCGGCGACCAGCCGCTCCTTGGCCTTGCGGGCCTCCTCGCGCTGGGCGTCGAGCTGCGCGAAGTGCGCCTTGCGGCGCTTGGAGAACGCCGACCGGGCGTGCGAGAAGCGGTGCCACAGCTCGTCGTCCGACTTGCGGTCGAGCCGCGGAAGCCCCTTCCAGGTGTCCACCAGAGCCCGCAGCCGCTCACCGGCGGCCCGCCACTGGTCGGACCTGGCGAGCTCCTCGGCCTCGGCGACCAGCGCCTCCTTGGCCGTCCGCGCCTCGTCCGACTGCCTGGCCCGCTGCGCCTTGCGCTGCTCGCGGCGCGCCTCGACGGTCTCCATGAGCTTGTCCAGGCGGGCCCGCAGCGCGTCCAGGTCGCCGACCGCGTGGTGCGCGTCGACCTGTTCCCGCAGATGGTCGACCGCGGCCTGGGCGTCCTTCGCCGACAGGTCGGTGGTCTGGACTCGCTTCTCGAGGAGGCCGATCTCGACAACCAGGCCCTCGTACTTGCGCTCGAAGTAGGCCAGCGCCTCCTCAGGGGAGCCGGCCTGCCAGGAACCGACGACCTTCTCGCCGTCGGCCGTCCGCACGTACACGGTCCCCGTCTCGTCGACGCGGCCCCACGGGTCGCTGCTCACAGCGCCTCCTCCACATGATGCCTGCTGGGCTCCAGCGCCCCGGGCATCGTCCACAGTTTCGTCACCGCCAACATAGGCGACCGGCGGGGCGGCTGTCCGCATCCCGCGCGACCGAAATTCCGCAGTTGACGGTCAGGATTTCGTCACGCTCGCCTTGTTGATCACGACAGTTGCATTCGGCGCGCCGTCGCCCGCGCCCGTGTTCTCGCCGGCCGCCGCGATCTTCTTCAGCACCTTCATACCGCCCGCGTCGATGGTGCCGAACGGTGTGTAGCTGGGCGGCAACTGACTGTCCTGGTACACGAGGAAGAACTGGCTGCCGCCGGTGTGCTTCTGCCCCGTGTTCGCCATGGCGACCGTGCCCGCCGGGTACACGTTCCCCTTCAGGCTCTTGTCCTTCAGATTCTCGTCCGGAATGGTGTAGCCGGGGCCGCCGCTGCCGAGCCCCTTCGGGTCGCCGCACTGCAGCACGTAGATGCCGTTGGTGGTGAGCCGGTGGCACTTGGTGTGATCGAAGAAGCCCTGGCCCGCGAGGAAGTCGAACGAGTTCACGGTGTGCGGGGCCGCCGCCGTCTTCAGCGCGATGTCGATCTCACCGCACGTGGTCGCGAGCTTCATCGTGTACTTCGCCGACGTGTCGATCGTCATCGCCGGCTCCTTCTTCCAGCTCAGCGACTTGACCTTGCCCTCGGCGGGCTTCTGGCACGGGTCCGGGGCCTTGCTGGTCGCCGCGGCACTCGGGGACGCCTCGGACCCCGCGTTCGCCTTCTTGTCGTCGTTCTTGAAGGCGCCCGCCACGTACGACACGGCACCGCCCACGAGGACCACGCCGAGGACCGACGCGATCACGGAGTTGCGCAGGCGCGCCTTGCGCCGTGCTTCCGTTCGCCGCTGCTGCTGCCGCAAGAACTTCTCCCGGGCGAGCTGTCGCCGCCGCTGTTCCTGGGTGACCACGGGGTTTTCTCCTCATGCGTCTCGTCCGCCGACCGGTACGCGTGCGTCTGGTGTGACGACTGCCTGCGCGTGCCCCGTACCGTATATGGGTTCGCTGAGGAATCGGCAGCGCCGGTAGGCTCTGACCCACAGCGAGCCACCGCCGTACGACACACCGAAGGACGATCGTGCTGATTGCCGGCTTCCCCGCCGGGGCCTGGGGGACCAACTGCTACCTCCTCGCCCCCGCCGCGGGCGAGGAGTGCGTGATCATCGACCCGGGCCATCAGGCCGCCCAGGGAGTCGAGGACGCGCTCAGGAAACACCGGCTCAAGCCCGTCGCGGTGGTCCTCACCCACGGGCACATCGACCACGTGGCCTCGGTCGTCCCGGTGTGCGGCGCGCACGACGTACCCGCGTGGATCCACCCCCGGGACCGCTTCATGATGAGCGACCCCGAGAAGGCGCTCGGGCGTTCCATCGGGATGCCGCTGATGGGGGAGCTGACCGTGGGGGAGCCGGATGACGTCAGGGAGCTGACCGACGGTGCGCGACTGGAGCTGGCCGGCCTGGAGCTGCGCGTCGCGCACGCGCCCGGCCATACCAAGGGGTCGGTGACCTTCCGGCTGCCCGAGACCGAGGACATCCCCTCGGTCTTCTTCTCGGGCGACCTGCTGTTCGCCGGCTCCGTCGGACGCACCGACCTGCCCGGCGGTGACACGGCCGAGATGCTCGACTCGCTGGCCCGCGTGTGCCTGCCGCTCGACGACTCGACCGTGGTGCTGTCCGGCCACGGTCCCCAGACGACCATCGGCCAGGAGCGCGCCACCAACCCGTATCTGCGGCAGGTGGCCGCCGGCCAGGGAGCCGAGCCCGCTCCCCGACGAGGAATGTGACGAGAGACCTTCCGTGAGCACCTTCAAGGCACCCAAGGGCACCTACGACCTGATCCCGCCGGAGTCCGCCAAGTACCTCGCCGTGCGCGAGGCGATCGCGGCCCCGCTGCGCACCTCCGGCTACGGCTACATCGAGACCCCCGGCTTCGAGAACGTCGAGCTGTTCGCCCGCGGCGTGGGCGAGTCCACGGACATCGTGACGAAGGAGATGTACGCCTTCGAGACGAAGGGCGGCGACAGGCTCGCCCTGCGGCCCGAGGGCACCGCCTCCGTGCTGCGCGCCGCGCTGGAGGCCAACCTCCACAAGGCGGGCAACCTGCCGGTCAAACTCTGGTACTCCGGCTCGTACTACCGCTACGAGCGCCCGCAGAAGGGCCGCTACCGGCACTTCTCGCAGGTGGGCGCCGAGGCCATCGGCGCGGAGGACCCGGCCCTCGACGCCGAGCTGATCATCCTCGCGGACCAGGCGTACCGGTCCCTGGGCCTGAGGAACTTCAGGATCCTGCTGAACAGCCTCGGCGACAAGGAGTGCCGCCCGGTCTACCGGGCCGCGCTGCAGGACTTCCTGAGGGGCCTCGACCTGGACGAGGACACGCGCCACCGCGTCGACATCAACCCGCTGCGGGTGCTGGACGACAAGCGGGAGTCGGTCCAGAAGCAGCTGACGGGAGCCCCGCTGCTGCGCGACTACCTGTGCGACGCCTGCAAGGCGTACCACGAGGAGGTCCGCGAGCTGATCACCGCGGCGGGCGTGGCCTTCGAGGACGACCCGAAGCTGGTGCGCGGCCTGGACTACTACACGCGGACCACCTTCGAGTTCGTCCACGACGGCCTGGGCTCCCAGTCCGCGGTGGGCGGCGGCGGCCGTTACGACGGCCTCTCGGAGATGATCGGCGGCCCCTCGCTGCCCTCGGTGGGCTGGGCGCTGGGCGTCGACCGCACGGTGCTGGCCCTGGAGGCCGAGGGCGTGGAGCTCGAACTGCCCGCCGGCACCAGTGTGTTCGCGGTCCCGCTGGGCGAGGAGGCCCGTCGCGTCCTGTTCGCCAAGGTCACCGAGTTGCGCAAGGTGGGCATCGCGGCGGACTTCTCCTACGGCTCCAAGAGCCTCAAGGGCGCCATGAAGAGCGCGAACCGCAGCGGGGCCCGCTACACCGTCGTGGCCGGCGAGCGCGACCTCGCCGAGGGCGTCGTCCAGCTCAAGGACATGGAGTCCGGGGAGCAGTCGGCGATCGGGGTGAACGAGATCGTGGCGGAGCTGGAGGCGAGGCTCGGCTGACGCCGTCAGGCGCAGGCGGGCCCCGGGTGCCGCACCCGGGGCCCGCCCCGTCGGACGGACGGTCCGTGGCGCATCGTCCTCGTGACCGTCCGCGTCGCGTCGTCGTGCGCGGGCGCGGATCCGTCATCCGTCGCGCCGGTCCTTCCACCGGAAGGTCAGCAGACACAGCACCAGTCCTCCGGCGCACCACGCGCCGAGCACCAGCGCGACCCGCCCGAACTCCCAGCTCCCCGTCTGCTCCAGGACCTTCGCCGACTCCGGCAGGAACACCCCGCGCAACCCCTGGCACATCCACTTCAGCGGGAACAGCGCGCCGAGGTCGAGCATCCAGCCGGGGACGGAGCCGACCGGGATGTAGACGCCCGAGATGAACTGCAGCACCAGGAACGGCAGGATCACCACGGAGGAGGCGCTCCTGCCGGACCTCGGGAGCGAACTGATCGCGATGCCGAGCAGCGCGCAGGCCGTCAGGCCCAGGAGGAAGATCCAGCCGAGGGCGAGCCACCGCCCGGCGGCCGAGGGCAGATCGAGGTCGTACAGCGTGGTGCCGGCCAGGAGCAGGATCGCCGTCTCCAGCACCCCGGTGACCAGAACGAGCCAGATCTTCCCCAGGAAGTACGCCGCCGGCGGCATCGGCGTGCCGCGCAGCCGGCGCAGCACCTTCTCGTCCCGCTCGATCGCGATCGAGATGCCCAGCGACTGGAAGCTGGTCGACATGATGCCCGCCGCCGTCATCGCGGGCACGTACAGCTGCGAGGCGGTGATGCCGGCGCCCCGCACCTCGTCCCCGAAGATCGACGCGAAGAGGAACAGGAAGACGACCGGGAAGGCGAAGGTGAACACCACCTGGTCGCGCCCGCGGAAGAACTGCCTGATCTCCAGGGCGCCCCGCGACAGCCCCAGCGTCCAGGCGCCGGGAAGACGCTCCGCGGCGGACCCGGTCCGCACCCCCGTGACCGCGTCGGTCATCGCGCGTCCTCCTGCCCGGTGAGGCGCAGATAGACGTCCTCCAAGGTGGGGCGGGTGATCCTGAGGCCCGGGATCTCCCCGTCGAAGCGGCGCGTGAGCTCGGCGACCGTCCGGGTCGGCGTCGCGGTGCGCTCGCCGCGCGGGCTGCCGTCCGCCTCCGTCCACTCGACGGTGGCCTCGCTGCCGAAGCGGTCCCGCAGCGTCGCCGGGGTGCCCTCGGCGGCCACCCGGCCCCCGGCGACCACGGCCAGCCGGTGCGCCAGCGCCTCCGCCTCCTCCAGGTAGTGCGTGGTGAGCAGGATGGTCGTGCCCTCCCCGGACAGGGCGCGGATCAGCTCCCAGAACCGGCGCCGGGCGGCGGGGTCGAAGCCGGTCGTCGGCTCGTCCAGGAGCAGGAGCTCGGGGTCGCCGATCACGCCGAGCGCCACGTCCAGGCGGCGGCGCTGGCCGCCCGAGAGCGCCTTGATCCGGCTGTCCGCCTTCGCCTCCAGGCCCACCAGCCCGATGACCTCCTCCGGGTCGCGCGGCCGGGGGTAGTAGCGGGCGAAATGCCGTACCGTCTCGCGGACCGTCAACTCCGCGGGCGCCGATTCGTCCTGCCAGACGATCCCCACTTTCGAGCGCCACGCGCGCGTGCCACGCGCCGGGTCCACCCCGAGCACGGACACCTCGCCCGCGTCCCGGTCGCGGTTGCCCTGGAGTATCTCCACGGTGGTCGTCTTGCCCGCGCCGTTGGGGCCGAGCAGGCCGAACACCTCGCCCCGCCGGATCCCGAGATCGATTCCGTCGACCGCGGTCACGTCCCCGTACCGCTTGCGCAGCCCCCGTACGTTCACCGCGAGTCCGTTCGCGTGTGTGGTCATACCGAACAGCCTCGGCCGGAATCGAACGCTCCGGGAGCACCGTGCGTACCTCCTTGTGTCCATCGAGCGGTGGACACTCGTCCTCGTGCGGCACAATGGCGGCGAGCCAGGTTCCTCTCCCGAGCATCGGAAGCGGCGTGATGAGCAAGACGACGGTCAAGGACGTCCCCACCGGGTCCACCGAGCCGGAGCGCACGGACTCGCCCCGCACCGCGGGCGGCAGTCGTGCCTTCGCGCTGCTGCTGGTGATCACGGGTGCGGCCGGTCTGCTCGCCGCCTGGGTGATCACGATCGACAAGATCAAGATCCTCGAGGGCAAGGTGAGCGGGAAGACGTTCACCCCCGGCTGCAGCATCAACCCGATCGTGTCCTGCGGCAGCGTCATGGAGAGCAAGCAGGCGTCCGTCTTCGGGTTCCCCAACCCGATGCTCGGCCTCGTCGCCTACGGCATCGTCATCGCCGTCGGCATGAGCCTGCTCACCCGCGTCCGCTTCCCGCGCTGGTACTGGCTGACCTTCAACGCCGGCACCCTCTTCGGCGTGGGCTTCTGCACCTGGCTGCAGTTCCAGTCGCTGTACCGGATCAACGCGCTGTGCCTGTGGTGCTCGCTGGCCTGGGTCGCGACGCTCACCATGTTCTGGTACGTGACCTCGTTCAACGTCCGCAACGACTTCCTGCCCGCCCCGCGTCCGGTGAAGAACTTCCTCGCCGAGTTCACCTGGGTCCTTCCGGTCACGCACACCGGCGTCATCGCCATGCTGATCCTGACCCGGTGGGGCGACAAGCTCTGGGCCTGACCGGCCCCGGCGGCGTTGTCAGCGGGGTGACATAGGGTTTTGGGCGTGGAGCCCGACCTGTTCACCGCAGCCGCAGAAGAACGCCAGGAGAAGGACCCGGCCGGCAGCCCCCTGGCGGTCCGCATGCGCCCGCGCACCCTCGACGAGGTGGTGGGCCAGCAGCACCTGCTCAAGCCGGGATCGCCGCTGCGGAGACTGGTCGGCGAGGGCGGCGGCGGGCCCGCGGGTCCCTCCTCGGTCATCCTCTGGGGCCCGCCCGGCACCGGCAAGACGACGCTGGCGTACGTCGTCTCGAAGGCCACGAACAAGCGCTTCGTCGAGCTGTCGGCGATCACCGCGGGCGTCAAGGAGGTCCGCGCGGTCATCGACGGCGCCCGCCGCGCCAGCGGCGGCTTCGGCAGGGAGACCGTCCTCTTCCTCGACGAGATCCACCGCTTCAGCAAGGCCCAGCAGGACTCCCTGCTCCCGGCCGTCGAGAACCGCTGGGTGACGCTGATCGCGGCGACCACGGAGAATCCGTACTTCTCGGTGATCTCCCCGCTGCTGTCCCGCTCGCTGCTGCTCACCCTCGAACCGCTCACGGACGACGACGTGCGCGGCCTGCTGCGCCGGGCCCTGACCGACGAGCGGGGACTGCGGGGCGCCCTCGCGCTCCCCGAGGACACCGAGGACCATCTGCTGCGCATCGCCGGCGGCGACGCCCGGCGCGCCCTCACCGCCCTGGAGGCCGCGGCCGGGGCCGCGCTCGACAAGGGCGAGCCGGAGATCGGCCTGACGACCCTGGAGGAGACCGTCGACCGCGCGGCGGTGACGTACGACCGCGGCGGCGACCAGCACTACGACGTGGCGAGTGCCCTGATCAAGTCGATCCGCGGCTCGGACGTGGACGCCGCGCTGCACTACCTGGCCCGGATGATCGAGGCCGGCGAGGACCCCCGGTTCATCGCCCGCCGTCTGATGATCTCCGCCAGCGAGGACATCGGCCTCGCCGATCCCAACGCGCTGCCGATCGCCGTCGCCGCCGCCCAGGCCGTCGCGATGATCGGCTTCCCGGAGGCCGCGCTGACCCTCAGCCACGCCACCATCGCCCTCGCCCTGGCCCCCAAGTCCAACTCGGCGACCACGGCGATCGGCGCCGCCATGGAGGACGTCCGCAAGGGACTGGCCGGCCCGGTGCCCCCGCACCTGCGCGACGGGCACTACAAGGGCGCCGCCAAGCTCGGCCACGCGCAGGGGTATGTGTATCCGCACGACCTTCCCGAGGGCATCGCCGCCCAGCAGTACGCCCCGGACGCGCTCAAGGACCGCACGTACTACCGGCCGACCCGCCACGGCGCCGAGACGCGGTACGCGGACGCGGTGGAATGGACCCGCAAGCACCTCGGGCGGAAGCAGTCCTAGCCACCCTGTAGAATTGAGCGAAGCGCTGCGTCCCGTGCCCGGCACCTCGACAAGAGGCGGCCGGCACCACCAGAGCGGGACATCCAGCCGGAACCCCGTCGCCGTACGGCACGGGGATCCAGGAGCGTCGCGCACCGTCGAACGGTGTCGCGGGCAGCCCACCACCTCCCCGGCAGCCCCGGGACGGGTCGGTGGGCCACTCGCGTGCTGCACGTATGTGCCCAGACCAGGGGAGCGGCTGCCCGGCAGGTCCCCCGCGGACCCGCAGGGTTTCCCCGGCTGCGGATGCGACCTCCCCTAACCCTGGTGAAGCCGGTTACAGACAGAAACACGAGGTGTTCGGTTCATGGCGAACCAGTCCCGCCCCAAGGTCAAGAAGTCGCGTGCCCTCGGTATCGCGCTGACCCCGAAGGCCGTCAAGTACTTCGAGGCCCGCCCCTACCCGCCGGGCGAGCACGGCCGCGGCCGCAAGCAGAACTCGGACTACAAGGTCCGTCTGCTGGAGAAGCAGCGCCTGCGCGCGCAGTACGACATCTCCGAGCGCCAGCTGGTGCGCGCCTACGAGCGTGCCTCCAAGGTGCAGGGCAAGACCGGTGAGGCGCTGATCGTCGAGCTCGAGCGGCGTCTCGACGCGCTGGTCCTGCGTTCGGGCATCGCCCGCACGATCTACCAGGCCCGTCAGATGGTCGTGCACGGCCACATCGAGGTCAACGGCCAGAAGGTCGACAAGCCGTCGTTCCGTGTCCGTCCCGACGACGTCGTGATGGTCCGCGAGCGCAGCCGTGACAAGACGCTCTTCCAGATCGCCCGCGAGGGTGGCTTCGCCCCCGACGGCGAGACCCCGCGCTACCTCCAGGTGAACCTCAAGGCCCTGGCGTTCCGCCTGGACCGCGAGCCCAACCGCAAGGAAGTCCCGGTGATCTGCGACGAGCAGCTCGTCGTCGAGTACTACGCCCGCTGATCGCTCTCATCGGACGCAGTACTCCCAGCACGCCGGCCCGCCGGCTCCCCGCCCTCCCGGGCGGGCGAGCCGGCGGGCCGGCGCGTGTACGGGCCCGTCCGCCCGGCCGGCGAACCGGCCAGCGCGTGCACGGAACGCGGCGGGCGTGTGCGGCCCCCACCGGAGCTTCCCCTGACTCCACTGCGCGCGGCTCCTAATCCGGTACGGACCGGCCGCCCCGGCGCGATAGGCTCGGGAGACGACTTTTCGACGTTCAGGCACGTTCTAGGGGAGCGGGTGCACACGGTGTCCGGTGGAGAGGTGGCCGGGATCCTGGTGGCCGTCTTCTGGGCGATCCTGGTCTCCTTCCTCGCCGTCGCGCTGGCGAGGCTGGCCCAGACGCTCAAGGCGACCACGAAGCTGGTGGCGGACGTGACCGAACAGGCCGTGCCGCTGCTGGCGGACGCCTCCACCGCGGTGCGCTCGGCGCAGACCCAGATAGACCGGGTCGACGCGATCGCGTCGGACGTCCAGGAGGTCACGTCGAACGCCTCGGCGCTGTCGACGACCGTCGCGTCCACCTTCGGCGGCCCCCTGGTCAAGGTCGCGGCGTTCGGCTACGGCGTGCGCCGGGCGATCGCCGGCCGTCGAGAGAACGTGCCCGCCAAGGCGCCCCGGCGTACCGTGATCGTGGGCCGCACCGTCCCGTCTCCGCGACGGGGGAAGCGGAACACCCGGGAAAAGAGAGACTGACCGAGCGATGTTCCGCCGTACGTTCTGGTTCACCACGGGCGTCGCCGCCGGGGTGTGGGCCACCACCAAGGTCAACCGCAGGCTGAAGCAGCTGACCCCCGAGAGCCTCGCCGCGCAGGCGGCGGACAAGGCGCTCGCCGCGGGCCACCGGCTCAAGGACCGCGCCGCGGACTTCGCGTTCGACGTCCGCGCGGGCATGCTCCAGCGGGAGGCCGAACTGGGCGAGGCACTGGGCCTGGACGCGCCCGTCGACCAGCTCCCCGCCCCCCGGCGGCGCCCCGCCATCGAGAACCGCAACAGCCCGAAGTGCGTCGAGGACTCGACGCACTCGTACAACCGGAATGAGGACCACTGATGGAGTCGGCCGAGATCCGCCGCCGCTGGCTGAGCTTCTTCGAGGAGCGCGGTCACACCGTCGTCCCTTCGGCGTCGCTCATCGCGGACGACCCGACTCTGCTCCTCGTCCCGGCCGGCATGGTGCCCTTCAAGCCCTACTTCCTGGGTGAGGTCAGGCCGCCGTTCCCGCGCGCCACCAGCGTCCAGAAGTGCGTGCGCACGCCCGACATCGAAGAGGTCGGCAAGACCACGCGGCACGGCACCTTCTTCCAGATGTGCGGCAACTTCTCCTTCGGCGACTACTTCAAGGAAGGCGCCATCAAGCTCGCCTGGGAGCTGCTCACCGCCCCCCAGGACAAGGGCGGTTACGGCCTGGAGCCCGAGCGCCTGTGGATCACCGTCTACAAGGACGACGACGAGGCCGAGCAGATCTGGCGTGACGTCGTCGGTGTGCCGGCCGAGCGCATCCAGCGGCTGGGCATGAAGGACAACTTCTGGTCCATGGGCGTGCCCGGCCCCTGCGGCCCCTGCTCCGAGATCAACTACGACCGCGGCCCCGAGTTCGGCGTCGAGGGCGGCCCCGCCGTCAACGACGAGCGGTACGTGGAGATCTGGAACCTCGTCTTCATGCAGTACGAGCGCGGCGAGGGCACCGGCAAGGAGGACTTCGAGATCCTCGGCGACCTGCCGAACAAGAACATCGACACCGGTCTCGGCCTGGAGCGGCTCGCCATGATTCTGCAGGGCGTGCAGAACATGTACGAGATCGACACCTCCATGGCCGTGATCAAGAAGGCCACCGAGCTGACCGGCGTCTCCTACGGCGACGCCCACGACTCGGACGTCTCCCTGCGCGTGGTCACCGACCACATGCGCACCGCCACCATGCTCATCGGCGACGGTGTGACCCCCGGCAACGAGGGCCGCGGCTACGTCCTGCGCCGCATCATGCGCCGCGCCATCCGCAACATGCGCCTCCTCGGCGCCACCGGCCCGGTCGTCGAGGAACTGATCGACACCGTGATCGCGATGATGGGCCTGCAGTACCCCGAGCTCGTCACCGACCGCGAGCGCATCGAGAAGGTCGCCCTGGCCGAGGAGGCCGCCTTCCTCAAGACGCTGAAGGCCGGCACCAACATCCTCGACTCCGCCGTGAGCGAGACCAAGGCCGCCGGCGGTGCGGTGCTGCCCGGCGACAAGGCGTTCCTGCTCCACGACACCTGGGGCTTCCCGATCGACCTCACCCTGGAGATGGCCGCCGAGCAGGGCCTGTCCGTGGACGAGGAGGGCTTCCGCCGCCTGATGAAGGAGCAGCGGGAGCGCGCCAAGGCCGACGCCCAGGCCAAGAAGACCGGCCACGCCGACCTCGGCGCCTACCGCGAGATCGCCGACAGCGCCGGTGAGACCGACTTCATCGGCTACACCGACACCGAGGGCGAGTCCACGGTCGTCGGCATCCTCGTGGACGGCGCCTCCTCCCCGGCCGCCACCGAGGGCGACGTGGTGGAGATCGTCCTGGACCGCACCCCGTTCTACGCCGAGGGCGGCGGCCAGATCGGCGACACCGGCCGCATCAGGGTGGACTCCGGTGCCGTCATCGAGGTCCGCGACACCCAGAAGCCGGTCCCGGGCGTCTACGTCCACAAGGGCGTCGTCCAGGTCGGCGAGGTCACCGTGGGCGCCAAGGCCCACGCCTCGATCGACGCCCGCCGCCGCAAGGCCATCGCCCGCGCCCACTCGGCCACCCACCTCACCCACCAGGCGCTGCGCGACGCCCTCGGCCCCACGGCCGCCCAGGCCGGCTCCGAGAACCAGCCCGGCCGCTTCCGCTTCGACTTCGGCTCCCCGTCCGCGGTCCCGCACTCGGTGATGACCGACGTCGAGCAGAAGATCAACGAGGTGCTGGCCCGCGACCTGGACGTGCGTGCCGACGTCATGGGGATCGACGAGGCCAAGAAGCAGGGCGCCATCGCCGAGTTCGGCGAGAAGTACGGCGCGCGGGTCCGGGTCGTCACGATCGGCGACTTCTCCAAGGAGCTGTGCGGCGGCACGCATGTGCACAACACCGCCCAGCTGGGCCTGGTGAAGCTGCTCGGCGAGTCCTCGATCGGCTCCGGTGTACGGCGCATCGAGGCCCTGGTCGGCGTCGACGCCTACACCTTCCTCGCCCGTGAGCACACGGTCGTCAACCAGCTCACCGAGCTGCTCAAGGGCCGCCCGGAGGAGCTGCCGGAGAAGGTCGCGGGCATGCTCGGCAAGCTGAAGGACGCCGAGAAGGAGATCGAGAAGTTCCGCGCCGAGAAGGTGCTGCAGGCCGCCGCCGGGCTGGCCGAGTCCGCCAAGGACGTCCGTGGTGTCGCCGTGGTCACCGGCCGGGTGCCGGACGGCACCACCGCCGACGACCTGCGCAGGCTGGTCCTGGACGTGCGCGGCCGCATCCAGGGCGGCCGGGCCGCCGTGGTCGCCCTGTTCGCCGTCACGAGCGGCAAGCCGCTGACGGTCATCGCCACCAACGAGTCCGCCCGCGAGCGCGGTCTGAAGGCCGGCGACCTCGTCCGCGCGGCCGCGAAGACCCTCGGCGGCGGCGGTGGCGGCAAGCCGGACGTCGCCCAGGGCGGCGGCCAGAACCCGGCCGCCGTCGGCGACGCGGTGGACGCCGTCGAGCGCCTGGTCGCCGAGAGCGCCCGGTAGGAACGAGCGGGAGACGGTCACGAGCATGAGAAGAGGACGCCGGCTCGCCATCGACGTCGGCGACGCCCGCATCGGGGTCGCCTCCTGCGACCCCGACGGGATCCTCGCCACCCCGGTGGAGACGGTGCCGGGGCGGGACGTTCCGGCTGCTCACCGCCGGTTGAAGCAGCTCGTCGAGGAGTACGAGCCGATCGAGATCGTCGTCGGCCTCCCCCGCTCCCTCTCGGGGGGCGAGGGCCCCGCGGCGGCCAAGGTCCGCGGCTTCGCCCGGGAACTGGCGCGTTTGGCGGCGCCCGTTCCGGTCAGGCTCGTGGACGAGCGGATGACCACGGTGACGGCCGGTCAGGGACTGCGCGCCTCGGGCGTGAAGGCCAAGAAGGGCCGGTCCGTCATCGACCAGGCCGCCGCCGTCGTCATCCTGCAGCAGGCCCTGGAATCCGAACGGGTGTCAGGGAAATCTCCCGGCGAGGGCGTCGAAGTGGTCATCTGATCGCGATACGGTAACGTTCCGCGCGATGCGATGGTGTTCGAACAGCCACCGCACAGCAAAGAGGCGGACCGGGAGCCGGGCCAGACACGCCGCGTGACCGCCGCCTCGCGGCTCTAGGGGATCGATGACTGAGTATGGCCGGGGCCCAGGCTCCGCACCGTGGCATCCGGAGGACCCGTTGTACGGGGACGTCGGATGGGGAGGGCAGCAGGCCGATGTGGCCCCGTCCCCCTACGGGGGCCAGCCGCAGCAGCAGTATCCCCAGCAGCCGCAGCAGCACAACGGTGACTGGGAAGGCGCCCACCAGGGCGTGTACGGCCAGGGTCAGCAGGACTACCAGCAGTACGCCGGCCAGGGCGGGCAGCAGTACGCGGGCCAGGGCGGGCAGCAGTACCCGCAGGGCCAGGGCGGGCCGCAGTACCCGCAGCAGGGCGGACCGCACTACGGCGGTCAGCCGCAGCAGGAGTACGGCAACGGCGGCTGGGACGGCGGAGGGCAGCATGTCCCCTATCCCGCCGACCCGGTGGACCCGTACGGCGCCCAGCCGGGCGCCTACGCCGGCGGACAGCCCGACTTCTACCAGACGCCCGACGCGTATCCCCCGCCCGAGCCGCCGCACCGGCGGCGCGCCGAGCCGGAGCCCGAGACCGACTGGGACCCCGGCCCCGACGAGGGCGAACACGCCTTCTTCGCGGGCGGCGACGACGATGACGACGCCGACGACGACGAACCGGACGGCCGCCCGGCCCGCGGCGAGCGGCGGGGGCGCGGCGGCAAGGGCAAGAAGAACCGCAGCGGCGTCGCCTGCCTGGTGGTCGTCCTGGTCTTCGTCGGAGGCGTCGGCGGGGTCGGATACCTCGGTTACCAGTTCTACCAAAATCGTTTCGGCCCGGCGCCCGACTACGCGGGCGACGGCAACGGCGAGCAGGTGACCGTCACCATTCCGAGGGGCTCCGGCGGCTACGCCATCGGCCAGGTGCTGAAACAGGCCGGTGTCGTCAAGAGCGTCGACGCGTTCGTCGCGGCGCAGGAGCAGAACCCCAACGGCAAGAGCATCCAGGCGGGCACGTACACGCTGAACAAGCACATGTCGGCGGCCGCCGCGGTGCAGTTGATGCTCAGCCCGAAGAGCAAGAACAACCTGATCATCGCCGAGGGCTGGCGCAACTCCAAGATCTACACGGCGATCGACGAGCGTCTGAAGCTCAAGTCGGGCACCACCCGGGACGTCGCCCGGAAGGAGTGGAAGACCTTCGGCCTGCCCGACTGGGCCAACGGCGGCAAGGACGTCAAGGACCCGCTGGAAGGGTTCCTGTACCCGTCCAGCTATCCGGTCGCCAAGGGCATGAAGCCGGAGGACGTCCTCAAGCAGATGGTCGACACGGCCAAGGAGAAGTACGCCGAGTTCGGCATCCAGGACAAGGCGGAGAGCCTCAACCTGCGCAGCCCGCTGCAGGTCCTGACGGTCGCGAGCCTCGTCCAGGCCGAGGGCAAGTACAAGCACGACTTCGAGAAGGTCGCGACGGTCGTCTACAACCGGCTCAAGCCCGACAACACCGAGACCTACGGCCTGCTCGACTTCGACTCGACGGTGAACTACCTGCGCGGCCAGTCCAAGCTGGCGACGGGTTCCGTCAGCGCGCTGCGGCAGATCAACGACCCGTACAACACGTACAAGATCAAGGGACTGCCCCCCGGGCCGATCGACAACCCCGGAGAGGTGGCCATCAAGGCCGCCCTCAACCCGGCCGAGGGAAACTGGTACTACTTCGTCTCGGTCAGCGAGAACGAGACGCTCTTCGCGGAGACCAACGAGGAGCAGAACCGCAACCGCGAGAAGTACCTCGAAGAGCAGAAGAAGGGTCAATGACGGGCACCGTCAGCAAGCGCCGGGCCGCCGTCCTCGGCTCCCCGATCGCCCACTCCCTCTCCCCGGTGCTGCACCGCGCCGCCTATGACGAGCTGGGGCTGACGGACTGGTCCTACGACCGGTTCGAGATCGACGAGGAGGCGCTGCCCGGGTTCGTCGAGAAGCTCGGGCCCGAGTGGGCCGGGCTGTCCCTGACCATGCCGCTCAAACGGGCCGTCATCCCGCTGCTCGACTCGGTCAGCGACACGGCGGTCTCGGTGCAGGCCGTGAACACCGTCGTGTTCACCGACGACGGGCGGCGCGTCGGTGACAACACCGACATCCCGGGGATGGTCGCCGCACTGCGCGAGCGCGGCATCGAGGAGGTCGCCTCCGCCGCGGTCCTCGGCGCGGGCGCCACCGCGTCCTCCGCGCTGGCCGCCCTGGCCCGGATCTGCACCGGCGAGGTCGTCGCCTACGTCCGCAGTGAGGCGCGGGCCGCCGAGATGCGGCAGTGGGGCGAGCGGCTCGGCGTCGGCGTCCGCACCGCGGACTGGGCGGACGCGGACCGGGCGCTGCGTGCCCCACTGGTCGTGGCCACCACACCGGCCGGGACCACGGACGCGCTGGCCGCCGCCGTCCCGGAGCATCCGGCGACCCTGTTCGACGTGCTGTACGACCCCTGGCCCACCGCGCTCGCCGCCCGGTGGAGCGCGTCCGGCGGTGCCGTCGTCAGCGGCATGGACCTGCTCGTGCACCAGGCCGTGCTGCAGGTCGAGCAGATGACGGGCCGCTCCCCGGCCCCCCTGGACGCCATGCGCAGGGCCGGCGAGAAGGCCCTGTCGGAGCGCTGACGTCCGGCCTCCGCGTCCGCTTGATGGACCGTGACCGGCCCCGGCCCGCGGACGTGGGAGGATCGGAGGTGGCGGGCCAGGGCCGCGCACCCGGTCGCGCCCCGCAGTTCCAGGCGCGAGCATGAGGAGCACCGTTGAGCAGGTTGCGTTGGCTGACCGCGGGGGAGTCCCATGGACCCGCACTCGTCGCCACGCTGGAGGGCCTTCCCGCCGGCGTGCCGATCACCACGGAGATGGTGGCGGACCACCTGGCCCGGCGGCGGCTCGGCTACGGACGCGGTGCCCGGATGAAGTTCGAGCGGGACGAGGTCACCTTCCTCGGCGGAGTCCGGCACGGGCTCACCCTCGGCTCCCCGGTCGCGGTCATGGTGGGCAACACCGAGTGGCCCAAGTGGGAGAAGGTCATGGCGGCCGACCCGGTCGACCCGGCGGAGCTGGCCGAGCTGGCCCGCAACGCGCCGCTGACCCGCCCCCGCCCCGGCCACGCCGACCTGGCCGGCATGCAGAAGTACGGCTTCGACGAGGCCCGGCCGGTCCTGGAGCGGGCGTCGGCCCGCGAGACCGCGGCCCGTGTGGCGCTCGGCGCGGTGGCGCGCTCGTATCTGAAGGAGACGGCCGGCATCGAGATCGTCTCGCATGTGGTGGAGCTGGCGGCGGCGAAGGCGCCGTACGGGGTGTACCCGACCCCGGCGGACGTCGAGCGCCTGGACGCCGACCCGGTGCGCTGCCTGGACGCGGACGCGTCGAAGGCGATGGTCGCGGAGATCGACCAGGCGCACAAGGACGGCGACACGCTCGGCGGTGTCGTCGAGGTCCTGGCCTACGGCGTGCCCGTGGGCCTGGGCTCGCACGTGCACTGGGACCGGCGGCTGGACGCGCGGCTCGCCGCGGCGCTGATGGGCATCCAGGCGATCAAGGGTGTGGAGGTCGGCGACGGCTTCGAGCTGGCGCGCGTGCCGGGCTCCAAGGCACACGACGAGATCCTCACGACGCCCGAGGGCCTCAGGCGCGCGACGGGCCGCTCCGGTGGCACCGAGGGCGGTCTGTCCACCGGTGAGCTGCTGCGGGTGCGGGCGGCGATGAAGCCGATCGCGACCGTGCCCCGCGCGCTGAAGACCGTGGACGTCGCGACGGGCGAGCCCACCCAGGCCCACCACCAGCGCTCCGACGTGTGCGCGGTGCCGGCGGCCGGGATCGTCGCGGAGGCGATGGTGGCCCTCGTCCTGGCGGACGCGGTGGCGGAGAAGTTCGGCGGCGACAGCGTGGCCGAGACCCGTCGCAACGTCCGCTCCTACCTCGACCACCTGGAGATCCGGTGAGCGCGCCGGCGGTGGTCCTCATCGGCCCGATGGGGGTGGGCAAGTCCACCGTGGGGCGGCTGCTCGCGCAGCGGCTGGGTGTGGGCTACCGGGACACCGACGACGACATCGTGGCCGGGCAGGGCCGCCCGATCGCCGACATCTTCGTGGAGGAGGGCGAGCCGGTCTTCCGCGCCCTGGAGAAGGCGGCGGTGCGCACGGCGCTCGCCGAGCACGAGGGGGTCCTCGCCCTGGGCGGCGGCGCCGTCCTCGACGACGAGACGCGGGCGTCGCTCGCCGGGCAGCGCGTGGTGTACCTGTCGATGGACGTCGAGGAGGCGGTCAAGCGCACCGGCCTGAACGTCGCCCGGCCGCTGCTGGCGGTCAACCCGCGCAAGCAGTGGCGGGAGCTGATGGAGGCGCGCCGCCGTCTGTACGAGGAGGTCGCCACGGCGGTGGTGGCCACCGACGGCCGCAGCCCCGAAGAGGTCGCCCAAGCCGTTCTGGACGCAGTGGAGTTGAAAGAAGCATGAGCGAGGCAGTGACCCGGATCCACGTCGGCGGCTCCGCCGGCACCGACCCCTACGAGGTCCTGGTCGGCCGCCGACTTCTCGGCGAACTCGCCGGGTTGGTCGGCGACAGGGCCAAGCGGGTCGCGGTGATCCACCCGCGGGCGCTGGACGGGACGGGCGAGGCGCTGCGCGCCGACCTCGCGGAGCAGGGCTTCGAGGCCGTGGCCATCCAGGTGCCCGACGCGGAGGAGGCCAAGACCGCCGAGGTCGCCGCCTACTGCTGGAAGGCGCTGGGCCAGTCCGGCTTCACCCGCACCGATGTCATCGTGGGGGTGGGCGGCGGCGCGACCACCGACCTGGCCGGGTTCGTGGCCGCGACCTGGCTGCGGGGTGTGCGCTGGATCGCGATCCCCACCACCGTGCTGGCCATGGTGGACGCGGCGGTCGGCGGCAAGACGGGCATCAACACGGCCGAGGGCAAGAACCTGGTGGGCGCCTTCCATCCCCCTGCCGGGGTGCTGTGCGACCTGGCCGCGCTGGAGTCCCTCCCGGTCAACGACTACGTCTCCGGGCTGGCCGAGGTCATCAAGGCCGGTTTCATCGCGGACCCGGTGATCCTGGAGCTGATCGAGGCCGACCCGCAGGCCGCCCGCAGTCCGGCGGGCCCGCACACCGCGGAGCTGATCGAACGCTCCATCAGAGTCAAGGCCGAGGTGGTCTCCTCCGACCTGAAGGAGTCGGGCCGCAGGGAGATCCTCAACTACGGGCACACGCTCGGCCACGCCATCGAGCAGAACGAGCGCTATACCTGGCGGCACGGCGCGGCCGTCGCGGTCGGTATGCACTTCGCCGCCGAACTCGGCCGTCTGGCGGGCCGGCTGGACGACGCGACCGCCGACCGCCACCGCACCGTCCTGGAGTCGGTGGGGCTGCCGCTGCACTACCGCTACGACCAGTGGCCGAAGCTGCTGGAGGCCATGAAGATCGACAAGAAGTCCCGCGGTGATCTGCTCCGCTTCGTCGTCCTGGACGGCCTGGCCAAGCCGACCCTGCTGGAAGGCCCCGACCCGGCGGTCCTGCTCGCCGCGTACGGCGAAGTGGGGGAGTAGTCCCCTCCCGGGGGCCATGGGACGGGTGACTCGTTCCGCTGGGCGCCGGTTGCCCCGATTTGCCCGTGGCGACGGGCACTTCGGGGCGCGGCAGGACGTTCACACAACGGCGGCCGGGGACGGTACCGTTCGGTAGGGAGCGGGGTGCCACGCCCCGCTGCCAGCGTTGATCGCCTGCACGAGACGGAGTGGCACCGGATGCAGCACGCAGTGGGAGCTCCGCTGCCGCCGCCCCACCAGCCGGGGCACGGTCCGGCGACCGCCTGGTCACCGGCCGCACACCACCCGGGACAGCCGGGCGCCCGTCCGGGCCCCGCACCACAGACCCCGCCCGCGGCCGCACCGGGCTTCGCGGCACCGCAGGTGCCCCCCGGGGCACCGCACACGCACGTACCGCCGCAGCACGCGCCCGTGCCACCCGTCCCGCCCGCGCCGGACACCACGGGCCATGTGCGGCTCCCGCCCGGCGGCCCGGTCGGCATGCCGAGCGCACCGCCCGCCGCGAGCGCTCCCGATCCCTCGTCCACGACGCTCGCCGTGCTGCTCATCGGCCCCGCGGGCGCGGGCAAGACCAGCGTCGCGAAGTACTGGGCCGACCACCGCCGGGTCCCGACGGCCCACATCAGCCTCGACGACGTCCGCGAATGGGTGCGCTCGGGGTTCGCCGACCCGCAGTCGGGGTGGAACGACCACTCGGAGGCCCAGTACCGTCTCGCCCGCCGCACCTGCGGCTTCGCGGCCCGCAACTTCCTGGCCAACGGCATCTCGTGCATCCTCGACGACGCCGTCTTCCCGGACCGCCCGGTCGTCGGCCTCGGCGGCTGGAAACGGCATGTGGGTCCCGGTCTGCTGCCGGTGGTCCTCCTCCCGGGTCTGGAGATCGTCCTGGAGCGCAACGCGGAGCGCAGCGGCAACCGCCGGCTCAGCGACGAGGAGGTCGCCCGGATCCACGGCCGCATGGCCGGCTGGTACGGCTCCGGGCTGCCGATCATCGACAACTCCCAGCTCGACGTGGAGGGGACGGCCCGGGTGCTGGACGAGGTGCTGGCGCGGTCGATCGCGAGCCCGCCCGCCTGGTGAGGCCCTGGGCCCGGGGTCCCGCGCGGGCGCCCCGCCGCCCGTCCGGCCGCTCTGGAACGGCGGCATCCGGCCGGCGCTCTTAGGCTCGGGTCATGTCAGAGGTGTACGCGGCCCGCCGGGAGCGGCTGAGGGAACGCTGCAGCGCGGGCGGCAGCGCGACGGCGCTGGTCTCCCGCCCCGCCAACGTGCGTTATCTCGCGGGCGCCGCGCCCCGGGGCGCCGTGCTGCTGCTGGGCGCGGGCGAGGACGTCCTGCTGTGCGCCGGACCGCCGGACGACCAGCACGCCGACGGCCGGCCCGACGAGGCGGTGCGGGTGCATCCGCTGCCGCTGCCCGGTGGGGATCCCGCCGTCGCCGCGGCCGGCCTGGCCGTCGCGCAGGGCGCCGAGTCCCTGGCGGTCGAGGAGCACCACCTCACCGTCGCCCGGCACCGGGCCCTGGGGTCCGTCGCGCCGCGGCTGCGGCTCGCCGACCTCGGCGGCGCCGTCGAGCAGATGCGGCTCGTCAAGGACGAGGAGGAGATCTCCCTCCTGCGGATCGGTGCGGAGATCGCCGACCAGGCCCTGAGCGAGCTGCTCGAATCGATCCTCGTCGGCCGCACCGAGCGCCATCTCGCCCTGGAGCTGGAGCGCCGGCTCGTCGACCACGGAGCCGACGGCCCCGCCTTCACCACCTCCGTCGCCACCGGCCCGAACTCCGGCCGCCGCGGGCACCGCCCCACGGACCGGCGGGTGGAGGAGGGCGACTTCCTCTCCGTCTGTCTCGGGGCCGCCTACCGCGGCTACCGCTGCGAGATCGGCCGGACGTTCGTCATCGGCACCTCGCCGGCCGACTGGCAGGTCGAGCTGTACGACCTCGTCTTCGCGGCCCAGCGGGCCGGACGCGAGGCCCTGGCACCCGGCGCCGGATATCGCGACGTGGACCGCGCCGCACGTCAGGTGCTGGATTCGGCGGGCTACGGCGAGGGTCTCCCGCCGATGACCGGGCACGGTGTGGGACTCGAAATCGACGAGGACCCGCAGTTGGCCCCCACGGCCATGGGTAAACTGGACGCTTGCGTGCCGGTCACCGTCGAACCGGGGGTCCACCTCCCCGGCCGGGGCGGGGTCCGGATCGATGACACGCTCGTCGTGCGCCCCGAGGCGGACGGCGGACCCGAGCTACTCACCATCACGACCAAGGAGCTCCTCGCGCTGTAGCGCGTGCCCCGGGGTCGTACGTCAGTCCAGGAGATTCCGCAACCGTGGCTTCCACGAACGACCTCAAGAACGGCATGGTGCTCAAGCTCGAAGGCGGCCAGCTCTGGTCCGTCGTCGAGTTCCAGCACGTCAAGCCCGGCAAGGGCCCGGCATTCGTGCGCACCAAGCTCAAGAACGTGCTCTCCGGCAAGGTCGTCGACAAGACGTTCAACGCCGGTATCAAGGTCGAGACGGCCACTGTCGACAAGCGCGACATGCAGTTCTCGTACATGGACGGCGACTACTTCGTCTTCATGGACCTGGAGACGTACGACCAGCTCCACGTCGACCGCAAGGCCGTCGGTGACGCCGCCAACTTCCTGGTCGAGGGCTTCGAGGCCACCGTCGCGCAGCACGAGGGCGAGGTGCTCTTCGTCGAGCTCCCCGCTGCCGTCGAGCTGACCATCGCCGAGACCGAGCCGGGCCTGCAGGGCGACCGCTCCACCGGCGGCACCAAGCCCGCCACGCTGGAGACCGGCCACCAGATCCAGGTCCCGCTCTTCATCACCACCGGTGAGAAGATCAAGGTGGACACCCGCACGAGCGACTACCTCGGCCGGGTGAACAGCTAACCGTGGCTGCCCGTAATACGGCCCGTAAGCGCGCCTTCCAGATCCTCTTCGAGGGCGACCAGCGCGGGGCCGACGTCCGCACGGTACTCGCCGACTGGATCCGGCACTCGCGGACCGACACCCGGCAGCCGCCGGTGAGCGAGTACACGATGCAGCTGGTCGAGGGCTACGCGACGTACGCGAAGCGCATCGACGAGCTGATCGCGCAGTACGCGGTCGGCTGGACGCTCGACCGGATGCCGGTCGTCGACCGCAACATCCTGCGCCTCGGCGCCTACGAGCTGATCTGGGTCGACGAGACCCCGGACGCGGTGGTGCTCGACGAGATGGTGCAGCTCGCCAAGGAGTTCTCCACGGATGAGTCGCCCTCGTTCGTCAACGGCCTGCTCGGCCGGCTGAAGGAGCTGAAGCCGTCGTTGCGTCGCGACGAGAGCTGAGACGCACGAGCACCGGAGGGCCCGCAGCACATCGGCTGCGGGCCCTCCGGCGTCTGCCGCTCGTGCGCGCCGACGGCAGCCGCGGCTCCTACAACGCCGCCGGGGCGGCCGCAACCGCATGGTTCCGGCCACCCCGGCGGCACGTTTCTGCTGAGGCTGGAGCGGTCAGCTCTCCTCATGGGCGACGGCGCGGCGCGCGTCCGCGTCGAGGACGCCCCAGCTGATCAGCTGCTCGGTGAGGACCGAGGGCGACTGGTCGTAGATGACCGCGAGCGTGCGCAGGTCGTCCTGGCGGATGGACAGGACCTTGCCGTTGTAGTCACCACGCTGGGACTGGATCGTCGCCGCGTACCGCTGGAGCGGGCCCGCCTTCTCGGCCGGCACGTTGGCCAGCCGCTCCAGGTCGAGTACGAGCTTCGGCGGCGGCTCGGCGGCTCCGCCCGGAGTGGTGCCGGGCAGAAGCTCCTGCACCGGGACCCCGTAGAAGTCCGCCAGCTCGGCGAGGCGCTGTACGGTGACGGCGCGGTCGCCGCGCTCGTACGAACCGACCACGACCGCCTTCCAGCGTCCCTGGGACTTCTCCTCCACACCGTGGAGGGAAAGGCCCTGCTGGGTGCGGATGGCCCGGAGCTTGGCCCCGAGCTGTTTGGCGTATTCGCTGGACATATGGCTCCCCGGACACGGTGTCGACGTGCGGCTCGGCCGCGCGGCTGGTGACTCACTGTGAGGTTACGCAGCGTGACTCTGCCTCGTCAAGCCGAATGGTCCGGACCGACCCTTCCGTGGCAGACGGACCGCGATGCCGCCGGACGGGTGACGCCCGGCCCGGGGCGGCGATCGACCGCCCGGGGCGGGCTGGTACCGTGGATGGCGCAATCCCGACGTCCTTTAAGGTCCGTCCCGTGAGGCGGAGAAGGAGGTCCGTTTCGTATGGACACGCAGCATTCCGATGCGCGGCCCGTCCTCGAGGGCCCTGACATCGCGCGGGTGCTGACCCGCATCGCCCACGAGATCGTCGAGCGCGCCAAGGGCGCCGACGACGTGGTGCTCCTCGGCATCCCGACCCGAGGCGTCTTCCTGGCCCGGCGGCTCGCCGCCAAGCTCGAACAGGTCACCGGCCGCGGTATCCCGGTCGGCTCCCTCGACATCACCATGTACCGCGACGACCTGCGCATGCACCCACCGCGCGCGCTGGCCCGCACCGACATCCCCGGTGACGGCATCGACGGCCGCCTCGTCGTCCTCGTCGACGACGTGCTCTTCTCCGGCCGCACCATCCGCGCCGCCCTCGACGCCCTGAACGACATCGGGCGTCCCCGCGCGGTCCAGCTCGCGGTCCTGGTGGACCGCGGCCACCGCGAGCTCCCGATCCGCGCCGACTACGTCGGCAAGAACCTGCCCACGTCGCTGCGGGAGACGGTCAAGGTCCAGCTCGCCGAGGAGGACGGTCGCGACACCGTGCTGCTCGGCGCGAAGCAGACCCTCCCAGGCGCACAGCAGTAGCACCCCGGCGGCGCACGCCACTGCCATGCGCCCCACGAGTGCATCCAGACGCGCGCCTGTCTGCCCGGCTGTGCCCTCCCGGCCCCCGGACCCCCGCTTCCCGAATGAACTGCCTTACGGAGCCTGAAAGATGCAGCGTCATCTCATCTCGGCCGCCGACCTCACCCGCGACGACGCCGTCCTGATCCTCGACACCGCCGAGGAGATGGCCCGGGTCGCCGACCGGCCGATCAAGAAGCTGCCGACCCTGCGCGGCCGCACCGTCGTCAACCTCTTCTTCGAGGACTCCACCCGGACCCGGATCTCCTTCGAGGCCGCCGAGAAGCGGCTGTCCGCGGACGTCATCAACTTCTCCGCCAAGGGGTCCAGCGTGTCCAAGGGCGAGTCCCTGAAGGACACCGCCCAGACCCTGGAGGCCATGGGCGTCGACGCCGTCGTCATCCGGCACGGCGCCTCCGGGGCCCCGTACCGCCTGGCGAACTCCGGCTGGATCGACGCCGCCGTGATCAACGCGGGCGACGGCACCCACCAGCACCCCACGCAGGCCCTGCTCGACGCCTTCACCATGCGCCGGCGCCTGGTCGGCCGTGACGCGGGGCTCGGCGGCGACCTGGCGGGCAGGCGCATCACGATCGTCGGGGACGTGCTGCACAGCCGGGTCGCCCGCTCCAACGTCGACCTGCTGCACACCCTCGGTGCCGACGTGACCCTGGTCGCCCCGCCCACCCTGCTTCCGGTCGGCGTCGCGTCCTGGCCGTGCGAGATCTCCTACGACCTCGACAGCACGCTGCCCAAGTCCGACGCGGTGATGATGCTGCGCGTCCAGCGCGAGCGCATGAACGCCGCCTTCTTCCCGACCGAGCGCGAGTACTCACGCCGCTACGGCCTCGACGCCGACCGCATGGCCCGGATGCCCGAGCACGCCATCGTGATGCATCCCGGCCCCATGGTCCGCGGCATGGAGATCACCGCCGAGGTCGCCGACTCCGGGCGCTGCACCGCCGTCGAGCAGGTCGCCAACGGCGTCTCCATCCGCATGGCGGTCCTGTACCTGCTGCTGGGCGGCAACGAGCCCGCCGTGGCCCACCCCTCGCCCGCCACCGCCCTTGCACCGGGGCGCTTCGCGCCCGCCTCCGAACCGCGTACCGAGGAGAAGTAACCAGATGAGCAAGACCCTGATCCGTGGTGCGAAGGTGCTCGGCGGCGAGCCGCAGGACGTGCTGATCGACGGAGAGAAGATCGCCCGGGTGGGGACCGGCCTCGACGCCGAGGGCGCCGAGGTGGTCGAGGCCGGCGGCAAGGTGCTGCTGCCGGGCCTGGTCGACCTGCACACCCATCTGCGCGAGCCCGGCCGCGAGGACTCCGAGACGGTGCTGACCGGCACCCGGGCGGCCGCGAGCGGCGGATACACGGCCGTGTTCGCCATGGCCAACACGTTCCCGGTCGCCGACACCGCCGGCGTCGTCGAGCAGGTCTGGCGGCTCGGGCGCGAGCACGGGTACTGCGACGTGCGGCCCGTCGGTGCGGTCACCGTCGGCCTGGAGGGCAGGCAGCTCGCCGAGCTGGGCGCCATGCACGAGTCGGCGGCAGGCGTCACGGTCTTCTCCGACGACGGCAAGTGCGTGCACGACGCGGTGATCATGCGCCGCGCGCTGGAGTACGTGAAGGCGTTCGGCGGTGTCGTCGCCCAGCACGCGCAGGAGCCGCGGCTGACCGAGGGCGCCCAGATGAACGAGGGCGTCGTCTCCGCTGAGCTGGGCCTGGGCGGCTGGCCGGCCGTCGCGGAGGAGTCGATCATCGCCCGCGACGTCCTGCTCGCCGGCCACGTCGGCTCGCGCGTGCACATCTGCCACCTGTCGACCGCCGGGTCCGTCGAGATCGTGCGCTGGGCCAAGTCCCGGGGCATCGACGTCACCGCCGAGGTCACCCCGCACCACCTCCTCCTCACCGACGAGCTGGTGCGCACCTACAACCCGGTCTACAAGGTCAACCCGCCGCTGCGCACCGAGCGCGACGTGACGGCGCTGCGCGAGGCCCTCGCCGACGGCACGATCGACATCGTCGCCACCGACCACGCCCCGCACCCGCACGAGGACAAGGACTGCGAGTGGGCGGCGGCCGCCATGGGCATGGTCGGCCTGGAGACGGCGCTGTCCGTGGTGCAGGAGACCATGGTCGACACCGGGCTGCTCGACTGGGCCGGCGTCGCCGACCGCATGTCCTTCGCACCCGCGAGGATCGGGCGCGCCACGGGCCACGGCCGGCCCGTCTCGGCAGGCGAGCCGGCCAACCTCACCCTCGTAGACACCGCATACCGTGGGCCCGTGGACCCCGCGGGCTTCGCCTCGCGCAGCCGCAACACCCCCTACGAGGGCCGCGAGCTGCCGGGCCGTGTCACGCACACCTGGCTGCGGGGCAAGGCCACGCTCGTCGACGGGAAGCTCGCGTGACATCTCTCTGCCTGCTGGCCGCCGAGAGGAAATCGGCGGAAGTGACCGACTGGGCCGCCCGCGTCGGCTGGCTCGTGGGACTCGCCCTGTTCGTCGCCCTCGTCTACTGGCTGATGCGCGAGGGCTGGAAGTGGCGCGGCACCCTGCAGAGCGACCTGCCGGAGCTGCCCGGCGCGCCGGACGACCCCGGCCCGGCCAGACTGGAGATGACCGGCCGCTACCACGGCTCCACCACCGCAGGGCAGTGGCTGGACCGCATCGTGGCGCACGGCCTGGGTACTCGCAGCCGGGTCGAGCTCACACTGACGGACGCGGGCCTGGAGGTCGTACGCCCCGGCGCGAGCGACTTCTTCGTCCCGGCCGGGCGGCTGCGCGGGGCCCGGCTCGACAAGGGCATCGCGGGCAAGGTCCTCACCGAGGGCGGTCTGCTCGTCGTGACCTGGGCGCACGGCGACAGGCTGATCGACTCCGGGTTCCGCTCCGACCACGCGGCCGGGCACAACGACTGGGTCGACACCCTGAACCAGATGATCAACAAGACGGAAGGCGCACGATGACGACCTCCACCAGGGGAGCCTCCAGGGTTCCCGCCGTACTCGTCCTGGAGGACGGCCGGATCTTCCGCGGCCGCGCCTACGGGGCCGTGGGGGTGACCTTCGGTGAGGCCGTCTTCTCCACCGGGATGACCGGCTACCAGGAGACCCTCACCGACCCGTCGTACCACCGCCAGGTCGTCGTGATGACCGCCCCCCACGTCGGCAACACCGGCGTCAACGACGAGGACCCCGAGTCCAGGCGGATCTGGGTCGCGGGGTATGTCGTACGCGACCCCGCGCGCGTGCCCTCCAACTGGCGCGCCAGGCGCTCGCTGGACGAGGAACTGCGCCACCAGGGCGTCGTGGGCATCTCCGGCATCGACACCCGGGCCCTCACCCGCCACCTGCGCGAGCGGGGCGCCATGCGCGTCGGCATCTTCTCCGGCAACGCTCTGCCCGACGAGGGCGTCATGCTCGCCGAGGTGCGCCAGGCCCCCGAGATGGAGGGCGCGGACCTCTCCGCCGAGGTCGCCACCAAGGAGGCGTACGTCGTCCCCGCGATCGGCGGGAAGAAGTTCACCGTGGCCGCCGTCGACCTCGGCATCAAGGGCATGACCCCGCACCGCATGGCCGAGCGCGGCATCGAGGTGCACGTGCTGCCCGCCACGGCGACCGCCGAGGACGTGTACGCCGTGCAGCCGGACGGGGTGTTCTTCTCCAACGGTCCGGGCGACCCGGCCACCGCCGACCACGCCGTCTCCGTCATGCGGGCCGTCCTGGAGCGCGGGACGCCCCTGTTCGGCATCTGCTTCGGCAACCAGATCCTGGGCCGTGCGCTCGGCTTCGGCACCTACAAGCTGAAGTACGGCCACCGGGGCATCAACCAGCCGGTGCAGGACCGCACGACCGGCAAGGTCGAGGTCACCGCCCACAACCACGGCTTCGCCGTCGACGCCCCGCTCGACAGGGTCTCCGACACCCCCTACGGCCGCGCCGAGGTCTCCCACGTGTGCCTCAACGACAACGTGGTGGAGGGGCTCCGGCTGCTGGACCGGCCGGCCTTCAGCGTCCAGTACCACCCCGAAGCGGCAGCGGGTCCCCACGACGCCGCCTACCTGTTCGACCGCTTCGCATCCCTGATGGAGGGCCAGCGTGCCTAAGCGCACCGATATCCAGTCCGTCCTGGTCATCGGCTCCGGCCCGATCGTCATCGGCCAGGCCGCCGAGTTCGACTACTCCGGCACCCAGGCGTGCCGGGTCCTGAGGGCCGAGGGCCTCCGGGTCGTCCTGGTCAACTCCAACCCGGCGACGATCATGACCGACCCGGAGATCGCCGACGCGACCTACGTCGAACCGATCACGCCGGAGTTCGTCGAGAAGATCATCGCCAAGGAGCGTCCGGACGCGCTGCTGCCCACGCTGGGCGGCCAGACGGCCCTGAACACGGCCATCAGGCTGCACGAGAACGGTGTCCTCGACAAGTACGGCGTGGAACTGATCGGCGCCAACGTCGAGGCCATCCACAAGGGCGAGGACCGCGACCAGTTCAAGGAGGTCGTGGAGGCGGTGCGGCGCAAGACCGGGTACGGCGAGTCGGCCCGGTCCGTGATCTGCCACTCCATGGACGAGGTCCTGGCCGGCGTCGAGCGGCTCGGCGGCTACCCCGTCGTCGTCCGCCCCTCCTTCACCATGGGCGGCGCCGGCTCCGGCTTCGCGCACGACGAGGAGGAGCTGCGCCGTATCGCCGGCACCGGACTCGCGCTCTCCCCGACCACCGAGGTGCTCCTGGAGGAGTCCATCCTCGGCTGGAAGGAGTACGAGCTGGAGCTGATGCGCGACAAGCACGACAACGTCGTGGTCGTGTGCTCCATCGAGAACTTCGACCCCATGGGCGTGCACACCGGCGACTCGATCACCGTCGCCCCCGCGATGACGCTGACCGACCGCGAGTACCAGATCCTGCGCGACATCGGCATCGCCGTGATCCGCGAGGTCGGCGTCGACACCGGCGGCTGCAACATCCAGTTCGCGGTCGACCCCGAGGACGGCCGGGTCATCGTCATCGAGATGAACCCGCGCGTCTCGCGCTCCTCGGCCCTGGCCTCCAAGGCGACCGGCTTCCCGATCGCCAAGATCGCCGCCAAGCTCGCCGTCGGCTACACGCTCGACGAGATCCCCAACGACATCACCCGGGAGACCCCGGCCTCCTTCGAGCCGACGCTCGACTACGTCGTCGTCAAGGCCCCGCGCTTCGCCTTCGAGAAGTTCCCCAGCGCCGACAGCACGCTGACCACGACCATGAAGTCGGTCGGTGAGGCGATGGCGATCGGCCGCAACTTCACCGAGGCGTTCCAGAAGGCGCTGCGCTCGCTGGAGAAGAAGGGCAGCCAGTTCACGTTCACGGGCGAGCCCGGCGACAAGGCCGGGCTGCTGCGCGAGGCCGCGCGCCCGACGGACGGCCGGATCAACACGGTGATGCAGGCCATCCGCGCCGGTGCCACGCCGGAGGAGGTCTTCGAGTCCACGCGGATCGACCCCTGGTTCGTCGACCAGCTCTTCCTGATCAAGGAGATCGCGGACGAGCTGGCCGGGGCGGAGCGGCTCGACGCCGAGCTGCTCACCGAGGCCAAGCGGCACGGCTTCTCCGACCAGCAGATCGCCGAGATCCGCGGGCTGCGCGAGGACGTGGTGCGCGAGGTGCGGCACGCGCTGGGCGTGCGCCCGGTGTACAAGACGGTCGACACATGTGCCGCCGAGTTCGCGGCCAGGACGCCGTACTTCTACTCCTCGTACGACGAGGAGACCGAGGTCGCGCCGCGCGAGAAGCCCGCCGTGATCATCCTGGGCTCCGGCCCGAACCGCATCGGCCAGGGCATCGAGTTCGACTACTCCTGCGTCCACGCCTCCTTCGCACTGAGCGACGCCGGCTACGAGACCGTGATGGTCAACTGCAACCCGGAGACCGTCTCCACCGACTACGACACCTCCGACCGCCTCTACTTCGAGCCGCTGACGCTGGAGGACGTGCTGGAGATCGTCCACGCGGAGCAGCAGGCCGGCCCGGTCGCGGGCGTCGTGGTCCAGCTCGGCGGCCAGACCCCGCTCGGCCTGGCACAGGCCCTGAAGGACAACGGCGTACCGATCGTGGGCACCTCGCCCGAGGCGATCCACGCCGCCGAGGACCGCGGCGCCTTCGGACGCGTGCTCGCCGAGGCCGGCCTGCCGGCGCCCAAGCACGGGACGGCGACCACCTTCGAGGAGGCCAAGGCCATCGCGGACGAGATCGGCTACCCGGTCCTCGTCCGGCCGTCCTACGTCCTGGGCGGGCGCGGCATGGAGATCGTGTACGACGAGACCCGGCTGTCGTCGTACATCGCGGAGTCCACCGAGATCAGCCCCTCCCGGCCGGTCCTGGTCGACCGCTTCCTCGACGACGCGATCGAGATCGACGTCGACGCCCTGTACGACGGCGAGGAGCTGTACCTCGGCGGTGTCATGGAGCACATCGAGGAGGCCGGCATCCACTCCGGCGACTCGGCGTGCGCGCTGCCCCCGATCACCCTGGGGGGCTTCGACATCAAGCGGCTGCGGGCATCGACGGAGGCCATCGCCCGTGGTGTCGGCGTCCGCGGACTGATCAACATCCAGTTCGCGATGGCCGGGGACATCCTGTACGTCCTGGAGGCCAACCCGCGCGCGTCCCGTACGGTCCCCTTCACCTCGAAGGCGACCGCGGTGCCGCTGGCGAAGGCCGCCGCCAGGATCTCGCTGGGCGCGACCGTCGCGGAACTGCGCGAGGAGGGCCTGCTGCCGAGGAACGGCGACGGCGGCACGCTCCCGCTCGACGCGCCGATCTCCGTCAAGGAGGCCGTGATGCCGTGGTCGCGGTTCCGCGACATCCACGGCCGGGGCGTCGACACCGTCCTCGGCCCGGAGATGCGCTCCACCGGCGAGGTCATGGGCATCGACTCCGTCTTCGGCACCGCGTACGCCAAGTCGCAGGCCGGGGCCTACGGGCCGCTGCCGACCAAGGGCCGCGCCTTCATCTCGGTCGCCAACCGCGACAAGCGCTCGATGATCTTCCCGGCGCGCGAGCTGGTCGCCCACGGCTTCGAGCTGCTCGCCACCTCCGGTACGGCCGAGGTGCTCAAGCGCAACGGCATCAACGCGACCATCGTGCGCAAGCAGTCCGAGGGCACGGGGCCGCAGGGCGAGAAGACCGTCGTCCAGCTGATCCACGACGGCGAGATCGACCTCATCGTCAACACCCCGTACGGCACCGGAGGCCGCCTCGACGGCTACGACATCCGCACGGCGGCGGTGGCCCGCTCCGTGCCGTGCCTGACGACGGTCCAGGCGCTCGCCGCGGCGGTCCAGGGCATCGACGCCCTCAACCACGGCGATGTGGGGGTCCGCTCGCTCCAGGAACACGCGGAACACCTGACCGCGGCCCGCGACTAGCAGCCCTGAGGGGGACATCGGAAACGGTGTCCCCCTCTTCGTGAGGACACTGAGAGATGTACAAGCTTTTCTTCCGCCTGGTTTTCTCCCGGATGGACCCCGAGCAGGCCCACCTCCTGGCCTTCCGCTGGATCCGTCTGGCCGTGCGCATCCCCGTGCTGCGCACCTTCGTCGCCGCCGCGCTCGCGCCCCGCAGCAAGGAACTGCGCACGGAGGCGTTCGGGCTGCGGATGCACGGCCCGTTCGGGCTCGCGGCGGGGTTCGACAAGAACGCCGTCGGGATCGACGGGATGGCGATGCTCGGCTTCGACCACGTCGAGATCGGCACCGTCACCGGGGAACCACAGCCCGGCAACCCGAGGAAGCGGCTGTTCCGGCTGACCGGGGACCGGGCACTGATCAACCGCATGGGCTTCAACAACGAGGGCTCGCTGGCCGTCGCCGCCCGCCTGGCCTCGCGCACGCCCGTCTTCAGGACCGTCGTGGGCGTGAACATCGGCAAGACCAAGGCCGTCCCGGAGTCCGAGGCCGCCGCCGACTATGTGAAGTCGGCGGAGCGGCTCGCACCGTACGCCGACTACCTGGTCGTCAACGTCTCCTCCCCGAACACCCCCGGACTGCGCGACCTGCAGGCCACACAGGCGCTGCGCCCCCTGCTCAGGGCCGTCCGCGAGGCCGCCGACCGTGCGGTCACCGCCCGGCGCGTCCCGCTGCTGGTGAAGATCGCCCCCGACCTCGCGGACGAGGACGTCGACGCCGTCGCCGACCTCGCCGTGGAACTGGGCCTGGACGGGATCATCGCCACGAACACCACCATCGCCCGCGAAGGGCTCGGTCTGCTGTCCGACCCCGCCGTGGTCGCGGAGACCGGCGGGCTCTCGGGCGCACCGCTGAAGGCACGCTCCCTGGAGGTGCTGCGCCGGCTGTACGCGCGCGTGGGCGACCGCATCACGCTCGTGGGCGTCGGCGGCATCGAGAACGCGGAGGACGTCTGGCAGCGCATCCTGGCCGGCGCCACCCTGGTACAGGGCTACAGCGCCTTCGTCTACGAGGGCCCCTTCTGGAGCCGTGCCATCCACAAGGGGCTCGCCGCCCGCCTGCGGACGAGCCCGTACGCCACCCTCGCCGACGCGGTCGGCGCCGACGTGAGGAAGTCCGCATGACCGCCCACCCGTCACCCGACCACCGCCCCTCAACGAGGCCCTTCGGGCCGCAGGGTCCTTCTGGAGAACCCTTCGGCGCGCGGCTTCGCCGGGCCATGGACGAGCGCGGCCCGCTCTGCGTGGGCATCGACCCGCATGCCTCGCTGCTCGCCGAGTGGGACCTGAACGACGATGTCGCCGGCCTGGAGCGGTTCAGCCGCACGGTGGTGGAGGCGGTCGCCGAGCGGGTCGCGGTCGTCAAGCCCCAGAGCGCCTTCTTCGAGCGCTTCGGGTCGCGCGGCATCGCCGTCCTGGAGACGACGGTCCAGGAGGCGCGGGCGGCCGGGGCGCTGGTCGTCATGGACGCCAAGCGCGGCGACATCGGCTCGACCATGGCCGCGTACGCCGAGTCCTACCTCCACAAGGACGCGCCGCTGTTCTCGGACGCGCTGACCGTGTCGCCGTACCTCGGCTACGGGGCACTCAGGCCGGCGGTGGAGACGGCGCGGGAGAGCGGCGCCGGGCTCTTCGTGCTGGCGCTGACCTCCAACCCGGAGGGCGGCGAGGTGCAGCACGCCGTGCGGTCCGACGGCCGCACCGTGGCGGCGACGATGCTCGCCCACCTCGCCGCCGAGAACGCGGGGGAGCGGCCCCTCGGCTCCTTCGGCGCGGTCGTCGGCGCCACGCTGGGTGATCTGTCGTCGTACGACCTGGACATCAACGGACCGCTCCTCGCGCCCGGCATCGGGGCCCAGGGAGCGACTCCGGCCGATCTGCCCGGGGTCTTCGGGGCGGCGGTGCGCAACGTGGTGCCGAACGTGAGCCGGGGGGTCCTGCGGTTCGGGCCCGACGCCCTCGCGCTGCGTGAGGCCGCGGACCGCTTCGCCGAGGAGGCCAGGGCCGCCGCGGCCGCTGCCTGAGAGCGTCCCGGAGGTCCGCGGGGCTTCCCGTGGGCCTCTCGGGAGGCCGCTTGAGTCTGAATACATCCTCAAATCCGGGGCATTATGTCCGAAAAGTCCGTCTCGACAGAGGCTGACCAGGACTTTTCCGCTGTTCTCGCTGACTCTGGCGGACTTGCCCGCTAGTCTCCGACGAGTGGGGGCACCTCCCACCCCCTCCAAGCAGTGGGGGAGGACGGGCAAGCGTGTTGCTCGTGGCTCCCCAGGTGTGGGGCGACTAGGTTCCTCACCGGTCCGTATCCGACAGTTCGACATCCGAGGTGACGTAGGCGTGGCTCTTCCGCCCCTTACCCCTGAACAGCGCGCAGCCGCGCTCGAAAAGGCCGCCGCGGCTCGCCGGGAGCGGGCCGAGGTCAAGAATCGACTCAAGCACTCCGGCGCCTCCCTCCACGAGGTCATCAAGCAGGGCCAGGAGAACGACGTCATCGGCAAGATGAAGGTCTCCGCCCTCCTCGAGTCCCTGCCGGGCGTGGGCAAGGTCCGCGCCAAGCAGATCATGGAGCGACTCGGGATCTCCGAGAGCCGCCGCGTGCGTGGCCTCGGGTCCAACCAGATCGCCTCCCTGGAGCGCGAGTTCGGCGGCGCAGCCAGCTGAGTCCGGGCACTCCGGTTTGCTGGAATAATCGCTGCATGAGTGAACGTCCGCGGCTGACCGTGCTCTCCGGCCCCTCCGGGGTCGGCAAGAGCACGGTCGTCGCCCATATGCGCAAGGAATACCCCGAGGTCTGGCTCTCGGTGTCGGCCACGACCCGTCGGCCCCGCCCGGGCGAGCGGCACGGAGTCCACTACTTCTTCGTCACCGACGAGGAGATGGACAAGCTGATCGCCAACGGCGAGCTGCTGGAGTGGGCCGAGTTCGCAGGCAACCGCTACGGCACCCCGCGGGCCGCCGTCCTTGAGCACCTGGAGGACGGCGTGCCGGTCCTGCTGGAGATCGACCTCCAGGGCGCACGCCAGGTCCGCGAGTCCATGCCCGAGGCCCAGCTGGTGTTCCTGGCTCCTCCCTCCTGGAACGAGCTCGTGCGCAGGCTCACCGGACGGGGCACGGAGCCGCCCGAGGTGATCGAACGCCGTCTGGAGGCGGCCAAGATCGAGCTGGCGGCCGAGCCCGAGTTCGATACGACCCTGGTCAACACCTCCGTCGAGGATGTGGCGCGCGAGCTGCTAGCCTTGATGAACGTTGTGTGATCAGGGTTGTGCGATCAGGTCTGATCTTTCCCATCTTTCGGAAGGTAGAGCGTGTCCTCTTCCATCACCGCGCCCGAGGGCATCATCAACCCGCCGATCGACGAGCTCCTCGAGGCCACCGACTCGAAGTACAGCCTCGTGATCTACGCGGCCAAGCGGGCCCGCCAGATCAACGCGTACTACTCGCAGCTCGGTGAGGGCCTCCTCGAGTACGTCGGTCCCCTCGTCGACACCCACGTCCACGAGAAGCCGCTCTCGATCGCCCTGCGCGAGATCAACGCGGGTCTGCTGACCTCCGAGGCCGTCGAGGGCCCGGTTCAGTGACGACCACGCGGTGGCGCTGAGCGGTATCGCTCACGGCAGGGCGTCCTTGTCCGCAGGCCCGGCAGGGGCCGCCTCCCGGCAGTGACCGGGGGCGGCTGCCGGGCCTGCGGTCTGCCCGGGGGCGCGGGGCCCCCGCGGTCATGCAGCATGGAGTCGTACGCCGGGAACGGTGGCGTACACGCGTCGAGTGCGGGGAGGCCCGGTGGGCAAGCCGAAGGTCGTTCTGGGGGTCAGCGGCGGGATCGCCGCCTACAAGGCATGCGAACTGCTGCGCAGACTGACCGAGTCGGGCCATGACGTCCGTGTCGTGCCCACCGCGTCCGCCCTCCACTTCGTCGGCGCCGCCACCTGGTCCGCCCTCTCCGGCAACCCCGTCGCCACCGAGGTCTGGGACGATGTCCACGAGGTCCCGCACGTGCGCATCGGCCAGCACGCCGACCTGGTGGTCGTGGCGCCGGCGACGGCCGACACGCTCGCCAGGGCGGCCCACGGCCTCGCCGACGACCTCCTCACCAACACACTCCTCACCGCCCGCTGCCCGGTCGTCTTCGCCCCGGCCATGCACACGGAGATGTGGGAGCATCCGGCGACCCAGGACAACGTGGCGACACTGCGCCGCCGCGGCGCCGTGGTGATCGAGCCGGCGGTCGGCCGTCTGACCGGCGTGGACACGGGCAAGGGCCGGCTGCCCGAGCCGGCCGAGATCTTCGAGGTCTGCCGTCGGGTGCTGGCGCGGGGCGTGAGAGAGCCCGACCTCGCCGGCCGGCACGTCGTGGTCAGCGCCGGCGGCACCCGCGAGCCCCTCGACCCCGTGCGCTTCCTCGGCAACCGCTCCTCCGGCAAGCAGGGCTACGCCCTGGCCCGCACGGCCGCGGCCCGCGGCGCCCGCGTCACCCTGGTCGCCGCGAACACCGGCCTGCCCGATCCCGCCGGGGTCGATGTCGTCCAGGTGGGCACCGCGGTGCAGATGCGCGAGGCGGTGCTGAAGGCGGCGGCGGACGCGGACGCCGTGGTGATGGCGGCCGCGGTGGCCGACTTCCGCCCGGCGGCGTACGCGATGGGGAAGATCAAGAAGAAGGACGGCCAGGACCCCGAGCCCGTCACCCTGGTCAGGAATCCGGACATCCTCGCGGAGATCGCGGCGGACCGGGCCCGCCCGGGCCAGGTGATCGTCGGCTTCGCCGCGGAGACGGACGACGTGCTGGCCAACGGCCGCTCGAAGCTGGAGCGCAAGGGCTGCGACCTGCTCGTGGTGAACGAGGTGGGGGAGCGCAAGACGTTCGGCTCAGAGGAGAACGAGGCGGTCGTGCTCGGCACCGACGGAAGCGAGACGCCGGTGCCGCACGGGCCCAAGGAAGCGCTGGCCGAGACGGTCTGGGACCTCGTCGCGGACCGGCTGACCTGAACCGCCGCTTGGGCGGCGGCCGCCCGAACCCCGTACATTCGCGCGTGGCGACCCTGGAAAAGACCGTGGGGCATTGGGCAGAATGCCCGTGCCGCAGGTCACAGGGCTCCCGAGAGGCGAGACACAGGGGCCGGTGGCCGAGCGCGACCGATAAACTGTTCCAGGACGACGCCGGGCGCAGCCCCCGTCCCGTCCGCCAATGATCAGCCAGCAGCCGCTGCAACCACAGGGAGCGTTGTGTCCCGTCGCCTGTTCACCTCGGAGTCCGTCACCGAGGGCCACCCGGACAAGATCGCTGACCAGATCAGCGACACCATTCTCGACGCGCTTCTGCGGGAGGACCCGACGTCCCGGGTCGCCGTGGAGACGCTGATCACGACCGGCCTGGTGCACGTGGCCGGGGAGGTCACGACCAAGACGTACGCGCCGATCGCGCAGCTGGTGCGCGAGAAGATCCTCGAGATCGGCTACGACTCGTCGAAGAAGGGCTTCGACGGCGCGTCCTGTGGTGTCTCCGTGTCCATCGGCTCCCAGTCCCCGGACATCGCGCAGGGCGTGGACGCCGCATACGAGTCCCGGGTCGAGGGTGCCGCCGCAGGTGGGGAAGCAGACGAACTGGACCGCCAGGGTGCCGGCGACCAGGGCCTGATGTTCGGCTACGCGACGGACGAGACGCCGACCCTGATGCCGCTGCCGGTCTTCCTGGCGCACCGGCTGTCCAAGCGGCTGTCCGACGTCCGCAAGAACGGCACGATCCCCTACCTGCGCCCGGACGGAAAGACCCAGGTCACCATCGAGTACGACGGCGACAAGGCGATCCGCCTGGACACGGTGGTCGTGTCCTCGCAGCACGCCAGCGACATCGACCTCGATTCGCTGCTCGCCCCCGACATCCGCGAGTTCGTCGTGGAGCCGGAGCTGAAGGCGCTCCTGGAGGACGGCATCAAGCTGGACACCGAGGGCTACCGCCTGCTGGTCAACCCCACCGGCCGCTTCGAGATCGGCGGCCCGATGGGTGACGCGGGCCTGACCGGGCGAAAGATCATCATCGACACGTACGGCGGCATGGCCCGCCACGGCGGCGGCGCGTTCTCCGGCAAGGACCCGTCCAAGGTGGACCGCTCGGCGGCGTACGCGATGCGCTGGGTCGCCAAGAACGTGGTCGCGGCCGGCCTCGCCTCCCGCTGCGAGGTCCAGGTGGCGTACGCGATCGGCAAGGCCGAGCCGGTCGGCCTGTTCGTCGAGACCTTCGGCACCGCCAAGGTCGACGCGGAGCGGATCGAGAGCGCGATCACCGAGGTCTTCGACCTCCGTCCGGCCGCGATCATCCGCGACCTGGACCTGCTGCGCCCGATCTACGCCCAGACGGCCGCGTACGGCCACTTCGGCCGCGAACTCCCGGACTTCACCTGGGAGCGCACCGACCGGGTGGACGCGCTGCGGAAGGCGGCGGGGCTGTAGTCCCGTCACACCCGAGCCATGAGGCCCGGCGCCCTTCGGGGACGCCGGGCCTCGGCACGTCCGGAGCCCGGAACGATCTACGGGGCGCGGCGGTGTCAGTGGTCTTTGCGAGAATGCACACGTGCGCAGCGGGAACGGGCAGCAGGGGACGGGTGGCGGAGACGCCGCGCCGCCCGAGCAGCTTGCGCTGATCCGCGAGGCCGTGCGGAAGGCCAAGGCGCCCAGGGCCAGGCCGCGGACATGGCGGGGGGCCGCGCTGGCCAAGGAGCTGCCCGTCGCGCGCGTGCTGGTCGACAAGGGCGTGCTGCATCTGGACCGCTGCTTCGACTACGCCGTGCCGGAGGAACTCGACGCCGTCGCGAGGCCCGGCGTGCGGGTGCGGGTGCGCTTCGGGGCCGGCGGGCGCACCGTGCGGGAAGGGCGGCGTGAGGGCGGCGGGCTCATCGACGGGTTCCTCGTCGAGCGCGTTCCCGAGTCCGACTACGCGGGACCCCTTGCCGCGCTGGCCCAGGTCGTGTCGCCGGAGCCCGTGCTCTCGCCCGAGTTGCTCGGACTCGCCCGGGCCGTCGCCGACCGCTATGCGGGCAGCCTCGCCGATGTACTGCAGCTCGCGGTACCACCCCGGCATGCCCGGGCCGAGGGCACCACGACGGGCCCCCCGCCCCCGCCTCCGCCTCCGCCCGCCCCGGGATCCTGGCAGCGGTACAGAAGGGGGCCCGAGTTCCTGGCGTCCCTCGCGTCCGGTGGTGCGCCGCGGGCCGTGTGGACCGCACTGCCGGGGCCCGGGTGGGCGGAGGAGATCGCCCGGGCCGTGCAGGCCGCGCTCGCCTCGGGGCGGGGCGCGTTGGTCGTCGTGCCTGCCGGGCGTCCCGCCGCGCGGGTCGACGCCGCGCTGCGGGCGCTGCTCGGCGACGGGCAGCATGCGGTCCTGACCGCCGACGCCGGGCAGGAGCGGCGCTACCGGGAGTGGCTCGCCGTGCGGCGCGGGTCCGTGCGGGCCGTCGTCGGGACCCGGGCCGCCATGTTCGCGCCCGTGCGCAACCTCGGACTCGTCGTGGTGTGGGACGACGGCGACAGCGGTCACAGCGACGAGCACGCCCCCCACCCCCATGTCCGCGAGGTGCTGGAGCTGCGCGCCACCCGGGACAAGTGCGGTTTCCTGCTGGGGAGCTGGAGCTGCACCGTGGAGGCCGCCCAGCTCGTCGAGAGCGGGTGGGCCGCCCCGCTCGTCGCCGACCGCGACCAGGTGCGGGCCACCACGCCCCTGATACGGACCGTGGGGGACGGGGACCTCGCGCGCGACGAGGCGGCCAGGGCGGCGCGGCTGCCGACGCTCGCCTGGGAAGCGGTGCGGGACGGGCTGCGCCGCGGGCCCGTGCTGGTGCAGGTGCCGCGGCGGGGGTACGTGCCCCGGACCGCCTGCGCGCAGTGCCGGGCGCCGGCTCGCTGCCGGTCCTGCGCCGGGCCGTTGGCCGCGCAGCAGGCCGGGGAGCTGCGGTGCGGCTGGTGCGGGCGGGAGGAGACCGCCTGGCGCTGTCCCGAGTGCGGTGGCACCCGGCTGAGGGCACAGGTCGTGGGGGCCCGGCGGACCGCCGAGGAGCTGGGGCGCGCCTTCCCGGCCGTTCCGGTGCGGACCTCGGGGCGTGAACAGGTGCTGGACACGGTGCCGGGGACGCCCGCTCTCGTCGTCAGCACGCCCGGCGCCGAGCCCGTCGCCGAGGGCGGCTACGCGGCCGCGCTGCTCCTCGACGGATGGGCCATGCTCGGGCGCCCCGATCTGCGCGCGGGCGAGGACGCGCTGCGCCGGTGGCTGGGCGCGGGCGCGCTGGTGCGGCCGCAGTCGGCCGGCGGGACCGTCGTGGTCGTGGCGGAACCGACGCTGCGGCCCGTGCAGGCGCTCGTCCGCTGGGATCCCGTCGGGCACGCGGTGCGGGAGCTTGCCGAGCGGGCCGAGCTGGGCTTTCCGCCGGTGTCGCGGATGGCCGCCGTGTCCGGGCCGCCGGAAGCCGTGGCGGGGCTCCTCGCCGAGGCCGAACTGCCCTCGGACGCCGAGGTCCTGGGCCCCGTGCCGCTGCCGGACGGGGAGCCCGGGCGGCCGCGGCGGGCCGGTGGGCCGCCGTCGGGGGAGCGGTGGGAGAGGGCGCTCGTACGGGTGCCGCCGGGGAGCGGGGCCGCGCTCGC
Source organism: Streptomyces sp. PSU-S4-23 (assembly GCF_055632315.1). Lineage (NCBI taxonomy): Bacteria > Bacillati > Actinomycetota > Actinomycetes > Kitasatosporales > Streptomycetaceae > Streptomyces > Streptomyces sp. PSU-S4-23. The sequence goes on along the minus strand of NZ_JBVMUU010000002.1, from coordinate 1,169,200 downwards.
GTTCGCGCTGAAGACCGCGCTCGCGGCTCGGACGGCACGCGGGGGGAGCGAGGCGGTGAGGATCCGGATCGATCCGCCGGACATCGGGTGAAGGCCGGTGGCGCCGTGCGGGCGCACGGACCTGCTCGGGCGGTGGTGCCCGTGCCGGGCTGTGTGACCGGCTCCGGCCGTGTGCATTGTGCCCACCGGCTTCGGCGGTGGTGGTGCCCGTGCCGGGCTCTGTGACCGGCTCCGGCCGTGGCGTTCCGCCCCGGCGGGGCGCGGCTGCCTCCCGGTGGGGCCGGGAGGCAGACAGGAGTGTCGCTCAGCCGTTGCGCGGGCCCGGGAACGCCGTCGGCCTCGCCTCGTCCCGCAGGGTGGGGCTGCCGGCCGTGGGCTGCGTCGGCATGGCGCGGGCCGCGGGCACCGTGGCCATGCCCGGGCCGACGTTGAGCGTGCGGGTGCCGGACGGCTCCGGCGCGCGGTCGGCGTCGGCGGGCGCCGGGGCGGCGGCACGGCGGGCGCCGTAGCGGCGGTGGACCGCCTGCTTGGTGACCCCGAGCGCGGAGCCCACGGCGTCCCACGAGAAGCCGAGCGAGCGGTCGAAGTCCACGGCCGCGGTGACCAGGGTCTCGACGCTGTCCCGCAGCTCCTGGGCGAGACGGACGGTCGGCGCGGGGGCGCGTCCGTAGACGACGAAGCCCGTGGACGGGCCGGAGCGGCGCGGGCGGTAGACGTTGCCCAACTGGGCGGTGAGGGTGCGCAGTGCGTCCACCTGCCGGCGGACCCGCTCGATGTCCCGCACCAGCAAGTGCAGGCTGGCCCGGGCCTGGGCGTCGTGGGTTGCGTGGTCGGCCATGAACAAGCCTCTCGAACCGGCGTTGAAAAGGGATGGGGCCGCGATCGCGGCCCGTTGCGGTCAACTCTCTCTTGACCAACGCGTGTGCCGGTCTGTGGTCACGGGGCGGGGCGTAAGCGCATATGCATACGCCCCCGGGGGGAGGTGCGCGCTACGGGAGCACATGCCGCTGGTCAGGGCAGCCGCCGGGATGCCGGCGACCCTAGACTGGTGTGCCCGCACGCCCCGGCACCGCCGGGGACCTGTGGACCCGTCAGAACTCCCGCCCCGAGAGGCCGTCACCCACCCATGAGGCTCGTCTTCGCAGGTACCCCCGAGGTCGCCGTCCCCGCGCTGGACGCTCTGATCGCGTCCGAACGGCACGAGGTGGCGGCCGTCGTCACGCGGCCCGACGCACCGGCGGGGCGTGGCCGCAGGCTGGTCGCCAGCCCCGTCGCCGAGCGGGCGGAGGAGGCCGGGATCGAGATCCTCAAGCCGAACCGGCCCCGGGACGAGGACTTCCTGGCGCGGCTGAGGGAGATCGCGCCCGACTGCTGCCCCGTCGTGGCCTACGGCGCGCTGCTGCCCCGGACCGCCCTCGACATCCCCGCCCACGGCTGGGTCAACCTGCACTTCTCCCTGCTCCCCGCCTGGCGCGGTGCCGCCCCCGTGCAGCACTCCCTCCTGTCGGGCGACGAGATCACCGGCGCCTCCACCTTCCTCATCGAGGAAGGACTCGACTCCGGGCCCGTCTACGGCACCGTCACCGAGCGGATCCGGCCCACCGACACCAGCGGTGACCTCCTCACCCGTCTCGCCTTCGCCGGTGCCGGGCTGCTCGCCGCAACCATGGACGGCATCGAGGACGGCAGCCTCAAGCCGGTGCCGCAGTCCGCCGACGGCGTCACGCTCGCGCCGAAGATCACCGTCGAGGACGCACGGGTCGACTGGTCCGCGCCCGCGCTCCGCGTCGACCGCGTGGTGCGCGCCTGCACGCCCGCGCCCGGCGCCTGGACCACGTTCCGCGGCGAGCGGCTCAAGCTCATCCAGGTCGTCCCCGTGCCCGGGCGGACGGACCTCGCCCCCGGCCGGCTGTCCGTGGGCAAGAACGACGTGCACGCCGGCACCGGCTCGTACGCGGTCGAGCTGCTGTGGGTGCAGGCCCAGGGCAAGAAGCCGATGCGGGCCGCGGACTGGGCGCGCGGAGTGCGCATCGAGGCCGGGGAGACCCTGGGGAGCTGACCTGCCCGGCCTGCCCGCCGCCCCGCCGACGTAGGCTGGGAAGCGCATTCCCTCCCACACCCGGAGCACCTTTTCCGTGAGCGACCACTCCCGTCGTCCCCGCAAGCCCGCCAAGCCCTACCGCCGGCCCAAGAAGGACCCCGTCCGCATCCTCGCCTTCGACGCGTTGCGGGCCGTCGACGAGCGGGACGCCTACGCCAACCTGGTGCTGCCGCCGCTGCTGCGCCAGGCGCGCGAGAAGGGCGACATCGACGCGCGGGACGCGGCGCTCGCCACCGAGCTGGTGTACGGCACGCTGCGCCGGCAGGGCACGTACGACGCCGTCCTGGCGGCCTGCGTCGACCGGCCCCTGCGCGACGTCGATCCACCCGTGCTGGACGTGCTGAGCCTCGGCGTCCATCAGCTGCTCGGGACGCGGATCCCGCAGCACGCCGCCGTGTCCGCCACGGTCGAGCTCGCCCGGGCCGTGCTGGGCGACGGGCGGGCCAAGTTCGTCAACGCCGTGTTGCGCAAGGTCGCCCAGGACGACCTCGACGGCTGGCTGGAGCGGGTGGCGCCGCCGTACGACGAGGACCCCGAGGACCATCTCGCCGTGGTGCACTCGCACCCCCGCTGGATCGTGTCCGCCCTGTGGGACGCCCTGGGCGGCGGCCGCGCCGGGATCGAGGACCTCCTCGAAGCCGACAACGAGCGGCCCGAGGTCACGCTCGTGGCCCGTCCCGGCCGCGCCACCACCGAGGAACTCCTGCGCGAGGATGCCGCGGAGCCGGGGCGCTGGTCGCCGTACGCCGTGCGGCTCACCGCGGGCGGCGAGCCCGGTGCCGTGGACGCCGTGCGGGACGGCCGCGCGGGCGTCCAGGACGAGGGCAGCCAGCTCGTCGCCGTCGCGCTCGCGAACGCGCCGCTCGACGGACCCGACCGGGCCTGGCTGGACGGATGCGCCGGCCCCGGCGGCAAAGCCGCCCTGCTCGCCGCGCTCGCCGCCGAGCGCGGAGCCGTGCTCCTCGCGTCCGAGAAGCAGCCGCACCGGGCCGGTCTGGTGGCCCGGGCACTCGCCGGGAATCCCGGCCCCCACCAGGTCATCGCCGCCGACGGGACCCGCCCGCCGTGGCGGACCGGCACCTTCGACCGCGTCCTGATGGACGTGCCCTGCACGGGGCTCGGCGCGCTGCGCCGCCGGCCCGAGGCCCGGTGGCGGCGCCGGCCCGAGGACCTCGACGGGTTCGCGCCGTTGCAGCGCGCACTGCTGCAAACCGCCCTGGAGTCCGTACGCGTCGGAGGGGTCGTGGGCTATGCCACCTGCTCGCCCCATCTCGCCGAGACCCGCGCCGTGGTCGACGACGTCCTCAAGCGGCAGGGGGGCGCCGAACTCATCGACGCCCGGCCGCTGATGCCCGGCGTCCCGGCCCTCGGGGACGGCCCCGACGTCCAGCTGTGGCCGCATCTGCACGGGACGGACGCGATGTACCTGGCGCTCATCCGCAGGACGCGCTGAGCCGCGGGGCGAGGGGGGCCGTGATCACCGGCACGGCGAGTCCCCGGCGCACGCGCCGCCCCCCGTCCGCGGCCCCGGATTGCTTTCGGCCGGTACCGGGGGCGGGCAACCCGTCCGGAGCATGGCAGGCTTGGGGCATGGCCGTGCAGATCAATCCCAGCATCCTGTCCGCCGACTTCGCCCGCCTCGCCGAGGAGGCCAAGGCGGTGGAGGGCGCCGACTGGCTCCACGTCGACGTCATGGACAACCACTTCGTCCCGAACCTCACGCTCGGCGTGCCGGTCGTAGAGTCCCTGGTGCGGGCGACGGACACTCCGCTGGACTGCCACCTGATGATCGAGGAGGTCGATCGGTGGGCACCGCAGTACGTCGAAGCCGGCGCCTCGTCCGTCACCTTCCATGTGGAGGCGGCCGCCGCCCCGGTGCGACTCGCCCGTGAGATCCGCGCCAAGGGTGCCCGGGCCTCCATGGCCCTCAAGCCGGCGACGCCCATCGAGCCGTACGAGGACCTGCTGCCCGAGCTGGACATGCTGCTGATCATGACCGTCGAGCCGGGCTTCGGCGGCCAGGCGTTCCTCGACATCATGCTCCCCAAGATCCGCCGCACCCGTGAGCTGATCGGCAAGCACGGCCTTGAACTCTGGCTGCAGGTCGACGGCGGTGTCTCGGCCTCCACCATCGAGCGCTGCGCGGAGGCGGGCGCGGACGTCTTCGTGGCCGGTTCGGCGGTGTACGGGGCGGCCGACCCGGCCGCGGCGGTCCATGCACTGCGCACCCAGGCGGAGCGGGCGACGGCCCGCGCCTCCTGGGCCTGCGACGACTGAGCCAACGGAAGCTGAACGCCGACCGTCCGGGCTGAGCGGGCAGCCCGGATCTGCAAGGATGAACGGCGTATGCAGAGTGTGAACAGCAGTGAGGAGATGGCCGTGTCGGGTATGTCGGCGGGCCGGTCAGCCATGCGGATGGGACCCGCTGAGCTGGTGCAGGCGGCGGCGATGGCCCGCCGCTTCTACCTCGAGGGCAAGTCCAAGATCCAGATCGCGGAGGAGTTCGGCGTCAGCCGCTTCAAGGTGGCCCGGGTCCTGGAGACCGCCCTCGAACGGGATCTCGTGCGCATCGAGATCCGTGTGCCGGCCGAGCTGGACGCCGAGCGCTCCGACGCGCTGCGCGCCCGCTACGGCCTCAGGCACGCCGTCGTGGTCGAGTCCCCGGCCGACGCCGAGGAGTCACCCGATCCCGAGAACCTCGGCGAGGTGGCGGCCGACCTGCTCGGCGAACTGGTGGCCGAGGGGGATGTGCTGGGCCTGGCCTGGGGCCGCTCCACCATCCACATGGCCGCCGCCCTGGACCGGCTGCCGCCGTGCACGGTGGTGCAGCTGACGGGCGTGTACGACGCCGGGACCGCCGAGCGCGGCTCGGTGGAGGCGGTCCGCCGTGCGGCGCAGGTGTCGGGCGGTGACGCGCACCCCATCTACGCGCCGATGCTGCTGCCGGACGCCGCGACCGCGCAGGCGCTGCGGCACCAGACCGGGATCGCCCGCGCCTTCGAGTACTTCGACAAGGTCACGGTCGCCTGCGTGTCCATCGGCTCCTGGGAGCCCGGCATCTCGACCGTGCACGACATGCTCACCGAGGAGGAGCGCGCCCACTACGCCTCGCTCGGCGTCGCCGCCGAGATGTCCGCGCACCTCTTCGACGCCAAGGGCCGCCGCATCGGACGGGACCTGGGGGAGCGGTGCATCACCGTCAAGGCGGACCAGCTCCGTCGCATCCCCGAGGTCGTCGCGATCGCGGGCGGGCAGCGGAAGGCGGCCGCGATCGACGCCGTGCTGCGCTCCGGGCTCGTCACCAGCCTGGTGACCGACACATCGGCGGCGGACTACCTGATGACGGCGGGCCCGACGCCGGCCCCGGCCCTGAACCGGGCCGATCCGGACGGGGCCTGAGGGACCCGGCCGCCCTCGCGCGGCCCCCGTTCCCGCCCCCGCCGCCCCGGGCCTGCCCGGGACGGCGGGGACGGGGACGGGGCGCACTCCATCCATGATCATGACGAACCGCTGGGGGCGCCACCGAGATGACCGACGACCTGGCGGGCCGCCTCGTGGTCACGCTGGACCTCCGGGGCACCGCCGACAAGGCCGCGTTCATGGAGCGGATCGTGCGCGCCCTGGACCTGCCGGACTGGTTCGGCCGCAACTGGGACGCGCTGGCCGACTCGCTCACCGACCGCACCGTCTGGCCCGCGGGCGCTGCCGAGAGGGGACTGCTGCTCGTCGTACGCGGCTGGCAGCCGTACGCGGCGGCACAGCCCCGGGAGTGGGCCATGGCCCAGGAGGTGTTCCGCGAGGCGGTGGGGCGCACGCCCGGACTCTGCGTCGCGCTCGCCCTTGGAGGATCCCATGAAGAGCCCTCTGACCAGCCTGGATGATCCGACCGGGGACCGCGTACCGCCCGTCATGGGACACTGAAGTACGTGCTCTCCCCCTGGCTGACCTGCCCGGGGGCCGCCTCTGATCGACTGGGATGTGCAGCACGTGCGTTTCCTCAATGACATCCGGCCCGCGTACGACCTGACGTACGACGACGTCTTCATGGTGCCGAGCCGCTCCGCGGTCGGCTCCCGTCAGGGCGTGGATCTCGCCTCCCCCGACGGCACGGGCACAACCATCCCGCTCGTCGTCGCCAACATGACCGCCATCGCCGGCCGCCGCATGGCGGAGACGGTGGCCCGGCGCGGCGGACTGGTCGTCATACCGCAGGACATCCCGATCGACGTGGTCATCGAGGTCATCTCCTGGGTCAAGGGCCGCCACCTGGTGCTGGACACCCCGATCGTGCTGGCCCCGCACCAGACCGTCGCCGACGCCCTCGCGCTGCTGCCCAAGCGTGCGCACAACGCGGGCGTGGTCGTCGACGACGAGCACCGGCCGATCGGCGTGGTGACGGACGCCGACCTGTCCGGGGTGGACCGCTTCACGCAGCTGGAAGTGGTGATGTCGAAGGACCTGCTGCTCCTCGACGCCGGCATCGACCCCCGCGAGGCCTTCAACGTCCTCGACACCGCCAACCGCCGCTACGCGCCCGCCGTCGACGAGGACGGCAGGCTGGCCGGCATCCTCACCCGCAAGGGCGCCCTGCGTGCCACGCTGTACACGCCGGCCACGGACGCGAACGGCAGACTGCGCATCGCGGCTGCCGTCGGTATCAACGGGGACGCCGCGGGCAGGGCCAAGCAGCTCCTCGACGCGGGCGTCGACACGCTCGTCATCGACACCGCGCACGGCCACCAGGAGTCCGTGATCGCGACCATCCGGACGGTGCGGGCGCTGAACCCGCGGGTCCCGGTGGTGGCGGGCAACGTGGTCGCCGCCGAGGGCGTGCGCGATCTGATCGAGGCGGGCGCGGACATCGTCAAGGTCGGCGTGGGTCCCGGTGCCATGTGCACCACGCGCATGATGACGGGCGTCGGCCGCCCGCAGTTCTCGGCGGTCCTGGAGTGCGCGGCCGAGGCGAGGAAGTACGGCAAGCACGTGTGGGCCGACGGCGGTGTCCGTCACCCGCGCGACGTCGCGATGGCGCTGGCGGCGGGCGCCTCCAACGTGATGATCGGCTCGTGGTTCGCGGGCACGTACGAGTCCCCCGGCGACCTGCAGCAGGATGCGGACGGCCGCCTCTACAAGGAGTCGTTCGGCATGGCGTCGGCGCGCGCGGTCCGCAGCCGTACGGCGGAGGAGTCGGCGTACGACCGCGCCCGCAAGGCCCTGTTCGAGGAGGGCATCTCGACCTCCCGCATGTTCCTCGACCCGGCCCGCCCGGGCGTCGAGGACCTGATCGACGCGATCACCGCGGGCGTCCGGTCCTCCTGCACGTACGCGGGCGCAGGCACCCTGGAGGAGTTCGCCGAGCGGGCCGTCGTCGGCATCCAGAGCGCGGCCGGATACGCGGAGGGCAAGCCGCTGGACGCCAGCTGGAGCTGACGCGCCTTCAGGAGCCCGGGCGCGCCCGGCGGCGTCCCGCCGGCCGGGTAGGCGGGGGGCGGTCGCCGCGACGGCCCGTGTTCTACTTCCTGTACGGCCACTTGAGCTCCCGCCGGCCGCCGCGGACCCCGCGGCACCGGCAGCCGCCCCGTGGCACCCGCAGCCACCGCACAGAAGTGAACCACCCGCCGTGCTGAACGATCTCGACGAACGCATCGTCCACGCCCTCGCCGAGGACGCCCGCCGCTCCTACGCGGACATCGGGCAACTGGTCGGCCTGTCCGCCCCCGCCGTGAAGCGGCGTGTGGACCGGCTGCGCGCGACCGGCGCCATCACCGGGTTCACCGTCCGGGTGGACCCGGTGGCGCTCGGCTGGGAGACCGAGGGATTCGTCGAGATCTACTGCCGCGGCAACACGTCGCCGGAGACCATCCGGCGGGGCCTGGAGCGCTACCAGGAGGTCGTGGCCGCCTCCACCGTCACCGGTGAGGCGGACGCGGTCGCCCAGGTCTTCGCCTCCGACATGCGCCACTTCGAGCGCGTCCTGGAACGCATCGCCGGGGAGCCGTTCGTGGAGCGGACGAAGTCCGTGCTGGTGCTGTCGCCCCTGCTGCGGCGCTTCTCCTCGGGCTCGCCCACCTAGTGCCCCAACAGGCGACGTTCGCCCCGTCGCGCCGCCCGGCACGCTCCCCCGCGCTCTTCGAGCGGGGGGCATGCCAGTTCCCCCATGCTCGGCTCCGCTCGCGCGGGCGGTGCCCCCACGACGCCGCTCCTTGACGGGCCAACGTTGCCCGCCGGGGCACCGGCACCGATCGCGCGGCCCGGTCAGAAGGCGAGGTCGCGTGGCTCGGCGCGCACGGTCATCCACTTCAGCTCGGTGAACTCCTCCGCGGCGAAGCCGGTGCCGAACCGGCCCCAGCCGCTGTCCTTGACGCCGCCGAACGGCATCTGCGGCTCGTCGTTGACCGGCTGGTCGTTGACGTGCACGATGCCCGCCTCCAGCCGCCGGGCGAGTTCCAGACCCCGATGGGGATCGCCCGTCAGGACACCGGCGGCGAGCCCGTAGCGCGAGGCGTTGGCGCGCTCGACCGCCTCGTCCGCGCTGTCGACCGTTTCCAGGACGACGACCGGTCCGAAGGTCTCGTCGAAGGCGAGCTCGGCGTCATCCGGGACATCGGTGAGGACGGTGGCCGGGTAGCACGGGGGTTCGGCCTTCCCGCCCGTCAGCACGCGGGCGCCCATCGAGACCGCCTCCTCGACCCGGCGGGTGAGCAGGGACAGCGCCCACTTGTTGATCACCGGGCCGACCACCGTGCGCGGGTCGCCGGGGTCGCCGGTGGGCAGCGCGGCGGCCTTCGCGGTGAAGAGCCGGGTGAACTCCTCGGCGATGGGGCGTTCGACGAAGATGCGCCGGGCGCACATGCACACCTGCCCCTGGTGCACGAACGCCCCGTAGACCGCGGCGTCCACGGCGCGGGGCAGGTCGGCGTCGGCGAGGACGATGAGGGGGTTCTGGCCGCTGAGCTGGAGCACCACCCGCTTGAGGTGGCGTCCGGCCGACTCGGCCAGACGCCGGCCGGTCGGCGTGGAACCGGTGAAGTCGATGCGGCGCACGCTCGGATGGGAGATCAGCGCGTCACCGATGGCACCGGCGTCGCCGGGGGCGTGCGTGACGACGTTCAGCACGCCCGGGGGCAGCCCGCCCTCGGCGAAGAGCTCCGCCCACAGGGTGCCGCCGGTGATCGGGGACTCCTCGGACGGCTTGAGCACGACCGTGTTGCCGAGTGCGATGGGGCCCACGATGCCCCGGCCGGACAGCACCAGCGAGGCGTTCCACGGGGCGATGGCCGCCACGACCCCGACCGGGCGCCGTACCGCCAGGGCCTGGGTGCCCGGGATGTCGGACGGAAGGATCTGCCCGGCCGCGGCGTAGGGAAGTCCGGCCGCCTGCCGCAGCAGGGAGACGCTGAAGTCGACCTGGACCGTGGAGTAGCGGCGGCCGCATCCCGTCTCCGTGCTCAGCAGGGCCACGATCTCCTCGCGGCGCCGCTCCAGTGCGTCGCCGGTGCGGAGCAGGATCCGCTGGCGCTCGGCGGGCAGTGTGCCGGCCCAGCCGCCGAACGCCGCATGGGCGGCGTCGACGGCCCGGCGCGCGTCGTCGGCGCGACCGGCGGCCACCGTGGCGAGGGGGGACCCGGTCCACGGCTCGCAGTCCTGGTAGGTGCCGCCGTCCAGCGGCTCGGTCCATTCGCCCCCGATGAAGTGGCGCACCACGGGCGGGCTGCCCGGGCGGAGGTCTGCCGCCGCCGAGGGGTCGGGAAGGGTCACCGGATCAAGTCTCCTCCGCGGACGGGCTCGGGCCGCTCGTCCTTCGCCGCAGATGGTAACCGACCGGGAGCAACTGGACGTGGTGCCGGTCGGTGACCAGGCTCCACAGTCCGCGCGGCAGGAACAGGGCGAAGGCCACGGCGGTCAGGCCGAGGCCGATGAGGTACCAGGCGCCCTCGTCGGCGAAGAGGTACTGCACGGCGAAGAAGAGGACGGCGCCGACGAGGGGGCCCTCGAAGGTCCCGATGCCGCCCACCAGCACCATGAAGATCATGTACGCGGACCACTGCACGCCGAAGATCGACTGGGGCTGGACGAACAGCGTGTTGGCCAGGGTCAGTGCACCGGCGGCGCCGCATCCGAATCCCGCCAGGACGAACAGCAGGAGCTTCAGGGGCTTGACCCGCACGCCGAGCGACGCGGCCGCCTCCTCGTCGTCCCGGATCGCCTGCAGCGCGGCCCCGGTGCGGTGCCGCAGCAGCCAGAAGAGCAGGACGAGCAGCAGCACGGCGAAGCCGAGGGTGAGCCAGTAGGTGAACGCGCGGCGGACCTCGGGCGCGTAACCGCTCAGGCCCTGCAGCGAGATGCCCGTGCCCCCGCCGAGGCCCTGGTCGAGCATCACGAGCAGGGCGATCGCCTCCGCGACGACCCAGGTGCCCACGGCGAACTGGCCGCCGCGCAACCGCAGGACGAGCAGGGAGAGCACCGCGGCGAGCACGGCGGAGGCCAGGGCGGCCAGCACCACGGCGAGGTAGGGCTGGACGCCGTGCTGGGTCAGCAGGATCGTCCCGTACGCGCCGAAGCCGATGAACGCCTGCTGTCCTACGGAGACCAGGCCCGCGTACCCGGCGAGGGCGTTCCACATCACCGCGAGGATGAGGAAGATCAGCAGGCTGGTGAGCTGCTGGACGATGTTGGCACTGAGCACCTGGGGCACGGCGAAGAGCGCCGCACCGGCGAGGACGAGGGCGGCGGAGCCCACCCGTGAGGCGGGGCTGGAGCGCTGGACGGACCAGCGTCCGTGCGCGCCGGCTGCTGCTGTGGTCATGCGGGGGCTCTCCGAGTGGCGATGAACCGGCCGCGGGGGCCGGCCAGGACGACGAGGAAGACCAGGTGCCCGGCGAGGATCGAGTACTGCGGATCGATGGTCGCGCCCACGGTCTGCGCGATGCCGAGGACGATGCCGCCGGCCAGCGTGCCCCACAGGGAGCCGAGCCCTCCGATCACCACCGCCTCGAAGGCGAAGATGAGCTGGGTGGGGCCGCTGGAGGCGTCGAAGGTGGAGTGGATCGCCAGGAAGGTACCCGCCAGGGCGGCCACGGCGACGGCGATCGCGGTGGCGCGGGCGTACACGGACGACGCCGGGACGCCGACGAGGGCCGCGGTGTCCGGGTCCTGGGCGGCGGCCCGCATCTCCCGGCCGAACGCGGTGCGCCGCAGCACGAACTGCAGCCCGCCGAGGACGGCGACGGCGACGGCGAGGATCAGCACGCCGAGGTGGGGCACCGACAGCTGGTCGGCGATCCGCCAGCTGCCGGTCGCCAGGGAACCGGCGGCCGGGCCCAGGCTGCGCACATCGGGCGAGAAGATCTGCAGCAGGGCGTTCTGCAGGACGATGGCGAGCCCGAACGTGGTCAGCAGCGGGGTGAGTTCGCCCCCGCGCAGACTGCGGGCCAGGACCGTGCGCTGCAGTGCGTACCCGAGGAGGAGCATCACGGGAAGCACGGCGAGCAGCGCGACGAACGGTGACACGTCCGCCTGCGTGGCGACCCACCACACACCGAACGCACCGAGCACCGCGAGGTCGCCGTGGGCGAGGTTGATGATGCGCATGACGCCGAACATGAGGGACAGGCCGCAGGCGAACAGCGCGTAGAGGCCGCCGAGGAAGAGTCCCTGGACGACGGCGTTGATCCAGCTCATGTCCGCTCCGGGGAGGGGTGGGCCGCCGGTGTGGCCGGCGGGGCGGAGGAAGGGGTGATGCGTCCGAGACCGAAGTAGGCGTCGGTCACCTGCTCCCGGGTCACGGCGCCGGTGGGGGCCTCGAGCACGATGCGCCCCTCCAGCATGCACACGACGCGGTCCGCGACGGCCATGGCCCGGCCGAGGTCCTGTTCGACCAGGAGCAGGGTGGCGCCGTCCCGGATCAGCGCCGACAGGGACGCGTAGACGGTGTCGACGGCGACCGGCGCCAGGCCGAGCGACACCTCGTCGAGCAGCAGGAGCCTGGGGTTGGTCATCAGGGCACGGCCGATGGAGGTGGCCTGCTGCTGGCCGCCCGACAGGCTGCCCGCCCTCTTGCGGCGGATCGGCCGCAGGAGGGGGAAGGCGTCGAGGACCGTGTCGAGGTCCCACGGACCCGGACGGGCGCGCCGGCCGGCGACGAGCAGGTTCTCCTCGACGGTCATGTCGGGGAACAGCTTGCGGCCTTCGGGTACGAGGGCCAGACCGCGCCCGACCCTGCGGTGGGCCGCCAGGCCGGTGATGTCCTCGCCGGCGAAGGAGACCGAGCCCCCGGCGGCGGGATGCGCCCCGGCGACGGTGCGCAACAGGGTGGACTTTCCGGCGCCGTTGGCGCCGACGAGCGCGACCACCTCGCCCTCGGCCACCGACAGGGACACCTCCCTGACGGCCTGCAGCAGCCCATGGCGGGCGACGAGGCGGGAGACGCGCAGGACGTCAGCCATGGCCGCTCCTTCCCAGATAGGCGTCGACGACATGGGCGTCGCGCAGGACGGCCCCCGGCTCCCCCTCGGCGAGGACGCGCCCGGCGTCCATGCACACCAGGCGGTCGATGACCTGGACCAGCACATGGACGATGTGCTCGATCCACACCACACCGACCCCGAGGGCGCGCACCTGCCGGACGGTGGTGACGAGTTCGGCGGCCTCGGCGTCCGTGAGGCCGCCGCCGATCTCGTCGAGCAGCAGGACTCGCGGGTCGGTCGCCAGGGAGCGGGCGAGTTCGAGCCGCTTGCGGTGCAGCAGGCCCAGGCTCTCGGCGCGCCGGTTGGCCAGGTCGACCAGTCCGCACAGGTCCAGTACCTCCACGCACCGGCGGTGGGTCGCGGCGCGGGACAGGCGTGTGCCGTAGGAGGCGCCCACGAGGACGTTCTCCAGGACGGTCATCCCGCCGAAGGGACGCGGGATCTGGAACGCGCGGCCTATGCCGCGGCGGCAGCGCAGCTCGGGGCGCAGTGCGGTGACGTCCTGTCCGTCGAGGCGCACGGTGCCGCTGCCGGGGGTGACCGAGCCGGCCAGGACGTTGAGCAGTGTGGTCTTGCCCGCACCGTTGGGCCCCACGATGCCGACCGCCTCACCGGGCGCGACGTGGAAGTCCACCTCGTCGAGGACCCGCAGGTCGCCGTAGTCGAGGGTGAGGCCGAGGCCCATGAGGGCGGGCGCGGGGCCCGCCGTCGTCGTGGACCCCGCCGCCGATGTGCTCGGCGTGCTCATGAGGGGTAGGGGCGCAGCCGCCCGGCGACGGGGACCTTGGGGTCGGAGGAGTTCTCGCACACGACGAAGTCCAGTTTGTACGGGCTGCCCTTCGCGGCCCGTACCCACTGGCCGCCGAGGATGGGGGCGGCGACGACGTTGGCGTTGGGGCCCTTGCCCCACCGGAGCCGTCCGACGGGGGTCTCGACGTCGAGGCCGGCGATCGCCTCGGCCACGGCCTTCTTGTCCTTCGGGCCGGAGGCGGCCCGGAAGGCGGCGGCCGCCGCGTCGAACAGGGCGAGGCTGGGGCCGAGTTGCTGGGTCCACTGCTTGCCGGACGTCTTCTGGTAGCCGTCGGCGAGTTCCCTGGACGTGACCTTGGTCAGGGAGGAGTCGTAGGGGAAGGTCGGGGTCCAGTAGGCGCCGCCCGCGATATTGACGCCGAGCGGGCCCAGGGCCTCCACCTGGGAGGGGAAGAGACCGGTCTTCGCCACCTGCACGATCCTGGGCCGGTAGCCCTGCTGCGCCGCCTGCCGCCAGAAGGTGGCGAAGTCGGAGGGGATGGGGAAGGTGTTGAAGATCTCGCAGCCGGCGGACTTGAACTTCGCGATCTGCGACGAGTAGTCGTTGGTGCCGTCGGTGTAGGCGCCGGGATCGACGACGTCGTACGAGTCCTTCTCCAGCAGGGGGCCGAGCGACTCGCGGATGGCGTTGCCGTCCGAGTCGTTGGGCCACATGACGCCGACCTTCCTGTTGGTCTTCACCTGTGGCCACAGATGGGTGTACGCCTGGTGGAACTGCTCGACGCCGAAGCAGAAGTGGAAGGTGTACCGGAAGGCCCGCTTCTGCCCGGGCTTGGCGCCCCGGCCGAAGTACCACGCCTCCCACGGGACGACGGTGGAGATGCACGGGACGCCGGCCGCCTCGCAGGCGTCCGAGACGGGGTTGACCGTCTCCGGTGTCGACGTGGTGAGCATCAGGTCGATGCCGTCACCGTTGATCAGGTCGCTGGCGACCTGGGAGGCCCGCTGCGGGTTCGACTGGCTGTCCTTGTCGATGATCTTCACGCCGTACTTCTTGCCGCCGATGGTCAGCCCGTCGGCGAAGGCTTTGCGGGCCAGGCTCAGCACATGGGCGTCGGGCTCGCCGAACCCGGCCGCCGGGCCGGTGCGCGGGCTGACGAACCCGATCCTGAGCGTGGAAGTCCCGCTGCCGCCACCGCTGTCGCCGCTGCCGACCTTGCACGCGGCGAGCAGGGGACTCGCCAGGGCCAGGCCGGTCACGCCCAGGCCGGCCGTGCGCAGAATCCGGCGTCTGCTGGGCTGGGGGGACGGTTCGGACATAGGAGAAGTAGGCATATTCGCCCTCCTGGTGAACCAAAGGTGGGGGGAACGTAGGAGGGCCCGTAACGAAAGTCAACGCGGCGTTCTAACATCTGAAACATCCGGAGCTACCATGCGGCATGACCTCACGGACCCCGCCCCCCGTGTCCGCCCGGCCTGCGCACCCCGCCCCGGCGGCCGGTGCCGAGGACGAGGCCGCTGCCCCGAAGCCGGCCGCCGCGGGCTTTTCCCAGTCCCTGGAGCGCGGACTGCTGATCCTCGCGTCGTTCAGCGAGGCGCGTCCCGTGCTCGGCATCTCCGAACTGGGCCGTTGCGTCGGCCTGAACCGCAGTACGACCTACCGCTACGTGGCGACGCTCGCCAGGCTCGGCTATCTGCAGCAGGATCCGGACTCCAAGAAGTACTCCCTGGGCCCCCGGGTCGTCGATCTCGGATTCGCGGCGATCAACTCCATGGAGATCACCCGCGTCGCGGGCCCCTGCCTGCAGGTTCTGTCGGACGAAACCGGCTACACCGTGAGCATGGCCGTGCTCGACGGGCCGGACGTCGTGTACGTCGACAGGCGTCGCAGCGGCCGGGCCGGCAGCTTCGCGATGGGCCTGCACCTGCACGTCGGCTCACGGCTGCCCGCCTACTGCACGGCCATGGGCAAGGTGCTGCTGGCCCATCAGGAACCCTCCGTGCAGCGCGAGTTGATCGACCGCACGGATCTCGCCCGGCGCGGCCCGAAGACCATCACCGCCCGCGAGCAACTGATGGTGGCGCTCGGCCGGGTGCGCCGGACCGGGATCGCGCTGAACGACGAGGAACTCGCGCCGGGTCTGCGGTCGCTGGCCGCACCGGTGCGCGACCGGACCGGCGCCGTGGTGGCGGCGGTGAACATCGCGGTCCACCTCACCGTGTGGAACACCTCGGTCGAATCCGTGATGACGCGCCTCGAAGGACCGCTGCGCCGCACGACCGCGGAGATCTCGGCCCGGCTCGGCCACCGCCCGGGCGCCTGATCTGTTCGAATAACTGAAACAGTCGTCCCTCTGGCTCGAACAGGACGCTCGCGATTCATTGACAGCGTCCCTCGCCGGTTGCAGACTCGCGCCGCCCGCGATTTCGCGAAGGTGAGTTCACCAGGCGAACAACGCTGTTCTCCGGGTCGGGAGGCCGCCATGCGTGTCCCAGGTCGTCAGGCTCGGCGGCTGCGCCCTGATCGACCTGTACCGCCAGGGACGGCTCCCGAGGGACCGCCTCGTGAGGTCGTCAAGGCCGTCCTCCGGATGCCCCGCTGACGCCCTGCCCGCTCACCGCACCCGCAAAGGAGCCTCCATGACCCTCACCCGTGCACTCCTCATCGGCGGCAAGGACGTCCCGGCCGCGTCCGGCCGTACCACCCAGGACATCAACCCCTACACGGGTGAGGTGTACGCGACGGTCGCGGCGGCCGGTGGGGAGGACGTCGCGCGGGCGGTGGGGGCCGCGGACGCGGCCTTCGCGCAGTGGGCGGCGCTCGCGCCGTTCGCCCGCCGTGCGATCTTCCTCAGGGCGGCCGATCTGCTGGACGCGCGGGGCGAGCAGGTGGCCGAGGTCATGGCGCACGAGGCGGGCGGCACCCGGCCGTGGGCCTTCTTCAACGTGGCGCTGGCCGCGAACATCCTGCGCGAGGCGGCGGCCGCGGTCACCGCGCCGCGTGGTGAGGTGCTCGGCGCCCAGGAGGAGGGTGTGCTGGGGCTGGCGGTGCGTGAACCGCTGGGCGTGGTGGCCGCGTTCGCGCCCTGGAACGCGCCGGTCATCCTCGGGGTGCGGGCGGTGGCCGCGCCGCTGGCGGCCGGCAACACGGTGGTGGTGAAGCCGAGCGAGGACGCGCCGATCGCGTGCGGGCTGCTGGTCGCCGATGTGCTGCGGGAGGCGGGGCTGCCGGACGGGGTGCTGAACGTGGTGACCAACGCGCGGGAGGACGCGCCCGCGGTGGCCGAGGCGCTGATCGCCGATGCGCGCGTGCGGGCGGTCAACTTCACCGGCTCGACGGCCGTCGGGCGCGTCGTCGGTGAACTGGCGGCGCGTCACCTCAAGCCCGCGCTGCTGGAGCTGGGCGGCAAGAACGCGGTGATCGTGCTGGCCGACGCCGATGTGGACTACGCGGTCGACGCGGTCACCTTCAGTGTGTTCATGAACTCCGGGCAGATCTGCATGTCCGGCGACCGCGTCCTCGTCCACGAGTCGCTCGCCGAGGAGTTCACCCAGAAGTTCACCGCGAAGGTCGCCGCGCTGCGGGCGGGCGACCCCACGCACCCGAGGACCGTGGTCGGGCCCCTGGTCGGCGTCACCGCCGCCCGGCGGGTGGCCGCGCTGGTCGAGGACGCCGTCGCCAAGGGCGCCACGGTGCTCACCGGCGGCGGGGAGCCGGAGGGCGCCGTGCACCCCGCGACCGTGCTCAGCGGTGTCCCCAAGGACGCGGACCTGCACTACGCGGAGGCGTTCGGTCCGGTCTGCGTGCTCGACACCTTCGCCGACGACGACGAGGCGGTGGCCGTCGCCAACGACACGGACAACGGCCTGACCTGCGGCATCATCACCGAGAACGCCACCCATGGCCTGGCCGTCGCCCGCCGGGTGCACACCGGCATCGTGCACATCAACGACCAGTCCGTGGCCGACGAGCCGCACGCGCCCTTCGGCGGCGTGAAGGCATCCGGCTACGGCCGCTTCGGCGGACGCTGGGGCATCGAGGCGTTCTCCAACACCCGCTGGGTCACCATCGCCACCCAGCACGCGCACTACCCGTTCTGACCCTCACCGGGCCCGGCCGTCTCGGCCGGGCCCCGCCCGGGGCCGCGGTCCTGATCGGCCGTCGTGCGGGCCAGCGCGTTGTTACCGATCGAGTTGTGCACGCTGAAGCTCACGACGTCCGAACGGTAGCGGTCGTCCGACCACTCCACCGGGCGCCCTTCGCGGGTGGTCGTGACGCGGCGGACCCGCAGCAGCGGGCTGGTGCGCCGGACACCGAGCAGCTCGGCGTCCCGGGCGCCGGCCGCGACCGCGTCGATGACGTGCTCCCCGTACGCGAAGACCACACCCGTGTCGTCGAACAGCCGCTGGGTGACGGAGGGGCAGTCGGGCTCGACGGCCTCGACCGCCGGGGAGATCCAGTCGGCGTACACCGTGCGCTCCAGCAGCACGGGTTCGCCGTCCAGCCCGCGCACCCGCAGCACGTGCAGCAGCGGCGTCCTCTCCCGCAGGTGGAGCCGGACCGAGTCCTCCTTGGTCGCCGGGCGGTACTCCTGCGCCACCACACGTCCGGTCGCCTCACGCCCCATCGCCCGGGCCCACTGCGCGAAGCTGCGCAGTTCCGTGAAACTCTGGCTGCGACGGCTCGCCAGGACCACCCGGCGGGCGCCCTGCCGCGATCCGATGAGCCCCTCGGCGGTCAGCGCCGCGAGGGCCTGGCGGACCGTGCCGCGCGAGACCCCGTACCAGGACGCGAGTTCCGTCTCCGTGGGCAGCATCCCGCCCACCGTGTACTCCTCGCGGTCGATCGCCCCCCGCAGTTCGTCGGCGATCTCCTCATGTCGCGCCGCCATGCTTCCTCTCAGAGTCGGTTGCTGTGCACAGCGTGATCAGCCTAATCGAGATCCGAAGGCGATCGACGAAGCCTCGGATTGTGCAAAAAATCGGGGCCCAGGGTTTCTCCGGTGTTTACGGAGCGGACACCAATGGCAGGCTGACTGAGGTCAACTTGTTCAGACAAGTCTCCCGTCCCCCTGAGCCCCGCGCGCACTCCTGGAGAGACCCCGTGACCGTCTTCCTGCCGAGAACCGCCGCCCTCGGCGGCGGCCTTGCCGTCATCGCCGCACTCGCCCTCAGCGCCTGCGGTGCCGCCCCCGACAACGCTTCCGCCACCGCCGACGGCAAGAGCCCCGCCACCGCCACCTCCGCCGCGGACCTCGGCGGCATGGACGCCCTGGTGAAGGCGGCGAAGAAGGAGGGCACGCTGCATGCGATCGCCCTGCCCCGCGACTGGGCCAACTACGGCGCCCTGATCGACGGCTTCCAGAAGAAGTACGGCATCAAGATCGAGGTCGAGAACCCGGACGGATCCAGCCAGGACGAGATCAACGCGGTCACCTCCCGCAAGGGACAGGGCCGCACGCCGGACGTCCTCGACCTCGGCAGCTCCTTCGCGCTGAGCGCCGCCCAGCAGGGACTGCTCGCGCCGTACAAGGTCGCGGGCTTCGACGGCATACCCGAGGGGCAGAAGGACGCGCAGGGCCGCTGGTACAACGACTACGGCGGCTATGTGTCCATCGGCTGCGACGCCAAGCGCGTCAAGGAGTGCCCCACCACCTTCAAGGACCTCCTCAAGCCGCAGTACAAGGGGCAGGTCGCGCTCAACGGCAACCCGACCCAGTCCGGCTCCGCCTTCGGCGGCGTCTACGCGGCCGCCCTGGCGGGCGGCGGCTCGTTCGACGACATCCAGCCCGGCCTCGACTTCTTCGCCAAGCTGAAGAAGAACGGCAACTACACGCCCGTCGAGTCGACCCCCGCCACCGTCGAGAAGGGCGAGACCCCGATCAGCATCGACTGGGACTACCTCAACGCCGGATACGCCGAGGAGTTCAAGTCGAAGGGCGTCGACTGGAAGGTGTCGGTGCCGTCCGACGGCAAGTACGCGCAGTACTACTCGCAGGCCGTCAACAAGGACGCCCCGCACCCGGCGGCCGCCCGTCTGTGGGAGGAGTACCTCTACAGCGCCGAGGGGCAGAACCTGTGGCTCAAGGGGTACGCGCGACCGGCCCTGATGGCCGCCATGGAGAAGGCCGGCACGCTCGACAAGGCCGCCGCGGCCAAGCTGCCCGCGGTCTCCGGCACACCCGCCTTCCCGACCGAGGCCCAGCAGACCAAGGCCAAGGGCGTCCTCGCCCAGGGCTGGAGCAAGGCCGTCTCCGGGTGACCACCGAGCCCCGCGACATGACCCTCGCCGCCGCTCCCGCACCCACCGCGTCCGACGCCGCGCCCGCCGCCCCCGTGCGGCGGCGCGGCGCCGCCGGGTGGCTCGCCGTCGTCCCGCTGCTCGCCTTCACGGCCGTCGCCTTCGGCGTGCCCGCCGTCGCCATGCTGAACGGCGCCTTCACCGTCAAGGACCAGGCCACCGGGGCCACCGCGTACACCACCGCCAACCTCACGGCCTCGCTGCACGGCGCCTACCTCACGGCGCTGCTCGGCAGCGTCAAGCTGTCGGCCGTCTCCGCCGCCATCGGCGCGGTCCTCGGACTGCTGCTCGCCCAGGCCGTGGTGACCTCGCGCTTCCGCGCCCTGCGCGAGGCCGTGCTGACCGCGTCCGGTGTGCTCGCCAACTTCGGCGGCGTGCCGCTCGCCTTCGCCTTCGTCGCCACCCTCGGCAACTCCGGCGTGCTCACACGGCGGTTCGGCCTGACCGACAAGGGCTGGGACCTCTACAGCTTCTGGGGCCTGACCCTCGTCTACCTGTACTTCCTGATCCCGCTGATGGTCCTCACGATCACGCCCGCCCTGGAGGGCCTGCGCTCCCAGTGGCGCGAAGCCGCGCAGAACAGCGGCGCCACGCACGCCCGGTACTGGCTGCACGTGGCGCTGCCCGTGCTCACGCCCTCCCTCCTCGGCGGGTTCGTGCTGCTCTTCGGCAGCGCCTTCGCCGCCTACGCCACCGCGGCCGCCATGGTGGGCAGCTCGATCCCGCTGGTCACCCTGCAGATCGCCGACGCCCTGTCCGGCAACGTTCTCGTGGGCCAGGAGAACGTGGCGCTGGCCCTCAGCCTCGACATGGTCCTGGTCGCGGTCCTGGTGATGGCCGTATACCTGCCCCTGCAACGACGGAGCGCGCGATGGCTCGCCTGACGTCCCGCATCCGCCCCGGACGAGGACTCGTCCTTCTCGCCGCCGGCCTGTACTTCCTGGTCCCGCTGGCCGCCTCCGTGATCTTCACGGTGGACGTCCCGGGCCAGGGCGTCACCTTCGACGCCTACAGCCAGATCCTGGGCACCGACGGGTTCCTGAGCAGCCTGCTGCTCTCGCTGGAGCTGGCCGCCGCCACCATCGCCGTCGTCCTGCTCCTGATGGTGCCCGCCATGGTGGCGCTGCGCCTCGGCGCGCCGAGGCTGCGGGCCCTCGTCGAGATCGTCTGCGCGCTGCCGCTCGTGGTGCCGCCCATCGCGTTCGTCGCCGGCATCAGCACGGTCCTGAAGTGGGGGCCCGACCACCTCTCCCGCACGCCGCTCTTCCAGACGTTCGTGGCCGTCCAGAACCCGGACTTCCCCTTCGTGCTCGTCCTCGCGTACGTCGTGATGGCGCTGCCCTTCGTCCACCGGGCCCTGGACGCCGGGCTGCGCGCCGTCGACGTACGCACCCTCGTCGAGGCCGCCCGCAGCTGCGGCGCCGGCTGGCCGCAGGCACTGGTGCGGGCCGTGCTGCCCAATCTGCGCGGGGCGCTGCTCAACGCCGCCTTTCTCACCCTGGCCCTGGTGCTCGGCGAGTTCACCGTCGCGCATCTGCTGGGCTTCAGGCCCTTCGCCGTGTGGATCGTGGACATCAGCGGCGCGCAGGCCCAGATGTCCGTCGCCGTCTCCGTGCTCAGCCTGCTCGTGACCTGGGTCCTGCTGCTCGCCCTCGCCGCCGTCGGCGGGCGTCGCACCCCCTCCCGTACCGCATCTCAGGGATGACACCGCCATGACCCTCACTGCCCCCGAGAACGAGAAGACCGCCCGGTCCGGTGCCGCGACCGTGGAGTTCCGCGGTCTGCGCCGCGCCTTCGGAGCCACCGTCGCGCTCGACGGCCTCGACCTCGCCGTGCGGCCCGGTGAACTCCTCGCCCTGCTCGGGCCCTCCGGCTGCGGCAAGACCACGGCGCTGCGCATGCTCGCCGGGTTCGAGCACCCCGACTCCGGTGAGGTGCTCATCGACGGCGAGGACGTCACCCGGGTACCGGCCCACCGCCGCGACGCCGGGATGGTCTTCCAGTCGTACAGCCTCTTCCCGCACCTCACCGCCCTGGACAACGTGGCCTTCGGGCTGCGCATGCGCAAGGTGCGCACCGCGCACCGGCGTGCCCGCGCCGCGGAACTGCTCGATCTGGTCGGCCTCGGCGACAAGGGCGAACGCTTCCCGCACCAGCTTTCCGGCGGCCAGCAGCAGCGCGTGGCGCTGGCCCGCGCGCTCGCCCTGCGCCCGCGCGTCCTCCTCCTCGACGAGCCGCTGTCCGCGCTCGACGCCAAGGTGCGGCTCACCCTGCGCGAGGAGATCCGCCGCCTCCAGCAGGAACTGGGCATCACCACCCTGTTCGTCACACACGACCAGGAGGAGGCGCTGTCGATGGCGGACCGGGTCGCGGTGATGCACGCCGGACGGCTCGAACAGTGCGCGGCGCCCGCCGAGTTGTACGGCCGTCCCGCCACCGCGTTCGTCGCCGAGTTCGTCGGCACGATGAGCCGGATCCCGGGGCGGCTCTCCTCGGGCGCGGTCGAGGTGCTCGGGCAGCGGCTGCCCGTCGACGGAGACGCACCCGCCGCGGCCGAGGTGGATGTGCTGGTGCGGCCCGAGGCGGTGCGGGTGTCCGCGGACCCCGGCGGTGACGCGCACGTGGCCGCCACCGCGTTCCTCGGCGCCACGGTACGGCTGACCGTCCGCCTCGCCGACGCCACCGAGGTGAAGGCCGACCTGCCCGCGCACGAGGCCGCCGCGCTGACCGCCGGTGCCGCCGTGACCGTGTCGCTGCCCCAGCGGCCGGTGCTCGTCGCCGAACGCGCCGGGTGATCCAGCCGCCCCCGCGCGCAGGACTCTCCGCCGTTCCCCATCCCCCCACGCACGAAAGAGAGAACCGTGACCCGACTCCCGCTCCAGGCTGTCCTGTTCGACATGGACGGCACGCTCGTCGACACCGAGCGGCTGTGGTGCGAGGCGGTGGAGCGGGTCGCGGCCGGCCTCGGCCGGCCGCTGGCGGAGCACGACCAGCAGCAGGTGCTCGGCCGTGCGGTGGAGCACACGGCCGGCTGGCTGGCCGCGGTCACCGGCGCCCCGGCCGCGGGTGTCGCCGCCGACCTGCACCGTGAGTTCGCGGACCGCGTCCGCGGTGGCATCGTGCCCCGCCCCGGCGCGCTCGACCTGCTCGACGCGCTCGCCCGCGACGGCATCCCCACCGCTCTGGTGACCGCCTCCCCGCGGGCCGTCGCCGACACCGTCCTCGAAGCGCTGGGCGCCGCCCGGTTCGCGGTCTCCGTCACCGCCGACGACACCGAGCACACCAAGCCCGCGCCGGACCCGTACCTCGCCGCGTGCCGGGCACTCGGGGCCGACCCGGCCGGCTGTGTGGCCGTCGAGGACACCCCCACGGGCGTCACCTCCGCCGAGGCGGCGGGGTGCGCGGTGCTCGCCGTGCCGTCGCTCGCCCCGATCGACGCGGCGCCCGGGCGCACCGTGCTGGCCAGCCTGGAGGGGGTCACGCCCGAGCGGCTGCGGGCCCTGCCGGCGAACGGCCTCCGGGTGATGACGTGGAACCTCTGGCTCGGCGGCAGCAAGGTCGACGACCACCGGGCCAAGCAGATCAAGGCCATCCTGGAGGCCGGCGCCGACGTCGTGGGCCTGCAGGAGACGGACGGCACCGCGGCACAGGAACTGGCGGAGGCACTGGGCTGGTACCACCACCGGGCGGGCGAGAACCTCGGCGTCATCAGCCGCCACCCGATCGCGGCCCGTCTCGGGGACCCCGGCGTCGGCTTCTACGGCGCGGCGGGCGTCCGCATCCGCGTCGACGGCGGGCGCGAGGTCGACGTCTGGACGGCCCACCTCGACTACACGCCGTACGGGCCCTACGAGTCCGCCTTCGACGGGCTGCCGGCGACCGCGCTGATCGCCCATGAGGAGGGGCGGCTCGCGCAGATGCGGGAGGCCCTGCGGCGGATCGAGGAGTCCGCCGAGGACGGCGTCCCGGTCGTGCTCGTCGGCGACTTCAACTGCCCCTCGCACCTGGACCGGCCGGACGTCGCGTGGCCGGTGACCCGGGCCGCGGAGGAGGCCGGTCTGCGCGACTCCTACCGGGAGGCCCACCCGGACCCGGTGCGCGACCCCGGTCACACCTGGTCCCCGATCCACCCGGTGCACCAGGACGGCAGCGGACGCCCCGAACCGCAGGACCGGATCGACTACGTCCTGCACCGAGGCCTGACGGTCCTCGACTCCCGCACCGCCGTCACCGGCACGCCGCACCCGTGGCCCGATGTCGCAGGCAACGACTGGCCGTCGGACCACGCGGCGGTGATCACCACCTTCGCGGTGCCCGCCTGACCGCATTCGGCACGGCGCGCCGTGCGCCGGGGCACGACCGCGGGCCGGGTGGACCGGGTCCGGGGCGAGGCGGACGGGCGGGGTCGGCCGGACCCCGCGGGAGCGGACAGGCGGGCCGCCGCGTCGGGAGGCTACGGCGGGCCCGGCGGCGTCGGGAGATCACGGCGGGTCCGGCGGCGTCGGGAGGCTACGGCGGGTCCGGCGGCGTCGGGAGGCTACGGCGGGCCCGGCCGCGTCGGGAGGTCACGGCGGGTCCGGCGGCGTCGGGAGGTCACGGCGGGTCCGGCCGCGGCGGGAGGCTACGGCGGGTCCGGCCGCGGCGGGAGGTCACGGCGGATCCCGCTGGGCCAGGCCGACCGCCGGCCGTTCGCCGACGGTGGGCCGGACATCCGCCGGCCTCCGGCCGTGCGGTGCGGAGCGCGGGGCGGTGAGGCGGAGCGCGGCGCGGTGGCCGGCGGCACCGCGGAGAGCGGGGCCAAGGGGCCAAGGGGCCGGTGGCGCGGTGGCGCGGGGGAGCGGGGGAGCGGTGGCGCGGGGGAGCGGGGCAGGCGGCCGTGGCCCGTGTCCGGGGCGCGGAGAGCCGTGCCGGGGTGCGCAACGAATCGACGCCGGCCCCGCGGCGGACGCAACGATCCGCTCACCGGCGCGCAACGGCTCGTTCTTGTCCGGCCGACGGGCCGACCGTACCGTCGAACCAGCCCCCGACCCCCTCCCGTACCGGTGGAGAACACGCATGCGCACCGCCCTGCTCCAGAGCTCCGGCCGCCCCGGCTCGGTCACCGAGAACCTCAAGGTCCTCGACGAGGCCGCCGGCCGTGCCGCCGCCGCGGGCGCCGGGCTCCTGATCGCGCCGGAGCTGTTCCTCACCGGGTACGCGATCGGCGACGACACCGGCCGGCTCGCCGAGCCGGCCGACGGGGACTCCGCGGACACGGTCGGCTGGATCGCGTCGCGGCACGGTGTCGCGGTCGTCTACGGCTACCCGGAGCGGTCGGGCACGCGGGTCTTCAACTCGGCCCAGCTCGTGGCGGCCGACGGCACCCGCCTCGCGAACTACCGCAAGACCCACCTCTTCGGCAGCTTCGAGCGGGACCACTTCACCCCGGGCGACCGGCCGGTCGTCCAGGCCGAGCTGAACGGCCTGCGGATCGGCCTGACGATCTGCTACGACGTCGAGTTCCCGGAGAACGTCCGCGCCCACGCCCTGGCCGGCACCGACCTCCTGGTGGTCCCCACCGCCCTGATGCATCCGTTCCAGTTCGTCGCCCAGTCCCTCGTCCCGGTGCGGGCCTTCGAGAACCAGATGTACGTCGCGTACGTCAACCGGGTCGGGCGCGAAGGGGAGTTCGAGTTCGTCGGGCTCTCCGCCCTCGCCGGGCCCGACGGGATCGCCCATGTCCGGGCCGGCCGCGGCGAGGAGCTCGTCCTCGGGGACGCCGACCCCGCCCGCCTGGCCGCCTCCCGCAAGGCGAACCCCTACCTCCAGGACCGCCGCCCCGGTCTCTACGGGTCCCTCGTCTGACCCGCGGCCCTCCCCGGATTTCTCCAGAGTCACCTTTCGCGCAAGGAGTCGTACCCCATGACGTCCACGGTGCCCAACGCCGTCCAGCACGCCGACGAGCGGCAGCCGCCGATCACCATGTTCGGGCCGGACTTCCCGTACGCGTACGACGACTACCTCGCCCACCCGGCGGGCCTCGGCCAGATCCCCGCGACCGAGCACGGCACGGAGGTCGCGGTCGTCGGCGGCGGTCTGTCCGGCATCGTGGCCGCCTACGAGCTGATGAAGATGGGCCTCAAGCCCGTCGTGTACGAGGCCGACCGGATCGGCGGCCGGCTGCGCACCGTGGGCTTCGAGGGCTGCGACCCGTCGCTGACCGCCGAGATGGGCGCCATGCGTTTCCCGCCGTCCTCGACCGCGCTGCAGCACTACATCGATCTGGTGGGCCTGGAGACCAGGCCGTTCCCCAACCCGCTGGCCGAGGCCACCCCGTCGACCGTGGTCGACCTGAAGGGCGAGACCCACTACGCCGAGACGCCCGACGACCTGCCGCAGGTCTACCGGGACGTGGCGAACGCGTGGAACGCCTGCCTGGAGGAGGGTGCCGACTTCTCCGACATGAACCGCGCCCTGCGCGAGCGCGACGTGCCCCGTATCCGCGCCATCTGGTCCAGGCTCGTCGAGAAGCTCGACAACCAGACGTTCTACGGCTTCCTCTGCGACTCCGAGGCGTTCAGGTCCTTCCGTCACCGGGAGATCTTCGGCCAGGTCGGCTTCGGCACGGGCGGCTGGGACACCGACTTCCCCAACTCCATCCTGGAAATCCTGCGCGTCGTGTACACCGAGGCCGACGACCACCACCGCGGCATCGTCGGCGGCTCCCAGCAACTGCCGCTGCGCCTGTGGGAGCGGGAGCCGGAGAAGATCGTGCACTGGGCCCACGGGACGTCACTGAAGTCCCTGCACGAGGACGGCGGGCCCCGCCCCGCGGTGACCAGGCTGCACCGCACCGCCGGCAACCGGATCACCGTGACCGACGCGAACGGCGACATCCGCACCTACAAGGCGGCCGTCTTCACCGCCCAGTCGTGGATGCTGCTGTCGAAGATCGACTGCGACGACTCGCTCTTCCCGATCGACCACTGGACCGCGATCGAGCGCACGCACTACATGGAGTCGAGCAAGCTCTTCGTGCCGGTCGACCGCCCGTTCTGGCTCGACAAGGCCGTCGACGAGCAGGGGCGGCCGACGGGCCGGGACGTCATGTCGATGACGCTCACCGACCGCATGACTCGTGGCACCTACCTCCTCGACGACGGGCCGGACCGGCCGGCCGTCATCTGCCTGTCCTACACCTGGTGCGACGACAGCCTGAAGTGGCTGCCGCTGTCCGCGAACGAGCGGATGGAGGTCATGCTGAAGTCGCTCGGCGAGATCTACCCGGACGTCGACATCCGCAAGCACATCATCGGCAGCCCGGTGACGATCTCCTGGGAGAACGAGCCGTACTTCATGGGCGCGTTCAAGGCGAACCTGCCCGGCCACTACCGCTACCAGCGGCGCCTGTTCACGCACTTCGTGCAGGACGGCCTGCCCGCCGACAAGCGGGGCGTCTTCCTCGCGGGCGACGACATCTCCTGGACGGCTGGGTGGGCCGAGGGCGCCGTGCAGACCGCACTGAACGCCGTGTGGGGCGTCATGCACCACCTCGGCGGCGCGACCGACCCGGCCAACCCCGGCCCCGGCGACGTCTTCGACGAGATCGCGCCGGTGGAGCTGCCGGAGGAGTGACCGGGTCGGCGGGCGGAGGGTCAGACCCCGGCCGCCCGCGCCTTCTCGTACACCTCGGCGGCGACGTCCTTCAGCTCCCCGGCGTCCCGCACGGCGCTCTGGAGATCGACGAGGATCTCCTCCAGGCCGATCGCGGCGTGGGTGACCAGGTCCTCGACGATCTGGTCCGCGTTGCCCTGGAAGGGGCGGCGGTCGGCGCCGTCGTACGCCCTGGCCGAGTAGGCCGCGTTCACCCGCAGCACCGTCTGGATCGGCTCCTTGCGCCCGCGCTCCTCCGCCAGCTCCTGCAAGGCGCTCCACTGGGCGGCGATCTGCTCGGGGCCCATGCCCACCGGCAGCCAGCCGTCGGCGTGGTCGACGAGCCGGCGCTGTGCCTTCCTGCTGCCCGCGGCCAGCAGGATCGGGATCGGCCGGGCGGGCTTGGGGCCCACCACGGCGGAAGCGATCCTCGTGAGGCGTCCCTCGTGGACCACGGGGTCGGGGCCCCACACCGCCCGGCACACCTCGATCACCTCGTCCAGCACCTGACCCCGCTCCTCGAACGGCCGCACGGACGCGGCCGCGTACTCGTCGAGGGACCAGCCCGTGCCGAAGCCGGCGACCACCCGGCCCCCGCTGGCCGCGTCCAGTGAGGCGAGGGCCTTGGCGAGCTGGAACGGCACGTGCAGCGGCGCCACCAGGACGCTGGAGCCCAGCCGGGCCCGCTCGGTGGCCGAGGCGGCCAGGGTGAGTGTGATCAGCGGATCGGCCACGCCGCGGTACGCGTCCGGCCAGGGAAGCCCCTCCACGCCGTACAGTCCCTGCGTCGCGGGATCGGGGACCAGGGCCCGCTCGTACACCCACAAGCTCTCGTATCCGATCCGCTCGGCGGTGCGTGCCACGTCGGGCACATCGCGTCCGAGGGCGTACTGCCGGTTCTGCGGAAGACCGAGTCCGAGCCGGGTCGCCATGCGTGTGCGCTCCTTCGCGAGAGATCTGTCGGGCCGTCAACGTACAGCGATCGGGCGGTGGTTCTCGGTGAGGTGGGCGGGGTTGACCGGATTCGGCCGCATCAGCCGGGAAACGGGGTGAGCAGCATGCGCCCGGCGAACCCCACCGCCGCGTCCAGCCGCCGTGCGAACTCCCCGGTCAGTTCCGGCACCTCCCGCAGCGCCCACAGCGCCCGCGCGGCCGACCAGGCGGCCTCGCGCGCCCGCTCTAGGCTCCACGCGCCGAGCAGATGCGTGAGCGGGTCGGCGATCTGGAGCAGATCGGGACCCGGCATCAGATCCTCGCGGATGCGCTCCTCCAGCGAGGCGAGAATGTCCCCCACGCGCTCGAACTCGTCCTCCAGATCGTCCGGTTCGCAGCCCAGCGCACGGCAGGCGTCCACGACGGCCAGTGCCAGGTCGTGCCCGATGTGCGCGTTGATGCCCGCGAGCGCGAACTGCAGCGGCCGCACGCCGGGATGGCGCCGGAACTGGAACAGCGGCCGCCAGCACGCGGGTACGGGCCCCTCTTCGGCCACGGACAGATACCGTTCGGCGAACCGGACGTCCAGGGTGGTCGCGGCCCGTTCGTCCGGGAAGCACCCCGCGTCCAGGCGGCGGCCGACCTCCTCGGTGACGGCGAGATAGACGCGGTTGAAGACCGCGACGCCGTCGTCTTCCGGCCAGACCCCGGCGAGCGCGCGCATGCGTGAGACGACCGTGTCCACTCCGGTCGTGACTTGCTCCGACGGCACCATGGGGGAAGGTTTCCAGGCCGGGGCCGGCCGGAGCACCGACGGCCCGCCGGCTTCCCCGGATCGGGCGAACCCGCCGATGGCCCAGGAGGGGGACGCAGGGGGCGGCACGTGCCGGGGCCCGCGCGTCCACCACGCGGGGCCGCGCGCAGGCGCGGCGCCGCGGCGCGGTGGCCCGGCCGGCGAGGTCACCGCGCCGCGGCGTCTCCACGCCGGCCGGGAGGCCGGGGCCGGCCCGTGGCCACCGCTCGCGGCGAGCCGGCGAGCCGGCGCGCCGGCTCGCCGAGGCCCGGCGGGCAGTCCGGCACCGCGCCCGTGCCGTGCTTACGGGCCGGCGCGCCGTCCCGCGCCCCGGCGGCGCCCTCTGCGCACCTGACCTGCGAGCCAGGCAGCTGAGCGACCGCTTACCATGGTCGCGTACGGGGCCGCATGTCGTGCGCCCGCCCCAGTCCATTTCCAGGAGCCCGCCCGTGACCGCCGAAACCCAGGCCGCGCCCGTCGTGTCGTACGGGCGGCTCGTCCCCGTCGCCGTCCACTTCGACGACCTGGACGCGCTCGGGCTGCTGCACAACGCCCGCTACCCGGTCATGGTCGAGCGGGCCTGGACCGCCCTGTTGCGCGAGCGCGGCTTCGGCTTCGACGGCGACTGGGAGGCGGCGGGAGACTTCTGCAACGCCGTCAGGGAACTGCGGATCGGCTACGAGGCCCCGGTGGACAGGCCGGGCGCCTACGCCGTGCACCTGTGGCTGGAGCGGCTCGGGAACACCGGCCTCACCTACGGGTTCCGGTTCTGCTCGGCCGACGGTGCGGTGACGTACGCGCACGGCACCCGGGTCCTGGTCCGGCTCGACGCGGCGACGCTGCGCCCGACGCCGTGGAGCGAGTCCTTCAGGGCCGTGGGTCGGGAACTGCTGCGCCGCGCGGGCTGACCCTGGGGCGGTCGCGGTCGCCCACCCGGAGCACCCCGGCGAGAGCCGCGACGCCGAAGGCCAGCACCGTCACCAGACCGAACGACACGACCAGGCTCGTGGCCTGGGCCAGTGTGCCGACGGCGCCCGGCGCCACCAGGCCCGAGGTGTAGGTGATGGTCGCCACTCCCGCGATGGCCTGGCTCGGGCTGGGGCCGCTGCGGCCCGCCGCCGCGAAGCACAACGGCACCACGACCGCGATACCGAGGCCCATCAGCGCGAACCCGCCCATCGCCACCGCCGGGTGACGCGCGGCGACGACGAGCAGCCCGCCGAGCGCGGCCAGGGCACCGCTCACCCGGACGGTACGCACCGCACCGTACCGGTCCACCACCCGGTCGCCCGCGACGCGCGCGATCGCCATGGTGAGGGTGAAGCCCGTGGTGCAGGCGGCCGCGAGCCCGGCCGAACTCCCCAGCCGGTCGCGCAGATAGACCGCCGACCAGTCGAGGCTCGCGCCCTCGGCGAACACCGCGCAGAAGCCGATCGCGCCGATGAGCAGGGCCGACCTGGGCGGCAGCGCGAACCGGGGCGGCGGCTCCTCGTCCTCTGCGGGCTGCAGGTCGAGGACCCATGTGCAGGCGGCCAGGCCCAGCACGGTCAGGACCGCGGCCGCCAGGGCGTGGTGCAGCCGGGCGTCCGAGCCCAGGTGCGCGGCGAGCGTGCCGGCCGCCGAGCCCACCAGGGCGCCCGCGCTCCACAGGCCGTGCAGACCCGACATGATCGACTTGCCGAGCCGGTTCTCGACCTCGACGCCCAGCGCGTTCATCGCCACGTCCGCCATGCCGGCCGTGGCGCCGAACGCGAACAGGGCCAGGCACAGCGTCGGCAGGTTCGGCGCGAGGGACGGCAGGGCCAGGGCCAGTGTCCACAGCGACAGCAGCCCGCGCAGCGCCGTGCGGGCGCCGAAACGGTGGCTGATCCGGCCCGCGAGCGGCATCGCGACGGACGCGCCGAGCGCGGGGAACGCGAGCGCGAACCCGAGTTGGCCCGGGCCGGCGTGGGCGTGCTCCTGGATCCACGGCACGCGGGTGGCGAACGAGCCGGTGACCGCGCCGTGCACGCCGAAGACCGCGGCCACGGCGTACCGGGCACGCCTCACCTCGGACTGCTGATGGACCACTTCCCTCATTCTCGGATGCCCTCCCCGTCCGTGTCGCCCCGTCTTCCGTTCGCGTAAACTATCAGGAACCCTGCCTGATAGATAGAGACGGGCAGGGGCTGCACAGCCGCCGGCCGAGCGGCACCGCCGATCTGGGAGGATCCCGGCATGCCCGCATCCCCGAGCACCGCCCGGGCCATCAACGACCGGCTCGCCCTGCGACTGCTGCAGCAGGAGGGCCCTTTGACGGCAGGGCAGTTGAAGCAGCTCACCGGACTGTCCCGGCCGACGGTCGCCGACCTCGTCGAACGGCTCACCGCCGCCGGGCTGATCGCGGTCGTGGGGGAGTCGGGGGAGCAGCGGCGCGGTCCGAACGCGCGGCTGTACGGGATCGTCGCCGGCCGCGCCCATCTCGCGGCCCTCGATGTGCGCACCGAGGGCGTCTCCGTCCTCGTGTCGGATCTCGTCGGCGGAGTGCTCGCCGAGGCGTCGGTGCCCATCGGCGGCGACCTCGGCACGGGGCCCGCGGTCGAGCGGGCCGTGGCGCTGGTCGAGCGCACCGCGAAGGAGGCCGGTGCCGAGCCGCTGCACACGGTGGGGATCGGGGCGCCGGGTCTGATCGACCCCGCCACCGGCGAGCTCCGCGACTCCTCGGGGCTGCCGCCGTGGCATCGCCGACTGGTCGCCGCGCTGCAGGAACGGCTGCCCGCGCGTGTGATCGTGGAGAACGAGACCAACCTCGCCGCCGTGGCCGAACAGCGCGAGGGCGCCGCCCGCGACCGGGACACCTTCGTGCTGCTGTGGCTGGGGCACGGTACCGGCGCGGCCGTGGTGCTGGACGGCGCGCTGCGCCGCGGCGCGTCGGGCGGCACCGGCGAGATCGGTTTCCTGCCGGTGCCCGGCACCGCGACGCTGCCCTCGGCGACGGACTGCGAGGGAGGGTTCCACTCCCTGGCGGGGGCGGCGGCGATCGCGGAACTGGCGGACGCCCACGGGCTGGTGACGGAGGGGCCGGCGCCCGGGCCACGCGCGGCGGCACTGGTGCGCGGGGCGGTGCGGGCGGCGGGAGGCGCAGACGGAGAGGGCCCGGTCGGCGGGAGCCGGGACGCCGGGGGCTGGGACGGCGGGAGCCCGGACGCCGCGGGCCGGGACGCCGCGGGCCGGGATGCCGGCAGCGGGGATGCCGGGGGCCCGGGCGGGGTGGCCCGCCGCCGTGCGGCTGTCCGTCCCGCCGTCCCCGGGCGTGCCGCGTCCCGCTTCCTCGACGCCCTCGCCGACCGGCTCGCCATCGGCGCCGCCTCGGTGACCGCCGTCCTCGACCCCGGCTGCGTGGTGCTCGGCGGCGAGGTCGGGCAGGCCGGCGGGGATGTGCTGGCCGCGCGCGTGGGGGAGCGGCTCGCCCGTATGTCGCCCCTGCGGACCGAGGTACGGGCGAGCACGCTGGGCGGCGGCGCGGTACTGCGCGGAGCGCTGCTGACCGCGAGGGACGGCGCCCAGGACGAGCTGTTCGCCCCTCCCGCCCGCTGACCGCCCACGACGGAGACCCGGCGGCGGGGCAAGGGCCTCCGTCACCGCCGCCGGGCCGCTCGCGGACGGCGTGCCGCGCCGGGACCGCCGACCCTAAGAGGACTAGACCACGTCCGTCAATAGGTATGGACCAATCCCGAAACGGCGGTCGCGGGAGGGGTGTTGTCCCGGTATCGGAGGGGCCGGCCCCGCACGGGCGGCCGCAGAAGTCCAGTATGTGAACCTGTGAGCCACCACACAGCGGTTCACCCGCATGGCCGTCGAGCGCCCGTGGCACACTGAAGCTGTACCAGAAGCAGCGCACTCCGGGGTCGGTGAAAGTCCGAACCGGCGGTTACAGTCCGCGACCCGGTCGCTTCCAGCGGCCGGTTGACCAGGTGAAATTCCTGGACCGACGGTTAAAGTCCGGATGGGAGGCAGTGCGCGGCGGGCGGGCATCCATGCGCGCCGCCGTACCGGCTCGTCCTGTGGACGGGCTCCGTCCGGCGCCGCCCCGGTGTCCTCGCCCGTGTTCGCTGTCGTCATCGACAGGCCCCGGAGTCCGTGCCCGATCGAGGCAGGAGGACCCGGGAAGTGTTCACCGGAATCGTCGAAGAGCTGGGTGAGGTCACCGCCGTCGAGAACCTCGGCGACTCCTCCCGCTTCCGGCTCCGTGGACCCGTCGTCACCGAAGGCGCCCGGCACGGGGACTCCATTGCCGTCAACGGCGTCTGTCTCACCGTCGTCGAGCACGAGGGCGACGAGTTCACCGCCGACGTCATGGCGGAGACCCTCGAACGTTCCAGCCTCGGCGCCCTCACCGTGGGCGCCCGCGTCAACCTCGAACGCCCCACGGCCGTCGGGGCACGCCTGGGCGGCCACATCGTGCAGGGACACGTCGACGGCACCGGCACGATCCTCGACCGCAAGCCCTCCGACCACTGGGAACTCGTCACGGTCTCGCTCCCCGCGGACCTGAGCCGCTACGTGGTCGAGAAGGGCTCCATCACCGTCGACGGCATCAGCCTCACCGTCGTCGAGGCCGGCGCCGACCGCTTCACCGTCAGCCTCATCCCGACCACCCTCGCGCTGACCACGCTCGGCATCAAGCAGCCGGGCGACCCGGTCAACCTGGAGGTCGACGTCATCGCCAAGTACGTCGAGCGCCTGCTGGCCGGTCAGGGGGCGGCCCGGTGAACTGGCTCAACTCCGAGGCGTTCACGCTCCTCGGCCAGCACATCAAGTGGTCGGACATGATCGGCAACGTGATCGGCCTGACCGCCCTCGCCTTCGGCTGGCGGCGCTCCATATGGAGCTGGCCGGTGCAGTTCCTGTCCGGCGTCGTGCTCTTCGCGGCCTTCGCCACGGCCCACCTCTCCGGAAGCGCCGGCAAGCAGGTCGTGGTCATGGTCGTCGCCGTCTACGGCTGGTGGCAGTGGAAGCAGGGCACGGGGCGGACGGAGGACGGCCACATCGCCGTGCGGTTCGCCACCTGGCGCGAGCGCGTCGTCCTGACCGTCGCCGCCGCCGCGGGCACGCTCGCCGTGGCGGGCCTGTTCACCGCCTTCCCGACGCTGTCCTGGGACCCGTGGCCGGACGCGTACATCTTCGTCGGCACCGTCGTCGCCATGTACGCGCAGGCGCGCGGCATGGTCGAGTTCTGGTTCGCCTGGCTGCTGGTCGACGCCGTCGGCGTCCCCCTGAACTTCGCCAACGGCTTCGCCTTCTCCGGCTTCGTCTACGTCATCTACGGCGCGCTCGTCCTGTGGGGCATGCGCGACTGGTGGCTGCGCTCCCGCAGGACCGCGCGGCCCGTCCTGGAAGGAGCCCCGGCATGACGTCCCGCCCCTCTCCCGCCGCCCTGAACGAGGCGCACCCGGAGACCAACGCCTGGGCCGACCCGCATCGCGCCGCCCTGCGGACACCCGTCCTCTGCAGCGCGGACGACATCGAGGACTTCACGCTCGACCCGATCGAGCAGGCCGTCGCCGACATCGCGGCCGGGCGCCCCGTCGTGGTCGTCGACGACGAGGACCGGGAGAACGAGGGCGACCTCGTCATCGCCGCCGAGAAGGCGACCCCCGAGATCGTCGCCTTCATGATGAGCGAGTGCCGCGGCCTGATCTGCGCCCCCATGGAGGGCGCCGAACTCGACCGCCTCCGGCTCCCGCAGATGGTCGACCAGAACACCGAGTCGATGCAGACCGCGTTCACCGTGTCCGTCGACGCGAGCGGCGCCCACGGCGTGACCACCGGCATCTCGGCCTCCGACCGGGCCACCACACTGCGGCTGCTGGCCGGTGGAGAGGCGGGCCCCGGCGACTTCGTCCGCCCCGGACACGTCTTCCCGCTGCGCGCCAAGCCGGGCGGCGTGCTCGTCCGCAACGGCCACACCGAGGCGGCCGTCGACCTCGCCCGGCTCGCCGGACTGCGCCCGGCCGGCGCGATCGTGGAGATCGCCGGCGAGGACGGCCATATGCTGCGGCTGCCGGAACTCATCCCGTTCGCCCGCAAGCACGGCCTGACGATCGTCTCCATCGAGGACCTGGTCGCCTACCGCCGTACCTCCGAGCCCACCGTCCGCCGCGAGGCCGAGGTCCACCTGCCCACCGCGTTCGGCGAGTTCACGGCCTACGGCTACCGCTCCACCGTCGACGGCGTCGAGCACGTCGCCCTGGTGCACGGCGAGATCGGCGACGGCGAGGACATCGTCGTCCGCATCCACTCCGAGTGCCTCACCGGCGACGTCCTCCACTCCCTGCGCTGCGACTGCGGCCCCCAGCTGGAGGCGTCCCTGCGGCGCATCCAGGCCGAGGGCCGCGGCGTGGTCGTCTACCTGCGCGGTCACGAGGGACGCGGCATCGGGCTGCTGTCCAAGCTGCGCGCCTACGAGCTCCAGGAGCGCGGCCGCGACACCCTGGACGCCAACCTGGAGCTGGGCCTGCCCGCGG
Source organism: Streptomyces sp. PSU-S4-23 (assembly GCF_055632315.1). Lineage (NCBI taxonomy): Bacteria > Bacillati > Actinomycetota > Actinomycetes > Kitasatosporales > Streptomycetaceae > Streptomyces > Streptomyces sp. PSU-S4-23. The sequence goes on along the minus strand of NZ_JBVMUU010000002.1, from coordinate 1,133,718 downwards.
ACGCCCGCGACTACGGCGCCGGCGCCCAGATCCTTCAGGACCTCGGCGTCCGCAGCGTGCGGCTGATGACCAACAACCCCGACAAGACCGCCGCCCTGCGCCGGCACGGCCTCAAGGTCACCGCTCGGGAGCCGATGCCCGTCCAGGCGGGCGAACACAACCTCCGCTACCTGCGCACCAAGCGGGACCGGATGGGGCACGACCTGCCCTGGCTGGACGCGAGCGGCGTGTCCACCTGCGGCAACCAGTAAGAGAGCACTGAGGAGAGACGTGAGCGGCAAGGGTGCACCGGAGCTGTCCGTACGCAAGGCGAGCGATCTGCGGGTCGCCGTCATCGCGGCGCAGTGGCACGAGAAGGTGATGGACGGCCTGGTGGACGGGGCCCTGCGCGCCCTGCGCGAGCTGGGGATCGACGAGCCGACCCTGCTGAGGGTTCCCGGCAGTTTCGAGCTCCCGGTCGCGGCCAAGGTCCTCGCCGGCCGCGGCTATGACGCCGTCGTCGCCCTCGGGGTCGTCATCCGCGGCGGCACCCCCCACTTCGACTACGTGTGCCAGGGCGTCACCCAGGGCCTGACCCAGGTCTCCGTCGAGACCGGTGTCCCCGTCGGCTTCGGCGTGCTGACGTGCGACACCGAGGAACAGGCGCTCGACCGCGCGGGCCTGCCCGGCTCCGCCGAGGACAAGGGCCACGAGGCGGTGACCGCGGCGGTGGCGACCGCCGCCACGCTCCGCTCGGTATCCGAGCCCTGGCACTGAGGCGCGGACCGGAGCGCGTAGGGTTAGGACCACCATGTCCAAGAAGACGTTCGAGGAGCTCTTCACCGAGCTCCAGCACAAGGCCGCCCACGGCGATCCCGCCACCTCCCGCACCGCCGAGCTGGTCGGCAAGGGTGTCCACGCCATCGGCAAGAAGGTCGTCGAGGAGGCCGCCGAGGTCTGGATGGCCGCCGAGTACGAGGGCAGGGAGGCGGCCGCCGAGGAGATCTCACAGCTGCTCTACCACGTCCAGGTGATGATGGTGGCGCGCGGGATCTCCCTGGACGACGTCTACGCCCACCTCTGAGCCGTACACCACACCGCACATCCGTACGCACGAACGAAGGAAGCCGACCTCATGCTGCGCATCGCCGTCCCCAACAAGGGTTCACTGTCCGGCCCTGCGGCGGACATGCTGCATGAGGCCGGCTACCAGCAGCGCCGGGAGTCCAAGGAACTGAGGATCGTCGACCCGGAGAACGAGGTCGAGTTCTTCTACCTCCGCCCCCGCGACATCGCGATCTACGTCTCCTCCGGCCGCCTCGACATCGGCATCACCGGCCGCGACCTGCTGATCGACTCCGGCGCCAACGCCGAGGAGATCCTCCCGCTCGGGTTCGCCCGCTCCACCTTCCGCTTCGCCACCAAGCCCGGCACGGCGAACGGCGTGGAGGGCCTCTCCGGGATGACGGTCGCCACCTCCTACGAGGGCATCGTCGCCAAGCACCTCGCCGACAAGGGCATCGACGCCTCCGTCGTGCACCTCGACGGCGCCGTCGAGACCGCGATCGAACTCGGAGTCGCCGAGGTCATCGCGGACGTCGTCGAGACGGGCACCTCGCTGCGCAACGCGGGCCTGGAGGTCATCGGCGAGCCGATCATGACGTCCGAGGCCATCGTCGTCCGCCGCACCGGGGCCGAGGGCGAGGAGGGCGCCGAGTCGAAGGTGCAGCAGTTCCTGCGCCGCCTCCAGGGCGTCCTCGTCGCCCGGACCTACGTGATGATGGACTACGACTGCCGCGTCGAGCAGCTGGAGAAGGCCGTCGCGCTCACCCCCGGCCTGGAGTCCCCCACCGTCTCGCCGCTGCACAACGAGGGCTGGGTCGCCGTCCGGGCCATGGTCCCGGCCAAGGAGGCCCAGCGGATCATGGACGACCTGTACGCGATCGGCGCCCGGGCCATCCTGACCACGGCCATCCACGCCTGCCGTCTGTGAAGGACCGTAACACCGATGTCGGATCTGCCCGCCCTCCCCGTGACCTTCCGTCCGGGACGCACCCGTGCCGTGCTGCTGTCCGCCGGGATCGCGCTGTTCACGGCCATCACCACCGTCGGCATACTGCTGCGGCTCGACACGGCGGAGCGCCTCGCGCTGACCCTGACCGCGGCCCTGCTGTCCGCGGTGCCGATCCTGCTCGCCCGTCCCAAGGTCGTCGCCGCGGAGAGCGGGGTCACCGTCGTCAACATCGTCCACCGGCGTGACCTGGCCTGGGCGGAGATCCTCCGGGTCAACCTGCGTCCCGGCGACCCGTGGGTGTTCCTCGACCTCAGCGACGGCACGAGCCTGGCCGCCCTCGGTATCCAGCCGGGCATCGCCAAGCAGCGCGCGATCGAGGACGCGTGCACCCTGCGGGCCCTCGTCGAGGCCCGCTCCGCGGTCGATCCGGAGCGGCATCGGGGCTGACTCGGGGCCGTCCGCCCTGCCGCACCCGGCGAGGTCTTGACTAATCTGGTGGGCGGAGGTCCCACATCGGGCCTCCGCCCCTGATGTTCCGCCCGGTGCTCAGGGGTTCCTGCTACCCGAGGAGTGACTCCCCCCGGCGATGGACGGATCGTCCTGTAGTACCTGCGCCGCCCCCTGCCGACACGGCGCGGACCCGGTCCGCGACCGCTTTCACGGCGCGGAGGCGGCGGCATCATGACCACCCCCCTGCTGCTCCTCGGGGCGGCGTTCCTGCTGATCCTGGCCAACGGCTTCTTCGTCGCGGCCGAGTTCGGCCTCGTCACGGTCGAACGGCCCGACGCCGAGAAGGCCGCGGCCGAGGGCGACCGACGGGCCGGTACGGTCGTCGAGTCGCTCAGGGAGCTGTCCTTCCAGCTCTCCGGCACCCAGCTCGGCATCACCATCACCTCGCTCGTCGTCGGCATGCTCGCCGAGCCCGCGCTCGCCGAGGTGCTGCGCGGACCGTTCACCGCGGTCGGCGTCCCCCGCAGCGCGGCGAACGGCATCGCCGTGGTCGTCGGCATGCTGCTCGCCTCGGCCGCGCAGATGGTGATCGGCGAGCTGGTGCCCAAGAACTGGGCGGTGTCCCGGCCGCTCCAGGTCGCGCGCTTCGTGGCGGGCCCGCAGCGCCTGTTCTCGCGGCTGTTCCGGCCGGTGATCGCGGCGCTCAACGCGGTCGCCAACCGGCTGGTGCGCGCCCTGGGCGTCGAACCGGCCGAGGAACTGGCCTCCGCCCGCACCCCCGGGGAGCTCGTCTCCCTCGCCCGGCACTCGGCGCGGGCCGGCACACTCGAACAGGACACGGCGGATCTGTTCGTGCGCACCCTGTCCCTGGGCGAGCTGACCGCGCAGCACGTGATGACCCCGCGCGTCCGGGTCAGCGCGCTGCAGTCCACCGCCACGGCGGAGGATGTGGTCAACCTCACCCGGGCCACCGGCCTGTCCCGCTTCCCCGTGTACCGGGAGAAGATCGACGAGGTCGTCGGCATGGTGCACCTCAAGGACGCCCTCGCGGTGCCCGCCCACGAACGGCTGCGCACACCGGTCGTCCGGATCGCCCAGGCGCCGCTGCTCGTCCCCGAGACGCTGCCCGTGCAGCCCCTCCTGGAGCGGCTGCGCAGCGAGCAGCCGATCGCCGTCGTCGTCGACGAGTACGGCGGCACGGCCGGTGTCGTCACCCTGGAGGACATCGTCGAGGAACTGGTCGGCGAGGTCCGCGACGAGCACGACGGACAGGACCTGCCCGAGCTCGCCGCCGCGCCGCCCGAGGACGGGCGCCCGGCGTGGGACGCCGACGGCAGCTGCCGCGTCGACGTCCTGAAACGGATAGGGCTCGACGTGCCGGAGGGGCCGTACGAGACGGTCGCCGGCCTCGTCGCCGACCTGCTCGGCCGCATCCCCGCTCCCGGGGACCGGGCCGAACTGCCGGGCTGGCGGCTCACGGTCCGCCAGGTCGGGCACTACCGTGCCGAGCGGGTCCGGCTGGTGAGGACCGCCGGCGCCGCCGTGCAGATCGCGGAGGCGGCGCGATGAGCCTGCTCCAACTCGTGTTCGCCGCGCTGCTGGTGCTCGCCAACGGCTTCTTCGTGGGTGCCGAGTTCGCGCTGGTGTCCGTGCGGCGCAGCCAGATCGAGCCGCTGGGCACCGCGCGGGCCCGGCAGGTGCTGTACGGGCTGGAGCGGCTGCCGCAGATGATGGCCGCGGCCCAGTTCGGCATCACCGTGTGCTCGCTGACACTGGGCGCCGTGGCCGAGCCGACGATGGCCCATCTGCTGGAGCCCGCGTTCGAGGCGGCGCGCCTCCCCGACGAGATGGTCCACCCGCTCGGGTACGTGATCGCACTCGCCGCCGTCGTCTTCGTCCACCTGGTGATCGGCGAGATGGTGCCGAAGAACCTGGCGATGGCGGCACCGGAGAAGGCCGCGCTGTGGCTGAGCCCGGGGCTCGTGGCGTTCGCGCGGCTGTGCCGGCCGGTGACCGTCGCGCTGAGCGCCTGCGCCAGGGTCGTCCTCACCTTGTTCCGGGTCGAGCCGAAGGACGAGGTCGAGGCCGTCTTCACCAGTGAGCAGCTCAACCAGCTGGTGGAGGACTCGGGCCAGGCGGGCCTGCTGGAGCCCGAGGAGCAGGAGCGGCTGGAGGACGCGCTGGAGCTGGGGTCCCGCCCGGTGACGGACGTCCTCCTGGACCCCGCCTCCCTGGTGACCGTTCAGCCCACGGTCACACCGGGGCAGGTGGTGGCGCTCACCGCGCGTACGGGCTTCTCGCGCTTCCCCGTCGTCGCGGGGAACGGCGCCTTCATGGGCTACGTCCATGTCAAGGACGTCCTGGACCTGGAGGACTCCGAGCGGGCGGTGCCGCAGCAGATCTGGCGGCCGATGACCACGCTCGCGGCGGAGCTGCCGCTGGACGACGCGCTGACGGTGATGCGACGGGCCGCCGCGCACCTCGCCCAGGTGGCGGACGCCGCCGGCCGCGTCCTCGGCCTGGTCGCCCTGGAGGATGTGCTGGAACTCCTGGTGGGCGAGGTCAGGGACCCGGCACACCGGGAGGCCCCGCCGCAGCCGAGGGCCGCCGAGCCGAGGGCCGCGGAGCCGAGGGCCGCGGAGCCGAGGGCCGCGGAGCCGAGGGAAGCGGTTGCGGGCTGACCCGGGCCGGTGCCCGCGCCCCTGCGCGGGGTGCGGGCACCGGCCGGGCTCACCCGGCCGGAGGATCCTGCGGTCCGCGGCCGGACAGCACCTCTCCGTACGCCTGCATCAGGTCCGGCAGCCGCAGCGTGGACAGGTCGTCCCGGGACGGCGTCCCGGGGTACCCGCTCAGCCGCAGGTCCCGGTAGGCACAGCTCTTCTCGTAGAGGGTGCGCAGGAAGCGGCCGTTGCCGAGTTCGTCGATCCAGCCCTGGTCCACGACGTGGCCGGCGACCGAACGGAGTTCCTCCAGCGCCTCCTCGTCCCAGACGTCGCCGTTCTCGGCCGCCAGGACCTCGCCGATCGCGGTCAGTTCCAGGGGGCGGTACGAGGGGAAGTCCACCCGGGTGGTGAAGCGGGAGGACAGGCCGGGGTTGGCGGTCAGCAGGCGGTCCATCCCCTCGGGGTAGCCGGCGAGGATCACCACCAGGTGGTCGCGGTTGTCCTCCGCCCGCTTCAGCAGCACCTGCAGTGCCTCGTCGCCGTAGGCGTCCCCCTTGCCGTAGCCCGAGTTGGACAGCGAGTACGCCTCGTCCACGAACAGCACGCCGCCGATCGCCGAGTCGATCAGCTCGTTCGCCTTCACGGCGGTCTGGCCCAGGTACTCGCCGACCAGGTCGGACCGCTGCGCCTCCACCAGATGGTCGCCGCCGAGCAGCCCGAGGGCGTAGAAGACCCGGCCCAGGATGCGCGCCACCGTCGTCTTGCCGGTGCCCGAGGGGCCCGAGAAGACGAAGTGGCGTTTGGGCGGCTGCACCGGCAACCCCTGGTCCGCCCGCAGCCGCGCCATGTTCAGCTGTGCGGACAACGCCTTGACCTGGCGTTTCACCGGTTCCAGGCCGACCATGCGCTCCAGCTCGGCCAGCGCCTCCTCCAGCAGTCCGGGATCCGTCGGCCCGGTCGGCAACGGCTGCGCGGGCACCGTGGACTTCTCGCGCACGGCGTCCCGCTGCGCCGCCAGCGTGCCCGGGGGCGGCGCGGGGTCGGAGAGCTTCACCTCCCGGCCCTCGGCGCCGACGCCGAAGAGCGGATCGAGACCGTCGGGCCCCTCCAGCGCGTCCCCGCCCCCGGTGAGCGCCATCGCCGTGAAGTCGGCCGACTCGTCGTACCCGTCGCCCTCGGCTATGGCCGCGAGCCGCGCCGAGGTGTCCATGAACGCCGGGTCCACCCGGTGCACCGCCCGGTACAGCGGCAGGGCGGCCGCCGAGCGGCCCGTGCCCTCGTGGGCCCTGGCCAGCCAGTACCGCAGCTCCTTGCGCTGCGGCTGCTCGCTGCGGCAGCGCATGAGGGCGGCGGACAGCAGCGGCTCGGCCTGCCCGTACATCTCCAGACGGACCCGGGCCATCCCCCCGAACAGGCCGGCCTCTATGCCGAGCATGGGGTCGTCGATCAGTGGATCGGTGTGCCGGACCAGCTGCTCCCAGTCCTTGACCAGGTAGGCCCGGCAGGCGTGCAGGAACCGGACCTGGGGGTCGGCGTCGACGGGGGGCAGCCCGGCGAGCGCCCGGTCCAGCTCCGGGACGTGGCGGCCGTCCAGCCAGTGCGAGGCGTGCGCGAGCAGCAGGTCGCGCGGGCTCTCCAGCACGGGCTGCACCCACCAGCCCAGCCAGTACCACGAGTTCAGGGTGCGCCGGTGCCGCGCCCGCTGCTCCCCGAAGCGGTCCCGGTGGCGGAACATCCGCAGCAGCGCGGTCGTCGTGTCGACGCGCAGCGCGTGCAGCCCGAGCCAGCCGTCGGCCATCCCCGGATCCATCCGGACCGCCGCGCGGAACTCCTCCTCCGCCTGCGGATAGGCGCCCATCGTGTAGGCGTCGACGCCTCGCAGCCAGGCGAGGTCGGCCGGGGCCTCGGGGCCCCGCGTGCCGAAGTCCATCCCGTCCCCCACAAACCGTGCCCCCGTTGGTTCACCGCCGGGCGTGTGCCCGGCGGCTGCCTTGCTCGAACCGCGGTGCCGCGGACCGGAGTTGCGACGGTGCGCGGAGCGGCCGCCCGAAGGTCGCGCCGAGAGGCATGGTACCTGCGGGGGAGCGGCGCACCGAAGGGTGCCGCACGGGCCGTTTGACGAGGTGGGAGCAGACGGGGCGCATTCGGCGCGGTGACCCAGTGTGAGCGGCCCATGTGCCCAGGGGCCCGGAGGAGGGGGCCGGGGCAGAACGAAGCCCCCGATCACGGGGGAACAACCGGGGGCTTCGCGTCTGCGGACGGCTCCGAGAGCCGCACATTGAGAACGTAAGTCCTGTACGGCCCCCGGGTCAAGCCGACCCGAAGCACTCAAGCAAGTTCTCCCGCAAGGGTCTTCACAAGTTCAGCACACTGATGATGGGTCGCTACTGTGTGTGATCGCGTGATCCGGCTGGGAGATCTCGGCAGGTCCCGGGAGCACCTCGTATCCCTCGGGTCGCTGCCGCACCAGGAGGTCGGCGAACGGCCGCGAGGGGTCGTCGGCGAAGTGCCGGCGCTCCGCCTCGGTCCACGCGGCCCAGAAGGCGCGCTGCTCCTCACCGTCACGGGCCCGCCCGCGGGCCCAGGCTTCGTCGCGCGGAAGGTCCATCCACAGCAGGTGCGCCAGATGGGCTCGCAGCTCCCGGCGGCCGGTGCCGACGCCCTCGGCCAGGATCACGGGGGCGGGCGGCAGTGTGCGAGGGCGGCCGAAGCCTCGGGTGCGCCAGTCGTAGGGACGGTAGCGCGCGCTCTCACCGCGGCCGAGCGGCTCGACCACCTCGCGCAGCAGCCGCCGCGTCCAGGAGAACAGCTCCTCGTGGGTGGCGATGTCGTCGAGGTGCAGCACGGGCGCGTCGCCGAGCGCGGTGGCCAACTGCCCGGCGAACGTGGACTTGCCGGAGCCCGCGTACCCGTCGACGGCGACGAGCCGGACGGGGCCGCAGGACGGCGGCAGCCGCCGCAGACGGGACGCGAGGACGTGAATGGCGGTTCCCGGGGAGAGGGCGTGGACCTATTTCGGAGGAACATTTTACGCGTGTGCGACGTGGGGGCCGGCGGGCGGGTGCCGGGGGGCGATTCCGCGCACGGCGAAATTGGTGCCCCGTTGAACAGTTCAGCGGTCAATCACCGGGTCCCCGCCATTAACGGCGCACCGAGCCGCGAACCGGGTATTTGGGAATCGCCGTTCCGGTTGCCCCGGATGCTGAGTAGGGTGCCTGATGCGTGACCGGTGAGACGCACGGGGATGGACGGGGGAGCATGGCCGCGGGGTTATTCGAGGGGCAGTACGTATGGCATCCGGCGGCCGACGACCGTGAGCTGGCGAGCGTATGCGTGGAAGTGCGGGCCGGACGCTACCTGAGCGCCTGCGAACTGCTCGTCGCCACCCGCGAGGACCCCGGGCTGCGCGCCCACCGCTCCCTCGTCCTCGCCTCCGAGGCCGCGGACTCCGACCTGGCCGAACGGTGGCTGGCCGAGGAACCCAGCCCGGAGGCCGCGCTGGTGTGGGCGCGCGTCGCCGTCCTGCGGGCGCTGCGCGCCGCCGACGCCCACGACGAGCGGGCCCGAGCGCTGGAGCGCATCGCGCTGAACGCGTGCGAGCGTGCCACGGCCGTGGCACCGCACGACCCCACCCCCTGGGTGGCCAGGCTGGCACTGGCGCGCCTGCACGAGACCGGTGAACCCGCTCCGAGGGGACTGCTCACCGAGCCGCCCGGCCCCTGGCGGCTGTTCTCGCACATTCTGCGCCTGGACCCCTTCCACCGGGAGGCCCACCACCGCTTCCTCGCCTACTTCTTCAGCCGCCACCACGGCTCGGTGAACGCGGCCTGGGACGTCGCCGCCTTCCTCAGCCAGCGGGCGGCCGCCACCTCACCGCTGCGTCTGCTGCCCCTGGTGGCGCTCGTCGAGAGCTACAACCCCTCGCAACTGCTCGCGGACCACGTCTGGGAACAGCCCCAGTGGCGCTCCACCGCGCTTGCCATCTACCAGCACTGGCTGCCGGAGGTCGCCGGCTACCGCTTCACTCCGGTGCTCGACCTCGCCTACCTGGCGCATGCGCTGGTCATGGGCCAGCGCGAGTTCGAGGCCCGCGCCGTCTTCGCGGCCATGGGGCCCTACGCCTCCCGGATGCCCTGGAGCGTCTTCGGCGACCCCGAGGAGCAGCTCTCGCGCGCTCGCCGCGCCTGCGGACTGCCCATACCGGGGGCCGCCTGACCCGTCCGTCCCGTACCGATCACTACCCCACAGAGAGAAAGGTCCGGCTGTGTCAGAACGCATGTCAGCGCCCCGTACGAGACGACGTGCGGGCCGGGACCCCGTCGCGATCGATGACGACGCGACCCTGCACGCGATGGGCTATCCGCGAAAGCTCACCCGGCGGTTCCAGGCGTTCGACAATTTCGCCATATCCTTCACCATCATCAACATCCTCTCCGGAATTTTCTCGTCGTTCGGATTCGGCATGAATGCGGGTGGCCCGCGCATTCTCGTCTTCGGCTGGATCGGCGTCTCGGTCATGGTGCTGTTCATCGGTGCCGCGATGGCGGAGGTGGCCTCCGCCTATCCGACGAGCGGGGCCCTGTACTTCTCCGCGGGAAAGCTCGCCAAAAGGCATCAGGGCGCCTGGTCCTGGTACACGGGCTGGCTGAACTTCGTGGGACAGGTGGGCGGCACCGCGGCCACCGGATACGCGGCCGCCACCTTCATCCAGGCGTTCCTCGCACTGCAGTGGCCCTCGTACGAGCCGACCGCGCACCAGACCGTGCTGATCACGGCGCTCGTCATCGTGGTCCAGGGGCTGGCGAACACCTACACCGTGCGGCTCGTCGCCGTACTCAACCGGATTTCCGTGTGGTGGCTGCTGATCGGGCTCGTGGTGATCGTCGGCGCGCTGGTGGCGGGGCCGGACGAGCACCGGCCGGCGTCCTTCGTCACGCATTTCGTGAACAACACCGGCTTCACCCATGGTCTCTACGGAGGCATGCTCGGCCTGCTCGTCACGAGCTGGACCTTCACCGGCTTCGACGGAAGTTTCCACATGTCCGAGGAAACGGTCCGGGCGACGGTCAACGCGCCCCGGGGCATCACCCGGTCCATCGGCTATTCCGCCGTCGCCGGCCTGGTCCTGATGCTCGCCCTGGTCTACAGCATCGGCGACTACGCCAAGGTGGCCGGTTCCTCGGCGCCGCCCGTCCAGATCCTCATCGACGGTCTCGGCATGGGCGCCGCGAAACTGCTGCTGCTGATCGTCATCGGCGCCATGCTCTTCTGCGGACTGGCCAACCTCACCAGCAACACCCGGCAGATCTTCGCGTTCTCCCGGGACGGCGCGATGCCCGGCTCCCGCTGGTGGCACACGGTCTCCCCGCGCACCCGCACGCCCGTCAAGGCGGTCTGGCTCGCCGTCGCCTGCTCGCTCGCCCTGGTGCTGCCCGGCTGGTGGTCCCACACCGCCTTCACCGCGATCGTGAGCGTCAACGTCGTGGGGCTCTTCCTCGCCTACGCCGTGCCGATCTTCCTGCGGCTGCGGCTCGGCGCCGACTTCCGGCCCGGGCCCTGGCACCTGGGACGCTGGAGCACGCCCGTGGGCGTCGTGGCCGTGGGCTGGGTCCTGCTCAGCAGTGTGCTGTTCATGCTGCCCCAGGCGTCGCCGATCACCGTGGACTCCTTCAACTACGCGCCCATCGCCCTGGCAGCGGTGCTCGTCATCGCCACGGTGTGGTGGTTCGCCACCGCCCGGCGCCGCTTCCGCGGCCCGGTCAGCTACGGCCGCCCGGACGAGGTCGCTGCGATGGACCTCGTCTGATCGCGGGGCACACCGTCCGGCGGGGCCCGGCGTGCGACGGTCCCGGCGCGGGCCCCGGCGACCCGGGCGCCCGCGACCGGTGACCGCGTCCGCCGGGCCCCGCGCGGCGCCGCGTCCGCCGCCAGTGGTCGGGACCAATGTCGGTGGGCGCGCCGACGGTGCAGGTGCTGGCAGAAGTCGCGGTGGGGCGGCCATAGTTGGCGGACATCGTGCGTCTGAACCGCTGCTTCCGGACACCTGGGGGTCACCCACCGATGACCAGAGCTTCACAGCCCTCCCGCAGAACCATCCTCGCCACGGCGGTCGCCGCGGCCGCGGCGGTCGGCGCCGCGGGCCGGGCGGCCGCGGCCACCCCGGCGGCCCGGCCGACGACGGCAGGCCCCGGCCTCGTGGACAACCGCGCCTGGACCTCGTTCACCGACTGGCGCAGCGGCACCACGGAGGGCGTCCGTGCCGTGGCCGGCCTCCGCCCCGGTGTGGTGATCGCCGCTCCCGCCGGCCGCACCGACTACACCGACCCGCACACCGGCACCACCTCCACCTGGGAGTACGCCACCTGGACCTCGCCGGTGCACCGGCCGGCGGTGGCGGCCACGGAGGTGATCGCCTCCTGGAACGCGCACACTCCGGCCGGCACCTGGATCCAGGTGGAGCTGAAGGGCACCTACTCCGACGGCACGGACACCCCCTGGTACGTGATGGGCCGCTGGGCGGCCGGCGACCAGGACATCCGGCGGACCTCCGTCGACGACCAGAGCGACGGCAAGAGCGACATCTGGACCGACACCTTCGCCATTTCCGACGCCGCGTCGGGTCTGCGCCTGGTCTCCTACCGCCTGCGCCTGACCCTCTACCGCGCCCCCGGCACGCAGCTCACCCCCGTGGTCTGGCGGCTCGGAGCCATGGCCTCCGACATCCCCGACCGGTTCACCGTGCCGGCCTCCGCGCCCGGGCTCGCCCGGGAACTGGCCGTCCCGCGCTTCTCGCAGGAGATCCACAAGGGCCAGTACCCCCAGTACGACAACGGCGGCGAGGCGTGGTGCAGCCCCACCTCCTCGCAGATGATCATCGAGTACTGGGGCCGGAGGCTCACCCCGGAGCAGCTGTCCTGGGTCGATCCGTCGTACGCCGACCCGCAGGTGTGCCACGCGGCCCGGTTCACCTACGACTACCAGTACCAGGGCTGCGGCAACTGGCCCTTCAACGCGGCGTACGCGGCGACGTTCCATGACCTCCAGGGTGTGGTCACCCGGCTGTCCTCGCTCACCGACCTGGAGACGCTGATCGCGGCGGGCATCCCGGCCATAACGTCGCAGTCGTTCCTGAAGGAGGAGCTGACGGGGGCCGGGTACGGCACCTCGGGCCATTTGATGACGGTGATCGGCTTCACCGCCGACGGCGACGTGATCGCCAACGACCCGGCCTCACCCAGCGACGAGGCCGTGCGCCGCGTCTACGACCGGCGCGAGTGGGAGAACATCTGGCTCAGGACCAAGCGCTACAACGCCTCCGGCAAGGTGGTCTCCGGTACGGGCGGCGTCTGCTACCTGTACTTCCCGGCTCCTCTCATGCCGTGGCAGCGCAGGGCACTGGCGGCGGTGGGCGTCCGCTGACGCCCCCGGCGCACGGCACGAACGGCGCGGCCCCCGGGAGACCGGGGGCCGCGACCTGCCGTGATCCGGGCGGCCCGGGCAATTCCGGAACGGCTCCGCGCCATTCTGCAATACTGCCGATGTCCCGCCGGCAGTTGGAGGCATGGGCCGAAATTGAATGACAGTCAACAGCGAGGCACGGAACGTCCCGGCGCTGCGCGCGGTACCGACCGCTCGGTGGCGCGCCGTTCCGAACTCATCGCCGTCGGACGGAAGTTATTCGCCGACACCTCGTACGACGCGCTGTCGATGGATGACATCGCGCGCCATGCGCAGGTCGCCAAAGGACTGATCTACTACTACTTCAGATCCAAGCGTGATTATTACCTCGCCATTGTCGAGGATTCGGTGGCGGAACTCGTCACCTTCGCGGCCGGCGGTCTCGGACTGCCGCCGGAGGAGCGTGTGCGCCGCACCATCGACGGCTATCTGCGCTACGCCGAGCACAACCGGGCCGCCTACCGCACGATCGTCAGCGGCGGCGTCGGCTTCGACGCCCAGGTGCACGCCATCCGGGACGGGGTGCGCGAGGCGATCGTCACCACCATCGCCGAGGGGGCGTACGGCAGGCGCGACATCGCTCCCCTGGCACGCATGGGGCTCCTCGGCTGGGTGTGCGGCATGGAGGGTGTGACGCTCGACTGGATGGACCGCCCCGAGCCGTCCCGCGACAGCATGCGCGCCCTGCTGGTGAGAACGCTCGGCGGCACCCTGCGCGCCATCGAGGAACTGGAACCCGTCCGCACGGCCCCGCCGGCCGCCCGTCGGCCCCTCGTCTGACCTCCGCCGAGAGCCGGGGCGGCGGCCTCCCCGGGGGCCCGGCCGCGGTGAGGCCGCCCCGTCGCGTCGCCGTGGCCGTCCCGCGCCCCTCCCACGGGCGGACCGACCCGGTCGGTCCCCGTCCCCGAGCGGACATGGGGGCCCGGCCCCAGCATGAAGGGTGTGGAGCGATCTCTGACGCCCGCTGCGCCTTTCTTGAAGTAAGCGGTCGTTAACTGGTGACGTGGTGCCTTTGATCGGGCATACTCCAAGCGCCAGCCGCTGGTCAGCCGCTTCCGCGACCCGGAGCGGCGAGCATCGACAGGCCCTGTGAGACCCGGCGGAGCCGCCCCACCCAAGGCGTCCGGCCGCCGATATGCCCGAGAGGGAGGAGAGCGTCGCCATGCCCGACCGCGCCCCGCAGCCGGTGGACCGTCAACTGCCCACGGAGGAGGCCCGGGATCTGATCTCCCTCGTCCGTGACATCGCGCAGCGCGAGATCGCCCCCAAGGCGGCCGAGGAGGAGGACGCCGGGCGCTTCCCGCGCGAGGTCTTCCGGCTGCTCTCCGAATCCGGACTGCTCGGCCTGCCCTACGACTCCGAGTACGGCGGCGGTGACCAGCCGTACGAGGTCTACCTGCAGGTCCTGGAGGAGCTGGCCGCGGCCCGCCTCACCGTCGGCCTCGGGGTCAGCGTCCACACCCTGGCCTGCCACGCCCTTGCGCACTACGGCACGAAGGAGCAGCAGGCCGAGCACCTGCCGGCGATGCTCGGCGGCGGACTGCTGGGCGCCTACTGCCTGTCCGAGCCGGCGTCCGGATCGGACGCGGCGTCCCTGCGTACGAGGGCCGCCCGGGCGGAGGGGGCCGCCTCGGGCACGGGCGGCGGGGACTGGGTGATCAACGGGACCAAGGCGTGGATCACGCACGGGGGGATCGCCGACTTCTACACCGTGATGGCGCGCACCGGCGGGGAGGGCCCGCGAGGGATCACCGCTTTCCTGGTCCCCGGCGACGCCGAAGGGCTCGGCAGCGCGACGCCCGAGAAGAAGATGGGCATGAAGGGGTCGCCGACCGCGCAGGTCCACTTCGACGGGGTGCGGGTGCCCGACGTGCGCCGCGTCGGCGAGGAGGGCCAGGGCTTCGCGATCGCCCTGTCCGCGCTCGACTCCGGGCGCCTGGGCATCGCCGCCTGCGCCATCGGCGTGGCGCAGGCGGCGCTCGACGAGGCCGTCGCGTACGCCACCGGGCGGCGGCAGTTCGGACGGCCGATCGCGGACTTCCAGGGGCTGCGCTTCATACTCGCCGACATGGCGACGCAGATCGAGGCGGGCCGGGCGCTGTACCTGGCGGCGGCGCGGCTGCGTGACGCCGGCCGGCCGTTCGCGAAGCAGGCGGCCATGGCCAAGCTGCACTGCACCGACACGGCGATGAGGGTCACCACGGACGCCGTCCAGGTGCTCGGCGGGTACGGCTACACAGCGGACTTCCCGGTCGAGCGCTATATGCGCGAGGCCAAGGTGCTGCAGATCGTCGAGGGGACGAATCAGATCCAGCGGATGGTCATCGCCCGTCACCTCGCTGGTCCCGAGTCACGCTGAACGAGTCCCGGCCCAGGGCGAGCCGGGTCGGGCCGGCCGGGGGTGCCGCGAGCCGCACCCACTCCGGGTCGTGGCGCCCCGGCAAGGTGCGCCCGCGGTCGGCCCAGGTCCGCATCAGCGCGCGGTAGATGGGCGGGTCCTGGGGGTGGGGCGGCGGAAGCGCCGCTGCCGGTGCCGGGACGAACACCCGTCGCCGGGGCCCGGCCGCGGAAAACGTAGGGGTCATACCCGGGGAAACGCCCGGGCGGGCGCACAGGTCACCGGAGTCGGGCATCGAGCGTGAGTTCCCCGGCGGGCCCGTAGGGGGCATGGCACGCCTTCACCGTCCAGGGTGTCCCGGCCGTCCACGGCGTCCGTGCCGCCGGGTGTGCGCACGGCGGGGCCGCCGTCCCGTCCGGGCGGATGTCCGGACGCACGGGTCGTGCGCCACGACGGCGTGCGGGTCGTGGCGCGGGGGCAGGTGCTGCGGGGCGGGCGACGACGCCCGCAGAGCGGCGTGCGAGGTGTCAGGCGGCCTGGCGCCGCATCGCCGGCATCCGCATCGGGCGCGAGCCGGGGCCGCCGACGTGGGAGAACGGCTGCGTGCGCCAGTCGAGCCCCTGGGGAAGGGTCAGCAGAAGGGCCCTCTGCTGCTCCTGCGGCTGCACGGACTCGTCCGCGGGCCGGGCGTCGCCCGCCGCGCGGCCCGTGCCGGCGCAGACCGTGAGGCCGAACGGGTTCCACGGCGAGGCGCACAGCGCGTGCTCGGGCAGGACCTCCTCGTCCGCCAGCAGTGCGATGGGCTGCGCACAGTCCGGGCAGATCACCCGGTACATCTCGAAGGTGTCGTACGCGTCGAACTCGTCGTCGGGTTCGACGCCCTCCGGCTCGGGTGCGACGACGGGCCGCTGCCGCTTGGACGCGGAACGGCCAGGGCGCTTCAGACTCTGCATTGGGATTCTCCCCCTCGGGCTGGGCCGACAAGGCACTGTGGCCTCGACCACAGCAAGCACTTCCCGTCCCGTCTCGCCGGTAATCACGAGATCATCACGTACCCCGCCCGCGGACTGTGGCGTTCGTCACATGCCGCCCGCAGGTGCCGGGCTCGGCGGATTTGTCCCACGGACGGCGCACACACGGCCCCCCGCCACATCACAAAGCGGGTATGACCTGCGCCGCTGAGGTATCGAAGGGATCAAGCGCCCTGTAGGTTCTAGCGCCATGGAGGAGCTGGACCGGCAGATCGTGCAGCTGCTCGTCAAGGACGGGCGGATGAGCTACACCGACCTGGGCAAGGCCACGGGCCTGTCCACGTCGGCCGTGCACCAGCGGGTGCGCCGACTGGAGCAGCGCGGCGTCATCCGCGGGTATGCCGCCGTCGTCGACCCGGAGGCCGTCGGGCTGCCGATGACCGCCTTCATCTCCGTGAAGCCGTTCGACCCCAGCGCCCCCGACGACATCGCGGAGCGGCTCGCCGGAGTGCCGGAGATCGAGGCGTGCCACAGCGTCGCCGGCGAGGAGAACTACATCCTCAAGGTCCGCGTGGCCACGCCCCACGAGCTGGAGGAACTGCTGGCGCGCGTGCGGACGCTCGCCGGGGTGTCCACGCGCACGACCGTCGTGCTGTCGACGCCGTACGAGGCACGGCCGCCCCGTATCTGACGGACCTGCGTGCCGGCCGGCCGGGGCGAGGCGCGAGACTGTTCCCCATGAACGAGCGCACCGCCCCGTCGCAGACCGTCCTGCTGCGCCGAGGAGAAGTCCACAGCCCCGCCGACCCCTTCGCGACCGCCATGGTCGTCGAGCGCGGACAGGTCGCCTGGGTCGGCTCCGAAGGTGCCGCCGACGCCTTCGCGGACGACGTCGACGAGATCGTCGACCTGCACGGCGCGCTCGTGACCCCCGCGTTCACCGACGCACACGTGCACACCACCTCCACGGGTCTCGCGCTCACCGGCCTCGACCTGTCGCGTGCGCCCTCCCTGTCGGCCGCCCTCGCCCTCGTCCGCGACTTCGCGGCGGCCCGCCCGGACGACAGGGTGCTGCTCGGCCACGGCTGGGACGCCGCCCGCTGGCCCGAACGGCGGGCACCGCGGCGGGACGAGCTGGACGAGATCACCGGGGGCCGTCCGCTCTACCTCAGCCGGATCGACGTCCATTCGGCCGTCGTCACCACCGCCCTGCTGGCCCTGGTGCCGCACGTGCGGGGGATGGCGGGCCACGCCGACGACGAGCCGCTCACCCGCGACGCGCACCACGCCGTGCGGGCGGCCGCCTTCGCCGCGATCGGCCCCGCCCAGCGCGCCGCCGCCCAGCGCGCGGCCCTCGCCCACGCCGCGTCCCTGGGCATCGGATCCGTCCACGAGTGCGGGGGCCCCGAGATCTCCTCGGAGGGGGACTTCACCGCGCTGCTGCGGCTCGCCGCCGAGGAACCGGGGCCCCGCGTGGTGGGCTACTGGGCCGAGCGGGGCGAGGAGGGCGTCGCCCGGGCCCGGGACCTGGGCGCGCTCGGCGCCGCGGGGGACCTCTTCGTCGACGGCGCGCTGGGCTCGCACACCGCCTGCCTGCACCAGCCGTACGCCGACGCCGGGCACACCGGCACCGCGTACCTGGACGCGGCCGAGGTCACCGCGCATGTGGTCGCCTGCACCGAGGCCGGACTGCAGGCGGGCTTCCACGCCATCGGCGACGCCGCCGTGACCACCGTGGTGGAAGGCGTCCGTGCCGCCGCAGAGAAGATCGGCCTCGCCCGCATCCGTGCCGCCCGCCACCGGGTGGAGCACGCCGAGATGCTCACCCCGGAGACCGTCGCGGCCTTCGCCGAACTCGGCCTGACCGCGTCCGTCCAGCCCGCCTTCGACGCGCTGTGGGGCGGCGAGGACGGCATGTACGCCGAGCGTCTCGGCGCCGAGCGGGCCCGCACGCTGAACCCGTTCGCGGCCCTGCTGCGGGCCGGTGTCCCGCTCGCCTTCGGCTCCGACAGCCCCGTCACCCCCCTGGATCCGTGGGGCACGGTCCGCGCGGCGGCCTTCCACCGCACCCCCGAGCACCGGGTGTCGGCGCGGGCCGCGTTCACCGCGCACACCCGTGGTGGCTGGCGGGCCGTCGGCCGGGACGACGCGGGCGCGCTGGTGCCCGGTGCGCCGGCCGACTACGCGGTGTGGCGCACCGGTGGGCTCGTCGTCCAGGCGCCCGACGACCGGGTCGCCCGCTGGTCGACCGACCCCCGGTCCGGCACCCCCGGACTGCCCGATCTGACCCCGGGTTCCGAGCTGCCGGTCTGTCTGCGCACCGTGGTGCACGGCAGGACGGTGTTCGTACGGCCGGGCGAGTGATCTCCCGGGGTGGCGTGGGGCCGGTCGCCCGCCACCACGCCGTCGCGCGACCTGCGTATCCTCCGCCCTGACCAGGGCATTGTGGGAAGAACCGCAGGTCAAACGTCTGTTGACAGCGAGCCGCGGGGGGCCGGTAGGTTCGGCCGCGTCCACCACCGGACGTCCGACCGGGGAACCTCCGCGCAGTCGCCTCGGCGCCGCTGGGTCAGGGGTCGTGTGCCGCACCGGCGCATCACCACTGGGAGCCAGGCTCAGCGCCCGCGCCGACGGCGAGCGAACGTTCCGGGCGGTCGGCAGGGTGTGACCCGGGTGGGGCCCGGACGTTCAGTAGACAACGGCCTTCGGTCGACCCGCAGCCAGCGGGTGCCAGGTCGGCCCGAAGGGCGCCGGGCCCCCACCGCAGCTGAGGGAATGCGGAAAAAAGACTCTTACCCGACTCTTGTGCAATCGACACCACCGTACAAACGCGCTGTCGCGTCGGTGCAGGCACCGGCCACTATGGTGGTCCCCTGCGTACGGACATGAAGGGGCAGCAGTGAACGACGGCGACGGGACCCTTGCGGCAGGAGCCCAGGGGAGGCAGTTCGGTCCGCTCGGCACCGCTTTGGTGATCATCCCGACCTACAACGAGGTCGAGAACATCAGGGCGATCGTCGGCCGGGTGCGGTCGGCCGTGCCCGAGGCGCACGTCCTCGTGGCCGACGACAACAGCCCCGACGGCACCGGCAAACTCGCGGACGAACTGGCGGCCGAGGACGACCACGTCCACGTACTGCACCGCAGGGGCAAGGAGGGCCTGGGTGCCGCGTACCTGGCGGGCTTCCGCTGGGGCCTGGAGCACGACTACGGCGTCCTGATCGAGATGGACGCCGACGGCTCCCACCAGCCCGAGGAACTGCCGCGCCTGCTGACCGCGCTCAAGGGCGCCGACCTGGTGCTCGGCTCCCGCTGGGTGCCGGGCGGGCGGGTCGTGAACTGGCCCAGGACCCGTGAGTTCATCTCCCGCGGCGGCAGCCTGTACTCGCGCCTCGCCCTCGACCTGCCGCTGCGCGACATCACCGGCGGCTACCGCGCCTTCCGCCGCGAGACCCTTGAGGGCCTCGGCCTCGACCAGGTCGCCTCACAGGGGTACTGCTTCCAGGTCGATCTCGCCCGCCGCGCGGTCAAGGCCGGCTACCACGTGGTGGAGGTGCCCATCACCTTCGTCGAGCGGGAGCTGGGCGACTCCAAGATGAGCCGGGACATCCTCGTCGAGGCGCTGTGGCGGGTCACGGCGTGGGGCGTGGGGGAGCGCGTCGCCAAGGTCACGGGCCGCGGCAAGTCCTCCTGAGGTGCCGGCCTCGGCCGCGGGGCGCTCCGCGGCCCGCGTCAACCGGACGCCGCATCGCACCGTCGCTCGTTCGGGCTCACGGATGGGGCGCCACGGTTCACGGGGAGCGGCTGATCACCCCTTATCCCGCGCTGAGCCCGGCCCAGGCACACTGGGAGCATGACGACTGGCGCACCGACCTCCCCGTACCCCGCCCGGCCGCGGCGTTCCCGGCTGCGCACGTTTCTGCCGCTGGGCATCGCGGCGTGGCTGGTGCTGGAGATCTGGCTGCTCACGGCGGTGGCGGGGGCGGCCGGCGGGGTCACGGTCTTCCTGCTACTGGTCGCCGGTTTCCTGCTCGGCTCCATGGCCGTCAAGCGGGCCGGGCGCCGCGCCTTCCGCAGCCTCGGCGAGACACTGCAGTCCCGGCAGCCGCAGGCGGCGCCGAGCGGCGGGAGCGGCAACGGACTGATGATGCTCGGGGGCCTGCTCCTGATGCTGCCGGGGCTGATCTCCGACGCGGCGGGTCTGCTGCTCCTGCTGCCGCCGGTCCAGAAGGCGGTGAGCCGGTACGCCGAGCGCACGATCGACCGCAAGCTCGGCGAGGCGCCCTTCGGCAGCTTCGCCGGCGTCTTTCAGCAGGCCCGTATGCACCGCCCCGACGGCAAGGTCGTCCAGGGCGAGGTCATCAGGGACGACGCGCCCGGCACGGACGGGACCGGACGGGGGCCACGCCCCCCGCTGACGCGCTGAGCGGCGGCGGAAAGGGCAGCGGCGGCAGACAGCGGGCGCCGTACGTCATGGTGACGTACGGCGCCCGCTGCTGTCGGCGTGCGTGATGACCCGCCCGGCCCCGGCGGGGTCAGGCGGACTTGCGGCTGTCCCGCGGATGCACCGCGATGTTCATCGCACCGGAACGGAGAACGGCGAGACGCTCCTCGAGGACCTCTTCGAGCTCCTCGCGGGTGCGCCGCTCCATCAGCATGTCCCAGTGCGTACGCGCGGGCTTGGCCTTCTTCTCCTCCGGGCCGTCGCCGTCCACCAGAAGTGCCTGGGCTCCGCAGACCTTGCACTCCCACTCCGGCGGGATCTCCGCCTCGACCGAGAAGGGCATCTCGAAGCGGTGCCCCTTCTCGCATGCGTACTCCACGGCCTGGCGCGGGGCCAGGTCGATGCCGCGGTCCGTCTCGTAGCTGGTCACCACGAGGCGCGTGCCGCGAAGAGCTCGCTCACTCATGAATCGTGCCTCCCGGGCTTGTCGCCCACAGGACAGGTGTCGCTGTCGTCGTCATCCGGTCAACGTCCGGTCGGCGGTAAAGATTCCCGTTCCGAGTCCCGTTCCGGGTCATGCGTCGCCGTCGTAGCCGCCCCTTGTTGTACCCACCGGCGCCTGGTTTGTCACATCTGCTAGCAGATGTCACCCAGCGTTTCGGCGTCATTGCCGCGCAGTAACGGTACGCCTGGCAGGCCAAACGCGTACACTACAGCCTTTTCCGCGAGCCGCTAAATCGTTTCGGGGACCGGGTTCCCCGCGTCGCGCACCGCCTGCCGCACCGGGACCCGTGCCAGCAGCGCGAACCCGATGGCGAAGAAGGCCACGAGCGAGATGATCGCGTCCCGGTAGCTCCCGGTCAGCTGGTAGGTGAGCCCGAACAGCAGCGGCCCCAGCCAGCTCATGCCCCGGTCGCTCATCTCGTAAGCCGAGAAGTACTCGGCCTCCTTGCCGGGCGGCACGAGATGGGAGAAGAGGGAGCGCGACAGTGCCTGGCTGCCGCCCAGGACCAGCCCGATACCGGCGGCGAGGACGAAGAACCACACCGGCGCCCCCGCGGGCAGGAAGTAGCCGGCTCCGAGCGTCAGGGCCCAGGCGACGAGCGAGCCGAGGACGGTGCGCTTGGCGCCGTACGTCCGGGCCAGCCGGCCCATGCCCAGCGCGCCGCCCACCGCCAGCACCTGCACCAGCAGCACGGCGACGATCAGCGTGGACTGGCTCAGGCCCAGCTCCTCGGAGCCGTACACCGACGCCTGCGAGATCACCGTCTGGATGCCGTCGTTGTAGACGAGGTAGGCCAGCAGGAAGGCGAGGGTCAGGGGCGTGCCGCGCATGTCCCGGACCGTGGCCGCCAGCTGCCGCCAGCCGTGCACCGCGGGTGCCCCGGGGGGCGCGGACGCCGTACGACGGTCGCGCAGCCGCCTGAGGGGTACGAGGGTGAAGGCGCCCCACCAGACGCCGGCCGAGGCCAGGCAGATGCGCACGGCCGTCGACTCCGACACCCCGAAGGAGTCGTGGGCCGTGAACAGGACCAGGTTCGCGACCAGGACCGAGGAGCCGGCCGCGTAACCGAACGCCCAGCCGCGCGAGGAGACCGCGTCGCGCTCCTCGGGCGGGGCGATCTGCGGCAGGTAGGAGTTGTAGATCACCATCGAGACGGCCACCGACGCGTTCGCGACGATCAGCAGGAGACCACCGAGCAGATAGCGCTCGCCGCCGAGGAAGAACATGCCCGTGGTGGCCGCGGCGCCCAGATACGCGCTCAGCGCGAGCAGGGGCTTCTTGCGGCCGCTCCGGTCGGCCGCCGCGCCCGCGAGCGGCATGACGATCACCGCCAGGACGACCGAGGCGGAGACGCAGTAGGCGAAGAACGACCCCGCGCGGACCGGGATCCCCAGCGGATGCACATAACCGTCCACGTCCGCCGCAGACTTGGCCACCGACGTCAGATAGGGACCGAGGAACACGGTCAGCACGCTCGTCGAATAGACGGAGCACGCCCAGTCGTAGAAATACCAGCCGCGCTGTTCACGCCGCCGCTCGGCGGCCTCGTCGGCCGCCGCCTGCACGGTGTCGGTACCCACCCGCGCCCTCGCTTCCCCGGGGAACGTGACCGCGCGGGGCGTTCAGAGCCAGGTGCCCCGGTCCTCGAGGACCTTGCGCAGTGTGTCGATGTGATCGGTCATGATGCCATCCACGCCCAGGTCCAGGAGCCGGTGCATGTGATCGGCCTCGTTGACCGTCCACACGTGCACCTGCAGCCCGCTCGCATGGGCCGTGCGCACGAAGCGGTGGTCGACCACGGGGATGCCCGACTGGGCCACGGGGACCTGGGCGGCGACCGCCGAGCGGCGCAGCGCCGCCGGTATCCCCCAGGAGCGCAACCGCAGGCCCAGCACACCGCGGGTGCCGTACGACGTCGCGAGGCGCGGTCCGGCCAGCCGCTGGGCGCGCACCACACGTGCCTCGGAGAACGAGCCGACACAGACGCGCCCCCAGGCGTTCGCGCGCTCGACCAAGTCGAGCAGGGGACGCAGCGCGGGCTCCGCCTTGACGTCCACGTTCCAGCGGACCCCGGGGAACTGTTCGAGCAACTCCTCGAAGAGGGGCACCGGTTCGCTGCCCGCCACGCGCGCGCGGCGCACGTCCGTCCAGGGCAGGTCGGCGATCCGGCCCGCCCCGTCCGTCACCCGGTCCAGGGTCGCGTCGTGGAACGCGACCAGCTTTCCGTCGGCCGTGGCGTGCACGTCCGTCTCGATATAGCGGTAGCCCGCCGCCACCGCGCGCCGGAACTGGGCCGCGGTGTTCTCCAGGCCGTCCGCCGCCCCGCCCCGGTGGGCGAAGGCGATCGGGCCGGGATGGTCGAGATAGGGATGGCGCTCAGGCGTGGTCACCGGGGCAGTATGGCCCGTTCCGGTTGCCCGGCGGCAACGACCCTGCTGCGTCCCGGTGCCGGGGGAACGGCGAACACGCGCAGGAAGAGCTGGGCGAGGGGGCCGATGGACAGCGCGTACAGCAGGGTCCCGATGCCGACGGTGCCGCCGAGGACGAAGCCGGTGGCGACGACGGCGACCTCCACGGCCGTGCGGATCAGCCGGATCGAGCGGCCCGTGCGCCGGTGCAGCCCGGTCATCAGGCCGTCGCGGGGGCCGGGGCCGAGGCTGGCCGCGATGTAGAGGCCGGTCGCCACGCCGTTGAGCACGATGCCCGCCAGGAGCAGGCCCACCCGGAGGACCAGGGGGCGGACGCCGGGCAGGACGGCCAGGGTGGCGTCCATGGCGACACCGATCACGAGGACGTTGGAGACGGTGCCGAGGCCGGGGCGCTGACGCAGCGGGATCCACAGCAGCAGCACGCTCGCGCCCACGAGTGTCAGCACCACGCCCATGCTCAGTCCGGTGAGCTCGGCGAGGCCCTGGTGGAGAACGTTCCAGGGCTCCAGGCCCAGACCCGCCTTCACCAGGAGGGCGGAGCTCGCGCCGTAGAGCACGAGACCCGCGTAGAGCTGGAGCAGACGCCGGCCCAGCCGCCGGCTCTGCGTGGACGCGTCAAATGGCAGCACGACATGCCCCCCTGTGGTGGTCCTGGACTGACGCATGTCACTCTGTGGCTTGGAAAGAGAACCCATCCATGGCCAATTCAGGGAAGGTGGACTGGGAATCATGGCGCAGTGGACCTCCGCGGTGGGGGCGGCGCAGCTCGCCCGGCTGCTCAACTCCCAGCAGGACCGCCCCGCCGGCCCGGGCTCCCGCCGCCCGCCCGCCTATCGCGCGCTCGCCGACGGCATCCGGCTGCTCGTCCTGGAGGGCCGTGTGCCGGTCGCCGCCCGGCTGCCGGCCGAGCGGGAGCTGGCGGTCGCCCTGTCCGTGAGCCGCACGACCGTCGCGGCCGCCTACGAGGCCCTGCGCACCGAGGGATTCCTGGAGTCCCGCCGGGGCGCGGGCAGCTGGACCGCGGTGCCGGCCGGGAACCCGCTCCCGGCGCGCGGGCTCGAACCCCTCCCGCCGGAGGCGCTCGGTTCGATGATCGACCTGGGCTGCGCGGCACTGCCCGCACCCGAGCCCTGGCTCACCCGCTCCGTGCAGGGCGCCCTGGAGGAACTGCCGCCGTACGCGCACACGCACGGCGACTACCCGGCGGGTCTGCCCGCGCTGCGCTCCATGCTCGCCGACCGCTACACGGCGCGGGGCATCCCGACGATGCCCGAGCAGATCATGGTGACCACGGGTGCCATGGGCGCGATCGACGCGATCTGCCACCTCTTCGGCGGGCGCGGCGAACGCATCGCGGTCGAGTCGCCGTCGTACGCCAACATCCTCCAGCTGATGCGGGAGGCGGGCGCCCGGCTGGTACCGGTGGCCATGTCCGACGGGCTCGGCGGCTGGGACCTGGACCGGTGGCGCCAGGTGCTGCGCGAGGCGGCGCCGCGGCTCGCCTACGTGGTCGCGGACTTCCACAACCCGACGGGCGCGCTGGCCGACGAGGACCAGCGCCGTCGCCTGGTGGACGCGGCCCGCTCCGCCGGGACCGTCCTGGTCGTCGACGAGACGATGAGCGAGCTGTACCTGGAGGAGGGACTGGAGATGCCGCGTCCGGTGTGCGGCTTCGATCCGGCGGGCTCCACGGTCATCACGGTCGGTTCGGCGAGCAAGGCGTTCTGGGCGGGCATGCGCATCGGCTGGGTGCGCGCCGCCCCCGATGTGATCCGCAGCCTGGTCGCGGCCCGCGCCTACGCCGACCTGGGCACCCCGGTGGTGGAACAGCTCGCCGTGAACTGGCTGCTGAACACGGGAGGCTGGGAACAGGCGGTGGACCTGCGGCGCACGCAGGCCCGGGAGAACAGGGACGCGCTGGTCGCGGCCGTGCGCGCCGCGCTGCCGACGTGGGAGTTCGCGGTGCCGCAGGGCGGCCTGACGCTGTGGGTGCGCACCGGCGGGCTGTCGGGCTCCCGTCTGGCGGAGGCGGGGGAGCGGGTCGGTGTCCGTGTGCCGTCGGGGCCGCGCTTCGGCGTGGACGGTGCCTTCGAGGGATATGTGCGGCTGCCGTTCACGGTGGGCGGCGCGGTGGCGGAGGAGGCGGCCGCGCGCCTGGCGGCCGCGGTGCGCCTGGTGGAGACGGGCGCGTCCGGGCCGGCCGAGGCGCCGCGCACCTTCGTCGCCTGATTCAGCCGTCCCCGGCCGGCGCCGCCGCCACCGCCTCGACGGGCGCGCTGCGCCGCGGCAGCAGATCCAGCACCGCCTGCCGGTGGTGGTCGCTGGTCGCGTCGTCGTACGGGTCCGGGGTGGCCGGCACCTGCAGGCGGTGGACCGGGCCCGAGCCCAGGCGGGCGTAGCCTCGGCCGGGCGGGATGTCCTGGGCGGGCGTGGTGTGCGGCGGGGCCCCGAGCACGGCCTCCAGCTCGTCCGGGGACGCCGGGCCGAGCACCACACGCGCGCGGGTGTACTGCCGGACCGCGGGGGACAGGCCGTCCAGCCCGTCGAACTGCTCGGCGACCACGACGGTGACGTTCGCGGCGCGCCCGTGCCGCAGGGGCACCTGCAGCAGCGCCTGGAGATCCTCGCGGCCGTCGGCCGCCGCCAGGTGCCCGAGCGCGCCCGGCCGGTCCAGCAGGATCCACAGCGGGCGCCTGACGTCGTCCGGAGGGGGCTGCCCCGCCTGCCGCGTGCGATGGGCCGCGATCAGCCGCCGCTCGGTCTCGCGGGTCGCCCACTCCAGGCTCGCGACGGCCCCCGTGGCCCCGCACTCCACGGCCAGCACGCCGTCCCGGCCCGTGAGGAACGCGTACTCGCCGGCGTCGCCGCCCTCGACGACCAGGACATCGCCGTGCTGCAGCGCCTGGAGCGCGATGGAGCGCACCAGCGTCGTCGTACCGCTGCCGGGTCCGCCGACGATCAGCAGGTGCGGCTCGGTGGAGCGCGGGCCCGTGCGCCACACCACGGGAGGCACATCGCGCTGCTCCTCGCCGTGCGTGAGGGGGAGCGTGCGCCGCACGACGGTCGGATCGGTGAAGCCGAGCACCGTCTCGCCCGGTGAGGTCACGAAGCGCTGTGCGGCGATGTCGGTGGGCAGCGGCGGCAGCACGGTGAGCGTCAGCTGGTTGCCCTCCTCGTCCCAGCCGAAGTGGTACTCCCGGCCACGGCCGGACTTGGCGTGCAGGAGGTGCTCGATCCGGGCCCGCGCCTCGGCCTCGCCGTCCGTGAAGTACGCCGGGTAGCGGATGAGGAGGCGGCAGACACGGCCGCTCTCGTCGAAGTCGTACGACGGGAAGGCGCGGGTCCAGTCCCCGCCGTGGGCGTACAGCGGAGCCGGGTCCTCGGCGGTCGAGAAGTACGGCACGAGGGCCTCGTACAGCGAGCGCAGGCGCTTGGTCTGCGATTCGTCCGGGCTGGGCGCCGGCTGTCGCCGGCCGCGGCCCTTCCAGGCCGCGGCCGCCATGAGGGCGATGCCGGCGAGCAGCGGCCCGTAGGGCACCAGGGCCACGACCAGGAGCACCGAGGCGACCAGGAAGAGGAGGGGTCCCCGCCTGTCCTTCGGCGTGTCGGCCCAGGTGCGCCGCCCGGCTTCCGCCAGCAGGCGCAGTCCGCGCGTGACCGTGAGCACCGGCTGGAGGACATCGGTGGCGCCGTGGGCTGCCGTCCGGGCCAGCTGCCGGCTGCGGGCGATCTGGGCGCTGCCGGTGCTCAGGATGCGGGGGAGGGGGCGGGGGGTCAAGGTGTGTCTCCTGGTGCTGCGGCGGAGCGGACGGGTCAGAAGTTGAGCCCGCCCAGGAGGCCCGCGAGGCTCGCGCCACCGGCCTTGATACCGGGGGCGACGGCGGTGCTGGACAGGTAGAAGCCGAAGAGGGCGCAGACCGTCGCGTGCGAACCCTTGAGCCCGTGCTTGCGGGACAGCAGAACGACGACGACGCCGAGAACAAGAACGCCCGACATGTTCAGAACTGGCATTTTCTCTCTCCTGGTTCGTGGGGACGGTCACCATGAGTTCTTCCAGGCTCACAGAATGTATCCATACGATAAAAGGTGCAACTGAGTGAAATTCCCTCGATTTCCCCCGGGTGGCGGAGCCGTCCTGTGTTCCCGCGCGGGTCCGTTGCGCTCGTGCGGCGCACCTGTGATCCTTGCCGCGCGCGGTGCGGCCGATGTGCCCGTGGAAGCCAGTACGCTGGCGATTCACCCGTACGGCGTCACCGCTCGCCGCCGTGCGAACACGCGTACGACCGCTCCGCGCGCCGTCGTACGCTCCCGCAGTCCCCAGCAGTCGCAGTGAGAGGCGGTCCGGCCGATGAGTGAAGCCCCCGACCCCGAGGTCGTGGAGCTGGCCACCAAGATCTTCGATCTGGCGCGCCGGGGCGAGACCGGGACGCTCATCGCCTACGTCGACGCCGGCGTGCCGGCCAACCTCACCAACGACCGCGGGGACTCCCTCGTGATGCTCGCCGCCTACCACGGCCACGCCGACGCCGTCCGCGCCCTCCTGGAGCGCGGCGCGGCCGCCGACCGGGCCAACGACCAGGGCCAGACGCCGCTCGCCGGCGCGGTCTTCAAGGGGGAGCTGGAGGTCATCCGGGTCCTCCTGGACGGCGGCGCCGATCCGGCCGCGGGCACGCCCTCGGCCGTGGACACCGCACGCATGTTCGGCAAGACGGATCTGCTCGAACTGTTCGGCGCACACTGATGCGAATGTTCTGACCGGCGAAAACACCGACAACGGGGGAGGCGGTGCGGGGCCGCCCGAAATAAGGTCGCGGCAGCGTAAGACGCCGGGTCATCATGACGTCGTGGTTCACGGACGCGATGGCTGGGCAGGTGTTGCCGCACCCCGCGGACCGTGATGCGGCCCGCGGGGCCACCGACGAGAGGCAGAGGAAGATGGTCTACAGCAAGCAAGAGACGGCGGGCGCCCCGACGTGTTGTCACGCGGCCAGGTAATCCGTGTCCCCCGGTCGCGTCGACGCTTGATGTGAGGCTGTTTCCCATGTTCGAACCCGTCATAGCGCCCAGCGGAACGCTGCTCGGCCTCCTCCAGAGGGGGCGCGGCGACGGCACGCTGCACGCACTCACCGCACCGCGCGCCGAGGCGCTCGCGGCCCTCAACCACTGTGTGCTGCGCGATCCCCGCCACGACTGGCAGGTGGAGAACCGCTCCCTGTACTACGCCCGGCTCTATCTCGATCTCCACGGCGAGCTGGACAAGATCGAGGCGCACCTCTTCGGCGCCGAGGACGTCCTCGACACCGACGAGTGCCGCACCGGGCTCGCCCTCGCGGTCCTCGGGCACCTCGCCTCGTACGGCAGGCGCGACGCGCTCGAACTGCTGCGCAGGTACGCGGCCGTCGGCTCCAACTGGGCCTGGGCCCTGGACGAGCTGGCGCTGCGCGACGACGACGCGGGGCTGCGCGCCCTCGCCGTGCCCGTCCTGGCCCGCTTTTCCGCCGACGCCGAAGGGGAGGCCGAGCTCGCCGCCGCCGTTCGGGACGCCTTCGAACCACGGCCCTGGCGGCTGTGGGCCGACGACCCCCGCGCATCCGTCGCCACCCGCGTGCGCGCCGCCCAGGAGACCGGCTGCTTCGACCGGTGGCAGCGGCAGCTGCGGCCGCACGGACCCCGGCCCGGGTGGAGCGTGCAGGCCGTTTTCGACTGGGCTCAGCAGGGCATCGAGCGCGGCGCCGCGCTCCACGTGCCCGCCGCCCGCTGCCTCACCGCCGTCGCCGGCCCCGAGGACCGGCCGCAGATCGTCGAGGCCGCCCGCCTCGGCAGTGACGGAGCGCGCTGCACCGCCCTGCGCTTCCTGGCCGACGGCAACGACCCCGACGCCCTCGACCTCATCGAGGGCGCGGTGTCCACCGGGTCCGCACCCGTCGTCGACGCGGCCGTGGACGCCTTCGAACGCATGCGCAGCGTCGCAGCCGTCGACCGGGCGCGCGGCTGGGCCCGCCGGCCCGACGCCCTGGGGGCCGCCGCCGGGCGCGTGCTCGCCTGCCGGGGCGGCGCCCAGGACAGCGACCTGGTGCTCGCCGCGCTGCGGGAGGCGGTACGGGGCGAGGGCCCCGACGCGCCGACCCTGTGGACCCTCGTGGACGGCACCGGACGGCTCGGCATCGCCTGCGCCGCACCGGTTCTGCGCCATGTCTACCGCGAGACCGCCTCATCCCATCTCCGTGGCCGCGCCGCCCGCGCCCTGGCCGCGACCGACCCCTCCTTCCCCTCCGGATTCGCCGTCGAATGCCTCTGGGACTGCGAGGAATCCACCCGTGAGATCGCCGCACGGCACGCCGAGACCGGGGACACCCGCGTCGTCGAGCGACTGCGCCGGCTCGCCGCGGACCCGGCCGAGGAGGCCGAGGTCCAGACGGCCGTACGCAGCCGGATCGGGCCCGACATGCCGGCCGTGTGAACGCGGGGTGACCCGGGGGTCAGGAGCGTGTGGACGCGGGCCTGCCTGCGCGGCCCCGCAGCTCAACGCTCATGGGACGTTCCCCGGCCGGAAAGATCGACGTTGACGCGCCCACGTCCGGTACGGCGAGAACACGGGTATGCGTGTCGTCATCGTGACCGAATCCTTTCCCCCCGATGTGAACGGCGTGGCCCACTGCGCGCTCCAGACCGCCCGGCACCTCGTCGATCGCGGTCACGCCCCCCTCGTCCTCGCCCCCGCCTCCCCCGGGTTCCCGGCTGCGCCCGACCAGGCGGCGGCCCTGCCGGCCGGGCCCGACGCCCTCGCGCCGTGCCCCGTCGTCCGCGTCCCCTCCCTTCCGCTCCCCGGCTACCCCCAGGTGCGCGTCGCCCTCCCCAGCCGGCGCGTCGCCACGGCCATCGGCGAACACCGCGCCGACATCGTGCACCTGGCCAGCCCCTTCATCCTCGGTGTCCGCGGCATGGCGGCCGCCGCCCGGCTCGGCATACCGGCCGTCGCCGTCTACCAGACCGATCTGGCCGGATACGCCCGTACCTACGTGGGCGCGGGCGAGGCGGCGGCCTGGCGGCGCATCCGCTCCGTGCACGCGGCCGCCGACCGCACCCTCGCGCCCTCCAGCGCGGCCCTGCACGACCTGGAGGCACACGGCGTGCCGCGGGTGCGGCTGTGGCCGCGCGGCGTCGACACCGTCCGCTTCCGCCCCGCCCTGCGGGACGAGCCGCTGCGCCGCGAGCTCGCCCCGAACGGTGAGCTGATCGTCGGCTACGTCGGCCGGCTCGCCCCCGAGAAGCACGTCGAACTCCTCGCCGGCGTCTGCGGCCTGGACGGCGTGCGCGTCGTCGTCGTGGGCGACGGGCCGAGCGAGACCAGCCTGCGGGGCGCCCTGCCCGGGGCCGCGTTCCTCGGCCGCCGCACCGGCGACGACCTCGCCCGGATCTTCGCCTCGCTGGACGTCTTCGTGCACACCGGCCCCTTCGAGACGTTCTGCCAGACCGTGCAGGAGGCCATGGCCTGCGGCGTGCCGGTCGTCGCGCCCGCGGCGGGCGGCCCCCTCGACCTGGTGGACCACGGGCGCACCGGGCTGCTCGTGCCGCCGGGCGACCCGGCCGCGGTGCGGGACGCGGTGCGCGCCCTGGCCGCCGACCCGGCGCTGCGCGCGGCCTACGGGGCGACCGGGCGCGCCACCGTCGAGGGCCGCACCTGGGCGGCCGTCGGGGACCAGCTCATCGACCACTACACGGATGTGCTCGCGGCGCGCAGGACGGCGGTGGCGGTGTGATGCCGGCGTACGGCCCCGACGCCGCGGGTTTCGCCACCGGGCGCACCGCCGGCCGGCTGCGGATCGTGCGGCTCGCCAACTTCGTCGCGCCCGCCTCCGGCGGACTGCGCACGGCGCTGCGCGAGCTGGGCAAGGGCTTCAAGGAGGCCGGCCACGAGCCGGTGCTCGTCGTGCCCGGCGAGCGCCACACCGACCGGGAGACCGAACAGGGCCGCGTCATCACCCTGCCCGGCCCCCTGCTGCCGGGCACCGGCGGCTACCGCGTCCTCGTGGACAGGCGGCGTGTCGCCGCCCTCCTGGAAGAGCTGGGCCCCGACCGCCTGGAGGTCTCCGACCGGACGACGCTGCGCTGGACCGGGAAGTGGGCGCGGCGCGCCCGCGTCCCCGCCGTCATGGTCTCCCACGAGACCGCCGACGGTGTGCTGCGCACCTGGGGCCTGTCCGAGAACCTCTCCCGGCGCGCCGCCGACGCCCTCAACACCCGGACGGCACACACCTACGCGCGCGTCGTGTGCACCACCGAGTTCGCCGAGCGGGAGTTCGTGCGGATCGGGGCGCGCAACGTCGTACGGGCCCCGCTGGGCGTCGACCTGGAGCAGCGGCACCCCGGGCTGCGGGATCCGGGACTGCGCGACGGGTACACGCGCGGGGCCGGGACGCTGCTGGTCATGTGTTCCCGCCTCTCCGTGGAGAAGCGGCCCGGCACGGCCCTGGACACCCTGGAGGCGCTGCTGCGGCACGGGCGGCGTGCCGTGCTGGTCGTCGCCGGGGACGGGCCGCTGCGGCCCCGGCTCGAACAGCGGGCGCGGGAGCGGGGCCTGCCCGTCACCTTCCTCGGTCACGTCGGCGACCGGGACCTGCTCGGCGCGCTGCAGGCGTCGGCCGACGTGTGCCTGGCCCCCGGGCCCGCCGAGACGTTCGGGCTGGCCGCCCTGGAGGCGATGGCCTGCGGCACGCCCGTGGTGGCCAGCGCCTCCTCCGCGCTGCCCGAGGTGATCGGCTCGGCCGGGGCGATGGCGGCGGACGACGGCGACGCCTTCGCGGACGCGGTCGAGCTGCTTCTGCAGCGGCCCGCGCGCGAGCGCCGGGAGACGGCACGCGCGCGTGCCGAGTGCTTCGGGTGGCGGACCGCGGTGGACGCGTTCCTCGCGGCACACGACGCGCCGCCGGGTGCCACGCCGTCGGCTGCCGGGCTGCCGAGGGGCGCGGCGCCGAGTGTCGTGCCGTCGGGCGTCACGCTTTCAGACGTCGTGCCGCCGGGCATCACGCCTCCGGGTGCCGTGCCGCCGGCGGCTGGGGGCGCACGTGTGGGTGACGCAGCCCGGGAGGGCCTCCGATGAGACCCCTGCGGTTCGTCGCGCTCGGCGACTCGCTGACCGAAGGCGTGGGCGACCCCGTCGGGGACACCTGGCGGGGGTGGGCCGCGCTCCTCGCCGAGAGGCTCGCCCCCGCGGACGTCCCCGCGCAGTTCACCAACCTCGGCGTCAGCGGCGCCCAGACCCGGGACGTCCTGGAGCGGCAGACCCCGGCCGCGCTCGCCCTGCGCCCGGACCTCGTCTCCGTCGTCATCGGTGTCAACGACACCCTGCGCTGCACCTTCGACATCCACGCCGTCGCCGCCCGCCTCGACACGGTGTACGCGGCCTTCCGGGCCCAGGGCGCCGTGCTCCTGACGGCCTGTCTGCCCGACCCGGGGTCGATGCTCCGCCTGCCGGGGGCGCTGGCGCGTCCGCTCGCCCGCCGTCAGCGGGCCGTGAACACGGTCGTGCACGCGCTGTCCGAGCGCCACGGGGCCCTGCATCTGCACGCCGCGGAAGGCGCCTGGATCGCCGACCGCGCCATGTGGAGCGCGGACCGGCTGCATCCGGGGGAGAGCGGGCACCGGCAGCTCGCGCTCCGGTTCCACACCCTGCTCGCCGAGGCGGGCCTCGCGACCGGCACCGCGCCCTCCGCCGAGCCCGCGCTCCCGCCGCCCAGCCGCTCGGCCGGCCTGTGGTGGCTGGCCACCGCCGGCACCGGCTGGGTGGCGCGGCGGTGCACCGATCTGCTGCCGCAGCTGCTCACCCTGGCCGCGGCCGAGGTGCGCCACCGGGCCAGGGGGACCAGCGCCCGGCTGGACCTGAGTGCCTCCCACGCGGTGGCGTCCGCGCTGGCCGCGCTGTCGGTGGCGGAGCGGCCCGACGCGGCCTGAGCCGGCCGGCTACCGGCGGCCCACGGCCGTGAAGCGGACAGGGGTGCCCGGGGGCGCCTGGGCGGCGGCCGCGAGGTCGGTGGCCCGGACGACCGCGATCACCGGGTACCCGCCGGTGGTCGGATGGTCGGCCAGGAACACGACCGGTCTGCCGTCGGGCGGCACCTGGACCGCCCCCAGCACCATGCCCTCGCTGGGCAGTTCGCCCGGCCGGGCCCGCTCCAGGGCGGGGCCCTCCGTGCGCAGGCCGATGCGGTTGCTCGCGGAGGACACGCGGTACGCGCGCGTGACGAGCGTGCGGACCGCGTCCGCCGTGAACCAGTCGTCGCGGGGCCCCAGCGTCACCCGCAGCACCAGCTCGCCCGGCGGCCCCGGCTGCGGAACGGCGTCCACCCGCGCGTGGGGGCCGGCAGGCACCCCCAACGGCACCACGGCACCGTCCGTCAGCGGCGGCGGGCCGAGCCCGGAGAGCAGATCCGTGGAACGGCTGCCGAGCACCGGCTCCACGGCCACCCCGCCCGAGACACCGAGGTAACTGCGGACTCCGCGGCGTGCGGGCCCGAGGTCGAGGACCGCCCCGCCCGGGACGGGCACCGGTGCTCCCCAGGGTGCGGGCCGCCCGTCCACGGTGACCGGGCAGGGGGCGCCGCCGACCGCGACGGTGACCGCGGAACGCGGCCGCAGGGTGCAGCCGTTCAGCGTGGTCTCCAGCACGGCCGCCTCCGGCGGATTGCCGACCAGCCGGTTGACGAGCGCCGCGGCGGGCGCGTCGAGGGCGCCGGAGCGCGGTACCCCGAGGTGGGCGTGGCCGGGCCGCCCCAGGTCCTGCACGGTGGTCAGCGCCCCCGCCCGTACGACGGCGAGCGCGCGGTCCGTCATCCCGGCCCCACCGGGACGAAGCGGACGAGGGCGCCCGGGGCGAGCAACGCGGCCGGGGTCCGCGCGTCGTCCCACAGGACCGTGTCGGTCGTGCCGATGAGCTGCCAGCCGCCCGGCGACGAGCGCGGATACACGCCGGTGTACGGTCCGGCGAGCGCCACCGAGCCGGCGGGGACGGCGGTGCGCGGGGTGGCCCGGCGGGGCACGGCGTAGCGCTCCGGCAGGCCGGTGAGATAGCCGAAGCCCGGCGCGAAACCGCAGAACGCGACCCGGAACCCGGCCGCCGCGTGGATCCGCGCCACCTCGTCCGGCGGCACGCCCCACAGGGCGGCCACGTCCGGCAGGTCGGGACCGTCGTACCGTACGGGGATCTCGATCGCCTCCTGGGCGCGCCGGGGGAGCGGCGGGATCTGCCAGCCGGCGAGGTGGGCCCCGAGCCGGGCGGGTTCGGTGAGACCGTCGAGGAGGACCGTACGGGCCGCGGGGACGATCTCGCGCACCGCCAGCTCGCCCGCCGCCCGGCGGCGCAGCAGCTCGGCGTGCAGTGCCTGGACCTGGTCGCCGGAGGGGAGTTCGAGGAGCAGGGCCTCCTCGCCGACGGGCAGCACCCTCATGCGAAGGCCCCCACGCGGATTCCGGAGGACTCCAGGGCGCCGCGCACCCGGCGGGCCAGGTCGACCGCGCCGGGCGTGTCGCCGTGCAGGCACAGGGAGCGGGCCCGGACGGGGATGTCCCGCCCGGAGTCCGCGGGGACGACTCCGAAGCGGGCGAGAGCGACCGAGCGCTCCACGACCGTTTCGGGGTCGGTGACCACCGCGCCGTCCCGGCCGCGTGGCACGAGCCTGCCCTCGTCGGTGTAGGCGCGGTCCGCGAACGCCTCCGTGACGACCGGGAGCCCGGCCTTCTCGGCCACCTCCAGGAACCGTGATCCGGGCAGTCCGAGCACGGGCAGCGAGGCACCGGTGAGGAGCACGCCGTCGACGACCGCCTCGGCCTGCCGCTCGTCGTGGACCACCCGGTTGTAGAGCGCGCCGTGCGGCTTCACGTACGACACCCGGGAGCCGGCCGCGCGGGCGAAGACCTCCAGCGCACCGATCTGGTACGCGACCTCGGCGGCCAGCTCCTCGGGCGGCACCTCCATCGCGCGCCGCCCGAAGCCGGCCAGGTCGTTGTAGGAGACCTGGGCGCCGATCCGTACGCCGCGCTCGGCCGCCAGCTCGCAGACCCGTCGCATGGTGGCCGCGTCCCCGGCGTGGAAGCCGCAGGCCACGTTGGCGCTCGTGACCACGGACAGCAGCCGCTCGTCGTCGGTGAGCTGCCAGCGGCCGAAGCCCTCGCCGAGGTCGGCGTTCAGATCGATCATGGTTTCTCCCGGTCGTCCGGCGTCACACGACGCGGTACTTGTCGTCGCGGGCGTCGGTGATGAACATCTGTCCCGGCGCGTGGGTGATGGCGAACGGCGGGCGCGAGGCCATCACCGCGGCCTGCGGGGTCACTCCGCAGGCCCAGAACACCGGGACGTCGTCCGGCGCGGCGTCCACCGGGTCGCCGAAGTCGGGCCGGCCGAGGTCGTCGACGCCGAGGCCCGAGGGATCGCCGCAGTGTACGGGGCTGCCGTGCACCGCCGGCAGGAGACTGCTCTCCCGGATCGCCGCTCCCAGGTGCTCGGGCGGAACCGGGCGCATGGACACCACCATCGGGCCGTGCAGCCGTCCCGCCGGACGGCACTGGCGGCTGGTCACGTACATCGGGACGTTGCGGCCCTGCTCGACGTGGCGCAGGGGCACGCCCGCCCCGGTGAGGGCCCACTCGAAGGTGAAGCTGCAGCCGATGAGGAAGGACACCAGGTCCTCGCGCCAGTGGGCGAGCACGTCCGTCGGCTCGTCCACCACGTCGCCGTCCCGCCACACCCGGTAGCGCGGCAGGTCGGTGCGCAGGTCGGCGCCGTCGGCGAGGACCGTCGTCCACGAGCCGGCGTCCGTGACGTCGAGGAGCGGGCACGGCTTCGGGTTGCGTGCGCAGAACAGCAGCATGTCGTACGCCCAGGACTCGGGGACCGAGATGAGGTTTGCCTGGGTGTGGCCCGCCGCGATCCCGGCCGTGGGGCCGGCGAGCCCCTCCCGGAAGCGGGCCCGGGCCTGGGCCGGGGTCCATGTGCGCGCGTGCTCGTCGACGAGGGTCAGGGGGCGGTCGTCCATGCGGTTCACCGCAACTCCTCACCGCGCGTCTCGGGCAGCCCCAGCAGGGCCACCGCCGCCAGGCCGTACCCGATCGCGCCGAAGACCAGCGCACCGCCCACCCCCCAGCTGTCGGCCAGGAAGCCCACCAGGGTCGGGAAGACGGCGCCCACGGCGCGGCCCGTGTTGTAGGTGAATCCCTGTCCCGTGCCCCGCACCTCGGCCGGGTACAGCTCGCTCAGGTAGGACCCGAAGCCGCTGAAGATCGCCGACATGCAGAACCCGAGGGGGAAACCGAGGACCAGCACAAGGGTGTTGGCGCCGCTGGGGATGTTCGCGTAGGCCAGGATGCAGATCGCCGACAGCAGGGCGAAGAGCCAGATGTTGCGCTTGCGGCCCAGGCGGTCGGTGAGGTGGCCGCCGGTCAGGTAGCCGATGAAGGCTCCGGAGATCAGGAACGTCAGATAGGAACCGGTGTTGACGACGGAGAGGCCGCGTTCCGTCTTCAGATAGGTGGGCACCCAGGTGGCGAGCGTGTAGTAGCCGCCCTGGACACCGGTGGAGAGCAGTCCGGCGAAGACCGTGGTGCGCAGCAGGCCCGGCGCCTCGGCCGTGCCCGGCTTGAAGATGGCCGTGAAGGAGCCCTTCCGGGCGCTCCGTTCGCGCCGGGCCGCCGCCTCCGGGGCGTCGTGCACCCGGCGGCGCATCCAGATCACCAGCAGCGCGGGCAGCGCGCCGGTCCAGAACATCACGCGCCAGGCCATGTCGTCGCCCACGAAGGAGAAGACCAGGGTGTAGACGACGACGGCCAGGGCCCAGCCCACGGCCCAGGAACTCTGGATCGCGCCGAGCGTACGGCCCCGGTGCCTGGCGCTCGCGTACTCGGCGACCAGGATCGCGCCGACCGCCCATTCGCCGCCGAAGCCGAGGCCCTGGAGGGCGCGGAAGACCAGCAGGGTCCCGTAGGTGGGCGCGAAGCCGCAGGCGACCGTGAAGACGGCGTACGTGATCACGGTGATCATCAGGGCCCTGACCCGCCCGATGCGGTCGGCGACCACGCCGGCGACGGCGCCGCCCACCGCCGAGACGACCAGGGTGACCGTGGTGAAGAGCCCGGTCTGCCCGCTGTTCAGTCCGAAGTACGCCGCGAGCGCGACCATGCTCAGCGGCAGGGTGAAGTAGTCGTACGAGTCCAGGGCATAGCCGCCGAAGGCGCCCGCGAAGGCGCGGCGGCCGCGCGGGCCCAGGGCCCGCAGCCAGCCCAACGCGCCGCCGTCGGCGGCGCGTTCGTCCGTTCCCGGCCGGGTGCCGGAGTTGCGGGTCTGTGATGGACGGGTCGTGCTCATGTGCACCTCGCAGATGAGGGACGGAGGGTGCCGGGGATCGAGCCGTGCCGTGCGGACGTTGCGGCGCCGCGGTGGGAGCGGAGCGGTGCCGTGCGCAGCAAGGTAGAGGATCGTTGAACGATCCTTCAATACCCATGTTGTTTCGTTCCTGTATCTGCGATTGAATTCCGGGCATGACGGAGCAGCTGACGGGACTGGCCGGCGACCGCGCCCTGCTGGGCCGCACCAGCACCGCCGAGCGGGTCTCGGACATCCTCAGGAGCCGTATCGCCGAGGGGTACTTCCCGCCCGGCACCCGGCTGTCGGAGGACAGCATCGGCGGCGCCCTCGGCGTCTCCCGCAACACGCTCCGCGAGGCGTTCCGGCTGCTCACGCATGAGCGGCTGCTCGTCCACGAGCTGAACCGGGGCGTCTTCGTGCGGGTCCTGACCGTCGAGGACGTCGAGGACATCTACCGCACCCGCGCCCTCGTCGAGTGCGCCGTGGTACGGGGCCTCGGCGAGCCGCCGTACGCCCTCGACGGCCTGGCCGGGGCCGTCGCGGAGGGGGAGCGCGCGACGCGCGAAGGTGACTGGAAAGAACTGGGCACGGCCAACATCCACTTCCACCGGGAACTGGTGGCGCTCGCGGGCAGCGAACGCACGGACGAACTGATGCGCAGCGTCTTCGCCGAACTCCGCCTCGCCTTCCACGTCGTGGACGACCCGAGGCGGCTGCACCAGCCGTACCTCGCGCGCAACCGGCAGATCCTCGAGACCCTGCGGGCGGGCGAGCGCGACCGGGCCGAGGAACTGCTCGCGGTCTACCTCGACGACTCGCGGGCCGGCCTCGTCGCGGTCTACGGGCGCCGCGTGGCCGACGCGGCACAGGGCGCCGGCTGAGCGGTGCGGGGTCCGGACGGCGGGCGCGTCTGCGTCGTTTGGGCCGTTGTCAGACCGAGGACCTAATCTGTGCACCGTGACTTCGCCTGCTTCGACGGACCGTGTTCCGCCCCAGCTCAGCGCGGGGCCGCGCCCGGCTTCGGGCCCGGCCGCCGACGAGGGGCTGGCGCGGCGGCTGCGCGCGCTCGCCTGCACCGCGCCGCTGCACGACCTGGACGCGCGCAAGGCCAACCTCGCCGGCGAGTACTCGGTGTACGGGATGGCGGAGGTCGCCCTCGCCGCCATCGACCTGGTCACGCTGAACATGGACTTCGACACGGGCGCCGACCACGACCAGATAGTCGCCCGGCTCATCCCCCGCATCGCCGCCCAGGCCCCGCAGCGCCCCGTCGCCGAGCACGAGCGCGTGGCCCGCTGGGTCCTGGAGAACCTGATCAACGTCGGCAGCGTCGACCGCGGCTTCCGCGCCGTGTACGGCACCTTCGCGCCGGACGGCACCTATGTCCGCCGTGACTACGACTTCAAGCTGATCGAAGAAGTCCCGGGATACGGCGGAGGCGTCTACCTGCGCACCACGGACGAAGCGGTCAACGTCCTCGTCGGAGCCCTCGACACGGACGTCACCAGCGCCCAGATCGCCGCCGAGGTCAAGCTGGAGGTGCTGATCAGCCGCGGCCGCCTCGCCGACGCCCAGCTCGCCGCGGAGCAGGCGCGCTACCGCACCGTGCAGTACTCGGAGACGCTGCGCAGGGCACTGGAGGCCACCCGGCGCAACGTCCGCGCGGTGGACTGGCTGAACGCGGTGCCGGACATGATCACCGAGGCCCTCGACCATGTCGCCGACCGCTACCGCCACGAGAACGCGATCCTCACCAACATCCGCAAGGCCCGCGACGAGTCGGAGGACCCCGAGCAGAAGCGGCGCGCCGCCGAACTCGTCGACATCGTCAAGGACTGCATCCGCCGGCACACACAACTGCAGTCCCGCCTCCTGGAGGCGGGGCCGCTCTTCCGCGCCGAGCAGGACCGGCAGGCGTTCGCCACGCCGATGACCACGTCGGGGACGGACCTGTACGGACACCTCCTCGCACCCCTGCTGCCGCTCCCGCTGGAAGGGGCGATCCGCGTCACCGACGCCTTCTTCGCCCACGGGACGGGGCTGCGCACGCCGGCGTCGGTGCGGATCGGGGACCTCGTCGACCTGCTGCTGACCCCTCCGGTGGAGCGCGAGCACCTCGGGGCCGAGATGCCCGAGCCGGATCTGGTCGCCACGCCGGACGACAGCCGCTTCACCGAGGAGCAGCTGGCCGCGGCCCTGGAGCTGCTCGACCTGCCGGCGGACGCCCCGCGCCGGCTGTCCGGGCTGCTCGCGGACGCACGCCGCCAGGACCCCGACCTGCCCTACCTGGTCGCCCTGCTGGCCGTGCACGCGGCCAGCCCGCCGGTCGGCACGGCCTACCGGCAGGGCGAGGAGAAGCTGCTGTTCGCGGTGGACGACGGCACAGAGCTCGACGACCCCGAGTTCGGCGGCGCCGACCTCGTCGTCGGCACCGCCCTGCTGGATGCGGCGGGCATGGCCGCGGACCGGACAGAGGCGGCATGAGCAGGGACGAGTACCAGCGCAGCAAGGAGCCCCGACCGTGACCGAGCCCGTCGAGTGGAGCGAGCCGGAGGCCGCCGCCCCGCCGGTGAGCACCGCCGTCACCCCCGCCGACGCAGCCGACGCGGCACGGCTCGTCGCCTTCGGGCTGCAGCCACGGCTGCAGCCCGCGCGCGACCAGGAGTACGCCGAGCTGCTGCGCCGCTACCGCGAGGACCCG
Source organism: Streptomyces sp. PSU-S4-23 (assembly GCF_055632315.1). Classification (NCBI taxonomy): domain Bacteria; kingdom Bacillati; phylum Actinomycetota; class Actinomycetes; order Kitasatosporales; family Streptomycetaceae; genus Streptomyces; species Streptomyces sp. PSU-S4-23. The sequence continues at coordinate 1,093,413 of NZ_JBVMUU010000002.1, read as the reverse complement.
CCGTTCGCGCGGCTCGCCGACGCCGTCGCCACCGGGCTCGGTCTTGTGGTCCTGGAGGTGTCCCCGCGCGCGGGCATGGCCGTGACCGCCGCGGAGGACTCCGTCTTCGCCGTCCGCATGAGCGAGTACGCGCGCCGTACCTCGGCCGACTCCGGCGACCGCTTCCTGCACGGGCTCGCGCATCTCGCGGTCGCCGCCCTGGCCTTCCCGCGCCCCGAGGACCTGGCCGACGACGGCTACATCGGCCGGGTCACCGTCCACGGCGTCGACGCCTTCGTGCGCCAGGCCTGCCGGCGCCTGGAGGAGCGGGCCGAGGAGCAGGGCGAGAACACCGACCCGGCGACCGACGCGCCGGGCCTCGAGGCGGCCTGGCGCATCTGGGCCAGACGCAGCGCCACCGGCGCCACCAAGGACGCGCGCAGACTGGCCGGTTCGACCACCGGCATCGTCGGCAAGGCCGTCGCCTTCCTCACGGACTCCGGGTTCCTGCAGCGCACGGGCGACGAGAACGGCGGCACCTACCGCACGACGGCCCGCTACCAGCTCCAGGTGCGCGACATGGCGGCCAGCGCCGCCCTGTCCGAGCTCCTCGACCTGGGCGTCGTCCCGGTGACCGACGGCACGGCCACCCTGCTGCCCCCCGAGGCCACCGACGACCTGGAGCCGGCGGTGGACGCCGGACTGCCGTTCCACTCCTGACGCTCCGCGTCCTTCGAAGACCGAGCACGACCGACGACGAGAGTCCCCCGCCATGTACGAGCTGTCCCGGGTCCGCCTCTACTCCATCGGACCGGCCGGTGCGCGCTATGCCGACACCGTGCTGGACCTGCGGGGTGTGGGCGATCCGGTGCCCGACCCCGCGCCCGTCCAGGCGGAGTTCTTCACGGAGGAGCCCGCCGGCCCGCCGCGCCGGCCCGCCCCCGCGGGCGTGCTCTTCCTGGAGAACGGCGGCGGCAAGTCCGTCCTGCTCAAGCTGATCTTCTCGGTGATGCTGCCCGGTCACCGCAACACGCTCGGCGGCGCAAGCTCGGGTGTCCTGCGCAAGTTCCTGCTCGCCGACGACTGCGGTCATGTGGCGCTGGAGTGGCAGCACACGCTGACCGGCGAGTGCGTCGTGGTCGGCAAGGTGAGCGAGTGGCGCGGGCGCCAGGTCTCCAACGACCCGCGGAAGTTCGCCGAGGCGTGGTACTCCTTCCGGCCGGGCCCCGGGCTCAGCCTCGACAACCTGCCCGTCGCCGAGTCCACCGCCGTACGGCCGCCCGTGGAGGGCGCGTCCGGGGCGCAGGGGCGCCGCCGCACGATGAAGGGCTTCCGGGACGCCCTGACGGAGGCGGGCAAGACGTATCCGCATCTGGAGGTGCACTGGGAGGAGATCCACGACCGCTGGAACGAGCATCTGACCGATCTCGGCCTGGACCCCGAACTCTTCCGCTACCAGCGCGAGATGAACGCCGACGAGGGCGAGGCCGCGGGCCTGTTCGCGGTCAAGAAGGACTCCGACTTCACGGACCTGCTGCTGCGGGCGGTGACCGACACCCGGGACACCGACGGACTGGCCGACCTGGTCGGCGGGTTCGGCAACAAGCTGGGACGGCGCGCCGAGCTGATCGCCGAACGCGACTTCACCGCCGGGTCGGTGGACCTGCTGGGACGCATCGTCGACGCCGCCGGGACACGTGCGCGGGCGCGCGACATCCACGCGGGCGCCGAGCGGCGCACCCGCACACTGGCACGCCGGCTCTCCGCCCGCGCCGTACGGGAGCGGCTGCGCGCCGCCGACCTGGCCCAGCGGGTGACCGCCGCCGCCCACGCGGTCACCGAGGCCGAGGGCGCCCGTGAGCGCAGCGCGCTGATCGCGGCCGAACTGGCCTACCGGCACGCCTCGCTGGCCCTCGCCGGCGCGGAGAAGGCCGCCGCGGCGCAGAAGCGCGAACTGGCCGACGCGCGCCAGCTGTACTCCGCGTGGCAGGCCGCCGAGGCCGTGCTCCGCCATCGCGCCGCCGCCGACCGCTCGGCGCGGGTGGCCGCCGCGATCCGCGAGGCCGAGCGGGACGCCGCACCCGCGCTGGCCGCTCGCGCCAGGGCCGCCGTCGATCTCGTACGGGCCCTGCACGCCGCCGCCGAGAGCGCCGAGTCGCTGGCCAACGAGCAGGAGGAGCGCTCCGCCGCGCTCCAGGAGGCCGGCGAGTCCGCCCACCGGGACTCGACCACCGCGGCCACCGAGGCGCAGCGCGCCCGCAGCGAGGCCGGGCATCTGCGCCAGCGGCTCACCGAGGTCGAGCAGGAGACCGCCGAGGCGGTGCGCGCGGGCTGGCTGGACGACAGCACACCGGACGCCGACCCGGCGCGCGCCGCGCTCGCCGCCAGCGACGCCGAGAAGACGGCCGTCGCGGCCTGGGACACCGCACGCGAGGCATCCCGCCGGGCGTCCGAGCACGCGCGCGAGGCGGCGTCCGCCGAAACCCGCGCGGAACTGACCGCGGCCCGCGCGGCGGACGCGGCCACGGCCGCCGAGCGGGCCCACGAGGCGGAGCGCCGCACCGCTCGGGCGCTGGCGGCGGAGGAGCGACTGGCGGAACTGCTCGGCGTGTCCGGCACCGGTGCACGCGGCCGGGTCCCCGGACCACGCCGTGAGGAGGACACCGGCCCGGCCGGCGCGCAGGCCCAGGGAGAGGCTCCCTTCGGCCCCGAGGACCTGGACGGCTTCGCGGACGAACTGCGTGAGCTGCTCGACCACTCCGTCTCCTCGGCCGAGCGCCAGCTCTTCGAGCTGCGGACCGCGGCGGCCGACGACGCCCGCATCCTCGGCGCGCTCGGTGACGGGGGGCTGCTGCCGCCCGGGCCGGACGTCCTGGCGACCGTCGAGTTCCTGGGCGAGCACGGCATCCCGGCCCTCCCGGGCTGGCGGTACCTCGCCCAGGCCGTCGATCCGGCCGACCACGCGCGCGTGCTGGCCGCCCGCCCCGAACTGGTCGACGGTGTGATCATCACCGACCCGCACTCGCACGCCCGGGCCCGTGAGGCGCTGAGCGACGCGGCCCTGCTGCCGCGCTCCGCCGTCGCCGTCGGCACGGCCGCGGCGCTGCTCGCCCCCACCCCGCCCCTCGACGAGGACGGCGGCGCCGGCGATGTGTTCCTCGTGCCGCCGAACCCGGCCATGCACGACGAGCACGCCGCCGACGAGGAGCGGCAGGCGCTGCGCGCGCGGGCCACGGAACGCGACGAGGAGATCCGGGTGCTCGCGGCCCGGCTAGGAAAGGACCGCGAGCTCGCGGCCCGCCTCGCCTCGTGGCGTGCCGGCTGCCCGGCAGGCCGGCTCGCCGAACTGGCCCGTACCGCCGGGGACGCGCGCGCCTTCGCCGAGGAGGCCGAGGCCGAACTGGCCGAGGCGCGCACCGTCCGCGCCGAGGCCGACGAGGCCGCCGCCGAGGCGGCACACGTGCGCGACGAGCGGCAGGAGGCCGCCCAGCGGGCCCGGCGTGCCGCCGACGCGCTCGCCGGACTCGCCTTCCGGCTGCGTGAACGCGCGGGCTGGCAGGTCAAACTGCGCGAACTCGCCGACGACGCGGTCGAGTCGGAGGCCCGTGCCCAGTCCTGTCTGGAGCGTGCCCGTGCCGCCGACGAGGACCGGCGTGCCGCCCAGCGTGCCGCCGACGACGCCCGCCGCACGGCGCGTGCGCTACGCGCCGAGCGCGCCGAGATCGCGGGCGCCCCCGATGACGTACCGGAGGACGACGCGGACGCGCCGACGGCGTCCCTGCCCGCCCTCCGGGAGGCCTACCGCGCCGCCTCCCAGGTGTACGAGAAGGTCGGCGTCGGGGCCGACCTGCGGGCCGAGCAGGCGCGGGCCGAGAGCGACGAGTCCGCCGCCCTCGCCGAACTGGACCGGCTCAGCAACAAGGTGCGCTCGCGCGCCGAGCAGCTCCTTCAGTCCCCGGACGGCTCCGACGGGCCGTCCCGGCAGGCCGCCGCCTCCCGCGCCGAGGAACTGGTGCAGCTCCTGGAGACCCGCATGTCCACGGCGAGCGAGCAACTCGGCCGGCTGCGCGGCGAGGCCGAACGGCACGCCCCCGAGAACGGTGAGGCCCACACCGAGCTGCCCGGGGAACTGGTCCCGCGGGACGCCGAGCACGCCCAGGCGCTGCTGCGCACGGCGACCGGCGAACTGGCCGCCCGCACCGAGGCGCTGAGCCGGACCCGCGAGGCCCACGCCGAGCTTCTCGCCGCCCACCGGGCCGCCGAGGACGCGGCGGGCGGCTTCGAGGAGGTCGCTGCGATGCTTCGTGACCTGTTGCGCGAGCACGCCCCCGACGAGGAGCGGGACGAGCCGGACCCCTATCCCGGCACCCTTGAGGAGGCGCGCCGGGCCGCCGCCGAGACCCGCCGGTCGCTGCGCGGCTGCGCCGCGGATCTGTCCGCCGCCGAGGCGGCCGTGCGCGAGGCGAGCGACGTGCTCGTCCGGCACGCCAACTCCACCCGGTACGAGCAGGTCCGCACCCCCGCCCGCCAGCAGATCCGTGAACTGCCCGCGTCCGCGCTGCCGGAGCACGCACAGCGGTGGGCGGACGCCTTCGCACCCCGCCTGAGAGTTCTCACCGACGAGCTGGCCCAGCTGGAACGCAACCGGGACTCGATCGTGGACCGGCTGCGCGGGCTGGTCGAGTCGTCCCTGGCCACGCTGCGGTCGGCGCAGCGGCTGTCCCGGCTCCCCGAAGGGCTGGGCGAATGGTCCGGGCAGGAGTTCCTGCGCATCCGCTTCGAGGAGCCCGACCCGGCCACGCTCACCGAACGGCTCGGCGAGGTCATCGACGACGCGACCCGCGCGGCCGTCAAGAAGAACTCCGATCTGCGCCGCGACGGTATGTCGCTGCTTCTGCGGGGCGTCGGAGCGGCGCTGCGGCCCAAGGGCGTCGCCGTCGAGATCCTCAAGCCGGACGCCGTGCTGCGCGCCGAGCGGGTGCCGGTCGGGCAGATGGGCGACGTGTTCTCGGGCGGGCAGCTGCTGACCGCCGCCATCGCGTTGTACTGCACGATGGCCGCGCTGCGTTCCAACGACCGCGGCCGCGACAGGCACCGCCACGCGGGCACGCTGTTCCTGGACAACCCCATCGGGCGCGCCAACGCGACGTACCTGCTGGAGCTCCAACGGGCCGTCTCGGACGCGCTCGGCGTCCAGCTCCTGTACACGACGGGTCTGTTCGACACCACGGCGCTCGCCGAGTTCCCCCTGGTCATCCGGCTCCGCAACGACGCCGACCTGCGGGCCGGGCTGAAGTACATCCGGGTGGAGGAGCACCTGCGGCCGGGACTGCCGCAGCAGCCCCAGGCCGGGGAAGCGGTGCACAGCGAGATCACGGCGACACGGATGTTCAAACGGCCCGCGCAGCCGTGACGCCGCGCCTCAGCACCCGTAGCCCATCCGGCGTGAGAGCTCGGCTGCGGCGGCCACCGTCCGCTCGGCGGACTCCGGCAAGCGGTCGGCGGTCAGACGGTACGCCGGTCCCGACACGCTGATCGCGGCGATCACCCTGCCGTCGTGGGCGCGGACCGGGGCGGCCACGGCCGCCAGGCCCGGTTCCAGCTCCCCGACCGTGATGGCGCAGCCCTGCTCGACCACCGCCTCCAGCTCGGCACGCAGGGCGACCGCGCGGGTGATCGTGCGCTCGGTGAATCGCGGAAGGGGGCGGGCCAGCTGACCCTCGCGCAGTGTGGGCGGCAGGTGGGCGAGCAGCACCTTGCCACTGGAGGTGGCGTGCAGCGGAGTGCGCCGGCCCAGCCAGTTCTGCGCGGTCACGGACGCGGTGCCGCGCGCCTGCATGATGTTGACCGCCGCGTCGTCGTCGAGGACCGCGATGGCGGCCGTCTCGCCCAGGTCGTCCGCCAGTTCGCGGCAGACGGGGACGCCCTCCTGCGAGATGTCCAGGCGCACTGCCGCGGCCCCGGCCAGGCGCAGCACACCGGCGCCCAGGTGGTACTTCCCTCGGTCCTCGGCCTGGCCCACCAGCCCGCGCTGCTCCAGGACGCCGAGCAGCCGGAAGGCGGTGGACTTGTGCACGTCCAGCTCGTCGGCGACCTCGGTGACGCCCGCCTCGCCGCGCCGGGCGAGGATCTCCAGCACGCTCACGGCGCGGTCCACCGACTGGACCGAGCCGGCGGCGCCCGGGGCGGCCCCCCTCAACCGGTGGTCCTCGGGGCCCTCCGGCTGCTTCTGTGTGCGGGCCATGAATCGACTTCCACCACCTGTTGTCCCTGCACGGGCCGCATCTGCGGGAAACCCTCGACGGACGGTCTGCCCGTCCTGCCCGGCTTCTGTTCCGCATAGCGACAACTCGTGCGCTATACGGAACATCATGGTACGGAGGTGTCCGGTTCCCGGCAGGGGCCGATCGGCCCTACTCCGGCCGGCCCGCCTCGCCGGCCGCCCGGGCCGCATGCGTCGAGTTCCCCCCACGGCCCGGTGACCGGCCCGGCCCCGTGCTCACGGGTGAGACAGCTGGCCCGTCCCGCCCCGCCTGCGTATGCGCTGCTGCGCCCGCTGGGCCGCCCGCGCCCGGCGGCGGGCCGCGCGGCGCTCGCGGCGCAGCGACCGGGCCGTGCTGTTCGGGGCGGACACCACACCATGCCGCTGCTTCCACACCTGGCGCGTCACCCAGACGTCGAGCGCGCCCCACGTCGCCACCACCGTGCTGGCGACGCTGCTCAGCACCATCGGGAAGGCCAGCCACGAGCCGGCCATCGTGCACAGGAAGGCGATCACCGCCTGGATCAGCGTGACCGCGATGATGAGCACCGCCCGCACCGCCGCCGTCCGCACCGGATCCGGCAGCCGCCGCCGGCGTGCGGGCTCCTCGACCCACAACGGCCGGTGGTTCGGCGCCTCCTGCCGCTCCCCGTCCGTCCCCGGCGTCCCGCGCCGCTGCGCCGTGCCCATCAATCCGTCACTCCCCACCGCTCGCGACCGCTCGTCCCGGTGCCGCCCGACCCCGGCTCCCCATTGGCTGCCCGGCTTGCGCTGATTCACGCCGTCCGGTTGCCGCTTGCGACGCATGTGGCTGATTACGCCTCAATACCCGTAGAGGAAGACGATCGGCGATCCGCGAAGATTCCCGGCGGCCGAAAACTTCCGGCCAACCGGCTCATGTTCCCGGACGCACGACCTGCTGCGCAGAACGCCCGTCCGGGAGGCAATCTCCCGCAATGACGGGACAACTGCCCATGTCCTGTTCGCTGCTCATGAGGCGGTGCGCCCCGTCGGCCCTTCGAGATAGCCGTGTGTCGGTAGTAGGCTCACGCCGTTTGTTGACGCACATGTGTACCCCCTGGGCCAGAGGGGGCGAGCTGGGGGAGGCCATGCGCTTTCGCGGGAAGTCGATCCGCCGGAAGATCGTGGCGCTGCTTCTCGTGCCGCTGCTGTCCCTGACCGCCATCTGGGCCTTCGCCACGGTGCTCACCGGCCGTGAGGCGCAGGCGCTGTTCAACGTCTCGTACGTGGTCGAAAGGGTCGGCTACCCCACCGAGGACACCGTCCGCGTCCTGCAGGCGGAGCGCCGCCAGACCCTCGTCTATCTCGCGGACCCGCGTGCCGCCGCCTCACTCACCGCGCTCCGGCGCAGCCGCGCCGCCACCGACAAGATCGTGGCCGGACTCCGCCGCAACAGCAGGGACGAGGACCTGCACGAGGACATGGGGCAGGACACCGCCGAGCACCTCACCTCGATCCTGGACGCCCTCGACGGCATCCGGTCGCTGCGCCACAGCGTCGAGGACGGCACCGTCAACCGCTCCCAGGCACTCGACCTCTACAACCGGCTGATCGACCCCTGCTTCACGCTCCTGGCCAACCTGCAGGTCCTCGACGACGTGGAGATGGACAAGCAGGGCCGCGCGCTCGTCGGGGTCTCCCGCGCCCGCGAACTGCTCTCCCGTGAGGACGCCCTCCTGGGCTCCGCGCTCGTCGCCGGCCGGATCACCCGCGACGACATCCGCGACATCTCCGACCTCGTCGCCCAGCGCGCCGTGCTCTACGACGTCAGCCTGTCGCTGCTGCCCGGCTCGGAGAGCGAACGCTTCCAGCACTACTGGACGAACGCCGACACCGCGCCCCTGCGCGTGGCCGAGCAGACCGTCGTCCACCAGACCCCCGGCACCCCGCACGGCGTGACCGCCGCGACCTGGGACGAGGCCGCCGGCCACGTCCTCGACCGGCTCGACAGGATGAGCACCGAAGCGGGCGACCGCTACCAGGACCGCGTCCGCCCCCTCGCTCTCGACGTCATCGTCAAGGCGGCCGTTGCCGGCGTCCTGGGCCTCGTCGCCCTGCTGATCTCGGTGATCATGTCGGTGCGCATCGGCCGCGGCCTCATCCGCGATCTGCGCCGACTGCGCCTGGAGGCCCACGAGGCGTCAGGGGTGCGGCTGCCCAGTGTGATGCGCCGTCTCTCGGCGGGCGAACAGGTCGACGTCGAGACCGAGGTGCCGCGCCTGGAGTACGACAAGAACGAGATCGGCGAGGTCGGGCAGGCCCTCAACACCCTCCAGCGTGCCGCGGTCGAGGCCGCTGTCAAGCAGGCCGAACTGCGCGCCGGTGTCTCCGAGGTCTTCGTGAACCTCGCCCGCCGCAGCCAGGTGCTGCTGCACAAACAGCTCACCCTGCTCGACACCATGGAGCGCAGGACCGAGGACACCGGAGAACTCGCCGATCTCTTCCGCCTCGACCACCTCACCACGCGCATGCGCCGCCACGCCGAGGGCCTGGTCATCCTCTCCGGCGCCGCGCCCTCCCGGCAGTGGCGCAAGCCCGTCCAGCTCATGGACGTGGTGCGCGCCGCCGTCGCCGAGGTCGAGGACTACGAGCGCATCGAGGTGCGCAGACTGCCCCGCGTCGCCGTCACCGGGCCCGCGGTCGCCGACCTCACCCATCTGGTGGCCGAACTCCTGGAGAACGCCACGGTGTTCTCGCCGCCGCACACCGCCGTACAGGTCCTCGGCGAACGCGTCGCCAACGGCTTCACCCTGGAGATTCACGACCGGGGCCTCGGCATGGCGGCCGAGGCGCTCCTGGACGCCAATCTGCGGCTCGCCGAGACGCCCGAGTTCGAACTCTCCGACACCGACCGGCTCGGCCTGTTCGTGGTCAGCCGGCTCGCCCAGCGGCAGAACGTCCGCGTCTCCCTGCAGCCGTCCCCGTACGGCGGCACCACAGCCGTCGTCTTCATCCCCGACGCGCTGCTGACCGACGACGTCCCGGACACCAACGGGATCGGCTTCCGCCTGGACCGGGCGCTGCCCGGGAAGGAGAACGGCACCGGGGAGGACCGCGCCTCAGCGCTGTCCCACGCGCCCGTGAAGCTCCCCGGCATTCCGGCGTCGATCCTGGACGGGCCGGTCGAACTGGAGGCACCGGTCGGCCTGGACGCGCTCGACGACTTCCCCGGCGCGCTCGGCGACGAGGACAGCGAACGCGGCGGCCTGTTCCGTCCCCGGCGCTCCCTCGCCGAAGTGCCGGGCGACCGCCAGGAGCAGGCGCGCGACCGCCGTCGTGAACCGGCCGGCCCCGGCGACGGCGACCGCCCGGGCGCCCCGGTCCCGCTGCCGCGGCGCCGCACCCCCAAGCTCGTCAGCTCCCACGGCCGCCCGGTCCCGGCCACGGGACCGCGCCGTTCCGGAGCCGGCGAGAAGACCGATCCGCCGGACGAGACCATGACGGGCATCCAGAAGGCCAGGCGCCCTTCCGGCCGCTCCGGGGAACCCGCACGAGGGGCGGCACGTTCGAAGGGTGACCGGGCCGAGGCTCCGGCCCTGCCCCGGCGGCGCAGCCTCCGGCCGTCGGCCGGCGCCCCGGACGGGGCGGCGCAGCGGGACGGCGAGGCCGCAGCGGCGGACTCGGGCGCGGACGCCCTGCCCCGCCGGGTGCGGCAGGCGAGTCTGGCCCCGCAGTTGAAGGAGGGCCCCGACCGGCGCGCCGAGCGCGAGCGGTCCCGCACCGCGGACGGTGCGGGTTCCGCCGAGCGCGACGCCGACGAGGTCCGCAGCCGTTTCGCCTCGCTCCAGCGGGGATGGGAGCGCGGCCGCGAGGAGAACGCGGCGGGTGACCAGGCCCGGGACGGCTCAGCACGAGGAACGACAAAGGGGGACGGTCGATGACCGCACCGAAGGCCGCAGGGCCCACCGCGACCGGCAACGAGTCGGGAGAGCTGAACTGGCTCCTCGACGACCTGGTGGAGCGCGTCGCCAGCATCCGCAAGGCGCTCGTGCTCTCCGGCGACGGCCTGCCCACGGGGGTCTCCGACGAGCTGAACCGGGAGGACAGCGAGCACCTCGCCGCGGTCGCCTCCGGATTCCACAGCCTCGCCAAGGGCGTCGGCCGGCACTTCGACGCCGGGGGTGTCCGCCAGACCATCGTCGAACTCGACGAGGCGTTCCTGTTCGTCACGGCCGCCGGCGACGGCAGCTGCCTCGCCGTCCTGGCGGACGCCGACTCCGACGTCGGACAGGTGGCGTACGAGATGACGCTCCTGGTGAAGCGGGTCGGTGTACATCTGGGGTCCGCTCCGCGCACCGATCTTCCCTCGGGTGGGTAGTGGGATGGTATGAGCGGAGAGGGTCAGGCAAACAGCCACTGGTTCGACGACGAGGCCGGACCGGTGGTCCGCCCGTACGCCATGACGCGCGGCCGCACCAGCCATGCGGCCCAGCACCGTCTCGACCTGATCGCCGTGGTCGTCGCGCAGTCCCGGGCGGACGATCCCGAGACGGATCCTTCGCTGTCCCCGGAACACGAGGACATCGTCGAACTGTGCCGTGACACGCCCCAGTCGGTCGCCGAACTCGCCTCCGAACTCGATCTCCCCATCGGCGTGGTGCGTGTCCTCATCGGCGACCTCGTGGACGGTGAACTGGTCCATGTGTCGCGTCCCGTGCCGCCCGCCGAGCTGGTGGACGAGAGCATCCTGCGCGACGTGATCAACGGCCTGCGGGCCCTGTGAGGCAGGGCCCGCACGTGCTGCCGGCCGGCACGCGCGGGCCCCAACCGTCGCGGGCGCGACGGTGAGGGAGCCCACCCGTGCGGACCGGGGCCGCCAGGCCGTCCATGGCGCGGGCCGTCGGGAACCGGCCCCCGGCGGTCGCACCGGCACAAGCGCGGTCCGCCCGTTATGATCTGACCGATCGTCGACGACCAACCGCAGCGGGCCGATCACCCGCTGCGCACCCGGATCCGAGCAGCGCGATCGGAGAGACGGACGTGAGCACCGGCTGGCAGTTCTGGGTCGACCGCGGCGGTACCTTCACCGATGTCGTCGCGCGCCGCCCGGACGGCCGTCTGCTGACCCACAAGCTGCTCTCGGACAATCCCCACCGGTACGCCGACGCGGCCGTCGCGGGCGTACGCGCGCTCCTCGACGACGACGGACCGATCGACGCGGTCCGCATGGGCACCACCGTCGCCACCAACGCCCTCCTGGAACGCAAGGGCGAACGCACCCTGCTCGTCATCACCCGCGGCTTCGGTGACGCCCTGCGCATCGCCTACCAGAACCGTCCGAGCATCTTCGCCCGTGCGATCGAGCTACCCGAGTTGCTGTACGAGCGGGTCGTCGAGGTCGACGAGCGCATCGCCGCCGACGGCACCGTCCTGCGCGCCCCCGACCTCGACGCCCTCGCCGGCCCCCTCCAGGAGGCGTACGACGACGGGATCCGGGCGCTCGCCGTCGTCTGCATGCACAGCCATCTGCATCCCGCGCACGAGCAGGCCATCGGCGAGCTGGCGGCCCGCACCGGCTTCCCGCAGATCTCGCTCTCCAGCGAGGTCAGCCCCCTGATGAAACTGGTCCCGCGCGGCGACACCGCGGTCGTCGACGCCTACCTCTCGCCCGTCCTGCGCCGCTACGTCCAGCACGTCGCCGACGAACTCGAAGGCGTCCGGCTGATGTTCATGCAGTCCAACGGCGGGCTGGCGGAGGCCGGGCAGTTCCGCGGCAAGGACGCCATCCTGTCCGGGCCCGCGGGCGGCATCGTCGGCATGGCCAGGATGTCGCAGCTCGCCGGCTTCGACCGGGTGATCGGCTTCGACATGGGCGGCACCTCCACCGACGTCTCGCACTTCGCCGGCGCGTACGAACGGGTCTTCACCACCCAGATCGCCGGCGTCCGGCTGAGGGCGCCGATGCTCGACATCCACACCGTCGCGGCGGGCGGCGGCTCGGTGCTGCACTTCGACGGTTCCCGCTATCGCGTGGGGCCGGACTCGGCGGGCGCGGACCCGGGGCCCGCCTCCTACCGGGCCGGCGGCCCCCTGACCGTCACCGACGCCAACGTCATGCTCGGCCGCGTCCAGCCCGCCCACTTCCCCGAGGTGTTCGGCCCGCACGGCGACCAGCCCCTCGACGACGCGCTCGTCCGCGAGCGCTTCGCCGCGCTCGCGGACGACATCCGCGAGCAGACCGGCGACGACCGCACCCCCGAGCAGGTCGCCGAGGGCTATCTGCAGATCGCCGTCGCCAACATCGCCAACGCCGTCAAGCGGATCTCGGTCCAGAAGGGACACGACGTCACCCGGTACGCGCTCACCACCTTCGGCGGAGCGGGCGGCCAGCACGCGTGCATGGTCGCGGACTCCCTGGGCATCCGCACCGTCCTCGTACCACCCATGGCGGGGGTGCTCTCGGCGCTGGGCATGGGGCTCGCCGACACCACGGCCATGCGCGAGCAGTCCGTCGAGGCCCCGCTGGAGCCCGCCTCGATGCCCGGCATCCGCAAGACCGCAGACGACCTGGAGGGCATCGCCCGCGCCGAACTCCTCGCCGAGGACGTGCCCGAGGACCGCATCCGGGTCGCACGCCGGGCCCAGCTGCGCTACGACGGCACGGACACCACCCTCACCGTCGAGCTGACCGAGCCCGGCGCGATGAGGCGCGCCTTCGAAGAACGTCATCGCGCCACGTACTCCTTCACGCTCGACCGGCCGGTCGTCGTGGAGGCCCTCTCCGTCGAAGCCACCGGCATCACCGAACCCCCCGATCTCTCGGCCCTCGCCCCGTACGAGGGCCGCACCGCCGCCGGGACGGTCCGCCTGCACACGGGCGGCGCCTGGCGCGAGGTACCCCTCCACCACCGGGAGCACCTGCCGCCCGGCGACGCCGTCATGGGTCCCGCGATCATCACGGAGGCCGGCGCGACGACCGTCGTCGACGACGGCTGGCGGGCCGCCGCGACCGACGACGGCCATCTCGTCATGGAACGTGTGGCGGTCACGGAGAGTTCCGATCTCGGTACGGAAGCCGACCCGGTGCTGCTCGAGGTCTTCAACAACCTGTTCATGTCCATCGCCGAGCAGATGGGCGCACGCCTGGAGTCCACCGCCCAGTCGGTCAACATCAAGGAACGGCTGGACTTCTCCTGCGCCCTCTTCGACCCCGAGGGCAACCTGGTCGCCAACGCCCCCCACATCCCCGTCCACCTGGGCTCGATGGGCACCAGCGTCAAGGAGGTCATCCGGCGCCGCGCGGGCGGCATGCGCCCCGGTGACACCTACGCCGTGAACGACCCCTACCACGGGGGAACCCATCTGCCCGACGTCACGGTCATCACCCCCGTCTTCGACACGGAGGGTGAGCGGATCCTCTTCTACGTCGCCTCCCGCGGCCACCACGCGGAGATCGGCGGCATCGCCCCCGGCTCCATGCCCGCGCACAGCCGCAGCATCGAGGAGGAGGGCGTCCTCTTCGACAACTGGCTGCTCGCCGAGAACGGCCGCTTCCTCGAAGAGGCGACGCTGCGCCTGCTGACCGAGGCGCCCTGGCCGTCACGCAACCCCAGGACCAACCTGGCCGACCTGCGCGCCCAGATCGCCGCCAACCAGAAGGGCGTCGACGAAGTCGGCCGCATGATCGAGGACTTCGGGCTCGACGTCGTGCAGGCGTACATGAAGCACGTCCAGGACAACGCCGAGGAGGCGGTCCGCCGGGTGATCGGCGCCCTGGACGACGGCGAGTACGCCTATGAGACCGACTCCGGCGCCGTCATCCGCGTCCGCGTGCGGGTGGACCGCGGGCGCCGCCGCGCGACCATCGACTTCACCGGCACGTCCCCGCAGCTCGCCACCAACTTCAACGCGCCCTTCTCGGTCGTCAACGCGGCCGTGCTGTACGTGTTCCGCACCCTCGTCGCCGCCGACATCCCCCTCAACGACGGCTGTCTGCGTCCCCTCGACATCATCGTGCCGTCCGGCTCGATGCTCGCGCCCGAGCCGCCCGCCGCCGTCGTCGCCGGGAACGTCGAGACGTCCCAGGCCATCACCGGCGCCCTGTACGCGGCCCTCGGTGTGCAGGCCGAGGGCTCCGGCACCATGAACAACGTCACCTTCGGCAACGACCGTCACCAGTACTACGAGACCGTCGCCTCGGGATCCGGAGCCGGCGACGGCTTCCCCGGCGCATCCGTCGTCCAGACCCATATGACCAACTCGCGGCTGACCGACCCCGAGGTCCTCGAATCGCGACTGCCCGTCCTCCTCGACGAGTTCGCGGTACGGGACGGCAGCGGGGGAGCCGGCCGCTGGCGCGGCGGCGACGGCGCGGTGCGCCGCATCCGCTTCCAGGAGCCCATGACCGTCTCCACGCTCTCGCAGCACCGCAGGGTCCCGCCGTACGGCATGGCCGGCGGCCGGCCGGGAGCGCTCGGCGCCAACCGTGTGGAGCGCGCCGACGGTACCGTGCGGCAGCTGAGAGGCAGCGACTCGGCGGACGTCGGCACCGGCGACGTACTCGTCATCGAGACACCCGGCGGCGGAGGCTACGGACCGCCACCCGACCCCCATCACGCAGGAGAAGAGAACGATGATCTTCGGGCGCAGTGAGCGCGGCAAGCCTCCGGTCGAGCCCGTCACGCTCAAGATCCTCGTGGCCGGCGGCTTCGGCGTGGGCAAGACGACCCTCGTCGGCGCGGTCAGCGAGATCCGGCCGCTGCGCACCGAGGAAGTGCTCACCGAGGCGGGCCGCCCGGTCGACGACACCCGCGGGGTGGAAGGCAAGCACACCACCACCGTCGCCATGGACTTCGGCCGTATCACCCTCCGCGAGGACCTGGTGCTGTACCTCTTCGGGACACCCGGTCAGGACCGCTTCTGGTTCCTGTGGGACGAACTGGCCACTGGGGCCCTGGGCGCGGTCGTCCTCGCCGACACCCGCCGCCTGGAGGACTGCTTCGCCGCCGTCGACTACTTCGAGCGGCGCTCCATCCCCTTCGTCGTCGCGGTCAACTGCTTCGAGGGCGCGGTCCGTTACCCGGCCGAGGACGTACGGCGGGCCCTCGACCTCGACCGTGGCGTGCCGGTCGTCCTCGGCGACGCCCGCGAGCGCGAGTCGGCCAAGGACATCCTGATCGAGGTCGTCCGGCATGCCGGGGCGCACTCCGCCGCCCGCCGCGAGCGCGTCATCACCTGATCCCGCGGCGGCGCGTCACATACGGCCCGCACCCCGCCGACCGGGGGCGGGCCGCAGCCGTGCGTGCCCGCGTGGCTCACGCGAGACGCACGCAGGTGTGGGGGGCGGGGCTCACCCCTCACCGTCCTCGTGCCAGCCGAAGCTCTTCTCCACGGCCTTGCGCCAGTTGTGGTACTCACGGTCGCGCACCGGGGCCTCCATGGCGGGTGTCCACTCGACGTCCTTCTGCCAGTGCGAGGTCAGCTCGTCCAGACCGTTCCACACCCCTGTCGCCAGGCCGGCCGCGTACGCGGCGCCCAGGCAGGTCGTCTCGGAGACCTTCGGGCGGATCACGGGCACCCCGAGCACATCCGCCTGGTGCTGCATCAGCAGGTTGTTCTTCGTCATGCCGCCGTCGACCTTCAGGGTGGTGATCCGCACCCCCGAGTCCTGGTGCATGGCGTCCACGACCTCACGCGTCTGCCAGCTCGTCGCCTCCAGCACCGCCCGCGCGAGGTGTGCCTTCGTGACGTACCGGGTGAGTCCGGTGATCACGCCGCGCGCGTCGGAGCGCCAGTAGGGCGCGAACAGTCCCGAGAACGCGGGCACGATGTAAGCGCCGCCGTTGTCCTCGACGCTCGCCGCCAGCGTCTCGATCTCGTCCGCGCTGCGGATGATGCCGAGCTGGTCACGGAACCACTGCACCAGCGCACCGGTGATCGCGATCGACCCCTCCAGGCAGTAGACGGGCGCCTCGCCGCCGATCTTGTAGCCCATGGTCGTCAGCAGCCCGCTCTTGGACGGCACCGGCCGGTTCCCGGTGTTCAGCAGCAGGAAGCTGCCGGTGCCGTAGGTGTTCTTCGCCGTGCCCACGTCGTAGCACGCCTGCCCGAACACGGCCGCCTGCTGGTCGCCCAGCGCCGAGGCGACGGGGACGCCCGCGAGCTGGCCGACGGCGGTCCCGTACACCTCGGCGGAGGACCTGATCTCCGGCAGCACGGCCTCCGGGATGTTCATCGCGGACAGGATCGACGGGTCCCACTGGAGCGTCCGGAGGTTCATCAGCATGGTGCGGCCGGCGTTGGTGACGTCGGTGACGTGGCGTCCGCCGTCCGTGCCCCCGGTCAGGTTCCAGATCAGCCAGGAGTCGATGGTGCCGAAGGCGATCTCCCCGCGCTCGGCGCGCGCCCTGAGGCCGGGGACGTTGTCGAGGAGCCAGGCCGCCTTCGGCCCGGAGAAGTAGCTCGCGAGCGGCAGCCCGGTCTGCTCGCGGAAACGGTCCTGCCCGTCGGCGCCCCCCAGTTCGTGGCACAGCCCCGCGGTCCGTGTGTCCTGCCACACGATCGCGTTGTGCACGGGTTTGCCCGTGGCGCGGTCCCACAGGACCGTCGTCTCGCGCTGGTTGGTGATACCGAGCGCGCTGAGCCGGTCGGCGCGCAGTCCGGCCTTGGCGATCGCGCCCGCGACCACCGCCTGCACCTTCGACCAGATCTCGGTGGCGTCGTGTTCGACCCAGCCCGGCTTGGGGAAGATCTGGCGGTGCTCGCGCTGGTCGACGGCGACGATCGCACCGTCCTGGTCGAAGATGATGCAGCGGCTGGAGGTGGTGCCCTGGTCGATCGCGGCGACGTACTTGCGGTCGTGGTCCGTCATGACGTCCCCTTCGTCAAAGGGTCAGAAGGCTGCTTTGTACACAAGGGCCGACAGCGCCCCGCCGATCAGCGGTCCCGCCACCGGTATCCAGGCGTAACCCCAGTCCGAGCCCCCCTTGTTGGGAATCGGCAGCAGTGCGTGGGTGATACGGGGGCCGAGGTCGCGGGCGGGATTGATCGCGTAGCCGGTGGGCCCGCCGAGGGAGAGGCCGATCCCGACGACGAGCAGGGCGACGAGCAGGATGCCGATGCCCGAGCCGTAGGCCGTCGTGCCGGGGATCGGGCCGATGCCGGTGCCGAGGTTCTTGCCGAAGAACAGGATGGGCAGCACCAGACCCACGGTCGCGATGATCTCGGTGATCAGGTTGGCGACCGGATCACGGATCTCCGGGGCCGTGGAGAAGATTCCGAGCGTGGGCTGCGCCGTGTCCTCCTCGGCGTTGGCCTGGAACTGCGCGAAGTACAGCAGCCAGGTCAGGACGGCGCCGAGGACCGCGCCCGCCATCTGGCCCAGCAGGTAGTAGGGAACGTCCCCCCACTCGGTGATGCCGGCCATGGCGAGGCCGAGCGTCACCGCCGGATTGAGGTGTCCGCCGGACTTGGGAGCGGCCGTGTACGCCCCCGCCAGGACGCCGAAGCCCCAGCCGAAGGCGATGACGACCCAGCCCGCTCCCTTCGCCTTCGAGTGGTTGAGGGTGACGGCGGCGCAGACACCGGCGCCGAACAGGATGAGTATGGCCGTTCCGATCAACTCGCCGACGAAGATGCTTCCATGCGTCATGGCGGCTCCTAGGCTCTCGCCCGGGGCGGCTTCGCCCCGTGTCGGTCCTCCGTGCAGGGTGCGTTTCCCTTGGCGACTTCAGCCGAAGGCAGGGAGGATTCCGCGCCCCGCCCGGCGTCCGCGACGAGCGTGCCCGCAGTGGAATCGCCCGTGGGGGACGGCCCGTCGTACTGGCGTGGGCCTGGGGGCGCACCCTCTGAATACGCCCGAATGCGGCGATGCCGACTGACATCCGGAAGTTTTCCCCGGCACCCAGGGAGCGTCAAGGTCGGCGACGGCAACGGTTGGGACGCCGAAGCGGGGCCGCCGCTTCCGGGGCCGCCGCGTCCGGGGCGGCGAGCTGGGGCCGCCGGGACTCCGCTGTCGCAGCGGCCGGACGGCCGGTCCCCCCATGTCACCGAACCGCGACCACCGCCGATCCATGTCCGAACAGCCCCTGGTTCGCGGTGATCCCGACGCGCGCACCGGCCACCTGCCGGTCGCCCGCATCCCCCCGCAACTGCCAGGTCAGCTCGCACACCTGGGCGATCGCCTGAGCCGGGACGGCCTCCCCGAACGAGGCCAGTCCACCGCTGACGTTGACGGGTATGCGTCCACCGAGGGTCGTGGCACCGTCCCGCAGCAGCTTGGCCGCCTCGCCTTCCCCGCACAGCCCCAGGTCCTCGTACCACTGCAGTTCCAGGGCGGTGGACAGGTCGTACACCTCGGCGAGGGAGAGGTCATCGGGTCCGATCCCCGCTTCCTCGTACGCGGTCCGGGCGATCGATGCGCGGAACGACGCGCCCGCCGGCTCCACCGCGGCCGCCGAGTCCGTCGCGATGTCGGGCAGATCCAGCACGGTGTTGGGATAGTGCGGTGTCACCGTGGACACCGCCCGGATCCGCACCGGCTCGGCCGCCCCGTGCCGCCGCGCGAAGTCCATGCTCGACAGGACGAGCGCCGCCCCGCCGTCGGACGTCGCACAGATGTCGAGCAGCCGCAGGGGATCGGCCACGACCGCGGAGGCGGAGACCTCCTCGGCGGTGACCCGCGCCCGGTAGCGGGCGTTGGGGTTCAGCGCTCCCAGGGCGGCGTTCTTCACCTCGACCTGTGCGAAGTCGTCCAGCGTGTCCCCGTGGACGGCCATCCGCCGGCGCGCGTACAGCCCGAAGTACGCCGGATTGGTCGCCCCGAGGACCCGGAACCGCAGCCAGTCCGGATCGTCGGGCCGGTCTCCGCCGGCCGGGCGGAAGAACCCTTTGGGCGCCGAGTCCGCCCCGACCACGAGCACGACGTCCGCGAGCCCCGCCAGGATCTGTGCCCGCGCCGCAGCCACCGCCTGGGCCCCCGACGCGCACGCCGCGTACACGCTGGCGACCCTCGCCCCCTGCCAGCCGAGCGCCTTGGCGAACGTCGAGCCCGCGACATATCCGGGATAGCCGCCCCGCACCGTGTCCGCCCCCACGATCGAGCCGACGTCCCGCCAGTCGACCCCCGCGTCGGCGAGCGCCGCCCGCGCCGCCACCGTCCCGTACTCGACGAAGCCGTGTCCCCACTTGCCCCATGGGTGCATGCCCGCGCCGAGCACCGCCACGTCGTCCGTCACGCCGCCACTCCCGTCGGCCGCCAGTTCCATGTCGTCCAGGTCGTCTCCGCGTCCTCGTGCAGGACCCCGGGGACGGCCTCCACCTCCATGCCCACCGCCAGGTCGGCGACGGTCACGCCCGGGGCCGCCTGCCCGAGCACCACGATGCGCTCCGCCTCCAGCTCCACCGCGATCAACGCGTACGGCTGCCACGGAAGTTCCGGATTCGTCACATAGGGTGACGGTGGCTGGTAACGGGTGTCGGTGTACGACCAGATACGTCCCTGCTTGGACAGGGGGACCTCGGTGAGATCGTCATGCCCGCACGCGGGATTGCGGCACGCGAGGTCCTCACGCGGAAAGAACACCGACCCGCACGCCGAACACCGTGTGCCGACGAGGCGGAAGTCGTCCCCGTCGCCGGCGAACCATCCGGCCACCACGGGGATGCGGACACGCGACATGGTTCCTCCGGGTGTCATGTCTGACGGCTGTATCCGGCGTCTGTCTCGCCTTTCTGACGGTACGTCAGAAAGTCAGAAAGTCAGTCTGCCACGGGTCCCGGTGAATCGGCAGGTGTCGCCGGGAACCGCTTCCACCGCCGCACCGACGACTGGTAAATGCAAAGGACATGACACGACTCTCCGTCGCGATGCGAGGCATCGTCACCGCGCTCGCCGCGCTCCTGGCCGTCACATGCGCATCGGCCACCGTCCAGGCCGCGCCCGGACCCAAGGCTCCCGCGGACTTCGTCGCGCTCAGATCGGTGGACCCGACGATCCTCCAGGACATCCGCTACTTCACCCCGCACAACTTCGTCGGACGGCGCATCGACGGCTACCGCCAGCCGCTGTGCATCCTCACCCGCCCCGCGGCGCGGGCCCTGCACAAGGCACAGACGAAGCTGCTGCGCCAGGGCTACACGCTCAAGGTGTACGACTGCTACCGGCCGCAGCGCGCCGTGGACCACTTCGTGCGCTGGGCCGAGGACCTCGACGACCAGAGGATGAAGACCGAGTTCTATCCGCAGGTCGACAAGACCCGGCTGTTCGCGGACGGTTACATCGCGGAGAAGTCAGGGCACAGCCGCGGCTCCACCATGGACCTGACGATCGTGCGGCTCCCGGCCGGGCCGACCCGGCCATACGTCCCGGGCCGGCCGCTCGTGCCCTGCTACGCGCCCAGGGACGAGCGCTTCCCCGACAACTCCGTGGACATGGGCACGGGCTTCGACTGCTTCGACACCCTCGCCCACACCGACGACCCCCGGATCGTCGGGGAGCAGCGCGCCAACCGGGAGCTTCTGAAGAGCACCCTGCAGAAGCTGGGCTTCGTCAACCTCGCCGAGGAGTGGTGGCACTACACCTACAAGCCGGAGCCGTATCCCGACACCTACTTCGACTTCCCGGTGTCCCCGGCATCGCTCGCGCCGTCCCGTTGAGCCTCCCCGGGAAGACGCCGGCCAGGTGATCGGATACAGTCCGCCACGTGTCCGAATCTCCGTTCCCATCCGCCGACTCCGTGCCGGACTCCCACTGTTCGAGCTGCGGAGCGCCCTATGGAGAGGGCCTTTCCGGCTGGCCCCGCACCTGCGCCGCCTGCGGCACCGTGGCCTACCGGAACCCGCTGCCCGTAGCGGTGGCCCTCCAGCCGGTGTACGACACCAAGGGCACCGCCCTGGTCGTCATCACACGAACCATCCCTCCCGCGCGCGGGGGTGTCGCCCTTCCCGGAGGGTTCATCGAACACCGAGAGGACTGGCGGCAGGCCGTCGTGCGCGAGCTCAAGGAGGAGACCGGCATCGACGCGGCCGGCCGCGATGTGCGGCTCGTCGACGCGATGAGCTCGCCCGACGGCCACCTGCTGCTGTTCGGGCTCCTCCCCGAGCGCCCTGCCGCCGACCTCCCGCCACCCGCGGGCACGGACGAGACCGAGGGCTGGCACCTGCTGCGCCGGCCCGCCGAACTCGCCTTCCCGCTGCACACGCTGGCGGTACAGGGGTGGTTCGACGGCCGCTACGTGTGACCGGGGCGGGACGGCGCCTGTGCCCGTCCCGCCGGCCGGCCGGGTCCAGGGCGGCCACCCGCGCGGGGCCGCCCGGACGAAGCACCGGGCGACCCCGCACCGACCGCGTCATCCCTGACCGAGACCCCGTACGCGCACCGGCCAGACGGGCTCGCTCCGGCCCTCGCCCCCCTCCCGCCGGACCACCACACGCCGTCCCTTCCACCGCGACACATACCGCTCGATCTCCGGTTCGTCCCAGCCGTCGCCCATGGCCGGCACCACCAGCCCCTCGCCCGACCGCCCCCGTGCGGGCGCCCACGCCTCCAGCTCCAGACCCCCGCCCCGGCCGCGCACCGGCAGGACGGCGCCGGCCCGCGCCAGCACCGGGATCCGTGCCAGGGGCGCGTCGACCAGCACCCGCCCCGGCCCTTCGTACGCCTTCTCGGTCGCCGTGTCGTACCACCGCCCCCTCGGCAGCGGCACCGACCGCCGTTCCGCTCCGGGATCCAGCACCGGCGCCACCAGAAGGCCGTCTCCCAGCAGGAAGGCGTCCTCGCAGTCCCTCAGCAGCCGGTCATCGGGCTCTCCCCACCACAGGGGCCGCACATAGGGGGCACCCGTGCGCCGCGCCAGATGCGCCAGCGTCACGAAGTACGGCAGCAGACGGTGCCGCTCGGCGAGCGCCACACGCGCGTGCTCCAGGACGTCGCCGCCGAACTCCCAGGGCTCCCGGCGCCCGGCCCGCAGACTCGCGTGCGTGCGGAACAGCGGCAGGTACGAGGCGAGCTGGAACCAGCGCAGATACAGTTCCGGCGAAGGACTCCCGTCGAACCCGCCCACGTCCGGCCCCGAATACGGCACTCCGCACAGCCCGAGCCCCATCACCAGCGACAGCGAGGCGCGCAGACCGGGCCAGCCCGTGGCCACATCGCCCGACCACGTCCCCCCGTACCGCTGCATCCCCGCCCACCCGGAGCGGGAGAAGAGGAACGGCCTCTCGTCGGGGGCGAGTTCCCGCAGCCCCTCGTACGCCGCCCGGGCCATGCACAGCGCGTACACGTTGTGGGCCTCCCTGTGGTCGCCGCCGCGCCCCTCCAGCACGTGCCGGGACGAGCGGGGCAGGGTGTTCTCCCCGAACGCCGTGAACGACACCGGCTCGTTCATGTCGTGCCAGAAACCCGCGAAGCCCTGCCCCAGACGCTCCTCGTAGAGCCCGCCCCACCACCGTCGCACCCGTGCGTCCGTGAAGTCCGGATAGACCGCCTCACCGGGCCACACGACCCCTTCGACGACCCGCCCCGTCGCGTCCCGCACGAACGCGTCCACGGCACGCCCGCCGTCGTACACGGCGTCGCCCGGCTCGGCCTTGACCGCCGGGTCGACGATCGACACCAGCCGGATCCCGTCCCGTCGCAGCTCCTCGGCGAGCAGCGGCAGCTTGGGGAAGGCGTCCTGGTCGACGGTGAACACCCGGTGGCCGTCGTAGTGGTCGATGTCCAGATGCACGGCGTCCAGCCGAAGGCCGCGCTCCTGGTAGCCCCCGACGATCCGCCGCACCCCCTGCTCGCCGCCGAAACCCCACCGCGCGTGCTGGTACCCCAGCGCCCACGCCGGCGGCAGCGCGGCCGCCCCGGTCAGCGACGCCCAGACCAGCAGCACGCGCGCGGGAGTGCCGACCATCACCCAGCAGCGCAGCGGGCCGCCGTCCATCCGTATCTCGCAGGTGCCCGCCCGGTCGTGCCCGGAGCCCGCGCCCTCCTGACCCTCCCGCAAGGTCACCGTGCCGTCCCAGGAGGTGTCGTGGAACACCAGGTGCGTGGCCGCGTCCGCGACCACCAGGTGCACCGGCATGGTGATGTACAGCGGATCATCGCCGGGCCCGAAGGGACGTCCGGGGTCCGTGTTCCACAGCCGGTACGTCCCGTCACGCAACCGCGGCCCCGACGCCCGCCCACCGAGCCCGAAGAACCGCGCGTCCGGTGTCACCTCGGACCGCTGCATCCAGCGCGCACCGCCCCCCTCCACCGGCTCCCACCAGCGGGGCGGCAGATCACGGCGCAGGGTCACCCCACCGGGCGTCCGCACCTCGATCGCGCCGTGCCGCGACACCACGACCGTCACGCGTTCCGCCACGACCCGCCAGCCGCCGTCCTTGTCCGGCTCCAGCACGGCCCGGGGATCCGGCTCGGGACCGGAGCCGGCGAGCGCGTACGACGGTTCGGGCCCGGCCCCGTCCCAGCCCCAGAACACGCCCCCGTTCACGGCGACCATGATCCGCAGTTCCGACCGGGCGAACCGCACGACACCACCGCCCGGCCCGGGCTCCACGTCCTGCACGAGCCCGGGCACCCGCGCCCGCTCCGCGCCCCGCCGCGGCAACCCGGTCGCGTCGGTGCGCCTCCTGCGCCACGCGGCCCGCACCATGCGCACGCCCTGCGCCGCACCGCCCGAACCGACCGCCTTCACCGAACGCACCAGGTCACGACCGTCCATGCTGCTCACCCTGCCATTGACGTCCCCGTACAGGGGCGCCGTTCAACTGTCGTTCACCCATGGCGCGAGCACATCTTCACGATGCCGACTATGTGGGGCACACCCTGGTGCAGAAGTCGATCACATGGCATCGTCCCTGTCAGCCGCGTGACGCGCACACCCCGCTCGTGCGCGACCCACGCACACGACGCGTACAGCCCGGGAGCCGCCCCATGACCTCAGCGAACGCCACTCCGCTCTGGCAGCCCGATGCCGACCGCATCGCCCGGGCGCAGATCACCAGGTTCCAGACCTGGGCGGCCGAACACCACGGAGCTCCCTCCGAGGGCGGCTACGCGGCGTTGCACCGCTGGTCGGTGGACGAACTGGACACCTTCTGGAAGGCCGTCACCGAGTGGTTCGACGTACGGTTCTCCACGCCCCCCACACGCGTCCTCGGCAGCCGCGCCATGCCGGGCGCCGAATGGTTCCCCGGGGCGACCCTCAACTACGCCGAACACGCCCTGCGCGCGGCGGCCACCCGCGCCGGCGAACCGGCCCTGCTGGCCGTCGACGAGACCCACGAGCCCCGCCCGGTCACCTGGTCCGAGCTGCGCCGCCAGGTCGGCTCCCTGGCCGCCGAGCTGCGCGCCCTCGGCGTGCGCCCAGGGGACCGCGTCAGCGGCTACCTCCCGAACATCCCGCAGGCCGTCGTCGCCCTGCTCGCCACGGCCGCCGTCGGCGGCGTGTGGACCTCCTGCGCACCCGACTTCGGCGCCCGCAGCGTCCTGGACCGCTTCCAGCAGGTCGAGCCCGTCGTCCTGTTCACGGTCGACGGCTACCGCTACGGAGGCAAGGAGCACGACCGCCGTGAGACCGTCGCCGAACTCCGCCGCGAGCTGCCCACCCTGCGCGCCGTCGTCCACATCCCGCTCCTCGGCACCGACGCCCCCGAGGGCGCTCTGGAATGGCAGGCCCTCACCTCCGCGGACGTCGAGCCCGTCTTCGAACAGGTTCCGTTCGACCATCCGCTGTGGGTGCTGTACTCCTCGGGCACGACCGGCCTGCCCAAGGCCATCGTCCAGTCCCAGGGCGGCATCCTGATCGAGCACCTCAAGCAGCTCGGTCTGCACTGCGACCTAGGCCCCGGGGACCGCTTCTTCTGGTACACGTCCACCGGCTGGATGATGTGGAACTTCCTCGTCTCCGGCCTTCTGACGGGAACCACGATCGTCCTCTACGACGGCAGCCCCGGCCACCCCGACACCGGCGCCCAGTGGCGCGTGGCCGAGCGCACGGGGGCCACCCTGTTCGGCACGTCCGCCGCGTACGTCATGGCCTGCCGCAAGGCCGGCGTGCACCCGGCACGGGACTACGACCTCGCACGCGTGCAGTGCGTGGCGACGACCGGCTCGCCGCTGCCGCCCGACGGCTTCGGCTGGCTGCACGACGAGGTCCGCGACGACCTGTGGATCGCCTCCGTCAGCGGCGGCACGGACGTGTGCTCCTGCTTCGCGGGAGCGGTGCCGACCCTCCCCGTGTACATCGGCGAACTCCAGGCACCCGGTCTCGGCACCGACCTGCAGTCCTGGGACCCGGCCGGGAAGCCCCTCATCGACGAGGTGGGCGAGCTGGTCGTCACCAACCCGATGCCCTCGATGCCGATCCGCTTCTGGAACGACCCCGACGGCAGCCGGTACCACGACAGCTACTTCGACATGTATCCGGACGTCTGGCGCCACGGCGACTGGATCACCCTCACCACCCGCGGCTCCGTGGTCATCCACGGCCGCTCCGACTCCACCCTGAACCGGCAGGGCGTCCGTATGGGCTCGGCCGACATCTACGAGGCCGTCGAGCGCCTGCCCGAGATCAAGGAGTCCCTCGTCATCGGCATCGAGCAGTCCGACGGCGGCTACTGGATGCCCCTCTTCGTCCACCTCGTACCGGGGGCCGTCCTGGACGACGCCCTCCTCACCCGCATCAAGCAGACCATCCGGGACCAGCTCTCACCGCGCCACGTCCCCGACGAGATCATCGAGGTCCCGGGCATCCCGCACACCCTCACCGGCAAGCGCATCGAGGTCCCCGTCAAGCGCCTCCTCCAGGGCACCCCGCTGGAGAAGGCCGTCAACCCCGGCTCCATCGACAACCTCGACCTGCTCCACTTCTACGAGGACCTGGCCCGCAAGCGCGGCTGACCCCGGCGGCATTGTCAGCGCCACCGATTACGGTGAGTGAGAATTGATCGACCGTCCGTAGGGGGAATCATGCCGCACACCGAGCACCAGACCATGCGACGCGTCCTGCGCCGCGAAATCGCGGGAACCATCGGCCTGCTGACCGACGAGCACGACTTCACCGCGATGCGGCGCTACCGCACCTTCACCTTCCACGACCACACCACGTACCTCCGGCAGGTGGAGGACCTGCTCAGGTCCCTGGCCGCAGAGGGCGGCCACACCACGGTGGCCCTCTTCGACCCGGAGCAGTACGCACGGTTCTGCGCCGACAACGGCCTGGAACCCGACGCGCCGTCCAGCCGCGCCCGCTTCACGGCGGGACTGGCCGCCACGGGACCCACCGTCCCGTACGAGGGACAGCCCCTGGCCGAACTCGTCCCGGACCTGCTCGGCGAAGCCGTCCGTCAGTCCACCCGGCAGTACGCGACGGCAGTCCTCGCCCACCTCGGAGACTGCGCCTCCTGCGGCGAGGACATCGGACGCGGCGCCTTCGCACACGCCTGCCGTCTCCTCACCCGCGTCCTCGACACGGCGAGCCCCGGCCACCTCCACCTCGTGTGCAGCGTCTCGGCGGCACCGCAGACGCTCGTCGCGGTGCTCAACGCCGACGCGGACCCCGGCGGCGCGACCCGTCTGGACGAGACAGACGCCCTCGAATTCACCACCGTCCTCGCCCTGGGCATCGCCACCGACTGCGCCGGTGGCCTCGTCATCCGCACCACGGCACCCGACACGACGGACCGCGTCTACGGATGGCGCCTACGGGGAGGGCGACTGGAACCGCTCACCGCGGCCGAGGTCTTCGACGCCTACTGCACCGACATCGAGTCCGGTGACCTCGTGGCCCCGGAATCCGGCGTCGACTACTGCGCACCGCCCGGCCTCGAGGACGACCCGCAACCGACCGACCACACCCATTGAGGCACGCCTCCCGAACCCGAGGCGCCCGGACGGCCGAGGGGCGCCCCACCCACGGGTGGAACGCCCCTCGCCGCACGGCCATGCCTGCGGCTACTCCCCGGACAGCACCGCCTGAGCCGCCGTGCGCGCGTCGTCGGCGGTGTCGGCGGCACGCGCGGCCGCCGCCGCACGCTCGCACTGCGCCAGCGTGTACTTGGCCAGCGCGGACCGGACGTAGGGAATCGACGCCGCGCCCATCGACAAGGAGGTGACACCCAGACCGGTCAGCACACACGCCAGCAGCGGGTCCGAAGCCGCCTCGCCGCAGACCCCGCAGCTCTTGCCCTCGGCCTTGGCCGCCTCGGCGGACAGCGCGACCAGGTCGAGCAGCGCCGGCTGCCACGGATCCTGCAGGCGCGACACGGCACCCACCTGACGGTCGGCGGCGAACGTGTACTGCGCGAGGTCATTGGTCCCCAGCGACAGGAACTCGACCTCCTGCAGGATCGAGCGCGCCCGCAGCGCGGCCGAGGGAATCTCCACCATGGCGCCGAACTTCGCCCGCAGCCCGGCGTCCCGGCAGGCATCGGCGAACGCCTTCGCATCGGTGCGGTCGGCGACCATCGGCGCCATCACCTCGAGGTAGACCGGCAGCCCCTCCGCGGCCTTCGCCAGCGCGGTCAGCTGCGTGCGCAACACCTCGGGGTGGTCCAGAAGCGTCCGCAGGCCGCGCACGCCCAGCGCGGGGTTGGGCTCGTCCGCGGGGGTGAGGAAGTCCAGCGGCTTGTCCGCGCCCGCGTCCAGCACCCGCACGACCACGCGGCCCTCCGGGAAGGCCTCCAGAACCTCCCGGTACGCCTTGATCTGCTTCTCCTCGGACGGCGCCCTCGCGCTGTCGTCCAGGAACAGGAACTCCGTACGGAACAGACCGACACCCTCGGCACCGGCCTCGACAGCGGCCGGAACATCGCCGGGACCCCCCACGTTCGCCAGCAGCGGCACCCGGTGGCCGTCGGCGGTGGCCCCCGGCCCGGTCGAGGCGGCGAGAGCGGCCCGGCGCTCGGCCGCCGCGGCCTGGAGCCGCTCCTTCTTCTCGGCGCTCGGGTTCACGAATATCTCGCCCGTGCTTCCGTCGACGGCGATCACCGTTCCCTCGGCCAGCTCGCCGGCGCCCGGCAGCGCCACGACGGCCGGAACACCGAGGGCCCGCGCCAGGATCGCGCTGTGGCTGGTCGGCCCGCCCTCCTCGGTGACGAACCCGAGGACCAGCGACGGGTCCAGCAGCGCCGTGTCCGCGGGCGCGAGGTCCCGCGCCACGAGCACGTACGGCTCCTCGCTGTCCGGAACACCCGGCATCGGCACCCCGAGCAGGCGGGCGACGATACGGTTCCGGACGTCGTCGAGGTCGGCCACCCGACCGGCGAGGTACTCCCCGGCGGCCGCGAGCAGCTCACGGTACGCGGCGAACGCGTCGTACACCGCCCGCTCGGCGGTGCTGCCGACGGCGATGCGGCGTTCCACGTCCACCATCAGCTCGGGATCCTGGGCCATCAGGGCCTGGGCCTCCAGGACGGCCTGGGCCTCGCCACCGGCCAGATTGCCGCGTGCCATGAGATCGGCCGCCACGGCATCCACGGCCTTGCGGGCGCGCCCCTGTTCGCGCTCCGCTTCCTCCGCGGGGATCTGCTTCGCCGGGGGCTCGAGTACCGCCGTCCCCATGTGCCGGACTTCGCCGATCGCCACCCCGTGGCTCACACCGACGCCTCGCAGCGTTGTCTCCATCTCACCCGTCTCCGATTCGTGCGGCGGGTCCCGCCACCGCGATGGTTGTCCGATTGCCGTGCAGTACGGCGATGACGTCAGCTCCAGGCGAAGAGCTGGTCGCCCGCCTTCACATCGCCGTCGTCGCGGAGACCGGAGAGGGAGTCGGCCGTGGCCTCCAGCGCCACCACCGGACACACCGGAGACTTGCCCGCCAGTTCGACCGCGGCGGGGTTCCAGCGCACGACGGCCTGACCACGGGTGACGGTGTCCCCCTTGGTGACGAGCAGCTCGAACCCCTCGCCGTTGAGCTGCACGGTGTCGATGCCGAGGTGGGTCAGCACGCCATGACCGTCGGCGTCCACCACGACGAAGGCGTGCGGATGCAGCGAGACGATGACCCCGTCCACGGGGGAGACGGCCTCGGAGGGCTCACGCACCGGGTCGACCGCCACACCGGGCCCGACCATCGCCCCCGAGAAGACCGGGTCGGGCACCGCGGACAGCCCGATCGCGCGTCCTGCGAGGGGTGACGTCACAGTGGTCATGGGAAGCCTCCCAGGGGTACGGAGTTCAGATGTGGCCGTCACTGCTCGTCCCGGACGGCGCACTGGGCAGCAGGGTATGTCATATGAAGTGCGGGTTCCGCATGAGTCGTAGAGGTTGACGAACTGGCGACGCGACACAGCTGATTTGCACTGCTCGATGACCGCGTGTACAGTTGTACCCCTGCTTGAGGCCGAGCGATGCGACCAAGCGTCGTTGCCTGGCAGCACCAAACTTGTCGGATCCTATCTCGGGGTCCCTGTCTGCATGTCCGCAGGCAGGTGGTTCGGAGACAGAGAAAAACACTGATAGAGTTTGGAACACCGAAGGGAAGCGCCCGGAGGAAAGCCGTGAGAGTGGTTCTCGTGGTGAGTACGAAGGAAGCGTCCGTTCCTTGAGAACTCAACAGCGTGCCAAAAGTCAACGCCAGATATGTTGATGCCCCGTCTGTCGGAGCGTTTCTGTTCCGATGGTCGAGGTTCCTTTGAAACAACACAGCGAGGACGCTGTGAACCACTGGGTTATTCCTCTGGTGGTTCCGCTCTCGTGGTGTCGACCGGTGGTATTCATTTACCGGCCGGGTAAGCATTCACGGAGAGTTTGATCCTGGCTCAGGACGAACGCTGGCGGCGTGCTTAACACATGCAAGTCGAACGATGAAGCCCTTCGGGGTGGATTAGTGGCGAACGGGTGAGTAACACGTGGGCAATCTGCCCTGCACTCTGGGACAAGCCCTGGAAACGGGGTCTAATACCGGATACGACCCGGGGAGGCATCTCCTTGGGTGGAAAGCTCCGGCGGTGCAGGATGAGCCCGCGGCCTATCAGCTTGTTGGTGAGGTAACGGCTCACCAAGGCGACGACGGGTAGCCGGCCTGAGAGGGCGACCGGCCACACTGGGACTGAGACACGGCCCAGACTCCTACGGGAGGCAGCAGTGGGGAATATTGCACAATGGGCGCAAGCCTGATGCAGCGACGCCGCGTGAGGGATGACGGCCTTCGGGTTGTAAACCTCTTTCAGCAGGGAAGAAGCGCAAGTGACGGTACCTGCAGAAGAAGCGCCGGCTAACTACGTGCCAGCAGCCGCGGTAATACGTAGGGCGCAAGCGTTGTCCGGAATTATTGGGCGTAAAGAGCTCGTAGGCGGCTTGTCGCGTCGGTTGTGAAAGCCCGGGGCTTAACCCCGGGTCTGCAGTCGATACGGGCAGGCTAGAGTTCGGTAGGGGAGATCGGAATTCCTGGTGTAGCGGTGAAATGCGCAGATATCAGGAGGAACACCGGTGGCGAAGGCGGATCTCTGGGCCGATACTGACGCTGAGGAGCGAAAGCGTGGGGAGCGAACAGGATTAGATACCCTGGTAGTCCACGCCGTAAACGGTGGGCACTAGGTGTGGGCCACATTCCACGTGGTCCGTGCCGCAGCTAACGCATTAAGTGCCCCGCCTGGGGAGTACGGCCGCAAGGCTAAAACTCAAAGGAATTGACGGGGGCCCGCACAAGCGGCGGAGCATGTGGCTTAATTCGACGCAACGCGAAGAACCTTACCAAGGCTTGACATACACCGGAAACATCCAGAGATGGGTGCCCCCTTGTGGTCGGTGTACAGGTGGTGCATGGCTGTCGTCAGCTCGTGTCGTGAGATGTTGGGTTAAGTCCCGCAACGAGCGCAACCCTTGTCCCGTGTTGCCAGCAGGCCCTTGTGGTGCTGGGGACTCACGGGAGACCGCCGGGGTCAACTCGGAGGAAGGTGGGGACGACGTCAAGTCATCATGCCCCTTATGTCTTGGGCTGCACACGTGCTACAATGGCCGGTACAATGAGCTGCGATACCGCAAGGTGGAGCGAATCTCAAAAAGCCGGTCTCAGTTCGGATTGGGGTCTGCAACTCGACCCCATGAAGTCGGAGTCGCTAGTAATCGCAGATCAGCAGTGCTGCGGTGAATACGTTCCCGGGCCTTGTACACACCGCCCGTCACGTCACGAAAGTCGGTAACACCCGAAGCCGGTGGCCCAACCCCTTGTGGGAGGGAGCTGTCGAAGGTGGGACTGGCGATTGGGACGAAGTCGTAACAAGGTAGCCGTACCGGAAGGTGCGGCTGGATCACCTCCTTTCTAAGGAGCACTTCTAGACTGCTTCGGCGGTCCAGAGGCCAGTACATCGGCGAGTGTCCGGTGCTGGTTGCTCATGGGTGGAACGTTGACTACTCGGCACACTCGGTCTGCTCTTCTTCCTAGTACTGCTTCGGCGTGGAACGGAAGGTGGAGGGGTGAGGGTGTCGGGCACGCTGTTGGGTGTCTGAGGGTGCGGGTGTGAGCCTGTTCCTTCGGTGCCGGCCCCAGTGAACTCGAGCCTGTTGGTTCGGGGTGGTGGGTGGTTGGTCGTTGTTTGAGAACTGCACAGTGGACGCGAGCATCTGTGGCCAAGTTTTTAAGGGCGCACGGTGGATGCCTTGGCACCAGGAACCGATGAAGGACGTGGGAGGCCGCGATAGTCCCCGGGGAGTCGTCAACCAGGCTTTGATCCGGGGGTTTCCGAATGGGGAAACCCGGCAGTCGTCATGGGCTGTCACCCACTGCTGAACACATAGGCAGTGTGGAGGGAACGAGGGGAAGTGAAACATCTCAGTACCCTCAGGAAGAGAAAACAACCGTGATTCCGGGAGTAGTGGCGAGCGAAACCGGATGAGGCCAAACCGTATGTGTGTGAGACCCGGCAGGGGTTGCGCATGCGGGGTTGTGGGTTCTTTCTTCTGCGGTCTGCCGGCCGTGGGACGAGTCAGAAACCGTTGATGTAGGCGAAGGACATGCGAAAGGTCCGGCGTAGAGGGTAAGACCCCCGTAGTCGAAACGTCAGCGGCTCGTTTGGAAGATACCCAAGTAGCACGGGGCCCGAGAAATCCCGTGTGAATCTGGCGGGACCACCCGCTAAGCCTAAATATTCCCTGGTGACCGATAGCGGATAGTACCGTGAGGGAATGGTGAAAAGTACCCCGGGAGGGGAGTGAAATAGTACCTGAAACCGTGTGCCTACAAGCCGTGGGAGCGTCGGGGTTTTCGGACCCTCGTGACTGCGTGCCTTTTGAAGAATGAGCCTGCGAGTTTGCGGTGTGTTGCGAGGTTAACCCGGGTGGGGTAGCCGTAGCGAAAGCGAGTCCGAAGAGGGCGTTTTTAGTAGCACGCTCAAGACCCGAAGCGGAGTGATCTAGCCATGGGCAGGTTGAAGCGGAGGTAAGACTTCGTGGAGGACCGAACCCACCAGGGTTGAAAACCTGGGGGATGACCTGTGGTTAGGGGTGAAAGGCCAATCAAACTCCGTGATAGCTGGTTCTCCCCGAAATGCATTTAGGTGCAGCGTCGTGTGTTTCTTGCCGGAGGTAGAGCACTGGATAGGCGATGGGCCCTACCGGGTTACTGACCTTAGCCAAACTCCGAATGCCGGTAAGTGAGAGCGCGGCAGTGAGACTGTGGGGGATAAGCTCCATGGTCGAGAGGGAAACAGCCCAGAGCATCGACTAAGGCCCCTAAGCGTACGCTAAGTGGGAAAGGATGTGGAGTCGCACAGACAACCAGGAGGTTGGCTTAGAAGCAGCCACCCTTGAAAGAGTGCGTAATAGCTCACTGGTCTAGTGATTCCGCGCCGACAATGTAGCGGGGCTCAAGCGTACCGCCGAAGTCGTGTCATTGCAGCATGAGGGTTAACGCCTGTTGTGATGGGTAGGGGAGCGTCGTCTGCCGGGTGAAGCGGCACTGGAAGGTAGTCGTGGACGGTTGACGAGTGAGAATGCAGGCATGAGTAGCGATTCACACGTGGGAAACGTGTGCGCCGATTGACTAAGGGTTCCTGGGTCAAGCTGATCTGCCCAGGGTAAGTCGGGACCTAAGGCGAGGCCGACAGGCGTAGTCGATGGATAACCGGTTGATATTCCGGTACCCGCTGTGGAGCGTCAAACATCGAGCATCGTGATGCTAAGGCCGTGAAGCCGCCGGGTGCGTCTTCGGACAATCTCGGAGTGGTGGAGCCGCCGGACCAAGCGGTTAGTAGGTGAGTGATGGGGTGACGCAGGAAGGTAGTCCATCCCGGGCGGTGGTTGTCCCGGGGTAAGGGTGTAGGCCGCAAGGTAGGTAAATCCGCCTTGTGTGTGGCTGAGACCTGATGCCGAGCCGATTGTGGTGAAGTGGATGATCCTATGCTGTCGAGAAAAGCCTCTAGCGAGTTTCATGGCGGCCCGTACCCTAAACCGACTCAGGTGGTCAGGTAGAGAATACCGAGGCGTTCGGGTGAACTATGGTTAAGGAATTCGGCAAAATGCCCCCGTAACTTCGGGAGAAGGGGGGCCATGCCTGGTGATCGGATTTACTCCGTGAGCTGGGGGTGGCCGCAGAGACCAGCGAGAAGCGACTGTTTACTAAAAACACAGGTCCGTGCGAAGCCGTAAGGCGATGTATACGGACTGACGCCTGCCCGGTGCTGGAACGTTAAGGGGACCGGTTAGCTCACTTTCGGGTGGGCGAAGCTGAGAACTTAAGCGCCAGTAAACGGCGGTGGTAACTATAACCATCCTAAGGTAGCGAAATTCCTTGTCGGGTAAGTTCCGACCTGCACGAATGGCGTAACGACTTCTCGACTGTCTCAACCATAGGCCCGGTGAAATTGCACTACGAGTAAAGATGCTCGTTTCGCGCAGCAGGACGGAAAGACCCCGGGACCTTTACTACAGTTTGATATTGGTGTTCGGTTCGGCTTGTGTAGGATAGCTGGGAGACTGTGAAGCTCCAACGCCAGTTGGGGTGGAGTCGTCGTTGAAATACCAGTCTGGTCGTGCTGGATGTCTAACCCGGGTCCGTGATCCGGATCGGGGACAGTGTCTGATGGGTAGTTTAACTGGGGCGGTTGCCTCCTAAAGGGTAACGGAGGCGCCCAAAGGTTCCCTCAGCCTGGTTGGCAATCAGGTGTTGAGTGTAAGTGCACAAGGGAGCTTGACTGTGAGACCGACGGGTCGAGCAGGGACGAAAGTCGGGACTAGTGATCCGGCGGTGGCTTGTGGAAGCGCCGTCGCTCAACGGATAAAAGGTACCCCGGGGATAACAGGCTGATCTTCCCCAAGAGTCCATATCGACGGGATGGTTTGGCACCTCGATGTCGGCTCGTCGCATCCTGGGGCTGGAGTCGGTCCCAAGGGTTGGGCTGTTCGCCCATTAAAGCGGTACGCGAGCTGGGTTTAGAACGTCGTGAGACAGTTCGGTCCCTATCCGCTGTGCGCGTAGGAGTCTTGAGAAGGGCTGTCCCTAGTACGAGAGGACCGGGACGGACGAACCTCTGGTGTGCCAGTTGTTCTGCCAAGGGCATGGCTGGTTGGCTACGTTCGGGAGGGATAACCGCTGAAAGCATCTAAGCGGGAAGCCTGCTTCGAGATGAGGACTCCCACCCACTTGATGGGGTAAGGCTCCCAGTAGACGACTGGGTTGATAGGCCGGATCTGGAAGCCTGGTAACAGGTGGAGGTGACCGGTACTAATAGGCCGAGGGCTTGTCCTCAGTTGCTCGCGTCCACTGTGTTGGTTCTGAAACCACGAACAATCCCGCTGTCACGCGGTGGGTTGTGTGTTTCGTAGTGTTTCGGTGGTCATAGCGTGAGGGAAACGCCCGGTTACATTCCGAACCCGGAAGCTAAGCCTTACAGCGCCGATGGTACTGCAGGGGGGACCCTGTGGGAGAGTAGGACGCCGCCGAACTTCCTTTATGGCTCCGGCTCTTGGGCATTCGCCCGAGGGCCGGAGCTTTTGTTTTGCCGCTCGGCCTCGGTGGCACCGCCCCCTCCGCACCGCGGTGGGAACCCTGCGGGTAAGGTCAGGGGGCATCGTCGGCTCGTTTCCCGCAGGAGGCTCCCGGGTGGAGGTCCAGGAGACCCGTGTCCAGACGGACCGGGTCCTCACCATCCCCAACATCCTCAGCATGGCGCGGCTCGTCGGCGTGCCCCTCTTCCTGTGGCTGATCCTCAGGCCCGAGTTCGGCGGGCCCAAGAGCGACGGCTGGGCCCTGCTGGTGCTCGTGCTGAGCGGCATCAGCGACTACCTGGACGGCAAGCTCGCCCGGCGCTGGAACCAGATCAGCAGCCTCGGCCGGCTCCTCGACCCCGCGGCCGACCGGCTCTACATCGCGTCGACACTGGTCGGCCTCACATGGCGCGGGATTCTCCCCCTCTGGTTGACCGCTGTACTTGTGGCGCGGGAGCTGGTCCTGCTGGTGATGGTGGGTGTCCTCAGGCGCCATGGCTATCCGCCGCCGCAGGTGAACTTCCTGGGCAAGGCCGCGACGTTCAACCTGATGTACGCCTTCCCGCTGCTGCTCCTCAGCGACGGAAGTGGATGGATCGCGTCACTCGCTGCTATTTTCGGATGGGCGTTCGCCGGATGGGGTACAACGCTGTACTGGTGGGCAGGAGTCCTCTACGTGGTTCAGGTCCGCCGACTTGTCAGGGCGGACGCCATGGCCGATTGAGCCCGCCGATTGGGCGGCCGTAGTGGCTCGATGGCCCGCGCAGGAAAACTGCGGGACAATCTAGACGGGTGAAGTCGGCTAGACCGTCGTCTCTTCGAGGAGGACGCTTCCGACATGAAGGCCGTCGTAATGGCGGGAGGCGAAGGCACGCGCCTTCGCCCCATGACCTCAAGCATGCCCAAGCCGCTCCTGCCTGTGGCGAACCGCCCGATCATGGAGCACGTGCTGCGGCTGCTGAAACGGCATGGGCTCAACGAGACCGTCGTCACCGTCCAGTTCCTGGCCTCGCTGGTCAAGAACTACTTCGGTGACGGTGAAGAGCTCGGGATGGAGCTCACCTATGCCAACGAGGAGAAGCCACTCGGTACCGCCGGGAGCGTCAAGAACGCCGAGGAAGCACTGAAGGACGACGCGTTCCTCGTCATCTCCGGTGACGCCCTGACCGACTTCGACCTCACCGATCTGGTCAATTTCCACAAGGAAAAGGGCGCCCTGGTCACCGTCTGTCTGACGCGTGTGCCGAACCCGCTGGAATTCGGCATCACCATCGTCGACGACGAGGGCAAGGTCGAGCGCTTCCTGGAGAAGCCGACCTGGGGTCAGGTCTTCTCCGACACCGTGAACACGGGCATCTACGTCATGGAGCCCGAGGTTTTCAATTACGTCGAGCCCGATGTGCCCGTCGACTGGTCCGGCGACGTCTTCCCACAGCTGATGAAGGAGGGCAAGCCGATTTACGGCTATGTCGCCGAGGGCTACTGGGAGGACGTCGGCACGCACGAGAGCTATGTGAAGGCGCAGGCCGACGTTCTGGAGGGCAAGGTCGACGTCGACATCGACGGCTTCGAGATCTCTCCGGGCGTATGGGTCGCGGAGGGCGCGGAGGTGCACCCCGACGCGGTGCTGCGCGGGCCGCTCTACATCGGCGACTACGCCAAGGTGGAGGCCGGTGCGGAGATCCGGGAGCACACCGTCGTCGGCTCGAACGTCGTGGTGAAGAGCGGGGCCTTTCTGCACAAGGCCGTCGTCCACGACAACGTGTACGTCGGCCAGCACAGCAATCTGCGCGGGTGTGTGGTCGGCAAGAACACCGACATCATGCGCGCGGCCAGGATCGAGGACGGCGCCGTCATAGGCGACGAGTGCCTCA
Organism: Streptomyces sp. PSU-S4-23; assembly: GCF_055632315.1. Classification (NCBI taxonomy): domain Bacteria; kingdom Bacillati; phylum Actinomycetota; class Actinomycetes; order Kitasatosporales; family Streptomycetaceae; genus Streptomyces; species Streptomyces sp. PSU-S4-23. The sequence continues at coordinate 1,056,419 of NZ_JBVMUU010000002.1, read as the reverse complement.
TCGGCGAGGAATCGATCGTTCAGGGGAACGTACGGGTCTACCCGTTCAAGACCATCGAGGCCGGCGCCTTCGTCAACACCTCGGTGATCTGGGAGTCCCGGGGGCAGGCGCACCTCTTCGGCGCACGTGGTGTGTCCGGGATCCTGAACGTGGAGATCACGCCCGAACTGGCTGTCCGGCTGGCCGGCGCGTATGCCACCACCCTCAAGAAGGGGTCCACGGTCACCACCGCCCGCGACCACTCCCGAGGGGCACGCGCCCTCAAACGTGCGGTCATCTCGGCCCTCCAGGCGAGTGCCATCGACGTACGCGACCTGGAGAACGTCCCGCTGCCGGTGGCCCGGCAGCAGACGGCGCGGGGCAGTGCCGGCGGAATCATGATCCGGACGTCGCCCGGCGTGCCGGACTCCGTCGACATCATGTTCTTCGACGGGCAGGGCGCCGATCTGTCGCAGGCCGGCCAGCGCAAGCTGGACCGGGTGTTCGCGCGGCAGGAGTACCGGCGGGCGTTCCCCGGTGAGATCGGGGACCTGTACTTCCCGTCCAGCGTCTTCGACTCGTACACCGGGTCGCTGCTGCGGAGCGTCGACACCACCGGGATAGCCGAGTCGGGCCTCAAGGTCGTGGTGGACGCCTCGAACGGCAGTGCGGGGCTGGTTTTGCCGAGCCTGCTGGGCAAGCTTGGCGTGGACTCGCTGACGATCAATCCCGGTCTCGACGAGTCCCGGCCGACGGAGTCCGCCGACACCCGGCGGTCCGGACTGGTGCGGCTCGGGGAGATCGTGGCGTCGTCGAGGGCGGCGTTCGGGGTGCGGTTCGACCCCGTCGGCGAGCGGCTGTCCCTCGTCGACGAGAAGGGGCGGATCGTCGAGGACGACCGGGCACTGCTGGTGATGCTGGACCTGGTCGCCGCCGAGCGGCGCAGCGGCCGGGTGGCGCTGCCGGTGACCACCACGAGGATCGCCGAGCAGGTGGCCGCGTACCACGGGACGCAGGTCGAATGGACGACCACGTCACCCGACGACCTCACGCGGGTGGGCCGGGAGGAGTCGACCATCTTCGGCGGTGACGGGCGCGGCGGGTTCATCGTGCCCGAGTTCAGCAGCGTCTTCGACGGCACGGCCGCCTTCGTACGGCTCATCGGGCTGGTGGCGCGGACGCAGCTCACCCTCAGCCAGATCGATGCGCGGATCCCGCGTGCGCACGTCCTCAAGCGCGATCTCGCGACCCCCTGGGCCGTCAAGGGCCTGGTGATGCGCCGGGTCGTGGAGGAGGCGGGGGAGCGCTCCGTCGACACGACCGACGGCGTGCGGGTGGTGGAGGCCGACGGGCGGTGGGTGCTGGTGCTGCCCGACCCCGCCGAGGCCGTCACCCATCTGTGGGCCGAAGGACCCGACGACGCGTCCGCGCAGGCCCTGCTCGACGAGTGGTCGGCGGTCGTGGACAGCGCCGGGCGATAAATCGCACACCACGCGCGCGTGCCGGACAAGTGCCCCCAAGGGGGCCTGTCCGGCACGTCGGTGGGGCCATTCGGAGGTAGCGCACGCGACGTGCGACGATGTGCGGCATGCCGCAGCCGCCCCCCGTTCGGAGCACAACCTCGCGCCCCCCGCGTCCGGACGCCTCCATGTCGTTGCTCACCAACGTCATGGACCACAGCCTGGACGACGGGTACGCCGAGGCCGCCGCCCGGAAGACGGCCGACGACGCCGGTGGCATGCCCAGAACGGTGCGGGCCAAGCTCGGTCTCGCGGCCGGTCTGGTGCTCGCCGCGGTCGTGGTGACCGTGGGCGCCGCGCAGGCGCGCATAGCGGCCCCGACGGTCGCCAGGGAACGCCAGGAGCTCATCGACCGGATCCAGCGGGAGACCGCGGCCGCGGACAAGCTCGAGGGCACGGTCGACAAGCTGCGCGACGACGTGAGCGCACGGCAGCGCGAGGCCCTGAAGAAGGACGGGGGCAGCGGCCGAGCGGATCTGGTGGGGCTTCTGTCCGGCGCCGTCGCGGTGCACGGCCCGGGCGTGAAACTGGTCGTGAACGACGCCAAGGAGGCCAGCACGGGGGGCGACGGCAACCCGCGCGAGACCTCCGGCTTCTCCGACACCGGACGTGTCCGCGACCGCGACATGCAGCGCGTCGTCAACGGCCTGTGGGAGTCGGGCGCCGAGGCGATCGCGATCAACGGGCAGCGGCTGACCGCGCTGTCGGCGATCAGGGCCGCGGGTGACGCGATACTGGTCGACAACAGGCCGCTGGTGCCGCCGTACACGGTGCTCGCGGTGGGGGACGGGCGACGGCTGAGCACCAGGTTCCAGAACAGCGCCGACGGGCTGTACCTGCATGCGCTTCAGGAGAACTACGGGATCCGGACCCGCATCTCCGCCGAGAGCGACGTCCGGCTGCCCGCCGCGCCGAGTGTGACCGTACGCACAGCACAACCGAGCACAGAGAAGGGCACATCGTGATCGCCGTACTGGGCCTCGTCGTCGGAGTCGTGGTCGGCCTGTTGGTCAGGCCCGAGGTTCCGGCGGTCGTCGAGCCTTACCTCCCGATCGCCGTCGTCGCGGCGCTCGACGCCGTGTTCGGGGGCCTGCGGGCCATGCTCGACGGCATCTTCGACGACAAGGTCTTCGTGGTGTCGTTCCTGTCGAACGTGGTGGTCGCGGCGCTGATCGTGTTCCTCGGCGACAAGTTGGGTGTCGGTGCGCAGCTGTCCACCGGCGTGGTGGTCGTCCTCGGCATCCGCATCTTCTCCAACGCGGCGGCGATCCGCCGGCACGTGTTCCGGGCGTGAGGGCGATGAGCAACGAGGACCACAAGCCCGAGCCGCCGCAGGCCCCCGAGCACCGGCTGCGCAGGGAGTTGCCGCAGGAGGTCCCCGCACCGGCGACCGGGACCGCACGGACGCCGGACGGGGAGCAGGAGCCCGGGCCGGCGCTGAGCGGCCGCGGGCGCCTGCTGAAGGCCCTGTGGCCGCCGCGCGTCACGCGAGCCCAACTCATCGTCGCCCTCCTGCTCTTCGGCCTCGGCTTCGGCCTGGCCGTCCAGGTCGCCTCCAACAGCGACGGCGGCAGTGCCCTGCGCGGCGCGCGCCAGGAGGATCTTGTGCGCATCCTCGATGAACTCGACGACCGTACGCAGCGTCTTCAGGACGAGAAGCAGGGTCTCGAACATCAGCGGTCCGAGCTGGAGAACAGCTCGGACCGGGCCGAGGAGGCCCGCAAGCAGACCGCCGAGAAGGAGAGGCAACTGGGCATCCTCGCGGGCACCGTGGCCGCGCAGGGGCCCGGGATCACGATGACGATCGAGGACACGAAGGGGGCGGTCCGGGCGGACATGCTGCTCGACGCGATCCAGGAGCTGCGCGCGGCCGGCGCGGAGGCCATCCAGGTGAACGGCGTGCGAGTCGTCGCCGACACATATCTGTCGGATTCGGGCAAGAGTGTGAGCGTCGACGGGAACAAGATCAGCCAGCCCTATCGTTTCAAGGTCATCGGCAAACCGCAGGACCTCGAGCCGGCGCTGAACATCCCCGGAGGTGTGGTGCAGACTCTGGAGAAGGAGCAGGCCACGGTCACCGTGGAGCGTTCCACGAAGATCGTCGTGGACGCCTTGCGAGCGGCGAAGCAGCCTGACTACGCTCGGTCGTCCCCCCAGTGAACCGCCGGTGCATGGAGGCGGTCCGGCAAGGGCATGAGGTTGCGGGGGGTCGGCGCACCGAATGGGTGGTGCGTGGTGGAAACTGTCTGGTGGATACGGACGTTGTGAAGATGTCCGGGTCGGCCGGTGTATGCAGTCAGGGTTCGTCCTGCCCCACGGGCGGGTCTGTTTCGGTCAAGGGGAATCGCCCGTGAAGTTGTTTGCGAAGTTGTTCGGCAAGAGCGCGCGAGAGGGCGGCGACAACGCGACTGCCCGCCATCGCGCACAGCCGGGAGAGGCCGAGGGCCAGCGCCCGCTGTTCCGGGACCAGGTGGCCGGGCCGGGTGGCGACATGTCCGGAGGTCAGGGCGCGTCGTCGGTTGACCCCGCCGCTTCCGGCCGCATAGGTTTCGGGGATATGTCGGCCCTGGTGTGTTCAAGGTGCGGTCACCGCAATGCGGAGAACAGCCGCTTCTGCTCCAACTGCGGTGCGCCGCTTCGGGCCGGAGCGGTTCCGGAGCGTGCGTCGGAGACGACCTCCACGATCTCCATCTCGGGTCTGGAGGCGTACGACGCGGAGGCCACCGGCCAGACGCCGATGCCGACGCTGTCTCCCGAGGCGCAGGCGGCCGTCGACGCGCTGCCGCTGGGCTCGGCGCTGCTGGTGGTGCGCCGAGGCCCCAACTCGGGCAGCCGCTTCCTGCTGGACGCCGAACTCACCACGGCGGGCCGTCATCCGCAGAGCGACATCTTCCTGGACGACGTGACGGTCTCCCGCCGGCACGTGGAGTTCCGCCGCAGCCCGGACGGCACGTTCACGGTGGCCGACGTCGGCAGCCTGAACGGCACGTATGTGAACCGGGAGCGGATCGACCAGGTGGCGCTCTCCAACGGTGACGAGGTGCAGATCGGCAAGTACAGGCTGGTCTTCTACGCAAGTCAGCGGGGCATCTGACCCTCCCCCGGACACCGTCCGGGGGGACCCCAGGGAAGGTCCATGCTTCAAACACCGAGCGGCGGTGCCGACAGCGGCACCGCCGCCGCGGACGGCGGCCTGATGAGCATCGGCACGGTGCTGAACGTGCTGCGCGAGGAGTTCCCCGAAGTCACCGTCTCCAAGATCCGCTTCCTGGAGTCGGAGGGGCTCATCGAGCCGCAGCGGACCCCGTCGGGGTACCGCAAGTTCAGCGAGCGGGACGTCGAGCGGCTCGGCCGGGTGCTGAGGATGCAGCGGGACCACTATCTGCCGCTGAAGGTCATCCGCGAGCACCTGGACGCCCTGGAGCGCGGCGAGGAGGTGCGGCTGCCGTCCCTGGGCCGGCAGCGCGACGCGGGTGACGGAGAGCTGCTCGGAGACCTGCTCGGAGACCTGCTGGGCGATGCCGACACCGCGACAGGCGCGCGGATCGGCCGGGAGGAGCTGCTGGCAGCCGCCGGGATCTGCGCGGAGCAGCTCGCGGAGTGGGAGTCGTACGGGCTCGTCGCACCGCTGCCGGACGGGACGTACGAGGCGGAGGCGGCCACGGTGGCCACTCTGGTGGCGGAACTGGGCCGGCACGGGATCGAGCCGCGCCATCTGCGGATGATGAAGGCCGCCGCGGAGCGCGAGGCGGGCCTGGTGGACCAGGTGGTGGCCCCGTTGCGGCGCCATCGCAATCCGCAGACCAGGGCGCACGCCGAGGCACGCGCGAAGGAACTGGCCGGGCTCGCGGTGAAGCTGCATGCAGCACTGGTGCAGTCCGCCCTGGGCGTGCGCCTGCCCTGAGCCCTGACGTTCGCCGTCGGCGGATCGGCGGCCCGATCTGTGCCCGACTACCCAAACGTCCCGGGCACGGCCTAGGGTTGCTGTGTGAACGAGCTCGATGTCGTAGGTGTCCGGGTCGAGATGCCCTCCAACCAACCGATCGTGCTCCTGCGTGAAGTGGGAGGCGACCGTTACCTCCCCATCTGGATCGGCCCCGGGGAGGCGACTGCGATCGCCTTCGCCCAGCAGGGCATGGCGCCCGCGAGACCGCTGACCCACGACCTGTTCAAGGATGTGCTGGAGGCCGTCGGCCAGGAGCTCACGGAAGTGCGCATCACGGATCTGCGTGAAGGCGTCTTCTACGCGGAGCTGGTCTTCGCCAGTGGTGTCGAGGTGAGCGCCCGGCCGTCCGACGCCATAGCGCTGGCGCTGCGCACCGGAACGCCGATCTACGGCAGCGACGGGGTGCTCGACGACGCCGGTATCGCGATCCCGGACGAGCAGGAGGACGAGGTCGAGAAGTTCCGCGAGTTTCTCGACCAGATCTCACCGGAGGACTTCGGTACGAGCAGCCAGTGACCGGCCCCGCGGGCCCGGCCGACGCGGTGCGCTGACCGGGGGCGGCCGGGGACTGTGTGCGTACACCGGACTCTTCGCGCACGGGCCGCGCCCGGCGGGGCGCGGAAGCCGCGGGAGAACACCCGGCGGCACGCGGAGCGGGCCGCTCCACGGGGTGGGGCACGGACCGAAGGCCAGTGCGATGTCCGGCGATCCTTCGCTCGGGCATTCGGCTAGCCTTTCCCCACGGGAGGGCACGGGAAACCACTCCTAGGGTGATTATCACTCGGCGTGCCGAGTGTGGCGATCGTTGACGCACCCCTGGTGACTGCCTACCGTCGAGAAGGCAGGTCAAGGACGGAGGTCGGCGTGAGAAGCAGCGGCGGCGGTACGGCTGGGGGTGCCCCCGGACGCAGTCCGGGAGAGAGCGGTCCGTATCCTTCCCCAAGCTCTCGGCTCCGTTCCAGCGGGGGGTACGTCCACCCCGGCAGCCCCGTGGGCTCCGCCGCCCAGCGGCCGGCGCCCGCGCCGGGCGGTGCGGGGGCGGCTTCCGAGGACATCGGCTACCGCGGTCCCACGGCGTGCGCCGCGGCGGGCATCACCTATCGGCAACTGGACTACTGGGCCCGGACGGGTCTCGTCGAGCCGAGCGTGCGCCCCGCCTACGGATCGGGGACGCAGCGGCTGTACAGCTTCCGGGACGTCGTGGTCCTCAAGATCGTCAAACGCTTCCTCGACACCGGTGTGTCGCTGCAGAACATCCGCGCCGCCGTCCAGCACCTCAGGGAGCGCGGTTTCCGCGACCTGGAGCGGATGACGATGATGAGCGACGGCGCGACGGTGTACGAGTGCACCTCGCCGGACGAGGTGCACGCGCTGCTGCAGGGCGGACAGGGCATCTTCGGCATCGCCGTGGGCGTCGTGTGGCGGGACGTCGAGAACGCGCTGTCGCAGCTGCACGGAGAGCGCGTCGACACCGGTGAGACCATCGTCGGCCCCAATCCGGCGGACGAGCTGGCACGGCGCCGCAACCGGGCCGTCTGAGGCGCGCCGCCGGCATACCGCGCTGTCAGTGGCGTAGGGCAGCAGCTGTCAGTGGCGTAGGGCAGCATCGGAGATGTGAGAACCGCGCCCACGATCCTGCATCTCGACATGGATGCCTTCTACGCCTCGGCGGAGCAGGCGGCCAAGCCGAGCCTGCGCGGGAAGGCCGTCGTCGTGGGCGGGCTCGGGCCGCGGGGTGTGGTGGCCACGGCCTCGTACGAGGCGCGGGCCTTCGGGGTCCACTCGGCGATGCCCATGGCCCAGGCGCGCCGCCTCGCGCCGCACGCCGCCTATCTGGTGCCGCGCTTCGGGCTCTACCGCGAGGTCAGCGAGCAGGTCATGGGCATGCTGCGGGCCCTGTCGCCGCTGGTGGAGCCGCTCAGCCTGGACGAGGCGTTCGTGGACCTGGAGGCCGGGGGAGCGGCCTGGGACGAGGAGTCGGCACGGCTGGCCGGGGTGAAGCTGCGCGCAGACATCCGTGCCGTCACCGGGCTGACGGGCTCGGTGGGCCTCGCCGCCTCCAAGATGCTCGCGAAGATCGCCTCCGAGCGGGCCAAGCCGGACGGACTGGTGCTGATACGGCCGGGCACCGAGCGTGCGCTGCTGGGCCCCCTGTCCGTGCGGACCCTGCCGGGCGTCGGCCCCGCCACCGGGGACCATCTGCGACGGGCCGGGATCACCACCGTCGACGAGATCGCCGAGGCGGGCGAGGACGAGCTGGTACGGCTGCTGGGCAAGGCCCACGGCCACGCGCTGTACGCCATGGCGCTTGCACGGGACGAGCGGCCCGTGGTGGCCGAGCGGGAGACCAAGTCGGTGTCCGTCGAGGACACGTACGACGTGGACATCCACGACCGGATCCGGGTCGGCCTGGAGGTGCAGCGGCTCGCGGACCGGTGCGTGCGGCGGCTGCGGGAGGCCGGGCTGTCGGGGCGGACCATCGTGCTGAAGGTGCGGCGGTACGACTTCTCGACCCTGACCCGTTCGGAGACCCTGCGCGGGCCCACGGACGATCCCACGGTGGTGCGGGAGGCCGCGGCGCGGCTGCTGGACTCCGTGGACACCACGGGGGGCGTACGGCTCCTCGGCGTGGGCGTCAGCGGGCTGGCCGACTACACGCAGGAGGACCTGTTCGCCCAGGCCCATCTCTCCGCGGGGGAGGCCGCGGCGGAGGAGCCCCTGGAGCCGGAGGGCGCGGACGGGCCCGCGGCCGGGGAGCAGCCCGCGACTCCGTCCGAGCACGTCTGGCGCCCGGGACTCGACGTCCGGCACGCCGAGTACGGGCCCGGCTGGGTGCAGGGCAGCGGTCTGGGCCGGGTGACCGTCCGGTTCGAGACCCCCGGCTCGGAGCCGGGACGTGTGCGCACCTTCCGCACCGACGACCCCGCGCTGGAGCCGGCGGATCCCCTGCCCCTGGTTCCGCGACCGCCCGGGGACCCGCCCGGGACGCGGCGAAGACCCGAGGGCGCCGAGCCGGGTGCCGCGCAGAACGCGGCCGGGGCCCGGTCGCAGAACGCGGCCCGGGCTCAGTGACGGGCAGGGCTCACGTCTCCTCCGATCCGGCGAGACGCCCGAAGTCGCGGTCCGCCGGCGGGGGCGGCGCGGCCACGTCCAGGCCGTAGTGGTGGTAGAGCTGCAGCTCCTGCTCGGGGGAGAGGTGGCGTCCGACGCCGAAGTCCGGGGCGTCCTTGATCAGGGCCCGGTCGAAGGGGACCCGCAGCGTGCCCTCCACCAGTTCGCTGGGCTCCAGCGGGACGAACGCGTCCCTGCCGAACAGGCCCGTTCGTATGGCCGCCCACTCCGGCACACCGGTCGCGTCGTCGAGGTACACCTCGTCGACCGTGCCGATCTTGGCTCCGTTGCGGTCGAACGCCTTGCGGCCGATCAGATTCCGCGGATCGATGTCGGTCTGCACGGTCCCTCCAATTGGTCGCAATGCGGACTACGCACTACAAAAGAGCACATTCCGCTACACGGCCACTCGAAGGTTCCCGCGATGTCCCCGCTGGTACGCTGGCAAACGGCTGCTGAACCCGTGCGGGAGAGTCCTCCGGAGCGATCCGGAGGCGCCGAAGGAGCAAATCCTCCCCGGAATCTCTCAGGCCCACGTACCGCACGGACGAGGTCACTCTGGAAAGCAGGGCGGGTGCCGACGGCTCCCGCTCTCACCGACGGTGAAAGCCGGAGCGCCTTGCGGCGGACCGGTGAAGCTCTCAGGTCGAGATGACAGAGGGGGAGGCCGTCGGGGCACCCGTGCCGTGGTGCCCTTCACAGGTCGCGTCAGACCAGGAGGCCTCCGCAATGACCGCCCACCGCATTCCGCTCGCCGAGCTCGAACAGGGGACGCCCTTCGAGCAGCGCCACATCGGGCCCGACCAGGAGGCGCGGGCCAAGATGCTCGCGCAGGTCGGCTACGGCTCGCTCGACGACCTCACGGCCGCCGCCGTCCCGGATGTGATCAAGAACGCCGACGGCCTGGCGCTGCCGGGCGCGCGCACCGAGGCCGAGGTGCTGGCCGAGCTGCGCTCCCTCGCCGACCGCAACCAGGTCCTCGACTCCATGATCGGTCTGGGCTACTACGGGACCTTCACGCCGCCGGTGATCCTGCGGAACGTGCTGGAGAACCCTGCGTGGTACACCGCGTACACGCCGTATCAGCCGGAGATCTCGCAGGGCCGGCTCGAGGCCCTGCTCAACTTCCAGACCATGGTCGCCGACCTCACCGGCCTGCCGACGGCCGGTGCCTCCCTGCTCGACGAGGGGACGGCCGCCGCCGAGGCGATGGCGCTGTCCCGGCGCATGGGCAGGAACAAGAACGGCCTCTTCCTGGTCGACGCGGACGCGCTGCCGCAGACCGTCGCCGTGATCCGGACCCGCGCGGAGCCGACCGGCGTGGAGGTCGTGGTCGCCGACCTGAGCGACGGCATTCCGGCCGAGGTCGCCGAGCGGGAGATCAACGGCGTACTGATCCAGTACCCGGGCGCCTCCGGTGCCGTCCGCGACATCAGGCCCGTCGTCGCGCAGGCCCACGAGCGCGGCGCCCTCGTCACCGTGGCGGCCGACCTGCTCGCGCTGACGCTGCTGACCCCGCCGGGTGAGCTGGGCGCCGACATCGCCGTCGGGACGACGCAGCGCTTCGGTGTGCCCATGGGCTTCGGCGGGCCGCACGCGGGCTACATGGCGGTGCACGAGAGGTTCGCGCGCAGCCTGCCGGGCCGGCTCGTGGGCGTCTCCGTGGACGCGGACGGGCACAAGGCGTACCGGCTGGCACTGCAGACCCGGGAACAGCACATCCGCCGCGAGAAGGCCACCAGCAACATCTGCACCGCGCAGGTGCTGCTCGCCGTGATGGCCGGGATGTACGCCGTCTACCACGGGCCCGAGGGCCTGCGCACCATCGCGCGGCGCACCCACCGCTACACCGCGATCCTCGCCGCGGGTCTGGCGGCGGGAGGGGCCGAGGTCGTCCACGGCGCCTACTTCGACACGCTCACCGTGCGGGTGCCGGGCCGCGCCGACGCGGTCGTCGCCGCCGCGCGGGAGAGCGGGATCAACCTGCGCCTCGTCGACTCCGACCACGTCTCGATCGCCTGCGACGAGACGACCACGCGGGCCCAGCTGGGCGCCGTGTGGACCGCCTTCGATGTCGAGGCGGACGTCGAGGCGCTGGACGCGGGCACCGGGGACGCCCTCCCGCAGGCGCTGCTGCGCACCGACGACTACCTCACCCACCCGGTCTTCCACCAGTACCGCTCCGAGACCGCGATGCTGCGCTACCTGCGCCGGCTGGCAGACCGCGACTACGCGCTCGACCGCGGCATGATCCCGCTGGGCTCCTGCACCATGAAGCTCAACGCGACCACGGAGATGGAACCGGTCAGCTGGCCCGAGTTCGGGCAGCTGCACCCCTTCGCGCCCGCCGAGCAGGCGCAGGGCTACCTCACGCTCATCCGCGAGCTGGAGGAGCGCCTGGCCGAGGTCACCGGCTACGACAAGGTCTCCCTGCAGCCGAATGCCGGCTCGCAGGGCGAGCTGGCCGGCCTGCTCGCCGTCCGCGGCTACCACCGTGCGCGCGGCGACCACCGGCGCACCGTCTGCCTCATCCCGTCCTCGGCGCACGGCACCAACGCCGCGAGCGCCGCGATGGCCGGGATGAAGGTCGTCGTGGTGAAGACCGCGGAGGACGGTGAGATCGATGTCGAGGACCTGCGGGCCAAGATCGAGCGGTACCGCGACGAGCTCGCCGTTCTGATGATCACGTACCCCTCCACGCACGGTGTGTTCGAGGAGCACGTCGCCGACATCTGCGCGGCCGTGCACGAGGCCGGCGGCCAGGTGTACGTCGACGGCGCCAACCTCAACGCGCTGGTCGGCCTCGCCAAGCCGGGCCACTTCGGCGGGGACGTCTCGCACCTCAACCTGCACAAGACGTTCTGCATCCCGCACGGCGGCGGCGGCCCGGGCGTCGGCCCGGTCGGCGTGCGCGCCCACCTGGCGCCGTACCTGCCGAACCACCCCCTGCAGCCCGCGGCCGGCCCGGAGACGGGCGTCGGCCCGATCTCGGCGGCCCCGTGGGGCTCCGCGGGCATCCTGCCGATCTCGTGGGCGTACGTCCGGCTCATGGGCGGTGAGGGCCTCAAGCACGCCACGCAGGTGGCCGTGCTGTCCGCCAACTATGTCGCCAAGCGCCTGGAGCCGCACTACCCGGTCCTCTACACCGGCCCGGGCGGCCTGGTCGCGCACGAGTGCATCATCGACCTGCGTCCGCTGACCAAGGCGACCGGTGTGACCGTCGACGACATCGCCAAGCGGCTGATCGACTACGGCTTCCACGCGCCGACGATGTCGTTCCCGGTGGCCGGCACACTGATGATCGAGCCGACCGAGTCCGAGGACCTCGCGGAGCTCGACCGGTTCTGCGAGGCGATGATCGCCATTCGAGCGGAGATCGAGAAGGTCGGTTCCGGCGTGTGGCCCGCCGACGACAACCCGCTGCGGAACGCCCCGCACACCGCCGCCGCCCTCGGCGGGAAGTGGGAGCACCCGTACGCCCGCGAGGAGGCCGTCTTCCCGGCCGGCGCCGCGGCCGCCGACAAGTACTGGCCGCCGGTGCGCCGGATCGACCAGGCGTTCGGCGACCGCAACCTGGTCTGCTCCTGCCCGCCGCTGGACGCCTACGAGGAGTGATCGACGCCTGGCATGCGTCGGGGCCGGTTCCGGAGCGTTCGTCTCCGGGCCGGCCCCTCGTATGCCGGGGCAGCGGTGCCCCGCGTGTGCGGCTCAGGCGGCCGTCATCACCTGGTCGGTGCCCAGCGGGCGGTGCGGGGCGATGATCTGACCGTCGGGCAGAAGCTCACCGGTGTCCTCGAAGAGCAGAACGCCGTTGCACAGCAGGCTCCATCCCTGCTCCGGGTGGTGCGCCACAAGGCGGGCGGACTCCCGGTCGGCGGATTCGGCGGTCGGGCACGGTGGCTGGTGCTGGCACATGGTGGTGGGGATCTTTCGCTCTGTTGTGAATTCTGAGATGGCTGTCGTGTCTGTCCCGCGGCTCGTCGCGTCGTTCATGCCGCCCCCCGTTGGCGATACGTCGGTCTGGAACCCAGTGTTGCCCCACGGGCGTCAATCCGCAGGGATTTCGCAGCACCGCTCCTCACAGGTTCATGACGCACCACCCAGGAGGACGGTTCATTCCAACTCTGGTGTCCTTTCGGGTGGTTCGCAGTGGCCGTAAGGGGCTAGTCCATATGGGCCGACCAGCGGATCGTCCCTCGTACGAGCGTGGTGGAACACGAACGAGCGACCGGGCGGGCGCGTGCTTGACGGCCGGGATGCGGCGTGCCCCGCGGCCGTCTCCGGCGGCGGGGCACGACGGGCGGCGGGACCTACGCGGGCGAGCCGAGCAGCGGCGCCGGAGTCACCCGGAGGGTGAGCACCGGGAGGAGTTCGGCGACGCGGTGCGGGCGGTGCGCGGCGATGCCGGGCGGGGCGGGCGCGAGCGGCACCAGGAGGTCGGTCGCCGCCGGGTGGCCCGCCGCACCGTCGGCGGCGCAGTCGCCGTGCAGCCACAGCGTCAGCATGTACAGCTCGGGCACGGACAGGAGCCTGGGCTGGTACGGCTGTTTCATGGCCTCCGCCTGACTGAGGGCACGCTCGGTGGCGGCGATGTACGGGCCCTCGAAGAAGCGGGAGAACGCCCAGCCGTCGGGGGTGAGCATGGTCTCGGCGGCGGCCACCGCGCGGTTGCCGGCGCGGATGAGGAAGCGCCACCCGGCGAGCCGGGTGGCCGACGCGCCCGCAGGGGTGATCCGGTCGAGCACGTGGACGGGCAGCGGCATCTCCGGGGTGGTGGGTCCCTGGGCGGCGCGCAGGGACGGGGTGCGGGCCTCATGGACAGCGGTGGGGGAACCGAGTGCCGTGAGGACGGAGCGGAGAGCGGGCGCGGGAGCCGGGGGGACATGCAGCGGCATGGTGGGTCGCCTCTCATTCGACAGGCACGGGTGCGCGGGGGCGGGCGGACGGCGCTGTCAGCTCTGAGGGGTCAGAGGGGCGGGAACTGTGCCCGGGCGAATGGAAGGCGCTGTGACGACAGGGCGCAGGACCGCGATCGCCAACTCTCTGCCCCGTGTGCGAAGTTTATATGAAACGTGTTCACCCGGTGTTTCGGCTAGCCGTCCCGTGCATGACGAACAAGTGGAGATCCGGTCGCTGATAAGTGTGGTTCGTCCCGATGCTGCACGAGCGCCCCGGCGGCGACCTCGGAATACTTGTCCGTAGCGGTCGGCCGATTCTCGTCGGCGATTTTCCTCACATGGTTGCGCCCTGAAACTGCGTACGGCCGCATGCCGCGTGAATGTGCCCGGACACACCGCCCCCCAGCGTAGCGGGTGACGGCCTCCCGGGGGGACGTTATCGATCGCGTTGCCGGGGCATCATCCACCGTGACCCGGGACAGCAGCGGCCGGATCGTCGGCCTGCCCATCCAAGGAGGGACACTTCGATGGGAGAGAAGGTCGTGGCAGGGCCGTTCGACCTGTCCGATCGCCAGCGCTACCGCGGCAAGCTCAGGCGGTGTCTGGCGGGACTGGAGCGCCTGCTGGAGGAGAAGCGGTTCGACCGCCCGAAGAACCTCATGGGTCTGGAGATCGAGTTGAATCTCGCCGGACCCGACGGCATGCCGAGAATGATGAATGCGCAAGTACTCGAAAAGATTGCGAGCCGGGATTTCCAGACAGAACTCGCCATGTTCAACCTGGAAGTCAACATCGCTCCGCACCGGCTGGGCGGCCGGGTATTCGACCGGCTCGCCGAGGAGCTGCGCACGTCACTCGCCTATGCCGACCGGAAAGCGAACGAGGTCGACGCCGGAATCGTGATGATCGGCATTCTGCCGACGCTCGGCCGCGACGACCTCGTCTCCTCCAACCTCTCCGCCGTGGACCGCTACACCCTGCTCAACGACCAGATCGTGGCCGCGCGCGGTGAGGACTTCACGCTGGACATCGAGGGGGTGGAGCGGCTCGTGTGCACCTCGCGGTCGATCGCGCCCGAGGCCGCCTGTACCTCCGTCCAACTGCACCTGCAGGTCACCCCGGCACGCTTCGCCGACGTGTGGAACGCGGCGCAGGCGGTCGCGGCGGCGCAGATCGCCGTCGGCGCCAACTCGCCGTTCCTGTTCGGGCGCGAGCTGTGGCGCGAGTCCCGGCCGCCGCTGTTCCAGCAGTCCACGGACACCCGGCCGCCCGAGCTGCAGGCGCAGGGTGTGCGGCCGCGCACCTGGTTCGGGGAGCGCTGGATCACCTCGGCGCAGGAGCTGTTCGAGGAGAACCTGCGTTACTTCCCCGCGTTGCTGCCGATCTGCGACGACGAGGACCCCCTGCGGGTGCTGAACGAGGGCGGCGTCCCCAAGCTCGCGGAACTCGTCCTGCACAACGGCACGGTGTACCGCTGGAACCGGCCCGTGTACGGCATCGCCGACGGGGTTCCGCATCTGCGGGTCGAGAACAGGGTGCTGCCCGCCGGACCCACCGTCACCGATGTGATCGCCAACGCGGCCTTCTACTACGGCGTCGTCCGCGCCCTGGCGGAGGAGGCGCGACCGGTCTGGACACGGCTGCCGTTCGAGGCGGCGGCCGCCAATTTCGACGCCGCCTGCCGCCACGGTGTCGAGGCACGCCTGCGCTGGCCGCGGCGCGGGCGCCATACCGGGACCACCGAGGTGGAGGCCGTGGACCTGGTGCGCGACGAGCTGCTGCCCCTCGCCGAGGCGGGGCTGGACGCATGGGGCGTCGAGCCCGCGGACCGCGACCTCTACCTCGGAGTGATCGACGAACGGTGCAGGCGGAGGACCAACGGGGCGAGCTGGCAGGCCGCCACCTTCCACCGGGCCCTGGAGCGGGGGATGGACCGGACCGCCGCGCTGGCCGCGACGACACGGAGGTACTGCGAGCTGATGCAGGCGGGAGAGCCGGTGCACACCTGGCCGGCCGGACTGCCGGAACCCGTGCCGCTGGGATGAGCGGCCGATCGGGCGACGTGGCGTCCGCCGCCTCGGCGGCACGCGGGGCGCAGATGGCACAGGCGGCACACGTGGCACACGCGGCGCCGAGGGCCGGCGGCGCCCGCGTCGTGACCGTAGGGCAAGCTGTGACGTGCCACGACGGTGGTGACCCTCCCCGTTGAGTCCGCAGCGTGACGAAGCCGTATGGCAGGACGAAAGGGGGAGGTACGCCCTTCGACTGGAGGCGGGAGTGCAGGTGGAGGCAGGGTCGGTGACCGGTTCTCATCCCACGGAGCGGCCGACGCGGCGGATTCTGCGGGACGAGACGCTGCTCGTGCTGGCGCTCTCGCTCGGCGCGAGCGGGGTGTCCGCGCTGATCAGCTTTGTCGGGTCGGTCACCAAGCCGGGGGGCCTCAAGGAGCAGGCGGCCACCATGAACGCCTCGGCCGCGCCCGGCCGTCCCTGGCTCGATCTGGCCTGGCAGCTCTTCGGGATCGCGTCGGCGCTGGTACCGGTCGCACTCGTCGCGCACCTGCTGATGCGCGAGGGCGCGTCACTGCGCGCCCTCGGCTTCGATCGGACCCGGCCCTGGCCGGATCTCGGGCGCGGCGCCGCGGTCGCCGCGGTGATCGGATCCACGGGCATCGCGTTCTACCTCGCCGCCCGCGGTCTCGGTGCGAACCTCACGGTGGTGCCGGAGGCCCTGCCCGGCGTGTGGTGGAAGTACCCCGTCCTGGTGCTCTCGGCGGTGCAGAACGCCGTCCTGGAGGAGGTCATCGTCGTCGGCTATCTGCTGCGCCGGCTCGGCCGGTTGGGCTGGAGTCCGGGCACGGCACTGGTGGGCAGCTCGGTGCTGCGCGGTTCGTACCACCTCTACCAGGGCATCGGCGGGTTCCTGGGCAACATGGTGATGGGCGTCGTCTTCGTGTGGCTGTACCGGCGCTGGGGGCGGGTCGGTCCCCTGGTCGTGGCCCACTCCCTGCTCGACATCGGAGCCTTCGTGGGATACGCGCTGCTGGCGGGGAAGGCGGGGTGGCTGCCGACCGCGTGACGGCCCCGGACCGGGGCGTACGACACCGCCGTACGCCCCCGTCGTGCCGTGCCGTCATGCGAGCAGGTCGCCCTCGATGACGGTGACGGCGCGGCCGGTCAGCAGGGTGCGGTCGCCGCGGAGCTCCGTGCGGACGCGGCCGGAGCGCGGGGATGCCTGCAGCCCGGTGAGTTCGAGGCGGCCGAGGCGCTCGGACCAGTAGGGGGCCAGGGCGGTGTGGGCGCTGCCGGTGACCGGGTCCTCGTCGATGCCGACGTTCGGGAAGAAGCAGCGCGAGACGAAGTCGTATCCCCGGGAGGGGTCCTCGGCGAGGGCGGTGGCGATGACGCCGCGCGCGGAGTGGCGGCGCAGCGCCCCGTGGTCGGGGGCCAGGCCCAGCACCGTCTTCTCGTCGGCGAGTTCGAGCACCAGGTCGCCGACGCCCGGTCCGGTGTCGAAGGCGGTGCGGGGCTCGGCGCCGAGGGCCTCGGCCACGCCCTCCGGGATCTCGGCACGGGTGAGCGGCGCGGTGGGGAAGTCCAGCGTGACGGAGCCGTCCTCGCGTGGCACGGCGCTCAGGACGCCGCTGCGGGTGGCGAACCGCACGGGCCCCTCGTGGGCGCCGGTGGTGCGCAGCACATGGGCGGTGGCCAGGGTGGCGTGGCCGCACAGGGCGACCTCGGTGGCGGGCGTGAACCAGCGCAGCGCCCAGTCGGCCTCGCCCCCCTCGGGCAGGCGGTGCGCGAAAGCGGTCTCGGCGTGGTTGACCTCGCGGGCCACGTTCTGGAGCCATCCGTCGTCCGGGAAGGCGTCGAGGAGGAGCACCCCGGCCGGATTGCCGGCGAAGGGGCGGTCGGTGAAGGCGTCGACGATACGAATCCGCATGGCCCGACGCTAGAGGCGGGCGGACCCGGCGGGCCAAGGCCAATGCGTGCCGAGTGGACCGGGTCTTGTCACACACTCGCTTCCGATATATCGTTGACGCATCGCGACAGATCAACGATGGAATGGAGTGAGTGCGATGCGTTCCCATGGACACGACTTCGGATTCGAACGGCACGGACACCACGGCGGCCCCGGCCATCGCGCCCGGGGCGGCTTCGAGAGCCTGCGCGGCGCCTTCGGGCCCTTCGGGCCGCCAGGAGGGCCCGGCGGCCCCGGTTCCGGCGGGCCGGGCTTCTTCGGCCCCGGCGGCCCCTGGGGCGGGCGCGGCCGGGGTGGCCCGCGAGGAAGGGCGCGGCGCGGTGATGTGCGCGCGTCGATCCTGGCGCTCCTCAAGGACCGGCCCATGCACGGCTACGAGATGATCCAGGAGATCGCCGAGCGCAGCGGCGGCGCCTGGAAGCCCAGCCCGGGCTCGGTCTATCCCACCCTCCAGCTGCTGGAGGACGAGGGGCTGATCGCCAGTGAGAGCGAGGGCGGCAAGAAGCTCTTCTCGCTCACCGAGGCGGGCCGCGGCGCGGCGGACGAGGGTCCCGACGCTCCCTGGGAAGAGGCCTCGCGCGGCGTCGACTGGGAGGCCCTGCATGAGATCCGGCAGGCCGGGTTCGGTCTGATGGAGGCGTTCGGACAGGTCTGGAAGGCCGGCGACAAGGACCAGCGCGACAAGGCGGTCGCGGTCATCAACGAGGCACGCAAGAAGCTGTATCTGATCCTCGCCGGCGAGGACTGACGGCGGGCCGAGGCGGAAGCGGGCGCCCCGCGGCACCATGTCCGCGGGGCGCCCGTTTCGTCCGTGCGCGGCGTGCTCAGGACACCAGCGCCCCGAGCTTGCGCAGCGACTCGTTGAGGGCCGCCGTCGCCGAGTCCTTGAGCTTGCCCGCCATGAGGGAGACCGCCGCACCGGTGAACTCGCCGTCGATGCGGACCGAGGTCGCCCCGCCGTCCGGCGTCAGCGTGTAGCGCGTGGCGACGTTCACGGCCATCGGGCCCTTGCCCCGGATGGCCAGAACGCGTCCGGGCTGCAGCTCGTCGATGGTCCAGGTGACCTCGGCCGGGAAACCCATGAGCTTCATGTTCTCCTCGAAGGTCCCGCCCACCTCCAGCGCCTCGGGGCCGCCCTTCGGGAAACTGGTGTGGGTGGCGTTCCACTCGCCGTACGCCGACCAGTCCGTGAGCTGGGCCCACACCTTCTCGGCGGGTGCCTCGATACGCGCTTCCGCGCTGACTTCGGCCATGCGACCACCCCTTCGCGTCGGCTGCTGCGCCGGGCGCAGCTACGGTGTCGCGGAACGTAGCCGCAGGGCCTGGAACATTCAATACTGATGAACCGTCAGAAATTGTGGAGGCGGTTCGTGCGGCGGGCCCCGCAAGGCGGCGCGCGGCCCCTGGGGGGAAGACGGCTCGAAGTCATCCGCAAGGAGGAGAGGCCGGTCGGCCATGCCCAACCTGTGTCGGACACGAGAATGCTGCCCGCCGGGGATGACCCGGGGCCATGGGGCTGGTGGGGTGGGGGGCGTGCCCCTCCGTCACACGCAGCGCACCGCCGAGCGCGGCGCGCACCGCACGGACCCTGACGCCCGGCTCAGCGACGAGCTGGCCGCGGTGGTCGCGTGTGCCCGCAGGAGGGCGGTGCGCGACGGCGACCGGCAGGTCGACACGGCGCATCTGCTGCACAGCCTGCTGGAGTCCGGCCCCGAGGTGCGCGGTGTCTTCGACGGCCCGCAGGTCGCACGGCTGCTCGGCTATCTCGTCCAGCGCGCCATCGGCTACGGCCTGCGGTGGCGTGGGAGCGTCGAGGACTCCGGGGCGGGGCCGGTGCCCGGCGGATCGGAGGGCTGGTCGCCGGCGGCGGCGAGTGCCATGTACGCGGCATACGTGCGTGCGGAGCGGCGCGGCGGCGCCTGTGCCGGGGGGCTGGACCTGCTCGCGGTGATCGCCGCGGACCCCGGGTCGCGCGCCGTCGAGGTCCTCGCCCGCTCCGGTGTCGACATACGGGCCCTGGTGGCGCGGATCGACGCGGTGGCCGCCGTCGAGGAGTGCGCAGGGGGCGGCGGGACCGTCGCCCGCTGAGAGGCCGGCCCGCTGAGACGGGCGCCCGGGTCCACCCCGTGAGACAGGTGCTATCAAGGGTGACGCTCATGTCGACGCCTGTCATCATGTGCCGGTGCATACGTCTCAGGGCAGTCAGGGCAACCACGGCAGGGGCGTCGGGCTGGGGCTCGCCCTCGCGTCGGCGGTCGCGTTCGGCGGATCGGGCGTCGCGGCCAAGCCGCTGATCCAGGCGGGGCTGGACCCGCTCCATGTGGTGTGGCTCCGGGTCGCGGGCGCGGCGCTCGTGATGCTGCCGCTCGCCGTGCGCCACCGTGCGCTGGTGCGTGGCCGCCCCACCCTGCTCGCCGGGTTCGGGCTGCTCGCCGTGGCCGGCGTCCAGGCCTGCTACTTCGCCGCGATCTCCCGCATCCCCGTCGGCGTCGCCCTGCTCATCGAGTACCTCGCGCCCGCGCTCGTGCTCGGCTGGGTGCGGTTCGTGCAGCGGCGGCCCGTGACGCGCGCCGCGGCGGTCGGCGTGGTCCTCGCCGTGGGCGGACTCGCCTGCGTCGTCGAGGTGTGGTCGGGGCTCGGCTTCGACCCCGTCGGCCTGCTGCTCGCGCTCGGCGCCGCCTGCTGCCAGGTCGGCTACTTCGTCCTGTCCGACCACGGCGGCGACGCCGGGGAGCAGGCCCCGGACCCGCTCGGCGTCATCGCCCACGGCCTGCTCGTGGGAGCCGCCGTGCTCACCGCCGTCACCCGCCCCTGGCGCATGGACTGGTCCGTCCTCGCGGGCACCGCGCGGATGAACGGGACCCAGGTGCCGGCGTTCGTCCTCCTGGCCTGGATCGTCCTCGTCGCCACGGTCCTGGCGTACGTCACCGGCGTGCTGTCCGTGCGCCGGCTCTCGCCGCCGGTGGCGGGTGTCGTGGCCTGCCTGGAAGCGGTCATCGCCACGGTCCTGGCCTGGGTGCTGCTCGGCGAGCACCTGTCGGCGCCTCAGATCCTCGGCGGCGCGGTCGTCCTGGCGGGCGCCTTCATCGCCCAGTCGTCGGCGCCCGCGAAGGGGCCCGCCGAGCCGGTGGCGAGCGGCGGCACGGAAAAGGAGTTGCCGGCGCATGAAACGGCCGCATAGGGTGCCGATCATGCATTCGGACGCACTCGTTCTTCCGCCTCCGGCCGCCTGAGGCGGGCCTTCCGGACCACATGCCCGGCCCACCGCCGGGCGGAACGGTGCTGCCCGCAGAAGAAGTCCACGGACCCCGCCGCTCGGACCTGACCGATCCGGGGTCTCCTCCCGAACTTCTGCGTATCTGCGGAGACGACTCGTGTCGAATGCTGCCTCTGGCCTGCCCGTCGGGCGTGGCCTCCTCTATCTGATCGCCGCCGGTGCCGCCTGGGGCACGGCGGGTGCCGCCGCCTCCCTGGTCTACCGAACCAGTGACATGGGGCCGGTCGCCCTGTCCTTCTGGCGCTGCGCGGCGGGACTGCTCCTGCTGCTCGCCATCCGCCTGCTGCGTCCGCGCACGCGGAGCGCCGCACCCGAACCGCTCGCCCGCAAGGCGGTACGGGCCGGTGCCACCGGCCTGGGGCTCGCCGTCTTCCAGACCGCCTACTTCGCGGCGGTCGCGGCCACCGGACTCGCCGTGGCGACGGTCGTCACCCTCGGCAGCGGACCGGTGCTCATCGCGCTCGGCGCCCGCCTGACCATGGGGGAGCGGCTCGGCCGCGGCGGGGCCACCGCCGTCGTCGGGGCGCTCGCCGGCCTGGGGGTGCTCGTGCTCGGCGGCGGTGACGCGACCGTGCGCCCGTGGGGCGTGCTGCTCGCGGTCGTGTCGGCGGCCGGCTACTCCCTGATGACGCTGCTGACGCGGTGGTGGGGACGCGACGGCGGGGCGGACGCGTCCGGCACCACCGTGTGGGCCTTCGCGGTCACCGCCGTGTGCCTGCTTCCCTTCGCCGTGGCCGAGGGCCTGGTGCCGCACACCGCCGAGCCCGGCGATGTCGTAGCGCTGCTGGCGTACATCGCCGCCATCCCCACGGCCCTGGCCTACGCCCTGTACTTCGCGGGTGCCGCCGTCGTACGGTCCGCAACCGTGTCCGTGATCATGCTGCTGGAGCCGGTCAGCGCGGCGGTGCTGGCGGTCGCCCTGCTCGGCGAGCGACTCACGGCGTCGACCCTGGTGGGCACCGCGCTGATGCTGGGCTCGGTCGCCGGACTCGCCCTGGCGGAGGCGCGCGAGGCACGGCGACCGGAGGGTGAACCGGTCCTCGTGTGACGGGGCGCGGGCCAGTGCGGGCCGCCGGGGACGCGGCCCGCACCGCCGACGAGGCGGGGCGGGACCGGGTCGCGCGCGGTGGGGGCCTTCCGCAGGAACGGGAAGCCGCCGCGGCAGCGGCACCCGACCCCGCCGGTCCGCGGGCGGGGCGCCGGATCACCGCCCGCCGGCACGTGCCGACGCCGAGCTCGCTCGTTCCCCGCCGCCGGGTCCCTCGCCCTCAGCGGCAGCCCGGTTCGCCGTGGGGACCACGCCGATCGCCTGCGGCCCGGCGGTCACTTCCGCTCCGGCGGGCAGTACGGCCTGGCGCTCGACACCGCCCTCGCCGCGGTGCTTCGCCGAGGCGCTGCGCGAGTACCGCGGCTTCCGCGCCCTGCCGGCCGCCCAACCGGGCGTCGAGCCCTCCATCCGTCTGACGGAACCGGTGAACGGCCACTCCGCCTGGAGTCCGGCGGTGTGACGGTCCGCGGCGCACGGGTGCCGTGGCCGGCCGGGACCGCGGGACTCCGGTGGCGGAGGCGGGCGTGGGGTCCGGACCCGGTCCCTGCGCCCCGCTCAGCGCTCGCGCCTGCGTACCAGGTGATCGCGCGCAGCGGCGTCGCGCGGCGCCCCCCGGCCCGTCAGCCCGGCCGCGATCCGGTCCCGGACCTCGCCCGGCTTGTTCCCGGCGTACTTGAACTTCGCGTGGACGCCGGTGACTTCGAGGCGCAGCCCGCGGATGCCGGACAGCAGGCGGCCGTAGGGCGCCTCTCCCGCCGCCGCCCGCGCGGAGCCGCCCTCCGGCTGGAAGTGGCCGAGCTGGCGGTTCAGCAGGTCCGCCTTCTCGTCCGGGTCGTCCACCGGGCGGGCCGTGCACCGCAGTTGCACCGCCGCGTAGAAGCTGGTCGGCACGCCGTGCTCGGGCGGGGCGTCCGGCGCGGCCTGCCAGGGGCCCGGCACGTACACGTAGTCGTGGACCACGCTCAGCAGCACGTCCGGGTTCGCCTCCAGCGCGGGCCACAGCGGGTTCGGGCGTGCCAGGTGGCCCAGCACCTCGCCGCGCTCGGCGTCGTAGGCGAAATGGAGCGGCTGGACGGACGGCGGCTCGCCCGGCAGGCCGTTCACGGCGAGCTGCCCGAAGTCGTGCGCGTCGAGCCACCCGCGCCACTCGGAGTCGTCAAGGGGTGCGTCCCAGGGGCGGACGAGCATCACAGGACCGCCAGATAGTCGGGGAGGGCGACGCCGGGGGCCAGGCCGGGATCGGCGAGCGGGGTGCCGTAGACCGTGTGGACCGGCACGACGCCCGCCCAGTGCGGGAGCGAGAGGTCCTCGGGCTCGTCGTTCACGCCTCCGGCGCGCACCTTTGCCGAGACCTCGTCCAGGTCGAGGCGGATCACGGCGGTGGCGGCCATTTCCTTGGTGCTGGCGGGGCGGGCGTCGCGCGAACGGCCCGGCACGACGTGGTCGACCAGTGCGTCCAGGGCCGTCCGCTTCTCCTCGGGGTCGGTGACCTGGCGGGCGAGGCCGTGCACCACCACGGAACGGTAGTTGACCGAGTGGTGGAAGAACGAGCGGGCCAGTACCAGGCCGTCCACGTGCGTCACCGTCACGCAGACGGCGAGCCCGGGGTCCCCCGCGCCCGTCATCCGCAGGGGGCGCGAGCCCGTCGAACCGTGGAGGTAGAGCCGCTCGCCGACGCGCGCGTACAGCGTGGGCAGCACGACGGGGGCGCCGTCGCGGACGTAGCCGAGATGGCACACGTATCCCTCGTCGAGCATCTCGTGCACCAGGTCCTTGTCGTATGCCGCGCGCTCCGCGGAGCGCGTGGGAACGGTGCGGTCGGTCGGTGCGTAGGCGCCGGGCGGCGACGCCGGCGGCCGGGTCTCCTGCATGATGCGCGCTCCCCTATTGCACTAGTGCATAATGTTCTTTGTGCTAGGAGAATATCGGATCAAGGGGCGGGGCGCAGCGGAGATCGCGGCGGACATCGAGCGGGCGGTGGGGGACGGAGCGCTGGAGCCCGGCCGGCTCCTCCCCTCCCTTCGGGAGCTGGCCGTCGAACTGGGCGTGAACCCCAACACGGTCGCGGCCGCCTACCGCATCCTGCGTGAGCGCGGGGTCATCGAGACCGCGGGGCGGCGGGGCAGCCGGGTGCGGTCCGCGCCGGCCACGACGGGACGGGACCATCTGCGCGTCGAGGTGCCCGAGGGGGTGCGCGACGTTGCGAGCGGCAACCCCGATCCGCTGCTGCTGCCGCCGCTGCGGCAGGCGTTCGCTGCGGCCGCCGCACAGGGCGAGCGGGAGCCCGTGCTGTACGGAGACGTCGCCGTGGAACCGGAGCTGGCGCGCCTCGCGCGGGCCGATCTCGACGCCGACGGGGTGCCCGACGGGCCGCTCGCCGTGCTCTCCGGATCGCTGGACGCCGTCGAGCGCGTCCTGGCGGCCCACCTCAGACCCGGGGACGGGGTCGCCGTCGAGGACCCCGGGTGGGGCAGGATCCTGGACCTCGTTCCGGCGCTCGGGCTGCGCACGATGCCCGTCGGCGTCGACGACGAGGGACCGCTGCCCGCCGATGTGCGAGGCGCCCTGCGGGCGGGGGCGCGTGCCCTCATCGTCACGGACCGGGCGCAGAACCCGACCGGTGCGGCGGTGAGCGCCTCCCGCGCGCGTGCCCTGCGTTCCGTGCTCCACGAACACCCGGGGACCCTGCTGGTGGAGGACGACCACGGTCACAGGATCGTCGACGTGCCCCTCCACCCCCTCGCCGGGGCCACCCGGAACTGGGCCTTCGTGCGCTCGGCCGCCAAGGCGTACGGGCCCGATCTGCGGCTCGCCGTCCTCACCGGGGACAGCGTCACCGTCGACCGGGTCCTGGGGCGGCAGCGGCTGGGGCCGGGATGGGTGAGCCGGATCCTGCAGCGTGCCCTGGTGCGGCTGTGGGCCGACGGCGCGGTGGACGCGCGGGCGGTGGCGGCGGCGTACGCGCGGCGCCGGGACGCGCTGATCGGGGCGCTCGCCGAGCGTGGGGTCACGGCCCACGGACGCAGCGGGATGAACGTGTGGGTGCCCGTGCCGGACGAGACCGGAGCGGTCGCGCGGCTGCTTCACGCGGGCTGGGCCGTCGCGCCCGGCGCGCGCTTCCGGATGAGCGCGCCGCCCGGCATCCGGATCACCGTCTCGACCCTGACCGCGCAGGAGACCGGGCCGCTGGCGGACGCGGTCGCCTCCGCTCTCGGCCCCGCTCCCGCCCGCAGTTACGTCTGACTCCGCGGCCCGCTCCTGGGCCGGGCCTGTGTCAGCGCGGCGCCCGCCAGCACGACCGCCGCGCCCACCGGGGTCGACCAGGTCAGCGACTCGCCCAGGACCGCCACACCCGCCGCGGTGGCGATGACCGGGATGAAGTACGTGACCATCTGGGCCGTCGTCGGGCCGACCTCGGCGACCAGGCCGTACTGGACGAGCACGGCGATCCCGGTGCCCAGGGCGCCCAGCGCTGCCACCGAGAGCAGCGGGACAAGCGGGAACCGGCTCGGCAGGGTGGTGAACAGCGGGGTGACCACGGCCAGTTGGGCGGTGGCCAGCAGCAGTTGTGCGCCGGTCAGCGACAGGTGCGAGTGCCGGGAGCCGGCCAGGGTGCGGCGGACGTAGATCCAGCCGACCGGGTAGCTGAGCGAGGCGAGCAGGGCCATCGCCGTGCCCGTCACATCCAGGCCGTGGAAGCCCTGCCAGGCGCCGAGCACCGTCAGCACCCCCAGGAACCCGATGCCCAGGCCCGCGACCCGCCGCCGGGTCGGCCGGTCCTCGGAGAGGGCCACCAGGGACAGCGCCATGCCCCACAGCGGCGAGGTCGCGTTGCAGATCCCGGCGAGCGTCGAGGGGATCGTCAGCTCCGAGTAGGCGAAGAGCGAGAACGGCAGCGCGTTCAGGAGGAAGGCCGCGACCGCGAGATGCCCCCACGTGCGGGCGCCGCGCGGAAGGCGCTCCCGTTTGACGGCCATCGCCGCCGCGAGCACCGCGGTGCCGAACACCAGGCGGCCGAGCGTGACCTGGAACGGGGCGTACGCCTCCGTGCCGACCTTGATGAACAGAAAACTGAAACCCCAGATCAGCGAGAGGACGCCGAAGCGGATCCGCCAGTCGAGCCCGGGCCGGCGGCGGGGGACGAGGGAGGGGGCGGTGACGGTTCGTCGGGTGGCGGCGGTGCTCATGGCGGTAACGATGGCGCAGGCCATCTCGTAGCACAATCGAGATTTCGCTCGCAGTATCTCTTAGCATTGCTTACATGTTGAACCTGGAGCGCCTGCGCACGCTCGACGCCCTCGCCCGGCACGGCTCGGTCAGCGGGGCGGCCGAGGGGCTGCACGTGACGACCTCGGCCGTCTCCCAGCAGATGGCCAAGCTGGAGCGGGAGGTGGGGCAGCGGCTCCTGGCCAGGAACGGGCGCGGGGTGCGGCTCACGGACGCCGGCCGGCTGCTGGCCGACCACGCGGCGCGCATCCTGTCACAGGTCGAACTCGCCCAGGCCGACCTGGAGGCCCAGCGCGGCCAGGTGGCGGGTGAGTTGCGCCTGTCGGCCTTCCCGACGGCCGCGCGCGGACTGTTCCCGACCGCGTTCGCCGCGCTGCGGGCCGGTCATCCGGCGCTGCGGCTGCGCTCGTGCGAGCTGGAGCCCGAGGCCGGAGTCGCCGGCGTGGTGCGCGGCGACCTCGATCTCGCGGTCGTCCTCGACTGGTACAACAAGCCGATGCCGCTGCCCGACGGCCTGGTGAAGGCGGCGATCCTCGACGATCCCGCGGACGTGGCGATGCCCCTCGGGCACCGGCTCGCGGACAAGGCGGAGGTGGACCTCGGGGACTTCGCCGACGACGAGTGGATCACCTGGGGCGAGGGCGAGTTCTGCCACGAGTGGCTGATGTTCACGCTGCGTTCCAGGGGCGTCGAACCGCGCATCGGTCACCGCGCCTGCGAGACGCACACTCAACTGGGTCTGGTCGCGGCCGGACTGGGCGTGTGCATCGCCCCGTTGCTCGGGCGTCATCCGATGCCGGAGGGCGTCGTGACCGTGCCGCTGCGGCAGCGCGTGCGGCGGCACGTCTTCGTGGTGTGGCGGGCCGACGCCGACCGCCGCCCGTCGATCAGGGCGGCGGTGGAGGCGCTGCGCACGGCGGGACGGGCCATAGCGGCGAGATGAGCCGGAGCGGCCGGACGGGGCCGGATCAGGCGGGCGGGGCCGGATCGGGTGGGCGGGCTGGATCAGGCGGGCGGGGCCGGAGCGGGTGGGCGGGCTGGATCAGGCGGGCGGGGCCGGAGCGGCCGGGCGGGGCTGGATCAGGCGGGCGGGGCCGGATCAGGCCGGCGGCCCAGAGCGGGCGGGCGGCCCAGAGCCGGCGGTGGGCCGGAGCAGCCGTGCGGGTCAGAGCGACCCCAGCTTGCGGAAGTCCCAGGAGACGATCTTCGACGGGGTCAGCCGCAGCCACGCGTGGCGGCCGTCGTGCGGCATCTCCTCCAGGCCGAAGTTCTTGCGCGCGAACAGCGTCTCGGGAACGTCGAGTTCGGCGCACAGCTCCCCGGTGCGGGGCGCCTCGCCCACGAACTCCACCGTGCCGGACAGCTCGGCGCCCCGCAGCTGGTCGTACTCCTCGCCCGTGTCGATCACCACGGCGACCCGCGGGTCGCGGCGCAGCTCGGCCCAGCGCTTGCTGCGCACCACCGAGTACAGCCACAGTGAGGTGCCGTCCCAGGCGAACCACAGGGCGCTCACATGCGGGGTGCCGTCGGCCGACACGGTCGCCACCCGGCAGGTGCGCTGGGCGGTGAGGAAGTCGTCCAGCTCGCCGGACGTCATCATGATCTTCCGGCCCCGGCGCTGCGTGACGGTCATGCGGGATCCCCCTCTTCTTCTCCCACGTCGTGCCAGAGAGATCCTCTGACATCACGTCAGAAAAGAGAAGGGGTCGTCTTCCCTCCGGTGGCGAGCGCCGATACCCTCCCCCGCGCCGGCCGTCGACGACAAAGGGGAGCCATGCCGTCTCCCGAACAGCTCCGCGCACTCCTCGACCCCCGCACCACGGTGCTGCTCACCGTCGAGTGCCAGCAGGGCGTCGTGGGCCCGGACAGCGCCCTGCCCGAACTCGCCGAGCAGGCACGCTCGTCGGGGGCGCTCACCAATGTGGCGCGCCTGGTCGCCGCCGCACACGAGGGCGGGGTGCAGGTGGTCCACGCCGTCGCGGAGCGCCGCCCGGACGGCCGCGGCGCGAGCCGCAACGCCCGCCTCTTCCGCGCGGCCGAACGGCTGCCGGTCCGGCAGCTGTCCGGCACCCCGGCGGTCCGCGTCGCGGAACCCGTCGAGGTGACGGAGGAGGACCTCGTGGTACGGCGGCTGCACGGCCTGTCGCCGATCGCGGGGACCGAGGTCGACGCGCTGCTGCGCAACCTGGACTGCCGCACCCTGGTCGTCACCGGGGTCTCGGCCAACGTGGCGGTCCCCAACGCCGTGTTCGACGCCGTCAACGGCGGCTACCGGGTCGTCGTGCCCGCGGACGCCATCGCGGGAGTGCCCCCCGAGTACACGCCCGCGATGGTCCGCAACACCCTGGCCCTGGTCGCCACGATCGCGACCACCGACGAGGTACTGGCCTGCCTCGCGCCACCGCGCCGGGCGGCACGGGGGTGAGGAGACGCGGGGTCAGGCGAGCTTGATCTCGTCCCCGGCCACGGTGATCTTCGCGGCGGACAGCGGCTGGGTCGCGGGCCCCTTCTTCACGCTGCCGTCGGTCGCGGAGAACTCGCTGTTGTGGCAGGGGCAGGTGATCACACCGTTCGAGATGTCCTTGACCGCGCACCCCTGGTGGGTGCACTTGGACGAGAACGCCTTGAACTGGCCCGCCGACGGCTGGGTCACCACCACACCCTGGTCGGCGAAGACCTTGCCCCCGCCCTCGGGGATGTCGGAGGTCTTCGCCAGCACCGCGCCGCCGGAGCCGGCCGCCGCGTTCTCACCTCCGCCCGTGCCACCGCTGCTCGGACTGCCGTTGCCCTGTGCGCCGGCCGGACTCGACGACGTGTTGTCCGAGCCCCCGCACGCGGTCAGCGCGACGGCGAGCCCCGTCGCTCCGACCGCCGCCACGACCGTGCGGCGGGCCGGTGCCTGGACGGGCTGTAGCGGTTCGCTGGTCATGCTGACGTTCCCTTCCACGGATGCTTCGTAGATCTGCACGGAGGTACGGCCTGCGGGCGCTCCCTGTTCAGACGACGTCCACATCTTGACCCGCTCTCGACGTGAGCCGCCGCACGGCGCACACGGGCCGCGCCGGAAGGCCCCCGAACGTCCCAGTAACCTGGGGCGGTGCTCAAGGAAGTCTTCGCGACCCGCTACATCACGCCGCTGCGCGAGGGCGGTTCGCTGCCGGGGCTCGTCGAGGCCGACGACCTGGGCCTGTACGTCATGAAGTTCACCGGCGCCGCACAGGGCCGCAAGACACTCGTCGCCGAGGTCGTCTGCGCGGGACTCGCCCGGCGGCTGGGCCTGCGGGTGCCCGGCCTGGTGACCGTCGGCCTCGACCCGGTACTGGGCCTCGGCGAGCCGGACCAGGAGGTGCAGGGGCTGCTCAGGGCGAGCGGCGGACGCAACCTGGGCATGGACTTCCTCAGCGGGGCGATCGGCTTCGACCCGCTGGCGTTCGCGGTCGGCCCCGAGGAGGCCGGGCGGATCCTCTGGTTCGACGCGCTCGTCGGCAACGTGGACCGCTCCTGGCGCAACCCCAACCTCCTGATGTGGCACGGCGACCTGTGGCTCATCGACCACGGTGCCACCATGATCTGGCACCACAACTGGCCCGGCGCGGAGGTCTCGGCCGCCAGGCCCTACGACGCCTCGGAGCACGCCCTCGCACCCTTCGCGCCGGACGTCGCGGGCGCCGCCGCGGAACTGGCGCCCCTCGTCACCGGCGACCTGCTGACCGAGGTGACCGCGGACATCCCCGAGGAGTGGCTGGCCGGCGAGCCGGGTTTCGGCACGCCGGACGCGCTGCGCCGGGCGTACGCGGCCCCGCTGCTGGCCCGTGCCGCCGTCATCCATGAACGCATCCAGGGCCTTGAGACCCGTCAGGGGGACAAGTGAACTCGGCCGGACGGGTGAGCGGGCGGGACGTGTTCGAGTACGCGCTGCTGCGGGTGGTGCCGCGCGTCGAACGCGGCGAGTGCTTCAACGCGGGCGTGCTCGTCTACTGCCGCGCGAAGTCGTTCGTCACCGCCCGGACGCACCTCGACGAGGGGAAGCTGCGCGCGCTGGACCCGGAGGCCGACACGGCCGGGGTGCGCGCCGCGCTCCGTGCCGTCGAGGGCGTGTGCGCGGGCGGCGAGGCGGCCGGGCAGGCGGCGCGCGACGACGCCGGGCGGCGCTTCCGCTGGCTGATCGCGCCGCGTTCGACGGTCGTCCAGCCCGGGCCCGTGCACACCGGGCTGACCGCCGACCCGGCGGCGGAGGCGGAGCGGTTGCTGGACCTCCTGGTGAGGTAATGGATCACATGCGCCGGGTGTGCCGTTGACACCGGGTGCCAGGGCTTCTAGCGTCACGTCTGCTGAAGGTACTAAGCGGTCGCTCACCCGTGGGGCGTACCGTGGGGCCGCAGACTTTCCGAAGGTGTTCCAGGCTTTCCAAGGGCGAGGAGAACCAGCAATGTCCACCACTGAGCAGCGGGTCGCCGTCGTGACCGGCGGTGCGCGCGGCATCGGCGCCGCCACCGCCGTACGGCTGGCCGCCGAGGGCCGTGCGGTCGCCGTGATCGACCTCGACGAGGCCGCGTGCAAGGACACCGTGGAGAAGATCACGGCCGCGGGCGGCAAGGCCGTCGCCGTCGGCTGCGACGTCTCGGACGAGGCACAGGTCGAGGCCGCCGTCGCGCGGATCGCCGAGGAACTGGGCGCGCCCACGATCCTCGTCAACAACGCCGGCGTGCTGCGCGACAACCTGCTGTTCAAGATGAGCGTCTCGGACTGGGACACCGTCATGAACGTGCACCTGCGCGGTGCCTTCCTGATGTCGCGCGCCTGCCAGAAGCACATGGTCGACGCCGGCTTCGGCCGTATCGTCAACCTCTCCTCCTCGTCCGCGCTGGGCAACCGCGGCCAGGTGAACTACTCGGCCGCCAAGGCCGGCCTGCAGGGCTTCACCAAGACGCTGGCCAAGGAACTCGGCAAGTTCGGCATCACCGCCAACGCCGTCGCCCCCGGCTTCATCGCCACCGAGATGACCAAGGCCACCGCCGACCGCGTCGGCATGGGCTTCGAGGACTTCAAGGCCGCGGCCGCCACCCAGATCCCCGTGCAGCGCGTCGGCGAGCCCGACGACATCGCCAACGCGATCGCCTTCTTCACGGGCGAAGCGGCCGGATTCGTCTCCGGCCAGGTGCTGTACGTCGCCGGCGGACCGCTCGACTAGGGCCGGGAGCCGACACATGACTGCACTGCCTGAACTCTCCGGCAGGGTCGCCCTCGTCACGGGCGCCAGCCGCGGCATCGGCTACGGGATCGCCGAGGCGTTCGTCGCGCGCGGCGACCGCGTCTGCATCACCGGCCGCAACGAGGAGGCGCTCAAGGAGGCCGCCGAGAAGCTCGGCGCCGACCGGGTCATCGGTGTCCCGGGCAAGGCGCACGACGAGGCCCACCAGGCCACCGCCGTCCAGCGCACGATGGAGGCGTTCGGCCGCGTCGACTTCCTGGTGAACAACGCCGGCACCAACCCGGTGTTCGGGCCGATCGCCGACCTCGACCTGGGCGTCGCGCGCAAGGTGTTCGAGACCAACGTGATCTCGGCGCTCGGCTTCGCGCAGCGGACCTGGCACGCCTGGCAGAAGGACAACGGCGGCGCGATCGTCAACATCGCCTCGATCGCGGGCCTCGCACCCTCGCCCTTCATCGGCGCCTACGGGGTCAGCAAGGCCGCGATGATCAACCTGACCCAGCAGCTGGCGCACGAGTTCGCACCCCGGGTACGGGTCAACGCGATCGCGCCGGCCGTGGTGAAGACCAAGTTCGCGCAGGCCCTGTACGAGGGCCGGGAGGCGGAGGCCGCCGCGGCCTACCCGCTCGGCCGGCTCGGCGTGCCCTCCGACATCGGCGACGCCGCGGCCTTCCTGACCTCGGATCAGTCCGACTGGATCACGGGCCAGACGCTGGTCGTCGACGGCGGCGTCTTCCTGAACGCCGGGGTCGCCTGACGCACATCTCGACACGGGCGCGGATCTGCCGGAACCCTTGACACGGTCCGCGCCCGTGTCGCAGCCGCGGGCACCGGGGTGATGACAACGTCGTCATCGCGCACTGGCCACGAGCCCGGGCGGAGCACGGTGAACCCGGCCCGGCACTGCGGTATCGTCTGCCGATCCCTGGTGTGGCAGCTCGAGGAGCAAGGCGTGTTCAATAGGAACCGAAGTCTGCGTCAGCTGGCGACGATCGCATCCATATCGTTGGTGACGGGGTGCGGCATTCTGTCGTCGGACTCGTCCGGCGACAAGGCGCCGATCGTCGTGGGGACCACCAGTTCCCCGAGCACGCTGGATCCCGCCGCGGCCTGGGACAGCTCCTGGGAGCTGTTCCGCAACGTGTACCAGACCCTCCTCAACTACCCCGACGGAGCGACCCAGCCGGGGCCCGACGCCGCCCAGAACTGCTCCTTCACCGACGCCGCGAACCGGACGTACCGATGCGTCCTGCGTGACGGGCTCACGTTCTCCAACGGGGACAAGCTCGACGCCCGCGCCGTGAAGTACTCGATCGACCGCATCAAGCGGATCAACGTGGCCGGCGGCCCGGCCGGACTGCTGGGCAGCCTGGACCGGGTCCAGGTGAAGGGCGACCGCGAGGTCGTCTTCCACCTCAACGAAGCGGACGCGACGTTCCCCTTCGTCCTCGCCACGCCGGCCATGTCGATCGTCGACCCCGCCGACTACCCGGCCACGGAGCTGCGCAAGGACGGCAGGATCACCGGGTCCGGGCCGTACACGCTGGCGTCCTACGAGGAGGGCAAGCAGGCCCGGCTCGTCGGGAACAGCCACTACAAGGGCTACGCCAAGCGGAAGAACGACGCGGTCACCATCCGCTACTTCCAGGACTCCGCCAGCATGGTGAACGCCCTCAAGGACCGGAAGATCGACATCACCTACCGGGGTCTCGCCGCCTCCGACATCGTCTCCCTCCAGAGCGGTGGCAACGACAAGACCATCCAGCTCGTGGAGAACTCCGGCATCGAGATCAGCTACCTGGTCTTCAACCCGAAGGACCCGTGGGCCGGCAAGCTCGCCGTCCGCAAGGCGGTGGCCCAGATCGTGGACCGGGACGCGATCGCCCACAACGTCTACAAGGACACCGTCGAGCCGCTCTACTCCATGGTCCCCGCGGGCCTCACCGGCCACACCACGGGCTTCTTCGACCACTTCGGGGACCCCAGCACCTCCAAGGCACGCAAGATCCTCCGCGAGGCGGGCATCACCCAGCGCGTCCCGCTGACCCTCTGGTACACCATCGACCGCTACGGCTCCGAGACCGCTCCGGAGTTCCGGGAGATCAAGCGCCAGCTCGAGGACTCGGGCCTGTTCCAGGTCACCCTCAAGAGCCGCCCCTGGAAGACGTACGTGGCCGGCTACCAGAAGGGCGAGTACCCGGTCTTCGGCCGCGGATGGTTCCCCGACTTCCCCGACCCGGACAACTACATCGCGCCCTTCGTCGGCAACCAGAACGCGCTCGGCACGCCCTACCCGGCGCCGGAGATCACCGGGGTGCTGCTGCCCCAGTCCCGGCGCGAGAGCGACCGCGCGAACGTGGTCAAGCAGTTCGAGCAGGCCCAGCAGGTCCTCGTCGACGACGCCCGGCTGCTGCCGCTGTGGCAGGGCAAGCAGTTCCTCGCCGCGAGCGAGGAGATCTCCGGCGGGGAGCGCGCCCTGGACCCGTCGACGATCATGATGGTGTGGGAGCTGTCCCGCAAGACCAGCTGGTAGCCCCGGCGCGCGGGGTCCGGGGGTCCGTTGTCAGTGGTCGCCTGTAGGTTCTGAGACCTGGAAGTGACCGCACATCGGAGGAAGTTGACGTGACCGACATCGCCATGCTGCCGGAGTCCTGGCGGGGCGTTCTGGGCGACGAACTGCAGCAGCCCTACTTCAAGGAGCTGATGGAGTTCGTCGAGGAGGAGCGCGCCAAGGGTCCCGTCTACCCTCCGCGCGAGGAGGTCTTCGCCGCGCTCGACGCCACACCGTACGAGCGGGTGAAGGTCCTCATCCTCGGCCAGGACCCCTACCACGGCGAGGGTCAGGGGCACGGCCTGTGCTTCTCCGTGCGGCCCGGGGTGAAGACCCCGCCCTCGCTGCGGAACATCTACAAGGAGATGCAGGAGGAGCTGGGCACCCCGGTGCCGGACAACGGCTATCTGATGCCGTGGGCCCGGCAGGGCGTGCTGCTGCTCAACGCGGTGCTGACGGTCCGCGCCGGCGAGGCGAACTCGCACAAGGGCCGTGGATGGGAGAAGTTCACGGACGCGGTGATCCGCGCGGTCGCCGGCCGGGAGGACCCGGCGGTGTTCGTGCTGTGGGGCAACTACGCGCAGAAGAAGCTGCCGCTGATCGACGAGACGCGGCACGTCGTCGTCAAGGGAGCGCACCCCTCGCCGCTGTCCGCGAAGAAGTTCTTCGGCTCCCGCCCGTTCACGCAGATCAACGAGGCGGTGGCCCGGCAGGGGCACCAGCCGGTCGACTGGGCGATTCCGGACCTGGGGTGAGCCCCGGGCGGGGCCCGGCAGCTGCCCGGCCCCGCCCTCGCCCGTCCCGGTCGCCTCGCGTCGTCACCGGCATGGCCCAGCGTCCGTACGGAGCGGCCTGAGCACGATTGCCACAGGGGGCGGTTAGCGTCATGGGTGGGGGCGCGACGAACGTGGAGGACGCGGTGGCCAAGCGACAGGAGCAGGCGGCGCCGGACGCCGTCATGACCCGCATCGGGCAGGTCGTGATGCTGCACCACGGCGGCGACCGCGAGGAGGCCCGGGACCGCTTTCTCCGGCTGTGGGCCGAGATCGGCGAGGACGGCGACCCCCTGCACCGCTGCACGCTGGCGCACTACATGGCGGACACACAGGACGACCCGGCGGACGAACTGGCCTGGGACCTGAGAGCGTTGTCGGCCGCCGAGGAACTCACCGACGAGCGCACCGCCGGGCACCACGGGGCGCTCGCCGTCCGCGCGTTCTACCCCTCGCTCCATCTGAACCTGGCCGCCGACTACGTGAAGCTCGGCCGTTGCGAGGCCGCCCGTGTCCATCTGCACCGGGCCCGCGGCGCGGTCGGCGCCCTCGGTGACGACGGCTACGGCAACGGCGTCAGGGCGGCGATCGGCCGGCTGGAGCGCAGGCTCGCGGGGGAGGGGCCGACGGGGGGCGCGCCCGAGCCCGGTCCCCTGGACGGACCCGGCGGCGGGAGGCTGGGTCCGCCGCGACAGCAGCCGTAGGAGCCGTCACGGCGGCCTGGCGGAGGCGCGCGGCGCCCTGGAAGCGCGGCCCCCGGGCCCCTGGACGGCCCTGAAGCGCCCGTACGCCCCCGCACCCGTCTCCGTCACCCTCTCTGTCCCGGGCGGTGCCTCAAGGCCCGTAGACGCGTCCGCAGATGGCCGCCTCGGGGCTGTCCGGCCGCCACCCCCCGTACCTGCGGCCGAGCGCGCACACATCGGCGTTCTTCGGGATCGCCGCGGAGGCGGACGGCCGCCCGCCGGTGTACGGCCCGGGAAGGGACGGGCCCGGGGCCGTGGACGGGCGGTGCGGACCGGCCGTCCGTGCCGCGGTGGGGCCCGGCCGGGCCGTGCCGTACGGGGCTGCGGCCGACGGCGGCGGGTCGTCGGAGGGCCGGACCATCTCCAGCGCCTCCCGCGCCGGGGCCTGGACGACGTGCGGCTGTCCGCCGCCGTCCGCGCGTGGCGCGGAGGGGCGCGAGGGAGCCGACGACGCGCCCGGTGCGGGCGGTCGCTGGACGGTGACACAGCCGGTGAGGGCCGAGACGGCCACGGTGACCAGGAGCAGCGTTGCGGTCGTCGTCGTTCGATGCACCCGCGCAACTCTGCTGCGTCCGGCCCGCTTTGGGGAGCGGACAGGCGCAGGATGCCCCGCACGGGTGATCTCGGCCCCCGTACGGAGGGCGCGCGCCCTCCGCGGGTGACATCAGCGCCGGCTGAACCGCTCGTCGGTGAACCGGGCGGGCGGTCAGCGGCCGAGTATCCCGTCGAGCAGTTCCCGCAGACCGGCGCGTACCCCGTCGAGGCTCGGGGCCTCCGCCGTGAAGGACCCGGCCACGCACGAGAACAGCAGCCCGTCCAGCCAGGCCAGCAGCGACAGCGAGTGCCGGGCCGGGTCGGTGGAACCCATGGCGGTGACGAGGCCGGTGAGCTGGTCGCGGAAGCGGGCCCCGGCCGCGTCGAAGTGCCGGCGCAGTTCGGGCCGGCGGGTGGCCTCCAGGGCCAGCTCGTAGCGGGCCAGCGTCAGATCGCGGCCCTGGGTCAGGGAGCGGTGGGCCGCCAGGGCCAGGCCGTCCACCACCGCGCCGGGCCCGGCCGCCGGGTCGGGCATCTCGTGCAGTGCGAGCACCCGCGCCTCCCGGTCGGCGAGACGTCGCACCGCGAGTTCCAGGAGGGCCAGGCGTGTCCGCGCCAGATTCGAGGTCGAGCCCTGGGGCAGCCCCGCCGCCCCGTCCACCGCCCGGTGCGTGAGTCCGCGCATGCCGCGCTCGGCGAGCAGGGCGAGGGCGGTGTCGGCGACGAGGTCGGCGCGGGAGGCGCCCGTGGTGTGTACGGACATGGAAGCCAACCTACCTGCGCTACTACATCTGTAGTAAGGTCGCCGCATTGCTCACTACAGACGTAGTGTCGTTCGTGGGTACGAGGAGGAGCCATGACACAGTCGTCACACGCCGTCGTCATCGGAGGCGGGATCGGGGGCCTGACCGCGGCGGTCGCCCTGCACCGCGCCGGCTGGCGGGTCACCGTCCTGGAGCGGGCCGGCTCGCTGGAGCCGGCCGGCGCCGGAATCTCGCTGTCCCCCAACGCCCTGCGCGCCCTGGACGTCATCGGGCTCGGCGACGAGATCCGGGGCCTCGCCGCCTGGCAGGGCGACGGAGGGCTGCGCACCCCGAGCGGGCGCTGGCTGATGCGGTCCGACGGCGCCGCGGTGGCCGAACGCCTGGGCGGCCCGATCGTCCTGCTGCACCGCGCCACACTCATCGACCGCCTGGCCGACCGGCTCCCGCCCGGCACCGTCCGCACGGGCGCGCCCGCGACCCTCGCCGACCCCGGTGACGCCGGCCGCCCGGCCCGCGTCACCACCCCCGACGGGGACCTGGAGGCCGACCTGGTCGTCGCCGCCGACGGCATCCACTCCGCCGTACGCCGCGCGCTGTTTCCGGGGCATCCCGGTGTCGTGTACAGCGGATTCACCACCTGGCGGATCACGATCCCGCTGCCGGGGGCGGAGGTGGCGCCCCACGAGACGTGGGGCCGGGGCCGCCTGTGGGGAACCCAGCCGATGAAGGACGGCAGGGTGTACGCGTACGCCGCGGCCCTCGCGCCCGCCGGGGAGCGCGCACCGGACGGCGACGAGAGGGCCGAGCTCGTGCGCCGGTTCGGGGACTGGCACGATCCGATCCCGGCCGTCCTCGCCGCGGCCCGCCCCGGGGACGTCCTGCGGCACGACGTCCACCACATCGCCGAGCCGCCGCCCGCCTTCCACTCCGGCCGGGCCGCGCTGCTCGGCGACGCCGCCCACGCCATGCCACCCCTGCTCGGCCAGGGCGGCAACCAGGCCATCGAGGACGCGATCGTGCTGGCCCACGCCGTGTCCCGGCGCGGCACGAGCGGCGCGACCTCCACCACCGACGGTCTCGCCGCCTACACGGCGGCCCGGCTGCCCCGCACCATGACGATCGTCCGCAAGGCCGCCGGCACGGCCCGGCTGAACCTGATGCGCAGCCGTCCCGGCATCGTCGTGCGCGACGCCCTGATCTCCGGGGTGTCCCGGGTCGCCCCCGCCCTCTTCCTGCGGGGACTGGACGACATCGTCGGCTGGCGTCCCCCGCAGCAGCCGTATGCTTCCGGTGAGGCACCCGTCGGCAACCCCTAGGAGACGTCCTGTGAAGGTCGGCTGCATCGGACTCGGCGACATAGCGCTGAAGGCGTATCTGCCGGTGCTGGCGCTGCAGCCGGGGCTCGAACTGCATCTCCAGACGAGGACCCCCGCGACGCTCCACCGTGTCGCGGACGGTCTGCGCCTCCCCCCGGAGCAGCGGCACACCGATCTGGACGCGCTCCTCGCCCAGGACCTCGACGCGGCGTTCGTGCACGCGCCCACCACCGCCCACCCGGAGATCGTCGCCCGGCTCCTGGAGGCGGGCGTGCCGACGTACGTCGACAAACCCCTCGCCTACGAGTTCGCCGACTCCGAACGGCTGGTGCGGCTCGCCGAGGAGCGCGGCGTCGCTCTGGCGGTCGGCTTCAACCGGCGCTACGCACCCGGCTACATGCAGTGCGCCGACCATCCGCGCGAGCTCATCCTGATGCAGAAGAACCGCGTCGGCCTGCCCGAGGACCCGCGCACGATGATCCTCGACGACTTCATCCATGTCGTGGACACGCTGCGGTTCCTGGCACCGGGACCGGTCGACGACGTGACGGTGCGCGCCCGCACGGAGGGCGGGCTGCTGCACCATGTGGTGCTCCAGCTGGCCGGGGAGGGATTCACCGCCCTCGGCGTGATGAACCGGCTGAGCGGTTCGGCGGAGGAGATCCTGGAGGTCTCCGGGCAGGACACCAAACGGCAGGTGCTGAACCTGGCGGAGATCGTCGACCACAAGGGCCAGCCGACCGTGCGGCGGCGCGGGGACTGGGTGCCGGTGGCCCGGCAGCGCGGCATCGAGCAGGCCGCACTCGCCTTCCTCGACGCCGTCCGGGCCGGCACGGTGCTCAGCGCCCGTGACGCACTGGCGACCCACGAACTGTGCGAGCGGGTGGTTGCTGCGGTGCGGGAGCGCGCCGCCGCCCGCTGAGCGCCCGGACGCCCTCCGCGGCGCACAGTGCGACGAGGATCCCCAGGGACGCGTACACCGGCCAGTCGCCGTAGCGGACGTACGGGGTGACGCCGCGGGCCAGTGGGATGTCGTAGACCGCCGAGGTGCTCGCGTCCGTGCCGAGCCAGGAGCCGATGCGCTCCCCACCGGGGCCGTAGACGGCGGAGACACCGGTCAGCGTGGCGTGCACCATGGGGCGGCCGGTCTCGGCGGCGCGCAGCGCGGCCAGCGAGGCGTGCTGCTCGGGCGCCCAGCTCTGCTGGAACGTCGATGTGGACGACTGGGCGATCAGCACCGCCGCGCCGTCGTCCGCGAGATGGCGGCTCATGTCCGGGAACGCGGACTCGAAGCAGATCATCGGGCCGACGCGCAGCCCGTGCCCCACGTTCATCACCACCTGCTCGGTGCCCCGCCTGCGGTCCTCGGCGGCCGCCCTGCCGACCGAGGTGGCCCAGCCGAGCACGGATCGCGCCGGTATGTACTCGCCGAACGGGACGAGTCGCATCTTGTCGTACCGCTGGCCGGTGAGGCCGCCCGGGCCGACGAGCACGGAACTCTTGTAGATGCCCGGGCGGTCGGAGCGGCGGGCGTCCACGTTGACCAGGATGTCGGCCTTCACCAGCCGGGACAGCGCCGCGATCCGGCCGGCGAGATCGGGACGCCGCGCAAGGTCGAAGCCGACGCTGCTCTCGCCCCAGACGACCAGGTCCACATGCTGCCCCGCGAGCCTCCGGGTCAGCTGCTCCTCGCGGGCGAACCGCTTGTCGCCGCTCTCCGTCCCCTCGATGACCCCGGGCTGGACGACCGCGATCCGCACCCGGCCGTCGGGGACGGGCCGCGGCGCCCAGACCCAGGCCGCCGACGCCACGACGGCCGTCGCGACGAGCCCGGCCACGGCGGGGACGCGCGAGCGGCGCAGCGACACGAGCACGGCCACGGCGACGTTGACGGTCACGACGAGGAAGCTCAGCAGCCACACTCCACCGACCGACGCGAGCCGCAGCGCGGGCTGCACCTGCCACTGGCTCGACCCGAGCAGCCCCCAGGGGCCACCGAGCCCCTGCCAGGAGCGGACGAGTTCCACCATCAGCCAGCCGGAGGGCAGGACGAGAAGGGCGGCGCCGATCCGCCCCGGGGAGGGGACCCCGGCGAGGAAGCGCCGCACCAGCCAGCCCCAGGGGGCCCAGAACGCGCCGAGCAGCGCCGCGATGACGAACGTGAACACGTTCAGGTTCGGTATCAGCCAGTGGTGCACGGCCGTCATGAAGCCGAATCCGCCCAGCCAGCCGTCGTAGGCGGCCCGCCTGCCGGTCGGGGCGGAGCGGGCGAGCAGGATCCACGGGACCAGCGCGACATACGCGAACCACCACCACGAGGGGGCGGGAAAGGCGAACATCGGCAGCGCACCCGCCAGCACGGCGACGGCACCGCGCCGCCACCGGGAGGCGAGCCAGTCGCCGGGCATCCTCATGCGGCGTCTCCTCCCCGGTGCGTCCTTCCAGTGTGCGCGCCGCCGACGATCTCCGACAGAGGGCCCGGCGGTCCACGGGGGCTCGCTCAGCCGGCCGCCTCCTGCCCGCGCGGGGCACGTCGCCACTTCTCCCGGACGACCACCTCGCGCAGCCGCCAGCCCTCGTCCGTGCGCAGGAACGCGAACGCGTACCGGCCGCCGCAGACGAAGTCGGGCTCGGACGGCCCGCCGTCCTCTCCCGCGAACCGCATCGGATTGACGTAGTCGGCCTGTACCCGGGCCGTGTCGCCCACGTCCTGTTCCAGGACGCCGAACCGGACGCGCCGGTTGACGATCAGGTGCTGGCGCATCGGAAACAGCCGCATCGTCCGGGCGAGCCATGCCGCGATCTGCCCGGCGTCGCCCTCGATCCCGCCGGCCGAGCGGTAGTCGGCACGGCCGTCGGCCGTGAACAGCCCCCGGTACGCCTCCCAGTCGCCGTCGTCCACGGCCACCGCGTACTCGGTGACGAGTCCGTCGACGGCCAGCCGGTCCAACACGGTCGCGAGCTCCACACGCTGCGTCATCGGCTCAGTGTTGGGGACGGGGCGGGCGCAGCCAAGGGGCCGTGCGGGCCCTTTCGCGGGACCGGTGCGGGCAGACCGGTGGCGACGGCCTCGGTCCGGGGCCGGAACAGGTGCCGCTCACCCCGCGGGCGCCGGGACGAGACCGTCGGCGACCAGGCCCGCGAGGACCGCCTGGCCCAGCGCGTGCACGGCGGACTGCGGCCGGACCATCACCGTGAACTCCTTGATCCGGCCGTTGTCGTCGAAGTGCAGCAGGTCGATGCCGTGGATCTCCCTGCCGTCCACGGTCGCCCGGAAGAGCAGGACCGCCGAGGGGGACTCGCCGCCGCCGGCGCCGGTCTCGCCCGCGCCCGTGTACTGCCCGATGTAGCGGAAGTCGTCGAAGGTGCGCATCAGGACCCCGAAGAGTCCCAGCACCATCGGCCGGCCCTCGAAGGGCTGGAACTTCACGGGGCTGTAGAGGCGGATGTCCTCGGTGAACAGGTCCTCCAGGGCGGTGAGGTCGCGGTTGTCGACGGCCTCGCGGAAGCGCTCGGTTGCGGTCACTGGCTCTCCCCATAGTCATGAATGTGAGTAGTCATATTCTTGAGTATCATGGCTGGGGTGTCCGTGGACAGCGGCAGGAGGGAAGCGATCCGATGGCGTTGCGCCACGCCGTTCTCGCGGCGCTGCTGGACGAGGAACTGAGCGGGTACCAGCTCGCCAAGGCGTTCGACCTGGGGGTGGCGAACTTCTGGTACGCGCAGCCCCAGCAGCTGTACGCCGAGCTGACCCGGCTGGAGCGGGACGGGCTGATCGCGGGCCGCGAAGTGGTCCAGGAGACGCGGCCCACCAAGCGCCTGTTCAGGGTCACCGAGGCCG
Organism: Streptomyces sp. PSU-S4-23; assembly: GCF_055632315.1. Lineage (NCBI taxonomy): Bacteria > Bacillati > Actinomycetota > Actinomycetes > Kitasatosporales > Streptomycetaceae > Streptomyces > Streptomyces sp. PSU-S4-23. The sequence goes on along the minus strand of NZ_JBVMUU010000002.1, from coordinate 1,014,698 downwards.
GCCTGGCCGAGCTGGAGCGCTTCTCGGCCGCGGACGCGAAGCCCTCCTTCATCCGTGACGACCTGCTCGTCAAGGTCCAGGCCGCCGACCGGGTCGACGCGGGGACGCTGATCGCGCAGCTGGCCGAGCGGGCCGCCTTCGCCCGGGCCAAGATCGAGGTGTTCGGCACGCTGCTGCACGCCATGCGGGGCGACCGCACCGAGGAGGAGTTCCTGCGCCACGGCGCCCGTATCGGTCCCTATCTGACGTGTCTGCGCGGCCTCGCCTTCGAGCAGGGCAACCACGACTGGTGCGAACGCGCCATCACGGTCCTGCGGGCGAGGCAGGCCGGGACACCCGGCGCGTCTGCGTCTGCGATCGTAGAGTGATCGGCGTCTTCGGCGTGTTCGGCGTGTTCCGCGTGTTCGACGACGTCACCGGCTTTCGGCGGAAGGGGCACGTATGACGCGTCCGGTCATGGTGGTCACCGGAGGCAGCCGCGGGATCGGTGCCGCGACGTGTGTGCGGCTCGCGGCGGACGGGCACGACGTGGTGCTCGGGTACGTGCGGGACGGCGAGGCCGCGGAGCACACCGCGGCCGCCGTACGGGCGGCGGGCGTCCGGTGTGTCACCGTGCGGGTGGACACCTCCGAGGAGGCCGATGTCGACCGGCTCTTCGAGACGGCCGCCGAGGCGCTCGGACCCGTGACCGGCCTCGTCAACAACGCCGGGGTGACGGGTCCGCTGGGCCGGCTGGCGGACACGGACCCGGCCGATCTGCGCCGGGTCGTGGAGGTCAACCTGCTGGGCGCGCTGCTGTGCTCACGCCGCGCCGCCAGGGAGATGCCGGCGCGGGGCGGCGGTGTGATCGTCAATGTGTCGTCGGCCGCGGCGACGCTGGGCAGTCCCGGCGAGTACGTGCACTACGCGGCGACCAAGGCCGCGGTCGACGCCCTGACGCTGGGCCTGGCCAAGGAACTGGGCCCGGACGGCATCCGCGTCAACGCGGTGGCACCCGGGGTGATCGACACCGACATTCACCGGGCGATGGGCGACCCGTGTCGCCCCGAGCGTGTGGCGGCCACGACTCCGCTGCGCCGTGCCGGCCGGGCCGAGGAGGTCGCCGCCGCGATCGCATGGCTGATGTCGCCCGAGTCGTCCTACACCACCGGTGCCGTGCTGCGGGTGGCCGGTGGCCGGTGAGCCCCCGCGCGGCGGACTGATCGTCTTCCTCAACGGCACGTCCAGCGCGGGGAAGTCGAGCATCGCGGCCCGGTTGCTGCGGATCATGGATGAGCCCTGGTTCCATATGCCCGTCGACGCGTTCCACGCGATGCGGTCCGGGCCGCCTCTGCCGCCGGAGGAGCTGAAGGCGGTGCTGCACCGCACCTGGCGGGGCTACCACCGGGCGGTCGCCGGGATGGCCGCCGCGGGCAACAACGTCGTCGTCGACCATGTGCTCAGCGAGGAATGGCGGCTGCGGGACTGTCTCGACCTGTTCCCGCCGCAGGACGTGGTGCTGGTGGGGGTGCGCTGCCCGCGCGAGGAGCTGGAGAGGCGTGAACGGGCCCGTGGTGACCGCCCGTCGGGGCTGGCGGTGCGGCAGCTGGGGGCGGTGCACGCCCACGGTGTCTACGACCTGGAGCTGGACACGAGCCGTGCGGATGCGGATGGGTGCGCTCGGCGGATCAAGGAGTTCCTGCCGGGGCGTCCACGGCCGACGGCCTTCCAGCGCCTGCTGGACGGCGGCCGGTGAGGGTGGGTCAGGCCGCCTCGATGACCTCGTCGCGTATCGCCGCCGCCCATTCCACGACCAACAGCTCGTATTCCGCGCGCTCCTCGGCCGACAGGGAACCGCCCGCGCGCAGCCACAGGGCGCGGATCCGCTCGTTTAAGTCGTCGGCGGACCGTGCGGAACCAGGGCTGAGGGAATCGGGGGACATGCGCACAAGCCTAGGGGCAAGGGCTGACAGCGCGCTACCACACGGCTACAGGGACCGTATGTGGTTGGTCACGATCGTTCGCCGGGCGGAGGCCGGGGTCCGGTGCGGTCGCGCGCCGCGCCGGGATCAGCCCGCCGACTCGGCCGCGTGCGGGCTGAGCACACCCGCGGCGACCAGGGCGATGATGGCGACGCCGAGTGCGATCCGGTACCAGACGAACGGCATGAAGCTCTTGCTCGAAATGAACTTCATGAACCACGCGATCACCGCGTAGCCCGACACGAACGCGATGACCGTCGCGAAGAGGGTGGGCCCCCAGTCCACCTGCCCTGTCTGCGCGGCGTCCTTGAGTTCGAACACACCCGAGGCCAGAACGGCCGGAATGGCGAGCAGGAAGGAGTAGCGCGCCGCGGCCTCGCGCCTGTAGCCGAGGAAGAGACCGCCGCTGATCGTGGCGCCGGAGCGGGAGACACCGGGTATCAGGGCCATGGCCTGGCAGACGCCGTAGACCAGACCGTCCTTGACGGTGAGATCCTGCAGCGTCTTGCGCTGCTTGGGTATTCGGTGCCGGCCGCCTGTCTCGTCGCGGGCCGCGAGGCGGTCCGCGACGGCGAGGATCACGCCCAGCACGATGAGCGTCGTCGCCGTGATCCGCAGATCCCGGAACGGCCCCTCGATCTGGTCTTTCAGGGTGACGCCGAGCACGCCGATGGGTATCGAGCCGACGATCACCAGCCAGCCGATCCGGGCGTCGCGGTCCTGGCGCATCGTGCGGTCGAAGAGCGAACGGGACCAGGCCGAGAGGATGTTCGCGATGTCCTTGCGGAAGTAGATCAGCACGGCGGACTCCGTGCCGATCTGGGTGATCGCGGTGAAGGCCGCCCCCGGGTCCTCCCAGCCCGCGAAGGCCGCGGTCAGCCGCAGATGCGCGCTGGAGGAGACGGGGAGGAACTCGGTCAGCCCCTGGACGAGTCCGAGGACGAGGGATGCGAACCAAGACATGGAGTGTGGCAGTCCAAGCGCTGATCGTGGAGGCGACGACGGGGACACCGGGCCGCGGGCGTGCCGTGGCGCGACCGGTGATCAAGTGTGCTGGGGGGCAGCGTAGCGCTTCGCCATGACGGTTCCATCACCGGGGCTTTACCGGTGCTTGGGGTGCCGGGCCGCCCCGCTCCCGCGCCCCGCCCCGCTCGCCTTACGGAGCGGGGCCGAGGGCTGTGCGTTCGGGCGGCAAGTTCGGACGGTCGGCGGGCTTATGCGGCGACCGGCCCCGACACCGTCCACCCCGGCGCCTGGGGGTGTGCCGTCAGGTCCTCGTGGCGCACCTCCCCGCCGCAGGCGGAGCAGGTGACGACCGGCACCAGCTCGTTGCCGCAGGCGTGCTCGATCACCATGGGGCGCTCGCCGTCCTTCTGGAGATGGCGGTCGCCCCACGCCATGAGGGTCATCAGGACCGACTCCAGTTCCAGGCCGGCCGCCGTGGGCCGGTACTCGAAGCGCTGCGGGCGCTCGCTGTAGAGCCTCTTCGTCAGGAGCCCCGCGTCCACCAGGCGCTTCAGGCGCGCGGCGAGGATGTCGCGGGGTGCGCCGATGTTGCGGACGAGCTGGTCGAAGCGGCCGTTGCCGAGACACGCCTCGCGCAGGACGAGCAGGGAGTACTTCTCGCCGACCAGGGCCAGGGCATCGGCGATCGAGCAGGGGCGCGGGTCTTTGGGGGCGGCCATGGGTCCAGTCTAGAGGAGGGTTTGCTTTTCCAACCCTAAGGGCTATGGTGAGTCCGGAATTCCTACTCACTGGTAACCGCTGCACCGGCACCCGCCGGGCAAGGAGGCCCGCACCATGCGCGACGCCGTGATCGTCGAAGCCGTACGCACCCCGGTGGGCAAGGGCAAGCCGAACGGCGCCCTCGCCCATGTCCACCCCGTAGAACTCCTGGCCCACACCCTGCGCGCCCTCGTCGAACGCTCCGGCATCGACCCGTCGCTCATCGACGACGTCATCGGCGGCACCGTCGACCAGGTCGGCGAGCAGGCCATGAACACCACCCGGTACGCCGTCCTGTCCGCCGGCTTCCCGGAGACCGTGCCCGCGACGACCGTCGACCGCCAGTGCGGCTCCTCCCAGCAGGCCGTGCACTTCGCCGCCCAGGGCGTGATCTCGGGCGCCTACGACATCGTCGTGGCCTGCGGCGTGGAGTCCATGAGCCGCGTACCGATGTGGTCGAACGTGCCCCCGGGCGCCGACCCCTTCGGGCCCGGCGTCGCCGAGCGCTACCCGGAGGGCCTGGTCCCGCAGGGCATCAGCGCCGAGCTGATCGCCGCGAAGTGGTCGATCACCCGCGAGCAGATGGACACCTTCGCCCTGTCCTCGCACCGCAAGGCGGCGGCGGCCTGGGACGGCGGCCTGTTCGACGCCGAGACCGCCCCCCTGGAGGGCCTCACCCGCGACGAGTGCATACGGCCCGCCGGCACCACCGAGATCCTGGCCGGCCTCAGGCCCGCGTACCACGACCCCGCCTTCGCCGAGCGGTTCCCGCAGATCGAGTGGAACGTCACCGCGGGCAACGCCAGCCCGATCAACGACGGCGCGTCGGCCGTGCTGATCACCTCGGGCGAGACCGCGGCACGCCTCGGCCTGCGGCCGCTCGCCCGGCTGCACAGCTTCGCGGTGACCGGCTCCGACCCCGTGCTGATGCTCACCGGCGTCATCCCCGCCACCGAGAAGGTGCTCCGCAGGGCGGGGCTGGCGCTCGGCGACATCGATCTCTTCGAGGTGAACGAGGCCTTCTCCAGCGTCGTCCTGGCATGGCAGCAGGAGACGGGCGCGGACCCGGCCAAGGTCAACGTCCACGGGGGCGCCATCGCCATCGGCCACCCGCTGGGAGCGAGCGGCACCCGCCTGACGACCACCCTGGTGCACGCGCTGCGCGCGCGTGGAGCCAGGTACGGCCTGCAGACGATGTGCGAGGCGGGCGGGCTCGCCAACGCGATGATCGTCGAGGCGGTCTGACCGCTCAGCGGCCGCGCAGGTGGTGGCGCCCCCGCCAGGCCACCACCGCGCCGGCCAGCGCCGGCACCGCGATGAGGGCCAGCGCGATCAGGAAGGCGGGCGAGGTCGGCGTCGAGGCCCGGGCGCCGGCCACGACGTACGCCGCGGTGTTGGGGACGGAGCCGAGCGCCGTCGCGAGCAGGAACGCCGCCCAGCGCATCCGGGAGACGGCGGCGCAGTAGTTGGCGGCCCAGAACGGCACTCCGGGAAACAGCCGTGCCGCCAGCATCGAGCGGAAGCCGTGCCGGCTGAGCTGGCCGTCCGCGGCCTTCAGCAGGCGCCCGCGCAGCAGGGGCCGCAGCGCGCCCTGCCCCAGCACCCGGCCGAGACCGAAGGCGATCCCGGCCCCCAGCACCGTGCCCGCGAGCGCCGCGCCGGTGCCCAGCTGCGAGCCGAACAGGGCGCCCGCCGCCAGGTTCAGCAAGGGGCGCGGCACGAACGCGACCGTGCACACCCCGTACGCCGCCGCGAACGCCACGGCCGCCACCACGCCCCCCAGTTGTGGCGGCCAGCCTTCCGCCAGCAGTTTCTGCGGCTCGAACAGCAGCACGCTCGCCGCGGCCGCGGCGAGCAGGGCCACGAGCAGCGACAGCCGCGACCAGGGCGAGAGCAGCGCTCTCGTGCAGCGGGCCGTGAAACCGGGCGGCACGGCGACGGCGGCGGTCGTCGCGGCGCCGAGTTCCGTGGCGACGGCCCGGGGAGAGGCCGTGGCGGTGCCCCCAGAGCGGGTGGTGGCATCGAGCATTCGGTGACAGTAACCGACCGAGGTGCCGGACCGCCGTGGGGTTCGTCTCAGCGGTGTCACGGGTGCCGCCGGCCGCGCCCGGCAGCGGGCGCCCGCCTCGTCGCGAAAACCATTCGACGCGGGCGACGCCGTCGAGGATGATCTACGACATGTTCCGGTACGCCTTCGTCCTCGCAGCATCCGCCGTCGCGGATGCCCCGAAGGCTGCCGTCCCGCTTCTCCTGGCCGCCGTCGACGGCGCCCGAAGCTGACCCTCCCCGGATCGTCCGGCGGACCCCGCAGGGGGAGGGTCGGCAGTCCCTGGGGTCCCGTCCCGGCCGGATCTCCCGATGCCGGGGCCGTCATCCACCACCGGAGAGGCTTCGAGGTACCGCCATGTCCAAGACGGCATACGTGCGCACCAAACCCCACCTGAACATCGGCACGATGGGGCACGTCGACCACGGCAAGACCACCCTGACCGCCGCCATCACCAAGGTCCTCGCCGAGCGCGGCACCGGCACCTTCGTGCCGTTCGACCGGATCGACCGGGCCCCGGAGGAGGCCGCCCGCGGCATCACCATCAACATCGCGCACGTCGAGTACGAGACCGACACCCGGCACTACGCCCACGTGGACATGCCGGGCCACGCCGACTACGTGAAGAACATGGTCACCGGGGCGGCGCAGCTCGACGGGGCGATCCTCGTCGTCTCCGCGCTCGACGGGATCATGCCGCAGACCGCCGAACACGTGCTGCTCGCCCGGCAGGTGGGCGTCGACCACATCGTCGTCGCCCTGAACAAGGCCGACGCGGGTGACGAGGAGCTCGTCGACCTCGTCGAGCTCGAGGTCCGCGAACTGCTGACCGCCCAGGGCTATCCGGGCGACGCCGTGCCGGTGGTCCGCGTCTCCGGGCTCCGGGCTCTGGAGGGCGACCCGCGGTGGACCGCGGCGATCGAAGCGCTGCTCGACGCGGTGGACACCTATGTGCCCATCCCCGAGCGGTACGTGGACGCGCCGTTCCTGCTGCCGGTGGAGAACGTGCTCACGATCACCGGCCGCGGCACGGTGGTCACGGGCGCCGTCGAGCGCGGCACGGTCCGCGTCGGCGACCGGGTCGAGGTGCTCGGCGCCGGCCTGGAGTCCGTGGTGACCGGCCTGGAGACCTTCGGCAAGCCCATGGAGGAGGCGCAGGCCGGGGACAACGTGGCGCTGCTGCTGCGCGGGGTGCCCCGTGACGCGGTGCGCCGCGGGCACATCGTCGCCGCGCCGGGCAGCGTCGCCCCGAGCCGCCGCTTCTCGGCGCGGGTGTACGTGCTGTCGGCGCGGGAGGGCGGCCGTACGACCCCGGTGTCTACGGGCTACCGGCCGCAGTTCTACATCCGCACCGCGGACGTGGTCGGCGACATCGACCTCGGCGAGACGGCGGTCGCCCGGCCCGGCGACACGGTCAGCATGACGGTGGAGCTGGGCCGTGAGGTCCCGCTGGAGCCCGGCCTCGGCTTCGCGATCCGCGAGGGCGGCCGGACGGTCGGCGCGGGCACGGTGACGGCCGTGGGCTGAGCCGGGGGCTCCGGCGACGGCCGGAGCCCCGGGGCCGCCGGCTCAGGGCCCGGGTGCGCACCCGGAGGGGGGTGGGCACCCGGGCCCGTCGCGGCCGGTGGCGTGCGACGCGACGGTGCTCGGCGTACGGACCATCCCCCGCCCGGCACAATGGAGCCGTGAGCGAGCCCATACCCGTGACGCGTGCCGTGGACCACGGGACCGCCAAGCTGATGCCCGACGTGGACCGTGCGAGGGCCTGGCTGCTGACGGTCGACGGGGCCCCGCAGTCCTACGTCGACCTGGACGCGCCGGCGTATCTGGAGTTCGAGTACGCCAGGCGGCTCGCCCATGTCCTGGAGACGGCGGCGGCTCCGGGACGGCCCCTCGACGTGGTGCACCTCGGCGGCGGCGCCCTCACCCTGCCGCGCTATGTCGCCGCGACCCGGCCGGGCTCACGGCAGGACGTGATCGAGGCCGACCGGGGCCTGCTGGGCCTCGTCGTGGAACACCTGCCCCTGCCCGCCGACGCCGGCGTCACCCTGCACCCCGCCGACGCCCGCGCCTGGATCGGGACCGCAGCCGCAGACTCCGCCGACGTGGTGATCGCGGACGTCTTCGGCGGCTCCCGCGTCCCCGCCCATCTGACGACGGTGGCGTACGCCCGCGCTGCGGAGCGGGTACTGCGTCCGGACGGCGTCTATCTGGCGAACCTCGCAGACGCCGCGCCGTTCGCCTTCCTCCGCTCCCAACTCGCCACGTTCGCCGTGGTGTTCGAGGAGCTGGTGCTGATCGCCGAGCCGGGCGTGCTGCGTGGCCGCCGCTTCGGCAACGCCGTGCTGGCCGCCTCCCACCGGCCTCTCGACATCGCCGCCCTCATCCGCCTCACCGCCGCGGACGCCTTCCCGGCCCGAGTCGAACACGGCGCTGCGCTAAGGGAGTTCATGGGCGCCGCCGAGCCCGTTCACGAGGCGGACGCCGTCCCGTCGCCCGAACCGCCCGACGGGGCCTTCACCATCGGCTGAGGCGGAGCCGGACGCCGGCGGGGCATGCCGCTTGCGCCACGGCCGCCGCGGAGCCGGCCATGGCGCCCGCCGTGCGGGAGCGTACGGCTCAGGACGCCGTCGGGTCGCCGTGGAGGCGCACCGTGCTGAGGATCTTCATGATCGTCGCGTCCGGGAGTTCGTCCTTCACGCCGGTGGCGCCGTAGAGGTTCCATGCGACGAAGTCGCCCGCGGAGTTCTTGAAGCCGAACGTGATGGCCTTGCCGTCGGACGCGCACTTCCCCTTCTGGGGCGTGTTCTTGGACCGGGCCCAGGCGATGCTGCCCTGGATGCCTGACGCGGTCTTGTACGGCTTCGCCTTCTTGTCGAAGGTCAGGCTCTTCTTGTCGGGCTGGGTGTAGCCGCCGTACACCCACCAGGCCACCTGGTTCACGGCGACCTCATCGGTGTTCTTGGCCCCGCTGGCGCCCTTGGTTCCCGCCGCGGCCAGCGGTGTGTTGTCCGTCCGCCCGTCCTTGTCGTCGTCGGACGTGCACCAGTTCTCCTTGAGGAAGGCGGGCGCGGACATGGTGATGAGGGGCTTGTCACCGGCCTTGCCCTTGTCGTCCTCGAAGCCGATCAGCAGGCCCGGCGACTTCACCTCCCAGTCCGCCGGCACGTCGAAGGCCGTGCCCCACTTGGGGTTGACGACGACCTTCCAGCCGGGGACGGTCGGCTTCTCGGTCTCACTGCTGCGCGGGTTGTCGGACGCGGACGACGACGCCGTCGCGCTCTGCGAGGGAGACGACGACGCCTTGGCGTCCTTGCTGCCGCTGCCGTCGGCGTTGTCGTCCTTGTTGCCGCCGAGGACGAGGAAGCCGGTGACCCCGGCGGCCACGACCACGGCCGTGGCGGCCACGATCGCGACGAGCTTGGTGCGGTTCCCGCCGCCCCCGTCGCCCGGCTGCTGGGGCGATCCCGCAGGCGTGGGCGCGCCCCACTGCGGCTGCCCCTGCTGCTGATAGGGACTGGGCTGCTGATAACCCGGCTGCTGGTACGGGTTCGGCTGCTGGTACCCCGGCTGCTGGTAGGGGTTCTGGTTCTGCGGGTTCTGCTCGCCCCCGGGCGGCTGCTGTCCTGGCCACATGGGCCATAACCCTAGTGCCGCTCGTGACACGGTTGGGTCACCGCTCTTCGTCAGAGCCGTACCGGAAAGGGGCGTTCAGGAGTCCGACGGGTCCTCGGTGAACCGTACGGCGGCGGCGATCCGGCGCACGGTCGCCTCCGGTACCTCGCCGGATACGCCCTCGGCGCCGTGGAACGACCAGGAGACCGGGTCTCCTTGGGCGTTCTGGAAGGCGAACGTCGGCGCCGTGCCGCCCGTTGCGCACTTTTTCGATTTCTCCACACCTGCGGACCGGGCGGTGCCCAGACTGCCCTTGATGCCGGATTCCGTCGTGAACGACTCGGCGGGCCCGACCGCACCACGGCCCTGTCCGGCTGGGCGGACTGCCCGTGGACCCGGGTCTTCGGATCCGCGCCGGCGATCCTGCGGCGATCACGCGCGCACCTGGCCAGGCGTCGCTACTCATGGGTAACATCCCGCCATGAGCGCAGACCAGATGTCGATCGGTGAGATGCTCGCCGCCACGGTGCCGATGGCGCGGACCCTGAACCTGGAGTTCCTGGAGACGACGGCCGAGAAGGCGGTGGTGGCGCTGCCGGACCAGAGCGACTTCCACAATCACGTCGGCGGGCCGCACGCCGGGGCGATGTTCACCCTGGGCGAGTCGGCGAGCGGCGCGATCGTGCTGGCCGCGTTCGGGGAGCAGCTGTCCCGGGCCGTGCCGCTCGCCGTCAGCGCCGAGATCGCGTACAGGAAGCTCGCGACGGGCCCGGTCACCGCGACCGCCACGCTCGGCCGCCCCGCCGCCGAGGTCGTCGCCGAACTCGACGCCGGCCGGCGCCCCGAGTTCCCCGTCTCCATCGCCATCCGGCGCGGGGACGGCGCCGTCACCGGCGAGATGACGGTGGTGTGGACCCTGCGCCCCCACGGCTGACCGCGCTCCGCCCCCGCATCCGGGGCGGCGGGCCGGCTCAGGGAGCCGGGTCGGGAGCCGCGGGATGCGCCGTGGCGGGCGTACGGGTGCAGCGCGGCCGTCCCGCCGTCGCCGTCGCCGCGGGAGGCCGCGACCCGCGCCATCTCCCCGTCTCCGCCGGACCCTCCCACCCCCGGGCACCCTGGGCCGGGCCGGCCGGGGACACGGTGGGGTACGTGCCTGCGGGGGTGGCGGTGGTGCGAGCCGGGTGTCCGGTGGCTCCGACGACGGCGAGCGTGGCCGTGGCCGTCACTCCGGCGGCCAGCACGCGCAGCGACTTCGACGAGATGCGCCTGTGCATGGGTGGTCCTTTCCGAAGGGTGCACCGCGGCACCCGGTCGCCTCACGGGGGGGCGACCGGACGCCGCGGCGGCGGTCGGAGGGGGCCCTGCCGTCAGTGCTGTCCCGCACCGACCAGCGAGCGGACCTCGAACTCCTCGTAGTCGTCGGACTCCTGCCTCGGACCCGTGACACTGCCCAGCCAGCCCAGGAGGAAGCCCGCCGGGATCGAGACGATGCCCGGGTTCTGCAGGGGGAACCAGGCGAAGTCCGCGTCGGGGTAGATGGAGGAGGGCAGGGACGAGAACACGGGGGAGAACACCACGAGGAGCACGGAGGTGATCAGTCCGCCGTAGAGGCTGAGCAGCGCGCCCCGTGCGGTGAAGCGGCTCCAGAACAGCGTGTACACGAGGGCCGGCACGATGGCCGACGCGGCGATGGCGAAGGCGAGGAACGCCAGGCTCGCCGCGCTGATCTCCCACGGCAGCAGGGCGAGCAGCATGCCCAGCACACCGATGAAGACGGCGGCCAGCCGGGCCACACCCAGCTCCTGCGCCTCGGTGGCGTTGCCCTTGCGGAGGACCTCACCGTAGAGGTCGTGGGCGAGCGAGGTGGCCGCGGACAGGGTGAGTCCGGCCGCGACGGCGAGCAGCGTCACGAAGGCCAGGGAGGAGAGCAGCGCGGTGAGCACGCCGCCGCCGATGGACTGCGCGAGCAGCAGGAGGGCCACATCGCCCTTGGGGTCGACCTGTGTGATGCCCTCCCGGCCCACGACGGCGGTGGCGCCGAGGCCCACGATGCCCGCGGCCAGGCAGACGAAGCCGATGAGGCCCATGCCCCAGACGACCGAGGTGCGCAGCACGCGGCTGGTGCGGGGCGCGAGCAGGCGCATCACCACGTGGGGGAGCCCGGCGAGACCGAGGACGATGGCCAGTTCCAGGCTGAGGAAGTCGAGCTTGCTGGTGAGGCCGCCGCCGTAGCGCAGCCCGGACTCCAGGAAGCGCTGCCCGTTGCCGCTGTTGCGGGCGGCGGTGGACAGCAGCCCGTCGAGGGACCAGTGGAAGCGGTTCAGCACGAAGACCGCGGTGATCGCGATGCCCGCCACGAGCATCACGGCCTTGATGATCTGGATGAAGGTCGCGCCGGGCATGCCGCCGAGCGCGGCGTACACCACGACGATGCCGCCGATGACGAGCACGCACAGGGTGCGGGTGGTCTGGCTGGGCTCACCGACGAACTGGGACAGCAGGGCGACGCTGCCGCTGAACTGGGCGACCAGGTAGAGGGTGGTGATGACCAGGGTGGTGATGGACAGGGCGATGCGCACGGGCCGCTGGAAGCGGGGCATGCGCAGGGCCAGCGTGTCGCCGATGGTGAACCGGCCGGTGTTGTGCAGCGGCTCCGCGATGAGCAGCAGCACCATCATCCAGGCCACCGTGGTCCCGCTCAGGTAGAGGAGGCCGTCGTAGCCGGTGAGGGCGACCAGGCCCGTGCTGCCCAGGAGGGTCGCCGCCGACAGGTAGTCGCCGCACATCGCCAGGCCGTTGCGCAGTGGCGACATGTTCCGGTTACCGAGGTAGAACTCGCTGATCTCGTCGCGCTGGGGGGCCATCAGCAGCGCCGTGAACAGCGTGACCACGACGACGGTCACGAAGAGGATGAAGGTCAGTTGCAGGCTGAACCGGTTGATGAGGCCTGCGGAGATCGTCACCACGAGCGGGACCGTCCCTCCTGCGGGGTGGTGGGCCGGCCGGGCTCGACGCGGTCCAGTTCGGCGCGCAGCCGGCGCGCCACCGGGTCGACCTGCCGGCGCATGTGCGTGGTGTAGCGCCACACCGTCACCGCCATGACGGCGAACTGCGCCAGGCCGATCGCGAGGCCGAGGGTGAGGTGGCCGGCCAGCTGGAAGTTCATCAGCGGTGGGACGAAGTGCGACAGCAGTACGTACAGCAGAAACCCACCCACGACGACGGCCACCGCCGTGGTCCCGAAGGCACGGAACGCCCCGCGTATCGACTGGAATTCGGGATGCCCGTGCAGGGACGGCGGCCGCGTGGAATCGCCGCCCGTCGGGGGCGGTGGAGACCAGTTGGCGTGTTGCGGTGGATATCCACTCATTGACGCACCTTCTTTGCTGCGTGGTACCGGGCTTCCGGCATCGGACCATGGGGCCGGTCAGGCGTCGGAACGCACGGAAAACTGAGCCGTCGTCGGGACAACCCGCAGAAATGGCTCATGGAGAACTTCTGGGTGCCGAAGCCGGGCTTGTGTGCGGACTCTGTGGGGGGTCGTGACGCCCCCGGCCTGGGATTTCGGGAGGTCGGGGGCGGCCCTGCCGGAGGGTGTCGACTGGGCCGGATGCGGAGTATGGCAGTGGTGACCTTGAGCAATCAACTGCCTGCGGGAAGTGCGGATGTGAGCACTCTCATAGCCGATTTCCTAGATCATTCTGAACCTTTCACACCGCCGTCGGACGGTGCCGTGGCCGCTTTGCGCACGGCTTCGGATCTTGTCGGCGCCGTCCCCTTTCCCGTTCACTTCGTTGACGGGCAATCGCCGGCGGCCATGGTTTTCGAGCCCGTCCCGGGCTGCCTTCCGGCATGGTGCGCGCTCCGTCCGGGCGCCATGTTCAACGGGCGAACACGGCGCACCGGGCGGCCGGACCGCACGTCCGCAGGGCCGGGCGCCGCGGTCGTGGACCCCGGAGTGCCGATGGCGCGTCGTTGTGGACCCCGGAGTGCCGATGGCGCGTCGTGCACACCGGCGCGACCGGTGGTCTCCGTCCCGCCGGGCCGAGCGGGTAGGCTGCCCGACGGGCGCACGGGGGGACAGCGCACACCGGGCCGTCACGCACGGCGCGGGCACGCACGGGCGAAACGGGAGGAAGCGGCGGTGCACGTCCAGGAATGGCTCGACACGGTGCCCGCGGCCGCCGTCTACGCCCTGGTGGCCCTGGTGATCGGCCTGGAGAGCCTCGGGATCCCGCTGCCGGGCGAGATCGTCCTCGTGTCCGCGGCGCTGCTGTCCTCCCAGCACGGCGGCATCGATCCGGTGATCCTGGGCGCCTGTGCGAGTGCCGGCGCCGTCGTCGGCGACTCCATCGGCTACGCGATCGGCCGCAAGGGCGGACGCCCGCTGCTGGCATGGCTCGGGAGGAAGTTCCCCAGGCACTTCAGTGAGGGCCATGTCGCCACCGCCGAGCGGTCCTTCGAGAAGTGGGGCATGTGGGCGGTGTTCTTCGGCCGGTTCGTCGCCCTGCTGCGGATCTTCGCGGGGCCGCTCGCCGGTGTGCTCAGGATGCCGTACTGGAAGTTCCTGACCGCCAACGTCCTGGGCGGGGTGATCTGGGCGGGCGGCACCACCGCGGTGATCTACTACGTCGGCGTGGTCGCCGAGTCGTGGCTGAAGCGGTTCTCGTGGCTGGGGCTGGTGGCGGCCGTGCTGGTCGGGCTCGCCTCGATGCTGGTCGTCAGGCGCAAGGCCAAGAAGGCGGCGGCCGAGCGGGCCGACGCCGAGCCGGAGCCCGTCACGGCCGCCGAGTGACCTCAGGGGCGCCGGTGCACCTCGCGATGCGCCCGTGCCAGGTCCGCGTACAGCGTGCCGTTCAGCGTGATGCCCTCGCGCTCCTCGTCCGTCAGCTGCCGCTTGACCTTCGCGGGTACGCCCGCCACGAGTGAGCCCGGCGGCACCCGCATGCCCTGCGGCACCAGCGCCTGGGCGGCGACCAGCGAACCCGCGCCGATCACCGCTCCGTTGAGGACCGTGGCCCCCATGCCGACCAGGCAGTCGTCCTCGACCGTCGCTCCGTGGACCACGGCGTTGTGCCCGATCGACACCCGCTCCCCGACGGAGATCGGAAAGCCCGGGTCGACGTGGAGGGTGCAGTTGTCCTGGATGTTGCTGTCGGCGCCGATGACGATCGGACCGCAGTCGGCGCGCAGCACCGCGCCGTACCAGACGCTCGCGCCCGGATGGAGCGTCACGTCCCCGATCACCACGGAGGTGGGCGCCGTGAACGCCTCCCGGTCCACCCGGGGATCCTTGCCGCCTATGCCCGTGATCAGCGCCTGGTGCGTCATTGCCTGCCGTCTCCTCGTGGTCGCTCCACCGGCACCGTACGGCATCGGTGGGGTGAAGATCACAGCGGAAGGACCTCATGGACACGCTCGGCCCTGAGTACGGTGAGCGGGTGCTCCGAAGCAAGAACACGTTCTCATCATGGCGGCGCGGTCTCGTGCAGCGCGCCGTCCACGCGGGCTGGGCCTGGGCGCAGCGCGTGGGGTCCGTGACGGCGGAGCATCCCGGTCGCTTCCGCTTCGGCGCGATGGGAACAGGTACCAGACTCGCCTTCCCGCTCGGCACCGTCTTCGGTGAGCCCTGGATCCGGCTCGGCGCGCACTGCATCATCGGCGAACAGGTCACGCTGACCGCCGGGCTGATGCCCGGCCTCGACCTCGGCCCCGTCCCGATCCTGCGCATCGGTGACGGCGTCGTCCTCGGCCGCGGCAGCCACGTCATCGCTGACACGACGGTCACGATCGGCAGCGACTGCTACTTCGGCCCGTACGTCTACGTGACCTCCACGAACCACTCCTACGACGATCCCCACCAGCCCATCGGCAGGCAGTGGCCGCGGATGGAGCCGGTGGAGATCGGCCCGGGGTGCTGGATAGGGACCGGCGCGGTGATCCTGCCGGGCGCGCGGATCGGGCGGAACGTGGTCGTCGCGGCCGGAGCCGTGGTCCGGGGGACCGTGCCGGACCACGCGGTCGTGGCCGGGGCGCCCGCCCGGGTGGTACGGCGCTGGACGCCCGACGCCGGCTGGCAGCCGCCGCTGCGGACACCGGCCCCGGTGCCGATCCCCGACGGCACCACGTCCGAGCAGCTGCTGGCGCTGTCGGAGCTGGACGAGGAGGCCGTCGCCCGGCTCGCGGAGCTGGACGGGGACGGTGCCGCGCGGCTCGCCGAGCTCGACGCCGAGTCATGAGTCAGCCGGTGGCGAGCAGCACCGTGCCCACCAGGGCGAGGCCCGCGCCCGCCGCCTGCACGGCGCGCAGCCGCTCGCTGAGGAAGCCGCGCGCGGCGAGCGCCGTGACCACCGGGTAGAGCGAGGCGAGGACGGCGGCCACCGTGACCGGGCCGTGCCGGGCGGCGATGGCGTACGTACCGTTGGCGGCGACGTCGGCGAGACCGACGAAGGCGAGTGCGGGCAGCGAGCCCCAGGGGAAGCCGTCGCCCGGACATGCCGGGGCGCCCCGGCGCACCGAGACGTGCAGGGCGACGGCGCCCCCGGCGACGTTGACCACGCGCATCACGAACAGCGCGAGGAACAGTCCGGTGAGCGTCGTGGACGCCTCCGCGATCAGCGCGAAGACCGTGCCGAAGCCGAGCGCCGCGACGAGCGTGAGCAGGATCGCCCGCCGATGGACCGGCGTGCCCCTGAGCTGGGGCCCGCCGGCGAGGACGACCCCGGCGACCGCGACGGTGATCCCGGCGGCCTGGAGCGGCCCGGGGCGTTCGCCGAGGGTGAGCCCGACGCCCACGGGAACCGCCACGCCCAGCGTCGCGAGCGGGGAGACGACGCCCATCGGGCCCAGGGCGAGCGCCTCGTAGAAGGACAGCAGGGCGACCGGTCCGACCACGCCCGCGGCGAGCGCGAACCACAGCCGCGGGCCCGCCTCGCCCAGGCCGCCCGTGGCCACCACGAGCGCACCGAGCACGACCGCGGCGACGGTCTGCGAGACGACGACCACCGTCAGCGCGGGCATCCGCCGTGTCAGCAGCCCGCCGCCGAAGTCGGCCAGGCCCCACAGCAGGCTCGTGGCCAGGGCGAAGAGTGCTGTCATGGGCTGCCTCGCAGTACAGTGCAGTGAACGACCGGGTGCACCACACCATAGTTCAATCAGATGAACTCTGTCATATAAAATATTGGACGGAATGTGTCGGATCTCGACCTGCTGACCCAGTCCCTGGCCCGCAACGTCAAGCGGTGGCGCACGGAGCGGGGGTTCACGCTGGAGACGCTCGCCACCCGCGCCGGAGTCAGCCGCGGCATGCTCATCCAGATCGAGCAGGCCCGCACCAACCCGAGCATCGGCACCGTCGTCAAGATCGGCGACGCGCTCGGCGTCAGCATCACCACCCTGCTCGACTACGAGCAGGGCCCCGCCGTCCGGATCGTGCCCGCCGAGCAGGCCGTGCGCCTCTGGCACACCGACGCGGGCAGCTACAACCGCCTTCTCGCGGGCACCGAGGCGCCGGGCCCCCTGGAGATGTGGGACTGGCGGCTGATGCCGGGGGAGCGCAGCCCCTCGGACCCGCACCCCGCCGGCACCGTCGAACTGGTCCACGTCACCGCCGGCGAGCTGACCCTCACCGTCGACGGTGCCGAGTACCGGGTGCCCACCGGTGCGAGCGCCTCCTTCGAGGCCAACACCCCCCACACCTACGGCAATGACGGCGACGTGCCGATGGAGATGGTGATGGCGGTCTCGGTGCCGCCGGTGCGCTGAGCCGCCCGTCCGGGCACCGGCGCGGGGCTGTTAGCGTGCGGACATGCGCGCACCCATCGGAGACTTCGACAACGCGACGCCCGCCCCGGACTGTCTCGACGAGCTGACCCGGCCGGTGGCGGACGCCGTACGCGAGTGGCGCGGCGGCACGCCCGCGGACAGGATCGTCTATGTCGACACGGATCCCGAACGGGCCGACACCGCGGTCTTCCTGGAGCACTACGGCAAGGACCTGCTCGACCGGTCCGCCAACTGCGTCGTGGTCGCGGGCAAGCGCGGCGGTGAGACGACGCTGGCCGCCTGTGTGGTCCTCTCCGCCACCCGGGTCGATGTGAACGGTGTGGTCCGCCGTCGGCTCGGCGCCCGTAAGGCGTCGTTCGCGTCGATGGAGGTGGCGACCGGGGAGACCGGCATGGAGTACGGCGGCATCACGCCGATCGGCCTGCCCGGCGGCTGGCCGGTCCTGGTGGACTCGGCGGTCGTCGACCTGCCGTACGTCCTGGTCGGCAGCGGCCGGCGCCGGGGGAAACTGCTGGTGCCGGGCAAGGCGTTGGCGGAGCTGGCGAACGCGGTGGTGCTGGAGGGCCTGGGCGTCTGACGCCGGGGCGGGCCGGCGGCCCGGGCCCTCACCGCCGGGTTCGGGCGTGGTGGGCCAGGGCCAGATGCGGATCCGTCTCGCCCGGTGCCGGGGCGGGGTCGGCATGGACCAGGGCGGAGGCGAGCCGGGGAACCGCGTGTATCAGGGCGTGCTCGGCTTCGACCGCGATGTCGTGCGCCCGGCGCACGCTCACCTCGCCGTCGACCACGACCGCCACCTCGGCGTGCAGCCGGTGCCCGATCCAGCGCAGCCGCAGCTCACCGACCTCACGCACGCCGGGCACCTCCCGCAGCGCCCGCTCGGCGCGGTCCACCAGCGCGGGGTCGACGGCGTCCATCACCCGCCGGAACACCTCACGCGCCGCGTCCCGCAACACCAGGAGGATCGCGGCGGTGATCGCCAGCCCGACGAGCGGGTCGGCGACGTTCCAGCCGAGAGCCGCGCCGCCCGCCCCGACGAGCACCGCGAGGGAGGTGAATCCGTCCGTGCGGGCGTGCAGCCCGTCGGCGACCAGCGCGGCCGAGCCGATCGCGCGCCCCACCCGGATGCGATGGCGGGCGACCCACTCGTTGCCCGCGAAGCCGATGACGGCCGCGGCGGCGACCGCGGGGATGTGCTGCATGGGGCGGGGGTCCAGCAGCCGCTCGACCGCGCTCCAGGCGGTGAAGGCCGCGGACGCGGCGATCGTCAGCACGATCACGATCCCGGCGAGGTCCTCGGCGCGGCCGTATCCGTAGGTGAAACGGCGCGTGGCCGCGCGGCGGCCCAGCACGAAGGCGATCCCGAGCGGCACGGCGGTCAGGGCGTCGGCGGCGTTGTGCACGGTGTCGCCGAGCAGCGCGACCGACCCGGAGATCGCCACCACGACCGCCTGCGCCAGCGCCGTCGACCCGAGCACCGCGAGCGAGACCCACAGGGCCCGCATGCCCCGCGCTGACGACTCCAGCGCCGAGTCGAGCTTGTCGGCACTCTCGTGGGAGTGGGGAGTGAGGAGGTGGCGGAGGCGGGCCAGGGAACCACGGGGGCGCGGATGCGCGTGATCGCCGTGGCCGTGGCCGTGGCCGTGGCCGTGGCCGTGGCCGTGGCCGTGGCCGTGATCGTGGCCGTGCGGGTGGTGATGCGGATGCGGGTGCTCGGGGCCGTCGCCGGACGACAGCGCCTGGCCGTGCTCGTGACCTTCCTGTCCGTGTCTCATCCGAAGGGCCCCTTCCGCCGCGTGCGGTGGACGCGGTCGCATCCACGGAGCCATTATGTGCGTATGAGCGCACGCATGCACCTATCATCTGCACATCATGTGCAGTCGCGCACCGACGGCGCCGCCGAAGGGCACTCCCGTACCCCCGGTGAGGAGCAGTTCGCGCTCGCCGCCGAACTGCTGGCCCTCCTCGGTGACCGCACCCGCCTCGCCCTGTTGCACGCCCTGGCCGGTGGCGAGGCCGATGTCTCGACGCTCACGGAGGCGTGCGGCGCGGCCCGGCCCGCCGTGAGCCAGCATCTGGCCCGGCTCCGGCTCGCGGGCCTGGTCGACACGCGCAAGCAGGGCCGCCGCGTCGTCTATTCGCTCCGCGACGGCCATCTGCGCCGGGTCGTCGACGAGGTGCTCAGCCTGGCCGACCACCGGCTCGCCGGCCGGCCGGCGCACGACTGAGCCGCGCGCGACCGGCGGCGGACCGGGGGCGGTGGGCCCGGGAGGTCAGGCTGCGGCGGGCGCGGCCTCGGAGAGCTGGGCGATCACCTTGGTGAGGCCCTCGACGACCTCGGAGTCGTCGGCCGGGTGGGTCTCGGCGAAGCGGGTCACGGAGCCGGGGACGGACAGCTTGGCCTCCTGGAGGACCGAGGCGCCGGCGATGCCCAGGGCCTTGCGGGCCTCGTCCTGCGCCCACACGCCGCCGTACTGGCCGAACGCCGTGCCGACCACGGCGACCGCCTTCCCGGCCAGGGCCCCGGCGCCGTAGGGGCGGGACAGCCAATCGATCGCGTTCTTCAGGACGGCCGGGATGGTGCCGTTGTACTCGGGCGAGAAGAGCAGCAGGGCGTCGGCCTCGGAGGCGGCGCTGCGCAGCGCCGCCGCTGCCTGGGGCACGCCGCCCTCGATGTCGATGTCCTCGTTGTAGAAGGGCACGTCGGCCAGCCCCTCGTAGAGCGAAACCTCGACGCCCTCGGGGGCGTGCTTCACGGCGGCCTCGGCGAGCTGGCGGTTGTGGGACCCGGCGCGAAGGCTGCCGACGAGGGCGAGGATGCGTACGGACATGGCGAGAACTCCCAGGAATGGACGTAAGAAACGGGCTAAGCGGACCGGATGAGTCCGTTTAATGTTCTACCATCTTAACCGGACCGCGGTCCACATCGTAAGCGGACCGGGGTCCGATTGTCTTCCGGGCGCTACGCTGAGCGCATGACCGAGCCGCTCCCGCCCCCTCTCGTCCCCCAGGAGGGCCGTGGGGACCCGATGGATCTCGCCCTCATGCCGACCGGCGGGCCCCCCCAACTGCGCGCCGACGCCGCGCGCAACCGCACCCGGCTGCTGGAGGTCGCCGCCCGTCTGGCCGCCGAGCGGGGGATCGCGAACGTGACCATGGACGCCATCGCCTGCGGGGCGGGGGTCGGCAAGGGCACCGTCTTCCGGCGGTTCGGCGACCGCACGGGCCTGCTGGTGGAGCTGCTCAGCCATCACGAACAGCAGCTCCAGGCCGCGTTCCTGTCGGGACCGCCCCCGCTCGGACCGGGCGCACCTCCCGCGGAGCGGCTGCGCGCCTTCGGCGCGGCGGTCATCCGCCACGAGCACGCGCACCGGGACCTGTATCTGGCCGCGCACAGCGAGCCGGGCCGGCGCCGCACGAGTCCCGCGGACCAGTTCCGGCTCGCACACGTCCGCATGCTGCTGCGCGAGGCCCGGGTGGAGGGCGACATCGAGCTCGTCGCGCACACGATGCTCGGCTATCTGGAGACGGTGCTGGTCGACCACCTGCTCTCCCGGCGCGGGATGTCGCTGGAGCGTGTCGAGGCCGGCTGGTGCGACCTGGTCGGGCGGTACACGGGCCGGTGTCCCGGCTGACGCGTACCTCCGGCGCCCATGACGGTGCCCGTCCAGCCGTCCGGCCCTCTCCGGCCCTCTCCGGCCCTCTCCGGCCTTCTCCGGCCTTCTCCGGCCCCACGACGTCCGCATGCCCGCCGGCGGCCCTCTGCCCGATGATGGTCGCCATGACCACGCCGAGCAGAAGAGCCGAGATGTTCGTCCCCGCGGAGCGTGACCCCCGCGTGCTCGGCCCCGCCACCGGGGACGAACGCGGACTCCTCGCCGACTTCCTCGCGATCCAGCGCGCCACGCTGGAACTGAAGTGCACCGGCCTGCACGACGCTCTGGCGCAGCGGGCGGTGCCGCCGTCCACGCTCTCGCTGCTCGGCCTGGTGCGGCACCTGGCCGATGTGGAACGCCGCTGGTTCCGGCGGGTCCTGGCCGGGCAGGAGGCCCCGCCCCTGTTCTCCTCGCCGTCCGACCCCGACGGCGACTTCGCCGGCGCGGTCCCCGACCCCGAGGTGGTGGCCCGGGCCTGGGAGGCATGGCGCGCCGAGGTCGCCTTCGCCGAGGCGTTCGTCGCCGGTGCGCCCCACCTCGACGTCGAGGGTCACGACTCCTGGCGTGGCACCGTGTCGCTGCGCTGGGTGCTCGTCCACATGATCGAGGAGTACGCCCGCCACAACGGCCACGCGGACCTGCTGCGCGAGCGGATCGACGGGGCGGTCGGCCTATGAGGGCGCCCGCGCGTTTACGCAGGTCAGCGCCGTACTATCGGACATGACAACGGTCACCGGTGCAGCCTTTGCCGGGCGGCGCCGCCATGCGTTTCACTGCGGTCGGGACATCCGACGCGAGGGGGAAGGCACAGCACATGCACGGTCACGGTCATGAGCACGGCCCGGGCGGCCACGCCGGGCACTCGCATGGCGTGGCGGCGGACGCCGACCGCCGCTGGCTGGGGGCCGCGCTCGGTCTGATCGCCGTGTTCATGGCGGCCGAGGTGACCGTAGGCGTGGTCGCCGGCTCCCTGGCCCTGCTCTCCGACGCGGCGCACATGCTCACCGACGCGGCGTCCATCGTGCTCGCCCTCGTCGCGATGCGGCTCGCCGCCCGCCCGGCCCGCGGCGGCTTCACCTACGGACTCAAGCGCGCGGAGATCCTCTCCGCCCAGGCGAACGGCCTCACACTGCTTCTGCTGGGCGCCTGGCTTGCGTACGAGGCCGTGCGACGGCTCGTCGACCCGCCGCGGGTCGCGGGCGGACCGATGCTGGCCACGGCACTCGTCGGCATCGTCGTGAACGTGACGGCCGCGTGGTGCATCTCGAAGGCCAACCGCACCTCACTGAACGTCGAGGGTGCCTACCAGCACGTCCTGAACGACCTGTTCGCCTTCATCGGCACCGCGGCCGCCGCGCTCGTCGTCGTCCTGACGGGGTTCGACCGCGCCGACCCCATCGCCACCCTGCTGGTCGTCGCACTCATGGCGAAGGCCGGATACGGGCTGCTGCGCGACTCCGGCCGGATCTTCCTGGAAGCGGCGCCCGCCGACGTCGACCCGGACCTGCTCGGCGACCGGCTCGTCGCCAGGCCGGACGTCGTCGAGGTGCACGACCTGCACGTCTGGCAGATCACCTCCGGCCAGGCCGCGCTGTCCGCCCATGTCCTGGTGGAGACGGGAGGCGACTGCCATGCCGTCCGGCGGGACCTGGAGCAACTCCTGCGCCATGACTACGGCATCACCCACACCACCCTGCAGGTCGACCATGTCCCCGAACAGGTCCTGCAGGTGGCCCTGCCCGGTGACCGGACCGCGGCCGGGGGCCCCGGGCACTGCGAGGCGCCCCACGGCCCGGTGCACCGGGAGGAGCCGCACCACCACTGACGGCCACCCGGCGCCGTGCGCGGGGGCCGAGCCGGGCGCGGTCACCTCTTCTTCCAGAACGCCATGAGATCCGCCAGTGCCCTGATGATCTCGGGGCGCTCCGACGCCTCCGCCCGCCGCAGGCTGATGACGAGGGAGAGGAGGATCATGACGACGAACAGGCCGATGGTGTAGAGGAAGAGCTGCGGAGCGGCCACGGCCACTTGCTCCAGTACGGTCCACATGTGCCGCCTCCCGGAAGGTCCCAGCCGCTGCTTCCAAGAGACTTCGTCTCGGTGCGAAGACCTCAGCGAAGACAGGCGGACGCCTCTCCTCACGCAGCGCCCGCCGACTGCGAACCCACATCCTCGAGGATTCCTCGTCCAGATCGGCTGATCTTCGTGGTGCTCTGTGCGGGCTGGGGACGCCGGGCCACGGTGCCCGTGCGTCGGACCGTCGCGATACCGAGCGGCGCAGTCCCCGGGGGGAAAGGCGCTCCGACCGTTTCCGCCACCGGTCGGCAAGGTGTGGGCCCGCACGTCGAGCGGCTCGATGCCCGGACCGTATGGTCCTGCTCCGCGACTCCGGCGCGGACGGTGTCATCGGGTCCGGCGAGCTCGGCGCCGTGGGCGGCTCCATCTCGTCGACGCCGGCGGAGGCGGGGGGCGAACTCCTCGTCGCCGCCTGACTGGTTACTTCTCGGTACAAGATATCCGCGCGGGCCGCGCCGACGGGCCCGACCCGCACATCCGTTCACTCGTAAGGGCGCTTCCCGCCCACGCGTACGGGGACGTCGGGCGCATGCACGCACCATGGTGGTGCGCCCGCCCCTCCCTGACCTGTGGCACCTGTGGCATGCCGGACGGCGCCGTTCCTAGACTTGGAGCGGAATCCCGGCTTCTGGCGGAGTGTCCGCCGCGGGAAGGGCGGTGGCGTCATGCCGTACGTCGCTGTGAGCGCACTGAGCCATCCCGGGCTGCTGCGCGAGCGGAACGAGGACAGCCTCGTCATCGGGCCGTGGACCCTGTGCGCCACGGTGACCGAGACCCCGCAGACCCTGGTCTTCCCGCTCGGGACGCCCCTCGTGGTCGCGGTGGCCGACGGGCTCGGCGGGCACCCCGGCGGTGATGTGGCCAGTGCCCTGGTCGCGCGCCGTATGGCGTCGATCGGTCCCGCCCTCGGCACCGAGGACGCCGTCCGCGACGCCCTGAACGGCTGCAACCGCGCCGTCCACGAGGCGGCCGGCGGCGAGGAGCACAGCGCGCTCGCCGCCATGGGGACCACGATCGCCGGCACGGTCGTACGGCCCGGGGCCCTGCTGGCCTTCAACGTCGGGGACAGCCGGGTCTTCGCGGCCGCCCACGTGGGGCTGCTCCAGGTGAGCGTCGACGACAGCCCGCCGGCCGAACCCGGGCAGCGCACCACCTCACTGATCACCCAGTGCCTGGGCGGCACGCTCGCCTACCGCGCCATCCGCCCCCATGTGACGGCCGCGCCCCTGTCGGCCGGCGACCGCTACCTGATCTGCACCGACGGTCTGACCGATCCCGTGCCGACGGACGTGCTCGCCGAGGTGATGCGGGAGCACGACGACGGCCGGGCGGCCTTCGAGCTGTGGAAGGCGGCCATCGCGGCGGGAGGTCCCGACAACATCACACTGGCGGTGGTGCGCGTCGCGGACGAGTAGCGACGCCGCCCCGCGGACGGCGGCCGTGCGCCAGGACGTTCCGCGGTTCCGCGGGCGGGCGACCCCGCGGCCCCTCAGACGGAGTCCGTGTCGTCCGGCGCGAAGCCGTACCGTCCCTCCAGCCGGACGAAGCAGGCCCCGGTCAGCACCCGCTGCTCCTCCAGCCCCGACGCGGTGCGCACGAAACACACCACCCGCTCGCGCCCGCCCGGCCCGATCGGCTGCACGAGGCGGCCGGACGGCCGTACCTGCTCGACCAGGGGCGCGGGCACCTCCGGGAACGCGGCCGACACCACGACCGCGTCATAGGGGGCGCGGTCCGGCACACCGCCGCTGCCGTCGCCGACCCGCAGCTCCACGTTCCGCACGCCCTGCCGCGCGAGATTGTCCCGCGCCTGCCGGGCGAGGTCCGGCCGCACCTCGATGCTGACCACGTCCGCGGCCAGCCGGGCCAGCAGCGCGGTCTGGAAGCCGAGCCCGGTGCCGACCTCGAGGACGTGCTCGCCCCCCTCCAGACCGAGGCCCTCGATCATCATCGCCGACAGCGACGGCTGCGTCGTGACCTGCCCCTGCCCGATCGGCACGGGTACGTCCCGGTAGGCGGTGGCCACCCGTGCGGGCGGGACGAATTCCGCCCGGGGCGTCGTCCGGACGGCCTCCAGCAGCCGTTCGTTCCTGATCCCCACTGCTCGCAGGGCCCGCACGAGATCGTCGGGCCCGCCGGGTACGGACTGCACGGCGGTTCACCTCACCGCCAGCCTAGGCGGCCCTGCACGCCGCGGCCTCCCGGCATCCGCCGGCGAGAGCACCTGGGTGAGGAGCACCGGCCGAGCGGAGCCGGAGCATGGGCGGTGGGTGTGATCACCCGAGCAGCGGGATCTCGATCGCCGGGCACCGGTCCATGACCATCTCCAGGCCCGCGCCGCGGGTGCGCTCGTACGCGGCCTCGTCGATCACGCCCAGCTGGAACCAGACCGCCTTGGCGCCCTTGGCCACGGCTTCGTCGGCGACCGCGCCGGCGAGTCCGCCGTTCACGAAGACGTCCACGACGTCGATGTCGAAGGGGATGGCCTCCAGGGACGGGTAGCCCCGCTCGCCGTGGACCGTCTCGGCCTTCGGGTGGACCGGCACGATGCGCTTGCCGAAGCGCTGGAGGACGGCCGCCACGCCGTGGGCCGCGCGGCGCCGGTTCGTGGACAGGCCGACGATCGCCCATGTGTCGCCCAGCTCGGTGAGGATCGTGCGGATCGTTGCTGAGTCGCCGTACACGGCCGTTCTCCTTCGACGTCCAGCGGCGCGGCACTCCCGCGTCGCCTGCTGTGGGAGCCAACAGCGGGCACACGAGGGCGATTCCCGGGGCGTCGCAGGACCCACACGGACACCGGGGTGTGCCGGCGCGAGCTGCCGACCGTGCGCGCGTCCGTCCGGAACCCTGCCCTCCTCCCTGCGCCGGGGCCCCGGCCCGCCTACGCTCACCCCTGTGCTCCGTATCACCGACGCCCGCAGCGGCGAGCCCGTCGACATCCGCCCGGGCCTGACCCGCGTCCACGCGCACGTGGCCGGTGCCGACACCTCGGCCCTGCGGGTGCTGCTGGTGGCCGATGCGCTGGCCCGCGCCCTGGAACTCGGTGGAACGCCCGTCGTCACGGTCGCCGCGCCCAGCGCCGTGCTCCGGGCACGCGCCGACGACCTCGGCATCCGCCCCGGCGAGCCGGAGGCGCCGGGCGTCGGACGGGCCCTGCACGTCGTCGGGGCGCAGGGCACCGCACCCGACGGTGTGCGCGTCGAGGTCGCCCCGGCGACCGGACCCGCCGGGGCCGGCGCCGCCCCGCCGTCCGCCGTGCGCCTCGCGCTGCTCGCCACCCCGCGCCGGCTTCCCGCGGACCTCGGCACCGCCGCCCTGACCGAGGCCCGGGACACGCTCGTCCGCTGGCGCAAGGCGGTCGCCTCCTGGGCGACCCGTCCCTCCAGGCCGATCCCCGAGCGGGTGCGGCGCGACCTGCGCGCGGCCTGGGAGGACGACCTCGACGTACCGGCGGTCCTGGAGGTGCTGCGGCGCGTGGAGAGCGCCGACGACATGCCGGACGGGGCGCGCTTCGAGACGTTCGCCCACGCCGACCGGCTGCTCGGTCTCGACCTCACCCGCGAGATCGGGGCCGGGCCGTGATCATCCGCGCCGCGGCGGGGCCGCTGCGCCGGCTCGTCGTCCTGCGGCACGCCAAGTCCGCCTGGCCCGCCGGGGTCCCCGACCACGAGCGGCCGCTCGCGCCGCGCGGCCGCCGGGACGCCCCGGCCGCCGGGCGCGCCCTCGCCCAGGCCGACTGCCTGCCCGACCTCGCGCTGTGCTCGACGGCCGTCCGCGCCCGCCAGACGTGGGAGCTGGCCTCGGGCCAGTGGGGCACACCGCCGCCCGTGCGGCTGCAGCCCCGGCTGTACGCCGCCGACGTGCCGGACCTGCTCGGCTGCGTGCGCGAGGTACCCGCGGCGGTACGGAGCGTGCTGCTCATCGGGCACAACCCGGGCCTCACGGACCTGGTGCTCACCCTCGCCGGGGACGGACTCGACGACACCCTGGAGCGGGTCCGCGCCAAGTTCCCCACCTCCGCGATCGCCGTGCTCGCCTGGCACGGCAGCACCTGGGAGGCACTCGCCCCCGGCACGGCACTCCTGACGGACGTGATCGTGCCGAGGGGCAGGAAGCCCGAGAGCGCCTCGTAGCGGCCGCTAACCCACATGGATGCGCGGGCGGCGCTCCGGGTGGGGCTCGGCGCGGCGCAGCACCTCGCGCGTGACCGGGGCGACCTCGCCGTCCCCGAACACCAGGAAGCGCAGCAGATGGCTGACCGGAGCGCCCTCGGTCCAGTTGAAGTAGGCGTGCGGCACCTCGCCGGTGCGGTCGCGCAGCTCCATCAGCACGGCCGCGATGGTGTTGGGCACGGTGGCGCCCGCCACCCGCAGCCTGCGCACCCCGTGCTTCTCGTCGCCGTGGACGGCCAGATCGGTGGTGAAGTCCGAGGAGTCGGCGACGAAGACCTCCAGGAAGAGGACCGGGCGCCCGTCCGGGATGTGGGTCTGCTCGCGCTGGCTGTACTCCTTGGCGCGGTACTCCCGGGTGCTGTGCTCCTGGGGCTCGTTGGCGATCAGCCGCAGCGGCCCGCTCGCCGCCGCCTCGTCGACGAACCGGGCCGCCGCCTCGTCGAACGTGACGGCCGCCGCGCGCAGCTCGAAGGCGCGGTGCACCCGCGAGGCGAACGACGTGGCCAGGATCGCCAGGATGAAGATCAGCGCGATCTTGATGCCGTCGGGCCGCTCGACCACATTGGCGACCAGGGTGTAGGCGAGGACCGCGGTGATCGTCCCGAAGCCGAGCGCGGCGGCCCGGCGGCCGCGCCGGTGCACGGCGACCGTCGAGGCGAACGCCGCCGACAGCATCAGGACGAGCACACCGGTCGCGTACGCGCCGCTCTGGTCGTCGACGTTCGCGTCGAACCAGACCGTGATCAGCACCGCGGCCGACATGAACACCATCACGAGCGGGCGCACGGCGCGGGTCCACTCCGGGGCCATGCCGTAGCGGGGCAGATACCGCGGCACCAGGTTGAGCAGGCCGGCCATGGCGGAGGCGCCCGCGAACCACAGGATCGCGATCGTCGCCACGTCGTAGACCGTGCCGAAGGCCCCGCCCAGGTGCTCGTGCGCGAGATAGGCGAGGGCGCGCCCGTTGGCCGGGCCGCCGCTCTTGAAAGCGTTCTGCGGGATCAGGATCGTCGTCGCCAGGCTGGACAGCAGCAGCAGGCAGCTCATGATCACGGCGGCGGTGGTGAGCAGCTTCCTGGTCTCGCGGATCCGGCCCGCCGGGTCCGCGTGCGTGTCCGCCGGCTCGCCCTTGACCTGTGGCATCACCGCCACGCCCGTCTCGAAACCGGACATGCCGAGCGCCAGCTTCGGGAAGACGAGGAGCGCCACGCCGATCATCGCGAGCGGTGAGGAGTGCTGGGCGGTCATCGCGTGCGTCCAGTCGCCGATCCTCACCGGGTGGCTCAGCACCTCCCAGGCGGACACCGCGAGCACGACGACGTTGAGCGCCAGATAGGTGCCCACCAGGACCACGGCGATGCCGATGGCCTCCTTGAACCCCTTCAGGAAGACGGCGCCGAGGGCGGCCACCAGCAGAAGGGTGATCCAGACGTTGCCGCCGTCCGTCCAGTGCGGAGCGAAAGGATTCTCCACCACGTGGGCCGCCGCGTCCGCGGCCGACAGCGTGATCGTGATCAGGAAGTCGGTGGCCGCGAAGCCGAGGAGCACCAGGACGAGGATCTTCCCCGCCCACCACGGCAGCAGCCGCTCCAGCATGGCGATCGAGCCCTCGCCGTGCGGGCTCTCGTGGGCCACCCGGCGGTACACCGGCAGCGCGCCGAGCAGGGTCAGCGCGATCAGTACCAGCGTCGCGAGCGGCGACAGGAACCCGGCCGCCAGGGCGGCGATGCCGGGCTGGTAGCCAAGGGTGGAGAAGTAGTCCACCCCGGTCAGACACATGACACGCCACCAGGGGTGGCCCTCGTGCCCGGCGTCAGGGGCGGCGTGCGGGCCCGGGTGCCGGGCCGTCCGGTCGCTCAGGCCCTCCAGGAGCCAGGCCCGCGGGCGGGCCATGACGGTGGAGGGCCGGGGATCGTCGGGCTCGGCGGAGTCGGGGCCTTCTGTCTGGATGCCGGTCATGCTGTGGTCTCCCTGCGATCGCTGACGGACGTTCGGACAACGACGGGCGAGTATCCCCTACGTGGTGGAACGCCCCGGCGCCGGGGCGGTCGCCGCAGAAGGGCGGCCCGGACGCCTCGTGCCGCACGCGCGCGTGGCGGGTGACACGTCCACGGTCCCGGCCCTGGTGCGGCCCGCGTGCGGGCGCCGCATACCCTGGCCTGATGCAGGACGAGTACCGCACAGTCGCCCGCGCGGGCGTCCACGAGACCGAGGTCAACCGCTCCCGCTTCCTGTGCGCCCTCGCCCCGGCGGCCACCGAGCAGGAGGCCCAGGACTTCATCGCGGCCGTCCGCAAGGAACACGCGGACGCCACCCACAACTGCTACGCCTATGTCATCGGAGCCGACGCCGCGATCCAGAAGGCGAGCGACGACGGCGAACCGGGCGGCACCGCGGGCGTGCCCATGCTGCAGATGCTGCTGCGCCGCGACATGCGGTACGTCGTCACCGTCGTCACCCGCTACTTCGGTGGCGTCAAACTCGGCGCGGGCGGCCTCATCCGGGCGTACGGAGGAGCCGTGGGCGAGGCGCTCGACGCGCTCGGCACGGTCACCCGGCGCCGCTTCCGGCTCGCCACGGTGACGGTCGACCACCAGCGCGCGGGCAAGGTGCAGAACGACCTGCGGTCCACGGGCCGCGAGGTGCGGGAGGTGCGGTACGGGGAGGCCGTCACGATCGAGATCGGGCTGCCGGACGCCGATGTGGACGCGTTCCGGGCGTGGCTCGCCGACGCCACCGCGGGCACCGCGGGATTCGAACTGGGCGGAGAGGCGTACGGCGACGCGGACTCAGGACGGTGACGGTTCCGGGGTGAGCTTCTCCCTGCCTATCCGCGTACCCGACCGGTAGATGCTCACGACCCCGTCGTGGATCACATAGCGGTACGGGTCGTTGCGGGCCTCGTAACCCCCGCTCGTCTTCTCGGCCTCCATGGCGATGCCCTTCTCCCGCCCGTCACGGAACTCGCCGAAGTAGTACAGCGAGCCCGATGCGGTGCGGCACAGGGTGATCCGGTGGGCCGCCGTGTGGAACGCCTCGACCAGCGTGGCGCCGTCCCCGCCGGGCAGCTCCGCCGCGATGCGGCCCGGACAGGCGGGGCCGGAGCTCGTGGGGGTGGAGCCGTCCGGGCCGGGTGAGCTGCCCGAGTCGAACATGCCCTCGCACCCGCGGGCCAGCATTCCCAGCACGCTGAACAGCAGGATGACGCCGAGGCAGCTCCCGAGACAGTTGGACTTCTTCTCCGGCGCCACCGGCGGGCGGGCCGGCCGCGACACGGGCGCCGGAGTGAACGCGGGCCCCCGGGGAGGAGGCGCGGGGGACGCGGTACCCGGCGCGGCCGGCCGGTAACCCGTCGTGGGCGACGAGGGGAAGAAGACCGCCTCCTCGCTCCTGATCCCCGAGGCGGCGGCCGGCCGAGGAGCGCCCGCTCGCGGAGCGGAGGGGCGCGAGGGTCCCGGCGCCGGGGGAGTGCGCGGGGGCGTGCGGTCGCGCGTCGGCGAGGCCGCGGGCGGCGTCCTCTTCGGCGTGGGCTTCTTCGGGGCCGCCTTCCCTGCCGTGGACTTCTTGGCCGCCGGCGTCCCGGACGACGCGGGCTTCGGAGGCGTCTTCTTCGCGGCCGTCTTCCAGCCCGTGCCGCACACGATGCACGACAGGTCCGTACGGGCGTTGTTCGTGTCGCACCGCGCACAGCGCCAGTCGGCCGACGGCCGGGCGCTCCCCGGCCGTTTGGCGGCGGGACGGGCGGCTCCTCCGCCGGCCCCCGCCGCCGGCCGGGCGGCGCGCGCGGACGAGCCCGTGCGGGGCGCCGCGCTGCGCCGCGTACCACCGCATCCCTCGCAGGACCTCTCCGCGGGGTCGTTGTACGTGTCGCAGTCCGCACAACGCCAGTTGGCCGATGCCGCCACTTCTCGGTGCCCTCCTTCTCACATCGTCCGGGCCGGGACGCCGGTGAACCTCCCTACCGTCACGGCGATTCAGCCGGTGTCGTCGGCGACGCGGGCCATCACGTCGCGGAACAGCTCCTCGGATGCCGCCCCGGCGGGCGCGACGATCCATCCCCGTGCGTTCGGCGGCACCCGCTCCAGCACCGCGTCCTCGGAGCTGTCGTCCGGGCGGTCGGGGAGGGTGAACCGCTCGCGCAGCAGCTCCGTGTACTCCTCCGCCTCGCGCACCCGCTCCGGCGGGACATCGATGCGGACGACGACGAGTCCGGGCGTGGGGCGCTGGGGGGCCCGCAACTGGAAGATCCACTGATACGCGCCGTCCGAGCCCTGGGGGACCAGCCTGACGTAGGCGCAGTGGCGCGTCTTCGACGCGATGCTGCAGAACCTGGACCAGGTGAACGTCAAGGAGCCGTCCGTGGCGCAGTCCAGCTGGAAGTCCGGCCAGTCGAGCTTCACAGGCTGTTCGCGATCGTTTCGATGATCTCGTCCATCTCGAACTCCTCAAGGCCCTCGCCCGCCTTGGAGGCGAAGTGGAGGGTGAGGTCCCATTCCTCCGCGATGGGATCGGACCAGGGGGCCTCGTCCGGTGCGAACAGCACCAGCCGCTTGGCCGACTGCTCCATCACCGCGGTCTGGCTGCGGGCATAGCCCCACTGCTCGAAGAGGTCGTCGATGGTGCGCGGGATGCCCGCCGGGTACGACTGGGCGGACGTGCCGACCGTGCCGAGCGGGTGGGCGGGCGCGTCGGTGAACATCACGATGACGTGGCGCCTGCGGTCCAGGCCCGTCTCCCAGGGGGAGTTGACCGCCAGGGCGAGCGCCTCCAGGCCGGACTCCGGGATGTCGCCGCCACCGGACGCGTCGATGCCGCGCACGAACCGCTCGAAGTCCTTCGCCTGCGCCGGCAGGCGCAGGAAATCGGTCTGCTGAATGGCGTCCGAGGCGTCGTCACCGAAGTCGCGGAACGCGATGACCTTCAGCCGCAGCTGACTGATCGCCTTGCCCTTCTTGGCCATCACGTCGTTGAGCCGGTCGTGGAACTGCAGGGCGCTCGACTTCACGGTGTCGAGGACGGGGAACATGCTGCCCGTCGCGTCGATGCACAGCACGATGTCGACGGCGTACTGCAGATTGCCCTGATACTGCTCGATGCTGCTCATACAGGGTCTCTCCTGGGTGGTACGGCGGGTGGTACGGCGGGTGCGGGGCGCGTGCTCACGTGGAGCCGCGGCCCGGGCCCCGGTCGCGGCCGCGGAGGTTGATCCGGACGCGGGAGGGGCGTGGCGTGGGGGCGCCGGCGGACGGTGACGGGGCCGCAGGGTCCGGCGGCGGGGCCGGAGCGGCGGCCGGGGCGGCGTCCGCCGCGGCCGGCGGGACGGGGTCGGCCGGGGGGCCGGCCGGGACGGCCCGGCCGCCGCCCGGGCGCCCCTTCGACGCGAGATTGGTCTTGATGCGGCTGGTATGCGGTCCCGGCGCCCCGGACTTCGCGGCGTCCGGCGCGGCCGTGGCCCTCCCCGCGGGGCCCTTCGTCTTCGAGGTGCCGGGACGCCGGTGCTGCAGGGCGCACGCCTTGGGGTCGGCCATGGTCTTGAGGAACGTGGCCATGCGCGGGCGGCTGCCGGGGGCGCGGGCGGTCATGGCACGCAGCAGACCGAGCATGGTGTCCGACAACCGGGGGTCGAGACCGAGGCGACCGCCCGCGTTGACCGCGTCGGCCGGTGACCCGTAGCGCCCGTCGTGGTGCGGCAGATCGCCCGTCAGGTACAGGTGGGTCATCAGGCCGAGCGCGAACACGTCCACCGCGCACGTCAGGTGCTCCGGGCCGACCGAGTCGTCCCGCTGCAGATAACGGCGCCACTCCGGGGCCCCGTACACGGAGTCGCCCGCGATGTCGTCGGGGGCGGGCGGGCTGCCGGAGAGGTACGAGTCGTCGAAGTCGATCAGCTTCGCCGTGTGGAACGCGGCACCGTCCCGCTTCTGCACCAGCACGTTCAGCGGCTTGAGGTCCCCGTGCACGATGTCGATGTCGTGCAGCTGCTTCAGGCTCATCCCGAGCGTCTTGAGCAGCACCGTCTTCTGGCGCGGCTCCAGGGTCTGCGGTTTCTCCAGACTGGACGTGTCGATCCGCTCGGTGACCTTGTAGTACGTGCTGCCCTCGTGGAAGAAGTCCGTGGCGAGCACCAGGTTGCCGCCGCCGCGGGCGTCCGGGCGCAGCCGCTTCATGATCGTGCGGTGGCGTTCCTCGAACTCGCGGGCGAGCTGCCGGCGGATCCGCAGGCTCGGCGTGTCACGCGTGTCGTCGTCACGTGGGCGCTTGGGCTCCAGGAACCGCTTGATGAAGTACTGGCCGCCGTCCCTCTCGGCGAACGCCCATATGCATTTCCCGCCGTTGGCGTTCGTGGGCTCGCTCGTGATGCGGTAGCCCCCGATGACATCGCCCTGCTTCATGCGTGCTCCTCGGATGCCGGGGGCAGATGGATCTCGTAGTCGGCGCGGTAGGCGTGCCACGTGCTCTCCTGCCAGGCCCGGACGCGGGCCGGCAGCCCCGCAGGGTCCTCGGCCGCCGCGGCGGTGCCGCCCGGTGCCTCGGACGCGGCCGGGGACAGCCGGTCCAGGCCGCGCGGCCGGGTGCGGACGTAGCGGTCGGTCATGTCCCGCAGACGGGCGGCGAAGTGGGTGCGCAGCTCCTCGAAATTCCAGTAGCCGAGGGCCAGGAGGGCGAGGGAGGCGTCGTCCGCCGTGCAGCCCTGCACCTCGCGGCGGATCAGGTCGGCCCACTCGTCCTCGTGGCGGGCCTGCTGCAGTGTGCGCAGCAGCAGCAACTCGAAGTCCGCCGGGGTGTGCACATACCCGAAGAAGCCGTCGGTCGCGGCCACCAGGACGCAGGGCAGGGAGTACGACAGCCGCTGCCCCTCGACGTCGAAGTCCCGGTCCGCACACACCAGGTTGGTCATGGGCGGGTCCGAGCGCAGCAGTTCCAGGGCGTCGCTCTCAGGGGTGTGGTCCCGGGTGAGCACCCGCAGCCCGGCGTCGGCGAGCAGCACATAGGCGCGCGAGTCACCGGCCCACAGGGGCTGCAGTTCCACGTCGGTGTGTGCCTCGGAGCCGCGCAGCCGGTAGTGCACCGCGGCGAGCGTGGTGGGCAGGTGCCGGCGCATGGTGCCGCCGATCTTGCTGCGGCGCTGCGGGGCGGAGGCCAGGAAGTACTGGAGGTATTCCCGCAGGCTCTCCGGCGCGGCCGGTTCGCCGCCCGTCGCCACTTCGCGGAACCAGCAGTCCGTGGCCAGCCGCGCCACCCGCGCCCCCACCCAGGCGCCGGTGCGGGGCGTACCGTCCGGTGCCTGCCACACGGACGCGGCTCCGGAGCCTCCGGATCCGTCGAACACCGCGAGCAGGCCCTGCGCGCTCTCCGAGTGATGGGCGACGAACGGTTCCGCGTCCTCGCCGCGCCCCGGCACGCGCTCCGTCCACACGGACAACGCCAGCAGCCCTTCGTAGCTCTCCCGCCAGATCCGGTACGGGACGGGCCCGGCGGGGTGCTCCGGCCGCCGTGCGCCCGGCGTGGCGGCATGGCGGGCGGGCCCGGCCGACGGCTGCTCCCCGGGGGACGACGGGGAAGGCGGCGGCTGAGAGGCCGGAGGTGGCGGAGGGGGTGCCTGACGGGAAGGACAAGGGGACGGACCCGAGGGCTGCGGCTGCCGGGACGGTGCGGACCGGTTGAGGGGCGCCGCCGACGGGTAGCCCTGGTGCCTGTCGGCGGCGGCGTGGGCGCCGGCCGGGGCCGGGCGCTGCGCCGGGTGGTCTTGGTCGGTCATCGTCGCTTCCCGTCGTGTGCGGAGGTGCCGGAGGTGCCGGGGCCGCCGGAGGCGCCCCCGCCGGGGCGTTTCGCGGTGCCGCGGACACGGCTGACCCGGGGGGCCGGAGGGGGCGGCGGTGCGTCGCGCTCCGGCTCCCGGTCCGGGTGGCCGTGCCCGGCCGGGGACGGTCCGGTGCGGCCGGCGGCCGTCCGCGGGGTCCCGGACCCTCCGGCTGACCGCCCGTCCGGCCGCCGCACCCGGTCCTCCGGGCCGGCCCCGTCCGGCAGCGGTTCGTCCTCGGGCGGCCCGGCGGTCCGGGAGGACTCGGCGGCCCGGGCGCGTCCGCCGCCGGAGACCCGCGAGCGCGCGACGCCCGTCCGCTCGTCACCGGGGCGGGAGCCGCGCCCGGTGTCACTGCCGGCGCGGCGGGAGGGGCGGTCCGCGTCCTCCTCGTACCGCTCGCGGAGCACCTCGCCCTTGAGCGGTTCGCGGCCCCGGTCGTCGTCGTGGCCGCCCGGCTCGTCGGTACCGGCCTCCAGCGCGCGCGCCAGGCTGCCGCGCAGCCGGCCGCCGCGCCGGGCGGCGGTCTCGAACAGGCCGTCACCGTCGCGGAGCACCTCGTCGAGGACGGCGCGCTCCAGCTCCGCCTGCTCGAAGGGCTCCCGGTCGGCGTCGCCGCGCTCCAGGACCATGCGCATGACCTCGCGCCGGACCTCCCGCTTCTCCGCCTCGCCCTTCTCGATCCAGGCGAGGGCGGCCCGCGGGCCCTCCCTCTCCATGATCCCGGCGATCAGGCCGTCGACGCCCTCCTCGCGGATCATGTCGAGATGCCGCCCGCGGCGCATGCCCTCCAGCCGGGTCTCGCGTACGACGTCCCGGAACTCCCGCCCGCTGGTGGCGATTTCGTCCTCATCGACGAGCAGCTCGATCTGGATGTTGCGCAGCCGGACCGCGTCGTCGCCGCTGAAGCCGGCCAGGGCCGTGTTGAGCGCGGCCTCCGCCTCGTGGAACTCCGCGATGTCGTAGTCCCGGGCGACCGAGCGCAGCGTCCGGCGCAGATGGCCGTACAGCGCGCCGCTCATGTCGCGTATCCCGCGCGAGACCACCTTGGCGGGGTCCGCGACCCGGCACACCAGGTCGACCCGGCTGCGGAAGGAGAAGGTGGGGTCCCGGCTCAGCAGCGGGATGTCGAGGATGAGCCGGTGCTCCGTCATGTCGACCGTGAAGACGCTGCGGTACGCGCCGAACCGCGACGACGGCACCTCCTCACCGCTGCGGATCGTCAGCGAGGGACCGCTGTCCCGGACGAGGACCAGGGCACGCCCGGGGTCCGGCGGCCGCAGCGGGTTCGTCAGCCGCCACCTGGGCAGGTCCTCACTGCCCAGGACCGGGTCATAGGACTGTTCCTCCATGGTTCCCCCTCTCCCTCCCGTGCTGTCACACGCACGTGTTCCGTCGGTTCGCGATGCGTTCGGCGGGTCGGCGGCCCGGTCATGAGCCGTGCTCCACGATGCGGAGCACCCGGGCCGCGCCCGCCGACGGGTGATCGCGGTCGCGGGCCCATCTCTCCAGCCACCACAGCAGCCGGTCACGATGGCGTCCGGGCCTGCGCGCGACGGAGACGAGGAGCGCGCCGATCTCGTCGAGGGCCCCCGGGCGTCTGTCCGCATACACGTCGATCCACTCGTGCAGGGCCTCCAGGGCCGAGTCCTGCACCGGTCGCCGGGCCAGTGCCCGGGCCCACAACTCCGTGAGCCGGTCGCGGTGACGTGGCAGCCCGCTCAGCAGCACGGGCACTCCCGGGACGCCCGCGCGCCCGGCGTCGTCCTCGTCGATGACCGGCTGCTCGTACGGCCGGGACACCGCGAACACGAAGGCGGACAGCGACTTGACGACCATGGGGGACAGGTCCTGCGGCTCGGACCACTCCAGGTAGGCGTCGAGCAGCGCCGCCGCCCGGCCCTGGTGGACGAGGTGGACACCGCCCCACGCCACCGAGGGCAGCGTGCCCCAGTCGTCCTCCCGGTCCAGGGCGCTGCGCAGCACGGCCACGGCCCGCTCGGGCTCCGTACGGCCGAGGAGTCCGCCCACGGCGTTCGCGGCCGTGCCGGCGAGCCGCCGCTGGTACGCGGAGGCGTCGCCGCGCGCCCAGCGATGCAGCAGCTCCCACACCGCCTCGGCCGTCTCGGGGCGGCTGCCGGCCACCCCCAGGGCGGTGGCGGCGGCCTGCCGCAGGGGCCAGGAGGTGCTGCCCGCCCACGTCGTGAGGAAACGGTGCACGGCGTAGTGGGGGTCGGCCAGCGCCAGGACGCCGGCCGCGACCGAGGCCCGGGCGCGCACCTCCAGGTCGGGGTGGTTCAGGAGCCCGCGGAGCCAGCCCAGCACGGCGTCACGACGGCCGTCGAGCGCGTTCCACGCGTAGGCGAGGATGACCTGCCCCAGCAGGGAGTTGCGGAAGCGCACGCGGGGCGCACCGGCCCCGAAGCCGCCGTCGTCGGGCAGATCGAGCCGGATCCACTGCTGTTCGTGTCCCAGCCGGTCGCCGAAACGCAGGTCCGGTGGGGCCGGTTCGGGCGCGGAGAGGGCCGTGCGCAACTGCACCGCGGCGTCCGCGACGGTGAGATACGTGCTGCCCTCCAGGACGGCGGCGGCGAGGGCGAAGGAGACCGACTCGGGCTCGCGGTGCCGCTCGAACCAGGTGCGCACCTGCTCGCTGGGGTCGCGCAGCCGGGCCACCGCCGCGGCCACATCGCCGCCCGCGCTGATGACGGAGGCGAGCCGGGCGGCGTTGCGTGCCGCGGGCTGCTCCCGCAACGCCCCCACCGCTCCCGTGCCGTCCAGCAGCGCCCGCAGGTCCGCGTACGCGTCCGCGGTGCTGCCGTGGCCGAGGACGCGCCGCTCGACCACGGCCACCGGGTCGACCGGGGCGAGCGAGTGCCGGGCGAGGTGGTCGCCGCCGGGGCCCGCCGCGAGCACCGCGAGATCGTGCCCGCCGGTCAGCACCAGACGGCAGCCGGATCCGCGCAGCGCGGCGGCCACGGCGGCCCATCGCGCCGCCCCGCCGCTCGTGGCGGCGGCCGGCGGGAACGCCCCGCGCGCGCCGAACGCGGCCGCCAGTTCCTGCGCCCCGGCCGAACCCTCCTCGACCGCCGCCAGGTACCCGGAGTCCTTGACCGGGGGTTCCCAGCCGGGCTCCAGCACGACCGACGGCGTCAGGATCCGGTGGCAGCCGCCCTCGCCGCCGCCGTCCAGTGCCATGGACTCGGCCAGCAGGTTGACCGCGGTGGCCTCCCGTCCGCTGCCCGGCGGACCGGTCAGCACCAGCAGCCGCCGTTCGCACAGTGCTTCCAGGGCCTCGTCGTAACCGTCGGGCTGGACGAAGAGTTCGGTGTGCTCGGCGACGTCGGTCGCGTCCATGGCGAGCACGGACGCACCACCGGGCCGCGCCGCGGTCCCGCCGGGGCCGCCGGTGTGGAAGCCACCGCCGAAACTGACGGTGTCGTTGAACAGGGCCAGGGTGCCGATGCGGGTCCCGGAGGCGTCGGCGTTGAGCCGCTGGGCGATGAGGTCGGCGATGGCTCCCGCGCGCAGCGCTTCGGACCGCTCGGCATCCGCCCGCCCGCCGTCCTCCGCGAGGGAACGCAGCGCGTCCTTCTCGCTGACGGGCCCGTCCCGCTCCTCGGCGGGTGTGCGGTCCTCGGGTGTCGCCGCGCCGTCCTTCGCCTCCGGCGCCCCACCGTCCTCGGCGTGACCCTTGTGAGGGCTCTTGGGGTCCTTGGGGGAACCGTCCTTGTGCTCGGTGCCTTTGGCCCCGGCACCGGGGCTCCCGGAGGAGGTCTCCTCGCTCATGCTCTGCTCTTCGCCTTCGGATTCTCGGGCGTTCGGTGCGGTTCCGCACGGGAGGTCCCGGGCGACCGCGCGGGCGCGGGTGACTGCCGAGGGGTGACGAACGGGCGGCGGCGAACACCGTCGGCGGATCCTCCGTCCGGCTGTCCGGCCGGGCCGCGGGCGGTGGCCACGGGCAGCCGCCCGTGCGGACGGCCCTCGGCACTGCCGTGCCGCCCCGGGCTCTACGACGTCTTCCAGTCCCCTTGCACGTCGACCTTGCCGTTGAACACCTGGGCGTTCTTGATCAGCGCAGCGCTGATCTGCGCGCCGCCGCGGCCCTGCGCGGCGACGGCCTCGTCGACCAGGCGCCGGATCTCCGTCTCGAAGCCCGGGTCCAGGAGCATGTGGGCGGCGAGCTGCCGTTCGAGGTCCTCGTGGGCGCTCTCGTCGTCGGGGGAGCGGGTCACGCGGTCCAGTGCGTCCTCGGCGTCCGCGTTGCCGCCGAACCGGGCGCGGATCCGCTCGACGAGGCGTGCACCGCCGCTCCAGCCGGACCGGCCGGCCTCCTGGCCCGCCGTCTCAAGCGCTCCCTTGACCACGAGCGCGACTCCTGCCGCCGCGACGGCCGTCACCGGATCCATGCCGTTCCCCCGAGTTGCTGCGCACAACAGGGGAGTCAATGTAGGGGGCCCGTGGGGCCTCAGGGGGGTCTCCTGGCAGGTTGGCTGAAAGTGACTGAACCGTCACCGGGGTGACAGGCGTGCCGAGGCCGCCGGAACAGGCCGCCGAACCGGGGTGGCGAACCGGAGGGCCGAAGAGGTCGGACGGGGAGAAGTTGACGTGAAAGGGTCTGCTCGAACACGGTGAACGCGTGTGTCCCGACGGGGCGGAGGCACGGCCGGAGAGCCGGGACGCGCCGCCCGGGGGCCGGGACGTGCCGCCCGGGGGCCGGGACGTGCCGCCCCGGGGCCGGGAAGCGCGGCCCGAGGCCGAGGACGCGGGGCCCGACACCGAGGGGCCCGCTGCGCCTCCGGACGCGGTCCGATACAAGAGTGACCGCCCGTGATGTCGGACCCGGCCGTTAGTCTCGGGGATCATGAGGCTGCTGCACACTTCCGACTGGCATCTGGGCCGGGCGTTCCACCGGGTGGACATGCTCGGCGCCCAGGCCGAGTTCATCGCCCACCTCGTCGCCACGGCGCGCGAGCGGGGCGTGGACGCGGTGGTCGTGTCGGGGGACGTGTACGACCGCGCGGTGCCGTCGCTCGCCGCCGTCGAGCTGTTCGACGAAGCCCTGCACCGCCTCGCCGGCGCGGGCGTGCCCACGGTGATGATCTCCGGCAACCACGACTCCGCGCGCCGCCTGGGCGTCGGCGCCGGGCTCCTCGGCCGCGCGGGCATCCATCTGCGCACGGCGCCCGCGGCCTGCGGGACACCGGTGGTGCTGGCCGACGCCCACGGCGACGTCGCCTTCTACGGCCTGCCCTATCTCGAACCGGGCCTGGTGAAGGACGAGTTCGGGGTCGAGAAGGCGGGTCACGAGGCGGTGCTCGCGGCCGCCATGGACCGGGTCCGCGCCGACCTCGCCACACGCGCGCCGGGTACCCGTTCCGTCGTCCTCGCCCATGCCTTCGTCACCGGCGGCGAACCCAGCGACAGCGAGCGCGACATCACCGTCGGCGGGGTCGCCGCGGTGCCCGCCGGAGTCTTCCACGGCGTGGACTACGTGGCCCTGGGCCATCTGCACGGCAGCCAGGCCATCAGCGGGCGCGTGCGCTACTCCGGCTCCCCGCTGCCGTACTCCTTCTCGGAGGCCGATCACCGCAAGAGCATGTGGCTCGTCGACCTGGGGGCCGGCGGCTCGGTGACGGCCGAGCGCGTCGACTGTCCGGTGCCGCGGCGACTCGCCCGGATCCGGGGGCGGTTGGAGGAGCTGCTCGCGGACCCCGGTCTTGATCGGCACCGGGAGGCGTGGGTCGAGGCCACCCTCACCGACCCGGTGCGGCCCGCCGAGCCCATGGCGCGGCTGGCCGAGCGCTTTCCGCACACGCTCAGCCTCGTCTTCGACCCGGAGCGCGGCCCGCAGGACGCCGGCGTGTCGTACGCCCGCCGGCTGGCGGGCCGCTCCGACCGGCAGATCGCCGAGGACTTCGTGGCCCATGTGCGCGGGGCGGGACCCGACCCAGGCGAACGGGCCCTGCTCCAGGACGTGTTCGACGCGGTACGCGCGGACGAGTCGGACGAGTCGATCCGCGGGGCCGCCCGGTGAGGGCCGCCACGGCCGGCGGCGACGGGGAGGGGAACCGATGAGGCTGCACCGGCTCG
This sequence comes from Streptomyces sp. PSU-S4-23, assembly GCF_055632315.1. Lineage (NCBI taxonomy): Bacteria > Bacillati > Actinomycetota > Actinomycetes > Kitasatosporales > Streptomycetaceae > Streptomyces > Streptomyces sp. PSU-S4-23. The sequence continues at coordinate 973,770 of NZ_JBVMUU010000002.1, read as the reverse complement.
ACATCACCGCCTTCGGCCCCTTCGGCGGTACCCAGACTGTCGACTTCGACGAACTGTCCGCCGCCGGGCTGTTCCTGCTGCACGGACCCACCGGCGCCGGCAAGACATCCGTCCTGGACGCCGTGTGCTACGCGCTGTACGGGGCCGTGCCCGGCGCCCGGCAGAACGGTCAGGGCATGACCCTGCGCAGCGACCACGCCGCGCCGGGGACGCGCACCGGGATCCGTCTCGACCTGACGGTCGCCGGGCGCCGGCTGGAGGTCACCCGGCTGCCGCCCTGGCAGCGCCCGAAGAAGCGCGGCACGGGCACGACCACCGACAAGGCGGAGAGCCGGTTGCGCGAGTACGACGCGACGGGCGGCACCTGGAAGGACCTCAGCCGCTCCCACCAGGAGATCGGCGAGGAGATCACCCGGCTCCTGGGCATGAGCCGGGACCAGTTCTGCCAGGTCGTGCTGCTGCCCCAGGGCGACTTCGCCCGCTTCCTGCGCGCAGACGCCGAGGCCCGCGGCAGGCTGCTCGGCCGCCTCTTCGACACCCACCGCTTCGCCGAGGCGGAGAAGCGCCTCGCCGAGCGGCGCCGCACCGCGGAGGCCGACGTGCGCGACGGCGACGCCGCGTTGCTCGCCGACGCACACCGGATGCAGCAGGCGGCGGGCGACGCGCTGCCGCTGCCGGACCTCACGCCGGGCGACCCCGGGCTCGCCGACGCCGTCCTGGACTGGGCCGCCGTCGCCCGCAGCACGGCCCGTGAGCGGCTCAGCGTCGCGCAGTGCGCGCGCACGGCCGCCGAGTCGGCGCGCGCCACCGCCGAGCGCCTCCTGGACGACGTACGCGAACAGGCGCGGCTGCAGCGCCGATTCGCCGAGGCCCGGGAGCGGGCGGCGCTGCTGCAGGACGGCGCCGACGCCCATCGTCAGGCGTGGGCGCGCATGGAGCGCGCCCGCAAGGCGGAGGCCGTGGCACCCGCACTGGATCTGCGTGAGGCCGCCGAGGCCGAGCACCGGCGAGCCGCCGCCGAGGAGGCACGCACGCGGGCCCGGCTGCCGCGGCCCCTCGCCGGGGCCGGGGCCGCGGGGCTGGCCGCCGCGGCACGCCGGGCCGCCGAGGAACTCGGCGGCCTGGAGTCCGCCCGCCGCGCCGAGCGGCGCCTGGCCGAACTCGCCGCGGAGCGGGCCGGGCTGGACCGCGAGGAGCGCGCCGACGAGGCGGTCCTGCAGGACGCCGAGGGCTGGCTCGACCACTGGGAGGACACCCGTACGGGCCTGCAGAACCGGATCGACGCCGCCCGCCAGGCCGCCACCCTGGCCGAGCAGTTCGCGGTGCGGCGTGAGCCCGCGCAGCAGCGGCTGGCGGCGGCCCGCAGGCGCGACGAGCTCGTACGGCACGCAGAGGCGGCCGAGGCCCGCGCCCTCGCCGCCCGCGAACGGGCGCTGAAAGCCCGTGAACACTGGCTGGACCTCAAGGAGCAGCGACTCCAGGGCATCGCGGCGGAACTCGCCGCCGGCCTCGTCGACGGCGAACCCTGCGCCGTCTGCGGCGCCGTCGACCACCCCGCGCCCGCGCGGAAGGTCGCCGGGCACGTCGACCGGGAGACGGAGGAGCGCGCCCTCGCCGCCTGCCGGAGCGCCGAGGGAGAACTCGCCGACGACGAACGGCGGCTCGGCACCCTGCGGGAGGCACTGGCCGCCGCCACCGCGGAGGCAGGCGACGCGCCGGCCGACCGGCTGACGGAGGAAGCCGAGGAACTGGAGCGGCTCTACGGCGCAGCCCGGCTGGGCGCCTCGCAGCTGCACGCCGCGCAGGAGGAGCTCAGAGGGGCCGGGCACGAGCGCGAGCGGCGTGCCGCGGCCCGGCAGGAGGCCGCCCTGCGCGGCGCGGCCCGCCTCTCCCGGCGGGAGGCACTCGAACAGGAACGGACGGCCCTGGAAGCGGAGTTGGCGCGTGCCCGGGGAACCGCCGTGAGCGTTGCCGCCCGCTCGGCGCAACTGGAGGGCGACGCCGCCCTGTTCACCGAGGCGGCGGACGCGGCACGGGCCGCCGAGGACACCGCGCAGCGGCTCAAGGACGCCGACGCACGCCTCGCCGACGCCGCCTTCCGCGCCGGGTTCGACACCCCGCAGGCCGCGGCCGCCGCCCTCCTCGACGACGCCGCGCACCGCGAGCTGCAACGGCGGCTGGACGCCCGGCAGCAGGAGGAGGCCGCCGTGCGCGCGATGCTCGCCGAGGCCGGCCCGGCGGCCGCCGCGCAGCGGCCGCCCGCGGACCTCCAGGGCGCCGAACGGGCCGCCGAGGCCGCGGCCCGCCGGCTCCAGGAGGCGGTCTCCGCCCAGGACGCGGCCGCCCGCCGCTGCGCCGAACTGGACCGGCTGTCCGCGCGCGCGACCGCCTCGGTGCGGCGGCTGGCGCCGCTGCGCGGGGAGTACGACCGGGTGGCCCGGCTGGCGTCCCTGGTGGCCGGCACCTCCGCGGACAACGGACGCAGAATGCGCCTGGAGTCCTATGTGCTCGCCGCCCGCCTCGAACAGGTGGCGGCCGCCGCGACCGTGCGGCTGCAGCGCATGTCCTCCGGCCGCTACACCCTCGTCCACTCCGACGACCGTTCCGGACGCGGCCGCAGCGGGCTCGGACTGCATGTGGTCGACGCGTGGACCGGGCGGGAGCGCGACACGGCGACCCTCTCCGGGGGCGAGACGTTCTTCGCCTCGCTCGCGCTCGCCCTCGGCCTCGCGGACGTCGTCACCGACGAGGCCGGCGGGGTCCGTCTGGACACCCTCTTCATCGACGAGGGGTTCGGCAGCCTCGACGACCAGACCCTCGACGAGGTCCTCGACGTGCTCGACTCCCTGCGGGAGCGGGACCGCAGCGTCGGCATCGTCAGCCATGTGGCGGACCTGCGGCGGCGCGTCCACGCGCAGTTGGAGGTCGTGAAGGGCCGGACGGGCTCGGTGGTGCGGCAGCGGGGAGCGGGCTGAGGCCGGCTCAGCGGCCCAGGGGGCGGCGGGGCAGGGGCGACGAGTAGACGACGCTCGTCGTCACCGAACCCAGTGTGCCGATCCTGCCGGACACCTCCTCCAGGTGCCTCATCGAACGTGCCGCGACCTTGATGACGAAACAGTCGTCACCGGTGACGTGGTGCGCCTCCAGGATCTCGGGTGTGGCGGCGACGAGGTCGTGGAACGGCTTGTAGTTGCCGTTGGGGTAGCGCAGCCGCACGAACGCCAGGATCGGCAGGCCCAGCCGCTCCGGGTCGACGACCGCCGCGTACCCCTGGATGACACCGGCATCCTCCAGCCGGCGCACCCGGTCGGTGACCGCGCTCGCCGACATGGAGACGGCACGGGCCAGCTCCGCGAAGCTGGCGCGGCCCTCCCGCTGGAGGACGTCGAGGATGCGCCAGTCGGTGGCGTCCGGGGAATACGCGGTCACTGCCGATGAATAGCAGGGGAATCACCGGCCGAGCAAGGGGAGGACCGTGGATCTCTCCTTCAGCCCGGGGAGCGGCGGCCATAGATTCTCAGCCGTCGGACCGAGGCGGCCGGAGCGGACGGCGCGCCGGAGCCGCGGGACCGGGAAGGACCACGGAACCATGACCACGACGACCGACGCGACCACCACGAGCACCACGAGCACCACGAGCACCGTGAACCCCGTGCTGCGGGTCCCCCCGGCCGCCCCGGCCACCGCCGCCGCCCACTTCCGGGCGAGCCTCGCCCTCCACGCCGACGTGTCCGATGTCGCCGCCGCGCTCTCGGCCGGCGGCGACCCCGGCTTCGTCGTCCTCGACTCGCGTTCCACGGTGTCCTGGGAGCAGGGCCACATCCCCGGCGCGGTGCACCTGCCCACCGCGCTCATCCCCGAGCAGGCCGGGCAACTCCTCGACAGGGCCGTCCCGGTGGTCACGTACTGCTGGGGGCCGGGCTGCAACGGCGCGACCCGGGCGGCCCTGGCCCTCGCCGAACTCGGCTTCCAGGTCAAGGAGATGCTCGGCGGCTTCGAGTACTGGGTGCGCGAGGGGTTCGAGTACGAGAACCGCGGGGGCCGCGAACGCCGCGCGGCGGACGTGCTCACCGCCCCCGACGAGGCGGCGGATTGCGGATGCTGACCGAACGGAACCCATGACTCCGCCACCGTCCCTGCGTGTAGCTTCTGGGCATGGTCAGATACGCGGATCCAGGTGCGGTCGAGTGGGTGGAGTCGGGCGGCGGGCCACTCATCGCGATACCCGAGGTGGTGCTGCCGTTCTGGGCGGGCGCCGACGGCGACGAACTGTCCTCCGACTACGACCGGGCCTGCGAGGTCGACGGGCAGATCGGGCTGCTGCCGGTCGGTGACACCCGCGCCCTGGTGCTGGGCGACGATCCCGCCTCCACCGCCTTCCTGCCGGAGCACGGCATGTTCGTACGGTGGTGCGCCGCGGACTCCGAGGCCGCGCTGCTCGCCCGGGTCCCCCAGGCGCTCGACGTCGCGGAGTGGGAGCCGGAGGTGCAGTGGGACGTGCCGGGCCCGGTGGTGCTCTTCGACGCCGCCTGGCCGGGGAACGAGTCCGTGCGCACCGACCATCTGCGCGTATCGCTGGAACCGGGACGGTACACGGTACGGGCGGCGTACGTGGAGCCCGGTCCCGAGATATGGGTGGGCCTCGTGCAGATGCGGCGGACGGGGGCCTGAGCCCGGGACCGGCGGTGCGCGGGCCGGCGGTCCGGGGCGGCCGGCGAACTCGTCGGCCCGCAGGGCGGCATCCGGCGCCGGTGGCCGGGCCCGCGCCGACGGCACGGCCCGGCCACCGGACGCGCGGTCAGAGCAGGGACAGCTCGTCCACCAGGTCGTCCAGGCCCAGTGAGCCCTGGGAGAGCGCGGCCATGTGCCACGCCTTCGCGTCGAACGCGTCGCCGTGGCGCTTCCTGGCGTTCTCCCGGCCCAGCAGCCAGGCACGCTCGCCCAGCTTGTAACCGATCGCCTGGCCCGGCATCGACAGGTACCGGATCAGCTCGCTCTCGACGAAGTCCGCGGGACGGCTGCTGTGGGAGCCGAAGAACTCGTGCGCCAGCTCCGGCGTCCAGCGCTCACCGGGATGGAAGGGCGAGTCCGCCGGGATCTCCAGCTCCAGGTGCATGCCGATGTCGATGATGACGCGGACCGCCCGCATCATCTGGGCGTCCAGGTAGCCGAGCCGCTGCTCCGGATCCGTGAGGAAGCCCAGCTCGTCCATGAGGCGCTCCGCGTACAGGGCCCAGCCCTCCGCGTTGGCGCTGACGCCGCCCACCGTCGCCTGGTACCGGGAGAGGTCGTCGGCCACGTGCGCCCACTGGGCCAGCTGGAGGTGGTGGCCTGGGACGCCCTCGTGGTACCAGGTCGAGACGAGGTCGTAGACCGGGAACCGGGTCTGCCCCATGGTCGGCAGCCAGGTCCGGCCCGGGCGGGAGAAGTCGGCGGAGGGGGCGGTGTAGTACGGCGCGGCCGCGCTGCCGGGCGGCGCGATGCACGCCTCCACCTTCCGTACCCGTTCGGCGAGTTCGAAGTGGGTGCCGTCGAGCGCCTCGATCGCCTGGTCCATCAGGCCCTGCAGCCACACGCGGACCTCTTCGACGCCCTCGATGTGCGTGCCGTGCTCGTCGAGGTGGGCGAGCGCCACCCACGGGGTCGCGGCGTCCGGGAGGACCTTCTCGGCCTCCTTCTTCATCTCGCCGAGGAGGCGGTGGTACTCGGACCAGCCGTACGCGTACGCCTCGTCGAGGTCCAGGTCCGTGCCGTTGAAGTAGCGCGCCCAGCGGGCGTAGCGCTCGCGGCCCACCGTGTTCGGCGCGCCCTCGATCGTGGGTGCGTACACGTCACGCATCCAGTCCCGCAGTCCGACGACGGCCGCGGTCGCCGCACGGGCGGCCTCGTCCAGCTCCGTGCGCAGGGACTCGGGGCCCTGGGACGCGAAGTCCTCGAACCAGCCGCGGCCCTGCCCGTCCGTGTCGGACCACTCGGAGAGCTGCTCGACGAAGGTGGCCGTCGGCCGCGGGCCCGCGTACAGCTTGCGCTCCAGGCCCAGGGCGAGGGAGTCGCGGTAGCCGCGCACGGCTGCCGGCACGGCGCGCAGCCGCTCGGCGACCGCCGCCCAGTCCTCCTCCGTCGCGACGGGGGTCAGCGTGAAGACCTCGCGCACGCCGTGCACCGCGGTGTGCATGTTGCCCACCGTCCGCAGGCCCTCGTCGGCCTCGTGCACGGCGAGTTCGGCGGTGAGCCGCTCGCGCAGCAGTCGCGCGCACCGGCGCTCGATGTCACTGTCCGCGCCCGGGCGGCGCTCCGCCTCGTCGAGCCGCGCGAGGGTCTCCCGCGCCAGCTCGGCGAGTGCCTCCTGGCCCGCGGGCGAGGTGTCGGGAAGTCTGCTCGAACTCTCCTTCACGCCGAGGTACGTGCCGGTGATCGGGTCGAGGGCGACGAGGGCGTCGACGTAGGCGTCGGCGATCTCCCGGGGAAGGAGGCTCTTGGTGGTGTCTGACATGCGGACCATACTCATACGGCGACGTGGTCCACGTCACGGGGATTCCCCGCTCGGTTCACGCCTGTTCAGAAGGGCCTCAGGCGTGGCCGGGCGGCAGCAGCGGGCCGCAGTCCCACTGCTGGAAGATCAACCGTGTCTCCACCCGTGCCACTTCGCGGCGGGCGGTGAACTCGTCCAGTACCAGCCGCTGCAGATCCGTCATGTCCGCGACCGCCACATGCACGAGGTAGTCGTCGGGTCCGGTGAGATGGAAGACGGTACGGGACTCGGGCAGGGCACGGATCCGCTCCACGAACGGCCCCACCAGCTCCCGCCGATGCGGCCTGACCTGCACCGACAGCAGCGCCTCGAGGCCGCGGCCCAGCTTCGCCGGGTCGAGCCGCAGCTGATGGCCGAGAATCACTCCCGAGCGCCGCAGCCGGGCCACCCGGTCGAGACAGGTCGAGGGCGCGACCCCGACCTGCGCGGCGAGGTCGCGGTACGTCGTCCGGGCGTCGTTCTGCAGCAGCCGCAGCAGACGGAGATCCACCGGGTCCAGTACGACTGATTCGGCCATGCGCCGAACGTAACACGGGTTCCGCCGCCGTGACCCCGTCCGGTGTTCAGGCTGCCGCCCATGGATTCCCGTACTCATGACGCGTACGACGCGCAGGACGGATGCGTCGCCGCGGGCCACCCCGCCCGCCGGGCCTTCGCCACCGAGGCCGTGCACGCCGGCCGCGAGGACCTCGCGGCCCAGGGCCTGCACGCCGCGCCGCTGGACCTCTCCACGACCTACCCCTCCTACGACAGCCGTGGCGAGGCCGCCCGGCTCGACGCCTTCGCGGCCGACGGCGCGGAGCTGACGGGCACGCCCGTCTACGCGCGGCTCGGCAATCCCACCGTCGCCCGCTTCGAGACCGCGCTCGCCCGGCTGGAGGGCACCGAGAGCGCGGTCGCCTTCGCCAGCGGCATGGCCGCGCTGAGCGCCGTCCTGCTCGCCCGGAACGCGCTCGGGCTGCGGCATGTCGTCGCCGTGCGACCGCTGTACGGCTGCAGTGACCATCTGCTCACCGCCGGACTGCTCGGCTCGGAGGTGACCTGGGTCGACCCGGCGGGCGTCGCGGACGCGCTGCGTCCCGACACCGGGCTCGTGCTGGTCGAGTCCCCGGCCAATCCGACGCTCGCGGAGATCGACCTGCGCGCGGTCGCCCACGCCTGCGGTTCGGTGCCGCTGCTCGTCGACAACACCTTCGCCACACCCGTGCTGCAGCGCCCCGCCGGGCAGGGGGCACGACTGGTGCTGCACAGTGCCACGAAGTACCTCGGCGGGCACGGCGACGTGATGGGCGGGGTGGTGGCCTGCGACGAGGAACTGGCGCGACGGCTGCGCCAGGTGCGGTTCGCGACGGGCGGGGTGCTCCACCCGCTGGCCGGCTATCTGCTGCTGCGCGGCCTGTCCACGCTGCCGGTACGGGTCAGGGCCGCGTCAGCCACCGCCGCGGAACTCGCCCGGCGGCTCGCCGCCGACCCGCGTGTCGCCCGTGTCCACTATCCCCGGATCGGCGGCGCGATGATCGCCTTCGAGGTGCACGGCGATCCCCACGCGGTCATCGCCGGGGTGCGGCTGATCACTCCGGCGGTGAGCCTCGGCAGCGTCGACACGCTCATCCAGCACCCCGCGTCCATCAGCCACCGCATCGTGGACGCGACCGACCGCCGGGACGCCGGGGTCGGCGACCGGTTGCTGCGCCTCTCGGTGGGACTGGAGGACGTCGAGGACCTGTGGGCCGATCTGGAGGGCGCGCTGGGTTCCGAGCGGGCCGGGGGCGAGGTGCGGCGGAAGGAGACCGCGGGGCGGTAGGACCGGAGGCGCGGCGGCAGGAGATCACGCGTCTCCGGCCGCGGGGCGGTGGGACCGGAGACGCGGGGCGGCGCCCGGCACCCCGCCCCGTCCGCACGCCGAACGGCCCGGCGGAGCCCGCCGGGCCGTCGCGTCCGTCGTGTGCGCGCGGCGCGCGCCGTCAGTCCCGTGCGCCCCGCGTGCTGTGCTGATCGCGCGCCTGGCCGTACGGCGGGCGCGAGGCCACCGGGGTGGCGTCCAGCCGGGCCGTGATGACGAGGGTGCCCTCCTCGATCTGGTAGTCGAGGGGCAGTCCGAGGCCGCGCATCGCGGCGACCATGCCCGTGTTGGACGCCTGGGTGACCGCGTAGACGCTCTCGCAGCCGGCCTCGATCGCCATCGCGACCAGACGTCCGAGAAGTTCGCCGCCGATCCCGCGCCGCTGCCAGCCGTCCTCGACGAGCAGCGCGACCTCCGTCTCCTCCCCGTCCCACAGGAGGTGGCCGAGGCCGACGATGCGGCCCGACGCCGTCTGCACCGCCAGGGTCCGGCCGAAGCGCGGGCTGAGGAGGTGGTTGAGGTAGCGGTCCGCGTCCCTGACCGGGCCGTGGTAGCGCATGCTCAGTGTGCGGGGCGTGCAGCGGGCGTGCATCTCCTTGGCCGCGTCGAGGTCCGAGGTGCCGGCCCGCCGCACCGTGATCGCGTCGCCCTCCGGAAGCCTCAGCACGTCCTGGCCGCGCGGGGTGCGCGGACCGAGCCGCGCGTCCAGTTCCGTGAGCGCCCGCGCCCGCGCGAACTCGGTGGGCGTGAACGGCAGATACGGCCGCTCCACCGTGATCACCCCGCCCTCCGGTGCCCGCAGCCGCATCACCGTGTCCTCCAGGGCCCCCTCGAAGGGAGCGCCGTCCTGCGCCGGGCCGGAGCCGGGGGTGGCGGCGGGGAGTGAGCGAATGGTGCACCGGCCAAGCAACTGCCGCAATGCTAGCGGAAGTTCGGCGGGGTCCAGCGCGGTGCGCATGGCAAGGCCCAGCGCTCGGGTCGGCGCGTCCACCAGGTCGTGCGCGTCGGCCCGCTCGATCCAGGTCCCGGCACCGCCGGCCAGCGAGACGGCCCGTGTGATGCCGGCCGCGTCCCGCTCCGCCGGCGCGCGCAGCAGGAACTCGTCCACGGTGCCCTGCGCCAGTGGATGCGTCTGCAGGGTCAGGATGTCCACCCGCAGCCCGGCCAGCGCCGTGCACAGCGCGGCCAGCGAGCCCGGCTCGTCCCTGACCGTCGTCCGCATCCGCCACAGCGCGGTCGCCCCGGCGGCCGCGTCGGTGTCGGACGGCCCGGCCTGCTGCCCGTCGGCGAGCGGCCGGGCGCCGGTATCACTCGTGGGCGGCGCATGACCGTGGCGGCGTGCCCACCAGGTGTGGAAACCGGCCGTCGCGGCCAGCACCGCCGCGGACAGCACCAGCAGCGCGGGACCGTCGGGGCCGTGCCCGATCAGGTTGGCCGTCACGTCCGCCACCGCGACCGCCGTGAAGAGCGCGGCCAGTTCGACCACGTCCCGTCGCCAGTGGTGCACCGGGCGACCGTGCCGCGCCCGCGTCACATCAGATACGTCTGGAGTCATGCAATCACTGTGAAGGAAGGGTGTTGCGTGATCACAAACGCTTTGTGTCTGATCGGTTAAGTGTCGTTCTGCCCTATTTGTTGTTCTCTTGACGAACGCCGGGGTGGCCTTCCGGGGGGAGGGCGGCAGGCGGAACGCCGCGCACCGGGGGATGACTCCGGTGCGCGGCGTGGTGTCCGAGGGTACGCGAGCCGGTGGCCGACGGGGCGACAGGCGCGGTCCCGGCGGGCCTCGGCAATCCCTCCGGGCGCGTCCTCGGGTCAGGGCCCTCCCGGGCGCGTCACTGGCCCACGCGGCCCGGCTGCAGCACCTGTGTGAACAGCACGGTCCCGTCCTGCTCGCGCAGCCGGACCGTCAGCTCCCCGCTGTCCCCGTCGATGTCGACCTGGCCGAAGAACTGGTAGCCGCCGGCGGGCGAGACGTTCGGCACGGCCGGCGCCTTCACGAAGACGCGCTCCGGGCCGAAGGTGCCGTCGAGCGTGTTCGCCGGGAACGCGCCGGCGTTGAGCGGCCCCGAGACGAACTCCCAGAACGGCTCGAAGTCGGTGAAGGCGGCGCGCGAGGGCTGGTAGTGCTGCGCCGAGGTGTAGTGCACGTCGGCCGTCAGCCACACCGTGCCCGTGATCCTCCGGTGCTTGACGAACCGGAGCAGTTCCGCGATCTGCAGCTCCCGCCCGAGCGGCGCGCCCGGATCGCCCTGCGCCACCGCCTCGATGTTCGGCCTGCCCTCCGTGGTGTCCGGCACGATCAGGCCGAGCGGCATGTCGGCGGCGATCACCTTCCACACCGCACGCGAGCGCAGCAGCTCCTGCTTGAGCCACGCCAACTGCTCGGCGCCCAGGATGCCCTGCGGGTCGGCGGTCTGGTCGTCGGGCGAGTTGGCGTTGCGGTAGGTGCGCATGTCGAGGACGAAGACGTCCAGCAGCGGACCGTGCCGCACGACCCGGTACACCCGGCCGTCGCCGTCGCCCGGCCGCAGCGTCGGGATGGGGAAGTACTCGCTGAACGCGCGCCGGGCGCGGGCGGCGAGCACATCGATGCTCTTCTCGGTGTAGCGGCCGTCGGAGGAGGCGATGACCTCGCCCGGGTACCAGTTGTTGCGCACCTCGTGGTCGTCCCACTGGATGATCGACGGCACCTGGGCGTTGAACCGCCTGAGGTTGTCGTCCAGCAGGTTGTAGCGGAAGTTGCCGCGGAACTCGGCCAGGGTCTCGGCGACCTTGGACTTCTCCTCCGTGGTGATGTTCCGCCAGGTGCCGCCGTCGGGCAGGGCCTGGGTGGGGGAGATCGGCCCGTCGGCGTAGACGTTGTCGCCGCTGTGGAGGAAGAAGTCCGGGTCGAGTCCCGCCATCGCGTTGTAGATCCGGTAGCCGCCGAGATCCGGGTTGATGCCCCAGCCCTGGCCCGCCAGGTCGCCGGACCACAGGAAGCGCACCCCGCGGCGCCGCCCGAGCGGCGTCGTGCGGAAGGTGCCCGTCACGGGCTCACCGGTGCGCCGCGGGTCGTCCGGGTCGGCCAGGAGCACCCGGTAGTGGATCTGCTCGCCCGCCGGGAGTCCGTGCAGCCGCGTGGTGCCCGTGAAGTCCGTGTCCGCGCCGATCAGCGGGCCCTGCCAGCGGCGGGGACTGCGGAACGACTCCGTCGCGGCGGTCTCGACGATCATGCGGGCCGGACGGTCGGAGCGCACCCACACGAGACCGGAGTGGGCGCTCACGTCTCCGGCCTGGGCGCCCCATCCGGCCTTCGGCCGTCCCGACAGGGCGAACGCCGGTGCCGCGCCGAGCGCGGCGGGCAGGGTCAGGGCCGCCGACGCGGCCAGCGAGCCGCGCAGGACGCTGCGGCGGCCGGGGAAGGGACGGTGTGACATGGATGCGCCTCCAGGGACGTGTTCCGGCCGATGGGCACTGTCACAACTACTGGTGCGCCGCAGCGCACACGGAAACCACAAGTGAACAACTCACCCCGCGCACCCGGAAACCACGCCGCGCCGGCCCCGGCGTCCGACGAGGCCGCGCCTCCCGCACGCTGCCGGGCCGTCCGCCCCCCTTTCCGGCGCCCCCCTTTCCGGCGCCCGGTGTGCGCGCACCGGCCGGCGCCCCGGCGGGCGACGTGACGAGGACTTCCGGCCGGCATGCCGCTCCTCGACGGGCCGAGGCGGCCCGCCGGGGCACTAGACGCGCACGGCGTCCGCCATCACCCGTACCCCGTCCCGGATCCGGGAGGGCGACAGATGCGCGTAGCCCAGCACCAGCGGTACGCCGCCCTCGGCCACCGTTCCGTACGCGGCGGGCGGCCGCACCGCCACACCGGCCGCCGCCACCCGCTCCAGGAAGCGCTCCGGTGGTCCGTACCGCTCGGGCAGACGGGCGATGACATGCAGACCGGCCGCGATCCCGGACACCTCGGCCCCGGGGAAGTGCTCCCCCAAGGCGGACACCAGGGTGTCGCGACGCTCCCTGTAGGCACGCTGGCAGCGGCGCAGATGCCGGTCGTAGTCGCCGCGCTCCACGAACCGGGCCAGCAGCGCCTGGTCGACGACCGGGTGCCCGAGATCCATGGTCCGCTTGAGCCCGACGACCTCCTCGGCGAACGACTCCGGGACGAGCAGCCAGCCGAGGCGCAGCCCGGGGGCGAGTGACTTGCTGACCGATCCCGTGTAGGCGACGCGCTCGGGGTCGAGCCCCTGCAAGGCGCCCACCGGAGCACGGTCGTAGCGGAAGTCGCCGTCGTAGTCGTCCTCGATCACGAGTCCGTCCACCGAGCGCGCCCAGTCCAGCAGTTCGGCGCGCCGGTGCGCGGAGTAGGCGATCCCGGAGGGGAACTGGTGGGCGGGTGTCGTCATGACCGCCCGGACGCCCGCCTCGTGCAGCGGCCCCACGGCCAGCCCCTCCCCGTCCAGGGGCAGTGGCACGCCCGTGACGCCCGCGGAGGCGTAGAGCGTGTGGTGGTCGGGGCTCCCCGGGTCCTCGATGCCGACGGCGCGCACCCCGCGCGCGTGCAGCACGAATGCCAGCAGCGTGACCGCCTGGGCCACCCCCGAGACCACCACGATCCGTTCCGGGTCCGCGACCACGCCCCTGCGGCGCGCCAGCAGTTCGGCGAGCGCGGTCCGCAGCCGGGGCAGCCCCCGGGGGTCCGGGTAGCCCAGCGCGTGGTGGGGGAGTTCGGCCAGCACCGCCCGGTGGGCGGCCGTCCAGGCCGCACGCGGGAACAGGGACAGATCCGGTGTGCCGGGCAGGAAGTCGGCGCGGGCGCCGGGGGAGCGGGGGGCGAGGTCACGCGCCCGGGGGCGCGCCGCGCGCACGGCGCCGCTCACCCAGGTCCCCGCTCCCCGGCCGCTGCGCAGGTACCCCTCGGCGGTCAACTGCTCGTACGCCTCGGTCACCAGTCCGCGCGACACACCGAGATCGGCGGCCAGTTCACGGCTCGACGGCAGCCGGGTGCCCGACGCCAGCCGCCCGGAGCGCACCGCCTCCCGCAGCGCGGCCTGCAAGGTACGCCCACGCGCGCGTGCCGGTGCGGCGGCGGCCGGGAGCAGCACCTCCCAGGCGGCGGCCCAGGGCGCCGCACCGTCCGGCGCCGAGCCAGCCGCCGAGGGCGTGCCGCCCCCGGCGGCCCCTGAACTGGTCCCCGATGGTGTCATGGAAATGGACCTTAATCCGGTCCGCCCCACTGCCTAGCGTCACCGGCATGAACCCCGCCACCGCCCGCGGAGCCCTGCTCGCGGCCCTCGCCTGCGTCCTCGTCGGAGGCTCCTTCACCGCCAACAGCCTGTTGGGCCACTACCCGTACGCGGGAGGCCAGTTCCTGCGCTACGGCCTGGCCTGTCTGCTCCTGTCGCCGCTGGCGGGCAGGGGCGGCGCGGTGGCGCTGCGCCGCCTCGGGGCACGCCGGTGGGGGCGGCTCGCCCTGCTGGCCGCGGTCGGGATGGTGGGATTCAACCTCGCGGTGATCGCCGCCGAGCACTCCGCGGAGCCGGCGGTTCCGGGGGTCTTCGTCGGGTGCGCCCCGGTGGCCGTCGCCGTCGTCGTGCCGCTCCTGGAGGGACGACGGCCCCAGCGGCGCGTGCTGCACGGGGCGCTGCTGGTGGCCGCCGGCGCTTTCACGATTCAGGGGTGGGGCCGCACCGACGGCTCCGGAATCGTCTACTCCGCGTGCGCACTCGTCGGTGAGGTCGGGTTCGCGGTGCTCGCCGTGCCGGTGCTGCGCCCCCTGGGGCCGAGGCTGCTGTCGGCCACGGTCTGTGGCATCGCCGCGGCCGAGTCGGCGCTCGTCGGGCTCCTCGTGGACGGCCCCGGATGGCTGCGCCTGCCGGACCGCACGGAGGCCGCCGCGCTGCTGTGGCAGGCGGCGGTCGTCACCGTCGTCGGCTTCGTGTGCTGGTACATGGGCATGCAGCGCATCGGAGCGGAGCGGGCCACGCTCTTCTCCGGCCTCATCCCGGTCGCCGCCGCCTGCACCGCGCCGGTGGTCGGCACCGGCGCGTACGGGGTGGCGCAGGCCGTCGGCAGCGGGCTGGTCGGCGCCGGGGTGGTCCTGGGCTCGGGCGCGTTGCGGCTCGGACGCTCAGCGGCTGCCGTCCAGGATCACCCGCGCGACCAGCGCGGGGTCGTCGTTCATCGGGACGTGCCCGCAACCCGGCAGCCGTACCAGCCGCGCCCTGGGGATGATCTGCTTGGCGCGGACACCCTGACGGCGCACCAGGAGCCGGTCCCTGGTGCCCCAGGCCACCGTGACGGGCAGCCCGGGCACGTCCTCCGTGAACCGGACGGACGTGCCCGCCCGGAGGGTCTCGGCGAACCCCTCGGCGCGGGCCAGCGCGAGCGTCTCGGCGACGACGGCCTCGGGTGAACGGCGGTGCGGGCGGGCGTAGATGGTGCTGGTGAGCACCGTGCGCCCCGCCGCGGTGCGGGAGAGCCGTTCCACCACCGGCAGGGGCATCCTGCGCGCGGTGTGCCGCATCGCGAGGAGCACCGCGAACGCGTACCGCCGCTCGGCCGGGGTCCAGAATCCGGCGGGGGAGAACGCGGTGACGGACCGTACGAGCTTCTCACGGCCCAGTTCCAGGGCCAGCAGGCCGCCCAGGGAGTTGCCCGCGACATGCGGGCGGTCGATCTCCAGCGCCCGGCACAGTGAGCCGAGGGCGGGCACCACGGTCGGCACGTCGTAGGCGAGTCCGTCCGGAAGGGCGGGGGACGCGCCGAAGCCCGGAAGGTCGACCGCGATCACGTCCCGCTCGGTCGCCAGGATGTCCACCACCGGGTCCCACGCCTGCCGGTGATGGCCTATGCCGTGCAGCAGGAGGAGCGGCTCCCCGGCGCCCACGCGCGCGTAGGAGACGGTCACGGTCCGCGGGCCGTGCGGAGAGGGAACGCTGAAGGAGACCGTGGCGGCCATGCTGCTGCTCCTCGTCTGGGGACACTGGCGAAGTTACGTAGACAGCTTGTCAGCAACTGCTACTGGCGGGTAGCCCCGGGCTGGGAACCCGCGGCGCGGCGCCGCCGGCGTCGACCGGCCGCGCGAGGTGAAGGCGCGCCGCTGCAAGCCGGCCGGGGACCCGCGGACGCCCTGCGCCAGCGCGCCTGTGCGGTCGGCAAGTGATCGAGGATTGGTCTTGACCAAGGGTGGGTGCCGCCCTATGGTCGCAGAGAAGTGCAACAACCTTTAATAAACAAGGGCGCTAAAACGCCGCCGGGCCACGGCGATTGCGGAGGACAGGGTGGGGACCACGCAGCTGGAATCGGTGCCGGAGCCCAAGTACTGGCACCTCAAGACCGTGCTCACCGAAGCACTCGACTCCGAGTTCTCCGTAGGTGAGATCCTGCCGAACGAAAGGGACCTCGCGGCCCGTTTCGGCGTCGCCCGTGCCACGCTCCGCCAGGCCCTCGAACAGCTCGAACTCGAAGGCCGGCTGCAGCGCCGCCGCGGCGTCGGCACGACCGTCGCCCCGCCGCGCGTCGGGGTGGCGGTCGGCTCCGAGCCGCACGCCTGGCCGGGCGCGCCCGGCGATGCCTGGCGGCCCGTGGACTGCACGGTCGCGCTCCCGCCCGGTGCGGTGGCCGGCCTCCTGGAGACCGGCGGGGACGAGCGGGTGCACACGGTGCGCCGGTCCCGGGTGACGCACGGCCAGCCCGTCGCCGCCGAGCTGCTCTACGTCCCGGACGTCTCGGTGCCCGACCTGTCCGCCATCGACGCGCCCTCCGGCGCCGCACGCGCGCGGGCCGTGCTGCGCGAGCTGCAGCGTCTGGACCTGGAGGGCCAGGACCAAGCCGTCGAGCTGGGTTCGGTCAGCGCCGAGGACGCCAAGGAACTGGACCGGCTCCCCGGTGCGCCCGTCCTCGTCGTCACCACCCGCTACTACGCCGAGGACCGTACCGCGGCCGTCTCCGTCGCGACGTACCGCGCCGACACGTGCCGCCTCACCTTCGGCGACGCCGGGAGCGTCCAGATCCACCACGACCCGGAGCGCCGCGCCTCCTGACGGCCGCGCCGTGCTCCGGTGACCGCCGTGCTCCGGTGACCGCCGTGCTCCGATGACCGCCGTGCTCCGATGACCGCCGTGCTCCGATGACCGCCGTGCTCCGGGACACCGGGTGCGGCGCCGCCGCGTGCAGGCGCCCGGACTCCGCGGCGCGCCGAGATCAGCGCCGTCCCGTCACCGTGCCCTCCACCGCGAACAGCTGCTCCTCCACGTGGTCCAGCGCCAGCCGCAGCGCTCCCGTCGCCACCGCGGCCTCGCCCAGCCGGGACAGCGCCACCTTCGGCGGACGCAGACAGTAGCGGGCCAGCTCCTGGCGCAGCGGCTCCAGTACGCCGTCCAGGCCCGCCGCCCAGCCGCCGACGACGACCAGTTCGGGGTCGAGGGCGAGGACGAGCGCCGCCACGTCGTGCACGAGCCGCTGGATGAAACGCTCCACCGCGGCGCGGGCCCGCTGGTCGCCGTCGCGGGCGAGCGCGAACACGTCGGCGACCTGCTGCTCGTCCAGCGGTTGCAGCGGCTCGTCCGTCGTCGACAGCAGCGTCTCCGGGCTCGCCCCGCGGCCCAGCAGGTGCAGCGCCCCGATCTCCCCGGCCGCCCCGCCGTAGCCGCGGTGCAGCCGCCCCCCGATCAGCGCCCCCGCGCCCGGGCTCAGCCCCGCCAGTACGAACACCACGTCGTCGGACTCGGTGGCGGCACCCTTCCAGTGCTCGGCGACCGCCGCCGCGTTGGCGTCGTTCTCGACCAGCACCGGGCATCTGAAGGACCGGCTGAGGCGTTCACCCAGCTTCAGACCGGTCCACTCCGGCAGGGCGGTGCCCAGGCGCACGGTGCCGTCCGCCTCCACGATCCCCGGGCTGGCCACGCCGACCGCGCGCAGCGAGCCGCGGGCCACCCCCGCCCGGCGCAGCAGTTCGGCGACCGCGCCCCGCAGCCGCTCCAGGCGCTCGTCCGCCGGCGCCGTCTCGGCCACCTCCTTGGACACCGTGCCCAGTTCCCGGCCGTCGAGGTCGGCAAGGAGCGCCGTCACCCGGTGGGCGCCCACGTCCAGGCCCAGCAGATGGCCCGCCTCCGCCCGGAACCGGAATCTGCGCGCCGGGCGCCCCTGCCGTCGCGTGGCGCCCTCCTCTGCCGCCTTCTCGACCACGAGCCCGGCCTCGATCAGCCCCTCGACCACGCCCTCGACGGTCGGCCGGGACAGCCCGGTCACCCCCGTGATCTCGGTGAGCGTCGCGCAGTCCGTGGCGCGCAGCGCGTGCAGCACCACCGCGGAGTTGATCCGCCGCAGCAGAGAGGGATCCCCGCCGGTCAGCCGCCCCAACGTCCGTCCTCCCAGCTCGTGCGCGTGTTGGGCGGATCGTACTCGGCCCGGCGCACCCCCGCGAGAGCCGGGCTCTGCGGCCCGCGGACCGGCGCCGGGCGCGGTGCCGGACCGTGGCCGCCGGTTCACGGCCCAGGCGGTGGCGATCCGGGGCCCCGTCCTCGCCGCCGGTCCGGTCACCGGGGCGTGAGCCTCCCGGTGGACCGGGCCGTCCCCGGTGCCCGGGCGAGGGGACGGACCTGAAATGCCGGGCCCGTGGACGGGACCCGCCACGGCGGTTCGGCGGGCGCGGCGCTGCTCGCGAGAGCGCGGAGCCCAAAGTACCGGGACCCCTGGTGCCGGACGGCTGTTGAGGCCCCGCCAGATGTCAGTGGGCGCTGGTCTACTGGAGTCATGACCATCGACCAGCACCTGGCCGCGATCGACCTGCTGTGCGCGCGGGAGTTCCCCGCGCGGCGCGGCAGGTCGGACGTGGGCTTCGGGGGACCCGGGTTCCACGTGGTCGTGTTACGGACGAGCGTCGGTCTCCGGACGGGGGACGGTGCGGAGCGGGAGCGGACGGCGGAGGACTTCGACGCCTGGAAGGAGGCGATCGCCCGGAGGCTGGACGACCGGTGGGGGCAGGGGCGGTTCTGGGGGCCGCTGACCGCCGGTGTGCGCATGGCCCGCGGCGAGGAGATACCGGAGCCCTGGGCGACGCTCGGCGTCCTGGTGCACGAGCTGCGCCTGTGGCGGGTGGACGGAGCCGGACGGTGGGTGGCCCTCGGCGTGGCCGAGCGCGACGCGACGGACGAGATACGCCTTCTCGCGGCCGTCACGGACCAGGACCCGCCCTGACCGCTACGCCACTGCGGCCTCCCTCAGCCGCCCGAACTCCTCGGCCATCGTCGCGGCCGTCCAATGCGCGTTCAGCCCACTGGGGTTGGGCAGCACCCACACCCGGCTGCCGCCGATCGTCCGCTCCTGCGGGCCCACCCGGGCCGTACGGTCGTCGAAGGCCGTCCGGTACGCGGTCACCCCGACCACGGCCAGCCATGCGGGCCGCAGCCGCGCCACTTTGGCGCCGAGGAGCCGTCCGCCCTCCCGGTACTCCCGGGGGGTGAGTTCGTCGGCCCGGGCGGTCGCCCTGGCCACCACGTTCGTGATCCCGAGTCCGTAGCCGAGCAGTTCGTCCTGCTCCGAGGGCTTCAACAGCCGGGGGGTGAAGCCCGACAGATGCAGCACCGGCCAGAACCGGTTGCCGGGGCGGGCGAAGTGATGGCCCGTCGCCGCGGTCATGAGTCCCGGATTGATGCCGCAGAAGAGGACGGTGAGGCCGTCCGCGACCACGTCCGGCACCAGACGGTCGCGGGCGGCCTCGAGCTCCGCCGGGGTGAACCGGGTCAGAGGATCGCCCCCGGCCTGTAGCCGGCGGCCTCCGGGTACCGCTTCAGGACCTCCTCGACGCGGCCGACGACCGATGCCACCTGGTCGGCCGCGGCGCCGGTGAAGGACAGCTTGTCGGCCATCAGCGCGTCCAGCCCCGCGCGGTCGAGCGGGATGCGCTCGTCGGCGGCCAGCCTGTCCAGCAGTTCGTTGCGCTCGGCCCCCTGCTCGCGCATCGCGAGGGCGCAGGCGACCGCGTTCTCCTTGATCGCCTCGTGGGCCACCTCGCGGCCGACGCCCGCACGCACCGAGGCCATCAGCACCTTGGTCGTGGCGAGGAACGGCAGATAGCGGTCGAGCTCACGGGCGACCACGGCGGGGAAGGCGCCGAACTCGTCGAGCACGGTCAGGAACGTCTCCAGCAGGCCGTCCAGCGCGAAGAACGCGTCCGGCAGCGCGACCCGGCGCACCACCGAGCAGGACACATCGCCCTCGTTCCACTGGTCGCCCGCCAGCTCGCCGGTCATCGAGGCGTAGCCGCGGAGGATCACCATCAGGCCGTTCACGCGCTCGCAGGAGCGGGTGTTCATCTTGTGCGGCATCGCCGAGGAGCCGACCTGCCCGGGCTTGAAGCCCTCGGTGACCAGCTCGTGCCCGGCCATCAGCCGGATCGTCTTCGCCAGCGACGACGGCGCGGCCGCCAGCTGCACCAGCGTGGTGACGACCTCGTAGTCGAGCGAGCGCGGGTAGACCTGGCCGACCGAGGTGAAGGCGTCCGAGAAGCCCAGGTGCCCGGCGATCCGCCGCTCGAGCTCCGCGAGCTTGCCGGCGTCCCCGCCCAGCAGGTCGAGCATGTCCTGCGCCGTGCCCACCGGGCCCTTGATGCCGCGCAGCGGATAGCGGCCCAGCAGCTCCTCGACCCGAGCGAGGGCGACGAGCAGTTCGTCGGCGGCGGTCGCGAAACGCTTGCCGAGGGTGGTGGCCTGCGCGGCCACGTTGTGGGAGCGGCCGGCCATGACCAGCTCGCCGTACTCGCCCGCGAGCTTGCCGAGGCGCGCCAGCACGGCCACGGTGCGGTCGCGCATCAGCTGCAGCGAGAGCCGGATCTGCAGCTGTTCGACGTTCTCGGTCAGATCGCGGGACGTCATGCCCTTGTGGACGTGCTCGTGCCCGGCGAGGTCGTTGAACTCCTCGATCCGTGCCTTCACGTCGTGCCGGGTGACCTTCTCGCGCTCGGCGATCGAGGCGAGGTCGACCTGGTCGAGGACGCGCTCGTAGTCGGCGATCGCCGTGTCCGGGACGTCGATCCCCAGGTCCTTCTGGGCCCGCAGCACGGCGAGCCAGAGCTGACGCTCCAGCCTCACCTTCTGCTCCGGGGACCAGAGCGTGGCGAGCTCGGCGGAGGCGTAGCGTCCGGCGAGGACGTTCGGGATACGGGGCTTTGCGGGCGCAGCAGTCACGTGTACGGATTCTACTGGCGAATCGTGCAGGCCAGCGCCATGGGGCGGTTCGGCGGAAGCTACGAGACCCGCGTCACGAAGGCCGGTCCGGCGGCGGGGGCCACGGCCTGGCTCCCGGGGTGTGCGGCAAGCGGCTCGCGTCCGGTGCGCGCCCCGTGGTGGAGCCGGCCCGTTGACCGTCGTCCACGATGCTCGTGTCGATGACAGCACGCGGGGCCACGGCGTGCAGACCTCGGCACCGTAGGCAATGAGCCTTTTCCGTCCGCATGGCGTCGGTCCCCGTGCCGGTGGACAGCCAGGGCATCGATGTCGAGGCGCTCGCCGCGACCGACGCCCGCGTCGTGATCGTCACCCCGGCACACGACTGGCCGACCGGGGTCGTACTGGCTCCCCGGCGACGGCTGGCGCTGATCGACTGGGCGGTGCGCCGGGACGCTGTGATCATCGAAGACGACTACGACGCGGAATTCCGCTACGACCGGGATCCGGTCGGCGCCCTCCAGGGCCTCGCCCCGGATCGGGTGATCTCGGCCGGAACGGTCAGCTGGTCCCTCGCGCCGGCCCTGCGGATCGGCTGGCTGCTGTGCCCGCCGGGCATCGGCGCGCTCGTCACGGAGCACAAGCACCTCAGCGACCGCGGCTCTCCCACGCTGGACCAGCTCGCCCTGGCGACACTGATCGAGTCCGGGCGCTACGACCGCCGCCTGCGCCGGATGCGCGCCCGCTACGCGACCCGGCGCACCGCGCTCGTGGCCGCGCTCGCCGAGCATGCTCCGCAGGTCGCGGTGACCGGGCGGGCGGCGGGCTTTCACGCGGTCGCTCACCTCGGACCGGCCGCGGACGAGCGGGCCGTCGTCGCCGCGGCGCGGGCCGTCGGCCTGTACGGCATGAGCACGTGCCGCGCCTCCCGGGCGACCGCACCGCCGCAACTGGTCCTGGGTCGGTCATGGGATTCGGGCCGCGGCGGTACGGGCCAGGGCCAGTGTGCGGGAGCGGTCGGGTGCCGTGGGGCTGCCCGCGTCGCTGAGCACGATCAGGGTCTCTCCCACGACCACCAGGACCAAAGTCTCTTGGACGGTGAACGTCCCGGTGCTCGCGGTGACCGTGGCATGCCACGACGCGTCCCCGATGCCTGCCGAGCCGTGCGGCACCACACGCTCCGTGCCGGTGGTGCTGTCGCTCCAACCGATGGCGAACTCGGCGCAGCGGGACAGTTCACTCGCCGCCTGCTTCAGGTCCTGCTGTGCTCCGGTTCCCGGCAGTCGGCGCAGTACCTGCTGGAGGAACGGTCCGCTCTGGCTCTGGGCGAAGGTGACCCTGGCCTCGACGGCGCCGGGGCGGGTGCTGCGCGAGGACTCCAGTCCGTCGAGGGCGGTGACGCATCCGGGATGGTCGGAGTGCGTCGGGGGCTCGTTTCGCAGGACTGTCTTCACATAGCCGGCGGGTAACTGGGCTGTGGTGAGCAGGGCCGCGGACAGGGGCACGGCGCCGGGGGAGACCGCGGTGGGCTGGACCGGGGGCGGGGGAGCCTGCGTCCGCTCCCCGGTGTCCGACCGGTCATGTCCACCGCCGCAGCCGGCCAGGGCCGCCACCACGACGGGAACGGTGGCGAGCCGTCGTCGGCCGATGACGGACGTCGCAGCGGTTCTCGGGGTCACGTGTGCCTCCTCGATCGGTGGGCGGATCGTCGAGCGCAGCCGGTCAGCGGCGGTAGCGGAAGTAGAGGTCGCAGCGCAGGAACGAGGCGACCAGCGCGTGGTCGTCGACGGGTCCCGTGGGGTCGCGCAGAAGGGCGGCGGACGCGGCCCGCAGCACCGTGTCGTCAGGACCGCCGAGCAACTTGGCTGTGTCGGTGCGGCGTTGGGGGTCGCTCCAGATGGCGTTCCCACCGAGGGACAGGGCACGGCAGACGAGGGCGGTGTTTGCCCGCATGGCGTTCGTCTGGTCCTTTTCGGGCGGCAGCAGGGGGAGTTGGTCCAGGGGGACGGTCCGGTCACCGCTGCCGGAGATCGGCGGGTCCGGCCTGTCCGGCGAGTCCGTCGGGGCCGCGGACGCCGCCGAGGCGCCGGAGGGGCGGGCGACTGGTGTCGTGACCGGGCCGCTCCCGAGTGCCGCCCATCCGGCCCCGGCCGAGACCAGGACGGCGGAGGCGGCCAGCAGGGGCAAGGGGCGGCGCCGCCCGCAGCCGCCCGGCCCTGGACGCCTTGGCCCGCGGGCGGCGGCCACCGGTACGAGCGCGCCGACGGCGGTCGTCGCCATCCCCGCCACCCACCAGGGTGTGCCGATCACGGCCCACCGGATGTCCGGGGCGGCACGGGCCGCTGTCAGCCGGGCGACCAGGAACCAACTGCCCAGCGGTACCGCCAGCAGGAGCCCGGACAGTCCGACGACCGCAGCGCAGACGGGTGCGGAACGGGGACCGTCGACCGTGGCCCCCAGGGCTCTGGCGAGGGACGTGGCCCACAGAGCGAACAGCGCCCCGCCGATCACCAGCACCGCCGCCAGCGCCAGGGCCTGCCCGCGCGGCACACGTGTCAGGGAGAGCGCGGTCGCCAGTCCGTCCGCCGTGCCGGTGTCCCGTACCCAGTCACCGGCCGCCCGCCCGGTGAGCTGGCTGCCCAGGAACACACCGAGAGCCAGCGCGGCTCCGGCCGGTGCCGCGCGCCGGCCGGACGCGTCCGGGTGTCCCACGGCAACGGCCCGCCACCAGGCCACGGTCACCACCTCGGCCATGACCCAGCCGGTCAGTAACCCGCCCACTACGTAAGCGAGTTGGGTGTGATCGGGCATCAGGGCGGCCACCAGCAGCGTGAGATCGGTGAAGATCAGGCCTGCGGCGAGCCCGGTGGTGAGGCATTCCGGGTACGACACACCCCAGGACCGCGCCGGATCGGCGAGCACGGCCAGGCGGATCGCGGGTGTGGGATGGGTGGCGAGGCCCAGGGAGCGCACGAGGCGCTCGACGCGGCGTGGTGGGAGGGCCGTGCGGATATGGGCGGCGGTGGCGTCCTGGGGTGCGTGGGGATCCGCTGTTGCAGCGAGATCGGCGTCGTGTTCGCGCACGCGCAGTACGGCGCACAGGGTGAGCAGCACGACGGCCAGGACGATCGCCATCCTCACCAGCAGGTCGGCAGCCAGCAGTCCGGCGTCGCGGGCCAGCGCGACCACCATCGGCAGGGTGACGCCGAGCAGCAGGAGCCACCAGGCCGCGACGGCCAGCCTCACCCGGCCCACGTCCCGCAGCCGCAGATGGGCCAGTTCATGACGGAAGATGGCGTCCACGCGCTGGTCGGGCAGGTTGAAGAGGTGCGAGTCGGCCACGATTTGGGGCCGGCGGACGGTGCCTGCGGCGCGGGCCCGGACCCCGATGCCCCGGCCGCGCTCCCGCAGCTCCGGCCGGGGCCCAGTTCCTTCGGGCGTGAGGGCGGCCAGGCGCTGGGCGAGCGGTGAGGAGCGGTTGGGCGCGGTCCGCCACCACCACAGGCTCAGCCGGCGTCCGACGGCTCGCCAGAGCACGGCGAGCACGAGCAGGGCAAGTGGCCCGCTCACCACCACCGCCGACTGCGCCAGCCGTACGTCATCGACGCAGTCGGTGAACCGGGCGAGAACCTCCTCCGGCGCGGCGCCGACCGTGGGTAGGCAGGCGAGTTGGGCGTCCGGCCAGTTGTCCCGGCCCAGGACCAGCCACCACCAGGTGGCGAACGAGGCACCGGCGCCGGCCACCAGGACCAGCATGGCCAGGCGGGTGGTGGTCGGCAGCGGAAGCGGGCTGGACACCAGTGCGCCGGCGACATCAGACCGCTCGGCGGCAGTGGAGGAGGGCGGGTCGACGGGGCCCGGCGCGGCGCTCACGACGACGACGGGTCCGTGGCCGTCGACGCGTCGCCTCTTTCCGGCCTGAGTACCGCTCCGGCGTCGTCGCCCGGCCCGGCGGGTGCCGCGCACGGGTCCGGATCGACATGGTGCTCGGGTTCCGGATCCGCCCGGTGCTCGGGTTCCGGCCCCCTTGGATGTCGCGGTGTCGGTGTCGGCCCCGACCGGGTGCCGGGTACCGTGCCGTTCCGCGCTCCCGGTGCCTCGTCACTCTGTGGTCCCGCGTTCCCGCCCACCACGGCCACGACTATGACCTGGGCGCAGGTTTCGGCCTGGGACGCGGACAGACCGGCGGCACGGCCCTGGGCCATGGCCCAGTCCGCGAGTTCCTGGCGTGTCACCCCGGACAGTTCCGGGACGGCCGAGGTCAGCACTGATCGTCTGCCCTCGGTGTCGGCCCCGCGCCGGCGTCGCCACCATCGCTTCAGCTGGGTGCCGCTCGCCCTGATGCGCCCGGAGGCGAGATCGGAGAGCACCTGCGAGACCACCGCCACCAGAACGGGCAGCAGCACCGCCGACTCGAAGCCGACACCCAGCGGGTCTACTGTCGGCCGGCGCAGGCGCTGCGGGGGATGGGGCCGGACGATGTACGCCCGGCAGGTCTCGTCCAGCTTCTCCAGTTCGGCCGGAGCGACGTGGTGGACCACGTCGCGCAGGACATCCTGGCCCGTGCGGTGATACATGAGTTCCTCCCGTGGGGACGGACCGGCGGTGGCCTGTGCGGACGGCGGTGGGCCCGACGGTGGGCGGCTCAGCCCGGCCCACGGCCGTGATGCCGGATCATGATGAGGACGACACCGGCGGCGAACACGAGGGCGGCCACGCCGCCCGCCACGAGCGCCGCAGATGGTGCGGACTCCGCAAGCCTGTCCCCTCCGGTGCCGCCCGGCTGCGCCGACGGGGCGGGGGTGGCGGCGGACGGGTGAGCCGAGGAGGGCACGGCGGACGGGGCCTCGGTCGGTGTCGCCCCACTCCCGGGACTGCCCCGCGAGAGGCTTGCCCTCGCCGAGGCCGTGTCCGTCGCAGGGACCGTCTCGACCGCCGGGGTCGTCACCTCGTCGACCACGGAGTAGGACGCCTTGCCGTCCATCAGGGTCACCGGGTCTACCGTGGCCGTGGGCTGGATCAGACCCTGCGTGACGAACTGGAGGGTGGTCGGCGCCGGCACCCCGGAGGCCAGTGAGACGCGCAGGGGGATGCGGGCCGAGTCACCCGCCGGGAGCGAACCCACGGACGGAAGCCCGGCGTCGGTGCTGAGATAGCCACTGAGCGCGGTGTCGCCCGGTGTCAACTGCACCGGGCGCCATACAGACGGGCCGGCGTCGAACCATTCCACGGTGACCTGATCGGGCGTCAACCGCGCGTCGGGTGGGGCGAGCCGGATCCCGACAGCGACGATGAAGCTGTCCGTGATGTCGGTGTCCAGCGTGTTGTGGAACGTGGCATCCACGGTCAGCGGGCCGCCGCCGGGCACCACCCGCCCGGAATCCGGCGTCAGTTCGGCATAGGGCGCGGTCGGGCCCGCAGCGTACGAAGGCGCCGCGGACAGACACAGCGAGACGAGTAACGCGGCGCAATCCAAGAGAGTCGCGCACAACGGTCGATGACGCACGAGAACCAGCTCCCCCCGGCGCGCACACGGCGCGCTTCCCGGCGTAATGCCGGAAATCCTATGAGATGGTGAGCTTTATTGGGTGGAGAATTCACATTCGGTAAATAATGAACAGAAGTGATCTTCTGGTGTCCCTTGACGTTTCTCAGTGCCCGTCGGGGTCGACGACGACGTCGTAGGAAGGCGTGGACAGGGAGTGCAGGGGGGAGTCGAGTTTGTCCGTACGGAGGATGTAAGTGCCCGGGGCCAGGTCCGAGATCTGCTGGTAGCGGCCGGTGAAGTCGGGCTCCGTTCCGGTCCAGTACCCAGACCCCAGGCTGTTCTTGAGGACCCATCCGTTCGGCTGGACGATCGCCGGGTACACCGGGCCGAGCGCGTTCTGTGTGAGGGTGAAGGACGCCCCGGCATGGGCGCTCGTGCCGGGCGCGCCGGTCAGTGTGAACGAGAAGTAGCGGGTGTTGAACGGGGAGCCTGAGGTCAGCGGGGCGCAGTTCCGGGCCGTCACGGGGCCGTCCACGGTGCCGAGTTGCAGCGGGTCGGTGAAGGTCCCGCTGCCGGCGAGTTCGCCGCAGTCCAGGCTGCCGTCGTTGGCCGGCTGCTCGCCGTCACCGCTCCCGACGCTTCCGCTCCACGTCTGCGGAGCGTCCGAGGTCGCACTCTGCGAGGCGGGGGTCTCCTCGACCGGCTCCTGCGTGGTGGAGGTCGGTTCCGAGGAAGAGCTGCTGACCTCTGGCGTCGCCGAAGCGGTGTCGGAGGCGGATCCGGACGCATCCGCTGACGGTGACTCCGCCGCGTTCGACCGATCGTGCGACGTACTGCCGCAGCCGCTCGCGAGCAGTAACGCCCCGATGGTCAGCACGCACCTTCTGATCACGGATTTCGCCCCCTCCCGCACCGCCGAGAACGGCTCGACGGACGCCATGTGCGCGGGATATTACATCTCTTCAACTCTTCGGTACCCCCATATGATGAT
Source organism: Streptomyces sp. PSU-S4-23 (assembly GCF_055632315.1). NCBI lineage: Bacteria > Bacillati > Actinomycetota > Actinomycetes > Kitasatosporales > Streptomycetaceae > Streptomyces > Streptomyces sp. PSU-S4-23. Next base: position 946,758 of record NZ_JBVMUU010000002.1, on the reverse strand, counting down.
TTCTCCGAACCGGCGTGCGGTGGTGAGGCGCCGCGGAACCCCGGCTCAGCAGGCGAGCACCTGCGACAGCCAAGCCGGGCCCTTGATGCAGACGATGGTGATCCACGAGCCGCGGTCAGCTTGGACCAAGCGCCATTGGTGCAGACCGTTGCCTCCTGTGCGTGCGCCTGGCAGACCACGTTGACCGTCGCGGGCTTGAAGTAGTCCACCACGGAGGCGTCGACGTTCAGCCGACAGCACGCACCCCAGTGCCCCATCTCAGGTGCGGCTTGCTGCCCCCCGCTCGGCTGTGCCGGGCTGCTGCCGCCGCAGCCCGGGCCGCGTCACAATGAGTAGTGACGCCTGGCCCACAACCCCGCCGGGGGCTCGTCGGCCTGAGCCTTCCGGGCCGCCACTACGGAGACTGGTGAGCTCGCACGATCATCCGTCGCCGATAGACGCGACACTCACCAGCATCAACCCCCGGCCGCCACTTACACTTCCCCGATGGACAACATGCGGTGCACCCAATGCGGCCAGGTCGGGCTTGAGCAGGGCTTTGTCAGTGACAGTGGCAGCGGCGCCCGCGGGTACGCGCGATGGTTCGGAAGCCTCCTTGAGCGGGGCGTAATGGGCATAGCTAAGACGCGGGGCCTGCCGCAATGGCAGATCGATGCCTTCCGCTGCCCGAACTGTGCGCACCTGGAGCTGTTCGCCGTCCAGCGATTGAACCTTCGTGGGTAACGTCTCGTGACGGCTCGTCAACTTCGTTCAGATGGTGCGGTCGTGCTCTATCCGGAGCAGGGCGAGGGCGGCTCAGGCGATTCGGGTGATGCTGCGGGGGGTGAGGCCGACTCTGCGCAGGCCTTGAAGGTGACCCTGAGCAGGGCATTGGGGCGTTCGGCGACGCCGCGGATGCCGCGGATCATTTTGTTGAAGTCTTCTGCCTGAGGTCGAGTTCGCGTCCCTGCGGCTTCTTGGCGGGGTGACGGAGGCCAGGGCCGGCGCTCTCGTAGCCGAGGCCGGTCAGGGTCGGGATGCCGAAGGCGGCGGCGAGACGGTTCAGCGCGTCGACGGGGCCGTGGGTGCGGGCCCCGTCGATGAACCACCGCAGCACGAGGACTGCCTGCTTGAAGGCGCCCAGCCTGCGGATGCCTCTGCGAGACCCGAGCCGTCCCCGGTGCTCGTGCAGCGGCTACACACGCGCCATGCTCAGCAGCAGGGCACGGTGGCCGGTGACTGGGCCCGGGCGGGAGTGCGCAGGGCGAGGACGGCCATGTCGTCGTGGCCGTCGCTGGGATGGTGGTCGGCCAAGGCCCGTACCAGACCGTCCGGGGGCAGACCGGCGTGGGCCGTGGCGAGCTCGGCGAGGGTGCGCAGGCCGACGTCGATGGGGTGGGCCGGGTGCTCGATCAACCCGTCGGTGAAGAAGACCACGGTGGCTCCCGCGGCCAGCGGTCGGGTGTGGTCGGGGCGCGGTTGCGCGGTATCGACCCCAAGAGGCACGCCGGGCTCGGCATGCAAGTACCCCGCCCGGCCGTCCGGAGCGATCAGCAGCGGCGGGACGTGGCCGGCGGTGGACCAGTGCAGTCTCCAGTCGTCACCGACCGGTTCGATGCGGGCCAGGCAAGCCGTGGTGACGGGGTTCTCGGTCATCGCATGAAGGGTGTGGTCGAGCTGGGTGAGGACGGCGCTGGGCGGGGTACGCCGGTCGAACAGCAGGGCGCGAAGCATATTGCGGGTGGCGGCCATGGCAGCGGCGGCGCGCAGGTCATGGCCGACGACATCGCCGATCACAGCCGCGCAGACACGGCCGGGCAGCAGGACCGCGTCGTACCAGTCACCGCCCAGGTGCGCGGGGGCACTGGCGGGCCGGTACACGGCGGCCCCGGTGAAGGGCCGCAGATCCGGCAGGGTCGGCAGCAGCAGCCGCTGGAACTGCTCCGCACCGGCGCGGACCTGATCGAAGAGGCGGGCGTTCTCGATGGCGATCCCGGCGGCACCCGCCAGCGCGACGACGATGTCCTCGTCGGCCCGGTCGAAGGGCCGTCCGTCGCGGCGCTCCGACAGGTACAGGTCTCCGAAGATCTGGCCACGTACGCTGATCGCGACACCCAGCAGCGTACGCATGTGCGGATGGCCGGGCGGGAACCCCGCAGAGGCGGGATGGGAGGGAACGTCCTCGATCCGAAGCGGTTCGGGATGGCGCATCAGATGCCCCAGGACCCCCCGGCCGCGGGGCAACTCCACACCGGCCAGGCCGGCACGCTCCTGCTCGCTCAACCCAGCCGGGACGAACTGCACCAGATGCTCGCTCGCCTCGTCGAGGACGCCCAGCGCTCCGTAGCGGGCGTCGACCAGTTCCATGGCTGTGGTGACGATCCGGTGCAGTACCGCGGGCAGCTCCAGCTCGCGGCTGATCGCCAGTACCGCGTCCAGCAGACCTTGCAGCCGGTCCTGGGCGCGGGCCAGCACCTGGAAGGTCTCACCGATCCGCTCCAGGTCGGCGTCCTGAGCGGACTGCAGCTCATGAACGTGCGGGCCAGGCTGTGACGGTTCTTCGCGCTCCATCAGGTCCTCCCCATCACATCCATGCTGCCGAGGCCCTCCGCCGCGGGCGGAAGCGGACGACCGTTCCACCGCCCGCAGCGGCCGACCGCGCCACTGCCTGGATCCAGTAGGGGGCAGGTCAGGATCTCGACAGGGCAGGGCTTGGCAGCCTGCACCATTGGATCTCGCTCGGGGTCGGTCGGCGGCGCCCAGACGGCCGGCTCGGTGCGGGGCTGTTCGTTCCTTCCATGCTGCGCGTCATCGACCGGCCGGGCGACTCGGTGAGCCCAGCCCGTGCAGCACCCGTTCGCGTTGATCAGGTGCCCGGGCCCTGCGCGGACACGGTGGGGCCGGTCCCCAACTCCTGCTGGCGCCGTCCTTGCCTGCCAAGTGCACCCTGACCGGCGCCACGACTGCGGCCGCAGGGGGCCGCACCCTACTGAAGCCCCTTGAGGTGGTCCTTGGCCCACCACAAGAACGCGGCGGCGTGCTGCATGTCGGCGAAGCCGTCGCCGACGAGGGTGTGCAGGAGGTCGTTGCTCCAGACGATGAGCCGGCCGAGGGCCCAGTTCACCGACTCGGGGGCCGGCAACTCCAGTCCGTAGACCGTCCGCGCGATCTCGCGCTTGCCGTCTGCCTCCGTCGTGTACTTGAGGATCGCCAGGAAGCGGTCAGGGTACATCACGCACAAAACCTTCGTGAGAAGGGCTTCCTTGAAACCCTTCATGGCGAACGGCTTGGTGCCGGCCAGCAGATGATGGAGCCGATCTTCGAGCGGCACGTCGGCGGAATCGTCCAGGAGGTATTCGATTGTCCTGCGGGTCGCCTCTGCGGCCGCGGCGTCGCCCATGTCGTTCCACGCGGAGTTGAACATGGCCTGGTTGCCGGGATGGGCTCCGACGTCGGAGTTGGCGAAGTCCTTGAGGAGCCTGGGATCGCACGTCCGCAGCCCGTCCCGGGAGAAGATCTGCTGGTACTTCGCCCAGTAGACCGCCACCCCGGGGGCGAGGTCGGGCTTGGCGGCGAGGTACTGCTCCTTCAGCCGGGTCGCGCGTTCCAGCCACTCGGGCTTGACGTCCTCGGCCCTCGGCAAACGGGCCGTGAGGTCGTTGGAGGAGCGGAACCGGTTTCTCTGCGGGGCAGTGGGCTCCCCGTGCTCCCATTCCTGACCGCACCGGTGCTTCACGAGCCGACGCCCGTTGTCGAGGGTGCGGACCACCTCGATGTCCTCGTCGTCGCTGCACAGTGGACACATGGCCAACGCCATGGCTACCCCCGTTCCAACAGTGCTCATGCCCGCCCGGAGCCGATGCACTTTTCCGCCCAGGGCCGCATTCTTGCATTCGGCAAGGACAACCGGGATATGGGACCACCCGGCGAGACCGGGGTCGGGGACCTCCTGTCCGTCGTCCGCCCATCCCCGCCTACGGCTCGTGACGGCCCCCGGCGCCTCATGACGGCCTGGGCAGCGCGCCCGCACGGGGCTGTACGTCTCGCGCCCGTCCGTGGGTCCCGAGCAGGAGTTCGTGGACTCGGTGCGGACCAATCTGGAGGCCCTCGAGAACCTGAGGGATGCCGAGATGACGCACGGAGACCAGGTGTTTCCGGACCCGGGGGGCCTGCTGGGCCGGGGCTCCTTGCGCGGACGGCGACGAGTTCTACTGGCGGACCGAGGGCAAGACGCCGGACGACTGGACCGCGGTCGTGGCCACGGCGAACGACGACCGGTCCAGTCATGACTGCGGCATGACCGAGTACCTGGCGCGTTTACTGTCCGGCACCGCACCGCACCGCACCGCACCGGCCCATGGCCTGCCGCCCCGCATCGAGCGCGGCGGCGCGCCAGTCCAGTAACTGGGCGACGTGCCGGACCCGCGAGGTCCGCGCGCAGCACGCCGACCGCTATGCCTGCGGGTCTGTGACGCCCCCGGGACTTGCCAGCCGGTCCATGTCCCAGATGGCGAGGCGGCCCGCAGCGCGATAGACCGTGTCGTAGAAGCCGAGGACCGTGCCGCGGGGATCCGTGGTGCCGCGTACGTCGTCGTAGTCCAAGAGGGCCAGGTGAGTGCCTCGGTGCTCGGCCCAGCGGGCCGGGGGCGGTTGCAGCGGCACGCCGGCGAGACCGGCTGGTTCAGGGGCCGCGTACGAGTAGAAGGTCGGCCGGGGAAAGGCATCGTCGCCGAACCAGAAACCGGCGCTGATCACCTCTCGCGAGTACGCCTCGCGGGTGACGGGGTCGACGTTCGGCGGCTGGTCCACCTCCCGGTCGGAGAAGCGGGTGACCGCCAGGTCGAAGGTGTGCCAGAAGTGGTGCACCGGGCTGATCTTTCCGCAGAAACCTGCGGAGAATTCTTCAAGGAGCAGATTGACCTGGCTGAGCACCTGCCAGTAGCGGTTGGCCCAGAACGGGTCGTAGTCAGCGTGCTCGGTGTCCTCGGAGAAGGGCAGGAGCGCGTCGGGCAGGTCGAACGGGTGCGGATGCGCGATGGTCACGTGCACACCGATGCTGGTAAGGGCGTTGAACACCTCGCGGTAGAAGGACGCCACGGATTGGCCGATCAGCGAGAACGAGGCAACCCTGCCGTCGATGGTCCGGGCGATCAGCAGATGGTCGACGAAGTCGAAGTCGATGGTGAAGATCGGATTTCCATCGACCTGGCCCATGGGACGGGTCGTGATGCCATGGCCGGTGAGGTGGTAGGGGACGTTCCACCAGTGGTTGCGGCGCACGCTGGCTGCCAGCCGGATCTTGCCGACGACCTGGGCAAACCGATGCAGGGTCTCCTTGGACGCCGTCCATTCCTTCAGCGGAATGGCGGGGAACACCTCCATGTCGCATCACCTCTCGTCCGGCCCGGCCGAGCTGCGCTTTACGCTGCGCAGCCGAGCCGTCCCTCGATGCGAGGCTAGGATTCCGTGGCCCGGCCTGCATCTCGGAGCGGGGCCTCCTGTCAGTTTTCGTCGTCTGCACAGATGAGCTGCGGGTTCACCGCCGCCGTGCGGGGGAGTGTGGATACGCCGGGCATGAAGTCGCCAGGCGTGCCGAAACACTGCGGGATACGGCGGGCTCAGCTGGCGGCGGGCACCGTCCGCAGGTAGCTGTTGGATCTTCCCGAGCCGGGTGTGTTCTCTTTCGTGTCGACTTCGTGGGAACTCGCTGCCCCGCTACCCGCGTTGGCTGCTGCCCTGGACGTGGCGGCTGTTCCGGCCTTGGGTGTGCTGCGATGCGAACTGGTGAAGTTCATCACACGCTCCGGGCTCGCCGTGAGCTACAGGCGGCCGGTCGTTGAGGTCGGCAGGACGCAGGTCCTCGCTCAGGACGCTGTACGACTCGCGGCGTGACGTCGGTCCGTCGGCTGCAGGTGTCGTGCGGGTGAGGCCCCGCGTTTAGTCGGTGCATGGCATCTGGGCAAGGCTCCGGGTTAGGGCCCCACCCGTCGCCAGTCCGTCACAGGGCCGGGATCTGTGTGGTCCACAGGGGTGACCCAGAAGGCCTTGCCCAGCTCAGCGCTGAACTGGGCGCCTGTCCGGCCGTCGCCCGACGAACGGCCGGTCAGCCGCCGCCCTATCCAGGGCAGCAGATGCCGGTGGGTGAAGCGGACGTCCGCGGCCCGGCGGGCGAGCCAGCCCGGTGGCGCCGTGGGCGGCGGCGGCGTCCGCCACTCCGTGTCCTCCGCCTCGTAGCCGAGCGTCTGCCACACGGCCTCCGCCACCCGGCGGTGTCCGTCGGCCGTCAGATGCAGCCGGTCGACGTCCCACAGCCGCGGGTCGGCCAGCGACGGCGCCCCGTACAGGTCGACCACGAGGGCGCCGTGCCGCGCGGCCAGCCCGTCGACGCAGGCGAACAGCTCCTCCATGCGGGGCCGGAAGCGTTCGAGGACCGGGCCCTGCCGGCCGGGGCTGCGCATGAGGACGAGCTGCTTGCACGAGGGGGCCAGGCGCTCCACGGCCTCGGTCAGCAGCCCCCGCACACGGCCCATGTCGCACTTGGGGCGCAGGGCGTCGTTGAGCCCGCCGACCAGCGTGATCACGTCGGCTCCCATCGCGGCGGCGAGGCCCACCTGCTCGTCGAGGATCTGCCTGATCAGCTTGCCCCGTACGGCGAGGTTGGCGTACCGGAATCCGGGCGTCCGTGCGGCCATCCGGCCCGCGAGGACATCGGCCCAGCCGCGGTAGGAGCCGTCGGGGAGCAGGTCCGACATGCCCTCGGTGAAGGAGTCGCCGACCGCGACCAGGCTGGTGTGGTTGGGGTTCGTCTGCATGGCGTCGTCGATGGTATCCCGCCGGGCATACCCATCGGTCGGTCGCCCGCCCCGAGAGGTCCTGAGGCGCCGGCCCGCTGCCGGCTTTGCGCGGGTGGTCGGCGGGGCGAGGGTCGTTCCGGGGGTGTGGTCCCGCCGCCGGTCCCCTGACGCTGCCCGCGCGGCCGGTGGTGCTGCGCGTGTGTGGCTGGTGGTGCTGCGCGTGTGTGGCTGGTGGTGCGCCCGTGTGCGGCTGGTGGTGCGCCCGTGTGCGGTTGGTGGCGCTGCCGCGCGCGGCCGGTGGTGCGGCCCGTGTGCGCGGCCGGCCGGCGCTGTCCGTGTGCGCGGCCGGTCGGCCCGGTCGTTCCCGGTCAGGCCGGCAGCTGGCCGAACAGTTCGCGGAGGACGTCCTCCATCGTCACCAGCCCCGCCAGCCTGCCGTCCGCGCCCAGGACCGCCGCCAGATGCGTACGGCTGCCGCGCATCGCCGTGAGCACGTCGTCCAGCGGGGTGGTCTCCCGGACCCGCGCGATGGGCCGCATGTCCCGCAGGCGGAACGGCACGTCCCGTGGGGAGGCGTCCAGCGCGTCCTTGACGTGCAGGTAACCGATGATCCGCCGGCCCTCGTCCACGACGGGGAAGCGCGAGAACCCGGACTCGGCCGACATCCGCTCCAGCTGCTCCGGAGTGGTGCCCACGTGCGCGGAGACCACGTTTTCCAGCGGCACCACCACGTCGCGCACGGGCCGCCGCCCCAGCTCCAGGGCGTCGTGCAGCCGCTCCCGGGCGCGACGGTCGATCAGGCCCGCCTCCAGGGAGTCCTTGACCAGGCGCGCCAGTTCGTCGTCCGAGAACGTGGCCGTGACCGCGTTCTTCGTCTGTACGCGCAGCAGCGCGAGCAGCCCGTTCGCGAAGGCGTTCACAGTGAAGATCACCGGCCGCAGCGCACGGGACAGATCGACCAGCGGCGGGCCCAGCAGCAGGGCCAGACGCACCGGCTCGGCGAGCGCCACGTTCTTCGGCACCATCTCGCCGAGCAGCATGTGCAGATAGGTCGCCAGGGTCAGCGCGATCACGAACGACACCGCGCGTCCTGCGTCCGCCGGGATCCCCACCGCGTGGAACACCGGCTCCAGCAGGTGCTCGATGGCGGGCTCGGCGACCACACCGAGGACGAGGGTGCACAGGGTGATGCCCAGCTGCGCCGCCGCCAGCAGCGCCGAGACGTGCTCCAGGCCCCACAGCACCCTGCGCGCACGCCGGTCGCCCGCCTCGGCGTGCGGCTCTATCTGGCTGCGGCGGACCGAGATCAACGCGAACTCGGCGCCCACGAAGAAGGCGTTCGCGACGAGGGTCAGCAGGGCGATCAGCAGCTGTACGACGGTCACCGGTGTCCTTCCTCCCGTTCCCGCCCGGCCGGCGGAGCGTGCATGAGGACGCGGGCTGCCCGGTGCCCGGACACGTCCACCACGTCGAGGCGCCAGCCGGCGACCTCGACCGTGTCACGCTCGGTGGGGATGCGGCCGAGTTCCGTGGCGACGACGCCCGCCAGCGTCTCGTACGGCCCCTCGGGCACCCGCAGCCCGACGCGTGCGAGCTGGTCGACGCGGGCGGAGCCGTCGGCCGAGTACAGCGTCCGGCCGGCGGCGTCCGTGCCGGCGGGGGCCAGGTCGGGGGTCTCGTGCGGGTCGTGCTCGTCGCGCACCTCGCCGACGACCTCCTCGACGATGTCCTCCAGCGTGGCCACCCCGGCGGTGCCGCCGTACTCGTCGATGACGACGGCCATGGTGTTCCTGCCCGAGAGCCGGTCCAGCAGCCGGTCGACGGTGAGGGACTCCGGCACGAACAGCGGTTCGCGCAGCACGCGCGTGACCGAACGCTGGGGCCGCTCCTCGGCGGGCACGGACACCACGTCCTTGATGTGCGCGATGCCGACGACCGAGTCCAGACTGCTGCGGTACACGGGGAAGCGGGACAGCCCCGTCGCGCGTGTCGCGTTCGCCACGTCCTCGCAGGTCGCCAGGACGTCGAGGGCCACGACCTGGACGCGCGGGGTCATCACGTTCTCCGCGGTCAGGTCGGCGAGGTTGAGCGTCCGCACGAACAGCTCCGCGGTGTCCGCCTCCAGGGCGCCCTCCTTCGCGGAGTGCCGGGCGAGCGCCACCAGTTCCTGGGGGCCGCGGGCCGAGGCGAGTTCCTCGGCCGGTTCGAGGCCGAAGCGGCGGACGACGCGGTTGGCGGTGTTGTTCAGGTGCGTGATGAACGGGCGGAACGCGGCGCTGAACAGGCGCTGCGGCGTGCCCACCCGCTTGGCCAGGGCCAGCGGCGAGGAGATCGCCCAGTTCTTCGGGACCAGCTCGCCGACCACCATCAGGAACACGGTCGACAGGCCCGTGCCGACGACGAGGGCCACGGATGCGGACGTGGCGGACGACAGGCCCAGCGCCTCCAGCGGGCCGGCGATCAGCTTGGCGATCGACGGCTCGGCGAGCATGCCGACCACCAGGTTGGTCACCGTGATCCCGAGCTGGGCGCCGGAGAGCTGGAACGTCAGACTGCGTACGGCCTTGAGGGCGCCCGCCGCCCCCCGCTCACCGCGCTCCGCGGCCCGTTCCAGCTCGCTTCGCTCGACCGTGGTGAGGGAGAACTCCGCCGCGACGAAGCCACCGCAGGCGAGCGAGAGCAGGACCGCGACCAGCAGGAGGAGCACTTCGGTCATCGTGTCACCTCCGTCCCATCGTCGGACAGGGACGCGAGGACCGCGCGATGTCGGCCACGGGGACGTTCGCCCGTCGGCGGACGCTCAGGACGCTCACACCTTTCCATGGTGGGACGGCTCGGCCCCTCCATGGTAAAGGACCGGCAAAGTGATTCAGCCCGTGAGCGGTTTCACCCAGCGGCGCCACCGCTCCTGCGGCGCGTATCCCGCCGCTCGCCAGGCATGGTGCGCGGTGTCGTTGTGCCGCAGCACCATCGCGTCCCCACGGCGCCCCCCGAGCCGTACGAAACGCTCCTCCGCGGCGGCCAGCAGCGCCGAGGCGATGCCCCGGCGGCGGCGCTCCGGGTGCACCGCGAGCCGGTAGAGGTGGCAGCGCCAGCCGTCGAAACCCGCGATGACCGTGCCGACCAGGTCGCCGTCCTGTTCGGCGAGGATCAGCGCCTCGGGATCGCGGGAGAGGAGCCGCTCCACGCCGTCACGGTCGTCGCTGATGCTGGTGCCTTCGGCGGCCGTCTTCCAGAAGGCCAGTACCCCGTCGAGGTCCTCGGGCCCGGCGGCCCGTATCCGCAGCTCGGTCATGGGCCGATCCCATCATGCGCGGCGGCACCGGACAGGTCGTTCCGGCATGCGGACCGCTAGGCCCTGTCGTCAGCCCGCAGCGCCTCCACCACCGGTGCGAACGCCTCCATGTACGGCTCCAGGACGGTCAGATACGAGAATCCGTACCGCTCGCGCTGCGCCCGCACCTGCCCGGCGATCTGCTCCACGGTCCCGACCAGGACGATGGGCAGCATGAGGGCCTGCTCCACGGTCAGGCCCGGGACGCGGTCCACCATCGGCAGCACCGCGGCCTCGCGGTCCTCGGTGACCGCGACCATCTGGATGAGCAGGTTCAGCTCGGCCGGCTCCGCACGGCCCGCCGCGAGCCCCCGGTACCGGGCCACACGCTCGTCGAGCTCCTCGGCCGTGATCGGCGCCAACTGCCCCGTGCGGCTCCCCGGCACCGTGCGCGCCCCCGTGAACGCCGCGATGTCGGCGTGCTCGGCGGTGAGCTTCAGCATCCGGTCGCCGTTCGCCCCGATCAGCAGCGGCACCCGCGGCTGCTGCACCGGCCGCGGCTGGAAGTCGGGGGAGCCGAGCAGCCGCTCCAGCTCCTCGGCCGTGCGCCGCAGATGGTCCACGCGCTCGCCCGGTGAGCCGAAGGGCAGACCGGCCGTTTCGTGCTCCGCCCGGACGTAGCCGGTGCCGAGCCCCAGTTCCAGCCGCCCGCCGGTGAGCGCGTCCGTCGCCGCCACCTCGCGGGCCAGCAGGGCAGGGTTCCAGAAGCCCGCGTTGAGCACGAAGGTGCCCAGCCGCGGCCGTCCGGTCGCCTCGGCGGCCGCGACCAGCGCCGGGAAGGGCGCCACCATCCCGAGATGGTCGGGCACCAGGATCACGTCATAGCCGAGCTCCTCGGCTCGGCGGCACCTGGCCCGCCACTCCCCGGCCGGTGCGGCGCTGAGCAGATTGACGCCGAAACGGAACGGACGCGACATGAACTCACTCCATCGACAGGCGACTTGAGCACGTGCCGTGATTCCATCACTCGTGTGCGATCGCCGCCAGCACATTCATGCGCGACGCGCGCAACGCCGGCAGCAGGGCCGCCACCACACCCACGACCGCCGACCCCACCACGACGGCGACGACGGTCCCCCACGGGATCGCCAGCGACTTCATCCCCTGCAGGGCCAGCACCTGCTGGGTGCACACGCCCCACACGAGCCCCAGTCCCAGTCCGAGGACGGCCCCGAACACGGCGATCACCACCGACTCCAGCCGGATCATCCGGCGCAGCTGCCGCCGGGCGAGCCCGATCGCGCGCAGCAGCCCGATCTCCCGGGTGCGCTCGACGACCGACAGCGCCAGGGTGTTGACGACGCCGAGGACCGCGATGACGATCGCCAGGCCGAGCAGCGCGTACACCAGGTACAGCAGCACCGCGATCTGGTCGTGCACCAGCTTCTTGTAGTCGGCCTGGTCGCGGACCTGAACCTGGGGATACGGGTCCAGGGCGGCCGTCAGCCGGGACCGCAGCCGGTCCTTCGGCGTACCGGGCGCGGCGTTCACGTACAGCGCGGAGTCCTGCCCGGCCGGTACGGACTTCTGCAGCGTCGCCATCCCGAAGAAGAGCCCGCCCCGCATGCCGTAGCCGCCCGAGCCGCCCTGGTCGGTGAGCGCGGCCACCCTCAGCTCGGTGCGGCGTCCGGCCGGGAACTGCACGGGCACGGTGCTGCCGACGCGGACGCCGTGCTCCTTCGCGAACTTCACGTCCATGGCGAGGGCGCCGTCCGCGAGCGCGGCGGTGGTGTCCCCCCGCGCATAGGTGATGTGGGCGACGTCGTCGAGCCGCGGATCGTAGCCCGCGGCGGTCGTCTCGACGCGCCGGCCGTCCGGCAGCCGTACCGCGACGGGGGTGAAGCGCTGGCGCACCACGAGGCCGACGCCGTCCGTGGCCCGGATCTTCCCGGTGACCTCCTGCGGGAAGGGCTGGAAGTTGCCGTTCTGCACCACGAAGTCGGCGCCCAGCGTCTTGTCGATCTGCTGGTCGAAGGACGCCGACATGGACGCGCTCGCCACCGACATCCCGCCCACCAGGGCCAGTCCGACCATCAGGGCGGAGGCGGTGGCGCCGGTGCGGCGCGGGTTGCGCAGGGCGTTGCGCTGGCTCATGCGCCCGATCGAGCCGAACAGGGCGGGGAAGGCGCCGCCCAGCACCCGGATCACCGGCCGCACCAGCAGGGGGCCCGCGATGACGGTCGCCACGAGCGTGAGGACCACACCGAGCCCGAGGAAGGAGGCGGCGGACGCGGTCTTCGTCGCCGCCGCGCACCCCGCCAGCGCGGCCACGCCCAGCGCGCCCACGACGCCGCCCGCCACCGCGCGCACCTTCAGCGGGCGTCCCGCCCCGGCCACCTCGGCGTCCGTCAGGGCCGCCATGGGGGAGACGGAGGCCGCGCGGCGGGCCGGGAGGTAGGCCGCGACGAAGGTGACGCCGACCCCGACGACGTACGCCGCGACGGGGGTCGCCCAGCCGATCACGATCTCGGTGGACTTGATGTTCATGCCGAAGGCGCTCATCAGGCGGATGAGCCCGGCCGCGAGCCCTATGCCGGCGGCCAGGCCGAGCGTCGAGCCGACCAGGCCGAGCAGCAGCGCCTCCGTCAGCACGGAGCGGCGCACCTGCCGCCGGTCGGCGCCCAGGGCGCGCAGCAGGCCCAGCTCCCGGGTGCGCTGGGCGATGAGCATGGAGAACGTGTTGACGATGAGGAACACGCCCACGAGCACGGCGATCCCGGCGAAGCCCAGCATCACGTACTTGACCACGTCGAGGAACGCGCCGAGCCGGTCGGTGTCGGACTTGGCCTGTTCGCTCGCGGTCTTCAGGTCGTAGGCAGGGGAGCCGAGTTCCGCGGCGATCCGCTGCTTGAGCCGGGCGTCGTCGACACCGGGCGCCGCGTCGACGGAGACGGCGGTGGCCAGACCGGCGTCGCCCAGCAGCCTGGTCTGGGCGGTCGGGGTGTCCAGGTAGACCAGGGCCGCGCCCGGATTGGTGGTCGTGAAGGTGACGATCCCGACGACCCGCGCCCGGAACGAGCCGGGCCGGGCGAGCACCGTCAGCGTGTCGCCGATCCGTACGTGCCTGCGCTGTGCGGTGTCCGCGTCCAGCAGCGCCTCGTCCGCCCCCCGCGGTGCGTGCCCGGACGTGAGCTTCACCGGGCTGCGGTCGGTGACGTACCAGTTCCTGGCGATGGTGGGGGCGCCGTTGGTCGGACTCACGGGATCGTTGGCGCGGTCGACGACCGTGATGTTCTCGACGACGGTGTCCACGTGGGTCGCCGCGACCCCGTCGACCTTGGCGATCCGCGTGGCCAGCGCGGCCGGGAGCGTCTCGGTCGCCCCGGACGGGACCCGCGAGGCGAGGTCCTCCTTGGGGCTGATGGTGACGTCGGCCGCCGTGGAGGCGAACAGCCGGTCGAAGGTCCGGGTGACCGTGTCGGAGAAGATCAGGCTGCCCGCGACGAACGCCACGGACAGCAGGACGGCCAGGGCCGAGAGCATCAGCCGTCCCTTGTGCGCGAGGAAGCTGCGCAGTGTCGCCTTCAGCACGGTTGCCTCAGTCCTCGGCCCGGGCCGTCTCACCGGCGGCCGCCCGCACGGTGTCGAAGCGCTTCATGCGTTCCAGCACGGCCTCCGCCGTCGGCCGCTCCATCCGGTCCACGATCCGCCCGTCCGCAAGGAACAGCACCAGGTCGGAGTGGGCCGCCGCGCCCGGGTCGTGGGTGACCATGACGACGGTCTGCCCCAGCTCGTCGACGGCCCGGCGCAGGAAGCCCAGGACCTCGAGCCCCGCCCGGGAGTCGAGGTTGCCCGTCGGCTCGTCGGCGAAGATCAGCTCCGGACGTGAGGCGAGCGCCCGGGCGCAGGCCACGCGCTGCTGCTGACCGCCGGACAACTGCGCGGGCCGGTGCTTGAGCCGCTGCCGCAGCCCGAGCGTGTCGATCACCTGGTCCAGCCACTCCTGGTCGGGTTTCTGACCCGCGATGTCCATGGGGAGCGTGATGTTCTCGGCCGCGTTGAGCGTCGGGATCAGGTTGAAGGACTGGAACATGAAGCCGATGCGGTCCCGGCGCAGCCGGGTCAGCTCGCGGTCCTTCAGACCCGTGATCTCGGTGTCGCCGAGCCACACCTGACCGGACGAAACGGTGTCCAGTCCCGCCAGGCAGTGCATGAGCGTGGACTTCCCCGAGCCCGAGGGGCCCATGACCGCGGTGAAGCGGCCGCGCGCGATGTCCACGTCCACCCCGTCGAGGGCGAGCACCGTCGTCTCGCCCGAGCCGTATGCCTTCGTCAGGCCCCGGGCGCGGGCGGCGACCCCGTCCGCTTCCGCGCGGCCAGGGGCTTGCTCGGCAGCAGCAGTGGACAAGACCGCCTCCTCCGTCGTGGACGTCCCCGCGTCCTTGTCTTCTCGTGTCCGGCCGAGCCTAATGGGCGCCCGGCGCAGCCGGTATCCACCACAGGTCCAGGCGCGTCTCCCTCACAGGTCGGGCCTGCGATACCGGTGTAGGGGGCATTCTCCACCCTGCGGTGGAGGGCCCCCGCCGGGGCCCCCGGCGGTGACCCTCCGCCCCCTTGCCGGTGCTAGCGTGTCCGCGCTAGCGTCGAAGGATGGCGAAGACCCAGCTGAACGTGAGGGTGGACGAGGACACCGCCCGCGCCGCCCGCGAGCGAGCCCTGGAGCGCGGCATGAGCGTCAACCGTTACATCGAGGAACTGGTCCGGCAGGACACCGGGGAGGCCGGCCACACGTTCGTCGAGGCCGCCGCCGACTTCATGAAGCAGTACGAGTCCGTCTTCGCCGAGGAGTTCGGCGCCCGCGAGGGCTCCGGCGAGCCCCGCGCCGAGGGGCGTCGCTGATCCGTTGAGCGACCTCAGGATCGACCTCGCCTGGCTGCTGATGGTCGCCGAGCAGAAGACGCCCGGAGATCCCCAGGTCACCGACTGGGGCGCGCTCGTCGCCGCGGTCAGCCGGCACGAGGCGGAGATATTCGGCGTCCCCGTCTACGACACCCCGCACGTCCGCGCCGCCGCCCTGCTCCAGCTTCTGCTCCACGTGCCCGCCCTGGAGCGCTCCAACGCGCTGTTCGCCTCCGCGGTCGCCTACGCCTACCTGGTCGCCAGCGGTCTCAAGGTGGCCATCTCGCCCGAGCGGGTGCGTGACCTCGCCCGGCTGGTCAAGAGCGGTGAGGCATCGGTGCACGAGATCGCCCGGGAGCTGCGGCAGTGGTGTCTGTGACCCCCGCCCCGCGCCGCACGGGGACTGCTGCGCGGCCGCTCCCCGGCGGCTCGTGACTACTCCTGGGAGCCGGGCCGCCAGGCGGTGCCCAGCACGCAGTACGACGTCGGCAGGCGCGGTCCCTTCTCCGGCATCAGCAGCCGGCGATGGGGGCCCAGCTCGAACCCGGCGTCGCGCAGGGCCGCGACCGGCTCGCGGGAGAGGTGGCAGCCGCCGCTGAGCGGGGGCCACACCGTGCGGTCCAGGGCGCGCTGCGCGGAGCGCATGAGCACGCCGCCGCCGGCCCCGTGCTCGAAGTACCGCAGCTCGCCGCCGGGCCGCAGCACGCGCCGCAGCTCGCCGAGGGCCCGCGGAACGTCCCGGATGCTGCACAGCACCAGCGAGAGGACCGCCGCGTCGAACGCCTCGCTCTTGACCGGCAGCGCCTCCGCGGCCCCCGGCACCACGTCCACCGGAACGTCCGCGCGCAGGGCCGCCTCGACGGCCATCTGCCGCAGCAGCCGCTCCGGTTCGATCGCGACGACCTCCGAGACGGTGCGCGGGTAATGGGCGAAGTTCAGGCCGTTGCCCGCGCCGATCTCGATCACCCGGCCGGAGAGCCCGGCGAGCAGCCGCTCCCGTACGGCGCCCATGCCGGCGCGTGACTCGGCCGCGACGCTGACCCGGGCGTAGTAGCGGGCGAAGAAGGGATGGTGCACGCAGCCCCGCGACATGGGGCGGGGGCGGGCGGACCGAAGCGGCATGGGCGCCTCCCGGGCTGGACGGACCTTACCCGGAGTCTCCCCCGGGCAGGCCCCGCGCATCCCCGCCCCGCTCGCCGGGGCGGGCGCGCCCCAGTCCCGTCTCCTTCACGCCCCGGCCGTCCGGGCGGGGCGACCGCTGCCGTCCCTACGGCGCGTACGCCGACGCGAACTCCTGTGCGTCCCATGTCCCGCCCAGCCGGGGCGCCAGCCAGGCAGGGGCGGCGGCGCGGAAGCCGGCGGGTTCGTGCGCCCCGGCTCCCGCGGGCAGCGCCCCGAGCAGCGGTGCCCCGGCCACCACCGGAAGGTCGGCGAGGTTGCACCGCGACGCGAGATCGGCCGCGGCGGGCCAGCTGCCGATGACGACACCGGCTGGGTGCAGCCCCCGGTGCCGCAGCTCACGCGCCGTCAGCTCGGTCGTGTTGAGGGTGCCGAGGCCCGCCGACGCGACCACGAGCACCGGCGCCCGCAGCAGCCGCGCCGCGTCCGCCAGGGTGCCGCCGTCGTCGTCGAACCGTACGAGCAGCCCGCCGGCCCCCTCGACGAGGACGAGGTCGTGCTCGACGGCCAGCTTGGCGGCCGCCTCCGCCACCTCGCGCGGCCGCACCGGCGGCAGTCCGGCGCGCCGTGCCGCCGTCGCGGGCGCCAGCGGATCCGGGTACCGGGCCAGTTCACACGTCGTCACGGCGCCCGAGAGCCGGGCCACCTCCCCGGCGTCACCGCGTTCGCCGGGTCCCACCCCCGTCTGCGCGGGCTTGAGCACGGCCACCGACCGTCCCGCGGCGACGGCGACCGCCGCGACGGCGGCGGTCGTGACCGTCTTGCCGACCTCCGTGCCGGTCCCCGTGATCACCAGAACCGGCATGTCAGCCCTCCCGTGCCGCCGCGCACACCGCGCGGGCGATCCGTGCCACATCCGCGTCGCCGGTCACATACGGCGGCATCGTGTAGACGAGGTCCCGGAACGGCCGCAGCCACACGCCCTCGCGCACCGCGGCCCGCGTCGCCGCCGCCATGTCCACGTCGTGGTCCAGCTGGACGACACCGATGGCGCCGAGGACCCGCACCTCGCTCACCCCGGGCAGGTCCGCCGCCTGCGCGAGCCCCTCCTTGAGACCCGCCTCGATCCGCTTGACCTCCGCCTGCCAGTCCTGGCCGAGCAGCAGCCCCACCGAGGCGCAGGCCACGGCCGCCGCCAGCGGGTTGCCCATGAAGGTGGGACCGTGTGCGAGCACCGGCACCTCGCCCCGGGAGATCCCGTCGGCCACCCGAGGCGTGCACAGCGTCGCCGCCATGGTCAGGTAGCCGCCGGTCAGCGCCTTGCCCACACACATCACGTCCGGTGTCACCGCCGCGTGGTCCGCGGCGAACAGCGCGCCCGTGCGCCCGAACCCGGTCGCGATCTCGTCGAAGACGAGCAGCACGTCATGCGCGTCGCACGCCTCGCGCAGCACCCGCAGATAGGCGGGGGAGTGGAACCGCATCCCGCCGGCCCCCTGCACCACCGGCTCGACGATCACCGCGGCCAGTTCGTCCGCGTGGCGTTCGACCATGTCGCGCAGACGGCCGGCGTACGCCTCGTCGTAGCCGGCCGGGGGCGCCTCGGCGAACACCTGGCGGGGCAGGACGCCCCGCCACAGCTCGTGCATGCCGCCCTCGGGGTCGCACACGGACATCGGCTGCCAGGTGTCGCCGTGGTAGCCGCCGCGCCAGGTCAGCAGCCGGTGCTTGGCGGGCCGGCCGAGCGAGCGCCAGTACTGCAGGCACATCTTGACCGCGACCTCGACGGACACCGAGCCCGAGTCCGCGAGGAAGACGTGCTCCAGACCGGCGGGCGAGATGTCGACGAGGAGCTTCGCCAGCCGCACGGCGGGCTCGTGGGTGAGCCCGCCGAACATCACATGGCTCATCCGCCCCAGCTGCTCCTGCGCGGCCTCGTTGAGCACCGGATGGTTGTAGCCGTGGATCGCCGACCACCAGGACGACATGCCGTCCACCAACTCGCCCGAGCCGTCGGCCAGACGCAGCCGCACCCCGCTCGCCGACTCCACGACGAGCGGCTCCTGGCGGCCGGGCATGGGGCCGTACGGGTGCCAGACGTGCTGCCGGTCGAGCGCCAGCAGTGCGTCCACGGACGGATCACGCATTGGGCGCGAGGTCCGTTCCCGCGCCCCGGCGGCGCACGGCGACAAGGTCCGTACGGGGCTCGCCCGCGGGCGCCACGGCCGCGGAACCGCACACCCCGGCGCCCTCGTGGGATCCGCACCCGGCGTCGCCCTGGTGCGATCCGCACCCGGCACCCTGGTGCGATCCGCACCCGGCACCCTCGTGCGATCCGCACCCGGCACCCTCGTGTGATCCGCACCCGGCGCCGTCCTCGTGCGATCCGCAGCCGGCGCCCTCGTGCGACCCGCAGCCGCCGGACGCCGCGCGGTGCTCCGGGAGCGTGACCCGGTCCGCGCCCTCCACCTCGAACCCGGCGTCCGCGATCATCTCCAGGTCCGCCCGGCCCGCCTGGCCCTCACTGGTCAGGTAGTCGCCCAGGAAGATCGAGTTGGCCAGGTGCAGGGCCAGCGGCTGCATCGTACGGAGGTGGACCTCCCGGCCGCCCGCGAGGCGCACCTCGACGTCCGGGCACACGAACCGCACCATCGCCAGGATCCGCAGACACCGCTGCGGGGTGAGGTTCCACTCCTTGCCGAGCGGGGTGCCCTCGAAGGGGATCAGGAAGTTGACCGGGACCGAGTCGGGGTCCAGCGCCCGCAGTGAGAAGACGACGTCGACCAGGTCCTCGTCGCTCTCACCCATGCCCGCGATCAGGCCGGAGCAGGCCGACAGGCCGGCGTCGTGCGCCTTGTGCACCGTGTCGACCCGGTCGGCGTAGGTGTGGGTGCTGGTGATGTCCCCGTAGGTCGCCTCGGACGTGTTCAGGTTGTGGTTGTAGGCGTCCGCGCCCGCCGCGCGCAGCCGCTCGGCCTGGCCGTCGGAGAGCAGGCCGAGGCAGGCGCACACCTCGACGCCCTCGTTCTGGTCCTTGATCGTCTTGATGGTGTCGGAGACCCGGTCCACGTCCCGGTCCGTGGGCCCGCGGCCGCTCGCCACCAGGCAGACGCGCTTGGCGCCGCCCGCGACGCCCGCCGCGGCGGCCTTCGACGCCTCGTCCGGCTTGAGCCAGGTGTACTTCAGGATGTCGGCCTTCGAGCCGAGCCGCTGGGAACAGTAGGAACAGTCCTCGGGGCACAGGCCGGACTTCAGGTTGACGAGATAGTTGAGTTTCACCCGTCGGCCGAACCAGTGGCGGCGCACCTTGCCGGCCGCGGCCACCACATCGAGCAGGTCGTCGTCGGAAGTGTCGAGGACGGCCAGAGCTTCCTCGCGGGTCGGCAGTTCGCGCCGCAGCCCCTTGTCCACCAGGGTGTTCAGCAGGTCCATGAGAGCCGATCCTGTCCTACTCGGCCGCCCCGGGCCAAGGAGGGACCACACAACGGACACGGTTCGACGTGTGGGTATTGCCACACCCTGGGTGGCCGGCCCTCCCGCTAGGGTCTGTGCACTGCCTACAAAAGCCTGGAGGACCGATGGTGTTCGGCTGGATCGACGAGCAGGCGGGCACGCGCCGCAGGGCGGGGCTCGTGCGCACCCTGCGCCCGCGTTCCGCCGACTCCCCGCTCCTCGATCTCGCGAGCAACGACTACCTCGGCCTGGCCCGCCACCCGGAGATCACCGAGGGCGCCGCGCGGGCGGCCCGGGTGTGGGGCGGCGGCGCGACCGGCTCCCGCCTGGTCACCGGCACCACCGAGCTGCACACCGAGCTGGAGCGAGAGCTGGCCGGCTTCTGCGGCTTCGAGGCGGCCCTCGTCTTCTCCTCCGGGTACGCGGCCAACCTCGCCGCGGTCACCGCGCTCGCGCCGCACGGTTCCCTGATCGTCTCCGACGCGGGCAACCACGCCTCGCTGATCGACGGCTGCCGGCTCGCCCGCGGCACCACCCAGGTGGTCGCGCACGCCGACCCCGAGGCCGTGCGCAAGGCCCTCGGGACCCGGTCGGGACCCGCCGTCGTCGTCTCGGACACCGTCTTCTCGGTGGACGGCGACGCCGCCCCGCTGGCCGAACTGGCCGCCGTCTGCCGGAACTCCGGCGCCGGACTGCTCGTCGACGACGCGCACGGGCTCGGCGTCCTGGGGTCCGGCGGCCGGGGCGCCCCGCACGGGGCGGGGCTCGCGGGCGCGCCGGACGTGGTGGTGACGGTGACGCTGTCGAAGTCGCTGGGCAGCCAGGGCGGCGCGGTGCTGGGCCCGGCGCGCGTGATCGACCATCTGGTCAACGCGGCCAGGACGTTCATCTTCGACACCGGGCTCGCCCCGGCGGCCGCGGGTGCCGCGCTCGCGGCCCTGCGCCTGCTGCGCCGTGAGCCGGAGCGTGCCGAGCGGGCGCGCGCGGTGGCGACGGCCCTGCACGCCCGCCTCACGGTCGAGGGCCATGAGGCGGTACGGCCGGATGCCGCCGTCGTCTCGGTGCGCGCGCCCTCCCCCGAGCAGGCCGTGCGGTGGGCGGCCGACTGCCGTGCGGCGGGAGTCGCCGTCGGCTGCTTCCGGCCGCCGTCGGTGCCCGACGGTGTCTCACGGCTGCGGCTGACCGCCCGCGCGGACCTCACGGAGGGGCAGATCGAGCACGCCGTACGCGTGATCGGCGAGACGCGGCCGTGAGTCGGCGGAACGGCCGTGCATCGAGCGTCATACGGCTGTGAGCGGATATGACTCGTCCGCAGCGGTGCGGGGAATATTCATCCGGGAATTGACATCGACCGCGGCCGCGGAATGGCGCGCGATCGGCCCCGCCCCGGAAATCGATCAGTCCAGTCCGTCCAGGAACTCCTTCCAGGTGCCGGGGGTGAAGAACAGGGCCGGCCCGGCCGCGTTCTTGGAATCGCGCACGGCCACCAGCCCGGCCCAGGGCCCCGGGCCCGGACGGGCGGTCTCGACACAGTTGTTCATTCCCGTACTGCGACTGCTGCGCAGCCACCGCACGCCGTGCAGGGACGCACTGGAAGGGATGTGCCGAGGCGGTGCTGACATGATGCCTCCTTACGCAGCGCCGGCCAACGCGGCGATGCACTCCAACGATTCCTCGGGTGAAAGGGCGTGGATCCGAAGCGAGTCGAAGGCCTCGCTGTAGGCCTGAAGGTCTTCTTCCCGTTCGAGATAGAGGCTACTCGTCAAGTGGTCTAGAACAACCACGTCCAGATCAGATCTGCTCGGAAATGAGAAGATAACGAAAGGCCCGGTGACGCCGATGTGCGCCCCGGCGGCGAACGGCAGGACCTGGAGCCGCACGTGGGGCAGCGCGGCGGCGTCCAGGAGCCGCCTCAGCTGGCGGGTCATGACCTCCGGTCCGCCGACCTCCCGGTGCAGCACCGCCTCGTCCAGGACGGCGCTCAGCCGCAGCGGAGGATCCGAACGCAGCACTTCCTGCCGGGCCAGCCGCACCTCCACCAGGGTGTCCAGCTTGGCCTCCTCCAGGGTGCCGACGGCGGCGCGCGTCACCGCCCGCGCGTACTCGGGCGTCTGCAGCAGCCCCGGCACCACCGAGGTCTCCAGCGTCCGCATCGCGCAGGCCTGCGACTCCAGGCTGATGAAGTCGCGGTAGGCCGGCGGCAGCACCCCGCGATACGCGTGCCACCAGTTCTGCCGGCCGCCGCCGTCCTCCGAGCCCGCCAACACCATCAGCAGTTCCCGCAGTTCGGGGTCCTCGACGGCGTACGCGTCCAACAGCAGCCGTACGTCCGCCGGCTTGACGCCGCTGGCGCCCGTCTCGATCCGGCTCACCTTCGACTGGTGCCAGCCGACGAGCGTGGCCGCCGCGCCGCTCGTGAGACCCGACCGGGCGCGCAGGGCGCGCAGTTCGGCGCCGAGCTTGCGGCGGCGCACCACTGGTCCGTATTGCATGGGCGGCTCCCTCCGCACGGCGCGCGGTTTCACGGCGACGGTAGAGGATGGGCCGGGGCCCGGCCCAAATACGGTCGGTCGTCGGAGAGTTCACCGCTTCGGGCGACAGATATATGCATATCCCGGGGGAACGCACCCGGGAGAGCCCTGGTGATGGCAGTCTGGCGCGCAGCACCAAGTCCGGGACCGCACCGGAAACCAACCGCTCCGTGTCGGACTCCGGTCCCGTGGGAAAGGGACGACGTCGCCATGGCAGATCATCAGGAAGCATCCGTCACTCTGCCGAGCGATCCCGCTTCGGTCTCCGTGGCCCGAACATATGTCGCCGACGTCCTCGCCGAATGGGGCCTGCCGAGGAACTCCGAGGTCGCCGACACCGTACGCCTCATCGTCTCCGAGCTGACCACCAACGCCGTGCAGCACACCTTCGGGCAGTCGCCCACGTTCACCGTCGACCTCGCGCTCGACCGGGACGAGTTACTCCGCATCGGCGTCACCGACAGCCATCCCCGCTTCCCGAAACGGCTGCCCGCCGCCGTGCAGCAGGACAACGGCCGCGGCATGGTGATCATCCGCTGGCTGACCGCGGAGTACGGCGGCAAGGTGAGCGTGCGGCCCACCCTGGAGGGCGGCAAGACGGTCGCGATCGAACTTCCGTGGACCACCCGGGTCCAGTCCGTCGCGGCGGGAGGGCAGCAGGAGCCGTGACGGCCGCGGCGGCCCGGCCCGGGCCCTCAGACACAGGCGGGCCCCGCCACCCGCCCGAAGGCCCCCCGCGGCGGCACGCGGAAGGCGTGGGGCGCGGGCACCGGCCTCGCCGGTGCGGTGGGCGACCGGGACGCCGCGCAGGGTGCCCGGCCCCGGCGGCACCCCCTCCGCACCGGCTGCGGCCCGCCCGGCGGTCACCGGGAGTGTTCCGGCCCGCCCCGGTCCGCTCCCGCTCCGCGATCCCGTGGTGCCGGCAGGACCCCGCGCCCCAGCAGCCAGGGCAGGACGCGCCACAGGCCCACGCAGACGAGGAACGTCCCCGCGCCCGCGGCGATGCCGGCGGCCCGGCCGAGCGACACATCCACCACCAGGAGCACCGAGCCGGTGAGCGCCAGCATCAGTACGCCCATCCCGATCGTTGCGAGACGGGAGGAGACCCGCACGATGACGGGCTTGGCGTTCTGCTGGAAGAGCGAGCGGTGCAGCGCGGCGGGCGCCGTGAACAGGGCCGCGGCCAGCGCGGAGAGGAGCAGCGTCGTGACGTAGATGACGCGCTGGACCGTGTCCAGGGAGGGGAAACGCGGGGTGAAGGCCAGGGTCAGCAGGAACGCGAACAGGATCTGGACCCCGGTCTGGGTGACGCGCAGTTCCTGCAGCAGTTCGGCGAAATTGCGGTCGGCGCGCTCCAGGGGAGTCTCGCGCCGCGCCTGGTGGGGAGCTCGGTCGGCCATGGTGCACGAGTTCCCGTTACGGCCCTGGTCACGCCACGGCGGGGCGACGGCGCAGCGGGCCGTCGCCCCGCCGGCCGCATCAGCTCACCCGTCCGTACCAGACGCTCTTCGTCCAGATCTTCTGGAGCCTGACCACGTCCCCGGTCTTCGGGGAGTGCCAGATCTTTCCCTTCCCGGCGTAGATGCCGACGTGGTAGATGTTCCGGCCCGAGTGGAAGAACACCAGGTCTCCGGCCCTGCGGTGCGAGGACGAGACATGGTGCGTCCTGTTGTACTGCGCCGCGGCCGTGCGGGGCAGTTTCTTGCCCGCCTTCTTGTAGGCGTAGAGCGTGAGCCCGGAGCAGTCGAAGCGGCGTGGTCCGGTGGCACCCCACTTGTACGGGGCACCCTTCTTCGACGCCGCGACCCGGAGGGCCTTCGTGGCCGGTGTCATGGCGGCCGCGTCGGTGGCGACGCCGGGGACAGCGATGCCGCCGCCGACGGCGGCGAGGGTGAGGGCCGAGGCGGTGCCGGCCCGGGTCAGCAGCGACGGGACACGATTGAGCGCAGCCATGCGCAACCCTTCGTCAGCCGCCTGTGAAGGATGACCTGTCGGATTCGGACTGGCGAAGTAGCCCGGCCGCTCGCGCGGCTTCACCCCAAGGACCGTCCGGATCTCTCCGGTGGCCCGCCTTGCCGGGTCCTCCACTCCTGCCGATCCACTCCTGTCGACCGGTCGTCCGGGCGGCGGCAGGATTCGGCGTCCGCCCGGACCGCCCCGCCGCGGTGGCGGGGGCTTGTCGTCAGGAAGGGATCTTCACCTACCAGGGTCCGAAAATCACAATGGAATCGGTGATTTGTGGCGTTACTCACCACTCACTCGTTCGGGTGGACAACCCTCTTTTCGGGGGAAGTTGAGGGCATGAACCAGGCCCCGACCTGCATCGGAGTCCCGCCTTGCGCCCTGTGGGCAGCCGTGTTGTGCGACTCCTGCGGGCCTGGGGCCGGAGCCGTCTCTACTCCGGTCTGGGGTACACCATTTGGCCCGTTTGAGCCGCGCCGGACGGACGGCCGTCCGTCCGGCATGCCTGCGCAGCGGTCTGTCCGGCTCACCCTTCCGGCCCGGGGCGCGAGGCCGTTGTCCGCCGATTCCCCCGGAGGCGCCGGGGGATCGGCTCATTCCGGTCCGGGCGGCAGGGCGACGCGGCCCGTGCGGCGTTCGCCGTCGAGGACGCGCAGGGCGCGGGCGAGGGTCGGGCCGTGCAGTTCGTGCTCCCCGCGCAGGTGCATCTGCGTCAGCGCGTCGCGCAGGGCCGCGGCCTTGCCCACCAGGGCCTGGGCTGCGCGCAGTCCCCGGTAGGTGTCACCCGAGTGTGCCGGGTTGACACGGCCGAGCAGGTCGACGACATCGAGGTAACGGTCGATCAACTCGGCCTCCGCGCGGGTCAGCGCGGGCAGCGGGGGGAGTTCGGGCGGCAGCATCGGTGGCTCACCTCGCGCCGGGCATGGTGCGCGAGGTCTTGCGGCTGGGGACGACGCGGTCGACCAGCCCGTACGCCACCGCGGCACGGGAGTCGAGGATGGTGTCCCGCTCGATGTCGGCGGCGATGCGTTGCGGGGTCTGCCCCGTGTGCCGTGCGAGCATCTCCTCCAGGCGCCTGCGGGTGCGCGTCAACTCCTTCGCCTGGATGGCCAGATCGGTGGCCTGTCCCTGCACGGGCTCCGGCAGGGAGGGCTGGTGGATCAGCACGCGCGCACCGGGGAGCGCGAGCCGCTTGCCCGGCGCGCCTCCGGCGAGCAGCACCGCCGCGGCCGACGCCGCCTGGCCGAGGCAGACCGTCTCCACGTCGCAACTGACGTACTGCATCGTGTCGTAGACCGCGGTCATGGCGGTGAACGAGCCGCCGGGGGAGTTGATGTACAGCGAGATGTCGCGGTCCGGGTCCAGGTACTCCAGATGCATGAACTGCGCCATCACGTCGTTCGCCGACGTGTCGTCGATCGGCGTTCCCAGGAACACGATCCGCTCGTCCAGGAGCTTCGCGTACGGGTCAAGGGTCCGCTGCCCGTAGCCGGTGCGTTCGGTGAATTCGGGCAGGACATGGCGGGCGGACGGTCGGGTCATGGCTTGCGCCTCCTCGCAATCGCTCCTGTAAAAAATGTACAGGATGTACATTCTCTCGCGACGCGGGAACGCTGAGAGCGAACGGGGGCCGCCGTGCCGTGGGCCAGACCGGGATCTTCCGCTCGAAGAGGCGTGCCAAGGCCGCGGTCTAAGCTGGACCACATGGCCTACGAGATTCCGGTGACGCAAGCCAGGGCTGAGCTCGCCGATCTGATCAACCGCGTGGTGTACGGCGGCGAACGCGTCGTCGTGACGCGGCACGGAAAGCCTCTCGTCGCCCTGGTCTCCGCCGCCGACCTTGAGCGGCTCGCCGAACTCGACGCGGCGGAGGAGCAGGTGGTCAGCTCCGTCTCCACCGTGCGTGAGGTCGCTTCCGCCCCGCGCGAGCGGCAGCGCTTCGGTATCGCCGCCGAGCACCGGGGGTCCGGCAGGTCCTGACGGCCGTCGCCTCCCGGGTACGTCATCGCCCGCGGACGAGGGGGCGGGTGAGCGTCCGGCGCTCGCCCGCCCCCTCGCCGTGCGTGCCCGGCGCGGCCCTCAGTCCTGCGGTCGTGTGCCGTGGTAGCGCTGCGCGAGCCGGGCGAGGGCGACCGCCCCGAGCAGCAGCCCGAAGTCGCGGAGCGCGATGTCGTAGTAGCCGGGGATGGTCAGCAGGTCGACGATGATGCCGGCCAGCCATCCGGCCACCAGCCACCCCCCGAAGCGCGGAGCGGCGGCGACGGCGAGGCCGGCCACGATCTCGATGACACCGACGGCGTACATGGCCGCCTGGGCGCTGCCCGGCACGATGCCGTCGATCCACGGCGCGAGGTACCTCGGCCAGTCCACGAGCAGGTTGGCGAACTTGTCCAGCCCGAACAGGATCGGCGCCACGGTGAACCCGGTGCGCAGGATGACGAATGCCTGGTAGCCGGGGTCGGTGAGCGCGGCCCGCCATGGGGTGGGCGACGGGGCGGTGGTGGGTGCGGTCGACGACATGACGGCGTTCCCTTCTATCGACAACTTTCACTGACGATAGAAGCGCGCCCGGCCCTCTTTAGTCAATGGCTATGGGTTTTACACTGGTGTCTGTGGACCTCCCGAAGGACGAAGCACCCGATCCCGCCGCCTCTGCGGCCTCTGCGGCCTCTGCGGCCTCTGCGGCCTCTGCCGCCTCTGCCGCCTCTTCGGTCTCCGACGTCTCCGCCGTCGCCGCCCTCGACGAGCCGACCCGCAGGCGGCTCTACGACCATGTCGTGCGCCAGCCGGGCCCCGTCAGCCGCGACGAGGCCGCGGCCGCCCTCGGCCTGGCCCGGCAGACCGCCGCCTTCCACCTGGACCGCCTGGCCGGCGAATCACTCCTCGACGTCGTCTACGAGCGGCGCAGCGGCCGCACGGGGCCGGGCGCGGGCAGGCCCGCCAAGCTGTACAGGCGCTCCGCCAAGCAGGTCACGGTCAGCCTGCCGGAACGGCACTACGAACTCGCCGGACGGCTGCTCGCCGAGGCCCTGGAGGAATCCGAGGCCACGGGCGAGCCGGCGCGGACGGTCCTGCACCGCAAGGCCCACGGCCTCGGCCTGCGACTGGCCGGCCAGGGCGGCACCGGTGTGTTCGACCTGCTGGACCGGTACGGATTCGAGCCGCGGCACGACTGTGATGCCATCGTGCTGGGCAACTGCCCCTTCCACGCGCTCGCCCGCGAACACACCCAGACGGTGTGCGGCATGAACCTCCACCTGCTCCGCGGCGTCCTCGACGGGCTCGGCGAGGGCGGGTTCCGCGCGTGCCTGGCGCCCGGCCCCGGCCACTGCTGCGTCCGTCTGGTGCCGGCCGCCTCCCTGCCGGCGGCCCCGTAGCCACCGCGTCCGCCCGCGGAGGCGGACCGCGGCCGCCGCGGCCTCCTCGCTCAGGCGGATGCCGCCGCCGACGGGGCGGTGGGCGGTCCGGTCGCGGCCGCGCCGCCGAAGAAGGCCACCGACCGCAGCAGGGACGCGCCGGCACCGGGTGGCAGCCACTGGCCGATCGCCCCGGCCGGCTCGGGCAGCACCCGCGGTGCGGAGGCCGCCCCGGCGAACGCCCGCCGCCCGACGAGCTGACCGCAGCTTCGGCCGCGGGCCGGCCACAGCCCGGTTAACGCGCCCGAAACCCGCCCCAACTAGCCTGCCCCTCCATCGCCACCAGGGACTTCGCCCGTGGCCGCGGCAACCGGACCCCGCACGGTCCGGAGCGAGGACTGTGAGGTGGGACGTGCATCTGACCCCGCACGAGCAGGAGAGGCTGCTGATCCACGTGGCGGCCGACGTGGCCGAGAGGCGCCGGGCCCGCGGACTCAGGCTCAACCACCCCGAGGCGGTCGCGCTCATCACGTCACACATCCTCGAAGGCGCGCGGGACGGCCGTACGGTCGCCGAACTGATGGCCTCCGGGCGCACAGTGCTCACCCGCGACGACGTCATGGAGGGAATCCCCGAGATGATCCACGACGTCCAGGTCGAGGCGACCTTCCCGGACGGCACCAAGCTCGTCACCGTCCACGACCCGATCGTCTGACGGGGAGGAGAACGCCGTGATCCCCGGAGAGATCCTGTTCGCGGACGGGCCCGTCGTGTACAACGAGGGCCGCGACGTCACCCGGCTGACCGTGCTCAACGCCGCCGACCGGCCCGTCCAGGTCGGTTCCCACTACCACTTCGCCGAGGCCAACCCCGCTCTGGACTTCGACCGTGCCGCCGCGCGCGGCAGGCGGCTGAACATCGCGGCCGGCACCGCCGTGCGCTTCGAGCCGGGGATTCCCGTCGACGTCGAACTCGTCGCGCTCACCGGGGCCCGTGTGGTGCCCGGGCTGCGCGGCGAGACCGGGGGTGCCCTCGATGCCTGAGATCTCGCGTGCCGCCTACGCCGACCTGTTCGGCCCGACCACCGGGGACCGCATCCGGCTCGCCGACACCGACCTGATCGTCGAGATCGAGGAGGACCGCTGCGGCGGGCCGGGACGCGCCGGTGACGAGGCGGTTTTCGGCGGCGGCAAGGTCATCCGCGAATCCATGGGGCAGTCGCGCGCCACACGCGCGGAAGGGACTCCCGACACCGTCGTCACCGGCGCGGTCGTCGTCGACCACTGGGGCGTCGTCAAGGCCGACATAGGCATCCGCGACGGCCGTATCAGCGCCCTCGGCAAGGCCGGCAACCCGGACACCATGGACGGCGTCCACCCCGCACTGGTGATCGGGCCGGAGACGGAGGTCATCGCCGGCAACGGGCGGATCGTCACCGCCGGCGCCATCGACGCGCACGTCCACTTCATCTGCCCGCAGATCGCCGACGAGGCGCTCGCCGCGGGCATCACCACGCTGATCGGCGGCGGCACCGGACCGGCCGAGGGCTCGAAGGCGACCACCGTGACACCCGGGCCCTGGCACCTGGCGCGGATGCTGGAGGCGATGGAGGGACACCCGCTCAACATCGGTCTCCTCGGCAAGGGCAACACCGTCTCGCACGAGGCGCTGCTCTCCCAGATCCGCGGCGGCGCCGTCGGCCTCAAACTGCACGAGGACTGGGGCTCCACGCCCGCCGTCATCGACGCCGCCCTGACCGTCGCCGACCGCACCGGCGTCCAGGTCGCCATCCACACGGACACCCTCAACGAGGCCGGGTTCGTGGGCGACACGCTCGCCGCGATCAACGGCCGCGGCATCCACGCCTACCACACCGAGGGCGCGGGCGGCGGGCACGCGCCGGACATCATGACGGTGGTGTCCGAGCCGCACGTGCTGCCCAGCTCCACGAACCCGACCCGGCCGTTCACCGTCAACACCGCCGAGGAACACCTCGACATGCTGATGGTGTGCCACCATCTGAATCCTGCCGTCCCGGAGGACCTGGCGTTCGCCGAGTCGCGGATCCGGCCCTCCACGATCGGGGCCGAGGACATCCTGCACGACCTCGGCGCCATCTCGATCATCTCCTCCGACTCCCAGGCCATGGGACGCATCGGCGAGGTCGTCATGCGGACCTGGCAGACGGCCCACGTGATGAAGCGGCGCCGGGGCGCGCTGCCGGGTGACGAGCGTGCGGACAACCGCCGTGTGCGCCGCTATGTCGCCAAGTACACGATCAATCCGGCGCTGGCGCAGGGCCTCGCCCACGAGATCGGCTCCGTGGAGAGGGGCAAACTCGCCGATCTCGTGCTGTGGGAGCCCGCGTTCTTCGGGGTCAGGCCGCACCTCGTCCTCAAGGGCGGGCAGATCGCGTACGCGCAGATGGGCGACGCCAACGCGTCGATCCCCACCCCGCAGCCGGTCCTGCCGCGGCCGATGTACGGGGCGAGCGGGCGGGCGCCGGCCGCCAACTCGGTCAACTTCGTGGCACCGCAGGCGATCGAGGACGGGCTGGCGGGGCGGCTCGCGCTCGGGAAGCGGTTCGTGGCCATCGAGTCCACGCGCGGTGTCACCAAGGCGGACATGCGCGAGAACGACGCCCGTCCGCGGGTGCGGGTCGACCCGGACAGCTTCGCCGTGCACATCGACGGGGAACTGGTCGAGGCGCAACCCGCCGCCGAACTGCCCATGGCCCAGCGGTACTTCCTCTTCTGATGTCCCGGGCGGCACTTCTGGTCCTGGCCGACGGCCGCTTCCCCGCCGGAGGGCACGCGCACTCCGGCGGGGCCGAGGCGGCCGTCCGCGCCGGGCGGATCACCGGGGCGGCGGGGCTGCGGGAGTTCTGCCGCGGCCGGCTGCACACCGCGGGACTGGTGTCCGCGTCGCTGGCCGCGGCGGCGGTCCTGGGCATGGACCCTGTCGCGCTGGACACCGCCGCGGACGCCCGTACGCCGTCGGCGGCGCTGCGCACCGCCGCACGCAGGCTGGGGCGGCAGCTGACACGGGCCGCCCGGGCGACCTGGCCGTCGAACGAACTGGACGCGCTGGCACGCGAGTTCCCCAAAGGAGCGCATCAGCCGGTGGTGCTCGGGCTGGTGGCACGGGCCGCCGGGCTGGAGGCCGGGGACGCCGCGTACTGCGCCGCGTACGAGAGCGTGAGCGGGCCGGCCACGGCCGTGGTGCGGTTGCTGAGTCTCGATCCCTTCGACGCCTCGGCCGTACTGGCCCTGCTGGCGCCCGAGGTGGACCTGGTGGCCGCCCGGGCGGGCGAGACGGCCCGGCGGGCACTGGACGACGGAGTCGACGCCCTGCCCGCGGCGTCCGCTCCACTGCTGGAGATCGGCGGGGAGGCACATGCGGCGTGGCCCGCACGGCTCTTCGCCTCCTAGGAGGCGCGCTCGTGTCGTGCCATCGGCCGGGGGCCTTTCCCGGCCCCCTGATCGGCCCGAACGGCCTCGTCCTCAAACGCCGGAGGGGCTTCTCGCAGCCAGGGCCGGCTGAGAAGGCACCGCTGTGGTGCCTCGGCCCAGAGAAGGAGCTGACCATGCACCTCGACCACACCCATGACGGTCCGTCCGCCGTCAGCGCCGACGCCCGCCGCCCGGACGGTTCGCGCCGTGCCCTCAGGATCGGGCTCGGCGGGCCCGTCGGGTCCGGCAAGACCGCCACCGTGGCCGCGCTCTGCCGGGCCCTGCGGGAGGAGTTCTCGCTCGCCGTCGTGACCAACGACATCTACACCCGTGAGGACGCCGCATTCCTGCTGCGGGAGGCCGTGCTGCCGCCGGAGCGGATCACCGCCGTGGAGACGGGAGCCTGCCCGCACACCGCCATCCGGGACGACATCTCCGCCAATCTCGAAGCGGTGGAGGATCTGGAGGACCGGATGGGCCCGCTCGACCTCGTCCTCGTCGAGTCCGGCGGGGACAACCTCACCGCCACGTTCTCCAAGGGGCTCGTCGACGCTCAGGTCTTCGTCATCGACGTCGCGGGCGGGGACGACATTCCACGCAAGGGCGGCCCCGGCGTCACCACCGCCGACCTGCTCGTCGTCAACAAGACCGACCTCGCGCGGATGGCCGCCGACGCGACGGCGCAGCGGGCCGGACTCCCCGTCGTCTTCCAGTCGCTGCGCGGCCCGGACGGCGTCACCGCGGTCGCCGACTGGGTGCGCGAGCGGCTCGCGGCGTGGTCGGCGTGACCACGGGAGTACGCGCCACTGCGCGGATCGTGGCCCGTGCCGACGGCGGGGGCGGTACGTGCCTGCCGGTGCTCGCGGGGGAGGGGCCGCTCGCGCCGCGCCGTACCCGGGCGAGCGGTGACGAGGCGCGCGTGCTGCTCGTCGGCGCGATGAGCGGGCCGCTCGGCCGGGACCACTTCACCGTCGAGGCCGAGGTGGGCAGCGGCGCCCTGCTGCACCTGGGATCGGCCGCGGCCACCCTCGCCCTGCCCGGGCAGACCAAGGGCGAGGCACGCTACGACGTCCGGCTCCGGGTGGCGGCCGGGGGCGAACTGCGCTGGCTGCCCGAGCAGTTGATCTCGGCGCGAGGCAGCGAGCTGTGCGTCTGCGCGCGTGTCGACCTCGCTCCCGGCGCCCGCCTGGTGTTCCGTGAGGAGCAGGTCCTCGGCCGTGCCGGTGAGGAGCCCGGGCGGCTGACGAGCCGGCTGACCGTGCGGCTGGACGGACGGCCCCTGCTCGACCAGGAAGTGGCCTGCGGGCCCGGCGCCCCCGGCGGCTGGGACGGACCCGCCGTGCTGGCGGGTCACCGGGCGCTCGGTCAACTCCTCCTCGTCCGGCCGGAGTTCGGCTCAGCGCCGATGGCGCCACGGGTGCTGGGGGAGTGCGCCGCGCTCACTCCGCTCGCCGGGCCCGCCGTGCTCGTCACCGCAGTCGCGCCGGACGCGCGGCGGCTGCGCCGCCTGCTGGACGAGGCGCTGCGCGATCTCGGCTGAACCGGTCTCTCCGCTCAACGGACAGTCGTGCACCGGTTATCGGATTGGCAAAGAAAGTCAAGTAACCCCTGGTGTCGGCGCCTTCACAGCAGAAAGGATCCCCGTACCCATCGCAACCATGTACGGGGAGGTCCCTCTTGAGGGGAATCAGACCGACGAGGCGGGCCACCGGGCTCGGCTCTGTTGGGGCGCTCGTCACGGCGACGCTGATAGCCGGGGCCGTGGCGGCACCGTCGGCCACCGCCGACACGCGCCACGGCCAGGACCGGGAGGGCCGCGGTACGGCGATCGCCGCGGCAAGGGCCGCCGAGGCCGGCATCGACTGGCAGGACTGCCCGGCCGACTGGGGGCTCGTGAAGCCCATCCAGTGCGGCTGGGTCACGGTTCCGCTCGACTACGCCCACCCGAACGGCAGGCAGATCAGGCTCGCCGTCGACCGCATCGGGAACACCGGCACCAAGGAGGAGCGCCAGGGCGCCCTCGTCTA
The DNA here is from genome assembly GCF_055632315.1 of Streptomyces sp. PSU-S4-23. Lineage (NCBI taxonomy): Bacteria > Bacillati > Actinomycetota > Actinomycetes > Kitasatosporales > Streptomycetaceae > Streptomyces > Streptomyces sp. PSU-S4-23. The sequence continues at coordinate 913,912 of NZ_JBVMUU010000002.1, read as the reverse complement.
CAATCCGGGCGGCCCCGGCGGGTCGGGTCTGTTCTTCCCGCGCCGGGTCACCACCAAGAACGCCGTCTGGGCCAACGTGGCGAAGGCGTACGACTTCGTCGGCTTCGACCCGCGCGGCGTCGGCCACTCGGCGCCCATCTCCTGCGCCGATCCGCAGGAGTTCGTGAAGGCGCCCAAGGCGGACCCGGTCCCCGACTCCGAGGCGGACAAGCTCGCCCAGCGGGGGCTCGCCCGGGAGTACGCGCAGGGATGCCTCGAACGCACCGGCCGCGCGATGCTGCAGCAGATGACCACGCCCAACACCGCCCGCGACCTGGACGTCATCCGTGCCGCGCTCGGGGAGAAGAAGATCAACTACCTGGGCGTCTCGTACGGTACGTACCTCGGCGCCGTCTACGGCACCCTCTTCCCGGGCCACATCCGCCGGATGATCGTCGACAGCGTGGTCAACCCCTCGCGGGAGAAGATCTGGTACCAGGCCAACCTCGACCAGGACGTCGCCTTCGAGGGCCGCTGGAAGGACTGGGAGGACTGGGTCGCGGCCAACGACGCCGCCTTCCACCTGGGCACCACGCGGGCCGCCGTGCAGGCGAAGTGGCTGGACCTGCGCGCCACGGCGAAGAAGGACCCCATCGGCGGCGTCGTCGGACCGGCCGAGCTGCTCTCCTTCTTCCAGAGCGCCCCGTACTACGACTCCGCCTGGGTGCGGGTCGCGACCGTCTTCAGCAAGTACGTCGCCGGCGACACCCAGGCGCTCGTCGACGCGGCCGCGCCCGACCTGTCGGACACGGCCGGCAACATCGCCTCGGAGAACGGCAACGCCGTCTACACGGCCGTCGAGTGCACCGACGCCAAGTGGCCCACCAGCTGGCGGAAGTGGGACCGGGACAACACCCGGCTGAACAAGGACTACCCGTTCCTGACGTGGGCGAACGCCTGGATGAACCTGCCGTGCGCCACCTGGCCGGTCAAGCAGCTGACCCCGCTGAACGTGAAGACCGGCAAGGGCCTGCCGACCGTCCTGATCGTGCAGTCCACGCGTGACGCCGCGACACCGTTCGGGGGCGCGGTCGAACTGCACGAGCGCTTCAAGGGCTCCCGCCTGATCATCGAGAAGGACGCGGGGTCCCACGGTGTGACCGGTCTGGTCAACCCGTGCATCAACAGCCGGGTGGACACCTACCTGCTCACCGGCGGGACGGACGCCTCCGATGTGACGTGCGCGCCGCACGCCACGCCGAAGCCGTAGTCCCGCACACGCGCGAGGGGGGCGGCCGGAACCCGGCCGCCCCCCTCGCCGTCCCCCGTCAGCTCAGCGGCATCCGCGGGAACCTGCGGCTCTTCGCCGCCTTCCCCGTCCTCCCCTTCTTCTCCGCGGCCTCCTCGGCCTCCTCGGCCTTCACGACCGCCGCGTACCGGTCGACGTACTCCTGCTCGGACAGGGACAGGATGGCGTACATGATCTCGTCGGTGACGGCGCGCAGAATGGCCTTCTCGTTCTCCATCCCGGCGTAGCGGGAGAAATCGAGGGGCTTGCCGAAGCGGATCACCACGGGGCGGAAGCTGGGGATGACCTTGCCCGGCGGCTGCGCCTCGAAGGTGCCGATCATGGCGCAGGGGACGACGGGGACCTGGGCCCTGAGAGCCATCACCGCGACGCCGACCTTGCCCTTGTACAGGCGGCCGTCGTGGGAGCGGGTGCCTTCCGGGTAGATGCCCAGCAACTCGCCCCTGCGCAGCACGCGGAGCCCCTCGCGGATCGCGGCCTGCCCGGCGTCCTTGCCGGAGCGGTCCACCGGGATCTGCCCGATGCTGCGGAAGAACGCGGCGGTGAGACGGCCCTTGATGCCCGGGCCCGTGAAGTACTCCGCCTTCGCGAGGAAGGTGATGCGCCGTCTGAGGATCGCGGGCATCAGGAAGTGGTCGGAGAAGGAGAGGTGGTTGCCCGCGACGATGGCCGGTCCTGACGACGGCACATGGTCGAGGCCCTCGATCCGCGGCCGGAAGGCCAGACGCAACAGCGGTCCGAGAATGACGTATTTGAGCAGGTAGTAGAACAAGAGGTCGCTCCTCAGGCGGCGGATCGCCTCAACCGCCGTGTTCCGGCAGCTCAACCGGCAGGGGGGTGAGCTGCCAGTCTAGAGTCGGCCGCAGGCCGCCGGAACCGGTCCTGCCGGGATCCCGTCGGCCGGGCCGTGCGGCGCGCTGGGGAGCGTGCGAGTCACAGAAGGTCCTCGTCGGAATCCTCCGGGTAGGAGTACTCGTGGTCCGACGGGCGGCTGCGCTGCTGCTGCCGCTCCTCCTGCAGGTGCCGGCGCTGCTGCTGGCGTTCCTCCTGCCGGTGCTGGCGTTCCTGACGTGCCTGCTCCTGAGCGCCGAGGGTTTCCTCGGTCATGTCCTCGACATAGCCCGAGTCGTCCGCGTACGGGTCGCGTTCCCGGTCGGTCATGGCGGCTCACTCCTCGATGAGGCGAGGTGGACACAGCTCCGCCCCTGATCAGCGTGGCACGAGTCGCGCCCTGGTGCACATCGGTGTCCTGGTGCGCATCGGTGGTCCTCAGCCGGCGCGGGAAGAGCGGGCAGGAGGGTCCTTCACCGCGGTCACGGCGGTCGCCAGCTCCTGTCGCACGAGTCCGGGCGGGGCGTCGCCGTTGACGGCCTCCACCAGGTTCTCGGCGACGTGGTGCAGTTTCGTGTTGGTCCGCTGGGAGACGGTGACCAGCACGTTCCAGGCGTCCTGGGCGCTGAGGGCGAACGACGCCATCAGGACCCCGCGGGCCAGGTCGATCACCGGCCGGGTCTGCATGGCCCGCCTGAGCTGGACCAGTTCGATGTGCAGGGCCCGGTCCGTGTCGCCGGGCCGCTCGTCCTCCTCCGGGGAGTCCTGGTGCTGCCGGGGGTGCCTGTCGTGGCCGTTCACAGCGGTCCCGGGGAGCGTGGGCGGCGGGCCGAACAGGGACCGCGTGCCGGTCAGTGAGAGCAGCCTCTCCACGGAGGGACCGGCCGCGCGCAGGGTGAGGGTCTTGGCGTCCTCCAGGGCCCGGCGGCGCACACCGAGCAGGACGTTGAGGCCCGAGCAGTCACAGAAGTCCACCCGGCCGAGATCGATGTCGACACCGCTCACCGAGCGGCGCAGGGCGTCGCCGAGGGCGTCCTGCAACGCCTCCTCCGTGTCGATGTCCAGCTCGCCCGACACCAGGACGATCACCCGGTCCCCCTCACGGCGAGCCTCCACCGTCAGCCAGGACCTCCCGGGGTGCTCCGGCGGGTGGGTGCCCGCCCCGCCCACGGCCTCGTCCCGGCTTCCCGGCTCGGGAAGCGGGCGCTTCACCATCACAGCCTCCCGAGCTCGTCCCGTCGCGCGCCCCCCGATGCAAGGCTCAGTCAGGCATGGTCACATGTCAAGCGATGCATGAATCAGCTTTCGTCTTTTTGTATTCGTGAACCAGAGGGCCTACTCTCGACCCATGGGTGGAGTGCTTGAGCCGCACAACGGCTGGACGTTTCTCACCAATCACGCGCGCGTGCTGGCGTCCATCGCCGACGACCGGGGCACCCGCATCCGTGACATCGCGGCCCGCTGCCGGCTGACGGAGCGCGCGGTCCAGAAGATCATTTCCGATCTGGAGCAGGAGGGCTACCTCATCCGCATGCGCGAGGGGCGTACCAACACCTACCGCATCCAGCCGGACACACCCCTGCGCCACCCGGCGGAGGCGAGCCTGAGCGTCTCCGAGCTCCTCGCCCTCCTGGCCAGCCACGACGCCCGGCGCGGCAGCCGGCAGCAGCGTCCGTGACCGCCCGCACGCCCCCGTGCCGCGTGGGGGTGGGCTTCAAGCGCGTGCACCGGGTACTCGCAGGTACCCGGCCACCGAGAGGAGCCCGAAGTGAGCACCGCAACCGGCAGCAAGATCGTTGTCACGGGCGCCACCGGCAACGTGGGCACCAGCCTGGTGCGCCTGCTCGCCGATGACCCGGACGTCCGCAGCGTCCGGGGCCTGGCGCGCCGGATTCCCGACCTCGGCCCGGCCCGCGTGGAGTGGTCGGAGGCCGACCTCGCGTCGGAGGAGACCGACCTGGTGCGGGAGTTCCAGGGCGCCGACGCGGTGGTACACCTGGCCTGGGCCTTCCAGCCGACGCACGATCCGGTCACGACCTGGCGCACCAATGTCCTCGGCGGCATCCGGGTCTTCGAGGCCGTCGCCGCGGCGAAGGTGCCGGCGCTGGTGCACGCCTCGTCCGTCGGAGCGTACTCCCCCGGACCCAAGGACCACGCCGTGGACGAGTCCTGGCCGACGCACGGCTGGCCGGACGCCGCCTACACGCGCGAGAAGGCGTACCTGGAGCGGGCGCTCGACGTCTTCGAGCACGAGCACCCCGGCGTCCGGGTCGTACGGATGCGGCCCGCCTTCCTCTTCAAGCGCGAGTCGGCGAGCGAACAACGACGCATCTTCGCGGGACGGTTCCTGCCCGGACCGCTGATCCGCCCCGAACTGCTGCCGTTCCTGCCGGACATTCCGGGACTGCGGGTCCAGGCCCTGCACACCGACGACGCCGCCCACGCCTACCGGCTCGCGGCGCAGGGCAGGGCCAGGGGCGCGTTCAACCTGGCCGCCGAGCCGCCCCTCGACGCGGCCGTGCTGGGTGAACTGCTCGGCGCCCGCCCCGTACGACTGCCCCGCACCGCCGCCCGGTCGGCGATCGCCGCGGCGTGGGGGCTGCGGCTGCTTCCCGCGTCACCGCACCTCTTCGACGCCGTCCTGCGGCTGCCGCTGATGGACTGCGCCCGCGCGCACACCGAACTGGGCTGGCGGCCGGAGCACACGGCGGTCGAGGCTGTGCAGGAGTTCCTGCACGGAGTGCGGGAAGGCGCCGGTGCCGCGACGGCACCCCTGCAGGGGCGCAAGATCGGCTGAGCCGCGGTGCGGCCGTACCGCCCGTGCCGTGCGAACGGTACGGATCCCGGAACCCTGACACAGCCGAGGAAGGCGGTCACGATCCATGGCCCTCACAGCGCGCAACGGCACGCCCGGACCCGCCGGCCGGCCGGGAGCCGCGGTCGACGTGGCCGGGCTGGAGGCGGCGCTGCGCGACGCGGTCGACGCGGAGGTCCGCTTCGACGCGGGCAGCAGAGGGGCGTACGCCACGGACGGATCCAACTACCGCCAGGTCCCGATCGGAGTCGTCGTCCCGCGCGGCGTCGAGGCCGGCGCCCGGACGGTCGAGGTGTGCGCGCGGTTCGGCGCCCCCGTCCTGTCCCGGGGCGGAGGGACCAGCCTCGCCGGCCAGGCGACCAACACCGCGGTGATCATCGACTGGACCAAGTACTGCCATGCGCTCGTGTCCGTCGACCCCGACGCACGCACCTGCGTCGTGGAACCGGGGCTGGTGCTGGACGAGCTCGACCGCCGGCTGTCCGACCACCGCCTCCAGTTCGGGCCCAGACCGTCGACGCACAGCCACTGCGCGCTGGGCGGCATGATCGGCAACAACTCCTGCGGGGCCTCCGCGCAGGCCTACGGCAAGACCGTGGACAACGTACGCCGTCTCGAAGTCCTCACCTATGACGGCACCCGCATGTGGGTGGGCCCCACCTCCAGGGCCGAGCGGGCGCAGATCGCCGCCGACGGCGGCCGCAGGGCCGCGATCTACGACGGCCTCGACCGCATCGTCGGCGAGTACCTGGAGGATGTGCGGCGCGGCTATCCGAAGATCCCGCGCCGTGTCTCCGGCTACAACCTGGACTCACTGCTGCCGGAGAACGGCTTCGACGTGGCCAAGGCGCTGGTCGGCAGCGAGAGCACCCTCGTGACCGTGCTGCGCGCCGAACTCGACCTCGTTCCCGTGCCGCCCCGCCAGTCGCTGCTGGTGCTCGGATACGCCGACATCTGCGCGGCCGCCGACGAGGTCCCCGCCGTCCTGGAGCACTGCTCGCCCAGCCAGTTGGAGGCCCTGGACGGGCGGATGGCGCAGCTGATGCGCGAGGAGCACGCCCACCTCGACTCCCTCAGGTCCCTTCCCGAAGGCGACAGCTGGCTGCTGGTGCAGTTCAGCGGCGAGACGCAGGACGATGTCGACGAGCAGGCCCACGCGCTGCTGCGCGCGATGGGCCGCGACGAGAAGGAGCCCACGGTGGCCTTCTCCGACGATCCGCGGCGCGAGGAGGAGATGCTCAAAGCCCGCGAGGCGGGCCTCGGCGTGACCGCGCGGCCCCCGGACGAGCGTGAGACCTGGGAGGGCTGGGAGGACTCGGCCGTGCCGCCCGACCGCCTGGGCGGCTATCTGCGGGACCTGATGGGGCTGTTCGGCGACTTCGGATACGACCATCCCTCGCTGTACGGCCACTTCGGACAGGGCTGTGTGCACACCCGCATCCCGTTCGGACTGAAGACCGCCGACGGCGTGGCCGACTTCCGCCGGTTCCTGGAGCGCGCCGCCGACCTCGTGGCGTCGTACGGCGGATCCCTGTCGGGGGAGCACGGAGACGGGCAGGCACGGGGCGAACTGCTGCGCCGCATGTTCGGGGACCGCCTTGTGACCGCCTTCGGCGAACTCAAGGCCCTCTTCGACCCGGACGACCGGATGAACCCGGGCAAGGTCGTCGATCCGAACCCGGTCGACGGGCAACTGCGGCTGGGCTCCGGCTGGCGGCCCGCCACGGGCCCGACGCACTTCGGCTACCCGGAGGACGACCACTCCTTCACCCGGGCCGTGATGCGCTGCGTCGGGATCGGCAACTGCCGCAGCCACCACGGGGGCGTGATGTGCCCGTCCTACCGGGTCACCAAGGAGGAGGAGCACTCCACACGCGGCCGGGCGCGACTGCTGTTCGAGATGCTCGACGGCCACCCGGACTCGGCGGTCACCGACGGCTGGCGCTCGACCGAGGTCCGCGACGCCCTGGACCTCTGCCTGGCGTGCAAGGGCTGCAGGTCGGACTGCCCCACCGGCGTGGACATGGCCACGTACAAGGCCGAGTTCCTCGCCCACCACTACGCCGGCCGGCCGCGGCCGGCCGCCCACTACTCGCTGGGCTGGCTGCCGGTGTGGGCCCTCCTCTCCCGCATCGCCCCGCCCGTGGTCAACAGCGTGCTGCGGGCACCCGGGCTGGCCGCGGCCGGCAAACGGCTGGCGGGCGTGGACGGCGCCCGCGAGGCTCCGGTGTTCGCGCACGAGTCCTTCCTGCAGTGGTGGCGGGCCCGCGGCACCGAGGAGCCCGACCCCGGCGACGCGCGCGCGGTGGTGCTGTGGCCCGACACCTTCAGCACCTACTTCCACCCCTCGATCGCGAGGTCCGCCGTCCGGGTCCTGGAGGACGCCGGCTTCCGCGTCGCCGTACCGGACAAGCCCGTGTGCTGCGGACTGACCTGGATCTCCACCGGGCAGCCGGCCGTGGCCGAGAAGGTGCTCCGGCGCACGCTCGACGTGCTGCGCCCGTGGACGCAGGCGGGCACCCCCGTCGTGGGCCTCGAACCGTCCTGCACCGCCGTGTTCCGGGCGGACGCGCCGGAACTGATGCCAGCCGACCAGGACGTGCGGCGCCTGGCCGGGCAGTTCCGCACCTTCGCGGAGCACCTCGTCCACCATGCGCCCGGGGACTGGCGGCCGCCCGCCCTGACGCGGCAGGCGACCGTGCAGACCCACTGCCACCAGCACGCGGTCATGCGCTTCGACGCCGACCGCGAACTGATGCGCCGCGCCCGCATCGACGCCGACGTCCTCGACGAGGGCTGCTGCGGACTCGCCGGGAACTTCGGGTTCGAACGCGGCCACCACCAGCTGTCCATGGCCGTCGCGGAACAGGGTGTGCTGCCCGCCGTGCGCGCGGCCGCGCCCTCCGGCCTGCTCCTGGCGGACGGCTTCAGCTGCCGCACCCAGATCGAACAGGGCGGCACCGGCCGACGGGCCCTGCACCTGGCCGAGGCACTGGCCCTGGGCCTGGACGGACCCCTGCCGGCCGACCTGCCGGAACGCCTGGCACTGCGCCCCGAGGCACCCTCACGGTTGAACACCTGGACGGCCACCGCCGTCGCCACCGCCCTGGGGGCCCTTCCCGCCGCGGCACTCGGCCGCGGCGCGGCCCGCCGCCTGCGGCGCCCCTGACCGCCCTTCTCACCGATCCGGGGGGCGTCCGGCAGCGGATGGGGTCTCCTCCCCGGAACCGGAACCGGAGCCGGGCCTCGCCATGACAGCCGTTCCCACCGCGGTGCTCGGCCCCGGCATCCGGCGGCGGGCGGCTCCGCTGACCGCGCTCGCCGCCGCGCCGGGCACGCGGGCCGGAGCCGGAGCCGGGCCTCGCCATGACGGCCGTTCCCACCGCGGTGCTCGGCCCCGCCGGATGCCGGGGCCGGGCGGGCGCCGTGACCGGTTGTGGGGCGCCGCCGCCGGCCCCGCGCCCGCCGGACCGTGCGGTGCGCAGGCCCGGCCGGGCTGCTCGCAGCAGCGTGGCGGGGCACCCGGGGGCGGCCGTCGGGCGCGCCCCCGGGCGTCGTTCACGCCGCCAGCACCTTCTCCAGCGCCGCCAGCGCCGACCCCAGCTCCTCGTCCGTGATCGTCAGCGGCGGCGCCAGGCGGATCGTCGAGCCGTGGGTGTCCTTGACCAGGACCCCCTCCCGCATCAGGCGCTCGCTGATCTCGCGGCCCGTGCCGATCGCGGGATCGATGTCGACGCCCGCCCACAGTCCGCGCGAGCGGAAGCCCACGACACCCCTGCCGACCAGCGCGGCGAGTCCGTCCTCCAGCAGCACACCCGCCTCGGCCGCCCTGCGCTGGAACGCGCCCGTCTCCAGGAGACGGACGACCGCGGTGCCGACGGCCGCGGCGAGAGGGTTGCCGCCGAACGTCGACCCGTGCTCGCCCGGGTGCAGAACACCGAGGACATCGCGGCGGGCGACCACCGCGGACACCGGCACGATGCCGCCCCCGAGCGCCTTGCCGAGCAGCAGGACGTCCGGCACGACCCCCTCGTGCTCCACCGCCAGCGTCCGGCCCGTGCGGCCGAGACCCGACTGGATCTCGTCGGCGACGAACAGGCATCCGGCGCGGCGGGTGAGGTCGCGGACCCCGGTGAGATAGCCCTCGTCGGGGATGATCACGCCCGCCTCGCCCTGGATGGGCTCGATCAGCACGGCGGCGGTCGTCTCGTCGACGGCCGCCTCCAGCGCGGCCAGGTCGTTGTACGGCACGACGCGGAAGCCCGGCGTGAACGGCCCGAACCCCGAGCGCGCCGTCTCGTCGGTGGAGAAGCTGACGATCGTCGTGGTACGGCCGTGGAAGTTGCCCGCCGCCACCACGATCGTCGCCCGGTCGGCCGGAACGCCCTTGACCTCGTAGGCCCACTTCCGGGCCACCTTGACGGCGCTCTCCACCGCCTCCGCACCCGTGTTCATGGGCAGCACCATGTCCAGGCCGGTCAGCGCGGCCAGCGCCTCCGCGAACTCCGCCAGCCGGTCGTTGTGGAAGGCGCGGGAGGTGAGGGTCAGCCGGTCCAGCTGACGGTGGGCGGCCTCGATCAGCACCGGGTTGCGGTGCCCGAAGTTGAGCGCGGAGTACCCGGCGAGCATGTCGAGGTAGCGACGGCCCTCGACGTCCTCCACCCACGCGCCCTCGGCGCGGGCGACGACCACGGGCAGCGGGTGGTAGTTGTGCGCGAGGACCGGTTCCTCGGCTCGGATCATCTCGTCGGACGAACGCGTACGGACGGGAGCGGTCATGAACGGATCTCCTGGGTGCAGCACTTGATGCCTCCGCCGGCCTTGTGGAACTCGGAGAGGTCGACGGGGACGGGAACGTATCCGCGGCGTACGAGCTGGTCGGCGAGGGCGGTGGCCCCCGGCGCGATGAAGACGTGCCGGCCGTCCGACACGGAGTTCAGGCCGAAGGCCAGGGCGTCCTCACGGGTGGCGAGCACGGCGTCCGGGTACAGCCGGGCCAGCACCTCGCGGCTGCCCGGCGAGAACGCCTCCGGGTAGTACGCGATGGTGTCGTCGTCGAGGACGAACAGCGCCGTGTCGAGGTGGTAGAAGTACGGGTCCACCAGATGGAGGCTGATCACCGGGACGCCGAAGAACTCCTGCACCTCGCGGTGCGCCTCCCGCGTCGTACGGAATCCGGTGCCGGCCAGGACGTACCGTCCCGCCGGGACCAGATCGCCCTCGCCCTCGCACACCGATTCGGGCCGGTAGACGTGGAAGCCCGCCGCCTTGAACCAGGTGTCGTAGGCGGTGGACTCGGGGCGGCGCTGCGGTGCGTGGAACTGCGCGCCGAAGACCCGGCCCTCCAGGACGAGCGCGGAGTTCGCCGCGAAGACCATGTCCGGGAGTCCGGCCACCGGCTCCACGCTCTCCACCGTGTGGCCGTGGGCACGGTACGCGCCGATCAGCGCCTGCCACTGTGCGTGGGCGAGATCGACGTCGACCTGTGTGTCGGGGTGCATCCAGGGATTGATCGCGTACTGCACGGCGAAGTGTCTGGGTTCGCAGACGAGAAAGCGCCGGGGGCGCGGTACACGGCTTTCGGGCACAGAAAGGCTCCTCCGCTTCCTGCGGGGTCGAAAAGGGGGTGCCACCACGGTAGGAAGGGACCCGGACGGGCGACAAGCGACAAAAGTTGCGCATGTACGCAGGATTGCTGCGTCGTGGACCAGCTCAACGCACGTCTGATGCGCGCCCCGGCGTGTCCGCCGGCGCGGGCTGGCTGGCGCCCGCCTCCGGGCTGTCCGGGAGGAGATGGGACAGCACCATGTAGCTGATCGTCTTCCGGATGAACGGCTCGGTGCGGATGCGCTCCAGCACCTCCTCGAAGTGCTCCACATCCGTCGCCCGCACATGCAGCAGCGCGTCCGCACCGCCGGTCACCGTCATCGCCGCGGTGATCTCCGGATGGTTGCGCACGACCTCCGCCAGCCGCCGGGGCGGCGCCGCACCCTCGCAGTACACCTCGACGTACGCCTCCGTGCGCCATCCCAGCGCCGACGGCTTCACCGTGGCCGTGAACCCGGTGATCACACCCGTCTCGCGCAGCCGGTCCACGCGCCGCTTGACCGCGGTCGCGGACAGGCCGATCGTCGCGCCGATCTCCGCGAAACTGCTGCGGGCATTCGCCGTGAGCGCGGTGATGATCTTCCGGTCGAGCTCGTCGAACATGGCTGGCCTGCTGTTCATGCGGGCACTGTATCCAGCGATAACGTCTCGGCTCCGGACATGTCCAGAGGTGCGGAATCCTCCTACACTCCACCTTCATGCTGCGCGCCCTCGCCGTCGACGACGAACGCCCCTCGCTCGGGGAACTCCTCTATCTGCTCAACGCCGACCCGCGGATCAGCAGCGTGGAGGGCGCGAGCGACGCGACCGAGGCCCTGCGCCGCATCAACCGCGCGCTGGAGTCCGGCCCCGACGGCCCCGACACCATCGACGTCGTCTTCCTCGACATCCACATGCCCGGACTCGACGGGCTGGAGATGGCCCGGCTGCTGACCGGCTTCTCCCGGCCGCCGCTCGTCGTCTTCGTCACCGCCCACGAGGGGTTCGCCGTGCAGGCCTTCGACCTCAAGGCGGTCGACTACGTCCTCAAGCCCGTGCGCCACGAGCGGCTCGCGGAGGCGGTGCGCCGCGTCGCCCTGCTGCGGGAGACCACAACGCCGATCCCCGTGCACGAGCCCGATCCCGACCACATATCCGTGGAACTCGGCGGCGTGATGCGCTTCGTCCCCGTCGAGGAGATCACCCACGTCGAGGCGCAGGGCGACTACGCCCGCCTGCACACCGCCCACGGCAGCCACCTCGTACGGATCCCGCTGTCCACCCTGGAGGAGCGCTGGCGCTCGCGCGGGTTCGTCCGCATCCACCGCCGCCACCTCGTCGCCCTGCACCACATCGACGAGCTGCGCCTGGACGCGGGCACGGTGAGCGTCCTCATCGACTCCGTCGAACTCCAGGTCAGCCGCCGGCACGCCCGCGAACTGCGGGACCTGCTGATGCGCCGGACGACGGGACAGTGAGGCGGGCATGGCACAGGAACCCACGGAACGCCGTGTCGTCGTCACCGGACCGCCCCGGCACACCCGCCGCGCCTTCGGCTACTACCGCCCGCAGACCGAGATCGACGAACAGACCACGCTCGGGCACACCTATGTGCGCTCGCTCATGCGCAGCCAGCTCCGCGCGGCCCTGCTGGTGTTCACCGTCCTCGTGCTCCTGGTCGGGCCGCTGCCCCTGGTGTTCCTCACCATCCGCAACCACGGCCTGGAGTGGATCGTCCTCGGCTTCTGCCTCTATCCGCCGCTGGTGCTGCTGGCCGCCTGGTACGTGCGCCGTGCCGAACGCAACGAGAAGGACTTCGTCCGTCTCGTCGAAGACCGCTGAGGACCGCCCGTGAACCAGAACTACTCCGTCCCCGCGGTCGCCCTCGTCGTCCTGGCGACCGTCCTCGTCGGCGCCTTCGGGCTGCGCATCTCCCGCACCACCTCCGACTTCTACGTCGCCTCCCGCACCGTCGGCCCCCGCCTCAACGCGGCCGCGATCAGCGGCGAGTACCTCTCCGCCGCCTCGTTCCTCGGCATCGCCGGCCTGGTCCTCGTCCAGGGCCCCGACATGCTGTGGTACCCGGTCGGCTACACCGCCGGCTATCTCGTGCTGCTCCTGTTCGTCGCCGCCCCGCTGCGCCGCTCCGGCGCGTACACCCTGCCCGACTTCGCCGAGGCCCGGCTCGCCTCGCAGCAGGTACGACGGCTCGCCGGGGCCTTCGTCGTCGGGATCGGCTGGCTGTACCTGCTGCCCCAGTTGCAGGGCGCCGGGCTCACCCTGGCCGTGCTGACCGGTGCCCCCGACTCGGTCGGCGGGATCATCGTCGCCGTCGTCGTGGTCGCGACCGTCGCCGCGGGCGGCATGCGCAGCATCACCTTCGTGCAGGCGTTCCAGTACTGGCTCAAACTCACCGCCCTGCTGGTCCCGGCCCTCTTCCTGCTGCTGGCCTGGCAGGGCGACGGATCGCCGCGCGGCGCGTTCGCCGAACCGGCGACCTTCCGCGACCACCGCGTCGTACGGATCGACGACGGCCTCGACCTCAGACTCGACGGTCCGCTCGACATCACGGCGACGGGCACGATCGACGGCCGGGACTACACGGGGCAGCGCGTGGCCCTGACCAGCGGGGTCCATCGCGTCGAACGCGGCACCCTGCTGACCTTCGCCGGGGGCGACCCCGTCCCCGCCGTCGAGCGCGGCAGCGCCGCCGGCATGTCGTCCTCACTGGAGTCCGGCCGGGAGGAACGCCCGCTGTACGCCACGTACGGACTGATCCTGGCCACCTTCCTGGGCACGATGGGCCTGCCGCACGTCGTCGTCCGCTTCTACACCAGCCCGCACGGCGTCGCCGCGCGCCGTACCACCGTCGCGGTGCTCGGCCTGATCGGCGCCTTCTACCTGCTGCCTCCCGTCTACGGGGCGCTGGGCCGGCTGTACGCCCCCGAACTCACCCTGTCGGGCGACGCCGACGCCGCCGTCCTGCTGCTGCCCGACCGCGTGATCGGCGGGCTCGGCGCGGACCTGCTCGGGGCGCTGGTCGCGGGCGGGGCCTTCGCCGCGTTCCTGTCCACCGCGTCCGGGCTGACCGTGGCGGTGGCCGGGGTGCTCACCCAGGACGTGCTGCCGTCGCGGGGCGTGCGGCACTTCCGGCTCGGCACCGTGCTGTCGATGGTGGTGCCCCTCACGGCCAGCGTGCTGGTGGGCGGGCTGCCGGTGGCCGACGCGGTGGGGCTCGCGTTCGCGGTGTCCGCCTCGTCGTTCTGCCCACTGCTCGTGCTGGGCATCTGGTGGCGGCGGCTGACCCCGCCCGGCGCGGCGGCCGGGATGCTGCTGGGGGGCGGGTCGGCGTTCGCCGCGGTGACGGCGACCATGGCGGGCTGTCCGGGCACCGGCTTCCTGCACGCCCTGCTCGCCTGGCCCGCCCTCTGGTCGGTGCCGCTCGGATTCCTGACCATGCTGCTGGTGTCCCTCGCCACACCCGGGCGGGTGCCGGCCGGCACTGCGGCGATCCTGGCGCGCTTCCATCTGCCGGAGGAACTGCGGGCGGAGGTGAAGGCGTGAGCGGCTTCATCGCGGGACTGTGCGTGGCCGTACTGCCGCTGCTGACCCTCGGGTTCTGGCTCGGGCGGCGCACCGCGCGCCCCGAGAACCTCGGTGGGCTCGGCACCCCCGTCGAGCACGCCACCTTCCAGACCCTGCACACCGCGTCCCTGGCCGCGCCGCCGCTGCGGGCCGGGCTCACCGAGGAGACGGCCCGCAAGTCCGCGCGCCGGCTGCGGACCCTGCTCGGCACCGACGCGCTCTGCCTCACCGACCGGCACACCGTGCTGGCCTGGGACGGAGTGGGCGAGCACCACCGCGACGAGGTGCTGGAACGGCTCAGCGGGCCGCTGGAGAGCGGCCGCGGCGAGGCGTTCCGCCTCCGGTGCGACGTCCCCGACTGCCCGCTGCGCTGGGCCGTCGTCGCCCCGCTCACCGTCGACGACCGGGTGCACGGGGCGCTCGTGGCCTGCGCGCCCCGCGAGTCCGCCGTCCTCGTCCGGGCCGCCGGCGAGGTCGCCCGCTGGGTCTCCGTACAGCTGGAACTGGTGGACCTCGACCAGTCCCGCACCCGGCTCATCGAGGCCGAGATCAAGGCACTGCGCGCCCAGATCTCCCCCCACTTCATCTTCAACTCGCTCGCCGTGATCGCCTCGTTCGTGCGCACCGACCCGGAACGGGCCCGGGAACTCCTCCTGGAGTTCGCGGACTTCACCCGGTACTCGTTCCGCCGGCACGGCGACTTCACCACGCTCGCCGACGAACTCCACGCCATCGACCAGTACCTGGCGCTCGTGCGGGCCCGCTTCGGCGAACGGCTCTCGGTCACCCTGCAGATCGCGCCCGAGGTGCTGCCCGTGGCCCTGCCGTACCTGTGCCTGCAGCCCCTCGTCGAGAACGCCGTCAAGCACGGGCTGGAGGGCACCACCGACAAACGGCACATCAGCATCATCGCGCGGGACGCGGGCGCCGAGGCCAAGGTCGTCATCGAGGACGACGGCGCGGGCATGGACCCCGAGCAACTGCGCCGCATCCTCGCCGGGGAGACCAGCCTGTCGGGCGGCATCGGGCTGTCCAACGTGGACGACCGGCTGCGCCAGGTCTACGGCGACGACCACGGGCTCGTCATCGAGACCGCGGTGGGAGCGGGCATGAAGATCACCGCCCGGCTGCCGAAGTACCAGCCCGGGGTGCACTCGGCGGGACGGCTGCCCCGGGAGTGAGCGTCATGTGTTGCGCGAGGCCACCATGCCGAGAGTGATCAGGCCGAGGACGACCCAGCCGAACCACAGCCAGCCGTTGCTGCCGAGCGCCACCGTGTAGGCCGTCACGACGACGAGCCCGGCCACGGTGATCACCCCCATCGTCTTCGTGGAACCGGGCATCGCGACACCCTCCTCATGGATCGTCCTTCCCCATGGTGCCCCCGTTCTGCTTGCGCACGGTGCACACGACCAGACGAGTTCCGGACATCCAGGCGCTCCTGCCCGTCCAGGAGGCGGCCTCGTAACGGCTCGGGCCGTAGCCGTGGTCCTTCGGCGGCACGTCCCGCGCGCACGCCGCGTCCGACAGGCCCTTCGCCGCGGCGAGGGTGGTGCCGGGGGCCAGCCGGGTGAAGCCGAGCACCCGCTGATCGTGCGTCCCGGCGCACGGCACCAGCCGGGCGACCCGCAGCGACGGTGCGTCGAGGCAGTCCCCCTTCTGCATGGCGGCGGTGTCGGTGAACTGCATCCCGGGCCTGCGGTACTCCCCGAGCGGCCCGTACACCGGGCCGTGCGCGCCCAGCACCAGGCACGCGGTGCGGCGCCCGGCCGCCGGGAAGCCCGCCCGGGACGGGACCACCGCGTAGGCGCGGACGTCCGCGAGCTTCGCCCGCAGCCCCCGTGTGCGCCGCGCGCACTCCGCGGGTCCCTGCCGGCGGGCCTCGTCGGCGGACGCGCTGCCGACGACCGCCATGACCTGCCCGTCCGGGGCCTTCTCGGCACACGTCGGATCCACGGTCAGCCGCGGTACCCCCTGGAAGGGGGCCCCGGGCCAGTCGGCGACGACGCACTCCCCGGCCTGCAGGGGGCGGGCGAGGCCGACGGCGTCTCCGTACGGTGCCGGCGTCCCGCCCTGCGGCCGGTGCGCCACGGCATACCAGACCCCGCCCAGAGCCAGGAGCAGGCCGAGCGAGCAGGCGGCGACGGCGCGCGGGACGTGCGACCCGCGCGGCCGCGGTCGGCCGCGGGCCGGGGGCGGGCCGAAGCCCGGGCCGGCCGGGCCGCCGGGGGGACCCTCGCCGTAGGCCGGCGCGGAGGCGACCGCGGGCCCGGGGCGGGCCCAGCCGGGAGGCGTGGAAACCTCGCCGGCCGGTGCCCGGCCCGGGCCGCCGTGCCCGGCGGCGGGGTCCGGGCCGTCCGCGGGACGCGGGCGCGACGTCTCGGTCGTCGCGTCGTACCGCTCCCGCGGTGGCCGTGATCCCGGCTCCGGCCGGGACCGCGGACGCGGCCGCGGGGTGACGACGGCCGCCAGGGCGGCCCCGGCGTCCTCCGCCGTGATCCGCAGGACCGGGTCCTTGACCAGCATCGAGGCCAGCAGCGGCACCAGGCTCCCGGCCCGCGCCGGGGGCCGCGGCTCCTCCAGCACCACCGCGGTCACCTCGGCGAGATGGGTGTCCCGTTCGAAGGGCCCGCATCCCTCCACCGCGAAGTACAGCGTGCAGCCCAGCGAGAACAGGTCGGCGGCCGCGGTCGGCGGCCCGCCGGTCGCGCGCTCCGGTGCCAGATACCCGGGCGTGCCGATCAGGGCGGACGCCAGCGTGTACCGGGTCTCGCCGGTGTCCGGCTGCACTGCGATGCCGTAGTCGGTGAGCAGGACGCGCGCGTCCGGCACCCCGGCGCGGTCCGGCGCCAGCAGGATGTTCGCCGGCTTCACATCGCGGTGCATGATGCCCCGCTCGTGCCCGGCGGTGAGCGCGTCCAGCACGGCGAGCCCGACCCGGGCGGACTCGGCGGGGGCGAGGGGACCGCGCCGGTGGACCAGCTCGCGCAGGTCGAGCGCGCCCGCCACGTATTCCATGACGATCCAGGGCAGGCCCTCGTGCTCCAGCACGTCGTGCACGGTCACCACGTGCGGGTGGCCGCGCAGCCCGGCCGCGTGCCGGGCCTCGGCCCGGGCGCGGGCGACCCGGGCGGCCCGCTGCTCGGACGCCTCGGCCGGATCGCGGAACACGATCTCCTTGAGGGCGACGTCGCAGGCCAGCCGCTGGTCATGGGCGAGCCAGACATGGCCCATGGCGCCGCTGCCGAGCCGGCTGCGCAGGAGGTAGCGTCCGGCGATGATCCGGCCGACTCCCGACTGCGGTGATCCTGATGCCATCCGGTCGCTCCCGGTCCGGTCTAGGTCCTGGCGGTCTGGCTCGTGGCGGTCTGGCTCGTGGCGGTCGAGGGCGTCGTGGTACGTGAGGCCGTGCCGGCAGGGGGCGCCCCGGAGGTGGGCGGACCCGTGACGGGGTCACGCGTGACCGGCGGCCGGCTGGTGGCCGGTGGCCGGCTCGTGGCCGGTTTGCCCGTGGTCGGTCCGCTGGTGGCCGGTTTGCCCGCGGGGGGTTCGGCCGTGGCCGGCGGGGAATCGGGTGGACGGCTCGTGGACGTCGGTGGACCGGTCGGCGGAGCGCTGCCCGAGGCGTGCGGGGGCGTGCTCGTGCCGGTACCGCTCGGGGGAGAGGAGGAACCGCCCGGCGTCCCCCCGCCGCTCGCCGGCGGCGCGGACGAGCTGCTCGATGCCGGGGGCGAGGGGGCCGTGCCGTCGTCGGACGGCCCCGGGGGCGTCGTGCCGGGCGTCCCGGACGCCCCTTCGCCGCCGGTGCTCCCGGTCGCGCCGCCCCGGGTGCTCCCGCCCGGCCCGTCCGTCGTGCCGGCTTGCACCGTCAGCGTCACGTACCGCCCGAACGCCAGCTCCGCGCCCGGTGCGGGATCGGAGCCCGTGACCGTGGCCCCGCCGGGCGGCGTCCTCCCGCCGCCGTCGGTTACCGCGAGGCCCCGCTCCGCGAGCAGCCGGGCGGCCTCCGCGTACCGCATGCCCGTCACGTCGGGCACCGTGTGCCGGACCCGGGTGTCGAAGGGGGAGTCGTGTCCGCCGGACGTGCCGACGGGCCGGCTCATTCCCCGGTCCGGGTCGTCGACGTCGACGAGTGCGAGCCGGGTCAGCCGCCGCGGCGCGGGGGTCACCGCCACCACGGAGGCACGCCGGTACCCGGCCCATTTCCTGTTGCCGTCCCCGAACGTGACGGAAATACGGGTGGTGTCACCCTTGAAGGGGCGCAGTGGATTTCCGCAGGAACACTTCACGGCGGGTTGCCCCTGTGTGTCGACCAATACCGCGATACCGGCCTGGAGTACGGAGTTGAAAGGGGCGGCACGGCCCTTTTTGTAGTCGTGGTTCCGGACGAGGGTGTCGTGACGCAGCAGAACGGGTGTGAGTCCGTCGAGATAGTCCGGGATCTTTTCCGTGGTGATTTTGAGGACTTGCGCCCAGACCTTTGCCTTGCTCTCGTTTCCCGGGTCGGTGAGGAATTGCTTCAGCCGCTTCACGTCACAGACCGTCGGCCTGCGCGAACCTCCGTACAGGCCGGGCGTGTCGCCCGCCTGCAGGCCACCGGGCGCCTGTGGCGTCCGGACCGCGGCGTCACGGCCGAGGGCGGTGCGCTCGTCGAAGAACGGAGCGAGCGACGGAACTCCGGCTGCGACGGCCTGCACGGCGAACATCTGTGCGTCTTTGCCGCAGCCGCTGAGGACGACCGCGGCGGCCAGAAGGAATCCGGCCCTCCGGGCCGCCGATTTCCCGGCCCTGTGCAGGAATGATCGGAACGACATGACCGCTCCCCCCGGCGGTTGCCTTCGCCCTGCCGAGCGGAGGCAGGGCGTCGAGCATCAGGTTACCGAATGGGGCGGCATTTCAGGCGGCCTGAAATGAAAGAGAATTCAGCGGTGCGAAAGGACTCAGCGGCCCCGTGCGTTGAGTGAGGCCAGATAGGCGTTGTACGCCTGGAGTTCCTTGTCGCCGTTGCGCTCCGCGGCCCGGTCATTGCGCTTGGCCTGCCGCTGCTCCGAGCCGTACCACTGGAAGAGCAGCGCGATCAGCACCAGCACGGAGGGGACCTCGCTGAACGCCCAGGCGATGCCGCCGGCCGCGGTCTGGTCCGACAGGGCGTCGATGCCGAGCGAGGCGGGCGGGTCCATGTACGTGCCGATCATGGGCGCGGTGGCCATCATCAGCGCTATGCCGAAGAACGCGTGGAAGGGCATGCCCGCGAACAGCTCCAGCATCCGCATCAGATGGCTGGGGCGGTGCGGCCCCGGGTCCACGCCCATGATCGGCCAGAAGAACGACAGTCCGGTGACGAGGAAGTGCACCATCATCGCGATGTGCCCGGTCTTCGACTGCATCAGGAAGTCGAAGAGCGGGGTGAAGTACAGCCCGTACAGGCTCGCGATGAACATGGGGATCGTGAACACCGGGTGGGTGATCACTCGCATGTAGCGGCTGTGCAGCAACATCAGCAGCAGTTCGCGCGGCCCCTTGTGACCGCGGGCCGCGGGCCGCATCGCGCGCAGCGCGAGGGTGACCGGGGCGCCGAGGAGGATGAGGATCGGCGACAGCATGCTGATCACCATGTGCTGCACCATGTGCACGCTGAACATGACCATGCCGTAGTCGTTCAGCCCGGTGCACATGACCAGCAGCACCGTCAGCACGCCGGTGACGAACGCCACCGTCCGGCCGACGGGCCATGCGTCCCCGCGCCGCACGAGCCGGACGACACCCCACCCGTACAGCCCGAGCCCGAGCAGGCAGACGACGAGGAAGAACGGGTCCGCGGACCACTCCAGACCGCGGCTCAGGGTGAACGGCGGAAGATCCATCGTCATGCCGTGCCCGCTGTGGTCCATCCGCCGGCTCCAGTTTCGTGGGGTTGTGCGTTGTGTGTCCGCACCAGACTAGAACCGCCCCCGGTCGCGGCTGCGACCGGGGGCGGGACTTCTCGTCGGCGCGCCGGGGGCGCGCGAACGGTGTTCGACGGGACGCGGGGCCTGTTACAGGACGCACTCCGCCTCGGCGTACCGCTCGTCCGGCACCGTCTTCAGCGTCTCCACCGCCTCCGCCAGCGACACCATCACGATGTCCGTGCCGCGCAGGGCCGTCATCCGGCCGAACTCGCCGCGGTGCACCGCCTCCACGGCGTGCCAGCCGAAGCGGGTGGCGAGCACGCGGTCGTACGCCGTCGGTGTGCCGCCGCGCTGGACGTGCCCGAGGATCACCGGACGGGCCTCCTTGCCGAGGCGCTGCTCCAGCTCCAGGGAGAGCTGGCGGGCGATGCCGGCGAAGCGCTCGTGGCCGTAGACGTCCTTGCCGCCCTCGTCGAAGTCCATGGTGCCCGGCCTGGGCTTGGCGCCCTCGGCGGCCACGACGATCGCGAACCGCTTGCCGGCGGAGAACCGCTCGCCGACCCGGGCCGCCAACTCCTCGATGTCGAAGGGGCGTTCCGGCACCACGATGGCGTGGGCGCCGGCCGCCATGCCGGAGTGCAGCGCGATCCAGCCGGTGTGGCGGCCCATGACCTCCACGATCAGCACCCGCTGGTGGGACTCGGCGGTGGTCTTGAGCCGGTCCAGCGCCTCGGTGGCCACGCCCACGGCCGTGTCGAAGCCGAAGGTGACATCGGTGACGGCGATGTCGTTGTCGATGGTCTTGGGCACGCCGACGATCGGCAGGCCGCCCGCGGACAGCAGCCGGGCCGCCTTGAGCGTGCCCTCACCGCCGATCGGGATGATGGCGTCGAGCCCCAGTTCCGCGACGTGGCCCCTGGCCCGCTCCACACCGTCCCTCAGATGCTCGGGACGGACCCGGGAGGAGCCGAGGATGGTGCCGCCGCGAGCCAGGATGCCGCTCACCGCGTCGAGGTCGAGCTTGAGGTAGTCGCACTCCAGAAGGCCCTTCCAGCCGTCCCGGAAGCCGATGACCTCGTCGCCGTGGTCGGCGACGGCACGGTGCACGACGGACCGGATGACGGCGTTCAGGCCGGGGCAGTCGCCGCCGGACGTGAGGACACCAATGCGCATAGCCCGTAATACCTTCTCAACGTGGGCCGGGGACCGGACCACGTTGTCCGGCTCGATCCCCGCCACCCTACCGGCGACGGGGGGCCGGTCCGCACCGTGCGTCCGCCTGCTGGACGCCCCCGCTCAGCTGTGCGGACGTGCCGTCAGACGGGCTGGTTGCCGCGGGGCGGAACTGCGGTTCGGCGGTGCCCCGACAGGGCGCGGGGAACCGCGCGACCAGCCACGAGGCACCCGCAGCTGATGCACCGGGCTTCCTGCGGAGCGCTCAGGCGGGCTGCTGCGCGGCCGCGATGCGCTCGGTGCGCAGCGCCTCGTACCAGCGGTCGTCGACCGGCGGCAGCGCGTTGACGTCGAGTGCCAGCTTCAGCAGCAGATCGGCGATCTGCGGATTGCGCGCGAGCACGGGACCGTGCATGTACGTGCCGAAGACCGTGTCGTTGTACGCGCCCTCCGTGCCGTCGCCCGTGCCGTTGCCCCGGCCGAGCCGCACCTGTGCGAACGGGCGCGCGGTCGGGCCGAGGTGCGTGACGCCCTGGTGGTTCTCGAAGCCGGTCAGCTGGGGCAGGCCCAGGCGGGAGTCGATGTCCGCCAGGACGTCGCCGACACACCGCTCGCCCTCGCCGCGCACCGAGACCACGTCGAGCAGGCCGAGGCCCGGTTCCCGCTGCCCCAGGTCGTTGATGAACTCGTGGCCGAGGATCTGGTAGCCGGCGCAGACGGAGAAGACGATCGCGCCGTTCTCCACGGCCCGGTACAGGTGCCCGTCGCGGCGCAGCCGCTCGGCCGCGAGCCGCTGCGGGCGGTCCTCACCGCCGCCGATCAGATAGATGTCGCCGGAGGTCGGGATCGGCTGGTCGCTGCGCACATCGAGGCGGGTCACGTCGAGGCCGCGCTGCCGGGCCCGGCGCTCCACGACGAGCGCGTTGCCCTGGTCGCCGTACGTGCTCAGCAGGTCCGGGTAGATCCACACCAGACGCAGGCTGTTGTCACTCATCGATGATCGTCCTTAGCGGTCAGTTGCCGACGCGGCGGCGCAGGTCCTGGAACGCGGTGTAGTTCGCGATGACCTCGATCCGGCCCTGCGGGGCGAGCTGCACGGCCTGGTCGAGGCTCTCGCAGACCTGGAACGTCTGGTTGGCGACCTCCAGGCGCACGGCGAGGTCCAGTTTCCGGTCGCCGATGACGAAGATCGGGTGACCGGTCAGCCGGGTGTAGTCGACGTCCCACAGCCAGGAGGTGTCGGTGCCGTCCGCGCCGCGCGCGTTCACCGAGAGGATCACCGGGGCCGGCGGCGGGTCGATCAGGGAGAACGTCTCCAGCCAGCCGGCCGGGTTCTTCGCGAGCAGCAGGCGCAGGTCGCGGCCCTGGAACTGGACGATGTCGTAGCGCCCGGCCACCGCCTGCACCTGGTACATGCGCTCCAGCGCGACCTGCGGGGGCACGCCGAAGACGGCGGCGACGGCCGCCGAGGTGGCGGCATTGGCCTTGTTGGCGCGGCCCGGCAGCTGGAGGTGGATCGGCCAGGCCGAGCCGTGCGGGTCCAGGACGTGGTCGCCGGACAGCGCCCAGCTGGGGGCCGGGCGGCGGAAGCCGCACTCGGCGCAGTACCAGTCGTCGCCGGGGCGCTGCATCACACCGCCGCAGGACGGGCAGGACCAGGCGTCGTCCTTCCACATCTGGCCGGCGGCGACCCAGACCACGTTGGGCGAGGAGGAGGCGGCCCACACGACGAGCGGGTCGTCCGCGTTGGCGACGACGACGGCCTTCGAACCGGCGAGGCCCTCGCGCCAGTTCTCGGCGAGCATACGGGTCTCGGCCGCGCGGTCGAGCTGGTCACGGGAGAGGTTGAGCAGGGCGATGCACTTCGGGTCGGTGTCCCGGGCCACTCCCGCGAGGTACTTCTCGTCGACCTCGATGACGCCGAACTTGGCGTCCGAGCCGCCGGCCAGCGCCGAGGTGATGCCGGCGGGCATGTTGGCGCCCAGCGCGTTGGAGACGACCGGGCCCGCGGCGCCCAGCGCCTCGGCGATCAGCCGGGTGGTCGTGGTCTTGCCGTTGGTCGCCGAGACCAGGACGACGTCCAGGTTCTGGGCGAGCCGGGCGAGGAGGTCGGGGTCGAGTTTGAGCGCCACTCGGCCGCCGATCACCGAACCGCTGCCGCGCCCGGCGGCGCGCGATGCCGCAGCCACCGCCTTGCCCGCGGTCACGGCCAGCTTGGCCCGCGGCGTCAGCGGGTCCGAGTTGCCTGCCATCAGTTCTCGATCCTCCTTGCGTACGGCGCCGCGCCCTGTCCCGGCAACGTGTGGCCCTCAGCCTATCGAGATCCGTGCACGCCCCCGAATCATGGCACCGCCCCGGCGCCCGGGCGGCATTGAGGACCGTACCCTTGCCGCCATGCGACATCGCTCGATCCCGGGCGCCCGAGGGCGCGTGAGGCCCGTCACCCTGCTCGGTGACCGCGTGCTGCGCACGCCGTGCGCGGAGGTCACCGGCTTCGGCCCCGAACTGGCCCGGCTCGTCGAGGACATGTTCGCCACGATGTACGCGGCGCGGGGCGTGGGCCTTGCGGCCAACCAGGTCGGGGAGGCGCTGCGGGTGTTCGTGTACGACTGCCCGGATGACGAGGACGTGCGCCACCGGGGGCACGTGGTCAATCCGCGCCTGGTGGCGGCGGACGGGCTGGTGCTGCGGGGCCCGGAGGGCTGTCTGTCGCTGCCGGGCCTCGAGGCCGGCACCGAGCGGTACGACCGCGCGGTCGTCGAGGGCGTCACCGCGGACGGGGAGCCGGTCCGCGTGGAGGGCACCGGCTGGTTCGCGCGGTGCCTGCAGCACGAGTGCGACCACCTGGAGGGCGGCCTGTACGTGGACCGGCTCAGCGGCCGGCGCCGGCGCAGGGTGATGCGGCAGGCGTCCCGGGCGCCCTGGAACCGGTAGCAGCCGCTCAGAACCCCGGCCCGCCGACCCGGTCCCCGGCCGCGGCCAGCCGCCCCCACAGCAGATCGGCCAGGCTGCGCACCAACTCGGCGCGGGAGCAGGGCCGTTCGCCCAGCCACCAGTCCCCGGCGGCATGCATCATGCCGACGATGCCGTGGCCCCACACCCGGGCGAGCTGGTGGGTGTCCGGTCCGAGGTCCAGCCGCTCCTCGATGACCTGGGCGAGTTCCTCGCCCATGCGCCGCAGCAGCGGAATGGAGTGCCGGCCCGTGTCGAAGCCCTGGTCGTTCTGCGAGCCGCCCTCCGCCGGATGCATGAGGAAGCGGTAGACCTGCGGCCGTGCCTCGATTGCGGCGAGGTAGGTGTCCAGCGTGGACGCGACGCGCTCCCGCCGGTCCGCGGGGGCGTCCAGTGCCGCCCGCAGCGAGTCGAGCAGTGCGTCCGTGTGACGCGTGGCGAGCGCGGCGTACAGCCCGCCCTTGTCGCCGAAGTGGCGGTAGAGGATCGGCTTGGTGATGCCGGCCTCGGCCGCGATGGCGTTCATCGAGGCCCCGGGGCCGTCGCGCAGCACCACTCTGTCGGCGGCCTCCAGCAGCTCGCGCCGTCGGCGGTCGGCGGACCGCTGCTGATCGGCCCGCTGCGTGGTGTCCATGGTCTCTCTCCCCACCCGTGCTCTGTCGTGCCTGCGCAAACTAACACTGAAACGCAGGTCTGTATCGAACGAGAGGCCGACCTCTCACGGAGGCGGTTTCGCCCTGGTTCGGGAGTTGACTTTCCTACTCACGAGTAACATACTTTTGTTACCGCAAGTAACAGGTTAGCGCAGTGCTGGAGGGAACATGGCCGAGTTCACCATGGAGCTCAACGACGAACAGAAGGAGGTCCGCGACTGGCTGCACGGGTTCGCCGCCGACGTGATCCGCCCCGCGGCCGCCGAATGGGACGAGCGTGAGGAGACTCCCTGGCCGGTCATCCAGGAGGCCGCAAAGGTCGGCATCTACTCCCTCGACTTCTACGCGCAGCAGTACTTCGACCCCACCGGTCTGGGCATCCCGATGGCCATGGAGGAGCTGTTCTGGGGCGACGCCGGCATCGCCCTGTCGATCGTGGGCACCGGCCTCGCCGCCGTGGGCGTCCTCGCCAACGGCACCGAGGAGCAGATCGGCACCTGGATCCCCCAGATGTACGGCGACACCAACGAGGTGAAGGTGGCCGCCTTCTGCTCCTCCGAGCCCGACGCGGGCTCCGACGTCGCCTCCATGCGCACGCGCGCCGTGTACGACGAGGCCAAGGACGAGTGGGTGATCAACGGCACCAAGACCTGGGCGACCAACGGCGGCATCGCCAACGTCCATGTCGTCGTCGCGGTGGTCGATCCCGAGCTGGGCTCCAAGGGGCACGCCTCCTTCATCGTCCCGCCCGGCACGCCGGGCCTCGCCCAGGGGCAGAAGTTCAAGAAGCACGGCATCCGCGCCTCGCACACCGCCGAGGTCATCCTCGACGACGTCCGGGTCCCCGGCTCCTGTCTGCTCGGCGGCAAGGAGAAGCTGGACGAGCGCCTGGCCCGGGCCAGGGAGAAGGCCAAGGCGGGCGGGGAGCGCGTGAAGAACGCGGCCATGGCCACGTTCGAGGCGTCCCGGCCGGCCGTGGGCGCGATGGCCGTGGGCACGGCCCGGGCGGCGTACGAGGTGGCGCTGGACTACGCGAAGACCCGCGAGCAGTTCGGGCGGCCGATCATCGACAACCAGGGCGTCGCCTTCCAGCTCGCGGACATGCGGACGCAGATCGACGCGGCCCGGCTGCTGGTGTGGCGCGCCTCGTGGATGGCGGTCAACGGCAAGCCGTTCACGGCGGCCGAGGGCTCCATGTCGAAGCTGTTCGCCAGCGAGACGGCCAAGAAGGTCACGGCCCAGGCGATACAGATCCTCGGGGGCAACGGATACACGCGGGAGTACCCGGTGGAGCGGATGCACCGCGACTCGGCCATCTACACCATCTTCGAGGGCACGAGCGAGATCCAGCGGCTGGTGATCGCGCGGACGCTGTCCGGGATGCCCATCAGGTAGCGCCGTGGGGGCTCAGCGGTGCTTCAGGGGCGTCAGCTGCTCGATGTCGTACCGTCTGCGCAGCTCCTCGATCGCCGAGTGGTCGGGCGGGCCCCCGTCGGCGAGGATCTCAAGGAGCTCCTCGAAGTAGCGCTCGTGGTCCGGTGGGGGCGACGCCTGGAAGAACATCTTCGCGGGCGTCCGAGTCGGGTTCGCGAACGCGTGCGGGCAGCCGGGCGGTACGAGGATGACCGTGCCCGGCGTGGCCCGTACCACCCGGCCGCCCGACCGGGACTCCCATCTCTGCCAGTGGTCGGGGGTGCGCACCCGCGGCTCGAAGGCGAGCACGTCCAGCTCACCCTCGAGCACGTAGAACAGCTCCTCGCTGCGTGTGTGCACATGCGCGCCGACGTCGAAGCCCGGCGGCACCACCACCTCGAACGTGGACGCCGCGCGCGAGTGCGCGCCGGTCACCTTGAACGTCACGTGCTGGGCCGGTGTCCGCACGACGCGTCCGTGGCCCGGCGGCACGAGCAGCCCCTCGGTCGCCGCCCCCTCTTCCGTGGTCGTCATCGGTCGCTCACCACCGGCGGCGGGCCGGTGGCCGCGGCCCGTGCGGCCGTCTCGTCGCTCGTCATCTCACTTCTTCCCGTTCGGGGAGGCATGCCAGCGCCCCAGCGTCATCTCCGCGGTGATGCCCGGTCCGAAGCCGGCCAGCAGCCCGCGCGCGCTGTGCTCGGCGCCGCCCGCCTCGAAGAACCGGCGCAGCGCATCCAGGACGACGGCGCTCGCGATGTTGCCGTACTCGGTGAGCGTGGCCCGGCTGAAGCGGAAGGCCTCCGACGGCACGTGCAGGAACGTGCTCAGGTCGTCCAGGATCCGCGGGCCGCCCGCGTGCACGATGTAGAAGTCCAGGTCGGACGCGTCCCAGCCGTGCTGGCGCGCCAGTTCCTGGAGGGCGGGGGCGAGCGGTTCCATCGTGGTCGGCACCCGCTTGTCCAGGAGGAAGTGGAAGCCGGTGGCGCGGACGTCGTAGGCGATCCACTCCTCCGTCTTGGGGATCAGGTACGAACCGTTGCGTTCCAGTCCGATGCCGGTGCCGCCGCTGCCGCGGACGACCGCGGCCGCCACACCGTCGCCGAACAGGCCGTTGGACAGCAGCGAGCCGACGCCGAGATCGGTGGGCTGGTAGCACAGCGAGCAGAACTCGCAGGCCACGATGAGCGCGTTGGCGTCCGGGTAGGCCGAGCAGAAGTCGTGGGCCCGGTTGATGGCCGCGCCGCCCGCGGCGCAGCCCAGCTGGGCGATGGGCACCTGCCGGGTGTCGGTCTTGAAGCCCATCGTGTTGATCAGCCACGCGGTCAGCGAGGGCATCATGAACCCGGTGCACGACACGTAGATGATCATGTCGATGTCGGTGGTGAGCAGCTCGGCGTCGTCCAGTGCCCGCTGGACGACCGGGGGGACGCGGGCCTTGGCCTCGGCCTCGTAGAGGTTGTTGCGCTCCTCGAAGCCGGGATGCCTCAGGGTCTCCTCGATGGGCTGCACGATGTGCCGGGTGCGGACCCCGGTGTTCTCGATCAGGCGCAGGGCCAGCGGGAGCTGGGGGTGGTCCGGGTGGCGTGAGCGCGCCAGTTCGAGCGTGTCCTCCATCGTGAGCACGTGTTCCGGCACGGAAACCGCGGGTCGGCACAGAGTCGCCATGGAGCGTGCCTTCTTTCGCCTTGGCGGGGGAGCCGTCATCCCCCGGCGGAAGGGGTGTTCACCCGTCTGAGGGCTGTTCCCCCACGATCACCCGGCGGCCCGGGGATCTCGCGGTGGACTACTCCACTCCGGCGATGGCGGAACGTGAGATCATGGGTACGCTCGGTGATGACGACGGGGTGGAGGAAGGAAGTGCCGATGACCCGGACGGCCAGGGACCTCCTGGAGACGGCCGCGGCGAGACTCGCCCCCGATCCGCATGCCAACCGGCTGCTGCCGCTGATCGCCCGCGGCGCGGCCCGGTCCGGCACACTCGCGGCCCTCGCCCTGGAGCAGCGCCGGGTGATCGCCTCGGACCGCCGGGCGTTCCGGCTTCTGGCCGAGCGGTCGCGGGACCAGCCCGCGTGCGCGGCCTTCTTCGCCCTGCTCGCGCAGGGCGAGGCCGTCGCCCGCGACCGGCTCGACGCGTACGCCGCCGCCTGCGGAGCGGACGAGGAGCGGGCGGCCGCCCATGAGCCGCCGGTGGACTGCCAGACCTACCCCGCGTACGTCGCCTGGCTGGCCCTGAACGGGGAACCGGCCGACGTCGCGCTGGCCCTCAGCGCCAACTTCGCGACCTGGGGCCACTACTGCGCGACGATCGCGCAGGCCCTGCGCCACCACTACGGCTACCACGAGACGGCCTGCGGCTTCTTCGACTTCTTCGCCAAGCCGTCCCCGGAGCTGGAGCAGAAGGCGCGGGCGGCGGTCCAGGAGGGCCTGGACACCGGGCGCCTGGACGAGACCCTGGCCCACCGCTACGGCCGGCTGCTGCAGGGTTTCGAGGCCCGCTTCTGGCACGCCCTGTGGGAACTGGACGCACGGGGCTGAGTGTTCCGGCCGGCGAAGCCGGCGGGGGAGCGGTGCGGTCGCCCCCGGCTACGAGCGCGAACTGTGCGCGATGCAGGCCACGTCGATCCGGTCGGCGAGCTTCGCCAGTTCGATGGTGAGCGCCGCCACCGTGTCCTCGTCGAGCCCGTCCTCACCGGCCTCCACCAGGCGCAGCCACCGGCCGCCGAGCGTGCGCAGCAGCTTGCTGACGTCGGCGGCCGCCACCTGCAACGTACCGCGGTCGTCGACGATCAGAGGCAGGGTCACTTCGCGGTTCACAAGGGCGATCGTAACTGCGGAACACTCACGCCCCGTGCCACACGGTGGTGATGTTGCAGAACTCGCGGATCCCGTGCCCCGACAGTTCGCGGCCGTAACCGGACCGCTTGACCCCGCCGAAGGGGAACGCCGGATGGGACGCCGTCATCCCGTTGACGTACACGCCGCCGGCCTCCAGATCCCGGACGAAGCGGTCGACCTCGGTCTCGTCGCGCGTCCAGACGTTCGAACTCAGTCCGAAGGGCGAGTCGTTCGCGATCTCCACCGCCTCGTCCGGGCCGGCGGCCCGGTACAGCGTGGCGACCGGGCCGAACGCCTCCTCCCGGTGGATGCGCATCTCGGGGGTGACGTCGGCCAGGACCGTCGGCGGGTAGTACCAGCCGGGCCGGTCGGGACGCTCGCCGCCGCACAGCACCGTGGCGCCGCTCTCGACCGCTTCGTCGACGAGTTCCTCCAGGCCGGCGCGGCCCTCCTCGCTGGACAGCGGCCCGATGTCGGTCTCCTCGTCCAGGGGGTCGCCCACCGTCAGCGCCGTCATGCCGGCCGTGAACCGCTCGGCGAAGGCGTCGAACACGTCCGTGTGCACGATGAACCGCTTGGCGGCGATGCAGGACTGGCCGTTGTTCTGCACGCGGGCCGTCACCGCGACCCGGGCGGCCCGGTCCAGGTCCGCGGACGGCATGACGACGAAGGGATCACTGCCGCCCAGCTCCAGGACCGTCTTCTTGATCTCGTCGCCGGCGACGGACGCGACGGCCCGGCCCGCCGGTTCGCTGCCGGTGAGGGTGGCGGCCCTGATCCGCGCGTCGCGCAGCACCTTCTCGACCGCGCCGGAGCCGATGAGCAGGGTCTGGAAGCAGCCCTCGGGGAAGCCCGCCCGGCGGAAGAGGTCCTCCAGGTAGAGGGCGGTGCCCGGGACGTTCGAGGCGTGCTTGAGCAGCCCCACGTTGCCCGCCATCAACGCGGGCGCGGCGAACCGGACCACCTGCCACAGCGGGAAGTTCCACGGCATCACGGCGAGCACCGGGCCCAGCGGCCGGTAGCGCACGATCACCCGCGAGGCGCCCGAGTCCTTCACATCGGAGTCGGCGGGTTCCTCGTCGGCGAGCAGCTCCTCGGCGTGATCGGCGTACCAGCGCATCGCCTTGGCGCACTTCGCCGCCTCCGCGCGGGCCTGCTTGACGGGCTTGCCCATCTCGGTGGTCATCAGCCGGGCGATGTCCCGCTGGTCCTCGTCGAGCAGGCCGGCCGCCCGGTGCATGAGCCGCGCCCGCTCGGCGAACGAGGTCGTGCGATGGGTGCGGAACGCGGTCTCGGCGGCGGCGAGCCTGCGCTCGATCGCCTCCGCGTCCAGGGCGTCGTACGTCTTGAGCGTCTCGCCGGTCGCCGGGTTCACGGTCGCGATGGCCATGACGGACCTCCTGGGTGACGGGCTGGGTCCCGGCCTTCCGAGTGCTCCAGAAGCCGGTCGAGAAACGCCGACTGCGCCTTCACGATCATGTCCCGGGCCCGCTCCAGGCCGACCCACTCCACACGGTCCAGCTCGGGGAACTCCCGGACGCGTCCCGACCTCGGCGGCCACTCCATGGTGAAGGTGCCCGGCTCGACCGCCGCCGGGTCGAGATCGGCCTCGACCGCCCAGGCCGTGACGGTCTTGCCGCCGGCCTGCCGCACCTCGCCGAGCGGGACGGCCTCCCCCTCGGGCGGGGGCAGCCCCAGTTCCTCCTGGAACTCCCGGCGGGCGGCGTCCCAGGGCCGCTCGCCGTCCTCGTACTCCCCCTTGGGCACGGTCCACGCGCCGGCGTCACGGCGGGCGAAGAACGGGCCGCCCATATGGCCGAGCAGGACCTCCGGGCCGTGGTCCGTGCGCCGGAACAGCAGGATGCCCGCGCTGCGCCGTCCCCGGGCGCTCACGGCGCCACCCCGGGGTGCGCGGCCAGCAGCGACTCCACGGTGTCGGCCTCCTCCGGGCGCTTGTCCTCGCGGTAGCGCACCACCCGGGCGAACCGCAGGGTGACGCCGGCCGGGTACCGGGAGGACCTCTGCAGTCCGTCGTAGGCGATCTCGGCCACGAGTTCGGGCCGTACGGTCACCACCCAGCCGTCGTCCTCGACGGCGAGCTCCTTCAGCCGCCCGGTCTGCCAGGTGAGCATCGCGTCCGTCATCCCCTTGAACGTCTTGCCGAGCATCGTGAAGGAGCCGTCCGGGTTGCGCGCGCCGAGGTGCAGATTGGAGAGCTTGCCGGTGCGGCGGCCGTGGCCCCATTCGGCGGCCAGCACCACCAGGTCGAGCGTGTGCACGGGCTTGACCTTGAGCCAGGAGGCACCGCGCCGGCCCGCGCTGTACGGGGAGTCGAGCGCCTTGACCACCACGCCCTCGTGGCCGCGCCGCAGGGTCTCGGCGAGGAACGCCTCCGCGGCGGCCAGGTCCCCGGGTCCGTTCACGAGTGCGCGCCGCACCCGCATCGGTTCCGGCACGAGCCGGGCCAGCTCGGCGTGGCGGTCCGCGAACGGCAGGTCCAGCAGGTCCCGGCCGTCCACGGCCAGCGCGTCGAAGAAGACCGGGGAGACGGGAACGGCCGCGGCGGCCGTCGCCACGTCCAGCCGGGAGCCCACCCGCCCCGAGGTCTCCTGGAAGGAGCGCGGCCGCCCGCCCTCGTCCAGGGCGATGACCTCGCCGTCCAGGATGAACCGCTCACCCGCCAGCCGGAGGGCCGCGGAGGTCAGTTCGGGCAGCCGGCCGGTGATGTCGTCGAGGGTACGGGTGTGCACCCGTACGACGTCGCCGTCGCGGTGGACCTGGACGCGGATGCCGTCGAGCTTCTCCTCGACGGCGCACGCGCCCAGCTTCCCGACGGCCTCCGCCACCGAGGACGCGGTGTGCGCGAGCATCGGCAGGACGGGCCGGCCGACCGTGAGCCGGAAGGCGTCCAGGGCCCCGGGGCCGTCCGCCAGCACGGCCCGGGCGACGGTCTGCAGCGACCCGGCGAGCATGACGGCCCGCCGCACGTCGGCCGGGGCCGCCCCCGTCGCCTCGGCCAGCCCCTCGACGGCCAGGGCGTCGAGCGCGCCCTGCCGCACCTCGCCGGTGAGCAGCGCGACCAGGAACCGCTGCTCCTCGTCGGTGGCCGCCGCGAGCAACTCGCCCACCAGCCGCCTGCGTTCGGCCTGCGAGCCGGCGCCGGTGACGGCACCGATCCGGGTCAGCCGGGCGTCCACGTCGCGCACGGTGAGCGTCGGCTCGGCGGCGGGCGGGACCCCCTGGCCGAGGATCTTCCACCCGACGCCGAGCCGCCCCTGGGGAAGCCGCCCGGCCAGATACGGGATGACGATCGGTGCGTCCTCCGCGTCGGCGTCCCGGAACAACCCGCCGAGCAGCGCGATCTTCCGGGACCGCGCCGACGCGGCGGCGACCTCGCGGGACACACGGGCGAGCCGGCTCAGCAGCATGCAGCCATGGTGCAACGGCGGCGGCCGCCTCACACCCCCGAGGCGGCGTCCAGATCGGTCATCAGCAGCTCCCCGTTGATCGCGGCGCCCGCCCGGTATCCACGGCTCGCCGCGTTCACCACCTGCTCCGCGAACCCGATGGCGTTGCCCGCCGCCCACACACCCGGCACGGTCGTCAGACCCGTCTCGTCCACCACGGCATACGCACCGAACGGCGTCTCGCGCAGCTCGGCGCCCAGCCGCTCCAGCAGCCCGGTGCGCGGGACGGCGCGGGGCGCGACGAACAGCACGGCGCGCTCGTGTGCCGTGCCGTCCGCGAGCCGCACCCCGGTGAGGCGGTCCCCGTCGACCGTCAGCCCGGTCACCTCGCCGGGCACCACGGCGACCCCGGCGGCGGCGAGCCTGCGCAGATCCTCGTCCGAGAGCTCGTCCTCGGCGACCGTGTGCAGGAACAGGGTCACATCCCTGGACCACTGGGACACCATCAGCGCCTGGTGCACGCTCATCGGCGTCGAGGCGAGCACCCCGAAGGCCCGGTCGCGCACCTCCCAGCCGTGGCAGTACGGGCAGTGCAGCACATCGCGTCCGAAGCGTTCGGCGACTCCGGGGACGGCCGGCAGCTCGTCCCGCAGACCCGTGGCGATCAGGAGCCGCCGGGCGTGCACGCTGCGTCCACCGGCGAGCGTCACACCGAACTCCCCGTCCCCGTCCCGCACGGCGTCCACCGCCCGGTCCCGGACGAGCGCCACGCCGTAGCGCGCGACCTCCTCGCGGCCGGCGGCGAGGAACCCGGCGGGCGGCATGCCGTCGCGCGACAGATAGCCGTGCAGGTGCGCGGCGGGCGCGTTGCGCGGTTCGCCCGCGTCGACGACGAGCGTGCGCCGCCGCGCCCGTCCGAGGACCAGGGCCGCGGACAGGCCGGCCGCGCCGCCTCCGACGACGGCCACTTCGTATGTCTCGGTCATGGTGACCACCTCCACGCAGACCGTCGCCCGACCGCTGCCGGATTGACAAACAAGGTTGCCGGAACTGCAATTGATCCATGAGTACCGACGAGGTTCTGGCGGGTGTGGGCCCGAGGCTGCGGCAGATCCGCAAGGAGCGCGAGGTGACCCTCGCGGGACTGTCCGAGGCGACCGGCATCTCCGTCAGCACCCTCTCGCGCCTGGAGTCGGGGCTGCGCAAGCCGAGCCTGGAGCTGCTGCTGCCGATCGCTCGGGCCCACAAGGTGGCGCTGGACGAGCTGGTCGGCGCCCCGCCGGTGGGGGATCCCCGGGTACGCGCCCGGCCGATCGTGCGCCACGGCCGTACGTACTGGCCGCTCACCCGGCAACCGGGCGGCCTCCAGGCGTTCAAGGTCCTCGAACCGCAGCGGAAGCTCGAACCGGACCCGCGGACGCACGAGGGCTACGAGTGGCTGTATGTGCTGTCCGGGCGGCTGCGGCTCGTGCTCGGGGAGCACGACGTGGTGCTGGCGGCGGGAGAGGCGGCAGAGTTCGACACCCGGGTACCGCACTGGTTCGGCTCGACGGGGGAGGGGCCCGCGGAGTTCCTCAGCCTGTTCGGCCCGCAGGGCGAGCGGATGCACGTCCGCGCGCGGCCCGCCCGCGCGTGACGCACACGACTGTTCCCTGATCGACAAGCGACCGCTTAGTATGCGGTCGACCCGGTCAGACGACGCAGTCCGTGGAGGGCCCGCATGCAGGCATGGCACGTGCACGAGAACGGCGAACCGAGCGAGGTGATGCGGCTGCAGGAGACGGAGCGGCCCACGCCCGGCGACGGCCAGGTCCTGCTGAGGGTGCGAGCCGCCAACATCAACTTCCCGGACGCGCTGCTGTGCCGCGGCCTGTACCAGGTCAGGCCCCCGCTGCCGTTCACACCGGGCGTGGAGATCTGCGCCGAGACCGAGGACGGGCGACGGGTGATCGCCAATCCGGCCCTGCCGTACGGAGGTTTCGCCGAGTACGCCGTCGCCGACGCGGCGGCCGTGCTGCCCGCACCCGACGACCTCGACGACGCCGAGGCCGCCGCCCTGCACATCGGCTACCAGACGGGCTGGTTCGGCCTGCACCGCCGGGCCGGGCTCCAGGCCGGTGAGACGCTGCTCGTCCACGCTGCCGCCGGAGGGGTCGGCAGCGCGGCCGTGCAGCTCGGCAAGGCCGCGGGCGCCACGGTCATCGGCGTCGTCGGCGGCGCCGGCAAGGCCGCCGTGGCCCGGGAACTGGGCTGCGACGTCGTGATCGACCGGCGGGGCGAGGACGTCGTCGCCGCCGTGAAGGAGGCCACCGGCGGCCGGGGCGCCGACGTGATCTACGACCCGGTGGGCGGCGAGGCGTACACGCAGTCCGCGAAGGCGGTCGCCTTCGAGGGCCGGATCGTCGTGGTGGGCTTCGCGAGCGGATCCATCCCCAGCCCCGCGCTCAACCACGCCCTCGTCAAGAACTACTCGGTCCTCGGCCTGCACTGGGGCCTGTACAACACCAAGAACCCGAAGCTGATCCGGCACTGCCACGAGCAGCTCACCGAACTGGCGGCCCGGGGCGTCATCAGGCCCCTGGTGAGCGAGCGCGTGCCGCTCGGCGGCGCCGCCGCCGCGGTGCAGCGGGTCGCCGACGGTGTCACCACGGGGCGCGTCGCCGTGATCCCCGGTCTCGACGAAGGAGGAGCGGCATGACCGACGCCGCCGGACTGCGCAGCCGCACACGGGAGCTGCTCGCCGCGCATCCCCCCGCCACAACCGGCCGCCTCGACTTCCTCAGGGCCCGCTTCGACGCCGGGCTCGCCTGGGTGCACTACCCCGAGGGACTCGGCGGCCTCGGCGCCCCGCGCTCGCTCCAGGCGGTCGTCGACGCCGAACTGGAGGCCGCGGGAGCCCCCGACAACGACCCGCGGCGCATCGGCATCGGCCTCGGCATGGCCGCGCCGACGATCCTGCGCTACGGCACCGAGGAGCAGAAGCGGCGCTACCTCAGGCCCCTGTGGGTGGGCGAGGAGGTGTGGTGCCAGCTGTTCAGCGAGCCCGGCGCCGGATCCGACCTCGCGGCGCTCGGCACCCGTGCCGTCGCGGACGGCGACACATGGGTGGTCAACGGCCAGAAGGTGTGGACCTCCAGCGCCCACCTGGCCCGCTGGGCGATCCTGATCGCCCGTACCGACCCGGACGTGCCCAAGCACCAGGGCATCACCTACTTCATCTGTGACATGACCGACCCCGGCGTCGAGGTCCGGCCGCTGCGGCAGATCACCGGCGAGGCCGAGTTCAACGAGGTCTTCCTCACCGACGTCCGCATCCCCGACTCCCGCCGTCTCGGCGAGGCCGGCGACGGCTGGCGCGTCGCCCAGACCACGCTGATGAACGAGCGCGTGTCCATCGGCGGAATGCGCATCCCCCGCGAGGGCGGCATGATCGGGCCGGTCGCCGAGACCTGGCGGGAGCGCCCCGACCTGCGCACCCACGACCTGCACCAGCGGCTGCTGAAGCTGTGGGTGGAGGCCGAGGTCGCCCGCCTCACCGGTGAGCGGCTGCGCCAGCAGCTCGTCGCGGGCCAGCCCGGCCCCGAGGGCTCCGGGATGAAGCTGGGCTTCGCCCGCCTCAACCAGGAGATCAGCGGTCTGGAGGTCGAACTCCTCGGCGAGGAGGGCCTCCTGTACGACGACTGGACCATGCGCCGTCCGGAGCTGGTCGACTTCACCGGCCGCGACGCCGGCTACCGCTACCTCCGCGCCAAGGGCAACAGCATCGAGGGCGGGACCAGCGAGGTCCTGCTGAACATCGTCGCCGAGCGCGTCCTGGGCCTGCCCGCCGAGCCGCGCACCGACAAGGACGTCGCCTGGAAGGACCTCGCCCGATGACCGACCTGCTGTACTCCGAGGAGGAAGAGGCGCTGCGCTCCGCCGTCCGGGACCTGCTCACCGACCACTGCGACGCGGCGGGCGTGATCGCCCGCACGGAGTCGGACGCCCCGCACGACCTGGCGCTGTGGAAGGCACTGGGGGACGGCATGGGCCTCGCGGGCCTGCTGGTGCCCGAGGACCGGGGCGGTCAGGGCGCCACGCACCGCGAAGCCGCCGTCGTCCTGGAGGAACTGGGGCGGGCGGTGGCGCCCGTGCCCTATCTGACCAGCGCCGTCGTCGCCACCGAGGCGCTGCTGGCCTGCACCGGCGACGAGGCCGCCACCCTGCTCGCCCGGCTGGCGTCCGGCCGGACGATCGGCGCCCTCGCGGTCGCGCTGAACGTCGCCCCGGGCGCCGCCTTGAACACCGTACGGGTCGAAGACGCCACCCTGCACGGAGAGTTGACCGCAGTCGCGGACGCGGTGGCCGCGGACGTACTGCTGGTCCCCGCCGAGGACGGCGGCCTGTACGCGGTGGACGCGGACGCCGTGACCATCACCCCGCGGGTGTCCCTGGACCTGACCCGGCCCCTCGCGACCGTCACCCTGGCCGGGGCCCCCGGACGGCGGCTGGGTGCAGCCGAGCCCGCCGTACGCCGGGCCCTGCGCGCCGGAGCCGGGCTGCTCGCCTCCGAGCAACTCGGCGTCGCCGACTGGTGCCTGACCGAAACGGTGCGCTACCTCACGGAGCGCAAGCAGTTCAACCGGCCCGTCGGCGGATTCCAGGCGCTCAAGCACCGGCTCGCCCAGCTGTGGCTGGAGACCGTCAACCTGCGCGCCGCCGCCCGCAATTCCGCCGACGCGCTCGCCAACGGCAGCGAGGACACCGGCATCTCAGTCGCCGTCGCCCAGGCGTACGCGGGGCCCGTCGCCGTCCGGGCCGCCGAGGAGGCCCTCCAACTGCACGGCGGGATCGGCATGACGTGGGAGCACCCGGTCCACCTCCGCCTCAAGCGGGCGAAGGCGGACTCGATCGCCTACGGCACCGCGGGCGCCCACCGCGAGGCACTGGCCGAACTGGTCGACCTGCGGCCGCCGTCGTAACGCCCGCCCCCGCAGACAGGGCCCGTTCCCGGTTCCGTCCGGGGCGGGCCCGCCCCGCCTCCGGTGCCGACGGAGGTGAACGAGGGGCGGCCATCCGGCCAACTCCTCGCACGGCAGCGCCCCTTGCGGCCCGGCCGGCCGCATACTCCCTGACGTCCGGTAACGGCTTTTCAGGGAGGCAGAGCATGGCCCTCACCACGCGTCGCAGAGCCCTCACCACCCTCGGTGCCGCCCTGGCGGGCTCGCTCGCCCTGCCCGCCGCACGCGCGGCCGCCGTCGAGGAGCAGCGCGGCCCGCGTCCCCTCCGGCGCGCCCACGCGCACAACGACTACGAGCACCCGCACCCCCTCTTCGACGCCCTCGGCCACCGCTTCGGCAGCGTCGAGGCCGACATCTACCTGGTCGGCGACCGGCTCCTGGTCGCCCACGACCCCGCCGACCTCGACCCCCGGCGCACCCTGGAGTCCCTCTACCTCGACCCGCTCGCCGCCCGCGTCAGGGCCAACCACGGCTCGGTGTACCGGGGTTGGCGCGAACCGCTGCAACTCCTCGTCGACATCAAGACCGAGGGCGCGTCGACCTACCTCGAACTCGACCGGCATCTGCGCCGCTACCGGCACCTGTTCACGACGTACGCCCACGGGCACGTCCACCCGGGAGCGGTCACCGCCGTCGTCTCCGGCGACCGCGCGGCCCGCGCGCCGATGGAGGCGCAGACCGTGCGGCACGCCTTCTACGACGGCCGTCTCGGCGACCTCGGCGGCCCCGCGGACGCCGCCTTCATCCCGCTGATCAGCGACAACTGGACGCTGGCGTTCACCTGGCGCGGGGAGGGGCCGTTCCCGGGCACCGAGCGGCGACGACTGCGCGGCATCGTCGCCGAGGCGCACACACGACGGCAGACGGTGCGCTTCTGGGCCACGCCCGACACTCCGGGGCCGGCCCGCGACGCGCTGTGGAAGGAACTGCTCGCCGCCGGGGTCGACTACATCAACACGGACGACCTGGCCGGCCTCGAAGCCTTCCTCGACGCCCACGAGCGGCCGTAGAACCACACGATCGGGGGACACGTCAGCCGCCCGGGTGAGCCCTCCGCTACGCCACACTTGCGGCCGAAAGCCGCGAAGTGGGCGTGGCGGAGGAGGTTGACGATGGCCGTTTCCATCTCGGTGGTGCTGCTGCTCCTGATCCCGGCGGTGATCTTCCTGCGCAACGGCGCGCTGAAGATCTCACACGCGCTGGTCTGCGTCATGCTCGGCTTCTACCTCGCCAGCAGCAGCATGGCCCCGACCATCCACCAGGGCCTGGCGGCGACCGCCGACATCGTCAGCGGCCTGCGTCCCTGACCCTCGCAGGGCGTCCCGCTCAGGAGGACGAGAACACCCCGATGCCCTCCGGGACCGGGCGTTCGGCGCCCCCGCTCGGATGGTTGCGCACGGTCACCGCGTTCGCGCCCGGCGCCCGCGCGACCAGGGTCGTGGACCCGCCGCCGTCGAGATTGAAACCGTCCGTGGCGCCCATCTTCCGCAGGGTCGAGGCGAGTTCGGCGACGGTGAGCCCGGTGCGGTAGGCGGACGCCCCGTCGAGGGCGAGGAGCAGCAGGCGGTGGCCGCCGTCCCCGATGCCGACGCCGGTGCGCACCGCGGACGTCGCGTCGTCGAGGCCGGACAGCGGGGCGCCGTGGCGCAGCACGGGGAAGCCGCCGACGGCGAAGGCGAAGGGGACCCCGGACGAGGCCGCCACCAGCCGGCTGCCGACCGCGACGGCCTCGCCCTCGGCCAGACGGCGCAGCGCCTGCGCCCCCGCCTCGCGGCCGACCAGGACCGTGGTGCCGGCGGCGATGGCACCGCTGCCGGGCCGGCCGGCCGTGGCGACGACCCGGCCGTTCCTTACCGTGACCTCGTAGGTGTCCGAACTGCACGGCGCGGCCCGGTCGGTGTCGGTGCCGCAGACGGCCCGCAGCCGGGAGACCCCGCCCCAGTCCGCCGTGTACGCCCCGATCGAACCCTCCGGCAGCGCGTACTGGTTGAGGCCGTGGAGCGCGAGCCGTTCCCGGGACGTGCGGACGGACCCGGTGAGGGCCAGCCGGTCGAGACGGGCCGTGCGGTCGGTGCCCACCCCGAGCACGTCCTCGGTGGTGGTGCCGGGCGGCAGCGCGGGCCCGAAGCGCTGCCCGGGCGGTACGGCCGCCTTGAGGGTGTGCCCGTTCGCGACGGCCGGGCCGACGGCCGAACCGGTCGCCTCCACCCCCGGGTGCTGGGTCTCGCTGATGTTGAAGAAGTCGCCGTTGACCCCGGCCACGGCGTGCTGCGCGTCGGCGAGCCGCGAGACGGTGGCCCGCGCCGCCACGGCCCCCGGATACAGCAGGTCCACCCGCACGTTCCGGTTGCGCAGATCGATGCTGAGGAGGTGCGCGCGGGCCACACCGTGGGACGCGGAGAGATCGAACACGCTGTACTCGACGCCCGGCGCGATCGCCCTGGCTCTCGGTGCACCACTGGCGGGTGCGGCCCCCGCCGGGGCCGCGCCGGCCAGCGCACTGAAGGCGACGAGCGCCGTGAACACCGTTCTGAGCCGTCTGTCGCGACGTGTCACTGTTCCCCCTGATGTCTCGTCAACTCGGGCAGGACTCGGGGGAAGTGCACCAGACGGCCGTGGCCTGTGCGGTGGTCGGCGGCCGACGACGCGGGAACGGACGAGAAAACGCACTCCTTCGGGTGGTTCGGCCGTGGCGACGGGCGACGTCCCGTGGTGAACGCTCGCCGCTCCGCGGCGGGTTGGCCATCATCCGGCGCCTCGGTGTCCGCGCCGGCGGAGGCCGTTCCGGCGCGGACGGCGGGGCGCGGGCGGACCGCGGGCGGGGCCGCCATGGGTGCCGACGGCGCCCGCGGCCCGGTGAGCGGGTGATCCTGGAGCCCGACCGCCCGACCGCCCGACCGCCGGACCGCCGGACCGCCGGACCGCCGGACCGCCCGACTGCCCGACTGCCCGACCGCCCGACCACCCGCCCGACCGCCGGGCCGCCCGGCCGCAGGGCCGCCGGGCCGCCCGGCCGCCGGGCCGCAGGGCGCGCTCACCCTCCGCCCCGTACGGCCGGTGTGGCGCCGTGCCGCCCGGCTCACCGGCATCGGCGGCCCCAGCGGGCCGTCCGGCGGGCCCGTGAGGACGCCTGGCGCGGGACCATGGAGGGAGTGGGACCTCGCCGCCGACGATCCCTGCCTGGAGCGTGCGACATGACCGTTTCCGACGACTTCGCGTACGAGACCCGGCCCGTGCGGGTCGTCTTCCGGCCCGGCGCATCCGTGACCGCGACCCCGGACGAGGCCGAGCGCCTGGGGCTGCGGAGGCTCCTCGTGGTGTGCGGCGGCCTGGGTGAGACCGCCGCACGGGCGGTCGCGGACGCGCTCGGCGACGCCTGCGCGGGACTGTATGCGGAGGCCCGGATGCACGTGCCCGTCGAGATCGCCGACCATGCCGTCGAGGTGGTGCGGGCGGCCGGGGCCGACGGGTGCGTCGCGGTGGGCGGCGGCTCCGCGATCGGCCTCGGCAAGGCGATCGCCCTGCGCACCGGGCTGCCGCTGATCGCCGTTCCGTCGACGTACTCGGGCTCGGAGATGACCCCCGTCTGGGGCCTGACGGAACACGGCATCAAGCGCACCGGCCGCGACCCCGTGGTCCAGCCCCGCAGCGTCGTCTACGATCCCGAGCTGACCCTCTCGCTGCCCCTGTCGCTCACCGTGGCCAGCGGCATCAACGCGCTCGCGCACGCCGTGGAGGCGCTGTACGCCCCGGACACCTCTCCGCTCGTCTCGCTCATGGCCGAGGAGGGCGCCCGGGTGATGGCGGAGGCACTGCCGCGGCTGGCCGCCGAACCGGAGGACCTCCAGGCCCGTGGCCGGGCGCTGTACGCGGCGTGGCTGTGCGGTACCTGCCTCGGCTCCACCACCATGGGACTGCACCACAAGCTGTGCCACGTGCTGGGCGGCACGTTCGGACTGCCGCACGCGCAGACGCACACGGTGGTGCTCCCGTACACCCTCGCGTACAACGCCCCGGCGGCACCGCGCGCGGTGGCCGCGCTGGGCCGGGCCCTCGGTGCCCAGGACGTCCCGCGCGCCCTGTGGGAACTGGCGGGACGGCTCGGCGCGCCGCGTTCGCTCGCCGAGCTCGGCCTCCGGGAGGGCGACCTGACGGGCGCGGCGGCACAGGTGACGGGACAGCCGTACCGCAACCCCCGCCGGCTGACGACGGAGGGCGTGCTCGGCGTCCTGAGGGCGGCCTACGAGGGGCGGGAGCCGGAATAGGGCGGCAGGGACCGGACCCGGGGGCGCGGCCCGGGCGCTCGTGCCGCGGCGCCCGGGGCCCTCCGTTGCGGGCTTCCCGGCACGGCGCGACGATCAAAAAGGGACTGTCCGCCCGGGCGAGAGCAGGGATGCTGTGGTGGATGCCATGCCGAGTCCGCCGTCCGGCGGCGGGCACCACGATCCGCGCGCGGGTCCCGTCGCACCCAACGGCGACCCGCTCCTGGCCGCACGGTTCAGCGTGCCCGTCCCCCCGCGGACGTATGTGCGCAGACCACGTCTGACGAACCGGCTGGCCCAGGGCGCACAAGGGCCCCTGACACTGGTGAACGGCCCCGCGGGAGCAGGCAAGACCCTGCTCGTCGCCGACTGGGCCACCGCCCGGCGCGCACCGGGCCGTGTCGCGTGGCTGACGGTGGAGCCCGAGGACAACGGGCCCGGCGTCTTCTGGACCTATGCGCTGGAGTCCCTGCGGCGCCACGGGCTCGCCGCCCCCGACGGCATCGGCGGCCCGGCCCGCCCCGGCGAGGTGGACCACTCGCTGCTGACCCGGCTCGCCGCCCTGCTGAGCCGGCGCCCGCAGCCCCTGATCCTGGTCCTCGACGAGTTCGACCGGGTGGTCACCTCGCCGGAGATCGCCGAGGAACTGCAGTTCGTGCTCCGCCACGCGGGCGGCGGACTGCGCCTGGTCGTCATCAGCCGTACGGAGCCGCTGCTGCCGTTGCACCGTTACCGGGCCGCCGGCGAGATCACCGACATCCGCGGCGCCGACCTGGCGTTCCGCCCCCGGGAGGCGGCCGCACTGCTCGACCGCCACGGGCTGCGCCTGTCGCAGGCCGGCACGCGGACACTGACGGAACGCACCCGCGGCTGGGCGGCCGGACTGCGGCTGAGCATCCTGGCCGCCCAGGGCGCCGACGACCCCGAGGTCTTCCTGAAGGACTTCGAGGCCGGCCAGAGCACGCTCGCCGACTTCCTGCTCGCCGAGGTGCTCGACACCCAGCACCCCGGGACACAGGACCTGCTGCTGCGCACCAGCATCCTGGACCGGATCCACCCCGGCCTCGCCGACGCCCTCACGGGGCGGGACGACGCGGAAGCGGTTCTGGCCTCCTTGCAGCGCGCGAACGCCTTCGTGGAGGCCATCGGCCACTCGTGGTACCGACTCCACCCGCTGTTCGCCGAGATCCTGCGGGTCCATCTGCGCGTCCGGCATCCCGGGCTCGAACCCGAGCTGCACCGCAGGGCCGCGGACTGGCTGGGCGAGGCGGGGCTGCTCGCCGAGGCCCTCCCGCACGCGGCGGACGCGGGCGACTGGCAGCCGGCCGCCACCCGCTTCGTGGACGGCCTGGCGATCGGGCGGCTGCTGACCGGGCTGGACGCCGAGCGGCTCGACGGGCTGTTCTCCCGGATGCCCCCGGACACCTCCGGGCCGGCCGCCGATCTGGTGCGCGCCGCCCGCGACCTGGCCCGCCACGACGTGGACCGCGGCATCGGGCATCTGCGCCGCGCCGAGGACGACCTGCCCGCCGGCGACGCGCCGGACGCCGCGCCACTGCGCCTGAGCCGCGCCCTGCTGCGCGTCCTCGCCGCCAGGACCACGGGCTCGGCCGACGTCGCCGAGGCGGCCGCCCACGACATGGCGGTGGCGGAACGGGCCGTCCCCGCCGACCGTCTCGCCCGGCACCCGGAACTGCACGCCCTGGTGCTCACGGACCTGGGATCGGCGCAGCTGTGGGCCGGACGCCTCGACGCGGCGCGGGCCACGCTGTCCGGCGCCGCGAGGGCGGACGCCGGGCCGCGGACCGCGTTCCCGCGGCACGAGTGCCTCGGCCGGCTGGCCCTGATCGACCTCCTGGACGGGCGGCCGGGCCGCGCCGAGTCCCACGCCCTGGCGGCGGTCGCCGAGGCCGAACGCTCCGGCCTGCCCCCCTCCGCCCGCAGCGGCGTCGCCCGGCTGGTGCTGGCCGCGGTCGCCCTTGAGCGCGACGACCCGGCCGCGGCCCGCGGCCACCTCGGGCACGCGGACCGCTCCGCCGCGGCGCCGCGCGATCCCCTCGTCACCGCGGAAACGGCGCTGCTCCGCTCACGACTGCTGCTCGCCACGGGATCGACCCGGGCGGCGCGGCGGCTCCTGGACCGGCT
Source organism: Streptomyces sp. PSU-S4-23 (assembly GCF_055632315.1). Lineage (NCBI taxonomy): Bacteria > Bacillati > Actinomycetota > Actinomycetes > Kitasatosporales > Streptomycetaceae > Streptomyces > Streptomyces sp. PSU-S4-23. The sequence goes on along the minus strand of NZ_JBVMUU010000002.1, from coordinate 870,079 downwards.
GGAGCAGCTCCCGGACGTCGTCCAGCCCTCGCCCTGGGTGACCGAGGCGGCGGCGCTCGTCAGGTCCGGCGCCTACCTCGCCGAGGGCCGTCCGCAGGCCGCGCGGGAGGCGCTGGAGGACGGCTTTCCCCCAGGCCCGGAGCGAACCGCGGCCGCGGCCCGGGCCCTTCTCGCCACGGGCGACGTCGAAGCGGCACGCGCCCTGCTCGCGGCGCTCCCCACAGGGCACGGCGAGGGACCGGCCGTCACGGTACGGGTGCTGCTGGCGCGGGCCCAGACCGCCGACGCGCTGGGCGAGGGCGATGAGGCCGAGCGGCTCGTCGCGCGGGCCCTGCGGGTCGCCCGGCCGGAACGGCTGCGGCGCCCGTTCCTGGAGTCGGGGCCCTGGCTGCGGCGGTTCACGCGCCGCCGGCCCACTCTCACGCGGGGGCACGACTGGCTGCCTGCCTCGCCCGCCGGACGCGCACCCTCGGGGGAGGCGCGCGACGGCTGCCGCGCGCCCGCCCCGGTGACCGAGGCGCTGAGCGAGCGCGAGCACGAGGTGCTGGAGCGGCTCGCACAGCTGATGTCGACGGAGGAGATCGCCGCCGACCTGTATCTGTCGGTGAACACGGTCAAGACCCATCTGAAGGGCCTCTACCGCAAGCTCGCCGCGACCCGGCGGGCCGAGGCCGTGCGCCGGGCCCGGGAGCTGCGGCTGCTGTGAGCCCGGGGAGCTCACTCGGGAAGGCGCCGCATCTCCACCACCTGCAGCCCCAGCGACTGGCAGCGCGCCAGCAGGCCGTACAGATGTGCCTGGTCGACGACCTTCCCGAACAGCACCGTCTGGTGGGGTACGACGAAGCTGTCCAGCTCCGGGAACGCCTTGGCCAGCGTTTCCGACAACTGCCCGTCGACCCGGATCTCGTAGCGCATGAGCCCGCTTCCCTCGCGGTCGTACGGCGGGCGCCGCTCAGGACACGAGCACCTTGGCCTTGGCCGTCTCGTACTCGGCGTCGGTGATGTCCCCGTGGTCGTGCAGGCCGGCCAGCTTGGTCAGCTCGTCCGCCTTGCTCATGCCGGGCGCGGGGCCGCCGGCGGCCGCTTCCTGCACGTACGAGCGGAACGCGCGCTCCTGGGCCTGCACGTGGCGAAGGTCGCGCTCGCCCATGCCCCGGCCACGGGCGACCAGATAGACGAAGACGCCCACGAAGGGCAGCACGCAGACGAACACCATCCAGCCCGCCTTGGCCCAGCCGCTCAGGCCGTCATCGCGGAAGATGTCGAAGACGACCTTGAACAGGAGCATGAACCACAGGACCCACAGGAAGAACCAGAGAATGGTGAGGAACGCGTTGAGGAGGGGGTAAGAGGACACGACGGCCTCCGGTGGTCGGCCCGCCGCCCGCTGACCGGGTCGGGGGAGTGGTCCTGACCCCTCCCACGGTGCAGCCGGGCGCGGCGCGGGGGCTCACCCGCGGCGGGTGAACCTTCAGCGTCCGCCTCGGCCCGGCCGGGGCGCGGCCCGGCCGACGGCCATGCCGATGCCGTGGGGCCGTCAGCCGGTGTCCCCGCCGTCCCCGGGCGGGGCCGGCGGAGTCCGTTCCGCCCGCGGCGTGGCCCTGCCGCTCGCGGCCGGCAGCGCCGCACGCGTTTGAACGGACTTTCCCGACGCTCACCTGCTCCTGGAAGCGGGCCGCTTCCCCCTGTCTCCGGCCCCGGTGAAGCAATGCCGGCCGGCAATCCGGCGTCCTCCAGACCCTGACGCATCTACGAGCCTGCTTAGCTGAAACTGTTGCATCCGGTGTGCATGACAAGGGTCAAAAAGTCCTCTACTCTACCGGCGATTCGGTCTCCCGAATCGACTGGAGCCCCACCGGCACGTCCGTACAACGGAGACATTTCGCGTGCCGTCCGGTCTGCACGGTCAGTCACCAACGCACCACCGCAAGGTAGTTCGCGATCTCGGCTGTGCCGTCGACGAAGGGGTGCTCCCGGGGTCGCGTGTGGCTTCCATCCCCAACCACTGAGGAGACCCCTCGTGCGTATGAAGCTGCTCGCCGCCGTTACCGCAGCGGCCGCTGCCACTCTGACCTTCAGTACGTCCGCCCAGGCCAGCCACTCGTGGGGCGGATACCACTGGGCCCGCACCGCCAATCCGTTCACGCTCAAGCTCGGCGACAACCTCGGCTCAGCCTGGAAGAGCTACCTGGGCATCGCGTCCAGCGACTGGTCCAAGTCGTCCGTCCTCGACACCACCGTGGTGGCAGGCCAGTCCTCCGCCAGACGCTGCCCGGCGACGAGCGGCCGGGTCGAGGTGTGCAACAACACCTACGGCAACAACGGCTGGCTCGGCATCGCGTCCATATCCGTGACCGGCGGCACCCACATCACCTCCGGTACCGTCAAGCTCAACGACACGTACTTCAACACGGCGACGTACAACACCCCCTCCTGGCGGCAGATGGTGACCTGCCAGGAGGTCGGGCACACCTTCGGACTCGACCACCAGGACACCAACTTCGGCAACCCCAACCTCGGCACCTGCATGGATTACACGAGCAACCCCGACGGGCCGCCGAGCAACCTCGCCCCCAACCAGCACGACTACGACGAACTCGCCACCATCTACGCGCACCTCGACTCGACCAGCACCGTCGACCAGTCGGCGGCGGTGCCCCAGGTGAGCAACTCCAAGGCGAGCTGGGGGAATCGGGTGGCGCACTCGGCGCACGGCGACACCTACGTCCGCAACTTCGGCAACGGCAAGTCGGTGATCACGTTCGTGGTCTGGGCGGGCTGACGCCTCAACGGCCGCAAAAGGGGCGGCCACAGTGATGAGACCGGGCGAGGGCAGGGCGTGCACCGCCTCTGCCCTCGCCCGGGGCCAGGCGCGTCCGCGGCTACTTGGTCGTGGACTTCCCGTACCCCTGACGCAGCCAGGTGCGCAGCCGGCTGATCTCCGCGTTCTGGGTGGTGGTGATGGAGCGGGCCAGGGCGATCAGCCGGCTGTGGGTGCCCTGCCCGGGTACGATGCCTGCCGCAAGGACAGCGGCCTCGTGGTGGGCGATCATCGCTTCCATGAACGTCTGGTCGGCACTCGCACCGGGACGCATCGTGGCCATGTGGCTGGACATCGCACCCATGCCGGCGTGCATGGACCTCATCATCCGCCCCAGGCCGGCGGGCATGCGGGCGGCCGCCTGAGCCGGGGTGAGTCCGTACCACGTCTTGAGCCAGCGGGTCATTTCGCTGATCTCCCGGCTCTGAGCGCCGATCACCCGTTGCGCCATGGCTTTGAGCTGGGGGCGCGAGCCGTGGTCGAGTTCCATACGGGCCATCGACACGGCCATCTGGTGATGCGGGATCATCCCGGCCATGAAGATCTGCTCGAAGGCGGCTCCGTGCAGTTTCCGCACGGCGGCGGCGTACTGCCGGGCCATCTGCATCATCTGGTCCCCGCCGGGCTGCTGCGTGGCGGCGACGTAGGGGGCGACGGGGGTGGGGGTGGGGGTGGGGGTGGGGGTGGCTGCGAGAGCAGCAGGTACCAGCGTCAGCGACGAGGCAAGACTCGCGGGCACGAGAACGGCGGTGACCGCACGGCGTGCGGGAGACGGCATCGGGCCACTTCCTTCCGAAAGAGGTGTCCGGATACCCCGAGCACCGCCACCGTCGCACAGCGTCATGCGGCGGGCAGGTCGACGCCCGATGGGGTGGAGGGCCGATGCGGCGGACAGCGCACGGTGATTGCGGCCAGGAGGTCTTCCGATGCACCGCACGTCAATTGGCCCGCCCGAGTGACACGGGGCCGACCCGGCCGGTGCTTTGGCCGTTACGCGGAACAGATGAGTGCGGAGGAAGTGGACGCGCTACGCTCGGCGCTCCGGGCGGTGAAGAGGCGGAGCAGCGCATGATCACAGCAGTGGGGCTGGCCGGATACGCGGTCCTGATGGGTGCCACGGTGCCTCCCCTGCTGGCCCGCGCCCGGTGGGCGCCCCGTGCGCCGGCCGTCGCTGTGGCGGCCTGGCAGGGCCTCATGGTCACGTTCGTCGTCGCCACCGCCCTCGCCGTGTACCACCTGGTGATGGCCGAGCAGCACATGCACGACGGACTGGTCGGGTTTCTCACCGTATGCGGACTGGCGGCCGACGTGCCGCACGGCAACGCGCCGCCCACCTTCGGTGACGCGCTGGCGATCGCCGCCCCCCTGACAGTGGTGCTGCTGCCGGTGGGCTGGCTGGTCCGTTGCATGTGGCGGGCTCGACGTGCCCGCGCCCGTCAGCTGGACATGCTCACCCTCGTCGGCGAACCTGCGCCCCGGTACGGGGCCGTGATCGTCGACTACGACGCACCGGCCGTCTACTGCTTGTCGGGACCCGGTGCCCACATCGTCGTCACCCGTGGCGCGCTGGACGCCCTGACCGAGGAGCAGTTGCGGGCCGTGGTGGAGCACGAGCGTGCCCACATCAAGGGCAGGCACCACTTGTTGAAGATCCTGGTCGACGCGTTCTCGCGTGCTTTCCGGGGGCTCCCGCTCGCCCGGCACGGCAAGGAACAGACGGACCTGCTGCTGGAGATGATCGCGGACGACCGCGCCCTGCGGTTCTTCTCCCGGGAGGTGCTGGCCACCGCGATGTGCGAGGTCGCGGCCGGGAGAGCGCCGCGAGCGGCCCTGGGGGCGAGTGGATCGGGAGTCCTCATCCGGCTGCGGCGCGTGCTGACCCCGCAGCCCCGGCCGCATCGCGCCGTGTGGCTTGGCATCGTGGCGGCGACCGTCGCGGCTCCGCTGCTTCCTCTGCTGGTGGCGTGCGCGCCCTGACTCCTGCAGGACCTGCGTCATCCCCATACGGTTGCGCATCGCTGCGCGGCTCTGCGTCTCTGCACAGCAGGAGCACCTCACGGTTGAGCATGCCGGCCGCGTCGAGGGGCAGGGCTGCGACGTTGCAGCCGAAGGCCCAGAAGAGGTTGCCCACCGACGGCCCTGGCCACGGACTCGGCCACGCGTTGGTTGTCGCCGGTCAGCAGGACCGGGCGCAGGCCCAGTCGGCGCAGTCGGGCCACCGCCTCGGCGCTGGTCTCCTTCGACGATGTCCCGGTCGTACCCGGCTGCCGTCAGATGGCCATCGTCAGCAGCATCCCGGACATGGTCGCGCCCATGCCGATGTGCGCCGCCAGGGCGGCGTTCGGTTCGGCGCCGACCTTGCGGCGGCGGCCACGACCGGCCCCTTCGCCCGCCCGGGCCCTGTCCCACACGGAGAGCGCCAGTGAGGCCAGGAACACGACCAGTGTGTCCGGGACGGCAAGAAGCCAGCGCCCCCAGTTACGGCCCTCGGCGAGGTTCTTGTCCGTGCCGCGTACCCGTACCCACACGGACGCGGCGATCGACAGAAGGAAATACACGGCGAGCACCGCGATCACGATGCGCCACACGGAACCCGAGTCGCCGGAGGCGCCGGCCGCCGTCCTGGGTATGCCCGGCATGCTCATCCCGGGCATCGGCCCCATTCCCTCCATCCCCTCCACGGAGCTCATCCCGGCCATGCTGCCGGTGCTCGCCGTGCTCGCCACGTTCTCCATTCCGGGCATGCCGGCCATGGAGGACCCGAGCGTGAGGACGGGGCCGGACGAGGTGGTGGTCATGGCGAGTGTCATGACCACCATGCCGAAGCTGCCGACGATGAGGTGCACCCAGTGGCGGCCGTGCTTCCACCCGTACGCGCGGGTGTGCTTGACCGCCAGCGCCACGCCGCCGAGCCCGAGCAGAGTGAACACCGTCGTCCACCACATGCCGTAGTCCGCGTACCAGGCGACGGTCGCGGGCAGGCCCATGAGGGCCATGCACAGGCCCATGAGCAGATCGCCGCCCGCCGCGAAGCGTGTCTCGCCGCTGGTGGTCACCACCCGGACCGCACTGACGGCGGCCACCAGCGCGGCGACCACCGCGATGGACCAACTGAGTGCCGTGTTTCCCATCGTCACCTTCCCGATCGATCCCATACGGGCCAACAACTGCTAGTCCCCTTAGTACGTTAGGGGGTCAGAGGATGTTCAGGTGACTGGTGGGATGGCGCACACTTCTGTCAGCTCTGCCGTGGGGGCGCTGTCCGGCATGCGTCGCACGGAGAACGCGGCACGAACAGGCGTGTGCCACGGTCTGCGCGCCATGCGGGGACGAGTGCGCCGACCACGCCGAGGCGCACGGCCTGCCGACTGTACGCCGAGGCGTGCCGCCGCTGCGAGCGGGCGTGCAACCACTCACCGGGCTTGAGCCGGCTCTCGCTGAACCGCGCCGTGTTGGTCGTGGAGGGGGAACGGGTTCAGACGCGGACGCCGAACATGAACGGTCCGCCGATGGTGTCCATCGACTCGTAGCGGACGACCGTGCCGGTGCGCGGTGCGTGCAGGATCTGGCCGTTGCCCGCGTAGAGGCCGACGTGGTGCAGGTCGTTGAAGAAGAAGACCAGGTCGCCGATCGCGAGGTCGTTCGCCGAGTAGATGCGGGTGCCTATGGTGGTCTGCGCCTGCGAGGTGCGGGGTATGGCGACGCCGGCCTGGGCGTACGCCCATGAGGTGAGGCCCGAGCAGTCGAAGGAGGAGGGCCCGGAGGCGCCGTAGACGTACGGGGAGCCGAGCTTGCCCTGGGCGGCGGCGTAGGCCGCGGCGGCCCGGCTGGAAGCGGCGCTGGAACTCCCGGTGAGGACGCTGCGCTCACTGGCACGGCTGGCGCGCGCTTGCTCGGCGGCGAGTTCGGCCTTCTCCTTGGCGGTCAGGGAGTTGAGCAGTTTCTGCGCCTCGGCGAGCTTTGCCTGGACTTCCTTCTTCTTCCTGCCCAGTTCGGTGCGGGTGGAGGCGAGGTCCTTGAGCTTCTCGGCTGCCTCGGACCGCTCCTGGGCGAGTTCGCGCTGCTTGTCCTGGACCTTCTTCAGCGCCTGGACCTGCTGGCCGCTCAACTGGTCGAGCGTGGAGGCCTTGTCGAGGTAGTCGTCCGGGTCGGAGGAGAGGAGGAGCTGGACGGAGGGGTCGATGCCGCCGGAGCGGTACTGGCCCGCCGCCAGGGATCCGAGGCCGTCGCGGAGCTTGTTGAGCTCCTCCTGGCCACGGGCGACCTTGTCCTGGATGCCGGAGATCTCCTTCTGGAGTTTCCCCTCCTTTTCCTTGGCCCCGTCGTACTCCTCGGTGGCCTTCTCGGCATCCTCGTAGAGCTTGTCGACCTTGGACTTGACCTCGTCCTTGCTCGGCTTGGCGCTCGGTGCGGCGTTGGCGGCGTTCGCGCTCAGAGCGACGGCAGCGGCGGCTGCGGTGGTCAGCACGGTCACGCGTGCGCGGCTCGGCTGCTTGGGTCGACGGTGGGACGCCACGGAGGCGAGCTCCTTCTTCCTTCAGCCGCCTGCCGACACGCCGGCGGGCGGTAACGTCCGCCGTCACTCACCCGTTGTGAGTGATCACCCGTGCGGAGGTTCGAGCTAGACCCTAGTGATTGTCTTGTGGTCAGTTCAAACCCTGGTGCTAAAAGACTTAGTAGCCGTGCTCCTCGCTCTGAGGTCGGGGCGCCGAGGTGGCATGCCCTCACCTGGGACGAGCCGGGCCGCTGATTCCCGCAGCCGGAGCAGGCCGGGAGGCCGCGTCACGTGTCCGTGCGCTTTCGCACCTGGCGCAAGGCCCTGCGCAGTGCGGCAATTTCGGCGGATGACATCTGGCCGACGAAGTGCGTGAGCGCCACGGGGCGGTCCTCGCTGGCGCTGAGGGCGTCCTCCATGAGGGCCGCAGAGTACTCCTCCCGGGTGCGCACCGGCTCATACAGCCAGGCACGCCCCTCTTTCTGCTCCCGCAGTAGCCAGCCCTTGCTGTGGAGAATGTTCGCCACGGTCATCACCGTGGTGTAGGCGACGGGCCGCGTCCGGTTGATGTCGTCCACTATCTCGCGCACGGTCGCCGGGCGCCTCCACCGCCACAGGCGGTCCATGATCTCCGCCTCCAGATCGCCCAGCCGTCGCATGCCCAGCGTCTCCCTCTGCACCTGGTAATCACCGTCATCGTAAGGGGTGGTGGGCGGCGGGTGGCGCGGTCTGCGCGCGAGAAGGGTGGTCTGCGACCCAACGACGCCGGCCGGTACGCCTGTTACGGCCGCGTCGGCGGCTGCCCGATCACCGGCAACGGTCCGGACGACGACCACCGGCGAGGTGGGCCGGCTCCGAACCGCCCCTCACTGAACCGCCCCTCACTGAACCGCCCTTCAGTGAACCGCCCTTCAGCGGACCGACGCGGACGGCGGACGTTCGCGTACGGCGCCGTAGGCGAGGAAGTACGCCGGCGCCCGTTTCAGCCACCGCGAGGTGGTGAGCAGCTCGGTCATACGCTGCGCCCGCGCGGGATCGCCGAAGGGCGGGCGGCCCTCCAGCAGCGGTTCGATGACCCGCGCATGGGCGGCGCGCTGCAGCGCCTGTGTCGCGACCGCGGTGGCCCGGCGGCGGCGCTGCACGCGGCGCACGTCACGCAGTCCGACCGCGCCCGCGCGCAGCGGCCCGACGAGATACCGTGCGGCGGCCACGGCGTCCTCCACGGCGAGGTTGATGCCGATGCCGAAGACCGGCGACATCGCGTGTGCCGCGTCGCCGATGCACAGCAGACCCGGCCGGTGCCAGCGCCTGAGGCGGTCGAGGCGTACGTCGAGCAGCTTCACCTGGTCCCACGACCGCAGCGTGTGCGCACGGTCGGCGAGCCAGGGGACGGCGGCCGTGAAGGCGGCCGTGAACTGCTCGAGGCCGGCCGCACGGTGCCGGCCGTCGGATCCCTTGGGGATCAGCACGCCGCACTGCCAGTAGTCGCCGCGGTCGATCAGGGCCGTGATGAAGCGGTCGCCGACGCCTCCGACGAGCCCGGGCGGGTCGTCCTGCCGCCGTGGCAGCCGGAACCACCAGGCGTCCATGGGACAGGGGAACCGCCGCAGGCCCAGCTCGGGCAGTGACCTGGCGAGCGAGCCCCGGCCGTCGCAGGCGACGGTGAGGCCGGCGCGCAGCTCACCGGTACGGCCGTCGGAGGTGCGGTACCGCACCCCGGCGACCCTCCCCCGAGCTCTCGGCTTCGCTCCAGCAGGGGGGACCCCCGCGGGCTCCACCAGGAAGGACGTCGCCTCGGTGCCCATCCGCAGGGAGAAGGACGGCTCCCGCCGGGCCTCGTCCGCCAGGAGGTCGAGCAGGTCCCACTGCGGCACCATGGCGATGTAGTTGTACCTGCCCCGCAGCGCGCCGATGTCTCCGACGGTGACCAGTGAACGGTCCCGGCCGACCGGCAGCTGAACCGTCGTCACCCGCCGTTGCGGCAACCGGGCGAACCGCTCGGCGAGGCCCAGGTCGTCCAGCAGGGCCAGGGTCGAGGGATGCACCGTGTCCCCGCGGAAGTCGCGCAGGAAGTCGCCGTGCTTCTCGACGACGGTGACCTCCACTCCGGCCCGGGCCAGCAGCAGGGCGAGGACCATTCCGGCGGGGCCGCCGCCCACCACACAGCAAGTGGTCCGGTCCATCGGTCCCACCTTCCTCATATAGATCGCAAAGTCGACCATACTTGGACATATATTCTCAAGGTCTGCGGAGGCGACGATGAGTGAGCAGCCCCTCCTCCTCCCCTATGCCGACCCGGCCTTCGTGGCCGACCCCTTCCCGTTGTACCGGCGGTTGCGTGAAGAGGGCCCCGTCCGGCGCGCGGTCGTCGCCGGTGGCCTGGAGGCATGGCTGGTCACGCGCTACGAGGACGGCCTCGCCGCGCTCTCCGACCCGCGCCTGAGCAGCGACATGCACGACGCGTCCGACCCCCGGCTCCTGCGGCAGCTGCCCACGACGGAGCGCGAGTCCATGCTGCGCACCATGCTCCAGGCCGACCCGCCCGACCACACCCGCCTGCGGCGCCTGGTCTCGAAGGCGTTCACCGCGCGCCGGGTGGCGGAACTGCGGCCCCGCGTGCAGGCCGTCACCGACGGGCTGCTCGACGCGATCGTGCGGGCCGGCCGCGCGGACCTCGTCGCCGACTTCGCCCTGCCGCTTCCGGTCACCGTCATCAGCGAGCTGCTCGGGGTGCCCACGGCGGACCGGCACGACTTCCAGCGGTGGACCGACGACATGATCCTCCAGGGCCCCGAGCCGCCGGACCCGGCCGTGGTCGACGCCGCCTGGCAGCAGATGCGCGCCTACCTGACCGGGCTCCTGGACGCCAAACGGGCCGACACCGGAGACGACCTGCTCAGCGCTCTGATCACCGCTCGCGACGAGGAGCGGCGGCTGGACGAGGACGAGCTGATCGCCATGGCGTTCCTGCTGCTGGTGGCCGGATACATCACCACGGTCAACCTGATCAGCGGCGGCATCGCCGCGCTGCTCGCCCACCCCGACCAGCTCCGGCTGCTGCGGGACGATCCGTCGCTGCTGCCGGACGCGATCGAGGAGTTCCTGCGCTACGACGGACCGGTGAGTCCCGGCATCGCCCGCTTCGCGCGGGAGGACGTCGAGATCGCGGGCGTGACCGTCCCGCGCGGCGCCACCGTGCTCGTGGCCACCGCCATCGCCGACCGGGATCCGGCACGGTTCGCGGAACCCGATCGTCTGGACGTCACCCGCCGGGACAACGCCCACCTCGCCTTCGGGCACGGAATCCACTACTGCCTGGGCGCTCCGCTGGCACGGCTGGAGGGCCAGATCGCCATCGGAACCGCCCTGCGCCGCCTTCCCGGTCTCGCCCTGGCCGTGCCGCCGGGCGAACTGCGCTGGAGGCCGAGCGGTCTGCGCGGCCCCGAGCGCCTGCCCGTCACGTTCACGCCCGGTTCCGTGCCCGACGGCACGGGCCCGGCAACCCCTGCGTGACGCCGGCGGGACCGGCGCGACGGAGCGGGCCGCCGGCGCGCCCGTCCGCCGGGGGACGCGGTCCCGGGCCGGTCAGAGCAAGCCGACCTCGCCGGCCTTCGCGATGGCCTCCACCCGGTTGCGGGCGCCGAGCTTCTGCATCGCGACCTGCAGATACGTCTTCACCGTGTTGCGTGTGAGACTCAGCTCCTCGGCGATCTCCGGATTGGTGCGTCCCATCGCGACCTGCCGCAACACGTCGTACTCGCGGCGGGTGAGCCCCACGTCCTCCAGGCGCCGGCGCAGTTCCGCGCCCTCGGGGGTGCACAGGCGCGGGTCGATGACCCGGCCGCCGGCGGCGACCTGGTGGATGGCCGTGGCCAGGTCCGGTGTCGCCGCGTCCTTGAGCAGACAGCCGCCGGCGCCACGGGCCAGGGCGGTCTGGACGGCCGCGTGGTCGCCGTAGGCGGTGAAGATCAGCACATGGACGCCGGGGACCTCGCGGCGCAGCCGTTCGATCACCTCCGGCGCGAGCATGTCCGGAAGCCGCAGGTCGAGCAGGACGACGTCCGGCCGCAGCTCCGCTGCGAGCCGGACGGCCTCCGCGCCGGTCCGCGCGCTGCCGGTGACCTCGATCTCCGGGTCGTGGCGCACCAGCAGCCCGACCCCCTCACGGACGACGGGGTGGTCGTCCACCACCAGTACCCGCAGCGGCTGTGCGGCTGTCCGCGGCGGCGTCACAGGCATGGGACCCAGGCCCGGACGGTCAGCCCCGCGTCCTCGTTGCCGATCACCTGCAAGGTTCCGCCGAGCCGCTGCAACCCGTCGTTCAGCGCGGCCAGCCCGATCCCGCCGACGGGCAGGGCGGACTCGGGACCGAACGCCTCACCGGCCGGCGTCTGCTCCCCATGGCCCGGCCAGCCCACCCCGTCGTCCGTGATCGCCGCCATCACCCCGCCGTCCACAGCGGTCAGGCTGACCACCACGGACGACGCGTGGGCATGCTTCTCCACGTTCAGCAGTGCCTCCCGCACCGTGGCCAGCAGCATGCGACGCCTCGGCGGATCCAGTTCGGGGAGTTCGGTGAGCGTCAGCGCCCGGCTCGCCACGTCGGTACGTTCCTGGAAGGCGCGGCAGTCGCTGGCGACCGCGGCCGACAGCGAGCGGTCCGGCGGGACCGTGCTCAACGCGGCGAGGGACTCACGCAAGGCCGCCGCGGCCTCTGCCAGCTGCCGCTCCACGGCGCCGAGCCGGTCGGTGAGGCCGGGCTCGGCGGTGTACCCGGTCCGCAGGTCGCGCACCTGGGCGCCGATGGTGAACAGCATCGCGCCGACCGAGTCGTGCAGCGCCACCGCGATGCGCCGCCGCTCCGCGGCCGCCTCCGCCTCGCGCTGCGCATCCGCGCGGTCGGCCACGGTCAGGGCGACCCCGGTGGCGTCGGCGATCTCGGACAGGGCGGTGACGGCCCCGGTGCCGAAGGCGGCGCCGTCACGGTGGGCGACGTAGATCACACCGATCACCCGGCCGGCGTGGTGGACCGGCACCCCGAGCATGGACTGGATGCCCTCGGCCGTGATCGGCTCGTCGAAGTGGTGGGTGATGCTCCGGGAGCGCGCGTAGTCGCGCACCACGCAGGGCCTGCCCGTCGCCAGCACCTTGCCGCCCAGGCCCAGCCCGCACGGGACCACCAGGCCGTGCAGACCCCGGTGCTGGGTGCCCGCCCACGACCGCAGCACGGCGACGCCCTCGTCCTCGACCTGGCCGACGAGGCTGATGTCGGCACCGGTGACGACCCGCGCCCGCCGGGCGGCCTCGCGCAGGGCCGCCTTCCGGTCCAGCAGCCCCACCAGGTCGGCGTGCTCCCGGCCCGGACGGTCGCCGGCGCCGGCGCCGGCGGTACGGCCGGCCCGCTCCGTCCCGTCCGGCTGCTGGGGGCGCCGGGGGCGGGGGAGTCGGTTCGGTGCTGGAATGGCCGCGCTCATGGTCGCAGTGTCGCACCGGTCGCGAGCCGCGTGCCAGTGCCTCCTGGGGCACCCGCGCAGGCCAGAGGGGACGTCGCCGGGCGGACGGGGTCCGGAGGCGCACCGCCGGGCCCGGTGCCATCCGGCGACGGGGGGTCTCCATTTGGAGGTGCCGCACGGCGGTCGGCCGCTCCATCATGACCTGCAGTAAGGGCACCGCCGCGAGCGGCAGTGCCGCTTCGGGTCCGGCGACAGCCGGCCCGGCGCGGTCTCCACCATCCGCATGGAGGCCGCAGAGCGGCGGTCCGCTGCTGGCGTATGTGCTCGTCCGTCCGACGAGCCGCGGGCCGGCATCGGACGCTCGGGACAGGCGACGCCGGCCGCGGTGCACCACGGCCGGCCGGCGCGCGGGGCAACCGCCGACGGGACATGCCCGCCGGTCTCCTCGCCGCGGTGGTTCCCACGAGCCGACGCCGACCGGCACCCTGGATGCCGCCGAACGACCTCGCCCGCTCCCCGGGCGGGCAGGAGGCGCCCGTGACCCGGTCGAACGAGATGAGAGGTGTGCGCGAGGATGCGTGCCTACCGTGACGAGCACGAGCGGAGCATCGCCGCCCCGGAGGAGTTCTGGGGGGAAGCGGCCACGGCGGTCGCCTGGACCCGGGAACCGAAGCAGGTCCTGGACGCGGACCACCCGCCGTTCTACCGCTGGTTCCCCGACGGAGAACTCAATACCTGCTACAACGCGCTCGACCGGCACGTCGAGGAAGGTCACGGTGAGCGCGTCGCGCTGATCTACGACAGCCCGGTCACCGGCGCGAAGACCCGCTACACCTACGCGGAGTTGCAGGAGCAGACCGCCCGCTGCGCCGGGATGCTGCGCTCCCTGGGCGTCGGCAGGGGCGACCGCGTGGTGATCTACATGCCGATGGTGCCCCAGGCCGCGGTCGCGATGCTGGCCTGCGCCCGTCTCGGCGCCGTCCACTCCGTGGTGTTCGGCGGCTTCGCGCCGCAGGAGCTCGCCGTCCGCATCGAGGACGCGCAGCCCAAGGTGGTCGTGTCCGCGTCGTGCGGCATCGAGGTGAGCCGCGTCATCGCGTACAAGCCGATGCTCGACGAGGCACTGAAGCTGTCGAGTCACACCCCGGACAAGTGCGTGATCCTGCAGCGCCCCGAGGCGGCGGCGGAGATGACCGACCGCGACGTCGACTGGGACGAGGCGATGGCGGCCGCCGAGCCCGCCGAGTGCGTGCCGGTCGCCGCGACCGACCCGCTGTACATCCTCTACACCTCCGGCACCACGGGCCGGCCGAAGGGCGTCGTCCGGGACAACGGCGGTCACGCCGTCGCGCTGGCCTGGAGCATGAAGAACGTCTACGACATCGGCCCCGGTGACGTCTGGTGGGCCGCCTCCGACGTCGGCTGGGTCGTCGGCCACTCCTACATCGTGTACGCACCGCTGCTGGTCGGAGCCACCACGGTGCTCTACGAGGGCAAGCCGATCGGCACCCCGGACGCCGGCGCGTTCTGGCGGGTGATCAGCGAGTACGGCGTCAAGGCCCTGTTCACGGCGCCGACGGCGATCCGGGCGATCCGCAAGGTCGATCCCGAGGCCGCCCTGCTCGCCGACTACGACCTGAGCGCGTTCCGCACCCTGTTCCAGGCCGGAGAGCGCCTCGACCCCGACACCTACACCTGGGCGAGCGAGAAGCTGGGCGTCCCGGTGATCGACAACTGGTGGCAGACCGAGACGGGCTGGCCGATCGCCTCCAATCTGCGCGGGCTGGAGCCGATGCCGGTCAAGCCGGGTTCGCCGACCGTGCCGGTCCCCGGCTACGACCTGCAGGTCCTCGACGAGGAGGGGAACCAGGTCGCTCCGGGACAGGACGGCGCGGTCGCGATCAGGCTGCCGCTGCCGCCGGGCTCCCTGCCGACGCTGTGGAACGACGACGAGCGGTATGTCTCCTCGTACCTGTCCCAGTACCCCGGCTACTACGTGACCGGCGACGGCGGATACATCGACGAGGACGGCTACGTCTTCATCATGGGCCGCACCGACGACGTGATCAACGTCGCCGGCCACCGGCTGTCCACCGGAGCGATGGAGGCCGTCATCGCGACCCATCCCTCGGTCGCGGAGTGCGCCGTCATCGGGGTGCGCGACTCGCTCAAGGGCCAGGTGCCGCGGGCGCTCGCGGTCCTCAAGGCCGGGTCGGACATCGAGCAGGACGTGCTGGCGAGGGAACTGGTGCAGGCCGTGCGCTCGCAGATCGGCGCGATCGCCGCACTGAAGGAGGTCGATGTGGTGCCGGCGCTGCCGAAGACGCGCTCCGGCAAGATCCTCCGGCGTGCCATGCGGGCGATCGCGGACGGAGTGCAGGAGCCCGTGCCCGCCACCATCGAGGACCCCGCCGTTCTGGAGTCGCTGCGTCCGGTGCTCGACCGGGAGAAGCGCTAGCCGACGGACGGGCGGGACGTCAGGGCTGCGGGGACCTTGTGAAGCGCAGCGGTACGGACCGGAATCCCCTGCCCCCGGGCAGGGGAGGGCGTCGACTCACCAGCGGCCCGGTGCGGGGCGGCTGAGGCCCGCACGCAACGAGGGGCCGACCGGAAGAACCTGGTTTCTCCGGTCGGCCCCTCGTGCGTTGCCCGCCGTCCGGGGGCCACGGGGAGAATGAGCGGCGCCCGGGGGACCGGTTTGTGCGGTCGGCCGGGCGCCTGGTTCTTGGGGTGGGTGGGTGGGTGTGGGTCAGTCCTTGATGTCGCAGATGGTGGCGCCGGAGGTGATGGAGGCGCCGACTTCGGCGTTGAGGCCCTTGATGGTGCCGGCTTTGTGGGCGTTGAGGGGCTGTTCCATCTTCATGGCTTCGAGGACGACGATGAGGTCGCCTTCCTTGACGTCCTGGCCTTCTTCGACGGCGACCTTGACGATGGTGCCCTGCATGGGGGAGGCGAGGGTGTCGCCGGAGGCGAGGGGGCCGGACTTCTTGGTGGCGCGGCGTTTGGGCTTGGCGCCGGCGGCGAGGCCGGTGCGGGCCAGGGACATGCCCAGGGAGGCGGGCAGGGAGACTTCCAGGCGTTTGCCGCCGACTTCGACGACGACGGTCTCGCGGCCGGGTTCCTCCTCCGTCTCGGTGTCGGCGGGGGAGGCGAAGGCCGGGATGTCGTTGACGAACTCGGTTTCGATCCAGCGGGTGTGGACGGTGAAGGGGTCCTGGGAGCCGGTGAGTTCGGGGGCGAAGGCGGGGTCGGTGACGACGGCGCGGTGGAAGGGGAGGGCGGTGGCCATGCCCTCGATGTGGAACTCGGCCAGGGCGCGGGCGGCGCGTTGCAGGGCCTGCTCGCGGGTGGCGCCGGTGACGATGAGTTTGGCGAGCAGGGAGTCCCAGGCGGGGCCGATGACGCTGCCGGGTTCGACGCCCGTGTCGAGGCGGACGCCGGGGCCGGTGGGCGGGGTGAAGGTGGTGACGGTGCCGGGGGCGGGCAGGAAGCCCCGGCCGGGGTCTTCGCCGTTGATGCGGAACTCGAAGGAGTGGCCGCGCAGTTCGGGGTCGGTGTAGCCGAGTTCCTGGCCGTCGGCGATGCGGAACATCTCGCGGACCAGGTCGATGCCGGTGACCTCTTCGGTGACGGGGTGCTCGACCTGCAGGCGGGTGTTGACCTCGAGGAAGGAGATGGTGCCGTCCTGGCCGACGAGGAATTCGACGGTGCCGGCGCCGACGTAGCCGGCTTCCTTGAGGATGGCCTTGGAGGCGCGGTAGAGCTCCGCGTTCTGCTCCTTGGTCAGGAAGGGGGCGGGGGCTTCCTCGACGAGTTTTTGGTGGCGGCGTTGCAGGGAGCAGTCGCGGGTGGAGACGACGGCGACGTTGCCGTGGGTGTCGGCCAGGCACTGGGTCTCGACGTGGCGGGGTTTGTCGAGGTAGCGCTCGACGAAGCATTCGCCGCGGCCGAAGGCGGCGACGGCTTCGCGGACGGCGGAGTCGTAGAGTTCGGGTACTTCGTCGAGGGTGCGGGCGACTTTCAGGCCGCGTCCGCCGCCGCCGAAGGCGGCTTTGATGGCGATGGGCAGGCCGTGTTCCTTGGCGAAGGCGACGACTTCCTCGGCTCCGGAGACGGGGTCGGGGGTGCCGGCGACCAGGGGTGCGCCGGCGCGTTGGGCGATGTGGCGGGCGGCGACCTTGTCGCCGAGGTCGCGGATGGCGTGGGGCGGCGGGCCGATCCAGACGAGGCCGGCGTCGAGGACGGCCTGGGCGAAGTCGGCGTTTTCGGAGAGGAAGCCGTAGCCGGGGTGGATGGCGTCGGCGCCGGAGTCCTTGGCGGCCTGCAGCACCTTGTCGATGTCCAGGTAGCTGGTGGCGGGGGTGTCGCCGCCCAGGGCGAACGCCTCGTCGGCCACGCGGACGTGCAGGGCGTCCCGGTCCGGGTCGGCGTACACGGCCACGCTCGCGATCCCGGCGTCACGGCAGGCCCGGGCGACACGGACAGCGATTTCGCCACGGTTGGCGATCAGTACCTTCGTCAGCATGCCTGCTCCAGAGTGCGGTCGAGGGATGCGCTCAGCCGGTGGACCGTCTCGACGATCCCGCCGATGTCCGCGCCGGGGGTGAACACCCCGTGGACGCCCATGGCCTCCAGCGCGCGGACGTCGGCGTCGGGGATGATGCCGCCGACGAGGATGCGGGTGTCGCCCGCGTCCTGCTGTGCCAGCAGCTTGATCACCTTCTCCACGATCGTCAGATGGGCGCCGGACAGGACCGAGAGGCCCAGGATCGGCGCGTCCTCGGCGATGACGGTCGCGACGATCTGCTCCGGGGTCTGGTGCAGACCCGTGTAGATCACCTCGTAGCCGGCGTCGCGCAGGGCGCGGGCGATGACCTTGGCGCCACGGTCGTGGCCGTCCAGCCCGGGCTTGGCGATCACCACTCGGGCGCGGGGTGCCGGTGCGGTACCGGCTCCGGCACCGGATGTCCGCTGTTGCAGGGGGTTCATGGTTCTCCGATTCGGATGGTCGGCGGGGTGGGGCGAGGGCACGCCGCGGCCGGCCGGGTTCAGTGCGGCCAGTAGGTGCGGCTCCACGCCGCCGGGCCCGGCTGCGGCCGGGCTCCGCCGCGTACGGCGCGCGTCTTGTCCGCCCACTCGTCCGGTCGCCGCGGAGCGGCGGGGGCGAGCGAGGCCGCCGCTGCGGCGCGGGCTCGGACCACCGCCAGGGCGGCGGCGAGCTCCTCGGGGGTGGGGTTGCCCCGTACGACCTTGATCGTCATGTCGGTTTCCAGGGGGGCCGGGGTTTACAGGGGGATGTTGCCGTGCTTCTTGGGCGGGAGGGTTTCGCGTTTGGTGCGCAGGTGGCGCAGGCCGCGGACGATGTGGGCGCGGGTGTCGGAGGGCGTGATCACGGCGTCGATGTAGCCGCGTTCGGCTGCGACGTAGGGGTTGAGGAGGGTGTCCTCGTACTCCTGGATCAGGCGGGCGCGGGTGGCGTCGGGGTCGGCGGCGTCGGTGATGGTGCGGCGGTGGAGGATGTTGACGGCGCCCTGGGCGCCCATGACGGCGATCTGGGCGGTGGGCCAGGCCAGGTTGAGGTCGGCGCCCAGGTGTTTGGAGCCCATCACGTCGTAGGCGCCGCCGAAGGCCTTGCGGGTGATGACGGTGATCAGGGGCACGGTGGCCTCGGCGTAGGCGTAGATGAGCTTGGCGCCGCGGCGGATGATGCCGGTGTGTTCCTGGCCGACGCCGGGCAGGAAGCCGGGGACGTCGACGAAGGTGAGCACGGGCACGTTGAAGGCGTCGCAGGTGCGGACGAAGCGGGCGGCCTTCTCGCTGGCGTCGATGTCGAGGCAGCCGGCGAACTGCAGGGGCTGGTTGGCGACGATGCCGACGGGGTGGCCCTCGACGCGGCCGAAGCCGGTGAGGATGTTGGGGGCGAACAGCGGCTGGGTCTCGAAGAACTCGGCGTCGTCGAGGATGTGTTCGAGGACCGTGTGCATGTCGTAGGGCTGGTTGGCGCTGTCGGGGACGAGGGTGTCGAGTTCGCGGTCCTCGTCGGTGAGGGCCAGGTCGGCTTCCTCGGGGTAGAGGGGTGGTTCGCTGAGGTTGTTGGAGGGCAGGTAGGACAGCAGTTGCTTGACGTACTCGATGGCGTCCTTCTCGTCGCCGGCCATGTGGTGCGCGACGCCGGAGGCGGCGTTGTGGGTGCGGGCGCCGCCCAGTTCCTCGAAGCCGACGTCCTCGCCGGTGACGGTCTTGATGACGTCGGGGCCGGTGATGAACATGTGGGAGGTCTGGTCGACCATGACGGTGAAGTCGGTGATGGCGGGGGAGTAGACGGCGCCGCCGGCGCAGGGGCCGACGATCAGGCTGATCTGGGGGATGACGCCGGAGGCGTGGGTGTTGCGGCGGAAGATCTCGCCGTAGGCGCCCAGGGAGGCGACGCCTTCCTGGATGCGGGCGCCGCCGGAGTCGTTGATGCCGATGACGGGGCAGCCGGTCTTGAGGGCGAAGTCCATGACCTTGACGATCTTCTGTCCGTAGACCTCGCCCAGGGCGCCGCCGAAGACGGTGAAGTCCTGGGAGAAGACGGCGACGGGGCGGCCGTCGACGGTTCCGTAGCCGGTGACGACGCCGTCGCCGTAGGGGCGGTTGCTGTCCAGGCCGAAGTTGGTGGAGCGGTGGCGTGCGAACTCGTCCAGTTCGACGAAGGAGTCCTCGTCCAGCAGCAGCTCGATGCGTTCACGGGCTGTCAGCTTGCCCTTGGCGTGCTGCTTTTCCACGGCGCGTTCCGAACCGGCGTGCGTGGCCTCCTGCACACGGCGCTGGAGATCCGCGAGCTTGCCCGCAGTCGTGTGAATGTCGATGTCGCTGTGTTCTGCGCGATCGGTGCTCACCGCTCGCTCTCCTTCGTGGTCGTGCGTGGGATCCGGGTCAGAAGGTGTCGCGCGGCAGATACACGCCCCAGACGTCGCGCAGGGCGTGCGACACCTCGCCGACCGTGGCGCGCAACCGCAGGGCCTCGCGCATCGGGGGCAGGACGTTGTCGGTGCCCCGGGCGGCGGCACGCAGGGCGTCGAGTGCCCGCTCGACGGCGTCGCCGTCGCGCTCCTTGCGCAGGGCCGCGAGGCGCTCGCACTGGTCCACCTCGATCTGGGGGTCGACCCGCAGCGGTTCGTAGGGCTCTTCCTCGTCCAGGGTGAACTTGTTGACCCCGACCACGGTCCGGTCGCCGTTGTCGATCTCCAGGGCGACCCGGTACGCGGACTTCTCGATCTCCGACTTCTGGAATCCCTGCTCGATCGCGGCGACGGCGCCACCGCGGTCCTCGACGGCCTGCATCAGCTCCATGACCGCCGCCTCGATGTCGTCGGTCATCGACTCCATGACGTACGACCCGGCGAAGGGGTCCACCGTCTTGGTCACATCGGTCTCGTACGCGATGATCTGCTGCGTGCGCAGGGCGAGCCGGGCCGCCTTCTGGGTGGGCAGCGCGATCGCCTCGTCGTAGGAGTTGGTGTGCAGGGACTGGGTCCCGCCCAGCACCGCGCCCAGGCCCTGCAGGGCGACCCGCACCAGGTTGACCTCGGGCTGCTGCGCCGTCAGCTGCACACCCGCGGTCTGGGTGTGGAAGCGCAGCATCTGCGACTTGGGGTTCTTGGCGCGGAACTCCTCGCGCATGATCCGGGCCCAGATGCGGCGTGCGGCACGGAACTTCGCGATCTCCTCCAGCAGCGTGGTCCGGGCGACGAAGAAGAACGACAGACGGGGCGCGAAGTCGTCGACGTCCAGGCCCGCGGCGATCGCCGTGCGCACGTACTCCTTGGCGTTGGCGAGGGTGAAGGCGATCTCCTGCACGGGGCTCGCCCCGGCCTCGGCCATGTGGTACCCGGAGATGGAGATCGTGTTCCAGCGCGGGATCTCCTTGTGGCAGTACGCGAAGATGTCGCTGATCAGCCGCAGTGACTGCTTGGGCGGGAAGATGTAGGTGCCGCGGGCGATGTACTCCTTGAGCACGTCGTTCTGGATCGTGCCCGTCAGCTGGTGTCCCGCGATGCCCTGTTCGGCCGCGACCAGTTGGTACAGCAGGAGCAGCGTCGACGCGGGCGCGTTGATCGTCATCGACGTCGACACCTTGTCCAGCGGCAGTCCCCGGAACAGGGTGCGCATGTCCTCCAGCGAGTCGATCGCCACGCCGACCTTGCCGACCTCACCCTGGGCGATCGCCTCGTCCGAGTCGTAGCCCATCTGCGTCGGCAGGTCGAAGGCGACGCTCAGTCCACCGGTGCCGGCGCCGACCAGCTCGTGGTAGCGCTCGTTGGACTCCTTCGCGGTGCCGAACCCGGCGTACTGCCGCATCGTCCAGGGCCGGCCGGTGTACATGGACGGATACACGCCGCGGGTGAAGGGGAACTGCCCCGGGGCGCCCAGCTTGGCGTCCGCGTCGAAATCCGTCAGCGTCCAGCCGTCGTAGACCGGCTGGATCGGCAGGCCGGACTCGCTCCGTGCAACGGAACCCACGCCGCATCTCCTCTCTGGTACTCAATGTCTTATAGACGGTACTCAGTACCATTGCGAGGGGCAAGTGGTCCCGGATGGCGAGACGGGGAAGGATGAGCGGTCATGAGCAAGCCAGCCGTGCGGATCCGACTAGCAGATGCCGCCTTCGCGCTCTTCGACGAGCGTGGATACGAGCAGACCACCGTCGACGACATCGCCGAGCGGGCCGGTGTCGGGCGCACGACCTTCTTCCGGCACTACCGGTCCAAGGAAGAAGTGATCTTCCCCGACCACGACCGGCTGCTCGCGCTGATCAGGGACCGGCTGGCCACCTCCAGCAACAGCACCGCCCTCGTCGCCGTGTCCGACGCGGTCCGCCTGGTGCTGCTGCACTACCTCGACGAAGGGGATCTGGCGCGCCGCCGGTACGCCCTCACCAGCAAGGTGGCCGCCCTCCGCGACCGTGAGATCGCCAGCGTGGCCCGGTACCAGCGGCTGTTCCGGGAGTTCATCTCGGACTGGATGGGGGACCCGACGAAGTCGGCGTCGCTCCGGGCCGAACTCATGGCCGCCGCGGTGGTCGCGGCCCACAACCACGTGCTGCGCCGCTGGCTGCGGGGGGAGGCGTCCGACCCGGCCGCAGAGGTCGACGAGGCGATGCGCGAGGTGCTCGCCCTCTTCCCGAGCCCTCAGTCCCCCCACGCGGCCGGCGAGGGCGGCACCACCGTCGTCGCCTTCCGGACGGGACAGGACCTCGACGCCCTCCTCCCGTCACTGCGGCGGCTCATGGAGGACGGATCCCGACGGTGAACCCGCCCCGGGCGCACGGGCGGGTGCCGGGCGACACCGCCGCCGGCGCGCGGCACCCGGCCGTTTGATCCGCCGGTCCGCCGGCCCGGCGGGTCGAGCCAGGTCCGGTCTGGCGGCCTGGTCCGGTCGGGCGGTGAGGTCCGGCCCGGGACCGCGCCGTCGGACCGGGCGCCGGACCGGGGCGCCGGACCGCGCCGCCGGACCGGGGCGCCGGACCGGCACCCGCGCAGGCCGCACGGGGGCCGTGCCGCCCGGTGGCGGGGGCAGGATGGACAATGAAGGTGATCGCCACCGACGGCAGGGTCGTGCCGTCGGCGTGTCCTTCTCCTGAGGGGAGCTGTGTCTCATGCCGGCGCCACCGCTCGACACCACCGCCGTCACGGACCTGGTCGCCGCAGCCACGGCCGCTCCGTCCATGCACAACGCCCAGCCATGGCGGTTCCGCTTCTCCACCCGCACCCGGACCTTCGAACTGCGTCCCGACCTCGAACGGGCGATGCCGCACACCGACCCCGACCACCGCGCCCTGCACCTCGGCTGCGGTGCCGCCCTCCTCAACCTGCGCGTCGCCGCGGCCCACCACGGCTGGGGCACGGACACCCGGCTGCTTCCCGACCCCGCTGACACGCACCTGCTCGCCACGGTCACCCTGACCGGCACGGAACACCCCGACACCGAGCTGGCCCGGCTGTTCCCGGCGATCCACCGCCGGCACACCAGCCGCCACCCCTTCGAGGACCGGCCGGTACCCGCCCCGGTCGAGGAGGCACTGTGCGAGGCCGCCCGCCGGGAGGGCACCCAGCTGGTGTTCCCGGATCCCTGGCACGTCGAGTCGCTCCTGGAGTGGGTCGAGGACGTCGAGGGACGCGACACCCTGGATCCCGAACGGTTCGAGGACATCCGCCGGTGGTCCCGCCTCGGGGCGGAGGACGCCGGGACGGCCCTCGACGGCATCCCCGACTACGCCTTCGGACCGCGCAAGCTGCGCGGCCGGGCGCCCGTACGCGACTTCGCGGGCCGCCGGCCCGTCCCCGACCGCCCGACGGCCGCCTTCGAGGCGACACCGCGCCTGGCGATCCTGGGCACCACCTACGACCGGCTGCCCGACTGGCTGCGGGCGGGGCAGGCGATGGAGCGGGTGCTGCTGCTGGCCACACTGAACGGACTGGCCACGTCCCTCACGTCCCACGCCCTGGAGTGGAAGGACCTGCGCGAGCTGGCCCGGGATCCCGGGTCGGCCATGGGGTTCGTGCAGATGGTGGTGCGCATCGGCTACGGCCCCCCGGGCGAGGCGACACCACGCCGACCCGTGCGGGACGTCCTGGAGATCGACTGAGCCGGCAAGGGCCCGGGCGCCGCGACGCCCCGGATCACCCCCGCAGGGGGACGACCGCGACCGGGCAGGAGGCGTGGTGCAGGGCCGCGTGGGCGACCCGGCCGAGTTGCAGCCCGGAGCGCCCGTTCCCGCGCCGGGCACCGACGACCAGCAGGGCGGCGCCGCGGGACACCTCCAGCAGCACGTGCCCCGCCTGGCCCTCGGTCACCTGCCGGCGGACCTCCACCCGGGGATGGTCGTGCACCGCCTGGACCAGGGCCTCGTCGAGGATCTCCGCCGCCTGTTCCCGGTGGTGACGGGCGGGGTCACCGGTGAGCAGCGGATGGTCCATGGGCTCGTGCGCCGGGCAGCGCCAGGCCCGCACCGCCAGCAGCGCCCAGCGGCGCACCTCGGCCTCCCGGAAGGCGAACGCCACGGCCTGCGATCCGCTGCCCGCGGCGCCCACACCCACCGCGACCCGCGGATGCGCTCCCACGGAGCCGTCGTCCGCGCCGCGTGCCACGACGACCGGACAGTCGGCGCGGGCCGACACGGCCAGACTCACCGAGCCGAGCAGCAGCCCGGCCAGCCGGCCGCGGCCCCGCGACCCGAGCACCAGCATCGACGCGTTGCGACCCTCGTCCAGCAGGGTCCGCACGGGGTCCTCGGGCACCACCAGGGCCGAGATCTCCAGCCCCCCGGCGCGGCGCCTGGCATGGCCGACGGCCGTGTCGACGAGGGCCTCGGCGATCGCCTTCTCGGAAAGACGGCCCAGGTCACGGGCGACCTCGGCACCCTCGTAGCGCTGCCAGAGGAAGGCGTGCACGAGGCGCAGCGGCACCCCGTGGGCCACCGCCGCGTCCACCGCCCAGTCCACCGCGCGCAGACTCGACCGGGACCCGTCGACACCGACGACCAAGGGCAGCCCCATGACGGTCACCGCCTTCCCGCGGACGTACCCCCCAGTTCGATGATGGTCCGGGCGCCCCGGTTGCGACACCCGGAGCGGGGCACCGCGTCACTGGAAGGCCGCGTGGATCTCCCGCTCGGTCGCGGCGTGGGAGACGAGCAGGAGTTCGTCACCCGGCCGCAGCCGGACCGACGGGGCGGGGACGGTGGGCTGCCCGTCGCGCACGAGGGTGGCGATCACGGTGCCCTCCGGGAGGACGATGTCGGACAGCAGGCGCCCGGCGGCCCGTGAGCCGGGCGTGATGGCCGTCTCGATCACATCGACGCCCGCCTTGCTCAGGCGGAGCAGGGCGACGGTGTCGGTGGCACCCGTGGCCTCCTCGATCAGCGAGATCAGGGGTGTGGCGGCGGGCACGGCGACATCCACCCCCCAGCGCTGGTCGAACAGCCAGGCGTTCTCCGCTTCGTTGATCCGGGCGGCGACGCGGGGCACGGCGAACTGGCGCTTGGCCAGCAGGCTGACGACGAGGTTGTCCTCGTCGTCGCCGGTGGTGGCGATGACGAGATCGCTCGTGTGCGCTCCCGCGTGCTCCAGCACATCGGGTTCGCAGGCGTCCCCGACGAGCAGCCGCACCGACGCGGGCAGGCGGCCCTGGAGCTCGTCGACACGGTCCTCGTCGACGTCGACGAGCGTCACATCGTTGCGGGCGGCGGCGAGGACCTGGGCGATCTGCGTGCCGAGCCGTCCGGCACCCGCGATGAGCGCTTTCATGTTCCCAGCTCCTTGTCCAGAAAGCCGCGCAGTCTGCCCAGCGCGGTGGCGGCCACCGCGAACGTCACCAGGTCGCCCGGGTGCGCGACGCTGCCGTGGGCGGGCACGAGGGAGCGGCCGCCGCGGGTGATCTCGACGACGCGGATCTCGCCGTCGACGTCGAACTCGGCCAGCCGCCGTCCGGCCAGGTAGGCGGGCAGTTCGGAGCGGACGAGCAGGGTCTCCCCGTTGCCGAAGCTGAGTTCCGGGGTGAGATGGCGGTGCAGCAGCATCTGGTGGACCTGGTGCACGGTCCAGCGGACGCTCGCGATCGTCGGGATGCCCAGTTCCCGGTAGATGTCGGCACGGCGGGGGTCGTGGATACGCGCGATGACGACCGGGACCCGGTAGGTCTCCTTGGCGGTACGGGCGCTGACGATGTTGCTGTTGTCGCCCGAGGTGACGGCCGCGAACGCGTCGGCGTGCTCGATCCCGGCCGCCTCCAGGACGGCGCGGCTGTAGCCGTTGCCCTCGTGGCGCCGGATCCGGTCGTTCTCGGGAAGCCGCCGGAACGCCTTGGCCCGCCGGTCGACGACGCGGACGTCATGGCCTTCGGACGCGAGCAGGGCGGCGAGCTCGGAGCCGACCCGTCCGCATCCCACGATGATCACTCTCATCGCTGTGCTCCCTTCCGGTTCCGGGCCTCGGTACGGTGGCGCAGCCACGCCTTGCGGGCCTCGTCGGCGAGCAGGGGCAGCACGCCCAGGGCCACCAGCACGGCCCAGTCGCCGGCGGCCAGCGGCGCGGTGTTGAAGACCGACTGGAGCACCGGTGCGTAGCTGATGGCCGCCATGAGGGCGATGCCAAGGCAGCCGGCGGCGAGCAGCGCGGGGTTGGACAGCAGCCCTGCCTTCAGGACGCTCTGGCGGTCGGTGCGCACCGCCTGGGCGTTGAAGAACTGGCTGACCACGATCCCGGCCTGGGTCATGGTGATCGCCTCCCGGTAGACCGGGTCGCTCGGGGTGAAGTCGCCGTACGGGATGCCCGAGCCGTGGATGTGCCAGAAGAACACGGCGCTCACGCCGAGCGCCTGGATGCCGCCCAGGAACAGGATCCGTCCCACGACCGCGGCCGAGAACAGCGGTGCGCGGCGCGAGCGCGGCGGCCGGTCCATCACGTCCGGTTCCGGCGGTTCCGCGCCCAGCGCCAGGGCGGGCAGGACGTCCGAGCCCAGGTCGATGGCGAGGATCTGCACGGCGCTGATGGGCACCAGCGGGAAACCGACGAACGTGGCCACCAGGATGGGGACCAGCTCGCCGATGTTGTGGCTGAACAGATAGACGAGGAAGCGGCGGATGTTCTGGTAGACGGTCCGGCCGAGCCGTACCGCCGTGGCGATGGAGGCGAACGAGTCGTCCAGCAGCACCATCGCCGCCGCTTCACGGGCCACATCGGTGCCCGAGGCACCCATCGCCACGCCGATGTCGGCGTGCTTCAGCGCCGGGGCGTCGTTCGCCCCGTCCCCCGTGACCGCCACCACCTCACCGCGCCGCTGGAGGGCCGTCACGACCCGCATCTTGTGCTCGGGGCTGACCCGGCACAGCAGCAGCTCGGAGCCCTCGGCCAGCAGGGCGTCCAGCGCGGTGTCGTCCAGGGCGTCGAGCCGGTCGCCGGTCACCGCGACGGGGGCGGGCCCGCGGACGATGCCGACCCTGCGGGCGACCGCCTCCGCGGTCAGCGGGTGGTCGCCGGTGACCATGACGATCCGGATACCGGCCCGGCGGCAGGCCGCCACCGCGTCGGTGACCTCGGGCCGGGGCGGGTCCTGCATGCCCGCGAGACCGAGCAGGGTGAGTCCGCACTCGGCGTCGGCCCGCGCCGGACGGGGGCCCGGCACCGTGCGCCGGGCGACCGCCAGGACCCGCAGCCCCTGGGCCGCCAGGTCGTCGGCGGCGGCCGTGACCGCCGCCCGCAGCTCGTCCGTCAGCGGCCGGGTGCCGTCCCGCCACTCGGCGGCGGTGCACCGGGCCAGCAGTTCCTGCGGCGCGCCCTTGACGTAGGCGTCATGACCCCCGCGGGTCCTGTGCACCGTGGTCATCAGCTTGCGCCGGGAGTCGAAGGGGAACTCCGTCACCCGGGGGGCGGCGGCCTCCTCGGCGGCCAGGTCAAGACCCGCCTTGGCCGCCGCCACGAGCAGGGCCCCCTCGGTGGTGTCGCCCAGCACGCGCCAGCCGCGCCGCCCCGACGGCGGTACGAGCCGGGCGTTGCAGCACAGCCCGGCGACCCGCAGCAGCTCGCGCACGGGCGCCGCGTCGGCGACGTCACCGGTCGGCGCGTACCCGACGCCCGTCACGGGGTACGACACCCCGGCCGCCCAGACCCGGGTGACGGTCATCTCGGCCTGGGTGAGCGTGCCGGTCTTGTCGGTGCAGATGACGGTCGTGGCCCCCAGCGCCTCCACCGCCAGCAGCTTCTTGACCAGCGCGTGGCGGCGGGCCATGCGGCGCACACCGATCGCCAGCGACACCGACAGCGTGGCGGGCAGGCCCTCCGGAACGAGCGC
Source organism: Streptomyces sp. PSU-S4-23 (assembly GCF_055632315.1). Classification (NCBI taxonomy): domain Bacteria; kingdom Bacillati; phylum Actinomycetota; class Actinomycetes; order Kitasatosporales; family Streptomycetaceae; genus Streptomyces; species Streptomyces sp. PSU-S4-23. The sequence continues at coordinate 842,478 of NZ_JBVMUU010000002.1, read as the reverse complement.
GACCATCACACCGAGCGCGAAGACGAACGAGTCGACCAGGGGCTGCCCCGAGGGCAGGCGGATCGCGAACAGCAGGGCGCCGATGGCCAGCGCCGCCCCCGCCACCCGCCGGGCCATCACGGCCACCTGCCGCTGCAGCGGCGTCCGCTGCCGTGGCGCGGCGGCGGCCAGCCGGTAGATCCGTCCGAACTCGGTGGCCGCGCCGGTGGCGAACACCACGCCCCGGCCGGACCCGGCGACGGCGTCGGTGCCCATGAACACGCAGTTGCGGGCGTGGAGCACCGGCCCGTCCGCCACCGGCTCGGCGGTACGGCCCACGGCGGTGCTCTCCCCGGTGAGCGGCGCGTTGTCCACGGACAGCTCGTGCGCCTCGACCAGGCGGCAGTCCGCCGGCACGGCGTCCCCGGCCTCCAGCACCACCACATCGCCCGGGACCAGCTCGGCCGCCGGCAGCTCCCGCCGCTGCCCGCCGCGCAGCACACGGCAGGTGTACGGCACCATGGCCTGCAACGACTCCGCCGTCCGCTCCGCCGAGTACTCCTGGGTGAACCCGATCGCCGCGTTCAGCACCACGACGCCGAGGATCGCCACCGCCAGCTGCAGGGTCCCGGCGTCACGGGGGTCCTGGAGCCCGTAGGCCAGGAAGGTGATCCCGGAGGCGACGAGCAGCATCACCGCGAACAGATCCGTGAACTGACCCGCCAGCTGCCGCCCCACGCCCCGCCGCCGCGCCCGGGGCAGTTCGTTGGGCCCGTACCGCGCGCGCCTGGCGTACGCCTCCGGCTCCGTCAGCCCGCGCGGCGAGGTGCCCAGCGCCCCGAACACCTCGCCGGCGCTCATTCCGGGCGTGGGCGGCCCGCCGTCCGGCCCGGACGGTGAGGCCGCCGCGGCTCCTCGCCGGCGGGTGGCAAGCGCCCCCGGCCCGAGGTGGACCACCATGCACACGATGGTGCGAACCGGCGCCCCGCCACCGCCAGGGCCGTTCGGGGCAGGCACCCGGACCGGCCGACCCCCGCCCCGGGGCGAGGACCGGCCCGGGGCCCCGCCACGGGGGTCCGGGCCGACGCGCGCTCAGGACAGACAGCCGACGTGGGCGAGCGCCTGCTTGAGGAGGGCGCCCTGACCGCCCGGCATCTCGCTCTGCACCATGGCCGACGCCGCCTCCTGCGGGCTGAACCAGACCAGGTCAAGGGCGTCCTGGCGGGGGCGGCAGTCGCCGGTCACCGGGACGATGTAGGCGAGGGACACCGCGTGCTGCCGGGGATCGTGGAACGGGGTGATCCCCTGCGTCGGGAAGTACTCGGCGACGGTGAACGGCTGGAGCGACGCCGGTACCCGGGGCAGCGCCACGGGCCCGAGGTCCTTCTCCAGATGGCGCAGGAGGGCGTCCCGGACCCGTTCGTGGTGCAGGACCCGCCCGGAGACCAGGGTGCGGCTGACGGTCCCGTCGGGCCCGATCCGCAGCAGCAGTCCGATGCTGGTGACTTCCCCGCTGTCGTCGACGCGCACGGGCACGGCTTCCACGTACAGGATCGGCATGCGGGCACGCGCCAGCTGGAGTTCGTCGGGAGTCAGCCAGCCGGGCGTGGTTTCGGTCGTGTCAGGCATTGCCCGATCGTACGGTCAACACCTTGCGCTGTGTGCATGTCGCTCCAGGTCAGACGCAAGTCACACCGGAGCGGGGCGCCGGCGTGCGCGGCGAGGGGCTCCGGTGGCGGGTGGCCGCCCGGCCGGCGACGGCGTTCACCGCCGGCCCGGGGGACGACGGAGCGTGCGGACAGAGGACCGCCCCGGCCGGATCAGGTCCGGCCGGGGCGGCTGTCGCACGGGTGCGGAGGCCCCGCGGGCGGCGGTTACGCGAGCGACGCCAGCGTCTCGTTCCAGGTCGCCGACGGGCGCATGACCGCGGAGGCCAGGGCCGGGTCGGGCTGGTAGTAGCCGCCGATGTCGGCCGGCTTGCCCTGGACGGCGATCAGCTCGTCGACGATCTTCTGCTCGTCGGCGGCGAGCGCCTCGGCGAGCGGGGCGAACACCTTGGCCAGGTCCGCGTCCTCGGTCTGCCGGGCCAGCTCCTGCGCCCAGTACAGGGACAGGTAGAAGTGGCTGCCCCGGTTGTCGATGCCGCCGACGCGGCGGGTCGGGGACTTGTCCTCGTTGAGGAAGGTCGCCGTGGCGCGGTCGAGGGCGTCGGCCAGCACCTGGGCGCGGGCGTTGCCGGTGGTCTTCGCGTACTGCTCGAGGGACGGCACGAGCGCGAAGAACTCGCCGAGGGAGTCCCAGCGCAGGTAGTTCTCCTTGAGCAGCTGCTGGACGTGCTTGGGCGCGGAACCGCCGGCGCCGGTCTCGAACAGGCCGCCGCCCGCCATCAGCGGGACGACCGACAGCATTTTGGCGCTGGTGCCCAGCTCCAGGATCGGGAACAGGTCGGTCAGGTAGTCGCGCAGCACGTTGCCGGTGACCGAGATGGTGTTCTCGCCGCGGCGGATGCGCTCCACGGACAGCTTGGTCGCCTCGACGGGGGACAGGATGCGGATGTCCAGGCCCTCGGTGTCGTGCTCCGGCAGGTACCGCTCGACCTTCTCGATGAGCACCGCGTCGTGGGCGCGGTTCTCGTCCAGCCAGAACACCGCCGGGTCGCCGGTGGCGCGGGCACGGGTGACGGCCAGCTTCACCCAGTCCCTGATCGGGGCGTCCTTGGCCTGGCAGGCGCGGAAGATGTCGCCGGCGGAGACCGTCTGCTCCAGGACGACGTTGCCGGCCTGGTCGACGAGGCGGACCGTGCCCGTGGTGGGGATCTCGAAGGTCTTGTCGTGGCTGCCGTACTCCTCGGCCTTCTGCGCCATGAGGCCGACGTTCGGCACGGAGCCCATGGTGGCCGGGTCGAAGGCGCCGTGGGCGCGGCAGTCGTCGATCACGGCCTGGTAGACGCCGGAGTAGCTGGAGTCCGGCAGGACCGCGAGGGTGTCGTGCTCCTGGCCGTCCGGGCCCCACATGTGGCCGGAGGTGCGGATCATGGCCGGCATGGAGGCGTCGACGATCACGTCGGACGGCACGTGCAGGTTGGTGATGCCGCGGTCGGAGTCGACCATGGCGAGCTCGGGGCCCTCGGCCAGCTCGGCGTCGAAGGACGCCTTGATCTCGGCGCCCTCGGGCAGGGCCTGGAGGCCCTTGAAGATGCCGCCCAGACCGTCGTTCGGGGTCAGCCCGGCCGCGGCGAGCGTCTCACCGTACTTCGCGAACGTCTTTGGGAAGAAGGCGCGCACCACGTGACCGAAGATGATCGGGTCGGAGACCTTCATCATCGTGGCCTTCAGGTGCACGGAGAAGAGGACGCCCTCCTCCTTGGCGCGGGCGACCTGGGCGGTGAGGAACTCGCGCAGCGCGGCCACCCGCATCACGGAGGCGTCGACGACCTCGCCCTCCAGGACCGGTACGGACTCGCGCAGCACGGTCGTGGAGCCGTCGTCGCCCTTCAGCTCGATGCGCAGCGAGCCCGCCTCGGAGATCACCGCGGACTTCTCGGTGGAGCAGAAGTCGTTGTCGGCCATGGTCGCCACATCGGTCTTGGACTCGGGGGTCCAGGCGCCCATGCGGTGCGGGTGGGTCTTGGCGTAGTTCTTGACCGACGCGGGGGCGCGGCGGTCGGAGTTGCCCTCGCGCAGGACCGGGTTCACCGCGGAGCCCTTGATCTTGTCGTACCGGGCGCGGATCTCCCGCTCCTCGTCGGTCTTCGGCTCGTCCGGGTAGTCCGGCAGCGCGAAGCCCTTGGCCTGGAGCTCGGCGACGGCCGCCTTGAGCTGCGGGACGGACGCCGAGACGTTCGGCAGCTTGATGATGTTGGCCGCGGGCGTCTTGGCCAGCTCGCCCAGCTCCGCGAGGTGATCGCCGACCCGCTGGTCCTCGGCGAGGTACTCGGGGAAGACCGCGAGGATGCGCCCGGCCAGCGAGATGTCACGGGTCTCCACAGTGACACCCGCCTGCGAGGCGTACGCCTGGACCACCGGCAGGAAGGAATACGTCGCCAGGGCCGGGGCCTCGTCAGTGTGTGTGTAGATGATGGTCGAGTCAGTCACCGGGTGCTCCGCTCCACGTCTGCAACATTGCTCGACATCAAGATATCTCGTGACCGCACTCGGCTCGACAGTGGCCTGCACCACGCACCCACGGACCCGCCGCGCCGAGCAGGGCCACGTCGCCGGTCGCCTCGGTCACCCTTCGAGCAGGGCGGACCCCCCGCCGTCCTGCTCGGCGGGCAGACCGTCACGGCTGCGCTGCTGCGGAATGACGGCCGGGCCCTGCTGCAGGGCCACCGTCCGCGTCGGGGCCGGGATGCGGATGCCCTCGGCCCGGTAGCGCTTGTGCAGGCGCTTGATGAACTCGTGCTTGACGCGGTACTGGTCGCTGAACTCGCCGACGCCGAGGATCACCGTGAAACCGATCCGGGAGTCGCCGAACGTGTGGAAACGGATGGCCGGTTCGTGGTCCGGGACGGCACCGGTGATGTCCGTCATCACCTCGGCGACCACCTCGGCGGTGACCTTCTCGACATGCTCCAGGTCGCTGTCGTAGCCGACCCCCACCTGCACCAGGACCGTCAACTGCTGTTCGGGACGGGTGTAGTTGATCATATTCGTCTTCGCGAGCTGGCCGTTGGGGATGACGACCAGGTTGTTGGACAGCTGGCGTACGGTCGTCTGACGCCAGTTGATGTCCACGACGTAGCCCTCCTCGCCGCTGCTCAGCCGGATGTAGTCACCGGGCTGCACCGTCTTGGAGGCGAGGATGTGGACGCCCGCGAAGAGGTTCGCGAGGGTGTCCTGGAGGGCGAGCGCCACCGCCAGACCGCCGACACCCAGGGCGGTGAGCAGCGGCGCCACGGAGATGCCCAGGGTCTGCAGCACCACCAGGAAACCCATGGCCAGTACCACGACCCGGGTGATGTTCACGAAGATCGTGGCCGATCCGGCGACCCCGGAGCGGGACTGGGTGAGCGTCCGCACCAGGCCGGCGATCACGCGGGCGGCCGTCACCGTCACGGCGACGATGAGCAGCACGCTCAGGGCCTGGTTGACGTTGTGCTGCACCGTCCGGGTCAGCGGCAGCACGGCCGCCGCGGCCGCCGCGCCGCCGGCGATCGCCGCCCAGGGCACCACGGTGCGCAGGGCGTCCACGATCACGTCGTCGCCGCCCCACCGGGTGCGGCCGGCATGCCTGCCCAGCCAGCGCAGCAGCATGCGCGCCAGGAACGCCGCCACCAGACCCGCGGCCAGGGCGATTCCGGCGACGATCAGGTCGTCGAGGGTGAGCGCGCGGTTCACCGGTCACCTCCCGCGCGACGGAGAAGGCCCCAGGGCCGGATGTGAGGAGTCGTCACCTTGCCACCTGCTCGAATCACGGGATGCACCATCGGGCCCGGACGGTGGGTGCCGTCCGGGGCGAGGTCTCATCCTGCCGCATGAGCGTGTCCGTCCGTCACCGGGCCGACGGGCGGCGGCCGTTGGCAGCCCCCCGCCGGTCACCCGTCACCGAACGACCCGTGCCGCCCGGCCCCGGCGGCGAAACGGGCGGCGCCCTCCAGCCCCTCCGCCAGCACGCCCATGCCGTGACGGAGTTCACCCCGCATGGCCGTCGTCTCGTCCAGCCCCTCCTGGTCCAGGACGGAGGCACGGTCGCCGCGCAGACACGCCTGGGGGAAACGGGCGATGGACGCCGCCAGTTCCTCGGCCTCGGCGCGGGCGCGGCCGGTCGGCACGACACGGTTGGCGAGCCCCGTCTCGTACGCCTCCCGGGCGGACACCGGACGGCCGGTGAGGATCATGTCCATCGCACGACCGGTGCCGATCAGCCGGGGCAGCCGGACCGTCCCGCCGTCGATGAGCGGCACCCCCCAGCGGCGGCAGAAGACCCCGAACACCGCGTCCTCCTCGGCGATCCGCAGATCGCACCAGAGCGCGAGCTCCAGGCCGCCGGCCACCGCGTGCCCCGCGACGGCCGCGATCACCGGCTTGGACAGCCTCATCCGGGTCGGACCCATAGGGCCGTCGCCGTCCTCGGCGACCCGGTTGCCCCGCTCGGTCCCGACCGCCTTCAGGTCGGCACCCGCGCAGAACGTACCCCCCTCGCCCCACAGCACCGCCACCCGCGCCGACCGGTCCCGCTCGAACTCCCGGAAGGCGGCGGCGAGGGCGGCGGCGGTCGGCCCGTCCACCGCGTTGCGGGCCTGAGGACGGGAGAGGACAACGGTGGTGACGTACCCCTGGCGTTCGGTCCGGACCGGCATCGGGCTGTCCCTTTCACACGGCGGGCGGGGGCTGGCCCGGCCGAGGTTACCCCGCGGTACGGCCGGGTCGGCCCGGGTCAGATCACCTTCAGCCGCACCAGGGCGCCCAGCGTCAGCGCCCCCGGCAGCAGCGGCAGCCACACCGTGATGATCCGGTAGCCCAGGACCACCGCCGTCGCCAGGGCGGCCGGGCCGCCCGCCGCGACCAGAGCGACGACGAGCGCCGCCTCGACGGAGCCGATGCCGCCCGGGGTGGGCACGACGGCGACCGCGAGCGTCGCCGCCAGATACGCGACCGCCGTGTGCGCCGGCGGCACCGGCAGCGCCAGCGCCCGTCCGACGGCCGCGAGTCCGGCGGCCTGCAGGAGGGGGAAGGCGAGCGAGCCGCCCCACAGCGCGAGCGCGCGGGCCGGGCGGGCGTGCACCGAGCGGGCCTCGCCCAGCGCCGTCCGCAGGAAGCAGGACACGGCCGTCCGCAGCCGGCGGACCAGAAGGAGCACCGCGGCCGCGACGCCCACCAGGGCCACCCCCGCGAGCAGGAGCGGGCCGGTCGCCGGCGCCGGGAGGAGACCGCCCGCGTGGAGCGCCCCCGGGAAGGCGATCACCAGGGCCACCAGCAGACCGATCCGGGCGGTCGACTCGGCGAGCATGTACAGCGCGAGCGCCGCCGAGGAGCGGGCGAGCGGCACTCCGCACACCGTCATGAAACGCAGGTTGACGGCGCTCGCGCCCAGACCGGTCGGCAGCAGGTGGTTGGCCGCGCCCGCCGCGAACTGCGTGGCGAGCAGCCGGCGCGCGGGCAGCCGCTCCACCACCGCTCCCTGCCGGGTGAAGGCGGCCGCGACCCAGGTCAGACAGGTGGCGGTGACGGCTGCCGCCAGCCACGGCCACCGCGCCGACCCCAGATGGCCGAAGCCCTGCGCGAGCACGGACCGGTGCCGTACGGCGACCACGAGCACGAGGACGAGCGGGAGCAGACACAGCGCCTGGCGGACCGGAACACGTCTGGGAAGGTCCTGGGGGAGACGTACGGCAGTCACATCGGCAGAGGTTCCCCGCGCCGCACCAACGGGAGGTTGCGGGCGCGGGGACGGCGGCTGACACGCCGGGCAAGGCCCGGGAGGGACCGGGTGCGGGGCTGCGGTGGTGGCCATACGGAGTCGTACGTGCGCTCCGGCCGGGCCGTCTCAACGGCGGCGGCGCCGGCGCGGGGCGCCCGGGGGGCGGCCGACCTGGCCGGACCGTAGCGTGAAGGGAGACGGGCGGCCTGCGGGGGCCCGTGGGGGAGGGACGGGAAGGGAGACGGTGACGATGCCAGGGCTGGACTACGCGGCGCTGTTCGCCGCCACACCGAGCCCCTACCTGGTGCTCGGCCCGGACCTGGTGATCGTGGAGGTGAACCAGGCATACCTGGACGCGACCAGGCGGACCCGCGAGGACCTCATCGGGCAGCACATCTTCGAGGCGTTCCCGGACAACCCGGCCGACCCGGAGGCCGACGGGGTGCGGAATCTGAACGCCTCGCTGCACCGGGTCCTGACCACCCGGGAGCCCGACACGATGGCGCTGCAGAAGTACGACATCCCCCTCGCGGGCTTCTCCGGCGCGTTCGAGGAGCGCTGGTGGTCCCCGATCAACACGCCGATCCTCAGACCGGACGGGAGCGTGGCGTGGATCATCCACCGGGTGGAGGACGTGACGGCGTACGTCCAGACCCACAGCTCCGGGGGCGGACCCCCGGCCAAGCAGCTGACCGAGCGGGAGGCCCTGGAGGCCGAGCTGTACGCGCGGGCGCGCGAGCTGCAGCGGCTGAACGACGAGCTGCGGCAGGCCCACACCCGGGAGCGTCAGGTGGCGGTCGCGCTGCAGGAGGCCATGCTCCAGTCGCCCGACCTGGCCCAGCACGAGAACGTCGCGGTGCGCTACCTGCCCGCCACCGGCTCGCTGAACGTGTGCGGCGACTGGTACGACGTGGTCGACCTGCCGGGCGGCCGCTTCGCGGTGGCGGTGGGCGACGTGGTCGGCCACGGACTGGAGGCCGCCGCCGTCATGGGCATGCTCCGCAGCGCGCTGAGCGCGGCCATCCGCGCGCTGGAGCGGCCCTCCCAGGCCCTGGAGGTCCTGGGCCTGTACGCCCGCTCGGTCGAGGGCGCGCTGAACACCACCGCCGTCAAGGCGTTGATCGACACCAACAGCTGCCTGATCATCTACAGCAACGCCGGTCACCCGCCCGCGGTCCTGGTGCACCCGGACGGCGGCTGCGATCTGCTGAGCCATGCCACCGACCCGCCCCTGGGCGCCCGGCCCCAGCACATCCCCCGTCCGCAGGCCGTGCAGCCGTACACCCCGGGGGACACCCTCGTGGTCTACACCGACGGGCTGATCGAACGCCGCGGCGAGGACATCGAAGAGGGCCTGCACCGCCTGACGGACGCCCTCGGCCGCCACAGCACCCTCAGCCCGGAGCGCCTGGCCGACGCGCTGCTGGCCCAGCTCGGCGTGGCCGGCGGAGCCCGCGACGACATCGCCCTGGTCGTCGTGCGGCTGTGACGCCGCCGGCGGGACGGCGGGCCATTGTTCCGGGACGGGGCGCCGTCCTCAGTGGGTCAGGCGGTAGCCGGTCACCAGCTCGGCCCGTATCAGCACCATGTGCTCCATCTCCCTGTCCACCCACGGTGTGAGCCGGGTGTGGTAGAGGGACAGGGCCTGCGGCTCCGTCAGACGGCTCGCCCGGCCGGTGACCATGACGCTCCAGCCGGTGCGGGTGTGCAGGTCGATCTGGTCCGCCTCGTACACCACCACCTGGGACGCCGACGCGCTGCTCAGCAGGGCGGCTCCCGCGTGCGTGCGGATGACGATGTCGCCGTCGCCGGTGACGAGGTGGTTGACCGGGCGGATCACCGGAAGGGCCTGGTGGGTGAAGCCCACACGCCCCATCGGCACCTCCGCCAGCAGCTTCAGCGACTCGTGCCGCTCCAGTTCCACCATGCGGGCGCGGGGGGACGACGGGACGGTCATGAGGCCTCCCTGCGGGCACCGGCGTGTTCGGCGCCGTCGGGCCACAGGACCTCGACGTCGACGCCGTGGCTGCGGGCGAAGGCCACCAGGTGGGCCGTCGCGTCCCGGCCGTTGGACGGGGAGCCGTCCCACACCGCCAGCAGGCGGACGCAGGAGCGCAGCAGGTTCTCGTCCGCGCCCACGCAGGCACCCCGGTCCGCCGGATCGTATTCCAGCAGGCGCACCTGTTCGGAGAGGAGCAGCAGTTCACCGGCGGCCTTGCGGTCGGGCTCGGCGAGCTGGGCCGGCACGCCGTTGCGCGCCGGGAGCACGGTCACCAGGGCCATCCCCGCCTTGCGGGCGGCACGTCCGAACGCGAGCGGCAGTCCATGACCGGCACGTACCAGCCCGGCCTTGCCCGCCCGGGCGAACTCGGCCAGCCGTGTGCGCAGTTCCTCTTCGAGCAGCGTGAGCGTCGGCACGGTGAGATCGGGATGTCCCACGACAGCGATCACTCCTGCCTGTCCTTTCTTCCGACCGCACGGCGGTCATGACGACGTCCGACTTCCTGATGGAAGAGGTTTTCGAGCAGCGCGCCCGGAAGCGTCGGCCCGCCGGCGTCCCGTAGGCGGGCGCGCGCGGGAGCGGACGCGGCCGCGAGCATGAGGTGATCGTCAACAGGTGTGCCGCGATGTGCCAGGGCCGCCCGGGCCGAATAAGAGGCCGTATGGCCCTTGCACAGGTGTGGTCCCGTGTGCCCCGGACGACGCTCGTCCGATATTGCCCCGATATGTCAACCGCCGGGCGGGTGGTGGACCCCTGCCCGTCCCGCCCTGCGGACGGGGCCCTTCGGCCCTTGCCGCCGCCGGGACGCACCGACTTCACTGGCGCCGCGGCCCCGCCCGGCGACCCGGGCCGGAGCCACCGCCCATGGGCTCGGACGGCGGTCCCGCACCGGGACGGCACGTACGGGCCCTGAGGCGCGAGGACCGACGGGAAGCCGCCGCAGGCGGGGAAACGGGTGGAGCGATGAGCGCGGTGGCCGGGCACGCGGGTCCCGCGGGTGTGCCCGCGCAGCCCCGCGCGCCGCGCCGCGCCCCGCGGTCGCGGGGCACGGCGGTTCCCGCCCGGAGGGCGGTCCCCCCGATACCCGGCCCCGGCCACCCCCCATCCACCGTGGGCCCGCGGCCCACCCGGAACACCAGCAAGGCGGACCAGCCCTTATGACGACCAGCAGCACCACCCCGCACCGCACCACCGACGACCGGGAGGGAGGTCAGCGGGAGATCACGCCCCGGGGGGCGATCGGCGCCGGGCGCGCCCTGGCCTGGCTGCTGATCGTGACCGGCGCGCTCGGCGTGCTCGCCTCCTTCGTCATCACCATCGACAAGTTCGAACTGCTCCAGGACCCGGCCTTCTCGCCGTCCTGCAACCTCAGCCCCGTGGTGTCGTGCTCGAACGTGATGCGCAGCGACCAGGCGTCCGTGTTCGGGTTCCCCAATCCGCTGGCCGGCCTGATCGCCTACCCGGTGGTCGCGGCCGTCGGCCTGGCCCTGCTGGCGGGAGCCCGGTTCCGCCGCTGGTTCTGGCTCGGGCTGAACCTGGGCACGCTGCTGGGCACGGCCTTCTGCATGTGGCTGATGTCCCAGGCGCTGTACGAGATCGGCGCCCTGTGCCTGTGGTGCTGCCTCGCCTGGGCGGCCACCATCGCGATGTTCTGGTACACGACCGTGCACAACCTCCGGCACGGGATCCTCCCGGCCCCGCGAGGAGTGGTCGCCGGCGCGCTCGAGTTCCACTGGGCGGTGCCGGTGGCCTGGTACCTCAGCATCGTGATGCTGATCACCACCCGCTTCTGGTCGTACTGGCAGACGCTGCTCTGAAACGGGGGCGGCCCGGCGTAACAGGGCCGTTCGGCCCAAGCGCAGGTCGTGGCTGGGACTGTTCGGCCCTATCCGGCCCCCGGGTCCCTCGGACGATCATGTGGCGGCGGCCGGGAAGCGTCGCGTTGTCCTTTCCCGCACCACGGCACTTCCCGGCTCGTCGGCGACACGAACCGATGGGGAGGACACCGTCCGGTGGACGAGGTACAGACAAGACATGTGACGAGCTCGGAGGGGGCGGGCATAGGCCCGGCGCTCCACGAGCCAACCGGATCCACCGAACACGCGGCTGGCAGGCCGTCGTGGGTGGAATGGCTGACGACCACCGATCACAAGAAGATCGGGACGATGTATCTGGTCAGCGCGTTCGTCTTCTTCATCGTGGGCGGCCTGCTGGCCCTGGTGATGCGCGCGGAACTGGCCCGGCCAGGCCTGCAGATCATGTCGAACGAGCAGTTCAACCAGGCCTTCACCATGCATGGCTCGATCATGCTGCTGCTGTTCGCGATGCCGATGTTCACCGGCCTCGCGAACTGGATCATGCCGCTGCAGATCGGCGCGCCGGACGTGGCGTTCCCGCGTCTGAACATGCTCGCCTACTGGCTGTTCCTGTTCGGCTCCTCGATCGCGGCGGCCGGCTTCTTCACCCCTGACGGCGCGGCCGACTTCGGGTGGTTCCTGTACGCCCCGCTGTCGGACGCCGTCCACTCGCCGGGCATCGGCGCCGACTTCTGGATCATGGGCGTGGCGCTCTCCGGCTTCGGCTCGATCCTCGGCGCGGTCAACTTCATCACCACGATCGTCTGCATGCGGGCACCGGGCCTGACCATGTTCCGCATGTCGATCTTCACGTGGAACGTGCTGCTCACCGCCGTGCTGGTCCTGCTGGTCTTCCCGGTCCTGGCCGCGGCGCTGTTCGGGCTGGAGCTGGACCGCCGGTTCGGCAGCCACATCTTCGACCCGGCCAACGGCGGGGCGCTGCTGTGGCAGCACCTGTTCTGGTTCTTCGGCCACCCCGAGGTGTACATCCTGGCGCTGCCGTTCTTCGGTGTCGTCTCCGAGATCATCCCGGTCTTCTCCCGCAAGCCGATGTTCGGCTACATGGGCCTGATCGGCGCGACGATCTCGATCGCCGGCCTGAGCATGTCGGTGTGGGCGCACCACATGTACGTCACGGGCGGTGTGCTCCTGCCCTTCTTCTCCTTCATGACGTTCCTCATCGCGGTCCCGACCGGGGTGAAGTTCTTCAACTGGATCGGCACCATGTGGCAGGGCAGCCTCTCCTTCGAGACACCGATGCTGTATGCGACCGGCTTCCTGGTCACCTTCGTCTTCGGCGGACTGACCGGCATCTTCCTGGCCTCGCCTCCGATGGACTTCCACGTGTCCGACACGTACTTCGTCGTCGCGCACTTCCACTACACGCTGTTCGGTGTGGTCGTCTACGCGGTGTTCGCGGCATTCCACTTCTGGTGGCCCAAGTTCACCGGCAAGATGCTGGACGAGCGCCTCGGCAAGATCACCTTCTGGACGCTCACGGTCGGCTTCAACCTGACGTTCCTGGTCCAGCACTGGCTGGGTGTCGAGGGCATGCCGCGCCGGTACGCGGACTACCTGGCGGCCGACGGCTTCACCGCGCTCAACACCGTCTCCACCATCGGGTCGTTCCTGCTCGGCCTGTCGATGCTGCCGTTCTTCTACAACGTCTGGAAGACGGCGAAGTACGGCAAGCGCGTCGAGGTCGACGACCCGTGGGGCTACGGCCGTTCGCTGGAGTGGGCCACCTCCTCCCCGCCGCCGCGGCACAACTTCTCGTCCCTGCCGCAGATCCGGTCCGAGTCCCCGGCGTTCGACCTGCACCACCCCGAGGTCCGCGCGCTCGAGGCATCGAGGTAGGCCATGTCTCATGCCGTCCTGGCTCTGGGCGTCACCGTGCTGACCATCGCCGGTGCCGTCTGGTACCTGCCCGCCCTCGCGGACCTGCGTGCGGGGGCCGACCGTCCCGACTCCCGCCGCATTGCGGCGGCGGCCTGCCTGACCGGCTGGGGCACGGTCGCCTCCCTCGCCCCGCTGCTGGTCGCGAACGCGACCGGATGGGTGATCGCCGTCGTGACCGGCGCGGGTACGGGTATCACAGCGGGCCTGTGGACACGTGCAGGGGTGCAGCGCAAGCACGAGGAGCGCGAGGCCGCCCTTCAATGGGCGACGCTGCGTCACATCGCCCCCGGCTCCGGCGGGGAACGGGGACCGTCCCCGTACACCGTCGCGGCCCTCCTCGGCACGGGGCTGGTCCTGTCCGTGGCCATCGCGACACTGCTGATGACCACGGCGCCCGAGGACGGTCACGCCTGGCTGACGGCCGCGGCCGCCCCGGCCGTCGTCATCGGGCTGTTCCTCATGATCGCCCTCACCACCACCCGTGTGACCCGCCGTCGCACGGCAACGGGTCACGCGCGGCCCTCACGCTAGACAGTCCTGGGAACCCCGCCGGGTGTGAAGCTCCGCCCACGGGGTTCCCGAGTGCCGTGCCCCCCGCCTCACCAGCGAGCCCCCGCGCCCTCGGCCGGGGCTCGCGCCGTGTCCCGGACCGGCCGACGCCGAGGGCCGGGGCCCGCACCGCCGGGCTCGCGCCGCGGGTGGGGCTCGCGTCAGGCGCCCTGGCAGCCGGGCGGCGTGGTGCCTCGCGAATCGCCCGGTGCGTCGGGGCGCGCGGCGAGTCCTGGAGCCGGGCCGGAGCGTTCGGGCCCAATACCGGGGCCGGGACCGCGGGCGGGGCGCTCACACGGAGCCCCAGGCGGCCTGTGCCGGGTGTCCGGGCTCGCGCCGTGTCATGCGGGCTCGCCCGAGCGCCGGGATTGCGACCACCGTCGGGGCCCACGCCGAGCACCGCGGCTAGTCCGAGTGCCCGGCCTCATGCCGGCCGTCTGGCTCTCCCGAGTCACGGCGGACGTCGCGGCTCGCCCTGGCGTCCAGGCTCGTGGCGAGGGTCGGGCTCATCCCGAGGGCCGGAGCCGGCACCGGCGGGTGTGCGGCTCTCCCGAGTCACGGCGGGTGTTGCTGCTCGCCCTGGCGTCCGGGCTCGTGGCGAGGGCCGGGGCTCGTGGCGTGCGCCGGGCTCATGCCGAGGGCCGGGTGTACCCCGAGGGCCGGCACCGGCGGGTGTGGCTCTCCCGGGCGTGGAGTTTGCGGCAAGTGTCGTGCGCCGGGGGCGCGGCGGACGTGGCGGCCGGGCCCGGGCATCCGGACTCACGCCAGGGCGCGGTTCGTGCCGAGGCGTGCGGGAGTGCCCGAGCGCCCGGATGGCGGCGAGCGGTCAGGGCTCGCACCCGAGGGTGCGGTTCAGGCCAGTGACAGGAACAGCTTCTCCAGGCGCGCACGCAGCTGGTCGGCGGTTTCGCCGTCGGCGCGGCTGGAATCGATGTCGGTGACGCACTGCTGGAGACCGGTGGCGATGATCGCGAAGCCGGCCCGGTCCAGGGCGCGGGAGGCGGCGGCCAGCTGCGTGATGACGTCCTCGCAGTCGCGGCCCTCCTCGATCATGCGGATTACGCCGGAGATCTGACCCTGCGCGCGGCGCAGCCGGTTCAGCACAGCCTTGAGGTCCGTATCCACCAGGTCCAGTTCCATGACCACTCCTTGAAGCACACCACTGAGAAAGACATCCATACCCCTAGGGGTATTGTACGGCGTCGCCGGCGGCCTCCTCCGGTGCCCGGAGGAGGCCGCCGGCGACGCGGCGGATCAGCCCGCTTCCGCCGACTGCGCGGCAGCCTCGCGGCGCAGATCGTCCATGTCCGCCTCCCGGACCTTGCCGATGAGCTCCTCCAGCGCCTGCGGCGGGAGGGCACCGGGCCGGGCGTAGAGGACGGTCCGGTCGCGGACGGCCATGAGGGTGGGAATGGAGGAGATCCGGAACGCCGCGGCGAGTTCCGGCTGCGCTTCGGTGTCGACCTTGCCGAACACGATGTCCGGGTGGCGGTCGGCGGCCTTCTCGTAGACGGGGGAGAACGTCCGGCACGGTCCGCACCAGGCGGCCCAGAAGTCGATGAGCACGATCTCCGAGCCGGTCACGGTCTCCTCGAAGTTGTCCTTGGTCAGTTCGATGGTCGGCATGCTGCCCGTTCTCCTTCGTTATACCCGGTGGGGTATTTTTCCGAACCCTCGCCCGGGCGGTTTTGTTCCAGACAGGCCGGCGGCAGCGGAAACCAGCGCATCCGCTCGAAGTCGGGCGGCAGCCTGGTGGGCCCCTCGTCGAGAACGCCGGAGCGGGCGGCGAGCAGGGCGCGGGCCTGGGTGAGCTGCCCCGCCAGTGCCTCCTCGCCCCGCCGCCGGTGGTGGAAGGCGGGCACCGTGAGTCCGTCGGCCGTGCAGCACGCCTCGGTCAGCCGCAACGGGGGATCGGCGGGGGCGCCGCGGTGGCGCCACTGCCCGGTGTGGGGGTCGAAGCGGTAGTCGGGCAGCAGCCGGTGGCCGTGCTCGGCGATCAGGTCGACCGCGTCGATCAGGTAGTCGCGGACGGTGTCGCTGATGAAGTAGTTGAAGTTGAGGCGGATCCAGCCCGGCTTGATGCCGTCGCAACCGCGGTTGATCTCGTCCAGCAGTGCGTGGGAGGAGGCCGCGTCGATGGCGAGCAGGCGGTGTCCGTACGGGCCCGCGCAGGAGCAGCCGCCGCGGGCCTGGATGCCGAAGAGGTCGTTGAGCAGGGCGACGACGTAGTTGTGGTGCAGGTAGGAGTGTGCGCCGTACCGGATGCGGAAGGAGACGATGGACAGCCGCCGGGCGTGGCGGTTGCCGAGGATCTCGATACCCGGGTTGCGGTCCCAGCGGGCCAGTGCCGTGCGCCAGTGCCGCTCCTCGGCCGCCTGGATCGTGTCGGTGCCCACGGCCTGCTTGAGGGCGAAGACCAGCCCGGCGCGGACGGACTCCACGATCGCCGGGGTCCCGCCCTCCTCGCGGGCCACGGGATCGTCGAGGTACCGGTGGCCCAGGGGGTCGACGAACGCGACCGTGCCGCCGCCGGGGGCGGTGGGCACCCGGTTGCGGACCAGTTCACGCCGTACGACGAGGACGCCCGGAGTCTGCGGGCCGCCCACGAACTTGTGCGGCGAGAGGAAGACCGCGTCCTTGTGGTCCCCCGCGCCCGCGGCGCTCTCGGCCACGCGGATGGGGACGTACGGCCCGGCGGCCGCGTAGTCCCAGAAGGACAGGGCGCCGTGCGCGTGCAGCAGGCGCGCGACGCGGTCGGTGTCGGTCAGGATCCCCGTGACGTTGGAGGCGGCGGAGAAGCTGCCGATGCGCAGCGGGCGGTAGGCGTACCGCCGCAGCTCGGATTCGAGCCGGCCGAGATCGATGTGGCCGTCGGCGTCCTCGTCGATCACCACGACGTCGGCGATCGACTCGCGCCAGGGCAGCTCGTTGGAGTGGTGCTCGTACGGGCCGACGAACACCATCGGCCGTTCGGCCGGCGGCAGTGCCTCGGTACGCCGCAGCTCCAGAATGCCGATCAGCTTGTTCACCGCGGCGGTGGCGCCCGAACCGCAGAAGATCACGACATCGTCGTCGGTGCCCCCGACCACGTCGCGGATGATGCGGCGGGCGTCCTCCCGCAGCCGGGTGGTCTGCAGGCCGGTGCTGGAGCTCTCGGTGTGGGTGTTGCCGTAACGGGGCAGCACGTGCTCGCGTACGAAGTCCTCGATGAAGTCGAGGGAGCGGCCGGAGGCGGTGTAGTCCGCGTAGACGATCCGCTGCGGACCGTACGGGCCGTCGAGCACCTCGTCGTCGCCGATGAGCCCGCGGCGGACGCGCTCCACCAGAGGCGACGCGGGCGGGGAGGCGCTCATGGCGCCAGCTCGATGTCGACCTCGGGCGGCTGCTGCAGCGTGTTGTGGACCGTACAGTGCGAGGCGACCGCGAGGAGGGCGGCGCGGCGTCCCTCGGGCAGTCCGGGTGGTGGGACGACCACGATGCGGACCGCGGCGACGCGGGCCGGCCGATCGGTGGCCATGGTGAACTCGGTACGGACCCGCAGTCCCGCGCGGTCCAGGCCGTGGCGGTGGAGGTAGCGGCCCGCGTAGTAGGCGACGCAGGTGGCCAGGGACGCGGCGAACAGCTCGGTGGGTGTCGCCGCGGTGTCCGTGCCGCCCACGTCCGCGGGCTGGTCGACCAGGATGTGATGACCGCGGACCTCGACGGCGTAGGCGTCCGCGTCGACATGGGTGACCTCGAAGCCCTGCGCGTCCGTCTCCAGCGTCCCGCGGGTGCCGGTGGTCCCCGATGGTGCGCCTGTCATGGCCGGGTCCTCCTGTTCGGCTGTTCGGCGTCGACTGCTTCCGCTACCAGTGAAGCGCGGGAGGGGTGTCCGGCGGAGGGGCCGATGGGGTGTGAACAGGGCCGTTCGGTCCTGGAACGGCCCGCGGCGGTGACATACCCTACGGGGTATTTCACCGTGGGAGGGGGCCGTTCCGGCGCGCCCGCCACCCGCCCGCCCGCCAGGCGGGAAGATACCCAGGGGGGTATTGTTGGTGCTGTCATTTCCCATAGAGGATCGAGAGGACCCCCTCATGACCGTCTCCGAACAGTCGGCCTCGTCCGAGACCCGGGCCACTCTGCCCCTCATCGGCGACAAGGCGCCGTACTTCGAGGCTGACTCCACCCATGGACCTGTACGCCTGACCGACTACGCAGGCCAGTGGCTCGTCCTCTTCAGCCACCCGGCGGACTTCACGCCGGTGTGCACGACCGAGTTCGTCGCCTTCACGGAGCTCGCCGACGAGTTCGCGGCCCGCAACACCGCCCTGCTCGGCAACTCCGTCGACTCGGTGCACAGCCACCTCGCCTGGACCCGGGCGATCGAGGAGAAGCTGGGCGTACGCGTCCCGTTCCCGATCATCGCCGACCTGGACACGTCCGTCTCGCGCGCCTACGGCATGCTCCACCCGAACACGTCGGGCACCGCCGCCGTGCGCGCGGTCTTCGTCATCGACCCGGAGCAGACCGTGCGAGCGGTGCTGTACTACCCGATGAACGCCGGACGGATGATCCCCGAGATCCTGCGGCTCCTCGACGCCCTGCAGACCTCCGACCGCGACGGCGTCGCCTGCCCGGCCAACTGGCGCCCCGGCGAGGACGTCGTCCTCGGGGCCCCCAAGACCCAGGCGGAGGTGGACGCCCGGCTGGCCGACGGCAGCGTCAAGCTCACGGACTGGTACCTGGCGTCGAAGCCCGGGACGTCCGCCTGACCACCACCGCGGTCCTGACCGTCCGGCGCCGTACCTGCCGGCACGGTCAGGTGCGTGTGGCGCGCACGAGAGCGTCGACGGCCGTGAACGAGCCGTCACCGCCGGCCACCGGCCGGGTGACGGCCCCGGCCCGCAGGATGCGGGCGTGCGGCCGCCACAGGGCGGCGACCTGCTCGGCGGTGTAGAGCACATGCGGATCCCGCGGGCCGCCGTGGCCGTGCTCCGGGTTGGTGGCGTCATGGCCGACGAGCAGCAGCGTGCCGCCCGGCCGTACGACCCGCGCGGCCAGGCGCAGCACCTCCTGCATCTGCGGCCACGGGAGGTGCAGATAGGCGACCAGAGCCAAGCCGTACGCCGCCTCGGGGGGCTGCCAGGCCGTCAGGTCCGCGCAGACGGTGCGCAGCCCGACCCCGCGCTCGGCGGACAGTCGTTCCGCCTTCGCCAGCGCGACGGCGGAGAAGTCCACGGCGTCCACCTCCCAGCCCCGCTCCGCGAGCCAGACCGCGTTGCGTCCCTCCCCGGCCGCCAGGTCCACCGCGCGCCCGGCGGGCTCGAGTCCGGCCAGTTCCTGCTCGACGAACCGGTTGGGCCGCGCCGACCACACCAGCTCGGCGTCCCGGTAGCGCTCGTCCCAGCCCGCTGCGTCCATGCTGTGCTCCTCGTCCCTCCGCGCGTGCGGAGCCCTCTTCCCGGTCGATCACGCACTCCGGAACGGCCTACGGCCGATCGCCCGTGCCGTCCGGTTCCGGGAACCGCCGCGCCAGCCGCCCCAGTGCGCGCTTGAAGGCCAGGACCGGCACGTAGTGACGGAGGGGAGCCTGGGCGAAGCGCTCGAACTCCTCGGCCACCGTGGCGGTCAGGAGGTCGGAGGGAACGTCCGGGCGCCTGCGCGCGAGCCGGGCCCGGACGTCGTCGCGGGCGCGGCGTTCCGCCTCCGGTGTGAAGGGGCCGACCGGTCGGGTGTCCCGGCAGTGGCCGCCCCGCTCGGCGGACGGCGGTGCGCTGTCACCTGTGATCCTGGCCATGCCCCCAGTATACCCCTGGGGGTATGCTGGGGGTGAGCGCGGGCCCTGCCGGGGCTCAGGCCAGGGTCAGGAACAGCTCCTCCAGCTCGGTTTCGGTCATCGGCGGGATCTGCCCGTGGGACTGCTGGTTGAGGCACTGCCGCATCCCGCTGGCCACGATCTTGAAACCGGCCCGGTCGAGGGCCCGGGAGACCGCGGCGAGCTGGGTGACGACGTCCTTGCGGTCGCGCCCCGCCCTGATCATGGCGATGACTCCGGCCAGCTGCCCCTGCGCACGGCACAACCGGTTGAGCACCTCGGTCGCCGCGTCTTCTTCGGTGTTCAGGCCTTTCGTGTCCACGCGGACACCTCCTCAGGGCCGGTCGATGAGATCAACACACCCCCGTGGTGCACGGAGACGGTCACGGCAGGACCGGGTCCGAGGAGTCGGCGGGCCGGCCGTCGCCGTCGGCGGACCCGGCCGCACGCGACCCGGGCGAGCCGACGGGCCGGGCCGCCGAGTCGCTCTGCCGCTCCCGCGCCCGCTTGGCGCGCTGGAGCATGTACCAGCTGAACAGGAGCCCCACGGCCGTGGCCGTGCCGGTCCAGATCAACGGGTCGGCCGACAGGAAGTCGAGCAGCTGGGGGCCCGCCTGCTGTCCCAGTACGAAGACGCCCATGACGGCGACGAACCAGCCGAAGGACTTGCGCAGGGCGTCCTGCGGGATGCGCCCGGCGAGGCGGCCGCCGACCAGACTGCCGACGACGGCTGCGGCGGTGACGACGGTCGCGAGTCCCCAGTCGATGTGCACGCTGGCGAGGTAACCGGCCAGCCCCGCGAACGACTTCATGGAGATGACCAGCAGCGAGGTGCCCACAGCGACCGCCATCGGCAGCCCGCCCAGCAGCGCGAGCGCCGGGACGACCAGGAAGCCGCCGCCCGCGCCCACCAGACCGGTGACCAGGCCGACCACGATGCCGTCCAGCAGAACGTGGACCACGGGGAGTTCGTGGTGGACCTGCTTCGGCTCCCCGCGCCGGCCGCGGATCATGGCGACGGCGGTGGCGATCATCATCAGGGCGAACGCCACGAGCAGCACGCTGCCGGGGACGAACTCGGCCACTCGTCCGCCCGCGTAGGCGCCGGTCATGCCGGCGAGGCCGAACAGCAGCCCGGTGCGCCAGCGGACGCGTCCGGCGCGGGCGTGCGAGACGACACCGGCGGCGCTGGTGACGCCCACGACGAACAGTGAGGTGGCGATGGCCGCCTTCGTCTCCATTCCGGCCAGGTACACCAGGATGGGCACGGTCAGGATGGAGCCGCCGCCGCCCAGGACGCCGAGGCTGATGCCGATGAGCACCGATCCGGCGATGATGACGGCGATCATGAGGCGCCTCGCGCGGCCGGGGGGAGTCCGGCGCTGGTGAGGGCCTGCCGCGAGGCACGCGAGGCACGCGAGGCACACGTATGTGAGGCTGATGAGGCGTCTGAGGCTTGTGAGTTGTGCGATCCCTGCGAGGCGTGGGCCTGGGAGATCATGGGCGGAACTCCTTGCTGCCGCGGAGCGGCCGGCTGACGGGCGGAACTCCTTGCTGCCGCAGAGCGGCCGGCTGACGGGCGGGATGCGCCCCGCCGGGGGGCGGCGGCCGGTCTCCGGCCGCCGCCCCCCGGTCCGGTCAGGCGTCTGCCGTGGCGGGCTGGGCGAGCCAGGCGCCGTAGCCGCCGATCAGGTCGGAGACGTCGGCGCGGCCCTTGTGCCGCAGCAGGCTGACGGCGATGGACGAGCGGAGTCCGCCCGCGCAGTGGACGACCAGCGGACGGTCGGCCGGGATCTCGTCCATCCGGCGGCCCACCTCGGCCAGCGGGATGTGCAGCGAGCCCTCGATGAAGCCCTCCTCGCGCTCGCCGCCGCCCCGGACGTCGAGGACCACCGGCGGCTCGTCGCCCTGCAGCGCCCGGTGGAGTTCGTCGACCGTGATACGGCTGGACTGCTGCATCTCGTCGGCCAGCACGATGAAGGCGCCCTCCGGCTCGCGCAGGTAGCCGCCGACCTTGTCGAAGCCGATCCGGGCCAGCCGGGTGACGATCTCCTCCTCGCGGTCCTGCGGCGCGACCACCACGACCTCCTCGTCGGGGCCGACGACCATGCCCGCCTGCTCGGCGAACCGGCCGTCCGCGGGCACGTTGACCGAGCCGCGCAGATGCCCGGTGGCGAAGTCCTGCGTGGAGCGCGTGTCGACGACGACCGCTCCGGCGGCGCGCCGCTCCATGAACTCCTCCGTGGACAGCGGCCGCGGCGCGGCGGCCGGGTCGAACAGGCCGTGCTCCTTGCGGTTGAGGATCGCGTCGTAGACGAAGTACGCGGGTGCGGAGGGCTGTCCCTCGGTCACCAGGGCCACGAACTCATCCTGGCCCATCGGACGGCAGGCGTAGTTGGTGGCGCGCTGCTCGCCGATGGTGGACTGGCGCTGGGTGGAGAGGTTCTTGCCGCAGGCGGACCCGGCGCCGTGGGCGGGGAAGACCCGTACCTCGTCGGGCAGGCCCATCAGCTTGCTCTGGATGCTGTCGTAGAGCATCTTGCCGAGTTCGTCGGCCGTGACGCCGAGCGAGGCCAGCAGGTCGGGGCGGCCCACGTCACCGATGAACAGCGCGTCACCCGTGAGCACGCCGTAGGCCACGGCGTCGTCCGCGTGCTCGTACACGAGGATGCTGATCGACTCGGGGGTGTGGCCCGGGGTCTCCATGATCTGCAGGGTGACGTCGCCGAGGCTGATCCGCTCGCCGTCGGTCAGCTTGCGGATGGGGTACTCGGCCTCGGCGCGCTGCCCGTAGCCGATCCAGGCGCCGGTGCGGTCGGCCAGTTCCAGGTGGCCGGCGAGGAAGTCGGCGTGGAAGTGGGTGTTGATGACGCCCTCGATGGTGAAGCCGTGGGCCTCGGCGTCGGTGAGGTACTCGGAGACGTCGCGGCGAGGGTCGATGACGACGGCCTTGCCGGTGGTCTCGTCGGCGACCAGGTACGACGCGTGGGAGAGGCAGTCGAGGTAGTACTGGGCGAAGAACATGGTCGGTTGACCTCCATGTCGGACGGATCCCGGGGGTAATACCCCAGGGGGTATATATCGAGGCAGGATGCACCCTTCTCGCCGAACGGAACCCGTTCTGCCGAAGGGCTGGTCAAGGGGTCGGCCCGGGCCGGGGGAAACCCGGGCCGACCAGTCAGAGGCGGCCGGTGAGCATGCCGTGCCAGTACACCGGCGGCAGCACGTACCGCTTGAACACCCACATGTCGCGACGCTCCTTGAACGTGTTGATCACGGGGAACGAGGGCTTGGGCTTCAGGTCGTAGTCGAACTCGGCCAGCAGCATCTTGTCGCGGGCGGTCACCAGCGGACAGGAGGTGTAGCCGTCGTAGCGGTGCGCCGGGGTCTTGCCGTTCATCACGGCGAGCAGGTTGGCGACCACGACGGGCGCCTGCTTGCGCACGGCCGCGCCGGTCTTCGACGTGGGCACGTTCGCCACGTCGCCGACCGAGAAGACGTTCGGGTACTCGGGGTGCTGCAGGGTGTACTTGTCCGCAGCGATGAACCCGAACGGGCTCGCCGGGTCGGCGAGCGGGCTCGACTTGACCCAGTCGGGCGCGCTCTGCGGCGGTACGGCGTGCAGCAGGCCGTAGGAGATCGTCTCCTTGACCCCGCTCGCGTGGTCGGTGATCGTGACCTCGCGGCGGTCCCCGTCGACGGCGGTCATCTCGGACTGGAGCCGCACCTCGATCCCGTAGCGGGCGGCCACCTTCTCCAGCGTCCGAGTCCACTCGGGCACCTTGAACATGGCGGGGTCGGGGATGACGAGGATGACCCGTATCTGGTCGAGGACCTTCTGCTTGCGCCAGTAGTCGGCGGCCAGGTACGCGATCTTCTGCGGGGCGCCGCCGCACTTCAGCGGCCCCGCCGGGTGGGTGAACACCGCGGTGCCGGAGCGCAGGTTCTTGATCAGCTCCCAGGTGCGCGGGGCGTACTCGGAGGAGTAGTTGCTGCTCACGCGGTCATGGCCGACCGCCTCGGCGAGCCCGGGCACGCCGCTCCAGTCGAGCTGGAGGCCGGGTGCCATCACCAGGTACTCATAGGTGATCTCGTCGCCGCCGGAGAGCGTCACCGTGCAGGCGTCGGGGTCGACGGCCACGGCGTGCCGGCGGATCCAGTGCACTCCGTCCGGCATGACCGACGCCTCGGGGCGGCGGCTGGCGCTCAGGGGCGCCTGACCCCCGCCGACCAGCGTCCACAGCGGTTGGTACCAGTGCGTGTCGGACGGTTCGACGACGGTGATGTCGCTGATGCCGGCTCGGCGCAGGCGAGCGGCGACGCTGATGCCGCCGCTACCGCCGCCGATGATGGCGACGCGGTGGCGGCCGGCGATCGGCCCTCCTGCGGACGAGGGGGTGGCGGCCATGGCGGAACTCCTTCTGAATGGCCTGGGTGCGGGTGGTGGGTGTGGCGTAGGGCCGGGACCCGGATTCCGGTGCCTGGCGTGGTGGGCGATGAAGCGGGAGCCGGTGGGCGCCGGCTCGTGTGGGCGGTCAGGCGGCGCGCTCGTGGTATCCGGTCGTCAGAGGGCGGCCGCCCTGGGTCCAGCCCCTGGTGCCGCCGGCCACGGAGTAGGCGTCGACCCCGCGGGAGCGCATCCAGTCGCTGGCGGTCTTGCTGCGGTTGCCGCTGGCGCAGATCACATACACCCGCCGGTCGGCGGGCAGTTCCTCGGATCTGTCCAGCACGGTGCTCAGTGGCATGAATCGCGCGCCGGGTACGTGTCCGGCGGCGTACTCGTGCGCCTCCCGTACGTCGACCACCAGGCCGCCGTCGGCCCAGGCCGCGGCGAACGTCTCCAGTGCTACTTCGCGAGCCATTGGTTGCCTCCTTAAATACCCTGGGGGGTATCCATGTCGGCGAGGTTAGGTGGCACCCGTGGCGCCGTCAAATATCAGGCAAAATATTTGTCTGTCAGGCAATATCTGGATGTAGGGGCCTATCTCGACCCTGGTCAGGGGATGTGGAGTCATGTTCTCCGGCGCCCGGTAGGGGCGGGTGTGACCTCCGTGCCCCGTGGTGCGGGGGTGAAAGGGCGTGCCCACCTGACCGTCCGCGCGCCCGGTCGCATCCGGGGGGCGATGGGCCCCTCGACGACGACCATGGCGGCAGACATGCCCTCCAGACAAAGGGCCGGTCCGCCTGTTGACGAGGGCCGAACGGCCCAATGTCCCTCCGCCCGCCCGCCCGCCCGCCCGCCTGCCCGCCTGCCCGCCTGCCCGCCTGCCCGCCTGCCCGCCTGCCCGCCTGCCCGCCCGCCTGCCCGCCCGCCCGCCCGCACGCGGCCCGCATCCTGCGACGGGGTGGTACCGCCTCGGCGCGGTGAGCTACGGACCGCCGTCGAGCCGGCCCTTCCCACGGAGCGGGCCGGGTGGCTGCCCGTACACATCGGCTTGTACGGGTCCCGGCCGGGTCCGGCACGTAACCGTGGTGGGCCGCCGCGCCGTTGTACCGGCAGCAAGGTGGTCACCCGTGCGGCAAGGGGGTCGTCGTCCATGGCGGTTGGCAGTGCACTCGAATCGTCGTCCGGCAGTCTGAGAGCGTTCGGCGCGGCCCTGAAGGGGTTCCGGGAACGGGCCCTGCTGACGCAGGAGCAGCTCGCCGAGCGGCTCAACTACTCCCATGCGTCGGTCGCCTCGATCGAGCAGGGCCGAAGGATG
Organism: Streptomyces sp. PSU-S4-23; assembly: GCF_055632315.1. Lineage (NCBI taxonomy): Bacteria > Bacillati > Actinomycetota > Actinomycetes > Kitasatosporales > Streptomycetaceae > Streptomyces > Streptomyces sp. PSU-S4-23. Next base: position 817,335 of record NZ_JBVMUU010000002.1, on the reverse strand, counting down.
CCGACCGCCCAGTTCGTCGAGCGGGCCGAGGAGGTGCTGGAGGCGTTCGGCGTGCTCAGGGCGGTGGCCCGGCACGTGGGACGGGAGCGCGGTCTGGCGGTCTGGTTCCGGGAGTGGGCGGAGCTGGAGGAGACCGCGGTCGGTCTGTGCACGTACGAGTGCCGGGTGGTTCCGGGGCTGCTGCAGACCGAGGCGTACACGCGGGCCGTGATGCTCAACGTGCCGCCCCCGCCGACGGAGGAGCAGCTCGAACAGCGCATCGCCGCCCGGCTGGCCCGCCAGGAACTGCTGAGGCGCAGGCCGCCGATCGCGTTCAGCTTCATCGTCGAGGAGTCGGTGCTGCTGCGGCACACGGGAGGCGAGGAGGTCACCCGTGAACTGCTCGACCACCTCCTCGGCTGCACCGAACCGTGGAACGTGGAGCTGCAGATCATGCCGCAGCGGCAGCCGCACCACGCGGGCACGGACGGGCCGATGCAGCTCCTGGAGACCCCGGAGCGCCAGTGGCTGGGGTACTCGGAGGGGCAGAAGACCGGACAGCTCGTCTCCGACCGGGAAGCGGTGAGCGTGATGCAGATGCGCTATGCCAAGATGCGCTCGCAGGCCCTGTCCCCGGCGGACTCGGCGGAGTTGTTGCGGCGGATGCGAGGAGCGCTATGAGCACCGACAGCGAGCTGGACTGGTTCAAGAGCAGCTACAGCGGGTCCGAGGGCGACAGTTGCGTGGAGGTCGCGCACGCTCCCGTCGCCGTGCATGTGCGCGACTCCAAGGAGAAGGACGGCCCGCGCCTTGCGGTCTCCCCCTCCGTATGGGCCGAGTTCGTGGGGTACGTGAGGATCTGACCGATCCGTTCGGCTGACCGCCCGCGTGGCGCGGTATCCGATTCCGGCCATGCGGGTCGCCTGGCCGGACTTCATCTCCACCGCGGACACCGGCCATGCCCGCGGCCTCCGGGCCGAGGCCCGCAAGGAACCCGCCCGGCGGCGCGCCCGCCGGTGGTGCTCTTGCGCCGATCACTCCACCGGCGTGCCGCCGGCCGGTTCCCCGAGGTGTTCGGCCAGCTGGAACAGGGCGGGCAGCGCGTGGGCGATGGCGGATCGGGAGCTGTCGTCGAGGGCGGCGAGCGCCGCGTCGATCCGGCGCTCGTGGGCGGTGGTCCAGGCGGTCAGCTTCCTGCGCCCGGCATCGGTGAGGGTGACGACGGAGGCGCGGCGGTCGGCGGAGTCCACATCGCGCGCCACCAGCCCGTCGGTGATCATCTGGCTGATCAGTCCGCTGACCGTGCTCGGGGCGAGGCGTCGGCGGGCGGCGAGGTCGCTGATCCGCGTCGGTGAGTGCTCACCGAGCACCTGGAGCAGCTCGACCTGTGCCATGGGGAGGGTCTCCCACGGGTAGTCGGTGCGGATCGACGAGCGCAGCGCCCGGCGCAGCCGGGTGACGGCCTCGGTGAGGACTCGGGCCTCCGGTGTCTCACCGGCGGGGCCGGGAGGGGGCGGGGAATCCTCGGTGCGGGGCTGCGCGGACATGGGGCAAGCGTAGCCGGGCCGCACCCGGATACGGCCCGGGACGCCCGGCCATGGACCGCAGTCCCGGGCCGCGCGCCAAAAGGTTCGGTATCCAAGGTATCGTCGGTGGGCCCTCCCTGGCCCGCGGGCCGGGATCCGCGTGTGCGAGAGACAGCGACCCCATGAACCTGGCGTACCTGCCGAGCCCCTCACAGGGGGTCTGGCATCTTGGGCCGATCCCGATACGCGCGTATGCGCTGTGCATCCTGACCGGCATTTTCACCGCAGTGTGGCTGACCGGCCGCCGCTGGGAGGCCCGAGGCGGGCGCCGTGACGACATCGCGGACATCGCGATCTGGGCGGTGCCGTTCGGGATCCTCGGCGGCCGGCTCTACCACGTGATCACCGACCCCGAGCTGTACTTCGCCGCCGGCAGGCAGCCGGTCCACGCGCTCTACATCTGGGACGGCGGCCTGGGCATCCCCGGCGCGGTCGCGCTGGGTGCGGTCGGTGCCTGGCTGGGCTGCCGGCGCCGCGGCATCACGCTGTCCGACTTCGCGGACGCGGCCGCGCCCGGGCTGGTGCTGGCACAGGCGATCGGGCGCTGGGGCAACTACTTCAACCAGGAGCTGTACGGCGGCCCCACCCATCTGCCGTGGGCGCTGAGGATCGACCCGGCCCACCGGCCCGCCGACATGCCCACCCTCGGCCTCTACCACCCCACGTTCCTGTACGAGTCGCTGTGGGACCTGGGTGTGATGGCGCTGCTCCTGTGGCTGGACGCCCGTCACCACCGGCGGCTGCGCCGGGGACGGTTGTTCGCCTGCTACGTGCTGGCCTACACGGCGGGCCGGGCCTGGATCGAGGCGTTGCGGATCGACCACGCCAACCATTTCCTCGGCCTGCGCCTGAACGACTACGTCTCCCTCGTCCTGTTCACCGGCGCACTGGTGTACCTCGTGGTCTCCCGCCGCCCGCGTCCAGGCGACGACGCCTCCTATCCCCCGGGCGAGGACGGGGAAGCGGTGCCGGCACCCGTCAAGAACAGTGAGGCCGGCCGGGACCGGATGTGACCCCGGTCCCCCCGGTCCTCCCGGTCCTCCTGGTCCTCCTGGTCCTCCCGGTCCTCCCGGTCCTCCTGTCCGGGCGCACCCACTCGACCGAGTCCCCGGGTCACTCCGGCGGGCGTTCCGCGCCGTTCGTCACAGCGTCGTCTGGGACGCCTGTGACGCCTGCGGATCGCTCCTCGGGCTCAGCCACGCCGATGCGAGCGCCACGGCCGAGGCCCCCACGAGGACGGCTGCGGCCCATCGTGCTCCTGCCTGGACCCCGCCGCTCACCAGGTGCAGGGCCAGGGTGACCAGGGCAACCCCCAGAGCGGTACCGAGACCGCGCGTCATGTTGACCAGCCCGCCCCCGGTGCCGGAGGACCGGGCCGGGACCGCCCCCATGACCATCGTGTTGTTCGCCGGGGTGAACGTGCCCAGCCCCAGCCCCGCCAGCGCCAGAACCGGCACCAGCCAGGCAACGGTCAGCGGGACCACCACCAGCGCCGCCGTCGCGACGGTGAACACGCCGGCGCCCGCCAGACACCGCCTGCGGTCCGTGAGAGAGCGCGGCAGCAGCCGGTCACCACCGGTCGCGGCCAGGGCGAACCCGGTCGGCAGCGCCGTGAGAACCAGCCCGGCGGTCAGCTCCGAGAAGCCCCGCGCGGTGAGCGCGACCGGCACCAGCACCAGTGGCCCGAACAGCACCAGGTATCCGCTCAGCGCACCCACCAGCCCGAACGCCACCGCCCGTGCCCGCAACAGGCCGAGGTCCAGCAGAGGAGCAGCGGCCTGCCGCTGCCGCTCCACGAAACCCCAGGCCGCCGAGGCCGCCACCATGAACAGCAGGGCCACCCCCCAGCCGGGTACCGCCAGCCCGGAAGCCGCCGACACGCCCATCAGAGCGCTGGTGGTCGCCACCGCCAGCAGGACGAGCCCCGCCCAGTCGAAGCGCGCCACGGTCGTACGGGCCCGGGTGCGCGGCAACAGATAGTGCCCGCTCACCAGGGCGACCAGTCCGACGGGCAGGTTCACCCAGAACACCCAGCGCCAGCCCAGCGTCGACACGAGCACCCCGCCCACCGTCGGGCCCAGCGCCAGGCCCAGCGCCTGTGCGGCCGCCTGCACGCCCAGCGCACTCCGCATCCGCTCGCGCGGGGCACTCGTGGTCACCAGGGCCACGCTGTTCGCCTGCATCATGGCCGCGCCGGCCGCCTGGACCACGCGGAAGGCGACGAGCGCCATCAGTGACGGGGCGAAGCCGCAGGCGGCGGAGGCCAGGGTGAAGACGGCGAACCCGTACAGATACATCAGCTTGCGGCCGTGCGCGTCCGCGAGCCGCCCGGCGGGCACCAGGAGAGCGACCAGGGTCAGCAGATAGGCCAGCGACACCCACTCCACGGCCGCCAGGGAGGCGTCGAACCCCGTGCGCAGGCTCTGGTAGGTCAGCGTCACGATGCTGGCGTCCAACTGCCCCATGAATGCGCCGAAGCACACCGTGCCCACGGCCAGCCACCAGGCGTTCGGCCGTGCACGTACCCCCTTGGGACGCGGCCGCTCCGCGGTGAGGAACGCGGGCCAGTGCCTCTTGGACGGGTACGGGCTCATGGGAGGAGCCATACCTCGCAGTTTACATCGGTCACCGAAATATTCTGTTGACGTCCTATTCCGCTGTCGCCGTCGGGCGCCGGTCACCCGCCCGGCTTCGAGTGGTCGATACGCCCGGGGGTATCTGGTCTATGGTGTGCGGGAGCGAGTGAGCGGAGGCAGCGATGCGTGGGACGCGACGAGGCGCCATGGGCGCCGCTCTCGCGTTGCTGACCCTGCTGGCCGCGCTGTTCTGCGTCACCAAAGCCGCTCCGGCACCGTCGGCGGCAGCGCACCCCGCGGCGTCGGCCGCCCTTCGCGCAGCGGCGTGTCACCAAGCGCTGGACGCTCCCGGTGAGGGAGCGCCCGCCGACGTGGCGGACGCTCCCTGCCTGAAGAAGGCGCAACCCGGGCAGCAGCAACCGCGCATCGGTGCCCCTCTCGCCCACGCGCTTCCGGCGGGATCCGTCGACAGGGCGCCGGCGCGGGCACCCGTGCCTGCGGACGTTCTGCGCCGCGGTCCGGCCGAGTCCCCTCCAGACCTCGCCGAACTCTCCGTACGACGCGAGTAGGCACACGTGCGGTGTCCGCGCGTCCCTGCCCCTCCCCGTCGATCCGGAGCGTTTCCGTTGTCTTCATCCCGTTCCCCACGGGCGGCCTGGGCCGCCCTGCGCCACTGGCCCCGTCCGCGGTGGATCGCCGTGACGGCGGCCACGCCCGTGGCGGCCCTCGCCCTGGGTGTGCCCACAGACCTCATACCGAACCCGCTGTTCTCCCGCGCGGTGCCGCCGGTGTGGTGGAACTACCCCGTGCTGGTTCTCAGCGCCCTGCTGTCGGCGGTGGTGTTCGCCACCTATGTGCGGCCCCGGTCGGAGCCGGACGGTCCGGACGGTCCGGACGGCGACGACGCGACCGGACGGTCCCTCGGGTCGGTGGGTGCGGTGCTGTCCTTCCTCGCCGTCGGCTGCCCCGTCTGCAACAAGGCCGCCCTGCTCCTGCTGGGCACCTCGGGTGCGCTGAGCTACTGGGCTCCCCTGCAGCCCGCGGTCGCGGTGCTCTCCCTCATCCTCCTGGCCGAGGCCGCGCTGCGGCGCCTGTCCACCGAGTCGGCCTGCCCCGTGCCGCCCGCCGCCTGACACCCCTGCCTTCCTTCTCCTCCGCACACTTCACCCTGGAGGTGCCATGCCTTCCCCTTCGCGTGCCCGTCGCCGCCGCCTCACCTGGATCGCCGCGGGCGGCGGCGCGGCGGCCGTCATCGCCACGCTCCTCGCCTTCGGCGCCGGTTCCGGTGACCCGGGGTCGCAGGGCCGGCCCGTCGCCGTCGTGTCGTCCCCCGCCGACGAGGCGACCCCCGACGAACAGCAGAAGGAACTGCTCGCCCTCGCCCGCAGGGACCCCCACGACCCGCTCGCCCTCGGCCGCGCCGACGCCCCCGTGGTCCTGATCGCCTACGAGGACTTCCAGTGCCCCTACTGCGGCAAGTTCGCGCGGGAGACCAAGCCGGAACTCGTCCGCAAGTACGTCGACAAGGGGGTGCTGCGTATCGAGTGGCGCAACTTCCCCGTCTTCGGCGCCGAATCGGAACAGGCCGCCCGCGCGGCCTGGGCCGCGGGACGGCAGGGACGGTTCTGGCAGTTCCACGACATCGCCTACGCCCAGGAACACCCCCGCAACCAGGGCTATTTCTCCACCTCCCGGCTGCGCGCGATGGCCCGCTCGGCGGGTGTCGCGGATCTCGACCGCTTCGAGGCCGACATGACGTCGCACGCCGCCGCCGCGGCGGTGAGCAAGGACCGGGAAGAGGGCTACGCGCTGGGGGTGTCAAGCACACCCGCCTTCCTCGTCAACGCCCAACCCGTCCTGGGCGCGCAGCCGCTGAGCACCTTCAGCGCCGCCATCGAGAAGGCCGCCGGGGAAGCCCGGCGATGAGCGGGATCACGGTTGCGACGGCCTTCCTCGGCGGGCTGCTGGCCCTGCTCAGCCCGTGCAGCGCGCTGCTGCTGCCGGCGTTCTTCGCGTACTCCTTCACCAGCCGCACCCGGCTCTCGCTGCGCACCGCCGTCTTCTACGTGGGCCTGTGCACGACGCTGGTGCCGCTGGGCGTGGCCGGCTCCTTCGCCAGCCGCCTGTTCTACGGGCACCGCGACCTGCTGGTCACGGCCGGCGGCTGGACGGTGATCGGACTGGGCCTGGCGCAGATCCTGGGGGCCGGGTTCGGATCCCGCCGCCTGCAGCAGGCGGCCGGCGCCCGCAGAACCGGATCCGCCCTGTCGGTGTTCGCCCTGGGCGCCGTCTACGGTCTGGCGGGCTTCTGCGCCGGTCCCATCCTCGGAGGCGTGCTCACCGTCGCGGCGCTCGACGGCAGTCCGGTGCACGGCGGTCTCCTGCTGGCCGTCTACGCGCTGGGCATGGCCGTGCCGATGTTCGTCCTGGCGCTGCTGTGGGACCGCTGCGAACTCGGACGACGGCGCTGGCTCAGGGGGCGCGCCCTGCGGCTGGGCCCGCTGACCGTGCACAGCACCTCACTGCTCGGAGGAGCCCTCTTCGTCGTGCTGGGGGCGGTGTTCCTGCTCTTCGACGGCACGTCCGCGCTGCCACCCCTCCTCGACGCCGACACGGAGGCGGCCTGGGAGAACGGTGCCGCGCGGCTCGGCGACGCCGTCTCCGACCGGGCCCTCCTGCTGGTGCTGGCACTGGCGGCCGCGGCCACGGCGGTGGCGGCCGTGCTCAGGCTTCGCCGGCTCCCGGACGAGGAGGGCCCGGAAGACACCGGCCGCTGACCACCACCGCCGGCGGTCGCCCCGCTCCTTGCCCGGCCGCCGCACCCGGTCGATCGCCGTCGTCTCCGCCACGGGCCGGGGAGCGTCATGGACGCGGGCGCGTACCGGCTTTCGTCTTCTCCCGGGCGCCCGGCCGGTCCCGCTTCGCGTGGGGACGGGTCAGGGATGGAGCTTCTTCTGCTCGGCGAGCATGGCCACGAACTTCTCGATACGGGCCTGTCGGGTCTGCGCCTTCTTGGCGTCCTCGACCCGGTAGAGGATCGCGTACCGGTTGCGGCCGTCCAGGGTGGCGAAGAAGTCGCGGGCCGCCGGGACCGCATCCAGAGCAGCCTGGAGATCGTCCGGGACCGTCGCCTTGCTCTGCGCCGCGTACGCCGCCTCCCAACGGCCGTCCGCCTTGGCCTTCTCCACCTCGCGCAGACCCGCGGGCCGCATCCGGCCCTGCTCGATCAGCTCGATGGCCTTCTGCCGGTTCACCTTCGACCACTTGCTGCCCCGCCGCCGCGGGGTGAAGCGCTGCAGCCAACTCTGCTCGTCCAGCTTCTTCTTCTGCCCGTCGATCCAGCCGTAGCAGAGCGCCGACTGCAGTGCCTGCGCGTAGTCGACGCCGTCGAGGCCGGAGGCGGCCTTGGGGATCCTCACCCAGACACCCGGGACGTCCTCATGGTTCTCCTCCAGCCACTTCTCCCACGCGTCCTGCGTGGCGAAGGAGAGAACCGGATCCGTCGCCTTCTCTGACCCCTCGGACATGGCCCTCATGAAATCCCACCCCCGCGGCCCGGTCAACAACGGGGCCGCCAGGGCCTGGAGTGAGGCTTGGCAGGCAGAGGTGCGACTGCCGGGCAAGCAGTCACTTGCCCGGCGACACCTTCTTGTGATCGGAGCTGAGGGTATGGGGCCGGTTCGATCTGGGCGCGATCGGCCCCTCTTTCGTCACGGTTGAGTACCGAGCCGGAACTGTGGCTTCCACCACTGCCAACGCGATCTTGTCCTGGTGTGATCGCCGGATGCTCGGTCTCCTCCTCCGTCTCCTGCCCTTCTGGGTCCGTGAGCCACTGTTCATCGTGATCGGGTCCGTTCTCGGCGTCCGCATCATGTATCTCGCCCTCCGCGACGAGGAATGGGCGGCAGCCGGGATCGGTGTGGCGTTCCTGGTGTTCACCGCGGTGCGTGTCCACACGGTTGTCCGGGCCCTGCGCGCACGCCGGAACCCGGGCCCGGCGGCCTCCACGGGCGGGGCGGTGTCCGAAGCTGCTGCCCAGCCGCAGCCGCAGCCGCAGGCTCCAGAAGAGCAGCGTCCCACCCCGGCCGCTCCGGAGAGGGATCACAACGCCTGGGGCCAGGCCGTCGCGGCCGTGGCCGTGTTCGCGGCACTCGGGGCCGCACTGTGGCTGGGCCCGCATCTGCTGCCCTCCGGCGAGGACAGCACGCCGCAGGCCGCCTCGTGTTCGAGCGGGAAAGACGAGGAACTGCCGAACGCCTACAAGAATGCGTCCCAGGCTGTGACCGGCGATGAGCTGTGCAAGGCGCTCAACAGGTCCGACCTTGCCCAGCTCCTCGGAACGCCCGCGGAGACCGCGACCTCGGCATCCGGCACCAGCAACACCGCTCCCTTGACCGACGGGAAGGTCGCCCAGCCGGAGGCTGAGGTCCAGTTCGACACCTACACCGTGAACGTCTCGGCCACGTACAACAAGCTGTCGATCGCCCGGTACGTGAAACTGATGGAGTTCGGGGAGGAGACGGACATCAAGACGCTCTCGGTCCTCGGCCGGCCCGCGGTCCTCTTCTCGGATCACACCATGAAGATCGAGATCAATCTCGGGGGCGGCGGATCCGGTGGGCCCGTCGGGCAAGGCCCCCTGGCCAGAACGTTGTCCGTGGCCCTCGACGGAAAAGACCGGGGCGGCTACTTCGACATCACCGTGTGGAGCACGTCCGGAGCCCTCCCGGATGACAGCGCCCTCCTCGGCATTGCCGAGAGGGTTCTTCCGGCGATCCCCGAACGGACTGTGTGACGAGGCGCTCGGGGGCCACTCCCGGCGCTGCCGTGCGCCACCACGACGGCAGACTCACCAACTCGATCCCGGCGGTCCAGCCCAGCGGCATCGTCACCGTCCCCTACGACAGACAACACCTGTGGCACGACGAGGAAGCGGCCCTGTTCTCCGCCGGCACCCGGGCGCCGGCCCTGACCGTCGACGACTGGCGCCTCGGGCTCGGTTGCGCTCGCTGCTGCTATCGCTACCGCGACCTCGCCCGCCCCGCTGTCCTTCTCGTTCACTGCGCCGGCGCCATGGGCCTCGGCTTCGGCACTGTCGTCATTCCCGACACCGAGACCGAGGTCGCAGCCGACTCCACCGCGGCGGCCCTCCGCGTGATCTGCTGCGTCGTGATCACCCGCGCCCGCGAGCGGGGCCGGCCCTGGGTCGGCAGGGCAGCCGGTTGCCGCGTCACCTGGGGGTGGCACGGGTAGGCATGATGCGCTGAGCGCCCACTGGGTGAGATGTCCGAGGGAGGGGCGGGGAGCCCCGTATCCGCCATGCCGCCGCCTTCCAGCAGCGATACTGGATGCATGAACACGACGATCAGCGCCCCCCGCGCCGAGGTGCTGCGGGACCGCTACCGCAGCCGACTGCCCGAGCGCTTGCAGGAGCTGGCCGGCCCCGTCGAGGGCAACGTGGACCTGCCGCTCCACATCGTCTGGTCCGGGCGGACGAGCTACAGCCTGGACCGTCCGAAGTCCCGCATGACGCTCTACCGGACCGTCCTCGCCGAAGGACTGAGTGAGGACCTGACGGCCCTCCTGCACCACCGGCTGCTCACCGAGCAGTGGCCCGTGCTGCGGCGCCTGATCAGTCCCTACATCCGTGAGGTCTGGGAGGACGCCTTCCCCGAGCTGCTCCGCACCGCTCCGGCCGACACGACCGCCGCGTGAAGCTCACTTCGCTCCACGAGCGTCTCCTCGCCGACATCCTCGACCTCGGCTCCCCCTACCCTCTCGTCCTCACCGGCGGATACGCCGTGCAGGCCCACGGCCTGGTCGAACGCTTCAGCCGTGACCTCGACGTCGCCACCGAGAACCCCGCTCCGATGCAGGAGAGCATCGCCTCACTCACAGCAGGTCTCAGCGCGCGCGGATGGCGGACCACGCACGTCCAGACCGATCCGCTCAGCGGCCGGTTCCTCGTCACCGATCCGGACACCGGCGAGGAGTGCGAGGTCGACGTCCTCAAGGAGCATTCTGGGCTCCGCCCGCCCAGACCCCTTACGGCCCCGTTCTTTCCCTCGACGACGTGATCGGCACCAAGGTCCGTGCCCTCGCCGACCGCGGCACCGTCCGCGACCTCATCGACGTCCAGGCTGCCTCCCACCACCGCTCCACCGCCGACCTCGAATCCCTGGGCCGCCGTCGCGCCCACGATGAGTCAGCCTCGAAGACCTCCGGGACCGGCTCATCGGCGCGGACTGGTACGAGGATGAGGACTACACCGCGTACGGGCTCACCTCCCGACAGATCGAAGAACTCAAGGCGTGGGCGCTGGAGTGGGCGGAGGATCTGGGTGCGCGGATCCATGACGAGAACGCCTGAGAGGCGGTCATCGCGTCCATCCCCTCTACCGCCGTTGCAACGAGGGCGCGGTGCAGCCAGTCTCCCAGGGGCCTTCCGGCCCGTCCCGGAGGCGGGAAAATCGGGCCGGGTGGCCGGCTGACTGACGTCGCGCCTGCTTGGTACGGCCGAGTCCTTAGCCAGTCGGATGCGGGGGTCTGTGCAGGTATCAGGATGGTTGTCGCGAGCACGCAAGAGAGCGTCTTACCGGTCTGTGGCCCCGTCGGCCGGCCGCCCGCGCGATGAGCGGGGAACGGCGCAAGGTGGGTTTCGGGGAACACCTTGGCCAGGGCCTTCCAGAAGCCCAGGGCGCCGTCGCCGACCGCGAGCACCGGGGCGCGCATGCCCCGGCGGGCGCAGTCGCGCATCAGGTCGGCCCACGACTCGGCGGACTCGCGGTACGTCCTTGAGCGCGACCAGTTCCTTCGAGCCGTCGGCGCGGACCCCGATGAGCACCAGGACGCAGGGTTTGGCCTCCTCCAGGCGGACGTTGAGGTGGATGCCGTCGGCCCACACATACACGTAGTCGACCTCCGCGAGGTCGCGGTCCATGAACGCGGCATGGTCGGCCTGCCACTGCTGGGCCAGCCGGGTGACGTCGCCGCCGAGAGCCCGGCCGAGCTGCCGAGGAACTGCTCCGGGGCGGGCACGAAGTCGCCGGAGGACAGTCCGTGCAGGCAGAGCAGCGGCAGCACCTCGCTGATCTTCGGCGACTTGCGGCACCACGGCGGCAGGATCGCGGAGGGGAACCGCTTGCGCTCGCCCGTGGCCTCGTCGACGGGCCTGTCGTTCACTCGCGGTGCCTTCACCTCGACCGCCCCGGCCGCGGTGGTGACCTTCCTGGGCCGGTGATAGCCGTTGCGGGCCACCAGGCGGCGCCCTTTGTCGTCACGCTCGCTAGTCAACTCGGTTATACAGGCGTTGACTTCGGCTTCCAGCGCGGCGGCCGGCATCCGTCGTGCGCCTTCCGGAACGATCTCATCCAGCAGCGTCCCGGGCAGCGGGTACCGCCGCCGGATCCGCCTTGCAGGCGGATCCGGATCTGCAAGATCGATCACGACATCACACAGGCCCCATTCGGGGGCCGACCCCGTTGCCTCGCTCGAGGTCAGCCTGCTCTGCGGCGCTCACTCGGCGCTGCACCAAAGTGCGTTGCCGATGCAGCCGCAGCCCCGCCCTGGCCATCTCCGCACGGCCTCGCTCAGCGAGATGGTCGGCACCACATCGGTCCGCCAGCTCGATACCCTCGAACAGCAGCTCGGCCACCCTGTCGGTGCGGCCGGCACGCCTGAGCTCCGCGCCGAGGTCAATCAGCGCCTCAGCGTACGCGTGCCGGTTGGGGGACCGGCTCAGTACCTTCACCGCGCGCTCTCGCTGGGGCAGCGCCTGCCCGTCCTCGTTCACCGCCGCGCCGAAGCGCAGCGCCTCACCGATGGCGGTGGGCGTGCCGTAGCGCTCTGCCCGACGCAGCATCTCCGCTGCGAGGGCGCGGGCGCGCTGGGGGTCCTCCTCGGCGACGGCGATGGCGAGGTATCCCGCCCAGGGACACCAGGTCGGGTTGAGGATGCCCTTGGCTTCCAGCCGTTTCCCGGCCGCGGTGAGTTGTGCCACGGCCTCCTCGCGCAGACCACGGGCGAGAAGCAGTCGTCCGTAGACCGTTTGGGAGTCGGGAAAGGCCACCGCGTTCGGGTAGGGGGGCGCGAAGTCGTACGTCTCGGCGACGCGAAGCGCCTCCTCGACGCGGCCCCGGGACAGCAGGACGTCCAGCAAGAGTCCGACGCCATACCATTGGGCGGGCACCCGGGGGCCCACCCGCTCGGCCAGGCGCACTCCCTCACGCGCGCAGTCCTCTGCTTTGACGAGCATCCCGCGCCGGAACCAGACCAGGCCGAGGAGAGTGAAGCCGAAAGAGAGGTGGGCACCACTCCACCCGACCTGCTCGCACTCTGCGATGGCCGAACTGAACAGTTCCTCCGCGCGGTCGCACTCGTCGGCGTACATGTAGCTGAGCGCGGTCAGGCTCGGGAGTTCGAAACCCCAGTCCGGGTCGGTGTAGCTCAGTCCCAGGGCACGTGCGGCGATGGCCAGCGTGTTCGCGGCCGGCTCCCCGCGCAACATCGCGTCCCAGGCTCGAACGCACAGCAAGGCCCGCTCCTCGATGCCCTTTCCGGGCAAGTGCTCGGCAAGCCGTACGAGCCGACGGGAGCGCACGGACGCCTGCGCCTCGTGCACATCGAAGACCAGCCACAGATAATGCGCTGCCTGCAGGCGCAGCCGCGCACGAGCGGACTCCGCCTGTGCGGCCTCGGCACCCGCGACGGCGGCCGCTCTGGCGAGCTGGTCGTTGTGGGCGAATGCCTGAGCCAGCCGGAAGGTGGCGTCCTCCCTGAGCGCGGGGTCCAGGAAGGGCTGCTCCAGGGCCGCCGTGAGGTGATTGACTGTGACGGCTGGGGCAGTCAGCAGGGCAGAGCAGCCGAGCTCGTAGAGCACGCCTGCGCGATCCTCAGGCGCCGGCGGTTCGCGCAGCGCACGTTCCAGACAGCGTCGAGCCGCGTCGGGTGCGCCAAGACGGAGATTCTCGCGTGCAGCAGCGCGCAGTTGAAGGACGGTGTGTGAGTCGTCCTCGGGATGGGTCTCGAGCAGATGCCGAGCGGCGGCTGTGACGCCCAGGCCCGCGTCGGCCACCGCCCAGGCGGCCTGACCGTGCAGCGCGGTGCGGGTGGCCGGCGGGATGGCCTGGTACACAGCGGTGGCGATGAGCGGATGGATGAACTCGAGTGTCCGGCTGCCGGTGAGGATACGGGCGACGCGCAGCCGGTCCACGGCGTCCTGGGCCTCGGCCGGCGGCAGTCCGGCCACTGCTGCGGCCAGCTCCGGGGAGATCTCGGTGCCGAGCACTGCAGCGGCCCAGGCAAGCCGGACAGAGGCGGGGCCGAGCCTCTCCAGCCGTTTGACCAGTCCGGCGCCGCGGGCGCTCGCAGCGAGTTCGCGCAGCAGGGAGGCCGACTCCGTGTTCGGGGCGAGGCTGCGGTCCTGGACCTTGGCGATGAGCTCGACGGCCTCGTAGGGGTTGCCGCCGGTGACCGCCCAACACTCGCGGCAGAAGGAGTCGTCGGCTTCCTCTCCGAGCGAACTTCGCACCAGTTCGCCCACTGCCTCCGGACTGAGGGCGTGCAGGGGGATCGGGCGTACGCTGCGGCCGTCGATCAGTTCACAGAACGTCGCGGCCTCGGTGGGCACTTCGCCCGGGCGGTAGCCGAGGACGACCAGCACGGGAAGTTCCTGCGCTCTCACCGCGAACGCGGCGAGCCAGGCGAGTGACTCCAGATCACCCCAATGGGCGTCGTCGAGGACGATCACTATCGGTGCCCGGCGCACGGCCAGCTGGGTGACGACCCAGTCCAGACCGTCCCGGACGCCCTGCGGGTCCGGGGCGGCGGTACCGGTCTGCTGAGCGAACAGACCAACGGCCGGGCCGGCGATCTCGTACCACCCGCCGAAGATCTCGCGACGCTCGGTCTCGGTGCAGGAAGCGAGGACGGGCTGCAGCAGCTGGCGTACGACATGGAAGGGGACGGTATGCTCCTGCTCGCTGCCTCGGGCAGACAGTACAGTGCAGCCGCAGGCAGCGGCGATGCGCCGGACCTCGGCCAGCACGGTCGTCTTGCCCAGCCCGGCGGCCGCGCTGAAGAACAGCAGCCCACCCTGCTTGCCTTCGCCGTCCCCGGCGCCTGCGCAGATCGCCTCCACCGCATTCCGAGCAGCGACCACCTCGTTTTGGCGCTCGTACAGGGGCTTACCCGCCCGATCGCGTTCGTCCACGACGGTGGTCTTCTCGGTGCGGTGACGTTCCGACACTCCGTTCCCCCTGCTCTGCCAGCACGCGGGGAAGCCTAGCGAAACATGCACATACACGGCAGAGATGTGGAGGGATTGGATGCGGGCGATCGTGCGGTATGCCACCGGTGTCGGGGAAGCCGCGCAGATGCCACCCGGCCCGGTTCTCGGTACATCCATCCACCGGCGTTGAGTGGTCCGCGGACGGGTTCGTCCCCGGTCCCGCCCTGGATGAGCCAGGCAAGCACGGTGGCGTCGCCGTCGAGTCCGGCCGCGGTCAGCCCACGGGCCGACTTGAAGGCGTCGTTGGCCCAGCCGTGCTCTTCGCGCGCCACCTGTGGGACGTGGTGAGGTCGCAGACCCGCCAGGACGAGTCGTCGAACCCGGGGCCGGCCTCGAGCTGACAGTGCGCCCAGGAGGCTTCCCGAGTCGGTGGGACGGACATCGATCGGTCGCCCGTTCCAAAACAATCCTGGCTCACAACCGCAGCCCCACTGTTGCTGAGGGGACGGGGGCCTCGGCGTACCGTGCCGATTCCTTGCTGTATTCGAGAAACCCACGAGCCCATGCGCGGATCCCGTCCACGTACCGGTCAACTGCGGCCTGTTCCTGCACCGTCAGGTTCATGGCGAGCGCGGTGGTCTGCAGACTGGCTGTTGCGGCAGGCAATTCGATGATTCGCCGGGAGAGCCGGCGGTGCGCCTCGTTGACAGCGTCCTGCAGCGTCAAGTGGTGATGGTGCTGCAGTATCACGACGAGGTTGCTGGTCTCGCCGGTGCGCAGTTCTTTGCCGAGGGAGTACAGGTCGTTGGTCCAGCAGATGACGTCGGCGGCGGTGTCCCGCAGCCGTCGGCAGGCCGGCGAGGACCACACCTGTTCGGTGAGTTCCGCATCCTGTGCGTATTCGGTGAGGTCGAAGCACCAGCCGACCGCTCCGGAGACCCGGCGCCAGACGACGTAGGCATGAGGCGTGGGTACGCTGCGTTCCACCCGGCGCCGGATCATGTCCCGGTTGGTGCGTATCCATTCCGCCAGATGCCGGCGGAAGCGGTCGCTCCATGCGGGGCTCATCTGCTCGGCCAATCGGGGCACGACCTCTGCCAGGACGCGTACGGTCCCCGGCGCCTTTTCGGGCACAACATCCTGTGCGCAGGTGACGATGCGCATCATGGCCTGCAGCTCTGTGTCGACCGCTCCGGAATCGTCCCCGCGGGTGTCGCTGCGGTCGTCGACGGCGAACATCCACAGGGCCAAGCGAGACAGCTCTGCCAGCCGCTCCGGGGGTGCCCATGGCCAGACCCGTCCGGCGAAGGCGATATGGCGCTCCCTGCGGGCCTGCTCAGCCGCTTCCGCAGACAGCAGCCCCACTTTCTGCGCCCACGCCGTGACGCGCGGCTCTACGTGGGGAAGTCCGGGGTTGAGCAGCGAGAGGTCCCGGGTCTTGCACTGCACGGGGGCAAACCGTTGACCGCCGTCCCCTGGGATGGCCCACCCTGCGATCTCGGTGTCCGCGTTTGCAGGCGCTCGTCTCACGAAAACTCCCCTCCGGCCCGCTGCAGCACAGGTGAGGACCGCACCTTGTCATCTTTCCCTACAGACCGGCTTTTACCCGCCCCGCCGGGACACGGCTCCCTCTCTTCATGCATTGCGCCCTCGATACGAAACCCAACGACGTGACTCTCCTGGTGATGTTGGGTAGATCATGCGGTGGCTGAGCACAGAGCGCGGGAGTGCGTGGCCCGGCGTCGTGTTCTGGGTGCGGGCCGGGCCGCGGTAGCGGAAACGTCGCAGCCCGTGGGCCCGGACGTTCTGCGAGAGGGTGCCTCGACGCCGGCGCGGATCGCGTAACGGCGCTGCCATTGCCCGGTCTGCTGGCCGAGCCGGTTGCGCGCCCGGATCTCATGCAACGGCCGGGCAGCACTGGTATCGAGGCTCCCCTCCTACCGTGGAGACCGTGACCGGAGGGGTAGTCGGGGGCCATGGCATCCAGGAAACGCATCTACGACGCTGGGTTCCGCGAGGGGACGGTACGGATCGTGACGGAGACCGGGAAGCCGATTCCGGAAGTGGCTGAGGACCTGGGTATCCATCCGGGGACCTGCACGGTTGGGTGTCGCGAGCGAGGGCGCAACGGGTCGCCGTCGTCGACCGGTCGCTGGCAGAGCCATCGCCCGGCGGTCGGCTGCGGGAGAGCGGGCGCGCTGAGCTGGAGCGGCTGTGGGCCGAGGCCAGGTGATCGGCAACTGCAAGGGCGAGCAGAAGATTCCGTACCGCACCGCCTGCCGGGTGCTGGGGTGTCGGAGTCGTGGTTTTACAAGTGGCGCGACCGCGAGCCGACCACGCGTGAGGTGCGCCGGCAGCAGCTCGGAGGCATACCCCCGGCCCGGTGAGTCCCGTCCGGTCCGGTTCGCGATGCTGGCGCCGAATCTGTTGCCGAAGGCGTTCCCGCTGTTCCGTCAGAGGGGGGAGCGCGGTATGGCCCGCCATCTCGAGGAGCTGGGACGCCGGGGACTGGTTGTGAGTCCTGAAACACCTGGGGTAGCTGATCGAAGATGCCGATCGTTGTAGTCTCCGGAGAACGCCCTTGACCTGCAAATGGCGGGCAGGGAGCAGACAAGTCGGGAGTTTCTCCGTGTTTCGTACCATGTTCAAGTCCAAGATCTAGCGTTTGGGCGTTTCCACAGGTCAGAGCCATGATCGTCGCGTCCGGGTCAGCAAATGGTCAGCTTCAGACGGGAGGGTGTCCCGGCTTGCTGACCTGCACCCGCCGCAGGGCCTGCTGTGCCGCCCGGCGCCCTGTTCGGAAGGCTTGATGCGTGGCTCGACAGCTTGCCCGTGGGATGGGGTCCTTCTTCAAGGAGTGTGGTTGTTCCAGACCGACCCGGTGCCAGCACCCCTACACGATTCGGTTCAGGGACGCTCTAGGTAAACAGCGTGAAGAGGCTGGTTTCGGCACGCAGGATGACGCCATCGAGCGCCTCACGCAGATCTACGCGGAGAAAAAGAAGACGGCCCCATCCGTCGCCGAGGTCCGCCGCGAACTCGGTCAGCAGACGGTCGCGGAATACGCGAAGCAATGGCGACCCCGGCAACGCCGGATGACGGAGTACTCGACGGGCCGGCACGTGGACAGCTCCATCAACGTGCACATCATCCCTCCGTCTCGGGACGAGAAAGCTGAACTCGGTCACGCCGATCGTGGTCGAGCGTTTCCTGGAGGAGTTGGAGACCGACGGGGTCGGGCGCCCAGGAACCCGAGTACGTCCGCGAGAGGGTGGTCATCCCATCTCTTGCGTACGTGAAGAAGGCGCTGACTGTCGCGGATCACATCCTCGCGCTCGAGATCGTCATGATGGTGGGCTGCGGCTTGCGAAACGGGGAAGCCCGGGCCGTGAACATCAACAACGTCGTGGCGGACGACGTCTATCGAGTGCACGAGCAGATCCACTCCAACACGCACAAGCCGGCGAAGCTGAAGCACCGCAAGGCAGGGGAG
Source organism: Streptomyces sp. PSU-S4-23 (assembly GCF_055632315.1). Taxonomy (NCBI): domain Bacteria; kingdom Bacillati; phylum Actinomycetota; class Actinomycetes; order Kitasatosporales; family Streptomycetaceae; genus Streptomyces; species Streptomyces sp. PSU-S4-23. The sequence goes on along the minus strand of NZ_JBVMUU010000002.1, from coordinate 799,474 downwards.
TTGCGGGAGGTCCCTCTGCCGCGCTCGGTGCGAGAAGCGATGGAGCGGTACGAGGAGAAGCACGGCACCTCGAGGGACGGCTACCTGCTGCGCGGCCCCAGCGGCTACTACACCGAGCCGATGGAACGCCGCCGCGTGCAGAAGCTCTTCAAGGATCTTCCGGCGCAGGACGGCGTCGGCATGTACAGCTTCCGGCACTACTTCGCCCCGAACGCCCTCGGGAACGGGATACCGATCACCGACGTGGCGGAGTGGATGGGTCACTCCATCGAGGAGACGTATCGCACCTACCGGCATCTGATGCCGGGAAGCATCACCAAGGCGGCCCGCATCCTCGACGCCGGCTTGTGGGAAGCGGCTTGATCCGACCTGCCGCCGGCAGGCTCTACGTCCGATGGCGCTGCATCCCGGAGAGCACGATCGGCTACCCGGCACGCCGCGACGAGAGCCTCAGCGGGTGACCAGCAGGCCCCGGCCGCGCAGCACCCGTCGCTCCAACGGGCTGAAGATCAGCAGGTCGATGGCGATACCGACGAGCAGGATCAGGAAGATGGCCAGGAACACCTGCGACATGCTGGAGTTGTTGCGCCCGTTCTCCAGCAACTGGCCGAGACCGACGCCCAGATCGGGAGAGGAGGCGATGATCTCGGCGGCCATCAGTGATCGCCAGGAGAACGCCCAGCCCTGCTTCAGCCCCGCCAGATAGCCGGGGAGTGCCCCCGGCATCACGACGTGCCAGGCTGCGCGCAGCCCGGTCGCGCCCAGTGTGCGCCCGGCGCGCAGGAACAGTGGCGGGATCTGTTCGACACCCGCGACGAGGCCGTTGGCGATGGAGGGGACAGCGCCGAGCAGGATCACGGCGTACATCATCGAGTCGTTCAGGCCGAGCCAGATCACGGCGGGCGGTACCCAGGCCACCGAGGGCAGCGACTGCAGGCCGGACAGGATGGGGCCGATGGCCGCCCGGACGTACCTCACCCGCGCGACCAGCAGGCCGAGGGGCGTACCGATGACCAGCGCCATCAGGAAACCGAGCAGGCCGCGCGAGACGCTGGCCCAGATGTAGCCGAGCAGGGTGCCCTGGAGCCATGCGTCGCGTACCTCGCCCCACACGTCGGACGGCGAGGGCAGCTTGTAGTCGGGGGCTGCCCCGGCCCACACCAGCAGCTGCCAGACCACCAGCACCAGTGCGACGGCGGTGACGGGCGGCAGCACCTTGCGTAGGAGCGTCTCGCGCAGCGGCGCACGGCCGGCCTGCACCGAGTCCAGCGCGTCGAGGCCCGCCTCCAGCCCCGTCAGATCCCGCGGGCCCCGGCGGTCCCCGGCTGCGGGAGAGCCGTCCTTCTCGATGTCGACACCGGCGTCAGTGCTGGCCATGGCGGCGGATCTCCCCACGCAGTTCTTCGGTTATCTCGACGGACAGCTCGGCGACCGCGCTGTCTTCGATGCGGCGCGGCTGCGGAATGCCGACCGTCCACTCCCGGGCGATACGCCCCGGACGTGAGGACAGCAGCACCACCCGCTGCGCCAGCCGCACCGCCTCCCGCACGTTGTGCGTCACGAACAGCACCGAAAGTCCCGTCTCACGCCAGATGCGGGTCAGTTCGTCGTGCAGGACGTCACGGGTGATCGCGTCCAGGGCGGCGAACGGCTCGTCCATCAGCAGCAGTCGGCTGTCCTGCGCCAGCGCCCGGGCCAGCGCGACGCGCTGCCGCATACCGCCGGACAGTTCGTGCACCCGCTTGCGATGCGCGCCTTGCAGTCGTACGAGTTCCAGAAGCCGTTCCGCCTCCTGACGGCGCTCCGGCTTGGCCACCGCGCGCATTTTCAGCGCGAGTTCGATGTTCTTGCCCGCGGTCAGCCACGGGAACAGGGCGTGTTCCTGGAACATCAGGGCGGGCCGGCCGTCCGTGGCGATCGTTCCGGCGGACGGCCGGTCCAGTCCCGCGACCAGGTTGAGCAGGGTGGACTTGCCGCAGCCCGAGGCTCCCAGGAGGGTGACGAACTCGCCCGGCGCGACATCGAGCGTGATGTCGTCCAGCACGAGCTGCTGTCCGGCGGGTGTGTTCGGAGCGGGGAAGGACTTCGAGACATGCTCGATGCGGGCGGCGTGCGTCACCGCCGTGGCGTCCTCGGCAGCCTTGGCCGACGCGGTGGCCATGGTCACCTCCTGGGAACTCATCGGTCCGCTGTCGCTACTTGGCGCCGAGACCGGCGTCGTCGACCTTGTCCTTGCCTTCGGTCTTGAGGACCTTGTTGAGCAGCGTGAGGTCGTAAATGCCCTTCAGGTTGGGCTTGTCCAGCAGGCCGGCCGTCACCGCGTGCTCCGCCTCGGTGTTGAGAGTGGAGGCCAGGGGGTCATCGAGGAAGGTGATGGACTTCCAGGCCGGGTCGATGACGTCGGCGGGCAGCGCCTTGCCCGACAGCTTCTCCAGCGCCGTGTTGGCGGACGCCTTCGCCTTCTCCGGGTCGGCGTTGATCCGCTCATTCGTCTTCACCGAGCCGCGCAGCACGGCCTCGACGACGTCCGGGTGCTTCTTGAGGAAGTCCTGTCGCACGACGATGTTCGTGATCACGAACTTCTTGTCGGGCCACAGTGTCGACTCGTCGAGCAGTACCTTCGCGCCCTCGGCGACCAGCTTGGACGCGGTCGGCTCGGGCACCCAGGCGCCGTCGACGGAGCCGGACTTGTAGGCGTCCGGAGTGATCTTGTTGTCGGTGCGGACGACGGAGACGTCGCCCTTGCCGCTCTGGGCGTCTACCTTCCACCCCTGGCCGGCGATCCAGTTGAGGAACGCGACATCCTGGGTGTTGCCGAGCTGCGGCGTGGCGATCTTCTTGCCCTTGACGTCCTTCAGGGACTTGATCTTCTTCGGGTTGACGACGAGCTTCACGCCGCCGGAGGCGGAGCCGCCGATGATTCGCAGGTTCTTGCCGAGGGACTTTGTGTAGCCGTTGATGGAGGGGGAGGGGCCGATCCAGCCGATGTCGATGGAGCCGGCGTTGAGCGCCTCGATCTCGGAGGGGCCGGCGTTGAACGTGGAGGTCTTGACCGTGGTGCCGCCGAGCTCCTTCTGGAACAAGCCCTCCTGGACGCCCACGAGAGCGGTGGCGTGCGTGAGGTTGGGGAAGTAGCCGATCTTCACTTCGTCGGTGGAGAGCTTCTTGGCGCCCGCCGTGACCGCGGTCTTCTTCCCGTCGCCAGTGGACTTGGATCCGTACCCGCAGGCGGTCAGCAGGACGGGGAGCGTCGTGATGACGGCGATGGTGCGCAGGGTGGTGAGCGGTCTTGCGGCAGACACGGAGGTGTCCTTTCAGGGGATGGATGATCAGGGAGGTACGGCAACGCGAGGCGGGGCTACGCGCGGGCACCCGTGCTCCACTCGCCGACCGTCGGCGGCAGGAATGCCGCCTCGGGCCGAGGAGCGGATCGTGGAGGGGAGTGGAATTACGCCTCCGTCAAAGCCGTGCCGCGCCTGGAGGATGGGGGCGGGGAGCGCCGGGGCAGGCGAAGGTGCCCCGTCCCGCCGAAGCCGGCTGGACGGTGGGTGGAGCACAGCGAGTTTCTGTGCGGTGCCGGCGGGGTGCGGATGACTTAGACAGGCCGACAGATGGCACTGAACGCGTAGCCGAAGTCGATGTGGCGACGCGATGTCAGCAGGGGAAGCAACAGCAGTGTGCGGTTGAGCGACCTCATGACCCCACCCCGCATTTCCTGGTTTTCCTACCTGGCTGCTAGGGATCGTGGCAGAAGGTGGCGTCCACCCCAAGAGGGCGTTCGCATGCTGGACGGCCGTATCTCGCGTTCTGGGATGAGGTTGAATGGCTCAGAGGGTCAGGGGTTCGCCCACGCTCCCGGGGCATCGCTCAACGCCGACACTTCAGCAGGTAGCCGGGCCGCTGCGACGTCGGCCAGCGACACGCCGTCGAGGATCTCGCGCACATTGGACCGCAGTGCGATCCACAGAGGCAGCAACGACTTGGCGGGGCCGGTGTAGGACAGCTCCGGCGGGCGGACCCCGCGCACCGAGACAAGCGGTCCGTCCACGACGCGGATGACGTCGGCAATGCTGATGGACTCGGCGGGCCTGGCCAGCCGGTAGCCGCCGTTGCCGCCGCGCTGGCTGAGGACGAGACCGCCCCGGCGCATGTCGTTCAGGATGCTTTCGAGGAACTTGTGCGGGATGTCCTGAGCGTCGGCGATGGCCTCGGCCTTCATCGGCCCGTCATCCCGGGACGCGGCGAGCTGCAGTGCGGCACGTACCGCGTAGTCCGCCCTGGCTGAGATCCGCATACGCCCATTATTCCGTACGGCTTCGGTCGGCATCCGCTGCGGGCACGCCGCCGGGCGGGGTAGGTGCCCCGCCCGGCGGGCCGGAGGGGTTCAGGCCGCGGCGGGGGTGTAGTGGGAGGCGTCGTCGCCCTCGATGACGTGGCTGAGGGTGCCGTCGACACCGGCGGGGACGTCGCCCGCGACGGTCACCCGGTGCAGCAGGCGGGGGAGGTCGCCGTAGTCGTCGGGGGCGTAGTGCTGGGTGATGCGGTTGTCGAACAGGACGAGGTCGCCCGGCGTCCAGGCCACACGCACGATGTTCTCCGGGCGGGTGACGTACGACTGGAAGATGCGCAGCAGGTCGCGTGAGTCGGAGGGGCCGAGTCCGATGATGCTCTGGGCGAAACCGCCGATGAACAGTCCGCGCTCCCCGGTCTCGGGGTGGACGCGGACGACGGGGTGCGCGGTGCGGTACTTCCGGGAGACGAATCGCCTGCGATGTTCGGCGGCCTTCTCGCTCTTCGGGGCGGCGTAGTCGTAGTCGTTGGTGTGCACAACCCACAGCTTGTCGGCCAGCTCGCGCAGCGGCTCGGGCAGGTCGCGGTAGGCGGCGGCCGAGTTGGCGATGAGGGTGTTGCCGCCGTAGGGCGGGACCACGAGGCTGCGCAGCGTGGTCGCCTTCGGGGGCGTCCGGACGAAGGTGACGTCCGTGTGCCAGTGGTTGGCGCGGATGCCCTCGTCGCCGTCGACGGGCAGGATCTCGGGCCGGCCCTCGACGGAGGGCACGGTGGGGTGCGCGGTGGTGAGCTGCCCGAAGAGGGAGGCGAAGCGGAGCTGGCCGGCGTCGTCGAGGTCCTGGCCGCGGAAGACGAGCGCCTTGTGTTCCAGGAGGGCGGAGTTGATCTCGGTGACGACGGCGGGGTCGAGGCCGGTGGAGAGATCCACGCCGAGGATCTCGGCGCCGATGCGGCCGCCGATCCTGCGGATGTCGAAGCCGGTGTCGGTGGTCATATGCGGGTGTCCTTTCGAGAGGCGATCGCGGAGGTGATCGGCTGGGAGGTCATCAGGAGGTGATGGGCGGGGAGATTCCCTCGGACCCCGGCGGTCCGAGGGAAGGACCGACGGCTCGCAGGGCGCCGGGCGTGCGGCCCCGACCCCAGCCGATGTGCCGTCGGTAACTGCCGAGCAGGCCGGCACGGTCCAGGTACTCCTCGTCCCGGGCCATGGAGTCGCCGAGCAGCGGGCGAGTCAGGGGCGCGACGTGCAGGGCGTCGGCCGGGCAGTTCGCCTCGCACTGGAAGCAGGTCTGGCAGTCGTCGCGGCGGGCAAGCACGGGGATGCCGTCCGCGCCCCGGTCGAAGACGTTGGTCGGACAGACCTTGATGCACTTGTCGCAGGTGATGCATCGTTCCGCCGAGACCAGTTCGATCACGAGGCCACCCCCAGTGGTGCCGTGGGTGTGGCTGACGTCGAAGCCGCCGCAGATCAGCTCGCGGGTCGCGGCGTCCTCGGCCGCGTACAGTCCGGGGACGGTGGTGGAGCAGCCGTCGCCGGAGATGCGGATGCCGCCGGTACCGCGCACGGTGCCCTCGGCGAGGAGCGTGACGGCGAATAGCCGGGTGAAGGGGTCGATGCCGAGCCGGTCGAAGGTGAGGAAGAAGTTCGGCTGGGCCAGCCGCATCGCCTGCCGGGCGATCGCGTCTGCCTGGTCCAGGCAGCAGTACACCTTCTCGCTGGGCAGCGTTCGCGCGGTCACGGACCTGCCGCCCTGGCTGGCTGCGCCCTCCAGGACCGTGCCGTCCTCCCGGTAGAAGGTGGCGAAGGAGTAGAACGCGGTCTTGGTGACGGAGGTGCCCTCGGGTGCGATGCCGTACGCGTTGGAGAACTCCATCCCCGACAGCTCCGCCCCCGCCTCGGCGGCGAACAGGGCACCGTCGCCGGTGTTGACGTTGCAGCCGAGCGCTCCGCTGAGGAATGCGCAGCCACCCGTGGCCAGGACGACCGCCCCGGCGCGCACCCGGTACGGCTGCCCGGCCTGGCGCCGGTGGCCCCTGGCCCCGGCGACGGCGCCGAAGGGGTCGGTGAGCAGTTCGGTGACCGGGCTGTGGTCGAGGATGCGTGCCCCGGCCCGCTGGACGCGGATCCGCATCCTGCGCATGTATTCCGGCCCTTGCAACCCGTTCCTGAGCTGCTTCCCGTCGGGCCCGGTCGGGAAGGGGAAGCGCCCGGCCGCCGCGAGTTCGTTCATTCCGGCGTATGTCTGGTCCAGAACCCGGGCCATCCAGCGCCGGTCGGCCAGGTATCCGCCCAGGGCCTCCCTGCTCGCCATGGCCGCCTCCCGTGCGGCGGGCTCCGGGGGGACGTACCAGACGCCGGTACCGGCCGAGGCGGTGGCGCCGCTGGTGCCGCAGTAGCCCTTGTCGGCGAGGACCACGTCGGCCCCGTCCTGAGCCGCCTTGAGCGCGGCCCACGTGGCCGCGGGGCCGCCGCCGACCACCAGGACGTCGGCGGTGAGTTCCAGCCCGCTCATACCGGTTGCCTTTCTCCGGCGGCGGCCGCGACCAGCCGGTTGGCGGGGCGGGCCAGGCCGTAGTGTTCGCGGAGGGTGCGGCCGGTGTACTCGGTGCGGAACAGGCCGCGCCGCTGCAGGATCGGCACCACGTGGTCGACGAAGTCCTCCAAGCCGCCCGGCAGATGGGGCGGCATGATGTTGAAGCCGTCGGCGGCGCCCTGGGTGAACCACTCCTCGAGCTGGTCGGCTATCTGCTCGGGCGTGCCGGCGAAGACGTGGTGGCCGCGTCCGGCGCCGAGACGGGCGATGAGCTCGCGCAGGGTGAGGCCGTCGCGGCGAGCGAGTTCGGCGACGAGCGTGAAACGGCTCTTGTTGCCGTTGATGTCCCGTTCCTCGGGCAGGTCGGGCAGCGGTCCGTCCAGCGGCAGCCCGGTCAGATCGGTCCCGAGCATCCCGGAGAGCTGGGCGAGTCCGTATTCCGGGACCTGAAGTGCGGTCAGTTCCTGCTCCAACGCGTGTGCCTCCGCCTCGGTCGAGCCGATGACGGGGGCGATACCCGGCAGGACCAGTAGCTGGTCCCCGGTACGGCCGTGGCGGGCCAGCCGGGACTTGAGGTCCTTGTAGAAGGACTGGCCGTCGGCGAGGGTCTGCTGGGCGGTGAAGACGGCCTCGGCGTACCGGGCGGCGAACTCCTTGCCGTCCTCCGAGGAGCCAGCCTGCACCAGCAGCGGATATCCCTGTGGGGTGCGGGGTACGTTCAGGGGGCCCTGCACCCCGAAGTACTCCCCGCGGTGGTTGATCTCCCGCACCTTGTCGGTGTCGGCGTAGACGCCGCGTTCACGGTCGAGCAGGATCGCCTCGTCCTCCCAGCTGTCCCACAGCTTGGTGGCGACCTCGACGAACTCCCGCGCCCGCTCGTAGCGCAGCTGGTGCTCCAGGTGCTCGTCCTGCCCGAAGTTGCGGGCCTCGTTCACCGTGCCGGAGGTGACGATGTTCCAGCCGGCCCGGCCACCGCTGATGTGGTCCAGGGAGGCGAACTTGCGGGCGGTGTGGAAGGGTTCGTTGAAGGTGGTGGAGACGGTGGCGATCAGGCCGACGCGGTCCGTGACGGCCGCCAGGGCTGACAGCAGGGTCAGCGGTTCGAAGCCGCCGAGCGCGTTGTGCCGGACCTTGCCCCACAGGGCTAGGCCGTCGGCGAGGAAGACCGAGTCGAGCAGGCCGCGCTCGGCGGTCTGCGCGAGCTGCTGGAAGTAGCGCAGATCGGTGACGCGTTCGGGCTGAGTACGGGGGTGTCGCCAGGCGGCGTCGTGGTGGCCGGCGTTCATCAGGAAGGCGTTGAGATGCAGCTGACGGGGGCTGGTGGTGGTCATGAGGTACCTCGGGTCGGTGGAGTGGGGTGATCGGCGCACAGCGGACGTCGTGGGCGCGGGCCGTCGCGGTCCGTGAGTCGAACCGCTCGTGTGACGGGAGCGGAGGCAGTGGGACGAGCAGGCGGCCGGGTCAGTCGCGCGCGGGTACGCGCCAGGAGCTGAGCCGCCGTTCCACGGCTACCAGGACCTGGTTGAAGGCCACGCCGATGGCGGAGACCGTGACGATGCCCGCGTACATCTGCGGGATCGCGAAGTTGTACTGCGAGGCGTTGATCAGGTAACCGAGGCCGGCCTTGGCGCCGATCATCTCGGCGGCGACCAGGACCAGAACGGACGCCGCTCCCGCCAGCCGGATGCCGGTGAAGATCACCGGTATCGAGGACGGCAGGATGACCTTCTGGAACAGCCGGAGTGCGGACAGGTCCATCGACTTCGCGAGCTTCAGCAGGGTCGGGTCGACGGTGCGGACCGCGCTGATGGTGTTGAGCAGGATCGGCCAGGTGCACGCGTACACCACGATGGAGATCTTCGAGGTCTCGCCGATGCCCAGCAACAGCACGAACACCGGCAGCAGGGCCAGCGCCGCGGTGTTGCGGAAGACCTCCAGCAGTGGACCGAGAAGGTCGGCGACCGGCCGGTACCAGCCGATCAACAGGCCGAGCGGCACCGCGACGGCCACGGCGATACCGAATCCGCTGAAGGAGCGGACCAGACTGGCGCGTGCGTTGTCGGCGAGCCGGCCGTCGGCGGCCAGCCCCCACCAGGCGCGGGCGACCTCGCTGAAGGGCGGCAGGAAGGTCCGGTCGACCAGGCCGAGTCGCGGTGCGGTCTCCCACAGGATCAGCAGAGCCACGATCGCCACGGACTTGGTCGCCCCCTTCACCAGCAGGGACGGCAGGCGTGACGCCGCCCGGCGCACCCGGGCCGTGGGGGAGGGGCCCCGGCGTACGTCCGATGCCCCGGGCATCCCGGACGAGGTGGTGGACGCAGCAGGGGGAGCAGCCGGGACGGGCGCGGTGGTGCTCGCAGACCCCGGCGACGTGGTCTTGGCGGTGGCCGTGCCGGTTGTGGGGCTCATACGGAAGCCTCCTCCTTCTCCAACTGCTGGGCCCTGGCCACCTCGTCGTGCAGGAGCGACCAGATCTCGTGCCGGTGGTGGGCGAACTCGGGACTGGAGCGGAGGTCGTCCGTCGCCGTGCGGGCGTCGAAGGCGACCGGCACGATCTGCTTGATGCGGCCGGGCCTCGACGTCATGACAGCCACGCGCTGCCCCAGGTAGACGGCCTCGTCGATGCCGTGCGTGATGAAGACGACGGTCTTGCCGGTGCGCTGCCAGATGCGCAACAGTTCGTCCTGCAGCGACTCCCGGGTCTGGGCGTCCAGCGCGGCGAACGGCTCGTCCATCAGGAGCACATCGGGGTCGTAGGCGAGGCTGCGGGCGATCGCCACCCGCTGCCGCATCCCGCCCGACAGCTCATGCGGGTGGCGGTCCTCGAACCCTGTCAGGCCCACCAGAGCCAGGAACTCACGGGCGAGCGCCGCCCGTTGACGACGAGGGACGCCGGTGGCCTCCAGGCCGAACTCGACGTTGCCCTGTGCCGTTCGCCACGGCAGCAGCGCGTACTGCTGGAAGACGACGCCGCGGTCCAGGCCCGGGCCGGTGACGGGTTTGCTATCCAACAGGATCTGTCCGCCGGTGGGCTGGGCGAGGCCGCCGAGGAGATCGAGCAGAGTCGACTTCCCGCAGCCGCTCGGTCCGACCAGGACCATGAACTCGCCGGCCGCTATGTCGAGGTTGATGCCGTCCAGGGCGGTGAACCGGGAGCCCTGCCGGGCCTGATTCGCCCGGTCCTTGACGGTGAACTCCTTCCGTACCTGCTGCAGAACGATTTTGGCAGTGCTGGATTCCGGCATGGGTCAGCTCCCGCTGGTCGAGGCGGAAGAAGCCGCGTTGAACTCATTGGTGTAGAGATCGGCCACCTTGACCTGGCCCTTCTTGATGTCTCCGCGCTCGGCCAGCCAGTCGATCCACAGCTGCAGCTCCTTGTCGGTGATCCGGCCCGCCGTCTCGGCGACGCCGAAGGAGCGCCAGTACTTCAGCGGCGCGGTGTCCTCGTTACGGCCACGCTTCTTGACGATGCCGGTCATCCGGGCGACGACTTCGTCGCGCGGAGTGGAGCGGGCCCACTCGATGGCCTTTCCGACACCGGTGACGAAGACCCGGGCCGTGTCAGGGTTCTGCTTCAGGAAGCGGTCGGTCATCACGTAGGTGCCGGCGCTGAACGCGCCGAGCAGTCGGTAGTCGGTGAACAGCGGTCGGACGCCCCCGGCTGCCAGGGCCTTGTCGCGCAGGATGCCGCCGAGCACGGCCACGTCTATCTGCTTCTGGCGCAGCGTCTGCTCAGTGTTGACCGGAGGGATCACGAGAGGCTCGACCTTGCCGATCTCCGCCCGGGGCAGGCCGCCTCGCTGCAGGTAGATGTCGAGCATGGCCTCGGAATGGGCGCCGAGGGTGTTCATGCCGACCTTCTTGCCGATCAGGTCCCTGGCCGATCTGATCGGGCTGTCCTCGAGGACGTAGAAGCCGTTGTAGGCGTACTTGTCGGAGCCGTAGTAGCTGATGACCGCCTTGACGGGGGCCCCGTTCGCCGCCAGTTTCACGACCGCGCCATTGAAGGCCCCGCCGAAGTCGACCTGGCCCGTGGCCGCGGACTGGATGTCCTGCGGCCCGCTGATCGTGTTGCCGATCCACTTCAGCTTCACATCGCCCAGATAGCCGAGGTCCTCGGCCAGCTCCGGCAGGGTCACTTGGCCCGCCCAGCCCTGGTATCGCAGCGTCTTGGTCCCCCCGTCGCCGGAGGTGGCTCCGGTCGCGGTCGTGCCGCAGCTCACGGCCACCGCCGAAAGGCCGAGCAGAGAGAGAAACTGGCGTCGGTTCGATGCCGTCGTGGCCATGGATGGGTCCTGTTCGAGATCGATGGAGCGGCTGGAGTGCGTACCGTGCGGTTGCCAAGTACGTCGGTGTCACTGGGAAGGCGTGACGAGAAGTGATGGAAGAGAGTGCGCGCGGCCAGCGCTCAGTGGTGGTGAATAGAGATCACGAGCTCATCAGAAATGGCTGTGGTGAGCCCCAGGTTTACGCAGGCGCGGCCTGACGCAGAAACCGATCATGAAATGAGCGTGGCTGCGCCTGTCAGCGGGTACAACGACCGACAGAACAGATGGCGCCGGCCTGACGTCGCAGGTCGACGTGCAGGCGCGCGGTGAGGTTCTCGGACTTGCTCACAGTCAAGAGAATCGCAGCGAAATCCAGCCAGGTCAACGGCGCTTGCGTGTCCGTCTCATATTCTCAACGGTCCGACATGTGGGTGAAGTACGGCGTTCACAATTGCCTGTGCGGCAGGCGTGGAAAGTCGGACTCGCGGCGAATCTGCTGGAGGGATCGGACCTCATGCATCTCGCAGCAATTCAATTGCTGCTGGTTCGGCGTTCCGGGCCGGCCGATAACGGTCAGGCAGGCAGGACGAATGGCGGATGTTCGCCGTTGAGGAAGTAGTCCCCCACATCGCGGAGCCGGTGAGCGACGGGCTCGTACAGGGTGTGGGTTCGGGCGTTGCGCCAGAAGCGGTCGAAGCCCAGCCGCGAGGACGCGGAGCGGACGCCGACGATGTCCAGGGCACGGGTGGTGGACTCCTGCGCGGCCCGGGAGGCGGCGGCTTCGGCCATGGCGACGAGGATGGAGATGTCCGCGTATTCGTCGTAGGTGAGGTCTTCTCCGCGTGTCAGTCCGCCGTGCACGGCCTCCACCGCCTGATCGGTGAGTGCGGACGCGGAGCGGGTGAGGACGGTGAGTTCCCCGTAGGCGGCCAGCACCTGCGGGTCCTGGGGGGAGCCGACCGGCCGGGCGAGGTGCCAGGGCGAGTGACCCGCCCGGCTGTACTCCCGGGCTTCGGCGAGCACTCCCTCGGCCACGCCGAGACGGAGCTGGACGGACAGCAGACGCCCCACCGGAGAGGCCAGGGCAGCCAGGGGCGACAGGATGTCCTCGTCCGCGGACAGGGAACCGAGGACGTCGTCGGCGGCAACCGGTACGGCGTCGAACTCCACGCTTCCGCCGGCCGCGAGGCGCTGGCCGAAGGTGTCGGCGTCGCCATCGATACCGACGCCGTGGTGGGCGGGATCGACGACGACGGCGAGTGGTTCGCCGGTGTCGGCGCGCACGGCCCGAACGGCGAGGCGGTCGGCGACCAGGACTCCGGTGGGGTAACTCTGGCGACCGTTGAGCACATGGCCGCCGCGAGCCCTGGTCAACGTCAGAGGGGAGTCCTGACGGGCCAGACCGCCACCCCAGCACCACTGCTCCAGCGCGTACTGTCGCTCGAGTCGGGCGACGCGGGAGCGCTCGGTGAAAAACCGGGCGCTCCACGACAGGAAGTAGTGACAGCCGAGCAGTTGACCGATCGCGCCGTCGGCTGCGGCGATCTCCCGGACCACGGCGTAGGCCGTGGGCCAGTCCGCGCCTCCTCCTGACTCTGCCGGTATGAGGAGCGTCAGCAATCCCGCCTCGCGTAACCGGGACACCTCATCGAGCGGGGCCTTGCCTGCCTGTTCCCGGGCCACCGCGTCCGTGGCCAGGTCGTCCGCCGTCTCGCGGGCCACGCGCAGCCAGTGCGTGCGGCCGGGCCCGGTTCGGTCGGACTCCGAAAGGGGGCCGGACGGCGCAGGGGCAACGCCCATGGCGGAGGTCTCCTCAAGGTCAACGGCAAGGTGTCGAGTCGGAGCTCTGCTGCTGGTCGGGTACGTATTTGTAACCCACCCGCCGTACGGTGACGATCCGGTGCCGGTGGGCCGCGCCCAGCTTGCGGCGCAGACGCGCGATGTGGACATCCACGGTGCGGCCGTCGCCGATGTGGTCGTAGCCCCATATGCGGGCCATCAGTTGCTCGCGCGAGTGCACTTGATGGGGATGCGAATCGAGATGTGCCAACAGTGCGAACTCCAGGTACGTGAGATCGAGTTCACGTCCATCCAGTTCTGCGACGTGTCGCGCGGTGTCGATACGGACGGCATCGCTTCCCGTCTGCCGCACCGGAGGTGAGTCCGTATAGGCCACTGGTCGGATCTCCGGTCGTGTCACGTCCTTGGCGAAGAGCTCGGCGGGATCGGTGCCCTCGGGGACCAGAACGAGGTAGCCGACGAGGGGAGCGGAACCGTTTCCGCCGTCGCCACCCTGCGCGTCGCCTCCGACGAGGCGGAGATGGCGCATATCGGGGAGCGGCGAGCCCGACGGGGGGTTGGCCTGGGCCGGAAGTGCCGTGGTCATGGCGGTCGTCCTTCGGGAGTACGTCGGGACATCAGCTGCAGCGGAAATCGGCTCGCCTGATCGCCCGGAATGAGAGAGAAGGAGCGGAGCGGCACGTGCTGAGTGTCAGCCGTGTGCCTTACGCGTGACAGCAGGCGGCACTGACGACGTGACCAAAGTCGACATGCCGACGACGAACGAGTCGTTGCTGCGCGGGGGACATGTGCATCATCCTGCGCACGCCGCAGGAAGGACGTCAATACTTCCCTAGTAAATCAATAGGAAATGTGGGGTGGGTCATACCGTGGAGGGCTCACTGGTCGCCGTTGACGGCCGGCCGGACCTCGGGTGCGGTCGCCCTTTCCAGCCATGCACGAAGTTCGGCCCCACGCACCTTGAGCCTCTGCAGAGGTGTGGGCGGCAGGGTGCGCGCGGAGCCACGCGCATAGTGGCGCTCGACGTAGAACTGTCCCGCGCTGAGCACGGTCGTGGCGGCGATGTACCAAAGGGTGGCGACCGTCAGCAGCGGGATGACCTGGTAGGTCTGGTTGTAGACCAGTTGCACCGAGTACAGCAGGTCGTGCACGGCAAGCACGCTGACGATGCTGGTGCCCTTCAGCGTGCCGATCAGCATGTTTCCGGCGGCCGGCACGATGGAGCGCATCGCCTGCGGAATGACGATCCGGCGCAGAGTGCGAAGTCTGCCGATGCCGAGAGCCTGGGCAGCCTCCGTCTGGCCGGCTTCCACCGAGAGGATGCCGCCGCGTACCACCTCGGCGGCGTAGGCGGCTTCGTGCAGGGTCAGCCCGATGACGGCGGTGAGGGTGGGGCCGAGCAGGTTGACCGTCTTGACGGTGACGAACTGAGGCCCGAAGGGGATGCCGAGGCCGAGCGTCGGGTAGAGGGCTCCGATGTTGAACCAGAACAGCAGCTGCACCAGCAGCGGGGTGGACCGGAAAATCCACACATAGCCCCAACTCAGCGTGTGCAGAACCGGATTGGCGCACAGCCGCATCACGGCCAAGGGAGTGCCGAGCAGGAAGCCGAGCACCATCACCACCCCGGTCAACCAGAGGGTGAGCAGCAGCCCGTCGAGCACGGCGGCGGTGGTGAAGTACCGGACGACCACATCCCACTGGAATGCGCGGTTGCGGATTACGGAGTTGACCGCCATGGCGAAGACCAGCAGCGCCGCGCCGGCCGCCAGCCAGCGGCCGAGGTGCCGGCGCGGCACGATGCGCGGCAGATCGTCGGCGGGCACTTGTACCGGGGCTTTCAAGCGTCCTGCGGGTGACACGGATGCCGAGAGGGAGGAGGAATCAGTGGTGTCGGACGGTGAAACCATCAGGAGTTCTCTCCGGGGGAGGGAGGCGCGGACGCCGGTGACCACACGGCGGCAACACACACGTTCAGGGAATCCGGGCAAAGACAGGGCGGGCACGGGGCAGGCCGCCCGGTTTCGGCGCCATCAGGTCGCCGCGTCCCTCAACGCGGCCGGTGCGGCTGTCGCGCGTAGCGGAGCCGGTCTGTTCTCGATCGTATGGGGCCACAGCGCGTAGGTGTCAACCACGCAGGATGTGCTCAACGCTTGTCCGGCATCCGGGCCGTAGTTGACGAGACGCGAGATGTATTGCTCAATTAATCGCATGAATGCCGATCAGCGCCTGGTCACCCGTGGCCACATCGACTTCGGTCGGGTGTGGTCCGCCGCGTGTTGCGCCTGAAGCGGCAGCGGGCTGTCTGATCGGCCCTTCCCTCCCTCGGTCACCCCGTCGTGGGCCGAGTTCCCTCCCTCGTAGCACCGCCGCACTCCCGCGCTGACACGCGCTGAACCTGCGTGGGGGCGGTCCTGCGAGACCGGACACGCGCTGCTGCCGCCGTGCCTCGCCGAGGCGCATCGCCCGGCGTTGTCACACTTGCTCACTCTCTCCCAGCGCCCGAGGCGTGCCGTCACAGGGGCCGCAGGGCTGCTCCGCCGTGCCCGCACGCTGCCCTGCTCGTCCGGGCACGGCACCGAAGACTTGAGGAAAGGCCATCTCCCATGCCAGTGGAGTTCCTTGGCATTGCCGCCACCAACGACGGCTCCGAAACCACCCCGCGCTCCGGCGCCGCCTTCGACAAGGAGTACACGCTCCGGCTTGCCCGGGCACACGAGGAGCACGGGTGGGACCGGGTGCTGTTCGCCTACGGTTCCGGTTCGCCGGATCCGGCGCCGGCCGCCGCGTTCGTCGCGAGCAGACTGGACCGTCTCCAGATCCTGCTCGCCCACCGCCCGAACGTCTCGTACCCGACCTTCGCCGCGAAGACCTTCGCCACCCTCGACCAGATCAGCGAGGGCCGGCTGACCGTGCATTTCATCACCGGCGGCAACGACCACGAGCAGGGTCGCGAGGGCGACACCCTCACCAAGGACGAGCGCTACATCCGCACCCGCGAGTACATCCGGGTCGTCAAGAGGGTCTGGACCAGCCACGAGCCCTTCGACCACGAGGGCGAGCATTACCGCTTCCACGACTTCGTCAGCGACGTCTTTCCCGTTCAACAGCCCCGTCCGAAGGTGTCGTTCGGCGGTTCGTCACCTGCCGCGTACGCCGCGGGGGGCGCGGAGGCGGACATCTACTGCCTGTGGGGGGAACCCCTGGAGAAGACCGCCGAGCAGATCGAGAAGGTGAAGGCCGCCGCGAGGGCCGCGGGCCGCACCGGCGTGCCGCGCATCCAGGTGGCGTTCCGCCCGATCATCGCCCCGACCGAGGATCTGGCCTGGGAGAAGGCCCACCGTACGGTCGGTGCCATCCGGGAGCGGCGCGAGGCCGGCCTCGTACGGCACCACCGCAGCGGTGCCCCGGAGAACACAGGCTCACAGCGGCTGATCGCCATTGCCGAGGCGGGGGAGCGCTACGACCGAGCCCTGTGGACCCCCACCGCCGCCGCCACCGGCGGCGCAGGCAACTCCAACGCCCTGGTCGGCACCCCGGAGACGGTCGCCCAGGCCCTGCTGGACTACTACGACCTCGGTGTCGACATCCTCTCCGCCCGCGGCTACGACCTGCTGGGCGATGCCATCGACTTCGGCCGGTACGTGATCCCGATCGTCCGTGAGGAGGTCGCCAAGCGCGACGCCGAGCGGACGGCACGGGGGACGCAGACCCTTGCGGCGGTGGGCGAATGACTTCTGTATCTCAACCACCGTCCCCAGCAGCCGGCTTGCCCATCATTCACGTCCCGGTCTCCGACCCGCGTGTCAGACCCCTCCTGCGCGAACTCGGCCACGAGTACTCGACCCGCTACGGCAAGGACGCCCACGTCGAGCTCGCCCGCTACCCCGACGAGGAGTTCACCCCGCCGTACGGAGGACTGCTCCTCCTGCTGCTGGAGCACGGCGAGGCCGTCGCGGGCGGCGCCTTCCGCCGCTACGACGCGACCACGGCCGAACTGAAGCGGATCTGGACGCACTCCGCTCACCGGCGGCGCGGTCTGGCCCGACGCGTCGTCGCCGAACTGGAACGCGAGGCGAGCACTCGCGGCTACCGGCGGATCTACCTGACCACCGGGCCGCGACAGCCCGAGGCCCGCGGCCTGTACCTGGCCACCGGCTACACCCCGCTGTTCGACATGGAGTCCGACCCGGAATCCATCGGCCCGCTGCCCTTCGAGAAGCGCCTGTCCACCGAAGCACTTGCAGCGCGCACGGGAAAGGCAGCCGACCAGTGAACCTCCGATCGATCAGAACCCGTCTGCGCGTCGCCGCCGGCATCGCGGTGCTGCCCGTACTCCTGCTGACCGCCTGCGGCTCCGGCGACACCCCCGGCCCCACGGCAGGGGGTGCCCAGGCATCGCCAGCCCCGACCGACGACCCGGTCGCCGCCGTACACAAGGTGGACTCCGTCGCCGCCCTGCTGCCCGCCGACGTGCGCAAGGCGGGCACACTCCGGGTCGGCAGCTCGATCGGGTTCCCGCCGGGCGCGTACTACCCGAACGGCCCGGACAAGGCGCCCGCCGGCCAGGACATCGACCTCTCCGATGCCGCGGCCAAGGTCCTCGGCGTCAGACTGCAACGTCAGGACGCCTCGTTCGAGACGATCCTGCCGGCCCTGGGCAGCGGCAAGTACGACTTCGGCACCGGCAACTTCGGCGTCACCACCGAACGCCTGAAGACCATCGACTTCGTCACCTACATCAATGACGGCCAGGGCTTCGCGGTGAAGAAGGGCAGCACGGTACTCAAGACGAAGGTCACCGCCCTCACCCAGCTGTGCGGGCTGACCATCGGGACCGGGGCCGGTACCACTTTCGAGGCGACCCTCACCGCGCAGAAGGGCGTGTGCGCGAAGGCGGGCAAGAAGCCGTACGACGTGAAGGTCTACTCGGAGAACGCGGCGACCCTCACCGCGCTCCAGCAGGGCCGCATCGACGTGATCATGTCGACCATCAACGGCCTGCGCTATCAGGCCGCACAGCCCGTGTCGCAGACCACCTTCCTTGGGGAGTACCACCGCCTCGACGTCGGCTTCGCCTTCAAGAAGGGCTCCCCGCTCACCAAGGCGTTCCGGGCTGCCGTCAACGAGCTGATCGAGGACGGCACATACGCCCGAATCCTCAAGAAGTGGAGCACCTCCGCCTCCGCGATCGAGGCATCCCGGACCAACCCGCCCGAGCACACGTAAGAGTCGAGCAGGAACAACACGATGGCATCCACCACTGACGCCGCCCCGCCCGATACGACCTCCCGGGGCGCCGCCCCCGCCGCCCCGTCCGCTCCGGACAACCCGGACGCCCTCAAGGTCGTCCCCGCCCGCCACTACGCCCGCTGGACGGCGGCCGTCGCCGTGATCGTGCTGGCCGCCCAATTCGTGCACGGTCTGGCCACCAACCCGGTCTGGGAGTGGGGCGTCTTCCGCGACTACGTCCTGTCCGAGACGATCGTCCAGGCGGTGTGGGTGACCCTCCAACTCACCGCCTACGCCACGGTGCTGGGCTTCGCTCTCGGTACTGTGCTGGCCTTCATGCGCCTGTCGCGCAGCCCGGTGCTGCAGACCGTCGCTTGGACCTACATCTGGATCTTCCGGTCCATCCCGATGATCGTCCAGCTGGTGTTCTGGTTCAACCTGAGCGCGCTCTACAAGGAGTTGGGCGTCGGCATCCCCTTCGGGCCGGTGTTCTGGTCCGTCGACAGCAACAGCCTCATCGGCACCATCGGCGCCGCCGTCATCGGGCTGACGCTGCACCAGGCCGCCTACGCCGCCGAGATCGTGCGCGGCGGCGTCATCGCCGTCGACCACGGGCAGCTGGAGGCCGCCGCGGCGCTGGGTATTCCCCGGCTGCGGCAGATCCGCCGGATCGTGTTGCCGCAGGCCATGCGCGCCATCCTGCCCACGGCCGGCAACGAGATCATCGGCTTGCTCAAGGGCACCTCGGTGGTCTACGTGATGTCCATCGGCGAGCTGTTCTACCAGGTGCAGGTGATCTACGGCCGCAACGGCCGGGTGATCCCGCTGCTGCTGGTCGCCACCGCCTGGTACGTGGTGCTGACCTCCCTGCTGTCGGTCGCCCAGTACCACGTCGAGCGCCGTTACGCCCGGGGCGCCAATCGCACCCCGCCGCCCACCCCGGTCCAGCGTGTGCGCCGGTTCGTACGCGACCTGCGCGCCACGGCGGCCCAGCGCAGCCGGCCGGTCGTGCCCCTGAAGGCCCTGGGACCCCTGGGAGACAGCCGATGAGCGAGGTCATGGTGGACGTCCACGGCGTCCACAAAAGCTTCGGCCCGCTGGACGTGCTCCGCGGCGTCGACCTGAAGGTCCGCACCGGCGAGGTCACCGTGATCCTCGGCCCGTCCGGCTCCGGGAAATCCACGCTGCTGCGCACCATCAACCACCTGGAGAAGGTCAACCGCGGCTGGATCAGCATCGACGGGGAGCTCATCGGCTACCGCCGCGCGGGTGGCAAGCTGCACGAGCTGAAGGAGAAGGACGTCCTGAAGCAGCGCACCCACATCGGGTTCGTCTTCCAGAACTTCAATCTCTTCCCGCATCTGAACGTGCTGGACAACCTCGTCGAGGCCCCCGTCTCCGCGCTGCGCCGCCCACGCAAAGAGGCGGAGGAAAGGGCCCGTCGGCTGTTGGAGCGGGTCGGCCTCGCCGACAAGGCCGACGCCTACCCGCGTCAGCTCTCCGGCGGCCAGCAGCAGCGAGTCGCCATCGCCCGCGCGCTCGCCCTCGAACCGAAGGTGCTGCTCTTCGACGAGCCCACCTCGGCGCTCGACCCGGAACTCGTCGGCGAGGTCCTCGACGTCATCAAGGACCTGGCCCGTACCGGAACCACCATGATCGTCGTGACCCACGAGGTCGGCTTCGCCCGCGAGGTGGCCGACACCGTGGTGTTCATGGACGGCGGCGTCGTCGTGGAGCAGGGGCCGCCCGCAGCCGTCCTGGACAACCCGCAGCAGGAACGCACCCGCGCCTTCCTCTCCAAGGTCCTCTGACCTCCTCTCACCCCGTTTCGCACGCCCACGCAAGGAGAACGACCGTGTCCACCCACCTCGCCCGCCGCTCCGCTGCAGTCGCGCTCGGACTCACCTCCGCCCTCGTCCTCGCCGCCTGCAGCAACCCTTCCGACGGCGGCACCACCGAGGTGGCGGCCACGAAGGGCACCAGGACGGAGATCAACATCAGCCCCGACCAGAACCGCATCACGACGGACAAGGTCGACTCCATCGCCGCCGAGGTCCCAGAGACGATCCGCAGGAGAGGCACCCTGGAGATCGTCGACTCCTCCGGCTCCGCAGCGCCGCTCACCTTCTACGCCACCGACAACAAGGCCCTCATCGGTGTCGAGCCCGACCTCGCCCACCTGGTCGCCGACGTCCTCGGCCTCAAGCCGCACATCAAAACGGTCTCCTGGGAGAACATCTTCGTCGGCCTCGACAGCGGCAAGTACGACGTCGGCTTCAGCAACATCACCGACACCGAGGAACGCAAGGAGAAGTACGACTTCGCCTCCTACCGCGAGGACAACCTCGGTTTCGAGGCGAAGAAGGGCAGCGGCCTGAAGGTCACCGGGCCCAAGGACGTGGCGGGCAGGACGGTTGCCGTGGGCAGCGGCACCAACCAGGAGAAGCTGCTCGTCGAGTGGAGCAAGGAGGATGTGAAGGCCGGCCTCGAGCCGGTGAACATCAAGTACTACCAGAACGACAGCGACACCTACCTCGCCCTCCGGTCCGGCCGGATCGACCTCTACCTCGGCCCCAACCCGACCGCCGCCTACCACGCCGCCACCACGGGCAATACGGAAGTCGTCGGCACGTACTCCGGTGCCGGTGCCACCCTCCAGGGCCTCATCGCGGCCACCACCAAGAAGGACAACGGACTGGTCAAGGCGCTCGCCGACGCCCTCAACGAGGTCATCGACAACGGAACGTACGCGAAGGTGCTGAAGCGCTGGGGCCTGTCCGGCGAAGCCGTGGCGAAGTCGGAGATCAATCCGCCCGGCCTGCCCAAGACCGACAAGTAGCCGTCCACTCAGGCCGTCCTCACAGGTGCGGGGCCGCAGTCCGCGGCCCCGCACCGATCCCACGACCGTCCCACGCTCCGAAGGGTCCGCCATGGCCACCGTCCTGTCCGTCTCCGGAAGTCCCTCCACCACCTCCCGCACCGCCCGCCTGCTGCGCCACCTGGACAGGCGGCTCACGGCCCAGGGACACGAGGTGATCCCGCTGGACGTCCGCACGATCCCCGCCGAGGCCCTGCTCGGCGCCGACTTCCGGCACCCGGCGATCGTCGAGGCGACCGCGCTGTTCGACCGTGCCGACGGGGTCGTGATCGGTACTCCCGTCTACAAGGCCGCCTACTCAGGGTTGCTGAAGTCGTTGCTCGATCTGCTGCCGCAGTACGGTCTGGCCGGCAAGACCGTCCTTCCGCTGGCGACCGGCGGAACCACGGCGCACGTTCTGGCGATCGACTACGCCCTGCGCCCGGTACTCAGTTCCATGGGCGCCGGGCACATCGTCCAGGGCTGGTTCACGTTGGACAAGGACATCGCGGTGGGCGATGACGGCACGCTGACGATCGCGCCGGGCCCGGCCGAGGCCCTAGCACAGGTGGTCGACCAGTTCTCCGAAGCCCTCGGCAGCCGTACGGCCCTGCTGGCCGCCGCCGGATGAGCGTCCCGATCATGACCGCCGACGACGATGAGCGAAAGGCGTGAGCTTCCGTGAGCCTCACCTTCCACTGGTTCCTGCCCACCAACGGCGACAGCCGTCATGTCGTCGGCGGCGGCCACGGCACCCCGGCCACCGCCTCGGGGCAGGACCGGCCGCCCACGGTGGCCTATCTGAGCCAGATCGCGCGCGCCGCGGAGGACCTCGGGTTCACCGGTGCGCTCACCCCTACCGGCGCCTGGTGCGAGGACGCCTGGCTGACCACCGCCATGGTCAGCCAGAACACCGAGCGACTGAAGTTCCTGGTCGCCTTCAGACCCGGCTTCGTCTCACCGACACTGGCCGCGCAGATGGCGTCCACCTTCCAGCGGCACACCGGCGGCCGGCTGCTGCTCAACGTGGTCACAGGAGGTGAGACCCACGAGCAGCGCGCCTACGGTGACTTCCTCGACAAGGAGGCGCGGTATCGCCGTACCGGAGAATTCCTCCAGGTCGTACGGGAGTTGTGGAAGGGGAGGACCGTCGACCTGGACGGCGAGCACCTGCGGGTCGAGGACGCCAGGCTGGCGCGGCTGCCCGACCCCGTCCCCGAGGTGTACTTCGGCGGCTCGTCGCCCGTCGCCGGTGAGGTCGCGGCGCGGTACGCCGACGCCTATCTCACCTGGGGGGAGCCGCCCGCCCAGGTCGCTGAGAAGATCGCCTGGATCAAGGGGCTGGCCGCCGAGCAGGGCCGTGCCCTCCGCTTCGGAATCCGGCTGCACGTCATCACCCGCGACACCTCCGAGCAGGCGTGGGCGGAGGCGAACCGGCTCCTGGACGGCTTCGACCCGGAGACGGTGCGGTCGGTGCAGGCCGGGCTCGCCCGCAGCGAGTCCGAGGGCCAGCAGCGCATGCTCGCCCTGCACGGCGGCGGCAGCCTCGATGCCCTTGAGATCTATCCCAACCTGTGGGCCGGCATCGGCCTGGTGCGCGGCGGTGCGGGCACAGCGCTGGTCGGCAGCCACGCCGAGGTGGCCGAGCGGATCGAGGAGTACCACGCCCTGGGCATCGAGGAGTTCGTCCTCTCCGGCTACCCGCACCTGGAGGAGGCGTACTGGTTCGGCGAGGGCGTCCTGCCGAGGCTTCAGGCGCAGGGCCTGTGGCGGCACCCGTACGGTCAGCAGGCAGCAGCCTCGGTTCACGTGCCCTTCGCCGCCGCCGAGAGCCCGCGATGACCCACGTGGTTCCGAACGCGGCGGGACTCCCGGTCCGTCGCCAGGACGTCGGCACAGTGCTCGCGCCGCATAGGCCCTGACGTCCGCGTCCGAGTCCGCCGTCGCCGTGGCCAGGGCTGCTCGGGCCTCCTCGGCGGCACGGTGCCGGGTCAGGGCCGGCACGCCGGCCTTGCAGACGTCGGCGTTGGGGTCGGCTACGGCCTTGGCGAGTGCGGGGACGGCAATGCCGCGGTCCGCGGCGGACAAGGCGGTGGCGGCGTCGGCCCGCACCTGCCAGGCGGGGTCGGACAGCGCTGACTCGGCGTGTACGGCCAGAAGGGGTGGGCAGCCGGTCGTGCCCAGGGCTGTGTAGGCGGCCCCGCGCACCAGGGCGTCAGGGTCGTCGACCCGCGACCCGCGACCCGCGACCCGCGACCCGCGACCCGCGACCCGCGACCCGCGACCCGCGACCCGCGGACCGCGGGCTCGGGGTCGGGGTCGGGAAGACGTTGAGTGCGGAGAGTTCGGGTTCCTCCTCCGACAGGGCGAGGAGTTCGAGGAGGCGCGGTGTGGCTGGGGCCTCCGCCCCGGTAGCGGGGCGGGCGGTTGTGGCGGCAACGCCGGGCTCCGGTCGCGGCGTTACTGGGGCCACGTCCCGGGCGCCCGCCGTCGCCACCTGGTCCGGGTGGACTTCGCCGAGGTGCCGTGAGGGGCCGCCGACCGGGGTGAAGCCGTGCACCGGCACCAGATAGGGCGCCACGGGGCGTGCCGTGAACTCCATCGCGCCGGATGGGGACTTGCGCAGATCGAGGTGGTGGAACCAGGACGCGTCGTCACGGTGGGGGTGGTCGAGCCGGTCGTGGTAGAGGCCCCAGCGGGATTCCGTGCGGGCCAGGGGAGCCCGGGCGGTCATCTCCGCGCAGCCGCGGATGAACGTGACCTCCGCGCAGCGCATCAGTTCATGCGGGGTGCGCGCGCCCATCGCGGCGATGTCGGCACGCATCCGCTCGAACGCCTCCAGGGCGAGTGACAGCCGGGCGCCGGACGGCCGCTCCAGCAGCCCATCCGGGTCTGGCACGGCAGCGCGACGAGCCGGAAATCGGTCGACCTCGCCGCCCGGTATGGAGATCCGCTCTTCTCGGCCAACGTCACCCACCCCATCGAGCCGTACGCCGAACTGATCCGCCACTACCGGGAACGATGGGAGCACTACGGCCACGACCCGGCGCAGGCCGTCGTCGGCGCGGGGACGGCCGGCTACTACGCGGCCCGCACCTCGCAGGAAGCGATCGCCGCATACCGTCCGGCGTTCGAGGGATATCTCGCGTTCCAGTCCGACATCGCCCCCGCGCTACGCCGCGACATTCCCGACCCACCGTTCACCTGGGCTCCCGTCCTCGCCGAAGCCACGTCCGAACTCACACCCGAGTTCGCCCCCGCGCCCCCATCCGTGCCCACCGACCGCTAGGAGCATCCGATCATGTCCGGCATCCCCCTCGGGGTTCTCGACCTCGTTCCGATCTCGTCCGGCTCCACCGCAGCCGAGGCCCTGCGCAACACCATCGACCTCGCCCAGCAGACCGAGCGACTCGGCTACACCCGCTACTGGTTCGCCGAGCACCACCTCAACCCGGGTGTGGCCGGAACCTCTCCCGCCGTCGTACTCGCCCTGACGGCCTCCGCGACCTCCACGATCAGGATCGGCTCCGGGGCCGTACAACTGGGTCACCGAACCGCCCTGTCCACTGTCGAGGAGTTCGGGCTGATAGACGCTCTGCACCCCGGGCGTCTCGACCTGGGCCTCGGCCGCTCGGGTGGCCGTCCCCAGGGCCGGTCGGCCGGACCCCGGCCGACCGCCACACCCGTCGTCGACGGACGCGCCCCCAACGGTCTGAAGATCCCGCCACGATTCTCTCCGGAGCATCTGATCGGTTCGCCGCGATTCCTGCTCCAGCAGCAACTGCTGCACCAGCCCGGCGCCGTCCGCCAGGACTACGGCGAGCAGGTCGACGACATACTCGCCCTCCTGCGCGGCGACTACCGCTCGGCGGACGGCATCGAAGCGCACGCCGTACCGGGCGAGGGCGCCGAGGTGCAGGTATGGATACTCGGCAGCAGCGGTGGGCAGAGCGCCGACGTAGCAGGCCGCAACGGTCTGCGTTTCGCCGCCAACTACCACGTCAGCCCCGCCACCGTGCTGGAGGCCGCCGAGGGCTACCGCGCCGCGTTCCAGCCGTCCGATCATCTCGACAAGCCCTACGTCAGCGTATCCGCCGACGTGGTCGTCGCCGAGGACGACGCGACCGCCCGCGAACTGGCCACCGGCTACGGCCTGTGGGTCCGCAGCATCCGCACGGCCGAGGGCGCCATCCCCTTCCCGACCCCGGAGCAGGCCCGCAGCCACGCCTGGACCGAGGCGGACCGGGCACTGGTGGCCGACCGCGTCGACACCCGGTTCGTCGGCTCTCCGGGGAGCGTCGCCGACCAGCTCGAACAACTTCAGGAAGCCACCGGAGCGGACGAGCTGATCATCACCACCATCACCCACGACCACGCCGACCGGGTGCGCTCCTACCGACTCCTGGCCGAAGAGTGGCAACGCCGATGAGTAGGTCGCGGCCAGCCGGACTCGGCGAGGTTGTTCACCCGGTGCGGCGTGAGGGCCACGGCTCCGAGGGACGGTACGCCACGGGGCGGTAGGCGCGGCACGTCAGGAAGCTTACGGTCGGTCTCGGTCTATCCGACGAGTTCTCCCACGAGCGCGGCGACTTGTTCCAGTTCGATGAGGAAGCCGTCGTGACCGTACGGGGACTCGGTCACCCGGAGGTGATCTGCTGTAGGGATGCCGACTGTCAACTCGGCTTGCTGGGACAGGGGATAGAGACGGTCGGAGCCGACCCCGGCGACGAGCGTCCTGGCCGTGACACGGCTCAGGGCGGCCCGCGTGCCGCCCCGGCCGCGACCGATGTCGTGACTGTTCATGGCCTGTGTCAGGGCGACGTAGCTGCCGGCGTCGAAGCGGCACACGAGCTTGGCGGCGTGGTGGTCCAGGTAGGACTCGACCTGGTATCGGCCGCCGCTCCAGGGCTCCTCCGCGCCCTGCGGCGTGCGCCCGAAGCGGGTCTGCAGCTCGGGTTCGCTGCGATAGGTGATGTGGGCGAGGCGACGGGCCAGGACGAGCCTCGCATGCGGGCCGAGCCCGGGGCCGCCGTCGTGGTAGTCGCCGCCGCGCCAGTGCGGGCCGCTGCGGATGGCATGGAGCTGGATGTTCGCCCAGGCGATGTGTTCCGCGCTCGCCGCGGCGGCCGGGCGAGCACCAGGAGCGCCCGCGTCCGTTCTGGATGCGACACGGCCCACTCCAGCGCCCGCATTCCGCCCATCGATCCGCCGACGACCAGTGCCCAGCTGTCGATGCCCGGGGCGTCGGCCAGGCCGGCCTCGGCCGCCACCTGGTCGCGTTGCGTCAGGAAGGGGAAGCGACCACCCCGGCGGCGTCCGTCTGGCGTGCGGGACGACAGTCCGGTGCTGCCCTGGCAACCGCCGAGCACGTTCGGAGCCACGACGAACCAGCGGTCCGTGTCGAGGGCGTGCCCTGCGCCGATGAGCCCGTCCCACCAGCCGGGAGTGGGGTGGCCGGGCTCGGCCAGTGCGAACAGGTCGGCAGTGGCCGTTTCACCTTCCTGGAACGTCCCGTCGTGGCCGCTGTCGCCATGGCACTGTGGTTGACACGCAGGTCGCTGTCACGGCTCCCCAAGGCGGCGCCGCCGTGCCGGATCGCCGGCCTTCGGCACCCGCAAGACCAGCTTGCTGCACCATCATCCGAGTACGACTGCACACCGGCACCGGGACCTTCCGCCGGAGACGCTCCTCAGGACTGAGCCGGGCGGGGCCACGGGCTGCCGCCCGCCGTCACCTCGGCCGGCAGCACGGCTCAGGACCCGCCGCGCTCGCGGGGGATCTTCAGACCCGCCTCGATCGCCACCGGCAGCCGGTTCTCGGCCGGTGGCAGCGGGCAGGTGGCCAGGTCCGTGTAGGCGCACGGCAGGTTCGCGGCGCGGTTGAAGTCCAGGACGACCGTGCCGTCGGCTGCGGGAGGCTCGACGGCCAGGACCCGGTTGGCGGCGTAGGTGGTGATCCCGGAGGTCGCGTCGGTGAACAGCATCATCAGCCGGCCGGCGCCACGGCCGGGGAACGCGGTCAGGGACAGCTGACGCCCGTGCAACTCGAACTCGATCCTGCCCGGAGCGTCGTACACATGCTCAAGGCCCTCGACGGCCGCGCCCACGGTGGTCGGCCGCGCCTCGTCGAAGGGGACGTACCGGCCCGTCACGGCCCAGCGCGGGTCGGGGGCGTAGGCGGGTGTTCCGGTGAAGGCGGTACGCAGCGGCGCGTCCGGGTGCCGGGGGCGCACGATGTCACGGCCGCCTCGCTTCGCGACCTCGATGACGGCGTCTTTCCATACCGCATCGACTCCACTGCGCTCGGCAAGCACGCCGAAGCGGTGTTCACCCCGCACCGGCGCTCTGTCGACGACCAGTTCTTCACCGTCGTCGAGGGTGACGACGACCCCGTCGCGGCCGCTGTGCCACGCACCGGGCGCGTCGGGGAAACGCTGCGGCCGGTCGTCGAGCCAGTGCAGGCCGGTGATGGCCAGGAACCCGTGCGGGTCGGCGAGCCTGGCCTCCTGGGCGCGGTACCAGCCCAGCCAGTCATCGGTGAAAGCCCGGAAGTCTGTCGTGGTGTTCTCGGTGGTCATGAGTTCTCCTTGATCAAGCGAGGCTCGGCCTCGCACAGGGCGTGGGACATCTGCCGGGCCGACGCCCGATGGGTGCACTCATCCGGGCCAGTTCGCCGAGGAGCGCCCACGTGCGACGGCGGTCCACCTCTCCCGCGATCTCGGTGCCCGAGAACACGACCTCGGTGGCGCCGGCGTCGCGGTAACGTCGCACTTCGGCTCGACCGCCGCCTCGTTGCCGATCACGGCCACGTCGGCAGCCCGGCGGCCGCCGGAGAGTTCGATGACCCTGCTACTCCAAGAGTCATGCCAGTCAGAACGGGCGCCCGCCGGACCCGCATTCCAGCACACGTGTGACAGCTTCTTGTCAGTCGTGTGTACGGGAGCCGTACCTCCCCGCATCAGGAACGAGGCATACCGGCGTTGACCTCTTCGACGAGAGCTACGCCGTGTCCCTTGCTCAGCCGGTCGAAGCGCTCCTCAGGCTCTTCGACCACCTGGAAAGGAAAACGCGACGAGAGCCCATGACGCGTGTGCGCATACGACTGGCGCGCCGTCAGAAAAGTCAGCAACGGGTCAGTGTGAGTCCTCAAACACCCGGCGACGGCTGACCACACATGCGAAACGTTGTAGCCTCCGAACATCGCCCTTGACCCGCAATAAGCAGGCAGGGAGCAGACAAGTCGGGAGTTGCTTCATGTTTCGTACAATATTCAAGTCGAAGATCCACCGTGTCACCGTCACCCAGGCCGACCTGCACTACGTCGGATCCGTGACCATCGACGCGGATCTTCTCGACGCCGCCGATCTGCTGCCCGGTGAGCTCGTCCACATCGTGGACATCACCAACGGGGCCCGCCTGGAGACCTACGTCATCGAGGGCGAGCGCGGATCCGGCGTCATCGGTATCAACGGGGCGGCGGCCCATCTCGTCAGCCCCGGCGATCTGGTGATCATCATCAGTTACGCGCAGGTCACCGACGCCGAGGCGCGGTCCCTGAAGCCGCGGGTGGTGCACGTGGACGCCGACAACCGGATCGTGGCCCTCGGAGGCGACCCGTCCGAGCCGGTGCCGGGGTCGGACCAGAAGCGCAGCCCGCAGGCCGTCGGGGTCTGACCCGACGGGACGAACACGCATCCGATGACCGCTCCGGCATCCCCGCGCGAGGGCACGCTCGCCCTGCTGCACACCTCGCCCGTCCACATCCCCGTCTTCGAGGCCCTGCGCGACGACGCCCATCCGGGGCTCGGGCTGCGGCACCTGGTGGCCGAGGAACTGCTGGAGCGGGCGCGTGAGCAGGGCCCCGCGGCCGTGGCCGGCGACGTCCGGCGCCTCCTCGGCGAGGCGGCCGCGGCGGGCGCCGACGCCGTGCTGTGCACCTGCTCGACCATCGGCGCGGTCGCCGAGCGCACCGTCGTCGGCGTGCCCGTGCTCCGGGTGGACCGGCCTATGGCCGCCGCCGCGGTGGCGGCGGGCCCCCGCGTCATGGTGCTCGCCACCGTGGAGAGCACCCTGGGGCCGACGGCGGCGCTGATCCGGGAGGAGGCCGCCGGACGCCCGGTCGAGGTGCGCACCCTGCTGGTGGAGGGCGCGTGGGACCGGTTCCGGGCGGGGGACACCGAGGGCTGTGTCCGCGCGGTGGCCGACATCGCCGACACCGTCACGGACGCCGATGCGATCGTGCTCGCCCAGGCGTCGATGGCGCCGGCGCAGCGGCTGACCACCGCCACCGTGCCGGTGCTGTCGAGCCCCCGGCCGGGACTGGCGGCGGCGGCCGCGGAAGTGGCGGCTCGCGGTGCCGCCCGCGGCGGTGGCCGTCGGACGGCCGTGGCCCACCCGGTCCCGCCCCGTCCCGCGACGGGGTGAGTTTCCGTGCCTCCTCCGGGTACCCGGGGGAGGAGTCCAGGGCCGACGCAGCAACTGGCTGGAGGACACGATGACGCGTCCGCTCCCCGATCCCGCGCAGCCGGGGCGGCCCCCCGGACCGGGACCGACTCCGGGCCCGGAGCCGGTCCCCGAACCGGGCCCCGCACCGCGACCGGAACCCGTGCCCCCGGCACCGGGGCCCACACCTCCCGGCCCGGCTCCCGTCCCCGGTCCGGGCCCCGATCGCCCGGAGCCCGGTCCGGAACCGGTGCCGAGCCCGGAGCCGCGGCCGACTCCGGAGCCGCCCCCGTCCCCGATCCCCGAACCGCCGGGCCCGGAACCCGTCCCGCAGCCCGAACCCGGACCGCCCCTGAAGTGAGGCCCGGCCACGGCCGCCGACGACGGCCCGCACCGCCGGGACGCCGGCAGCCGGGGGAGGTCCGCGGTCCCCGCCGATCCACCGCACCCGCAGCCCCGGCCGATCCACCGCACCCCCGGCCGGGGCGCCGAGGCGCGGCGGGACCCCGCCGGAGGCCCGCCGCGCTGTCGTGCCCTCGCTCCCTGCGCCTCCGTCTCCGGCCGGCCCCCGCCCCACGGCGCCTGGAACGCGAGCCCTCGCAGGCCCCCGCCGATCCATCGCAGCCGCAGCCGCAGCCGCAGCCGCGCCGCAGCCGCGCCGCAGCCGCAGCCGCAGCCGCGCCGCAGCCGCGCCGCAGCCGCAGCCGCGCCGCAGCCGCGACCCCGCCCCGGGCACTGGCGGCGCGGCGGGACCCCGCACGGGAGGGCCGCCGCGCCCGCCTGCGCCGTCGCGCGCTCCCTACGCCTCGACCTCCGACCGGTCCCCGCCCCACAGCGTGTGGAACGAGCCCTCGCGGTCCGTCCGCCGGTAGGTGTGCGCACCGAAGAAGTCGCGCTGCCCCTGGGTGAGCGCGGCGGGCAGCCGGTCGGCGCGCAGGGCGTCGTAGTAGGCGAGCGCCGCGGAGAAACCGGGGGTGGGGACGCCCTGGCGGGTCGCCTCGATGAGGACCTCGCGCCAGTCTTCCTGGGCCGCCGCGATCTCCTGCGCGAACGTCTCGTCCGACAGCAGGCTCGGCAGGTCGGCGCGGGCGTCGTACGCGGCGCGGATGCGGTCCAGGAACGCGGCGCGGATGATGCAGCCGCCGCGCCAGATGGAGGCCACCTTCCCGAGGTCGATGTCCCAGCCGTACTCCTCGCCGCCCGCCGCGATCTCGTGGAAGCCCTGCGTGTACGACACGATCTTCGACGCGTACAGCGCCTGCTCCACGCCGTCGGTGAAGGCCGCGGCCCCCTCCTCGCTCAGCGCCACGGCCTTCGGGCCGGCCAGTCCCCGCGACGCCTCGCGCAGGTCCGCGTGCCCGGACAGCGAGCGGGCGAACACCGCCTCGGCGATGCCCGACACCGGCACCCCCAGGTCGAGCGCGATCTGGACGGTCCAGCGGCCCGTCCCCTTCTGCTCCGCCCGGTCCTGGACCACGTCCACGAACGGCTTGCCCGTCGCCGCGTCCACGTGGGAGAGCACCTCCGCCGTGATCTCGATCAGATACGAGTCCAGGCGGCCGGTGTTCCAGGTACGGAAGATCTCCGCGATCCGCGCCGGGGAGTAGCCCGCGACGTCGCGCAGCAGCTGGTACGCCTCGCCGATGAGCTGCATGTCGGCGTACTCGATGCCGTTGTGGACCATCTTCACGAAGTGCCCGGCGCCGTCAGGACCCACGTGCGTCACACACGGCGCCCCGTCCCCGGCCTTGGCGGAGATCTTCTCCAGCATCGGTCCCAGGGACGCGTACGATTCGGCCGAGCCGCCCGGCATGATGCTCGGCCCGTGCAGCGCGCCCTCCTCGCCGCCGGAGATGCCCGTGCCGACGAAGTGGATGCCCCGCTCCCGCAGTTCCCTCTCCCGGCGGCGGGTGTCCGCGAAGTGGGCGTTGCCCCCGTCGATGATCATGTCGCCGGGCTCCAGGAGCGGGGCGAACTCCTGGATCACCGCGTCGGTCGGGCCACCCGCCTTCACCATGATGATCAGACGCCGGGGGCGCTCCAGCGCCGCCACGAACTCCTCCGCGGTCTCGGTCGCCACGAAGTCGCCCTCGTGCCCGAAGTCCTTCACGAGGTCGTGCGTCCGTGCCACGGTGCGGTTGTGCAGGGCGACCGTGTAGCCGTTGCGCGCGAAGTTACGGGCGAGATTGCGGCCCATGACCGCGAGACCGGTGACGCCGATCTGGGCTGAAGTGCTCATGGCGGTTGGCTCCTGAAGTCCTGGAATCGGCGGTGCCGGTTCGTCCTGACGACATCATCGACGGGGCTGGTGACGGTGGTGACCGTCAGTATCGCCCGGTGACCATCCTTACGTGCCGGTCCACCCACCGCACACCCGGACCTGCCGGAGCGGGGCACACACATCCGGTCGCCGTGCGGCGCACCCACACCCCATCGCGTCCGCGCCGACCGCCCCGCCGCGTCCCCGCGAACGCTTCCCGGCCGCGCCAACAGGGGGCGTCTCCCGGCCGGTTGAGGCGCCGGAGCGGCCGGTTGCCGCCTTGTCATGGCCTGTTCGCGACGGCTACTTTTGCCGCTCCTGACGCATTGTCGAGGGGGCTCCCATGGCCATACGCGGCCGGCACCGCCGGTACCAGCCGACAAGGATCAACCGCGCCTCGCTCACCGTCACGGCGGGCGGCGCAGGCATGGCCATCCCGCTCATCGGCACCGGCGTCGCGCACGCGGCCGACATCGGCACCTGGAACAAGGTCGCCGCCTGCGAGTCGAGCGGCCACTGGAGCATCAACACGGGCAACGGCTACTACGGGGGACTGCAGTTCACCCAGTCCACCTGGGAGGCGTACGGCGGCACGGCCTACGCCCGGCGCGCGGATCTGGCCACCAGGGACCAGCAGATCACCGTGGCCGAGAAGGTCCTCCAGGGGCAGGGCCCCCGCGCCTGGCCCGTCTGCTCCGAGCACGCCGGTCTCACCCGCTCCACCGGTGCCACCCCCGGCAACGCCCGGACGTCCGGGGCCTCCCCGCAGACCGCCAGGCGCTCGGTGCGTGATGTGAAACCGCAGACTACGCCCCAGTCGCAGGCGGGCACCGCCGAGATGTACACCGTGGTGCGCGGCGACACCCTCTCCGGCATCGC
The DNA here is from genome assembly GCF_055632315.1 of Streptomyces sp. PSU-S4-23. Lineage (NCBI taxonomy): Bacteria > Bacillati > Actinomycetota > Actinomycetes > Kitasatosporales > Streptomycetaceae > Streptomyces > Streptomyces sp. PSU-S4-23. The sequence goes on along the minus strand of NZ_JBVMUU010000002.1, from coordinate 766,913 downwards.
CGCCTCCCACCACGTCGAGGGCGGCTGGCAGCGGCTGTACGAGGCCAACCGTACGACGGTCGGTACGGACCCGGACCTGATCCTGCCCGGCCAGCGGCTGCACCTGCGGGCCAAGGCCCCGGCCCGCCCGGAGCCGCACCCCGCACGGAGCCACGAGTCGCACAAGACCTCCGCCCCGGCCAAGTCGCCAACCCGGAAGCCCGCTTCGGGCCACGTGGCCGCCAAGCACTCCCTGGTCGCACCGGTGGCCGCCGCGATGGGCACGCCGTACCACGCCGAGGGTTCCTCCTGGTCGAAGGGCTACCACACCGGTGTCGACTTCCCCGTGCCCACCGGCACCTCCGTCAAGGCGGTGGCGAGCGGGCACGTCGTCAGCGCCGGCTGGGGCGGCTCGTTCGGCTACCAGGTGGTCATACGGCACGGTGACGGCCGCTACACGCAGTACGCCCATCTGTCGGCGATCTCCGTCAGGGACGGGCAGAGCGTGGTGGCCGGCCAGCGCATCGGGCGCTCGGGTTCCACGGGCAACAGCACGGGCCCGCATCTGCACTTCGAGGTGCGGACGGGGCCCGGATTCGGCAGCGACATCGATCCCGTCGCCTATCTGAGGGCGGGCGGCGTCAGGCTCTGACGCACGCCGTGGGAGCCGGCCGTCAGGATCCGACACGGCTGCGGTGCCGGTCCAGCACGTGCACCGACACCAGCGGCCCGCCGTAGAAGGGGCCGTACGAGAACGAGGGCTCCCGGTGGACGTCCGGCTCCCAGTCCTCGTACGCGCCCTGACGGACCGGTGCCGGTACGAGCACGTTCTCCTCGGCCGGCGCGATCACCTGCCGGGGCACCGAGGACAGCAGCTCCTGGACGGCGGGCTCCGGCCCGGCGACGGCCTCCTCCACGGTTTCGGAAGCGGTCTCGGAAGCGGTCCCGGAAGCGGTCCCGGCGGCCACCGCGGTGCGCCCCTCGCCGCCGATCCGCTCGGTGGTCAGCAGGATCAAACCGCCCGCGGCGACGACACCGCACCCCAGGGCGAGGACGGTGCCCGTGGTGCCGTAGCGGAACGTCTCGCCGAACATGGTGATGCCCACGGCGGCCGCCAGCACCGGGTTCACGACCGTCAGCGTGGCGAGCGGCGCCGCCAGGCCGGCGCCCCGGTAGGACGCCTGCGACAGCAGCATGCCGGCCGTCGCGAAGACGCCTATCACCGCCAGGCTCGGCAGGTCCCCGAGGGAGACACCGTCCGTCCAGTCGACCGCGACCGTCTTCGTGAACACCGACGACATGCCGAACGCGACACCGGACGCGACCGCCAGCAGCACGCTGCGCACGGCAGGATGCCGGTGCGCGGCGCGGCCCGCGACCATCAGCGCCACGATCCCGCCGGCCGTGACGACGGCCACCAGCACCCGCTGGGCGCCGCTCAGGGACCGGGCGTCGGCGGCGCCGACCAGGGACAGCAGTCCCGCCAGGCCCACGGTCGCCATGACGGCGCCGCGCCAGGCCGTCGCCCCGGCCCGGCGGCCCACGAACAGCGCCGCCATCGGCAGCGCGAACACGATGGTCAGCGCGCCCAGCGGCTGGACCAGACTCAGCGGACCGTAGGCGAGGGCCACCACGTGCAGCAGCCCGCCGAGACCGTTCAGGCCCACGGCCGCCCACCAGCCCAGCCGGCGCAGCGGCGCGTACGCCCGGCACGGCGAGGACACGGCGACCTGCTCCTGCACGATCGCCCCGCCCGCGTAGGCGACGGCGGACACGAACGACAGCAGCACGGACAACGCGAGGGCGCTCATGAGCGGCTCCTCTGCGGGCGGCCGGGATGCGGGCCCCGGCGCGGCGAACGGTCGGCTTCCATAATCAACACGATGCCGCGAACGGCTGTTCCCCGTCGTCGTCCCTGAGCACGCATTGGGTCATACTGCCGATGGAGTACACCTGTGGTCCCCTCCTCCCCAAGAGGGGTGACAGGGCACGTATCCCCCCTGGTTGATGCCCCTAGGGGCCCTGGTACTACTGGCCTTCGTGGACATGGACCCCGACCTCGGCCCCGACGCCGACCGCCTTCCCGACCTCGCCGCGCTCGGCGAGATCGGCGGCTTCTTCGCCCTGCGCACCGGTCCGCCGCCGCAGGGCCCCCTGCCGGCCCTGGCGCAGGCGTATACGCCCGGGCCGTCCGGATCCCCCGGGCCGTCCGGATCCCCCGGACCGCCCGCGCCCTCCCGGCCGTTCGACGGCGCCGTGGGCGTCCACGGGGACCCGTTGGCCTTCCGTGTCCGCAAGGTCGCGCGGAGCCTCCGGGCGCCGGAAGTCCGCGTCGCCGCCTCCATCGCCCACCAGGGCCTGGTGGCCCGGCTCTGGTCCGTCGCCCTGGGCTGCGCCGCCCTCCACGGGTGGGTGCCCGACCTGGACCCCCGTCTGCTGCACTGGGACCCGGACGCCGCCGCGCCGGACGACCTGTGGCTGAGCGGCGTCCGCGCGCTGCCCGCCGAGTCCCTCGACACGGTGGTGCGCCGGGGACACCTCGTTCCGCTGGCGGCCGCCCTGACCGCCCGGTACCGCCTCCCCGCGGGCCTGCTGCGGGGCAATGCCGGCTCCGCGCTCGCGGGCAGCGTGCGCATGCTCACCCGGTGGGCGCGGGGGAGTGGCCGCACCGACGTGGCGGAGCGGGCGCCGGCCCTGGCCGCCGGGCCGTTCGCCCACCCCGGCCTGTCCCGCACCCTGGATCCCGCCACCGGCCGCCGCCGCAGCTGCTGCCTCTACTACCGGCTGCCCGGGGGCGGCCTGTGCGGCGACTGCTGCTTCGACACGCCGCCCGGTCGCGGCTGACCACGGGTGGTCTTCCCCAACCGCCGTATCTGGGTGACCATGTGGGAATCGGCCAGGCGCTGCGACAGGGGGTTGCGGGTGCGTGTGGGACTGCTGACCCGGGAGTACCCGCCGGACGTGTACGGCGGCGCGGGCGTCCACGTCGAGTTCCTCGCCCGGGAGTTGCGTTCCCTCATCGACCTGGACGTGCACTGCTGGGGCGAGGGCGGCGCGGGCGGCGTCATGCGCCACCGGCCGTGGCCGGCCCTCGACAGCGCCAACGACGCCCTGCGCACCTTCTCCGTGGACCTGTCCATCGCCGCCGCCCTCCAGGGCCGCGAACTGGTCCACTCGCACACCTGGTACGCGAACCTGGCCGGCCACCTCGGCAAGCTGCTGTACGGCATACCGCACGTGGTGACCGCCCACTCGCTGGAGCCGCTGCGCCCCTGGAAGGCCGAGCAACTCGGCGGTGGATACGCCCTCTCCGGCTGGGCCGAGCGCACCGCGATCGAGGCCGCGGACGCCGTGATCGCCGTCTCCGGTGCCATGCGCGAGGACATCCTGGGCTGCTACCCGGCCCTCGACCCGGCCAGGGTCCACGTCGTGCACAACGGCATCGACACCACCCTCTACCGGCCCGACCACGGCACGGACGTCCTCTCCCGCTTCGGCGTCGACGCCGCCCGGCCCTACGTCCTGTTCGTCGGCCGCATCACCCGTCAGAAGGGCGTGCCCCAGCTGCTGCGCGCGGTACGGGACATCGACCCGGCGGCGCAGGTCGTGCTGTGCGCGGGCGCCCCGGACACCCCCGAGATCGACCGTGAGTTCCGCGAGCTCTTCGAGGAGTTGAGCGGAAGCCGGCCGGGAGTCCACTGGATCCCGAAGATGCTGCCGCGCCCGGACGTGATCCAGCTCCTGACCCACGCCGCCGTGTTCGTCTGCCCGTCGGTGTACGAACCGCTCGGCATCGTCAACCTGGAGGCGATGGCCTGCGGCACGGCCGTCGTGGCCTCACGCACCGGCGGCATCCCTGAGGTCGTGGACGACGGCCGTACCGGCCTGCTGGTCGACGTGGACGACGACTTCGAGAAGCAGCTCGCCCGCGCGCTCGATGCCGTCCTCGGCGACCCGGCGGCGGCCGGGCGCATGGGCGAGGCCGGACGCGAGCGCGCGGCACGGGAGTTCGGCTGGGACACGGTGGCCCGCCGCACGGTTCACCTGTACGAGGACGTCCTCGCGCAGGGGCGGTCACAGTGAGCGGAGAGCGGCACAACCGGGCGTAGAGGGGCGGCGGCATGCGGCGCGGAGGACCTTCGGTGCTGGGAATCGTACTGGCCGGCGGGGAGGGGAAGCGGCTGATGCCGCTGACCGCGGACCGTGCGAAACCGGCCGTGACCTTCGGCGGTACCTACCGCCTCGTCGACTTCGTCCTGTCCAACCTCGTCAACGCCGACATCCTGCGCATCTGCGTGCTCACCCAGTACAAGTCGCACTCTCTGGACCGGCACATCACCACCACCTGGCGGATGTCCAGCCTGCTGGGCAACTACGTCACCCCCGTCCCGGCCCAGCAGCGCCTCGGCCCGCGCTGGTACCTGGGCAGCGCCGACGCGATCCTGCAGTCGCTGAACCTGATCCACGACGAACAGCCCGAGTACGTGGCGGTGTTCGGCGCCGACCACGTCTACCGGATGGACCCGCGGCAGATGCTCGCGCAGCACATCGACAGCGGCGCGGGCGTGACCGTCGCGGGCATCCGGGTGCCGCGCGCCGAGTCCTCGTCGTTCGGCGTGATCGGCCCCGGTCCGGACGGACGGACCGTGGAGGGCTTCCTGGAGAAGCCGGCCGATCCGCCGGGCCTGCCGGACGACCCCGGGCGCGTCTTCGCCTCGATGGGCAACTACGTGTTCACCACCAAGGCACTGGTCGAGGCGCTCCAGCGGGACGCCGAGGACGGGAACTCGGTGCACGACATGGGCGGTTCGATCCTGCCCGCCCTCACCGACCGCGGCGAGGCGCAGTTGTACGACTTCGCCGGCAACCACGTGCCCGGTGAGACCAGCCGCGACCAGGGCTACTGGCGGGACGTGGGCACCCTGGACGCCTACTACGACGCCCACATGGACCTGATCGCGGAGCGGCCGGCCTTCAACCTCTACAACCGCAGCTGGCCGGTCTACACGCACTCCGGACAGCTGTCGCCGGCCCGTTTCAACGCGGGTGGCATCGCCGGGGAGTCGATCATCAGCGCCGGCTGTCTGATCCGGGGGCAGGTGACCCGGTCGGTGCTGTCCCCGGGCGTCGTGGTGGACCCGGGCGCCGTCGTCCAGGGATCGGTCCTGCACGACAACGTGCACGTCGGGCGGGGCGCGATCGTACGCGGAGCGGTCCTCGACAAGAACGTCGAGGTGCCGCCGGGTGCCACGATCGGCGTCAACCCCGAGCGGGACGCGGAGCTGTACACGGTGTCCGACGGCGGAGTGATCGCGCTGGGGAAGGGGCAGCGCGTCTTCTAGGCGGGGAGGCGGGGAGGCGGGGAGGCGGGGAGGCGGGGAGGCGGCCGCTCCGACGGTCGCCGGCCCGCCAGGGGGTGGCTTGTCATGTCCTATGCAGGGCGCGGGATCCGTGCTGTCATGCCAACGGCCGTGACTGACAACGTTGTACCGCCCTCGCCGCGCGCCTCACACCCCCCGCCCCAGCCGTCACCGTCCTCACCGAGGAGGATCCGTGCGCATCAGACGAATCGGAGACCGGCCCGCACTGCTCCTGGCCGCGGCGCTCGCCCTCGCCGGGCTGACCGCGGCGAGACCCGCGCCCGCCCCGGCGGCCGGCGATCCGGTGGAGATCCACGGCCTGAAGGGCGACTACTACACCCAGTCCGCCCCCGGAGCCTTCGACTCCGGCGCGCTCAAGGCGACCGGATTCGACCCGAGCCTCGACTTCGCCGACCTGGAACCCCGGCTGCGCTTCACCACGCGCCAGGACAACGATGTCAGCGTCCGCTGGACCGGAAAGATCGTCCCGTCGGCCACCGGCCCCACCACCTTCTCGATCACCGGCGACAACGGATTCCGCCTCTGGATCGGCGGCCGGCTCGTCATCGACCACTGGGTGGACGACTGGGACCGCGAACAGACCTCCGGCCCCGTCGAGTTGACGGCGGAACACGCTTACGACATCAAGGTCGAGTACTTCGAGCACTACGGCGGCTCCAACCTCCACGTCCGCTGGACCTCGCCCGGCGGCACCAAGGCGCCCGTTCCGCAGTCGGCCTTCCGCCTGCCCGACGGCTACGACTACGACGGCGCGGTCGCCACCACCGTCCGCGCCGACGGACGCAGCCTCCGGCTCGACTTCGCCCGGCCCCTGTCCGCACCGCCCGCCTCGGTCACCGACCACATCGAGGCGGTGATCGGCGGCGCCAGATGGCCCCTGGGCAGGGCGACACGGGACCCCGCCGACCCCAGGACCCTGCTCATCGCGCTGAAGGAGCCGGTCGTCGGCAACAGGACGGGGACCGCACGCGGTACGGCCGACCTGCGCTACGACGGACGGGGCGGCCTGAGCGCCGGCTCCCACGCCGTCGGCGCGTTCTGGAGCAGCGGCCCCAACCGGTCCGCGTACGAACTCCGCACGCGCTGGGCCGACCGGGTCGGACCGCGCAACGCCCACCCCGAGTACCCGCGCCCCCAGCTCACCCGTGCCGCCTGGCGAAACCTCAACGGACGCTGGCAGTTCGCCTCGGCCCGGGCCGGCGAACAGCCGCCGTTCGGCCGGGACCTCCCCGAGCGCATCCTCGTTCCGTACCCCGTGGAATCCCAGCTCTCCGGCCTGGAGCGGCACGAGGAGCGCATGTGGTACCGCCGGACGTTCACCGTCCCCGACGGCTGGCGCATCGGATCCGGCACGCGCCTGAGGCTCAACTTCGGTGCCGTCGACTGGCGGGCCGAGGTGTACGTCAACGGCACCGAGGTCGCGCGGCACCAGGGCGGCTACGACAAGTTCAGCGCCGACGTCACCGACGCGCTGAGGCCCGGCCGCACCCAGGAACTCGTCGTCGGCGTGTACGACCCGACCGACGCGGCCACCGGTGAGAACCCGCCGGTCGGCAAGCAGCGCCTCGACCCCGGCGGCATCTGGTACACCCCGACCTCGGGCATCTGGCAGACGGTCTGGATGGAGCCGGTGGCCGCCGACCACATCGACTCGCTCAAGCTGACACCCGACCTCGGCCACGGCCGACTCGCCGTCGGGACAAGGGGGATCCGCGACGGCCTGCCGGTCACGGCCACCGCGTACGACCACGGACGCCCGGTCGCCACCGTGCGCGGGCGCACCGGGCAGCCCCTGCGGCTGACCCTGCGCCGGCCGCACCTGTGGTCCCCGGACGACCCGTTCCTCTACGGCCTCGTGGTGCGGGCCGGCGCCGACCGGGTGGGCAGCTACTTCGGTATGCGCTCGATCGCCGTCGAGAAGATCGACGGCACTCCCCGCACCGTCCTCAACGGCACACCGGTCTTCATGATGGCCACCCTCGACCAGGGGTTCTGGCCCGACGGCCTGTACACCGCGCCCACCGACGAGGCCCTCGCGTACGACCTGCGGACGCACAAGGAACTGGGCTTCAACGCCGTCCGCAAGCACATCAAGGTGGAGCCCGACCGCTGGTTCTACTGGGCGGACCGGCTCGGGCTGCTGGTGTGGCAGGACATGCCCGCGATGACCGCCGGGACCGACCCGGGTGCGGCGGCGCGCGCCGAGTACGAGCGCGAGATGAAGAAGATGATCGACGAGCACATCAGCAGCCCGTCGGTCGTCATGTGGGTCACCTTCAACGAGGGCTGGGGCCAGTACGACCAGGCCCGCATCGCCGACCAGGCCAAGGAATGGGACCCCGGCCGGCTGGTCGACGGCATGTCGGGCCTCAACCTCGGGGCCGACGGCGGCACCGGGGACGTCATGGACGAGCACGGCTACCCCAGCCCCGCGCTGCCGCCGCACCCCGACGGGAGACGGGCCCTGGTCAGTGGCGAGTACGGCGGTCTGGGGCTCGCGGTGCCCGGCCACGCCTGGTCGGTGCAGCAGTCGTACGTCGAGGTCGACCCGGCCACCTACACCGACGACTACCTCGCGAGGCTCGACGAGGTGCGCCGGCTGGTCTGCCAGGGCGGCAACGGCGCGGTCTACACCCAGATCACCGATGTCGAGGGCGAACTCAACGGGCTGCTCACCTACGACCGCGCCGTCCTGAAGCCGGATGCCGCGCGGCTGCGGGCCGCGCACGAGGCGCTGATCCGCGACGCGTCACGGGCCGACCCGGCGGGTTGCCCGGGAAACTGACGTCCCGCCAGCACCATGTGCACAACGATGTCGATCCTCCGGAGGTCTTCCGAGATGAGATGGACCCGGCGCCTGCGTCTGTGCGCCGCGGGCGCGGTGGCGGCCTCGGCGCTGTTCTCCCCGCCGGCCGCGCACGCCGCCGAGCAGAACGACGGCGGGCTCACCGACCTGGTCAACCCCTTCATCGGCACCCAGAACGAAGGCAACACCTATCCCGGTGCCGCCGTGCCCTTCGGCATGGTGCAGTTCTCGCCGGACACCGGGCACAACACCGGTTACGACTACACCCAGCACCGGATCCGCGGCTTCTCCCTGGTCCACCTCTCCGGCGTCGGCTGCGCCATCGGAGGGGACCTGCCCGTGCTGCCGACCACCGGCGACGTCGACGAGACGGACTACGCCAAGTACGCGGCCGCCTTCGACCACGCCGACGAGCAGGCGAGTCCCGGCTACTACCGGGTCGGACTGGACAGCGGCATCGAGGCCGAACTGACCGCGACCGAGCGCACCGGCGTGCAGCGCTACACGTTCCCGGCCACCGACAAGGCGAACGTGCTGCTCAACGCCGGTCAGTCACTGCACAGGAACGTCTCTTCCAAGGTGGAGATCCTCGACGACCACACCGTGCGCACGCAGATCACGGGCAGCGGTTTCTGCCGCTCCACCCGGCCGTACACGGTGTACACGCTCACCCGCTTCAACCGGCCGTTCACGGCGCACGGGACGTGGTACCAGGACTCGATCACCCAGGGCGCGACGACATCGTCGGGCCCCGGGCGCAACGGCGCCTACGTCACGTTCGACACGACCGAGGACCGCACCGTCGAGGCCACCACCGCGCTGTCGTACGTCGACGCGCGTGGCGCCGAGGTCAATCTCCGTGCCACGCACGAGCGTTCGTTCACCCAGGTGCGGGAGGCCGCCCGCCGGGCGTGGGAGGACCGCCTCGACGACGTCCGCGTGCGGGGCGGCGGCGAGACCCGGCGCAGGACCTTCTACTCGTCCCTGTACCGGTCCTTCCTCGCGCCGAACATCGGCAGCGACGCGGACGGCCGCTACACCGGCTGGGACCAGAAGGTCCACCGCGCGGTCGGCTTCACCTACTACCAGAACTGGTCCCTGTGGGACACCTACCGCACCCAGGTCCAGCTGCTGTCCCTGCTCGCGCCGCGCCAGGCCCGCGACATGGCGGTCTCCCTGCTCAAGGTCGACGAGCAGGGCGGCTGGCTGCCCAAGTGGGGCTACGGCACGGTCGAGACGAACATCATGAGCGGCGACCCGGTCACCCCGTTCCTCACCCACGCCTACCAGCAGGGACTGCTCAAGGGATACGAGGAGCGGGTCTACCGCGCGCTCAGGAAGAACGCCGACGGCGTCCCGCCCGCCGACACCATGTACGTGGGCCGCGAGTCCAACCGCGAGTACATCGCCGACGGCTTCGCGCCGTACGTCAAGGACCGCCCGTACCACAAGCCCGGTGACTCCGACTACCACCACGGCGGGTCGGTCACGCTGGAGTACGCGCTGTCCGACGCGATGCTCGCCCGGATGGCACGCGCCCTGGGACACGACGCCGACGCGGAGCGCTATGCCGCCCGGTCGCGCTCCTACCGCCACCTCTTCGACCCCTCGACCGGCTTCTTCCGGGCACGGGACGCCTCCGGAGCGTTCGCCGGACCGGCCGACCCGGCGAAGAGCGAGGGCTTCCACGAGGGCACGGCCTGGCAGTACCAGTGGCTCGTGCCGCAGGACCTGCCGGGCATGGTCGGCCTCATCGGCGGCCGGCAGGCGGCGAACGACCGGCTCGACGCGTTCTTCGCCTACGACCGGCTGCTCAGGGATCCGGCGCGGACCGCGCGCGAGACCTGGGTGAACGGACCGTACGCCTACTACAACGCGGACAAGTACAACCCGCAGAACGAGCCCGACCTCATCGCCCCCTACACGTACCTCTCGACCGGGCAGCCGTGGAAGACCACGGACGTGGTGCACGCGGCGCTGACCCTCTTCACCGACGGCCCGACCGGCATGACCGGCAACGACGACCTCGGCACGATGTCCGCCTGGGACGTGCTCTCGTCGATCGGCATCTTCCCCGTGCAGCCCGGCTACCCCACCTGGGGGCTGACCACGCCCGTGTTCGACCGGGTCGACCTGGTCCTGGACCGGGCCTACTACCCGCGCGGCGGGCTGACCATCACCGCGCCGGGCACCTCCGACGACGAGCGCTACATCCAGGGGGTGCGCGTCGGCGGGAACGCCTACGAACGGACGTACGTCACCACCGACACACTGCGCCGTCTGGGAACACTGGAGTTCACGGTCGGCGCGCGGCCGTCCGAGTGGGGCACGGCGCCGGACGCCGCGCCGCCCGTACTGACGTGACCTCGTGTGTCCCATGGGTCCCGCCCTTCTCCGAGGGGCGGGACTTCACGACATGTTAACTGTACGTAGCCTGATCGTACTTGACCGTAATCGTTGGTCGGAGGTTGACTTCTTGCTTCCCTTTACCGTCGACGCGAGGCAAGCCATTGACTTCTGACCTGCTCGCACCACTCGACCTGGCGTTCTGGAACATCGAGTCCGCCCGGCACCCGATGCACCTCGGTGCCCTCGGCGTGTTCTCGTGCCACTCGCCCACCGCCGGTGCGCACGCCGCCGACCTGCTCGCGGTCCGGGCCGCGGCGGTGCCCGGGCTGCGCATGCGCATCCGTGACGTCTGGCTGCCGGACGTACGCCTGCCGCGCGACCTCGCCGATGTGCGCCTCCCGCTCGCCCTCGGCGGCGCCGCCCGCGAACCCGCGCCCGACTTCGACCCGCTCGACCATGTGCGGCTGCACGCACCCACCGCCGACTTCCACGCCGTGGCCGGGCGGCTCATGGAACGGCCGCTGGAGCGTGGCCGGCCGCCCTGGGAGGCGCACGTGATGCCGGGGGAGTCCGGCACCTCCTTCGCGGTGCTCTTCAAGTTCCACCACGCGCTCGCCGACGGACTGCGCGCCCTGACACTGGCGGCCGCCGTGATGGACCCGACGGACCTGCCCGAACCCCGCCCGCGCCGCCCGGAACCCGCCCGCGGCCGCCTCCCCGGCATGCGGCGGCTCTCCGGCCTGCTGCGCGGCACGCTCGCCGACGTGGGACGCGCCTTCGACATCGGCGCCTCGGTCGCCCTGTCCACCCTCGGCATGTCCTCCTCCTCGGCGTTCACGTCCGGGCCCAGCGGCACCCGGCGCACCGCCGGAGTCGTCGTCGACCTCGACGAGGTGCACCGGGTGCGCAAGGCGGAGGGCGGCACGGTCAACGACGTGCTCATCGCCGTCGTCGCGGGAGCCCTGCGCCGCTGGCTGGACGAACGCGGCGACGGCAGCGCGGGCGTCGCGCCGCGCGCCCTGATCCCCGTCTCCAACCGCCGCCCGCGTACCGCCCACCCACAGGGCAACCGGCTCTCCGGCTACCTGATACGGCTCCCGGTCGGCGACCCGGACCCGCTGGAGCGGCTGCGGATGGTCCGCACGGCCATGGACCGCAACAAGGACGCCGGGCCGAACCGGGGCGCGGGCGCCGTGGCGCTGCTCGCCGACCACGTTCCCGCGCTGGGCCACCGGCTGGGCGGACCGCTGGTCAGCCAGGCCGCCCGGCTGTGGTTCGACATCCTGGTCACCAGCGTGCCGCTGCCGAGCCTGGGCCTCAGGCTCGGCGGCAACCCGCTCGTCGAGGTCTTTCCGCTGGCCCCGCTGGCCCGCGGGCAGTCCCTGGCGGTGGCGATCTCGACGTACCGCGGGCGTGTGCACTTCGGGTTCGTCGCCGACGGCCGGGCGGTGCCGGACCTCGGCCTGCTGGCACGCGCGGTGTCGGAGGAGGTGCAGACCCTGCTGGCGGCCTGCCGCACCTAGGCAACCCACCGGCCCCGGCACCCCGGGCACGGCCCCCCGCCGTGCCCGGCGGCGGGCCGCTCGCGCGGGGGCCGCTCCCGGGGCGGGGGCGGTTCGGTGACGGGGGCCCTCCCGGGACAGGGTCCGCCGCGGCCGGAGGCGTTGCCGCGGCGGGGCGTCCCGGTGGCGGGGTCGGCTCGTGGCTCGGTTGCCTCGTGGCTCGGTCGGCCCGCGGCTCGTGCCGGTCGGCGAGCGGGCGTCGTCCGCGCCCTGTGCCGGTCACCACCAGCGTCCCTGATCACCGCGGGTTTGGTGACCGGGCCCGGCGCTCCGTAAGATTCCCCGTTCGAAAGCGGGCGCGGTGGAGCGCTGCGCGGGAGAGCGAGGAACGGCAGCGCGATGACGGTGACAGAGGACGGTCCGGCGGGCGGCGGGTCGGCGGCCACGGACGAGATGTCGTACGGGCCCGGCATCGATCCGGAGCGCCTGGCCGTCTGCCTCAGCGTGCTGGAGGAGCTCGACGGGCTGGACGTCGACCACCCCGACGCGGTCACGGTGCGGCGGGCCACCTCGCACATCTACCGCACGGTCAAGCAGCGCCGCCGCCAGGAGCGCAGGGCCGCCAAGACCGCCCACGACAAGGCGGTCACCGAGGCCACGGCGACCGGGTCCGCGCAGCGCATCGACGACGAGACCGAGGGCATCCTGCCGTCCTCGGCCACCGAGGCCGGCCGGATCGCCGGAATACTCCAGCGCCCGCGCTCCTGCTATGTGTGCAAGACCCGCTACCACGAGGTGGACTACTTCTACCACCAGCTCTGCCCGGCGTGTGCCGACGAGAACCGGGCCCGCCGCGACGCCCGCGCCGACCTCACCGGCAAGCGCGCGCTGCTCACCGGCGGCCGTGCCAAGATCGGCATGTACATCGCGCTGCGCCTGCTGCGGGACGGCGCCCACACCACGATCACCACGCGCTTCCCGAACGACGCGATCCGCCGTTTCAAGGCACAGCCCGACAGCGACGAGTGGATCCACCGGATGAAGATCGTCGGGATCGACCTGCGCGACCCCGCACAGGTCGTGGCGCTCGCCGACTCGGTGGCCGCCGAGGGCTCGCTGGACATCCTGATCAACAACGCCGCCCAGACCGTGCGCCGCTCCGCGCAGGCGTACAGCGAACTGGTGGCCGCCGAGTCGGCACCGCTGCCGGCGGGCGAGCTGCCGTCCGCCGAGGTCATCGGCGCGTTCGGCTCCGGGGCCGTGGCGGCGCTGCCGGTGGCCGGCGGCGGTGCGCTGAGCGCTCAGGACGTCACCGGTCTCGCGCTGGTCTCCGGCTCGGCCTCCCTGGCGCGGATCGAGGCCGGCACGGCGATCGACGCCGGGGGGCTCGTCCCCGACCTGGACGACACCAACAGCTGGGTCCAGGCGGTGGAGGAGGTGACGCCGGTGGAGCTGCTGGAGGTCCAGCTCTGCAACTCCACGGCGCCGTTCATCCTGATCAGCCGCCTGCGGACGGCGCTGGCCGCCTCCCCGGCCCGGCGCACGTACATCGTGAACGTCTCCGCGATGGAGGGCGTCTTCAGCCGCGGCTACAAGGGCGCCGGCCATCCGCACACCAACATGGCCAAGGCCGCCCTGAACATGCTCACCCGGACCAGCGCGGAGGAGATGTTCCAGAAGGACGGCATCCTGATGACCGCCGTCGACACCGGGTGGATCACCGACGAGCGCCCGCACCCGGACAAGATCCGGCTGGCGGACGCGGGCTTCCACGCTCCGCTGGACCTCGTCGACGGCGCGGCACGGGTATACGATCCGATTGTGCGCGGTGAACAGGGAGAAGACCTGTACGGCGTCTTCCTGAAGGACTACGCGCCCGGCAAGTGGTGAGCCGGGAGGCGGTCCGGAGGCGGTGACGCGCCGACCCTGGCGCGTGACCTGGCGCCGGCTGGGAACCCGGACCCTGGTGAGTACCGCGCAAGGAGGTCCGTCTCATGGCCACTGAACACGACATCGATCCGCGTGCCGCCGACGATCCCCGCAACGTGTACCCGACCGACGAGCAGTTCTACTCGGCCGACCGTCCGGAGCACCCGGTCCTGCCCGAGGACCGGCCGCGCGGGGGTGGCCCCGCCGCTCCGGCGAAGCACCGCGGGACCTGGGCCACCGTGGCAATGGTCGCCGGCATCATCCTGCTGATCCTCGCCGGAATCGCGCTGTTCCCGTGAGGGGTCGCAGCAGCAGCGCATGACCGCATCCCGCAATGAGTGATCGCGTCCGGTCCCGGACCGCCCGGGAACGGGCGCGATCAGCGTGTCCGGCGCCTCCGCCGGCGCGCCGTGGACGAGCCGGCCGCGGTCCCGTGCGCACGGCCGGCTCCCCAGAGTGCCCGTGCACCCGCCCGACCGTAGGCTGATCCTGCTCGGGGCTCGCACGGAGGTGTGTCATGCCCCGGAACATCTGGTCGGGTGCCATCAGCTTCGGCCTGGTCACCATCCCGGTCAACGTCGTCGCCGCGACGGAGGACCACAGCGTCCGCTTCCACCAGTACCACCTTCAGGACATGGGCCGGGTGCGCGTGCGCAAGTTCTGCGAGATCGAGGACCGGGAGGTCGCGCAGGACGAGATCGGCAAGGGCTACGAGATCGCCAAGGACCAGGTCGTCACCGTCCTCGACGAGGAACTGCGCGAGCTTCCCCTGCCGACGGCCCGGGCCATCGAGATCGCCGCCTTCGTGCCGGTCGAGTCGATCGATCCCATCCGTATCGGGGAGGGCTACTACCTGCAGGCGTCCGGAGAGGTCGCCGCGAAGCCGTACGCGCTGCTGCGCAAGGCGCTGGAGCGGACGTCGAAGGCCGCGGTGGCCAAGTTCGCCTGGCACGGCAGGGAGCGGCTCGGTCTGCTCCGCGTCCGCGACGAGGCGATCGTGCTGCACGCGATGCGGTGGCCGGACGAGATCCGCGACCCCTCCGAACTGGCGCCCGCGGCGGTGAGGATGTCGGACCGGGAGATCGACGAAGCCGGGCACCTCATCGACCGCATGACCCGCGAGGACCTCGAAGGGCCCGATTTCGTCGACCACTACACCGAGGCTCTGGAAGAGATCATCGAGGCGAAGCGCGAAGGCCATGCCCCGCCCGAGGCCCCGGAACCGGAGGCGGCGCCGGGCAGGGTGCTGGATCTGATGTCCGCGCTCCAGGAGTCCGTGCGCAGGGCACAGGAGTCCAGGGGCGAGACCGGTACCGCGGACGTGCACGAGCTGCCGGCGAGGGAAGGTGCCGGGACGGGTGCGGGGAAGAGGAAGCCGGCCGGGAAGGCGACCGCGGGGAGGGCCGCGAAGAAGACGGCCGCGAAGAAGACGGCCGAGGGGAAGGCGGTCGAGGGGAAGACGGCCGGGACGAAGACGGCCGGGACGAAGACAGCGGGGACGAAGACGGCCCAGAAGAAGACCGCCGCCGAGAAGACGGCGGTGAAGAAGACGGCGCGCCGCCGCAGCGCCTGACCGGCCACGGGCGGGACACGCGGCCCACGCCGGCCCACGCCGGCCCACGCCAGCCCACGCCGGCCCACGCCGGCGCGCGTGCGGCGCGCCGGGGAGCGGTCACGGACGGGAAATCCCGGTGACCGGGGTCCCTCCCCGGGACCACAATGAGCAGTCGCGCACCAGTTCGACAGCGGTGTGTGTCGACCATCGCTCGACCCGAGGAAGGCGCCGACCGTGACCGTCCCCAACGTCCTGCTGTCCGGCATCGTCGGCTCGACCGCGTACGGGCTCGCCCACGCGGGCTCCGACGTGGACCGGCTCGGCATGTTCGCGGCGCCCACCGAGACGCTGCACGGTCTGCACCGGCCGCAGGAGTCCCACGTCAGCACGGCCCCGGACCGCACGCTGCACGAGGCTGCGAAATGGTGCAGGCTCGCGCTCGGAGGCAACCCGACCGCCATGGAACTCGTCTGGCTGCCCCCGGAGTTGTACGAGGTGCGGACGCCGCTCGGCGACGAGCTGATCGGCCTCCGTACGTCGTTCCTGTGCGCCGCGCGCGTCCGTGACGCCTATCTCGGCTATGCCACCCAGCAGTTCAGGCGCCTCGAAGCCCGTGGCGACGGCTCCTTCTCCGCGGACACCCGCAGACGTACCGCCAAGCACGCCCGCCACCTCAAGCGGCTGTGCCACCAGGGCCTGGAACTGTACGCCACCGGGCGGCTGACGATCCGCGTGGAGAACCCGCAGGAGTTCCATGACTTCGGGGAGCGCGTGGCCGCCGACCCCGCGGTCGCGCTGCCCCTGCTGCGGTTCTACGAGAACGCCTTCGCCGAGACGCGCGGCGCACTCCCGGACCGGCCCGACGAGGCCGCGGTCGAGGCGTGGCTGCGCCGTGTTCGCGCCCACTTCTACGTGTCCGGCGGCGCGCGGGCGAGCTGATCGCCCGCCGCCCGCCGGAGCGTCGGCGGGTCCTGGCGGCTAGCCCGCGGCACCCGGCCGGGCATGCCGGGCCGCCACCAGTTCCAGCACCGGGCGCCAGTCCTCCATCACGCCGGGATCGAGGCCGGCCGCGGTGGCCGCCTCGTCCGCGTGCCGCAGGGTGATGGCGTCGTCGGCCAGCGGATCGCGTTCGAACGCGTCCGCCTCCACGGGCGTCATCGGCCCGCCCTGCCGGTTCAGGGCCGGTGCGCTCCAGGGGGACGGCCCGCGTCCCGGTGTCATCGCGGCCAGATAGCGCTGGGCGGCCACGTGCAGACGCACCAGACGGGAGACGCGTTCGCCGAGCAACGGCCGTACGGCGTCGGCCGCGTGGTCGGCGTGCCCGGTGGTGTCGCCCGGCCGCAGCAGATGCCCGATGTCGTGCACCAGGCCCGCGACCTGGAGTTCCTTGTCCGCCGGCCGGCTTCGGCGCAGCAGCGCCGCGGTCTGCAGGGCGTGGTCGTGCAGATCGACCCGACCGCCGGCCGGGGCGTCCCGCCCGCCCCGGCAGGCGTGCAGCAGATCCATCAGCTCCTCGACGCTGCGCAGCTCCATGCGTCAGTCCTCCCGCGAGAACAGCCGTTGCCCGCGGCCAGCAGATCAGGGAGAGCTTGCGACCCGGCCAACGGGACCTGAACTGAGTACCGTCCGTGCCCGTCCGCACTCCGGTGGCGCGGCGACGAGTTCGGCTGCTGCTCCGAACGGGGGGTGCGTAAGCGGGCATAAGGCATCAAACCCGCTGAGAATGGGGCCTGGTGTGCGGAAGATGACTCTGGACAGTTACCTGGTTGTTTCAGCCCCATCGAGCGGACGCCCGCTCATTTGGTTAATCTGGAGGGGACGGACAGCCTTTCGGGGTTACACCCACACCCATGGTCCGTCCCGGGACAAGCCGGCCACCACGGCATGCTCTCGCACGAGTTGCCGGCGCCACCGCGTCCGACCTGTATTTCGACTCAGACCCGACAGGACGCACGGGGCACAGCGGCAGCTGGGCCGGTGCAGTCCCGAGGGTTACCCGACACAAGAGGAGTGCGCGGTGACACCGGAGAAGACGAACAGCGATCAGGGCCCCGAGGAACGCATCGAGCGCGGGGGCCGCCGGACGGAGAAGGAACTCGGGAGCCTGGAGGTGTGGGCCAGGTCCGCCCCGATCCGGCTGGCCGGCTACGAGGACGACCTCGCCGAGCCCCACATCCTGCCGAGCGTCGACTGACCTCGCGAGACCCTGGTGATCGCTGACGGCATGGGCGTGCCGGACTCGCGCCCATGCTGATCAGACGAGCCGCGGCCGACGACTGGCCGCGGATCTGGCCTTTCTGGCACCGGATCGTCGCCGCCGGTGAGACCTACTCCTGGGACCCGGAGACCACCGAGGAGGCCGCCCGCGCCCTGTGGACGGCCCCGGCCAAGCGCGTGTACGTGGCGGAGGACGACACCGGAGCGATCGTCGGCTCGGCCTACCTCACCCCCAACTACGGTGGCCCCGCGTCCCGTATCGCCAACGCGGGCTTCATGGTCGACCCGGACCGCGCGGGCCGCGGCATCGGCCGCGCCCTCGCCGAGCACGTGCTGGCCGCGGCGAAGGCCGAGGGGTACCGCGGCATGGTCTTCAACGCCGTCGTCGAGACCAATCCCGCGGTGACGCTGTGGACCTCCCTGGGCTTCACCGTCCTGGGCACGGTTCCGGAGGCGTACGACCACCCCCGGTTCGGGAGGGTGGGGCTGCACATCATGTACCGGGCGCTCTAGACCCCGTCGCCGGGGGCGCCGACGGGGACCCGGACCCTATCGGTCGTACTGGCGTTCGGGTGGGTGCCATCGCCCCGCTCGCGCCGCGCTTCGCGGCTCCCGCCCAGGGAACTCGGCCCCCATGAGCGAGCACACCGGCACCCAGGTGTCGTACTGGATCGAGACGGCGCCGGGCGCGCCCCGTCCGGCCCTCACCGAGGACATCCGCGTCGACGTGGCCGTGATCGGAGCGGGTATGGCGGGGCTCAGCACCGCCTGGGAAGTGGCGCAGAGCGGACGGAGCGTCGCCGTGCTGGAGGCCGGCCGGCTCGCCGCCGGCGTCACCGGCCACACGACGGCCAAGCTCACCGCCCTGCACACCCTCGTCTACGAACGACTCCGCCGCACGCGCGGCAGCGACGGCGCGCACCTGTACGGCCGCTCCCAGGCGGAGGCGATCCGCAGGGCCGCGGAACTCGTGGACGACCTCGGCATCGACTGCGACTGGGAGGACGCACCGGCCTACACCTACACCCAGGACCACGACCGTGTTCCCGAGCTGCGTGCCGAGGCCGAAGCCGCGCGGGAGGCGGGGCTGCCCGCCGAGTTCGTCACCGGCACGGGCCTGCCCTTCCCGGTGGCGGGAGCCGTGCGGATGGCCGACCAGGTCCAGTTCCATCCGCGCAAGTACCTCCTCGCCCTCGCCGAGGAGCTGACGCGCCGCGGCGCGCGGCTGTACGAAGGCACCCGCGTGGTCGGCCTGCACGAAGGCGAGCCCTGCCGCCTGAGCACCGAGGAGGGCCGCACGGTCACCGCGCGTGATGTCGTCGTGGCCACCCACTACCCGGTCTTCGACCGCGCGCTGCTCTTCGCCCGGCTGTCCCCCCGACGGGAGCTCGTCCTGACGGCGCCGATCGATCCCGGGCGCGACCCCCACGGCATGTACATCACCCCGGAAGAGAACACCCGTTCCCTGCGGACCGCCCCCTACCGGGACGGCGGGCGCCTGCTGGTCGTCACCGGCGAACACTTCACCCCCGGCACGGCGGACCCCGAAGAGCGCTTCGGCCGGCTGGCCGACTGGGCCACCCGGCATTTCGGGCCGCTCGACTTCGCCCACCGCTGGGCCACCCAGGACAACGACTCCACGGACACCGTGCCGCTCGTCGGCCCGCTGCACGCGGCGAGCCGCCACGCCTACGTCGCCACCGGCTTCGGCGGCTGGGGCCTCAGCGGCGGAATCATGGCGGGGCTCCTGCTCTCCGCCCTGATCGACGGCCGGGAACCGCCGTGGACCAGGCTGTACGACCCGCGCCGGGTGGCCAGCGTGCTGCGGGAAGGGCCCGCCTTCCTCAAGCACCAGGCCCAGGTGGCACGACACTTCGTGGGCGACCGGCTGGCACCGCTGGCCGGCGGCCCGGTCGACGGCATCGCCCCCGGGGACGGTGCGGTGACCCGCGTCGGCACCCACGTGCGCGCCGTCTCCCGCGACACCTCCGGGCAGCTGCACGCCGTGTCGGCACGGTGCACGCACCTGGGCTGCCTGGTCGCCTTCAACCGCGCGGAGCAGGCATGGGAATGCCCCTGCCACGGCTCCCGCTTCGACGTCGAGGGCCGCGTCCTTCAGGGCCCCGCCACCCGGCCGTTGCCGCGGCGGGACCTCTGAGGCCGCCCTCAGGGCCCTGCGCCTGCGGCCGCCCGGGCGCAGACGATGCAGACCTCCGTGTGCGGCAGCGCCAGCAGACGGTCCCGGTCGATGGCGCCACCGCAGGCCGCGCACCGGCCGAAGCCGGGTGTCCCCACACGGCGCAGCGCGGCGAGGACCTGGTCCAGCAGCGTCCGCGCGCGCCGGGCGTCCGCCCGCAGACGGGCGAGTGCCGTCACCTTGGCGCCCGCATCGGCCGCGTCGAGGTCGCAGTCGGCGGAGAGGACGGACATCCTCGCCTCGGCCGCCGAGAGGTCCTCGCGCAGCGTGTCCGCCTCGGCGGTGAGCCGGTCGGTGAGGTCCCTGAGGTCGTCGGTGGACAACGTCACCGGCATGGGTGCTCCTTCTGGCGTCGGGACGGTACGCGGGATCAGGGGCGGAGGAGGGTCTTGACCATCCCGTCCTCCTTGGCCTGGAACATCGCGTACGCCTTGGGCCCGTCCTCCAGCGGCATGTCGTGCGTCTTGAAGGTGTCCACCCCGAGCGGATCCTCGTCCGTGAGCAGCGGGAGGATCTCCTCCACCCACCGCCACACGTTCGCCTGGCCCATGCGCACCTGGATCTGCTTGTCGAACATCGTCAGCAGCGGCATGGGGCTCGCGGCCCCGCCGTACACCCCGGAAACGGAGACGGTGCCGCCCCGGCGCACCAGGTCGAGGGCCGCGTGCAGCGCCCCCAGCCGGTCCACCCCGGCGTGCTCCATCAGGGGCTGAGCCACGGCGTCGGGCAGCAGGCCCGTCACCCACTGCGCCGCCTTGACCAGCGGTGCACCGTGCGCCTCCATGCCGACGGCATCGATCACGGCGTCCGCGCCCCGCCCGTCGGTCAGTTCCCGCACGGCCTCGGTCAGGTCCTTTCCGTGCCGGCGGACGTCGAAGCACGTGACCCCCCGGGCGGCGGCGCGCTCCAGCCGCTCGTCCACCAGGTCCACCCCGATGACCAGGCCCGCGCCGCGGTGCCGGGCGACGCGGGTGCACATGTCGCCGATCGGGCCCAGGCCCAGCACGGCCACGCTGCCGCCCTCGGGCACCGCCGCGTACTCCACGGCCTGCCAGGCGGTGGGCAGGACGTCCGACAGGTAGACGTAGCGGTCGTCCGGCGGTCCTTCGGGCACCTTGATGGGCAGCTTGTCGCCGAACGGCACCCGCAGCAGTTCGGCCTGCCCGCCCGGCACCTGCCCGTACAGCTTGGTGTACCCGAACAGGGCGGCGCCGGTTCCCCGCTCCCTGACCTGGGTCGTCTCGCACTGCGAGTGCAGGCCCTGGTCGCACATGAAGCAGTCGCGGCAGCAGACGTTGAACGGAATGACCACCCGGTCGCCCGGCTTGAGCGAGTGCACCTGCGGGCCGACCTCCTCGACCACGCCCATGGGTTCGTGCCCCAGGATGTCGCCCGGGTCGATGTAGGGGCCGAAGAGCTCGTACAGGTGGAGGTCGGAACCGCAGATACCGGTGGACGTGATCCGCACGATGACGTCGTCGGGCTTCTCGATCCGGGGGTCGGGGACGGTCTCCACCCGGACGTCCCGCCTGCCCTGCCAGGTCAGTGCTCGCATCGCTGTGCTCCTCGGGTCTCGCGTGTCCGCGTCGGTGCGGGCCCACCGAGTCCCCCGGGGCGGGCGGTCGACACCCGCCCCGGCGCCGCGTGTCCGGCGCCGCGTGTCCGGCGCGCTGGTCGGTGGACGGGACGTGCCCGGGCGGTCAGGGGCGAGGCGCGAAGCGGTCCCGGACACGGTGTTCGGGCAGCAGGCGGGTGATCCGCTCCAGCACGCCGGAGCCGGTGCCGGCGGTCACCACCCCGTCCGCGTCGACCGGGATCCCCGCGGCCTCCAGGGCGGTGCGCGCGCCGGCCCAGCCGCCGATCGCCTTGCCGTGCCGGAACGCCTCCGACAGCGTCAGCAGCACCCGGGGATCGACCGTCCCGTCGTTGCCCGGCTCGCCCGCCTTCGCGTCACGGGCGCCGAAGGCGTCGGCGGCGGGCGCGGGGGCGCCGGCCGGCAGCACGGCGTCGTATTCGGCGGACCGGGCCGTCGCGAACGTGCGCTGCACGCCGATCGGCTCGCCCCCGGTGCCGAGCCTCCCGCCGGTGGGCGCGGTCACCAGGGGCACCGCGCCCGCGGTGCGGACGGCGTCGCGCACGGCGCGGATCCCGTCCAGATCACTCCCGCCGTCGGTGATCAGGCCGATGACACGACCGTTCAGCGGCCGGGTGCGGCCCACCAGCGACAGCGCGGGACGGGGGAGGAGCCCGCGCAGACCACCGTGGCCGGTGTGTGCAGCGGGGATCTCGTCACCGTGGAGGCCGAGGAGGAACTCGGCCGCGCGGTGGAGCTGATGCGGGAGCACTCCGTCCGCCGCGTCCCGGTCGTCGA
Organism: Streptomyces sp. PSU-S4-23; assembly: GCF_055632315.1. Lineage (NCBI taxonomy): Bacteria > Bacillati > Actinomycetota > Actinomycetes > Kitasatosporales > Streptomycetaceae > Streptomyces > Streptomyces sp. PSU-S4-23. Next base: position 744,627 of record NZ_JBVMUU010000002.1, on the reverse strand, counting down.
GGACGGCCGGCCGGTGGGCATCGTCTCGCTGGGCGACCTGGCCATCGAACGCGACCCGGAGTCGGCGCCCGGCGACATCAGCGCCGCGATGTCCAACCGGTAGGGCCTCCGTCTCCCCTACTCCAGAGGCGCCGTACGCCGCCACGGCCGCAGCGTCTCCAACTGCGCCGCCACGGCCAGCAGTTCCGCCTCGGAGCCCGGGCGGCCCACGAGCTGCACCGCGCAGGGCGCCCCGCTCGGGAGGGTGCCGAACGGGACCGACATGGCCGGCCAGCCCGTGAGGTTCCACGGCGGGGTCATCGGCGAGTACGCCGTGTTGGCCAGCAGGTTGCGCAGCCAGCCGCGCTCGTGCCAGGGCGCGGCGGCCGGGCCACGGCGTGCCAGGGCCGGGGTGAGCAGCACATCGTGCTCGGCGAAGAACGGCTCCAGCCGGTGGCGCAGCTGCTCGCGGCGGTCACCGGACCGCACGCCGTTCACGAACCGGCGGCCCACCGCGGCGTGGACCCGGGTGCGCCGGGTCAGCCGCCGCGGGTCCAGGCCCTCGGCGTCGACCGCCGTGCCCGCCGTCCAGTGCGCCAGTGAGGCCGTGCCCAGCCACCACGGGTACGGCGGCTCGGCCGGGCGGACCTCGTGACCCGCCTGCCCGAGCAGCGCGGCCGCCTCGCGTGCGGCGTTCGCGTACGAGCGGCTCACGCGCACTCCGGGCAGGGGGCTGTGGAGCGAGAGCGCGATCCTGTGCGTGGCCGGCTCCGGCGCGGGGGCGCCAGGCCGGTCCGCCAGGACGGCGAACATCAGGCTCGTGTCCTCGACGGTCGTGGCGAGCGGGCCGTTCTCCGACATGCCGAACCAGTCGCCGTTGCCGATACCGGCCGGGACCGTGCCGTAGCCCGGCTTGATGGTGACGAGACCGCAGTTGGCGGCCGGGATGCGCAGCGAGCCCATCCCGTCGTTGCCGAGGGCGATCGGCACCATCCCGGCGGCCACCGCGGCGGCGCTGCCGCCCGAGGAGCCACCCGCCGTGCGGGAGGTGTCCCACGGGTTGCGGGCGATTCCGTGCACCCCGTCCGTGGTCCCGAAGACACACAGTTCGGGCACGTTCGTCAGACCGACCACGATCGCGCCCGCGGCGCGCAGCCGGGCCACCGTGACGTGATCGTGGTCGGCCGGGGCGTCCGGGGTCGCGGCGGAACCGACGCGGGTGGACTCACCGCGCACGGGCAGGTTGTCCTTGACCGCCACCGGGACACCGGCGAGGGGGAGCCGGGCCAGATCCGCGCGGACCGCGACCTCCTCCGCCTCGGCCAGTGCGGCGTCCGTGCGCACGTGGCGGAACGCGCCTACGCGGGCGTCGAGCCGTTCGATCCGTGCGAGGTGCTCGGCCACCACCTCGTGGGGCGTGGCCCGCTTCTCACGTACGGCGGCGGCAATCTCGGCGGCGGTCCGGCCGACCCAGCTGGTCACGGGCGCTCCCTGTCGGTGCTCTGCACGGTTGAGGCATGAGCGTACTGGCGAGTACGAGGAGCACTGTGCCCTGCCGGCGGCGCCACGTCGAGAGTCCGGCGGCCGTGGAACCCATGAGGGCGCGGACAGCCATGCGTTGACTTGTGCCGAAACCGCCGGGCAAGGTCGCCGCAGGGCCGAACCGGCCGGACCTGCCCCGACGGACCGCCGTGTGAAGGGATCCGCATGCCTCCTGCCGTGCGCTTCGGCGTCAACTACACCCCGAGCGACGGATGGTTCCACCACTGGCTCGACTTCGACCTGGACTCCGTGCGCGCCGACCTCGACTCGATCACCCCCGAGCACTCCGCCCGGCTGGGGGACCTCACCGCCGTGCACTCCTGGGTGTTCGACGGCACCGCCCAGCGCCACGGCCGCACCGCAACCGCCACCGAGCACCATGCCGCCTACCTCATCGAGCTGTCCAAGGCGTGGGCGGACGACCCCCGCCGCCCGGTCTGGCTCCAGGAGGCCGGCGCCCCCGCGCCGCTGATCCCCGCCGAGCACGCGGCCGCCTTCACCGAGGCCACCGTCGCGGCCGCCCTGGACTGCCCGGACGTGTGGGGCGTGACCTGGTGGTGCTCCCACGACGTCAGCCGCGGCCTCGCCGACTTCCCCGAGCTCGAGTACGGGCTCGGCCTGTTGACCAACGACCGGCGGCCCAAGCCCGCCGCCGGGACGCTCGCCCGCATCATCCGGGAACACGGGCCGTACGAGCCCGCCCGCCGCACCACGGCGCTGGCCGTGGACACCGCGGCCGGCCGTTCCGTCTGTGCCCCCGGCGGCCCGGTCTTCGAGGCGTTCGCCCGGCTGACCGCCGACGGGGCCCGCCCCGCCACCGTTCTCGCGAGCCGCGCCGACGACCGGCACCATCTCGCGGCCCGGGGCATCACCGAGGTCGTCACCCCCGATCAGGTCATCGGGTAGCCCGCCCCCGGACCGGACGGGGGCGTCGCACGGTTCGACGTGCCCGCGGTCGGGGAGCTGTACAACGTCGCGACTCCCGCCACGACCGCCCGCCACGACCACCCACCGCGGCACCGCCCGGCACCCCGCATCCTCACCCCACGGAGCACCCCATGCATGACGACCGCACCCTGGTCGAGGCCCGTCTCCGGCGCGTCCTCGACGAGCGCATCCGCCCCGCCGTGTACCCCGAGTCCGTACCGCTGCAGGCGGCGGTGTGGCACGCGCCCGGCGAGCCCGTGCCGGTCGCCGAGGGCCTGGCCGCCCCGGCCGAACCCATCGCGGTGGGCACGCGCTGGGGTGCCCCGTGGGGCACGAGCTGGTTCCGGGTGACCGGGACCGTGCCCGAGGCGTGGGCCGGCCGGACCGTCGAGGCGCTGCTGGACCTCGGCTTCGACGAGAACATGCCCGGCTTCCAGTGCGAGGGACTCGTCTACCGTCCCGACGGGACCCCGGTGAAGGGCCTCAACCCACGCAACCAGTGGGTGCGGATCGGCTCTCCCGTCGAGGGCGGCGAGCAGGTCGACCTGCGCATCGAGGCCGCCTCCAACCCGGTCATCCTGGGTTACCGCCCCTTCGTGCCCACGCCGTTGGGCGACAAGGAGACCGCGGGCGGCGAACCCCAGTACCGGCTGGCGCGCATGGACCTCGCCGTCTTCGACGAGACCGTGTGGCACCTCGTCCTCGACCTGGAGGTGCTCGGCGAGCTGATGGCCGAGCTGCCGGTCGAGTCCGCGCGGCGCTGGGAGATCCTGCGCGCGGTGGAGCGGGCGGTCGACGCGGTGGACCTGCAGGACGTGGGCGCCACCGCGGCGGCGGCCCGGGAACGGCTCGCCGATGTCCTGGCCAGGCCCGCCGCCCCCTCCGCCCACCGCATCAGTGCCGTGGGGCACGCGCACATCGACTCCGCGTGGCTGTGGCCGCTGCGCGAGACGGTGCGCAAGGTGGCCCGTACGACGGCCAACATGACCGCGCTCATCGACGACGAGCCGGAGTTCGTCTTCGCCATGTCACAGGCACAGCAGTGGGCCTGGGTGAAGGAGCACCGGCCCGAGGTGTGGGCGCGGGTGAAGAAGGCGGTGGCCGGGGGCCGGTTCGTGCCGGCGGGCGGCATGTGGGTGGAGTCCGACACCAACATGCCCGGCTCGGAGGCGATGGCCCGCCAGTTCGTCCACGGCAAACGGTTCTTCCTCGACGAGTTCGGCATCGAGAACGACGAGGCGTGGCTGCCCGACACGTTCGGCTTCGCCGCCGGGCTGCCGCAGATCATCAAGGCGGCGGGCTCCCACCGGCTGCTGACGCAGAAGATCTCGTGGTCGAAGACGAACACGTTCCCGCACCACACCTTTCTGTGGGAGGGCATCGACGGGACACGGATCTTCACCCACTTCCCGCCCGTCGACACCTACAACTGCTCGATGAGGGGCGGCGAGATCGCCCACGCGGCACGGAACTTCAGGGAGAAGGGGGCGGCCGGGCACTCGCTCGCGCCGACCGGCTGGGGCGACGGCGGCGGCGGCACCACCCGCGAGATGGTCGCCAAGGCGGCACGGCTGCGCAGCCTGGAGGGCTCGGCAACCGTGGTGTGGGAGACACCGCAGGAGTTCTTCACCAAGGCGCAGGAGGAGTACCCCGACCCGCCCGTCTGGGTGGGCGAGCTGTATCTGGAACTGCACCGGGCCACGCTGACCAGCCAGGCGAAGACGAAGCAGGGCAACCGGCGCAGCGAACACCTGCTGCGGGAGGCGGAGCTGTGGGCGGCCACGGCGGCCGTACGGAACGGATTCCCCTACCCCTACGAGGACCTGGACCGCATCTGGAAGACGGTGCTGCTCCACCAGTTCCACGACATCCTGCCCGGTTCGTCCATCGCGTGGGTGCACCGGGAGGCCAGGGCCACCTACGAGCGGATCGCCGGGGAGCTGAACGGGATCATCGAGGCGGCGCAGCGGTCGCTGGCCGGCGAGGGAGACGTTCCGCTGGTGTTCAACGCGGCGCCGCACACCCGCGACGGCATCCCGGCGGGCGGCGCGGGCAGGCCCGCCGCCGCACGCGAGGTGTCGCCGACGGCGCGGCCGCAGGGCGGCTTCGTGCTGCACAACGGGCTGCTGCGGGTGGAGATCGACGCCCGTGGACTGGTCGTCTCGGCCTACGACCTGGAGGCCGGACGGGAGACGATCGCACCGGGAGGAGCCGCCAACCTGCTCCAACTGCACCCCGACTTCCCGAACATGTGGGACGCGTGGGACGTGGACGCGTTCTACCGGAACACCGTCACCGACCTGGTGGAGGCGGACGGGGTCGCCGCGGATGAGGACGGCGTCTCGGTCCGGGTCGTGCGGTCCTTCGGCGCGTCGCGCGTCACCCAGGTGCTGTCGCTGGCGCCGGGGGAGCGGCGGCTGGAGATCGGCACGGAGGTCGACTGGCACGAGACGGAGAAGTTCCTGAAACTGGCGTTCCCGCTGGACGTGCACGCCGAACGGTACGCGTCCGAGACGCAGTTCGGGCACTTCCACCGGCCGACGCACACCAACACCTCGTGGGAGACGGCCAAGTTCGAGGCGTGCAACCACCGTTTCGTGCACCTGGAGGAGCCGGGCTGGGGCGTGGCGGTGGTGAACGACTCGACGTACGGCCACGATGTGACGCGCACGGTGCGCCGGGAGGACCGCGGCACGACCACCACGGTCCGGGTCTCCCTGCTGCGCGCGCCCCGCTTCCCCGACCCGGAGACCGACCAGGGCGTCCACCGCTTCCGGCACGCCCTGGTGCCGGGCGCCACGGTCGGGGACGCGGTACGCGAAGGCTGGCGGATCAACCTGCCGCAGCGGCGGCTGACCGGCGCGCACGCGGTGACGCCGCTGGTGACCGTGGCGGAGGACGCGGTGGTGGTGACGGCGGTCAAGCTGGCCGACGACGGCAGCGGTGACGTGGTCGTACGCTTCCACGAGTCGCGCGGCGGCCGTACGCCGGCCACGCTCACGGCGGACTTCGAGGTCGTGGAGGCGGTGGCGACGGACCTCCTGGAGCGACCGCTCGCCGACGCGCCCGCACCGCCCCGCGAGGGCGACCGGATCACCCTGAAGCTGCGCCCGTTCGAGCTGATGACGCTGAGGCTGAAGCGGCGGCCCTAGAGTCCGGGCCGCCGGGCCCGCGACGGCTCCGCCGCCCTGCCGACGGCACCGCCCGGCCGCGTCTACCGCCTGTGGGCGGCGGGGGCGGCCAGCCGGGTCGGCGGCATGTACTCCCGCACATAGGTGCGCTCCCAGCACGCGCCGCTCTCCCTCAGCTCGCGCCACGTCGTGAACCGGTAGCGGAACAGGCGGGCCCGTACGTAGCGCGGCGGCGCGTCGGCGGGGAAGGGGGAGCGGCGCAGCAGCCGCAGCGTGTCGCGGTCGTTCTCCAGGAGCCGTTCGACCAGGCCGCCGAACCAGGCGGCCGCGTACGCGGGGGAGAGGGCGGCGAACCACATCAGCCAGTCGAGCCGCAGATGGTACGGCGCGAACTGGCGCGGCCAGCGCCGAGGGTCGCCCGGCTTGCCCTTGAACTCGTACTCCCGCCAGTCGGAGTCCTCCCGCGGTGCCTCGTCGGCCGTGCCCTCGATCACCACCTCGTACCGGGTCCGGCTGACGCTGCCGAACGCCCCGTAGGTGTTGACGAGGTGCAGCGGGTCGAACGAGCGGTTCATGACCTGGCGGCGGGAGAGCAGATTGCGCACGGGACGGTAGCTGAGGGCGAGCAGGCCCGCGCCGACCGCCAGGACCACCGCCACATACCACGCCGGCGCGGCCGCCGTCGCCGGGGGCGCGGCGGGGAATCCGACCGCCGACAGCGCCAGCACGATCGTGATCCAGTTCAGCCAGGAGAAGTTGCCGGACAGGACCAGCCACAGCTGGGTCACGATCATCACGGAGGCGGCGGCCGTCGCGATCGGCTGCGGCGTGAACAGCAGCACCGGCACGATCAGTTGCGTGACGTGGTTGGCCGCCACCTCCACACGGTGCAGCGGCTTCGGCAGATGGTGGAAGAACCAGCTCAGCGGGCCCGGCATCGGCTGCGTCTCGTGGTGGTGGTCCAGGCAGGTCAGCTTCCGCCAGCAGGCGTCCCCGCGGATCTTGATCAGTCCGGCGCCGAACTCGACGCGGAACAGGAGCCAGCGCAGCAGGAACAGCACGACGACCGGCGGAGCGACCGCGTCATTGCCCAGGAACACCGCCAGGAAGCCGGCCTCCAGCAGCAGCGACTCCCAGCCGAAGGAGTACCAGGTCTGCCCGACGTTGACGATCGACAGATACATCGCCCAGGGGAGCAGCCACAGCAGCATCCCGGCCCACAGCGGCACACGGGAGTCCAGCCCCGCGATCAGCGCCGCCGACACCGCGCACCCCGCCCATGACCAGGCGGCGAAGAAGCGGTCCGAGTAGCGCAGGTGGAAGACGCTCGGTGCCCGGGAGAAGCGCACCCGGGCGACGAACCGCGGCACCGGCAGCATTCCCCGCTCACCGATCAGCGCGCGGAACTGCAGCGCCGCGGTCAGGAAGGCGACCAGGTACACGGCGGCCAGAGCCCGTTGGAAGACCAGCCGGCTCAGCCAGTACTCCGGCGCGACGAACCAGTCCACGGTGACCGCTCCTCTCCTCCCAGTGTGACCCCGGACGCGCCAGGGCCGGCCCCCGTGACTCTGTGTACACCGCTTCCGCGGTTGCGTAACGCGGCCCGCGGGCAGAAGTCGAATATCGGGGCAAACCCTGGCAAGGTGGGCCCCATGGCTGATCGGGGAGCGAGCGCCCTGTCACTCCCGGACGACTGGCCCGCCCACCCGGATCCGATCCTGGCGCTCAACCGCATGGGCAGTTTCGACTGGGACCTGGACACCGGACTCTTCCACATGGATGCCCGGGCCCACGAGATCTTCGACCTGCGCCCCGACGAATACGACGGCCACCCCGAGAGCCTGGCGGCCCGGGTCCCGACGGCCGAGAACCGCCGCCTCGACGCGCTGGTCGCCCAGGCGATCAAGGACGGCAGCGAGAACTTCGGCGCCTACTTCCGCGTCCGCCGCCGCGACGGCACCCTGCGCTGGACCCACGCCCAGGGGTACATCCGGCGTGACGAGTCGAACCGGCCGCGCAGGATCATCGGCATCGTCCGCGACGCGACGCAGGAGCTGCACGAGATCCAGGCCCGCAGCGACCAGGCACTCCAGGACGAGGCCCTGCGCCGCCAGACGGACATCGTCCAGAGGACGACCGCGGCGCTGGCCCACGCCCGCACCGTCAAGGACGTCACCGAGGTCATCAGGGACAGCCACGGCCTCACCCCTCTCGGCGCCGCCAGCCTCGTCGTGGGCCTGGTGGAGGCGGGCCGCATCAGGCTCGTCGTCGAAGGACCCAGGGAAGGGGTCGTTCCCCGCGCCGTGGTCACACGCGTCGACGACCCGTACCCGATGAGCGAGGTCGTGCGCACCCTCAGCCCGCGGTTCATCGAGTCGCCGGAGGAGTTCGCCGAGCGGTACCCGCTCCTGTGGCCGCGCCTCGCGGGCCTGCACATCACCTCGGCCGCCTATCTGCCGCTGATCGTGCAGGCCCGCCCCATCGGCGTCATGGGACTGCTCTACGACGACCGGCGCGGCTTCACCCCCGAGGAGCGCAACGTCCTGCTCGCGCTGGGCAGCAGCATCGCCCAGAGCCTGCAGCGCGCCATGTTCTACGAGCAGGAGAAGGACCTCGCCGAGGGCCTCCAGCAGGCGATGCTGCCCCGCTCCATCCCCAGCGTGCCCGGCGCCGACGTCGCCGTCCGCTACCGCGCCGGCGGGGCCGGGCGCTCCCTCGGCCGGGACATCGGCGGCGACTGGTACGACCTGGTCCCGCTGCCCGGCGGCCGCGTCGGCGCGGTCATCGGCGACGTCGAGGGCCACGACACGCACGCGGCCGCCGTCATGGGCCAGCTGCGGATCGTCCTGCGCGCGTACGCCGCCGAGGGGCACACGCCCGCCACCGTGATGGCCCGCGCCTCGGTCTTCCTGCGGGAACTCGAGACCGAACGGTTCGCGACCTGCCTGTACGCCGAGGCCGACCTGTCCACCGGTGTGGTGCAACTGGTCCGGGCCGGGCACATCGACCCGCTGGTGCGGCTGGCCGACGGAAGCTGCCGGACCCTGCCGGTCGAGGGCGGCCTGCCGCTCGGGCTGTCGGCCGAGTTCGACCGTCTCGAATACCCGGTCACGACCCACGAGATGGACGCCGGCCAGACCCTTCTGCTGTGCACCGACGGGCTGGTCGAACGGCCCGGGGCGGATCTCGACGAGGGCATGCAGGCCCTGCGGGAGCTCATCGGCACCGGCCCCGACGACGTCCACGACCTCGCCGACCGGCTCATCGAGGTGGCGAGGGAGCGCAACGGCGACGACGACGTGGCCCTGCTGCTCCTGCAGCGCCGGGGCCTGGCCCAGCGGACCGGCGGCCGGCTCCAGCAGCATGTCGCGCTCGGCGACCCCGAAGCGCTCATCGGGGCCCGGCACATGATCCGCGCCGCGGTGCGCACCTGGGGCGCCGGCGAGCGTTCCGACGAGATCGAACTCGTCGCCGACGAACTGATCACCAACGTCCTCATGCACACCGAGGGCTCCGCGATCGTCACCCTCCGGGTCCTCACCGGTCACGACCGCAGGCTTCGTGTCGAGGTGGAGGACTCCTCCAGCGCCCTGCCCCGGCGCCGCGAGGCGGGCGAGTCCGGCCTCTCGGGCCGCGGCCTGCTGCTCGTCGACCGGCTCGCGGACGTGTGGGGCGTCGAGGCCCGCGGCGGCGGCAAGGTCGTGTGGTGCGAGTTCATGGTCCGGTCGCGCGGCTGAGGGATGCGCCGCACCCGCGCCCGCGGGCGGCGGATGGCACCCTGGACACATGCCGGAACTGCCCGAGGTCGAAGCGCTCAAGGACTTCCTGGCCGACCGTCTCGTGGGCCACGAGGTGGTGCGGGTGCTGCCCGTCGCGATCAGCGTCCTGAAGACGTACGACCCTCCGGTCACCGCCGTCGAGGGGCACGAGGTCACGGCCGTGCGCCGGTACGGCAAGTTCCTCGCCCTGGAGGCCGGCGGACTGCACTTCGTCATGCACCTGGCCCGCGCGGGCTGGCTCCAGTGGCGGGACCGCCTGCCCGACGGCGTCCCCCGCCCCGGCAAGGGCCCGCTCGCCCTGCGGGTCGCCCTGGAGACGGGGGAGGGCTTCGACCTGACGGAGGCCGGCACCCAGAAGCGGCTCGCGGTGTATGTCGTACACGATCCGCAGGAGGTCCCGGGGGTGGCGCGCCTGGGCCCGGACCCGCTGGCCGCCGACTTCGACGAGCGGCGCCTCGCGCGGCTCCTCGAAGGGGAGCGCCGCCAGATCAAGGGGGCGCTGCGCGACCAGGGCCTGATCGCCGGCGTCGGGAACGCCTACAGCGACGAGATCCTGCACGCGGCGCACATGTCCCCCTTCAAACTGGCGTCCTCGCTGTCGCCCGAGGAGACACGGCGCCTGTACGAGGCGCTGCGCGCCACGCTCACGGAGGCGGTCGAACGCTCGCGCGGTCTGGCCGCCGGACGCCTGAAGACGGAGAAGAAGGGCGGACTGCGGGTCCACGGCCGCACGGGACAGCCCTGCCCCGTGTGCGGCGACACGATCCGCGAGGTGTCCTTCAGCGACTCCTCGCTGCAGTACTGCCCGACGTGCCAGACGGGCGGCAAGCCGCTGGCGGACCGCAGGATGTCGCGGCTGCTCAAGTAGAGCGGGGCACGGGGAGCGGCCCGCGCACCCGGTCAGCGCGACTTCAGCGTGATCAGGTGCCGCCCGTCCTCGGTGCGCACCTCGTAGCGGTCGATCTCCCTGGCCTGCAGCGCCGCACCGCCCTGCACGTTCGTCGCCCCGCCGTCGTCCCCGGGCATCATCCAGCTCGTCACCGTCTGCTCCGACCCGTCCTTGCCGACCGCGACGAGCCGGCAGGGGCGCGGCCCCGACGTGTCCTTGACCTTCACATCGATCTGGCTGCCCCAGACGCGGTCCTGGGTGGTGAGCTCGGCCCACACGCCCGTGTCCGGGTCGGTCCCGCTCATGGCCGTCGTGGAGGAGGACGTGCCGTGGCCGGAGAGCACCGCGACCGTCGGCCCGCCCACCGCGAACACCACGGCGGCGGCGACCGCGTACAGCCGGGTTCTGCGCCTGCCGCGGTGCTTGGCCGACACCTCGTCGAGCAGTCGCTCCAGCAGCCGGGGCCCGGGGGTCGCGAAGGGGTGCACGGACCGGGGCGTCGCCTGCCGGTACAGCAGCAGCTGCCGTGCGGCGGGGCGGAACTCGCTCACGTGCGCCGTACAGCTCGGACACTCCATGAGGTGGTCCTCGAAGCGGAAGGCTTCCGCCTCGTCCAGCACGCCCAGCGCGTAGGCGCCGACGTCGCGATGCCGTTCCAGGGACCTCATACCAAATCCTCATGCCGGTGAGCGGGGTGGGGGTGGTGCTGCTGTTGCCCACCGGTACGGACCAGACCGCCGAATCACTCAAGGCGTGAGAGAAGAAGAAGGCAGATATTCGGAGCGGTCGGCCCCGCGGATTGGTCCCGGTTCAAAAAAGATGGATCGCGAGGTGGCCGAGGGGGAGCCCGAGCTGCCAGGCGGGCGTCCAGACCTGGGGCCCGTCGTCCTCGCCGGTCACGGGGCCGCCGCCGGGCACCGCGTCCAGGTCAGGGGCGAGGAGCTCGGTCTCCTCCAGCCAGCGCCAGGCCGCCGAGGCGAGCTCCAGGTCCGGGGTGGGGCCGCCCGCCTCGGCCGCCTCCGCGCCCAGCTGCGCCATCCGCTCGCCCACCCAGTCCTGCCACGGCTGGTCGTACGCCGTCAGCGAAAGCCAGGTCTCGAGCTGCGAGACGACCCGGATGCCGGAGAGCTCGCCACCGGTGTCGGACAGGAAGATGGTCAGTGCCAGGGCATCGCGCCCGGCGCGGAACTCGAAGGACGTGGGCGGCATGAGGTCGCCGGTGCGCAGCAGTTCGTCGGCGATGTACTCGGCGTACAGCCACGCCATGGGGACGGTCAGTTCACCGTCACCGGTGCCGTCCGCGCTCTCTTGGCCTCTGTGCAGCATCCCTTCCTGCCTTCCTCCGGTCGTGCGCGTCGCCCGAACCCGGGCCCCAGTCGGGAACACGGATGAAGCAAGCTGATTGCTCAACCATGGTCCGCAGCAAGGCGCTTTACGGAGGTTTGACTCGGCCGTCGGTTTCAGCGCAGGTCGGCCGCGTATCCCGGAAGGACCCGGCGCAGGGCCCGCAACGCGTAGTGCGCGCGCGACTTCACGGTACCGGGCGGAATCCCCAGGGCCTCGGCGGCCTCCGCCACACTCGCCCCGTGGAAGTACACCTGCATCAGGACCTCGCGGTGCTCGGGAGTGAGAGTCTTCACAGCCCTGCGCACGTCGAGCATCGCGGTGGACCGCTCGGTGTGATCGGCGATCACCCGCGCGTTCTCCAGGATGGCGTCGCCGACCTCGGCGGGACGCGCCTGGCGAGCCCGCCGCGCGTCGATGGCGAGCCGCCGCCCGACCGTCAGCAGCCAGGGGCGGATGGATTCGAAGTCATGGGCGCGGAGCGCCTCGGGGTGTTGCCAGGCACGCACGAGCGTCTCCTGCAGCAGATCCTCGGCGCGCTGGCGGTCGCCGTCGCACAGCCTGAGCAGCAGGGCGAAGAGGGGGCGACCGTGCTCGCGCTGCAGCTCGGCCAGCTCGTGCTCGGCGGTCGTCCCGTGGGGTGGGGTGGTGGTTCCGGCCGTCATGGGCGTTATGGCAACGCGCCCGGCGCCGTGGGGACAGTGCGGCGGCACGGCTGTGCGGTGGGCGGTCGCTGTTCGTCGGTGAACGGTGCGGTGAGCGGTCGACCGGGAGGTGTGCGGTCGTTCCCGGGGTGGGCGGGCGTCCGGACGGCGGCGGGATCTCACCGTTACCGTCGGTTGCGGCGGGTCTGCATATCGACATGTCTCCGCCGCACCCCTGCCCGGATGCCCGCACCGGCGTGCCCGTGCCGTCGCTCGCACCGGCATGCCTGTGCCGTCATGGGCTTTCCGCCTCACGACGGGTGTGATCGCGAGTCGGCCCCACCGGCCAGCCTCGATCGCTTGTACGAATATCCGAAGTAGACGATCTGGCCGACCACGAACCACACGGCGAACCGTACCCACGTCTGCCACTGCAGGAACGTGATCAGCCAGATCGAGAAGACCACGCCCAGCGCCGGGACGAACGGCATCCACGGCACCCGGAAGACGCGCGGCAGGTCCGGCCGCCGGTGGCGCAGCACGATCACCGCGGTGCACACCACGACGAACGCCAGCAGGATCCCGATGTTGGTGAGCTCGGCCGCCTCGCCGATCGGCAGGAACCCGGCGATGGCGGCCGACGCGACCCCGGCGATCCAGGTCACGCGGGTCGGGACGTGACGGGTCGGATGCGTCTTCGCGAACCACTCCGGCAGCAGCCCGTCACGGGACATCGAGAACCACACCCGGGTGACGCCGAGCATGAACGTGAACATCACGGTGAGGATGCCGATGATGGCGCCGACCGCGATCACGTCCGCGAGACCACCGAGCCCGACCGCCTTGAAGGCGCTGGAGAAGCCGCTCTCCTTGTCGATGTCCCGGTAGTCCTGCATGCCCGTCAGGACCAGGCAGGCCGCCACGTACAGGACCATCGAGACCGCCAGCGAGTAGACGATCGCCTTCGGCATGTGGCGCTGCGCGTCCCTGGACTCCTCGGCCGCGGTCGACATGGCGTCGTAGCCGAACACCGCGAAGAAGACGGTGGCCGCCCCGGTGAACGCGCCACCGAGCCCGTAGGGGAAGAAGGGGCGGTAGTTGCCGGTGTCGATGTGGAAGACGCCGACACCGATCACCAGCAGGACGACCAGCACCTTCAGGGCCACCACGAACGTCTCGAAGCGGGCCGCGTTGCGGATGCCCAGGTTCAGCAGGTACGCGATCAGCAGGCACAGCACGACCGCGAACAGGTCGACCCGGTGGCCCGCCCCCGTGCCCGGGGCGCCCAGCATCCAGGACGGCAGGTCGGCGCCCAACTCGCCGACGAGGAAGCCGAAGTAGCCGGAGATGCCGATCGCGACCACGGCCACGATCGCCGTGTACTCCAGCAGCAGGTCCCAGCCGATGAACCAGCCCGCGTACTCGCCGAGCACCGCGTACCCGTAGGTGTACGCCGAACCCGCCTTCGGGATCAGGCCGGCGAACTCGGCGTACGACAGCGCGGCGGCCGCGCTCGCCAGGCCGGCGATCAGGAACGACACGAGCACGGCGGGGCCCGCCGTGCCGTTGGCGACGGTCCCGGCGAGGGTGAAGATCCCGGCGCCGATGATCCCGCCGACACCGATCGCCGTCAGCTGCCACAGGCCGAGCGAGCGGACGAGCCTGGTGTCCTCGGCCACTTCCGTGTCGTCGATGTGCTCGATGGGTTTGCGGCGGAGAATCCCCTCGTTCACTCTGAGCCGGGCCATGAGCCTCACCCCTTCGCGGACGGCAACGGGCTGACGGCGGATCATGATGGCGCAGTGCCGGAGGGGACGGAAGACGGCCTGCGTCATCGGGCCGCGCGCCGGCGGGGGCGCAGGACACCGGGGGAGGGCCGGGGGAGGGCCGGTGCGCAGAGAGCCCGGACGTCACGGCACGACCGTCACCGGCCAGCGTCCCGCCTTCACGAGCCGGACGGCCACGGAGCCGATGATGCGGTGCCCGGCCTGCTCGGACGCTCCGACCACCACCGCGTCCGCCTTCAGCTCGTCGGCCGCCTTGACCAGACCGCCGTAGGGGTCCCCACGGAAGGTGTGGAACTCCCAGCGCACCTCGAATATGCCCTTCACCCGCTCCGTGGCCTCGCGGATGTAGGTGACCAGTTCCTCCGCGATCGTGTCGGTGGTCTCGGCCACGGGCGCCCCGAGCGCCGCACCCGCCGCCATCACCGGCTGCACGTACACCACCGCGAGCAGCGCGCGCTGCCTCCTGGCGAGACCGCCGGCGTAGGCCGCCGCGCGGAGCGAGGAGTCGGAGCCGTCCACCCCGACGACGATGACCTTGGGCCCGTCCGTGCCCAGCTCGAAGCGGTGCGAGTGCTGTTCCGTCACGGCTGTGAGGCTATCGGAAGCCGCAGGTCCAAAGGCCCCCGCGGGAAGCGGGAGGGCCTCCTCCGGGGTCCGGACCGCGCGGCCGGGCAACGGGCGGGGGCCGCACGCCGCGGGGCAACCGCCGCCGCGTCGGCGGTGGTACGCCCCGTCCGTCCGGTACATTCGGCACGGCTGCTCCCCAAGGGGGGCGAAACTGGTACGTCATGAAAGAAAATCAACTGCTCACGCGACGCCGGCTCTTGCTGGCCGGTGCCGCACTCACGGGTGCCGCGGGGGCGGCGGGTGCGGCCCGGCTGCGCGGTGCCGACGGTCCGGCCCGGCCCGGACGGCGGGTCACCGCGGCCGTGGGCCCGCAGGCGCCCGCCCCGCCGCCGTCGTCCGCCTTCCGGCTGGAGCCCATGACCGGCTACGGCCCCTCGCGGCCCACGCCCGCCCGGATCCCCGTACCCCGCGCGCCGGTGCAGCGCCTGCCGGAACACGGCAGGGACATGGTGCTGACCTTCGACGACGGCCCCGACCCCCGCTACACCCCCGGCATCCTGCGCACGCTGCGGGAGTACGACGTACGCGCGGTGTTCTTCGTGTGCGGGCGCATGGCCGTCGAGAACAAGGACCTGCTGCGCGAGATGGCCGACGACGGCCACCTCGTCGGCAACCACACCTGGACGCACCGGTTGCTCACCGGGCTGCCCCGGGCGGAGATCCGCGCGGAGATGGAGAGCACCTGTGCGACCATCCAGGACGCGTACGGCGAGGCACCGCTGTGGTTCCGCGCGCCGTACGGGGCCTGGAACCGGGCCGTCTTCCAACTCGGCGCCGAGCTGGGCATGGAGCCGCTCGCCTGGACGGTGGACTCGCTCGACTGGACGGAACCGGGCAGCCGCAGGATCGCCGAGCAGGTGGCGGACGGCGCCGCCCCCGGCGTCATCGTGCTGTCCCACGACGCCGGAGGGGACCGCTCACAGACCGTCGAAGCGCTGGGCCGGTACCTGCCGCGGCTGCTGGACCGCGGCTACCACCTCACCGTGCCCCGGCGCAGGTTCGCCTGAGCGCACCCCGGCGGGCCGGCTCAGCGCACCTCGACCAGGCGGGCGAACACCACCACGTTGCCCTCGTACCCCTCGTCCTCGGAGAAGGCGCCCCCACAGGTGATGACGCGCAGCTCCGGAGCCCCCTTGTTCCCGTAGACGGTGTCGCCGGGGAAGTTCTTCTTGTCGAAGACCTTGACACCGTAGACCCCGAACACGGCGGTCCTGCCGTCCTGGCGCTGGACCTCGACGCGGTTTCCCTTCCTGAGGCCGCCGAGCCCGTAGAAGACGGCCGGGCCCTCACTGTTGTCGACATGCCCCACGATCACCGCCGTGCCCCGCTCGCCCGGAGAGACCGCGCCGGTGAACCAGCCGGCGAGGTTCGTGTTCCCGGGCGGCGGCGCGTCCACCCAGCCGGACGGGTCCAGGGCGACCGGCACGACAGGGGCGTTGACCCCGAGCGCCGGGATGCGGACCCGGGACACCAGCGAGAACCGCAGGGCCGTAGGCGTCCTGCCGAGGGCGGGGTCCGCGGTGCCGCGGCCGTCCGGGGCCGCCGCCGAGGCCGGCTGCGGCGGGCCCGCGCCGAACTCGCCGGAACCGTTGCGCACCAGGGCGAGGCCCGTCAGCAGAACAAGCGCGATCACGCCCCACGGGGTGCGCGTGGTGCGCCGCACCTCCGCTTCGGCCGGACCGGACGCGGACATTCGCCCTCCCTTCTCGGCACCGCCGCCACCGCCGCCAGGACGTCCGCCGGCACGTCCGCCGCGCGGGTCGGCACACCGCTCGCGGCGGCATCCGTGAGCGACGGCACTCGGCCGGACGGGTGGCGCGCGGGCTGTCGGCGCCGCGTCATGGCCTTCAGGACGGCTCGCCCACGGGGCGCCGCCGCCACAGGTACCAGGCCGCGCCGATCGAGCCGGAGACGAGCGCCGCTCCCAGACCGATCCGCTCGAGATCGAAGCCGCCGATGCTGCCGCCGAGGCCGGCGTGCACGCCGTGGCGCCGGTAGCGCCCGCCGGAGTCGCCGAAGAAGCCCTCGCCGTCGCCGTTGCCGCGGCCGGTGGTGACGGCGAGATGCCGCCCGGACTCGGCGCCGCACGGGTACGTCGCCTCGTACGCGAAGCCGCGTTTGGCGTCGTAGGCGTCGGCGTCGGTGCCGCACTCCCCCACCGGCAGGGTGCTCCGGACGCCGGGGGCGATCGTCCCCGGCCCGGCGGCGTGGGCGGACGACGCGGCGGCGTGGACGCCGCCACTTCCGGCAACGGCCGCGGGAGCGGTGAGCGTCAGGGCGGTGACGCCCAGCAGTGCGGCCGAAGCGACGCGTATCGCGCGCATGGTGAGCCTCCAGGTCTCCGAGGAGCCGTGCTGCGGACCTTTTCCGCCTGCGCCGTACATGCACCTCGATGAGCGAAACGCTAGGAAGGCCGGTGTCGTGGCGCGATCGCTGTCGTGCGAACGGGGTATGCGTTGCGCCGTACGGGGGACGGCCGCGCCCCTGTCCGCTACCGGTGAAGCCCCGGGAACAGCGTCAGGAACGGCTGCGCGGAGGCGGTGGAGCCGCGGCCGTAGGGCGCGTCGAAGTCCCAGATCAGGAAGAGCAGGAAGGCGATCAGCGCGGAGAAGAGCCCGGCCAGGACCAGCTCGCGGGCCGAGCGCCGGATCTGCAGGGCGAAGACCATGCCGATGGTGACCACCGCGCCCGCGATCAGGCCGAACCACACCACCGGCGGCATGGTCGAGCCCGCCGAGTCGGCCCGGGCGGCCCGCGCCGCGTCCACGGCCGCGACCTGGTCGAGGAGCGGCTGGTACGCCTGGCCCTGGAAGTCGGTCGCCGGCTCGTGGTCGGTGACGTCCTGACGGATCCGCTGGAGCAGGTCCCGGCCGCGGACGGTCAGCGTGCCGTGAGCGGCCATGGTCTTCCACTCGGTGGTGACGACGTGTCCGGCATACGCGTCGACGTCGGCGCGGATGCGGTCGCGGACGTCCGCCGGATAGACCCGCACCCGCTCCGAGATCTCGTGCAGCGCCTGGGCCTCGGCCTGGACATGGTCCTGGGCGGCGCCGCGGGCCTCCCAGACCCCGGCGATGGCCAGGCCCAGCACGATGGCGTACACCACGCCGATCCACATGGTCATGTACTCGATCACGTCCGGGGTCTCGGACGGATCGTCGTCCTCACCGGCCGTGCGATGGCGCAGCAGGGTCACCACGATCACGACGGCGCAGGCGGCCGCCGTTGCGAGGGCGAGAACAAGCCATTCCGACAACAGATGCCTCCAGGAAGCAGGCTCAGCGCGGACGCAGCGCGGCGACGGCGAACACCGCGGGCACGACGATGAGCAGGGTGAAGGTGAGCGGCGACGGACCGTGGCGCGGTCGCCGCGGGCGGGGCACCAGGCGATGCGGCGGATAGCGCACCGGGTGGGCCGCGGGCCGTGGTCCGGGCGTGCGCGAGGGGACCGGGAGCGGGGCGCGGGCGGTGTGCCGTGCCGGCACCGGCCGGGGGCGGGGCGCCGCGGCCGGCGGCGGTGGGGGCGGCGGTGTCCGGGCCGGCTCCGGCCTCGGGTGCGGCGTGGGGCGGGCTGGTGGCTCGGGCGCCGGTGGGGGCGTGGGAGCGGGCGGGGGAGTGGGGGCCGGGCTCTGCGACCGGCACGCCGGCGGCAGGGAGAGGGCACCGCCGTCCACGAGCCCGTCCGCGCCTGTCCCCGCGCCTGTCCCCGGGCCTGTCCCCGGGCCTGTCCCCGGGCCTGTCCCCGGGCCTGTCCCCGGGCCTGCGCCCGGGTCTGTCCCCGCGCCTGCGCCCGGGCCCGCGACCGCCACCGCCTGGGTGCCGTCCGGGCCGGTCGAGGCGAACGCGCACGCGTCGGCCCACGCCGTGCCGGCAGGGGCGCCCACGAGGATCCAGACGAGCGCCACCAGGGCCGGCACCCTGGTGACGAGGCCGGACCGGTTCCGTTGGGGTCGATGCACGACGGAGATCATGGGCTCGTCCGTGTCCGCGCACGCGGCCGGGCCCGCGAATTGCCCCGAAGGAGGGAGATGCGCGTCCGCGAGGTTTGCCCCGGCGGGCCTGCGGGCCGCGGGGCGGGTGGCCGAGACGCGTCACAGGGTCCGGAAAGAAATGCCCGGCCGGATTGAACACACCGGGCACCCCCGCTCGTACCTAGTGCCGACGCGGCGCACAAAGGTCGCTGCAACCCCAACGTTGACAGCGGGAGTTGGACATGAAGACATCCTGGCGGAGCGCCTCCCTCGTGGCGACAGCTGCGGCCGTGCTGGCGCTCACGACGGCGTGCGGTCAGGAGAGCGGCACCCAGTCGCCGGGCAGCCAGAACGTGGGGGCCACCGCTGCCCCGGGCGGTTACGGCTCCGTCACCGGCCCCGGGAACGGCTACGGGGCGGACTCCACCAGCGCGCCGAGTGCCTCCCCGAACGGGCAGCCCGCGGGTCAGCTGGCCGTCGTCGACAACGCGAAGCTCGGCAAGATCATCACCGATGGCACGGGCCTCACCCTCTACCGCTTCGACCAGGACACGGCCGAACCGCCGAAGGCCACCTGCGACGGCGACTGCGCGAAGACGTGGCCGCCCGTTCCCGCGGAGGGCGCCACGGCCGCCTCCGGCATCGACAGGTCCCTGCTCGGCGAGGTCACCCGCTCCGACGGCACCAAGCAACTGACCGTCGCCGGCTGGCCGATGTACCGCTACGCCAAGGACACCAAGGCCGGCGACACCAACGGCCAAGCGGTCAAGGGTACCTGGTTCGCCACCGCGCCCACCGGCAAGAAGGCCGGCGCGGCCCTGCCGGGCCTGTCCGTCCGCAACGACCCCAAGCTCGGCCCGATCGTCGTCGACAAGAACGGCATGACGGTCTACCGCTTCATGAAGGACGAGGCATGGCCGAAGCCGGTGTCGCGGTGCACGGGCGCCTGCCTGGAGAAGTGGCCCGTCGTGGCACCGGTCCCGGCCGGGGACACCAAGGGTGTCAAGAAGAAGGGCCTCATGGGCTTCACCCGCCCCGACGGCCAGAAGCAGATGACCGTCAACTGCTGGCCCATCTACACCTTCTCCGGTGACACGGCCCCCGGAGAGACCAACGGTCAGGGCGTGGGCGGCACCTGGTACGCCGTCTCGCCCGACGGAAAGCCGGTCGGCGCGCCCAAGAAGTAGAGATCACCTTCCCCAGGGTCGATCGATCGCCTCGCCCAGTCAGCCACGGAACGCGAAGGGAGTGGACTGAGAAGCAGGAGTGCCGGACGCACGCAACACGGGCGCGCACGACCCGGTCCGCTCCCTCCGCACCGCACGGGGGGAGCGGGCCGCTTCGGCATGCCCGGGACACGACGCGGACGCAGTGGAGCGGTCGTGAGTCACGGCACGTGCCGCAGGCAGTGACCGGGAACGGATGGTCAATTTCCGGTTCCGGTCGCTCGGTTGGCGGGCGATCAGTAGCCTCTGCTCGAACACCGGATCGCCATACCGCCGCCTACGCCTTGGAGAACTACATGGAGCGCCCCGCCTGGGCCCCACGGAGCATCGACATCTCCGTGCCGAGCGTGTCCCGCATGTACGACTTCTACCTGGGCGGATCGCACAACTTCGAGGTCGACCGGGTGGCCGCGCGCCAGGCGATGGAGTTCATGCCGGGACTCCCCAAGATCATGCAGGCGAACCGGGCGTTCATGCGCCGCGCGGTGCGTTTCGCCGCCGGGGAGGGCATCACCCAGTTCCTCGACATCGGTTCGGGCATCCCGACCTTCGGCAACGTCCACGAAGTGGCGCAGCGGGCGCGCCCCGGCGCGCGCGTCGTGTACGTCGACCACGACCCGGTGGCGGTCGCGCACAGCCAGGCCGTTCTGGAGGGCAACGAGGACGCCGACGTCGTCGCGGCCGATCTCCTCAAACCCCAGGACATCCTGGCGAGCCCTCAGGTGGAGCGCCTGATCGACCTGAACCGCCCGGTAGCACTCCTTCTGGTTGCCATACTGCACTTCGTGGAGGACGCGGACGACCCGTACGGCGCGGTGGCCGAGTTGCGCGACGCGCTCGCACCGGGCAGCCTGCTGGTCCTCACGCACGCCTCGTACGAGGGGGTCCCGCTCGCGCAGGAGCAGGCCGAGGGCGCTGTCGACGTGTACAAGAACATCCGCAATCCGCTGATCATGCGCTCGCGCGAGGAGATCGCGCGGTTCTTCGAGGGGTACGACATGGTGGAACCCGGGCTGGTGCCGATGCCGATCTGGCGGCCCGACACGGCGCCCGAGGACGAGGATCCGTATTCCTTCTCGGGGTTCGCCGGCGTGGGGCGCCCGGCGTGACCGCGGAGCCGGGCGGACCGGAGGACAGACTGCGCAGGTTCGCGACGATCTGGAGCCGGGCGGTCTTCCCGGCGACCTCGACGTCGCTGACCCGGCCCGAGTTCGAGGAGCATCTGCTGCCGCTGGCCCGGCGTCTGCGCGACGCGCTGAGGGCGAGGACGTTCGACGCCCCCGAGGCCAGGAGGATCGGCGCGGCGCTCATCGAGGCGCACTGCACCGACCCCGAGACGCTCAGCCGCACGCTCGACTGCGTCGACGCCTACCTGGTGCTCTACTGCGGCGACCCGGACGCCCCGGCGGAGGCGCAGGAGGCCCTGCGGACCCGCTGCTCGCGGCTGCAGCACGCGATGGCCGCCGGGTTCGCGGAGGCCCTGCGGGAGCGGACACTGGCCGAACAGGAGGCGATCTCACGGGCCGCCCTCACCGCCCAGGGCGTGGTGGCGCAGGCACTGCACAGCAGCGAGGCCCGCTTCCGCGCGGTCTTCGAGGGCGCGGCCATAGGGATCGCCATCGCGGACCTCGACGGCAACATGCTGGAGGTCAACGGCGCGCTGCTGCGCATGTTCGGCGGCTCGGAGAACCTGGTGCGCGGCCGCAACGTCACCGAGTGGACCCACCCGGACGACGCGCCGCAGGTCTGGCGCCTGTACGAGGAACTCGTCCGGGGCGAGCGCGAGCACTACCACGTCGAAAAGGCCTTCTACCGGCCCGACGGAACGGTTCTGTGGACCAACCTCACGGTGTCCCTGCTGCGCGACGCGGACGGGTGCCCCCAGTACCAGCTCGCCCTCATGGAGGACACCACCGAGCGGCGGCTGCTCAACCTCCGGCTGCGCTACGAGGCCACGCACGACGCGCTCACCGGGCTGCCCAACCGCACCCTCTTCTTCGAGCGCCTGGAGAAGGCCCTCGCGGCGGGCGGGGGACAGCGGTTCGGCCTGTGCTACCTCGACCTCGACGGCTTCAAGACCATCAACGACAGCCTCGGGCACGCGGCCGGCGACCGGCTGCTCGTCGAGGTCGCCGACCGGCTGCAGGCGTGCGCCACCGCGCCCGGCGAGATGGTGGCGCGCCTGGGCGGGGACGAGTTCGTGGCGCTGACCACCGGACCCGACACCGAGCGCGGGGTCGACGAGCTCGCCGCACGCATCATGAACGCGCTGGTCACCCCGATCGGCATCGACGGGCGCGAGCTGACCGTGCGCGGCAGCATCGGCATCGTCGAGGGCCCGGTCGGGGAGCGCGGCCCGGCCGAGGTGCTGCGCAGCGCCGACATCACCATGTACCGGGCCAAGTCCGCGGGCGGCAACCGCTTCGAACTCGCCGACCCCGAGGCCGACGCGCGCGCCATCACACGGCACGGGCTGACCACGGCGCTGCCCACCGCGCTGGACCGGGGTGAGTTCTTCATCGAGTACCAGCCGCTGGTGCACCTGGGCGACGGCACCGTGCGCGGCGCCGAGGCCCTGGTGCGCTGGTTGCATCCGCAGCACGGCGTGCTCGGTCCCGACCGCTTCATCCCGCTGGCCGAGCGCACCGGGCTGATCGTGCCGCTGGGCCGCTGGGTCCTCGAAGAGGCGGTACGTCAGGCCCGGGCATGGCAGGAGAGACACGAGCGGACGGGCCCGTTGCGCATCAACGTCAACCTCTCGCCGTGCCAGCTCACCCATCCCGGGCTGGTCTCCGACACCGTCGACATCCTGGAGCAGTCCGGCCTCGAACCGGACGCGCTGTGCCTGGAGGTGACGGAGTCGGCGCTCATCGGCGCGGACGACGACCTGCTCAAGCCGCTGCGGCGGCTGGCCGAGATGGGCGTGGACATCGCCCTCGACGACTTCGGCACCGGCTACTCGAACCTCGCCAACCTGCGCAGGCTGCCGGTGCGGATCCTGAAGCTGGACCGTTCCTTCACCCAGAGCATGCAGCAGTACCCGGCCGACCCCGTCGACCTCAAGATCGTCGAAGGGATCGTCTCCCTCGCCCACAGCCTGGACCTCGCCGTCACCGTGGAGGGTGTGGAGACCGGCGCGCAGGCCGAGCAGCTGCGGATACTGGGCTGCGACACGGCCCAGGGCTGGTACTACGCCCGCCCCGGCCCACCGGACCGGCTGCACGAACTGGCGCTGGTGGACGCGACGGGCTGAGCGGGCCCGCCCCACGGCCGCGCGGTGCCGGCGGCGTCCGTGCGGTGGGGCCTGCCGCGCACCGACGCGTCCTTCGTGCACGGCGGCTGCCGGCGGGGCCCTTCCCCGCGGGACGGCGGCGGTCGCCGGGTGGCGGACGGGGTGAGGCGGACGGGCTGAGGCGGACGGGCTGAGGCGGACAGGGGGCCGCCGGCGGCCGCCTGTCCGTGGCGTCCCCGCGGAAGCAGGCGCTCAGCGCTCCAGCAGCATCCGCTGCAACTCCCTGGCCGCCCGCGGCGGAGCCACATCGCTGCGGTGCGCGAGCGCGATGGTGCGGTGCAGTCCGGGCCGGGCCAGGGGTGTGACGCGCAGTCCGCGGCCCGACCGGGTCGCGACCATGCGCGGGACCACGGCGACGCCCAGCCCGGCGCGCACGAAGCCCAGCACCGCGTCCATCTCGCCCCCCTCCACCGCGAAGTCCGGCTCGAAGCCCTCGGCGCGGCACGCGGCCACGGTCAGTTCCCGCAGGTCGTAGCCGTGGCGGAACATCACCAGACGCTCGCCCTCCAGATCGGCGACGCGGACCGTGCGCCGTCCGCCCCCCGGCCGGGGCGCGTCGGGGGAGGACACCACCACCAGGTCCTCGCGCAGCAGCTCCACGGTGGTCAGCGCGGGGGAGGGGGTGGGCAGCGGGAGGACGATCAGCGCGAGGTCGAGGGCACCGCGCGCCAGCTCCCGCACCAGATCGTGCGAGCCGCCTTCCTCGATCAGCAGCCGGATGCCGGGATAGCGGTCGTGGAAGGCGCGCAGCACGTCCGGCAGCAGGCCCGTGCACACGCTCGGCGTGGCCCCCAGTCGCACCCGGCCGCGGCGCAGCTGTACCAGCTCCTGCACCTCGTGCCGGGCGGTGTCCGCGTCGGCGAGGATGCGGCGGGCCAGCGGCAGCAGCGCCTCGCCCGCGTCCGTGAGCGTGATGTTGCCGCGCGCCCGCAGGAACAGATCCGCCCCGAGTTCCCGCTCCAGCGACTTGATCTGCTGCGACAGCGACGGCTGGGCGACATGGACCAGATCGGCGGCACGGGTGAAGTGCCGGGTCTCGGCGACGGCCACGAAGTACTGGAGCTGCTGGAACTGCACCCCATCAGCATAGGGCTTGCCTATCGAAACCAGCCGGACCATGTCTTGGACCGATAGGGACCTTCGGCCCTAGCGTTCTGACCCATGGCTCTGGCAACGCGGACGGACCGACGGCCGTCCATGGCACGCAGCGTGTGGGACAGCACCGTCGGCAAGAAGACAGTGATGGCGGTCAGCGGCCTCATCATGCTGCTGTACCTGCTCGCCCACATGATCGGGAACCTGAAGATCTACTTCGGGGCGGGCGAGTTCAACCACTACGCCCACTGGCTGCGTACCGTCGGCGAACCGTTCATGCACTACGAGTGGACGCTCTGGCTCATCCGCGTCGTCCTGGTCGCCGCCGTCGTCGCGCACGCGGTCTCCGCGTACCAGCTCAGCCGCCGCGACATCAAGGCGCGCCCCAGCAAGTACGTGCACAAGCGTCCGCGCGCGAGCTACGCCACCCGCACCATGCGCTGGGGCGGGATCATCCTCGGCCTCTTCATCGTCTGGCACATCCTCGACCTGACCACGGGCACCGTGCACTCCGGCGGCTTCCAGGAGGGCCACCCGTACCAGAACGTCGTCGACACCTTCTCCACCTGGTACGGCAACGTCGTCTACATCGTCGCGATGCTCGCCCTCGGCATGCACATCCAACACGGCCTGTGGAGCGCGGCCCAGACCCTCGGCGTCGGCAGCCGCACCCGCGACCGCGCCCTGAAGACCATCGCCCATGCCTTTGCGCTGCTGCTCACGGCCGGGTTCATCGCCGTGCCCGTGGGTGTCATGACCGGAGTGGTGAGCTGACATGACCGCATCCTCTGAGTACACGGACTACGCGACCGGCGCGCCGGTCACCGACACCAGGGCCCCGGCCGGCCCGATCAACGAGCGCTGGGACAAGCGCCGCTTCGAGGCCAAGCTGGTCAACCCCGCCAACCGGCGCAAGCACACCGTGATCGTCGTCGGCACCGGCCTGGCCGGCGGCTCCGCGGGCGCCACGCTCGCCGAACAGGGCTACCACGTCGTCCAGTTCTGCTACCAGGACTCCCCGCGCCGGGCGCACTCGATCGCCGCGCAGGGCGGTATCAACGCCGCCAAGAACTACCGCAACGACGGCGACTCCATCCACCGCCTCTTCTACGACACCGTCAAGGGCGGCGACTTCCGGGCGCGCGAGTCCAACGTGCACCGCCTGGCCCAGATCTCCGTCGAGATCATCGACCAGTGCGTGGCGCAGGGCGTCCCCTTCGCCCGCGAGTACGGCGGCCTCCTCGACACCCGCTCCTTCGGCGGCGTGCAGGTCTCGCGCACCTTCTACGCCCGCGGCCAGACGGGCCAGCAGCTGCTGCTCGGCGCGTACCAGGCGCTGTCGCGGCAGATCGCGGCCGGCAACGTGGAGATGCACCCGCGCACCGAGATGCTCGACCTGATCGTCATCGACGGACGGGCCCGCGGCATCGTCGCCCGCGATCTGGTCACCGGCAGGATCGACACCTACGTCGCGGACGCGGTCGTGCTGGCCTCCGGCGGCTACGGCAACGTCTTCTACCTGTCGACGAACGCCATGAACTCCAACGCCACCGCGATCTGGCGGGCCCACCGCCGCGGCGCCTACTTCGCCAACCCCTGCTTCACGCAGATCCACCCGACCTGCATCCCGCGCACCGGCGACCACCAGTCCAAGCTCACCCTGATGAGCGAGTCGCTGCGCAACGACGGCCGGATCTGGGTGCCCAAGGCCAAGGGCGACACCCGTCCGCCGAACGAGATCCCCGAGGAAGAGCGCGACTACTACCTGGAGCGCATCTACCCCTCCTTCGGCAACCTCGTGCCCCGCGACATCGCCTCCCGCGCCGCGAAGAACGTCTGCGACGAGGGCCGCGGCGTCGGCCCCGGCGGCCAGGGCGTCTACCTCGACTTCGCCGACGCCATCGAGCGGATGGGCCGGGGGAAGGTCGAGGAGAAGTACGGCAACCTCTTCGACATGTACGCGCGGATCACCGCGGAGAACCCGTACGAGGTGCCGATGCGGATCTACCCCGCCGTGCACTACACGATGGGCGGCCTGTGGGTCGACTACGACCTGCAGACCACGATCCCGGGCCTGTTCGCGATCGGCGAGGCCAACTTCTCCGACCACGGGGCGAACCGGCTCGGCGCCTCCGCGCTGATGCAGGGCCTCGCCGACGGCTACTTCGTCCTCCCGTCGACGATCAACGACTACCTGGCCCGCAACCCGCACCAGGAGGAGGTCACCGCCGGACACCCCGCCGTCCGGGAGGTGCTGACCGAGACGCAGGACCGGCTCGCCCGGCTGCTTGCCGTCGACGGCGACCGCACCCCCGACTCCTTCCACCGCGAGGTCGGCGAACTCATGTGGGAGTTCTGCGGCATGGCGCGGACCGACGCGGGACTGCGCAAGGCCCTGGAGCGCATCCCGCAGATCCGCGAGGAGTTCTGGCGGCGCATCAAGGTGCCCGGCACCGGCGAGGAGTTCAACCAGTCGCTGGAGAAGGCCAACCGCATCGTCGACTACCTGGAACTGGCCGAGCTGATGTGCCTCGACGCGCTGCACCGCGCCGAATCCTGCGGCGGTCACTTCCGCGAGGAGTCCCAGACCCCGGACGGCGAGGCGGCCCGCAAGGACGACGCGTTCGCGTACGCGGCCGCCTGGGAGTTCACCGGCACCGGCACGGCCCCCGTCCTGCACAAGGAAGACCTGGTCTTCGAGTACGTCCACCCCACTCAGCGGAGCTACGCATGAAGCTCACCCTGCGCGTCTGGCGGCAGAAGAACGCCGACGCCGACGGCGCGATGTCCACGTACGAGGTGGACGGAGTCTCGCCCGACATGTCGTTCCTGGAGATGCTGGACACCCTCAACGAGGAGCTCATCCTCAAGGGCGAGGACCCGGTCGCCTTCGACCACGACTGCCGCGAGGGCATCTGCGGCGCATGCTCGCTGGTCATCAACGGCGACGCGCACGGCCCCGAGCGCACCACCACCTGCCAGCTGCACATGCGGTCCTTCAAGGACGGCGACACGATCGACGTCGAGCCGTGGCGGGCCTCGGCCTTCCCGGTCGTCAAGGACCTCGTCGTCGACCGTTCCGCCTTCGACCGCATCATCCAGGCCGGCGGCTACATCACCGCCCCGACCGGCGCCGCGCCCGAGGCCCACGCCACGCCCGTACCGAAGCCGGACGCCGACTTCGCGTTCGAGCACGCCGAGTGCATCGGCTGCGGCGCCTGCGTGGCCGCCTGCCCGAACGGCGCGGCGATGCTGTTCACCTCGGCGAAGATCAACCACCTCAACGTCCTGCCGCAGGGCGCGCCCGAGCGGGAGACCCGCGTGCTCGACATGGTGGCGCAGATGGACGAGGAGGGCTTCGGCGGCTGCACGCTCACCGGCGAGTGCGCCACCGCCTGCCCGAAGGGCATCCCGCTGGTCTCCATCACCGCCATGAACAAGGAGTGGCTGCGCGCGACCCGCAAGGCGGGCCGCCGCTAGCGGCGGCAGGGGCGCACGTGCGGGACCGGGCAGGTGCTCACGCCCGGTCCCGGCGGGCAGCCACCGCCCCATTCATTCGACAGCCCCCTGCCCGGTCGGCTGTGCCTTGCGGCCGTCGCATGAGGCCGAAGGGACAGCGAGCGGGCAGGAGGCCGTCGCGGGTGCACTGCCCTGCCATGGGAGGTCGGGCGCCGCTCACTTCCGGTGCCAGCACCCGGGTGGCAGCGCTCAACCGGCCGTGATGGCGAGCCCGCCCTGCATGGACCCGGCGATGATGATCGGCTGGTTCGCGACGATGTCCGTCAGGGTCAGTGAACCGGCGGCAGGCGTGACCGACTTGAGCGCGTGCAGCAGCTCCGACTGCGCGTTGCCGGGGGTCAGGGTCAGGGGGACACCCAGCAGCTTGGCGGACAATTTCGTCGCGTACCAGACGACATCGCCGCTGAGCGAGAGCGAAGGACTGCTGATCACCGTGGTGTGCCCGCCCTGCGTGACGACACCCCTGACCCCGCCGGATCCCTGGAACGACTTCACGGTGAACTTCATCATGCGCACCGTCCGGCCACCGGCCGCCGGAAGATCGGCCACCCCCTCGTAGGCGAAGCCGGTCAGCCGTCCTGTCCCCATCGTGAAGACAAGCGGTGCGGTGTACGCCCTCAGACCGGGAGTTCCTGCCGCGGACGGTGACTTCTGGCCGTCCTCCGCTGCACCGGACGCGCCGGACGGGGAACCGGTCCCGGGGCTTGCCGATGGGGAACCGGGTCCGAGGGGTAGCGGGGGGCCGAGCACGGGAGGCAGCAGACTGGGCGCGGGGGACGGGCCGGGAGGAGCGCCGGGCGAGCCCGTCCCGCTCGGCGAGGGCGCGGGACTCGGCGGACAGAGGATCAGGACGCATCCGTCAGCAGGCGCTGCCGGTGCCGCCACGGCTCGCCCGGTCAACAGCAGCGGGCTGACGATGGCCGCCATCCCCGCGGCCGCCACCAGCCGTGGTCTGCTGCGCGGCCTGGCCCGGCCGCCGGCGCACAAGGACTCTGGGAGGTGTGCCGTCCGTGCCGTCCGTGCCGTCCGTGCCGTCGCGTCGGCGCCGGCGTTTCCGGGCTTCCCGGTGGGGCGCGCGGCGTGACGGGACGTTTCACCGGCCGATGTGCCGCCGGGGGCTTGCGGGGGGCTGCCCGCCTTCTCGTCCGGCTCGCCGGAGCCCGGCTCCCGGGAACTCCCGCTCGCCTCCGGGGGCGGGATCTCCGTCCAGCCGAACGCCAGGGAGCCACCGATGATCCCGAGCAGCAATCCCAGGAAGAACCCGCCGAAGTTCGTCGCCGGGAACGAGAGGACTCCCCCCAGGGTGCCGATGACCGCGTAGAAGATCCTGTGCGCGGGGTCGAACCAGAGCAGGAGACCGCAGGCGGCCAGCACACCGCCGATCAGGACTCCGGAGACGCCGCCGATCCCCATGTGCATGACGACGCCGATCGCACCGCTCATGAACACGTCGATGAGCGGGATGAACAGCAGCTCGACACCGGCCAGTATCAGCAGCAGCCCGCCCCAGAAAGGGCGCGTCCGCCGCCACCTCCGCCAACGTCTCCGGCGAGTGGGCTGTGCGCTGTCGGACGCCGCCACTAGCAGCCTCCGCCGCGGGTGACGTCCATGTTGAAGCCGGGCAGGGTGATGGTGCCGGCCGCCATCTCCCTCGCGTGCATGGCGGGACCGTTGAGGGTGACACTCGATGCCTGCATCCCGAAAGACCCCGGGGTACCGCGGTAGCCCGGCACAGCATTCAGCGTGCCGGCGTCCTGGCCCATGACGAGGTTGTGCATGACGCCGTCGCCGCTGAAGTCCTTGACGATGAAGGCGACGTCGTTCCCGGAGACCGGGGTGGCGCCGCCTCCCGCCTTCATCAGGGTGGTGATCGGCCCCAGCTTGATGGCCATGCAGAAGTTCTTGATCGTTGCGGTCCTCAGAGCGTTCGTCGCGACATAGTGCTGTGTGCCGTCCTGGGTGGAAAGGGAGTCGCCGTAGTTCACGAAGCCCGTCCCGCTCACGCTGCTCGCGGTGGCGCTGAACGGCTTTCCGGCGACGGAGAAGGACGTGGCGAGCGCTCCCTCCGCGGTGAGGATCACCAGCACTCCGGTGAGCCCGACAGCAGGCACCAGCATGGCGGCGAAGCGCTTCCACTTGACCCGCCCCGGCGTCCTCTCAGATGACATGATTCTCCTTACTCGCGCATCGGGGCACAGCCGGCGTGTGAGGCGGGACCCGATGGAGAAGCTCTGCGGTCACAAACTCCGTAGCGTCACGCATGCGGAGCTTGTCGTGATCGTCGGTGAGCTTATGAGGAGAAACATCGTTTGACGCCGGTCACAACGGTTGCCCGCGGACGCCGGACGGCGGTTCCGGCGGCGCCGGGTGGCGTCAGCAAGCCTCCGGATGGGGGCCGGCCGATGGCCGTGTGGGTACCGCCACGCCGATCGACACCCCGCCGAGCCGCACCGCGGTCGAGGCCCAGAACCGCCCGCCCAGCCTGGCGGCTTCGGCCGCCAGGCTGGACAGCCCGAAGGACTCGGCCTCGGGCAGCGCCAGCACGCGCCGGATCTCGGCAGCCCGGCCCACCCCGTCATCGTCCACCCGTACCGCCCACTGCGTGTCGTCGCGCTGCAGTGTGATGCTCACCTGGGTGGCGTTCGCATGCTTGATCACGTTGGTCAGACCCTCGCGAACCGCCCTCACCAGCACCTCGCGGCACTCGGCCGCGGGTTCGGGCCCCGCACCGCACGCATCGAAGTCGACGTTGATGTCACTGTGCGTGCGGAACTCGGCAAGCCGGTCCCGGACCAGGTCGGCCACTGTGATGTCCGGCGCGCAGACATCCTCTCCCGCCGACCAACTCCGTGATATCCAGCGCATGGTGGCGCGCAGTTCCTGGGTCGCGTCGGTCAGCCGTGCCGCGATCCGCTCCAACACCGTCGTGGCCTCGGCGGGCAGCCCGGACATCTGACGCAGTTCGTCCACATCCAGCCGAGCGGCGAACAGCTCCTGGGTCACCCCATCGTGCAGTTCCGCCGCGAGCCGGGCCCGTGCCGTCAGCGAGGTCAGCACGCCGGACTGCTCGAACAGCAGCGCGTGCCCGAGCGCCAGTGCGGCCAGCTCGGTGAAATCGGCAAGGGCGTACAGCTCGCCGGCCTCGGGCTTCCAGCGTTCCTGGTCCCGGCAGAGGAATACGGCGCCAAGCGTGCCGAAGCGTTCGCTGGACAGCGGATGGGCCAGGATCTCCCTGCCCGCGTCACACCCCGTCACCTGCCGGAACGGCAACCGCTCGACAAGCGGGCCCGGCCCCAGCAGCACCGCCTGCCCGGCCTTGCACAACTGCTCCAGGCCGGGAAGCCCCGCGATGTCCCCGCGCGCCGCCTCCACCACCTGCTCGGGGAAACCGTAACCGGCGCAGGCCGCGACCTGGTCGGCCGTCTCGTCCCAACGCAGCACCAGCGAGCGGTCGCAGCGCGCCACCAGGCACGCCTCCCGGGCCACGATCCGCATCACATGCCGGCTGTCGCTGGCGCGCATCAGCTTCCGGCCGACCTCGGCCAACCATGGTCGCCGCCTCGGCAACACGTACTCCGTCACGGCGTCGTCTCCCGGAAGGTCCGACCGGCGTCCATCCGACCCGTACCCATGAGAGCCCGGCGTCGGTCCCTGCGACACGGGGACCCTCCCGAACGCTGCATCACGGCTGACCCTCATCCCATCCCGGCAGCCGCCCGGGCGCCGCCCTGGCCTGCGCGCGCAGATCGCGACGCCGGCAACCGGACGGTCCCCCGCTCCCCCCGTCGCCTGCCACCGGCCGACCCGACTCCTGTCAGGGCGCGATTGTAGTCCCCGCATTCCCCGACCGGTGATCTGGAACCGGTGGTCCGGGCGGCGGGCCCCTCATGACGACGCGAGCTTGGCCAAGGGCACGTCCGCCACCTTGCTGCGCAGCATCCACGCTGACCACCGCGCCACAATTCCTGCCAGGAACGCAGACAGTCCCGCCGCTGTGTGAGGGCACTGCTCAGGAGTTGTGGACCGGCCTCAGGGCCGGACGCGGAGGGCGTACCCTCCCCCATGACGCTGTGGTGGTCACGAAGCAGGCCCGCTTTGCAGCGCGGTCGGGAAGGCATGCCCGTGCTCAGCGTAGTGAACGCCGACGGATCCACCGAGTCCGGATCCCCGATCGACGAGATCGTACGCGAGGGCGCCCGCCGGATGTCCGCCGCTGCGCTGGAGGCCGAAGCCAACCGGCACAAGACAACGTCGGTGGCGGAGAACGACGGGGTGGGCCGTCCTGTGGTGGTCCGCAGCGGCTGCCGGCGACCCCGCCGCGGGGCGGGCGCCGGGCTCGAGAACGGCGCTCTGGCCGAGCGAGGGGTCCATGCCGTATGAACCGCCGCGATGCCAGGCGACGGGAGCCGGCCGCGCACTTCGGTTTCGCGGCCTGCCCGAGCGAGCGGGCCGCCGACGTCGACGGGGCCGAGCCGGTCAGTGCGGTCCTCACCGATGCGGAACCGGACGACGGCCCAGCCTGCAGTCCGTCGGCATCTGGACCGCCGGGCCACCGATCCCCGCCTCGGCCCGCGCTGCGAACCATGGGCGGAGCCGATGGCCCAGACCACCGTCCACCGCCCGGACCTGACCCGCCGCCTGCACGAACAGGCCCGCCTCCGCGTGATCATGCTGGGACGGCCCTGGTGCTCCGGCGTCCCGTCCGCGTCGTCCGACCGGCTCCGGGGCGAAGCGGCCGTCGCGCCGGACGCTGACGCCACCGGGCTCCCCTCCCGGCGCGGTCACACCGAGCGGATGTGCAGCACGGCCATGGACCGGGCTCGGGCACCACCACCGATCGCGCCGAACCGACGTGAACCCGTTCACAGGTCTTGACGACTGCTCCACCCCGTGTGATCCGCGGCGTTCGCCGGACCCGGCGGAGGGGCCGACCGGCCTACGGCCGCTACCGCAGGAGGACATGATGCAGCTATCCGCGCAGCAGGGTGACAACGGGGAGCGGGAGGCGACCACCCCCCGGGAACCACACGGCCCGACCGTCGTTCTCGTCGACGATCACGAGATCGTGCTGGACGGGTTGAGCCGCGCCCTGACCCGAGAAGGCATGCAGGTGACAGGCACCTTCGGGGACGCCAGCGCACCGATGGACTTCCTGCGCAGCCAAGCCCCGCACGGCCGCCGACCGCCGGTCCAGCTCGTCGTGGTGGACCTGCGCCTCGGCCACGGCTCCAGCATCGCATTCATCCGCGATGTGTGTCGCACCTACCCACTCACCCGCGTTGCGGTTCTCACCAGTTTCGAGGACTCTGCCGCCGCCGCAGCAGCGGTACGCGCCGGAGCACGCGGCTTCCTCCTCAAAGACATGCCCAGCGAAGAACTCGCCAAGAGCCTGCGCAGCATCGCCGAAGGCAACCTCGTCATCGACGCCCGCATGGCACTCGCCGTGCTCGCGCCTGAACAACGAGCTCTGGGCGAGGAAGAGGTGATGATCCTCCAACTGGTCGCCGAGGGGCTCACCAACCGCGAGATCGGTTCCCGCCTCCATCTCAGCGCCTCCGCGGTCAAAGACCAACTCGCCAAGACCATGCGGAAACTCGGCACGAGCACACGCACCGAAACCGTTGTGCGTGCGGTCCATGAGGGATTGCTCAGCAATCCCCTGCCATCCGGCACACCCAGGACGGCGCATACGTCATGACCGAACCCGTCCATGCCGTGGATCCCTTGTCGCGCCGGGAATGCCGCGGCTCGTCCGCAACGGCGTGACTCGGAGCACGGCCCGTCGGCGGTCGGCTTCCCCCGGCCACACGAGCGGCGCGTGCGCGCGGTCCGCCGCGGTCGACGGGTGCCCGAGCCGTTCAGCAATCTCACACCCCCTCTCTCCGCGCCGGTCACGCACCGGTCAGCCGGCATCGGCAGAACTGGGGCGGCGGACGCACGACACCGGTCCGCCGCTCCCGCCGAACCGGCCCGTGACCAGGAGAGAGCCATGACCGGAGTTTCCGCCCTCGCCAGCCCCCCACCGACCGCGGCACCGACCCGCTACACGGTCACCCTCGCCCGTGACGAGGAGGACGTCCGGGCCGCGCAGCGGCTGCGCCACGACGTCTTCGCCGGGGAGATGGGCGCCCTCCTGCCCACTCCGCAGCCGGGCCTCGACATCGACGCCTTCGACGCGTACTGCGACCACCTGCTCGTCCGCGACACGGCGAGCGGCCGGGTCGTGGGCACCTACCGGCTGCTGCCGCCCGAGCGGGCCGCGGTCGCCGGGCGGCTGTACTCGGAGGGCGAGTTCGACCTCGGCCCGCTCACCGGGATCCGCTCCGGGCTCGTCGAGGTCGGCCGCTCCTGCGTCCACCCCGACCACCGCGACGGCGCGGTCATCGGACTGATCTGGGCGGGCATAGCCCGCTACATGGTGCAGGGCGGCCACGAGTGGCTGGCCGGGTGCTGCTCCCTGCCGCTCGCCGACGGCGGGGCGCTCGCCGCGGGAGCATGGGAGCGGGTGCGCGCCAGGCACCTGGCTCCCGCCGAGTACCACGTACGGCCGCTGCTGCCCTGGAACCCCGGGGTCGCGGCCCCGGCCGGGCGCACCGAGCTGCCTCCGCTGCTGCGGGGCTACCTCCGCCTGGGCGCCTGGGTCTGCGGGGAGCCCGCCCACGACCCGGACTTCGGCGTCGCCGACCTGTACATCCTGCTGTCGATGCGCCGGGTGAACGCGCGTTATCTGCGGCACTTCCTCTCGCTCGCCCCGGCGTGACGGCCATGCCCCGCAGCGGTGCGACGCCCAAGTCCCGGATCGGCGTCGCGGTCCTGCGGCCGCGCCGCGGGATGCCGGTGCTCGCCGCCCCCGGCACGGGCGCGGCCGCGCTGCCGGCCGACCCTGCCACGCCCACCGCGCGGCGGCTGCGGCCCCGCCCGCCCGCCGCCGCCCCGGCGAGCGCGTGGCTGCCCGGCGCGCCGTGCTCGCCGCAGTCCTGCGTGGACGCCACGGCGTCGGTCGCGGCCGTCCCGCGCGCCGTCCTCCGGCTCGCAGCCGTCCTGGCCCTGGTCGTCACCGGGATCGTGTGCTTCCCGGCCGTCCGGCGGCTCCCCGTCGCCCCGCGCGAGCGGATCACCAGGACCTGGTGCCGGACCGTCGTGCGTGCCGCGGGCGTCCGGGTACGGATCGCCGGGGCCGCGCCGCCGCGCGGCGGTCTGCTGATGGTCGCCAACCACATCTCCTGGCTGGACATCCCGCTGCTCGCTGCCGTCCGCCCCGGCCGCATGCTCGCCAAGACCGAGATCCGGCGGTGGCCGGTGGCCGGCGCGCTGACCGCGCGCAGCGGCGCGCTCTTCATCGACCGGGACCGGTTGCGCGCACTGCCCGGCACGGTCGCCCGGATCGCGGAGGGCCTGCGCGCCGGGTCGGCGGTCGTCGTCTTCCCCGAGGGCAGTACCTGGTGCGGACGGGCGCAGGGCCACTTCCGCCGGGCCGCGTTCCAGGCGGCGCTCGACGCGGGCGTGCCCGTGCAGCCGGTGCGCCTGCGCTACCGGCGCGACGCGGGCCCGGCGAGCACCGCGCCCGCGTTCGTGGGCAGCGACTCACTGCTGACGTCCCTGTGGCGGGTCGTCTCGGCACGCCGGCTCGTCGCGGAGGTCAGGGTCATGCCGATGCTCGCGCCCACCGCCGGCACCGACCGGCGCCGCCTCGCCCGCGCCGCCGAGCGGTCCGTGGGAGTGCGGGCGGGACGGCACGCCGGGACGCCGGCACGGCATACGGTCCTGCCGTGAACTCCCCGGCCCGGCGGGGGAGATGACGGTGGGTT
The DNA here is from genome assembly GCF_055632315.1 of Streptomyces sp. PSU-S4-23. Classification (NCBI taxonomy): domain Bacteria; kingdom Bacillati; phylum Actinomycetota; class Actinomycetes; order Kitasatosporales; family Streptomycetaceae; genus Streptomyces; species Streptomyces sp. PSU-S4-23. The sequence continues at coordinate 709,067 of NZ_JBVMUU010000002.1, read as the reverse complement.
CCCCGTCCGGCCACGCCCCCGTGATTGCTACGGTTCACCGGTGTCCGAATCGTCATCCGAATCGTCATCCGAATCGCCATCCGAATCCTCGCGCGACACCGCCGAGGGCGCCGGCTGGGGCGCCGCGGAACCCGGTGGCTACCGCGCATTGATGCCCCGTCAGGTCGAGAAGCTCTCCTGGCTCGACCCGAGAACACTCTGGGCGGCGCGCAACGGCGTGGTGGCCTCCTGGTTCGGGGACCCCACCGGACGGACCCGCAGCCGCTGGGTGCGGCAGCGCGAAGCCGAGGGGGCACCCGCCGACAAGCTGATCCGGCGTGACGACCCGGACCGCTTCTCCTTCATGGTGCTCGGAGACACCGGCGAGGGCGACGGTCCCCAGTACGCCGTGGTGCCCGGCTTCCTGAAGGCCGGTCAGGACACGAGGTTCGCCATCGTGGCCAGCGATGTGATCTACCCCGTGGGGGACGCCGCCGACTACGGTACGAAGTTCTTCCGGCCGTACCGGGACTACCCGGCCCCCATCTACGCCATACCCGGCAACCACGACTGGTACGAGGATCTGCACGGGTTCATGCGCGTCTTCTGCGACGCCGGGCCGCTCGCCCCGGAGCCCGCGCCGCGCCCGCCGACCCGTGCCTGGCTGCGTGCGCTGCTGTGGCACAGACCGCACCGTGTGGACGGGCAACGCCTCGCCGAGGCACGGACGTTGCGCTCCGCCCCGGCCCAGCAGGCACTCCAGCCGGGCCCGTACTGGGCGATCGACGCCGGACCCGTCCGCATCATAGGAATCGACACCGGGCTGCTCGGCACCATCGACGCCGAACAGGGCCGCTGGCTGCGCGAGGCGGCCCGGGGACCCCGCCCGAAGATCCTCATCACCGGCTCACCGCTGTACGTGGACGGCGAGCACCACCCCTGTCCCATCGACGGCGGCGGCACGGTCGACGACATCGTCCGCGACCCGGACCACCGCTTCGTCGCGGCGATAGGCGGTGACATCCACAACTACCAGCGCTATCCGGTGGATGTGGACGGCCGCACGATCCAGTACGTGGTCTCCGGCGGCGGCGGGGCGTTCATGCACGCCACGCACACCATCCCGCGCGTGTCCGTCGCGAACGTCACGGAGCGGGACTTCCGCTGCTATCCGCTGCGCGGCGACTCCCTGGCCTTCTACAGCAGGCTCTACGGGCGCCGGCTGCGACTGCGCCGCTTCTTCACCCTGACCGAGGCGGAGGCGACCGCCGTGGTCGCCGAGCGCCTGGGCATCCCCCCGACCCGCAGCCCGGGCACACCCGCCCGGATCACCCTGCGCACCCGTCTCGTGGCCGGTCTGCTGGGAGCGGGCGGCCGCCCCGACCGTACGTCGCGGTTCCGGCTGCCCGTGCGGAAGATCTACACCCGGCTCTTCTCGCCGGGTTCGGCCACCTACAGCCCGCCGTTCTTCAAGAGCTTCCTGCGTCTGGACGTCACCCCGGAGGCGATCCGGCTGCGCTGTTTCGCGGCGACCGGCAATCTGCGGCAGGAACAGCGGCCACCCGTCGAGGACGAGGTGACCATCCGCCTGGCGTGAGCGCGGGAGCGGCCGTCGCGCGCCGGGGCCGGGAGCGCAGGAGGCCGCACCCTTGCGCGAGAACCGGCGTTCTCCTACCGTGGTCCCCGATGGGGAGAACGGCCGTTCTCTCCATCGGCCGACCGCTGCCGCCCGGCGCCCCGACCCCATGGAGGCGACATGACGCACGAAGTGCGCCCCCCGTTCCCGCCCTTCACCCGGGAGACCGCCGTGGAGAAGGTGCGGCTGGCGGAGGACGGCTGGAACTCCCGCGACCCGGAGAAGGTCGCCCGCGCCTATACGGCGGACTCCCGCTGGCGCAACCGCGCGGAGTTCATCCACGGCCGCGACGAGATCGTCGCCTTCCTCACCCGCAAGTGGCGCCGCGAACTCGACTACCGGCTCATCAAGGAACTGTGGGCCTTCGCCGGCGACCGCATCGCGGTCCGGTTCGCCTACGAGTGGCATGACGACGCCGGCACCTGGTTCCGCTCGTACGGGAACGAGAACTGGGAGTTCGACGAGAACGGCCTGATGCGGGTCAGGCACGCCAGCATCAACGACCTGCCCATCCGGGAGTCGGAACGGGCCTACCACTGGCCCCTCGGGCGCCGTCCCGACGACCACCCCGGCCTCGGCGACCTCGGTTTCTGAAGCGCCGGGCGGGCATCACATCGGTGCCGCCCCGGTGCGGCCGTCAACCTCACGTCCCGGTTACGGATCCCTCAACCGCTGGTGTCGGTGCGGTGAGAACACGACGATGGGGTCATGACTCTGGCCCAGCGTGCCCTGGAGCGGCTCGAGGGCTGGCCCGACCTCACGGCGGCGCCGGCCGGTTGCGGTACAGGGCGGGCACTTCGCTCCGCGCTCAGCGAGATCGTCCACCTCCACTCCGGCCACGAGGCGGACGTCCACCTCACCAGCCGGGCCATCCGGCGCTTCGCCGCGAACCTCGCGGAGTCGACGGCCGTCCGCGTGGTGCCCGGCTCGTGCTGGGTGACCGTGCGCCTCGACTGCGACACCGACGTCGATCTGCTGATGAGCCTGGTGAGCATGGCCCTCCAGGCCCACCAGGCGTGCCCTTCCTCCGCGAGTCCGGCCCCCTCGGAGTGCAACTTCCGTCGCGTCACGGTGCTTCCGCGACCGTAGGGGCCGGCGCCGGCCGTGCGCGCCGTTCACCGGCCCCCTCACGCCTCGCGGAGTCCGGCCCCGTCGACCGGATCGATCACCGCGATCGTGCCCTGGGCGACCGCGCACGGCGTCTCCACGCCGGCGCCGTCCACGGTGGACACATCGCAGCGGCAGACGACCCGGGTACGGCCGGCCCGGACCACCCGGGCGTGGGCGCGGAGGATCTCTCCCCTGGCCGGCCGCAGGTAGTCGATGGTGAAACCCGAGGTGATCAGCCCCTGGCCGGCCGCGGCGCCGGCCGCGAACGTCAGCGCGTTGTCCGCGGCGTAGGCGAGCACGCCCCCGTGGACGAAGCCGTACTGCTGGCGCAGGTCGTCGCGGATGTCCAGCTCCAGCGTGGCCGCGCCCTCGCCGAAGGCCACCAGCCGGGCGCCCAGAAGTGTGCTGAAGGGCTGGGCCCTCAGCACCTCACGGGCCGCCGCCAGGTCGGGGACGTCACTCACGGGCACCTCACTTCACTAGTGAAGTGACAATGGCGTCCGACGGGGACATCTGTCAACATCGCAACCATGCCCGACCCCGACCAGCGCCTCTTCTTCCTGCTGCAGCGCGCGGCGCACCAGGCACGTACCATCGCCGACCGGCGGCTGCTCGACACCGCGGGGATCACCACCGCGCAGCTCGGCGCCCTGTACGCCGTCCAGGACGAGCCGGGCATCACCCAGCAGCGGCTCGCCCGGGCCCTCGGGCTGCGCGAATCGGCGGTCACCGGGCTCGTCGCCCGGCTCACCGCGGCCGGGCTGGTCGTCCGGCAGGCGCATCCGCGTGAACACCGCGCGGTGGTCGTGCGGTTGACCGAGGCGGGGCATGCCGCACTGCGCTCGGCCCAGCCGGAGGTCGAACGCTTCAACGCGGAGCTGCGCGCCCTGCTCGGCGCCGACGGATTCACCGTGACGGCCGCCGCCCTGCACGATCTCGCCCACTGGCAGCCCTGACCCCTCCCTCAGCCCTCGCCCGCACGCCTGCGGGAGGCGTCGATCTCCGCGTACGCCCGGGCGCGCCCCTCCCAGTGGGAGCCCTCGACGGACTTGCCGGGCTCCAGGTCCTTGTAGACCTCGAAGAAGTGGGTGATCTCCAGCCGGTCGAAGGACGGGACGTCGTCGATGTCCTGGAACCCCGTGTACCGCGGGTCGTGCGCCGGAACGCAGAGGATCTTCTCGTCGGGGCCCTTCTCGTCCTTCATGACGAACATCCCGATGGCCCGGCACTCGATGACACAGCCGGGGAACGTGGGATCGCCGACCAGGACGAGGGCATCGAGCGGGTCGCCGTCACGGCCGAGGGTGTGCTCGATGTAGCCGTAGTCGGCCGGGTACCGGGTGGAGGTGAACAGCATCCGGTCCAGTCGCAGGCGGTGCAGCGCGTGGTCCATCTCGTACTTGTTGCGCGATCCCTGGGGGATCTCCACGATCACGTCGAATTCCACGACGGCCTCCTTGCCCGGTCGGTCGGCGGGCCGGGGCGGCCGCTGGGCGGCCGGGCCCGCCGCGGCGGCGAACTCCAGGACCGGTGGCCCGCCGGTGCGGAACCGGCGGCCCATCCAGTCTGCCCCGGCCCCGGGCACCGCGACAGCCGGACCGGCGCCGGGCGCGAGGCCATGGCTCGGCCCCGGGTGCGACGGGATGGTCCGGCCCCGCCGACGGCGAGTCGCCCTGCGGCCGCGCCGCACCAGGGGTGAGACGGTGTGAGGAGCCGGATCGCCCACCCGGCAGCCCACAGGGAGGAGGAGCGGCAGTGCCACGGATGGAAGAGGACGAGGCGCGGCGGCGGTTCGCCGAGGCCCGGGTCGCACGGCTGGCCACGGTGGACTCCGCCGGGCGCCCCCATCTCGTACCGGTCGTGTTCGCCGGGCGCGGCGACCACGGGATCGTCATGGCCGTGGACCGCAAGCCCAAGGATTCCCGGCGGCTGAAGCGGCTGCACAACATCGCCGTCCAGCCGGCCGTGTGCCTGCTCGCGGACGCCTACGACGAGGACTGGAGCCGGCTGTGGTGGGTCCGGGCCGACGGGGGAGCCCGGACCGTGCCGCCCGACGCCGCGGCGGAGCCGGACCGGACGGCGTACGAGGCCGCCGTCGGCCTGCTGACGGAGAAGTACCGCCAGTACCGGGACGGCCCGCCCGACGGCCCGGTCATCGAGGTCACCGTTCACCGCTGGAGCGGCTGGCGTGCCGCTTCGGTGTCCGGGCCGGGCGACCGCGCCGGGCCGCGGTGACAGGGGCCCTCAAGGGCGGGTTTCGGGTCCCGCCGTCTCGTCGGCCGCGGTGGCCCGGCGCGCCCGGTGCCGTCCGCGGCCGCCGTGCCGGGGATGTGTCGCCGCGTTCACCACCGTGGCCAGGCCCAGCGCGAACAGCAGCGCCAGAACGAGCCCGGCGCTGAAGACGGCGAGGGTGTTCATGGTCGCGATGGGGTGATCGAGCACCGCCACGGTGTAGTCGGGGCCACCGGACAGGTTGCCGGCGATCGCCAGAGCGACGAAGGCGCCGGTGGCCACGAGGAGGAGCAGTCCGACGATGAGCATCCGAGTCATCTCCCCAGAGAGTTCCGACCTCTTTCGCGTACCCGTCCCGGCACGGGCCAGACCGCGGAGGGGAGACCTGCCGGGGACCGGACGCCTCCCGCCCGCCGGCCGCCCGTTCCGCCGAAACCCCGGACGTCGTGATCACCCGGCGGCAGAATGTGGGCGGGCGGGCGAGCGGGCGCGGGCGGGGGCGACGGGCCACCGCGAGGAGCGCACGGCCGCCGACGCCGTACGGGTCGCGAGGATACGGGTCGCGAGGAGGGGAGAGGCACATGAGCGAGCACCATCGTCCGTCGAGTGGGCCGGTCCGGCTGAACACGGAGGTGGCCCACAACGCGCGGGTGTGGAACTACTGGATCGGCGGGCGGGACAACTACGAGGTCGACCAGCGGGTCGGGGACCATGTCGCGGCGGTGTTCCCGGTGATCCGCGATGTGGCGCGCGCCGACCGGGAGTTCCTCGGGCGCGCGGTGCACCACCTGGCCGCCGAGCGCGGGATGAGGCAGTTCCTGGACATCGGCACCGGGCTGCCGACGCTCGACAACACCCATGAGATCGCCCAGCGCGTCGCGCCCGGCTCCCGGATCGTCTACGTCGACAACGACCCCGTGGTGCTCGTCCACGCCCGCTCGTTGCTGACCAGCGCGCCCGAGGGAGCCACCGACTACATCGAGGCGGACGTGCACGACCCGGAGGCCGTCATCCGCGGCGCGGCCGCCACCCTCGACCTCGGCCGGCCCGTCGCCGTCATGCTGCTCGGCATCCTCAACTTCGTCCTCGACACCGCCCGGGCGCGGGACATCGTCCGTGTGCTGATGTCCGCGCTCCCCTCGGGCAGTTGCCTCGCCCTGACGCATCCCACCACGGACGCCGACCTCGGTGGGCAGGGCAACGTCGAGGCGATGCGGTTCTGGAACGACAACGCGACCCCGCCCATCACGGCCCGTACCCGGGCGGAGGTCATGTCGTTCCTCGACGGCCTGGAGGTGCTGGAGCCGGGCCTCGTCTCCTGTGCACGATGGCGGGCCGGCTCCGGCTCCGCGGCCGACGTGCCGCAGTTCGGCGCGGTCGCCGTGAAGCCCTGACCCGGTGCCGCCCGCCCCGCGGACCGCCGCCACCACGGCTCTTCCTGCAGTGGCCGGGTGACGAACAGCAGCAGGCCGGTCGCCGTCTTCGATCTCGACAACACCCTCGCCGACACCGCGCACCGGCAGCGGTTCCTGCAGCTGCGAGTGCGGGACCGGGACGCGTTCTTCGCCGCCGCGCCGCAGGATCCCCCGCTGGCCGAGGGGTCGCGCTGGCGCTGAAGAGCGCCGAGTAGCACGAGGTCGCCTATCTGACCGGGCGGCCCGCGCGCTGCCGGCGCGCCACCCTCGACTGGCTCGCCGCCCACGGGCTGCCCCAGGGACGCCTGTACATGCGGCCGGACCACGACCGCAGGCCCGCCCGTGTCACCAAGCTGGAGGTGCTGCGCCGGCTGGCCCGCGACCGGGAGGTCCGTGTCCTCGTCGACGACGACGAACTGGTCTGTCAGGACGCCGAACGGGCGGGTTTCACCGTCGTACGCGCCCGCTGGGCGGCCCCGTCCGCCGAGCTGACGGACGCGCAGGAGCGGGAAGGCCGCACCTGACCGGCCGCGTCCGCTCTCAGTGGTCGGAGTCCTCCAGGCGGAAGCCCACCTTCAGGCACACCTGGTAGTGCTCGATCCGTCCGTTCTCGATTCGCCCCCTGACCTGGCTGACCTCGAACCAGTCCAGGTGGCGCAGGGTCTGCGAGGCGCGGTCGATGCCGTTGCGGATCGCCTGGTCGATGCCCTCCGGTGAGCTGCCGACGATCTCGGTGACCCGGTAGGTGTGGTCGGTCATGCGGGGACTCCTCTCCGCGGCGGGTTGCCCCCTCACTCCACCGTGCCGCACGGGGCGGCGGACCGCGAGACATGGGACCGCCCCTTGACCTCCGCATTGGTCCATACCAAAATCCGGAGCACCCGTACGAGCACCGCGCTCGTCCCCCCACGCCGGGACCCCGTCCCTTGTCCGCAAGGCAGAACAGGACCCTCCGTGAGACGTCGCCTCCTCGCCCTCGTATGCGTGTCCGCCTTCCTCCTCACCGCGTGCGGGGCCCTGCCCGGCGGCCGGAGCGAACAGCGCCGGACCGTGACGGTGTGGCTGATGAAGGACAGTGCCTCCGCCGCCTTCCTCGACCGGTTCACCCGTGCCTTCGAACGCACCCACCAAGACCTCCGGCTCGACATCCGTATCCAGGAGTGGACCGGGATCGGCCCGAAGATCCAGGCGGCGCTCCGGCGGACCGACGGCGGCGGCCCCGACGTCATCGAGGTGGGCAACACCCAGGTCGCGCAGTACGTGGACGGTGGCGGGCTGCTCGACCTGACCCTGGAGTCGATGCGCGACTGGGGCATGGGCGACTGGCTGCCGGGGCTCGCCCAGCCGGGCAGTTTCGCCGGGCACCAGTACGGCATCCCCTGGTACGCCGCCAACCGTGTTGTCATCTACCGCAAGGACCTCTTCGCCCGCGCCGGCATCACCGAGCCGCCGAGGACACGCGCCCGGTGGCTCGCGGACACGGCGAAGCTCAACACCCGCGGAGTGCAGGGCATCTACCTGGCGGGCCAGGACTGGTACACCCTGTCCGGATTCATCTGGGACGAGGGCGGCGACCTCGCCGGGCAGTCCTCGGCAGGGGGCTGGAAGGGCACGCTGCAGACGCCGGCCGCGCTGCGCGGCATGGACTTCTACAAGCGGCTGCAGGCGCTGGGCGCCGGTCCTGTGGACGCCGACGAGGAACACCCGCCGCAGGCCGGGGTGTTCGCCCGGGGGCAGGTCGCCCAGATCGTCGCCGTGCCCGGGCTCGCGCAGGCGATCGTGCAGCGGAATCCCGGACTCGGGGACCGCCTGGGGTACTTCCCCATACCGGGCAAGACGGCCGCCCGGCCCGGCACCGTGTTCACCGGCGGCTCCGACCTCGTGGTCGCCGAGAACACGGACGACCGCCGTGACGCCACCGCCGTCGTCGCCGCGCTCACCGGCACCACCTGGCAGACCGACCTGGCCCGCACCATGGACTACGTGCCCAACAAGACGACCCTGGCCGGGGCGGTCGCGGGCGAGGAGGGCGTCGCGGCCATGGCGGCGGGCGCCGCACAGGGCCGGGCGACGCCCGCCGCGCCCGCCTGGGCGGACGTCGAGGCCGACAACCCGATCAAGACCTGGATGACCGAGGTGCTGCGGGGAGCGGACCCGGCGGCCGAGGCGGCCCGCGCCTCCCGCCGTATCACCCGGATACTCGCCGGCGGATGACCGCGCGCCGTCGTCAGCGGGCCATGCTCAGCGACAGCGCGAACCTCCCCTCCGCGTCGGTCCACCAGTGGGTCAACTCCATCGAGGCGGCGGCCAGTTCACGCCGGATGCCGTTCTCGCGGAACTTCGCCGACACCTCGGTGCGCAGTTCCTCGCCCGCCGTGAAGTCCACCGCCAGGTCGAGTGCGGGAATCTTCACGGTCTGCGCCGCGCGCGCCCGCAACCGCATCTCTATCCACTCGTTCCCGGAGTCCCACAGGGCCACATGGCTGAACGCGTCGACGTCGAAGTCGGCGCCCAGCTCACGGTTGACGACGGTCAGCACGTTCTTGTTGAACTCGGCGGTCACCCCCGCCGCGTCGTCGTACGCCGCCACCAGCACCGATTCGTCCTTCACCAGGTCGGTGCCGAGCAGCAGCGCGTCCCCGGGCGCGAGCAGCGACCGTACGGACGCCAGGAACGCCGCACGCTCCGCGGGCACCAGGTTGCCGATCGTGCCGCCCAGGAAGGCGACCAGCCGCGGACCGGGCGTCCCGGGGAGGGTGAGAGCGGTGGTGAAGTCGGCGATGAGCGCGTGGACCTCCAGGCCCGGCCGCTCGGCGACCAGCGCCTGCCCCGCCCGGGTCAGCGCGCTGTCGCTGACGTCGACGGGCACGTAGGTGTGCAGCCCGCTCAGCGCGTCCAGCAGGTACCGGGTCTTCTCGGACGAGCCGGAGCCCAGTTCGACCAGCGTGCGCGCGCCGGTGGCGGCCGCGATCCGGCCGGAGCGGGCGGCCAGGATCTCGCGTTCGGCGCGGGTGGGATAGTACTCCGGCAGCTCGGTGATCTTGTCGAACAGGTTGCTGCCGTGAGCGTCGTAGAACCACTTCGGCGGCAGCGTCTTGGGTGTGCGGGTGAGGCCGTGCAGCACATCGGCGCGCAGCGCGGCGCCGGTGGCGTCCTCGGGAAGGGTGCGGGTCACACGGAACGGGCTCACGTGCAGGGCTCCTCGGATGGTGCGGATGCCATGTCGGTGCGCAGGTCCTTGAGCGGCGTCAGCAGGACCCCGGTGCGGTCGGCCGCGAGCAGCGTGAGGTCGGGCACCTCACGCCAGCGCGGGTCGTCGTCGTACGGTTCGGAGGCCACGACGATGCGGGTCCCCTCCGGCCGGGCGGAGCCGGGACCTCGGGGGAGCCGGCCGGACCCGGCGAGGTACCAGAGGGTGTCGCCCCACGTGGTCGCCGTGATCGTCTCGCCGTCGGTGAGCAGCAGGTTGAGCCGGGAGCCGGGGGCGGCCTCGTCGATCTCCCGTACCGTGCCGGCCAGCGCCCGGCCCGGGTCTTCGCCGCGGCGCAGCCGGTGGAGCACCAGCGCCCACACGAACGCCGCGTCGCACCGCGCCTGAAGCGACAGCAGGTCCGCCGCGGGCAGGGTCCGCACGAGCGGGGCCGCCGTCCGGGGCCATCCGGACACGGCCCCGTTGTGGCTGAACAGCCAGCGGTCAGCGGCGAACGGCGCGGCCGCCGCCTCCCCCTCCGGGCCCGGCACGGTGGCGCTGCGGACCGCGGCGAGCACGGCCTGTGAGCGCACCACCCGCGCGAGGTCCGCGAAGGACGGGTCGCCCCAGATCGGCCCGGCCCGGCGGTAGCGGGCCGGCACCGGGTCCCCCTCCGCGTACCAGCCCACCCCGAACCCGTCCGCGTTGACGGTGCCGTGCCGCTGTCTGCGCGGTGCCCACGACTGCCGGTACAGACCGTGCTCGGGCTCCACGAGGAGCCGGCCGAGCGGCTCGGCCGGCCCCAGGAAGGCGAGGTGACGGCACATCAGGCATCCCTCGCGGTGCGGAACCCGGAGAAGATCTGCCGCCGGACCGGATAGTCCCAGTTGCGGAACGTGCCCCGGCAGGCCACCGGGTCCACGGCGAACGAACCGCCCCGCAGCACCTTGTACTCCGGCCCGAAGAACACCTCCGAGTACTCCTTGTACGGGAACGCGGTGAACCCCGGGTACGGCAGGAAGTCGCTCGACGTCCACTCCCACACGTCGCCGATCAACTGGCGTACGCCCAGCGGTGAGGCGCCGGCCGGGTAGCTGCCCGCCGGCGCCGGGCGCAGATGCCGCTGCCCGAGGTTGGCGTGCTCCGGCGCCGGGTCGGCGTCGCCCCACGGGTAGCGCCGGGAGCGGCCCGTCGCCGGGTCGTGGCGCGCCGCCTTCTCCCACTCGGTCTCGGTGGGCAGCCGGCGCCCCGCCCAGCGCGCGTACGCGTCCGCCTCGTACCAGCACACGTGCAGGACGGGCTCGTCGGGCGGTACGACCTCGGTGACGCCGAAGCGCCGGCGCAGCCACTGCCCGCCCTCGCGGCGCCAGAACAGCGGGGCCTCGATGCCGTGCGCGCGGATGTGGGCCCAGCCCTCAGGGGTCCACCAGCGCTCGTCCCCGTAGCCGCCGTCGTCGATGAAGTTCTGGTAGGCGGCGTTGGTCACCGGCGTCGTGTCGATGTGGAAGGGCGGGACCAGCCGCCGGTGCGCGGGCCGTTCGTTGTCCAGCGCCCACGGCTCGGTGGACGTGCCCATGGTGAACGGGCCGCCGGGGACGAGGACTTCGGACGGGCCGCGGTACGGCGGTGCGGGCGCCGGATCGGGGGCGGTCAGCGCCTGCGGCCCCTTGCGCAGCTGATGCGTGATCAGCATCGTTTCGTCGTGCTGCTGTTCGTGCTGGGCGATCATGCCGAAGGCGAATCCCGCCTCCGTGAGCCGCCCGCCCCGCAGCGACGCGCCCTCCAGCACGTCCAGGGCCCGGCCGCGGACCTCGGCGGCGTAACGGCGGGCCTCGTCGGGCGGCAGCAGCGGCAGTGAGGGCCGTTCGGCGCGCGGGTGCTCGAAGGCGTCGTACAGCCCGTCGATCTCGGGCCGCATGGCATCGCGGCCGGCGACCGCGCGCAGCAGCCACAGTTCCTCCTGGTTGCCGATGTGCGCGAGGTCCCAGACCAGCGGTGACATCAGCGGGGAGTGCTGGGCCATGAGGTCGCGGTCGTCGACGCAGGTGGTCAGGAGCGCGGTGCGCTCGCGGGCCGTGGTCAGCGCGTCCAGCGCGCGCTCCCGGAGCGATTCGGGGTCGAGGGGTGACCGGTCGTCGGTCATGTGGGGATGTCCTTCCCGTGGAACCGGGTGTCCTCACCCGCCGGAACGGGTGTCCTTCCCGTGGAAGCGGAACAGCAGGTCGTCGGCGGGGCAGCGGCCCCGGGCCACATAGCGGTCGGTGAACTCCGCGACGGCGCCCCGGACCGGGGAGGTGGCGCCGATCCTGGGCAGGGCCTCGGCGGCGATCGCGAAACAGGCGACCGCGACCTCGTGCAGCTCCGGATCGGCCAGACCGTCCCGGGCGGCGGCGACCCACAGCGCATTGCACGGCGGCGGCAGCGAGCCGGCCCGTTCCGCGAGGGGTTTGACGGTGCGGTAGGCGATCTCGGCCGCCTCCGGGTCGTCGAAGAGCGCCGTCGTCACGGCGAGCGGCACGATCCATCCGTCGTCGCCGGGCTGCGCGTCGATCATGCGGAGTTCGAGGTGGCCGCGGGGCCGGACCGGGGGGAACAGGGTGGTGAGGTGATAGTCGAGATCGCCGCGGTCCGGCGGGTCGGCGGACCGCGTCCAGTCCCGGAAGCTCATGCCGTCGGGCACGTGCCAGGGGCCGGCCGCGTCCCGTACGCACATCACCGGCGCGTCCATCACATGCCGGGCCCAGGACGCGCGCGGATCGCCGCCCAGGGGCGGGGCACTGCTGCGCCCCGGGTCCATGGCGGTCCACAGGGACTGCCGTGTCGAGCGCCAGCCCGTGGGCCGGCCCCGCGCCAGCGGGGAGTGCGCGAACGCGGCGACCAGCACCGCACCGAGGTGGTGCGCCAGCCACCAGCGCCGGCCGAGGCCCAGCGGGCCCGGCTCCTCGTGGCCGGCGTCCAGGCAGACCTGGACGGAGGCGGAGGAGCACATCATGGACCGCCCCTCGGGACCCGTGCGGTCGAGGCAGCACTCCATGGCGTCGTAGCGCGGCTCACGGAGAAAGCGGCGTGGGGGGTTCCAGGGATCGTGGCCGTGGCCGCTGAGGCCGAGGCCCGCCTCGCGCAACAGGGCGCGGACCGCGGAGAGGTCGGCGGAGACGGACCCTATGCACTCCATCAGGGAGGCCGCCGGCGGGGAACTGAGCTCCAGCTGGCCGCCGGGTTCGACGGTGAGGGCCGACCGCAGGGGCAGGGTCCGCAGCGCGGCGTAGGCCGTTCGGAGACGTTCGGGTGGTACGGGCAGCCGCGGGCTGCTCAGATCATGGACGAGCCATTCCACTTCGACGCCCAGGCAGCGGGGTGGCCCGGTCTTGAAGCAGATGCCGCGGACCAGCGCCTCCACCTCGGCCTCGGTGACGGCGGAGTGCTGCTCCGTGCCATCGCGCACCGAATCGGACATGTCGGGATCCTCCTGAGATTCCACCATGCCACCGGCCCGGCGTCGGTGTGCCGGGTCGGTATCGCTCGTCCTACCCAAGACCCTCGAACGGAATCGCACAAGGGTGCACAGCGGGACGCGTCGGACGGATGCTTCCCGCCTTCCGGGACGGGCACAAGTCGTTTTCCGTGCCGGGAATACTCCGTTGCGGCGTACGACCAGCATCGCCCACCATGCGTTCATGAGCACGACGGGGGAGACCGGCGGTGCGCCGGGGGAGGCCGTGCACGCTGCGGTCACGGCGCCCACGGGGGTGGCGCCGTGAGCGCGCGGCTGCGCGGGATCGCACGGCAGACGGAGGAGATCGTCGCGGCGGGGGCCTACCGTACGCCGAACGGGCGAACGGTGACCATCGCCGCGGGGGTCGATGCCGCCCGCGCCGGCACCCGCATGTTCGGGCCGGAGCCGGTGGCCGTCCCGCGGACCGGTCCGGTCACCACCCTCGTCGAGGTCACCGGGGAATCCAGCCTGGAGGCGGCCCGGCGCCTCACCGGGCGGTCCGGGGACCCGGTGGCCGTGCTGAACTTCGCCTCGGCACTCCCCCAAGCTCTCAACTTCGTTCGAGCAGGGGTACCCCGTCCGGGCGGCGGATACCTCAACGGGCGCAGGCCCAGGAGGAGGCCCTGTGCCGGGCATCGGCGCTGTACACGTGCGTCCGCGAAGTGAGGGAGTTCCACGACCACCACCGGGCGCACCGCGACCCGTTCTCCCCGGACCGCGTCATCCACTCGCCCGCGGTGCCCGTCTTCCGCGACGACCGCGGGCGGCTGCTCGACACGCCGTACGAGACCGGCTTCCTGACCGCCGCCGCGCCGTACGCGGGTGTGGTGCTGCACGGGGCACCCGAGCGCGCGGGTGAACTGCCGCGCGCCCTGGCCACCCGCGCCGAGCGCGTCCTGGAGACGGCGGCCGCCTGCGGCCACCGGCGGCTGGTGCTGGGCGCCTGGGGCTGCGGGGTGTTCCGGAACGACCCGGCGCAGGCGGCCGGGGCGTTCCACGGCCTGCTGGCCGGGGGGCGTTTCGCGGGGCACTTCGAGGAGATCGTCTTCGCCGTGCCGGACCGCACGCCGAGTGCCGCCGCACGGACCGCGTTCGAACGTGTCTTCGCCCAGGCGGGCACCCCGTGACCCCGGCCCTCAGTTCCAGCCGTAGCGCTCCCGCAGCCGGTGCACCACGAGGTTGAACCGCATCCGGTCCAGCGCGCACGCCTCGCGCCGCATGCCGTCCTCGTGCAGCCGCAGGACGCGGTCCACGGCCACCCACGAGTCGCGTCCCGACCGGTCCCAGGGCCCGCTGCCCACCGGCACCCAGTCGCGGTCCCCGTCGTGCCGCTTGCTGGACAACTGCACCGCGAGCAGCGTGCCCGGCGCCTCACGGGCGACCACGAGCACCGGACGGTCCTTGCCGCGCCCGTCGTTCTCCTCGAACGGCACCCACGTCCAGACGATCTCCCCGGGGTCGGGGTCGCCGTCGTGCGCCGGGGAGTACTCGGTCCGCACCCGGCCCACCTCACGGGGGTCGGCCTCGGTGGTCGCACAGGGGCCGGAGCGGCCGGGGATCTCTTCTTCGGTGAAGGCAGTCACGCGCCCACGGTAGAGGCCCGCCGCGGGCGCGCCTCGCGCGGGTCGGTGTCGGTGGGGCCCCGTCAGCTCGGGGCGCGGCACCGGCCGTTGAGCGGTTCTGCCGGTGAACGCCGCCCCGCCGGCGCGGCACGGCCTGGACGCGGTGAACCCGGCCGGGCGTTCCATGGGCGGGGGCGCGGCCCGCATGCTCGCCCGGGCGCATCCGTGGCGGCTGCCGTCCGGTGGCCGAAGCCGCCTCCCGTCCGGTGGCCGAAGCCGCCTCCCGTCCGGTGGCCGAAGCCGCCTCCCGGTCGATGGCCGAAGCCGCCTCCCGGTCGAAGGCCGGGCCAGCGTCCGGCCTGGCCGGGGCGACCGGCCGCGGGAGGCGCGGGGCACGGGCCGCAGAGACGGTACGGGCGCAGCCCCCGGCTCGTGCGGCCCGCACCGCCGGTGTCGGGTTACTGTCGGGCTGGTGAGGCGTCCGCGCAGCGACGTGCCGTCATCGATGCACCGGAAGTGAGCCACGCATGACCCTTGCACGAGACCTGTTGATCGTCGCCATGGACGCCGCCCGGGGCGGTCCCGTCGAACAGGGCGACCTGTCCCTGTCGCTCGCCGGCGCCGAACTGATCGACCTCATGGACGCCCGGGCCCTCTTCCTGGACGGCGAGTTCATCGTCCCGGGCGATCCGCCCGTGACCGACGACCTCCTGCTGCGCGAGGCCGCGTCGTCGCTCGTCCGGCGGACGCCGTACGAGTCGGTCGAGGACTGGCTGTGGCGCCGGGGGCGGGGACTGTCCGCGGCCTATCTCGCCGCCTTCGAGGAGGAGGGGCTGCTCGCCCGGCAGCACCGCCGGTGGCTGCCCGCCTGGACCGGGGAGGCGGCGCTGGTCGATTCCCCCGCACGCCGACGGGCGGCGGACCGCTGGGCCGCGCGGGAACCCCTGCTCACCGCCCTCGGGACGGCCGTCGGGATCCGGGAGAAGCCGGCCGGAGACCTCCAGGGCACGACCGACGACGCGGCGGCGACCGTGCTGGCCGCCGTCGATGACGCGGTGACGGAGCTGACGGCCGTGCGGCAGCGGCGCGCGATCGAGAAGGCGGCCTTCGACAACATCTGGAGGGGCCAGTGACGCGGGCGGCGGCCCGCTCGCGGTCCTGGTCCGGGCGGCACCCGGTCCGCGAGGCGCGGCACCGGCAGATCTCGCCCCGCCGAGGCCGAGGGAGGACCATGGGAGATGAGCGACCGAGGGAGGCCCACCATGAAGACCGGAGCCTCGTACTACGACTCCTGGCTGTACTCCCACACGCCCTCCCAGGCCGAGGGCGAGCGCGACGAACCGGCCGAGCGCACGGCAGGGGCGCAGCACCCGGACGTCCCCAGGACCGAGCCGTCGCAGGCCGAGGGCGAGCGCGTCGACGAGGGCAGGAACGCATGACCGCCGACGGACGGCGCGCCGGGCCGGACGGGGCGCGGGGTGGTACGCGGCCCCGTCCGGCCCGGGCCCCGGCGCCTCAGCGGCAGAGGCTCATCGCTTGTCCTCCTCCACGGCCACCTTCTCCGGCCGCGGCGGCACGGAGCCGTTGACCCCGGCGGCCGGTGCGCCGTTCTGGTTCATCGAGGACAGCAGCTGACGCGCGAGCCCCAGACCGGTGCCGCCCATCGTCAGTGCCTTGGCGAACATGTCGGCCATACCGTCGGCGCCGTTGAGCAGGACCATGTTGTCCACGTTGCCGAAGGCGGACGCGCCCGCCCGGACGATCTCCGGCCAGTTCTCGGCGAGTTGCTGGGCGACCACGGCCTCCTGGTTCTCCGCCAGGGCCGCGGCACGCGCCTTGATGGCCTCCGCCTCCGCGAGACCCCTGGCACGGGTCGCCTCGGCCTGAGCCAGACCCTTGGCCTGGGCGGCGGCCGCCTCGGCCTCACCGGTGGCGCGGGTGGCCTGCGCCGCCGCCGTGCCGCGCGCCGTGGTCGCCTCGGCCTCCGCGCCCGCGGCCGTCTTGACCCGGGTCGCCTCCGCCGCGGCCGCCAGCTCGGTCTCCTTCGCCTTGGCCTGGGCCGCCGAGATCCGCGCGTCACGCTCGGCCTCGGCCAGCGTGCGCTTCTCGTACGCCTTCGCGTCCGCGGGCTTGCGGACGTCCGCCTGGAGCTGCTGCTCACGCCGCTGCGCCTCCAGTTCGGCGACCCGGGTCTCCTGGACCACGACCTCCTGACGGGCCGCGGCGTCCGCGAGGGGACCGGCCTGGCGCGCCCTCGCGCCCGCCTTGTCGCGCTCGGCCTGGTACCCGGCCTGCAGGATCTCGCTGTCCCGCGTCGCCTCGGCCATCCGCGCGAACGACTGCTGCTCCGCCTCGGTGGCCAGACGGTTCGCCTCCGCCTGCGCGATGCGCGCGTCCCGCTGCACCGCCGCCGCGTGCGGAGCGGCCAGGTTCTTGATGTAGCCGGTCGGGTCCTCGATCTCATGGATCTGCAGCGAGTCCACGATCAGACCGAGCTTCTCCATCTCCGAGCCGCAGGCGGCCCGGGTCTGCCCGGTGAGCTTCTCCCGGTCGCGGATCATGTCCTCGACCGTCAGCCCGCCCACGATCGACCGGAGATGACCGGCGAACACGTTGTGCACCCGCTCCGACATCAGCCTCTGCTGGTCGAGGAAGCGGCGGGCCGCGTTGGCGATCGACACGAAGTCGTCGCCCACCTTGAAGATGACCACACCCCGGACCTTCAGCGGAATGCCCTGGTGGGTCACGCAGTCCACGTGCAGCTCGGTCTCGTTGAGGTCCAGGGAGAGCCTGCGCACCGCCTGCACCCCCGGCAGCACCAGCGTGCCGCGCCCGGTGACGATGCGAAAGCCCATTCCCTCCTCAAGACCTTCGGTCCGATGCTTCGAACCGGAGATGATCAGTGCTTCGTTGGGCTCCGCCACACGCCACATGAGCTTGAAGAGCCCGACGATGAAGATCAGCGCGAGGACCACGGCCCCCGCGACGACGCCGATGACCATCGGCAAACGCCCCCTCTGCCTGGTGCCGGGTCGGCACCGAACGAAGGCGAGTGTGCGCGCGTGGGAGGCCGGGGTGAAGACACCGGTGGATCCTTGTTGCAATCCTGACGCGTACGGCTCTCACCTGCGGGGAGGTGCTCTCAACTGTCGTACGCCGCCTCGACGTACACGGTCCGGGGCGGCAGGTACTCCACCACCATCACCACCGTGCCCCGCTCCAGACGGCCCCGCCCGTTCGCGGGATACGCGAGGAAGTGCTCGGCGCCGCCGCGCACGCGGACGATCACCTCGCCGACCAGTCCGGGACCGACGGTACCGGTGACACGCCCCATCAAGCCGACCATCGACGCATCGTCCATGGTCACAGCGTACGGCCGAACACGCCTACGCGGCCCGTGCGTTCCCGGCGCCCTCGTGCGGCGGCCGCACCTCGTACCACCGGCGGTCCGCCTCCAACTGGGCCGCCAGCGACACCAGGAGCGGTTCGCTGTTCGCCGGTCCGAGCAACTGCGCGCCCACCGGCAGCCGTGCGCCGAGCGCGGGCTCCCGCCCGGCCGGGGCGGTGTCGGCGTCCACGAAGCCCGCGGGGACGTTGACGCCGGGCCAGCCCAGAACGTTCCAGGGCCATGCGTACGGGCAGGCGGCGATCATGGACCGGTCGGTGTTCCAGCCGTTCATGTGGAGCAGCGTGCCGACGCGGGGCGGGGGAGCGGCCGTGGTCGGCGCGAGGACGACGTCGTACGCCGCGAAGACCGCCCCCACGCGGCGCTGCAGCGCCGCCTCCGCCCGCCGCGCCGCGCGCAGCGGCGCCCCACCCAGCAGCCGCCCCAGGCGTGCGGCGTCGCGGGTGCGCCGGTCGAGCAGATCCGGGTACGGCGCCTCACCCACCCACTCGGCCACCCCCGCGGTCGCCCGCGGCACGAAGGTGAGCCCGATGTGCCCGTACCGCGGCTCGGCCTCCTCTACCGTGTGCCCCAGCGCGGCCAGCCGCTCCGCCAGCGCGAGGACCGCCTTCCGCACCCGGGGATCGAGCCGGGCCGGCACCGCGGTGAAGGGCGGTCTCAACGAGAGCGCGATCCGCAGCCGGCCCGGGTCGCGGCCCACCGCGGCCGAGACGTCGAGCGCGGGCGGGCGGTGCAGATCGCCCGAGTGGCTGCCGCTCGCCGCGTCCAGGAGCAGCGCCGCGTCCGCGACCGTCCGGGCCAGCGTGCCGTTGACCGTGATGCCCTGGAACGCCTCCGGGCGCGGCCATGTGGAGATACGGCCGCGCTGCGGCTTGATGCCGACCAGATGCGTCCAGGCGGCCGGGATGCGGACCGAACCCGCGCCGTCCGACCCCAGCGCGGCCGGTACCAGGCCCGCGGCGACCGCGGCCGCGGATCCGCCGGAGGAACCGCCCGGTGTGTGCCCCAGGTGCCAGGGGTTGCGGGTGGCACCGAAGGCGGGCCCCTCGGTGAACGGCCACTGCCCCAGTTCGCAGGTGTTGGTCTTGCCGACGATCACGGCCCCGGCCGCCCGCAGCCGTCGTACCGCCTCACCGTCCTCGGCCACCGGCGGGAAGTCACCGGGGCAGCCGAACGCGGTGGGCTCGCCCGCCACGTCCATGTCGTCCTTGACGGCCACCGGAACGCCGAGCAGCGGCCGCCGCACCCCGGCCGCCAACTCCCCGTCCGCCGCCTCCGCTTCGGCGAGCGCGGACTCGGCCCGCACCACGCGGAACGCGTTCACCGAGGACTGCGTGGCCGCGATCCGGGCCAGTACACGCTCCACGAGTTCACGCGAGGTCGTCTCGCCGGCGGCGAGCGCACGGGCGCACTCGGCCGCTCCCGGAACAGGGTCGGACGCCATGGGGGACACCTCCGCGGGCACATCGTCCTACCGAACGGTAACCTGCGGGCCGGTGATCCGGTACGGAACGCGCAACTTCTCACCGGCATCGGGCAGTTCAGGCCACGTCGGTGCCCCGGGGGACCGGCCGCCGCGGTCGCTCTGCGAGGATGCGGTACGTCATGGTGCAGATACGGAAAGAGTCCGTCCCCCCGTCGCCCGCGCCCTCCGCCGCGCCGACGAGTGCCGATGTGGCGCGCCTGGCCGGTGTTTCGCGCGCGACCGTCTCGTACGTCCTCAACAACACCAGCGCCGTGCGCATCAGCGAGGCCACACGCCGCCGCGTCCACGACGCCGCCGAGGAGCTCGGCTACGTTCCCCACGCCGCCGCGCGCAGCCTGCGCGCCGGACACAGCCGCATGGTGCTCATGCCCGCGCCGAACGTGCCGGTGGGCCCGCTCTACAGCCAGTTCATCAACGAAGTGCAGTGGGCCCTGGGCCGTCTCGACTACACCGTCGTGCAGTACGGCAGCATCGGCCTGCGTGGTGACGAGGCCGCCCGCGCCTGGGCCGAACTGCGGCCGGTCGCGGTCCTGGTGCCCGGCGGCGGCCTCGGCCCGCAGGGCGTGCACGTCCTCAAGCGCTCCGGCGCCCGCGCCGTCGTCACCCTGGGCCCCGAACGCGTCGAGGGCGCCCACGCGCTCCTCATGGACCACCACCGGGTCGGGCACAGCGCCGGGGCGCACCTGCTGGCCCGGGGCCGCCGCCGGGTCGGTGTCGTCGTACCGCGGGAACCCGGTCTGGAGTTCTTCTCCAGGCCCCGGCTCGAAGGCGTACGGCACGCCGCGCGGGACACCGACGCGACCGTCGCCGAACTGCCGCTGGCCTACACGGAGGAGGACGCCGCGCGGCTCGCCGCGCGCTGGCGCACCCTCGGCCTGGACGCCGTCTTCGCGTACAACGACGAGTACGCGATGCTGCTGATGCGCGCCCTGCAGGACGAGGGCATCGGAGTTCCGGACGACACGGCCGTGGTCGGCGCCGACGACCTGACACTCGGCCGGCTGCTGCGGCCGCGGCTGAGCACGGTCCACATCGACCTGCCGTCCGGACGCGACCTCGCCGAACTGGTCGACCGAGTGGTCCGCGACCCCGCGGGCGCGCCCGAGGCGCACGAGGTGTTCGGCGCGCGGATCGTGCACCGCGAATCCAGTTGACGGGCCGGGGCCGCAGCCCCGCCGCCGTGTCCACCCTGGGGGAGGCCGGGCCTCCCCGGGATCACTCGCCGTTCGGCCCGGCCTGCGCCTGCTGCTCGGCGACCGCCTTGCGGACCTCGTCCATGTCCAGCTTGCGGGCCTGCCCGATGACGTCGTCCAGGGCGGCCTGGGGCAGGGCGCCCGGCTGCGCGAACACGGCGACCCGCTCCCGGACGATCATCAGCGTCGGGATCGACCGGATACCGAAGGCGGCGGCCAGCTCGGGCTGCGCCTCGGTGTCCACCTTGCCGAACACCAGGTCCGGGTTCTCCTTGGCGGCCTTCTCGTAGACCGGCGCGAACTGACGGCACGGCCCGCACCAGGACGCCCAGAAGTCGATCAGGACGAAGTCGTTGTCCGTGACCGTCTGGTCGAAGTTGTCCTTGGTGAGCTCCACGGTGCTGCTCATGGCATGTATCTCTCTTCCTGGTGTGTGGGCTGAGCCGCCTTGCACAACCGTGACGCACGGCCGCCTATTCCGCGCACGTACCCGTGTGGCCCCCGTGCACACCAGCCACCAGACTGACCCCATGACGGAAACGGATTCCATTGCCTATGACGTCGTGGTGCTCGGCGCCGGGCCCGTGGGCGAGAACGTCGCCGACCGCACCCGTGCGGCCGGTCTGTCCACCGCGGTCGTGGAGAGCGAGCGGGTCGGCGGCGAGTGCTCCTACTGGGCGTGCATGCCCAGTAAGGCACTGCTGCGCCCGGTGATCGCCCGCGCGGACGCCCGCCGCGTCCCGGGCCTGTCCCACCTGGTGCAGGGCGCCCTCGACGTGCCGGCCGTCCTGGCCCACCGGGACCACGAGGCGTCGAACTGGCGGGACGACGGCCAGGCCGCCTGGCTGAAGGGCATCGGGGCCGACCTGTACCGGGGGCACGGGCGCCTGGCCGGACCGCGCACCGTCACGGTGACCGGCCCCGGTGGAGAGCACCGGGTGCTCACCGCGCGCCACGCGGTGGCCGTGTGCACCGGCAGCCGCGCGCAACTGCCCGGACTGCCGGGGCTCGCCGAGGTGAACCCGTGGACGAGCCGGGAGGCGACGAGCGCGCAGTCCGTTCCGGGCCGTCTGATCGTCGTGGGCGGCGGTGTGGTGGCCACCGAGATGGCCACGGTCTGGCAGGCCCTCGGCTCCCGGGTCACCGTCCTGGTCCGCGGCAAGGGCCTGCTGTCCCGTATGGAGCCCTTCGCCGGGGAACTGGTCGCCCGGACGCTCACGGAGGCGGGCGCGGACGTCCGCCTCGGCACGTCCGTCGAGTCGGTGCGGCGCGAGGGCGGCACCGTCGTGGCCGTCACGGGCTCCGGTGACCGCCTGGAGGCGGACGAGATCCTCTTCGCCACGGGCCGGGCGCCCCGCACGGACGACATCGGCCTGGACACGGTCGGTCTGGAACCGGGGTCCTGGCTGTCGGTCGACGACACACTCAGGGTGAGGGGCAGCGAGTGGCTGTACGGGGTCGGTGACGTCAACCACCGTGCGCTCCTCACCCACCAGGGCAAGTACCAGGCGCGCATCGCGGGCGAGGCGATCGCGGCCCGGGCGGCGGGGGTGCCGCTCCTGGAGACGGACCCCTGGGGCGCCCACGCCGCCACCGCGGACCACGCGGCCGTCCCGCAGGTGGTGTTCACCGACCCGGAGGCCGCGGCCGTGGGCCTCTCCCTGGCGGAGGCCGAGCGGGCGGGCCGCCGGGCGCGTGCCGTGGACGTCGAGCTGTCCTCGGTCGCCGGCGCCGGCCTGTACGCCGACGGTTACCGCGGCCGCGCCCGCATGATCGTCGACCTCGACAGCGAGACCCTGCTGGGCGTCACGTTCGTCGGCCCCGGTGTCGGGGAACTGATCCACTCCGCGAGCGTCGCCGTCGCCGGGGAGGTCCCGGTCTCCCGGCTGTGGCACGCGGTGCCGTCGTATCCGACGATCAGCGAGGTGTGGCTGCGGCTGCTGGAGGCGTACCGGGGGTGACCGGGGGTGACCGGGGGTGACCGGGGGTGACCGGGGAGCGCCGCTCGGCACCGGCCGGCGCCGCCTGCACCAGAACACGCGCCGAGCGGCACCCGGCCGCGGATCATGTGCCCCGGCGCTCGCCGAACGCGGGGGGCCGCCTGCTGGTGGACCGGGTCGGGGTGTCCGGCGGATGCGAGGACCCGGGCGGCGTGGTCCGCCATCTGCGCACCGAGGTCCGGTGGATGCGGGTCTGCGCCGCGCCCTTCGCCCGGGAGGACTCGATCGCCGTGCCGGGCCGGTTCCTCACAGCCGGGTCACGGTGTCGGGACCGAGTGTGCCGACAGCGTGCCGCATCCGCGCAGACGTCGCTCTCTCGTCGAGCTCGTGGGGGCCGGGACGACTCGTCCTGACCGGTCCGCCGCCGGCCTGCGGGGCGATGTTCCACGGCTCGCCTGCGGGCGGCTCGGCGGGTGATTCCATGATCCCGCCGCACGGCTCCGTCGCGGACGCCGTCGCGGCCCGTGGGGTTCAGGCCGGGGGTCCGGACGCCCGGCCCGGCAGGCCGAAGCCGAGAGCAGCCGCCGCTCGTTCCGGCGTCGGCTGCGCCCATCGCTCGGCCACCGCCTCGTTCGACGACAGGGAGCGCAGCTCGGCCCGGTCCAGGTAGAGGGTGCCGTCCAGGTGGTCCGTCTCGTGCTGGACGATGCGCGCCGGCCAGCCCGTGAACTCCTCGTCCACCACGGCCCCGTGCTCGTCCAGTGCCCTCAGCCGCACCCGCGCGTGCCGGGCCACCACCGCCTGCCAGCCCGGCACGCTCAGGCAGCCCTCGTAGAACGCGGCCCGTTCGGTGCCGACCGCCTCGTACGACGGATTGACGAGCACCCGGAAGGGCAGGGGCAGCCGCCCGCGCGCCACCCGGACGTCCTCGGGCACGGGCGCCGGGTCCTCGGCGACAGCGATCCGCAACGGCACTCCCACCTGCGGTGCCGCGAGTCCCACACCCGGTGCCGCGTGCATCGTCCGGCGCAGGGCCCCGAGGAAGCGGACCAGGAGTGCGGGTTCCAGCTGGCCGTCGAAGGGCTCGGCGGGGCGACGCAGCACGGGCTCCCCGGCGGCGACGATGGGCAACGGGCCGTCGCGGGCGAGGAGTTCCTCGACCAGTTCGGCGATCGCACGGTCGTTCGGGTTCGTCTGGTCGACTGCGGAAGCCATCTCTCCAGCATGACAGGCCGATCGCGGCCCGGCCCGGGCTGACGGCCCAGGCCCCGGCCCTCGGGGATCACGCCTCCGTGAACTCACCCGCCAGCGCCGACGCCAGCCGCAGGTGCGGCTGCGCCTCGGCGTCGCGCCCCTGACGCTGCAGGGTGCGCCCCAGCAGCAGCCTGGCGTACCCCTCCACCGGGTCCCGCTCCACGATGGTGCGCAACTCGGCCTCGGCGCGGCGCAGCTGGGCCGAGTGGTAGTACGCGCGCGCCAGCAGCAGCCTGGGCCCGGTCTGGTCCGGAACCTCGTCCACCAGCCCGTCCAGGACCTGTGCCGCCGCGTAGTAGTCCTTGGCGTCGAAGAACGTCCGCGCACGCTCCCAGCGCTCCGCGAGCGTCCCGTGCCCGTAGTACCCCGTCTCCACCCGAGACCTCCTTCCGCCGCGCACAACGGAAGCGGGCGGGTGGAAATTCCACGGCCGCCGCGACCCGGGCGATGGCCGCGGGTCAGGCCGCCAGTTCGGCGTTCGCGCGCTCCAGCACCAGCGTCAGGACGCGGCCGGCCGTCTCCAGGTCCTCTTGCGGGATGCCCGCGTACAGCCGGGAGGCGATCTCCCGGCCGCCGGCCTGGATGCCGTCGAACAGGTCCCGGCCGCGGTCCGTCAACGACACGCGCTCCTGCGCGATCTCGAGCAGCCCGTCTGCGATCAGCGCGTCGACGGCCGTCCGGGCCACCGCCTCGTCGCCGATCTTGAGCGCGTCCCTCAGGCGGGCCACGAGCACGGCGTGCTCCAGGGTCCCGCCGTGGTCCGCGAGTGCCCGTAGCGCCGCCGACTGGTCGAACGTGGTGCCGGTACGGGCGAGAAGGCGCTCCAGCAGGGTGCGGCTCGCATAGTGGGTGAGGCCCACGAGCCGGCTGTCGACGGTGGGGGTGGGGTGGGTCATGGCTGCTCCTCTTGGGTGTCGTTGCCCGGGGTGCCCGTGCCGCCGGTCTCGCTGCCGGCGGCGGACGGGTCGAGCGGTGCGTCGAGCAGGGTGCGCAGGGCGCGCCGGAACTCCTCGGTGGGGGTGCTGTCGAGCCCGCCCAGCGGCCGGAGGAACTGTTCGTGCAGCCGCTGGACCACCTGGATCGCCTGCCGCGCGACCTCCAGTCCCCGCGCGGTGAGCGAGAGACGCACGGCCCGCGGGTCCGCGGGGTCGCGGGTCCGGTCCACGAGACCGGCCGTCTCCAGGACGCGGGCGAGCTTCGAGACGTAGAGCGCCTCCAGCCCCGTGTGGTCGGCCAGTTGGCGCTGGCTGGGGCGCCGGCCGGTGCGGTGCATGCCGAACAGCGTCGCGACCAGCGCGTACTGCGCATGGGTCAGGCCCAGGGGCGCCACGGCCCGGTCGACCGCCACGCGCCACTTCATCGACAGTCGCCAGATGAGAAAACCGGGCGTCGCGCCCTCGGGTGCCGTACTCATGGACGATACAGTACATGGTTACTATAGCCATGGCTACTGTTTTCGGGGACGGCCGGTCGGTCCAGGCGTACGCCCGCACGCCGTACCCGGTGACACGTCCGATTCAAGAGCCTCCCGACGGCGGGCGGAGGGCCTGACGCGGGCACCCCCTCGGGGCTAGGTTGGGCGCCATGAGCAATCTTGATCGCGAGGCGGTGCCCGCCGTGTGCGGTGGCCGCGGGTTCGTGGTGGCGGAGCCGGTGCGCGAGCTCCTCAGCCCCCGCAGGGTCCCGCTCGGCGAGTCCACCGAGGTCCGCCGGCTGCTGCCCAACCTGGGCCGCCGCATGGTCGGCGCCTGGTGCTTCGT
Organism: Streptomyces sp. PSU-S4-23; assembly: GCF_055632315.1. Lineage (NCBI taxonomy): Bacteria > Bacillati > Actinomycetota > Actinomycetes > Kitasatosporales > Streptomycetaceae > Streptomyces > Streptomyces sp. PSU-S4-23. The sequence goes on along the minus strand of NZ_JBVMUU010000002.1, from coordinate 683,408 downwards.
CGATCACTACGGGCCGGACGACATCGCGGACGAGCCCGGCATGCAGGTGCCGCCGCACCCGCACATGGGGCTGCAGACGGTGAGCTGGCTGCACGAGGGGGAGGTGCTGCACCGCGATTCCACGGGCAGCCTCCAGACCGTCCGTCCGCGTCAGCTGGGCCTGATGACCTCGGGCAGGGCGATCAGCCACTCCGAGGAGAGCCCGAAGCCGCACGCCCGCTTCCTGCACGGCGCGCAGCTGTGGGTGGCCCTGCCGGACGCCCACCGCCACACGGCCCCGCGCTTCGAGTACCACCCGGAGCTGCCCGTGCTCGACGCGCCCGGCCTGAAGGCCACGCTGGTCCTGGGGGAGATCGACGGCGCGGCCTCGCCCGGTACGGCGTACACGCCGATCGTGGGCGCCGACCTCGCCCTGGCACGCGGGGCGACCGTACGACTGCCGCTGGAGCCGGACTTCGAGTACGCGGTCCTGTCGATGTCCGGCGAGGCCCACGTCGACGGCGTACCGGTCCTGCCGGGCTCGATGCTCTACCTCGGCTGCGGACGCCGCGAACTCCCGCTGCGCGCCGAGTCGGACGCGGGGCTGATGCTTCTGGGCGGCGAGCCGTTCGAGGAGGAACTGATCATGTTCTGGAACTTCATCGGGCGGACCCAGGAAGAGGTCGAACAGGCCCGTGCGGACTGGATGACGGGCACGCGGTTCGGCGAGGTGAAAGGGTACGACGGGGACCCGCTGCCGGCCCCCGCGCTGCCCTCCGTGCCTCTGAAGCCGCGAGGAAGGGTCCGCTGACCCGCGGGAACGGCGCATTCCTGGGTGACGGGTGGGCGACTCGCCGTCGTGCGTTGCCTTCCGCTCTTCGACCGCTCGCGGGAGGGCGGCCGGGCGTGCCGCAGGCCCTGTGCGCGATGCCGGGCCGTTCCACGGTTTGACCGTCCGTGGGCAGCTGTGGCAGGGCACCTGCTCACTCAATGCTGACTTTTCTGACGCGTCATCAGAGAGTCAACAGGGCCGTTCCGTAGAAGACGGCCCTGCCGTGCCAGGCACCTCGCCGTGCGGCCGACCCAACCGCCTGGCTCATGCACCACCGCCGCCTGGCCCGCGACTACGAAACTCACCCACACCGATCAGCCGCCATCAGCCTCACGACCCGCCGCCTCACCCGCGAAGCAACCACCAACTGGCCTGACAGCTAAACCAAATGAAACAGACGACTGGGAACCAAACACTCGCTATGACCGTCAGCCCCGCACTGATGTGCGGGGCTGACGAGGCTACCGGAACGCTCAGCCCACCCGCCGGGCTCCCGGCGCCGGCACCGCCTTGAACACCCGTGGCCTGGTGGAGCCCGCGGTGGTGAATGATTCCTCAGCGTCCGTTGGCATCGCGCCGGAAGCCGGATCCGGCGTTCCAGAGAAGCAGGGCCGCCGCAATGGCCGGGTGTGTCAGCTTTAGACACTCCCCCCGCGTCAGCCGGGGATGATTTCCAGGCAGTGGGGCTGCCGTTCTAGTCGGTTCCAGTTCTGCCTTCCGCGAGGGACTTCATGCCTGCCAGTCGTTCCTGCAGGTGTTGGTCGAGTTCTTGCTGGCTGACGTGGTAGGCATCGCTCACCTTCTGTGGGTCGTACTCCACGTGCAGCTGCAGCTCGGTGTGCTGCTCGTCCAGCTTCCGGAGCGTGAGTGAGCCGTCCATCGGGGCTTCGCCCGGGATGTGGTAGTCGATGCGCTCTTCCGGGACGGGGGTGAGTTCGATGTCGAATTCCTCGCGCTGTCCCTCGACGACCTCCACGATATGGGCTGTGCCGGCGCCGCGTGCCTCTATCCGTTCCACGCCTGCGAACTGCGACTGGAACTGTGTGTATGCATCGACATTGCTGAGCCTTTCAAACGCCTCGTGCTGTGAGCAGTCGACGTCGATTGATTTGTCAATGGTTGCTGTCGCCATGATGCTTTCCCTTTTTTGGAATCCGCCTCGGAAGGGTGCCACTCCGAGGGTGTTGAACCAGGGCATAGGAACGGCTACCCGGAGCAAATGAGGGAAAACGTCATCATTCGGTTCACTGGTCGGCGCCTTGCGGTTCGTGGCCGGCGGCCCGACCTTTCGGGAGCCCTCCGGGCCGGTCGCATCGCGCCGTCCTGTCCGGAGGTGGGGCCCCAGTTCATGCGCTGTGGGCCGGTCCGTGATCGTCCGGCTCGTGGGTGCCGGCAGCGAGGTACAGGAAGCCGAAGAAAAGGTCGATCGAGGAGAAATCGCCCAGATCGACTTGCATGGCTGCGCGGACGGTCTCCCAGGGGCGGCGGGCCACCCACTCCTGCGTCACGGCGAAGGGCCGCACAAGGGTTACGTAGCCGCGCTCCAGCCAGCGAGGTGCGTCCCGCGGAAGGCTGCAGTCCAGCACGACCCAGCGTCCGCCCGGAGCCAGGGCCGCGCAGCCGTGGGCGATGACCTCGGCGCACTCCGGCACCAGGCTCAGGGCGAACGTGGAGAGGATCGCGTTGACGCCGGCCGGGAAGCGATAGTCGGCCGCGTCGGCCTGGACCAGGGTGACGTTCTTCCAGCCTCGGGCCGTGATGCGCCGCCGGGCTTGGCTGAGCATCGCGTCGGTCAGGTCGACGCCGATGATCCGGCCCTCAGGCCCGATCGCCTGCTGGACGAGGGAGAAGTTCAGCCCTGTGCCGCAGCCGATCTCGACCACGGTGTCACCGGGGCGCAGCCGCAGCGCCTGGACCGCCTTGCGGCGGTAGGACTGCTGCGGCAGGCCGAGCAGAGCGTAGAGCCGGGCGGTGATGTCGTAGTGGCGGGCTCTGGCCTGGTAGGTGGCGATGATGTGCTCACGCACGTGGTCGGTCTGGCTCATGGTGTCCTCGCCGCTCTCGCGTCTTCAGCCGGACAGTCAGCATGCGCTCTCGCTCGGCGATCATCCGTGAGGCAGGACGACGGGGCGGCGGGTGTGGTGCAGGAAGGCGTGCGCCGCCGCCCACGGCCCGCCTGCAGCACCGGTCCCCGCTACTGGCGCCCCCGGCCGCACACCGTGGCCGGGAGCGGGGCGAACGGCTGGGCGCTTCGGTCTCCGTGCCCGCCCCCGTCTTACGGTCGGGTCCGACCTGTTCCGCATATCGACTCCACGATGCCGACCGCGTAGAGAAAGCACTTCGCTGGCTGGGATATCGGGCTGTGGGCGGTTCCCGGACCAAGAGGGCCGTTCGGCCCAGTGCTAAGACCTTAGTACCCGTGCGGGATTCCCCTATGTGAGGGAGGGTGGAGGTCTGGGGAATCTGGCCACAAAGGACCTTGGGGCCGGAGATGAAGCGGAAACTGCTTACGGGTATCGCGGTCGCGGCCCTCGTTGCCGTCGTACTGCTCTGGCTCGGTGTCCCCCCGTACGTACTGCTCCTGATCGCCCTCGTGGCGGCGTGCCCGCTGGGCATGGCCTTTATGCACGGTGGTCACGATGGTCACGGCGGGGGGCCGCACGACCATGGAGAGGAGCCCCCCGACCATCGCCCCGGCGACCGCGGTGGGGGCGGGCTCACGAAGAAGGGCCCGCAGCATCACTGAGTGCCGCGCACGTCGGGGGTGGGACACCAACCTCGGACTGCGAAGAAAGGACTGGCGGCAATGGGCAGTATCGCTCGCCGTATCGCGGACCTGTTCCGGATCAAGGCGCACAAGGCCCTGGACCGGGCTGAGGACCCGCGAGAGGTACTGGACTACTCCTACACACAGCAGCAGGAGCTGCTGCAGCGGGTGCGGCGCGGTGTGGCGGACGTGGCCACCAGCCGTAAGCGCCTCGAACTGCAGATGGAAACTCTGGAGCAGTCGAGCGGCAAGCTGCAGGGGCAGGCTCAGCAGGCATTGGCCGTCGGACGGGAGGACCTGGCCCGGGAGGCCCTGGGACGCCGGGCGGCGGTGGCCTCGCAGATCACCGACCTGGAGGGCCAGCATGCCGCCCTGCAGGCCCAGGAGGAGAAGCTCACTCTGGCCGCACAGCGTCTGGAGGCGAAGGTGGACACCTTCCGGGTCCGCAAGGAGACCATCAAGGCCACCTACACCGCGGCCGAGGCGCAGACCCGGATCACTGAGGCGGTCACCGGCATCGGCGAGGAGATGGGCGACGTCGGCATGGCCATCCAGCGGGCCCAGGACAAGACCGAGCAGATGCAGGCCCGCGCCGGGGCGCTGGACGAGCTGATCGCCTCCGGTGCCCTGGAGGACGCCACCCTCCCGGCCGGCCGCGACGACATCCAGGCCGAGCTGGACAAGGCGTCCGCGGGTGGGGGCGTGGAGCTGGAGCTGGCCCGGATGAAGGACGAGCTCGCCGCCGCCTCCGGGCCGTCGCCCGCGCTGGAGAGCCGCGAGGCCGCCGACGCGGACCGGAAACCGGACGAGGAGGCACCGTCGTGATCATGCGGATTCTCGGCGAAGGCCAGTACGAGATCGCCGACACCCACCTGGACAAGCTCAACGAGCTGGACGCCGCGCTGCAGTCGGCCGCCGCCACCGGCGACGAGCAGGCGTTCGCCGCCGGACTGCGGGCGCTGCTGGACGCCGTATGCGCGCTGGGGACCCCGCTCCCGGCCGACACGCTCGCGCCCTCGGACCTGATTCTCCCCGGCGAGGACACCAGCCTGGACGAGGTGCAGGCCCTGCTGTCCGACGAGGGCCTGATACCGGGGTGATGAGGGGTGACGACATGCGCAGCCGCTTCGCTCCCGACCGGCAGCTGAGCGTCCGCATGGGCCTGACGCTGTTCCTGCTCGGGCTGCTGTACGTGGCGTTCATCGCCGTGCTGATCGCGCTGCTGAAGTCGTGGATCCTGGTCGTGGTCATCGCTGCTGGGCTGCTCGCCGCGCAGCACTGGTTCTCGGACCGGATCGCCCTGTTCGCGATGCACGGCCGTATCGTCACCCCGGACGAGGAGTCCGAGTTCCATGGCGTCATCGACCGGCTGTGCGCCACCGCGGACATGCCCAAACCGCGAGTCGCCGTCTCCTCGATGGATCTGCCCAACGCGTTCGCCACCGGCCGCAATGCCGACCATGCCGTGGTGTGCGTGACCACCGGGCTGCTGCGTCGCCTGGAGCCCGAGGAACTGGAGGGGGTCCTCGCCCATGAGCTGTCCCACGTCGCCCACCGCGACGTCGCCGTGATCACCATCGCCTCGTTCCTGGGCGTGATCGCCGGGCTCATGGTCCGCTTCGCCTTCTACTCCGGGCTGTTCGGCGGTGGACGCGACCGCCGCGACGATCAGAGCACCGCCGCGCTGCTGCATGTGCGGGGCCAATCTGCTTCAAGGGGTGCTGTCCGGCCATGCGACGGACGTCATCACCTCTTGTGATCCGGAACAGTTCGTGGTGTTGCGCCGCGCTGCGGACGGCAGCAGAGCCCGCTGTCCGATCACCACGATCCCCATGATCCCCATGATCAAGCGTGACGAGACGCTGCGTATGGCCCGCCTCCACATGGCCCTGGTGGCGGATGCGCAGACTGGCAGGGGAGCGCTCAGACGCGGCTCGTCGCCCAGCCCGTCCAGGCGGGACTCCATGCGTTTCACGCTCGTCGTCGCTCAACGCCACCTCGGCCACCGGCCGTCCTCTACGCGCCACGCGGACAGGCCCACGAATATTCATTGGACTTCAGGCGCCGAATACCGGGTCAGCCTTCGGACGGAGTCGGGCTGGGTAGTTCGCCGGTGCAGGTGGCGCGGCCGAAGGCGCCGGTGGCGGTGGCGCTTTGGACGTGGTGTCCGCGGATGGCGAGGGTACAGCGGGCTTGGCCGCCCTGTCGGGTGAGGACGATGCTGACGATCGGATCTTGGCCGAGTGGGACGTCCACGGTGGTGTGCCAGGGCAGGGTGGCGGCTGTGACGACGGTGGCTTTGCCTGAGGTGTTGCGGGCCTGGTAGGTGATGTCGGCGGTGCCGTTGCCGGTGATCTCGTAGGTCACGGGCGCGGCGGGAACATGGTGTTCGGCCGTGGCGCCGCTGTCGTCGTTGTGGAGCAGGCCGAACAGGACCAGGCCGGCGCAGGCGGCCAGCGCCGCTCCTCCTGCGATGAGTCCGGCGCGGAAGGCGCCTCGTTCGGCGCGCCCGACGTCGCTTTCCGGGGCGCGGTCGGAGTCGTCGGTGGCTGCGGCGGTGTCGGTTTCCGGTTCGGAGATCTTGCCGGATTTTTCCTTGGAGTTCCCCTCGGGACGTGGCTTGTCGGGCGCGGTTTTCGAGGTTGTGGTGCCCATTGTTTGTCCTTTCGGGAATGGCATCGCCGTTGGGCAAGCCGGGTTTATACCGTCCGTCGGTAACCGTTGTCCAGCGAGCAGGCATTACGGACATTCTGCCGGCCTGTTCGTCCCCAAGTGTCGGTAAAGCAGCGTCAAGGTGCCGTAATGTGAGTTCGCTTGATTATGCGTCAGCGTCACTGCTAGAAACCCGGCGCTGCTCGGTGTGATGTCGACGTCTCCGCAGGTTGGGGGCGGATGAGCGGCGAGTTTCAGCCATCAACCATAAGGAAGGTTTGGCGTGAGACCCAGGCTGGGTAGGGCTGTCGCGTGCCTTGCTGCTTCGGCGGTGATGATGTCACTGCTGCCGCAGGCCGCTTATGCCGCGTCCGCTTCCGATGACGGCGGAGATGGAATCGTCGACACGGTCAAGAGCTGGTTCGCGGATGATAGCAAGGAATTGGAAAAGCCCCCGTCGCATGACGAAGCGGGGATAGCCGACCGGCAGAAGCTTCCCAAGGGGAAAAACGCTCCGAAGGCCAGGCGGGTGGCGGAGCTGACCGGCAGACGCACGGCGCATGCGCGGTACTGGAAGCTGTCGGACGGCCGGGTACAGGCCGAGGTGTCGGCGGTGCCGACGGCGTACAGGTCCGGCAGGTCGTGGAAGGACATCGACCCGACGGTCACGAAGACCGGGCGCGCGGGCTTCGAGTACGCCAACACCACCAACTCCACCCGCAGCTGGTTCGGGGCGCAGGCCGGCAGGCTGATGCGGGTGGAGTCCCCGGACGGCCACGCGGTGACCGTCGGCCTGGAGGGCGCCGGCGGGAGGCTCTCCCCGGTGGCCCGGGGCGGGTCGGTGACCTACCGGGGCGCGCTGCCCGGCGCGGATCTGTCCTACGAGGTGGGCGCGGGCCGGGTGAAGGAGAACATCACCCTCGCCAAGCGCCCCCCGGGTCCGGTGGAGTTCACCTTCACCCTGGACACCGACGGCCTGACGCCCAAGGCAGGCAAGGACGGCTCGATCGCCCTCTACGGCGAATCCGCAGATCCGGTGCTGGTGATTCCGGCACCGTTCATGACGGACGCGAAGAAGGACACCGCATCCGCCTACGGAACGGCCTACAGCACCGCTGTGGAGCAGAAGCTCTCCCGCAACGGGAAGGGCTGGAAGCTGACCGTGGTGCCGGATGCGACGTGGCTGGCCGCGAAGGAGCGGCAGTACCCGGTCACCATCGATCCGACCATAGCGATCGCTCCCACGCCGTCCACGGCGCAGGACGTGATGATCTCCTCGGACGGCCCGGCGTCGAACTACGACGCCAACTGGCGTCTGTCGGTGGGCAACACCAGCACCGGCAGCTCGCGGGCACTGCTGAGGTTCCCGCTGACCGGTGTCCCGGCCGGGACGAAGCTGGATTCGGCCGACCTGAGGTTGTACTACGACCAGACCCACACCACCGGCACCACCGAGGTGCAGCTGGAGGCGCACCGGGCCACCGCCTCCTGGAGCGAGTCCACGGCGACCTGGAACAACGCCAGCGGCATCACCGGTGAGCTGTCGGGCACCTCGGTCCTGGTCGACGACGGCGATGCGGGCGCCACGGCTGCGCAGGGGTCCTGGCCCGCCTCCGGGAACACCGCCTACACCCAGTACGCGGTCAACCAGGACTACCTGTACAACAAGGACTCGGTCGCCGGGGACACCTACACCTGGCAGCCCAGCCTGCCGGAGGACGGCGACTACCAGGTCGAGGCGCACTACGTGCCGGCCTCCGACCGTGCCACCACCGCCCCGTACACCGTCACCTACAGCGGCGGCAGCAAGACCTACACCGTCGACCAGCAGTCCGGTACGGCAGGGGTGTGGAAGACGCTGGGCACCCACCCGTTCAAGGCGGGTACCGCCGGCAAGGTCGTCCTCGGTGACGGGCCCGCGTCCACGAGCACCGCGGTGATCGCGGACGCCGTCCGCTTCACCAAGGGCGGCGTGGTCACCAAGCAGCCCTCGCAGGTCAACGTCTGGCACTCCTTCCCGGTGACCAGGACGGTGCAGTCGTGGCTGGACGGGACGAACTCCAACTACGGGTTCGTGGTCAAGGCGGGCGACGAGTCCGCGAACGGCCCCAAGGGCGGCCCCCGCTACGAGGGCAGCGAGTACGGCTACGGCGAGGAGACCGCGAACTACCCCCGCCTGGTGCTCACCTACGGTCGGCCCGGCGTGGAACTCGACCCGCCCACGACGATCCACGACACCGGCGCGGACCTGACGTGGTCGGCCTACGCCGACCCGTCCACGGCCAGTGGGGACGACATCGTCGAATACCAGGTCCACCGCTCGGTGTTCCAGACGTTCACCCCAACCGGCGCCACCCTGGTGGCACCGGTGGCGCCCGGCACGACCGCCTATACGGACACCTCGGCGACACCGACACCGGCCGACAGCGCCGACCCCTTCGGCCGGGCCTACTACTACATGATCGCCGTCAAGACCAAGGACGGCACCGTGACCCCCGCGCCGACCCAGCTGGTACGGCTGCCGAAGGCGGGCCGCACGGTCAGGATCGTCGAAGCCTCGCAGGACACCACCCTGTCCTCGGCGCAGCCGTCCACGGCCCATGACACGATCACCGACGGCGTGCCGCAGAACTGGCTCACGGTCGGCAACAACTCACCCACCTACGGCACCACCCGCAGTGTGCTGACGTTCCCCGCCCTGGACATCCCCGCCACGGGCCGTGTCCTGGACGCGACCCTGCGCCTGTGGGGCACCCAGACCTCCACCGACGCCGGCGGCGCCGTCTACGAGATGCGGCCCCTGACCCGCACCTTCGACGAGGCCACCGCCACCTGGACCAAGGCAGACGCCACCACCGGCTGGACGACCCCCGGCGGCGACTACGGGCCCACGGTCGCGGACACGGTCGCCGGCGTCACCAACGACCCCGCCCGCCGCGACTGGAACGCCACCTCGCTGGTGCAGGGCTGGGTCACCACCCCCGGGTCGGACCAGGGCGTGCTGCTGAAGATGCAGGACGAGTCGGCCCAGCAGGAGCGCACCGTCTTCCTGTCCACGGAAGGGCCCGAGAAGCGCCTGCACCCCCGCATGGTGGTCACCTACATCGACTCCACCACCGAGTCCACCTACTACGCGCCCAAGACTCCCGAGCGGATGACGCCGAACACGGACTACACCGTCGACGTCACCCTCACCAACACCACCGACACCATCTGGCGCGCCGCCGACCAGGTGCTGTCCTACACCTGGCAGCTGCCCGACGGCACGGACGCCACCACCGGCGGCAACCAGGTCCACACGGCCCTGCCCAAGGACGTGGTACCCGGTGACACCGTCACCCTGCAGGCCCAGGTCAAGACACCGATCAACTCCGACGGCGGCAACAAGCGCACCGACTACACCCTCACCTGGGACCTGTACAACAAGACCGCCGGCACCTGGCTGTCCGCCGGCACCGGCGCCATCCCCGGCCTGAAGCAGAACATCGCGGTCGAGGACCCCACCTCCAACACCCTCGGCCTGGAGAAGTTCTACTCCTACACCGGCAAGAACACCGGCGCCGGCTCCACGGTGATGAACAACCTCGCCTCCGGCAACAGTGTCTGGTCCTACAACGCGTTCACCAACCCCGGCCGGGGCCTGACCACGTTCGCCCGCCTCGCCTACAACTCCCTCGACACCTCCGACACCGTCTCCGGCGCGGGCTGGTCGATGCAACTGGCCGGACCGATCCGGCTGGGCGCCCCGCTGGACTTCCACCCCAACCCCAACCCCACCGAGATACGCCTCCCCGACGGCGACGGCACCACCCACGTCTTCACCAAGCAGACCGACGGGACCTGGAAGGCCCCCGCGGGCGTCCACTACCAACTCACCGCGAAACCCGGACTGGACTGCACCCCGGACAAGGACCCGGTGCCGGACGCCTGGACCATGCTGCGCCCGGACGGCATGCGCTTCTTCTTCGGCTGCGACGGCTACCTGACCTCGGCGGTCGACAAGAACGGCAACACGCAGACGTACACCTACGAGGAACGCAAGTCCAACAACAAGCCGACCAAGTTCCTCACGTACATCACCGACCCGGCCGGCCGCCAGTCCCTGACGGTCGACTACTACAAGAAGGGCGACGCGTCCTACGACTACATCGACGACACCGGCGCCAAGGTCACCGGCAGCAACCTGACCAACTCAAAGATCTACGACCACGTGAAGTCCATGACGGACATCTCGGGCCGGAAGATCTCCTTCTACTACACGACCCAGGGCCTGCTGGGCCGGTTCACCGACGGTGACGGCTCCTCGCAGCCGAAGGTGTTCACGTTCACCTACGACGCCACTCAGGGCAACAAGAACGTCAAGCTGGTCAAGGCCACCGACCCGCGCGGAAACGCGACCCAGCTGGCGTACTACGCCCCGCAGACCGGCGACAACCCGGCCTACCACTGGTGGACCAAGACCATCACCGACCGCCTCGGCGGCGACACCGGCTTCGTGTACGCGGCGGACACGGCGAACACGAAGTTCACCGACACGACGGTCACGGACGCGGAGTCGCATGCGACGCAGTACGTCACGGACGACTTCGGCCGCCCCGTCCAGACGACCAACGCCAAGTCCCAGACGACGAAGATGAGCTGGGACGCGGACAACAACGTCACCTACCTCGAGGAGGCCAACGGCGCCAAGACCGCCTACTGCTACGACCCGAAGACGGGCTACCCGCTCTGGCAGCGCGACGCGGAGAACAACAAGGCGGGCGTGCCGCCGTCCTCCGACTGCGCACCGGGCACCTACCCGGCCGACGCCGCCAAGTACGAGTACCAGACCCGTGCGGACGGCTACTCGGCGGACCTGTTCCGCAAGACGTCGCCGGAGGGCCGCGCCTGGCAGTTCGGCTACGACACCTTCGGCAACCTGACCACGGTCACCGACCCCAAGGGCGTCGCCACCACGGGTACGGCCGGTGACTACACCACGTCGTACGAGTACGACGCCTACGGCCAGCTGACCAAGGCGACCGATGCCAACGGCAACCCGACGACGAACAGCGAGTTCGGTCCCACAGGTTACCCGGCGAAGATCACCGACGCTTTGGCCGAGTTCACGTCGTACGTGTATGACGCCCGTGGCCAGGTTCTCGAGGTCACCGACGCGCTCGGCAAGAAGACCACGCAGACCTACGACACCTTCGGCCGGCCGAAGTCGGGCACGGTCGCGAAGGACCAGGACGCCGGCGTCTTCATCACCACGCCGGCCCCGATCTTCGACGCCAACGACAACATCACCGAGTCGACGGCGCCGAACGGCGCGGTCTCCACCGCGGCGTACGACGCCGCGGACCAGATGACCTCGGCCACCGCTCCAAGGGACACCCCTACGTCCCCCGAGCGGCGGACCGCCTACACCTACGACAAGGTCGGCAACCTCAAGACCGTCAGCGAGCCGAAGGGCACGCTGACGACCTCGGACGCCACCGACTACGTCACCACCAACCACTACGACGAGATCTACCAGCTCACCTCGGTCGTCAACGCGGCCGGTGACAGGATCAGCTACGAGTTCGACGACGTCGGCAACGCAGTCACGGTCGTCGACCCGAAGAAGAACGCCACCGCGGACACCACGGACTACACGTCCAAGATGGTGTACGACCTGAACCACCGGCTCACCACGTTCACGGACGCGGCGGGCAAGTCCAGTTCGCGTACCTATGACAAGGACGGCCTCGGCCTCACGTCCACGGACCCCGCGAACAGCACCACGACCTACACGTACGACGAGCGGGGCAAGCAGACCGAGGTCAAGGTCCCGTACGACGACACCACGTTCCGCATCACGAAGTACGAGTACGACCAGGTCGGCAACACCACCAAGGTGATCACTCCGCGGGGCGCGGCGACGACCACCGCGGACGACTTCGCCGCACGTACCGAGTACGACGCGCTGAACCGTCCGGTCAAGCAGTACCAGCCGTACGACCCCGCCGACCCGGACCACGCCGACCCGAACGTCTACACGCAGACCGTGTACGACGCGGTGGGCAGGGTGGCACGGCAGTCGCTGCCGCCGTCGGCGGGCCAGACGGTCCGCAACGACACGGTCTTCGAGTACTTCGACAATGGCTGGACGAGGAAATCCACCGACCCGTGGGACATCGTCACCACGTACGACTACAACGAGATCGGGCAACAGGAGTCCCGCACCCTCACGTCGGCGGGCGGTTCCTCGGACCGCACGATGACGCAGTCGTACTACCCCGACGGCAAGCTCAAGTCCAAGTCGGACGACGGCGTGCCGGCGGGCAAGTCGGTGGTGCTCGTCGACAACTCCGACGCCCAGCACATCTCCGCCACGGGTACTTGGGCGACCGGCGACATCACCGGTCAGCAGGGCTACAACCACCGCACCCACACGGCCGCCGCGGGCACGGACGCCTTCACCTGGACGCTCAACATCCCGAAGGACGGCACGTACACCGCGTACGTGAAGTACCCGATGGTCACGGGCGCGACGACGGCGGCGAAGTACACGCTGGCGCAGGGCGCGACGACTCACCCGCCGGTCGCCAAGGACCAGACGGCGAGCACCGGGACCTGGGTGTCGCTGGGCTCCTACAGCCTGAAGCAGGGCAACGACGCCACGCTGACGTTGGAGCAGAGCAGCTCGGGCATCGCTGTCGCCGACGCGGTCAAGCTGGTGCGCGACACGACCGGCGAGACCGACACCGAGAAGAAGACCTTCGCGTACGCCTACGACGTCAACGGCAATCTGACGTCGATCGACGACACCTCGTCGGGCGCGAAGATCGACGCGTACACGGTCGTCTACAACGGGCTGAATCAGGTTCAGAAGGTGACCGAGGCCCTCGCGGGCCAGGAGAAGAAGGTCACGTCATACACGTACGACGCGAACGGCCAGGCCGACACGGTCACGCACCCGAGCCAGTTCTCCAAGTACAGCTACGACCTGCGTGAGCTGGTCAAGTCGATCTCGGTCGGCAAGTCCGCCACGGACGCGTCGCCGAAGGTCACCTCGTTCACGTTCAACGACCGCGGCCAGCGGCTCAAGGAGACCAAGGCGAACGGCAACACCGTCGACTACGCGTACTACCGCGGCGGTGAGGTCAGGTCGACCACGGAGGAGAAGCCCGACACCACCCTCGTCTCCTCGCACACCTACGCCTACGACCTGAACGGGAACAAGGCGCAGGATGTCGCGAAGAAGATGAGCGCGGACAACCACGCGGCGTACCTCGATTCCACGACGAACTACACCTACGACCCAGTGGGCCGGCTGACCGAGTCGGTCAAGACCGGCAACGGCGCGGGCACCGAGACGTACGTCCACGACGACAACGCCAACGTCATCAGCCAGACGGTCAAGAACGTCACCACTGCCTACGAGTACGACCGGAACCGGCTGCTCCGCGCCACCACCGGCGGCACGACGGCCGCGTACAACTACGACCCGTTCGGCCGACAGGAGTCGGTCACCTCGGGCGGCAAGGTCATCGAGAGGAGCGTGTACGACGGCTTCGACCATGTCGTCGAGTCCCAGAAGACGGACGGGACCGGCGTGATGAAGTCGACGACGTACACGTTCGACCCGCTGGACCGCACCGCCTCGAAGACCGTCGACGGCAAGACGACCGACTTCGGCTACCTCGGCCTGTCCAACGAGGTGCTGACCGAGGAGGTCGCTGGCGCGCTGACCAAGTCGTACCAGTACAGCCCGTGGGGCGAGCGGCTGTCCCAGGTCAAGCACAACACGGACGGCACGAGCGAAGACGGCTACTACGGCTACAACTCGCACAGTGACGTCGAGACGCTGACCGACCAGGCCGGCGACACCAAGGCGACGTACGGCTACTCGGCCTACGGCTCGGACGACAAGTCCGAGTTTACGGGCATCGACAAGCCGGACGCCGCGGACCCGACGAAGCAGGAGTACAACCCCTACCGCTACAACGCAAAGCGCTGGGACGCCCAGTCGGGTACGTACGACATGGGCTTCCGGGACTACAACCCGGGGCTCAACCGGTTCACCACCCGGGACATGTACAACGGCGCCCTTGCCGACATGAACCTCGGCGCGGACCCGTTCACGGGCAACCGCTACGCGTTCGCCGGTGGCAACCCGACCAGCTTCGTGGAACTGGACGGCCACTTCGCCATCCCGCTGATCTGGTACGCGGGCGCGGCTCTGGTCACGGCCCTGTACGCGGCGACGCCGCAGGGGCAGCAGAACCTGAACGACATGGCCATGGCTCTTGGCCAGCTGATGCCGTCGGCGGAGGACGTCGCCTCCTCCGAGTCGTCCAGCCGGACCGCCACCGGGCCCACGCCGGCGCCGGCGCCGGGGCCGACGCCCACCCCGCCCTCGGGCGGCGGTGGCGGCAGCGGTCCTAAGGGGCTGGCCACCGGAGCGGCGGTCTCCATGATCGTCCGGATCTTCCAGGGCCTGTCGGCGCTCAGCTCCGAACCGGACACGTCTTTCCAGCGTAAGGCGATCGACGACGCCGACGACGAGAACAAGAAGTGCCAGAGCTCCTCCGGGCCGAGCAACGTGTGGAACTCCCCCGTGGACGGACAGGGTCGGGCGACCGGCGGGTTCGCCTGTCTGAACCCGGACGCTCCGGCGACGACGAACACGAGCGAACCGCAAAATCCGGTCGGCTGGAGTCTGCAGGACGAGTCCGACGAATGGAACAGGGCTCACCTGATTGCCCGTGAATTCGGCGGCACTCACCTCCGGAAGAACATCGTTCCGACGACCGCCTACGCCAATCAGACGGAGATGCGGTCGGTGGAGTACGAGATCGAGAGGCGGCTCAAGCTGGGCGAGCGGGTCTACTACCAGTCCATTCCAATCTACGTCCCGAACAGGGTGACTCCGATCGGCGTGCACATGTATGTGTCGAGTTCGTCGGGTACGTTCTCACGGCTGATCAACAGCGGAGTTCACGATTGACGGGCTCCGGAGTCATGAAAGACTTGACTGACTGATCTGACACGGCCGAGGCGGTGGGGTGCGCGATCGTTACTCGCCCACCCCACCGCCGACGTCGTTCATGGAGGAACACATGAATCATCTCGACGTCATCCGACTGCTCGGCCTCGACGCCCCCAGGCGACCGGAGGACGAGGGGTACGGGCGGGTCGTCCCCGAGGACTTCGAGCTGCTGGTCCAGGCCGTGCCGGCGGGAGTCTTCGCGGGTTCCGTGCTGCTCGAGCGGCCGGACGGCCCTGTGCGCTCCCTGGAGGAGTTCACCCGGGCCACCGCGCTGCGGATGGAGGACATGGAGCAGTCCCTGGTCAGTCGCGAGCAGCGGCTGTGGCTGCCCCTCTTTCCAGAGCCTGGGGGCATGGTGCCGTGGGGCCGCACCGCCACCGACGGCGTGCTGCTGTGGGACACCAGCGCCGCCGACACCGCGGACTGGACGACCGTCGTCACGGACGACGATTTCCAGCTGTGGCTCGACCTTCCCTTTTCCGCCTCGGAGTTCGTCGCGCGGGCGCTGCTCGGGCGTGCCGAGGGAACTCCGGCATTCGAGACCGTCGAGGAATACGAATCGGGTTCCTTCTGGAAGGTCGCCGACGACATGCGGTCGACAGCCACGGTGCTGTCGAACCCGGACGTCGACGCGGTGACGGAACTCGTCACCAGGATCCGCAATATCGGTGTGCCGGGCATCCGGCAGTACGCACAGGAACTCGTCGGCCGCGCCGTGGACGACCCGACGGCATCGTCCATCGTGTTCCCGCAGGACTACCTGTCGGTTATGCGGGAGTTCCCCGGCGGGGTGATCGCCGGCATGCAGGTGTTCCCCGTCGCCCGGGCCGCCTGGCTGACCGAGGACCCGGTGTTCCTGCAGTGGGGTGAACTGGAAGGCAGGGCGTTCGGCTGGCTCGCCCTGGGGAGCGACGCCCAGAAGTGGCGGGTCGCCTACATCGAGCCTGGCGGCACCTCGCTGACACACCTGGAGGACCAGACCTTCGCCACGTTCCTGCGACGCCGGCTGAAGGGCAACAACTCGCTGTTCTGACGGGGGCGCACATGGAGTGGGTCGACCGCCTGGTGACGATGACGGTGACGGGTTGGAGCGCCGAACACCGCGCACTCGAGTGGTCCGGCACCGAACGTGCCCTGGGGACGCCTCTCCCGGATGAAGGTGAGGGAGCAGGGGGCCCCGGGTCGGCGGGGTGAGAAGCACGGCTTCAGGGAGCGGGACTTCGCCGAGTTGCTGGACGCCGCTCATCAGCAGCTCGGCGCGGGCATCGTGCTGGTGTGGGACAACTCCACTCAGCACAAGGACGCGCTGATGCGCGAGTTGCCGGCCGCACGGAAACGGTGGCTGACCGTCTTCCGCCTGCCGGCCTACGCCCCGCCCCCGTCGATGCCCTCGCCGACCTCACCCGCGCTCGGCTGAAGAAGATGCAGTACCGGCCCGACCTCCTCGACGGCTTCATCGCCGAGACCGGCCTCACCTGGACACCGCCATGACGTCACCCCTCGGCCGCCGGGGGCGTCGAGGACGTGGTCCCGCGCCGTCAGCTCGGTCGTGCGGTCACTCCTCCCTTGGTGACGGTGGGGCCGAACCGGCGGACCTGGGGAAGGGTGGTGACCATGTGCGCCACGACCCGGTCGCTCAGGCAGACGAGCTGATGGGGGACGTCACCGGGGAAGCGGACGAAGTCGCCGGCCGCCAGGTCCACGGGCTCGTCGAGGGGGCCGGTGCGCAGCTTCCCGGAGAAGACGTAGACGTGGTGGAGCGTGCCCGCGGCGTGCGCGGTCACCGGCCGCTGGTCCTTGCCGCCCCGCTCCAGGCGCAGGACCAGGGTCCGCACATAGCCGGAGCCGTAGGTCTCGTCGAGGAGGCGCTCGGACCAGTTCACGCGGTCCGACCACTCGCCCTCGTCGTGCCGCTGGACGTAGACCGGGGTGCCCCACTCGGTCAGCAGCCGGCGCGCCGGCATGTCCAGTGCGGCCCCCAGGAGGGCCAGCGTCTCCACGGTGGGATTGCCCACCCCCTGTTCGATCTTGGACAGCGTCTGCTTGGAGAGGCCGGACCGGCGGGCGAGGTCGCCCAGGGACATCGCCCTCTCCAGCCGGAAGCGACGGACGTTGCGGGCGACGAGATCGTTCTCCCGGGCCAGGGTGTCACTTTTAATTGCCATGTCGTCATTGTTGACGAACGGACGGTCTCTTCGCATCCTTGTCACGTAAAGGTTTCCGGGTGGTGTATTGAAAGTGACACCTCCCCCTGAAGCTGAGGTGAACCAGCATGACCGCCACCCTCGCCGGCCCCGGGCGCGACGACCGGGCCGCCGTCGACAAGGCCATCAGCCTCCTCGTCGCCCTGGGGGACAGGGCCAGCGCGGGGACGGGTGTCAGCGAGCTCGCGCGGCGCGCGCGGATGAGCAAGTCGACCGCGTACCGGGTGCTCGGCATGCTGGAGCGCAACGGCGTCGTGGAACGGGTGGGCACGGACTACCGGCTCGGCGAGCGCCTGCACCACCTGGGCCGGGCCGTCTACGCGCCGGGCGCCGAGAGCGTCCGCGACGTGCTGCTGCCCCACCTGGCCGACCTGTACGAGACGACCCGGGAAACGGTGCACCTGGCCGTGCTCCACGACACGCACGTCGTCTATCTCGCCAAGCTCTACGGTCACCGCTCCGCGCCGGTGCCGTCCCGGATCGGCGGGCGGCTGCCCGCCCACGCGACCGCCGTCGGGAAGGTCCTGCTCGCCTACGACTCGACCGCGGCGGAGCGGGCGGCGTCCGAGCCGCTGCCGCGCTTCACCGACCGCACCCTGACCGGCCCCGGCGACCTGGCCGCCGCACTGGAGGCCATCCGCCGCACCGGGGTGGCATTCGACGACGAGGAGTACCAGCCGGGACTCGTGTGCGTGGCGGCACCGGTGCTCGGGCGCGGTGGACGGGCGGTCGCGGCCCTGTCGGTCGCGGGCCGGCGAGGGCAGATCGACACGCGGGGGCTGAGCGCACAGGCCCGCCGTGTCGCCGCCGCCGCGTCCCGGGCATGGTCGGGACGGACCGCGAGGGTGCACGCGGTGGTGCGGGAGGCCCGGGCGTAGCCCGCCCGGGCCGCCGTGATCGTCACCGGCCCTCCGGCGCGAAGTCCCTTCGCCCGGCGCCGAGTCGACTGCCCGCCGCGAGCGGTGTGACGGCACGGCGTACCGGGAGCGTGACCGCCGCTCGGGCCGTGACCGCCGCTCGGGCCGTCCTCGGCGGTCCGTCGTCGACCGGGTTGCCGTCGGCGGTCCGCCGACGGCCCGGTCCGGAACCGGGACGACGGCGGACCGCCGAGGACGGCGGACCGGTCGGCTACCGTCCCCCGGACTGCTCCGCGGTCGCGACGGCGAAGCCCGCGATCCATTCGGGAACCGGTGCGTAGAAGCGCGACGTCATGCGGTACGGGCCCGTGGCGGCCAGGGACGCGAACGCGGCGATCCAGGCGCGTACTTCGTGGGCCGAACCACCGCCCTCGGCGGCCATCCACTCCACGCTCCAGCCGTCCACCTCCGCCAGCCGGCCGCCTTCCAGCGTGTCCAGGACGTGGTTGTCCCAGGTGGGGTTGAGCGGAAGCATCGTGGTCGAGCCCGCGGCGTAGTCCCGTCCGGCCTGGATGACGCGCTGCTCCCCCCTGGCCCGCTGCTCCGGGGTGGGCGGGTGCCCCTCGATGAGGGCATCGGCCACACGGGGCGGGGCACCGTCGAGCGTCGGCACCGGCGGGTCGTGCGAGAGCCCGCCGGATCCGATGAACAGGACCCGGCGGTCGAGTGCGGCCGCCGCTTCGCCGAGCGCGGTCCCCAGGGCCCGGATGCGGCCGACCGGCCCGAGCGGTGCGGCGACGCCGTTGACGAAGACGGGGACGACGGGAATCGTGTCGATCCCGCCGAACAGGACCTCCAACGGCTGTACGAAGCCGTGGTCGACGGTCATGCGGGCCGACACCGTCAGGTCCACACCGCGGTCGAGGACACCACGGGCGAGGGCGCGCGCGGCATCGCCGTCGACCGACACCGGGCCCGCGGCCGAGCCGAAGTCGCCGACGGAACGCGCGTCCGTGGCCAGGCAGAACGGTGGCATCTCCCCGTAGAAGAAGCCGTTGTAGTGGTCCGGGGCGTACAGGACGACCAGGTCGGGGTCGAAGGCGCGGACGAAGGCGCGCGCGGTGCCGACGGCGTCCTCGACGGCGGCGACGACCTCGGGCGCCGGATCGATCTTGCCGATGAGGGGAGAGTGGGACAGGCCGACTGCGGCGGCGGTCATCGCGGTGCTCCTCACTGGTGGGGGCCGGAAGGGCGGATGACGAGCTTCCCGGTGAGCCGCCCGTCGATCATGAGCTGGAAACCCTTGTGGATCTCGTCCAGCGGCAGCGTGCGGTCGATCACCGGGCGCACGCCGGTCGCGTCCATGAGCTTCAGCAGCGCCAGCAACTCGCCGCGTGTGCAGCCGGTCGAGCCGAGAACACGCTGCTGCAGATAGAAGATCCGCCCCAGGCCGGCGGGCGAGTTGGTGCCGCTGGTCGCTCCGGCGATCACGATCGTGCCCCCCGGGCGCAGCGACTTCAGCGAGTGCCCCCAGGTGGCCTCGCCGACCGTCTCGACCACGACGTCCACCCGCTCGGGCAGCCGCTCTCCGGTCGCCACGGCCGCCCGGGCGCCCCATTCGAGGGCCCGGGCCCGCTTCTCCTCGCTGCGGCTGGTGGCGTACACGACGGCGCCCGCGGCCACGGCCAGCTTGATCGCCGCGGAGGCGACCCCGCCGCCCGCGCCCTGCACGAGGACCCGGTCGCCGGCGGTGATCCGGGCCTGGGTGAAGAGCATGCGGTACGCGGTGCCCCAGGCGACGGGCAGACAGGCGGCCTCGTCGAAGGAGAGCCACGACGGCTTGGGGACGAGGTTGCGGGTGGGGACGGCGAGGTACTCGGCGAACGCCCCGTCGTGCCGCTCCGACAGCAGGGCACGGCCCGGGTCGAGCGTCTCGTCGCCCAGTCCGGCGTCCGGGTCGCCGATGACGGGGTGCACGAGGACCTCGTTGCCGTCCTCGTCGTAGCCCGCGGCGTCGCAGCCGAGGACGATCGGAAGCCGCTCGGACGGATGGCCGACGCCGCGCAGGGTCCACAGGTCGTGCATGTTCAGCGACGAGGAGACGACACGGACGACGGACCAGCCGGGCCGGGGCTCGGGCTCGGGTACGTCACCCAGGACGAGCCCGGCCAGCGGGTCGGTCGCGCTCTGGGAGACGGCGGTTGCGGCAAGCATGCGCTCACGCTCTCCCGCGGCCACCGGCCGCCGACAGCGGGTGTGCCGTCGTACGGAACGTCGGATGGCCCCCTCGGGCGGCACTGCTGTTGCCTCAGTGCCATGACCTCGACGAACGAAACCCAGGGCGCGGCCACGACGGCCCCGCGCGGGGCCCTGCGGCGCCCGGCAGACCTGGCGCGGAACATCGACGTCTCCGGGCTCGTGGACACCGAGGGCGGGCTGCTGGATCGCGTCATCTTCACCGACCAGGAGCTCTACCGTCAGGAACTGCGCCGCGTCTTCGCACCGAGCTGGCTGTTCCTCGCGCACACCGACCAGTTCCACAAGCCGGGCGACTTCTTCACCACGTACATGGGCGAGGACCCGGTCATCGTCACCCTCGACCGCGACCGGCGCCTGCGCGCCTACCTCAACAACTGCCGCCACCGCGGCGCCCGCGTCTGCCGCGCCGACTCCGGTACCACCCGCAGCTTCACCTGCACCTACCACGGCTGGTCGTTCGGCCTGGACGGCTCCCTGGTGAGCGTGCCCAACAAGGACGGCTACCCCGGCTCCTTCGACACCGGAGAGTGGGGCCTGGTCGAGGTCCCGCACGTGGAGACCTACCGCGGCCTCGTCTTCGGCACCTGGAACCCCGACCCGCTGCCGCTGCGCGAGTCGCTGGGGGACATGGCGTGGTACATGGACGCGATGCTGGACCACGACGACGAGGGCACCGTCGTGGTGGGCGGGGTGCACAAGTGGGTCCTGGAGGGCAACTGGAAGCTCTCGGCCGAGCAGTTCGCCACCGACTGGTACCACGTCAACATGAGCCACGCCTCGGCGCTCATGGTGCTCGCGCCGGGCAGGAAGCCCAAGGACGAGGTCGTGCACCGCACCGGCCGCCAGTACTCCGACGCGCGGGGCAACGGCGCGGGCTTCCCGGTCCACCCGAAGAACCGGTTCGACGCCCAGGGCGTGCACACATGGATGGACTACGACGCGCTGCGCGAGCGCCTCGGTGAGGCCCGCGTCGAGGGCCCGCTGACCAACGGGCACGCCACCGTCTTCCCCAACTTCTCCTACCTCCCGGTCAACGGCTCCATCCGGGTCTGGCACCCCAAGGGCCCCGACCGGATGGAGGTGTGGGCCTGGACCGTCGTCGACAAGTCGATGCCCGACGAGGTGCGCGAGGCCCAGCGCCTGTACAACCTGCGGACCTTCGGCCCCAGCGGCGTCTTCGAGCAGGACGACGGGGAGAACTGGAGCGAGGTGCAGGCCATTTCCCACGGCTTCATCACCAACAACGTGGCCCTGAACTACCAGATGGGACTGGGCACCGAACGCGAGGACGGCCGCCACCCCGGCACGACCAGCGAACTGTACAGCGACGCGGCGGGACGGGCCTTCTACGCCCGCTGGCGCGAGCTGATGAACACCCCCGCCTGGCACGAGGAGCAGACATGAGCGACGGCATCCGCGTCGCGGCCCTGGACGACATCCCCCAGGGCGAGGGCATCGCCGTCGACAAGGCGATCACCGGCACCGTCGACGACATCGCCGTGCTGCGCGACACCGACGGCACCGTGTGGGCGCTCGACGACACCTGCACCCACGAGACCGCCTCCCTCGCCGACGGCTGGGTCGAGGACGGATACGTCGAGTGCCCCCTGCACTCCAGCAAGTTCTGCCTCAAGAGCGGCGAGGTCCAGGGGCTGCCCGCGACCCGCGACGCCTGCCCCCACCGTGTCGAGGTGCGCGACGGCGAGGTCTACCTCTTCCCCGGCGAGGCGCCGTGACCGACCGTGTGGTGATCGTGGGCGGCGGCATCGCCGGCGTCAGCACGGCGGCGTCCCTGCGTGCGGGCGGCTTCGACGGCGACGTCACCCTCGTCGACACCGGCGAGTTCCCCTACGACCGGCCGCCGCTGTCGAAGGACTTCCTGGCCGGGACCAAGGACATCGAGCGGATCGCCCTGCAGCCGCCCCGGTGGTACGACGACCAGCGGATCCGGCTGGTCGACCGGACGGCCGTCACCGCGCTGCGGCCGCGGGACGGCGCCGTCGAACTCGACGACGGCAGTCTGCTGCCCGCCGACCGCGTCGTCCTCGCCACCGGCGGCGGCGCGGCCCGCCCGCCCGTCCTGGGAGCCGGCGGCGCACGCGTCCACGTGCTGCGCACGGCGGACGACGCCGACCGGCTGCGCCCGGCCCTCGTGCCCGGCGCCCGCCTGCTGGTCGTCGGAGCCGGGCTGATCGGGGCCGAGGTCGCCTCCACCGCCGTGCGGCGCGGCTGCGACGTGGTCCTGGTCGATCCGGCGGCCGTGCCGCTCGCCGCGGCACTCGGGCCCGAACTGGCCGCCTGGGTGCACGCCCTGCACGCCCGGCACGGTGTCACGACCGTGTGCGATGTCGTGGAGTCGCTCACCGAGCGGACCGGCGGCATCGAGGCACGGTTCGCGGGCGCCGCCGCACCCCGGCTGTTCGACGCGGTGGTGCTCGGTGTCGGCATGGTGCCGCGCACCGAACTCGCCGAGGCGGCCGGCCTGGACGTGGACGGCGGCATCGTCGTGGACCCGGGACAGGTCACCTCGAACCCGGCCGTGCTCGCCGTCGGCGACCCGGCACGCACCCGCCGCGAGGGGGTGCTCCTGCCGCGCACCGAGCACTGGGAGGCGGCCCGGCACGACGCGGCCCGCGCGGCGGCCACCCTCCTCGGCACCCGCCCGCCGGACCCGGCCGCCCCCTGGTTCTGGACGGACCGCCACGGACGCCACGTCGAGGCCGTCGGCCGCATGGACGCGGCCGCGCACATCGTCGCCCGCGGCTGCGGCGACGACCCGGCCTTCGCGGTCTTCGGCCTGTGCGACGGTCTGGTCGTCGCCGCGGCCTCCGTCGACGACCCGACCGCCGTCCGTGCCGCCCGCCGCATGATCGACCGCCGCGTCCCGGCCGACGCCGCCCGGCTGGCCGACCCCGACGTGAACCTGCGCACCCTGCTGCGCGGATGACGTGCCGCTGTGCCGCCCAGCGGCACAGCCCGTACCGCCTCGATGCGGAGAAGGGATCGAATGACACCGTGAGCACCGCCACCGAGCAGATCCGGTCACGTGCGGGGACGCGCGCCGACCGCGACACCCACTTCGAGGTCGAGCAGTTCTACTACGAGGAGGCCGACCTCCTCGACGCCGGCCGCTACGCCGACTGGCTCGACCTGCTCGCCGACGACCTCGACTACTGGATGCCGACGCGCACCAACCGGCTGCGCCGCCAGCAGTCCCTGTCCGTCGCCGCCCGCGGCGAGGCCGCCTACTACGACGAGACCAAGGACAGTCTCGCCTGGCGCATCCGCCGCTTCGACTCCGGCATGGCCTGGTCCGAGGACCCGCCCTCGCGTACCCGGCACCTGGTGACGAACGTGATGGTCAGGCACGCGGACCCCGCCGAGCACGACGGCTTCACGGCGGAGGACCTGTGGGCCCGCTCGGCCTTCCTGGTCTACCGCAACCGGCTGGAGAGGGAGGAGAACGTCTTCGCCGGCACCCGCACCGACCTGCTGCGCCGCACCGGCGACGGACACCTCCGAGTGGCCCGCAGGACCGTCCTCCTGGAGCAGAACGTGCTGCAGGCGAAGAACATCTCGACGTTCTTCTGACGCCTCCCGCCCTCGCTCCCGCCCCTCCTGCCCCTCCCGGCTCTCCTCCCGGCTCTCCTCCCGGGTCCTCCCCGGCCCTGCCTCGACCCCGCTTGGGCCCCGCTCTCCACTCCGATGGGACATCCCGTGACCGACCTCGACCTCAAGCAGCACCGCGTGCCCACCTCACTGGGTGAGATCGCCGTGGCCGAAACCGGCGAAGGCCCCGTGCTGGTCATGCTGCACGGCGGCGGGCCGGGCGCCTCCGGCGTCAGCAACTACCGCCAGAACCTCCCGGCGCTGGCCCGGCACTTCCGTGTCGTGCTGCCGGACCAGCCCGGTTTCGGCGGCAGTTACCGCCCCGGTGAGGAGGACCTGGAGCAGCGATCGATCACCGAGATCACCGTGGACGCACTCTTCCAGGCCCTCGACGCCCTCGGCATCGGCACCTTCCACCTGCTGGGCAACAGCCTCGGCGGCGCCGCCGCCATCGCCATGGCCCAGCACCGCCCGGAGCGCGTGACCCGGCTCGTCCTGATGGCACCCGGCGGCGGCTGGGTGCCGTTCGGCCCGACCCCCACCGAGGGTCAGAAGGAGATGTTCCGCTACTACAACGGCGGCGGGCCCAGCGAGAAGAAGATGGCCGCGTTCATCCGCACCATGGTCTACGACCACCGGCAGTTCGGCGAGGACGTGGTGCGGGCCCGCTACGAGGCGTCGCTCGACGAGGGCCACATCGCCTTCTACCACCGCTACAACGCCGCGTTCGCCCGGCGCGGCGGCATGGACCCGCTGTGGCGTGACCTGCACCGGATCACTGCACCCACCCTGCTGCTGTGGGGCCGCGACGACCGGACGATCACCCTCGACGGCGCCCAGCTCATGCTCAAGCACCTCCGCGACGTGCGGCTGCACGTGTTCGGCCGCTGCGGTCACTGGGTCCAGCTGGAGCGGCAGCGCGAGTTCGACGAGCTGGTCACCGGGTTCCTCGCGGAGCGGGCGTGAGCGGGGGCTGGCTCGGCGGCTACGCCGCCCTGATCACCGGGGGCGGATCGGGCATCGGCCGCGCGGTGGCCGAACGCTTCCTCGCCGAGGGCGCCTCGGTCACCGTCCTGGGCCGCGACGCGGAGCAGCTGGACGACGTCGTACGCTCGGCGGCCGACCCGTCCCGCATCCACGCCGTCACGGCGGACGTGCGCGACTCCGACGGCCTGCACCGGGCCGTCGCCGAGACGGTCAGCCGCTTCGGCAAGCTCGACACCCTCGTCGCCAACGCGGGGGTGTGGGACTACCAGCGGCAGCTCACCCGGCTCGGCGCCGCGGAACTGGACACGGCCTTCGACGAGATCTTCTCCGTCAACGTCAAGGGGTATCTGCTCGCCGCTGAGGCGGCGTGGCCCGAGCTGGTGAAGGCACGCGGCAGCATCGTCATGACGCTGTCCAACGCCTCGTTCCACGTCAACGGCGGCGGACCCCTCTACACGGCCAGCAAACACGCCTGCCTGGGCCTGATGCGCGAACTCGCCTACGAACTCGCTCCCAAGGTCCGCGTCAACGGCGTCGCCTGCGGCGGCATGAACACCGACCTGCGCGGGCCCGAGTCCCTCGCCCTGGCCGGCCGCTCCATCTCCGCGTCCTTCGCCAGGAAGGGCCCCGGCGCGACGCCGCCCATCCCCCTGCACGATTCCAGCACCGACCCCAGGGACTTCACCGGACCGTACGTCCTGCTCGCCGCCCGCGAGCAGAGCGGGCCGATCACCGGACACGCGATCTCCGTCGACGGCGGCATCGGCGTACGCGGATTCACGCGCGCCGCCGGCGGCGACGACCTCTGAAGCCCGACGAGGAGCCGACAGTGACCACGCCTACAGCGACGACCCCTCACCCGCGCAACTCGGGTCTCCGGGTCGACCTCAACCCCGCCGCCGCGGTCGCGCGCAACGCCCGCTGGCAGGGTGATGCCGTCGTCGTCCGCTACGCCGGCGGCGACCTGACGTACGCCCAGCTCGACGACAAGGCCGCGCGCCTGGCGACCGCGCTGGCGGACGGCGGCACCACCGACGGGGACCGGATCGCCCATCTCGGCCTCAACAGCAGCTCCTTCCTGGTGACGATGCTGGCCGCCTTCCGCCTCGGTGCCGTCTTCGTCCCCGTCAACTTCCGGCTCGCCGAACCGGAGTTGCAGCGCGTGCTCGACGGCAGCGGAGCCACCGTCGTCGTGTGCGAGGAAGGACACCGGGCGAGCGTCGAGACGGTGCGGGCCGGAACCCGGCTGACCCGTTTCCTCCTCGTGGACGACGACCCGGAGGCGCCGACCGCCGGCGCGGACGGCTGGGAGCCGTGGTCCACGCTGATCGCCGCCGCCCGGCCCGCCTCGGCGGTGGCCGTCAGGCACGCCGACGACCCGGCGGTCCTGATGTTCACCTCGGGCACCACCGGCCTGCCCAAGGGGGTCGTCCTGACGCACGGCAACGTCTGGTGGAACTCCGTCAACGTCGAGCTGCGGCTGGACACACGGCGCGGCGACGTCACGTACGCGGCCGCCCCGCTCTTCCACATCGGAGCCCTCAACAGCTTTGTGCTGCGCACCCTGGTGCGGGGCGGCACGGTGGTGATACGCCGCGCCTTCGACCCTCAGGAGTGTCTCGGCGACATCGTCACCCACCGGGTCAACTCCATGTTCGGCGTCGCCCAGATGTTCGCCGCCCTCGCCCGGGTCCCCGGCGTCTTCGAGCAGGACCTGAGCCACCTCCGCTCGGTGGTGGTCGCGGGCGCTCCGGTGCCGCCCGCGCTCATCTCCCGCTACGCGGAGCACGGTGTGCTGCTCCAGCAGGCGTGGGGGCTGACGGAGACCGCCCCCTTCGCCACCCATCTGCCGGCCGAACGCACCCTGGACAAGACCGGATCCGCCGGCATCCCCATGCCGTTCACGGAGATCCGTGTCGTCGACGCGATCACCAACGAACCCGTCGGGCCCGGCGAGCCCGGTGAGATCGTCGTCCGCGGCCCCCATGTGACCGCCGGGTACTGGAACAACCCGGAGGCCGACCGGGCGGCGTTCGACGACGAGGGCTGGTTCCACTCGGGCGACATCGGCCACCTCGACGAGGACGGATACCTGTACATCGTCGACCGGCTGAAGGACATGATCATCAGCGGTGGTGAGAACGTCTACCCGGCGGAGGCCGAGCGGGTCCTGGCCGCCCTGAAGGGCGTGGTCGACGTCGCCGTCGTCGGGGTGCCCGACGAGCAGTGGGGCGAGACCGTGGCCGCCGTGATGAGCGTGGACGACCGGGTGGAGATCACCCTGGAGGACGTCCGCGCCCACGGGGGCGCCCAACTGGCCCGGTACAAGCTGCCGACCCGCCTCAAGGTCGTTCCCGCCGTCCCGCGGAACGCCGCCGGGAAGCTGGACAAGGCCGCCGTCCGGCGGCTGGCGCAGGAGGGCTGACATGCTCGCGGTACCGCGCCTGCCCGAATTCGGCGTCCCGCGCGGATGGCGGACCGCCGTCGAGTCGTGGACCCGCGTCACGGGCCGAATGCGGCTGCACCGCCGGGACTTGGACGTGGGCGTCCAGGTGGAGCGCTGTGCGGCCGGGCGGCTGAGGGACGCCTACCCGGCCGGCGCGCGCGACCTGGAACTGCGGATCGGACCGGGGTGCCCCGACGGCGCCCTGTCCGAGGTCCTCCGGGTCCTCGTCCAGGCCGTGGGGACATCGGATCCGGACTGCCGGCGGATCGTCCACGCGGTCCCCGAGGGCGACCGGGGCGCGCTCGCGACGGCGGAGGCCGCCGGCTTCCGCCATGTCGTCGACGTCGATCTCGGGGAGGAGCAGCTCAGCCTGCTGGTCGCCGAACCCGGCCGGGGCACCGCCGCCGGCGCGGACCCGGATCGCCCACCGGGAACGTGAGCGCTGCCGCGCCAGGGCCGCCGATCGTCCTCTAGTCTGGAGGGGATTGAAGAGTTCTTCAATTCACCAGTTGCCGGGGAAGGCGACCGCGGAGGGGCGGAAGAGGGGCGATCCGGATGCCGGTTCCGCTGTACGAGGCGAAGGCGGAGTTCTTCCGCATACTGGGGCACCCGGTGCGGATCCGGGTGCTGGAACTGCTTCAGGACGGGCCGAAGCCGGTGCGTGAGCTGCTGGCCGTGATCGGGGTCGAGCCGTCGAGCCTGTCGCAGCAGCTGGCCGTGCTGCGCCGCTCGGGCATCGTGACCGCCACGCGTACCGGCTCCACCGTGGTGTACGAGCTGGCCGGCGGCGATGTGGCGGAGCTGCTCGCCGCGGCGCGGCGCATCCTGGCCGTCCTGCTGGCCGGCCGGCAGGACCTGCTGGACGAGCTGCGCGGGGCGGAGACGGCGCGGTGACGGGCAAGGGCGGCTTCCGGCTGCCGTGGTGGCGCGGCAGGCCGGCGGCGGCGATCGAGCATGTGCCGCCCCCGGTGCGACGCCATGTCACCTCGGTGGAGGTGGGACCCGAGGCGGTCGGGCGGGCCCGGGAGGCGGTGTCGGGACACCTCGCCGCGGTCGGTGTCGTCCCGGGGTCGGCGTTCGCGGACACGGTGCTGCTGGTCGTCAGCGAGCTGGTGACCAACGTGCTGCGGCACGCCCCCCGGTCGCCGGTGACCGATGTCTGTACGACCGTCGCGGGAGGGCGGCTGGTCGTCGGCGTCACGGACGCCGAGCCGCGGCTGCCCGGCCTCACCGGCGAGGGGACGGGCGAGGGGCTGCGCATGGTGGCCGAACTCGCCGCCGCCTACGACGGCGGCGTCAGCGCCGAGCCGGCCGTCGGCCGCAGCGGCAAGATCGTCCTCGTACGCTTCGAGATCCCCTCGTAGCACACACCGGCAAGCGGGGGCGGCGGGTGCCGGGCCGAGCGCCGTGCGCCGGCTGCCGTCGCCGGGCGCGGGTCCGCACGGCGGGGGCCTGACGCCCGTGCCGGGTGCCGGGCCCCGGACCGGAGGCCGGGCGCAGGGCACCGCACGGGGAGGCACGGCGGCCGCTGCCCCTGGCACCGTGGCCGGTCTCCGGACCCCGGGCACCGCTTGCGGGCAAGCGCCTTACCGGGCCGCCGTGCACCGGGGACTGGGGGCTGGGGGTTGGGGACGCCGGGGGCCGTGCGCCGCTTGTCCGGACCGGGCGCCGTGCGCCGCACGTCATGTCGGGTGCCGTCCCGGGGACTGTCAGTTCGGGGCGCCGTCGGCCCGTGCGCGGAGCGGCGCCCGGCTCGGGGACGGCCGCCGGTCCAGGGGCGCCGCTACGACGGAGGTCTCTGTTCGCCCTGGGCGGCCCGGAGATCGGCGAGCAGTTCGGCCTGTCCCGCCAGGACACCCGACAGGATCGTGCGGGCGACCCGGAGCAGCTCTGCGACGTACGGGCTGGTCAGCGAGTAGTACACGGTCGACCCCTCCTTGCGGGTGACCACCAGGTTCGCCCGCCGCAGCACCGCGAGCTGCTGGGAGAGGTGCGCGGGCTCGATGCCCACCTCGGGCAGCATCTCGGCGACCGCGTGCTCGCGTTCGCTCAGCAGTTCCAGGACCCGGATGCGCGCCGGGTGACCCAGCGTCTTGAAGAACTCGGCCTTGAGCTGGTACAGCGGCGTGCTCATCGCGCCGTCCCCTTCCCGGCGCACCAGCACGGCCCCACCGGCCGGACCTCCATGCATCGCATCCACCCACTCGTCGACAACATGCGGTCCATCCTCGCGTGCGCCGCGGACAGGACCGAATCCGCGTCCGGACACCGGGCAACGGGACGGTCGGCTACGGCCTCAGGACGCGTTGTCCGGCCGCTCGTCGTCGGGCCACCCGGTGGTGCGCCACTCGTGACGGCCCTCCGCCTGCCCGTCGTCGCCCGCGCGGTGCGCGGCGCGCGCGGTGGCCAGGTCGGGGTGGACCGGAATGGGCGGGCAGTCCCCGTCGGGCACGAGGGAGCCGTCGGCGGGGATGGCGGCCAGCTCCAGGCTCCGGCCGCCCGCGGCGAGCCGTCGCGCCGCCTCGACGATGGCGAGCTGCCCCTCCGCGGACCAGCTGCGCAGCTCGGTCAGGTCGACGACGACCGGGCTGGTGCCGCGGGCCAGCACCCAGCCGACGGCGCCGGTGAACCGGTGCACGGCCTCGGGGCCCAGGTACCCGGCGACGGAGAGGACGCCGAGGTTCTCCTCGACCGTGTAGCGCCACTCGATGGTCATGTGAACTTCCTTGTCCGTCACAGGGGCAGGGTGATCCAGATGCTCTTGCCCCGGCCGTCGGCATCCGCCCGGACGACCGCGGTGCCGCCGAGGCCGAGGGTGAGCTCCATGACGATGCCCAGCCCGCTCGTCCCGCTGCCGAGGGCCGGTCCGTACAACGGCGGCTGGTAGGGGTGGCGGTCGTGGACGGCGAGGGCGAGGCAGTCCTCGCTCGCCGCGTAGACGATCGTGACCTGGGGGGAGGCCGCCGCGGCGTGCCGGACGCTGTTGGTGACCAGTTCGCCGAGGATCAGCAGTGCCGGGTCCACCGCGGGGTGGCGCAGTCCGATCCCCCACTCCATGAGGGCCATCTCCGCCGTCTCCCGGGCCAGGCGGACGGCGGACGGTTCGCTGGGCAGGGTGAGCACGTGCCGATGGGGGAGTGCCTCGAGGCGTACCTGCATCACGCCTCCGGGCCGGCGAGACGGTAGCCGCGCACGATCTTGGGGCGCAGGTACAGCAGGGTGTCATGGGGGCCGTGGCTCCAGCCGGGCAGCGTGCGCCGGTAGTGGGCCGCCTCGTCGGGATCGTCGACGACCTGCACCGGGCCGGAGGCGGCGACGGTCCAGCCGGTGCCGGTCGCGGCACGGACCTCGTCCACGTGGTACGTCGCCGAGGCCGGCACGACCGCGGCGGGTGCGGGGGCGCGGACGACCAGGCGGCCGAACTCCCACACATGCCGGGCGGGCCGGATGACGGCCGAGTCGTGCTGCACGTACACCAGTCGCCCCAGGCCCCTGCCTTCCAGCATCCACAGGGCTTCCGCCCCGGACAGCTCGACCATGTGCACGGCGGTGGCGGACGGGCTCATAGGACGGCTTCCTCGCTGGTCCTGCTGTTCTTCGCGGGCTTCGGCACGGCGGTGGGCAGCACCCCGGCGTATTCGAGGTACTCCCGCGCGCCGCGGATCGCCTCGGGCGTGGTGGCGTACTCCCGGCCCTCGCGGCGTAGCAGGTCGAGAGCGCCGACGGAGTCGAGGGCCTGGCGCTGGCCGGGACGTATGCCGGAGGCCATGACGGCGATGCCGCGCCGGCCGAGCTTCTCGATCGCGTCCTTGAGGACCAGCGCCCCCGTGGCGTCCATCGTCGACACCCGCGACATGCGGAGGATCACCACGCGGACGTCGGCCACCTCGGTCAGTTCGAGGAGGAAGCGGTGGGCGGCGGCGAAGAACAGCGGACCGTCGACGCGGTAGGCGACGATGTGCTCGGCCAGCAGTGCGTGCTCCTCGGCGCTGTGGTCCCCGCGGTCGAGCGGGACCTGTTCGACCCGGACCTGCTTGGCCATGGCGCGCAGGGCGAGGGCGCCGGCGACGACGAGACCGATGATCACGGCGTAGACCAGGTCGAGGGCCAGGGTCGCGGCCGCGGTCAGGACGAGGATGAGCGCGTCCGAACGGGTGGCCCTGGCCATGGCCCTGAGCGAGCCGACCTCGACCATGCGGATGGCGGTGGCGAGCAGCACACCCGCCAGCGCGGCGAGCGGGATCCTGGACACCAGCGGTGCGGCCGCGAAGACGATCACGGCGAGGACCGCGGCGTGGACGAGGGCCGCGAGCCGGGAGTCGGCGCCGGTGCGGACGTTGACCGCGGTCCGCGCTATGGCACCGGTCGCGGGCACGCCGCCGAACAGCGGCGCGGCGATGTTGGCCACCCCTTGGCCGAGCAGCTCGCGGTCCGGGTCGTGCTTCTGGCCCACCGTCATGCCGTCGGCGACCGACGCCGACAGCAGCGACTCCAGCGCGGCCAGCGCGGCGACGGCGACCGCGGGTGCGAGCAGGGTTCCCAGCGATCCGGGGTCGAGGAAGGACAGCGAGGGGGCGGGCAGCCCCGACGGCAGGGTGCCGATCGGTTTCGCCGCGTGCAGGCCGGCGACCTGAGCCACGGCCGTCGCCGCGATCACGGCGAGGACGGAGAACGGGATCGTCGGCCGCCACCGGGCCCCGATCAGCATGACGGCGGCCACCGCCACCGCGAGGCCGAGCGCCGTCCAGTTGGGGGACGTGGCGAACTCCTGCACGGCCCGCCAGGTCACCACCAGGACCCGGTCGCCCTCGGGCTTGGGCACACCCAGCGCGTTCGGCAGCTGCTGCAGCCCGATCACACAGGCGATACCGAGCGTGAAGCCCTCCACGACGGGCGCGGGCACGTACTGCATGTACTTGCCCGCCCGCAGCACGGCGAGCGCGACGAGGATGACACCGGCCATCAGTCCGACGGTCAGCACTCCGCCGGGCCCGTACCGCCCGACGATCGGCACCAGGACCACCGTCATGGCACCGGTGGGCCCCGACACCTGCAGATTCGAGCCGCCGAACAGAGCGGCGAGCGCGCCCGCGACCACCGCAGTCGCCAGGCCCGCCTCCGCGCCCAGCCCGGAGGAGACACCGAAGCCGAGGGCGAGCGGCAGCGCGACGATCGCCACCGTGAGGCCCGCGAGCAGGTTCCGGCGCGGGTCGCGGCGCATCTCGGTGAGATCGGAGCGGCCGGGCAGCAGCGATGCGATCCGGGCAAGGGCCCGGCTGGTCCCCGAGGTCATCGCGCGGCGACCTCGGCTTCCCGCAGCTCGGCCAGCAGTTCGTTCTGCCCGGCCAGCATCTCGGTGAGGATCCGGCGGGCGGCCTTCATCAGATCCGTGACGTCCCCTCCGGCGGGCTGGTAGACCACCGTGGAGCCCTCCCGGGTGGAGGTGACGATCCCGGAGCGGCGCAGCACCGCCAGTTGCTGGGACAGGGCCGACGGCTCCACCTCGATGGCGGCCAGCAGATCCCGCACCGGCATGGGCCCGTCCTGCAGGAGTTCCAGCACCCGGATCCGTACCGGATGCCCCAGCATCCGGAAGAACTCGGCCTTGGCCTGGTACAGCGGAACGGACACGATCCTCGACTTCCCTTCGGGACCCGGCTCCGGGCGGCGGGGCAGCGGGGAGCAGCGCGAATGCTGTGCCCGCGGCTACCTGCGGGCACAGCGAACAAAGCATCTAACCAATTGCGAAATTTTGCAATTCCGCATGCCTGCGAGGGCGGAGTGCCTGTTTTGCTCAAATGGTGTATCAGGGGGCGCCTTATCGGGCGTAACGTCCGAATAAGTGGTGATGTGCATCACGCGGGGCTTTCGGGAGGAGGACATGTCCGGGACGGATCAGCCCTCCGGCGCCCCCTGGTCGCTGCCGGACGGCCTCGGGGCCGCTCTGGCCGACACCGTGCGCGGTATCGGTGCCTCCGCCGGCGGCCTGTACCTGGTCGAGGAGACAGAGCCGGCGCTGCGCCTGGTGGCGCTGTGCGGTCTGCCCGTCCACCTCTCCGTCCCGTGGCGGCGCCTGCCGCTCGCCGCCTCCGGACCGGTCGCCGACGCCGTCCGCGAGGACCGGCTCGTCTGGGTCGGCAGCCAGGACGACATGGCCCGGCGCTATCCGCGCGCCTCCGCGGTCATCCCCTACCGGTTCGTCCTCGGCGCCGTACCGCTGCGCGGGGTCCGCCGCCTGTGGGGCGGCATCGTCCTGCTGTGGCCCGCCGATCACCCGCGGGAGGCCGCACCCCGCGAGCGCAGCCACATGACCTCCAGCGCCCGCCGCCTGGCCCGGCTGCTGGACGACGCCCCCCGCCCGCCCGCCCTCCCCGACCAGCCGTGCGTCGTCCCCGTCGCCACCTCACGCCATCCCGTCCAGACGGAACTGGTCGCCGCCGACTACGCCGAACGCCTCCCCGAAGGCGGCCTGGCCCTCGACCTGGAGGGCAGGACGACCTTCGTCACCGCGACCGCCGCCCGCCTGCTGGGCCTCGACGCCGACCGGCTGCTCGGCACCCGGCCCTGGCAGGCGCTGCACTGGCTGGACGAGCCGGCCTGCGAGCACCGCTACCGCACGGCGGTCGTCAGCCGCACCCCACAGTCCTTCACCGCGCTGCGCCCGCCCGACCACTGGCTGCTCTTCGAGCTCTATCCCGGCTCCTGCGGCATCAGCGTCCGGATCATCGCCGCGGCCGCCCTGATGGGCCAGGTCCGCACCGCCATCCACGCCCACGCCACCGCGGGCGCGAGCCCGGACCAGGTCCTGGCCTGCACCAACCGGCTCCTGGCCGACCTGGAGTCCGAGCTGCTCGTCTCCTGCCTGTACGCCCAGCTCGACCTGGTTCGGCACACGATCACCCTCGCCAGCGCGGGCCATGTCCCGCCACTGCTGCGCCTGGCCCGCCACCACGCCCGTGTCCTCGGCGTCGATCCCGGGCCGCTGCTGGGCGTCGAGCCCCAGGTCCGCTATCCCCTGACCGCCGCCTCCCTGCCCCCGGACGCGATCCTGACCCTCTACACCGACGGCCTCGTGGAGGTCCCCGGCAGGGATGTCGCACGGACCATCGACGGCCTCGTCCGGCATCTGGCCGACGCCGACGACCAGGACCTGGAGCACCTCATCGACGGCCTGGTCCACCGCACCCGGCCGACCGGATGGCACACCGACGACATCGCCGTGCTGCTGCTGCGCGCCACCGGCCCGCGGCCGTGAGCCGGCAGAGCGGCGCGGCGGACGTCCGGTCCGGTGCTCACACGGACTGCCGGGCCGGCGGCTCGGCCGCCGAGGCGCCGCGCGCCGCCGGGACCGCCCGACGGCGGTAGACGAGGTACGGGCGGACGAGATAGCCGACGGGGACGCTCCACACATGGACGAGGCGGGTGAACGGCCAGGCCGCGAAGAGCAGGCAGGCGGTCAGCGCGTGCAACCGGAACAGCAGCGGGGCACCGGCGATCGCCTCGGGCTGCGGCTGGAGCGTGAAGACGCCCCGGAACCAGACGGAGACGGTGGCGCGGTAGTCGTAACCGCCGCCGAACACATTGTGCGCGGCCGTGGCGCTGATGCCGAGCAGCACCGCCGCCGCCAGCAGGGGGAAGAGGACCTTGTCGCTGCGGTCGGTGCCCAGGCGGATCCGCCGGGTCAGCAGGCGCCGGGCGCTGAGCATGCCAAGACCGGTGAGCATGGCGGCGCCCGCGACCGAGCCGGCCCAGACCGCGGTGGTGTGGTAGGCGTGCTCGCTGATGCCGGCGGCCTCGGTCCACGAGGCGGGCACGGCGAGCCCCACCACATGCCCGCCGATCACCATGAACGCGCCCAGGTGGAACAGCGGGTTGCCCCAGCGCAGCCAGCGGTGCTCCAGCAGCTGGCTGGTGTGCGAGCTCCAGCCGAACTGGTCGTGGCGGTAGCGCCAGACGTGCCCCACGACGAACACGGCCAGGCAGATGTAGGGGAAGGCGACCCACAGGAGGAGGTCGGCTCCGGAAGCGTTCATCGGTGACCGTCCGCGGATGTCGTCGGGGAAGGGGGTGCAAGGGTCGGCGGTGCCTGCTCGGGCGGGACGAAGGCGCCCGGCGGGGCGAACAGCCCGCCGGTGTACGGGTCGACGCCGACCTCCTCGCCCGGCGGGCCCTCGGCGGCCAGTTGGGCCACCGCCGTCAGATCCGCCTCGGTGGGCGGGGGCAGCAGGGCCAGCAGGGCGGCCAGGACATGCCGGTAGGGCGACTCCGCGTCCTGAAGCGCCCGGTGGATCAACCGGAGGCCGCGCCGGTGCCGGTGCAGGGGGGCCTCGCCCGCGCCCGGCCCGCACAGCGCGGCGAACTCCAGGACGACCGGGAGGTGGTCGGGCAGTTCCCCGCCGTCCGTCTCCCAGCCCGCCGCCCGGTAGGACTGGGCCAGGGCGAGGAGGGCCATGCCTCTGCGGCGGGTGTCGCCGTGCAGGTAGTACGTGAGGTAGAGGCTGCTCTTGCGGCGCAGGTCGAACATCTCGACGTAGTGCCGTTCCAGCGCGTCGGGGGACTGGGCGGTGAACCAGGCGGTGAAGGCCGCCAGTTCGGTCGCGGCGGGGGACGGGGGCAGTGCCCGCACCGCGGCGGTCACCGTGGGACGGGCGGCCGCCAGCTCGGCGTCGGGGTACTGCAGCAGCAGCGACATCAGCCGCAGCAGCATGCTGCGCCGCTCTCCCTCCACCGGGTCCGATGCGGCACGACGGCGCACGGCCGCGCGCAGACGGGTGCGGACGATGGCGGGAACGGTGGCGGGCAGCGGGCTCATGCGGAGCCTCCCTCGGACGTGCGGCGCAGGGTGGGGATGCCGAGCATCACGCGGCGGCCCGGAGTGCCGGGCGCGTCGCCGGAGGACTCGACCGGGCAGCGGTTCTCCAGGGCGGTCAGGGCGGCGGCGTCCTCCTTGTGCGCGGCCGGAACGACGTAGCGGTCCGCGTACTTGGCGACGGCGAGGAGCCGGTGCAGGTCCTCCGCCTCGCGCGCGGTGAGGCCGACGGCCTTGAGCGCGGTCTCGTCGCCCTCCTCGCCGAGGATGCGCTCACGCATGTACGAGCGGAGGGCCGTGAGCTTCATCAGCACCCCCGCGACCACGTCGGTGTCCCCGGCGGTGAACAGGCCGGCCAGGTACTCCATCGGGATGCGCAGCCGGGTGACGGCGGCGAAGACGTGGTCGGGGTCGTCCGCGTCGCCGCCCGCCTCGCCCACGGCGTCCAGGACCGGGGAGAGCGGGGGGACGTACCAGACCATGGGCAGGGTGCGGTACTCCGGGTGGAGCGGCAGCGCGACCCGGTACTTCTTGACCAGGTCGTACACCGGGGAGCGGCGGGCCGCCTCCAGCCAGTCCTGCGGGATGCCCGAGGCACGGGCCGCGGCGATCACGGCGGGATCGGAGGGATCGAGGAAGACGTCGCGCTGGGCGTCCAGCAGGTCCTGCTCGTCGGGGGTCGCGGCCGCCTCACCCACGCGGTCGGCGTCGTACAGCAGCAGACCGAGGTAGCGCAGCCGCCCGACGCAGGTCTCGGAGCACACGGTGGGCTGGCCGGCCTCGATGCGCGGGAAGCAGAACGTGCACTTCTCGGCCTTGCCGGTGGCGTGGTTGACGTACACCTTCTTGTACGGGCACGCCGTCACGCACATCCGCCAGCCGCGGCAGCGGTCCTGGTCGACCAGCACGATCCCGTCCTCGACCCGCTTGTACATCGCGCCCGAGGGGCAGGCGGAGACGCAGGCCGGGTTGAGGCAGTGCTCGCACAGCCGCGGCAGGTGGAACAGGAAGGTCTGCTCGAAGGAGAACTTCACCTTCTCCGCCCACGGGCCGGTGAGGTTGGGGTCGGCCCCCGCGTGCTCGGGCGCGCCCCCGAGGCTGTCCTCCCAGTTGGCGCCCCAGGTGATGGCGGTGGGCCTGCCGGTCAGCACGGAGCGGGGGCGGGCCACCGGGACGTCCTGCCCGGCCGGGGCGTTCACGAGGTTGTCGTAGTCGTAGGTGACCGGCTCGTAGTAGTCCTCGATGGCGGGCAGGTCGGGGTTGGCGAACAGGGACAGCAGCCGCTTGACCCGACCGCCGGAGCGCAGGACCAGGCGCCCGCGCTTGTCGAGCATCCAGCCGCCCTTCCACTGCTCCTGGTCCTCGTAGCGGCGCGGGTAGCCGACGCCGGGCTTGGTCTCGACGTTGTTGAACCAGGCGTACTCGACGCCGGTGCGGTTGGTCCAGGTCTGCTTGCAGGTGACCGAGCAGGTGTGACACCCGATGCACTTGTCGAGGTTCATCACCATCGCGACCTGCGCCAAGACGCGCATATCAGTACTCCACTTCCTGGCTGCGGCGGCGGATGACCGTGACCTCGTCGCGCTGGTTGCCGGTGGGGCCGTAGTAGTTGAACGCGTAGGTGAACTGGGCGTAGCCGCCGGCCAGATGGCTCGGCTTGAGCAGCAGCCTGGTCAGGGAGTTGTGGATGCCGCCGCGCCTGCCGCTGACCTCGGTCTTGGGGACGTTCACCGTGCGGTCCTTGGCGTGGTACATGTACACCGTGCCCTCGGGCATCCGGTGCGTGACCACGGCGCGGGCCGCCACCACGCCGTTGCGGTTGTACGCCTCGACCCACTCGTTGTCCTTCACCCCGATCTTCTCGGCGTCCGCGGTGGACATCCAGATCACCGGGCCGCCGCGGGAGAGGGCCAGCATGTACGCGTTGTCCTGGTACTCGGAGTGGATGGACCACTTGGAGTGCGGTGTGAGGTAACGGACCGTCACCTCGGCTCCGCCGTCCCTCAGGTGCTCGTCGCCGTAGTGCCGCCGGGCGTCCAACGGTGGCCGGAACACCGGGAGTTGCTCACCCAGCTCGGCCATCCAGTCATGCTGGACGAAGAAGTGCTGGCGGCCGGTGAGCGTGTGCCAGGGCTTGCGGTGCTCGACGTTGATGACGAACGCCGAGTAGCGGCGCCCGCCCGCCTCCGACCCCGACCACTCGTAGGAGGTGATGACCGCTCGGGGCTGGGTGCGGGTGTCCGCGAAGGTGATGCGCTCCGCCTCCCGTTCGGCCGCCAGTTCCACCAGGCCCTCGCTGCCCGTGCGCCGCTCCAGCTCACGGAAACCCTCCGTGGCCAGGCGGCCGTTGGTGGTGCCGGACAGGGCGAGGATGGCCTCGCACATGTCGGAGGCCGTGGCGAGCGAGGGCCGTCCGGCGGCCACCCCGTCGCGTACGGTGCCGCAGCGCCGCCGCAGGTCCTCGATCTCACGGTCCGGACGCACGGTGACGCCCTTGGTGGTGGTGCCCAGGGTGTCAAGCAGCGGGCCGACGGCACGCATCTTCTGCGCGACGGACGCGTAGTCCCGTTCGACGGTGACCAGCTTCGGCATGGTGCGGCCCGGAACGGGCTCGCACTCGCCCGTCTTCCAGTCCCGTACGGTGCCGCCCGGCTGGGCGAGTTCGTCGGGGGTGTCGTGCTGCAGCGGCACCGCGAGGACGTCGGTGCGGGTGCCGAGGTGCCCGGCCGCGAGTTCGGTGAACCGGTCGGCGATCGTCAGGAACGTGTCGTAGTCGGTGCGGGCCTGCCAGGGCGGGGCGATCGCCGGGGTGAAGGCGTGCACGAACGGGTGCATGTCCGTGCTGGACAGGTCGTCCTTCTCGTACCAGGTGGCGGCCGGCAGCACCACGTCGGCCAGCAGGCCGGTGGAGGTCATCCGGAAGTCCACGGCGACCATCAGGTCGAGCTTGCCCTCGGGCGCCTCCTCGTGCCACTCCACCTCCGCGGGCCGAGCCTCGGGCGGTGTCTCCTGACTGCGTACGGCGCTGTCGGTGCCCAGCAGATGGCGCAGGAAGTACTCGTTGCCCTTGCCGGAGGAGCCGAGCAGATTGGCCCGCCACACGGTCAGCACCCGCGGGAAGTTGGCCGGGTCGTCGGGGTCCTCGGCGGCGAACCGCAGCCGTCCCGCCTTCAGTTCGTCGACGACGTACTCCGCCACGGGCCGGCCGGCCGCCGCGGCCTCGTCCGCCAGGTCGAGCGGATTCCGGTTGAAGCCGGGGTGGCCGGGGGTCCAGCCCAGCCGGACGGCCTGCGCCAGACAGTCGGCGAACGCCTTGCCCTTGAACCGGCCGTTGCCGAGCGGGGAGGCCAGTTCGTCGGGCCCGAACGCCTCGTAACGCCACTGGTCGGTGTTGAGGTACCAGTACGAGGTGCCCGCCATGTGCCGGGTGGGCCGCTGCCAGTCGAAGGCGAAGGCGAGGTGCTGCAGCCCGGTGACCGGGCGGACCTTCTCCTGGCCCACGTAGTGCGCCCAGCCGCCGCCGTTGACGCCCTGGCAGCCGGTCATCGTGGTCAGCGCCAGGAAGGCCCGGTAGATGGTGTCGGAGTGGAACCAGTGGTTGGTGCCCGCGCCCATCGCGATCATGGAACGGCCTTGGGTGCGTTCGGCGTTGCGCGCGAACTCCCGGGCGATCCGGGCCGCCTGCCCGGCCGGCACCGACGTGATCGTCTCCTGCCAGGCCGGGGTGTACGGCTGGGCGGCGTCCTCGTAGGAGGACGGCCAGGTG
This sequence comes from Streptomyces sp. PSU-S4-23, assembly GCF_055632315.1. NCBI lineage: Bacteria > Bacillati > Actinomycetota > Actinomycetes > Kitasatosporales > Streptomycetaceae > Streptomyces > Streptomyces sp. PSU-S4-23. Next base: position 643,225 of record NZ_JBVMUU010000002.1, on the reverse strand, counting down.
CCCGGAAGGCCGGGCCGGGCCACCCCGTACTGGGCGAGCATCAGGTCGAAGACGGTGGTGACCGTGCGGCCGCCGACGCGCAGCACCGGAACGCCGCGCACCATGGCCGAGCCGCCCTCGGTGGCGCCCTCGTCGAAGCGCGGCAGGGACACGGCGACCGCTTCCCCGGCGCGCTCCAGAAGGCTCAGCTCGGGCACGGTATCGCCCAGGTCGAGGTTCCAGCGGCCCTCGCCCTCCTGGCCCCAGCGGAAGCCGAGGGAGCCGTTCGGCACCACCGGCTCGCCGGTCGCGCTGTCCAGCAGGACGGTCTTGAAGCCGGCGTGCTCGCCGGTGTCCCCGAGGTCGGCGGCGGTCAGGAACCCGTCCGGCACGAAGCCGCCGTCCTTCTCGCGCAGGGTCACCAGGAACGGCGCGTCGGTGAATGTCCTCAAGTAGTCCCGGAAGTACGGCACTTCACGGTCGACCAGGAACTCCCGCAGGATCACGTGCCCCATGGCCATGGCCAGCGCGCCGTCCGTGCCCGGGTGCGGCGCCAGCCACTCGTCGGCGAACTTGACGTTGTCCGCGTAGTCGGGGCTGACCGCGACGACCTTGGTGCCGTTGTAGCGGGTCTCGGTCAGGAAGTGCGCGTCGGGTGTGCGGGTGACGGGGATGTTGGAGCCCCACATCACCAGATAGCCCGTGTTCCACCAGTCGGCCGCCTCCGGTACGTCGGTCTGGTCGCCGAAGACCTGCGGCGACGCGACCGGCAGGTCGGCGTACCAGTCGTAGAAGGAGAGCAGCGTGCCGCCGATCAGCGACATGAACCGGGCGCCGGCGGCGAAGGAGGCCATGGACATCGCGGGTATCGGCGAGAAGCCCGCCACCCGGTCCGGGCCGTACGCCTTGATGGTGTGCACGTGCGCCGCGGCGATCAGCTCGGTCACCTCGTCCCAGTCCGCCCGCACCAGGCCGCCCTTGCCCCGGGCCCGCTTGTAGGCGCGGGCCTTGGCCGGGTCGCCGGTGATCTCGGCCCAGGCGGCCACCGGGTCGCCGAGGCGCCGCCGCGCCTCACGCCACAGCTTGAGCAACTCGCCGCGCACATAGGGGTAGCGGACCCGGCTGGGCGAGTACGTGTACCAGGAGAACGACGCCCCCCGCGGGCAGCCGCGCGGTTCGTACTCGGGGCAGTCCGTGCCGATCGACGGGTAGTCGGTGGCCTGGTGCTCCCAGGTGATGATGCCGTCCTTGACGTACACCATCCACGAGCAGGACCCCGTGCAGTTCACGCCGTGGGTGGAACGCACCACCTTGTCGTGCGCCCAGCGGTCCCGGTAGAAGCCCTCCCACTTGGGGTCGTTCGCGCCGAACACGGCGCGACCGTCGGCCGACACCTCGCGGCGCGTCAGCAGTCGCCGGCCGGACAGCGGCCAGCCCTGGGCGACGCGCGACTCCCGCTGCCGTGCGTTCTGATGGTTCTCCATGAGCGGGAACACTAGGGGGGATGCGCCGGTGCGCACCTGGGGCCGGGCAGTCCCCGCGCCCCGACCTTCCGGCCCCTGTCGCAGGACCCGCAACAGGGCCGAACGGTCCCCGGACAGGGACCGGTCGGCCGGAGAGGCCGAGGCGTCCGGCGGGGCATGCTGACGATGATCGAACCGGAGGCACCGGTGGGTACGTCCGCACCGGACGCCGCCGTCTCGGCACATGTCTCCCGTCGTCAGCCGAGCGGGGCGTGGGGGGACGCCGGTGGCTCCGGTCCGGTCATCGTCCGGCCGCCTGTCACGTCTGCCCTGACTCCCTCGCGGGCGGCCGGACGCATGGCTCGGGGCCCTCGCCGCCGGCCGCGAGGCGTGGTGAGCCCCGCCCGCCGCCGCGCCGCGGGGCGCCTCCCGAGGCCGGCCCGCGCCGGAGGGAGCCCGATGAAGGAGCCAGCCGTCATGCAGACGCCGGAGGTCGACGCGACTGCCCTGGAAGCATTGCTGTCGGCAGCCGTGGCGGCGCCGTCGATCCACAACACGCAGCCCTGGCGGTTCGGTATGGATCCGGCCGCGCGTTCGATCGAGGTCCGCGCCGACCGCAGGCGCGCGCTGCCGCTGGCCGATCCGGAACGCCGAGCCCAGCATCTGTCGGTGGGGGCGGCCGTCTTCAACCTCCGTGTGGCCGCGGCACACCTGGGCTGGCATCCGGTCGTCGACCTGCTGCCCGATCCCTATGATCCCGATCTGCTGGCCAGGGTACGACTGGCCGTGCGCACCGCGCCCGGGCGGGCGCCGGAGCCCGATCTGCACGAGGCGCTCGAACGGCGCCACACCAGCCGCCTGCCGTTCACCGGCCGCCCGGTGCCGGAGCGCATCCTGGCCGAGATGACCGAGGCCGCCCACGCGGAAGGTGCATACCTTGACATACCGGACATCGTCCGGACTCGGCGGCTGCTGCGCCTGACCGCCGCGGCCGAGGCGCGCAACGCCGTCCACCGGGCCCGTACCGCCGAGGCCCGCGGGTGGATCACCGCACCGCAGACCCGCACCCCCTATGGGATCCCGGCCACCGCCCTCGGTCCTCTGGATGCGGCCGGGAGGGTGCCGATGCGCGACTTCACCGGTGCCCCGGCCGGTCCTCGCCTGCCCGCGGTGCGCTTCGAGCGCCACGCACAGGTGGCGCTGCTGTGGACGGTGCGCGACCGGCCGGAGGACTGGCTGCGGGCGGGCCAGGCGCTGGAGCGCACGCTGCTCGTGGCCACCGCGCACGATGTGCGCACCTCGATGATGCACCAGGCGATGGAGTGGCCCGACCTGAGGGCGGCGACGGGCGGAGCCAGGCGGCGCTGCTGCCCCCAGCTGCTGATCCGCTTCGGCTACGGCCCCGACGGCGGCCGCACTCCGCGGGCGTCCGCGCGGCTCGGGGCTCCTCGCCGCGGCGCCGACGCGGACGCCGGCTCAGGGGTCGGCCCGGGCGCCGTCGCCGGCCCGGTCAGTGCGTGCCGTGCCCGCCGGTGAGCTCCCGGCCGCTGATCATCTCGGACTCGATCCGTACGAAGACCCCGTTGCGCATCGGCATCCAGGAGCGGGGACCGTCCCGCAGCAGCCGCTCGTGCTCGGCGGGATCCCTCACCACGGCGGCCCGGCCGGTGACGACGACGCTCCACCCGGACTGGGTGGCCGCGTCGAACTCGTCCGCCTCGAAGGCGACCACGACGCCGTCGATGGCGCGCACCAGCTCGGCGGCCGGCGAGGTGCACAGCAGCACCGAGGAGTCGTCGTCCAAGGAGAAGTTGACCGGGAGGACCGAGGGGAGCGCCTGCCGGGTGTACACGACGCGGCCGACCGGCACCTTGGCCAGCAGACGCAGGCACTCCTCGCGGTCGAGTGCACGAAAGCCGTTGTCCTGGAGCATCGGTCCATCATCCCGGCTGATGCCGTCACCGTGTTAGGGCCGGTCGGCCTTTTTCCGCCTGCCGCGGGAGGGGGCAGGTCGTGGTTTCCCGGGGGCACGGTCGCGGGTTTCCCGAGGGCACGGTCGCGGGTTTCCCGGGGATGCGGACGGGCCATGCATGACAGGGCCGTTCGGGGGTCGGCCGGCCCCCGTCCTTGGGACCCTCTGCCGCACGACCGGGACCCATGGCCCATGCCTGGACGGTGGCGCGGGACCGACAGTGGCAACGGGCTGCCGGCCAGAAGAGCGCACGCTCGCGGCTCCGGCGCGACGACCGCACCGCCCCCGCGCGACACGAAGGGATGGACCGCATGCTCCAGCCATCGAGGAACCCGAACGACGTCTCGGCCGGGGACGCGTCGGTGTCCGGCCGGGCCTGGCTGATGCTGACCCTGGCCACGGTGGGCTTCGCCGTGAACTTCTGGGCGTGGGCGCTGCTGAGCCCGCTCGGCCCGCGGTTCAAGGATTCCCTCGCGCTCACCTCGTTCGAGCAGTCGCTGCTGGTGGCGGTGCCCGTGGTGGTCGGCTCGCTGGGCCGCATCCCGGTGGGCGCGCTGACCGACCGGCTCGGCGGGCGGGTGATGTTCCCGGCGGTCTCGGCCGCGACCATCGTCCCGGTGCTCTACCTCGGCCTCGCCGGGCACTCGTCCCTGGCGGCCCTGCTGGCGGGCGGCTTCTTCCTCGGCATCGGCGGCACCGCGTTCGCCGTCGGGGTGCCCTTCGTCAACCAATGGTTCCCGCCCGAGCGGCGCGGCCTGGCCATCGGCATCTTCGGCGCCGGCATGGGCGGCACCGCGATCAGCGCGCTGACCACGGTCAAGCTGGTCGACGCGCACGGCATGGCGAACCCGTTCCTGATCACCGCCGGGGCGCTGGCGGCGTACGCGGTGATCGCCGCGCTGGTGCTGCGGGACGCACCCGGCCGCACGGTGCCGACCGAGCCGCTGCCGCGCCGCCTGGCCGACACCCTGCGCCTCGGCGTCACCTGGCAGGCGTCCGCGCTGTACGCGGTGACCTTCGGCGGCTATGTCGCCTTCTCCGTCTACCTGCCCACCTACCTGAAGAACGGCTACGGCCTCACCCAGGCGGACGCGGCCAACCGGATGGCGGGCTTCGTGCTGCTGGCGGTGCTCATGCGGCCGGTGGGCGGCTGGCTGTCGGACCGCATGGGCCCGGTGCGGGTGCTGGGCGGGGCGCTGGCCGTGGTGCTGGCCGGGGCCTTCGTGCAGTCGCTGACGCCGTCGCTGGTGCCGGTGGGCACGATCGCCTTCCTGGCGATGGCGGCGGCCCTGGGCGCCGGCAGCGGCGCGGTGTTCGCCCTGGTGGCGCTGCTCGCCCCCGCGAACCGGGTCGGCTCGGTCACCGGGGTCGTCGGCGCCGCCGGCGGTCTGGGCGGGTTCGTTCCGCCCCTGGTGATGGGTTCGCTCTACGGCGCCTACGGCTCCTATGCGATCGGCCTGGTCCTGCTGGGCGTGGTCGCGGCGGCCGCCCTGACGTTCACCGGCACCGGTGTGCGGCACTCGGTCGGCCGGCAGATGCCCGCCGCCTCCTCGCACTGAGCAGGAAGGGAGCCCGAGATGTGCGAGTACTGCGGCTGCCAGTCGCTGGCGTCGATTGCCGATCTGACCCGTGAGCACGACGCCGTCGTGACCCTCGTCAGCCATGTCCGGGACGCCGGCCGCGAGGGCGACATCGCCCGCATGGCCGAACTGGCCCGGACCATCGCCGCCGTGCTGGCCCCGCACACACAGGTGGAGGAACACGGGCTGTTCCCCGCGATGGCCGAGGAGTTCCCCGACCACATCGCCGCCCTGGAGGACGAGCACCGCCGGATCGAGGCCGTGCTCGCCGAGGCCGCGGACGGCCCGCCCGCGGACGCCGGCTGGCCGGAGCGGTTGCTGGACGCGCTGGCCCTGCTGCGCGAGCACATCCTGAAGGAGCAGGACGGTGTCTTCCCCGCCGCCCTGGCGTCCTTGAGCACACAGCAGTGGGAGGCCGTGGACGCGGTGCGCGCCCGTGTCGGCAGCCGTGTGCCGCAGCCCTCGCCCTCGCCCTCGCCCTGACCGGCGGCCGCCCCGTCCTCGTCCGTTCGCCCGGCGCGGTCCGCCCGCCGGGCGAACGCCTGTCGGGCGAGCCGGGTGCCGGGCGCGGCCGCCGGGTGGGTTCCGTGCCACGAGGGACGCCGGATGCCGACGTCGACACTTGAGGCGCCCAGGGGAATGACGTTTCCTGAAGGTGGTACCCCAACGACCATCCGGTGGGACGACGAGGCCCGGGAAGGGGCGGCGCACTGTGGCCACGGAGAGCGAAGCGACGTCGGGGAGGAAGCGCGGAGGGCGGCCGCCGGGGCTGGACGGCGAGGTGGCCGAGGCGCTGGTGCGCTCGCGGAGGTTCTTCACCCGGGCAGACGTCTCCGACGACCTGAGGGCGCTGTACAAGACCGGCGGACGGCAGGCGGACGCCTTCTACCGGGACCGCTGGTCGCACGACAAGGTGGTCCGCTCCACGCACGGGGTGAACTGCACGGGTTCGTGCTCGTGGAAGGTGTACGTCAAGGACGGCATCATCACCTGGGAGTCGCAGCAGACCGACTACCCCTCCGTCGGCCCGGACCGGCCGGAGTACGAGCCGCGCGGCTGCCCGCGCGGCGCCGCCTTCTCCTGGTACACGTACTCGCCGACCCGCGTGCGCTATCCGTATGTGCGCGGGGTGCTGCTGCAGATGTACCGGGAGGCCAAGGCCAGGCTCGGGGATCCGGTCGCGGCCTGGGCGGAGATCGTGTCCGACCCCGAGCGCGCCCGGCGCTACAAGGCCGCCCGGGGCAAGGGCGGGCTGGTACGGGCGAGTTGGGACGAGGCGGTGGAGCTGGTGGCCGCCGCGCATGTGCACACCGTCAAGACCTACGGCCCGGACCGGCTGGCCGGGTTCTCGCCGATCCCCGCGATGTCGATGGTCTCGCACGCGGCCGGGGCCCGCTTCTACGCGCTGCTCGGCGGCGTCATGCTCTCCTTCTACGACTGGTACGCCGACCTCCCGGTGGCCTCGCCGCAGGTGTTCGGCGACCAGACCGACGTACCGGAGTCCGGCGACTGGTGGGACGCCGGCTACCTGATCATGTGGGGGTCGAACCTGCCGGTCACCCGCACCCCGGACGCGCACTGGATGACCGAGGCCCGCTACCGCGGACAGAAGGTCGTCGCGGTCTCCCCCGACTACGCCGACAACGTGAAGTTCGCCGACGAGTGGCTCCCCGCCCGGCCCGGCACCGACGGCGCCCTCGCCATGGCCATGGGGCACGTCGTCCTCAAGGAGTTCTTCGTCGGCCGGCGCACCCCCTACTTCGAGGACTACGCCAAGCGGTACACGGATCTGCCGTTCCTGGTCGCCCTGGACGAGCGCGAGCCGGGCACGTACACGCCGGGGAAGTTCCTGACCGCCGCCGACCTCGGGGGCGAGCACGCGGCGGCCGAGCACGCGGAGTTCCGCACGGTCCTGCTGGACGCCGCCACCGGCCGGCCCGTGGTGCCGAACGGCACCCTCGGCGACCGCTTCGGCGAGAGCGGCGCCGGGAAGTGGAACCTGGACCTGGGCGACACCGACCCACTGCTGTCCGCCGACGCCGGCGGCGAGGAGCCGGTGGTGGTGGAACTGCCCCGGTTCGACGCCCCGGACGGCAGCGCGGGGCGGCTGCGGCGCGGCGTGCCGGTGCGGCGTGTGGCCGGGCGGCTGGTGACGACCGTCTTCGATCTGCTCCTGGCCCAGTACGGAGTGGCCCGCCCCGGGCTCCCCGGGCAGTGGCCCACGGACTACGACGACGCGAGCGAGCCGTACACCCCGGCCTGGCAGGAGGCGATCACCGGCGTGGACGCGGGCCGGGCGGCGCGCATCGCGCGGGAGTTCGCGGCCAACGCCGAGGAGTCCCGCGGCCGCTCGATGATCATCATGGGGGCGGGGGCGAACCACTGGTTCCACTCCGACACCATCTACCGGGCGTTCCTGACCCTGACCACGCTGACCGGCTGCCAGGGCGTCAACGGCGGCGGCTGGGCGCACTACGTGGGCCAGGAGAAGGTGCGTCCCCTCACCGGCTACACGGCCCTCGCCACGGCCTCGGACTGGCACCGCCCGGCCCGGCAGATGATCCAGACCGCGTACTGGTACCTGCACAGCGACCAGTTCCGCTACGACCCCTTCTCCGCAGGCACGCTCGCCGCGGCCGGCTCCGGCGGCCCGTTCGAGGGAAAGGCCACCGCCGATGTGATCGCCGCCTCCGCGCGCATGGGCTGGATGCCCTCGTACCCGACCTTCGACCGCAACCCCCTCGACCTCGCCGACGAGGCCGAGGCCGCGGGCCGCGACGTCGGCGAGCACGTGGTGGAGGAACTGCGCGCCGGCAGGCTGCGCTTCGCGGGCGAGGACCCGGACGCCCCGGAGAACTTCCCCCGCGTGCTGACGATATGGCGGGCCAACCTGCTGGGCTCCTCCGCCAAGGGCAACGAGTACTTCCTCAAGCACCTGCTGGGCACCGACTCCGCGGTCCGCGCCACCGAGGCCCCGCCCGAGGCCCGGCCGCGCGAGGTGGTGTGGCGTGAGGAGGCCCCCACCGGCAAGCTCGACCTGCTGCTGACGCTGGACTTCCGCATGACCAGCACCACGGTCTTCTCGGACGTGGTGCTGCCCGCGGCGACCTGGTACGAGAAGCACGACCTGTCGAGCACGGACATGCACCCCTTCGTGCACGCCTTCAACCCGGCGATCGCCCCGCCCTGGCAGACCCGCACCGACTGGGACGCCTTCCACACCCTCGCCCGGGAGTTCAGCCGCCTGGCCGCCGGGCATCTCGGGGTGCGCCGGGACGTGGTGGCCGCCCCGCTGCTGCACGACACACCCGACGAACTGGCCACCCCGCACGGCCGGGTCCGCGACTGGAAGGCCGGCGAGTGCGAACCCGTACCCGGCCGCACCATGCCGAAACTGATCCCCGTGGAGCGCGACTACGGCGCCGTGGCCGCCAAGATGGCCGCGCTCGGCCCGCTGCTCGACACGCTCGGCGCCACCACCAAGGGCGTCACCTTCCGCGTCGACCGGGAGCTTGAGTACCTGCGCCACAAGAACGGCACCGTGCGCGGGGGCGCGGCCGACGGGCGCCCCTCGCTCGCCCGGGACGTCCACGCCTGCGAGGCGATCCTGGCCCTGTCCGGCACCACCAACGGCCATCTGGCCACCCAGGGCTTCCGGGCACTGGAGGCACGCACCGGCACCCGGCTCGCGGACCTGGCCGCGGAGCACGAGGGCAGGCAGATCACCTTCGCCGACACCCAGGCCGCCCCCGTCCCGGTCATCACGTCCCCCGAGTGGTCCGGCTCCGAGACGGGCGGGCGGCGGTACTCGCCGTTCACCGTCAACCTCGAACGCCTCAAGCCCTGGCACACCCTCACCGGACGGCAGCACTTCTACCTCGACCACGACTGGATCACCGCGCTCGGCGAGCACCTGCCCGTCTACCGGCCCCCGTTGGACATGCACGCCCTCTTCGACGAGCCCCGTGTCGGCGAGACGGGCGAACTCGGCCTCACCGTCCGCTATCTGACGCCCCACAACAAGTGGTCCATCCACTCCGAGTACCAGGACAACCTGTTCATGCTCTCCCTCTCCCGGGGAGGGCCCACCATCTGGATGAGCACCGCCGACGCGGCCAGGATCGGCGTCCGCGACAACGACTGGATCGAGGCGGTCAACCGCAACGGCGTGGTCGCCGCCCGCGCCGTCGTCTCGCACCGCATGCCCGAGGGCACCGTCTACATGCACCACGCCCAGGACCGGCTCATCGACGTGCCGCGCACCGAGACCACCGGCCGGCGCGGCGGCATCCACAACTCCCTCACCAGGCTGCTGATCAAACCGAGCCATCTGATCGGCGGCTACGCCCAGCTGTCCTACGCGTTCAACTACCTGGGCCCCACCGGAAACCAGCGCGACGAGATCACCGTCATCCGCCGCCGCAGCGACCAGGAGGTGACGTACTGATGAGGGTGATGGCCCAGATGGCGATGGTGATGAACCTCGACAAGTGCATCGGCTGCCACACCTGCTCGGTCACCTGCAAACAGGCGTGGACCAACCGCACCGGCGTCGAATACGTGTGGTTCAACAACGTCGAGACCCGTCCCGGACAGGGCTATCCCCGCCGGTACGAGGACCAGGACACCTGGCAGGGCGGCTGGACCCTCACCAAGCGCGGCCGCCTCACGCTCAAGGCGGGCGGCCGCTTCAAGAAGCTCATCAGCATCTTCGCCAACCCCAGACTCCCCTCGCTCGACGACTACTACGAGCCCTGGACCTACGACTACGAGACGCTGACCGACGCCCCGCTGCAGGAGCACACCCCCGTCGCCCGCCCCAAGTCGCTGATCTCCGGCAAGGACATGAAGATCTCCTGGTCGGCCAACTGGGACGACAGCCTGGGCGGCTCCGCCGAGCACGGCGACAAGGACGTGCTGCTGGCCGAGGTCTCACAGAAGATCAGGCTGGAGTTCGAGCAGACGTTCCTGTTCTATCTGCCGCGCATCTGCGAGCACTGCCTCAATCCCTCCTGCGCCGCCTCCTGCCCCTCCGGGGCGATCTACAAGCGGACCGAGGACGGGATCGTGCTGGTCGACCAGGACCGCTGCCGCGGCTGGCGGATGTGCGTCACGGGCTGCCCGTACAAGAAGGTGTACTTCAACCACCGCACCGGCAAGGCGGAGAAGTGCACGTTCTGCTTCCCGCGCGTCGAGGTCGGGCTGCCCACCGTGTGCTCCGAGACCTGCGTCGGCCGGCTGCGCTACATCGGCCTGGTCCTCTACGACGCCGACAAGGTGCTGCAGGCCGCCTCCACGCCCGACCCCAAGGACCTGTACGCCGCCCAGCGCGAGGTCTTCCTCGACCCCCACGACCCGCACGTCGTCGCACAGGCCGAGCGCGCGGGCATCCCCCGGGACTGGATCCAGGCCGCCCAGCGCTCCCCGGTCCACTCCCTCATCACCACCTACCGCGTGGCCCTGCCCCTGCACCCGGAGTACCGCACCCTGCCGATGGTCTGGTACATCCCGCCCCTGTCCCCGGTGGTCGACGCCGTCCGCGACACCGGTCACGACGCCGAGGACCACCGCAATCTCTTCGCGGCCGTCGACGCCCTGCGCATCCCCGTCGACTACCTCGCCCAGCTGTTCACCGCGGGCGACCCCGCCCCCGTCGACGCCGTGCTGCGCCGCCTGGCCGCCATGCGCTCCTACATGCGCGACATCAACCTGGGCCGCGAACCGGACGACACCGTCCCGGCCGCCGTGGACATGACCGGCGAGCAGCTCTACGACATGTACCGGCTGCTGGCGCTGGCCAAGTACGACGAGCGCTACGTGATTCCGCCGGCGCACGCGGAACAGGCCCACCGGCTCGAAGAACTCGCCACCGAGTGCAGCCTCGACTACGAGGGCGGCCCCGGCATGGGCGGCTCCGGCCCGTTCGGAGAGACCTCGGGCGGCGCGACGCCGATCGCGGTGGAGACCTACCGGGCCCTGCGCGACCGGCAGACCTCCGACACCTCCGCGGCCCCCGCCGACAAGGCCACCCGCGTCAACCTGCTCAACTGGGACGGCAAGGGGACGCCCCCCGGGCTGTTCCCGTCCGCGCGCGGTGACGACGACCGTGAGGACGGCGAGCCGACGCCATGAAGAGGACGAAGAAGAGGACGAAGACGGACAGGAGCACGAAGAACGCGACCGCCGCCCCGGCGCGCGGCCGGCCCTGGCACCCGCACGCCTGGCAGACCCAGTCCCTCCTCCTGGCCTACCCCGACGAGCAGTTGCCCTCCCGCCTCGTCCTGGCCCGGCAGGTCGCCGGCCATCTCCCCGACCCGGTCGGCCGCCCCCTGCTGGACTTCGCCGCCCACGCCGGGACGGCCGCCCCGGCCGAACTGGCCGCCGCCTACGTGGCCACGTTCGACCACCGCAAACGCTGCTGCCCGTACCTGACCTACTACGCCCACGGCGACACCCGCAAACGCGGCCTCGCCCTGCTGCGCCTGAAGCAGACCTACGCCGCCGCGGGCTGGCGCCTGACGGACGGCGAACTGCCCGACCACCTCGCGGTCGTCCTCGAATTCGCCGCCGCCGACCCGGACGCCGGACACCGCTTGCTCGGCGAACACCGCGCCGGCCTGGAACTGCTGCGCCTCGCCCTGCACGACGAGGACTCGCCCTGGGCGTCCGTGCTGGAGTCCGTCTCCGCCACCCTGCCCCCGCTCGCCGGCGACGAACGCGCCGCCGTCGCACGCCTCGCCGCACAAGGCCCGCCCGAGGAAGAGGTCGGCCTCGCCCCCTACCCGTCCGCGCTGTTCCCGCCCCACCCGGCAGGAGATGCCCGATGACCGCATCCGCACAGCCCGTCACCGCCGCCGCGCAGACCGGCACCGGCGCCGTCCTGCTGTGGGTCGTGCTGCCGTACCTCGCCATCGCGTTCTTCGTCCTCGGCCACCTCTGGCGCTACCGCTACGACAAGTTCGGCTGGACCACCCGCTCCTCCCAGCTCTACGAGAACCGCATGCTGCGCATCGGAAGCCCGCTGTTCCACTTCGGCATCCTCGTCGTGCTGCTCGGCCACATCGGCGGCCTGGTCGTCCCCAAGAGCTGGACCGAGGCGGCCGGTGTCAGCGAGGACGCCTACCACGTCACCGCGGTCACCCTCGGCACGATCGCCGGCGTGTGCACCCTGGGCGGCCTGGCCATCCTCGTCTACCGGCGCCGCACCGTCGGCCCGGTCTTCTCCGTCACCACCCGCAACGACAAGGCGATGTACCTCTCGCTCACCGTGACCATCCTCCTGGGTCTCGCGGCCACGGTCGCCGCGAACCTGCTCGGCGGGGGCTACGACTACCGCGAGACCATCTCCGTGTGGTTCCGCAGCATCTTCCTCTTCCAGCCCGCACCGAACCGGATGGCCGGGGCCCCGCTGCTGTTCCAGCTCCACGCCGTCAGCGCCATGCTGCTCTTCGCCGCCTGGCCGTTCACCCGCCTGGTCCACATGCTGACCGCGCCGGTCGGCTACCTCACCCGCCCCTACATCGTCTACCGCAGCCGCGACACCCAGCTCGGCGCCCGGGCCCCCCGCCGCGGCTGGGAGCGCATCGGATGACCGGGCCGGCCCCGCGCGCGGGACGCACCGCCGTTGCGGCGCGCCGGCCCGGTGCCGCGCCTGTCACGCCGGAGCGGGCAGCGGAACGAGCCACTCGAGCACGGTGCCGGTCGGCTCGTTCGGGCTGAGGGTGAACGTGCCGCCGAGTTCCTCGGCGCGGCGCTCCAGGTTGGCCAGGCCGCTGCGCCGGGTGACGCCGGGGTCGATGCCGCTGCCGTTGTCGGCCACTTTCAGCCGCAGGCTGGCCCGGGTGGCCTCGACGATGATGTCGACCGCCCCGGCGTGGGCGTGCCGGGCCGCGTTGGACAGCGCCTCGCCCAGCACGGCCACCAGGTGCTCGGCGTACTCCGCGGGCACGTTGGTGTCCAGCAGCCCGGTCATACGCAGCGCCGGGGAGAAGCCGAGGGCTTCGGCGGCCCGCTCGGTCACCGTCACCAGCCGGCCGCGCAGCCCGCCGCCCCGGGCGCGGTCGCTCTCCCGCAGGGCGTAGATGGTGGAGCGGATGACCTTGATGGTGTCGTCCAGGTCGTCCACGACCCGCTGGATCCGCTCGCTCACCTGCGGCCGGTCGTCGACCCGGCCGAGCGTGGACTGCAGGGACAGGGCCCCGGCGAACAGCCGCTGGATCACCAGGTCGTGCAGGTCGCGGGCGATCCGGTCGCGGTCGTGCAGCACCAGCATGTGCTCTGCGTCCCGCCGGTGCTCGGCCACCTCCAGGGTCAGCGCCGCCTGGTTGCCGAACCCCGTGATCATGTCGACCACGGCGTCCGAGAACACCGGGCGGTCCGGCACGTTCGCCACCAGCAGGACCCCGCGCATGTGGTCGCGGGTGCCGAGCGGCACGAAGAACCCCGGGCCCAGCTCCACCACCGAGGCGCTGCCGCCCTCGGCGCGCGGGTCGGCGCTCACCGCCTCGGTGGTGATGGTCTCGCCGGAGGCGAAGACCTTCGCGGCCAGCGTCGTGGAGGGCAGTACCAGGCCCCGTACGTCGTCGGAGCGTGTGCCGGAGGCGACCTCGACGACCAGTTCACCGCTGTCGCCTATGGGCACCGCCAGGGTGACCAGGTCGGCCGCGGCCAGCTCGCGTACCCGCGCGACGACCGACTCCAGCACCTCGGCGGGCTCCCGGCCCGACAGCAGGCTGCGGGTCAGTTCGTCGCTCGCCGCCAGCCACCGCTGCCTGCGGCGGGCGTCGTCGTACAGCCGAGCGTTGTCGATGGCCACGCCGGCCGCCGCGGCCAGGGTGCGCAGCACCGCCTCGTCGTCGGCGCCGAATCCGGCGCCGCCCTGCTTGTTGGTCAGGTAGAGGTTGCCGAACACCTGGTCGCGCACCCGGATCGGGGCGCCGAGGAAGCTGGTCATCGGCGGGTGCCCGGGAGGGAAGCCGGTGGACGCCGGATGCTCGGCCAGGTTCGTCAGGCGCAGCGGCTCCGGGTGGCGGATCAGCAGCCCCAGGATGCCCTCGCCGCGCGGGTAGTGCCCGATCCGGGACACCGTCTCGTCGCCGATGCCGACCGTGATGAACTGCTTGATCGTGCCTTCCTCGCCCAGCACGCCCAGCGCCCCGTACTCGGCGTCGACGAGGGCGACCGCCGACTCCACGAGGCGGTGCAGCACCACTTCCAGATCCAGGTCCGAGCCGACGGCCAGCACCGCGTCCAGGAGGGTGTGCATCCTGTCCCGGGCCGCACGGACCTGCTGGACCTGGTCCTGCAGACCGTCCAGCAGCTCGTCCAGCCGCAGCTGGGGGTGCGCTCCGGGCGTACCGGTGTCGCCCGGCCCTTGCGCCCGTTCTTCCACCACAGCTCCCCTCGCCCTCTCCTCGGACTACTTTCAGGATGCCCGAGGGGGTGGCCGCTCGCGAAACCGCACCCCCGGTTCATCGGCCGAGGTCGCAGTCGTGTTGGATGTCGAGGTCGAGGAAGTGCGCGGAGCACGAGATGCACGGGTCGTGGTTGCGCACGGCGCGTTCGCACAGATGGGCGAGATCGGCATCGGACACCGGCCCGCTCGCCAGGGCGGCCTGGACGAGAACGCGCAGGTCGTCCTCGATGGCGCCCTGGTTCTGGGCCGTGGGCGGCACAAGACAGGCGTGTGTGATCCGGCCCTCGCCGTCGAGCGCGTAGCGGTGGTAGAGCAGCCCGCGCGGCGCCTCGGTGGCACCGTGGCCGACGCCCGCCCGCGCGGGCACCTCCACGTGCGGGCGCTCCGGTGGCTCGTACCCGTCGATGATGCGGAGGGCCTCCTCGACGGCGTAGAGGACCTCGACGGCGCGTACGAGGATGCTGCGGTAGGGGTTGGCGCACACCTCACCGCGCACGCCGGCCCCGGCGAAGCGGATCAGCGGGGGCTCCGGCAGCCCGGCCTCCCGCGCGGCCTGGAGCGCCGTCGGCGAGAGCAGGTGGCCGCTGACCGCGTAGCGGGCGAGGGAGCCGGTGAGGTGTCTGCGGCCGTCCAGCCGGGAGTGGAGCGCGGTGGAGTGCGGCACCTGTTCCTCGACGACGTGGCCGGGGAAGTCGCGCAGCGCGAAGCTGCGGGGCGGGAGCGTCGCGTCGGCGGGGAGCACGGTGGGCCGGCCCGACTCGATGGCGTAGGTGCCCGGCTCCGCTAGGGCGAACAGGTCCGCGTCGCACGCGGCGTCGGGGAAGTCGAAGCCGGAGACCCAGCGCACGGTGTCCCAGGCGTCGTCGAGGGCGATGCGCAGGCGCTCCGCCAGAGGGCGCAGTTCGGAGCGGGTGGGCGCTCGGTGGAAGCCGCCGAGGCGGACGTTGACGGGGTGGATCGACCGACCGCCGAGCAGCTCGATCACGGCGTTGCCCGCCTGTTTCAGCCGCAGCCCGCGCTCGACGTGGGCACGGTGGGTGCGCGCCATGGCGATCAGGTCGTCGTACCCGAGGAAGTCCGGAGCGTGCAGCAGATGGATGTGGAGGGTCTGGCTCTCGATCCACTCGCCGCAGTACAGGAGGCGGCGCAGGGCGGCCACCGGGCCCTGGACGACGACCCCGCACGCGTCCTCGACGGCCCGGCAGGCGCTCAGCTGGTAGGCCACGGGACAGATCCCGCAGATGCGCGAGGTGATGTCCACGGGCTCGGTGTGCGCGCGGCCCCGGAGGAAGGCCTCGAAGAACCGCGGGGGCTCGTAGATCTTCAGCCGGGCCTCGGTGACGGTTCCGTCGTGGACCCTCAGGTGCAGCGCCGCCTCGCCCTCGACGCGCGTGAGCGCCGGGACGCGGACGACTCGGGATGAGGCGGAGGGCTCGGTCACGGCAGGTCCTTCTCCTCGGCCGCGGTGAAGGCGGTGACGTTGAAGGTGTGCAGGAAACGCCCGACGTCCTCGTCGCTCATCCCGTCCCGGCGCAGCACCGGGACCAGGGCGCCGAGATTCGTGGTCCCGGCGGGGCCGAAGCAGCCGTAGCAGCCGCGCCCGTAGGCGGGGCACAGGGCCCCGCACCCGGCGTGGGTGACCGGGCCGAGACAGGGCGTGCCGTGTGCGACGAGGACGCAGACGGTGCCGCGCTGCTTGCAGGAGAAGCAGACACTGTGGTCCGGGATGCCCGGTCTGCGGCCGGCGAGGAAGGCGGTGATCACCTCCAGGAGCTGGGTGCGGTCGATGGGGCAGCCGCGCAGCTCGAAGTCGACGGGCACGTGGGCGGACGGCGGGGTGGAGTCGGCGAGGGTCTCGATGTAGTCGGGGCGGGCGTAGACCGTCTCCAGGTACTCCGTCACGTCGGCGTGGTTCCGCAGCGCCTGGATACCTCCGGCGGTCGCGCAGGCACCGATGGTGACGAGGAAGCGGGACTCGGCGCGGATGCGCCGGATCCGTTCCAGGTGCTCGGGGGTGGAGATCGAGCCGTCGACGAGCGCCAGGTCGTACGGTCCCGGCGCGACATCGCTGGACGCCTCCAGGAAGTGGGCGATCTCCACCTCGGCGGCCAGGCCCAGCAACTCGTCCTCGCAGTCGAGGAGGGTCAGCTGGCAGCCGTCGCACGAGGCGAACTTGAACACGCCGAGCCGGGGGCGGGCACGCCCGGGAGACGGGGCGGGGTCGGTCATCTCACAGCTCCCGTACGGTCAGCAGCGGCTCGGCCAGGTCGTAGCCGACGACGGGGCCGTCACGGCACAGCAGCAGAGGCCCGAGCTGGCAGTGGCCGCAGTGGCCGGTGGCGCAGCGCATGTTGCGCTCCAGGGAGATCCGGACGCGGCCGGCGGCCACGCCCCGGTGGGTCAGCTGGCGGCCTGCGGCGCGGATCATGACCTCCGGGCCGCACACGAACGCCGAGGTGCGTGCCGGGGCGAAGTGCGCCTCGTCGAGCAGCGTGGTCACCACTCCGACCCGGCCGGTCCAGCCGTCCGCGGGCCGGTCGACCGTGACGGCGCCGAACGGCCGGCGCCAGGCCGGGAGCTCCTCCCGGTACAGCAGGTCCTCGGGTGTCCGGGCCCCGACGAGGACGTTCAGACGCCCGTAGGCGCCGGGCTCGGCCAGGACGGCGTGGATCAGGGGGCGCAGCGGGGCGAGCCCGATGCCTCCGCCGACGACGAGCAGGTCGTGGCCTCGGGCGGCCGTCAGGTCCCAGCCGGTCCCGAACGGGCCGCGCACCCCGACCGAGGCGCCCACCCGCAGCCCGCACAGTGCTCGGGACACGGCGCCGACCGCGCGGACGGTGTGCGTGAGCCGGCCGTCCCCGGTCGTGCCGGACACCGAGACCGGGATCTCGCCGACACCGAACGCGTACAGCATGGCGAACTGGCCGGGCGCGAAGGGCCGCAGGGACGCGCCGGCCGGCTCCAGGACGAGCGTGACGGTGTCGGCCGTCTCCTCGTGCCGGCCCGTGACGCGGTGGGGGAGGGGGACCAGGGTCATGGCACCGGTCCGCCCCCCGGCGGCCCGTACAGGTCGAGCAGCCGTGTGCGCGTCGCGCGCAGCCGGTGTCCGATCGTCTCGGCGACGAGGGTGGCCAGCGCCAGGCCGAACTCCGGGTGGGCCGCGCTCAGGACGCGGACCGCGGCCGCCTCGAACTCCCAGGCGGTCACGGGAGTCCTGGTCTCGGCCCCGAGATGCCACTGGTGCGGCGGGCACAGCCACGACCAGCCGATGAGGCCGCCCGCGTCGACCGTCTCGACGACGGCGCGTCCACGGCCGGGAACATGGATGTCGAGGGCGACGGTGCCCGTGCGCAGGATCCAGAAGCGGTCGGCCTCCCCGCCCTCCTCGAACAGCCTGGCGGAGCCGGGGAAACGGACCTCGCGGGCGAGGTCCATGAGCCGCGCGCGATGCTCCGGCGGCAGCGCCGCGAGCAGGCCCGTCCGGGGGGCCGGGCCCGTGTACGAGGTCATGGCGAGGCCCTCTCCTCCGTGGCCTCCCGGTGCAGGGCGTGCGCCTCCTCGGTGAGGTCGATGCCGGTGGGGCACCAGACGATGCAGCGGCCGCAGCCGACGCATCCGGTACTGCCGAACTGGTCGTGCCAGGTGCCGATCTTGTGGGTGAGCCACTGGCGGTAGCGGCTGCGCCTGCCGGGCCGGACGGGACCGTCGTGCAGGAGGCTGAACTCCAGGTCGTAGCAGGAGTCCCAGCGGCGCCAGCGCTCGGCGTGGTCGCCGGTCAGGTCGCTGACGTCCTCGGTGGTGGTGCAGAAGCAGGTGGGGCACACCATGGTGCAGTTCCCGCAGCTCAGACAGCGGGAGGCGACGTCGTCCCAGCGGTCGGCCTCCAGGGTGTCGCGCATCAGGGCGCGCAGGTCGACGGGCGGCATGGACCGGCCCATGCGCTCGGCGGCCCCGCTCACCGCGTCGGCCGCCGCGGTGCGGGTGGCCTCGTCGGCGGCGCGCCGGGGGAGTTCGGCGAGCACGGCGGCGCCCTCCTCGCTCCCGCTGCGGCACAGGAAGCGGTGGCCGCCGCCGTCCAGCACCTCGGTGAGGGCGAGGTCGTACCCGGATTCCACGGCGGGCCCGGTGCCCATGGAGACGCAGAAACAGGTGGCACCCGGCTCCGTGCACTCGACCGCGATCAGGAAGGCCCCCGAACGGCGGGAGCCGTAGGCCGGATCCGCGTACCGGCCGCCGGTCATCACCCGGTCCAGGATCCGGATGGCGTGCAGATCGCAGGCCCGCACCCCGAGGAACGCGTACGACACGCGCGCGGGCTCCTCGGCGCGCACGGTCAGCTCGCCGTCGGTGCCGCGGTCGGCGGTCCACTGGCGTACCCGCTGCGGGTGCAGGAACGACTTCCACGACTGCGGCCCCGCGCTGTGCGCGAAGGCGGCCGGGTCCGTTCTCCGGCGGACCCGGTACCGTCCCGCCTCCAGCTCGACGCCCCAGCCGTGGGGCAGTTCGGCGGCGGAGTCCAGCTCGGCGAGGACGACGGCGCCGTCGCGTACGGTGGGGCCGATCACCGTGCGGCCGCGCCGCCTCAGCACCCGCACCAGCGCGTCGAGACCGTCGCGGCCGAGGACCGCCTCGGCCTGGTCGCCGACGGCCGCTGCGGCCTCCCCGGGGTCAGTCATCCTCGTTCCCCTCGATCCTGGTCCAGCGGGCCGGGACGTACCCGGGTGGCGGCGCGGCCCGCGGCGCCCGGAGCGGTGCGCGGGCGAACGCCGGCCACGCACAGCGTGTCAGGCGCGGGCGCCACCGGGTCCGACGCCGGTCCGGCGTGTCCCACGGGCGGTCCCACGGGCGGTCCCACGGGACGAGGCCCGGTCCGCCGATCGGGTGGCCGCGGCCCCGGGTGGTGCGGCCCCAGGCGGTCGCCTCACCCGTCGGGCCCGGGGTGCGGTGCGGCTCCGGCGTGTTGCACGACGTCCGCCTCGACGCGCTCCGCCACCGGCAGCAGCGACTCGGCCACCGAGGGCGTCAGACCCGTGCCCAGCGACCGGTCGGCTCCCTCGACGGCGTAGACGACGAGCCGGCCGGGGTGGCGCCCGAGGCAGTGGGCCAGGCGCAGCGTCTCGGCGAGACCGAGTCCGTGGGTGCTGTGCCGCCCCGCGGCGGGGCGCGGAAGGGCGCCCGGGGTGGGACACCACCGGTGGATCCGCCCCGGCCGTGCCGAAGCGGGGAAGCAGGCGTCGACGACGACCGCCAGGCCGGTGTTCTCCCACAGCCCGATCAGCCGGCCGGGGTCCCCGTCGCACTCCCGGACCTCGGTGCCCGGCGGCAGCGGCCGCGCCGCGGCCCGCTCCCGCACCAGCGCGGCCACGGCCCGCCCGACACCGTCGTCCCGCCGGAACGCGTTGCCGATCCCGATGACCACCGCGCCGACGAGTGCCGTCACCGGTCCCTCCTTCCGCTCCGTACGGTCCCTCCCGCGCCCCGGTGGCCGTCCCGCCCGCCCACGAGTGTGGCGGTCACGGGTGACGGGAGGTCACCACGGCGCGCAGGTCCGCCCGTCCGGCCCACGCCGGGCGCCGGGCGTCCGTCGTTGGTCCGGGCATGGCGGCACAGGCACACGCCGGGCGCACGGCGTACGCGGATCTGCGGGAGCACCTGAGGCGTGCCCTGGCACGCGGCGAGATCGCGTTCGTACGGCGTCTGGGGGTGAGTGCCGACGGCGGCGCGGGCGAGCGGGCCCCGGGGCCCGAGTCGCCCGGCACCCGGGCGGCGTGCACCATGGAAATTGACCCGAATGGCACACGTTCGCGGAGGTGACCCGCGATGACCCTGCCCGTACGACACCGGCCCGGCAGCCTGCTGGAGAGGTCGTTTCCGGCACGGGGACGGGGTGAACCGGCCGCCGCCGGGTTCGATGACCTGTTCGAGCGCATGAGCCGGCTGCTGGAGACCGCCGCCACCGCCCCGGGGACGTCGGCCTGGACACCCGCCGCAGAGATGCGGGAGACCGATGACGCGTACGTGATCGAGGCGGACCTGCCCGGCATCGGACGGGACGCCATCGACATCGAGATCAGTGAGCGGGAGCTGCGCATCACCGGCGAATGCGGGGAGCGCGAGCGAGAAGGCGTGCTGCGCCGCAGCACCCGCCGCACCGGGCGCTTCGCATACCGCGTCCTGCTGCCCGCCGACGTCAAGGCCGACGAGATCAGCGCGAGCCTCGGCGAGGGTGTGCTCACCGTCACCGCGCCCAAGGTGCGGGCCGCCGCGTCGCGGCACATCCGCATCACCGAGTCCTGACGGGCCGCGCCCGTCGCCTCACGACGCCGTCACACGGCAGCCGCCGGGCCGCCGTCCTCGCACGCCCCGAGCCGCCGTGCGACGGCCCTTCCTCGCCGTGGTGCCGCGCAGCCGCCGCCGACCGCCCCCCTCCTCCCGTGCCGGACGGTACGCGCGGGATCGGCGCCGGCGGTGCAGCTGCCCCGGGCCGGGACGGGAGGCCGCGTCATGCGGACACCGCATCTCCGGGGGCACCGTCCGGACAGCGTGCGCAACCCCCTCGAACGACCGTCGGACCGCCTGGAGCGGCGCCTTCGGCTGCTGCTGACGGCGCTGCTGGTGGTGGCGCTGCCCGCGGCGGCGTGGGTGGCCGGGAGCGCGACCCACCGCCACTACGGGCAGCTGCGCCAGGCGCAGCTCGCCGAACGGCATCCGGTCGCGGCGCGGCTGCTGTCCGATGCGCAGGCCGGCCTCGACCGCCCCGGCGGCGACATCGGCGCGCGGGCGCCGGTCCGGTGGAGCGACGCCGGGGGAGCCCATGTCGCGGTGGCCCCCGTGGCGTCCGGGGAGCGGAAGGGGGCCACGGTGGTCATCTGGCTGGACGCCGGTGGCCGGGTCACCGCGCCGCCCGTCACCCGCGATGTGAACACGACCGTGAGCGTCGGCGCGGGCCTTGCCGCCGCGACCGCCGTCGCGCTGGGCCTGGGCGGCGCCTGGAGGGGCGTCCGGCTGTCCCTGGACCGCCGCCGCCTCGCGCGGTGGGACCGCGAATGGGAACTCGTCGAACCCCGGTGGACCCGGCACCGCGGCCGCTGACGCCGCATCACGGTGCCCGTGCGACCAGGAAATCGCCGGCGTCCTTCAGGGTCGTCAGCCGTGGATAGTCCTCCTCGTCGATGTGCAGGCCGCTGCGTTCGGACAGGATCTCGACGAAGTTGAGGAAGTCCAGCGAGTCGAATTCGAGCGCGTCGCGGAACGGGTCGTCGGGCCCCAGACGGCTGAGGTCGGCGCCCGGCACCACCCGGATGATCGCGTCCTTGACGAGGGTCTCGGCATCGCTGCGGTCCATCACAGGTCCTCCGGTCTCTGCAGCAGACGGTCGACGGCGCTCAGGAACCGGGCCCCGACCGCGCCGTCGGTGGCCCGGTGGTCCGCGGACAGGGTGGCCGTCACGACCGGCCGCACCCCGAGCATCCCGCGGTCCGCCCAGGGACGCTCGACCACGGCCCCGAGACCCACCAGGGCGACCTGGGGCGGGTGGATGACGCCGAAGACGGCCTCGACGCCCTGGTCGCCGAGGCTGGTGACGGTGAGGGTGCTTCCGGTGATCTCGGTGCCGCGCAGCCGGCCCCTCCGGGCCCGTTCGACGAGGCTCTTGAGCCGGGCCATCAGCTCCACCGGGGTGAGGGAGCCGGCGTCACGGATGACCGGCGCGGCGAGCCCCCCGCCGCGCAGCGAGACGGCGAAACCGAGGTGCACACCGTCGCCGGGGACGAAACCCCCGTCCTGCCAGAAGCCGTTGAGATCCGGGACCTGGAGGGCCGCCGTGGCCACCGCCTTGAGCAGCAGCGCCGCCGGCACCATGCGTTCGCCCACGGGCAGTTCCCGGTTCCGCGCTCGCATCCATGCGACCGCCGCGTCCATGTCGATCGTCGTGGCCAGGTAGTAGTGCGGGATCTCCCGCTTGGCGCGGCTCATCAGCTCGCCGATCGCCCGGCGCATCCCCGCGGACTCCGCCGGGGCCGGCCCGGTCCGGGGCGGGGGACCGGGTGGGGTACGGGCCGGCGCCGGGGCCTGCGGGGCGGCGGGGGCGGGTGCCGCGGCGGGTGCGCGCGCGGCCTCCTGCACGTCGGCCGCCCGTACCGCGCCGTCCTCGCCGGTGCCGTGCACGGTGGCCAGATCGATGTGCAGCTCCCCGGCGAGGCGGCGCGCGTAGGGCGTGGCGCGCACCCGCCGGCCGCGCTGTGGCAGGGCGTGTGCGACGTCGGTGCGGGTGATCCTGCCGCCGGGCCCGCTGCCGCGCAGCGCCGCCAGGTCGACGCCCCGCTCGTCGGCGAGGTGCCGCACCAGCGGCCCGGCTTCGGCATGGGCGACGGCGGGACCCGGCGCGGCCGCCGCGGCCGGTGCCGGTGGAGGGGGCTGTGCCGGCCGCTTCCGGCGGGCCGAAGCCGCGCGCCCGGCGGGGGGAGCGCCCCTGGCCGGGGCCGCGGGCGGCGCCGGCGCGCCGGGGACCGGTGGTGGGGCCTGCGGGGCCGGTTCCGGTACTGCGGCCTCCGGCGCCGGTTCCGGCACTGCGGCCTCCTTGCCCCGTTCCGGTACCGCGGCCTCCGCCACCGGGGCCTCCTCCGCACCCTCGGCCGCCGCGGGGCGGGCCTGCGGCGGTGTCCCGGTCGGCACCCCGGCTGCCTCGATCAGGGCCAGCGGGGTGCCGACCGGCACCCTGGTGCCGGGCGCCACCAGCAGGCGGCCGACGGTTCCCGACTCGAAGCACTCGACCTCGATGGCGGCCTTCTCGGTCTCCACGACGGCGATCACGTCACCGCGCGTCACCGTGTCCCCGGGTGCGACGAGCCACTCCTGGAGGGTGCCCGCCTCCATGTCCGCACCGAGCGACGGCATGGTGAACTCACCCACGGCGTCCCACCGCCTCACGGGCCGCGGCGGCGATGTCCTCCGCCTGCGGCAGCGCGGCCTCCTCCAGATGCCTGGCGTAGGGGATCGGCACCTCGGCGCTGCACACCCGCCCGACGGGTGCGTCGAGTTCGTAGAACGCCTGCTCGGTGATCCGGGCGGAGATCTCGGCCGCGAGGCTCCCGGTGCGCCAGCCCTCGTCGACGACGACCGCACGGTGCGTCCTGGTGACGGACGCCATGACCGTGGCGTCGTCGAGGGGGCGCAGGACGCGCAGGTCCACGACCTCGGCGCCGATGCCCTCGGCGGCCAGCAGGTCCGCCGCGGTGAGGGCCTTCGGCAGCGAGCCGCCGTAGGTGAGCACCGTGACGTCGTCGCCGGGGCGGCGGACCGCCGCCGAGGAGATGTCCAGCGGGCCGTCGGGGACGGCCAGTTCGCCCGAGAAGTTGTAGAGGGACCCGTGCTCGAAGATGACCACCGGGTCGGGGTCGGCGAGCGCGGGGGCCAGCATGCCGCGCGCGTCCTCCAGCGTCGCGGGCGCGAGGACGCGGATGCCGGGGATATGGGCGTACCAGCCCTCCAGACTGTGCGAGTGCTGGGCCGCCAGCTGCCGTCCGGCGCCGGTGGTCATCCGGATGACCACCGGCACCGAGAGCTGCCCGCCGGACATGTGCCGCAGGGTGGCGGCGTTGTTGAGGATCTGGTCGAGCGCCAGCAGGCTGAAGTTGACGGTCATGATCTCGACGATGGGCCGCATGCCGGCGACGGCCGCACCGATGCCCGCACCGACGAAGGCCGACTCGGACAGCGGGGTGTCGCGCACCCGGCCGGGGCCGAACTCCTCGACGAGGCCGAGGCTGACGCCGAAGCAGCCCCCGTAGCCGCCGACGTCCTCACCCAGCAGGAAGACCCGGTCGTCGGACGACAGCGCCTCGCGCAGGGCCTCCCGCAGGGCCTCGCGGTAGGTCGTCGTGACGGTCTTCATCGGTCCGTCTCCGACGCGTCGCCGGGGGCCGTGGTCACATACCGGAGGAGGTCCGCCACCGGTTCCGCCGGAGCGGCCTCCGCGGCCGCCACCGCGCGGTCGACCTCCTCCGTGGCGCGCCGGTCCAGTTCGGCGTACGACGCCTCGTCCAGCTCGCCCGCCGCCCGCATCCGTTCGCCGAGCAGCGTGAGCGGGTCACGGGCCCGCCAGCGGGCGATCTCCGCCTTGTCGCGGTACCGGTCGGGGTCGTACATGGAGTGGGCACGGAAGCGGTAGGTGCGCAGTTCCAGGAAGTGCGGGCCGTGCCCCGCGCGGATGCCGGCCACCGCGCGACGGGCCGCCTCCTCGACCGCGAGGACGTCCATGCCGTCGACGGCCCAGGCCGGCATGCCGTAGGAGGCGGCGCGCATGGCCAGGTCGGTCTGCGCGTGCTCGACGCGCAGCGGCGTCCCCATCGCGTACAGGTTGTTCTCGCACGCCAGCAGCAGCGGCAGGCCCCACAGCGTGGCCAGGTTCGCGGTCTCGTGGAACTCGCCCTCCGCGAAGGCGCCGTCGCCGAAGAAACAGCAGACGATGCCCGCCGTGCCGCGCATCTTCTCGGCGAGGGCGAGCCCCGCGGCGAGGGGGATGCCACCGCCCACGATCGCGTTGCCGCCGTAGAAGCGGCGGCCCGCGTCGAACAGATGCATGGAACCGCCCCGGCCGCGGCTGCACCCGGTGGCCTTCCCGTACATCTCCGCCATGACGGCGTCCGTGGGGACGCCGCGGGCGAGGGCATGGCCGTGTTCGCGGTAGGTGGAGACGACCGCGTCCTCCGGTTCGAGCGCCTCCAGCACACCGGCCGCCACCGCCTCCTCCCCGATGTACAGGTGCACGAAGCCGCGGATCTTCGCGGCGCTGTACAACTCGACGCAGCGCTCCTCGAAGCGGCGGATCAGCAGCATGGAGGCCAGCAGGCCGCGGCGGTGCTTGGCGGCGGCGTCCTGGTGCGGGGTGCGGTGCGTGGTCCTGGCCGGATGCCTGCGGGTGGGGCTCATGGCGCGTGCTCCGAGGTCTCATGGGCCGCGGCGGAGCCCGGCGCCGGCGCAGCGGACGGGCCCGGCGCCGCCGCGGGCTCCGGTGTCTCGAGGGTGGAGGTGTCGCCTTCCGGCAGGCCCGTCTCGCGCGCCCGCAGCAGCCGCCGCATGACCTTGCCGCTCCTGGTGTGCGGCAGGTTCCGGTCGAAGGCGATCTCCCTGGGCGCGACGGCGGGTCCCAGCTTGCGACGGGCGAAGGCGAGGAGGTCGTTCCGGATGCCGTCGTCCGGCTCCACCCCGGGGCGCAGCGACACATACGCCTTCACGATCGCGCCGGCCGTCGGGTCCGGCCGCCCGATCACCCCCGCCTCCGCCACCGCGGGGTGCTCCAGCAGGGCGCTCTCCACCTCGAACGGGCTGATCAGGTGGCCCGCGGACTTGATGACGTCGTCCGCGCGGCCCACGAACCAGAAGTACCCCTCGCTGTCCTTGCGCACGACGTCGCCGGTCAGGTACCAGCCGTCGGCGAAGCAGGCCGCGTACCGCTCGTCCGCGTGCAGATAGCCGCGGAACATCGACGGCCAGCCCGGGCGCAGCGCCAGTTCGCCTTCCTGGCCGGGCTGCTGGACCTCCCGGACACGGCCCTCGGGCGAGCGCCACACCGTGCCGTCGGGCCCGCGGGCCAGGACGGCCGCGGTCATGCCGGGCAGGGGGCGCCCCATCGAGCCGGGCTTGACGGGGCAGGCCGCCAGGTTGGCGATGACGATGCAGCCGGTCTCGGTCTGCCACCAGTTGTCATGGACCGGGAGTCCCAGCACGTCCCGGCCCCACAGCACCACTTCGGGGTTGAGCGGCTCGCCCACCGAGGCGATGAACCGCAGCGCCGACAGGTCGAACGAGCGCGGCAGATCGTACGGGCCCTGCCGGGGGGTGGCCCGCATCAGCATGCGCAGGGCGGTGGGGGCCGTGTACCAGACCGTGACCTTCTCCCGGGCGAGGATGCCGTACCAGCGGCGGGTGTCGAAGTCGCCCTCGTCGACGACGACCGTGACGCCGAGGGTGAGCGGGGCGATGATGCCGTACGACATGCCTGTCACCCAGCCGGGGTCGGCGGTGCACCAGTACCGGTCGTCCGGGTGCAGGTCGAGCGCGTACGCGGCCGTGACGTGGTGGGCGACGACGGCCTCGTGCACATGCACCGCGCCCTTGGGGGCCCCGGTGGTGCCGCTGGTGAAGTGCAGCAGCGCCATCTCCCCGGGATCGGTGGACGGCACCCGGAAGTCGTCGTCGGCGCGTTCCATCAGCGCCTCGAAGGAGAGCGTCCCGGGAAGGTCCGCGCGGCGGTCACCGAGGATCAGCACGTGGTCCAGTTCGGCAAGACCGTCCCGCACCGGAGCGACCTTGCGCAGGTACAGCTGCTCGGTGGTGACCAGGACGCGGGCGTTGCCGAGCCGCATGCGCTGGGCCACGGGATCCGGGCCGAAGGCCGGGAACAGCGGGCAGAGCACGGATGTGTTCTTGAGCGTGCCGAGGACCACCGTGAACAGTTCCGGGCAGCGGCCGAGCAGTGTGAAGACGCGGTCCCCGCGATCCACACCGAGGGACCGCAGCACGTTGGCGAACCGGTTCGTCAGCCGGGCGAGCCGTGCGTAGGAGACGGACTCGGCCGTCCCGTCGCGGCGCACACAGCGCAGCGCGACGCTCTCGCCCCGGCCCTCGGCCACATGGCGGTCGACGGCCTCGTGGCCGATGTTCAGTCCGCCGTCCGGCAGCCCGGACAGCCGACGGCGTGCGGCGGTCCAGCTGAACTCGGCGCAGGCCCGGTCGTAGTCGGTGAGGACCGGGGGCACGGGAGCCGGTGTCGTCTTGGCGATGACGTCCTGCGTCATGGCGGTCCCTTCCTCGCCCCCGCGCGTGCCGTTCGGGTGGGTGCTCCCTCTCATGCTCGGCGCGGGGGTCCGCGTCCGCGAACGGAGGACCACCCGCCCGTGCGCCACGCCCTCGGCCGCCCTCCCGTGGCGGGCCGCCCCCGCGTCGCGCAGCGTGGAGGCGGGGTCCGGTGAGAGCCGCCGGCGAGGGCGCCACGGCCGGCCAGGGCACGGAAGAGGTGGGACGCATGGAGAGGGCTGCCCCGGGGCCTAGGGTCGTGGTGGGCGTCGACGGTTCGCCGTCCTCGCGCGAGGCGTTGCGTTGGGCCGTCCGGCACGCCGGGCTGATCGGCGCGGACGTGGACGCGGTGGCCGTGTGGGAGCTGCCGGGTGTGTACGGCTGGTCGGGTCCGGCCACGGACACCGACTTCGACGAGGCGAATGCGCGCCAGGCGCTGGAGCGGGAGCTGCGCGAGGTGCTCGGCGCCGAGGGGGCCGCCTCGGTCAGGGCGATCCTGGTGCGCGGCACCCCCGCCGACGTGCTGCTGAGGGCGGCCGAGGGCGCCGAGGCCCTGGTGGTCGGCAGCCGGGGGCGCGGCGGCTTCAGCCGGGCCCTGCTGGGATCCGTCAGCCAGCAGGTCGCGCTGCACGCGAACTGCCCGGTAGTGATCGTCCGCCCGGAATCGCCGTGACGCCGCCGGAATCGCCGTGCGCCGCAGTGACGCGGCCGGAACGCCCCGACTGCCCCGGAGGGCCGTGACCGCCCGGGAGGGCCGTGACTGCCCGGGAGGGCCGTGGCCGCCGCCGAGTCTCGTGGCCGCCTGCTGGGGCGCCGTGACCGCCGCCGGAACCCCGCGGCCGCCCCGAAGCGCCGGGGCCGCCTGCTGGAGCGCCGTGACTGCCCCGGAGCGCCGTGGCCGCCGCCGAGTCCCGTGGCCGCCTGCTGGGGCGCCGTGACCGCCGCCGGAACCCCGCGGCCGCCCCGGAGCGCCGTGGCTGCCGCCGGGCGCTGTGGCCGCCTGCTGGAGCGCCGTGGCCGCCGCCGGGCGCTGTGGCCGCCTGCTGGAGCGCCGTGGCCGCCGCCGAGCCGTCCCCGCGGCCGCCCGACCGCCGTACCGGGGCGGGCGGGGGCGCCCTTACCGGGGCGGGCGGGGGGGCGCCCTTACGCGGGTGTCGCCGAGGGTGGGCCGGGCGGCTCTTCGAGGATGCTCCAGGCGACCGGCCCCAGGAGGTCGGCCAGCCGCTGGAACACGTCCAGCAGCAGGTCGTCCACCGTCAGCACGCCCACGACCCGGTGCCCGTCCAGCACGGGCAGGCGGCGCACCCCCGACCCGCGGAAGGTCCGGTAGGCCACGTGGACGTCGTCGGCCACGTCCACCGTCACCACCTGCGGCGACATCACCGTGTCCACCCGCGCCTCCCGGTCCAGGCCGCCGCTCAGCCCGCGCACCGCGAGGTCGCGGTCGGTGACGATGCCGCGCAGCGCGCCGTCGTCGACGACGAGCACGGAACCGATGCCGTACTCGTCCATCTGCCGGGCCGCCTCCGCGAGGGAGGCGCCGGGGGGCAGCGCGACAGCCGGAGTGCTCATCGCCTCGGAGATCTTCACGTGCCGGCTCCTCAGCGGACGCTGTACGTCAGACAGTCGGCACGGTCCTGGCCGGGCCCCACGGCGATTCCGGATGCCTGGCACTCCAGCCGTGTGTTGTGCCGGCAGTCGGTCATCTTGCAGGCCCCGACCTGTCCGGTGGCGGCCGGGTCGCCGCCCTTGCCCGAGGTGACGAAGAAGGTGTCGCACCGGGCGTGCGGGGGGTCGCCGACGGTGATGGCCAGCGCGTGGCAGGCGCTGCCGACGTTGTACGCGCACGTCTCGACCGCGCACTCGTTGATGAAGGGCATCTCCATGGGGGCCTCCTGGCGGATCGGTCAGTCCCCACGGTGTTGCCGCTCTCACGGAGGTACGGCCCGCGACACCCGGACGGGCCGGGAATCACCCGAAGGGCCGGGCCGTCCGCGGGCTCCCCGTCGTGGTGCGCCGGGCCTCACCCGGCGGACAGTCCGGCGCCGAGACGTTCGCGCACGTCCACGACGCCGGGCACGGCGCGTGCCACCCGGACCAGTGCGGCCACCGGTGCCTGCTCGGGCACGGTTCCGCGCAGGGTCACCACACCGTTCTCCACCCGCACGTCGAGGCCGGGGTGACCGGCCGGGAGCAGGGCATCCAGGCCGCTCCTGACCTCCTGAGCGATGTCCTCGTCCGGGCGCAGGTAGATCTTGAGCAGGTCGGAGCGGCTGACCACCCCCACCAGGCGCCCCTCGTCGTCCACCACGGGCAGCCGCTTCAGGGGCCCGCGCGCCATCAGCCGTGCCGCGCCCTCGATCGTGGCGGTCCGCGGGACGGTGACGGCCGGGACGGTCATCAGACGCGCGGCCGTCAGTGCCCCGGACGTGTCGTCGCCCTGTGCCCGCACCAGCAGATCGGCCTCGGACACCACGCCGACGACGCGCCCTTCCTCGGACAGCACGGGCAGAGCGCTGACGCGCCACTGCCGCATCGACTCCACGATCTCCCGGAACGGCGCGTCACGGCCGACCGAGACGACCTCGCGGGTCATCACATCACCCACGGTGCGCAGATGTCTCATGACCGCTGCCTCCCCTTCCGCGCAGCCTCGGTGGTTCCAGGTCGGAGCCGAGGTCGTCGTAGGCGTAGCCGAGCGACTGGTGGACGGCGACGACGCCGTCCACGGAGCGGCACAGGCGCTCGACGACCGGGACGAGCGAGCGCTGCTCGACCCGCCCGGTGAGCGTCACGACGCCCTCGCGCACCTCGACCCCGACGGTGTCCGCCGGAAGGCCGAGGACCGCGCCCAGCACATCGTGGCGGATCTCGTCGCGGATGGCCCCGTCGCCGCGCAGGAAGGGCCGCAGCAGGTCGGCCCGGCTGACGATGCCGACGAGCCTGCCGGTGTCGTCCACCACGGGCAGGCGCTTCACCTTGTTGCGGTACATGGTCCGCGCGGTCTCGACGACGTTCCAGCCGGGCCGTGCCGTCACCACGGGCGTGGTCATCATCGCCTCCGCGGTCTCGGCGCCGGCGCGGCTCAGCTCGTCCAGACCGAGCCGGCGTCCGAGCGCCCGTCCCTCCGGGTCGGGCAGGCTCGCCGCCTTGCGGAGCAGGTCCCCCTCGGACACCACCCCCACGGGGCGCCCCTCGTCGTCGACGACGGGGACCGCCGTGACGTCGTTGTCGCGCAACAACTGCGCGATGTGCTTGAAGGACGAGTCCGGGTGCGCCGTGACCACCCGGTGTGTCATGACTTCGGCGACGGTCCGGTGCTGCATGCTCCGCACTCCTTCCGTGCGCGCTCCGCACCGGCTCCGGCAGGCGCCGGCGGGTTCCGCCCGCCCGGGCCCGCCGGGTGCGGACCGTGTGGTCTGCCGGATCTCGGTGCGCTCGGTCCGTGCCCGCGCGACCCCGTCGGGGGATCGGCGGGGCGGCTCGGGGAGCGGAGACCCGTGCCGGTGTGCGAGGGTGGCCATGGCCCTGTCTCCTCGGCCGCCGTTACGGCTCCTGGCACGTTCCAGTGCACCGCGCCCGATCCTCGGGCGCTGGGGCCGAACAGTCCGCCGCAGGGGTCCGAACGTCCTCTCCGGGCCCGGCCCCTCCACGAGCCCGGCGATCTCCCGGGACGCGCAACGGCTTGGGGGGCCGGTCGTCCCCGACAAGGGCCGAACCGCCCCTCTCACCTCCTCCCGGCGGGTGTGACGGTGACAGGGGGACCTGCTCGGCTGCGGATGTCCGCAACGGGACCGAAAGGCGGTGGGGAACCATGGATCTGCCCCTGGTGGCAGGCGTCGACGGATCCGACTCCAGCCTGCTCGCGGTGGACTGGGCGACCGACGAGGCCGCACGGCACGGCCTGCCGCTGCGTCTGGTCTACGCGTCGCTGTGGGAGCGATACGAGGGCGTTCTGCCCTCGGGCGGCCTGGAGCGCCCGTCGCACCAGGTGATGGCCGACAACATCGTCGCGACCGCGGTGGAGCGCGTGCAGCGCCGCAATCCGGAGGTGAAGGTCACCGCCGAGGTCCTTCCCGAGGACCCGGTGGTGGCGCTGTTGCGCGAGGGCGGCAACGCCACGGCCGTGATCACCGGATCCCGGGGCCGGGGCGAGCTGAAGGAACTGCTCCTCGGCTCCGTCAGCCTGACGGTGGCGGGCCGTGCCTCCGGGCCGGTGATCGTGGTCCGCGGCGACCGGGCGGCGCTGGAGGGCGCGCACGGGCGGATCGTGCTCGGCGCCGGTGAACCGGGCACCTGCGGCACGGCCGTCCGGTTCGCCCTGCGCGAGGCCGAGGCCCGGCAGTGCGCCCTCGACGTCGTACGCAGCTGGCGCCGCCCCGCCCACGAGCCCGTCGACCACCCGCTGCTCGCCGGGGACCCGGCGCGCTACCACGAGGAGCGGGCGGCCACGCTGATCGATGCCCTGCTGCAGGACGCCCTGGCCGACCACCCGGACGTCAGGGTGAACCGGTCCACGGTCGAGGGGCTCGCCCGCAAGGTCCTCCTGTACCGCTCCGCCGCCGCCGACCTCCTGATCGTCGGCGTACGGCGCGGCCACGACCGCGGCGGGCTCCAGCTGGGGCGGGTGGCGCACACCCTGCTGCACCACGCCCGGTGCCCGGTGGCCGTCGTACCGGAACTGCCGTGAGCGGCGACCGGGGGCATGCGCGCCGGCCGGCGCGCCGGGTTTCCGCCGCAGGCGGCCCCGGCGCCGCCGATGGCAATGCGCCGACCGAGGGACCATGAGAGGAGGGGACCTGTCGTGCGACCCGGACGGCGGTACGGAACGGCCGGGTGACATGAGGTTCGTCCCAGGAGGCGCATTGTGATCACGCGAGTGCGGATGCCGCACCGGCACCTCACACCGCCGGCCAAGTCCGGGCCGCCGCGGGACACGCCCACACCGCCGACGGAGCGGCAGCCGCGGTCGGGCTGGCCGTGGTGGGTCATCCCGCTGGTGTGGGTGGTGTTCCTGACCGTCCTGATCCTGGTCCGGTCCCCGTCGGGGCCCTCGCCCACCCGCCTGACCTACAGCGACTTCGTCACCAAGGTCGGTGTCGGCCAGGTCAAGACGGTCGACATCAACGACAAGGGGGCGGTCAGCGGCACCCTGGCGAACGGCACCAAGTTCACCACGCAGCTTCCCACCGCTCTCGGCACCGGATCGCTCCAGCAGCAGCTCCAGGCCAAGCATGTGAAGATCACCGCGACCCAGACCAAGAGCGGCGGCAACCCGTTCCTGTCGGTCCTGGTGGCCTTCCTGCCGCTGCTCCTGCTGTTCGGCTTCTTCTGGTGGATCGGGCGCCGCGCTTCCCGCTCGGTGACCGGCGGGCTCAGCGCCATCGGCCGCTCCCGGGCGAAGATCATCGAGGCGGAGCGGCCCACCACCCGGTTCGACGACGTGGCCGGGTACGACGGGGTCAAACAGGAGATCAGCGAGGTCGTCGACTTTCTGCGCAACCCGGCGCGCTACGCGGCCGCCGGCGCCAAGGGCCCACGTGGGGTGATCATGGTGGGGCCGCCCGGCACCGGCAAGACGCTCTTCGCCCGTGCCGTCGCGGGGGAGGCCGACGTGCCGTTCCTGTCCGTGACCGGATCGGCCTTCGTGGAGATGTTCGTCGGAGTGGGCGCGTCCAGGGTGCGGGACCTGTTCGAGGACGCCCGCAAACGCGCGCCGTCCATCATCTTCATCGACGAGATCGACGCCGTCGGCGCGCGGCGCGCGGGGGGTGCGCGACTCGGCGGCAACGACGAGCGCGAACAGACCCTCAACCAGCTGCTGGCCGAGATGGACGGCTTCGACCAGTCCACGGGCATCGTCGTCCTCGCCGCCACCAACCGGCCGGAGGCCCTCGACCCGGCCCTGCTGCGCCCCGGACGCTTCGACCGCCAGGTCACCGTCCCGCTGCCCAACCAGGCCGAGCGCGCCGC
The DNA here is from genome assembly GCF_055632315.1 of Streptomyces sp. PSU-S4-23. Lineage (NCBI taxonomy): Bacteria > Bacillati > Actinomycetota > Actinomycetes > Kitasatosporales > Streptomycetaceae > Streptomyces > Streptomyces sp. PSU-S4-23. The sequence goes on along the minus strand of NZ_JBVMUU010000002.1, from coordinate 610,048 downwards.
CATCCTGCGGGTGCACGCCCGGGGCAAGATCCTCGCCCCCGACGTCGACCTCGACATCGTCGCCCGCGGTACTCCGGGATTCTCCGGCGCGGACCTCGCCAACCTGGTGAACGAGGCCGCCATCAACGCCGTCCGCGCCGACCGGGTGCTGATCGAGCCGGACGACCTCGACGCCGCCCGGGACCGCGTCCTGCTCGGCCGCCGTGACGCGTCCAACGCCCTGCTGCCCGAAGAGCGCCACTCGGTCGCGATCCATGAATCGGGCCACGCCCTCGTCGCCGCCCTGTGCGAGCACGCCGACCCCGTCGCCAAGGTCACCATCCTGCCGTCGGGCATGACGCTCGGGGTGACCGAGCAGCTCCCCGAGGCCGAACGCCATCTGTACAGCGAGGGATATCTGACCGATCTGCTCGCCGTCCGGCTCGGTGGCCGGGCTGCCGAACTCGTCGTTTTCGGCGAGGGATCCAGTGGCGCCGCGAACGACCTGGCCGGCGCCACCCAGATCGCCACACGGATGGTCCGGGATTTCGGCCTGTCATCGGCTCTCGGGCCCGTCGGATATGCCTCCACGAACCCGCGCTATCTGGGCGAGAACGCCGAGGAACCCTTCGGGCAGCCGTACTCGCAGCAGACCCAGCGGATCATCGACGAGGAGGCCGCCCGGCTGCTGCGCGAGGCGGAGAGCCGGGCGACGGGACTGATACGCGACCACCGCGGGGCCCTGGACCGGCTCGCCGACCTGCTCGTCACCCGCGAGACCATCGACGGTTCCACCGTCCTGGAGGTGCTCCGCGACGAGCAGCGGGAGCAGCGGGAGCAGCGGGAGCGGCAGGACCGCCGGGAGCGGGACGGAAGCCTCCCGGACCGCGACCGCGACCATGACCGCGACCGCGGTGATCTGCGAACCGTCACCCCGCGAATCCGCGTACCCGACGAGGGAAACGAGAGCCGAGGACGCGGATGAATTCCGGCGCCGTGCGCGGTGGAATCCCCCTCCGTGTATTTCTGGTGCCGTCGTCCGAAAGGCCGGCGGGAATTCTCCGGCATCGACGGCCGCACCCCATATTCACCTGACGGCTCATCAGGTGAATATGGGGACCTGTCTTCGCTGTATGGGATTTCGTGCGCCGGCGGCGTGAGACGGTCGCGGATGTCCGTATCGGACAAATATTGCCAATTCTCATCACTATGCCCCTAAGGGGACAGTCCCTCGCGGGCTCTTGACTTTACGGCGGGGTTACGCCGAAGCTACGGGCCATCGTTTAAACCGGTTCAAGCCCCGGCGTCGGACACTCCGGGGCCGGGACGAACCGGTCGGACGCCGTAGTTCCCGTCCCCGCAGAAACCGGAGTCGCGCAATGGCCCGTCGTCCCACCATCGCGGATGTGGCGCAGTTGGCCGGGGTGTCCCGCGCAACCGTCTCCTTCGTCCTCAACAACCGCCCCGGCGTGGCCCTCGCCACTCAGCAGCGCGTCCGGTCGGCGGCCGAGGAACTGGGCTGGACCCCGAGCCGCAGCGCGCGGGCACTGTCCACGGGCAGGGCGCGTGCCGTCGGCCTGGTCCTGGCCCGCGAGCCCGAGCTGATCGGCACCGATCCCTTCTTCCCGGCGTTCATGGCGGGCATCGAGACGGTGATCTCCGAGACCGGCGACGGTCTGATGCTCCAGATGAGCCGCCCCCGCGACGAACTGGAGACCTATCGCAGGCTCGCGGCCGACCAGCGGGTCGACGGAGTGTTCCTCACCGACCTGCGCGTGGACGACCCGAGGCCGGCCCTCGTCGCGGAGCTCGGTCTGCCCGCGGTGGCGGTGGGCGCGGTCGAGGGGGGCACGGACCTTCCGGCGGTGAACCTGGACGACCGTCCCGCGGTACGCGGCGCCATGCGGCACCTGGTCGAACTGGGGCACCGCGACATCGCCTACGTGGCGGGCCCGGAGGAGTACGTGCACGCACGGCGCCGCCGCCAGGCGTGGGCCGACGCGCTCGCCGAAGCGGGCCTGCCCGCCGGGACCTCACTGCCGGGAGGCTTCACCGCCGAGGGAGGGGCGCAGGCCACCCGGGCGCTGCTGGCCCGGCCCACACCCCCCACCGCCATCGTGTACGGCAACGATCTGTCGGCCACCGCCGGCATGGCGGTCGCCCAGGAGGCCGGCCTGCGGCTGCCCGACGATCTCTCGGTGGTCGGCTTCGACGACGTGCCCCTGGCCTCCTGGACCAGCCCTCCGCTGACGACCTGCCGCGCCAACCCCGTGTCCTGGGGCAGGGCCGCCGCACAGGCGCTGGTGGAGGTCATAGCGGACGGCACCACGGCCGACGTGGAACTGGACCCGGCCACGCTGGTGGTACGCGGCTCCACGGGTCCCGCCCCCACCCGCGGGGCCGGATGACCGCCGGTGACGGCGGCCTCCCGGATCCCCCTCCTCGCTCCCCCTCCTTCATTCAGGAAGACGGCCGGCGCCCGCCCAGCGACGCCGTCCCGCCGACTGATTCCACACCAGTGAGAAACGGAACTCCCCATGAAGAAGGCCCTCCTCGCCATACTGCCGGCGACCGCCCTGGCGCTGACCGCGTGCGGCAGCGGCGCCGGATCCGACTCCGGCAGCGCCGCGAACGACGCCCGTGGCCCGATCACGATCTGGTACTCGAACAACGCCCAGGAAGTCGCGTGGGGCAAGCGCATGGTGGCCGCCTGGAACGCCGCCCACCCCAAGGAGAAGGTGACCGCGCAGGAGATACCCGCCGGCAAGAGCTCCGAAGAGGTCATCGGCGCGGCGATCACGGCGGGCAACGCGCCGTGCCTGGTGCTCAACACCGCCCCGGCGGCCGTGCCCGGATTCCAGAAGCAGGGCGGCCTGGTCGCCCTGGACGACTTCCCCGACGGCACGCGGTACCTGAAGTCCCGGGTCGGCGACCGGCTCGGCCAGTACGCCTCCCCTGACGGCAAGTACTACCAGATGCCGTGGAAGAGCAACCCGGTGATGATCTTCTACAACAAGGAGCTCTTCAAGAAGGCCGGGCTGGACCCCGAGCACCCCAAGCTGGCCAGTTACCAGGACTTCCTGGCGACCTCGCGGAAGCTCGTCGGGAGCAGCGGCGCCAAGGCCGCCATCTGGCCCGCGCCCACCTCGGAGTTCTACCAGTCCTGGTTCGACTTCTACCCCTTGTTCACCGCGCAGACCGGCAAGCAGCTCGTCGAGGACGGCAAGGCCCAGTTCGCCTCGCCCGAGGGCCTGAAGGCCGCCCAGCTGTGGAAGACCATGTATGCCGACGGCCTGGCTCCCAAGGAGAGTTACAACGGCGACGCCTTCGGCGAGGGCAAGTCCGCCATGGCCATCGTCGGCCCCTGGGCGGTCGCCGTCTACGGCGACAAGGTGAAGTGGGGCGCGGTGCCGGTGCCGACCGCCGACGGCGCGCCCGGCAAGGGCACGTTCAGCGACGAGAAGTCGATCGGCATGTACACCTCCTGCAAGAACCGGGCCACCGCCTGGGACGTCATGAAGTTCGCCACCGGCAAGGAGCAGGACGGCAAGCTCCTGGAGGCGACCGGGCAGATGCCGATGCGCTCGGACCTCACCTCCGCCTACCCCGCCTACTTCGCGTCCCACAAGGACTACGAGGTCTTCGCGCAGCAGGCCGGGCACACCGTCGAGGCGCCGAACGTGCCCAACTCGGTGGAGATCTGGCAGACCTTCCGCGACGCGTACACGAAGGCCGTCATCTTCGGCAAGGGCGACCTCACCGGCACCCTGAAGGCCGCCGCGGACAAGGCCGGCAAGCTGGCCGGGAGCCAGTGATCCACGGCCATGTCCTCCACCACGCATGACACCCACGGCTCCGGGCACGCCGTCCCCGGAGCCGCGAGGAGGGCGGCCGGGCGCGGGCGGGGACGGCGGCCGCGGCTCGCCGGACGCCAGCCCGTCGGCCTGCTGTTCGTCTCTCCGTATCTGCTGTATCTGGCCGCGATCTTCGTGTATCCGCTCGGCTTCGCGGTGTGGATGTCCTTCCACGACTACTTCTTCGCCGCGCCAGGCGTACAGGTCGACCGGCCCTTCGTGGGGCTGGACAACTACACCACGGTCCTCACCGACCCCGATGTGTGGCGCTCCTTCCTCAACATCGCCGTCTTCCTCGTCATCAACGTGCCGCTGACGGTGGTGGCCTCGCTGGTCCTGGCCGGCGCGCTCAACCAGAAGCTGCGGTTCCGCTCGTTCTTCCGGACGGCGTACTACGTCCCCTACATCACGGCCAGTGTCGCGGTCGTGGGCGTGTGGATGTTCCTGTTCAACTCCGGCGGCCTCGTCAACCGCGCCCTCGGGCCGCTGGCACCCGACCCGTCCTGGCTGGTGAACTCCCATCTGGCGATGCCGGTCGTCGCGGTCTTCGTCGCCTGGAAGCAACTGGGCTTCTTCGTGGTGCTGTATCTGTCGGCACTGCAGAACGTCCCCCAGGAGCTGTACGAGTCGGCGGCCCTCGACGGCGCGGGCCGGCTGCGCATCTTCCGGTCGATCACGGTGCCCGCGGTACGCCCCGCCACGCTGCTGGTCCTGGTCCTGGCCACGATCACGGGGGCCAACCTCTTCACCGAGCCCTATCTGCTCACCAGCGGCGGCGGGCCGGACGGGGCCACGACGTCTCCGGTCCTGCTGATGTACCAGCGGGGACTGCAGCAGGGGCACCCCGACGAGGCCGCCGCCATCGGCGTGATCCTCATCGTGCTGATCACCGCCGTGTCGCTCGCCTACCGGCGCTTCATGGAGAGGGACTGAGATGGCCGCAGACATCACAGCCACGCCGGCCGCGAAGCAGCGCCGCAGGGCGGGCGCCGCGGGACGTGCCGCGGGATCGCTCTGGTCGAAGGCGGCGCTGCTCGTGGGGGCGTTCGCCTTCCTCTTCCCCTTCTACTACATGGTCATCGGCTCGCTGCAGAAGGAGCCCGACTCCACTCCGGCCGGGGCCTTCCCCGACCCGGGCAATCTGAGCCTGCACAACTACACGGCCATCAACTCGGCCATCTCGCTGGGACGTTCGCTGGTGAACTCCGGGATCTTCACCGGCGGTGTCATCCTCTGCACCACCGTCTTCGGGCTCCTCGCCGGATACGCGCTGGCCCGCCTGCACTTCCGGGGCCGGGGCTCCACCTTCGCGCTGGTCCTGCTGGTGCAGGTCGTCCCCTTCCAGCTCCTGATGATCCCGCTGTACGTGCTGATCGTCCGCGACTACGGCCTCGCCGACTCCTACCTGGGCATGATCCTGCCCTTCGCGATCAACACCAGTGCCGTCTTCGTCTTCCGGCAGTTCTTCCTGCAACTGCCGGCCGCCATGTTCGAGGCGGCCCGCATGGACGGCGCCGGCGAACTGCAGATCCTGTTCCGCATCGCCGTACCGCTGTGCAGGCCCGCCCTGCTCTCGGTGGTGCTGCTCAGCTTCACCGGGCCCTGGAACGAGTTCCTCTGGCCGTTCCTGGTCACCAAACGGCAGGACATGCAGCCGCTGGCCGTCTCCCTGGCCAACTACATCAGCACCGTCGCCGCGGCCGCCGCCAACCCGTTCGGCACCATCCTCGCCGGGGCGTGCGTGCTGGCGGCCCCCGCGGTGGCGCTCTTCATCGTCTTCCAGCACCGCTTCACCTCCACCGACATCGATTCCGCCACGAAGGGCTGAACCCCGTGTCCCACAGCACCACCACTTCCGTCCCCTACCGCCTCACCCGGGTCGGCGTCGTGATGTCCCCGCTGCCCGGCGAGGCGAACGAGGTGGAGGGCGTGCTCAATCCCGCCTCCGGCCGCACCCCGGACGGCACGCTCCATCTGCTGCCGCGGCTGGTCGCGCAGGGCAACGTCTCCCGGGTCGGGCTCGCCGAGGTGACCGTGCAGGACGGCGTGCCCACCGGAGTGCGGCGCCGCGGCGTGGTCCTCGCCCCCGACGCGGGCTGGGAGCGCGGCAAGAACAACGCCGGGGTGGAGGACCCCCGTACCACCTGGATCGAGTCGCTGGGCCGGCACGTGATGTCGTACGTGGCGTACGGCCCGCTCGGCCCCAAGCCGGCCCTGGCCGTCTCCGAGGACCTGGTGAACTGGGAGCGCCTCGGCCCCCTCCAGTTCGCGTACCAGGCCGACCTCGACACCGACCTCAACCTGTTCCCCAACAAGGACGTCGTGCACTTCCCCGAGCCCGTGCCGGGTCCGGACGGCGAGCTGTGCATCGCCATGCTGCACCGCCCGATGTGGGACCTGGGCTGGTTCCGCCCCGGCGAGGGGGTCCACCTGCCCGCCGGCGTCACCGACGAGCGCCCCGGCATCTGGATCTCCTACGTCCCCTTCGACGAGGCCGAGCGGGACATCCGCGCGCTGGTACGCCCGCGCCACCACCGCCTGGTCGCACTGTCCGAGCACCCCTGGGAAGCGCTCAAGATCGGCGCGGGTCCGGCCCCGATCCGGGTGGAGGAGGGCTGGCTGCTCATCCACCACGGTGTCTCCGGCAGCATCGACGACCCCTTCTCCCCGTCGGGGACCGTGCACTACGCGGCCGGAGCGATGATCCTCGACCCCGCCGACCCCTCCCGGGTCCTCGCGCGCACCGCCGAGCCGCTCATGGCCCCCGAGACCGAGGAGGAGCGCTCCGGCACCGTGCCGAACGTGGTGTTCCCGACCGCCGTCGAGGAGATCGACGGAGTGCGGTACGTCTTCTACGGCATGGCCGACGCCCACATCGGCGTGGCCCGCCTGGACCGGGCCGAGTGAGCGCGGCACCCGAGGCGGGTCCCGGGGCCGGCGGGCCGGACGCGGCCGTTCCCTGGTGGCGGGACGCCGTCTGCTACGAGGTCCACCCCCGCGCCTTCGCCGACGGCGACGGCGACGGCACCGGCGACCTGCGCGGGGCCGCGGAACGCCTCGGTCATCTGCGGTGGCTGGGCGTCGACGCGATGTGGATCACACCCTTCTACCCCTCGCCGCTGGCGGACGGCGGCTACGACATCACCGACCACACCGCGGTCGCCCCCGACCTCGGCACCCCGGCGGACTTCGACGCCCTGGTGGAACGGGCCCACGCGCTGGGCATCAGGGTCCTGGTGGACCTGGTCCCCAACCACACCTCCGACCGGCACCCCTGGTTCCGGGAGGCCGTCGCCGCCGGGCCCGGCAGCCGGGCCAGGGACCGCTACATCTTCCGGCCCGGCCGCGGGGAGGGGGGCGAACTGCCGCCCAACGACTGGCAGTCCGCGTTCGGCGGCCCCGCCTGGACCCGGGTGGCCGAGCCGGACGGCCGCCCCGGCGCCTGGTACCTGCACCTGCACGCGCCGGAGCAGCCGGACCTCAACTGGCACGACCCCGAGGTCGTCGCCGACTTCGAACACACCATGAGGCACTGGCTGGACCGCGGTGTCGACGGCTTCCGGATCGATGTCGCCCACACCCTGTTCAAGGCGGAGGGCCTGCCCGACGCCGGCCCCGGCCAGCACCGGGACGTCCACCGCAACCATCTGATGCCCTACTACGACCAGGAGGAACTGCACCCGCTGTTCCGCCGCTGGCGCGCCCTCCTGGACAGCCATCCCACGCCCTTCGGCCCGGCGGCCGCGGGGGAACGGGTGATGGTGGCCGAGGCCGGCATCTTCGACCGCGACCGGCTGGCCCGCTACGTCAGCCCCGGCGAGATGCAGCAGACCTTCAACTTCGCCTTCCTGGAGTGCGCGTGGGACGGACCGGCGATGCGGGACGTGGTCGAGCAGTCGGTGGCGGCCATGCAGACGGTGGGGGCCCCGGTCACCTGGGTGCTCTCCAGCCATGACGCGGTCCGGCCGGTCACCCGCTACGGCGGCGGCCTGCTCGGTGAGCGCCGGGCCCGCGCCGCCGCCCTGCTGATGCTCGCGCTGCCGGGTGCCGCCTATGTCTACCAGGGCGAGGAACTCGGTCTCCCGCAGGCCGAACTCCCCGACGACCGGCTGCGCGATCCGCTGTGGGAGCGCTCCGGGCACCGGGAACGCGGACGGGACGGATGCCGGGTGCCGCTGCCGTGGGAGGGGGACGCCGCCCCGTACGGCTTCAGCACCGCCGCCCCCGAGGACTGCTGGTTCCCCCAGCCCGGGGACTGGGCGGGGCTGTCCGTCGCGGCGCAGCGGGACGACGGCGACTCCATGCTGGCGCTGTACCGGGCGGCACTGCGGCTGCGGCGCGGCCACCCCGCCTCGGACGCGGCACTGAAGCTCGACGGCCCCGACAGCGGCGAGTGGTTCGGCTTCGAACGCGGGGCGGGACTGCGCTGCGTGGTCAACTTCGGCGCGCGCCCGCTCCCCCTGGAGGAGGACGCCGACGTCCTGCTGTCCAGCGCACCGCTCGACGGCCGGAACATCCCACGGGACACGGCCGTATGGATGACGTACAAGGAGCAGTACGACCAGTGAGTGACAGACCCGGCGTCGACCTCTCCGGCCCGGTGGAGGCATACGACGACCTCTCCGGCCCGGTGGAGGCATGCGACGTCCGCGGCATCGTTCCGGACCGGCTCGACGACGACCTCGCCCGGCTGTTCGGCGCCGCCTTCGTCGAGACGACCGGGACGGACGCGATCGTCACCGGGCACGGCATGCGCCCCAGTTCCGCCGACGTGACCGAGATCGGCCTGTGCTCCACACCCGCGACGAGGTGCTGGGGATCGTCCGCGCCTGAGGGCGGCCGCTCCCGCGCCGCGTCACGGCGCCAGTGAAAAGTAGCTCTCCTCCTCCTGCGTGAAGTGCAGGCGCAGGATCGTGTGCAGCCCGTACAACGACGCGCGCAGATCGTCGAGTTGTTCGGGGCGCAGTCCGCCCTCCTCGTCCGCGAGGTGCACATGGGTGGCGATGCGCCGGGACAGGCGCTCGATCTCGGAGTGGGCGCGGCTCATGGTGTCGGTCGCCTCCGGGCCGAGTTGCCGGTTCAGCGCCGGATACAACTGCTGTTCCTCCGCGTGTTCGTGGGGGAGCAGACGGTCCGTCAGCAGGTGGTGGATCTCGCGCACCGCCTCCAGGGCGCGCGGGCCGTGGTCCGTGGTGAGCAGGCCGGCGGCCTCCCGGATGGCGTCGAGGGTGTCCCTGAGGTCGTCGTGCTCGGTGGCGAACCGGTGGATGAGGCTCTCCGCCTCCGGTTCCAGGGCGGGCCGGGTACCGGGCACGGGAAGCAGCGCCCGCAGCGCGTTGAGGATGACGGCCACGTCGATGGCCTCCTGCAGCAGGGCGCCGGCCGCGGGCGGCAGCCATCCGAAGAGGGCGGCGACCATGGCGGCCAGCGACATCATCATGCCGCCGGCGGCGCTCTGCACCGCGATCCGGCGGGCGCGGGCGGCGATGTCCATCGCGTCGGCCAGGCGCCCCACACGATCCGTGGTGAGGACGATGTCGGACGCCTCCGAGGCCGAGGTGGAGCCCCGGGCCCCCATGGCGACACCGACGTCGGCCGCGGCCAGGGCGGGCGCGTCGTTGACGCCGTCACCGACCATGACGGTGACGGCGCGGTCGCTCTCCGCGCGCACCGCGGCGATCTTGTCCGTGGGCAGTTGACCCGCGCGCACGTCGTCGAGCCCCAGGACCGCGCCCACCTCACGGGCGGGCTCGGGACGGTCCCCGGTGAGCATGAGCAGCCGGTCCAGGCCCGCCGCCCGCAGCCGGCGGATGGTGCGGGGCGCGTCGTGGCGCAGCGGGTCCCGCAGCAGCACGGCTCCGGTGAGCACACCGTCCAGGGTCAGCCAGACGGTGGCCGCCCCGTCGAGCAGGGCCTGGTTGTCCACGGCACGCGCCCATTCGGGCAGTTCGCCCGGGGCCAGGCCGGCCTTGCCGACGGCGACGAGGTGGCCGTCGACGGTGCCGGTGACCCCCCGGCCGGGCTCCTCGGTGACCTCCTTCGGCACCGTCAGGGAAAGACCGCGGGCCCTGGCCTCGTGGACGACGGCCTCGGCGAGGACGTGCGCCGACACCTGGTCGAGCGAGGCGGCCAGCCGCAGCACCTCGGACTGGGACGGCCCGCCGGGGGCGCCGGCCACCTGCAGGACCCGCGGCCGCCCCACGGTCAGGGTGCCGGTCTTGTCGATCACGAGGGTGCGGGCCCGGCCCAGCCGCTCCAGCGCGCCGCCGTCCCGCACCACGACGCCCCGCCGGGCGCACTGGGACAGGCCGGAGACGATGGCCACGGGCGTGGCCAGCAGCAGCGGGCAGGGAGTGGCCACGACGAGGACGGCCACGGCCCGTACCGCCGAGCCGCTGACCGCCCAGGCCACGGCGGCGAGCCCCAGGGACAGGGGCAGGAACCAGGCGGCATAGCGCTCCGCCAGGCGCACCGTGGGGGCCCGCTCGGCCCCGGCCTGCTCGGCCAGCCGGACGATCTCCGCGTAGGTGCTGTCCGCCGCGGTGGCCGTCGCCGTCACCTCGAAGACGCCTGAGGCGTTGACCACGCCGCTGCGCACGGGCTCGCCCTCGGCGCGCTCCACCTGTGCGGACTCGCCGGTCAGCACGGACTCGTCGAGCACCGCCGGGCCCACGGTGACCTCGCCGTCCACCGGGACCACCTCGCCGGGCCCGACCACGAGGACATCACCGGGGACGACCTCGTCCAGCGGCACGACCGAGACCTCCGAGCCGCGCCGGCGGCGCGCCGAACGCGGGGCGTGCTCCAGCAGCGAGCGCAGATCGCGCGAGGCGCGCTGTTCCGCCGCCGTCTCCAGGGTCCGTCCGGTCGCCAGCATCAGACCGATCAGCGCGCCCGCGAGGTATTCGCCCACGGCCAGCGTTCCGGCCAGTGCCAGTACGGCGATCACATCGACGCCGGCCCGTCCCTTGTGCAGAGCGCTCATCACCCAGCCGATCGCCGGAACGACGGCCACGGCGGTCCCCACCGCCCAGAAGACGTCGGCGATGTCCGGCCGGCCCAGGAGCCACGCGATGCCGCCGCCGACCAGCGCGCCCGCCGTCACCACCAGCAGCGCGGCCTCCAGCAGGCGCCGGCCCGGCGGAGTGGCCGACGGGCCCGGGTTCATGGTGCGGCCACCAGGACGGTCGTCGTCATGCATGGTTGCCCTCCACGCCGGTCGGCATCGGTTCGCGCCCCCGCGCCATCCACTCCAGCACCCGCCGCGGGCCACCGGACAGAGCCGGATGGTCCACCGCCCGGGCCGTCGGGACCCCGGGCACGGGCCCGTCCGCGGGGCTTCATTCGGGTGGGTGCGGCACGGCGATGACGGGGCAGCGCGCGTAGCGCAGCACACCCTGGCTCACCGAGCCGAGCATCATGCCGGCGAAGCCGCCGTGCCCCCGGGTCCCCACGACCAGGCCCAGCGCATGGGCGGACTCCTTGGTCAGCACCTCCACGGGATGGCCCGTGACGAGCTCGTGGTGCAGCTCCACGTCCGGATACGTCGCGGCGTGGCCGGCCAGCGTCTCCGAGAGCAGACGCCGGCTCTCCTGCCGCGCCGCGTCCTCGTCGAGCGTCCCCAGCGGCCCGGGCTGCCACACGTACAGCGCCCGCAGCGCCGCACCCCGCAGGGCGGCCTCCTCGAAGGCGAAGTCGACGGCGGCCGCGGACCGGGGGCTGCCGTCCACGCCGACGACGAAGTACGCGGGTTCCTGCGTGATGTGCTCCGGTTCCGGCACCACGACCACCGGGCAGCGGGCGTGCGCCATGACGGGCAGGGCGACCGAGGTGGCGCCGAACACCTCCCTCATCCGGCTCAGATGCCAGGAGCCCACCACCACGGCCGTGGCGTCGTGGCTCTGCTCCCCGAGGACCCACGCCGGGTTCCCCTCCGCCAGCAGTGTGGACACCTCGACCAGCGGCCGCCGGGCCTCCGCGAAGGCCACCGCCGCCTTGAGCACCTGTTCGCCCGCCTCGTGCAGCGCCCGGTTCCACTCCTCCCAGGAGGGCGGCAGCTCCCATCGCCGGTACCCCGCGGTCGGCAGGCCCTCGGCGTGCACCAGCCGCAACGGCACCCGGCGCCGCGCCGCCTCGTCGACGGCCCAGGCCAGCGCCATCCGCCTCGCGGGATCGGGATCGACACCGACCACGATCGGCCGGTGCTCATCGGGTCGGGCCATCGTCATCTCCAGGAGCTCGTTCCCGACACGCCGGTGGGCCGCCGTGGGGCGACGGGCTCATTGCGCGGGCGGCGCCGGGACCAGGTGCTTGACGTACGCGTCGGATCCGGGGAAGTAGAGCGTCACCCGTCCGGTGTCCTCCCAGCGGACGTCGTACGGAGGGCTGCCGTCGGGGTGGTGGAGGCCGACGACCTGGCCGGAGCGGCTGATCACACCGATGGCGGTGCCGCGTACGACGATCTCGTCACCGATGCGGGCGCGCATGCCGTTGCCCGTCGACTCCACCGGGGGGCCCGCGGTGGAGTGGGTCTTGCGGGCCGGTGCGGGTGCGGCCATGGCGCCTCGCCTCCCTCGACGCGGTGGCGGAAAGGACCCAGCCCGCTTCTCGCGGATCCGGACCACGCCGTGCGCGGGTGGGACCGCCGCTCATGGCCCTCGTCCGTGCGCCTGCGCTTCCGGTGGACCCTTTCCGTCACTTTCATGAAAAAACAATCGGTATGCGAATCCAAGGGGCCATTGGTCCCCATTGCGCACCCGTCGGCCCCTGCGGAGGCCGTTGCCGCGGTGCCACGGTGGGCGTACGACCGTCGAGACGAGGAGGCCGGGCCATGGACACGGTGAACGAGACGTCTCCCGCCCCGCCGGCACCCGCCCCGGCCCGGGTACGGCCCGCGCTGCTGACCTTCCTGGGCGGTGTCGGCACCGTCACCGGCAGCAAGTTCCTCGTGGAGAGCGACCACGCCAGGGTCCTCGTCGACTGCGGGCTCTTCCAGGGCCTGGCCGAGCTGCGCAGGCGCAACTGGCGGAAGCTGCCGTGCGACGCCCGCGATATCCAGGCCGTCGTGGTGACCCATGCGCACCTGGACCACTGCGGATACCTGCCCCGACTCGTCCGGGACGGCTTCCGGGGACCGATCCTCACCAGCACCTACACCGCGCGCCTCGCCGAGATCGTGCTGCGCGACAGCGCCCGTCTGCAGATGGAGGCGGCGGCGCACGCCAACGAGCACGGCTGGTCCAAGCACCGCCCCGCCGAACCGCTCTACGACGACGCCGACGTCGACCGCACACTGCGGTACATCGACCCCGTGCCCCTGGACACCGAGGTCGAGGTCACCACGGGAACCACCCTCGTCCTCCGGCACGCGGGGCACATCCTCGGCTCCGCCTGGGCCCTGATGACGCTGGAGGACGGCCACACCCTGGCGGTGAGCGGCGACCTCGGCCGCCCGGGACATCCGCTGCTGGTGCCGGCCGCACCGTTCTCCGGCGCGGACGTGCTGCTGGTGGAGTCCACCTACGGCGACCGCACGCACGACGACGAGGCCGGGCGGGCCCGGTTCGCCGACGTGCTGACCCGCACGCTGCGCCGCGGCGGCATCGTGGTCGTCCCGGCGTTCGCCCTGGACCGCACCGAGGTCGTGCTCGACGAACTGGCCGGACTGCGGCGGGACGGCACCCTGCCGCGCGGAGTGCCCGTCTACGTCGACAGCCCGATGGCCCTCAGAGCGCTGGACGTCTACCGGGACGCGATCCGGGCCCGGGCCGCCGGCCTGCGCGCCGATGTGATGTCGGCCGGCACCACGGCACTGAGCCCCGAGCCGTTCATCGCCGCCAGGACGGTCCAGGAATCCATGGACATCAACGACGCCCGGGGCCCGGCCGTGATCGTGTCGTCGGCCGGGATGGCGACCGGCGGGCGCGTCCTGCACCACCTGCGCAGGCTGCTTCCCGACCCGCGCAACGCCGTGGTGATCGTGGGGTTCGCCGCGCTGGGCACCCGGGCCCGGGACCTCGTGGACGGCGCGCAGTCGCTCAAGATGTTCGGCGAGTACGTTCCCGTACGCGCCGAAGTGGCCGATGTGCCGCACTTCTCGGCCCACGCCGACGGCGGCCAGATCGTCGACTGGCTGCGCGCCGCGCCCGCCCCGCACACCACCTACGTGGTCCACGGGGAACCCGGTGCCTCGACGGCGCTGCGCGACCGCATCGTGCGGGAGCTGGGCTGGAACACCGTGGTGCCCCGGTCCGGTGAGGCGGTTCTCGTCCGCTGAGCGGCCCGCCTCGCCCCGTGGCCCTCCCGGGCCCGCCTCGCCCCGTGGCCCTCCCGGGCCCGCCTTCGTCCGGTCGCCCTCGTCCGGGCGCCCCGTCCGGGCTCCGCCGGGAACCCCGGGATCAGGAGCCGGGGCGGGGGCGTTCCGGCGCACGGTCCCCGCTGCCGGACGCCGCCGCATGCCCCCGGCGGACCTTCCGCTCGATCTCCCCCCGGACCCGGGACGTCAGGTCCTCCAGCGCCTGCGACCGGACCGGACGCAGGGGCTCGGGACCGTCGATCCTGCGTGCCGAGGCGGGCAGGGCCTCGACGTCACGGGTGAAGCGGGCGCGCGCGTCCTCCCACCGGTCCGGCGGGCCCGTCCGCCGGCCGCCCCGCATGACGGTGCGCAGCAGCGGCCGCCCGGAGGGGGGCGGCTCCTCTGCCCACAGGCCGATCACATCGGGCCGCCCGGGGCGGCGGAAGACCTGCTTGCGGCCCGGGGCCGTGGCCTTCGCCGAGGACAGCTTCATCACCGGGCGCCCGTCGTACTCCACGAGCTTGTACGCCATGTCCAGGTACGGGGCGTCCGCGGCCACGCCCACCCGGGTGCCCACCGCGTACACGTCGATCGGGGCCCCGCCGCCCACCAGATCGGCGACGGCGTATTCGTCGAGCCCGCCGCTCGCGACGATGCGCACATCGGTCAGCCCGGAGGCGTCGAGGAGGGCCCGCGCCCGTCGCGCCAGCTGTCCCAGATCCCCGCTGTCCAGGCGGATCGCGCAACCCGGCCCGCGCCCGATCTCCCGGAAGACCCGGGCCGCGGCCATGACGCCCGCCTCGGTGTCGTAGGTGTCGACGAGGAACGTCACCGGGCCGGGGTGCGTGCGAGCGAAGGCACGGAACGCCTCCTCCTCGCCGGGGAAGGCCTCGATGTAGGAGTGGGCCATCGTGCCCGCGGCCGGGATGCCCAGAGCGGTGGCCGCGGCGACGTTGCTGGTGGCGGCGAAACCCACCAGGGCTCCCAGACGGGCCGCCTGCATGCCCGCCCAGGGACCGTGCGTGCGCCGGAGGGAGAAGTCCACCAGGGGCCGGCCGGCCGCCGCCAGGACGCAGCGCGCCGCCTTGGACGCCACCGACGTCTGATGGCACAGCTGGTTGAGCACGGAGGTCTCGACGAGCTGGGCCTGCGGCAGCGGGGCGGTCACCTCCAGCAGGGGCTCCCCGCCGAAGACGACATGCCCTTCCGGTACCGCGCGGACCTCGCCCTCGAAGGCCAGCCCCAGCAGCGGTTCGAGCTCCTCGGGCGGGCGGCGCAGGGCTGCCGCGAAGTCCTCGACGTCCTTGCGTTCCACCCGGTAGCCCGACAGGTAGTCCAGGGTCGGCTCCAGGCCGGCGGCCACCAGGAAGCCGCGGCCGGGCGGCAGGTCGCGGACGTAGAGACTGAAGGTGGCCGGGGCCCGCATGCCCTCCCGCAGGTAGGACAGGGCCATCGTCACTTCGTACAGATCGGTGGTGGTGACATCGGACATGGTGATCGCCACGCGTGCGCCGGGACGGGGAGGGGCCGGGATGACCGGAGCCGGGAGGACCGGGGCCGGGAGGTTCGTTCGTCACCAGTCTGGGGGGCGGCGTCCGGGCACGCACGTGGCCGGCCGGCCCCCGAGGAGGCGTCCCCGGCGGGCGGAAGGGACTTTTGGGTCCCTGAATGGGCTGTTCGGCCTCAGCGGGGAGGGGGCCGCGCGCGGTGCACTGGCAGTGTCAGGAGCCGTGACACCACACCCAAGGAGATACGGCGATGACAGCACTCACACGCCGACAGAGGTTCTCGTTCCCTGAGCTGCCCGAGTGGTTCGAGTCCTTCCCGGCACGTTTCGCGATGCCCACCATGGGCGACCTGTACACGGTCCGGATCGAGGACTACATCGAGAACGACCGGTATGTCATGCGGGCGGAGCTTCCGGGCATCTCCGCCGAGGACATCGACGTCGTCCTGAGCGAGGGCGTGCTGACCGTCAAGGCCGAGCGCACCGAACGCGAGGTGGAGAAGAACCGCAGCGAGATCCGCTACGGCTCCATGAGCCGCAGCGTCACCCTGCCGCCCAGCGCCAACGAGGACGACGTCAAGGCCGACTACGCCGACGGGATGCTCACCGTCAGCGTGGGCCTCGGAGGCGAGAAGGCCGAGGCCAAGCACATCGAGGTCAAGCACGGCGCGTGAGCGCGCCGGCGCCACCGCGTGCGCCGGGACGCGGCCGCGTCCCGGCGCACGGCACCCTCTGTGGTGGCGCACCGCACGCTCAGGAACACCGGCACCGGGGCGCGCCGCCCGGAGGCGACCGGAAGGGAGCCGGCGAGCGATGAGGCACCGCAGCGTTGGCGATCTCATGACACCGACCGCAGTGAGCGTGCGACCGGGCACGGCGTTCAAGGAGATCGCACGGCTCCTCGACGAGTACGACATCACGGCCGTGCCGGTGGTCGACGACGACGGCCGGCCCCTGGGAGTGGTGTCCGAGGCCGACCTCCTGCACAAGCAGACGTCCGAGGGCGCCGGAAGCACCGCCCGGGACCTGATGACGAGCCCCGCCGTGGTCGCGGACGCGGACTGGAGCGTGGTCCACGCCGCGCGGGCCATGGAGCGCCGCAAGGTCAAGCGACTGCCGGTGGTGGACGCCACGGGCCGGCTGATCGGTGTGATCAGCCGCAGCGACCTGGTGCAGCTCTTCCTGCGCAGGGACCGCGCGATCCAGGAGGAGATCGTCGAGGACGTCATCGTCCGCACGCTCGGCCTGCCGCCCTCGGCGCTGACCGTCGACGTCACCGACGGCAGGGTCACGCTGAGCGGCAGCGTGGAGCGCAGGAGCCTGGTTCCCGTCACCGTGCGGCTGTGCGAGAGCGTCGACGGGGTGGTGGACGTCGATGCCCGGCTCCGCTTCGACCGGGACGACACCGCGGACGACACCGCGGACGACACCGCGGCCGGGACTGCGGCCGGGACCGCCCCGCTCACGAGGACGGAGGGCGGACGATCACCACGGGACACGTCGCGTGATGCGCCACCTCCAGGCTGACCGAGCCCAGCAGCGCACGGGCGATACCGCCCCGCCCCCGGCTGCCCACGACCAGGGCCTGCGCTCCCTCCGCCGCCGACAGCAGGACGTCGGTGGGGTTGCCGCGCACCAGGCGGACGCGCACCGAGGCGGCCGCCTCGTCACCCAGCGCGTCCCTCAGCTCCCTCAGCTGCCGTTGCCGGGCGCTCTCCAGGTCGACGTCGGCGTCCGCGGAGGTGGGGGCGAACCAGCCCTGGGGCACGTCCCACGCGGTCACCGCGTCCACCGTCGCGCCGGTCAGCTCCGCATGCCGGACCGCCCAGCGCAGCGCCTCCCACGACGACGGTGACCCGTCGACACCCACCACGACCCGCGGACCGAGGGCGCTGCCGTCCATGCCGTCCCACCTCTCGTGCACGCCCCCGCACCTGCCGCACCACCAGGCTGCGGGGCCGCACGGCCGTCCGCCATGGGAGCGCGTCCGAGGGCGTGGCGGACGTGCCGCGCGGGCGCTCAGCGCCGCGGCCGCCGAGGGGCCGAGGCGGCCCAGCGGCGTCGTACGGACTCCTCGTGCTCCGCCTCCTCCAGGGCCAGTTCCACCGCCGCCAGGTCCCGCGTCAGCCGGGGGATCCAGTGCCGGCGCAGCGCACGGACCCGCCGCCGGGTCCGTCCGGCCTCGGCACCGACCACCTCCGCCGCCGTGCGGGCGGCGGCGTGCTCGGCGGCGGCACGCACCGCCGCCCGGTAGGCGGTCTCGGCGTGCGCGAGGGCGGTGTTCCCCGGCGTCCGTTCCGACGGTGAGCGCACGGGCGGGGCCACGGACGCGCCGGACGGGTGGGGCACGCCCATCAGGGACGTCCAGGCGACGTCGACCCGGGCCCGGGCGGCCGGGACCGCATCGGCCAGGGCCCGTTCACCGCCGAGCAGCAGCCCGCGCACGAGCCAGGTCTCGGCCTCGGCGAGCCGTTCCCGCCATGCGCGGCCCGCCTCGTCCGCCGCCCGCCGCAGTTCCCGCTCCCGGTCGAGCAGCAGCCGGAGCTTGCGCTCCAGCAGATCCGCTCCCCGCAGCGCGGTGTCGAGACCGTGCCGCAGCCGCAGGCGCCCCGCGCGCCCGGGGGGCACCCGGTGCCGACGCGGGCTCACGAGCGCCCCTCCTCGCCCGCGCCGCCGTCGCGGGCGACGAGGTGGCCGTCGAGCAGGGCCGCCGGGATCATGGCGAGCTGGCTGCGCGGCAGGGTCCGCAGCACGTCCCAGGCACGGTCGAGGGCTTCCTCCAGCGGCCGGTCCTCGTCGGTGCCCTGGGCCAGGAACGAGCGCAGGAACGCGTCCTCCAGGTCCAGATACCGGTGGTCGGTGGGGCTCAGCGCCGGCCGGCCGATCAGGTCGGCGAGTTCCCGCACCTGCCGGGCGCGGGCCAGCGCGGCGATCAGCTGCGCGGCCACGTGCGGATGGTCGGCGCGGGTCCGTCCCTCGCCCGCCCCCTTGCGCATCAGCCGGGACAGCGAGGCGAGCGGGTCCACGGGCGGATACGTGCCGCGGGCGTGGACCTCCGCGGACAGCACGATCTGACCCTCCGTGATGTAACCGGTCAGGTCGGGCACGGGGTGGGTGATGTCGCCCGCCGGCATCGTGAGCACCGGCAGCACGGTCACCGACCCCGGGCGCCCTTCGATCCTGCCGCACCGCTCGTACAGGGACGCGAGGTCGCTGTAGAGGTAGCCGGGGTAGGCGCGGCGGGCAGGGATCTCACCGCGCGCGGCGGACACCTCCCGCAGTGCCTCGGAGTAGGCCGTCATGTCCGTCATCACCACCAGGACGTGGCGGCCCTCCGCGAACGCGAGGTGCTCGGCGACCGTCAGCGCCAGCCGCGGCGTCAGCAGCCGCTCGATCACCGGATCGTCGGCGGTGTTCAGCAGCAGCACCAGCTCCCGCGCGGCGGAGCGCTCGGCCAGCCCGTCGCGGACGAAGGCGGCGTCCGCGTGCGTGAGCCCCATGCCGGCGAACACCACGGCGAACGCCTCGCCGCCGCAGGTGGCCTGGGCGGCGATCTGCACCGCCAGTTCGAGGTGCGGCAGCCCCGCGGCCGAGAACACCGGAAGCTTCTGGCCCCGCACGAGGGTGGTCAGGACGTCGACGGCGCCCACTCCGGTCAGCACCGGCTCGGTCGGCGGCCGGCGGCGCACCGGATTGATCGGCGCCCCGCCGACCGCGGCGTCCGTGCGGCCGAGGACCCGCGGCCCGCCGTCCACCGGCTCGCCCCGCCCGTTGCACACCCGGCCCAGCCACCCGGAGCCCACCGGGATCCGCAGCGGGCTGCCGGAGAACGCGATGCGGGTACCACCCGGGTCCATCCCCGCCGTGTCCTCCAGAACCTGCACCACCGCCAGGTCCCGGTCCACCTCCAGGACCAGTCCGTGGCGCCGCTCGCCGGAGTCGAGGACGATCGTGGCGAACTCGTCCCAGCCCACGCCGGCCACCCCCTCGACGACCACGAGCGGCCCGCGCAGCTCCCGCACTCCCGTGTACTCGATCTCGCCCGGCGCGCTCACGCCGGCTCCCCGAGCCGCGCCAGCACCGTGTCGCGGGCCGCCGCCACGGACGCGGTGTCGCCGGGCCCGGCCTCCTCACGGGCCCGCAGCAGCGGAGTGAAGTCGACGGCTTCCACGGCGTCCGCGCGGGCGCCGGAGTCCGCCAGCGCGGCACAGCGGTCGATCACCGCCAGCACCGCGTCCGCCAGGGCCGCCGTCTTCGCGGGCGTGCAGTAGGCGTCCGACGGGGACAGCGCGCTCTGCTGGACGAGCCCCTCCCGCAACAGCCGGCCGGCCAGCACACTGACCCGTTCCCGCGGCGGCAGCGCCGTGACCCCGACCAGTTCCACCAGGTCGGCCAGCCGGTCCGCCTCGGCGAGCAGTCCGGCCACCCGCCCGCGCCGCTCGGCCCACTCGGCGTCGCCGGCCAGGGCGTGCCGGGCGGCCAGTGCGGCGGCGTCCCGGGAGAAGGAGTCCGCCCAGGAGATCGCCGGATAGTGGCGCGCGTAGGCGAGGTCGCGGTCGAGGCTCCACAGGCAGCGCACAAACCGCTCGGTGTGCGCCGTGACCGGCTCGGTGAGGTCCCCGCCGGGCGGCGACACCGCACCGATGACGGTGACCGAACCGGTGGCGCCGCCCAGGGTGCGCACCGCCGCGGCCCGCTCGTAGAAGGCGGCCAGCTCCGAGGCGAGCCGCGCGGGGTAGCCCTCCTCGGCGGGCAGTTCGCCCATCCGGGAGGCGAACTCGCGCAGCGCCTCCGCCCAGCGGGAGGTCGAGTCGGCGATCACGACCACGTCGAGCCCCATGTCCCGGAAGTACTCGGCGACCGTCGCGCCCGTGTGCACGCTCGTCTCACGGGCCATCATCGGCATGTTCGAGGTGTTCGCGACGGTGACCGTGCGCTGCGACAGCCGGCCCCCGGTGCGCGGGTCGGTCAGCTCGGACAGCTCCTCGATGACATCGGCCATCTCGTTGCCGCGCTCCCCGCAGCCCACGTACACGATCACGTCCGCGTCGCACCACTTGGCGATCTGCTGCAGCAGCATGGTCTTGCCGGTGCCGAAACCGCCCGGCACGGCGACCGTGCTGCCGCGGGCCACCGGGAAGAGCAGGTCGACCGCCCGCTGCCCGGTGTGCAGCGGCACGACGGCCGGCAGCCGCTCCCGCACCGGCCGCGGTCTGCGCACCGGCCAGTCCTGGGCCATCCGCACCTCGTACCCGTCCACCACGGCCACCACCGCGTCCTCGGCGAGGTCTCCCGCCGGGGCGACCCATGTCAGCGCCCCCGAACGGCCGGGGGGCACCAGGACACGCAGCGGCACCGAGGCCCCGACGTCGCCGAGGACGTCCCCCGCCGCGACCCGCGCGCCCTCGGCCACCCGAGGGGTGAACGGCCAGGTGCGATCGTCCGCCTCCGCGGCGCGCCCGCCCGCCCCGAGCAGGTCACCGGCCTGGGCCAGGGGGCGGAGCAGACCGTCGAAGACCCCGCCCAGCAGCCCCGGCCCCAGCCGCACCGTGAGCGGAC
Source organism: Streptomyces sp. PSU-S4-23 (assembly GCF_055632315.1). Lineage (NCBI taxonomy): Bacteria > Bacillati > Actinomycetota > Actinomycetes > Kitasatosporales > Streptomycetaceae > Streptomyces > Streptomyces sp. PSU-S4-23. The sequence goes on along the minus strand of NZ_JBVMUU010000002.1, from coordinate 588,855 downwards.
CGCCCCTGGGCCGGGCCGGCCCGCCGGGTGCCAGACCGCCGGTGTACTCGTACGCCTGCACGGTGACGACGTCCCCGCGGATCGCCACCGCCTCGCCCGGCAGCCGGTCCTCGCCGAGCAGGACCACGTCGTGCATGGCGACGCCCTCGGCGCAGGCGATCTCCACCAGGGGCCCCGCCACCCGCAGCACCCGCGGCGCTCCGCCGCCGGCGCCGCGGCGCACCGCGGCGGGCGGCGACGTCACGGCGCCCACAGGGCCTCCGCCCGGGCGCCGCACCGCTCCAGCGCGCGGTCCGCGAGGGCGTCCGCCGTGAGATCGGCCCGGCGGCCGCCGGCCACGCCCGTCACCCCGCCGTCGGCGGCGGCCGTGACCCGTGCGCCGGGCCCGAGCAGCGCCCGCGCCCGCTCCGCGAGCCGGGAGCGCAGGGCGGCGTCCGACGCCAGGGCGTCGCGAACGGCGGCGCGGGTGCGGGCACGCAGCTGCGCGTAGACCTCGGCGCGCGCCGCGAGCTCCCGTGCCCAGGCGTCCTGGCGGGCCCGCACCCGTTCACGGGCCGCCGCGGCGGCACCGTCCGCCGCGCCCCGCGCCCGCGCCCGGCCGAGCACCGCATCGGCCTCCGCCCGCGCGGCCCGCAGCGCCTCCTCCGCGTCCGCCCGGGCGCCGGCCAGCACGGCGTCGGCGTCCGCCCGTGCCGCGCGGAGCAGTTCCGCGCGGACGGGGGCCAGCGCGTCGGCGCCCGCGGTGCCGGCGGTCACGGCGGCATCACCGCGGTCAGCGGACGGGAGGGATCCGGCCCGGCCGTTCCGTCGCGGCGCAGGACGTCCGCCGCCTCGGCGGTCACGATGACCAGCGACACCGTCCCGGGCAGCGCCCGCCAGGCCCGGCGGACGGCGTCGGCGTCCTCCGCGACCAGGACGTCGACACCGGCCAGGGCCAGCCCGCCCACCCTGGCCCGGGCGCCGATCGCGGCCACGGTGCCCATCGTCACGCCTTCCCGATCAGCAGGATCGCGACCACCAGGCCATAGACCGCGATGCCCTCGGCCAGCCCGACGATCACGATGGCGCGGCCGAACAACTCGGGACGCTCGCTCAGCGCGGCCAGCGCCGCGGCGCCGGTGTACGAGACGGCGATGGCGGCGCCGATCGACGCGCTGGCCACCGCGATGGCCGCGCCGATCAGAGCGGATCCGTTGGGGGCGGCCGTCGCGGCGGCCTGTGCGTGCGCGCCCTGCGCCGACGCCGACAGGGCCGTCGCGAGGAGCACACCGGCACCCGCCAGCAGAGCGAGGTTCGTCGCCAGCAGCCAGCGGAACGCGCGTTTCGCCCGGCGCCGCCGCAGCAGCCGGACGGCGGCGAGCGCCGCGGCCGGGACGGGCAGGACCATCAACCAGGTGAGCACGTGGTCGCCTCCGTTTCGGGTTCGGCCGGTGCCGCCGGCGGAACATGCCAGGGGCGGAAGGGGCGGCCCTCCGTCTCGAACAGCCGCGAGAAGATTTCGTAGTACTCCAGCCGCAGCGCCTGCACCCCGGCCACCAGGGCCTCCAGACCGAAGGACACGGCGGTGCCCACGGCGAAGAGCGCCGCCGCCCCCACCGCCCCCGCGGCCCCCCGGCCCGCCAGGCCGGCGGTGCCCTGCCACACCAGGCCGGCGAGCGCGGCGTGGGTGAGGCCGAAGGCCGCGAGCCGCGCGAACGACAGGGTGTTGGTGCCCGCCCGCACGACCACGTCGAACACCCGCAGCCCCGTCTCCGCGAATCCCTCGGGGCCGCCCGCGGTGGCCCGGAACAGCCCCACCGCCAGCAGCGGCAGCCCGGCCGCGGCGAGCGCCGCCCCCGGGACGGCCACGGCCGGCCGGTGCAGGAGGAGACCGGCCGCCGACAGCGCGAGCCCCAGGAAGAACAGCAGACCGGCGCCGCCGGACGCCGCGTACAGGGCCTTGCCCGGACCGCCCTCGCGCAGGCGGTTGACCGCGCCGGCCGCGTGGGCGAGCGCGAGCAGGACCGCCCCGAACACGACCGCCGCGGCGAGCAGCCGCTCCGGGCTCTCCAGCGGGCTCAGCCAGAGCACCGGCAGCACACCCGTCGGCCCGAAGAACTCGCCGTAGGCCGCGCCCGCGACCATGGCCACCAGCCCGGCACCGGCGAGGAAGGGCCACAGGCGGCGGAACCGGGCGAGCCGGCGGGGCCGTCCCCGCCGCAACGCCAGCGCCCCGAGCAGCAGCAGCGCCCCGTGACCCACGTCCCCGAACATCATCCCGAACATGACGACGTACGCGACGCCCGCCGGCCAGGAGGGGTCGAGGTCCGCGTACGGCAGGGTGCCGTACGTCGTCACCAGCGGCGTGAACGACCCGGCCGGCGCGGACCGCAGCTGGGTGGGGGGATCGGTCCCGCGCGGCACCCGCAGCGGCACCAGCGCGCCACCGGCGGCCGCGAGGCGCCGGGCGAGCCGTGGCACCTCGGCCGCCGGGCACCATCCGGCGAGCGCGGACACCTCCCCGCGCCGGACGGCACCCCGGGCGCGCTCCTCCAGCTGCGCCTCACCCGCCAGCAGATCCAGGCTGCGCCGCCGTTCGAGGGCGTCGAGATCGGGTGCCGACGGGGCCAGCACCGGGGCCCGGCCGGACGGCGGCACGGTGTCCGCGGCCGCGGGCGGGACCGACTCGGGACGGCCCTGCAGCCGCTGCAGCCGCCGGGCCGCCGGTCCCGGCGGCTCTTCCTCGGCCCGGTCCAGCTCGACGCAGCCCGCCTCGGCGATCCGCACCAGCGTGTCCCGCAGCGCCGTGTGCGGCACGATCACCGCGACGCGTCGCATGGGCACCGGTGTCATCGCCTCAGGCCAGGGCATCGAACACCTCCAGCGGCCGTCCTCCCCGGGCCGCGGACTCCAGGGCCGCCCGCACCCGCCAGGCGTCCGCGGACAGCACCCCGACGGCGCCCACGACCGCCCGCGGCCCGTAGCCGCCGTCGCGCAGCAGGGCGGCGCCCTCCCGGTGGAGCACCCGCCACCAGCGGGCCTCCGCGCGCCACAGCCCGCCCGGCTCCTCGACGTCCGCCAGGACCCAGCGGGCCGCCGACGGCAGCCGCTCGCGGAAGTCCCGGAACGACGCCGCGTCGACCGCCCGGGGCCCCAGGAGTTCCACCGCGTCCCGGCGTACGGGCCCCGGCAGACGGCGCTCGTGCACGAACCGTTCGCGCGCCGCCAGCAGGGCGGCGCGCCCCCGGGCCCAGCGGCGGGCCGGCTCCACCTCCGCGGAGGTACGCCGGGCGGCCGCCATCCGCATGCCGGTGACCAGCGCCCAGGGCGTCTCGGCCCCCGGGTCTCCCCAGGGCGAGGCCCTGAGCGCGGCACGCAGCTGGGTGGGCGTCGGGGCCCGTTCCAGGGCCCGCCACGCGGTCTCCAGGGCACCCAGCCGGTACGGCGGCCGGGCAGGGGCCTCTCCATCCGCCCCGGGACCGTCGCGGGCCGTCAGCCGGGACGCCACGTTGGCGATCTCGAAACCCGCGGCGAGCGGGCGGAGCAGGGCCGCCCCGCCCGGGGGCAGCCATCCGGCGAGCACCCGCAGATGCCACAGCAGCGTCGCCATGACCGCGCGCTGCGCCTCCGGCAGGCCGACGGCCGGCCGCGCGTACCTGCGATACGGCGTCCCGGCCAGGCGGCGCACGGCGTCGTCGAGCGACGCGGCCGCCGCGATCTGGCGGGCGCCGCCCGGGCCCGGGCACCGGCGGGTCAGGTCGCGGGCCCTGACCACGCCCGCGACCCAGCCGGCACTCACGGCGCCCCTCCCGCCCGGTCCGTGACGTCCAGGGCGTCGGCCACCACATGGCCGACCAGGTCCGGCAGGCGCTCCCGGGCCCGCTCGCGCACCAGTGAGGCGGTGTGCTCCCCGGCGGCGCGCAGGGCCTCGGCCTCCCGCAGGGCGGCCCGCCGCGCGGGCGCCGCGGCCTGCTGCCGCACCCGTGGCGCCCCGGCCCGGGCCGCGGCGACGATCTCCGCCGCCTGCCGCGCGGCGTCCCGCCGTATCGTGTCGGCCTCGCGCTCGGCCGCGGCCCGGATGCGGGCCGCCTCCCGCTGAACCTCTGTCAGCCGCGCGAGGGACGGCTCCAGTTCCGCCGCGCGCTCCGCCGCCCGGTCGGCGGGGACTCCGGTGGCGGCTGCTCCCGGTGTGCCGGTCGGACGGAACCGCGCGAGGAAGTCCCGCAGGCTCATCACGGGCGTCCTCCTGACGGTCTGCTCCTCCTTCAGTCTCACCGCTCGTGTGCGGGCTCGCACCAACTGGGGCCGTCTGCTGCTCCACCTGGGCCGGTCGGCTCTTGGCCCGGGGCGGCGGGGCGTGAGACTGGGAGGGTGGACCACCGACCGAGTCCGGAGGCTGCCGTGACCGAGCACGAGAACTTCTCCACCGGCGCCGAGGCTCGCCACGCCGTGCCGTCGCACACCTGGCGCCCCGGCGAGGACGCACGGCGGGACGCGCTCCTGCGCTACCTGGGCGCCGTCGAAGCGGTCTCGGCCCGGCACCCGGGGGCGCGGCGGCAGCCCGCTCCGGCGCCCGCCTCCCGTCCGGAGACGGAGCGCACGGCGGCGCGGCCGCCGGAGCCGCCCGCCGAGCCCGAAGGACCGCTGGTACGGGACGTGATGGAGGTACCCGCGGCGTCCATGCGGGACGACCTGGCGTACCGCGACATCGCCCGGCTGCTGTCGCGCGAGCACATCGGCGCGATCCCGGTGGTCGACGCCGAGGACCGGGTGATCGGTGTGGTGTCGGAGTCCGATCTGCTGGCGAAGGTCGCCTTCGAGGCGTCCGGGCACCGGCCCGGACGCATCGGCCGGCTGCGGGAGCGGCGGATGCACGACAAGGCCCGTGGCGAGACGGCGGCGGACCTGATGACCAGCCCCGCGATCACCGTGCTGCCGGGCGCGACCGTCGCGGAGGCCGCGTGGCTGGCCGCGCTGTCGCGACTGAAGCGGCTCCCGGTCACCGACCACGACGGGCGCCTGGTGGGCGTGGTGCACCGCAACGCGCTGCTCCGGGCCCTCGTCAGGGACGACGCCGCCATCAGGGAGGAGGCCGAGGCGAGGGTCCACGCCGTCTGCTCCCCGGCGGACCGTGCCGGCGTCGAGGTGAAGGTGCGCGACGGCGTGGTGGAGCTGACGGGCCGGATGCCGAGGGCGGCGATGCTCAGGCTGGTCGCGGAGGTGGAGGGCATCGACGACGTGGTCGACGTGGACAACCACCTCACCCCCGTGTGACGCCGGCCGGGACCGCACGGGTTGTCGTCGGACTGTCGTCGGATTGTCGTCGGATGTCTTGAGGAGGGAAAGGCCATGCCCCTTACCATCGCCGCGGGAGTGGACGGCTCGCCCGAGAGCGCGGCCGCGGCCGAGTGGGCGGCCCGCGAAGCGGAACTGCGCGGTCTGGCCCTGAGGCTCGTCCATGTGGCGGAACCGGTTCCGGCCCCCCTGGCGCGGGCCGAGGGGCTCGGGGCGTGGACGCCGGGGGAGTGGAGCGAGCGCGGCGAGCGGATCCCCCGCGAAGCGGCGGAGGACATCCGGCTGCGCCACCCCGGGGTCGAGGTGACGCCGGAACAGCGGACCGGGCGCCCCGCCGAGGCGCTGACCGGTGTGGCGGGGGAGTCGGAACTGCTCGTGCTGGGCTCGCGCGGGCTGAGCGGGGTCGGCGGCTTCCTGGTCGGCTCCGTCGGCCTGGCCGTCGTGGCGCACGCCGAACGGCCCGTGGTGCTGGTCCGCGGCGGGGACCGGGCCGCGGACGCCCGTGCGGCGGACTCGCCCAGCAGCCCGTTCTCGACCGCCCCCTACCGTCCCGTCGTCCTCGGCCTGGACCTCGGCGACGAGGCCGCGGCGGTCATCGGGTTCGCCTTCGAGGAGGCCGCCGTCCGGGACACCACGCTGCGCGTCGTCCACGGCTGGTATCCGCCCCCGGCGTTCGAGGGACTGACCATCGGCCCCGCCGTCCATGTCGAACACGCCCGCCGACGGGCCACCGCCCTGACCGAGGCGCTCCATCCGTGGCGGCGCAAGTTCCCCGCCGTGCGGATCGTCGAGGCATCACGCCCCGGCAGGCCCGCGAGCCAGTTGATCGAGGCGTCCCGCACCGCCTGCCTCGTCGTCGTGGGACGCAGGATCCGGCGCGCTCCGGTCGGCACCCGCCTCGGGTCGGTCGCGCACGCGGTGCTCCACCACGCCGCGGCGCCCGTCGCCGTCGTCCCGCACGACTGACCGGGGCCGCCCCGGGCGCGTCCGGCGCACGGAGCGCGGCGCCGCGCGGACAGCCGCGCGGCTCGTACGCGGGCCGGCCGGGCCCCTGCCGGCGGACGGGGCGGGGGGCCGCCGCCGCATCCGCCCGACCCGCGGCAGCCGGCCGGCCCGGCTCCGGGCCGGCCGCCACCCGGTGCGGGTCCGGCCGGAAAGAGCCGGTAGCGTGGCCGGCGGCCGGTGTGCGTGCGGGCGGTCGCGGAAGGGCGATGAGTGGGATGAACACGGTCGGTGCGGCTATCGCGAGCGCGGTGGTCTTCGTCTGGCTCGGCATGGTCCTGGCGATCTCCTTCCTGGAGGCGCCGTTGAAGTTCCGCGCCCCCGGGGTGACCATCCCCCTCGGCCTGGGCATCGGACGCCTGGTCTTCCGGGCCCTCAACCTCGTCGAGGCCGTCCTGGCCGCCGCCGTGGTCGCCGCGGTCGCCGTCAGCGGCCCGCCCGTGTCCGTCACCGTGCTCACCGGCGTCCTCGCCGTGCTGCTCGTGGTGCAGCTCGGCATCGTGCGCCCCCGTCTGAACCGGCGGTCCGACCGCGTCCTGGCGGGGGAGGAGAACATGCCCCTCTCCCAGGGGCACGTGTACTACGTGGCCCTGGAGTGCGTGAAGGCCGTCCTCCTGATCGCGCTCGGCGTGAGCGTGCTCGTGGCCCGCTGATCCCCTCCCGCGAGGCGCCGGAGCCGCGCGGTCACCCGCCCGCGCGGACATGGCCGGCCGCGTTCAGCCGGCCGCGTTCAGCCGTTCGGGTTCAGCCGTCCGCGGACCCTCCGCGGCCGGTCAGCCACTCGGCCAGGACGGCCGCCTGGCTGTGCTCCACGTCCTTGGTGGCGGTCAGCAGTGTGAGCCGTGCGTGCGCGGCGAGGTCCCGCAGGTGCGCGGCGGCCTCCCGGTGGCCCGGATCGCGGAGTTCGGCGAGGTAGCGGCGGCGGAACTCGGCGAACCGGTCGGGTTCGTGACCGTACCAGCGGCGCAGCTCGGTGGAGGGGGCCACATCGCGCAGCCACTCGTCCAGGCGGGCGTCCTCCTTGCGCATCCCCCGCGGCCAGACCCGGTCGACGAGCACCCGCGTACCGTCCTGCGGCGATGTGTCCTCGTAGACTCGACGGCAGGCGACCTGTGCGGTCATGACACGGCCCTCCGGATCGATCGGCCGCCGGCTCGAAGCCGGTTCGACGGCTTGCCTCTTCCGTGAAACGGGCGGGCTTTCCGGTCCGTCCATCGTATCGGAGGGCCGTGGTCTTCATCGTCCGGCCCGGCGAGAGGGGTTCGGCGTGCACGGCAGCCAGACCGGGCCGGACGCGCCCGGCTTCCCCGCCACGACGGCCCCCGGGCTGGGCGCGGTGCGGGAACTGGACTCCGCGGTGACCGGCTGCCGGGCCTGCCCGCGGCTGGTGGCCTGGCGGGAGGAGGTCGCGCGCGTCAGACGCAGGGCGTTCGCGGACTGGGAGTACTGGGCCAGGCCGGTGCCCGGCTTCGGCCCGGCCGACGCGCGGCTGGCGATCATCGGGCTGGCTCCGGCCGCGCACGGCGGCAACCGCACCGGGCGCATCTTCACCGGCGACCCGTCCGGCGACGTGCTGTACGCGGCCCTGTACGACCTGGGCCTGGCGTCCCAGCCCACCGCCACCCGGCGCGGTGACGGCATGCGCCTGTACGGGGTGAGGATCACGGTGCCGGTGCACTGCGCACCGCCCGGCAACCGGCCGACCACCATCGAGCGGGACACCTGCCGGCCCTGGCTCGCCCGGGAACTGGAACTGCTGCGGCCGACCCTGCGCGCGATCGTGGTACTCGGCGGCTTCGCCTGGCACAGCCTGCTGCCGGTGCTCGCGGACGCGGGATGGCGGTTGCCGCGCCCCAGGCCGGGCTTCGGGCACGGCGCCGAGGCGCTGCTCCTCGACCCCGGCGGGGTACACCGGGTGCACCTCGTCGGCGCCTACCACCCGAGCCGGCGCAACATGTCCACCCGCACCCTCACCCCCGCCATGCTGCGGGAGGCGCTGCGCCGCGGAGCCGGCCTCGCCGGGCTGCCGACGGCCCCGCACCGCGGGCATCCCTGACCGGCCCGCGGCCCCGCGCCCTACGTGATGTGCCGCATCAGGGCCGCGACGGCGGCGGGCGGCTCACCCGGCGGACGCACCACCATCACCGTCCAGTTCGGCGTGTACCGGTCGAACCGGTGCGTCGCCAGGTCCGGGAAGCGTGCGGCGATGGACAGGGGCATGATGCACACCCCGAGATCGTTGCGGACCAGTTCGGACGCCGCGACGATGTCGTTGACCTCGAAGGTCGTCGTGCGGTCGACCCCGGCCGCGCGGAAGGCCCGGTCGACCGCGTGGCGGATGGCCCACCCGGGCGGGAAGTCCACCAGGGGCAGCCCCGCGACCGCGGCGAGCCCCACCGTGCCGTCCGCGGACCCCGGGGTGACGCTCCGCCCCGGTGCCGCCACCAGAACCATGTCCTCACGGGACAGCAGGCGGGTCACCAGTCCTTGCTGCTGCCGGCGGTCGAGGGCCACCACGGCCAGGTCCACCGTGCCCTCGCGCAGCGCCTGCCGGATGTCGGCCACCGCCGCCTGACGCAGCTGGACCACCACACCGGGGTGCTCCGCCCGCAGCGCGGCCAGCGCGTGGTGCAGCCCGGCCCACACGCCCTGCATCGTGCCGACCGTCACCCGGCCGCGCAGCTCCCCCTTCGCGGCGTCGACTGCCTCGCGCGCGAGTTCGGCGGCCCGCAGCGCCGCTCGGGCGGCGGGAACGAACGCCTCGCCGGCCGGGGTGAGCGCCACCCGGTGCGTGGTCCTGCTGAACAGCGGGGTGCCCAGTTCGCGTTCGAGGGCCCGGACCGTGCCGGAGACGGCGGACTGGACCACGTGCAGACGTCTGGCCGCCGCCGTGAACCCGCCGGCCTCCGCCACGGCGACGACGACCTCCATCTGCCGCAGATCCATCATCCGCTCCCGTGACGCAGCGTCCGCCCGAGCAAGGCAGCGATCTCCGGTGCATCGTATGCGGGCCCGCGTCAGGTCCCGGTCGCCTGCCGGGCGCCGTCGGGGGACGAGTCGGGGGCCGAGTCGGGGGCCGCGTCGCGGGCCGTCTCGCGGGCCGGGTGCCGGCCGGGCGTCCGGTGCTCGGTGGTCCAGTACAGGAACGCGAGGACCGGCAGGACCGCGCCGAGGACGGTGACCGCGCCCCAGCCGCCGACGTGGTAGGCGACCGAGCCGAGCTGCGATCCGACGGCGCCCCCGACGAAGAAGGTCGCGATGAAGGCGCTGTTGAGACGGGCCCGGGCGGTGGGGTCGAGCCGGTAGACGGTGTGCTGGCCGAGGACGAGGGTGGTCTGCACGGCCATGTCGAGAACCACGGCGGCCAGAGCGACCAGGGCGACGCTGTGCCGGCCGAGGCCCGCGGCGGCGAACGCCGGCGCCGCGGCGGCGAACGCGGCGCCGGTCATGGGGCGGACGAGGCCCCGGTCGGCCCAGCGCCCGGCGAGCGGGGCCACCGCGGCTCCGGCCGCGCCCACGAGCGCGAACACACCGACACCGATCGGCGAATAGCGGAAGTGAGGGCCCGTCAGCAGGTAGGAGACAGTGGTCCAGAAGGCGCTGAACGCCCCGAACATCGCCGCCTGGTAGAGGCCCCGGCGCAGCAGCTCGGGATGTGCGCGCAGCAGCGCGGCGGTGGAGCGCAGCACCCGGGCGTACGGAATCGTGGTGGTGGGCGCGTGCCGGGGCAGCGCCGTGCGCAGGGCGACGGCCAGGAGGGCCGTCAGGGCGGCCGAGCCGAGATAGACGACGCGCCAGCCGGCGACGTCGGAGACGAGGCTGCTGAGGGTCCGCGACAGCAGGATGCCGGTGAGCAGCCCGCTCATCACCCGGCCCACGATCCGCCCGCGCGCATGATCCGGGGCCAGGCTCGCGGCGTACGGCACCAGGATCTGGGCGACGACGGACGTGGTGCCGCTGACCAGCGAGGCGGCCAGGAGCATCGGAAAGCCGGTCGCGAGGCCGGCCGCCACCAGGGCGAGGGTGGTCACCGCCAGGAGCACGGTGACCAGGCCGCGCTTTTCGAGCCGGTCCCCGAGCGGGACCAGGAAGAGCATGCCGATCACATAGCCGATCTGGGTGAGCGTGATCAGCAGCCCCGCGGTGGACGCGCTGACGTGGAAGACGTCGCGCAGCGACGACAGCAGGGGCTGCGCGTAGTAGAGATTGGCGACCGTCATGCCGCAGGCGACGGCCAGCAGCGTGATCAGCCGGCCCGGCACCCCGAGCGCGGGCTCCGCGGCTGCGCGGGGAGCCCGCGGGCTCCGGGGGCCGGGTGACGGGGACACCCCGGGTGACGGGGACGCATCCGGTGACGGGGACACGCCGGGTGACGGGGACGCATCGGGTGACTGGGACACGGTGACCTTCATCGGGTGAGGGAGCCGGGGCCGGCTCGTGGGAGACGCCTTGTCCGACCGGGCGGACTGCTCGCCGCTCTCCTGGACACAGCGTTCGGCAGGCCCGCCGCCTTCCTCATCGACGGCGATGATGCGGGATGTCAGTCATCTCCGTGGGAGATGGGCGCCCGTCCGCGGCCGGCACTCGCGTTGACTTGCGGTCGTTGCCACGGGGTCGTCCCCTGAGAGGTGTGGGCCACCGCGGCGGTGGCGTGGTTCCGGGAGGAATATGACCGGCGGTGATGACCGGTTCGGTACCGGATCGGCGGAGTGGGGGCAGCCCGCCGAACTGGTGCTGGACGCCGCCTGGACGGTGCTGGCCTGCACCCGGCCCGCGCTGGGGCTGCTGGGCGCCTCGGTCGGCGAGGTGCGCGGGCGCAGCCTCAAGTCCTTCTTCGTGGACCCCTCCGCCTGGGCGGCGCAGGCCGAGACGGCGGATGGCGGGCCCCTCCGCAGCGGTCACGCGGTGCTGCGCCGCGCCGACGGCGGCCGCGTGGACGTGGAGGTGACCGTGGCGGTGCTGGCCGGGAGCACCCAGGCGCGCCTGCTGGTCCGGCTGGTCCCGGTGGCGGAGGCCGAGCGCGAGGACGAGCTGGGGATGCGCGTGGCCTCGCGCGGTGGCGGATTGTCGGCGGCCGACCCGCGGGTGCACCAGCGGCTGGATCTGCTGCGCGCGGCGGCGGTGCGCATCGGCGGCTCCCTGGACGTGGTGCGCAATGCCCGGGAGCTGGTCGATCTGCTGGTGCCGGTCTTCGCCGATCTCGGGGCGGTGGACCTCACCGAGGAGGTGCTGGCCGGACAGGAGCCCGGGCAGTTCCTCCCCGGCACGCCGCTGCGGCGCGTGGCGGTGGCCGCCGCGGAGGGGCCCTGGCCGCAGGAGGTCTACGGGCTGGGGGAGCGGGTGGTGATGGGCCGTGTGGAGGCCGAGCATGTGCGGCAGGGAGCGGCCGGTGTCCTGCCGGACCTCGGCCGGCTGCGCGCGACGGTGTCCGAGGACCCGCAGCGGTCCCGGCTGATCCTGCCCCCGGCCGCGAGGTCGCTGCTGGTCATTCCGTTGCAGGCCCGCGGGGCCGTGCTGGGTGCCGTCCCGCTGTGGCGGTGCGGCGACCGGGTACCGTTCGACCAGGCCGACGCCGCCCTGGCCGAGGAGATCGGCTCCCGTATGGCTCTGGGGCTGGACAACGCCCGCCGCTACACCCGGGAGCGGCACGCGGCCGAGGTGCTCCAGCGCAGCCTGCTGCCGCCTCCGGTCGTGCGCCTGGCGGGAGCGGAGACCGCGGGCGTCTACGCGCCGGCGAGCACGGCCGCCGGCACCGGCGGCAGCTGGTACGACGTGATCCGGCTGTCCGGTGTCCGTGTGGCCTTCGTGGTGGGCAAGGTGGCCGGGCACGGGGTGAACGCCGCCGGCGCGATGGGACGCCTGCGCTCGGCGGTACAGACCCTGGCCGACCTGGATCCCCCTCCCGAGGAACTGCTGAACCATCTGGACGACCTGGTGACCCGCATCAGCGACGACGAGCGGCACCGCCCCGGGTCGGTCACCGGCTCCCTGGGCGGGGCGACCTGTCTGTACGCCACCTACGACCCCGTCACCGGCCAGTGCCTCGTGGCCAGCGCGGGACACTCGGCCCCCGTCCTCGTCCGGCACCAGGACACCGTGGAGGTGGTCGACCTCCAGCCGGGGCCGCCGCTCGGCAGCTCCACGGAGCCCTTCGAGTCGGTGGAACTGCATCTGCAGTCAGGGGACGTGCTCGCCTTCCACAGCGCCCCGGCCACCCGGCGGTCGCAGGACACCGAACGAGACCTCGAACAGCTGTGTGCGGACGCCCAGCTCGCCGCCCGCTCCCATGACCCCCTGGTCGACACCGCCGAAGAACTGCTGACCCGCCTGCGGCAAGTGCCCCGTGCCGAGGACATCGCCCTGCTGCTGGCCCGCGTCGACCGGATCCCGCCCAGCCACACGGCCTCCTGGCAACTGCCCGCCGACCCCGGCCTCGTCGCGCACGCCCGCGCGCTGGCCTCCGCCCAGCTGGCCCGCTGGGGCCTGCAACAGCTGGACTTCACGACCGAAGTGATCGTCAGCGAACTCATCACCAACGCCATCCGCTACGCGGGAGGTCCCATCGGGCTGCGGATGATCAAGGAGCGCCGGCTGATCTGCGAGGTGTCCGACCCCAGCCAGTCGCAGCCCTACCTGCGCCGCGCCCGCCTCTCCGACGAGGGCGGCCGGGGCCTGTTCCTGATCGCCCAGCTCGCCCACCGCTGGGGCAGCCGCTACCACCCCGGCGGAAAGACCATCTGGACCGAGCAACTCGTGGAAGACTGACGCCGTCGTCTGACGAGAGGCACCCGATGAGCCAGCCTTCCGCCGCGCCGACCGTCGAGCGCGTGGATGCCAGGCACCGTTACGAAATCCTGGTCGAGGGCGAACGCGCCGGTCTGACCGCCTACCGCGACCGCGGGGCCCAGCGGGTCTTCCACCACACGGAGGTCGACGACGCCTTCGCCGGGCAGGGCCTGGCCGGGCGACTGGTCCGGGAAGCGCTCGCCGACGTACGCGCCCGCGGGATGCGCATCGTGCCGGTGTGTCCGTACGTGGCCAAGTGGCTCGGGGAGCACGATGAGTTCAGCGACATCACGGACCCCGTGACCCCCGGCGTCCTGCAGTGGCTGGAGGAGGAACTGGGCTGACGGGCCTTCGGGAGTCCCGGTCATCTGATCGATCCCTTGACCGCCTCGCGCCGGCCGCCGAGGATTTCCCGTGTCCCTGACACGTCGATCGGTGCGCGCCGCACACCAGCGCGACCTGCCGCGTGAGGAGTCCGCATCCAGATGACCGTCTCGACGCAGGGTCCCGGCTTCCGTCCCCGTGCCGCCCTCGCCATGTCCCCGGAGGCCGCCGCGGCCGTCCTCGACCCCGAGTCGCTGGACGCCCTCGCCGCGGTCTGTGATCTCGCCCCGCCGCCCGTCCTGGACGACTTCACCACCCCGCGGGCCCGCTCCGTCCTCGCCGGGGCCGACCTCCTGGTGACCGGCTGGGGCTGCCCCCGGCTCGACGCGGAGGCGCTGGAGGCGGCGCCCCGGCTGCGTGCCGTCGTGCACACCGCGGGCAGTGTGCGCGCCCACATCACCGACGCCTGCTGGCAGCGCGGCATCGAGGTGTCCTCCGCCGCCTCGGCCAACGCCCTGCCGGTCGCCGAGTACACCCTCGCGATGATCCTGCTCACCGGCAAGAACGTCCTGGAACGCGCCCGGGACTACCGCGCCTCCCGCACGCGCGACGACTGGCTGCGCACCCCCCGTACCGTCGGCAACCACCGCCGCACCGTGGGCATCGTCTCGGCGTCGCTCATCGGCCGCCGGGTCATCGAACTGCTGCGCCCCCACGACCTCGACGTGCTCCTCCACGACCCGTACGTCGACGACGCCCGGGCGGCCGGACTCGGCGTCACCCGCGTGGGCCTGGACGAGCTGTTCGCGCGGTGCGACACCGTCAGCGTGCACACCCCGCTGCTGCCCGCGACCCGCGGACTGGTGGGCCGCGGGCTGATCGAGGCGATGCGCCCCGGCGCGGTGCTGATCAACACCTCCCGCGGCGCGGTCGTCGACCAGGACGCGCTCACCGACGCCGCGGTGGCCGGCCGCATCCGGGCCGTCCTCGATGTGACCGACCCCGAAGTGCTGCCGCCCGGGCACCCGTTGTGGGACTGCGAGAACGTGCTCATCACGCCCCACCTCGCCGGCTCCCAGGGCAACGAGTGGCGCCGTCTGGCCGATCTCGCCCTCGCGGAGACCGCGCGCTGGGCCTCCGGCGCCGGCTTCCTGCACCCCGTACGACGCGAGAGGCTGGCGTTCCAGGCGTGAGCATGCCCTTCCCGTTTCCCCCGGAGGACCGGGAGTCCAGCCCGTACACGGGGTACACCCGAGCCCACTGGGAGGCCGTGGCGGACGGGCTGCTGGCAGCCGCCCGGCGCTGGAGCACACCGGGCGGAGCCCTGCTCGACCTGCCCGGGCGGCCCTCCCGTTCCGGAGCGCGCTCCGACGGTCTGGAGGGCTTCGCCCGCACGTTCCTCGCGGCCGCCTTCCGGGTGGCCGGCGCCGGAGGGGACGACCCGCACGGACACCTCGACCGGTACGCACGGGGTCTGGCCGCAGGCACCCGCTCCCCAGGCCGCGACGACACCGAGTCCTGGCCCCTGATCCTCGATCACGACGTGCAGGGCCAGCCGATGGTGGAGTCGGCGTCGGTGGCGCTCGGCCTGCGGCTGACCGTGCCCTGGCTGTGGGCGCACCTCGGCCCCGGCGTACGGGACCGGGCGGAGGAATGGCTGCGCGGGGCGCTGCGGCACACACCCGCACCGAACAACTGGTACCTCTTCCCGTACACCGTCGCCGGATTCCTGGAGTCGGTGGGCCGCGGCGACGCGGAGACGGCCGCGGCCCGGCGGCGTGCCCTGGACCTGCTGGAGGGCTGGTACCGCGGCGACGGCTGGTACGCGGACGGGGACGGCCGCGCCTTCGACCACTACAACGGCTGGGCCCTGCACCTGTATCCGGTGCTCGACGCCCATCTCGCCGCGGACGAGGAGCGGTCCGCCCGGTACGGGGCCCGGCTGCACGCGCATCTGCGGGGCCTGTCGCTGATGTTCGGGGCGGACGGCGCGCCGCTGCACTTCGGCCGGTCGCTGGCCTACCGGTTCGCCGCCTCGGCGGCCGTCGGCCTGGGCGCCCTCACCGGCCGCACCCCGCTGCCCCCGGGCACGTCCCGGCGTCTGCTGAGCGGCAGTCTGCGCTACTTCCTGGACCGCGGAGCGCTGACCGGGGACGGGCTGCTGAGCCTCGGCTGGCACGGCCCGCACGACGCCACCCTGCAGACGTACTCGGGGCCGGGATCCCCGTACTGGGCGTCGAAGGCGTTCGTGTGCCTGCTGGCGCCGGCCGGTGACCCGCTGTGGACGGCCCGGGAGGAGCCCGCGCCGGTCGAGGAGGCCGACCGGGTTCTCGCCCTGCCGGCGCCCGGGCTGCTCCTGCAGACGACGCGCGCGGACGGGATCGTACGGCTGCACAACCACGGCAGCGACCATGTGCGGCCCCACGAGGGGGAGTCGGCGGCCGACGACGATCCGCACTACGGACGCCAGGCGTACTCGACCCGCACCGGACCCACGGCCCCGGGGAACATCGCCGACAACCATCTGTCGGTCGAGGTGGCCGGCCGCGCGAGCGTACGGCGCCGCATCCGTCCCCTGGGGGCGGGGCAGGGCGAGGGCTGGGGATGGGCCGCGTCCTGGCACCGTCCCGTCTTCGTGTCCGGGCCGCCGATGGTGCCCGGCCTGCGGGTGGAGAGCGTCACCGTGGTCCGGGGACGCCATGAACTGCGTGTGCACCGCGTGGTCGGCGCCCCGGAGGGGGCCCGGGTCACCCACACGGGGTGGGCGACGGGACCCGACCAGTCCGTCGTGTCGGTCCTTCACGGGCTGCACGGCTGGGACGAGGGCCCCGAGGCGGTCCGCGCCCCCCAGGGCACGGCCTACACCCGCTGGGCCGGCGTCCCCCGGCTCGGCGGGCGCGCCGGCGGCACCTCGGTGCATGTGTGCCTGGCCGTCCTCACCGCCGAGCCCGGGGCCGACTCCGTGACGGAGGCCGTCGCCGGCGTGATCGTCGCCGACGACGGCGTGGAGGTCACATGGGCCCGGGACGGGGCACGTTCACGAGTCGGCTTCGACCCGGTGACCGTGTCCCTCGTGCCGGAGCCGACGTCCCGTCAGCCGATGTGGTAGCTGTCCCCGTACACCTTCCAGTCCAGCGGCGGGTCCAGGTTCAGGTTGCCCTCGCGCAGGAACACCCGCTGCGCGGTGTCGACCCGGCTGGTGTCGCTGTGGGCCTCCTCCTGCCGCATGGCCCAGACCCGTGCGTCGAGGAAGGCGTTCAGGTACGCCGCCTCCCCGCCGCCCTGCGCCGGCGGCTGCGCGGAGCGCAGGGCCCGCTTGCGGATGTTGCGGAAGCTCGTGGGGTCCCCGCCGTCGCCGTGCATGACGATGGCGTCGTAGTACGCGAACTGGCCCAGGACTCCCAGCCCGTCCGTCTTGCCCTGCCGGACGGCGGGATCGAAGTACACCCGGTCGCGTTCGTCGTTCTGCGCCTGCTGGAAGGCCGGATCCTCGGCCGCCGTGCGCCAGTCGTCGGGGAAGTCCGGGTCGAGGCCGTCGTGCGAGTCCGTGCCGTTCACATCGCGCAGCGCGGGCAGGTAGCGGGCGAGGACGTTGCCGGGCTCGCGGTCGGTGTACAGCTGGACGAGGTCGAGCATGTCGCCGGTGCCGGAGCAGAACCCGATGATGCCCGCGGTGTAGCCGCGACCGTCACCGATGTCCTCGATGTACCGGTACTGGGCCTTCCAGTCGAGCGAGGAGTTCTCCGCGCTCGACACCAGCTGCATGGCGATCTCCTTCTTGGCCGGGTCGTCGAGCCCGGCCGCCGTGGCGGCCGTGGGCGCCGCCGAGGCGTACCCGGAGCGCAGGAGGGGGGCCGCCGCCAGGGACGCGCCGATCAGGGCGAGGACGGTGCGGCGCGGGGTGGCGCCGGGGCCTGCCGTGCCGGGGGACGGGCGGGACGGGTGCACCATGAGGACTCCAGTGGGTGGGGGTGGCGCTCAATCTGATAGGAAAGTTTCCTATCAGATTCGGTGCCTGATCGGTACCCATCAAGCGGTACTTCCGCGCCCGGCGGCCGGCTCCGCGGTGGACCTCAGGCCCCGGCGACGGGTCTCAGGGCAACGGCTGCTCGGCCCAGATGACCTTGCCCGTCGGCGTGTAGCGGGTGCCCCAGTGCTCGGCGACCTGGGCGACCAGGAAGAGGCCGCGTCCGCCCTCGTCCGTCATGGCCGCGTAGCGCAGATGGGGCGAGGTGCTGCTGCCGTCGAAGACCTCGCAGACCAGACTGCGGTGGTGCAGCACACGGACGCGGACGGGGGCGCTGCCGTAACGGAGCGCGTTGGTGACCAGCTCGCTGAGGATCAGCTCCGTCGTGAACGCCAGCTCCTCCAGCCCCCACTCCGCCAGCCGCCGTGTCACCGCCGCGCGCACCTCCCCGACCGCCGCCGGCTGCATCGGCACCTCCCACTGGGCGACCCGGTCGGCCGCCAGGGCCCGGGTGCGCGCCACGATCAGGGCGATGTCGTCGCTCGGCCGGGACGGCAGCCGGGTGTCGAGGACGGCTCGGCACGTATCCTCCGGTGACGGCCCGGCGCCCTCCAGGGCCGTCCGCAGCCGTTCGAGCCCCGCGTCGATGTCCCGTTCCCGGTCCTCGACGAGCCCGTCCGTGTAGAGGACGAGCCGGCTGCCCTCCGCCAGCTCCAGATCGGCCGTCTCGAACGGCAGGCCCCCGAGCCCGAGCGGGGGACCGGCCGGTACGTCGGGGAAGTCGACGCCGCCGTCGGGCCGGACGACCGCGGGCGGCGGATGGCCGGCACGGGCGACGGTGCAGCGCCGGGACACCGGGTCGTAGACCGCGTACAGGCACGTCGCTCCCGTGATGGGGGCACTGCCGCCGTCGGCCGTCTCGTCCTGGTCGATGCGGCCGACCAACTCGTCGAGGAGAGCGAGGAGTTCGTCGGGCGGCAGATCCAGGGCGGAGAAGTTGTGCACCGCGGTGCGCAGCCGTCCCATCGTGGCCGCGGCGTGCAGCCCGTGGCCGACGACGTCGCCCACGACGAGCGCGACGCGTGCGCCGGACAGCGGCAGCACGTCGAACCAGTCCCCGCCCACGCCCGCCTGCGCCGGAAGATAGCGGTAGGCGATGTCGAGGGCGCCCTGCTCGGGCAGCGTGCGCGGCAGCAGACTGCGCTGCAGCGTCACCGCCATGCCGTGTTCCCGGGTGTAGCGGCGGGCGTTGTCGATGGAGACCGCGGCCCGGGCGACCAGCTCCTCCGCGAGGGCGAGCTCCTCCACGTCGAAGGGCTCCGGCTTCTCGGACCGCCAGAAGTCGACCACGCCGAGCACCAGCGCCCCCGCCCGCACCGGCACCGTGATCAGCGAGTGGATGCCGAACGCGACGACGTCCGCGATGCGTTCGGGGTCCTGCCCGGGCCGGCCCGACGCGTCACCGAGGCGGGGTTCGAGGACGGCCCGGCCGCCCGTGAGACCGAGGGCCTGCGGCGAGGACCCCTCGACGCGGATCCGCTCGCCCACCGGGCGGAGCGGGGCGTTCGGCCGGATCCCGCTCGACGCCGTACGGCGCAGACCGGTCGACGCCTCCGGCTCCTCACCGCTCAGGACCGCCTCGAAGAGGTCCACGGTCACGAAGTCCGCGAACCGGGGCACGGCCAGCTCCGCCAACTCCTCGGCGGTGCGGGTCACGTCCAGGCCCGTCCCGATCCCCACTCCGGCGTCGTACAGCAGGGTCAGCCGCTCCCGCGCCACCTCCGCGCGGCCGGACAGGGCCCGCAGCTCCGTCGAGTCACGGAGTGTGGCCACACTGCCGGGCGGTCCCCCCGCCAGGTCCGTGGGCCGCTGGTTGACGGCCAGCAGCCGGTCCCCGACCAGGCGTACCTCGTCCGTGGCGATCCGCCCGGAGGCCAGGAGGGCGGCGGTGCCGTCGTCGAGGCCGAGGTCGGTCACATGGCGCCGCTCCGCGTCGTCGGGCAGGTTCAGCAGGCGCCGCGCCTCGTCGTTGGCGAGCAGCAGATCACCCTCACCGCTGACGATGATCACTCCTTCCCGGACGGAGTGCAGCACCGCGTCGTGGTGCTCGTACATGCGGGTCATCTCGCGCGGCCCCAGGCCGCGCGTCTGGCGCAGCAACCGCCTGCTGACGAGCGCCGTCCCGCCCGTGGCCAGACCGAGTCCGGCGGCCGCGGCGGCCAGCACGAGCGGCAGCTGCCGGTCCGCGGCGCCGCCCACGCGCGCCGTCGTGATACCGGCCGACACCAGGCCCACGACCCTGCCGTCGGGAGCCCTGACGGGCACGACGGCCTGCACCAGCCGTCCGATGGTCCCGTTGATCTCCTCGGTGACGGTGCCGCCGGCCAGCGCGGGCCCGATGGTCCCGACGAACTTCTTCCCGATGCGGTCCGGTCTGGGGTGGGTGTAGCGGATCCCGTCGGTGTTCATGACGACGACGAAGTCGACCTTCGCCGCCCGGCGCGCGGCCTCGGCCCGGGGCTGCAGCACGGCCGTCGGGTCGGGGCCGCCCAGCGCCTCACGGGTGCCGGGCGCGTTGGCGAACGACTCGGCGACGGCGAGGGATCGGTTGCGGGCCTCCTGCGTCGTGTCGTGCCGTACCTGAAGGAGCAGTGCCACCGCCGCCGACACGACCAGCAGCAGCACGATGACCACTTGGAGGACGAACACCTGGCCTGCGACACTGCGCCCACCCAGCGCCGACCGCAGTCCCGCGACCGACGGTGACCGGCCCCCCGGGTCCCGCGCGGGAGGCCGGCGCGGAGCCCGCCGCGCGCCCGGCTCGTGCGCGCGCATACGGATCCGCGCGCCCGGTGCGCGCGGACCACTGGGACGACGGGCCGACCGATCGCCCACTCGACCCACGAGTCGGACCATGTGCCATGTCTACACTGCCGGGCTCCGGGAGGCGAGAGCCATGACATACGGTGACGGATCGCGCCTTCGGACAGGCACCGCCGGTGCCGGCGGGCGGCCCGCCCGGAGCGGGCCCCCGGGCGGCACTCCCGCGCCGCCGTGGCGGCCGGGTGGCGGCTCGGCGTCCGCTTTCGGGTGACCCGGCCGCCTGTCTGCGGTGGCGGTGCGGGGGTGTGCCCGACGATCGCAGTCGGCCGGGCGCCTTCGCCCGCACCGTCGTCCGCCGGGAGGGATCCGGGAGTTCGTCGTGCACATCCTGCTCGTGGCCAGCGCGTTCAACAGCCTCACCCAGCGCGTCCATGCGGAACTGCGCGACCGCGGTCACACCGTCGCGGTGGAACTCGCCCTGCCGGGGAACCCGTTGACACAGGCGGTGCCGCGCCACGCGCCGGACCTCGTGCTCGCGCCTCTGCTGAAGACGGCGATCCCCCGGCAGGTCTGGGCCGCCTACCCGTGTTTCGTCGTCCACCCGGGCCCGGTCGGCGACCGCGGGCCGTCCTCCCTCGACTGGGCGATCCAGGAGGGCGCCCGACGGTGGGGCGTGACGGTCTTCCAGGCCGAGGAGGAGATGGATGCGGGCGACGTGTGGGCGTCCGTGGCGTGCCCGGTCCCGCCCGTGGCCAAGAGCGACCTGTACCGGGGCGAGATCGCCGACGCCGCGCTCGCGGCCGTCACGCTCGCCGTGGAGCGCTTCGCCGACGGCACCTTCACCCCGCTGCGGCAGAACACCGCCCGGACCCGTCCGTACCTGGACCAGAGCGTCCGGCGCATCGACTGGCACGCCGACCCCACGCGGACCGTCGTCCGCAAGCTGCGTGCCGCGGACTCGCAGCCCGGAGTGCGCGACGTGCTGCTCGGCGAGGAGTGGTACCTGCACGGCGGCCACCCCGAGGAGAGGCTGCGCGGGGTCCCGGGGGAGCTGCTCGCCACCCGGGCCGGGGCGGTCTGCCGGGCGACCGGGGACGGTGCCGTCTGGATCCCGGAGCTCAGACGCCCCCGCCGTCCCGGGGGGCCGGCCACGTTCAGACTCCCCGCGGTCCAGGCCCTCGGCGACCGGCTGCCCAGGCTTCCTGAGCTCCCCGCGCCGCCCGACGCGGACCCGCGCACCTGGACGGACATCCGCTACCGCGAGGAGGGCGGCGCCGGCTTCCTCGCGTTCTCCTTCCCCGGCGGCGCCATGAGCACCACCCAGTGCCGGCGCCTGCTGAGCGCCTACCGCCAGGCGTGCGCACGCCCCACCTCGGTCCTGGTGCTGGGCGGCCGGCGGGACTTCTTCTCCAACGGGATCCACCTCAACGTCATCGAGGCCGCCGCGGACCCCGCCGCGGAGTCCTGGGCGAACATCAACGCCATCGACGACCTGGTCGAGGCGGTCCTGACGACCACGGACCGGCTGGTGGTCTCCGCCCTGGCGGGCAACGCGGCGGCGGGCGGCGTCATGCTCGCCCTGGCGGCCGACGAGGTGTGGTGCCGCGCCGGCTGCGTGCTGAACCCGCACTACCGGCTGATGGGCCTGTACGGCTCGGAGTACTGGACGTACACCCTGCCGCGCCGCGTGGGTGCCGCGACGGCCGGGCGGCTGATGCGCGAGGCCCTGCCGATGAGCGCGCGGAGCGCGCTCGGCCTCGGGCTCGTCGACCGGGTGGTGGACTGCGCGCCGGAGGACTTCGCCGAGGAGGCCGGCCGGCTGGCGGTCCGGCTCGCCTCGCTGCCGGGGACACGGTCACGGATCGCCGCGAAGAAGGCCGAACGCGAACGCCGGGAGAGCGGCGGGCCCCTGTCCGCCTTCCGGGAACGGGAGCTGGCCGAGATGCACCGCGTGTTCCACGACCCGGACGCCCCCTACCACGCCCTGCGGCGCGCCTTCGTACGCAAGGAGGAGCCGCCCGGCACGCCGCCGTATCTCGCCCGCGCCACCGGCTGCCGCACCGGGGCGGAGGAGCACCCCCGGTGACGCCGCAGTCCACCCCCGCCGCACCCACCGGAAGGACCGCCCCGTGAGCGTGACCGCGTTCGCCCCCCGGACCGAGGAACGCCTCACCCGCGCCCGGCGGGTGGCCGACACCGTCCTCTTCGAGGGGTGCGTGCTGTGCCCCCGCCGGGACCCGGCGGCGAGGAACCGGGTGCACCGCCAGTCAGGGGTGCTCGTACCGCCCGGCTGGGGCGCCGAGGGCGAGGAGTACGACTTCCAGCACACCGAGTGCCTGATGGAACCCGGCGCGGACGCCACCCTGGCGGTGGAGCTGCGCTTCCTGCGCGCCCGGCGGCGAACGCTCCAGCGGGCCGGTTCCGACGGCGTGTTCGAGAGCGTTCCCGAACTCCGGCCCGGCGACCTGGTCCTGGCGGCCGGGGACGAGGGCACCGAGGAACGCGTCGGCGTGGTGGTGACGGTGGACGAGCTCCTGGACGGCGACGGGGTCACGATCCCCTTCGGCCGCCCGGCGGGGGAGGAGAGCGAACCGGTCCTCGACGTGACAGGCCGTCCGATCGGCCGTACGGTCCGCCGCCACGAGGAGGTCAGCGGCGCCCTGCGGCTGTCGGCGCGCGTCCTCGACGGGCCCCGCCCCGTCGTGCGGCTGACGGCCGTCGTCGAGAACACCAGTCCCTGGACGCCGGCCGACGCCCGTACCGCCGGCCGGGACGCGGCGCTGCCGTACTCCCTGGTGGCCGCCCACGTCCTGATGGCCCTGAGCGCCGGATCGTTCCTGTCCATGACCGATCCGCCCGCATGGGCGAAGGACGCGGCCGCATCCTGCCGCAATCTGCACACCTGGCCCGTACTGGCCGGCGAGCCCGGCCACGCAGATGTGGTGCTGTCCTCACCGGTCATCCTCGACGACCACCCCGTGCTCGCCCCGGAAGGCGTCCCGGCCGGCGGCCGGGTGCTCGTCGCCGGCATCGGGAACGTCTTCCTCGGCGACGACGGCTTCGGGGTGGAGACCGTACGCGCCCTGAAGGGGCGTCATCTGCCGCCCGGCGTCGAGGTCGCGGACATCGGGGTGCGGGGCGTGCACCTCGCCTACCAGGTGCTCGACGGCTACGACACCCTCGTCCTGGTGGACGCCACCGCGCGCGGCGGCGATCCCGGCACGCTGTACGTCATCGAGCACGACGGCCCCGGTGGGAACGATCCCCACGGCGCGCCGCTCGACGGCCACCGGATGACCCCCGACGCCGTACTCGCGCTGCTGGGCACGCTCAGTGCCGGAACCGGAGGGCGGCCGCCGCGGCGCACGCTGGTCGTGGGATGCGAACCGGCCGCGGTGGAGGAGGGCGTCGGGCTGAGCCCCGCGGTCGCCGGTGCCGTGCCGGAGGCCGTCCGGCTGATCGAGGAGATGCTGGGGGCCGGCGGACCGGGCGGGTCCGCGCGGCAGGCCGTCGCCGGCGAAGTGGCGACATGAGAAGTGGCGACATGAGAAGCGGCGGCATGAGATGCGGCGGCATGAGATGCGGCGGCATGAGATGCGGCCGCCCTCTTGGGGCGAACGGCGTACGCGGCCGGGCGGCGACGGCGTGCCGGTCCGCGCGCCCCGCCCCGGCCACCTCTAATGGACGTCGGCGGGCCGCGCCCGCACGTCCCGCCTCCCGGGGCGGGTCCCGGCCGCGGCCGGGACGGAGACCGATGCACGAGATGTCCATCGCGCTGGCCGTGATCGGCCAGGTGGAAGAGGCGGCCGAGCGGGCCGGGGACGTCACGGCGGTGCGTTCGGTGCTGCTCCGGGTGGGCGAACTCGCCGGCGTCGTCCCCGACGCGCTGGCGTTCTGCTTCGAACTGGCCTGTGCCGGGACCGTGCTGGAGGGAGCCGAACTGGTCACCGACGCGGTGCCGGGCCGGGCCCGCTGCGCACCCTGCGCGCACGAATGGCCCGTCGGCATGCCGCCGCTCATGTGCTGTCCGCGGTGTGGCGGGGCGAGCACCGACCTGCTGTCGGGCCGGGAACTGCAGATCGTCAGCGTGCACTGGGAGGACGGCCGGACGCACGCACCCACCCGCGAACCGATCCCCGAGGAGCGCTGAACCATGTGCCGTGTGGTCGACCTGGAACAGGCCGTACTCGCCAAGAACGACCGGGCCGCGCACACCCTGCGCACCGAACTCGCGGCCCGGGGCACGACCGTCGTCAACCTGCTGTCCAGCCCGGGCAGCGGCAAGACCGCCCTCCTGGAACGCGAACTGGTGCTGGCCCGGGAGCGGTCGGTGCCGGTGGCGGCGCTGACCGCCGACCTGGCCACCGAGAACGACGCCGCGCGCCTGGCGCGGTCGGGCGTGCCCGTCAAGCAGGTCCTCACCGACGGACTGTGCCACCTGGAGTCCACGATGCTCGCCCGCCACCTGGAGGGGTGGCTGCCGGACGCGACCCGGCTGCTGTTCGTGGAGAACGTGGGCAATCTGGTCTGTCCCGCCTCCTACGACCTGGGGGAGACCCTCCGCGTCGTCCTGGCCTCCGTGACCGAGGGCGAGGACAAGCCGCTCAAGTACCCCACCGCCTTCGGCCTCGCCCACCTGGTCGTGGTCACCAAGACCGACATCGCCGAGGCCGTCGCGTTCGACGAGGCGGCCTTCCGCGCGAACGTGGAGCGGGTGAACCCGGGAGTCGACGTGCTGCTGACCTCCGCCCGGCGCGACCTGGGGACCGGCGCCCTGCTCGACCGGGCGCTGGCGGCCGCGGACGGCGCCCCCCTCCACACACCCGTCATGACCCGCCGTCCGCAGGCCGCGCCGCACGGCCACGCCCATGACCACACGGACGGCACCGGCGTCATGGCGCCGTCCCGCTCGTGAGCGGCCCCCGCCCCCCGACGGCCGTCGCCGTCCCGGCGCGGCTGCGCCGCCGGGTCACCGTGCGGGGCGTCGTGCAGGGCGTCGGCTTCCGGCCGTTCGTGCACACCCTCGCCACCGCCCTGGACCTGTGCGGGCACGTCACCAACACCCCCGAGGGCGTCGTCGTGGAGGTCGAGGGCGCCCCCGCGGACGTCATCCGGTTCTGCGAGCGGGTTGCCGCGGACGCGCCCCCGCTGGCCCGCGTGGACTCCGTCGACCACCACGACGTCCCCGCCACCGGCGACCCCGCGTTCACCATCCTCGCCTCCCGCACCGGAGGACCGGCGGGCACCCTGATCCCTCCGGACACGGCCACGTGCGCCGCATGCCTGCGCGAACTGGCCGACCCCGCGGACCGCCGCCACCGCCACCCGTTCATCAACTGCACCCACTGCGGCCCGAGGTTCACGATCGTCACCGGCCTGCCCTACGACCGGGCGCACACCACCATGGCCGGCTTCCCGATGTGTCCCGGGTGCGCCCGCGAGTACGCCGATCCCGCCGACCGCCGTTTCCACGCCCAGCCGGTCGCCTGCCCGGGCTGCGGCCCACGGCTGCGCCTGCTCGTGCGGCGGCCGGACGGCGGCCCGCCGCGGCCGGCCGCGGACGCCGATCCGGTGGCCGGGGCCCGAAGGCTCCTGGCGGGCGGCGCGATCCTCGCCGTCAAGGGCCTGGGCGGTTACCACCTGGCCTGTGACGCCACCGATCCCGCCGCCGTCGCCCGGCTGCGCCGGCGCAAGGACCGGGGGAACAAGCCCTTCGCCGTCATGGCCGGGGGCCTCGACGACATCGAGCACCTCGTGCGGCTCGCCCCGCAGGAGCGCGGCCTGCTCACCGGCAGCACCCGGCCCATCGTGCTGCTGCGCCGCCGCACGGACACCCCGTCCGCGCCGGGCCGCCCGTGCCCGGCCGAGACCGTCGCGCCCGGCAGCCCCGACCTCGGGGTCATGCTGCCCTACACCCCCCTGCACCGGCTGCTGTTCGGCCTCCCCGGCGATGCCGAGGGCCCCCGACTGCTCGTCATGACCAGCGGCAACGTGTCCGGCGAACCGATCGTCACCGACGACGGCGAGGCGCTGCGCAGGCTGGCGCACCTGGCCGACGCCTGGCTCACGCACGACCGGCCGATCCATGTGCCCTGCGACGACTCGGTGGTGCGCGTGTGCGACGGCAGCCCGCTGCCCGTGCGCCGCGCCCGCGGGTACGCGCCCCTGCCGCTGACCCTTCCGGTGCCGGTACGCCCCGCTCTGGCCGTCGGGGGAGACCTCAAGAACGCGTTCTGCCTCGCCGAGGGCCGCCGGGCGTGGCTGTCCGCCCACATCGGCGACATGGACGACCTCGCCACCCAGCGGGCCTTCGAACGGGCCGTGGCACAACTGGAGTCGATCACCCCGGTACGGCCGCGGCTGCTGGCCGCCGACCGGCATCCCGGCTACCGCTCCGCCCGGTGGGCGCTGCGCAACGCGGCGGGCCGGCCGGTCGTCCGGGTCCAGCACCACCACGCCCACGTCGCCTCCGCGATGGCCGAGCAGGGACTCGACGGCGGCCGGCCGGTGATCGGCGTCGCCTTCGACGGCACCGGATACGGCGACGACGGGGCGGTATGGGGCGGGGAGTTCCTGCTCGCCGACTACGCGGGCTTCACCCGCCTCGCGCACCTCGCGTACGTACCGCTGCCCGGGGGCGACGCCGCGGTGCACCGGCCCTACCGCATGGCCCTGGCCCACCTGCGCGCGGCCGGGATCGGCTGGTCGGACGACCTCGCCTGCACGACGGCCTGCCCGCCCGACGAACGGCGTGTGCTCAGGCGGCAGTTGGAGCGCAACCTGAACTGCGTCCCCACCTCCAGCATGGGCCGGCTCTTCGACGCGGTGTCGTCCCTCGCCGGCATCTGCCACCGGGCCGGATACGAGGCCCAGGCAGCCGTCGAACTGGAGGCGGCCGCGCTGCGGGCGCCGGCCGGCGACACCGCCGCCTACCGGTTCGCCGTCACGGCACCACGGCCGGGCGCAGGCCCGCTGCGGGCCGACCCGGGGCCCGTTCTCACGGCGATCGCCGGCGACCTGCGGGCGGGCGTGGCACCGGCCCTGGTCGCGGCCCGCTTCCACCGTGCGGTCACCGGCCTCGTCCACCGCGTGTGCGTGTCGGCCCGGGACACGCACGGAGTCGACACCGTCGCCCTGACCGGTGGCGTGTTCCTCAACTCCCTGCTCTCCTCCGACTGCGCCGCGGCCCTCGGCGCCGACGGCTTCACGGTGCTGCGCCACCACCTGGTCCCGCCGGGCGACGGCGGCCTGGCCCTCGGCCAGCTCATGGTGGCCGCCCGCGTGGAGGAGCGCACCGGATCCCCCGACTGACGAGCCGCCCCGGCAGCGCCGGGCGACGCACCACCCAAGCGAGGAGAGGCCCATGTGCCTGGCGGTACCCGGCAGAGTGCTGGACATCGAGGAACGTGACGGCACCCGGATGGCCAGCGTCGACTTCGGCGGCGTGGTCAAGGAGGTGTGCCTGGAGTACCTGCCCGACCTCCAGGTCGGCGAGTACGCCGTCGTCCACGTCGGCTTCGCCCTGCAGCGCCTGGACGAGGAGTCGGCGAAGCAGACGCTCGAACTGTTCGAAACCCTCGGCATGCTGCAGGAGGAGTTCGGCGACCCCTGGGAAGCGGCCGCGGAGGCGGGCGGAGCGCTCCCGCCAGCGCGTGAGGAGGCGCGGAAGTGAAGTACATCGAAGAGTTCCAGGACCCGGATCTGGCGCGCCGGCTCCTCGACGAGATCCATGCCACGGTGACCAGGCCCTGGGCGCTGATGGAGGTCTGCGGCGGGCAGACGCACACCATCATCCGCCACGGCATCGACCAGCTCCTGCCCGACCGGGTCGAACTGATCCACGGGCCCGGCTGCCCCGTGTGCGTGACCCCCCTGGAGGTCATCGACAAGGCGCTGGAGATCGCCTCCCGCCCGGAGGTGATCTTCTGCTCGTTCGGCGACATGCTCCGGGTGCCCGGCACCGGACGCGACCTGTTCCAGGTGCGCGGGGAGGGCGGCGACGTACGGGTCGTCTACTCGCCGCTGGACGCCCTGCGGATCGCCCGGCAGAACCCCGGCCGGGAGGTGGTGTTCTTCGGTATCGGCTTCGAGACGACCGCGCCCCCCAACGCGATGACGGTCTACCAGGCCCGCAGGCTCGGCATCCCCAACTTCAGCCTCCTGGTGTCCCATGTCCGCGTGCCCCCCGCCATCGAGGCGATCATGAGATCCCCGCACTGCCGGGTGCAGGGATTCCTGGCGGCCGGGCACGTGTGCAGTGTGATGGGCGTGGACGAGTACCCGGAGCTGGCCGAGCGCCACCGCGTACCGATCGTTGTGACCGGGTTCGAGCCCCTGGACATCCTGGAGGGCGTGCGCCGGACCGTGGCGCAGCTGGAGCGCGGCGAGCACACGGTCGACAACGCCTACCCGCGTGCCGTCCGCGCCGAGGGCAATCCGGCCGCCAAGGCCATGCTGGAGGACGTCTTCGAGGTCACCGACCGCACCTGGCGCGGCATCGGCGTGATCCCGGACAGCGGCTGGCGCCTGTCGGAGAAGTACCGCGAGTACGACGCCGAGCACCGCTTCCCGGTCGGCGGCGTCAGCACCCGGGAACCGGCCGCGTGCCGCAGCGGCGAGGTCCTGCAGGGCCTGATCAAGCCGCACGAGTGCGAGGCTTTCGGCACCCTGTGCACCCCCCGCACCCCGCTGGGAGCCACGATGGTCTCCAGCGAGGGCGCCTGCGCCGCGTACCACCTCTACCGGCGCCTGGACACCACCCCCGCGGCCCGGGAGGCGACCCCCGTTGTCTGACACCCTCGACCTGCAGCCGATCCCGGACCCGGCGGCCTGGACCTGCCCGGCTCCGTTGCGCGACCAGCCCCGCATCGTCATGGGGCACGGCGGAGGCGGTGCGCTCTCCGCCGAACTGGTCCGGCACGTGTTCGCGCCCGCCTTCGGCGGGGAGGCGCTCGCCCAGCTCGGTGATGCCGCCGCGGTGTCGCTCGGCGGTCTCCGGCTGGCCCTGTCCACCGACTCGTTCGTGGTGCGGCCGCTTTTCTTCCCCGGCGGCAGCATCGGCGACCTGGCGGTCAACGGCACCGTCAACGACCTCGCGATGAGCGGCGCCCGGGCGTCGTACCTCTCCTGCGGTTTCATCCTGGAGGAAGGCGTCGAACTGGAGACGGTCGCCCGTGTCGCCGACGCGCTCGGCGCGGCCGCCCGGGCCGCGGGCGTCGAGGTGGCGACGGGCGACACCAAGGTCGTGGAGGCCGGCCACGGGGACGGCGTCTTCGTCAACACGGCCGGTATCGGGCTCATCCCCGCGGGCGTCGACCTGCGGCCGCAGCGGGTGGTCCCCGGCGACGTCGTGATCGTCAGCGGTGCCGTCGGAGTGCACGGCGTGGCGATCATGAGTGTGCGCGAGGGCCTGGAATTCGGTGTGGAGATCGAGAGCGACTGCGCCGCGCTCGGGGGACTGGTCGACGCCATGCTCGCCGTCACCCCGGACCTGCACGTGCTGCGCGATCCCACCCGGGGCGGGCTCGCGGCCGCGCTGAACGAGATCGCGACGGCCTCGGGCACCGGGACCGTCATCAGCGAACGCGAGGTCCCGGTCCCGCCGGCCGTCGCCAACGCGTGCGCCGTGCTGGGCCTCGACCCCCTGTACGTCGCCAACGAGGGCAAGCTGGTGGCGTTCGTGCCGCGCGAGCACGCCGACGCCGTCCTGCAGGCGATGCGCTCGCACCCGCTGGGCGCGGAGTCCAGGATCATCGGCGAGGCCGTGGCGGAGCATCCGGGCATGGTGGTGGCCCGCACCGGACTGGGCGGCACCCGTGTGGTCGACATGCCGATCGGGGAACAGCTGCCGAGGATCTGCTGATGTCCGTACCCCGTGCCTGGCCCCGCTACGATCCCGGCGGGCGTGCGGCAAGGGCATCGGGGGACGGATGCGCATCGGCATCATGGGCGGCACGTTCGATCCCGTTCACTGGGGACACCTGAGCAACGCACAGTCGGCGGCCCGGGCCCTCGCCCTCGACCGGGTGCTCCTGGTCCCGGCGGGCGTGCCGTGGCACCGGCGCCGCCGGCCGGTGTGCGACGCGGCGCAGCGCTGGACGATGACGGGTCTCGCGGCCCCGTCGACCACGGTGTGCCGGGCCAGCCGCGTCGACGTGGACCGGCCGGGACCGACGTTCACCGTGGACACGGTACGAACCGTCAGGGCACGGTACGGGCCGGATGCGGAGCTGACGCTGATCGTCGGGGCGGACACGTTCCGGACCATCCCGGGGTGGCTGGGCGCGCGGGAGCTGCTGGCCGACGTGGACGTCGCGGTCTGCCCCCGGGCGGAACCGGTCGACATCCCCGCCCCCTTCGATCGGCGCCGGGTCCATGTGGTGCCCGGCGCCGGCTCGCCGATCTCCGCCACCGAGTGCAGACGACGCCTGGCGCTGGGCGCTCCGGTGGGCGATCTGCTGCCGGCCGCCGTGCACGCCTTCATCCGTGCGAACGGCCTGTACGGGTCCCCTTCCCTCCGCGCCCACCGCCGGGCGACGGGGTGACACGGCGCTCACACGGCACTCCTCGCGGGGCACGGCGGCGGGCCCCGCTCCCCCCGCGGGCGGTCACGGGGGCTTGGCGCGCAGCGCCTGCAGCACCGCCCAGGCGACGGACACGAGCGGGACCGCGACGACGGCGCCGATCACGCCCGCGACGATGCTGCCGCCGATGACGGACACGGCGACGACGACCGGGTGCAGGCTGACGGCCCAGCTCATCACCAGGGGATGCAGGACATGCCCCTCCAGCTGGCCGATGAAGACGATGAGCAGCAGCACCCCCGCGGCCGTGAGCGGACCGCGCCCGGCGAGGGCGACGACCGTGGCCACGCCGAGTGCGACCGGTGAGCCGATGAGCGGCACGAACGCGGCGAAGAACTCCAGCAGGGTGAGCGGCAGTGCGAGCGGCACCCGCAGCACGAACAGGACGACGCCGACGAGCACCGCGTTGGTGGCGGCCACGATGATGATGCCGCGCGTGTACCCGGCGAACGTCCGCCAGGCCGCGCGCCCGGCCCGGTCCCACACCTGCCGGGCGGCGCGCGGCATGAACTGGTCGCGCGTCCAGCACCACATGCGGTCGCCGGAATGGATGAAGAAGATCGCCGAGAAGAGCGCGAGCGCCCCGCCGGTGACCACTTCGACGACCCGGCCGAAGCCGCTGACGGCGCTGCTGAGGAGGGCGGACCGGTGGGAGGTCGCATAGGAGACGATCTGCCGCTGCAGTTCGGCGAGCCGGGCGGCGCTGAGCCGGAACGGCGGGCGCTGGAGCCACTGTTCGATCTGCCGGACGCCGTGGCGGAACTCCCCGGTCAGTTTCGTCCACTCGCCCACCACGGCGTCGGCGACGAGGGCGAGCAGCGAGAACAGGAGCAGGATGCTGAGGACGAGGGAGAGCGTGACGCTCAGGGACCGCGGCAGCCACCGGCTCAGCAGGTCGGTCGGGGGGCGCATGAGCGAGGTGATGATGAGCGCGAGGAACAGCGCCACGGCGATGAGCTGGAAGCGTCCGAGGACGGTGAAGACGCCGTAGACGACCAGCCCGACGAGGAGCACGCGCCAGGCGTAGGCGGCGGCGACCCGCAGCCAGGGAACGGTGCGCTCGGCGACCGCGCCGCGGGCGGGCCGGGCACGGCGGACGGCGCGCAGGGAGCGGGAGGGCCGGCTGCCCAGCACGACGGCGCCGGGCCGGCGTGCTCGCCCCGGCCCGGCCGCCGGACCGCCCGCATCCGCCACCGCGTCTCCCATGTCCTGACCATTGGTCATCTCATAGCACAGTAGGGGCAAAGCGGACATGGGACGGTCCGCAACGCGCCCTTCCGACGGGGATGCCCATACATGAAGCCGCACGTCATAGGAAGAGGCCAGAGGTCCACTGAACGTGATCGCCGGTCCTCAGTTCGGCATCCCAGCCAGTATCGTGATGACCTGAAGGTTCGCTGTCGATCCGCACCACGTCTGCGCGAGCCGGTCGGAGGAAGCGATGAGCGGGGATGGGCGACGGCGTTCGGAGCAGCAGCTGCCCAAGCTGCGGCTGGACGAACTGCTGGACGAGCTGCAGGCGCGCATCGACGCGGCACGGGGTACCCAGGACCGGGTGCACAGCCTGCTGGAGGCGGTCCTGTCGGTCGGCCGCGAGCTCGATCTGCCGCAGGTGCTGCGGGCCATCGTCGACGCGGCGGTCGTCCTCGTGGACGCCCAGTACGGGGCGCTGGGCGTGATCGGCGAGGACAACACGCTCGCCGAGTTCCACACCGCCGGCATCAGCGACGAGGACCGGGCCAGGATCGGGGCGCCGCCCAGCGGGCACGGCATCCTCGGGCAGCTGATCCGGCACCCCGAGCCGCTGCGCCTCGCCCGGATCTCCGAGCACCCGGCCTCCTACGGCTTCCCGGCCCACCACCCGCCGATGGGCTCCTTCCTCGGCGTGCCCATCCGGGTACGCGACCACGTCTTCGGAAACCTCTACCTCACCGAGAAGCGCGGCGGCTCGGAGTTCGACGCCGACGACGAATCGGTGCTCTCCACCCTGGCGGTGGCGGCCGGCGTCGCCGTCGAGAACGCCCGGCTGTACGAGGAGACGCGGCTGCGTGAACGCTGGCTGCGGGCGAGTTCCGAGGTCACCAGCGCCCTGCTGTCGGGCGCCCCGAGCGCCGACGTGCTGGAGCTGATCGTCGAACAGGCGCGGGAGATCGCCTCCGCCGACGTCGGGATGCTCGCCGAGCGCGTGCCCGGCGAGGACGTGCTGCGGCCCCTGCTCGCCGTCGGCATCCAAGCCGAGCGGCGGCGCGGCCTCGTGATGTCCGGCGAGGACGGCTTCGTGGAGGCCGCCCTGGGCGCCTCCGACCCCTTGATCAGCGCGGACATCGAACAGGACCCCCGGATCGGCGCGGCCAGGGACCTGTGGGCCGGGCTGGGGCCCGTGGTCGGCGTGCCGCTGAACGCGGGCGGCAAGTCGATGGGGGTGCTGCTGCTCGGCCGCGCGACGGGCCGTACGCCCTTCGCGGATTCCGACTCCGGCCCCCTGCTCGGATTCGCCGGGCAGGCGGCGCTGGCGCTGGAGCTCGCCGAGCGGCGCCGGGACGCGGAGCGGATCACACTGCTGCAGGACCGCGACCGGATCGCCCGCGATCTGCACGACCTGGCGATCCAGCGGCTGTTCGCGGCGGGCATGACCCTGCAGAGCACCCAGCGCTTCGTCGACCACCCCGAGGCCGTCGACCGGCTGACGCGGACCGTCGAGGACCTCGACGAGACCATCAAGATCATTCGGTCCACGATCTTCGGGCTGCGCACGCACGGCGGAGCGAAGGAGGAGGCCGGCCTGCGCAGGCGGGTGTCCGAGGCGGTGACGGCGTCCGCCCGATCGCTGGGCTTCCCGCCCGCGCTGCGCATCGAGGGGCTCGTGGACACCGATGTCCCCGGCGATGTGGCCGACCATGTGATCGCGGTTCTCGGCGAGGCTCTGAGCAATGCGGCGCGGCACTCAGGGGCCCGCTCCATGGACGTCCATCTGCGGTGCGCCAAGGGTGAGTTGATGCTCACGGTGGCCGACGACGGCTGTGGAGTCCCGGAGGGAGTGGCGCGCAGCGGGCTGCGGAACCTCCGGGAGCGGGCCGTCGCCCTGGGCGGCACGTTCGCCGTGGGCGAGTGCCAGGGGGGCGGCGGGACACGGCTGGTGTGGCGGGTGCCGGTGGGCTCAGCGCAGAACTGACCGCGCGGTGTCCGCCAGCTCCTGCCGCGCCGTGCGGCGCGGCGACGGGGGACCCTCCGGGCCGTACCCGAGACGGACCACCATCTGGACGTGGTCGCGGCGCTCGCCCGACCGCGATCCGAGTTCGTCGCGCAGGTCGGGCCACTCCAGCGCCTGGTGGAGCAGGGAGGCCCGTACCCCGCGGGCGGTGGCCACCAGCAGCACGCGCTCCAGCGCCTGACCGGCGCGCAGCCAGTCCGCGCGCCGGTCGTGCGCGGTGGTCACCGTGGCGAGCAGCGGACGGGTCTCGAAGGGCCGGGACGGCAGCGCCGCCGGGTGCCGGTGGGCACCGAAGTCCCGCATCGGGATCCGGTCCCGGAAGTCCTGGGGCCCCAGCGCCCCGGGCGCTATGCCGAGGCCCGCGGACCCCGGTCCGTCCTGCACCCAGTGGCGGCTCTCGGCGGCCCGGTCCGCGTCGGCGGTGTTGCGGCGCTCCGCCTCCCAGGTGAGCCGCAGCAGACGGTCGGTGTCGCGTGGCACGGGACGGTTCAGCAGCGCCCCCTCGGCACGGGCGGCCTCGCCGAGTTCGGTGAGCACGGCGGAGGGCAGCGGCCGCTCCGAGAACGGGAACCGGCTGCTGTGCCGGCGCCACACGGCGTCGTACAGCCGGGGAGCCGTGGAGTTCCTGGCCGGACCGGCCAGCCGTACCGTCGCCAGCAGGTCGGGCTCCTCGGGCCTGGGCAGCAGCCGGGTGACCGGCTCCCAGCCGAAGTGCGCGACGGCCACCCGCAGATTGAGGACCGCGCAGCCCACGGAGAGGTGCAGCGCACGCCCCGTCGGGTCGATGTGGCGCAGGCCGCGGTCCGTCGCGGCGCGGATCTCCACCGTGACGGTGTCCGGATCGAGGCGGAAGCGCCACGGCTGGGTGTTGAGGATGGAGGGTGCGGCGACGGCCGCCGAGACCAGGGTCTCCAAGGTCGCGACGTCGAGGGTCGCAGTGGTCATCGGAACTCCTCCCCGCCCCCTGCCGGCAGGCCGGTGGGCTAGTCGGTGACCGGCCACCAGCGTGGCGCGGGGTACGGGGAGTGTGCAGGGGCCATGCGGCCTCATGGGGTCCCGAAGGGCCCGGACCCGCCCGGCGGGGCGGCCCCGGGTCCCGGCTCACCGGGCGGTGTGCTCCCCGGACTCCTGCGGTTCCAGCTGGGAGGCGAGAACCGCGGCCTGGACACGTCGCTGGACGCCGAGCTTCGCCAGCAGGCGGGAGATGTGGTTCTTGACGGTCTTCTCCGACAGATACAGCTTCTTGCCGATCTCACGGTTCGTGAGGCCGTCCCCGATCAGCGCGAGGATGTCCCGCTCCCGGGGGGACAGGCTCGCCAGTTCCGGTGAGGTGGCCGGCTGCTCGGCCGGGTCGGCGCGCAGCGAGTGCATCAGCCGCGCGGTCGTCGCCGGGTCGAGCATGGACTGCCCGGAGGCCACGGTGCGGACCGCCGAGACCAGGTCGGAGCCCCTGATCTGCTTGAGCACATAGCCCGAGGCGCCGGCCATGATCGCGTCCAGCAACGCGTCCTCGTCGTCGAACGAGGTCAGCATCAGGCAGGCCAGCTCCGGCATCCGGCTGCGCAGCTCGCGGCAGACGGTGATGCCGTCGCCGTCCGGGAGGCGCACGTCGAGAACGGCCACGTGCGGCCGCACCGCCGGCCCACGGGCGAGAGCGTGTTCGACCGTGTCGGCGTCGCCGACCACCGAGATGTCCGGTTCGGCGTCCAGCAGGTCGGCCAGGCCGCGTCGTACGACCTCGTGGTCGTCCAGCAGGAAGACCCGGATCGGGTTCTCCTCGGTGAAGGTACGTGCCTCGTCCATGAGGACCTCTCGTTTTCCGGTGCGGACAGACTGCGGAGTGCCGGTGCCGACGACGATCGGCCGCCGGTACCGGACGTACCAGGGCCGTCCGGCCCCAGTGCTCCCCCCACAATGCTCCCTCACCGGCCCTCTCGTCATGGCCCTGAGACCCCTCCCGGGGATCGGCCGGGGGGTGGGATCTTGCTCACAGTGTTCGGGCCGTCGGGCCCGGGAGCCCGGGAGGGGGTGCGACCGATGCGGAAGGTCAGGCGCGGGACGGTCCTTGCGTGGCGGTGGCGGCGCAATCCGCTGCGACGGCACAGCGACACCGTGGAGGGCTGGGTCGTGCTGGCCACCTGGCTGGTCGCCGTGGCCGGCGGGACCGCCGCCGGCGCCCTGGGCGCCTATGCCGTGGGCGAGGCGGCGGACCAGCAGCGGCAGCAGCGGCAGCCGGTCGCCGCGGTCCTGCTGCAGACCACGCCGGACGACCTGCGCGACCCGGCCAGCGGATCCCGCTACGACCACCTGCAGGCGAAGGTCCGCTGGACCGACGGCGACGGCGCCGTCCGCACCGGCACCACGAGCGTGGAGACGGGAGTGAAGGCCGGCACCGGGGTACCGGCGTGGACCGACGGGCACGGCCACCTGGTGTCCGCCCCGCTGAGCGCGTCGGAGGCCGCCGCACGGGTCGTCCTGACCGGGGCCGCGGCCGCCGCGGCCGGGGGCCTCGCCGTTCTCGTCGGCGGACGCGTGGTGCGCCTGCGGATCGAGCGGCGCGCCACGGAGAGCTGGGGCGCCGAATGGGACCGCGTCGAGCCGCAGTGGC
The DNA here is from genome assembly GCF_055632315.1 of Streptomyces sp. PSU-S4-23. Lineage (NCBI taxonomy): Bacteria > Bacillati > Actinomycetota > Actinomycetes > Kitasatosporales > Streptomycetaceae > Streptomyces > Streptomyces sp. PSU-S4-23. The sequence goes on along the minus strand of NZ_JBVMUU010000002.1, from coordinate 552,277 downwards.
GACGCAAGACGAGCTGACACCGGGCTCCGCCCGGAGACGCGGGACGCGGCGGGCACCCCGGGTGCCCCCTCTCCGCACGGCGCCTGCCGGGCCCACCGCGAACGCCGTGGCTGGTCGACCTCGGGGGGCGAGGATCTCGCCCCGGGCGTGCACCCGCAGGATGGCGGCGCGCTCGGCCCGGTCGGGCAGCGGGACGGTGACCTGGCGGTCGGAAGCGTCCGGGGCGCAGCAGGGCCGGGCCGAGGGCCTCCGGCCGGTTGCCGGCGGCGAGGACGACGACGCCTCGGCCGCCGCGGCGTTCCCCGGGAGCCGGTTCCCGGCGGCGGGGGCCGCGGGCCGCACGGCCGTCCCGGCCCGGACGCCACCTCCTCCCGCGGGGCTGCGGGCCGCATGGCTGTCCTGTCCGGGACGTCACCCCGCGGGGCTGCGGGCCGCATGGCCGTGCCGGCCGCCCCGTCCCGCTGCGGGCCGCATGGCCGTGCCGGCCGCCGCGGCGTTCCCCGGGAGCCGGTTCCCGGCGGCGGGGGCCGCGGGCCGCACGGCCGTCCCGGCCCGGACGCCACCCCCTCCCGCGCGGCCACCCCCACCGGTCAGGGTGCGGCGGCCCTCTTGTCCCCGCCCGCCGCGGCAGCGTCGGCGGCCCCCGGACCGGTGAGGTCGAACCGCACGTCCACGACGCCCTCGACGGCCCTGACCAGACGCGCGGCCACCGGCACCAGCGAGGTGTCCCGGACGTGGCCGCCGACCGTCACGACCCCGTTCTCCACACCTATGCGCACGTCCGCCGAGGGGAAGAGGCGTGAGACGACCTCGCGCCGGACCTCCCGCTCGATCTCCTCGTCGTCGCGCAGGAACACCTTCAGCAGGTCCGCGCGGCTGACGATGCCCTGCAGCATGCCCAGCTCGTCGACCACGGGGAGCCGCTTGACCCGGGACAGCGCCATGGCGCGCGCCGCCTGCGCGAGCGTGGCGTCCGGACGGATGGTCACGGCCGGGGAGGTCATCAGGTCCTCGGCGGTCACCGCGTCCGCCCTGGCGAGGTCGGAGAGCCGGCCCGGCGGCGGGAGAAAGGCACCCTCGGGCGCGCCCGGCCTCGACGGGAGGAGGCCGGAGACGTTCTCGCGGAACTCCTCCTTGGCCAGCAGGTCGGCCTCCGAGACGACGCCGACGACGCGGCCCTCGCCCTCCAGCACGGGCAGGGCGCTGACCTTCCAGTCCTGCATCATCCGCACGATCTCCTTGAAGGCCGCGCGGCGGCCGACGGCGGCGACCGTATGGGTCATCACATCGCTGACGATGTGCGGGGTGCCGAGCATGGAGCCTCCTCCGGTGGAAGGTGCGCGATCAGTGGAAGCCGCCGCTGCCGTACGGGGCGTAGAGGTCGAGCAGCCGGGTCCGGGCCGAGTGCAGGCGGTGGACCACGATCCCGCCCACCCACTGGGCCACGCCCAGGCCGAGCGCCGGATCGTCCTGGCACATCGCGCGGACCGTCGCGGCATCGAACTCGTACGCGCGCACCGGGCTCGTCGTCGCCGCGCCCATGTGCCAGACGTGCGGGGCGAACAGCCAGGACCAGCCGAGGAGTTCGTCGTGCCCGAGGGTGGTGACGACGGCGGGGCGGCGGCCCGGCACATGCATGTCCAGGTCGACCGTGCCGGTGCGGATGGTCCAGAACCGGTCGGCGCGCCCGCCTTCCTCGAACAGACGCGTTCCCTGGGGGAAGGACACCTCACGGGCGCGGCTCATCAGCCGCCTGCGGTGCTCGGCGGGCAGTGCGCGGAGCATGCTCGTCGTCGGGGGAGCGTTCATCACGGCCTCCAGAGGACATACGGGTCCGCGCTCTCAGCCTGTCCCGGTGCCGCCTGACCGGCCATGGGCCACCTGGCCCCCCGGCCGGGCCGTCCGGCACCGCGGCGGCGCCGGGGCTTCGGGGGCGCCGGGCTCCGCGGGTTGTGTTCCCGGGCCCTCAGGGGGTGAGCGCCGCGGCCGGCCCGGGTGCGGCACGCCCGCGGGTCCGTGACGGGCGCTCGCGTGCCTCCCCGCGCCCCACAGGGGCCTCCCCGGCCGCCCCGGTGCTTCGCCGCGAGGGAGCGGCACGGCGGGACGATGGGCCGATAGGCCCCGGGAAAGGCCTGTGCGGCCCCTGCGCACGGGTACGTCCTGTGCCCGAGGCTCGATGGAGGAGCCGGAGAACCCGGACGAGGAGGTCCGCACCATGGTTCGGCACGTCACCGCGGGGGTCGACGAATCCAGCGAGAGCCTCGCAGCCGCGCACTGGGCCGCCCGCGAGGCCCTGCGCCGGGGCGCCCCGCTCCGCCTCGTGCACGCCTGGACGTGGCAGCTGACACCGGCGCCCTCCGTACCCATGGGCATGACCCAGCGGGACTGGGCGGAGGAGACCCTGAAACGGGCGGCCGGCAGCGTCCGCGCCGCGCACCCCGGGCTGACGGTCGAGGACCGGCTGGTGCAGGACTCCGCGGTCACCGCCCTGCTCGACGCGGCCGGCGACTCCGGCCTGCTGGTGCTCGGGTCCCGCGGTCTCGGCCGGGTCGCGGGTTTCGTGGTCGGTTCGGTGTCCCAGCGCGTCGTCGCCCGGTGCCCGCGTCCCGTGGTGCTCGTACGCGCGGGCGAGACCTTCGCCGACGAACACCTGCCGGCCTCCGTCGGCGTCTCGCCCGACGAGATACCCGAGACCCCCTACCGCGACGTCGTCCTCGGCCTGGACACCCGGTACCCCTGCGACGAGCTGATCGAGTTCGCCTTCGAGTCCGCCCGCCGTCTCGGCGCCTCGCTGCGCGTCGTCCACACCTTCACAGCCCCGGCGGCCCACGCCGTCCAGGGCCGGACGGGCCCGGCGGCCGGGCCCGAACTGCTCGCCGAGCGGGAACACGACGTGGTCGCGACGCTGCGTCCGTGGTGCGAGAAGTTTCCCGGGGTCCCGGTGACCGAGACCGTCTCCGAGGGGCGAGCCGCCCCGGAGCTCGTGCGTGCCTCCGCGCACGCCTCTCTCGTCGTGGTCGGGCGCCGGATGCGGGACGCCCGGATCGGCACGCACATCGGCGCGGTCACCCAGGCCGTGCTCCACCACGTCGGCTGCCCGGTCGCCGTCGTCCCGCACGCCTGAACCGGCGCCCGGACCGGACCGGCGCCCCGACCGCCTTCCGGGAGCCGCCGACCAAGGGGAGGAAGAGCCCATGACCGCCACGACCAGCCGGCATGTCACCGTCGGCGTGGACGGCTCGGCCGTCTCGGTACGCGCACTGGACCGAGCCGCCGAGGAGGCGGCCCTGCGTGCCCTCGGCCTGGAGATCGTGTACGCGGTACCGGACCGGGACGAGGCGGAACCGGTGCTGGCGTCGGCCGCCGAGCGGGTGCGCCGCCGTCATCCCGAGGTCCCCGTCACCACCCTCGGGGCCGAGGGGCACTCGGCGGCCGCACTCGTGGAACGCGCACGCCACGCCGCGCTCACCGTCGTCGGCTGCCGGGGCCTCGGCAGCGTCTCCGGCACGCTGCTGGGTTCGGTGAGCATGCGCCTGGCCGCGCACGCGCCGGGCCCCCTGCTCGTGGTGAGGGGCGGCGTGTCCTCGCGCCGGCACGGGGAGGTGCTGGTCGGCCTGGAGGACCCCGCCGACGCCGACACGGCCGCGTACGCCTTTCAGGAGGCGGAACTGCGGGGCGCCCGGCTGCGGGTCCTGCGGTCCCCGGCCCGGCGCGGCGGGGCGGAACAGACGGAGCACCGGCGCGGCGGGCGCACCGCATGGCTGTCACCGGACGCCGGGGTGGCCGCAGCGTCGGCGCGGGCGCTGGTGGAGGCCAGCCGCACCGCGGACCTCGTCGTCGTGGCCGGCCGGCCGGGTCCGCCGGGGCCGGGCAGGCGGCCCGGGCCGGTCGCCAGGGCGCTCCTGCACCGGGCCCACTGTCCCGTCCTGCTCGTTCCCGGTGTGACCGTGCCGTTCCGCCCACCGCCGGCGGGGCGCGAACCGGCCGGCGTCATCCCTCGCCGGGCGCGGGGACGAGCCGGACGCCCGTGACCAGGTCAGGGCGGATGCGGAACGTCTGGTCCATGGTGCCGCTCAGCCACGGGCGCAGCACCGACCGGTAGTAGGCCAGTTCGCCGGGGTCGGTGACGGGGCGCGCGTAGCCGGTGGCCACGACGCTCCAGCCGAGCCGGGAGTCGGGATCGATGCTGTCGGCCTCGTAGGCCACGACCACACCCCGGCTGTCGGCCTCCCGGATGCGGGACGTCAGAGCCGTGCCCTCCTGGGTGCGGATGACGATGTCGCCGTTGTGCAGGACGTGGTTGACGGGCCGGATCGTCGGCAGGGCGTGCCGGGTGAAGACGAGCCGGCCGAGGGGAACCTCGCCCAGCAGCCGCAGCGCCTCCTCGCCGGTGAGGTCGAGGGAGTGGCGTGGCTTCACGACGGTCGCTTCAGGAGTGTCGGGGGACATGGTGGTCTTCCGTGCGGGTAGCTGCCTCATTCCGTGTCGCGGGCGAAGCGGCTGCCTTCTGCGACGGGCGGAGCGGCCTCTATGGAACGGCGGGCGGACGGGCGCGCGGTAGGGCCGTTCGGCCCGGATGACCGGGGCGCCCGGCCCGTTGTGGCGGGTGACCGCCACGGCGGGGCGGCCGGGTGCGGGACGCGGAGCCCCGCACGGGGCCGAGCGGGCAGCCGGCCGGGGGACCAATGGGCCCCGCAGGGGCCTTCCGGCCGCTGATCGCGCCGTGCGCGGTGCAGAAGGATCGTCCCGGATCGGTACTCCACGGCAGCCGCACAAGGAGCACACCCATGTCCACCACCACGAAGGACGGCGAGAGGCCGGCCGAGGGGGCCGCGCTCGGCCTGCCCGCCGCCAGCGCGCTCGTCATCGGCAGCATCATCGGTACGGGAGTCTTCGCGCTCCCCGCGGCCCTCGCACCCTACGGGCCGGTCTCCCTCGTGGCGTTCGGCGCCGTCACCCTGGGAGCGCTCGCGCTGGCCCTGACCTTCGGGTCGCTGTCGAGGCGCGTACCGGCGTCCGGAGGGCCCTACGTCTACGCCCGCGAGGCGTTCGGCGAGTTCGCGGGATTCCTCAACGCCTGGTCGTACTGGATCACGGTGTGGGCCGGGAACGCCGCGATCGCGGTGGCCTGGGTCGGCTACGTGGAGGTCTTCGTCAACACCGGTCACCGCACATGGACATCCGTGCTGATCGCGCTGACCGGGCTGTGGATCCCCGCGGTGATCAACCTCACCGGGGTGCGGAACACCGGCGCCTTCCAGGTGATCACCACCGTCCTGAAGTTCGTTCCGCTGCTCTTCATGGCCACCGTGGGGCTGCTGTTCATCGACCCCGCCAACTTCGGGGCGTTCAACGCGAGCGGCCGGTCCGTGCCGGGCGCCGTCTCGGCGGCCGCGGCCATCGCCCTGTTCAGCTACCTGGGCCTGGAGGCCGCGTCCGTGGTCGCCGGGCGGGTCCGCGAGCCCGGACGGAACGTGCCGCGCGCCACGGTCTACGGCACGCTCGTCTGCGCCGTCATCTACGTGCTGGGCACCCTGGCGGTCTTCGGCACGGTCCCGCACGGCGAACTGGCGTCCTCGACCGCGCCGTTCACGGACGCGGCGAACGGCATCGCCGGCGGGACCTGGGCGGGCGACGCCGTCGCCGTGGCCGCCGTCGTCTCCGGCATCGGCGCCCTCAACGGCTGGACCATGCTGAGCGCCGAGATGCCGTACGCGGCCGCCCGCGACGGGCTCTTCCCCGCGGCCTTCGCCCGGCTCCGCGGACGAGGCGGCGTTCCGGTCTTCGGCATCGTCTCCTCCACCCTCCTCGCGTCGCTGATCACCGTGTTCAGCTACACCCGCTTCGAGGACGTCTTCACCAAGATCGTGCTGCTGAGCGTGCTCACGGCCGTGATTCCGTATCTGTTCTCCGCGGCCGCCCAGTTGCACCGGCTGCTGGTGCGCGGCCGGGAGGGCATCGCGCCGCGGCGCCTGGCCCGGGACGTCACCGTCGCCGCGCTGGCCATGGCGTTCTCCTACTGGTCGATCCAAGGAAGCGGCTACCAGACCGTCTACTACGGGCTGTTCGTGCTGCTGCTGGGGCTGCCGGTCTATGTGTGGCTGAAGCGCGGCCAGGCCCGCGGGGCGGCGCGGTCCGCGCCCGTGGAGCCGGCGGCCGGCGACCGTGCCGCACGTGCCGCACGTGCCCCGGAGACTCCGCCCTCCCGCCCGCCGGCGCTTCCCCGGCCGCGGCGGGGCCGCAGCGGCGGGCCGCGCAGGCAGGGCCTCGGCCACCGCGACTGACCACCCGCCCCCCACCACCGAGGAAGCCGAGAGATGAACACCTTCCACGTCGACTCCGAAGTCGGCCGCCTGCGCCAGGTGATCGTGCACCGCCCCGGGCTCGAACTCTCCCGCCTCACCCCGCGCAACGTCGACGCGCTCCTGTTCGACGACATCCTGTGGGCCAAGCGCGCCCGTGAGGAGCACGACGCCTTCACCCAGGTCCTGCGCGACCACGGCGCCCGTGTGCACTACTTCGCCGACCTGCTGGCGCAGACCCTCGACGTGCCCCAGGCCCGCACCTGGCTCCTGGAGCGGGTGGTCACCCCGGCCACCGTCGGGCCGGCCCTGATGGACCCGGTGCTGGAACGGTGCGCCGCACTCGACGGGGAGACCCTCGCCGGATACCTGATCGGCGGGCTGCTCAAGAGCGATCTGGACCTCGCCGCCCCGCGCAGCCTGGTCTGGAGCGCGCTGGACGACGACGACTTCGCCCTCGCGCCGCTGCCCAACCACCTCTTCCCGCGTGACAACTCCTGCTGGGTGTACGACCAGGTGTCGGTCAACCCCATGGCCAGGCCCGCCCGGCGGCGGGAGAGCCTGCACGCGGAGGCCGTCTACCGGTTCCACCCGATGTTCGCCCACGTCGCGCCCGCGCCGCTCCTGGACGGCCCCGTCGGCACCCTCGAAGGCGGGGACGTCCACGTCCTCGGCAACGGCGCCGTCATGGTCGGCATGGGGGAGCGGACCACCGCACAGGCGGTGGAGAACCTGGCGGCACGGCTGTTCGAGGCCGGTACGGCGAGCAGGCTGATCGCGGTCCGGCTGCCCGCGGCACGCGCGTACATGCACCTGGACACCGTGCTGACCATGGTCGACCACGACGCCTTCACCATCTACCCGGGCCTCGCCGACTCGCTGCGCTCGTGGACGCTGGAACCCAGCGACGTGCGCCCCACCGGCTTCGGCGTCGTCCCGAACCCGGATCTGGCGACCGCCCTGGCGAAGGCCCTGGACGTGGACAAGGTCCGCATGCTCTCCGCACCCCAGGACATCCGCAACGCCGAGCGAGAACAGTGGGACGACGGCAGCAACTTCCTCGCGCTCGCCCCCGGCGTGATCGTCGGCTACGAACGCAACGTCACCACCAACACCCATCTGCGCAAGCAGGGCATCGAGATCGTCACCATCGCCGGCGCCGAACTCGGCCGCGGCCGCGGCGGCCCGCGCTGCATGAGCTGCCCCGTCGAACGCGACCCCGCCGTCTGACCGGCCCGCACCCGCGAGGGACACCGACATGACCACCGACCTGCGGAAGACGCTGCGGCCAGGCCCGGCCCTGGTCGCGGGCCGCCGTTCGCCCGCCGGGCGCCCGTACCGGGAAGACGACAAGACGGTGGCGGCCACCGGCGACCCGGACATGCGGTTCACGCACTGCCCGCCGTCCCTCCCCGACCGCCGCACCCGGCTCGGCCGGGAACTCTTCGAGACCCACGGCCTGGACGCGTTCGAGGTCGCCGACGAGGTCTTCTCCTCGCCCGCATCCCTCGTCTTCGACCAGGCGGAGAACCGGCTGCACAGCATCAAGGCCGTGCTCCTCGCCACTCTGGAGGACTGAACCATGCGCATCGTCGTCGCCCTCGGCGGCAACGCCCTGCTGCACCGGGGCGAGCGCCCCGACGCGGACGTGCAGCAGACGAACATCGACCGGGTGTCCACCGCCATCGCGTCCCTCGCCCGTGACCACGAGATCGTCATCACCCACGGCAACGGGCCCCAGATCGGTCTGCTCGCCGCCGAGACATCGACCGATCCCGCCCTCAGCGCCCCCTATCCGCTGGACCTGCTGGGGGCGCAGACCGAGGGGATGATCGGCTCGCTGCTGGCCCGGGCCCTGTACAACGCCCTCCCCGGACGCCGGGTCGCCGCGCTCGTCACCCACACCCTCGTCAGGGCCGACGACCCGGCCTTCGACCGGCCCACGAAGTTCGTCGGCCAGGTGTACTCGGCGGACCTGGCCCGCTCCCTCGCGCGCAAGCACGGCTGGTCCATCGCGCGGGACACCACCGGATGGCGGCGCGTCGTCGCCTCGCCGGCACCCGAGCGGATCCTGGAGACCGACACCGTCCACGACCTGCTCATGGACCACACCCTGGTCATCTGCGCCGGCGGCGGGGGTGTCCCCGTCACCTCCGATCTGGACACCGGCGCGCTGACCGGTGTGGAGGCGGTCGTCGACAAGGACCTCACCGCGGCGCTGCTCGCCGAGGACCTGAAGGCGGACTTCCTGCTCATCCTCACGGACGTCCCGTACGTCTACGAGCGCTACGGCACCCCCGGCCAGCGGCCCGTCCTGGACGCCACTCCCAGCGAGCTGCGTCGCGGCCACTTCCCGGCCGGCTCGATGGGGCCGAAGACCGAGGCCGTGGCGCGGTTCGTCGAACGCACCGGGGGCCTCGCCGCGATCGGTTCCCTCGACGCGGCGTACGAGATCGTCCACGGCCGCTCGGGCACGCTCGTGCGGCCCGATCTGCCCGTCGGATGACGCCCGGCCGGCAGGGCCACGGGAAGCGGGCCGAACGGCCCCCGCCCGGGAACTGCCCGGCACTCCCGGCGGCCACCGCGAACGACCAGGATCCGGAGGGAGAGCGGACATGCGCGACAGGGGAGAGGACCGTCGATGAGCGCAACCACGACGGCCGGCAGCCGGACGGCCGGTGCCCGGCGGGAGTTCACCGGGACGCGCCGGCGCGAGCGTATCGACGTACGCGACTTCGTCCAGGCCGACCACACGCCGTACACCGGCGGTCCGGACTTCCTGACCGGGCTGCCGTACGAGCAGGCCCGCGACGGCATCTCGCCGACGTCGACGATCACGCCGGAGGGGCTGGGGCACGACCCGGCCGAGCGCCCGGGCAACCTGGCGGGCGTCCTCGACGGGTACACGGCCGCCGGCGGTTTCCACATGAACGTCGACGTGCTGGACCGGGCGACGCTGGAGGACGCCATGGAACACCCGGAGACGTACCCGGACCTGACACCCCGTGTCTCCGGCTACGCGGTCGACTTCGTGCGGCTGACCCCGGAACAACAACTCGACGCGATCAGCCGGACCTTCCACGGATCGCTGTGAAGGAGGGTGCCGTGACGGACACCACGACCGGCCGGATCCACTCCTGGGACCTGTCCACCGGCGTGGACGGTCCCGGGACGCGGTTCGCGCTCTCCGTCAGCGGCTGCCCGCTGCGCTGCCTGTACTGTGCCAACCCGGACACCTGGCACATGCGGGACGGGCGGGAGGCCACCGCCGACGATGTGATGGAGGAGGTGACCGGGTACCGGGACTTCGTCACCACGGCCGGGGGAGGGGTGACGATCACGGGCGGCGAGCCGCTGCTGCAGCCCGCCTTCACCGCCGCGGTCCTGCGCCGCTGCAAGGAGGCCGGTCTGCACACCGCGCTCGACACCTCAGGCTTCCTCGGGGCCCGTGCCACCGACGAGCTCCTGGCCGACACCGACCTGGTGCTGCTGGACGTCAAGGCGTTCCACGCCGGCACCTACCGGAAGCTGACCGGGGGTGTGCTCGCCCCCACGCTCAACTTCGCCACCCGCCTCGACCGGCTCGGCATCCCGATGTGGATCCGCTACGTCCTGGTTCCCGGCTGGACGGACGACCCGGCGTCCGTGGAGGGCCTCGCCCGCTTCGCGGCGGGGCTCGAAACGGTCGACCGCGTGGACGTCCTGCCCTTCCACAAACTGGGCTCCGCGAAGTACGAGGCGCTCGGGCTCCCCTTCCCGCTGCGGGACACACCGGTACCGGATCCCCGGTCGACGGAGCGCGTCCTGGAGCGGTTCCGGGCGCACGGCGTGCCCGCCCACTGACCGGGACGCACGGCGTGCGGCCTACCGGGCGCCGCACCAGGCGCGGTACGCGTCCACGGCGGTCGGCAGCGTCGGAAAGATCCGGTCCGCGCCGACGGAGTCCGTGAGTCCGTAGGCGCGCAGGTCGCCGAGGAGGTCCTGCTTGACGCGGGCGAGGGCGAAGACGACGCCGCGCCGGGCGAGTTCGCGGCGCACCTCGTCGACCGCGTCGAGCGCGGTGATGTCGACCTCCACGTTCGCCTCCATGTTGAGCAGGAACCAGCGGACCGGGTCGTGCTGCCCGTCGACCGCGGCCAGCGCCCGGCGGCGGAAGTCCTCCGCGTTGGCGAAGAACAGCGGCGAGTCGTACCGGTAGACCAGCAGACCCGGGACGGTGCGGGCCTGCGGGTAGTCGTCGACGTCGTGCATCCCCGCCACCCCCGGCACGATCCCCTCGACGGCGTCGTGCGGGCGGGCCACCCGCGTCAGCAGCTCCGCCACCGACAGGCCGACGGCCACCAGCACCCCGTACAGGAGGCCCAGGGCGAGGACGCCCGCCAGACAGCCGAAGGCCAGCAGCAGCTCCCTCCTGCGGAACGACGCCAGACGCCGAAAGCCCGCGAGGTCGACCAGGCGGAGGGCGGCGTAGACGACGAGCGCGCCCAGGACGGCGGAGGGCGTACGGGTCATCAGCGGGCTCACGAAGAGCAGCACGGCCAGCACCGCCGCGCCCGCGACGAGGGCGTACGCCTGACTGCGGGCGCCCGTCGAGGAGGCGAGCGCGGTGCGGCTGGCACTGCTGCTGACCGGGAAGCCGTGCACGGCGCCCGCGCCGAGATTGGCCGCTCCCAGGGCGAGGAACTCCTGGTTGGCCCGGAGCCCGGCGCCGTCGTCGTCCCGGCGGGCGAACGCCCGGGCGGTGAGGATGAAGTCGCTGTAGGCGACGAGGAGTACGCCGAGGGCGGGGAGCACGAGACGCGGCAGCTCGGCGAGGTCCGGGACGGCGAGGCGGGGCAGCCCGGACGGCACGCGCCCGATCACCTCGATGCCGTACCGGTCGTCGAGGCCGAGGGCCACCACGGCCACCGTACCGAGGACCACGGCGAGCAGCGGGCCCGGAACGCGGGGGAGGAACCGCGCCGTCAGGAGCAGGAAGGCGAGCGCCACGGCGGAGAGGGCGACCGTCGCCGGACGGACGTCGCCCAGGTGGCCCGCGAAGGACCGGAGCCGGGGGAGGAACCCGGAGCCGGTCGTCTCGACGCCGGTGACCTTGGGCAGCTGGTCCGTGATCATGATCGCGGCCACACCGGCCAGGTAGCCGATCAGGACCGGCCGGGAGAGCAGGTCCGCGACGAAGCCGAGCCGCACCGCCCACGCGCCCAGGCACAGCAGCCCGACCGTGACCGCGAGGGCGGCCGCCAGCATGGCGTACCGGCCCGGATCCCCCGCGGCCAGCGGGCCGACCACGGTCGCCGTCATCAGCGCGGTCGTGGACTCCGGGCCGACCGACAGCAGACGCGACGAGCCGAGCAGCGCGTACAGGGCGAGACCCGGCAGGATCGCCCAGAGTCCCGCGACCGGGGGCAGTCCGGCCACGCCCGCGTACGCCATGACCTGCGGCACGAGGTAGGCGGCCACCGTGATGCCCGCCAGCACGTCCCCCCTCAGCCATGAGCGGCGGTAGCCGACGAGGGCTCCGACCCCTGGCGCGAGCCGTTGGAGCCACCCCACGTCCCGCTGCTGCGAGCTCTTCGGCATCGGCCTCCTTCCCCGTGGTGGTCCAAGGATCCACGGCATCACCCCCGACCGGCGAGGGGCCGGTCGGTCCCCGTGCGCCACCACCTGCGCGGTCGGGACGGCCGGCGCCCCGCCGGGCCGCCAACTGGTCCCGGGTAAGGGGCCGTTCAGCCCGGGGTCCGCGGACCTTCGGCACCCGGCGGGACGGGGCGCCGCGCGGACACAGTGAGGGTGTCAGGCACCGACCGGACCATCCCCGAAGGGATCACATCATGGCCGTGCACGAGCACCCTCACGGGAGCGCGGGATTCCACCTGCCGTCGTTCCGCAGGCACCGGACCGCCTCCGCCTCCGAGCCCGCCGTCTCGGCTCGGACCGACGCGCACACCGCGCGGGCCTACGCCTTCGCGTCGCTGCGCCTGCTCACCGGATTCGTCTTCCTGTGGGCGTTCCTCGACAAGACCTTCGGCTTCGGCTACGCCACCCCCTCCGGCAAGGGCTGGATCGACGGCGGCTCGCCGACCAAGGGATTCCTCAGCGGTGTGGCCGCCGGGCCGATGGAGTCCACCTTCCACTCGTGGGCCGGGGACACCTGGGCCGACTGGCTGTTCATGGCCGGACTGCTCGGTGTCGGGCTCGCCCTGGTCGGCGGCTTCGCGCTTCGGATTGCGGCCGTCGCCGGGACCGCGATGATGGCTCTCATGTGGATCGCCGAGTGGCCGCCCGCCCGGCACCTCTCGGACGGTTCGCTGAGCATGTCGACCAACCCGTTCGCGGACTACCACGTGATCTACGCGGTCGTCCTGATCGCGCTGGCCGCGGCCTCCGCCGGCGACACCCTCGGCCTCGGCCGGCTGTGGGCCCGGCTGCCGTTCGTCCGTGACCACGGCTGGCTCCGCTGACCCGCCCCGGGGCGGCGGAACCGCCCGGCGGTCCGCCGGGCCGGCCGGCTCCAGGAGCCGGCCGGCCCCGGACGGACGCCCTGGCCGCTCATCCCCCCGCACCCATCCCCCCGCACGACGCCGCGTGCACGAGCACGCGGAAGACGGATACCCGGACCCCGGGATCCCGACTCAGGAGGTAAAGATCATGCCCCGCTTCGTCACCGTGGGCCTCGACGGTTCGGCAGAGAGCCGGGCCGCGGCCGAGTGGGCGGCCCGCGAGGCGAACCTGCGCGGCCTGCCGCTGAAGCTGGTCCACGTCTGGGAGCCCGTGCCCGGAGCCATGGCGGAGGCGCCGCCGCTGGGCGACGAGACGCACGAGCACTGGACCGGGCGCATCCCCCGCGACGCCGCCGAAGGACTCCGGCGCCGCCACCCCGGACTCGACGTGACCACCGAGCAGCTGAGCGGAGGCCCCGCCGAGGTGCTGGCGGGGCTGACACAGGACACCGAACTGCTTGCCCTGGGCACCCGTGGACTGGGCGGGATCGGCGGCTTCATGGTCGGCTCGGTCTCCCTGGCCGTCGTGGCCCACGCCACGCGGCCGGTGGTGCTGGTCCGCGCCGGGGAACAGGCGGCCGACGAGCACGAGATGGACGCCGCCGGCGTCCCGTCCGCCGCGGCGCCGTTCCGGCCCGTGGTCCTCGGCCTCGACACCGACAGCCCCGACGACACGGTGATCGCCTTCGCCTTCGAGGAGGCCGCCCGCCGCGCCACCTCCGTGCACGCCGTGCACGGCTGGAGCCTGCCGTCGTACTACACCTACAGCCTCGCCGCCGGCGTGGACCTGCGCGACGAGCTCTCCGGCCAGCAGGCCGCCGCCCTCACCGAGGTGCTGCGCCCCTGGCGGCAGAAGTACCCGTCCGTCGAGGTGGTCGAGGAGTCCCGGTTCGGCAGTGCCGGAGACCTCCTGGCGGACGCCTCCCGCGAGGCGTCGCTCGTCGTCGTCGGCCGGCGCTTCCGCCGCAATCCGCTGGGCACCCACATCGGGTCCGTCACCCACGCGGTGATGCACCACGCCGTCGTTCCCGTCGCCGTCGTCCCGCACGACTGACCGCCTCCGGGGAGGACATCATGAAGGCAGCGGTCGTACGGGCCCTCGGCGAACCCCTGGTCATCGAGGAGCGCCCGGACCCGGAGCCCGGCCCGGGCCAGGTCCGGATCCGTGTCGAGGCGTCCGGGCTGTGCCACACCGACATCCACGCGGCGCACGGCGACTGGCCGGTGCGGCCGACTCCGCCGTTCGTGCCCGGCCACGAGGGCGTCGGTCTCGTCGAGGAGCTCGGCGAGGGCGTCACCCGTCTGGCGGTCGGACAGCGCGTGGCCGTGCCGTGGCTGGGCTGGGCCTGCGGGCGGTGCGAGCACTGCCTGTCCGGGTGGGAGACCCTGTGCGAGCGGCAGATCAACACCGGATACGGCTGCGACGGCGGCCATGCCGAGAAGATGCTGGCCTGGGCCGACTTCGCCCAGCCCGTACCGCAGGGCGTCACGGCGCTGGACGCCGCGCCGCTGACGTGCGCCGGCGTGACCACGTACAAGGCACTCAAGGTCGCCGGTGTCCGGCCCGCCCAACTGGTCGCGATCTCCGGTGTCGGCGGCCTCGGCCATCTGGCGCTGCAGTACGCGAGGATCGCCGGAGCACGGGTCGCGGCGATCGACGTCACCGACGAGAAGCTCCGACTCGCCGCCGAGCTGGGCGCCGACCTCGTCATCGACGCCCGCAAGGACGACGTCGGCGAGGTCCTCAAACGCCACGGCGGCGCGCACGCCGCGCTCGCGCTGGCGGTGAACGAGGCCGCCTTCTCGGCGCTGAACGCGGGGCTGCGCCGCGGCGGCAAGCTCGTCATGGTCGCCCTTCCCGCCCACGGCACCATGCCGGTCCCGATCTTCGACACCGTCCTGAACGGCACCTCGGTGATCGGCTCCATCGTGGGCACCCGGCAGGACCTGGCGGAGGTGTTCCAGCTGCACGCGGCCGGGCGCACCAGGGTCATCCGCGAGACCCGGCCGCTCACCTCGCTCAACGAATCCATCGAGGACGTGCTCGGCGGCCGGGTCAGGGCCCGCATCGTCTTCGACCTCGCAACGGAAGGGTGACAACGATGCAACTCCCCCTGGTCGTGGGCGTCGACGGCTCCGAGCCGAGCCTGCGGGCGGTCGACTGGGCGGCCGACGAGGCCGCCCTGCGCGGGCTGCCGCTGCGCCTGGTGTACGCGTCGCTGTGGGAGCGCTACGAAGGCGCCGTTCCGGGCCGGCACACCGGTGAGGCCGAGGAGCAGATGAAGGCCGAGGACATCGTCGGGACCGCCGAGCGCCGTGCGCGCCTGCGCCGGTCCGACATCGAGGTCTCCACCGGAATCCTGGCCGAGGAACCGGAGTACGCCCTGCTGAGGGAGGCACGGCAGGCCGCCGCGCTGGTCGTGGGCAGCCGCGGCCGCGGCCCCGTCGCCGAACTGCTCCTCGGCTCCGTCAGCCTCACGGCCGCCGCCCACGCGGACTGCCCCGTGATCGTGGTGCGCGGCGGCCACGACGGCCCGGCCCCGGCCGGACCCCGGGGCCGCATCGTGGTCGGCGTGGGCGAGCACCCGGGGGACTCGGCCGCCGTACGGTTCGCGGCCGAGGAGGCGCACAGGCGCCACGCGTCCCTGGAGGCCGTACGGGCCTGGCGGTGCCCCGCCCACGAGACCACCGACCATCCGCAGCTGGCGGCGGAACCCGCGCACCTGCACGAACAGCGGGCGGCGCAGACGCTGGACGCGGCGCTGCGGGACGTCCCGCCGGACGTGGACCTGCACCGCCGTACGGTCGAGGGCCCGGCCCGCACGATCCTGCTGGACGCCGCCGCCGACGCGGACCTGCTGGTCGTGGGCGCCCGGCGCCGCCCCGGGCACATCGGGCTCCAGCTGGGCCGGGTCGCCCACGGAGTGCTGCACCACGCGGCATGCCCCGTCGCCGTCGTCCCCCAGCGAGAATGACGGGGGCGCTCGTACCTCCCGCGCGGCGTGGCCGCCGCGCTCCGCAACCGATGACCACCGTCGACGACCAGTGGAGTCACCGATGCCCAAGGCCCCCGAACACCGGCACAGCACCACACCGAGCGACGAGGAACTGCGCACCCTGGACGCCCACTGGCGGGCAGCCAACTACCTGGCGGCGGGCCAGATCTATCTGATGGCCAACCCGCTGCTGACCGAGCCCCTCAGGCCCGAGCACATCAAGCCGCGGCTGCTGGGCCACTGGGGCACCTCGCCCGGGCTCAACCTCGTGTACACCCACCTCAACCGCGTCATCAAGGCGCGCGGCCTCGACGCGCTGTGCATCTGGGGACCGGGCCACGGCGGTCCGTCCGTGCTCGCCAACTCCTGGCTGGAGGGCAGCTACAGCGAGACCTATCCGGACGTGACGCGGGACGCGGCGGGCATGGAGAAGCTGTTCAGGCAGTTCTCGTTCCCCGGCGGCGTACCCAGCCATGTCGCGCCCGAGGTGCCCGGCTCGATCCACGAGGGGGGCGAACTCGGCTACTCGCTCGCCCACGCCTACGGAGCCGCCTTCGACAACCCGGACCTGCTGGTCACCTGTGTGATCGGGGACGGGGAGGCGGAGACCGGACCGCTGGCCGCCTCCTGGCACTCCAACAAGTTCCTCGACCCGGTCCACGACGGCGCGGTCCTGCCGATCCTCCACCTCAACGGGTACAAGATCGCCAACCCGACCGTGCTGTCCCGTCTCCCGGAGCCCGAACTCGACGCGCTGCTGCGGGGATACGGCCACGAGCCGATCCATGTCACCGGCGACGACCCGATGACGGTGCACCGCGCCCTGGCCGAGGCGTTCGACGACGCGCTGGACCGCATCGCCCTGATGCAGCGCACGGCGCGCCAGGAGGGCGTCACACAGCGGCCGCACTGGCCGGTGATCGTGCTGCGCACCCCCAAGGGCTGGACCGGGCCGGCCGAGGTCGACGGCGAACCGGTCGAGGGCACCTGGCGCGCCCACCAGGTCCCGCTGGCCGGCGTGCGCGAAAACCCCGGGCACCTGCGGCAGTTGGAGGAATGGCTGACGTCGTACCGGCCCGAGGAGCTGTTCGGCACCGACGGCCGCCCGCGCGCCGACGTGCTGGCCTGCGTACCCGACGGCGACCGGCGGCTGGGCGCCACCCCGTACGCCAACGGCGGGCTGCTCGTCCGCGATCTGCCGATCCCGTCCCTGGACGCGTTCGCGGTACCCGTCGACAAGCCGGGCGCCACCCTCCACGAACCCACCCGGATCCTCGGCGGCCTGCTCGAACAGATCATGAAGGACACCGCAGCCCGGCGGGACTTCCGCCTGGTCGGCCCGGACGAGACCGCCTCGAACCGGCTGCAGGCGGTCTTCGACGCCAGCGGCAAGGCATGGCAGGCCGAGAGGCTGCCGGTGGACGAACACCTCGACCGGCACGGCCGGGTGGTGGAGATCCTCTCCGAACACCTCTGCCAGGGCTGGCTGGAGGGCTACCTCCTGACCGGCCGGCACGGACTGTTCTCCTGCTACGAGGCGTTCGTGCACATCGTCGACTCGATGGTCAACCAGCACATCAAGTGGCTCAGGACGTCCAGGGAGCTGCCCTGGCGCGCCCCCATCGCCTCCCTCAACTACCTGCTCACCTCGCACGTATGGCGCCAGGACCACAACGGCTTCTCCCACCAGGACCCCGGCTTCGTCGACCACGTCCTCAACAAGAGCCCCGAGGTCGTCCGCGTCTATCTGCCGCCGGACGCCAACACGCTGCTGTCCGTGGCGGACCACGCCCTGCGCAGCCGGGACTACGTCAACGTGATCGTGGCGGGCAAGCAGCCCTGCTTCGACTGGCTGTCCATGGACCAGGCCCGCGTGCACTGCGCGCGCGGCGCCGGGATCTGGGAGTGGGCCGGAACCGAGAACGGCGGCGAGCCGGACGTGGTCCTCGCCTGCGCCGGTGACGTGCCCACGCAGGAGGTGCTGGCCGCCGCGCAACTGCTGCGCCGCCACCTGCCGCAGCTCGCGGTCCGGGTGGTCAACGTCGTCGACATGACGCGGCTGCTGCCCAAGGAGGAGCACCCGCACGGCATGACCGACTTCGAGTACGACGGCCTCTTCACCACCGACAAGCCGGTGATCTTCGCGTACCACGGCTACCCGTGGCTGATCCACCGCCTCGCCTACCGCCGCACCGGCCACAAGAACCTGCATGTGCGCGGCTACAAGGAGGCCGGCACCACGACCACGCCGTTCGACATGGTGGTGCGCAACGACCTGGACCGCTACCGACTGGTCATGGACGTCATCGACCGCGTGCCCGGACTGGCGGTCCGCGCCGCCGCCGTACGCCAGCACATGGCCGACGCCCGCACCCGCCACCACGCCTGGATCCGCGAGCACGGCACGGACATGCCCGAGGTCGCGGACTGGACCTGGGCCTGATGACCGTGCTCCGCGCCGCCGGCCCGCCCGCCGCCGACCGGGGCCGTTCGTGGGGAACCGCTACAGCTTGAGGCTGAACCACGTCGTCTTCCCGTCGTCGGTGGGCCGCACCCCCCAGTCGGCCGCGAGGGCACGCACCAGGAGCAGTCCGCGGCCGGACTCGTCGTCCTCGGCCGCGAGGCGCGGCCGGGGCAGGCGGGAGCTGCGGTCGCTGACCTCGACGGTGAGGTCGGTGTCCGTGCGGCACACATGCATCCCGATCGGGCCCTGGGCGTGCCGCACGGCGTTGGTGAGCACCTCGGAGAGCAGCAGCCGCGCGTCGTCCGCGGTCTTCGCGCAGCCCCACGTCGCGAGCGTCCGGTCGAGGAAGGCGCGGCCCGCCGGCACCGACTCCGGCGCGGAGGGCAGGTCCGTGGTGGCCGAGGCCAGCGGGGCCGCGGGCAACCGCGTCAGCAGGAGCGTGACGTCGTCGTGGCCGTCCGCGTCGGGCAGCATGGCGGCCAGGACGTGGTCGGCGGCGGCCTCCAGGTCGGGGGCCGCGGTGGCCAGCCTGCCCAGCGTCGCGACGAGCCGGTCGAGCTGGTCCTCGATGTCGGTGCCCGGCGTCTCGATCAGCCCGTCCGTGTAGAGCACGAGGGTGGCGCCCCGCGGGATCGTGGTGCAGCACTGCTCGTGCAGCACGCCCCCGACACCGAGGGGCGCGTTCACCGGGGCGGGCAGCGTGTGCGCCTCCTCACCCGGGACGGCGACGAGCACCGGCAGATGCCCGGCGGAGCAGATGGTCACCTCTCCCGTGTCCGCGGCGATCACCAGGTAGCAGCAGGTGACCAGCTGGTCGGGGGCGTCGAGGTCGGCGACGACGCTGTCCAGGGCCTGCATCAACTGGCGGGGCTGCAGCCCGGTCTTGGCCAGCGCGTGCGCGGCGGACCGGAGCTGGCCCATGACGGCCGCGGCCTCCAGCCCGCGGCCCATCACATCGCCGATCAGCACCCCGACCCGGCCCGCGCCGAGCGGAATCAGGTCGAACCAGTCGCCGCCGACGCCGGCGCCCTGGGTCGCCGGCCGGTAGCGGCTCGCGGTGGGCAGGCCGGGGATGGCGGGCGGGGTGCCCATGAGACTGCGCTGCAGGGTGAGGGCGATGTGCCGCTGCTGCTCGTACAGCTCCGTCAGCTCCGCCTCGGCGCGCTTGCGGTCGCCGATGTCCCGCACGATCGCGCACGCCCCCTGGACCGTGCCGTCCGGGGCACGGGTGGGCCACAAGGTGACGTCGACGTCGAGCAGGCCGCCGGAGCGGGTGACCCGCAGCGTCTCGAAGTGCTCGACCTTCTCGCCCCGGCGCAGCCGCTCCAGCAGTGTGACGATCTCGTCCTGCCGCTCTGCCGGTGCCAGCACCGACATGTGCCGCCCCAGGATCTCGGCCGCGGTGTACCCGTACAACCGCTGGGCGGCCGCGTTCCAGTAGGTGATGCGTCCGTCGAGGGTCTTGGCGAGGATGGCGTCCTGCGAGGACTCGACCAGCGCGGCGAGCTCGTTGATCCTCGCCTCGGCGGCCTTGCGTTCGCTGACGTCGCGCACGGCGGCGGAGACCAGGAGGCCGTCGGCGGTCTCCAGGGGGCTGAGGCTGATCTCGACGGGGAACTCGGTGCCGTCCTTGCGCAGCCCGTACAGATCCAGCCCGGCGCCCATGGGGCGGACCTGACGGTTGTGGGCGTAGGCGCTGCGGTGTGCGGTGTGGTGGGTGCGGAAGCGGCCGGGGACGAGGAGTTCGACGGGCCGGCCGAGGAGCTCGTCGCGGTGGTAGCCGAAGAGCGCCTCGGTCTGGGCGTTGACGAGCCGGATGGTGCCGGTGTCGTCGACGATCACCATGGCGTCCGGCGCGGCCTCCAGCAGCCCGCGGAACCTCTCCTCGGCGGCCGCCGGGCCGCCCGCCCGGTGGTGCGCACCGCACCGGCACGTCTCCTGCCCCACCACATCGGTGGGGCGGGACATGGACGCTTCGGCCAAGTCGCTCATTTCCCTACCCGTCCCCAGGCTCACCATGAGTCGGCCATCTCAGCGCAAACCGAACAGCTCCGCGGGCCCATGTCGCTTAGTGGCCCGACAACGGCCGAACCTGTCCGCCGGAGGCCGCCCGCCTGACCGCTCCGGGTCCGCGTCCGCCCACTCGGCGGTGTGCGGCGGGGCATGCCGGACGACCGGCGGCTTTAGGGCCGTCCGGCCCCCCACCCGCCCCGGACAGCCCATGGGATCAGTGCCCGGTCCGCTGGATGCTCGACGTGTCGACAGGTTGGGAGGAGACCCGCGATGGCGCACGACGTGCTCAGCCGCCCCACGGTCCACGCCCTGCTCGCGGACGGCACCACGGTGTGCATCCGCCCCGTGGCGCCGGGCGACCACGAGCAGTTGCAGCGGTTCTACGAGGAGATGTCCCCGGAGAACCTCCGGATGCGGTTCTTCGCGGTGAACCGGCGCTCCGGTGCCCTGGCCGCCGAACGGGCGTGCAACCCCCCGCACGCCGGCTACGGCGCGCTGCTGGCCGAGCGCCACGGCCGGGTGATCGGCCTCGCCGAGTACGACACGGGCGGCGAGCCGGACGGCGCCGAGATCTCCATCGCGGTCGCCGACGGGCTGCACCACCGCGGCGTCGGCACCCTGCTCGTCGAACATCTGATCGCGGCCGCCCGCGCGGAGGGCATCACCACCTTCCAGGCCGACGCGCTCAGCGAGAACCGCGAGGTGCTGCGGCTCTTCACCGACCTGGGCCTGCGGATGGTGCGCCGTTTCGAGGGCCCCGAGGTCCGCTGGACCTTCGCACTCGACGAGAACGACGCCTATCTGTCCGCCGTGGAGGAGCGCGGCCGGGCCGCCGACGTGGCCAGCCTGGAGCCGCTGCTGAGGCCGGAGGTGGTGGCCGTCGTCGGCGCGGGCCGAAAGCCCGGATCGGTGGGACGGGCCATCCTGCACCACCTGCACGCGGGCGGCTTCACCCGCCGCCTCTTCGCTGTGAACCCGAGCGTCTCCTCGGTCCTCGGCGTCCCCTGCCACCCCTCCGTCAGCGCCCTGCCCATGACCCCCGACCTCGTGGTCGTCGCCGTGCCCGCCGCGGCGGTCCCCGCCACCGCCGAGGAGTGCGGCAAGGCGGGCGTACGGGCGCTGCTCGTCGTCACGGCCGGCCTCGACAGCGCCCAGGCAGAGGCGCTGATGACGGCGTGCCGCACCTACGGCATGCGGCTGGTGGGCCCCAACTGCCTCGGCATCTCCAACACCGACCCGGCGCTGCGGCTTGACGCCACGTTCGCCGCCGGCCACCCGCGCCCCGGGACCGCGGGCGTCGCCGTGCAGTCCGGCGGCGTCGGCATCGCCCTGCTCGACGGACTGTCCCGGCTCGGCATCGGCGTCTCGTCCTTCGTGTCCCTCGGGGACAAGTACGACGTCAGCGGCAACGACATGCTCCAGTGGTGGGAGAGCGACGGGCGCACCGATCTCGCCCTGCTGCACCTGGAGTCCTTCGGCAACCCGCGGGCGTTCTCCCGCACCGCGCGCCGCGTGACCCGCCGTATGCCCTTGCTGACCGTGGACGCGGGCCGCACCGAGGCGGGCCGCCGTGCCGCCGCGTCGCACACCGCGGCGGCCGCGACCCCCACCGTGACCCGGCAGGCGCTGTTCACCCAGGCCGGCATCACCGCCACCCACTCGGTCGCCGAACTCCTCGAGACCGCGGCCCTGATGCGCTCCCAGCCGCTCCCGGCGGGCCCGCGCGTGGCGATCGTCACCAACGCGGGCGGCGCCGGTGTCCTGGCGGCCGACGCCTGCGCCGAGGCGGGACTCGACCTGCCCCCGTTCACGTCCGAGGTGAGGGACGACCTGCTCGCCCTGCTGCCCGACGGGGCCTGCGCGGGCAACCCGGTCGACGCCGGCGCCGCCGTCACGGAGGAACAGCTGAGGGAGTGCGTGGACCGGCTGATGCGGTACCCGGGCATCGACGCCGTCCTGGTGGCCCTCGTGCCGACGGCGGTCGCCGCCGCGACCGGGGACGTCCTGGTGCGGGCCGTCACCGGCGGCCCCGCGCACCGGGCCCGCACGCTCGTCGCGGTACGCCTCGAACAGGACCTGCCGGTGAAGCTGCTGCCCGTCACGGGCGGCGGCACCCTCCCCTCGTACGCCGAACCCCAGGCGGCGGCGCGCGCGTTGGCCCACGCGGCCCGCCGCGCGTCCTGGCTCGCCCGGCCCGTCGGCACCGTCCCCGCGCTCCAGGGGATCGAGACGGAGCGCGCCCTGGAGGTCACCGACGCCTATCTCGCCGCACACCCCGACGGCGGCTGGCTCGACCCCCGCACCTGCGCCGACCTCCTGGCCTGCTACGGCATACCGCAGCTCCCCTGGGCCTGGGCCGAGACCGAGGACGACGCCGTCGGCGCGGCCGAGCGGCTGCGCGGCCCCGACGGCCGGGTCGTCATGAAGGCCCACTGGCCGGGCCTGCTGCACAAGACCGAGCAGGGCGCGGTCCATCTCGACCTGCAGGGCGACGCCCAGGTGCGTGCCGCCTTCCAGGACCTGAGCAGGCGGTTCGCCGGCCTGATGGACGGCGTGGTCGTGCAGCCGCTCGCCGCACGCGGCACCGAGCTGTTCGCCGGCGTGGTCCAGGACGAGGTCTTCGGCCCGCTCGTGCTGTTCGGACTCGGCGGCACCGCCACCGAGGTGCTCGCCGACCACGCGGCCAGGCTCGCCCCGCTGACCGACAACGACGTCCACGACCTGATCACGGGCCCGCGCTGCGCCCCGCTGCTGTTCGGCGCACACGGCGCCGCGCCCGTCGATCTGGAGGACCTTCAGCAGCTGCTGCTGCGCCTGTCCCGCATGGCGAGCGATCTGCCGCAGCTCGCCGAGGTCGACTTCAACCCCGTTCTCGCGGCACCGGGCGCAGTGACCGTGCTCGACGCACGCGTACGCCTGCTGCCGCGCCGCCCCCAGGATCCCCATCTGCGCCGACTCCGCTGAGGAGGGAACAGTCATGAAGCACAACAAGGTCGGCTCCGTGATGACCACGGACGTCGTCCGTGCCCGGTACGGCACCCCGTTCAAGGAGGTCGCACATCTGCTGGCCGACAACCGGATCAGCGGGCTGCCCGTCGTGGACGAGGACGAGAAGGTCATCGGCGTGATCTCCGAGACCGACCTCATGGCCCGTCAGGCGGAGGCGCCCGACCCCTACGAGCCCAAGAGCGGCTTCCGCCTGCGCGGTCTGACGCCCAGGGCCCGGAAGCAGGCCGCGAAGGCCGGGGCCCGCACCGCCGGCCAGCTGATGACCGAGCCCCCCGTCACCGTGCACGCCGAGGAGACCATCGCCGAGGCCGCCCGGACCATGGCGCAGCGGCGCGTGGAGCGCCTGCCGGTGCTGGACGAGGAGGACCGCCTCGTCGGCATCGTCACCCGCCGCGACCTGCTCCAGGTCTTCCTGCGGCCGGACGCGGACATCCGCGACGAGGTGACCGGGGAAGTGCTGGTGCGCACGCTGTGGCTGGCACCGCGGGCCGTCGACGTCTCCGTGACGGAGGGCGTGGTCACCCTCACCGGACACATGGAGCGCAAGAGCGACGCGGAGATCGCCGTCTCCATGACGAAGCACATCGACGGCGTGGTCGCCGTGGTCGACCAGCTCACCTACCGGCTGGACGACTCCCGGCTGCACCCCGACGAACCGCGCCTGCACGGAGTGGCCGACGACTGGCTGCGCAGGCTGTGAGAGGGGGACGGACCGCCATGCCCGGCACGGTGCTGGTCGCCTACGGAACGACGAACGGATCCACGGCCCGGATAGCCGAAGCCGTCGCCGGCGCCCTCCGCAGGGACGGGATCACCGCCGAGGCGCTGCCCGCCGCCTCCGTGGCGAGTGTGGCACCGTACTGCGCGGTGGTGGTCGGGGGCGCTCTGTACAAGGGGCGCTGGCACCGGGACGCCCGGCGGTTCGTCCACCGCCACCGCGGGGACCTCGCGCGGCGCCCGCTGTGGTTCTTCAGCAGCGGGCCGCTCGACTCCTCGGCCTCGGAGCGGGACATCCCGCCCGTGCCGGGGGTGCGGCGGGCCATGGCGCGGCTGGACACCCGGGAGCACAGGACCTTCGGGGGGTGCCTCGAAGAGGGCGCGACGGGGCGTGTGGCCCGGATGATGCTGAGCTCCGGGATGGCCGGGGACTTCCGTGACTTCCCCCGGATCCGCGAATGGGCGGCGCGGATCGCCGGGGAACTCGGGAGCCGGACGGAAGGGACCGGCTGACCAGTGCACGGAATCCCGGTGCCCCGCACGACGGGCACCGGGATTCCGTGCGCCGCACCGGGCCCCGCCCGGGTGCGCGGCCCGCTACGACGGCACCACCGCGACGGGGCACTCGGCCTTCTCCAGCAGCTCCCGTACGACGGCTCCCGGCACCCCGCCGGACCGCCGCCCGGCCACGACCAGCGCGCCGGCGGCGGAGTTGTGGACCAGTGCCTGTGCCGGGGTGAACAGGAGGACGTCCTCGCGCACCCGCACCTGCGGGTACTTCTCGCGCCACGGCCGCATCGCGTCGGCCAGCAGTTGCACCTCGTGGTCCTCCCAGGTGGCGCGGTCCTCCTCCGGTACCCCGAAGGGCAGCCCGGCGGCCCGGGCGGGCAGGGCCCAGGCGTGCACCACGTGCAGCCGCACCCCCCGGAGCAAGGCGGTTTCGAAGGCGAAGTCGACGGCGGCCCGATCCGGTTCGCGGGCGTCCACCCCCAGCGTGATCTCCGCGGAACCCCACAGCGAACGCGTCCGCCGGAGTCCGTCCGGCACCAGCACGACGGGGCACCCGGCGGCCCGCAGCACGCTCCGCGCGGTCGTGTCCGGCGGCGGGCCGGCCCCGGCGTCCGTCCGGGGCACACCGGCCACGACCATCGCGGCCGCTTCCAGACCGTCCGCCGACGGGACACGGACCACCCGGAGCGGCAGCCCCCGCAGCCGGGCCTCGCGCGCGGCCCAGTCGGACACCGCCCCGCCTTCGCCCTCCGGCCGGTCGACACAGGCAACGACCACGTGGTCCACGGCGATCCGCCTTCCTGGCAACCGGGGAGGGTCCCGTCCCTCCCCGGCCTCCACCCTGGCGTCCGCGACCCGCCGCGCGCAGGGGCCGAACGGCCCCGGCCGCGGGACCGGCGGCTCGTGTCCGGCGTCGTCGGTGCTCAGCTCCCCGGGCGCGTGGCCGCGGTCAGCCACGTGACCACGCGGCTGATGTCGGCGAGCGTCACGATGCCGACCAGGCGGCCTCCGTCGAGGACGAGGGCCCGGCGCTCCCTGCTCTCCTGGAGGCGGGGGACCAGATCCACCACCATGTCGCCGGGGGCGGTCGTCTCGACCTCCGGCAGCGGGCGCATCACGTCGCCCATCGTCGTGCTCGAACGGGCGTCCGCGGGCACCTGGTTGAGGATGCCGAGGGTGACCAGCCCCGCCACGTCTCCGTCGGGCGTCACGACCGGGAAGGCGGAGTGGCGGTAGTGGTCGAAGGGCGCCTGGCCCAGGAACAGGCCGACGGTCATCGTCTCGGGGACGGTGACCGGGTCGGGGGTCATGACCCGGCTGACCGGGACGCCGTTCAGGACCCCCCGCAGTTCCGCCTGGCGGGCCTCGGCGGTCGCCGTGACGATGAGGAACCAGCCGATCAGGGCCGCCCACATCCCCGAGAGGTTGCCGGCGAAGAGCACGGCCGCGAACCCTGTGACCACCATGAACCAGCCCAGGGCCCGTCCCGCGGCCGAGGCGCCCCGGGTCGCGCGCAGCCGGTCGCCGGTGCGGTACCACAGGAACGCGCGCAGCAGCCGTCCGCCGTCCAGCGGCGCGGCGGGCAGGGCGTTGAAGACGGCCAGCACGATGTTGATGGCGGCGAGCCAGGCGACGGACTCGACCAGCAGCCCCGACACATGCAGGGCGTCCAGCCACACGGCGAGGCCGGCGAACAGCCCGCCCGCCACGGCGCTGGTCAGCGGCCCCACCGCGGCGATGCGCAGTTCCGCCCCCGGCGTCGGCGCCTCGGTGCGCAGGCGGGCGGCACCGCCCAGCATCCACAGCGTGATGCCGTCGACCTGGACGCCGTTGCGGCGGGCGACGACGGCGTGCGCGAGCTCGTGGGCCAGCAGCGAGGCGAGGAAGACCACCGCCGTCAGCAGCGCCAGTGCCCAGTACGTCCAGGCGGAGTGGCCGGGATGGACCATGGGGAGCCGCCCGTCGGCCAGGACGACGGCCACCAGCGCGACGATGACCAGCACACTCCAGTTCAGGCCGACGCGTATGCCGGCGATCCGCCCTAGGGACAACGTCTCCTTCACCGAACGCCCGCCTTCCCGGCGTCCTGCCCGGCGGCCGCAGTGCGCCGCGGCCGGCGGGACGCGCGCCGTGCTCTCCTGACGCTCTCCTGCGGAGGTCAGTCCTGTGCACCTTCATCCTCCGTCGGCGTCCGTGCACCCGGAGTGGGCCGGTCGGCTCTCGGGAGGGACGAAGGGCCCTGCGGCGGGGCGGTTCCGGCGGCGGATCAGCCCGCCACGGCGGCGAGGCACGCCTGCGGCCCGGTCACGAGGCCGCCGGGCGGCCCGGAGCAGAGCTCGAACGCACCGGCCAGACCGGTCCGCCGCAGGATCTTGAGAAAGGAGCCGCTGTCGCTGACGAGCCGCAGCCGGCCCCCGCGTGCCATGACCCGGTTGCGGGTCCGGCACAGCAGACCGAGGCCGGTGCAGTCGATGAAGGTCACCGGCCGCAGGTCGAGCACCACATCGGGGTGCGGACCGGCGGTCAGCGCGTCCAGACGCGCCTCCAGCGGCGGCACCGTGAGGATGTCGATCTCACCGCACAGTTCCACGACGGCCGTCGCGCCGTCGGCGCGTTCCGTGCGGCTGGGCGGGGACAGGGGGGTTTCCGGCATGGTGCGAGGAAAGCGGGAACGGCGGGCCGCCCGGAAGGGCCGTTCGGTCCCCGCCGTTCCCGCCGTTCGGTGCCGGTCCCGGCCGTTCGGTGCCGGTGCCCGCCCGCCGCGGCCCCGCCCCCCGGACGGCCCCGTCCGGCGCCGCGATGAGGGCCGACCGGCCCAAGCCAAGCCCAGGGGGGTTGGACAAGCTGGACGTGCAGGGCAATCCCGGCATCGTTTCGGACGCCCGGCCGCACCGGCCTCCGGCACGCACCGGAGCCGGAGACCCGGGGAGAGGGAAGGAAGGATCGTCATGAAGGGCTTCGTCTTCCACGGCCCCGGACAGTCCGCCTGGGAGGACGTTCCGGACCCCGCGATCAAGGAACCCACCGACGCGATCGTGCGCATCGACACCGTCAGCATCTGCGGGACCGACCTGCACATCCTCAAGGGCGACGTGCCCGAGGTGCGCCCCGGCACGGTGCTGGGGCACGAGGCGGTCGGCGAAGTCGTCGAGATCGGCAGCGACGTGCACACCACACAGCCGGGCGACCGCGTCCTGGTCTCCTGCATCACCGCCTGCGGCCGCTGCGGCTACTGCTGGGAGCGCACGTACGGCCAGTGCCGCGGTGGCGGCGGCTGGATACTCGGCCATCTGATCGACGGCACCCACGCCGAGTACGTGCGTGTGCCCTACGCCGACCTGTCCGTCCACGTACTGCCCGGCGCACTGGACAGCAAGGACGCCGTCCTGCTCGCGGACATCTTCCCCACCGCCTACGAAGTGGGCGTGCTCAACGGGCACGTACGGCCGGGGGACACCGTCGCCGTCGTCGGCGCCGGCCCCGTCGGGCTCGCGGCGATCGCCACGGCCCGCCTGTTCGCGCCCGAGCGCATCATCGCCGTGGACCTCATGCCCGCCCGCCTGGACGCCGCCAAGCAGCTCGGCGCGGACGTCCTGGCCGACGCCCGCGAAACCCCCGAGCAGCTGATCGCCGACCTCACCGACGGGCTGGGCGCCGACGTGGTCATGGAGGCCGTCGGAGAGCCGGAGAGCTTCGAGATGTGCACCCGCATGGTCCGGCCCGGCGGGCACGTCGCCAACATCGGCGTCCACGGCAAGCCCGTGACCCTGCACCTCGAGGACCTGTGGATCAAGAACCTCACCATCACCACCGGCCTGGTGGACACCTACTCCACGCCCACGCTGCTGCGGATGGCGGTCGCCGGACGGCTGCCCACCTCGTCGCTGGTCACGCACAGCTTCCCGCTGGACCGGATGGAGGAGGCGTACGACGTCTTCGCTCGCGCCGCCGACACCGGTGCGCTCAAGGTGGTGCTCGGCGGGGAGCAGCACGAAGTCGTCGCCGTCCGGGCGGCGTGACGAGAGGAAGTGACGGGCCATGGCCGCACACGCACCGCACGAGCTGGGCCGCCCCACGGGCGATCTCGGGCGCCGCGTCGCCGTCCGGCGCGAGGAACTCGGCCTGTCCCAGGAGGAAACGGCCGCGCGGGCGGGCATGGCCCCCAGCTATCTGCAGTACCTGGAGGAGCAGCCCACCGCCGCTCCGGGTGTGGCCACCCTCCTCAGGCTCGCCGGCGCGCTGGAGACCACGGTGCTCGAACTCACCGGCGGTGACGTCGATCTGCCGCCTGGCATGGGACAGGCCGGGCGGCACCCGCAGTTCACCGAACTGACCCCGCAGGAGTGCCGGGACCTGCTCGCCACGCACGGCGTGGGACGGGTGGCGGTGCCCACCGCCTCGGGGCCCCTGATCGTCCCCGTGAACTACGGCATCGTCGGGGACTCGGTCGTCTTCAGGACCGCACCCGACGCCGTGCCGGCACAGGCGTCCGGCGCGCAGGTGGCCTTCGAGGTCGACCGTATCGACGAGGCGTTCAGCCAGGGCTGGAGCGTTCTCGTACGCGGACACGCCCGCACCGTGACCGACGCCGAAGCCGTGAAGCGACTGGAGGAGCAGGCGTACAGCAAGCCCTGGGCGGTCCCGGAACGCAACATGTGGATCCGCATCGACCCCCTCAGCATCACCGGGCGTCGCATCACGGTGTCGTGACACGACCTCGCTCCGTACGGCAGCGCCGCCGTGCCAGGCGCACAACGGACTGACGGAAGACGGACTGACTGATGTACCCGAACGACGGTTTCCGCGAACTCGAACGCGATGAGTGCCTGCGCCTGCTGGCCAAGGCTCCCGTCGGTCGCATCGTCCACACACGTCATGCCCTGCCCGCGGTCCTGCCGCTCAACTTCAGTGTGGACGGCGACGGCGCGGTGGTGTTCCGTACCTCCGCGACCTCGGAGCTGGTCCGCGCGGTCGACGGAGCGGTGGTCGCCTTCGAGGCGGACGAGATCGACGCGGCCGCGCAGTCCGGCTGGAGCGTCGTCGTCACCGGGCGGGCGGCGGTGGTCACCGACCCCGCCGAACACGAGCGGCTGGCCCGGACGGGACCGCGCTCCTGGGTGCCGTGGCCGCAGGAGGTCTTCGTGCGCATCGAGCCGGAACTGGTGACGGGGCGCGACCTGGTGGCCGGCCGCAGCCTGTACGGGGTCGACCTGTCGTCCTGCCGTCCCGGACCCCGCCGAGAGGGCCGGCGCACCCGTACCCGGTGGCACCCCCGCGCGTGACGCGCCCTCACCGGGGCCGCCCGCCGGGCCCGGTGAGGCCGCCGCCGAGGGCCGGTCGGCGGCACACAGGGACCTGTGGGCCCTCCTGACACGGGCCACACCTCCACCAGGGTGGAGGTGACACCGAAGGAGGCCCGCCATGTCCCCCACCGTCGCCGTCGGCCTGGACGGCTCGCCCGAGAGCCTTGCCGCAGTCGACTGGGCTGCCCGCGAGGCGCTGCGCCGATCGGCCGCCCTGCGCCTTGTGCACGCCGGTGACCAGCAACCTTACGGCTATGTGCCCTTCGCCGGGGAGGCCGTGCCGCCGCCGGACGCCGACCGGTCCGCGAGCATGCTGCGCGAGGTGCGGGCCTCGGTGACCAGCCGTCACCCCGGTCTGCGGGTCATCGCCCACCGGGTGGCGGGACAGCCCGCGGCGGTCCTGCTGGCCGCCGCCGGCGAGGCCGAGCTGCTGGTGCTCGGGTCACGGGGCCTGGGTCGGACGGCGGGAGTACTGCTCGGATCCGTGGCGCTGGCCGTGGTGGCCCGCGCCGAGCGGCCGGTCGTTCTCGTACGGGCCGGCACCGACGCGGCGGACGAACACCTGTCCGCTCCCGTGGGGCCCGCCACGGCGGGCCCGTACCGCGATGTGGTCCTCGGCCTCGACCAGCACGACCCCGACGAGGCGGTCCTGGAGTTCGCGTTCGACGCGGCGTCCCGGCGCGACGCCGCGCTCCGCGTGGTCCACGGCCGGAAGCCGGCCGACGGCCTGCGTCCGTGGCGCGAGAAGTTCCCCGATGTGGAGACGACCGAGCAGGTCGTGATCGGCACACCGGGGGCGCACCTGGCGGACGCCTCCCACGACGCGTCACTGGTCGTCGTCGGCCGCAAGAGCCGCCCCGCGCCGGTCGGCCCGCACATCGGCCCCGTGACCCACGCGGTGCTGCACCACGCGGCGGCCCCGGTCGCGGTGGTGCCGCACGACTGACGGGCGGCCGCGTCCGTTGCGGCACCCGTGAGGGGGGAGGGCCACGGGCCCTCCCCCCTCACCGCGTTCTCCTCACCGGCTGTCGCTGGTGTCGGTCCCCTCCAGTGCCGCGCGGCCGGCCTCCAGACGGGCCACCGGGACGCGGAACGGGGAGCAGGAGACGTAGTCCAGCCCGGCGGTGTGGAAGAAGTGGACGGAGTCGGGGTCGCCGCCGTGTTCACCGCAGACGCCGATCTTCAGGCCGGGCCGGGCGGCACGCCCCTCGGCGACGGCGATCTCCACCAGGCGGCCCACGCCCGTGCGGTCGATCGTCTCGAACGGGGAGGTGGTGAAGACCCCCTTGTCGAGGTAGGCGGAGAAGAACGCCGCCTCGACGTCGTCGCGGGAGAAGCCCCAGGTGGTCTGGGTCAGGTCGTTCGTGCCGAAGGAGAAGAACTCCGCCTCCTCGGCGATCCGGCCCGCCGTCAGCGCGGCCCGCGGCAGTTCGATCATGGTGCCGACCGGGCACCGCACGGGCACCCCGGACTCCTCGGAGACCTCGGCCAGGACCCGCTCCACCTCCTCGCGGGCGAGCCGGAGTTCCTCCACGGCGCCGACCAGCGGCACCATGATCTCCGCCTGAGGCGATCCTCCGGCCCTCGTGCGTTCGACGACCGCCTCCGCCACGGCCCGCACCTGCATGGCGACCAGGCCCGGCACCACCAGGCCGAGACGCACACCGCGCAGCCCCAGCATGGGGTTCTCCTCGTGCATGCGGTTCACCGCGCCGAGGAGTTCGGTGTCGTGCGGGTCCGGCGGGTTGCCGGCGGCCTCGGCGGCCGCGATCCGGACGGCGAGTTCCGTGCGGTCCGGCAGGAACTCGTGCAGCGGCGGGTCCAGGAGGCGGATGGTGACCGGCAGGCCGTCCATCGCCTCCAGGATGCCGGTGAAGTCCCGCCGCTGCAGCGGCAGCAGCGCCTCCAGCGCACGGTCGCGCTCGGCGTCCGCAGGGGCCAGGATCATCTCCTCGACGAGCTTGCGGCGGTCGCCGAGGAACATGTGCTCGGTACGGCACAGTCCGATGCCCTGGGCGCCGAAGCGGCGCGCACGCGCGGCGTCCTCGGGGGTGTCCGCGTTCGCCCGCACCTCCATCCGCCGTACGGTGTCGGCCTGGTGCAGCGCGCGGGCCACCGCGTCGACCACCCCGGCCGACTCGGGGTCCCGCTCGCCGGTCTCCAGGTAGCGCATGACCGCGGAGTCGACCAGCGGAGCCGCCCCCGGGTACACGGCGCCCGCGGAGCCGTCCACCGAGACGACCGTTCCCTCCTCGAAGACGGTGCCGTCGCGGGTGGTGAAGCGCCGGGCCCCGGTGTCCACGGCCAGCTCCTCGGCGCCGCACACGCACACCTTGCCCATGCCGCGGGCGACCACGGCCGCATGGCTGGTCTTGCCGCCGCGGCTGGTCAGCACCGCCTGGGCGGCGACCATACCGGGCAGGTCGTCGGGGGTCGTCTCCTGGCGTACGAGGACGACCTTCTCGCCCGCCGCGGCGCGCCGCACCGCCTCCGCCGAGTCGAAGACCACGGCACCGAACGCGGCACCCGGCGACGCCGCGATGCCATGAGCGAGCGCCGCACCCGTCGCGGAGACGTCGAAGCGCGGGAACATCAGCCGCGCCAGTCCCTCGCCGCTCACCCGGGCCACTCCCTCGTCGGGGGCGATGAGCCCCTCGTCGACCAGCTCGGCGGCGATGGCGAACGCGGCCTCGGCGGTGCGCTTGCCTACCCTGGTCTGCAGCATCCACAGCTTGCCGCGCTCGATGGTGAACTCGATGTCGCACAGGTCCCGGTAGTGCTGCTCCAGCGTCCGCAGATGGGCGCACAGCTCCCGGTAGGCGTCCGGGGCCAGCCGCTCCAGGCCGGCCAGCGGCACGGTGTTGCGGATGCCGGAGACGACGTCCTCGCCCTGCGCGTTGGACAGGTAGTCGCCGTAGGGGCCGGGCCGTCCGGTGGCCGGGTCGCGGGTGAAGGCGACCCCGCTCCCGGAGTCCGCCCCCAGATTGCCGAACACCATGCGCTGCACGGTGACCGCGGTGCCCAGGTCGTCGGGGATGTGCTCACGCCGCCGGTACAGACGGGCGCGTTCGCCGTTCCAGGACCGGAAGACCGCGAGGATCGCCCGGCGGAGCTGTTCGGCGGGGGACTGGGGGAAGTCCTCGCCCGTCTCGTCCCGGATCAGGGTCTTGTAGGCCTCCACCAGCTCCGCGAGGTCGCCCGCCTCCAGGCGCAGGTCGTCGGGGGCGCCGCGCAGCTCCTTGAGCCGCTCGAGGGCCCGCTCGAACAAGGCGGAGTCCACGCCCATGACCGTGCTGCCGAACATCTGGACCAGCCGCCGGTACGAGTCCCAGGCGAACCGCTCGCTGCCCGAGGACTTGGCCAGGCCCAGGACGGAGTCGTCGTTGAGGCCGATGTCGAGGACCGTCTCCATCATGCCGGGCATGGAGAACCGGGCCCCCGAGCGGACGGAGAGCAGCAACGGGTCGTCCGGCTGGCCCAGCAGCTGCCCCGCGCCGGCCTCCACGGCCGACAGGTGCCGGGAGACCTCCCGGGACATCCCGTCCGGCTCTGCGCCGGTGGCCAGGAAGGCCCGGCACGCCTCGGTCGTGACGATGAAACCGGGCGGCACCGGCAGGCCCAGCCGGGTCATCTCGGCGAGGTTCGCACCCTTGCCGCCGAGCAGGTCGGCCATGTCACGGCCGCCCTCCGCGAAGTCGTACACGTAACGGACCATGACGTTGTGCTCCTCAGCTCGGTACGGCGTCTGCACGGGCTCGGTGCCGTTCCAGCGTCGGACGGGCCCCCTCGGGGCGGGAGGTGCCGGGCGTCCCGTCCGCTGGGCCGGTCGGCCCCCGGCCCCGGGGCGCCGCCCCGCCCTGGAACGCGGGTGTCCGCCGGACCCGGACCGATGCACCCCGACGCCACCAGACTCCGCCTCCGCGGCCCGTCCGCAACCGGACCCGCAGGGCCCGCGGAGGACTCCGTCATGGGCTCCGGCACGGGACGGGGCCACTCGGCCCATGCCCCCGGCCGGGGGGTGACGGAGACTGAGAGGTGTCGCAGGACGGTCCCCGCCTCAGCACCACCGGAGGGCACCATGCAACGCACCCCCCACCTCGTGAGCGATGTCATGACGGGCCGAGTGGTGGCGGTCAGCCGTGATGCGACGTTCAAGGACATCGTGAAGACCCTCCGGCAGTGGAAGGTCAGTGCCCTTCCCGTGGTGGAAGGCGAGCGGAAGAAGGTCGTGGGGGTCGTCTCCGAGGCCGACCTGCTGCGCAAGGAGGAGTTCCGCGACCGCGACCCGGGCCGGACCCCGCGGCTCCAGGGGCTGTCCGGCCTCGCCAAGGCCGACGCCGTGACCGCGCAGGACCTGATGACCGCGCCGGCCGTCACCGTCCGCGCCACGGCCACCCTGGCGCAGGCCGCCCGGATCATGGCCCGGGCCGGGGTGAAGCGGCTGCCGGTCGTCGGCGACGAGGGCGCGCTCGTGGGCATCGTGAGCCGCGCCGACCTGCTCACGGTGTTCATGCGGGACGACGAGGACATCGCCCAGGAGGTCCGGGACGAGATCATCGCGCGGCTGTTCCCCGAGCTGCGGGAGCCCATCCAGGTGGAGGTCCACGACGGCGTCGTCAAGCTCACCGGCCGCATCCCGGACACCACGCTCGTGCCCATCACCACGCGCCTGGTCCGGGGTGTCGAGGGCGTCGTGGACGTGGACTGCGCGCTCGTGGGGCTGCCACGCCGTCCGGACCTCGACCCCGATCTGCCGCAGTCCACCCGGCGGCCCTGGGGAGCCGGGACCATCACGTGACCCCGGGTCCGCCGGCGGGCCCGGACGTCCCGGCAGCGTGCCCGGTCGGCCCCTCCTGCGGGGAGGGGGGCCGTGGGACGTTTGCAGCAAGGGGGGTGTCACGGGGCCCGCCGGCGAGCGGAGGAAGGTGACGACGGATGGCGACGACACGGCGCACGACGGCGAGGAACAGGTGGCTCTGGCGGTGGCGGCGCAACTCCCTCCGGCGTCGCAGCGACCGCGTGGAGGCGTGGATCGTGCTCCTCACCTGGTTCTTCGTCCTTCTGGCCGGAGTGTTCGCGGGACAGGCCGCGGCAGGAGCGGTGCAGGACGGACTCGACGCGCGCCGCGCGCAGAGTTCCCCGGTGCGGGCCGTGCTGGCCGAGGACGCGGCGAAGCTCCCGCAGGCGACGCCCTACACCGACGGCGCCGTGTGGGCGCAGGTGCGCTGGACCGCGGCCGACGGCTCGGCCCACACGGGTCTGGCGAAGGTCGATGCCGGCAGCAGAGCCGGCAGCGCGACCACGGTGTGGACGGACCGGGCGGGCGAGCTGATCCCCAAGCCGGCCACCGCCGCGGAGGCACGGCTGCAGGCGTCGCTCGTGGGCGCTCTGGCGGGGTTCGGTGCCGCGGGCGGCGTGCTGGCCGGCGGGTGGCTGGTGCGCGGACGCCTCGAACGGCAGCGCATGCAGGCATGGGACCGGGAGTGGGAGCAGATCGGCCCTCGGTGGCGTCGGACGATCGGCTGACCGGGTTCACCGGAGGCGCGCCTCACATCACGAGGCGCGCCTCACGTCTGTGCGTGGCCCGAGGTCACGTCTGTGCGCGGCCCGAGGAAGCCTCGGGCCGCGCACACAGCGGTGTTCGGCGAGCCGGCCGGCGCGCGTCACGACGCGTCGGCCGACGAGATGTGGCAGTCCACGTCGACCACGCCCTCGACGGCCCGCACCAGGCGGACGGTCATGGGGATCAGGTCGGCGTCGCGGATCTTCCCCGTGAGCGTGACGACGCCCTCGGTGACCATGACGTGGACCGGCTCGACCGGGACCGGCAGCAGGACGTCGACGATGTCGCGCCGGATCTCGTCGGCGATGTCCTTGTCGGGCCGCAGGAAGACCTTGAGCAGGTCCGCACGGCTGACGACGCCCTCGAGCATGCCCTCGTCGTTGACGACCGGCAGCCGCTTGACGTTGCGCTGGGCCATGATCCGGGCGGCCTGGGCGAGGGTGCTGCCGGGGTGCACGGTGACGGCCGGCGCGCTCATCAGCTCCCCGGCGGACAGCCCGCCCGCCTTGGCCAGGTCGGACAGCCGGTGCAGCTGTGTGAACCGGTCCGGGTCGCTGTCGCGGAACTCCTCCTTGGGCAGCAGGTCGGCCTCGGAGACGACGCCGATCACGCGGCCCTCCCCCTCCAGCACGGGAAGGGCGCTGACCCTCCACTGCTCCATGAGCCTGACGATGTCCTTGAACGGGGCGTCGCGGCCGACGGCGATGACGGTGTGCGTCATGACGTCGCTCACGAGGTACGGGCTAGCGGGCACGGTCTCCTCCTCGACATGTCGGACGGGGGCGACGGTGAGATCCAGGGACCCGCCGGCAGGCCGGTGCGCCAGGGGCGGACCGGTCAGGACCGGCCGCCGCTGCCGTACGGGGCGTACAGGTCGAGCAGCCGGGTGCGTGCGGCGTGCAGCCGGTGGGCGAGCACACGGCCCACCCAGACGGCGATCGCACGGCCGAACTCGGGGTCCTCCTCGCACATCGCCCGTACGGTCACCGCGTCGAACTCGTAGGCACGCACCGGGCTCATGGCCTCGGCGCCCAGCTGCCACACGTACGGCGAGTAGAGCCAGGACCAGCCGACCAGTTCCCCGTGCCCCAGCGACTCGATGACGGCGGCCTGCCGGCCGGGCACATGGAGGTCCAGGGCCACGGTCCCGGTGCGGACGATCCAGAACTTGTCGGCGCGCCGCCCCTCCTCGAACAGCCGGGACCCCGCGTCGAAGGACACCTCGCGGGCGATCCGCATCAGCCGTTCGCGGTGCTCCGCCGGGAGGGCCGCGGCCATGCTGGTGGCAGAGGTCATCACTCCGTCTCCCTTCGTTCCTGCCGCCGCAGCCGGCCGGCGAGTTCGTGGTGCGTGCCGCGACCTCCTCGGAGGCCGGTGCCGACCGGGCACCGCATGGTGCGGCGTCCGCGGCCCGCACAACCGGACCGGGGTGCCGTCGGGTGCCTGCTACCAGCCTGGACGGGGGCCCCGCACGGCACCACGGGCCGCCCGGTCCCGGCGCTGGGTCGTTCGGCCCCTATGTGCCCCACGAGGCCGTGCGTGAGCGGCGTGGAGGCCCACCGGACCAGGGCCGGGGTCCTTCGGCCCCTGGCGCGGCGCACACCACCCCACAGGCTGGAAAGACATGCAGTGGAGGGAGAGGAACCATGGCTGTCTCCACCCGAATAGCGGTCATCGCCGTCGGAGACCGGCTCCGGCACGACGACGGGATCGGCTGGGAGGCGCTCTGCCGGCTGCGGGAGCGCGCGGCGGCCCGCCCGCTTCCGCCGGGCACGGTGCTCGCCGAATGCGACCAGGATCCCGGGTGGGTGATCCGGCTCTGGGACGCCGCCGAACTCGCCATCGTGCTGGAGCCCGCCCACGGCCGCCCCGAGCATCCCGGCCGCGTCTACCGGCTCGAACTGGACTCTGCCGCGCTGCGGCGGCCGGACTGCCTGGGGCCGCACGGTCTCGGCGAGGCCGTCGAGCTGGCGCGGGAGCTGGACCGGCTGCCCCGCCGGCTGGTCTCCTACGCCGTCGAGGCGGCCGACACCACGCTCGGCCGGGGACTGTCCGCGCCCGTCGCGGGAGCGGTCGACGTCCTGGCGGAGCGGGTCGAGGAGGAGATCGTCCGCCACCGGGTCGCGGCGGCGCGGGACACGGGCGGCGCCGGCCGGACATGACGGCGGGAAGGGCCCTATCCGCTTCTCGCGAATCCTGATTGCGCGGTGCGCGGCACTAAGGCCGTTTCTCCGCGTCTCTCTGGGTCCTTCCCGTCACCTACAGGACACCACATCCGCAGCAGGAGCACCAGGGCCGTTCGGCCCCAACCCGGTGGACACGATCCCCGCCTCCCGCCGTCCCGGCCGCGCCGCAAGGGCCGGTTTCCACCCCTCTCCGGGCCGGACGGCTCATGTGCCGTCGCACGCAAGGGAGTTGGCTGAACGAGGAGAAGCCGCCCACCCCGAGGGGAGCGAGCAGCATGGGTACGAGTCTCACACCGGAGTTCTGGCAGCGGTTCGCCGTCCTGCTCGTCGCGGCCATGGGCGTGACGTTCGTCCTCACCGCCGCGTGCGACGCGCTGGCCGTCCGCCTGCTGCGCCGCCGCGGACGCGGACCGTCCCGCCCGGCGCCGTCGTCACGGCCGACCACGGCAGGCCACCGGCCCGCCGCCCGCTGCTGACGGACACGGCGGGCGCGCGGCGGGCGCGGGGCGGGCGCGGGGCGTAGGCGGGGCCCAACGTCCCTGACGGGGGCCGAAGCGCCCCTCCCGCCGCCGGGTCCCGCCGTGCGACGGTGAGTGGTGGACTGCAGCCGGGCGGAAAGGCGGTGGCGACGATGGAACTGCCCCTGGTCGTGGGCGTGGACGGATCCGACTCGAGCCTCGCGGCGGTCGACTGGGCCGTGGACGAGGCGGTCCGCCACGGTCTCCCGCTCCGGCTGGTGTACGCCTCCCTGTGGGAACGCTACGAAGGGATCGCCCCGTCGGGCGGCCCGCAAGGCCCGTCCGAGCAGGTGCTGGAGGAGCACATCATCGCCTCCGCCGCGGAGCGCGCACGGCGCCGCAGCCCGGACCTGAAGGTCTCCGCGGACATGGTGCCCGAGGACGCGGTGTCCGCCCTGCTCAGCGAGGGCCACAACGCCTCCGCCCTGATCACCGGATCCCGGGGCCGCGGCGGGCTGGCGACGCTGCTGCTCGGCTCGGTCGGCCTGGCCGTGGCCGCCCGCGCCCCCTGCCCCGTGATCGTCGTCCGCGGCGACAAGGCGGGCCTGTCCGGCGCCCACGAACGGATCATGCTCGGCGCCGGGGAGCCCGGCACCACGGGGGAGGCCGTGCGGTTCGCCTTCCGCGAGGCGGAGGCGCGCGGGTGCGTCCTCGACGTCGTACGGGCCTGGCGCCGCCCCTCGCACGAGCCGACCGGTCACCCGCCGCCGGCCGGGGAACCGGCGTGCCGGCCCGAGCAGCGGGCGTCCGCCCTGCTCGACGCCCTGATCCACGACGCGGCGGCGGACCATCCGGGGGTCCGGGTGCGCCGGGCCACCGTCGAAGGGCCGGCCCGGACGGTGCTGCTGAAGCGCTCGGCCGCCGCCGACCTCGTCGTCATCGGGGCCCCGCGCCGGCAGGGGCACTTCGGCCTCCAGCTCGGCCGGGTGGCGCACACGCTGCTGCACCACGCCGACTGTCCGGTCGCGATCGTGCCCCAGCGGATGTGATCGCCCGCTCGCCGGCCACAGGAGTGCTCGTGGCCGTCCCGTCCGGCAGCACGCCCCGGGTGCCGGGGCGGGCCACCGCGGTGGATTCGCCCTCGCGGTCGGCGTGGACCGCGCCGCCGCACCGGCCGGCGGGGCGAGACTGATGCGGCGCGGCGCCGGCATCGTCGTACGCGACCTCGCAGAACCGCTCGGGAGAGGAACGCCGCAGTGACGGGCTGGACCTGGCCGTACGAGGGCTACGACCCCGCGCACGAACGCCTGCGCGAGTCTCTGTGCACGCTGGGCAACGGCTACTTCGCCACCCGGGGCGCGCTGCCCGAGTGCGGCGCGGACGACGTGCACTATCCCGGCACCTACGCGGCGGGCTGCTACAACCGGCTCACCTCGCAGGTCGCGGGACGCGAGGTCGAGAACGAGGACATGGTCAACCTCCCCAACTGGCTGCCGCTGCGTTTCCGCCTCGCCGGTCAGCAGTGGCTCACCCCGGACACGGCGACCGTCCTCGACCACCGTCAGGTCCTCCACCTGTCGTCGGGCCTGCTGGAGCGGCGGACGCGGTTCGACCTCGGCGAGGGACGCACCCTGTCGGTGCGCCAGCAGCGGCTCGTGCACATGGCGGACCCCCATCTCGCCGCCCTGCGCACCGAGTTCACGGCCGAGGGGTTCACCGGCGAGCTGGAGGCCGAGGCCGCGCTCGACGGCGGCGTCGTCAACGCCGGCGTGGCGCGCTACCGCGACCTGAACGGCCATCACCTCGTCCATGTGCACACCGGAACCGCAGCCCCGGACACCGTGTGGCTGCGCTGCCGCACCCGCACCTCCGACATCCGGATCGGCCTGGCGGCCCGGCTGACCACGGAGGTGCCCATCGCGACCCGCCACGAGTTCCCCCGCGCCGTCCAGCGGGCCGGCCTGACCCTGACGCCCGGCCGGACCGTCACCGTCGACAAGACCGTCGCCCTGCACACCTCCCGCGACCCGGCGATCAGCGACCCGCTGCGCGCCGCCGTGGACCGGGTGGACGCGGCACCCGGCTTCGACGATCTGCTCGACACCCACCTCACCGCCTGGGACGTGCTGTGGCGGCGGGCCGCCCTCGACGTACCCGGGGAGGCGGGAGACGCACTGCGGCTGCACCTCTTCCACGTCCTGCAGACCCTCTCGCCGCACACCGCCGACCTCGATGTGGGGGTGCCCGCCCGGGGGCTGCACGGAGAGGCGTACCGCGGGCACGTCTTCTGGGACGAACTGTTCGTGCTGCCGGGCCTCAACCTGCACTTCCCCGAGGTCTCCCGCGCCCTGATCCGCTACCGCCACCGGCGCCTGGACCGGGCCCTCGCCGCGGCCCGCGCGATCGGCAGGAAGGGCGCGCTGTACCCGTGGCAGAGCGGCAGCGACGGGCGCGAGGAGACCCAGGAACTGCACCTCAACCCGCGCTCGGGCCGCTGGCTGCCCGACCACTCCCGGCTCCAGTGGCACGTCGGCTCGGCCGTGGCGTACAACGTGTGGCAGTACTGCGAGGCGAGCGGGGACGCGGAGTTCCTGCACACCAAGGGCGCCGAGATGCTGCTGCAGATCGCCCGTTTCTGGGCGGACGCGGCGACCTGGGACGAGAGCCTCGGGCGGCACCGTATCCGCGGCGTGGTCGGCCCCGACGAGTACCACGA
The DNA here is from genome assembly GCF_055632315.1 of Streptomyces sp. PSU-S4-23. Lineage (NCBI taxonomy): Bacteria > Bacillati > Actinomycetota > Actinomycetes > Kitasatosporales > Streptomycetaceae > Streptomyces > Streptomyces sp. PSU-S4-23. Next base: position 511,540 of record NZ_JBVMUU010000002.1, on the reverse strand, counting down.
CGGCTATCCCGGTGCGGCGCAGCCCGGCCTCGACGACAACGCGTACACCAACGTGATGGCCGCATGGGTGCTCTGCCGCACGCTGGAGGCGCTGCGCGCCCTGCCGGAGCCCCGGCTGCGCGAACTCGTCGAGCGCACCGGGCTCGACGAGGGCGAACTCGAACAGTGGGAGGACGTCTCGCGCACGCTCCACGTGCCCTTCCACGACGACGTGATCAGCCAGTTCGACGGCTACGGCGACCTCGCCGAGCTGGACTGGGACGGCTACCGCAGGCAGTACGGCGACATCCGCCGCCTGGACCGGATCCTGGAGTCGGAGGGCGACACCGTCAACCGCTACAAGGCGTCCAAGCAGGCGGACGTGCTGATGCTGGGGTACCTCCTGTCCCCGTCCGAACTCCAGGGGCTCTTCCGCCGTCTGGGCCACCGGCTCGACGAGGACGTCTGGCGGCGCACCGTCGACTACTACCTGGCCCGCACCAGCCACGGCTCCACCCTCAGCGGCGTCGTCCACGGCTGGGTCCTGGCCCGGTGCCGGGGCGCCGACGCGTGGACCTTCTGCCAGGAGGCCCTGCGGGGCGACATCGCCGATGTGCAGGGCGGCACCACGGGGGAGGGCATCCACCTCGGCGCCATGGGGGGCACCCTCGACCTCGTGCAGCGCGGGCTGACCGGACTGGAGACCCGCAACGGGGCGCTCTGGCTCGACCCCGTGCCGCTGCCGGAGCTGTCGTCGTACGGGTTCGCGATCCGCTACCGGGGCCACTGGGGCGTGCGGCTGCGGCTGGAACGCGGCAGTCTGGAGATCGCGGTGCCGACGTCGGACCGCGATCCCATCGACGTCAGGCTGCCGGACCGCGCGGTGTGCGTGCGGCCGGGGGAGACGTGCCGGCTGCTGCTCGCGGAGTGAACGGCCGCAACGGCGTCCGGCGGCCGGCCGGCGCACCGCCCGTGGGCATGGGCCGGACGGTCCCCGCACAGGACCTGACAGCCCATCGCCTCCCGGCGGTCCCGGCGGGACGCTGGTGGGGAACGGGACCGAGTGTGGGAGGTGGGCGTCATGCTTCCGCCCGTCGTTGCCGGAGTCGATGGATCCGACGAGAGCCTGTCCGCCGCCGGGTGGGCGGCCCGGGAGGCCGTGCGCCGTGGGCGTGCCCTGCGCCTGGTGCACGCCTGGGACGGGCATCCGCCCCAGGGCCAGCGGGAGCCGGCGAACGCCGCCCAGCGGCATCTGGCGCGGCGCGTCCTGCGGCAGGCGGAGGAGCACCTCCGCGGCACATGCCCCGACGTGCGCCTGTCCGACCAGCAGGTCCAGGGCTCCGCCGTCGCGACCCTGGTGAAGGCCGGCGACCGGGCCGACCTGCTGGTCCTGGGCTCCCGGGGCCTGAGCGGCTTCACCGGCTTCCTGGTGGGCTCGGTCGCCCTCGGCGTGGTGGCGCGGGCGACCTGCCCCGTCGTCCTCGTGCGAGCGGGCGAGGAGTCGGAGGACGAACACCTCCCGGCGGACGACGGAAGCGGCTCCACGCGCACCGGCTACCGGGACGTGGTGCTCGGCATCGACGTCGAGGATCCGTGCGACGAGGTCATCGAGTTCGCCTTCGAGTCCGCCCGGCTGCGCCGTGCGCGGCTGAGGGCCGTGCACGCCTGGCACGCGCCCTCGCCGCTCGGCCTGGGCGCCGGCGACATCGGTCTCGTCGCCGACCCCGAACGGGCGGACGAGTGGCTCGGCTTCCTGTCGGCCGTGCTCCGGCCCTGGCGCGACAAGTACCCCGACGTGGAGGTCGCGGAGTCGGTGGTGGCGGACAAGGCGGCGAACGTCCTGGCGCGCGCCGCCTCGTCGGCGAGCCTGCTGGTCGTCGGCCGCCGCCTGTCCGAACGGGTCGCCTGCCCGCGGACCGGCCCCGTGACCCACGCCGTGATCCATCACGTCGGCTGCCCCGTGGCCGTCGTACCCCATGCGTGACGGGCCCGGACGCGGAACGACCGCGTCCGGGCCGGATGCCGCACGATACAGGAGGTGACCGTCATGCCGAGGCCGGTCGTCGCCGGCCTGGACGGTTCGCGCGAGAGCCTCGCCGCGGCCGACTGGGCCGCGAGGGAAGCCCTGCGGCGGGGGCTGCCGCTGCGCCTGGTGCACGCCTGGGAGGGCCTGCCCGAGAACGACACGCACCCGGTCCTGCCCGAGCTGCGGGCCCCGCAGTCCCGGGCGCGGCGCGTGCTGCGGGCCGCCGCCGACCCGCTGAACGAGCGCTACCCGCAGGTGACCGTCACCACCGAGCAGGTGCGCAGGCAGCCGGGGCCCGCGCTGCTCGCCGAGGCGGAGCGGGCCGAGCTCCTGGTCATCGGCAACCAGGGAGTGGGCAGCGTCGGCGGATTCCTCTCCGGGTCCGTCGCCATGGCCACCGTGGCCCATGCGGAGCGGCCCGTGGTCCTCGTACGGGCCGGTGACAGCGCCTGGAAGGAGCGCCTTCCGGACGGCTCGGGCCGGCCCTCCGACCGGACGCCCTACCGCGATGTCGCGGTCGCCCTCGACGTCGGCCGGCCCTGCGACGCCGTGCTGGAGTTCGCGTTCCGCGCCGCGGAGCTGCGCAGGGCGCCGCTGCGGGTGGCGCACGCCTGGCACGTGCCCTACACACGGGGCGTCGCGGACGCCGCGGAGCGCGCCCGGGTCAAGGCGGACGCGGAACGGGACCTCACGGCGCTGCTCGCACCGTGGCGGGAGAAGTTCCCCGCCGTGTTCGTCCGCGAGACCCTGTACGAGGGGCGCCCGGCCCACGTCCTGGTGAAGGCGGCGGGCGGGGCGTGCCTGCTGGTGGTGGGCCGCCGCCGGCGCCGCACCGCGGTCGGCTCGCACACCGGTCCCGTCGCCCACGCCCTGATCCACCACGTGATCTGCCCGGTCGCCCTGGTCCCGCACGACTGACCGGCGCGGCGCCCGGTAGGCCGGTCTGCGTGCGGCGCCGTCCCGGGCGGCATCCTGGGCCGCTCGGTCCAGGAGGAGGGCCGTGCGGCCCATGCCCGGGCCGGCGGCGCGGACGAGCATGGAAGCAGGAAGCTCGAGAAAGGGCGGCGCCGGCGATGTCCGTCTCGCACGCGGGTCCGTGCCACGCGTCCACCTATCTGGTCCGCGCGGCCGTCACCGCGCCCTCGGTGTACAACACACAACCCTGGATCTTCGTCGAGGAGGGCCAAGGCAAGGGCATCGAGGTGCACGCCGACGTCACCCGGCGCCTCGTGTTCACCGATCCGCAGGGCCGGGAGATGGTCATCAGCTGCGGCGCGGCCCTGTTCAACATCCGGCTCGCCATGCGGCACCTGGGCTTCAACCCGGTCGTGCAGCCCTTCCCGCGGCCCGGGGACGGCGCGCTCCTGGCCCGGGTGCTGTGGGGAGCGTACGAGCGGCCCACCGGCGAAGAGCAGCACATGTACCGCGCGCTGCGGCTACGGCGCACCGCCCGCGGCCCCTTCCGGGTGGACCCGCTGCCACCGGCGCTGACCGACGCGCTGCGGACCCACGCCGCCGACGAGGGCGCCACCCTGTACTGCATCGACGACAACGACAGCCGGCAGCATCTGGCCGGCCTGGTCCGGGAGGCCGAGGAGTTCCACCGGATGGACCGGGGGCATGCCGCCGAGCTGGCCCGGTGGACCTGGCGGGCGGGAACCCCCTGGCCGCGTACCGACGGGATTCCGCACGACACGGCCGCGCCGCACCCCGACAGCACGGTCCTCGCCGGACGCGACTACGCGGACGTCACCCGGGCGTTCCCTTCGCCGCCCCGGCGGTGGCCGGCGCGGACGGGACTGGTCGCGGTGCTGAGCACGGACCACGACGACCGTCCGGACTGGCTCCGCGCCGGTCAGGCCCTGGAGCGGATCCTGCTGTACGCGGCCGCCCACGACGTCGTGGCCGCCTTCCACACGCAGCCGCTGGAGATCCCCCGCCTCAGGGCGGTCGTCAGGGACACCCTGAGCGCGGGGAAGTTCCCCCAGATGGTCCTTCGCCTCGGATACGCGCCGGGCGGCGGCCCGGTTCCGCGGCGCCCCGCGACGGATGTGCTCGCGACGGGCGACGGACGGCCCCCCGGCGGTCCCCGTCCCCGGCGTGCCCCGAGCCGTTCCCGCCCGGCACCGTAGGGCCCCTGGCTCCTTCCACCCCTCCGGAGTGATCTGCGTCATTTCTCCGTTTCGGGTGCACGGCTACGGTGACGTCGATGTCCGCCGATCTGTCCCCCGTGATCTCCGCCACCACGGAGTGGCTGCTGCGCTCCTACCCGGGCTCCGGCGGAGCCCTGGACACCGCCCTGGCGCAGGTGCAGGCGCACCAGGCCGCCACGGTGGCCGCCTGGCTGCGCTATCCCACGGCGGCCGACGCCGCCCTCGTCGCGTTCGTCGGGCCGGGCGGCTCCGACCGCCTGGACCGGCTGGCCGGACCGGGACCGGCGGCCGCCGACGGAGCCGAGCCGGGCTGGCGCACCTGGGTGGACGAGGTGGTCGCGAGCTGGGCGGCCTGCCTGCTGACCACGCCGTCCCTCGCCCGTGCCGCGGTCGCCGCGCTCGGCGGCTGCGAGCACACGGCCGGACTCCCGTTCGACTTCCGCAGACTCACCCACCCCGACGAGGGGGACCTCCGGGCGGTGCCGCTGCTGCGCCACCCCGATCTGCAGGCCGCGCTCGCCGCGCTGCACCGGGACTCCCTGGTGCGGCGGCTGCACGACGAGCCCGCGGACGAGCAGGGCCCGCTCGAAGACCCCGTCACCGGCTGACACCGGACGACGTTCGCGGGACGCCCGGATCACTCGAACCGCGACGTGTCGCCCGCGCCCCTGCGGACGATCTCGGGCACGCCGCCGGAGAAGTCGATGACCGTGGTCGGCACGGTCCCGCAGTCGCCCGAGTCGATCACGGCGTCCACGACGTGGTCGAGCCGCTCCTTGATCTCCCAGCCCTGCGTCATCGGCTCCTCCTCGCCCGGCAGGAGCAGAGTGCTGGACAGCAGCGGCTCACCGAGTTCGGCCAGCAGGGCCTGCGCCACGACATGGTCGGGGATACGGACGCCGACCGTCTTCTTCTTCGGATGGAGCAGCTTGCGCGGCACCTCGCGCGTCGCGGGGAGGATGAACGTGTAGCTGCCCGGTGTGGATGCCTTGATCGCCCGGAACACATCCTTGTCGACGTACACGAACTGGCCCAGCTGCGCGAAGTCCCGGCACACGAGCGTGAAGTGGTGGCGGTCGTCGAGATGGCGGATCGCACGGATGCGCTCCATGCCGTCGCGGCTGCCGAGGCGGCACCCCAGCGCGAAGCAGGAGTCCGTCGGGTAGACCACGAGCGCGCCCTCGCGGATGCTGTCGGCGACCTGCCCGATCGTGCGCGGCTGGGGGTTGTCGGGGTGAACGTCGTAGTACTTCGCCATCCGCCGAGTCTCGATCACTCCGGGGCCGGCTGTCCACGCGAGGGGACCGCGGGCACGGGCCCCGCCGGGATCAGTCGTCCATCCGGTCGACCTGCCGGATCTTGTTCGTCGCGTCCAGCGCAGCGACCTTGTAGGACTCCGCGAGCGTCGGATAGTTGAAGACCGCGTCGACGAGGTAGTCGACGGTGCCGCCGCAGCCCATCACCGACTGGCCGATATGGATCAGCTCGGTGGCCCCGGTGCCGAAGCAGTGCACACCGAGCAGTGTGCGGTCCTCCGGTGACACCAGCAGTTTCAGCATGCCGTGCGAATCGCCGATGATCTGCCCGCGGGCCAGTTCGCGGTAGCGGGAGATGCCGACCTCGAACGGCACGTGGTCCTCGGTGAGCTGGTCCTCCGTGCGCCCGATGAAGCTGATCTCCGGGATGGTGTAGATGCCGATCGGCTGCAGGCCGACCAGCCCGTGCACCGGCTCCCCGCAGGCGTGGTACGCCGCCACGCGGCCCTGTTCCATCGAGGTGGCGGCCAGCGCAGGAAAGCCGATGACGTCGCCGACGGCGTAGATGTGCGGCACGTCCGTGCGGTAGTGCTCGTCGACCGTGATCCGGCCGCGCGCGTCGGAGACGAGCCCCGCCTTGTCGAGGTCGAGTTCGTCGGTCAGGCCCTGCCGGCCGGCCGAGTACATCACGGCGTCGGCGGGGATCTTCTTGCCGCTCTCCAGGACCGTGAGGGTGCCCTGGGAATGCCGTTCCACCGCTGCGACGGTCTCCCCGAAGCGGAAGGTGACCGCCAGGTCCCGCAGGTGGTACTTCAGTGACTCGATGACCTCCACGTCGCAGAAGTCCAGCATCCCGGGCCGCTTCTCGACCACCGTGACCTTGCTGCCGAGGGCGGCGAACATGGAGGCGTACTCCATGCCGATCACACCCGCCCCGACGATCACCATCGAACGGGGCACCCGCTCCAGATCGAGGACGTTGTCCGAGTCCATGATCGACCGGCCGTCGAACTCCACGCTCGCGGGCCGGGCCGGCCGGGTGCCGGTGGCGATGACGAATGTGGCGGCGCTCAACAGCCTTTCCTGCCCCGTCACTTCGCGTACGGCGATGGTGTGGGGATCCACGAACCGGCCGGTGCCGGCGAACACGGAGACCTGGTTGCGGGAGAGCTGGCTGCGGATGACGTCGACCTCGCGGTTCACCACATGGCGGGTCCGTGCGGTCAGGTCGGAGACGGTGATCTCCTCCTTGAGGCGGTAGCTCTGCCCGTACAGATCCCGCTGGGTGAGACCGGTGAGGTAGAGGACGGCCTCACGCAGGGTCTTGGAGGGAATGGTGCCGGTGTGGATGGAGACGCCGCCGACCATGTCGGGGCGGTCGACGACGGCGACCCGGCGGCCCAGCTTGGCCGCCGCGATGGCGGCCTTCTGGCCGCCCGGTCCGGATCCGATGACGAGTATGTCGAAGTCGGGCACCTCCGGAGTCTGACAGGCCCAACCCCCCGCCCGGAAGAGCGATGTGGCGGAAGGGGGGAGGAAACCGCGGGGTGGCCGGCGGGGCGGCGCGGCACCGGCTGACGGGCCGTCCGCCCGCGGTCGGCCACCGGGCCGCGACGGGGGGTTGACGGGTTTACCGGCTGCCGGCCGATGCGTGCTCCCGCTCCCGCCCGGTCGCCACCGTCGCCGGCGGCAGGGCGCGCGGGAGGGGCCGCGCGTCGTGCAGGCTCGGCGCGGGCCTCACCGGGACGAGTGGGGCGCGTTCGGCGGCCCGGGCCCGCTGCGAGAACCAGATGATCTTGCCGCCGGTGTCGGTGGCGCAGCAGCCCCAGCCGTTGCTCAGCGCCGCGATCTGCGTCAGGCAGCCGCTCGGCGCCGAGTGCGGCAGGATGTCACGCTCGCTGTCCTGGACCGCGGTGATGAGGTGCTGACCGTTCCACCACATCTCGATGGTGGCGTTCTTGTCCGTCGCGTGTTCGTCGATCGTGCGCAACAGCACATCGGCGCAGTGGCAGACGCTCTCGACGAGCAAGTCCAGGTTCCAGTACCGGAGATGGGCGGCCAGGATCCGCCGGATCCGGCCGATCCGCTCCGGGCGGATCTCCACGTCGAGGTGGTAGTAGCAGGGCGCTGCGGTCTTCATCGTCGTTGGCTCCTCACCCGCGAAGCTCTCGCTCCTCCTCGCCCTTGGCAGGGCTGAGCCCCGAACACGAAGCGTGAGCGGTCATCGCTTCTGAGTCAGTCTCAGGGTGCGCGCGGTACTCCATTCGTGCAACTTCAGCGGTCCACGCCATGTGGTTGAAAGGCGAACAGGACGCTGCGTGTCTCTCCGTGCACCATGGGTGAAAGGTCTCGATCGCCGTAACGGATCGACATCGCTCCGTGCGCGCGCGGCCTTCGCTCACCCCCGGACCGCGGCCCCCGCGAACCGTCCGGAACCGCTTCAGCCGAGAGAGTGGAGGTGACCGCCGTCATGCTGCTGCCGGCCAGAGCCGAGGTCGCCAGACGTCTCGAGCAGTACCGGGCGTGGGAGCGCCTGATGCTCGTGTCCCCCGACGACCGTGCGGTACGCGGCACCTTCGAGAGCGCGGGCTACACGTTGTGCGTGCTGATGGGCAAGCGCTGCGCGCGCGAGGCCGCCGACGCCGCCGAGCTCTATCTGAACCCCCGCGGCCGCCGCGAGCGGCCCGTGCGCAGATCACCCCGCAGCACCCCGTCGGTGAACGTGTGAGAGGCCGCCGTACGGCGCCGGCGCTGTGAGACGAACAACCGGAGAACCGGAGCCCACCGAGGAGCGAGAACGGCGGAGGAGGCGAAGTCCATGGAACCGCAGGCCGTGCACGGGGGCGGGGCGAGCGCCGCCGCCGTCGTGGGGAGTGGACCCGGGATCGGGCGCATCCCGGTCATGGACGTCCGTCCCGTCGTCGACTGCGGGCGGCGACCGGCCAAGGCGGTGGAGGGGGAGACCTTCCAGGTGACCGCCACGGTCTTCGGCGAGGGCCATGGCGCGATCGGTGCCAACGTCGTCCTCCTGGACCCCGAGGGCCGCCCCGGCCCGTGGACACCGATGCGCGAACTCGAACCCGGCAGCGACCGCTGGGGTGCCGAGGTGACCCCGCACTCGGTCGGCACCTGGAGCTATCTGGTGGAGGGGTGGAGCGATCCGGTCACCACCTGGCGGCAGCACGCACGGATCAAGGTGCCGTCGCGCATCGACGTCGCCCTGGTCCTGGAGGAGGGCGCCGACCTGTACGAGCGGGCCGCCGCCGGAGTCCCGGAAGGACCCCGCCGGGGGGTGCTTCTCGCCGCGGCCGGTGCCCTGCGTGATGAGTCGCGGCCGCCGGTGGCGCGGTTGGCGGGGGCGTTGACGCCGGAGGTGGATGCGGTGCTGGCGTCGTGTCCGTTGCGGGAGTCGGTGTCGCCGGTGGGGCCGTTCGCGTTGCTGGTGGAGCGGGAGCGGGCGTTGTTCGGGTCGTGGTACGAGTTCTTTCCGCGGTCGGAGGGGACGGCGGGGTGTCCTCATGGGACGTTCCGGTCGGCGGCGCGGCGGTTGCCGGTGATCGCGTCGATGGGGTTCGACGTGGTGTATCTGCCGCCGGTGCATCCGATCGGGACGACGTTTCGCAAGGGGCCGAACAACGGTCTGTCGGCGGGTGCGGGGGATGTGGGGGTGCCGTGGGCGGTGGGGTCGCCTGAGGGTGGTCATGACGCGGTGCATCCGCAGTTGGGGACGATCGGGGATTTCGACTGGTTCGTGGGGCGGGCTGGGGAGCTGGGTCTTGAGGTGGCGCTGGACTTCGCGTTGCAGTGTTCGCCGGACCATCCGTGGGTGGCGAAGCATCCGGAGTGGTTCCGGCATCGGGTGGACGGGTCGGTGGCGTATGCGGAGAACCCGCCGAAGAAGTACCAGGACATCTATCCGCTGTATTTCGATGCGGACATGGAGGGTCTGGTGGCGGAGTCGCTGCGGATTCTGCGGTTCTGGATGGGGCATGGGGTGCGGATCTTCCGGGTGGACAATCCGCATACGAAGCCGGTGGTGTTCTGGGAGCGGGTGATCGGGGAGATCGGGCGGTCGGATCCGGATGTGGTGTTCCTGGCGGAGGCGTTCACGCGGCCGGCGATGATGCGGGCGCTGGCGGCGGTGGGGTTCCAGCAGTCGTACACGTATTTCACGTGGCGGAATTCGAAGCGGGAGCTGACGGAGTATCTGACGGAGTTGTCGGGGGAGACGGCTGCGTACATGCGGCCGAACTTCTTTGTGAACACGCCGGACATCCTGCATGCGTATCTGCAGCGTGGGGGGCGGCCGGCGTTCGAGGTGCGGGCGGTGCTGGCGGCGACGCTGTCGCCGTCGTGGGGGGTGTATTCCGGGTATGAGCTGTGTGAGAACGTGCCGTTGCGGGAGGGCGGTGAGGAGTATCTGGACTCGGAGAAGTACCAGTTGCGGCCCCGGGACTGGGAGGCCGCGGAGCGGGAGGGGCGCAGCATCGCACCCCTGATCACGAAGCTCAACGCGATCCGGCGCCGGCATCCCGCTCTGCAGCGGCTCAGGAACCTGCACTTCCACCACGCCGACAACGACGCGGTGATCGTGTACAGCAAGTGTTCGGGTCCGGACGCGGTCGTGGTGGTGGTGAACCTGGATCCCCACCACACCCAGGAGGCGACGGTCTCGTTGGACATGCCGCGGCTCGGCCTGGAGTGGCACGAGTCGGTGCCGGTGCGCGACGAGCTCACCGGTGTCACCTACCACTGGGGCAGGGCCAACTATGTGCGTCTTTCGCCGGGCGATAGCCCCGCACACGTGCTGACCGTCCTGCGACCGTCCTCACCGCAGATCGGAGGGTCACCCACACGATGATCGTCAACGAGCCCGTCCCGGACACCTTCGAGGACACTCCCGCCGCGGACCGCGATCCGGAGTGGTTCAAGCGTGCCGTCTTCTACGAGGTCCTGGTCAGGTCCTTCCAGGACAGCAACGGCGACGGCGTGGGCGACCTGAAGGGGCTGACGGCGAAGCTGGACTATCTGCAGTGGCTGGGCGTGGACTGCCTGTGGCTGCCGCCGTTCTTCAAGTCGCCGCTGCGTGACGGTGGTTACGACGTGTCCGACTACACGGCGGTGCTGCCGGAGTTCGGGGACCTGGCGGACTTCGTGGAGTTCGTGGACGCCGCGCACCAGCGCGGCATGCGCGTGATCATCGACTTCGTGATGAACCACACCAGCGACCAGCACCCGTGGTTCCAGCAGTCCAGGAACGATCCGTCCGGGCCCTACGGCGACTACTACATGTGGGCCGACGACGACAAGCAGTACCAGGACGCGCGGGTCATCTTCGTCGACACGGAGGCGTCCAACTGGACCTTCGATCCGGTGCGCAAGCAGTACTACTTCCACCGGTTCTTCGCCCACCAGCCGGACCTCAACTACGAGAACCCGGCCGTCCAGGAGGAAGTCCTGGCGGCGCTCCGCTTCTGGCTGGATCTCGGGATCGACGGATTCCGGCTGGACGCGGTCCCGTATCTGTACGCCAAGGACGGGACGAACTGCGAGAACCTGCCGGCGACGCACGAGTTCCTCAGGCGGGTGCGCAAGGAGATCGACGCGCACTACCCGGACACCGTGCTGCTGGCGGAGGCCAACCAGTGGCCCGAGGACGTGGTCGACTACTTCGGCGACTACCACCGCGGCGGCGACGAGTGCCACATGGCCTTCCACTTCCCCGTCATGCCCCGCATCTTCATGGCCGTGCGCCGCGAGTCGCGCTACCCGGTCTCCGAGATCCTCGCCAAGACCCCCGCCATCCCCTCCGGCTGCCAGTGGGGCATCTTCCTGCGCAACCACGACGAGCTGACCCTGGAGATGGTCACCGACGAGGAACGCGACTACATGTGGGCCGAGTACGCCAAGGACCCCCGCATGCGCGCCAACATCGGCATCCGCCGCCGGCTGGCCCCGCTGCTGGACAACGACCGCAACCAGATCGAGCTGTTCACCGCGCTGCTGCTGTCCCTGCCCGGCTCGCCGATCCTCTACTACGGCGACGAGATCGGTATGGGCGACAACATCTGGCTCGGCGACCGCGACGCGGTACGCACCCCGATGCAGTGGACACCGGACCGCAACGCGGGCTTCTCCTCCTGCGACCCCGGCCGCCTCTACCTGCCCACGATCATGGACCCGGTCTACGGCTACCAGGTCACCAACGTGGAGGCGTCGATGGCCTCCCCGTCCTCGCTGCTGCACTGGACCCGGCGGATGATCGAGATCCGCAAGCAGAACCCGGCCTTCGGCCTGGGCTCCTACACCGAACTGCCCTCCTCCAACCCGGCCGTGCTCGCCTTCGTGCGCGAACACAAGGACGACCTGGTGATGTGCGTGCACAACTTCTCCCGGTTCGCCCAGCCCACCGAACTGGACCTGCGCCCCTTCACCGGCCGCCACCCGGTGGAACTCATCGGCCAGGTCCGCTTCCCCGCCATCGGCGAACTGCCCTATCTGCTCACCCTCGCAGGCCACGGCTTCTACTGGTTCCGGCTCCGCAAGAACGTCCCGCAGGCCACCAAGGTGAACGTGTTCGTGGGCCCTTGATTCATGGCCGCTGATCCATCGGCCGCGAGTGAAAGGACGCGACGTCATGCCGAAGACCGAGACCGCAACGCTCCGCCCGTACAGCCTCGGCTCCGCCTCGCTGCTGAGCTCGCTCTCCGGTCTGCTGCGCGAGTGGCTGCCCCGCCAGCGCTGGTTCGCCGGCAAGGGACGTCCGGTCGCGGAACTGGCGCTGCTGTCGGTGACCGAGCTGCACCCCGGCTGTCTGCACCTGCTGGTCCGCGCCGACTGCGGCGAGCTGCCCGCGATCCGCGGCCCGGGTGCCGCCCCCGGCCACGACTGCTACCAGCTCTTCCTGGGCACGGGCGAGTCGCTGTCACCGAGGCTCTCCCCGGCCGTCCTGGGACGCGCGAGCGAGGGCCCGCTGGCCGGGCTGCTGGTGTACGACGCGCTGCAGGACCCGCGGTCGGCCTCCCTGCTGCTGGAGCGGCTGCGGACGCCGGGCACCACGGGGGCCCTCCGCTTCGAACGCGACGGCCGGGTGACCATCCCCGCCGGACTCGCACCGCGCCTGCTCGAAGCCGAGCAGTCCAACTCCTCGCTGGTGTACGGAGACGCGTACATCCTGAAGGTCTTCCGGCGGGTACGGCCCGGCATCAACCCGGATCTCGAGGTGCCCCGGGCCCTCGCCCCGCGGGGCTGCACCCGGGTCCTCGCACCCGTCGCCTGGTTCCGCACCTCCAGCCCGTGGGCCGCGACGCTGGGCGTGCTCCAGCCGTTCCTGCACGGTGCCGCGGACGGGTGGACACAGGCACTCGCCGCTCTCGCGTCCGGGCGGGAGTTCACCGACGAGGCGTACGAACTCGGCCAGGCCACGGCCGAGGTACACCTGGCACTCGCCGCCGCGTTCCCCGTGGTGTCCCAGGGCGCGCCCGAGAGCGGGCGGCTCGCGGCCGGCATGGCCGAGCGCCTGCGGGACGCCATCCGCGCCGTACCGGAACTCCTGCCCCACGCGTCCGGGCTGCGCTCCGCCTTCACCGAGCTGGCCGCGCTCGACGCGACCCGGCCCGCACAGCGCATCCACGGCGATCTCCACCTGGGGCAGTGCCTGCGCTCGCCGTCCGGATCGTGGTCGCTGATCGACTTCGAGGGCGAACCGGCCCGCCCGCTGCCCGAGCGGCGCCGTCCCCAGTCCCCGGTGCGGGACGTGGCGGGCATGCTGCGCTCGTTCGACTACGCCGCCCACGCCCGGCGGCCGTGGCGTCCCGAGTGGGCACGGCGCTGCCGCTCGGCGTACTGCGCGGGCTACGCCGCCGAGGCGGGCTGGGACCCGAGGGCGGAGGCCGCACCGCTGCGCGCGTACGAAACGGACCGCGCGGTGTACGAGGTCCTCTACGAGGCCCGGCACCGGCCCGACTGGCTGCCGGTGCCGATGGCGGCGGTCACACGCCTCGCCGAACGCCCGGGCCCGAGGAGGCTGACGCCGTGAGCACCACCACCACCACGACCCAGGCGCCCCTGTCGTCGCCGCGGTTGGGCACGCCGAGACCCGCGCCGGTGCCGCCCGGGGACCGTGAGCGGCTGCTGTCGGGCACCCATCACGACCCGCACGCGGTGCTGGGCGCCCATCCCGTGCCCGGTGGGGTGGCCTTCCGCGCGCTGCGCCCCTGCGCGCTGTCGGTCACCGTCGTCATGGGCGACGCCTGGGCGGAACTGTACGACGACGGGGACGGTTTCTTCTCGGGCCTGCTGCCGCTGCGCGACGTCCCGGAGTACCGGCTGCTGGTCGCGTACGAGGGCGCCGTGACGGAGACCGAGGACCCGTACCGTTTCCTGCCCGCGCTCGGCGAGCTCGACCTGCACCTGATCGGCGAGGGGCGGCACGAGCGGCTGTGGACGGCGCTCGGCGCCCGTGTGATGACCCATGCCGGCGTCCGCGGCACCCGCTTCACGGTCTGGGCGCCGAACGCGCGAGGGGTGAGGGTCTGCGGGGACTTCTGCCACTGGGACGGCAGGGCGTATCCGATGCGGTCGCTCGGCGCGACCGGCGTGTGGGAGCTGTTCGTGCCCGGGGCCGGACCCGGGACGGTCTACAAGTTCGAGATCACCCGTCCCGACGGCACGCACACCGTCCGCGCGGATCCGATGGCCCGCCGTACCGAGGTCCCGCCGGCGACCGCGTCGATCGTGACCGAGTCGTCGTACGAGTGGCACGACGAGGAGTGGCTCGCGCACCGCGGGGACACCCCCGCGCACGAGGCGCCGTTCTCGGTGTACGAGGTGCACCTGCCCTCCTGGCGACCCGGACTGACCTACCGCCGGCTGGCCGAGCAGCTGCCCGCCTACGTCCGCGACCTGGGCTTCACCCACGTGGAGCTGATGCCGGTCGCCGAGCACCCCTTCGGCGGCTCCTGGGGCTACCAGGTCACCGGCTTCTACGCGCCCACCGCCCGCCTGGGCACCCCCGACGACTTCAGGTACCTCGTCGACGCCCTGCACCGGGCCGGCATCGGCGTGCTGATGGACTGGGTGCCGGCCCACTTCCCGCGCGACGCGTGGGCGCTGGCGGAGTTCGACGGCCGCCCCCTGTACGAGCACGCGGACCCGCAGCGCGCCGCGCACCCCGACTGGGGAACGCTGGAGTTCGACTTCGGGCGGCGCGAGGTGCGCAACTTCCTCGTCGCCAACGCCGTGTACTGGTGCGAGGAGTTCCACATCGACGGTCTGCGGGTGGACGCGGTGGCCTCCATGCTCTACCTCGACTACTCGCGCGAGCCGGGCCAGTGGCGCCCCAACGACCGCGGAGGGAACGACGATCCGGACGCCGTGGCGTTCCTGCAGGAGATGAACGCCACCGTCTACCGCCGCTGCCCCGGGGTGGTCACGATCGCCGAGGAGTCCACGGCGTGGGACGGCGTCACCCGGTCCACCGATCACCGCGGTCTCGGGTTCGGCCTGAAGTGGAACATGGGCTGGATGCACGACTCGCTGGTCTACATGTCCAAGGATCCCGTGCACCGCAGGTACCACCACGACGAGATGACGTTCTCGATGGTGTACGCCTACAGCGAGAACTACGTCCTGCCCGTCTCCCACGACGAGGTCGTCCACGGCAAACGCTCCCTCGTCTCCAAGATGCCCGGCGACTGGTGGCAGCAACGCGCCAACCACCGCGCCTACCTCGGCTACATGTGGGCCCACCCCGGCAAACAACTCCTCTTCATGGGCCAGGAGTTCGCCCAGGGAGCCGAATGGTCCGAAGCCCACGGACCCGACTGGTGGCTGCTGGACCCCGCCTACCCCGCCGCACCCGACCACTGCCGCGTGCGCGACCTCGTCCGCGACCTGAACACCGTCTACCGCCACACCCCCGCCCTGTGGCAACGCGACACCCACCCCTCCGGCTTCCACTGGGTGGTCACCGACGCCGCCGACGACAACGTCCTCGCCTTCCTGCGCCTCGACGCCCACGGCACCCCCCTGCTGGCCGTCTGCCACTTCTCCCCGGTCGTCCGCGACGACTACCGCCTCGGCGTCCCCGACGACGTCCCCGCCTGGCACGAGGTCCTCAACACCGACAGCGCCGCCTACGGCGGCAGCGACGTCCACAACCCCGACCCCCTCAAACCCGAACCCACCCCCTGGCACGGCCACCCGGCAAGCATCCGCCTCACCCTGCCCCCACTCGCCACCCTCTGGCTCCGCCCGGCACCCGGCCCGGACTGAGAGGCGATTTCCCGAATTCTTTCACCGCGGGGAATTCCCTGCCGATTTCCCGGCCTTTCGGATGCGGGCTCAGATGCGCACCGCGTCACTTTTCGAAAACACCTGGCCGCTCCGGGTCACTTTGCGTCTCGAATTGTTTGTCCGTGCGCAATGCGGGAAAATGAGAGTCCAGTGCTTCGGACAGGAGGCACCTCTGTGGGAGCTGGCCCACCAGACCCGGGGTGTGTCCCGCGCGTTCCGTGAGTGCGCCCTCCCATGGTGACTGTCTCGTCGGCCCCTTGAGGGAGTAAGCACCATGCGCATCACGGCGAAAGCAAAGCAGCACCCGCACGACGACGCCCCCGACACGGCAGCGGCGTTCGCACGGCTGTGCGATCTGTCCGACGGCCCCGAGCGGCAGGCGCTGCGCGACGAGATCGTCCGGTCATGGCTCCCCATGGCCGAGCGCATCGCCCGGCGATACCGCGGCCGCGGTGAGGCCGTCGAGGATCTGAGCCAGGTGGCGGCACTGGGCCTGGTCAAGGCGGTCGACCGCTACGACCCCGCCCGCGGCTACGCCTTCGAAAGCTACGCCATCCCCACCATCACCGGTGAGATCAAGCGGCACTTCCGCGATCACATGTGGGTTCTGCATGTGCCCCGCCGCGTCCAGGACCTGCGCAATCGTGTGCGGTCGGCCGTCAAGGACATCGCGCAGGACACCCCGGGGCACGGCCCCACCGTCGCCGAGATCGCCGAGCGCACCCACCTCAGCGAGGACGACGTCCGGGTGGGCCTGGAGGCCATGGACAGCTTCACCGCCCTGTCCCTGGACGCGGAGGTGGCCGGCAGCAACGACGGCTACGCACTCGGTGACGCCCTCGGCGAGGCCGACACCGGCTACGACCTGATCGTCGACCGTGAAGCCGTCAAGCCCTGCCTGCGGTCCCTGCCCGAACGGGAGCGCACCATTCTCTACCTGCGGTACTTCCGCGGCATGACCCAGAGCCGCATCGCCAGTCAGCTCGGCATCTCGCAGATGCATGTGTCACGCCTGCTCAGCGGCTGCTGCGCACGCCTGCGCGAGGAGGCGCTCTCCGATGTCGCATGAGCACTGAGGATGCCGCATGCGGCCGCCCGGGCCTCTCTTCGACCGGACGGCCGTATGCGGCGGGCTCACTGCCGAACCCTCCCGGGAACGGTTGGGCGAGTGGGCCGACCCTTTCCGGACTATCCACGAGAGGGTGTTTGAAACGCTCCGTCAGGCACGGCAACGAGGCCGGGCGAACGGGCCCTTGGTTCCGGCCGCCCCTTTGCCGGTTTCCGGCCCCCGAGCCGGCGAAGGTCACCGGGGCGGCGGATTCTCCGGAAGCCGGGTGGGCCCGTAGCGGTCCAGCGTGTCCTCCAGGAGGACACGGACGTACTCCGGCAGTTCCCCCTCGCGGCCCCAGACGACGATCATCTCCGCGACGTTGCGCAGCTTGATGTTCGCGTGCTGGGAGACCTCCCGGAGCACCGTCCAGCCCTGGTCGGGCGTCACGTGCCCGAGCGCGACGAGTATCCCGATCGCCTGGTCGACGACCGCGTGCGAGGTGACCGCCTCCTTGAGCTGGTCGACCTCCTCCTCCAGCTGGAAGATCCGCTCCGCTTCGGGGGCGGCGGCGTCCGGCATGTGCTTTCCCGGACGGGCTCTCGAGGTCATCGTCCCCTCCGGGGGTGACGTGGCGTTCGCCGGTGTCGGGCCTTTTCCTCCATCGTCGTCGTTGCCCCAGGTGTGTGCGAGCCGGAGGGAGGGGTACCCAACGCACAGCGCGCTCCGGAGGTGACACAGCGATGAGCGGTTCCGCCGACGACGCCCGGGCGAGCGCGTACGACGCCACCCCGTTCCTGCCGCGCGGTGGCGGCCTCGCGGCCTACCGGCGCGCGGCCGCGGAGTGCCACGGCTGCCCCCTGTACGAGAACGCCACACAGACCGTGTTCGGCCGGGGCGACACCTCGGCACGGGTCGTGCTGGTGGGGGAACAGCCCGGCGACCAGGAGGACCGGCGGGGCGAGCCCTTCGTCGGCCCGGCCGGCCGCGTCCTCGACGAGGCGCTCGCGCAGGCCGGGGTCGACCGGGGCACGGCGTATGTCACCAACGCCGTCAAACACTTCAAGTACAGCGTTCCCGGACGCGGCAAACGACGCATCCACAAGGCGCCCAGCCTGCGCGAGACGACCGCCTGCCGGCCCTGGCTGCGTGCCGAGCTGGACCTGATCCGGCCGGAGGTGGTCGTGGCCCTGGGCGCGACCGCGGCCAAGGCACTGCTGGGCAGCTCGTTCCGGGTGACCAGGGACCGGGGAAGCCTGCTGACGCTGCCGGACACCCCGGACGAGCAGTACGTCGTCGCCACCGTGCACCCCTCCGCGGTGCTGCGCGCCGACGACCGGGACGCGGCGTACGAGGGACTCGTGTCGGACCTGAGGGTGGTCGCGCGGGCGCTGGACGGGCGGGCGGAGGACGACGGGGGCGGCGCGGGCGACCCGGTCACTCCGAGCCTCCACGCGAACCGGAAGGCCGCCGGGAGACAGCCCTCCGACGGCGCCTCCTGACCGACCGCTCGACGAAAGGGGCCACATCCGTGGACCACACCGAGGCGCCCGTGCTCGACGCCCTGCGGGCCTACCACGAGCGCGGCGAACTCGCCTTCACCCCGCCCGGGCACAAGCAGGGGCGCGGCGCCCCCCCGGAGGCCAGGGAGATCCTCGGCGACGCCGTCTACCACTCCGACCTGCTGGTGTCCGGCGGCCTCGACGACCGCCGCATGAAGGGCGAGGTGCTGGTGCGGGCCGAGCGGCTGATGGCCGACGCCGTCCATGCCGAGCACACCTTCTTCACCACCTGCGGCAGCTCGCTGTCCGTGAAGGCGGCGATGCTCGCCGTGGCAGGCCCCCACGAGCCCCTGGTCATCGGGCGTGACGCCCACAAGTCGGTGGCCGCCGGGCTGATCCTGGCGGGGATCGAACCCGTCTGGGCCGATCCGCAGTGGGACGAGGAACGGCGTTTCGCCCACCCCCCGTCCCCGGAGGCGTTCGCGGAGGCGCTCGACCGGCACCCCGGAGCACGGGGCGCGCTGGTCACCAGCCCCACCCCGTACGGCGGCACCGCCGATCTGGCCGCGATCGCCGAGATCTGCCACGCGAGGGGCGTGCCGCTCGTCGTCGACGAGGCATGGGGCGCCCACCTGCCCTTCCACGCCGACCTGCCCTCATGGGCCATGGACGCGGGCGCGGACGTCTGTGTGACCAGCATCCACAAGATGGGCAGCGGCCTCGAACAGGGTTCCGTCTTCCATCTCCAGGGGCCGCTCGTCGAGCCTTCGGCGCTGAAGTCGCGGGCCGACCTCTTCGGCACGACCAGTCCCTCCGCCCTGATCTTCGCGGCGCTCGACGCCTGGCGCCGCCAGATGGTCCTGCACGGCAAGGACCTGCTGGACGAGGCCCTGCGGCTGGCCGCCCGGGTCCGTTCCGCCATCGAGGAGATCCCGGGTCTGCACGTCCTCGGCCGCGACGACCTGGTGGGGCCCCGGCTGGCCGCCGACCACGACCCCCTGCCCGTCGTCATCGACGTCAGCGGCCTCGGCACCAGCGGCTACCGCGCCGCCGACTGGCTGCGGGCCGAGCACCACATCGACATGCACCTCGCCGATCACCGCCGCGTCCAGGCCCAGCTCACCTATGCCGACTCGGCCGGGACGACGGGGCCCCTGCTCGCCGCGCTGCGGGAACTCGCCCGGCATGCCGACGAGTTGGCGGCCGACCTGCCCCCCGTCGAGGTACCGGCGGGAGCGGCCATGCGGCTGCCGCAGGTGTGCTCGCCCCGCGAGGCGTACTTCGGCCCCAAGGAGCCGCTCCCGTTGGAACGCGCCGACGGCAGGATCTGCGCCGAGATGATCACACCGTACCCGCCGGGCATCCCGGCCGTCCTGCCCGGCGAACGGCTCACCGAACCGGTGCTGCGCTACCTGCGCACCGGCCTCGACGCGGGCATGAACCTCCCCGACGCCACCGACCCCGGGCTGCGCACGATCGTCGTCCGCCGCTGAGCCCTCCGCTTCGGCCGCGCGGTCCGCGGGCCGCCGTCCGGCACTCCGGGAACCGTGCGCCCGTCACTCCTCGCTCACCAGCACGACCTCCAGGGTGCGCGGACCGTGCACCCCCTCGACCCGGTCCAGTTCGATGTCGCTCGTCGCGGACGGGCCGGAGATCCACGTCAGCGGGCGTGTCGGCGCCAGCCGCCCCAGGGCCTCCGGTACGGAGGCGACGACCTGGCCGGGGACGCGGACGACACAGATGTGGTGGTCGGGCACGAGGGTGATCCGGCGGCGGCCCTGATCGGGGCCGCCGTCCAGCACGATGGTGCCGGTCTCGGCGATCGCGACCGCGCAGCCGGTGACCACGCTCTCCACCGTGTCCAGGTCGCGTGGCGTGCTCGCCGCACGGTCGTGGACACGGGTGGGGTCGGCGGCCGACATCCACTCCGGCGGGAGGCCCGGAGGCACGAGCACATGCCGGGACCCGCGCTCGGCGAGCAGCCGCCCGATCACATACGGCAGTTCCGCCGCGGCCGTACGGTGCACGACCGCCCGGTAGTCCGCCAGGTTCTCCGCGAGCAGATCCACCGTCTCCTCGGCCGAGCGCTCCTCGTGTCGCCGTAGATAGTCCCGGGAAACGGCCTGCTCGTACGGCGTGTCGTCCTTCGGTACGTCCGCCAGCGCACGCCGCACCCGGTTCAGGACCAGCTCCCTGCTGTTCACTTCGTCTCCTCCCCGCCGCGCGTGCGCTGCCACCAGTCGCGGAACGGTTCCGCGGGCAGCCGCGGCAGGTCACGGCTCGCGCTCCACGCCCTGCCCGGGCCGGGCAGGCTCCGGGGGTGGAGGCGGCGCGACCACGACGCCAGCCGCTGGCCGGTGCGCAACGCCCCAGGGCGCCCGAACGCCCAGCGTGCCGCCCGCATCGCCGCGCGTTCGGCGGCATGCCCCTTCGCGGGCTTGAGGACCACCGTGCTGCCGGCCCGCGTCGCCGGCCCGCCCTCCGCGACCCGCTCCCGCAGGTGCACCAGGACCTCGGGGATGTCGATGGCGACCGGGCACACCTCGTAACAGGCGCCGCACAGCGAGGACGCGTACGGCAGCGAGGCGTCGATCTCGCTCTGCGTGCCCCGCAGTTGCGGGCTGAGGATCGCGCCGATCGGGCCCGGGTAGACCGAGCCGTAGGCATGGCCGCCCGCCCGCTCGTAGACCGGGCAGACATTGAGACACGCCGAGCAGCGGATGCAGCGCAGCGCCTGGCGGCCGACCTGGTCGGCCAGTGTGTCGGTGCGTCCGTTGTCGAGCAGCACCAGGTGGAAGATCCGGGGCCCGTCCTCGTCGGTGGTGCCGGTCCACATCGACGTGTACGGGTTCATGCGCTCCGCGGTCGAGGAACGGGGCAGTGTCTGCAGGAACACCTCCAGGTCCCGCCAGGCCGGCACGATCTTCTCGATGCCGACGACCGAGATCAGCGTCTCGGGAAGGGTCAGGCACATCCGCCCGTTGCCCTCCGACTCGACCACCACCAGCGTGCCGGTCTCGGCGACCATGAAGTTCGCCCCGGAGATCCCGACCTTCGCGCGCAGGAACTTCTCGCGCAGGTGCAGCCGGGCGGCCTCGGCGAGTTCGGCGGGCGTGTCGGTCAGCCCCTCGGGGGCGGGGCGGCCCCACCGGCCCATCTGAGAGCGGAAGATGTCCCGGATCTCGCCGCGGTTGCGGTGGATCGCCGGGACCAGGATGTGCGAGGGCCGGTCCTCGCCCAACTGCACGATCAGCTCGGCGAGATCGGTCTCGTACGCCCGGATGCCCTCTGCCTCCAGCGCCTCGTTGAGGCCGATCTCCTGCGTGGCCATGGACTTGACCTTGACGACCTCCGACTCCCCGGTGGCCTTGACCAGGCCGGCGACGATCCGGTTCGCCTCGTCCGCGTCGGCGGCCCAGTGGACGACGCCGCCCGCCGCGGTGACCGCCTCCTCCAACTGCGCCAGGTAGCGGTCGAGGTGACGGAGCGTGTGGTCCTTGATCTGCCGGCCCGCCTCCCGCAGTGCCGCCCAGTCGGACACCTCGGCGACGGCCTTGGCGCGCTTGGCGCGGATGGTGTGGGTGGCGTGGCGCAGGTTCCCGCGCAGGGTCCGGTTGCCCACCGCCTCGTGCGCCGCCCGAGGGAACGCCGGCATCCCGACGAACGTCCCGCTCATGTGCCCGGTCCCTTCACCACGACGACGCTCATACCAGCGGCTCCTCTTCCGTGCTCGCCAGGATCTCCGCGATGTGCACCGGCCGGATGCCGACCCTCAGCCGTGCCATCGTGCCGCCGATGTGCATCAGACAGGAGTTGTCGCCGGCGCACAGCACCTCGGCCCCCGTCGACTCGGCGTTGCGTACCTTGTCGGCGCCCATGGCCGCCGAGACGTCCGGGTTCTTCAGGGCGAAGGTGCCGCCGAAGCCGCAGCACTCCTCGGCGCCCGGCAGCTCCGCCAGCTCCAGTCCCCTGACGGCCCGCAGCAGCCGCAGGGGACGGTCACCGAGGCCCAGTCCCCGCAGGCCGTGGCACGTGGGGTGGTAGGTCACCCGGTGCGGGTAGTGGGCGCCCACGTCCGTCACGCCGAGCACGTCCACGAGGAACTCCGTGAGCTCGTACGTCTTGGGGACCACGGGGGCCAGGGTGGCCGCGAGGGTGTCTCCGCGCCCCTCGGCCCGCGCCCGCTCGCCCAGCCGCGGATACAGCTCCCGCACCATCGCCCCGCAGGAGCCGGACGGCGTCACGATGGCCTCGTAGCCGCGGAACACCTCGGAGAACCTCACCGCGAGCGGCTCCGCCTGGTGCCGGTAGCCCGTGTTGTAGTGGGCCTGCCCGCAGCATGTCTGCGCCATCGGGAAGTCGACCTCGACGCCCAGTCTGGTCAGCAGTTTCACCACGGCGCGCCCCGTGTCCGGATAGAGCGTGTCGTTGACACAGGTCAGGAACAGGGCGACACGCATCGCGGCTCCTTGTTGATCGATCATCGGACGGGTGCAGGGTAACGGGGGGATCCGGCCCCCGGGGGGCACGGGGTCACGGCGGGGTGAGCCGGGACTCGGCGTCGCGCCACGGCGCGGTGTCGCCCCGTGGCTCGTAGCGGGTGAGCGGCTGGGTGCGGGCCACCAGGCGCCGCATCGCGGCCCGGTCGGCGACGAGCCCGTGGGCCCGCGCCTGGACGAGGACGTTCCCGAGGGCCGCCGCCTCCGCCGGGCCGGCCACGACCGGCAGCCCGCAGGCGTCGGCGGTCAGTTGGCACAGGAGGGAGTTGCGGGTGCCGCCGCCGACGATGTGCACCACGTCGACGGGGCGGCTTGCGAGCCGCTGGGCCTGCGAGAGGGCCCTGCGGTGGGCGAGGGCGAGCGAGTCGAGGATGCAGCGGGTGACCTCGGCGGGGGAGTCCGGCACCGGCTGGCCCGACACCCGGCACGCCTCGGCGATGCGCGCCGGCATCCGCCCGGGCGCCAGGAACGCCGTGTCACCCGCGTCGACCACCGACCGCAGCCCCGGCACCTCGGCGGCCGCGGCCAGCAGGGCCGGCAGATCCGGGTCGCCCCACTCCCGCAGGCACTCCTGCAGCAGCCACAGCCCCATGATGTTGCGCAGGTAGCGGACCGTGCCGTCCAGTCCCAGCTCGTTGGTGAAGTTGGCGGCGCGGCTCGCGTCGGTCAGCACGGGAGCCGGCAGTTCCAGGCCCGCCAGGGACCAGGTGCCGGTGCAGATGTAGGCGAACCGCTCCCCGGTGGCCGGTACGGCGGCCACCGCGGAGGCCGTGTCGTGGGAGGCGACCGTGGTCACCGGGACGGGCCCGGTCAGCCCGGTCTCCTCCAGGACCTCCGGCCGCAGCACGCCCGCGGGATCGCCGGGCCGGCGCAGCGGCGCGAACAGGCCCAGATCGATGCCCAGCCGGCTCGCCACCTCGTGCGACCAGCCGCGTGTGCGGGGGTCGACGAGCTGGGTGGTGGACGCGTTGGTCAGCTCGGTGCCCTGCTCGCCCGTCAGCCAGTACGTCAGCAGGTCCGGGATCAGCAGCAGGCGCTCGGCCCGCGCGAACTCCGCGGAGGAACGGGCCGCGACCAGCTGGTACAGCGTGTTGAAGGGCGCGTACTGCAGGCCCGTGGCCGCGTACAGCTCCTCGGGCGGGACACTCGCCCACACCTTCTCCGCGACACCCTCGGTGCGGGCGTCGCGGTAGTGCACGGGATTGCCCAGCAGGGCGCCGTCCGCGTCCAGCAGTCCGTGGTCCACGGCCCAGCTGTCCAGGCCGACCGAGTCGACCGGGCCCGCCGCGCGCAGCCCGTCGAGGACGCCCGCGTACAGGGAGAGGATGTCCCAGCGCAGCCCCTCCGGAACCCGCACGGCCCGGTTCGGGAACCGGTGCGCCTCGGTCAGCTCCAGGACGCCCGGGCCCACGCGGCCGACCATGACGCGCCCGCTGGACGCGCCGAGATCGACCGCGGCGTACGACCTCGTCGCGGCGCTCATCGCAGGAACGCGGCCGCCACACCCGCGTCGACCGGGATGTGCAGTCCGGTGGTGTGGGTCAGGTCCCCGCCGGTCAGCGCGAAGACGGCGTTGGCGACGTGCTCGGGCAGCACCTCCCGCTTGAGCAGGGTCCGCTGGGCGTAGAACTCGCCGAGCTCCTCCTCCGCCACGCCGTACACGGCGGCCCGCTGCGCGCCCCAGCCGCTCGCGAAGATGCCGGAGCCGCGCACCACGCCGTCCGGGTTGACGCCGTTGACGCGGATGCCGTGCTCGCCGAGCTCGGCGGCCAGCAGCCGCACCTGGTGCGCCTGGTCGGCCTTGGTCGCCGAGTAGGCGATGTTGTTCGGGCCGGCGAAGACCGCGTTCTTGGAGGCGATGTAGACGATGTCGCCGCCCAGCCCCTGCGCGGTCATCACCCGGGCCGCCTCGCGCGAGACGAGGAAGGAGCCCCGGGCCATGATGTCGTGCTGGAGGTCCCAGTCCTCCGCCGAGGTCTCCAGCAGCGGTCTGGAGAGGGAGATGCCCGCGTTGTTGACCACGAGGTCGACCCCGCCGAAGGCCAGCACGGCGGCATCGAACGCCGCGGCGATCTGCTCCTCGGAGGTGACGTCCACGGTCACGGCGACGGCCCGGTCCGCGCCGCCCAGCTCCTCGGCGACCCGGCCGGCGCTCTCCGCGTCGAGGTCCGCCACCACCACGCACGCCCCCTCGGCCGCCAGCCGGTGGGCGATCGCCCGTCCGATCCCGCTGCCCGCCCCCGTCACCAGCGCCACCCGGGTGGCGAGCGCCCTGGGCTTCGGCATCCGCCGGAGCTTGGCCTCCTCCAGCGCCCAGTACTCGATGCGGAACTTCTCCGACTCCTCGATCGGCGCGTAGGCCGACACGGCCTCCGCGCCGCGCATCACGTTGACGGCGTTGACGTAGAACTCGCCGGCCACCCGGGCGGTCTGCTTGTCCTTGCCGAAGGAGAACATGCCGACGCCGGGAACGAGCACGATCGCCGGGTCGGCGCCGCGCATCGCGGGGGAGCCGGGCAGCGCGTGCCGCTCGTAGTAGGCGGCGTACTCCTCCCGGTACACGGCGTGCAGCTCCTTCAGCCGGGCGATCGCCTCCTCCGGCGGCGCGGACGGCGGCAGGTCGAGGACGAGCGGCCTGACCTTGGTGCGCAGGAAGTGGTCCGGACACGAGGTGCCCAGTGCGGCCAGCCGTGGATGGGCGGCGCGGGCGAGGAAGTCGAGGACGACGTCGGAGTCCGTGAAGTGGCCGACCTGCGCCCTGTCCTGGGAGGCGAGGGCGCGGACGTGCGGCGCCAGGGCCGCGGCCCGCTTGCGCCGCTCGGCCTCGGGCAGCGCCGCGTAGCCGTCGATCGGCGGCCCGAACGGCTCCGGCCTGCCGCGCTCGGCGAGGAACGCCTCGGCGGTGCGGATGATGTGCAGCGAGTTGCGCTCGCACTCCTCGGCCGTGCTCCCCCAGGCGGTGATGCCGTGCCCGCCGAGGATGCAGCCGACGGCCTGCGGGTTGGCCTCCCTGACGGCCGCGATGTCCAGGCCGAGCTGGAAACCGGGCCGCCGCCACGGCACCCACACCACCGTGTCGCCGAAGCACTCGGCGGTCAGCTTCTCACCGTCGGCGGCGCAGGCGAGCGCGATGCCGGAGTCGGGGTGGAGGTGGTCGACATGGGCCGCGTCCACCAGACCGTGCATGGCCGTGTCGATGGAGGGAGCGGCACCGCCCTTGCCGTGCAGGCAGTAGTCGAACGCGGCGACCATCTCGTCCTCGCGCTCGACACCCGGATAGACGTCCGTGAGGGCCCGCAGCCGGTCCAGCCGCAGCACGGCCAGCCCCGCCTCCGCCAGGGTGCCGAGGTCGCCGCCGGACCCCTTCACCCACATCAGTTCGACATCGCCGCCGGTCACCGGATCGGTGGCGGTGCCCTTCGCGGAGGCGTTGCCGCCGGCGTAGTTGGTGTTGCGGGGGTCGGCGCCGAGCCGATGGGAGCGGGCGAGGAGGGCGGCGGCTTCGGGGTGGGGTGCCATGGGGTGCCAGTCCTTTGCGAAGAGGGGGTACGGAGGGCGCCCGAGGGGCGCGGGGCTGTGGGGCGCGGGCGGTCCGAGGGGCTCCGCCGCGCGGGCGCGACCGGTCACGTCCGGCCGGGGGAGCTGCCGCCGGCCCGGCCCGGCGCACGCGTCGCGGGGGTCACGCCCCCCAGCCGGCCTGCTGTCCGCCGACCCGCTCCGCGGCGATCTTCTCGGCCCAGCCGGAGCGGCCGTAGGCGGCGAGGGGGTCGGGGTCCAGCCCCATTTCCCCGCGCACCTCGGCCAGCAGGGGGCGTACGTCGGTGTTGTAGGCGTCCATGAGGACGGCGTTGGCGCCGAGGACGTCACCGCGGCGCTGTGCCGCCGTCAGGGCCTCGCGGTCCACGAGCAGGGCCTTGGCCGTCGCCTCCTGCACGTTCATCACCGAGCGGATGATCGCCGGGATCTTGGCCTCGATGTTGTGGCACTGGTCGAGCATGAAGGCGACACCGGGGCCGAACCCTCCGCCGCGGACCACCTCGTGCATGATGCGGAAGAGCTGGAAGGGGTCGGCGGCGCCGACCATGAGGTCGTCGTCGGCGTAGAAGCGGGAGTTGAAGTCGAAGCCGCCGAGCCTGCCCTCCCGCAGCAGCGTGGCGACGATGAACTCGATGTTGGTGCCGGGGGCGTGGTGTCCGGTGTCGACGACGACCCGGGCCTTGTCACCGAGCTTCAGGCAGTGGGCGTAGGCGGTGCCCCAGTCGGGGACGTCGGTGGTGTAGAAGGCCGGCTCGAAGAGCTTGTACTCCAGCAGCATCCGCTGCCCCTCGCCCAGCCGCTCGTACACGGTGGCCAGGCCCTCGGCCAGGCGGTCCTGGCGGGCGCGGATGTCGTCCTGCCCCGGGTAGTTGGTGCCGTCGGCGAACCACAGCTTCAGATCCCGCGAGCCCGTCGCGTCCATGATGTCCACGCACTCGAGGAGATGGTCGAGGGCCTTGCGGCGCACCGCGGCGTCCGGGTGGCAGATGCTGCCGAGCCGGTAGTCGTCGTCCTGGAAGGTGTTGGAGTTGATCGCGCCCAGCGTCAGGCCGTGCTCCGCCGCGTAGGCGGCGAGGGCCCCGTAGTCGTCGACCCTGTCCCAGGGGATGTGCAGCGCCACCGTCGGCGCGACCCCCGTGAACTCGTGCACCTTCGCGGCGTCCTGCAACTTCTCCCGGGGGTCGCGGGGCACCCCGGGCTGCGTGAACACCTTGAACCGCGTGCCCGAGTTCCCGTACGCCCATGACGGCGTCTCGACGGCCTGCGTCTTCAGGGCGGCCTTCACCGCGGCGAGCTCGGACACTTCGGGACTCCTGTGGCGTCGGTGGCAACGAACTTCATGAAACGATTCAGGAAGGGAAGCTATGAGCCCCCTCCGGGGGTGTCAAGCCCTCCGGCGCGGACCGCCCCCTGTGACTCCGCCGTGACCTTTGACGACCGAGACTTTTTCGATGTGACCCCATTGACGCGGCGTGGCTGGCGCACCTAACGTCCCGGCAACCAAGTTGAAACCTTTCATGACGCCGGGAGGGCAGCCCCCGCCGGCGTCGTCGAGGAGCCCCCATGACCCACCCGTCCGACACGGATCCGGCCCCGGTGCTGGCGCTCAGGGACATCTCCAAGTCCTTCGGCGCGGTGCGCGCCCTGCGGGACGTGTCCCTGGACCTGTTCCCCGGCGAGGTCCACGCCCTCGCCGGCGAGAACGGTGCGGGCAAGTCGACCCTCATCAAGACGCTCGCCGGTGTGCACCGACCGGACGCCGGTCACCTGCTGCTCGACGGCCGGCCCACGGTCTTCCACGGCCCGGCCGACGCACGCGACGCCGGTATCGCCGTGATCTACCAGGAACCGACCCTCTTCCCCGACCTGTCGATCGCCGAGAACATCTTCATGGGCCGCCGGCCGCGGCGCGCTCTCGGCCGTATCGACCACAAGGCCACCCGTGCGGCGACCGCGGCCCTCATGGGGCGCCTCGGCGTCGACCTCGACCCGGAGCGCCCCGCGCGCGGCCTGTCCATCGCCGACCAGCAGATCGTCGAGATCGCCAAGGCGCTCTCCTTCGACGCCCGCGTCCTGATCATGGACGAGCCGACCGCGGCCCTGACCGGCAGCGAGGTGGCGCGGCTCTTCGCCGTCGTACGCACCCTGCGCGAACAGGGCGCCGCGGTGCTCTTCATCTCCCACCGGCTGGAGGAGATCTTCGAGATCTGCCAGCGGGTCACCACCCTGCGCGACGGCGCCCGGATCTCCAGCGAGCCGGTGGAGGGCATGACGGAGGACGATCTCGTGCGCCGCATGGTGGGACGCGATCTCGACGAGCTGTATCCCAAGCAGCAGGTGACGCCGGGCAAGGTGGCGCTGAGCGTACGGCGGCTGACCCGCGAGGGCGTGTTCACGGACGTGTCGTTCGACGTGCGGCGCGGCGAGATCGTCGGCCTCGCCGGGCTGGTGGGCGCCGGGCGCACGGAGGTGGCGCGGACCGTCTTCGGCGTGGACCGCTGGGACGCGGGCGAGGTCGAGGTCGACGGCAGGGCGCTGACCAACGGGGTGCCCTCCACCGCCATGGCCGCCGGCCTCGCCCTGGTCCCCGAGGACCGGCGCGCCCAGGGCCTGGTGATGAACATGTCCATCGAACGGAACATCGGACTGACCGGGCTGCGGACGACGGCCAGGGCCGGGCTCATGGACCGCGGCGCCGAACGCAGCCGCTCACTCGACTGGGCCGTCAGGCTCCAGGTGAAGTACGCCCGGATCGCGGACGCCGTCTCCACCCTGTCCGGCGGCAACCAGCAGAAGGTCGTCCTCGCCAAATGGCTGGCCACCGGACCGAAGGTGCTGATCGTGGACGAGCCGACCCGCGGCATCGACGTCGGAACCAAGGCCGAGGTGCACCGGCTGCTCAGCGAGCTGGCCGCCGACGGGGTGGCCGTCCTGATGATCTCCTCCGACCTGCCCGAGATCCTCGGTATGGCCGACCGCGTCCTCGTCATGCACGAGGGCCGGCTCACCGCCGAGATCCCGCGCTCCGAAGCCACCGAGGAAGCCGTGATGGCCGCAGCCACCGGGAGGGCCGCCGCATGACGACGACAGCCTTCGGGAGGGCAGCGTGAGCGACGCACGTGCGGCCGCCGGGCCGCAGACGAGCACGATGCCCGCACCTCTGTGCCGCGCGGGCGCAGAAGCGAACGGAAGGACAGGGGCATGACGGTGACCGCGACCGACCCCGCCGCCACCGCCGACGTGCCCAGGTCCAGCGGCACCCGGCTGGCCGACCGGGTCTTCAAGATGCGCGAACTCGCCATCCTGGCCGTCTTCCTGGTGATGATCGTCATCACCCAGCTGGGCAACAGCGAGTTCCTCTCCGAGCAGGGCGTCAAGGACCTGCTGCTGAACGCCACGATCCTGGTCCTGGTCGCCACCGGCCAGTCCCTGGTCGTGATCACCCGCAACGTCGACCTCTCGGTCGGCTCGACCCTCGGCATCAGCGCCTTCGCGGCCGGCACCTATCTGCACGGCGGTGGGAACCCGGTGGTCGCGCTGGGGCTGGCGATCCTGCTCGGCGTCGGCTTCGGCCTGCTGAACGGGCTCCTCGTCAGCCTCGGTCAGGTGCCGGCCCTCGTCGTCACCCTGGGCACCCTCTACATCATCCGCGGCATCGACTCCATCTGGGTGGGATCCCGCCAGATCACGGCGGCCGACCTGCCCGGCGGATTCGTGGACTTCGGTTCCGGCGGCCTCTCGGCCGTCCCCTGGCTGGCGCTCATCGCCCTGGCGGTCCTGGTCGCCACCGCGTACTACCTCAAGCACTTCGGCAGCGGGCGCGAGCTGTACGCGCTCGGCTCCAACCCCGAGGCGGCGCGGCTGGCCGGCATCCCGGTGCGCAGGCGGATCCTGACCGCGTACACCTTCTGCGGCGCCCTCGCCGGACTCGCGGGCGCGCTGTACCTGGCCCGGTTCGGCAACGTCGACTCGGGCACCGGCAGCGGCTATGAACTCACCGTCGTCAGCGCGGTCGTCGTCGGCGGCGTCGTCTTCACCGGCGGCTCCGGCAGCGTCTACGGCGCGGCCCTCGGCGCCCTGCTGCTGACCTCCGTCAACAGCGTGCTGCCCGCCCTCGGCGTCAGCTCCGTCTGGGTGCTCGCCATCAACGGCGTCCTGCTCCTGCTCGCCATCGCGGTCGACCGGATCGTCGCCCTGCGCGTGGCCCTGGCCCTGAAGAAGAGGAACGCCCGCCATGTCTGACCCGTTGACGCGCGCGATCCGCTGGGACACGGTCGTCGGCGCGCTCCTCCTCGTCCTCCTGCTGCTGTCGTTCGGTCTCGTGGACGGCTTCGGCAACGCCCTCAACCTGTCGTTCCTGATCGGCAACACACTGCCGATCGCCCTGATCGCCCTGCCGATGACCCTCCTCGTGGTGGCGGGCGAGATCGACCTCTCCGTCGCCTCCACCGCCGGCCTGTCGGGCGCGGTGATGGGCAGGCTGTGGAACGAGGGCATGGCCATCGAGGCGATCATCCCGCTGTGCCTGCTCCTTGGCGTGGTGTGCGGACTGGTCAACGGCCTGCTGGTGACCCGCCTCGGGCTGCCGTCCCTCGCGGTCACCATCGGCACCCTCGCCGCCTACCGCGGCATCGCACAGATCGTCCTCGGCTCGGACGCCGTGACCGACTTCCCCACGCAGTACCTGGACTTCGCGGCCGGGCGCATCGGGAACAGCTTCGTGCCGCAGGCGCTCCCGCCCTTCCTGGTCCTGCTCGCGATCGCCGCGGTCGTCCTGCACGCCACCCCGTTCGGCCGGTCGCTGTTCGCGGTCGGCGCCAGCGAGGAGGCCGCGCGGTTCGCCGGCATCCGGGTCAGGCGGGCCAAGCTGCTCCTGTTCACCACCACCGGCCTCATGGCCTCGCTCACCGGCGTCTTCTGGGCGCTGCACTACGCCAGCGCCCGCTACGACAACGCCACCGGCCTCGAACTCTCCGTCGTCGCCGCCGTACTGCTCGGCGGCATCGACTTCGACGGCGGCAGGGGCACGCTCGGCGGCGCCGTCGCGGGAGTGTTCCTGCTGGGCGCGCTGCAGAACGTGATGAGCCTGCTCAACGTCTCCGCCCAGTCGCAGATCGTCGTCACCGGCGTGCTGCTCGTCGTCTCCGTGCTCGGCCCCCGGGTCGCGCGCCGGATCTCCGTCGCGAGGGCGGGCCGCAGGGCCGCCTCGACGCCGACCTCCTCACTCCGCTCACCCTCGTAAAGGACCCTCCCACATGCGCAAGTCATCGATCCGCCGTGCCTGCGCGGCCGTCGCCGCCGTCGCCTCCCTCGCGCTCGCCGCCACCGCCTGCGGCGGCACCACCAAGAACGACGTCAAGGACTCCAGCGGCGGCGGCCAGGCCGCCTCGGCCGGCAAGGCGAACCCGGGCGCCGCACTCAAGAAGGGCCTGACCGTCGGCTTCCTGCCCAAGCAGGTCAACAACCCCTACTTCACCTCCGCCGACAAGGGCGGCCAGAAGGCCCTCACCGAGCTGGGCTCCACGTACAAGGAGGTCGGCCCGAGCAGCGCCACCGACACCAGCAGCCAGGTCAGCTACGTCAACACGCTCACCCAGCAGCAGGTGGACGCCATGGCGGTGTCCGCGCAGGACCCGGGCGCCCTGTGCACCGCGCTCAAGCAGGCCATGAGCAACGGGATCAAGGTCGTCACCTACGACTCCGACACCAAGCCCGACTGCCGGGGCGCCTTCGTCTCGCAGGCGAGCGCCGAGGACCTGGGCCGCACCGAGGTGCAGCTGCTCGCGCAGCAGATCGGCTACAAGGGCGAGATCGCGATCCTGTCCGCCGCCCAGACCGCGACGAACCAGAACACCTGGATCGGCTACATGAAGGAGGAGCTGAAGGACCCCAAGTACAAGGACGTCAAGCTGGTCAAGATCGCCTACGGCAACGACGACGCCCAGCAGTCCTTCCAGCAGACCCAGGGCCTCCTCCAGGAACACCCGAACCTGAAGGGGATCATCTCCCCGACCACCGTGGGCATCAAGGCGGCCGCCCAGTACCTGTCCGGCTCCAAGTACAAGGGCAAGGTCAAGCTGACCGGCCTCGGCACCCCCAACGACATGCGCAAGTACGTCAAGAACGGCACCGTCGAGGCGTTCGAGCTGTGGGACCCGGCCAGGCTCGGCGAGCTGGCCGCCCGCACCGCCGTCGCCATGGTGTCCGGACAGATCACCGGCAAGGAGGGCGAGACCTTCAAGGCCGGCGGCATGGGGACCTTCACCATCGGCAAGGACGGTGTGATCAGCCTCGGCAAGCCGACCGTCTTCGACGGCAAGAACATCGACCAGTTCAACTTCTAGCCGGCGGGGGGCTGTTGATGCAGCGCGTGTGCTTCCTGCTGAAGGTCCGGGCCGACCGTCTCGACGACTACCGCGCGCGCCACGCCGCGGTATGGCCCGAGATGCGCGAGGCGCTCTCGGCGACCGGCTGGCACAACTACTCGCTCTTCCTGCGCGAGGACGGCCTGCTGGTCGGCTACCTGGAGACCGAGGACTTCGCCGCGGCCCTGGCCGGCATGGAGGCCACCGACGTCAACGCCCGCTGGCAGGCCGAGATGGCGCCGTTCTTCGAATCGCTGGACGGCGCCCGGCCCGACGAGGCCATGAAGCCCCTCACCGAAGTGTTCCACCTCGCCTGACACCATGATCCCGCAGGAGCTGACATGAGACGACGCACCGTGCCGGCGACCGCTCCGCCGGCCGCGGTGGCGGACCCGGGGACCGCGACGGCGGCCGCTCCCGGTCCCTCGGTCACCATGACCGGCACCGGCCTGCTCGACGACCGGGCCCTCTACTTCGTGTCGTACGAGGGCCTGGTCAACAACAACGCGTTCCAGAAGAACGGCCTGCTGACCTACCAGGGGCACCAGTACGCGGCCTGGTACACCGCGACCCGCCACGCGGTCGTCGCACGCCGCGCGCTCGGCGCGACCACATGGTCGACGGTGACCCTCGCGCACACCCTCAAGGCCGACGACTCGCACAACGTCATCTCCCTGGGCGTGTCGCGGGCCGACGGCCGGCTCCACCTCGTCATGGACGCGCACAGCGACGGGTACTTCTACGTGAAGTCGGTGGCGGGGCTGCTCGACACCCCCGCCTCCACGGCCTGGACCCCGTCCGTCCTGGGCCCCGTGCGGACGACGCTCGACGGCCTCGCCCTGACGTCGCAGTTCACCTATCCGCAGTTCGTCGCGACCCCGGAGGGCAGGCTCCAGCTCAGCTACCGCGCCGGCGTCTCCGGGAACGGGCGCAACGCCCTCGCGGAGTACGACGGCACGTCCTGGACCGCGCTGGGGGAGTGGACGAGCTCGACCGGCACCTACACCAGCTCGCACGGGTCCAGCTCCGCCCGCAACATGTACCTGCACGGCATCGACTACGACGTGAACGGCCGCCTGCACGCCTTCTTCACCTGGCGCGAGCGGTCGGCGTCCGTCATGTGCGACGGTGGCGGCATCACCAACCACGACACCGGCTACGTGTACTCGGCCGACCGCGGCCGCACCTGGCGCAACGACGCGGGCACGGTCGTCGGCACCACCGGGGGTTCCGGCGCCGTCCCGGTCACCGGCCCCGGGCTCGTGGTGGACCCGCTGAACCCGGACCACTCCCTGATGAACCAGGAGAGCCAGTCCACCGACTCCGCCGGCCTGCCGCACGCGATCATCAGCTACGTGCCCCGCCGCTTCGGCCGGTGCACCACGGACTACGTCGCCGACCGCACCGCCCACGGCCGCGCCTTCCACCTCCGCAAGGACTCCTCCGGAACCTGGCGGAAGACCGAGATCCCCATCCCCCTGAACTCCAGCCAGCGGACCAAACTGGTCCTGGACGCGTACGACAACGCGTACGCGATCCTCCCGTTCGGCCGCGTCGCCGGCGCCTCGAAGGCATCCGGCCACACCGACTGGAGTGTCCTGTACGACGGCGGCGGCCTCAACGCCTTCGGCGAGGCCGTCGTCGACGAGACGCGTATCGCCCAGGACGGTGTCCTGTCGTTCATGTACCAGGAGAAATCCACCGGTACCACGCCCTCCGCGCTCCACGTCGTGGACTTCGCGCTGCCTTCCCGACCATGACCGGAACGGGGACGGCGTGCCGGTAGTGTGAAGGCCCGCCCGCCGCCCCTCGCAATCCCTGGAGGTCCCCGCCAGATGGCCCAGTCGGTGGGTATCAAGGACGTCGCCCGTGCCGCCGGAGTCTCCGTGGGCACGGTCTCGAACGTCATCAACCGCCCCGAGACGGTCGCGTCCGGGACGCGCGCCCGCGTGCTGTCCGCGATAGACCGGCTCGGCTATGTCCGCAGCGAGTCGGCGCGGCAGCTGCGGGCCGGCCGCAGCCGGATCATGGGCCTGCTCGTCCTCGACATGGGCAACCCGTTCTTCGTGGACGTCGCCCGCGGGGCCGAGCGGGCCGCCCGCGAGGCCGGGCTCGGCGTGATGGTCTGCAACAGCGCGCAGAGCCCCGCCGAAGAGGCCGAGTACCTGGCGCTCTTCGCCGAGCAGCGGGTACGCGGCGTGCTGCTGACGCCCGCCGACGCGACCGGCCGCAACATCGAGGCGTTCCGCCGCCACGGCATCCCCTTCGTGCTCGTCGACCGGGTGGCCGAGGGCACCACCGAGTGCTCGGTCTCCGTCGACGACGTGACGGGCGGCGCGCTGGCCGTCCGGCACCTGGTCGACGCGGGGCACCGCTCCCTCGCCTATGTCAGCGGGCCGCCCGGACTCAACCAGGTCAGGGACCGCCGCACGGGCGCCCTGAACGCGCTGGCCGAGGCCGGGCTCGGCCCCGAGGCGCTGCGGGAACTGCCCACCGAGCGCCTCGACGTCGCCGCGGGCCGGGACGCCGGCGCCCGGCTCCTCGGGCTCGCCGACCGTCCGACCGCCGTGTTCTGCGCCAACGACCTGCTCGCCCTCGGCGTCCTGCAGGCCGTGTACGCGGCCGGGGTGAGCGTCCCCGACGACCTCGCCATCGTCGGCTACGACGACATCGAGTTCGCCGCGGCGGCCGCCGTGCCGCTCACCTCGGTTCGGCAGCCCGCCGTCACCATGGGAGCGCTCGCCGCGGAACTCCTGCTGGAGGAGACGGAGGCGGAGACCGGAGCGCGCCGCCACGAGCACCGAAGGGTCGTGCTGCAGCCGGAACTGGTGGTGCGCCGCTCCAGCCTCGCGGCGCGCTGAGCCCGGCCGAGCCGCTGGTAGCGGCCGGCCCGGGGTCCGGGCGACGAACCGTCCGGGCGGCCCGGCGGCGGCGATTTCTTGATCCTCGTGCGCCGCCGCCCGGCAATCGTGTGCTGAACTGGGACGCGGCCTGGAAACCGTCCGTCCCGGGAGCCCCCTTGAGCCTCAGCTACCGCCAGCCCGGCGTCGTC
The DNA here is from genome assembly GCF_055632315.1 of Streptomyces sp. PSU-S4-23. Lineage (NCBI taxonomy): Bacteria > Bacillati > Actinomycetota > Actinomycetes > Kitasatosporales > Streptomycetaceae > Streptomyces > Streptomyces sp. PSU-S4-23. The sequence goes on along the minus strand of NZ_JBVMUU010000002.1, from coordinate 475,827 downwards.
CTGACCGACCGCCGCTTCACCGTGCCCCTCGACCACGACGACCCCGCGGGGGAGACGATCGAGCTGTACGCGCGGGAGGTCGTCGCAAGCGACAAGGCGGACGACGACCTGCCCTGGCTGGTCTACCTCCAGGGCGGCCCCGGCTTCGGGGCAAACCGTTTCATCGGCCGCCAGGCATGGCTCGGCCGGGCCCTGAAGGAGTTCCGGGTGCTGCTGCCCGACCAGCGTGGCACCGGAGCCTCCACACCCGCCAACCGGCAGACGCTCCCGCTGCGCGGCGGCCCCCGCGAGCAGGCCGACTACCTGACGCACTTCCGCGCCGACGCCATCGTCCGCGACTGCGAGGCCATCCGCCGCCAGGTCACCGGCGGTGCCCCGTGGACGGTCCTCGGGCAGAGCTTCGGCGGCTTCTGCACCGTGAACTACCTCTCCACGGCGCCCGAGGGCCTGCGCGCCGCGCTGATCACCGGCGGCCTGCCGTCGCTGGACGCGCACGCGGACGACGTCTACCGGGCCGCGTACCCGCGCATCGAGCGCAAGGTCGCCGCGCACTACGCCCGCTACCCGCAGGACACCGAACGCGTCCGCCGTATCGCCGAGTACCTGCTCCAGCACCAGCCGGTCCTGAACAGCGGCTACCGGCTCACCGTCGAGGCGTTCCAGTCCCTCGGCATCCTCCTCGGCGGCAGCGAGGGCAGTCACCGCCTCCACTTCCTCCTGGAGGACGCCTTCGTGCGCACCCCCTGGGGCGTCGCGCTCTCCGACGCGTTCCAGGAGGAGGCGCACAACCTCCTGTCGTACGCGGGCCATCCCCTGTACGCACTCGTCCACGAGGCGGCCTACGGCCAGGACGACCGCCCCACCGCCTGGTCGGCGGAGCGGGTGCGGGCACAGTTCCCGCAGTTCGACGCGGCGAAGGCGCTGACGGGCGAGGGGCCGGTGCTGTTCACGGGCGAGTCCGTGCACCCCTGGACGTTCGACACCGACCCGGCACTGCGCCCGCTGCGGGAGACCGCGCACCTGCTCGCCGAGCGCACCGGCTGGACCCCGCTGTACGACCGCGCCCGCCTCGCCGCCAACGAGGTGCCGGTGGCCGCGGCGGTCTACCACGACGACATGTACGTGGACACGGCCCACGCCCTGGAGACGGCCCGCGCCATCCGCGGCCTGCGCACCTGGGTCACGGACGAGTTCGAACACGACGGCGTCCGCGCAGGCGGCCCACGGGTCCTGGACCGCCTGCTGGCGCTGGCACGGAACGAGATCTGACGCGGCGTCGGCGGCGTGCCCCGAAACTCCTCGGCGGCCGAGGGAACACGGAGTTAGTCTGCGGGCATGACGCAGCCGCGGAGCGACCGACTCGAACCCATGCCCGGAGACTGGCGGCGCGCCCTCGCGGTCGTCGCCCATCCCGACGACCTCGAATACGGCTGCGCCGCCGCGATCGCCGGGTGGACCGACGGCGGCCGTGACGTCGTGTACGTCCTCGCGACCCGCGGCGAGGCGGGAATCGACTCGCTGGAGCCGGCCGTCTGCGGGCCGCTGCGCGAGCGGGAGCAGCGGGCGAGCGCGGCGGTGGTCGGCGTGTCCACGGTGGAGTTCCTCGACCACCGGGACGGCGTCATCGAGTACGGAGTCGCACTGCGCCGGGACATCACGGCGGCGATCCGCCGGCACCGGCCCGAGCTGGTCCTCACCCTCAACCACCGCGACACCTGGGGCGGCGTCGCCTGGAACACCCCGGACCATGTGGCCGTGGGGCGTGCCACGCTCGACGCGGTCGCGGACGCCGGCAACCGGTGGATCTTCCCGGAACTCGCCGCCCAGGGTCTTCAGCCGTGGAACGGCGTCCGCTGGGCCGCCGTCGCGGGCTCCTCGGCGCCCACGCACGCCGTGGAGGCGGCACCCGGCATGGAGCGCGCGGTGCGCTCACTGCTGGAACACCGCACGTACATACAGGCGTTGACCGACGACGACCCGGAGACGTACGCACGATCCTTCCTGAAGGCCCAGGCCGAGGCCACGGGCGAGGGCTTCGGCGGCAGGCCGGCCGTCGCGTTCGAGCTCTTCAGCCGCTAGCCGGACGATCGTGGACATCCACATGCACATGTACATGCACAGTGATCTGCTGGCGGACCGCTTCCAGGAAAGCCGCGGGCAGCTCAGGGCCGTCGCCTACCGGATGCTCGGCTCGCTGAGCGAGGCCGACGACGCCGTCCAGGAGACCTGGCTCAGGCTGAGCCGCTCCGACGTGAGCGGGGTCAAGAACCTCGCCGGCTGGCTCACCACCGTCGTGGGCCGGATCTGCCTCGACATGCTCCGCTCCCGTTCCGCGCGCCGCGAGGAACCGATGGCGGAGACCTTCGTGCCCGACCCGGTCGTCGGTCCCCTCGACCACATCGATCCCGAACAGGAGGCGCTGCTCGCCGACTCGGTCGGGCTGGCCCTCCTCGTCGTGCTGCAGACGCTGGAGCCGGCGGAGCGGCTCGCCTTCGTCCTGCACGACATGTTCGCCGTGCCCTTCGACGACATCGCGCCCGCCGTCGGCCGCACGCCCGCCGCGGCCCGGCAACTCGCCAGCAGGGCCCGCCGCAGGGTGCGGGACGCGGACGCCGCGCCCGATCCGGACCTCGTGCGGCAGCGCGAGGCGCTGGAGGCGTTCCTGGCGGCCTCGCGCGGCGGCGACTTCGACGCCCTGGTCGCCGTCCTCGACCCGGACGCGGTGCTGCGGGTCGACGCGGGCGTCCTGGCCGGCGGCGCGGCCGCGTCCAAGGTGGTGCACGGCGCGGCGGCGGTCGCCGAACAGGCTTTCATGTTCCGGCAGTTCGCGCGCTACGCCCGGCTCGCGCTGGTCAACGGCGAGATCGGGCTCGTCACGGTGCACGAGGGAAGGCCGCTGTCGGTCACGGGCGTCACCGTCGCCCAGGGCAGGATCACCGGCATGTACATCCTGGCGGATCCCGAGCGGCTGGAGCGGCTCGGCATCACGGCACCGGCGCCCTGACCCGGCGATCGCGGCGCGGGCGGGACGCCCCTGTCCGGGAGCCCGGCGACCGCTGTGCGCAGCGCTTCCCAGGAGCGCGAGAAGAGGTCCACGGCCGCAAGCCGGCAGCGTCCGGGACCCGCCGCGTCCGGCACCCGCCGCGACCGGGGCCGTCACGGCCTCGCCGCCGGGGCCGTGCCGCCTCCGACTAGGGTGGACGCCATGCGCACACCCGCCGCCGACCGTTCCCGGCTGCGCGCCGACTGCAGCCGCTGCTTCGCGCTGTGCTGCGTGGCGGTGCCCTTCGCCGCCTCGTCGGACTTCGCGATCGACAAGGACGCCGGCACGCCCTGCCCGAACCTCCGGGACGGCTTCCGCTGCGGCGTCCACACCGAGCTGCGGCCGCGCGGGTTTCCCGGCTGCACGGTCTACGACTGCTTCGGCGCCGGACAGAAGGTCTCCCAGGTCACCTTCGCCGGGCGGGACTGGCGGTCGGGCGGCCGGGAGCACGCCCGGCGGATGTTCGACGTGTTCCCCGTGGTGCGCCAGCTCCACGAACTTCTCTGGTACCTGACGGAGGCGCTCACCCTGCCCGCGGCCCGCCCGGTCCACGCCGACCTGCGCCGGATGCTGGAGAGGACCGAGCGGCTGACCCTGCGCCCCGCGCGGGAACTGGGGGAGCTGGACGTGCCCGCGCACCGGCAGGAGGCCAACGCCCTGCTGCTGCGGGCCAGCGAGCTGACACGGGCCGGAACCAGGGGCAGGGGGAAGGACCGGCGGGGCGCCGACCTCGTCGGCGCCCGTCTCAAGGGGGCCGACCTTCGCGGGGCGAGCCTGCGCGGCGCGCTGTTGACGGCCGCCGATCTCACGGGCGCCGACCTGCGCGGCGCGGACCTGATCGGTGCCGACCTGCGCGGCACCGACCTCACCGACGCCGATCTGACGGGCGCCCTCTTCCTGACCCAGCAGCAGATCGACTCCGCCCGGGGCGGCGCGGGCACCCGCCTGCCGGCGTCAGTCGTGCGCCCCGGTCACTGGGCAGCGCGCCGGTGACGGTGCCTCGGTGAGGACAGGGGGCGCGGGGGGCGCCGCGGCCGCGCGGTCGAGGTGCAGCCGCAGTCCGTCCGGCATCAGGGTCAGGCGTTCCGCGACCCGCAGCCGGTAGCCGGGATCGGGCCGCAGCGTGTAGCGGCGCAGCAGCAGGCCCAGGACCAGTGTCGCCTCGTGCAGGGCGAACTGCCGCCCGATGCAGGCGCGTGCCCCCGTCCCGAACGGCTTGAAGGTGTGCGCCGGCCGGGCCCGTACCGCCCGTGCGTCGAACCGGTCGGGGTCGAACCGCTCCGCGTCCGCGCCCCACACCTCCGGGTCCCGGTGCAGCAGCGCCGTCAGGACCAGCGCCCACGCCCCCCGGCGCATCGGATGGACGCCGTCCAGGACCGTGTCATGGCGTGCCTCGCGGGCGAAGGCCGGCGCGGTCGGCCACAGGCGCAGCGACTCGTCGAGGACGCGGCGCACGTACCGCAACTTGGCGACCTGCTCGTATCCCGGCCGTGCGACGTCGCCCCACACCCGGTCCACCTCCTCCCGGGCCCGCGCGCTGATCTCCGGATGCCGGGAGAGGTAGTGCAGGGCGAAGGAGAGCGCGCCCGAGGTGGTCTCGTGCCCGGCGACCAGGAAGGTGATGACCTGGCGCCGGATGTTCTCGGGCGAGAGGCGTTCCCCGGTCACCGGGTGGGCGGTCCGCAGCATCCGGTCGAGCAGATCGCCCTCGCCGCCGGCCGCCCGCCGGTCCCGTACGACCTCGTCCACCGTGCGGTTGAGGTAGGCCATGTCCGCCTCGTTGCGCCGGGCGGCGCGGCGCAGCAGCAGGGGGGTCAGCGGACCCGGGACGACGTTGCGCCGCTGCGCGAACGTCAGGGTGCCGATCATCGCGGTCACGAAGGGGTGCGGCCGGGAGCGCTCGAAGGAGCCGAAGTCGTGTCCGAAGCCGGTGCGTGCGATCGTCTCCAGCGTCAGCTTGGTCATGTCGCCGGGCACGTCCACGGCGCGGCCCGCCGCCTGCTCCGCGTCCCAGCGGTCCATCAGCCGCTCCGCCACGTCCAGCATCATCGGGTGGTAGCCGGCCATGGCCTCCCGGCTGAAGCCGGGTGCCAGGACGTCGTGCGCCAACTGCCAGTTCGGCTCGTGGTTGTAGGCGGTGAACAGCCCGTCCCCGGCGACCGGCCGGAGATTGGCGACGCCGAGGCCCACGTGCTTGGCGAAGCGCGACTCGTCGGAGAGATCGGCCACCGGCCGCCCGCCCCAGACGAAGACGATCTCCCGGCCGAAGAACTTCCGCCGGAAGACCGGCCCGAGCCTGCGCCCGTGCCGCATGGAGTCCTGCAGCGGTCTGCGGGGGTCGGCGCCGAGCACATCGCCGACGAACGGGATCCGGTGCGGCGGGTGCGGAATGCGGTGCAGCTCCGGCCAGCCCAGCTCAGCACCGCGGAAGCCCTTGGGAAGCGCGGTCGCCGTCGTCTCCGCCATGACGCCATCTCCCTTGGTGCGGCGGCACGTCGAGCAGTGCCCATGCCTGTTGTACGTGGGTTCAATAGCCGCCTCAGTGTGGTCCCGCCGTTGAACCGGCGTCAAGTAGAGTGCGGTCATGGCCGCGAACCAGGGGGAGCGCACGCGCCGCCGGCTCAGCACCGAGGAGCGCAGGGAGCAGCTTCTGTCGGTCGGGGCGCGGCTGTTCTCGGAGAGCCCGTACGACGACGTGTGGATCGAGCAGGTCGCCGAGATCGCGGGCGTCTCCCGCGGACTGCTCTACCACTACTTCCCGGCCAAGCGGGACTTCTTCGCGGCGGTGGTCGAGCGGGAGAGCGAGCGGATGCTGCGGATGACCGAGGCCGTGCCCGGTGTCCCGGTGCGCGAGCAGCTCACCGCCGGGCTCGACACCTATCTGTCCTACGTCGAGGAGCATGCGCACGGCTTCCGCGCCTTCCACCGCGCCGACGCGGCCGGGGACCAGGCCGTGCGCAGGGTCTACCAGCGGTCGCTGGCGGCGCAGGAGCGGCAGATTCTGGCGGCGCTCGCGGCGGATCCCGAGTTCGGCCGGCTGTCCGAGGAACGCCCGGACCTGCGGATCGCCGTCCGCGGCTGGCTGGCCTTCACGACGGCCGTGTGCCTGGAATGGCTCCGGGGGGCCGAGCTGTCCCGGGAGCAGGTGCGCGATCTGTGCGCCCGGGCGCTGCTGGGGGCCATCGCGCCCTGACGAGCCCGTTCCGCGGGTCGGGTGCCTGGCCGGGGCGCGCTCCGAAGGGGTGACTGCCCCACCTGGACGGCCGGGCCCTCCGCGGCCGGGCGCGCCCGCTCGGTTCCGGCCGCCGCACCGCGCGCCGTGCCGGGGCTACCAGTCGCCGTCCTGGACCGGCTTGCCCGGGGCGTCGCCGAGCGGCTTCACCTGGTGCGGCGACGGCTCCTGCCAGGGCTCGTGGTCCTCGCCGAGCCAGTCACCCACCGGCTTGACCTGGCCGAGGGCGTCCGCCGGCGCGAGGTCCTCGCCGTCCTGGTCGTAGTAGTCGAACCACGGCAGCCCGGCCTGCGTGTACGCCGCGCGGTCCACCGGGGACGGCTCAGGCGCCTCGCCCGTGATCCGGCGCCACTGCGGGGGCGTGACGAGATGCACGAACACCCGCCCGCCCGGCTCCTCCGCCCAGCTCCCGGCCGGCCACTTGTCCCGGTAGACCTCCTGGCGCATCGCGCCGCCGACACCCAGCCCCATGGCGGGCGCGCCGCGCGTGGCACCGGCCGGGGCCGGGGCCACGGCCCTGGGGAACGCGGCGCCCGGGGCCGGCGGAGCGCCCCCGACGGGTCCCCCGGCGGCGGGCGCGGCCTGGGCGATCTCCCGGGCCCGCTCGCGCTTGCGCCGCTCCTCCTCGCGCCACCGGGCGAGCGGCTCCTCCTGCAGAGGGAAGGTCTGCAGCTGTATGCCGCCCCACACCTCCTCGCCGGTGACCTGGCCCTCGACCGTGGCACCGAGGCCGAGCGGCACCGCCACGAACTGGCGGACCGTCCCCTTGCCCGAGTTGATCCCGTCCAGCCACGGCTGGCGCGGCAGCACCACGTAGTTCTGCGGGTGGCGTGCCAGGCGCGAGCTCCACGGCCTGCCGGACACCGCGCAGACCTTGCCCACCCCCACCTGCAGGGCGGCCGGTTCCGTCGCACCGAAGCTCAGCCACATGGCCTCGCGCAGATACACGGGCAGCATCACGCCGCCGCGTGCCCGCCACTCGGCGGGCACCGCGTCCGCGTAGTCCTCCACCCGGCGGACGGGGAACTCACCGAGCCCCGGCGGCAGCGCATGCGTGCCCGACTCCGGAAGCCGCAGCGTCCGCATGAAGCGGACCCGTACACCCCCCGGCAGCACCAGACTGTTCCCGTCGATCCGCACCGCGCCCATGCGCCCGCCCCTCTCCCCGTCCGGCCTTCGCCCTCGCATGCGACGACCCGTTCGTCGTCACCTAGAACGACGGGCCGGGGCGGCACGGTTCCGGCGCCGCACAAGCCGGCGGATCCGGGAGAGCCGGAGGCCGCGCACGCGCTCCCGCAGCGGGGTGAGCAGCGGATTCCGTTCCCGCTGCTCCCGGGTCCCGCGGTCCAGCTCCTCGAACAGCCGGCGTGAGCGGTGCTCCGTGTCCAGTTCGTCCAGGATGCGATCGACCTCGGTCAGCACGGCGCCGTGGAAGTGCCACTGACGCGTGCCCCGTTGCACCTCTTCCAGCAGCAGCTGGGCCAGCTTGTCGCGGGTCGCCCCGGCCGTGCCCAGCTCCTCCGCGAAACGGGCCTCTGCGGACTCGGCGTTGCTGCTGACCTGAGTGGTGACGAGGACACCGAAGCTGACCACGGCGTCGCCGATCTCGGACAGCAGCCGCTCCAGCATCGCCCCGATCCCGGCCTCGAACAGCGGCTCCGGATCGCGTTCCTTCGCCAGGTCGGCGAGGGTACGGGCGATCACCCGCAGCACCACGGTGCAGATCTCCAGCGTGTCGAGCCCGGTGCGCAGCACGATCCGGTGCAGCAGGCCGTCGCGGACCCGCGGGTTGAGCTTCAGGCTGTCCTCGGCCTGCCGCAGGGCCGCGTCCACCTGTGAGATGTCGTGGTCGAGCCGGCGTGCCTCGTACAGCCGGGCCGTGGCCTGGGCGACCGGGGTGCGGCCCGCCGCCTGCTCGCCGACGCGCAGCATCAGCTGCCGCATGCGGCGCGCCAGATCCTCGATGGACTCACCGGCGGGGCCCACCCACACCGGGGGAGCGAAGACCACGTTGACGGTGAGGCCGACCACCGCGCCGATCAGGGTCTCCAGGACCCGGGCCCAGGCGGTGGTGCCGACCTGTGTCACCCCCAGGACCAGCATGGCGCTGATCGCCACCTCGGGCACGAACTCGCTGACCCGCACGAGATGCCCGACGGCCAGTGAGGCGAGGATGATCAGGGCCAGGCTCCACCAGGTCAGGCCCACCAGGGTGCTGAAGCCGATGGCGATGACGACGCCCGCCACCACGGAGTTCACCCGGCGCACCCCGGTGGTGATGGTGGCGTAGAGCGTCACCTGGACGACGAGGAGGGCCGTCAGCGGTGCGGTGAGCGGAGCGGGCTCGGAGCTGAGGCGCAGGGCGACCACGTAGGCGAGGGTCGCGGCCGCGGACGAACGCACTGCCTGGACGACCTCGGGCTCCTGGCGCCACTTCACGATCCGGGCGGCCACCCGCGCCCAGGCATCACGGACATCTCGCATCCCAAGCCTTTCCCGTTCCCCAGAAGCATCGCATGTGGGCGACCGGGTCAGGGACACGCGTGCCGGGTGCCGTACCGCGCGTCAGGCGTACAGCTTGTCGAGGAAGGCGGACAGGTTGCCCGTCATGCGGGCCGTCTGCTCCTCGACGGTGAGGCTCTCCTCGAAACGGCCTCCGGCCTCCGGCACCTTCTTTCCGCGGACGTACAGGGAACACGCGAGGTCGGTGCACATGTAGACGCCGACCGAGTTGCCCTCGCGCCCCGCCGCGCCCGCCTTACGGGCCGTCATCAGGGAGACCCCGCCGCCGGGGTGGGTGGTCAGGCAGAGCGAGCACATGCTGCGGTGCAGGAAGCCGCGCTGCGAGGAGGGAAACCGCAGCGCCACACCGGTGAGACGGCCGGCGTGTTCGGTGACCAGACAGCTGCGATCCGGCGCCCCGGGGTCCCGCCAGCCGAGGAAGTCCAGGTCGTCCCAGGGGCGTTCGCCGAGGTCGCGGGGGATCGCCAGGCGTTTTGCCTCACCCTTGGAGCAGTTGATGAAGGAATTGCGGATGTCCTGCTCGGTGAGTGACCTCATGGGGAGCCTCCTGGGCCGGGTCGGCCAAGTCTGAAACTAGGGGCACTAGGTTTCTGCCTAAGCTATTCAAGGCCATGCCGACAAGCCACTGAATTCCGGCGTCCGCTGTTCGGGCAGGCTGCCGGCGTCCGCTGTCCCGGCGGGCTGCCGGACCCGACGGATGCCGCCCGGCACGGCGTACGGCGCTCCGGATCCGGCCCCGGCCGCCCCACCGCACTCGGATCCGGGCGCCGCGCCCGTTCGAATGGCGGGGTGCGGACACACGGGACGAGCGGTTCCCCGGCGGCGCGCTGGTCTTCGACGCGGTGCCGCGCTGGTTCAGCACGCGCACCCTGCACGGGCGGATGCGCACCGCCCAGGGCTACCGGCCGCCGCCCATGCCGTGGGGGCTGGACACGGGGGACCTGCCCCGGGTGCGCACCGCCCACCCGGCCGTCGCCGATGTGCGCGAGCTGCGTCCGCCGCGCGGCCGGGGCCTGTACCACGGAGCGCTCGCGCCCCTGCAGCACCGGTTGCCCGTGGTGCGCAACCTCCGCCCGACCATGACCGTCCTGGCCCGGTTCGCCTGACCACCGCCCCCGGCGCCACCGGCGTGCCCGTCCCGGTTTCCCGGTGGGAAAACGCGTTGAGGGGTCCCGTCGCCATCGGCAAGGATCTCCGCCATGTTCTCGCGCAGGAATCGCCGTCCGAAGTCCGCCGAACTGCTCACGGCCTGGGAGTGCCTGGACGCGGGGGACGTCCCCGGCGCCCTGCGCCGGTTGCGGGCCGGCGCGGAGAACCTGCCGCCGGCAGAGGTGGCCCTCGTGGTGGGGCGCGCGGCCGGCTCGGCCGGGTTCGACGACCTCCGGGAGGCCGCCGCGGCGCTGGCCGCCCGTCCCGAGCAGGCCCGCGCCCTCTACGACTTCGGATACGCCTGCGTCGAGCGAGGTCTGTCCTATCTGGCGATCCCCGCCCTGCGCGGCGCCCTCGCCCGGCACCCGGGCGCGCTCCCGGTCGTGCGCGAGCTGGTGTCGGCGTACGAGCGGGAGGGCTGGCACCGTGAGGCCGTCGAGGAACTGACGCGGCACGAGAGCGGCTTCGCGGACTGGCCGGACCGCTACCTCCTGGCCTTCAACGCCGTCATGGCCGGCGACCTGGCCCTGGCGAACCGTCAGCACACGCTGCTGCCCGATCCGGAGGACCCGCAGTGGCTGCCGGCGCGCGACCGCCAGCGCCGCATGCTGGAGCGGGCCGCGAGCGCCGCGCGGGTCAGCCCGCTGGACTCCACGGACCTGCGGGGATGGCAGTTCGTCATCGGCGGCACGGTGCTCGGCACACTGTCCCCGTTCGGCTTCGCGGCGGGCATGACCGGCCGGTACGCATGGGTCCAGGACTCCCACGGCGCGTGCCTGCGGGGCCTGCTGCGGCTGAAGGCCCTCCTGGCCGCCGCCGAGGTGCGACCGCGCTCGGTGTCGCTGCTGCCCGACCGCGGCAGCCTCATCCTCGGCCTGGCCGCCGCCGACGTGCTGGACCTCCCGGCGGAGCCCTTCACGCCCGGACGGCAGGACACCGTCGTGATCGCGTACGACCTGAACGAGCTGGCCGCGACGGACGAAGGGCCCGAGATCCTCGGTCAGCTCTTCGAACGCGCTCCCGGGCAGGTGCTGCACGAGCACGCGAGCAGCTGGACCGATGCCCCGGTCGTCACCGCCGACAGCGTCACACTGCTGGGCCAGTCGGTGGTGGCCCCGTGGGACGGGCAGCTGCGCCAGGGCGACGACGGAGGCGTGGAACGCACGGCGGCCGACGACCGCCCCGCCGCGGAGGTCTCCGCCGGCATCGTGGCGGCCGACCCGTCGCCGGACGAGGGCGACGGCGGGACTCCCGCGGACCCGGACGAAGGGTTCGCGGCCTTCGCCGCGGCCGTCCGCGACACCTGGCTGCGGGGCGACCGCGCCCGTCTGACCTCGTCCGGCCCGGTACGCAGCTCACGGTTCGCCTGACGGCGGCCCGGTCCCCGGCGGCTGTCGGACCCCTGCCCTAGGGTGGCCGCCATGGAGACCACGGACGCACGGCGGGTACGGCTGGAGCCCTGGGCGCAGGGCGACTTCTGGCTGCTGCGGAGGGCCAACAGCCCGGAGATGACGGAGCACTTGGGCGGCCCCGAGACCGAGGAGCAACTGCGCGCCCGGCACCAGCGCTATCTCGCCGTGGAACCGGGCGGGATGTACCGGATCACCCTGGCGCGGACCGGCGAGGCGGTCGGGTCCATCGGCTTCTGGGAGCGGGAGTGGCGGGACGCGACGGTGTGGGAGACCGGGTGGGGGGTGCTGCCCGAGTTCCAGGGACGGGGCCTTGCGGCACGGGCGGCCCGCGCGGTCATTGACGAGGCGAGGTTGGCGGGTACGCACCGGTTTCTGCACGCGTTTCCCCACGTCGACCACCACGCTTCGAACGCCGTCTGCCGGAAGGCGGGCTTCGAACTGCTCGGCCCGGTCGAATTCGAGTACCCGAAGGGGCACTGGGGCCAGTCCAACGACTGGCGGATCGACCTCGGCCGGGGTGCGTGACGCGGCCCGCGCCGCCATCGCGGGCCAGAAGGCCTTCTAGGCGCCTTCCACCGGCTCCCCGGCCTGTGCCTGCACCTCGGCCTCGATGTCGCCCCGCTGCCTTCCGTGCTCCTTCGCATAGGTGGCGACCTCTGCCTGCATGTCGCGGTCGAGGTCGCGCCAGGCGCGCCATGCGGTCTCGTAGGTGTCGGTCTGCTGCCTGGACCAGAGGGCGTCGGTGGGCGGGCCGTACCTCTCGCGCAGTTCCAGGGTCCTCGCGTGGGCCTCGTTCGCCGCACGCCGCATCTCCACGAGTTCTTCGAAGGTCTTCGCCACGGCCCCGGATACTAGGCTCGCACGTGGCGGCCCGGGTTCCGCGACCCGCTCGACGGGAGCGGAGATCGACCGGTCGGCCCTAGAGCTGTCACGGGCGTCGAGTTCATGCCTCGTCGCGCCGCCTCGGGCCGCACCACCGTGCGCCACCGCCACCGCCACCGCCACCGCCCGGCGCGTGGACGCCCTCTGCCCGATCACGCTCATGGCCCCCGGCGCTCGAAGCCGCCCTCACCCCTCATACCTTAAATCAGGTGGTGATTTAAGCGCGGTCGCCGTCGGCGGCGGACTGCGCGCCGAGCGGGCCGGCACGGCGTATCGTGCGGGCCGGGACAGGGCCGGAGGGAGCGACATGGCGGGGCGGAACGGGCGTACGGTGCGTGACCTGCGCCGGGGCAATCGCGCCGAGGTGTTGCGGCGGCTGTACTTCGACGGCCCCATGAGCCGTTTCGAACTGGGTCCCGCCACGGGGCTCAGCTCCGGTTCCGTCAGCAACGTGGTCGCCGAACTGGTCGCCGACGGCCTGGTGGAGGAGGCCGGCAGCGTCGATTCCGACGGCGGCCGCCCGCGTACCCTGCTACGGGTCGCGCCCGGCAGCGGTCACATGATCGGCGTCGACGTCGGCGAGACCCGCGTCCGCGTCGAGCTGTTCGACCTGGCCCTCACCGAACTCGCCCGCGCCGACCGGCCGCTGGAGCACGAGCGGTACGACGTCGAGGTCGTCGTCGGTCACATCCGCGACGGCATCGCGGAGGTCCTGGCAACCGCGGGCACCGCCCCCGAAGGGCTCCTCGGCGTCGGCATCGGCGTGCCCGGCATCGTGGCCGGCACACCCGACCGGGGTGCCGTCGTGCACGGCCAGACCATCGGCTGGGACGGCGTCCCCCTGGAATCCCTGCTCCGTGCCACGTGCCGACTCCCGGACTCCGTCCCGTACTTCATCGACAACGGCGCGCGGACCCTGGGCCAGGCCGAGATGTGGTTCGGCGCCGGACGCGGCGCCCACAGCGCGGTCGTGGTCCTCGTCGGCTCCGGCGTCGGCGCCTGCCTCGTCACCGAGGAGGCGGGCAACGGCCGGGCCGTGGAGTGGGGCCATCTGACGGTACGGGTCAGGGGGCGCCGCTGTCGCTGCGGCGCCCTCGGCTGCCTGGAGGCGTACGCCGGCGCGGAGGCCCTTCTCGACCGCTGGCGCGAGCAGGGCGGCCGGCCGCCCGGGGACGCCGACGAGGAGACCGCGCTGACCGCCCTGCTCACCGCGGCCTACCCGTCCGAGGGCACCGAGGCCGACCCGGCCGCGCTCGGCGTCCTGGAGGAGACCGCCGAGTACCTGGGCGCGGGCCTGTCCGACCTGATCAATCTCTTCCAGCCCGAGCGGATCCTCATCGGTGGCTGGGCGGGCCTCCAGCTCGGTTCGCGGTTCCTGCCCGCGGTGCGGCGGCACGCGGCGGCGTACGCCCTGCGCCACCCGGCCGAGCGGGTCTCCATCGGCCTCGGCAGGCTCGGCCCGGACGCCGTGACGGTCGGCGCGGCGATCCTGCCGCTCGCCGACTTCTTCGCCCGGGGCGGCCGGCGCGCCGAACCCACCGGCGAGGGCCGTCCCCCGGCATGGCGGGCAGCACTGCGGCAGCGCATGCCGCGCTGACCGCCGCGGTGGCCGGACGGGCCCGCCGCCGGGCCCGATGACGGCGGCGTGAGCGGCCGAACGGCGCCGGTCGGGGCGGGCGTTGCCGGGGGTGCCGCCCTCGGAGGCATCTGGCGCGGGTGCGCGGACCACCTTGCGCCGCCCGCGGTCACGCGTCATTCCGGACGGGCCCCCCGCGGGCGGGATCACGGTGCTTTCGGCGGCGGGCCGGCGTGCGCGTTTCGGTGACGGCCGCCGCGGTACTCGCGGCCTTTCGGTATGGGGGCCGCGCGCCGCGCAGCCCCCGCGCAGAAGGGAGTGTGCGCCGTGACCGATCACCGGCACCCGGGCCCCGGCGGGAAGGCCGGTCCGGTCCCGCGGGACATGCCGGACCAGCAGGCCCGCGAGGGCCGCGATCCGTGGGACCCCCGCTCCGCACGGGGCGGCGGCACCGCCGAGGCGGAGGACGCCGCCGACGTCCCCGACACGGACGAGGCGGGTACGGGCCGGCAGGGCACCCCGCGCTCCGGCGCCGTCCACCCCGAGCACCCCGTCCCGGACGAGGCCCCCGGCTGACCGCGACGCGCGGGAACGAGAGGCGCCGGAGACGCCCGGGCAGAGAAGAGCCCCGACCGGACGGGGGAATCACGGTCGGGGCGGTCTGGGACGGGCCCGGCGGGGGTCGCCCCGGCCCACAGCTTGTTCAACGAAAAACTACCTGCCGGCGTTCCGGAAAGCCGGGCCCCTGGAAGTGATCTCCCTCACAGGCCCCCTCGCGACTCGCCCGCCGGGCCCGTCACAGGTCTTCCTCGCGGATCGCCTCGGTGTCCGGGGCCAGCGGGCTGTCGCCCAGCATCTCCAGCAGATGCGCCGGATCGCGGTAGACGGCGCACGCCCCGGCCTCCTGCAGATCCGCTCGCGGAATTCCCCCGGACAGCAGACCGACGCAGGTCACCCCGGCCCGGGTGCCTGCCCGCATGTCCCACACCGTGTCCCCCACGAACACCGCCGACTCGGGCGGCACCCCGGCCAGTTCCAGCGCGTGTTCGACGGGCTCGGGCGCCGGCTTGCCGGCCTCCACGTCGTCCGCGCTCGCCGTCGCCGTGATGGCGGTGTCCGCCCCGATCGCCCGCCGCAGCGCCGACAGCTCGTGCCCGCCCGCCGACGTGGCGAGCACGACGTTCCAGCCGTCGTGGTCCAGCCGCCGCAGCAGCCGCCCGGCGTCCTTCAACGGCGGCAAACGCTCGAAGTACGTGGCGTACAGCGTCGTGTGCGCGGCGACGAGCCTGTCGACCTCGTCCCGGTCACGGCCGCCCAGGAGATGCGCGATCAGGTCCTCGGACGCCAGGCCCACCGCCCGGTGGACGGCGTGCATCGGCACCCGGTGACCGGCCTGCCGGAACGCCTCCCACCATGTGGTGACATGCAGATGATTGGTGTCGACGAGGGTGCCGTCCACGTCGAACACGGCCGCCCGTCCCATGATTCCCAGCCTCCCTCACGTACGGGGCGGGTACCACGTCATGCGCCCGCCACACGCGCGGGCAGCCTGCGCTCCCGGGTCCAGGCCAGCAGCTCGTCCGCGGTCCACGTGGTGATCACCCGCTCGTCGGGCACCCCGCACTCCTCCGCCCGCGCGCAGCCGTGGATCTGCCAGTCCAGCTGGCCGGGCGCGTGCGCGTCGGTGTCGATCGAGAACAGCACGCCCGCCCCCACCGCCCGCCGCAGCAGCCGCCGCGGGGGGTCCAGCCGCTCGGGCCTGCTGTTGATCTCCAGGGCCGTACCCGACTCCGCGCACGCGGCGAACACGGCATCGGCGTCGAACTCGGACTCGGGCCGCCCCCGCCCCGTGACCAGCCGTCCCGTGCAGTGGCCGAGCACATCGGCCAGCGGGTTGCGGACGGCGGCGACCATGCGGCGGGTCATCGACCGGGCGTCCATACGGAGCTTGGAGTGGACCGACACCACCACCACGTCGAGCCGCTCAAGGAGTTCCGGCTCCTGGTCCAGCGACCCGTCCTCCAGGATGTCGCACTCGATGCCGGTGAGCAGCCGGAACGGCGCCCACCATGCGTTCAGCGCGGCGACCGCCTCCAACTGCTCGCGCAGCCGCTCCGCGGACAGCCCCCGGGCCACGGTGAGCCGGGGCGAATGGTCGGTGAGCGCCGCCCACTCGTGCCCGATGCGCGCCGCCGTCCTGCCCATCTCCTCGATCGGGCTGCCGCCGTCGGACCAGTCGGAGTGCAGATGGCAGTCGCCGCGCAGCAGCGCCCGCAGCCGCTCGCCGCCGCCCTCCGGCAAAGCCGCGCCCTCGTGCTCCAGCTTCTCCAGGTAGCCGGGGATCCGTCCCGCCAGTGCCTCCCGCACCACCTGGGCCGTCGTCGGGCCGACGCCCTTCAGCGACTCCAGGGTCCCGGCGGCGGCGCGCGCGGCCACCTCGCCCTCGGGCAGTGCCGTCAGCACGGCGGCCGCGGTACGGAAGGCCCGTACGCGATAGGTGGGGGCCTGGGCCCGCTCCAGCAGGAACGCGATCCGGTCCAGGGCCGCGACGGGATCCATCGGCACCTCCTTCCCCTCAGCGTTGCCCACGCGCCCGCGCGCCGCACGGCGAGCGTGCGCAGGGGCGCCGTCACCCGCCCGGACGAACGCCGGGGGCGGGGCTTCCTGCCTTCCGCACAGCGGCCCGGGGACGTGCGCGCACCGCTCGGCCGCCGAGTCGCGCGAACCGCTCTAGGCTCGATACATGACCGAAAGCGCAGCCCCGTACATTTCCCACCCGCGGATCGTGGTGCACGCGGTGCAGCCGGGTACGCCGCCGTTCCGCATCGTGGAGATCGACGGCGAGATGGTCGGCGAGGCGAGGTCGCTCACCCAGGTGCTGGAGTTCGCCGCGGACGCGGGCATCCCGGTCCACGACGTCGACGACCCCGACGTGGTCCGCTGGGTGGGCGGCGACAAGCTGACCTGGACGCTGCACTAGCCGCCGGTTCCGTGCCGCGACCACGACGGCGCCCGTCGGCCGCTCCGCCGGGCGCGCGGCGAGCTGCGATTCACACGCCGGAGTGAGCCCCGGCACGGCGATATGCCCCCACACCCCGCCAAAGACCGCCGATCAGTGCGAAGTGTGCATGTGGCACCTTTCCCGAGGGCACGTTGATCTCGCCGGGTGATCAACAGCCGCCCGGCTCCTCCTCTTCGCTCCGGGAGTCGTCGTGTTCCGTCGCCGTGCCCTGCCCGCCGCCCTCGCCCTGGCCGCACTCCTCGCCACCGCCCCGGCCCACGGCGCGGCCCGCGCCGGGGACGTGTGCTTCTGGACCGAGCCGGGACAGCACGGCGTCTCGTGGTGCTACACACCACCGGGCTACACGGACGTGCCGGAGTTCCTGCACGACAAGGCCGCGTCCTTCCGCTCCACCACCGACACCGCGGTGTACGCCATCGACTGGGCCCGGGACACCTGCTACTACCGCCTGATCCGCGGCCATGACCTGGCGGACAACTGGCCCTGGGGCGCCCGTCTCGACGGGGTCGCCGACACCACGATGGGCTGCGAGGTCGGCTGACCGTGCGACTGCCGCGCGCACTGTGCGCCGCCGCGCTCGCGGTCCTCGCACTCACGGGCTGCGCCACCACGGCGGCCGGGCCCGCCCGGCCCGCGCTGCCGACCGGCGAACGGGCCCGTGACGACCTCATCGACACCGCCCAGCGCCTGCTCGTCGACCGGTGCCTGGCCCGGCAGGGGCTCACCCTCGGCCCGGACGGGCGGGACCCGCGGCTGGAGGGCGCCCTCTTCGGCCGCGGCCGGCCCGAACTGTCCGTGACGCTCGCGACCGGCTACACCGTCACGGCCCACACCGACGGATGCCTGGCCGCCGCCCAGCGCGAGCTGTACGGCGACCAGCGGCGCTGGTTCCGCACCCGGGTCGTCGTGGACAACCTGCGGGCCGAGGCCCAGCAACGGATGAGGAACGACCCCGACTACCGTGCCGCGACAGCCCGTTGGGCCCGCTGCAGCGCCCCCGCGCGCGGCCCCCGCCCGCGGCGCCCCGACCCCGTCGTCGCCGAGCGCTGCGCCCGGCGCAGCGGCCTCGCCGCCCTCCGTGCCCGTCTGGAGCCGGCCCTGCTGGCCCGGGTGCGTGCCGAGCACAGCGGCCACCTCACCACCTACCGGCAGCTGCGCATCCGCGCACTGCGCCGCGCGGCGGACCTGTGCGCCACGCGGACCGTCCGGGCAACCGAACAGAAAGGCAGTACCACCTCGTGATCAGCAAGCGTTTCACGCTCTCGGCCGCCGCTGTCCTCCTCGCCGTCGCCGGAGGGCTGGCCGTGGCCGCGCCGTCCGGCGCGGCCGACTGCCCGAGCGGCAACTTCTGCGTCTGGGAGCACGCGAACTTCGACGGACAGCGGGCCAACTGGTCCGGCGACGACGGCTGGTGGGAGAGCTGGATCGCCGACGCGGACTCCTCGTGGGCCAACCACGGCATCTCCGGCCCCGGCGTCAAGGACCACGTCCAGGTCCATGAGGACGCCTGGCAGGGCGGCGCCATGACCATCTGTCTCGCCCCGGGGGAGGAGGTCGGCTACAACGCCGTCGCCAACGACCGCGGCGACTCCCACACCTGGACCATGGGCTGCTGAGGCTTCCCGCGCCCGCGCTCGCGCCGGCGGCCGGAGCGGACGTGGCTTCGTCCGCTCCGGCCGCCGGCCGGCCGTGGCCGGCCGGTCAGCCGACCGTCCACTTCTGGTTGGCGCCACCGGAGCACGACCAGATCTGCAGCCGTGTGCCGTTGGCGGAGTCGTTGTCCGTCACGTCCAGGCACTTGTCCGCCTGGGGGTTCACGATGTCGTGTGCGGCGGTGACGGTCCACTTCTGGTTGGGCCCGCCCGTGCAGTCCCACAACTGGACCTTGGAACCGTCGGCCGTGCCGTTGCCGACGACGTCCAGGCACTTGCCGAGCGCCCGCAGCGTGCCGTCCGAGGCCACCGTCCACTTCTGGGCGGCGGTGCCGTTGCAGTCGTACAGCTGGACGGGTGTGCCATCGGCGGGGTTCGCTCCGGCCACGTCGGCGCACTTGCCCGCGAGTCCGGTGATCGGCACACCGGTGCCGCCGGTGCTGCCGCTCGTCGTCACCGTCACCGAATCGACGACGAGTTGCTGCGGGAAGACGGTGGAGCCGTCGGGGTCCCCCGGCCAGTAGCCGCCGACGGCGAGATTGAGGATCAGGAAGAACGGCTTGTCGAACACCCATGTCCTCCCGCCCAGATCGGCCGGAGTGCGCCGCTGGTAGACCGTGCCGTCCACACTCCATGTGATCGAGTCGGGCGCCCAGTCGACGGCGAAGGTGTGGAACGTGTCCGCGAAGGCCTGGCCGTTCGGCAGCGAGTACGCGGCGCCGATGCCGCCCGAGCCGGAGTAGCCCGGGCCGTGAATGGTGCCGTGCACGGTCGAAGGCTCGTAGCCGACGTTCTCCATGACGTCGATCTCGCCCGAGTCCGGCCAGTTCACCGGAGTGCCGAGCATCCAGAACGCCGGCCACATGCCCTGCCCGCGCGGGATCTTCATCCGGGCCTCGACATGGCCGTACTGCGTCGTGAACTTCCCCGCCGTGTTCAGGCGGGCAGAGGTGTACTGGCAGGTGCCGTACCAGCACTGGTAGCCCGCCGGGTTCTCACGGCGGGCCGTGATCACGAGGTGGCCCTGGCCGTCCAGCGCCGCGTTGCCGGTGCCCGGCGTGTAGTACTGCCGCTCGTGGTTGTTGACGTTGTCGCCGGTCTCGGTCTGCCACTTGGACGGGTCGACGGCCGCACCGGCGGGCCCGTCGAAGGTGTCGGAGAAGACGGTCGCGTCCGCCGCCTCGGGCGCCGCGTGCGCCGGGCCGGTGAAGGCCGACGCGGCGAGCACCGCCGAGAGCGCGGCGAGCAGACATCTGCGGAGCAGGCGCGGGGAGTCCATGACGTTCCCTTCCGTGCGGCCGCCCTGGTCCGGGCGGGCCACTGTGGTGGGGGGTGCCGGCGCGGCCGAGTGCGCCGACCGCGCCGGAAGGGTTCGCGGAGTGCCGATTCGCTTCTTGATTCAAGAGGTGAGATAAGGGGGCGTCAAGAGTCTGGTCCGGACCAAAGGCCGGATCCGTGGCGGCGGTTTCCCCTCGCGCGTGAGGGGAACTCCGGGCACCAGTCGCTCGCGCGCCGCCGCTGACCGGGGCCGGGGCGGTGCTTGGATGACATACCGGACATTTCCTTGGCTGCTGGGGCGGAGGTGGCGCATGAACCCGGGTACGACGCTCCGGGCCGCACGCGGCATTCTCCTGTGGTGGGCCGGTCTCACCGTGCTCTGGCTCGTCCTCATCAGCACCGTCGACACCCTGGAGTGGGCCGTCGGGACGTCCGTCGCGCTCGTCGGCGCCGTCGCGGCACGGGCCGCGCGGCGGGCGGTGGGCTCCCCGTGAACGGCTGGACCCTCACGGCCACGGTCGTGCTCGGGGCGGGCGTCGGCGCCACGGTGTGGGCGGTCGCCACCGGACCGCTGCGCCGCCGCGTCATCGCCCAGAACCTGTCCAGCGCCCTCGCCGCCCCCGGCCTGCTCCTGCTCGCCCAGGGCTACGGGCGCCCGGCGTACGTCGACGTCGCCCTCCTCCTCACCCTCCTCGGCCCGGTCGGCACCCTCGTCTTCGCCCGGCTGCTCGCCGACGACCTGGCCGGCGACCCGCCGCACGCCCGGGCCGTCACCCTGGCCGCGGCGGCATTGGGAACCGTCGTCGTCCTGGTCCTGTGCGCCGCCACCGGGCCCGGGCGGGCGATGGCCAAACTGCTGGTGACCGGCGCCCTGCTGACCGGCGGCAACCTCGTCGCCTCCCGGGCCCTGTCGGGCGGATTCCAGGGGAGCCGCCGTGGATGACCCGCTGATCGTCGTCGTCCTGCTGCTGGTCGCCGCGTCCGCGACCGCGGCCGTCGCCGTCCGCGACCCCGTCCGCCAGGCCCTCGTCCTGTCCGTCCTCGGCGTCACCCTCGCCCTGCTGTTCACCGTGGTGCAGGCCCCCGACGTGGCCCTGTCGCAGCTCGCCGTGGGCTCCGCGCTGACTCCGCTCCTCCTGCTGCTCTCGGTCCGCAAGGTCACCCGGAGACGGAAGGGCCCGAAGGGGAAGGCGCGGTGACGCGGCGTCTGCGGCTGATCGTCCTGGCCCTCGGCGGCGCGGGCCTGGCGGCGCTGCTCGCCGCCGCGTGCCTCGGCCTGCCCGGCTTCGGCGGCGACCGGCACCCCTACGGCGACCGGGCCGTGCACGCCTCCTTGAGCCGGCGGACCGCCAACACCATCGCCTCCGTCAACTTCGACCAGCGCGCCTTCGACACGCTCGGCGAGATGAGCATCCTCTTCGCGTCCGTCCTCGGCACCGTCGTCCTGCTCCGCCAGACCCGCGACGAGAAACGCGGGAGGCCGGAGCCGGAAGAGGTCGCCCTTCCCGTCCGCCGGTACGCCCTCGTCGTGCTGCCTGTCGCCATCGTCACCGGCCTGTACGTCATCGCCCACGGCCAGCTCAGCCCCGGGGGAGGCTTCCAGGGCGGAGTCGTCGCCGCGACGGCCCTCCACCTGCTCTACCTCGGCGCCGACTACCGCGCCCTGGAACGCGTCCGGCCGGTCGGGCTGTTCGAGGCCGGTGACGCCCTCGCCGCCTCCGCGTACCTGGTCCTGGGGCTCGCGGGCGTCCTCGCGGGCACGGCGTTCCTCGCCAACACCCTCCTCCCGTACGGCACCTTCGACACCCTGTCGTCCGGCGGCACCGTCCCGCTCCTGAACGCCGCCATCGGCATGGAGGTCGCCTGCGCGGTCGTCGTCCTGCTCGCCCGCTTCCTGGACCAAGCCGTCGAGATCGAGGGGGAGGAGGGCGGCACGAGATGAGCGCACTCCCGTACCTCGTGGCCGTCTGGATCTTTCTGATCGGCTGTCACGGCCTCGCGACCAGCCGCAACCTGATCCATGCGGTCGGGTGCCTGGCCGTCTGCCAGTCCGGCACCTATGTGCTGCTGCTCGCCGTCGGCTACCGCGACGGCGCCACCGCGCCCGTCTACTCCGACATCAGGCCCGGCTCGCGGCCCGTCGTGGACCCGGTCGTACAGGCCCTGACCCTCACCGACATCGTCGTCGGCGCCACCGTGACCGCGCTCCTGCTCGCCCTCGTCATGCAGGTCTCCAAGCGCCACGGCACCATCGACCCGGACGAACTGCGGGAGCTGCGCGGCTGATGAACCACCTGCTGCCGCTGGTCGTCGCCATCCCGCTGCTCGGTGCCGCCGTGCTGATCGTGTGCGGACGCCGGCTGCCGCGCGTCGCGGCCGAGAGCGCCGGGTGCGCGGTCTCGGCCGGCACCGCGGGCCTGGCGATCTGGCTGTGCCTCAACTCCTCGCCGCCGCTGGTCGAATGGGTCGGCGCCTGGACGCCCCGGAACGGCGAGAGCGTCGGCATCGTCCTCGTCGGGAACGGTCCCGGACTCGGCATGGCCGCGCTCGCCTCGCTGCTCACCCTGGCCGCCCTGGTGTACTCCTGGCACTACTTCGACGAACCGCCCCGCCGGCATGCCGGCTCGTATCCCGCCCTCATGCTGCTGTTCCAGGGCGGCATGACCGGCTTCGCGCTCACGGGCGACCTCTTCGACGCGTTCGTGTTCTTCGAGCTGATGGGTGCCGTCGCCTACGCCCTGACCGGCCATCGCGTGGAGGAACCCAAGGCCGTGCAGGGCGCCCTGACCTTCGCCGTGGTCAACTCCCTCGGCGCCTACGCCATGCTCATGGGCATCGCGCTGCTGTACGCGCGCACCGGCCAACTCGCCATGACCCAGATCGGCCGGGGGCTCGACGCCCACGGCGGGCCCGACGCGCTGACACTCGCCGCCTTCGTCCTCGTCCTGACCGGACTGCTGGTCAAGGCCGCGGCCGTGCCCTTCCACTTCTGGCTGCCCGACGCGCACGCCGTCGCACCGACCCCCGTCTGCATGCTGCTGTCCGGGGTCATGGTCGAACTCGGTGTGTACGGCGTCTGGCGGGTGTACGACACCGTCTTCTCCGGCCCCGGCGGGATCCCGGCGGCCGACCTGCAGCGGGCCCTGCTCGTGCTCGGCACCCTGACCGGCGTGCTCGGCGCCCTCATGTGCTGGTACCAGCGGCATGTGAAGCGGCTGCTCGCCTACTCGACGGTCGCCCACATGGGACTGTTCCTCGTCGGTGTCGGCCTGCTCACCCCGGAGGCGGACGACGGCGTGGCGCTCTACCTCCTCGGCCACGCCGGGGTGAAGGCCGCGCTGTTCGCCTGCACCGGTGTGCTCCTGGACCGGTTCGGCTCGGTCGACGAGCACGCGCTGCACGGACGCGCCCGGACACTGCGCGGCGTCGGGGTGATGTTCGTGGCCGGCGGCCTGGCACTCGCCGGACTGCCGCCGTTCGGCACCTTCATGGGCAAGGCGATCGCCGAGGAGGCGGCCGGCGGACCGCTGACCGTGCTGTTCGTCGCCGTGTCCGCGGTGACGGCGGGCGCGGTCCTGCGGGTCGCCGCACGCGTCTTCCACGGGCTCGGTCCGAGACCGCGGGACGACTCCTCCTACGAGACCCCCGGCACCGGTGAGCGGCCCGAGACCCGCAGCCGTCTGAGCCGGATCCCGGACACCATGACCGCCGTCCCCGCCCTGCTGCTCGCCGCCTCCCTCGCCGTCGGCGCGGTCCCGGGCTTCGCCGGGGTCGTGGCGCGCTCCGTGAACGAGGCCGCGTCGGGCGGGGCGGTCACCCCACCCCACTGGACCGTGAGCGGCCTCCTGCTCGGACTGGCCTCCACGGCCCTCGCGGTGGGGCTGGCCGCGCTCGCCGTCCACCACCCCGGACCGTTCGGCGAGCGCCCCTGGACGGTCCCGCTGCGCCGTCTGCAGTCCGGCCACATCGGGGACTACGTGGCCTGGCTCCTGGCGGGCGCGGCCCTGCTGGGGGCGCTCGCCCTGCCGGGCATCCTGTCCGGCTGACCACCCGGGCCGCGCGGCACCGGCGTCCTCCGGGGGCACTCGCGGTGGCCGCTCAGTAGCATGTGGCGGGCAGGCTCTTTTCGACCGGGAGAGGAGCGGACCGTGCGTGACATCGCCGTCTTCACCGGCAGTGCCCACCCCCGGCTGGCGGCAGAGATCTGCGCGCACCTCGGCGTGCCCCTCAGCCCCGTCCGGATCAGCCGATTCGCCAACGACTGTCTGGAGGTCCAGCTCCAGGCCAACTGCCGTGAGCGGGACGTCTTCCTCGTGCAGCCGCTGATCGCCCCCGTGCAGGAGCACCTCGTCGAACTGCTGCTGATGTGCGACGCGGCGCGCGGTGCCTCCGCGGGCCGGATCACCGTCGTCATGCCGCACTACTCGTACGCCCGCTCGGACAAGAAGGACGCGCCGCGGATCTCCATCGGCGGGCGGCTGGTGGCCGACCTGCTGGTCACCGCCGGGGCGGGCCGGGTCCTGGCCATGACGCTGCACTCGCCGCAGGTGCACGGCTTCTTCTCGGTCCCGGTCGATCATCTGCACGCGCTGCAGGAGCTCGCCGCGCACTTCCGGCGCTACGACCTCTCGCGGGCCACCGTCGTGGCGCCCGACCTCGGCTACGCCAAGGAGGCCGCGGCCTTCGCGCGGATGATCGGGGCACAGGTGGCGGCGGGCGCCAAACAGCGGTTTCCGGACGACCGGGTGAGCATCAGCGCGGTCATCGGCGACGTCGCCGGGCGCGATGTGATCGTGCTGGACGACGAGATCGCCAAGGGCAGCACGGTGCTGGAACTCCTGGAACGGCTGCGGGAGTCGGGGCCTCGGTCGATCCGTGTCGCCTGCACCCACGGTCTGTTCGCCGCCGGTGCCCTCAAACGGCTGAGCGAGCAGCCGGACGTCCTGGAGATCGTGTGCACCGACACGGTCCCGGTCCCGGCCGAGGAGCGCGCCGACAAGCTGCGGATCCTGTCCGTGGCGCCCGCCCTGGCCGAGGCCGTGCGCCGCATTCACAACGGCGAATCCGTCAGCGCCCTGTTCGAGGAGCCCCCCAGCCCGGAGGCGGGCCGGGCGCCGTGCGGCGGCAACCCGCCCCGTCTCTGAGATTGCTGTGAATTCGCGGGGCGATTGAACACGGCCGGTTTCATCTGCGTACAGGGCGGGGGGATTTTCATGCCCGGCCCGGCACGACGTCTAGGAGTACTCCCGTGAGACGCAGCACGCGCAGACGCCCTACAGGCGCACGGCGCGCGACCTTCGCAGCGGTCGCGCTCATATTGGGCGGAGGGGGGCTGGTAGCCGTGAACGTCTACGCTTCGGCCACGGAAGGCTGGGGCGGCGGCCAGAGCGGCGACCAGGTCCTGTCGTCGGGCACCGTCACCATCGACTGCCCGGACGTGGGCCAGCAGCTGACCGACATGCCGAGCGCGGTGAAGCCGGCCGTCGACAAGGAACTGGCTGCCCTCGACAAGCAGATCACCGAGGCGTACACCCGGCTGGCCTCGACGCGCCAGGCGCAGACGGACGACCCCGGCTACGTCCAGAACGCGATCCTCGGGCCGCTCAAGGAGCAGCGGACCGCGGCGATCGACCGCATCAAGACCGCGTACCAGGGGTCGGGTGCCACCGCACCGTCCTCGATCGACGGCCTCGCCCCCTGCACCGGAGTCGCCGCCGATCCGGGGCAGACCGCCGCCGCCGGCGGCGGTCAGGGCGGCAACGACGGCCAGAGCGGTGGCGGCCAGAACGGCGACGGCGCCCAGGGCGGCGGGCAGCAGCAGGGGAACGGAGGACAGGGCACCGGTCAGCAGGGCGGCGGCCAGCAGGGCGGCGGCCAGGCCGCCAGCGGCCCCGTCGCCTCGGACTTCGTGGACATCCGGAGCGTGCAGCCGAACGCCCGGAGGCCCGCCGGGCAGGCCGACGCCTCGACCGGTTCCTTCGTCACGAAGTGCGGTGTGAACGCCAACAAGAACCACAACACCGACAACGTGATCGTGGCGCCCGGTGTGAAGAACGGCGCGCACCACCTGCACGACTACGTCGGCAACCAGTCGAACGACGCCTTCGCGGACAACGACACGTTCGCGGCGGCCCAGACGAGTTGTCAGAACCAGGACGACAAGTCGTCGTACTACTGGCCGGTGCTGCGGGTGCAGGACGGCACGCAGGACTTCGACCAGAACAACGACGGCGGCGGCAAGGAAGGCAACGTCGGCCGGATCCTGGTCGCCCAGCAGGCCGAGATCACGTTCGTGGGCAGCCCGACGAGCCAGGTCGTGGCGATGCCGCGGTTCCTGCGCATCATCACCGGTGACGCCAAGGCGTTCACCAACGGCCCGGCGAACGCCAACGCCCACTGGAGCTGCACCGGCTTCGAGGACCGCCAGCTGACGGAGAAGTACCCGATCTGCCCGCAGGGCAGCCAGGTGGTGCGCACGTTCGCCTTCCAGAGCTGCTGGGACGGCCAGAACATCGACAGCGCCAACCACCGCACGCACGTGGCCTTCGCCGACGCGAGCGGCACCTGCCAGAACGGCTTCAAGGCGATCCCGCAGCTGACGATGCGTCTGGTCTACGACGTGCCGCAGCCGGTCATCGAGAACGGCCAGGTCAAGAACGCCTACGCGGTGGACGGTTTCCCCGAGCAGCTGCACAAGCCCGTCACGGACCACGACGACTTCATCAACGTCATGACGGACGGGCTGATGAACCAGGTGGTCGACTGCATCAACAGCGGCCGGCAGTGCGGCGGCGACACGGGCGGACAGCCGCAGGACACGCCGTCTCCCTCCGCATCCCCCTCGTCCGGCGGGAACGGCGGGAACGGCGGGAACGGCGGGTCCGCCCCGGGGACCGGGTCCGGTGGCAACGCGGGCGGTGGCCAGGGGAGCGCGTCCGGCGGTGACGCCGGCGGCGCCCCGGGCACCCCCTCCGGCGGCGGTCAGGGCGGTACCGGCCCCGGCACCTCCACCGGCGGTGAGCAGACGGCGTCCCCGCCGGCCGGTGCGCAGGACACCGCGACGCCGGGTGCGGGCTCGGGCGGGGACCAGGGTGGCGAGGCGCCCAGGGTGTACGCGTCGCAATCGGCGGCCCAGGGCGATGCCGCCGGGGCACCGCAGGGCGGCTCGGGCGGCTCCGGACAGGGCAGCATCGGTGAGGCGGCCCAGCCCGGCCAGGCGCCGACCTCGGGCGGGTACGCCCCGTCCGTTCCGCCTCAGACCGAGCCGCAGGCGGTCTCGGGAGGACTGGCCGACACCGGCGCCCAGCTGTGGCCCGCCGCGGCCGGCGCGCTTCTCGTGATCGCGGGCCTGGTGGTACTGCGCCGGATGGCCCGCAGGCCCTACTGACGCCGCAGGCCGGACACGCACCGCGGTGAAGGCGACGGGACCGCCGGGTCCCGTCGCCTTCATCAGCTGGTCTCCAGGGACCCGGCGGCCTCCGGCCGGCCGAGGGCCTCCTCCAGCGACGTCCACGGCGGCAGCACATGTGCCAGCCCGGTGATCCGCAGGATGCGCAGCGTCAGCGGATGGGTGCACACGAGGTGCAGCGTGCCGCCTCGCGCGAGGACGCGCCCCCTGGCCCGGTACAGCAGGCGCAGCCCGGAGCAGTCGAAGAACTCCACCGGCCGCAGGTCGATGACGATCCGCGGCTGCGGGCGGGCCGTCGCGGAGTCCAGGAACGGCATGATCTCGAACGCCGCGACGACATCGATCTCACCGCGGAACTCGAGCACGGTGTGACCTCGGTTCCGGTGGATGCGCAGATGCCGGGTGAGCGGTGTGGGGCCGTGCTGCAACACGTGGACATCGCCTCCAACCGACTCCGCTGGCAGGGGCCGAGGCCACCGGGCCGGGTGACACGTGCGCGAGCGTGGACACGTGCCGCCGGGCTCAAGTGAGCGCAAAACCGTTCCCCGCCCTGCAAGTTACCCTCGATGGAGGGAATTTGAGCATGTTCGATTGACATATGTCTTTGAAATACGGGCCAGTTGCACCGCCGCCCGCTGCGCGGGCAGGCCCTGCGCACGTGTCGTCCGCCACACACGTCCCGCCGGTTGCACCGCGCGCCCGACGGGTAGCGATGCAGCGTTTTCCGTCACCACAGGGGGAGTCGACGTGTCGGGCAGCCTCGCGCCGGTCGGGTGGAGGGAGAGCGAGCGGGGGATGTGGGCCGCCTACCGCCGCGGCGAGTGGTACGCGGACGGGGGCGAGGTCAGGGCCGCGACCATCCGCCGGCTGCTGCTCGCCCCGCCCCAGGCCGAGCCCGGCCACCTCGCCCGGCTGCGGCTGGAGGACGTGCACATCACCGGCCGCCTGGACCTGGCCGAGGCCGATGTCGCCGGAACCCTGCGGTTGCGCACCTGCCGGTTCGAACAGGCCCCGCACTTCGACGGCGCGTCCCTCGGCGCGCTGGAGCTGCGGGACTGCGAGCTGCCCGGGCTGTCAGCGGTGGGCGTGACGGTCGGCTGGAAGTGGGAGGCGACCCGCTGCCGTCTGACGGGGCCTCTGGACCTGTACGGCGCCGGCATCGGCGGCCCCCTGGACCTGACGGCCACCGAACTCGACGGCCGCGCCGACCTGCGGGACACCTCCGTGCGCGGCAGCGTCCTCCTCAAGGGAACCGTGATCCGCACTGCGCGGGGCACGGCCCTGCAGGCCAACCGGCTGCACATCGGAGGGGACCTGGACGGCCGGGGGGCGGTGACCGAGGGCACCGTCGACCTGTGCGACGCCCGGGTGGGCGGCGGTGTGCTCCTCGAAGGCGCGACGATCGCCTGCGCGCACGGCCCGGCGCTGCGCGCCCACGGCATCGACGTGGGCGCCGAGTTCAACTGCTGCGACGGGTTCACCGCGCACGGCAGGATCTCCCTGAGCAACATCACCGTCCGCAGCAGGGTCTGCTTCGAGGACGCCGTCATCGACGTACCGGCCGGACGGCCCGCCCTGACCTGCCGCCGCTCGACCGCGTCCGAGCTCTTCCTGAGCACGCGCGAACCCGTGCTCGGCACCGTCGACCTCAGCCATACGCGCGTCACGGTCCTGCGCGGCACCCCGGACACCTGGCCGAAGGCGATACGGCTGGAGGGGGTCGTCTACGACAGCCTGCTGCCCCAACTCCCCGCCGCCGAGCGGCTGCCCCTGCTCGCCCGGGATCCGGACGGCTTCACCCCGCAGCCGTACGAACAGCTGGCGGCCGCCTACCGGCAGCACGGCAGGGACGGTGACGCCCGCACCGTGCTGCTCGCCGAGCAGCGGCGACTGCGCGGCACCTTCGCCTGGCCGGGCAGACTGTGGAGCGGCCTGCAGGACATCACCGTGGGCTACGGCTACCGGCCCCTGCGCGCCGTGTGGTGGCTCGCCGCCATCATGATCAGCGGCACCCTGCTGTTCAGCCTGTGGCCGCCCCAGGCCGTCGACCCGGGCAAGCCGCCGCACTTCCAGCCCGCCATCTACACCTTCGACCTGCTGCTGCCCC
This sequence comes from Streptomyces sp. PSU-S4-23, assembly GCF_055632315.1. Classification (NCBI taxonomy): domain Bacteria; kingdom Bacillati; phylum Actinomycetota; class Actinomycetes; order Kitasatosporales; family Streptomycetaceae; genus Streptomyces; species Streptomyces sp. PSU-S4-23. The sequence goes on along the minus strand of NZ_JBVMUU010000002.1, from coordinate 446,543 downwards.
TCGTCGACTTCGGGCAGGAACAGGCATTCAGTCCCCGAGGGGCACTGCAATGGGCGGCCGTCCTCCTCGTCTGCCTCGGCTGGCTCCTCGCCACCACGGCCGCGGCCGGCGCCAACCGCATTCTGCGGCGGGCCTAGGCCCTGTCCCGCGAGTCGCACCGGCCCCGTCGTCCTGGGCGTGGCCCGTGACCGACTGAAACCCGGGGACGGGGATACCCGGGCAGCGGATGCGGGCGGGCCGGCGCCCGCCCCCCGATCCCCACGGAGGAAGCATGGCACTGGTGGTGGCGGGCGTCGTCGTCCTGGACTGCGCCGAACCCGAGAAACTCGCCGCGTTCTACCGGGAACTGCTCGACGGCGAGGAGACCGACACGACCGCGAACCGGGTGGAGATCCGGGGCGCCGACGGGGTACGGATGGCGTTCCGCCGGGACGTCAACGCCGCCCCGCCGAGCTGGCCCCGCCCCGAGAACTCCCTCCAGGCCCACCTCGACTTCCTGGTGGAGGACCTGGACGCGGCCGAGCGCAGGGTGGTCGCTCTCGGGGGCCGCCCGCTGGACGCCAAGAACGCGCCCGGACCGTACGAGGAACGCGGCTGCGCCGATCCCGCGGGGCACTCCTTCATCCTGCGCCGTACGAGGAGCATCGCGCCGAAGCAGGGGTGAGACGGCGGGCGGGCGCGCGGCGGGGCGGCGCTCAGTCCCGGCCGCCCCTCGCGGCGGCCGGCCACACACCCGTCGAGCGTTCGATGGCCTTCGCCCCCGTGCGGTCCGCCACGCTGCGGGCGATGGCGAAGAGGGCACCCTGTACGGCGGCGGCGAGCAGGATCTCTCCCCAACCGCGGTCCCTGTCCAGCGCGTCGGGCGCGTCGTCCTCGTGGCGGAGCGCCTTCCAGGTCCTGCGGAAGGCGACCCCCGCGAGGGCTCCGCTCGCCCAGCCGAGGGCGAACCCCACGGGCTTGTAGACGAGTGGAAGCTTCGGCTTGCTCTTCTTGTCCCTGGCCACGTCCCTCTCCTTTCTCGTCTCTCGTGGTTCCGTGCCCGCTCAGGGCCGTCCGGCGGCCGGAACCTCCTCGTCCGCCGGCACCGGTCCCGGCGGGGTGCCGTCACCGAACGGGCGCCCGCCGAGCCGCTCCCTGCCGTGGGAGGTGAGCCAGCCGGCGAGGTCCGGACCGAGCGGCACGATGCCGGTCGGGTTGATGCCCGTGTGCACCCGGTGGTAATGCCGTTTGATGTGGTCGAAGTCGACGGTGTCACCGGATCCGGGCGTCTGGTAGAGGTCCCGGGCGTACGCCCACAGCACCCGGTCCTCCGTGAGCTTGTGGCGGTTGCGCTTGAAGTGGCCGTGGTGGACGGGATCGAAGCGGACCAGCGTGGTGAACAGCCGGATGCCGGCCGCCGTGATCGTGTCGCCGACCAGACAGCGCCGCCCCGCCAGGCGCTCCGACAGCCACCCCGGCCGGCGGAACACATCACCGTACGCCTCCTCGTACTCACCGAGCAGCCGCCGCGCGATCACGGCGCGGCTCGCCCACGGGCTGGCCCTGCCGGCCACCAGCCGGTAGCGTCCGGCCGCCACGGGCCAGCCGTCGCGGCCGTCGGCCGTGATGCGGTCGGCGAAGTGACTCGGGGACCGCCGAAACCGCGTCCCGCCGTACGCGCTGTTGCCCTCGACCATCACTGCCGCTCCTGACCCGGGCGTCCGCCCGCACGCCGGTCGGGTTTCCCGGATTTCCGTCCCGACACCGTGTGAGACGCCGGCACGGGGGCAGTCGGGCCACGTGAGCGGGACATCCTCGAGCGCACAGCCGGCGAACCGGGCGCCGTCGCGTCCGGCGCCTTCCCACGGCGACCCGCCGGGACGAGAACCCGTACGACCCCGCGGGACCCCGGACCGCAGGACACGCGTCACGGTGCTCGTGGCACTCGGAGCGAATCTGCTGATCGCCGCGGCGAAGGCCGTGGGCGGAATCGCCGCGGCCTCGCCCGCCCTCCTGTCGGAGGCCGCGCACTCCGTCGCCGACAGCCTGAACGAGGTCTTCCTGCTGGCCGCCCTGCGCCGCAGCCGCCGCCCGGCCGACCGCAGCCACCCCTTCGGGTACGGCAAGGAGCGGTTCTTCTGGTCGCTGCTGGCGGCCGTCGGCATCTTCGTGATGGGCGGCTGCTTCTCGTTCTTCCAGGGCTTCGAGGCGCTCAAGGGCGGTGCCCACGAATCGCACAGCGGCTATGTGGCGGGGCTCGTCGTGCTCGGGGTCGCGCTGCTGTCGGAGGGCGCCTCCCTGCTGCGCGCCCTCCACCAGGTGCGCCGGCAGCCCGGTCCCCACGGGCGGGCACTGCGGGACCCGGCGCTGCGCACGGTCCTGGCGGAGGACAGCACGGCGGTGCTCGGGGTGCTCCTCGCCATCGTCGGCATGGTGCTCCACATGGTCACCGGACAGGTCGCGTACGAGGCGTCCGCCTCACTCGCGATCGGCGCGCTGCTCGTGTACGTCGCCTACCGGCTCGGCCGCGACGCCCGCGACCAGCTGATCGGCCACGCCGCCGATCCGGAGCACAGCCGCCGGATCCATGCGCTGCTGGAGGCGCAGCCGGAGATCGACAGTGTGGAGGCGCTGCTCACCATGCAGCTGGGGCTGGAGTCCACCCTGGTGGCCGCCCGGGTCGACCTGGCCCCCGGCCTGGACAGCGAGGAGGTCGAGGACGTGGCGGTGCGCATCAAACGCTCGGTCGCGCGGACCGTCCCCGAGGCCGATCAGATCTTCCTCGACATCACGGACGCCGCCACCCGCGCGCAGGCCCGGCGGCCGGGGCACGGGGACGGCCCCGCCGCGACGGGGGACCACGGCGGGGCCTGAAGGGCAGGTGCCCGGCCGAGGGCGGATCATGCACGCGGATCGTCACCGCAACCGCCGGGTCGAGGCCCGGCAGGGCGAGGACCACAGCTCACCCGGCCCCGGGGCGGGGTGACGCTCAGCTTCCGGTCGGCTCCAGGACGAGGACGGGGATCTCCCGGTCGGTCTTCTTCTGGTAGTCGGCGTACGGCGGATACGCCGCGACCGCCCGCTCCCACCACACCGCCTTCTCCTCGCCGGTCACCTCACGGGCCGTCATCTCCCGGCGCACCGGCCCGTCCTGGATCTCCACGGCGGGATGGCGGGTGATGTTGTGGTACCAGACCGGGTGCCGGGGCGCTCCGCCCTGCGAGGCCACCACGGCGTACCGTCCCTCGTGCTCGACGCGCATCAGCGGTGTCTTGCGGATCTTGCCGCTCCTGGCGCCCAGGCTCGTCAGGATGACCACCGGGAGCCCGGTGTCGAGCAGGGTCGTGCCCTCGGTGCCGCCCGAGCTCTCGTACAACTCGACCTGTTCGCGGACCCACTGCGTCGGGCTGGGTTCGTACTCGCCCTCAAGAGGCATGGCATTCCGTCCCATCGTCGCGTACGGCTGCTGTTCTCGTCGGTGCGGGCGCGTCCCGCGGCCTCGGCCGCGGGCGGCCCGCTTCATGATTCAACACCAGCCGTTGCGCCGTTCATCCTCACCGCGCGCCGGGGGCCAGGACCGGCCAGCTGCTTCTCGGGGCGGGGGCGGCTTTTGCGTCACACCGGCCCCGTCGTCATCCGCACCGCCAGCGCCGCGATCACCACGCTGGAGGCGAGCGCCGTCACCAGGCGCCCGCGCGGTCCGGTCAGCGCGCGGCCGAGCAGTGCGCCGCCGCCGGCCAGCGTCAGCTGCCAGCTCGCCGACGCCGCGAAGGCCGCGAGGACGAACGTGCCCTGCTCCAGCGGCCGTACGGCGTCGGTGGTGCGGCCGCCCAGCACCAGGGCGGTGAAGTAGACGACGGTGGTCGGATTGAGCAGCGTGATGCCCAGCAGCCCGAGGTAGGCCCGCGCCGGGCCCGACGGCGCCGCGCGGGTCGTGGCGTCGGTCGCGGGGGAGCGGTACCGGCGAAGGGCGGCGGCCGCGCCGGCCACCGCGATGACGATCAGCACGAGCGCGGACAGCAGGCGCAGCGGCACCAGCACCGGCTGCAGCACGGCGGCGAGCGCCGTGCCGCCCAGGGTCGCCACCAGGGCGTAGACCCCGTCCGCGGTGGCGACGCCCAGCGCGGCGCAGGCCCCGGTGCGCAGGGATGTGCGGGCGGTGAGGGAGAGGAGATAGGCCGAGACCGCTCCGACGGGCACGGCGATGCCGTAGCCCGCGAGCAGCCCCGCCACGACCGCGGCGGTCACGATCGGGGCAGGCCGGGCCTCCGGCGGCGGCCGGGCTGCTGCTGGACCCGCACGGGACGGACGTCGGCGCAGGTCGGCAGCAGGAAGGCTTCGGTGATCGGCATGCGCCGATCCTGGGGGGAAGGGCGGCTGCGAGGCAACCGGATTACGATGGCCGCGGCGTGACCCCGCGGCCTGTGCGGCCGGACGACGGTGTTCCGCCATATCCGGCATCCGGCGGAACTGGCCGAACTTCGGGTGGTTCTGTAGATGCCTGGGGCATCTAATTGATGATCGGCAAGAGCGAATCTTCGCGTGCGAGGTCATCCATGACGAAACCCGGTACGGCCATGTCAGAGCCCGTCGCCTTCCCGCAGAACCGCACCTGCCCCTACCACCCGCCCGCCGCCTACGACCCCTTGCGCACGGATCGGCCCCTGACCAGGGTCACCCTGTACGACGGGCGCGACGTCTGGGTGGTCACCGGGCACTCCGCAGCCCGTGATCTGCTGGCCGATCCCCGGCTGTCCTCCGACCGGACCCGGCCCGCGTTCCCGGCGACCACCGAACGGTTCGCCGCCGCCCGCAACCGAAGGGTGGCGCTGCTTGGCGCGGACGACCCCGAGCACCACACACAGCGCCGCATGCTGGTTCCCACCTTCACCCTCAAGCGGGCCACCGCGCTGCGCCCGCGCATTCAGGAGACCGTCGACCGGCTCCTCGACGCCATGGAGGCCGCGGGTCCGCCCGCCGAGCTGGTGAGCGCCTTCGCGCTGCCGCTGCCGTCGATGGTGATCTGCATGCTGCTCGGCGTCCCCTACGCCGATCACGAGTTCTTCGAGGAGCAGTCGCGCAGGCTGCTGCGCGGCCCGGCACCGGCCGACACCGAGGACGCCCGCAACCGGCTGGACGCCTACCTCGGGGAGCTGATCGACCGCAAGAGTGAGGAGCCGGGCGACGGGCTGCTCGACGAGCTCATCCGGGAGCAGGTGCGGGAGGGAGGGCTGGACCGGGCCGAGCTGGTCTCCCTGGCCACGCTCCTGCTGGTCGCCGGGCACGAGACGACGGCCAACATGATCTCCCTCGGCACGTTCACCCTGCTCCGGCATCCCGAACGGCTCGCCGAGCTGCGCGCCGATCCTGGCCTGACGTCCGCGGCGGTCGAGGAACTGCTGCGCTTCCTGTCCATCGCGGACGGTCTGCTGCGGGTGGCCACCGAGGACATCGACATCGCGGGCACGACCATCCGGGCCGGCGAGGGCGTCCTCTTCTCCACCTCCGTCATCAACCGCGACACCGCCGCCTACCCCGAGCCCGACACCCTGGACTGGCACCGGCCGGCCCGCCACCATGTCGCCTTCGGGTTCGGCATCCACCAGTGCCTCGGACAGAACCTGGCCCGGGCCGAGCTGGAGATCGCCCTGCGCTCCCTCGTCGCACGGCTGCCCGGTCTGCGGCTGGCCGCCCCGGCGGACGAGATCCCCTTCAAACCCGGAGACACGATCCAGGGGATGCTGGAACTCCCCGTGACCTGGTAAGAGGCTGGGCCCATGACCGGCGACATCTCCATCTCCATCTCCATCGACAAGGACGTCTGCATCGGAGCGGGGCAGTGCGCCCTCACCGCGCCCGGCGTCTTCACCCAGGACGACGACGGCTACAGCGAACTGCTGCCCGGCGGGCAGGAGGGCGGCGACCCGCTGGTGCGGGAGGCCGCACGGGCCTGCCCGGTGGGCGCCATCACCGTCACGGAGGACGAACGGTGAGGGGAACACGGTGGAGGGGGGCACGGTGAAGGAGGAGCGGCTGCCTCGGCGGCACGTCATACGCCGAGGACGGCGAGATCGAGCCGCCGCAGCCGCACCGGGTCGGCGATCGCCTCGTACGAGGTGACCCTGCCGTTCCCCGCCGTCACCCTCAGCACCAGACGCAGCCGCCCGCGCGGGGCCACGACCGCACCCACGGTCCCGTCCACCAGCGCCACCTCGGCGAACCGTGCTCGCCGGCGGAGCAGCGCCGTCTGCTCCGCCACGGCCCGTGCCCCGCGCGGCTCCGCGGCCCCGCCCGGCGGCAGCGCCGCGGCGTCGGCCCGCCGTACGACATCGGGGGCGAGCACCGAGAGCAGCGCGTCGATGTCACCGCCGCGCGCCGCCGCGAGGAAGGCCTCGACGACCTGCCGGTGTCCCTCCCGCACCGCCGCCGGCCGCGCCGAGGTCCCGCGGACCTTGTGCCGGGCGCGGCTCGCGAGCTTCTTCGCCGCCACCGCCGAGCGGCCCACGATCGGTGCGATGTCCTCGAAGGGCACGGCGAACGAGTCGTGCAGCACGAACGCGATCCGCTCGGCGGGGGAGAGCCGGTCGAGCACGACCAGCAGCCCCGGCCCGACCGAGTCCGCGAGCAGCGCCTCCTCCTCGGGAGCGGATGCCCGGCCGTCCGCCCCCACCTCGTCGGGCACCTGACCGCCGTACGCCTCCTCGCGCCGGGAAGCGCGCGAGCGCAGCATGTCCGGGGATCGACCGGGTCACCTTCCCCGGAGCCTTTCTCGATCCCGGGACCGGCGGCAGCGTGCTGCGGACCACCCGGGTCGTGGTGGCCGTGGCCCGCGGCGGCGCCTGCGGACCGGGCACGCCCCGTGAGGCGATGGACTTCCAGCGGCCGTATCTGCGCGCCTACTTCACCGAACACGGCGTGGCCGAGGAGAACCTCCACTTCGTGCAGGCCGAGATGGCCCTCGCCGCCGTGGTGCCCCGGACGGCCCGCTTCCGGGACCTCGCGGACGCGTCGCTCGCGGCGGCCCGTGCGGAGCTGACCGAGCTGGCCGCCCGCCCGCCGGCCCCGCTCTACCGGTAGGCCGCCAGCAGCAGCCCGGCGGCCCTGCCCGCCTGCTCGGCGGGCTCCGTGGTGCCCTCTATGCCGGCGGTCACCATGGCGCCCTCGGCCAGCAGATACAGCTGGTCGGCGAGGGGCGCGGGCAGCCCCGCGTCGGCCACCAGGCCGGCCAGGTACGCCTTGAACGCCTGCTTGTGGGCGCGGACCTGGGCCAGCACCCGTGGTGACGTGGCGCCCAGCTCGCCGTACGAGTTGATCCAGGCGCAGCCGCGGAAGCCGGGCTCGCCGAACCACTGGCGCAGCCGGTCGAACACGGCCAGGATCCGCTCCACGGGGTCCGCGTGCCGGTCCACATGGTCGGCCAGCTGCTGCCGCCAGCGCACGTCACGCCGCTCCAGATAGGCCTCGACCAGCTGCTCCTTGGCGGGGAACAGCTGGTACAGCCGCTTGAGCGACACCCCGGACGTGCTGCGTATGTCGTCCATCCCGACGGTCTGGACGCCGCGGCCGTAGAACAGCCGCTCCGCGGCGTCCAGCGCCCGGTCGCGGGCGAGTCCGCTGTCCATGTGCGCGCCCCTCCTGGGCATCCTCGACGGGGAGAACCAGCGTTCTCTACGGTAGCAGCCGTGCGGCGGGAGCGCGCTCGCCGCCGTCCGCCGGTTCGCCGAGGCCGCGGTTCACTAGGGTGCGCACGTGACCCAACACGCCTCCCGGCCCTTCCTCTACGTCGTCGTCTGCGCCGCCGGGGTCGCCCGGGACGTGGGCACGCTGATCGCGGCCGCCCAGGAGCGCGGCTGGGAGGTGGGTGTCATCGCCACGCCGCTCGCCCTGCGCTTCTTCGACACGGAGGCGGTCGAGGCGCGGACGGGCCGCCCGATCCGCTCCGCCTGGCGCCTCCCCGGCGATCCGCGGCCGTTCCCGGACCCGGACGCGGTCGTCGTGGCCCCGGCCACCTTCAACACACTCAACAAGTGGGCCGCGGGCATCTCCGACACCCTCGCGCTGGGCACCCTGTGCGAGGCGTACGGGCTCGGCGTCCCGATCGCCGTCCTGCCCTGCGTGAGCGAGGCGCTGGCGGCCCACCCCGCCTACCGCGCCGGCCTCGAACGGCTGAGCGGCATGGGCGTCCGGTTCGGCGACCCGTACGCCGGGGACGCGGGTGAGGGCGGTACCCACCCCGCGTTCGGCTGGGAGCGGGTCCTGGAGCTGCTTCCGCCGCGCAGGTGACGGACCGTCCCCGCCCCGGTCCGACGCTCTACTGTCGTGCCATGACCGCCGACCGCATCGCGCCGGCCGTTCGCGACCACGGGGGCGACGGACCGCCCCTGCTGCTCCTGCACGGCGCGGGGCGCACGCTCGCCGACTGGGCTGCCGTCGCACCCCTCCTCGTGGCGCGCCACCGGGTGCTGGCCGTCGATCTGCGGGGCCACGGCCGCTCCCCCTCGGGACCGTGGCACCTGCCCGAGGTGCTCGGCGACATCGAGGAGGTCCTCACGGCCCACGGGATCCCGGGCGCCCTTCCCGTCGGGCACGCCGCCGGCGGCCTCCTCGCCGTGCTGTACGCGCTGGAGCACCCGGACTCCACCCCCGGCGCCGTGGACCTCGACGGGTTCGGCTGGGGAGGACCGGAGCGGTACGTGGGCCTCGATCCGCACCGTGCAGCACAACACCTGGCACGGCTCAAGGAGTTGAGCGCCGAGGGCCTGGGGCGGGAGCTGCCCGCCGAGGGACTCGGGGGCCTGCTCGCCGAGCAGCGCGCGATGTCCGACCGCCTGGGCATCCCCTACGAACTCCTGGAGGCCGGCGCGCTGCGCTCCGTGCGGGAGCGGAACGACGGGGTCCTGGAGATGCGGCCCGGACGGGAGCACGGCCGGCAGATGCTCGCGGCCGTCGACGCGCTCGACCCCTTCGCCCTGTTCCGTGCGATGCCCTCGCCCCTGCTGCTGGGCCGGGCCCGGCGGCCCGCGCCGCCCGTCCCCGGCCCGGACGGTACCGATGCGATGGCGGCCGCCGGCGCACAGGGGCTCGCCCGCGAACTCGCCGCACTGGCCGAGGAACGGCCCGGGGTGGCGGTCGTGGAGATCGACGCCACGCACGCGATGCTGCTGGAGAACCCCAGGGCGGTCGCGGACGCGATCCTCACCTTCACTTCGCTCGCCTTTTCGAACGGCAACTCCTCCGGTGCGGCGCCGCCGGAGGAATTCCCGGGGTCAGAGAGCGGGACGGACCCGGAATTCCCGGCATCGCGACGCCCTTATTGACTCTCCGTCGAACGGGCGGCGCGCACCGGGAAAAGCAAAGTGAGGAAGTCTCTTGTTCGGCCTCGGTGACCTGTGCAAAGGTGTCACCGACGGCACACGGATCATTACTTTTCGCCGTGGCGCATAAGGGCGTTGTCCTTCTCCGCGTGCTTCGGAAGAGCTGATCCGGGTCGACGGACGACATACCGGGCGACCCTCCCAAGACCACCTCCCCGCGTGCTGTCGGCCGAGCTGTGCCCCCTGTTGCTGTACGAAGAACTGCCGTGGGCTTTGGAGGAACGTGGACGTGAAAGACGGGGTCCCGCAGAATTCCCCCACCCCCCTTCCCGCGTACGACGCGACGGACGAAGAGCTCGCCGCCGAACTGAAGAAGTCCGGCGGCAGGAGACCCGTACACCACCCGGTGGGCGAACTGCTCGACCGGCATTGGGAGGCCGCGTTCTCCTATGCCCGTCTGTGCACGGACGGGGCGCATCCCGCGGGAATGCTCACCACTGCGGCGTTCACCCGGCTCTTCGAGGAATCCGCGAGGCAGGGCGGACCGACGGCCGCATGGCGGCCCCACCTCCTCGTCACGGTACGGCGGCTGGCGGCGGAGTGGGACTCCGACCACCGGCGCACGCTTCTGCACCCCGAACTCCGGTCCCGCCCGGGCGGTGGCGGGCATGCCGCGGCACGGCTGCTGCCGCCCGAGAACCGGCGACTGGTGTCACGCGCCTTCCAGCGGCTGACCGAGCCCGCCCGCTGTCTGCTGTGGCACGCCGAGGTCGAGCGCGAGGAACTCGCCGCTCCCGCGGCCCTGTTGGGGATCGAGACGGCCGAGGCGGAGATCAGGCTGGAGCGGGCACGTGAACTGCTGCGGGCGGTCTGCCTCGACGTGCACCGCGAGTTCGCGCCCGACGAGGAGTGCCGTCGCTACGCGCGCCTGCTGGACGTGTCACTGCACCGCGGCGACAGTGTCCTCGATCCCGACCTGCGCCGTCACATGGACGGCTGCCTCCACTGCCACCACACCGCAGAGCAGTTGGAGGGCTTCCACCAGCGGCTTCCGCTCCTCCTCGCGGAGGGGGTGCTCGGCTGGGGGGCACAGACGTACCTCGCCACCAAGGCCCCACGGACCGAGGCGGTTCGGGCGGCGAAGGAGCCCATGGCCGTACCCGTCGGAGGGGAGCCGCTGATCGACCCGGCCGATGTGCGTCAGGAGTTCCCGGCCGCCGGGCCCCAGGTGCCGGCCGACCCGGCCGAACCGAGCGGCGCTCCTCCCGCCCCGGTGGCCGCGGCCCTTCCCCCGGGCGGCCGCCGCCGTGCCCCGCGTGCCGCGTCGGGTGCCCCCGGCCCCCGCTCCACCGCCGCACACAAGGCCCCCCGGCGCCCCTCGCCGCACCGGCGTCAACTGACCCTCGCCGTGGCGACGGTGAGCGCGCTCGTCCTGATCCCGCTGGCCCTGTGGTCCGGCGCCCGGTCGGGCGGGGACGGCCGGTCCCGCACGGGTGTACCGTCCGGTGAGCCCCGTCCGGGAGCGAAGGGGAGCGGCTCCGGATCGCCCTCCTGGGTGGGCGCCGCCGCCGACGTGCCCACCGGCGCCTTCGAGGGCCGGCTGCGCAACCAGGACAGCGGGCTCTGCATCGGGCTCGACGCGAAGACGGCCGTCGCAGCAGCGGAGGCCGTGCTCGTCTCCTGCACCTCGTCCATCACCCAGCAGTGGGCCTACGAGGCCGACGGCCTGCTGCGCAGTGTCGCCGCCCCCGACCTGTGCCTCGACTCCCACCTCGGCTACTCCGTCCAACTCGCCCCGTGCGCCGGGCAGTCGCGGCCGGAGACCAGGAACGTCCGGTACGACTTCACCCTCCAGGGCGCGCTCGTCCCACGCTGGGACCAGGATCTGGCCCTGACTCCCGCCTCCTCGGCCCGGGGCGCCGGACTCGTGCTCAAGCCCCGCACCGAGGACGACACCCAGCGCTGGCTCGCCGACACCTCGAACACCCTGCGGATGCAGTCCGTGAACTGGGGGACCACGGCCGAGTCCGCGGCCCCGGAGCCCCGCGCCACCGGGTCGCACGGCGCCTCCTCCCGGAGCACCGGAAACGGGTCACGGCCCACCACGTCCTCGCCCTCCGCGCATCCGCCCGGCACCTGCTCGTCCCCGTACTGCCCACCGGACGGCCAGGGCGGCCACGGGGGCTACGGCGGATACGGCGGCGGGCACGGGGGATACGGTGGCGAGTACGGGGGATACGGCGGCGAGTACGGGGGATACGGCGGGTCCGGCGGTTACGGGAGCTACGGCGGTTACGGGAGCTACGGTGGGTACGGGAGCTACGGCGGCTGGGGCGGATACGGCGGCGGGCAGTACGACGCCGCCGGCGGCGGCCGGCGCTGACCCCGGGCGGCCGCGCTCACCACTGAGGGCCCGGGAGATCCACTGCTACAGGCCCGTGGAACGTGACGTGCGTCTCGTTCCATGGAGCCGTCCGCGACGGACTCCCTTGCCTGGCCGCCTTCTTCCGGTACCGCTCTCCCCCGCATCTGACCTGGGGGTATTTACGGGTAAGTACCCTCGGGGTACCGTGAAGGGCATGCCAGCCCTCAACGTGGAGTTCAGTGATCGGGAGCTAGAGGACCTGCGGCAGATCGCCAAGGAGCGCGGTACGTCGATGAAGGCCCTGGTGCGTGAGGCCGCCGCCGCCGACATCGCGCGGCACCGGGCCCTGCAGGAAGGCGCCGACGCCTTCCGGCGGTTCTTCGCCACGCACGCGGAGGAGTTCGCGGCCGCCTTCCCCGATGACGAGCCATCCGCCACGAGCGAGGGGCGGGGCGCCTGACCCGATGCCCTCCGCCCTCCATATCGACGTGCCCTGGCTGCTCCAGCGCCACGAAGAGGTCCTGCCCGACCAGCCGGTCATCAACGACTTCTCCGCACTGGTCGCCGCCGTCGCCCGCCACCGCGTGGACCCGCCCCGCCTCGGGGTGGACTCCGACCCGGCCTGGCGCGCCGCCGCCCTGCTGCACACACTGGCACTGCTCAAGCCGCTGCCGTCGGCGAACGCGCGCTTCGCCTGTGCCACCGCGGTCGCCTACATGTTCGTCAGCGGCGTCGGCATCGACCCGCCGTACGGCGCCCTGGTCGATCTCACCCGCGACCTGATCTCCGGCAAGACCGATGTCTACGGCGCCGCCGACCGGCTGAGGTCCTGGCAGATCTGACCCCGCACGGGGCGCATGACATCTCGAAGGCGGTCCCCCCTTTCACAGGGTGCCGATGTTCTCCAAGTGCCTTGTTGGGCCTCGGTGACCTGTGCAAGGGTTGCCTTCCCGCCCGTGGGCAGGGCCGGGTCCGAATCGCCGCTCGCTGTTCCGGGCTGTCGGCGAGCTCACAAGGCTCATTCGCCGGCAGCCGCCGGGTGTGCTTCCCCCGTGCCTTCCCCGGCGCTCCCCGCCGAAAAGGTCCACACCAATCCGGCCCCATTCGGTGAACAACTCCTTGTGCCGCCTTGCGCCTTGGAAGGAAACCGCTCAGTGCACACCCCCCACCCCCCGCGTCCCCCCTACCCCCCTCGTGCGGGCACGGTCCCCGAGGAATCCGACGAAAGCCTCGCCGCACGCCTCAGAGGCAGGCCCGCGGGCGAGGTCACCAAGCCCGTCGCCCTGCTCATGGCCCGGCACTGGCAGTCGGTGTACGACTACGCGGTCATCTGCCTCGCCTCCTCGTCGAGCGTCGCCTCCATGGTCACCGCCACCGCCTTCCACCGGACACTCGGCCGGCTCCAGGGCGCCGGGTCCGGGACCGCGTTGCGGCCCCGGCTCCTCGTGGCGGTGCGGGACACCACGCGGGAGTGGTCTGCCGAGGAACGGATATCCGGCGTCCTGCCGGAGCTGAGGAAGCCCGCGGGCGGCCGCGGTATGCGCGCGGCGAAGCATCTGACGCCCGAGAACCGCGGCCTCGCCGAACGGTCTTTCCAGGCACTGCCCGGACTCGCCCAATGCCTGTTGTGGCACACCGAGGTCGAGGCCGAGCCCATATCCGTTCCTGCCGCTTTGCTGGGCATGGACGCCGAGACCGCGGCGGCCACCCTGGAGCAGGCGCGCGAGCAGTTCCGGGCGGGCTGTGTGCGCGCACACCGGGAACTCGCACCCAGCGACGAATGCCGCTACCACAACCGGCTTCTCGACATCCCCATTCGCCGGGGCGGCGCACTGCTGCCGGACGTACAGCGGCATCTCCTGGAGTGCGGCCACTGCCGTTTCGCCGCCGAGCAACTCAGCCATGTCGAGGACGGGCTGGGCGGACTGCTCGCCGAGGCGGTCCTCGGCTGGGGTGCCCGGCGCTACCTCGACTCCCGTCCGGGCCGCACCCCGTACGGCGCCCGCGGCCGGGACGAGCCGGGCTCCGGCACCGGACGCCGGGGCGGCGGCGGACGCCACCGGCTGCTCACCCAGATCCCCTCACCGGGCCGTCGCCTCCTGGCACTGGAGCGCAACACCAAGGCGCTGCTGACCGGTGCGGGCATCGCGACGGCGGCCGTCCTCGCGACGCTCCTCGTCCCCGGCGTGTGGCCGGACGACGACGGCACCGACCCGGTCGCCTCGACCAGCGCCGGCGGCGGCCGCACGGTCCTCTCGCCCGGCCCCGGTGGGCAGCCACCACAGGGCCCCTCCTCGTCCTCCGGCGCGGCGGGACTGCCCACGGCCCCACAGCAGACGAGACTGCGCAACGTCGCCGCGGACCTCTGCCTCGACATCCGCGGCACCGTGCGGCCCGGGGCGGGCACCCGCCTCGCGACCTGCTCGTGGGCGTGGACCCAGCAGTGGTCGTACGAGAGCGACGGCCTGCTGCGCAGTGTCGCCGACCCCGGACTGTGCCTCGGCTCCCACTCCACCGACGGGGCCGTCGAGCTCGCCCCGTGCACCGACGCGGGCCAGCCGCACGCCGCCGATGTGCGCTACGACCTCACCGTGCGGGGCGATCTGCTGCCGCGGTGGAACGAGGGCCTCGCCGTGGCGCCCGCGGACACCGACCCGGACGCCGCCGTCGTCGTCAAGGCCCGCGACGGCTCCGACACCCAGCGGTGGGCGGCCGACGGGCAGTCGGCCGCCCCCCAGTCGCTGTCCGCCGGGACGGCCGGGCCGTCGAGCACACCGGTCGTCCGGCCGCGGCGAGCCGCGAACCCGCCGGTACCGGCGGAGCGGAGGCGGGAGGGGCGGCCGGAGGCGACCGGCCGCCCGGCGGTCACGGTCTGAGGCGCGCCGTCAGGAGACGATGTCCCGCGGCTCCTTCCCCGCCACGAAGTCGGCCGCGTTCTGCACCGCGGCCAGAGCGATGCGCACGAGGGTCTCGCGGGTCACCCCGGCGACGTGCGGGGACAGCACCACGTTCGGGGCCTTCAGCAGCCGGAGGGCCGGGGTGGGGGGTTCGGGGTCGAAGACGTCGATCCCCGCACCGGCCAGCGCACCCCGCTCCAAAGCGTCCGCGAGGGCGTCCTGGTCGATCAGGGCGCCCCGCGCCGTGTTGATCACGAACGCGGTCGGCTTCAATAGCGCCAGCCGCTCGGCGTCCAGCAGATGCCGGGTCGCCTCCGTCAGCGGCGCGTGCAGCGTCACGTAGTCCGACGCGCGCAGCAGTTCGTCGAGTCCGACGTACCGGGCGCCGCCGAGGCGTGCCTCGGTCTCGGCGGCCACCCGCTCGGGGCCCGTGTACACGACGGTCATGTCGAAGACCACGGCGCGGCGCGCGACCTCCTCGCCGATGTGGCCGAGTCCCACGATGCCCAGGGTCTTGCCGGACAGCTCGGTGATGGACTGCTGCAGCCGCGGCAGTGCCCAGTCGGCGTCCACGAGCGCGGTGTGCGCCGGCACCAGCTGCTTGGCGAGGGCCAGCATCAGCGCGAAGGTCTGTTCGGCCACGTTCTGCTTCTCGGCGCCGCTGGAACCGATGTTGCACACGGGGACGTTCCGGGCGCGGGCCGCGTCCAGGTCGACGTAGTCGAAGCCGTGGCTCGCGCACTGGATCAGCTTCAGGTCCGGTGCCGCGGCGATGTGCTCAGCGGTGACCGGGCCGAGGCCCGTGACGATGACCTGCGCCGCGCGCAGTGCCGCCGGATCCTCGTCCGTGCTCTCCACCACCGTGACCTCGGCCTCGCCGGGGAAGAGGGTGGCGAGCGCGGCCCCGGCCGCGCGGCCCCCGACGTGCGGTGAGACGACGGCGAGGACGTTCGTGGTGTCGGTCATGCGGTTTCCTCGATCAGGTCGGCGGGGCCGACGGTGGCGGGGCCGGCGTGTCCGGACAGGGCGAGGGTGAGGTCGAACTCGGCGAGCAGACAGCGGATGAGATGCTCGACGCCCGGCTGCCCGTCGAGCCCGAGCGCGTACGCGTACGGGCGTCCCACGAACACCGCCCGCGCCCCCAGCGCGAGTGCCTTGAAGATGTCGTCCCCGGTGCGGATCCCGCTGTCGAACAGCACGGTGAGCCGGTCCCCGACGGCCTCGGCCACCCGCGGCAGCGCGTCCGCCGCCGCCACGGAACCGGCCACCTGCCGGCCGCCGTGGTTGGAGACCACCACGCCGTCCATCCCCGCGTCGACGGCCCTGCGGGCGTCGTCCGGGTGCAGGATGCCCTTCAGCACGATCGGCCCGTCCCAGTTCTCCCGCAGGAACGCCAGGTCCGGCCAGGTCTTTCCGGGATCCGCGAACATGTTGACGAAGTGCAGCACGGCGGCGTTGGGGTCCTCGTGCACCGGTTTCGCCAGACCCGCCTGGAACGCCGGGTCGGTGAAGTAGTTGGCGGTGCCCACCCCGTGCAGGAACGGCAGATACGCCTGGTCGAGGTCGCGCGGACGCCAGGCCAGCAGCGGGGTGTCCAGGGTGACGACCAGGGCCGTGAAACCGGCCGCCTTCGCCCGGGCGAGGAAGCTGCGGGTGACCTCGCGGTCCCTGGCCCAGTACAGCTGGAACCAGCGCTCACCGTCGCCGGACGCCTCCGCCACCTGCTCCATCGGCGTGCTGGAGGCCGAGGACAGGATGTACGGCACACCCTGCGCCGCGGCCGCGCGCGCCGCCCCCGGCTCCGCTTCCGGATGCATGATCGACAGGACGCCGATGGGCGCCAGCGCCAGCGGGGCGGGCAGCCGGCTCCCCAGCACCTCGACGGACAGGTCCCGCTCGTGCACGTCCCGCAGCATGCGCGGGACGATCCGGCGCCGCTCCAGCGCGGCCCGGTTGGCGCGCGCGGTACTGCCGGAGCCCGCGCTGCCCGCCACATAGCCGACCGGGCCGGGTCCGAGCCGCTGCTCGGCGAGCTCCTCCAGCCGGGTCGGATCGGTGGGCAGCCGCGGCACGGCGCCCGTCATGCCGTTCAGATATATCTCGTACTGGAAGTCCGCCCAGTGCTTCGTCATCCCGTACGTCCCGCCTCTCGTCCCTGAGACCGCGCTGTACGCGACGATCCTTGCGACGGTGACAAGACCCGTCCACCGTGGTGCGCACACCGCGCGGCTGGAATCATCACCCTGTGATGAACCAGCCCTCGCCGGTCCGGGCCCGGATCCGGCAGCAGCTCGCCGCCGACCCGCGGGTGGTGGAGGCGGTCGTGGCCGCCGTCCACGCGCAGGTGCCGGTGTACGCCGCGCTCGACGACAGCCGGCTGCCGGAGGTACGGGCCATCGCCGCCTGGGGCGTGGACCGGCTGCTGCACCTGTGGGCCACCGACGGCACATGGGATGCCGCCGACCTGCGCAGGGTCCGCGGCATCGCGGCGGCCCGCGCGGCGGACGGCCGGCCCGTACAGGCGGTGCTGCGCGCCTATCGGGTCGCGGCGACCGTCCTCACCGACGAGGTCGCCGGCCGGGCCTCCGGTCTCACGGCGGCGGACGGCCTGGCGCTCGCCCGGATGCTGGTGACGGCGCTGGACACGCTCTCGGAGGAGATGGCCGCGGCGTACGCGGCGACCATGGAGGACCTCGCCGGTGACCGCGACCGGGCGCTGCGGCTGCTGCTCGACGACCTGATCGCGGGCCGGCACGCCTCGGTGGGCGCGCTGACGGACCGGTCGGCCCGGCTGGGCGTGCAGCTGCCGGAGCCGTACTGCCTGCTGGTGGCCGAGCCGGTGGCCGGCGGCGGCCCGGACATGCCGTACGAGGCCGCCGCGGGACTGCTCGGCGCGCTCGGCGACGGCGGTACGGCACTGTCGACGGTCCGCGGCTCCCGCGCCGTGCTGCTGCTCCCCGCGACGGCCGCCGGCCGGGCTCCGGCCCTCCTCGGCGCGCGGGGCTGGCGGGGCTGCGCGATCACGGGGGAGGGGCTGGACCGGGTCGCCGCCGCCCACCGCCTCGCCGCCGACGCCCTGGACACCGCACCCGCCCACGCCCACCGTCCCGGCCGTGTCCTCACCGACGCGGACGCCCACGTCCTCGCCCTGCTCACCGGGCATCCGGCCGCCACCGCGGACCACATCGCCCGCCTAGTCCTCGGCCCGCTGACCGATCCGGAGCAGCGGCATCTGCTGGAGGCCCTGTCCGCGTACATCGACGCCGGCTCGGCGACGGCGGCCGCCCGCGCGCTGCACCTGCATCCGCAGTCCTTGCGCTACCGGCTGCGCCGCGTCCGGGCCCTGACGTCCCGCGATCCACGCGATCCGTGGCAGCGCCTGACACTGGACGTGGCCCGCACGATCCGGCCGTGAGCGGCCGCGCGTTTGTGCGGGGACGTGCCGGTCGCCGACAGCGGTCGCCGGGTCCGGTCGCCGGGACCTACACGTATCCCGGCGGGGGGCCGACGCGGGCCACGGCCCGGGCCGGGGCGCCGTCCGCTCCGGGCAGGTGCAGGGGGAACAGGTACACCTCCACCGGGCGGCCCGCCCGCTGGGCCGCGAGAACCCGGTCGAGGCCGGTGAGGTTCTCGGCGATCACGCCGCCCGCGCCGCACAGCACACGATGGGCGGGACGGTCCGGGTCACCCGTCTGGTCCACGCTCAGGGCGTCCACCCCGAGCGTGCGGACGCGCGCGTCGACGACCGCCTGCACGGCCTGTGGCGTCAGCCAGGGATGGGCCAGGTAGGCGTCGGTACCCCAGTACGCCGACCAGCCGGTGGCCACCAGCAGGATCGCGCCCGGCTGGAGCCACAGCAGACTCAGGGCGGGGGCCAGCAGATCCGGCGTGATCGGCGCCCGCGCCGGCAGGCCGCGGACGTCCGCCACCACCGCGGGACCCGTGAACCGCTCTAGCGGCAGCGCGTCCAGCGCGGGCCACGAGGAGTCGACGTGGTACGGCGCGTCCACATGCGTCCCGGACTGCGAGGCCAGATGCAGGCTGAGCACGTTGACCCCGTCCGTGGCCACCCGGAGCGCCCGTTCCACGTCGACCTGCGGGTCCCCGGGATACACGGGCATCCCGGAGACCAAGGGCACGGACAGGTCGAGCCAGTACTCCATCAGCCGCCCCCGGGGAGGAGCCGCACCGGCGCCGGGCGCAGGACGGCGCGGTCGAGGACGCGGGGCGCGTGCGGGGCGTACCGGCCGCGCCGGGTGCAGAAGCCGGGCATCATCACGACCATCCACGGAGTGGTACAGGTGGTGATCATCGTCGCAAAGGAGGAGATCGACCGCATCGGATTCACCCCGGAACGGCCGAAGACGATGCGCGGGGCGGCGACCGTGCCGCCCGCGGACGCCGGCGGTGTCCCGCCCCGAATCGACGCCGGGTGGATCCCAGCGGACGATGAAAGTGCCGTCGGCCGGCAGATGCCGTCACCGGCGTCATCGGCGGGGCCGCTCCCCGGACCCGTAGGACGTCCGGGAGCGGACCCCCCGGCCCCGGCCGGGCGGACCACTTCGGCGTACCGGCGCCCGGCGCTCCGGCTGGAACCGGCCACCCGGACGGACGAGACCCGCTGACGAGAACGACAACGAGGGACGACGAGGAGGGAGAGTCCCCATGGCACGTCCGGTCGGTATCGACCTCGGTACCACGAACTCGGTGGTCGCGGTCCTGGAGGGCGGCGAGCCCACCGTCATCACCAACACCGAGGGCGCCCGTACCACGCCGTCGGTCGTGGCCTTCGCCAAGAACGGCGAGGTGCTGGTCGGTGAGGTCGCCAAGCGGCAGGCGGTGACCAACGTCGAGCGCACCGCACGCTCCGTCAAGCGCCACATGGGCGACCAGCAGTGGCGCTTCCCGGAGACCGGCAGCATCGACGGCAAGAGGTACACCGCGCAGGAGATCTCCGCGCGCGTGCTGCAGAAGCTCAAGCGGGACGCGGAGACCTACCTGGGCGAGGACGTGACCGACGCGGTGATCACCGTGCCCGCGTACTTCGACGACGCCCAGCGGCAGGCCACCAAGGAGGCCGGGGAGATCGCCGGGCTGAACGTCCTGCGGATCATCAACGAGCCGACGGCGGCCGCGCTGGCGTACGGACTCGACAAGGAGAACGACCAGACGGTGCTGGTCTTCGACCTCGGCGGCGGCACCTTCGACGTGTCGCTGCTGGAGATGGGCGAGGGCGTCATCGAGGTCAAGGCCACCAACGGCGACACCCGCCTCGGCGGCGACGACTGGGACCAGCGGATCGTCGACCACCTGGTCAAGCAGTTCAAGAACGGGTACGGCGTCGACCTGTCCCAGGACAAGATGGCGGTGCAGCGGCTGCGCGAGGCCGCCGAGAAGGCCAAGATCGAGCTGTCGAGTTCGTCCGAGACGACGATCAACCTGCCCTACATCACGGCGTCGTCGGAGGGCCCGCTGCACCTGGACGAGAAGCTGACGCGCGCCCAGTTCCAGCAGCTGACCGCCGACCTGCTGGAGCGCTGCAGGAAGCCGTTCCACCAGGCCGTCAAGGACGCCGGGATCAACGTGTCCGACATCGACCATGTGATCCTCGTGGGCGGTTCGACCCGCATGCCGGCGGTGACCGAACTGGTGCGGGACCTGACCGGCAAGGATCCGCACAAGGGCGTCAACCCCGACGAGGTGGTGGCCGTGGGCGCCTCGCTGCAGGCCGGTGTGCTCAAGGGCGAGGTCAAGGACGTCCTGCTGCTCGACGTCACGCCGCTGTCGCTCGGCATCGAGACCAAGGGCGGCATCATGACCAGGCTGATCGAGCGCAACACCACGATTCCCACCAGGCGTTCGGAGGTCTTCACCACCGCGGAGGACAGCCAGCCGTCGGTGACCGTGCAGGTCTACCAGGGCGAGCGGGAGATCGCGGCGTACAACAAGAAGCTGGGCATGTTCGAACTGACCGGTCTGCCGCCCGCCCCGCGCGGGGTGCCGCAGATCGAGGTGACGTTCGACATCGACGCCAACGGCATCATGCACGTCTCCGCCAAGGACCTGGGCACCGGCAAGGAGCAGAAGATGACCGTCACCGGCGGCTCCGCGCTGCCGAAGGACGACATCGACCGCATGGTCCACGAGGCCGAGCAGCACGCGGAGGAGGACCGCAGGCGGCGGGAGGCGGCCGAGATCCGCAACCAGGCCGAACAACTCGTCTACCAGACCGAGAAACTCATCGGGGACAGCGGGGAGAAGATCCCCGGCGATCTGCGGAGCGAGACGGAGCGTGCCGTCGGCGAGCTGAAGGAGACCCTCAAGGGCGAGGACACCGCGGCGGTCCGGCGGGCCATGGAAGCGGCGACGGCCGCGGCCCAGAAGATCGGCACCGCCCTGTACGAGCAGGCGCACACCGAGGGCGCCACGGCGTCGCAGGGCGCGGCGAGCCAGGGCGCGGCCGGCCAGGGCGCCCGGGACGAGGAGGAGGTCGTGGACGCCGAGATCGTGGACGACGACGGTACGTCACGGACGGGCTGACCATGGACCGGATCCAGCCGCTGAGCACGGAGCTGCGGCGTCTGCTCGACGAGCGCACGGGCGACCTGCAGCGGGTGAAGGCCGAGTACGACAACTACCGCAAGCAGGTGCGGCGCGACCGCATGGCGGTGCGTGAGATCGCGGCGGAGAACGTGCTGCGGGCGCTGCTGCCGGTGCTGGACGCCGTCGAGGCGGCCCGTCGGCAGGAGGCGATGACACCCGGCCTGAAGGCCGTCGCCGAGGTCCTGGAGACCCAGTTGGGCTCGCTGGGACTGGAGGTGTTCGGCGAGGAGGGCGAGCCCTTCGACCCCGCCCGGCACGAGGCCGTGACCCATGTGGTCTCGCCGGACGCGACCCGTTTGACCTGCACCGAGATACTGGGTCCCGGCTACCGGGTCGGCGAGCGGCTGCTGCGTCCCGCGCGCGTCACGGTCACCGGCCCGCCCCCGTCCGGCGGGGCCGGGGAGGGGGAGCGGACCGGAGAAGAGGACCGCGGCGGCCGAGGATGCCGCGAGGAGACCGGCCGGCCGACGTGAGGCGCCGCGTGGGCCGGTGGGGGAGAGGGGCAGTACCGCCGGGACCGGCTCACTCCTCCGGGGCCGGGGCGTGCTCGGGCTCGGCGTCCGGCCCCTGCGCCCGCACGCGCCGCACATCGTCCAGCGACTCGCGCAGCTCCGTCAGCCACTCGTCGGTGTGCCGGTGCACCAGGCGCACGCACCAGGCGAGTGCGTCGCTGCGGCTGCGGGCCACACCGCCGGCGACGAGCGTGTCCAGCACCTGGCGCTCGGGCTGGCGCAGCCGGGTCATCACGGGCGCCGCGACATGGGTGAACAGGGCGCGTTCGCCGCCGCACTCCACCGCCCACGAGACCTTTCTGCGGAACCGGTGCTCCGCCTCCCGTGCCACCGCGACGCGGTCCTCGCGGGTGCGTTCGCGGAACTCCCGCATCCTGGCCCGCACGGCCGCCTCCTTCTCGCCGGCGGAGGCACCCCCGGCGAGCCGCGGCTCGGGGATGCGGCCCACGACCGTGATCTCCTCCCGGTCGACGGTGACCTCCACCAGCGTCTCGAACAGGTCGTCGGGCAGACGCCCGGCGAACCACCCGCGCAGTCTCTCGTGCCGCTCCGAAGTAATCATGTAATCACGATTACTCCGCTGCCCGGCAAAGACAAGGGCTTCCGCGGCGGTTCGCCCCACAGCTGAAGACAGCGCTTACCGCGTCAGGTAACCGGAACGTTTCAGGCCGATTGCCGAACCGCGTGAATCCGGCCAGTCGATGGCCCCGGACGATCGCCGACCGTGCGGTTGCGGGTGCCGGCCGTTCGAGGTCCGTGACTTCACGCCACTGATTCAATACTCAAAGTTACCGAAACGTGGAGGGTCGATGTGAATTCCGTGCGCGGACTCGGCAGACTCCCGCTCGCCGAACCGGCAACCGAACCGGACCGGCTTCGGCCCACGTACGACCGGAACCGGACCGTGTCCCGACACACGAGCGGAAGGATGCACACAATGCCGAACACCGCGCGCTGGGCAGCGACCCTCACCCTGACGGCCACCGCCGTCTGCGGTCCCCTCACCGGATCCGCGCTCGCCGCCCCGCACACCGCCGCCTCCGGGCTCTACGCCCCCTCGGCGCTCGTCATGACCGTGGGCCACGGCGAATACGCCGCCCTCGCCACCCCGGAGCGCGCGGTCACCCTGAACTGCGCCCCGACCGCCTCCGGAACCCATCCGGACCCCGTCGGCGCCTGCGCCGAACTCAAGGGCGTCGGCGGGGACTTCGACGCCCTCCCGGTCAGGAACGGCGCCCTGTGCACCAAGCAGTACGCCCCCGTGGTCGTCACGGTCGACGGCGTCTGGCAGGGCCAACGCGTCTCCTACGAGCGCACCTTCGCCAACGAGTGCGTGAAGAACTCCTACGGGAGTGCCGTACTCACCTTCTGAGAGCCCGGGATCGCGAGGCCCCCGTGGATGTCGAGGGGGTCGTGGCTGGGGAGCGCGAGCCCTGTCACGGGCGCCATGCGATCTCGCACCGGGGGCCGGCCGGACAGAGTGGGGCTGTCCGGCCGGCCCCCGGCATCATGACCCGCCCGCGACGCACCGGCGCCCCGCTCCGCGGTGCTCAACGTCGTATACACCGGTACGGGCCGGCGGCCGCTCGCCCTTCCGAGGTCGCCGGCCGGCGAGGGGCCACCGCCCTTTACCATGGCAGCCGTCCCGCTCCCGGCCCGCGTGGATCCGTCCCGCCCCCCGCACGGAAAGCAGCACATGACCGCCACGCCCTCGTGCCTCCTGACCACCCCCGAGCCGCCGAGCGGACCCGTCGACGTCCGGCTGGTCGTGACCGACATGGACGGCACGCTCCTGGACGGCGCCGGGCGCATCCCCGAGGACCTGTGGCCCCTCCTGGCGCGCCTGCGCGAACGCGGAGTGCTCTTCAGCCCGGCCAGCGGCCGCCAGTACGCCACACTCGCCGGGCAGTTCGCCGAGGCGGCCGACGGCATGGTCTTCGTCGCCGAGAACGGCACCTATGTCGTGCGCGACGGCGTGGAACTCAGCTCCGACCCGCTGGACCGCGCGACCGCCGCCCGCGTCGTCGGCACCACCCGGCGGCTCGCGGCCGCCGGTGTGGACGTCGGAGCGGTCCTGTGCGGAAAGAAGTCGGCCTACGTGGAGCGGGCCGACGCGGCCTTCCTCGCCGAGGCGGGGAAGTACTACACCCTGCTGCGCACCGTCGAGGACCTCACCGCGGTGGACGACGAGTTCCTCAAGGTGGCCCTCTTCGACTTCGGGCCGGTCGAACGGACCACCGCGCCCGCCCTGGAGCCGCTCGCCTCGACCCACCAGGTCGTCGTCTCGGGCGAGCACTGGGCCGACATCATGAACGCCGCCGCCAACAAGGGCGCCGCGATCCGCAGGCTCCAGCAGGACCTCGGGATCACGCCCGCGCAGACCGTGGTGTTCGGCGACTACCTCAACGACCTGGAGATGCTCGACGCGGCCGAGTGGTCCTTCGCCATGACCAACGCCCACCCGGAGGTGATCCGGCGGGCCCGCTACCTGGCGCCGCCCAACACCGAGCACGGCGTCCTGCGCACGCTCGCACGCATGCTGGACCTGCCCACCCCCTGATCCATGGCGCGCCCGCGACCGCCGAGCGGCGCGCTCACAGATCGTTGACCAGCACGGCCGCACCCTCGAAGCGCCCGGCCTTCAGATCGCCGAGGGCCCGCCCGGCCTGCGACAGCGGATACGTGTGCGTCGTCGCCCGTACGCCGTACCGGGCCACAAGGTCCAGGAACTCCCGGCCGTCCTCGCGGGTGTTCGAGGTGACGCTGCGCAGCTCCTTCTCGTAGAACAGCTCGCTCTCGTAGTGCAGGGCCGGGACGTCGCTGAGGTGGATGCCCGCGACGGACAGCACGCCGCCCCGGTCGAGCGCCCGCAGCGCCACCGGCACGAGGTCGCCGACCGGCGCGAACAGGATCGCCGCGTCCAGCGGCTCCGGCGGCCGGTCGTAGGCGCCGCCCGCCGACGCGCACCCCAGCTCCAGCGCGAGCCGCCGCGACGCCTCGTCCCGGGTCAGGACGTGCACGGTGGCGCCCTGCGCCAACGCGACCTGCGCGCACAGATGGGCGCTGCCGCCGAACCCGTACAGCCCGAGGCGCCCACCCGGCGGCAGCGACGTCCGCCGCAGCGCCCGGTAGCCGATGATCCCGGCGCACAGCAAGGGTGCCAGCGCGACGTCGTCCACATCCGCGGGCAGCCGGTAGGCGAAGGCGGCCGGTACGGTCGTGTACTCGGCGTATCCGCCGTCGGCGTCCCAGCCGGTGTACTCGGAGGCGGGGCACAGGTTCTCGGCCCCCCGCGCGCAGTAGCGGCAGACACCGTCGGTGCGGCGCAGCCACGCGACCCCCACCCGGTCGCCGGCCGTCCACCCGCGCACCTCAGCCCCCATGCCGGCCACCGCGCCCACCACCTCGTGCCCGGGTGTCACCCCCGGACGGTGCACCGGCAGATCGCCCTCGGCGACATGCAGATCCGTACGGCACACACCGCACGCCCGCACCTGCACCAGCAACTCGTCCGGCCCCGGCACGGGGACGGGCCTCTCCACGAACCGCAGCGGTTCGCGCTCGACGGGACCCGGCCGGTCCACCACCCATGCGTGCATGCCTGCGCCCCGTCCCGTCGACGACCGTCCGCCTCCCAGTGTCGGACATCACCGGCCGCCCCGCGTGCCAGGTCCGCACGACGGCAACCACGCCGGGTGCGGCGGTCGTCCTCCTGTTGTGGCCGCCGCGCTTCCCGGCGGCCGCCCCCCACGGTTCGGGCGCCCGAGAGAGGACGCATGCTCCGCATCCACTTCACCCCGCAGGATCTGCAGAACATCCGCCTGGCCCGGCAGCCCGATCCGCTGTGGGAACTCGTCTGCGCCGTCTGCCGCCTGGAGACCGGACAGGGGCCGCTGGAATTCGGGCACTGGCGGCGCTCCGTGCGCGCGGCACTCGCCCGGGACCCGCGCGCGGGCCACGCGCTGCGCCCCCTGCGCGACCTGATCCCTCCGGTCGGCTACATCCCGGACTTCCTCACCCCGCCGGTCACGGGAGAGGGCCTGGACGCCGGACTCGACCTGGTACGCCGCACACCCCGCGCCCGGTTGGCACACGAGCTGACCCTGCTGGCGTCCTCCCGGCCCGTCCCCGGCTGGGCCACCGCGCTCGGCGGACCCGGCGGGGAGGGCCTCGCATCCCTGACGAACGCACTCGGCCGCTCCTTCCGGACCCTGCTGGAACCGCACTGGGCCCATGTCCGCGCCGCCGTCGGCAACGACGTCGCGCTGCGCTCCCGCGCCCTCCTCGACGGCGGGACGCGCGCCCTGCTGGAGGGGCTGCTCCCGCTGGCCCGCTGGAACGCCCCCGTCCTGGAGGTGGACTACCCGGTGGAACGCGACCTCCGTCTGGAGGGACGCGGACTGCTCCTGGTCCCCTCGTACTTCTGCTGGCGCCGCCCCACCGCGCTCGCCGATCCCGGGCTCGACCCCGTCCTCGTCTATCCGGTGGCCAAGCAGCCGCTCGACGTCGTGCGTGCGAGCGAGGACGGGCTGCAGCGGCTGCTGGGCCGCACCAGGGCGGCCGTCCTGACCGAGGTGGCCGCCGGCGGCGCCCGCACCACCGGCGAGGTGGCCGAGGCGGTGGGGCTCGCCCTGCCCAGTGCCAGCTACCAGATCGGCGTCCTGCGCGACGGCGGCCTGGTGGTCAGCCGGCGCGACGGCAAGTACGTCCTGCACACCGCGACCCCCCTCGGCCTGTGCCTCCTGGACGGCACGGGCGCCCGGCCCGCGACCGGAGCGGTGGCCGGGGCGTGGCATGATCGGAGCCATGCCTGAACGTGTTGTGGCCGCCTGCGACGGGGCTTCGAAGGGGAACCCCGGACCTGCCGGATGGGCCTGGGTGGTCGCCGACGACGACGAGATCCCGAGCCGCTGGGAGGCCGGCCCGCTGGGCCGGGCGACCAACAACGTCGCCGAACTGACCGCGCTGGAGCGCCTGCTGAGCGCCGTCGACCCGGGGGTCGCGCTGGAGATCCGGATGGACTCCCAGTACGCGATGAAGGCCGTCACGACCTGGCTGCCCAACTGGAAGCGCAACGGCTGGAAGAACGCCGCGGGCAAGCCCGTCGCGAACCAGGACCTGGTCGTGCGCATCGACGCGCTGCTGGACGGCCGCGAGGTCGAGTTCCGCTACGTCCCGGCGCACCAGGCCGACGGCGACCGCCTCAACGACTTCGCGGACCGCGCCGCCAGCCAGGCGGCCACCGTCCAGGAACCGGCGGGCAGCGCGTACGGCTCCCCGGAGCCGCCGTCGTCCCCGCAGCCGCGCGCCTCCGCCTCGTCCCGCCGCGGCGCCCCAGCGCGGAAGCGCGCCTCCGCCCGCACGATCAAGGCGAAGTTCCCGGGCCGCTGCGTCTGCGGGCGTCCGTACGCGGCAGGCGACCCCATCGCCAAGAACGCCCAGGGCTGGGGCCACCCCGAGTGCCGCCCGGCGGCAGACGACTAGGACCGTCCCTGCGGCGTGGGCCGCCGCCCCCGTACGCCCCTTGGTGAACGGCCATTCACCCGCTATGGTGAATGGCCGTTCACCTCCTTTGCGTTCCGCCGGTCCGCCGGTCCGCCGGTCCGCCGATCCGCCGATCCGCCGATCCGCCGTTCCGCTGGTTCGCCGTCCCCCACCGCCCTACCGCTGGAGCGACCATGGCCCCGATACCCGGCTCGTCCGACCGCTCCGCCGTACCCGCAGGGACGGGCGGACCGGCGGGACGAACGGGACTGCGGGACCGGCTGACGGTCCCGGTACTGGCCTTCGGCGGGATCCTCATGGCCGTGATGCAGACGGTCGTCGTCCCGCTGCTGCCCGACCTGCCCCGCCTCACCGGTGCCTCCGCGGGCGCCGTCTCCTGGATGGTCACCGCCACGCTGCTGGCCGGAGCGGTGCTGACCCCGGTGCTGGGACGGGCGGGCGACATGTACGGCAAGCGGCGCGTGCTGCTGGCCGCCCTCGGGCTGATGACGCTGGGCTCGGTGCTGTGCGCGCTCTCGTCCGACATCGGGGTGCTCATCGCGGCACGGGCCCTGCAGGGCGCGGCCGCCGCGGTCGTCCCGCTGTCGATCAGCATCCTGCGTGACGAACTGCCTCCCGAGCGCACCGGCTCGGCGGTCGCGCTCATGAGTTCCACCGTCGGCATCGGCGCGGCGCTCGGCCTGCCGCTGGCCGCGCTCGTCGTGCAGTACGCGAACTGGCACGCCATGTTCTGGGCGACCAGCGCCATCGGCGCCGTCGGTCTGCTGCTGGCCTGGTGGGCGGTGCGCGAGTCACCCGTCCGCCACCCGGGCCGCTTCGACGTGCCGGGCGCGCTGGGGCTCGCCGCCGGGCTGGTCTGCCTGTTGCTGGGTGTCTCCCAGGGCGGCCAGTGGGGGTGGACAAGCCCGCGGATCCTGGGACTGTTCACGGCCTGCGCAGTGGTCCTGACGCTGTGGCGGCGGCAGCAACTGCGTGCCGGGCGGCCCCTCGTCGACCTGCGGCTGGCGGCCCGTCCACGCATCGCGCTGCCCCACCTCACCGCCCTCCTGCTCGGCTTCGCCTTCTACGCCAACTCCCTCGTGACGGCACAACTGGTCCAGGCCCCGGTGGCCACCGGCTACGGACTCGGCCTGTCCATCGTGGCCAGCGGTCTGTGTCTGCTGCCCGGCGGCGTGATCATGCTGCTGTTCTCGCCGCTCTCCGCCCGGATCTCGGCGGCCCGCGGTCCGCGCGTCACGCTCGCCCTCGGCGCGGCCGTCCTCGCCCTCGGCTACGCCGTGCGCATCGCGGACAGCCGCCATCTATGGATGATCATTCTCGGTGCGTCGATCGTGGCGACCGGGACGACCCTCGGCTACTCGGCGCTGCCCACGCTGATCCTGCGCGCCGTACCGGCCGGGCAGACCGCCTCCGCGAACGGCGTGAACGTGCTCATGCGCACCATCGGCCAGGCCACCTGCAGCGCCGCCGTGGCCGCGGTCCTGGTCCACCACACCAGCCTCGTCGCGGGCGCCCCCGTACCCACGCTGCACGGCTATCTGCTGACGTTCGCGATGGCGGGTACGGTCGCCCTGGTGGCCTGTGCCACCGCCCTCGCCATCCCCGGCGACCGGGTACCCGGCGCCGCCGACCGGGCCGGCGGGCGTACGAAAGCGTCCCACGACGAGGCACTGGAAGGAGCGTGAGCGCCGTGACCCCGCCGCGCGCCACCGTCCCCACGGGCCGCCCGCCCGGACCGGCTCCCGAACCCGGACCGGCTCCCGAACCCGGACCGACGCCCCGACCGGCTCCGGCCCCCGGGTCTTCGGCCGCCGTGCGGTCTCCGGCCGCCGACGCCGAGATGACCAGGGCCTCGGTGCGCCGTGACGCCGAGACGACCAGGGCCTCGGCGCGCCGTGACGCCGAGACGACCAAGGCAGGCATCCTGCGCGCCGCGCGCCATCTCCTCGCCCGGCACGCCCACGCGGACATCACCCTCAAGGCGGTCGCCGACCTGGCCGGGGTCAGCCCCCCGCTGATCCTCAAGTACTTCGGCACCAAGGACACGCTCTTCTCCCAGGTCATGTCCTTCGAGGCGGACGCCACCGCACTTCTGGACGCTCCGCTCGGGGACCTGGGCCGCCACATGGTCCGCCATGTGCTGGTGAGCCAGACCGAACAGGGCGCGGACCCCTTGCTGCGCATCGTGTTCGCGCCGCTGCACGGCGAGCAGGGCGACATCCTGCGCGCCAACTTCCGGACCCAGGTCAGTGACCGTCTCGCCGCGCGCCTGAACGGCCCCGACGCCGGACTGCGCGCGGAACTCGCGGTGGGCACCCTGCTGGGCCTGGGGGTGATGTTCGGCATCGCACGCGGGACACATCTGCGCGCCGCGGACCTCGGCGACATCGTCGAACGGTACGCACCGTCGATCCAGGCGTACCTGACGCCCTGACGCGGGTCAGCCCACGCCCCGCGGCCGGAACTGGATGCTGATCCGGGGCCCGGTCGCCCGTGTGCTCTTGGGGACCGCGTGCTCCCACGTCCGCTGGCATGAACCGCCCATCACGATCAGGTCGCCGTGCCCGAGCGGGCGGCGGATCGTCTCCCCGCCGCCGCGCGGCCGCAGCGCCAGATCGCGGGGAGCGCCCACCGAGAGGATGGCGACCATCGTGTCCTCGCGCGCGCCCCGGCCGATCCGGTCCCCGTGCCAGGCGACGCTGTCGCGTCCGTCCCGGTAGTAGCAGAGCCCGGCCGTGACGAAGGGTTCGCCCAGTTCCTCCGCGTAGTGGGCCGACAGGGCCTCGCGCGCCTCCCCGAGGACAGGGTGCGGCAGCGGTTCGCCTGCGCGGTAGGAGGCGAGCAGCCGAGGCACATCGACCACCTGCTCGTACATGTGCCGCCGCTCGGCGCGCCAGGGCACCTCGGCGGCCAGCTTCTCGAACAGCGCGTCGGCCCCGCTCAGCCAGCCCGGCAGCAGATCGATCCAGGCCCCGGCGCCCAGCCGGGTGCGCCGCAGCCCGTCGAGCGGACCGAGCCGGAGGTCGTCGGTCTGGTCGAACAGGGAGCCCTGGAGATGCACGCCCATACCAGGCAGCGTACCCCGTTGTTCGAAAGCGTGTTCTGTTTGCGGGTTGGGTGCGCGCCCCTGTCCACGCCTGGGCGCTGCGGGGCCTCGCAGACATCCTCTCCGTCCGCGACGGGGACACCGGGCGCGACGGGGACACCGGGCGCGCCCTGGAACTGCTCGCCGAGGCGCGCCGCCGTCTCGCCGCCGCGGACGTCCTCCTGGACCTGGTCCCGGCACCGCCGCAGGCCACCGGCGCGCTGCGCGTCCTGCTCGCGGGCCTGGCCGGGCGCACGGTCTGACACCCCTCGCCTCCGGCACCGGAACGCGGGGCCGGAGGCGATGCGGCACGGTCGTATCGTTCCGCCGCCGGCCCCTCGCCGGCCGGCGCGGCCCGGGGGTCAGTGCTCCTTCTGCGGCGTCAGCTCACTGGGCCGTACGACCACATGTCCCTCGCCCTCCAGCTTCAGCTGGACGGCCTCACCCGAACCGCCCCGCAGCATCGACCCGATGGACTGCGACCGGTGCAGCGAGGTGTGCAGCCGGGCCGTCCAGCCCACCACCGCGTCGGTGTCGACGTACACCGGCTGCTGCGGCGAGACGGGTATGACGAGCGGATTGCCCTCGCAGATCAGCCCCAGTCTGCCGGTCCCGGTGAACACGCTGTTGAAGATGCCGCCGCCGGTGATCCCCGCACCCTTCACCGTCCTGATCGTGTACGCCAGGGTCGCGTCGAAGCACAGCACATTGCGCCCGTTGACGGTGAACTCGTCGCCCGACACCTCCACGATGAAGCAGTTCTGCGCCTCGTGCGCGAACCACGCCTCGCCCTGTCCGCGCACGGCCATCAGCGGCAGTCCCTCGCCGGTGACCGCCCGCTTGAGCATCCCGCCCACGCCCTGGCCCTTGCGCTCGAACTGCAGGTTCCCCCGGTAGGCGACCATCGCCCCCTGCCGCGCGAACATCTCGCCGTTCACGACGTACCGGATCGACTTGGCGTTCTGCACGGACATGCCCGGCCCGGCGGCCGGCTGCACCACGTGGTCACTGGAAAAGAGGTCACCCTTCATGAGCGCATCCTGTCCCGGAGGACCGGGCTCCGCCAAGATCGCCGATGTCCTGAAACGGCAACAACTCCTCACGGCGGGGCGGACAAGCCTCGCCGCCGCGCTCCTGCCGGCCGGGTGCGCGGCCGTCGGCGGGACGGCGGAGGAGCGCGCGGGCGTGTCCGCCGGCGGGGGGAGGCCCACGCCCCGGCCCCGGGTTGTCCCGTCCGGCACGGCTCCCCGGGAGCCGCCCGTCTCGGTCCGGGGACCCGTGCCGAGATACCCGCCGCGGCCCGTCGGGCCGTCGTGGTGACCGGCCGGGGCAGGAACTCGCCCGAGTGGGGCGTGGCGCTGTACGAGCGCACCGCCTCCGGGTGGCGGGCGGGAGCGGAACGGCCGGCGCACAACGCCCTGCGGTTGCCGGCGACGCGGGCACCCGAAGAGGTGTGGGCCGCGCGCAGGGGAGCCCTCCGTGCCGGGCGGCACGGAGGGCTCCCCTGCGCGGGCCTGCTCAGCCCTTGATCTCGGTCCAGGCCTGGACCCACTTGGCATAGGGCACGCACTTGACGTCCGTACGGCCGTCGAGGCACTGCTCGATCGGCGTGGTCCAGAACGCGACGTCCTTCCAGTAGCTCTCGTCGGTGGCGTGGAAGGTGTCGCAGAACGCCGGGTCACTGGTCTCGTCGCAGGACTTGATGTTGGAGGGCGCCTCACCGAAGTACTCGGCGACCTCGGCGTTGACCTTCGGCGAGATGATCCAGTTCATCCACTTGTAGGCGCAGTTGGGGTGCTTGGCCTTGGCGGCGAGCATCCAGGTGTCGGACCAGCCGGTGGCACCCTCCTGGGGCAGTACGGCCTTCACCTTGGCGCCCTCGCTCTCGGCGAGGTTGGCGATGACCTGCCAGGTGGTGCCGATCACCGTGTCGCCGCTCTTGAAGGCGGCGATCTCCTTGAGGTAGTCGCCCCAGTACTCGCCGACGTTCGCGCGCTGGGCCTTGAGCAGGTCGACGGCCGCGTTGAACTGCTCCTGGTCGAGCGCGTACGGGTTCTGGATGTGCAGGCCGGGCCGGGTCTCGCGCAGGTAGAGCGCCGCGTCCGCGATGTAGATCGGGGAGTCGTACGCGGTGACGTGGCCCTTGTACTTCGAGGCGTCGTCGAAGACCGCGGACCAGGAGAGGGGGGCGGGCGAGACCTCCTTCGTGTTGTACATGAGGAGGTTGGCGCCGCGGCCGTGCGGAACGCCGTACATCTTGCCGTTGACGGAGTTCCAGCTCTGCTTCTTCAGACCGAAGAAGACGTCCTCGTAGTTGGGTATGAGGTCGGTGTTCACCGGTGCCGCCTCGCCGCCGGCGATGAGGCGGAGGGAGGCGTCACCCGATGCGGAGACGGCGTCGTAGGCGCCGGTCTTCATCAGTTTGACCATCTCGTCCGAGCTGGCCGCCACCTTGGCCTTGACCTGGCACCCCGTCTCCTTCTCGAAGGGGGTGACCCAGTCGACCTTCGGGTCGTTGGACCCGTCCTCGACGTAGCCCGCCCACGCGATCAGGTTCACCTGTCCCTCGGCCGGACCGAGTTCCGACTGCATCTTGATGTTCGGCGGGTTGAAGCCGGACGTGGACGCGGTCGAGTCGGAGAACAGCCCGCAGCCGCTGACGAGCAGGAGGGAACTGGCGGCAGCCGTGACTTGGAGGGCTCTGTTGAGGTGCAAGGGAATCTCCACCGTGTATGGGAGTGGGGGGAATCAGGGGCAAGGTGTAACGGCGGGTGGCGGCGGGTGTGACGTACCGGATCCAACGCGGGTGAGGGGCGCGGAACGAGGCCGCGCACGACACCCGTGTCAGGGGCGGCGTGGTGACCGGAGCCGCTGAGAGCACCGCGGATTGCGGCGCACTCGGACGGGACTCCGGGCCGGCGGGCGGGCCGGGCGGGCGTCGCCCAGGCGTCCGCCCACAGAACAGGGTGGCGTCGTCGGACGGACTTCGTGGCCAACACCTTACGGAGCGTCGCCATTCCGATCAACTTCAACCGGTGAGTAGCACGTTGAAGGTTGGTCAAGATGCGGTGGAGTCAAGAGGGCGTATACCGTCGCGGTCATGGCCGACTCCCCACAGCAGCCCGGGCTTTCGCCCTGCCTCGTCCCCCGCCCCGCCCCGCCGGCGCAGGGTGCGGTCCCGAGAGCCGGAAGCGGTCGCCCGGGCGCGGTGGCGGCGACGATCGGCCCGGTCACGGAAGCGGGCGTGGCGGCCCGGGTGCGCTCCACCCTGGAGGCCGTCTTCGACACCGTCGCCCGCGTCCGGGAGGACACCACGGCGCTGCTGACCCGTGTCGCCGCCGAGGGCCGGCGCCCGGCGACCGCCGACCTCGCCGCGCTGCGCCCCGGCCTCCACCTCCACCTCACGCGGCAGGAACTGGTCTCCGGCGTCGGCTTCGTGGCCGCGCCGGGTCTGCTCGGCGACGTACCGGCCTGGCTGGAGTGGTGGCAGACCGGCTCCGACGGGGCCGTACGGCCGCTGCTCCTGGACCTCGATCCGCGGCACTCCGCGTACTCCGACTACACGCACTGGGACTGGTTCGCGCTGCCCCGTGACACGGGCCGCCGCGCGGTGGCCGGACCGTACGTCGACTACCTCTGCTCCGACGAGTACAGCCTCACCCTGTCCGCGCCGGTCCATGTCGAGGGGCGGTTCGCGGGGGTCGCCGCGGCGGACGTGTACCTGCGGCACTTCGAGGCAGCGGTGATGCCGCTGCTGCAAGGGCTGTCCGGACCCGCCCATCTCGTCAACGCCCGCGGCCGGGTGGCGGCCTCGACCGACCCCGCCCACCTGGTGGGCTCGCTCACCAAGGGACCCGACTTCGGCGCGCTGCTCGCCCGGGGACGGCCCGGCCACCACGACGGGCTGCGGCTGGTCCCGTGCGACGACATCCCGCTGGCACTCGTGGTGGCGGCGGGCTGAACGCGCCCGTGCCGCCGGGCCGGTCGTGCCCCCCGGTACCAAGTCACGACGGCCCCCGGCCGCCACGGCCGGGTGCGGCGAAGGCGTCACCTGCATTGCCGCTCGCCGATCGGTGATAGTGAACCCGGACCGAACGGTGGACGAGGCAGTCAGGAAGTCCGTGGACACGAGTGAGAGCACGACCGGCAACGAGACGGCACCGGAGGGCGGGGGACCGGACGCGGTGGAGGCGAAGGGGCGGGGGTGGCGCCGCTGGGCGATGGACACACGGCCGCTGCGCCGCCCCGCCTACCGCCGACTGTGGTCCTCGACCATCGTCACCTCCGTCGGCAGCCAGCTCACCGCGGTCGCCGTACCCAAGCAGATCTACGACATCACCGGCTCCTCGGCGTGGGTGGGCTACGCGAGCCTCGCCGGACTCCTGCCGCTCGCGCTCTTCGCGCTGTGGGGCGGCGCGATCGCCGACAGCATGGACCGCCGCAGGCTGCTGCTGATCACCAACTCCGGCATGGCCGTCACCTCCCTCCTCTTCTGGCTCCAGGCCGCCACCGGTCTCGGCTCGGTGCTCGTCCTGATGGTGCTGCTCGCCCTTCAGCAGGCCTTCTTCGGGCTCAACTCGCCTGCCCGCAACGCCTCCATCGCCCGCCTGGTCCCGGCGGACGAACTGCCGGCGGCGAACGCGCTCGGCTCCACGGTCATGCAGACCGGCCTGGTGGCGGGACCGCTCCTGGCCGGCGCCCTCATCCCCGTCCTCGGCCTGCCCGAGCTGTATCTGATCGACGCCCTGGCCCTGTGCGCGACGGTGTGGGCCGTCGTCCGGCTTCCCGCCCTGCCGCCCCTCGCGGCCGCGGCGGGCAGCGGAGCGGGCCGGCAGGCGATAGCCGAGGGCTTCCGCTACCTCGCGCTGCACAAGGTGCTGCTGCTGTCCTTCCTGGCCGACATCATCGCCATGGTGCTGGGCATGCCCCGCGCGCTGTTCCCGCAGCTCGCCGCCCGGACGTACGCGCCCTACGGGGAGGGCCTGGCGCTCGGCCTGCTGTTCGCGGCGATCCCGGTCGGCGCGGTGCTCGGCGGCCTGATGTCCGGCACGTTCTCCCGCGCCCGCCGCCACGGCCTCATGGTCATCGTCTCGGTGATCGCCTGGGGAGCGGCCGTCACCGGCCTCGGACTGACCACGAACCTCTGGGTGGCCGTCGCCTTCCTGGCCGCCGCCGGGGTCGCCGACATGGTCTCCATGGTCTTCCGCGGCGCGATCCTGCTCTCGGCCGCCACCGACGAGATGCGCGGGCGGCTGCAGGGGGTGTTCACGGTCGTCGTCGCGGGCGGCCCGCGGCTCGCGGACGCGCTGCACGGCACGGTCGGCTCGGTCCTCGGCGTGCGTGCGGCGATCGCCGGGGGCGGCCTCCTCGTCGTCGTGGCCACCCTGGGCCTGGCCCTGGCGACACCGGCCCTGCGGGAGTACCGGATCTGACGGCGCCCCGCGGTACGGCGGCCGGGGAGGCACCGGAATGCGCGCCATGGCCGGGCGAAAGCCGAATCCCCATTTCCGAGGGAATTCCTCCAAGGGGTGATTCGGGACATATCGGGGTATCGTCCATACATGAATACGGCGAGCCATGTGGTACTGGCGGTATCACAACAGCAACTCAATGTGTTCTTCGCCTTCATCGGCGGCATGTTCGTCGCGGGGGCGTTGATCTGGGCCGTGCGATTCGGCATGTCCGTACGGGACCGGGAACCCGCACCGCCCGGCCCGGACGAGCAGCCCCACCTGCCCGACGGTGGTGCGGTCATGGAAGAGACCGAGGTCAGGGAGCCCGACGAGATGCCGCACGCGATGCAGGAGAGCGAGCGGCTCATGCCCTACGAGATCCACCACCAGGCGAGCAGACGGAGCGTGGACCAGAAGCGCAGACGCTGGCTCCCGGGCTCCAGCGGCGCGTTCGGCAGCGGCGGCCCCGGCCACGTGTGACACGTGCCGGCGCCGCTCACGGCAGATCCGCCGCCGAGTCCTCCGGTGCCAGGTCCGGACGAAGGCGCAGCCATGAGGGTTGCCTCAGCAGACCGGCCCGGGTGCGGGTGCTGTAGCCGACCTCGCCGACGAGTCTCGGCAGGACCCAGCGGGCGCCCGGCACCCGAGGGGCCGGGTCGAAGGGGCAGATTTGCGTGTGCAGCGCCCGGAGCATCCGGGCCAGTTCCGCTCGCTCCCGCTCGCTCCACCCCGTGCCGACCCGGCCGACGTAACGCAGCCGCCCAGCCCCCCGCTGCCCCACCAGCACAGCCCCCGGCAGGCCCGTCAGCCGTCCCTGACCGGGCAGCCAGCCGCCCACGATCACATCGACGGCCCGCACATTGCGGATCTTGATCCAGGACCGGGAGCGCACCCCCGGCTCGTAGACCGAGTCGAGCCTCTTGCACATCAGCCCCTCCAGCCCGCTGAGCCGGGTCGCCTCCAGGGCCTGTGCGCCGTGTCCGACGATCGCGCCCGGCACCGACCAGTGCGGCCCGGCCAGGGCGAGCCCCTCCAGTTCCCGCCGCCGGCGGGCATAGGGGAGTGACGTGATGTCCTGCTGCAGGAACATCACGTCGAACAGCACCAGATGCACGGGCGCGCGTGCCGCCCGGCGCGCCGCCAGCGCGGGGGAGTGGGCCAGCCCCATACGGGACTGCAGCCGCTGGAAGTCACCGCGGCCCCGCTCGTCCAGCGCCACCACCTCCCCGTCCAGCACCGCGGGCGTCGCGCCCAGGACGCCGCCCAGCGGACGCAGTTCGGGGTACGCGCCGGTGATGACCTCCCCCGAGCGGGCGCGCAGCTCCAGCCCACCGTCACCGGGCAGATAGACCACCACCCGCTGGCCGTCCTGCTTCGTCTCGTACGCCCACTGCGCGTCCTGGCGGGCGGGCGGCAGGGTGCCGGGGGTGGCGAGCATCGGAGCGATCAGCGGCAGTCTCACGCGGTCAGTTGTCGCCGGTGGTGCCCGCCCTCACGCGTCCCGGCCGGGCGTTTTCCCCTGAACGGCGCCGCCTCCCCGGCTTGGCGCGGCCTGCGCCTGCGCGATCAGCTCCTGGAGCCGCAGCCCGCGCCGGGCGTCCAGCGCGCCGGACACCCCGGTGCGCACCGCGGTGGCGAACTCTCGGCGCAGCACCGGCCACGCCTCCTCGTGGTCGAGCCCGTCCGTCTCGTACACCAGCGGCGGTTGCGGCCCGAACAACTCGATGCGGGTGCCGCCCCGCGCGACGTGCACCGTGCCGGACAGCGAGCACTGACTGACCACGCCGTTGGTGTGCTCGCAGGTCAGCTCGATCCAGCGGCGGGGGTCCCCGGTGCCCCGCACCCGGGCGACGGGGCCGATCGCCGCGTCCAGCAGATCCAGCAGATGCGGCCCGATGTCGAGCAGTGCGCCGTGTTCCAGGCGCCAGGGGGTCGCGAAGGCGCCTCCCAGGAAGGCGCCGCTCAGCCCGCTGGAGCGCGCACCGGTCACCTCCAGGCCCCGTGCGGCCGCCAGGAACCGCCGGGCCGCCGGGTGGTAGCGGTTGGTCAGCACGAGCTGCGAGACGACCCCGGCCTCTGCGGCCGTGTCGGCGAGCCGTCGCGCCGAGGGCAGATCCGCCGCGAGCGGCTTCTCCAGCAGCAGGGCCCGGCCCGCCTTCGCCGCACGGCCCGCCAGGTCGGCCTGCACCGCCGGGGGAACCGAGAACGCGACTGCCTCGCATCCGTCGAGGAGGTCCTCGAACCGTGCGGCGACCCGTGCGCCGTACGGGGCCGCGACCTCGCGGGCCGCCTCCTCGCGGCGCGCCCACACCGCCGTCAGCCGGGTCTCGGGCCCCGCGGCGAGCACCCGCGCGTGCACGGCCCGCGCCCAGGGGCCCGCTCCCACCAGCCCGACCCTCACCGGTTCCCCGGCCCACGGCAGCGTGATGTCCGTCATGGACGGAACTCCATCACGACTCCACCGGCTTGACCAGATGCGCCCTCCGCGCCGGCGGAACCCCGTCCGACACCGGGGAACTTGGCCGAACGGAGGCGATGGCGGGACGGCGCGGCCCCCTAGGCTGGCCGCGCAGCGATCACCCCCCTCCACAGGAGCCACCGTGACGCCACCCCGCGGGCAGACCGCCGGACGCAGCACCGTCCTTCCCCGACAGGCCGTCACCGCGGCGGTCCCCCTCGCCCTCGCCGCTCTGTTCGCGGCCGCCGGCCCGGTCGCGGCCGGCACCGCGGGCTCCTCCGGCGCGGGCGACCCCTACTTTCCGCTCGCCGGCAACGGCGGCTACGACGTGCGCCACTACGACCTGGCCCTCGGCTACGACCCCGGCACCCGCCATCTCGACGCCACGGCCGTCCTGCGCGCCCGCGCCACCCGGCGCCTGACCCGTTTCGACCTCGACCTCAACGGGCTGACGGTCACCGGCGTCACCGTCGACCACGTCAAGGCGTCCTTCCGCCGCGACGGACAGGAACTCGTGATCACGCCCCGGCACACGCTGCGCGCCGGCCGGGACTTCCGTGTCGCCGTGAGCTACCGGGGCGAGCCCCGGCCGGTCACCGACCCCGACGGCTCCACCGACGGCTGGATCCCCACCGACGACGGCGCGTTCGTGGCGGGGGAGCCGCAGGGCGCCATGACGTGGTTCCCCGCGAACAACCACCCGAAGGACAAGGCGTCGTACGACATCGCCGTCACCGTCCCGCAGGGCCGCTCGGCCGTGTCCAACGGCGTCCTCGTCGGCCGCAGGACCGCCCACGGGCACACGACGTTCCACTGGCGCCAGGCGGAACCGATGGCGTCGTACCTGGCGACGGCGACCATCGGGACGTTCCGGGTCGAGCGGTACACCACCCGGGACGGCATCCAGGTCTACAACGCCGTCGACCCGCGCGAGGCGTCCGCCGCGGCCCCCGTGCTCGCGAAGCTGCCGTCCGTCCTCGCCTGGGAGAGCACGGTCTTCGGACCGTACCCCTTCCGCGCCGCCGGATCCGTCGTCGACAGGGCCCCGGACGTCGGGTACGCGCTGGAGACCCAGACCCGGCCCCTGTACGACCGGGCGCCCTCCCTGGGCGTCCTCGTCCACGAGAACGCCCACCAGTGGTTCGGCGACTCCGTCAGCCTGACCCGCTGGCAGGACATCTGGCTCAACGAGGGCTTCGCCACGTACGCCGAGTGGCTCTACAGCGAGCAGCACGGCGGCAGGACGGCCCAGCAGATCTTCGACGCGAACTACGCCCGCCCGGCGAGCGACGGCTTGTGGGCGTTCCCGCCGGCCGACCCCGGAGACGGGGCCCACATCTTCGGCACGCCCGTCTACACCCGCGGCGCCATGGCCCTGCACAAGCTCCGCACCACCGTCGGCGACGCGGCCTTCCTCCGCATCCTGCGCGCCTGGGCGGCCGAACACCGGGGCGGCCACGGAACCACACCCGGGTTCGTCCGCCTCTCGGAACGGCTGTCCGGCAAGGACCTCGACGCGCTGTTCCGCACCTGGACCGGCACGGCGGGCAAGCCCCCCACACCATGAGCGTGCACCCGGTCGCGGATCCCGTTGCGGTGGGCGTCCGGGAGGGGCAGCGAGTCGAGCGGCAGGGCACGCAGGCCGTCGGGGTGTGCTCCACCGCCGTCGTCACCATGGCGAACCCCATCCGCGCGCGAGGGTGCCGTGACTCCGGGCCGCTCAGGCCCGGACCGTGACACACGGCGGCAGACCTCCCGGCCGCTCAGGGGCGGGCGTACTCCTGCCGTACCACGGAGGCGAGTTGGGCCACGGCCTCCTCGGCGCCGGTGCGGTCGGCCGCGTCGAGCAGGGCGAGCGCGTCGGCCGCGGCCTCCCGGACCGGCCGGGGCACCTCCTCCAGAGCGGCCATCCGGTAGGCGACGGTCCGCCGCGCGGCACGCTCCTCCGGGGTGACTCCGGTGACGCCGGTGCGCGGGAAGACGGCGGCCTCGTACACGGCGACGTGGAGCAGGACTCCGTGCGCGATGCCCTCGGCGTAGCCGCGGATCCCGGCCTGCCGCCGGGCCGCGGCGAAGTGCGCCAGGGCACGTCGGCGCACGAGGAAGGCGCCGAGAGCGGCCGCCGCGCCCGCGCACACCGCCACCGCGAGTGCGACCCGCACGCCCCCGAAGAGCGAGCCGACGAGGGCGCCGCTCGCGGTGATCAGACAGACCAGCCCGCTGACGAGCAGCAGCAGGGCGCGGGTGGGCGTGATCGGGGCCATGCGGGGCAGTGTGCCAGCAGCCGCTGTGCCGCGGGACGGCCTTCGGGAAGCCACCCGGGAAGGTCCCACCGAGGGCGGGGGCGGACGTGATGTGCGACACGTGCCCGGCCGTCGTGGGTGTGCCTGCGGGGGGATTGTGGCTGGGCACGGCTTGATCGGTGATCAAGCACGGCAAACCTCCCGGCCATGGGGTGTTCTCCGCATTTGACACTTTGTTGCGCGCGCGGATAGGAAACATGACGCGAAGCGGGAGAGGTGTACTGGTGCGTGAGCCCAATGTGATCGGCGACTGGCAGGAATGCGCAGACGAGCATGCCGGGCTGCGCGTCCGGGTCCACGGCCTGGAAAAAGCGGAGCCGCCGCGCGGTCGTGACGAGGCCGCTCAGCAGCTGGTCTATTTCCGTTTCCGGGTGACGGTCGAAAACCGGATGGGGGAACCCGCGGGTATCCACCTCGAAGACGGCCACCTCGACATCCGTACCGGCTCCGAGGGCGAGAGTGCATTCCTCGACTGGCGCAACTCGCAATTCATCGAGGGATTCGATCTCTATCCGCTGCGCCGCGCGACCGCCGTTCTGTATGCGGCCGCCCCGGAATCCTGCCTGGATCAGGTGGACATCCAGGTGCAGCTGAAGGTGGACGACGAATGGGCCGACCGTTATCTGTGGTCCGGCGACATGACGGTGCGGGACGCCCTGCCCGGCACGGGTGCCCGCTCCGACGGCGTCTGCGAGGGCCTGGCCGGACAGATCAGCACCTTCCTGCGCGAGGAGGCGGAGCGAGGGCGGGGTTGAGTGCCTGGCCGCCGCCGGTCATGACGCCCGGATCGCCCGGCGGTCAGCCGCCGAGCGTCCCCGGCGCCGCCTGCTCGGCCCAGATGACCTTGCCGTCCTTGGTGTAGCGCGTGCCCCAGCGCTCGGCGAACTGGGCCACGAGGAAGAGGCCCCGTCCGCCCTCGTCCGTGCTGGCCGCATAGCGCAGATGCGGGGAGGTGCTGCTGTGGTCGGAGACCTCGCAGATGAGCGCACGGTCGCGGATCAGCCGCGCCTTGATGGGCCCTGTGGCGTGGCGCATGGCGTTGGTGATCAGTTCGCTGCAGATCAGCTCCGTGGTGTCCACGAGGTCCTCCAGCCCCCACTCCACGAGCCGGGCGGAGACGGCAGCGCGTACCCGCCGAACGGCCGCGGGGTCGGCCTCCACGTCCCACTCGGCGACCTGCCCGGCCCCCAGCACCCGCGTACGGGCGACGAGCAGCGCGATGTCGTCGCTCTGGGTCTCCGGGAGCAGGGCGTCGAGCACGGCGTCGCAGGTCTCCTCGGGCGACTGGTCCGCGCGCGCCAGCGTCTCGCGGAGCAGCCGGAGCCCGGCGTCGATGTCCAGGTCGCGGCGCTCGATGAGTCCGTCGGTGAACAGGACGAGCCTGCTGCCCTCGGGCAGCCGCAACTCGGCGGCCTCGAAGGGCAGTCCGCCGATGCCGAGGGGAAGGCAGGACGGCACGTCCAGGAACTCCACCCTCCCGTCGGGGTGTGCGAGCGCGGGCGCCAGGTGGCCGGCGCT
Organism: Streptomyces sp. PSU-S4-23; assembly: GCF_055632315.1. Classification (NCBI taxonomy): domain Bacteria; kingdom Bacillati; phylum Actinomycetota; class Actinomycetes; order Kitasatosporales; family Streptomycetaceae; genus Streptomyces; species Streptomyces sp. PSU-S4-23. Next base: position 404,551 of record NZ_JBVMUU010000002.1, on the reverse strand, counting down.
GGCGATGGCACAGGTGCCGGACACGGAGTCGTAGACCGCGTACAGGCAGGTGGCGCCGGTGACGGTGGTCTTGTCGCCGGCCGCGATCGCGTCCTGGTCGATGAGGGCGACCAACTCGTCGAGGTGGCTGAGGAGTTCGTCGGGCGGCAGGTCCAGGGGGGTGGAGAAGTTGTGCACGGCGGTGCGCAGCTGCCCCATGGTGGCCGCGGCATGCAGTCCGTGCCCGACGATATCGCCCATGACCAGTGCGACCCTGGCGCCCGGCAGCGGGATGACGTCGAACCAGTCGCCGCCGACCCCCTCCTGCGCGGGGAGGTAACGGGAAGCGACCTCGACGGCGTTCTGTTCGGGCAGCGCGCGGGGCAGCAGTCTCCGCTGCAGCGCCACGGCCAGGCCGTGCTCGCGGGTGTAGCGGCGTGCGTTGTCGAGGGACACGGCGGCCCGGGTGGCCAGTTCGGCGGCGAGGGAGACATCGTCCTGGTCGAAGGGCTCGGGCTTCTCGGAGCGCCAGAAGTGGACGACGCCCAGGAGCACGCCGCGGGCGGACAGCGGCGCCGAGATGAGCGAATGGACGCCGTAGTCGATGATGCGGGAGCCCCGTTCGGGATCCATCGCCTGCCACAGCGTGGAATCACGCAGCCGGGGCACCAGGACCGCCTGCCCGCTCTCGATGCTGCGCGCCTGTGGTGATGACGGCCCGAAAGTGATCACGTCGCCGACGGCGAAGAAGGGAGCGTTGTCGCGGATGCCGCTGAGGGCCGCGCGCTGCATCCGCTTGCTGCCGGTGCTGATGCCGTTCATCCCCAGTTCCTCTTCGCGCAGCACGGACTCGGCCAGGTCGACGGTGACGTAGTCGGCGAAGCTGGGAACGGCGACCTGCGTCAGCTCTTCGGCCGTACGGGTCACATCGAGGGTGGTGCCGATGCCGCCGGTCGCGTCGTAGAGCAGCTTCAGCCGCCGTCGTACCAGCTCGACCCGCTGGGACGCCTCGCCGATCATCTCCATCACTTCATTGCTGCCGACCTCTTCCTCTCCGGCCACCGCGGCGACCGCAAGCCGCGCGGACGCGGCGCCCACCGAACCGGCGAGCTGGGCTTCCGCGTGGTGGACCAGCTCCGGGGGCGCTTCGGCCGCCAGTGAGTCGGGTCTTTCTCCGGGGTAGGAGCGCAACGCCCGCTGGGCGCCCTCCCGCCCGAGGAAGCGCTCCAGCAGGGTCTGCAGTTCGCCGACCGTGGCACGGACCTGCCAGCGCCGCCCCCTGACCGGCCCTTCGAGGATCTCGACGAACTGCACCGCCTGCGCCCGCTCGGCAGCGCCCGGCCGGTCCGCGAGGGAGACTGCGACATACCCGCCGAAGTTCAGCAGTGCACTCCAGAACATCGCATGGCTGATCGGGTCCATTCCCGCCACGCCGAACAGATGCTGTGGCCGCAGCAGCCCGATGCCGAGCGGGCCCTCCCGCAAGAAGGAAGCGGACAGCAATCCGGCGTCGGCGAAGGTCGGCAGCACCAGGGTGTACGCCCACACGGCGAAACCCGCCACCAGGCCGACCAGCACGCCCCGGCGGGTACCACCCTTCCAGAACAGGCCGCCCAGGATGGCGGGCGCGAACTGTGCCACAGCCGCGAACGACACCAGGCCGATCGACACCAGTGCCGTCTCCTCGCCCGCAAGCCGGAAGTAGGCGTACCCGAGCAGCAGGACCAGCACGATGGTCGCCCGGCGAATGCCCAGCACCAGCCCGGCGAGGTTGTCCCGGTGCGCCAGCCGGGACTTGCTGCGCAGCAGCAGCGGCATCACGAGTGAGTTCGACACCATGGTGCTGAGCGCGATCGTCTCGACGATGACCATGCTGGTGGCCGCGCTGAGGCCGCCGATGAAGACGAGCAGTGCGAGTGCCTCCTGCCCTCCGGCCATCGGCAGGGTCAGCACATAGGTGTCGGCGTCGACGGCCTTTCCGAACCGCAGAAGCCCGCCGGCTGCGATCGGAAGCACGAAGATGCTGATGGCGAGCAGATAGAGCGGGAACAACCACATGGCCCTCTTGAGGTGCCTCTCGTCGACGTTCTCGACGACACTGATCTGCCACTGCCGGGGCAGCAGCACGATCGCCAGCATGGACAGCACCGTGAGCCAGACCCACATGCCGTAGCCGGTCTGCTCCCGCAGCGTGAACAGCGTGGTCAGGCCGGCGTCCGCGGCCCGGGAGAACAGGTTGTGGAGCCCCCCGAACATCCAGAAGGCCACAAAGATCCCGGCCGAGAGGAACGCCACGAGCTTGACCACGGACTCGAACGCGATGGCGGCGACCATGCCCTCATGGCGTTCGGTGGCGTCCAGATGACGGGTGCCGAAGACGATGGTGAACGCGGCGAGCACCAGCGCCGCGTACAGCCCGGTGTCCTGAAACAGCGGGATATGTCTCAGTTCCGGGGTGGAGGTGACCTCGGGGTGCCGCCGAATGACCGCGAAGGTGATGGAGATCGCCTTGAGCTGCAGCGAGATGTAGGGCACGACCCCCACCACGGCGATGATCGTCACCAGACACCCCAGCGCGGTGCTCTTGCCGTAGCGGGCGGAGACGAAGTCGGCCAGCGAGGTGACCCGGTGCCGGTGGCTGATCCGGATGATTCTGCGCAGCACCAGCCAGCCCAGCGCGAGCATGAGCGTCGGCCCCAGGTAGATCGGCAGAAAGCTGACTCCGGCCCTGGCGGCCCAGCCCACGCTGCCGTAGTACGTCCACGAGGTGGCGTACACCGCGAAGGACAGCGCGTAGACCGTCGCGTTGTTGATGACGCTCCGACCGGAGTCCGCCCGCCGGTCACCGTAGGAGGCCACGGCGAAGAGCAGGCCGAGGTACCCGGCCGAAACAGCGACGATGAACCAGGTCTGGAGCACGGCCTACCTCGATCTGCCGCCGATCACGGCGACCAGAACGATCACGATCGCCCAGACGAGAAACAGGTAGGCCGCGAGGATCGGGACACCGAAGACCTGGCCCATGCGATCGAACCGCGCCAAGAACGGCGGAACGATCAGCACGAACCCCAACGCCGCTACGGCCGCCAGGCGCAGACTGAGCTGCTCGTCGTCCCGCGACTCCGCCATGGGCCGCCTCCGCATCCTCAATGTCACGCTCTGCGACGTACCCTTGCATCTGGCCGATGTCGTACCACGGCGTGGATCGGCGCCGTAGTGACGAGCACTCTGCCCACTCAGTCCAACACGGCACCGAGACGCCCGCTACCTCGTCGAACCGCCACGGTGCCGCGGCGCACCAACGGATCATGGATGGGGTGCGCCCCGGGGCCGATGCGCCGGTCATGGTCGAGCGGGTCTGCTCCCATACCGCGATCTTCACTCCTGCGAGTGAAGATCCGCTGTGTGGAGTTCCGGCTAGTCGTTGCGGTGGTGCCAGTACCACACCGCGCCGGCCACGAGCGCGAACAGAAGGACGAGGGGCACGATCAGGCCGGGGATGCGGGCCGGGTTCACGGGGTCGTCCGGAGGGCGGAGCGGGTGCGCGGGTGCGCGGTCGTTGCCATGCCCGGTGATGGTGCCCCGACCGGGAGCTCGGGGCCAAGGCGCCCCCGCTCGGACGTGCGTACGAGTGGGCCCCCTCGTGGGGGTCGCGTCGCGTGGGCCCTGGTGTGCTCGCGGTGATTGGCCGGAGAAGGCCGTTCCGTTCCTTCGCTGCGGTTCGTACGATGCGGTCGCCCCCGCCTTCACAGGTCCTTCACAGGTGGGGAGGGGCGTCCGCATGCGAATTTGGCATGCGCATGGCGTCGTTGCACGGCTCGGTACCTGATCCAACGCAGCTGGTCCGCGACGGTCCCGCACGGATGTGCGGGACCGCACCCCCCGACACCCGGCGGTGCCCACCGCCGGGACACCGAAGCAACGGATGGGAGAACCATGGCTGGAGGACTGCTCCTGAGCGGCGCGATCGCGGCGCTGCTCACCACCGTGCTGCCGGCGCACGACCCCTCTTCCGGGATCGTCGACCCGCCCCCGGACAAGATCGTCATCAAGGTCGCCACGGTGAACGGCTCCGGCTGCCCCCAGGGCACCGCCGCGGTCGCCGTCTCCCCGGACAACACCGCCTTCACCGTGACCTACAGCGATTACCTCGCCCAGGTCGGCGGGAACTCCGACCCCACCGCGTTCCGGAAGAACTGCCAGCTCAACCTGATCGTGCATGTGCCGCAGGGTTTCACCTACGCCATCGCCAGCGCGGACTACCGGGGCTTCGCCTCCCTCCAGCCGGGCGCCGGCAGCACGGAGAAGGCGTCGTACTACTTCCAGGGCTCGCCGAACACCGCGGCGATCACCCACCCGTTCAACGGGCCGTACGACGACAACTGGCAGGCGACGGACAGCACCGACTGGGCCCAGCTGGTCTGGGCACCCTGCGGCGTGCAGCGGAACTTCAACATCAACACCGAACTCCGCGTCAGTGCCGGCACCTCGGCGCCGGGCAGCACCAGCTTCATGACGATGGACTCCACCGACGGTGACATCAGCACCGTCTACCACCTGGCCTGGAAGGAGTGCCCCGCGTCCTGACGGCCGCCTTCCCCGCGTCCGCCGGGCTCGGCGACGGCGGTACGGGACACCCCGTACCGCCGTGGCGCGGGTGAGGCCGAGGGCGGCCGGGAGCGGGGACGGCCTCGGCCGCGTGGTTCGCGACCCCGAACACCCCGGCGCCCGGCCCCCGGACCTCCGGGTGGACGGCCGGCCGCACCTCGACCCGGCCGGCCACCGGGCCGGCCGCCGCCGTGCCGCTACGGCTCCTTGGCACCGCGCCTTCCTCCTCGGGCCGTCGACCGTCGTGCGCTGTGACCACGTCCTTCGTTCGAGGACTGGCATCTGCAAACGCCGTATCTCTAGGATGGGTTGCCCGTCGAGCGGTCTCGGCGGAACGACTGGGATCTGGGGGAACGATGCAGCCTGGCAGGCGGTTATCCACGTCGATCGACGCCTCGGTGCCGACGGCCGCCCGCATGTACGACCACTACCTGGGCGGCAAGGACAACTACGCGGCCGACCGGGCGGCATGCGAGGAACTGGACAAGGTCGTGCCCAGCACGCGGGCGCTGGCCCTGAACAACCGGCGCTTCCTGCAGCGGGTGGTCGGGACGCTGGCCGCGGAGTACGGCATCCGGCAGTTCCTCGACCACGGCTCCGGACTGCCCACCCAGGACAACGTCCACCAGGTCGCCCAGCGCGTCGACCCCGCCTCCCACGTGGTGTACGTGGACAACGACCCGATGGTTCTGGTGCACGGCCGCGCCCTGCTGGAGCAGGACGAGCGCACGGCCGTGATCCAGGCCGACATGCGGGACACGGAGACGATCTTCTCCCGGCCCGAGACCCGGCGCCTGATCGACTTCTCGAAGCCGGTGGCCGTGCTCTTCAACTCGGTGATGCACTGCATTCCGGACAGCGAGACCGACGGGCCGCCGGCCCTCGTCCGCCGGGTCGCCGAACGGCTCATGCCCGGCAGCTTCATGGTGATGTGCCAGCTGGTCAGCGACGATCCCGAAGTCCGGGCCTTCGTCACCGACTTCATGGATCAGGCCACGCAGGGACACTGGGGGCGCGTGCGCCAGGAGAAGGACGTGGCGGCCTGGTTCGAAGGGATGGACATCCTCGAACCGGGTCTGGTGGAGGTGTCCACCTGGCGGCCCGACTCAGATGTGGCACCCCGTCAACTGACCAAGGAGTGGATCGAGTTCGGCGGAGTGGGGCGCCTGCGCTGACCCAGGTGCCGCCCGCTGACGAAGGTACCCCGGCCCGTCACCGGGCGGAGTAGCGCTCTTCGAGCGTCTTGTGCAGCAGCGCGAGCGACTCGCGGGGATCGAGTGCCTCGTCGGCGAGCCGGTCCAGCGCCACCCGGTACTCCTCGGTCTCGTCCCGGTCCTCCAGGAAGTTGGCGCTGCGGATGTGCTCCAGATAGACGATGTCGGGCAGATCGAGTCCGCCGAAGCGCAGGTAGGTGACGGGGATGGCGGGTGCCGACGCGTTCGTCACGTCCAACGGGACGATCTGCACGGTCACCTGTGGGCGCTGGGCCATCTCGACGAGGTGCTCCAGCTGTTCCCGCATCACCTCGCGACCGCCCAGCACACGCATGAGGACCGACTCGTCGACAATGGCCCACAACTGGGGAGCGTCCGGACGCAGCAACAGCTCCCGTCGGCGCATCCGCAGCTCGACCCGGCGCTGCACCTCGGCGGCCGACGCCGTCGGCAGGCCGCGCTCCACCACCGCCCGGGTGTAGGCGGCGGTCTGCAACAGCCCCGGGACGTACTGGATCTCGAAGGTGCGGATGGCGGCCGCCGCCTCCTGAAGCCCGACCAGGCGGTCGAACCACTCGGGCATCAGCCGCTTGTCGTAGCGCTGCCACCACCCGGGCTCACCGGCGCGCCGCAGCAACTCGACCAGGACCGAACTCTCGTAGGCGTCGGCCCCGTACAGCCGCAGCAGCGCGAGGACATCGCCCTCCCTGGGCGGACGCCGGCTCTTCCCCGCCTCGATGCGGGACAGCTTCGCGGGGCTGAAGCCGAGGGCCCGCGCCGCCTGCTCCTGGGAGAGTCCCGCGTCCTCACGGATACCCGCCAGCTGCACGCCGACCAGCATCTTCAGCAGAGTCGGTGCGGGCTCCGTCCGCTTCAGATACGGTTCGAGGCGGGAGATGCGGTGCGGTTCTGCGGACATCCTGGCTCCCAGCCGGCCGACGGCAAACGGGTCTGCATTGTCGCATCCCGGGGGGTCCTGCCGCATGCGCCGGCAGCACCGCGCCGTACGGGCCCGCGTCACACCAGGTGGTCGAACTCCCCGTCCTTGGCGCCGGCCAGGAAGGCAGCCACCTCCGCAGGCGTGTAGACGAGGGCGGGTCCGTCCGGATCGCGCGAGTTGCGCAGGGCCACCGCCCCGTCGGCGAGGGCGGCCACCTCGACGCAGTTGCCCTCGGCATTGCTGTGCCGGCTCTTGATCCAGCGGGCCTCCAGGGCGCTGGCCCGTATCCCGTTCGGCACTGATGGCACCACAGTCTCCTTGCTGACATTCCGCCACGGTGGCAACGGGCACGCGCGGGCGGAGTGCACCACATCGGTCCCCTGTACCCCTACCCGTCGTGCAATTTCCCATGCAATTGCACGACGGTGCTGACAGCATGGATAATAGCGGGGGCGTCAATCGCAGTATTGACACCGCATGCTGACCTCGCATCAGGGAGATGCCGTGTCATCAGCACATGCGCACCGAGTGTCAGACCGCCACGCCGAGGCCCCGGCCCGGGCAGGGACGACCGCCCGCGCCGGCCCCCCGGGCGCGGTGTCGACGAGCGTGGTGTCGAGCGCTCCACGTGCCCGCCGGAAGGGCCGCGAAGAGCGAGGACACCACGGGCGCCGCTGCGAGGGAAGGGACGACCGGGGGCCCGGGGCCCACACTGTTTGCGGGGAGCGGAAATGGCAACGCCACTGAAGAACTTGGGGAAGGTGCCGTGGGACGCCATCAAGGATTCCAGCGGATCGGCGGGAGCCATCCCCTTCCTGCTCCACAGCGTCGCCTGGGGTGACGAGGCCACGGCCCGGGCGGCGCTCGGCGACCTCAGAGAGCGCATCTGCCAGTACGGCTTCGTCGTCGAGCAGGCGACGGCCGCCACCGTCCCCTTCCTGTGGGAGCTGGCCCGGCTTCCCCAGGTGACCTGCCGGGTGCAGATCGTCCATCTGCTCAAGAACATCGCCGACGCCCGCCAGTGGGAGAGCACCGCCTCCGTCTACCCGAAGCTGCTCAACCACCACCACGACTACGTGGGCTGGGAGCGGGAGGCGCGCCGCGCCGTGCACGCCGACCGGAGCGTCCTGTGCGAGCTGCTCACCGAACCGGATGTCGCCCTCGTCGAGGCCGCGACCGAACTCGCCTCCACGCTGGCCCGCTGAGAGCCCGCGGCCGCCGGCCCCGAGGCCCGCACGGTCCGCGCCGGCGGCCGGCCACGACCTCGAATGTCCCTCGCGGACGCGGGTATCCGCTGCTCCACACCCACCGAGGGAGGGAGCCAGGTGACCATCGACAGCCCGTGGACGTACCGACCCGGCAGCGGTCACATCGAGGGACAGGTCCTGACCGGCTTCACCGTCGAGGCGACGGACGGCTTCGTGGGGCAGGTCGACCGGCAGGCCGACGGCTCGGGCATGCGGCATCTGATCGTCGACACCGGGGCGTGGGTCTTCGGCAGGGGCGTCCTCGTCCCCGCGGGTGTCATCACCACCATCGACACCGCGGCGCGGCAGATCACCCTGGCCTGCTCCAAGGACGAAGTGAAGGCCGCGCCGCGCTTCCGCACCGACCGCGAGACCCTGGAGCCCGACTACCTGGCCGCGGTCGGCGCGTACTACCGCGCCCTGCCGGGCGGGCGGGCCGAGTGACCGTACCGTGGACGCCCGGACGGTGCGCGTCGGCACGGTGCGGCCCGCAGACGGGCGAGCGGCGAGCGGTCGGGCCCATGGGTTCGCGCGTGAACGGGTAGGCGAGGAGCGATGAACGGACGAGACCCCACTACGGCGGCCCTCGCCCGCCTGGAGACCGGCCGCCGCCCTCCGGACGGACGCTGCCCGTCCGCCGGTGGTCGGCACCCCGACGGCGTGGGCCCCGCCCCGGAGCCCCGCGGACGGACACCGCACATCCGCGTGCGCGCCCTCGGCGTGTGCGCTCCGCCGCCGCCAACGGCGCCGCGCGTCCCGTCCCTCGAGGGTGCCTCCCGCGCCGTTGCCGTCCTCCGTGCCCCGAGCGAGCGATGAGACCGGCGGAAGTCCCTTCCCGGGACGGCGGGAACCGGGCCGCCGGTGCACGGCACGAAGGGCCGTCGCCGCCCAGCCGTCCGGTCACCGGCGCGGCGACGGCGCGCGCGCACGTGCTGGCCGTCGTACGGGAGCACCGGGCGGCCGCGGCCCGCCCGCCGGCCGACCGGGCAGTGACCGATCTGCTGCTCGTGGCATCGGAGTTGGTGTCCAACGCGATGCGCCACGGGGGCGGGCTCGTGGCCTTCGAGGCGACGCCGGCGCGGGACGGGGTCCGGTTGACCGTGCACGACCGCAGCGCGCACATCCCGCCGGAGGCCTACGGCTCGGGCGCGCTTCCCACGGCGCACGAGGGCGGCGGGTACGGCTGGCCGTTGATCATCAAGCTGGCGCGCGACATCGTCGTCGAGCGGTGCCCGGACGGCGGCAAGACCGTCAGTGTCCTGGTGCCGCTCCGCTGACCGCCCGCGCCCGGCGGACGGCGGCTCGGCGCACATGCGCAGGACGACCGTGTTTTCCCCGGCAGAACCCGGCTGCGCGGAACGGGAAACCCTGCGAAGGGAGCCCGGATGATCGTCGTGGCCCTGCTCACGCCGGTGTTCCTGCTGTGCCTGCTGCCGGCCCTGGGACGCAACGAGGAGCGGATGCCGAACCCCGCCGGCACCGCGGAAGCCGCCCGCGCGCGGCACCGCCGCCGGCTGCTCACCGTGCACGAACCGGCCCGGGACACCGGGCCACGCGCTGCCTGACGAGAGCGCCCTACCAGGGGAGGAACACATGCACCTCCTTTCCCTCCGGCTGGACGACGACGCTGACCTGATCGCACAGCGTGTGCACCAGGTGCCAGCCGATGCCGCCGACGCGGCCCGGGCGGAAGGGGCGCGGCGAAGGAGGTGTCCTGCTGGTGTCGTGCAGCGTCACATGGACGCCGTCGTACGTCGGACGCATCCGCAGGCCGAACGGGCCCGGCGCGTACTGGACGGCGTTGGCGGCCAGTTCGTCGACCACGAGAAGGATGTCGTTCCAGTGCTCCGGACTCGTCGGAGGGGAGGCCCGCGCCAGCCGCCGCAGAAATCCCTCGGCGGCCAGGCGCGCGTCCGTCACGTCGTGCAGCTCGCCGGTGAAGCCGGCTATGAGCATCTCGACCGTTTCAAAGGGCCAGGCCCTGTCCCACCGCGGCTCGGTTGCCATGCCGCCCTTCCCCCGGCCGGCACGCCGGCCGGTTGTCGTCGTTGTCGTGCGTCACCCGGCCCCCTCCTTCACCGTTGCCAGAACGCCGAGGGCTACGCCTCCGGAATCACGGCACACCCATCGGCCGCGCTGCCCCCGACGGGGCGTGCGGTGCGGCGCTCCCGCGAAGAAGGCCGGTCTCCGGCGGCGTACTCAGGGGCGCTCCGGGTAGGGCGCCGATCGGATCGGCCGTGTCGGCCGGTCCCCGGACCAGCCGGGGCGGACGACATGGATGGCGTGAGGCGCGTGGTGGGAGATGACGGTGAGGTGACGGAGGCAGACGAGGCGGGCAGGCGTGCGAGGGCGCTGGCCCGGCAGGTCGCGGACGCGGTGGAGAGCCTGGTGACGCTGTGGAGCGCGGCGGCCGAGACGGTCACTCCGCGCCTGTCCACCCATCAGTTGAGGGCGCTGACCGCCGTCCGGCACCGCGCGGAGCTCAATCTCACGGCGCTCGCGGAGACCCTCGGCATCGCGCTGCCCGCGGCGAGCAGGCTCTGCGACCGGCTGGAGGCCGCGGGGCTGCTGGAGCGGGTGGTCCATCCCCGCAACCGGCGGGAGCTGCAGCTGCGGGTCACCGTCCGGGGCAGGAAGGTGCTCTCCGAGGTCGCCGACCGCAGATCCGCGAGCCTGGCCGCCGTGTTCACCGCGATGACGCCCGCGCAGCGGACCGCGCTGGAGCAGGGACTGCACGCCTTCCACGCAGCGCGTGCGTTGTTGCCGGACCCCGAGGCGTAGCGGAGCCCGGGCACCGGCACGACGGGACGAACGGCCGGCCCGGCAGCACCGTCAGCGATGTCCCGACACCGACGGCGCGCGCGACGGCGGAGCCGGCCCGTCGCCGCCGACGTGACACAGCAGGAGGCATACGTCGTCGTCGCGCTCCGAATCGTGCAGCATCGGGTCGAGCACACGGTCGGCGGCCGCCTCGAGGTCGCCGCCGAGGTCCGGCACGGCGAGCACCGAGAGAGCCCCCGTGAGCCGCTCGATGCCCGGGTCGATGCCCTGGGCCCGCCGCTCCACCAGACCGTCCGTGTACAGGGCGAGGGTCGACCCCGCCGGCAGCGGCACGGTGTGGTCGGCGATCTTCTGCCGCAGCGGAATGCCCAGCATGGCACCCGGTTTGGCGTCGAGGGTGCGCACCCGGCCGTCGGGAGTGCGCAGCACGGGTGGCGGATGCCCGGCGGCGGCCCAGGTCAGCACGGGCTCGTCGGCCCGGAAGCGGGCGATCACCGCGGTGGCGTAGAGATCGGGCTGCAGATGGTGCAGGAACAGGTGCAGCCGGGTGAGGAGCTGGCCCGGGCTGCCGCCGTCGACGGCGTACGCCCGCAGCGCCGTGCGCAGCTGGCTCATCATCACCGCGGCGCGCAGCCCGTGGCCGGTGACGTCGCCGACGGCGGCGATCAGGCTCCCGTCCGGCTGGCGGAAGGCGTCGTACCAGTCTCCGCCGACGTTGAGGCCGTGGGTCGCCGGGAGGTAGCGGGCGGCCAGCCGCAGCCCCGGGGTCATGGGCAGGTCCGTGAGCAGCGCCCGCTGCAGTGTTTCGGCGATGTCCCGGTTGTGCTCGTAGCGCTGTGCGTTGTCGATCGCGGTCCCGGCCCGGCGGGCCAGTTCGATCAGCATGACCGCGTCGTCCGGGGCCCACCGGTCGCCGGGCGGCGTGAGGGTGAGCACGCCCACGGGCGCCCGCCGGGTCGACAGGGGGACGCAGAGGCAGGGGCGGTCGGGGTGGAGCGCGGAGGGCGGGCGGTCCTCCACGCCGGGCAGGCCGCCGGGGTGGTCCGCCGCGTACTGGGGGCGGCCGGTGCGGGCGGCGACCACGGCCGCGGCGGGACGGGGCACCGGCCGCCGCCGCTCGTCCTCGTCGCCGAGCAGCCATACGTCGACGCTGTGCGCGTAGGCCGGGATCAGCAGCTCCGGAAGCAGGCGCACGATCTCCCCGTGGTTGAGGGACGCCGTCAGCGCCGCGCTGGCGTCGGCGAGGAACGTCAGCCGCCGGCGTGCCTCCTCCGCCTCGGTACGGGCGGCGCGTTCGGCGGCGAACAGCTCGCGCTGTGCCTGGCCGGCGGCCCCCAGGTCGGCATGCAGGGCGAGAACACCCTGATTCGTCTGATGGAGTTCCTCACGGTGGAAGGCGACCAGTGCCTCCTGCTCCGTCAGGGCGTCGAGGATCCGCGCGGCGTCCTCGTCCGCGCTGAAGAGCGCCTCGGCCAGGGCCGCCGGATCGGTGCGGTCCGCCACGGCGCCGCTGGGGCCGGCCCACTCCGTGGCGCGGACCACGGCCCGCCATGTCGCTCGGCCGCCCGGACCGTCGTCCGGGCCGGGCCGGATGCCGATCCGCAGCTGCGGCCGCTGCCCGCGTCCGGGCGGGGGAGTGGCCCGAAGGGTCAGCCGCCAGGTGCCGCCCTTGGTGAGGCACTGGCGCAACTGCGCGGTGAGCGAGGTGACGAGCCGGGCGCGGTCGAGAACGGAGACGCCGTGCTCGGCCGCGATCCGGGCGACGGCGATACGGGCCCGGGCGGCGTCGAGGACGCCGGTGATGTGCCAGGTGTGGGTCATGGCTCACAATCCGACGGTGTGTGGGCGGTAGGGCCCACCGTGGTGTCGCCGCGGACGGGCATGGGGGCGCGCGGCGACCACCGGCTGGGAAGGCCGGTGCTGTGCAGGACGGGAGGGCGGTCCGGGGCGGACGGGGACGTGGGCGGTCGCCCGGCCTTCGGGACCGCCGGTCGGCGCAAGGAAGTCCGCGACGACGCATGCCGACGCCCCCTGCTGCGCCGCCGGTTCATGGTCCGTCACGTCACCGTCTCCTTCGTGCGTAGGCTTCCGCGACCGTGCGGGGTTCTTCCTGAAGAGCGAAATCGATTGCTGTGCGACAACTGTAAGCATGCGGCAAGGAACCTGGCACCCGGCACCCTTGGCCGTCCACCGGACGACGGCCCGGCGGACCGGGCGCCCGGTTCATGCGGCGCGTCGCGGCCCGAACCAGTCCAGGCACACCACGAGCGCGTCGTCCCCCGGTTCCGGGCTGCCGCGATGGCCCGAGAGCTCTCTCAGCACGGCGCCGGGCACATCGGCGGCCGGCAGCAGCCTCGTCGACGCGATCGCCTTGGCCAGCGACTTCTCGCCGTATGTCTCGCCTCCCGGAGCGGCGACCCCGTGGACCCCGTCGCTGACGAAGACGAGCCGGTCGCCCGGTTCGACACGGAACTCCTGTGCCGTGTAGTCGGTCTCCTCGAACATGCCGAGGGGCAACTGGGCCTCGAAGCCGACCCGTTCCACGCCTCCGGCGCGCAGCCGCAGCATCCGGGGCGACCCGGCGTCGACGACCTTCACACGACCGGTGGACAGTTCGAGGTCGAGCAGGAGCACGGACAGATAGGAGGCGCCCCGGTACTGGGCGTAGACCGCCTGGTCGGCGAGGGCGGCCTGGTCCTCGATCGGAATGCCGGCGCGCCGCGCGTTGCGCAGCGCGTTGATCCCCAGGTTGGTCAGCAGCGACGCCTCGATGCCCTCGCCCATGCCGTTGGTGACGTACAGCATCAGACGGTCGGGGCCGGCGGACCAGTCGAAGTTGTCCCCGAAGATCGCGTAGGCGGGCTCCAGTTGCGCACCGAGTGCGTACTCGGGCCGGACGCACGAGCGGCCCGGCAGCAGCTGCCACTGCATCTCGGCCGCGAGCGTCAGCCGGTCCCGGCGTCTGGCCCGCAGGTAGACGTCGGTGTCCCGCTCGGCCACGATCACTTCGTGAGCCAGGATCCCGGCGATGTCCGAGAGTTCGGGAAGGGCCTCCGCGGTGCTCCCGGACGGCAGGGTGACCGTCAGTACGCCGAGCCGGTCTCCCCGTACGGTGACCGGCAGGTGGACGCGGGCCAGGCCGCCGTGCTCCTCCACGACGGGTTCCTGCGAGCCGAAGGCCCTGCCGGCCGTGCTGCCGTGCACCGGCACGGCGTCGGAGGCGTGGGGCCGCGCGGAGACGGGCTGCAGGACCAAGAGCCCGTAGTCGGCCATCAGGAGTTGGGCGGACTCGGCCGCGTAGCGGCTGCGCAGTACGTCGCGGAGCGCGTCCACCAACCGGTGGGGAGCCGCGGTGCGCAGGGCCCTCTCGGCTGCCATGAATCTGTTCACGATGTCGGATACACCATTCTTCCACTGGCACGGTTGCGGACTCACGCCCCGAAGAGGTCGTGCGACGGTGTGCCGGTGCCCGTATCTATCGTTATGGGCGGGCTGTCATCCCGGCAGGCCGACCGGATCCGACAAGTCTGGGAGAGTGAGACCATGTCTTCCTCCAGCCTGCGTACCGAGCCCAGCGAGGTGGCGCGTGTGACCTCAGAGGCGGCGGAGCTGCTGGAGGTCCTGTGGGGGCGTGCCTCCACGGCTCCCGTGTCCGCCTCCCAGTTGCGGGTGCTCTTCATCCTGGAGCACAACGAGGGCATCAACCTGCGCACGCTCGCCGACGCCCTGGGGTCGACCCCGCCCTCGACGAGCAGGCTGTGCGACCGTCTCCAGGCGGTCGGGTACGTCGAGCGTGCGCCCAGCGCGATCAGCCGCCGTGAGCTGCGTCTGCACCTGAGCCGTCGCGGCAGGTCGTTCCTGGCCGAGCTGCGGGCACGGCGGGAGAGCGCTCTGGAGTCCGTGCTGGCCGGGATGCCGACGGCGAAGCGGGCGGCGCTGCTGCAGGGGCTGGAGGCGTTCTGCGCCGCCGCGGCGGCGCAGATCCACGAGGCCGGGGGAACCGACGCCCGGACGGCGTGAGCCGCGGAGGGGCCCACCGCCCCGGCAGGTGTGCCCGGCCCGTGCCACGGCCGGTCGGCGCGGGCAGCCGGCTCCGCCCACCGCACCATTCCCGTCCCTTCCCTGCGTTCTCCGCCCTCACGCTTTGTTGCCTCAAGGCTATAGTTGTCAAACGGCAAGTATTGGTGGCGGGTGGCCGCTCCCGTGCGCGCGGAGCCGCGCGGGGACGGCGACGTCCGGGATCCGCCCCCTCCGCTACGGCCGGCTCATCGCATCGCCCGTGGCGCCGAGCGCGTCGTCGGTGCTCTTATAGGACGGGACCGTCAGGCTCACCCCGGTCAGGTCGAGGATCCGCTGTACGGCGGGGGCCGGATCGATGAGGCCCACCGAGCCGCCGGCCTGGCGGGTCTCCTTGCCGGCCCTGAGGACGATGTTGATGCCGGACGAGTCCATGAACGGCACCGCCGAGAGGTCGAGCAGCAGATGCCGTCGCCCGTGGTGCACCTGGTTGGCGAGATGGTGGTGCAGCTCCGTCGCGGTGCCGACGTCCAGAAAGCCCTTCACGGCGACCAGCGCGACGTCCTCCCGGGGCGTCGTCACATCGATGGACAGGGGGGTCTCAGCCGACACGATGTCCTCCCATGGCTACGGTGTGCGGAGGTCGCCTACCCCGCGGCGGCGGTCCGATGCACCGCGGTCCGCGCTCCGGAGGCGACCGGCCACTCGCCTCCGGAGCGCGCCCCCGGCGGCGAGTACGGCTCGGGGTACCCCCCAAAACGCGTGCCACACACGGAACTTCCGCACCGGCCCGCACGAACACCACGCGCGGGCCGGCGTGTACGACCGCTATGCGCGGTCCCGTGTCTCCGGCGGCTCGGCCGAGGAGGGCGCCTCCCCGGACTCCGCGGCCCCGTCCGCGCCGGCGCCACCCGGTGCGTGACCCTCCGAGGCCGGCGCGCGCAGGAGCCGGGCGCCCTCGCGCACACGGTCCAGGGACATGGCCAGGCGGTCCCGGAAGGAGAAACCTTCCCGCTCGCCGGGTGCGCGCCGCGATGCCGGCAGCGGACCGGAGGACTCCCGGTAGGCCGCCAGCGCCTCGTGGGCGAGCTCGGCCGCCTCCCGGTACAGGTCGCGCGACTTCGTCATGGCGTCGAGGGCCTCGGCGTAGGCGGCGATCTGACGGCGCGCCTGGGCCAGTTCCTCCTCCGGTGTCATCAGGTGCCACCGCTCGCGCAGTCCGGTCAGCGCCGCCTCGGCGCCCTCGGGCAGGGGGCGGGGCGATTCGGCGCAGCGCCGCACGGCGTCGATGAGTTCCGCGGGCCGCGACCCGTCGAGGAACACCGTGCGTACGGCGAAGGCGTGCCCGTCGTCCCCGGGCCGGTCCCCGGGCCCGCCCGGCGTCGCGGGGAGCACCACGGCACCTCCGCGGGGCACCCGCGCGCCCAGGTCGTCCAGCGCCCAGTTCACCACCTGGAACTGCCCGGGCGCGGCCCGGTGTTCCACGACGCGGTGCCGTACCCCCGGCGGCAGCAGCGGCGCCAGCGGGAGCCGCCCGCGTTCGTCGGGGGTCATCGCCTCGTGGACGATCACATGGATGCTCCACGAGCGGCGCGCGCAGTCCTTGAGCAGTCGACGGAGCGCCCGGTCGTCCGCGGGCAGCCGGTTCGTCCCGCGGAAGCGCAGGCCGGGGACCACGTCATGGTCCCAGGGCACCCCGGAGTCCTCGGGCCAGAACACGGTGGCGGGTGAGGGCCAGCCGAGGTCCCAGGGCCGCTCCGCCTCCGCCACCAGCACCCAGTCCCGCGCGTCGTCCCTGCCCCCGGGTGCCCCGAGGGTCAGACGGGCGCGTACGACGACCTGGTCGCCGACGAGCCAACGGGCCTCGAAGACGTGGTCTGCGGTGCCGGGCGCGTCGGACGTGACGGGCGCGTCGGACGGGCCGTCGCAGGAACCGTCGAATTCGAGGTGGTCCTGGATGACCGCGTCGCTCTTCAGGTCCCGCAGTCGCTGCCGGACGGCCTGTTCGGCACCCGGGCCGAGGTGCCGCCCGCGTGCCAGCCACACGGTGTCGGGAGCGGTCGCGCGGGCGGTGGAGGACTTTGGCATGGATCACTCTGGAGGATCGGGGTGAGGTGTGCCTCCCAGTATGGTCCGCGCATGTCATCCGCCCGGAGGCGAGGTCCGGGCTTGATCCCTTGTTCTGCACCGGCGCAAGGGCGCGCTCGATTCGAGCGTCAGCGCAACAGATCCAATCGTAGAACATTGATGAAGGGCTCATTTCAGTCGTACAGTCTTCGTCATCATGCGTCGCTGAAAGTGGGGTACACCATGGACCGCAGCCGTCTGCGAGAGCTCCTCGCCCGCGAGAGCGCCGAGGCCGAGCGGCGGAACCCGCGTTCGAGGGCCGCCTACGCACGCGCCGACCACCTCTTCGGCCGGGTGCCGATGACGTGGATGAACAAGACCGCCGGAGCGTTCCCCCGCTATCTCGCAGCGGCCCGCGGTGCCCGTGTCACGGACGTCGACGGACACGAGTACATCGACTTCTGCCTGGGCGACACCGGCGCCATGGCCGGTCACTCCCCGGACGCGGTCGCCGCGGCCGTCCACACGCGCTTCGCCGAACTGGGCGGCGCGACCGCGATGCTGCCGACGGAGGACGCCGAGTGGGTGGGCGCGGAACTGACCCGTCGTTTCGGCCTGGCGCGCTGGAGCTTCTCGCTCACCGCGACCGACGCCAACCGGTGGGCGATCCGGCTCGCGCGGGCGGTCACCGGCCGTCCGAAGATCCTGGTGAACAGCTACTGCTATCACGGCAGTGTCGACGAGTCGCTGATCGTGGTGGGGCCGGACGGGCGAGGGACCGCCAGGCCCGGCAACGTCGGCGCGCCCTGCGACGTCACCCTGACCAGCCGGGTGGCCGAGTTCAACGATCTCGACCAGCTCGAACGCGAGCTGTCCCACGGTGATGTGGCCGCGGTCCTGATGGAGCCCGCGCTCACCAACATCGGCATCGTGCTTCCCGAGCCCGGCTATCTCGCGGGGGTGCGCGAGCTGACCCGGCGGTCCGGCACCCTGCTCGTCAACGACGAGACGCACACCTTCTCGGCCGGCCCCGGAGGCTGCACCGCCGCCTGGGACCTGGAACCGGACATGGTCACCATCGGCAAGGCGATCGGCGGCGGCATCCCTGCGGGCGCGTACGGGCTGTCGGCCGAACTGGCGGAACTGCTGCTGGGCCGCGACGACCTGGACCTCGTCGACATGGGCGGCGTCGGAGGCACCCTCGCGGGCAACGCGCTGTCGGTCGCCGCGACCCGGGCGACCCTGGAGCACGTCCTCACGGACGAGGCGTTCGCCGGGATGGCGAAGCTGTCCGAGCGCTTCGAGGCCGGTGTGCGGGCCTGCGTCGAACGACGGAACCTGCCGTGGTCGGTCAGCCGGCTCGGCGCCCGTACCGAATACCGGTTCGCGGACCCCGCCCCGCGCACCGGCACCCGGTCCGCGGCCGCCGCGGACGCCGAGCTGGAGGACTACCTCCACCTCTACCTGGCCAACCGGGGTGTGCTGCTCACCCCGTTCCACAGCATGGCACTGATGTGCCCGGCGACCACCGAGCGGGACGTCGACACCCACACCGAGGTGTTCGACGCCGCCCTGGCGGAGCTGGCGGGCTGACCCGCGTCGGTAGGCTGGGCACCCACCGCCGGGGAGGAACAACGTGGACGAGATCGACCGGGCCATCCTGCGTGAGCTGCAGGCCGACGGCCGTGTCGCCTACGCCGACCTCGGCCCGAAGGTCGGCCTCTCCGCCTCCGCGGCCCGTCAGCGACTGCAACGGCTCCTCGACACCAAGGTGGTCCAGGTGGTCGGGGTCACCGATCCGATGCGGATGGGCGGCCAGGCCATGGCCCTGCTCGGCGTCGGAGTCGACGGTGATCCGCGGGCGGTCGCCGACGAGTTGGCCGCGCACCCCGAAGTCGTCTACTCGGTCCTGACCTCGGGCGGCTTCGACCTGTTCGTCGAGGTCGTCTGCGCCGGACCGCGTGAACTGCTCGACTTCGTCAACGACGTGGTCCGGACCGTGGACGGTGTGGAGCGCGTGCAGTCGTTCCCGTACTTCGGCATCCACACCCACCGGTTCCTCTGGAACGTGGGGTAGCGCCGGGACGGGCGCGGCCGCCGTCGCGCTCGTGGCGAAGGGACGTGCACGGAAGGGGAGTTGTGCATGGCCCGCCCGTGAAGGGGCACACGGGCCGAAACACGAGAGGGAGGCCCCCTGTGCTGGTTCCGGATGCGAAGGCCGTCAGAGGGCTGCTGACCCGGTACGCGTCCCTGCGGATCGCGCTCGCCGAGAGGGAGACACCCGAAAGGGCACGAGAACTACAGGACGTCGGCTACACACTGTGCGTGATGACGGGCACCCGGACCGTGCACGAGGCGGTGGCGGCGGCGGACGCGCTGCTCGTCGCGGAAGGCCCGGGGAACGGAGAGCGCGCGGGAAACGGAGAGCGCGCGGGACACGGAGAGCGCGCGGGAAAATCGTGAAACGCGCCGGGCGTGCGGAGGCGGGGGCGGCGCGCGGGCGGCGCGGCCGGGGCGCAGGAGGCGGACGGCGGGAACGGCCTGCCGGTACCTGTCTGACGTGCGTCACCGCGGCCGGTCTGCCCCCGCCGATCCGGGATCACCGCACCGGAACGCGCGCCGTCTCCGGCGCGGTGATCCCGGATCGGGGCGGCGGCTACGGCAGCAGCTTGTCGAGCGCGGCCTGCCCTTCGGACGCGAGCTTGCGCTGCGCCCAGGCCAGGGTCTCGGGGGTGATGTCCTTGCCCGAGGCGAGGACCAGATCCTCCGGTGACGGCTCCGAGGCCGGAGCCGCGTGCAGCAGGCGGTCCGGCGTGGCCCGGTCATCGGACGGACGACGGGACGCTTCAGGCTGTGACGTCGACATGATGTCTCCTCCGCGAGTCGGTCCGCGGTGGTGGCACCCGCAGATCACAAGTGCGGGCGGGACACCACCCTTCACATCACCTTTCAATGAGATGATGCCGCGCGCATCCCGGGGGAGACAGGCCCTCCGGCCGCGGATTCGGCGAACCCCGCCCTCCTGCGGGAGATGAGACACGGCCGCCGCACACATGACCACGGAACGTCATGCCGAGTGCTCCCGCGGCCACAGGGGGCGGACCGAGTGGAACCGGACCGCGTGGAACCGGCACATGTCCGGAGTATGCCGGTGATCGCCGAACATCGTGCGGCGTAGGCTGGCGCCATGGACTTGGACGCACTGGACCGCGCCCTGCTGCGGGAACTGCAGAACGACGCACGGCAGACCAACCGGGACCTGGCCGCCAAGACGGGCGTGTCCCCGTCCACCTCGCTGGAGCGGGTGCGCTCACTGCGGGAGCGCGGAGTCATCACGGGCTTTCACGCGGCGGTCGACCTGGAGGCGGTGGGCCGCCCGGTCCAGGCCCTCATCGCGGTCCGCATCCGGCCGCCGGCCCGGCCCGTCATCGAGGGGTTTCGCGAGTGGGCGGCCCGGCTGCCGGAGACCATCGGTCTGTTCGTCACCTCCGGGGCGCACGACTTCCTCATCCACATCGCCGTTCCGGACGTCAACGGCGTCTATGCGTTCGTCAT
The DNA here is from genome assembly GCF_055632315.1 of Streptomyces sp. PSU-S4-23. NCBI lineage: Bacteria > Bacillati > Actinomycetota > Actinomycetes > Kitasatosporales > Streptomycetaceae > Streptomyces > Streptomyces sp. PSU-S4-23. The sequence continues at coordinate 384,143 of NZ_JBVMUU010000002.1, read as the reverse complement.
CGACCGTCTCACCGAGCGCCGCGAGGTCGCCGACGTGCAGACCACCATGGCGTACGAACACGTCCAGTCCCGCCGCGTCGAACCCGCGGCCGAACGGGCGCGGGTCCGTCGCACGTCCCGATGACGGCGGGGCGGACGCCCGCCGCGCGGTCGCCCTGCCCCAGGTGTCCTCCACCGGCCGTACGTCCGGCCTCGGTCAGCTCGGATCACCGCACGAAGTACGGCACCGGCGGGCCGACGGAGGCGGTGTGCGAAGAAGATTCGGCCGCTCCCCGCTCCTTCCACACGGATGCCTACCATCTCTTTGCCGAGTCGCAGAAAGACGCAGGAGATGAGGAAATGGCCGACGCCACGACACCCCGCACCGGGATCGGATTCGCGCCCGAGGAGCGCGACCCCACGGTCTCCACCCGCGCGGCGCGGCTGAAATGGGTCGTGATCGTCGACCGAGACCTGCCGCCGGGCCGCGCAGTCAACGCCGCGGTCTGCGTCGCCGCGGCGACGCAGTCGGCGGTCGGCGGTCTCCTCGGCGACGACGTCGCCGACGCCGAGGGCGCCGTGCATCCCGGGCTGCCCTGGGCGGGCTGCTCGGTCCTCGCCGCGGACGCCGCCGCGCTCCGCGCCGTCCGCGCCAAGGCCGCGGCGTACGCCGACACGTTCGTCGCCGACATGCCGGCCGCGGCCCAGGAGACGCGTGTCTACGCCGACTACCGGGCCGTCGTGGGCAAGACCCCCGCCGAGGACCTCGCCTACTGCGCCGTGAGTATCGTCGGCCCGCGCAACCGCATCAGCAAGATCGCCGGAAGGCTGCCGTTGCTGGCCTGACCCGGGACGGGGCCCGCGCCCGGCCCTCTGGTGACGGGGCGTGCGGGGCCGGTGCGGGGTGGCCGAGGGATAACCCTCGAATCCCCGTTCTATGAATGACATGGACCGATCAATACTGGCAACCTGCCTGCAGCCGTGTGCAGGCCGCGTCCGGCCTGGTCACGGTCACGGTCCCGCACTGCTCAGCTCACTCCGGACAGCACGTCCCGTCTGTCCGGTCTGTCACCGGCCGTAGGACTCACGGCCGCAGCAGTAGGAGTACGAGTGAGACGTATCCCCCGTCAGGCGACGGCGGCAGGCGCTCTGGTGGCCACCGCCGCCTTCCTCGCCCTCGGCATCCAGGCGGTCCCCGCGGCCGCCAAACCGGCCCCCCACGCCGGCACCCTGCGCACCGGGGGCCTGGAGGCCAAGCTCACCCCCGCCCAGCACACCGCGCTGATCAAGAGCGCGAGCCAGAAGACGACGCAGACCGCCCGTTCGCTCGGCCTCGGGGCGAAGGAGAAGCTGGTCGTCAAGGACGTCGTCAAGGACAACGACGGTACGCTCCACACCCGTTACGAGCGCACCTACGCGGGCCTGCCCGTCCTCGGCGGCGACCTGATCGTGCACACGCCGCCGGCCTCCCAGGCCACCGGCACGGTGAGCACCACCTTCAACACCAAGCGGGCCATCAAGGTTCCCTCCACCACGCCCGCCTTCGCCAAGGCGGCCGCCGAGGGCAAGGCGCTGAAGGTCGCGAAGGCCCTCGACGCCCGGCAGCCCTCCACGGACAGCGCCCGCAAGGTCGTCTGGGCCGGCGACGGCACCCCCAAGCTCGCCTGGGAGACGGTGATCAGCGGGCTCCAGGACGACGGCACGCCCAGCCGGCTGCACGTCATCACGGACGCCACCACCGGCAAGGAGCTCCACCGCTTCCAGGACGTCAAGACCGGTACCGGCAACACCCAGTACAGCGGCACGGTGAGCCTGAGCACCACGCTGTCCGGTTCGACGTACCAGCTGTACGACACCACGCGCGGCGGGCACAAGACGTACAGCCTCAACAACGGCACGTCGGGCACCGGCACCCTGATGACCGACTCCGACGACGTCTGGGGCACCGGAGCCGGGTCCAACACCCAGACCGCCGGCGCGGACGCCGCCTACGGAGCCCAGGAGACCTGGGACTTCTACAAGAACACCTTCGGCCGCAGCGGCATCAAGAACGACGGTGTCGCGGCCTACTCCCGTGTCCACTACAGCACGGCGTACGTCAACGCGTTCTGGGACGACGCCTGCTTCTGCATGACCTATGGCGACGGCTCCGGCGGCACCCACGCGCTGACCTCGCTGGACGTCGCGGGCCACGAGATGAGCCACGGCGTCACCTCCAACACCGCGAACCTCACCTACAGCGGTGAGTCCGGCGGGCTGAACGAGGCGACCTCCGACATCTTCGGCACGGGCGTCGAGTTCTACGCCAACAACAGCTCCGACGTCGGTGACTACCTCATCGGCGAGAAGATCGACATCAACGGCGACGGCAGCCCGCTGCGCTACATGGACCAGCCCAGCAAGGACGGCGGGTCCAAGGACAGCTGGTACTCGGGCATCGGCAACCTGGACGTGCACTACTCCTCGGGCCCGGCGAACCACATGTTCTACCTGCTCTCCGAGGGCAGCGGCACCAAGACCATCAACGGCGTCACGTACAACAGCCCGACCTCGGACGGCGTCGCCGTCACCGGCATCGGCCGCGCCAAGGCGCTGCAGATCTGGTACAAGGCGCTGACCACGTACATGACGTCCAGCACCAACTACGCCGGTGCCCGCACCGCCGCCCTGAACGCGGCCGCGGCGCTGTACGGCAGCGGCTCCGCCGAGTACGCCGGTGTGGGCAACGCGTTCGCCGGGATCAACGTCGGCAGCCACATCACGCCGCCCTCCTCCGGTGTGACGGTCACCAACCCGGGCAGCCAGTCCTCCACCGTGGGCACCGCGGTGAGCCTGCAGATCTCGGCCTCCAGCACCAACGGCGGCACGCTCAGCTACGCGGCCACCGGCCTGCCCTCGGGCCTGTCGATCAACAGCTCGACCGGTGTCATCTCCGGCACCCCGACGACGGCGGGCACCTACAGCACCACGGTGACGGTGACCGACAGCACGGGCGCCACCGGCACCGCGAGCTTCACCTGGACCGTGGCCTCGGCCGGCGGTGGCTGCAGCGCGACGCAGCTGCTGGGCAACCCGGGCTTCGAGTCGGGCAACACCACCTGGACCGCCACGAGCGGCGTCATCACCAACAGCACCGGTGAGGCCGCGCACGGCGGCTCCTACAAGGCCTGGCTCGACGGCTACGGCTCCTCCCACACCGACACGCTGTCCCAGTCGGTGACGATCCCGTCCGGCTGCAAGGCGACGCTGACCTTCTACCTGCACATCGACACCGCGGAGACCACCAGCAGCACGCAGTACGACAAGCTGACGGTGACCGCCGGATCGACCACGCTGGCGACGTACTCGAACCTGAACGCCGCCTCCGGGTACACCCAGAAGTCCTTCGACCTGTCCTCGTTCGCGGGCTCCACGGTGACGCTGAAGTTCAGCGGGGTGGAGGACTCCTCGCTGCAGACCAGCTTCGTCGTCGACGACACGGCCCTGACGACCGGCTGACCCGATCTCTCCCTCCCGTGGGGGCCGTCCACCCGGGCGGCCCCCACGCCGTGTCCGCGCTCGTCAGGACACGGAGTCCACCAGGGCGGCCAGCGCCGACGCCACACGGGTGAGCCCGGGCCCCGGAGGCCCGCCCGGTTCCGTCATGTAGACATCGCGCCGGATCTCCACCATCAAGGCGGTCACCCGCGGCTGCGTACCGTGGAACTCCAGGGGCACATAGGCCCCGGCGAACGGGCTGTCGAGGCCCGTCCCCCCGAACTCCGCGAACACCTCACGCGCCACGGCGACCAGCTCGGGCGGTGTGTGGAAGGCGTCGGTGCCCAGGCAGAGGGGCGGCCGGGGGCCGTCGCCGTGCAGCTCGTAGGGCAGGCGGACGGTGGGATAGGAGTGGACGTCGAGGACGACGGCCCGCCCGGCGACGGCCAGCCGGTCCGCCACCGCCGCCGTCATCGCCCGCGCGTACGGATGGAAGTAGCGGTGCAGCAGCGGCTGCGGGTCCGTGCCGGCCGGCCGCAGCGGAACACCGTGCGTGGTGCGGGTGTACACGGCCCCCATGCCCACCGCCAGCATCTCCTCCCGGTCGTCGGGGAACCGCTCCGGGTCGACCACCAGCCGGGACAGCCGGTTGACGAACCGCCAGGGCGCGACCGCGGCTGCCCCCGCGGCGAGACGGGCCAGCTCGGCGGTGTGCGCGTCCGTGATGTGGTCCAGTTCGCGGGACAGGGCCGCGTCGTCGAGCAGGATGCCCGGGCGCACCGCCGCCGGAATCTGGCGTGCGGAGTGCGGCACATGGAGAATCACGGGCGAGTCGCCGGCACCGGGCAGCAGTTCGAAGGGTGCGGCGGCGCGGGACATGGCGGTTCCTTCCGTTGCGGTGACCAGGTGACCGTACCCGCCGGCGGCCGAAGACGAGGAGGGAGCACCGCGGTGGGGGATCCCCTGGTGTGGCGGCGGGGCGACGGCCCGATGGCCGCGTGGCTGGAGCGTACGGCGGACCTGCTCGTCGGGCCGCAGCCCGACGGGTACCAGGTGCGCGGCGACATCCACTGGCCCGATCAGCCGTACGGCCGCATCACCCATCGGGGGCTCGGCCTGCCGGACCTCGCCGAGGTGCTCACGGCCGCACGGATCGACGGCCTGTGCGCGCTCACCGATATCGGCGGCACGCCCGGCGAGGCGCGGGTGCGGTTCGAACCGCTGACCTGGCAGGACCGCGGCCCGAACCGCACCGTCCCGCTCGCCGAAGCCGTCCCGGCGGGCACCCCGGCAGGCCGCGTCCCGCTCTCCACGGCGCTCCACAGCACGGCGGAACTGGCCCTGTGGCTCGGCCGGTTGTCACCGCTGCTGCCCGGGGGCGCCGACGCCCCGCGGTGGCCGGCGAGCGCGCTCGCCGACCCGCTCGCGGCCGTCTTCCTGCACCGGCGGGAGGAGGTCATGCTGAGCATCGACACCCTGGAGTCGAGACAGCGGTTCCCCGGCGACGGCACCCGTCAGCTGCTGGTCCGCGCGGGCCCCGAACGGCTCGCCGAACACGCGCGGCTGCTCGGGTCGTCCGCGGTCCTGCAGAGCCGGCGGCCGGCGCACGTACGCGACATCGCCGGCTGGCTGGGCGAGTTGTCCGGCGCATGGGGAGGCGGTGCGCCGCCCGAGCCGGGCCGACGGGCGCGGGCGGCACGCCTGCCGCGCGGGGAGCGGGCCCAGGTGTGGGAGCTCGCGCACGGAGCCGCGATGCTGCTGATCGGCCGTCAGACGGTGGGCTCCCTGACGGTGCAGGGCCCGCCGGCCGAGGTCACGCGCTGGGCGGCCCCCCTGCTCGAACCCGCCGTCCACGAGGACGTGCCGTCCTCCGCCGGCCGCCGACTCACCCGCTGGCTCCGGCGGATCGAAGCGGCCGTCTTCGGCGGGCCGGCGGCATGGACGGTCACGGTGGACCCCGCACCGCTGACCACACCGGAACTGGCCGCCTGGCTCTGCGCCCACTGCCCCGGCCGGCGGATCACGGTGTCGCGGATCGCCGACGGCACCGTCGAACTCGGCGGCACCCGCACCCCCCGGGGCTGGACCACGGTGACCGGCCGGCGCGGCGGAGCGCGGGAGCACGACGGGTAGGGGCCCGGGCCACGGGCGCTGCTGCTGCCGTGCCGGGTGACGCCGCCGGCCATGGGCGGTGGCCGCGGCGAGTCACCTCGCCGGCGCCGCGCGGGCCGCCGCGAGGGCCCCCGCGGCGGGAGATGAGTAGGCATGAACGTCGTCACAGACCCGTTGCGAGGGTGGGCGGTTGAGTGGGCAGCCTCCGGGCTGCCCATGCTCCCGTGGTCCGTCTGCTGTGCCTTGCTCGTCGTCGGCGTGATGCGATTCCCGTCGGAGAGATCGCGTCGCAAGACCCTTCTGGACATCACCGCGCAGGCACCGCCCGGCACCGCAGTGGGGCGTTGCTTCCGGAGCGGGAGTCATGACGCCCCGCATCCCTCTGGGGCGGCGACGTGCAGCGGACGGGCACGCCGAGGTGCGCCGGCGGAGCCGTCCCGCACGGCCTCGGACCACCACCCCGAACCGTCCTCGATGGAACGCAGGAGGACCCCCTCCCTGAGGGCCCAGGGGCAGATGGTCACCGTCTTCACGTTGCCCAGCCTCATGACGGTGTGCCCCACGATGGCGCCGGCCAGGCTCTGGCGGGCCCGGGGAGCCGAGATCCCCGGCAGCTGCGATCGTTCGGCGGCGGGCAGGGCGGCGAGCTCGTCGATGGCACGGCGCAGATCACCCCGGCGCAACCGGCGGGGCACGAAGGGGCCGCGGCGCCCCGCCGGGGCACCGCACAGCCGTGCCAGCTGCTGGAACGTGCGCGAGGTCGCCACGGTGGTGCAGGGGCGCTCCCAGCGGATCCGCGCGGCGACGTCCCGCAGCTCGTGACGCACCCGGCGGCGCAGGGCCCTGATGTCCGCGGCGGAGGGCGGATCGGTCTCCGCGAAGTACTCCCGGGTCAGCAGGTTCGCCCCCAGCGGCAGCGACGCGGCGAAGTCCGGCAGCCGCCCCCGGCCGAAGGCGACCTCCAGGGAACCGCCGCCGATGTCCATCAACGCCACGGGCCCGGAACGCCAGCCCATCCAGCGCCGGGCCGCCAGGAACGTCAGATCGGCCTCCACCTCGCCCGGCAGCGTGCACAGGGCCACCCCGGTCTCGTTCCGTACGGCCCGGAGGATCTCCTGCCGGTTGGGTGCGCCGCGGACCACCGCCGTCGCGAACGCGAGGGGAGCGTCGGCCCCCCATCGCTCGGCGGTCGCCGCGGCGGCGGCGACCGCCCGGACCAGGTGCGCCACCGCGGCCTCGCCCAGACGTCCGTCCTCGTCGGCCTGTTCCGACAGCCGCTGCTTCCACTTCGCGGTGTGCACGGGTAACGGCACACCGCGCTCCGCGTCCGCCACCATGAGGCGGATCGTGTTCGAACCGACGTCAATCACGCTCATCCGCATGGGCCGGACGTACCCAGGCCGGACCGGAGGATGCCTCACCCGGGGATCCTTCGGGAACTCCTGCAGCGGTCTCCGCTGAGCTACGCGCCGGACCTGACCGTCCATCACGCGGCGTTGGCGGTCCGGGACAGCCCCGAGCGCCGCGTCCTCGGACTGCGCAACGCCCTCTGGTTCACCTGGCTGCGCCGTCCATGGCCGTCGGCCCTGTGCCACACGACACAGGCCGCGTGACTCGTCCCCGCGGACCGCCTCGCTCACCGCTGCGTGGGTTGGCGAACGCGTCACCGCGCCGCCGCGGGCGCGGCGCGGGCCCCTCAGTCCTTCTTGCCGCGCCCCGTCAGCGCGTCGCGCACCCGGTCCACGAGTCCGGCCCCCGGTGCGAGCAGCTTGTTCGCCGGAGGCCGGTCCGGTGCGGACGGGTGCGGCCGGGTCGGTGCCGTCTTCTTCGCGTGCCTGACCTTGTCGCCCAGCTCGTCGAGCGTTTCCGCGGGAGCGGCCGCCCGCAGCTTCGGGAAGAGGTTCGCCTCCTCGTCGGCGATGTGCGACCGGATCTCGCTCATGAGCATGCCGAGGAGCCGGTCGAATTCGGGATCGTCCGCGTCGCAGCCCTCCAGGTCCTTCATGATCCGTTCGGCCCTGGAGTGGTCGTCGATCTCCTTGTCCGCGATCGCGTCCCCGTCGGGCAGGTGCTTGCGCACGGCCGGATACAGATACGCCTCCTCGGCGACCGAGTGGCGTACCAGTTCCTTGGTCGCCTGGTCGGCCAGGACCTTGCGCTCCTTGTCCCCGGGCGGCAGTGACCGGATCCGGCCGAAGAACTCCTCGACCTCCCGATGATCCGTTATCAGCTCCTCGACGACGTTTCCTCCGTGTCCCATGTCCGGCACCTCCGTGTTCCGTTGCGGCGGCCCTCCGGCGGGGCCGCCCGGCACTCCGGGTGCCCGGGCCGCCCGCCCGTTAACGGACTCCCTCCGCGACGCGTGTTCCGGGCGGGCCGTCGGGTACTCGCCGTCACGCACGAAACGACAGGCACATGTGAGGAAATACCGCGATGACCGTTCCCGAGGAGAACCGGCCGAAGACGAGGACCACGGACGACGTGGTCACACGGCCCGCGGAGGCGGAGTCCGAGGAGTCCCGTGCCACCCAGGGGGCCGTGGGCCGCACCCTGCGCGAGGCGATGGAGGAGGCGGGGATCGAGCGGGAGGACTTCGAGGACCGTTAGGCCCCGCCCGCCGGGACGCGGCCGGTGCCGGGCCCGGCACCCGCGTCCCGGTCCGCACGAGCCGGGAGGGCGCGGCGCGGTCGGTCCGGGTGGACCCGGACTCCGGCCTCGGCACACCGCCGCGCAGCGTGCCGCGCGGGCGCGCAAGGGTTCGTCGCGCGTGCGCGGCCCCGGAACGATGCGGGCCGGGGCGAACCGCGGTCCCGGCCGGCCGTGCGGCGGCGGAGACCGCGGCGGCCCGGGGCGTGCGCAGGGCGGCGCAGGCGAGGGCCGCCACCGCCGCGCCGGTCAGCGTCCGGTGGCCCGGGCAGCCGCCCTCGCGGCGCGTCCGTCCGGTGCCACCGGTCGCGGCCGGGCAGACGCGTCATCGGCCGACGCCGCCCCCGGCGCGTCCGCCGGCCTGACGTCGAACCCTCCTCGCCCGTCGAACCGGACGTCGAACACCGCGTCGAAGCCGTCATCGCGGGAGGGCCGGCGCAGCCGGCTGAGCGTGGCGCGGATCCCGGCTTCGGGCACACGGGCGCGCCCCACCCGTGCGGCGTTGCGCCGCAGCGACGCCGCCGGGTCGGGCGGGAACCAGTAGGCGACCACGGCCGCGCCGTGAGCGCGCGCGCAGCCGAGCAGAGGGCGCCACTCCTCGTGGGAGGGGTTGGTGTTGTCGACCGCGACGAAACGCCCCTCGGCCAGTGCCTCCTCCACCAGCCGCAGTTGCCGCTCCTGCTTGCGGCGCGCTCCGCGCGGGAACAGGTCCTTGCTCACCAGGGCGTAGCGGTCCCGCAGACACCGGTGGTAGAAGGTGGTCTTCCCCGAGGCCTGCAGGCCGACCAGCACCGCCAGCCCGACCATCGCGATCAGTCCTCCACCGTCTGCGCCGTGCCGTTCCGGGCGTACTGCAGCCAGTCTGCCACCGCGACGGCACTCAGGCCCGCGCACACCAGCCGCGTGCCCCTGGGCGCCGAGACCGCATGGGCACCGCCCGCGGACTCAGGCGTCGCCGGTGACGGGGGCGGTGCGTGCCTGGGGGAGGGCGGGCACCACACGGCTGAGCGTCACCACGCCCCACACGATGAGCCCGACCCCGATCGCCCCGGGCAGCAGCCACCACCCGGTGCGGATCCGCTCTCCGAACAGCGTGACGCCCAGCAGCAGGCTCACGGTGGCGTCACCGATGGTCAGCGCCGGCTGCGACGCGGCCAGCCAGCCCGCCTGCAGCGCGTTCTCCAGCAGCAGCACCGCCCCGATGCCGGTCAGCGCGAACCCGTAGGTCTGCCAGGACCCGAGGAAGGCCGTCAGCCCCCGGTCGGCGAACGTGCCCGTGGCGGACTTCAGCAGGGCCGCGGTGAGGGCGTTGCCGATGGCCGCGGCCGTCCCCAGCACAGCGGCCCGGAACAGCGGCGGGCGGCCCGGGCGGGCCAGGGCGACCGCCGCGGCCATCGCCCCGAGGCACACCGCCAGCGCCGGGACCCATCGGTCCATGGGGGCGTCGTGCCGTGTTCCGGAGGGCGCGGCCGCCCCCAGCACCACGGCCAGCCCCGTGACCACCCCGGTGATCGCCCACCAGACGGCGGGAGGCAGCCGCCGGCCCATGAGCCGGGCCACGATCAGCAGGGCGAAGGGCAGCTCGAGGACGAAGAGGGGCTGCACCAGCGCCATCGGTCCGTTCACCAGGGCCAGCGCCTGGAAGAGCGCGGCGCCGACGACCCCGGCGACACCGATCAGCCAGGCGGGGCGGTGCGCGAGGTCGAGCACCAGCCGCAGCCCCCCGCCGCGCGGCACGGTGGACGCCGCCTTGCGCTGGAACGCGGTCCCCACCGCGTTGCTGGCGGCCCCCATGACGGCGAACAGCGCGGCGAGCCCGATCACCCCTCCAGCATGCCCCGGGACGTCGTCCGCGGCTCCCCGGCCGGGGAGCCGCGGACGACGTCTCAGTCCGCGGTGGTGTCCTCGCCGGAGTCCACGGGCACGTCGAGGTCGTGGACGAGGCGGCGCAGGATGGGGCCGTACTCGGGGTGGGCGAGGGCGGAGGCCATCTGGGCGACCAGGTAGTCGGCGGGATTGCCGGTGTCGTACCAGCGGCCCTGGATGACCTGCCCGTACACGGCGCGGGTGGCGGCGTAGGCGTTGATGGCGTCGGTCAGGTAGATCTCGCCCTGCCGGTGCTCGTACCACCGCCGGGTCTGTTCGCGCAGTTCGTCGATGATGCCGGGCGTGACGACATAGCCGCCGATGGCCGCGTACGAGGACGGCGCGTCGGCGGGCTTGGGCTTTTCGACCAGACCGGTGATGCGCAGCAGCCCTTCGCCGAGGTCCTCCTTGACGATGGGCACGCCGTAGCGCCGGGAGTCGGCCGGGTCCATGGGCATCAGGGCCAGCACCGGGCAGCCGGTCTGCTCGTAGGCACGGATCAGCTGCTGCGCGCGGGGCACCTCGGCCACGAACACGTCGTCAGGCCACAGCACCAGCACCGGCTCGTCCCCGATGTTCCGGGCGGCGTTCAGCACGGGCGTGCCGTTGCCGTACGGGCCGTGCTGGTCGAGGTAGGTGATGTGTCCCTTGTGGGCCAGCTCCGCGACCTCCTCCACCGCGTCCGCGTACGCCGCCTTGCCGTCGGCGCGCAGCTGCGCGACCAGCGCGGGGTTGGGCCGGAAGTGGTCCTGGATGAGGGACTTTCCGCCGGAGACGACGATCGTGATGTCGGTGATGCCGGAGTCCACCAGTTCGCGCACGGTGTGCTCGATCACCGGCTTGTCGCCGACGGGCAGCATCTCCTTCGGCGTGGCCTTGGTCAGAGGCAGCAGGCGGGAGCCCAGACCGGCAGCGGGGATCACGGCCCTGCGGATCGTCGGGGACATCGGGTCTCTCTCGGTCGGACGGCGCACCGCGCCGGGCGGCACGGCATCCGCCGACGTTACCAACGCGCGGGGCTGCCGGGGGGAACGGTCGCCCATCACCCGGCAACGCGCCATGGCCGGTCTTCCGCGGCGTATTCACCGAGGCGGGTGAGAGGTTCGTCCGGACGCATGACCTCCTTCCGCGGGCGCCGGCTCCCGGCCCCGGGGCGGGGCCTGTGGACGGGGACCGGGTGCCCGGCAGCGTGGAACCCGGCAGCGTGCGCCGCACGGGCACGCTGCCGGGTTCCTGATCGGCATCGAGCGTGTGATCGCCCTCCGTGGGCCGTACGTGCTGACGACCACTCCTGACGACTGGACCGGCTGGTGCCGGGCAGCCGCGGACGACACGCCTCAGACCGGAACCCCGGCCCGATTCCGGCGGGCCGGGGTTCCCCTTCGACAGGTCACATGAGTGACTCGGTTACTTGTCGTAGCCGTCGTAGTCGCCGCCGCCGTAGCCGCCGAAGCCGCGGCCGTAGCCGTGACGGTAGTCCTCGACGACTCGGAAGCTGCCCACCACTCCGTGGCGGACCTTCAGCCCACCCCGGACGTGCCGGGGGTACAGCCCGTTGCTCGAGCTGTGCGGGCCGACGGTGGCGATGGGCGAACCGTTGTCGCAGGTGGCGCCGTTGAAGACCTCGACGGTCTTCCAGCTGTCGTTGCGGACGTTGAGGCTCTTGGAGCCGAGTCCGCTGACGACGGTGATGCAGCCGCCCGGGAAAGCGGTGTACGTCCGCTCGTTGATGTGGACGAGGCCGATGTAGTGCCGGCGCTTGCCGTGGCCGTAGTCGCCCTTGCCCTCGTTGCCCTTGCCGCCACCGCCCTCGGGGGCGGCGGCAGGGGCCTGGGGGGCGGCGGCCGGCGCGGCGGCCGGCTGGGAGACCGCAGCCGCCTGGGCCGGCTCGGAGGCGGCCGAGGCATACGTGATGCCTGTGGCCGCGAGGGCTGCCGCCGCCGCGAATGCGGCGGTGACAGCGGTGGAACGCGTTGCCATGTCACTTCTCCTCTCTGAGAGACGTCGGCTGTGAGAGCCGATGCGTGATTGAACGTACAGATGATCTCGAAATCTGTCATATCGGACATACCGAAAATGTGATGACCAATCCGATTGGCGTAACGGTGACGCTGACACGCCGTCACTCCGGCGCCGTCCCGCCCGCGGGGCCCGAAGTGCCGGCCGGTCACCAACCGGTCGCGAGCAGGTGATTGAGGAGCAGCGCGAGGACGGCCTGCGCGGCGAGCCAGGCGCGGGGCCGGGGCAGGAGCGCACAGGCCGGCAGCAGCCACATCGCGAACGGCAGCCAGATGCGTTCCGTCTCCGCCTTGCTCATGCCGGACAGGTCGGCGACGAGCAGCGCGAGCAGGGCGGACAGCACGAGCACCGCGAGGCGTGTCTCGGCGGACGGGCCGGACGGGCCGGACGGACCCGGCGGAGTGAGGCCGCCCGCGCGCCGCCGGGCGAGTGCGGGCCCGGCGCGCCGCAGACCCGCCGCCGTCGCCGGGCCGACGATGAGCACCGTGCAGGCGAGGTTCGCCCACACCCAGTAGCCGTAGGGCCGGGTTCCCCCGGCGCCCTGGTAGTAGCGCCGGACCAGCAGGCGGTAGGCCTCCCACCAGTCGAAGCCGGAGAGGGTGAACAGCAGCGGCACCACGAGGAGTCCGCCGATCAGGAGCGGGAACCCCTCGGCCAGGTGACGGCGGCGGTTGCGCCCGAGCACCACGGCGCCCGCCAGGATCAGTGCGAACAGCGTGAGCCCGTACGACAGATAGCAGGTCAGACCGAACAGCAGTCCCGAGCCGAACGCGGCCGCCCGCCTGCCGCCCGCCGTCCGCCCGGTCATCGCGGAGGTGAGCAGCGCCACGGACCAGGCGGCCACCGCCGCGAAGTACCCGTCGGCGGAGGTGCCCATCCACACGGCGGCCGGCGCCGCCACCAGGAACGGTGCCGCGCGCCGCGCCAGGTCCTCCCCGGCCAGCGCCCGCACCGCCACCAGGACCGCCACGCAGGCCGTGGCGCCGACGGTGATGCACCAGACCCCGGCCCAGCCCCCGCCGCGCAGTCCGAGACGGTCCAGCAGGACGAACGTGAGGGTGGACGCGGGGGGATGCCCGGCGACATGCGCGGGCCAGTGGCCGGGGGAGTGGAGCAGGATGTGGTGGGTGAAGTCCCGCAGGGCGGCCGGGATGTCGTGGAAGCGGTCGATGACCTGGAGGTACTCGTAGCGGGTGGTGAGGCGGACCGCCACGCCCCGCCGCCAGCCGTCGACGAGGGCGAGGGAGAACGTCCAGACCGTGGCGGTGACCCAGACCGCAGCGAGCAGCGGGCGCCACGGCAGCCGCGCGGCCACTGCGGGGCCGTACACCACCACGACGATGGCCACCGTCAGTGCAGCCGGGGTGCCCGGCCCGACGTGGGGGTCCCAACTCGCCAGCAACGGTGGCCAGTTCACGAACAGCGTGTGGTGGACGTCCTGGATGTGGCGGCCGATCGACACCGCCGCCACGACGAGCGAGGCGGCGGCCAGGGCGGCGATCAGATCACGAAGAGAGGGGCGGGTCACAGCGGAACGCTAGGTCCGGGGGCGGGGAAGCGGCGGCCGCGCGGTGCGGACGTCAGCGTTTCGTCATGGCTTGCGAACCCCTCCATGGGGTGGTCCCTGCCTACGGTCGGGGCATGCCACGGTCTCCCTTCTCTCCCTCGTTCTGGCGCAGCCCGCTGCGCGGGCCCTGGTTCACCTCGCTGCTCGGACTCGTCCTGCTGGGCGGGATCACGGTGCTGTTCGTGACCGGACTGCTGTCGTACGCCGCCTACAACCCCGGTCTGTCGCCGGTGAACGACAAGACTCCCGGCAAGGGCCTGCTCGGCTTCTACCTCTTCCCCTGGCCGACCGACCCGCCCTGGCTGTACCGGCTCACCCAGGGTGTCCACGTGACGCTGGGGATCACGCTCATCCCCGTCGTGCTGGCCAAGTTGTGGTCGGTCGTGCCGAAGCTGTTCGCCCTGCCGCCCGCCCGGTCGCTCGCGCACGCGCTGGAGCGCGTCTCGCTGCTCCTGCTGGTCGGCGGTGCCCTGTTCGAGTTCACCACCGGGGTGCTCAACGTCCAGCTCGACTATGTCTTCCCCGGCTCCTTCTACCCGCTGCACTTCTACGGAGCCTGGGTCTTCTTCGCCGCGTTCGTGGCGCACGCCGCGCTCAAGGCGCCGGCGGCCGTGCGCAATCTGCGCCGTCCACGCGAGGAGGGGGAGCTGGTGTCCCCGGCACCCGCACCGCCGACCGTGTCGCGGCGCGGCGCGCTGGGACTGGTCGGGGCCGGCTCGCTGCTGCTGTTCGGCACGACGGCGGGACGCGGCTTCGATGGGCCGCTGCGGCGGACGGCCCTCCTCGCGCCGCACGGCGGCGCCGACCCGGCCGGCGGCCCCGGAGGCTTCCAGATCAACAAGACGGCCGCGTACGCGGGGATCAGCGCCGCCGAGACGAGCGGCGAGGCGTGGCGGCTGATCGTCACCGGGCGCACCGGCACCGTTCGGCTCAGCCGGGCCGGGCTGCTCGAACTACCCCTGCACAGCGCGGCGTTGCCGATCGCCTGTGTGGAGGGCTGGGCAACCTCCGACCAGTGGTGGCGCGGGGTCCGGCTGAGCGACCTGGCGGCGCTCGCCGGGTACGCCACTCCCCCGGACGTCCTCGTGGAGTCCCTCCAGCGGCACGGCGCCTTCCGCCGGGCCGCCCTGCGCGCCAACCAGGTGGCGGACCCGCGCTCCCTGCTGGCCCTGTACGTCAACGGCGAGGATCTCACCCCCGACCACGGCTACCCCGCCCGGATCATCGTCCCCGCGGCGCCCGGTGTGCTCAACACCAAGTGGGTGGCCCGGTTGACCTTCGGCGACCTGTGAGGAGCGCTGTGAGAAGAACAGCCACGAGAGGTGCCGCGACACCTCGTCGGCCCGTCCTCGGCAGCCCGCTGCCGATCCTGCTGCTGGTCTGCTCGTTCGCACTCGCCTGGTACGCGGGCGTGCGGTTGCTCGGGGGCGACCGGGCCGCGGTCGCCCTGTGGTTCGTGGGAGCGGCGCTGCTGCACGACCTCGTGCTGCTGCCGCTGTACGCGACGGGGGACCGCGCGCTCGTGAGGGCGCTGGGCGCGGTCGGGCGCCGGGAGTGGGCAGGGTACGTCCGCGTACCGGCCGCCCTGTCGGGGCTGCTCCTGCTCGTCTGGTTCCCGTTGATCAGCGGCCAGGTGACGAGCCGTTACCGATCGGCCACCGGGCTGTCGGCGGACGGCTTCCTCGGCCGCTGGCTGCTGATCACGGCCGTGCTCTTCGGCGGCTCGGCGCTGCTGTTCGTACTGCGGCTGCGCAGGGCGGCGAAGCAGCGCCCGCCGGCCGTCCACTGACCGACGGCACGCCAGCCCGTGCGGCGCGCATGGCGCAGCAGGGCCGGCGTGCCCAGGCGGGCCCAGGGGAACGGGGCGCCCGCACTGTGCCGGTCGTCGGAGCCGTGGACGACCTGGACGCGGACCCGTTCGTCGATGTCCAGGGCCACGGTCTCGGCGATCAACAGCCCACCAGGGACCAGGAGCTGGACCAGACGACGCAGGAGGGCGCGCGGGTCGCCGCCGATGCCGACGTTGCCGTCCATGAGGAGGGCGGTGCCCCAGCCGCCCTCGCCGGGGACCGGGTCGAAGACGGAGCGGAGCAGCGCCGGGCCCTCCCCACGCTCCCGGTGCCCCAGGCGGCCGACCGTCCGCGCGACGGCCGCCTCACTGACGTCGATGCCGAGGACGCGCCGCCCCTGTGCGGCGAGTGCCGCGACCAGCCGGCCCGGCCCGCATCCCACGTCCAGGACGGCGCCCTCGCAGCGTTCGAGCGCCTCCAGGTCGACCGGGTCGGCGGCCGCGCACCACCGTTCCACCTCCAGCGGCAGCAGCCAGCCGTCGGCCCGCCGCAGGAACAGCGGGCCGCGGCCGGTCCGCAGGGCGTCGGAGTACGGATCGGCGGCGGCCCACGCAGGCGCGGTGATGCCCGTGGTCCGTGCCGCGGTCCGTGTCGCGGCGACCGCCGTGGCGAGGTCGTGTGCCGTGCTCATCGGCCGGCGACCGCCCCGAGGCGGGCCAGTTCCGCGGCGAACCGGCCGCGCGGGGCCGCGGCGGCGACCGACCGCGCGTCGGCGGCCGTGTCGACGTCGCGCAGGCGGGGCAGATCGCGTACCCGAAGTCCGGCCGCCGTGAGGCGCCTTCGCTGGACCGCGCCCGTGACGGCCGTCGACATGGGCACCCCCCGCAGCAGACCGGGATCGGGCTCGGCCAGCCCCAGAGCCCAGAAGCCGCCGTCCTCGGCGGGGCCGAAGCAGGCGTCGTACCCCTCGAAGTCCACCGTGAGCAGGTCCGGTGCCACCTGCGGGGTGTCCATCCCGATCAACAGCGCCGGACCTTCGACGCAGGCGAACGCGTCGGCCAGGCGCTCGTCCAGGCCGCCCGGGCGCTGCGCCACGACGTCGAAGCCGGGCGGCAGCCAGTCGCCGGGCGTCCCGTCGAGGACGAGGACGCGCCGGGACGAGGGGGCCGCCGCCACGGTACGCAGTGTGTCGGCGAGCGCGGCCTCGGCGAGCACCGCCGCCTCCTCGGGGGTGAAGGGCGGGGTCAGGCGGGTCTTCACCCGGCCCGGCCGCGGCTCCTTGGCGATGACGAGCAGTGTGGTCACCGGGGGGTTCCTCCTCCTGCGTCCGGTGCGGCCGGCTCGGCCAGCACCCGGCTCATGTCGCGCACCGCCTGCCAGGTACCGCGCCAGGTGCCCGTCACCTTCGAGGCACCGGTGCGCGGCAGGTACGGCACGTCGTGCTCGGTGATGCGCCAGCCCGCGTCGGCGGCCCGCACGACCATCTGCAGGGGATAGCCGCTGCGCCGGTCGGTGAGCCCGAGGGCGAGCAGCGGTGCGCGCCGGGCGGCGCGCAGCGGGCCGAGGTCGTGCAGCCGCAGCCCGGTGCGGCGGCGCAGCATCCGGGCGAGCGCGAGATTGCCGGCGCGGGCATGGGCGGGCCAGGCGCCCCGCCCCCGCGGCCGGCGCCGCCCGAGCACCAGGTCGGCGTCGCCGCGGCGCAGCCGGTCGACGAAGGGCACGAGGAGCGACGGGTCGAGCGAGGCGTCGCAGTCGCAGAAGCACACGATCTCGGCGCGGGCGGCGGTCAGCCCCGTATGACAGGCGGCGCCGAACCCGCGGCGCGACTCGTGGACCACGGTCGCGCCCAGCTCACGGGCGATGCCGGCCGAGCCGTCGGTGGACCCGTTGTCCACCACCAGGGCGCGCCAGCCGGGCGGGATGCGGTCGAGTACCCAGGGGAGGGCCTCGGCCTCGTTCAGGCAGGGGAGGACGACGTCGACGTCCGAGGGGGCAGGAGAGGTCACGGCTCTCACCCTACGAGCGCGAAAGGGGCATTCCGGGCCTCGCTCCTTACGAAACAGGGACGTCGGGAGCGGGGAGCGGCAGCGCGGCGGCCGGAGCCGGGACGGGGTGCCAGGCTGGACGCATGCAGCAGCCGTACGAACCGATGGGGGCCGGGTCCGCCGGGCGCGGGCCGGCCGAGGCCACCCGTGTCCTCGTCGTGGAGGACGACCCCACCGTCGCCGAAATCGTCTCCGGGTACCTCGACCGCGCCGGCCACCTAGTGGACCGGGCGGGGGACGGCCCGGGCGCTCTCGCCCGGGCCGCCGCCCACTGGCCGGACCTGGTGGTCCTGGACCTGATGCTGCCCGGGATGGACGGCCTGGAGGTCTGCCGCCGGATGCGCGAGAGGGGCCCCGTGCCGGTCATCATGCTCACCGCGCGCGGCGACGAGGACGACCGGATCCTGGGCCTGGAGGTGGGCGCCGACGACTACGTCACCAAGCCGTTCAGCCCGCGGGAACTGGTGCTGCGGGTGGAGTCGGTGCTGCGCCGCACCCGCCCCGCCAGGCCGGGGGCGGGAACGGGCCCGCTGCACGCGGCGGGCCTGCGCGTCGATCCCGCCGCCCGGCGCGCGGCCAAGAACGGCACCGAACTCGCGCTCACGCTGCGTGAGTTCGACCTTCTCGCATTCTTCCTGCGCAATCCGGGCCGGGCGTACAGCCGCGAGGACCTGATGCGCGAGGTGTGGGGCTGGGACTTCGGCGACCTGTCGACCGTCACCGTCCATGTCCGCCGGCTGCGCGGCAAGGTGGAGGACGACCCGGCCAGACCGCGCCTGATCCAGACCGTGTGGGGCGTGGGGTACCGGTTCGACGCCGCAGCCGGCGAGGAGTGACCATGCGCGACACCCTGCTCATCGCCCTGTTCGCCTTCCTCGGCGCGGCCGCCGCCGGGCTGCTCGGCGCGGGGGCGCTGTGGCTGCTGCGCCGCCGCTCGCTCACCGCCTCGCTCACCGTCGTCGCGGCGGTGGCCGTGACCGCGATGCTCGCGGGCACCCTGGCCGTGGCGTGGGCGATGTTCCTGTCCCCGCACGACCTGAGCGTCGTCACGACGGTCGTCGCGATGGCGGCCGTCGTCTCGCTGGCCACCGCCCTGGTGC
This sequence comes from Streptomyces sp. PSU-S4-23, assembly GCF_055632315.1. Lineage (NCBI taxonomy): Bacteria > Bacillati > Actinomycetota > Actinomycetes > Kitasatosporales > Streptomycetaceae > Streptomyces > Streptomyces sp. PSU-S4-23. Next base: position 365,542 of record NZ_JBVMUU010000002.1, on the reverse strand, counting down.
TGGGGCGCTGGGTCGTCGCCCGCAGCCGCGAACTGGCCCTCGCGGCCCGTTCGTTCGGCGACGGCGGCGCCTTCGCGGCCCCCGACGGGCCGGCCACCGCCGAACTGGAGGCGCTCAGCCGGGAACTGGCCTCCACCAGTGCCCGGCTCGCCGAGTCACGCGACCGCGAACGCGCCCTGGAGTCCTCCCGCCGCGAACTCGTCGCCTGGATCTCCCACGACCTGCGCACGCCGCTGGCCGGACTGCGCGCGATGGCGGAGGCACTGGAGGACGGCGTCGCCGCCGCCCCCGACCGCTATCTCAAGCAGATCCGCACGGAGGTCGAGCGCCTCAACGACATGGTCGGCGACCTCTTCGAGCTCTCCCGCATCCACGCGGGCGCCCTCGCCCTCTCCCCGTCCCGGATCTCCCTGTACGACCTCGTCGGCGACGCCCTGGCCGGGGCCGACCCGCTGGCCCGGCAACTGGGCGTCCGCCTCGTCGGCGACCGCGTCGAACCGGTGCCGGTCGAGGTGGACGGCAAGGAGATGAGCCGCGTCCTGGGCAATCTCCTCGTCAACGCCATCCGCCGCACGCCCGCCGACGGCACGGTCGCGGTGGCCGCCGAGCGCCGGCCCGAGGGCGTCGTGGTGTCCGTGACGGACGGCTGCGGCGGTATCCCGGAGGACGACCTGCCGCGGGTCTTCGACACCGGGTGGCGCGGCAGCCACGCCCGTACCCCACCGGCGGGCGCGGGCCTGGGGCTGGCCATCGTCCGCGGGATCGTCGAGGCCCACCAGGGCCGGGCCGCCGTGCACAACATCCCCGGCGGCTGCCGCTTCGAGGTCACGCTCCCCGCCACCGAGGCATGAGCCCCGCGCCCACACGACGGGCTCGCTCCCGCCCCCCGGGCTCGCCCCCGGGCTCGCGTCGTGGGTTCCCGCCCCGTGGGCTCGCGCCCCCCGGGCTCGCGTCGTGGGTTCGGGCGTCGTGGGCTCGCGCCCCCCGTGGGCTCGCGCCCCCCGGGTTCCCGCCGCGCAGGTTTGCGCCCCGTGGGCTCGCGCCCTCCGGGTTCCCGCCGCGCAGGTTTGCGCCCCCCGGGTTCCCGCCGCGCGCGCTCGCCCTCCCCGGGCTCGCGCCCCCGGGTTCCCGCCCCGTGGGTTCCCGCCCCGTGGGTTCCCGCCCCCCCGGGCTCCCGCCCCGAGGGCTCGCGCCGTGGGCTCGCGCCCCGCGGGCTCACTCCCCGCGCAGCCGGGCCCGCGCGAACTCCCCCATGCCTTCCTCGAAGCCGACCTCGGGCTTCCAGCCCAGCTCGGCCCGCAGCCGCGACGAGTCCGCGGTGATGTGACGCACGTCCCCCAGCCGGTACTCCCCGGTGACGACCGGCCCGGGGCCGCCGTACGCGTCGGCGAGGACCCGCGCCATCTCGCCGACCGTGTGCGGCTCGCCGCTGCCGGTGTTGTACACCGCGAGCCTGCCGGGGGCCGGATCCGCCTCCAGCGCCAGGGCGTTGGCCGCGGCCACGTCCCGCACATGCACGAAGTCCCGCCGCTGGCGGCCGTCCTCGAACACCCGCGGGGCCTCACCCCGGGCGAGGGCGGAGCGGAAGAAGGAGGCGACTCCCGCGTACGGGGTGTCGCGGGGCATCCGGGGGCCGTAGACGTTGTGGTAGCGCAGTGACACGGCGGCCCCGCCCGTGGCCCGCGCCCATGCGGCGGCCAGATGCTCCTGGGCGAGCTTCGTCGTCGCGTACACGTTCCGCGGATCCACCGGGGCGTCCTCGCCGACCAGCCCGGGCGCGGGCGCCCTTCCGCACACGGGGCACTCGGGCTCGAAGCGCCCGGCCTCCAGAGCGGCGACCGACCGCGGCCCCGGCCGCACCCCACCATGCCGTGCGCAGGTGTAGCGGCCCTCCCCGTACACCACCATCGACCCCGCCAGCACCAGTCGCCGCACGCCCGCCTCCGCCATGGCGGTCAGCAGCACGGCCGTGCCGAGGTCGTTGCGGGAGACGTACTCCGCGGCGTCGGCGAAGCCGTTTCCCAGGCCGACCATCGCCGCCTGGTGGCACACGGCGTCCACACCCGTCAGGGCACGGGCGACCGCCTCACGGTCCCGCACGTCCGATCCGGCGTCCGCCCGTACGTCGAACACGACGGGCTCGTGCCCGCGCTCCCGGAGCGTCTCGACCACATGGGACCCGATGAACCCGGCACCGCCGGTGACCAGTACACGCATGCGTCCACGCTAGGCCGCTGACCGTGCCCACCCGCATGTCCGGCCCCCCACGTCACCGGTCCGTAAGGAACCCGGGCGCCCGGTCACCTCACGGCTGTGTCCCCGGTCGGGCCGACGGACGATCGCGCACGCCTGGACGGCCACGGGCCGGCCGGGGCGGCCTGGGCGGCCGGGCCCTCACCCCGTGCGATCGGCCGCCGAACACGTGATTGTGCGCGACGCCGTCGCCGCCTGCGCCACCGCGGCAAGAGGGTCGGTGATGCTGGCAGACGGCCGGCACGAGGGCGCTGTGCCCCGCGCCCTCCCACCCCCTACCCAGGAGGCAGATGTGACCGTGAGCCGGATCGGCCTGGTGGTGCACGAGGGCCGCGCGGAGGCCGCCCATGCCGCACGGGAGGTGCGTACGTGGTGCCGTGACCACGAGGTGCCCTGCACGGTCATCGACGTGTGGGGTGAGGGGAAGCGGCGCAGCGCCCGCGAGGAGGTCGAGGCAGCGGGCGATCCCGATCTCGTCGTCACCCTGGGAGGCGACGGGACCTTCCTGCGCGGCGCGCGACTGGCCGCCCACCACGACGCCCTGCTCCTGGGCGTCGATCTCGGGCGCGTGGGCTTCCTGACCGAGGTTCCCGCCACGATGGTGCACGAGGCCCTCGACGCGGTGGACGGGGGCCGGGTCACGGTGGACCGCCGCATGCTGCTGACCATGCGGGCCTCGTGCAGACTCGACGTGCCCGGGGACATGAAGGCGCTGCTGCGCTACGGGCGTGGGCCCCTGCTTCCCCCTCCGCGGGTGCGCACGGACTGCGAGACCGCCGCGGACTGGGGCATCGCGCTGCACGTCACCGCGCTCAACGACATCGTCCTGGAGAAGCTGTCGCACGACCGCCAGGTGTCGGCCGCGGTGTATCTGGCCGGACAGCTCCTCGCGTCCTACTCCGCCGACGCGCTGCTGGTCGCCACCCCCACCGGGTCGACGGCCTACAGCTTCGCGGCCGGTGGCCCCGTCGTCTCCCCCCGGGCGGACGCTCTGGTCTTCACCCCGGTCGCACCGCACATGGCATTCGACCGTTCGGTCGTGGTCGGCCCGGACGAACCCGTCGCGATGCGTCTGCTGCAGCGTTCGGGGCGGGCCGCGGTCAGCATCGACGGCCAACTGCGCGGGGTGCTGGAGCCGGGCGACTGGATCGGCGTCTATCGCGCTCCGCAGCGACTGCGCGCCGTGCGGCTGGAGGCCACCGACTTCTACGGCCGGCTGCGTGACCGTATGAACCTCACGGACGCCCCGGCCGCGGTCGCCGACGGCGAGCCCGCTCCTCTGTGGCCGCACAGCACCCCGGTGCCCGACGACCTGTCGCACCTGACCTTCGCCCGCGCCCGGCCGCTTCCCCCGTGAGCCGGTCACGCGACACGCGCGTATCCGCGATGCCGGGCCGGGCCATGGGTACTCGCCCTGTCTGTGACCTGGCCGAAAGGAGTTCGTCGTGACATCGTCCTCGCGACCCGGTGGAGGACGCCCGGCCGCGAACACGCCCGCGGAGGGGCCGGATCCCAACCGGTGGCGGGCCCTGTGGGTGACCCTCGTGGCCGGTTTCATGATCCTGCTCGATGTGACCATCGTGGCGGTCGCCCTGCCGTCGATGCAGCGGGAGCTGCACGCCTCGCCGGCCCAGGTGCAGTGGGTGGTCTCCGGATACGCGCTGACGTTCGCGCTGGCGCTCGTGCTGGCCGGACGCGTCGGTGACGCGGTCGGCCGGCGCCGCGTGTTCCTGCTGGCACTCGCCGCCTTCGTGATGTGCAGCGCCGCCGCGGGTGCCGCGGCCACCGTCACCCTGCTCGTGGTGGCCCGTCTCGCGCAGGGCCTGGCCGCCGGCTGCCTGGCACCCCAGAACTCCGCCCTCATCCAGCAGTTGTTCTCCGGAGAGGAGCGGGGCCGCGCCTTCGGCTTCTTCGGCGCCACGGTCGGCCTGTCCGCCGCCGTCGGACCGATCACCGGCGGGCTCATCCTGGCCCTGGCCACCGGACCGCAGGGATGGCGCTGGATCTTCTACGTCAACGTGCCCATCGGAGCTGCCGCCGTGCTGCTCGGCCGCAGGCTGCTGCCCCGCGTCGAGCCCGGCCGCAGGGGACACCTCGACCTGCCGGGCGTGCTGCTCCTGGGCACCGGAGTGCTCGCCCTCATGTTCCCGCTCGTGCAGGCCGACTCCGGCGGCATCGCCCGGCTGTGGTGGCTGTTCCCGCTGGCCCTGGTCCTGCTGGCCGGTTTCGCCGGCTGGGAACGGCACATCCTCATCCATGGCAGGGAACCCCTGTTCGACCCGCGGCTGATCACCGAGACCCGCGGGTACGCCACGGGCGCGGGCGTGGCCACCCTGTACTTCATCGGCTTCAGCGGGGTGTGGCTCGTGTTCGCCCTGTTCTTCCAGAACGGGCTGGGCTTCACCCCGCTGCAGTCGGGCCTGGCGGTGACGCCGTTCGCGGTGGGCTCGGCCGGCGCGGCCGTGGTGGCGGGACGGCTCGTGGAGCGCCTGGGCCGGCTGCTGACCGTGTGCGGGCTGACCGCGGTGATGGCGGGCCTGGGCGCGGCGGCGCTGCTGCTGCGCTTCGCCCCGACGCACATCGCGGTCTGGGCGGCGGCACCCGCCCTTCTGGTGGGCGGAATGGGCAGCGGCTTCGTCATCTCGCCGAACGTCACCATGACCCTGCGGGACGTCCCGGTCAGGATGGCGGGCGCGGCAGGCGGTGCGCTGCAGACGGGACAGCGGCTGGGAGGAGCGGTGGGGACGGCTGTCCTTCCGGGCCTGTACTACGTGGTGCTGGGATCGACGAGGCACGACTTCCGGGCGGCGGTGGCGGCGGCCATCGGGGTCGCGCTGGTCGCCATCGCCGCGGCCCTCGGCATCGCCGCGGCGGACTGGCGCCGCGACGGCGGTGCCGCCCACCCCGCCCGGCCGTGCCCGCCCGAGGTCGCGCACAGCCACACCCATGCGGCCCAGTGCTGAGGCGCACATCCCTCTTCATGCTCGCGCGAGCCTTCGCCGCACCCTTGCCGGAATACAGCAAGATCGAAGTGCGGCATTCACGGCACCGCGTGAGGATGGCGATCAAGAGCGGAGGGCGAGCTTCGTGAAAGCCGGGAACTCCGCTGAATCATGCACAGGAGAAAGAGGGAACCATGACGGCAACGACGGAAAGCGCCACGCGCGAACGGGCAGGGACGGGCGAGGAAGAAATCGGTGGCGAATCCGCCATCGGCCCGATCCTGCTGGCGACACTGCTCGCCCGTCGTGAGGAGCGCGGTGGTGAGTCGCTGGTCGAGCATCCGTTGCTGCTGGCGGCTCTGATGCGTCGTCGTGAGGAGCGCGGTGGTGAGTCGCTGGTCGAGCATCCGTTGCTGCTGGCGGCTCTGATGCGTCGTCGTGAGGAGCGCGGTGGTGAGTCGTTGATCGAGCATCCGTTGCTGCTGGCGGCTCTGATGCGTCGTCGTGAGGAGCGCGGTGGCGAGTCCATCATCCAGCATCCGCTGCTGCTGGCGGCCCTGATGCGCCGTCGTGAGGAGCGTGGCGGTGAGTCGCTGGTCGAGCATCCGTTGCTGCTGGCGGCTCTGATGCGTCGTCGTGAGGAGCGCGGTGGTGAGTCGTTGATCGAGCATCCGCTGCTGCTGGCCGCCCTCGCCCGCAACTGCTAGGACGTGGCGAGCCCTCCTGCCCTCCGACGGCGGCGCATCCCGATGCCGGAGGGCAGGCCCCGCACATCGATCAACCACTTGAGGAACCACCATGGCAGCTGAGTCCGGCGGAGAATCGGAACGGGATCCCGTAGAGGCATTCATCGACGAGGTATTCGAGGAAATGGTGCGCGAGGCTGGAATTCCGCATGCCGGCGCCGGTGTCAAACACGGAAAGGACCCGTTGGCGGCAGCCCTGGTCGAAGCGGCTGTGGCCTCGCTGTCCCAGCCCGCGCCCTCAGGGGCGTCGGAACTGGAAAGGGTGCTGTTCGCGCAGGCCCTCGCGAAAGCGCTGGCGGAATCCCTGGCACCCGCCCTGGCGGACGCACTGGCCGTGGAGATCATGAAGGTGCTGAACCAGCATGCGAGCCCCGGGGCCGGCGGACAACAGGAATCCGTCGGCGCGACCACCCGCAACCGTCGCCCGTCCGGTGGCGGCACCACCTGACACCGGAGCGGGCGGGGCTCATCCGCACCCGGTCCCCGGAACGGCGCCGCCGTCGCGCGAGGGCCTGTTGACCTCCGCGAGGTAGTCCCGGCACAGCGCGGCGCCGACCGGGCAGCGGTACGGCCGGCACTGCCTGCAGTACGACACATGGGCCACATAGGCCCGATAGCTCTCCAGATCCGCAGGGACACGACGCTCCCGCACGTCATGCCGCTCCGCGGCGCCGTGCACCGCCACCCCGTGACGGGTGCGCGGGCGCACCGGGTTCTTCGACGACATGTGCCACGTCCCCTTCCGGGCCGGGGCCGGGTACGCGCGACGGCATGGACGCTCACCGCGCGTACGGCGGCAGACGCTGGTGTCAGGGCTTGATGCCCACTCCGGTCCACAGGCTGACTTCGGCGTCCGTCGGCTGCTCGGCCGCGGAGCCGTCCTCGGGCGAGGCGTCGGAACGCCAGCGGTGGCCGACGGCGATGCCGGGGTCGAGCAGGTCCAGCCCGTCGAAGAAGCGGGCGACATCCTTCTGGGAGCGGAACTGCACGGGTGTGCCCGCGCTGGTGTAGATGTCGGTGACCTTCTCCCAGGTGGGCGGGTCGAAGTCGGGCGTGCAGTGGCTCAGGGCCAGGGCGCTGCCCGAAGGCAGGGCGTCCAGCAGCCGGTTGACGATGCCGTACGGGTCCTGGGCGTCGGTCACGAAGTGCATCAGGGCGTTCAGGGACAGCGCCACGGGCCGGTTCAGGTCCAGCACCTCGGCCAGCTCCGGCGCCTCCAGCAGTGTCTCGGGCTCGTTGACGTCGGCCTCGATGTACATCGTGCGGCCCTCGGCGGTGCTGCGCATCAGGCGCTCGGCGTACTTGAGGACGAGGGGGTCGTTGTCGGCGTAGACCACCCGGGCGTCCGGAACCACGGACTGGGCCACCTGGTGCAGGTTCGGCTCGGTGGGGATGCCGGTGCCGATGTCCAGCCACTGCCGGATGCCGTGCTCCTGCGCGAGGACCCGGGTGGCCCGGTGCATGAAGGCCCTGTTCTCCCGGGCGCACACGAAGATGCCGGGGTAGGCGGCCGCGACGGTTTCCGCGGCCTTCGTGTCGATCTCGAAGTGGTCCTTGCCCCCGAGGTAGTAGTCGTACATGCGCGCGGAATGCGGCCTGCTGGTGTCGATGCCCCGCGCGGCGTGCGAGTTGGTCATCATCTCCCCTTCAATGGTGTACATCGGCTGTGCGGGGCAGGTCGTAGCCGGGACCGACCCGGATCCTTCCCGCTCGTGCGTTGGTTCAGCCGGCCATCAGATGGTCGGCCAGGCCCTTCTTGACGCCGGCGACGAACGCGGCCATCTCCTCCGGTGTGTAGATCAGAGCGGGACCGGCGGGGTCGGTCGACTGGCGCACCGCCACCCGCCCGTCGGCCAGTTGCTTGGTCTCCACACACTGGCCCCCGTTGGGGCCGCTCCACGGGCACTCCCACCCCTGCTCGCCGAGGTCCGAGGCGGGCATCCCGTTGTAGACAAGGCCGTCGGTGGCGGTCATGAGTACTCCTTGCGCATGCGGTTCAAGATCGCCTTGCTGCCCGCGGACGAGGTCAGCAGCGACATCCGGTTGTGCGCCTCGAGATGGGCGACGACGTCCGAGCGCTGGTCCAGGTACACGGAGGCGGAGAGGATTTCGCTGTAGACGATGTCGGGCAGCTCCGGCTCCTCGAACCGGAAATAGGTGAAGGGCGCGCACGCACCGACGTGGGCACCCGCGGTGAACGGAACGATGTCGAGGCTGATGTGGTCCAGCTCCGAGACCTCAAGGAGCCGGTCGATCTGTTCCCGCATCACCTCGGGGCCGCCCACCACCCGGTGCAGCACGGCCTCCTCCATCACCACCCACAGCGTGGGAGCGTCCGCTCTCTCCAGCAGGCTCTGGCGGCGCAGCCGCAGACCCACGCGCCGCTCCAGGTCCTCCTCGTTCTCGTTGGGGAAACCCCCGCGCAGGACGCCGCGCGCGTACGCGTACGTCTGCAGCAGCCCCGTGACGTAGTGGGGCTCATAGGTCCGCAGGGTCTTCGCGCCGGACTCCAGGCTCACATAGGCGGTGAACCAGCCGGGCAGCACGTCACGGTACGCATGCCACCAGCCGGGCTCGTTGGCCTGCTCGGCGAGGGCGACGAACTCGTCGATCTCCTGCCGGTCGGCCCCGTAGGTCTCCAGCAGCTTCTCCACGTAAAGAGGCTTGAGGCCGACCTCCGCCTTCTCCAGACGGCGGATGGTCAAGGGCTTCACCCGCAGGGCCCTGGCGGCGTCGTCCAGCGACACCCCCGCACCCTGCCGCCTGTCCTGCAGCCGCCGGCCCAGGATCATACGCAGAACGGTGGGTGCACCGGTGCCGGAACCCGAACGAGCCTCGCTCACGCCCAAACCTCCTGAGGGACAGTCACCAGCACCAGTCTGACAGCGACTTGATGATGTCACCAGATGCGTATCGTCTTCTTGAAATTATCAGGGAGCCGGTTGCAGCGTGAACTGCGCCATGAGCATAGTTAGTTGTGTGAGCGAATCAGCCGGCGCGAGCACACCGTCGTCAACCCCGCGCGCACCCCGCGGAGTCGGCGCGCCCAGGTGTCCGAGCCGCAGGCCGTACCGCAACGCCCCCCTCGGACGGGTCCGCTGCTCACCTTCCCCGTCTCCCGCCCCCATGGAAGGCGACCACCGTGTCCCCCCACACGACCCCCTCCACCCAGCTCTTAGACGCCGCGGGCCCGCACCGGGCACACCGGCTGGACCTCCCCGCGCACCGGTCCAGCGTCGGCGTCGCCCGGCGCTCGATGGGCGCCTGGCTGGCCTCTTGGCGCCTGCCCGACGAGATCCGTGACGACGCCGTCCTCCTCGTCTCCGAACTGGTCACCAACGCCGTCGTCCACACGCTCAGCGCACGGGTCCTGTGCGGCGCCGAACTTGTCATGGACAGGCACCTGCGCATCGAGGTGCACGACCAGGGCCACGGGCGCCGCGGCCTGCCGCCGTGCCGGCCGGGCACCGACGACGAGAGCGGCCGGGGCCTGCTCCTCGTGGAGGAACTCGCGGAGAGCTGGGGAACCGGCCCCTCCGGGCTCACGGGGGGCAGCGCGGTGTGGGCGACCCTGACATGGCGCACCGCGGGCCCGGTGTCCTGGCCGTTCGCCCTGCCCTCGTGACCACGGCCGGACGGACGCCGGTGGGGCGCCGTCGCGCGGCGCCGGCCCGGCCGTGCACGAGGGTCAGGTGACGGCGCCGCTCGGCGGGTGTCCCGTCCCGGCGCGCTGCGCCGGGGGCGCGGGCCGTCGCCCACGGCTCCAGGGGCGGGGCCGGCGCTCGCCGCGGTCACGGACCGGCCAGAACAGGACGTACGCGGTCGAGACGGCCACGAAGCCCAGGCGGATCAGCCCACGGGCCGAGTCGTCGGGAACGACGAAGACACTGCCGTACAGCGTGATCAGGGCGATCCAGCTCCACCAGGGAACCAGGCGCCGCTGCCCGATCACATCCCACAGCAGGGTCCCCAGCAGGACGGACGCGGTGTAGTACGTGTAGACGCTGGGGTCCAGCGCGATCCGGGCGTTCGCGCCGAGCAGGACGACCGCGGACCAGCGGCCGCGCCAGACGGCGAGGCAGCCGAGGGCCAGGCCCAGCGCGGCCTGGGCCGGGCGGTCCCAGGGAGGGGTCTGGGGATCGCCGACGCCGAGCCAGCGCAGGGCGGACGCCGGCTGGTTGGGGATGGTGAACTCGGCCGCGGCGAACGAGTGCGGGGCGCCCACGAAGAACGGCAGCCAGGCCAGCGCGACCAGGCCCGCGCACCACAGGCCCGCGCGCGGCCACCGGTCCCTCGGCAGGGCGAGGAGAAGCGGCAGAAAGGCGAGGGCGGTCGGTTTGGAGTCCATGGCGAGGGCCAGGAAGACGCCGGTCGCAGCCGCGTGGCCGAGGGTGACGGAGCGTACGGCCAGGGCCGTGAAGAAGAGCGCCAGGACGTCGTCGAGGTGCCCGAAGCGGACCGCCACCTCGATCCACATGGGGATGAAGGCCAGGCCCGCGATGAGCACGCGCTGCCGCAGCCGCTGGTGGTTGGTCCCGGTGCCCAGGAAGTGCCAGGCGGCGCTGCGCCCGGCCAGCACCAGTATCACCAGGCCGAGCAGGGACATCACGGCGGCGGCCAGCATCTGCCCGACGGCCTCGGGGAAGGGGTTGAACAGGCCCGCCGCCAGGAAGCTCACCGGCCCCATCTGCAGTTCGGGGTGGTGGGCGTACAGGTTCAGCCCGCCGTCGCCCCTGCCCGAGGCACCCTCGTAGATCAGCTTTCCGCCGGTGCGCAGATAGTGCCAGGAGAAGCCGCCGTGCGGCTCCACCAGGGCGAACCAGAGCACTGTCCAGACGGCGAGCAGCGCCAGGTGCCCCCGCTGCCTGATGACGGGCACGTGCCTTCCCTTCGGTTCCTGTCCCTTGCGGAGGGGCCCCGGATGCCGGGGCCCCTCCTTGGAGATGGAGGAACGGGAGGGAAGGTTCTGCCGCCGCCGCAATCCGGCGGCCGTGTCGCTCACTCCTTCGCGGGGATCAGTTCCGCGAGCAGGAGCGTCCGGTCGTCCGTGCCGGCGCCGGCGGACGCGCGGTGGAGGAGCCGCTGGCACCGGGACTGCAGCGTGCCGGGTCCCGCGGCGTCGGCGGACTCGGCGGCGTCCGTGTCGAGGAGCCCGGCGAGCAGCGAGATGCCCTGCTCGATGTCGGTGTGGCGGGACTCGACCAGGCCGTCGCTGTAGAGCAGCAGAAGGGTGGGCTCGGGCACGAGCAGCACGGTGGGCTCGTAGGTGCCCGAGCCGACCCCCAGGGGCAGGCCCGCGCTGCGGAGCGTGATCGGTGCGCAGTGCCCGTCCGGGCCCCGGATCAGCGGGGGAGGGTGGCCGGCGCCCACGAAGGTGCAGGTGCGGCTCTGGGCGTCCCACTCGGCGTACATGCAGGTCGCGAAGGAGGCTCCCGGAGTGTCGCAGGCCAGGTCGTCGAGCCGGCGCATCAGGTCGCCCGGGGTGATGTCGATGCCGGCCAGGGTGCGCACGGCCGTGCGCAACTGGATCATGGCGACGGCGGATTCGGGGCCGTGCCCCATGGCATCACCGACGACCAGTCCGATACGGCCGCCCGGCCTGGGCAGTACGTCGAACCAGTCACCGCCGATGATGTTGTCCTGCCCGGCGGGCAGATAGCCGTGGGCGATGCGGCACCCCTCGAACGACTGGGCGGTGGCCGGGAGCAGACTGCGGCGGATGGCCAGCGCGGTGCGGCGCTCCCGTTCGTACCGGCGTGCGTTGTCGAGGGCCACACAGGCCCGCGCGGCCAGCGACTCCACGACCGCCGCGTCCTCCGGCAGGAAGGCGGCGCGGCCCGCGCCACGGCTGCAGACGATGAAACCGGCGGAGGTGCCCCGCAGATGCAGCGGCACGATGAGGAAGGAGGCGTGCCGGAGGAGACGGCCGATGCGGGCGTCGTCGCCCCCGGAGGCGCTCAGCCGTTCGGACGTGTGGGCGTCGACCTCCTCGAGGAGTTGTGGACGCCTGGTGGCGAGGGAGCGCGCGTACGGCGTCTCGCGGGGGAAGACGATCACCTCGCCGACCGGGAGCATTCCCTCCCAGTCCATGCCGTCGTGCTGTCCCGCGCGCAGGGCCAGCCGGCGGGCCTCGATCTCGGACGGTTCCGCGGCGACGTAGGCGTTCTCCTCGACGAGCCAGCGCTCCAGCAGGTAGACCGAGGCCGCGTCGCAGAAACCGGGCGTGAGCGCGTCCACGATATGGCGGCCCGTCAGGTGCAGATCGAGTTCCGAGCCGATGACGTCGGCCGCGGGGGGAATGACGGGGCGCAGGCCGCCCGGATGTGCGGTGGAGGGTGCGTCGTCGGGATCGTTGAGCGCTTCGTTCCGCAGGGTCGTGCCTTTCCGGGTGGGGCCGGTCGTGATCCCGCAGCACGGCCTTTCGCCTCGCTGCCGGTCACGGCAACTATATGATGGGGTATCAAGATCACCGGCCGATGGGAGAGTTGCGGTGCACGGTAGCGAAGGTCTCCCGAAGGGCGTCGAGCCGAACAAGGCGAGCGTCGCCCGGATGTATGACGCCATGCTGGGGGGCGAACACAATTTCGCCATCGACCGCGAGGCGCTGGCGGCCTTCACGGCCATCGACCCCCAGGTACGCATGCTGGCGCGGGCCAACCGCGCGTTCCTCGGGAGGGCCGTGCGCTTCCTGGTCGACGCGGGGGTGCGGCAGTTCATCGATCTCGGCTCGGGCATTCCCACCCAGGGCAACGTCCACGAGGTCGCCCAGGCCGCCAGCCCGGGGGCACGGGTGGTCTACGTGGACAACGACCCCGTCGCCGTGGCGCACAGCGCGTCCCTGCTGGCCGACAACCCGGACGCCGAGATCGTCGACGCCGACATCCGGCGGCCGGCCGACATCCTGACGTCCCCGCAGGTGCGGAAGCTGATCGACTTCGAGCAGCCCGTCGCCGTACTGATGATCACGATCCTGCACTTCATCACGGCAGAGGAGAACCCGGGGCGCGTCGTGGCCGACTTCCGGGACGTCCTTCCCGAGGGGAGCTGGCTGGCGCTGACGCACGCCACGAACCAGGATCGCCCGGACACGGCCGCCGCCGTGGGCCAGCTCTACCGGTCCAGGGCGACCTCGCCGGTCACCGCACGTTCCCGGGACGAGATCCTCGCGTTCTTCGACGGTTTCGACATGGTGGAGCCCGGTCTGGTCCACGTCCCCCTGTGGCGCCCGGACCCGCAGGAGCGGATTCCCGGCGACCCGTCGGAGTACTGGGTGTACGCGGGCCTGGGCCGCAAGCGTCCGTGAGCGGACCGCGCGGCGCGTGGCGCGTGGCGCGGCTTCTCGCGGCCGGGGCGCCCCCGGCTCAGGGGGTCACCGGCGCGGGCCCGGCGGGGCGTGACTCCGGACCGGGTCCGTGACGTGCCAGCCATTCCGCGATGGTGCGGGCGATCGGCTGGCCCGTGTCCAGTTCCACGAATCCGAACTGCCCCGCCTGGTTGCACTCGAGGAACCACCAGATCCCGTCGGCGTCCTCCACGAAGTCGAAGGCGCCATAGGCGAGTTCGGCCTGGTGCAGATAGGCGCGGACGGCCGCGGCGATGCGCGGCGGCACGTCGGCGGGCTGCCAGGGGCCGGTGGACGGGGCGAAGCGGACGTCGACGTCGTCGGCGTCCGGCACGGCGGGTTTGCGGGCGGCCAGGAGCCGGTCACCCACGGCCGTGAGGCGGATGTCGGCGAGTTTGGCGATCCGCCGCTGCAGCAGGGTCGGGCCGAACGCGACCGCGGTGAAATCCGCGTCCGGAGCGATGCGGGTCGTGGGTATGGCCCGGGGCGGTTCCTGCGGGTGCGTGCCGGAGACGGGCTTGACCACCAGGTCCGGGAAGCGCTCGGCGAACTCCCGGGCGGCCTGCGGGAATGTGGTGATCAAGGTGGCCGGCACCGGCAGTCCGCTGCGCTGGGCGAGGCGGAGCTGCCACGGTTTGCGACGGGCCCGGCGGGCGGCGTCGGGGCGGTTCATCCAGCGCGCGTGAGTGCCGTGCAGCATCCCGTAGAGGGCCTGTGAGGACTCCTCGGTCAGCCAGGCGGACGGCTCGGCGACCCGGGCCGCCGGAACCCCGGGCCTGCGCACCCACACCGAGCGCAGTCCGCTCGTGCTCACCAGGCGGCCGCCGGCGGACAGGTGCCCGCGGAAGGTGCCGTGCACGTACTCGCCCGAGAGGGCCACCCCGCCGGGGAGGTCGGCGGGATCGAGCCGGACCACCGGCACACCGGCGTCGTTCAGTTCGGCCACCACCATGTCGGCCGTCACATCCTGTTCACTTGTCAGGATCAGCACGGTCATCGTCGCCGGTCCGCGTTCAGTCGTCGAAGTGCGTCTTCGAGCCCGCCGTGGAGGTCGTCGCCCCGACTTCTCGCAACACTGCGTAATCGTGTGCGGCGATCCGGCCGTCCGGGAGCACGTTCAACTGCAGTGCGGAGTCGTAGCTGTACGGAGCGCTGATCTCCAACTCCTCGGCAGGCCGAGCATAGTTGAGGGCGAACAGTCGCATCGTCTCTCCTCGTTCCGTGCCTTCACGCGCAAGCGGACCGTAACGCTCCGGCATCATGTCCACCTGTCGGGTCGCTCTGCTTCCACGGAGTTATACGAATCGAACGAGTGAATGGTTGCCTCACGCTCGGTAACCACGGAGCCCGCCCGGACGCTCTTCCCTTCCGGCATCCACGATCCGCCTTCCGTTCACATGCCCTTCGATGCTCTGGGACGTGCGACCCGACGTTGTGGATCCGGTCACGGTCACCGCAGGGAGCACCGTCGCCCATTCAGATGAGACGTCGCTGAATGCGTTCTCCTTCTTCTATTGGACCTCCGGCCGCGGGCCGACAAGGCTGGGACGCGTCGCCGCCGCCGGGCCGTTCCCGCCGGCGCCGGCCCCGTTCCGGTTCCGCGCGACAGCCGAAAGAGGTCCAGAACCCATGCACACCCGCCGCATCGGTGACGTCGAGGTCAGCGCGATCGGCCTGGGCGGTATGCCCATGTCGATCGAGGGCAGGCCGGACGAGGCACGGTCCCTCGCCACCGTCCACGCCGCGCTCGACGCCGGCGTGACGCTGATCGACACCGCGGACGCCTATCACCGGGACGCCGACGAAGTCGGCCACAACGAGACCCTGATCGCCAAGGCCCTCGCCTCCCACGACCGGGGCGCCGACGTCCTGGTCGCCACGAAGGGAGGACATCTGCGCCCCGGCGACGGCAGTTGGACACTGGACGGCTCACCGCGGCACATCAAGGAAGCCTGCGAAGCCTCCCTGCGCCGCCTGGGCGTGGAGGCCATCGGCCTCTACCAGTTCCACCGCCCCGACCCCGAGGTCCCCTACGCGGACTCCATTGGCGCGCTGCGCGAGCTGCTCGACGAGGGCAAGATCCGTATGGCCGGCATCTCGAACGCCGGTCCGGACCAGATCCGCCAGGCCGACGAGATCCTCGGCGGCCGCCTGGTCTCCGTACAGAACCAGTTCTCGCCGGCCTTCCGCTCCAGCGAGCCCGAGCTTCGGCTGTGCGACGAACTCGGCATAGCCTTCCTGCCGTGGAGCCCGCTGGGCGGTATTTCCCGGGCGCGTGAACTCGGCTCGCACTACGCGCCGTTCGCGCGGGTCGCGGAGGCCCACGGGGTCAGCCCGCAGCAAGTGTGCCTGGCGTGGATGCTCGCCAAGTCGCCCGTCGTCGTCCCGATCCCCGGCGCCAGCCGCCCGGAGACCATCCGTGACTCCGTGGCGGCCGCCGAACTCGGTCTCACGGCCGGGGAACGCGCCGAACTCGACGCCGTGTGACCTCCGGACACGCGCCGCCCGGTGGTATGGACTGGACGGCGCACCCCCCGGCGGCCCCGGCGGCCCCCGGCGGCCCCCGGCGGAACGCTCCGGGCACTTCAGGTGCCTGCCGGGGCCGGGCCCCGCCGCGGGGGCCGGCGCGGCATGAGCACGTACGCCGCGACCAGCAGCAGCAGGGGCAGGAGAGAGACGGTCAGCATGGTCAGCCGCAGGCCGTCGGTGTAGTCGAGCCCCAGGGACAGCCCGGAGGACTGCCGCAGGAGGTTCGGGTCGTACCCCGCCGCGCCCGGGCTGGTGGACATCGAGCTCGTGACCGTGTCCACGGCCTGCCGGGCCCGGCCCAGTGACACGCCGCGCGCCTCGGCGTCCGCCATCCATCTGCGCTGGAAGAAGAGGTCCAGCAGCAGCAGATACACGGTCGGGCCCAGGGCGCACCCCGTCATGCCGAACGCGGGCTGAACGGCAGCCGTGGTTCCGGACTTGCCGGGCGGCGCGTGGGACAGGATCGTCTCGGACGCCGGTGCCGAGGTGACCACGGTGCCGAGGTTGCACAGCCAGGTGGCCAGGACGAGCAGCCACAGCGGCATGGCGGGAGCGGCGGTGGCCGCCATCAGCACACCGCTCGCCAGGAGCAGCAGCAGACCGGTGAGCAGGACCGGCCGGGGGGAGTACGCGCCCGTCATGCGCCCGGCGAGGACGCCGCAGACCACGATCGCCAGGGTGCCGGGCAGGTACAGCAGTCCGATCTGCCCTGCCGGCAGCGCGAGTACCTTGCTGCCGAACTGCCCCAGGACGACGCCGAACCCGGCGGAGAGGAGGTTCAGCGTCAGGGCCGCCAGCACGGCGACGGCGAACGCGGGACCGCGGAAGAGCGCCAGGGGCATCGCGGGGTGCGGTGTCCTGCGCTCGTGCCGCACGAACGCGGCCGAGGCCAGCACGCTCACGGCCAGCGGCGCCCATGCCGCGGGGCGGCCGATGCCGTTCTGTGCCGCGCCGATCCCGTGGACGAAGGTCAGCAGGGCGATGCCGAACAGGACGACTCCGGCGATGTCGAGGGCGGCGGCGTGCCCTACGGGCGGCACGGAGACGTACCGCACGATCAGCACCAGGGCCAGCGCCGACAGCAGCGGGGCCAGGAGGAAGATTCCCCGCCAGCCGAGCACGTCGGCCACCACCCCGCCCACCGCCGGGGTCACCCCGTACAGCAGCATGTCGGTGGCCATGAAGATCCCGATGGCCGCGGGCCGGGTCTTCGGAGGCACCGAGACGGTGAGCAGGGCCAGCGACAGCCCCAGCATCGCGGCCATGGTCAGCCCGTCGAGGAGGCGCATCGCCAGGAGGAACGGAAACCCGGGCGAGAGCGCGGACAGCAGGTTGGCCACGATGTTGGCCAGGAGACCGGCGACCAGGAGCCGCTTGAGTCCATGGGCGTCTCCGAGGCCGCCCACGGCGAGGACGGCGGAGGCCACGACGAGGGTCGCGGCCCCGCCCAGGAACCCGATCAGCTGGGGCGGGACCGCGAGGGCCCGGCTGACCAGGGGAAGGTTCAGGCTCAGCATGAGCGGGTCGACCGCGGTGACGGAGAAGGCGATGGACGGTCCGAGAACGGTCAGCACAAGCGCCGCCGTCATCCTCGGCCGCGCCTCGGCGACCCCCTTCGTGCCCTCGGCGCCGTCATCGGTTCCCATCGGCACCCCGCCCGCCGAGCACGTCCCCGACCACAGCATCTCCCGCGTCCGCACTCCGCCGAGGCCACCGACGCTAGCCCGGCCGCCTCGCGCGTACGGGCGTTTGACGGACGACGCGCGCGGGCTGCCCGCGTTCGGGCCAGCCCGCCCGCCGCGCGGGCAGCGGCAGCCACCCACCCGGCCGTGCGCGGCCCGGCTGTCCTCGTGGGCGCGGTGGCGGGCCGGGCCCGGTGCGCCGTCCGCGGTCACCGCGTGGTGGCCGGGCCGTCGGGGGCGCTGCGGAAGGATGGCGCCATGACGCAACGGCAGGCGGTGACGGTCGGCGTCGACCTCGCCGCGAGCGCGCGACGCACGGCTGTGTGCCGCGTGGACTGGGGACGCCGGGACCTCTTGGCGGCCGAGTTCGTCGTGCCTGAGAGCGACGAGGATCTGCTGGGGCTGGTCCGGTCGGCCGGCAAGACGGGGCTCGACTGTCCGCTCGGCTGGCCGTCGGATTTCGTGGCGACCGTGGTGGCCCATCACCGCGGCGAGCGGCTGCCGCCTCCCGCCAGGTTCCGGGAACGTGCGGACGGCAGGCCCGGTCTGGACGCGCTGCGGTTCCGGCTGACCGACGACCTCACCTGGAAGGCGACCGGGATGCGGCCCCCGCTGTCGGTGTCCACCGACCTCCTGGGCGTCGTGGCGCTCAGGGCCGCCCATCTGCTCGATGTCCTTACGGCGACCGGCACGCCCGTGCCCCGGGACGGATCAGGACCGGTCGCCGAGGTCTACCCCGCCGCCGCCCTGCGACGCTGGGGGATCCTCGTCACCCGCAGCTACAAGAACGCCACCCCCGAGGCGCGTACCGTCAGGGAGCGCATCACCGGCTCGCTCGAGGCCGGCCTCGGGCTGCCCCTGCCCGAGCCGGTGCGCGCACGGTGCGCCGACAGCCACGACCATCTCGACGCCCTGCTCTGCGCCCTGGTCGCCCGCGCCGTGCAGGTCGGCGACACGGCTTGGCCGGGCACCGACGACGAGCGTGCCGCCGCCCGGACGGAGGGCTGGATCCACCTGCCCGGAACGGACCTCGCCGCCCTCCACGGCTGACGCCGGGGCCGCGGCCCGGTCGCCTGCCGGCTCAGGGGTTGCGGCGGGCGACGGAGAGGCTGAGCGCGGTCGCGAACCCGCACCAGGCGGCGTAGGGAACGAGAGCGAGGGCCGCCGTGGTGTCGGCCCGCGCGCTGCGGCGGATCAGCTCGGCATTGCTGATGTCCAGCAGCAGCGTGCCGACCACGCCGGCCTTGGGGCTGCGGCAGCCGAAGAACAGCCGGTTCCAGCCGGCGTTCAGCGCCAGGTTCGCCGCCAGGCCGGTGGCCACGGCGCGGCGTCGCCCGCCTCGGGCCCGGGCCAGGGCGCGGCCTCCGGCCCAGGCGACGGACGCGTACAACGGGGGCCACACCACGCCGAAGACCCACGGCGGCGGCTGCCACGGCGGCTTGCTCAGCCCGCGGTACCAGTCGCTGTCCGGATCCACGGAGCGCGCCCCCGTCACCGCGGCGGCCGCCACTCCCAGCGCGGTGGCCGCGTAGTACGGCCACGGCCGGGCGGCCCGCCGGCCCTCATGTGTCGTCGTCCGTCCCATGCCGTCATGCCTGCCCCGAGGCCGCCGCTGCGTCCCACCGTGTGTCCGGGACGTCACGCCGGTGGGCCCACGGGTCTCCCGCACATGAGGAACGGCGTTCGCCCGGTGAGGAGCCGCACCGCCGCTCGCCCGGCCGGCCGGGGCCGTGCCAGGAGGACGTGGCGGCTGCCCCCGCGCCGGCACGTGGGGAGGGGCCCGATCGGCCGTCCGAGGATGCGACGGCCCTGGACGCGGGGTGGGATGAGCAGGGCAACGATCGAGTTCCGGCTCCGGCGGTGCCGCGATTCGGATCCTCCCCGGCCGACACGCGGAGAGACTGATGAGATCCCGGCTGAAGCTGAGCTGCCGTGCTGCTGCCGCTCTCCTGGTGGCGGCCACGACTCTGTCCGGGTGTGGCGACGATCCGCCCGCCTCGTCGCCGACCGCGGGACCGCGGGCGCCGGGAGGGGCGGTGCGGGGCACGCCCCTGCGCGACCCCGCCGAACTGGTGAGCCGCAACGGGATCCTGAGGGCACGGCTCGTGGTGGAGCGGCGCAAGGTCGAGGTGGCCGGCCGTCGGCTGTGGGCCCTCACCCACAACGACCGCTACATGCCCCCGACGCTCCGCATCCGCCCGGGAGACAGGGTGGAACTGGACTTCGTGAACAGGCTGGGCCCCCATCCCGTCTCGGCCGCCCAGGTCGCCGGGGGACTGTCGGGAATCATGGTCGTCGACGGGCTGCAGCGGTACCTGCCGCCCGGTCTGCGCCATGTCACCGAGCACGTCATCGCGCTCAAGGACTTCCAGCTCCAGGGGGACACGGTCAGAACCCAGGGACTGCACATCGGCGCGCCCACCCACCGCACGGTCAACGGCCAGACGAACCCCAAAGGCCGGTGACCCTGCCCACCGACTTCGCCCCGCCCGAGGATCTCAGTCGCCTCCCCGTCGCCGCCCGGCGCACCATCGTGTTCTCCGAGAACAAGGCGGGGACCGAGTTCTTCGTCAACGGCAGGCAGTTCGATCCGAACCGGGTCGACATCAGGTCCAGGCTGAACACCGTGGAGGAGTGGACCGTCCGCAACGACAGCGACGAGGAGCACTCCTTCCACGTGCACACCAACCACTTCCAGTTGATGAGCAGCGACGGCCGGGCCCGTCACGGTCACGGCCTCCAGGACACCGCGAACGTCGCCCCCCGCGGGCGGATCGTCATCCGGGTCCGCTTCACCGACTACACCGGCAAGACGGTCCTGCACTGCCACATCCTCAACCACGAGGACAAGGGGATGATGGCGGTTCAGGAGATCGTCGGATAGCCGCGGTTCCCGCCGGCTCGCGTATCCGCCGGGCGGCTGCCGCGCACCGGCCGAAGCTGCCGGCTCGCCGCCGCGCGCCGCGCTTGCGACCGCCCGCCCCAGCGCACGGCGGCGTGCGGCTCGCATACGCCGGAACGACGCGTACCAATCTTTGCGGCCGCGTACGCCGCCGTACTTCACTATTCGTGTACGGCCGCACGGGATCGACGTTTTCTTCGGTGGGCCAAGGGTGAAACGGCCCCGAGCAGGTATGTGCTTGGCGGGTTTGTCACCCACACGTGCGTATTGCGATGGCAAAGCCTCAAGATTTCCCGGGTGGAGCGTAGCGTTCATCCTGTTCCCCATTCCGGATGCGCCTGGGACCACCGCAGTCTGCGGTGAGTGACCACTGTATGTACGGACCAGCCATCGTGGGCTGTGACGTCGTGCTTTCCCAAAGTGAAGGGAATACAGCGGGCGCACCGGCACCCTGACTGGCGGACCTCGCCATCCATCGGCGGCTCCGTCCTGTACCAGAACGGCAACCACATGACAGCCCACCGGATTTTCGACTGGACACCGCAAGCCGTCGTCTTCGACTGCGACGGCACTCTGGTGGACTCCGAACGGCACTGGGAGCAGGCGCGTGACATCGTGCTGCGCGACCACGGGGCCGTGCCCGACCCGGAGTTCGCGGCGCGCAGCAAGGGGCTGCACTACGCCGAGTGCGGTGCCCTCATGGCACGCCTCGCCGGCCGGCCGGACGCGAGCGAGGAGATCACACAGCAGCTTCTCGCGACGTTCCGCGCCCTCGTCGCGCAGCACCCCGTGGCCGTACGCGGGGCGCAGCTGCTGGTGACGAGACTGGGCCGGTCCACACCGCTGGCCGTGGCCAGCAACTGCCCTGCGGACGTCGTCGAGTTCTGCCTGCAGTCGGTCGGCTTACGGCACCACTTCCGGCACATCGTCGTGCCGGGCGCAAAGGTCCTTCCCAAACCGCGCCCGGACGCCTACGTGGAGGCCGCGCGGCGTCTCGGCGTGGACTGCGGCAGTGCCCTGGCCGTGGAGGACTCCGTCAACGGGCTGAAGGCCGCCGTCGACGCGGGGCTCCGCGTGATCGGAGTGGGCCGGCGGCCCAGCGAGGAAGCACTCGCCCTCGCCGATCTGTGGGTGGACACACTGGACGATCCACGGCTGCTGGCCTGGGTGGACGGCGGGCCCGCCGCCCACCGGAAGGAGGCCGACGGCGCCGCCTCGTCCGGCACGGCACAGCCGACGGTCCCCCCGCAGGGCGGACCGGCGGACTCCGAAACCGGGGCCAGGTCCTGACCGCTAGCCGCCCATGATCCGCAGCCATCGGACCTCGCCCTCGTGCCGGTCGCCGGTGGGCGTGAGCCCCGCGGCGGTGGCGACGGCGGCGGAGGCGAGATGGCCGGGGTGGATGTGTGCGACGACGGTCCGCACCCGATGCCGGCCGAGCCAGTCGACGAGCCCCCGGGCCGCCTCGGCGGCGATGCCTCTGCCCTGCCAGGGAGTCCCCACCACCCAGGCCACCTCGGCCACCGGGCCGTGGCCGGAGGCACTGATCGTCGCCTGCACGGTACCCGTCAGACGGTCCTCGTCGCGGAGCCTGATGACCCAGTTCAGCCAGGAGACGGCCGGGTCGGGCGAGCCCGCGGTCATGCGCCGGTAGCGCGAGCGCAGGGTGTGCACGGGCTCGGGACCGCCGCCGGTGAAGGCGTACAGGGCAGGGTCGGACAGCACCGCGGCCATCTCACCGGCGTGCCCGACGAGAAGCGGCAGCAGGTCCAGCCGCGCGGTGCCGATCGCCTGGGCGGTGAAGTCGGGGGCGCCGCGAGGACCTGTCATACGAAAGACGGTACAGCGATGGGGCGTGGCCCTCGCCGGCGTGCGAGGACCCTGAGCGGGCGCCAAGCTGGGCATGGATCCACGGGGGCAACGAGCCGCACCGCCCCGGCGGGGGCGCGGTCACAGGACGAGAGGCCGGACATGCACCTGCGCACCCGAGCCGGCACCGCGCTCGGTGCCGCCGTCCTCCTCGTCACGGCGCTCACCGCCTCCGGCCACCTGCACGCGCTCGCCGCCCACCCCAGGGGCAGCTGCCGGTTCAAGGTCCTCTGCGGGACCCTCCAGAACAACACGACGCGCTCGCTGAAGATCTGCCTGAGCTGGGACTTCCGGGGAGCCGACCAGGCGTACCAGCCCGAGGACCACTGCGGATCGGTCGCCTACATCAGGCCCTACGCCGTCTACGGAGTGCCGCAGCTCAAGGACGTCGACGCCTTCTACGTTCCGAGCGGCACCGCGTACTACGGCCTCTACAGCGGCATCCCGAAGAGATGGACCCACACCGGGAGCGGATGGTGGAAGTTCGGCGACAGCACGAGCGTGCAGATCGACTGGACCGCCTGACCCCGAGGGGCTGCCGGACGCCCGCGCGGACCGGCGTCAAGCCGGGCCGAGGGCGTCGGTGCCCAGCTCCACGATGGTGGTGACGCGGACGACGCAGGGCCTGCGGGGAGTGGAACCGAAACCGAAACGCACGGGCGGCTCGACCGGGGCGAGGGCACCGAGGCTCCCGCCCTCGTAGACGGCCGTGGCGATGGTGACCCGACGCAGGTCCCGAGCCCCGTACCACTCGCGCCGCCCCCCGCCGGCAGTGCCACGGGTCCGCACGCCCCGAAGGACCCGGGCCGGGAGATCCACCAGCGCGATCCAGGCCGGACGGACGGCGAGCACGGACGGCACGGCCCTCAGCAGCAGCCCCACGAGACCACGCCGGCCCGTGGCGAAGCGCAGCTCCAGAGGACCCGCCCCGACGGACCAGTTCCGTCCGTCGACGCTCACCTGGACCGGGACGACCCGCACCTCGTCGAAGGCGTACGTGCCGGCGATGAAGTCCGCCGTCTCCCGGGACGGCGCGAGCAGCAGCCGATGCCCGTCCGCCCGTTCGAGCATCACGTCGCTGAAGGCCCCGAACGGCGATCGTGCCCAGTGCCCCAGCACCACACGCGTGCCGGAGGACGTCCCGACGCCCGCGATGCGGCCCTCCAGACGCACCCGTACGCGTGTCGGGGGCGTCCGCCGTGCAGGGGGCGGGAGATGCCCGTCGTTCATTCGTCACCTGCCGGTGTTCCGGCCCTGCTCTGTGGGTATATGTCATAGTCGCACCGCACGGCGATCGTGGCCGCCGCAGCCGCCACCGCCACGGCCCCCGCGGGGAAGGGCGGTGCGACGGGAAGCACTCCAGGACGGCTCGGGGGAATCACACATCGGCCCTCGTCGTTGACTACTATTGAGCGCGCCTGGACTCAGATGGGCGCTCACGGGGGCGGCACCGAGAGGAGGGGCTGTGGAAGACCTCATCGAAACGCTTCGCTCCGGGCAGGCCGCGGCACCTGCCTCCTCGTCGGAGGCAGGTACCTGGGATCTGGCGCACCAGCCGGCGGCTGCCCGAGAGGCCCGGCAGATCACTGAACATCTCCTGGATTCCTGGCGTCTGGCCCGGGACGAGGCCGACGCCCTGGTGCTGGTGGTCTCGGAACTGGTCACCAACGCCGTCGAACACGCCGCACCGCCCCTCGCGCTGCACCTTCACCGGGACGCCGAGACGGCCCAGGTGCACGTGGAGGTCACCGACGGGGGACCGGCCGCCAGGGAGGGCGACTGGGCCGTCAGCTGCGGTGACGGCGAACACGGACGCGGGCTCGACATCATCGACCGCGTGACCCTCGCCCACGGCGAGCGTCATCAGGAAGACCGGGTGACCTACTGGGCGGACGTCATCACCGCCTGAGACGGCGCCGACGCGGCAGGCCGGATCGGCGCTGCCACGTCGGCACCGCGCGGGGTGCCCGTTCCTGTGGCCCTCTGGCGGTCCGCCTGCGCTGTGTCTAGCCTCGGGCCATGCCCGAGGCTTCGGTGGCGCGCTTCTACGACGAGCTGGCCGACGACTACCACCTGATCTACGCGGACTGGGACGCGAGCCTCCGCCGGCAGGGTACGGCCCTGGACGCCCTGATCGGCCGGGACGACGCCGCGGTGCTCGACTGCTCCTGCGGCATCGGCACCCAGGCGATCGGCCTGGCGCTGCACGGGCACCGCGTCGCCGGGACCGACCTCAGCCCCCGCGCCGCCGCCCGCGCCGCCCGCGAGGCCGCCCGCCGGGGCCTGACACTGCGCACGGCCGCCGCCGACATGCGGCGCCTGCCGTTTCCCGGTGGCCGGTTCGACGCCGTCGTCTGCGCCGACAACGCGCTGCCCCACCTCCTGACGGAGCGGGACGTGCGCGGCGCTCTGACCGAGATGCGCCGCGTGCTGCGGCCCGCAGGCCGGCTGCTGATCAGCACCCGCCCCTACGACGAGCTGCTGCGCGACCGCCCCGCCGCGACCCCCGTGCAGGTCCACCGGTCCGCCGGCCGCGCCGAGGGCGGCGAGCGGGCCGTCACCTTCCAGCTCTGGCACTGGCACGACGACGACCACTACGAGCTGGAGCACTTCCAACTCGTGCCCGCGGGCGGGGAGTGGCGTGTCCGGGTCCGCCGGACCGCGTACTGGGCGCTGTGCCGGGAGCGGCTGACCGCCTTCGCCGCCGACGCGGGGTTCGTGGACTGCGAGTGGCGTATGCCGCATGACACCGGGTTCTTCCAGCCGCTGCTCGTGGCACGCGCCGGGGAGTAGCCGGAGAGCACGTCACAACAGCGCGTCGAGCGTGAGGGGCAGCGACCGGACACGGCGTCCGGTGGCGTGGTGGACGGCGTTCGCCACGGCGGCGGCGACACCGACCAGGCCGATCTCCCCGACCCCCTTGGTGCCGAGCGGGCTGCCGCGGTCGGGATCCCCCACGAACACCACGTCCATGTCGGGGACGTCCGCGTTCACGGGGATCAGGTAGTCACCGAAGGTGCCGTTGGCGATCCGCCCGCTGGGAGCGTCCGTGACGGTGTCCTCGAACAGGGCCATCCCGATGCCGCCGACGGTCCCGCCGACGATCTGGCTCCTGGCGGTCTTCTCGTTGAGGATGCGGCCGCCGTCGATCACCGACACGACGCGGGCGACGCGTACGAGCCCCAGGTCCGCGTCGACCCGCACCTCCACGAATCTGGCGCCGAAGGCGCCCGACAAGGCCATGCCCAGCTCGTCCTGGGACCGGGGGGGCTGCGGCCGTTCGCCGTCAGCTCCACCAGGCCGTGCCGGTCGAGGAGGCCGGTGAACGTCTCGCCGTGCTCGGGCCGTCCCACCGGATGGACACGGCCCCGGGTCACGCCGACGGACCCGGGGGAGAGACCGGACAGGGGAGAGTCGCCGTCCGGGGCGGCCAGCTCCACGAACCGCCGGACGAGCCGGGAGCAGGCGTCGACGACCGCGTTGCCCAGCGCCACGGTGAGTCCGGACCCACCGGCCGGCGGCGCGACGGGCATGTCCGAGTCACCGAGGTCGACACGCACCCGCTCCACGGGCAGGCCGAGGCACTCCGCGGCGAGCTGCGTCATCACTGTGTACGTGCCCGTGCCGATGTCGGTGGCGGCGCTGCGTACCAGAGCGCTTCCGTCCCTGTGGAGGGTGGCCTGCGCATGGCAGTCCATCGCGTACCAGGGATAGCCGACCCCCGCCATGCCGTAGCCGATCAGCCAGTGCCCGTCCCGCATCGAGCGGGGCGCAGGGTCGCGGGCGAACCAGCCGAAGCGCTGCGCGCCGACCTCGTAGCACTCGCGCAGCGCCTTGCCGGACCACGGCAGCCCATGGACCGGGTGCAGCTCGGCGTAGTTGCGCAGACGCAGTTCCAGCGGGTCCATCCCCAGCTTGTAGGACAGCTCGTCCAGCGCCGACTCCAGCGCGAAGTTGCCCTGCGACTCGGCCGGGGCCCGCATCGAGGCGGGGCTGGGGATGTTCAGACGGACCTGCCGGTCCCGTGTGCGGACGTTGTCGCACCGGTAGGCGGAGGCGGTGCCGGAGGCGATCGGTTCGTAGTCCTCGTCCTCTATCGCCACCGGGGAGACACTGCGGTGGTCGAGGGCGACCAGATCACCGGCGCGTGTGGCGCCGACCGCGATGCGCTGCACGCTCTTGGGCCGATGCCCCACCGAGGTGAACATCTGGGGCCGGGTGAGCACCAGCTTCACCGGCCGGCCCAGCAGGCGGGCCGCGGCCGCCGTGAGGATCACATGGGGCCACACGCGCAGCCCGGCGCCGAAGCCTCCGCCCACGTACGGCGCCAGCACGCGCACCGAGCTCTCCGGCACCTTGAAGACCGCCGCCAGGGCGCTGCGCACCCCGAACGGCCACTGGGTGCTGTCATGGACGGTGAGCCGGTCACCGTCCCAGGAGGCCAGCGTCGCGAACGGACCCAGCGGGTTGTTGGTGTTGTCCGCGGTCGTGTACGTCGCCTCCACCGTGACCTCGGCGGCCGCCAGGGCGGCGGCGGCATCCCCGCGGCTGTGGTCGAGTTCCCACGGGTCGTCGATCTGAGGCGCCCGGGGGTCCATCAGGTCCAGCAGGGGCTCGGCCGTCTCGTACTGCGCCGACACCAGACGCGCGGCCGCGGTGGCCTGCTCCTGCGTCTCGGCGACGACCATGGCGATGTGCTGGCCGTGGTGCAGGATGCGGTCGTCCTGGAGCGGAGGGGGAGGCGAGACGCCCAGTCTGTTCACCGGTGCCCGCTCCAGCCGGGGCGCGTTGGCGTGGGTGAGCACGGTGAGGACACCGGGCGAAACCTCGGCCGCCTCGGTGTGGATGCGGAGGACACGGCCCGCGGGAATCGTGCTCTGGACGAGCGCCGCGTACGTCTGCCCGGGGACGTCGGCATCGCTCGGGTAGGGCGCGGCGCCGGTGACCTTGCGGGGGCCGTCGACGCGGTCGACGCCGGCACCGATGGCCGGCCGGCTGCGGACCGCGCTCATACCGCCGCTCCCGCCACGGTCTGCAGCGCGCGAACGAGGGTGCGCTGGGCGAGCTCGACCTTGAAGGCCGTACCCGGTACGGTCCACGCGCCCCGCACGGCCGAGGCCGCTGCCCTGCGGAAGTTCTCGACGGCCGCGGAGGCGCCGGCCAGCTCCCGCTCCGCCTCCCAGGCCCGCCAGGGGGTGGAGCCGACCCCGCCCAGGCCGATCCTGGCCTCCTGGACCGTGCCGCCCGAGAGCACCAGGCTCACGGCGGCGGACGCCAGGGCGAACTCGTAGGACCTGCGGTCCCGCACCTTCAGGTAGCCCGACCCGGCACCGCTCGGCAGGAGCGGGATGTCGACCGCCGTGATCAGCTCGCCGTGCTGGAGGACGTTCTCCACGTCCGGGCTGTCGGACGCCGGGAGGTAGAACTCCGTCAGGGGGACCTGCCGTCGGTCCGCCGGCCCCTGGATGTGCACCGCGGCGTCGAGGGCCACCAGGGCGACCGCCAGGTCGGAGGCGTGGAGGGCGATGCATCGTTCGCTCACGCCCAGGACCGCGTGCATGCGGGCCGTTCCGTGGACCGCCGCACACCCCGATCCGGGATCCCGCTTGTTGCACCGGGCGACGTCGGGATCCCGGAAGTAGCGGCAGCGGGTGCGCTGCAGCAGATTGCCGCCGATCGTCGCCATGTTCCGCAACTGCGTGGACGCGCCCGACAGCAACGCCTCCCGGACCAGGGGAATGCGGTCCACCACCGTGGGATGGGCCGCCAGCTCCTCCATGGTGACCAGCGCACCGACCCGCAGGACGTCGCCGTCGCGTTCCATCGTGCCGAGCGGCAGCCGGGTGATGTCCACGAGCCGCGCGGGATCGAGCACGCCGTCCTTCATGAGGTCGAGCTGCGTCGTGCCACCCGCGAGGAACGCCGCGGTGGGATCCCCGGCGACCAGGTCCACGGCCTGCGCGGCATCCGCGGCGCGGACGTACTCAAGCGCCCGCACCACGACCACCCCCCGATGCCGCCCCGCTCGACGCCACCTCGCGTATGGCCGCGACGATCTGCGGATAGGCACCGCAGCGGCACAGGTTTCCGCTCATGTACTCGCGGATCTCCTCGTCGGAGCCGGCTCGTCCCTCCGCGAGCAGCGCCACCGCGGACATGATCTGCCCCGGAGTGCAGAAGCCGCACTGGAGGCCGTCGTGTTCGAGGAACGCGGCCTGGACGGGGTGCGGGCCCGCGGGCCCCGCGAGTCCCTCGACGGTGGTGACCGAACGCCCCTCGCACTGGGCGGCCAGGGTCAGGCAGGACAGCACGCGCTTGCCGTCCACATGCACCGTGCAGGCACCACAGGCGCCCTGGTCACAGCCCTTCTTGGTGCCGACGAGCCCGAGGTGGTCGCGCAGGGCGTCCACCAGGGTGACACGCGAGTCGAGGACCAGGTTGCGGGTTCTGCCGTTGACGCGGAGAGCCAGGACCTGCACCGTCGGATCCGCGGCCCCTCCCGTACCGGCTGTGTCCACCATCGGGTCCCTCCGGACGGCCTGGGCGAGTGCCGGCTCTTGCGACGCGCACCGGATGCCCGGCTGCGTGTGCGGCCTGCGCTGCGTCGATCGTTGCACGCGCCGGCGGGCGGCTCATCTCGATCATGCCGCCGAGGGGGAGGGGACGGCGCCCCGGAGGCGGGGGCCTCGTGTGCGGCGCCTACTGCGACTCCTCGGACTCCTCGGACCGCGCCCCGGCCCCGGGGACGGTGTAGAAGACGGACGTGCCCTGCTTGGTGCGCTGGGCCTGGTTCCTGGCCACCAGCCCTTCGAGCGTGGTGCGCACCACCGTGGGCTTGACACCGCGCTCGGGGTGGGCCTCGCCGAGCGCGGCGGTGATCTCCGCGGTGGAGCGCGGTTCACCCTGTTCGGCGAGGTGCCGGCGGACGAGTTCGACCAGCGTGGGCCGGGCCCCCTTCGCGACCGCGGTCCTGCCCGCGCCGGTGGCTCCGCGTGCGCCGGTGGCTCCGCGTGCGCCGGTGGCGCCGCGTGCGGCGGTGGCCTTCTTCGTACGCGTCCGCCTGCTCGTACCTGACGGGGCGGCGGACTCCTTCCGCGGCGCGGGCACGCTCGCGCTGCCGGCTGCGGGTCCGGCCGTGGTCGCGCTCTCGGCGCCGGTCTCCACTTCGGTCTCGGTCGCCGCCTCCGCCTCCGCCTCGGCCTCGGCCTCGGCCTCGGTTTCCGAGGAGGCCGTCAGCGCCGGTGCGGCAGGGGCCGGCGCGATGCCGAGCGCCTGCTGCATGGTCACCAGAACCGCGTGGTCATGATGGAGGGCGGCCAATTGCTCCTGCAGCGCGACGATTTCGGCACTGACGCGTTCCTGCTCCTTGATGTTGCGCTCGAGGTCGCCGGTGACCTGGGCGGCGTACTGAGATGTCAAGTCGGTGCCGGGAGTGGTGATCTCTGACATGTGTCGACCTTTCCTTGGGTCCCCTGCCGGGGACGAGGGCCTGCGGCCCGCGCAGAGACAGATAGTACGGATGACGGATGCGAACCACTCTGACGAGCGTTCACCGTGCCCGAGGAGCAGGCGGTCCGGCGCCGTGGACGCGGACGGCCGATGCGATCAACTGGTCGACCAGGGCGATCAGGACGTCCCGGCACGAGTCGTGTTCCCGCGCGTCGCACAGCAGCACCTGTGTGTGGTCGGGCAGCGCCAGGGCGTCCCGGATCTCCTCGGGCCCGTACGGGTGGTGTCCGTGGAAGCCGTTGACGCCGACGACGAAGGGGATGTCCCGCCGCTCGAAGAAGTCGATGGCGGCGAAGCTCGTCTCCGGCCGGCGGACGTCGATCAGGACCACGGCGCCGAGTGCGCCGACGGCCAGGTCGTTCCACATGAACCAGAACCGCTGCTGACCGGGTGTGCCGAACAGATACAGCACGAGGTCCCGACTGATCGTGATCCGGCCGAAGTCCAGGGCCACGGTGGTGGCCTGCTTCTCCTCGATGCCGTCGAGGTCGTCGACGCCAAGGCCCGCGGCCGTCAGCGGTTCCTCCGTGCGCAGCGGGACGATCTCGCTGACGGATCCGACCATGGTGGTCTTGCCGACGCCGAAGCCGCCGGCGATCAGGATCTTCGCCGTGTCGGGGGCCGGCGTCGGCCGTGCGGCGGTGTCAGAGTCGTCCAAGGCCGTCCCTCACTTTCTTCAGCAGATCCAGGTCGAGGCCGGGGGCGGGGCAGGCGGGGCGCGGCGGACGGACGGTGATACGGCCCGCCTCCAGCAGATCGCAGAGCATGATCACGACCACGCTGACCGGAAGGTCGAGATGGGCCGCGAGCTCTGCCACGGCGATCGGCTCCGCGCACCGCTTCAGGATCCGCGTGTGCTCGGGTTGCGGCCGGGCGGTCCACGCGGGTGGCGGGTCCACCGCCGTCACCGTCGTGATGAGGGTGAAGTCGGCGCGGCTGGGCCGGGTCCGTCCACCGGTCAGGGTGAACGGGCGGACGAGCCGGCCCTCCGCGTCGCCGTCGCCTCCGCTCACCTCACTCGCCGCTGTCGGAGGCGACGGCACCCGTGCGTGGTGCCGCACTCAGATGCTCGCCGATCTTCTTCACCAGCATGTTCATCTGGTACGCCACCACGCCGACATCGGCGTTCGGGCCGGTGAGGACGACGAGATGGGCGCCGGGGCCGGCCGATGCGAGGATCAGGTAGCTGTGGGCCATCTCGATGAGCGCCTGACGCACCGGCCCGCCGCGGAAGTCCATGCTGGCGCCCTTGCTGAGGCTCATCAGACCGGACGCGGTCGCCGCCAGCCGTTCGGCGTCGTCCCGCACGAATCCCGTGGAGTGGCTGACGACCAGCCCGTCCTCGGAGAGCACCACGGCGTGCTGGACGTCGGCGACCCGGTCCACGAGTCCGGTCAGCAGTTGGTCGAGCTGGGTGTGCGTGGCGGGGGTGGGACGTGTCATGGCGGTGTCCTTACGCGCGGTCGGCGGGCGGGGTCGAGAGTTCGGGGGAGGGGGTGCCGGCGGGATGAACCCGGGCGCCGCGGTCGTCCGGTGCGGCGGCCCCTTCCTGGCCGTACCGGTCCTGCGCGCCGTCGTCACGCGCCTGGAGCGTCCCGCGCTGGAAACCGGCCAGAGAGGAGGCGGCGCGTTCGGCGGTGAAGTCGTCGAGGAGGGCGTCCTCCTCGACGGACACGGCATCCTCGCGCAACTCGGCGACCAGGCTGGTCTGCGGCACCCGGCGCGGCAGCGGACGGAGCCCGCCCCCGCGCAGGCCGTCCGCCGTCCGTGAGTCCTCGACGGCGGGAGCAGGGGCGGGGGCGGGGACAGGGGCGGGGACAGGGACGGGGGTCTCGGCGGTCCGTGTGGACGCGGCGGGACGGGGACCTCGCAGGGGTTCCGCGGGCGCCGTCTCCCGGGACCCGGGGGCCTCGCGTACGACGATGTCGTGCGGCAGGAGCACGATCGCCGTGGTGCCGCCGTACGGTGAGGGACGCAGGGTCACGGCGATGCCGTGCCGGGTGGCGAGACGGGCGACCACGAACATGCCGAGCCGCAGATCGTCGGCCAGTGCCACCACGTCGAACTGCGGGGGCGCCGCCAACTGGGCGTTGAGCTGGGCGTAGTCGTCCTCCGCCATGCCCAGGCCGCGGTCCTCGATCTCGACGGCGAGGCCCTTGGCCACCATCGCGGCCCCCACGGCGACGGGACTCGGGGCCGGGGAGTACACGGTGGCGTTGTCGATGAGCTCGGCCAGCAGATGGATCACATCGGCCACCGCGGGCGGGGACAGGTACACGTCCTCGTCGGTGTGCACCTCCACCCTCTGGTACTCGGCGACCTCCCCGACGGCGCTGCGCAGGATGTCGATCAGCGCCACCGGCTCGGTCCAGCTGCGCCGGGGCTGCTCGCCGCTGATGATGACGAGGTTCTCCTCGTAGCGGCGCAACTGGCTCGCCGTGGAGTCCAGTTCGTACAGGCCCTGCAGCACGTCCGGGTCCTGGTGCCGCCGCTCCAGCGCGTCCAGCTTGCTCAGCTGGAGGTTGACCAGGTTCTGGCTCTGCCGGGCGATGCCGAGGATCACCTTCTGGAAACCGCGCCGGGTGTCGGCGAGTTCGACGGCGGTGTGCACGGCCGTGCGCTGTGCGGTGTTGAACGCCTGGGCGACCTGGCCGAGTTCGTCGCCGCCGTAGTCCAACGGCGGCGTCGCCGACTCCACGTCGACCTTCTCGCCCCTGTTCAGCCGGGCCACCACGTCGGGCAGCCGCTGCTGCGCCAGGCCGAGCGTGGCGATCCTCAGCCCCCGCATCCGGCGGGACAGGGACCGCGTGATCCGCCAGGACATGCCGACGCACAGCAGCAGGGCGGCCAGGCCGCCCGCGCTCAGGGAGCCGGCCTTGACCAGCAGTCCGTGCGCGTTCTGCGCGCCGCGGTCGAGCAGTGCCCCCGTCTGCTGCCGGATCAGCGCCGAGTACTGTGCGGAGAGCGTGGCCATCGCGGCGTCCCACCGCCCGCGGGCGTCCGGCAGCGCGGTCCCGTGCGAACCGCCCTTCGGCGCCCGGGCCGACAGCACCTGGTCCTCCACGGTTTGCAGGGTCTGCCACTGAGGCGACCGCAGGATGTGCTCCGTCTGCGCCTTCGCGCCGCCCTCGACCGAGGGGACGATCTGGTCCTCGACCAGCCAGCGGCGGGCGTGGACCAGCTGCGCGAACCGGTCCCACGTCTCCTCGTCCATGCGTCCGGACGGCCACGCCAGGGTCAGCTGGGCGTCCTCCTCGGAGATCAGCTCCGCGGCCTGCTCCAGGGCGACGAGCGGGCCGGCCTGGGAGGTGAGGTCCCCGTCGTCGACCTGGGAGAGTTCCCGGTAGGCGTGGACCTGGTCGTCGATGATCGCCGTGTACTGGTCCAGAGCCTGCTGGGCGGTGATGTCCGTCGGGTGGTCCACCTGGCCCCGGTAGTACTCCAGGCTGGCCACCGACGCGACGACCGAGTACAGCCGGTCCTTGATGCGGGCGGGGGCCTGCTTGATCGTGTCGGTCTGGCCGGCCAGCTTCGCCACCGCCGCGTCGGTCTTCCTCCGCTGTGCGTCCAGGGCGGTCCTGGAGCCGTGCGGCGACGCCAGCCAGGCCGCGGACAGACTGCGCTCCTTCTGCAGGGCGAGCGCCGCCTCGGTGCCCATGGCGCCGGTCGATCTGCTCAGCTCGGTCTGCCAGCGCAACCGCAGGCCCTCCGAGAACATCTGAGTCGTCGTGACACCCCACATGGCCGCCAGGGTGACGCTGGGTACCAGGGCCAGCAGGATCAGGGAGAGCCGGATGGAGCCGAGACGGCGCCGTGGACCTGTCGGTGTCCTTCGAGACATCGTCGTCCTAGAGCGATCTACAGGGGACGGGGACTTGGGGGACGAGTGCGAGGGGTGACCGCGTGTCCGGTACGGCACAGGAGGTGCGCAGGATGCTATCCGCACATGTGACCTACCGCACAGGGAAGAGCCGAATCGAACACGCGGAATGGCCGCCGGCACTCAAGGAGCGGGCATCCGCTCAGCGGGTGCCGTTGGCCGCGAACGTCGCGACCGTGCCGATGTTCGCCTTGGTCA
Organism: Streptomyces sp. PSU-S4-23; assembly: GCF_055632315.1. Classification (NCBI taxonomy): domain Bacteria; kingdom Bacillati; phylum Actinomycetota; class Actinomycetes; order Kitasatosporales; family Streptomycetaceae; genus Streptomyces; species Streptomyces sp. PSU-S4-23. The sequence goes on along the minus strand of NZ_JBVMUU010000002.1, from coordinate 331,690 downwards.
CGAAGGCGGGACCGGTGAGCACCGGAGCGACGCCGCCACCGCTCACATTGCCGTTGGACCTGTAGAGCCACAGCGCGTCCACGGCCAGATATCCCTGCAGGTAGGGCTGTTGATCCACCGCGAACTGCACGTCCCCGTCCTTCACGGCCCCGACCAGGTCCTTGTTGAGGTCGAAGGTGGCGACGTGCGCCGTGCTGCCCGCCTTCCTCACCGAGTCGACCGCGGTGAGCGCGAACTGCGCCCCCAGCGTGACGACTTCGTCGATGCCCGGATCCTGCCGCAGCCGGGCCGTGACGGCATCGGTCATGGCCTTCATGTCGGTGCCGTCGCCGTAGAGCATGTCGGTCCGGCCGTCGAACGCCTTCTTCACACCGGCACAGCGCGCTTCCAGGGCGACGTTCCCCCGCTCGTGGATGACGCACAGGGCGTGCTTGGCCCCGAGGCCGTCCAGCTTGTCGCCGACGGCCCGGCCCGCGACGCTCTCGTCCTGCCCGAAGTACTCCAGCACGCCCTCCGAACGCCAGGCGTCGATTCCGGAGTTGAGCCCGACCACCGGGATGCCGGCCGCTCTGGCATCGGCGATCGGGCCTTTCATCGCATCCGGCTTGGCCAGCGTCAGCGCGATGCCGTCGGCCCGCTCCCGGATCGCGTCGCGCACCAACTCCGCCTGCGCCGCCGCGTCGGAGTCGTTGGCGTAGGTCAACTCCACACCGTCCTTGGCCGCGGCCGCCTCGGCGCCCTTCCGCACCAGCTCCCAGAAGGCGTCACCCTTCGCCCCATGGGTGACCAGGGCGACCTTGAGCCCGGTGGCGCCGGACGCCTTCGCGGATCCGGACCGCGCGCCGCCGCTGCCGGAGCAGCCGGCCAGGAGCAGGCAGACCGCCACGGCGGCGGCCAGGGTCGTACGGGGCGTGGATGTGCGGCACGTGTGCGGCGGGGGAGGAGTGTTCATGGGGTGCGGCACCTCACTGTGCAGCCGAGCAAGTGGCGGGAGGAACGACGAGAGCGCGGAAGCGCGACGCCGTGCACCGGCTCGGCGGCTCTCGTAGGGCGGGAGCCAATCGTGTGTGACGGCCGGTAGTCAAGTGAGCTACCGCTGGTAGTGAGTTGTTGCTGCCCCATTGTGATGAACTGCGCGATAGCGCGCAGTTCGCGCCTCCCCTCGGGATCTCCTGCCCGGCCGGCATCCACATACATCACCATGGAATTTGCCTAAAGCTATTAGGCAACTGCACAATCAGTTCTGCCGAATGGGAGGAAGGCATGAAGGCATGGTGCGTGCAGGACTGACCAGGGAACGTCTGACCCGGGCGGGGGCGGACCTGGCCGACGAGGTCGGCTTCGACCAGGTGACCGTCTCGGCGCTCGCCCGGCGGTTCGACGTCAAGGTCGCGAGCCTCTACTCGCATCTGAAGAACTCCCACGACCTCAAGACGGGGATCGCCCTGCTCGCACTGGAGGAACTCGCCGACCGGGCCGTCGACGCCCTGGCCGGGCGGGCCGGCAAGGACGCCCTGGCAGCCCTGGCGAACGTCTACCGCGACTACGCCCGGGAGCACCCCGGCCGCTATGCCGCGGCCCAGTTCCGTCTCGACCCGGAGACGGCGGCCGCCAGTGCCGGCGGCCGCCACGCACAGATGACGCGGGCGGTCCTGCGCGGCTACGACCTGACGGAGCCGGACCAGACGCATGCGGTCCGGCTGCTGGGCAGCGTCTTCCACGGCTACGTCAGCCTGGAGATGGGCGGAGGGTTCAGCCACAGCGCCCCCGACACGCAGCAGACGTGGTCGCGGATCCTGGACGCCCTCGACGCCCTGCTGCGGAACTGGCCCGCGCCCTGACCCGGCCCGCACCGATCGGCGCCCGCCCGCCCGCCGCACCCGCACGACGCTCCGCGCCCCGCACGACGCTCCGCACCCGCACGACGCTCCGCGCCCCGCACGACGCTCCGCACCCGCACGACGCTCCGCGTATCCGAACATCTGAACAGTCCACACCTTTTGATCACCGAGTTGACGCCATGCGCCCCACCGAGCACGACTGGATCACCACACCCGTCACCGCGGACCTCCTGCGGGGCGCCCTCGACCTGGAGCACACCGCGCGCGGGGTGCTGCCGCACCGGCTGCCCGTCCGGGCGCGCGCCCAGTGCGCCGACGCACAACTCGCCATGGCGGAGGCCCAGCCCTCGGGCGTACGGCTGGTCTTCCGCACCCGGGCCACCGCCGTCGAACTGGACACGCTGCCCACCAAGCGGGTCTACGCGGGCGCCCCGCCCCGCCCCGACGGCGTGTACGACCTGCTCGTCGACGGCCGTCTCGCCGGCCGGGCCGGTGTGACCGGCGGCAACACCCTGGTCATCGACATGACGACCGGGACCGCCGAGACCCGGCCCGGCCCGGTCGGCACTCTCCGCTTCGCCGGACTGCCCGACGGCGTCAAGAACGTCGAGATCTGGCTGCCGCACAACGAGACCACGGAACTCGTCGCCCTGCGCACCGACGCCCCCGTGGAGCCCGCACCCGACCGCAGCCGCCCCGTGTGGCTGCACCACGGCAGCTCGATCAGCCAGGGCTCCGACGCCGCGGGCCCCACCGCCACATGGCCCGCGCTCGCCGCCTCCCTCGGCCGTGTGGAACTGATCAACCTGGGACTGGGCGGCAGCGCCCTGCTCGACCCGTTCACCGCCCGGGGCCTGCGGGACACCCACGCCGACCTGATCAGCGTCAAGATCGGCCTCAACCTGGTCAACACCGATCTGATGCGCCTGCGCGCCTTCGGCCCGGCCGTCCACGGCTTCCTGGACACCATTCGCGAGGGCCACCCCACCACACCGCTGCTGGTCGTCTCGCCCCTCCTGTGCCCCATCCACGAGGACACCCCCGGCCCCAGCCTGCCGGACCTCACCGCGCTCGGTGACGGACGCCTGCGGTTCCGGGCCGCGGGCGATCCGGCGGAGCGCGCGAGCGGGAAACTGACCCTGGGCGTCATCCGGGAAGAGCTGGCCCGGATCGTGGCACAGCGGGCGGCCGAGGACCCCGACCTGCACCATCTCGACGGCCGTGCCCTGTACGGCGAGGCCGACGCCGCGCAGCTGCCGCTGCCCGACCGGCTGCACCCGGACGCCGCCACCCACCGCCGCATCGGCGAACGATTCGCCGAACTGGCCTTCACCGCCGGGGCCCCCTTGGCGCACCGCGGCGCCTGACCCCAAGCTCCGCCGCGCGGGGCGGCCGGTCCTCGTGCTCGGCCGCTCGCCGTCCGGACGGCACCCCTGCGGCCGCGGCTCAGGGGCGCCGCCAGTCATCACCGGTCAGATGTGAGCCCGCCATCGGGCCCATCCGCAGCATGCCGCCGTCCACGCTCCAGGACGCGCCGGTGACGTACGAGGCGTCGGGGCCGGCCAGGAAGGCGATCACGGCGGCGACCTCGCGGGCGTCGCCCGGGCGCCCGAGGGGAACCCCGGGCCGGTGCTCGCCGTGCACGTCGGTGTCCTCCTGGCCGGTCATCGGCGTGGCGATCTCGCCGGGTGCCACGGCGTTGACGGTGATGCCGTACTCGGCCAGTTCCAGCGCCATGACCTGGGTGAGCAGGCCGAGGCCGCCCTTGGCCGCGCAGTACGGGGCGGCGCCCACGCGGGGCTGGTGTTCGTGCACGGAGGTCACGTTGACGATCCGGCCGCCGTCGCCCTGCCGGATCATCCGCCGTGCCGCCCGCTGCCCGCACAGGAACGGGCCGACCAGGTCGACGTCGAGGACCTGGCGGACGTCGTGCAGCTCCAGGTCGAGGAAGGGCGTGGCTGTGCCCGTACCGGCGTTGTTGACCAGGACGTCGAGGCGGCCGAGTTCCTCGCACAGCCCGTCGAACGTGTCCGCGGCGGCGGGCAGCATGGTGAGGTCCAACCGGGCCACGGCGGCCCGGCGCCCCTTGCCGCGTACCTCCTCGGCGGTCCTCTCGGCGCCCTTGCGGTCGCTGTGCCAGGTGACGCCTATGTCCATCCCCGCCTCGGCGAGGCGTACGGCGGTGGCGCGGCCGATCCCGGAGTCGGAGCCGGTGACCACGGCCACCTTGGGTGCGGACGGGGCAGGGGGTGGACATGGGGGACCTCCGGTCGTGCGCCTGCTTTCGGACGAGGCAGGTGGAGTACCCGAGGGGCATATCCACCAAACCGGTCATTCCCGGTGTCCTCATGGCCCCGGTGGGCCCGTGAGACGGGCACGCACAGGGTCAGCGGTCCTGAGAGGCCGTGCCGGACCTGCGGCGCGGGAGCCCCCTCGGCGCGGTGCGGGCGAGAGGGGCCGCGAACCCGCCGCGGTCCGCCGGCGGCGACACGTCCCTCGGGCACTTGAAATACCGAACCACTCGGTTTACTTTTTCGGCAGGTGGCGACAGACCCGCAAGCGTCGTCACCAGCACCCCGAAAGGACCCCTCACATGCGCTACGCAGTCCTCGGCACGGGCATCGTCGGCCGGACCGTCGCCGGCAAGCTGGTCGGCCTGGGCCATGAGGTCGCCATCGGCACCCGCGACCCGGAGGCCACCCTGGCCCGCACCGACCCCGACTCCTACGGCAACCCGCCGATCGGACCGTGGCTCGCCGAGCACCTCCGGGTGCGCCTGCTGGACTTCGCGGACGCCGCGGCCTTCGGTGAGTCGGTGGTGAACACCACGGCCGGAGCCGCCTCGCTGCAGGCCCTTCGGGCCGCGGGCCGCGACAACCTGGCGGGCAAGGTCCTGCTGGACATCGCCAACCCGCTGGACTTCTCCCAGGGCATGCCACCCTCGCTGGACCCGGTCAACACCGACAGCCTCGGCGAGCAGATCCAGCGCGCCTTCCCCGACGTGAAGGTCGTCAAGGCGCTCAACACCATGAACGCCCAGGTTATGGTGGAGCCGTCCAGGGTGCCCGGTGAGCACCACGTCTTCGTCTCGGGCGACGATGCCGACGCGAAAAAGCTGGTTGTCGAGTGCCTCGTCGACTTCGGCTGGCCCCAGCAGAGCGTGATCGACCTCGGCGGCATCAGCACGGCGCGCGGCACCGAGATGCTGCTGCCGCTCTGGCTGCGCCTGTGGGGCGCGCTGGGCCACGCCGACTTCAACTTCCACATCCAGGGAGCCCGCACCGCCGCCTGACCTGCGGCCCTCGCCCCGGACCGAACCGGCCGGTTCGGGAAAGGTCTTATCCTGCAACAATGCAGCAGAGGAACACGGGGAAGGGCGCAGGGCGGCCGCGGTCCGCGGAGAAGGACGCGGCGATCCTCCGTGCGGCGCTGGAACTGCTCGCGTCCCACGGCTACACCCGTATGAGCCTGAGTCAGGTGGCCGCGGCGGCCCAGGTCAGCAAGTCCACCATCCACCTGCGCTGGAAGACGAAGGCGGACCTGGTCACCGCCGCGCTGGAGGCCATGCGCATGGCCGACGCCCCGGCCCCGAGCGGCGATACGCGAGCGGACCTGGTGGCGATCCTGGAGGACTTCGCGTCCACGGTGGAACGTGTGCGCGGCATGGCCCTCATCGGAACCTGTCTGGCGGAGGAGGCCCACACTCCGGAACTGCTCGCCCTGCTGCGTGAGCGGACCGTGCTGCCGCGCCGGGCCCTGCTGGGCGAGGTGCTCGAACGGGCCCGGGACCGGGGGGAGATCCGGCAGGACTTCGACCCGGAGGCCGCCGTGTCGGCGCTGCTGGGCCCGTTCTACGCGGACCACATGGCCGGCCGCGGCGGCGACCCCGCGTGGGCCGGCCATGCCGCGGACCTGGTCCTCGCAGGGCTGCGCACACCCGCTCCCTGACCACGCCGCGTCCGGGCCGGTGGGAAAGTCCTCGTTCACGCCCTGGGCGCGACGAGACCGGGGGCGGGGGCCGGCATCGCATGACCGGGGCGGCCGGCCGTCCTACGCCTGGCCGCCCGTCACCCGCGCGGCGAACCGCAACGCCACCTCACGCCATACCGGGGCGGCCGACGGGTCCTCCCGCAGCGCCACCCGGTGCAATTCCTCCCGCTCCACCCCGTAGCGTTCCAGCCGGTCTTCGGGCCAGTGCGCGATGCGCTCCGGCCCGGTCTCGGGGTGGAACTGCACGCCCCACGCCGCGTCGCCCACCCGGAACGCCTGATAGGGGCACCGCTCGCTGCTGGCCAGCCACCGCGCCCCCTGCGGCAGCCGCACGATGGCGTCCACGTGGTTCTCGATCGCCGTCGGACGCCCGGGCAGCCCGTGGAACAGCGGATCCCGCGCCGCCTCCGGCCGAAGCGTCAGCACCGTGCTCCCGAACTCCGGCTCGCCGTACTCGCCTTCCACCCGTCCGCCCGCCACCTGCGCGAGCATCTGGCCCCCGAGACAGATCCCGAAGACCGGCACCCCGCCGTCCAGCGCCTGCCTCATCAGCGCTCGGGCCCCTGCCAGCCACGGCGCACGCTCGTCGTCGTCCGGGAGATACGCCCCGCCCAGCACCATCAGAGCCCGGTGCTCCAGCCGCTCCGGCAGCGCCTCCCCGGCATCCCCGCGCACCACCTCCACCTCGACCCCGCCCTCGGCCAGCCAGCCACCCCACCGTCCCGGCCCTCCGTGCGCGCTGTTCTGCACCACCAGCGCCGTCGCCGCACCGCCCATGCCCGAGCCCGCCCTTCTCCCGGCCGTTTCGGGCGGCCAGGTCATGCACGCCATTGTCGCCACTGATATGCCAGTGCCAGCCTTGGCGAATGGACACCGAGACGCTGCTCATCAATGCGGTGACACTGGTCCTTTCGACGGCCGCCATCGGCGTGACCCTCCTGCTGACCCTGCGTCAGATCCGGCTGATGAACAACTCCAACCAGTTGCCCCTCGTGCTCGATCTCTTCAAGGAGTGGCGGTCCACCGAATTCGTCCACACCGAAGAGCGGTTATGGACCCTCCTCGCCACCGGAGAGGGCGCCGACCAGGGCATCAGCGGTCTCGAACCACCCATCCGCGACGACGTCTACCACGTGTGCGCCTTCTATCAGATGCTCGCCTACCTGGTGGCGTTCCGCGTCGTCGAAGAAGACCTGGTGTTCCTGGCCACCCACTACCGGCTCCTGCGCACCTGGGACACCGTACGACCCTACGCCGTCGCGGAACGCCGGCTGCGCGGCGACCCCTACTCCTACCTCAACTTCTTCGAGGACCTGGCCCAGATGACCCGCACAAGATCCAGCCGGGACGTCTACAACGCGGCCCGCAGACGCACCCACAGGCGCGACAGCGCCCCGGCGTAGCCGACGGCGCTCAGCGCCGGCTCCCCGTTCCGGCCGGGTGCGGACTCGCACGTCGGCGACGCACCCACCGCCGCGGCGGCCTCGACCGGGTGCACGGCGCCATGACCGCCTGACATCCGTGAGGTCTACGGTGCCCTCACGTCACTTCCTCCTGTAGGTGGCGATGCTGACGCCGGAGTCGAAGCCGCGGCGTGCGGTCGGCAGAAATCCGATGGGGGCGAACGGGCCGTCGAACAGCGGGACACCGGCGCCGATGACGACCGGATTGCGCTTGATGACCAGTTCGTCGATCTCGTCGCGGAGTGCGGCGGCCAGCTTGCCGCCGCCGGCCAGCCAGATGCCCATGCCGTCCCGCTTCTTCAAGTCGCGCACCAGCGCGGCCGGGTCGTCGGAGACGATCTGCACCTCCGGGTCGGCGGAGGTCAGGGTGCGCGAGACGACGTACTGCTCCAGGTGGGCGTAAGGGCTGGTGATGCCCGCTTTCAGGGCCGGCTCGTAGGTGCCGCGCCCCATGATCACGGTGTCGAAGTGCCGGTGCGGGGTGGCGGTCAGGCCGAGCGGCCCGCGGACGTGCACCGGCATGGTCTCCGGATACTCGGCGAGGATCGCCTCCCGGACCTCCCCCTCGAAAGGGAAGAAGTCGCAGTTGCCGTCCGGGCCGGCGATGTAGCCGTCGAGGCTGACGGCGACGTAGTAGGTGAGCTTGCGCATACGGTCTCTCTTCCCTGCGGCGGTGCGGCGGTGCCGCCGCAGGTGTGCGCCCGGGCGGCCGCACACCCCGGCCGCACGACGGTGGCACGACGGTTGCTGTACTGTGCTTGCAGTGGTTTGAATGTAGTACTGCACTTGCAGTGAGTCAACGCGTTTCCAGGAGCTGCCGATGCGTCAGAACCCGGCCCGCCGTACCGCCTTGCTCGATGCCGCCATCGAGGTCCTCGCCCGCGAGGGCTCCCGGGGCCTGACGCTGCGCGCCGTCGACAAGGAGGCGGCCGTGCCCACCGGGACGGCGTCCAACTACTTCGCCCACCGCGCCGACATGCTGGCCCAGGTCATGGGACGCACCCGCGAGCGCCTGACCCCCGATCCGGCCGAGCTGGCCGGCACCATGACCGCCGAGCCCTCACACGACCTGGTCAAGACCCTGCTGCTGCAGCTCGTCGACCGCATGCGCCGCGAACGCAGCAGTCACCTGGCCATGCTCGAACTGCGCCTGGAGGCCACCCGGCGGCCCGAACTCCACGCGGAGCTGACGCGGTTCTTCACCGCCGAGCTCGACGCCAACATCGACTTCCACCTCGGGTACGGCCTGCCCGGCGACCGTACCGGGGTGGTCCTGCTCTACCTGGCCATGCTGGGACTGATCGTCGACGACCTGACCGTCCCCGAACTCCTCGCGCCGCACCGCCTCGACGCCCTGGTCGACGCCATGGTGACGCGCCTCCTCCCGGCGGAATCCGCCTGAGGAGGCGGCCCGCCCCCAGCGCCCGGACGAGGTCACCGGGTTCCTCCGAGGATGCCCCTGGCCTTCAGGCCGGGGTGGGGGTACCTCCCGCTTGCGGGGAAGAACCGGACGCCTGTGGAGCAGGTCAGGGAAAGTTGAATCGCTGTCAGGGCGATTCGGCGTCTCCGCGCACCAGCCCGAGCGCGAAACACCACGTCGGGCTCGCCGTCCTCGGGTATGACCTCGCCGTCGGCAATTGCATGGAGGCTCGACACGTGCCTTCTTGGTGGCGTAGCCGGGGTCGGGGGAGGTCTTCCAGGTCTTTATCCGTTGAAAGGACACGCCCTCCTGTAGCAGGGCCTCGGCGAAGTCGCGTGATGCCCGGTTCGTGGTCTTGGAGCTCCAGGAGGTGAGGGGCGTCGAACGGGGCAGGCTCCACGAGTGCTGATAGTTTCGCGCCCGTGATCGTGTATCCGCTGTGGCATGTCGGCCACCAGAACGAAGCCGGCGATGATGGCTCGACCGTGCACGCCGATGAAAGCGGCGTGTTCTGCGACGAGTCAGACGGCGACGACGTAAAACTGCTTGGTATCTACTCAACCCTCGAGCGGGTGGAGGAGCGTGTGCGGCAGGCTCGACTGCTACCGGGCTTCCGTGATGAACCGGAGTGCTTCTACTTCGATCCCTGCGAGCTCGATGAGGACGATTGGACCGAGGGCTTCGTTCGAGTTCCGCCGGGCGAGTAGGTCCGTGGGCGCAGCTTCGGTGGGATGCCGGTTCCTGGTCACATAAGCCCGAGGAGAGCGAGGGGACGGGTCACGTCGCGGACGTTGCGCCGCAGGCCGGCGGCGATGTCGCGGGCGCCGTTGAGCCGTAGGGCTCCGATGGCGAGGTTGCGCCAGGTGGCCATCGCGCGGGGCGCGTTGCCGGTTCTCAGTTGAGAGGCGTCCTCGGCGAACGTGGTGTCTCTGATGTGGTGCAGAACCTCAACTTTCCAGTGGTCGCGGTCGAGTTTCGCCAGTTGAGCGGAGGTGGCCTGCTCGGCGGTCAAGCTGGTGACGGCGCAGGTGGTCTTCAAAGTGGTCTTGCCGGTCTTGTGGTCGGTACGGCGGCGCTTGAGCTGGACAGCCTGGCGTACTCCGGGGAAGAGGAGGCTGTTCACGGTGGCGGCCTTGATCCTGCGGATCTCCGAGCGGCCGTGGCCGGTGCCCCTGGTGTGGCCTTGGAGCGGGACGTCCCCCCAGGGGAGGGATTTGAGCTGTCTGCACGGCTTCTTCTGGTTGTCTTTGACGATCGCGATGTAGCGGGCCCCGCGTTCGAGGAGGTAACCAGCGTGCCCGCGCTGGGTGTGCATCGCGTCGCTCGTGACAACGACTCCAGCCGGCTCGGCCACGGTGTCCGGCAGCGGTTGGAAACAGGTGATCTCGTTCGTCTTCTCGCCGACGTCCAACTCGGCGAGAACCAGGCCGGTGGCGTGCTCCAGCGCGGCAAGCAGATGGATCTTCCGGCCCTTCGCCCTGGCCACGCCGCGGAGCTGGGCGGTCCAGGTCTCTTTCGGCCGGCGGTCCGCGAGCCAGTGTCCGACCGCCCGGTCCAGCGCGTCGCCGTCGATGCGGGCCAGCAGCCGACGGATCGTTGTCTCCGAGGGCAGGACCCGCCGGGGCGGAAGTGGATCGCGACGGGCGCCGACCTGTTCCAGCACGTGGGCCGGGGCGTCGGCGATGATCTCGCGCCGCTCGGGCATCGTGAAGGTCTTCGGCCGGCCGCCTTTGCGGACTCGGTCCGCGCTGGTGAACGTCACCTCGGCGATCTTGGTCACGGGCATGCCCTGCGCGGACAGCAGTACCGTCTGGGTTCGCCGCCAGGTCACCACCGACCCGCTACCTCTGCGGACGATCCGCAGCAGCCTGCGGCCCTCGTCATCATCGATCTCGCGCACGCGTACCGGTTCGGCCATGCCCAACATACCGGCCCGAACCTGCCGTGTGCGGGGCGAACTTGACTACCCGCAGCCTGGATGGCTGCTACGGGCGCTTGGTTCCTCAATCCCGATGCCCATCGGCTGGTGCTTTCAGCAGTCGGTTCAGCTCGTCCGCGGCGTCGTCATACCCGGCGTCGCAAATCCGTTGCAGCTCGCGCACGTCCCCCGTCGCTACCGCGCGTCGAGTGAGGAGGAACCCGGCGCGCATGGATCCCTCGTCCAACAGCTCGCTCAGCTCTCCGAGGTCGTCGGCCGCGTCGGCGAGGTCGGCCAGCCGGTCCAGAGCGGTCTCGTTGCCCGCATCTGCCAGCTCACGCAAGGTCTCCCGATCGATGTTCGTGTTCGCCATGACGCCAGGGTGCAACCCTGCCCCTGGGGAAAGGTCAAGTGGGACGATGGCCGTGTGATCACCATCGGGCAACTGGCCAGGTACGTCGGAGTTTCGATCAAGACCATTCGCGTCTATCACGACAAGGGGCTGCTCCCCGAACCCGACCGCGATGCGTCGGGCTATCGGCGCTACGGCGCGAACGACGCCATCGACCTGATCAAGATCCGGACCCTCGCCGAAGCCGGAGTCCCCCTGGCTCGCATCCGGGACCTGAGATCAGCGACCGACGAGAAGTTCCAGCAGGCGCTGCGCGAGATCGACGACGACCTCACCGCCCGCATCCGTGGCCTGCAGGCAACCCAAGGACGCCTGCGCCGGCTCGCCGCCGGGCAGCTGGCACCGCTGCCCGCCGAGGTCGGTCTCCTTCTGGAGCACCTGGCATGCTGGGGATTCACCCCTCGATGGGTGGACCTGCAACGCGACTTGTGGATCCTCGTGTTCGCCACCCACCCGGACCAAGCGATCACACTGTTTCAGGACCAGAACGAGATCCTGGCCGACCCTGCACTGCGGCAGCTCTTCCTCGATTACGACCGCGCGCACGACCTCGACGCCGATGACCCCCGGGACCGGGACAGCATCGGCCACTGGTACGCGTCGTCGTTCGTCGTCGCAACCCACACGCAGCCCCCGCAACCGGCGCAGTCCTCGGTGTCGACTGGGGTGTCAAGGAGACCGCCACCACCACCGACGACGCACAACACCACCATGGACTGCGCGTCGTGCGGAGCGAGAACCAAGCACGCACTCCCTCTTTCGGAACGCACCTACACCTGCACCGCGCGCAAAGTGGTGTCCCCCAGGGACAAGAACTCCGCCCGCGTGATGCTCGTCCGGGCTGGTCTCAACCCGGCTGGTGTCGAGGGCGTAAGACCTCCGGGAGCGCCGCTCCCGGAGGCAGCCTGAGCCAGGAATCCCCTCCCTTCGGGGAGGGGAGGATGTCAATGCTCGCGCATGCCCCACGGTGAGCCGTACGCCGTCAGGAGGTCCAGGAACGGCCGGGGCGGGAACGCCTCCGGGCCGAGGACGCCGGAGCCTGACCAGGTGCCCGCGGCGAGGAGTTCCAGCGCGACGACGGGGTTGACGGCGGTCTGCCACACGACCGCCTGGCAGCCGTACTCCGCCATGGACCACTGGTTGTCGACCACGTGGTACAGGTACACCTCGCGCGGCGCACCGCCCTTGCTGCCGCGCACCCAGGTGCCCGCACACGTCTTGCCGCGCATGCGCTCGCCCAGGGTCGCGGGATCCGGCAGACAGGCCGCGACGACGTCCCGGGGCGAGACGGCGACCGGGCCACCGGCGCTGCGTACGGTCACCGGGTCGGTGCGGTCCAGGCCCAGCAGATGGAGCGTCTTCAGCGTCTCGACGAACTCACGGCCGAGCCCGTACTTGAAGGTGACACGGCGGGCGTCGATCCATCGCGGGACCAGCAGCACCTCCTCGTGCTCCACGTTCACGCACTCGACCTCGCCGATGCCCTCGGGGAAGTCGAACACCTCGGGCTCGCTGAACGGCGCCATGGTGAACCAGCCGCGCCCGGCCTCGTAGACGACGGGCGGGTTCAGACACTCCTCGATGGTGGTCCAGATGCTGAAGGACGGCGCGAAGTCATAGCCGTCCACGGTCAGGTCGGCGCCGTCGCGGATGCCGATCTCCTCGATGTCGTCGAAGAGTTCGTCGGCCGCGTACCGGGCGAACACGTCCGACAGCCCCGGCTCCACGCCCATGCCGACGAGCGCCAGCGCGCCGTCCTTCTCCCAGTCGGCCGCCTGCGCGAACTGCTCGTCGCCCAGCTTGACCCCGCACTCCTCGTACGGGCGGTGCGGGTGCGGCCGGGACAGCGACATCGCCATGTCGAGGTAGGTGGCGCCGGCCGTGCGCGCCGCCCGGAAGAGCGGCATGACGAACCTCGGGTCCGTCGCGTTGAGCAGCACGTCGCAACGGTGCCGTGCCAGCAGGGCGGCCACCGCCGCCTCGTCGCCCGCATCCACGGTGTCCGCGACGAAACGGCCGTCGTCGCCGAGGGCCGTGACCGCGGCCTCGGCCCTGGCCGGGTCGTAGTCGGCCACCACCATCGTGTCGAAGAAGGCACGCCGGGCGGCGATCCGGGTGATCGCGGTGCCCACACCGCCGGCTCCCACGAGCAGTACGCGCATGGCAAGAACTCCTGTCGCTCTCTGTGTCTCTCGGCCGTTCCGGCCCTGGGGAAACGAGGCGCGCCCTCGGCCGCAGATACAACGCCCGCTCCCTGTGTAAGGTCAATGGCGTTGGCGTAAGCGTGAGGGCCGGACCGGACCGGGCCCAGACGGACCCGGCGTCCGGGCGAGGAGATCGTCGTGCCGAAGCAGGTGGTACCCGAGGAGAAGCGGCGACGGCGCCGCCCCACCAGGAGCGGCACCGTGCTGTCCGAGACCCTGATCGTCCAGGCCGCGCTGCGGATGCTGCGGGAACACGGCAGCACCGGACTCACCGCACGGCGCCTGGGCATGGCGCTCGACTGCGACCCGAGCACCCTCTACCGCTACTTCCGCGGCATGGACGACCTCACCCTGGCCATCGGTGACGCCCTCATCGGGCAGGCCCTGCGCGGCTGGGAGCCGACGGGGCGGTGGCAGGCCGACCTGCGTGCCATCGGCCTGCGCATCCATGCCGCCTACGTCGCTCATCCCCAGGCGGCCCAGCTGACCGCAGGCCGCGTCACCGGCCGGGCGAACGAACTGGCGGCGGACGAGACGGTGCTGGAGGTACTGCGCGGGGCCGGGTTCCCGCTGCCCGACACCGTACGGATCTACCATGCCTTCATCGACCAGACGCTCGCCTTCGCCGCCCTCGACGCCGCCTCCCTGGCGCTGCCCCGTGCCGCGCTGCTCGCCGACGAGGACATGTGGCGTTCGACGTACGCCCGCCTGCCCGCCTCGACCCACCCGCGCATCGCCGAGGCGGCCCCCCTCCTGGCCACCCGGATGGTGACCAGCGCCTATCCGGCAGCGCTCGACATGCTGCTGGAGAGCGCGGCCGTCCTGCTGGAGCGGTTGCACGGCCCGGAGGGGGCCTGATGCCGCGCTGCGGGCACGGGCCGGCGGCCGTGCCCGGTACCACGGCTCCGCACGGACCGGGCCCTGCTCATTGACGTCGCATCGCTTCAGTGGTTCAGTGGCTCAGCCACTGAACCACTGATCCGTTGGGGGCCCGGGTGGAAGCACTGCCACGCGAGACGATCGTCGACGTCCTGGAGGAACGGCTGCGTGAGGACATCCTCGCCGGGCGCCATCCGGCCGGGAGCTATCTGCCTCCCGAACGCGAACTCGCCCACGGGTTCGGAGTCACCCGCACCACGCTGAAGCATGCCTTCGGCCGGCTGGTGCACGCCGGGCTGCTGGAGACGCGGCACGGAGTCGGTACCCGTGTCCGCGATTTCCTGCGTCTGGGCGGCGCGGATCTCCTGCCGATGCTCGTGCGCCACAGCCCCGACTGGATCGGTGAGATCTTCGAAGTGCGCCGCAGCATCGGTGCGCTGATCGCGGAACGCGCCGCGGCCCGTGCCACGGCGGCCCAGGTCGCCGAACTGCGTTCCCTGCTGGCGGCCGTCGGGAACGCGGACGGCGGCGACCCCGTGCAACTGGCGGACGCCGAGGTGCACCGGGCACTGGCCCGCGCAACGGGCAACCGGGTGTACGTCCTGCTGACCAACACCCTGTTCAACGCGTACCTGCCGGTGCGCGCGGCACTGGTCGGGCCCTTCCAGGATCCCAGGACCGCTCACGACCGGCTGGAGCCGGTCGTCGAGGCCGTGGCCGCCCGCGACGCGGAAGCGGCGCGTGCCGCCGCGGGCGACTACCTGTCGACGACGGAACGCATCATGCTCGAAGGGCTGGCACGCCCCGAGGGACGCCGGGACGGTGCCCGGTGACCCCGCGAGGAACGGCGTTCAGGGAAACGATGCTGGGCAGTGTGCGCCTGGCCGACGAGGACCGCGACCGCCCGCTGCGGCTCGATCTCCGGGCCGAGGCCGAGGGCATGATGCTGCCCCATCGCACCACGCAGGCGCGGCTGACCGGACGGGTACGGATAGCGGGGCGGGCCGACGACCCCGACGCCGTGGGCGAGTTGGAGATCTCGCCCCTCGCCCGCCGCCGGATCCGCTACCGGATCACCTTCGCCATGGAGGGCCGGAGCCTCACACTGGACGGCTGGAAGTCGGTGTCGCCCAAGCGCCCGCTCACGTCGATGACGGTACTGCCGTACGTCCTGTGCGAGAACGGTGAGCACGTCGGTGACGGCACGCTGCGCTTCCCCCTCGCCACCGGCCTGCTGCCGTTCCTCGCGAGCTTCCGGTTCCCCCGTGCGGCCCCGCCCGCAGCGGACGAGCACCTGGCGCCGCGCTGGGACGGGAAACCGGGACGGACCGAGGTCTGGTACACGACCCTGACCGATCCGGCGACCGGCAGCGGGGTCTGGCTGCACCACGAAATCGTCGCGCCCACCGACGGCTCCGACGCCTACGCCCACGGCTGGGCGGCCGTCTTCCCCAAGGACGGCCCCGTCGAGCACGCACGGTTCGGCCCCCTCCCGTGGAAGGGACATCCGGAAGGGTTCACCACCGAGGCCGGCTCCGCGGTGCCCGGCCGGCTGGAGGGCTCCGCGGGGCCGTTCACCTGGAAGCTCACCGAGAAACCCGAGGGCCGGCCGCTGCACACCTTCCCCCGCTGGTCCTGGCGACGCCCCCTGCTGCCGGCCTCCCACATGCTGCCCGCAGCCCGGGCCCGCTACAGCGGGACCGTCCGGTACGGCGCCGGTGAACTGCTGCTCGACGGTGCCCCCGGCGCGAGCGCCCGCATCTACGGCCACGGCAACGCCCGCCGTTGGTCCTGGCTCCACGCCGACCTGGGCGGCGGCGACATCCTGGAGATCGTCGCCGCCGTGTCCATGCGCCGCGGACTCGACCGGCTGCCGCCCCTCGTCTTCCTGCGCCTGCACCGAAACGGCCGCACCTGGCCCCGTCGTGTGGAACGCTCCGCCGTGGGCTGGGCCGGAATCGGCAGGTTCCGCGCGGACATCGGCCTGCCCGAGTGGCGGGTGCGGGGCCGCGCCGGACTGCGCCGCATCCGGGTGACCGTGACCCAGCCGCAGGACAGGACGCTGGCTCTCGACTACACCGACCCCGACGGTTCTCCCGCGGTCTGCCGCAACAGCGAGGCGGCCGACGCGGAGATCCGGCTGGAACGCTGGTGGGGCACATGGCGGCAGGAGGCCGCATGGCGGCTGTCGGGCACCGCCCACGCGGAAGTCGGTGACCGATGAGCCCCCGAACCGCCGCCGCCCTGGCGGGATTCACCGCCGCGCTGCTCGCGGACGACGGCACCGCCGACTGGACCCGGGCCGTGCCGCGGCGGCTGGAAACGGTACTCGACGCCATGCCGGGCCCGGCTCGGACCGCGGTGCGCGGCGCGGCCACGGTGATCGACGCCTACGCCGTGGCCCGCACCGGCAGGCGGCTGTCCGCCCTCACCCCGGCGGAACGCGAGAACGTCGTGACCTCGCTCCGCTCCCGCCGCGCCCTGCTGCCCCTCCTGGACGCGGTCAAGGTGCCCCTGCTGCTGGCGGCCGCCACCGAACGGACGCTGCACCGGGACCCCGGCTCCGCGCTGCCGGTCCCCGACGATCCGCCGCTCGACTGCACGCCCTCCCGGGACTGGCCCACGCGTTCCACCGCCGATGCCGTCGTCGTCGGATCGGGGGCCGGGGGCGCCATGGCCGCCAGGACGCTCGCGCGCGTGGGTATGCGCGTCGTCGTCCTGGAGGAGGGGGAGCACCACACCACCGCGTCGTTCGGGCGGCGGACCCCGCTCGACCGCTTCACCGACCTCTACCGGGACGCGGGCGCGACGATCGCCGTCGGCAACCCGCCGCTCGTCCTGCCCGTGGGCCGTGCCGTCGGCGGCACCACCGTCGTCAACTCCGGGACCTGTTACCGCACTCCCGACCACGTCCTCACCCGCTGGCGGGACCGCTACGGGTTCGCGGCCGCCGACGGCTTCGACGCCCATCTCGAGGAGGTCGAGCTCACCCTGAATGTGGGGCGGCAGCCGTTGGACGTCCTGGGCAACAACGGGCTGCTCGCCCTGGCCGGAGCGGAGGAACTGGGCTGGGCCGCGGCACCCCTGCTGCGCAACGCCTCGGGCTGCAAGGGCTCCTGCCAGTGCATCGTCGGCTGCCCCACCGGCGCCAAGCAGAGCGTGCAGCTGTCCGTGCTTCCGCAGGCCTGCGCGGTCGGCGCGCGCATCGTGACCGGCGCCCGGGTGCGGCGCATCCTCACCGACCCCGACCGGCCGGGCGGTCCCCGGGCCGCGGGGGTGCTGGTCCGCCGCCCCGACGGCAGCGAACTGGAGATCCTCAGTCCGCTGGTCGTGGTCGCCGCCGGAGCCCTTGAGACCCCGCCGCTGCTGCGCCGCTCCGGCCTCGGCGGACACCCCCGGCTCGGCCGCAACCTCAGTGTGCACCCGGCCATCAGCGTCGCGGGCCGCTTCGACCGGCCGGTCACCGGCTGGAAGGGCGTCCTGCAGAGCGTAGGGGTGGAGCATCTGCGCGCCGGCGGCATCCTGATCGAGGCCACCGCGGCGCCCCCGGGCATGAGTTCGTTCGTCCTGCCGGGCGTCGGCCGTGAACTGCGCCGCGAACTGGAGGAGACGGACCGGCTGGCGACACTCGGCGCCATGATCGCGGACCTGCCCTCGGGACGCGTCATGGGCCGGGAGCGCACCGTGCTCCGCTACGACCTGGCAGAGCGCGACGCCCGTCGCCTGCTGGACGCCCAACGGGCCATGGGCCGCCTGCTGTTCGCCGCGGGAGCCGAGGAGGTGCTGACCGGCGTGCCCCAGGCCCCGCGCGCCCGCACTCCGGCCGAACTGGAAGCCCTGCTCGACACGATGACCGCGAGCCGCCTCCATGTGTCCGCGTTCCATCCCACGGGCACGGCGGCCGCGGGCGGTGATCCGGAACGGGCACCGGCGGATCCGGACGGGCACCTGCGTGGTGTGCAGGGCGTGCTGATCGCCGACGGCTCGGTACTGCCCAGCTGTCCGGAGGTGAATCCGCAGCTGAGCATCATGGCGGCCGCCCTCGCGATCTCCCAGCGCTTTGCGACGAAGGTGCTGTGAACCGCCGGGGCCCATCGGGGTCCCGGCGCACCCTTCACACCCTCATCGCCAGGCAACGTCCCTACCGCGCGGCGAAGTTGGCACGTACCAAAGAGGTACTTGGCATGGACCTGATTGCCCGGTGGCGGCTACCCTCGACCCCGTACTCGACTGAGAGCGCTCTCATCACGCCCTTCCGCTCCATCCACCGTGACCGGAACGACGAAAGGCAAACCCCCACATGAGACGCATGACGGTGCTGTGCGCCGGCCTGTCCGCAGCCCTGCTCCTGGGTGCGGTCGCCGGCCTGCCCCAGGCTTCGGCCGCCCCCTCCGCACCCGGGACCACCACGGCTTCCGCGACCGCCGCGCCGTCCGGCGCCGCGGCGTCCCCGGCCCTGATCGCCGCCCTGCAACGGGACCTGCACCTGACGAAGGGGCAGGCCGTCACGAGACTCGCGGCCGAGACGGCGGCCCGCAGGGTCGAGCGCCGGGCGCGCCGGGCCGCCGGTGCCGCCTACGGCGGTTCGTGGTTCGAGGCGAAGAGCGGCAGACTCGTGGTCGCCCTCACCGACGCATCCCGCACGGCGGCCGTCGAGGCGACGGGTGCCCGGGTCGCACCCACCGCCCACAGCGAGCGGCAGCTCGACGCCACGATGAAGAAGATCGACGCCCTGAGAGCCCCGGCAGGCGTCGGCGGATGGCACGTCGACCCCAAGGCGGGCGCGGTCGTCGTCACCGTGGTGTCCGCGCACAAGAGCGACAACGATGTCACCGCCTTCGTGGCCCGCGCCCGCAGGGCCGGCCCGGTGACCGTGCGGGAGACGCGCCGGACCCCCCGCACCCTGGCCGCCGGAACGGTGGGCGGGGATCCGTACTACACCGGCAACGTGCGCTGTTCCATCGGCTTCTCCGTCTACGGCGGCTTCGTCACCGCCGGCCACTGCGGGCAGCCGGGTATGGGCGTCAACGGCTGGGACGGCTCCTACATCGGTGCCTTCCAGGGCTCGTCCTTCCCGGACAACGACTACGCGTGGGTCAACGTCGGCAGCGGCTGGTGGACGGTTCCCGTGGTGCTCGGCTGGGGCACCGTTTCCGACCAGTTGGTGCGCGGTTCGGCCGAGGCCCCCATCGGCGCCTCGATCTGCCGCTCCGGTTCGACGTCCCACTGGCACTGCGGCACGGTGCTCGCCAAGAACGAGACCGTCAACTACAGCCAGGGCGCGGTGCACGAGATGACCAAGACGAACGTCTGCGCGGAACCCGGCGACTCCGGCGGCTCGTTCATCAGCGGCGACCAGGCCCAGGGGGTCACCTCCGGCGGCTGGGGCAACTGCAGTTCCGGCGGCGAGACCTGGTACCAGCCGGTCAATGAGATCCTCAACCGCTACGGACTCACCCTCCACACGGCCTGAGCGTCCGTCCTCACGCGGTGTCGCGGGTCCTGGCGTGAGGCCCGCGGCACCGTCGCCGTTTTCACGGACCGGCTCGGTCGACCGTGCCGGAGACCGCGAGAATTCGTCACCCGACAACGGCAGGGCGGTGGGGGAGCCGCATTGTTCCTCGTCGTCTCGGTAATCGCTCTGCCGGACGAACTCGCGAGAGTGGGCGCCCCTTTGGGCGGTGCGGCCTGAAACAGGCGTCCGAGGGCGAGCGTGAATTCGCCGAACCCTGTGGCAACTTCACCTCTCACGGCCCGGCCGGACGGTGGCACCGCCGGTGCCGGGGGCGGACTCCCGTGGTCTCTCCCCTTCCGGGAGCCGTCGAGGCCGTGTCGGATTTAATCCGTTAGGTCCAGATGTGAGGCTAAATAGCTGTTTAGTTAATTAGGGAATTTAGCGGCCTATCATTGCTTAAGGTCCGTTATAAAGCGTCATTGTCATCTCATGGCGGATGTGTGGATCAATGACCGGAACGTGACGTAACTCACTTACGAAGCGGCTTAGTGCTTTATGCCGCCTTAACTCGCCGATTTCTGGGAGTCCGGTTGCGTGCGGCGGTACGGCTCCACTAGCGCACTTAGTAAAAAGGGTAATTGTCGAGTAATTTTTTTGCGGCTAACAATGTCCCCGCCGCAGCGCGCCGCTCAATGAAACGCGGGGGCGATTGTCGAAGGGGAACCGGCAACTGCGGACATGCAATTTTGGAACGAGGTCCGCACCATGCGTATTCCCGCCTTCAACCGTTCGGCCCGGGCACGCCGGTTCTCCGTGGGGGGTGCCGTCGTCGCCGGCGCGTTCGCCCTGGCCTGTACGGCCATGCCCGGGACGGCCCAGGCGGCCGGTGGCACCCCGGCCGTCGCGAGAACCGCGGCGCAGGCCACGGGTACGGCCACCTATACCGTCAAGTCCGGCGACACCCTGTTCGGGATCGCCCGCGCCCGGAAGGTACCGGGCGGCTGGCAGGCCATCGCCGCGGCCAACAAGATCTCCAGCCCGTACATCATCCGGCCCGGTCAGGTCCTGACCCTGCCCGGCGGGTCCCCCTCCGTCGCCGGAGCCCAGACCCAGACCCAGGCCCAGACCCAGGCCCAGACCCAGACCTATGCCAACAACCTGGACGGCTGGATCAAGCAGTCGCTGGCGGTCATGGCGAAGAACGGCATCCCGGGCAGCTACAACGGCATCTACCGCAACATCATGCGGGAGTCCTCGGGCAACCCGAAGGCCATCAACCTCTGGGACTCCAACGCCGCCGCCGGACACCCCTCCAAGGGCCTGCTGCAGGTGATCCAGCCGACGTTCGACACGTACCACGTGCCGGGCACCTCGTGGGACATCTACGACCCGGTCGCCAACATCACCGCCGCCTGCAACTACGCGTACCACCGCTACGGCTCGATCGACAACGTCAACGGCCCCTACTGACCGGCCGGTGGGCCTGCCGTTCGGCCGGCCCACCCGACGGCGGGCGGACAGCCCGCCGCGGTGGCGGTCCCGGGAGGAGAGCCGGGGCCGCCACCGCGGCGGCGGGCGACGTCCGCCGGTCCGGATAATGGGGACATGGGATTCGCCGTCTTCATGACCCTGCCCGGCCTGGTCATCCTGCTGACCGCCATGGCCTTCACCGATCAGTTGCTCCTCCGTGCCGGGCGGGCCGGACTGCTCCCCTGGCGGAACAGCGTCCGGCAGGGCCAGATATCGGCGACCGGGTTCGAGCAGCTCCACGCGAGCTTCTCGCCGGGGAAGCAGAACGAACTCAAGGAGCGGCAGTCGGCCCTGGTGATGCGGGACGACGAGGAAGACGGGGCGCCGCCGAACCGGACGACGGTGGACCTGGAGGGAGGGATCGCGGTCGTCCGTCTCCCAGGCCATGACCCAGGCCGGCAAGAGCGGTGAACACGAGCCGCGCGGGGAACCGGGAGGCTACGGTGCCCCCATGTACTCGACCCAGGTCTCCCGGCACGTGAACGCCTCACGTGCGGCCGTCTACCGGGCTCTGGTGGACGCGGACGCGATCGCGGCATGGCGGGTGCCGGCGGGCATGACATGTCACGTGCACGACTTCGATGCACGCGAGGGCGGCAGGTTCCGCGTCTCGCTCACCTACGACGCTCCGGCCGGCACCGGAAAGACGACCTCCCGCACCGACACGTACCACGGCCACTTCGTGACGCTCGTGCCGGACGAGCGGGTGGTCGAGGCACTCGAGTTCGAGACCGCGGACCCCGCGCTTCGCGGCACGATGACGATGACCACCACGCTGAGCGATGCCGACGGCGGCACCGATGTGCTCGTGGTGCACGAAGGCGTTCCCGACGCCGTGCCCGCCGCCGACAACGAGGCGGGCACACGCATGGCGCTGGCGAACCTCGCCCGGCTCGTCGAGGCGGACCAGCGTTCCGGGTGACCGGTCCAGTGCCCTCCGGCGAGCGCGCGGTGTCCTGCCCGACCGCCGGGACGAGCAGCGGGGGCCACAGGATGACGGCCGCCGGCTGCGTCGCCGGTTGCGGCCGCACCGGGCTTCGCGGCAGGGTTTCGGGCCATGGCCACCTTGCTGATCGTGCATCACACCCCGTCCCCCAACTGCCAGGCACTGTTCGAGGCCGTGGTCTCCGGCGCGGGGGCGCCGGAGATCGAGGGCGTACGGATCGTACGGCGGGCGGCGCTGTCCGCGACGGCGTCCGACGTGCTGTCCGCCGACGGGTATCTGCTCGGCACTCCCGCGAATCTCGGCTACATGTCCGGAGCCCTCAAGCACTTCTTCGACCAGATCTACTACCCCTGCCTGGACGAGACGCGCGGCCGGCCCTTCGGCTTCTGGGTGCACGGCGGCAGCGATGTGACGGGGGCGGTGCGGGGCATCGAGTCGATCACGACCGGGCTCGGCTGGCGTCGCGTGGCAGAGGCGGTCACCGCGACCGGTGAGCCGGGGAAGGCCGACACCGAGGCGTGCTGGGAACTGGGCGCGACGGTGGCCGCCGGACTGACGGGCTGAGCGCGGCCCGGGTCGCGGGGCCCGTCAATTCCGTGTCTCGGCAAGGGACATGGTGTGCGAGACTGCGGTGATCGACCGTACCGTTCGACCACTCGCGCGACGGGAGTCCGTCATGACGACCGACACACCCGACCCTCTGCACATCGACACCGGCAAGGCGCATCCCGCGCGGGTGTACGACTGGCTGCTGGGCGGCAAGGACAACTACCCCATCGACGAGGCCGTGGGCGAGAAGCTGCCCCCCGAGGCGCATGACGCCGCTCGTCAGAACCGTGAGTTCATGCACCGGGCGGCCGCCTGGCTCGCCACGCAGGGCATCGACCAGTTCCTCGACATCGGCACCGGCATCCCCACCGAACCCAACCTCCACCAGGTCGTCCAGGGCATCCTGCCGACCGCGAAGGTCGTGTACACGGACAACGATCCGATCGTGCTGCGGCACGCGGAGGCATTGCTGGTCAGCCACCCCGAGGGGGCCACCGACTACATCCAGGCCGACGCGCGCCGGCCGGGAGAGATCATCGAGCATGCCCGCGGAGTGCTCGACTTCGAACGTCCCATCGCGCTGTCGCTGATCGCGCTCATGCACTTCATCCCCGACGACGAGGACGCCTACGGGATCGTGCGCTCCCTCCTCGCCGCGCTGCCGTCGGGCAGTCACCTCGTCCTGTCGCACGCCGCGTCCGACGTCTACCCGGAACTCGCGGAGCAGGTCACCGCCGAGTACGCCAAGGGCGGCATCCGGCTCGGCTTCCGCACCCGCCCGGGAGTCGCGCGCTTCTTCGACGGCCTGGAGCTCGTCGATCCCGGGCTGGTGACGGCGACGGAGTGGTTCAAGAGCCCTCCCGCGCCACCGTCCGAGGGGAGCGGCATCTACACCGCCGTCGCCCGCGTTCCCTGACCGCCCCGCTCGGCCGCGTTGCCGCCGTCCTGCGCACCGTCTGCCCAACGCGGCCGTGTGACCAGTGCGAACGCCGGATGCTTCGGCATGAACAGTGAGCGAAGCTCTGTCGCAGAGGGTTCTTGACCGCTGTGCCGGAGCTTTAGCCTCCGCACCATGTCCGACATCTCCCGCCGCAGGATCCTCGGCGCTCTCGCCGGTGGCACCGCGGTGTCCCTCCTGCCCCCCTCGCTCCTCAGAGCCATGGCCGCGCCGATGCCGCGCGGCGGCATGAACGCGATCGAGCACGTCATCGTGCTGATGCAAGAGAATCGTTCCTTCGACAACTACTTCGGCACCCTCAAGGGTGTGCGCGGCTTCGGCGACCGCACCCCCCTGCGCCTGCCCGGCGGCGCCGACGTCTTCAAACAGCCGAGGGCCGGCGGCGACGTCCTTCCCTTCTCGGCCCGCCAGGCGGCGGTCGACGCCGGCCGCCCAGAGAGCGACATCCAGTACCTGGGCTCGCTCCCGCACGGCTTCCCGGACGGCACCCAGGCATGGGCGAAGGGCTGGTGGGACGACTGGATCGCCGCCAAGGGGCAGAGCACCATGGCCTTCTACGACCGGCGGGACATACCCCTGCAGTACGAACTGGCCGACCGCTTCACCATCTGCGACTCCTACTTCTGCTCCGTGTACGGCTCCACCAACCCCAACCGCAACTACCTGTGGACCGGCACCACGGGCTTCGAGCCGGACGGCGTGAACAGAGCCGTCACCAACGCCGCCTACTCCTACACCCACGCCGGATACGACTGGACCACCTACCCCGAGCGCCTGGAGGCGGCCGGGGTCTCGTGGCAGATCTACCAGGAGTGGGACAACTTCACCGACAACGCGGTCGAGTACTTCCGGCCGTGGAAGCAGATCGGCCGGAAGATCCTTTCCAAGGTCAGCGGACAGTACTCCACCACCGAGCAGTTCTACGACGGCCTCTGGGACAAGACCTCCGCGCAGCGGCAGGAGGCCCTCGCCCGGTTCCAGCAGGGCGTGGACTCCCTGACCGAGGCCGAGCGCCGGCTCTTCCTGCGCGGTGCCTACCGCTCCGAGCCGGACACCCTGATCTCCCGGCTGACGGCGGACATCAAGAACGGCACCCTGCCCAGGGTGAGTTGGGTGGTACCCACGGCGGCGCTCTCCGAGCACCCCGGTTCCTCCACCCCGGTCGGCAGCGCCAACCTCGTCTACGATCTGCTGGACGCCCTCGCGAGCGATCCCGAGACCTGGTCGAAGACGGTGCTGTTCATCAACTTCGACGAGAACGACGGCTACTTCGACCACGTGCCCGCCCCGGTCGCGCCCAGGCCCGACTCCGGCAACGGCGACGACTGGTTCAACGGCCGCCCGGTGGGCCCCGGTCCGCGCGTGCCGATGACGGTCGTCTCGCCGTGGACGGTGGGGGGCTTCGTCTCCTCCGAGGCGTTCGACCACACCTCCGTGATCCGCTTCCTGGAGCGGTTGACCGGGGTCCGGGAGCCCAACATCAGCTCCTGGCGCCGCAGTGTCTTCGGCGACCTCACCTCCGTCTTCGACTTCCACCGCAGCCATCCGCAGCCCGAGGTGGAGCAGCCCGGCCCGGTACCGGCGCCGGTCGGCCGATGGAACCCCGTGCCGCCCAAGGAGCAGGCGCTCCCGGAGCAGGAGGCGGGCACCCGCCCCACCCGTCCCCTGCCGTACCGCCTGTCGCTGCGTGCCGACGTCACCGACGGCCGGGTCCGGCTGCGGCTCGGCAACACCGGCACCGCGGCCGCCACGGTCACCGCGTACCCCGGCGACGGTGGTGAGCCGCGGACCTGGACGGTCGCCGCGGGCGGAAGCACCGTGGACACGGTCGCCCACGGCTCCGACGGCTACGACCTCCAGGTGCGCGGCCCCGGCTGGTCGACGTGGGAACTGCGCGGCGCCGGCGAGGGCGCCGAGGCGTACCTGGTCGAGCAGGCCGGACCGGGCCAGATCATGGTCCACTGCGCCAATCCCTCCTCGACGCCCCGGACGCTCCTCGTCGGCGAGTCGGTCTACCCGCGCGACGCCGGCGACCACGTACGGACCGTCACGCTTGCGCCCGGACAGAAGCGGATCGTGCCGGTCCGTCTCTCCCGCCACGGCTGGTACGACATCGTCGTGGTCGACAAGCGCGACCCGGGCTTTCTGCGCCGTATGACCGGCCGCCTGGCCGACGGCAGACGGGGTGTCACCGACCCGGCCACCGGCACGCTCCCGGCGCTGGCCGCTTCGATCACCCTGCCCGAGCCGCTGCCGCCCCTGGACACCCCGCTCGCCCAGGGCAGTCCGGCCGAGGTCGTCGTCACCCTGACGAACCGGGGCGCGGCCGAGCTGGCTCGCCTCACGGCCACCCTGCTCACCCCCTACGGCTGGACGGTCGAGCGGTCCGGGTCCGCGCCGCGGTCACTGGCCGCCGGGAAATCCGCCGATGTCCGCTTCACGGTCACCCCGGCCGCCGACGCCACCGTCGGCAGCCTGGTCGTGGCCGCGCACGCCGACGGCGACGGTCTGCTGAAGATCGCCGACGCGCGCGTGCGGACCAAGGTCGCCCCCGCGATGAGCGTGGCCCTGACCGGTCCGTCGGCCTCGCCGAAGACCGACGGCACGGTGCTCTCCCCGGGCAGACCGCTCGCCGTGACCGCGACCGTCACCAACGCCGGCAGCGCCCCGCTCACCGGCCTGGCGGGCACGCTCACCCTGCCGGACGGCTGGACCGCCACCCCGTCGGCCCCCGTGCCGGCCACGGTGCCGGCCCGCTCGTCCGTCGCGCTCACGTGGGATGTCGTCGCGCCCGTGTCGGCCGCCCGTACGTCCGCCACGGTCAAGGCCACCGTCACCGCGAGCCTGGGCGGGCGGACCAAGGAGCAGACGGCGTCCCTGACCGCCGGGGTGGGCCCCGTCATGACCGGCTACCTGCTCGCCGAGGACTTCGAGTCCGTCGCCCCGTCCCTGGCGCCGGCCGCCGACCTCAGCCGTCCCGGCCTGGTGGGCTGGACGCGGACCACGCCCGAGGGCTGGACGGTCACCGACGCGCCGACGATGCCGCAGGGCACCAGGGAACTGCAGGGCTGGTCCTTCCTCTCCAAGCAGTTCTGGTTCCCGGCAGGGCAGGACCGGCCGGGCTTCGGCCGGAGCCTCGGGATCGTCGCGGTCGCCGACCCCGATGACTGGGACGACACCGGCAACCCGGCGAGCCGCGGACGGTTCGACTCGACGCTGACCACTCCCGCGGTCGCCATCCCGCCGGGCACCTCGGCCCTCCACCTGGGCTTCGACTCCCACTACCGTCAGGAGAGCCCGCAGGAGGCCGAGGTCACGGTCGAGTTCGACTCCGGCCAGGTGACCCGCGTGCTGCACTACTCCAGCGCGACCTCGGGGAACACCAACAACGGCCAGGACCAGCAGAACCGCCTGGTCGACCTCTCCTTCGCGGTCCCGTCCGGAGCCACCTCGGTCAAGGTGAACTTCCGGCTCCACAACGCGGGGAACAACTGGTTCTGGGCGATCGACAACGTCCGCCTCGGCACCGGCCCCATCAACGACGCGTGAGCCACGCGCCCGCGCGGGGAGCCGGTCGGCCCCGCGCGGGCCCGTTGGGGGCACGACGGCGGCTCCCGCACCCACAGCGGCCCGCCGTGCCCACCGACGGGGACCCGCGTCCTTCGACCGGACCGATCGGCGTCCTGGAACCGAGCCGGGCCCGGGCGCGTTGAGCCGTTCGGACCCGTTCCGCGCCCCATCGTGCCGCCGGGGCCGCCTCCCGCGCGTCGGCAAGACCGGATCCGGTGTACTCAGGTGCTGGCGGACCGCAGGAAAGGACGGCGACGTGCGATCGACCGACGAGGGGTCAGTCTCCCGCCGCTCGGTGCTGGCCGCCTGCGCGGGGGCGGCCGCGCCGGTGCCGCTCATGCCGGCGACGGGACGGGCCGCCGTGCCCGGGTGCCCGGTGACCGGGGAACTGCGCGCGCTGGAACGGGAGCACACCGCCCGACTGGGAGTGTTCGCCTGGAACACGGCCACCCACAGGACGGTCCGGTACCGCAGCCACGAACTCTTTCCCCTGTGCTCGGTGTTCAAGACGGTCGCCGTCGGGGCGGTGCTGAGGGATCTCGACCGGGACGGAACGTTCCTCGCGCACACGATCAGGTACGGTGCGGCGGACGTCGAGCGCTCCGGCTACGCGCCCGTGACGGGCTTACCCGACAACGTCGCCCGGGGTATGACCGCCGAGGCCCTGTGCGCCGCGGCCGTCTCCTACAGCGACAACACCGCGGCCAATCTGCTGCTGCGACGGCTCGGCGGGCCCGCGGCGGTCACCCGGTTCTGCCGTTCCATCGGTGACGGCGTCACCCGCCTCGACCGTTGGGAGCCCGGGTTGAACTCCGCGGAGCCGGGGCGGACGACGGACACCACCACCCCCGCGGCGATCGGCAGGACCTATGCCCGGCTCGTCCTCGGCGACGCGCTGGAGCCGGCCGACCGGGGGCTGTTGAAGCGGTGGCTGCTCGGCAACACGACGGGTGGCGAACGCCTGAGGGCCGGCCTGCCGGCGGAGTGGGTCGTGGCCGACAAGACCGGGACGGGTGGCTACGGCACCACGAACGATGTGGGAATCGCGTGGCCGCCGGGCGGGGCACCCGTCGTGATGGCGGTGCTGTCGACGAAGCCCGGCATCGGCGCACGCGTGGACGAGGCCCTGATCGCCCGCACCGCCGCGGCCCTGGTGACGGCCCTCTGACCTGCCGCCGCGTCATACGGAAGGGCGCCGGCCATGCCCCTGCGGGCAGCGACGGGTTCCCGGTGGCCTTCCGGACGAGGGCCGCCGTGTCCCCGGCCGTCCCTACGCGGGCGGTCGCGGTCGTCGGGGAGCATCACCGGCCCGCCGTGCCGAGGACCCCTGCCACGAGCCGACGGGCGTACGCGGCGTCGAGCCCGGCCGGCCGGAAGAGAACGCGGTACATCACCGGGGCGACGACGCGGTCGATCACCGTCTCGACGCCGGGCGCGTTCTCCCCGCGGGCCGCCGCCCGGGCGAGGAGGCCGATCTGCTCGGCCGCGTAGTCCGAGCACTGGCCGGCGTGCGACTCCGTGATCCCGGTCGAGGAGGCGGGGCTGCTCGACCTCGCCGACGTCCCGGCCGGCGGCACGCCGGTCGCCCCCGGGGTGCGCCTGCTCCCCACGCCCGGCCACACCCCCGGCCATATGGCCCTGCAGATCAGCAGCGGCGGCGAAAGAGCGCTCATCACCGGAGACTGCATCCACCACCCCGTCCCGTTCGCGCACCCCTCCATCGGCGGCTGCGTGGACAACGACCCCGAGCGGTCCGAGGCCACGCGTCGCTCGTTGCTCGGCTCCCTCGCTGACACGGACACGCTCGTGCTGGGCACCCACTTCCCGCCCCCCACCGCCGGCCGCGTGATCACCCACGGAGACGCCTGCCGGCTGTCGCCGGTCCCCGCCGCGCGTCCGGCGCGGTGAGCGAGATGGTGCCTACAAGGGATAGTTGCCGACATGTCCGCGTTTTGCGGCGCGAATCCCGGTGGCGATCTCGTACCGTCCAGTCGGGCCGGAGTGCCGGTCCTCGGCGCCCGGCCGGGAATTCGGATCGCGCGCCGGCCCCACCCGGGGCGGGCTCGCACGAACGTGAGGGGACAGCTTCATGTCTGTTTCTCGTACCGCGGTCCGCCTGATCGCCACGTGTGTGGCGTCGGGCGCCCTCGTCGGAGCGGCTGCCGTGCCGGCCCTCGCCGACGGGGCCGGCCATGGCCGCGACACCAGGGCAAGCCACTTCGGCAGCCACCGTCCGGAGACCATCGGGAGCGACCGCGCCCGTGCCCAGGATTGCGACCGTGACCGGGACCGCGATCGGGACCGCGACCGCGCCCGTGCGCAGGTTCCGGACTGCGACCGGGACCGCGACCGCGACCGCGACCGCGACCGCGACCGCGATCGGGACCGTGACCGCGCCGGTGCCTGGGACCGGCACCAAGGCTGGTACCGGATGTGGCACCGGCGTCATCATCATCATCACCACCACCACTTCTTCGGCCGCGGCTGAGGGGCTTCGTCTGGATCCCCGGGCGGTCACCCGGTGTCATACGCTGCCTGGCGATGTCGGCGGCGCCTGCGTTCTCCTCGACGCGCTTCGGACCGGGTGACGGTGGCATTCTCGGCGTCCGCCGATCGGCGGGTCCGCCCGCGGCTTCGGGGTTCTTCTCCGAGCGGCCCGGCCGTCGCATCGCGCCGGGGGCCGAAGGCCGACGTGCGGCCTTCGGCCCCCGGGGTGCGCCGGTGGAGCGAGGAGGGCGGTGCGAGGGCGCCGCCGGCACCGGCCGCCGCGCGGCGCCTACCGTTGTCCCAGAGGCGTGTGCACCGAGCGGAAGTCCAGTGCCCGCGCCACCTCTCGCTGGGTCTGCTCAGCGACCCTGCGGGTCTCCGCGGGGACGTCTCCCCGCTCGCCCACCAGGGTGTCGTAGATGGGCGCGTCGGTCCTGGGTGCGAAGCTCACGTCGAAGTGCCTTTCCCCTACGGCTGTGTCCTGTTTCCCGGTGATACCGGAGGCGGTGGACGAGTGTACGGGGTGCGCGGGCATCCGCGATCACTCTCCCCGGGTTCGCACCTCCACCCGGCACGATGACGTACGATGTGCCGCCTTCGTCGTGACGGACCGTCACATGGACCCGGCGCGAAGCAAGTTGGCCCCCGGGAGGAGGCGGCCAGGGTCGGCGGGGCGGGTGGGGCCGCCGGTTCAGTCCGGTTCGTCCGCGGCGGGCCACTGCCGGGAGGGGCCCTCCAGCAGTTCCCGCGCCTGCAGCGCGAGCCACAGTTCCGCCAGGTCCGCCGTCTCGGCCAGGGCGCGGCCCGTGATCTGCTCGACCCGCTGCATCCGGTACATCACGGTCTGCTTGTGCACGCGCAGTGCCGCCGCCGTGCGCTGCCACGACCGGCGGCAGCGCAGGAACGCCTCCAAGGAGGCCACCAGTTCGGTGCCGTGCCGCTCGTCGTACGCCAGCAGCGGGCCCAGGGTCCGTTCCACCTGCCGGCGCGCCTCGTCGACGCCGCGCAGCACGGTGTACCCGTGGTCGTCGCCGTAGCGGGCGCTCCGGTCGGGCCGGGACGCCGCCACGGACAGGGCCCACACGGCCTCGCGCTGTGCGGCCGGCGTACGCCGGGCGGTGCCGAGGGGGTCGCTGATGCCGAAGACCGCGGCGTTCCCGAGCTTGCCGCGCACGGCGGCCAGGGCGGCGTCCTCGTCCGGCAGCAGCGCGTACAGCAGCGGGGCCCGGCTGAGCAGGAGCCAGGGGATCCGGTGCCGCTCCAGGGTGAGGTGCAGATCGCGCTGCCCGGCCCAGTCGCCGCGCCGTACGGCCACGAGCACGCAGCCGGACGGTTCGAGTCCGAAGTCCGCCAGTTCCCGTTCCGCGGTCGCCTCGTCGGTCCGGGCATCGAGCATGTGGGCCAGCAACTCGGCCCCGATGCGCCTCCGGTGCTCCATCGTCATGCTGTGCCGCGCGACCTCCAGGGCCGCGACGGTCGCCAGGTGGTGCAGCAGCGAGGTGTCCGACGCCGGTGCGGGCAGGTCCACCGCGACCAGCACGGTGGGCTCCGCGGCGGGGATCTCCACCATCAGCGCCCTGGCCCCGCCGGAGAGCGGCAGATGCACCACGCCCGGTATCCGCCCGTCCCTCTCCCGCACGGCGTCGAGCACGGCCCGGACCAGCCCGGGTGCGGGCTCGGGCCGGGAGGGGCCCAGGGGGTGGCCGGTGCGGGGATCCAGCAGGTGCAACCGGCAGCCCAGTTCCCGTGCCACGCGGACGACGGGTGATTCGCTGGGGGTGCCGCCGAGCGCGTCGCGCACCGCGGCGTACACGCGCTCCACCTGGGCGACCCGTGCCGCGTCCGCGCGCGAGTTGGCGTCGGCGACGGCCCGGGAGATCGCCGCGAAGCTCACCGAGTACGGGGCGACCAGGACGGGCACACGGCAGGCTTCCGCGGCCGCGGCCAGTTCGTTGCGCAGCACGGGCGTCCGCGGATCCTCACCGATGACCAGGCCGCTGGCCCCGGCGTCCGCGATCCCCTGGAGCAGCCCGGCCTGGTCGGCACCGTCGGAGGGCAGGGTGAACCCGTTGCGCATCAGCAGTTCGTCGCCGGCCATCCAGTCCCGCGCCGTGTCCAGGTCGGAGGCGTGCGCCCAGGACACGGTGCGGCCGAGTCCCTCACCGCCGGCGAAGAGGCTCAGGCGCAGGTGGGGCAGCCGCAGGAGGTCCGCGACGCTCGTCCTCACGGTCACCCCCGGCCCGCTCCTGCCCACCGCCGGCTTCCGCTCGGCTTGTTTCTTCGCCGAAATACTCTTATGCGATCGTTCAAAGAGCAATCCCCGGACTTTGCGATCGCCTCGTGGATCGGACGGCCCCGCACGATCACACTGCTCACCACCGCAGGCCACCTCCCGCACCGAGGACCAGTGACGACACGAGGAGCGACCAGATGAGCAACAGACCACCAGCGGTGGCGGGCGCCGACGGCGCCCCGGCGCCCGGCGGAGAGCAGCGGCTCAACCGTGGATTCAGTTTCCGTTCCGCGTTCTCGCTGGCCTTCGCCGACGTGTCGCCGATCGTCGCCCTGTACGCGATCTTCACCCTCGGTCTGTTCACCGCGGGCCCGGCGTTCTTCTGGGCGTTCCCCATCGTCCTGGCGGGCCAACTGCTGATCGCCCTGGTCTTCGGGGAGATGGCCTCCCGCTGGCCCTTCGCCGGCAGCGTGTACCAGTGGGCCCGGCATGTGCGGGGCGCGTCCTGGGGCTGGGCGGCCGCGTGGGCCTATGCCTGGGGACTGACCATCGCCCTGTCGACCCTCGCCTACGGCGCCTCCGGGTTCCTCCTGGCGGCGCTCGGGGCGGAGGCACCCGGCCGCGCGCAGACGGCGGGTACGGCGCTGGCCATCCTGGCGATCGGCAGCCTGGCCAACATGATCGGCCGCAAGGTGCTGAAGGTCATGGTGATCGCCAGCATCCTGTGCGAGATCGCCGGTTCGCTGGGCCTGAGCGCCTATCTGCTCCTCTTCCACCGGGTGAACCCGGTCAGCGTGCTCTTCGACGGGTTCGGCACCCAGGGCGCCGGCTCCTGGCTCGGCGGCCCCATGCTCATCGCGATCGCCTTCGTCGGCTGGTCGTTCGTGGGCTTCGAGTCGGCGGGGTCGATCGCCGAGGAGGTGGAGAACCCCGGGCGCAACGTGCCCAAGGCGATCATCCTGTCCCTGCTGGCCGTCGCCGCCCTGGTGATGTTCTCCAGCATGGCGATCATCCTCTCGATCCCCGACCTGGGAAGGGTGATGGCCGAGAAGACCGGTGACCCGGTGACGTACACGCTGACCAGCCATCTCGGTGAGGCCGTCGGACGGCCCCTGCTGCTGATGTTCGTCATCGGCTTCGTCTCCAGCTTCCTCGCCGTGCAGGCCGCCGTCTCCCGCTGCCTGTGGGGCTCCGCACGGGACCACGCGCTGCCCGGTTCGCGCCGGCTGGCCAGGCTCGCGGGCCCGGAGCGCCTGCCCGTCAACGCGATCGCGCTGACCGCCCTGGTCGCCGGCGTCCTGATCCTCGTCGCGGGATCCGAGCTGTACAGCGTGCTGGTGAACTTCACCACCATGGGCTTCCAGATCTCCTTCGCCATCCCTGTCGTGGGAGCCCTCATCGCCCGGCTGCGCGGCACCTGGCGGCCCGGCGCCTTCAGCCTCGGCCGGTGGGGCACCCCCGTCACGCTGCTCGCCGCGCTGTGGGCGATCGCCCAGACCGTCAACATCGCCTGGCCCCGCGCGTCGATGGGGCAGGAGTGGTACCTGCGCTGGAGCATGGTCCTCACCACCGGGGTCCTGACCGTCGTGGGAGCGGTCGTCTTCCTGGCGGTCCGCTCCGGTATGAGGGAGCCGCTGGCCGAACGCCTCGCCGCCGCTTCGGACTTCGCCGTGGTTCCCGGGCAGGCGTCCCCCGTCGCCGGACCGTCCACCGCCGGGGAGCCCGCGCAGCCATGATCTCAGCACCCCTCGAACCACCCCGGCGCCGTACCGCGCTGGTCACCGGAGCGGCGAGCGGTATCGGAGCGGCCTGCGCGGCCACCCTCACGGAGGCCGGATGGCTCGTCGCCGGCCTCGACCGGCAACGCCCCTCCGGGGACTCCACCGCTCTGACGCTCACCGCCGACGTGGCCGACCCGGCCTCCGTGAGGGACGCGGTCCGCCTGGCCGAGTCCCGGCTGGGCCCGGTCGACGCCCTGGTGACCGCCGCCGGCCACTACGAGGCCACGGCTGTCGACGACATCACACCCGAGCAGTGGACCCGGATGCTCCGGGTGCACCTCGGGGGGCTGGTCAACCCGGTACGCGCGCTGCTGCCCGGCATGGTGGAGCGCGGGGGCGGCTCCGTCGTCGCCATCACCTCCGAACTCGCCATCGGCGGCGGCGACGACGGAGCCCACTACGCGGCCGCCAAGGGCGCCGTCATCGGAACCGTGCGCAGCCTCGCCGCCGAGACAGCCGCCCGGGGCATCCGGGTCAACGCCGTCGCGCCCGGTCCCACGGACACGCCGCTGCTCGCCCCGGACTCGCCCTGGCGCGCCCCCGCCTATCTGGAGACGCTGCCCGCCCGGCGCCTCGCCCGGCCGCGGGAGATCGCGGCCTGCGTCCTGTTCCTGCTCGACGAGGGCACGTTCTGCACCGGAGAAGTGCTCTCCCCGAACAGCGGAGCGGTGATCTGATGCCGCCCAGGACCCCGCAGGACGCGAACCCGCCCGACCGGACCCCGTCCGGCAGGGCCCGGACATCCGCGGACCCGTCGGCCGCGGACCCTTCGGCCGTGAACCCGTGGGCCGTAGACCCGTCGGCCGTGAACCCTTCGGCCGTGAACCCGTGGGCCGCGGACCCGTCGGCTGCGGACCCGTCGGCCGT
The DNA here is from genome assembly GCF_055632315.1 of Streptomyces sp. PSU-S4-23. Lineage (NCBI taxonomy): Bacteria > Bacillati > Actinomycetota > Actinomycetes > Kitasatosporales > Streptomycetaceae > Streptomyces > Streptomyces sp. PSU-S4-23. Next base: position 297,187 of record NZ_JBVMUU010000002.1, on the reverse strand, counting down.
GACCCCGTCGGCCGGGCACCTGCGGCCGCACGCCGGAACCCGTGCCCTGGTGACGGGGGCGGCGCAGGGCATCGGCCGTGCCGTCGCGGCACGGCTGGCCGCCGACGGGGCCCTGGTCGCCGTCAACGACCGTGTTCCGGGGCCCCGTCTGGACGAGGTGGCGGATGCCGTGGGCGGTGTGCGCGCGCCCGCCGACGTCAGTGACCGCGCACACGTCCGGGACCTCGTGGCGCGGCTGAGCGAAGAGATCGGCGACATCGACGTCCTGGTGTGCAACGCCGCATACATGACCATGGGCGAGCTCGCCACGCACGACGAGGACGACTGGTGGAAGGTCGTGGACACCAATCTGACCGGGACCTTCCACCTCGTCCAGGCCGTGCTGCCGGGGATGCGGCGCCGCGGGCGCGGCCGCATCGTGGTGGTGTCCTCGGAGTGGGGGGTCACCGGCTGGCCCGGGGCCACCGCCTACGCGGCCTCGAAGGCCGGGCTGATCTCCCTCACCAAGAGCCTCGGCCGTGAACTGGCCCCCCAGGGCATCCTGGTCAACGCCGTGGCCCCGGGCGTCACCGACACCCCGCAACTGCGCGTGGACGCCGACGCGGCCGGCCTGTCGCTGGACGAGATGCGCCGCTCCTACGCCTCCGGCATCCCGCTGGGCAGGATCGGGCGCCCGGAGGAGATCGCGGCGGCCGTCGCTCTTCTGACCGACTTTCGTATCGGCTCCCTGGTGGGCCAGACACTGCAGATCAACGGAGGAACCACCCGGTGCCGCGCATGACCCCGCCCGTCGGCCAGACCGACGGCCAGACCAGCCCCCGTTACGCGGGCCTGACCACCTTCGCCCGGCTGCCCCGGCTGGAGGACGTCGACAGCTACGACGTGGCGGTCGCCGGTGTCCCCTTCGACGCCGGCGTCACCTTCCGGCCGGGCGCCCGCTTCGGCCCCTCCTCCATCCGCCAGGCGTCACGCCTGCTGCGGCCCTACAACCCCGCGCTCGACGTGCTGCCGTTCGGCCGGCAGCAGGTCGTCGACGCGGGCGACCTGCCCTGCAATCCGTTCGACATCGCCACCGCCTCCAAGGAGATCGAGGACAGTGCCCACGCACTGATCGGTGACGGAGCCCGGCTGGTGACCCTCGGCGGTGACCACACGATCGCCTATCCGCTGCTCAAGGCCATGAACCGCGTCCACGGCCCGGTGGCCCTGGTGCACTTCGACGCCCACCTCGACACCTGGGACACCTATTACGACGCCCCCCTGACGCACGGCACCCCCTTCCGCCGCGCCGCGGAGGAGGGGCTGTTCCTGCCGGGTGCCAGCGCCCATGTCGGCATCCGGGGCTCGCTCTACGACCCCCGGGACCTCGTGGACGACGCCGAACTGGGCTTCACCATCGTGCACTGCGCCGATTTCGAACGGCTCACCGTCGCCGACGTCGTGGCGCTGCTGCGCGAGCGGATCGGCGACGCGCCGCTGTACGTCTCCGTCGACATCGACGTACTCGACCCGGCCCACGCCCCCGCCACCGGCACCCCGGAGGCCGGCGGGCTGACCAGCCGCGAACTCCTCGGCATTATCCGCGGCCTGCGCGGGCTGAACCTGGTGGGCGCCGACGTCGTGGAGGTCTCACCCGCCTACGATCACGCCGACATCACCTGCGTCGCCGCCGCCAACCTCGCCTATGAGTTCGTCTCCCTGGCCGCCCTTCGCCCCGGGGCCGGCGAGTGAGCCTCACCCCCGCGCCGCCGGTCACCTGGCCCGCGGGCAAGCGGGCCGCCGCCTCGTTCACCTTCGACGTGGACGCCGAATCGGCCGTGCTGAGCACGCATCCGCAGGCGGCCGACCGGATGTCGCTGATGAGCCATCAGTCGTACGGCCCGCTGGTCGGCGTACCCCGTCTGCTGCGCATGCTGGAACGGCACGGCGTCCGGGCCACGTTCTTCGTCCCCGGGTGGACCGCGCGCCGCCACCCCGGCAGTGTGCGTGCCATCGCCGCGGCGGGACACGAGATCGCCCACCACGGCTATCTGCACGAACCGCTCACCGGCACGGACACCGCGACCGAGGCGTCCTTCCTGGACAAGGGGCTGGACGCGCTCGAAGAGGTCGCGGGGGTACGGCCCGTCGGCTACCGGGCGCCCATGTGGGAACTCACCCACCGGTCGCCCGGCCTGCTCGCGGACCGCGGGTTCCTCTACGACAGCAGCCTCATGGACGCCGACACGCCCTACGAACTGGCCGTCCCCGGCGGCCGTTCCCTCGTGGAGGTCCCGGTCCAGTGGGCGCTGGACGACTGGGAGCAGTACTGCTACCTGCCGGACGTCTCCGGGACGGGGCTGATCGAGAGCCCCCGCAAGGCGCTGGAGATCTGGACCCTGGAGTTCGAGGCGATGAGAAGGGAGGGCGGCTGCTTCGTCCTCACGACGCATCCCTTCCTGAGCGGCCGCCCGTCCAGGGCCGCCGCGCTGGAGGAACTCGTGGAACGCGTGGCGGGCTGCGCCGACACCTGGCTCGCCCCGCTGGCCGACATCGCCCGCCACACCCGCTCGCTCGCGCTGCCGCCCCGCGTGGTGGACCGGCCCGACCCGCGGTTGTGACGCGGGCCGGCGGCGGGACAGCGGACGCGGAGGCGTCTCACCCGGGCGCCGGCGGTTGTGGCAGGTGGCCTGAGGGGGGCGCGCGATGGGGCGTGCGCGCCGGTGTGTGACGGTGTGCGCGGGTAGCCCGCGGTGTGACGCAGAACACGATGAGGATCCGGAGAGGTGTTCGCCTCTTCCCTCTGCCGGGTTACGCCTGGTCAACAGGCACCCGAAGGTGACTAGCGCTGCTTGTTGAAACATGCACAGAGTGCCCGACCGGGGACGGTCGGTGATTTTCCCGGGGTGGGGTGAGTGATCCGGGCCGCGAAGCACTTAGGTAGGGATCAGACCCAACGGCCCTGCCGCAGAAGCGAGTTGGCGCCGACCTGTGCCGGGCCCTCAAGGGAGAGGATCACCGTCATGTCCCCAGTCGACGGGAGGCTCGCGTGAGTCACTACGACGCCCCGGAGGGCGCCCCGCCTCCGGAGTACGGCGCCGGGCTGTCCCAGTCCATGTACCTGCCGCTGGAGCTCCCGCTGGACTTCGAAGCCTTCTACCTCGGGCACCAGGAGGTGTTCCACGCGTACGCGGAGGTGCACTTCGGTACCCGCGCCGTGGCCGAGGAGGTCATCCACGAGGTGTTCCTGGAGATCCACGCCGGCTGGACGCAGTTGCTGAGCACGGGGAACCTCGAACAGGGCGCGTGGGCCATCGTGCGCAGGGCCGTGCACGACCGGCTCGAACGGGAGCGACGGGCGCCCGCGTTCGTCATCAACGGCCCCATCGTCCAGGCGCTGGCCGCCGCGCGGGACAAGCTGCAGAAGATGGAGTCCAGCAGCGGCCTGTACGAGGCGATCGCGGAACTCCCGAACCGGCAGTTCGAGGTGATCGTGCTGCGCTACGTCCTGGGCTACCCCACCTCCAAGGTCGCCTGGTTCGTCGGCATCGACGAGCGCACGGTGGGCCATCATCTGCGGCGCGGCAAGGAACGCCTGCGCATCAAGCTCGACCTGCCCGACGACCGCAAGAAGCCGAAGCAGAAAGGGGAAGGACCGTGACCACCACCATCGACGCCCTCCTGGCCGACGCACGGCTGCCCGTCTCCACCGCACACGGCTTCGACGTCGCCGCCGCCCTGCGCAGGCTCGCCGCCGACGCGTCCCGGCGCACCCCGACGGCGGAGATCGCCCGCGCCGCGCAGGCCAGGCAGCGGCTGAACGTGGTGTGCCGGTGGGTGCTCAACGAGCCCGACGCCGCCCAGCACGTCGACAAGATCGCCGAAGGCCCCGACCGGGGACCGCTGACCGAGGAGCAGATGGACGTGGACGGTGCGCTCGTCTTCGCCTGCCTCCTCTATCTGACCGGGCACCCGGAGTCCGCGCAGTTCTGGTGGCAGCTCGCCGCCGGCGCCGGCAGCCGCGCCGCCGCGTACTGCCTGCACCTGCACCACCTGTCCCTGGGCGAGTCGAGGCGGGCGCGGCACTGGTTCCACCAGCTCACCCACTCCATGGCCGACACCGCCCCGCCCGACGCCGCGTTCCTCGAGGGACTGGAGATATTCGCGCGGTACGTACGCACCAACGGCTCCCGCGCGATCGCCCCCACCGGCCGCCTGGAGAGCGAAGTCGACCGCCTCGCCGCGCGGGTGCCCGGCTCCTCGGTCATCGTCGCCCGGCCCGACCGCGAACTGGTGGCCCGGCTGCATGAGTTCACCGCAGGCCGCTGATCCGCGCGGGTCGGGGGCCGGAACGAGGGGCGCTCAGGAAAGGCTCAGATGAATGACGCCAAGTCGACAATCCTTCTGAGCGTACCGCCGATAAGCTGCCGGACAGCGCAACAGGAGCCCTGGATCCCAACGGGTTTCTCAGGCCCCGGTGTTGGGAGGGCTCCCTGCGCGGTGTTCCGGCACGCCTACGAACGAGAGGAACTCCGTACAGTGAAGACTAACGCGCAGCACAGGCGGAAGCACCTGGTGCGAGGGAAGAGGTGGCGCGAAGAAGCCGTCCGTCGGCTGCTGCGACGGGCGGACCGGCAGCGGAGCGGAGTCCCGGGGGAGTTCCTGCGCGGGGCGGCGTACAAGCTCGGCAGCGGCGCCGTGACCCTGCTGGTCCTGTGGTGGGAAACCCGCCGCTGACCGCCGCCCCCGGGGAGGCCGTCCGCACCGGCCGGACGGATGCACACTCCGACCGGCGGTCCGCACGCCGCCGTCAGCCGCCCTGCCGCAGGGTCCGGGACAGGCCGAGGGCGGCGGTGCGGACCGCCGGGGCGAGTTGGGCGGGGCGGAAGCGGGCCTGCGGGACGGCGACCGAGAGCGCGGCGACGGCCGTGCCGCCGCCGTCGAACACCGGCGCGGCGATGCAGCACACCCCGAGTGCGGCCTCCTGCTCCTCGTAGGCCAGGCCGGAGACCTGCACCTGCTCGATGGCGGTGCGCAGCCGGTCGGGGTCCGTGGCCGAGTACGGGGTGAGGCCCGGCAGCGGCTCGGCGAGCACCTGCTCGGTGAGCTCGGGGCCGGAGAAGGCCAGCAGGGCCTTGCCCACACCGGTGCACGTGAGCGGGAGCCTGCCGCCGACGCGGGAGGGCAGCGGCAGCGGGTCGTGGCCGTGGACGCGCTCCAGGTAGACGACGTGCCGGTCGTCCCGCACGCCGAGGTGCACCGTTTCGTGCGTGGCCTCGTACAGATCCTGGACGAAGGGGAGCGCCGTCTGGCGCAGTCCCTGGCGGCGGGGCACCAGGGTGCCCAGCTCGAAGAGCCTGCCGCCGAGCCGGTAGGCCGCGCCGTCACGTTCCAGGAACTCCAGCCGCACCAGATCGGCGGCCAGCCGGTGCGTGGTGGTCTTGCTCAAGCCCGTACGCTCCGCCAGTTCCGTCAGACGGTACGAACCGCCGTCCGGGCGGAAGCAGTCGAGGATGACCGCTGCCTTCTCCAGCATGTTGCCCTGATCCGTGTTCCGTGTCACGGAACAATAATTGCCGCTGCCGTGCGGCCGCGTCTATACCGGACCTCGTCACACCCTCGTACGTTCCCCCGTACTTTCCCTTGGAGTGCTCGCATGCCGACACCCCCGCCCACCGATTCCCCGCCCGCGGCGGTGGTCAGGGCCGCCGACGCCCTGGCCGACGCGGCCCGCACCGGGGTGCCCTGCCCGCCGGTGCGGAGTCTGCTCCCCGACGGGGGCATCGCGGAGGCGTACGCCGTGCAGCGCCTCAACGTCGAACGGGCCCTCGACGCGCACGGCCTCCGGGTGGTCGGCCGCAAGATCGGTCTGACCTCCCCGGCCGTCCAGCGGCAACTCGGCGTCGACCAGCCGGACTTCGGCGCACTGCTGTCCGACATGGCGGTCCCCGACGGCGGCACCGTGCCCGCCGGCCGGCTGCTGCAGCCCAAGGTGGAGGCGGAGGTCGCCCTGGTCCTCGGCGACGACCTCCCGCACGCCCGGTGCACGGTGGCCGACGTGCTGCGCGCGGTGGACTTCGCGCTGCCCGCCCTGGAGATCGTGGACAGCCGGATCGCCGGCTGGGACATCACGATCGTCGACACCGTCGCCGACAACGCCTCCTCCGGTCTGTTCGTCCTGGGCACCAGCCCGGTGCCGCTGACCGCCGTGGACACGCGGCTGGTGCAGATGACGATGACCCGCCGTGGCGAGAAGGTCTCCTCGGGAACCGGGGCCGACTGCCTCGGCGGCCCGCTCAACGCGGCCGTCTGGCTCGCGTCGGCCCTCGCCGCGGCGGGCGATCCGCTGCGGGCCGGCGACATCGTGCTCACCGGCGCCCTCGGGCCCATGGCGGACGCCTGGCCCGGCGACTCGTTCGAGGCGCGGATCTCCGGCCTGGGTTCGGTACGTGTCGCATTCGCGCCGGAGGAACCGGCGGCGACGGAAGAAGGAGAACAGCAGTGAGCAGCGCCACCGACCCGGTGCGCACCAAGGTCGCGGTGATCGGTTCCGGCAACATCGGCACCGACCTGATGATCAAGGTGCTGCGGACCTCCGACGTCCTGGAGATGGGCGCCATGGCCGGCATCGACCCGGACTCCGACGGACTGGCACGCGCCCGCCGCCTCAAGGTCGCCACCACCCACAAGGGCGTCGACGGCCTGGTGGAGATGGACGAGTTCGCCGACGTCTCGATCGTCTTCGACGCCACCTCCGCCGGTGCCCACCGCCACCACGACCGGGTGCTGCGCGCCCTCGGCCGCAGGGTGGTGGACCTCACCCCGGCCGCCATCGGCCCGTACGTCGTGCCGCCGGTCAACCTGGACGCCCACCTGGACGCCGCCAACGTCAACATGGTCACCTGCGGCGGCCAGGCCACCATCCCTGTCGTCGCCGCCGTCGGCGCGGTCACCCCCGTCCACTACGGGGAGATCGTGGCCTCCATCTCCTCGCGCTCCGCCGGTCCCGGCACCCGCGCCAACATCGACGAGTTCACCGAGACCACCTCCGCGGCCATCGAGAAGGTCGGCGGCGCCACCCGCGGCAAGGCGATCATCGTCCTCAACCCCGCCGAGCCGCCGCTGATCATGCGCGACACCGTCTACTGCCTGGTCGGCGACTGCGACGACGCGGCCGTGACCGCCTCGGTGGAGGAGATGGTCGCCCGCGTCCAGACCTACGTGCCCGGCTACCGGCTCAAGCAGAGGGTCCAGTTCGACCGGGTCGCCGACGACGACCCGCTGCGCTCACTGCTGCCCCCCGGCACCCGCGGGCAGGCGGCCAAGGTGTCCGTCTTCCTCGAGGTCGAGGGCGCCGCGCACTACCTGCCGTCCTACGCCGGCAACCTCGACATCATGACCTCGGCCGCGCTGCGCACCGCGGAGCGCATGGCCACGCACCACACCCCGGAGGTGGCGTCCCGATGACCGCCGGCCAGCCCCCCGCCCTGTACGTCCAGGACGTGACCCTGCGGGACGGTATGCACGCCGTCCGCCACCGCTACACCGTCGGGCAGGCCCGCGCCATCGCCGCCGCCCTCGACGCGGCCGGTGTCGCGGCGATCGAGATAGCCCACGGCGACGGCCTGTCCGGTTCCAGCATCACCTACGGCATCGGCGCCCACACCGACTGGGAGTGGATCGAGGCCGTCGCCGACGCCGCCCGCAACGCCGTGCCCACCACGCTGCTGCTGCCGGGGATCGGCACCCTCCACGACCTGAGGCAGGCGCACTCGCTGGGCATCCGCTCGGTGCGGATCGCCACCCACTGCACCGAGGCGGACATCTCCGCCCAGCACATCGCCGCCGCCCGCGAGCTGGGCATGGACGTCGCCGGGTTCCTGATGATGTCCCACATGGCCGAGCCGGCCGAACTCGCCCGCCAGGCCAAGCTGATGGAGTCCTACGGCGCCACCTGCGTCTACGTCACCGACTCCGGCGGCCGCCTCACCATGGACGGGGTGCGCGAACGGTTCCGCGCCTACCGCGACGTCCTGGACCCGGCGACCGGGACGGGCATCCACGCCCACCACAACCTCGCCCTCGGCGTCGCCAACACCGTCGTCGCCGTGGAGGGCGGGGCGACCCGGGTCGACGCCTCCCTCGCGGGCCAGGGGGCGGGCGCGGGCAACTGCCCGCTGGAGGCGTTCATCGCCGTCGCCGACCTCATGGGCTGGGACCACGGCTGCGACCTCTTCCCGCTGATGGACGCCGCCGACGACCTCGTACGGCCGCTGCAGGACCGCGAGGTCCGCGTCGACCGCGAGACCCTCACCCTCGGCTATGCCGGCGTGTACTCCAGCTTCCTGCGCCACGCCGAGAACGCCGCCGCCCGCTACGGCCTGGACACCCGCAGCATCCTGGTGGAGGTCGGCCGCCGGAAGATGGTCGGCGGCCAGGAGGACATGATCACCGACATCGCGCTCGACCTCGCCGCCGCGGCCGCCGCCCGGAACTGACACCCGCACGCTCCGTCACGCGCAGGTGTCCGGCCCGCGGCCAGGACACCTGCGCGCCATATGTCCGCCCGCCGCGCGGTGTCCGCCGCGTTCCCGTGGAGGGAACGCCAGGCGCGGGGCCGGGGTGGTGGCAGCAGGATCGCAGGGACTGCTGACAACCGCTGAGGAGTGTGCATGGACAGGGAGAAGCGGCCTGAGATCGGCGCGGACGTGGTCGCGGGAGGGATCCGCACCAACTACCTGGAGGAGGGGACGGGCAGCCCGGTCGTGCTGGTGCACGGTTCGGGCCCCGGAGTGACCGCGTACGCCAACTGGCGGCTGACGATCCCGGCGCTGGCCGAGCGGATGCGGGTGCTGGCGCCGGACATGGCGGGGTTCGGCTTCAGCGAGCGTCCCGAGGGGGTGAGCTACGGCCTGGACCTGTGGGTCGACCAGCTGGTGGGCTTCCTGGACGCCCTGGAGCTGCCCTCGGCCTCGATCGTCGGCAACAGCTTCGGCGGCGCGATCGCCCTGCGGGCCGCCGCCCGGCACCCCGAGCGGGTGGACCGCCTGGTGCTGATGGGCAGCGCGGGCGTTCCCTTCCAGCTCACCGAGGGGGAGGGGCTGGACGCGGTCTGGGGCTATCAGCCGTCCATCGAGAACATGCGCCGGCTGCTCGACATCTTCGCCCACTCCCGGGAGCTGGTGACCGACGAGCTGGCCGAGGTGCGGTACCGGGCCAGTGTGCAGCCCGGCTTCCAGGAGGCGTTCTCGGCGATGTTCCCGGCGCCCCGGCAGCGCTGGGCCGACGCCTTGGTCACCCCGGACGAGGAGATCAGCGCCCTGCCGCACCGGACCCTGATCGTCCACGGCCGGGAGGACCAGGTCATTCCGCCGGCCAACTCGCTGCGGCTGCTGGAGCTGATCCCCGCCGCGCAGCTGCACGTCTTCGGCCACTGCGGGCACTGGACCCAGATCGAGTGGGCCGACGCGTTCAACGAACTCGTGGGCGACTTCCTGACCTCCTGAGCGGTGGGTGCGGCGCGGGGCCGCGTGCCCCGGGCCCCCGTTCCCACCGTCCGCACACCCCCGAATCGCCGCTGCCCGCAGCCGTGTTCGGAGCTTTTCGGCCCCGCCGGCACCCCCGCATGTTCCGGCGTGAGGAACGCCGGTGGCGCCCCTGGCCGGGTCCGGCGCAGCCTCGTCCGCAGGCCGCGGCAGGACCGGCCAGGAGGAGTGTTCACGTGACCCCATTCATGCTCCGCGTCGCCGAGATCCTGGGGCAGGACCCCGGATCCGGCGAGCGCCCCGTCCCGGGGACCCGTCCCAGCGCGCCCGCGACGGCGGGAACCGGGGCCGACCGGCAGGTGGCCGTCCGGGCCCTGGCCGAACAACTCGTCTGCGAGGCCAACGCCGTACTCGCGGGGGCGGACGACCATCTGGCGCTGACCGACGAACTGTCGGGCGGCGAGCTGGCGTTCTCGGTGCACTACCGGGGCCGGCGCGCCCGGGTGTCCACCCGCTTCGCGGACGGCGTCGCCTACGGGCGGCTGGTCGGCGACGGCCTCACCGCCACCGGGCCCCGCGAGCTGGACGGCCCCGAGGCGCTGACCGACCTGCTTCTTCTGCTGCTGGTCGAGTCGGACGTGCCCCGCCGTCCCGCCACCGTCTGACCAGCCTGTTCCCGGCTGCGGAACGGCGCTGGCCCCCTTCCTGTGGCACGGGCCACAGTCCTCGCAAGCACCCGAGGAGACCACATTGCAGTACGAACTGCGTACCCAGGTCATCGAACCGAGACGCAAGACCTTCCAGTACCTCATCGACCGGTACGGCGACCGCCCGGCATCCCGGTACGAAGAGGGCACCATCGACGTCCAGGCCACCGAGCACTTCCACTACCGGCCGCTGTGGGCGCCCGACAAGGAGCTCTACGACGAGAGCTGGAGCACCTTCCGGCTCACCGACCCGTACTCCTTCACCGACCCCCGTCAGTACTACTACGCCCCCTACGTCACCACCCGTGCCTCGCTGCACGACGCCTTCGCCCGGACCCTGGAGTACCTGGAGAGCCGGGACCTGCTGGGCCGGCTCCCCGAGCCCTGGCGGGAGTTGATCGCCCACGTGGTGCTGCCCCTGCGGCACTACGAGTCCGGCGCCCAGATGGTCGGCACCGCCGCGGCCCGGTTCTGCTACGGCGCCAGCATCGCCCAGTGCTGCGCCTTCGCCGCCTTCGACCGGGTGGGCAACGCGCAGATCCTCAGCCGGGTCGGGATCGCCCTCGGCGGCGGCACCGCCACCCTGCTGGAGGACGCCAAGCGGTCCTGGCTCGACCAGCCCTCGCTGCAGCCGCTGCGCCGATACGTGGAGGAGCTGCTGGTCGAGGAGGACTGGGCGGTCGCGGTGATCGGCCAGGACCTGACCGACCGGCTGCTCTACGCCCTGCTGTACCGCAGGCTCGACGAGGCGGCGCTGCTGGGCGGCGCGGGCGGCTACAGCCTGGTGGCCCAGCACCTGAACGGCTGGTTCGCCGACCAGTGCCGCTGGGTCGACGCGCTGTACAAGGCATGGCTGGCCGACCCCGGGCACGGCACCGCCAACGGCGCCGCGCTGGCCGCAGCGGTGGAGCACCGGCTGCCCGCCGCGGTCGAGGCGGTGAACGCCCTGGCCGCCACCGCGGACGGCCTGGTCGCAGCCGACTGCCGGGCCGCCGTCGACGAGGCCGCCGCCGCGGTCCGGACCGCCCTGAGCGCCCTCGGCGCGCCGATCAAGGAGCAGAACGCATGACCGCCACCGGGCCCGACACCCGAAGCCCCAACACGCAGAACCCCGGTACGGCCGCCCCCGGCGCCGGACGGAGGGTCCGCAACGTCGGCGTCGACCTCCAGGAGAACGAGGACACCCGGGCGCTCGTGGAGGCGATCGAGTCCGTGAACCGGGATCTCACGGTCCTCCGGCTGCCCGGTCTCGTGAAGATCCAGTCCCCGGGACGGCTGGTGATCACCCGGGAGAGCGTCGAGGAACGGCTGGGACGCCCGTGGGAGACCCACGAGTTCCAGCTCGCCATCGTCTCCTACTCCGGCCACTTCGCCGAGTGGGACGACGACGAGATCGTCATCGCCTGGGACCACTGAGGAGACCAACGACATGGCCGCCAACCCGCGCAAGCTGTCGATGAAACAGCGCTATTCGGCGCTGACCCGTGACCTGGACTGGGAGCCCTCGTACGTCGACCCGGAGAAGGTCTTCCCGTACACCTCCTTCGAGGGCATCAAGATCCACGACTGGTCGAAGTGGGAGGACCCCTTCCGGCTCACCGTCGACGCCTACTACAAGTACCAGGCCGAGAAGGACAAGCGGCTGTACGCGGTGCTCGACGGCGCCGCGCAGAGCCAGGGACACCTGTCCCTGTCGGACGCCAGGTACCTGAACGCGATGAAGCTGTTCCTCCAGGGAGTCACCCCGCTGGAATACCAGGCGCACCGCAACTTCGCCTTCCTCGCCCGCCATCTCAACGGCCCCGGCCCGCGGTTCGCGGCCTTGTGCCAGTCGGTCGACGAACTGCGGCACACCCAGACCGAGATCCACACCCTGTCGACGTACAACAAGTACTACGGCGGTTTCCACTCCTGGAACACCATGCACGACCGGGTGTGGTACCTCAGCGTCCCGAAGTCCTACTTCGACGACGCCCTGTCCGCCGGCCCGTTCGAGTTCCTGATCGCCATCGGTTTCTCCTTCGAGTACCTGCTGACGAACCTGCTGTTCGTACCGTTCATGTCCGGCGCCAGCTTCAACGGCGACCTGCCCACCATGACCTTCGGGTTCTCGGCGCAGAGCGACGAGAGCCGGCACATGACCCTCGGTCTTGAGGCCATCAAGTTCCTGCTGGAGCAGGACGAGGCCAACGTGCCGATCGTGCAGGCATGGATCGACAAGTGGTTCTGGCGCGGCTACCGCGTCACCGCGCTGATCGCGCAGATGCTCGACTACATGCTGCCGCGCAAGGTGATGAGCTGGAAGGAGGCGTTCGAGCTCTACTTCGAGGAGCAGATGCTCAACGGACTCTTCCCCGACCTGGAGTTCTACGGCATCCGCCCGCCGCGCCACGTGCAGCAGGCGATCGACGAGAAGGAGACCCTCAGCCACCAGGTCTACTGGGTGCTCCACCAGTTCAGCTTCGCCGCGGCGTTCACCACCTCGGTCCCGGGCGCCGAGGACCAGGAGTGGCTGGCGGCCAACTACCCGGACACCTTCGAGAAGTACTACAAGCCGCTGTGGGACAAGGCCCAGCGGGTGGTGGACGGCGGCGGGCGCTTCTTCTACCCGGGGCTGCCCCAGCTGTGCCAGGTGTGCCAGATCCCGATGCTGTTCACCGAGCCGGGCGATCCCACCACGATCTGCCAGCGCAGCAGCGAGTACAAGGGCGAGCGGTTCGACTTCTGCTCGGACGGCTGCCAGTGGGTCTTCGAGCGCGAGCCCGAGAAATACGTCCAGGCATGGCTGCCGGTGCACCAGATCTACCAGGGCAACTGCGGTGGCCCCTCGGTGCCGGAGGTCCTCGCCTGGTACGGCATCCAGGAGGGCGACGGAGGCGAGTACACCGGGTCCGCCGACGACACGAACTGGGAGCGCTGGCACTCCGGCGCTCCGGTGGGGAGCTGAGCCATGCCGGTCCGCGCGATCGCACCGTACGACTTCCCGTCGAGCTCCCGTCAGGAGCTGTACGGAGACGACCAGTTGGTCCACCTGTGGTGGAAGGACAACATGTGGTTCGGAGCCGCCGCCTGTTTCCGCACCCCCAGGGCGATGACCTGGGCCGATTTCCGCTCCACGGTCGTCGACCCCTGGGCGTCCGCCGACCCCGACTACGACCCGGCCACCGCCTGGCACTGGAGCGTCGACGGCAGGCCCGTCGAACCGTCCGACGACCAGACGCTCGACGCCCTCGGCGTGGGCCACAAGAGCCTGGTCTCCTTCCACCGCTGAGAGCGCCCCGATGCCCACAGTGACCGTGCAGCCCGAAGGAGTGGTCGTGGAACTGCGTGAGGGGGAGACCGTCCTCGACGGTCTCCACCGCGCGGGCTACGCCTACCGGATCGGCTGCCGACGCGGCGGGTGCGGGGTCTGCAAGGCGGACCTGGTGGCCGGCGACGTCGAATACCGCAAACCCGTCGCCGACACCGTCCTGCCCGCGGCCGAGCGCGGCTCGGGCACCTGCCTGACCTGCCGCGCCGTCCCCACCGGCGATGTCTGCATCACCCTGCGCAACGACAGATTGCGCGCCGTCCACCCGCTGCCGGCGTTCCGGCCGAGCAGCACGTCCGCCGGCGGGACCGGCACCGAGAATTAGGAGCCAGCCATGGCAGTCATGCGCCTGGGATACGTCCACGCGAGAGTCACCGACCTCAGCGACGCCAGGAGCCACTACGTCGACACCCTGGGCCTGTACCCCGTCCAGGAGGAGCCCGGACGGCTGCTGCTCAAGGGCTGGGACGAGTGGGACCACCACTCGGTCGTCCTCGACGAGGGCGGGGTCGGCCTGGGCAGGCTCGGCTACAAGGTCGAGGACCCGTCGGACCTCGACGGGTTCGAGAAGCGCGCCCAGCAGTTCGGCTGCCGCGTGGAGCGGATGAGCAAGGGCGAGAACCCCGAGGTCGGCGACGGCATACGGATCTTCACGCCGTCCGAGCACGTCCTGGAGCTGTACCACGACATGACCCTGGTCGGCACCGAGGTCGGCACCGTCAACCCCGAGGTGTTCCCGCGGCACCTGGTCGGCGTCGGCGTGCCCAACATCGACCACGCGCTGATCACCGCGGAGGACGTCAACCTGATGGACCGCTTCTTCGCGGAGGTGCTGGACTTCTACACCACGGAGCGGGTGGCCACCTCGCTCGACGACGACGCCGAGTACATCGGCACCTGGATGAGCGCCGGTCAGAAGGTCCACGACATCGCCGTGATCAAGGGTCCGCAGGGCAAACTGCACCACTTCGCCTTCGAACTCGGCGACTGGGCCGATGTGCTGCACGCCGGCGACCTGTTCGCCATGGACGACGTCTCCGTCGACGTCGGCCCGACCCGGCACGGCATCACCCGGGGCAAGACGATCTACTTCTTCGACCCCTCGGGCAACCGCAACGAGGTCTTCGCCGGCGGCTACCGGTCCTACCCGGACCGTCCCTGCGTGACCTGGACCCCCGACCAGCTCGCCAAGGGCATCTTCTACGTCGGGCGGGAGCTGAACGAGCGCTTCACCAGCGCCCTCACCTGAGGCCACCCCGGCACAGAGCCCCAGCCAGCGCAGCCGTGCGTCCGCGCCCACGCGGGCGCACGGCCCCACCCCAGCCCGGAGTTGTTTGCATGACCCAGACCCACCGCATCACCGTGGAACCGATCGGGCGCGAAGTCGAGTGCCGGGAGGACCAGACCATCCTGGACGCCTGCCTGCGGGCCGGCGTCTGGCTGCCCCACTCCTGCACCCACGGCACCTGCGCGACCTGCAAATCGGAGGTCCTCGACGGCGAGGTGGACCACGGCGACGCGTCCGCGTTCGCCCTGATGGACTTCGAGCGCGACGAGGGCAAGACCCTCACCTGCTGCGCCCGTCCGCGGTCCGACGTGGTGATCGAGGCGGACGTCGACGTGGACGAGGACGTCCCGGTCCATCCGGTGACCGACTTCACCGGTACGGTCACCGCGGTCGAGGAGATCGCCCTCGACACCCTGCGGCTGACCGTCGAACTCGACCGCGACCTCGCCTTCAACCCCGGGCAGTACCTGAGGTTCACCGTGCCCGGCAGCGGAGCGGACCGCACCTACTCGATCGCCAACCCGCCGTCCCGGCCGCGCACCCTGGAGTTCCACATCCGGCGTACGCCGGGCGGCGCCGCCACCGACGGCTGGATCTTCAGCACCCTGCGCGTCGGCGACCGGATCCCGCTCTGCGGACCGTACGGGCGCTTCGTGCTGCGCACCTCGCGTGACGAGCCCGCGGTGATGGTCGCCGGAGGGACCGGTCTGGCGCCGATCAAGGCGATGATCCTGGACGCCCTGGAGAACGACGCCCACCGCGCCCACCTCACCCTCTACCAGGGCGCCCGCACCCGGCAGTGGCTCTACGACGTCGACTTCTTCCGCGGCCTCCAGGAGCGCCACCCCGACCGCTTCCGCTACCGGCCCTGTCTGTCCGAGGAGGAGGCCGAGGGCTTCGCCACCGGTCTGGTCACCGACGTCCTCGCCGCCGACCACGCCTCGCTGCGCGGACACGTCGGCTATGTCTGCGGTCCGCCGCCGATGGTGGAGGCCGCCCTGAAGACGCTGATGAGCAAGAGGCTCTTCCCCCGCGACATCTACCGGGAGGACTTCTTCAGCGAGGGCGACAGGGCGGCGGGCGCCGTCCGCTCACCCCTGATCAAGAGGTGAGGCACAGGAGCTGAGCTGCCTGGATGACATTCTCGGCGCTCGCGGGTGCAGGGCCGCAGCAGCAGGTGGGGGAGGTGGTACGCCGGGTGTGCTGCCGGGAGGCAAGGAGGTCGGCAATGGCGACGCGTGTGTCGTGGGCCCGTAGGACGCCGAGAAGGGTCCGTCGCACCGCTGGGGCCCGCATGCTCGCTGCGGCGTGCGTCGTCGCAGGTTGCGTACCCCCGGCTGCGGCGAGTCCGCCCCAGCGCCCACCCCGCCCCTGCGCGACGGAGCCCTACCCGCCGTCGCGGCCCACTCCGCCCCCGATCCTCTCGGGCAGCGATGTCTGGAGCTTCGTCACCGAACCGGGCCTGCACCCCATGAGGGTGGCCGTGACGACGGACCGACCGGGAACGGCCCGCGGAGACGTCTTCCTGGGCCCGTACGGCGTGGACAGGACGATCGGTCAGACCGGGGCGTTGATCAACGACGAGTCCGGCGATCCCGTCTGGTTCCGCCCGCTGCCCTCCACGAACCTCCAGAACGCCGACGTCAGGGTCCAGACGTACTACGACGCCCGACGACGGGATCGGGGACAGCCGGTGCTGACCTGGTGGCAGGGAAGCGTCGCCCTGCCGCCCTGGTACACGAACCTGCCACCGGGCGCTCCGGAACCGGGCGGGTGCTACTACATCTACGACCGGCACTACCGACTGCTCCGGACGGTCTTCGCGCATCACGGCTACCACCCGGACCAGCACGAGTTCATCCTGACCCGCAGCGGTACCGCGCTGTTCATCGCCTCCCAACCGGTGCCCGTGGACCTCACGCCCTACGGGGGGCCCGCGGACGGGGCCATCCTCGACAGCGAGATCCAGGAGGTCGACCCCGCCACGGGAAGACTTCTGCATGCGTGGAACGCGCTGGACCACCTCGACCCCGCCGATTCCGAGGTGCCGGCCTCCAGCGCGCCGGCGTCCGGCGGGGTGTGGGATCCCTTTCACATCAACTCGGTTGACGAGGGGCCGCGCGGCCAGTGGCTGATCTCGTCCCGGAGCATGTGGGCGATCTACGACGTCTCCAAGGAGTCCGGCAGGATCCGCTGGCAACTCGGAGGGAAGAAGAGCGACTTCACCTTCGGCCCGAACGCGGGCTTCTTCTGGCAGCACGACGCCCGGTTCCGGCCGGGGAACCGGATCAGCCTGTTCGACAACGGCTGCTGCGACCTGCCCGACGGCGCCCCGGAACAGGTGTCGCGCGGACTGGTCCTCGACCTCGACTTCCGCAACCGGACGGCGACCGTGGACAGGACGTACTACCACCAGCCGCCGCTGGAGTCGGCGACCCAGGGAAACACCCAGGTCCTTCCCAACGGCAACGCGTTCGTCGGCTGGGGGCACAGCCCCTACTACTCGGAGTACGCGGGTGCGGGGAACACCCAGGGCACCGGCTCGCAGAACCTGCTCCACGAGGCGAAGCTGCCGGGCTCCGACATCTCCTACCGAGCCTTTCGGAACGAATGGACCGGCACTCCGTACTACCCCCCGAGAGCGGCGGCACGATCCAGCGGCGGGAGCCGTGTCGTCCACGCGTCCTGGAACGGCTCGACACAGACCCGAGCATGGCGGGTGCTCGCCGGACCCGACCCCGATTCCCTGTCCGTCGTCGCCGCACACGTCGCCCGGTCCGGGTTCGAGACGGCCGTCACCACGAACGCCCCCGGACCGTACTTCAAGGTGGAGGCGCTGGATGCGCGGGGCAAGGTCCTCGGAGTCTCCCGCGTCGTGACACTCTCCGGCCGGCCGTCCCCATGACTCGGGCCGCGCGTCCCGTGAGGCACCCCGTACGACCGGTCACCGGCGGCCGCGGTGTGCCGCAAGGCCGCGCAGGCGATCCCAGGGGCCCCATGCCCGCGCGGTGACCTCCACCTCGTTGATCGACCGTAGGGGTGATCTTCTGCGGTCGGCCGGGTCCGGCCAGCACCACGACATGCGCGGTCCGGCCCGCGGCCGCATCCTGACAACGCCCCCACCAGTCGCCGCCGACCGACGGGACGTGCCGTGATCCACCTTGTTCTCCTCGTTCCCGCCCTGATGATCCTCTTCGTCGTCCGGGCGGGCCCGCAGATCCTGGCCGGGGAGCGCCGGCACAGCCTCCGCGATGCGGGAGGCCGGGTGCGCCTCGCCCGGCTTCTACGCGCTCGCCGGCCCCGCACGGCGAGGGCACCCGGTCGCCGTTGAAGACCAGCAAGCCGGCCGACCCGGCATCCGCCGCGGGAGAGTGGAACCGCCGCCTCACTCGCGCACCGGCGCGTACGCCGCGCCGGAGCCGCTGCGCTCGGTCTCGCGGCCCGCAACAGGATCCGCGCTGCGGCCGGGGTCACCGCCACGGCCCTGGACAAGGAGGCCGACGAACTGGAGCGGGAACACACAGAGATGCCGAACGAGCGTCGTAGGGGCCCTCCTCCGCGGGCCGCACCGGAGAGGGCCCGACGGCCCCCGTCACGCGGGCTGTCTGCGGGTGGCGGGGGCCTTTCCGGTCCTGCCCTTGGCCACCAGCTGACGCCCGAGGGCCAGCGCGGTGGTCCGTACCGCCGGTCCCATCCGCTCGATGTCCAGCTGAGTGCTCCGGCCGGTCACCGACAGGGCCGCGACCGGGAGCCCGCCCGCGCCCAGCACGGGCGCCGCGGCACAGACGGTGCCGACGCCCGACTCCTCCCGGTCGTAGGCGATCCCGGTCCGGCGGACCTGCTCCAGCTCCCGCAGCAGGGAACCGGGAGTGACGATGGTGAACGGGCTGCACGGTGGCAGACCCGCCTTGATCCGCTCGGCCGTCACCTCGGGCGGAGAGAAGGCCAGCATCGCCTTGCCGACCCCGGTGGCATGGGCGGGCATCCGCCCGCCGACCCGCGAGGGCAGGCTGGGGGACGCCTTGCCGCCCAGGATCTCGACGTAGACCACCTCCACCCCCTCCCGCACCGCCAGGTGCACCGTGGCGCGGCTGACCTCGCGCAGGTCCTCCATCAGCGGCAGCGCCGCCTCCCGCACATCGCGCTGCCGGGGCACCAACTGGCCGAGTTCGAACAGGCGCAGCCCCAGCCGCAGCCCCTTCGGCGTCTGCTCCAGCAGACCGAGCCGGCACAGCTCCCCGGCCAGCCGGTGCACGGTCGACTTGGCCAGCCCCGTGCGACGCCCCAGCTCCGAGACGGAGACCGTCGTGTCGGCCGGCGAGAAGGCGTCGAGCACCGACATGGCACGGGCCAGTACGGAGGGTGCGGGACCGTCCCGCTCAATGGGAAACATCAGTTGCATTGTTAGGGACATTTGAGTCACAGTCCAGGCACTGCGCGGCTCTCAACGTGGAGGTCCCCCTATGACTGCGATCACCGAACCGGCTCTGTCCGCCCGGGGCCCGGCGAGGACCGTGGGGGAACGCCCCGAAGGCTCCGACGGCGCTCTGAAGGACGGTGGCCTGAGGTCGGTGGGCGCGGCCCTCGACGTACTGGAGTGTTTCGCGCTCGAGGAGCAGCTGGGCGTCAGCGACGTCGCCCGCCGCCTGGGCGTGGCCAAGAGCACCGCGCACCGGCTGCTGAGCGCGCTGTGCGCCCGCGGACTGACCGAGAAGGATCCCGCGACCCGCCAGTACCGGCTCGGCCTCCACCTGGTCGAACTCGGCCAGATCGCGCACAGCCGGGTGGAGCTGCGCCGGACCGCCTTCCCCATGCTGGAGGAGCTGCGCGAGGTCAGCGGATGCACCGTGCACCTCTCCATCGCCGACGGGGTCGACGTGCTCCAGATCGAACGGCTGGAAAGCATCCGGGCGATCCCGCTGATGGCCCGCGTCCGCCGCCGCTGGCCCGTGCACGCCACCAGCTCCGGCAAGGTGATCGCGGCCTTCGACCCCCAGCTGGCGGCGGCCCGGAAGGCGGCCGGCTTCCCCGCCTGCACCGAGCGCACCATCCGCAGCGCGGAGGAGTTCGACCGGGCGCTGGGCCAGGTCCGTCGTACCGGCTTCGCCACCAACCTCGGCGAGGCCAAGGACGGCGCCGCCTCCGTGGCCGCCCCGGTGCTGGACCGCTCCGGCAGGTCCCGGGCCGCCATCTCCCTGGTCGGCCCCGCGGCCGAGATCGCCAGGGACCTGGGCCGCCAGGCCCAGCTGGTGACCATCGCCGCCCGCAAGGTCGCCCAGTGCCTGGGAGCCTGAGCACGCCCACGGACAGCACGGCCGAGTTCGCCGGCGCGGAGTGCTACCCGGGCTTCCGCCCGGAGTACGCCGAGTCGGCCTACGCGGTGGAGCCGTTCCGGCCCTTCGGCAAGGAGGACGAGTCCCGCTTCTGGTTCCTGGACTTCCACTGGCCGCGCGGCCTGACCCCGCTCGGCCTGCTGGCCAACCAGGACGGCTACAGCTGGGCCTCCCAGCTGGCCGCGGAGTGCCTGCCGCTGCCCGGCAGCCGCGGGATCACCCAGCGCCTCGTCGGCACCCACACCTACGCCTCGGCGATCCAGGTGCCCTCCGAGTTCGAGCGCCGGGCCCGGGCGACCCGGCTGCGCGCCGGCCTGAACCGGTTCCTGGACGCGTTCCCGGAGATCTGGGCGGCTCGCGAGGACGAGATCGAGCAGTGGTGGCAGCGGCTGCGGTCGGTCGACCCGGCGCGGCTGGACACCGCGGAGCTCGTCGGCCACCTCGGGGAGGCACGACGCTTCCACCGCCGCGCCTTCGAGATCCACTTCGAGGTCATGTACCCGCTGCTGGCCAACCATGTAGCCTTCCGCCGCCTGTGCGGCTCACTGGGCGTGGACCCGGCGCTGGTCGGTGTGCTGCTCCAGGGCGAGCACACCAAGGTGATGGAGACCGACCGGGCGCTGTGGGAGCTGGCCGGGGCCGCCCGGCGTGCGGGGCTGGCAGCCGCCCGGCTCACCGCCGCTCCCGGCGACCGGGTGCTGGCCGGCCTGGCCGCGGCCGGG
Source organism: Streptomyces sp. PSU-S4-23 (assembly GCF_055632315.1). Classification (NCBI taxonomy): domain Bacteria; kingdom Bacillati; phylum Actinomycetota; class Actinomycetes; order Kitasatosporales; family Streptomycetaceae; genus Streptomyces; species Streptomyces sp. PSU-S4-23. Next base: position 276,363 of record NZ_JBVMUU010000002.1, on the reverse strand, counting down.
GGAGCGGAGGCGCGGTGGGCCGGCCGGTTCGGCGACTTCCTGCAGGTGTACGGCCACCGGACCGAGGGCACCTCGGACGTCGCGCTGCCCAGTTGGCTGGAGGATCCCTCCCCGGCCCTGGGGATGATCGCCTCTTTTCTCCAGCTGCCCGCCGAGCACGACTTCGACGCCGAGCTGGCCCGGGCCCGGGAGCAGCGCGACGCCGCCGCCGACGAGGTGCGGGGCCGCCTCACCGGCCGGGAGCAGCGGGTGTTCGACTCGGCCCTCGCGTCCTGCCGGGCGGCGAACCTGCCGAAGTGGCAGGACGACCACAACGTCTCGATCGATCTGCGGGTCGCGCTGCCGCTGCGCCGGGCGAGCCTGGAGATCGCCGAGCGGGCCGGGGCGGACCGCCGTGACGACGCCATGTTCCTGTTCTGGCCCGAGCTGGTCGCGGTCGCCGAGGCGCGCTCCGCGTACCCGGCGCTGCGCGGGCTGGTGGGGGAGCGGCGGGACTACTTCGAGCGGTGGCGGGCCCGGCGGTCCACGCTGCCGAAGGCGCTGGGCACGGTGCCCGACGAGGACGCCCATGACCCGGTGCTGGCCGAGGTCTTCGGGATCGACCGCACCTTCCTCGGCAACATCCGGGCGGACGCCACACGCACCGTCAGCCGGCTCACCGGGGTGCCCGCGGCGCGCGGCACCGCCCGGGGCAGGGCCCGGGTGCTCACCGACGCGGAGGCGCTGCACCTTCTCAGACCGGGGGACGTCCTGGTCTGCGAGTCGACCTCGCCCAACTGGACTCCTGCCTTCGCGGTGATCGCGGCCTGTGTGTGCGACGCGGGCGGAATCCTCTCCCACGCGGCGATCGTCGGACGCGAGTACGGCGTCCCCACCGTCACCGCGGTCGGCACGGCCACCCACGCCATCCGCGACGGAGACGAAGTCGAGGTCGACGGCACCCACGGCACCGTCCGGGTCCTGCGCCGATGACGACCGCGTCGAGGGTTCCGGAAAGCCGGGCCGGTGCCGCCGCCGGCGTCTGCCCCCAGGGCTTCCCACCGCCGCGGGGCGGAGGCGGCGCCCCGAACGGCACCCCCTCGGCAGGCGTTCCGCGCGCCACGGCGGAGAGAAGCCCGGCCACGGCGACCGGCAACGGCCGGCGGCCGGCGACGGCGGTGACGAGGGGCGGCCGGCGTGCCGTGACGGCGGTGGCGGGCAGCAGCCGGTGCGTGGCCGTGGCGGTGTCCGGCGGTTGCCGGAGGGTGATGACAGCGGTGACCGGCAACGGCGGCGGCCGGCGACGGCAGGCACGAGGGGCGGCCGGCGTGCCGTGACGGCGGTGGCGGGCGGCAGCCGGTGCGTGGCCGTGGCTGTGTCCGGCGGTTGCCGGAGGGTGATGACCGGGGAAAGGAGGCGGGTGGCCCGATGAGCGCCGAGAGCCGTTGCGTGGTCCCGCTCGACCGCCTGGCCGGTCCCGACGGGGCGGCCGTCGCCGGGGCCAAACTCGCCCGCCTCGCACTGCTGGCCCGGGCCGGGCTGCGGGTGCCCGACGGGTTCGCGGTCACCGCCGACGCGTTCCACCGCCACAGGGCGGCCTCCGGCCTGGCCGCCGTACTCCCCGAACACCTCGGCGCCGTACCGGACCCGCTGGACCACACCGCCCTCGCCGACGCCTCCGCCGGACTGCGCCGGCTGCTGCGCGAGACCCCAGTGGCGCGGCCCCTGCGCGCCGGGATCGTCCGGGCACTGTCCTCCCTCGCCCTCCGCCGCGGCGGCCCCGTCGCCGTCCGCAGCTCCGCGGTCGCGGAGGACGGCACGGACCACAGCTTCGCCGGGATGTTCGAAAGCTTCCTCGGTGTCCACGGTCCCGACGCCGTGGCGGCCGCGGTCCAGGGCTGCTGGGCGAGCCTCTTCACCCACCGGTCCCTCGCCTACCGGATGCACGCCGGCCTGCCGGTCGACGCCCTCGCGATGGGGGTCGGCGTCATGGAGATGGTGCCCGCCCGCGTCTCCGGGGTGGCCTTCTCGATGCACCCGGTCACCGGCCTCCGGGACCGGGCGGTGGTGGAGGCCGCCCCCGGCGCCGGCGGCGCCGTGGCGGGCGGACCGGCACCGGAGCGGGCCGAGATCGCCCGCACCGACGGCCGGGTGCTCCGGCACGACCCCGCCGCTCCCGGCACCCCCGCCCACCGCGAACCCCTGCTGTCCGGCCAGGACCTCACCCGCGTGGCCGCGATGGCCTACCGCGCCGAGGAGGTGCTCGGCCACCCGGTGGACATCGAATGGGCCATCGACCCCGAGGACCGGGTGTGGCTGCTCCAGGCCCGCCCGGTGACCGGCACCGCCCCGCGGGACGACGACACCCGCTGGGACCCGGCCGCCTTCCTCTGCGACCTGTGATCCACCCCGTCCCCGCGACCGTTCCGGACCACGGAACGTGAAGGGCGCCGCCCGCCGCGCCCCCCTTAGCGTCAGTCGGCAGGCGCACCGCATCGGACCGCACCGGTACCCCACCGGAGTGCACCGCTGCACCGCGCCCCGTACCGCCGCGGTGACCGAACCCGCGCCGGTCCGCATCCGAGTGCCGAACTGGAAGAAGGTCTCACGTGGAAGTGGTGTCCCGGGCCGAGGCGGCCGGCCTCCTGGCGGCCGCGTACGCCTCGCGCAGGCCCGTCGAGCCGCTCAGTGAAACGTACGACGGCATGACCCTGGAGGACTCCTACGAGATCCAACTCCTGCAGATCCGCTCCAGACTGGCCGCGGGGGGCCGGATCAAGGGGCACAAGGTGGGCCTCACCTCCCTGGCGATGCAGCGTCAGATGGGTGTCGGCCAACCCGACTACGGCCACCTCCTCGACGACATGTTCCACCCGGAGCACCAGCCGATCCGTACCTCGGACTACCTCCAGCCGCGCGTCGAGCCGGAGATCGCGTTCGTCCTCAAGCGCCCGCTGCGGGGCCCCGGCGTCACGGTGGCCGAGGCGGCCGCCGCCGTCGACTTCGTGACCCCCGCCCTGGAGCTCATCGACAGCCGGATCAGGGACTGGAAGATCGGCATCCTGGACACCATCGCCGACAACGCCTCCTCCGGCGGAGTGGTGCTGGGCAGCCGGCCCACCCCGCTGCACCGGGTGGACCTCCGCCTGTCCGGGTGCACGCTGCACCGAGGCGGTGAGCTGGTGGCCACCGGCGCCGGCGGGGCCGTACTCGGCTCCCCGCTGAACTCGCTGGTCTGGCTGGCCAACACGGTCGGCGCACGGGGCGTCGTGCTGGAGAGCGGCCATGTGATCCTGCCCGGCTCGGTGACCGCGGCGGTCGCCGTCCGCCCGGGCGACTCGTTCACCGCCACGTTCGCCGGCCTCGGCTCGGTGACCGCGTGCTTCGCGAAGGAGAACTCATGAGCGGCAACGGGAAGCGGCGCGCCACCGCCGCCATCGTGGGCCCCGGAAACATCGGCACCGACCTGATGTTCAAGCTGAAGCGGCACAGCGAGGTCCTCCAGCCGCGGTTCATGGTCGGCGTCGACCCGGCCTCCGACGGCCTGGCCCGTGCCCGGCGGATGGGTCTGGAGACCAGTCACGAGGGCGTGGACTGGCTGCTGCGCCAGGACCCGCTGCCGGACATCGTCTTCGAGGCGACCAGCGCCCACGCCCACAGGGCCAACGCGCCCCGGTACGCCGAGGCGGGCATCGTGGCCGTGGACCTCACCCCGGCCGCCGTCGGGCCGTTCGTCTGCCCGCCGGTCAACCTCGACCTCAACCTCGACGCGATGAACGTCAACATGATCACGTGCGGTGGGCAGGCCACCGTGCCGATCGTGTCGGCGGTGTCCTCGGTGGTGCCGGTGGAGTACGCGGAGATCGTCGCCTCGATCGCCTCCCGCTCCGCCGGGCCGGGCACCCGCGCCAACATCGACGAGTTCACCGAGACCACCTCCACCGCCATCGAGCGGATCGGCAACGCCGAGCGCGGCAAGGCCATCATCATCCTCAACCCGGTCGAACCGCCGATGATCATGCGGAACACGGTGTTCTGCTCGGTGCCCGCCGAGGCCGCCGAGCCCGGAGCGCTGCAGGACAAGGTGACCGGGTCCATCCACGCCATGGTCGCCGCCGTGCGGCAGTACGTGCCCGGCTACACGCTGCGCGCCGAACCGCAGTACGACCCGGCGCGGGCGCAGTGGCGCGGGATGGCCCGCGTCGCGGTGTTCCTGGAGGTCCGCGGGCGCGGCGACTACCTGCCCGACTACGCCGGAAACCTGGACATCATCACGGCCTCCGCCGCCCGGGTGGGCGAGCTGCTGGCCGCCGCCCGCCTCGCCGAGCAAGGAGTGTCGGCATGAGTGCCCCTGCCGAGAAGCCACGCGACCTGCGCATCACCGACTCGACCCTGCGGGACGGCTCCCACGCGATGAGCCACCAGTTCACCGAGGGCCAGGTACGGGCGATCGTGCACGCCCTGGACACCAGCGGCGTCGAGGTCATCGAGGTCGCGCACGGCGACGGCCTCGGCGGGTCCAGCTTCAACTACGGGTTCTCGCTGGAGGACGAGTTCGACCTGATCGCGGCCGCCGTGGACGAGGCCGAGCGGGCCCGTATCGCGGTGCTGATGCTGCCCGGCCTGGGCACCGTCGAGCACCTCAGGCGGGCCCGGTCGGTGGGCGCGTCGGTGGCCCGGATCGCCACCCACTGCACCGAGGCGGACGTGTCCGTGCAGCACTTCGGCGCGGCCCGCGACCTCGGCATGGAGACCGTCGGCTTTCTGATGCTCTCCCACCGGACCGGCCCCGAGGCGCTCGCGAAGCAGGCCCGGATCATGGTCGACGCCGGTGCCCAGTGCGTCTACGTGGTGGACTCCGCCGGGGCGCTGGTCCTCTCCGACGCCCAGGCCCGGGTGCGGGCGCTGCTCGACGAGATCGGCGATGAGGCGCAGGTCGGCTTCCACGGCCACCAGAACCTCTCCCTCGGCGTCGCCAACTCGGTGCTGGCCTACCAGGCCGGCGCCCGGCAGATCGACGGCGCGCTGTGCGCCCTGGGCGCAGGCGCGGGCAACGCGCCGACCGAGGTGCTGGCCGCCACCCTGGACCGGATGGGCATCAACGCGGGCATCGACGTCCAGCGCGTGATGTCCGCGGCCCAGGACGTGGTCAAGCCGGTCATCCCCCGGCTGCCCTGGATGGACCGCTCCGCGATCGTGCAGGGCCACGCGGGCGTCTACTCCTCCTTCCTGCTGCACGCCGAGCGCGCCTCACAGCGGTACGGGGTGCCCGCGCACGAGATCCTGGAGCGCGTCGGGCAGGCCGGGTACGTCGGCGGCCAGGAGGACATGATCATCGACATCGCCCTGCAGCTCGCCGAGGAGCGGGATCTCGGCGACCCGGCCGCGCAGGGGGTGCGCCGATGAGCACGACCTGGGACGTCGGGAGGGCGGCCGGGGTGCTGCTCGGCTGCGAGGACGCCCGCAGCGACCATCCGCCGCTCACCGACGAGTGGCCGGAGCTCGACCTGGCCACCGCCTACCGCATCCAGGACGAGACGCTGCGGCGCCGCCGGGACCGCGGGGAGCGGCTGATCGGCGTCAAGCTGGGCCTGACCAGCCGGGCCAAGCAGAAGCGGATGGGCGTGGACTCGCCGCTCACCGCGTGGCTGACCGACGCCATGGCGCTGCCCGCCGGGGAGCCGGTCCCGCAGCACAAGCTGATCCACCCCCGGGTGGAGCCGGAGATCGTCTTCGTGATGAAGGACCGGCTCGCCGGCCCGGGCGTCACGGCGGCCCAGGCGCTGGCGGCGGTCGGCACGGTGCACGGCGGGGCCGAGGTGATCGACAGCCGCTACCGGGACTTCCGGTTCACCCTGCCGGACGTGGTGGCCGACAACGCCTCCTCCGGCGCCTATGTCACCGGGCCGGTCGGCCTTGACCCGCGGACCCTCGACCTGGCACTGGAGGCGGTGCTGGTGGAGGTGGACGGCCAGATCGTCGACTCCGCCACCGGCGCCGCGGTCCAGGGCCACCCGGCCGAGGCCCTGGCACTGGCGGCCAACGACCTCGGCCGCCGCGGCCTGGCCATCGAGCCCGGCTGGGTGGTGCTGACCGGAGGAATGACCGACGCGGTGTTCGCGCCGCCCGGCGCCGGGATCGCCTGCCACTTCACCCACCTGGGCTCGGTGTTCCTCAACGGCGGTACGGAGGCGGACGGCTGATGCCACTGGTCGAGATCACCCTCACCGAGGGCCGCACCCCCGAGCAGCTCCGCACGCTGATCAGCGAGCTCACCGACGCCGTGGTGCGCGCGGTGGGCGCGCCGAAGCAGAACGTCCGGGTGGTGGTGCGCGAGGTGCCCAAGACGCACTTCGCGGCAGGAGACGTGACGATCGCAGAGAGAGAGTCGCCCCATGGCTGACACGGAGTTCTACGGGCATGTCATCGACGGGGCGGAGGTGGAGTCCCTGGACGGCGCCCGCTTCGACACCGTCGATCCATGGACCCGTGAGGCATGGGCCGAAGTGCCCCTGGGCGGTGCGGCGGACGCCGACCGCGCGGTGACGGCGGCGCGCCGTGCCTTCGACGAGGGCCCGTGGCCGCGGATGGGGTTCGCGGAGCGGGGCAGGATCCTGCACCGGCTGGCGGACCTGATGGAGGAGCACACCGACGAGCTGGCGCTGGCCGACACCCGCGACATGGGCAAGCCGCTGGTCCAGGCGCGGCACGACGTGGCCCGCTCGGCGCTCAACTTCCGCTTCTTCGCCGACCACGCGCGGCTGGCCACCGGCGAGGCCCTGCCGATGGACTCGGGCCACCACAGCTACACCCGGTTCGAGGCCGCCGGCGTGGTCGCGGCCATCGCGCCGTGGAACTTCCCGCTGATGCTGGAGACCTGGAAGGTCGCGCCGGCCCTGGCGTGGGGCAACACCGTGGTCCTCAAGCCCGCGGAGGACACCCCCGTGTCGGCCACCGTCCTGGCGCGCCTCGCACTGGAGGCGGGGATGCCCCCGGGCGTGCTCAACGTGGTCCACGGCTACGGCCCGGACTCGGCCGGGCAGGCCCTGACCGAGGACCCCCGCGTCGACCGGATCACCTTCACCGGTGAGTCCGGCACCGGCCGCGTCATCGCCCGTGCCGCGGCGGCCAATCTGACCCCGGTCAGTCTGGAACTCGGCGGCAAGGGCGCCAACCTGGTCTTCGCCGACGCCGACCTGGACAACGCGGTGGACTGGTCGATCCAGGCCATCTTCCGCAACGCGGGCCAGGTCTGCCTGGCCGGCAGCCGGCTGTATGTGCAGCGGGAGATCTACGACGCGTTCCTCGCCCGGTTCACCGCCGCGGCCGAGGCCCTGGTGATCGGCGACCCCAAGGACCCGAAGACGGAGTTCGGCCCGCTGGCCTCACGGGAGCACTACACCAAGGTCCGCGGCTATGTCGACACGGTCGGGGGAGAGGGCGGCAGGATGCTCACCGGCGGCCCCGGCGACGGCTGGGTCGTCAAGCCGACCGTGCTCGTCGACATGCCGCTCGGCTCCCGCCAGGTCTGCGAGGAGATCTTCGGCCCGGTGGTCGTCGTCCAGCCCTTCGACACCGAGGCGGAGGCGGTGCGGCTGGCCAACGACACCCCCTACGGCCTCAACGCGATGCTCTTCACCGAGAACCTGCACCGCGCCCATCGCGTCTCCGCCGCGCTCACGGCGGGCACCGTCTGGGTCAACTGCTTCTTCGTCCGCGATCTGCGGGCACCCTTCGGCGGCGTCGGCGACTCCGGCGTCGGCCGCGAGGGCGGCAACTTCAGCCGCGAGTTCTTCACCGAACCCAAGGCCGTCGTCATGCAGATCGCCCCAGCCTGACCGGCGGACAACGCCCCCTGTGGCTCCCTCCCGGCTCCGGGAGGGAGCCACAGGGGTTCTGCGGCGGGGTCCGCGTCGGTCCGCATCCTGCCGAGACGGTGGGTCACCCCGCCGCCTTCAGCGCGCTGCCGCGTCCTCGAAGGCCTCGTGCACGATGTCCACGGCGCGTTCCGCGTCGGCACGCGACACGTCCAGGTGGAACACGAAACGCAGTTGCCCCGGATACCCCGCGCACAGCAGGCCGCGCCGCGCCAGCCGGTCGCACACCTCCTCGGTGCCGAGGCCCGGTGCCGGCGCCGCGAAGACCATGTTGGTCCGGGCGGGTTCCACGGTCAGGCCCGCCACGTCCTTGATGCCCTCGGCGAACAGCGCGGCGTGCGCGTGGTCGTCGGCGAGCCGCGTCACATGGTGGTCGAGCGCGTGGAGCGCCGCGGCCGCCGGTACGCCCGCCTGCCGCATCCCGCCGCCCAGGACCTTCCGCCAGCGCCGTGCCCGTGCCACGAAGTCCCGTGATCCCACGAGCGCCGAACCGATCGGCGCGCCCAGGCCCTTGCTGAAGCACACCGAGACGCTGTCGAAGGGCTCGGCGATCAGCCGCGCCTGCTCATAGGGGTCGCCCCCGCCGGCGACCGCCGCGTTGAACAGCCGCGCCCCGTCCAGATGCGTGGCGAGCCCGTGGTCGCGGGCGACGCCCGTGGCGGTCTTGAGGTAGTCCACCGGCACGGCCCGGCCCCCGGTGGTGTTCTCCAGGCACAGCAACCGCGTGCGGGCGAAGTGCGGGTCGTCCGGCTTGACCGCCATCGCGATGAGCGCCGGGTCCAGCGTCCCGTCCTCGCGGTGCGGCAGCGGCTGCGGCTGGATGCCGCCGAGCACGGCCCCGCCCCCGCCCTCCCACAGGTAGGTGTGGGCGAACTGGCCGGCTATGTACTCGTCCCCGCGGCCGCAGTGGGTCAGCAGCGCGCACAGGTTGCTCTGCGTCCCCGACGGGACGAACAAGGCGGCCTCGAACCCCAGCAGCCCGGCGATCCGCTCCTGCAGGGCGTTGACGGTGGGATCATCGCCGAAGACGTCATCGCCCAACTCGGCCTCGGCCATCGCCCGGCGCATCGCCTCGCCGGGCCGGGTCACGGTGTCACTGCGCAGGTCGATGAGCCGTCGGGGCTGCTCTTGGGCGACATCGCTCGCGTCGGCGGCATCGGTGTCATGGGTGGCATCAGTGGTCGGCATGGGTTCACCCTGCCATGCGGCACGACGGCCGCCGGAGTGTGGGGCCGCCGGCGTCCGCAGGTTTGCCCCTGCCGCGGACGGCTGCCGGTTCAGCCGGCGAGCATGCCCCCGGTCCCGGAGGTACGTTCCACCATGAACTCGCAGAGCAGATCCACAGCTTGGAGGATCTTCACACTCGTGAGGGTGTAGTAGACGTTGCTGCCCTCTCGGCGCGTACGGACGATGCCCCGGTCGCGCAGCATCGCGAGATGCTGGCTGGCGTTGGGCTGGGAGATTCCGAGAGCGGCGACGATCTCACCCACCGTTCGGGGGCCTTCCCGCAACTCGTTGATGATCAACAAGCGCTTCTGGTCGGCGATCGCTTTGCAAACGCGCGCATACAGCTGGTACATCTCAGATGCGTCAGCGCGCTCCATCGTGACCCTCTCCCAGACTCATCACATGTCCAGCGTATCACCAGGGTAGTCGGGGCCATGGCATACCTATGCCGTCACTACCGCCTTGACCTGCGAGAACGTCATGTGCGCGCGTTCCTCCGGACGGCGGGTGACGTAGATCTCGACGGCTGATGTGCCCTGGAGCCTCCGACGGCACACGGGCGGCACCGGTTCCGGGCCGGTCAACGAATCGGTTTGAGTTCCGGCCCGGGTTCCTGGCGGGCATCGTCGCGCCAGCCGAGCTCCTCCGCCATGAACTCCCGGAGCAGGTCCACGGCAGCCAGCACCTTGTCACTGCTGAGCCTGTAGAAGCTGTTGCTTCCCACCCGCTCGATCGTCACAACCCCCCGGTCGCGCAGTATCGAGAGATGCCGACTGGCATTCGGCTGGGGGATGTCCAGCGCCTCGGCCACCTCGCCCACCGAACGCGCGCCGTCCCGCAACTCGTTGATCAGCAGCAGGCGCGTAGGATCCGCCAGAGCCTTGCAGACGCGAGCATGCAGTTCACTGATCTCCGCCGGATCGATCTGTGCCACACTGGCTCCTCTGTCGGGCAGGCACAGGCCCGGGCTCGCGGACACTGCGCCGGACTGGACGAATTCCCAGCCGCTCTGCAGGGGGAACCCGTCAATAGCCGCATGACCTCGCGTGATCTTTTTTCGAGCCATCACGCTGCATTCCGACACACTACCTGGGAGGCGGGGCTGGAGCCAGGGTCCTGTCACCAAGAGGAATCAATATGTACAGGACCCCGCGGCAGGTGGAAATCCTCAGCCGTGAAACCGCGAATGTTCCCGGGGGAATGCCGGTCAAGCCGATCGGCATCCCCCCGGGAAGTGGTGCGCCATGTGTGACGCCGGTCTGCGCTGCGGCTAGACCACCGACAGCGGCAGCTGCATGCCGACCAGGCTGCGGCGCACGACGGGCAGCTCGGCGGCGATGCGGGCCAGTTCCCGTGCCGACGGCGCGTCCGGGGTGCCGGCCACGACCGGCACGCCGATGTCGCCCGCCTCGCGCAGTGCCAGGTCGAGCGGCACCTCGCCGAGCAGATCGGTGTCGAGTGCCTTTGCCAGCCGGCTTCCGCCGCCGGAGCCGAACAACGCGGTCTGCGATCCACAGGTGCCGCAGGCGAGCCGGGACATGTTCTCGATGACACCGGCGACGGGGAGACGCAGGTTGCGCGCCATCCGTCCGACCCGCGTGGCCACCGTCTGCGCGGCCTCCTGCGGGGTGGTCACCACCACCATCTGCATGGCGGGCAGGAGTTCGGCCAGGGAGAGGGTGATGTCACCGGTCCCCGGCGGGAGGTCGAGCAGGAGCACGTCGAGATCGCCCCAGTGCACATCGCCGAGGAACTGCTCCAGCGCCTTGTGCAGCATCGGTCCCCGCCACACGACCGGGGTCTCGTCCTCCACCAGGAACCCGGTGGACATCAGCCGTACGCCGTGCGCCTCGATGGGCATCATCGTGCCGTTGAGGGCGACCGGGGCCCGCCGGACGCCGAACAGCTGCGGGACCGAGTAGCCCCACACGTCCGCGTCCAGCAGGCCGACGGTTCTGCCGGTCTGCGCGAGGGCGACCGCGAGGTTCGCGGTCACCGACGACTTCCCCACGCCGCCCTTGCCGCTGGCGACGCCGTAGATGCGGACCGTGGACTCAGGGCTGGAGAAGGGGGTGCTCGCGCGCCCGTCGTTCAGGGTGCGCGCGACTTCCATCCGCTGTCGCTCGTTCATCACCCCGAAGGCGACATTCACCTCCTTGACGCCGGGAACTTCCCGCACCGCCGCGACGACCGTGTCGCGCAGGGTGTTCTTCAGCGGGCAGGACGCGGTGGTGAGGGAGATCTCGACGTCGACGGTCCCGCGACGTCCCACTCTGACCGCCGAGACCATGCCGAGGTCGGTGATCGGCCGGTGGATCTCCGGGTCTTCGACGGTGGACAGCGCGGCGCGCACTGCGTCGACGTCCGCTGAGATGCGAGACTGCCGCAGGACCATCGTTGTCTTCCTCCTGTGTTTCCCTTGGTGCTCAGGCCCGGTACGCCGAACGCTTCGGCGTGACGTGCCTCATCATGAACTCCGGCCGACGGCTGCCGTCCGGGCCCGGGCCCGGACGGGTCATGCCGAGCCAGCGCTTGTAGACCTCACGGGACTTGTTGACGTCGACCTCGACGTCCCCGTACTGGTCGCCGGGGCGGGCGCGCTCGATGGTCACCTTCTGGTGCCAGCAGTGCATACCCGAGATCGGGTCCGGCTGGACCGGGAAGGCGAGGTTCTGGTGCACACCCGGGTCGTCCCAGTAGATCCGCTCCGAGTCGGGGTCCTCGCTCTTGAAGGGCTTGACACCCTCCTTGTAGCGAAGCTTCCAGACGCCGTCCGCGGACCGGTCGAGGTCGACCTTGCCCATGACCCAGCGGCTGCCGGGGTGCCCGTCCTGCATCCAGCGTCCCATGTGGTGCGAGAGGCCGACGACCGTGGGACGGATCGCCTCGGTCGCCCAGGCGCGGACCACGAAGTGCCCGATCTCGGTCGACACCCGGACCAGGTCGCCGGTCTTGACGCCCATCCTGTCGGCATCGCCCTTGTTCATCCACAGCGGGTGGGTGTTGGCGATCTCGTTGAGGTACTTCGCGTTGCCGGACCGGGTGTGGATCAGGGTGGGCAGACGGAAGTTCGGCATCAGCGCGAACTGGTCCTGCTGCGGGTTGATCTTGCTCGGGCCGACGTGCGACTCGATGTACCCGGGAGTGGCGTGCTCGGGCCAGCCCCAGTCGGCCAGCGTCTCGGAGTAGAGCTCCAGCTTGCGCGACGGCGACAGCCAGCCCTGGACCTTGGAGCCGTCGGAGAGCTCGACACCGACCACGCCGGCCTCGCCGACCAGCGGCGGCTGGGTCTCCAGGGTGACCGGCTTGCGCAGCACACCCTTGGAGTCGGGGAACGCCCCGTCCAGCTCGGCCTCGCTCAGCTTGCGCTCGTCGAGGCGGTAGACGTTCTTCGCCACCTCGAAGGCACCGAACTTCCGCATGTACTGCAGCGGAGTCATGCCGAGCTCCTTGGCCGCCTCCGGCAGCCCGGGCACGCTGTGCTCGAAGAGGATCTCGTAGTACTCGTCCTGGGTCATCATCTCACCCGGACGGGCCTTGGACTCGAAGTACTTGCGGATCCCCAGGGAGCCGTCCGGGTCGATCCTCCAGGAGAGGTTGAACCAGAACTCGTTCTCCTCCCAGACCTCGCCCGGGTTGGCGTCCCGGGTGTCCTGGTAGGGGATGCCCTTCTTGTCCATGGCGACCCGGGTGACCGGCTGCCGGAAGGCGATCCACTTGGAGGCGTGCGTCTCGAACGACATGGTGTCGTGCCGCTCGGAGGCGTGCCCCATCGGCAGGACGTAGTCGGCGAAGGTCGCCGACTCGCTCCAGGTGGGGGTGAGGGCCACGTGCAGGCCCATCTTCTTCTCGTCCTTGAGGACGTCGATCCAGGTGAACCCGTCCGGGTTGATCCACAGCGGGTTGTAGACCCGGCTGAAGTAGACCTCCAGCCGTCCGCTGCCGCGGCCGTCCTTGAGCAGGTGCGGCAACAGGATCGACATCTCGTTGGTGGTGAGCGGGTACTCCTGCGGCCACAGGAACTCGCTCCAGATCTCGTTCGCCTCCGGCATCTCCGGGAAGTGCGGGATGAACTTGTCCCAGCCGTTGGGGTGGGTGCCGCCGACGGTGCCGACGCTGCCCGTGAGCACGTTCAGGAAGAACAGGCTGCGGGTGATCTGCCAGCCGCCGAGGTGGCCGGCGGGAGCCGAGCGCCAGGTGTGGGTGGCCAGCCGGGTCCCCGCGTCGGCGACGAGCCGCGCCAGCTCCTCGACCTGCTCGACCGAGATGTGCGCCTCCTTCGCCGCGTACTCGAAGGTGTACTGGGCGTAGTCCTCGGTCAGCCGCTCGAGGAAGACCTCGAAGTCCATCGGCGCGTCGGGGTGCAGGCGCCGCATGTAGACGTCCCAGTTCACCCAGCGCTTGATGTACGCCTCGTCGATCTTCCGGGTGCGCAGCAGGTAGGAGGCGACCGCGAGGAAGATCACCGCCTCGGTGCCCGGCCACGGCGCGATCCACAGGTCCGCGTGGGAGGCGGTGTTGGAGAGCCGCGGGTCCAGCACGACGATCTTGGCGCCGTTCTGCTTGGCCTCCATGATCCGCTGGGCGTGCGGGTTGAAGTAGTGGCCGGTCTCCAGGTGGGCGGAGAGCAGCACCATCGTCTTGGCGTTGGCGTAGTCCGGCGACGGCCGGTCATACCCCATCCAGTGGGTGTAGCCGGTACGGCCGCCACCGGAGCAGACGTTGGTGTGGCTGTTGTGGCCGTCGACACCCCACGCCTGCAGGACGCGCTCGGCGAAGCCGTCCTCGCCGGGCCGGCCGACGTGGTACATGACCTCGTCCTTGCGGTCCTCGACGATGGCCTTCCGGATGCGCGCCGCGATGTCGTTGAGCGCCTCCTCCCAGGAGACCTGCTCGAACTTGCCGGATCCCCGCTCGCCGACCCGCTTCATCGGGTGGAGGATGCGCTCGGGGTCCTTGACCTGGTTGATCGTGGCAGGGCCCTTGGCGCAGTTGCGGCCGCGGGAGCCCGGGTGGGCCGGGTTGCCCTCGAACTTCTTGATCGACAGGTCGTCGTGGTCCACGTAGGCCAGCAGGCCGCAGGAGGACTCGCAGTTGAAGCAGATCGTGGGGATCAGCGAGTAGGTGTGCGGGACCTTCTTGCCCGCGGAGTGCGCCTTGGCGTCGTACTGGACGTGGTTGTCCCAGTTCTCGACCGGCGGGTAGTTCCGCAGGTGCTCGTGGGTGCGGGCTCCGGGCATGGGCGCGGAGGGTGCACCACCGTTCGCGGTGGGTTTTTTGGGGGCTGTGGTCATGGCTCTTAAGCTCCTTGGTTCGGCTGCCGTCAGGACAGCGGCACGTCCTGCGCGGCCCGGACGAAGACGCTCTCGTGGGAGAGGAGGGCGGCCTGCGCCACCAGCCCGGCGACCACGAGGGCGGCCTGCGAGCCACCGGACCAGCCGGTCGCGGCGAGGGCGCCGGCGACGACGGACGGCACGATCCCGCCCAGCCAGAAGGTCTTGGCGTACCGGCCGTGGGTGATGACGTGGGCCGCGACGGAGGCGTTGCGCGAGGCGTGCTTGCCGCCGAACTCCACCCAGGTGATGAGCAGGTGCGCGGCAATGGCGATCACGAACGAGCGGGCCAGCAGCTGGCTGGCGTCCTCGGAGAGGTCGACGAGCGGGGCGAGCACGGCCAGCGCACCGGCACCGACCATGACCGCCTGGGCGAGCAGGTGCCAGAAGAGCACCGCGGACTGCCACAGGTCGCGTCCCTCGGCCTGGCCGAAGAGGTAGGCGGTGTAGCCGGCGGCCATCGCGCCCGCCGGGATCGCGAGCCAGCGCAGGATGTCGAGGGCTCCGTCGACGTCAAAGATGACCGCGGCCAGCCAGAGGGTGGCCACGCCGCCGAAGGCCAGCAGGAAGTACGAGCCGATGACCAGCCAGGATGAGAAGTTCGACTTCAGGAAGATATAGAGGAACCGCTCCGGCCGCTTGAGGTCCCACACCAGCAGGACACCGGTGATACCGGCCATGGCCAGGCCGATCGCCGGCGGGGTGGCGAGGCTCGCGGTGTCGAGGTCGATCCCGAGGATCAGGGCGAGGGCCGTGACCATCAGGGCGCCGGCGCCGACCGCCTTGGTCCACAGGTAGGTGGTCACCCGCCAGCCCCACGGGCGGGGGTGGGCGGTGTTGAGGGTGGTGCGGGCGTTGGTGACCGGGTCACCGGGCAGGTCGCCGGCGGTCGCCAGCCGGTGTTCGTCCGGCTTGGCCCAGATGTAGGTGTCGTCCACCGGCGCGTTCAGCGGGTCGAGGACCGCGCGGTCGGCACCGAGGTAGAAGACGTTGGGCCCGGTGTTCTGCTCCGGCGACCGCACGGCGGTCTGGTTCTCGTTCACCAGGCGGCTGATGCCGCTCGTCGGGTCGTCGAGGTCGCCGACCCAGATCGAGTGGGTGGGGCACACGACGACACACGCCGGCTCCAGGCCCTCGTCGATGCGATGGGCGCAGAAGTTGCACTTGGCGGCGGTGTGGGTGTCCTCGTCGATGTAGATCGCATCGTACGGGCAGGCCTGCATGCAGCTCTTGCAGCCGATGCAACGGGAATTGTCGAAGTCGACGATCCCGTCATCGCGCTTGTTGAGTGCCTTTGTCGGGCAGATCTTCACACACGGGGCGTCGGTGCAGTGGTTGCACCGCATGACTCCGAACTCACGGGTGGTCGATGGATATTCTCCCTTGTCGACGTATTTCACCCATGTCCGAAACTGCCCCAATGGAACTTCGTGTTCAGTCTTGCACGCGACAGTACAGGCGTGACAGCCGATACACGTACGTTGATCGATTGCGAAGCCATATTTCATGCACGGCTCTCCAGATGCGGGTGGGGCTTAATACATCGCCCGAGAAGTCCACGACTCAGTCCGGCCCAGGGTGCCTCGGAGCTGTGAGGACCGGTAGACGCCAGTGCGCTATGGGCACATAGGGTGCGCCTATGGGTGGACGTGAAGGCCCGGCGCGCCTCCCGGCGCTGCCCCCCGGTCTTCGGGCTCGACACCCTGAGGGCGGCTGTCGACGGTGCCGTCGGGGCGGCCGGCGCGCCGCCGCGGAACCGGCGTGTTTTCATCCCTGAGGCCGGCGGCCGGTATCACCGGAGCCGCTCCCTGTCCGACCGGGCCGACAGGGACACGTACCCTCCTGACCGCGTGCGCGAGGGCCGCCATGCCGATGTGGCGGCGCTCGCGCACGCCGGCGGCGAGCGGTGTCGGGGCCGGCGGTGCCCGTGTCCGGAAGGGGTGGGTTTAACGCCCTGCACCGCGCCGCGGCCGCCGCCGGGCGCGGCTCGGGCGCGATGGTTTCGCGATCCCTTCGGCCGAGTCATAGGATTGCGCCATGCCCCTGCCGCGCCGGGTGACCGAGCTGTCCGGATTCGAGCTGTTGCTCAGCATTGCCACGCTGGGCAGCATCGGCCGTGCCGCCTCGGCCCACGGCATCTCCCAGCCCGCGGCGAGCGAGCGCATCCACCGGCTGGAGTCCAGCATCGGGATTCCGCTTGTCACGCGATCTCCGCGCGGCTCACAGCTCACCGAGTCAGGGCTGCTGATCGCGGACTGGGCGCGCAAGACGGTCGAGTCCGCGCGGGACCTGGAGGCGGGCATCGCGGCACTGCGCGGGCAGAAGGATGCCCGGCTGCGGGTTGCGGCCAGTCTTACCGTGGCGGAGTATTTCGTCCCGCGGTGGCTGGTCCGACTCCGGGCGCGGGATCCGCATATCGCGGTCGCACTCGTTTCCGGGAATTCCGCCGACGTGGCCGACGCCATGCTGAACGGAAAAGCGGACCTCGGCTTTGTGGAAGGTCCGGATCTTCCCCCGGGGCTGGAGGCCCAGATCATCGCTCACGACCACCTTGTCCTGGTGGTCGCCCGGCGCCACCCATGGGCGCGCCGCAAGCAGCCCATCCAGCCGTCCGAGCTTGCCCGGACGCCCTTGATCAGCAGGGAGCAGGGCTCCGGAACGCGCCGGGCACTGGAGACGGCCCTGAACCGGACCTCGACGGTCACGCTGCCCCCACCCCTGCTCGAACTGTCCTCGACCACGGCGATCAAGAGCGCGGTCATGGAAGGCATGGGGCCCGCCGTGCTCAGTTCCAACGCCGTGGCCGGGGAGCTCGCCGCGGGAACCCTGGTGCGCCTGCCCATACAAGGCGTCAACCTCACGCGGGACCTGCGCGTGATCTGGCCCGCGGGACAGCGTCTGCAGGGGCCCGCCCGGGACCTGGCGGCGATCGCCGCGAACGCGCAGACCGGCTGATCCCGGAACGTGACCCGCCGGTCCGGGCCGGGAGCGGTTCCGGAGAGCGCCCTTTCCGTCCGTGCGAGACGATGCCGGTCTGCGGATCGGGCACGGCGGCGGGCATCGACGCCCGTGTCACCCGCTGATCCCGGAACGTGACCCGCCGCCGGGCCGGGAGCGGTTCCGGAGAGCGCCCTTTCCGTCCGTGCGAGACGATGCCGGTCTGCGGATCGGGCACGGCGGCGGGCATCGACGCCTGTGTCACCCGCTGATCCCGGAACGTGACCCGCCGGTCCGGGCCGGGAGCGGTTCCGGAGAGCGCCCTTTCCGTCCGTGCGAGACGATGCCGGTCTGCGGATCGGGCACGGCGGCGGGCATCGACGCCTGTGTCACCCGCTGATCCCGGAACGTGACCCGCCGGTCCGGGCCGGGAGCGGTTCCGGAGAGCGCCCTTTCCGTCCGTGCGAGACGATGCCGGTCTGCGGATCGGGCACGGCGGCGGGCATCGACGCCCGTGTCACCCGCCTCAGGCCCACGGGGCCTGGCAAAACGCACGACTGGGCTCGCGGGGCGGTGGCTGAGGGCTCGTCACATTTGGCCGGGGATCTGCGTCGAGCAGGGGAACGCCTCCGGTGGAGGTGAGGCGGCGCACGCCGTTCGAGACGCCCGCCGACGCCGTGCCGCCGACCGGCCGCACGGCGCGGCCGGCGACCTGACGACAGGAACGCGCGGCACCCGGCCCCACGACGGGAAGAACCGGCCACCGGCCCGGTCTTCACACCGGGCCGCGCGGCACCGGACGGCCTCGCCCGACGGGCGGAAGTGCCGTCGTCGGACGGCCTCTACCCGGAGGACGGGAACCTGAACGTCGCCGGGTCCAGCTTCGGTTGGACCGTCCGGAGGCGGTTGAGGAACTCCACGGAGTGCTGCGCGCACAGGCGCCAGGCCGACGCTTCGTCGAAGCGGTGCACATGCAGGCTGCCGTGGCGCTCCACCGCCGCGCCGCAGACCGCGCATCGGCGGGAACGGCGCGCACCGAGCCACTGCTCGGCCTCGGCCCAGCAGCGCCCGCACATCAGCCCCGAGGTGTCCCGGAACTGCGGTCGGCCGGGGTGGTAGACGAAGCGCACACCACCGGCCGGCCCCGGTTCGTCCACCGGATCCGAACTGCCGGTCAAACCGGGGACGAACGTCTTGCAGACGTCGCAGTGCAGGTCAGAGATGGTCATGGTCCTCCGGTCCGGGCTGTCCGAACAGATCGCTGTGACAGGTCTGGTCCGACCTCTGGACAGATCCAGGCACGCATATAACTATATGCGAACCTGTGAATATGAGCCCGCCCTTCGAGAGGGGATCCTGTGGCCGAGCCGCTACCCGCACCCGACCAAGTCATCGACTGTGCCGGCATGATGTGCCCGCTGCCGGTGATCAAGACCTCCCAGGCCATGAAGGCCCTGAACCAGGGTCAGGTCCTGGAACTGCTGGCCACCGACCCGGGAGTCGAACCGGACATGCGGGCCTGGACCGAGCGCACCGGCAACGCGCTGCTCGACATCCGCAAGGACGGTGACGTCTTCCACGTCCTTCTGCGCCGGGAGAAGTGAGGCGCCGCGATGTGGACCAACGAGTACGACAGCAAGATCATTTACGTGCAGACCCACGGGGTGAACGACCCCGCGCGATCTGCGACACCGTTCTTCCTCGCCGCCTCGGCAGCGGCGATGGACGCCGAAGTGATGATCTATTTCACGATGTACGGCGCGACGCTGCTGCGCCGTGACGTCGTCGACAAGATCGGCCCCAAGGGCGACAGCGGTCAGCCCCTGCGCCGCTTCATCGAGCAGGCGACCGGCCTCGGCGTCCGACTGCTGGTCTGCCAGCCGTCGCTCGACCTCAACGACCTGAAGATCGAAGACCTCATCGACGGTGTCGAGATGATCGGCGGCGCCGCCTTCAACGATCTCGCTCTCAACGCCGACGCAGTGATCAGCTTCTAGGGAGTGGACTGTGACTGACACGGCCGCTTACTACAAGGCGCCGGATGTCGCCGGATACGCCGATGTCTCCTACGCGGAGAAGGAACGGCTCGTCAACGAGGTCAAGGCCGACCCTCGATACTCCGGCTACCTCTACGGCTGCTACGAATGCGGAATCTGTGTGGCGGCCTGTCCTTCCGCGCGCTTCTACGACTTCAGCCCCCGGCGCATCGCCCAGGCCGCGGCGCGGGAGGACGTCGAGCTGATCTATCAGCAGATGCAGGAAGACATCTGGGACTGCTCGCAGTGCTTCTCGTGTCTGCGCTGTCCCCGCGGCAACAACCCCGGCGGCATCATCACGATCATGCGCGAGGTCGCCGTCAACAACGGGCTGCCATCGGCGAAAGAGGCGCTGGCGGGCTACACCCGCATCATCTACAAGATCATGTCGACGGGTACCCAGGTCTCGCCCGACATGCTCCAGGCCGACGCCTTCCCCGACTGGGGGCCGGAAACCGCGGACGTCTCGCACAACCTCGACCTGTGGCGGCGGGCTCTGCCCTCGGAGACCCTGCACACCACATCCACCGGTTGGGACGTCGCGGAGAAGACCCTCGTCGAGCTCTACCTCATCTGGCTGCACACCGGGTCGCTCGACCTGATCAAGGACGTCGACAGCGGTCTGCACGCGATCCTCCAGGAAGTCATGGAAGACCGCCTCGAAGAGGAAGGAATCGAGGTATGACCATTCCGATCGAAGCTCTGAAGAACAAAAAGCAGACCTTCGAACGCGGCGAGGACCGCCGCTCGTTGCTGGACCCGCGAGCGGAGCTCCTGAAGCTGGAAGAAGCCGGCGAACTCGTCGTACAGAAGATCACCGGTGACACCATCACCGTGCCGACGAAGTACGGCCGGGAGAAGCGCATCCAGAAGGCGAACCTGTGGCACCACAAGTCCTGCGGGCAGTGTGGCCACATTCCCGGCTACTCCACCTCGATCTTCTGGATCATGCGCAAGCTGGGGTACGACTACATCGACCCCAAGGACCAGACCTCGTGCACGGCGTGGAACTACTACGCCAGTGCGACGTCCAACGCCGCCGCACAGGCCGCCGTCGCGGTCCGCAACTTCGCCGCGGCCGCGGAGACCGGGGCCTTCCCCATGATCCACTGCGGAACCTCCTTCGGCCACTACAAGGACGTGCGTGAGGAGCTGATCCACCACGCCGGCCTGCGCGCCGAGGTACGCGAGGTCATGGCCAAGCTGGGCAAGCCGCTGGTGCTGCCCGAGGAGATCGTCCACTACTCGGAGTACCTCTACGCCCTGCGCCATGAGATCGCGGCGCACCAGGTCCGCGACATGTCCGCGGTCAAGGTCACCGTGCACCCCGCCTGCCACTACTACAAGCTGGTGGAGGGCGACGCGATCTTCGACCCGGAGGTCTACGGCGGTCAGCGCACCGCCGTGGTGACCGGTCTGGCCCAGCGGCTCGGCGCCGATGTGCGCGAGTACTCCACCTGGTACGACTGCTGCGGCTTCGGCTTCCGCCACATCCTGGTGCAGCGCGACTTCACCCGTTCCTTCGCCACCATGCGCAAGATCGAGGTGATGAAGGAGGAAGCGGATCCGGATGTCGTCCTCACCCACGACACCGGCTGCGTGACCACCCTCGACAAGAGCCAGTTCGCGGCCAAGGCGCACGACCGCAACGTCGGCGTGGCCGTGATGAGCGAGGCCCAGTTCGCCGCTCTGGCGATGGGCGCCCACCCGTACAAGGTGTGCCAACTGCACTGGCACTCGGCCGATTACCGGCCGCTGCTGGAAAAGATGGGCATCGACTGGCAGCAGGCATGGGCCGAGTTCCAGCAGGACCTCAAGCGGCTCGAAAACGGCGAGAAGCGCTTCCTCGACTGGGACGACGTCGACAACTGACCGTGCCGGAACGGCGCAAGCCGAACCGCGGTGAGCAGGAAAGAGCAGAGGGAAGGACAGATGGCATTCGACACGGTGGCCGTTGTCGGCGGCGGCCCGGGCGGGCTGCGCGCGGCGCAGAGCATCGCTGACATCGGAGGGAAAGTGCTTCTCATCGAGAAGCGCGACTTCCTCGGCGGTACTCCCGTAGCCGAGAACTACGCCGGCCTGACACCCTACGGGGCCGAGGCCGAACCGCAGATGCAGAGCATGGCCGAGGCCGTCACATCGAACCCGAACGCCCAGGTGCGGCTGAGCACCGAGGTGGTGGGGTTCGCCGGCGAGCCGGGCTCGTACTCGATGACACTGCGAGGACCGGACGGCGAGGAGTCGGTGGACGTCGGCGCGGTGATCGTCGCGACCGGGTTCCAGCACTTCGACCCGGGACGCGAGACACAGTTCTACGGGTACTACGAGTACGAGGACGTGCTCACCCTGACCGACCTCGAGGCCATGCTCAAGCAGCACCAGGTGGTGCGGCCGTCGAACGGTGAGGCGCCGAAGAGCCTGTGCTTCATCCAGTGCGTGGGCAGCCGCGACCGGCAGATCGGCAACGAGTACTGCTCCAAGGTCTGCTGCGGGATCGCCTCCAAGGAGGCCATCGAGGTCCGCGAGCTGCTCCCCGACTGCAAGGTCTACATCTTCTACATCGACATGCGGATGTACGGCTACTGGGAGAGCCAGATCTACTGGCCCGCGCAGGAGAAACACCACGTCCAGTACGTCAAGGGCATGGTGACCGAGGTCCTGAAGAAGGGCGACGGCCTGCTCATCCGCGGCGAGGACACCACCATGGGCCGGCCCATGGAGATTCCGATGGACATGGTGGTGCTGTCCGTCGGAATGGAGCCCTCGGTCGGCACCCGCACCATGGCCCGGGTACTCGGGGTGCAGCAGAACAAGTACGGCTTCATCGAGGCCGCCGGCTCCCCGCTGGACCCGGTCTCCACGGACCGCGACGGCATCTACGCCTGCGGCGCGGCACTGGGCCCCGCCGATCTGGAGGACACGGTCTCGTCCGCCTCCAACGCGGCGATGAAGGCGATGGCGTTCGTCCGTTCCCAGGCCGCGGCCGCCGCCAACTGAGACCCGCGGAGGCTCGTCATGCTCGGACCCGTCGTCGACACCCCCAGCGCCCAGGAGTTCATGCGCGAGATCGTCGACAGGATCTCCACCGAGGAACTGGGTGCGATAGCCGGAGACCTGGAACGCAAGTCCCTGGCCCTGCAGACGCTGCTGCAGACACCGGAAGAACTCGACCGCGAGGGACTGCGGGCGGTTCTGCGATGGGTCTTCTCGACCCGTCGCAGCGCCGACCGGATCATCGAATCGGTCTCCTCCGAGCGCCTGGCAGCCGCGATCACCGACCTGCTGCACGCCCAGGACGGGCTGCCGGAGCGCATCGGCCGATTCGACGCGGTGCTCACCGAGTTCCCCGACACCGCCTTCGACCTGCCGGGGGAGCTGTTGCACTTCACCTCCCCCGAACGGTACTGGCTGTGGACCCGGTGGATCTGGGATCCCCGCACCGAGACCGGTGCGCTCCGCCTGGTCACCACCGAGGACGTCGATCTCGCGGCCGGTTCGTCCCGCGGGGAGACCTATACGGCCGTCGGGCAGGCCATGGACTTCGTCGACGACCTCGGTAGATCGGCCGGACTCACCACCGACGGCCGGAATCGGTTCGGCACCGATGTGTTCCTTGCCGCCGTCTACGGCGTCTACATGTACACCATCCTGCGGATGCGCATGACAGAGCAGTTCAACCAGGTGGTGCCGCCCATGCCCGATCTCATCCGCCGCCTACTGGGCGTCTACCACCTGGAGGTTTGAACATGCCCATCGGAGGGCGCAAGGTATCTCCGACCGCTGTCGAGAAGGAGTCGGCGGTCGTCGCCTCACCGATCTCCGGACGCGAGGTCGAACTCCCGGCCATGTGGAACCGGATGTTCGAGCCGCGTGTGCTCAGCGACTACGGTCCGGACGGTTTCGCCAGACTGCGCGACATGGTCGGCGGCGGTGGCACGGAGTCGCTGGAGTGGTGCTACGGGTGCAACAAGTGCGTGCCGGTCTGCCCCGTCGACCTCGTCGGCGAGTACGGTCCGCGCAAGATCCACCGTAAGGTCCAGACCGGTGTGGACCTGCTCGAGGACCCCGACCTGTGGCTCTGCACCACCTGCGGGAACTGCTTGAGGGTGTGCCCCAAGGAAGTCGACATGATCCAGATCATGCCGGAGGCGCGGGAGGGCGCGCTCACCGAGGGCAATGTGCCCTCGGAACTGCAGGACGTCTTCCAGAAGACGTTCCGCTACGGCAACGCGCTCGGGGAGAACCCGCGCAAGCGTGCCCAGTGGACGCGGGACGCCGGTGTGCCGGTCAAGGTCCTGCCCAAGGACCCCTCCCCGGTCGACGTGCTGTTCTACGTCGAGGACTACTGGAGCTACCACCCCCGCGGGCAGGAGGCCGCCCGGGCGTTCGCCCGTGTGGCCACCGCGCTCGGGGTGGACTTCGGGATCCTCGGCCACGAGGAGAAGACCCTCGGCGACTCCCAGCGGCTCGCCGGGGAGAAGGGGCTGTTCGACGCGCTCATCGAGGACGTCACGGCAACCCTGTCCAAGTACGAGTTCAACCGGATCGTCACCCCCGACCCGCACGGCTTCAACGCACTGGTCAAGGAGTACCCGAAGCGGGGGCACACCTTCGAGGTGCTGCACTACACCCAGCTTCTGGCCCCGCTCGTGGACCGGATCGAGTGGCAGCGCGAGCTGAACCTCACGGTGACCTTCCACGACCCGTGCTACCTCGGCCGGCACAACGGCGAGTACGACGCGCCCCGCACGCTGATCAACGCCATCCCGGGCATCGAACTCGTCGAGATGGGCCGCTGCCGGGAGAACGGCTACTGCTGCGGCGGCGGTGGTGGCGGTATGTGGCTGGACGGCTTCACCAGGGACCACACCACGGAACGGCTTTCCGAGCGGCGGGTCCGCGAGGCGGCCGCGACCGGTGCCGACACGCTGGTCGTCTGCTGCCCCTACGAGGTGTCCCGGTTCGAGGACGCCGCGAAGTCGACCGGCAACGACCACCTGAAGATCCGCGACATCATCGAGATCATCGACGAGGCGATGGGGCATGGACCGGCTGCCTCATAGCTCTCTGAGAGTGATCGACTTCGGGCGGGCCTCGGCCCTGCGCTCGCAGACGCTCTGGCACGCCATCGCCTACGGAGTGTCTGCGGGCGCGCCGCCCACCCTGTCCTTCGTTCGGCCCGCCGAGCCGTACGTGTGCCTCGGATACCACCGCAGCATCGAGGAGGTGGACCTCGCGTACTGCGCGGCGCAGGGGCTGCCCGTCTACCGGCGGATGGTCGGCGGCGGGCCGGTCTACCTGGACAGCGACCAGCTGTTCTTCCAGATCGCCCTGCCCGCCGCCGATGTCTCGCCGTCACGGGTCAGAGCCCTGCACGACATGCTCTCTCCGGCGGTTGCCGCCTACCGGGCCGCCGGGGTGGACGCATCGCTGGACCGCAACATGGAGATCGCGGTCGAAGACCGCAAGATCTGCGGGCACGGCGCCGGCCAGATCGAGGACGCGGTGGTGGTCTGCGGCAACCTCATCGAGGGGTTCGACCACGAACGCGCCGCCAGGGTGCTGCGCCTTCCCGACGAGGGAATGCGCTCGGAGGTACTGCGGCTGATGCGGCGCTATGTCAGTGCCACACCCGCCGACCCGGAGACGTTCCGGCGAGCCGCGGTCGACGCCTATGCGACCGCGCTCGGCCTCCAGCCGGAGCCCGGTGACCTCACCGGAGTGGAACGCGAGGCGCTGGTCGAACTCGACGAGCGCTTCACAAGCGACGAGTGGATCGCGGGACCGGCACGCCGGCCGCGACGCCGGACCCGGGAGGTCAAGGTGCGTGCCGGCGTATGGGTGTTCGCGGCCCAGCACGAACAGGCCCTGGTCATGGCGAGCGTGGTGGACGACTCGGTGGAGCGTGCCCGGCTGTCCACCCTCATCCCCGGCGGGGAGATGCGGGAGGCCGAGAACGCACTTGCGGGAGTCCCGCTGGCGAAAGCGCCGGACGTGCTCGGCGCATACGGGGACCTTGGACGCCAATTCGCCGCGGCTTTCGCGGCATCGGATGGGAAGAGCCTGTGACGGAACACGTTGAGTCCATCCACCACAGCGACCTGGTGGAGGTGAGGGGCTTCGGGCTTGCACTGGACCGCAGCTACGACCGGGACATCCACATGTGGGTGAAACCGTCGGGGCCGGGGACCGTGCGGGTCGGCTTCGACGCCCTGGGGGTGGAGACGAACGGCACGCTGGCGCAGCTGTCGTTCATCGAGCCCGGTGCCGAGATCGTACGGGGCCGGCCGATCGGCCAGCTGGAGGCGGCGAAGTTCGTCGGCCCGCTGATCAGCCCGCTGTCCGGCACGCTGCTCACGGTCAACGACGAGGCACTGGGGGACCCCGGCCTGGTCGAACGGGACCCGTACGGCGGGGGCTGGCTGATCGAGATGTCGCTCGGCGAGGAGGACGCCAGGCTCGCGGACCTGCTCTCGGCACCGGACGACATCACGGCCTGGTTCGCCGCCAAGGCCGACGAGTACCGCCTCAAGGGAGTGATCGCACGATGAGTCTCCCGGCAGCGTCGACGACGGCCCTGGACATACGACGGGCCAACTTCCCCGACGTCATGGACTTCTACGCCCCCGGCCTGAAGCGGTGGCAGACCTCGGAGTGGGCACCGACCAGTCCGCAGCGGTTCCTGCCGGTGTCGGTGACGGGGTCGGCCTGTGCGCTCAGCTGCGACCACTGCCAGTCCAAGGTCCTTGAGGGCATGGTGTCGGTGAAGGCCGACGAGGACCTGTTCGCCCTGGCCAAGCGGCTGAAGTCGCAGGGCAGCGAGGGCCTGCTGGTCTCCGGCGGGTCCACCCGCGGCGGCGGCGTCCCGCTGCTGCCGCATCTGCGGCACATCCCGCGGATCCGCGAGGAACTCGGGATGAAGGTCATCGTCCACTCGGGCGTGGTCTCCCCCGAACTTGCCGCCGGGTTGGCGAAGTCGGGCGTCGACGGGGTGATGCTCGACATCATCGGCGCCGACGAGACCATCCGGGACGTCTACCACCTGGATCTGAAGGTCTCCGACTTCGACCGTGCGCTGGCGCTGCTCTCCGAGAACGGGCTGAGCATCATCCCGCACATCGTTCTGGGCCTGCACTACGGGAAGTTCCTGGGCGAGCACCGGGCACTGGAGATCATCACCAAGTACCCCGTGTCCACGATCATCCTGGTGGTCCTGGTGCCCCTGGTGGGCACGCCGATGGCGCACATCCCGCCCCCGCCCGTCGACGACGTCACGGACTTCTTCCGTACCGCGCGGCTGGCGGCCCCCGCGACCACCATCAACCTCGGCTGCGCACGGCCGCTCGGCGACGCCAAGAAGGACCTCGACCAGGCGGCCGTCGACCTGGGCCTCAACGGGATCGCCTACCCGGCGGACGGCGCGATCGAGTACGCCCGCTCACGGGGGCTGGAGCCCCGGCTCTTCGAGTACTGCTGCTCACTGACCTGGACCGGCGACGACGACGTCTCCTACCAGACGGTCGAGGTGGCCTGATGCCGGCCCGGTGGCGCCTCCTCACGGACGACGGCGCACGTGCCGCGGACGGCCTGGCACTCGACGAGGCACTGATGGACGGCTATGCGCGCGGTGCGCCGTACCGGCCGCCCACCCTGCGGCTGTACACCTACCGCAGCCAGTGTGCGCTGATCGGCCGCTACCAGCTCCTGGAGGCCGAGGTCGATCTCGAGGCGTGCAGCCGCACCGGCACCGAGGTGAGCCGGCGGCCGACCGGCGGCGGGGCGATCATCATGGGCGACGGTCAGCTTGGCCTGGCGCTGGTCGACCGCGCTCCCGCCGACAAACGCCCCCGGGAGATCATCGAGGAGTGCTCGACGGCCATCGTGGCAGGGCTCGCCGAACTCGGGATCACCGCCGGCTTCCGGGGCAAGAACGACCTGGAGGTGGAGGGGCGCAAGATCGCCGGCCTGGGCCTGTACGTCGACGAGCGGGGCGGCATGCTCTTCCACGCGAGCATCCTCGCCGACCTCGACGTGGACTTCATGCTCCGTGTGCTGCGGATCCCCGCGGCCAAGCTGGCGGACAAGGCCGCGGGTGCCGTACGGCAACGGGTGACCACCGTGACCCGGGAGACCGGCAGGTCCTACGACGGCGCCGCGCTGCGGGACTCCATCCGGCACGGCTTCTCCCGGACGTTCGGAGCCGAGTTCGAGCCGAGCGTGCCCGAGGAGGGCGAACTGGCCCGGGCCGCGGTGCTCGCCGAGGAACGCTACCGGGCGCCGTCCTGGCTCGGCGAACGGAGCGCCGTCCCGGACGGCAGCGGCACCGCCGTGCTGAAGACGCCGGCCGGACTGATGCGGCTGTACCTGTCCACACACGGAGACCTGGTGAAGAGCGCCGTCATCGTCGGCGACTTCGCCGAACTGCCGGCGGCCGTGGTGCAGCTGGAGTCCGACCTGCGCTGGCAGCGGCTGAGCAGGGACACCGTCACCAAGGTCGTGTCGGCCACGGGCGCCGACCAGGCGCTGCAGGTCGGTGCGGAGCAGATCACCACCGCCGTCCTGACCGCCGGACAGCGGGCGGCACGGCTGGCCACCGCCGCGCCCGTGCGGTCCGCGGGCTCGTGTTACTTCCCCGAGCAGAGTTGAGAGGCACAGACGAGATGGGCCGACAGCTTCCCCTTCTCCCGTCGCCGACGGAGGCGACGGAACGGAAAACCAGCCCGGAATGGGTTCGCATCTCGATGGCGAGCGCGATCGCACTGCGGTTCCGCTCCGGGCGGTTCAGCCGCGATTTCGACTTCGGCGGAATCAACCTGCTGCTCAACTACAGCGACGGCTGCCAGTCGGACTGCGGTTACTGCGGCCTCGCCCGCACGCGCCCGGGTGCCTACGACGACAAGTCGTTCATCCGGGTCGAGTGGCCGCTGGTGCGCACCGACGAACTGGTCGAGCGGATGGCCGAGTTCGAAAGCAGCATGACGAGACTGTGCATCTCGATGGTGACGCACGGTCACGCCTACCGTGACACCTGCGACATCACCGAGCGCATCGTGAAGGCCGTGCGTGCTCCCCTGTCGATCCTGGCCGCGCCGCCCACCCTCAACCGCGAGCGCCTGGAGCGCTTCAAGGAGCTGGGCGTCGACATGATCGGCATCGGACTGGACGCGGTGACGGAGGAACTCTTCCGCAGTCTGCGCACCGACGTCCCGGCCGGTGGGCTGAAGTGGGAGAAGTACTGGGAGGTCATCACCGACTCCCGCGAGATCTTCGGTCCGTGGAAGGTCAACGTGCACACCCTCGTCGGACTCGGCGAGGCGGACGAGGATCTGGTCCGGCTCTTCGTGCAGCTGCGGGACCAGGAGATCTTCTCCTACCTGTTCTGCTTCAACCCCGAGCAGGACTCCCGGATGGCCGACCACCCCAAGTCGCCGATCCAGCGGTGGCGGCGCGTCCAGCTGGCCAAGCACCTCATCGAGACCGAGGGCTACGGCCTGGACAGCTTCCACTTCGACGACGAGGGAAACCTGCTCACCATCGACGCCGACCGGACCACGGTGGACGCGATCGTCGACACCGGGATCCCCTTCGTCACCAACGGATGTCCCGGAGAGAACGGCGAGCCCGGGTGTACCAGGCCCTACGGCTCCTACCGACCCGCAGAGCCCTTCCGCGACTACCCGTTTGTTCCGACCGCGGACGATCTGGTCGAGATCCGTCAGCAGATGCGTCTCGATGAAGTCCTGAGCTAGGGAGACATGTACACATGCGCATCGTCGTTGCGATGAAGGCAGTACCGGACCTTGTCGAGGAGATCGAGCTGACTCCCGACGAGACCGACATCGACCGTGAATACCTCAAGTTCGTGCTGAACGAGTGGGACGACCAGGCGCTGGAGGAGGCGCTGCTGATCAAGGACGCCACCGGTGACGCCGAGGTCGTCGCCGTCGGCCTCGGCGAGGACCCCGACATCGATCAGGCCCTCTACACCGCCATCGCCAAGGGCGCGGACGGTGCGGTCAAGCTGAACGGCGGAGGCCCCGACACCCACGCCCGCGCCGCCGCGTTCGCCGCCTACCTCGCCGAGGAGCCGGCCGACGTCGTCATCACCGGTGTGCAGGCGCCCGACGACCTGGACGGACAGCTCGCTCCGATGCTCGCCGCACGCCTGGGCCAGCGCCACATCTCGGTGGTGATCGGCGTCGAGGCGCAGGACGGCAGGCTCGTGGTGCGCCAGGAGTTCGCCGGGGGCCGGTCGCACGAGCTGGAGCTGCCGGTACCCGCGGTCATCGGCCTCCAGGCCTCCCGCGAGACACCGCGCTACGCCCCGATCACCCGGATCCGTCAGGCCATGCAGGCCGGCGAGCTGCGGGAGGTCTCCGTCCCGGAGGAGACCGCGGGCTCGGGTCTGTCGGTGCGACGCATGTACCGGCCCGAGCAGACCAGCCACGCCGAGATGCTCACCGGCAGCACCGACGAGATCGCGGACAAGATCGTCGAGCTGCTGCGCGAGCGCGGCCTGATCAAGGGATGAGGGAAAGCATGAGTGGCAACGTTCTTGTGCTCGCCGAGCACACCGGCGGGCAGATCGCCGAGATCACCCACGAGCTCCTGGGCAAGGCCAAGGAACTCGCGGCCGGCTGGGGCGGCACGGCGGAGGTGGCCGTGTTCGGACCCGCCGACCTGAGCTCACAGCTCGAAGGCGCCGACGCCGTCGTCTCCATCGACCACCCCGCGCTGGCGGAGTACGTGCCCGAGGCGTACGAGGCCGCACTGCGGCATGTGCTGCGGGAGCGCTCACCGCGCCTGCTGCTGCTGTCCAACGCCACGATCGGCCTGGACCTGGGTGCCGCGCTGTCCGTCCTGTGGGAGGCCCCGCTGGCCGCCTACGTCACCGACCTCAAGGCCGAGGGGGACGCGGTCGTCGCCACCTCTCAGATCCTGGGCGGCAAGGTGCTCGCCGAGGTCGAGATCACCGGCGAGCGCGGCATCTGCACCGTCGTGGGCGGCAGCTTCCCGTCCGCGGCGGGCCAGGAGGCCGGCGCCCACGAGGTCGTACAGGTCCCGGCCCCCGACGAGTTCGGCGGCCTGGCCACGACCCTGCGGCAGGTCCTCGAACCGCAGGGCGGCGACGTCAACATCACGGCGGCCGACGTCCTGGTGTCGGCCGGGCGCGGCATCGAGTCGCAGGAGAACCTGGAGCTGGTGCAGGAACTCGCCGACGCGCTGGGTGCCCCGCTGTCGGCCTCGCGGCCGGTCATCGACTCCGGCTGGCTGCCCAAGACCCGTCAGGTCGGCAAGTCCGGCCTCAAGGTCAAGCCGAAGGCGTACCTCGCGTTCGGGATCTCCGGCGCACCCGAGCACCTCGAGGGCATGCGCAACGCCGAACTGATCATCGCGTGCAACACGGACGAGAACGCGCCGATCTTCGACGTCGCGCACTTCGGCACCACCGAGGACCTGTTCGACCTGGTTCCCGCACTGGCCGAAAGGGTTCAGGGGTGACCGTGGCGTCATCGGACATGCCCGTCACGGCGGCGGAGGAGACCCGGGAGGTCTTCCAGGGCTTCTCCGCCGTGGGCGAGATCGCGTTCTACGTCCTGGCCTTCGTCACCATGGGCGTGTTCTTCTGGGGTTTCTGGCGGCGGGTGCGCAAGTACCGCCGCGGCCGGGCGGCAGGCAGAAAGGCCGTCCTGTGGCAGTCCCTGGTCAGCAGGCCCGCGAAGGGCGTCGGGCACCGTGAGGACAACTGGTCGGTCGGTGCGGTCGCCACCAACTCCTCGGTGTTCCGCAGGGACCGGGCAGCGGGCATCGCGCACTTCTTCATCTTCTGGGGCTTCATCACCCTGTTCATCGGAACGGTCATCCTGACGATCGACTTCGACATCGTCCGGAAGGCCGGGACGCTGTTCCTGGGGCACGAGGTCAGCTTCTTCAAGGGCACCTTCTACCTGGTGTACTCGGTCGTTCTCGACACGATGGGGTTCACCGCGGTACTGGGCCTGGCGTACATGGCGCTGCGCCGCGGCGTCAGGCGGCCCGCCAAGCTGGACTACACCCGTGCGGAGAAGCCGGAAGGCGGCTATTCCCGGGCAAGGATCGTCGCGGGGGACTGGGCGTTCATCTACCTGTTCGGGGGGATCCTGGTCACCGGCTACCTGCTGGAGGCGTTCCGGATCCTGGGGAGCCACTTCCCCGCCTTCGAGGTGTGGTCGCCGCTGGGCTGGCTGCTCGCC
Organism: Streptomyces sp. PSU-S4-23; assembly: GCF_055632315.1. NCBI lineage: Bacteria > Bacillati > Actinomycetota > Actinomycetes > Kitasatosporales > Streptomycetaceae > Streptomyces > Streptomyces sp. PSU-S4-23. The sequence continues at coordinate 244,741 of NZ_JBVMUU010000002.1, read as the reverse complement.
CGGGGGTTCGAAGCGGCGGGCATGTCGTCCTCCACGGCCGAGACGGCGCACCTGGCCGACTGGTGGGTGCACTCGCTGCTGGCCCTGGGGTTCGTGGTGTACATCCCCTTCTCCAAGGCCATGCACATGATCGTGGACGGTGTGAACCTGCTGGTGCACGACCGGTCCACGGCCAGAAGGCTGCCCGCGCCCCCCGAGGACGCGGAGCACGTCGGGTACAAGGAGATCTCCGACTTCACCTGGAAGGAACTCCTCGACCTCGACGCGTGCACCAAGTGCGGCCGCTGTCACGAGGTGTGCCCGGCCCGTACCGCGGGTGCACCGCTCTCGCCCAGGGACCTGATCCTGGACCTGCGGCAGTGGGCGGACACCCAGTCGTCCGGCATCACGCTGCTCGACCGGGAGACCCGTGCGGATGCCACCGGCCCGCTGGCCACCGGTGCGGACACCGCCCTCGCCGGCGATGTCGTCAAGGCCCAGACGCTGTGGTCCTGCACGACGTGCATGCACTGCGTCGAGGTCTGCCCGGTGGGCATCGAGCATGTGCCGACCATCGTCCAGCTGCGTCGCGGGCTGGTCGACGAAGGCACGATGGACGCCACCCTGCAGCAGACCCTGCAGAACCTGTCGAAGCAGGGCAACTCGTTCGGCAAGTCGGCGCGGATGCGGTCGCGGTGGACCAAGGGCCTCGACTTCAAGATCAAGGATGCGCGCAAGGAGCCCGTGAAGTACCTGTGGTTCGTAGGCGACTTCGCGAGCTTCGACGACCGGCTGCAGGGCAACTCGCAGGCGCTGGCGTCGATCCTCCACGACGCGGACGTCGACTTCGGGCTGCTCTACGAGGGTGAGCGCAACGCGGGCAACGACGTGCGGCGCGTGGGCGAGGAAGGTCTCTTCGAGATGCTCGCCGACCAGAACATCGCGTCGCTGGAAGCGGCGCAGTTCCAGGAGATCTTCACCACGGACCCGCACTCGCTCAACACCCTGCGCAACGAGTACCCCGAGCGCGGTGCGACGTACACGGTGTGGCACTACACGGAGCTGCTGGCCGACCTGGTCGAGTCCGGTGCCCTCAAGGTCGAGCCGCTCGGCTACCGGGTGACGTACCACGACCCGTGCTACCTCGCCCGCTACAACGGCGTCGTGGACGCGCCGCGGCGGCTGCTGAAGGCGCTCGGCTGCGAACTCGTCGAGATGCCCCGCAACCGTGCGGACACCTTCTGCTGCGGCGCCGGCGGCGGTCGCATCTGGATGGACGACTCCATGCTGGACGAACGGCCGAGTGAGAACCGGATCCGTGAGGCCGTGCGGGTCGGGGTCGACAAGTTCATCGTGTCCTGTCCGAAGGACATGACCATGTTCTCGGACGCGGTGAAGACCACCGGCAACGAGGACGCGATGACGGTGCTCGACATCATCCAACTGGTCAAGGAGGCGCAGCTGAAGCCGGCGTCGCCGGGCGTACCCGAAGTCGCCGGGGTGTGAGGCCCGTGAGTCCGGAGACGATCGGGGCCGACATCGGCAGGCGGTTGCAGACCCTGGCCGTCACGCTGCGCCGCTACGACGGTTTCGTGTTCCGGTCCTGGGAGGCCGCCGGGCCCGCGGACGGCCGGCTCCCGGAGGACGACGTGTCGGTCGCGGCCGCGGCCCTGGTGCGGCGGGCCCTGCGCGTGGCCTGCGATCCGGAGGGCTGGAAGGTGCTCGCCCGGCTGCGCGAGGGAGAAGCCACGACCGTGGAACTCGGCGCGGTGCTCGCCTGTCCGCGGATCGTCGCCTGGGAGAAGGTGAACGATCTGCTGCAGGCGGGCCTGGCCGGCAGGGAACTTGACGGAGACCGTGTGGCGATCACCGCGGCCGGCGAGGGGATCCTCGAACTGGTCGAGGGGATCGCGGACGCGGCGGCGACAGCGGTGAAGGCATGAAGTGCCCGTGGTGTGAGTTCGACGGCACCGTCCGGGGTCTGCACGCGCATCTCGGTGACCAGCACCGCGATGCCGTCCAGACCACGGAACGGCGGGGCAACCACTTCTACGAGGTGACGTGCCCGGTGTGCGGAGACCGGTACGAGCACAGTCTCCGGAAAGGGAAACGCGACCCGACGTTTCTCGAGGAATTCGATCGCGAAATCCGCATGGTCGCACTCGACATGCTCGTCCATCACCTGATGGCAGAACACGAAGTCACAGAAAACAGGAGCCCGAGCGGTGGCACTGGTCAAGAAATGTAACCTCCCCGACGATCTGTACTACCTCGTCGAGCGGCATGTGTGGGCCCGTCAGGAGGACGGCCTGGTCGTCGTCGGAATGACCGACGTGGCGCAGAACCTCGCCAAGACGATCATCTCGGTGACGCTGAAGGGCGCCGGGAAGACCGTCAGGAAGGGACGCAACGTCGCGACGGTGGAAAGCGGCAAATGGGTCGGCCCGGTGCCGGCACCGGTGTCCGGAGAGATCGTCGAGGTCAATCAGACACTGGTCAGCTCGCCCAGCCTGATCAACAGCGATCCCTACCAGGCGGGCTGGGTCGCGAAGATCCGCGCCGCCGACTGGGAGACCGACTCGGCCGACCTGGTCACGGGAGCGGCGGGCCTGGAGGCGTACCAGAGCTTTCTCGATGCCGAGGGAATCGTCTGCGACGGAGGCTGACGGGCAATGACCGACCAGGTCTGGTACGGATGCGCGGTGCCGGACGACCTCCTGTACGACGTGGGGATGAACGTCTGGGTACGGGCCGAGGGCGACGAGGTCGTCCTCGGCATGACCGATGTGGCGCAGACGATGGGCGGCCGGATGGTCCAGATCACCTGGCGGCGCGTGGGGAGGACCTTCACCCGGGGCCGGCCTCTCGCGGTCATCGAGAGCGCCAAGTGGGTCGGCCCCTTCCCGACCCCGCTGACCGGGGAACTGCTGGCGATCAACGAAGCGGCGTTCGAGGAGGACATCGCGGTGGCCAACAGGGACCCGTACGGCGCCGGCTGGATGGCGCGGCTGCGGCCGTCGCACATGGAGGACGAGCGGTCTCGTCTTGTCGACGGCCGCACCGCGTTCGAGCAGTACAAGGCGTTCATCGCCGAACACGACATCCGGTGCTACCGCTGCGCGAATTGAGCGGAGCCGCAGAAGAAGGGAGACGCCGATGGGCGCCGTTCCGGAAGGACCGGGAGACCGCCGGGTCCGTGTATCGAGGTTCTGGGTCTTCCTCGCCGTCGTCTTCGTCGGATACCTCGTGTTCCGCGTGGCACAGGGGGTGAGCTGGCTGGTGGAGCATGCCTGAACCTCACCACCCCGGAGTGTTTGTCAGGGAACCCCGCACACGCGGGTGGTTCCGCGGATCAGCTTTGTCCACCAGAGAGAACCTGGAAGGTGTGAAATGGCCGAGGGCATGGTGCCTGGCATGGAGGAGCAGCCGAAGAGGCTTGCCATGGTCTGTTGGAGCAGCGACCTTGACCGGGTGTGGCCGACCTTGATTCTGGCCACCACGGCGGCTGCCTCCGATGTCGAGGTGGACATCTTCTTCACCTTCTGGGGCCTGCGGGTCCTGCAGCGCAACGACAGACGGATCACCGGTACCAACTGGATGCAGAAGGGCGAGTCCCTGGTGGACCGGGGCGGCACGGACCACCTCAAACTGGGGAAGATCCATTTCGGCGGCGCCGGCACCAAGATGATCAAAAAGCTGGCGAACGACTACAAGGTGGCCAGCCCGACGGAGCTGATGGAGATGGCCATGGCCATCGGCGTCCGGATGCACCCCTGCCAGATGACCATGGATCTGTACGGTCTGAAGTCGTCGGACTTCATCGACGGCCTGCAGCCGTCGCTGGGAGCCGCCAGCTTCATCGACATGGCCGCCAAGGCGGACATCCAGCTCTTCATCTGACACCGCCGTCGAACGGCTCTACCGTACGGAAGAGGTTGCGGCCTTGGTATCCGAAAGCAGCCCTCTGGTCCCCACCATGGTGCTCGCCATGGGGAGCACCGCTCTGGCGTCCCGGCTCGGCCGGATCGCGGACGAGCGGAACCTGTCCGTGTCCCGGACGGAACCCGTGGAAGGGCAGCCGGAGGTGGCCGTTCTCGACATCGACGAGCCCGACGCCATGCAGATCGTACGCGGATGGCGTGGCCGCTGGCCGGATTCACTGATCGCAGGCTTCTCGGCGGTACCCGATCCCGGCCGGTGGGTCGAGGCGCAGCGCGCCGGATGCGACCTCGTGGTCAACCGCGGCGCGCTTCCCCTGCGCCTGGCGGCGCGGTTGGCCGAGCAGGACGCCGAAGGGCGGGGCGCGCGACGGTTCGTGCTGTTCGAGGCGGCCGACGCCGCCGGGCGTCTCGGCCTGGTCTTCCGGACCGGCGACTCGCCGGTCGGGCCGCTCGCCGTGTACCGGCTGGGCGGTCGGCTGTACGCGGTGGCGGACCGCTGCCCGCACGCGGGTGCGGCCCTGTCCCGGGGCGAGGTCGAGGGCACGGTGGTGACATGCCCCGGCCACGGCAGTCAGTTCGACCTCTGCACCGGCGAGCGGGTGCGCGGGCCGTCCGACACCGACATCGACACGTTCACCCTCGTCCAGGAAGGAGGACAGGTCTTCCTGGTGCTGCGTTGACCGGTGACCGGCCACGTCGGGCCCCGGGGCCGGCTGTCCGCTCCACGACAGCCGGCCCTCCGGTGTGCGGTGGCCGCACGACCGCGCCCGGTCGCGCGGTGATGCGGAGGACCGGTGCCGTCCGTACGGTGCGGGGGACCAAGGCGCAGGACTCCGCGGGCCGCAGAGGGCGGCTGCGGCGGATCGGGTGCCGGACCTGCCGCAGCGGGACACTCACGGGGCCGCCTCCGCGGACCGGGGACCGCGCGGTCCCGATGGGCCACCGGCCGTGGCGGAACACCACCGGCCCCGAGGGCCGGTGCCGGACACGGCCCGGCGGGCCGGTGCTCCTCCGCGGCCGGTCGCGCCGCAGGGCGTGCGCGACCGGCCGCGTGACGCTGGTTCACCTCTCGGTGTGCGGCGACGCACCCGTCCCGGAGGACGTGACGGACGGTGCGGGCGCGTGTCGTGATCCGCTCACGCTCCCGTCCGCCGCCAGGCGCGGCCGATCGGGCCCGGCGCGGCTCCCGGCACGGCGCCAACGGCCGGCGGACGGCAAGACTTCGCCGTCGGCCGGCCGTTCCGTGTCAGGCGAGGCGCGCCGGCAGGCATCTTCCGGCCGGAACCGCCGGCGCTATCCGCAGCCGCACCCGCGGGCTTCGGTCCCGGTGGTGAGCAACGGCAGAGCCCGCCGGATACGTGGTGACCGCTTGACGACGGTGTGCGCCAGCTCGGTGAACCTCTTGGTGGTCGTGGAGTCCGGGTGCGCGATGACCGCCGGTGCGCCGTCGCCTCCGGCCGCGCTCACCGCCGGGTCCAGCGGAATACGGCCGATCAGCGGTGTGTCGAGCAGTTCGGCCAGCCGCTCGCCGCCGCCCTTGCCGAAGAACTCGTGCTCGTGGCCGCAGCCGTCGCAGACGAAGCCCGCCATGTTCTCCACGATGCCCACGAGATTCATCCCCGTCTTGGTCATCATCCGCCCGGCGCGCAGCGCGACCCGCTCGGCGGTTTCGTGCGGGGTGGTGACCAGCAGGAAGTCGGCGCGGGGGAGGAACTGTGCCAGCGAGATGGACACATCCCCCGTGCCCGGCGGCATGTCGATCACCAGGTAGTCGCGGTCGTCCCAGTGCACGTCGCCGAGCAGCTGCTCCAGGGCCTTGTGCAGCATGGGCCCCCGCCATACCACCGGGCCGTCCTCGGGCACGAAGTTGCCCATGGACAGGACGGAGAGCCCATGGGACTCCAGCGGCATGATGAGGTCGCCGACCACCGTGGGCCGCCCGGTGGCGTCGAGCATCTGCGGCACGGAGAAGCCCCAGATGTCGGCGTCGAGCAGGCCGACCCGGTGCCCGAGCGCGGAGAGGGAGGCAGCGAGGTTGACGGCGACGGTCGACTTGCCGACACCGCCCTTGCCGCTGCCCACCGCGATGATGCGGGTACGGGACTCGGCGTCGCCCACGCGCGGCACTTTCACCCGGACGTCGCCGATGACGCGCGAGCGCTCCTCCTCGGTCATGGCGGTCAGTTCCACGAGGACCGCGGTCACTTCGGGACAGGCCGCACGCACCTTCTGCGGCACCTCGCGCTCGAAATACTCCCGCAGGGGGCATCCGGCGATCGTGAGCGCCAGACGCACGGTCACCTCGGTGCCCTCGATGATGATCTCGCGCACCATGCCCAGGTCGACGACGGACCGGTGCAGTTCCGGGTCGTCGACACCGCGCAGTGCCTCAAGGACGTCGTCGCGGTCGGTCACTGTGACCCACCGCCCGAGGCGGCGCCGGACAGTCGTGCGGCCGCGCGGAGCACGGCGCTGTTGCGGCTCGCGAGTTCGGCGAGCCGGTCGGCATCGGAGCTGTGGAACAGGCGCAGTCCGGCGATCCGTTCGTCGCCGTGCCACACCTGGCCGCGCAGTCCGCTCGGATCGGGAAACAGAAGCAAAGTGAACGAGACGCCGCCCACTTCGAGTGCCACTTCCTGCGGGGTGGTCGACAACATCTGACCTCTTTCCTCGGAGGCGGTTGCGGCGTGACCGGCGACGGACGCGTATTCGCGTGTTCGCGGGCACTGTCTAAATGCGTCTACGCGCATATGCTTATATGCGCAGACGCTAGCATCGCGGATAGGTGGCAGCAAGGCATGTGACGAGCCGTCCCTTGTCGTCCGCCGCGACGCTGCACCCGTCGGTTGTGGAGGGTTCATGGGAGAGGACTTGGCCGGCCGGATCGCCCTGGTGACGGGGGGAGCGCACGGGGTCGGTCGCGCGGTGGTCGATCAACTCGCCGAACGTGGTGCCCATGTGGTCATCAACTACCTGCGGGCCGGAGCCGCGGCGCAGCAGGCGCTGCGGGAACTGGCCGACCGGGGGCTGTCCGCCGAGTTGCTCCGGTGCAGCGTGGCCCGCCAGGACCAGGTCGGCCGGATGTTCGAGACGATCGCCGCCCGCCACGGCCGCCTGGACATTCTGATCAACAACGCCGCTTCCGGTGCGTTCGGGATGCTGGGCGACCTCACCGACAAGGACTGGACACGTGCGCTGGACACCAATCTGCGCGGCACCCTGTGGTGTTCGCAGCAGGGAGCGGCCCTGATGCCCGAAGGCGGAGCGATCGTCAACCTGTCCTCGCTCGGGGCCGGCACGGCGCCTCCCGGGTACGCGGCCGTGGGGACGTCGAAGGCCGCGGTCGAAGCCCTCACCCGCTACCTGGCCGTGGAGTACGCGCCGCGGGGCGTCCGTGTCAATGCCGCCTCCGCCGGCCCGCTCGACGGCGATGCCGTCCGGCAGTACGCGCCGCGGGCATCCGCCTGGGAGACGATGCGCGCCGCGACACCTCTCGGACGGTTCGGCACGGAGCGGGAATTGGCGGGGGTCGTCGTGTTCCTCGCCTCGCCCGCGGCCAGTTGGATCACCGGCCAGGTGATCGTCGCCGACGGCGGCCTGTCGCTCATGGCCGCGCCCTTCGCCGGAGCCGTGGCTCCCGCCGCAGCGAACGGAGTGGCCCATGGGCACGCGTGAAGAGGGAAGCGCCGTCTCGGTGATCGACGGTGCGCCGCCGGCGGTCCATGCGGGCCGGCGCTCGCCCGGCATCGCCTTCGCCGGTCAGGGAGTGCGGGCCGACGCCATCAGGGCCGTCCTGCACGCCCACCGGGAGCACCCCCTGGTCGACGCGATGCTGGCCGGGCTGGGCTCGTCCGCGGTCGATGAGCTCGACCTGACGGACATCAGGGTGTCGACCGCGGCGACCTACGTCGCCGGTCTGGTCGCGGCGTACAGCCGGTTCGGCCCTGCCGCGGACGTGCCGGTCGTCGTGGGGCACAGCCTCGGGGAGATCACGGCCCTCGTCTACGCCCGCGCTGTCCGCCCGGAGGACGGCCTGCGGCTCGTCCTCGCCCGGGGGCGGATCTGCCACGCCGAGCAACTCCGCCGGCCCGGCGCGATGATCGCCGTCATCGGGCTCGACCTCGCGGCCGCAGACCGGTTGCGCCGGCAGGTGTCTGCCGAAGGGCACGGCGTGCTGGAGATCGCAGGGATCAACGGCAGCCGGCAGATCGTGCTCTCCGGGGAGCCGGCCGCCGTGGCATCGGTTGCCGCGCGCCTGGAGACCTCGTCGGCCCGGGGGGTGCTGCTTCCGATCGGCGGTGGGTTCCACTCCTCGCTCATGGCCGGAGCCCTGCCCCACTGGCGGCGCGAGCTGCGGTCGCTCGACATCCGCCCGAGCCGGGTCACCGTCGTCTCCTGTATCGACTCCCGCCCCCACCGTGATCCGGAGGCGTTCCGCGCCCTGCTGGAGTCGGCCCTGGTGCGGCCGGTGCTCTGGCCGGACACCCTGGAGGCGGTACGGGGGCTGGGTGTCGAGCAACTGTGGGAGGCGGGCCCGGGCCGGGTCCTGGGCTCGCTCGCCCGCCGCGGCTGTGCGGTCGAGTTCGTCGACGGCCCCGCACCGCGGGGAACTCGCGACGGGTAGTTGTCGGGGGGCGATCGGTGGTCTAGATTCCCCTTTCGAATACCCCCTGGGGTATTCGAAAGTGTCCGTGCGGTGATGCTCACGGCCCCGGGGCAGCCCGTACGGCCGGCAGAGGCGCCTCGTGAAGGGGAGGTCGGGGTGACGACCATAGAGTTGACGTACGACAACTTCGCCGAGGTCGGCTCGAGTGCTGACACCATGGTGATCGGCTTCTCGTCCCCGCACTGCCGGCCCTGTGCCGTCTTCGCATCCCTCTTCGAGCGGGTCTCCGACCGCCATGACGACATGGTGTTCGCCGCGGTGGACGTCACCGAGCAGTCCAGGCTGGCCGATGCCTTCGGGGTCGCCTCGGTGCCGAACCTGATGATCGTGCGGGATCGTATCGTGCTCTACACGCAACCCGGCACGCTGCCCGAGCGCGTCCTGGAAAGCCTTTTGGACAAGGTCAGCGCCGTGGACATGGACGACCTCCGCCGCCGGATGACGGCTCGCGGGCCGTCTCCCGCGGAGCGCCGTGCGCCGCCGGGGGAGAGGATTCCCGGGGCGAAGCGGCGCGCCCGCCGGTCATGCCGAGGGCCGGACCGGCGCGGTGGATGACGCCGGCTCCGATCCCCGCGCCGCCGGCGGCGAGGGCGCCGGCCGCTGCGGCCGCGATCTCCCCCGGCGGCCCGGCCGTCCTCTGCCCCCGCCGCCGGTCCGGCGGTGTCCCGCGGCTGTTGTCTGACGGTCCGTCATGAGACGGTGTGCGGATGAGGTCGCGGTACGGACTGGAGGGCAGGGCCGCCATCGTCACGGGTGCCTCGCGCGGCATCGGACGGGCGGTCGCCGAGGCGCTGGCGGGGGCCGGTGCACGGGTGTGTGTGAGTGCCCGGGACCCGGACGCGGTACGACGCGTCGCCGGGGAACTCGGTGGCGTCGGGCTCGCGGGCAGTGTCGCCGACCCGGCTCATCTGCGGGAGCTCGCCGAGCTCGGCCTGAGCGCTCTCGGACGGATCGACATCGTCGTCAACAACGCCGCGACCAATCAGCCCTACGGGCCGCTCATGGAGGCCGCGCCCGACCGCTGGCGCGAAGCGTTCACCGTCAATGTGGAGGCCCCGCTGCGGCTCGTGCAGTGCGCCTGGCACGCCTGGATGCGTGAACACGGCGGCGCTGTGGTCAACATCTGCACCGAGGGCGCCGCACACGTGGGTCCGAACGTGGGGGCGTACGGGACCAGCAAGGCCGCCCTGCTGCACCTCACCCAGCAGCTCGCGGGTGAGCTGGCCCCGAAGGTGCGGGTCAACTCGGTCTCGCCCGGCCTCGTCCGCACGGAGATGGCCCGCTTCCTCTGGGAGGGCGGAGAGGGTGCCATCGCCGCGGGCCTTCCGCTCGGCCGCATCGGAGAGCCCGAGGACGTCGCCCGGGCCGTGCTCTGGCTCGTCTCGGAGGAAGCGGAGTGGATCACCGGTGCGGACCTGCTGGTCGACGGCGGGACCAGGGTGAGGGCGACCGGCAGGGAGCGCCACGGCTCCGGGGGCGCGACTGCATCAACAACTTGAAATGCATTGCTCGGAAGTGTTAAGTGAGGCGTGGGTGTATATGCCCGTTACGCCCGTTCCTCTTCGGGTGGTCGTCTCAGATGCCAGGCAAGATCACGGGAGACGCGAACGCGGCGCTGATGCGCCGCGTGCTGGACGGGCTGCTGCTCGACGCCATGCGACAGGTGGATGCGCACGGCGGAGCGCTCTATCTCGTGGAGCCCCATGGCCAGGTGCTGTGCATGGAGGTGGGGACGGGGGTGCCGCCACGGTTCGCCGAACCCGTGGCGCGGCTGAGGCTTCCGGCGGCCTCGGGTTCGGAGTCGGCCGGCGATCCCGTGGTCGATGCGGTGCGAGCGCGACGTATGGTCTGGATCGGTCCGGAACAGGATCTCGCCCGCAGATATCCGAAGGCGGCCCTGGTGTTCCCGCACCGGTTCGCGATGGCCGTGGTTCCGCTCATCACCGGCGGCACGCCGCGCGGTGCCCTGCTGCTGGTCTGGCCTCCCCAGCGGTCCGCCCGCCCCGGCCGGGCCGAGCTCGCGCGGATCACGGCGGCCGGCGAGAGCCTGGCGTGGGTGGTGCACCGCGCCGCCGAGGCCGGACTGCGGCCCTCGGCGCGGCCTCGTCTGCTGATCCCCTCGGGGACCGAACCGACCAGGCCGGCCGCCCGGACCGCGGCGGCGTTCGTCGATCGGCTTCCCGAAGGCCATTGCGCCCTGGACCCGGACGGCCGGATCACGTTCGTCGACCGCAGGGCGGCCGAATTGCTGGGCAGGAACTCTGCGCAGTTGACGGGCCGGCGCCCCTGGGAGACCGTGCCGTGGCTGAAGGACCCTCTGTACGAGCACCGGTACCGGGAAGCCGTGTTCAGCCAGCGGCCGACGTCCTTCACCGCCGTGCAGCCCCTGGGCCGGGCCCTGCTCTTCCAGCTCTACCCGGACCCTTCGGGGGTCAGCGTCCGTATCGTGCCCGCCCGCGCCGGTCGGTCCGCTCGCCGTGACCGGCCGCTCGGCGGCACGCCGGAAGGGGCGCCCGGCCGGCTCGGGACCATCCACCATCTGCTGTACCTGGCCAGCGGCCTCAGCGAGGCCGTCCGGGTGCGCGACGTCGTCGACCTGCTGGCCGACCGCTTCCTGCTCGCGTTCGGCGCCCAGGCCGTGGCCCTGCTCGTGACCGATGCCGGGCGCATGCGGGTCATCGGGCATCGGGGCTTCCCCGACGACGTCGTCGCCCTCATCGACGGTACGCCGCTGACCTCGCGCACTCCGGGTGTGCTGGGGCTCACCGCCGGCGTCCCGTCCTTCTTCGCCTCCCGGGAAGAGCTGCGCCGGTCCTGCCCCGAGCGAGCGGCCCTGCCCGACGGCATGGCGGCCTGGGCCTTCCTCCCGTTGACCGTGTCGGGGCGCACCATCGGAACCTGCGTGTTCGGCTACGACCGGCCGCACCCGTTCAGTGCCGAGGAGCGAGGCTTCCTCATCTCGCTCAGCAGCCTGATCGCCCAGGCCCTGGACCGTGCGCGGCTCTACGACGCACGGCACCGACTCGCCCACGGCCTGCAGTCCAGTCTGATGCCGCAGACACTGCCGCGTGTCCCGGGCCTGGACGTGGCCGCCCGCTATCTGCCGGCCGGCCACGGCATGGACATCGGCGGCGACTTCTACGACGTGATCCGCACCGGCACCGCCGACGTCGCCGCCGTCATCGGCGACGTCGAGGGCCACAGCGTCGCGGCCAGCGCCCACATGGGCCGGGTCCGCACGACCACTCACGCCTACGCCGTCGCCGGCTCGCCGCCCGGCGAGGTCCTCGCCCGGACGAACCGGCTGCTCACCGAGCTCGACCCCGCGCTGCTCACCAGTTGCCTGTACGTACACATCGACCTCGCCCGCCACCGCGCCCACCTGGCCACCGCCGGCCACTGCCCTCCGCTGCTGTGCCGCCCCGGCCGGCGTGCCGAGATCCTCGGGATACCTCCCGGGCTGCTGCTGGGGATCGAGCCCACGGCCGTCTACCCGACCACGGAGATCACCTTTCCCGTCGGCACCGTGCTCGTGCTGTACACCGACGGGCTCGTCGAAGCCCCCGGCACCGACACGGACGCCGTGACCGCCGCGCTCACCGACACCCTCTCCCGGCGCGCGGGACCCCTCGACGCCCTCGCCGACCGGCTCATCGCACGAGCCCAGCCGTCGAACGAGCGCACAGACGACACCGCCCTGCTCCTCCTGCGCTCCACGGCGGCCCGCGGCCGGGGGGCGGCCTGACTTCGGAACGCACCGGCGCGCCGGCGCGGGCCGGCCGGGTCAGCGCGGTCGACGGAGCCCTGCGACGAGGAGCTCGACCAGCCGACGTGCGTCGTAGCGGGGATCGCTGTCCGCGCCGATGCACAGGTTTCCGACGCCGCGCAGGAGCGCGTAGGCGTCCAGGCCGGATCGGATCTCGCCGGAATCCGCTGCGGCGCCCAGCAGTTGGGTGCACACGGGCAGGAGCCGGTCGAGGAAGTAGGCGTGCAGCGTGTCGAAGCCGGCGCTGTCGGACTGCAGCACGGCGGCGAGCCCGTGCTTGGTGACCAGGAAGTCGACGAAGAGGTCGATCCATTGCCGCAGTGCGGCGTACGGAGTGGCGCTGCTCGCCAGCAGGGCGGGGCCGGCCTCGGCGCATGCCTCCACCTGGTGCCGGTAGACGGCGATGATCAGGTCCGCTCGTGTCGGGAAGTGGCGGTAGATCGTAGCCGTCCCGACGCCGGCCTCGGCCGCGATGTCGCGCACGGGCGCTTCGACGCCTGACGTGACGAAGATCGCGGCGGCCGCGTCCAGCAGGGTCTTCTCGTTGCGCCGGGCGTCCGCCCGCCTGGGCCGTGCCGCACGCCCCGCAGTCTCGCCGTCGTCCTTCACCGCACCGATCCTTCCACTACCGCGTTTGCTAAACGGGACACGGTTCCGTATCGTCAAACGGGACGCGGTTCCGTTTGCCCATGATGCCAGAGCAGAGGGCCGACGAGCCATGCAATGCCGCCACGCTTCACCCCCTTCACCCGCGATGGAGGAACACGGTCATGCAGTACCGCACCTTGGGCCGCACCGGTGTACAGGTCAGCACGCTCGCGCTCGGCGCGATGAACTTCGGCGCGATCGGACGCACCACCCAGGACGAGGCCACCGCCCTCGTCGACGCCGCTCTCGAGGCCGGGATCAATCTCATCGACACCGCCGACATGTACGGCGGCGGAGAGTCGGAAGAGATGGTCGGCAAGGCGATCGCCGGCCGCCGCGACGACATCGTGCTGGCCACAAAGGCGGGCATGCCCATGAGTGACGAGCGCAACCACCAGGGCAGCTCGCGCCGTTGGCTGGTCACCGAACTGGATGCCAGCCTGCGCCGGCTCGGTGTCGACCACGTCGACCTCTACCAGATCCACCGGTGGGACCCCACCACCGGCGACGAGGAGACGCTGTCGGCCCTGACAGACCTGCAACGCGCGGGAAAGATCCGCTGCTTCGGCTCCTCGACGTTCCCCGCACACCGCATCGTGCAGGCCCAATGGGCCGCCCGGGAACACCACGTGAGCCGTTACGTCACCGAACAGCCCAGCTACTCGATCCTGCAGCGCGGAATCGAGTCCCATGTGCTGCCCGTGACCGAGCAGTACGGACTCGGTGTGCTGGTGTGGAGCCCGCTGGCCTCCGGGTGGCTGTCGGGCGCGGTCCGTGAGGGCCGGGACGTCACCACCAACCGCTCGACGTTCATGCCGCAACGCTTCGACACCACCATCCCCGCCAACCGGGCCAGGCTCGACGCCGTCGAGCGGTTGGCCGGGGTCGCCGAGGAGGCCGGTCTGACCATGATCCAGCTCGCGCTCGGATTCGTGACCGCGCACCCCGCCGTGACCACCGCGCTGATCGGTCCCCGCACGCTGGAGCATCTGCGCTCGCACCTCGCCGCCGCCGACACCGTGCTCTCCGCCGACGTGCTCGACGCGATCGACGCGATCGTCGCTCCCGGCACCGACCTGGCCGCGCACGAGAAGTACGACACCCCGCCCGCGCTGCTCGACCCGTCACTGCGACGCCGCTGATCGTCCGAGGGCGGCTCCCCACCTCCTCCGGCGGCTCCCGGATCCGCGGGAATCCCGCAGACGCCGGCCGGAAGCCGTTCTCCGGCGCGCTCGGCGGCCCCGGGACGGACGTACCGCACCGACTCCCGCACCCTTCCGCAGACATGTTCCGTGTGAAGCCCGGCAGTACGTCCGGTTCGGCGCCGCCGGTGCGGAACGGAGAGGACCAAGGACTCCATGTCACACCCACCCCGGCCTCGCTTCGGCATCATGACCGCCCCCTCGCAGGTCGATTACCACGACGTCCTGCGAGTCTGGCGCGAGGCGGACGCGATCCCGGAGATCGAGCATGCCTGGTTGTTCGACCACCTCATGCCCATCGGCGGCCCCCCGGACGGCCCGGCCTACGAAGGCTGGACACTGCTGTCGGCCCTCGCCGCCCACACCCGACGACTGCGGCTCGGCGTGCTGGTGACCAGTAACCGCTTCCGGCCACCCGCCCTGCTGGCCAAGATCGCCACGACCGTCGACATCGTCTCCGGCGGACGGCTGGACTTCGGCATCGGTGTCGGCTCGCGCCCCAGCCACCCCCTGGCCCGGCGCGAGTACGAAGCACACGGCCTCCCCTTCCACGACACCGCCCATGCGGTGGGGAGCCTCGCCGAAGCCTGCACGGTGATCCGGCGGTTGTGGACCGAGCCCGAACCGTTCGACTTCCACGGCGCCTACGTCCGGCTCACCGGGGCGTACGGCAACCCCAAACCAGTCCAGCGCCCGCATCCGCCGATCCTGATCGGCGGACGTTCCTCCGCGACGCTGCGCGTGGTCGCCGAGCACGCCGACGTCTGGAACATCCCGGGCGGTGACATCGACGACGCCGTCGGCCGCAGCGCACTGCTGGACCGCTACTGCGCCGAGACCGGCCGCGACCCCGCCTCGGTCACCCGCTCGATCCATCTGCCCGTCTCCTACGACCAGCCCGGCCTGACCCGGAACGCGATCGGCGACGCGCTCGAAGCCGGCTTCCGGCACATCGTCCTCGGACTGCCCGCGCCCTACCCGGCCGGCACAGCACGGTGGGTCACGGACGAACTCATCAGTACGTCGGCCTGACAGGCCACTTCAAGCTCCGGCCGTCCCGTGGCGGGTGCTCGGCGGCGGGTTGCGGCTGAGTTCTGCGAGGCAGGCGTCCAGCGGCTGCAGTGGCCCCGGCAAAGCCTCCCGAAGGTCCCACCACCGGATGGCCTCGATCTCGTCGTTGGGCCGGAACGACCGTGCGACGTCGGCAGCCCGGCCCGTGAACAGGGCGCCGTATTCGGCGCGCCGGTCAGGCGCGAGGGCGAAGCTCGCGAAGCCGACGAAGCGGAGCCGTCCGTCGGGCACATGGCCGGTCTCCTCCAGCAGTTCGCGCGTGGCCGCCCGGCGGGGTGTCTCGCCCGGGTCGATCCGTCCGCCCGGCAGTTCCCAGGTCCGCCGGAACCGGTTGAAGGCCATCAGGACGCGATGGCCGCGCCACAGGGCCACCAGTGCAACGGGCAGAGGCGCATCACCTGGCGGCCTGTCTTCCGCTCCCACGGCGAAGGAGACCAGGGCGTTGCCGCGATCGTCGACGGCAAGCGGGGGAGGGGGAGGAGCAGCCACCTCGACATGATGCCCGCCCCGCTCCGGCGAACGTCCGGCTCGTATGTCTTCGATGGCGAAGTGAAGGACGGCCAGTTCGAAGGGGCGGAGGAGGAAACGTTACGGCAAGCAGGTCGCACGGCCACACGGCTGACAGGCGGTTGAAAATCACGCGTCGCCGGTTTTCGGCCGTTGCCCTCTGCCGCGGACCTGCTAGCAGTAGAGACCGCAGAAATGCGGACATCCCACGCATCACGGTTGAGCTGTCTCGTCGCTCCGACGTTCTTCAGAAAGGTCCAGGATGCCCAACATCTTTGGCGCGACCCTCCTTGCGCTGGCTCTGGCAGCCGGTACAGCGGGCACCGCCGCCACGTCGACCGCGGCCGGGTCCCCGCCGGCAGCCACCACGGCGGCGGTCAAGGCCGACAAGATCCCCGGGCGGTACATCGTTGCACTCAAGGAGACCACCAAGGACGCGGGCGACCAGGTGACGGCGGCGGTCGAGCACGCCTCCACCATGGGCGCCGTGGTGCACGACGTCTATCGCCACGCCCTCCACGGCTACGTGGCGTCGATGAGTTCACGCACCGCGGCCGCGCTCGCCAAGGACCCGCAGGTGCAGTCGGTGCAGCAGGACCAGTGGGTCCACGCCACAGGTCAGGTGGTTCCGACCGGTGTGGACCGGGTCGATGCCGACCTCAGCCCGACCGCGGCCATCGACGGTGCGGACACTCGCGTCGATGCGGATGTGGCCGTCATCGACACCGGGATCGATCCGAACCACCCGGACCTCAATGTGTACCGCGCCGGAGGGAAGAACTGCTGGATGCCCCTTCTGCCGCCCTCCGACCTGCACGGGCACGGCACCCATGTGGCGGGCACCATCGGCGCCCTGGACAACGGGACCGGCGTCGTCGGCGTGGCGCCGGGAGTCCGGCTGTGGCCGGTGCAGGTGCTCAGCCCCTTCGGTGTCGGAAGCACCTCGAGCGTCATCTGCGGCATCGACTACGTCACCCAGAACGCCGACCGCATCGACGTGGCCAATCTGAGTCTGGGCAGCGCCGGCACCGACGACGGCAACTGCGGCAGAACCAATGGCGACGCCCTGCACCAGGCGATCTGCAACTCGGTCGCCAGCGGTGTCACCTACACCGTGGCAGCCGGCAACGACCACGCCGACGCGGCGCAGACCGTGCCCGCCGCATACGACGAAGTGATCACCGTCAGCGCCCTGGCCGACTTCGACGGGAAACCCGGCGGCCTCGGCCGGTCGACGTGCCGCACCGACCAGGACGACACCTTCGCCGACTTCTCGAACTACGGCCCGGACGTCGACCTGATCGCACCGGGAGTATGCATCCGCTCGACGTACCTCAACGGCGGCTACGCCACCATGTCCGGCACGTCCATGGCCGCTCCCCATGTGGCCGGCGGTGCGGCGCTGTACCGGGCCACCCACCCCACCGCGTCCCCCCAGACGGTCAAGTCCGCTCTGCAGTCGGCGGGCAGCCTGGACTGGATCTGGCCGTCGCAGGACGGGGACGCCGTCAAGGAGCCCCTCCTCGGGGTCTCCGCGTTCTGACGGTTCCCGGCGGGCCGGGCCGGCCCGCCGGGGCCGGGGGAGCGGGCGGCCGAGCACTCCTGGCGCCGGGTCACGGACCGCGGAGCCCTCGGGAGGAACAGGCCGTGGGCCGACCGGCTCCCCGCACCGCCCGGACCGCAAGGACGCGAACATGTCGCACGACTCATCGAGGCTGCGCCGGGAGGTGGCCCTCCACGTCGGAGACGCGGACACCGCATGCGGCCGGGCATCTCCGCGGACCCCTGGACGGCCGGGCACTGCGTGGCCCGCCGCCGACCCGGACCCCAGGGTCATTCGACCCGCAGGGCCTCACGCATCGCCTTCGCGGTGGCGGCCGGGTCGTAGTCCTCGGGGACGCCCGCGACCAGGATGATGTCGCCCTCGATGTGCCGCGAGCGCAGCGGGGCGATCTCCTGGTATGCGGGTGAGTCCCACCAGGCCCGAGCCTCGGTGATCCCGGGGAAGCCGATGACCACGACGTGTCCGGGCCAGCTGCCCTCCTTCACCTCGTGCTGCGCGGCGTGCACGAGGAAGCGGCCGCCGTGCGGCTCGAAGGTGGCGGTGATGCGCTCGATGTACTCGGCGATCCCCGGGTGGGGAGCGGCCTCCCGCAGGTGAGCTATGGCGTAGGCAGGCATGGTGTCCTTCCGGTCGGTCGGGCTCCGTACGCCGGTGATCGTGGCATCCGGTCCGGCCGGGGTCGATGACCTGACAGGTAAGCAGCCCCGGCCTCCGGCTGTGGCCGGCCTGGAACGGCTTGGTCGCCGAAGCGTTCGCGGCGGCACCGCATCAACGGCACGAGGACCCGGGGCTGCCGGCAGGGGACCCCGCACAGAGCCCACGCGGCGGTGCCGGCACCAGGAGAGAAGCGGCCGTTCGGAACCTCAGGCGCGGAAGCCGATGACGCCGAAGCCCGGCCGCGCCACCGCTCGCCGCATCCAGCCGAGACACTGCATGACGGCTTCCATGACCTCCGGTTCCAGCGGCGGCGTCCGCTCCGACTCGTCGGCCGCCCGCTTGCCGGCCTCGAACTGCTCCAGCGCCTCTGCTATGTGATCGGGCGTCCACTCGCCGCAGCCTGGTGTGAAGGTGTACGGCAGCGGAGCGGGCAGAGCACCGTGGCCGAAGGCTTCCACGGACACGGCCGTGATCCCGAGGGCCTTCATACCTTGGTCGACCACCGACAGCCAGTCACCCCGGTGCGGTGTGAAACAGTCGTTGTCCAGGAACAGGCCGGTGAGCGAGCACAGCCGCTCGTAGGCGTAGCCGTACCTGAAGGCGTGATCCCCGTTCTCGCTGAAAGGCCCGCCGTGGACGACCGCGCGCAGTGCCTCGTAGGCGGTGGGGGCGCCTTGCTCGACCGCATGAGCGAAATAGTCGTCGTCGCGGGCGAGGTCGTCCCCGAAGCTGTCGCGGATCACCTTGAGCAACTGGTCGTCGCGGGACCCGACCAAGGCGCGCGTGGCGGCGACGTCGAGCAGGTACACGCTGAGCGAAGAACTCATGCGAGAAACCTAGTGGGAGCCACTGACATCGCCGACCACCCTTCCGCGCCGTGGGGCCGGGCCGCTTCCCGCGTACGCGGAAAACCGTTGGGACCACTCGGGTGCGGCCTTCTATGGTCTGGGCACCGGGATCGCGCGGTCCCGGCAGGCTGCGGCGCCGTGGCAGAGCGGCCCATTGCAATCGTCGTGCGGAAGGCCCTCCGGGCGACGACTGATGAGGCCGGACGGGCCCTGTCCATCCTCGTCCGCGGGTTCGAATCCCGCCGGCGTCCGCAGCCACCCGTCTGCGGCCACCCCCGTCAGGTGACACCCGAGGAGCCGGTATGACCCTCGATGAGGGCGGCGAGCCCGTCGAGGACACGGCCGAGGCCGAATTCCCAGGCGTACGCCGGGCTGTAGGCGGCACCTTGGGCGCTGCCCGCCGCCGTGCCCACGCGGGCGGCGATGGGGTAGGCGCGCGGATCGAGGACCTTCGCGAGCAGGGGTGCGCTGGCGGCCCACCACTGCTCGTCGTCCATCGCGCTGTCCTGCTGGGCCGCGTGCGCCTCGGCTGCGAGGCGGGCGTTGGCCTGGACGAAGGTGAGCAGATAGGTCAGGGCTGCGTCCATCTCGACGTCGTCGAGCCCCAGTCCCTCCAGTGCAGACAGTTCGTGCTCGTACTTCGCCATCATCCCTGGCCCCAGTGGTGGCCTGCTCGTGGAGATCGTCGCCGCCCACGGGTGCGCCTCGAACAACGACTTGTTCTCCTCGGCCACGGCGGTCAGCCGGGCCCGCCACGGCTGACCGGAGGTGCGGGCCCGAGGCATCTGGGCGTAGGCGGCGTCCAGCATGAGATCCAGCAGTTCGGCCTTGCCCGGTACGTAGGTGTACAGCGTCATCGGCGCCACTCCGAGCCGTTGCGCGACGCGGCGCATGGTGACCGCGTCCAAACCGTCGGCGTCGGCCAGCTCGACCGCGACGGCGACGACGGTGTCGATGCTCAGCCGCTGCTGCGGGCCGCGTCGAGGAGCGGTGGCCGGGACGCGCCACAGCAATTCCAGGGTGCGGGCCGGATCCCCAGCGCTGCTTCGGTTGATAGGCACGGGGACATCTTCGCCCATGAAAACGTCGTACGTTGTACACTGTACTGCGTACGAAGTAATGAAGTGTGCATGGTGTCCGATCAAGGAGTACTCGTGTCGATCACCGCTTCCGCCGTGTCCCTGAACGTCGACGATGTCGCGGCATCCAGTGCCTTCCTCACCGACCACTTCGGATTCCGCGAGGAGACGGCCGCCGACGGATTCGCCTCACTGGCCCGCGAGGACGCCGGGATGAACGTCGTCTACCTGCGACGCGGCCTTGCCACCCTCCCCGAAGACCAGCGTGATGACCACGCTGATGGGGTGATCCTTGCCTTCGTCGTCGACGACCTCGAAGCCGAACTGGCCCGCCTGACCGGCGAAGGAGTCGCCATCACGATGCCGCTGCGCGAGGAGCCCTGGGGCGAGCGCGCCTTTCAGGTGACCGACCCCAACGGCGTCATCGTCCAACTCGTGGACTGGAACGGATCCACCGGCCACTGAGCCGGCCGGCGGGTGCGGTGCCGCGCCGTACCCGCCGTCATCGGCGGATCACCAGTGGCCGAACCGCCTGTCTCCCGGCCTCGGGGTCCACGCCTCTACTCCAGCAGGCGTTCGGCGTCATCGGGGACCCAGGGAAAGGGCACCTCGGGCCACCGGGTGGCAGCCCACGTGTCGACGTCGACGGCGAGGACGGCATCGATGAAGACCTGAGGCGGCCGGTAGCGGTGAACGGCGACGTAATGCGTGATCAGGAACGGAGCGGCGTAGGCGATGCCGGGCTCACCCGGGATCCGTATCTCCCCGTTCCCTTCCGGGGCCCCTTCCTCGGGACACAGGTCACACTCGTGGAAGCCCAGGCAGACGTTCATCCACTGGACGCGCTGGACGGCCTGCAGCTTTTCCACGAAGCCCGCGGGAACGGGCCCTGTCGCGTACGGCTTGCCGGCTTCCAGCCACCCGATGTTCAGGCGGGTGTACGCCGGGCGGTACCAGAGCCCGTAGAACGACTCTCTGTCCCCGAACGCGTCCTCGTCCAGGTAGGCGTACTCGCTGAGATCCTCGTAGAACACCCGCACATCATCGCCGCACCCTGCTGCGACGCCCACTGCCGGCTCTGTCCGGCCGGGTCGGCTCACCCTCGGCAGTTCCCGGTCTTGCTGCGGCCTTCGGTGTCATCCAGGCCCAGGTGAGTCGCCGTCAGCCCGGCACGGTCGCACGGAGCTTGGCAGACGGCGACGCGGTGGCCCTGCACTACGGCATCGACGTCCTACGGCATCGGACTCCGTTGCCCCGATCCGTGTGTGCGTGCCAGGGTTCGGCCATGCCGGTCTTCTCCGCCCCTGACGGGACCGAACTCGCCTATCACGTGTCCAACCGGCTCGACTCCCACACCGTCACGGAGTCGAACGTCAGTACCCCGCTCCGGTGTACCTGTGCACCGCGATCGAGGTCCACACCTTGATCTCGCCGCACGGCAGCGCGGCGCTACCGCGCGGCGCAGAGCGACGCTCACGCGGTCAGCACTTCCACACCTCTGGCCCGCCTTCATGCCATTCGATCAGGCCGGATTCGGCGACATCCAGTTCGTCCCAGCCGGCCAGGCCGGCGTTCTGCAGGAAAACGGTGAGGTCGTGGAGGCTGTACGCGGTGCCGAGAATCCGATCGTCGACGCCCACCTTGCGGCCACCGCTCTCCAGCGGCGGGTAGACGATCACGCGCTTGGCCATGGCACCAGCCTCACTCGCGACGGGCTGCCGCGCATCCCGGACACGGGGTCGTGGGGGTGGAGTCGGTCGGTCCCGCCGTGGTCCGGGTGAGGTGCCGGGCCAGTACCTCGGCCGCGGTGTGGGCGTCGCGGGCCAGCACCGCTTCCTCCAGCCGGCGGTGATCGCCGACGCCGTCCCGGTCGGGGTGGCGGTGCGCCGACCAGCGGCGAGCCAGTTCGCTCGCGGTCCACATCCGGTCGAAGGTCTCCAGCAGGACGGGATTGCCGCAGCCCTCCAGCAGCGCGCGATGGAAGAGGCGGTGGGCTTCGGACCATGCGCCGCTGTAGTGCTCGCCCTCCTCCGGCAGGTATGCAGGGGTGCGGGCCAGGCGGTGGTGGGCGGCCCGCACACGGGCCTCCCAGTCGATGTCGCCGCGCTCGATGGACATGCGCAGCACGACTGGTTCGACGGTCCGGCGGGCCTCGGAGATCTCCTGCCGGCGGCGGTCGGAGAAGGCCGGGACGGCGAAGCCGCGGTTGGGCAGCCGGTCGGCGAGGCCCTCGCCGACCATCCGCACGAGCGCCTCGCGCACGACGGTCAGGCTCACACCCTGTTCCTTGGCGAGGTCCTGCGGCTTGAGGGCGTCACCGGGAGCGTGGTCTCCGCGCATGATCGCGTCCCGCAGATGTGCGTAGACCTGCTCGGAGAGCATCGGCTTCCCCGGAGAGGCGGCGGTGCGAGCCGTCTGGGCCATGCCATCAGCGTAGATGATCCGAGCAATAATCGATTATCAATGCCATCGTGGATCTGTCCAGCTGGTCGACGGACGCCGACGGCGCCCGCACGCGACGCCGTCAGCACGCTCGACGGAGCGGCGATGCCGACCGTTGCACGCACCCTCCCGGAACTCCAATCGGGTTCCGTCGGTGTCAGTCCGGCCGGTGCGGCCACGGCGGGATCGTGGTGGCCACCTGCACGCCTTCCGGTCGCTGCACTCCGAGCCCCTCGCGCAGCAGTTGCTTTGCCGACTCCGCAATCCTCGTCCGGGAGAAGAAGCCGAGCAGGGGACGCTCCGCATGTTCCTGATCCTCGAAACGGCGGACGATGAAATGCGGTCCCACATTGCAGGTGGCCCCATCAGATTCCCACCCGGTTCCCGCACCGGTGCCCTGCCGGCGGTGCAGGGGCCCGACCGGTTTGCATGGGGAGCGATCGTGCCGCGAGGCGGCGGTCCGGCAGGGCCCGGCCGCATCAGCCGACGAGTGATTCCGCGTAGGCGGCGAAGGCGTACATCGCGTCGATGCTCCCTGGCCGAGGGGGGTCCCCCGGGTCCATACCGCGGGTTCGGTCCTCGATCACCTGGTCGAGCAGCGGGTGCCACCTTGGGTCCAGGTTGTCGTGCGCCCACTCCAGGGCGCCGCGTTTGGAGGCCACTTCGCCGGTGTACAGCGTGAACAGTGCCCGGCAGTAGGTGGTCACGGCGTATCGCTGGGCCCAGGCCATGCCGAAGGGGGCCCAGGTCTTCAGATCGTCCATCAGTCCGGGCAGCATGACGCGCATCGCCTCGCGCAAGGGCTGCTGCGGCACCTCGTCAACGAGATCCCTGATCGGGGGCCCGGCGATCGTGACGCCGTGGTTCCGGAGGATCCAGCGGGTGTGCGGGCTGTTGCAGTGGGTGTCCCAGACCAGCTCGCGGTGGCCGTGGTCGCAGAACAGCCAGGGCACTCCGAGCCCGGAGACGTCACGCAGGGACGTGGTGTCCGCGTAGGAGCCTTCCAGGTGCTTCGTCCAGTGTCCGGGGCGGGTGGGTATCTCGTCGTGCAGCCGGCGGATTTCCGTCTCCGCCGGGCCGCTGGGCAGCACCGTGGTGGCGATGATGAAGTCGCAGTCGCTGTGCGGGTCCCCGGCGCCCAGTGCGAAGGAGCCTTGCAGGTAGGCGCCGACGAAGGTGTCGCCGAGGATGCCGTGGACCGTGCCGACGAAGTCGGCCAGAAGCGCGTCGAGCTCCTGGTAGGGAGTGAACATGAGGGATCTCCGTGCCCGTGGGAATGGTGAGAGGTCTCGCGGGCGCGACGGGGATGGTGAGGGATGCCGCCGCGCTCAGGCGCGGCCGATCCACAGGGCGGCGAAGCAGTACGACATCACGGCAGGCACGGTAGAAGGGCGCTGGTTGCTGCGCAAACGAAATCCGGCTCGGCTTGCCGGGGTCTCACTGCGGTGGCCGTCGGTGCAACTCGGGCTGGTGCTTCGCCGCGGCTATGCCGACGTGCGGTCCGTGAGGATCTTCTGCAACTCCGCCAGTGACGTGCGGAAGAGCCGTGGCAGATCCTGCTCGCCCGTCCTGCCCGCCTTGCCGGGCCCGGCGGCGACCCAGCGGGCGTAGGCGACCTTGAAGGCGGCGAGGCCGGCCTCGGCGGCCAGGCCGGCGGCCGGCTCCGGGGTGCCGCGTTCGCGCAGCGCGCCGGCCATCGCGGAGGCGAAGGCGTCCAGCTTGACCAGTTCACGTTCACGCAGCTCGGTGCTGGCGGAGACGACCGCGTCCCGCCGCCGGACGCGCTCCGGGTCCTCCTGGAAGAAGGCGCCGAAGGACTCCAGCGCTGCGCCCACCGCGTCCATCGGGGACGCCGAGGCCGGCGCCTCGGCGATGGTGCGGGTGAGCAAGTCCAGCGCCATCTCGGTCCCGTAGAAGAGCACTTCGCGCTTGTCGGCGAAGTGCCGGAAGAAGGTCCGCTCGGTCAGCCCCGCGGCCTCGGCGATCTCGGCGACGGTGGTCCGCTCGAAACCCTGCTCCGCGTAGAGCCTCAGCGCTGCCTCCGCGAGTCGCCCTCGCGCATTCGGCTCCCATCTGCCCATGGGGTGATCCTACGTGATGACAGTCCCTGACATCGCTGCGCTATGCTGATGACAGTTCCTGACATCACGGAGGTTCTTCATGCGCGTATTCGTCACGGGCGCGTCCGGCTGGGTCGGCTCGGCCGTCGTACCCGAACTCATCGGCGCGGGGCACCAGGTCCTCGGGCTCGCCAGGTCGGACTCCTCGGCCGAGGTCGTCGCCGCCAGAGGGGCGGAGGTGCTCCGCGGCGGCCTCGAAGACCTGGACACCCTGCACGCCGGCGCAGCCGAGTGCGACGGCGTCGTCCACCTCGCGTTCGGCCACGACTTCTCCCGGTTCGACGACTCTGTGCGGACCGATGCGCGCGCCATCGAGGTCCTGGGCGCGGCACTGCAGGACTCCGGCAAGCCCCTGGTCATCGCTTCCGGTACGCCCGCGATACCGGGCGCGACGGCGACCGAGCGCGACCGTCCCGAGTTTCCGCCCGGCTCGCTCATGGCGGGCCGCGCCGCGAACGCCCGGGCGACGCTCGACTTGGCGTCACGCGGTGTCCGCTCGTGCGTCGTGGGGCTGCCCCGGACCGTGCACGGAGAAGGAGACCGGGGCTTCGTCTCCTGGCTGATCGCCGACGCCCGGGAAAAGGGGGCGGCGGGCTATAGCGGCGACGGCTCCAACCGCTGGCCCGCGGTGCACGTGACGGACGCCGGCCGACTGTTCCGGTCGGCCCTGGAGCAGGCTCCGGCGGGATCGATGCTGCACGCTGTCGGCGACGAAGGGGTGCCGATCCGCGACATCGCCGAGGTGATCGGCCGCCACCTCGACCTGCCGACGGCCTCCCGCCCGGCCGAGGACTTCGGCTTCCTGGGTGCCGTCCTCTCCGTCGACCAGCCGGCCTCCAGCGCGCTGACCCGGGGGCTGCTGGGATGGCACCCGGTCGGCCCCGGCCTCCTGGAGGACCTGGACAAGGGCCACTACTTCACCATCGATCCCGCCTCCGACTGACCGCGGCGAGAACCGGCGCCTGCTGATCCTCGGCCGGCCCGGATCGACCACGAGGGTGAACTCCTCATCGCCAAAGCCACGTTGGTCATGTGGGGGGCGATGGCCTCTCCCGTGACCACCCGCTGCGGCAGCGGCAGCGGCACCGGCATTCGCGGCGGGACCTGCATGGGAACGTCGAGCACATCGAGGGCCTCCAGGCGCTGGTCGCGACCCCGGAAGGACGGAGGGTCACTCGCTGCCGGAAGCAGGCTGATGTTCCAAACGGGACAGCCAGGTTGTGAGCAGCGTCTGGAGCGACTCGGCCTCGGCGGCCGTCAGGAGATCCAGCAGGTGGCGTTCGTTTCGCATGTGATCGGTGAACGCTCGGTCGATCAGCTCGCGTCCGGGCCCGGTGAGGGCGACGATCCGGCCACGCTGGTCGTCGTCGGAACGGCGGCGGGTGACGAGCCCGGCTCGCTCCAGGCGGTCGATTCTCTTCGTCATCGCGCCGGTGGTGACCATGGTGTGCGCCGCGAGCTCGCCGGGCGCCCTTTCGTACGGGGCTCCGGCGCGGCGCAGCGCGCACAACACGTCGAACTCTCCCTCGCTGAGACCGTAGCGGCCGTAGACGAGGCGGAGCTCCTCGGTGAGCCGGTCGGCCAGGCGGTGGAGTCGGCCGATCACCCCCTGTGGGGTGACATCGACGTCGGGCCGTTCGCGGTGCCAGTCGGCCTGGATGCGGGCTACGTGGTCCTGCGGCTGAGGATTCTCCATGGACACCACGATAGCTTCCCGGGAAGTTATATTGTCTTCCATGGAAACCAATATGCGCTGGGTGGTACTGACCGCGATCGCGCCGGTGGCCTGGGGGACCAATTACTTCGTCACCCACGAGTTTCTCCCGGCGGACAACCCGCTGTACGGGGCGGCCCTGCGCGCGCTGCCCGCCGGTCTCATCCTGCTGGCCCTGTGCAGGCAGGGGCCGCGCGGCGCGTGGTGGGGGCGCTCCGCGGTGCTCGGGCTGCTCAATGTGAGCGTGTTCTTCGTCCTCGTCTATGCCGCCTCCCAGTCGCTGCCGACCAGCGTCGCCTCGACCGTCATGGCCGTATCTCCGATGGCGATGATGCTCATCGCCTGGGCGCTGGTGTCCGAGCGGCCCGGCGTCGCACACCTGGCCGGCGCCGCGATCGGGCTCACCGGGGTCTGCGTCATGCTGCTCACGGGGGCGGAGGGGGTGAGCGTGCCGGGAGTCCTCGCCTCGGCCGCGGCCATGCTCGTGTCGTCCTTCGGCCACATCCTGACCAAGCGGTGGAGCGCCGGCGCCGATGTCCTGGCCTCGACCGCCTGGCAGCTCACCGCCGGAGGCTTGTTCCTGCTGCCCGTCGCCGCGGCAGCCGAGGGCCCTCCGCCGGCGCTCTCCGCACGGGTGCTCCTTGCGTTCGGCTACGCCGCGCTGATCGCCACCGCGCTGGCTTTCGCCGCCTGGTTCACCGGGCTCCAGCACCTGCCCGCGGGGACAGTGGGCCTCATCGGGCTGCTCAACCCCGTTACGGGTGTGCTGCTCGGCACCGTGGTCGCCGGAGAGGTGCTGACCGTCCGGCAACTGGGCGGACTGGTACTCGTCCTGGTCGGAGTCGTCCTCGGCCGCCCCACGCGCGCCAGCCGCCGCCGTGATGGTCAGGCGCCTCGCCTCCCTGCGTCCGGCAGGTGCCCCGCGCCGGCGCCGTCCATGTGCAGTTCACCGGTGAGGAGCACTGGTGCCGGGCAGTGCTCCGGCACGGGTTTGAACGAGAGGAGTGAAGGGCGAGCACCATGACGGCGCGCCTTGCGACATCGGCGGGACCGTACCTCTTCACCTCACCGGCCGGCCCCTTCGGGTGGTCGCCCGGCAGGGATCACGACCGATGCGTCGGCGGGGAACGTATCGATGGTGCGGGGTCGGCCGCGCCGCAGGGCGGATGAGCTTCCCCACTCTGTGCGCAATCCCGGCGGGCAGTCCTGAGCACCTGCTCGACAGCCGCCTGAAGACCGGCTCCGGCCGACGCTCCCGGGGCAGCCGACCGGGCGGGCGGCCTGCGGCACACCGCCCGCCGGACCTGCGCGCCGTGCCGGGCCTCCCCGCCGCCGGAGGGCCGGGTGATGCATCACTCACGGATCCCCGGCGCGAGGGAGTGGACCCGCCACCGCACCAGGGACGATCGTGGGCGACATGAACGATCACCGCACGGCATCGGTGGACCCTGCCGGTTCTGCCGGACCCACCCCGCCCACGGCCCCTCGCACCCTGCACGGGTCGCCGGGCGCGAGCGCAGCCACGGGTTCGTGAGGGACCATGAGCGACATGCCTGCGGGTGAGGAGGCCGGTGAGGTCCGCCGCTTCTGGGGGCGGCTCGGTCTTCCCGGGTTGGTCGACGTCCACACGCACTTCATGCCCGAGCGTGTCCTGCGCAAGGTCTGGGGCTACTTCGACGCGCTGGGTCCGCTGACCGGGGGGCTGGAATGGCCGATCACCTATCGGAAGGAGGAGGCGGAACGGGCGGCCCTGCTGCGGGAGTTCGGCGTACGCGCCTTCACCGCGATGCTGTACCCGCACAAGGCGGGCATGGCCCGGTGGCTGAACGGCTGGGCGGCCGACTTCGCCCACCGCACCCCCGACTGCCTTCACACCGCCACCCTGTACCCCGAGCCGGGCGTCGAGACCTACGTCGGGGAGGCCGTCGAGGCGGGCGCGCGCGTCTTCAAGGCGCATGTGCAGGTGGGGGCGTACGACCCGGCCGACGAACTCCTCGATCCCGCATGGGGACTGCTGGCCGAGGCCCGGACACCCGTGGTGATCCACTGCGGCTCCGGGCCCGCGCCCGGCAAGCACACCGGCCCCGAGCCGATCGCGCGGGTGCTGGCGCGGCATCCCCGGCTGCGGCTGGTGGTCGCGCATCTGGGGATGCCCGAGTACGAGGAGTTCCTCGGCCTGGCCGACCGGTACGGGGAGGTGCGGCTGGACACGACGATGGCGTTCACCGACTTCACCGAGGGGCTGATGCCGTTCCCGCGACGGGTCCTGCCCCGGCTGGCCGGGCTCGGCGACCGTATCCTGCTCGGCTCCGACTTCCCCAACATCCCCTATCCGTACGTGCATCAGCTCCACGCCCTGGAGCGGCTCGGTCTCGGGGAGGAGTGGCTGCGGGCGGTGTGCCACGACAACGCGGCGGGACTGTTCGGAGTGTGAAGAGGCAAGCTGTTGCCTCCGGCGGACCGCGCGTCTGGACCCGGTTGTGCGCGAAGCGCCGGCTCGGGCGGGTCTGCGCCCGGCTGCCCGGGGTCACTGCCAGGGGCCTCGGGCCCTGGTGCCGGGCCGGACAGCCGGTATGCGTCGACGTCAGGAACCGGCAGTGGACACATGGCGAGCCAACTCGATGGCCAGCCGCCGCATGACCGTGCGGTTGGCGCGCCGCATCGTGGGCAGCACGACGGGGGCCAGCAGCCGGTCCGCGAGAGGAGCGCGCGTCCAGGCGTACGTGAACGAGATGTGGCTCCCGCCGGTCCCCAGGGGCTCAATGGCGTAGGTGCCGTGGGCCAGGCGCCGGCCGGCCGCGCTGACGTTGCGTTCGACGATGCGCCGCGGTGCGTCGGCCTCGACGACCTCGATGGTGATCTCGCTCTTCGCTCCGCCCAGTGCGGCCGTGACCGTGGCGCACGATCCTGTGCCGCGGTCGGGGCCGCTGTAGCGCCAGTCGGTCAGGTAGTGGTCGGTGAATCGCTCGTGGTGAGCCATGACATCGAGGAAGTCGTAGACCTGCTCGGGCGTCTGCGGCACGTCGATCGACACGGTGACGGACTTCATGTACCACACGGTACATGAGCCGTGTACCAATTGGTACACTCACGATGTGGTGAACACGGATGACTCGCACGCAGCGGGGGAGGCCGGGCGTGGCACGGGCGGGGACCGGCGCGCACAACTGGTGGACGCGGCCGTCGACCACGTCGCCGCACACGGCATTGCGGACCTCAGTCTGCGTCGCCTGGGCGCCGCGATCGGCGTCAGTCATCGCATGCTGATCCACTACTTCGGCTCCAAGGAACAGTTGCTCGTCGAGATCGTCCGGACGTCCGAGCGGCGCCAGCGCGAGCTGCTGTCCCGGCTCCGCGCGGAGCCCGGTCTCTCGCCCGCGGATGTCGCGCGGCTTCTGTGGCGGCAGTTGACAGACCCTCGGCTGGCCGGTCAGGAGCGGCTCTTCTTCGAGATCTGCGGGCACGCACTGCGGGGGCGCCCCGAGGCCGTCCCGGTCCTCGAAGGGCTTGTGACGAACTGGCTGGAGCCGCTCGTGGCCGCCGAGGTCGCCGCGGGCGTGGACCCTGCGGTGGCCCGGAACCGTGCCAGGCTGGGACTCGCCACCGTCCGCGGTCTGCTGCTCGACCTGCTCGCCAGCGGTGACCGTGCCGGCGTCGACGCGGCGATGGAGGAGTTCCTCCGGTTGTGCTACGGCTCGGACTGAGGGAGCCGCCGACCGGATGACGGCGTATCAGGCTTTCATCCGCACCGCCACGGACGCCGAGACCGCCGGCCCCGGCCTGCCCATGGAGCGGGTCAACTGCACGTGCTGCTGCAGACCGCCGCCGACACCGAACCCGCGGACCGCCCGGAGGCACACGTTCAAGGCCGGCATCCGTCACCTGGAAAAAGAGCTTGCTTTGGCCCTTCGCTCAACACGAAGGCCGACGCTTTCCAGCTGCCGGAAAGACCACCGGTACCAGCCGCCGACGCCCGGCTGCGGTAGCGCCGCTACTCGTCCAGCTGCCGGGCCAGCCGCATCAGGGCAGGCAGCGCGGCCTGGATCGCGGACTGGTCAGCTTCGTCCAGCGAGTCGAGCGCGTTGTCCAGCCGTCGCTCCTGACCGCGCGTCCAGGCATCCAGCCGGGTTCTGCCCGCTTCGGTGAGGGTGACGGCGGAGGCGCGGCGGTCGGCCGGATCGATGGCGCGGGCAACGAGATCGTTCTTGATCATCTGACCGATCAGCCCGCTGACCGTGCTGAATGCGAGGCGCTTGCGTGCGGCGATGTCGCCGATGCGGGCCGGGGAGTGCTCCGCAAGGTCCTGCAGCAGTTCGAGCTGGGCCATCGGAAGTATCTCCCAAGGGCGTTCGCCCCCCGTTGAGAAGCGGAGGGACCGACGCAGCCGGGTGACCGTATCGGCGAGCAGCCGGGCACGTGATGCGCCACCGGCAGGGCGGGTGCCATCGACGGGCAAGGGCCTCATGCGGCTAGAGTATAATCAGGTATGCATATGTCTAACTGCTCATATCTGTATTGAGATTCGGTACATCCGGTAGACAGTGGTCCGCCCGCCCGGCTCGCCAGATGACCCGGCAGGCCCACGAACTCCGGCCAGCATGCAGCCTAGAAAAGGGACAAATTACAAAATGTCCTTCAAGGATAGAAACGGGACCATTGTCACTGTGAAGCCCGACCGGCTGCTCAGCCGACTGCGCGACAGTCAACCGCCGCTGTACGAGTGCGGCAAAGACCCAGACTATCGGTTTTCCCTGGCTAATGAGCGGACCTTCCTGGCCTGGGTGCGCACCTCGCTGGCCCTGCTCGGTGCCGGCGTCGCAGTCATCCAGTTCGCACCGTATTTCGGTGTCAAGGGCGGGCGTGAACTGCTCGCACTGACCCTCTCCGGCCTGAGTCTGATGATCTCCGTGACGGCGTACGGGAACTGGGCTGCCCACGAGCGGGCCATGCGGCTGGGTGACCCGCTGCCCGCCAAGTCGAAGTTGCTGCGCAACGTCGCGGTCGGGCTGAGTACCGTCTCCGTCCTCGTCCTGGTCCTCATGGTCATCCTGGTCTCGAAGAAGGGCGGATGAACGGCAACGTGAGCCGTTCCGCCACCGCGGCCGTGGACCCCGGCCTGCAACCGGAACGCACCGACCATGCCTGGCGACGCACCGGCTTCTCGTTTCTCGCGGTCGGCGGCTTGCTCATGCACGCCAGGGACGGCGACAGCCATCTACTCGGATTCGTCGTCGGGGTTCCGACGCTCTTCTTCGCCCTGTGGGTGTACCGCACCGGCCATGCGCGCTACCGCCGAGCGGCGGGCGTGGTCCGCGCGCGCGGCATCACGGGGCGCGTCGTCGCCCAGAACCAGATACGGATCACCGCGGTGGCGGTCGTCACACTGCAGGTGCTGGCCGCTCTGGTCGAAGTCAACGCCAGCCTCCACCTGATATGAATGGGTGAGATGCGCCACAATTCCATATCGCCTTGGGGCGCAGGTCCCGTCAGCCCCGGCAGACCCGCATCCGTACCCGGCCGTAGCGTCCTCCTCTTGATGGCGAAACGGCTCTGACCTCCCCGTTTCGATTGGGTCGGCCGTGCCGAATCGATTTTCGCCGACCACTGCGACCCCATGAAGGGGAATGTGAACGGGCAGGGAATGCTGCGGCGCAGCGTCCGGGTCGGCCTGCTGATGGCCGGCGTTCCGGGCATCCCATGGGCCGCTTTGGCGGTCGGGGTGGCCGTGGCCGAATTCCTCGGGGGAGGGGACACCCGGATTGCCACGCGTGCCCTGCAGACCGGCGGGATGCTCA
Source organism: Streptomyces sp. PSU-S4-23 (assembly GCF_055632315.1). Taxonomy (NCBI): domain Bacteria; kingdom Bacillati; phylum Actinomycetota; class Actinomycetes; order Kitasatosporales; family Streptomycetaceae; genus Streptomyces; species Streptomyces sp. PSU-S4-23. The sequence goes on along the minus strand of NZ_JBVMUU010000002.1, from coordinate 212,742 downwards.
TCGGGGGTGGTTTGCTGGCCGGTGTGCTGATGGGGCCTGATCCTCGGGGGAGGACTGGCCGGCGCATCTCGCCTCGTCACCCGCACATGGGGGCTTGCCCTTGTCGGGGCACTGCTCGGAGCGCCGGCCTTCCCTGCCGAGGTGGTGGTCGTCACAGTGGGCACCGATGGCGGTTACGCGAAGATCGCGACGACCCTCCTGGCATGGCCGGTCATGGCGGTGGTGGCAGCCGCGCACAGCGCCGACATCGTGGGCCGGACCCGTGGACACACATGGCTCTGGCCCCCGGGACCGGCCCAGAGGCGAGGACGGGGCTGACGTGCCGCCACCCCGATCGCGCGAGAGAACGGACTCACGGCCGCTATTCCAGCCACGTCCCGTCGCGCATGATGACTCTGCCGCGTAGTTCCGGTTCGCCGCGCCAAGCGCGCACACTCTTCGGCATCACGCGCACATACAGAAAGGAACCCTCCTCCGCACGCGGGTCCCACCCGAACTTGGCGGCGAACGCCTCCGCCGCGTCTCCGGGCACATCCTGGTCCAGGAAGCACTCCGCCTCACCCTGGAGAAGCACCACGTCGAAGGTGTCGGGCAGCGCCAGGCGCACGCGCGGCTCCTCGCGGACGTTCCGCGCAGTCACGGAAGTGGCACTGGTGCACATCCACACTGCTCGCCCATCCCACAAGAACCACAGCGGCACCTGGTGCGGCCCGCGATCAGGATGTGCTGTCGACACCCATACATCCCGCTCGGCAACAAGCCGTTCGAGAGTGTCGCGCCTACGCTCCGCCGCCTGGCGGCGAACAATCCCCGTGGTCTGCATGAGTGCCGACCTTAGAAGCTGTTGTCTTTCCGGAGTTGGGGACTGCATTTCCACTGGTCGGGCGTAGGGTCGGCGGTCCTGTGGGAGTAGTGGCCTGTCGTGCTGTCGCTGCCTGGGAGGTCGTGGATGCCGTCGGTGGTTGGGCTGTTGGAACAGCGTGAGCTGGGTGCTCGCCGTCGTGTGGACGAGTTGCGGGAGGAGGCCGACCGCATCCAGGCCGAGCTGGCTGTGGCCGAGCGGGAATGGAAGGAGTGGGCCATCGCCCGCTCGCGGGTCGACGAGGTGCTGGCCTTGGTCGACGAAACAATGCAGGACCAGGTCCGGGCCGACCGGACCGCGCCAGTGCCGGATGCGGCGAAGGCGAAGTCGCAGGTGCCGGTGTGGCGGGAGGGGCTGGACAGGTCGGTGCTGTCGGTGGACTACCAGCGCATCCTGGACGTGCTCGCGGACCGGTGCCGGCTCGGTCAAGGGCCGCTGACCTGTCAGGAGATGGCCGCGGGGTTCGGCATGGAGGTGGTGCCGGCGCGTGTGGAGACATTGCGGTCGAAGGCGAAACGACTGGTCGCGCGCGGCTGGCTGGCCGAGCCCGCGCCGGGCCGGTTCACGCCTGCTGCGGGCGTGAGCGGGCAAGGCGGCGGGTCATGAGCAGGGTCATCGACCAGTAGACCATCACCTCGGCGCTGGTGGTGTGCCGCTCGTAGTCGCGTGCCAGGCGGCGGGTGCGCATCAGGTGGGCGAAGAACCGCTCGACGATCCACCGCTTGGGCAGTACCACGAAGCCGCGCATGTCGTCGCTGCGTTTGACGATCGCCAGGACCAGCGCGAGGAAGGCGAGGCAGTAGTCGATGAGGCTGCCGGTGTAGCCGCCATCGGCCCAGACAAGGGTGAGGCGGTGATGCGCGTCGGCCACCTGCGTAAGCAGCACCCGGGCGGCGGCGCGGTCGCCGACATCTGCGGCGGTGACCATCACCCCGAGCAGCAGGCCGAGGGTGTCGACCACGACGTGCCGCTTGCGCCCGTTGACCAGCTTGCCTCCGTCGAACCCGCGGCTGTCCGCACCGACGACCGCGTCCGCCTTCACCGACTGCGAGTCGATCACTCCGGCCGTCGGCTCCGCGTCGCGGCCCACCTCCTCGCGAACCTGCGCACGTAGCCGGTCGTGGAACTCCTTGACCAGGCCATGGTCGCGCCAGCGGCGGAAGAACGCGTACACCCGGTCCCACGGCGGGAAGTCGGCCGGCATCGCCCGCCACTTGATGCCGTTGTCAACGAGGTAGCGGATCGCATCGAGTGCAGCCCGGTGGCAGTACGCCTCCGGCCGGCCACCGCGACCGCGCATCCAGCCCGGCACCGGAAGCAACGGCCGGACGGCCGCCCACTCCGCGTCCGTCATGTCCGACGGGTAGCGCCGCTGCCGCAACCCGTTGTCGACGGCGTTTCCGAACCGGTGAGCCAGGCAGTCACACTCCCAGGTGACCGAGCTGGACTGCCCGGCATTCGGCACGAAAGACTGCTGCATCAAGGGCCTCCTGCTGCTCGGTGATTCGACACCAACGAGCTGTTCAGGAGGCCCTGTCCGTATGCGCCAAGCGCCCCACGATCACCCAATCGGGACTCTCGTTCGACGCGCATCTCTCAAGATCGAAAAAACAACAGCTTCTTAGCCAGCGGGCACGAAGCGCGCATGAGGCGAGCGACCTACTCCCGGCGACCGATGAACCCCTCAGCCTCTGACTCGGGGACCGCTGAACGGGGTGCTCGGCGTGGCCGATGGGACCGCTCGGTACAGTCGGCTGACAGACGGGTACGGCCACCGCTGATCACCGTGTGTTGTGTGGACAAACGAGGACACGGCGGCCGAACGTCGCAGCGTGGACCCCGCCGCTGGCACGAGGCGTTCGATGTCCTGAGGGGCCGGATAGCGGGCCGGTTCAGGCGGGTTGAGCCCCGGCATCGGGTGCGGGACCTGGTGCTGGGGCTGCTGTCGGACCTGCCGCGCAAGAACTGCTGGCCGATCGCCGAGGCCGTGCGGGATGACGTGCGTGTGCGTTCTGGAGCATCTGCACGATGAAGACGCGGTGCCGGTGGTCGGCGAGACCGGGGATGTGAAGAAGGGCGCGCACACCGTCGGTGTCCAGCGCCAGTACACCGGCACCGCCGGCAGAATCGAAAACGCGTAGGTCGCGCCGTCCATGTTGTCCACGCGGGCCGCCGCGGGCACACGGCGGTGGACCGTGAACTGTACGTTCCGCGCTCGTGGACGTGCGACCCGGACCGCTGCCACGCAGCCGGGCTCGGCGGCGGCACCGTCTTCGCGGCGACCCGAAGCTGCGGTCCGCGCTGGAAGAGCGCAAGGCCGGCCACGTACGCGCCGTCGCCTGCTCGGCCGAAGTCACCACCAATGCAGGGAAGTTCCGCGCGGACGCCCTGGCTGCGAAGGTGCCCGGGCGGGCCTGGCAGAAGCTGTCGGCAGGGGCCGGCGCCAACGGGCACCGTTTCTACGACCGGGCCGTCAGCGACCTGGCCGAAGAACAGCCCGGCAGCCACCGGCTGCTGGTTCGCTCGCTCGTCGAGACGGACTGCCATTTCATGCCGGTCTGCGAGTCCTGCGTGTCTTCGACGGCCCGCCGCCGCGTCCCGACGAGCAGGCCGGCTGAGTCCACGCTCGCCCCCAGCCAGCCGTGGGGGCGGATCAACTCGGTGGACGTCCGAGCAGGTCAGGTGGCACGCTCCACCGCGTGACCGCCCTTCGAGCCCTGGCCGAGTTCGGCTCCACCACAGCCATCGGCCCGCTGCACTGCGACGCGACTCTCAATGAGATCGCGGCGACGCTCGGGCCGCCGTGGGATATCGGTCGGGTGAGCAAGCGGCGGCGTTGGCCACGTCTGTTCTCTTACGGAGACGCTGAGCTCTGCGTCTGTCACTGCCGTCGCATCACGCTGATCAGCGTGCAGACCTGGCGAGACGCCGTCGAGCTTCCTGTCCCGGGAACGACGGCACTCGCCACGTTCGCCGGGCCCCTCACCCGCACTCAAGTCACGGCGGAGCTCAGCGCGGTCGGTTGCCGCCTGAGTCCCGTTCCGTTCCACCAACCACCCGGACAGCTCGCCCTGCGGGTCGAGACGACAGGCGTCACCTTCACCTTCCGGGCCGAGGCCGACTCCGAGCCCCTCCTGGAGAGTGCCGGCCACTGGATCAGCAGCCACGAGTGCAGACCCCCGGCAACCGACGCTCCAGATGACGGCTTCGGCGCGTGTTCCAACCCGGCCCGACCGATCGACTGATGAAGTGCAACGTTCCCGGAGCCTGACATCGAGACCCGCATATCAGGGGGTGCCCATGGCGATCGTGTACGACCGCACCAGAACGGTCGTCCGCCGTCACGTCGCCCCGGGCGAGGGCAGCCTCCTGCACCCGGAGGCGGTCGGGTTCGGCGGCCACCACGACTTCGACGTCCTGGCCGCCTGCCGCTCCACCGGCAAAGGCCGGGGCGAGCCGCCGCAGGGGCGGGCCCAGATTCCCACCAGACTTACCGGGAGCAGGTCTTGATCGCTGGTGGGTAGGTTCGGGCCATGACCGGTGAGTGGCGGACGGACCGGATCGGGGCTGCTCTGCGGGGCGAGAATCCGACTGTGCTGCGGCGGCTTGAGTCTGGCTTCGCGGTGATCGGCGACGTTCAGTTCCTGCCCGGGTACTCAGTTCTCCTCGCGGACGAGCCGGGTGTTCAACGGCTGTCTGACCTGCCGAAGGCCAAGCGGCTTTCGTTTCTGTGCGACATGGACCAACTCGGAGAAGCGGTTGAGCGGGCCTGCCGGCGGCTGGACCCCGATTTCCGCCGGGTCAACCTGGAGATCCTCGGCAACACGGACCCGTTCTTGCATGCCCATGTCTGGCCGCGGTTCGAGTGGGAGTCGGCCGAGCTGGTGGGCAGGCCGGTGTGGCTGTATCCGCGTGAGCGGTGGAGTGAGGAGCGGTTCAGACTCGGTCCGCAGCACGATGTGCTGCGGGATGCGATCGGCAGTGAACTGGACGAGTTGCGTCTGAGGGGCTGATGGTGCGGGCCCGGCGACGGTCAGGTCGGCGGGCCCGGTGATGCTGTGGTGGCAGCTCCGGCGGAGGTCCGCCGGTTCCGGCCCGACCGGCAGGAGCCGTTCGCTGTCGGTCTTGGACGGGGCGACCTGCAACAGGGGACGACTTCGCCGGCGGTCGGGACCCGGGTTCGATGGTGCTGTGGTGGGTCAGCTCCCCAGCCACGGCGCCCAGCGGGCCGGCCGGCCGGGCAAGGGGTGGCCCGTGGGCGGGAATCTGCCGGCCCGGACACTCGGGTCCGGGCCGGCGCTTGCGGTGGAGCGGGTCAGCAGACGGGTACGCCGGGCAGTTGGTACGCGGGGTTGTCGATGTAGATGTTGCTGATGAAGCCGTTCTGGTCGCGCAGCTTGCTCCACCAGTTGTTGGTGTAGCCCTCGGCGTTGACCGTGTCGCCCTGTTTCTGGCACAGGACCCGGACGCTGGTGGGGCCGCTGAGGGTGGTGACCACCGGCGAGTTCAGGTGCGCGTCGCTGCGCACCCGCACCCCGGTGCCCCAGGTCATGAACGGCGCGCCGGCGCCGCCACAGCCGTTGTCGCTGGTGAGGTAGTACTGGTTGTAGCTGCCGGGGTAGGCGAGCGCGCTGCCGTTGATGACGATGTCCTGGCCGGCGCCGTTGTAGAGCTGCTCGTAGTGGAGGTGCGGGCCGGTGGAGTTGCCGGTGCTTCCGGTGGTGCCGATCTGCTGGCCCTGTTCGACGTGGGCGCCGTCGGAAACGCTGAAGCCGGACAGGTGGAAGTAGTAGGTCCGCCAGCCGCCGCCGTGCTCGATGGAGATGTAGTTGCCCGCGCCGTTCGCCTCGTAATGGCGGTAGGCGGTGCCCGCGGCGGAGGCGAGGACCGGCGTGCCGTTGGTGGTGCCGCCGTCCGCGCGGATGAAGTCCAGGGCGCGGCGGACCTCGGCCGAGTGATGGCTGTAGGTCCATTTCTGGCCGCAGGGATAGGGGGCCTTGAAGTTCGGTGCCGCGGCGAGGGCCGCACCGGAGGTGGCGGCACCGGCCGACGGGGCCGGGCCCAGCAGCAGTGCGGCCAGTGCCAGCAGTGCGGTGGCCACCGCGGCCCAGAGGCGTCTGAAGGGCATCGCGATTCGCTCCTTTGTGGGGGAAAGGGCAGGGGAGTCCGCGTCCGAGTGGACGGCGGACCGGGGCCACAAGGTAGAAAGATGCCTTGCGCATGACAAGGAAGCCCCCGGGCCTTTCGCTCAGCATGCAATGTCTTGCCCATGACAAGTCGGTCGGCTCATCATGCGAGGGCCCGCGCGCGGCCGGCACCGGCCCTCGCGGGAACTGGCCGGCCGACCCAGGGAGTGGGCGACGATGCACAAAGGCGGCCCGGAGCACGAGGCTCCGGCAGACCGGGCGGACACGGCGGCGCCGCATCCGCGGATTCGGGCGGACATGGCGGCGCCACATCCGCGGATTCGGGCGGACACGGCGGCGCCGCATCCGCCGGACCGGCCCGCGCCCGACGCGGCCCCCCAACAACCCCCGCGGGTAAGGGGAACCCGGTCCGCAGCCGGCCCCGCCCGTCGGCTGCTCCCACCGAAGCCGGGCCGTCGCCGGCGGCGTCCTCCCCGCGGCCTCGGACGCCGGCTGGCGGGCCTCGTCATGGCCTGTGCGGTGCTGGGCGCGCTGATGGCGGCCCGCGCCTCGGCCGCTCCGTCGTTTCGCGCGTTGCCCGGACCGGACGTGCCCGCGGGCGTCACCGCCGGTATCGCCGTCTTCGACCGGGCCACCGGCCGCTTCACCGAACAGCTCAACACCGAGACGCAGTTCAGGTCGGCGTCCGTCGTCAAACTCCTGCTCGCGCTCGACGTCCTGTGGGACCTCGGTCCCGACTACCGGGTTCCCGCCGCGGACCGGACACGGCTGGAGGCCATGCTGCGCAGCAGCGACGACGGCGCGGCCAGCCACTACTGGGCACAGCGGGGCGGCAGCCTGATCATCGAGCGGATGGTCGCACGGCTCGGACTGACCGGCACGGCACCGCCGCCCGCCGCCTATCCCGGGTACTGGGGGTACACCGCGCTCACGGCGTCGGACACCGTGCGGATCTACCGCTATCTCCTCGACCAAGCACCCGCTGCCGTACGGGAGTTCGTCATGGGCAACCTGCGCCTGTCGACCCGGTGCGCCAACGACGGCTACGACCAGCGCTTCGGTATCCCGTCCGCCTTCACCGCACCCTGGGCCGTCAAACAGGGCTGGTCCGGCTTTGCCTCCGGCGGATGCACGGCGGACGGGGGAACCCCGGTGCCCGCCGCCTCCGCGCCCGGGACCCGCCTGGCCCGCAGCTCCGCCGAGGCCGTGCCGGCCGGCCGCCCGGCCGCCGACGGGGTCGACCTGGCCAGGCCGGCGCTGCACTCCACCGGCACCGTCGGCGCCGGCGACCGGTCCATCGTGGTCGTGCTGACCCTCAACCCCGCCGGCACACCGTACGGGACCGCGTACTCCGACCTCACGCGCCTGGTCGGCTCCCTAGACGTGCCCGGTGCGCAGCGCCCCTCGGGCGCCTGGCTCGGCACCCTCGGCTCGGGGGTGCGCGTGCGAGCCGACGCCACGACCGACTCGTCCGTGGTCACGACGCTGCCGGCGGGCGTCGAGGTCCTGGTGGACTGCCAGAAGCGGGGGCGGCTGATCTCCGACGGGTCCCGCAGCAGTGACTGGTGGGCCCATCTCCCGCAGTACGGCGGCTATATGACGAACGTGTACGTCGACACCAGCGGCGACCGCATCCCCGACGTCCCCGTGTGCTGATCCGCCGGGGACCACAGCCCGCGCTCACCTCTGCCGCACGCCGTCCGCTCCCCACACGGCCGTGAGCCCCCGGCCCGGCCGGCACCGGGACCGGTCCCCGACCCGGCCGGCACCGGGACCGGTCCCCGGCCCGGCCGGCACCGGGACCGGTTGGCCGCGTCCCGCAGCCCGCCCGGTACCGGAGCGGCCGGCAAACGCGCCCCATGCCCTTCGGACGGAACACCCCGCATGCCGTGCAGATCCCCTCCGCGGCGCGCGCTCCCCATCGCGCGCCCGGCAGTCACGACGCCCGCGTCCCCGCCCGGCGGCCGGCCTCGCCGGCACCTGCACCGACGTCAACAACGCCCGCTACTCAGGAGTCCCCACGATGCCAACCCCCCTCCTCCGACGCCAGGGTTCCACCACCCGTGGCAGAGTTCTTCTCCTGCCCGCGCTGAGCGGCGCGGCCTGCCTGCTGGCCCTGGCCGGCACGGCGCTGGGAACAGCCCCGCAAGCCACCGCCGCCGCAGGCGCCGACGCATCACCGGTGTCCTGGCACGCGGACCTCTCGGCACTCGGGGCCGATGACGTCAACGTCCGCTACAGCGGGGGCGCGTTGCGCGTGCGCGACGACTCCTTCAGCCCCGCGTCGCTGAACCGGAACCGCGGATACGCCTCGGCCGTACTCGAGCCGCACCACCTGGACCGGCCGGTGAACCGGATCACCGTGGACCTGGACGCCGCGGTGCCGGGCGGCGCGAGCGTGGCGGTCGACGTCCGCGGCCGCGGTGCCGACGGCGCCTGGACCGAATGGCGGCAGGCGACAGCGGGCACCCCGGCCCAACTGCCCCGCGCCGTCGGCGATGTGCAGGCCCGGCTGACCCTGTGGAGCACCAAGGCCGGTGCCGCGCCCGCGGTCCGCGGCCTGACACTGACCGCGGACGATCAGGGCACCCCGCCCGCGCAGCCCGCGCTCACCGCCGCCTCGTCCTTCTCGGCCCGCGTCTACGCCACGCGCGAGGGGCTGGTCGGCGGCACCACCGCCAACGGTCACGTGATACGCAGCAACGACCACTTCGTGGCCCTGCCCTCACGGCGCGCCCTCTCGCCCAACGGAAGCAGCCAGTACTCGGTCCAGGTGTGCGGGCCGGCGCGCTGCGAGACGGCACCCGTATGGGACGTCGGCCCCTGGAACACGCACGACGACTACTGGAACCCCTCCTCGCAGCGGGAGCAGTGGAGGGACCTCTCCCGGGGCCTGCCCGAGGCACAGGCCGCCTACCAGAACGGATACAACGGCGGGCGGGACGAGTTCGGCCGCCAGGTGGCCAACCCGGCCGGCATCGACCTGGCCGACGGCACCTTCTACAACGTCGGCCTGAACGACAACGGCTGGGTGACCGTCAGCTACCTGTGGACGGACGGCGGTAACACCACGTCGTTCCCGACCTGGGGCACGGACGTCAGCATCCGGGCCCAGGCGACCACCAACTCCACCCGCGTGGCCAGCCTGGCCGGCCCGACGACCGTACGCGTGAAGTGCCAGGTGCACGGTCAACTCGTCAACTACGACGGCTACAGCAACGACGCCTGGTCGTATCTGCCCGACTACGGCGGCTACATCTCCAACATCTTCATCGACGTCCCCGACGCCTGGCTTCCCGGCGTCCCGACCTGCTGAACCCCTCCCCGCCCGGGACGGTGCCGGCGCCCGTGAAGACCTCACGGTGCGTCCGGCACCGCGGCCCGGGCGGCCTCGTCGAGCCGGGCTCGCCCCGGGCCGGCGCGGTGGCGCACGACGGGGCCCGGCTCCTGCGCGCGGTGCCCGGCAAGGAGCGGAGGCGGACTGTATCATGAGAAATCGGATGTAAAGGATTTTTCGGGCACCGGGGTGTGGAGCGGCGGTGCGTATCTCTCCTCTGCCGGCCGGCGAGGCAGCCGGCCGCGTTTCATGCGGTGCCGGGACCCGTCCTCCCGGGGTGCGGGCCCGGTGACGGGCACGCGGGCCCCGAGCCCGGCGGCGCACGGCGGGGCCGGGGAGGCACGGGGCCGTCCCGGGCAGAAGCTGCTGAACGCCCTGCTCGACCTCGTCGACCAGGCGGTCGTGGTCTGCGACGCCACCGGCGTGGTGCGCTGGTGCAACGGCCTGACCGGCGTCTACTTCCCGGGCCTGCGGCCGGGGATGGCGCCGGACCCCGTCTCGGCCGGACCCCTGGGGCAGGCGGCCGCCGCCTCTGCCGCGCGCTTCGACGCCGACTTCCGCGGCCGGCGGCTGACCGGGCGCAGGAGCACGGTGGAGGACTGCGCGGTGTGGCTCGTCAGTGACGTGACCGCGGTCCGCCAGGGCGAGGCCGAGCTGCGCGCCGAGCGGTCCCGCGCGGCGTTCCTCGGCGAGGCGGGCCGACGGCTGGGCGCTTCCCTGCACCACGGCCGTACCGCCCGGAGGGTGGTGGAACTCGCCGTGCCGGCCTTGGCGGACGCCGCGGTGCTCGTACTGCCGCCGCGTAGAGGCCACGCGGAGTGGTACCGCTGCACGGCGCCGGGCACGGCGGCGGAGTCGGGCGTGCTGCCGGCGTCCTTGCTCGACCGTGTGCCGCCACTGGTGCGGGCCCTGTCGGGCCTGTGGCTGCGGCCCGCCCCCTGCCGGCCGGGCGAACTCGGTGCGCTCGGCGGTGCGGCACCGCCGGATCCGGGCACGGGAGGCGAGACGCTGGTGATGGCACTGCCGGGCAGCGGGGCGCCGACGGGGGCGCTGGTTCTCGTCCGGTCGGCGGGAACCCGGGGCTTGGACACCGCGGACGCCGCCGTGGGGCGCGAGTTCGCCTACCGGGCCGGTACGGCGCTGTCGACCGCAGCGCTCTACACCCAGCAGGCCCACACCGCGGCCGTCCTCCAGTCGGGCCTCGACCCGGCACCGCTGCCCGAGGTGCCGGGGGTGCGGCTGGGCGCCGCCTACCGCCCCGCCCCGGAGGCGCTGGGCTTCGGCGGCGACTTCTACCAGGTGGAACCCGCGCGGGACGGCGGCGGTGTGGACTTCGCCCTGGGGGACGTCTGCGGCAAGGGCGTCGAGGCGGCCGTGCTCACCGGCCACGTCCGCCAGAGCCTGCGGACCCTGGCCCACGTCGAGTCCCGCCCGCTGCGTGTGCTCGAGGTGCTCAACCAGTCGCTGCTCGAAGCGGACTCGGGCCGGTTCGTCAGTGTGGTCATGGGCACCGCCCGCCCGGGCGCCGGAGACAGCCTGGACGTCGTGCTCGCCGGCGGCGGGCATCTGCCGCCGCTGGTACTGCGCCATGGCGGCACCGTGGAGGCTGTGGACGTGGGCGGGATGCTGGTGGGGGCCCTGCCCGGCCCGGAATTCGCCCAGGCCGAAGTCCGCCTGGCGCGCGGCGAGCTGATCTTGCTGTACAGCGACGGGGTCACCGAGGCCCGGGGCGGCCCCGAAGGCGCCGAGGAGTACGGGGAACAGCGGCTGGCGCACGACCTGGCGGGTTGCGCGGGGATGCCCGCCGGCGCGGTCGCCGAGCGGATCGAACTGCGCACCGCCGACTGGCTGGCCGGGCATGCCCACGACGACATCGCGGTGCTGGCGCTGCAGGCCGCACCCGGTTCGCCCGGCGCCGCCGGAGCCCCCCGGTGACCGGCGTGTCCGCCGCGGCGCCGGAGGTCCGCGCCGCCTTCGACGACCACCTCGCCCACGCCGACGAGGCCGGGGCCACCGCGCTCGCCCTGGGCCTGCTGCGGTCCGGGACCTCGGCGGAGGACATCCTGCTTCGGCTGATCGCTCCGGCCCAGGCCGCTGTCGGCGCCCGGTGGGTGTCGACGGAGTGGAGCGTGGCCCAGGAGCACGCCGCCACCCATGTGAGCGAGCGGGTGGTGAGGGCCGTGGCCGCCGAGGACCGCCCGCCGCGGCCCCCGGACTCCGCCCCGGCCCGTCGTGTCGTGTTCGCGTGCGTCGAGGGGGAGCGCCACACCCTGCCGGCCCGGATCGCCGCCGAGGTGCTGCGGCTGCGCGGCTTCGACCTGACGTTCCTGGGCGCCCACGTTCTCGTCCCGCACCTGCTGTCCCATGTGCACCGGCAGGGGCCGGACCTGGTGGGCCTGTCGTGCATGATCCCGGTGCGGCTGCCCGCCGCGCACCGCCTCGTCGAGGGCTGCCGGCACGTCGGCGTGCCGGTGCTCGCGGGCGGTTCGGGTTTCGGGCCCGAGGGCGTCTGGGCCCGCACCCTCGGGGCCGACCTGTACGCGCCCGATCCGGTCACCGCCGCTGAGATGCTCGCCGCGCGGTGGCCGCAGGCCCCATCGGAGGCGGCGCCCTTGGAGCACCTCGCCGACGGTGAGTACTCCCGGATCGTCCGGCGGCGGTCCGAGTCGCTGGGCCGGCTGCTCGCCCGGCTGCGCGAGCAGTACCCGTGGCTGCGCGACCCCGGCACCGAGCACGCCGAGTCCGTCCTGGAGGAGCTGGGCCGTCTCCCGGACGTCGTGGCCGCGGCCGACTACGTCGACGATCCGCAGGTCCTCACCGACCATCTCTCCTTCGAAGTGCAGTTCCTCCGCGCCCGCGGTGCGCCCACCGCCGTTCTGGGCACGGCCCTGGCGGCGTTGTCCGGGTCGCTGGGCGGCCTTCCGCGGGCGGCCGCGCTGCTGGACGCCGGGCGGCGCCGGCTGGTGGCCGCGGGCCACGCCGTTCCACCGGCCTGAGGACGGGGGCCGGGACGACGCCCGGCGCCGCGCGGCGGCGTCGAGCCGACCACGCCGTCTCCTCTCCGGCGACGCGGTATGCCGGTCGTCCCGGGCTTGCCGGTCACCCGGGTCCGCCGGTCACCCGTCCCCTGTTTGCCGATCGTCCCGTGTTTGCCGGTCGTCCCGTGTTTGCCGGTCATCGGGGTCCGCCGGTCGCCCGGATCCGCCGGTCGTCGGGGTCCGCCGGTCGGGGTCCGCCGGTCGCCCGGGTCCGCCGGTCGAGGTCCTCCGGTCGTCGGGGTCCGCCGGTCGTCCGGGCGTTGCCGGAGAAGTCAGGAAGGCTCCTGGTGCGCCTCCGCGGCCAGCGCGACGCGGCGCAGCATGTCGGACAGCGCACGGCGCTCATCCCGCGACAGGACGCCGAGAAGGCGGTATTCCTCGTCACCGACGACGTCCATCGCGCCCAGCCACGCGGCCCGTCCGGCGTCGGTCAGCTCCACGTCGACGCGGCGCCGGTCCGTCTTCGACGGCGTACGGCGTACGAAGCCGCGGCGTTCCAGGGCGTCGAGCCGGCCGGTGACCGAGGCGGGGGCGAGGTCGAGGTCGGTGGCGAGCTCGGACGGGGCGGCCCTGCCCGCACGGGCGGCCAGCTTGTGCAGGGTGTCGAACTCGTGGCGTTCCAGGTCACAGTCGGCCAGCGACCGCTCGCGGACCTTGCCCAGATGCCAGGTGATCTTCTTCATGCGGGTCACCGCGCCCTCGATGTCCGGATCCAGACCCGGCAGCACCGTCAGCCAGCGGGTGACGTGCTCGTCCGTCCAGTCGTGCCCCCGGGGCTCTGCGCGGTCCATGGCCCCAGCCTACGCCGCATCCTTCGGTTCCAGATATTTCGAGCCCAGATATTTCGTTGACGAAACTTCGGTGCCGAAATAGATTTCGGCGGCATGGCCCACCGACTCATGCGCAACCGCCCCTTCCGGCTGCTCTTCCTGGGGCAGTCCCTCTCCCTGGTCGGGGACGCCGTCGTGCCCGCCGCGCTCTCCCTCGCCGTGCTGCGGGCCACCGGCTCGACATCCGCTCTCGCGCTCGTCCTGGGGTGCGCGATGGTTCCCCGCCTTCTGCTCCTGCCCCTCGGCGGGGTGGTCGGGGACCGCTTCAACCCCCGGACGGTGGCGCTGCTGACCGACCTCGTACGCTGTGCCGCACAGCTCTACGTCGGCCTGCAACTCCTGAGCAGGACGCCCGAGGTGTGGCAGATCGCTCTCGCCTCCATGGCCGGCGGCACCGCCTCCGCGTTCGCCATGCCGGCTCTGCCGAGGCTGATCACCGGCTCGGTGCCGGGCGAGGACCGGCAGGTCGCCAACTCCGCGCTCGGCGCGGTCAAGAGCGCCACCAATCTCGGCGGCCCTGCTCTCGCGGGGCTGCTGATCCTCACCGCCGGACCGGGGTGGGCCTTCGTCCTGGACGCGGTGTCCTTCTCGGCCAGCGCGGGGCTGCTCGCCGCGACGCGTGTCGCCCACGTCCCGGCGGACCGCAGTTCCCTCCGAGTCGACCTCGTGGAGGGCTGGCGGGAAGTCCGCAGCCGTGACTGGTACTGGACGAGTCTCCTCGCACACGCCACCTGGAACGGTGCCGCGGCCGTTCTGATGACGCTCGGTCCCGCCCTGGCCGTGAGGCATCTGGGCGGGGAGAAGACCTGGGTGACGATCCTTCAGGCCGGAGCCGTGGGCCTGCTGCTCGGCTCCCTGCTCGCCGGAAGGGCCCGCCTGCGCCGACCCGTACTCGTGGCCAACCTCGGCCTGTCCACCTACGCGCTCCCGCTCGCCCTCTTCGCGGCCGGCGCCCCGGCCTTCGCCGTCATCACCGCCTATGGTCTGGCCCTGGCCGGCCTCGGCTTCCTCAACCCCGTCTGGGAGACGTCCGTCCAGGCGGCCATCCCACCCACGGTGCTGGCACGCGTCACCTCCTACGACTGGCTGCTGTCCCTGGCCGCCATGCCCCTCGGCTACGCCCTCGCCCCGCTGGCGGCGGACGCGTGGGGCCCGCAGGCGCCGCTCTGGGCCGCGGCGATCGGGGTGGGTCTGGCCTGCGCGGGAACCGCCGCCGTACCGGGGGTCCGCCGCTTCTCCGCCGCGGAGTACGCGACAGACGCCCCCGCGCCGACGACGCGCCCCCCGGGCGACGACCACGAGAACGCAGACGCGGTTGACCAGGGACCTGTACCGGCCGACGGCCGACGGTAGTTCGTCACGGCGGAGGCGCCGTCCCGGCCGCGGCGCCCACCTCGTACGCGCGACTGCGGCAACGGCTGCGGCCGACGGCCGGAGAGACTCCCCGTGCCGTCGGCTTCGCCTGCCGCTGCGACGGCACGGTCAGCCCCCGGCCGCCAGCGCCCTCAACGCGATGTTGAGCTCCAGGACGTTGACGCGAGGCTGGTCGAGGAAGCCGAGGGTGCGGCCCCGGGTGTGGTCGCCGACCAGCTTCCGCACCTGCGCGGGGGGCAGCCCGTTCGCCTTCGCCACCCGCCTGACCTGGATGTCCGCGTACTGCGGGGAGATGTCCGGGTCGATCGCCGAGGCCGAGCCGGTGACCGCGTCCTTGGGCACCTGGGACTCGGACACCCCGTTGAAGGCGGCGACCTGCTTCTTGGCGGCCTCGACCATCGCCACCAGCTCCGGGTTGCCGGCGCTGAGCTGGCCGGAGCCGGTGGCCAGCGGATCGTAGCCACTGTGGGACGGCCGGCCCTGGAACCGCTTGGGATCCGGCCTGTCCGTGCCCTTGATGTTCCAGCTCTGGCCGATCAGCTTCGACCCGACGTCTCTGCCGTCGGCCTCGACCATCGACCCGTTGGCCTCGTCGTGGAACAACGTCTGGCCGATGCCGGTGACGGCGAGGGGGTAGACGACGCCGGTGACGGCGGTGAGGACGAGCAGCATGCGCAGGGCGGCCCACAGCATGCGTCCGGTGTTCACAAGAGAGGTGTTCATGTCCTTCACCCGATCCCGGGGACCGCAGAGATGAGCAGGTCGATCAGCTTGATGCCGACGAACGGGGCGATCAGGCCGCCCAGGCCGTAGATCCCGAGGTTGCGCCGCAGTATTCCGTCGGCGCTCATCGGCCGGTAGCGCACGCCCTTCAGGGCGAGCGGCACCAGCGCCACGATGATCAGCGCGTTGAAGACGACCGCCGACAGGATCGCCGACTCCGGCGAGGCCAGTCTCATGATGTTGAGCCCGTCCAGCGACGGATGGGCGACCGCGAACATCGCCGGGATGATGGCGAAGTACTTCGCGACGTCGTTGGCGATGGAGAAGGTCGTCAGCGCACCCCGTGTGATCAGCAACTGCTTGCCGATCTCGACGATCTCGACGAGCTTGGTCGGGTTGGAGTCGAGGTCGACCATGTTGCCGGCCTCCTTCGCGGCCGACGTGCCCGTGTCGCGCGAAGACCGTGATCGTGGCGACGACGAAGGCCAGATCGGCCATCGTGAACTCCTGGGGGGTTCGGGTGGGAACGGACCTCTTGAGGAAACCCCCTCTTCGCGCCCCCGGCGTGCGCCGTTGATGCCGCTCTTACGGGCCCTGCCGGAACGCTGACGGCTTCCTGACGAGGGCCGGCTCATGCGTGGCCGATCTCGTGCGTGGCCGATCTCGTGCGTGGCCTGGCTCGGGCCCGCCGGAGAAAGGCGCGCGTACGGGCCGTGAGGACGGGCCGGTCGTCGCCGGGCCGGACGAAGCGGCCGCCGCCCGACGGGGGCGTGGGCGGCAGCCGGTCAGAAGGCCGGACGCCCGGGCACCGGCCACCCGCGGACGGGGCGGCCATGGCCCGCGCGGTCTCCGGCGGACAGACCGGTGTGCTCGCGCTGCCGCTGAGCGGCGGAGGCGTCAGATGTCCCGGGCGGGCCAGTCCAGCAGCCGGGCGCCGATGACCGCGGTCTGGAGCATGTACCGGTGTGCGGGATCGGAGGGGTCGGCGCCGGTGAGTTGGTGAATGCGTTCGAGACGGTAGGTCATGGCCCGCACGCTGAGGGACAGGCGCCGGGCGGCCTCGGCGGCGACGCAGCCGGAGTCGAAGTACGCGGTGAGCGTGTCCAGGAGTGGCAGGGCACCGCCGCGGGCCGAGGTGAGCGGACCCAGCGTGTTCACCACGAGGTCGGCCATGGCCTGCCGGTCGCGGGTGAGGACGGGATAGACGAGCAGGTCGGCCGCATGCAGCACGGGGCCGTCGAGGCCGAGGCGCTCGGCCAGTTCGAGGGCGTTGAGCGCCTCCTCGTACGACTGGACGACGCCGCCCGGGCCGGGCTGCGCCCGGCCGATGGCGACCCGGCCGCCGTCGGTGGCGGCGTACGCCTGTTTGGCGAAGTAGGGGAGTATCTCGTCCTCGTGGCCGGGGACGATGCACAGCAGCCGTCCGTTCTTGGTGGTGACCAGGACGCTGCGGTCGCCGAACCGGGCGATGAGCGCGCGCTCGACCTGCCGGGGCACCGCGTCGCTTTCGTGGTAGGCGTTCGGGCCTTGCGCGACGGCGACCGCGTGGGCGTGGGACAGGCGCAGACCGAAGCGTTCGGCGCGTTCGGCGAGGCGGCCCAGGTCACTGCGCCCGTAGAGGAGATCGTCGATGAACTCGCGGCGCGCCGCCTCCTCCTGGCGCACCGCCAGGCGCTGGGCGCGTTCGTATCCTTCGGCGAAGGCGTCGATCGCCTGGTGCATGGCGGCGAGTGTGCTGTCGGCCGATCCCGCTGTGCCGGGCCAGGCGGAGCGGGCCGCCGCCAAGTGGGCGCCGACCAGGGCGCGCAGCCCGTGGCCCGCGTCGGCGGCTTGCTCCCCCAGCGTGCGCCGTGACTCGATCTCCTGGCGGGTGAGACGTCGGCCCGTGGCCGACGCCTCGGCCAGTATCCGGGCATAGCCGTCCAGATACTGCTCGGGAATCTCCCGGTCGGTCACGCCGCCCCCATGAATCTTGACGTGCCGGTGACGCTCCTTGGCGGCTCACCGGCATGAAGACCCTAGTGAACACTGCCGGAGACCGGCAATGCGCTCCTGGGTGTCCGCCGTGCATCATGACGCGTGGGGAGCACTGCGGACGGTTCCGGTGCCGGACACCGGCAGATGCCTGGGCCGGGACCGAAGGCCGCAGCGCGCCGTCCATGTGTGCCGTGCGAGGGAGGGGCGTGATGATGCGGATGCTCGTGGTGGCCGCCACCGGCCTTCCCTCGATCCTGTTCACCGCCGCCCTCGTCGTGGTCGTGTGCTTCTGGCTGCTCGTCGCCCTCGGTGTCACGGCCGTGGACAGCTTCGACGCGGACCTCGACCTCGACGCCTGGGGGATGGGCGGGGTACCGGTGTCGGTCGCGGTCTCCTCGGTGACGGTGCTCGCCTGGTTCCTCGCTGTCGGCGCGACCGCACCGCTGGTCGCCCTCACGCCGCCGGGCGCCGTCACCGCGGCGCTGCGCCTGCTCGCGCCGGCCGGAGCACTCTTCGTCGCCTGGCGGCTGACGTGCCGGTTCGTCCGGCCGCTGCACCGCCTTTTCCCCCGGTGAACCGGGTTCGCCGGCCCGGCGCCGAGTCCGCCGTCACCCGTGCCGCCGGCCACCGTTCTCCCCCTGTGAACCCCCACGCCCGGCAGGCAGCCGGGCGGAAGGAGCAGTGTCGATGTCCTTCCTGATCCCTCTCGCCGTCGCCGTGCTGATCGTGGCGGTCTGCACGGTCGTGCTGGTCCGCCGGGACCGACGGCGGATGGCACCCCACCCCGAAGCCCTGCGGACGGAGGCCGCCGCCACCCGCGGCATCCGGGACACACGGCGCAGGGTCCACGCCTACCACAACCAATTCCTGCGCGAGCGCTGGTGACGGGCAGACCCGTCGGCGCGGGGCGCATCGCGAAGAACGGCTGCCGCTGCCCGGGTCACCACGTCGAGGTCCGGATCACGGCGATGTCCGATCGCCCGGCGGCCCCGGCGGCCCCGGCGGCCCCGGCGAACCTGGCGGCCCCGGCGAACCTGGCGGCCGGGCGCCCCTGCGCGCAGGGGCGCCCGGCCTTCGAGGTGTCAAGGGGTGACGCGCAGCAGCAGGTTGGGGGAGCCGGAGCCGGGACCGGTGACGACACCGGAGGTGGCCGCCGAGGTCAGGGCGCTGGCGACCTGGGACGGTGAGGCCGAGGGGTGCCCGGCGAGGTAGACGGCTGCCGCGCCGGTGACGTGCGGGGTAGCCATCGATGTGCCGGAGATGGTGTTGGTGGCGGTGTCGCTGGTCTTCCAGTCCGACGTGATGGACGAGCCGGGCGCGAACAGGTCCAGTACGGAGCCGTAGTTGGAGTAGCTGGCGCGGGCGTCGGTGCTGGTGGTGGCGCCGACGGTGATCGCCTCGGTGACGCGGGCGGGCGAGTAGGCGGAGGCATCGGCGCCGGAGTTGCCCGCGGCGACGGCGTAAGTGACTCCAGAGGCAATGGAGTTGCGGACAGCGGTGTCGATGGCGGTGTTGGCGCCGCCACCGAGGCTCATGTTGGCCACGGCCGGCTTCACGGCGTTGGCGGTCACCCAGTCGATGCCGGCGACGACCTGGGCGGTGGTGCCGGATCCCGCGTTGTTCAGGACGCGCACGGCGACGATCTTGGCCTTCTTCGCGACGCCGTAGGAGGTGCCGGCGACGGTGCCCGCGACGTGGGTGCCATGGCCGTTTCCGTCCTGAGCGACGAAGTCGTCCTGAACGGCGTCGTAACCGTAGGAGGCCCGGCCGCCGAAGTCGGTGTGGGTGATGCGCACTCCGGTGTCGATGATGTACGCGGTCACGCCCGAGCCGGCGGTGTCGGGGTAGGTGTAGCCGCCGTCCAGGGGGAGGCCGGCCTGGTCGATGCGGTCCAGGCCCCAGGACGGCGGGTTGGTCTGGGTGGCGTCGATGCCGACGGTGGTGTCCTGGATGACCTGGGCGACGGCCGGGTCGGCGGCGAGCCGCTTGGCCTCGGTCGCGGTCATGTGGGCGGAGTAGCCGTTGAGAGCGGCGCGGTAGGTGCGCTCGACCGTGCCGCCGTACCGGGTGACCAGGCTGTTGCCCGTCGCCGAGGCGGCCTTGAGACCGGAACTCTTGTTCAGGACGACGATGTAGCTGTCCTTCACTGCGTTCTTGGCGCCGGCGCCGATGATGCGGCCTTCCGCCGGTGCGGCCTGTGCGGGGGCGGTCAGGGTCAGACCGAGGGTGGCGGCGGTCACCGCCGCCGAGAACGCTGCGGCGATACGCCGCCGGGTTCTGTGCGTCACTGCCATCGCGGGGGAGTCCTCCTGCAATCGGTGGTGCGCTGCTGGATGGCCGAAATGGTGCATGTTTTGACGCGCTCACCACAAGAGGGCCTCCGAAAGGCTGCCGCCGGACGGCGGTTGCCCGCATGAGGTCAGGAGGCCATCGGCCCGGCCGAAGGCCCCGTCCCGAGGTGTTCCTCCGCCCTACTGCCCGTGGCGGTGAAGAGGGCGCGCATCGCGGGGGGAGCAGCCGAACCGCTGCCGGTACGCCTGGCTGAAGGCGCTGGACGAGGTGAAACCGACGGAGGTCGCGATGGCGGCGATCGTCTGGCCGGCGAGGTTCGGGTTGGACAGCTTGGCGTGCGCCAGATCGAGCCGCTGGGTGCGGATCAGCTCGGTGGGGGTGGTCCCCTCACGTGCGAGCACGGCCTGGATGTAGCGGGGCGACCAGCCGATGGCAGAGGCCATCGCCGAGACCGACAGTCCCGGATCGGTCACATGCTCGCGGACGTACCGTCTGACGGCATCGGCGACGGCGGCGCCGGCTGTCTGCTCGGGCAGCCGCTGCCCGCCGTCCACCGCCAGGCACACCAGGTCGACGACCCGATCGCAGGCAGCGTCGAACTCCGGGCCGGACAAGTGGGCCCGCTGGCGGAGCAGGCTGACCACGAAGTCCCGGCTGACGCGGGACAGCCCTTTGTCCCCGACGATCTTCTGGCTGCGTACGACGGCCGGCCCCAGGCGCTGCTCGACGAGACCGACGGGCACCAGGAGGGTGAGGGCGGCCGCGCCGGTGGCGTGCGCGACGGCGGAGGGCAGGTCCATCGGAATGAGGGCCATGTCACCCGGCCTGATCCAGCAAGCCTCGTCGTCGTGCCCGACCTTGAGCCGACCCCGCAGGGGGACGAGGAGCTCGTAGTGACCGCGGGGGTCGCGGCGGATGCTGCGCGCGCTGCGTCTGACGACTTCCGCCTCTCCCGTCCAGGCGATGAGCTGGTAGGTCCGGGTGTGCTGGCGGACCACCCGTCCGCGGTAGGAGTGGTCGTCGAACTCGAAGTCGAAATGGCCGTGGACCCGGCAGCACCAGTCGCGCCAGGCATCCTGCGCCGCGGCACCAGACGCAGGGCGGCCGCCGGTGGTCAGACCGTCCAGTTGGTATGTCCCTGCCACTTCGATCCCCTCCCTCCGCTGAGGCGGCAGACTATCCGCCCCGGGATGCGGCGGGCTAGGGGACGGGGGTGTGTCCTCCCAGGTGGACCGCCGCCTCTCGTCCGCGGCGATCCGCGGCGACAGCACGCGTTGACGACACAACTGTGCGCACGGGGCGACGACAGGCTCGGCTCCGACCGGCTTCACTGCGGGCGTCAATGGTGACGCAGCACGACCTGGAGGCAGTCATGACTGTCCACGACGTCGCGACCGTTCGCGGCCCGATCACAGCGGATCAGCTGGGAACCACGCTGATGCACGAGCACGTCTTTGTGCTCACCCCCGACATCATGGCCAACTACGGGCAGGAGTGGTGGAACGAGGAAGAGCGGCTGGCCGACGCCGTTCGGAAACTGCGTGAGCTCAAGGCCGCGGGCGTCGACACCATCGTCGACCCGACCGTCGTCGGCCTCGGCCGCTACATCCCGCGCATCCAGCGGGTCAACGCCGAGGTCGACATCAACATCGTGGTGGCGACCGGCCTGTACACCTTCGACGAGATCCCGCACTACTTCCACTACCGGGGCCCGGGAACGCTCTTCGACGGACCGGACCCGATGACCGAACTGTTCGTCAAGGACATCACCGACGGCATCGCGGACACCGGAGTGCGGGCCGCGTTCCTCAAGGGCGTGGTCGAGGAGCGCGGACTGACCCACGACCAGGAGCGCGTGCAGGCGGCCATCTGCGAGGCCCATGTCCGGACCGGCGTACCGATCACCGTGCACACCAACGCCGGGCACCAGACCGGACGGCTCGCGATCGAGTTCTACCGGCAGCGCGGTGTGGACCTGACGAAGGTCGTCATCGGCCACGCCGGCGACACCAACGACCTGGACTACCTGAAGTGGGTCATGGATTCGGGCGCGACCATAGGCTGCGACCGGTTCGGCCTGGACATGTACAACCCCACCGGCGACCGGGTCGCCACCATCGCGGCGCTGTGCGCGCAGGGCTACGCCGACCGCATCGTGCTGGCGCACGACGCCGCCTGCTACATGGACTACTTCTCCGGTGAGGACTACCAGCAGCTGGTGAAGTCCGCGGCCCCGAACTGGAACTTCCTGCACATCCCCACGGACGTGCTGCCCGCCCTGCGCGAGGCCGGTGTCAGCGACAAGCAGATCGACGCGATGCTGGTCGACAACCCGCGGCGCTACTTCACGGCCGGGGCGTGAGCGGATGACCGACACCAAGCACGGACCCCTCGACACCAGCGACACCAAGCACGGACCGCTCGACACCAGCGGCATCACGCGCGGCCCGGACGGCATCGCCCGCTACGACAACCTGCCGGTCTCCCTCCTCGAGGCGATCCGCTCCTCCGCCGAGGCGTACGCCGACGTCGAAGCGGTCGTCGAGGTCGGCGGGCCCCGCCTGACCTACGCCCAGTTGTGGGCGCGCGCGAGCAAGGTGGCCGGAGGCCTGCGGCAGCGGGGCATCGCACCCGGCGACCGCACCGCCATCCTCCTGCCGGCCGGAGCCGACTGGGTGTGCGCCTTCCTGGGCAGCGTGCTCGCCGGCGCGATCGTCGTTCCGGTCAACACCAGGTTCGCGCAGCCCGAGGTCGACTACGTCCTGACGGACTCGGGAGCCGCGTACGTCTTCCGGCCCGGTGAACCGCTGCCCGCCGGACCACCGGCCGCGCACGAGGACTCCGCCCACACCGACCCGGTGGCGATCTTCTACACCAGCGGCACGACCGGCTTCCCGAAGGGCGCCGTCACCACCAACGAGAACTTCCTGTCCAACATCGAGACCACCCTGCGGGTGCTCGGTGTGGACCGGAGCGATGGGCCCGCGCTGCGCAACCTGATCTCCGTGCCGCTGTTCCACGTGACGGGGTGCAACACGCAGTTGCTCGTCCAGCTCGCCGTCGGTGGAACGGCGGTGATCCTGCCGGCCTTCGACGTCGGACGCTTCGTGACGACGATCGCCGAGGAGCGCATCAACATCGTGATCACCGTCCCGGCGATCTACAACCTCGTGATCGCGCAGCCGGACTTCGCGTCGCTGGACACCAGCGGGGTCACCCTCGCGGCCTACGGGGGAGCCCCCATCGCGCCCGCCCTGGTCGCGCGGATCAAGGACGCCTTCCCGTCGGCCCGGGTCGGCAACGGCTTCGGCCTGACCGAGGTCGCCTCGATCGCGACATTCCTGCCCCACGAGTGGTCGACCGACCACGCCGACTCGGTCGGCTTCGCGGCACCCGTCGTGGACCTCGGACTCGCCGACGCGGACCCCCGCACCGGCGTGGGCGAACTCCTGGTACGCGGGCCGAACCGCGTGGCCGGCTACTGGAACAAACCGGAGGCCACGGCCGCGACCTTCGTCGACGGCTGGCTGCACACCGGTGACCTCGCCCGCATCGACGACGAGGGCCTCGTCCGCATCGTCGACCGCGCCAAGGACATGATCAACCGCGGTGGCGAGAACGTGTACTGCGTCGAGGTCGAGAACGCCCTGGCCGGGGCGCCCGGAGTCGCCGAGGCGGCGGTCCTCGGCGTGCCCGACGAGGTCATGGGGGAGAAGGTCGGGGCGGTCGTCGTCCCGGCCTCCGCCGGTTCGTTCGACGTCGGGGCGATGCTGGCGTACCTGGCGGAACGGCTCGCCGACTTCAAGATCCCGCAGTACGTCGCCGTCCGCGACACCCCGCTTCCCCGCAACCCGGGCGGCAAGGTGCTCAAGGGCGCCCTCCGGGGGGAAACCGAGTGGGGAACCCCCGTCCGCGGAGGTCAGGGACGTCAGCCCCGCGCCCGCACGAGGAACCGCCCGACCGGTGATCCGCCTCGGTGACAGGCGCGCATCGGGCCTGCTCGTGTGTCCGTCATGAGGACGGGGCCGCACCACCCGCCCGGGCCGGACCGCGCTCGTGGCGGTCCCGGGCGGGGACTGCTGGCCGATGCGGACACGCCGCGGGCCCCCTCCGGCCGTGTCCGGCCCTGCAAGCCTGCAAGCCTGCAAGCCTGCAAGCCTGCCGGCCGCCATTTCTACGGCGGGCCGCCCTTGCCGGTCAGGAGCCTCTCTTCGCGGAAGGGCGGATGGCGGACACCGATGCACCGCGCCCCGTACGGGAATCCCGCGGCGATCGACGTCGCCCTGGGCAGGGCTCGGCGGATCGCCTCGGCGTAGGTCGCGGACCCGTCGTGGCAGACGATCTGGGGGAGCGCTGCCTGCGGCCGTCACCGGGCCATGAGAGTGCGGTTGCAGGATCAGGCGTTCTTCTGGGCCGCAGCGCGGCGCTGCCGTTTGCCCAACGGCGCCTGGGAGAGGTCCTCGGCCTGGGAGCGCACGTTCTTGTAGCCGTAGCCGCGCTCGGTCAGCCACGCCTTCGCCGCCTCTTCAGCGCGTTCGGACGCCTCCAGGATGTCCTCCTCTTCCTCCCCGGAATCCAGGAATCGGAAGGTGAAGGCGGATCGCGCCGTCAGGTCGTAACTGAGGTGCCCCTCGGGTGTGAAGGCCGCGCGCAGAACGTCGTGCTCTGCGGCGCGGGCCAGGAGTTCGGCCCGCTGATCGGCGCTGAGCCCGTCGAAGACACCGCGGACCGTGATCCGGAAAGTGCGAGTACCCATCCCACGACACTAATCAGCAAGATCGGCGAACTCCACCGCATTTCCGGCGGGGACCACGCGGCACTGCTCCCGGTCATGTGGCGGCGCGCGTCCCGTGGCCGGCTACGGGAATCCTTCGCGTCCGGGTACGTCACGTGCGTGCAGCCGCGCTGCTCGGTGATGTCGTCGACGTATGCGCGGAACAGGGAGGACAGCGTCTGGGAGCCCGGGTGAGGGCGCGGTCGGGAAGGGCGGGCAGCCCGGCGCGGCAGGCGGCGCGGGCGGTGACATGCGGCAGCTCCGGTCAGGCGGTGCCGCCGAAGCACTCCCGTCCGGGGCGACCGGTGGAGGGGTAGTAGCACGCGCGCAAGTCCGAAGGACGGGGGGCGGCGATCATCGTCGTCGTTGTCACTTCGTTGTCGGCCGGCCGCGCCGTTTCGACGGCACTCCGGGGGCGCGCGTCAGGGCCGGTGATCTCGATGCGGAAGCCGGGGTGCGTGGGCCAGGCGCGGATCCACCCGGCCTGGCAGCTCGGGCTGAACCGGACTTCGAGCCGGGTGCCGTCAGCCGCCGTGTGAGAGGCCGTGGTGACGGGATCCTCGCACGCGGTCGTACGTGGGTTCCGGCCTTGGCATGACCGCAGTCGGCATATGGGCGGGCGGGTGGCCGTCAAGGGCCCGGTGGCGCGGGAGGCGTGGATCACGACGGCGGGCGTGAGCATCGCCGCACACAGCAGGAAGACACCGACCGCTGTGCTCATGGGACGCTTGTCGATCAGAGCGGATGCTGCAAGCAACGCTCTGCGTACCGGCCTTGAGGGCCCGGTCGCCGGCCGGCTGTCGGGCACGGCGGTTCCGATGCCGACACTGGGCGGAGATGTTGGGTCAGAGCCGGGAGCCATCGCGTGCCCGCGTCCGCTCCAGGCCGCGTCCGCCACCGCCCACTGCGCCAGGAGTTCGTCCTCGGTCTCCTGCGCTGCCCGGCAGATGGCCCGGACGGCATGCCGGGGAGGGAACTGCTTGCCGTTGAGGTACCGCTCCCAGGACGACCTGCTGATGGCTGTCGCTTCGGCCAGTTCGGTGAGGTTGAGGCCGCTGCGGTCCTTCAGCCCCCGCAGGCCGGTGACGAGACGTGAGCACGCGGTGGGCAGGTCCTGCGGCAGCCGCCGCCAGCGAGCGGCCCCTTGGGAGTACACCATTGCCCGGTCTTCCCTCTCGTCGCCGTTCATTCCACGTGCCGCAGCAACGCCCACGTGCGCTCGCCGACGATCCCGTCGGCAGGTACCCGGTCCAGCCGCTGCAACCGTTTGACCTCGGCCTCGGTGTGTTCGCCGAAGTAGCCGTCCACATCACCGGGTGACAGCTTGTGGCGCAGGAGCAGGCACTGCACTTCCGCGGCGTCGGGGCCAGTCGTGTTGCGCATGACCAGGCGCGAGCTGGTGGTGCTGTTCCCGGCGAACAACTGGTCGCCATGCCGGGCGTACGTGCACGTGTACCTTCCGACGCCTGCCCCGCCTGTCGCAGGGGGCCGTTCGCCCCAGGGAGCGGTGATCAACAAGACCGAGGTGATCGCGGAAGCCAGCAGCGCACCCGCGGCGAGGGACAACGCCGCTACCCGGATCTTCGGCTCCGGATCCCGCTCCTGCGCTGCAGGACAGCTCTTCGCCGGTGTCACGGCAGCGGCGGTCGAGGTTCTCTCGGCGGCATCCCGCAATGCCAGCAAGGAGGCGGCATCTGCGCCAGCCCTCGTGGCCAGGGCCTCGACGGCGGCTGGGGGCGGCAGCACCTTTCCGTTGAGATACCGCTCCCACGAGGAACTGCTGAAAGGCGTCTTGGCCTGGAGCGACTTCAGGCTCAGCCCGCTGTGATCCTTCAGCCGCCGCAACTCCACCACGAGCTCCCGCGCTTGTGGATCAAGCGACTTGGGCAGCGCCCTCCACCTCACCGCGCCTCCTCGCCAACACCCGGCTCCTCCGCGAGTTGCGGAACGCCCGCGCCGTCAGGACCTGCCCTGAGTCTCCTCCCCTTCAGCCGCTCACGTGGCCCATACCGTCCAGCCGCCCACTCTCGTGCGCCGGATCCGGTCATCGCCGCAGACGGCGCGAAGAGCCCATCTCTTTCCCGGGAGGCGTCCCCGCCCACCGCCTCTCCGCAGGTCACAGCCTGAGACGTCCCGAGACGTCTCCAGTTGCCCACCACCGCACGCCCTATGCCCTGCTCGTCCCGCACCCTCGTACTGCCCGTCCGGCAGCACGGCCCCGAGAACCGCTCAGCGGTCCTCCACCTGCTGTCGCCCAGGCCGACCGGACGATCCGAAGGGGGAATGAATGCGACGTGATGTTCTATCGAGAGCCTTCCTCAGCGTCACTGCCGTTGCCGGCCTTGCCGCCGGGAGCCTTGCGGGTGCGGGCGTCTGCTCCGCGGCGTCCGCACCCGCCTCGCAGCAGGTCGTGAGCTCTGGGGCTGCCGTCCCGCTCGCCGTGGTCAACCTCGGTCTGAGCACCGGCCAGGCCGTTGGGGTCCAGTGCTGGCTGCACAACAACGATTGGGGCTACAACGGCCCGTACGACGGGCTGCTGGGCACCAAGAGCTGGCAGGCGTTGCAGCGCTACCTCACCTTCAACGGGTGGTACAAGGGGCGGATCGACGGGATCGTCGGCAGCGGCACGGTGACGGCGTTCCAGAAGCTGCTGAAGAACTGGGGCTACTACACCGGCCCGATCGACGGAATCGCCGGACCGGGGACCGAGGCGGCGTTCAGCAGGTGGGCCGACTACATCCGGGAAGAGTGTTAGCCCACCCGCCTCGCCGCGCCGCACATCGGGGGACCACGGGGCTGACGGGGGACCGCGGGGACAACTGTTCCCACGAGAGGACCGTGCCCACCGCTCCCGACACTCACAGCTGTTCACGGAGGGAAACCCATGCGCATCCGCAGGCTCGCAGTCGCCGCCGGGCTGGCCGTCGTTCTGACAGCCGGCGTCCAGGCTCCCGTCCGGGCCGCCCAGGACTCCGACACCGCTGCCGCCGCGACGTGCAACATCCACTGGCAGACCAGCGGTGGCTACTCCGGTTTCACAGCCGGTTACAGCTGGGCCTGGAAGACGGTGGTCCAGCGGGGCGACGAGGGCAACATCGTCCGTGAGATCCAGTGCCTGATCAACGACCACGCGTACTACGACGGCCCGAAGCTCACCGTCGACGGGGTGTACGGCGCGCTCACCGAGTCGGCGGTCCGCCGGCTCCAGACCAACTGGAGCCGTGATCATTCCATCACCATCGACGGCATCGTCGGTCCGCAAACCTGGCGTGCCCTGCGGTCCGCCTGACCGCGTCCTGACTGTGCGGCGGTCCTGGGCGCCGCTACGACCTACCGTCCCTCCCTCCTCGAAGAAGTGCTCCGGAAGTACACCGCGGAACGAAAGGATGCAGATGAGTACCACGTCGCGTCTCCTCCTCGCAGCAGGGGCGGCCCTCACGGTCTTCCTGGGGGTCGGCACCGGCGCTGCCTCGGCAGCGCCGGCGGCACACGTCTCGGGGGTGACCGCACGGAGCCACTCCGCGGTGTCGGCCTCCGTGCCGTTCCACCCGGACAGCCGCTGCTTGGTGTGGTGGAAGGAGACGACCAACTACGCCGGCGTGACGGCCGGTTATTCGTGGGCCTGGAATGTCACGGTCTCTCCTGGAGCGACCGGAGACAGGGTCAAGGAGATCCAATGCCTCACCGACTACCATGGCCAGGGGCCCAGCGCACTTGACGGCGTCTACGGGCCCGACACGGTTGCGGCCGTGAAGCGTACACAGGCACGGTGTCAGTTCCCCCCGTCGCAGCAGGACGGCATCGTCGGCCCGCAGACGTGGAGGTGTCTGCGGATCGAGGAGTGATTTCCTGCCCGGTGCGGCTCCGTACCCGGCCCGGCCGTGACCCCACCTCGGGCCGGCACCGGCCGGGCGATGCCGGTGGCCTCCTGTGTCCCGTACGTCAGCCACCCGGCGAACACTGCATGTCCCCGCTGGGGGGAGCCGACCGGGCCCGGCCGGCTCCCCCCACGGTGGGCTGCGGCGGCACGGTCGGTGCCCTCCGCAGCCCGTCCACATCGATGCGGCCATGGTTCGCGCGTCGTGCAACGCGTGGTGCCCGCAGCGGTGTTCAGCCGGCGGCGGGAGGTCAACACCAGGTGTCACCGTGTCCGGTCGGGCACTTGCTGACCGATCACTTCGCCCGGGCGAGTCGGACCGCGTCGGCGCCGGCCGGGAACCGCAGCTGACCGGTGGTGTCGTGCACGGGCGCCACACCGTCTCGGCGATGTCGCCCTCCTCGGTGAACAGGTCCTGGCCAGACGGGATGCCCGCGTTGCCGAGTTCGACGACGCGGAGCCGGTCCGGCTCAGGCAAAGGACGCCCGCACGCGGGTGCGCATGGTGGCGATGACACCCGCTCAGGGCAGGGCGCCTGCGGGGGTTGGAAGGGTTGGCCAAGTCCTGAGTTGTAGCGCGTGTGAGTGAGCAGGGGTGAGTGCGGAGGATCCGAGCGGTGGGGCCTGGCTGACGGGTTGCCGGCCGGTGGTGACGCAGGTCCCGGCGCCGGTCCCGCAGACACTCCCCGCTCGGGCAGAGGTGCCCCGTCGGGGATCTCCGTCAGCGACGCCCCTCCCGCGATGCTCGACGCGGTGGTCAGGCTGCTGCGCCTGCTCGACGAACCCCGCGACCGCGCCGTACTGGCTCCACTGGTCAAACGTGAGATCCTGTGGCGCCTGATCACTGGCGAGCAGAGCACGGCGGACCTCGCTGGTCCAGCCCTCCGTGACGTGGACGACGTCGGGGTCGGAGGCGGAACGGGAGACGAGGTAAACACCGACCGCACCGCCGCCGCACCCTGCGTCTACTGGATGCACGGCGGAGACTCTGTCGCCCAGGGCGAGGCGTTTGGCGCCCTGGGCGATGACCGCGAGCACCGTGCCGGACATGGAGGGCGCCGGCGGATCCGATCGGTCGACCTTCGAGATCAGGACGCCGTCGATGACCGTGGTCCATTCCAGGGCCTTGAGGCCGGGGTACGCACTATCACGCACCGACTGTCCCTCCCGGTCGGGCAGAAGGGCAGCAAGCAGGCGCCGGGCGGCTACCACACCAGGCAGGAATGGTTCGCGAAGGCCCGCCGCCTGCACCGTACGGTGCTCCGCAGGCGGGCCGCGTCTCGGCTCGGGGGTGCGCCGAAGTGGTGGCGGTACTCCCGGCTGAAGTGCGACGGGTTGTCGTAGCCGACGCGTTGGCCGACTCCGGTGACATCGTCCGGGTGGGTGGCGAGCAGCAGCCGGGCCTCCTGCAGCCGGATCTGCTTCTGGAACTGGATGGGGCTCATCACGGTCACCGTGCGCCAGCTCGGCCTCGCCGACAGCAGCCTCAGCCATGTCTCCCGGGCCGTGCGCTGGATCCGCGACCACTACGCTGAACCCTTCCGGGTCGTAGGACGTGGCACGCCTGTCTGGCAAGAGCGTCTCCGCTTTCTACCGCAACTTCCAGGGGCGCACCGTCCTTGGCGGGCACGGTGATCTCGCGCCGGTCGACCGGCCGGTCCCGATCCCCCTGTCGGTCTTCAGCCCCGCGACCGCGCACCACACGCACGCGCCCGGCCTCACGGTCGGTCCGCTCCCGCTTATGGGCGAACTGGCCGCGGCGGGCGAGCGCCCACTGGTCGTGCGTGGCCTTCGCGATGCTTCCGGCCCAGCGGGCCGAGGACTGCACGGTCAGCTCGCGCTTGCGGTCGGCCCACGTTTGGCTGCTGTGGGCGAGGCCGTCTGCGCAGCGCGCCCTGAGGCGCGGACACCTCGTCGTCGGTGAGGTCGCCGAGAACGGGGCGCCACCCGAACTCGTTCATCTCGCGTGTCCAGACGCCGGGCCGTCCGGAGTACTGGCGGCTGGAGGTGCTGGTGTTGCGGTGGTCGAGCATGGGGCAGAACAGTATCTGCGCCGCGATGGCCGGAGTGCCGAGGCCGCGGGCCAGTAGGGTGACACTACATCTCGCCCGCGCTGGCCGACGACCTCTCCAGCCTGCCGACCACCTACATCGACACCGGCTCCGCCGAAGTCTTCCGCGACGAGGACACCGACTACGCAACCCGCATCTGGGCGGCCGGCGGTCAGGCCGAACTCCACGTCTGGGCGGGCGGCTTCCACGGGTTCGACGCTCTCTACCCCCACGCGCACATCTCGGCCACAGCCCGCCGAACCCGCACCGAATGGCTCGCCCGGCTCCTGCCCCCGACCAAGGCGACGGGCACCGCCCGGCACTTGACGACATCCATGAGGTAGCGCCGTGTCGATCGTCTGCCGGTGGCGGCAGTCTCCCCCCTGCCTCCGCCCGTTCAAGGCCGTCACCGCTGCGCCTCCGGCGCGCCGCCCGTCTCCACGGCCGCTGAGCCGTGACATCGACGCCGTCACCGCCGGGCTCTCCACCCCCTGGAGTTCAGGCCAGATCGAAGGACGGATCACAAGGATGAAGCTACTCAAGAGACAAGGGTTCGGGCGAGTCGATTCTGGACCTCCTGCGCAAGCGCGTACTCCTCACGCCCTGACTCGGCGAGCGGATTGACGGGGCTTGCCGTGGCCGGAGACAGCGGTCTTATCGGAAAGCGGCGATGTAGCGCTGAGCCCAGTCGGCAAAGGTACGGGGCGCGCGGCCGAGGACCTGCTCGACGTCGGGGCTGATGCGCCGTTCGGAGGGGGTGGGCTGGCCGAGGATGGCCAGCGTGGTCTCGACCACGGGCTCGGGCATGAGCTGCAGCATCTGCGCGCGGGCCTCGTCGCGAGTCTGCTCGATGAACCGGACGGGTTCGCCGAGTGCGTCGGCAATCGCCTCGGCCCGTTGGCGAGGCGTGCTGAGTGCGGGCCCGGTCAGCTCGTAGATCTGTCCGGCGTGGCCGTCCTCCCGCAGGGTTGCGGCGGCGACCTCGGCGACGTCGTCCGGGTCGATGGTCGGCAGTCCGATGTCGGCGAACGGCGCGGCGACGGTCCTTCGGGTGCGGACCGACTCGGCCCAGACGTACGCGTTGGAGTTGAAGCCTCCGGGCCGCAGGATCGTCCAGGCCATGCCTGATTGCTGGACGGCCTCCTCGATGGAGCCTGCCGTGCCCCCGTGAGAGGCCGACCGGGGTCGGGTCACGACTCCTTGGGAAGACAGCAGGACGACGCGCCCGACGCCGCCGGCCTTGGCGACGTCGAGGATGTCCTGTGGGGCCAGCAGGTGCGCGCTGGGGCCCCCGTTCTGCAGGAACAGCGCGTCGGCTCCGTCGAATACGGGCCGAAGGCTCTCAGGATCGACCAGGTCTGCCCGCGTGTACGCGACGCGCTCCGGCACATCCGCCGCCGAGATCCCCCGGGATGTCGCGGTCACCTGCGCACCGGTTGCCGCGAGGGCCTGCACGAGCGATCGGCCGACGTTGCCGGTTGCCCCCGTCACTACGAACATGAACAACTCCCGTGTCAGTTCAGCATGGTTGTCGCCACCCGAGCGGGTGTGACGTCGCGGAGAGCTGCTCTCCGGGCGACACGGGGACGCTAACACCGTCGATATAGTAGGTACCCAGAGGAAAGTGACTATCCCCGAGGGGCGTGCGTGGCCGGCAACACTGACTGGGTGGCAACCGCTGCGACCGATCCGGAACTTGCCTGTCCGACCAGTTCGGTCGTGGACATCGTGTTCAGCCGGTGGACCACGCCGATCCTGTGGACGCTCAACACGTACGGCCGACAGCGGTTCGTCGAGTTGGAACGACGGATCGGCACGATCACACCGAAGGTCCTGACCCAGCGGCTGCGGCAGCTGGAACGCGACGGCATGGTCGTGCGTACGTACCACCCGGAGGTCCCCCCTCGGGTCGAGTACGAGATCAGCGAGCTGGGCCACAGCCTGGCCCCGCTCTTCGCGCACCTTGCCGAATGGGCTGCCGCCAATCTGGACAAGGTCGAGCAGGCTCGGCACGACTACGACACCGGCCCACCCCGATAGCGCGTCAGCAAGAGGGTTCGGTCCTTGTCGGATCTTCCGCTACTTGGTTGATCTCGCAAGCAAATGAAGCGAGAGTCGGACTGGCGATTTTCACGGAGCCCCGACAGCGTCACAAGACCGGCGACGGAGCCGAATTGACTTGACGCTCAAACTGCCCAAGCTGGGGAAGAACACCTTGTCGGCCAGGGGGGCGGGCCGCCGGCCGCCGCCTTGTGGAGGGCGGGCAGGGCATCTGGTGGACCACTGGATTATCGCGGCGTCGGGCGTGTCCGCCTTCCGTAGCGTCTCGTCGAGATGGGCTGCGCCGTGATCTCTGCGTCGAAGACGCGGAGATCACGTGTCTCGGCGGTGTTCCGGGGCGAAGTTCATCCGTGCGGGTGAAGCGTTTGGAATCTCAGCCTCTACGAGTTGCCGGGCACGGCCGCCCCTGTTTCGGGCCAACCCGCGATAGATCTTGGGGCGTGCTGGCCGGTGATTCGACGGGCTGGTGGTTCAGTAGACGCAGGTCGGCCCGTTACTCGTACCGGTACTTCAGCGAGTCCGCTTCCGCCTGCTCGATGTCAGCGATCGTCAGCTCCGGCATCCGCAGCTGGGCCAGCGTCACCTCGGCCGAGGTCGGCTGGGCGTCCACCGGCAGCCACTGCTCCGGCTTCCAGGCCCCGCTGCGCAGGAGCGACTTAGAGGTCCTAACAAAGGCGTTGGACGTGTCGGTGGGTGATGAGGCAGGTGGCGAGGCCGAGGAAGGCTTCGTGGATGTCGTCTCGCCGTTCCCAGCGGATGCGCAGGCGGCGGAAGCCGTGGAGCCAGGAGATCGTTCGCTCGACGACCCAGCGGAAGATGCCCAGGCCGGAGCCGTGGGGCTGGCCGCGTTCGGCGATCGCTGGTCGGATGCCTCGCTGCCGCAGCAGTCGCCGGTACTTGTCGTGGTCGTAGCCGCGGTCGGCGAAGAGCATGGCCGGTCGGCGCCGTGGCCGCCCGACCGTGCCGGCCACGGGTGGGACCTTGTCCAGCAGCGGGATCAGCTGGGTGACGTCGTTGCGGTTGCCGCCGGTCAGCGATACCGCGAGCGGGATGCCCTGCCCGTCGACAAGGACGTGGTGCTTGCTGCCCGGCCGCGCTCGGTCGACCGGGCTGGGACCGCTTTTGGGCCCCGCCGGGCCGCCCGCACGTGGGAGGAGTCGATCACCGCCCGCGACCAGTCCAGTTGCTTCGCCGACCGCAGCTTCTTCAGCAGTACCAGGTGCAGCTTCTCCCACACGCCGGCCTCGTTCCAGGCGGCCAGGCGCCGCCAGCAGGTCATGCCCGAACCGAACCCCAGCTCCTGCGGCAGGTACTCCCACTGGATGCCGGTATGCAGCACGAACAGGATCCCGCACAAGGCCTGCCGGTCCGGAACTCGCGGCCGACCCGCCACCAGCTTCGGACCCGGCTCGGGCAGCAACGGCTCGATCAGCGACCACAGTTCGTCCGACACGATCCACGGCCGAGACTGACGCTTCCCCACGACCCGACCAACGAGCAGACAAGCCGACGGTCACTTGATCAAAAACTTCTGTTAGGACCTCTTAGGGCAGTGCGGGTAGACCTCCTCGATCCCCAGCACCAGCGCACTGGCCGGAGGCTTGCCCACGGCGGTCAGCTGCGACAGCAGCTCCGGGCGGGTGGAGACGCAGGCCCGGCCGTTCACCCTGAGCGTCGTGGTGCGCCCCGGGATGACGAACAGCAGCCCGGCCCGTCCGGTGGCGATGACGTTCTGCAGGGTGTCCAGACGCTTGTTGCCGGTCGCGTCCGGTATCGCCACGGTCCGTGCGTCCAGGACGGCAACGAACCCCGCGGGGCCGCCGCGCGGGGAAACGTCACAGTTGCCCTCGGCGTCCGTGCTGGCGACCAGGACCAGCGAGGAGCAGCCGATCAACCGCCTGGTCTGCTCGGTGAGTTCAGTCATCTGCTTGCGCATGGCCGTGTCTTTGGGCAGCTCGTAGACCCGGCGCAACGCGTGCTGATCGGGCACGGCGTCGAGGCGGAGCGAGTCGAAGGTGCTGCTAGCAGGGGATGTTGTCATGCCAGCGACCCTAATGGGCCGACCTGCGACTGATCCTGGTCGGTGAGTGCGGGGACATGGAGACGGTCGCGCCTGCTGATCCACCACCCAGCCGGACCCGCGGGCCAACACGCCCCGAGATCAATCGCGGGTCAGCCCGTTGGGGACCCGGTGGCTCATGGGCTGTCCTGCGAATCTTGACCGCCTGACAGTCACACTCCGATGAAGCTCACTGTTTCCGTCATATCCGCTCGCCCAGTACGCAGCCGGGGCACGCCTTCCTTCTCGAATCCCACCGAGACACCGCAGAACAGTACGAGCCCGTCATCGGCGCCGACTATCTGGCTGACGGTCTTGCGATACATCGTCCACATCACCTGGGGACAGCTGTGCACCCCTTCCGCCCTCAGTAGCAGCATGACCGTCTGCAAGTACATCCCCGCATCCCCCCACTGCCCGGGACCCATCGTCCGGTCGAGGTAGCAGAACAGCACGACCGGCGCCCCGAACGCCCCCGAGTTCAAGGCGGCGATCTTCATGGGTCTGTCGGGGTCGTCGCGCTCGATTCCCAGCGCTTCGTACCGCTGGGCGGCCGCAGTGGAAAAGCGGTCCAGATACGGCGAAGGCAGCTCGGCCGGATACATCGGATACTCCCGCTCATCACCCGGGTCTCCCGCAAGCGCCCTGGCCGTCGCACGCTTCTTCAGTTCGGCCAAGGGCTCGCCGGCCACGACATAGACGTGCCACGGCTGGAGATTTCCACTGGACGGAGCCCGTGTGGCAGCGGTCAGCACTCGTTCGAGAGCCTCTTTGGGCACCGGCTCATCGCTGAACGCCCGCACGGCCCGGCGAGTGTCCACAGCTTCATACACATCCACGTGGTTCTCGTCCTCTCACTCAACGACAACCACCTCTCTACCCTCTTGAGCACGCGCCGGAGGAGTTCATCGGCGGGGCAGAGGGACGACGCCTGCAGGGGCGATGGGGCTGATCTTGCTCAGCTGGCGGCGGAGCCGCTGGAGTGCGTCGCCCTGGGCGGCCAGGGTGGCCGAGCCGTGTACTTGCTCTCGCTGCTCGGCCCAGCTCCGCAACGCGTAGTCCGCGAAGACGGCGGCTGTCGGCCCGCAACGCGTGGACACCAGCCGGACCCGCCTGCCAACGGAGCGGGGGTGTGCAGGGCGGTGCGCCCCTTGGTAGCAGCATCGCCTGCCTGCCGGTCCAGCGGACCCCTGACGGTCCTGGTCTTGCCGATCGGCCCGTGCGGATGAACTGCGGCCGCCAGCCCCTCGGCGAGGCCGGACCCCAGCAACGGGTTCCAGAACCCCGAATTCAATGACATACGGATCCGGACCCGGCAGCGACAACCGCAATGCCAGGGGTTCGCGGATCACTTCGGCGGGCATCAGAACTCCTCCTGCGCGAACTCGGCATCGGCCTCCGCGAGCGCTGCCCCATCAGGGGCAGCGCCGACGCTCTCCCAGGCAGCGCGATGGATGCGGTGCACGTCCAGTCGCTCTAATGGTGGGCTCGGGTATTGGAACCCTCCGAATGCCTGCCTGTGGGCAGCCGCGCTTTGCACCGTTTACATTGATCTGCCCTGTCCTTCGTAGGACAGCCTCAGCAGGTCTTGCCGCCGCTGGCCGAGGTACCAATTGCCGGACTGGTCAAGATCGATGGTGGATCTGATGACGGCGGTGTCGCCGGAGGTCACCTCGGCCAGGACCTCTCCTCGCGGCGAGATGATCATGCTGGGGCAGTGCTGGTGAGGGTCCGCGACGTTCGCCGCAAGGACGAACCGCTGGTTCTCCGCTGCTCGGCTGATGAGATGGCTTCTCCAAACCCCGGCTGGCTCGGCTGTATTTGCGGCGTGGGTGAGAAGCTGTTGTTTTTTCGATCTTGAGAGATGCGCGTCGAACGAGAGTCCCGATTGGGTGATCGTGGGGCGCTTGGCGCATACGGACAGGGCCTCCTGAACAGCTCGTTGGTGTCGAATCACCGAGCAGCAGGAGGCCCTTGATGCAGCAGTCTTTCGTGCCGAATGCCGGGCAGTCCAGCTCGGTCACCTGGGAGTGTGACTGCCTGGCTCACCGGTTCGGAAACGCCGTCGACAACGGGTTGCGGCAGCGGCGCTACCCGTCGGACATGACGGACGCGGAGTGGGCGGCCGTCCGGCCGTTGCTTCCGGTGCCGGGCTGGATGCGCGGTCGCGGTGGCCGGCCGGAGGCGTACTGCCACCGGGCTGCACTCGATGCGATCCGCTACCTCGTTGACAACGGCATCAAGTGGCGGGCGATGCCGGCCGACTTCCCGCCGTGGGACCGGGTGTACGCGTTCTTCCGCCGCTGGCGCGACCATGGCCTGGTCAAGGAGTTCCACGACCGGCTACGTGCGCAGGTTCGCGAGGAGGTGGGCCGCGACGCGGAGCCGACGGCCGGAGTGATCGACTCGCAGTCGGTGAAGGCGGACGCGGTCGTCGGTGCGGACAGCCGCGGGTTCGACGGAGGCAAGCTGGTCAACGGGCGCAAGCGGCACGTCGTGGTCGACACCCTCGGCCTGCTGCTCGGGGTGATGGTCACCGCCGCAGATGTCGGCGACCGCGCCGCCGCCCGGGTGCTGCTTACGCAGGTGGCCGACGCGCATCACCGCCTCACCCTTGTCTGGGCCGATGGCGGCTACACCGGCAGCCTCATCGACTACTGCCTCGCCTTCCTCGCGCTGGTCCTGGCGATCGTCAAACGCAGCGACGACATGCGCGGCTTCGTGGTACTGCCCAAGCGGTGGATCGTCGAGCGGTTCTTCGCCCACCTGATGCGCACCCGCCGCCTGGCACGCGACTACGAGCGGCACACCACCAGCGCCGAGGTGATGGTCTACTGGTCGATGACCCTGCTCATGACCCGCCGCCTTGCCCGCTCACGCCCGCAGCAGGCGTGAACCGGCCCGGCGCGGGCTCGGCCAGCCAGCCGCGCGCGACCAGTCGTTTCGCCTTCGACCGCAATGTCTCCACACGCGCCGGCACCACCTCCATGCCGAACCCCGCGGCCATCTCCTGACAGGTCAGCGGCCCTTGACCGAGCCGGCACCGGTCCGCGAGCACGTCCAGGATGCGCTGGTAGTCCACCGACAGCACCGACCTGTCCAGCCCCTCCCGCCACACCGGCACCTGCGACTTCGCCTTCGCCGCATCCGGCACTGGCGCGGTCCGGTCGGCCCGGACCTGGTCCTGCATTGTTTCGTCGACCAAGGCCAGCACCTCGTCGACCCGCGAGCGGGCGATGGCCCACTCCTTCCATTCCCGCTCGGCCACAGCCAGCTCGGCCTGGATGCGGTCGGCCTCCTCCCGCAACTCGTCCACACGACGGCGAGCACCCAGCTCACGCTGTTCCAACAGCCCAACCACCGACGGCATCCACGACCTCCCAGGCAGCGACAGCACGACAGGCCACTACTCCCACAGGACCGCCGACCCTACGCCCGACCAGTGGAAATGCAGTCCCCAACTCCGGAAAGACAACAGCTTCTGAGATAGATGAACGCCTGTGCTCCGCTGCTGGCAAGGTGCTGCCATTGCTCGGGGAAGCGGATCTCCCGGCAGATCTGGACACCGAGGCTGACATGCCCGCCGGCCATCGGGATGGAAAGGGTGGAGAGGTCGGTCCCCGCTTCCAGTCGGCCGCGTTCGTTCATCGCCAGGTTGATCTTCCGGTAGATCCACCTCACGCCGTTGGGTGAAAAGTAGACGGCGGCGTTGCTCCAGACTCCCTGATCGAAGAGCAACGTGCCGCAGAACAGATGGACCGCTTGCCGCTGCGCCAGGTCGGCGACACGGTCTGTGGCGTGCGCCAGGGCCAGAGTGTCGAGGTCGCCAAGGACGGAGAGGTCAGGCCCGTAGCCTGACAGTGCGCCCTCGGGCAGGACGACGATGTCGTCGGGCCGGGCTTCGGCCAAAACCTCGGAGATCAACTCCACATTCCGCTTAACGTCCCAGGTGATAGGGAACTGTGCGACCGTTACTGACATTGTTGCCGTGATGTCGTCAAGGTGAGGCCGGTTTCGGCGAGACATCCGTCGATGAGGTTGCTGCGGTACTGGATCTGGCGGAGACCGTGGCGAAGCGCGCTCATGAGGTGGTCCGGGTTGGTGAATGCGGTGTTGGCCTGGCTGCTGCGTCGCAGCAGTGACCAGATGCCCTCGACGGGGTTGAGGTCGGGTGCATAGGACGGCAGGAAGTAGCAGGTGATCCAATCGTGAGTGTCAATGAACTCCCGCAGCCGATGGTCTTTGTGGACGTTCAGGTTGTCCCACACCAGCACGATCGGTGCGCCAAGCTGCTGGTGGGCGGCGATGAGCAGGTCGCGGTAGTCGGTCCAGGTGAAACTGCGTCTGCCGCCCCGCTTGTGATCGACGTGGCGTTTGGGCCGGTAGACCAGGCGTGAGCGTTCACCCTGCTTGTAGCAGGCCAGGGCGGCGATGGAGAAGCGGCGCTGGGAACGTCCCCGCACCCGGATGACGGGTGTGTGGCCGCGCCGGGCCCAGGTGCGGGCGGTGGGCGGCGTCATCGAGAAGCCGGCCTCGTCTTCGAAGCACAGCCAGGCCCCGAGCGCCGCCACGGACCTTCCACCTGCGGCCAGGTTCCCTTCACCCAGCCGGTGACGGCGTCCTCGTCCCGCTCTACCGCGCGGCGGGCGGGGACCTGATGGCTGAAACCGTGGCGGTGCAGCATCTGCGCGATGGCCGACAGCGTCATGCTCTTGTGGAACCGGCGCCCGATCAGCGTCTTGATCCGCGCGAGCGTCCACGTCTGGTCCGGCCAGCCGTGCGCTACCGGCCCCCTGGCCAGCTCCTGCTCGAGCGCCGCAAACAGTGCCTCACTCAGCTTGGGCTGGGACGCCTGCCCCTTCGACTCCAGGGCCGGTGTTCCGCCGTGCTCCCATGCCTGGTGCCACCGCTGTATCGACCGCACGCTGACACGTAACTGCCTGGCGATAGCTGCATTGTCGTGTTCCAGGGCGAACAACTCGGCCGCCTGCATCCGGATGTGCTCGCGAAACGCCCGTCGCTCCGCGGTCAGCCCGCCCCCTTGCGGATACCTCATGTGACCGGCCTACTGCGACAAGCACAGCTTGTCGACCCCCACGACATCACGCCAGCAAGGTCAGTAGCGATACCCTCATGAATCCTTCTTCCGGCGGCTGATCTCGGCTGCGTATGCCGCCCAGTCTCCGGCAGCGGCTCGCTGCCACTTCACGGCGACGGTGATGTCGATGCCGAGGGTGCGGGCGAGGACCGCGGCGGGCAGCTCGGTGGCATGGAACAGGGCAGTTGAGCGGGTCTCGGCGAGCCGGATGCAGGGGCATGCGGGTGTCCCGTTCTGTCTCGCCTCGCCCTGCTCGTGCGTCGACGCGAAACTGAAAAGGGGCCGTGGGCTGGTCGGGCAGGTGTTGTCCGGGCGCAGGTCACTCGCGCTGGCTGGCGCGGTCGGCGGTGAGGCGGGTCTCGAAGCCGTCGAGGAGGGACTGAAGGCCGAACGCGAAGGTGTTGTCGGGCGCCGCGGCGTACTCCGTGGCGGCTGTGGTGCCGAGACGTTCGCGCAGGCGCGGGAATTGCATGGCGGTCTCGGTGGCGCGTGTCATGGCGTCGGCCATCAGTTGCTCGGCATCTGCGCCGTTCTTGCTCAGCTGGCGGTTCAGCGAGATCTGCGCGGCAGGGCCGAGCCCGCTGCCGAGCACGAAGGTGAACACGGCGGCGGCCGCCCGGTCCGCGTCGGCGGCGGCGAAGCCCGCCTTTTCATAGATGCAGAGGCTGAGGTCCTTGTGCCGGGCCTGGCCGGATCCGTGCAGGAGGTGGCTGCCGAATGCCTGGACGAGCCAGGGGTGCCGGGTGAGCATCGCGTGCATGCCGGAGGCATGAGCGGTGGCGGCCGTGCGCCAGTCGGTGGCGTCGAGATCAGGCAGTTCGACCTCGGACCAGATCGCGTCGCTGGCAAGTCGGACCAGGTCGTCCTTGGTCTTGATGTGCCAGTAAACGGCCGTGGCGGCCGAGCCGAGCCGTTTCGCCAGGCTCCTCATATTGAGGCCGTCCAATCCCTCGTCGTCGAGCAGCTCGATGGCCGCACGGACGATCCGGTCTGCGGTCAGGGTGTCTCGCGGCATAGCCACCACCTTACTTGCACTTAGTTCATGTCAAGCCTTGCACTTAGTTCGAGTGGCCGCCTACGCTCTATCTCGTACTTAGTTCAAGTGCTCGAAGGGGGAGCCATGTCGCAGGACAAGCTGTCGGAGTTCGTCAAGGCGCATGCCACGGAGCTCGGCGTTCCTGGTGTCGCCGTCGGGGTGCTCCTGGACGGCCAGGAGATCTACGCCTCGCACGGTGTGACGAGCCTCGGCAACCCGCTGCCGGTCGACGAGAAGACGCTGTTCCCTCTGGCGTCCGTGTCCAAGACCTTCACGGCGACCGCGCTGATGCGCCTCGTCGCCGAGGGGAAGGTGGACCTGGACGCACCGGTACGGAGCTACGTGCCCGAACTGAAGCTCGCCGACGAGCAGGCCGCGGCGCAGATCACCGTCCTGAACCTGCTCAACCACACCGCGGGCCTGGACTGGAACCTGATCGACGACGGCGAGGGCGACCGCTCCCTGGCCGGGCTCGTGGCGAAGCTGCCCCAGCTGCCGCTGATCGCACCGCCCGGGGCCCGCGCCTCGTACAGCCAGGCCGGTTACAACCTGGCCGGGCGGATCATCGAGAAGGTCACGAGCCTGCCCTTCGAGCAGGCCATGTCCTCGCTCGTCCTGGAGCCGGTGGGCCTTGCGGACACCGTGTACGGCCTGGCGGAGGTGATGGTCCGCAAGTTCGCGGTGGGCTACAACCGCGGCGATGACGGCGAACTGCGCCCCGCCCGGCCCTGGGCAGCGTTCAAGGAGGGCGCGCGCGGCGACAACCCCGGCGGCGGCCTCGCCTCCTCGGTGAGCGACCTGCTGCACTGGGCACGGTTCCAACTCGGCGACGGCGAGGGCGTGCTGCCAGCCGCGGAGCTGCACCGCATGCGGGAGCAGACGGTCGGGCTGCGCGCCAGCACGCTCGGCGACGGCTTTGGTATCTGCTGGTTCCTGCACGACCTGGACGGCCTGCGCGGGATCGGCCACGGCGGCTCGGGCAACGGCCAGTTCGCCGAGCTGCTCATCGTGCCCGAACGCAACTTCGCGGTGGTCTCCCTGGCCAACGTCGGCCCGGACGGCTACCCCTTCAACCAGTCCGTCGTGCGGTGGGCGCTCGAGCACTACATCGGCGTCGTCGAGAAGACGGCGGAGCCGGTCCCGTACGACGAGGGACAGGCCCAACAGGTCGTCGGCCGCTACGAGATCGACGCCATGAACCTCGACATCGCCACCGACGGCACCCGGCTCACCCTGGCGGTCGGCATCAAGCCGGAGATCCGCGAGGCATCGGACGAGGAAATGCCCCCGGACTACCCGGCCGCGGACATCGGCTTCCTTCCCGGCGACGGCGACGAGTACATCGTCACCGAAGGCGGCCTCAAGGGGCAGCGCGGCTACTTCTCCCGCGGCGCGGGCGGCGCGGTCACAGGCGTCGACCTCGCCGGCCGGCTCTTCAACCGGGTCGCGGAAGCATCCTGATCCAACGCCGGCAGGGGCTCTCTCAAGTGGCCGCCCCTGCCGGCACCCCGAACCGACGACAGTCGACTCACGGACACGACCCGTCTCCACCACCACGTTGGTGCACTCTCATCGGTACGTGGCGCACATCCAGCTGTACGCCGGCACCTGCCCGTGGTGGGCTGGTGCGAGTTGTCGCGGCGCGTTGTCCGCCGAGTGCGCGGGCGAGTTGCTCGCGAAGTTGCTGGT
This sequence comes from Streptomyces sp. PSU-S4-23, assembly GCF_055632315.1. NCBI lineage: Bacteria > Bacillati > Actinomycetota > Actinomycetes > Kitasatosporales > Streptomycetaceae > Streptomyces > Streptomyces sp. PSU-S4-23. Next base: position 170,518 of record NZ_JBVMUU010000002.1, on the reverse strand, counting down.
TCTCCTCGGTGAGACGCCGGATGCGGGCGTTGGCGGCTTCGAGGCGTCGCAGCAAGGACGCGTCGGAAGTGCGCTGACGTGCGGGAACCGGGCGAGCTGGGCTCCCGGCAGTGTGCTGCACGCAGTCGCTCGATCTCCGCTCGCAGGTCTGGCCGGGCACAGAGCCAGGACCGGGACACTCCGGCCCGCTTCGCGACGGTCTCGAAAGTGATCGGCTCGCCCGCGGCGTCGAGGGAGCGGAGGGCCTGGACGGCCTTGGCACGGGTGTACTCGCTGCGGCGGCGGGCGGCGTCGACGATGTGCTGGCTGTTGTCAGCTCGCATCGGCGGTAGCCTCCGGCTGCCCGGGGTCGTCTTCCAGACCGGTGATGATCTTCTCCAGGTTGCTGAGGACCTGGCGGTTCATCTCGGCCACGCGCGCTTGGCCGCGGGCCTCGGCGGCCGAGATGATCTGCAGCAGCTGCTGCCGTTGCTCGTGGTGCTGCGGCAGGAACTCGGGGGGCGTGACGAACGTCGGACACGTCAGGCAGGCATTGGCATGCGGACAGGTCCGTTGCACCGGCAGGCCGCAGTAGCCGTTGGGCAGGGCCTGGGGCACGCGCCCGAGCCGCTGCTTGGCCCAGGTGGCCTCGGCCAGAGGGCCGTCGGGATCGACGGTGACGCTCTCGCCCTTGATGTTGACCTTGTGGGCCTTTTCCCAGTGCCGTCGGACCGTGGAGTCGTGCAGGCGGGCATAGTGGGCGGTCATCTCGCCGGAAGAGTGATCGAGAAGGACGCGTACGACTTCCTGGGGGACGTCCCGGTTGATCAGTCTGGCTCCAAAAGTGTGGCGCCATTGATGGGGTGTCAGATGGGCCGGCCGGCCATGTTCGTCCCGGACGTCGCACCGCTCCAGCCAACGATCAAGCTGGCCTCGGTAGGAATGCGTGGTCAGGGGCCGGGTGCCGTCGGGATTCATCCGTGGCGCCGGGAACAGCCACCGGCTGCCGCCGGGCCAGCGCTCAAGGACGCGTTGCTGCTGGGCGGCGATGTCACCCTCGACCTCCTCATCGATGGGGACCAGGGCTTCGCGTTTCGTCTTCCGGTTGAGGTAGCGCAGGTAGGCGGCGCCGTCAGCGTCCCGGATGATGCAGTCGAAGGCCAGGTGGCAGGCGTCGCCGACCCGCAGCCCGCAGCCCACAGCGCATGAGGATCAAGGTCAGCGCCCGGCCGTCGGGAGTGTGCCAGCGGCCGAGGTTGGCAGGCTGTTCGACCTGGGCCATCACGTGCTCGGCCAGCGCCCGGGGCAACCGCTTGCCGGGGCGAGGGAAGTCATCGGGGTAGAAGGTCGCGTTCGACGGGAGGCTGCGGTCCCAGCCGTGGCGGCGCACGGCGTGGAAGAAGGCGTTCAGTGAACTGATGTCCCGGCCGCGGGAATGAGTTGAGCGCGAATCCAGGGCCAGGTCGGCGAGGTAGCGTTCCAGTACGGTCCGGTCCACGCGGGCCAGCTCGTCGGCGGCGACGCGGGGTCGGCCAGGAAGCCGGAGAACCGGTTGAGGGCCAGGATGTCGATGACGGCCTGGTTGACGCTGCGGGCCGATGCTCAGCCGCCAGCGCATGAACCCGGGTCCTCCAGCCGAACCTCGCGCCAGTCCAGACCACGTCGGTCGAGGAAGACGAACCAGTCCTTCAGATCATGAGCGTATGCCTTGACCGTGTTCGGCGACCGCTCGATGTCAGTCAAGTAAGCCAGGTAGCGCTCAATCGGCTCGACTATGCCGCCCTTGTCGCCGATGTGTCGACGGTCATGCAATTCCCCACCTCAGGTGGGTTCGGCGTCAGCTGATTCCCCAACCTCGCGGTCATGTTTCCCCATGGGGGCGGCGGTCGCGAACGGCGCTAGGGAATGGCGGCTGCTGCCTTGGGGGCGGCGGCCAGCCGCAGGCCGACTTCCACGAGGGCCCAGCCGAGACGGGTACGAAGGTCCCGGGGGTGCCGGGCCGCTGCGGCGCGACGGTACGCGTCAGCTTCGGCGCGGAGTTCGGCGGCGCGGGCATGGTGCAGGGCAAGGTGGGTCTCGGGGTGCATCGGGCTGTGGCCTTTCACTCCGTGGTGAGGGGGAACGCGTGTGTGTGGATGCGTACCTGGGCGGTGTTGGCGTCGTCTTCGTCGGCGGCCCGGTCGCGGTAGGTGTCGACGAGCGCGTGCATCTTCTCGACGAGTTCCTGGGTCAGTTCGGGCGTCAGCCGTAGTGTCGCGCTGCTCATGTCCCAGGTGCGGTTCCATTCTTCTGGCCATGTCTGGCGGTTGCCGAGCCAGGTCGACAGGTCCCGGGTCTGGGTGGTGGCGATCTCGTGGAGGTACATGTCGGCGGCCCCGCGCACGTCCGGGCTGGCGTCCGTGAGCAGTGCGTCGTCGAAGCGCAGGCCCTTGTGGACCGCCTTCCACCACCGTTCCCGCCCCTTGCCGCGCTCGGGGGCGTCCTCAATGAAGCCGTGAATGGCGAGCTGCCGCAGGTGGTAGCTGGTCGCACCGCTTGACTCGCCCAGCTTTTCGGCGAGTTGAGACGCGGTGGCCGGGCCACCGAAGCGCAGGGCGTCCAGCAGCTGCATGCGCAGTGGGTGTGCGAGCCCGCGCAGGGATCGGGCATCGAGATTGCGGACGTGCGAGTCCTGGGGCTCGTTCATGCCTCCAAAGATAGTGATGCAAAGCAATGCTTGCAATGGAATCTTTGCATCGAATGTTTTGGGGTGGCTGCGCCCCACAGGACGGCGTCACAGTCGCCAGATTTTCAGCAGATAGGGCGGTTTGAGGTCACCTTGAACAACGTGGCGTCGCGGTAGGCCGCCGGGGCGCCCTTGCGTTTCGCCCGTACCGCTCGTTCGACCTGGTCGTCGCCGTAGTCGAGGAAGAGTTGCAGCTGTTCCCGGGTGAACGGCTTCGCCTCTGGGGCGCCCTCGTAATCGTTGAGGTGGGCGATGGCGTTCCACTCGTGGCAGACCGCCACCGGGAAGGTGCCGAAGGCTTCCTCGCAGGCCGGGCCCCAGCCATAGCGGCCGTCGATGAGGAACTCGCTGAACAGCCGCACGGTGCCCTGGTAGCTGCGGATCGTTGAGGGCGCCAGATGCTTCTCACCGGTCAACGAGACCGACCACCCGTCCATGTGGGCCGGCGTCCACTGCCACGGGTAGTCGTTCGCGAACTCCAGGAACCGGCGTATCAGCCGTTCCCGCGGATCGATCGTGTCGTCCTTCAGCCCCCGCGACTTCTGCTGAGCACGCCAGCCCGCAGCATCGCGTCGAACATCGCATCCTCGGGGCGCAGTTGGACCACCCCGGAGACAAGCTCCAGATGAGCCGACCCGGCCAGGGCCACCTTGCGCTGATGCACCACTCCAGACCATCCCTCCTGGAGGGAGGATCTTGCATCAGAAGGGATATTCTCGGCAACATACCTGGTCAGGCGGCTAGTTCGTAGTAGCCTTGGAGTCCTTCAAGCCCTCGCTGTGACCTGGCGACCTGCGGCTTCTCGTCCGCCTGATGCAATTCCCGAGGGTTGAGGTAGACCTCGGTCGTCGTCACGCTGGAGTGCCCCAGCATCCCGCAGGATCAGCAGCGGGCCCGCCTTCAGCAGGTAGAGGGCAAGCCCGGCAGCATCTCCCGTCGCGGCTGCGAGCTGGGCGGCCTGCCGATAGCTGCCCTCCACCAGCTTCGCCAGCCTGGCCTTGGCGAACGTGTGCCTGAGCCGGTGCGGAGCGACCTCGGGGAAGCGCGGCTCGAACCGTTCACGGATGCGGCGGGCCGTGCGACGGAACAGCATCCCCCAGTCGACGGACGGCCGCCCGCCGTAGCTGAGCGCCAGCAGCAGCGACCCGCCCCCCGGGCCGACCGGCCGCAGCCGCTCGGCCGGCCCCAGCTGAGACCAGGTCGTCCGCCGGCCATTGACCCGGCCGCCATGGAAGTGCACGTAGAGCGCACCGCCGGAAGATGCGCAACGTAGCGGATCGCACGGCGGGGTAAGCACGGAACTATGGGAAGCAGAAGACGCCTTGGCTGGAACGAGGAACGGACGATAGACGGCACTGTTTACGCGGTGCTGTCCGTCATCGCTGGTGCCCTCTTCCTCATCGGCCTATGCGGGTTGTTGCTCGGTGTCGAGGTCGATGTGAGCAAGGGGGAGCCTCTGAAGTGCGGGACTGCCGTTACAGGCGTGGAAAGCGCCATCACCTATGACGCCGTCCAGGCCGGGCAGCCGGAGCGGGCTGTGGACGCTCGAGTGGCGGCGTGCGACTCGGCGATCAACACGCGGCGTATCTGGGCGTGGCCGGCCATCGGAGTGGGCGCAGTGGGCGTGTTCGTGCTCGTCTACCTGGTGCCCTTCGTGCACCCGAAGCCCGAGTGGGCTCTCTCGGAGGTGCGGGGAATCCACCGTTGAGCTTCATTGGCTGCGACGTAACGACTCACACCAACCGTGACCAGCAACTTCAAGATGGCGGATCTCCGGTGAGGGCCAGGACGGCTCCGTTGTTCTCAGAGGTGCGGCCGGAGCCGACGGCGATGCGGAGTTCGACATCGATTGCCGGGGTACTGGTGGCTGACACCGACCTCTTCCGTGATCGATCAAGGCCGCCGGCCCCAGGAACCAGTGGCTCGGGCACAATCACGAGCTGTGCCCACCTCTCCCGATCCCGCCCTCCTGTACCCCGACGTTGCGGCCTGCGGCAGCCTCGCCACAGCGCTCCGGACCGAGGTGGAAGCACGCCTCGGCGCCGTGCCCGTCACGTCCCCCGATTACGATCCGCTGCTCCACGCGACCGTCCCGAGCACGCTGCCGCATCGTGAGCCGCTGCAGATCAGTGCATGGCTGCACGAACGGCGGTGGTCGATCCGTGGCGAGGAACCGTTCCAGAACCTGGCCTTGATCGACGGCAGGACGGACGACCTCGTGGAGCTCGCCAGGGCAGCTCGGGCGTGGCACGACGGGGCGTCCCTGGACGGTATCCGCCGGGCGGCGCCCTTCGTGCACCTGACCGGCCGGTTCGAGGTCCCCGACCACGATCCGGCACGGCTGACGGAATCCGAGTGGCAGAGCCTGCGCCAGGAGGCAGGCGAACTGGGGTACGCCTGGCAGGAGGCGTACCAGGCCCTGATCGAGGCGGCGCACGCCGAGCCGGCCCTGCGCGCTCTTTATCCGTTCACGAGTCACTGGGCTCTGCGCTTCTCGACCACCACCCGCCCACGCCTGACTGTCGTCGGACCGTGTCTGGCCGCGAACAGCGACGGCACGTACGGGGTGGGCAGGGGCATCATCGGCCAGGACCTGGGCCGGTTCGCCACCGCGCACGAGGCCGTTGCAGCGGCCGTACGACATCTGCCGTCCGGCATCGGCCCGATCGCGCTCGGCGGATGACCTCGCCCTCCACCTGAGCCTGCCGCCGTGCCGACCACCGTCCGCACGGGCCCGGCGCTGCCGCCGCAGGTCCGGCATCCGGTCGCGCGTGAAGGCTGGGTTCAGGCAGACCGATGCCGCACACGTATCGCTCGTGACCGGTGTCAGCCGAGGAAGTCGGCGACGAGGGCGGCGAATTCGTCGGGCGTGGCGAGACGGATGCCGAGATCCTCGGCTTTGGCACGCTTGGATCCGGCGTTTTCGCCGGCCACCACCAGGGCGGTCCTCTTGGACACGCTGGAGGAGGCGCGTCCTCCGGCCCGTTCGATGAGTTCGTTCATCTGGTTACGGCTGAGCTGCTGGAGCGGCCCCGTCATCGCGCCGGTGACCACGACGCTCATCCCGGAGAGCGGACCGGCGGTCGGGGCGGGGGCCCCTGGCGTGGCGCCGCTGATGCCGGAGTCCGCGGCGGCTCTCGACGGGGGAGTGGCGCCGGGCTCGGTCATGTTTACCCCGGCCGCCACAAGCTTGTCGATCAGCGGGCCCAGTTCGGCGAGTTCGGAGACGATGGACGGTGCCTTCTCGGCACCGATGCCCTCCACCTGCTGCAAAGCCTCGGCGTCGGCAGCTCGGATGTTGTCCATGGTGGCGAAGTGGCGGGCGATGCGTCGGGACATGGAGCGGCCCGTCCCGCGGACGCCGAGCGCGCACAACACCCGGGAAAGAGGCTGTGTCTTCGCCGCGGCCAGGGCGGCGAGCAGGTTGTCGGTGCTGGTCTCACCCATCCGCTCCAGGCTGAGGAGCTGGTCGCGGGTGAGGGTGAACAGGTCGGCGAGATCGGTGACGAGGCCGGCTTCGACGAGCTGCACGACGCGGGTGGCGCCCAGGCCCTCGATGTCGAGCTGGTCGCGGCCCGCGGCGTAGGAGAGGGGGGCGACCAGGTGGCAGTTGCGGCCCTGCTCGCAGCGCCAGCGTTCCTGGCTGGTGTCGATGCCGGACCCGCACCGCGGGCACACCTCGGGGAACAGGATCGGCTGCTCGGCGCCGGTGCGCAGATGGGCGACAGGGGCTTCGATGCGGGGGATGACGTCGCCGGCGCGGTGGACCATGACGTGGTCGCCGAGGCGCAGGTCGCGGCGGGTGATGTCGGCCGGGTTGTGCAAGGTGGCGTAGGTGATGGTGGAGCCGTCGATCTCGACCGGTTCCAGGACCCCGCGTGGCGCGATGATGCCGGTACGGCCCACGTTCCACTCGACTTCGAGCAGCCGGGTGATCTTCTCGACCGCGGGCAGTTTGTAGGCGATCGCCCAGCGCGGGGCCCGCGATCCGGATCCGGCAGCCTGCTGATCGGCGGCCAGGTCTGCCTTGATGACGATGCCGTCGATACCGAACGGCAACTCGGCGCGCAAGGAGGCGATCTCCTTCACACGGGCCAGGACCTGCTCGATCGTGTCTGCGGCGATGCCGGGCACCTCGGTGGCGGCGGTCGTGTTCACGCCGAGCTTGACGGCCAGGGACATGAGCTCACTGTGGGAGAGGGCGCCCAACTGTGTGGCCAGGCCGGTCTCGGTGTCGGGCAGCGGCAGAAGGCCGTAGCCGAAGAACGTCATCGGCACGGTGTAGGCACGGTCCTTGGCGCGCAGTGTGCCCGCTGCGGCGTTGCGCGGATTTGCGAACGGCTGCCCGCCGTGCGCGGTGCGTACCGCGTTGGCATGCTCGAACTGTGCGGTGGTCATGAGTACTTCGCCGCGTACTTCCACCGTCACCGGCTCGGTCAGTTCATCCGGGAGGCCCTCTATGGTGCCGATCGCATGTGAGACGTCCTCCCCGGCCATCCCATCACCGCGGGTGATCAGCCGGGTCAGCCGACCCTGGTTGTAGCGGGCCGCGACGGCAAGCCCGTCGAGTTTCGGCTCGACACTGAAGCGTTCCGCCTCGTGGCCGAGCCGGCGGCCCAGCGAGGCCGCCCAGGCGGTGAATTGCTCCGGCGAGAACACGTTGTCGAGACTCAGCATCGCCACGGTGTGCGGAACGTCGCCCTCGGCGGCACCGCCGGCGACCTTCCCGGTCGGCGAGTCGGGCAGTATCCGGTCGGGATGCTCGGCCTCCCAGGCGGCGATGCCCCGCATCAGCCGGTCGTAGTCGTCGTCATCCAGGGGCGAGGTACCGCCCGCGTAGTAGGCGGCCGCGGCCTTCACCGCGGTCTCGACGGCCTGCGCGTAGGCGCGGGCATCCACAATCTGCTCAACGGGTGTCGTCATGCCCGCCATCCTGCCTGCCACCACTGACATCGATACTCGTAGGCGGCTTCCGGCGGTCGTGACTCTGTCGCTGACTGACGCCCTACCGGGCTGTCTTCGCGTCGTTCTGCCCACCGCCAGAGCTGGTTCTCATCTCTCCGGCCGGGCGGACCACGACCTGCCCCACCCGGCACCCTCCATGGCGCCGCCCGGCTCTACGCCCGGTGATCTGAAGTGATCTGACCGAACTTTCTTGGGCATGCGCCATCGGCTGACCGTGGCCGGGTCGTGTTCCGTCGGCCGGTGGCGAAGTCAGTTGACGACAAACCGCTGTTCTGGGATACAGGCTGACCTTGTCGCACCCGGGGACCTCATGAGATGCGTATCCGTACGTTCCCCTGGAGATGGTGTGTGTGCCCGACCAAGGGTCCCTGGATGCCCCGGAGGTATTCGAGGGCGTGGTCGATCATCTGCTGCACGTCGGCCCAGGACGAGCGTACGGTGCTTCGGCTGAGTGTGACGGGCGGCAGCGAGGAGACCATCATGACAGTCGGCAAGGGCTCGCTGTGAGGATTGTGCGGGGCGTTCCAAGGCGCGGATGGCCCCTGGACAGGGCACTGCGCAGCATGCCCGTGACCGCGGCGGCCTGAAGCCGTGGCCGATGACGTCCCCGACGGCCAGGGCCGGCCGGCCCTGGGGATGTCGACCACGTCGTACCAGTCGCCGCACACGTTCGGCGAACCGACCGTCGGCAGGCAGCGCACCACCATGTCCTGCGCGTGATGCGCCAGGGTCGGGGCGGGCCGGGGCGTGCAACATCGCCTCTTGCAGGGTGACGGCCACCTCCACGTTCACACATGCGCCTTGCGTAGTTCCTCGTTCAACTGCTGCAGCTCCCGGGCCCGCGCACACGAACCTCGTCGTCCTCCTCGGCGCCGGTGCAGGGGTCGCGCAGCGGGTGCAGGCCGCCGCCAGCGGGGAGGGTGACGTGAAAGCAGGAGCGGCCGTCCTTGCGATGGCGGGCGAGCTGAGGACGCCCGGTGCCCGTGTCGCCCCTGATCCGCGAGGCCGGGCACGAGGCCGGGCCCCGTGCCCGGCGGGTGTGACCGCGACCGCCGTGGCTCCGTCCCTGGCAGACGGCGGCCGGAGCCGACCTTGCCGCGGGCCGCCGGCCTGTCTGCCGGCTGTCGACCTCCGTACAGGTTGGCCGACCGTCCGCGGCCGACGCCGCACCGGCATCCGTACGCCCGGCCGATCGCCGGCCTGAGCTGCGATGTCGCACGGGTCCCGTGCCGCGCCCGTGGCCCGGTACCGGGACGTGGCCGTCGCCTCGGCACCAGCGTGCCTTCGAACGCCCCTGCCGGATCCCAGAGGGTCTCCGTGACCGGCGGCGACCGGTGGCCTTGCCGCTGCCGCTGCCGCTGCCGCTGCCGTGGCGCGGTTGCGGTGAAGAGCGGCCCGGCGTTGGAATCAAGTGTGAGGCACTTCGGTCGCTGCGTGTCCGCCGGCCGCCCCGCTCCCGGGAGGGGGGCCGGCCGGAAGGGGCTCAAGAACGACGCCCTGGGCATGTTCTCCTCGGTCGTCATGGGCCTGGCCTCGACCGGCCCCGCGTACAGTCTCGCCGCTACGCTGGGCGTCATCGTGGCGGGGGTCGGGCTGCAGGCCCCGATCGTCACCATGCTGGCGTTCATCCCGATGCTGCTGGTCGCCTACGCCTTCCGGGAGCTCAATGCGGGCAACGCCGACTGCGGGACCACCTTCACCTGGGCTACCCGTGCCTTCGGACCGCGCACCGGCTGGATGGGTGGCTGGGGTGTCGTCGTCGCCGACGTCATCGTCATGGCGAACCTCGCCGGGATCGCCGCGAGCTACGGCTTCACGTTGGTGGGCCTGAACGGGCTGGCCGACAACCGCCTGTGGATCACCGTGGCGGGCGTCGTCTGGATCGCCGTACTGACCGCGATCTGCTACGTCGGCATCGAGGTCTCGGCGGCCGTCCAGCGCTGGCTGCTGTGTGCGGAAGTGGTGATGCTGATCCTGTTCGCCGTCGCCGCTCTGGTCAGGGTCTACGCCAGCCCTCCCCCGACGGCGATCCACGTCTCCGCCTCCTGGTTCAACCCGTTCCACGTGCCCTCGGCAACGGCCCTCACCTCGGGCATCCTCGCGGGGGTCTTCATCTACTGGGGCTGGGACACCGCATTCGCGGTCAACGAGGAAACCGTCGACAGCACGCGCATCCCCGGGCGTTCCGCGGTCATCTCCATCGTGCTGCTCCTGATCATCTACGGGCTGGTGTCCACATCGGCGCAGGCGTTCGCGGGAGTCGGCACCTCGGGTATCGGGCTCGGCAACGCGGACAACTCGGGCGACGTGTTCTCCGGACTGGGCGAGGCCGTGTTCGGGAGCCACGGCACGGGGCTGTTCCTGTCGAGGCTGCTGGTCCTGATGGTGCTGACCTCCGCGCTGGCCTCCGCCCAGACCACCATCCTGCCGCTGGCCAGGACCGTCTTCTCCATGGCGGTCCACAAGGCTCTCCCGGCCCGGTTCGCCCGGGTCCACCGCAGGTTTCTCACCCCGACCTGGGGGACCCTTGGTATGGGAGCGGCCTCGATCGGCGTGCTGGTCCTGCTCATGTCGTTCAGCCGGAACGCCCTGGCCGACTCGATCAGCTCGGTCGGTCTCGCGATCGCGTTCCAGTACGGGCTGACCGGCTTCGCCTGCCTCTGGTACCACCGCAAGGTCCTCACCCGCAGCCCCAGAGACCTGGTCTTCAAGGGCGTGTTCCCGGGGCTCGGCGGGCTGATCATGGTCTTGCTGTTCCTCTATGCCGCCTTCCACGTCTACGCGAGCCCCCGCTATGGCACGACCACCGTCGACCTGCCGCTGATCGGACGGACCGGAGGGGTCACCGTCCTGGGCCTGGGCGCCCTGCTGCTCGGTCTCCTGCTGATGCCGGTGGTCACCCGCGGTCACACCATGGCCCTCAAACTCCAGCGGAGCCTGCTTCCGCGCCACCTGCCGCCGCCGGCCGCCGTCGGCTCGGCAAGCCGTTACCTGCCGGCCGACAGCGGGTCCGGGGTGGGCGGCGACTGGTACGACGTCATCTCCCTGTCGGGCACCCGGGTTGGGCTGGTGGTCGGGGACGTGCTCGGTCACGGCGTGCGCGCCGCGGCCACCATGGGACGCCTGCGCACGGGCGTGCGTGTCCTGGCCCGGCTGGACCTGAGCCCGGATGAGCTCCTGTCTCGCCTGGACGACCTGGTCGAGCAGACCGCGTACGAGAGCGGGACGGGCCACGGCCCCGGCCGCCTGAGGCCGCAGGGCGACGAGGCCCGGGGTGTTTCCTGCCTGTACGCGGTGTACGACCCCGTCTCGGGGAAGTGCAGTCTGGCGCGAGCCGGGGACATGGTGCCGGCGGTCGTCGAACCGCACACGCGCGTCGTCGACTATCCGGAGCTGCCGCCCGGACCGCCGCTGGGAGTGGGTGGCCCGCCCTACCAGAGCACGGAACTGGAGCTCGCGCCCGGCAGCCTCGTCGCCCTCTTCACGGGCGGCCTCCTCCAGGCGGCGGACGGCCGTGACGCCGGGCTCGCGCAGCTGTCCCACGTTCTCGCCCGCGACCGAAGGTCCCTGGACGAGCTGTGCGACCGGGTGGTGGCCACCCTGCTGCCCGGGCCGGTGGACGAGGACGCGACACTGCTCGTGGTCCGCACCCGCTTGCTCGAGAGGAACCGGCTCGCCCAGTGGGAACTGCCCCCGGATCCGGCGGCGGTGGCCACCATCCGCACCGCCGTCGGCAAGCAGCTCGGCGACTGGGGGCTGGACGACCTGGCGTTCACCACCGCGCTCATCGTCAGCGAACTGGTCACCAACGCCATCTGCTATGTCGGCGGCCCGATCCATGTCCGCCTGATCCGTGACCGGACCCTGATCTGCGAGGTGTCCGACACCGGCCACACCTCGCCCAATCTGCGGCACGCCGCGAGTGACGACGAAGGAGGCCGGGGCCTGTTCATCACCGCCCAGATGACCCATCACTGGGGTACCCGCTACACCCCCACCGGCAAGACCATCTGGACCGAGCAGGACCTCGCGCCGTCGGGGGGCCGGTAGCCGCCCGGCGATGCTCGTAGGGGGTACCTGTGCCTTCTGATGCTCCTGTGATCAACAGGTCCGGGTGAGGTGCTCGAGCCGGATAAGGCTCCCCGAAGTCAGGCATGAGGGGGATCTCGTTGGAGCGACGGAAGCTGATCGGGACCGGGGCGGGGCTGGCGGTCCTGCCCGCCTGGTGGACCCTGCGGCAGATGGCGAACGGGGCCGAGGGGGACTGGCACACCGACACCGCACCGCTGGAGCGGGCGTTCCCCCTGCTGGGCCCGCTCACCGACGCCAAGTGGGTGAGCAGCCGGGACAACGATCGGGGCATACCGTCGCCGGAGCTGGTGATCTCGGGCTTCGCCCGGCTGACACCGGGGAAACTCGCCGAGCTGACGGCGGCCCACGCTTTCGTCTCCGGGGGGCCCGCCGATGACGTCTCCTCGTGGTTCGAGAAGCCGCTCAAGGGCGAGGGGCCGGAGAACCCCCAGTGGGTCCGCTCGCACGAGTTCGACCGCGACGGCAGCGGCTACTGCACCAAACTGTGGTTTGACCGTCGCAGCGACACCGTCCGCTTCTGGGCGCTCAACCCGTACGGCTAGGGCGCGTCGATTGCCCCGGCATCAGGATGTGACCACGGTCAGCCTCTCATTCGCTGTCGTCTTCACCGATCCGTCCGCCGTCAGCGTGATGTCCAGCTGACCTCCGCCGACTTGGAGCCCGGTGATCGTCAGCGGCCCGTACACCGGCGCGAAGGTGGGGTTCACGGTGACCGTGCCGCCGGGGACGTCCGCGTCGAGGCCGAGCGCTGCCCGGAGCACGAGGACCGCGGAGGCCGCCGCCCATGCCTGTGGTCGGCAGGACGCGGGATAGGGGGCGGGGCCGGGACTCGCCTCACAGCCATGGCCGGCGAAGAGCTCGGGAAGGCGGGCGTCGAAGGCCGTCGACGCCGCCAGCAGGCCGGCTGCCAGAGAACTCGCGGCGTCCGGGTACCCGGCCCTGGTGAGGCCGTTGACGGCGATCGCGGTGTCATGCGGCCAGATGGAACCCACGTGGTAACCGTACGGGTTGTAGCCCACCGCCATGCTGCTGAGGGTGCGCAGGCCGTGGCCCGCATCCAGGTCGGGGCCGGCGAGCCGGGCCGCGAGCAGCGCGCTTTCCTCGGCGTTGAGCAGGCCGGTGCCGAGGAGATGGCCGAAGCCGGAGGTCACCGAGTCGACCGGCCTGCCGTCGCCGTCGAGTGCGACGGCCGGGTAGGGGCCGCGTTCGTCCGTCACCCAGAAGCGGTTGCGGAAGCGGGCCGCGAGTCGCTCGGCCCACGCTTCCCATTCGTCGGCCCCCGGGCGGCCGAACGCGCGCAGCAGTGCGGCTCCGCCGAGCGCGGCCTCATAGGCGTACGCCTGCACTTCGCACAGGGCGATCGGTGCATGGGCGCGGCTGCCGTCGCGGTAGCGGATGGAGTCGTCGGAGTCCTTCCAGCCCTGGTTGGACAGGCCGTGGCCGTTCTGGTCGATGTACTTGAGGAAGCCGTCGCCGTCAACGGCTGCCTGGTCCCGCATCCAGGCGAGTGCCGACTCGGCGTGTGCCAGGAGCTGTTCGACCTCGGCCGGGTCGAGTCCCCAGCGCCAGGCGTCGTGGAGGAGAGTGATCCACAGGGGGGTGGCGTCGACCGTGCCGTAGTAGACCGGGGGCAGAGACAGCCGGTCCGCGAACTTGAGGTTGTCGCGGCGTACCTCGTGCAGGATCTTGCCCGGTTGTTCCTCCGTGGCCGGGTCGGTGGCTGCGCCCTGGCGGCGGGCGAGGGTGCGGAGGGTACCGGCGGCAAGGTCCGTGCCGAGGGGGAGCAGCATGCGGGCGGCCCACAGGGCGTCGCGTCCGAAGAGGGTCAGGAACCAGGGGGCGCCCGCCGCCAGGAACTGGTCAGGGCGGTTCTGCTCTGACCGCGGGTCGGTCAGGCGCAGGCGGTCGAGGTCGGCGAGGGACTGCTCCAGCCAGCGGTCCAGGCGGCGGTCCGCGCTGCGTAGCACGGGGGTGCGCCAGGGCAGTTGGTCGGTCGGCGCGGGCGGGAACTGGTCGCCGTCCGCGTAGGCCGCCGTAGCGTGAAGCACCACCGACCAGGAGGCGCCGGGGGCCAGTTCGACGTCGTACGACAGCCTTCCTGCCGGCACCTCCAGCAGGTCCGGCGCCGAGTCGCTGACCACGCGGGCGGTGAAGCCGTCGCATGTCCAGGACAGGCCGACGGCGTCGGCGTCCGCGGCCCGGGGTGGAACTTCCTCGGGAGTGCGCCCCGACTTGACCTGGTCCATCGTGGCCAAGTCCGTGCCGACGGTCACCGTCAGACGGAAGCGGACGTGCAGGCTGCCGGCGTTGGTGACCTCCAGGTCCTCCTCGAACCGGCCCACTGTCGTGCTGCGGCGGCGGTTCAGGGCGATGGCCGGGTCGGGTGTCACCTCGCCGAGACCGCGCAGGACGGACCGGAACCCGGCGCGGTCTGCGCCGCGCAAGCCCCCGGAGACGGGGGTCAGGGCGATGCCTTCGGCGGCGACGACGAGTCGGGACAGCGCCCTGCGGTCGCCGTGGTAGAAGCCATCCGCACCCCCGTTGAGCTGCCCGTTTGCATGCGAGACGACGAGGGTCGGCGCGTGCAGGGTGACGACCGCGTCATGCAGGAACGGCTGCAAGCCCTCGGCCGCCGAAGTCGGTGGCGTGACAGAGCTGTTGGGGTCCTGGGTCTTGACAGTGGCATCCAAAGAAGTGGAACCTCTCAGTGTTTTAGCGTTCCAAGGACAGTAAGTGACTCGTCAGAGCCATGGCAACGGGTCTTGGAACGTTCGAATCAAGTCCGTATCTCCTCTGCCTGTGAGAGAGCCGTATGCCCCGCTCCAGCAACCGTTCCTCGGCCAAAGGCGGCCCGGTGACCCTCGCGATGGTCGCCCGGCGGGCCGGCGTCTCGTCGCAGACCGTGTCGAACGCGATCAACTCCCCGGACCTGCTGCGCCCCGAGACCCTGGAGCGGGTCCGCCGCGTGATCGAGGAGATGGGTTACCGGCCCAGCCGTGCGGCGCAGACGCTGCGCAGCGGTTCCAGCAAGCTCATCGGCTACGGCATCCAGCCCACCCCGCCCGGCACCGCGGGCGGCGCGGTCATGGACCGCTTCCTGCACGCTCTGTCGGATGCCGCCGACGAGGCCGGGTACCGGATCCTGCTGTTCGCCTCCCCGCCCGGCGGCCCGAGCCTGGAGGGCTACGAGGAACTGCTGGCCCAGCACGAGGTCGACGGCTTCGTACTCAGCGGCACCGAGCGGGGCGACCCGCGCCAGGCATGGCTGGCCAAACAGGGCGTGCCGTTCGTCGGGTTCGGCCGGATGTGGTCGGGACGGCCCGTCGGCGACTGGGTCGACGTCGACGGCGCCTCGGGCACCGATGCCGCCGTCGAGCACCTGGTCGCCCTCGGGCATCGCAAGATCGCCTTCCTGGGATGGGAACGCGGTTCCTCCGGCACCGGTGACGACCGTGCCGAGGGCTGGCTGCGGGCGATGAGACGGCACGCTCTGCCGACCCGCGGGCGGCGCGGACAGTGCGTCAACGGCCTCGACGCGGCCCGCGTGGCGGCGAAACCGCTCCTGGACGGCGGGGCGACCGCGGTGATCGCGGCCAGCGACATGCTGGCGCTCGGCTGCTATCAGGCCCTGCGCGAGCGGGGCGCCGCCCCCGGCCGTGACGTCGCCGTGGTCGGCTTCGACGACTCGCCGACCGCCGAACTCCTCTCGCCCGGCCTGTCTTCGGTTGCCCAGCCGCTGGAGGACATCGGCCGGGAATGCGTGCGCCTCCTGCTGGCACGGATCGCGGCCCCCGACGCCCCGCCCGAGCGGCTCCTGCTGGAGCCCTCCCTGGTCGTGCGTGACAGCGCCACCGCGGCGCTGCCCGCCGGCACCTGAGCCCTACCCGAACCGCCCGCCGGCATCTGAGCCCTACCCGAACCGCCCACCCTCCCTCTCCCCGGCCGGTCCCACCCCCCACCCCACCTCGGAACGTTTCTCCTCCTCCACCCCACGCCCCTGGCCCACGCCTTCGTGCGCCCGGGAGGAGCCGCAGGTACCACACGTAACCCTCGGAGGAAGCAATGCCCAACCGTACGGCCGTCGCGGCCCTCGTCGCCTGCGCTGCCATGCTGGTCGCCGCCGGCTGTTCGTCGAGTTTCGGCAGCGACAAGAAGACTGCGCAGGACACCGGCTCCAAGCAGCACCTCACGGTGCTGATCGCCTCCTCGGGGGACGCGGAGACCAAGGCCGTCAAGGACGCGGCGGCCGCGTACGCGAAGCAGTCCGGCAACACCGTGACGGTCGACGTCGCCAAGGACATCAACCAGCAGCTCGCCCAGTCCTTCGCCGGGCACAAGCCGCCGGACGCCTTCTACGTCGACTCCGCCCAGTTCGCCAACTACGCCCGGGGCGGCTCCCTTTACCCGTACGGCGATCAGATCAAGGACGCGGACGACTTCTCCGCCCAGCTGCGCGCCTCCTTCACCTATGACGGGAAGCTGGTGTGCCTGCCCAAGGACACCTCCACCCTCGCCCTGGCGATCAACACGGACCTGTGGAAGAAGGCCGGACTGACGGCGAAGGACTACCCGACCACCTGGGCCCAGCTGAAGGCGGTCGCCGCGAAGCTGACCGAGGGCGACGTCACGGGTCTGGTCGTCAACGGCGAGTACGCGCGCATCGGCGTCTTCATGAGGGAAGCAGGCGGCTGGATAACCAACAGCGACCAAACCAGGATGACCGCCGACAGCGCGCAGAACACCGAGGCCCTCGACTATGTGCAGTCGCTGCTGAAGGCCCGTTCCCTGAAGTACGCCAACCAGGTCGACACCAACTGGGGCGGTGAGGCCCTCGGCAAGGGCAAGGCAGCCATGACCATCGAGGGCAACTGGCTCACCGGCGGCATGAAGGCCGACTACCCGAACGTGAAGTACGCGGTCGTCCCGTTGCCCGCCGGCCCGCTCGGCAAGGGCACGCTCGCCTTCAGCCAGTGCTGGGGCGTCGCTCGGGACAGTGCCCATCGGGCAGCGGCCGTGGACCTGGTGCGGTACCTGACCACCGGCACGCAGATGCTGAAGAACGCGGATGCCTTCGGCGTGATGCCCTCCCGCACCAGCGCCCTTGCCGAGTACGCGAAGAAGTACCCGTCGGCGAAGGCGTGGGCCGACGCCTCCGCCTACGCACAGGGCCCGGTGACCGCCGCGGGCTTCGACAAGGTGCTGACCCAGTTCAACACCGAGCTCGCCGCCCTGGGCACCGGCGACCCGAAGAAGATCCTCGCCGACCTGCAGCGCAACGGCGAACAGGCCCTCACGAAGGGCAACTGAGCCGCCATGTCCCCGCGTACGTCACAAACCCCTCGCCCGGCTCCGGGTTCCAGCGCGGGCGGTGGTCCCCGTACGGCCGTCTCGCCGGGCGAACCTGACACGCCCGGCGGGACCGGCCCGGCCGCGGCGCCCCATACCTCCCGCGCCCCGCGCGTGGGGCGCCGCGCCGAAGGAGCCTGGGGCTGGCTGTTCGTCAGCCCTATGGCGATCATCCTCGGCCTGTTCCTGGCGCTTCCGACTCTGATGGCGCTGTGGGTGAGCCTGCTGCACTGGGACGGGCAGTCCAACCCCTTCAGCGGCCGGGCGGACTTCGTCGGCCTTGACAACTATCGGGCCCTGCTCACCCAGGACGGCCTCGACCGCACCCTCTTCGCCACCTCCCTGCGCAACAACGCCTACTACGTGCTGCTGACCGTCCCGTTGCAGACCGCGCTCGCGCTGACGCTGGCGCTCATCGTCAACCAGCGCATGCTGCGCGGCCGCAGCGTGCTGCGCACCGCGTTCTTCTTCCCCTCCGTCACCAGCTCGATCGCGGTCTCCACGATCTTCCTCTTCCTGTTCCAGGGCAGCGGCGCGGTCAACAAGATCCTGTCCTGGACCGGGATCAAGGGCCCGAACTGGTTCAACGACCCCCGCGGCGTGCTCTCCCTCCTCCTGGGCGGCCTCGGCATCGTCGACAGCGACCACCCCGCAGGAGTCCTCGCCGACCACTCCTTCATGGGATTGTCCTGGTTCGAGTGGCTGTCCGGACCGTCCGTCGCGATGTGTATGATCATCCTGCTCGCCGTGTGGACGACCTCCGGCACCTTCATGCTGATCTTCCTCGCGGCCCTCCAGGACATCCCCCGCGAGCTGGAGGAAGCCGCCGCCATCGAGGGTGTCAGCCGCTTCCAGATGCTGCGGTATGTGACCCTGCCGGCGCTGCGACCCGTGCTCTTCCTCGTCCTCACCCTCGGCCTGATCGGCACCTGGCAGGTCTTCGACCAAGTCTACGTAATGAGCCAAGGCGCCCCTGGCAACACCACTCTCACGCCGGCCTTCCTGTCCTACTCTTCCGCGTTCGGCGACGCCGACTTCGGCCAGGGTGCGGCCATCGCCTTCATCCTGCTCACGCTGATCCTGACCATGACCGCCATCCAGCGCTTCCTGTTCCGGGAGCGCGGCCCCCGCACGCGGAGGAACCGATGAGCGCCGAGTCCGGGGCCGACCGGGTGCAGGGACGTCCCGCGTTCGGCCGCTTCCCTCTGCCGCTGCGCATCCTCGGCCATGCGGCTGTGGCCGCACTCGGCCTGCTGTACCTCATGCCGTTCGTCATCCAGCTGGTCACCGGGTTCAAGACCGACCCGGACGCGGCCGCCCAGCCCCTCGGTCTGATCCCCGCCACCCCCACGACCGCCGCCTACCAGCGCCTGTTCGGCCTCAGCCGGGCCGGTGACGGGGTCCCGTTCCTGCGCTGGCTGGGCAACTCGGCGTTCGTCACCGTCGTGGTCACCGCCGGACGCGTCCTGTTCGACTCGATGGCCGGCTACGCCCTGGCCCGGCTGCGCTTCCCCGGCCGCACCCTGCTGTTCGGTTTCGTGCTCACCGTGCTGGCGGTGCCGAACGTAGCCCTGCTGATCCCGCGCTTCCTCGTGCTCAACACCTTCGGCCTCTTCGACACCTACACCGGCATGATCCTGCCGCTGATGGTGGACGCAGCGGGCATCTTCATCATGAAGCAGTTCTTCGAGTCCATCCCCCGGGAAGTGGAGGAGGCCGCCCGTGTCGACGGCGCCGGCGTCTTCCGCACCTTCTGGTCGATCGTCCTGCCGATGGCCCGCCCAGCCCTGCTGACCCTGACCATCCTCTCCTTCCAGGGCTCGTGGAACGAGTTCACCCACTTCCTCGTGGCCACGCAGTCCAGCCGGTACGAGACCCTCACCACCGGCCTCGCCCGACTCGTCTCCGGCGGCCTGGGCGGCGGCACCCAGTACCCCCTCAAGCTCGCGGCAGCCCTGCTGGCCACCCTGCCCGTCGCCGCGCTGTTCTTCTGCTTCCAGCGGTACTTCGTCCAAGGCGCCAACGCCGGAGCTGTCAAGGAGTAGCCGATCGCGGCGACCCGACCACTCCAGACGGCAGCCACGCCCGTGGACTCCGACGCTTTCCGACCCACCGAAAGGCAGGTGTGCGTCCACCGCACCGCCTGATCCGCACTGGCCCGTCGCGCACAGCGTGCCGACGGCTCTGCGGCGGACGTCTTGCGGGCCCGGGCGGCGGGCGGTGAGTACCCCCAGGCCGAGCTCCGGCACGTGGTGGTCCGCGGACATCCGGTGCGGGTGCTCAGCGATGCGGCCCGGTGGGCGGTGCCGCTGGTGGTGGGCAGCCGTGGGCCGGGCGGATTCTCCGGGCTGCTGCTCGGCTCGGTCGGCCAGTGCCCGATGCACCACGCACCCTGCCCGGTCGTCATTCGTCATCGTGCCGCACCCTGCCGCACCCTGCCGGGGAGGGGGCGGCCTGATGCCCACCTGCGCTGGTGGAACCAGTCGGTGCAGCGTGCGGGCCGTCCTGGTCAGACGTCGCGTGCCGCCTCGGAACGGTTCTGATCGGGTGACGCAGGCAGGCCACACGGCCCGACACCGTGATCGCCTCCGGGTGCTCTGAGCCTGCGCTCCATCCTCATGCGGGCCGTTCCACCTCCGTATCCGAAGCGAGGCTTGAGCACGTCTCGCAGCGGTGCGCGTCCGTTCCCTGCCGGGGTGAGGATGGAAGTGCGGTGCGCAGGCGACGCTCGCCGTGTTCCTCCGGGACGAGGAGGTCGGATCGTGTTCTTCGTGGATCGTCGTGATGCCGGCCGGCAGCTGGCCACCCGGCTGGAGCACCTCAAGGGCGCTGAGGTGGTGGTGCTGGGTCTCCCCCGGGGAGGGGTTCCGGTCGCCGCGGAGGTCGCCGGGGCGCTGGGCGCGCCGCTGGACGTGTGCCTGGTCCGCAAGCTGGGCGTGCCGTTCCAGCCGGAGCTGGGGATGGGGGCGATCGGCGAGGGCGGTGTGCGCGTGATCAATGACGACGTGGTGCGCATGGCGCGTGTCACCCCGGACGAGCTGGCCGAGGTCGAGGCGCGTGAGCGGGAGGTGCTGGAGAGCCGCGCCCGGCACTACCGGGGCGGGCGGGAACCGGTCGGGCTCGAGGGCCGCACCGCCGTGGTGGTCGACGACGGGGTGGCCACCGGGTCGACGGCGCGCGCGGCCTGCCGGATCGCCCGCGGGCGCGGGGCCGCACGGATCGTGCTGGCCGTCCCCGTGGCACCGCACGACTGGACCGCACGGCTGGGCGAGGACGCCGACGAACTGGTGTGCCCGCACACCCCCGGGAGCTTCTACGCGATCGGACAGTTCTACGCCGACTTCTCCCAGACCGACGACGATGAGGTCGTCGCCTGTCTGGAAGAAGCGGTCGCCCGCCCGGTGAGCACCCGCCGCACCGAGGCCCGTCACAGCGTGCCCGAGGACCGGGAGGTGGACGTGCAAGCCGGTGCGATGGTGCTGCGCGGGCAGCTGACCGTGCCCGAGGGCGCGAGCGGGGTCGTGCTGTTCGCGCACGGCAGCGGCAGCAGCCGGCACAGCCCGCGCAACCGGTTCGTCGCGGCCGGACTGAACCGGGCGGGGCTTGGCACCCTGCTGTTCGACCTGCTCACCGAGGCCGAGGAGACCGACCGGGCCAACGTGTTCGACACCGGGCTGCTGGCCCGCCGGCTGGCGGATGCCACCGGATGGCTGCGCGGACAGCCCGAGACCCAAGGGCTGGCTGTCGGGTATTTCGGTGCGAGCACCGGCGCGGCAGCCGCGTTGTGGGCGGCCGCCGAGCCGGGCGTGCGGATCGCCGCGGTCGTCTCCCGGGGTGGCCGGCCCGACCTGGCCGGGCCGCGGCTGCCGGCGGTGACGGCGCCCACGCTGCTGATCGTCGGGGGTCACGATCAGCTGGTACTCGATCTCAATCGCGAGGCTCAGGCCCGGCTGCGTTGCGAGAGCCGTCTCGCGGTTGTGCCCGGTGCCACCCATCTCTTCGAGGAACCCGGTGCCCTGGAGAAGGTCACCGAGCTGGCCCGGGACTGGTTCACCGACCACATGGCCCCGGCCACTGCGGCGGTCTGACGCTGACGTGTGCTCCGTCGCGGGAGGGCGCTGGATGGAGCGGCACAGCCCCTGGCGTCTCGTGCCGGAGTGCCCTCGATATCCATCAGCCTCACGCAGGAGGGGAGGCGATGTCCGGAACCCGGCGGACTGAAACGGCAGGTCGGTCGCTGCCGCATCCAGCGCCGCGTAGGCTCCGCCTGCGCGGTGGGGCGGTCGTCAGCTTCGATCCGGCCAGGATCGAGGCGGCGGTGTCCCGGGCGGCGCGCGAGGTGGGTCGACGCGACCCCGCGCTGGCGGCTGCGGTGACGGCGGCCGTGGGCGCCGAGCTGGGCAGACGGTTCGGGCGCCGGCCGCCAGGGGTGGAGGACGTACAGGATGCCGTGGAGCGCGCGCTGATGACGGGTGGCTTCGCGGACGTGGCCCGCGCCTACGTCGTCTACCGTCGCGGTCACGCCGAGATACGCCGGGCCAAGCTCCGCCTCGGCGTGCGCGACGACCTCAAGCTCGGCCTCGGCGCGGTCGCCGTCCTCAAGGAGCGCTATCTGCTGCGGGATCCTCACGGGACGGTGGTCGAGTCGACCGGAGAAATGATGGACCGCGCCGCCCACCATGTGGCGCAGGCCGAGGACGAGTGGTCCCCCGGGTCGGCTTCCCGATGGGCGGAGGCGTTCGCCGCGTCGCTGCGCCGACTGGAGTTCCTGCCGAACTCCCCGACCCTGATGAACGCGGGAACGAGCCTGGGAATGCTGTCCGGGTGCGTCGTCCTCCCACTCGCCGACTCCCTCCACTCGATCTTCACCACGCTCGGACACGCGGCCGTGCTGCACCAGGCCGGGGCAGGCACGGGCTACTCCTTCTCACATGTGCGTCCCCGTGGTGATGCCGTAGCCAGTACGGGGGGAGTCGCCAGCGGCCCGGTGTCGTTCCTCACGGTGTTCGACGCGGCTGCCGGAGTCCTGGCCCAGGGAGGACGGCGCCGCGGGGCCTCGATGGCCGTGCTGGACATCTCGCATCCGGACATCGTCGACTTCGTGGACGCCAAGGACAGCGGGGGCCTGGAGCACTTCAACCTCTCCGTGGCGGTCTCCGACCGCTTCATGCGGGCCGTGCTCCACGGTGGGCGGCACCGCCTGGTCAATCCGCGCACCGGCGCCACGGTGGCACAGGTCGCCGCGGCGGAGCTGTTCGACCGGATCTGCCGGGCGGCATGGCACGGTGGTGATCCCGGCCTGCTGTTCCTCGACCGGATCAACCGGGCCAACCCGCTGCCCTCCCTCGGGCGGATCGAGGCCACCAACCCGTGCGGCGAGGTGCCCCTTCTGCCGTACGAGTCCTGCAACCTGGGCTCGCTCAACCTGGCCCGCTTCACCACCGGGGGCACGGTCGACGTCGAACGCCTGCGCGCCGCGGTCCGGCTCGCGGTGCGCTTCCTCGACGACGTGATCGACGTCAGCCGGTACCCGATCCCTGAGCTGGAGGGCCCGGCGCGTGCCTCCCGCAAGATCGGCCTGGGGGTGATGGGGCTGGCCGAACTACTGGCGACCCTCGGCATCCCCTACGACTCCGATCCCGCGCTCCGACTGGCCGAGCGCGTCCTGCGCGTCATCCAGCGGGAGGCCCGGTCCGCGTCCGCCGAACTCGCCGCCCGGCGCGGCCCCTTCCCGCTGTACGAACACAGCCGCCACGCCCCGCGCGGCACAAGACCGCTGCGCAACGCCCAGCTCACCTCGATCGCCCCGACCGGCACCATCTCGCTCATCGCCGGAACCACCTCGGGTATCGAGCCGATGTTCGCCCTCTCCTACGTGCGCCACATCCTCGGCCGCCAGCTCACCGAGACCAACCCTCGCTTCGAACGCGTCGCGCGGGACCGGGGCTTCTGGTCCGACCAGCTCATGGCCGAGATCGACCGCACGGGCACGGTGCGCCAGGTCCACGGCGTGCCCGCCGACGTACGACAGGCGTTCGTGACCGCCTTCGAGATCCCGCCCGAATGGCACCTGAGGATGCAGGCCGCGGTTCAACGCCACGTCGACGCGGCAGTGGCCAAGACCGTCAACCTGCCAGAGTCCGCCACGGCCGCGGACGTCCGCGCGATCTACCTGGCGGCGTGGCAGGCACGGGTGAAGGGGATCACCGTCTACCGGTACGGAGCACGCACCGGCCAGGTCCTCACGCTGGCCGTCCCCGGTACCGCCCCTGGGGCCGCGGTGGCGATCCGCGACGACTACAGCGGGGGCTGTAGCGGGCACGTCTGCGCGTTCTGAGGGCGGTTCGCGGATCGCCCTCTCAGACCCGCACAGCGCCAGCGACGGACGGCAGACGTCCGTCGGCCCAGGGCCGGCAGCTCCATCGCGTCCAGTACCGGTGCCGGGCGACGAAGCCCGCCGGTAAGGCACCGGTTCTACCCGACCGGGCATCATGCTGCCGTCCGCGTCGTGGCGGCACCTGGTCGGTGGCCGCAGCGCTGTACCGTGCCGACGGACAGTGTGTCCTGATCTTCGGACCTCTTCTGCAAGGGACATGACGATGGCGCAAGGCACGGTGAAGTGGTTCAACGCGGACAAGGGCTTCGGGTTCATCACCCCGGACGAGGGCGGTCCTGATCTTTTCGTTCACTTCAGGGCCATCCGAACACCCGGTTACAAGAGCCTGGAGGAGGGCCAGCGAGTCGAGTTCACGATCGTCCAAGGGCCGAAGGGGCCACAGGCCGACGAGGTGGTGCCGCTGTAGAGGCACGGCAAGCGAGCGCACTCGCCGGCCCAGCGAACCGGGAGACGAGCACAGACCGATCCCCGCCGGCCACTACGGAGGACCGCTGCGGCGACCTGTCGCCGTGGTGCGCAAGACCCGCGAGTGAGGCGCCGGCGTGCAGGCCGAGGCGCTGGTCGGCGATGTCGCCGGCCGGCCCGCAGTGATCGTTGACGACATGATCAGCACCGGCGGGACGGTGGAAGCCGCCGTGCGGGCCTGCTCGACGGCGGGGCCGCTCCCGAGAACACCGTGGCCGCGACGCACGGCGTCTTGGTGAGGGCCGCTCACGACCGGCTCGGGCACCGCGCGCTCCGTCGTCTTCTCGTCACCGACGGCCTTGCCGTCGTGCGGACGCGAGCGCTGCCGCTCCAGGTACGGTCCGTGACCGCACCGCTCGCCGGTGCCATCAGCCGACCTTATGTACGCGGTCACCGGTATCGCCATGTACGCGGTCACCGGTATCGCCGGAACATCACGACCCTTCTGGAACCTCTCGACCTCCATGGCCGGGACGTCGAGGAGACCCGCTCGACGCCGCTGCGCAGGCCCGACGGCTGCTCGGCCGTCACGATCGACCACGAGCTCGCTCCGGCTCGCCGGCCCCCGGGATGACCGGAATCGCGCGGAACAGCGGTGGGAACTGCAGGGATGCCTCCGGAACGTCCTCGGCACGACGTCGTTCTGCAGGGCGCGTAGCGTGGACGGTGTCCCAGGGCATGGCCGTCCTGGAGCGCATCGGGGGGAGCGCGCTGGGACCCACACGGAGGTTGATGATCATGGCGCTGCAGGCGAGCGTGGCCGAGGCTCGTCACCGCACTGAGCCGGTGGAGCCGGGTGACGCGTTCGACCTGCTGGGCCAGTACCTGACCCAGATCGGCTCCACCCCTTTGCTCAGCGCCGAGGAGGAGGTGGACCTGGCCAAGCGGATCGAGGCCGGGGTGTACGCCGACCATCTGCTGCGCGAGGCCGAGGCCGACGGGCGGGAACTGCCCGCTGACAGGCGCCATGACCTTCAGACAGTGGCCCGCGACGGTCAGCTCGCCAAGGACCACATGATCCGCGCCAATCTGCGGCTGGTCGTCGCGATCGCCAGGAAACGTTACGGCCGTCGCGGCCTGCCTCTCCTGGACGTGCTGCAGGAGGGGAACCTGGGCCTGATCAGGGCGGTGGAGAAGTTCGACTACGCCAAGGGCTACAAGTTCTCCACCTACGCGACGTGGTGGATCCGGCAGGCGATCGAGCGGGGCCTGGCCCGCCATGCCAGGACGGTACGGCTTCCCCTTCAAGTGGTGGAGGACATCGGCAAGCTCGGCCGGGCGGAGCGCCGGCTGCAGCTGGCCCTGGGACGTGAGCCGACCGTGGAAGAGGTGGCGGCCGAGAGCGGCTTCGCCGGCGAGAAGGTGACCCAGTTGCGCCAGGTGGGCCGGCGGACGATCAGTCTCGACACCCCGGTGGGCGAGGAGGGCGACACCGTCGTCGGTGACGTGATCGTGGACACCGAGGTGCTGCAGGCTCCGGAGGTCGCGGAGTACCGCGGCCTCGCCGAGCAGCTGAAGGCGACGATGGACGCGTTGCCGCCCCAGGAGGCGCTGGTGCTCACCCTGCGGTACGGCTTCCACAACGGCCGGCCGCGGACCGTGCAGCAGATCGCCGACCAGGTGGGGCTGACGCCCGCGCGGGTGCGCCAGCTCGAGAAGCAGGCGCTGGCCCAGTTGCGGGCCCCGGAGCGCTACATGCCGCTGGCCGCGTGGGCCGCCTGACAGGGATGCGGCGGACGCAGGAGCCACGCATGGCGCGATGAACGCTCCGGGCACCTAGCAGCCGCAGCCGCCCCGAGAGCGCAGGTTGAAGGCGTGGCAGAGAGGTGTGGAGGACGCCCTGCACGTGGTCGCCCCACGGCTCGGCCGGATGGGGCTCGCCGTCACGGTCACCCTGGTCCGGCCCGGTTGCGTGCCGACCGGCGGCGGCGTGCTGCGGCTGGAGGTGGGGCGCGGTGGCCCGCTCGCCCCTGTGGAAGCGGAGCGATCCGGGCCGGTGCGATCGTTGTGGGGGATCGCCCTCGCCTCCCACCTGCAGGAACGCTCGGTGAGCCGGCGCATGGCGGACGGCGCTCGTGAGGTGCTGGCCCGGGCCCGATACGAAGTCCGCATCGAAGAGCACGACGACATCAGTGCCCTCCGGCTGGGCGCCGGGCCGAAACGATCGGGCGGGCCACCGCCGGGCGCCTGCTGGAGGACCTGCGCACCGGTGCGGTGCTCGACCGCTTCGCCTCCGACCAGATCATCCCGTTCACCGTGCTGGCTTGAGGGCGCAGCCAGGCGCGGCTGGCCGAAGCCATCGAGCATTACGATTCAGGTTCCGCCGTGCGTTGAGGAAATATCTCGACGGAATATTTGGTTGTCGTATATGAAGGGCAATTGGGAGATGTTCCTCGAAGAGGTGACGCACCCCAATCGATACCTTCTAACCCTTGACAATTCAACAGCGTGCCGAAGCCAGCGCTATTTTCCCCGGCGAGATCGAAGTGATCTCGTTGAGGTTCCTGCGAATGCACAGTGAGGAGAGTGTGCCGGTAGGATCTTCCGGCCGACGGCTCTCCGGTTCACGTGCGTTCACGGAGAGTTTGATCCTGGCTCAGGACGAACGCTGGCGGCGTGCCTAACACATGCAAGTCGAACGGTGAAGCCCTTCGGGGTGGATCAGTGGCGAACGGGTGAGTAACACGTGGGCAACCTGCCCCGGGCTCCGGGATAACCCCGGGAAACCAGGGCTAATACCGGATGTGATCTCCACGGGCATCCATGGAGATGGAAAGGGTTTCCGGCCCGGGATGGGCCCGCGGCCTATCAGCTTGTTGGTGGGGTGACGGCCCACCAAGGCGACGACGGGTAGCCGGCCTGAGAGGGTGACCGGCCACACTGGGACTGAGACACGGCCCAGACTCCTACGGGAGGCAGCAGTGGGGAATCTTGCACAATGGGCGCAAGCCTGATGCAGCGACGCCGCGTGAGGGATGACGGCCTTCGGGTTGTAAACCTCTTTCAGCGGGGAAGAAGCCCTCGGGTGACGTTACCCGCAGAAGAAGCACCGGCTAACCACGTGCCAGCAGCCGCGGTAATACGTGGGGTGCAAGCGTTGTCCGGAGTTACTGGGCGTAAAGAGCTCGTAGGTGGCCTGCTGCGTCGGCTGTGCAATCCCGGGGCTCAACCCCGGAACCGCAGCCGATACGGGCTGGCTAGAGGAAGGCAGAGGCAAGTGGAATTCCCGGTGGAGCGGTGAAATGCGCAGATATCGGGAGGAACACCGCAGGCGAAGGCGGCTTGCTGGGCCTGTCCTGACACTGAGGAGCGAAAGCGTGGGGAGCGAACAGGATTAGATACCCTGGTAGTCCACGCCGTAAACGATGGGCACTAGGTGTGGGCGGTATCCATCCCGTCCGTGCCGCAGCCAACGCATTAAGTGCCCCGCCTGGGGAGTACGGCCGCAAGGCTAAAACTCAAAGGAATTGACGGGGGCCCGCACAAGCGGCGGAGCATGTGGCTCAATTCGAGGCAACGCGAAGAACCTTACCGAGGCTTGACATGCCGGGAAATCTCCCGGAAACGGGAGGTGCCTTCGGGCGTCCGGCACAGGTGGTGCATGGCTGTCGTCAGCTCGTGTCGTGAGATGTTGGGTTAAGTCCCGCAACGAGCGCAACCCTCGTCCCGCGTTGCCAGCAGGCCCTTCGGGGTGCTGGGGACTCACGGGAGACCGCCGGGGTCGACCCGGAGGAAGGTGGGGACGACGTCAAGTCATCATGCCCCTTATGTCTCGGGCTGCACACGTGCTACAATGGCCGGTACAATGGGCTGCGAAACCGCAAGGCGGAGCGAATCCCCAAAGCCGGTCCCAGTTCGGATCGGGGTCTGCAACCCGGCCCCGTGAAGCAGGAGTCGCTAGTAATCGCAGATCAGCAGTGCTGCGGTGAATACGTTCCCGGGCCTTGTACACACCGCCCGTCACGTCGCGAAAGTCGGTAATACCAGAAGCCGGTGGCCCAACCCCCTTGCGGGGGAGGGATCCGTCGAAGGTGGGATTGGCGATTGCGACGAAGTCGTAACAAGGTAGCCGTACCGGAAGGTGTGGCTGGATCACCTCCTTTCTAAGGAGCGTCCTGGACTGTACTGACAGCCAGGGCCACCGTCGGTGCGTGTCCGACGGCGGGCAGCTCTTGGGTCGGAATGCTGGCTGGTTGGCGCCGCGCGCCGCCGGGCCTCTCAGAACCCCTCGCGGGAGCGGGGGACGAGGGTCCCGAGTGTCCCCGGCCGCCCGGCACGCTGTTGGATCGTTGGGGGATGCCGGCCGCGCAGGCCCTGGCAGGCCCGGCGGGCCGGTTTGTCCGAGGCGCACTGCTGGTGTGACGGTCGGCAGCGGCGCCTCGGACGGGTTTGCGGCGTGAGTTTCGAGCTTTCTGCCAGACCCCTCACACGCGTCCTCACCGGGGGAACCGAAACGGTCACCATCCGTCGCCCAGGGGCTACGGCAGCGGCACGATCACCGACACTCTGTGCCCCAACTGCGGCGGCGGACGGGGCAGAGTCGCCCACCGCGACTCCGTCACAGTACGCATCCCACCCGGGATCGAGGAGGACACCGCACTGCGCATCCCCGGTGAAGCCGCCTTGGGCCCGCAGGACCGCGCCGCGCAGGGCGGCCTCCTCACGACTCTGTCTTCTCCGGCGCCACGGTGCGTCTACAGGCCCTGGGAGAGCAGGAGTTCGTGGGCGAGTCGTGCACCGCGTGCCGCCTCCTCGGGCGGAACGTCCTGCGAGGGGATGCTCTCCAGGCCACGGGCGAGTGCCCGGACGGCCTCGGCCAGGGCTGCGACCTGCGTTTCCAGTCGGCTCAACCGGGCATCGGCCGTCATGCCCGGGTGGGCCACACGCTTGTCCTTCAACTGGCCCCTCCTCGTGCAGGAACGTTCGCGGCAGCTCTCTCTGTCGTGCGCCACGGGCGTGGCTGCCCGGCTGGTCATCCGCGCGTGCCGGCCTCTTCCGGTCGCGGTGAGGTGTCGCTGCATGTCGGGTGCTCGCCGTTGCTCAGCCCGTGTATGCGCAGGTGTCGGGTTTGCTGAGGGCGGAAGCCGAGGACCTGGCCGTAGAAGCAGAGTTCCGCCTCCAGGGCCTGAGTGATCGTCTCCGCCCTGCGGAAGACGTGGCCCTCGTCGCCGAATACGAGACAGGCGTGCGGAACCCGCAACTCCTGCAGCCTGTCGCGCAGCAGCACGCTGTGAGTGGCGGGTACGGTCCTGTCGTGCAGGCCGTGCAGCATCAGCACCGGGCGGTGTATGCGGGCGGCCGGCCACGACGGGGGGCGCAGCAGAGCCGAGTCGCCGGCAAGCGCTCTCAGGCGGTCCGCCAGGGTATGGGACGTGCCGGGTGCGGTCGGCCCGAGGCCGGTGACCGGGGCGTAGACGGCGGCGGCCGCGCACAGGTCGGTGCCGGCCAGGACCGCCAGGGCCGTATTGCCTCCCGCACCGGTCCCCCGGACGACCAGCCGTGCGGGATCGGCCTCCCAGTGCTCGGCCAGGGCCCTCACGGCCACGGCGCAGTCCTCCACGTCCGCTGTGCCCCACCGCCCGTAGATCTGCTCGCGGTAGCTGCGGCCGTATCCCGACGCGCCACGTCCGTGTATCTCCGCGACACCGAGTCCACGGCTGGTGAAGAAGGCGATGGTGAGGTCGAGCATGCCGGTCGC
Source organism: Streptomyces sp. PSU-S4-23 (assembly GCF_055632315.1). NCBI lineage: Bacteria > Bacillati > Actinomycetota > Actinomycetes > Kitasatosporales > Streptomycetaceae > Streptomyces > Streptomyces sp. PSU-S4-23. Next base: position 140,851 of record NZ_JBVMUU010000002.1, on the reverse strand, counting down.
CTGGGAAGCTGGATCGTCGTCCAGGAACAGCAGGAAGGGCGCGAGCTCGCGGCCCGACGCCCGGAAGTGGGGGTTGCGCGGCGGGTGCACCACGGCGTGGACCTCATGGCCGTCCCGTGCGGTGAAGACCGCTGACCGGCTGAGGGGCAGGTACTCCGCCGGTGGCTCCGGGACCGGCCGGCTCAGGACCGAGTGCCGGCCGGTCGACGGGTCGACGGCCACGACGCAGGGCAGAGAGCCCGGCGTGCCCGCCACCCCGGCGATCACGGCGCGCCCGGTACGCAGGTTCGGCTGCCAGGCGGTGTAGGGCAGAGCCAGCGGGGCCACCACTCCGTTGGACGGATCGAGGACGTCCAGCCTCCACTCCTCGGTTCCGTGCAGCACGGCCAGCCGGCCGTCCGGAAGGCAGCCGTAGGTGGCCAGGCCGGCCCCGCGCTGGGGCTGGCCGAACTCCTCGGCCCAAGGGCACAGCGGGCGCAGCGCACCGGTCAGCTCCACCTGGTACAGGTTCCACCACCGGGTCCGGTCGGAGACCACGTACAGGGACCGCGGGGAAGCCCATTCGGGCTGGAACACGGACTCGACCGGACCGCCGACCAGCGTCCGGACCTCGGTCAGGCCCTCCGCGGTGATCCGGCCCACCCGAAGCTCCGAGCCGTCCCACGGCATCTGCCCATCCGGCCACTGCAGCCAGGCGAGCCACGTTCCGTCGGGCGACGGCCGGGGCGTGGACAGGTGGTCCGCGGTGGTGAGCAGGGTGCGAACGGCCAGGCTGCCGTCGAGTGGCACCGCCACCAGCGACCTTCGCCCGCCTGCCGCACGATGGTCTGTCTCCCCGACGCACCACAGCGTGTCCCCCTCCGGCCCCCGTACGAGATCTGCGAAGCGGTTCACGCTCGCCTCGCCGGCCTCCGCGTTCCCGGTGAGCGGCAGCGGCTCCTCGCCCGGCTCCAGCAGGAACAGCCGGTGGGCGTCGTCTCCGGCGGCCACCGCCGCGCTGCGGCCCACCGGGAGCCAGGGGGCGCCGTCCCAGAAGCCGATGGCATCGAGATCGGCGACCAGCACCTTCATGGCCTCGGACCCAGGGCCGCCCCTCATCACGCTGGCGCGTCCGCCCTGTGCGGGGCGGACCTCCTGCCACCACACCGCTCCGCTGTCCTCGGCCGCGACGGTACGCAGGCGCGGAACCCGGGCGACGTCCTGGGCGGTCAGCGAAGACCGCCACGTCCCGTAGGGAGCCTGATCAGCCATAGGCGAGCACCACCGCTCCGGTCGGCCACGGCAGCGCGTGCGCTGCCGGTCACCGCTCATAGCCAGTAAACAACGCTCGACCGGTGCCCGCAGCGAACAGGTTTCTTGGGGGCGTATCGCCGGGCCTTCCCGGTGGCGCGACCGCAGGAGGACGGCGGCGCCCTGACCGCTTAGCCTGGGACCAGGGCCTGACACTTTCGTCCCCGGCGGCGATGTGACGCCGCACCCGGATGCCAGAGCCAGTTCACGGACCGCGAGTGCGGGCGGGCACCCAAGGACGCGACGCGACCGCGGTCCGCGGCGGGGCGAGAGATCTTGGAGACGGAGCGGCAAGAGCCGACCCCCGGGGGTGCAGGTGGCCTGCTGTGTCCGTGATCCTGGCCGGCTCTCGCGGGTCAAGGAGGCGATGATGAGCGCGGGTGTTGTCGCGGGTTCGGCTCATCGAGCCCTTGCCGACGCTGTCGCGACGGCGCTGGGCACCGCGCCGGTGGCCTGCGAGCTGGAGCGGTTTCCGGACGGGGAACTGCGGCCCGTGGTCGGCCCTGTGCGGGGCGAGGACGTGTATGTCGTCCAGCCCACGGGGCCTGCGGTGAACGAGCACCTGATCGAGTTGCTCCTGCTGCTCGACGCCTGCCGCCGGGGTGGTGCCGACAGGCTCACCGCCGTCGTCCCGTACTTCGGCTATGCCCGGCAGGACCGGCGCGTACAGGCGGGCCAGCCGGTGGGAGCCCGGGTCGTGGCCGAGGCACTCGAGGCCGCGGGTGCGGACCGGCTGGTCGTCGTGGACCCGCACACCGCCGCGCTGGAAGCGATGTGCGGTATTCCGGTGGAGATGCTGACAGCCGTGCCGACCCTTGCTGCCGCGCTCGCCGTGGAGACATCCGGTACGGCTGTGGTGGTGTCGCCGGATCTCGGTGCGGTCAAACTGGCTGAGCATTACGCCGGGTTGCTGCGGCGCCCTGTGGCCGTGGTACGCAAGATCCGCGAGTCGGGCACGCGGGTGCAGGCCGAGGAACTGGTCGGTGAGGTCGCCGGTCGGGCCACGGTCATCGTGGATGACATGATCAGCACGGGCGCAACGGTGGAAGCGGCCGTGCGTGTCCTGCTCGCCTGCGGGGCCGCTCCGGACATCGCCGTCGCTGCGACCCACGGACTGCTGGCGGGAGACGCCCGGGACCGGCTCGGACGGCTCCGGCTCCGTCGCGTGCTCGTCACGGACACTCTCGCCGCAGGGCAGGCGCAGGAGCTTCCTCTCCAGGTACGGTCCGTGGCCCCGCTGCTGGCCGATGCCATCAACCGTCTGCACCACAGCGAGCCCCTTGAAGCCCTGCTGATGCGCTCCTGACATCTGCGGCGGATCGCTGCAGTCTCCGCGCAAAGGATCAGCCGAATCTATCGGGCGCTTTCGGCTTCCTTCTGCGGCAGCCCGGTGCCGACGCGCATGACCGACCTCCTGGGGTGCGTCGGGTGACCCCTGCGGCCAATATCGAGTGCCTGTACGAGGCCGTCCGGGCGGCGCATGTGCCGGCTTCACCCCCGTGGTGTGGCCGTTCCCGCGTGCCGGGTGGCTGGTGACACTGACTGGGGTGTGCGCGGCACCGGGCAGAGGGACGTGTACATGATCCTCGGGGAGGACGAGGAGGGTGACGCCCCGAGGACGCGGCCATCACCGTGAAGATCCAGCCTCACATCGGCGTGACGGAGCCTTCGCACCTCAGCCAGGCGCCCGCGAAGATTCCCAGGGCAAAAAACAGTCCCCGGTAGTGCTGCGCGTGTCTTGAAGCTTCAGTCGTCACTGTCGCCTCGGTGTCGCGCCGGCTTGCCGGGGGCCTGAACCACATCCTGTCCGAGTCACTCCGCCGACTAGACGTCCTCACCGACTTTGTGGCTCTTTCGGTGTTGTGGTCTAGTAATAAGTCTCCACGGGATGCGTCCCGAGTCAATACACCTTGGGAAAAATTCTCTCAAGGACCAGGGGGTGAAGGCGCGGGCTTCTCCCGGCGGGGGTTTCGGCGACCGAGCCGAGCCTGGAGCGAGTCGGACGTCGGCGGATGAGTCGCTGCCGTGCCCCGGTGAGCCAGCGCAGGATGTGCTGGTGGGGCGGTTCAAGGTGCGTCACGTCAGCGACCTTGCCGACTTCGCGCACGCCGGGTGGTCGCCGTAGGACCGGAATACGTCATCAGAGAGAGCCGTTCCCATAAGTGAGGAGGCTGAGGTGCGGAGAAGCGGAGAGAAACCGTGCACCGCATATCGGGATCCGCGAGAAGTGGATGCCTCCTCCTTGCGTGCCATCCGTTGACTGCTGGTAGAGATCAACGGGCTGCCAAAGCCAACGGGCACGTCGCAGCTTTCTGTCTGCCTGGCTCGTCTCTTGCACATCGTGCAGGGTGTGGACGCGATCGGTGTGCGGATGTCCGCCGCTGACCTCGCGTTCCTCGATTTCGGTGCTCCGTCTCGTTGCAGGGATTTCACGGGCGAGTCGGCCGACTCTGCCTCGTTCGTCCGACGTCTGCTGCTGTTAACGGCACACCCGGGCCAACGACCGACTGATCCGAACGAGACTGCCCAACCTCCCCGTTTCGCTTCGCATGGCTGGGCTGATCGGGTGGCGGTAAAGCGGTGGTTTCGGTTGCTCGTGTCCGGGCGGGCATGGCCGGGGCCCGACGCGCGGGTCGGGTTCTCCTGGGTTCCTCGGGTCGTGGCTGGTCAGGGACAGTGCCAGGCGGTCAGGGACAACTCCAGCCACGCTTGGTTGACGGCGAAGTGTTGCGAAGGGAAGCGGCCGAAGCCGGTGCTCTTGCCGCAGCGGATGCGGTCCTCAACGCGGGCGTGCGCCCGGTGGCGTACTTCGAGGTGCTGCAATGAGCCTTCGCCGTAGGGGGTGTCGGTGAGGAAGACCTGGTGGCGCATGCCTTCGTCAAGGTCGAACAGGGACAGTTGGGCGCCGGGATGCGGGCGCTCACGCCGCACGATGATCCGCGTGCCGTCGGGGTAGCCGTCCAGGTCCACCATGCCGGTCAGCTCGGCGACCTCTGCTCCGGTGCGCAGGGAGCCGTCCTGCTCCAGCGCGGGATGCCATACGTGCTCGGGCAGGGTGCGGATCGCGCGGCGGACCGGTTCGCTGACGGGATGCCCGACCGAGAAGAACGTGTGGATGCTGCGCGAGCGCAGGCTGCGCAGGTGGGTCAGGAATGCCTTGGCGCCTCCGGCGCTGTCGGTGCGGATCAGGATGTCGGTGCCGTGCCGGTGGGCGTCGGGGATCTGCGCAAGAGCGTCGTCCAGTACCGCGGTGTGGTCCGCGGCGGTGTTGGCGCCGGCGTTTCCGGGCCGCAGCCGTCCGGACATGCCCTCGCCGGTGTCGGCGAGGAAGCACAGCAGCGGGTGGAAGCTGAAGCTGCGCGTCGATGCCCAGGACCAGGCCGGGCACTTCCCGTCCGCCGGCTTTCGCCGCCGGTATGCCGCAGCGGATCTCGGATGCCTGCAGCCAGGCCACTTCCCGGGCCCGGGCTGAGCGCAGACGGTCCAGTACGCGTTCGTCGACGGCGGCCAGCAGCCGCCAGGCAGTCGGTGTAGAGGCGACGGGGCCGAACACTTCGCTCTGGTCCCGCAGCACGGCCGGATCCGCAATCGCCTCGCCGCCGTCGGCGAGCATGACCGCGAGGTCGGTGGCGATCCGGCCCGGGTCATGACCGGTACCGCGTGGTCGAAGTGGACTCAGCGCCGTGGAGTACGAGCTGGTCAGCCCGGTGGCATCAGCCAGATCAGCCAGATCAGCCAGTAGCCGTGCACCGGCGTGACCGACCACCCCCGCACCGTCGGCAGAAACACGGAGCTCGGGACGCGAACCGATACCTGCACGTAGAAAGTACCTTCCGCCTGGACCGACAGGACCCCTCGACAAGGTTCATCGTCCCAGTTCAGAAGGCACTTTCGCGTTCCCGCCCGTGATCCGGACGGGCTCCAAGTGAAGCCCGAGGCTAAGGCTTCACGGGCTCCAGCCGCAGCCGCTGGGTCGGCCAGGGTGCCGGTTCGGCCGGGCCGAACCAGATCCGGACATCCTCCCCGGTGCGAACGGGCAGGCGGGGAAAGTCGTTCTCGGCGTGCTCGGTGCGGTGCAGTGCATGCCCCGGGCCCAGGTGCCGGGCGGCGTACGCGTCGAAGTCGGCCGCGTCGGTGGGATGGCAGACGGTCGCGAGCACCTCACTCGTCCCCGGCTCCGGCGTGAAGCCCGGGCCGCGCAGCAGCAGGACGTCGTCGCTGTCGATCATGGTGGCGTTCGCGGTGTTGCGGTGCTCCCGCCAGACCGGGCCGGTGTAGAACGCCTCCAGCGCGCGCCGACGGTGCGCCATGTCGGGGAACGCACGCAGCCAGACAAAGCGGTCCGGGTCGTCCAGATCGCGGAACCGGCCGCCGACGGTGATACCGACCGCCTGCTGACCGGTCACGAACTCGCGCTCGAACAGCTCGATCAGCGTCTCCCTGGCGCCGGGATGCAGGGTGTACTGCCGGAGTTCGACGATGCTCATACGGTGGCCTGCCCGGTGCGCGTGAGGTCCATGGTCCAGTTGTCGTCCATGCGCAGCAGGTTAGGGCCAGTCTGCTGACATCCACTGTCAGTGGATACTGAGCGGCATGCGTGCGAGCCGGCTGGTCACCCTGCTTCTGCTGCTCCAGAACCGGGGCCGGATGACGGCCCGGCAGCCGGCCGACGAACTGGAGGTCTCCGTCCGGACGGTCTACCGGGACATCGAGGCGCTCGGTGCCGCCGGTATCCCGCTGTACGGCGCCGCCGGCCACGCCGGCGGCTACCGGCTGGTCGACGGCCACCGGACCCGGCTCACCGGACTGACCGTGGACGAGGCGCGGGCCGCGTTCCTCGTCGCACTCCCCGGCGCCGCCGCCGAACTCGGCCTCGGCGAGGCGCTCGCCACCCCCCGGCTCAAGCTGCAGGGCGTCCCTGACCGCACCAGGACTCTGAACAGGTCCCATCGCGCCAGGTCAGCGGCACTCCTCACCTCGTCGATCACATGTAGGACAGCCACGCTCGTGAAACCACGAGGCTAGTGGGCGGCCCGCTCAAGGGGCCCGCCCGGGAGGCGGCGTTCGGTGCCCGCGGGAACGTATCTGCTCCGGCCGGGTCATGAAGGCGGTGATGGAGTTGCTCGCGCCCGAGATCCGGGCGGCGCCGACCGGACGGAAGAGCCCGGCGGAGGCGCTCGACGCTGCGGCCGTCGCCGCCAACGGACTGCTGCGTTCCTCCTGAACCCGCGCCGAGGTCAGGGTCGTTGGCCTGCCTGGTCCACGAGCGCGGTCGAGACTCGGGTCGCCGTGGCCACAACCGTTCCCTTGGTCACGAAGGGGCCTCCGGATGCCTCACCGCCGATGCAGTAGCCGAGTCCGCCCACATACCGCACCCCCCCGGTAGGCCAAGGACGTGGGGTCGAGCAGCACCTGCATGCCGTTGTGTTCGTCCGAGGAGTCGCGGTACTCGCCCTCGACTCCGATCGCGAGGACGGTCCGCCCGGCGCCGTCCGTGCCCCGGGCCGGTTCGGTCACTCCTGCCAGCCGTCTGATGACCTCGTACAGCGTCCTGGCCTTGTCCCGGGGGACGTCGGGTGCCGTGGAGAACACGCCCACCACTTTGGCGAAGTCGCACTGGGCGGGCGTCAGCTGTCGGCGATGACGCAAGCATCATCGCCAGGTCTGCCAGGCGAGCCGTTCACGCGGTCTCCGTGTCTGTGGGGTGGGGGTGCACTCGTCTTTACCCGGAGCCTTCGCACGGGTTTACGTCTCCCGTGAACCCGTGCGAAGGCTCCGGGTAAAAGGACGTGTTTGGAACACGCCTGGTGGACGCCTGAGGAGTGGAGTCGTCGTTGGTGAGCAGCGTGATGAGAGCCGTCGTCACGAGATCGGCCGGGGCCCTGGCGGCGGTCGTGGCACTCTTGGCAGCGATGTTGGTCACGGCGGGACCGGCACGGGCGGTCACACCGCTGCCTGGTGGCAAAGCGAACTGGGTCGTCTCCGTCGGCTACTTGGACCTCGCGGCAAAGAACAACTACCGCAACTGGGTCCGGCTCGGGTACTACGCCTTCCAGCCCGATGGCACGGTGACCACCAACTACTGGACCTGGAACCAGCGGGAACAGCCGCAGCGGGTGAACGTGATGACTGCGGACTGCGGCGGAGACGTCCCCACCTGCGCGGTCCGCACGGTCGACGGATTCACCGGCGATCCGATGGGCAGCTACCAGGGCACCTTCGACTACACGCCGGACGGGCGGCTCGCCGTGACCTGGACCAGGAACGCCGCCGGCACGGCGCTGGCACAGTCCGTCACCGAACGCTGGAACGTCACCACGGGGTTGGCCGACGGGCGAGCGGCCCGCATCACGAGCCCCACCTTCTACGGAGCCTACGGCAACGACGTGGAGATTCCGACTCAGGGCACCTTCTCCGCGTACGCCAACTTCGGCGTCGGCTACGGCAGCAACGCCTCGCTGGACCGCACGAGCCGGGCGACCATGAGTCAGCTCGTCAACGACCCACGCTACAACGCGGAACCGTACCGGGGAGCCTTCGTCGTGGCCAAGGCGTCTTCGTCCGACCCCGCCACGCGGACGGGCATCGTGGGCCGGGAGGGAACGGGCGGCACCTGGACCTTCGGTACGGCCTCGAACCCGTGGAAGCCGTGCACCGGCAGCCCGTGCATGGGCTGGCTCCAGCCGAACACCTCCTGCGCTGGCACCGACAAGGACCGTGTCCGCTACATCGGTGAAATCGGTGGCGGCCGCCGTAACACCGAGGAGTACTGGTGCCAGTCCCTGGCCCAGGGGCAGGCCTGCTACGCCTACAACTCCCACCCCCGCCCCATGCTGCAGATCATCGACGACTCCGGCGAGTTCCAGGGCTGGGTCGGAGCGGAGGCCTTCACTCATGTAGCCACCAGCACCGGCCTGCCGGACAGCAGTTGGGTCGAAGGGTACTGGGGGCTTTTCGACATGGTCTCGGCAGCGCTGCAGCCCGAACTGCCGAACTGAGCCGCTCCACTCGAGTCCCACCGTCAGAGAACGAAAAACCGAACCGAGAGGAATTTACGTGAAGCACTGGAAGGGAATTCTGGCCGCGCTCGCCGTCGCCTCCGCCACCGTCGTCATACCGGCTTCCCCGGCGGCTGCATACGCCACCCTCGGCTGTCAGTTCTCCACCGGCACCCTGAAATGGCAGGACGCGACCACGACGTCGGGCTACGCCGCGGCCGCGAAGAACGCGGTGGAAGCGTGGAACTCGACCAGCACACAGTTCAACATGAACGAGGTCACCAGCGGAGCCAACATCCGAGTCGCCAACGGCAACTTCGGGGCGACCTGGCAGGGCGCGCAATTCGTGGGCATCACACTCAACACCAGCCAGCAGAACCCCGTCACCAACAGCTGCAGCGGCGGGACCTGGGACACCACCATGGTGACGTGGTGGAACGACTACTACACGCAGAACTACGGCGCGACCAAGCGCCAGGCCATCATGGTCCATGAGCTCGGCCACGCCCTGGGCCTCGCCCACACCGCGGCGGCTAGCCTGGCCGTTTCGCTTGAGCGGCGTCCGAATCTTGGGCGGAAACACGAAAGTGCCTTCTGACCTGGGACGATAGGGCTTGTCTAAGGCTTCTGTCGTTCCAGCAGGAAGGCACTTTCTGCGTGCACACTACCGCCTCACGCCCCAAGCTCGTCGTCTCGGCCGACGGCCACGGGGTGATCAGCCACGCAGGATCTCGGCTGCTGGCCGATCTCGCCGACGCCACCGGCCTGACCGCCGCCTTCACCAACGCGCTGCGCCATCTGCGACCACGTGGCACCGGGCACGCCCCCGGACGGATCGCCGTGGACATGGCCGTGATGCTCGCCGACGGCGGCGAAGCAATCCGTGACCTCTCCGTCCTGCGCGACCAGCCTGCGGTGTTCGGCCCGGTCGCCTCCACACCGACCGCATGGCGGCTGCTGGCCGGCATCGATCCCACGACGCTGTCCGCACTGCGCGCAGCCAGAGCCACAGCCCGGGAAGTCGCATGGCTGCAAGCTGCCGAGACCCGGGCGGGGATACCGTCTGCCCGCGCCGCCGGCCGCGACCTCGCGGGTCTGGTCCTGGACATCGACGCCACCCTGGTCACCTGCCATTCCGAGAAGGAGCAGGCGGCAGCCACCTACAAGCACGGCTTCGGATTCCACCCGCTGCTGTGCTTCCTGGACAACACCGGCGAAGCCCTCGCCGGACTACTACGGCCCGGCAACGCCGGAGCCAACAGCGCAGCCGACCACATCACCATCCTGGACCAGGCCCTCGCCCAGATCCCCGATGCCCATCGCCACGGCACCGACATCCTCGTCCGCACCGACACCGCCGGAGGCGCCAAAGCCTTCCTGCACCACATCCGCTCCAAGCGCGCACGCGGCATCCGCACGTTCTTCTCGGTCGGACACCCCATCACCAAACCGGTCCGCCGCGCGATCCGGGCCCTGCCCGGCCAGGTCTGGCACCCCGCACTCGAGCAGGACGGGAGCTTGCGGACCGGAGCCGAAGTCGCCGAACTGACCGGCATGATCGACCTGGCCGGCTACCCGGACGGCACCCGGATCATCGTCCGCCGCGAGCGCCCGCACCCCGGCGCCCAACTGTCCCTGTTCGACCTCGACGAAGGCATGCGCCACCAGGTCTACCTCACCGACACCCCCCACTCCCGCGGCGGAACAGCCCAGTACCTGGAAGCCCGCCACCGCGCGCACGCCCGCGTCGAAGACCGCATCCGCAACGGCAAGAACACCGGCTTCGGCCGCTTCCCGTCCCGCCACTTCACCATCAACGCCACCTGGCTCGAACTCGCACTCGCCGCCACCGACCTGCTCGCCTGGACTCGCACCCTGCTACTGGAAGGTGAACTGGCCACCGCCGAGCCGAAGAAGCTCCGTTACCGGATCCTGCACGCAGCTGCCCGTATCACCCGCGGCGGACGGCGCCTGCGTCTGCGGATCGCCACCACCTGGCCCTGGCGACATGAGCTGACCCGCGCTTTCGACTGCTTGGCCGCCCTGCCCCGACCAGCCACCTGACCACCGTCACCGTCCCTGACCACCCACGACCCCAGGAACCCGGAGAACCCGGCCGAGCGCCGGGCCATCGCCATGTCCACCGCAGACCAGTAGCCAAAATTGCCGGTCACGCCGGGATCGACCCATCGCAGCCACCCAAAGCGAAACAGGGAGGCTAGCGGTTCGAGCTGCAGCAGCGTCTCGATCATGGACAGGGCCATCGACGGCTGGTACGACGTCTGCGGCTTCTGGACGCCGCGCCAGGACGACATCAACGGCGCGAACGCCCTGTACTGAGCGGCCGACGCATGCACTCCTCCCCCATCCGGCACCCTGCCCTGCGGGCGGCCGTCGTGGGCACGGTCGCACTGGTGATCCTTTCATCGAGCGGCTGCGCCGCGGAGCAAGCGGAGACCCGGCCGAAGCAGCGGATATCCGTCTCCCTGGTCAACCGCTACACCGATCTCAGCCGTGTGGAAGAAGACAGCACGGCGGTGGTTCTCGCCAACGCGGTCGGGTCTGGTACCGCCGTGCGCGACGGATTTCCGATCACCGTGACTGATCTCAGGGTGTCGAAGATCCTGACCGGAAAGATCTCCGGACCGAACATCAAGGTGCAACAACTCGGCACGCAGGACGTCGAGTCACCCGACACGTCTCGTTTGATGAAGGTCGGTCGCACCTATCTGCTCTACCTCAGCAAGAATGACGGAAAGGAGAACCCGGACCACTTCGTCGTCACCGGCGGGGACGGGATCTACGTTCTGCAGGGCCGTCGTTATCTGTACCAGGGAGGGCCACCAGCCGGACCAGGAGAGCAATTGCCCGCGGAACTCGCAGTCGGCAACGTGGAAGGGAGGTAAGCCCACAGGCAGCAGCGTCAAGGCCGCGGGACAACGTCGTCGAGGAGGCCGTCCAGCATCACTGTGACGGCCTCTTCTTATCCGGAGCCCTCGCACGAGTTTGCGAGCCCGACCGGGTTGCCCAGACTGTGGTGGCCAGGCACTTGACGAGGCGAGCGGAGCCGGTGTTCCACCCGGACTCGTACGGATATCGGCCCGGACGGTCGGCCCATGATGCGTTGGACCGCTGCCGGCAACGCTGCTGGAGAAAGGACTGAGTGATCGAGCTCGACACCCAGAAGTTCTTCGACAGCGTCCGGTGGGACCTCGTGGTCAAGGCCGTGGAGCCTCAGAGGTCGTTTTCTCCCGATGTTTCATCCCGAAATGAGTGTTTGATCCTGTCGTGTCGGGTCGCGCCAGGAGATGGTTGCTTCGCCGGTGAGGCGGCGGGCCATCAGGTCGGTCATCGCCAGCTGGATCACGGCTTCGGAGCGGGCGGGCAGGGTCTCGTAGTCGCGGGCCAGGCGGCGGTGGAGCATCAGCCAGCCGTAGGTCCGCTCCACGGTCCAGCGCTTGGGCAGCGGGCTGAATCCCTGCTTTCCGGGCGTGCGTTGGACGATTTCCATGTCGATGCCGAGGGCGGCGGCGTGCTCGACGAGGTGCTGTCGGTAGCCGCCGTCCACCCAGACCTTGCGGATGGTGGGGTGTGCGGCGGCCACCTGGTCGATCAAGTCGGTGCCGGCGACGGAGTCCTGCACGCTCGCCGCGGTGACGAGCACCGCCAGCAGCAGTCCGAGAGTGTCAGTGACGATGCTCCGCTTGCGGCCCACGATCTTTTTCGCCGCGTCCGTGCCCTGTCCGGCGGCCGGGACACTGGTGGAGGTTTTCACGCTCTGGGCGTCGATCACGCAAGCGGACGGCTCCGCGCCTTTGCCCTCCTTCTGCCGTAACGCTCGTCGGAGCACGCCGGTGAGCTGGGCGAATACGCCGTTCTTCTGCCATTTGGCGAAGTAGCCGTACACAGTCTCCCAAGGCGGGAAGTCGTGCGGCAGATAACGCCACTGCACCCCGGTGCGGTCCACGTACAAGATGGCGTTCATGATCTCGCGCAGATCATGCTCGGGCGGGCGGCCGATGTTCAGTGCGTGCCGGCGCCGCTCGGCCCGCCAATCGGTCAGCACCGGCTCGATCAACTCCCAGCGGGCATCGGACAGATCACTCGGATACGCGCGACGTTCGACCATGACCTGGACGTACCGCCGCTCGAGGGCGTGCGCCCAGGCGTGCACCGCAAGCGGCGGAAGCATGGGCCGTGCGACGGGCGACTTGGGATGAGACAGGCGCAAGCCGTCCATCGCCGCAACCACCACCCGCACCGGACTGCGCGTCACGGCCAAGCTGGACACCAACACCTACCCGACCGGAGTCGCCATCAACAACGCGGACATGGCAGCCCTGCCACTGACCCGCCATGCCTTCCACGGCGACTGGAACTATGCCCTGCACTCCCAGCCGGCCCCGTCCATCCCGGCGGCCCGAACCCAGCGGACACCGGCGCCGCAGTGGGACCCGGCCCTGCTGTCCGACCCCGCGCTGACCGGACTGTCCCCACACCAGCTGGGGGACCTGACTCAGACCCTGGCCACGGACGGCGACACCGGACGCGGCCGCCCGCCCCGGCTCGCCTTCCCCGACCAGGTCCTGGCCACCGTGCTCCACCTGCGTGTCAACCTGGCCGCAGAACCCCTCGCCGTGCTCTTCGGCAGCAGCCGGACTGCCATGCATCGCACCCTGCTGAAGATCAGGACACTGCTCGAAGCACACGGCATCAGCGTCACGCCGGCGACCACCCCGCCTGCCGCCCTCACAACCCTCCAGGCCCGGGTCATCGCCCTGAGCAACGACCCCAACAGCAAGATCAAGACAACATGTTGATGATCTGCAAGCCCTAAAGGCTGTCCCGTAACGATCAGGCACGACGATGTCGCGGCCGATCGCCGATCAGTTGCGGAGTCAAGTTCAGGCCGGTTGCCCATGCCGTCAGCGCGGCGAAGTCGTCGATGGCAAGGCCGCGTCGGGGATCGACCCGGTGCAGTAGGGCGGGACCGTCGTGGTGTTCCTTCACCCAGGTGCGATCCGCTTCTGTGATCTCGTCGTCGACCCAGGCGAACGCACGGCCTCTCGCCCACGCGACGATCTCAGGTGTCTTCCAGAACACACCGTTCCCGGGCTCGGGCCGCGGCGAGGGCCAGGGAATGAAGGGCAGCTCGGGCAATCTCAGGACTGGGGCGACGAAGGTGTTGGCTTCTTCCTCCCACGTTGTTGCCCACACCAGGTCGTAGGGGAGCGCGCTCAGCGTCGGCCCGTGGTCCGGGTTGAGCCACACACGCAGCGGCTTCACGGGCTTGTTCGGCAGCCCCCACTCAGCCAGCCGACGCCGCTCAGCGGCCTCCCACCGAGGCGTCAGCAACCGGTGCGTCTCATAGCCCTCAGGCCGCCGGTGTGGCTTGGCGGCATATGGATTCAGCGGTCCGTCCACATCCACCAACAGCACTGGGCGCACCCGCTCACCCCCTTTGACTCTGCGTCGCACGGTACCGGCCGATGACGGGACCGCCCAGCGAATTCTGGCTGGTACTGATCCCCGTAAGCCCTGTTCTCCGGGGTGGTGCGACCCTCTTGATGTGGCTGCAGTGATCACGGCGTCGGAGTCGTCCTGGAGAGCCCCGTTCACCGGGCTGAACCCGCGCGCTTTCCGCAAGCTGATCACGATGCTGCGCCGCGAGGGAGCCGAAGTGCTGCGCCCGGGGCGTCCATGGTCGCTGCCGCCGGAGGACCGGGTGTTGCTCGTCGCCGCTTACTGGCGAACCAACCTGACGCTACGGCAGCTCGCGCCGCTGCTCGGCGTCTCGAAGTCCGCAGCTGACCGGATCGTCGCCCGCACCGGCCCACTGCTCGCGCTCAAGCAGCGGCAGCGGTTCCGCAGGGGCACAGTACTCATCGTGGACGGCACCCTGGTTCCTACCCGCGACCACGGCATCGCTGAGCAATCGAAGAACTACAGGTACTGCACCAACCACCAGGTCGTCATCGACGCTGACACCCGTCTGGTCGTCGCGGTCGGACGGCCGGTCCCCGGTAACCGCAACGACTGCAAGGCATGGGTCGAGTCCGGCGCCAAGGCGGCCGTCGGGGAGACGACAACAATCGCTGATGGCGGCTACCCGGGCACCGGTCTTGTGATCCCGCATCGACGCCCCGCCGGCGGTGACCTATGTGATTGGAAGCAGGAGCACAACCGCTTCCACAAGCAAGTCCGAGCCCGCGCTGAGCATGTCTTCGCCAGGATGAAGACGTGGAAAATCCTGCGCGGCTGCCGACTCAAAGGTGAAGGCGTTCACCATGCCATGCCCGGCGTCGCCCGCCTGCACAACCTCCTCCAGGCCGCATAGGCGGACCGCCGCCCCAGCTGCTTTGCATGCCCTGCACGTCTGAAGATCGATTACGGGACAGCCCTCAGGCGCGTGCGGAGGGCAGGTTGTATCGGCTAACGGCCAGGTACGTTTCCGGCGTCGCCGCTTCGAGGAGACCCTCGTCGCCCTCCAGATCGAGTTCCGGCTCCTGTGGACGGCGCAGAAGGTCACTCCAGTCGCTCGCTGCACCCCGCTCGTAGGCGTCGCGGAGCAGGGGACGCAGCCGTGGGCGGGCTTCCTCCTGCTGTTCGCGGAAGATGCGTCGCTGGGTGAGTCGCTGTTCTTCCTGGGCTTCGTCGCTGAGTTCCAGGTCGGTTGCCAGCTGGTCCTCGGCGCGCAGTCCTGGGGTGCGCCGGGCGATGGCGAGGTCCTCCTCGTGGAGGCGCTCGCAGGTGGCGAACAGTCGCCGGGACATGCCGAGGTGGACCTCAGTTCCGGGGATGCGGCAGCTCAGGAAGTCGCCGAGGCCCATGGAGCGGATTCCGGTGCGCGTCGATCCGAGCCGCCCGCCCCGACGGAGCCCGATCTACGTGATCTTGGACAACCTGTCCGCCCATAAGGGCGAGAAGATCCGCCGCTGGGCGAAGAAGCACCGGGTCGAGCTGTGCTTCACCCCGACCTACGCGTCCTGGGCCAACCCGATCGAGGCCCACTTCGGGCCGCTGCGGCAGTTCACCATCGCCAACTCCAACCACCCCAACCACACCGCCCAGACCCGGGCCCTGCATGCCTACCTGCGATGACGCAACAAGAACGCCCGCCACCACGACGTCTTGGCCGCTCAACGCCGCGAACGTGCGGGTGTCCGCAGTGAAAAAGGCATCCGCTGGGGCGGACGGCCACTCCCCGCGGCGGCGTGAACGACGCCGGGAGCGGGGACCACCGGCTCAGTCACCGGATAACGTGTCGGCCGGAGGACGGCCTCGGGTTGCACTGCGCCGCTCCCCTGTTCACATGCGCTGGAGGAACTGGTGGCGGGCTGGCGACGATTCGAGCTCCTACAGGGGGCTAAGACCGAGTACCGGGAAATTCGCCAGGAAGGCATCCGCTCCTTCCTCCGCTGGGGCGCGATAGGCACCAGCGGCAAGGCGAGCACGTCGACGCTGGACGACGAACAGCGCGCCAGCCGCCACGCTTCCCGCAAGATCAACGAATGGCTCCGCAAGGGCTTCGCCGAGGTCGAGCGGCCGTTTGACGTCGCCGAACTTGACCAGCAGACGCCCGTCCTCGACGTGATCAAGTCAAGCACCCGGCCGCATGCCCCGGTCCCCGAGTATCTGCCGATCGATGGCTTTGACGAGACGTACCACCGCAGCCATGCCCCGGATCACCCCATGGGATTTCACGAGTACTTCGTGCTGCGAGACCAGGGACGCAGCGCCGTTCGCTTCACCGTGCGCGGACAGTGCCGTGACCCCGCGGCCGTGTCGTCCTTCCTGGCCGTCCTCGGCGCTGGGCGCGACCTGCCCTTCGACGGGCAGTCCCACCACAAGGTGCCGCTGTCAATGCCGGTGGGACCCTTCAGTCACGCCTTGTTTTGCGCGCCGGCACTCGGGCAAGCCTGCATCGCGTATCCAGCCATCGCCGCTCGCGTCGCGACAGCCTTCCCAATCTTCGACTGCGAGATCGGCGACGCGGATCCGGAAGTCCTCATCGACGCGCGAATCCGCGGCCACGATGCACTGCCCTACAGCGACTGGAGCCGCCAGCCACAGCCGGTCGTCGACCTCAGGTTCGATGTCCAGCCGTCCAACTACCGCCGGACGCGGACCTTCAAGGTCTTCAGATCCGCAGACCTCAAGGCGCTCTTGGACGTGCTCCCGACTGCGGCAGCCCAGAGTTGGCTGGAGGTCCGCTCCTTCCGAGGCGAGACCAAGCGTTTCACACCCGAGACCGCCACACCATTCTCCGAAGTCACCTCCTTCCTCCACGGCTGAGCCTGCTTGGAGCCTCGTCCGCGAGCGCACACGACGCAGCTCTCACATGCCTCACAAAAGACAACGCCGACCCGGTGAACGTATGCGGTCAGAGCACTAGCGGTCAGGGCGCAGGTGCTGGCCTGCACGCCCGACGTGCTCCTACTGGTTCTGGTACTGCGCCCCGGCGCGGCGGACCGGGAACTGTCGACGCCCCTGGTGCGCGACCTGCCGGCCGCCTACACCGCGCGGCGCGACGGCATCCCGCCGGCCTGGCCCGAACCCGCCCCACCCCCCGCCACCGTATCGCCCCGGCCGACCGCAGACCACCGCCACGACACGGTGCACTTCCCCCTCGCGCCCGAACTCCTCGACGCGATCGGCGCATTGGCGAAGAACCGGCGCGCGACCACCGCCATGGTCCTGCGCTTGGCGCTCGCGGTGCTCTGGCACCATCTGGGCAGCGGCACCGACACGCCGACCGCTTCACTGACCGCGGCAAGCGACCGAGCCACGGCAGCGGGCTCGAACGAGCCGTACGACACCATCCGCCTGCGGCGCACGGACCTGTCGGCCAACCCGTCCTTCGGCACGCTCCTCGACGCCGTACGGGACCGATGCCTCGACTCCCGGGAAGAGACCCTTGACGCACTCGACCCGCACCGCTCCGGCCCCCTCCCGCTGTTCCGGACGGTCCTCGCACGCCGCCGCACCACGCCCCTCCTCGACCTGCCGGGCCTGACCGTGGCCGAGGAACCGGCCGGCGCGCGTACCGCGCGAGGCGACCTGGTCCTCGCCGTCACCGCGGCCGCCGGTGCGGGCGGCCAGGAGCTGACCGGTGCGATCGAGTACGCCACCGACCTGTTCGAGCGGACGGCGGTGGAGAGACTCGCGGGCCGGTTCGTACGGGTGCTGGAACAGGTGGCGGCGGACCCCGGTCTGCCGGTGGCCGCGGTCGACGTCCTGGGCGCGGCCGAACGGCACCGGCTGCTGGAGGAACTGGTCGGCACAGCGGTGCCCATGCCCCGGCTGACGATCCCGCAACTGGTGGAGCGTCAGGTCTCCGCGACCCCTGACGCGGTGGCCGTCGTGTGCGCCGACCAGTCGCTGACCTACCGGGAACTCAACGCGCGGGCCGACCCGCTGGCAGCCGCGCGGATCCGGGCCGGACTCGGCCCGGAAGCGCTGGTCGGGCTGGCGCTGCCCCGCTCGGCCGACCTGGTGGTGGCACTGCTGGGGATCCTGAAATCCGGTGCCGGATACCTGCCGATCGACCCCCGCGACCCCAGCCGACGGCTGGACTTCCTGCTCTCCGACCCTATGTCCTCGGCCCCGGCCTCGCCCCTGTGCCACCCGGCGTCGCGGGGGAGCTGTACGTCGCGGGCTCGATCGGCCGCGGCTACCACGCCAGGCCCGACCTGACCGCCGAACGATTCGTCGCCGACCCGTTCGGTCTGCCGGGGGAGCGCATGTACCGCACGGGCGACCTGGCCCGCTGGAACGCGGAGGGGCAACTGGAACACCTCGGGCGTGCCGACACCCAGATGAAGATCCGCGGGATCCGCATCGAGCCCGCCGAGATCGAAGCTGTGCTGACCGACCACCCCGGCATCGCCCACGCCGTGGTGACCGTCAGTCCCGCGCGCGGCCCAGGCGGCGGCCGTCTCGTCGCCTATCTCGTATCCGCCGCACCGGGCCCTGAAGAACTCGCAGGCGGCCCCGACCCGAGGCGACTGCGCCGGTTCGTCGCCGGCCGGCTTCCCGCCTTCATGATCCCCTCCGCCTTCGTCGTCCTCGACCGCCTCCCGCTGGGCCCCAACGGAAAGCTCGACCGACGGGGACTGCCCGAACCCCGGCAGAGCCGTTGACCCCCGACGGCGACATCCTCAAGAGACCTTCTGGGAAGCGCGCATGCCGAAGCAGACGTAGGGCGTACGGTCCGGAAGTGTCCCGAAAACCAGTGGAAGGCACGGTGCGCTCACCGGACCGATCCCCGGCATGGCGAGCACCGAGTCGGACACCGGCACCAGATCCGACTCGATCGGCGGCGAGTACTTCGCCACCCCACCGGTCAGCTCCAGCCGCACCCGCGGCACACCGTCACGCTCACCGACCGTGATGCGTACGCCTTCCCGCTCGTATGTACCGGTGAGCGCGCCCACATCGACCTTCCGGGGCTTCTCGGGAGGAGCGAACGCGTCGGGCAGCCGCACCCCGGCCAGCTCACCCAGCAGCTCCTGGAACAGGTCGACGTGAAACTGGTCGCACTGCCCCCATTGGTCGGCAAAGCGGCGACGACACCGCTGCGGGGCACGACACGCAGATACGAGAACTGCCCTACAGCGGCACCGTCGTGACCGTAACCGGCGACACCGCCCCAGTCGTACAGCGCCCACCCGTGCCCCCACCCGTCCGCCATGAACGACCATGGGTCCCGGCAGTCGGCCACGCGCTGACGCATCGTCGCCGCCGACTCGGCCGACAGCACGCGCGTACCGTCCGGCGCGAGACCGTCATGCAGATGCATCCGCGCGAACCGCACCACGTCCCCGGCGGTGACCAGGACACGCCCGTACGGCCCGGCCGACCGCGGCAGCATGTCCCACACCGGCGCGGGCTCCGGCTCGTCCTCCAGCCCACCGACATGGCTCATCGCCACCCGGAACCGCAGCGCCTCCTCCGGGAGTGTCATCGAATGCTCCAGACCCAGCGGTGCCAGCACCCGGTCACGCAGCGCGTCGTCCCAGGTCTGCCCGGTGATCACCTCCACGATCCGGCCGAGAATCGCTTACCCGGTACTGCAGTAGGACACGATGGTCCCCGGCGGGCAGTCCTGGCCCACGTCCGCGCACGCCTCCACGTAGCGGGCCAGGCAGTCGTCACCGCGGCCGGTGTCATGGGTGAACTCACCGCCGATGCCGCTGGTGTGGCTGAGTAACTGCCTGACCGTCACGATCTCGGCGACCTCGTCATCGGCGACCGAGAAGTCCGGCAGTACGCCCACCACCCGGGTGTCGAGCCGCAGTTGACCGGAGTCGACCAGCTGCATCACCAGCGTCGCCGTGTACACCTTGGCGATCGAACGAACCGGACTGGAGCACCGAGTCCGCGGTCACCCGCACACCGGTGTCCCGATGCAGCACGCCGCTGGCCAGCTCGTGGATCTCACCGTCGACCAGCACCGCAAGCGCCGCACCCGGCACGTGATACCGGGAACGCAACAGGCCGAGGCGGTCCTGCCAGTGAGCACGGTCGAACACATGGCGCCCTTTCCCCTTGTCGTCGATCGTCGCGGTGCACACGGCGTTGGTCTCCCTCAGAAGTAGCCGAGTACGGCCAGGCCCAGTCACCAGGCCAGGGTGAGCCACCCGTTGTGTCCGATCTCGCTGCCGAGCAGCAGGCCGCGCAGCGTCTCGATGGCCGGAGTGAACGGCGGGTACTCGGCGATCGGTTGGAACCAGCCCGGCATCGCGTCGACCGGGACGAAGGCACTGGAGATGAAGGGCAGGATGACCAGCGGCACCGCGTTGTTGCCCGCCGCCTCGCTGTTCGGGCTGGCCATCCCCACCGCGATCGCCATCCAGGTGAACGCCAGGGCGACCAGCGCGAGCAGCACGAACGCCGCCAGCCACTCCGCAACCGTGGCGTCCACGGACCGGAACCCGATGGCCACGGCGACGGCACCGACCAGGGTCACGCTGATCATCGACCGCAGCACGCTGCCCACCACATGCCCGATGAGCACCGAACCACGGTGGATCGCCATGGTGCGGAAGCGGGCCATGATGCCCTCGGTCATGTCGTCGGCGACGGACACCGAAGTGCCCACCAGCGTGGTGCCGATGGTCATCATCAGGATGCCCGGAGCGATGTAGGCGATGTACTCGGAGCGGTCTGCACCGCCACCGCCGATGCCCGCGCTCATCACGTCGCCGAAGACGTACACGAAGAGCAGCAGCATGATCAGCGGCGTCAGCACGACGTTCAGGGTGAGTGCCGGGTAGCGCCGCGCGTGCAGGAGATTGCGGCGCACCATCGTCGTCGAGTCGCGTACGGCCAGGGACAGGGAGCTCATCGCACGGCCTCCTTCCGCGGCTGGGCCAGACCGCCGGTCAGGGCGAAGAACACGTCGTCGAGATCGGGGGTGTGCACGGTCAGCTCGTCCGCCTCGATCCCGGCCGCGTCCAGCCAGTCGAGGATGGAGCGCAACTGGCGCTGGCCGACGTCGCCGCGCCCCTGCATCTCCAGCGCCTCGTCGTCGGTGGTGGCCTCGCTCGGCGCCAGGAGCGCCGACTGGTACGCGGCCGGGGCGGCGAACCGCAGCCGCACATGCCCGCCCGGGATGAGCCGCTTCAGCTCGTCGGCGGTTGCCTCAGCAGCGATCTTGCCGTCGCCCAGGACCGCGATGCGGTCGGCGAGCTCGTCGGCCTCCTCCAGGTACTGGGTGGTGAGGAAGACGGTGACGCCCCCGGAGACCAGCTCGCGGATGATCTGCCACGTGTTGTGGCGGCTGCGCGGGTCGAGCCCTGTGGTCGGCTCGTCGAGGAAGATGATCCGCGGACTGCCGACGAGCGTCATCGCGATGTCGAGACGGCGCTTCATACCGCCGGAGTAGGTGGACGCGGGCTTCTTCGCCGCCTCCGTCAAGTGGAAGCGCTCCAGCAGCTCCGCGACGGTGCGCCGGCCCTCGCTGCGGGACAGATGATTCAGGTCCGCCTTCCCGTCCAGCGGCACGAACGCCTGCGACGATGCTGTCCGGGCCGCCTCCGCAAGGGTCGGCGCGAGAGCGGTCAGGACCTCGACGGCCTCGGTGATGTACCGGTACGCGGTCGTGGTCCCGATGCCGAACCCGGCCGCGAGCTGGGCGTACGGGTGGCCGTTGCGGAGATGGGCAAGAGTGGGCAGGGCCTGTCGGCCGACACTCAGGCGCCGCCGGCGGGCACCGAGCTCTCGGCGGCGCTGACGGAGCTTGGCGTGCGAAGGACACCGTCCGGCTGCAGGCCCGCTCCGGGCGTGACGTCACCGCGGTGTGGGTGCGCGGCGAGACCACGCCCCTGAACGATTTGTACGTCCTGGTTCTCTTCGCCCGGCTGGACGAGGAGTACTGCGATCTCCGGGACGCGAACTTCGTGTGGACGGCGGTCGCCTTCGCGAACGAGTGTTTGAAACACATGGAGCCTGAGACCGGTTCGGACATTCTTCGCTGGCGGCGGAGATCCACTCGCGGTGGACGGTGCCTACCACCGGGTGTGCGTGACGTCACGGAACTGCTGCGTGCCGTCCCACTCCCAGCGGTGAAGCTCTGTCAGGCCGACGGCGGAGACGAAGGAGCGGCATTCAAGGTGGCCTGGCCCGCTATCGGCGACCTCCCCGTGGCGGACACCTATGCCCCCGGTCGAGAACCCGAGCGGGGACGATCTCAACGTCCGCTGTTCAGCTGTTCGTGGTGGATCTGCTGATCTCGGCTCAGGGGCCGAAGTGGATGAACGGAGTCCAGGCCGTCTCCGGCCAGGGGCGATCGGCGGGGCGTACGGCGGACACGGCCGCGTGCAGGACGCGGGCGGTGTCGTCGTGCGCTACCAGCGAGGAGATGCCCTCGTAGAACTCCTTCGCGATCAGCCGGGCCAACCCGCTGTAGACGGGCCGGAGGGTGCCGATGACCGGGGTGCACCACCAGATCCTCGGCGCGCGCGCCGAGGCGTCGGGCACGGGCTCGGTGTGACCGAGCCCGGTCAGGACCGGTCCGACCACGGCGCCCCAGAGCCGGGCGAGTTCGTTGCGGAACCGCCTGACGCCCTTTTCCCGCCGTGTCGCCCGGTCGTTGAACGCGTCGACGTGATGCAGGAGTTCGTCTCGCGTACAGCCGAGGGCGACGGACTCGGTCTCTCCTCGGTGCAGAACCAGGGCGTCGCAGCGGAACCGGGACGCCGTGAGTAGGACGACCGGCGCGCCCGGGTCGAGAGACCGCAGCTCTTTCCAGTTTGGGGGGAGCAGGAATCCCTCGTGCCCCGGTTGCTTGCGGATGCCATTCAGCACGGACTCCCAGTCGCGTGCCCGGTCACGCTGTTCCGACGCCTTGAGCGCGTCGGCCCGGTGCGTCGCATTGCCTATGGTGTAAAGACTGCTGGCGGCCCTGTCCGCGGCCTGCAGCTCCGCAGTGAGCCGAGTGAACTCGGCATGGAGCTGCGTTGTCGACCAAGATCAGCCTGTCCGCCCGTAGCTTCACGTGCTTGTCTACCCATCGGGGATCGATCAGTCCAGCTCGACCCTGCGGTACTTCTCCCGCCTGCTGTCCGCCCGGCGCCTGGAGCGGGGCACGCGGTGGCGCCGGCTGAGCCAGGACCAGCAGGCCCTGCTGGTCCTGGCCCACCTGCGGTGCGCCCACACCCATGCCCGGCTCGCGGCCGGGTTCGGCGTCGGGGTCGCCACGGTCTGCCCATCGAACGGATCGCCGCCGACCGGCCGTACTACTCCGGCAAGTACAAGAGCACGGCATGAACGTGCAGGTCATCGCCGACCCGTTCGGGCGTCTGCTGTGGGCTTCGCCCGCCCTGCCCGGCGCAGTCCACGACGTCAAAGCCGCCCGCACAGCCGCCCTGTCCAGTCTTCGATGCTCAGCTCCGCCATGAACTACAGCCTCCCACCGCGACGGACCCGGCAGGACCCAGCGGCCCGGCGGGCCGGGCACCGATCCGGCTGGACCTCGATGAGGGCGGCGTCGGCACCGCCGCGGCGGGGAAGCAGCCGCAGGGCTCGAGCTGGGCGGGCGGCCAGCATCGCGCTCGCCCTGCTGGCCGGTGAGACCGGCCTGCACCTGCTGTCGACACGATCGCCGTCCGGGCCCAGGTCCAGTCGACGGCCCGTCGGACGTCCCGCTGAAGGCTCTGGTCCCCTGTCCGCACCGCGTCAGAGGTCGAGGACCAGCCGGGGGCCGCGGCAGCGGGAGACGCAGATCATCATCGTCTCGTCGGCCGCGCGCTCCTGCGGTGTCAGGACCGAGTCGCGGTGGTCCGCCTCACCCTCCAGGATGTCGGTCTCGCAGGTGCCGCAGGTGCCCTCGGTGCAGGAGTACAGGACCTCGACGCCGGCGTCCAGCACCGCCTGGAGGATGCTGCGGCCCCGAGGGACCGTCAGCGTCAGCCCGGAGCGGCGCAGCTCCACTTCGAACTTCGCGGCGGTATGGTCCTGTTCGCTCTCCGCGGCCCTGAACCGCTCGACGTGCAGGGCGCCGGCCGGCCAGTGCGCGGCGCACCGCTCCTCGACGGCCCGCAGCAGGGGCTCCGGCCCGCAGCAGTACACCAGCGTGTCCGGCGCCGGGTCGCCCAGGTAGGAGTCCAGGTCCAGCAGCCCGCACTCGTCCTGTGGCACGATCCGCACCCGGTCGCCGTACGCCGCGGTCAGCTTTTCGGCGAACGCCATGGACGCGCGGGTGCGTCCGCCGTACAGCAGGCTCCACCGCGCCCCGTCGGCCTCGGCGGCGGCGGTCATCGGCAGCAGCGGGGTGATGCCGATGCCGCCCGCGACGAACAGGTAGCGCGCGGCCGGGACCAGCGGGAAGTGGTTGCGCGGGCCCCGGACGCCCACCGTGCTGCCCTCGGCCACCTTGTCGTGGACGTACGCCGAGCCGCCGCGCCCGTCCGGCTCGCGCAGCACGGCGATCCGCCAGGAGGAGCGGTCGGCGGGGTCGCCGCACAGCGAGTACGAGCGGACCGGTCCGCCGTCGGGCAGCAGATCGATGTGCGCGCCGGGCCGCCATGCCGGGAGGTCGCCGCCGTCCGGCCGGCGCAGGGTCAGCGAGACCACGCCGGCCGCCTCCTCGGCCCGGGCGGCGACGAGCAGTTCGCTCTCGTACAGGTGGGTCACCAGTGCTCCTCGTCCTCGGGTCCGTCGTGTCCGCGTGGGTGGGCCAGCAGCCACTCCCACAGCGTCACCGGGTCCTCGGCGGTGGTCTCCGCCCCGCAGTGGCACACGCCGCGCAGCAGGTCGGTGCCGGGGAGCCAGTGGACGCGGTAGACCTCGTCCGTGGCGGGGCCGCTCATCGCACCGCGGCCGGGGCGGGCGGGTCGGTGGCGGCGACACCGGTGGCACCCTGTGCGCCCTCGGCCGCCATCCTGGCCAGGACACGGCGTGCCGCGAGTCCGCCGGTGTCGATGTTGATGCTGAGCTCCTGGTAGTCGTCGGGTTCGGTGTCGAGCGTCTTCTGCAGCAGGTTGAGGGCGTCGACGTCCTGCAGGACGACGGTCCGGTTGAAGTCGTGCAGGAAGGTGGTGATGTCGTCGTCGTCCTGTGCGAAGTCCCGGGAGACGCACCAGAAGTCGTACACGCTGTTGTCCGTCGACGGGGTGATGGCGTAGGTGATCTCGACGTGGAAGGCGTCCGGGTCGGTGCCGTCGGGGTGCGGCAGGACCCCGACCGGGGCGACACGGCTGTGCAGCAGGTACAGGCAGGGGGCGTGGTACTCGATGTCCTGCCAGCGGGTGATGCGGCCCTGGATGCCGGTGGAGCGGGCGTAGAAGGGCGGGCAGGCCGCGTCGTCCATGCGGCGGCTGACCCGCACCACGCCCGCGCCCTCGTCCACCTCCGTGGTGATCGGCGTCTCGGCCACCTCGGGGGTGCCGATGTAGCCGCCGTGCAGATAGGTCTCGTGCGACAGGTCCAGCAGGTTGTCCACGAGCAGGCCGTAGGCGCAGTCGATCGGCTCCATCCCGCCGACCGTCGTCATCCGCGGGTCGGCCAGGTGGCGGGCGCGCGGGATCGAGGCGGGGTCGGCGAGCGCCGGGTCGCCGATCCACACCCACACGAAGGAGTCCTGTTCCACCACCGGGTAGGCCGACACGCGCGCGGTGCGCGGGATGCGCTTCTGGCCGGGGACGTACACGCAGGTGCCGCTGGTGTCGTAGGTGAAGCCGTGGTAGCCGCAGACCACCTTGTCCCCGTCCACGCGGCTGGCGGACAGCGGGTACCGGCGATGCACGCAGCGGTCGGCGAGCGCCACCACCTCCCCGGACTCCTCGGTGCGGTAGAAGGCGATGGGCTCGCCGAGGATCGTGCGGCCGAGCAACTCGCGTCCGACCTCGCGTCCGTAGGCGGCGACATACCACTGGTTCCTGGCGAAGGCGGTGATGTGAGGCATGGGGGTTCCCGTCCCTGAGAGCGGGGCGTCGTCGCCCCGCGTGCCGTGGTGGGAATCAGGGTCCTGACGTTCTCGGTCGCTCGGCAAGGCTGCTTCCGCCAGGCGGAAGGGCTCGGGTGAAGGGGCTGGTCGGAGAGCCGGTCTGCCTGTCGGTGCTCAGCGCACGGACGGCGGAGTGGCGCTACGGCACGGGTTACACCCGAGCCGGCCGCAGACGGCTGTGACGAACGCACCCGTCTCGCGGAGCTGTCGTGTTTGTGTGGCGTCCTTGAACGTGTCGAGGTCGGCCGGGAGACCACTGCGATGAGGCGGTGGTGAGTCAGCGACCGCGCCTGCTGCGCCGGCTGACGGTGTGCGCTGCCCGCGTTTGCGCCGCTCGGCGGGGCACGACCGGATTCCGGGCTTGCCGCGGCTCCGGTCTGCATGTCCTGGTCGGCGCCGCCGGGCTCCAGTCCCTGATCGGGCGGGGTTGCCTCCGTGCACGGGATTGATCTGTGTGGGCGCGGTCGCGCAGTCTTCCGCCTGGCGTCGCTGGGCGGGGCTGCTCTGGTCGCCCGGGTGCCGTTCCGTAGTGTCGGGCGTGCGGCGAACCCGTTCCGTGGAGTGTCGGTCGACGGTGCCACGACGTCCGTCCGGCGGCGGTGACCGAACTGTCGCTCCGTCAGTGGGCCGGCCGGTCGGACAGGGCGGTTCGGCAGCGGTCGAGGTAGTCCTCCAGTGCCCGCCGCTCCCGGGGGGCCAGGCCGGCCAGCATGCGTTCCTCCAGGCGGTTCACGGCCTCGTCGTAGGTGGCCAGCAGTTCCCGTCCGGTGTCGGTGAGGCTGATCAGCAGCACACGCCGGTTGGCCGGATCGCGGCGGCGGGTGATCAGGCCGCGTCGCTCCAGTGCGGTGACCATGTCCGCCATCGACTGTGCGGTGACGAAGGAGTTGCGGGCCAGCTGCGCGGAGCTCAGTCCGTCGCGGCGGCGCAGTACCGTCAGCGCGGTGTACTGCAGTGCGGTGATGCCGGCGGGTTTGACCAGTTCGTCGATGAGCGCGCGGGCCGCCAGTTCCACCTGCTTGATGGCGTACAGCAGGGAGGGTCGCTGCACCTCCGCCCGTACGGCGGGACCCTCCCCGCCGCCGGTGCCTGCTGTGCGCGTCACGTGGTTCTCCGCTCCTGGACGATAAGGCTTCCTGATTATGCCCAGCCTCTTGCCTTCCTGGCGAAGGTGGCGCAATCATCAGGAAACCTGTTGATCGCGCGGTGCGATCCATGGTTCAGCGCAGTGCGGAGTGTGACCGCACCGGGAAGGCGAGCAGGCATGTCCGAATCCGCGGAGCGCAGGGTCTCCACCGCCGACCGGTCGCAATGGGCGGGCCGCGCCTGCTCGTCCACCGCTCGCGGTACGACCCCGTCCTCGGCATTCTCGCCGGGGCGGTCGCGGGCATCCCGGTCGGGGATCCTTTCGACCCGGCGACGGTCGTCGGCCCGATGGCGGCCGAACGCCACCTGGAGAACGTCGAGAAGTACGTGGCCCTCGCACGCGAGGACGGCGGCCGGATCGTCACCGGTGGCGAGCGCCTCGACCTCGACGGCGGCTACTACTACCGGCCGACCGCCATCGCCGACCTCGGCAATGACTCCCGCACCGTGCAGGAGGAGGTCTTCGGCCCGGTGCTGACGGTGCAGCCGTTCGACACGGAGGACGAGGCGGTGGCGCTGGCCAACAGCACCCCGTACGGGCTGGCCTCGGGCCTGTGCACGCGGGACCTGGCCCGCGCCCACCGGGTGGCCGGCCGGCTGCAGGCCGGCATCGTCTGGGTCAACGACTGGGCCATGCTCGACCCGGCGATGCCCTTCGGGCGCCGGCTTCTCCCTGACCGAGGTCGCCCTCGCCGAACCCCGGCCCGACGAGGTACGACACTGTGCTCGGTGCCGACGACAACCCGGTCGGGCTTTCGCTGTTCACCGGCTACAGCGCCAACGAGCGCGAGACCCTGTCCCTCGCCACGGTCGACCCGGACATCCTGTTCGGCGCCGATTCCTCCCTCCAGGTGCGGCCGGACCAGGTCGTCACCATCGGGTACACCATGACCAGTACTGGAGCGTGTCGTGAGGAGAACGCCGTGACAGGGCGGCCGGTCGTGACCGCCATCCGCGACGGGATCGTCCTGGGCGAGTTCGCACCGAACCAGCGGCTGGTCGAAGCGGATCTGTGCGCCCGATTCGCCGCCAGCCGGGGTTCCGTCCGTGCCGCCCTGATCGGACTCGCCAACGAGGGCCTGGTGGAAAGGGTTCAGAACCGCGGGGCGCGGGTGCGGATGGTGTCGCTGCACGAGGCGATCGAGATCACCGAGGTCCGGATGACGCTCGAAGCGCTGTGCGCCGGCAGGGCCGCCCAGCGGGTCACCCGCAGCGAGACGGCGGAACTACGTGAGGTCGCAGAAGCCATGTGCGAGGCCGTGGCAGGCTGGAACGTGGCTGGTTACTGGGACCTCGACCAGCACCTGCACCGCCGGGTGGGCGAGATCGGCGGGCAGCACACAGCCGTTCAGCTACTTGAGCGACTGCGCGGTCAGGGCGTGCGGCACTGGTTTCGGCTTGCCATGAGCCCGGGCCGGCCACAGGGGTCCCTGTCCGAACACCTGGCCATCATCGACGCCGTCTGCGCCCGTGACCCCGACCTCGCCGCCGAAACCGCACGTGCACACCTCCAGAGCGTCGTGGATGGCCTGTGCCAGACCTGATCCCCTCACGACGACGACCGGGCGCGACGGAGCACGGCCGGCCCACTCCCGGCCTCACCCCACCACCGACGGACGTCGCCCGTCCGGCTGGCGGAGACTGTGCCCGTCGACGCCGTGGTGGGCAGTTTGCGGACCCGGCGGCCGGTGGCGCTGAGCACCGCGTGGGTGATGGCGGAAACACCGCCGACATGCACGATCTCGCCGAGCCCCTTCACGCCGCACCGGCGCGTCAGCGCTCGGCAGGGTCTCCGACTATGGAGGCGACGTACTCGAAGGCCGTGGTCTCGAGGAGCTCTCTGAGCTCATGGGCGAGTTCCTGGGCGGCCTCGCCGTGCCAGCCCGCCGGCAGTAGTTGGGTCGGCAGGCCCGGGTCCAGGTAGGGGAAGCGCATCCACTGCTCGAGGGCCAGGGTGTAGACGGCGAAGGCGTCGCCGGGTTCGGAGACACCGTCCGACTCTCTGACGGCGGTCAGCACCGGGGACCACGAGCGCAGGTACTTGTCGTACGAGGCGGCGAGTTCTTCGAGGTTCCACGCGCGGCGGACCAGCGTGGTGGTGTCGCCTAGACCTTCGTGCTGTGCGGTGAAGGCGTCGACGTACTGTTCCAGGCCGAGCCTGCGCACCCACTTCAGAACAGTGGGGAGGATACGGGCGGGAGCGATCCACAGTCCGTTGTCTAGCTGGCCCATGCCGAGCCAGACGAGTCGTTTGCGCAAGGTGTACCGCTTCTCCCGCTCGGCTTCCGGGACCGAGAAGGAGACGATCACCCAGCCGTCCTCCAGCCGGGCCGGTTTCAGAGGGGCGTAGACGACCTCGTCGCCCTCCTCGAAGACGAGCTGGGCCTTGGCGGTCGCGGCATAGCCGCGGACCGTGCCGCGTCGCTGCGGTACGAGCAGGTCGCGGCGGGTCATCCGGGTCACGGCCGAGCGCGTCGCCTGGGCCGGTACGCCCAGCCGCTCCATGAGAGTGATCAGGTCGGCCACGGGGGACCAGCCCCGCAGCAGCCGTGAGTAGTGCCCGTAGACGGCCAGGATCAGCAGTTGTGTGCTGTTCTTCGCCTCGTCTTGCGGCAGGTCCACACGCGGTCTCATCCCTCGCCTCTCGTCCTCCGGACTTCGCGTCCCCATTCTCGCGGACCCCACACCCCCCATGTTATGTCGGATGGATTCCGCTCGCTCGTGATCCGACATATTCTGGGCGCCCTCGGGCGCAGTGCCTGACGCAAGATCGAGGAGACGTTCGCTATGAAGCGCGAGCTTTACGACACCGACCACGAGGACTTCCGGGCCATGGCCCGGGCTTTCGTCGCCAAGGAGGTCACTCCGCACCTTGCCTCCTGGGAGGCTGCGGGCGAAGTCGACCGGTCGCTGTACCGGGTCGCGGGCGTCGCCGGACTGCTCGGGCTGGGTGTGGAGGAGGAGTACGGCGGCAGCGGCGTGGACGACTTCCGCTACAACGCGGTTCTCATCGAGGAGCTGTGCCGCGCGGGTGCCACCTCGGTCTCCATGAACATCAACGGCTTCACCGACCTGATCGCCCCCTACTTCCGGGAACTCGCCACCCCCGAGCAGAAGGCGCGCTGGATGCCGGGGCTCGCCGACGGCAGCCTGGTCGCGGCCATCGCCATGACTGAGCCCGCCGCCGGCAGTGATCTGCGCGGGATACGCACACGGGCCGAACGACGTGCGGACGGTTACCTGCTGAACGGCGCGAAGACCTTCATCAGCAACGGCATGCTCGCCGACCTGGTGATCGTGGTCGCCCGTACGGATGCCGACGACGGACAGGAGGGGCTCAGCCTCTTCGTGGTGGAGCGGGGCATGCCCGGCTTCGAGCGTGGCCGCAAGCTCCACAAACTCGGCCTGGCCGCTCAGGACACCGCCGAACTGTCCTTCACCGATGTGCCCGTACCCGCCGCGAACCTGCTCGGAGAGGAGGGGCGGGGCATGGAGTATCTGAAGCGGAACCTGCCGCGGGAGCGCGTCAGCGTCACCGTGACCGCGGCCGCCACCATGCGGCGGGTCCTGGACGACACGATCGCCTACACCCGGAACCGGATCGTCTTCGGACGCCCGCTGTCCGAGCTTCAGGCGACCCGGTTCACCCTGGCCGAGCTGGCGACCGAGACGGAGATCGCCCAGACCTTCACGGACCGCTGCGTGGGCGAACTGGTCGCCGGCCGCCTGACGGTCACCGACGCGGCGATGGCCAAGTGGTGGGTCACCGAGCGCCAGCAGCAGCTCGTCTCCCGGTGTCTGCAACTGCACGGCGGATACGGCTACATGACGGAGTACCCGATCGCCAGGGACTTCGTGGACAGCCGCGCCAGCACCTTGTTCGCCGGCACCACCGAGATCATGAAGGAGATCATCGGCAAGTCGCTGCTGCGTTGACGCACATCCCGAAGCGCACCAGTGGACGATCCAGGTCCGCACGACAACGCGGGGCCGGATGGCCTCGACCGCGTCGGGGAGGCCCTTCAGCCCGTCGCGCACGAGCACGAGGACGTCCTCGACGCCGCGGTTCCTTGTGATCGGTGAGTACTCCGAGCCGCGCTGGGCTCCTCGCCGGCTTCCCCGCCGTACCTCGGCCTTGCCGCGCGCCCGGCTCGGCCACCAGCCGGGACGCTGTCGGAGGAGGCCCCGGTCCGCGTGCGGCCGGACGGCATGGTTCGGGTCCGGTCAGCGGCGGTCGACGGGAACCGGCCCAGGTGCTCGGTGAACACCCTCGGGCGGACCGAGACGGGACAGGTGGGCGGCCGTCTCCATGAGATGGGACTCCGGGCCGGCTGGCGCTACGCCGTATCGGCCGGTCCTGGCGCGCTTCGCGCCCTGCGCGCCCGGGAACTGGACGACAAGCAGAGGCCGACCGCGTATCTCCGCGCGGGCCAAGAGCGTTGCGTCGCCCGTGCAGGAGTACCTCCGATGCATGCACGGCGTGCCGGCCGGCTCCGGGCGCTGCGCCCGAGCAGGACGATCACCGCCGGCGCAGGCCACCAGCCTCAGCGCGGGGTGTGGATCGCCGGCCCCGCCAGACCGCTGGTCGACCCGGGCCGATGCCCCACGCCCCGGAGAGGGCGTGGCGTGGAGGACCTCGCCGACACCCGTGCCGGACCAGGTCGTGAGGCCGACCAGGCCGACGTCGATGCGGAGTCAGTCCTGAGCCCCAGGAGGCCGCATGCCCATGGCGCGGGCGGTCTTCGACGCTGTGTCGGAGCCGAGAACACTGAGAACTTCGGAGGCACGGCGTGGCTGGGTCGAAGAAGCCAGTACGCCTCCGCTGAACGTCGAGCTGATCGCGGTGGTGCCCGGCAGCGGGCCGACGATGACAACGCCGGGTAGGTCCATCAGTTCGCTGTGCTGTTGAAAAGCCAGGTCGGCCTCACCGGACGCGAGCAGGCTGCCGACAGGCACCCCCGGTCGAGCTTGGACAAGCCGGCTTCGGAGCGTGTCGGCGAGATGCAGCCGGGTGATCAGATCGACGAGGGCCGTACCGCTGGGTCCGGTGGAGTAGGCGATCCTCTTCGCAGCCAGTAGAGCGGCTCGGAGGCCGGACTCCGAGTCGAGGGCCGGAACCGGTGATCCTGTCGGCACGGCGGCAACGACCTGGGAGACCCATAGCGGGCGCACCGTGCTGCTGAGAAGGTGTCCTTCGCTCTCCAGCTCGGCCAGTGCGCCGTCGGCAAGCACGAGCAAATCGGCCTCAGCACCCTCGCGCACCCGCCGCGCGATCTCGACCCCACCGGCTGACTCGAAGCGCACCGGAATCCCGTGAGCGAGTCGGATGTGGTCGGAAAGTTCGGCCAGAATCAGCCGCGTCGCCATCGAGGACAGCCCACAGATCTGTCGGTCCACGTTGCCTCCTTGTACCCGGCCGATGGTACGGTGCGCGGCCGGGCAGCCCCAATGCCGGTCTGCGAGACTGAGCACGTGAGCACAACCCGGAGCACGGCGGCTGGAAAAGTCCTGAAGGTCCTCTCGACATTCGATCGCGAGCACCAGACGCAAACACTGTCGGAGATCGCTCAGCGCACAGGCTTGGCCGTGAGCACCACGTACCGGGTGGTCAGGGAACTGGCAGGGTGGGGAGCGCTTGAGCGCGGGGAGGACGGGGCGTGGCATGTCGGGCTGCGGCTGTGGGAGATTGCCTCAGGATGCCCCCGCACCCAGATCCTGCGCGATGTGGCTCTGCCGTTCATGCAGGATCTCTACGAGGCGACCCACGAGAACATTCAGCTCGCGGTGCGCGAGGGTACCGAGCTTGTCTTCGTCGAACGGATCGCCGGGCACCGCTCGGTGGAACTGGTGACGATGGTCGGGTCCCGGTTCCCCATCGGCTCCACCGGGATGGGCCGAGTGCTGTTGGCGCATGCACCCCGGGACATCCAGGAGGCGGTCCTTGAATCGCCGCTGCGAGCCTGGACCTCGCACACCGTCACCGACCCGAAGACGTTGCGCGCACAGTTGGATCGTATTCGCCGCGAGCAGGTCTTCGTCAGTGACAGGCAGCTCTCAGAAAGCACGGTCGCGGTGGCCGCACCTGTACGGATCGGCCGGACCGGGCCCGTCAGCGCTGCTTTGGGGATCGTCATCGCGGCGCGCAGCGCGAGCCGTGCGCTCGGGCTGCGCGAGCCACTTCTGAGGGCTGCTCACGGGATCTCCGATGAGCTCGGCAGGCGTGCCCGCCCGTTTGTCTGAGCAGGCTTTCCGCCTGGTGAAAACGCTGCTGATTGGCCGCGGTCCCGGGTGCGAGCGTTCGGCGTGTTCGAGAACCTCGCAGCCACTCGGGAGATGCCATGGCCGATGCCGCCGTCGACACCGTCACATCCGTTCCAGTAGTCATCGTCGGGGCCGGCCCGGCCGGTCTGATGCTGGCGCACCTTCTCGGCCGCGCCGGGGTCGAGACGATCGCGATCGACACCCGCACCCGGTACGAGATCGAGACCACGCAGCGGGCCGGCATCCTCGAGGCCGACGCGGCCCGGGACCTGATCGAGACCGGAGTCTCCGACCGGATCCTGCGCGACGGCTATGAGCACGAGGGCGTCGAGCTCCGATTCGGCGGGCGGCCCCACCGCATCCACTTCAAGGAGCTGGTGGGCGAGTCGGTGTGGCTCTACCCGCAGACCGACGTGTTCATCGACCTGGCCGACGCCCGGGAACGCGACGGCGGCACGGTGTACTTCGGCATCAAGGACACCGAGGTCCTGGACATCACGACCGACAACCCCCGGGTCCGCTACACCGCGCCCGACGGGACGCGCCACGAGATCCGGGCGCGCTACGTGGCCGGTGCGGACGGGTCGCGCAGCATGTGCCGCGATCTGGTGCCCGAGGACCGGCGGGTGCGCTACTTCAAGGAGTATCCCTTCGCCTGGTTCGGCATCATGACCGAGGCGCCGATGAGCGCGCCCGAGCTGGTCTACGCCCACTCCGAGCACGGGTTCGCGCTGATCAGCCAGCGCACCGAGACCGTGCAGCGGATGTACTTCCAGTGCGACCCCGACGAGGCCGTCGACGCCTGGCCGGACGACCGCATCTGGGAGACGCTCCAGGCCCGGGTGGCCGGCGAGGACGGCTTCCGGCTCAAGGAGGGGCCGATCTCCGAGAAGACGGTGCTGCGGTTCCGGTCGTTCGTGCAGGAGCCGATGCGCTGGGGCTCGATGGCACTCGCGGGCGACGCCGCGCACACCGTGCCACCGACCGGCGCCCGCGGGCTCAACCTCGCGTTCCACGACGTGAAGGTGCTCGCCGATGTCCTGCTGCGGGCGCTGGGCAGCGAGGGTGAGGCCGCGTTGGACGACTACCAGCCGCGCGCCCTGCAGCGGGTCTGGCGGGCACAGAACTTCTCCTACTGGATGACCCAGCTGCTGCACACCGCGCCGGGCAGCACCCCGTTCGACCTCCGGCGCCAGCTCGGCGAGCTCGACAACGTGGTGGGCACGCGCGCCGGCCGCACCTACCTCGCCGAGCAGTACACCGGCTGGCCCACCAGCACCCAGGACTGACCCCACCGACCAGCAGGAGAGAACGCATGATCATCGACTGTCACGGTCACTTCACCACCGCGCCGCCACAGCTGGCGGAGTGGCGGGACCGGCAGGTGGCGGCGGTCGGCAACCCCGGCAGCGCGCCCGACCCCGACGATCTGGTCATCACCGACGACGACCTGCGCCGGGCGATCGAGAGCAACCAGCTGCGGCTCATGGACGAGCGCGGCAGCGACCTGACGATCTTCTCGCCGCGGGCCAGCTTCATGGCCCACCACATCGGCGACTTCCAAGTCTCCTCGGTCTGGGCGCGGATCTGCAACGACCTGGTCCACCGCGTGAACAGGCTCTACCCCGACCGGTTCGCGATGGGCGCGATGCTGCCGCAGTCGCCGGGCGTCGATCCCGCGACCTGCCTCCCCGAGCTGCGCCGCGCGGTCGAGGAGCTCGGCGCGGTGACGATCAACATCAACCCCGACCCGTCGGGCGGCAAGTGGACCGCTCCGCCGCTGACCGACCGCAGCTGGTATCCGATCTACGAGGCGATGGTCGGTTACGACATCCCCGCCATGATCCACGTCAGTACGTCGTGCAACCCGGCGTTCCACACCACCGGCGCCCACTACCTCAACGCCGACAGCACGGCGTTCATGCAGCTGATCCAGGGCGACCTGTTCGCCGACTTCCCGACACTGCGCTTCGTGATCCCGCACGGCGGCGGTGCGGTGCCCTACCACTGGGGCCGGTTCCGCGGACTCGCGATGGCGCTGGGCAAGCCGGACCCCGAGACGCTGCTGGACAACGTCTTCTTCGACACCTGCGTCTACCACCAGCCCGGGATCGACCTGCTCACCCAGGTGATCCCCAGCCGGGCCGTCCTCTTCGCCAGCGAGATGATTGGCGCGGTCCGTGACATCGACCCGCGCACCGGTCACCACTTCGACGACACGAAGCGGTACGTCGAGGCCACCCCGAACCTCTCCGGTGAGGAGCGGGCCGCTGTCTACAGCGGCAACGCCCTGCGCGTCTACCCCCGACTCGCCGCCCGCCTCGCCGCGGCCGGCCGCTGACCCCAGGAGAAGAAGGCATGGAGCACACCGAGGTCGGCGTCGTACACACGTCGATCACCCGCGCCGACGCCGACGCGGTCGCGGCGCTGTCGGCGTTCGGCGTGGCGACGATCCACGAGGCCATGGGCCGGGTGGGGCTGATGCGCCCGTACCTGCGCCCGGTCTACCCGAAGGCCCGCCTGTGCGGTACGGCCGTGACCGTTCTGCTGCAGCCCGGCGACAACTGGATGCTCCACGTCGTCGCCGAGCAGATCCGGGAAGGCGACGTCGTGGTCGCGGCGTGCACGACCGAGAGCGAGGACGGCTTCTTCGGCGAGCTGCTCGCCACCTCGTTCCGCGCCCGGGGATGCAAGGGCCTGGTCATCGACGGTGGCGTGCGCGACGTGGCCGACCTGGAGGGGATGGACTTCCCGGTCTTCTCACGGGCGATCAACGCCAAGGGCACGGTCAAGGCCACGCTCGGCTCGGTCAACGTGCCGGTGGTCTGCGGCAACGCCCTGGTCCGGCCCGGCGACGTGGTCGTGGCGGACTTCGACGGTGTCGTCGTGGTGCCGCGCGAGCGGGCCGCAGAGGTCGCCGAGGTGTCGGCCAGGCGCGAGGCCAGCGAGGAGGGCAAGCGTGCGCGGTTCCGCGCGGGCGAGCTCGGCCTGGACATGTACGGCATGCGCGGCCCGCTGGCCGAGCTCGGGCTGCGTTACGAGGACTGAGGATGACAGCGATCTTCGAGAAGACCCCCGGCTGGCTGGACTGGTACGCCGGTCCGAGCCGGCCGCAGTTCCGGCCGCCTGAGGGCGCCGTCGACGCGCACTGCCACGTCTTCGGCCCGGGGGCGGAGTTCCCGTTCGCCCCCGAGCGGAAGTACACCCCCTGCGACGCGTCGAAGGGCCGGCTCTTCGAGCTGCGCGACCATCTGGGCTTCGCCCGCAACGTCGTGGTCCAGGCGACCTGCCACGGCGCCGACAACAGAGCCATGGTCGACGCCCTGCGGGCCTCGGGGGGCCTGGCCCGGGGCGTCGCCACGGTGCGGCCCGGCGTCTCGGATGCCGAGCTGGCCGAGCTGCACGAGGCCGGCGTCCGCGGCGTGCGCTTCAACTTCGTCAAGCGGCTCGTCGACACGGTGCCGCAGCAGGACCTGTGGGACGTCGTCGAGCGGATCACGCCGTACGGCTGGCACGTCGTCATCTACTTCGAGGCGGCCGACCTCGCCGATCTGCGCGACTTCTTCCTCTCCATCCCGGTGCCGCTGGTCATCGACCACATGGGCCGCCCCGATGTGACCAAGGACCCGCACGGCCCGGAGTTCGAGACGTTCCTCGACTTCATGCGGGCAAGGCCCGACATCTGGTGCAAGGTGACCTGCCCGGAGCGTCTGTCGGTGAGCGGCCCGCCCGCCCTCGACGGGGAGCGGCAGGCCTACCGCGACGTCGTTCCGTTCGCCCGGCGCGTGGTCGAGGAGTTCCCCGACCGGGTGCTGTGGGGCACCGACTGGCCGCACCCGAACCTGACCGACCACATGCCCGACGACGGCCTGCTCGTCGACTTCGTCCCGCACATCGCGCCGACGCCGGAGCTGCAGCACAAGCTCCTCGTCAACAACCCGATGCGCCTCTACTGGCCGGACGCCGACTGACCCACCGCACGATTGGAGGCTCACCATGTCGCTGGACAAGACCTACAAGCTGGTCCCGGGAACGACCATCTTCGACGCCGAGCAGTCGGCCAAGGGGTACCACCTCAACCAGTTCTGCATGTCGCTGATGAAGGCGGGCAACCGCGAACGCTACCTCGCCGACGAGCGCGCCTACATGGACGAGTGGCCACTGCGGGAGGAGCAGAAGCAGGCGCTGCTCGACCGCGACCTCAACGCCGCGATGCGCGAGGGCGGCAACATCTACTTCCTCTCCAAGTGGGGCGCGACGCTGGGGCTGTCGTTCCAGCAGATGGCGGGCTCGATGACCGGCATGACCGAGCAGGAGTACCGCGCCATGATGATCAACGGTGGCCGCTCCATAGCGGGCAACCGGATCGACCACGCCGTCCTCGAGGCGGCGTACGACGACCCGACGCCGCCGACCGAGCACGCCACGATCACCGGCGCGGTCTTCACCTCGCACGTGCCGGCGATCGGCGCGGCAATGGACCACCACAACACCGACGAGCCCTACTGGAGACCGGTTTTCGAGGGCTACGAGCTCTCCAAGCAGTGGGAGAAGGAGAACCTCCCGGACGTGATCTTCCTGGTCTACAACGACCACGCGACGGCGTTCGACCTGTCGCTGATCCCGTCCTTCGTGCTGGGCACCGGCGCGGCCTACCCCACAGCCGACGAGGGCTACGGACCCAGGCCGGTCCCGGGCATCGAGGGTGACCCCGACCTGGCCGCGCACATCGCGCACTCGCTCATCAGGGACGACTTCGACCTCACCCTCGTCAACGAGATGAGCGTCGACCACGGCCTGACCGTCCCGCTCTCCCTGATGTTCGGGGACGTCGAGAAGTGGCCGTGCAAGGTGATCCCGTTCCACGTCAACGTGGTGCAGTACCCCGTGCCCTCGGGCGCCAGGTGCTTCAGGCTCGGCCAGTCCCTCCGCAAGGCGATCGAGTCCTACGACAAGCCGTTGAAGGTCCAGGTGTGGGGTACCGGTGGCATGAGCCACCAGCTGCAGGGCCCCCGCGCCGGCCTCATCAACCGCGAGTGGGACGCCGCCTTCCTCGACAAGCTGATCGAGGACCCGGCCGGCCTGTCGCAGGTGCCGCACCTGGAGTACGTCGAGGAGGCGGGCTCGGAGGGCATCGAGCTGGTCATGTGGCTGATCGCCCGCGGGGCGATGAGCGACATCGACGGGTCCGGTGAGATCGAGGTCAAGCACCGCTTCTACCATGTGCCGGCGTCCAACACCGCCGTCGGCCACCTCATCCTGGAGAACCACCCGCGGGCCGAGGCGTCCGCCGCGAAGGAGTGCCATGACTGACGAACAGACCGTCCGGATCGCCCTCGTCGGGGGCGGCGCGTTCGGTGCCAAGCACGCGGCCGCGCTCAAGCGGATCGACGGCGTGGAAGTGACCGCCGTCGTGAGCAGCACCCTCGAGAGCGCCCAGAAGTTCGCGGAAGAGCAGGGTGTGGGCCGCGGCGTCTCCGGCCTCGACGAAGTGCTGGCGATGGACGACGTCGACGCCGTCATCCTCGCCACGCCCACGCCGATGCACGCCGCGCAGACGATGGCCTGCCTGGAGGCGGGCAAGCACGTCCAGGTCGAGATCCCGCTGGCCGACTCCCTGGCCGCCGCCGAGGCGTGCCTGGCGGCACAGGAGCGCACCGGGCTCGTCGCGATGGTCGGGCACACGCGGCGCTTCAACCCCAGCCACCAGTGGGTACGGCAGCGGATCCAGGCCGGGGAGTACCGCATCCAGCAGATGGACGTGCAGACGTACTTCTTCCGCCGTAAGAACCTCAACGCCCTCGGCCAGCCGCGGTCCTGGACCGACCACCTGCTGTGGCACCACGCCGCGCACACCGTCGACCTGTTCGCCTACCAGACCGGGTCACCGATCGTGCAGGCCAACGCGGTCCAGGGACCGATCCACCCCGAGCTCGGCATCGCGATGGACATGTCGATCCAGCTGCGCGCGGAGAACGGCGCCATCTGCACCCTGTCACTGTCGTTCAACAACGACGGGCCGCTTGGCACGTTCTTCCGCTACATCGGCGACACCGGCACCTACATCGCGCGGTACGACGACCTCGTCACCGGCAAGGACGAGCCGATCGACGTGAGCGATGTCGACGTCTCGATGGACGGCATCGAGCTGCAGGACCGCGAGTTCGTCGCCGCCATCCGCGAGGGCCGCGAGCCGAACGCCTCCATCGCCCAGGTGATGCCCTGCTACCGGACGCTGGCGGCCCTTGAGGAGCAGCTCGCCGCTGCCTCGAAGTCGTGACCACGGCACCGATGGTGGGCCCGGGCCGCGCGCCGCGCCGGATCGGTCCGTTCGAGGTCCCGGCGGTCGGGCTGGGGTGCATGAACCTCAGCCACGCCTACGGCGTCCCACCCACGCCGGAAGACGCCGAGCACCTGCTGCTCACGGCTCTGGAAGAGGGCGTCACGCTCTTCGACACCGCCGCCCTCTACGGCTTCGGCGCCAATGAGGACCTGCTCGGCCGCGTGCTCGCCGGCCACCGGGACCGGATCGTGCTGGCCAGCAAGTGCGGGATGACCGGCGTGGGCGGCCGGCGCGTCATCGACGGCCGGCCCGAGACCATCCGGCGTACCGCCGACGAGGCACTGGCCCGGCTCCGCACCGACGTCATCGACCTCTACTACCTGCACCGGGTCGACCGGCAGGTCCCGGTCGAGGAGAGCATCGGAGCGATGGCCGAGCTCGTCGAGACCGGGAAGGTGCGCACGCTCGGGCTCTCCGAGGCGTCCGCCGAGACGCTGCGCCGGGCCCACGCCGTGCACCCGATCGCCGCGCTGCAGAACGAATACAGCCTCTGGTCACGCAACCCCGAGCAGGGGACGCTCGCTGCGGCGGCCGAACTCGGCGTCGCGCTGGTGGCTTTCAGCCCGCTGGCCCGCGGCTTTCTCACGACCGAGCCGCCCGACCCCGCGTCGCTGGCGGAGAAGGACATCCGGCGGAACATGCCGCGCTTCGGCGGGGCGAACTATCCCGCGAACCTGGGCCTGCGCACCCGGCTCGACGGGATCGCCCGCGACGCCGGCTGCACGCTGACCCAACTGGCGCTCGCATGGGTGCTGTCGCGTGGCGGGCACCTCGTTGTCATCCCGGGCACCCGGTCGGTCGATCACCTACGGGAGAACATGTCGGTCCTCGATCTCGACATACCCGGCGAGGCCCTCGACGCGGCAGGACAGGTGCTGAACGCCGCGACCGTGCACGGGGCCCGCTACAACGAGACCACCCTGGCGGAGATCGACACGGAGCGCTGTGGAACAGCGGGCTGAAGTTCAGCCTGTCGTTCCGAACGGGTTGCGTGGAAATTCTCCGCCCATCGTGATCCGCAGGGCCTCGGAGCAGTAGGCGATCTCGCTCAGGTCGCCCACCGGTCCGACCCGGTGATGCTGTCCTGCACCCAGGAGACGTTGGAGGACTACGTCACCACAGGCGGCGCGTCGTTCCTGCTCCGAGCGGTGGGGGCGGGCGTAGGCCCACTCGTCCAGAGACGTCTCCAACCACCCGCCAGCCGCGTCCTCGACCGGACCGGCGGGACCGGCCCCCGGACAGTGGCAGGGGCCCGGGAGGAGAATTCTCCCGGGCCCACGTGTGTGCCGTGGCCTACGGCTCAGACCTTGCTTGCGGCGAACGCCGCCGCGGCGTCGGCGTCGGCCGTGTACCCGAGGTGCGCCAGGACGTCGCTCCCGCCGTTCTCGCAGATGGGGGCGCACCGCGACGACCCTCGGCTCGACGGCGGCGGGCAGGGTGGCCACGATGGGCTGCCGACCACCGCACCGGCGCGCGTGAGCCGGTGCGCTCTGGAGCGGACCGTCCCGCCTGTGGCGTCGACATGTGGCACCACTGTTGCGCGATCAGGGGCGAGTGGTCATTATCAGGGATCCTGATACTTAAACCTTCCAGTGATGGGGCGGGCATGCCACTCAGTCCAAGAATCCAGGCCAGAGGGGTCCAGCTGCTGCTCGGTCGGGTGATGGCCCGCGTGCACAAGGACCTGCGCTTCACCGACATCCCGAAGCGCACCGAGGTCATCCGGGTGGAGACCGGTGCCGGATCGGTGGCCTGCACCGTCTACCGCCCGCCGGCCACGACCGGGGCCCTGGCTCCCGTGTACGTCAACTTCCACGGTGGTGGTTTTGTGGTCGCTCGCCCGGAGCAGGACGATCACATCTGCCGCTACGCAGCCGCCACGGCCGGCTGCGTCGTGATCAACGTGGACTACGCCGTCGCTCCGCAGCAGCCGTTCCCCACCCCTGTCCTCCAGGCCTACGACGTCGCGGCATGGGTTGCCGAGAACGGCCCCGCCAACGGCTGGGACGGTTCGCGCGTTGCCGTGGGCGGACACAGCGCCGGGGCCAACCTGACCGCCGCGGTCTGCCGCCTGGCCCGGGACCGCGGCACCTTCTCACCCCGACTCCAGATCATCGACTCAGCGCCGCTCGACCAGCTCGCTGACCCCGCCACCAAGCGGTCCCTCATCGCCAAGCCGTTGCTCAGCCCTCAGCTCATGCGGATCTTCACCGCCGCCTACGTGCCGGACCCCGCCGACCGCGCGCATCCTCTCGTCTCGCCCGGTCTGGCCGACGACCTCGTCGGACTCCCTCCCGCCCTGGTCATCACCGCGGAGAACGACCGCCTGCGCGACGAGGGCGACGCCTACGCCAAGGCTCTGGAGGCCGCCGGCGTTCCGGTCACCCACCGCGTCTTCGAGGGTGTCGACCACTACTTCACGCACGCCGGCCCGGTGTCAGCGGGGAGAGAGGCCATCCATCTGATGGCCACCACTCTGCGCACCGCCCTCAGCGGCTGACGCCCTCGAATCATGTGGCGTCGGCGGAGGGACTGCACGGCCCCCGACCCGAATCCATCAGTTCCAGGGCAGACCGCACGGGATTGATCTGTGTGGGCTCGGTCCCGCAGTCTTCCGCCCGGCGTCCCCGTGGCCGGCTCGCTCCGGTCGCCCGGGTGCCGTTCCGCAATGTCGGGCGTGCGGCGAATCCCTTCCGCGGGGCGTCGGCCGACGGTGCCACGACGTCCGTCCGGCGGCGGTGACCGAACTGTCGCTCCGTCAGTGGGCCGGCCGGTCGGACAGGGCGGTTCGGCAGCGGTCGAGGTAGTCCTCCAGTGCCCGCCGCTCCCGGGGGGCCAGGCCGGCCAGCATGCGTTCCTCCAGGCGGTTCACGGCCTCGTCGTAGGTGGCCAGCAGCTCCCGTCCGGCGTCGGTGAGGCTGATCAGCAGCACACGCCGGTTGGCCGGATCGCGGCGGCGGGTGATCAGGCCGCGTCGCTCCAGTGCGGTGACCATGTCCGCCATCGACTGTGCGGTGACGAAGGAGTTGCGGGCCAGCTGCGCGGAGCTCAGTCCGTCGCGGCGGCGCAGTACCGTCAGCGCGGTGTACTGCAGTGCGGTGATGCCGGCGGGTTTGACCAGTTCGTCCATGAGCGCGCGGGCCGCCAGCTCCACCTGCTTGATGGCGTACAGCAAGGAGGGCCGCTGCACCTCCGCCCGTACGGCGGGACCCTCCCCGCCGCCGGTGCCTGCTGTGCGCGTCACGTGGTTCTCCGCTCCTGGACGATAAGGCTTCCTGATTATGCCCAGCCTCTTGCCTTCCTGGCGAAGGTGGCGCAATCATCAGGAAACCTGTTGATCGCGCGGTGCGATCCATGGTTCAGCGCAGTGCGGAGTGTGACCGCACCGGGAAGGCGAGCAGGCATGTCCGAATCCGCGGAGCGCAGGGTCTCCACCGTCAACCGGCCGCACCTGGAGCCGGGGCGGCTGTTCATCGGCGGCGCCTGGCGGGACGCCGAGGCCAAGGGGCGCCGGGACGTCATCGACCCGTCCACCGGCCAGGTGGTCACCAGCGTGGCCGAGGCGGACACCGCCGACCTCGATGCCGCGGTGGCCGCGGCGCGCGCCGCGTGCGACGGGTGGGCCGGGACCTCCGGCCGGGAGCGGTCGCGCGTCCTGAACCGGGTCGCCGGACTCGTCCGGCGGCGTGCGGACGACCTGGTCGCCGTCGAGAGCGTCGACGTCGGCAAGCCGGTGACGCTGTCGCGCGCCGTCGACGTCGCCACGACCGCCGAAGTGTACGAGTACTACGCGGCGCTCGCCCAGACCGTCGACGGCGCGGCCCGCCAGACGCCGCTCTCCGCCCACGCCTACACCCGCCGCGAACCGATGGGTGTGGTCGGCGCGATCACCCCGTTCAACTTCCCGCTCATCCTGAGCAGTTCGAAGATC
Source organism: Streptomyces sp. PSU-S4-23 (assembly GCF_055632315.1). Classification (NCBI taxonomy): domain Bacteria; kingdom Bacillati; phylum Actinomycetota; class Actinomycetes; order Kitasatosporales; family Streptomycetaceae; genus Streptomyces; species Streptomyces sp. PSU-S4-23. The sequence continues at coordinate 97,433 of NZ_JBVMUU010000002.1, read as the reverse complement.
GCCCCGGCGCTCGCCGCCGGGAACACGCTGGTCCACAAGCCGGCGGAGGACACCCCGCTCAGCGCGCTGCTCATGGCGCAGATCCTCGCCGAGGCCGGGGTGCCGGACGGCGTCGTCAACGTCGTCACCGGCGGCGGCGCGGTCGGTGAGGCGCTGCTGCGCCACCCCGGTGTCGACAAGATCGCCTTCACCGGCTCGACCCGCGTCGGCAGGATCGCGGCCGCGGCGGCGAGCGAGACCCTCAAGCCCGTGACGATGGAGCTGGGCGGGAACGCCGCCCAGATCGTCTTCGAGGACGCCGACCTGGAGAAGGCCGTCGGCTCCGTCATCAAGGGCTTCGTCTTCAACACCGGCCAGTTCTGCATGGGCGGCCCGCGCCTGCTCGTCCACCGCTCGCGGTACGACACCGTCCTCGGCATCCTCGCCGGGGCGGTCGCGGGCATCCCGGTCGGGGACCCGTTCGACCCGGCGACGGTCGTCGGCCCGATGGCGGCCGAACGCCACCTGGAGAACGTCGAGAAGTACGTGGCCCTCGCCCGCGAGGACGGCGGCCGGATCGTCACCGGTGGCGAGCGCCTCGACCTCGACGGCGGCTACTACTACCGGCCGACCGTCATCGCCGACCTCGGCAATGACTCCCGCACCGTGCAGGAGGAGGTCTTCGGCCCGGTGCTGACGGTGCAGCCGTTCGACACGGAGGACGAGGCGGTGGCGCTGGCCAACAGCACCCCGTACGGGCTGGCCTCGGGCCTGTGCACGCGGGACCTGGCCCGCGCCCACCGGGTGGCCGGCCGGCTGCAGGCCGGCATCGTCTGGGTCAACGACTGGGCCATGCTCGACCCGGCGATGCCCTTCGGCGGGGTGAAGCAGTCCGGCTACGGCCGGGAGTACGGCCCCGAGGGCCTGGAGCCCTACACCAAGGTGAAGTCCGTTCTGATCTCCCTGGCCTGAGCCTGCCCCGCCCCGGCTGCCGACCCGTCCGCGAAGTCCGCGTCTGCCAAGTCTCCGAGGCCGGTCTCCGAGGCCGGTCTCTGAGCCCCGGTTTCCGAGGCCGGTCTCCGGGCCCCGGTTTCCGAGGCCGGTCTCCGAGGCCGGTCTCCGGGCCCCGGTCTCCTAGGCCGGTCTCCGGGCCCCGGTCTCCGAGGCCCGTCCCCGAGCCCCGTCCCCGAAGGGTGTTCCCCCGCCATGACCCTCACCACCACTGCCGCCGTCGTCGAGTCCGCGGGCGCCGGCTTCTCCCTGACCGAGGTCGCCCTCGCTGAGCCCCGGCCCGACGAGGTGCTCGTCCGCATGGTGGCCGCCGGTGTGTGCCACACCGACCTCGGCGTCGCCGCCGGCGCCCTGCCGTTCCCGCTGCCCGGAGTCCTCGGCCATGAGGGCGCCGGCGTGGTGGAGGCCGTCGGCGCCGCGGTGACCCGGGTCCGGCCCGGCGACCAGGTGCTGCTGTCCTTCACCTCCTGCGGCAGGTGCGGCGGTTGCCGCAGCGGCCACCCCGCCTACTGCGACGCCTGGCTGCCACTGAACCTGCTCGGCGGTGCGCGCGCCGACGGCACGCCCACCCTCAGCCGCGGGGGCGAGAGCATCGGCGGCCACTTCTTCGGCCAGTCGTCCTTCGCCCGGCACGCCCTGGTGGACGAACGCAGCGTGGTCAAGGTGTCCGCCGACGCGCCGCTGGACGTCCTGGCCCCGCTGGGCTGCGGCGTGCAGACCGGCGCGGGCGCTCTGTGGAACGTCCTCAGGCCCGCCCCCGGCGCCACCGTCGTCGTCACCGGGGCGGGAGCCGTCGGCCTCTCGGCGGTGATGGCGGCGGCCCTGACCCCGGCCACCCGCGTCATCGCCGTGGACCGCGTCCCCGCCCGGCTGGAGCTGGCTCGGGAACTGGGCGCCACCCACACCGTCGACACGACCACCGCGGATCTGCGGGAGGCGATCGCCGACATCACCGGCGGCGCCGGTGCGGACGGTGTCGTGGAGACGACCGGCAACACCGGGGTGGCGGGCGCGGCGATCGGGGCGCTGGCCGCGCGGGGCACCGCGGTGCTGGTGGGTGCCCCGGCCTTCGGCGCGACCGTCCCGGTGGACGTCAACTTCATGCTGCCCGGCCGCCGTGTCGTCGGGCTCACCCTCGGCGACAGCGAGACCGAGACGCTGATCCCGGTCCTGGTGGACCTGGTCACCGCCGGCCGGATGCCGGTCGACAGGCTGATCCGGCGCTACAAGTTCGAGGAGCTCGGGCAGGCGGTGTCGGACGTCGTCTCCGGCGACACGATCAAGCCGGTCCTCACGTTCTGACGCCGCGTCCGCCCAGGGCAGCCGGTCAGCCGGGCACGGTGGGCGGGGGAGTGGCGCCGGCCATGCCCGGCTTCCAGCCGAGCGCCAGGGAGATCCCGCGCGCCGCCACCCGCACCACCGGGACCAACGTCGGCACGTTGCAGCCCTCGGCGTGCACCACCACGGACACCGCCGCGACCACGCCCCCGCGGGGGCCGCGCACCGGGGCGGCCACGGACAGCGCGTCGGTGGTGATCTGCCGGTCGCTGACGGCGAAGCCGTCCCGCCGGACCTGCGCCAGCATCCGGCGCAGCTGCGCCGGGTCGGTCACGCTGTACTCGGTGAAGGCACGCAGCGGCCAGCCGCAGACCTTCTCCTGCCACCGCCGGCCGGCGTGGGCCAGCAGCACCAGACCCACCCCGGTGGCGTGCAGCGGCCAGCGGGCCCCCACCTGGCTGCGGACCCGCACCGCCGCCCGTCCGCAGATCCGCTCGATGTAGACGACCTCGGCGCCGTCGCGGACCGCGAGGTGGACGTTCTCGTGGGTCAGTTCGTACAGGTCCTCCAGGAACGGCAGGGCGGCCTCCCGCAGCCCCACGCCGCGTGGCGCGAGTGCGGCCAGCTCCCACAGGCGCAGCCCGATGTGGTAGGCGCCGGAGTCGTCGCGCTCCAGTGCGCCCCAGCGGGTCAGCGTGCCCACCAGACGGTGCGCGGTGGCCAGCGGCAGCTCGGCGCGGCGGCTGATGTCGGTGAGCGACAAGGCGGGGTTGCGCTGGTCGAACGCGGCCAGCACGTCGAGCAGCCGGTCCGCCGCGGACCGGGGGGCCAGCTCCGAGACGGGCCCGGCGGACACCGGTCAGCCCCGTTCCGGCGCGGTCATGCGCAGCAGCAGGCCGTGCAGCACGGCCTGCTCCTCGTCGTCCAGCGGTGCCAGCAGTTCGTCGGTGACCCGGCGGGCGGCCTTGTCGGTGTCGCGCAGCGCCTGCCGGCCCTGCTCGGTCAGGACGACGACCCGGCTGCGCCGGTCGCCGGGGGAGGGGCGCCGCTCGGCGAGGCGGAGCCGCTGCAGATCGTCGACGAGGCTCACGATCGCACTCGGGTCGTACCCGAGCCGGTCGCTCAACTCCCGCTGGAGGGCGCCGTCCACGGTCGCCAGGTAGCGCAGCAGCGCGTAGTGCCGCAGCCGCAGTCCGGATTCCTCCAGCGTCGCGTTGAACAGCCGTCCCGAGCGCAAGCCGAGGCGGTAGAGGAGGTAACCCGCGTCCGCGTGCAGAGCGCGCATCCAGGGCGCGTCCGCGTTCGAGGTGCCTGCTGTCTCAGCGATGTCGTGCTCCAGGGTCAGGGCCTGACGCATCAGTGGTGCGTCATCAGCGTATGGCTTCCAGGATGACGCAATTTCAGGATGGCGACAACTATTGACGACAACAATGATTGGTCTTAGCTTCAATTTCGGCGGGCCGGTCCGGGTCGAGCAGTCGCTCCCCGGCCCCATCCGCACTCCCGGCACCGAAGAAGGGACACCCAGCCGTGTCGAACACCCGCACCGATCTGACGGGCAAGGTCGCCGTCGTCACCGGCAGTGGCCGCGGCCTCGGCCTGGCCTATGCCAGGGCCCTGGCCGCCGCGGGCGCCTGTGTGGTCGTCAACGACGTCGACGAGACCGCCGCCGAGCAGGCCGCCGCGTCCATCACCGGCGCCGGAGGCGGCAAGGCCGTCGCCGAAGCGGTCGCCGTCGGCACCGCCGAGGCCGCCGACCGGCTGGTCGGCCGAGCCGTGGAGACCTTCGGCCGGCTCGACATCATGGTGACCAACGCCGGCATCCTGCGGGACCGGGTCCTGTGGAAGATGTCCGACGAGGACTTCGACACGGTCGTCGGCGTCCACCTGAGGGGCACCTTCACCTGCGCGCGGGCGGCCGCGGTACGGATGCGCGAGCAGGGCGAGGGCGGCACTCTGGTGCTGGTGGCCTCGCCCGCCGGCCAGCGGGGGAACTTCGGGCAGACCAACTACGCCGCCGCCAAGGCGGGCATCGCCGCCATGACCCGCACCTGGTCGATGGAACTGCAGAGGTCCGGCATCACCGTGAACGCCGTCGTGCCGGTCGCCGCGACCGCCATGACCGAGACGATCCCCGCGTTCGCCCCGTACATCGAGGCGCTGCGCGAGGGCGATCCGCTGCCCGACGTCCTGCGCAAGGGAGAGGGCTTCGGCACCCCCGAGGACTGCGCCGCCCTGATCCCCTTCCTCGCCTCCGAGGCGGCCCGCGACGTCACCGGCCAGTGCATCGGCATCGGCGGCGACAAGCTCTCGCTGTGGTCCCACCCGCAGGAGGCCGCGGTCGCGTACGCCGACGGCGGCTGGACGCCCGAGACCATCGCGGCCACCTGGCACACCGGCGTCGGCAGCAGCCCGCAGAGCGTCGGCATCCCCGCCCCCCGGATCCCGGAGGCGTGAGCGCGATGTACCGGCCGGCCATCGACCTCGACGCGGTCACCGCGATCGACGTCCACACCCACGCGGAGATCTCCTCCAAGGGAGCCGCCTCGCTCTCCGACGACCTGCACGCGGCCTCCAGCGCCTACTTCAAGGTCGAGGGCAAGCGCACCCCCACCCTGGAGGAGATCGCCGCTCACTACCGCGAGCGGAGGATGGCCGCCGTCGTCTTCACCGTGGACGCCGAGCACGCCACGGGCACCGCGCCGGTGCCCAACGAGGAGGTGGCCGAGGCCGCCGCCGCCCATCCCGACGTGCTGATCCCCTTCGCCAGCATCGACCCCTTCCGCGGCCGGGCGGGCATACGGCAGGCCCGCCGGCTGGTGACGGAGTACGGGGTGCGGGGCTTCAAGTTCCACCCCAGCATCCAGGGGTTCTTCCCCGACGACCGGATCGCCTACGGCCTGTACGAGGTGATCGAGGAGACCGGCACCATCGCCCTGTTCCACACCGGACAGACCGGCATCGGCGCGGGAGTGCCGGGCGGCGGCGGCATCCGGCTGAAGTACAGCAACCCGCTGCACGTCGACGACGTGGCCGCCGACTTCCCCCATCTGAAGATCATCCTGGCGCACCCGTCGTTCCCCTGGCAGGACGAGGCGCTGGCGGTGGCCACCCACAAGCCGGGCGTGCACATCGACCTGTCGGGCTGGTCGCCCAAGTACTTCCCGCCGCAGCTGGTGCGGTACGCCAACAGCCTGCTCAAGGACAAGATGCTCTTCGGCTCCGACTACCCCGTCCTCACCCCCGACCGGTGGCTCGCCGACTTCGGCCAGCTGCCGATCAAGGACGAGGTGAAGCCGAAGATCCTCAAGGAGAACGCCGCGCGGCTGCTCGGGCTCACCGGCTCCTAGCACCGGCACCCGCGGCGCTGCCGCACCCCGCCTGCCCGCAGAACTCGTGAAGGGGCGCCACGATGCGCAACGAGGGACTGGGATCCTGGCCCGCACGGCGGGCCCGCAAGACCCCGCACCGCACCGCCCTGGTCCACCGCGACCGGGTCATCAGCTACGCCGAGCTGTACGAGCGCACCACCCGCCTGGCCCACACCCTGCGCGCGGCCGGCGTCCGGCGCGGGGACCGGGTCGCCTACTTGGGCGCCAACCATCCGAGCTTCCTGGAGACCCTGTTCGCCTCGGGCACGCTCGGCGCGGTCTTCGTCCCGCTCAACACCCGGCTGGCGGCACCGGAGATCGCCTACCAGCTCAAGGACTGCGGGGCCCACGTCCTCGTCCACGCCCCCTCCCACGGCGGGATCGTCGAGGACACGCGAGGCCTGACAAACGTACGCACCCGCATCGCCGTCGGCCCCGACTACGAACACCTGCTCCGTCAGGCGCCGGCGGACCCGGTCGACGAACCGGTCGGCCACGACGAGGTGGGCATCATCATGTACACCTCCGGAACCACCGGGCGCCCCAAGGGGGCGATGCTCACCCACGCCAACCTCACCTGGAACGCCGTGAACGTGCTGGTCGACCAGGACCTCGTCGCCGAGGAAGTGGCCCTGGTCTCCGCCCCGTTGTTCCACACCGCGGGCCTGAACATGCTCACCCTGCCGGTGCTGCTCAAGGGCGGTACCTGCGTGCTCGCCGAGCACTTCGACCCCGGGGCCACCCTCGACCTGATCGAACAGCACCGGATCACCTTCATGTTCGGGGTGCCGGCCATGTTCGACCAGATCGCCCGGCACCCGCGCTGGCCGCATGCCGACCTGTCCTCCCTGCGCATGCTCACCTGCGGCGGCTCGCCCGTGCCGACCTCGCTCATCGCCGCCTACCAGCAGCGGGGCCTGTCCTTCATGCAGGGCTACGGCATGACCGAGGCGTCGCCCGGCGTGCTGTTCCTCGATGCCGCACACTCCGTCACCAAGGCCGGCTCGGCGGGCGTCCCGCACTTCTTCAGCGACGTACGGGTCATACGCCCGGACCTCACGCCGGTCGGCGTGGGGGAGACCGGAGAGGTGGTCGTGCGCGGGCCGCACGTCATGCAGGGCTACTGGGGCCTGCCCGAGGAGACCGCCGCCGCCTTCGCCGAGGGCTGGTTCCGCTCCGGCGACGCGGCGCGCGTGGACGAGGACGGGTACATCACCATCGTCGACCGGTTCAAGGACCTGATCATCTCCGGCGGGGAGAACATCTACCCCGCCGAAGTCGAGGACGTGTTGCTCACCCACCCCGATGTCGTCGAGTGCGCCGTCATCGGCGTCCCCGACGAGAAATGGGGCGAGGTGCCCAGGGCCGTCGTCGTCGCCCGGGAGGGCGCACGGCTCGACCCCGACGCGCTCCTGGCGTCCCTGCCCGGACGACTCGCCAAGTACAAGATCCCCAAGTCGGTCGTCGTCGCGGAGTCCCTGCCCCGCACCGCGTCAGGAAAGTGCCTGAAGTCCCGCGTGCGCGACCTGTACGGCACCGGCTGACCGCCCTGCCGCCCAAATCCCGCCGAGTTCCCTACCCAGCGAGTGGAGATTCCCGCATGACCCTCACCGTCACCGGCCTGGACGAGCTGAAGAAGCTGGCCGGAACCGACCTCGGGACCAGCGACTGGATCGAGGTGACCCAGGAACGCGTCCACACCTTCGCCGACGCGACCGGCGACCACCAGTGGATCCACGTCGACGCCGAGAGGGCCGCACAGGGCCCGTTCGGCGCGCCGATCGCTCACGGCTATCTGACGCTGTCGCTGTTCATCCCGATGTTCACCGAGCTGCTGGACGTGCACGGCGTCACCACCAAGGTCAACTACGGCCTCAACAAGGTGCGCTTCCCCTCCCCGGTCACGGTGGGCTCCCGCATCCGCCTGGACGCGCGGCTCACCGCCGCCGAGGACGTCCCCGGCGGTGTCCAGATCACCGTCGACGGCACCATCGAGATCGAGGGGGCGCCGAAGCCGGCCTGCGTCCTGCAGAGCGTCTCCCGCTTCTACGCCTGACCGCCGGCCGGCGGTCGGGCCTCGCGGTGCGGCGCGCCGGCACGCGCCGCACCCGGGTCCCGTCCCGGTGCTCAGGCTCGGCCACGACACGCTGGAACGCGCTGGACCAAGAGGTGTTCACCCGGCTCTCCTGCGGTGTGGTGCACGCGGCGACCCTGAACGACGAGCCCGACCGTCCGGATCGCAGGACCGCCTGCCCGAACATCACCCGCTCGGCCGCCTCCAGGGGTCGCCGTCGTGTGAGCCGTGCTCGTATGGGAGGGGCCTCCACCAACCTGGAGGGAGTGGAAGATGCATGAAATGTGGTGTGGCACAGACCCCTCAGGGGAGCCGGTGTGGCATGTCCTGACGGCGGACAAGACCTCGACGCTGTGCGGGGTGGACAAGGAGGAGCAGGAGGAGCCCAGCGGACGCGAACCGACGGACAGGCACTGCTTCTCCTGCATGAAGGCGTTTCAGGCCGCCCTGGCCTGACGTCCATGTGCCGCCGCGCACGGCAACGGCGGATCGGGAGGACCAGCCCGCGTACTCGGCCTGGTCCTCGACGCCGCCGTGCCGTGGATCGTCCGCTGCGGGTCCGGCTCGTCAGCCGTTTTCCTCAGGACCGAGCCCGGAACTGCGGGCATGCGTCGCAAGCGCCAGCGCCGAGTCCGCATGGAGCGTGATGCGCACCGGTGTGAAGGCGGTGGCGTCCACCGGAGACTTCCCGTTGCCGGGACTGCGGGCGTAGCGCGGATGGGCGCCTCCGCTGATCTGCCAGCGTATGCGGTGACCGACGGCGAAGCGGTGGGCGGTGGAGCTCATCGGCACGGTGATCCGTGACGGCTCCTGCCCGTCTGTCCGCAGCCGGCCCAGCCCGTCGCAGATGTTGACGGAGCGGCCTTGTGCATCCACGTCGCACAGGCGGGTGAAGACATCGGCATGACCGGTGTCCGTGGAGACGGTCAGCCGCGCGGAGACCGCTCCGAGGATGTCCACGGGCTCCGTCAACGGGGAGCTGGTGAACGTCAGTACGTCGTCCCGAGCCTCCAGGCTGCTGTTGTCACGAGGTCCGGCGGTACGGGAGAGCAGCGGGCCGCCAAGGGAGGGGGTGGGGTCCGCCGGGTCGTAGCAGAGCGACGTCAGGGGTGCGGAGTCCGTGGGAGCCTGCCGGGTGAGATGCCCCTGCGCGGTGGGGAACCACCGGCCGACGGTTGTGGCCGGCGGCCAGTCGTCGAGGTCCCGCCAGGCATCTTCGCCGCCGATGTGCACGCGCACCCGTGTGGGACGGAGCGCAGAGGGATCGGCGCGCAGGTGGGCGCGCAGCCAGGCGAGGCTCTCGGTGAACACCTCGGGCCACCCCCGTTGCAGGGCCGAGGTGTGGGTCCAGGGGCCGACGAGCAGAGCGGTCTCGCATCCGGCCCGGCGCAGGCGGTCATACTGCTCGACGGTCTGGTCGAGCAGGGCGTCGTGCCACCCGGTGATCAGACTCGTGGGCACGCTGAGCCGTTCCGCCGACTTTGCCAACGACGCGCCGCGCCAGTACGGGTCCGCGGCGTCCGGGTGTGTCATCACGTCGTCCAGCCAGGGCACGTCGCCGAGGACGGGCACGTGTGCGCCGCGCAGTGGCTGTGCGGTGGTGACCTCACGCAGGCGGCGCTGCAGGCGCAGTGTCGCCCTCAGGAACGGTGCCAGGCCCTGGTGCTGGTAGGTCATGCCCACGCCCACGGCAAGGGCGTTCTCCAGGCGCAGTGCACCGTCCGCGTGGAACAGCGCGTGGGGATCGTGCAGACCCACCTGCACCACCATTGCCTTCAGTTCGGGCGGCGGGTCCAGGGCGAGGGCCCATTGCACATAGCCCAGGTAACTGGGGCCGACGGTCCCCAGCGTTCCGTTGAACCAGGATTGCCCGCGCAGCCAGGACACCGTGGCCCGGCCGTCGGCGGCCTCGTTGCGCCACAAGTCGAACGTACCCCCCGAACCACCGGTGCCGCGGCAGCTCTGGAGGACCACGTGAAAGCCCTGTTCGGCGAAGAGCAGGCCGTACATGGGGGACCACGGCAGACCCCTGCCGTACGGCGAGCGCACCAGGAGGGTGGGGAAGTCGCCCTCAGCGCGCGGGAAGTAGTGGTCCGTGATCAGCGGGCTGCCATCGGCGGCCGGTACCACCAGCCCCGGCTCCCATCCGGCATCGTGCAGTCCGGCCGGGAGACGGCGCCACGTCGCCCTCAACAACCGTGAGGCCAGCGGCGGTTTCCCGGACGCCGATGCCCAGGTCGGCCTCGGCACAGGACCGTGCGTGCGTGATGTCATCGTTCCCCTCCTAGTTTCCGTACGATGTACGAGAATAGAGGATGCTTGACTGAGGCCGGCACGGAACCGCCGTGATCAAGGAGAGGAGCGCGGGTCATGCCCCGTGACGGAAGGGCCGACGCCCCCGGCGTCGGCCCTCAGCAGCTCTGGCCGAGCTCTGTCCGGCCCCGAAGAGGCCGCAAGCCTGCCTACAGCCGGGAGAGGATCACCGCCGCGGCCGTCGACCTGGCGGACGCGGCGGGACTCGAAGCGGTCACCATGCGGAAGGTCGCCGCGCAGGTCGGAGCCGGCGTCATGTCGCTCTACAGCTACGCTCCCGACAAGGAGACGTTGCTGAACCTGATGGTCGACCACGTCAGCGGCGAACTGCCGACCACGAACGCGCTCACCGGTGACTGGCGCGCCGATCTGAAGGCCGTCGCCGGCCTCCAGCGCGCCCTCATGCTGCGGCACCCCTGGCTTCCCGCCGCCCTGTCCACCCGCCGCGTCCCCGGACCCAACACCCTGGCCTTCCTGGAACGCGCGCTCGCCGCCCTGCGGCCCACCGGACTGGACGGTGCGGCGAAGCTGGAGATCTTCGCCCAGCTCACGGCGTTCGTAGCCGGACACGTCGCCCACGAGATCGCCCAGGCCGGGGCGGCGCAGTCGCCCGACCGGGCCGCGGCCGAAGCCCGCTACCTCGCCGCCGTCGCCGCGGACGGCCACCACCCGGAGCTCGCCGAAGCCCTCTCCGCCCCCGGACGCCCCCTCACCCCCGAGGCCACCTTCACCCGATTCCTCAACCGCCTGATCGACGGCCTCGACACCGACTGATCCCGCGCGGCCTTGATCGTGCCGCCTTGTCCGTGCCGCCTTGTCCGTGCCGCCTTGTCCGTGCCGCCTTGTCCGTGCCGCGTTGCCCGCGCCGCCATGCCCGGCCGCGAGATCGCCGACAGCGTCGGCGGACCCGTCGGGCCGCGGCGGTGACGCGCTCCACGGCGGCGTGCTATACAGGCGCTGACGATGACGTCAGTGTCAGCGAAGGGGCAAGGGGGCGGCATGGCCAGGATCCTGGTGGCGAACCGGGGAGAGATCGCGGTCCGGATCACCCGGACGATCCGTCGCCTGGGCCACACGGCGGTCGCGATCCACGCCCAGGACGACGCCCATGCCCTGCACGTCATGCGCGCCGACCTCGCCCTGCCGCTGGCCGGGACGGGGCCCGGCGCTTACCTGGACATCGAGGCCGTGGTCGCGGCGGCGGCATCGTGCGATGCCGGTCTGGTCCATCCCGGATACGGCTTCCTGAGCGAGAACGCCGATTTCGCGCGGGCGTGTGAGCAGGCGGGGATCACGTTCATCGGGCCCCGGTCCGAAGTGCTCGCGGAGTTCGGCAACAAGGTGACGGCCCGTCGCGCCGCCGAACGGGCTGGGATTCCGGTGCCGCCGGGATCGTCGGGCCCCGTCACGGCCGAGGAGGCGCGTGCCTTCTTCGAGGCACACGGTCCGATGATGGTCAAGGCGGTGTCGGGCGGCGGCGGCCGGGGCATGCGCGAGGTGCATGACGCCGCACACCTCGAGGACGTGTTCGACCGCTGTGCCTCGGAGGCCCGCACCGCCTTCGGCGACGGCGCGCTCTACGTGGAACAACTGCTGCCCGGCGCCCGGCACATCGAGGTACAGGTAGCCGCTGACATCCACGGTGCCGTCACCCACCTGTGGGAACGCGACTGCAGCATCCAGCGCCGCCACCAGAAACTGATCGAGGTCGCGCCGAGCCCCTCGCTCGCCCCGCACACACGGCAACGGATCATCTCCGCCGCGACGCGTCTGGCGGCCGCCGCGGGCTACCACGGCATCGGCACTTTCGAGTTCCTCGTCGACGGTGACGCGTTCTGGTTCATGGAGGCCAACCCGCGCCTGCAGGTCGAGCACACGATCACCGAAGCGATCACCGGGGTCGACCTGGTGAGCACCCAGATCCGGCTCGCCCAGGGGGCCCGTCTGTCCGACTGCGGACTGGCCGAACCCCCGGCCGCCCGCGGTTTCGCCGTACAGGCCCGCCTCAATGCGGAGAGGCTGGACCACTCCGGTGAGCCCCACCCCGCGACGGGCACGATCACCGGCTTCACCCTCCCCTCCGGCCCAGGGGTGCGCGTCGACACCGCCGGTCATGCCGGGTGGACGGTCGGCCCGCGGTACGACCCTCTCCTCGCCAAGATCGTCACCGTCGGGGACGACTTCCACGACGCCGCACACCGTGCCGCCATGGCGGTCACCGAGTTCGGCATCGACGGCGTCGCGACGAACCGGACGCTGCTGCATGCGATCCTCACCGACCCCGGCTTCCTGGCCGGCGAGTGGGACACCTCCTCCCTTCCGGCCCGTCTCACCGACCTCGCCTCCCATTCCCTGCCCTCCGCCCCGTTCGTTGCGGACCGGACCGGTGCGGCACCGGCCGGACCGGCCACGCACAACCCGTCGCCGGTCATACCCGAGGGAGCCGAGGCGGTGTGTGCGCCGATGCCCGGCGTGGTCGTCTCCGTCTCCGCGGACGCCGGTACGGCCGTGCCCGCCGCGGCCCCGCTGCTCGTGCTCGAAGCGATGAAGATGGAGCACGTGCTCCGTGCGGACAGGCGCCTGCACGTGCTGCGGCTCCTGGCCGCTCCCGGCGACGTCGTGGAGACGGGCACACCGCTCGTGCTCGTCCGGGCCGCCGACGACGGGACGGCACCCCCTGCACGCCCCGCTCCGGGCCGATCCCGGACCGCCGAACAGGACATGGACGAGGACTGGTCGGCCGAGGTCGAGGAGGTCGCACGGCGCGAGGCGTTCGCCCGCGCCCTGGGCGGCCCGGAGAAGATCGCCCGCCAGCACGGCACCGGCCGCATGACCGCCCGGGAGCGGATCGCCGCGCTGGCCGACCCCGGGACCTTCGCCGAGATCGGCGCGCTGGCCGGGTTCGCGGCCCGCGACGCGCGCGGCGCGGCCGTGTCGGTGTCCCCGACCAACTTCATCGCGGGCACCGCGCGCCTCGACGGGCGCAAGGTCGTGCTCGGTGTCGACGACTTCACGGTGCGCGGCGGTGCCGGCGACGCGGCGATCCACGCCAAGCAGATCTACCTCGAGCAGTACGCCCATCAGATGCGGCTGCCGATGGTCCGGCTGCTGGACGGTCAGAGCGGGGGCGGCAGCGTGAAGATGGCCCTCGACGCCGGCTACACCTATGTCCCGGTCAACCCCGCCTGGGACGCGGTGGTCGACAATCTGTCGGTGGTCCCGGTCGCGGCCGCCTGCCTCGGGCCGACGGTCGGCCTGGGCGCGGCACGGCTGGTCATGTCCCATCTGGCGGTCATGGTCGACGGCGTCGGTCAGCTCTTCACGGCCGGGCCGCCCGTGGTGCGCAGCGCCACCGGTGAAATCCTCACCAAGGACGAACTCGGTGGATCCGAGGTGCACCGCTCCAGCGGCGCCGTCGAGCGGATCGTCGAGTCCGAGGACGCCGCGTTCGAGGTGATCAGGGCCTTCCTGTCGTATCTCCCCACGAGCGTGTACGAGGGCCCTCCCGTGGTGCCGGGGACCGATCCGGCCGATCGCCGCGAGGACCTCCTGCTGTCGGCGATTCCGCACAACAAGCGCCGCCCCTACGCCATCGGACCGGTCCTCGACGCGATCTTCGATGCCGGCTCGGTGTTCACGTACGCCGAATACGGCGGCGGCACCGTCACCGCACTCGCCCGCCTCGACGGCCATCCGGTCGGCGTGATAGCCGCCGACCCCTTCCAGGGCGCGACCATGTCGGTCGAGGGCGCGCTCGCGATCACGCGCCTGGTCGACCTGTGCGAGACCTTCCACCTGCCGGTCGTGAGCCTCACCGACCAGGCGGGCATGACCATCGGACTGGCCGCCGAACGGCGGGGCACCATCCGGCACGGCGCACGCGCCATCAGCGCCGTCTACCAGGCCCGGGTACCGCAGGCCGAAATCATCGTGCGCCGCGTCTACGGCGTCGGCGGCGCCGGCATCGTCAACCGCCACCGTGCCGTGCGCAGCTGGGCCTGGCCGTCCGGCGACTGGGGGTCGCTGCCCGTGCAGGGCGGTGTCGAGGCCGCGTTCCGCGCACAGATCGAAGCCGCCGCCGACCCGGCCGCCGAAGCCGACCGCCTGCGCAACGAACTCGCCAACCTGGGATCACCGTTCCGTACCGCGGAGCAGTTCGGCGTCCAGGACGTCATCGACCCCCGGGACAGCCGGCCGCTGCTGTGCGACTGGGTGCGCGACGCATACCGGCTGATCCCCACGCTTCTCGGCCGGCCCGCGTTCGGCACCCGCCCCTGACATCCCGACGAGAGGAACCACGGTGGACAACGACGCCCTGCTCGCCCTCCTGCGGGCCGACGGCGACATCATCACCGAGCGCCTCGACCACGGGGCCCGCACGCGCGCAGACCGGGTGTTCCTCCACTACGGCGAGGACCGGATCACCCATGCCTACGCCGAGTTCGGCCGGCTCACCGCCCAGGACGTGCACGACCACGCGCGCACGGCGATGCCCGAGGACATGCGGCCACGTATCGTACGCATCGTGAAGGACCTGCCCCGCACCCCGACCGACAAGATCGAGAAGTACGAGCTGCGCAAGCAGATCCTCGACGAGCGCGGGCACAGCCCCTCATGACCGGGGAACCCGGCGAAGCAGCCTGGGCACGGGCACGCACCGCACGGGAGGGAAAGGACCACGAAACCCGGACCCGGCTCCTGAGCTGCGCGGAAGATGTCTTCGCCGCGAACGGGTACACACCGGCCACCATCGCCGACATCACCCAGGCGGCGCATGTCTCACGCGCATCGTTCTACTTGTACTTCACCTCCAAGGCGGACATCTTCCATGCCGTGGCCTCGGCGGTGCGCGACGAGTTCCTCGCCGCGCACGAGGTGCCCGGCGTCGACGAGAACGACCCGGTGGCCCTCGGCCGGGCGTCCAGCGCCGCCTTCCTGGCGGCCTATGCCCAGCACCTCGATCTGCTCACGGTCATCGAGCACCAGGCCCTCGCCGACCCCGCGATCGCAGCGATCTGGACGGAGATCCAGGAGAGGCCGCGGCGGCGGGTGATCCGCTACGTCGAGCGGCTCACCGCTGCCGGGCAGGCCGATCCGGCGGCGGACGCCGAGGCGGTCGCCGACGCCGTCCTCGGTATGTTCGCGCAGTTTGCGCGGCACCGGATCAAAGATCCGGTGCGCTTCGAGACCACCGTGGACACGCTGAACGCCATGTACCTGCGCCTACTTGGAATCGACGCCCGCCGGGTCTGACCCCACCCGCATTTCCGGCAACGTGCCCGTGACCCTCAACACGCCTTGATGTGCCAGACGGGAGAGAAATCGAGAAACCCGTCGCGCTGGCCCGGGGCCGTGTCGACGAGCGTGCGGTAGTTGCTGTCCTGGATCAGGGCGTGCGCGCCGCCGGTGTTGTTGTTGGCCCAGGAACCGAGCCCGTTCCAGTTGTAGAGGTTGTATTCCTGGCAGCGGTACAACTGGTACTGCGTACCGGTCCAGTTGCCTCCCGTCCAGATGCAGAAGTAGCCCTGGCGGCACGGCTCGTCGTCGGCGACGCCGCTGACCCCGGCGACCGTGCCGTCGGCGTTGGTGCCCGGTTCGGCATGGGCGACGCCCGAGGTGGCGCCGAACAACGCCAGGACGACGGCCCCGATGCCGAGGGCGGTGCGATTGGCCTTCATGTTCCCCCACGAAGATATCGAAGAGATCGACGGGACAGAGAAGATCGACTCGTAAGAGCCCGGTCGCAGATCGCGGATCGCGGACGGTGAGCGGACACGGTTCAGCAGGTGCGTACCGGGTTTGTCTCGCTGGAGATCGAGGTGTCCTTCATGTAGCCGTACTCCCCGTTGTCCGCTTCGGTGTACAGCCACCGGTACGGGTGCGGTCCACCCACGTAGGGCCCGTCGTCGCGGCGGCAGATGAACCAGCTGTGGGTGGTGTTCATGTAGCCGACCACCTGACTCGGGACGGGGTAGCCGTCCGTCTCCCGCTGGCCGTACACCGGCGCTCCACGGACGTTGTAGCACCAGTAGTAGCCGCTGCCGTCCGGGCCGGTGCAGTTGTCTGCCGCGGCGGCCGTTCCCGTGCCCATCGCTCCCGCGCCGGCGGTCGCGGAGGCGATCAGCAGGGCGGCGAGTATCCCCCGAATGCGCATGGCACTCCTTTGTGATGGTCGATCGGTCGTGGAGCAGCCTGCCGCAGGGGCCCGGGCAACCGGATGGTGCTTCGGCCTGAGCCGAAAGACCCGCCTGTCGCAGGCGAAAGGCTGGACGACGGGCCTTGTCGCCCGGGAGCACTCGGATCAGAGGACGGGGCCGGCGGCGGTCGCCCCGGCCGGGCGTGCAGACGGAGAGAGACGGCCGCGGCCTCCGCGGTCGAGCAGCGCCCGGCCGAGCGGAGTCGGCCGGTGCCAGACCGCGTTGGCGGTGCGGTGGCTGACGATGAGACCGGCCCGACGCAGGACGGTGGCGTGTTCGCTGACCGACGCGGGCGAGATGCGCAGGCGCCGGGTGATGTCCGTGCCGGTGGCGCCCTCTGCCATGGCGATCTCCCACAGGACGGCGGCACGGGTGGCCCCCCAGGAGGCGGACCAGGCCGTCGCCGGCGAACGTGTTCGCGGGCTCCAGCAGGCGCTGCAGGCCACGGTTGGCCGGATACACCAGCACCGGCTCCAGCCGCGTGTCGAACAGTGAGATGGGACGGGACCAGCAGAAGAAGGACGGTACGAGCACAAGCCCCCGGCCGCCCAGGTGGAGTTCCCGCCGGACGGGATAGGCGACGGAGAGTACCGGCGCCTCCCAGCGGACCAGCGGATGCAGGTTGGTCAGCATGCGCTCCACACCCGCGTCGAGAAGATCCGCGGCACGGGCTGCCCGCTCGGCCGCAACCACCGATTGGACGCGCTCCCAGACCGGGGCCAGGGCGCGCTGGTGGTACCGGCGCATCGCTGTGCCCACCTGCCGCAGGGCCCCCGCGTCGCCCTCGGCCAAGGGGCGCATCCACGTCCCCGTGCCGTGCCGCCTGGCCAGGAGTTCGAGGTCCGCGCGCAGCCTGTCGCGAGTCGTGCTCTGCACGGCATCCACCACCGACTCGATATCGGATCCGGCGGCCGGGGTGAGGAAGTCCGGGGAGTAGCCGCGTGGAGGGGCCAGGCGCAGGAGCGTGCGTGCGGATGGGTCCAGTGAGCGGAGCGTCGTGGTGCGCCACCGCCCGAACACATGGTGGTCGGCCTGCCCGGAGAGAGCATGGAGGCTCAACAACATCTCCCAGGCCGGCGCCGGTCCGGTGGCGATGCGGACGCGGCCGAGGTCCTCGCCGGTGAAGTGGATCCGCAGCATGTGTGGGTCCCCCGATGAACAAGCCGTTCGTGCGCTGCGAAGTCAATCATGCTTTATGGGAAATAAAGCTATCAGTAATATGCAAAGGGAATTTCAGTGATGGTGGGGGGATTCTGTGGGGGAAACGGAGAGGGCGTTTAGGGGTGCGCACCGCCGGAGCAACGCCGCAGGGCCGCTTGGGCGGGCGGTCCCGGGCGCTGCTCCGGCGCCCGGGACCACCCGGCCGGAGCAGGTACCGAGTGGCGCGCGGTCCGCTCTGCGGCGGCCCGGGCGGCGGCATGCGCTCGCGCACCGCTCGCGCGGGAATGCCACTGAACCGCACCGCTCACCGGTGGCCGGGCCGCCGTCCGCCCTCAGCGGCCCGTCCGCGTCACGCCCTTCCAGGCCAGCGGCAGCAGTCCCGCCGCCACGGCGATCTTCAGAGTGTCGGTGACGAGGAACGGGGTGACGCCCTGGGCGACGGCCTGCGTCGGGCCGAGGCCGGTGGCCATGGCCAGCCAGGTCGCTCCGACCAGGTAGACGACCGCGTTGCCGAGTGCCATGAGGCCGATGGTGCCGACGACGCTGCGGTCGTTTCCGCGGCGGGCGAGTTCGCCGACGAGCGCGGCTGCGAGGACGAAGCCGACGACATAGCCGAAGGCCGGGCCGCCCGCGCCGTGGGCGTGGCCCGCGAACCAGGGGACTCCGGCGGCGCCGGCGGCCAGGTAGAGCGCCATGGAGGCGGCCCCGCGGACGGTGCCGAGCGCGGCGCCGGTCAGCAGTACGGCGAGGGTCTGCAGGGTGAAGGGCACCGGGCTGAGAGGCGTCTGGAGCGACACCTGGGCGGCGAGACCGGTCAGTCCCGCGCCGCCGGCGACGAGCAGCGCGTCGCGCAGCAGGGCCGAGCCCGGTATCCGGTCGGCGAGGACTCCCGGCCGGGCCGACGGCTGGAGGATGGCTGTGGTCATGGTGATGGGCTCCGTTTCGGGGCAGAAGATGCGGGCGGGGTCAGGAGATCTCGGCGATCAGGGCGCCCTCTTCCAGGACATCGCCCTCGCTGATGGGGAGCCTGGTGACCGTTCCCGCCGTCTCCGTCTCGACGGGGATCTCCATCTTCATGGACTCGAGGATCGCCAAGGTGTCTCCGGCAGCGACGGTGCTGCCCTCGGTGACCAGGACCTTCCATACGTTGGCGGCCAGGTCGGCGGTGATCTGCTGGGGCATACGGGGCTCCTAGGACTGGGGCGGTCGGGGTGCGCGCATGCGCGTGACGATGCCGGTGGTGTACGTGCCGTCGGCGAACGCCGGCTGGTCGAGCAACTCGGTGAAGAACGGCAGGTTGTTCTTCGGGCCGGTGACGGTGAACGACGCCAGCGCGCCGCGGGCCCGGGCAAGCGCCGCCTCACGGGTCTCGGCGTGGACGATCAGCTTGGCCATGAGCGAGTCGTACGCCGGAGTGACCTTGTCGCCCTCGGCGTACCCGGAGTCGACGCGCACGCCTTCGCCGGTGGGCTCGGCCCAGGCGGTGACGGCGCCGGGTCCGGGCAGGAAGCGGACGGGGTCCTCGGCGTTGACGCGGAACTCGACGGCATGACCGTGCGGCCGGAGCGCGGTGAGGTCCGTCGACGGCGGCAGGCCGGAGGCGACCCGCAGCTGCTCCTCGACCAGGTCGACGCCGTACACGGCCTCAGTCACGGGATGCTCTACCTGCAGCCGGGTGTTCATCTCCAGGAACACGAAGTCCTGGGCGCCCGCAGCGCCGTACACCAGGCACTCGACGGTGCCGGCGTTGCGGTAGCCGACCGCCTTGCCGGCCTCGGTCGCGGCGGTGAGCATGCGCTCGCGCAGGTCGGGGTCGAGGTTCGGGGAGGGGCTCTCCTCGACCAGCTTCTGGTTGCGGCGCTGGACGGAGCAGTTGCGTTCGCCGAGGGCGATGACGGTGCCGTCGGCGAGGCCGAGGATCTGCACCTCGATGTGGCGGGCGTCGGGGTAGTAGCGCTCCAGGAGGATGCCCGGGTCGCCGAACAGACGGGCCGCGAAACCGGACACGGCCGTGTACTGCTTGCGCAGCTCCGCCTCGTCGTGGGCGATGCCCATGCCCATGCCGCCGCCGCCCGCCGACGCCTTGACCATCAGCGGGTAGCCGATGGCCGCCGCGGCCCCGACGGCGGCGGCCTCGTCGGTCACCGGGTCGACGGTTCCGGGCGCGACGGGCATGCCGGTGGCGGCGACCGCGTTACGGGCGTTGATCTTGTCGCCCATCAGCTCGATGACCTCTGGGTCGGGACCGACCCAGACCAGGCCCGATTCCCTTGCGCGGCGGGCGAATTCGGCGTTCTCGGAGAGGAAGCCGTAGCCCGGGTGGATGGCCGCGGCACCGGTGCGTGCGGCGGCTTCCAGGACGCGGTCGGCGTTGCGGTAGGACTCGGCGGGCGCGGCCGGACCGATCGCCACCGCCTCGTCGGCCTCGGCCGTGAACGGCAGTCCGGCGTCGGCGTCGCTGTGCACGGCGATCGTACGGATGCCGAGCCGGCGGGCGGTGCGGATGACGCGGCGGGCTATCTCGCCCCGGTTGGCGACCAGCAGGGACTCGATCACGATGGCACCACCAGGTCGGCCAGCGGCACCATCTCGATGCCGTGCTCGGCAAGGGCCGCGTGCACGGCGGTCGCCGTCTCGACGGCGTTGGGCGCGTCCCCGTGCAGACACAGGGAAACCGGGTCGACGTCGAGCTCCGTGCCGTCGTTGGCCTCGACCCTCCGCTCCAGCACCATGCGCACCGCGCGGCGGGCGACGAGGCCGGGGTCCCAGGCGAGCTTGACCGGCTCGATGACAAGGCGCCCCGAGGCGTCGTAGTGCAGGTCGGGGAAGGCTTCCGGGACGAGGGTGATGCCCTCGGCGGCGACCGCTTCCGTCGTGTCGCGGTTGAGCAGCATCAGCGGCAGTCCGGGGTCCGTCTTGGCCACGGCACGGGCGACGGCGGCGGCCAGCTGCGGGTCCTCGGAGGCCATGACGTACAGGGCGCCGTGCGGTTTGACGTGGGCCAGCCGGCCGCCCGCCGACCGTACGAAGGCGTCCAGCGCACCGAGTTGGTAGAGGCAGTAGTCCTCCAGGTCCTCGGGCGGGACCGTCATCCGGCGCCGGCCGAAGCCCATCAGATCGGGGAAGGCCAGGTGGGCGCCGATGGCCAGGCCGTGCTCGACGGCGGCGGCGACGGTGCGGCGGATGGTGGGCGGGTCGCCGGCGTGGTAGCCGGTGGCGACGTTGACCGAGGTCAGGTGGGGCATCATGCCCAGGTCGTCGCCGAGGCTCCAGCGGCCGAAGCTCTCTCCCATGTCGCAGTTGATGTCGATCCTGGCCATCAGAGTTCCTCGTAGTGCTGGGGGTCGGTGGTGTAGTCGACGCGGGCGCAGAGCGAGAGGGCCTCGTCCAGGGAGACCTCGCGGAAGCGGATGGTGTCGCGGCCCGGCCGCAGCTGGCCCGTCTTCCACAGGCCCGCCTGGACGACGGTGCCGATCACGGTGAAGCCGCCGGCGGTCGGCCCGTCGGGGCCGAGAATGACGGGGACGTCGCCGTTGGTGTTGATGCCGCCGACCGGGTAGCTGCCGTCGAGGACGTTGGAGGGGTGGCCGCCGGCGACGCCGCCGGAGGGGCGGGCCCACTGGAAGCGGTGCGGCTGGAGGCGGGTGCCGACCCGGTTGGCGTTGAGGTCGACCTTCCATTCGCGGCCGAGGAGATCCTTCCAGTCCTGCTCGGTGAGGAAGTCGGGGTCGGCGTGCGGGCCGCGCATCACCTCCACCTCCCAGTCGTTGGCCGGCACCGGGCGCAGGGCGGCGGGGACACGCAGCCGGGCGGGCTGCGGCGCGGGCAGGGCGTGCAGGACATCGCCCTTGGCCAGGGCGCGGCCCTCGACCCCGCCGATGCCGCCCATGGTGTAGGTGGCCCGGGAGCCGAGCACGAGCGGCACGTCGATGCCGCCGGCCACCGCCAGGTAGAGCCGGAACCCGGGCCCCTTGACGATCCCGCACTTGATCTCGTCGCCCGGGACGACCCGGACCGTCTCCCACAGCGGCATCGGCTCTGAGTTGAGGGTGATGCCCGAGCCCTCCGCGCCGGTGACGGCCACCGACGTCTCGGCGAGCACCGTGAGCGTGAGCCGGCCCATGGGGATCTCCAGGGCGGCGGCGCCGACGTCGTTGCCGACGAGGGAGTTGGCGACGCGGAACGACAGGTGGTCCATCGGCCCGGCCGGGAAGAAGCCCCTGGACTGCAGGCCCCGGCGGCCCGGGTAGTCCTGCACCAGGGTCTGCAGCCCGGGCGAGACCACGTCGAAGACGGCAGTCGACATTTACGGCACCTCCGTACGGGCGGCCGCCGCCTCGCGGGCGGTGCGCAGCGTGTCGGCCTCGGCGCGCACCCCGTCGGCGCGCTCCAGGTAGTCGGCGACCGAGAACGGATCGTCCTCGATCATGTATTCGTAGCGGTTCCCCAGGACGTCGCGGCGTGCGGCGAGCAGCTGGTCCTCGCTCACCCGCAGGAACCGCACACGGTCGCCGGGGCGGATCAGCAGCGGGTCGTCGCGGAAGACGTCGTGCCGGGCGAGGATGTCGTACACCGGCACGGTCCGGCCGAAGAGCTGGTAGCCGCCCGGCGACTCGACGGGGTAGATGGCCACACAGGGCCCGCCGATGCCGACCGCGCCCTCGGCGGTCCAGGTGCGGGTCGGGTTGTACTTCGGCACGGTGATGGCGTTGCGCGGGTCGAGCGGGAACATGAACGGCAGGCCCGGGAAGAAGCCGGTGTAGGCGTTCCACCACTCGGTGCCGGTGATCGTCTCGTACAGCGACTCGGGCCCGTCGAGCCCGTTGTACTCCACGATGTAGTCGATGTTGGAGTTGTCCCGGACATTGGGGGCGTCCTGGCGGATGGTGGTGGCATACCGCCGTACCGCCTCCCGGCTCTCCGCGTCGTCGAAGGCGATCGGCAGCGTGATGAGCCGGCTCGGGATGGTCAGGGAGCGGACGGACTCCTGCGCCTCGTGCACGTCCTCCAGGGCGGCGATCAGATCCTTGCGGTCGATGGCCGAGGGCTCGTACTGCAGGAGCAGGGAGCGGAAGCCGGGCGCGGCTTCCACCAGGCCGGGCACCGGGTGTGCCGCGAGGCGGGCGGAGACGGCGGTGACGAAGAAGTTCAGCTCCAGGTCGAGTGCCATCTCGCCGTACTCGACGAGTACGTACCGGTCGCCCGCCGCGCGGTAGGCGATGGCGGGCCGGTCCTGGTCGGCGGCCCGGCTGTGAATGATCGCGGACATGATCCTCTTTCTCTCAGCGGCCGTCCGCCGCGCAGGCGGAGCAGACGACCGTGGCCTTGGGGGTCCGGTCCATCTCGACGGCGACGTAGGACCGGTCGCAGGCGTGGCAGCGCACCCGGGCCGCCCAGACGTCCTCGACCTCGTCGCGCGGATCGTCGCCGGTACGGCGCACGGCGTCCGGCCCGAACGTCAGGGCCAGCCAGTACAGCCCGGCGGCCAGGGCCACGGTGATCAGCGGGGCCAGTTGGGCGAGTACGGCGCTGCCCTGCTGCTCGGTGAGGGCGATCCCGGTCGCGGAGGCCGCCACCCACGCCCCGGCCCCGGCCGTGACAGGGGCGAGCCGCAGCGGCCGGAACTCGGGCAGGCCGTCGCGGTCGGTGCCCCGGACGGCCAGGTGGACCAGAGCGATGGCCACCCAGGCGGTGACGAAGACACCCTGCCAGGCCAGCGCGCGCAGCAGGTAGCCGAGCACGTCGGTGAGCATCAGCAGGTAGGCGATGGCCCCGGCGACCACGACCCAGGCGGCCCGCGGCAGCTTCAGGCGCAGGACGCGGGCGGCGAAGGCTTCCAGGTTGGTGGAGGCCAGGTAGTAGTTGGCGGTGTTGATACGGGTCTGGGACACGACGATCACCAGCACCCCGGCGAACCCGAGGGTGTCGATGAAGGCGTCCACCACGCCGGTCTCAGAGCCGGCGATGTGCCAGGCACGCAGTAGGTAGATGCCTATGAGACCGTTGACGACGAAGGTGAAGAAGTAGAACACCCAGCCGAAGGTGACGGTGCCGTGGAACCTCTGGTCCTCGGCCTTGCCGAAGCGGGCGTAGTCGATCGTGTACATCATCATGATCCACACGCCCATGTAGATCAGGTACGAGGTGAGCCAGCCCGGCAGCGGTCCGGCGGCGGTCGCCGAGTGCAGCCAGTCGTGGGGGTAGCCCTGCTTGACGGTGGCGGTCACGACGACGGCGATCAGCCCGGCGACGTACAGCGGCAGCAGCACCCCGTTGAGCTTGTCCAGCCAGGTCCGTACCCCACCGATCACCAGCGGCAGTGCGTACACCACCACGACGAGGTACCAGATCCTGAGGTCGCCGCCGAAGTACTTCTGGAAGGCGACCGCGACGATCGAGCCCTCGAAGACGCCGTAGTACAGGGCGGTGGCGGCGAAGATGAGGGGTGCGAGCGCCGACCCGAGCACACCGAACAGCCGGCGTGAGAGCAGGGCGACGGTCAGGCCGGTGCGGGCGGCGTACCGCGACAGCACCAGGTTGACCACGCCGTAGGTGGCCACCGACAGGGCCATGCCCGCGATGGTCGCCGGGGTGCCGACGGCGTCTGCCGAGGCCACCGCGACGTACAGCCAGAACATGGCCGAGAACAGCGCCCACCAGGCCATCGTCAGCGACCAGCGGCCGGACCGCCACGACAGCGGGACGACATGGGTGGAGTAGTCCTCGGTGGCGGCCTCCTTGACGACTCTCGGGTCGTCGGTGAAGGAGACCTCCAGCGCGGGGCGCTCGGAAGTCGTGGGCATGGGCGTCTCCTGGACGGGGAGGGAGGACGGAAGCGGGGGGTGGAGACAAAGGTGCGGTGCGGTGTCCATGTCGACCAATGCGCGATGTGCGCAAAAGCTCGTTAAGTTTGCGCCATCTGCGGTCTGGCGAGGGGTGCGGTTTTGGCCAGGAGGGCGGACGACGGCGGCTTCCGCGGGCGCACCACTCTCCCGGCGTGGGACTTTCCGGCCCTACGACCGCCTCAGCGGCCCCGCACCGTCAACGCCAGCCACAGCTCCGCGCGCAGCCCCGGGTCGGAGAACCGCCTGCCCAGCAGCGTCTCGGCGCGGCCCAGGCGATAGGAGAGCGTCCGGCGGTGGATGCCCAGCGACGCCGCCGCCGCCTCGGTGTTGCCGTTGTGCGCCAGGAACGTCCGGACGGTCTTCAACAGCTCGATGCGCTGGGCGGACTCGGACTCCAGCGGGGCGAGCAGCGCGAACGCCCACCCCTCCGCCTCCGCCCGGCCCACGTACGACAGCAGCCCCACGTCCGCGAGTTCCCTGGTACTCAGCAGCCGCCCGACCGCCGACGCGGGCAGCGTGTCGGCGAGCGAGGCGATCCGGGGCCAGACACGGGCCAGCCCGCCCATGTCGACGGGCTCGCCGATGACACCCACGCTTCCGCTCACGGCACTGATCACGCTCTGTACGACACCCGCGTCCCCCTCGACGACGGGCAGGATCACCACCACCCGTCCCCCGTTGTCCCCCGCCACCAACGCGGACACGATCTGCAGACTGCGCTGGTTCTCCAGCGCCTCCAGCAGGTCGTCCCGCCGAGCGGGAGCAACGGCGAGCGCGGCGATGCGCACCGGTGGCTCCGGCAGCGGGATGCCCAGCGCCTCCGCCGCCTCCTCGGCCGCGTCGACACGGCCCGACAGGAGCATGGACAGCACGGTGGCCCGCTCCCGCCGCTCGCTGTCCAGCAGTTCCGCGGCCTGGGCCACACCGAGCGACAGCAGATCGACCGCCAGGTCGACCACGCCGCGCTCGTACCCGCGCAGCGGCGCGGAACGGCCGACGGCCAGTACTCCCGCCGGGCGGGTGCCCTGCCCCACCGGCAGCAGGGTCACCCGGGCACCGGCATGATCGAACGCCGCCGCGTGCCACGACCGGGTACGCGCCACCTCCAGCCGCACCCGCTCGGCGTGCCGGCGGGCGTACTCCGGCGCGCCGGCCAGCAGATGCCCCTCGCGGGACAGCAGCAGCACCCACGCGTCGAGCTGCCCGGCCAGCCGGGTGACCACGGACCGGTGGGGCGGGGGCGTCATCGCCGCCCGGACCAGCCCGCGGTAGTGCTCCACGGCCGCGGTCTGCTCGGCACGCTCCTCGGCCGCCAGCCCGTCGGCCACCTGGCGCACCACAGCGCTGAAGGGCGTCGGTTTCGGCACCTCGACAACGCTCAGGCCCCGCCTCGCCGCCTCCCTCAGCAGCGCCTGCGGCACCTCGGCGTGCCGTAGCCCCACCCCGAACCCGAGAGCGGGTACCCCCGCCCGCACCAGCCGCTCGACGTACTCCGGCCAGCGCCGACTCGTCCGCCCCAGGCTCAGCCCGGTCGTCAGCAGCAGGCTGTCCCGGTCCAGATACGGTGTCGGGTCGACCAGGTCACTGACGTGCGCCCACCGCACGACGACTTCGCCACGCCCGGTGCGCAGCTCCAGGCCGAGGCCCTGATGAGCGAGCAGACCCGCCAGAGTGAGGGACACCCGGCCAGGCTAAGACATCGTTCTCGGTGCGTCGCAGTCTCCGTACGGCAAGGGCGAGGTGCAGGCGCAGGCGGCCGCGCGGGGCGTGCACCTCCCAGCCGAGCAGATGCTCCGTCTGCCCCAGACGTTCCTGCAGCGTGGAGTGGTGCACCGTGAGCTCGGCGGCGGCGGATCGCAGGCTGGTGGCGGACACCACGGCGTGCAGGGTGGCGGCGGCCCACGGGGCCTCGGCGACGGCGCGCTCCACCGCGAGCGGATCGAGGATCGGCGGGTTGTCGGGGCCGACCGCCTCGGCCGGCAGGGCCAGGGCGCCCAGCGAGCACACCGGCGGCAACGGCAGGAGGGAGGATCTGCTGTCCCGCCTCCGTCTGCCGGAGCCGTGACACAGGGAAGTGCACCAGGCGGCCTTCGACCGCCGGATCGCCTCCGAGGCGTCGGTTTGAACCGACGGATGCGTGCGCAGGGGCGCAGGGACGGCGGCTTCCGCGTGGCCGCGGGGGCTCACCGTCTGCGGTCGATCGTGTGCACCGGCCGCCCCCTCGCGCCCGCAGGGGAGTCGACCGACCCACTCTCGGCGGCGGAGGTGGCCACGGGCAGCGGCCACCCTTTCATTCTCCTTACGCTGTCTTATTGCATCCCTTTCATTTTCCGTACGGTCCCTTTGCAATCCTTCCCTTCCCCTTCCGTTGCCCTTGCTCTTTCCTGTGACTGGGACGGCTAATGGATCCCGAAAGCGGGCGATGCCTCTCTCCTTCTGTGGACTCCCGAACCCGGTCAAGAGTCACATTCCTGCAGTTCAATGCGGTGCTCTTGCGGATTCATCAGGGGATCCGGCTGCTGTCCGGGTGATATGCGAAGGGGCTCTCGGGCGCACTCCGAAAATTCTCTGAATTCTCTTGAGTGGTCCGGTGTTCCGGCGCGTATTCACCGGCAAGGCACCCGGGAACGGGAGGCAACGGCCGGGCCGGCCGTATCGACGAGAAGGGATGAGGCCCTCACCGGGTGCCGTCGGCCGCAACGCATCGGGACGCAGGGACACCACCCCGGTCCCCACACCATGGAAGGACGAGACGTCATGGCGGAGCACGAGACCGGAACCGCTGTCGCCGGGTTGGGCGGCCTGGCCGAAGAGTCCGGCGCCGAGGGCTCGTTCGAGGAGCTGGACGAGATGGAGTTCCTCGACGACGTCGACTTCACGCTGGACGAGGTGGAGAGCAGGATCGCGCCCTTGGCCCTGGCCCACCGATGAGGCGAGCGGGCTGACGCGACGCGGTCCGACGGCGGAGAGGCGTGGCCTCTCCGCCGGTGCCGGGGAGTCCGCAGCCGTGACCGCGTCCTTTTCACGGGGATTTCGCAATCTTGTGCAACTCATGCCCACGTGGGGGTGGAACGAGAGATGGGTTCAGGGAACAACACCGGTCTGATCGCGGCGTCCGTCGGGCGGTCCGGCGGACAGGCACTGCAGATCGACCTCGCCACCGGGCCGTCGGCCGGCTTCGCCGGTCTGCGCCGCGCTCTTCGCACGCTGCGGGACGCGGGAGCGGACTTCGGTACACTGCCCGGCCGTTACCCGGCCGAGTGGGCAGTGCTGTCGGGTGAGCCCGACGGGATGGCAGGGCTGGCCGGGATCGCCCTGTCGGCGTCCGAGCGCAGGCTGCACCGCGAGTCAGAGCAGAGCTTCCGGGTGCTGGCACTGGCGGCCGCAGCAGTGTGCCGCGCATCGGAGCACCTGGACAGGGCACTGCTGCTGCGCGGAGCCGGCCGGACCGACATGGCCACCCTCCAAGGACTGGTCCGTGCGGCCGAATACAGCGCGGCCACGGGCCAGGGCCGGCTGTCTGTGGATCCGGACGACGCACTGGTCACCGAGCCGCTGAGGGCGACCGCCGTCGACTGCCGGGAGGAACGTGCCCGTGCCCTGCGGCTGCTGGGGCTGGACGCCAGTCCGGGACGTCTGCGTACCGGAGCACCCGTGGCGGTGACCGACCAGGGAAGGGACGCGGAACTGTTCGCCGCCGCCTTGGACCCTCAGGGCTCTGTACGGGACCGGATCGCCGCGGCGCTCGACTACTGCCGGCTGTCCTTCTACACCGGCAACTGGGAGGGCATCGGAGTCGTGGCCGCGGGCTGCCTGCCGGTGGCCGTCAGGCTCACCGCGGACGACGTCGCCCGGCTGGCCGACGAGACGTCCGCCGGATCCGGGGAGGACAACCAGGCCATCGAATGCGAGCCGGCGCTGCTGCGGTATCCGGACGACGTACGGGCCTTCCTGCTCAAGATGCTCGGCATCCAGGCCACCTTCCGCGACCGGCAGGCCGATGCGGTCCGCTTCTTCCGCGGTATGCGGGACACCGACGGAGCGGTCTCGGCCGAGACCCTCGCACAGTCGCACCTGTACTCGGCGCTCACCCTGACGAAGCGCCAGCACAGGGTGGCCGAGGCCGTCGCCGAACTGGAGGCGGGCTTCGCGGCCGTGCCCGAGGAGCCCGGCGAGCCGGTGACGAGGCGGCGCGAGCGCGGCTGGCTGCACAACCTGCGGGGGCTGACCCTGTACACGGCGCGGGACCTGGTGGCCGCCCTCGACCACGAGAAGGCGGCACTCGACTGCATCGACGGGCTGACCGACGCGAGTTCGCTGCATCTGCGGGTCAACCTGGTCTCGAACATCAGCGTGCTGCAGGAGAGCGCGGGCAAACCGCGTCAGGCGCTGCTGACATGGGAGCGCTTCAACGACTCGGCCTTCCAAGGCGACGTCAAGTTCGCCAAGCACCACGCCTACCGGGCAGGCGGCCTGCGGATCGCGGTCGGTGACACGGCGGCCGGCCTGGCGGACCTGGAGGCGTCGCTGCGGCACAGCGATCGACTGGCCGACGACTTCCACACGTGCGAGATCGCGGTCGAACTGGGCACCCTCATGCTCGTCGGCGGTGATCGGGACACCGCCGCCGACCGCTACGACCAGGGAGCCGCCGCGGCCGCCCGGCTCGGCGACCCGTACCGGATGGCGCTGGCCGCCGTAGGACGCCGCGCCGCGACCGGCAGCCCGCCCACCGCGGAGACCGCCCTGCCGGCGGCCGCCAGCCTGACGCAGCCCGACAAGGCCCGGACGCTGATGCACGGGTGCCGGGGCGGCGCCGATCCCCTGACGCTGCTTCCCCGGCCGCGAACCAAGCTGAACCGACCGTTCGACCTGGTCACCCTCTGATGACGGCGGGGAACGAGGCCGGCTGGCGTCTCGTACCACGACTGCTGCTGCGCCGTGCCGGATTCGGATTCGACCTGCTCGAATCGCTCACCGGCCCCGCGGTCGCCGCGCCGGCGGCCGCGTACCGGTGTGCTGTGCGGGCACTGGAGGACATCCGGGCCGATCTGCTGCGCGAGGCCATCCCGGCGGCCGTGACCGCCTGCCGGGAGCGCTCGGACCGGGCGGCACTGCGAGCCCTGTCACGGACCCGGGGGGCGATCGGGCGCCGTCGGCCGATACCGCCCGGGCTGATGGCCTGCTGCCCGGAACAGGCACAGGCCGGGGCCTATGCGGCGGCGTACGCGCAGGTCCGAGCCGCGGAGGCGGAACTGGCGCGGGCCGTGGACCGCGACGCCGCCGACCGGTCCCTGAGGCTGCGCAAAGTCCTCGACGCGCCGGTGCTCGACGCGCTGCTCCAGCTCGCACCCTCCTTCTACGACGGGGTGCTGCGCCGGCTCGCCGCAGACGCCGACGCCGACGGCTCACGGCGCGACCGTGCCCTGGGGCGCCGCCTCTACCTGTACGTGCAGAGGCTGGCCGCCAAGAACGAGACCACGAGCTTCTTCGGCCCGCTGGTCCACGGCCGTGTCGATCCCGGGGTGCGCGGAATGCGCTTCGGGGAGGAGACCACAAGCGGAGTGGCCGAGACCCGGCCGTTCCTCGCCTTCTGGGCGGTCTGCGAGCTGGCCCGGCGGATGGCGGCAGACCCGCTGGTACGGCCCGGCGTCCCGGTGACCCGGGTGCCGGTCGCCCGGTGGGAGGCGGACGTGCTCACCCTGGCGGACGGGCGGCGGGTACGGCTCGGCGCGGAGGAGGCGGAACTGCTGGCCGCCGTCGACGGACGCCGCTCGCCCCGTGAAATCGCCGAGTGCACCCGGCAGTCCCCGCCGGGCGTCGAGAAGACCCTGACGCGACTGGAACGACTCGGCGTCGTACGCACCTGGCCGGAACCGGCGTCCACCGCGATCCAGCCCTTCGTGCATCTGCTGGCCGACGCGCAACGGTTCGCCTCCCACACCGACTGGCCCCTGCGGCTGGCCACGCTGTGGGACGGGGTCCGACGCTTTGGTGAAGCACTCGACCACGAGCAGCGCCGGACCGAACTGGAGGCGGTCGAAGGGCTGTTCAGCGAACTGACCGGTGCCCCGGCCCGCCGCGCCGGAGGCCGCATGTACGCGGACCGGTTGATCGTCTACCTCGAGTCGCGCGGCGACCAGGGCCCCGTACGCATGGGAACCGACACGGCGGCCGCCGTCGAGACCGCACTGGCCCCGGTGCTCGACGTCGGCGCCCGTCTCGGTGAGCTGCTGCACCGGGCGCACCAGGACCTGGCGGCGTCGGTGCTGCGGGCCGCCGGCACCCGGCGCATGCCCTACGACGAGTTCGTCCGCCGAGTCCGGCAGGCGGTCGACGACGGCGCTCTGCGCGAGCGCCTGGCACCGGCGGAGGAACTGACCGCGGCGCTCAGCACGCTGGTCGCGGACCGGATGCGCGGCCAGGCGTGTGTGCTGGACCCCGCCGATCTGCGGAGGCTCGGTGCCTGCGGCGCCCGGCCCTTCTTCGCCAGCCCCGACCTGCTCATCCGCCAGGGCGAGGAGGGGCCCCGGTACGTCCTGGGCGAGGTGCACCCGTATGTGTTCGCCTGGGGATCGCAGGGGCTGTTCTGCGACGACCCCGAGGAACTGCAGGCGGATTTCCGCGCCGACCTGTCCCCCTGGGGCGGCGAGGCCTCCCTCGCCGCCGTGATACGTCGCCGCCGGCACAAAGGACTGGTCACCGAGGCGTTCCCCGGACGCTTCGTCGAGGTGACCGCCGTCGCCACGCGGTCGGGGGAACGCGGCGTGGCGATCACCGACCTGGTCGTCGAGGCGGGGCAGGACCGGGTCAGCCTGAGGGACGCCCACGGTGAG
This sequence comes from Streptomyces sp. PSU-S4-23, assembly GCF_055632315.1. NCBI lineage: Bacteria > Bacillati > Actinomycetota > Actinomycetes > Kitasatosporales > Streptomycetaceae > Streptomyces > Streptomyces sp. PSU-S4-23. The sequence goes on along the minus strand of NZ_JBVMUU010000002.1, from coordinate 66,368 downwards.
CTGGTGCTGTACGCCGGCGAGGACGACCACCCCCATCTGATGCCGTTCGCCCCGCCGGGGACGGCTCGCTTCCCCCTGGTCCGGTTCGGCGGCTTCGCACCTCGCATCACCATCGGTGAGGTCGTCGCCCAGCGGGCCGCGTGGTGGCTGGAACCGGAGGAACTCACCGGCGGCGCCCCGTCCGCCGAGGGCGCGGGGTCCTTCGGCGCGGCGCAGCGGGCGCGGGTACGGCACGGCCTGCCGCGCTGGGTCTATGCGCACGTGCCGGGTGAGCCGAAACCACTGTGCGTCGATCTCGACTCCCCGCTCGCCGTCGAGGCCCTCGTCTCGGTCGTCTCGGGCGGGACACCAGGGGAGCCGGTCACGGTGCGGGAGATGCTGCCCGAGCCCGGCGCGCTGTGGCTGCGCAGAGGCGGCCGGGCGGTCACCTCCGAACTGCGGCTGGCGTTGATCAGGAGAGAGTCATGAACTGCTGGACCCTGTTGCCGACACTGGTCGTCCGGTCCGCAGGCTTCCCGTGGGAGATGGTCGAGCGGCTGGCACACCGGCGCACCCCGCCGATGGCCGACCGGCTGCTCGCGCTCACCCGGGCCGCCGAGACGCTCCGCGGTGAACTGGGCCCCGGGCCGCGCCTCAGCCGAGGTCGGCAGGCCCGGCTGAGGCGCAACCGCCCGCTGCCGCCGGACACCCCCCTGCCTGCCGACTGGTTGAGACGCTGGACCGAGGTGACCGAAGAACTGGCCACGCAGCACGAGCAGTTGGCGAACGCCCTGGCGCTGGACGAACAGGATGTCTCGGAGGCACTCGGCGCGATGGCGGCGGACCCCCGCTTCCTGGAGGCCGTCGTCAGCTCCGGCCCCGGGGTGTTCCGCGACATCACCAAGGGCCGCCTGAGGGCCGCACGGCTGCGCCGTCAGGTGGCGTCGTATGCGCAGCGGCTGGCGGCCAAGTGCGAGACGATGAGCTTCTTCGGCCCGATCAACTACGCCACCGTGCACTCCGGTCCGGGACCGGCCGCCCAGCTGTCCTGGGAGGGCCACCGTTCGTGCCCGAAGCGGCGGGCCTATCTCTCGGCGTGGGCGTTCCACCAGATCCAGGCCACCGTGCTTGCCGATCCCGAGACAACGGCCGCTCTCGTGCCGCGCCGCAAGACCTTCGCCCGCACCCCGGCTCCCGGAACGGCACCAGGCGCGCTGGTCCGCCGTGCCGATGCACGCAGCACCCTCGGGGAGATCTCCACCGACATGGGCCTCGGCGCGGCGGAGGCCGCGCGGGCGCTCCACGGCGCGGTGCGGCATGGACTGCTCACCCACGACCTCGACCCCGCGGCGACCGAGATCGACCCGACGCGCTGGCTGGCCGGGCGGTTGCCGGCGGCCGGCGGCCGGCTGCACGACGTCGTCCGGTCGCTCGACCGCTATCCCGCCGCCGACGCGGCCGCCAAACTGGCGCTGCAGACAGAACTGGCGCGCGCCTGCATCCCGGAGCCCGCCGCGACGCCGCTGCACGCGGGTACGCCGCGGCACGTCGACGCGAAGTTCTACAACGACCGGCTGCCGGTCACCGAGGCCGCGGTCGGCACCCTCGCCCTGTCGATCGGCGGTGAGCTGGCCCGGGACCTTCAGGAGGCCGTGCCCGCCGTCCTGGACCTGCTCGCGCACACCGCCGTGAGCACCCGCCGGCGCACCAACCGCGCGCTCGCACGGGCACTCGGGTCCGGACGCTTCCCGCTCACGCGGGTGCTGCGCGACTGCGCCGGTCTGGAGGTGGCCCACGACCCGTGGCTGACGGATGTGATCGGGCGTGCCGTCGCCTCGGCCCCGCCCGGGACGGCCGTCATCGACCTCGCCAGGCTGGTGACCGCGCCACCGCCCGAGCTGCCGGTGCTGTGCTCGGTGGACGTCATGGTCGCCGCCGAGGCCCTGCCCGACTACCGCGGTGGGCACACCCCGCTGGTCATCGGCGATGTCCACGACGCGCCCCTGCTCACCCCCTGGGCGCTGCAGTTCCACCCGCAGGGCGCGGCCGCACTGGCCGAACGGGACCGGCAGATCCTGCGGGTCCTCGACGGCCGCCGGGTGCTGAGCGTGGTGGCCCGCCGCAGCACCGGCCTGCCGCCGTTGCGCTTTCCGGGCCCGGTCGTGGAACTGGGCCCGGTCGACGGCCCCGCCGAGCGGTTCGAACTGGACCGGTTGTACGTGTCCAGCGACGGCGAACGGGCGTGCCTGCGGGCGAGCGGCCGGCCGGAGGAGGAGCTCTACCTGCACAACGGTGAACTGGACACAGCGGTGCACACGGCGTTCGCACTGCCACGGATCCGTCCTGCGAGACTGCCGGACGCCGACTGCCTGCCCCGTCTGCGGCACGGCAACGTGGTGCTGGCCCGCCGCCGCTGGAGGCTGCGGCCCGGACCGCTGACGGAACTGCCCGAGCGGCTCGCCGACGCCCGAGACTCGCTCTCCCTGCGCCACCGCCTGCGCTCCGCCGGAGTGCCGTCGAGGTTCTTCGCCAAGGCGTCGCACGAGCGCAAACCAGTCTATGTGGACCTCGACAGTCCACTCCTGGTGGACGGCCTCCTGCGGCTCGCGGCGGGAGCGGACACACTGCATGCGAGCGAGGTGCTGCCCGACCGGGACGGGCTGTGGCTGCGCGAGGGCGAACTGCGCTTCGCGGCCGAACTGCGCTGCGTCTACCTCCGCCCCGGCACAGCGGGGGCGGCCCGATGAGAATCATCGTGGTGCCCCCGCTGGGTGACCCGACCACCACCGTGACGGTGAGCCCCGGCGAGCAACTGCTCGACCTCAACCGGCTGTTCGCCCGGAGGGCTGCCGAACCGTCCGTGCTGTACGCCGAAGCCGCGGCGCTCGACACGCCGGGACACCCGGACACGGCGGGCCTGTGCCTGCTGGCCCGGGCCGCCGCCGACGCCCTCGCCGGATCGTCCGACCCGGCCACCCGGCTGCGCGCGCTGGGCGCGGCGATCAGGGTGATCAGCACTCACGACCCGGGCCTCACCGCCTCCATCGACGACATCCGGCTGAGGTCGGGCAGCACGAGCAGCGGCGCCGACGCGAGGCGGGCGGCCGCCCGCTGCACACTGTTCGACCCCGAGCTGTCCGCGGTGCCCACGACGGCGCCGGTGGAGGTCGTCGTCGACAGCGATCAGCAACTGCCGGCCGCACTGCGGCTGCTGCGCAGGCTCGGAACCGTGCCCCTCACTCTCAGCGGCCGGTTCGTGGCCCGTCACCGGGCCGCACTGCGGCGTCTGCCCGACCTCACCGGAGTACGGCTGGAGCAGCGCATCAGACCCCGGTTCGTGCTCCCCCGGTGGGCGCCCGGTGAGAGGCCGTTGCACTGGTGCGGCGAGGGCGACCGGCCCCCGTCCACGGGCCGCTGGGCGGGCTGGCTCGACGCCGGGACCGTGACGGCGCTGCGGGCGGCCGAACTGGACCGCTGCGCCGGTCTGGTGGTGACCACCGGTGGCTCGGCGGAGTTGGCCGGACCCCTGGCCGCGCTGGCGACCCGCTTCCCGGCCGCCGTGGAGATCCTGGTGGGCGCGCCCGGCGGGGACACCTCGTCCCGCGCCTGGTGGGCCCGGCCCGGATCACCGGTGCGGGTGGCGGGCTTCCGCCCCTTCCGACCACCGCTGCTGCCCGGCGCCCCGGCCCCCGCCGGGCACGATCTCGCACGCTGGGCGGCTCTGCCCGGCGAGGCGGTCACGGCCGAGGTCCGCCGTCTGCTCGCGCACGGCGCCGCCCGCCACGACCTGTTCCCGGGCCGGACCGCCGGGGCGCTGTTCGCCGGCGGTCCGCTGCCGGCCATCGACGGTGAGCACCAGTGGGATCCGGCCGTTCGGTTGGTGGGCAGCGAGCACGCGGCTCCGCCCGGCAGTGCGCCGGGGCAGTTCCTGGTGAACCTGCGCAGCGGAGCGTTCACGCGGATCCAGCCTGCGCTGGCCGGGCTGCTGGACCGGGTCCGCAGCGGCGGGCCACTGGCCACGGAGGCCATCGGCGCGCTGCCGGTGGTCCGCCGGACCCGTCTGCTGAACGTACTTCGGGCCGCTGGTGCCGTGCGCACCGCGGGGATGGGGGTGTCCACACCATGAGCCGTGACTGGACGGCGGGCGGTGTCCTCGTGCTCCGGCACGCGGGCATGCCCTTCGACCTGCTGGAGGCGCTGGCGGCGCCGGGTGAACTGCTGTCCGCCGCGCAGGTTCTTCTCGACGAGGAGCAGGCCCTGGTCGAGGCCGCCGACGGCACGAGAGCCGCCGCGGAGAGTACGCGCGCGGCGGTCACCGCGGCCGATCCCGCGCTGCTGCCCCGACGTGGCGACGCGGCCTGGCGTGCTGCCGCGGCGCGCTGGGGCGATGCCGTGCACGCCTACCGCAAGGCGTTCGACGTGGCCGAGCGGGAGGCGACCGAGGCGCTGCGCAGGGTGATGGCGCGGCCCGACGTGCAGGAGGCGGTCTTCCTGTCCAACCCCGAGGTGTACCGCAACATGATGCTGCCGTTCCTGGACGGCCCGCGCCGTGACAACGCCCGCTGGCGGCGGGCCCGCCGCCAGCTCTACACGTACCTGCAGCGGTTCTGCGCGAAGAACGAGACGGTCAGCTTCTTCGGGCCGATGGCGTACGGCACGACCAGGCCCGGCCACGGAGTGACGGTACGCACCGATGTGCCGCGCCGCCGCCGGGTGTTCTTCGCCCACTGGGCAGGACGGGAAGTGGCCGCCGCGGTGGCCCGCGACCCCAGGCTCCGTACCGTGCTGCCGTTCCGGCGCACCGGTGCGCCGCCGCCCGCCGGCGCGGAGGCCGGCCCTGAGCCGGGGGTGCCGGGCGAGGCGGACCAACTCCTCGCGGCGGTGGCTTCGTTCGGTACGGACGGGGCCGCACTGCCCCGTATCGCCGAGGCCGTGCAGGCGGGCCTGCGGGACACCGCGACCCGGCTGCGGCCGCTCGTCGCGGACGGCCGGCTGGCGTTCGGCATTGCCGCGGCGCCCTACGAACTCGATCCGCTGGGCAGGATGCTCGACCGGCTGGCGGCGCTCCCCGACGACGAGGCCGTCCGCGAGTGGACCGGGCGGCTCGGCCGGCTGCGCGCCCTGCTGGCGGATGTGGAGGGGGTGCCGTTCCCCGGCCGGATGGCCGCCGTGGAGCGGCTGGAGCAGGCGTTCGGCGAGATCGCCGGCGTGCCGGCACGGCGCGGGGCCGGAGCGGTGTACGCGGACCGCGCGGTCTTCTACGAGGAGTGCGCCTCCCCGTTCGCCCTCGAAGTGGGCGAGGAGACGATGCGCTCCTGGGCGCACCGGATCGGCCCGGCCCTGGAACTGTCCGCCGCACACGGCGCGGCGGTCCAGCGGGCCGCCGCGGGGAAGGTGCGGGACGCCCTCGGCGCGTGCCCGCCGATGGACCTGCTGGAGTACGGCGAACGGTTGCGTGCCGTCTTCGACCCCGGGGGCAGCCGCTTCGTCCCGGACCATGCGACCGTCCATCCCGCCGACCGGCAGCGGCAGGTGACCGGGGAACTGCTCGCCGCCGCCGCACGGCTGCCCGGGGACCGCTACGCGCTGATCGACCTGTGCCCGGCGGCCTCCGACGCCCGGCAGCTGCCGGGCGCGGACCTGGTGCTCAGCCGCTGCCACCACCATCTGCTCACCGACGGCTGGCTGGGCACGATGTTCCCCGGCGGGGACGGATTCGGTGCGGACGCCCGGCACTGGGTGGCCGGCCGGCCCGGTCTCGTCGGCCTCGACGTCGGCCGACGCAACAAGGGCTACTACCTCTTCCCCGGCCGGCGGGTGATCCTGCGCCCGCCCTCGGCCGCGGACGCGGACGACCCGGACACGGTGTGGCCGCAGCGGATCACGGTGGAGAACACCGCGACCGGACCGCGCTGCCGCGACGAGACCGGCCGCCCCGTGTCGGCGTACCTGCCGCTCAGCGACTACGTGAAGTACCCGCCCTTCGCGGCCATCTCACCCCCGCAGGTGCTGCACGCCGTGTTCGGGGGACCCGCCGACATCGCGGAGGTGACCGTGGGAGACGTCGTCTACCAGCGGCCGCGCTGGACGCTGGACCCGGCCACCCTGGCGGCCGGCACGCCGTACACCCGGTTCCTCCAACTGCGCCGCCTGGCCCGTACCCGCATACCGGGCCGGTTCGTCTTCTGCCGCACCGACCGGGAGCGCAAGCCCTACCTGATCGATCTGGAGTCGGTACTCGCCGCGGACCTCGCCGCGCACATCGCCAAGGGGAGCACGCTGGTGACGGCCGAACAGATGCGGCCCGCTCCGCAGGAGCTGTGGCTGCGCGACGGGCGCGGCCAGCGCTACACCTGCGAACTGCGCATGCAGCTGACCGGACGGGAGCGGACCCGGTGAGCGCCCGCGAGCCCATGACCAGCCCCGCCCCGGCGCACGCACCGGCCGCCTTGGAGGCCGTGACCGCCCTTCCCATCGGCAGGCTGCGCCACGCCCTGTACCCGCGCGCCCTGCTGCGGGGCACCGGGTTCGCAGTGCGGCCGCTGTTGCAGCTGGGCGGCTGCGCAGACCCGGGGGAGCATGCGCAGGTCATGGAACGGAACCTGGCGGTGGTCCGTTCCGCCTTCCACGATCCCCGGCTGCGCGAGGCGGTGGCGCAGACGAACCCGGGCTACTACGACATCGCGTTCGCCTCCGGCCGGGCCCTCGTCACGGACACGGCCTACGCGCGGCTGGGCAAGCACGGCCGGCGCCAGGTGCGCACCGCGCACCGGTACCTGCGCCGGCTCCTCGGCAAGACCGAGACCAACGCCTTCTTCGGCCCGACGCTCGTCACGGCCTGGGACCCGGATCTCGACGCCCCGGTCGAGGCCGGCGAGCCGACGCCGGAACGGTGCGTGACCGGCCTGAGCCACTGGGTCGTACGAGACCTCGTCGCCCGTCACCGAAGGTCGTTGCCGGCCGACCACCGGGGCTGGGCGCGCGACCCGCTGTGGCGGCGGGAGGCAGACGACCTGTGCTGCGCACTGAACGGCCGCCGGATCACGCTGACCGGGCCGGCCGGAACGGTCTGGCAGGCGCTGCGCACCCCGGCCACTCCGGCCGAACTGCTCCACAGCACCCCGCTGGACGCGGCACCGCTGCGCGATGCGCTGATTCTGCTCGCCCCGGCGCTGCGTCCCTGGCCCGCGCCGCCCTCCGTGCTCATCGACGGGCTGGGCTGGCTGGCCCGGCAGAGCATCGGCGGCGACGTGGTGCCACGGGTCGCGAAACTGCTGGGGGAGACCGCGGTCCCCTGGCCCGGCCCGCACGCCGTACGCGCGGGCATCCGCGCCGAGATCGCGGCCGCCGGGCTCACCACCGCGCGAGCGGCCGGCCGGCACTACGCCGACCGGGACGTGGTCAACGAGGACCGGTCCAGCCCGTGGAGCGGGCGGGTGCGGCTCGGCCGCCCCGCGCTGTCGGCGGCCCACCGGATGCTCGGCGACGTGGCCCCGCTGATGTGGCTGGACGCGATGCTGCGGCAGGCGGACGCGAGGGAAGCGGTGGTGCGGCACACCGGCGGGACCGCGACCGGCCTCGTGGAGCTGGCCGCCAGCCATGTCGAGCCGGTGGCCACGCGCGCCGGGCGTCTGCACCGGCTGCTCGCCGAACTGGTCCCCGAGGACCCTCGGCTGGACGAGGTGCGTCTGGACCCCGGCCTGCTCGCCGAGCGGCTGCGCCCGCTGTGGGAGGAGGCCGAGCCGGCCCCCGGCGACCAACTCGTCGCCCTGCCCGGGTTCGACCTCATGGTCGCCGACGGCCCGCCCGGCCGGGGCCGGTGGGTGCTGTCCGAGTGCCACGACGACAGCAGCAGCGCCATCGGGGGCATCACCAGCCGGGTCCAGCCGGGCGGGGGTGCGGACTTCGACGACTTCCGTGCCGCGCTCTCTGGCTGGCTCGACACCGCCCGCATGGCCACCGTCGTCGGCGGCCGCCGCAGCCGGCACGTCACACCGGAGCTGCCCGGCCTGTCCATCGAACTGTCCGGGGTCTCCGGCAAACCCGGTGGGCAGGTGGCGCCCGCCGCGGAGGTGGAGGTCGGCGCGGACGGGAACCGCGTGGTGTACGCCGGCCGGGCCCACCAGCTGTATCCGGGAGACGTGCCCGGACCCCTGTTCACCGCCCTGTCCCTGCCGTGCCTGGTGCCGGTTCCGTTCGCGACCGGCCGGCGCCGCACACCCAGGATCGTCCTCGGCGACGTCGTCGTTCAGCGGCGGCGCTGGTCCCTCCCGCTGAGCGGGGACACGGGCTCGTTCCCGCGCGGGCAGGCGGGCTTCCGGGCGGTCACCGCCTGGAAGGCCCGGCACGGCCTGCCGGAGCGGGTCTATCTGCGCCATCCGCGCGAGCCCAAACCGCTGCTGGTCGACTTCACCGACCCGTTCGCGGTGGACGACCTGACCCGGCTGCCCGTGGCCCGCGTGACCTGCACGGAGGTGCTGCCGGAACTGACCGACACCTGGTGGCGGGCCGGCGGGCCCCAGCCCGCCGAGCTGCGGGTCCCGGTCTTCCTGCGCTGGGAGAGGACGGCGGAGTGAGACGGCACGACACGCTGTTCGCCGACAACGGCGCCCACACCGTCCGCCGCTACCGGCCCGGCCACCCTCCGGCCGGCGAGACGCGCACCTGGCGCGGTATGTGCCTGGAACGGCGCACTCCCGGGTCGTCGGAGCACGTGTTCGCCGACGGCGCCGCGCTGCTGCACGACTGGCCGCCCGGCCCGGCCCGGCCGTGTGCTGCGGTGATCGGCCTCGCACGGTCGGTGCTCGCGGGAACCGCCGCGGAGCCCGGGCCGGCGTCCGTGATCCCGTCCGGCCCGGACCGTGCGCTCGGCGCGCTGGCCGACCGCTGCGCCGTGGAGCTGACCTGGGCACGTCTGCGCCAGCGCGTGGCCGTGGGCGACCCGCAGCGGATGGTGGCCGACGAACGCCGGATGTGCACGGTGGAGATCACGTCCGCGCACCAGCCGTCCTGTTCGGAGGTGGTGCGATGGGACGAGACGGACACCGCGGGCAGCCTGCGGCAGGTGGAAGCCGCCGTCGACCGGGTCCGCGCCCTGGCGGCGCTGCCGCAGGCAAAACTCCCCTCCGCGCGCTGCGACCTGGTACTCGGCCCCGGCCGCGCCGGTCCGTTCTTCCACGAACTCGTGGGACACCCGCTGGAGGCCGACATCGTGGCGGGGGGTGCCAGCTGTCTTGCCGGCCTGATGGGCGAGCGGATCGCACCCGACTGGCTGTCGGTCACCGACGGGAAGGCGCCGGGGGGCGACGGCCTCGGAGCCGCGGTCGACGACGAGGGCACGCCGGTCGGCACGGCCGAACTGATAGCGGACGGCCGGGTGGCCGGTGTGCTCTCGGACGGTGCGACCGCCGCGCTGTTCGGAGGGGTCGGCAACGGGCACGGCCGGCGGCTGGACTACCGGCACCCGGTGGTCCCCCGGATGTGGCACACCGCCGCGCGGGCCGTGGGCGCCGAGCCCGAGCAGCCCGGCCCCGCCCGCCTCGCCCCGAGCGGCATCCGGCTGCGCTGGATGAACCTGCTCACCGGTGACTTCGAGTTCGCGGTGGACGGCGCCCTGCTGGACACCGGAGAGGGGCCGCCGCGCCGCGTCGGCCCCTGCGCGGTGAGCGGCAACGCGCTGACCGTGCTGGCCGCGCTGCGCCCTGGTCCGTCCGTCAGCCGCAGCTACGGACGGGCCACCAGGGGCTGCGGCAAGCTCGGCCAGTACCCGCTCGTCACCACCTTCGCCAACAGCGGCATGTGGGTTCCCGCGGAGGCCGTCGATGTGCGCAGCGACCCCGCGGTGTGAGCGGCCGGTGCCGACCGGCGCCGGCCCGGGCGACGGGCTGCGGGCCGTGGTCACCGCCGTGGCCTCCCCGGTGGTGGGGGCGGCACACGCCCGCCGCTCCACCGACCTGCTCCGGCTCACCAGGGACGCCGCACGGGTGACCGGCTCGGTCCGGCTGCCGGGGCACCGCGGCGGTGACGTGGCCGGGCGGCGTCAGCAGCAGGCGGCCCAGGCGCTGGAGACCGTCGTCGCGGGGCTGGCCGCCTGCGAGGCGCTGCGCCCGCAGAGCGTGCTGGTCACGGCCGGACCGAGGCTGCGCGTGCTGGCCCGGCTCGAGAGCGCCGCCGGCCCCCTTCTCGCGGGCGGCAGCGGTCCCGGCGCGGCGGCGGATCTGCTCGCCGCGGTCGCCGGGCTGGGTGCTGCCGCCAGGCCCCCGGTCGACCCGCCGCCGGGCTGGCGGGGCCGTCCGCTCGTGCTGCGTCCCCCGGTGGCCGCCGTCCTGCTGACGGGGGTGCGCCTGGTGCTGGCCGGCGTGGCGGCCCGCCGGCTCGCGGGCCGCAGGGTGCTTCCGCCGATCACACTGGTCGACCGGCCGGCGGAGCATCCTGACGGAGGCCCCGACGACGCCGGGCATCCCGCGGTGGCGCACACGGTTGTGTGCGACGGCCGTGTCACCCCGCTCCCCGTGGCGCCGGACACCGGCCTTCCCCCGGGCCGCGCGCTGTGGCGGCACGAGGAGCAGCGGCCGGCCGCCGCGCCCGTCCACGCGCTCACGCTGACCGGTGCTCCCGCACGGCCGGCGCCGGAGGCGTACGGCGAAGCCGTCGAACTGACGGCATGTGTCGAGGGATTGCGCAGGTACTACCCGGACGGTCATCTGCGGATGCTCTGCCTGGCCCGTTTCCCGGCCGCGCCCGGAGCGTTCCTGGTCACCGTGCGGGCCCGGCCGCTGTCCCTGCTGCGGGCGGTCATCTGTCTCACCGACGACCCCGTGGCCACCTACGTGGAACACGAGATCGAAACCCCGTCCCTGGTGCTCCCCAGCGCCGACGACCTCGCAAGGAAGTGTCATGCCCTCCTCTGCTCCTTATGACTTCGTTCTCGTCGGCGGCGGCCTGGTCGGCGCCTGTCTGGCCGAGGAACTGGCCGGCGGCGGCGCCACGGTCCTGGTGCTCGACGCGGGTGCCGAGCCCGGTCACGCCACCAACCGGGCCGCGGGCGTCGCCGTACCCTCCTTGCGGTACCTCGGCGACGAGGAGTTCCACCGCTGGCTGGTCGACGCCCAGGGTGCGCTGCGCGACGACATCCGCCGCCTCGAACCCGGACGCGGCCCGTTCAGCCTGGCCCGCCCCCTCGTGCGGCTGCTGACCGAGGACGATGTGCGAGCCCTCCCCGCAGGACCGGGGAGCACGGCGCTCGGCAGGGCGCTGACCTCCGCGGAACTGGCCGCACTCGCCCCGGGAGCGCGCGTTCCCGCCGGCCGGCAACCGTTCATGGCCGAGGACGGGCTGCTTGTGAACGGCAGGTCCTACCTGCGTGCGGTGCGTGCGGCGGCCCTCGCCGCCGGCGCCGAGTGGCGTCAGGAGACCACCGTCAGCACCGTCGAGGACGAGGAATCGCGGTTGTGCGTACGGGCCGCCGACGGCTTCGCGGTGCGCGCCGACCGGGTGGTGCTGACCGCGGGCGCCTGGACGGGGCGGCTCTCACCGCTGCCGGTCGGCCCGCAGCGCGGTCAGCTCGCGGTCCTGGACTCGGACGCGGAGCTGGGCTGCATCCTGTCCGGGAGGCTGTACATGGCTCCGCTCCCGGACGGCGGCATCGTGGTCGGCGCGACCGAAGAGCAGGCCGGCTTCGCCGACCACTGCACCGCGGGCACGGCCGCCGGGCTGCTCGCCCACGCCGTGCGCACCCTCCCGGACCTGTCCGAGGCCGTCGTGGGCGAACTGCGCGCCGGTCTGCGCCCGGTGTCCGGGACCGGCCGGCCACTGGTGGGCCGGGTGCCCGGTCACCGGCGGCTGTACGTGGCCGCCGGCCACGCCGGTCACGGGCTGATCTCCTCCCGGCTCACCGCCCGCGGTCTGGCCGCGGGTCTGCTGCGCTCCGACTGGGAGAAGCTGCCGGAAGCGTTCTGCCCGGCCTCCGGTCTGCCCACCGGCACGCCCGTCGCGGCCGCGGGGAGGTGACGGTGCGATGCGCATCGACCACGTGATCATCGGCGCACGGCACATCGGCCCGCTGCGTGAACTGCTCCGCGACCGCTACGGGTTCGGTGCCATCGAGGGCTCGGCCCATGACGACGGCACCCAGGGCTGGCTGGTGCCGTTCGGCACACCGCAGGTGCAGTACCTGGAACTCCTCATCCCGGCCGACACGGACAGGCTGGCCAAGAGCGCGTTCGGCCGGCTGTTCCTGGAACGCACCGCCGCGGGGCCCGTCTTCCTCAACTGGGCGCTGCTGTCCGATGACATCGACCAGGACGCGGACCGTGTGCGGTCGCTCACCGGCACCGACCCCGGGCTGCTGCGCGGAGAGTCGGTACGCGCCGACGGGAGGCGCTTCCCCTGGGCGGAAACGGCCTTCGACGCGTCGTGGCGGTGCCCCTCGCGGCCCTTCTTCCTCGAGTACGGGAACCGGCCCGCCCGCACCGCCCGGGTGGCCGGCGATCTCGAGCGGGCCGGGCACCGCCGTACGCCCCTGGAGTTCGCCTCCGTCACGGTACGCACGGACCGTCCCGACCTCCCGTCCTGGTGGGGGCACGCCGAACTGCCCGTGGTCGTGGAGACGGCCGGCGCCGATGCCGCGGTGCACGGCCGGGAGGGCATACGGTCCGTGCGGATCCGCACGGCCGACGGCGACGTCGAGGTGGCGCTGCCGTGAGCGGCCGGATTGCGGACCGCTGGAACCTGGTGGTCGTGGGCGCGCGCATGGCCGGCGCGCTGACCGTGCATGCGCTGGCCCCCCACGCCGGACGGGTGTTGCTGCTCGACCGCCGCGATCCCGCCACGCACTGGCCGCAGCAACTGTCGTGGGACCGGCCGGACAACCTGATCTGGGAGGACCTGGGACTGACCGGCACCGTACTGGCCTGCGGGGCGCCGAAGCTGCTCGGGCACACCCGCCGCGCCCTGGACGTCAGCGTCGGGTACCGGTATCCGGACGACGACGAGCACTGCTACCGGATGAGCGTGCCCCGTCATGTGCTCGACCCGGCGCTCGCCGCCCGCGCCGCCCGCCACCCCAATGTGACGTTCCTGCACCCGGCGAAGGCCACCGGAGTGGTGCGCGACGGCGACCGGATCACCGGTGTCCGCTTCCGCTATCGAGGGGCGGAGCACGAAGTCCGCTGCGAACTGGTGGTCTTCGCCGACGGCAGGCTCTCCCGCAATGCCGACCGGGCCGGTGCCACCCCCTACCGAACGGTGCCGTCCCCGTGGACCGGGCTGCTCGCGTACTACCGCGACCTGGCGCTGCCCGCGGACCGGATCCACTACTCCAGGCAGCCCGGCAGCATGCTCGTCGTCACCCCGTGCGGGCCGTCCCTGTGGTGCGTGGCCGTCGCGCTGCACGGCGGCCTGATCGCCGAGCGCGGTGAGCATCCCGTGCGGTTGTACGCCCGTGTCGCGCGGGCCGATCCGGTCGTCGGGCCCGCCCTGGAGGCGGGCACCCGGACCACCCCCGTCGGTGGCGCAGGCAGACTGCGCATGCTGCGCCGGCCGCTGGCGGGGCCGGGGTGGGCTCTGGTGGGGGACGCCGGCTTCCATCTGGACCCGATGTCCGCGCTCGGCGCCCGCGCCGTGCTCACCACGGTCCGCCTGCTGCGGGACAGGGTCGCGGAGGTCGGCACGGTCACCGGGGCACCGGACGCCTACCGGGGACTCACCGAGCGCCGCGATGCGCTGCTGGGCGCCGCATGGGACCTGACGGAGCGGATCATCGGCAGCTACGGGCCGACCCCCGAAGCGCTCGAGCGGGCCCGTCTGCTGGCAGGGGACCCGGCGGCGGTGGAGGCGGACCTGCGGGCGCGGATGGGGCTCGGCCGGCGGTCCCGGTCCACGAGCGGGCGGAGCCGGTGACGGCCGGGCGGTCGCACCCCGCCGGAGCCGCGGGGAGGGGCGGGGAGACGGGACGGGACGGCGAACAAGGAACACAGAGGAGCAGGGGGAGCGACATGTCGGGGAACGCGACAGGGACGGGTACGGCGGAGGCGACGGGTACGGGTACGGGGACGGGGGACGGTACCGTGCCGCGGCTGTGCTGGTTCTGGCCCGAGCGCGCCCGGCCGCGGACCGTGCGGGAGGACGAGCCCGGCTGGGACGGCTATCGGCGGGCGGCCGAGGCCGCGGGCCTGCGCCTGGACATCGTCGCGGTCGACGACGTCGACGTCGTGGCCGTTCCCGGCGGCCCCCGGGTCCATGTCCGTGGCGAACCCGCCGACCCGGCCACGACGGTCTTCCACACCAAGCTCTACACCTGGCCGATGTTCCAGGCCGACGTCTGGCGCTCGCTGGCGACCTTCGAGGCGGTCGCGGGCGCGGGATACCGCACGCTGATCCGGCCGGAGCTGAACCTCGTCAGCAACGACAAGGCGGCCACACTGCTGCACCTGCGGGGCGTCGACCCCGGCTGGCTTCCCACCGTCAGTGTGCACACGCGCGACTTCACGGGCATGCGGGTCCGGCTGGAGGACGCCGGGATCGGCTACCCGGTCGTGGTGAAACCGGCCAGCTGGGGCTCCGGCAGGGGCGTGGTTCGCGTCGGCGGCGAAGCAGAGCTGCTGACGGTGCTGCGGCTGGCCGCGGCGGCCGAACTCACCATGGTGATACAGCCGTTCGTGGGCGGCGCCGACGGCGAGCCCTCCGACGTCCGTGTCTACTGCGTGGACCGTGTACCGGTGGGCGCGCTGCTGCGGACGGCGGTGGACGGCGGCCCGGCGGCCAATGTGACCATCGGCGGCGCGGCCCGGCTCGTCCCGGTTCCCGAGGGGTTGCGGGAGCGGGCCGCCGCGGTCGCCGCACACCTGGACACGCCGTGGCTCGCCGTTGACTTCCTCTTCGACGGTCGCGCCTACCACCTGTCGGAGGTCGAGATCGATGCCTACGTCGGCCCGGTGACTGCCCGCCTTCCCGGCATGGCGGAGATTCAACGGGCCAGGTTCCGCGCCTACCGTGCGGACTTCGACCGGTGGCGGGCCGTCACCACCGGCTCCGGTGACCGGACGGCTGCCCCGCCCGCGTGTGCTCCGGCGGCGCCGACGGTCGGGTGACGCTCCGTCCGGTGCCTCGGCGGTGCCCCTTGCACCGGGCGTGCTCTTCGCGGAGCGCGGCCCCCGTATGTGCGGGGGTCATGTGCGCAGAGAGCGTGCTCCGTGCGGCCGGACCTGCCCCGGTGAGGGGTCCGCCGCACGGGGCGCGGCCGGTGCCCGGGGCGGCCGTCGCCGGGCGGGCTCTCGCGCGCCACTCCTCACTTCCGACGCTGGGTCGTCGCGTCTTCGCCGATGCCGCGCCACCGCGCGTGGCACCACCGCGTGTGGCACCACCGCGTGTGGCGCCACCACGCGTGGCACCACCCCGTGTGGCGCCACCGCTCGGGCCCGCCGTGACTCGCGCACGGGGACGCCGGGCGCGCCCGTGATGCGCGCGGTGGCGGAAGCGGGCAGGCTTCTTGGGCGAGCCGGGACGGCGCCACCGCGGTCACCCGCACGTTCCCGGAGCGGTGTCGCGATGTCGGAAGGGCCTATCGGGGCCCCGTCGCCCGCCGTCGGCCCGCCTGCTCGACGGCCTCCGCCCCATCCTCCGGGAGCGAGGCGTATCCGGCCAGCCGGAGCGGGCTCTGCCAGTATGCGGAGGTCCCCTCCCAGTATTCGGTGGTCAGCCCCTTCGAGGCCCTCCAGAAGCGCAGTGCGGCACGGGTGGCTGCCGGGCGCGTCCTGCGGCCCGTCCAGGACGACGGGATCCGTGCGGACACGCCGTCCCCCTCGCGCGGCGGTGACGCCGGACGCTTCCGGTCGGGTCGCCGACCGGAAGGTTGTCCGCCGGCTGCCGGTCCTGCGGCGCTGCGCCGCCCGTCCGCGGACCGCGGGAGGCCGTCCGCGGGGGCCGGCCCCTGGACGCCGGCGGAGACCGTCGGCCGGCCGGACACCTCTGCCCGGCCGGCACCGGGCACGGTGCCGGCCTCGCGGTCCTTGGCGGCGGCGCGGTGCCTGCCCCGGTGAGGGTCCCGGTCGGCGATGGCGGGGTCCACCTCCTGCAGGTCGTCGACCGAACGCACCGTGCGCAGCAAGGGCCGCGGCAGGAGCACACCGGCGCCCATCCAGATCAGCCCGCCCAGGGCGAGGACCGCGGACAGACCGGCGCGAGGGCCCAGCAGGCTGGTGCCGAGCTCGCCGAGCCCGCCGCCGAGGAGCGTGGCGAGCGGGACGGCGGTCCGGGTGACGGTGCGGACGGTTGCGGCGACCCGGCCCTGCATGTCCGCCGCGACCAGCGTCTGCCGGATGGTGAGGGTGGTGACGTTGCTGACCGGGATGAAGAATCCCGACACGACCATGATGGCGACGATGACCGGCATGGCACCGCCGAGCAGTGCCACGGGGACGAACACCCAGGGGAGTCCCTTCATGACGCTGCCGATCAGCAGGGCGGGGCCGAGCCCGAAGCGCTCGGTGAAACGCCGGCTGCACAGGGATCCGAGGAAGGGGCCGGCGTTTCCCGCGGCCAGCATCACGCCCGCGACGGCGGGCGAGAGGCCCAGGCCGCTGTAGGCGAACAGCAGGACGAGTTGGAGCGCCATGCCCCGGCCGAGGTTGGACACCGCCGAGGTCAGGGTCAGGCCGAGCAGCAGCCGGTCCCGCAGCACGAGCCGCAGTCCCTGCCGGACCTCCGGGATGAGGCTGCTGCGGCGGCGTTGGGGCGCGACCTCCGGCCGACGGATCATCAGCAGGCTGAGCACCGACACCAGGAAGGAGGCCGCATCCAGGATCATCGCACCCCCGACGCCGATGAGGCTGATCAGCAGTCCCGCCACGGAGGGACCGGCGACCTGGGACGCGGTCTCGCTGGTCGACAGCCGGGCGTTGGCCTTGGTGAGGGTCTCGGTCGCGACGACATGCGGCAGGAATGCCTGGTAGGCCGAGTTGAAGAAGACGGAGGCGGTCCCGACGACCAGGCCGACCAGGACCAGCTGTGCCACGGTCAGCGTGCCGCTGATCACCGCCACAGGGACCGACGCGATGGCGGTCCCGCGGGCGATGTCCGCGAGCAGCAGCACCGTCCTGCGGCGTACCCGATCGACCCAGGCTCCGGCGAGCAGCCCCAGGACCGGGTAGGGCAGATAGGTGCTCGCGCTCAGCAGTCCGTACTGGAACGGTGAGGCGTGCAGGATCAGCAGGGCGATCGTCGGCAGCGCGACCGCCGTGATCTCGTCACCGAACATGCTCACGGTCTGACCGGTCCACAGGCGCCTGAGATCCGCCGGCCTGACCCGGTAGCGCCGGGTCGGCGGGAGGGAGGGGGCCGACCGCCGGGGTTTTGCGGGCGAGGTCATGGGCCGGCGTGGATCACGCGGGCGACGAGGGCGGTCAGGTCCGGCAGCGCCCGCAGTGCGTAGCGGCGTTCACGGCCGAGTTCGAGCCGGATCAGGCCGGCCGACCGCAGCAGCATGATGTGTTTGTGGACGGCCGACTTGGAGATGCCCAGTTTCGTGGTCAGTTCCGAGAGGGTGGTGGGTCCGCCGGTCGCCAGATGGCGCAGCACCGCCAGCCGTGTCGCGTCGCCCAGGGCGCGCAGGACCGGCACCAGAGTGTCGGCGGCCGGTTCGGTCTGTTCGCGGACCGGGCAGCAGAAGATCCTGGTGCCGTTCACATCGGTGGAGTAGACCCATGGTGCGCCGAGGACGGTCGGAACGAGCAGGACACTGTCGGCCGGAAGATCCTCTCCGAGGACGATGCCGCCGGTGGCGTTCTCCACGATGTCCCGCCAGCCGGACCGGGCGGCCGCGGCGCGCCAGCGGTCCGCCTGATCCGTCAGCCGCCGTGCGAGCGACGCCTCCTGCTCGGTGAAGACCTCGTCGGCCCACCGGCGCAGCACACGCACGGTCAGCCTGCTCGTCTCCTCCGGTGTCAGCGCGAGCACGGCGCGGACGTTCTTCGCCCAGCGCTCGTCGTCGGCCGCCACGGCGAGCAGTTCCTCCGTCGCGGCGGCATCCCCCTCCGCGGCCCGTTCGAGAACCGTCGGCGCAACACCCGCCCGCACGGCGGAGGCCGACCGGCCGAGCAGTTCCAGGCGCAGGCGGGACGGGGCCAGGTCCGAGACCAGGTCGGTGAGCGCGGCAAGGTCGTGCGGTTCGCGGGCGAGCCGTACCAGGCCCAGCAGATGACCGAAGACCGTGGGCACACCGGCGCACAGCCTGGCCACGTCCTCATGGAGCTGCCGCGACGCCTGGGAGCGGACCCGGTCGAACCATGCCTGCCCGATGTCGTAGTCCCCGGGAGGCTGATGACCGGCGAACATGATGAGCCCGAGCAGCGCCTCGTACCCGGTGCCGCACGACACACCGATCCGGGGTCCGGCGAGCTGCGGCTCCAGGCGGAACACCCGTACCGTTCTCGATTCGGTGGATGGCATGTTCGCAAGATAGCGAACGATGGTGCCGCGCGGTCAGGAACGCGAATATTCGCAGCCGTCCCTTGCCCGCCGTCCACCGCGACCGGCAGCGTCTGCCGCATGCGAAGCGAGAGCACCTCCGATCACCTGCTCAACGACCCCCCGGCCGTGCGGCGTTACGAAGAAGCCGGCGGCGGACCGGCCGAACCGCCCGGGCGAGCCCTGGCGCAGGGGAATCTCAGCGAGGGAGTGAAGCGGGTGGCGGACACCGTGCGGCGACCCCACCAGCCCCAGAGCACCGCGGTCGCCGACTACCTCGACCATCTCCAGCGCGCCGGCTTCGACGCCGCCCCGCGCTACCTGGGACGGGACGACCAAGGCCGTGACGTACTGACCTACCTCGAGGGCGATGTCCCGGGCGAACCGCCGGAACGCTGGGCCGCCGCGGACGCCCTGCTGGCAAGCGTGGCGCAGCTGCTGCGCCGCTTGCACGAGGCATCGCAGGGGTACGCCGCCGACCGGCGGTTCGCGGCCGCCCCGGGCACGGTGTGGCGTCGTGACCTGGTCACGGTCGACCTGCCCGTCGCGGACCCGCAACCCGAGCTGGTCTCGCACCTGGACATCACTCCCCGCAACACCGTCGTGCGGAACGGACGGGCCGCCGGCTTCATCGACTTCGACTTGGCCGGTCCGACCACCCGGCTGCTCAACGTGTACAACGCCGCGGTGCACTGGGTCCCGCTCTGCCCGCCGCAGGACCTGTGGCCCGCCTGGCGCCACGTCGACCAGCCGGCCCGGTTGCGGATCTTCGCCGACGCCTACGGACTGTCGGCAGCGCAGCGGGCCGCGCTCCCGGACCTCGGCATCGCCAGGGCCGATCTCAGCTGGCTGCGCATGCGCGCCTCCGCCGAGCAGCTCGGCGGAGGCTGGGCACGCATGTGGGAACGCGGGGCCGGCGACGCGATACGGCGACGTCAGTCCTGGCTGAGCGAATCCCGGTCCGCACTGCTGGAGGCGCTGCGGTGACCGGGCGCAACAGCGTCCGCGGGGAACGCGGAACGCGTTGGCACGGCAGCCCGGCCGCCGGCGACGACCGGCCGGCACTGTACGTGATCGGCTGCGCGGCGCCACCTGTACTGGAGGTCGGCACGGTCCTCGACGCTGCCCGCGAACAAGGCTGGGACACCTGCCTGATCCTGAGCCCCACGGCTGCCCTCTGGATGGAGAGGGACATCCCCGCCCTCGCCCGCCGCACCGGCCACCCGGTGCGCAGCCGCTACTCGATGCCCGGTGAGTCCCGCGTACTGCCGCGCGCCGACGCCGTGCTGGTCGCCCCGATCACCGCCAACACGATGAACAAGTGGGCGGCCGGAATCAGCGACAACCTCGCGCTCGGCCTGCTCAACGAGGCACTCTGCAAGCGACTGCCGCTGGTCGCGCTGCCCTGCCTGGGCCGTGACCGGGCCCATCCGGCGTTCGCCCCCACCGTGTCCACGCTGCGCGGAGCGGGGGTGACGCTGCTCCTGCCCGACGAGGCGCCGCCGCCCGCCGGGGGCGAGCGGCCGGCCTTCCCCTGGCATCTGGGGCTCGCCGCGCTGCCCGCTCCGCCGGCCGGAACGCGCGGCCAAGCGGCCGGCTCCGCCGGGGTCCGGGGCGGAGCCCGCCTGTGACCGGTCCCCGCGTGGCCCTCGTCACGGGCGGTGCCCGCGGCCTCGGCGCCGAGATCTCCCGCCGGCTCGCACAGAGCGGGCTGCGGGTCCTCGTCGCGGCGCGGAGCGCCCAGGACGCGGAGCGGGCCGCCGACCGCCTCGGCCGCAATGCGCTGCCCCTGACGCTGGACGTGACGTCGGCGGCCAGTGTCGACGCGGCCGTGCTCCGGGCGGTCGAGACGACAGGACGCATCGACGTCCTGGTCAACAATGCCGGAATCGGCATCGACGGCGGACAGCGTGCGGTCGGCGTCGACTACCGGATCGTGCGCGAGACACTGGAGACCAACCTCATCGGCGCGTGGCGCATGGCGGACGCCGTTGCCCCGCACATGGTCGCCGCGGGATACGGCCGGATCGTGAACATGGCCAGCAACCTGGGATCGCTGTCCCTGATGACCCGGGGCGAGCAACCGGCGTACCGGGTGTCCAAGACGGCGCTGAGCGCCCTCACCCGGATACTGGCGGCGGACCTCGACGGAACCGGTGTGCTGGTCAATGCCGCCTCCCCCGGATGGGTCCGCACCGGATTGGGCGGACCCGGGGCGCCCCGCGGTGTCGAGGAGGGGGCCGACACCCCCGTGTGGCTGGCGACGCTGCCCGACGGGGACAAGACGACCGGCGGGCTCTTCCGTGACCGCGAGCCCCTGCCCTGGTAGGTCCCTGCGGGACTCGCCTCGGGCAAGGGGCCGCGACGGGGCCTTGCCCTCCACCCATCTCCGGGGCGAAGTCCGTGACACCGCTCGCCACTCGGGCCGGCGTCGCCCATCCCGGCAGGGCCTCCCAGAAGTGCGCGGCATTCCCGGCCGGTCGCGGCCGACCCGGTGGATCGTGGAAGAATCAGGCGATCAGGTTCGTAAAACGAATGACTTCTCAAGGCTTGCGTCGCCGTTGATCCGCTTGGCGCACCCACCCGGAAATTAGCGGGATTTCCGGCCGTTTGAGGCGATGGGCCGGTGTTGGTCGGATCGAACCGGCTCAGAACCGGCTCCACGTCGGAGATCTTGGAGATGTTGACTCGCGGGTAGCCTTGGGTCTAGCTTTCCATCGGTTTTTCTCGCAAGATTCTCGCGGCGCGTCATGGAGAGACCGAAAAGACGCGCTTTCGCGTGCGAGTTCGTCATCGGCAGGCCGTACCCCCCACCACGCAGTTTTCACCGTTCATTCGGAGAATCATGACCTCTGCTGTGCGCGCCGAAGACCTGATCATTGGAATCACCCCGTTCCGTGAACCGGACGCCAGGCTCGCCGCGGCCGTCAGCCGGGCCGGCGGACTCGGGGTGCTCGACCTGGGAGACGGCGACCGGACGTCCCGGGAGGCGCTGGCGCGGCTGAGGCGGTGGAGGCCCGGCCGGTTCGGAGTGCGGGTCGCCGCGCACTGCCGGACGGATCCCGCGGAACTCGCGGGAGGCGGCGGCTCCCGTACCACCGCAGGCCCGCACACCGTCGTCCTCGGTGCCGGCTCCCCGTGGCGCGTCGGCGACGTCTCCGCCGCGCACCGCGTGCTCGTCGAGGTCACGGACCTGGAGCAGGCGCTCGCGGCGGTCCGCGCCGGGGCGCACGGGCTGATCGCCCGCGGCAGTGAGAGCGGCGGCCGGATCGGCGAACTGAGCACCTTCGTCCTGCTCCAGCACCTGCTCGCCGCGCCCGGCGTGGACCTCCCCGTCTGGGCGTGCGGCGGCATCGGCCCCCGCACGGCGGCGGCCGCGGTGACCGGCGGTGCGGCAGGGGTCGTCCTGGACAGTCAACTGGCGCTGCTGGCCGAGTGCGGGCTGCCGGAGGCGGCAGCCGCGGCCCTGCGGTCCATGGACGGTTCCGAGACCACGGTCGTGGCCGGTCACCGGGTGCTGCACCGCCGCGGTCCGGACGCCCCGAAGGCCGCCTCCGACGGCCCGGCGCAGGTGTCCGCGACCCTCGGCGCGCGGGATCCGCACACCCAGTTGCTGCCCGTGGGCCAGGACGGCTTCCTCGCCGCCCGCTTCGCCGAGCGCTGGGGCGACACCGGCCGGACGGTCCGCGCGCTGACGTCCGCCGTACGGGAGGCCGTACGGGAGGCCGTACGGGACGAGGGACCGGAGGCGGCACTGCGCTCCGGATCCGCGATGAGCAAGGCCCTCGGCACCCGACTGCCCGTCGCGCAGGGGCCGATGACCCGGGTCAGCGATCAGGCCCGGTTCGCCGCGGCCGTCGCCGATGACGGAGCCCTGCCCTTCATCGCGCTCGCGCTCGCGAGCGGTGAACAGGCACGCACGGTGCTGGCCGAGACCCGCGCCGCCCTGGCCGGCCGGCCCTGGGGCGTCGGTGTCCTCGGCTTCGTGCCGGAAGACGTGCGCGCCGCCCAGCTGGAGGCCGTACGGGAGCTGCGGCCCACGCACGCGATCATCGCGGGTGGTCGGCCCGCCCAGGCGGAGGCACTGGAGCGGGCCGGCGTCAGCACCTTCCTGCACGTGCCCTCGCCGGGGCTGCTGCGGCAGTTCCTGGACGCGGGAGCGCGCCGCTTCGTGTTCGAGGGCGCGGAGTGCGGCGGCCACGTCGGCCCGCGCGGCAGCTTCCCGCTCTGGGAGGCCCAACTCGCCGTACTGACAGACTTCCTGGACGACGCGGACGAGGAAACGGCCCGGCGCGTCGAGATGTTCTTCGCGGGTGGCGTCCATGACGAGCGGTCGGCCGCGATGGTCGCGGCACTCGCCGCCCCGCTGACCGCGCGCGGCGCCCGCGTCGGCGTCCTGATGGGCACCGCCTACCTGTTCACCGAGGAGGCGGTGACCTGCGGTGCCGTGCAGCCGCTCTTCCAGGAACAGGTCGTACGGGCGCGCCGGACCACGCTGCTGCAGACCGCGCCCGGCCACGCCACCCGCTGCGTGCCCAGCCCGTTCAGCGACCGCTACCGCGGGTTCGAGGCCGGGTTACGGGCCCGGGGCGTGCCCGACCGCCGGATCTGGGAGGAGCTCGAGCGGCTCAACGTCGGCCGGCTGCGCATCGCCAGCAAGGGAGTCGAGCGGGACACCGCCGGAGCACTGACCGCCGTCGATGCGCAACGCCAGCTCAACGAGGGCCTGTTCATGGCCGGAGAGGCGGCGGTGCTCCGCTCGGCGACGACGACCGTCGGTGCGCTGCACCGCTCGGTGACCGACGGGGCCGCGGACTTCCTCGTCGCCCGGGCGGGCGCGGTGCGTGAACGCCTGGGCCGGGACGGCTCCGTGAGGCCGGGCCCGCCCGCACCGCTCGACATCGCCGTCGTCGGCATGGCCTGCATGTTCCCGGAGGCCCCCGACCTCGCCGCCTTCTGGGCGAACGTCCTCGCCGGTCACGACGCGGTCGGCGAGGTGCCGCCGGAGCGCTGGGATCCCGCCGTGCACCACGCCCCGGGCACGGACGGCGCCACCGCGTCGAAGTGGGGCGGCTTTCTGCCCCGCATCCCCTTCGACCCCCTCCGCTACGGCATCCCGCCCACCTCCCTCGGCAGCATCGACCCCGTGCAGCTGCTGTCCCTGGAGGCGGCCCGGCGTGCGCTGGAGGACGCCGGATACGGCGAGGGCGGACGGGAGTTCGACCGCGCGCGCACCTCCGTCGTGTTCGGCGCCGAGGCCGGCGGCGACCTGTCCAACGCGACCACCCTGCGGGCCGTACTGCCGTCGTACTACGGGAGGGTGCCCGACGGACTGGACGAGCAACTGCCCCGGCTCACCGAGGACTCCTTCCCCGGCATGCTCTCCAACGTCATCTCGGGCCGGATCGCCAACCGGCTGGACCTCGGCGGTGCCAACTACACGGTGGACGCCGCCTGCGCCTCCTCGCTGGCCGCGGTCGACGTCGCCTGCAAGGAACTCGTCGGCGGCACCAGCGACGTCGTCCTGTGCGGGGGCGCCGACCTGCACAACGGCGTCAACGACTACGTCCTCTTCTCCTCCGTGCACGCCCTTTCCCCGACCGGCCGATGCCGCGCCTTCGACAGCTCGGCGGACGGCATCGCGCTCGGTGAGGGCGTCGCGTGCGTCGTCCTGAAGCGGCTGGCGGACGCCGAACGCGACGGCGACCGGATCTACGGAGTGATCAAGGGAGTCGGAAGCTCCAGTGACGGCCGCTCGCGCGGCCTGACCGCACCCCGCCCCGAAGGCCAGCGGACCGCACTGCGAAGGGCGTACCGCAACGCGGGCGTCTCACCGGCCGAGGTCGGCCTCGTCGAGGCGCACGGCACGGGGACCGTGGTCGGTGACCGCACCGAACTCACCGTGCTCAGCGAGGTGTTCACCGAGGCGGGGGCGCGCATGCAGGGATGCGCGCTCGGCTCGGTGAAGTCGCAGATCGGGCACACCAAGTGCGCCGCCGGCCTCGCGGGCCTGATCAAGACCGTGCTGGCCCTCCACACCGGGGTCAGGCCGCCGACGCTGCACGTGGAGCGGCCCAACCCGGCGTGGCGGGAGGAGGACAGCCCGTTCGTCCTCCACACCCAGGCACGGCCCTGGGGGGTCCCGGCGAAGGAGCGGCTCGCCGGGGTGAGCGCGTTCGGCTTCGGCGGAACCAACTTCCACGTGGTGCTGGCCGCTCACGGTGACGCCCTGCCGCCGGCCCACGGCCTGGACGCCTGGCCGGCCGAGCTGTTCACCTTCCGCGGGAGGGACACGGCGACCGCGCACCGCGCCGTCGAGGAGATCCTGAAGGCCGCCGAGGCAGACGGCCGGCCCTGGCGCCTGCGCGACCTCGCGCTGAGCGCGTCCCGGCGTTCCGACGCCGGTCGGGCGCCGGTGCGGGTGGCGGTGGTGGCGACGGCGGTGACGGGCCCGGACGGCCTGATCGCCCGGTTACGCAGGGCGCTGGCGGGCGAGCACGATCCGGCGGCGGGCATCCATCTCGCGGACAGCGGCCTCGCGGACATCGGTCTCGCGGACGGCCGGCGCAACGGCGGCCCGGGAGGCGAGGATCCCGGCCAGGACCCCGAGCCATCCGGACCGGCACAGGGGGACCGCCCGGCGGCGGCCGTGGCCACCCGCCCCCCGTCGGACGACCGGGGAACCGTGCATGGTCCGGCACGGCCGGAGCCCGCGCTGTCCCGTCCGGAACCGGGGAGAGCCGGAACACGCCCTTCGGTACGGGGGAGGCCGGCCGCGCCCGGAGCGACACCCGAGGAACCAGCCGACGCGGTTCCCCGCGGCGCCATCGGGCCGCAGGCCGGCGGCAAGGTCGCCTTCCTCTTTCCCGGGCAGGGCAGTCAGCGGCCCGGGATGCTCGCGGAGGCGTTCATCGCCTTCCCCGAACTGCAGCACTACCTCCACCTCGGACGCGACCACGCCGACGCGCTGTACCCGCCCACCGCCTTCGGCGACGCCGCCCGGGACCGCCGCCGGGCCGCCCTCACCGACACCCGGGTCGCCCAGCCCGCGCTGGGCATCACCGGGCTCGCTGCTCACGCCCTGCTCACCTCCGTCGGTGTGCGGCCGGACATGGCGGCCGGGCACAGCTACGGCGAGCTGGTCGCCCTGTGCGCGGCCGGCGCGATCGAGCCGGAGACCCTGCTGGAACTGAGCGCCGAGCGCGCGGCGGCGATCCTCTCGGCCACCGGATCCGACGACCCGGGGACCATGGCCGCCGTCGCGGCCGAAGCCGACGACGTCGAGCGCGCCCTGCGCGAGGGCGGCGCCCCCGCCTCGGTCGTCGTCGCCAACCACAACTCGCCCCGGCAGACCGTCGTCTCCGGCCCGACCGAGGCCGTCGCCGCCGCGGTACGGCTGCTGCGCGAAGCCGGTCTCGGTGCCCAGCGCATCCCCGTGGCCTGTGCCTTCCACAGCCCCCTGGTGGCCGGCGCCGGGGAGCGGTTCGCCGAGGCGCTCGCGGCGCGCACCGTACGTCCTCCCGAGTTCCCGGTGTGGTCCAACCGCACCGGCGCCCCCTACGGCGGCACCGCGGACGAGGTCCGCGCCGAACTCGCCGCCCAGATCGGCGCGCCGGTCCGCTTCATCGCCCAGATCGAGGCCATGTACGCGGCGGGGGCGAGGATCTTCGTCGAGGCGGGCCCCGGCAGCGTTCTGACCCGGCTGGTGGGCCAGATCCTCGGCGACCGCCCGCACCGCACCGTGGCATGCGAACCACGCCCCGGCGGCGGTCTGCGCGCCTGGCTGGACGCTCTGGCCCAACTGGCCGTCGCCGGGCTGCCGGTGCGCACCGGGCGGCTCTTCCGGGGACGCGACGCCATCGACGCGATCCGCACCCCCACGCCCAGGCCGCCCGGCTGGACGGTCGACGGACAGCTCGTCCGTACCGCCGCCGGAGAACTCCTCCCCGGTGCCCTCGCACCGGCCCGACGCGTTGCGGAGACGACTGTGACGACGAACCACCCGGAAGGTGCCCACGCCGCGGCCGGCCCGGACGCGCTGATCGCCGACTTCCTGCGCACCAGCCGGGAGATGGTGGCCGCGCAGCGCGACGTGATGCTGACCTATCTCGGTGCCGCGCCGGGGGAGCGGCCGGCTCCGGCGGCGCCCGTGCCCGCCCCCGCGGCGGCCGGCGCCGCCTTACCCGCCCTCCCCCGGGAGCAGGCCGCACCGGCCGCCGAGCCTCCGCCGCCCCGGCAGCCGGTGCCCGCAGCGGAGCCGGCGCCCGCGCCCGGGACCGTCACGGAGGCGGACGTGCTCCGGACCGTGCTGGAGATCATCGGCGAACGCACCGGCTACCCCGTCGACATGATCGAACCCGACCTCGACCTGGAGGCGGACCTCAGCATCGACTCGATCAAACGGGCCGAGATCGCCGGTGAACTGGCCAAGCGCCTGGGCGTCGGCGGCGGTGCCGAGGTCACCGGCCTGGACGACGCGGAACTGGAGGACCTGACGAAGGCCCGTACGGCGGCCGCGGTGACCGGGTGGCTCGCGGCCCGGCTGGCGGAGCCCGGCGAGGGCGGGGCGCGGGCGACGCGGTCCCAGCGGCAGGAGCCGCAGACGTCCCCGGCGGTGACCGGCGAGGCGCCGAAGCGCTTCCTGCTCCGGCCGGTGCTCTTGGAGCAGCAGGACGCAAGCGGTCCCGAGGACCCGTCCTCCGCCCTGGCCGGCCGGCGGTTCGTCCTCGTCGGCGGCAGCCACAGCCGTGAGGCGTACCGCGAGGTCCTGGCCCGGCTCACCGCGCACGGTGCCCACGCGGCGCACCTCACCCCGGACGACCTGCTCGCACAGGACGACCTGCTCACACAGGACGACGGTCCGGTGGACGGCGTCCTCCACCTCGACTCCCTCACCGCCGCCGGTCCTCCCGTCCTGCCCGCCGCCTTCCCCGTGTTCCAGGCGGCGCTCCGCCGTGCGCCGCGCCGGCTCCTCGCCGTACGACCGATCGACGACCTGCGCTCGGCGGGGCTGCACGGCCTGTTCCGTACCATCGCGCGCGAGTACCCGGAGACCCTCGCGCGGATCGTCGACCTCGACGACACCTCGCCGGCGGCCGTCGCGGACGCCCTGCTCGCCGAGTTGCTGATACCCGGGGCCGATGCTCCCGTCGTCCTGCGCGCGGCGGCCGGCCGGCAGGGGCTGGAGCTGGTCGAGAGCCCGCTCGGCGCGCCGGCCGTCAACGGGGCCGGACCGGCGGGCGCCGGAGCCGCGGAAGCCGCCGCGCTGGGACTGGACCGGGACTCCGTGGTACTGCTGGTGGGCGGGGCACGCGGCATCACCGCGACGTTCGCCGCCGCGCTCGCCTCGGCCTCCCGGTGCCGCATCGAACTGCTCGGCCGTACGCCCGCGCCGGTCGGCCCCGAGGAGCCGGAGACCGCCGCCGCCCGCACCCCGGCCGAGCTGCGCGCCGCGCTCGCCGCCCGGGGAGACCTGAGCCCCGCCGAGATCAACCGGGCCACCGGACTCGTCCTGGCCCGGCGCGAGATCACGGCCACCCTGGAGGAGCTGGCGGCCCTCGGCAGTCCGGCCCGCTACCACAGCGTGGACGTCCGGCAACCGGACGCCGCCCTCCAGGCGGTGAAGGAGATACACGCGGAGCACGGCCGCCTCGACGGCGTCGTCTACGCGGCCGGGGTGATCGAGGACCGGCTGATCGCAGAGAAGACCCCGGAGTCCTTCCAGCGGGTGTACGGCACGAAGGCGAGCGGCGCCGAGACCCTGCTGACGGCGCTGGAGGAACTGCCGAACGGGCCCGCGTTCGCCGTCCTGTTCGGCAGCATCTCCGCCGTCCTCGGCAACCGCGGCCAGGCCGACTACGCGGCCGCCAACGACGCCCTCGAACGCCTCGGCACCGCGTGGACAGCCCGCACCGGCCGCCGGGCGCTGACCGTGCACTGGGGTCCATGGGCGCCCACCGGAGGCCACGCGGGCATGGTGACCCCGCAGCTCGGGCGCGAGTACGCCCGGCGCGGCATCAAGCTGATCGACCCGGAGGAGGGCACCGCCGCGCTGCTGCGCGAGCTCGCCTGGGGCGACGAGTCGGCCTCAGCCGTCGTCTACACCGCCTCGGGCTGGTGAGATGCCCCAGCGGATGACGGGCCATCAGGCACCGGTGGCCATCGTGGGGATGTCGGTGCTGCTGCCGGGCGCCGCCGGTCTGGACGCGTACTGGCAGAACCTGCTGCACGGCCGGGACGCCGTCACGGACGTACCGGAGGGGCGCTGGGACACCGACGCCTACTACCGGGAAGGGGCCGGGACCGGGCAGGCCGCCGCCGACCGGGTGTACTGCCGGCGCGGCGGATTCGTCGACGCTCTGGCCGAGGTGGAGGTCACCCGGTTCGGGATCATGCCGAACTCGGTGGCCGGCACCGAACCGGACCAGCTCATCGCCCTGCGCGTGGCCGCCGAGGCCGTCGCCGACGCAGGTGGCGAGGACCGCCTGCCCGACCGGCACCGTGTCGGGGTGGTGCTCGGCCGGGGCGGCTACCTCACCCCGGGACTGGCCCGGCTCGACCAGCGCGTCCGTACGGCGGGACAGCTCGTCCGCACCCTGGGCGAACTGCTGCCCGAGCTGACGCCCGGACAACTCGCCCGGCTGCGGGAGGCGTTCACCGAGCGGCTGGGGCCCGAGAACCCCGAGTCGGCCATCGGCCTGGTGCCCAACCTCGCGGCCTCCCGGGTCGCCAACCGCCTCGACCTGCGCGGCCCCGCCTACACCGTGGACGCCGCCTGCGCGTCCTCGCTGGTCGCCGTCGACCAGGCGGCGGCCGAACTGGCCGCCGGCCGCTGCGACCTGATGCTCGCCGGGGGAGTGCACCACTGCCACGACATCACCTTGTGGAGCGTCTTCTCCCAGCTGCGCGCACTCTCCCCGAGCCAGCGCATCCGCCCCTTCCACCGGGAGGCCGACGGCATCCTCATCGGCGAGGGCACGGGAGTGGTGGTCCTGAAACGGCTGGCCGACGCCGAACGCGACGGCGACCGGATCTACGCCGTCATCCGCGGCACCGGCGTGGCCAGCGACGGACGCGCGGCGAGCCTGGTCAACCCGGACCCGGCCGGCCAGACGCACGCCGTACGGCAGGCATGGCGCGCGGCGGGCCTCGACCCGGCCCGGCCCGGGTCGATCGGCCTCCTGGAGGCGCACGGCACCGGGACCCCGGCCGGGGACACGGCCGAACTGGCCACGCTCGCCGAGGTGTTCGGACCGGAGACGGCCCAGGACCGGGCCGTGATCGGCTCCGTGAAGTCGATGATCGGGCACACGATGCCGGCCGCCGGAGCGGCGGGACTGATCAAGGCCGCCCTCGCCGTGTACCACGGCGTGCTCCTGCCGACGCTGCACTGCGACGACCCGCACCCCGCGCTCGCCGCCACCCGGTTCCGTCCACTGGACAAGGCGGCGCCGTGGGAGACCACGCCCGAGCGGCCGGTGCGGCGGGCGGGGGTCAACGCGTTCGGGTTCGGCGGCATCAACGCGCACGTGGTGCTGGAGGAGCCGCCGGGCGCGCGGACACCCCGGCGCGCGCAGACGGTCGTGTCCGAGCCCGAGCGGGTGCTTCTGCTCGCCGCCGACAGCCCCGGGTCCCTGGCCGGGCTGCTGGACGGCGACGACTCCGCCGTCCTGGCCGCCGGTCTCGACAGCGGCCGCAGGCATGCGTCCGCGGGCGGCTCACGGCTCGGCGTCGTCGGCCCGACCGCCAGGAAGCTGGCGCTGGCGCGCAGGGCGGTCGCCCAGGGGCGCGCCTGGCAGGGCCGGAGCGACGTGTGGTTCGCGCCGAGCCGTCCGGGCGGGCGGCTGGCGTTCGTCTTCCCCGGCCTCGAGGCCGAGTTCGATCCCCAAGTGGACGACGTCGCCGCCCACTTCGGCCTTCCCGGCATCCGCTCCGACGCGCGGGTGGGAGACGTGGGCCGGCACGGCTTCCAGGTCGTCGCGGTCGGCCGGCTCCTCGACACCGCGCTGCGCCGCATGGGCGTCGTGCCGGACGCGGTCGCCGGGCACAGCGTCGGCGAGTGGACGGCGATGGCCGCGGCGGGGGTGTACGCGGCGGACGAGATCAGCGACTTCATGGCGTCGTTCGACCCGGACAGCGTGGCGGTCCCGGGCCTGGCGTTCGGCGCGGTCGGAGCGTCCGCCGCGCGCGTGCTCACCGCCCTGGAGGAGGAGGGGTGGGCGGCGGCCGGAGTCCTGCTCTCCCACGACAACGCCCCGAACCAGTCGATGGTGTGCGGTCCCGACGACGGCGTGCAAGGGTTCGTCCGGTCCTTCCGGGCGCAGGGCGTGATCGGCCAGGTGCTGCCGTTCCGGTCCGGCTTCCACACCCCGATGCTGAAGCCCTACCTCGGCCCCATCGAGGACGCGGCACGCCGCTTTCGCCTGCACCCGCCGACGGTCCCCCTCTGGTCGGGGACGACAGCGTCGCCCTACCCCCGGGACGAGGCGGGCGTACGGGAACTGTTCGTCCGGCACCTGCTGGAACCGGTCCGCTTCCGGCCGCTCGTCGAGGCGCTGTACGAGGCCGGGCACCGCGTCTTCGTCCAGGTAGGCACCGGGCAGCTCGGTTCGCTCATCGGCGACACCCTCCGCGGCCGCGACCACCTGGTCGTGGCCGCCAACTCCCCCCACCGCGACGGCCTCGCCCAGCTCCGCCGGGTGGCGACCGCCCTGTGGACCGTCGGCGCCGCGGTCGTTCCCGCTCTGCCGCGCGAGACACGCTCTGCACGGCGGGACCGGTCGCCGGTCCGGCTCGATCTGGGTGGGGCGCTGGTGTCCCTGCCCGGTCCGGCGCTCGCGGACTTGCGCCGCGCACTGCCTCTCGGCCGCGTCCCGGCGAGCAGCCCGGTCCCCTCACCGCTGGACGCGCTCGCCGACCGCTCCCCGGCCGCCGCGGAGCTGTCGGCCCTGCTGCGGGAGACCGCGGACACGGCCGCGGCACTGATCGCCGCGCGGGGCCCACGCCCGCCCGCCTGGGGCCCACGCCCGGCCGCCCCCGCTCCGTCCCGCGCCGACGTCTCCGCCCGGCCCCGGCCCCCGATCCGCACCCCCGTCCCCGCTTCCCCCGCGCGCCCCGCGCCCTCCGCTCCGCCGGCTTCCCCCGCGCGGCGCCGCACCACCGTCCACGTGTCCCCCCGCACCATGCCGTACCTCCTCGACCACTGCTTCTTCCCGCAGCGTCCCGGCTGGCCGGACGTCGCCGACCGCTGGCCGGTCGTGCCGGCGACGACGATCGTCCACCACATGATGGCGGCGGCGGAGCAGGCGGCCCCCGGCAAGCGGGCCGTCGCCGTCCACGGGGCCCGGTTCGACCAGTGGCTGACGGCCACCCCGCCGGTCGACGTCCCCGTCACGGTCACCGCCGAGGGCCCGGACCGCCTCGCGGTCTCCTTCGGCACCTGGGCCCGTGCCGTGGTCGACGTCGCCGACCGCCACCCCGCCGCACCCCCCGCCCCCCGGCAGGGGGACCCCGCCGCCGAACGCGCTCCCGACCACACCGCCGCCCAGCTCTACGCCGAGCGCTGGATGTTCCACGGCCCGGCCTTCCAGGGCGTCACCGCGCTCACCGCGATCGGCGACACCCACGTACGGGGCGTGATCACCACACCCCCCGCCCCCGGTGCCCTCCTGGACAACGTCGGCCAGATCCTCGGCTACTGGATCATGGCGACCCGCACCGAGCGCACCGTGGTCTTCCCGGTGCAGATCCGCACGATGCGGTTCTACGGTCCCCATCCATGCCCCGGCACGACGCTGGAGTGCGCAGTCCGCATCGCCTCCCTCACCGACACCGCTCTGGAAGCCGACGTGCGGCTGACCGTCGACGGCGAGCTGTGGGCGGAGCTCACCGGCTGGCAGGACCGCCGCTTCGACAACGATCCGCAGACCCGGCCCGTCGAGCGCTTCCCGGAGCGCAACACCTACTCCGAGGCCCGCCCGGGCGGCTGGTCGCTGCTGCACGAGCGGTGGCCCGACCTCGCCTCACGCGAACTGATCATGCGCAACTCACTGAGCGGCGCGGAACGTTCGGAGTACGCCGCGCACGGCCCACGCGGCCGCCGGCAGTGGCTGCTCGGCCGGATCGCGGTCAAGGACGCGGTACGGCAGTGGCTGTGGGACCACGGCGAGGGGCCCGTCTTCCCGGCGGAGATCCGGGTGCACAGCGACGCCTCGGGCCGCCCGCACGTCACCGGCCTGCACGGCCGCACCCTGCCCCCGCTGGACGTGTCGCTGGCCCACCGGGCCGAGGCCGGGGTCGCGATCGTCCGGCCGCACCGGCCCGGCCCCGGGCCCGGCATCGACATCGAGGAGATCGCCGAACGCGACCCGGTCACCCACGCGACCGCGCTCGGGGACGACGAACTCCGGCTGCTGCACGAGGTGTCCGCCGCCACCGCAGAGCCTCTGGCGCTGTGGTTCACCCGGTTCTGGGCCGCCAAGGAGGCGGTCGCCAAGGCGGAGGGCACCGGATTCGGCGGGCGTCCACGGGACTTCACGGTCCGCGAAGCCGCCGCCGACCGGCTGGTGGTCTCCGGGCGCCTGGAACCCGCGTACACCGTCCACTGCGAGCGGACGAGCAACCCCGCACGGCTGCCGCAGCGGGACTACGTCGTGGCCTGGACGACAGGGCCGACCCACGAGGAGGAGTACGACCGTTGACTTCCTCCCCCGCCTAGCGGCGGGGGAGTCCAGCGGTCGCCCGCTGGGGTTCCTGCTTCACCGACGACCGCCCCGTCCGGGAGGACTCCCGTTGAGGTCTTACACCGTCTCCACAAGCAGACGCCGCCGGCCCGGCGGCCAGGATGTTGCGTGCCGCGTTCACGTCGCGGTCGTGCACCGTGCCGCACTCACACGTCCACTCCCGGACGTTCAGCGGCATCTTCGCCACGACCGTGCCGCAGGCCCCGCACAGCTTGGAGCCGGGGAACCAGCGGTCGATCACGACGAGTTCGCGCCCGTACCAGGCGCACTTGTACTCCAGCATCGAGCGGAGTTCCGTCCATGCCACATCCGAGATGGCGCGTGCGAGCTTGCCGTTCTTCAGCAGGTTGCGGACGGTGAGGTCCTCGATCACGACCGTTTGGTTCTCACGGACGAGCCGAGTCGACAGCTTGTGCAGGAAGTCGCGGCGCCGGTCGGCGACCCGCGCATGCACGCGGGCGACACGACGCCGGGCCTTCTCCCGGTTCGCCGAGCCCTTCGCCTTCCGCGACAGCTCCCGCTGCGCACGGGCCAGGCTGGCACGGTCACGCCGCTCGTGCTTCGGGTTGGTGATCTTCTCTCCGGTGGACAGGGTCACGAAAGAGGTGATCCCGGCATCCAGGCCGACGGCCGCGTCGGTGTCGGGGGCCGGGGCGATGGTGTCCTCGCACAGCAGGGAGAAGGTGCTGCGGGTGTTCTCGGCCGACGCGCGGGACTTCTTCCGGCTCTTGTACCGGGGGTACTTGGCGCGCTTGGCGAAGAAGTTCCCGAACGCCGTCTGGAGATGGCGCAGCGCCTGCTGGAGCGGAACCGAGGACACCTCCGTCAGGAAGGCCAGCTCCTTGGTCTTCTTCCACTGCGTGGGCGCGGCGGAGGACTGCACGTAGGAGACGCGGCGCTGCTGGCCGTACCAGGCCCGCGTGCGCTCCTGCAGCGCCTTGTTGTACACGAGGCGGACACAGCCGAACGTGCGGGACAGCTCAGCCGCCTGCTCGGCCGTGGGGCAGAAGCGGTACTTGAAAGCCCGCTTGACCTGCCGCGTCATGCCTCACACCGTATCGATTCCCGTGTGAGCAGCGGGTGTCGGCCGGTGGTCGCAGACGCCGGATCGCCTTGGAGGTGATTCGCCGTTCCCTGTCCTGCTCCGCAGGAGCTTCGTTTCTCCCCCGCAAGCGGGAGGTACCCCCACCCCGGCCTGAAGGCCGGGGTATCCACGAAGGAGTCCCGATGACCACCAGCCGGCCCCCACTCGCCCACGCGGACGAGACGTCGGTGCTCGCCGACATCACGCACATGCTCACCGCACTCCTGGAGGACGAGTACGGCCTGGACGACGTCGAGATCGGCATGGCGACCACCTTCAACCGCGACCTCGAACTGGAGAGCATCGACCTGGTGACCCTGGCCGGCCTGCTGGAGCAGCGGTACGGCAAGCAGGTCAACTTCGCCGAGTTCCTGGCCGGGATGGAGTTCGACGAGATCATCGAACTCACCGTCGGGCGGCTCGTCGAGTACGTCGTGCAGAGCCTGAAGGCCGCGGAGGCGGGCTGAGCCATGGCGATGGTCGACGCCGGTGAACTCCGGTTGCACACGCAGCGGATGGGGCCCCGGGACGGCCGCCCGGCCACCGGCACGGTCGTCCTCGTCCACGGGCTGCTCACCGACAGCCTGGCCAGCTACTACTTCACCGTGGCCCCGCCGTTCGCCGCGGCCGGCCTCGACGTCGTCATGTACGACCTTCGGGGCCACGGCCGCAGCGCACGACCGGCGAGCGGCTACACCCTCGACGACGGCATCGACGACCTTCAGACGCTGCTCGACCGGCTGGAGGTGACCGGTCCGGTCCACCTCGTCGGCAACTCCTACGGCGGCACCGTCGCCTTCGGCTACGCCGTCCGCCACCCGGAGCGGGCGGCCTCCGTCTCCCTCATCGAGTCCCAGCCGGCGACCAGGGCATGGGCGGCGACGATGGGCGGAATCCTGCGGCAGGTGGTGGCCGACCTGGCGGGCAACGAGGCCGCCGCGCTGGCCTGGATCGCCGTCAACCGCAGCCGCAACACCGCGCGCCTGGCGAAGAGCGCGGCCCGCCTCGTGCGGTCCACCAGCCTGGCCCGCGACATTCCCGCCAGCCGGGTGCTGAGCGAGGACCAGATCCGGTCCGTGCGCTGCCCGGTGCTCGCGCTCTACGGCGGCGAGTCGGCCCTCGCGGCGCAGGCACCGTGGCTGGAGTCGCTGCTGCCCGGCTGCCGGACCGTCGTGGTGCCGGGGCACGAGCACTCCGTGCTGGTCGAGGCGTCGAGGACGGTCGGCGGCCACGTGCTCTCCCTCATCCAGGAGTCGGCCGAAGCCGGGGCGCAGGGCACGACGACGGCTGCGGGGTCGGGGTCCCGGTGAGCAGATTCCTGTTCGTCGTGCCGCCCCTGGTCGGACACATCAACCCCGCGGCGGGCGTCGCGGCGGAGCTGACCACGCGGGGACACCGGGTGGCCTGGGCGGCCGCCGATCCCGGGCTCGTCCGGCGGCTCGCGGGAGACGGGGCCGTCGTGTTCCGGTGCGCCGGGCCGACGCTGGGGGCGGGCGGCGCGGAGCGGCCGGCCGACCTCCGTGGCCCGGAGGCGCTGAAGTTCCTGTGGGAAGGGTTCCTGGTGCCGCTCGCCGAGGCGATGGCCCCCGGCGTGGCGGCGGCCGTCGAGGACTTCGGCCCCGATGTGGTCGTCGCCGACCAGCAGGCTTTCGCCGGCGGGCTGGTCGCCGAGCGGCTGCGCGTGACCTGGGCCACCTCCGCCACCACCTCGGCCGAGCTGACCGGCGCACTGGACGGACTGCCGGGGATCACGGCCTGGATGGTCGCGCTCCTGCGGGATCTGCGGGGCCGCATCGGTGATCCTTCGGGCACCGCCGATCCGCGGTTCTCCCCGCATCTGACGCTCGCGTTCAGCACCCCGGAACTGGTCGGCCGCGGGGCCCTGGCGGGCGACCGGATCCGCTGGGTGGGCCCCTCCCTCACCCGACGCCCCACGGCGTCCGCCTTCCCGTGGGACCGGCTCGACGCCTCCCGTCCTCTGGTCCTCGTGACGCTCGGCACCGCGAACACCGATGCCGGGGCCCGCTTCCTCGGCGTGTGCCTGGCCGCGATCCGGGAACGGACCGACCGGCTGCAGGCGGTGATCGTCGACCCGGGCCGCCACATCGGCACCCCCGGCACCCCCGGCCCCGACACCCCCGGCCCCCGCGACAAGGACGTGCTCATCCTGCCTTCGGTGCCCCAACTGCCGCTCCTGGAAAGGGCCAACGCGGTCATCTGCCACGCCGGCCACAACACCGTGTGCGAGGCCCTCTGGTACGGCGTCCCCCTCGTCGTGGCACCGATCCGCGACGACCAGCCGGTCGTGGCCGCCCAGGTGACCGATGCGGGGGCGGGCGTCAGGGTCCGGTTCGGCCGGGTCACCGCCGGGCGGCTGGGCGCAGCGCTGGACGCCGTCCTGCACGATCCCGCCCATCGCGCGGCGGCCGACCGGATCCGTACGGCGCTGCGCGCGGCCGGCGGCAGCGGGGCGGCCGCAACCCACCTGGAGCGACTGGCCGACGGCATACGCCCCGAGGAGGGCCTGTGAACGACAACCACGACCACGAGCACGAGTCACCGAGCCGCGTCGAGCGGGTCGCCGCGCTGCGCCCCGTCTACCGGGCCGAACTCGCCGACGGCGTCGACCGCTTCTTCGAACCGAGGCGCACCACCTGCCCCTGGTGCGGCTCGGCCCGGCTGGCGACACGCCTGCGCACCACGGACCTGCTCCAGCACAAGCCCGGCCGCTTCATCCTCGACCGGTGCGAGGAGTGCCGGCACACCTTCCAGAACCCGCGACTCAGCGCGGCCGGCCTGGAGTTCTACTACCGCGACTTCTACGACGGACTCGGCGAGAAGCAGTTGGGCAACACCTTCGCGGGCCGGACGACGATGTACGTACGGCGCGCCGAGTCCCTGCTCCCCTTCGCCCCCGCGCCCGAGAACTGGCTGGACGTCGGCACCGGACACGGTCACTTCTGCGAGGCGGCCCGCACCGTCCACCCCGGCACACGTTTCGACGGCCTCGACTTCACCGACGGCGCCGAACTCGCCGAGCGCGCCGGCCGCGTGCGGCGCGGCTACCGCGGCAGCTTCCCCGACCTGGCGGAGGGGCTCGACGGCCGCTACGACGTCGTCAGCATGTTCCACTACCTGGAACACAGCACCGACCCGTTGCGCGAACTCCAGGCGTCGCACCGAGCCGTCCGCCCCGGCGGCCATCTGCTGATCGAGGTCCCGGACCCCGACAGCCGCTGTGCCCGCCTCCTCGGCCGCTGGTGGCTGCCGTGGCTGCAGCCGCAGCACCTGCACTTCATCCCCGTCGAGAACCTGCGCCGCACACTGGGCGACCTCGGGTTCACGGTGGTGGCGGAGCAGCATGCCGAACCCCACGACCCCGTCGATCTCCTGGCCGCCACCTGGCTGGCCCTGGACGCGGCCGCCCCGCGCGACGACCTGCCCTGGCTGCCGGCCCGGCCGACCGCGCTGCGCCGCACGCTGCGCGCCACGACACTGATCGCCGGCATCCCGGCGCTCCTCCTGGGCACCCTGCTGGACCGCTTCCTCGTCAAACCCCTGGCCCACCCGCTGGGCCTGTCCAACGCCTACCGGCTGGTGGCCCGCCGGGACTGAGCCTCGTGGCGATCAGGCGGGCTCAACGGGGCGCGTGGGGTGACCAAGGGTGCTCGATGGCGGCGAGGAGGTCCGCCTCGTGGTCCAGTACGGCCCGGGCCGCGGCAAGGAAGCGGTCCACCAGCGCGGTGCGGTGCCCCTTGCGCCAGGCCGCGGCGAGAGTGGAGGCGCCCACGCCCCCGATCGGGATGTACCGGATGCCGCGGTGCGGCGCGTAGCGCTCGGCTCCGGCGGCGGTGACGGCGCAGGCCAGCCCTGCCGCCACCATCTCGGCCTCCTCGCTCTGCGTACTGGTTTCGATGATCTTCCGTTCGGCACCGGAGGGCCGGTAGGCGTCCAGCGCCCAGAACCTCCGCCATTCCGTATCCGCGGTCCGTCCCACCGCGAGCGGCTCGTCGAGGAGATCACGCACGGTCACGGACGGGCGGCCGGCCAGCCGGTGCGTTCGCGGCACGGCGGCGACCAGCGGCTCGTGGAACAGGGGGTACGACTCAAGATCCGGTGCGGCGAGGGGCAGGCGCACCAGGGCGACGTCCGAATCCCCGGCGGCCAGGCCGGCCGACGGGTCCGGGAAACCGAACTCGCGTATCTGCAGGAGGACTCCGGGGTTCCGCCGGGTGAACTCGGCCAGGATCGGGGTGGTGAGCTCCAGCGCGCCCGCGATCACGAAGCCCAGTCGCAGCGCGCCGGCCTCCCCGCGCCCGGCGCGCCGGGCCGCCTCGACACCGGTGCCGATCGCCGTGAGTGCCTCGCGGGCGGGGCCGAGCAGCGCCTCGCCCGCCGGGGTCAACTCCACCCTGCGGGTCGTGCGGCGCAGCAGTTGTGTGCCGATCTCGCGCTCCAGCTCCCGGATCTGCTTGCTGAGCGCCTGCTGGGTCACGAACAGCCGGGCGGCGGCGCGGCCGAAGTGCAGTTCTTCCGCCACCGCGACGAAGTACCGCAGCCGTCTGCTGGACACATCCACGGACGCCGATGGTAAACCGTTCGTTGTCAATCGACGCGATCAGGCTGTTTCCCTTCGCCGATCGGCCCGCCCTACGGTTCTCCGAGACCGAGTGGACGCGAGAGGGGGCGGCGCATGAGCACCACCACCACCTGGCGCAACTGGGCCGGCACGGTACGGTCCCGGCCCGAGCGGGTGGTCGTGCCCGCGGACGGCGCCGAGGTGGCCGCGGCCGTACAGGCCGCGGCACGCGACGGCCTGCGGGTGAAGGCCGTCGGCGCCGGCCACTCGTTCAGCGGGATCGCCGCGGCCGACGGCGTCCTGGTCCGGATGGACCGACTCGACCGGGTGCTGTCGGCGGACCGCGAGACCGGCCTGGTCACCGTGCAGGGCGGGATACCGCTGCACCGGCTGAACCCGGCCCTCGCCGAGCACGGCCTGGCCATGGAGAACCTGGGCGACATCGACCGGCAGACCATCACCGGGGCGGTCTCCACCGGGACGCACGGCACCGGTGCGGCCTTCGGCGGCCTGCCCACCCAGGTCAGGGCGATGGAACTGGTTCTGGCGGACGGCTCGGTCGTGCGCTGCTCCGCCGACGAGCACCCCGAGGTGTTCGCCGCCGCCCGGGTGGGCCTGGGCGCCCTCGGCATCATCACCAGCGTGACCCTGCAGTGCGTGCCGGCCTATGCCCTGCACGCGGTGGAGGAACCGATGCCGCTCGACCGGGTGCTCGACGAACTGGACGACCTGGTCGAGGGCAACGACCACTTCGAGTTCTTCTGGTTCCCCCACACCCGTACCGCCCTCACGCTGCGCAAGCGCCGGCTGCCCGGCGGCAGCGCGCTGCGACCCGTCGGCCGGCTGCGGCACTGGTTCGACGACGAGTTCGTCACCAACACCGCCTTCGAGGGCCTGCTGCGGGTCGGCACCGCCTTGCCCCGCACCGTTCCGGCGATCACCCGGCTGGTCACCGGCGCGCTGTCCGCGCGGGAGTACACCGACGTGTCCTATCGCGTCTTCGCCTCCCGGCGAGACGTCCGCTTCAGGGAAGGCGAGTACGCCTTCGCGCGCCAGGAGGCCGCCGAGGTGATCCGGGAGATCGCGCGCTGGGTCGGCACCCACGACGAGCGCATCTCGTTCCCGCTGGAGGTCCGCTTCACCGCCGCCGACGACATCCCGCTGTCCCCCGCGTACCGGCGCGCCAGCGCCTACGTCGCCTTCCACCAGTACCACCGCATGCCCCACCGACGGTACTTCGACGCGATGGAGGCGATCCTCGGCACGGTCGGCGGCCGCCCGCACTGGGGCAAGATGCACACGCTCGACGCGCCCCGGCTGCGCGCCCGTTACCCGCGCTTCGACGACTTCACGGCACTGCGCGACCGGCTCGACCCGGCCGGACGGTTCACCAACGACTACCTGGACACCGTCCTGGGCGCCCCGCCCGCCGCGGACGGGAGGGGCTGAGCACGCGGGGCTCGTTCCAGGAGGGCCGGCGGGCCGTCACGGGGACGGCCTCGAACTACGGCCCTCCAACTACCGGCCTTCCAACTGCGCCGGTGACGGCGGGCGTTCGAAGGCCGTACGGCGCCCTGAGCGGCGGCACACCTCGCGGGGAAACCGCGGCTGCGGGCCAGGACGACGACCGCGAGCACCGGCAGAGGAGCAGCAGCATGGTCCAGTCGACTCCCTGATGTTCTCCCACTCGGTACTCCCTTGCGCCGGCGTGTCAGTTCGTCGGGAGTCGCGGTCGGTCGCCTGGCATGATCCGCAGCGTGAGCCTTGACGCCCAGCTGGAGCCGCCAATGGATGAGACCGCGTCAGCGCATGCGGCGCGAGTGTCCGCTCATGCGACTGTGGGAGCGCGGCTGTCCCTGTTCAGTGATCGGCGACTCCGGGATGCCGTGGCCGCCGCGCCGAGTCTGGGTTCCGGTATCGGGGGCAGATCGGCGGAGATGGAGGTCGAGGGGATACGCGTCTTCGTCAAGCGGGTCCCGCTGACGGACATCGAGTTGCAGCCGGAGCACCTGCGGTCGACCGCCAACCTGTTCGAACTTCCCCTCTTCTACCAGTACGGTGCGGGGTCGGCGGG
The DNA here is from genome assembly GCF_055632315.1 of Streptomyces sp. PSU-S4-23. Classification (NCBI taxonomy): domain Bacteria; kingdom Bacillati; phylum Actinomycetota; class Actinomycetes; order Kitasatosporales; family Streptomycetaceae; genus Streptomyces; species Streptomyces sp. PSU-S4-23. Next base: position 25,449 of record NZ_JBVMUU010000002.1, on the reverse strand, counting down.
GTTCGGTGCCTGGCGTGAACTGGCCGCACACCACTTGACCACAGGCTGGGCGCTGAAGAACGAGTACGCGGGTTTCCCACTGCTGTATCACTGGCGGGTCCTGCCTGACAGCCCCCCGCCTGGCTTCGCTGACGCCTTCGGGGGCGTTGAGGGGGCCGTCGCGCACTGGGATGGGGCACCGGCTGTACGCCGTCGGCTGGAAGCTGTCGGCAGATCCTCCTTCAGCTTGGTGCTCTTCCTGGAGCACGTGCCTCAGACACTCGCCGCGTGGCTCGGTGACAGGCGTGATACGGCCCCGCTGCAGCCGAAGGGCGAATCGTCCTATCGGTGGGTCGAGGAAGCACTGATGCGCGGCACGGAATTCATGAGCGCCCGCGGACTGGTCCACTTCGACGCGCACTTCGCCAACCTGCTCACCGAGGGCCGGCGGGTGTACTTCGCAGACTTCGGGCTCGCACTGAGCCGCGATTTCGACCTCTCAGCGGAGGAGGATGCCTTCCTTGCCGACCATCTCGTGTACGACCGCAGCTATGCGCCGAGCCACCTGCTGCGCCATCACCTGCCCGACGGCGTGCGCGGTGGCGCCGAACACGGGACCTTCCTGCGGGAATGGGTGGACGGTCGGCGACCCGACGGCGTTCCGCCTGAAATCGGCGCGATCATCGACCGGCACGCCCAGCACGCCATCGTCCTGGACGACTTCCACCACCGGTTCCTCACACAGAGCAAGCGCACCCCCTTCCCGGCAGTCGAGGTCCGGCAGGCCCTCGCCGGTGCTACGGCGTAGGGGTAGTTGCGGTCACCACTGACGTGGATTGCTCCTTCGTCGCCGGCTGGGCATCCTGCTGGGATGCGCTTCTCCATCAACATCCCCAACTTCGGTGACTTCGCGGACCCTCGTAACGTGGCGACCGTGGCGGCTGCGGCCGAACAGGCGGGCTGGGACGGGCTCTTCGTCTGGGACCACGTACTGCATCGACAACACCGGGGACGCCCCTTCGGAGACCCCTGGATGCTGCTGACCGCTGCCGCCCTGGCGACCTCCCGGATCCGGCTGGGCACCCTGCTGACGCCGGTCCCCCGTTACCGTCCGCAGCAACTCGCCCGCCAGGTGGCCACCCTGGACCACCTCAGCGGTGGCCGGGTGATCTTTGGAGCAGGTCTGGGCGGTCCGATCGAGGACGAATACCGCAGCTTCGGCGACGCCGCCGAGCCACGTCTCCTCGCCGAGCGGCTGGACGAGGGACTGGAGCTGTTGAGGCGCTTCTGGTCCGGCGAGCCGGTGAACCACCACGGCCGACACTATGAGGTCCGGGACGTGACACTGCTGCCCGCCGCCGTGCAGCGGCCCCGTCCGCCGGTGTGGATCGGCGGGTTCTGGCCGCGTCGCCCGCCCATGCGGCGGGCGGCGCGGTGGGACGGCGCGGTGCCGCTCTTCGAGACGGCCCGGCATGGTCATGTGCCGGATGTGGCGGAGGTGCGGGATCTGGTCGGCTATGTCCGTGAACACCGTGCGGCTGGGGCAGAGCGCCCCTTCGAGTTCGTGCTCGGCGGTGCCACGCCCCCGGACGCGGCCAAGGCCAAGGACGTGATCGGTCCGCTGCACGACGCCGGCGCCACCTGGTGGGACGAGCGACAGGTCCAGGCCGGTCCCGACCTGGACCGCCTGCCTCCGGTACTGCACCGCGTCGAGGCAGGGCCGCCGGTGCTCTGATGAGCCGTTCGAGGGTGTGATGACCTGGTGGCCGGCGTCGATCAGTCGGTCCAGCAGCGACTCGGCGGCGACGGGGTTGGGGAACGCTGGGGAACTGGGCGGTGAGGCGTACGCCGGGAAGCTGAGTTCGGCGAGGGCCGCGGCGTGCCTCATGCCTCAGCCCTCCCGAGATCCACTCCGCCCCGGGCCCGGTTCGGAACGCGGGAGGCCGACTGCCGGGACCGTCGCGGGGCCGCGGTCGGTATCCGGCCCGCGAGTTCCATGTACTGGGCGTGGGAGCCGTCTTGGCGGGGTTGCAAGGAGCCGTACGTACATGGCTCGTGCGCGACAGCTGCCCGCCACACGGAGAAGATCTTGGTGCGGGGTGGGTGCTGCTGCCGCAGCAGGCACAGACGGGCGTCGGCCCAGGGGCCCCTGGGCCGACGCCCGTGCGGATCGGGGTGGGTGGTGCCGATCAGCCGATGTCGGTGGTGGCCAGCTCGGCGTAGACGTCGGGCCTGGTCCGGCGGACGCGCAGGGCGAAGAACACGCCGGTGAGGAAGAGGCCCGGGGTGAGGGCGACGAGCGCCCAGTTGACGGCGGGTCCGGCGCCGGTGAACAGGTCGAGGCGTTTGCAGACCAGCCCCGTGGTCAGGGTGAGCAGGACACCGGCGGCGGCCGGTGCGACCAGGGTGCGCAGAGGTCCCTCGCCCCGGGTGGCGGGGGTGCGGCGGAAGAAGACCACCACGGCGAAGGCGGCCAGGGCCTGCAGCACCAGGATGCCGACCACACCGGGGGTGTTCACCCACAGGAAGAACTCGTTGTAGGGGTGGACGCCGATCGCGGCGAAGACCGCGACGACCACGAGGGCCAGGGCGCTCTGGAGGATGCCGGCGACCCAGGGCGAACCGTGGCGCGGGTGGACCCGGCCCAGGGCGGCGGGAGCGACCTTCTCGGCGGACAGCGCGTAGGCGTAGCGCGTGATGGCGTTGTGGAAGGAGAGCAGCGCCGCCAGCAGGCTGGTGACGATCAGGATGCGCTGGAGGCCGGTGGCCCAGCCGCCGACGTAGCGGGTCATGGCGGTGAAGAACATCTCGGCCGGGTTCTGCGCGGCTGCCCCGACCGCCTGGCCGCTGCCGAAGGCCTGGACGATGACCCAGACGATGAAGGCGTAGAAGAGCCCGAGGAAACCGACGGCCAGGTAGGTGGCGCGAGGGACCGTGCGGTCGGGGTCGCGGGCCTCCTCCCGGTAGATGGCGGTGGCCTCGAAGCCGATGAAGGCCGCGACGGCGAGGCCCAGCGGACCGCTCATCCTCGAGACGAAGACGTGGGAGGGAGCGAAGGAGTCCAGGGCCAGCCCGTTCGCCCCGCCCTTGACCAGGATCGCGCCGGCGAGCAGCAGCAGGATCGCGGTCTCGGCCACGAGGAGGACGGCCAGTACCTTGGCGCCGAAGGTGATGGAGCGGAAGCCGAGGAACCAGACGACGGCGATCCCCGCGAAGGCGTACACGGGCCAGGGCAGGTCGATGCCCAGGAGGTCGTTCACGGTGGCGGCGGAGAAGAAGCCGAAGGCGCCGTACACGCCGATCTGCAGGGCGTTGTAGGAGAACAGCGCGAGCAGCGCCGCGCCGAGCCCGGCCGGACGCCCGAGGCCGCGGGCGATGTAGGAGTAGAACGCTCCCGCGTTGCGGATGTACGGCGTCATCGCGGTGAAGCCGACCGCGAACAGGCACAGCAGGACGCCCACGCCCACGTAGGCGGCCGGGGCGCCGATGCCTCCGAAGAGGATGGCGAGGGGGGCGACGCCGGCCATCACGGTGAGCGGGGCGGCCGCGGCGGCGACGAAGAAGACGATGTCGGCGACGCCGAGGGTGCCGCGCTGGAGATGAGGGCTTGTCCCGGGGCCTTCCTGCCGGCGGGGCGAGGGCTGCCGGACTGCGGTGGGGAGGTGGGGCTCGGTCATGGAGGTCTCCGCGTGATGCGTGGGTCGAGGGGGTGAGGGTGGTGTCCCGGACACGCGGGCCGGTCGTGACGGCGACGGACGTCCGTCGTCTCGACCGACGTCTATCGTCTCCCGGCGGGAGCGTGTCCGGATGCGGGGGCTTCGTGGGTGCGCCGGCCGGCGAGCCAGGTACCGAGGACGGGCAGGTCCGCGAGCGCGGCGGGTGTGGTCCCGACCGGGTCGGCGGCCAGGTGCACCAGGTCGGCGCGCATGCCGGGGCGCAGGAGGCCCCATTCCTTCTCCTCGAACGCCTGGTGGGCGCAGCCCGCGGAGTAGGCGGTCAGGGCGGCTTCGACGGCGATCCGCTCCTGGGGGAGCCAGCCGCCCTCAGGGGTCCCGTGGGGCGTCTGGCGGGTGACTGCGGTGGCGATGCCGCGCAGTGGTTCGTAGGCGGTGACCGGCCAGTCACTGCCGAAGGCGATCCGTGCGCCGGAGGCCAGCAGGGTGGCGGTCTGGTACTGCCGTCCTCCGCGCTCGGGGCCGATCCTGGGCAGCGTGAGCTCGGTCATCACAGGGTCCGGCTGCGCCCACAGGGGCTGGAGGCAGGCGGTCACCCCGAGTTCGGCGAAGCGTGGCAGGTCCGCGGGGTGGATCAGCTGGGCGTGGGCGATGACGGGGCGGCGGTCGCGGGGGCCGTTGGCCCGGGACGCGGCCTCGATGGCGTCGAGGGCGGTCCGTACGCCGCCGTCGCCGATGGCGTGGATGTGCGGCCGGAACCCGAGCGCGTCCGCCGCGGTGACGGCCTCGGCGAGTTCGACGGCGGACCAGTTGGCGATGCCGTGCGTGTGCGGGCAGTCGGTGTACGGCTCCAGCAGGGCGGCGGTGCCCGACTCGATGACGCCGTCGGCGAAGAGTTTCACGGTCCGGGCGGTGAGCAGCCCGGGTGCCGCGCTCTCCACGCGGTCCCGGTCGGCGACGAACCGGGCGATCCGCTCCCGCCAGCCGTCCGGTTCCAGGATGAACGCGAGGTCGGCGCGCACGGGCAGCGCGGGCTCTGTGGTCGCGGCCGTGATCCAGACGTCGGCCTGGTGCGGCTCGACCCAGGCGTCCTGCACCCAGGTCACCCCCGCGGCGGCGAACCGGGCGGCCGCTTCCCGCAGCGCGGCCACCTGAGCCCCATGGGACGCCGGAGGGATCAGGGCGAGTACGGGGCTCAGGGCGCCGAACTCACGGAGGGTCCCCAGCGGTTCCGTGGATCCCTCCCGGCGCAGGATCCGGCCGCCGGCGGGATCGGGGGTGGCCGCCGTGTACCCGGCGCGGCGCAGCGCCTCGCTGTTGACCCAGGCCGTGTGGTGGTCCATGGTGCGCAGCACCACCGGGCGGTCGGGCACGGCCGCATCCAGCCACCGGGCGTCGAACCGGCCGTCGGGCGCCAGCCACGGGTCGAAGCCGTCGCCGGTGATCCACGGGGCGTCGGGGTGCTCGTCGGCCCAGTGCCGCACGGCCTGGACGATGCCCTCGGCGCTCTCGCAGTCGCGGACCGGAGCGCCGTGCAGCCCCAGCCCGCCCATCACCGGATGCACATGGCTGTCACCGAACGCCGGGAGCAGTACGCCGCCGGCCAGGTCGACGACGGTGGTGCGAGGACCGCGGGCGGCCAGCGCCGCCGCGCCCAGGGCGCTGATCCGGCCGCCGGCGACGGCGAGGGCCTCGTGGAGGGGAGCGCCCACAGCTCCGGTCCGGACGGTTCCACCGGTGAAGACGATGTCGGCATGCATGGGGATGACGGTGCCCTTCTCTCGCCGACCACCTAACTGAAAGGTGTTCGGTTTCGGGTAATGTAGGCGCCGCCCGCGACATCGGGAAGAGTTTTATTGAAAGTCATTCGGTAAAGTCTGGGTCACGGCGAGCTCTGCGTGCTCCGACAGGCTCGGACCCGCCACACAACGAGGAGCGACCGTGGGACGGCCCCGCACCCCCCTGCTCGACCGCCGGCGTATCGGTGCCGCGGCACTGCGACTGGCCGACGAGAAGGGCACCCTGACGATCCCCGCCCTCGCCAAGGCCCTCGGCGTCGCACCCTCCGCGCTGTACCACCACGTGTCCGGGCGGGACGAGATCATCTCCCTCATGCGCGAGGAACTCGTGCTGACCACCGGCGGCGACAAGGACTGGTCACAGCCCTGGGAGAGCGGGCTGGAGGAGTGGGCGCGCACCTACCTCTCCGCCTTCGCCGCCCATCCCGGAGCGGTCCCCCTGCTGGCCACGGCACCACTCGCGGAACCCTTCATGCATGCGATATACGAGAAGGTCGCCGAACTCCTCATCAGGGGCGGTTTCGCCGCGGACCAGGTCATGCCTGTGATCACCGCAGTGGAGAGTTTCGTCCTCGGTTCCGCCCTCGACCTGGTGGCGCCTTCCGTGATGCTCTCCGACGTCGTCCGCGACAGCGCGCCGTATCTCAGCACCGCGCTCGACCACACACCCGGCGACCAGAGCCGGGCCGCCCGCGCCTTCGACATCGGCCTGCGAGCCCTGCTCACCGGCTTCCGCGACCTGCTCGACCACTGAGTGCGGCCAGAACACCGGCTCGGCCGCGCGCCCGCCTCCCTCCGGACGGCCCGGCCCCCGGGAGCCGCTCATGCCGGCTGCGGTTTCGCGCCCTGACCACCGGCTACGCAGGCGACCGCGTCGCCGGCACCGTGGCCCTGCTCACCGAGGGCGACACGGTTGCCGTCGTCCGCCCCGGCATGGCCGCCGACCGCCGGCTCATCCTGGGGCCGCTCGCCGAACCCGGCATCGAGCCGCAGAAGGTGACCGAGGTGGTCTTCGGCCATCACCACCCGGACCCGCCCTGAACGCCGCCCTCTTCCGCTCTCTTCCCCGAAGCCCGCTTCCACGACCACATGGCCGTCCACCGCGACGACATCCGGGGGGACCGGGAGGCCAGCGAGTGCCCGGCGAGCGCAGACCGGATCCATCGGGCCCTGGTGTGCTGTGCGACCGTGGTCAGGTGCCCGGGGACGGCGGGATGTTCTGGTTGGCGTGGAAGAAGTTCTCCGGGTCGTATGTCCGCTTGACGGTCGCCAGTCGGCCGTAGTGCCCGCGGTAGGTGGTGCGGACGCGTTCCGCGGTCTCGTGCTCGCCCAAGAAGTTGATGTAGGAACCGCCCATGGAATGCGGGTGCAGATCGGTCCAGTAGTCGACGCACCACTGCCTGACCAGGTCGGCGTTGGCAGGCTCGGGATCGATCCCGGCGATCACGCCGGACCAGACCGCCTCCCGGTAGGCCCAGGCCGTATCGTCGGCTCCGACCCGGTGGGCGGCCCCATCGACCGGGTAGAGATGCATCTGGGACAAGTCGGTGGGAATGCCCTCCCCGTACCTGTGATGCACGTCGACAGCGGCGTCGGGAATCTCATCGAAGAAGTCTCCGCGCCAGTACCACTGCAACCCCTTGGGGAGCAGCGCGTCGAACATGGACTGCAGCGCCGGGTAGGGCATGGGCGTGGTCAAGTGGAACGCGGGCGGCGCGGGATCGTTCACCGCGGCCACACTGTTCTCGAGGCCGTTTGCCTCCAGGTCACCGGTATAGGTCCACACCACCGCGCACATCTTCCGGCCGTGTATCGGCTCGGGGAAGGGCGGTCCCGGCGGCACGACCAGTACGGCGAAGAAGCCGCTGAGGTCGTCCGGTGCCGCCGGCAGGAATTCCCGGTACCAGCGGAGTACCTCAGGGGTGCGGTCGACCGGCCACATCGTCAGAGCGACGCCGACCGTATGCACCGGGTGCAGGGCGAAGGTGAAGGAGGTGACCACGCCGAAGTTCCCGCCTCCGCCCCGCAGCGCCCAGAACAGGTCCGGGTGGTCGTCCTCGGAGGCGGTGACGAAGCTGCCGTCGGCCAGGACCACGTCCGCGGCGAGCAGGCTGTCGACCGTGAGCCCGTACTTGCGGGTCAGGTGGCCGTGCCCGCCGCCCAGCGTCAGACCACTCACTCCCGTGGTGGACACGATCCCCGCGGGCACGGCGAGGCCGAATGTGTGCGCCGCGTGGTCCAGGTCACCGAGCAGGCTGCCTCCTCCCACCCGGGCGGTCCTCGCCGCAGGATCCACATCCACCCAGCGCATCGGTGAGAGGTCGAGCATGACGGCGTCCTCCACCAGACACAGGCCCGGCCCGCTGTGGCCGCCGCCGCGCACCGACAGTTCCAAGCCCGCGTCCTTGGCGAAGTAGATCGTCGTGCGCACGTCCGCGACATCGACACACCGCGCGATCGCGGCGGGACGCCGGTCGATCATCGCGTTGTAGACGGTGCGGCACTCGTCGTAACCGGGATCCCCGGGTCGCACAACCGTCCCGCGCAGCGCCTCGCGCAGACGCGGCAGAGCCGTCTCCTGGAGTTTGCTCATGGCACAACACCCCACACGGAGGGGCAGCAGTGCGTGACGCCGGACACGCGGGGTGCGGTGCGCAGACCGGGCACGCTCGGAACCGCACGGCTGGAACCGCACGGCAACCACTTGTGTGGCGGGGCCGATGCCGTGCGCATCCGTCAACTCCGCTGGCGGTATGCGGCCCCGTCTATTTCAGTCTGCTGTCGCTGCTCGCCGTCAGCAAACCGGCCCGCCCTTCGCCCTCGCCAACGCGATCAGCACCCACCCTCCACTTTGGAGCGGACCGCCTACCGGGCCTGCCAGTCGGACGTCTGCTGCTCGGCGCGGACGCGGACTTGCAGGTCGCGAAGTTCCCGTGGAGGAATGCCCACATCAGGCAACGTGCGCCCTGTTGGAGAGCCAGGCAACCGCACCCGCGCCGGCAGGTGCACCGACGAGGAGGCCCGCAAGGAGACCGATGTCGTGGTCGGCCAGCGCCGGAAAGGCCGAGTCCGCTGCTGCGCCGAAGAGCATGGTCACCGTCATCGTCGCAGCGAGGGCGGCCACACCGGCGAGCCGCCGAGGCGGCCTTGTGCGGTACAGCTCGCTCACGGGCCCTGCCGCGAACATGGCCGAGATGGTGGGGAAAAGAGTGGAGTCGGGCAGCCATCCGAACGGCCAGGACACCAGGGCGACGACCCCGCAGACGGCGAGCCCGAAGAGCTCCGACCTGATGGTGGACGCCACCAGCTCCCACGGCCGGCGCCGGATCAGGCCGCTTTCGCTGTCCTCCCCATCGACCACACCGGAAGAGTAGCCGTCTTCAGGGCGAATGTATCCATGGGGGCAGCACGAGCTCGGCGAGCTGCGGGAGTTGTCGTCGGTGAGATGGGCACGCCTGGTCTTGGTGTTCGGCGGGAATGCCCCGCGTGACGGCGTGACGGCGTGACGGCGTGACGGCGTGACCGCGGTCATCGGCCATGAGGGTCTCAGCACGGCCCCTGGGGACCGTCACAGAGCCGGCGCCTTGTACTGGTGTGGGGAGGCAAGGCCCCGATCGCCGGTCCCGGACTGGCCACGTCCCCTAGGGCGCCGGGGCAGTGGGGCCGCGAGATCGCGGCCAGACGTCTCGCGCCGGCCAGGACCGCGCAGGCCGCCAGCGCGAGGACGAAGGCAAGGGGATGGCGGCGGCCCTGTGCCCCGCGCGGAATTTCCAAGGGCGCAACCTCGTTGCTCGTGCCGCTGATCCATCGGGGGGATGTTGGGCAGCGGCGCTTTCTCTATCCAGGGCCGAGCCGGTGCGGCGGGCTAGCGTGGCGGCACTGCCAGGGCGCAAGGACTTCACGAGTTGCGGAACGGCCGTTCGTGTGCTCTGGCGGTTTCATGGTGTGAGAGAGGAAGGGCCTGACATGTCCAACCACTTCACCGGCCTCAGCCTCGGGCCACCACTCGGCGACCAGCGGCTCGATCTGTGTGACCTGTACGCCTTCCAAGCACCCGGCGATTCGAGCAGGACCGTTCTCATCCTCAACGCCAATCCCAACGCTGACGCGCTCCACCCCGACGCCGTATACCGGCTGAACATCGACAACGACCGCGACTACCTGACCGACATCGCCTTCAGCTGGGTCTTCAGCCCGGCGGCAGCCGACGGCTCGCAGACCTACAGCGTCTTCATGGCGACCGGTACGGAGTCCCGCAAGCCCGAAGCGGTCGGTACCAAGATCGTGTCGGACGCCGCCGTCTCCTTCGGCCCCCAGTCCAACGTGGTCGGCAGCGGCGACTACAAGGTGGCCGCCGGCAGCCGCAGTGACGCCTTCTTCTTCGACTTCGACGGCATCAAGAATCTGTTCGACACCAGCGGCAAGCGAAATTTCACCGCGCCGCATCTGGGCGGCCGGTCACCGTGGACCGGCGTCGACTCCAACACCACAGCAAACGTCTTCTCCATGGCCATCGAACTGCCCACCGCGGAGCTGGCCCCCAATCCCGAGCTGCACATCTGGGGCCGGTGCAGCGTCCTACGCGACGGCGAACTCGTCCACGCAGACCGGGCCGGGCACCCCTCGGTCAGCAGTTTCTTCAACACCGACGACACCAAGGAGGAGTACAACGCCGGTGAGCCGGTCAATGACCGGGCCAGGTGGACAGACCAGTTCGTCCACCTACTGGGCCACACCGGCGGCTACACGCGCGAGGAGGCGCTCACCGCACTCGACGAGCACGGCATCCTGCCGGACGTGCTCCATTTCGACCCCTCCAAGCCGGCCGTCTATCCCAACGGCCGGATGTTCACGGAGGACGTCATCGACATCCGCGTCGCGTTCCTCACCAAGAACGAGGCGCCTCCCACCAACCTGACCCCGCACACCGACATCCTGGACCGGTTCCCGTACCTCGGCGACCCGCACCCGGCAACCGCCTCCTGACAGGCCCCCCGGCCGGCTGGAGCACGAACTCGCGGACAAGCGGGCCGCGCATGCCACCTTCGCCCGCCCCCTTCCCTGCACTGGTTGCGACTGCGACGAGCCCGTCAACGGGCCGCCCAGCGCCGCCACTCCGCCTCCGCTGACCGCGACCTGCGGCGTCCGCGTCAACGTCGCCCCGGACTTCCTGGCATGGACGGACAACGCGGACTGGCCTTGCCGACCTCGCCCAGGAGTACATCGACGACTGGATGGCCGGGGCCACGAGCCGGCGGCGCTGCGGTCGGCGATCTCCCACAGGTTCCGGATGTGCTGCACCGTGGCGTCGAGGTCTTCGCGCTCCTCGCCCGGGTAGCCGAGGATGAAGTAGCCCTTGACGCCGATCCCGTGGACCGCGGCCGGTGGCGTCCCGTACCCGCAGCTCTTCGCCGTGGCCCTGACGGTCATTGAGCAAGGCCGGTCTCCCGGTCCGCAGCAGCGATCTGGTCGTGGAAGCGCTTATGGACCCAGTGACGCTCGCCAAGGATGCTCACCTGCGCCCACCGGCCGGAGACCGGACCGAGCCGGGTCTGCCGTGGCATCGTGCCCGCGAGGCGCCGTGGGCTGGCGCCGCCTGACAGCTTGCTGCTGTCCAGCACGTAGATGGCGTCTTGGGTGACCGCCACGCAACGGTACTTGTTCACGAACATCGTCAGTCCGGTGAGATAGGTGACGACGAAGTGCAAGAAGTGTGGCGCACTCTGGCAGATGAACACCTGCCGGATCTCGCTGCCAGCGGGCAGAAACGGCGCCGCGCGCCGCACCAGGTCCGGTCGCGGCTCGGGGTCTCGTCGGCCGCTCTCATCAGTTCCGTCGATCAAGGAGACCCCTTCCCCCGTCTGCGTATCCCCATGGCACGAAGTTACCGTGTAGCCGTGGCGCAGCGCATGTGGGGGTCGGCGCGGCTGAGACCCCTGACTAGGTCTGGCGCTTGAGCAGTTTGATCTTGTGGTTGACGCCCTCGGTGCGTCCGTTGTGCCAGGGCAGGGTGAGGGCGGCGTCGACGGCGGCCCGGTCGCGTTCCAGGCCGATGGCGAAGGAGTGCAGGAAAGGCAGGTCGGCCGCGCGGGTCCGGGCGATCCAGGCGTTCAGCCTCCCGGGATCGCCTGGTGCGGGGGAGAGGACCTGCTGCCAGCGCTCGCGGGTGCTCTGCGCGCGTCTGCCCTCGCGGATCGGTGGTCCCAGGGGCGGCCAGCAGGCGCTGTGCGCCAGGACTTCCCTGTGTGCCGCCTCGCCGAGCAGGTGCCACAGGGTACTGGTGGGCCGTCGGCGAGGTGCCTGCTGAGTAGGTCCTTTTCCCACGGCCCCCAGCCCGAACGACGCATGCGACTTGTCACCGCACGTCGCTCTCCAGTGACTACTCCGTGAGTGCTGGGACGGGTTTGCTGCCGTGGATGTCCGCGTGACAGCTTTCGCAGACCACAAGGGTTTTGCGGTGTCGTGCGGCCATGAGGTCTGCCCACGGCGGCCGGTTTCCTGGTCGTCCGAGGTCGGCGAGCTTGGCAACGTGGTGGACTTCCATCTCGTCGATCCGCCCGCATGCCTCACACCGTCCGGCGAGGAGTCGGGTGACCAGCTCCTTGCGTTTGGTGTTGACCGGGGCCAGCCGACGGTCGTTGATGACCGTCTTCTTGTCTCGTCGCAGCGGGATCCCGCCGAACCGTCCGACCAGTGGCTTCCTGCCGGTGCGTTCGACGCGGGCCTCGAAGCACTTGCGTTGCCCGTGCGGTGTCTCGATGGTGGCCGCGTAGGTGCGGGCCATCATCGACACCGTCGAGCGGTGCTTGTTGGCGAGCGTCATCAGCATCGAGGTCTCCATGACCCATTGCAGCCGGGCGAGTCGGAAGACGTCGCCGGCCAGCAGGTAGTACTGGACGATGCCGCGGTACTCGGACCCGTAGGTGCTGATGATGACGTGGTCGTCCTGGTTCAGCAGTTCGGGCCGTCGCGCGGGTTTGCCGCGCTGCATGTACTGGGCCTGCTTGGCAGTTACCACCGAACGAGGGACACGCAATCTGATGACCCCATTGACGGAACGTTTTCCGCCGGTGATCTTGCGGTCGTTGTGATGCACGGTGATGTCGTAGCCAAGAAACCTCGCCGCCTCGGTGCGGGCGTGTGTGATGAGGGTTTTCTCCGGCGATAGTTCCAACCTGAGTTCGTCACGTAGGAATCGTGCCAGACGCCTCTTGATTTCCTCGGCCTCTGCCTTCGGCCCGGCGAACCCGAGCAGGGTGTCATCGCAATAGCGCACATACCGCAGCCTTCGGTAGCCGGGATCCTGAGTATCCATGCTGGGAATGCTGCGGAGTTGCTTGCGCAGCTCCCGAAACTGAGTGCGGTCGCCGCGCTTGCGGGCGCGTTGCATCGCCGCCCACACCCTGAAGAAGGCGCGGTTCGGCTTCCTGATCCTGCCCCGGGTGTATTTCGGGATCAGAACTGTCTCGACGTACTCGTCCAACTTATGCAGGTAGATATTGGACAAGATCGGTGAAACAATGCCGCCTTGCGGGCTCCCGCTGTGCGTGGCGTTCCAGACCCAGTCCTCCATGTATCCGGCCTTGAGCATGTTGCGCACGAGCCGAAGAAATCGGTTGTCGTGGATTTTCTCGCCCAGGATCCGGAGCATGACCGAGTGGTCTAGCTGGTCGAAACACTGGGCGATGTCTCCCTCGACGAACCAGACTGTCCCCGTCCAGGTGTTGGCCACGTCGCGTAAGGCCGTGTGGCAGCCCCGGCGGGGACGGAAACCGTGAGAGGAGCCGGAGAACGTCGGCTCGAAATACGCCTCAAGGAGCAGACGGATCACCTCGCCGACGAGCTTGTCACTCCAGGGCGGCAGGCCGAGCGGCCGCAACTTCGTGCTGGACCGCGCCTTCGGGATGTAGACCCTGCGAGCTGGGCTCCACCGGTACCGCTCGTGGCGCAGTACGTCGATGACGTGCCCGATCTTGCCCAGCGACATGCCGTCCGCGGTCTCCCCGGTGACCCCGGGCGTCATCGCTCCCTTGTTGGAGTATAAACGCCCGTAAGCCAGCAGATACAACTGCGGATTGAAGAGCTGTCGATACAGTTCATTGCACGGCAGGCCACGCCTGCCGCGTTCACGGAGGACACCCAGCACCGTTTTGGCGCTCTGCATTTCGCATACCTCTCAGCTCTAGAGTGTCCGATCACCTGGCCCCCTTCGCCCGATGCGGACGGCTTTCCCGTCCTCCTTGGCCGGTCGTGACTCCGGCGACTACTACGGGGCCTCCGTCACCATAGGAAGATCTCCTCCCGTAGGCGATCCCATGTTCGTCCTTGTCGTACGTCCTAGCGTGATGTAGGTGCCCAACTCATTCCCTTGAATGCCCTCGCTGGGCATCGCTCCACACTCCGGAGGTTGCGTCGGCCATGGCATAAAGCCATCGCAGGGCGCGGCGTCGGTTTCAGGTATCTTTCCGACGGACTCGACCTTCAGTCTTCTGGGAATTTGGGTTCAGGCAGTTCAGCTTTCACCGTGTCACGCGGGTCCCTCGATGCCCCGTCTCCGATACCTGAGTCCGGTCATCGATTTCCTGGCATGCTCTGGTCCCCATCACCGTTTCCGGATTGGGTAAGCCATCAGACCCAAGAACCTCCCTCCAAATTCCTCCCGGCTGAACCGGGGATACGACAAGGCGCCGCATGGCGCACTGCCAGCGGTCCGCGACCTGTACGACATGGGGTGCCGCGTCGGTGATGGCCTGGGCGAAGCTGCCCGCCCCGTCCCGGCACACCACCTCGAATCCCGAATGCTTGCGCAGCCAGGTGGCGACCGGCTGCTTCGCGCGGTCCGCGAGCACGTCGACACGTGCGCCCGTGGCGGCGTCGATGATGATCAAGGCGTAACGGTGTCCCCGGCGCAGGGCGAACTCGTCGATGCCCAGCACGCGCGGGACTGCCGCCGACGGCACGGGGATGCGCATCAGGCAGTTCAGGACGGTTGCCCAGGACAGCGCGCAGTGCAGCACGGCCAGCAGTCGGGCCCCGGCCGATCCCGCCAGCGCCACGGCCACAGCGTTCACCACGTGCTGCAGGGCCGGGGTGCGCCGCTGGTAACGCACCGTCAACCCGGTACCTGCTCGGCGAAGGTGGTCTTGGGACAATCGGAGTTCTCGCAGTACAGGCGGCGCACCGACAGGTCGATGACGACGGCCCGACCACCCACCGCCTCGTCCGCGACATGCCGCACGTACCGGGAGTGCGCCCAGTCCGACTCCGTCCCGCACCCCGGAAAGACAGCTGCGGCATCGTCCCGGGTCCGGGCCGCGATTCGCAGCAGATCACCGCTGGCCTCCACACGATCGACCCGTGCCGCGGCCAGCTGCGGTAACAGGTCTTCCAGCCGTATCGCACACACCACCAGGATGACGCCGCCAACCAGCCGACATCACAGGCCAGTTGACCCGATCAACGGCTACGAAAATCTTGGAAGACCCAGTGACCGTACAGTCCCTATGCAGGCCACCGGGATCCGGCGGGTCTGCAGCACCTGCTGAACGGTGCCCGCTGGGACGCGGATGCAGTGCGGGACGACGTGCGCGATCACGTCGCTGAACGGCTCGGCCCGGGCGGGGTACTGATCGTGGATGACACCGGCTGTGTGCCACGAGGCGCTGAGGGTCGAGTGGGAGGGGGAGCCCATCGCTGGTCATCGCAGTGACCGGTTGAAGCTGGAGACAGGCTAGACCCCAGGTCGGGGGCGAGGCCGGAAGCAGTCTCGACAACGTAGGGGCGGACCGAGACCACCAGACGGTCCGTGCCCGCAAGCGAAGACGGAATGGGTGTAAGGAAACTGAACCAGCGTTTGAAGCCCCGTGAGTCGTCAGCGGCCTGCCGAACCTGGTGGATGGGCCGCGCTGCGGCGCTGGAGAGTGCTCTATCCGGTGGCCTCTCCTCTCTCGTCGCCTTGAGCCTGTGGGCGGCGGGAGGCCCGGACCAAGACTGCGATGTGCGGTCCGTGGCGATGCCGTCGGGGTAAAGCTGGGCACCGAAGCCGTCGCAGAGATCCTCAGTGAACGTGGGAAGCGACCTGGCATCGCCCTCCCCGCCCGGCAGCCGACCGGGCGGCGGGCAGGCGCGACGCTCGCCGATGGGGCCGGGTCGTGGCGGAGTCGCCGTAGTACTCCGAGGACGGGAAAGCCGTCCGCATGGGGAAGGGCGACAGCATGATGGCAGCAGAGATGCTGTCGGGGAGGGACGTTGTTGAACAACGACGCGCCGCCGCAGACGTGGCCGAGCATCTTCGCGGCCGAGCGGCGGGTACTCGATCATCAGCTCAAGCTGCACCGATGGGCAAGGAGCGATCCGAACCGCCGGTTCGCTGACGTATTCAACTTGATCTGCGACCGGGCCACGCTGTTGGTGGCCTGGGAGCGGGTGTCCGGCAACCGGGGTGCCAGGACAGCGGGCGTGGACGCGGTCACCCGCTACCACGTCGAGGAACGCCTGGGGGTGATCCCGTTCCTGGAGGAGCTCCGCTCCTCACTCAAGGACGGGACGTTCCAAGCACTGCCGGTCAAGCAGGCGGTGATCCCCAAGAAGAACGGCAAGGTCCGTTACCTGGGAATCCCGACTCTGCGGGACCGGGTCGCGCAGATGGCGCTCAAGCTGGTCCTGGAACCGATCTTCGAGGCCGACTTCTACCCGTCCAGTTACGGGTATCGGCCCGGCCGTCGGGCCCAGGATGCCATCGCCGAGATCCACCACCTCACCAGCAGGCCGTCGAACTACGAATGGGTCGTCGAGGGCGACATCAAGGCCTGCTTCGACAACGTCGATCACCACGTCCTGATGGACCTGGTGGCCGAACGCGTCAAGGACCGCAAGGTCCTGCGGCTGGTCAGCACGTTTCTGCGGGCCGGGGTTGTCGAACTGCACGGTGGACTCGCGGAGACCCTCACCGGGACTCCGCAGGGCGGGGTCGCCTCCCCGCTGCTGGCCAACATCTACCTCTCCGTCCTGGACCGGCACTTCGCCCGGACCTGGGACGAGGAGATGTCCCCGGCCTGGCGTCGGCAACACCGACGCCGACGAGGACTGTCGAACTTCCGGCTGGTCCGTTACGCGGATGACTTCGTCGTGCTCGTGCACGGCACGAGGGAGGACGCGGAAGCGATCAAGACGGAGATCGGCATGTTGCTGGCCGACAGGCTGAAGATGACCCTCTCGGAGGAGAAGACCCACATCACCCACATAGACGACGGCTTCGTCTTCCTCGGCTTCCACATCCAGGCGAAGACCCGGGGCGACGGTCGCCATGTCGTGCTCACCATCCCGTCCAAGCAGGCGTTGGCATCGGTGATGCACAAGATCAAGAAGCTGACGGAGCGGGGCACGACCCTGCTCTCGTTGGAGGCGGTGCTGCGGACGGTCAACCCGGTCCTGCGGGGCTGGGCGGCCTACTTCCGCTACGGCGCATTGAAGAGGACGTTCTCCTATCTCGGCCACTACGCGTGGTGGAGGATGATCCTCTGGATCATGTGGAGAGCCGGATGCTCGGCCAACGGCACGTCCGGTTCGGCGGGCGGGGACGGGAAAACCGACACCCGAAACGGTGCACGGCGTCCCGTCCCCGACCCAACTCATCAAGAAGGGCACCACCTCGGCCGGGGTGTCCAGGCAGTACACCGGCACCTCGGGAAAGATCGACAACTGCCAGATCGGGGTGTTCGCCGCTTACGCCACCGCCCGCGGCCGAGCCCTGGTCGACCGTGAGCTCTACCTGCCCAAGTGCTGGACGAAGGACCGCGAGCGGTGCCGGGCGGCGAAGATCCCCGACGACCGGGCGTTCGCCACCAAAGGCGAGCCGGCCAAGGCACTGGTGCGTCGCTGCCTGGCAGGTGCTCTTCCGGCCTCCTGGGTCACCGCCGACGAGGCTTACGGGCAGGACTGGTCCTTCCGCTACCTGCTCGAACAGCACGACATCGGCTATGTCGTGGCCGTGCCGAAGTCCCAGCAGATCAAGTCCCTGGCCGGCTTCTGGCGCATCGACCAGCTCATCAACGACGCCCCCGGTGACGCCTGGCAGACCCTCTCCTGCGGCGATGGCGCCAAGGGGCCGCGCGTCTACGACCGGGCGGCGGCCAAGCTGCCCGCCAACATCGTCTTCGACCCCGATCCGCCGACCCATCACCGCTGGGTGATGGCCCGCCGCAGCCTGTCCGATCCCAACGAACTCGCCTACTACCTGGCCTACGCACCGGTCGGGGTTGAGATCGACGAATTGGCCCGTGTTGCCGGCTCACGCCGGGCCATCGAGGAGTGCTTCCAGGCTGCGAAGAACGAGTGCGGCCTCGACGAGTACGAGGTCCGCCGCTACGTCGGCTGGTGGAGTACTAGCCGTCACCAACGCGCTCGCCGATGCCATTCCGGAACTTCTGGATCAGTCGCAGCTAGGCCAGGGCCATGGGCCGTTCAGGTAGTTGTGCATGGCGTTCCAGCTGTAATCCCAGTGCGTGGTGTCGGATTGGCACGCAACGTACCCGTACCACAGGTGGTTGGGATCGTCTTGATACCAGGTGAGGAGGGTCTTCTCATAGAGAAAGAAATGCTTAAGCCTATTGCCGCACCTGGACCAGGCGAATGCCTTCAGGTTCGTGTCCTCAAGGCCGATACTGGCAAGGTCCTCTGCACTGAGTCCCGGCCAGCAATAGTCGAGATCCCAGGGGCCTTGATAGATATTGCCAGATGGATCCAGTTGCACGAACCGGTTCCCTGCAGTGAAGTAGTAATAACCGTCGTGGTCGATGGTGGCGCAATCGATTCCATTGGCCCAGGTTTCCTTGTCCGCTTGACTGTAGGCCCCACTGCGCACTTTTGCGAGACCCGGGAAGGAATCGATTGTAGTCGGCCCCCACGTAATACTGGTTCCGGCCTCGTTCGTTGCCACAGTATTTTGGCCTTTGAATAGGAACCACATGGCGACGGCAGCGTTCCAGGCAGTCGTGTCCACTCCGCCGTTAAACTGCGTAAGGCTCTGGAGGGCGGGAAATCCATTTTGAGACCTGAAGTCAACCGGAGTTGTGATGAAACTGTTTCCCTCGTATTTCGTGGAAAAGAATATCGACTGAACGGGTGGACTGACGTTGGGATTGGAGTTGTTGGCGGTGAAGCTCCAGTGATTCCGGTATTCTATGATTGAGTTTACGTTCCAGAACCTCAGTTCATTCACAGGGTCGGGAGGGTTCCATGACCCTGGGGGTGAGAAGCCCGGGTCAGGTGATGGAACCACGGATGGCGCGGGAATGTACCCGTCCAGCTTGACCTGGCCGTCTGAAACGTCGCGCGATACCGCTTTAATCGACTCCGCTTCCGCTTGAATATATGCGGAGACCGCCTCGAAGAGTGGCGCGAGCTCCTCGATTACCTCCATGGAATACTGGAGCACTTGCTTGAAGAAAGCCTCCATGGTTGAAATCCAGCTGACCGCATCTTTGGTCAGATGAATGGTGTAGTGAAGGCCGTGCAATTCGGTGTAGACCCCAGTGAATCCAGAGTCCAATTCGGATCGCATGATTTCCCTGGGCAATCCGGTGTGTTTTGAGGGCAGGAATATGGGTGTAGTACCTTCCGCGAAACGGGGCATGCTTGCCTCCTTGGAACAGCGGGCTCCGGAACTCTCGTGAGAGCTCCTGGCGTCCGGTCTGATCCCGCATGGCTGGGGACCGTTGAGCCCGTGGGTCAGGACGGAAGCGGCGGTAGTCGGGTCGCCCGGTCGGGTGTGGCGGTAGGGAACGCACCCTCCGGTCGGGTAGCGGGGACGCGTTACTACGCCCCTGCTCCCTTGGAACCGTGCAAGCGACTCGCCGGCATTGACTTCTCGGCTCTTGCCGTTCTCGCCGAGGAGTTGGGCTTTCCTCGTGGTTGGCTTACCAGCCATCCGCAGAGGTCGGAACTCGACGGGGTTTCCACGTCTGCACGAACGAGATGCGACTGGGTGGGTGCCCGCTCCACTCCGGGGCTGCGGTGGAGGCCGCACAGACCATTCCTGCCTTCCGGTGAAGGAGTCGAGATAGTCGCGCGGTAAGCGTTGCAACTGACATGGTCCGAGAAGTGGTATCGATAACGAGAGGTCCCGCTGGCGTGCACGCAGGCTGCTCACTATGCCCTCAGGGCCGCGCTTGACTATCGACTCATGTACCGTAATCCAGGCGCCTACCGCTCGCAAACGCTGCAGGGCGGATCCCTGATCAGCCATCCGCCACCGCCTTCTCACGACACGAGAACGCATCGCGCCTACCGTGCAGGGCTTCGGCGTAGTCGCATGACGCCCGGTTCGTGGCGCACTGCCAGCTCAGCGGCAGTGCTCTCGGAACGTGACAGGCACGGCTTCCAAGATCATGGAGTTCTCTACGCCCCGTGACCCAAGTGGAGGACTGTGTCTGCCGGCGTGTCATCTCTGGTCCTGTCTGCCTTTGACTAGCTGTGTGAGGATCCGCGGGTCGGGCGAGGGGTGTTCCCGGGCCTGCTGGAGTGGGTGGTCGAGGTGCTGGACTCCGCGTGATCGATGTGGGGGGTGTCACTGCCTGGCTGTCGTGTTCGTTCTCACCGTGTGTGTGGTGCTGGCTGGAGCGATTTTGCTGCTGGTAGTCGGGGAGTGGATTGGCGATGTTCTTGGGTGTGTGCTGGAACAGGTTGGTGGGGACCCGGTTCCGCTTGTGCCTAGCCTCCCTGTTTCGCTTTGGGTGGCTGCGATGGGTCGATCCCGGCGTGACCGGCAATTTTGGCTACTGGTCTGCGGTGGACATGGCGATGGCCCGGCGCTCGGCCGGGTTCTCCGGGTTCCTGGGGTCGTGGGTGGTCAGGGACGGTGACGGTGGTCAGGTGGCTGGTCGGGGCAGGGCGGCCAAGCAGTCGAAAGCGCGGGTCAGCTCATGTCGCCAGGGCCAGGTGGTGGCGATCCGCAGACGCAGGCGCCGTCCGCCGCGGGTGATACGGGCAGCTGCGTGCAGGATCCGGTAACGGAGCTTCTTCGGCTCGGCGGTGGCCAGTTCACCTTCCAGTAGCAGGGTGCGAGTCCAGGCGAGCAGGTCGGTGGCGGCGAGTGCGAGTTCGAGCCAGGTGGCGTTGATGGTGAAGTGGCGGGACGGGAAGCGGCCGAAGCCGGTGTTCTTGCCGTTGCGGATGCGGTCTTCGACGCGGGCGTGCGCGCGGTGGCGGGCTTCCAGGTACTGGGCTGTTCCGCCGCGGGAGTGGGGGGTGTCGGTGAGGTAGACCTGGTGGCGCATGCCTTCGTCGAGGTCGAACAGGGACAGTTGGGCGCCGGGGTGCGGGCGCTCGCGGCGGACGATGATCCGGGTGCCGTCCGGGTAGCCGGCCAGGTCGATCATGCCGGTCAGTTCGGCGACTTCGGCTCCGGTCCGCAAGCTCCCGTCCTGCTCGAGTGCGGGGTGCCAGACCTGGCCGGGCAGGGCCCGGATCGCGCGGCGGACCGGTTTGGTGATGGGGTGTCCGACCGAGAAGAACGTGCGGATGCCGCGTGCGCGCTTGGAGCGGATGTGGTGCAGGAAGGCTTTGGCGCCTCCGGCGGTGTCGGTGCGGACGAGGATGTCGGTGCCGTGGCGATGGGCATCGGGGATCTGGGCGAGGGCCTGGTCCAGGATGGTGATGTGGTCGGCTGCGCTGTTGGCTCCGGCGTTGCCGGGCCGTAGTAGTCCGGCGAGGGCTTCGCCGGTGTTGTCCAGGAAGCACAGCAGCGGGTGGAATCCGAAGCCGTGCTTGTAGGTGGCTGCCGCCTGCTCCTTCTCGGAATGGCAGGTGACCAGGGTGGCGTCGATGTCCAGGACCAGACCCGCGAGGTCGCGGCCGGCGGCGCGGGCAGACGGTATCCCCGCCCGGGTCTCGGCAGCTTGCAGCCATGCGACTTCCCGGGCTGTGGCTCTGGCTGCGCGCAGTGCGGACAGCGTCGTGGGATCGATGCCGGCCAGCAGCCGCCATGCGGTCGGTGTGGAGGCGACCGGGCCGAACACCGCAGGCTGGTCGCGCAGGACGGAGAGGTCACGGATTGCTTCGCCGCCGTCGGCGAGCATCACGGCCATGTCCACGGCGATCCGTCCGGGGGCGTGCCCGGTGCCACGTGGTCGCAGATGGCGCAGCGCGTTGGTGAAGGCGGCGGTCAGGCCGGTGGCGTCGGCGAGATCGGCCAGCAGCCGAGATCCTGCGTGGCTGATCACCCCGTGGCCGTCGGCCGAGACGACGAGCTTGGGGCGTGAGGCGGTAGTGTGCACGCAGAAAGTGCCTTCCTGCTGGAACGACAGAAGCCTTAGACAAGCCCTATCGTCCCAGGTCAGAAGGCACTTTCGTGTTTCCGCCCAAGATTCGGACGCCGCTCAAGCGAAACGGCCAGGCTAGGGCCTGTTCGGAGTTGTGATCAAGATGCGGGACGCCCCTCATGAGCTGGGGCCATCGCTCCGTCCCCTGAAGTCCCGGATCAAGGCGGTGGGGTCGCTGGAGGAGGTGAACTGAGGCAAGTCGGAAGTCTCCGCAGTGACACCTAGCCTCACGCTTTCACGAGGTGGGGTGTCCGAGGCTTGATCAAATAAGCAGAGAGTGCTCCTGACCTGCAACGATGGGACTTGTCTAGGGTCCTGTTGGCTGCACGGGAAGAAGCACTCTCCAGGTGAAGAAGCGTATCGGGTCGTATCCGCGTGTCCGCATCGAGGGCGGCGGCCGGGCGGTGGTCTCGCAGGCCGGGGGCGTTCTGCTGGTCGAGACCGTCCGCAGGGTCGGCTTGGACACCGCGATATCGGCGGCGCTGATGCCGTGGCGGAAGGCTCGGGCGGTGCACGATCCGGGCAAGATCCTGCTGGACGTGGCCCTGGCGGTCGCGCTGGGCGGGGACTGCCTCGCGGATGTCGGCATGCTGCGGTCCGAGCCGGCCGTGTTCGGACCGGTGGCCTCCGACCCGACGGTCTCCCGCCTCATCGACACCCTCGCCGCCTCCGGGGAGAAGGCACTGGCAGCGATCCGTGCCGCGCGGGCCGAAGTCCGCCGACAGGTCTGGCGGTTGGCCGGCCGGGACGCGCCTGATGCGGGCATGTCGGTGACCGTCGATCTGGACGGGGTGCTGGTGATCGCGCACTCGGACAAGGAGGACGCGGCCCCGACGTGGAAGCGGACCTACGGACATCATCCGCTGATGGGGTTCGTCGACCACGGACCGGGCGGCACCGGGGAACCCGTCGCGGCCCTGCTCAGGCCGGGCAACGCGGGATCGAACACGGCGGCCGACCACATCACCGCCGCCCGTCTGGCCCTGGCGCAGCTGCCGAAGGAGTACCGGCGCGGGCGCCGGACCCTGATCCGCACCGACTCCGCGGGCGGCACCCACGACTTCGTCGCCTGGCTCGCCCGGCGGGGACGGTGGCTGTCCTACTCGGTCGGCATGGTGATCACCGAGGCGATCCACCAGCATGTGCTGAAGGTTCCGGCATCGGCCTGGACGGCGGCCGTCGAGGCGGACGGCGAGATCCGTGACGGGGCCTGGGTCGCCGAACTCACCGGCGACGTCCTGGCCGGCTGGCCCAAGGGCATGCGGTTGATCGTCAGGAAGGAACGCCCCCACCCCGGAGCCCAGCTGCGGCTGACGGATGCGGACGGCATGCGGCTGACCTGTTTCGCCACCAACACCGACGGTCGGCCGATCGCCGAGCTCGAGCTCCGTCACCGGTTGCGGGCCCGGGCCGAGGACCGCATCCGCGCTGCCCGGGCCACCGGGCTGCGGAACCTGCCCCTGCACCGCACGGCCCAGAACCGGATCTGGCTGGAGATCGTACAGATCGCTCTCGACCTGCTGGCCTGGATGCCGATGCTCGCACTGACCGGCAAGGCCAGGCTCTGGGAACCCCGCCGTCTGCGGCTCCGCCTGTTCACCACGGCCGGGCAGCTCGTGACCACCGGCCGTCGCCGGATCCTCCGCCTGGCCCGGCACTGGCCCTGGGCAGGTCACATCACCGCAGCCCTCGACCGCTCGCACTCCTGCCGCACCCCGGCTGACCAGCGGATTCACCTGTCCCCGCGAGAGAACCCTCCAGCCCGGAGCAGTGGAACCCGGCGTCCACCCGAGACGACACTCGGGCTCCGAGCCTGCCCGGCCGCCGCCATCGGCAACAAGATGGGCCACCGACTCCGTCGGCGGCCCATCAAGAAAGATCGAGGCTAGATCACGACGCATCGCCTCTCTCATAGCGTCTATCAGGAGCCAGAGGGAATGTTGCGCTTCAGCGGCTGATCGCAGGGTTTCGTCTGGCCGCGGATTCCCCTGTTCCAGGCGTTTGACCTGTCCGTGAACCCGAGTCAGCGTCTCGTTCACCTCGTGAGCCGGAGCAATCACGGCGTCGGGGGCGATCATGAGGGCCTCGGACCAGCGGTTACGGTAGGTGTCCTTGGTTTCTTCCAGCGCCCGAATGTCCTCGTCCGAGGGCGCACGGTCTCGCATGACGTACAGGTGACGACTGAGGGCCGTGGCGAACTGCCGTGCATCCCGGTGCAGTTCCGAGTAGCAGCTCCGTCGCAGCTCACGGTTCTCGCGGGCCTCTTGGATAGCTTGGGTCATCTCCAACTCGCGTCTCTTGGCCCGGTCGGCACCTCGCTGGGTGAGCAACGCGCCCCCGAGCGTCCCCGCTACACCAGTCACCGCGATCAGCACCGACCCAACATCCATTGGATCACCGTAGACCGCCCCCTTCAGTGAGTACATGGAGACGGTCGCGGCGCGCCCTCGGCTGGCCTCCGTCAATGACCCGAAAGGCGCCCCAGGGAGGGGTCTGTCCAGCCAACGGTGTAACTCGGGTGGTGTGAGTTACTGACCTTGCTGGCGTGATGTCGTGGGGGTCGACAAGCTGTGCTTGTCGCAGTAGGCCGGTCACATGAGGTATCCGCAAGGGGGCGGGCTGACCGCGGAGCGACGGGCGTTTCGCGAGCACATCCGGATGCAGGCGGCCGAGTTGTTCGCCCTGGAACACGACAATGCAGCTATCGCCAGGCAGTTACGTGTCAGCGTGCGGTCGATACAGCGGTGGCACCAGGCATGGGAGCACGGCGGAACACCGGCCCTGGAGTCGAAGGGGCAGGCGTCCCAGCCCAAGCTGAGTGAGGCACTGTTTGCGGCGCTCGAGCAGGAGCTGGCCAGGGGGCCGGTAGCGCACGGCTGGCCGGACCAGACGTGGACGCTCGCGCGGATCAAGACGCTGATCGGGCGCCGGTTCCACAAGAGCATGACGCTGTCGGCCATCGCGCAGATGCTGCACCGCCACGGTTTCAGCCATCAGGTCCCCGCCCGCCGCGCGGTAGAGCGGGACGAGGACGCCGTCACCGGCTGGGTGAAGGGAACCTGGCCGCAGGTGGAAGGTCCGTGGCGGCGCTCGGGGCCTGGCTGTGCTTCGAAGACGAGGCCGGCTTCTCGATGACGCCGCCCACCGCCCGCACCTGGGCCCGGCGCGGCCACACACCCGTCATCCGGGTGCGGGGACGTTCCCAGCGCCGCTTCTCCATCGCCGCCCTGGCCTGCTACAAGCAGGGTGAACGCTCACGCCTGGTCTACCGGCCCAAACGCCACGTCGATCACAAGCGGGGCGGCAGACGCAGTTTCACCTGGACCGACTACCGCGACCTGCTCATCGCCGCCCACCAGCAGCTTGGCGCACCGATCGTGCTGGTGTGGGACAACCTGAACGTCCACAAAGACCATCGGCTGCGGGAGTTCATTGACACTCACGATTGGATCACCTGCTACTTCCTGCCGTCCTATGCACCCGACCTCAACCCCGTCGAGGGCATCTGGTCACTGCTGCGACGCAGCAGCCAGGCCAACACCGCATTCACCAACCCGGACCACCTCATGAGCGCGCTTCGCCACGGTCTCCGCCAGATCCAGTACCGCAGCAACCTCATCGACGGATGTCTCGCCGAAACCGGCCTCACCTTGACGACATCACGGCAACAATGTCAGT